>NZ_MRDH01000019.1 GCF_002008225.1 Agrobacterium salinitolerans | reverse complement strand
GTAAAAGACCACAACAAAACGTCATCATCCCGAAAAAGAAAAAACCCGCCGAAAATATCGACGGGTTTGTCAGCGGTCTGGAGCCCGCTACCGCGGGCTCCAATCTCTCAGACGCGGAACTTTAAGCGTCAGCGCAATGCGCCAACCAGAACGTCGCGGCCATCCTCGATGGAGACCCAACGGCCCGTGTTGAAGGACGCCTGTCGCTTCAGATAGGTGTAGTTGGTGTCGGTCCAGAGCTTCACGTCGTCGGTGAGGTTGTCGAGAATGTAATCACCGTCCGTGGTACGGAGCGTCAGCACGGCATGGCCTTCTCCGTCAGGCTTGCGCACGACTGTTATCAGCAGATCGGCGACGGAAAAACCGCGCTCGATCAGCTTCTTGCGCTTCAGCAGCACGAAATCTTCGCAGTCGCCGGCGGTCGTCGGATATTCCCAGACCTCGTCCTTGCCGTAGATTTCCTGGTCGGTCATCGCCACGATGGTCGTGTTGACGGACGTATTGATCTCGCGAATGACGCCCCAGCCATATTCGGTAACGCGCGGCGGCGGCGTGACCTTGCTACGGATGTTGCATTCGTCGGCATATTTCTGACAGAACTCGTAATGGCCGATCGGCTGGGAGGTAATACCGCCCGTCACCATGGAAGGGCTTCCCTTGGTTTCCGCGGTGGCGGAGGCGGCAGTCATTAGCCCGGCGGCAACTGCAAACAGCAGCGCACGCGCCAGCGGTGCGTTCATCATGAAACCCGTCCCTTAAATTCTTAATGAAAAGTTAAGAGGGATCGGGGGTGCGAGTCAATCATTAGCAAACGGCGGTCCTCAAGACTCGCTGAATATGGTTAAGAGCGTTGCGCAAATGCCTATATTGCAAGGGCTTTGACAGCTGCGAGCATCCGCTCGATATCCTGCGGTCGAGAAAGCCGATGGTCTCCGTCGCGGATCAGCGTCAGCACCACATCGTCGGCAGGAAGATGTTCGATGAGTTTCAAAGCGTGCTGATAGGGAACGTCTGGGTCACGCATGCCCTGCAGGATGTGGACGGGGCAGCCGGTGGTGATGATGCCCGTGAGCACGCGGTTCTGCTTTCCGTCTTCCATCAGCGCGCGGGTGAAGATGTTGGGCTCGGGGCTATACTCCGAATGTTCCTCGAAGTAACCCCGTTCTGCGAGAGAGGCTTTTTCCGCATCCGAAAGGCTCGGCTCTATCAGTTCCTGCGTGAAATCAGGCGCAGGCGCAATGAGAACCAGACCGGCGACGGAGGGTGCGCCGCCCGCCTTGCGAAGCTCCTCGATCATGCGCAATGCAATCCATCCACCCATCGACGAGCCGACGAGAATGACCCGTGACGGCGCTTTTGCACGCACCACCGCTAGTGCCTCCTCGAGCCATCTCGAGATCGTGCCTTTGTTGAAATCACCGCCGGAAGCCCCGTGCCCGGAATAATCGAGGCGCAGGCAACCAAGGCCGTTTTCCGCGGCGAAGCGGTCAAGCTCAATTGCCTTGGTGCCCGTCATATCGGAACGGTATCCGCCCAACCAGACGAGCATGGGCGCGTCCTGTTGCGATGTTGCGCGGCGATGAAGGAAGGCAATGTTGCGGGCGTCGTCGCCCATTCCTATATGCAGAAATTCAATGGCTTGTTCGGTCATGTATATGCAATTCTCCTGATTTTCCTGCAATATCGGCGGCGTATTTGCAAAATCCGTGGCAACAGGTGATCTTTTCGGGCAGATATGCTATTGACTTCGCCGCGGCAATAACGACATTTCCGCCACTTGTACCAAACAAGCTGTTTTTTGTTGACGTGATCCAGAAACAGATCAGGAGAATACGACCATTCGCAGACCTTTCAAAGCCGATGCCCCCGTCAAGGAGGGGCCGCGCTCCAACCGGGAAATTCGGGTTCCCAGAGTTCAGCTTATTGATGAAGAGGGCCAGAACCTCGGTAGCATGCCGACGGATCAGGCTTTGAAAATGGCGGAAGAGGCCGGTCTCGATCTCGTCGAGATTTCGCCGAACGCAGAGCCGCCGGTATGCAAGATCCTCGATCTCGGCAAGCTTAAGTACTCGACCCAGAAAAAGGCCGCTGAAGCGCGCAAGAAACAGAAGATCGTCGAAGTCAAAGAAATCAAGATGCGCCCCAACATCGACACGCATGATTATGACGTGAAGATGAAGGCGATGAACCGTTTCTTTGACGAAGGTGACAAGGTGAAGGTGACGCTGAAGTTCCGTGGCCGTGAAATGGCCCACCAGGAACTCGGCATGAAGCTTCTCCTCCAGGTGAAGGAAGACACCCAGGCGATTGCCAAGGTGGAAGCCGAGCCGAAGCTCGAAGGCCGTCAGATGATGATGGTTCTCGCCCCGAAATAACTTGCGCCAGCCTTTTAAGGCCGCATGAATAGCCATCGCAAGGGGAAGTTTGCTTTCCCCGTTGCGCTTTTAGCCGACTGCGGTTATAAGCGCGCGTCCGAACGGTCCGGCAGGGCATGCCGAGGCCGTTCCTGAATAGCTTGAAATAGGCCTCGTCTGCCTGTTTCGATACAAAAACGGAGTAGCAAAATGCCCAAGATGAAGACGAAGTCCGCTGCAAAAAAGCGGTTCAAGATCACCGCCACCGGCAAGGTTGTTGCAGCTGCCGCCGGTAAGCGCCACGGCATGATCAAGCGTACCAACAAGTTCATTCGCGACGCGCGCGGAACCATGGTTCTCGCCGAAGCTGACGGCAAGAAGGTCGTCAAGAACTACCTGCCGAACGGTCTCTGAGACTTTTCCGCACTTTTGGACACTTTAAGGAGATCATGACATGGCACGCGTAAAACGTGGCGTAACTTCCCGCGCCAAGCACACCAAGACACTCAAGGCAGCCAAGGGCTTCTACGGCCGCCGCAAGAACACCATCCGCGCAGCAAAGGCTGCC
This sequence comes from Agrobacterium salinitolerans, assembly GCF_002008225.1. Lineage (GTDB taxonomy): Bacteria > Pseudomonadota > Alphaproteobacteria > Rhizobiales > Rhizobiaceae > Agrobacterium > Agrobacterium salinitolerans. The sequence continues at coordinate 72,371 of NZ_MRDH01000019.1, read as the reverse complement.
GTGGATCGTTCCAAGCAGTACGCCTACCGCGACCGCAAGGTTAACAAGCGCAACTTCCGCGCTCTGTGGATCCAGCGTATCAACGCTGCTGTTCGCGAATTCGGCCTGACCTATGGCCGCTTCATCGACGGCCTGAACAAGGCTGGCATCGAAGTCGACCGCAAGGTTCTGTCCGACATGGCTATCCATGAGCCGGCAGCATTCGGCGCGCTCGTCGAAGCAGCAAAGAAGGCGCTTGAGTACCTCAAGGATGCCGGCACGGCCAACGAGTTTGAAACCGCTGTAAAGTAATTACGGCGCGGACAATCTGTTGTTCATTTGAAACCCGCGTCGGGAAACCGGCGCGGGTTTTTCGTTTTGAGTTGCTGATACATTTCCATCGGTATTTTTTAATTTAGAAATCTAGAAGAGTTGGAGTATTCACGCCGTTTGGAGCGAAACCCTTGGTGGATGGAAATGCTGGTCAATAAAAGTGAGGTTGTGGAAGCGGAAGGTTTTCGCGTTCATCTCGAAGACGATGACATCGCAACCGTGATGCGCGTCCTCCTGAAAAGTGACCGGCGCATTCAGAAGGTCGAGCTTTCGCAGCTGACGGTGTGGATCAAACGGCAGGGCACGGAACGGGTGACCTGGTGGATGAAAATGCAGAAGCTGCTGTCGAAACTTCTGCCCTACACTTTTCTTCGTCCTTCCGAGCCGCTTGACGGTGCCGGCCTCATGCAGCGAGAACTGGAAACATTGCAGCAGTTCCAGCAACGCGGCTTCCCGGTTCCGCCGCTGATCTATTCTTCACGTACGGCGGTGGTGCTGGGAGATGTCGGCCCAACGATCATGGAGCGGATGGATGCGCTGAAGTCGTCCGATCCGGTGGAGCATGACGCCTTGCTTGTGAAATCCGCAGAAGCGCTCGGCGAGCTGCATGCTGCAGGCCTCTGCCACGGTCGCCCGCATGTGCGTGATTTCTTTTTAAAGGACGGCCGTGTCGGTTTCATGGATTTCGAGGAGCGCCCGCAGGAGGTCATGCCGCTTGAAACGGCGCAGGCCCGCGATATCTGGCTGCTGTTTCTGCAGGTCGCGACCCGTGCCTGTGATGCCCCTAAAACCCGCGATGCGGCCTTTTCACGCTGGCTTGAAAACGCCCCACTGCGGGCAGTCGAAGAATTAAGCCGCCTGACCCGCATTCTCGGGCGATTTTTACCGCTTGCCCGGTTGATCGGGCGCGTGCGGATGGGTAGTGATCTGCGACGCTTTATCATGGCGACCGACTATCTGATGAATGCTGTGAACACCGACGCCGCTGTAAAAAAGTCCGGCAAGGCAGGAAAAGATGACTGAACTTGATACCTTGAAATCGCAACTGATGTCGGAGATCGCCGCCGCTGCCGATGAGCCGGCCATCGAAGCCGTGCGCGTCTCCGCGCTTGGCAAGAAAGGCTCGGTTTCGGAGCTTTTGAAGACGCTTGGCAGCATGACGCCGGAAGAGCGCCAGACCCGTGGCGCTGCCATCAACCAGCTCAAGACCGAAATCACCGACCTCATTAGCGAGCGCAAGAACGCGCTGAAGGATGAGGCCATCGCCGCCCGGCTTAAGGCGGAAACGGTGGATGTCAGCCTGCCGGTCCGCCAGTCTCCGGCCGAGCGCGGCCGCATTCATCCGATCAGCCAGATTGTCGATGAAATCACCGCCATCTTTGCGGATATGGGCTTCTCCATTGCGGAAGGTCCCGATATCGAGACCGATTATTATAACTTCACGGCGCTGAATTTCCCGGAAGGTCATCCGGCCCGCGAAATGCACGACACCTTCTTCTTGCCACCGGATGAAAACGGCGAGCGCAAGGTGCTGCGTACTCACACCTCGCCCGTGCAGATCCGCACCATGGAAAGCCAGAAGCCGCCGATCCGCATCGTCATTCCGGGCAAAACCTATCGCCAGGATTCCGACGCCACGCATTCGCCGATGTTCCATCAGGTCGAAGGCCTTGTCATCGACAAGAAGGCACATGTTGGCAATCTGCGCTGGATTCTGGAAGAATTCTGCAAGACCTTCTTTGAGGTCGACAGCGTCGTCATGCGCTTCCGCCCGTCCTTCTTCCCCTTCACGGAGCCGAGCTTCGAGGTGGATATCCAGTGCGACCGTTCTGGCCCAATCGTGAAATTCGGCGAAGGCACGGACTGGATGGAAATCCTCGGTTGCGGCATGGTGCACCCCAATGTGCTGCGCGCCGGCGGGCTTGACCCGGATGAATATCAGGGCTTTGCCTGGGGCATGGGCCTCGACCGCATCGCAATGCTGAAATACGGCATGCCTGACCTGCGTGATTTCTTCAACGCCGATGTCCGCTGGATGACCCATTACGGCTTCCGCCCGCTCGACATGCCGACGCTATTCGGCGGTCTCAGCGTTTAATCCGGTTAGCCAAGGAGCAAAGACATGAAATTCACTCTTTCCTGGCTGAAAGAGCATCTCGAAACGGATGCGACGCTGGACGAGATCTGCGAGCGGCTGACGGCAATCGGCCTTGAGGTCGAGGATGTTGATGACAAAGCGGCCTACAAGCCTTTCGTCATTGCCAAGGTGGTTTCCGCTGAAAAACACCCCGAGGCCGACCGCCTCAAGGTGCTGATGGTCGATGCCGGAGACGGCAAACCGGTGCAGATCGTCTGCGGCGCGCCGAATGCACGCGCCGGTCTCGTCGGTGCGCTCGCGCGTCCGGGCGTCTATGTTCCGGGCATCGACGTCACCCTTGCAGTCGGCAAGATACGCGGCGTGGAAAGCCACGGCATGATGTGCTCCGAAAAGGAGCTCAAAATCTCCGACGATCATGACGGCATCATCGATCTGCCGCAGGATGCCCCTGTCGGCACGTCCTTCGCCACCTATGCCGGTCTCGACGATCCGGTCATCGAAATCAACCTGACGCCGAACCGTCCCGACTGCACCTCGATCTATGGCATTGCTCGTGATCTCGCCGCGTCCGGTCTCGGCAAGCTGAAGACGAGACCCGCGCCGTCCTTCAAGGTGGAAGGCGCAACGCCTGTGGACGTGAGGCTGGAACTGGACGACACTGCCCTTTGCCCCGGCTTCTCGTTGCGCATCGTGCGCGGCGTGAAGAATGGCCCAAGCCCGAAATGGATGCAGCAGCGCCTGATGGCAATCGGTCTGCGCCCCATCAATGCGCTTGTCGACATCACCAACTACATGACCTTCGATCAGGGTCGGCCGATGCACGTCTTCGATGCCGCCAAGGTCAAGGGCGATCTCACGGTTCGCCGTGCGAAGGAGGGCGAGACCATCCTCGCGCTCGACCAGCGCGAATATAAGCTCGGTCCGAACAATGTCGTCATCGCCGATGAAAAAGGCCTCGAGTCCATCGGCGGCATCATGGGTGGCGAACATTCAGGCTGCGACGAGAACACCGTCGACGTGCTGATCGAATCCGCTCTCTGGGATCCGATCAACATCGCCAAGACCGGCCGTTCGCTCGGCATCATCACAGATGCGCGTTATCGTTTCGAGCGCGGTGTCGATCCGGAATATATGGTTCCGGGTCTGGAACGCACCACCGAGCTGGTTCTGGAACTCTGCGGTGGCATTGCCGGGGAAGCCAAAGTCGTTGGCTACAAGGGCCATCAGCCAAAGGTCGTGGATTTCCCGCTGACGGAGGTGAAGCGCCTGACAGGTCTGGAAGTGTCGGCGCAGGAGAGTCTCACCATTCTCAAGGGGCTCGGTTTCGGCGTCGAGGGAACGGGCGAGCGCGTATCCGTCACCGTGCCGTCCTGGCGCCCGGATGTTGATGGCAAGGCCGATCTGGTGGAAGAAGTCATGCGAATTCATGGCGTCGATAACATCAAGCCGGAACCGCTGGAAAGCTTCGGTGCCGTCAACGGCCGTATCCTGACCACGCTGCAGATCCGCACCCGCACCGCGCGTCGTGCGCTGGCAAGCCGCGGCATGCTCGAGGCCGTCACCTGGTCCTTCATCCCGGAAGCGCAGGCGAAACTCTTCGGCGGCGGTTCACCGGCCCTGAAGCTCGCAAACCCGATTGCGGCCGATATGTCTGACATGCGGCCCTCGCTGCTGCCCGGCCTGCTGACCGCCGCACAGCGCAATGCCGACAAGGGCTATGGTGACGTCGCGATCTTCGAGGTTTCCGGCACCTATGAGGGCGATACACCTGATAAGCAACGCCGCGTTGCCGGCGGCGTTCGTCGTGGCACGGCCTCGCTGGCGGGTAGCGGCCGCATGTGGTCCAATGCTTTGAAGGGCGGCGGTAAGCCGGTCGATGTCTATGATGCCAAGGCCGATGCGCTTTCGGTGCTAGAAGCTTGCGGCCTGCCCATGGCCAATGTGCAGATTGAGGCCGGCGGCCCCTCCTGGTATCATCCCGGCCGTTCCGGCACCATCAAGATGGGTCCGAAGGTCGTGCTCGGTTATTTCGGCGAGTTCCATCCAAAGACGCTGTCCGAGCTGGATGTCTCCGGCGCCTATTGCGGTTTCGAGATTTATCTCGACGCCATGCAGGAGCCGAAGAAGAAGGCAACCCGCACCAAGCCTGCGCTTGAGCTTTCGCCCTTCCAGGCGGTGAAGCGCGACTTCGCCTTCGTGGTCGACAAGTCGGTGGAAGCGGGCGCCATCATCAAGGCGGCTACAAGCGCCGATCGCAAGCTGATCGCCGGCGTCAACGTCTTCGACATCTTCGAAGGCGCCTCGCTCGGCGAAAACCGCAAGTCGGTAGCCATCGAGGTCCAGATCCAGCCGGTCGACAAGACGCTGACGGACGAGGATTTCGAAGCCTTGACGGCCAAGATCGTCGGCAATGTCGAGAAATCGACGGGCGGCGTCCTGCGCGCCTGAGCCTGGGGGCATCTGTCGGAATGAACAAAGCCGCGGCGGTTGCCGCGGCTTTTTGTTTCTAGCGATTGGCCATCCGTGACATCTGTTCTGGGTAACGCGCGCCGGCGACTTTTGCGGGCGAAAGTAGCGCGCCGAGGCTGGCGGCTTCTTCTGCCGTCAGCGATACCTCCGCCGCGGCAACATTCTTCTCCAGATTGGCGATTTTTGTCGTGCCGGGAATAGGAACGATGAAGTCGCCCTGCGCCAGAACCCAGGCCAGAGCCAGTTGTCCGGCGGTCACGCCCTTCTCAGTCGCCATGTCCTCCAGAAGCTTGATGAGCGCCAGATTGGCGTCGAAGTTTTCGCTTTGAAAACGCGGCAGGCCGCGGCGAAAGTCGTCCGATGCAAGTCCGTCGAGCGTCTTCAATGCGCCAGTCAAAGCGCCGCGTCCAAGTGGACTGAAGGGGACGAAACCGATGCCGAGTTCGCGGCAGGTCTCCAGCACGCCGTTTTCCTCCACGTCGCGGGTCCATAGAGAATATTCGCTCTGAATGGCCGCAATCGGATGAACAGCGTGCGCTTTGCGAAGTGTTTCGGCGCTCGCTTCCGACAGGCCGAGATGCTTCACTTTGCCCTGTCGCACCAGCTCGGCCATGGCGCCGACCGTGTCTTCGATCGGAACATTCGGATCGACGCGATGCTGGTAGAACAGGTCGATCGCATCGACGCCAAGGCGTTTGAGAGAGGCTTCGGCGACGGCGCGCACATTTTCCGGGCGACTGTCGGTGCCTACCATCATCTGGCCAGCGGGTTTGGTGGTGTCGATTTTGAAGCCGAACTTGGTGGCGATGACCACCTTGTCGCGATAGGGCTTCAAACCCTTGCCGACAAGGATTTCGTTGTTGTAAGGCCCGTAAACCTCCGCCGTATCGAAAAAGGTGACGCCGAGTTCGACGGCGCGGTGCAGCGTTGCAATTGCGCTGTTCTCATCGCCGGTCGGGCTATAGGCATGGGTCATACCCATGCAGCCGAGGCCAAGCGCCGAAACGGAAAGGTTGTTTCCGAGGGTTCTTTTTTTCATTTGTACGTCCTTCCATAAGGAACCGCCCATCGCTAGGGGCGTGGTTAGAAAATAGCGTCTCATGGCGATAAAAATAATCGCTGCAAATCCGTGTGGGTTGTTCTATCATTTAGAACAATGAACCGTGTGCAACTCTCCCAGCTGGCCGTTCTGGCCGCCGTTGCCGAAGGCCGCAGCTTTCGCAAGGCCGCCGCCGAACTTGCCATTGCCCCTTCCGCCGTCAGCCATGCGGTGTCATCGCTGGAGGCGAGCCTTGGGCTACGCCTGCTTCATCGTACCACCCGCAGCGTCTCACCGACAGAGGAGGGCAGGCGGCTTCTCGAGACGCTTGGCCCTGCACTTGCGGATATCGATGCGGTCATCGAGACCCTCGCCGAGGATGGCGGGAGACCGGCCGGCCCCCTGCGCATCACTCTGCCGAGACTGGCCGCCGAGGACCTCATCGTGCCACGGCTGGGTGAATTCCTGCGGCTCTATCCCGATATTTCACTCGAAATTTCAACCGACGACCGCTTCGAGGATATTGTCGCAAAGGGTTTCGATGCCGGGCTGCGGCTCGGGGAGCACCTCGATGCGGATATGATTGCGGTTAAAGCCAGCGGCGCGTGGCGCGGCGCAATTGTTGGCTCTCCGTCCTATTTTGCGGAAAATCCATCGCCACGCGATCCCAGGGATCTCATTCGGCATCGCTGCATTCGCCGGCGTTTCGCTAGCGGCCTTATCTATCGCTGGGAACTGGAGAAGAATGGCAAGCCATTGGTGGTCGATGTGCAAGGGCCGCTGATCCTGTCGGACCAGAGCCTCATTCGACGGGCGGCGATTGACGGCGCAGGGCTTGCCTTTGTTTTTGAGCAGCGTGTCGAGGACGATATCAGGGAGGGAAAGCTGATCCGCGTGCTGGAGGACTGGTGCGCGCCCTTCGACGGTTTTTACATTTATTATCCCTCACGCCGGCAGATGCGTCCGGCGCTGAGGGCTTTCGTGGATTTTTTCCGCTTCAGGGGCTGATCAGAACTTGATGCGATAGCGGATATGGCCGTCGCTTTTGACGTAGCTGTCGTAAAGCTTCTGGGCACGGTGATTATGCTCGTCCGTATTCCAGTAAAGCCGTGACCAGCCCTTGTCCTTGCACATAGTGATCAGGTCATCCATCAGCGCCCGGCCGGTACCCTTGCCACGGATTTCGCCATCGACGAATAAATCCTCCAGATAGCAGTCCGGTGTCTTCACCCAGGTGGAATCATGGAAATGGTGGATGGCGAAACCGGCCATGCGCTTGCCGAGCATGGCCACCCGCATGGAAACACGGGATGTGGGATCGAGGATACGCGCCCAGGTGTGTTCCGTCACATCATCGGCAAGATCAACCTCGTAAAAGGCGAGATAATCGTTCCAGAGGCGCAGCCATTCCGCCCGGTCAGCCGGCTCTGCGTCGCGAATCGTGAGTTCCATCTTATACGCCCGCCTTGTCGAGAAGGGTCATCATCTCATCCGTGAGCTTCAGATCGACGGCGCGTTTGAAGCTTTCAAGCTGCGACAGGCTGGTGGCGCTGGCAATCGGCGCGGTTATCGCCTTTTTCCTTAACAGCCACGCCAGTGCGATGTCCGCGAGCTTGGCCCCGGTCTGTACCGCCACAGCATCCATGGCGCCCAAAACGGCGAGACCACGTGTGTTGACATATTCGCCGACGCGATAGCTGCGGGCGACACCTTCCGTATCGGCCTTGGCGCGATATTTCCCGGTCAGAAAGCCGGCGGCGAGGCTGTAATAGTTGATGACGCCGAGCTCTTCCTTGACGCAAAGATCGGCAAGAAGACCTTCAAAATCCGCGCGGTTATAGAGGTTATATTCCGGCTGCAGCACATCATAACGCGGAAGATCATTCTTCCGAGCCACGTCCAGCGCCTCCTGAAGCTGGCTCGCGGAATAGTTGGAGCAGCCGATGGCGCGGATTTTCCCCTCTTCCTTCAGCTTTGCGAAGGCGGCAAGCGTCTCCTCCAGCGGCACGTCCGCATCCGGTTTATGGGCGAGATAGAGGTCGATATAGTCCGTCTGCAATCGCTTCAGCGAAGCCTCGACAGCCTCTGCGATCCACCTGGCGCTCAGCCCTGTCTTCTGGCCGCGATTGTCGAAACCGACCTTGGTGACGATCACCGCGTCCTCGCGCTTGACGCTCGATTGCTTCAGCCATTTGCCGATGATCGCCTCGGACTCGCCGCCCACATGCCCATCCACCCAGGCGGAATAGACATCTGCCGTGTCGATGGCGTTGAACCCGGCGTCGAAAAAGGCGTCGAGCAGGGCAAAGGAAGTCTTCTCGTCCGCTGTCCAGCCGAAGACGTTGCCACCGAAGACGATCGGGGCGATGGAGAGGCCGGTGCGGCCAAGGCTTCGTTTTTCCACGGGGAATGCTCCTGTTGCTGACTTTGCCCCAAGGTTAGCAACTGCCAGTCTGCATAACCATTCAATTCCTTTGATGGCATTCATCAGGCAGCGGCAGGGTCTGAGATTATCAGGCCTGAAAACCGCGATAGTGGCTGGGAGGGAAGCGATTATGCTGTTGCCAGACACGCCGCAAATGCCGGGCGGAGGCAAAACCGGCCCTCTCGGCAATGGCTTCCATATCCAGACGGCTATTTGCAAGGATGTCGCGGACGAGATTAACCCGCATCAGGTTGACGTAGTCGATGACGCTGATGCCCGTATGCTCGCGAAACAGGCGCGACAGATGCCTTTCGCTGAGCGCCGCAATATCGGCCAGCCGTTCCAGCGACCAGTCCTGCGCCGGCTCGGCCATCACACGGTCCTGAACCCGATGAATGGCGGGGTGGATGTGGTTGCGGCCGGTGAGCCACGGGGAGATTTGAGGATCGCTGCCGCTTCGCCTGAGATAAACCACCATGGTTTTGGCAATACGCGCTGCGACCGCCGGGGATGTCAGCCGGGAAACCACATGCAGCATGAGGTCGATGCCGGTGGAAATGCCGGCGCTTGAGAAGCGGTTGCCATCCTCGACGAAAAGGCGGTTTTCGGCCACCCGGGACAGTGGCGCGACGCGGCGCAGCCCTTCAACGCAATCGGCATGGGTCGTGCAGTTGCACCCGTCGAAAAGCCCGGCTTCGCCCGCCAGCAGCGCGCCGGAACAGATGGAAATGACTGTCGTATGAGGGCGCACCGCGCGGCGCAGCCATGCCACCAGCGCCTGCCGCTCTCGCCGTGTCTCCGGATCGTTGTCGAAGCGTGACGTGCTGCCCGAGATCAGCAGGAAAGCATTTTCCGGCAGGGTCGCGGGCAAGCTCTCCAGCCCTGAAAGCGCAAGGCCGATGGAGGATTGTTGTTTGTCAGTCGCAGCAATGTAGCGGCAGTCGAAATGGATGTCCCGTTGTTCCCCGTTGGCATAACGGATCACTTCGAGCGGACCGGCAATATCGAGCAACAGCGCATGGGGCGGCACAAGCGTATAAAAGGAAATGGTGCGTGTGCCGCCTTTATCCATCAGGCCGCCTCTTCCACGGTGGCAAGTGCGTCGTCGACGGTCACGATGCGCGCAAAGCGGCCAGCCAGCACCAGCTCGGTCCGCTTGCGGATATCGTCGGGGCTGAAGACGGTGCCGGAAGCATGTGTCATCGGGAAAGTCAGCGTCGCTTCGGTGACGTAGTCGACGCTATAACCAAGATCGGAGGCGTGACGGGTGGTGGTTTCACAGCATTGTTCGGTGCGGATACCGGAGACGATCAGCCGGTTGATACCCTTCTGCGTCAGCCAGATTTCGAGGCCGGTGCCGGCAAAAGCGGAATGGCGGTTCTTGTGAAAGGTGACATCTGGGGTAATCCGCACACCCTCCAGCGCCCGGATATGGCCGCTGTCTTTTGAAAAAGCCCTGTCGCCATCGACATGGAAGATTTGCACGACGGGAATGCCCGCAGCCTTGGCGCCGTCGATCAGCATCTGCTGCTTCTCCAGATAAGCGGCAAGCTCGCTTTCTTCGAAGTAAGGGGCGTGCCGAAAGGATTCCTGAACGTCGATGACTAGCAGCGCTGTATGAGAAGAGGACATTTCATGTTTCTCCATTGGGTTCATGCATAGCATAATTCCTCTTATCTAGCTTGGAGAAAAGCAGGTATTCCGACAAAGACAGGACAAATTCAGCCATACACTGCTCTGTCATGCATGGGCGGCTTGCCAGGCCGTGTGACGATGGTAAGTTTCCGACGATGGCAGAGCGGGAGAATGGAATGCTGCGTTTCGGAATAATCTCAACGGCGAAAATCGCTCAGGATCACGTCATCCCGGCGATGCAGGATGCGCGAAACTGCGTGGTCAGCGCCATCGCCAGCCGTGACCTCGCCAAGGCCCGCGCGGTGGCGGATCGTTTTTCCGTGCCCCACGCCTTCGGCTCCTATGAGGAGATGCTGGCGTCGGATGTTATCGACGCCGTCTATATTCCGCTTCCGACCTCGCAGCATGTGGAATGGACCGTCAAGGCCGCCGATGCCGGCAAGCATGTTCTGTGCGAAAAGCCGATTGCACTGAAGGCCGAGGAGATCGATACCCTCATCGCCGCGCGTGACCGCAACCGTGTTATCATCTCGGAAGCCTTCATGGTCACCTATGCGCCCGTCTGGGCGAAGGTGAAGGAACTGCTGGCGTCCGGCGCGATAGGCACACTGAAGCATGTTCAGGGCGCTTTCAGCTATTTCAATCGCGATCCCGGCAATATGCGCAATATTCCCGAACTGGGTGGCGGCGCCTTGCCGGATATCGGCGTTTACCCGACCATCGTTACCCGCTTCGCTACCGGCGCGGAACCCCGGCGCGTACAGGCCACCGTCGAGCGCGATAAAGAATTCGGCACGGATATCTATTCCAGTGTCCGGGCCGATTTTGGCGATTTCGAACTGAGTTTTTATCTGGCCACACAGCTTGCCGCCCGTCAGCTCATGGTTTTCCATGGCACTGAGGGGTATATCGAGGTCAAGTCTCCGTTCAACGCCAATCGCTGGGGTGCGGAAGAGATCGAGCTGACCAATCAGGCCCACAACCAGTCGCAAATCTTCCGGTTTCAGGATAGCCGCCAATACAAGCTGGAGGCGGAGGCCTTTGCCCGTGCGGCGAAGGGTGAGGGCGACGTCGTGACGCTGGAAAGCTCGAGAAAGAACCAGCTTTTCATCGACGCTATCTACCGTGCAGCGGAAAAGGATGGCTGGGAGACGGTTTAGTCCTGATCCTACCGTTGCTTTTGAAGCCGCCAATAGCCGTAAAGCGCCAGCACAAATGCTGCGAGTGCTGAAAAAGCAAGCGGGACGAGCGGCTGCACCAGCGGGTTGCGCCATTGCAGCAGGGCAAACAGCCCGAGGCTGACGATCCGTGAGGTAAGCGTGACGGCATTTGTCAGGAAGCTGTTCAGCCTGGCTGATGCCTCACCATACGAACGGTTCAGCCGCCAGCTTGTTACAAGCCCCGTTGCGGCGCCCGGCAAACGGGCGGCAAGCGGATCGACGCCGAGATAGAAAATAAGCAGACAGGTAACGACGAGATCAACGGCCAGTCCGCCGATCTCGGTCAGTGCAAAGTGCGGAAGCCTCAAGGCGATGGACTTTTAGAGGGTTGGCTTGGTGGAACGCGGGCGCTGCAGCACCAGAAGGCTGATAACGACACCCACGACACCGAAATTGTAACCGGCGAGCGCCAGAAGCAGCGAGATCAAGGGCACGGCCGTGGAAGAAAGTGCAATCGCCACGCCATAGGCACCGATAACCATCATGCAGATGAAAACGATGCTGAAAACCGAACGGAGCGCAACTGCGGTTACGCCGAGCACTGTGGCGGTAAGAAAAATCATGATGCCGCCTCCTCTTTGATTGTCGGGCCTGAGGGAAGGCTTAACGCCGTTTTCCCTAACGAACCCTTGTTTCCTCCTCCCATCCTCATCTTCCTAACTCGTTAGTTGAGGATATGGTTTCAACGTCGTTAAAATGAGGCTGGTCGGCGCCGGCATTTCCGAATCGGCAGGTTTTGGTTACAAACGGGCATGAGTGATATTTTCTCCCACGCAGCATTGAGCAATCTTGCCGAGTTCTCGGTCTCCGAACTGTCGGGTTCCATCAAGCGCACGGTGGAGACGGCGTTCGAGCAGGTGCGGGTGCGCGGCGAGATTTCCGGCTATCGTGGTCCGCATTCGTCCGGGCACGCGTATTTCTCGCTGAAGGACGACCGCGCCCGTATCGACGCGGTGATCTGGAAAGGCACCTTCTCGCGGCTGAAGTTCCGCCCCGAAGAGGGCATGGAAGTCATCGCCACCGGCAAGGTCACAACCTTTCCCGGCTCCTCGAAATACCAGATCGTCATCGAAAGTCTCGAGCCGGCCGGTGCCGGCGCGCTGATGGCGCTTCTGGAAGATCGACGTCGGCGGCTGGCGGCGGAAGGGCTGTTCGATGCGGCTCGCAAGCGCCGGCTGCCCTTCATGCCGCATGTCATCGGCGTCGTCACCTCGCCGACGGGCGCTGTCATTCGCGACATCCTTCACCGCATTTCCGATCGCTTTCCGGTCCATGTGGTCGTCTGGCCGGTCAAGGTGCAGGGTGAAGGTTCGGGCGAGGAGGTGGCGAACGCCATTCGCGGTTTCAACGCACTTCAGCCCGGCGGTGTGATCTCGCGGCCCGACGTACTGATTGTCGCGCGCGGCGGCGGCAGTCTGGAGGACCTCTGGAGTTTCAACGATGAAATCGTCGTGCGCGCCGCTGCCGAAAGCGAAATCCCGCTGATTTCCGCCGTCGGGCATGAAACCGATACGACCTTGATCGACTACGCCGCCGATGTGCGTGCGCCAACCCCGACGGGCGCCGCCGAAATGGCCGTGCCGGTGCGTGCGGAACTTGAAGCGCAGCTTTCCGGCCTTGCCGCGCGCCTTGCCGGTTCGGTTTCGCGGCAGATGGATAATCGCCGCCAGGGCGTGCGGGCGCTGGTGCGTGCCTTGCCGTCCCTCGATCAGCTTCTGGCCCTGCCGCGCCGCCGTTTCGATGAGGCTGCAAGCGGTCTTGGCCGGGGATTGGAATTGACGACGCTGAACAAGCGCCGTGCCTTCGAACGTTCCGCTTCGGGGCTGAGACCGGAGACCCTGCTAAACGGTCTCAAGCACCACAGGCAACGCGTCACCGAACGCATGCACCGGGCCGAGACCCTGGTGGAGCGCCGTTTGCTGCAGGGCAAAGGCCGGGTTGATTCCTTCGATTCTGCGCTACGTTCGCTCCCCGCCCGGTTGCTCGGCCAGGTGGAGCGGCAGAAGGAGCGGGTCGTCACTGCTGTGCGTCGGGCCGATACCGCCGTATTGCACCGCATGGCGCAGAACCGCGCGGGCCTTGCCGCTCATGACCGCATCCTGCAATCTCTGTCTTATAAAAACGTGCTGAAACGCGGTTATGCCGTGATCCGTGACGAAGAGAACCGGCCGTTGACGCGTGCGGCAGCTATCGGTTCAGGTGCTGTGGTCTCGATGGAATTTGCCGATGGCCGCATCTCGGCCATCACGACGGGGGAGGGCGCACCGTCCCCCGATAACCCCATAGCGCCAAAAAAGAAGCCGGCGAAACCGGCTTCTTCCGATCCGGGCAATCAGGGCAGCCTGTTCTGATCAGATCGACGCCGTATCCGAAAAACGGCGGCTGACAGTGAAGGTCTTTTCGATATCGGGGTGCAGTTCCATGCCAAGGCCGGCGCCCGGCGGCACGGTAATCATGCCGTTTTTCACCTCAGGCAATGCGGTGACGAGATCGCGATACCAGGTCTTGTAGAAGGCGCGCACGCTTTCCTGCACCAGCGCATTCGGCGCATTGAGCGACAGATGCGTGGAGGCGCAGAGCACGACCGGGCCAGTACAATCATGCGGCGCGACCGGCAGATGCCAGGCCTCCGCCATGTAGGCGATCTTGCGCGCCTCCGAAAGTCCGCCGCACCAGCTGATGTCAAGCATCACCACGCCGGCTGCACCTGTTTCCAGCAGGTCACGGAAGGCCCAGCGGGAGCCGAGCGTTTCGGATGCGGAAATGGGCGCTGGCGACACGGCGGCATAACGCGTCAGGCTGGAAAGGCTGTCCATCTTGATCGGGTCTTCGTGCCAAAAGGTCTGGTAGGGGGTAAGCGCCTTGGCGATCTGCATGGCGGGCAGAAGCTGCCACATCGAGTGGAACTCCACCATGATATCCATCTTGTCGCCCACCGCCTTGCGGATCTTTTCAAATGGCTCGAGCGCGCTTTTCAGGTCCGGCATCGAGATATATTGCCCGCGCGTCTTTTCCGCCGCCGCATCGAAGGGCCAGATCTTCATGGCGGTGATGCCGTCTTCCAGCAGCGAATGGGCAAGCTCGTCGGCCCGGTGCAGAAAGCCGTTCAGATCGTCATAGTCCTTGCCGCCGGAAAGGCCGTAATTGGCTGTCTGCTGGCCGGTCGCTTTCTTGATGTATTCGGTGCCTGCGCAGGTATTGTAGGTGCGGATTTCCCTGCGGCTGAAACCGCCGAGCAGCTGGGCGATGGGCTGGTTGGTGGCCTTGCCGAAAATATCCCACAGCGCGATGTCAAAAGCGGAGTTGCCGCGCACTTCCGCGCCCGATGAACGGAAGCCGAGATAACCGACAAGGTCTTGCGCCAAGAGGTCGATTTGCAGCGGGTCGCGACCGATTACCCGGGGCGCGATATATTCATGGACATAGGTTTCCACCGTCTCGGCGCCATAAAAGGTTTCGCCAAGCCCGGTAATACCTTCATCCGTATGGACCAGAACCCAGAGCAGGTTTGCCCGTTCCGCCACACGGACGGTCTCAAGTTTCGTGATTTTCATGAAGTATCTCCTCCAGAGGCAGGTCGTGTTCCGCCTGGAACGGTGTTTGAAAAGTCAGGCGATGCCGGCGGCCAGAAGCGCATGCACGCTTTCATCGAAATGCCGCGCCATCAGTGTTGAAGCCGTTTGCGGATCGCCGGCGGCAATGGCCTGTCCGATGGCGATGTGAAGCTCGCTTGCGGCATGGCGCTGCGCATCGGATGTGCGGCTTTTCCAGCCGATCGGCCAGGTCTGACGCGTCACATTCTGGAAGGCGGCGAGAATGAGTTCGAAGACCGGGTTCTTGGAAGCCCTGGCTATGGCGATGTGAAAAGCAAGATCGTGTTCCATGACCTTGTCGTTGTCGCCGAAATCCCGCTCCATATTGTTGGCATGGTCGAGAATGGTCAGCGCCTCCGCATCGGTGCGCCTCAGCGCCGCAAGCGTCACGGTTCTGACTTCGATGGTGCGGCGTACGTCGTAAATCTGCTGGATGTTGATCTGTTCGGTGTGAATGCCATGTTCGAACATCAATGACATTGCACCGTGATCCAGCGTCGCCACAGTGGCCCGCTTGCCGGCGCTCACGTCGATCAGCCGCATGGCAGACAGAGACCGGAAAGCCTCACGAACGACGGTGCGGGAGACACCGAGCTGCTGCGAGAGCGAAAGCTCGCTAGGGAGCTTCGCGCCGGGTGCGAGTTCGTTTTCGCGGATATGACGGGTGATAGCGCCGACCGTGCTGCTGACGAGACCGGCTTCATGCGAAATGGCGTTTAACATTTTTCCTCCAACCTGTAGTACAGGTTTATGGAAAATTGCTTACAGGATTTTCTGAAGCGAAACAAGCGCCATCACGGAGCCATTGTGTGTTTGTCGGCCAAAAAGGCCTATTCTTCGAAATCTCGCAAAAACCGTTTCAGCAGTCGGTTCAGCGTCGCACGGTCTTCTTCGCTGAGGCCGGCGACCAGGCGGTGCTGGTTTTCGATGTGAGCGCCTGCCGCTTCCTCGACAATCGCAAGGCCCCGTTCCGTCAGCGATATCAGGACGCTGCGCCGGTCGTTCGGGTTGTGGATACGTTCCACCAGGCCGGCTTTCTCGAGTTGGTCGATTCGGTTGGTCATGGTGCCGGAACTCACCATCGTCATGGCCAGGAGATCGCCGGGGGAGAGCCTGTAGGGTGAGCCGGAGCGCCGCAATGTCGCCAGTACATCGAAAGCGGAAGAGGAAAGCCCGTGCTTCAGCAGCGCCGCCTCTACCTCGCGGCTGAGATGGGTGGAAAGACGGTTCAGGCGCCCGAGCAGCCCCATGGGATCGACATCGAGATCGGGTCGCTCCCTGCGCCACTGCGCCAGAATGTGATCGACGTGGTCCAACGGTTCTTCGCTCATCACCAAGGCATAACAATTGATATCTTGACGTCAAGATAAAATCGACTAAGTTGGATTTATCTTGATATAGAGATTCTTGATATGAAGAAAAATACGACCTACTTAGCCGATGTGCTGGTGACAGCACTTGCTCCCGCCATCTGGGGAACCACCTATTTTGTCACGACGGAATTCCTGCCGCATGGATATCCGCTGCATGTCGCCATGCTGCGCGCCTTGCCGGCCGGTATCCTGCTGCTGCTTCTCGTCCGAAAGCTGCCGCAGGGTATCTGGTGGCCGCGCAGCTTCATTCTCGGCGCACTGAATTTCTCGTTTTTCTGGGCGATGCTCTTCGTTTCAGCCTATCGACTGCCGGGCGGTGTCGCAGCCACGGTGGGTGCGGTGCAGCCGCTCATCGTCATCGCGCTGTCGCGGCTGTTTCTCTCAATACCGGTGCGGCCGCTCGCCATCGTCGCCGGTTTTCTCGGCATTGCCGGTGTTGCGCTTCTGGTGCTGACGCCCGGCGCGGCACTTGATAGTATCGGTGTTGCCGCAGGCCTTGCCGGCGCCGTCTCCATGGCCTTCGGAACGGTGCTGACCCGCAAATGGCGCCCGCCCGTCTCGAACCTCACCTTCACCGCGTGGCAATTGACGGCCGGCGGCATTCTTCTTTTGCCGGTCGCTTATCTCTTGGAGCCGGCTTTGCCGGCGCCAACGGCGGCCAATGTTCTCGGTATGGCCTATCTCGGCCTCATCGGTGCAGCACTTACCTATCTTCTGTGGTTTCGTGGGCTTGCCCGCATCGAACCTTCCGCGGCCGCATCGCTCGGCTTCTTAAGTCCGGTCGTTGCAACTTTGCTGGGCTGGCTGGCGCTCGGTCAAAGCCTCGCGCCAGCGCAGATCGCCGGTTTCATTGCCGTGCTTTTCAGCATCTGGCTCAGTCAGCGCAGCCAGTTGCCGAGGTAGGGGGCCGTCTGGCCCATTCGCCCTTGCGCATGACAGGAACCGTGGAGCCATCTGGCTTAACGCCGTCAATATCCACCTTGTCGGAACCGATCATCCAGTCGATGTGGATAAGGCTGGAATTGCCGCCCTGCGCCTTGATCTGATCCTGCGACAGCGAGGCGCCGTCGAGAAAACATTTCGAATAGCATTGGCCAAGCGCGATGTGGCACGAGGCGTTTTCATCGAATAGCGTGTTGTAAAACAGGACTCCGCTTGCCGAAATCGGCGAGGAATGCGGCACAAGCGCCACTTCGCCAAGACGCCGTGCGCCCTCGTCGGTGTCGAGCACCTTGTTCAGTACGGCTTCGCCCCTGGAAGCCTTGGCTTCGACGATGCGACCGGCTTCGAACTTAACCTGGATATCATCGATCAGCGTACCCTGATGCGACAGTGGTTTGGTGCTGGAGACGTAACCGTCAACCCGCAGCGCATGCGGTGTCGTGAAGACTTCTTCGGTCGGAATATTCGGGTTACAGGTCACGCCGTTCTTGGCGGTGGAAGCGCCGCCATGCCATTCATGGCCGTCAGCTAGGCCGATCTTTACGTTGGTGCCCGGGCCGGTGAAATGCAGCGCGGAGAAGCGTTCGCCATTCAGCCATTCGGAGCGCTTGGCGAGATTGGCATTGTGCTGCGCCCATGCGGCGACGGGATCGGCGACATCCACCCGCGAGGCGGCGAAGATGGCATCCGCGAGCTTGTGCACCGCTTCATCTTCGGTGAGGCCGGGGAAGACTTGCTTTGCCCAGGACGGATTGGGGTAAGAAATGATGTTCCAGTTGATATCGAAGTTGGAAATCTTCTCCAGCGCCGGCTTATAGGCGGTGGAATTGGCCTTGTTGGCGCGCGCCACCTTGGCGGGGTCCTCTTCGGCCAGCAGCATGGGGTTGTCGCCGGCAATCGCCAGCCGCGCTGCGCCATTGGCATAGGCCTTGGCCATGCCCTCATAGAGCCAGCCGGAAGCCCGGTCGAAATTCGCGTCGCTGGCATGGCGGTAGCGCGAAAGCGTGGTTTCCTCGTCGGAATAGAAAGTGGTAACCAGCCCGCCGCCCGCCATATAGGCATGCTTGGTCAAAAACCTGACCAACGGCAGGGCCGCCAGCGGTGCAGTGATCACCAGATCCTGATCCTTCTGCAATTGCAAGCCGACCTTGACGGCGACTTCCGCGAGTTTTTCCAGTTTGACGGGATCGATGGGGGAAACGGTCATGATCTGCCTTCGTCTATTTCAATAGGAGGCGCCGACCATAGCCCATTCCTTCTGAAAGCCAAATGCTTTCAGGCGTGCCCCTCGCGCGTCAATCGGCGACCAGCGGTGCGGCAATGGCCTTCAGCGCCTTTTGGGCATCGCGTGGCGAAAGCCTTACCTGCAAGCCTCGCTGCCCGCCGTTCATGTAGACACAATCATGCGCCATGGCCGCGGCCTCGATGGCCGTCGGCACCTGCTTCTTCTGCCCGAAAGGGCTGATGCCGCCGACATGGTAACCGGTGGCCCGCTCCGCATCGGCAGGCTTCATCATGCTGGCGGATTTGCCTCCGAAGGCGGCGGCAAGCTTCTTCATGCTGACCTCGCGGTCCGAGGGGACGACAACGCAGACCGGTTTGCCGTCCAATTCCGCCATCAGCGTCTTCAGCACCAGATGCGGTGGCTCACCGATCGCCTCGGCCGCCTGCAGGCCGATGCGGTCGGCATTCGGATCGTAGTCATAAGTGACGGTGGTGAAGGCAATGCCGGCTTTGGTCAGCATCTGGGTGGCGCGGGTTGTTTTGGACATGGTGGGTTGCGTTCAGGCAAAAAGCGTCTGGTAGATTTCCGGCTTGAAGCCGACGGTTATCTTACCCTTCGCTTCCAGCACGGGCCGCTTGATCATGGAGGGCTGTTCCAGCATCAGCCCGATGGCCCTTTCTCGTGTAAGATCGGCCTTCTGGCTGTCGTCGAGTTTCTTGAATGTCGTGCCGGACCGGTTGAGAACCGTTTCCCAGCCGGCGGCATCACACCATGTTTCCAGATGGGCGCGGTCGATACCGGCTGTCTTATAGTCGTGGAAAGAATAATCGACGCTGTTCGTCTCCAGCCAGCTTCTGGCCTTCTTCATCGTGTCGCAATTCTTGATGCCGTAAATCGTGACCGTCATGCTATCGCCTCTTCGTCTTCAAGCCTTCCGGCATAACAAAATATCCATCTTATTCAAGCTGCCGCCTGAGGCGCCTTGCGTCGATTCATCCCTCATAATGCTTGAGCTATGCAAAATCGAGGTGGCTGACATCCAAACGAGCGCGAGCAAAGCTGCATGGCTTCCCTGCTGCATCGAGAGTTGTAGAAGATGCCTGAAATCCCCATTATCTGGGCAACAAAGATGGAGATTAAAATGCGTCAGGTTGCAAAGACATCGCGTAACTTCTTCGGTGAAACCTTCGCCGTTCTCGGTGCAGCGCTCTCGGTTTCGGCCGCTGTTCGCGCACATCGCAAGCCCGCCCGTGCCGATCTAGAAGCTCTCGGCATCGACGGCAAGGCTTTCGACAAGGTTCAGCTCTAAGCTGCTATCGTTTGTAGCGAGGCGATTTCGCCTCGCCCGTGAGTATATTTTGGCGCGCCTTAGCGTTCCGACTGCTTCCGGTTCGGTCGTTTTCTAGGACCGATCAGTTTGTGCGGTAGATGTAGCTGACTTTCGAGCAGCTCATACCGATCCGCTTTTGCGGAGAGTGCGAAGCGTCCAAGGGACTCATGTCGGGTTTCGCCATTATGGCTGAAAACAAGCTCGAAATTACTCGCAAGCCAGCTATATGGCTTTCCGGCCGGCATCGGTTCCATCTTCCCGCAGCTATAAATCATCGTGATATGCGGTGTAAAAGATGGTGCAGGGATATAGGGAAGGTTCGCCTGTCGAAGCGCCCGTTGCAGCAGCCTCACCAGGGCATGGATCTCCGGCTGATCACCACCGTTTCGTAGGACCAAACTGTTGCGATTGCCAAAAAGTGCACTTCCGTCCAGGGTGACCGGAACAGGCCGCGCGCTTACCGCACCCATTGCCGCCTTCAGTCTGCTTGTCAGTCCGTGAGGGATCGTCTCGAAACATCCCAAACACAGCAGGGTTATGTGCAAAAGCTCGGCGGGATATGCCTCACGGGTTGTCCGACCCAGAGCATGATGCGACGCATCGGCAAACATTCTTTCCGCCAATTGCCGTGGCGGCTTCAGCAGCAACAGGAGCTTGTTTCGAAAGCGTGGATTGACGCGTCGTATTTTCTGCGGCTCCAGCCCATCAAAGCAAAGCTGCCTCAAGGCTCTTTCGTCCGTCAACTCGCACTCCATGACGATGCTCCACAGCCTTATGCCAAGGCCGGAAACCTATCATTGTGCGGTGATAAAATAAAGAACAAAAGATGAACAGAAGGCGGAATTGCTCCGCCTTCGCTTATTCCCACTCAATTGTTCGATTTCATGCTAACAAATTGAATTCATTTCAGAAAATATTTTTCGGCTTGATTACTACCGGCCCAGGACCCGTCAGAAAGCTATGCTACTGATATCATTTAGGAATTTCCACTGGCCTCCGCAAGCCATCTTTCGACTACTATCGGCTCTTTCCGCGCCAGGCGGAGAACTAACGTCTGAGCGAGACACGCGCCGAAAGTACCGTCAGCACCTCACTCCTATGAGCGCATCTGGCGACCCCCAGTTCCATTGAGCGGTCAGGCGCCGTCGCGTTCCCGATCGAACCGCTGCTTCGCCGCCTCAATCTCCGGCCCATGGGCAACAGACCACTGAAAGATCGCCTGAAACGGCGCTTTCAGCGATTCGCCCAGCGGAGTAACGCTGTACTCGACTGCGACCGGCGACACGGGGAACACTCGTCGCTCGATCAGTCCCAAACGTTCCAGTCGACGCAGCGTCTGTGTCAGAGCCTTCTGCGTGACACCGTTCAGCTCGCGCTTCAGTCCATTAAAGCGCATGGGTCCGGAGCAGAGTGCCGCAATGATGAGGATCGACCATTTGTCGGCGATTTGGTCGAGGATCATCCTGCTGAGATGATCGCTATATTCGGTCGGGCAAAGCGCATCGGTCATGAGGTTTCCTTCAATATACCTGGTCTATTTGAAGTACCTAATTGACACTAGGTATATGAATTATACCTTAAGGGCATCCGTTTCACAAACAGAGAGCCTGCAGTATGAAAGCGATACGTTTCCACTCAACGGGTGGCCCGGACGTTCTGGTTTATGAGGACGTTCCTGATCCGGTCGCGGGTCCCGGCGAAGTGCTGATCAAGGTCGAGGCCGTCGGCATGAATTTCGCCGACATCATGCGTCGTCGCGGCGATGACTATCCCGAACCTTCGCCGCCTCCGTTCATTCTTGGCGCCGAGGTTGCTGGCACAGTCGCCGCGCTCGGCGACGGCGTGACCAACATTCCTGTTGGCCTATCGGTTCTCGCGGCGCCGGGTGCGGGCGGATATGCCCAGTATGTTGTGGTTCCCGCCGCTACGATCATCCCGCTGCCGGAAGGCTTCGATGCCGTTCAGGCTGCCGCCCTGTTGGGCCACGGCCTCACCGCTGCCATCGCCCTGAAGCAGGCCGCCAAACTTTTGCCGGGCGAAAACGTCCTCATTGAAGGGGCGGCCGGTGGTGTTGGGTCGTTCGCGATCCAGCTCGCCAAGCTCTATGGCGCCGGTAAGATCATCGCCGCTGCCAGCACGCCAGAGAAGCGCGCCAAGGCCGAGGCCCTCGGTGCGGATGTCTCGGTCGATTATACCAAGCCAGACTGGGCTGACGATGTTCGCCGGATCACCGATGGGCAAGGCGTCAACATCGTCATCGAGACGGCCGGGGGCGACACCCTGAATCAGGCGCTGGATGCAATGGCGCCGTTCGGCCGCATGATTTTTCTCGGCCAGTCCAGTGGAAAGACCGCGCTGGTCGACCCATGGCGACTGACGTCGATGAACCATAGCGTGGTCGGCTTCTACATTGGTGCCTATCTTGCCAATGCTGACTTGTTGATGGCGACCATCGGTGAACTGATCGGCTTCGTGGCGAGCGGTCAGGTCAAGATCCAGGTCGGCACGGTGCTGCCGCTGTCGCAAGCTGCTGAAGCACACCGTTTGATTGAAGGTCGTCAGACCACTGGAAAGGTGGTGCTTCAGCCCTGGCGCACCGCCTGACATTGGAAGCGCCGTGGGGGTCTGCCCGCGGCGCTTGCGCTCCCGAAGGCGACTGTCTTCGCTCAGCCAGCTTTCAATTTGAGGAAGGATGTAACCCAGCCTCGATCCAGGCCCGCGTCTCTTCCAGGACTTCATCCGAAAGAGTGTCGTCGTCGATCGCGCGGGCAAGGATCACCGCCCCGACCATCGCAGCCCAGGTTCCTATAGCCGCGCGCCGCCGTTCCGACGCATTGATGTCAGGAAGAGCCTTCGCCATGCGCTCGATTTGGGCCTGAAGCCCGGCTGTCATGGCGGCGCGAGCCGCCGGTGTCTGATGGCGGATATCAGCTGCCAGCCCTGCCGTTGGACAGCCTCTGGCCGGGTTGTTGCGATGTTTTGGTGCGAGATAGTCTTCGAGATACGCCCGCAAATCGAGGGTGCCGCGTTCATCACCCGAGAGCGCATGCGCAATCGTTGCGGCAATGAGGTCATCCTTCGAGGTGAAATGGCCATAGAAACCACCGTGGGTGAGACCGGCGGCCTTCATCACCTCCGATACGCTGACTGCATCAAAACCCTTCTCGCGAAACAATCCGCTCGCCACGTCCAGAATGCGGCGCCGATTCTCGATCATCTGCTCTCGGCTGACCTTCATTTCAAAAATTCTCCACTGGTCCCATTGACATAATCATGACGGTCATCATATTTACGCAATCATGACGACCGTCATGAATATAGGTCCTAACCGAGCAGAGAGCAATCCCATGACCGCTACTCCTTCCGTTCTCATCACCGGAGCCTCCACAGGCATCGGCGCGATTTACGCTGACCGCTTCGCCCGTCGCGGCCGCGATCTTGTCCTCGTTGCGCGCAATAGCGATCGCATGGAGGCCCTTGCGACCCGCCTGCGCGGCGAAACGGGGGTAAAGGTCGACATCATGCAGGCAGATCTGACCAAGCCGGCAGACCTTGCCGCGGTCGAAGCCCGGTTGCGTGACGACAGCAGCATTGGCATCCTCGTCAACAATGCCGGCACGGCGCTCGGAGGCAGCTTCCTCGATCAGTCCACGGATGAGGTCACCCGGCTGGTCGCGCTCAACACCACGGCGCCGCTGCGGCTTGCCAGCGCGGTCGCCCCTCGTTTCGCTGAGGCAGGCAGCGGCGCAATCATCAACATTGGTTCCGTCGTCGGCGTTGCGCCGGAATTCGCGATGACCGTCTATGGCGCCACCAAGGCGTTCATCCTGTTCCTGTCGCAGGGACTAAGCATCGAGCTCGGCCCCAAGGGCGTCTACATCCAGGCCGTGCTTCCCGCGGCCACGCGCACTGAAATCTGGGAACATGCCGGTGCTGACGTCAACACCATGAGCGGTGTGATGGAGGTGGGTGAACTGGTCGATGCAGCGCTGGTTGGGTTCGACCGCCGCGAGCCGGTCACGGTCCCGCCACTGCCCGATGCCGCGCAATGGGATGCATTCCAGGCGGCACGCCAAGCCATGTTGCCGAATTTCGCTCAGACCCATGCGGCTGAGCGCTACCGGACCAAGGGCTGATTGGCTGCAATCGGTTCAACATTTCCAGTTTCCATAGAAGGGGATAACCCTATGACTGACAAGTCTCTCTTCGAGCCATACAAGCTCGGTTCCCTGCCTCTCTCCAATCGCATCGTGATGGCGCCGCTGACCCGCAACCGTGCCGGAGCCGGCCTGGTGTCTGGCGCGCTTGCGGCGGAATATTATGCCCAGCGCGCCAGCGCCGGACTGATCATCACCGAGGCGACCCAGGTCTCTGAACAGGCACAGGGCTATCAGGATACTCCCGGTCTCTACACGCGCGAACAGATCGCTGGCTGGCGCACGGTGACGGACGCCGTACACGCCAAGGGTGGACGCATCTTTGTCCAGCTTTGGCATGTCGGCCGCGTCAGCCACGTGGACCTGCTCGGCGGTAAGGCTCCCGTCGCTCCGTCGGCCATTCGTGCGGAAACCAAGACATTCGTCAACAACGGTTTTGCCGATGTATCGGAGCCACGCGCTCTTGAGACCGATGAGATCCCCGGCATTGTCGAATCTTTCCGGCAGGCAGCCGCCAATGCCATCGAAGCGGGCTTCGATGGCGTCGAGGTGCATGGTGCCAACGGCTATCTGCTCGATCAGTTCTTGCGCGAGACGGCGAATACCCGGACCGACGCTTATGGCGGCTCAATCGAGAACCGCGCCCGCCTGCTGCTTGAGGTGGCCGAAGCCGTGTCGAGAGAGATCGGTGCTGATCGTACCGGCGTTCGCCTGTCACCGGTCTCGCCTGCGAGCGGCATCATCCTCTCTGGCAACGAACAGCAGCAGTTCAATTACGTCGCGGAACAACTCGACAAGCTCGGCATCGCCTATATCCATATCGTCGAAGGCGCGACAGGCGGCCCGCGCGAGGCGACGCCATTCGATTATGCAGCCTTGCGCCAGCGCTTTGGCCAAACCTTTATGGTCAACAATGGCCTGGACCTGACGCTTGCCGAGTTACAACTCGCTCACGGCGACGCCGACCTTTTCGCATTTGGCCGGATGTTTATCGCCAATCCTGATCTGGTGGAACGGCTGAAAGCCGGCGCTGCGCTGAATGATGTGGATTTTACCACGCTCTACGGCGGCGGAGCCAAGGGCTACACCGACTATCCGACACTGGCCGACTGATGCCAGGCGGGCGGCGTTCGTCTGGGCCGCCGCCTGCCTACCGAGACCAACTGTTCTCTCAACTATCCGCTGCGTCAAAAACGGTAGCGTAGCATCCAGGGATAACCCACCATGGTCAATGACAACCGCATGTCTGATTGGAAAACTGTCCCGACCCAACATGTCCAGGCGCTTGGCACAAGGTTTGCCTACCGCCGTCTTGGCCCTGCCACAGGTGTCCCGGTCGTACTCCTAAACCACTGGGCGGCGAACCTCGACAATTTCGACCCACGGCTGGTGGAAGGACTTTCGGCCGATCGCCCGGTCTACGCGCTCGATTATCGCGGTATAGGAACCTCGAGCGGCAAGGCGCCGCTGGCGATCAAGGATATGTCGCGTGACATGATCGCCGTCATTCGTGCACTCGGGCTGGTTCAAGTCGATCTGATCGGATTTTCCTTGGGTGGCTTCGTCAGCCAGCAGATCCTGTTCGACGCGCCCGAGCTGGTGCGGCGCGTCATTCTGGCCGGGACCGGGCCTGCCGGTGGAAAGGGTATTGTAAAGGTTGGAGCCGTTTCCTGGCCACTGATCTTCAAGGGCCTCGCCACGTTCCGCGACCCCAAGGTCTTTCTGTTTTTCACGTCCAGCGCCAATAGCCGCCGGGCCGCCAATGCCTTCGTTGCACGGCTGAGGGAGCGAAAGAGCGACCGGGACAAAACCGTCGGATTCGGCCCCATGCTTCGCCAGTTAAAGGCCATCAAGGCGTGGGGGCTCCAGCCCTCGCAGCCGCTTGAAACCATTCAGCAGCCTGTCCTGGTCGCGAATGGTGACCACGATATCATGGTGCCGAGGGAAAATTCGACCGACATGGCAGAACGCATTCCGCACGCCAAACTCGTCCTTTACCCCGACGCTGGGCACGGCGGCATTTTCCAATATCATGATGCCTTCCTGAAAGAAGCGAAAGCTTTCCTGGCGGGCTGATCCGCACGTCCCCTTCAGATCACAATAACATTCTCTTCAAGGCAGAACACGATGAAAGCTCTTATCTTCAAACGTTATGGCAAATCGACCCAACCCGACTATGCGGACATGCCGCGTCCCGTCATTGGCCCTGATGAAATTCTCGTCCAGGTGCATGCCGTTGGGCTGAACCCGATTGACAACATGATCCCCAAGGGCACGTTCAAACCCGTGCTCAAGTTCGATCTGCCAGCCACGATGGGCAGCGATGTCGCAGGCATCGTGAAGGAGGTAGGAACTCGCGTGACACGGTTCAAAGTCGGAGATGCGGTCTTTGCCAGCGTCTTCGATCTTGGTCGCGGAACTCTGGCTGACTTCGTTGCGGTTCCTGAGCGCTTTGCAGCGTCGAAGCCGACCAACCTTGATTTTGTCGAAGCAGCGTCGATCCCGATGGTTGGCCTCACGTCCTGGCAAGCCTTCAAGGAGCGGGCAGGGCTGAAGGCCGGGCAGAAGGTCTTCATTCCCGCCGGATCGGGTGGCATCGGCACCTTTGCCATTCAGCTCGCCAAGCACCTCGGCGCCAAGGTCGGCACGACGACCAGCACGGGCAATATCGATCTTGTAAAGAGCCTCGGCGCAGACGAGGCGGTCGATTACAAGAAGCAGGAATTCGAAACGGTCCTGCGCGGCTACGACATGGTGCTCGGGACCATCCGTGGCGACGGCATCGAGAAGTCGCTACAAATCCTGAAGCCCAACAGCATTATTGTTTCGCTGATCGGCCCGCTTGATGCTGCCTTCGCCCGCGCGCGAAACCTCAATGCCGTGCTGCGCTTCGTCTTCAGCCTCATGAGCCGTAAGATCCTGCGCCTCGCGAAGAAGCGTGATGTCCGCTATTCTTTTCTGTTCGTCCATCCCGACGGCGATCAACTCGCGCAAATCGGCGGGATCATCGAAGCCGGTCACATCCGTCCTGTTATCGACAAGGTCTTTCCATTCGATCAGGCAAGTGAAGCGCTCGCCTATCTGGAAACCGGGCGCGCCAAGGGAAAGGTCGTCGTTCAGCTTGTATGAGGTCTGCTCAAGCCAGCCTGCTGCCGCTTAGGCGTCCGGAGCGCTTACATAGGACGCAATTGAAACAAGGTGCTGCGGGCTGGCACGCAACCGCTCTGCATAAGGGCGGCCAATCACGTACGACGTTCGGAAACCGCATAGCCGACATGCTGATATCTATCGCCATCAATCAGCATACCAAACCACCGATTCTGCGACGGAATATCCTGCAATATCCGAAACTACGCCGCCGTCACTCCCACTCGATCGTGCCGGGCGGCTTGCTCGTCACGTCATAGACGACGCGATTGATGCCGCGCACTTCGTTGATGATGCGGGTTGCTGCGCGGCCAAGGAAATTCATGTCGTAGGGATAGAAATCCGCCGTCATGCCGTCCACCGAGGTCACGGCGCGTAGCGCGCAGACGAAGTCATAGGTGCGGTAATC
The DNA here is from genome assembly GCF_002008225.1 of Agrobacterium salinitolerans. Lineage (GTDB taxonomy): Bacteria > Pseudomonadota > Alphaproteobacteria > Rhizobiales > Rhizobiaceae > Agrobacterium > Agrobacterium salinitolerans. The sequence goes on along the minus strand of NZ_MRDH01000019.1, from coordinate 44,997 downwards.
GCCCATGACGCCCACGGTCTGCACCGGCAGCAGCACGGCGAAAGCCTGCCAGATGGTGTCGTAGAGACCGGCCTTGCGGATTTCGTCGAGATAGATCGCATCCGCCTTGCGCAGAATATCCAGCTTCTCACGGGTAATCGCACCGGGGCAGCGGATTGCCAGGCCCGGGCCGGGGAAGGGGTGGCGGCCGATGAAGCTGTCCGGTAGGCCGAGTTCACGGCCGAGCGCACGCACTTCATCCTTGAAGAGCTCACGCAGCGGCTCGACGAGCTGCATGTTCATGCGCTCGGGAAGACCGCCGACATTGTGGTGGCTCTTGATGGTGACCGAAGGGCCACCGGAAAAGGAGACGCTCTCGATGACGTCAGGGTACAGCGTTCCCTGCGCCAGAAACTTCGGTGCGCCCTTGCCATCGGCAGCGATCTTGGCCGCTTCGGCCTCGAAGACTTCGATAAACAGACGACCGATGGTCTTGCGCTTCACTTCCGGATCGGAAACGCCCGAGAGTTCACCGAGGAACAGGTCGGCGGCATCCACATGCACCAGCGGAATGTTGTAATGATCGCGGAACATGCCGACGACCTGCTCGCTTTCGCCAAGCCGCATCAGGCCGTGGTCGACGTAAACGCAGGTGAGCTGGTCGCCGATCGCCTCATGAATGAGGATGGCCGCAACGGAGGAATCGACGCCACCGGAAAGCGCGCAGAGCACGCGGCCGGTGCCGACCTGCTCGCGGATCTTGCGGATCATTTCGGCGCGATAGGCGGCCATCGTCCAGTCGGATTTGAGCCCGACGATCTTGTGCACGAAGTTGGAAAGCAGCTTGCCGCCATCAGGCGTATGCACCACTTCCGGGTGGAACATGGTGGTGTAATAGTGACGCTTCTCGTCCGCGGCGATGGCGAAAGGTGCATTCTCGGAAGTCGCGATCACCTCGAAACCGTCCGGCAGCTTCGTGACGCGATCGCCGTGACTCATCCACACAGGATAGCTCTTGCCCTGCTCCCAGAAACCGTCGAACAGAGGGCTTGCCTTCTTGATGTCGATATCGGCGCGGCCGAATTCGGCTGCGTGGCCACCTTCAACGGTACCGCCGAGCTGGGTGCAGAGCGTCTGCTGGCCGTAGCAGATGCCGAGGATCGGAACCTTGCTGTCAAACACCGCCTGCGGTGCGCGCGGGCTTCCTTCCGCCGTCACGGATGCGGGGCCGCCGGAGAAGATCACGCCCTTGGGCTGAAGCTTCTCGAACGCCTCTGCGGCATTCTGGAACGGATGGATTTCGCAATAGACCCCGGCTTCGCGGATGCGGCGCGCAATCAGCTGCGTCACCTGGCTGCCGAAATCGATGATGAGAATGCTGTCGGGATGGGCTATCTGGGTCATGGCGAGCCTTTAAAGAAAAGCGGGGCTTTAGGCAACCCGGAAGCGGGCGTCAAAGGGCGGAAATTTGCGAAAATCGCAAGGTTTCAAAGGGCAATCACGCCATCCTCAATGGCGCGGCAGAGCCGGTCGACGGCATCGGCGAGCTTTTCATCGATGATATCAAGATACTCCGTCCAGTCATCCACATGGTTCACATCGGCCTTGCCGTCGGAAATGCCGCGCAGACTGACGAGCGGTACGCCGAAGCGCTGGCAGGCTCTTAAAACCGCAAAGGTTTCCATTTCCACCATATCGGCGTCGATCAGCCCGTAGGCTTCGCCTGAAACGACATTGGCGCCCGTGGAAAGCCGCGCCTCGGCAATGTCCGGTATCCGCAAAGGCAAGGCCACTTCGGCGGGCAGATCGAGCAGCGGCGTGCAGCCCTTTTCGAAACCAAAGGCGGAGGCATCCATGTCGCGATAGGAAACGGAAATGGCCTGATAGACGCCGGTTTGCTCCAGCGTCCGCGAACCGGCGGAACCGAGCGAAACGACGAGGTCCGGCAGGTGATCGGCCGCATCGAGACCGGCAAGAACGGCCGTGACTGCAATCGCCGCCTCGACCGGGCCGATACCGGTCATCAGCGGTGCAATGCGTGCCTGAAGATGGGGCCCGTATTCGGGGGAGGCCGCCATGACGAAGAGGACGGATTTATCCGCAACATGCGAAAGCCGGTAGCTCATCCGATAATATCCTCGCGACCCTTCACCACCATCATCGTGCCCGTCATGGAGGCGATCAGCTTTGCCGGCCCATCGGACAGGGCATAGGCACGACCATCCGCCACGATCAGATTGTTGCCGGGCTTGATGATCTCGCCGCGAAACAGGAACCGCTCACCGCGCCCGGGCGACATGAGGTTGACCTTGAATTCGATGGTCAGCAGCGAGGCTTCCGGCTCAATGATCGTATAAGCGGCATAGGTGCAGGCCGTATCCAGACCCGCGGCGATGACGCCCGCATGTAATATGCCGTGCTGCTGCGTCAGCTTTTCATGAAAAGGCAGTTCGATTTCCACCAGACGGTGTTCGATACGGCTGATCTCGGCGCTGATCGCCTGCACCACGCCCTGCCGCGCAAAGCTTCTTTCTATCCGCTGACGAAAATCGCCGGGATCCGTGATCTCCATGGCCTACCTGCCTGCTTCTGCCTCATCGCAAACTGACATGGCGCGTGGCGGCAGGCAAGGCAAGGGCGGTGCGGAGAATTAGAACATTTCCAGAAAAAGTGGAGCCCGGTTTCCTTTCGGGAATACGAAAACAGTCTAGTTGAGCATGCCTATGCTCGCATTCAGTGCCGTGGCAAAGGCGACCCATACGGCATAGGGCACGAAAAGCCACATGGATATGCGGTCACGGCGGTAGGTGAGCGCCACAAAGGCGACGATGCAGATCAGCATCGGAAAGATGATGATGAGCGCACCTGCCGGGCTCTGCATTCCGAAAAAAATCGGAGACCACAGGAAGTTCAGCACCATTTGCGTGAACCAGAGCCGCATGCGCGTCCCCATCGGCTTGCGGATCCATGTCCGTGCGCCGGCAATGCCGATCAGCACGTAAAGCGCGGTCCAGACGGGCCCGAAAATCCAGTTGGGTGGATTGAAGAAGGGCTTCTGCAGCGATTGATACCATTCGCCGGGCACATTGTTGACGCCAATCAGCCCCCCCACGGCAACAACGACAACCACAAAAACGATATAGACGGCAAGGTTTCTCATAGTCCGTCCAATGCAAAGGGCGGGCTTTTGTTCCCCTTTCTTTTCAGTATTTTAGCTGGGCAAACGCACGATGTGCTGGTCCCACGCCACGTCGCTGCGCCGGGTTTCGAAAAATCCGTCATAGGAAGATACCGCAATGCCTCTCGCGGCGGGCGCGACGCCTGCCGCTTCTCGCACGGTCGTCTCGGAAACGACGCGCCCGGTTTTCGCATCCAGCGTCACGGCGGCGTTGCCGTTGGGCGAGGTCAGTCCCACCAGCCCATCGCGCCGGTTGACGGCAATGGCCCCGACATAATTGGCGAGACGCACCGTCGTTTCTTCCGGCAGATCGACGAAGGCCACATCCTCACCCTTGGAGAAATGGCCGACAAGCGGCGGAAGATCGTTGCGCGGTCCTTCATATTGACAGGCGAACCAGATACGGCCGTCATCGCCGAGATCGACATGACGGGTGGAAAGCTGCCGAAGCTGCTCCGGCATGGCGTGTTTCTGGATCAACTGCCCGGTCGAGGCGTCCAGAAGCACGAGGGACGGCTGCATGCTGTCGATATTGAGCTTGGTTCGGCCGAAATCCGGATGGGTTTCGATGCCGCCATTGGCGATCACGATCAGCCGGCCGTCATCGCTTACCGTCATGTCATGTGTGCCGATGCCATGCGCATCATATTCGCCGATGCGGGCAAAGCCGTTGCGGGCGTCATAGAGACCGATAACGCCGCGATTGCCGTCGAAGTCGTTTTCGCTGGCGTAAAGAATCGCGCCATCGGGTGAGAATTGCCCGTGGCCGTAGAAGTGGCGGTTTTCCGGTGTGTGCATCACAATCGGTTCGCCGCGCCGCGCGGGATCGAAGGCCATGAAGAAGGTGCCGGGCCGGCGCGCAAAGGCCACGGTCATGCCGGTCGCATGGCTCGTCGCCATTCCATGGGCGCGGGCAGGAAGCGCGACGCGGTCGATGATCTCGCCGCCTTCGCTCACCGTCGCAATGCCGTAGGACCCGTCACGGGCGCGAAAGGCGGAAGCGAAGACCGCGTCCGCCCGTTCGAGCGCATAAAGTGAACGGGGAGCCAGCGCGGCGAGAAAGGGAGCTCCTGCCGCCTTGATGAAGCTGCGCCGATCTATCAGCATCCGTTTGGCGCCGGAGATCATCGGTTCAATCTCCATCGGCGAAGGAAAAGCCGGAACTGAGGCCGATCGCGCCGCCATATTGATCGTTCAGGCGGTAGATCAGGTCTTTGCCATTGAGCAGCAGATAATCCACCTTGGCGCGCTGATCGTCCTGATCCAGCGCTTTTTGCACATCCGTATCGATTGTCCCGGCAACGCGGATCATCGATTTGGCGATGAAATCGATGGAGTTGACGATGGAGCGCTGATCCGGCGGTACGAGTTCGACCATATCCGCCGTGTGCAGCAGGGTCTGAACCGCCTTGATATTGGTGGAAATGCTTTGCCAGGTCTGGCCGGAGCGCCAATAAATGGCGGTGCGGGGAAAACCTGCCTTGTCCGGTCCCTTGTAGAAGGTTTCGATCCGCTGGTCGCGGATGGCTTCGGAGCCGTGGACGAGAATACCGAGCAGGGCAACAAGCGCCTCGCGCTCATCACGAAAGACGGGGTTGTCCGCTCCGGGCTCCGTCCAGTTTTTCTGCGCACCGTCGGGCGCATTCCAGCTGTCGGAAAGTTCCGCCGCCACATTGGCGATATTGCCGGCGATAGCTGCGCCGTAGCGGCAGCGGAAATCACCTTTCCTGTCGAGCAGCTCTTCCGCTCCTGTTCCGTAAAGCACGAACTCAAGAGCGCCGAGCCCTTGCGCCGCAACGCTCTTGCCGCTGAGGCCGTCCGCACTCGTGACGCTTTCATCCTTTTCGGTGAGATAGCGCTGCACCTGTTTCAGCCCGAGACCCTTCTTGTCGGGGTAATAAAGCACCCGTTCGAAACGGTTCTTCTCAATGACAGGGCCGACACGTACGATCTCGATTGTCGACCAGCTTGACACCGTATCGACAAAGGCAGCCTTGGCAGCCGCCGCCGTCGTTTCCGAGGGAGCGGTGCAGAAAGCTTTCATGCGGCCTTCCAGCCTCTTCGCCGACTGCCGGAAGCGGTCATAGCCGGGACGGATAAAGCCGTTTACCGCCTTTTCCATCACACTCTGCACCTTAACCGGGTCGAGCGGCGGCGGCGGCATCAGTTCGACATCCTGCGCCCTCGCCGGAAGCGTGGTCAGAAGCACCAATACGGATATGACGCCGGAAATTTTTCGCATGGTATTTTTCATCAAAGGGACTCCAGAAAGGCCAGCAAAGCCTGCCGGTCGGATTTTTGCAAGGCGGCGAAGGCGTTTCGCGCTTTTTGCCCTTCGCCGCCATGCCACAATATCGCTTCCGGCAGGCTGCGCGCCCGGCCGTCATGCAGGTAAAAACCGTTGCCATTGACCTTTTGGGTGAGGCCTATGCCCCAGAGCGGCTGGGTTCGCCACTGCCGTCCGCTGGCTTCGCCCACCTGCTGGCCATCGGCAAGTCCTTCGCCCATGTCGTGCAGCAGAAAATCGGAATAGGGCCAGATCAGCTGGAAAGCATGCATGGGGTCGGCGGCGTCGCGGCGGGTTACGAATTTCGGGGTGTGGCAGGCCGTACAGCCGGAGGCGTAGAAAAGCTGCTTTCCCTGCAGGACCGTCGGATCATCGACGTTGCGGCGGCGCGGCACGGCGAGGTTTTCGGTATAGAAGGTCACGAGATCGAGAACCGGATCGGGCGCCTCCACCGGCCCGAGCCTGGGCTGCACGCCGGTCGGCATGGCAAGACAGTCCTTCTGGGCCTCGGTGCAATCGCCATAGGCATTCGGCGCATCCGGCGTGGAAATGCCGATATCGTGGGAAAAGGCGCTGGCGCTCTGGTCGCGCACGCTCGCATTTTGCGCTTTCCAACCAAACCGCCCGAGTTTCACCTCGCCAGTGCGATGGTCTTTGACCCATGCGGGACGCCCGGCAATGCCGTCGCCATCGTTGTCGTTCGGGTCGGCCTTGGCCAGAATATCAGCCTCGGCAATGGCCTCAATCAGGCCCAGCCCGAGGGTGGGCATGGCAATGCGCGCTGAAAGCGCCGTGTCGGCGCCAAGCGGGCCATATTGCAGATTCGCCACGGCATAGTCGGGCTTCCGTAACATCACCACCTCGCCATCCGCGAATTGAACCGGCTCTTCCCTATAGGTGATGACTGGCTTGCCTTCGGCTGCAAGGCCGGGAATGGCCAGGTTCTGAAGCTGCCGGCCATAGGTCTCATCGGGAAAATTCGGCACTTGGTGGCTGGCAATGGCCTGTCGTTCGGCTTCGTTGCGGGCCGGTCGCGCCAGCCGCAGAAACAGCGAGACGGCGTCTTCTCCGGCAAGGGGCGGTCGACCCCTGCCATCCTTGACATGGCAGGTCTGGCAAGAACGTGCGTTAAAAAGCGGCCCGAGCCCATCCGAGGCCTGTGTGGAAGAAGGGGAGGAGACCCAGAGCTTCTGGAACAGCGCATTGCCGAGCTTGAAATCCTGCTTTCGCTCGAGCGGCATGGTGGTGGAAGGATGTGAAAACGCGCCGCTGTCGGCTTTGCCGACACTTGTCGTTGCTCCGCCTGACATGGCCTCGAAAGGTTCCGGCCTGGTAAAATACGTCGTTGGCGCGGTCACGGCCAGTACGCGACTTCGATCTTTTTCCGTCAGATCGTCCCGCAGCGGTTCGGCAAGCGCCATCGACGCTGCAAGGCAGGCTGCCGCGGCGAAGAAGAATGGCTTGCGGATCGGCGGCGGCAAAAATTGCATGAAAACAAGGGTGGATGGAGAATAACGGGCCGCGGCGATCCACGGCCCGCTTTACCGCTTATTTGAAGACGGTGTTAGGATTGTCGAGGCTGTCGGAGCCTTCAAGCTCGATCTTGCCCAGATCGAGCGCCGCAATGACGCGTTCGACAGTCTTCGTCTGGTCGAGCAGGCCGTCGATGGCCGTCTGAACCACGGCGTTGCCTTCCTTGTTGCCCTCGCCGATCATCTGGTCATAGGCCTCGACGGTCTGCGCGCGCTTTTCCATCGCGTGCATGGCGTCGAGCGTCTTGTTCAGCTTCGCCAGCATCTCGTCGTTCAGAGCCTTGTCCTTAGCGCCGACCAGTTCAGACAGCGAGGCGCCCGTCATCTTCGTTCCGTCTGCGCGGGTGTAGTCACCGGTATAGGCCGAGGCGATGCCGATCGCGTCGTAAAGATGCGAATTGTAGGTGTTGTCGGAGAAGCAATCATGCTCTTCTTCCGGGTCGTGCAGCAGAAGGCCGAGCTTCATACGCTCACCCGCCAGCTCGCCATAGGAGAGCGAACCCATGCCGGTGAGGATGGCGGTGAGGCCCGCTTTCGGATCGGCTTCCAATGTCTTCGTGGCTTCGCCCTCCGGCGCCCAGGCATCCACCATCTCCTGAAGATCCTTGATCAGCAGGGTCGAAGCGGATTTCAGGTAATCGGCGCGACGGTCGCAATTGCCGTTCGTGCATTTTGCTTTGTCGTAGTCGGTGTAGGGGCGGTTGCCTGCGCCCGGTCCGGTGCCGTTCAGATCCTGACCCCAGAGCAGAAATTCGATGGCGTGGTAACCGGTCGTGACATTGGCTTCGACATCGCCCGCCTCGTGCAGGCTTTCGATCAGCTCGGGGGTGATCTTGGAGGCGTCGACCTCTTCACCGCTGATCTTGATCTTCGGATTGGCGATGATGTTGGCGACGTAAAGCTCGTTCTCGTCGCTTTCCGTCCCGTAGGAACCGTCGACATAGTCGATCAGGCCTTCATCCAGCGGCCAGGCGTTCACCTTGCCTTCCCAATCGTCGACGATCGGGTTGCCGAAACGATAGACTTCCGACTGCTGATAGGGAACGCGGGCCTTGATCCATGCTTCCCGGGCGGCTTTCAGGGCTTCTTCGCTCGGCGTTGCGATCAGCGCATCGATGGCCTTGTCCAGCGCCTTCGCCGTGGTCAGCGAATCCTCATATTTGGCATGCGCGACATCGGCGTAATGCTTGACGACGGCCGCCGCATCGGTGGCAGCCCGGGCGGGAAGCGCGGTGAAAACCGCAGATGCGGCAAGAAGCGCAAGAGAAGCGCTGAGAATGGTTTTGCGGATCATGATCCCTCTCCTTCGACAGGCGCGAAATGACTTCGCGCCGCGGCAAGCGAGTTCTGACCCAATCATAAACTTGTGTCAAACATTCTAGTTTAGAATGCTTAGAAACAAGATCCGGCGTCGTATTCCAAGAAAAATCGGTGCTTGCAAAGACGGTACTATGCTTTGCGCTTCATCAAGCAGAAGAAGAAGCCATCCGTATCTGTGGTTGCAGGCGTTAACGTCACTGTCTTGCCGTCGGAGGAATGCGGTTTGTTCGCGTGGCCGCCGAAAGTCAAATGCCAGCGCTCCAGTGCAGAACCGATCGTAAATTCTGGATTTTCCTCACAGAAACGTCCGACCTGCTGTTCGTTTTCTTCAGGCAAAACCGAACAGGTGACATAAAGCAGCTCGCCGCCGGGCCGCACGAAACCCTTGGCCTGCGAAAGCGCCTCGCCCTGCTGCTGCACGCGTTCTTCCAGATTGCGCGCCGTCAGGCGCCATTTGGTGTCGGGACGGCGGCGCCAGGTTCCGGTGCCGGTGCAGGGTGCGTCGACCAGAACGCGGTCGAATTTTTCCTGGAACGGGGCAAGGCCCGCTGCGCGGTCATGCACCTGCACATTGCGCGTACCGGCACGCTTCAGCCGCTCGATGATCGGCGCGAGCCGCTTGCGATCGGCATCGAAAGCGTGGACCTGACCTTTATTGTTCATACTGGCGGCCATGGCCAACGTCTTGCCGCCACCACCGGCGCAATAATCGAGGACCTGCTCGCCTTCCCGAGCACCGGCAAGATCGGCGACGATCTGCGAGCCCTCATCCTGCACTTCGAACCAGCCCTTCTGGAAGGACAGTTCGGCGGTGACATTCGGTAGGCGGGTTGGGCCTTGGCCGGCGGGAATGCGCACACCCTGCCGGGCGATATGCGTGGCTTCCGCGCCGCTCTCCTCCAGCGCCTTCAGCACCTTGTCGCGCGTCGCTTTCAAGGTGTTGGCACGCAGATCAAGCGTGGGCCGCTCATTCAGCGCCTGCGCCTCGGCGAGCCAGCGCTCTCCAAAGGCGGTTTCGAAGGAAGATTGTACCCATTCGGGTATGTCGCCCTGAATATAGGCCGGTGCGTCACCGAGGGAACGGGAGAGGAAGGCCTTCTGCCTTTCCGCATCGGGTGCGGTGGGCGCGAATTTGTCGCCGTCGAATTCCGCCTCAAGGTCCGAAAAGCTTTTGCCCCACTGCCGCAATAGAACCGCATAGGCGAGAGAGACGGCACTGTCGTCATCCATCAGCCAGGCGTGCGAGAGCTTCATGCGCAGCGCGTCATAAACGATGTTGCCGATTGCGGCCCGGTCGCCGGAACCGGCGAAACGATGGGCAAGGCCCCAATCTTTCAGAGCATCGGCGACGGGACGCCTGCGTCCCTCAATATCCGCCAATACTTCGATTGCTCCGGCCAAACGCCCGCCTAAACGCATTGTCTACCTCGTTCTTGTGCTAAGCCCGGTTGGTAGACGCGAATGGCGGCGAGGGCAAGGCTCAATCGGCCTTGACGATCTCGTAGCAGACCTTGGCGGTGCCGGAATTGATCATGCCGATGTTCTTGGCGGCCGCCTTGGAAAGATCGAGAACGCGACCCTTGATGAACGGCCCGCGGTCATTGATACGCACCACAACGGCCTTGCCATTGCGCGCATTGGTCACCTTGATCTTGGTGCCGAACCGCAAAGAGCGGTGGGCAGCGGTCAGGTGGGCAGCGTTCATGCGCTCACCCGAAGCAGTCTTGGAGGTCAACGCATACCACGATGCGCCTCCACAACCATTTGCCGCATTCGCCTGAAGAGGCGCAATGATTGAACAGGCGGCGATAGTTGCAGCGGTGAAAGTTATACGACGGATATTCAACAAACTGTACTTCCCTGAAAATCGGCCCCGCGCCGATTGATTGTGCCCTTGCTAAACGGCCATGAACTGGCCTGAACGCCTTTTGATGCGAGATTGTAGGGCGAGGGAAAAATGGCGAAAAAAAGCTGAGCTCAAATCACGAACTGTTACAGCCTGTAATATTCGTGATCGCTAGCCGGGAGCCTGTCAGAGCGTGCTTTAAGAAAAAAGTGGAAAAAATAACGCGGAATCAATAGTTAATCGAAATGCTGTTGCAGGTCACGACTTCGTGAATCTGGTTCACGAAATGTAAGTGAAATATTTTTCTAATTACTCTGAATTTACTGATTTTTGGGCGGTTAATAAAATCCTAATTGGCTGAAATGAGACGAAAACCATCCGCAAAAGCGGGCTTGGAAGGATTTTTCATCGCTTTTCGACAGGGGATTTTTCAGCCCCGCCAGACGCCGTTTTCCCACAATTGTCTGAGGGAGAGCCTGTACTCCGGAAAGCGGAAATCGAAGCCGAGATCGCGTATTCTGGCGTTGGAAACGCGCTTGTTCTCGCCATAAAAAGAGCGTGCCATCGGCGTCAGATCGGCGGTCTCGAAGGCCTGTTCGGGTGGCGGTTCCACCCCCATCAGCGCTGCTGCGAAGCTCACCACATCCTGCGGCGGGCAGGGTTCATCGTCGGTCACGTTGAAGATGCCACGTTCGTCTTTCGCTACAAGAAAGGCAAGTGCTGCACCGATATCCTCGACCCGGATGCGATTGAATACCTGATCTTTCTTCACTAGCCGCCGCGCCGTTCCCTTCTCGAAATTCATGAAGGTATTGCGTCCGGGGCCGTAAATTCCGGAAAGGCGCAGGATGGAAAGCGGCGCCCCCGCCTTTTCCGCCGCCGCAGTCCAGGCGGTTTCCGCAGCCACCCGTTCCACGGATCGCGCGGAGACCGGGCGGCAGGGCGTTGTCTCGTCCACCCAGGCGCCGCCATGATCGCCATAAACGCCGACAGTGGAAAGATAAGCGACCCATTTCAGATCGGGCATGAGCTTTTTCAGATCGCCGCCCAGAAGCGCAAGCAGCGGATCGCCATCCTTGCCCGGCGCGACGGATTGTACGAGATGGGTAACATTGCCCATTGCGGCGACGAGTTCGTCGTTGAGTTGAATACCGTCGAAGAGCAACGGCGTCATGCCTGCGGCGGCGAGGTCTGGGAACCTGTTCTGGCTGCGTGTGGTGCCGGAAACGCTTGCTGCTTCGGTCTTTAGCGCGTTAGCGATTGCTTTTCCTGAATATCCCGCGCCGAAAATCATCACATGCATGCGTCACGCCTCTGCCAGTTGCCATTCCATTTCCGCCTCCGGATCAGGCTCCGGGGCGCGACCGGCAGAGTATGTACGGAATTCGTCCCTGTCCATAAGCCGTGACAAAGCCCATGCGGCCATGCCGCGCACCTCCGGCGAAGGGTCTGTTTCGGCAAGCGCCTTGCATTGTTCCACAAATTGCCGGTCGGCAGAGTTGCCCGCCGCGATCAGTACGTTGCGGATGAAGCGATTGCGGCCGATGCGCTTGACGGGCGAGCCGCTGAAGAAACTGCGAAAGGCGGCGTCATCGAGCGTGAGCAGGAAGGCGATGGAAGGCTCCTTCAAATCCTCGCGCGCCTGCAATTTCATCTCGGAGGCGCTGGCTGCGAATTTGTTCCACGGACAGGCGGCAAGGCAGTCGTCGCAGCCATAGATGCGATTGCCGATCATCGGCCGAAATTCGTGCGGGATCGGCCCCTTGTGCTCGATGGTGAGATAAGAAATGCAGCGGCGCGCATCCAGTTGATAGGGCGCGGGGAAAGCGGCCGTCGGACAGGCATCGAGACAGGCGCGGCACGACCCGCAATGGTCCCTCTCAGCCTCGTCAAGACAGAGTTCGGCCGTGGTGAACATGCTGCCGAGAAATAGCCACGAACCATGGGTGCGGCTGACGAGGTTGGTGTGCTTGCCCTGCCAGCCGAGACCGGCGGCGGCGGCAAGCGGTTTTTCCATTACGGGTGCGGTGTCGACAAAGACCTTTACGTGCTCGCCGGCACGCGCGGCAAAACGGGTAGCGATTTCTTTCAGCCGCCCCTTGATTACGTCGTGATAATCGCGATTGCGGGCATAGACCGAAATGGCCGCCTTGTCGGGTTTGGAAAGCAGGTCGCGCGGATCTTCTTCCGGACCGTAGTTCAGCCCGAACATGACGATGGAACGAACGTCTCCCCAGAGCGTTTTCGGCTCTGCCCGGCGGGCCTCGGTTTCCTCCATCCACGCCATCGTGCCGTGATAGCCATTGTCCAGAAACTGTCTCAGCCTTTCGGGTGCGAGCGGAATGCTGTCTGGGGCAGTGATGCGGCAGAGATCAAAGCCAAGTGAAAGCGCTTCCCGACGAACGAAGTCCGTCAGTTTATGCGCGCGTATTCGCTGCTTTTCGCTCGCGACGTCGATGGTCGTTTCTCCTGCGGGTTAATCTGCGGCATATATAATGCATGTCGCCCGAAAGTGTGCAGCGGTTTCGGGACAACGACATGCTTTACATACAGCCGCACGCCGCAGCAAATAACCGGATGGGCAGACCTTAGAAGTCCAGATCGGCGTAGTGGGAAGAAGGGGCAAGTCGGGGAATGCGTTCGCTGAGGAACGGCCGGAAGGAAGGCCGGGATTTCACCCGCTGATACCATTCCTTGGCAATCGGCGCTTCGAGCCAGTTGATCTCACCGAGATAATCCAGCACCGAAACCGCGGCAGCCGCGGCAAGATCGGCATAGCTCAACCGGTCGCCGGCCAGCCAGGTGCGCGAGCCGGCCAGCCATTCCAGATATTTGATGTGCTGGCGAATATTGTTGCGGGCGGTGCGCAGCAGCTTGGAATCCGGCGGTCCGCCACCCTGCGCCGCCGTCATCTGCAATTTATAGACCCGTTCCCGCACCAGCGGCCGGGTCACGTCGTTTTCCATCTTCTGCAGAAACCATTCCGTCAGCCGGCGGATTTCAGCGCGCTGAAACGGGTCTTCGGCAAGAAGCCGACGGTCGCGCTTCAGAACCCCGTGCGTTTCGTCAAGAAATTCCGCAAGCACATAGGGCCCGCTCAGCGAGCGCATATTGTCGTCCAGATAGACCGGCAAGGTACCGGCAGGATTGAGCGCCAGAAACTCTCGCCGTCTTTCCCATGGCTGCTCCTCCACGAGATCGGTCTGGAACCCGTATTCCGCAAGGATCAGACGAACGAACCGGGATGCGGTCGACATCGGAGAGTGATAGAGAGTTGGCATCGGTACTCAATTTTTACGATTGGTTGTCATGATCGGCATTGCCGAAAAACTTTTTCAGTTTCGCTTCATCAAGACGCTATAAGAACTCGGCTACTTTAAAACAAGTTTAACGCTATGGCATGTCTCCCAAAAGTGTGCAGCGGTTTTGGGGCAAAGACGTGCATAAAAACAAAAATTTAAAGTGCGTCGCACCGGTTCGGTCGAACGCGTCGCGCTTTATTACCTTCCATTGCCGCTTTCCCCTGAAAAGAAGGATATCTCATGGGTGACCAGTCGATCATCAGCGCACTTCTGCTGGGCATTATCGAGGGTCTGACGGAGTTCATCCCCGTCTCCTCAACGGCGCATGTGCTGCTGGCCGGGCATTTCCTAGGCTTCAAATCCCCCGGCAACACCTTTGCCGTTCTTATTCAGCTTGGTGCGATCCTTGCGATCCTCCTTGTTTATTTTCAGAAGCTTGTGTCGATTGCGCTCGCTTTGCCGACAAGCGCGAAAGCGCGCCGCTTCGTGCTGGCCGTTGCTCTCGCTTTCCTGCCGGCGGCGATCATCGGGGCTTTGGCGCATGACTTCATCAAGACCGTGCTGTTTGAAACGCCGATGCTCATCTGTGCGGTGCTGATCGTCGGCGGCGTCATCCTGCTTGCGGTCGATCGTATGCCGCTGAAACCGAAATATACCGACATCATGGATTATCCGCCGTCGCTTGCCTTCAAGATCGGCCTCTTTCAATGCCTTGCGATGATTCCCGGCACGTCGCGGTCTGGCGCCACAATCGTCGGATCGCTGCTGATGGGAACGGACAAGCGCTCCGCCGCCGAGTTTTCGTTCTTTCTGGCAATGCCGACCATGCTCGGTGCTTTCACGCTCGATCTCTACAAGAACCGCGATGCGCTGAGCTTCGATGACGGCGCGCTGATCGCCGTGGGGTTCATCGCCGCTTTTGTCTCAGGCCTCTTCGTCGTTCGCTCTCTGCTGGATTTCGTATCGCGGCGAGGCTTTGCACCCTTCGCATGGTGGCGCATCGTCATCGGTTCGCTGGGACTGATCGCGCTTCTTGTGCTGGGGTGAGCCATCGGCGGCAATAATCTGCGCTCGCAACGAACAAAAAAGCGCCCCGGAGAACCGGCGGCGCTTTTTCTTTGAAACTTTTAAAGTCCGATCAGTTGGTGCTGATCGAAGCCGTTGCGCAGGGGTCGACGCCATAGGCTGGAGCGCAACCGCTCTTGCCCGCTGCAACCGTTCCCGGCGCCATGAAAGAACCCGCCAGAACCACCAAAGCCGCACACGCAAAAAAGAGTGCGATAGATCTGCCCATTTTATGATTGCCTTTCAGACGTTCGTTCGCGCGGATCATGCCGCCGTGTGTGAATTGAGGGTTCGGGATATGTTTGGAATGTGGCGAATATCAATAAAGCAGCTTGTTGAATACCGGGTTAATGCGAAGTCTTTTCCACAGTTGCGCTTGTGCCACGCTTGCCTGTGGAGCCCGGACGACCGTTAACTTTTACCCGGCTTTGCAACGCAGCCTTAGTTCATTCAACACCTCCCCTGCAGTTGAGGGGAAATGCGCGAATAGCGGTTTGGTTGCGATTGAATTGCGCAAAAACAAAAAGCGGGAATGGCTCCCGCTTTCGTTTATGAGCGATGAGGCTGAAGGCAGGCCTCAGGCCGCTTTTCCGGCATTGGAGAACTGCCCGTGCGGGCGATATTGCACCATGTAGGAAGGCAGAACCGACGCAACGCGAACAGGGGTGATGCCGATACCTTCCAGCGTCAAGCCGTTCTTTTCGGCGTCAGTGGAAACGACATTGTCTTTTTTCAGCATGGTTACCTGATCGGGCGTCAGCGGCGGCGCAATCAGAGGTACCATTGAAGCGATCTTGCCAATCATCGACGCGACGCCGAAAGGCAGGTTGACGAAAGGACGCTGCCGGTAGGTCGCGGCAAGAACCGCCTCGAGACAGTCACGGAACGTCATGACATCCTGACCGCCGAGTTCATAGATCGCGCCTGGCTTTAGCTTGCCATCGACGCCACGGGCGACGGCTTCCGCGACATCCTCGACATAAACAGGCTGGAACCTGGTTTTTCCGCCGCCGATTAGCGGCAGGAACGGCATGCTGCGGGCCATCTTCGCGAACTTGTTGAAGAAATCGTCTTCCGGTCCAAATATGATCGACGGGCGCAGGATCACGGCGTCAGGAAGGGCGGAATGAATGGCGGCCTCGGCGCGGCCTTTGGTGCGGCCATAACCGGTCGGCGAATTGGCGTCCGCGCCGATGGCGGAGATATGCGTCAGTGTCGCACCCGCGTCGCGGGCCGCCTCAGCAATGGCTTTCGCGCCGAATTCCTGTACGGCGTCAAACGTGTTGCGACCGCTTTCGGTCAGGATGCCGACGCAATTGACCACATGGTCGGCGTCTTCCACGGCTTTGACGATGGAATCGCGATAACGCAGGTTCGCCTGGGCGAAGGAAATCTGGCCGACATTGCCGAGCGGCTGCAGGAAACCGGCGAGATCCGGGCGGCGCACGGCGACGCGGATGCGGTAACCGCGCTTCGCAAGTATCCGCACGACATGCCGTCCGACAAAACCCGAACCGCCGAAAACGGTGACGAGGGGTGGAAGGTTGGCCAAGGTCATGGGAGGCTCCTCAGAAGCTGTCGATAAAGCGTTTTTCAGTCTCTTAGCCCAAAGCTACGCGCGCGTGAAGAGCGGTTGTCGCAAGGCCTGAGGCTAGTTTGGGAAATGCGGTTGACGGTCCTCAAATTCCTTCGACGATCATCATCTGCGCATCTGCCACTTCCTGGCGGATTTTAGCCGCCGCCTGGTATTCGGGAGAGTTGTAGCAGTCAATCGCATGCTGGACGGACGGGAATTCGATGACAACGTTGCGTGCACGCGCCTTACCTTCCAGTTCCGTCACCGACCCGCCGCGAGCCAGAAAATTGGCGCCGAACCGCTCGAAGGCGGGCTTGGCTGTGGAGACATAGTCCTTGTAACGCTCGCTGTCGCGTACATCGACCTGGGCGATCCAATATCCCTTTGCCATTTCATCTCCTCCTGTCATCGTTACTGATTGGCCGGGAAGCTGGCGCGCAGCATATCGTCCAGAATGGCGCGGGCCGCCGCTTTCGGGTCTTCCGCCCTGACGATGGGGCGGGCGACAACCAGATGGCTCGAACCGGCCTTGATGGCATCGTAAGGCGTCATCACACGCTTCTGATCGCCGAGATCAGCGCCGACGGGGCGAATGCCGGGGGTGACGACGGCAAGATCAGGACCGAGAATTTCGCGCACGGCGGTCGATTCTTCCGCCGAACAGACGATGCCGCCCATGCCCGCCTCGCGTGCCTGCTCCGCCCGGCGCAGCACCAGCGAACGGGCGTCAGAAGCATAACCCGCCTCGGCGAGATCGACGTCGTCCATCGAGGTGAGCACGGTGACGCCCAGCAGGCAAAGGCCGGAGCCTTCAGCGGCCTTGACGGCAGCGCGCATCGCTTTCGGATAGGCGTGCAGCGTCAGCATCGACATGCCCATGCGGGCGATGTTTTCGACACCGGAGGCGACGGTATTGTCGATATCCAGCAGCTTCATGTCGAGAAAGACCTTCTTGCCGCTCTGGACAAGGTCACGCGCGAATTCGAGACCGCCGGCGAAGACCAGCTGATAACCGATCTTGTAGAACAGAACCTCGTCGCCGATTTTCGAAACGATGTCTTCGGCCTGCTGCACAGTCGGAACATCCAGCCCGACGATGAGTTTTTCGCGCGCGGTCATTGTCTTATCCCTGCCATGTTTCCATTGCCGTCCAGTCGCATGTGGGGGACGCGGCTGCAAGTGAAAATTCGGCGATGGAAAAGCGGAAAAGGTTGCCGCCGCCCGGCGGCTGGTCCTCGGCGCGGCTGATGCCACGGCCTTCGATATGGCATTTCAGAAGCGTGCCAACGCCACCATGACCGACAAAGGCGATCGGCTGCTGCGGGTCGTGCCGGTCAAGAACGGCTTTGACCGCCCTGACGATACGCGCCTGCGCGTCGATTGCACGCTCCCAGCCGTGAAAGCTTTCCTCGGGATGGGCGAAGAACCAGTCCGCCGCCTTTTCGAATTCCGGCGACGGCAGGAAGCCGGTGGCGGACCGGTCGTTTTCATGCATCGCCTCGACGATGTCCACGTCCACCCCGGAGGCTTCAGCCAGGATGCGGGCGGTTTCGATCGCCTTGGTCTCGGCGCTGGAAACGATGTGGCGCAATGACCGTGCCCAGGGCAGGCAGCTTGCCTCGCGCGTCCGCTCGGCACCCCTGTCCGAAAGCCCCCATTCGGGAACGGGAACGGCCGGATCGATCTTGACCTGCGGGTGGGTAATGTAGAGCGCATGCATGGCAATCGGTCCTCAAGGGCGGCGGAAAGGGCAAATCAATACCCTAACCATCCGTCGTGACCTGGAAATGACGGGTTCCGGCGCTCTGTCGACTATCAGGCCCGCGTGTAGGTCCACAATTGCGCCGGCGGAATATTGCGCACGATGAAATCGAAATGACGGATGTGATAGAGATGCGGCTGCGCGACGATCGGGGAAATCGGACCGTAGGATATCTGCACGACGGGGCGGCCATGGGGGACGCGCTTCAGCAATTCGTCGAGAAGCTTGATACGGGCGGCCATGGGAAAATTCAGCATCGGTACGGCGGAAATGACGCTGTCGAACATCTGGCCCGCGTGTTCGCCAAGCGTGGAATCGAGATCGAAGGCGTCGCCATTGACGAAATTGACGCCCGGATAGCTCCTGAGCAGCTGATTGTAGAAATCGGTGGAATATTCGATGGCGGTGAGGTTCTCCGGCTTGATGCCGCGCGCCAGAATGGCCTTGGTGATGACGCCCGTGCCCGGGCCGAGTTCGAGAACCGGCAGGCCGGAATGGGGATTGATGACACTCGCCATTTTTTTCGCCGTGATTGTCGATGTCGGAACAATGGCTCCGACTTTTTTCGGCTGGCTGACCATGCCTTTGAAAAAGCGGATTTCTTCCTCAAATTTCTGTTCAAGCCGTTGCTTCAGGTTAAGTGCCATAGTTCCCTCAGATGCATTTGGTCATTGTCAAAAAACTGTTACGCAATGTTGATCCCATTTGGCGCAAAAACAAGGCAAAATGTCGTAACTGGAAAAATTCGTCTACGGCTTAAGAAGTCATGCCGAATCAAGAAAAGCCGGTGAAGCGTTCCACCGGCTTTTCGATGAAATTTGCGGAAAATTCCCGTTTCAAACGCGCATCGGCATCAAAACGTAAAGCGCGTCGTCGCCGGCGGTGTCGCGTACGAGCGTCGGCGAGCCGGCGTCTGCCAGCAGGAAAATCGCGTCGTCGCCGGAAAGCTGCGAGGTGATGTCGAGGAGATATTTGGCGTTGAAGCCGATTTCCATCGAATCATTGTCGTAACCGACAGCCACTTCTTCCGTCGCACTGCCCGAATCCGGGTTGTTGACGGTCAGCGTTAGCTGGCCGTTGGTGAGCGCGAGCTTCACGGCGCGGCCGCGCTCGGAAGAAATGGTCGAGACGCGGTCGACAGCCTGCGCGAAGGTCTGGCAATCGACCCGCATTTCCTTGTCGTTGCCGGTCGGGATCACGCGCTGGTAGTCCGGGAAGGTGCCGTCGATCAGCTTCGAGGTCAGAACGACAGAGCCGATTGTCAAGCGGATTTTCGCATCCGATACTTCAACCGTCACTTCCAGTTCAGGGTTGTCCATCAGCTTCTGTAGTTCGCCCACGGTCTTGCGCGGGATGATGATGCCCGGCATGCCTTCGGAGCCGGACGGCGCATCCACATCGGCGCGGGCCAGGCGGTGACCGTCGGTCGCGACAGCGCGCAACTTCAGATCGCCATTGCTCTCGATGGTGTGGAAGAAGATGCCGTTAAGGTAATAACGCGTCTCTTCGGTCGAAATCGCAAACTGTGTGCGGTCGATCAGCATCTTCAGGTCGGTCGCCTTCAGTTTGAAGGTGTGGCTGAAGGTGCCGGCGGTCAGATCGGGGAAGTCCCCTTCCGGCAGGCATTGCAGCGAGAATTTCGAACGGCCGGAGGCAACCGTCATCGAGGAGCCGTCCGGGTTGGTGGCCAGAAGCACTTCGGAACCGTCCGGCAGCTTGCGCACGATTTCATAAAGCAGATGCGCCGGCACGGTTGTGGCGCCCGCCTGTTCCACCATGGCCGGCGTCGCTTCGGTGATTTCGAGATCGAGGTCGGTCGCCTTCATGTCCAGATTGGCGCCGGAGGCGCGCAGCAGAACGTTGGACAGGATCGGGATCGTGTTGCGACGCTCGACGACCCTGTGGACGTGGTTCAGAGATTTCAGAAGGTTCGACCGCTCAAGAGTAATACGCATGGACGCTACCGCTTTCAACGTTGCGAACCGGCCACCGCCGGATCGGCAAGAAGAGTCTTCACCGGCAAAAGCCGGACAATGTGGACGGGCAAAATGGCAGAGTTATTGCAGAAAATGCAAGAGCCGAGTTCATCTGCCTCGGCTCATTTTACTGCTATACAACATGATCCACAGGTTGGGACCGCCGATGGACCTTGTTCGCCGGTTTTCTATTGCCCATAAAGGAAAAAACCGGAGCGACCGGCCGGCAAGGGTCGGCCAGAATGATTGGAAGCCGTGTGACGCAGGAAATATCGAACAGTGATGCCAGACAGGCGGCGAAGGAATTCAGGATCGGCACGGCCACCGTTCCTGCGCGGCCGCTGGAGCCGGCGCTTTATCTCGTCGCCACACCCATCGGCAATCTTGGCGATATCACCATCCGCGCGCTGGAAACGCTGGCCTCGGCCGATGTTCTCGCCTGCGAGGATACCCGCGTCACCCGCATCCTGCTTGAGCGTTATGGCATCCGCACGCGTCCGCTCGCCTATCACGAACACAATGCCAATGAAGCGGGACCGAAGCTCATTGCCGCGCTGGAGGCCGGAAAATCCGTGGCACTGGTATCGGACGCCGGAACGCCGCTGGTGTCCGATCCCGGTTATCGTCTTGGCCAGCTGGCGCTTGAGGCAGGCCATCGCGTCGTGCCGGTGCCGGGCGCATCGGCGCCGCTTGCCGCTCTTGTCGGTTCCGGTATGCCGAGCGATGCATTTCTGTTTGCGGGTTTCCTACCGGTGAAGGATCGCGGCAAGCGCGACCGTTTTGCCGAACTTGCGAAAATCCCCGCCACTTTGATCTTTTTTGAATCGCCGCGCCGCATTGGCGCCACCGTCAAGGTGGCGTCGGAAGTGCTTGGCCGCGACCGGCGCGCCGTAGTGTGCCGCGAACTGACCAAGACTTTCGAGGAGTTTCGGCGCGGCACGCTCAGCGAGCTTGCCGATTATTATGACGAGGATCGTGTGGTGAAGGGCGAGATCGTGCTGCTGGTGGAGCCACCCTCCTATGACGACATTCCCGATATCGAGGATGTCGAGAAGCTCCTGAAAGATCTTGTCTCAACCATGTCCGCCGCCAAGGCTGCCGGTGAAGCGGCGAAGCTGACGGGCCTGCCGCGCAAGGAGCTTTATCAGCGGCTGCTGGATATGAAGGACAGGAATGGCGGCTGACGCGCAAAGGGAAAAAAGGCGTAATGCCGAGCGGCGCGGCCACACCGCGGAATATTGGGCCGCACTTTATCTGCTGGCGAAAGGATATCGCATCCTCGCCATTCGGTATCGCACCCGGCTGGGGGAAATCGATCTCATCGCCCGCAAGAAGAATCTCGTTGCCATCATCGAGGTCAAGGCGCGCGCTTCGGGTGAGAGCGCGGTGAATGCCGTCGGTTTCCATTCGCAACAGCGCATCCGCGCGGCTGCCGATCTCTGGCTCTCCCGTCGCAAGGATGCCGACCGTCTTTCACTGCGCTTCGATATTGTCGCCATTCTGCCACGACGCCTGCCGCAGCACTTTATCGACGCATTTTAAGAGGGAGGGGGAAGCCAATGTCCACCGAGCGGGAAAAGATGGCCGCGGGCGAATGGTACAACTGCATGGATGCCGAACTGGATTTGCTGCGCGGCCATGCGCGACGGGCGGTTCACCAGCACAATACCATGCAGCCGGATGAGCGCGGTGCCATCGGGCCGCTACTGCGGGCCCTTTTTGCTTCTGCGGGTGAAGGGGCATTTATCGAGGCGCCGTTTCATTGCGCCTACGGCCTCAACGTCACGCTGGGCAGGAATGTCTATCTCAATGCCGGCTGCACAATTCTCGATTCTGCGAAGGTCGCGATAGGCGACGGCGCGATGCTTGGTCCCGCCGTGCAGATCTATTGTGCGGAGCACCATCTGGACCCGGTTCCGCGCGCGCAGGGGATTGAAATCGCAAAGCCCGTCACGATTGGCCGCGATGTCTGGATTGGCGGCGGAGCGATCATTCTGGCCGGTATCACCATCGGTGACGGCGCAATTGTCGGCGCCGGTTCGGTGGTGACGCGCGATGTGCCGCGAGGTGCAACGGTCGTGGGAAATCCGGCCCGACCCATAAATCGCATAGCCGGCTGAGATTGTCCGTACGCGCTGTAATAAATCTGACACGGAACTGTCAAAGAGGCGTCATGGAACGCCTCTATTCGCATCCTCATCCCAATAAATGGTGGAGAGGATTTAGTAATGTTGAAGAAGATTTCCATGGCCGCGGTGGCCGTCAGCATGTCGGCAACATCTTCCATGGCTGCGACCAACATCACTTGGTGGCACGGCATGGGCGGCCGCAATGGCGAAGTCATCAACGAAGTCGCCCAGAAGTTCAACGAAGCCCAGAAAGAATGTGCGCTGACGCCGGTTTCCAAGGGCTCCTACGAAGAAGCCCTGGCCAGCGGCATCGCTGCCTTCCGCTCCGGCGAGCAGCCGAACATCCTCCAGGTTTTTGACGCCGGCGCCGCCACCATCATCAACGCCAAGGGCGCTGTCATTCCTGCCGAAGACCTCATCAACAAGGCTGGCTACAAGTTCGACCGCGACGCCTTCATCAACGGTGTTCGTTATTTCTATGCTGCCGCTGACGGCAAGTTCGTCGGCATGCCGTTCAACTCCTCCGCTCCCATCATGTATGTCAACGACGAAGCCCTGAAGAAGGCCGGCGTCGAAGCGCCGAAGACCTGGGAAGAGTTCGAGCAGGTGGCGCCGAAGCTTAAGGAAGCCGGCTATATTCCGCTCGTCCAGTCGCAGCTGACCTGGCAGTTCACGGAAAACTTCTTCTCCCGCAACAACATCCAGTTCGCCACCAACAATAACGGCTACGACAGCGTCACCGACACCAAGCTCAAGGTTACCGACCCGAACCTCGTCATGATGTTCGACAAGCTGAAGGACTGGAAGGACAAGGGCCTGTTCGCCTATTACGGCGCCGGCTGGAACGACAACCAGAAGCCCTTCGAAGAAGGCAAGGTCGCCTTCTGGATCGGTTCTTCGGGTTCGTTCGGCGGCCTGCAGAAGACGGCGACCATGCCGTTCTCGGCAACCTTCCTTCCCTACTGGGGTTCCATCAAGGGCGCCGGCACCAACTCCTTCATCGGTGGCGCTGCGCTCTTTGCAATGTCGGGCAAGTCTGAAGCCGAAAACAAGTGCGTGGCCGACTTCTTCCAGTTCCTGACCTCGCCGGAAATCCAGGTCTTCTACCACAAGGCAACCGGTTACGTCGCCATCACCAAGGCTGCTTACGAAAAGGCGAAGGCTGAAGGCTACTACAAGGAAAAGCCGGTCGCCGAAGTCGGTATTCAGCAGCTGTCGCTGCCGGGTGGTGAATGGTCCAAGGGTTACCGTCTCGGCTTCTACCCGCAGATCCGCGCTGTCATGGAACGCGAATATAACCGCATCTTCTCCGGCGAAGTCACGCCGAAGGACGCCTTCGACATCATCGAGAAGGAAGGCAACGACCTGCTCGCCCGTTTCGCCAAGACGGCCGGCTGATCGATCTTTACGAAACCAATGACCATTGCCGAGCCTCCTTTCCCACGGAAGGGGGCTCGCTCTTGGATAAGGAAGCGCAAGCGTGGCCTATTCATCGTCTCAACCGCGTCGGTTTTTGTCCGGCTGGTCCGCAAAGGCTGCAAAGCCAGCAAAACCTGCCGACGCCGGCATGAAGCGCGTGCAGTTCTCCTCGTCCTACGTGCCCTACCTGTTTCTGGCGCCGCAGCTTGCGGTGATTTTCATCTTCTTCTACTGGCCGTCGGTTCAGGCCATACATTCGTCCTTTTATATTGAAGACCCGTTCGGTTTTGGCGCCTCCTTCGTCGGATTTGCCAACTATTCCGATGCGATCTTCAGCCCCGAATATCTCAGCATCGCCAAATTCACGGTTGTATTCACCGTGCTGGTCACCTTCTTTTCGCTGGCGCTTGGCTTGCTGCTCGCCGTCAAGGCGGATGCGGTCATTCGCGGCAGCTCGACATACAAGACATTGCTGATTTCCGTCTATGCCATCGCGCCGCCTGTCGCCGGTCTCATCGGCATGATGTTTTTCGACCAGCATATCGGCCCCTTCGTCAAAATGGCCGCGTTTCTCGGCTGGGACATGAAGGTCGGCCTCAATTATTTCGATACGGCCTTCGCCATGATCGTCGTTGCGGTCTGGAAGCAGATTCCTTACAATTTCATCTTCTTCCTTTCGGGGCTTCAGGGTGTCCCGGTTTCGGTGCGGGAAGCCGCCGCCATCGACTGCCGCTCGGGCTTTCGACGGTTCTGGACGGTGATCATGCCGCTTCTGGCGCCCACGGCCTTCTTCCTGCTGATCATCAACATCACCTATGCGCTCTTCGACACATTCGGCGTTATCGACGTGATGGTGAAGGACAAGGCAGCCAATAATCCGATCACGCTGGTCTACAAGGTGTTTCTGGACGGTTTCCGCGGCAATGACATCGGTGGGTCTTCCGCCCAGTCCGTCATTCTGATGCTGGTCGTCTTCGTTCTCACCATCATCCAGTTCCGCTTCATCGAAAAGCGCATCCATTACAATTGAGGGAAAAGACCATGTACAAGACAAAGCCCCTCGATCATCTCGTGCTGATCATCGGCGCGCTGTTCTTGATATTGCCGGTCATCGTGGCCTTCATGACCTCCACGCATACCGCTGCGGAAATTCACCGCAGTGGTCTGACGATGGTTCCCGGCGACAATTTCATCGAGACTTATGAAAAGGTCCTGACCCAGAAGGGCGGCTTTACCGGGCAGATCACGGGTCTCAACATGGTGTTGAATTCGCTGATCCTCGGCATCGGTTTTGCCGTCGGCAAGATCGTGCTGTCGATGACCGCGGCCTATGCGATCGTCTATTTCCGCTTCCGGTTCGCAACGCTCGCCTTCTGGATCATCTTCACCACGCTGCTTCTGCCGCTCGAAGTGCGCATCATGCCGTCCTATGAGGTGATGAGCAAACTCGGCCTTTTGAACTCCTATACCGGCCTCATCGTGCCGCTTCTCGCTTCGGCGACGGGCACCTTCTATTTCCGGCAGTTCTTCAAATCCGTGCCGGAGGAGTTGCTGGAGGCTGCCCGTATCGATGGTGCGGGTCCGGTGAAATTCTTCATCGACGTTCTCATACCGCTGTCCCGCACCATGATGGCGGCGATCTTCATCATCATGTTCGTTTATGGCTGGAACCAGTATCTCTGGCCCATGCTGATGACGACGGATGAGGGCTTCTTCACCCTGATGCGCGGCATCAAGTCGATCCTGCAGGTCTGGGTCGGTTCGCAAATTCCCGATTACAACGAAGCTTTCGCGCTCGCCGTGCTGGCCATGCTGCCGCCGGTGCTGATCGTCGTCATTTTCCAGCGCTGGTTCATAAAGGGCCTGACCGAAAGCGATAAATAAGGAGACCGAAATGGCCGCGATAGACATCAGTCAGGTCTGCAAGGATTATCATGGCGGCGTGCGTGCCGTGCATCACGTCGATATCGACATCAGGGACGGTGAATTCATCGTTCTGGTCGGCCCCTCCGGCTGCGGCAAATCCACGCTCCTGCGCATGGTTGCTGGGCTTGAGGATATTTCCGAAGGCACGGTGAAGATCGGCGACCGGGTGGTCAATCAGGCCGATCCGGCAGACCGCGATATTGCCATGGTGTTTCAGAACTACGCGCTCTATCCGCATATGTCGGTGCGACAGAACCTGGAATACGGTTTGAAGAACCGCAAGACGCCGAAGGAGGAGATCGATGCGCGTGTGGCTGAAGCCGCGCGCATGCTGCAGCTTGAACCCTATCTGGACCGCAAGCCGCGCGCCCTGTCCGGCGGCCAGCGGCAGCGTGTGGCCATGGGCCGCGCCATCGTGCGCAAACCGGCGGCCTTCCTGTTCGACGAGCCCCTGTCCAATCTCGACGCCAAGCTGCGCGTTTCCATGCGGGGTGAAATCAAGCGCCTGCAAAAACGTCTCGGCACCACCTCGATTTATGTCACTCACGATCAGCTGGAAGCGATGACGCTGGCCGATCGTCTTGTGGTGTTGAATGGCGGTCGTATCGAACAGATCGGCGCACCGCTCGATGTCTATCACACCCCTGCCTCGACCTTCGTTGCGAGTTTCATCGGCTCTCCCGCCATGAACCTGCTGAACGCAGAGTTGCATGGTGATAGCCTCGCCATCGGTCCGTCGCTCTTTGCGCTCAACGGTTTCGCACCTGCCTCAGGGTCGGTGACGGTTGGCATGCGGGCGGAAGATCTCCGCCTCGCTGCGGCAGGTGAGCAGGGCTTCCCGCTTCGGGTCGATTATATCGAGGAACTGGGCTCGCAGCGTCTCATCCACGGCATGATCGGCGAACAGAACCTGACCGTTGCCTTCCCGCCGGATGTCGAGGTTCCGTCTGCGCTCTCGGTCACGATCGCGCCGGAAAAACTGCATTTCTTCTCCAGCGAAACCGGCAAGCGTATCGCCGGCAAAGCGGAGCAGTTGGCGGCGCGGCCCGCGCAAATGGCGACGGCCTGAGCGCATCGCAGAAATCGGCGCGATGACTAAAATTGCGCCGATTGTCAAAACCGCTTTGTTACGATCCCGATGATAGAAGACCTCCAATATTTCACGGGGGTTTTCTCATATGTCCTTCAAAATGATGTTCGCTGCCGCGGCAACCATGGCGATCCGCACGGTGCCGATTTTGCCGGCCTATTTGCGCCGGTCAAAAGATGAGGCTGTTGTCAGCGCGTCCTGCACCGATCTGCGGCTTCAACCGGCGCCCATCAATCCGGACTGGATCATTTCCGGCAATCCTCAGGCGCGGGCGGCAGATCATTCCAGAAGCGGCGACCGTGCTTCAAGCACCGCCATGTGGGATTGTACGGCTGGTGAATTCCGATGGTTCTTCGGCTGGGATGAAACCGTCTATATTCTGGAAGGCGAGGTGCATGTGACGGCCGAA
The DNA here is from genome assembly GCF_002008225.1 of Agrobacterium salinitolerans. Classification (GTDB taxonomy): domain Bacteria; phylum Pseudomonadota; class Alphaproteobacteria; order Rhizobiales; family Rhizobiaceae; genus Agrobacterium; species Agrobacterium salinitolerans. The sequence goes on along the minus strand of NZ_MRDH01000019.1, from coordinate 18,201 downwards.
GACGGTTCGGTTAGCATCCTGCGGGTCGGCGACGTCGCCTATTTTCGGGCTGGAACATGGGCCACCTGGCGGGTGGATGATTATGTTCGCAAGGTCGCCTTCATGCGCCGTCCGTTCCCCAAGGCGCTGGCTTTTGCCTATCGCGTCAAGAACAAGCTGTTTGCCGGCCGTTCCTATAAGCTGGCGGCCTGAACCCATAAAACATTGCGGTTGGCGGGGCCCGCAAGGCTCCGCCGGCAGAATTGTGAAGGTTCAATAAAACTCACACAAACCACCGCTTGCAGCCGTTGCCTTTGAAGGGTCGCTGCCCTACATCTTCAGGGTTTTCTGAAGCATTTCCGGGTTTCTCCTGGTCCTGCAGGGAAGCTTGAAAAGGTGAGGCAATGGGCACCGCGGGCCGCAAAGCGTCCGCATGCTGCAAGAGGAACATTCGCATGGCGAAGATCAAGAACGTCGCGATCCAGATGGATCATGTCTCCGGCATCAATATCGCCGGTGACTCCACCTTCGCCATGAGCCTTGAGGCGCAGGCGCGCGGATATCGGTTGTTCCATTATACGCCGGAGCGCCTTTCCATGCGTGATGGCAAGATTTACGCCACTGTTGAGCAGATGGAACTGCGCGATATCAAAGGCGACCATTTCTCCCTGTCCGAACCGGAGCATGTCGATCTGTCAATGATGGATGTCATCCATCTGCGTCAGGATCCGCCATTCGACATGGCTTACATCACCTCGACCCATCTGCTGGAGCGCATTCATCCGAAAACGCTGGTGGTCAACGATCCCGCCTGGGTGCGCAACTCGCCGGAAAAGATTTTCGTCACCGAATTCGCCGATCTGATGCCCAAGACGCTGATCACCAAGGACGTGGAGGAAATCGCCCGCTTCCGCAATGAAATGGGCGATATCATCCTCAAGCCGCTTTACGGAAATGGTGGTGCAGGCGTCTTCCATTCCGCGCGCGACGACCGCAACTTCTCCTCTCTGCTGGAGATGTTCGGCCAGATGTTCCGCGAGCCTTACATCGCCCAGCAATATCTGCCTGACGTCCGCAAGGGCGACAAGCGCATCCTCCTGGTAGACGGCGAGCCGGTTGGCGCAATCAACCGCGTGCCGGCGGAAAACGACGCCCGCTCCAACATGCATGCCGGCGGCCGACCTGAACCGACGGAGCTGACGGCGCGTGAAAAGGAAATCTGCCGCCGCATCGGCCCTGCCCTGCGGGAGCGCGGTTTCCTCTTCGTTGGCATCGATGTCATCGGCGATTATCTCACCGAAATCAACGTCACCTCACCAACCGGTATTCGCGAAGTGCGCAAATTCGGCGGCGCCGATGTGGCGAGCCTGCTGTGGGACGCGATCGAGAAAAAGCGCGACGCTCAGGAGTTCTGAAGCGATCTAAATCGCTCCCGGTTTGTTCCATGCGTACAACTCGATACAACTAAAATACATCGCATGCGAGAAATTGTTCTCTAGGTGTTCTTGTTTTATTCTTTTCTCTGTGGCACGTTGCTTGCGGGCGGCTGCCTTGGAACATGAAGTTCAGATGACGCGGCCGGTTTGCGGGGGCAGGCCATGGTGGCAAGGGTCAATACGGTTGCGTTTCAGGGCATAGAGGGCGTGCCAGTCGAGGTGCAGGTGATGGTTGCACCCGGAAAGATCGGTATCCAGATTGTCGGCCTGCCGGACAAGGCGGTCGCCGAAAGCCGCGAGCGGGTGCAGGCCGCCCTGCATGCCTCGGGTCTGGCCTTGCCGGCAAAAAAAGTCACCGTCAATCTGGCGCCTGCCGATCTGCCCAAGGAAGGGTCGCATTTCGATCTTCCAATCGCTCTCGGTCTCATGGCTGCTCTGGGTGCCATACCGGCGGAAGCGCTCAGCCAGTATGTGGTTCTCGGCGAACTCAATCTCGATGGTACGATCGGCATGGTTTCGGGCGCGCTGCCGGCGGCCATCGGCGCCAATGCGCTCGGCAAGGGGCTGATTTGCCCGGCTGAAAGCGGGCCGGAAGCGGCCTGGGCCGGCGCCGACATCGATATTCTCGCCCCGCGTAGTCTCATTGCGCTCGCCAATCATTTTCGCGGCACCCAGCTTCTGTCGCGCCCCGCACCTGCCATCCGTGCCAATCCGGTCAATCTGCCGGATCTGGCCGATATCAAGGGGCAGGAGACGGCCCGGCGCGCGCTGGAAGTGGCGGCTGCGGGTGGCCACAATCTGCTGATGGTTGGCCCGCCCGGTTCTGGCAAATCCATGCTCGCCGCTCGGCTGCCCTCAATTCTGCCACCGCTGGAGGCTGCGGAATTGCTGGAAGTGTCCATGGTTCACTCCATCGCCGGCCAATTATCGGGCGGCAAGCTGTCGGACCGCAGACCGTTTCGTACGCCACACCATTCCGCCACCATGGCCGCGCTGATCGGCGGAGGGCTGCGGGCCAAACCGGGGGAGGCCTCGCTTGCCCATCACGGCGTTCTTTTTCTGGATGAGTTCCCGGAATTTGCACCACAGGTGCTGGATGCGCTGCGGCAGCCTCTGGAAACGGGCGAATGCATTATCGCGCGGGCCAATCATCGCGTCAGCTATCCCGCGGAAATCCAGCTCGTTGCGGCCATGAACCCCTGCCGCTGCGGCATGGCGGGAGAGCCGGGTTTCACCTGTGCCCGAGGCCCGCGTTGTGTGACGGATTATCAGGCCCGCATTTCCGGTCCGCTGCTGGATCGTATCGATATCCGTATCGACGTTCCCGCCGTCTCCGCCGCCGATCTCATCCGCCCCGTCGCGTCCGAGCCGAGTGCGACAGTGGCCGGCCGTGTCGCCCGGGCTCGCCTTGCGCAGCAGGAACGCTACGCGGCGGCGGGATTTGCCGCCATTCGCACGAATGCCCGCTGCACGACGACCTTGATAGAAAAATATGCCGAGCCGGATGCGTCCGGGCTGCAATTGCTGCGCGATGCGGCTGAGCGGTTGAAGTTCTCCGCGCGCGGTTATCATCGCATTCTCAAGGTTGCCCGCACCCTGGCCGATCTGGATGGCAAACAAACGGTCGGCCGCATCCACGTGGCGGAAGCTGTGTCCTATCGTATCGCTGGCGAAAGGCTGACGGCGGCGACCCAGAGCATCCAGTAGAGATATGAAGCGGTTTTTCGTCCGGAAAATGTTTAGAAACAAGGAGGTAGGGGCCGTCCAACGATTCCGCTTAAACTGGAATTGCCCTAGAGCAGATCCTGCTCAATCCGGGTCATAGCCTGCAACCCTGAAGTAGTTTGCGCATTCCTCCGATGTGAATCGGGGGATCAATGTGCCGACGGCATCCCATAGGGCGTCGATTTTCCGCTCCGCTCGAGCCCGTAGCATAGCTTTCAATTTCGAGAATGCGTTTTCGATGGGATTAAAGTCGGGACTATAGGGTGGCAGGAACATGGAGTTTAGCGCCGGCGCGCTCGATGGCGTCGCGCACCCCGGCTGCCTTGTGGGTCGGCAGGTTACCCATAACGACGACGTCGCCGGTCTGAAGGGTCGGCGAGAGCACTTGCTCGACATAGGCCAGGAAGACATTGCCGTTCATCGCTCCATCGTAAACGAAGGGTGCGGTCATGCCGGTGAGGCGGAGCGCGCCGGTGAATGTCGTTGTTTTCCAGTGGCCATGCGGCACGCCAGCTCGGCAACGCTCACCTCGAATGGCACGCCCCCGCAGACGCGCCATCTTCGTCGAGAGACCGGTTTCGTCTATAAAGATCAGCTTCTCCGGATCGAGGTCGAGCTGCCCTTCAAACCAGGCTCGCCGGCGTTTTAGGACGTCCGGCCGGTCTTGCTCCAATGCATGTGCGGACTTTTTTTAAACGTCCAGCCGCGGCCCCGCAGCCAGGCACCGAGCGCGCTTCGGCTGATACCTACCTGCCGCTCAACAGACAGACGCTCGACCATTTCATCGAGCGTCACGTCCTTCCGGTCGTCGATCATGGCCACGACAAACGTCTCATGTGCATCAAGGACCGATGGCCGTCGCCAGCCTTGCGGCCGGGACGTAGGTTCACCGTCACTCGCTCGTGCGATCCACCGGATCGCCGTCGAAATCCCAACCCCGAACCGCGCCGCCGACTGGCGCGCAGACATGCCCGCCGCAGACGCTTTTAACACGCGTAGTCGAAGATCATCGCTCAGTGCTCGTCCCATCATCCACCTCTTTCGCAGTGGATGTTGAATCAGCTTCCGCTCGCCCCGTCACTTCACAATCGATTCATCGATCACAGGATCTGCTCTAGAAGGCGTCCCTTTGCGCCCTGCCTCAAAAAAACATTGTGCCGCCAGCGGAGCCGGCGGCACGTAAGACAATTCGCAAATTGGGCGCGCAATCGTACTGCGCTTGAAAGCGTGGCTTAAAGCCCAAGGCCTTCGAAAAGCGCCGTCGAAAGGTAGCGTTCCGCAAAGGAAGGAATGATGACGACGATGTTCTTGCCGGCATTTTCTTCACGCGCGCCGACCTTGATTGCCGCCGCCAGCGCCGCACCCGAGGAGATGCCGACCGGCACGCCTTCCAGCCTTGCCGCCAGACGTGCTGTTTCGAAAGCCTCGTCATTGGTCACGGTGACGATCTCGTCATAAATGCCGGTATCGAGGATGGCAGGTGCAAAACCGGCGCCGATGCCCTGGATCTTGTGCGGACCGGGGTTGCCGCCGGAAAGAACCGGGCTGTCGGCAGGTTCGACCGCAATCACCTTCACCTCGGGCTTGCGGGATTTCAGCACCTGACCCGTGCCGGTGATGGTGCCGCCGGTGCCAATACCCGAGACGAGAATATCGACCGTGCCTTCCGTGTCGTTCCAGATTTCTTCAGCTGTCGTCTTGCGGTGAATATCAGGATTGGCGGGGTTTTCGAACTGCTGCGGAATGATGGCGTCAGGCAGGGTCGCGGCCAATTCCTGCGCCTTGGCGATGGCGCCCTTCATGCCCTTGGGGCCTTCGGTCAACACCAGTTCGGCGCCGAGCAGGGCCAGCATTTTCCGACGCTCAACCGACATGGTTTCAGGCATGGTCAGGATCAGCTTGTAGCCCTTTGCTGCGGCGGCGAAGGCAAGCGCGATGCCCGTGTTGCCGGAGGTCGGCTCCACCAGCGTTGTCTTGCCGGGGATGATCTTGCCTTGCGCTTCCAGCGTTTCGATCATGGCGACGCCGATGCGGTCCTTCACGGAGGCGATGGGATTGAAAAATTCGAGTTTGGCGAGAAGGTTGGCCTTCACGCCCTTCTCCTTCGCCAGCTTGTCGAGCCGCACGATCGGTGTGTCGCCGATTGTTTCCGTAATCGAGGAATAGACGCGTCCGCGTCCGGGCTTTCTGGCTTCGGGCATGATGCTCTCCTGTGTAAAGACCGCAAGATTTGAGCGGCAGAATAGGAGCAATAGCTTTCGCAAGCTAGCGAACGTTCGTCCGAATATCTCCAAATTGCAGGAATAATTTCACGATAAATCGCATAAACGCAAGAATTTGTTTTATGTGCTGCGGATCGCGATCATGGTCGCTGTTCCGGCCAGAATACCCGCCGCCGTGCGGTTGAGGATCGTCAAGGCGCTCGGCCTTTTCAGGAGGTTGCGCGCCTTGGCCGCAAGCAGGATGTAAGGCAGGAGAACCGCCATCAGCACGACGAAGGTGATGGCGAGAAGTGTCGCATATTCCGAAGGTCCTATCATGCGGATGTCGATCAGCGTCGGCACCAGCGCCACATAAAACAGCATGGTTTTCGGGTTCCCGAGCGTGATCAGTAGTCCGGACAGGAAGGACATGGGCATGCTGGTGCTTTTCTTGGCCTTCAGCTCCTGCGGCAGCAGACCGGCGGTCCAAAGCTTCCAGGCAATATAAAGGAGATAGGCTGCGCCCGCGAATTTCAGCACCATGAAAGCTTCCTGAAAGGTCTGCGCGACGAAGGCCAAGCCCAGGATCACAGCGGTCAGGTAAATCATGTCGCCCAGCACCAGCCCCAGACCCATGAAGAAGGTTTCGCGAAAACCCGAACCCAGCGCCCGCGCCACGATCGCCGTCATGCCGGGGCCGGGAATGGCGGCGGCAATGAAGAGGGCGGTGGCATAGGCGAAAAGGGTCGTCAGCGTCATGATCGTGTTTCCCGGAAAATCCGCCAGATCAATAGCGAAACTGCCGGGTAAAGACAATCACTCCACGCGTCTGTCCCAGCGGTGTCGCTAAACGCCGGTGGAGCCGAAACCGCCGGCGCCCCGCGCCGTCTGGGAGGTCTCCGTCACCTCGCTCACAACAACTTGGGTTACCGGTGCGATCACCATCTGCGCAATGCGCATACCGCGCTCGATGATAAAAACCTCCTGGCCCAGATTGGCGAGGATGACTTTCACCTCACCGCGATAATCGCTATCCACCGTGCCTGGAGAGTTGAGGCAGGTAACGCCGTTCTTGATGGCGAGGCCGGAACGCGGACGAATTTGTGCCTCATAACCTTGCGGAACCTCGAAAATGAAACCGGTCGGAACGAGCGTCCGCTCGCCCGGTTGCAGGGTCAGCGGTTCATCGGCAGGTACGGCCGCGCGCAGGTCCATGCCGGCGGCGCCACGGGTTTCATAGGACGGCAATTCGAGGTCAGCGCCATTGGCGAGGCGGACAAGCCGGAGAGGGGGGCGATTGTCGTTTTGAAGGGTCATGCCGCATTAGTTTGCCGAGATCGCGGCAAGGTCAATTGCAAATGTGGCCTTGAAACGCTAGATAGCCCGCAATTCCACAGGATTTGTCAGATGGCCGAAACACTTGCCGAGGCGGTCTCCCGCCGCCGCACCTTTGCTATTATCGCGCACCCGGATGCGGGTAAGACCACGCTTACCGAAAAACTGCTGTTGTTCGGCGGAGCGATCCAGCTTGCCGGTGAGGTCAAGGCGAAGAAGGATCGCATCCAGACCCGTTCGGACTGGATGAAGATCGAGCGCGAGCGCGGCATTTCGGTCGTCACCTCGGTCATGACCTTCGAATATAACGACCGTGTCTTCAACATTCTCGATACGCCCGGCCACGAGGACTTCGCCGACGACACCTACCGTACGCTGACGGCGGTGGATGCGGCGATCATGGTCATCGATGCCGCCAAGGGTATCGAGCCGCGCACGCTGAAGCTCTTCGAAGTCTGCCGCATGCGCGATATTCCGATCATCACCTTCATCAACAAGATGGACCGCGAAAGCCGCGACCCCTTCGAGATTCTGGATGAGGTGGAAGAGAAGCTCGCGCTCGACACCGCGCCCATCACCTGGCCGGTCGGCAGGGCAAAGACCTTCTGCGGCGCCTATAATCTCGCCGACAACACATTCCGTGGCGTCGATACCCAGGTGGAAGCCATGCCGGTCAACGGTCCGCAGGCGGTTGCCGATCGCCTGCCGGAAAATGAGCGCAACGCCTTCATCGAAGAAACGGAGCTGGCGATGGAAGCCTGCCGTCCTTTCGATCGTCAGGCGTTTCTCGAAGGTCATATGACGCCGGTATTCTTCGGTTCGGCGCTGCGCAATTTCGGTGTCCGTGACCTCATCAATGCGCTTGGCGATTTCGCACCGCCGCCGCGCGATCAGGTGGCGGATACCCGCACCGTCCATGCGGCTGAAGAAAAAATGACGGCCTTTGTCTTTAAAATTCAGGCCAATATGGACCCGAACCATCGAGATCGCATCGCCTTTGCCCGCATCTGCTCCGGTAAGCTGGAGCGCGGCATGAAGGCGCGGCTTGCTCGCACCGGCAAACAGATGGGCCTCACTGCGCCGCAGTTCTTCTTCGCCTCGCAGCGCCAGCTTGCCGATACGGCCTTTGCGGGTGACGTGGTGGGCATACCGAACCACGGCACGCTCCGCATCGGCGATACGCTGACCGAGGGTGAAAACCTGGTTTTCCAGGGTGTGCCGAACTTTTCGCCGGAAATCTTGCGTCGCGTGCGGCTTGAAGACGCCATGAAGGCGAAGAAGCTGAAGGAAGCCTTGCAACAGATGGCGGAAGAGGGTGTCGTACAACTCTTTTCGCCGGAAGACGGCTCGCCGGCCATCGTCGGTGTCGTCGGCGCGCTGCAGCTCGACGTGTTGAAAGAGCGCCTGATGGGCGAATACGGCCTGCCGGTCTCCTTCGAAATGTCGCGCTTTTCGGTCTGCCGCTGGATTTCTTCCGATCAGCCGGCGGAAATGGAAAAATTCCTCAACGTCAAGCGCGGCGATATCGCCCGCGATCTGGATGGCGATCCGGTGTTTCTTGCGCAGGACGCCTTCTCGCTGCGGTATGAGTCCGAGCGGTTTCCGGCGATCAAGATGGTCGCGATCAAGGAATATCACGTCGCCAAGGCGGCTTGATAAAGGCGTGATTGCACTTTGTATGCCAAGGGCTTAGTTTCCCGGTGAAATGGGAAACTGGTCCGGCATCATGACGCTTTCAGGCAAGCATATTCTCCTTATTATCTCTGGCGGCATCGCGGCCTATAAGAGCCTCGATCTCATCCGTCGCCTGAAAGAGCGCGGCGCGCAGGTGACGCCGGTCATGACGAAGGGCGCGCAGGAATTCGTCACCCCGCTTGCTGTCGGCGCGCTGTCCGCCACGCATGTCTTCACCGAGCTTTTTTCCCGGCAGGATGAACAGGATGTCGGCCATATCAGGCTGGCGCGCGACTGCGATCTCGTGCTGGTCGCACCCGCCACCGCCGATCTGATGGCGAAGATGGCGAATGGTCTGGCAGACGATCTTGCCTCCACAGTCCTTCTCGCGACGGATCGAAAGGTGCTGGCGGCACCGGCGATGAACCCGAAGATGTGGGCGGCAAAGCCCACGCTGCGTAATGTCGAAACGCTGAAAAAAGACGGTGTGTTTTTCATCGGACCCATGGCCGGCGAGATGGCGGAGAAGGACGAGGCGGGTTTTGGCCGCATGGCCGAGCCATTGCAGATCGTCGAAGCCGTTGCCGCACTGCTGGATGAGGGGCCAAAGCCCCTGAAGGGCAGAACGGCCATCGTGACTTCCGGCCCCACGCATGAACCGATTGACCCGGTGCGCTACATCGCCAACCGCTCCTCGGGCAAGCAGGGCCATGCCATTGCGGCGGCTCTGGCTGAGTTGGGGGCAGAGGTCACGCTTGTTTCCGGCCCGGTCACCATCGCCGATCCTGCCGAGGTCTCGACGATCCATGTCGAGCGTGCCGAGGAGATGCGCGATGCGGTAATATCGAGACTGCCGGCGGATATCGCCGTCATGGTCGCCGCCGTCGCCGACTGGCGGGTGATGGGCTCGTCGGAACAGAAGATCAAGAAGCAACCGGGCGATGCGCCGCCGGCGCTGCAACTGACGGAAAATCCCGATATTCTCAAAACCGTCGGCCATCATGAAAAGCGCCCGAAGATTGTGGTGGGCTTCGCTGCCGAAACGCAGGATGTCGAGAAGAACGGCCGGGCGAAGCTGGAGCGCAAGGGCGCGGATTATATCGTCGCGAATGATGTTTCGGCGGAAACCGGCATCATGGGCGGAGACCGCAACAGCGTGAAGATCATTTCCGCAGATGGTATCGATGCCTGGCCGGATCTCGACAAGGCCGAGGTTGCAAAACGTCTGGCGGCCCTGATCGCGGAGAAACTCGCATGAGCCTGTTCGATCGCAAGACTTTCGACAAGGTGCTCGGCAAATGGCCGGGCGTGCGTTTTGTTGATCAGTGGGATTCGCATGTCGCCAAGGTGGGCGACAAGGTCTTTGCCGTGCTTGGCGAGCGGGAGGACTGGCGGCTGGTCGTCAAATGCTCGGAAGAGAGTTTCGAAATACTGACCTCGCTGGAAGGCATAGGGCAGGCGCCCTATTTCGCCAAACGCAAATGGATATCGATTGGCGATCATTCTCCGCTCGAACAGGAAGAGCTGGAACACTATGTGCGCCGTTCCTATGAGCTTGTCGCAGCCGGCCTGACCAGGAAACTGCGGGGCGAACTCGGTATCGTGATCGATACTGCGCGCGCCCTGTAGTCTTCGGTTCAGTCGAGTTTGGTGTCCTTGCCGACGATCTGGCGGACGCCTTCCTTGGTGAAAGGCTGTAGAAGCTGCGGCAGGAATCCTTTCGCAATCTCACCCTTGATGCCGATATCGGTGGATGATGGCCGGTCGGGGTTATGGTAGGAGCCGAAGATAATATCGAAGATGACGAGGTTCTCGCCGTAATTGGTATTGCCTTCCGGAAGCTGTTTGGAATGGTGCCAGCGGTGCAGGCGCGGGGTGCTGAAGACGTAGTCGAGCAGCCCTGTTTTCATATCGACGTTGCAATGGGTCAAGATACCTATGAATGCGGTCACGGCACCCAGCCACCAGAAGACCTGGAGCGGTGCACCCATGAAATAAAGCGGTATCTGGCTGAGCGCGATCTTGAACAGGGAATCGGCCACATGGAAGCGGCCGGTATTTACGACCCACAGCCGCACGACGCTGTGATGCAGCGCATGGAAGCGCCAGAAGAACACGGTTTCATGCGCGATGCGATGGGCCCAGTAGAGGCCGAATTCGGCAACCGTCACCGCAAGCGCGACCTGAACCACCATTGGCAGATGCGATGGCCACAGGTCGAAACGCATGGCTGCGAGCGGCTGCAGCACATTTGCGGCCAACATCGGGAAGATTGCCGATGCGGCGGCAGCGAGCTGTACCAGCCCCTTCGTCAAAAGCGTGTGACCGATGCTGGTCATGGTCTCGCCGTCACCCTCAAGCCATTCGACTTCATAGGGAATATAGCGCTCGAGAAGAAACAGGCTCAGAACCGCGCCGGCATAAACAGCCAGAAACGCAGCGATCGGATGGCTGCCCGCGAAAGCGAAATGGGACCCCACGAGGCCGCCGACAAACACCAGCGGCCAGGAAGAATAGGAAAGAGCCTCTTTCAGTACCTGCGCTTTTGCCATCAAAATCAAATCCCGTCCGGCATCATTCGTCTATACCGCCGGCGCAATTTCGCGCCGGCGTCAAAGCAGCCCTTACCCCCGCATCGATCACCTGTCTCGATTGGAGATCAGGCCTTTATCGCTCGAATGCATTACACAAACATGGCACTCACCGGTGCCGAAATGTTCAGCTTATCCTGATTGCGATGTAAACAAGCGTCAGCGCTATGACCCAGAGTGCCGCCCGTCCCCATTTGGTGTGGCGCGCTTCCGCCTTGCCAATGGCTTCCGCCGTCTGCGTGTCGAAACGCAGGCCGTTTTCGCTCATATACATCAGTTCCGAATGCAGCTTTTCCGTCTTGGCCGCAATCTCCGGCGCTGCCTCGGCAAGCTTGAGGGCCGCCTTCATGCCGTCCTTCAGATCGGTGACAATGCGCTTCGGGCCGAGATTGTCCCTGATCCAGCCGCCGACGACCGGGTCTGCCGCCTTCCACATGTTGAATCGCGGATTGAGCATGCGCGATACGCCTTCCACCACCACCATGGTCTTTTGCAGCATCACGAGTTCCGGCCGCGTTTCCATGTCGAAAAGTTCGGTCACTTCGAACAGCAACGTCAGCAACTTGCCCATGGAGATCGTCTCGGCCGGCTGGCCGTGGATCGGTTCACCAATGGCGCGGATCGCCTGCGCGAAACTGGCTTTATCGTGATGGCCCGGCACGTAACCGGCCTCGAAATGCACTTCAGCCACCCGCATATAGTCGCGGGTAATGAAGCCGTAGAGGATCTCGGCAAGGAAGCGGCGTTCCTTTTTGCCAAGACGTCCGGCGATGCCCATGTCGACAGCGACGATCTCGCCCTCAGCGTCGACGAAGAGATTGCCGGGATGCATGTCGGCGTGGAAAAAACCATCGCGCAGCGTGTGCCGCAGGAAGGACTGGATCAGTGTGTCGGCAAGTTTGTTCAGGTCATGGCCGGCGGCCTTCAACCCTTCGATGTTCGACATCTTGACGCCGTCGATCCACTCCATGGTGACGACATCACGCCCGGTGCGCTCCCAATCGACCTCGGGAACCCGGAACCCGGGATCGTCCTTGGTGTTCTCCGCAAGTTCGGAAAGAGCGGCGGCCTCGAGCCGCAGATCCATCTCGATCTTGGTGGTCTGCTCCAGCGTGCGTGTCACCTCGACGGGGCGTAGGCGGCGGGCGGAGCGGACGAAACGCTGCTGCAGATCGGCGATCAGATACATCGCCTCGAGATCGTTCTGGAAACGCTGGCGCACGCCGGGTCGAATGACCTTGACGGCCACCTTGCGCGGTCCCTTTGGCGTATCCACGATGGCAGGGTGCACCTGGGCAATGGAGGCGGCGGCGATCGGGTCACCGAATTCTCTGTAAAGCTCCGAAACCGACCGTCCGAGCGAGCCCTCGATATTCGCCTTCGCCGCAGCCGCCGGGAAGAAGGCCATGCGGTCCTGAAGGCTCGCGAGATCGTCGGCGAAGTCGGCGCCCACCACATCCGGCCGGGTGGCGAGAAATTGACCCATCTTCACATAGGATGGGCCAAGCCGCTCGACAGCCACCGCCAGACGGTCGCTGCGTTGCGCCCTTTTCGCCTTGCTGCGGGCGAAAGGCTTCAGCAGCGCTTTTAACAATTGGGCGGGAGCAGGCAGGTCATCGGAAGGCAGGGCCAGCACGACACCTTCGCGCACGAGAACCCAGCCAACCCTTGCGAGGCGGAAATATGCGCCCAAAGTACTCATGCTTATGCTTGTCTCCTGCGTCTGCCGGCCATGGTCTTAGAGCTTCCAGCCGGAATGCAGGGCGGCGATGCCGCCGGTATAGTTGGTATAGGTGATGCGGGAAAAGCCGGCGGTGCGGATCATCGTGGCAAAATCCTCCTGATTGGGGAATTTGCGGATCGACTCGACCAGATATTGATAGGGCTCGGCATCGCCGGTGATCATCTTGCCGAATTGCGGAATGGCGTTGAACGACCAGGCGTCATAAACGCGGTCAAGCAGCGGCATTTCGACTTCGGAAAACTCCAGCACCAGCAGCCGTCCGCCACGTTTCAGCACGCGATGGGCCTCCTTCAGCGCGACATCGATGCGCGGCACGTTGCGAATGCCGAATGCGATCGTATACGCGTCGAATGTATTCGCCTCGAAGGGCAGCTCCTCGGCATTGGCCTCAACGAAGGTCAGATTACCGGAAAGCTTCTTTTTTGCTGCGCGTTCTTCACCGACGGCCAGCATCGAGCCGTTGATATCGAGAACCGTGGCGTGCGCCAGGCGGTTGGAGGCTTCGATGATGCGGAAGGCGATGTCGCCGGTGCCGCCCGCCACGTCCAGAATCCTGTAGGAAGGATCCTTGCGCGGCGAAAGCGAGGAGACCATGGCGTCCTTCCACAGCCGGTGCAGGCCGGCCGACATCACATCGTTCATGATGTCGTAGCGCTTGGCCACCTTATGGAAGACCTCGTTGACCAGCCCCTGCTTCTTGCCTTCGTCCACCTTGTGGAAGCCATAGGACGTTTCCATGCCGCCTTGGGCAGTGGTACGGGCGTCGGTCATCGTCTGTCTCCATATTTATTGCGTGGCGGACCATAGCGGAAACGCCATGGCAACGCTATCTGTTGCCGCATCGCCTGGGCGCGACATTTCGCGTGCACTCTATAGACCACATGGTCCTAACGATAAACTGTCGGATAAGCCAGATGCCAGAATTGCCGGAAGTCGAAACGGTCAGACGCGGCCTTGCGCCTGCCATGGAAGGTGCAAAGGTCCGCAAGCTTCATCTCGGGCGCCCCGATCTGCGGTTTCCGTTTCCAGAGGATTTCGCAGAGCTTATTGAGGGAAAGACGATCATCTCGCTTGGGCGCAGGGCGAAATATCTCCTCATCGAGCTGGAGGGCGGGCTGACGATCGTGTCCCATCTCGGCATGTCCGGCTCGTTCCGCATTGAGGCGGAAATGGGTGAGGGCGGTGAAGCGCCCGGCACGTTTCATTATGCCCGTTCCAAGAACGGCAAGCATGACCATGTCGTCTTTCATCTGGATAAAGGGGAAGAGCGCGTCTGCGTCATCTATAATGATCCGCGCCGCTTCGGTTTCATGCATCTGGTGGAGCGCAACAGGCTCGATCTTTACCCCGCTTTTGCAGAACTTGGCCCGGAGCCGACCGGCAATGCGCTGAGCGCCGATTATCTGGCAAGCCGGTTTGCGGGCAAAAGCCAGCCTCTTAAAAGCACGTTGCTGGACCAGAAGGTCATTGCCGGTCTCGGCAATATCTATGTCTGCGAGGCGCTGTGGCGCGCGCATCTTTCACCCTTGCGGGCAGCGGGAACGCTGGTGACGAAAGGTGGCAAACCCAAAGCGCAGCTCATCGATCTGACGGAGAAAATCCGCGACGTGATCGCGGATGCGATCGCCGCGGGCGGCTCCTCATTGCGAGACCATATACAGACGGACGGAACGCTCGGTTATTTCCAGCATTCCTTTTCGGTCTACGACCAGGAAGGCCAGCCTTGCCGGACACCCGGCTGCGGGGGTACGGTTGAAAGGGTGGTACAGGCCGGTCGTTCTACCTTCTATTGCGCCGCCTGCCAGAAATAGCGGTGCCGCAAATTACGGAGAAGAGGAGATTGCCGTGGACTATGAAACGATACTGGTCGAGAAACGCGATGAGGTGGGCATCATCACCCTCAACCGACCCAAGGCGCTCAACGCCCTCAATTCGGTGCTTCTGAAAGAGCTGCGGCACATTCTTTCTTCCTTCTCCGCCGATGATTCCATCGGTGCGATTATTATCACGGGCTCGGAAAAGGCATTTGCGGCGGGCGCTGACATCAAGGAAATGCAGGGGCTGGATTTCGTCGACGCCTATGTCGGCGATTTTCTCGGCGGCTGGGACGAGGTTGCGGCCACCCGCAAGCCGGTCATCGCCGCCGTATCCGGCTTTGCGCTCGGCGGCGGCTGCGAACTGGCGATGATGTGCGATTTCATCATCGCTTCGGAGACGGCGAAGTTCGGCCAGCCGGAAATCACCCTCGGCGTCATTCCCGGCATGGGGGGCTCGCAGCGGCTGACACGGGCAGTGGGCAAGGCGAAGGCCATGGATCTGGTTCTGACCGGACGCATGATGGACGCGGCGGAAGCCGAGCGGGCCGGCCTCGTGTCGCGTGTCGTACCGGCTGCAAATCTCATGGATGAGGCGGTGGAGGCGGCAACCCGCATCGCTTCCCTGTCGCGTGCTTCCGTTCTCATGGCCAAGGAAAGCGTCAACCGCTCCTTTGAAGTCCCGCTTTCGGAAGGACTGCGATATGAAAGACGATCCTTCCAGTCGCTGTTCGCCACGGCGGATCAGAAGGAGGGCATGGCCGCCTTCGTCGAAAAGCGCAAACCCGCTTTCCGGAATCGCTAAGGATTCGGAATATCGGCGCTTTTAAGCGTTTTGCGCGTTGACGGGCGTAAGCTTTAGCGGTATATGCCCGCCCACGGTTAAGGAAAGCCATCCGGCTTGTCCGAAATTACTCCCGCATTCTTGGGTTACGTGAGGTCTTCGAACGACCCGATCCTATGGTTGCGGAATTTGGTTTGAATTCGAAGAGAGGCATACATGGCCAATACAACTTCGGCGAAAAAGGCGACCCGCAAGATCGCTCGCCGTACCGCAGTCAACAAGGCTCGCCGTTCGCGCGTTCGCGGCTTCATCCGCAAGGTCGAGGAAGCAATCGCTACCGGTGATCTGGCAGTCGCCACCGAAGCTCTGAAGGCAGCCCAGCCTGAGATCCAGCGCGCAGCGACCCGCGGCGTTCTGCATGGCAACACGGCATCCCGCAAGGTGTCGCGTCTTGCACAGCGCGTTAAGGCTCTTTCCGCCTAATCCGGCTAATCACAAATAATTATTCAAAAAGCCTGGTCTTTTGACCGGGCTTTTTGTGATTCTAACTGCCCGTTAACCATTGCTGCCGTAACGTGACAAACGCATGTCAGATGGACGACAGGAAATTTATAATAAAAACAATAGCTTGCTGGAGGTCTTCAGAAAGCTAGGAGGCTTTCTCTACGGAAGTCGCAGCTAGTTTTGAGTCAAGAAGATTTTTATTTTTTTGCCAAAATCGGTTCTCAAAAAATGCCAAAATTGAATCTCATTGATTCATAAGCGATTCTGCTTAGCACCCCGTCGGTGATGCAAAACGGCCTTTGCGAGTCAATGGCCGATCTGAGTTTTTGCAGAAAAAACGCCATTGATCTCTCCCCATGATCCTGCCTAAATGCATTTCAACAAGGGGTGCGGATCTCAGTCCACAGATTATCTCGATGATCGTATCGACGATATTCACCTTCTTGCTGGCGGGTCTTTCGGGGTCCGTTTTTTCAGGTCATGGAGCTTTTTGCGCCGTTTCGGTCTCCGGAACGGGCAGGAGTTTTTTGTCCTCAAGAATGCGCCTTAAGGTTGTAGCGAAAGGAGCGTTTTTAGCGTGTCGCAGGTCTCTCCATGAAGGGGAGTGAAATGGGATAACCGGCTCGCAAACAAGTACTCGTCTTTGACGTTCTTTCGAGGGGAACGTTGGGGGCAAAAATAAACGAGGGGGATCCCTGGCGGTCGATATTTGATCGTCAGGCTATGATTGGCAATTTGAAAGGCGGCAATATGCAATTGAATTTGGCGATGGGTGCGGTGGCTGATGGGGACCGCGCACCAAAGGCATGTGATGCAGCTTGCTCAGATGCGGCAGGGGATAAATCGGCAATGATGCATGATGCGCTGTTTGAACGTTTTAGCGCACGGCTCAAGGCACAGGTTGGTCCCGAGGTCTATGCAAGCTGGTTCGCACGGCTCAAACTCCATACCGTTTCGAAAAGCGTCGTTCGCTTTACCGTTCCGACGACCTTTCTGAAGTCCTGGATCAACAACCGTTACATGGATCTGATCACCAACCTCGTCCAGAGCGAGGATCCGGATGTGCTGAAGGTGGAGATTCTTGTCCGCTCGGCCAGCCGTCCGGTTCGCCCGGCGCAGACTGAAGAACGGGCACAGCCCGCTCAAGAGGTCGGTGCGGCTCCGCGTAACAAGTCCTTTATTCCGTCGCAGCCCGCGACGGCGCCTGCGGCACAGCCTGCTGCGGCGCAGGCGACATTGCGCCAGGGTGGTTCCGGGCCGCTGTTCGGCTCGCCGCTCGATACACGTTTTACCTTCGATACCTTTGTCGAAGGCTCGTCCAACCGTGTCGCGCTAGCGGCGGCAAAAACAATCGCGGAAGCCGGTGCCGGCGCCGTGCGCTTCAATCCGCTGTTCATTCATGCAGGTGTTGGCCTCGGCAAGACACATCTTCTGCAGGCCATCGCCAATGCGGCGATCGACAGCCCGCGCAATCCGCGCGTCGTCTATCTGACGGCCGAATATTTCATGTGGCGTTTCGCGACCGCGATCCGCGATAATGATGCGCTGACGCTGAAGGACACGCTTCGCAATATCGACCTGCTCGTGATCGACGACATGCAGTTCCTGCAGGGCAAGATGATCCAGCACGAATTCTGCCACCTGCTAAACATGCTGCTTGATAGCGCCAAGCAGGTCGTGGTCGCAGCTGACCGTGCGCCCTGGGAGCTGGAATCCCTCGATCCGCGCGTCCGTTCCCGTCTTCAGGGCGGTATGGCGATCGAGATCGAAGGCCCTGACTACGACATGCGCTACGAAATGCTCAACCGCCGCCTCGGCTCGGCCCGTCAGGACGATCCGTCTTTCGAGATTTCGGACGAAATCCTGACCCATGTGGCGAAAAGCGTGACCGCCAGCGGTCGCGAGCTGGAAGGCGCCTTCAACCAGCTGATGTTCCGCCGCTCTTTCGAGCCGAACCTTTCGGTCGATCGTGTCGATGAGTTGCTGTCGCATCTTGTCGGGACGGGGGAAGCCAAGCGTGTGCGTATCGAGGATATTCAGCGCATCGTTGCCAAGCATTATAATGTGTCACGGCAGGAGCTGGTATCCAACCGTCGTACCCGCGTCATCGTCAAACCGCGCCAGATCGCCATGTATCTCGCCAAGATGCTGACGCCTCGGTCTTTCCCGGAGATTGGCCGCCGGTTCGGTGGTCGCGATCACACCACGGTTCTGCACGCCGTGCGCAAGATCGAGGAGCTGATCTCCGGCGACACCAAGCTCGGCCATGAGGTCGAGTTGCTGAAGCGCCTGATCAACGAAAACAACGCATAAAAAAGAAGCGGCCTTCGGGCCGCTTCAGACTGCTGACAAACCCCTGGCGTGAGCTGGGGGTTTATGATTCATTGGGACATGTTGAAGAAACCTGCTCCTGA
>NZ_MRDH01000031.1 GCF_002008225.1 Agrobacterium salinitolerans | reverse complement strand
CCAATGGTTGGCCCAGCAGCGACCTCGATGCACTCATGCCGTGGAATTACACGCGCTGAACGGTCTCAGCTTGCCGCTTACATTGGGGCAGTCGAGCACATCGGTAGCACTGCAGTACCAGGATTGGCCGCAAAGCCAATAATTGACGTGGACGTTGTCGTATCGGGCATCGGAGACATTCCCGGTGCGAGCGCGGCTCTCATCGACGCTGGCTTCGAGCCTCGTGGCAATCGGTATGACGATGATGTTTGGGCCTTTCTTTTGAAACGCCCTTCACCCCAGATAAGGGTCTACCTTTGCCCGCCCTTCAACCAAACGCATGAGAGGCGGTTGCTTTTCCGAGACTACCTCCGCCAACATGACGATATGGCCTTGGCATACTCCACCTTGAAGCGCCGTCTTGCAGAGCAGTTTTCGTATGATGGGGATCGCTATACCTCGGAGAAAAGTGCTTTCATTTCCGAGATAGTCTGCGCGGCACAGAATGACATGGGATGACCGGTTTGGGCCGGTCGGAGACATTGCAATGGTTTGGTAAAGGGCTAACCTCAGCGGCTGCTCAGAGCAAGCGTAACGACAAATGAGGCGGCAATGAATCCTGGTGGGCCGGATGCGCTTTTTGGCATGGAAGAGACCGTTCCGCAGATCGTCAGCACGTTTCTGGCGCAGCGTGGCAAGCCAGGCTTCAGTATCTCGACCGCGACGGAAGCACTGTTCCATGGTGTGGATTTCGCAGACGCCAGCATTCTTGAGAGACGAAGGCAGGTCATTTGTGGCGAATTCATATAACCCACGACGGGTGGTAAGGCCGTTATAAGGAAAAGTCGTATTCCTTATAACGGCTGACCGATAGTGGAAAACGGCCTTGATGATGCAGTGCTGCAATACGCAACGAGTCATAAAGCCGAGTTTTCTGAGCGTGCATGTGAGTTGCGATTTATTTTAAATGCTATTATATTGGCATTAATAGGCCTTATTTGCGGATGGGTGATAATATGTTAGCATTTAAAATGTCTTCTCCTGTGGAGGTTATCCGGGACCTGGCGGATAGGATGAAGCGCCGGCGGATCCAGCAAGGATTGACCCAACGCGAATTGGCTGCGAGATCGAATGTCTCCTACGGATCGCTGAGGCTATTTGAGGAAACCGGCAAAATTTCCCTCGAAAGTCTGATAAAAATTGCCTTTGCTCTTGAGGCGGAAGCAGAATTCGAACGGCTGTTTCCAGGTCGGCCGCCACAGAATATCGATGATGTCATTGATCGTCCTCTCAAGCAGCGTGTGCGCCGTAAATGAAGTTCACGTCAATCCGGAAGATGAGCGTTTATCTGGAGCTCGAAGGGAATGAGAAAAAGCTCGGGACGCTTGCCTGGAGCGGCAGGGAACGGCGGGCGTATTTCGAGTACGCGGCGGAGTTTCTGGCTGCGCCGCTTTTGGTTTCACCATTCCATATGATGGCCTCCACTGGATTGATTGCAGCGCCTCGCGATCCATTTGACGGGCTTCATGGGGTGTTCAACGACAGCCTGCCGGATGGGTGGGGTCGTTTGTTGCTGGACCGTCGTCTTCAGCGGGCGGGCATCGACTATACCCGACTTACCCCGGTCGACCGTCTGTCTGCAGTGGGCAGAACGGGAATGGGCGCGCTCTCATATGTTCCTGAATTGCCAGACGACCAGGAGCCTCAGCCCGTCACCGATCTCGACTGGTTCGCTGATCAGGTCGAGTTGGTGCAGGCTGAAATGGATGTGGCTGATATAGACAGCTTGCAGGGCGCGCAGGGTGGATCCGCGGGTGCGCGGCCGAAGATTATGATCGGCTTCAACCAGGCGGAAAACAGATGCGTTCTGGATTATGGCCAACCGTTGGATCCGGGGTTCGAAAGGTGGATGGTCAAGGCGCCGAGTTCCGATGATCCGCGGGAGATCGGTCCGGAAGAAAAAGCCTATTCGCTTATGGCGGTCGCTGCAGGACTGACGATGGCCGACACCCTGCTGCTGGAGACCAGGAAAGGACGACGG
Source organism: Agrobacterium salinitolerans (assembly GCF_002008225.1). Taxonomy (GTDB): domain Bacteria; phylum Pseudomonadota; class Alphaproteobacteria; order Rhizobiales; family Rhizobiaceae; genus Agrobacterium; species Agrobacterium salinitolerans. The sequence continues at coordinate 3,430 of NZ_MRDH01000031.1, read as the reverse complement.
CTTTTTGCGACGAAACGTTTTGACAGGACCCCTGCTGGCAGGCTCCACATGCACACGGCAAGCGGCCTGCTGAATGCCAGCCATCGTGAAGCGAGTGTGAACTATGAGCAACTGCACAAGCTTACTCACATAATGACCCGCGACGCTACGGAAGTCCTGAAGATGTTCCGAAACATGGTGTTCAATGTCTTTGCCAGAAATCGCGACGACCATGCGAAGAACCACGCCTTCCTTATGGACGGGAATGGCCGCTGGTCTCTGGCACCCGCATACGATCTTACTTTTTCGTCGGGACCAGGCGGAGAGCACAGCACGGCAATAGCCGGGGAAGGCAGAAACCCCGGCATGTCTCACCTTCTGGCGGTCTCCAGAGGGGCTTCGATTTCAGATCAGGATGCGCGGGAAGTTATAGAACAGGTTAGAGCGGCTGTAGACCGATGGCCTGAGTTTGCTGAGGAAGTTCAGTTATCCAGAACCCGGACCGCTGAACTCGACAAGTTCTTGAATGGTAATCGGCTTGCTTAAAGGCCCACGTTTCGAGGGATCGGATTTAAGCAGGCCGGATGCCACAAACGTGGAAAGTTCCTGAAACTTTCAGAAATCGGAAGCTTCAGGAATTATGTCTTCGTTGGTGGACCAGGCTGAGATGCAGGAAGGCGGTGACATGTCATCATCGGCAGCATTTCAGGTTGTGGTATTCGAAGTCCGGAAGGGTTGTGTGGTGATAGTTTGCATTATGGTTCCTGATCAGGCTGCCGCTCTGAGGTCGAAATTCGCGTGGATGACGTCGTAGGGTACGTGAACCTTTCCGTCTTCGGTTTGTTCGAATATACCCCAGTCCGACAACGCGGACACGTCCTCGTGGACACGCTTAACGTCACGTTCGACGGATCGGGCAAGTCCGCGTATGCTCGATGGACCGATCTTCTGAAGATGTTCAATCAATTCCCACCTTTTGGGGGTGATGACAGAAAAAAGCTGTGCGGGCGACGAAAAGGTGAAGACTGCCACGGGGTCTGAGGGGTTGCCTGAACGCATCGCATTCGTTGCCCTTTCAAAAACCTCATTGAGGGCAGCTTCGCTGTCTGCTCTGATTTGAATCAAGGCTTCTCTCATGGCTTCTTCCTCCTCTTGATTATCTCCTTCCGAAAGTCGGACAGGAGGGCATCGGTCGTTGTGAACATGTAAGGATGCTCGTCGCCGTTAAGATGACGATGATCGCCTTTGCCGCGTTCGTTGTCGAAACCGACGATACGCCTGCCGTCCTTGCCATAAAACACTCGATACTCGAACATGTGCGTCCTACCGGGAACGGGTTCCGGCACCTGTATAAAAATTCTTGAAACTTTCATAAATTGGAAGTATCAAGAATTATGTCTTCGTTGGTTGACCAGATTTCTGCAGCCGGATTGGCTGATCGTTTTCTGAATGACCGGCAACTCGCCGAGTTGCTGGGCGGCAGTGACGCGCGCCGTTATGGCCTTGTCAACCGCGCTTTGAAAGACGGGTCCCTCATCCGCCTGAAGCGTGGTTGTTNGCCGTTATGGCCTTGTCAACCGCGCTTTGAAAGACGGGTCCCTCATCCGCCTGAAGCGTGGTTGTTATGTGCTGGCGCGGCGCTATCGACGTGACCCGGTTCATCCGTTTGCCGTCGCCCAAAACCTCGTGCCGGGCAGCTATATCTCTTTCGAGACAGCACTGTCGTTTCATGGATGGATTCCGGAGGCGGTGTTTGTTACGGCCAGTGTTTCACCTGGACGCAAAAGCCAGGATTTTTCGACGCCCGGGTTCGGGACCTTCAGCTATCATCCTCTGGCGATTAACGATTATCGGTTCATGACGAGTGTTGACCGTGTCCCGCTCAACGGCTCGATTGCGTTCGTTGCTAGGCCTCTTCGGGCGCTTATGGATCTGGTAGCGCTTCGCAAGGTGGAGTGGAGCGGGCTTGAATGGCTGACGATTGGTATGAGGATCGAGGAAGATGCCCTTTTCGGATTGCGACGTACGGATTTTACGGCATTGAAGCCGGTGTACAAGCACAAGGCTGCGAATGTCTTTCTCCGGGCGCTGGAAGGTGCTCTGATGCCTTCGCGGCGTCTGCATGATGTCGAGGTCAGGGCATGATTGAGATTATCCGGGACAAGCTTCGGCAATACGCGGCGGAAAGTGCAATAGAGGAAGAGAATGCCGTCAAGGAAATACTGCAGGAGGTCGTACTCTACGCCTTGTGGCGGGGCGATTTTTTCGATGTGGCTCTTTTTCAGGGTGGTACAAGCCTTCGCATTCTTCATGGCCTGCCGCGTTTTTCCGAGGACCTCGATTTTCTTCTGCGGGCTCCCGACACGGGTTTCAACTGGTCTCCTTATCTCAAGGTTCTGACGGATGTTGTCAGCCAGTTCGGGCTGGAATTGGAGGCACATCCCAAGGTGCGGATGGATACAGCGATCCGGCAGGCTGTTATCAAGGATGATTCCATCGCGAGCCAGTTGGATCTGTCATTTGCGGGAAGAGGTCGACCCAAGACAATTCGTATCAAACTTGAGATTGACGTTAATCCGCCTGCGGGATCGGGTGAGGAAACTACCTACCTTGATTTTCCGGCTGATTGTGAGGTCCGCCATCAGGATTTGCCTTCCAATTTTGCGCTCAAGATACACGCTCTTCTATGCCGTGGTTTTCTCAAGGGGCGTGATTGGTTCGACTTCTCCTGGTATGTGACCCGCAGCGTCTCGCCGAATCTGGACCTTTTGCGCAATGCGCTGATGCAGGCTGGTCCCTGGGCGGGAGATGAGACTGTCCATGTAGATGCTGCCTGGCTGAAAGCGGCTCTTTCAGAAACGATCAAACGTATCGACTGGAAAGAGGCTGCCGGGGATGTTCGACCGTTTCTTCGTCCAGCCGAGCTTAAATCCACGGCTCTTTGGAGTGATCGTTTTTTCCTTGCCAAGCTGGAAAAGCTTTGAACTTCCCGATGTTTTTATGTTCGTAGAAGGCAGGCGAATTGTTTCGTCGGTTACGTTTTTACAAATTATATATTTTCGTATTTTTTGATTTCACGGATTTATTAGTAAACTGAATTCGAGCCGATGAGGGGGCTTCGCTCAGAAACGTCCCCGATGCGCTTGGTGGGTCATGGGAATATTTTTGCCATAGCATCCTCAGTAATACATATATTTGTGTATTTATACTTTTTGGATGGAATATTGTTTCGCATGGCGAGGGGGCAGAGAGGAGTTCTGCCGATCGCAAAATGAGGGCGACGAAAACATATATATGTATATGGATAACTGAGTAAACATATAATTTATGCGTTTGCTTTACCTGGCGGGTTGCTCTGCTTGGTCGGATGATTTATGCGGGTTTTGTGCGGAAACTAGGGATTTTAGCAGGAATCTGACTGAGTATTGATTGAAAGGGTGGTTTTTTGTTT
>NZ_MRDH01000022.1 GCF_002008225.1 Agrobacterium salinitolerans | reverse complement strand
GGTCGCCTCGGTCGGCGGCAACCGCGCGGTGGAAGTTTCCGGCAACCAGAAACACGAGATCGGCGGCTCGGTAAACACCGTCGTCGGCGGCACGGGGCCGATGGCGATGATGGCCATGGCCGGCGTGCAGGCGCTCTCCGGTCAGACGGCGGGGTTACTTTCGCAGGCCGCCCAGATCGCCGGCGGCGGTGGCCCCGGTGTCGCGGCCTTCGCCACCACGCTTGCCTCATCCGCACTCGGCTTCCTCGGTGCCGGCGGTCTTTCCTCGCGTGAGGGGGTCGTTTCCGGCCCGAGCCCGCGTGCGGATGCGGGTACGGCGCTTGCTGGCTCCGGCTCGGGCGTCGGTTCCGATGCTTCGGGATTGTTTCCGCTGCCGGGCATCATGAACACGATCGTCAGTTCGTTTCAGTCTACATCTGTCGGGGTGGCGAAAACCGAGCAGGTTGGGGTCAGCAAGGTCACGAATGTCGGCCAGACGTCGCTGGAAAATGTTGGGAAATTCAAAAAAACAATCGTCGGCGAGGAGTTTGTCATCGAGTGCGGCGCTTCGAAATTCATCATGAGAAAAGACGGCACCGTCATTATTCTCGGCACGAACTTTAACTTTACCGCATCCGGCCCGACACAGATCAATGGCGTGGTCGTTGACTTGAACAAACCCGGTGGCGGTTTTTCAGACGCCGCGCCGACATCGGCGGACTCATCAGCAAAAGGTTGATCTGAAATGTCCGTCGATAACAGGACGCCATTTCCCGCCCTTGCTTTCCGACAATACAACTTGCTCGGGGAGCTGATGGGAGTCGTGGTTGCAAGGGGTACTTTCAAGCTGACAAATGGAGGGCCTCTCCAACTCTCGGACAAGCAATCGCCCCTCGTCATGTCAGATATCTATGACGGTGACCCGCATCAATCACCTCAGATGGCATGCACCGATCTTGCGCCATTCAAGCCCGGAACCGACGTGACATTTATAGGCGCGACATTTTCACCGGGTGGAGAGCCTTCATCCTCGTGGACTTGCGGTTTACGGGTAGGCTCTATCGAGAAGCGTCTCCGCGTTCACGGTCCACGTTTCTGGCGGGCAAAAACGCGCAAGACTTGGCGTGGTTTGATGGATCGGGCGCATGAGGATGCCCTGGATGGTTGGGAACTCACAGAAGGCCAACCGGTACCTCACGTCCCGTTGGACTGGCGGCTGGCATTTGGAGGACGGCTGGGCCATGAGGCTATAGAGGCAAATCCTGTCGGCATAGGCCTCGTAGACGAGTCGCGGTTCAGGGAACGATCCGAATGGCCCGCTCCGCAGATTGAAGACGAAAACCTGCCAATTCGCGCGGTAAGCGACAGGCCGACGCCTGCAGGTCTTGCTCCGATTTCACCCTTCTGGCTGGATCGCGCCGATCTCGCAGGAACCTATGATGACGAATGGTTGGAGAAGCGGCATCCCCTGCTTCCGACGGATTTCAATTTCTCGTTTTGGCAGGCTGCACCGAAAGACCAGGTTGCCGAGCCTTGGTTGACGGGGAACGAAGCATTTGAACTTCACAGACTCTTGCCGCAGTTTGAAACTCTGGAAGGGTTTTTACCTGACATCTCGCTGCGGGTGGAGCTCGACCAGGGACGGGGCGTTCAGTGGTCCCCTCTTGTTCTCGACGGTGTCCACTTCGACATGAGGCCCGGAATTGGCCGAGTATTTCTCACGTGGCGGATAGGATTTCCTTGGCCCGAACGGCGCGGTGTTCCGATACTGTCAATCGCCGACAGGCACGCGGAGACGATGGCATGAGCGATGATGTCACCGTTCTTGAGCCAATTACTGTTTACGGCTCAGATCCTTCGCCGAACATCGCCTTGGCGAAAGAACTGAACCTGCCGCAGACCACCCTCTTCCACGAACCCGACCGCGCCGCAGGGTACGTAGATTACAAAAGCAGCCTTGATGCGGAGGAGCAGCGCGCATATTTCAATGACCCCGAAGAGGGAGACGAATATCATCCGCCGCCAACGACCGCGGATCCGAGCCCGCCGGAATTTATTCCAGATGATGCTTCAGCGTTGGCTGTATGCCTGTCCCCAGATGTTTGCAAATCGCCGGACAAACCGGTTCCTTACATGTGCTGGGGCAAAGGAGATGACAAGAACAACTATTCGCCCGATGTGCGCTCAAACGGCCTCGTCATAAAGCGCCAGAATTCGCAGTTCCGTTGCTCGTATGGCGATGAGCCCGGCGTAGGCCTTGGTGTAAAGTCAGGAACCGTCGGCAATATCGTTGAACCTGTCACTTCGTCCACTATCGTAAGGGCGAACGGAATACCTGTTCAACGGCACACAGATCGCTGCACGCTCAACAACGGAAATTGCCCAGGCGAATACGTCAACGTCAAATCGACCGAGACAAGTACGCCGCCAGACGCGAATGATGCGCAGGATAAGGCGTGGTATGAACAAGCGTTGGACTGGACCGGCCAAAAGCTTGATGAAGCTGGAAAGGCGATCAGCGAATTCGATGAAAACAATGGGAGGATTGTTACTCGAACGGTAGGTGGTCTGCAGGCGGTTGGCGGTGCTGCAGAGGCAGTTGCCGGCGCTGCCCTTGCCGGGGTTGGAGGCGCGGCAACCGGCACGGGTGTCGGTGCAGCACCGGGTATCCCGGCCATGATCGGCGGTGGCCTTCTTGTTGCTAACGGCTATGACAATTTCCAGGCTGGCCTGCGTCAGGCGTGGACGGGTGAAGCGACTTCAACCGCCATTGCAAGCGCCTCCGGCGATGTCGCTAGGCTTGCCGGTGCATCCGAACAGACTGCACAACAGGTCGAAAACACCGTCGGAATGGTCCAAGGTGTTGCGGGTGGTACCGGAGCTGTTGCTGCAGGCATGAAAGTCGCAGGCAGAACTGCCGCAACGGCTGAGGCTGGTGCTCTGGCGAGAAGTCAGACACAGACAGCTGGCCGAACGGCGGTGGAGACAGGTGAGCAAGGTGCAAGAAGTACTCGGCGCATAAGCCTTCGCAGGCAGTATCTGGGCAATACTCCTTCCAAAACCTCACGCACCGGCAACGAGGTTCGTGAACGGATGCGTGAAGAAGGCCTGTTGCGGACGAACCGTAGGGGGCAGGATGAATTTCTTGACGAAAACAATGTCTGGAGACCGGTCGATTCACCTCAAACGCATATGGGGCACCACCCGGTTGACGCTGTCGACTATTGGAATTCTACGGGACGCTTCCATGGCGCCCGATCACAAGAAGTGCGAGATTGGATGTTGAACTCTGACAATTATCGGTTTGAATGGGGGCCATCAAACTCGAGTCGAGGGGGGCAAACTCGCTCCCGTTACCTGCCGCCTGCCAACTGAGGAAAAAAATGACTAGAAAGCCTGAAATAGAAGCAAGCCTGAAGGCACAGATTGACAAATTGCTGGATTTATCTGGTCAGAAATTTCAGGCCGGAGATTTGGCGGGATCTGTCGAACTGGGGCTCCAGGCTTGGGCGTTGATACCTGAACCTAAAGAAAAATGGGACTATTACCCGCAGAGCCTATCAGCAGGCTTTGTCCAAGACTATGTCGATCTGGGAGATAAGGACAACGCCTCCAATTGGATCGAAGTCATGGCGAAAATGTATGACGATCCAAATCATGAGGACCACCTTGTTCTTATGACGGAAGGGGAAGCAATGTACAAACTCGGCGATAGAGAGCGAGCGTACTACGTATTTGGTAGAATATTCGAAATATATGGGCAGAAAGGATTCGCAGGGGATCAAAAACAGTACCTGGATTTCTACCTCAAACGGAAAGAAGGCCGTGAATAATAACGAGCAGGAACTCCCCGACGATATCTACCGTGAAGTAGTCCGCCTCTCATCCATAGGTGACGAGTTCGATGAGCGCGGTTTGCCGGTGGAGGCGATAACTTCGTGGCGGCAAGCTCTCGCTCTTTTGCCAACTCCGAAGCGGATATGGGATGCATCGGTATGGTTGAACGCTTCTATTGGTGATGCATTCCTACAGGTTGGTGACTGGGAAAACGCTTGTCGTGCCTTTCGGGAGGCGGAAAATAGTGGGAACGGCTTCTCCAATGCATTTGTCCAATTCGGACTCGGAGTTTCCTTTTTCGAGCTAGGCGATACTTTTGCGGCGAAAGAACATCTTTTGCGCGCATACATGCTGGAAGGCTACGATCTATTTGCGGATGCGGACCCCAAATATTTATCGCTCTTGAAAAAAGAGAAGCTAATATAAATCCGAGTTAATTCTCGTTTTGTTCGTAGTTTTTGCCGGGGACGATCGGTTGCATGTCTTTGACTATGATCATTGTGATTTCGGTCATTTCTCATAGTCTTGACCGGAGCCATGTGGCGGTTTGGAAGAGACCGTGAAATGGCTTCGCCGGTTTGATTTAGCGGAGCCTGTTTCTGCGTTTGCCAGCGGAAGTTCCGCTTCTAGTCGCCTGGCCCGAAAGAAACGCACCGACATCCTCTTCCCGAAGCGGCGGCGCATAGATGTAGCCCTGCACCAGCGTGGCGCCGAGGCCTTCGAGTGCGGTAAGCTCAGCTGGTGTTTCCACCCCTTCCACCACGCATTCCAGTTCCATGTCGCGGCTGAGGGTGAGAAGGGATTTCACGATTTTGTAGCTGGCCGGTTTTTCGTGCAGGTCCGTGACGAAGCTGCGGTCGATCTTGATCTTGGTCAGCGGCAATGCATGCAGTCGCGTCAGGCTGGAATAGCCGGTGCCGAAATCGTCCAGCGATATGCCGCAGCCGAGGCGGCGCAGCATTTCGACCGATTGCCTCACCTGTTCGAAATCATGGGCAAAAGCCGTCTCGGTAATTTCAAGGTCCAGCCGGCATGCATCGAAGTTGCTGTTTTCGATAATGCCGAGAAGGGAAAGTACGCCCTCATGGGAATTGAGGTCCTGGGCCGAAAGGTTGAACGACAGGCGCAGGGAGGGTTCCCATGTGGCGGCGGAGGCGAGCGCCATCTTGAGAAGCGGTCGTGTCAGCGAACCGACGATGCCGGCCCGTTCCGCGATGGGGAAAAACTGGCAAGGCGGCACATGTCCGAGAACCGGGCTGTGCCAGCGCGCCAGCGCTTCAAACCCTGCCGTTCTTCCGTCGCGTATATCGACGATCGGCTGAAACACGACCGAAAGCTCGTTTTCCATATCCCTCTGTCTGAGCAAGTGCTCGACGCGGGCTTCGATATTGATCTGCTTTTCGTGCTCCGCATCGAACAGAACGGCATCGCCTCGCCGGGTTTTCTTGGCGTGGTAAAGGGCATAATCCGCCCTGTCGAATAGCTGTTCAAGCGTTGAGGCGAGGTGCGGAAACACGGCAATTCCCATGGATGCGGAAACATGCACGGTGCCCTCCGGCATATGGTAAGGCGCCCTCAACTGCTCGGAGATTGCATTGGCATTCGCGACGAGTTGCGCGTCATCGGGTATGATCGGGGCGACGATGGCGAATTCGTCCCCGCCGAGCCGAAAGGCCCTGCTGGCTTTCAGATTGGCGGTGAGGCGTTTGCTGACATTGACCAGCAGCCTGTCTCCTACGGAGTGTCCGTAAAGATCGTTGACCGGCTTGAATCCGTCCAGATCGATGACACCCAGCGCCAGCCGGGTTCCGTTGGCTCTGGCTTTTTGGAGTTCGGCTTCAAGGTGGGCGAAAAAGGCGCGACGGTTGGGCAGTTCCGTCAGGCTGTCGATATTGGCTAGCAGCAGGTTTTCGTTGCTGAGCGCTTCCGTGCGCTGTTGTGAAATGACCATGCGCTCGAAATTGCGGTAGTTGGTCAGCAAAATGGACATCATGCCGGTGCAGACCAGCAGCACATTGATGGCAATGGCAACAAAGGTCGGTTGCTGCGAGGCCAGAAAGAAGGCGATGAAGGCGCCATTGACGATGAGCGTCACCGTGAAGGCGGCCGAGCGCACATACATCAGACAGAAAATGCAGGAAATGACAGTGATCGCCATATAGAAGGCGACGTGGGATTGCATATAGGCATCCCCATAGGGCACCAGAAGGAAAGACCAGAGCGTAAATGCCATGGCGATGCCGGCAGCGAGGCGGTTCGTGCGCCGAAGGGCTGCATGCGCCACCCGCGGTTCGGGATCCAAGCCGCGCGTCCTCCACCAGAAGGCGATCCTGAGCGTGCAGCCGAGCGTGAACAGGGTGGGAACTCCAACGGTGAGCCAAAGCGGCGCCAATTGCATATGCGTTACTGCAAGCGCCCATGTGCTTGAAAGCAGGATGAAATACATCATCGGCATCTGTCGGCTGAAAGCGCGATACTGTGCTTTCAGCAGATCAGGATTGTCGGACCGGACGGACATGAAATCATGCAGTTTTTGCGTGGTGGTCAGTATTTTCATTCATGGCTCTTCAAGTACAGAACGACATTTGTAACATAATTCCTGTTACGTCATTGGAAATACACAGGGTTAACCGACAGACAATTGCATCAACCGCAAGATGCAGGCGCTTCGCTTCGCAACATTCCACTGTTTTCAGTATTTTATGTTTCCGGGTGGGGGATTTTTGATTGGAAATAAGTCCTTTGCTTCAAACTGCCTGTTTCTGCGAAGCTGTTCACTTGGCATGGGCGGCCCGCCCACTCCCAATGTTCATCAGCACCTTTTCAACGCCCCTTGAAAAGTTTGAACGCGCGTGCAATATGAACGCGTGTTCAAACTTTGAGAAATGGTTCTTGCGCATGGATTCGATCCACTATCCCGATACATTGGCAGCGCGTGCCGAATTGTGCCGCAGCGTCATTCTTTCCGCCGGGGAGCTGGTGCTGAAAGGTTTTCAGGGCGAGGCGACGCGCAGCTTTTCGATGAAGGGGCCGCAGGATTTTCTGACAGTGACGGATGCTGCCTCCGAAGCGCATATTCGCGGCGCGATCGCGGCCGCTTTCCCGGAAGACAGTTTTTTCGGGGAAGAGGGCGGGGGCGAGATCGGTGACCGCGTCTGGGTCGTGGATCCCATCGACGGCACCGCCAATTTTGCCCGTGGCATTCCGCATTTCTGCATCTCCATCGCCTATGTCGAAAACGGGCAGACCGAAATCGGGGCGATCTATAATCCCGCCCTTGGCGAGCTTTATTTCGCCCGCCGCGGCGAGGGAGCGACGCGCAACGGGCAACCGATCCGGACTGCGGAAACGGAGCGCTTCGATGCCGCTTCCATCGAGATGGGGTGGTCCACCCGTATCGCGAATGCGACCTATCTCGATGTCGTCAGGAACCTGCTCGATATGGGCGCCAATGTCCGCCGCGCCGGCTCCGGCGCGCTGGCGCTTGCCTATGTGGCTGACGGCCGTTCCGATGGCTATCTCGAATTACACATGAATTCATGGGATTGTCTTGCGGGGCTGCTACTCGTCAGCGAAGCTGGCGGCGATGTGTGCCCTTTTCTGGAGATCGGCAGTCTCAGGGATGGCGGGCCGGTGCTGGCCGCAGCAGCCGGTGTTGCCAAAGGCGTCAGCCAGGCATCGAATATAGCGCTGGCCGCCCGGCAGCTGTCGGATCGTCCGCGGGCGGTATCGGCGTGATTTAAGGCGGAGGCCCTTTCGCAGAGGGGGCCTCGTGCTTCATGCATGTGGAGGAATGAAATGGATGGACCCGTTTATGCCCGGCCCCTGCCGTGCTTCCGACTGGATCGACAGGGTCGAGGGCAGATGGTCGAGGGCAGAAAGACCGCTCAACCATGCTGACACGCGCGCTTCCCTCCGTTGCCGTCATCGCCGACGCGCATTTCCATGACACGGCAGCCGATTTCGGATTTCCCGGCATCGAAATCGATGGTCAGCGCATCACCATGCGCAGCTGGTCGGATACCCGTGAATCCACCCGGGTTTTCAACGAGAGCGCCGATGCATTGCATGCGGCGCTGGAGGAGGTGCGGCAGCGCGGCATTCGCCATGTGGTGCTGCTTGGCGACTATACCGATGATGGCCAGCGGGTGACGACTGAAACGCTGAAGAACATCCTGCAACGCCACAGCGACGCCCACGGCACAGCCTTCTACGCATTGCCCGGAAACCACGATATTTTCGGACCCCGCGGCCGGCATCATACCAAGGAGTTTCTGACGGAGAACGGCAAATGCCTTTCCGTTTCAAGCGATGCGCGGCGGGCCGGTGAGCGCGTCGTCGTAAGCGACGGGATGTATTGCGAAGGCTATCCTGCAGGCCTTGGCCCGATGGCGGCTTTCGGTTATTTCCGCCAGCCGGATTATCTGCATTGGGAAACCCCTTTCGGTGTTTCCGATGCGCCGGAGGACCGGTTGTACGCGGTGCGCTCACCCGATGGGCGCAATGTCTACCGCCTGATGGATGCCTCCTATCTGGTCGAACCGGAACCGGGCTTGTGGCTGCTGATGATCGACGCCAATATTTTCGAGCCGCTCGATGGTGCGTTCGAAGCGGGCGAGGAGGCGGCTTTCATCGACAGCACCTCCGGTGGATGGAATGCGCTTTTGCGCTGCAAGCCCTTCCTCATCGACTGGATCGCCGATGTGCGCCGCAGGGCGGAGCTGCATGGCAAGACATTGCTCGGCTTTTCCCACTATCCGGCGCTCGATCCCTTCGATGGCGCAAGCGGTGCGGAAGGCGCCCTGTTCGGCGAAACCAATGTCGTGCGCCGCACGCCGCGCAAGGCGGTGGAGGATGCGCTGTTACAGGCCGGGCTTGCCGTCCATTTCAGCGGGCACCTGCACGTGGAAGGCGTGACCCGGCGCGGGGAAGGCGAAAACTCGCTCACCAATATCGCCGTGCCGTCGCTCGTCGCCTTTCCGCCTGCCTTCAAGGTCGTCCACCCGTCGCGGCAGGAAATCCTTGTCGAGACGGTGGAGATGGCTGCCCTGCCGGTCAATGGTCGTATTTCCGATGGTTATGCACAGGAGACAGCACTGGCGGGCGAGGCGAACGACCCGGCTTTTGCCGCCGGCAATTACGGTGAATTTCTGCTGGGCCACAAGCGGGCGCTGATCAGGCACCGTTATTTCCCCAGGGAATGGCCGTCCGAGGTCGTCACGGCAATCGCCGATAAAAGCGTTCGGGAGGTTCTCGATCTGCTAGGAGGGGAAGGCCTTTCCTCGTCTGATGCTACTGTCCTGTCCTTGGACCTGCCGATGTTCGAGCTGATTGCCGACTGGTATTGCCTGCGCCAGGGCGCAGGCCTGGCGCTGCCGCACATCGCGCCGCAACGGCTTTCCCTTTACCGAACGCTGGCGGAGCGCTTCGGCCGGGAGCCGGATCGTCACGATGGTTCGGTCGAAAGCTTTCTCGAAATCTTCTTCGGAGCTCTCGGCCTGTTTCTCGAGCGTGCCGAAGGCAGTCCGCGCGATCTGAAGCTTGGGCTTGTACCGCAGCGTGAACGCGTTGCGGTTTGATGTGAAGATTTTTGCCCGGAAAGACATTTGGTCTAGCGCGCGGTGATGCGCTCGACCATGGACACGGGTACGATCTGAAGCCGGGTTTCCGGCTCATCGCTATCGAGCGCGGTCAAAACCTTCTCTGTCAATGCGTCGAAAGACTGGGCAACGGTCGTCAGCTGGTAGCTTTTCCAGCCGGCCTGCGGAATATCGTCGAAACCGACAATCGAGATATCTTCCGGCACCCGGCGGCCCATTTCCAGCCGGGCGGCGTCCATGAAACCAAGTGCCAGCAGATCAGTGACACAGAAGGCGCCATCAATGGTCCTGTCCGCGAGCAGTTCTCGACCGGCCTGATAGCCACTGTCATAGCTGGTGGGGCCGCCGCACCATGGAACCACCTGGATACCCTCCATGGTCATGCGCTCGGTGAAAGCGTTGACGCGGCGCAACTGTGCGGGCGTCCGGCTGCCGCTGGAGACAACCGCAACCTTTCTGCACCTGGCTGCCACAAGCCGCATGGCGGCCAGGTTGGCGCCGTGGGAATCGTCGCTCAGCACCATATTCGTATCGGTGCGGTCCAGATGCTGGTTGATGAGGATGAGACGCACGCCGTTGGCGATGCATTCGTCGATAATAGAGGCCGGAGGTTCACCGGAAAGAACGATGATAGCCTGCGCGCGGAATTCGAAGAGACGCTCGATGAGTGGTGCAATGTCCTTGCGCGCATCTGCGGCATTCAGAAGCAGGCATTGCAGGCCGCGACGCAGAAGGCCGATGCTGAGGAGATCGAGTTGCTTTGAAATGAAGGGAGAACCGAGGTTGGCGCCGACGACCCCGATGAGGTTGGAACGGTCATTGTTGAGGCCCTGCGCCAGCCGGTTGACGCGGTAGCCGAGTTCCTGTGCCGCTTTCAGTACCTTGCGCCGGACGGCCTTGGATACGCTGCCGCCGGGAGTGAAGGTGCGTGAAACGGCGGAGCGTGAGACACCCGCCTTTTTCGCCACTTCTTCGGCTGTCACGAACCCTCGCGCCATTCAATCCCCCGTTGCCAATCCACATGTCTGATAGCACAGGTCAGATTGCAGCGACTATTCCAATCGAAATATTTCAGCTTCTGTGGTCGCGGTCAGTTTTGCGGCCCAAGCGCGCTTGCCGAAGCCTCGGCACGCGCGGCTGCCTGTTTTGCTTCCCGCTCGGCGCGGGAGGCCGCTTCCGGGTTGCTCGAACCGTCATAACCTCCCATGGCGCGTTCCCCGATGGCGATGCGGACATCCTTGAGTTGGACGATGACAAGACCGGCGAGGATGGCCGCGCCGATAAGGAATGCTGTTTCCCGTTTATGGTCATTCGACTCCACGCTTCGTGTTTGCCGGCGGAGGAAACAGCCGGCAAAACCGCCGCTCAGCGGGTCAGGAGGCCGACGCCTGTTTCCGCATCGAACAAATGCATATCGGACGGGTCGATGTCGAGGCCGATCGTTTCACCGGCCTTGACTGCGCTGCGTCCCTGCACCGCGATGACCAGTTCGGTGGCGGTTCCTGTCGTGAGGAAGGTCGCCGAACCGGTTGTTTCCACCGCGGAAACCGGCAGCGCCAATGTCGCTCCGGCTGCTGCGACCGGCCGGATATGTTCCGGCCTGATGCCGACAATCACATCTTTGCCGGGCGGCAGAGACGCCGGATTCCCAATCGATTGCTGCGGCTCGCCTTCGCCGAAGCTGAGCTGAAGGGACGCGCCATCCGGGCTGACGGTCGCCGGAATGAAATTCATGGCCGGCGAGCCGATGAAGCCCGCAACGAAACGATTGACCGGGCGGTCGTATAGTTCCAGCGGCGTGCCCTGCTGCTCAATCACGCCATCGCGCATGACGACGACATGGTCGGCCATGGTCATCGCTTCGATCTGGTCATGGGTGACATAGACCGAGGTTGCATGCAGGCGATCGTGTAGCGCGCGAATTTCCTTGCGCATGTGGACGCGCAGCGCCGCATCGAGATTGGAAAGCGGCTCATCGAACAGAAACGCCTGCGGGTTGCGGATGATCGCCCGGCTCATGGCCACGCGCTGGCGCTGGCCGCCGGAGAGTTCGCGCGGATAGCGCTTCATCAGCTTTGAAAGTCCTGTCGTGGCGGCAACTTCTTCCGCCGCCTTGCGGGCCTCGGCCTTGGCGACGCCGCGCATCCGCAGCGAATAGGTGAGGTTCTCCTCCACGGTCATATGCGGGTAGAGCGCATAGGACTGGAACACCATGGCCACGTCGCGCTTGCGCGGCGGCACACCGTTCATGAGTGTGCCTGCAATGCGCATGTCGCCGGCCGATATGGTTTCCAGCCCGGCGAGCGAGCGCAGAAGTGTGGATTTGCCGCAGCCCGACGGGCCGACAAGCGCGACGAAAGTGCCCTTCTCGATGGAAAGGTCGATGTTCTTCAGCGCATGAAAGGCGCCGTAATATTTGTTGACGCCGGAAAGTTCGATCTGAAGAGTCATTTGAGCGCTCCTGAGGTCAGGCCGGATACGATGCGGCGCTGCAAGAGAATGAAAAGGGCAAGAATGGGCGTCACATACATGGTCGCATAGGCCATGATGTTGTTCCATTCGCTGGTGTTGGGGCCCATGAAGGAATTGAGCCCGACGCTCGCCGGCTGCAAATCGGCCGCCTGTATCATCGATTTCGAATAGACGAACTCGCCGAAGGCCTGCATGAAGATGAGGATGGCGCTGACGAGAATGCCGTTTCTGGCAAGCGGCAGCACGATGTTGAAAAAGGCGCCAACCCGGGAATTGCCATCAACAAGTGCGGCCTCTTCCAGCTCCTGCGGCACTGCCATGAAGGTGGCGCGCACAAGCACCACGAAGAAGGGCATGCTTTTCGCCGCAATGGCGAGGATGACCGACAAGCGCGGATAATCCAGAAGCCCAAATTGCGAGAAACCGACGAAGATCGGCGTGATCATCAAAGATGCCGGCAGAACCTGCAGCATAAGGATGAGGAACAGGCCGATATCCACCCAGACATTGCGATACCGCGCCAGGACATAGGCACAGCCGACGCCGAGAATGGTGATCAGCAGCACCGCGCTGGAGGCGATCAGCACCGAATTCCACAGGTAGCGCCCCATATTGCGGCTGTTCCAGACATAGGCATAGGTCTGCCATTGCGGATCACTGGGCCAGAAGGAGGGCGGATTGGCGAACATTTCCGAGCCGCTCTTGAGCGAGGTCAGATACATCCAGTAAAGCGGGAAGAGGTAGATGATGGCGAGTACGATGGCGATGGCCAGCATCAGGCGGTTGCGGGTCGTGATGCTCATCCGCGCACCTCATGCCGAGTGGAACGCACATAAACGATGGAAGCCAGCATGACGAACACGATCATGATGACGGAGATCGTGGCGCCCTTGCCGAAATCATATTGCCGGAAGGACAGATCCCAGGCCCAATATTGCGCCACGTTGGAGCTGTTATTCGGCCCGCCATCGGTAATGGCGGCGAAAAGATCGAATTGCTGCAGCGTGAAAATCAGCCCGAGCGAGACGATGGCGCCGATGGTGGAGCGCATCATCGGCAGGGTGATGGTGTAGAAGCGCTGCCAGGCGTTCGCCCCGTCCAGTTCCGCGGCCTCGTACAGGTCGCCGGGAATGGAGGCGAGGCCGACGGAAAGCAGGATCATGTTGAAGGAAGTGCCGAGCCAGATATTGGCAATGACGACGGCCCAGAGCGAAAAATTCGCATCGGAGCGCCAGAAGATATTGCCCGATATCAGGCCGCTTTCCCGCAGGAAGAAATTCAACACGCCGAAATCGCCCGAGAGGATCCAGTTCCAGATCGCGCCCACCACGAGGCCGGGCATGACCCAGGACACGAGAAAAAGGCCGCGCATCCAGGTTGCGCCGGGAAAATTGACCCAGAAGAACAGCGCCAGACCGAAGCCGATGGCGAATTGCCCGGCAATCGAGGCCACGACAAAGGTGACCGTGTTGAAAAGGATCGGCAATGTTTCCGGTTGCCGGAACAGGTCGATATAATTCTTGAAGCCGACGAAGGGGCGCACGAAGGTGCCCAGGCTGAACATGTCGACTTCCTGAAAGCTCATGACGATGTTGTAGATGAGCGGCAGCCCCGCCATGACGAACAGGAAGCCCAAAGGAAAGGCGACAAGGACGATATCGAAACCGCGACCGTCACTGAGGCTGGAAAACAGTTTTTTCATGAAACATCCTCGCAAGCTCCAGTCGGGGCCGCCGCCGCTTGTCGCGGCAGGCAGCCCCACCGGGAGGAACCCCTTGGGTGGAGGCCGGAGAAAGCCGGCCGCCCGCCCGGATCAGCCTTCGACCAGCTTTATCTTTTCAGCGGCCTGGTCGAGCGCGGCTTTCGGCGTCATCTGACCCGAAAGCGCGCCCTGAATGGCATCCTGAATAGCCTTGGAAATCTTCGGCCATTCGGGCGAGGGGCCGCGCGGCTGCGCATATTTCAGCTGTTCCACGAAGGTCTTCAGCGCCTCATCCTTCAACGCATTGCCGGTCGGCGGAACGGGAATATCCGAGCGCGCCGGCAACTGGCCGAAGTTCTTGAACATGTCCTTGTCCTTTGAGGCGAAGAACTCGATTGCCTTGAAGGCTTCTTCCGGATGTTTCGTCTTGGAGAAGATCGCCCAGTTATAGTCGCCCATGGCCGAAGACCGCGGAGCGTCGGGCGTGGGCACCGGCAGCAAAGCGACACCCCAGTCGAACTTGGCGTCCTTCAGCATGCGGTCGATTTCCCAAGGGCCGGAAATGACCATGGCGGCGTTGCCGGCGTTGAAGGTGGCGGTGGAGTCCCACTGGCTGCGCGTCAGCGTATCGGGCGATGCCAGCTTTTCATCCAGCATCAGCTTCCACGTTTCGAGCGCTTTGACGGCGCCCTCGGTATTGATGTTCTTGTAGGTCGCGCCCGCCATCTGCGCCCAGGGCAGGAACTGGAAGGTGCCTTCCTCATTCGCCTTGGCGCTGAAGCTGATACCATAGATGTTCTTCGAGGGGTCGGTCAGCTTGCGGGCAGCATCCACCAGCTCATCCCAGGTCTGCGGCGGTTTTGCCGCGTCCAGCCCAGCGGCCTTGAACAGGTCCTTGTTGTAATAAAGCGCGATCGTGTTCGTGGCCTTCGGCACGCCGAAATATTTGCCGTCCCACATCACCGATTTCAGCGGTCCCGGAAAATAATTCTCCGTCTTGATGACATCCGACTTCGCAATCATGTCCGTCACGTCGAGAAAGGCCCCGCGTGCGGCGAACATGGCGTGGTTGGGGTTGTCGATGGCGATGATGTCGGGCGCGTTGCCGGTGGAATAGGCGCGCATGGATTCGCTCACCACATCATCGAACTGCAATTGCCGGTATTCGATCTTGATGCCGTTATTGAGCGCGTTGAACTCCTTGATGAGGTTCGGTGCCGGCTGGATATCGCGATCCAGCGACCACAGCGTCAACGTCACATCTTCTGCCTGCGCCGCAATAGCGCCGGCGGACAC
This sequence comes from Agrobacterium salinitolerans, assembly GCF_002008225.1. Classification (GTDB taxonomy): domain Bacteria; phylum Pseudomonadota; class Alphaproteobacteria; order Rhizobiales; family Rhizobiaceae; genus Agrobacterium; species Agrobacterium salinitolerans. The sequence continues at coordinate 209,341 of NZ_MRDH01000022.1, read as the reverse complement.
GCCCGCCAGCAGAAATGCGCCGGCCATCATGCATTTCGCGATACCCATAATCTCCTCCTCTTGGTTATCGTCTCTGCAATTTTCAAAAACCTTCTCCCAAAAGGCTTCCGTTATGCGGGGTCGACGACGAAATCGCCGCCGCGGCATTTTTTCAGATAATTCAGGCCATGCACCTGTCCCGTCATTTCCAGCGCATCGCGGTAGACAGGGTCATGCCAGCCTTCGATGTCGATGGAGCCGGACCAGCCGGCGAGGCGTAGTTCGGAAATAATGTCCGTCCAGTTGCTGTCGCCGAAACCCGGCGTACGCATGAAGACGAATTTTTCCTTGCCGAAAATGCCGTGCTCGCGAATGACATCCCAGCGGATGGTCGCGTCCTTGCCGTGAACGTGGAAAATCTTGTCCGCCCATTTGCGGATCTGCGGCAGCGGATCGATGAGATAGACCATCTGGTGGCAGGGTTCCCATTCGATGCCGATATTGTCATCCGGCGTTTCGTTGAACATCATCTCCCAGGCATCGGGATTGTGCGCGATGTTCCAGTCACCGGTCTGCCAGTTGCCGTCCATGGCGCAGTTTTCAAAGGCGATCTTCACGCCCTTGTCGGCGGCGCGCTTGGCAAGCTCGCTCCAGATTTCTTTGTACCGCGGCAGGCTTTCCGGCAGCGGCCTGCCACGAAGCCTGCCGGTGAAACCTGCAACGCAGGTCGCGCCGAAATGGTGAGCATTGTCGATGCAGTCTTTCCAGCCTTGCAGTGTCTCAAGGTCAATGTCCGTCTCCTCCAGCGGATTGCCGAACATGCCGAGCGTACTGACGGTGATGTCGCGGTCGCCAATCGCGTCAAGGCAGCGCTTGCCGAGTTCGGCAAGGTCCTGACCGTTGGTGGTCTGCCAGAAGAACGGCTCGAAGCTTTCAAAGCCGAGATCGGCGATCTGGCCGATGCGTTCGGCCGCCTGTCCCTTGGTGGCGCTGACCATGGTGCCGATGCGGATGGATGTTGCCGGATTGCTCACGTCTTTCAGTCCTTATGCTGCAATGGAAACACGCTGGCCGAGGCGGGCGCTTTCAATCGCGCCGATCACCATGGCAAGGCTGTTGATGTTGTCGAAGGAGGCTGTTTCCGGCATCTCACCCGTGCGGATGGAATGAAGGAACGAGAGAATGACGCTGGCATGGCCACGCGTATCCTTCTCGGAAACGGCATCGGAAACGTTTACGGTTTTAAATCCACGCAAAAGTCCCTGCTCGTCACCGGCCACGGAGGCGGAGAAATTGTCTTCACCGTCCCAGAGGATCATGCCCTTCGAGCCGATCAGCCGCCAGCGCGCCTCCCAACTGGTCCGCTCGCCTTCGGCGCACCAGGAACCGCGATAGGTGAAGACGACATCATTCGAAAACTCGAAAATGGCATTGGCGCTCGCCCCATGGGCATACCATGAGCCGGCCGGGTTCTTTTCCACGCAAAAGACGGAGAGGGGTTTTTCATTGGCGACGAAACGGGCCGCATCGAAGGTGTGGATCGCCATGTCGAGAAGCAGGACGTTCTTCATTTCTTCACGGAAGCCGCCGAAATGCGGCCCAAGAAAGAAATCGCAATGGATGGCCGTCAAATCGCCGATGGCGCCGTCTTCCAGCGCGCGGCGCAGCCGCCGGATACCCGCCACAAACCGCCGGTTTTGCACTACGGCATGAATTTTGCCGGCTTTTTTTGCCAGTTCCACCAGCCTGGCGGCTTCCTCCATCGAGGCGGCAAGCGGCTTTTCGCTCAGCACATGGCACCCCGCCTCGAGACCGGCTTCAACCACGGCAAAGCGCGCCTGCGGGATGACGATATCAAAAAGGATGTCGGCTTTCGTTTTAGCGAGAACCTCGCGCAGATCGGTGCCGATGACCGCATCCGTGAGGGCGAATTCTTCGGCAAGCGCGCGGGCTGTGTTCTCGTTCAGGTCGACCAGACCGGCGATCCTGATCGCGCCGGCGATTTCCGGCGTGGATTGAATGGCGCGTAACCAGCCCTTGGCCATTGCTCCGCATCCGCATAAAACGGCATTAAATGTCATCTCATCTCCCCGGGGCTCTTTTGCAAACTCCTCTTTGCGCAGAGCGTCGTAAACGTTTACGAGACTATGCCAATGGTGTTAGATATGTCAAGACCGTTAAGGGACGCGTTGACTGCGCGCCGGGCCTGGGAGGGGAATGAATGAAAGGAATTCGTCAGCTTGCCGATTATCTGGAGATATCGATAGGCACTGTTTCCCGTGCCCTGAACGGTAAGCCGGATGTGAACGAAGAAACGCGGCGGCGTGTTCTCGAAGCGGCGGAAAAGCTGGGTTATGTCGCCAACCAGTCCGGCCGCAGCCTCAGGCAGGGAACCACCAATGTCATCGGCCTGATGACCGGCAGCGACGCGCAGACCGTGGAGAACTCCGACAACTTCTTCCTGGGCGTGACGGACGGTCTGCAAAGCGTGTTTTCCGGGCATAATCTCGATCTCATCGTTCTGCCCTGCCCGGGGGAAGAGGATCCGGATGAATATCTAAAGCGCATGGTGGCGCGCCGCATGGTGGATGCGATGATCATTTCCGCGACGCGGCGGATAGACAAACGTGTGGATTTCCTGAAGCAGACCCGCCTGCCTTTCGTGGCGCTCGGCCGGACCGCTTCCAGCGACACCCACGCCTGGATCGACCTCGATTTCGAGGGCGTTGCGAAAAACGCGGTCGACCGCCTTGCCGCTGCCGGGCATCGTTCGATTGCGGTGGCGGTGCCCGACAGCGACATCAATCTCGGTTATGTTTTTCTGGAAGGATACAGGCGCGCGCTGGAAGACAATGGCATGGCTTACGATTCCTCACTGGTCATCCGCGCGAAATCCAGCGAGCAGGGCGGTTATCACGCCGCCAGCGAATGGCTGCAGATGCGGCCCCGGCCAACGGCGATCGTGCTGATCTACGAACTGATGGCGGTCGGTCTTTATCGCCGGCTTGCTGAAGTGGGCCTGAAACCGGGGCGCGATCTCGCTGTCATCGGCTTCCGCGATGGCCCGCGTGGCCAGTTTCTGGAACCACGGCTGACGAGTTTCCGCATGTCCCTGCATGATCTCGGCGTGACTGTGGCCCAGACGCTGTTATCGACCATGCCGGCCTACGCGCCGTTTTATCCCGATCAGGCCCGCCATTGCGTTTGGCCCATGCTTCTGGTGGCCGGCGAGAGTGACCCCGCCCCATAAGACAGCAGGGTGGCGCGACGGGCTGAGAACTCCGCGTCATAATGGCGGCGCACTTCGTAAAGCGCGACGGCATATGGGAAAAACTCGTGCGCAATTCGTTGCTCGGCGCGATTTCCTTCAGCCGGATGGAAAGCTGTGCGGCTTGCTTGCGAATGCCGCGCCTACCACAATGCGCGCGCCTTCATCGTCGCTGGCGGGTTCAGAAATCCGTTTGATCCTTATATCGGACACCGATGGCCTCATTCTCTGGTAAGTATTTGATATGTAGACATTTTTGCGACTTCTCGCCGGAAACCATCATGTCTTTGCGTTGGCCGAAGGCCGGTGACAGCCTGCAATGCTGCAATCAGACCCGGCCCGCTTCTTCGATGAACCGGCGCACCAGCGGCAGATGCCGTCTTTCGGCAAGGCAGATCGCATATTCGTCGATGAGTTCGTTGGCGTCGCGCAGCGGCACGAAGGAAAGGCGCGCATCGTGGCCGAACTCCAGATCGGCCACCACGCCGCATCCGACGCCGTTGGCGATAGCTTCGCGCACGCCCTCGCGTGAGGAAATCTCGATTGCCGGCTGGATAGAAATGCCGTGATCGGCGAGGTTCTTTTCGAAGATTTCGCGGGTGCGCGATCCCCGCTCGCGCATGACGAAGGATAAGCCCTCCAGTTCGGTCATGAAGACGCCCTCACGTTCCGCCAGCGGGTGGGCGGCGGGCACGCACAGGCCAAGCCGCATGCTGAGAAATTTGACGCCGTAAAGACGCGGATCGTCCGGAGTGCGGGCGGTGATGGCGACGTCAGCGCGGTAGTCGATGATCTGTTCCACCACGCGTGCCGAATTATCGACAGAAAGGGAGAAGGTGAGTTGCGGCCGCTCGGCCTTCAGCCGCGAAAGGATCGGCAGCGGCAAGACGGGACCGTCCGCCGCGACCCGCAAATGCCCGCCGGCAAAACCCGTATCGCCGCGCAGGAAGGCCTTGGCCTCGTTCTCGGCCTGAAACAGGCGTGCGGTAATTTCGAACAGGCGCTCACCCTGCGGGCTGAGGCTCACCCCGCGCGGTTTTCGTTCCAGAAGGTTGACGCCGCTGACAGCTTCCAGCTCCCGCACATGGGCCGAAAGGGTCGATTGGCTGATCGCCATGTCGCGCGCGGCCTGAGAAAAGCCGCCCGATTGCGCGACGATGTGGAAGGCCTTCAGCTGCGTGGTCGACATGGGATCCTGTTCTGCCGCCGGCCGACACGAAAGGCGCCGGTGCGATTGGATTATCGGCGAAAAAGCTGACAATTCCATGACGTTAGCGGGACAACTTCATTAACCCTGCGACAAAACCGATGGGCGATATCGGAAATCGCTATGGCGTGTTTACGATTTGTTAGGAATTCGTCATCGGGGCGTTAGTTCCGGTCTCTAGTCGTGCCGTCATGGCCCATCGGCCACTCCATTTCTTGTAAAAATTTTTTGTAAAGGCCAAAGAGATGACGACCACCCAAAACGCGATCGCCAATCCCATCGAAACCTCTTCCGACTGGCTGCTGACCATTCCGCGCCTTTCGCAAAATCAGGGCATTCTCGTTGCGCCGAACGGTACCGGCATGGCGACCTCCTACAGCCTCGTCTACGACGTTTATTTCCCGAAAAACGGCTCCACCGGCTGGATGCCCTTTTTGCAGACCGACCTGACCAACCTCAGCGACGGCGATATTTTCGGCAAGGCGAGCGGCGACAGCTATGGCGTCGGCATCAGCGGCAATTATCGCGGTGCGGCGAAACTGGACGCCTGGAACCGCATCGGCCTGACGATCGAAACGGACGCCAATGGCGCGGTTTCGATGAATAAATACATCAACGGCGAATTCGTCGCCAACCAGAAGATCAATGGCGGCGCGAGCCGCTTCGCCATCGACATGGCCAAGGGCTTCCTGATCTTTTCCGATGAGAACGGTGAAACCTCACCCGGCTATCTCAGCAATTTCCTGTTCCTCAAACAGGCTCTGACAAGTGAGGAAATGTCCTATCTTGGCGAGGCCAAGGCCTCCGGCATTTTGCCGGTCGAGATGAAGTCTGCGGCCGAAAAGGTCGGCGTCCTCGAAGTCGGCTTTGCCCAGGGTTCGGCCGCGCCGGTCATGGGTTCCGGCAAAGTCACCGGCAACGGTACGGCACTCGAATTCCTGACTCCGGCCCAGGCCGGCATTCTCGCCATTGGTGAAAAACCCGTCGTCGATCCGGTCGCCGTCGTCAAGACGTCCGCCATCAAGGACATGATGGTGACGCCCGAAGCGGACAATGTGACGATTGATCTGTCGCAGCACTTCTCCGGTGAAAAGCTTACCTTCACCGTGCAGAACAGCGAAAACAAGGTCGTCAATGCGGTGCTCGTCGATAACAAGCTGACGCTCGACTTCGCCGAGCTCGGGCACTCCGATGTCCGTGTCACTGCAACGGACGCCGCCGGCAAAAGCATCGCCGATGACTTCCGCGTGCGCGTGGCCGGTCCGAATGCCTATACGATCGCCGTTTTCCCCGACACACAGGACTACACCTCGAACGACGGCATCAAGCATCTGTTCGGCGAAATGACGCAGTGGCTGGTCGACAATCGTCAGAGCCATAACATCGTCTTCATGAGCCATGTGGGCGATATCACCCAGAACAACCAGCCTTCCGAATGGGATATTGCCGAAGCTGCGCTACGCAAGCTCGATGGCAAACTTCCCTACGCATTGCTTCCCGGCAATCACGACCAGGCGGCATACGGCAACGCCGCAAATCATTCCTCCGACCAGCTGGACGCTCGTTTTTCGGCGGAAAAGCAGGCGGCGACCAATGCCGGCGTCTTCGGAGGTGCTTACGACCAGGAAAAGACGGCTGCGCGCAACACCTATAGTACTTTTACGGCACCCGATGGCACGAAATGGTTGTCAATCTCGCTGGAATTCGGCCCGCGCGACGACGTGATCCGCTGGGCGGGTGACGTCATCGAGAAGTTCCCCGATCATCGTGTCATGCTCGCCACTCATTCGCTGACAAGCTACGCAACACGTCAGGACAATCTGGCCCTGCCGCTTTATGACGAGGGTGCGGGCTACGATTACGGCATGCGCACAGACCAGCGCGGCGCAAATGACGGCGAATATGTTGCCCGTGCCCTTCTTGCACGTTATCCCAACATCGTTATGACCTTCTCCGGCCATATTTTCGGCGACGGTGCGGAAACGGACATCACCTATAACCAGTACGGCGAACCGGTCTTCCAGTTTCTGGTCAACTACCAGAACGGCGTGTCGCGTGAAATCACCGGAAACGGCGTCGAGTCGCGTGGCAATAATGGCGGCAACGGTGCAATCCGCTTGATCACCATCGATCCGGACAACAATCGCATCACCACTGAAACCTACTTCACGGCCTTTGACGATTACCTCGATGGTTACCGAACGAAGCCGGAACTCGATCGCGATGGTCTCACCGGTTATTATCGCGGCCATCAGGAAGTGTTCGAGAACATCTATGTCGGGCAGGGGAAGGCCCGCGCCATGGCCGATGCCGGTGACGATATCGTCGCCAGCGCCGAAAGCGGCGCGTCATTCGCCAATGTCGCTCTTTCAGCCGCAAAATCGCTGCGTTCGCAGGACATCCGGAGTTTCGTCTGGACAGACAGCAACGGTGATGTCGTCGCTGAAGGAAAGGAAGCGATCGCCGATCTTTCGCTTGGCAAACATAAGCTGACCCTGACCACGACGGACGTAGACGGCGTCAAGACCAGCGATAAACTCGATGTACTGGTTCGTGGCGACCGCACGCTGCTGGTTGAAAATTTCAACGACGGCAAGGCGGATGGTTGGGCGACCGACTTTGGCGCGACCGACGGCAACACCGGAAATTTCCTGCTGAAGGGCACGGTGTTTTCGCGCTCTACAACGGGCGACGGCCTTGCTGCGCCTGAAGCTGCCCTTTTCGACCAGAGCGATGCAAACAATAACAAGCTGGTTTATGTCGGCGCTCAATCCTCCGGCTGGAGCGATTACGTCTTCGAGGCGACGCTGACGCAACTCGATAACGACGCGATCGGTGTCTATTTCTATTATAGCGATGCGCAGAATTATTACCGCTTTACGATGGATGGCGAGACTAACCGTCGTCAACTGGTCAAGGTTTCGAATGGTGTCGAGACGCTTCTTGCCTCGGTGAATGAAGGTTCGCCTTACAATATGGATATTCCGTTGACCGTTGCCATCGTTGGTGGCGCGATCAATGTTTTCGTGGGAGACAAGAACGTTTTCGGCGGACCGGTGGTGGATGCGACGTCGCCGCTTTCCGGCGGTACGATCGGTCTATATTCAAGCGGCCAACGCGCATCGGTTTTCGATGATATTGTCGTAACGAAGGTCGGCACCACCGCGAAAGCGGGTATCGATCAGCGGGTCTATGACTTTGACGGTGATGGCAAGGCGTCCGTCAGGCTCGATGCCTCAAGTTCGTTTGCGGCAGGGCAATTGAACGATTTCGTCTGGACAGACCTTGAGGGCAACGTCGTTGCGACGGGCAAGAAAGTTGATGTCGATCTGAATGTCGGCATCAACAGGCTGCTTCTGAAGGTTACCGATGCTAAAGGCTCGGTTTCGACGGACCGGATTGACGTGACAGTGGTCGACAAGACGAAGATCCTCGTTGCCGAGGACTTCTCGACAGCCGAAGCGATGGCGCGGTTCAAGATCGTCGATGAAGGCGAATTCGGTGGCATCGGTGCGGACGGCAAGTCGTCGGAGTGGCTGATTTCCGATGGCAAGCTTCTCCAGACGACGGGACTTATGAGCCGCGAACTGACGTGGAGCGGTGCAACCAATTCCGACAAGTACAAGCGCGGATGGAGCCCGATGGGCGACGGCGTCAACGTGCTGCGTCTCGGAACCTATGCCCTGTTCAACGATCCGGCGGCGCTGGCGTGGACGGATTATGCCATCGAGGCGAATTTCCAGACGCCGGACAAGGATGGTCTCGGCTTCCTGTTCCGTTACAAGGACAGCAAGAACTACTACAAGCTCGAACTCGACGCTGACGGTATTCTCGATCGCAACCCCGGCAACGGTGCTGGCAGTATTTTTAATCTCGTGCGCATGAAAAACGGGATCGAAGAAATTCTGGCGCAGGTGCCGGGCAAATATGAACAGGGGCAGGAGATGAAGCTGCGCGTCGAGGTTATCGGCGACAAGATCACAGCCTTCCTCAATGACGAAGCGCTGTTTGCTTATCCGATCGGTGATCGTGGGCTCGCTGCCGGTACATTCGGCCTCTATTCCTGGGGTAATGCCGGCCTGACCTTCGACAATTTGACCGTGGTCGATCTCAAATCCGGTCTCGAAGCGCACCGGATCGTCGGAACCAGCGGTGCGGACATGCTCGTGGGTACTGCAGCCGCGGACACCATCCTTGGCCTCGACGGTAATGATGAGCTGCAGGGTTTTGGCGGCGATGACCGGCTGGATGGCGGCGCGGGTGACGATGCGCTTTCGGGCGGTGAGGGCAATGACGCCCTTTCCGGCGGCGCCGGCAATGACGAGCTGTGGGGCGATGATGGCGACGACATGATCGCCGGCGGTCTCGGCGACGATTTCATCGAAGGCGGCCGGGGCAATGACCTGTTGATCGGCGGCGACGGATCGGACCGCTATCGTTATGGGCGTGGCGACGGGTCTGATGTCATCGTGGAGACGGCATCGGCAACCGGTTCGGTTGACCGCCTTTCTCTCTATGACATCGCCCGCAGCGAAGCGGTTCTGCGAAAATACGGCCAGTCCGTTGTGGTCGAACTGGCCGATGGTGAGACGCTGACGCTGAGCAACCAACTGGCCGACGGAGGCATTGAGAGGCTGTCTTTCGCCGATGGCAAGGTTTTGAACCGCGACGATATCGTCAAGGCTCTCGTCAATCGTGGCCCAGTCGCGGCGGATGACGGGCTTGCGGCGGTAAACGAAGACGCGCCGTCCTTCGTCATCTCCTTCGCCACGCTGCTTGGCAATGATCGCGACGCTGATCTCGACGACCTGACGGTCACTGGCGTCTCGGCCCCGGTCGGCGGCACGGCGGTGCTGGAGGAAACCGGCATTCGCTTCACTCTCTCGGCCGATTTTAATGGCGAGGCGGCTTTCCGCTACACCATTACCGATGGCCGCGGCGGCGTAAGCGCAGCGACAGCTTCCTTCACCGTCAAGCCGGTCAACGATGCGCCGGTGGTCTCGTCGGTCAATGTCGAAACGGACGAAGACACGGCCGTCAGCGGCAGGATCGTTGCGACCGATGCCGACGGTGACACGCTCTCCTTCGCGCTGAAGGCCGATGCCACTAACGGCGTCGCCCGGATCGACGCGGAAACCGGCGCCTGGACCTATACGCCGAATGCAAACGTCAACGGAACCGGCAGTTTTACCGTCGTCGTCTCCGACGGAAAGGGAGCCGCGACCGAGAGTACTGTTACCGTCGCCATCAAGGCGGTCAACGACGCTCCGGTCGCGGTTGCCGACTTGATTGCCATCGGGGAAAAGGACAAGGGCGTCTTTGATCTCGTTGCCAACGATACGGATATCGAGGGTGACCGTCTGGCGCTGGTCGGTTTTGCGGTGACGGCGGTTGCCGGTCTCTCCCTGACGAACGAGCAGGCTGCTGCTGCCTTCTCGGTGGTGGACGGCAAGCTGGTGGTCGATCCCTCCTCCGCCTTTGCAAGGCTGGAAGACGATCAGCAGGCGACTGTCACGCTCACCTATACCGTGCGTGATGCCAATGGCGGTGAATCGACGGGCACGACCACCGTCACTGTCGATGGTTATACCGAATACAACATCGTCGAAGGCAGCGATGGCGCCGATGTGCTGATCGGGACAAGCCGTAAGGACATGATCGAAGGCGGCGCTGGTGATGACCGGCTGTCGGCTGGCTCCGGCAACGACATGGTGGATGCCGGCTCCGGCAACGACCGTGTGATTGCCGGCGAGGGCAACGACGTGGTCGACGGTGGCCCCGGCAATGACGTGTTGATGGGCGGTGCCGGCAATGACGTGCTTTATGGCGGCGACGGTAACGACGAGATCAGCGGCGGTTCCGGTGACGACACGCTGAGCGGCGGGGCAGGCAACGATGTCCTGACCGGCGGCAGCGGTGCGGATACCTTCGTCTTCGCGGCCGGCAGCGGTCAGGACGTGGTGACGGATTTCCAGGCCGGCGTTGACGGCAAGGATGTCGTCCAGCTCTCGAAGGATGTCTTTGCCGATTACCAGACGCTGATCGCCTCCGGCGCCTTTACCGACGGTGTGAACGGTGCCGAGATCGCCTTCAAGGACGGCTCGACCATCACCTTCGACGGCGTCAAGACCGAGCAGTTCGTCATCGACGACTTCCGCTTCGCCTGACCCGCAAAGGGCGCATTCTCCGGGATGCGCCCTTTTTCGTTCGCGGGCGGTTGTCACCGGCATGTCATCGCCGGGAGCTGTCGCCACGATCTCAACGGATAGTAAAATGCGTCATCGTTCCGCCAATAATAATGTTCGCCAGATCAAGGGCGTTTTCGCCGGCTGCGCCGGCGCTTTCATCGGCATCGGCCTGATGAGCGCTCTGGTCAATATTCTATATCTCACCGGCTCGCTGTTCATGATGGAGGTCTATGACCGCGTCCTGCCGAGCCGCAGCCTGCCGACGCTTGTGGCGCTGTTCGCAATCGTTGTGGTGCTTTATGCGTTTCAGGGCCTGTTCGATGCGGTGCGCGGGCGTCTGCTTGTGCGCATCGCCGATCGGCTCGATCAGCTTTTGTCCTCACGGGTTTACGATGCGGTGATCGGCCTGCAATTGCGCATGCCGGTGAGCGGTCGCCAGGCGCAGCCGCTTCGCGATCTCGACACGATCCGTTCTTTCCTGTCGGGAAGCGGGCCAACCGCGCTGTTCGATCTGCCCTGGCTGCCTTTCTACATTGCCATCTGTTTCGCTTTTCATTTCTGGCTAGGCGTCACGGCGCTTACCGGCGCTGTCATTCTCACCGTGTTCACGCTGATGACGGAGCTGGTCTCCAAGCGTCCCGTCGAAGAGGCTGCGCAACATGTTTCCAGGCGCAACAGACTGATCGAAGCCACCCGGCGCAACGCCGATATCATCGCCGTCATGGGCATGGGCGCGCCGCTGCGGGATCGCTGGCAGGCGGATAATCGCGCTTATGTGCGCGAGCAGCGCTCCGCAAGCGATATCGCTTCCGGCTTCGGCGTAGCGAGCAAGGTGCTGCGCATGGTTCTGCAATCCGGCATTCTGGCTGTCGGGGCCTGGCTGGTCATCAACGAGCAGGCGACGCCCGGCATCATCATCGCCGGCTCCATCTTGTCAGCGCGGGCGCTTGCGCCGGTCGATCTCGCCATCGCCAACTGGAAAGGTTTCATCGCGGCCCGGCAAAGCCGCCGCCGGCTTGAAAAAACTTTGGCGCTGCTGCCCGAGACAGGAATGCGCATGGACCTGCCCGCGCCGCAGGCGCTCCTGTCGGTCGAGCGCGTCAGCGCCATTCCGCCGGAGATGGCGGAGCCGGTGCTGCAGGATATCGCCTTCACGCTTTCGGCCGGCAGCGGCCTTGGCGTGATCGGGGCGAGCGGTTCCGGCAAGAGTTCGCTGGCGCGCTTGCTTGTTGGCCTGTGGCGGCCGCTCAAAGGCTCCATCCGGCTGGACGGCGCGACGCTGGAGCAATGGCCTGCCGAGGCGCTGGCGCGCCACATCGGTTATATGCCGCAGGCGATCGAATTGCTGGACGGCACCATTGCCGAAAACATCGCTTCCTTCGACCGGCAGGCGAGTTCGGACAAGATCATCGCGGCGGCGCGCGCGGCGCGCATTCACGATCTCGTCGTCAGCCTGCCAGATGGTTATTCCACCGAAGTCGGCGAGACGGGGCGGCAATTATCGGCGGGGCAAAAACAGAGGATCGCCCTTGCGCGGGCACTTTATGGCGACCCCTTCCTCGTCGTGCTCGACGAGCCGAATTCCAACCTCGATTCCGAAGGTGAGGATGCGCTGACGGCGGCGATTCTCGGCGTTCGCGAACGCGGCGGGGTGGCCGTCATCATCGCCCACCGCCCGAGCGCGCTTCTGGCCGTGGACAAGGTGCTGATGCTCGCCGATGGCCGCCAGCAGGCTTTCGGTCCGAAGGAAGAGGTTCTCGCCAAGGTGCTGCGGCCGGTCGGCGGCGCGGCGGGCGCCCTCAAGGTCGTGCAGGCCGTGGAAACAGGAAAGGCATGAAGATGGACGAATGGCAGACACTCAAACGCTCGATCCGCAGCCACCTTCTCGTTGGCGGGCTCGGCTTTCTCACGCTGACGGGCCTGCTTGGCGGCTGGGCGGTGGGCACCGAGATCGTCGGCGCGGTCATCGCGCAGGGTTCGCTGGTGGTGGAAACCAGCCTGAAAAAGGTCCAGCATCCGGTCGGCGGCGTTGTCAGCGAATTGATGGTGCGCGATGGCGACCGGGTGAAGGCCGGCGACATCGTCATGCGCATCGATGCGACGATGACGCGGGCCAACCTCGCCATCATCGTCAAAAGCCTCGATCAATTCACCGCCCGCAAGGCGCGGCTAGAGAGCGAGCGTGACCGGGCGGGCAAGGTTGTGTTTCCGAAGGCTTTGCTCGACCGGAGCAACGACACCGATATCGTCGCGATGCTGGATGCCGAACAGCGTCTTTTCGAAACCCGCAGTGCCGTTCGTGAAAGTAAGAAGCGTCAGCTCGAACAGCGCGTGCGCCAGCTTCGCGACGAGATCGCCGGAATGGAAGCCGAGCGTGCGGCGAATTTTCGCGAACAGGGCATGGTCGATGAGGAATTGATCCGTTTTCGATCCCTGCATGAAAGGGGCCTGATGGAAAAAAGCCGCCTTAGCACGCTGGAGCGTCAGGCCACGGATATTGATGGCGATATCGGCCGGCTGATGGCGGGTATTGCCGGGGTCGAGGCGAAGATCAGCGAAACCGCGCTGCAAATCCTTCAGATCGATGAACAATGGTCGGAGGAGGTCGGTTCCGATCTGCGTGAGATGGACGCCCGCATCGGTGAATATGTCGAACGGCGGGTGGCGGCAGAAGACCAGCTGAAACGTGTCGATATTCTCGCGCCACAGGATGGCGTGGTGCATCAACTTGCCGTGCACACTGTCGGCGGTGTCATCGCACCGGGCGAACAGATCATGATGATCGTGCCGGAGGTGGACAAGCTGGTGGTGGAGGCCAAGGTCGCGCCGCAGGATATCGACCAGATCTATTATGGCCAGGCGACAAACCTGCGTTTTTCCGCCTTCAATCAGAAAACGACACCGGAAATCACCGGCACGGTGGAGCGCATTTCGGCTGACGTGACGGTGGATCAGCGCACGGGCGCCAGCTATTACCTCGTGCGTGTCGCCACCTCGCAGGAGCAGATAAAGCGGCTGGGTGAATTCCACCTGATGCCGGGCATGCCGGTGGAAGCCTTCATCACGACAGGAGAAAGAAGCGTCCTTTCCTATTTCCTCAAACCGCTGATGGATCAGGCCAGCCGCTCCTTCCGCGCGGTTTGAGATTTTCATATTCCGGCCTGCCGGTTGCCAAGGCCCGCCCTGTGTTTCAGGGCGGGCCGAAACAGCTGTTGCGGTGGGCCGGAACTGCCTAAAAAACGCCGCTCCGATTGCCGCAAAAGAAAATGCCGTGCGTCTTCACGCACGGCATTTTCTTTATCGAACCGGACCGCGACTTTCCGCGGCCCGGAGTCTTTGCGGGAGATCAGCCGATCTTCACATTGTCATCGCGCTTGATGGCGATGATCGTCGAACGCGGCAGCTTGCCTTCGCCATCCGGGAAGGGGGCGTCGGGATGCTGGATGCCGACGAAGTGGGTGCGCTTATCGCCGGACCATGTCTGGCCGGTGACTTCGGAACCCTTCGGGGCGGTGAGGAAGCGCTCGATGCGGCCGGTGGCCGGGTCGCCCGCCAGCATCTGGTTGTTGCCCTGGCCGGCGAAGGCGCCTTCGTTGCTGTCCTCTCCGTCGGTCTGGATCCAGAGCAGGCCGGTGCTATCGAACATCATGCCGTCAGGCGAATTGAACATATTGCCTTCGTTGATATTCGAAGAACCCGCATAGGCGTCCTTGTGGACGGTGGGGTTGCCGGCCATGCAAAACAGGTCCCACTTGAACTTGCCGTCCGCATGGTCGTCATTTTCCGGATACCAGCGCACGATCTGGCCGTATTCGTTCTTTTCGCGCGGGTTGGCGGCGTTGATCGCCATGGCGTCGCCGCCGGCGTTTGCGCGCAGCTTGCCGTCCTTCATTTCGCCGCGGCGGCTGTTGTTGGTCAGCGCGCAATAGGCTTCGATGGCGACCGGGTTGATGGCGACCCATTCCGGGCGGTCCATGGTCGTCGCGCCCACCTTGGAAGCGGCCTGCCGGGTGAAGACGCAGATTTCGTCGATCTTCATGCCAGTGGTTTCAGGTGTCAGGGCGAGCCATTCGCCGGCGCCGTCGTCAGAGAACTTGGCGACGTAAAGCGTGCCTTCGTCAAGCAGCTTGGAGGTGTCGCCGCCGGGCACGTAGATGCCGTTGGAGACAAATTTGTAGAGGAATTCGCCACGCTCGTCGTCACCCATGTAAACGACGACACGGCCGTCGCGGGCGATGACCACGGCGGCGTTTTCGTGCTTGACGCGGCCAAGCGCGGTGCGCTTGATCGGGGTGGAGGAGGCGTCCGAAGGATCGATCTCGACCACGTAACCGGCGCGGCGCGGTTCGTTGGGGTTCTTCGCAACGTCGAAACGCTCGTCGAACTTCTCATAGGCATAGCGCGTCTCGGCGACGATGCCGTAACGCTTGTAATCGTCAGGCAGCTTGAAGGCGGCGTCGGTGGTGCCGAAATAGCCGTTAAAGTTTTCTTCGCAGGTGAGGTAGGTGCCCCAGGGCGTGCGGCCGGCGCCGCAATTGTTGAAGGTTCCGAGACAGTCGACACCATCAGGGTCGGCGGCGGTCTTGACGAGATCGGAGCCTGCGGCCGGGCCGGAAAGCTTCATCGGCGTATTGTGGTGGATACGGCGGTTGAAGGGGCTGTCGAGAACGATCTTCCAGCCGTCCTCATCTTCCGCGACTTCCATGACGGTGACGCCCTGCATGTTCTGCAGGATTTTCACATCGTCGGCCGTCTTCGGGTTGCCCTTGTCAGTGTGCGGCAGGTTGGTTTCCGGGTTCACATATTCATGGTTGACGGCGATCAGCTGGTGGCTGCCGACGACGAAGAGTTCCATGCCGTCGGTGTTTTCGCCAAAGACCTTGTCGGAGTTTTCAACGCTGACGCCCTTGGTGGGGTCGAGATCGGGAACGTTGGAGAACAGCGGCTGGCCCCATTTCGCCAACGGCTTCCAGTTATAACCTTCCGGGACATGGATGGTGTGGTCGGTGGCGGCGGCAACCGGCTTGAAGGGGAAACGGCCGACGGCGGCTTCCTGTGCTTCGGCCGAGGTGCTGCTCATCAGGTTGCCGAGCGTGCCCATGGCGGCCGCGGCCGAACCGAAGGCAAGCACGCCGCCGAGAAAGCCGCGGCGGGAAATCGCGGTTTCGACCACGCGGTCGAAATCGGTTTCGGCCGGCGGCGGGTTCTGCAGTTCGTCCCATTCGTCCCAGGACAATTTGCTCGTATCGATGTCGGTCATAGTCTGTCTCCACCGTTGCTTGTTTGGAATCATTCCAGCAAGGTGCCTACCGTCCCAATATTTCATGCGGATGACGGAAAGGGCAGTATCGGCGGTCATTTTCCCTGTGCCAGGGCGGCTTTTTCGTCAGCGCCCGATCAGGATGCGGGTGACGAGAAAGCCGTCGAAGCGGCAGAAACGGAAGGGAATCTCCGTTCCCCTGCGCCATTTGCCGCCAATGTCTGCGGTCAGCCGCAGCGAGGCCGAGCCGTTGTCGTCGAAGCCGGATAATTCCGCCGCCTCGAAAAAGAAAAACCGTTTCACTGTTGGATAAAGCGCCTTAAACAGGCTCTCCTTTGCCGAGAAAATCAGGCCGGTCATGAAGGGGTCGATGGTGTTGCCGAGGCTGTGGCGTTCACGAGCGGTTAGGGCCTGTGTGGCGATATCGCGGGCTTCCTCCTCGCTCAGGAGCTTTTCAATATCGATGCCGATGCCGCAGAACCGCTCGCAAGAGCCGGCAATCGCAATCGCGCGTTCATGGCTGTGGGAAATCGCGCCGATCACGCCTTCGGGCCAGAGGGGCGCGCGGTCCTTACCCATACCGGGAAAGGTGGAACGGCCGGTGAGGTGGCGGATGGCTTCTGCCGCGCATCTGCGCCCGGCGATGAACTCCGCCTTGCGTTTTGGCGTTGCACGCAAAAGCTGCGGCGGCAAGGGAGGGACCTTGCCGCCGCAGCCTTCATCGGCGTTGTAACGAAGGGTGAGGCAATGGCAATCGCAGCTGTCGTCCGGCCAAGGCCAGATGGCCTCCGGTGGATCGCCGGAGAAGGCTTTGCGATGAAACGCCGTTGCGACGGCCATATTTTTCACCTTCAATCCAACGGCTCGAATTTAAGCCGCAAGCGTTGCGCCGCCATCGACGACGATCTGCTGCATCGTCACATGACCGGCCTGATCGGAGGCGAGGAACAGCACCGTATCGGCGATATCGTCCGGCCTTGCGATCTTGCCGAGCGGAATGCCGAGCTTGAACTGTTCGGGCAGGCCGGCGACCAGCCGGTCCTTGCCGGCGGGGTCGCTCAGCATACCGGCAAGCATCGGCGTATCGGTGGAGCCCGGTGAAACGACATTGCAGCGCACGCCATAGGGCGCAAGCTCAAGGGCGGCGCAATGGCTGAGGCTGACCAGCGCCGCCTTGGAAGCGCAATAGGCCATCATGCCGATGCGCGGCACGACGGCGGCATTGGAGCCGATGTTGACGATCGCGCCGCGCCTCTGCCGCTTGAAGGTGCTGCTCCATTGCCGCAGCATATAGAACGGCCCGGCCGCGTTGACGTCCATGCAGGCTTTCCAGTCCGCTGGCGTAAGGCTTTCGCTGTCACCGAGCCGCAATATGCCGGCGGCATTGACCAGAATATCGAGCCCGCCCCATTCGCTTTCGATTGCCTTGCAGGTCGTCTCCACTGCTTCCGCTTGGGTGATGTCGAGTGCGATCTGGCGGAAGGGGGACTCCACTGTGTCGGCCAGAAGGTCGAGGCCTATGACCTCGGCCCCTTCCTCGATGAAGCGTTCGGCGATACGGCGGCCGATGCCCCGGGCCGCGCCCGTCACCAGCACACGCCGCCCGGTAAATCTCTGTTGCGTCATCTTGTCCGTCCGCTCAGGCTGCGAGCCGCTTCTGGTCGATCAGCGCCCACCAGGCGGAGAGTGTCGGTACACGCGCAAGCTCATCGAAGCCGACCGTGACACCGCGTTCCTTCAGCTCGCCGGCGAGCTTCATCACCTGCAGGGAATCGAGGCCGTAGAAAATGAGGTTCTCGTCGGGGTCGATATCGCTTTCATCCTCCACCATTTGCAGGACACGGGCTTTCAGCCACTCGCGGGTGCCGGTGGCTTCGCCCGCGCCGACAAGGCTTGCGGTGTCGATCACCACGCCGCAGCGCGTCGCCACATATTGCAGTGCCATGCGGTGCTCGGCTTCGGAAAAATCGGCGACGCCGTCACCGATCATGAAGGGCTGAATATCCTTCATGAAGGCTTCCACCGCCGTCATCATGCAGCCGATATGGGCGTAAACGCCGCCGACGATGATCTGGTCGCGGCCCCAGCCTTTCATCCGCTCCGCAAGGTCGGAACGTTGGAAGGCGCTGTAACGCCATTTGGTCAGCACCACGTCGTCAGGTGTCGGCGCAAGTTTGTCCACCACCTTCTGCAATTCGGGATCGACGACCGTAAGCCCCGGTCCCCACATGTCATTCAGCAGCGCACGGTCGCCGGGCGGCTGGTTATGCGGCTGGGCGGTATAGATGACCGGCACGCCGTTCTGAACGGCCCATGCCTTCACCTTGGCGAGATTGTCGATGAGGGTGGTCATCAACTTGCCGTCGGCTTCGTAGAACCGCAGGAAATAACGCTGCATGTCGTGGATGAGAAGCACGGCGCGTTTCGCATCGGGCTGCCATTTTGTCTTGTTGGCCGGAAAGCTTGCGGCGACCGGCATCGGATAGTCGGAAATGGTGGGGATCGTCATGATGACCTCGGTTTCTTGCTGCGCCGGCTCGGGCGGCGCGTAATCTTTGGAATGGGGACGCTCTTTTGAACGTCCCTTTCGATTGGTGCTGCTTGTCAGGCGCTGATGGCGACGGGGACTGTCAGCAGGTCGCGCAGGCGCTTCTTGTCGATCTTGCCGACGGCGGTGAGCGGCATGGCCTCGATGAAGCGCACCCGGTCCGGCAGTTTGTAATCCGCAACGCCGAGACCGGCGAGATGCTGGCGGATAGCTGGCGCCTTGAGCGCGGGATTACGCGACACGACGAAGACGCAACTCTTTTCTCCGAGAAGCTCGTCCTGCATCGCCACCAGTGCGGCGTGGGTGATATCGGGATGCCGCAGGATCAGGTTTTCCACCTCCTCCGAAGCGACTTTTTCGCCGCCGCGATTGATCTGATCCTTCACCCGGCCAACGACCCTGAGATAACCTTCGGGCGTGCGCTGCACGACGTCGCCGGAATAATAGAAGCCATCCTTATCGAAGACCCGGGCGCTGTGGTCGGGCGCGCGGTAATAGCCCCGGAACGTATAGGGACCACGGGTCGCCAGCATGCCGGCTTCACCTTCCGGCACGTCGTTGCCGTCCTCGTCGACGATGCGGATCTCGTCGTCCGGGCTGATCGGCCTGCCTTGCGTGGTGAAGACGATATGGTCGGGATCACCGAAGCGAGTGTAGTTCACCAGACCTTCCGCCATGCCGAACACCTGCTGCAGGTCGCAGCCCAAGACCTCAGGCACCTGGCGGGCGAGCGCTTCGGCGAAGCTTGCGCCGCCGACCTGTAGAAGCTTGAGCGACTTCAGCTTTTCGCGATGGGCGGGAGCTGCCTGCAGCCACAGGGCCACCGCCGGCGGCACAAGCGGCACGATATCGACGCCGTGTTTTTCGATGAGGTCGAAGCAGGCAAGCGGCTCGGGATTGGCGGCCATGACCACGGCACCGCCGGCGTGGAACACGCCGAGCGCGCCGGGCGAGCTCATCGGGTAATTATGCGCCACCGGAATGGCGCAGAGGAAACGGGTCTGCGGTGAAAGTTCGCAAATCTCCGCGCTGGCCCGGACGCTGTAGTCATAGTCGTTATGCGTCCGGGGGATCAGTTTCGGCGTTCCGGTGCTGCCGCCGGAAAGCTGGAACAGCGCCACCTCATCGGCGGCGGAAGGGGCGTAAGCCGGAGGATTTTCCGCCGGGGCGGCCAGCTTCTGCTCCAGGCTGCGCTGCGGATCGGTTTCGCCGAGCAGCAGGGTCACGGCAAGCTTTGGAGAGACCGCCTTCAGCGCCTCCACAAATGTGTCATCGACGAAAAGCTCGTGGCCGCGCGAGGCGATCATCAGCTTCGGCGCGATCTGCTCCGCATAGGAGGTCATTTCCAGCCGGCGATGGCTGAAAAGCGCATTGACGGGGGCAGCGCCGATTTTGATGAGCGCGAAAAAGACGAGATAGAACTCGGCTATGTTCGGCAATTGCACCAGCGCCGTATCCCCCCTGCCGATGCCTGCGGCGGAGAGATGTCCAGCCAGATTGGAGGATTGCCTGTCGAGATCGGCATAGCTGAAGCGACGGTCGCCGCAGATCAGCGCCGTCGCATCCGGCCGGCGCTGCACCTGTTCAGCGAGAATGCCGCTCAGCGGCCGGTCGATCCAGTAGCCGCGTTCGCGGTATCGGCGAACGAAATCCTCGGGCCAGCGTTCAAATTCGATTGTCATGGTTTGTCCCTGGAAAAATTAGGCAGAAAGACCGCAGGCGTTCAGCATGGTCTTGAGCTTGGTCTGCACCTCGGCCCATTCTGATTCGGGCTCGGAGGCCTCCACGATGCCGGCGCCGGCGAAGAGCCGCACGGTTTCTCGCTGCACGGTGCCGCAACGGATGGTCACCACCCATTCGCCATTGCCTTCAGAATCCGTCCAGCCGACCATGCCGGTGAAGAGGCCGCGCTCGAAAGGCTCGACGAAGCGGATGAGGCGATGGGCGCGCTCGGTGGGGAAACCGCAGACGGCTGGCGTCGGGTGCAGCAGGCAGGCCAGCTGCAGCGCATTGGTTACCGGATCGGCGAGACGGCCTTCGATGCGGGTCGAAAGATGCCAGAGCGCCGCCGTGCTGATGAGGGAGGGTTTCTCTGGAACATCGAGTTCGGCGCAGACCGGCGAAAGCAGCGAGCGGATATCCTCAATGACGAGGCTATGTTCGTAATGATCCTTTTCAGAAGCCGACAGCCGATCCGCATTGGCCTTGTCCGCTGCCGGATCGACCATGCGTTTTGCCGATCCCGCCAGCGGGTTCGAGATGATGTTCTCGCCCTGCTTGCGGATCAGGAGTTCCGGGCTGACGCCGATCAGGTCGCCGCCATCGGGTAGCGGGATGCGGAACTGGTAACCTTCGCGGTTCTGTTTGGCCAGACTCGCCAGCAATCTTTCGACATTGACCTCGGAGGCGAAAGTCAGTTCACGCATGACGGAAAGCACCGCCTTGCGGACTTCGGAATGGCGGAAATTGACGATGGCATGTTCGACGGCGCGCTTGAAACCGCTCTCGTCCGGCAGGCTGTTCTGGCCGACAAGGGCAGGCATGGCCGAATCGGCGACGATCGGTTCCGCATCCTTGGAGTTCCATTCATAGTTGTATGGAATATACAGGCATGAAGGTTCGCTGACATCGAAGGGGATCGCGCCGATGGCGATGGGGTTCTGCTCGCCCTCCCGCTGCGCACGCTCAAAGGCGCCGGCCAGTGCCTGCTGCAGTGGGCTGGTAATGTCTTCGCCGCCGCGGGCGGGAATCGCTATCTTTTCGCGAATGCCCTTGGCGCGCAATTGCCCGCTGCCGGAAGTAAACAGAAATTCTCTATTAAATTCAGTAATTTCGTCGGATTCGACGTCATTCGTCCTGAGTGCTCCCGTTTTCATGGGATGCCTCCTGTGCGAGTGGTTGACGATGGCTTATACTTGAGTATGCTAATCATGTTTTGTCAACCGGTTCAAATTCACATGCTAAATTTAACCCCCATGCAGGTGGCCTATTGGGTCGGCCGCGAGGCGGATGGAATACTCGGGAAAGTTACGCCGCATCTCTACCTCGAATTCGACGGGCAGGCGGTGGATGTGGAAAAACTGGCCGTTGCCGTGGAAAGGCTCTGCCGGCGTCATCCCATGCTGAGCCTCAGGATCGATGCTGAAGGCCATCAGTCCGTCGATCCTGCCGCCCGGCCGCTCCGTCTCGATGTGGAGGACATGGCCGCGCTCGATTCGGAGGCGCTGGCACGCCGTCTTGAGGCGAAGCGCGAGGACTGGAGCCATCGCCGGGCCGATCTTCGCGTTGCCGCACCGGCGGCGATCTCGCTCAGCCTGTTGCCGGAAGGCCGTTGCCGTCTGCATGTGGACACGGACATGCTGGCCATCGATCCGGCCAGCATGCGGATCGTGATGGAAGACCTTGCCCGCTTTTACGAGACGGCGTCAGGCGCATACGAAACCCGGACTTTCGAATCAGTGAGCCCGTCGTTTTTCGACTGGGCGGAACGTCTCATGTCCGATCCGGACTTGAGGCGCTTGCGCGAAAGGGACCGCCTGTGGTGGCGGCAACGGCTTGCCGATGTTCCGGACGCGCCGCCGCTGCCGTTTCTGTCCGATGCCCCCCCGCGCGCCGTTCACACGGACCGGCTCGCCACGCTGCTTTCAGCGGCCGAGCGTAGCAGCCTGGAGCGGACAGCGCGGCGTTTTTCCGTGACGACATCGACCCTTCTGCTCGGTGTTTTCGCAATGGCGCTGTCGCAGGCGGTGGGGGCGGAAAAATTCCGGCTTTCCGTGCCGGGTTTCTGGCGCGCGCCGCTGGTGGAAAGGGTCGATGAGATCGTCGGCGAATTTTCCAACGTGCTCGTGCTCGGCGTCAATATCAGGCCTGAAGAAACGCTCGAGGCGCTGCTTGGCAGGCTGTTCGATGAGATGAACGGGCTTCTCGCACATCAGTCCTATCCGGGCGTCAGCGTCATGCGCGATCTCTCCCGTCAGCGGGGTGGTTTGCAGACCTCGCCGGTGGTTTTCACCGCGGGGGTCGATCTTCCGGGGGGGGATCTGTTTTCGGAACGGGTCGGGCGGGTGTTCGGTCCGATGGTCCACACCGTCTCGCAGGGGCCGGGGGTAGCGCTGGATGCGCAGGTGGCGGCGGTGGATGGCGGCTTGCTGATCAACTGGGATGTGCGGCTCGATGCGTTGCCGGAAAGCTGGCTGCGCGCTTTGTTCGAAACCTATGTCGCTCTTCTCCGCCGGCTCGCCGAAACCCCCGATCTCGCTTGTGAAAGCGTGGAGCGATTTGTCGCACGGCAGTCGGAAGCGATGGCCAAGGCAAAAGGAAAACCCATGGAACGTCCTCTCTCTCCGCTGCAACAGGCCTATCTGCTCGGGCGCGGCACCCATCTGCCGCTGAGCGGCGTTGCGATGCAGGAGTTTCGCGAATATCGCGGCGATATCGACCCGGAACTGCTGCGGTCGCGGCTTGCCGCGATGGTCGGCAGACATGAAAGCCTGCGCACCCGCATCGACGAGCGACGCCTGGTCCAGATCGTCTCCGACGAAGCGAAGATCAATCTCGATCTCGTCGATCTTTCAGCCCTGTCTCTTCCGCAAGCCGAGGCAAGGATCGACGCGGTGCGACGGGACTTCTCCCATGCACATTTTGATCTCGCCGCCTCTCCATGGCAGGTCACTGTGTTTCTTATGCCGGATGCAGGACCGACGGGGCATAAGATCGTGGTATTTCTGCGTTTCGACGCGCTTATCCTTGACGGGCGGGCCATTGCGAGCCTCGCGGCGGAACTCTTCGATGGTGTCGTGCCGCCGGAATCCCCCGCTACGATCGGAACGCCGAAGGAGGATATCTCGGCGGCCCGCGTCAGGGATGCCGCCTATTGGGTTGAAAAGTTGAAAGATGCCGAGGTGCCCTCGCAACTGCCGTGGAAAGCACCGCTCGAAACCATTCCCACCTCGCGTTACAGCCGCCAGAGCGTGATCGTGGAAAAACAGCACTTCACCGCCTTTTCACGCATCGGTGCGAAAGAGCGGCTGTTCAAGAATTCGGCGCTGACGGCTGTCATCCTCGATGTGCTCTCGCTCTGGCTCAACGAAGGTGCGCTCGTCGTCGGCATTCCCGTCGCGCCGCAGGTGGAGGGTGCCTTCGCCAACCGCTCCAGCTTCATCGCCGTCCAATGGGATGCGGCCAAGAACAGGTTTGCGGAGCGGGCGGCGGGTCTCCAGACGGATGTGCTGGAAGGGCTGAACCATCTCGCCTTTTCGGGTATCGATCTCAATCGTGTGCTTCTCAATGCCAATCCGGGCGGGCTCGCCTTGCCGGTGGTGATTACCAACGGTCTGACCTGGCCGACGCTTTCATCCGGCTCGACGATGCAATGGACCGGCGGGCTTACGCAGACACCGCAGGTGGCGCTGGATTTCCGCTTTTCGCAGAATCCGCAGGGCGATCTCGTGCTCGATATGGACTATGCCGAGCAGGCGATCGATGCGGCGACGGTGGCGGATATTCTCGCGGCAATCGAGCGCGCGATTGCCGGGATCGCCAATAGCGGCGCTTTCTCCGTCAATGCACGCGACATTGTCGAGCTGTCTCACTATCGGCTGAACGGCGACGAAGAAAACTTCGTCTGCCCGCCATTTCTGGAACGGCTCGCCGGCCATCTTTTCGAGGGCGACCCGTCGTGCACGGCGCTCGTCAGCGGCAGGCGGCGCATCGCTTATGGCGAACTCGGTCAGATGGTGGCAGGGGCGATGGCGGGCCTTAAGGCGCGCGGCATCGGGCGTGGCGATGTCGTTGCTGTGTGCCTTCCACGCAGCCCGGACCATACGGCTATCACGCTCGCCGCAGCGCTGATGGGTGCGGTCTGGGTGCCTGTCGATGCCGGCTCGCCGGAAGATCGCCTGCGCTATCTGCTGACCAATTGCCGCCCGGCGATCATCGTCGCCCGCAGCGTTCCGCAGGGTTTCGACGCCGTCGATCCGGCGGAGCTTATGTCCGCGCCCGCACCGGCTGGCGCACCCGTTACAATGGCGGAGGTGGCGGCGCTTTCCCAAAGCGAGGAGCCCGCCTATTATCTCTACACGTCGGGCACGACTGGCAAACCTAAATGCGTCGTGCTTTCCAACCGCGCAACGGCAAATGTCATCGGCAGCACGCTTGCGGAATGGGCGGTGACGGACAGCGATGTGTTCATCTCCGTCACGCCGCTGCATCACGACATGTCCGTCTTCGATGTTTTCGGCGCGCTCGTCGCAGGGGCGACGCTGGTGTTGCCGGAACCGGGCGAGGAAAAGGATGCGGTGCGCTGGAACGAGCTGGTGGCCGAACATGGCGTCACGCTCTGGTGCTCGGTGCCGGCCATCCTCGAAATGCTTCTCTCCTGCCGCCGTGGTGACCAGCTCTCATCGCTGCGGCTCGTGGCGCAGGGTGGCGATTACATCAAGCCGATGATCATCGAAGAGCTTCGCAGGCTGAAGCCCGACCTGCGGCTGATATCGCTCGGTGGACCGACGGAAACGACGATCTGGAGCATCTGGCACGAGATCGTTGCGGAAGATGTGGCGGCCGTGCCCTATGGCCACCCTCTGCCCGCCAATCGATATTTCGTCCTCAACGATCAGGGCGGCCATTGCCCGGCCGGTGTCGTCGGCCGCATCCATACGGCCGGCGTGAATGTGGCAATCGGCTATCTCGAAGATGGCGCGATTTCCCAGACGGATTTCGTGACGGTTGCCGATCCGGAAGGAAACCCCGTGCGGGCCTTCCGCACCGGAGACCGGGGCCGTTACCGGCCGGATGGCAAGATCATGTTTGCCAGCCGCGTCAATGGTTACGTCAAGGTGCGCGGCGTGCGCGTTTCTTTGCCGGATGTGGAAAACGAGCTTATCCGCCATCCTTCCATCCAGCGGGTTCTGGTGGTGGATTACGGCGTCGAACAGAAGGGCGAGGCGGCTATCGGCGTGCTTTACGTCGTTGCACCGGGCCTTGAACTCTCGACCGCCGATCTGCGCAATTTTGCACGGAGCCATCTGCCGGAATCGCATGTGCCCGGCCGGTTTCTCAAGGTCGACGATCTGCCGCTTTCGGCCAATGGCAAGCCGGATCGCCGTCGCGCCCGTGAATTGCTGAACGGTGCTATGGAGCCGGCAAAAATCTCCGCCCCTGCGGCTCCTGCCGTCGATCAAGGCGACCGCCGGGTGCTGGATATCTATCTCGGCGTGCTGGGTAAAAAACCGGCGAATGTGGATGCGAACAGCGACCTGTTGGCGCTCGGTCTTCTGCCTTCGCATCTGAAAATCGTCTCGGCTGAAATCCGCACTGCCTTCGGCGTGGACTTGACACCGCAGCAGCTTTTGCGGTGCCGCAACGCCAGACAGGTGACTTCGCTGCTGGCCGCCCGGGCGGTGTGAACCCAATCATTTCGGGTGGCACTTCGCGCCCGATAACGGAAATTGTGCAAGGAAAAACAGATGGCGCATATCGATCCTGCCGGCGGCTGGCTTCCACTGACGCAGCCGCAACTCGATTTCTGGGAGGAGTTTTCCTTCCATCCCGACGAGCCGGTTTCCACCGTCGCCCATTACATCGATCTTTCCGGTGCGGTGAATGAAAGCGCGCTCCTCCAGGCGATCAAACGCACCGTGCGCGAATCCGAAGTCCTGTCGATCCGTTTCCGCATCGGCGACGATGGCGAGACGCCACAGCAACGCTGTGATCCAAGCCATGCCCCGGTGGTGGAGCTCGTCGATCTCCGTGGCGATTCCGCTCCTCTGGAAGAGGCGCTGCGGCGCATGAACGCGGATGTGGAAGCAAGGCTCGATCTCAGAACCGACAGGCTTTCGGCGCAGCTACTCTACCGTATCGCCGATGACCGCTATCTCTGGTACATCCGCGCCCATCATATTGTTGTTGATGGTTATGGCCTGACGTTGGTCGAACAGCGTTGCGGCCAGCTTTACGGGCACTATTGTGGCAAGGGCGAAGCGGGTCCGGATTTCCACCCCTTCGGCGATTTCCTTGCCGAAGAGGAAGCTTACAAGCAAAGCCGGCGTTTTGAAAAGGACCGCGATTTCTGGGCGGCCTATCTTGCCGCACCCGCCGATCTGCCGGTGCTGGACAAGGATTGCGAGGACTATGGCGGCGGCGGCCTGCATACGGATGCGGCCTTGCCGCAGGGGTTCAGCACACGGTTGCAACAGGTGGCGGGCGCAATGGAGATCGGCTGGCCGGACCTTCTGGTGCTGCTTTCCGGACTTTATCTCCACCGTGTTCTGCCGCGGCCGGACTGCGATGTGCTGACCTTGTGGTTGCCTTTCATGAGCCGCTGGGGCAGCGTCGGCGCGCATATGCCGGCCATGCTCGTCAATATTTTGCCCTTCCATCTCACCATCGAACCGGGGGAGAGCCTCGGCGCATTTTTGACGCGCAACGCCGCCAATCTGCGAAAGCAGCGCCTGCATGGCCGCTACCGCATCGAGCAGATCGCCGCCGACCGCGAAATCCCGAAGGGTCGGCGCTTCTTCTTCTCGCCGCTCATCAATGTCCTGCCCTTCAGTGCGCCGGTCTTTGCCGGGCTTACCGTTATCAGGCACATCCTTGCCAATGGTCCCGGCGACGGGTTCAACCTGACCTTCCGTGGCGAGGATGACGGCAGCGAGTTGAACCTGCATATCGATGCGGATTCAGCGCTGACGCAAGCGGAGGATTTCGCCCGCTACCGCGAGGAGTTGCCATTGTTCCTCGATGCCATGCTGCGCGAGGAGGCGCTGACGCTTGCGGCGGCTCAGGTGTCCACGGCATTGCGTCTGGCGGTTTGAGGGCAGACAACGGACTTTGTCAACAATCTGAACCCGGCTCTGCGACGCAAAGCCGGGTTTTCGTTGCCCCAAGTCCAGCTCAGGCGAGTGTCGTCAACACACGGTTCGAAGCGCCGTTTTCAGCGAAACGGCCAAAGATGCGGCTGGTGGTGTGGCGCAGCCGCTCGACATCGTCAGGGCCGTAGCGGTCCGAACGGTAGCTCATCAAGACGCGAATGGAACGCTCGCCGCCGATCGTCTCTTCCATCACCTCGAATTGCAGCCCCAGCATGGATTCATGCTTGTCGGGGTCGATCTGGCGGAACTCCACCGGCTTGCCATCCGGCCCGGCAAGGGTGCCGTTCAGCTTGTTCTTGGCGTGAATCTGGATGAAGACCTCGAACAGATGGTCGCGGCCGGGTGTCATGCCCAGTGCCTCCTCGACGAGATCGATCGGGATTTCGCTATGCTCCAGCGAGCCGTTGATGGTGTTCTTCACCGAAGAAATCAGGTCGCCGACGGTCATGGTCTCGCCGAAACGCACGCGATGGGCGACAACCGTGGTGAAATAGCCGATCGTATCGAAATAGCCGCTATCGGTGCGGCCCGAAGCCGAGGTGCCGACCACGAGATCGCTCAGCCCGCCGAGATGGCGCAGCGATGCGGCGATGGCGGCATAGACCACGTTGAACAGCGAGGCGCTGTTCTGCTTGGCAATGGCGTAAAGCCCGTCGCTAACATGTTTTTCCAGCTTGAACTCGATCCAGCCGCCTGCCGGTGCTTCGTCCTGCGATGCCGCGTGCGGCGTGCCGCCCTGTCCGGTGAGGGTAAGGCCTTTTGGCGCATCCCGCAGCATATCGGTCCAATAGGCAAGGTGGCCAGCATTGACGCCTGACGCGACCTGTTTTCTCGCAAATTCATGGAAAGGTGCCGGCTTGGTGGCAAAGATCGGAGCCTTGCCCGCCGCCCTTGCCCGGTAGGCCTCGGTCAGCTCGTCCATCATCAGGTTCACAGACCATTCGTCGAGCACGATGTGATGGAAGAGGAAGGAAAGCACCTGGCGGCCGGTCTGCGCATCGCGCAGGAAACGCAGCCGCATCGGCAGTTCGCGCGCAAGATCGAAGCGCCAGCCGGCTTCCGCGTGCCGGTCCACACCTTGGCTTTCTTCGCTGGTCCAGAACCATTTGTAACCGGGCAGGTCGTGCATCGGCACGATCTTCTGCAGAACTGTATCTTCTTCGACGTAGAAATGGGTCCGCAGGCCGGGATGGCGCTCGATAATGTCGAGGAAGGCGCATTCGAAGGCATTCTCATCCACGGGATCGAGGAAATCGAGCGCGAAGGGAATGTTGAAGATTTCGCCGAAACCGAAGGCGGCATAGGCCTTCCAGAGCGACATCTGCGCCAGCGAAAGCGGTGCGGTGAGCGAGCCACTCGCCGTTGCCTGCGCCTGCGCGGGTGCTGCGGTTTCGAGCCGGGTCGCCTGTCTTGCGAGAGAGGCGGCGGTCGGGTAGCTGAACAGGTCGTTGAAGCGCAGTTCGATGCCGTGATTGCTCAGAAGACGTCCGATGATGCGCGTCGCAATCAGCGAATGGCCGCCGAAATCGAAGAAATCGTCATCCGGCCCCATCTCGGGCGAGACGAGCGCTTCACGGAATTCCGCAAGGATCGTTGCGACGGTGTCGTCGTCGTTCTCACCGGAAGCAGCGGGCGAAAGGGTCGCCTGCTGCGGTGTCGCCGCGGCGTTTTGAGGGACGATGCCGGAAAAATCCGCCCCGCCTTCGAGATGGCTGACGAAACGCTCCAGCAGGAAGGCCGTCGCATGCGGCGACGTCTCCCTGCCGCCTGTCAATTCGAGGCGGATATCGCCGGCGGCTGTCGGACCGGCGGCAAGCGTCAGGCCGAGACCGGATTGCAGGGAGGGCAGGGGCAGGTGCTCAAACTGGAGCCCATGCTCCGATGTGGCCTGAACGGGTGTCGCAAGCGCGTGCAGCGTGAAGGTGGCAGTTCCGCCTTCATTGTCGTTTCGCTGCTCCAGACCGGACAGCACGGCTTTTTCAGCTTGTTCGGGTGATTGGTCGCGCGAGACAGCTACCCGTGCCGCAGCCTCGGCTGACATCGGCATTGAAGTGCCGACGCCGGGCTGCAGGCGCAGGGTCACTGTCTCGGGACCGCCGGTTTTTGCCAGGAAAAGGGCAAAACGCGATCCGGCGCGGGCCAGAAGCGCGTTCGTCGCCGTGGAGCTGTTGAGGCCGAGCTGGGTGGCGGGAAGATCGACGCCGTGGCTGTGGCTCACCGGCCTGTCGATCCCGTTTTGCCGCAGCGCCACGACGGTCGAGCCGGAGGCCGGACGTTGCAGCCAGTGGAGCGGAAGCGGGTCGACGCTGTCACTTTCGACCGCGCGCGGCGAAAGCGGCTTAGGCGCTTCCCCGGCGTAGGCGGCGGAAATACCTTCCAGCAGGATTTGCGGCGAGAGGACTTCGCCGAGCAGGCCGTGGACCAGAAAAGCCAGCAGGATTTCTCCCTCGCTTAAAAGCACGACGGCCTGAAACGGCGGATCGGTTTCGGCATCGAAGGGCCTTGCCTGCAGGTCGTGCAGCAAGGTCAGGGCCTCGCCCGCCGATGGAACATGCAGCAGTTGCACGATGGATGCGGACGGGGCTTCGATGCTCTTCGCCAGAGTGCCGTCCTCGCCGAAGGCAAAGCGTGCACGAAGCTCGGGCCAGACCTCGCAAACCGTCTTCAGCGCCGAGGTCAGACGCAGCAGATCGCACTCTTCACCGATGCGATAGGCGAGAAGGGCGCGGAAGACCTGATCGGGATCCTGAAACTGCTCGAACCAGACCCGTTCTTCGTATTGGCTCGGCGGGGCTGCATCCCCCCTGTCGAAACTCTCTTCGATGCGACGTGCGAGCATACGCGTATTGTCTGCTGCCATGGTCCTCTCCTTGGAATATACGGGAATCGCGCTCCGGCGCGAAACGTGCTGTGTCGTGGGATCAGCGTCCCGCGCGCGACCGTTCGATGAGCGCCTGCCATGCGGCAAGCGTGGGCCGCCGGGTCAGATCCTCATAATCGAGCCGTGTTCCGGCAAGCTGTGAAAGCGGCGACATCAGCCGCATGAGGGCAAGCGAATGAAGCCCGCGACCGAACAGGTTGTCCTCCGGTTCGATGTCGCGCACCTCATCGTCGAGAACCCTGGCGATAAGGGCCTTGAGTTCCGTCATCATCGTTTCCGCCTCCGGCATGGCGTCCGCCGCGATTACCGGTTCATTCATCGAAATGATCGTGAACGCCGCTGGCGCCGCGCCGCCAGTAACCGGAAGCGCGGGTCCATTTTGGGTTGGCGCCGAATTCTTCAACCAGAAGGGCGCGAACCTCCTTAGCAGCCTTCGATTCGCAGGCGACCCAGCTGAAGAAATCGCCCTTCGGCAGGTCGAGCTTGCGCAGAGCGCCCACCAGCGCGTCGTGGTCGGTTCCGTTCTCCGTCTTCTGTGTCACCCAGACGATAGACGCATCCGCCTTCGTCGTGAGCTCCAGCCGGTCGGCATCCGTCTCGACCTCGATCAGCGCCACGACGCGGGTGCCTTCAGGCATTTCCTCCAGCCGCCGCGCCAGCGCCGGAAGGCCGGTATCGTCGGCGATCAGCAGGTGCCAGTCGTAGGTGAAGGGAACGGTGAAAGAGCCGCGCGGACCGGCGATCCACGCTTTGTCACCCGCTTTGGCGGCTTTCGCCCAATTGCTGGCGGGGCCGTCGTGATGGGTGGCGAAATCGATGGCGAGTTCGCCTTTTTCGGCATCGAAGCTGCGCGGCGTGTAGTCACGCGCCAGTGGGCGCGGCGCGCCTTGCGGGAACTCAATGCCGTTCGGGCCGATCACCGGCAGGCTCGGTTCGGTTTCACCGGGCTGGGGGAAGAACATCTTGACGTGGTCGTCAAAACCGAGGCTCACAAAGCCCTCCAGTTC
Source organism: Agrobacterium salinitolerans (assembly GCF_002008225.1). Lineage (GTDB taxonomy): Bacteria > Pseudomonadota > Alphaproteobacteria > Rhizobiales > Rhizobiaceae > Agrobacterium > Agrobacterium salinitolerans. The sequence continues at coordinate 178,133 of NZ_MRDH01000022.1, read as the reverse complement.
CGGCCCGGTCAGGACGATGCGGACCATGGACCGGCTGAGCTTTTCGACGCGCGCGACATTGAGTGCGCGCAGCGCGACGGCGTGGCGATGGCGTTTTGGCGTGCGGTCCGGTGCTGCGGAACCTATCGTTTCTGGCATGCTCATGCTCTTGTCTTTCCTGGGATATTGCCGATGGGGTCGGCGGTTTCGCTGTCCCGGGTCGGCGGGCCGGACGATCGCGCGTTGGAATTTTCCGGCGAGCGATCCGGCCTTGTTGCGTCAAGATACGCGAACCATAACAGGCGGTTTCCGCTGTCGCAATATAACTTTCTCTAGAAACTCAAGTTTATATCACTCCAGGTTTTTGCTGAATTGCCGCTGGCCGATCAGCGGCGGCTGGCCCAGCTTTCCACTTCATCCAATGTGTGCAGGGCGCTCGGAATGGAAGGCGTCGTGACCCTGGTGGAATCGAGGAAAACGATCCTTTTCTCGCGTGCGGGTTTTACGAAACGCTCCCAGCCGGGAATGATCTTTTCAAGGGCGGCGCGCGTTCCGGCCTCACCGCGGGCGGGGCTGGTATAGCTGTTCATCACCACCAGCAGGTCGGGATTGAGCTTGCCGAAGGCATCGGCGCTGAGCGGCATCATCAGGGTCGAGCCCATTCCGCCCGAAGAGGCGGCGTTGTCGATCTTCAGGCGGGTATATCCCAGATCCTCCAGCGCCTGCACCGCGCCGGACATGTCACCCACCGCATTGATCTGGTCGGTCAGCAGGATCGCGAGATAGGTCTTGCCCTTGATATCGTCGCCCAGCGTCTTTTTGACCGTGGCAAGCTTCGTGTCATAGGTCTTCCGGCGCTCTGCAAAGACATCGCTTCGCCCGACCAGACCCGCAAGATCCTCCTCCACGCTGAAGCCATAGGCTTTGCCGGCGCTTGCCTTTTGCAGATAGACGGGTGCGACGGTGGAAAGCTGTTCGGCCTTGCCGCCATCCATTTCCGTGGCGACGATCAGGTCCGGTTGCAGCGCCCGCAGCTTCTCGAGATCGATCTGGCCGACAGCGCCGAAACCCTTCGGTTTCGTGCGGCCTTCACCGAGAACGGTGTCGACGAAATCGACGGCGGTGGCGAATTTGCCGTCGCTGTTGCGGCCATAGGCGCCAACCACATTGGCGCCGAGATCCATCAGCGGCACGCCGAGCAGCGGCTCGTGCATGACGACGATACGCTGCGGCTTTTCCGGAACGGAGACGGTGCGGCCGGCGGCATCGGTCACGCTGCGCTCGGCGGCGAGACTCGTTCCGGCGGCCAGAAGTGCGGCGATGAGGATGGCAATTCGCATGGCATTCCCTTTATTTAATGTCTTCAGTGGCTATCGGTTCTGCGCAGCGCCTGTAGGCGCAGCGTGAGGATGAAAAGCGGCACGCCGATCAGCGTCAGCGCAAGGCCGATCGGCATTGGTGTATCGGCGACAAGCCCGCGCGACAGCGTATCGGCGGTGACGACCAGAATGCCGCCGGTCAGCCCCGACAGGAAAAGCCTGGCGCGGCCGACGGCGGGCGAAACGAAAGTGGCGAGATGCGGGGCGATGACACCGAGAAAGGTCAGCGGGCCAACCGCTGTAACGGAGGAAGCGCTGAGGATCACCGCAAAAACAATGACGAGCGGACGCGAGTGCCTGACCGTTTCCCCGAGTGCCATGGCCATTTCATTTCCGAGATCGAAGACGGCAAGTGCGCGCCCGATGAGGAAAATGCCGGCAAGGCTTGCGGCAAAGAGCGGCGCGAAAACGGTGATGGTCGGCCAGCTTGCCTGAAACAGCGAACCCGCCATCCAGTCGGCCAGCGACAGCGAGGTTTCCGCCGGCGTATAGAGCAGAAGCACCGAGGAGACGGAGGAGAGCGCCGATTCAATTGCAATGCCCATCAGCAATATGGCAAGGCCGCTTGAGCGTTCCCGCCCGACGAGCGCGATGAGAAGGAAGGCGACAGCCAGACCGCCCCCGACCGCCGCAAGCGCCACCAGCGTCTTGGGGGCCGTCGGCACCAGCACCAGAAGCAGCATGATGGTGGTCATCGACCCCTGGCTCAGACCGAACAGGCCGGGATCGGCGAGCGGATTGCGGGCGACGGATTGCAGCATCGCGCCCGCCAGCGCCACGCTCCAGCCGGCCATGAAACCGATGAGGATCCGCGGCAGCCGCACCGTCCACAGCGCATAGGCCTGATCGTCGCCGAGACGCCCGCCTACCAATCCGCGCAGGAGATCGGCGAGGCCCGTTTCGGTATTGCCGAGGCTGACGGACAGGGCGGCCAGCGCCAGTGCCAGCACCATCAGCGCAAGGCCGGCTTTCAGATTGCCGATGCCGATCTGCAAGCCGCCCGGCAGCCTGAGCACGGCTTTGCCGTCGGTGGCGAAATGCCGTTTCATGACAGCCCCCTTGCCGAAGGCGACAGATAGAAGCGCTTGACGATGACGATGAAGACGAGGCCGCCGAGCAGGTCCATGAACAGCCCGGTATTGACCACATAGGGTGCAAAAAGGGTTTGCGCGCCAAGATCGGCCAGCACGCAGAGGCCCGCGCCGACAAGCGCGGAGGCCGGCAGGGCAAGCGTGAAATTCACGCCGACCAGCGGCCGGATCATATGTGGCACGATGAGACCGACGAAACCGATGGGGCCGCAGATCGCCACCGCCGAACCCGAGGCCAGCATGGTGGCGAAGAGCGCGACCCGGGAAATGCGCGTGACATTCACACCGGCGGAAGCGGCCTTTTCGGTGCCCAGCAGAACCAGCGTCAGTGGCCGGGCGATCGCCCACAACATGACGAGCGCAATCGCACCGATCCACCAGAAATCAGTGAGCCGCTCGGCATAGACGTGGTTGATATTGCCGCCTACCCAGCTGAGGAACTCGGCACGGCGTGTGGGGTTGGAAAGAAGAAGGGCGTTGGTCACGCCGATCAGCAGCATGGAAACCAGCGCGCCGGAAAGGATGAGCGACAGGCCGCGCGGATCGTTTGCCCGCCCGGCGAGACGCGCGACGACGAAGCAGGCGGCAAAACCGAAGCCAGCGCCAACAAGCGCCGCAAGGCCCTGTATTTCCGGAGAGACATCGAACACCAGCGCGCCGGCAATCACAAAGAGCGTCGCGCCGGCATTCAGTCCCAAGGTAGAGGGCGAGGCGAGGGGATTGCGTGCAAGCCCCTGCAGCACACAGCCGCTGACGGCCGTCGTCGCCCCCACATAGATCGCAATCAACGAGCGTGGGATCTGCTGATAGAGAAGCACCGACTGCTCATAGGTATCGGCCTCGCCGCGCCAGAGCGTCGCCACGATTTCGGCCGGCGGCATGTCGCCAGACATGACCAGCAGATTGATGGCGAGGATGGCGGCCAGCAGCAGCGCGGCGGCGAAAATCAGCGTTATTTTCGGGGTCATGCCGGAATGGCCTGTTCCTGCCGCTCCAGCCGGGGCACGCAGATGAGCCGCCCCTGCCGGGAGAAGATATCGGCTTCGAGATCGAAGACCTCGGCGACATTTTCGGGCGTGACCGTTCTTTCCACCGGCCCCGACGCCACAACCCGCCCGGCTTTCAGCATGATGACATCGTCGGCGAAAGTGGCGGCGAGGTTGAGATCGTGCAGCACGACGATGACGGTCTTGCCATGCCTGTCCGACAGTTCGCGCACGAGGCCGAGAACGGCATATTGATATTTCATGTCGAGATGATTGACCGGCTCGTCCATCAGGATCACGTCCGTATCCTGCGCCAGCACCATGGCGATGAAGGCGCGCTGGCGCTGGCCGCCGGACAGCGTGTTGACCTGCGCTTTCGCCTTGTCTTCCAGCCCGACGGTCTTCAGCGCCTCGGCAAAAAGCGCGCGGTCGCGTTCGGTCGGTCCGCCCGCAAGCCCGTAACGGGCGTAACCGGCAAGCTCGATCAGCTCACCGAGCGTCATATAGTCAGGGCAATGGCACTCCTGCGGCAGATAGGCGACGCGCCGCGCCAGTTTCCGGCGTCCGATCTCGCCGATCGAGCGCTCGCCAAGTCTTATTGCCCCCGACGACAAAGGCACGAAACCCATGATGGTCTTCAACAGCGTCGACTTGCCGCAGCCATTGGGGCCGACCAGCGCGGTGACGCGGCCTGCTCTGAAACGGGCGGAAAGCCCCCGCAGGACGGAAACATGTCCATAGCTGGCGTGAAGGTCCGTGGCGTCAAGCACCGGATACAACTCCTGTTATTCATGCGCCCATGCGTCGAGACGCCGCACGGTCGTTATAAGTATTTGAATTTCAATATCGAACCCGTGGAAAAAGCATTTCTTCCCGGCGGGCGCGACGGTGTGGTCTTGAAGCGACACTAAACTATAGTAAAACTCTCCACAAATCGAAATTTGCCGATTCAACGCGCGGATTTCCTGCCGGTTATTTCAGTCGAGGTGCATCATGTCAGTCACAGCCAAGCTTCATGTCGGCATGTCGCTGGCCCCAACATGGCTCAGCGGCGAAGCCTGGCGGCGCGCGGACAGCGATATAAGCGGGGTGTTTTCCAGCGATTATTTTGTGGATCTGGCGCAGCGCGCGGAAGCCGCGCATGTGGATTTCGTGTTTCGGCCGGATACGCTTTTTCTGCGCACCGAGGGGCTGGAGACCGGCGGCGGATTTGCCAGCATGGACCCGACCATGCTTCTTGCGGCCATTGCACGGGAAACCAGCCATGTCGGGTTGTTGTCCACCGTTTCGACCACATTTCTGCCGCCCTATGTGGTCGCCCGCCAGATCCAGTCGCTGAACTGGCTGAGCAATGGCAGGGCGGGGTGGAATATCGTCACGGCGCTTGACGGGCACGAAAATTTCGGTCTGACAGAGATGCCTTCGCCGCAGGAGCGTTACGAGCGCGCCGCCGAATTCACGCAGGTGGTGAAAGCGCTATGGGCGAGTTTTCCGAACGAAGCTCTCAAACTCGACCGGGAAAGCGGGCGGTTCGCCGATTCTTCGCTGGTGCATCCGGTGGCGCATGAGGGCAGGCATTTCAGCGTCAAAGGCCCGCTCAACCTGCCGGCCCATGCCAGCCGTATTCCGCTCGTGCAGGCGGGCGCCTCTCCCCAGGGCCGCGATTTCGCTTCGTCGGTGGCCGATGCTGTCTTTGCCTCCACACCGGACATGCAGGCGGCCATCGAACTCAGGGCGGATTTGCGGCGGCGTGCCGAGGGCCACGGCCGCAACCCCGACGGGGTGAAGATGATGCCGGGCCTCAGCCTCTATCTGGCGGAGACCGGCAGGGAGGCGCTGGAACTCTTTACGGAGACCCACGCCCGCGCCAACCGCTCCCGCGCCTTTGCCTCCATTCGCGATATGACGGGTCTTGATCTCACGGACTGGCCGCTCACGCGGATCGTTACCGCCTCCGACCTGCCGCCGCCGCCCGAGACACCGCGAAGCCGCACCCATGCCGGCCTGCTGCGCCGGCTGATCGAGCGGGAGACGCTGAGTGTTGCGGAATTATTGCGGCGTCCGGAAGTGATGGGGTCGGGCCATTGGCAGATCATCGGCACCGTTGAAGATGCCTTTGAGGCCATCCGTGAATGGGCGGCTGCCGGGGCGATCGACGGTTTCGTCGCGGTGCCCGGAGGTTCGGTGGCGTCCATGCGGCTGGTGCTGGAGCGGCTGTTGCCGAAGCTCGCCGATGCCGGGCTTTTCCGCACGGCCTATTCCGGCCGCACCTTTGCGGAACATCTGGCCGAATAGGCTTACGCGCCGCCGGATTCGGCCGTCGCCTGTCCGGCGGCTTCGATCAGCCGGGAAAAATGCCGTTCGGTCTCAGCGGTTGCGACAAAGGATACGGTGGTGACGACACAACAGAGTTCGCCCTGTGCGTCGAAAACCGGCGCGGCCTTGCCTGTCAGGGCGGAGAACAGATGTTCATTGAGTTCCGCGCCACCCGCTTCACGGATGGTTTCCAGAATGCCGGCATCGGGACGGGAGCCGCGAAAAGCGGCCGGTTGCAACCTGCGCACGGCGGCGATCCTGTCCGGCGGCAGGTAGGCCTGGAAAACCAGCCCGCAGGCGCTGTTGTCGAGCGGCAGAACATCGCCGAGCGCCACGGTGCTGATGGAAAAGCTAGCGCTTCTCGCCCATCGCACCACGGTCGGGCCGCGTTCGGTCCAGATTGCCACGCCGCAGCTGGCGCCGATCCTGGAGGCAAGCGCATTCATCTGGCGGCCGGCGGTTTCGACCGGATTGATTCGCCTGAGCGCGCTGATGCCTATTCCGAGCGCCGCGGGTCCGAGATCGTAACTACCGCTTGCGGGATCCTGTATCACTAGTCCTTCCCGCACGAGGCTCTGCATATAGCGATGCGCGGTGGAGCGGCCGGTGCCGGCGCGTTTGGCCAGTTCGCCCAGGGCAAGCGCCGTATCCGATCTGGCAAGCAGATTGAGAAAACGCGCCGCGATCGACACTGACTGAATGAGGGCCGAGCGCTTTTCGCCCTCGTTTTCCGGCAGATTGTCCGTATCGTCATCCATGGCGTTCAAGCCCGTTCCCCCGTTTTGTTGAGCATGCCTAACGCATCGGGGCGGAAATCGGAATCGATTTCTGCGGACGGAATTATGCTGTTCCCTTTCGAAACGCTGCGGGTGCACAAGCGGCGGCGGGTAAACTTTGTTGTAAATATGGCACATCCCGTTACGGAAGCCTTTTTTGTCCGCAATACAGAACGCATTCTCTATTGCGAAACGGATAACGCTTCCGTTACTTGAATATGACTTTAATACTCATGTTTATTAGGGGTTTGTGATGGGGTTCAGTTCTAACGGTCGTTTGATGAGCGGGGTCAGCGCTCTGACGCTGGCGACATTATTTGTGACGCCGGTTCTCGGTCAGGATCAGCAGGCTGATGCGGTGGGCACCACCGTCTTGAAGCCGATCGTGGTGACCGGTGAAAAAGTGGCGCGCGACATGAAGAACACGGCGTCGTCCGTCTCTGTCAAATCCGCCGAGGAAATCAGAAAAGAAAAGACCGGCGACCCGACCGTATCGGAAGCGATCAAGGATATTCCGAACGTCGTCTACACCGACAATGTCAGCGCCCCGATCATTCGCGGTCTGGATACGCAGGGCCCGAATACGGGCGCGACGGCATTTTTCGCCGGCACCGTGCCACGCGCCACCATCAATGTGGACGGCCACTATCTCGGTTATAACGAATTCATCTATGGCGCGACTTCCATCTGGGACGTTGAAAGCATCGAAGTTTTCCGCGGCCCGCAGACCACCTCGCAGGGCGCCAACGCCATTGCCGGCGCGATCGTCGTCAACACGAAGGATCCGACATTCACGCCGGAAGCCTCCTATCAGGCGGAAATCGGGAATTACCACCAGAAGCGGGCCTCATTTGCGCTTTCGGGTCCGCTCGTCGAGGATCAGCTGGCGGCGCGTCTGGCGGTTGATTATTCCGGCCGCGACACTTTCATCGACTATATCAATTCGGGATTCGCGCATGCGGGCACGGATCAGGACTTCAAGGAGTTCAACGCGCGTTTCAAGCTTCTGTGGGAACCGCCGGAGATTCCCGGGCTGACGACCAAGCTTACCTATTCCTATAATGCCGCCAACCGACCGAGCCAGGAAGCGGCGTCGCGTCCTTTCGAGGATCTCAATCACGTCACCACCACCATGCCAAGCTGGAGCCAGAACACCCACACCGGTATTCTCGACATCAATTATGATTTCGAGAACGGCGTGAAACTCTTCAACCAGACGCAGTTCTCCGCTTCGGACGCCAGACGCCGGGTTGGTGTCGTGAACAACGGCGATGCGGATATCGACCAGACGAACGCTTCTCACGAAACACGCGTGACCTTCGGTGACCAGGAAGACGTGCTGAGCGGTGTCGCGGGTATTTATTACGCGCATAGTCAGGCTGACGAGCTTCTTCGACTTACAGGGCGATTTAACAATAGTCTTTCGACGTTCGACGACACCAAGGACAATCTCGGCATCTTCAGCGAGCTGAGCTATCGTCTTACGGACCAGTGGACACTGACCGGCGGCCTGCGTTACCAGACCGACCGCATCCAGCGTTCGGGTCGCTCGGTTTATTCAGCCCGTGCGGTGGATTTTGACGAGACCTTTTCCGAACTGCTGCCCAAGGCATCTCTCGCTTATGCGATCAATGACGACTGGACCGTCGGCGGCATGATCAGCCGTGGTTATAATCCCGGCGGTATTTCGCTGAACATCTCGTCGGGACAATGGTTGCCGTTCGAGAAGGAAACCATATGGAATTACGAGCTTTATACACGTGCGAAAATGCTGGATGACCGGCTGACGCTCAACGGCAACCTGTTCTACATGGACTACAAGAACGCCCAGTACAATATTCCGGTCGTCATCTCATCCGGCATCACCCAGTCCTACACCATCAATGCGCAGAAGGCGCATGCTTATGGTCTGGAACTCGGCGCCGACTATCAGGTTCTCGACAATCTGACGCTGAAGGCGAGCGCGGGCGTGCTGAAGACCGAGATTGATGAGATTTCCAGCAATAACAGCTATGCCGGAAATGAATTCGCGAAATCGCCCGGCTTCATGTTCAGCGTCGGCGCGAGTTGGGATGTGACAGACAAGTTCACCGTCTCGGGACAGGTGCGCCATATTGACGGCTATTATTCCGACACGGCCAATACGGCTGCCTATGCCATCGATCCCTATACGATCGCCGATGTGCGCGCGAGCTACAGGTTCCAGGAAGAGATGGAGGTTTATGCCTATGTCAAGAACATCTTCGACGAGCGTGCGCCCACCTATATGCAGCAGAACCGCGGCATTGGCGGCATCGAGGCCAGCATGACCGAACCGCGCATGTTCGGCGTCGGTATTCGCGGCACGTTCTGAGCGATTGCCGGATTTGAAAGCAAAAGGCCTTCGAAGTGATCTTCGAAGGCCTTTTTTTGATGAAACGACGCGGAGAAAGCCTTAGAAAAACGCCTGAATGCCCGTCTGCGCCCTGCCGAGGATCAGCGCGTGGACGTCATGGGTCCCCTCATAGGTGTTGACCGTCTCTAGGTTCTGGGCGTGGCGCATGACGTGATATTCGATCTGGATGCCGTTGCCGCCATGCATGTCGCGCGCCTGGCGGGCGATATCCAGCGCCTTGCCGCAATTGTTGCGCTTGACGATGGAGATCATTTCCGGCGCCATCTTGTGTTCGTCCATCAGTTGGCCGACGCGCAGCGACGCCTGAAGGCCGAGCGCGATTTCGGTCTGCATGTCGGCGAGCTTCTTCTGGTAAAGCTGCATGCCGGCGAGCGGCTTGCCGAACTGCTTGCGGTCGAGACCATATTGCCGGGCGCGGAACCAGCAATCTTCCGCCGCACCCATGACACCCCAGGAAATGCCGTAACGCGCACGGTTGAGGCAGCCGAACGGGCCTTTCAGGCCAGAAACATTGGGCAGCAGCGCGTCTTCGCCCACTTCCACACCGTCCAGAACGATCTCGCCGGTGATGGAGGCGCGCAGCGACAGCTTGCCGCCGATCTTGGGCGCCGAGAGGCCCTTCATGCCCTTTTCGAGCACGAAGCCCCTGATCTGATTGTCATGGGCTTCCGATTTCGCCCAGACGACGAAGACATCGGCGATTGGCGCGTTGGAAATCCACATTTTCGAACCGCGCAGGCGATAGCCACCGGCAATCTTTTCAGCCCGGGTCTTCATGCCACCGGGATCGGAGCCGGCATCCGGCTCGGTGAGGCCGAAACAGCCGATCAGCTCGCCGGAGACGAGGCCGGGCAGATATTTCTTCTTCTGCTCGTCCGAGCCATAGGCGAAGATCGGATGGATGACGAGCGAGGACTGCACGCTCATCATAGAGCGGTATCCGCTGTCGATCCGCTCAACTTCACGGGCGACGAGACCATAGGCCACGTAACTTGCATTGGCCGCGCCGTATTCTTCCGGCAGGGTGACGCCGAGAAGGCCGGTGCGGCCCATCAGGCGGAACAGTTCCGGTTCGGTGGTCTCGGAAAGATAGGCTTCGGAGACACGCGGCAAGAGTTCTGATTTGCCGAAGGCGGCCGCGGCGTCGCGGATCATCCGCTCGTCGTCGTTCAGTTGGTCTTCGAGCAGAAAAGGGTCCTGCCAATTGAATGCTGCGTGTTCGCTCACGTGATGCCTCCGGATTTGCTGGCCGGATTATTGGTATTCGAGCCAGTCGGCACAAGCCATGTTTACTCATTTTTGCATTACATATAGTAATGGCTCATGACGTCTCTCAGCCGTAAACTCCTGCCCTCCACCAGCGCGCTCGCCGCCTTCGATTCCGTGGCCCGGCTCGGCAGCTTTTCCGCCGCCGCCGATGAGCTTGCCCTGACGCAAGGGGCGATCAGCCGGCAGGTTATGTCACTGGAAGAACAGCTTGGCGTGCGCCTGTTCGAACGCGGCGCACGCGGGGTTGCACTGACGACCGAGGGCCGCGCCTACGCAAAATCGATTGCCGCAGCCCTTGGCGAGATACGCTCCGCATCGTTGCACATCATGACCAAAACGCATGGCAATACGCTGAATCTTGCCATGCTGCCCACCTTCGGCACCCGCTGGCTTTTGCCGCGTATCCCGGATTTCGTGACGAGCCACCCCGAAATCACCATCAATTTCGCCACACGCATCGGCCAGTTCGACTTCGAGCGCGAGCAGCTGGATATGGCGATCCATATCGGTCAGGCCGACTGGCCGGGGGCGGAAAGCACCTTTCTGATGCATGAAATGGTCGCGCCGGTGTGCAGCCCGCAATTCCTCAGCGCCCATCCCGTGGAAAAGGGAGAGGATATCGCCGCCCTGCCGCTTTTGCACATGGCCTCGCGGCCGGGCGCATGGGGCCACTGGTTCGAAAGCCTCGGCCTGTCACTCGCCTTGCCGCAGGGCATGCGGTTCGAACAGTTTTCCAGCGTGGCGCAGGCCTGTATCGCCGGACTGGGCGTGGCGCTGATGCCGCTTTTCCTGATCGATAACGAGCTGAAATCGAAACAACTGGTGAAAGCCTTCGATCATCAGGCCAGAAGCCCCAGCTCCTATTATGCGGTGGCGCCGCTTTCGCGCGCCAATCACGTTCCGGTCGTGCTGTTTCGTGACTGGCTGGTGCGGCAGGTGGAAGCTTACCGCATGGCGAATAGCGACGACCCACAAAAATAATCGCACTTTTTTCGGGCAGTTAGACTTTATGCCCGGGTTTTCGCCGATTTCGTCCTCCACCGGACTCGACAGGGCGGCCTTGCTCAATTATCTTGATTAAACGTTTAATCAGCCTTTCCGGAACATTATGGCGTCGTCACGGCCTGCCACCAATCTGAGCGCGATAGCAGCGGCACTCGGCGTGTCGGCGGCAACCGTGTCCAATGCGCTGTCGGGCAAGGGCCGCGTTTCGCCGGAGTTGGTGGAGCGCATTCGCAAGAAGGCAAGCGAGCTGGGCTACGTGCCGAGTTCAGCGGGCAGGGCGCTTCGCACCGGCAAAAGCGGTGTTCTGGGGCTGGTGCTGCCGGATATTGCCAATCCTCTCTTTCCGCAGATCGCGCAGGCCATCGAAAAGGCGGCCGTCACTGCCGGTTACGGTGTGCTGATCGCCGACTCGCGCGGTGAAATCGCCATGCAGACGGATGCGATCAACCGGCTGGTCGAACGCGGTGTGGATGGCATGGTTATCGTTCCCCGCCGCGGCACCCGCATTGCCGATGTCGATTGCCCCGTCGCGGTGATCGACAGCCCCTCGACGCCCGGCAACACGGTCGCCGCCGACCATTGGGATGGCGGCCGGCAGGTCGGCGACTATCTGGCCGGGCTTGGCCATCGCAAGGTGGTGCTGGTGGGCAAGAACCGCGATTCCAACGTGCAGAACGACCGTCTCGGCGGCATTCGCGATGGTCTTGGCAAGGCTTGCGTGACGCAGACGCTCTGGGTGGACGCTATTGAAAAGGCTGACGGTGCGGGTTGCCGGCTTGGTCTTGCAAAGAAGGTTGCCGAAGGGTTCACCGCCTTTGCCGCCGTCTCCGATCTGCATGCGCTGCGCGTGCTCACCGAATTGCAGCGCGAGGGCATCGAGGTGCCGGAAGAGGCCAGTGTCACCGGCTTCGACGATCTCATTTTTTCCGCCGTTGTCACCCCGCCGCTCACGACCATGCGCATGGATATGGGCCGCATCGCCGATCTCGCTGTCGGCGCGCTGCTGCGCGCGATCGACGGCGCGGGCGAAAACGGCGTCGCCGTCGATGTGGCGGCGGACATCTCGAAAGTACCGATGGCGCTGATCATGCGCGGCTCCACCGGCAAGGCAAAGCATGATGCGATTGAAGCCAAAAAAACGACAGCAGGAGAACTCACACCATGAAAAAGATCATTTTTGCATCGGGCGCCGCCCTGATGTTTACGATGGGCGCCGCGCAGGCGCAGGACAAGACGCTGACGATTTCCGTCTACGCCTTCGCGCAGGACGAATTCAAGGAACTGGTCTATACGCCGTTCGAAAAGCAATGCGGCTGCAAGCTGGTCGTCGAGACCGGCAACAGCGTTGAGCGTCTGGCCAAGATGGAGGCCAACAAGGCCAATCCGGTGGTCGATCTCGCCATCGTTTCCATGGCGGATGCGCTGTCGGCCGCCCGCAAGGACCTGATCCAGAAGATCGACGCGTCCAAGGTTCCGAATATCGAAAAGCTCTATGACATCGCCAAGGATCCGAATGGCGACGGCATGAGCGTCGGCGTCAATTTCTACGCCACGTCAATCGTTTACCGCACCGACAAGATGAAGATCGACAGCTGGGCCGATCTTTTGAAGGACGGTATCGTCGACCACGTCGCTTTCCCGAATGTCACCACCAACCAGGGCCCACCGGCGCTCTATATGCTCGGCAAGGCCATCGGCAAGGATACGGCCGATCTCTCCGGCGCCATCGAGGCCGTGGGTGAAAAGAAGGACGATATCGTCACCTTCTACGTCAAGTCGTCGCAGCTCGTGCAGCTGATGCAGCAGGAAGAAATCTGGGCAGCCCCCATCGGCCGCTTCTCCTGGGCGCCTTTTACCAAGCTTGACCTGCCGCTTGCCTGGGCAACACCCAAGGAAGGCCAGACCGGCGGCATGAACGTGCTCGTGGTGCCGAAGGGTACGAAGAACGAAGATTTAGCGTTGCAGTTCATTGATTTCTGGCTCTCGACCGATATTCAGAAGGCGCTGGCCGAAAAGCTGGTGGACAGCCCGACCAACAGGGAAGTCAAGGTTTCCGAAGAGGTGGCGAACAACATCACCTATGGCGACGAAACCGCAAAAAGCCTGCAGCTCATTCCTTCCGACGTAACGCTCGATAACCGCGACAAGTGGCTGTCGGAGTGGAACGCGAAGGTCGGTCAGTAAGGCCTTCACCGTTTGGAATGGGGCATCGTCCGGAAGGGCGGCTCCATTCCCGGAAAAGCGGTTCGGTCGTCCCCTGACCGCTTTTCCACCTTCCAATTTCTCAGGCCGGTGCGTCCGGCTGCCGTAACAACCGGCTTTGAGGCCGTTCAGGGAATAAACCAATGTTTCAGAACCGGGCCGAAGCGCTGGCGCTTGCCTTGCCCGCCGCAATTTTCGCGGCGGCGGTCTTTCTCGTGCCGGTCTTCATCCTGCTGTCTGAGGGGTTTCGCACCACTGACGGCTGGACATTGTCGGCCTATGCCGCCTTCTTTTCCGATCCGCTGAACCAGACGGTTTTCCTGCGCACGCTGAAGCTCGGCGCGCTTGTCACCGTCGTGTCGGCGGTGGTGGGTTATGCGGCGGCTTTTGCCATCGTCAACCTGTCGTCGGGCAAGAAGGGCCATGTGGTCAATCTCGTCGTGCTGCCGCTGATGATCTCGCCGGTCGCCCGCACCTATGCCTGGATCGTCATTCTCGGCAGAACCGGCATCGTCAATCAGGCGCTGCAGGCGGTGGGGCTGAGCGATGCGCCGATCCGCATCCTGTTTTCCGAAACGGCTGTCTTCATCGGCCTTCTGCAACTCTTCCTGCCGTTGATGATCATCTCGCTCATCAGCGCGCTGGAAAATATGCCGAAGGATACGATCTCGGCCGCCCGCGTTCTCGGCGCGAACTGGTTTCAGGTGTTCTGGAAGGTTATCCTGCCCCTCACCAAGGAAGGGCTGGTCGTTGGCGGTACGCTGGTCTTTACCGGTTCGCTGACGGCCTATATCACGCCCGCCATTCTCGGCGGCTCCAAGGTGCTGATGCTGGAGACCCTGCTTTACCAGCAGGTGACGGTTTCAAACAATTTCGTTGCCGCCAGCGTCATCGCCTTCATCCTGATCGTCATGAGCTTTGCCGCCAATATCCTCTTGAAGCGCATCGCCACCGCGAGGAACAAGAAATGACCCGGCAGCTCTTCATTCCGCTCACGCTCCTTCTTGTCGTCGGTTTCCTGATCGGGCCGTTTCTCATCATCGTTGCGGCCTCGTTTTCGGCCGGCGATACGCTCGCCTTTCCGCCGCAGGGCTTTTCGCTGAAATGGATCGCTAAGGTCTTCACCGTCGAAAGCTTCCGCGAAAGTTTCGCCATGTCGATGTTCCTTGCCATCGGCGGCACCTTTGCGGCGCTCATCCTCGGCATTCCGGCGTCCTACGCCATGTCGCGCTACAAGCTGCCTTTTGCCGAGACAGTGCGCACCATCGTTTCCGCGCCGATCATCGTGCCCGGCATCATCGTGGGTCTGGCCCTGCTGCGTTATTTCGTCGTGCCCTTCGGCATCGGCATCACGCTTGCCCTGTTTCTCGCCCACACAGCGCTCATCCTGCCTTATGCGGTGCGGGTGGTATCGGCCAGTCTCAACAATCTGCGCTCCGATATCGAGGAGGCGGCGGTGCTGCTCGGCTCGTCGCGGGTGGGGGCGTTTTTCCGCGTCGTGCTGCCGAATATTCGCGGCGGCATTCTCTCAGCCTTCATTCTCGGTTTCGTAACGAGTTTCAATCAGGTGCCGGTGTCGCTGTTCCTGTCGGGTCCCGGTGTGCGCACGCTGCCCATCGACATGCTGGGTTACATGGAAATCGTCTTCGATCCTTCCGTGGCCGCACTCTCCTCGCTGCTCGCCTTCCTTTCCATCGGCATCGTCTTCATGGCCGAACGTTTTCTGGGGTTCTCCCGTTATGTCTGACGCAAATTATCTTTCGCTCCAAAAAGTCTCGCTCGCCTATGGCGGCAATGTCGCCGTCAAGGACCTCGATCTCGATATCCGCAAGGGCGAGCTGCTCGCGCTTCTGGGACCTTCCGGCTGCGGCAAGACCACGACGATGCGCGCCATTGCCGGGCTGATGCCGGTGGCAAGCGGACGCATCGATCTCGATGGCGCCGATATCACTCGCGTTGCCGCAAACAAGCGCGCCGTCGGGCTGGTGTTTCAGTCCTATGCGCTCTTCCCGCATCTGACGGTTTACGAAAACGTCGCCTTCGGCCTGAAACTCAAGGGCATGAGCGGCAAGGCGCTGGAAGACAAGGTCGCCTCCGGCCTGAAATCGGTGGGCTTGTCCAGCTTCGCGTCGCGCAAGCCGGCGGAGCTTTCCGGTGGCCAGCAGCAGCGCGTTGCGCTGGCGCGCTCCATGGTCATGGAACCAAAGGTGCTTCTGCTCGATGAGCCGCTCTCCAACCTCGATGCCCGCCTGCGCCTTGAAATGCGCACCGAATTGCAGCGCGTGCAGAAGGAAACCGGCGTGACGATGATCTTCGTCACCCATGACCAGATCGAGGCGCTCGCGCTTGCCGACCGTATTGTCGTCATGAAGGGCGGCAAGATTGAGCAGATCGGCACGCCGGAAGAGATTTATAACGCGCCGGTTTCGTCCTTCGTGGCGGATTTCGTCGGCTTTGAAAACATCTTCGCGCTTGATGGCGGCGCGTTGAAAACCGCAAACGGCACAACACCGCTTACCGGACCAGTCCCTTCAGCATCTGGACTGGCCTGGCGGCCGCGCATGGTCACCCTCGGTTCAGGTCCTTTCCAGGGAACCGTGCGCGGCACCTCCTTTGCCGGCAACAGCCGCGAATATCTGCTCGATACGCCGCTCGGCCCCATCAAGGCGGAAACGGACGCCGCCTTGGCCGCCCACGCCATCGGCGATACGCTCGCCTTCGACCTGCCGGTTGACAAGGCGGCGAGCCTCAAGGTGTTCAGCTGACCATGGGTGTGTGGATCGATACCGATATGGGCTTTGACGACATCGCTGCCATCATGGTGGTGCAGTCGGCAGGTCTTGCCATCGACGGCATCTCGCTGGTCTTCGGCAATGCCACGCTGGAAGCGGTCTCCGGCAATGCCGCGGCTGCGGTTGCGGCCTTCGGCTGGTCGATGCCGATCCATCAGGGCCGCGCCATGCCGGTTCTGGGTGCGCTGGAAACAGCGCAATCGATCCTGGGCGAAAGCGGCATTCCGACCGTCGGGCAAAGCCTGCCGGAGGCGCCGGCTCTGCCGAAAAGCGATGCCTTTGCAGCGCTCTGCGGCTGGCTGGAGGGGACAGGCGAGAAGCGTATTCTCGCGCTTGGCCCGCTCACCAATATCGCCGCCCTGTGCCTTGCCCGGCCGGATCTTGCCGCCAGAATTTCCGAACTCACCTGGATGGGCGGCGGCGTGACGAGCGGCAACCACACGGCCTCGGCCGAATTCAACGCCTTTGCCGATCCGGAAGCGCTGGCCATCGTTCTTTCGCACGGCCTGCCGTTGCGCATGGTTGATCTGGACGCCTGTCGCAAAGTCACCGCGGGAGCGGCCGATGTAGCGCCGATCCGTAACGCCGGCGGCAAGAATGCCGGGCTGATCGCCGATTTGCTGGAAGGTTTCATCGGCATCGCCGCCAGCCGTGGCAGAGCCGCCATGGCGCTTTACGATCCCGTGGTCGCCGTCGGCTTTACCTCCGGTCTCATCGGTTGGCGTCATGCGCGGATTGATGTCGAGCTTCAGGCGACGCTGACGCGCGGGCGAACCGTGGTCGAGACGCGCGCTCAGAAAGCTCAGGCCTTCAACGCGCATTTCGCCGAGACGGTGGATGCCGAAGGTACGAAGACCGCGGTTCTCGAGGCGCTGCGCCGGGAGGCCGCCCGATGAGTGCGAACTCTTTGACATCCGAGCCTGCCGATCTCAACGACGACACGCTGCGCGCCCGTGCGGTCGCCGCCGCACGCGGTGATGCGCCTTTCGACATTCTCGTCACCGGTGGAACTCTGGTGGATGTGGTGACGGGAGAGCTTCGCGCCGCCGATATCGGCATAGTCGGCCCGCTGATCGCCAGCGTGCACGAGCGGGCAAGCCGGAGCGATGCCGCACGGATCATCGATGCGGCAGGCGCCTATGTCTCGCCCGGCCTCATCGACACACATATGCACATCGAAAGCTCGATGATCACGCCGACCGCCTATGCGGCGGCGGTTGTCGCCCGCGGCGTTACCACCATCGTCTGGGACCCACATGAATTTGGCAATGTGCATGGTGTCGATGGCGTGCGCTGGGCGGTGAAATCAATCGAGAACCTGCCGCTGCGCGCCATTCTGCTTGCCCCGTCTTCAGTGCCGTCTGCGCCCGGTCTGGAATGTAGCGGGGCGGATTTCGATGCTGCCATTCTTGCCGATATCCTGACATGGCCGCAGGTCGGCGGTGTCGCGGAAATCATGAACATGCGCGGTGTCATCGAGCGCGATCCGCGCATGAGCGGCATCGTGCAGGCCGGGCTTGTCTCGCAAAAGCTGCTCTGCGGCCATGCGCGTGGCCTGAAAGATGCGGATCTCAACGCCTTCATGGCGGCGGGCGTCTCCTCCGATCACGAGCTTGTCTCCGCTGAAGACCTTCTGGCGAAGCTGCGGGCAGGGCTGACCATCGAGCTGCGTGGCTCGCACGATCACCTGCTTCCGGAATTCGTGGAAGCGTTGAATGCGCTCGGCCATCTTCCGCAGACGGTGACGCTCTGCACCGACGATGTTTTCCCTGACGATCTGCTGAAGGGCGGCGGGCTTGATGATGTGGTGCGCCGCCTTGTCGGTTACGGGCTGAGGCCTGAATGGGCGCTGCGTGCCGCCAGCCTCAATGCCGCCCAACGGCTCGGCCGCCCCGATCTCGGCCTCATCGCCGCCGGTCGCCGTGCCGATATCGCCGTCTTTGAGGATTTGAGCGGCTTTTCAGCCCGTCATGTTCTCGCCAATGGCCAAGCAGTTGCGGCAGGTGGCCACATGCTCGCCGATGTCCAGGCCTGCGATGCGACAGCCCTCAAAGGTTCGATGAAGCTGCTGCTGCGCAAGGCCGATGATTTCCGGGTCGCCTCGGAAGGGGCAAAGGTGCGCCTCGCCACCATCGACCGCCCGCGCTTTACGCAGTGGGGCGAGGCGGATGCCGAAGTGAAGGACGGTTTCATCGTTCCGCCCGAAGGCGCGACGATGATTTCCGTCACCCATCGCCACGGCATGGCCGAGCCGATCACCAGAACCGGCTTCCTCACCGGCTGGGGAAACTGGAACGGTGCCTTCGCCACCACCGTCTCGCATGACAGCCACAACCTCACCGTTTTCGGCGGCAATGCCGATGACATGGCGCTCGCCGCCAATGCGGTGATAACGGCAGGCGGCGGCATGGCTGTCGCTTCCGAAGGCAAGGTCACCGCAGTTCTCCCGTTGCCGCTTTCAGGCCTCGTTTCCGACGCCCCGCTTGAAGACGTGGCAAAGGCTTTCGAACTATTGCGCGAAGCCGTCGGCAGGGTCGTGGAATGGCAGCCACCCTATCTTGTCTTCAAGGCCTGCTTCGGCGCCACGCTCGCCTGCAATATCGGCCCGCACCAGACGGATATGGGTATTGCCGATGTGTTGACGGGCAGGGTGATGGAGAGTCCGGTGATGGGGGTTTTGGGATTATAATATCAAGACGGGCTGCCACGATGTTGTCGCCACGGCAGCCCGTCCGTTTTAGTTCACATTTTGAAGTTGCGCCTCTCCATTATGGAGAAAGCAGGCTTTAGTGAAGAGGCCCAAGTCCAGCAGGTTAGGCAGTCGGATATCGCGCATATCGGGAAGTCGCTTGTTTTCCTGATCAAATGAGCGGTCAATCTGGGAGATGAATGCGAAAATAACGCCAGTCTTTTGTGCGAATTCTCCAAGGACGCTCACTTGTTGAGAAAGGTCCGGCTTGTGCCGCTGCCGGTCGAGGATTTGCAGATAGTCTATTACGGAGAAAGTGCCGCGCGTGGCCGAAGACAAGTGGCGAGTAATGTAATCCGCGCATATCTCGTCCGACGTCACTATCTCGGTTTCTGTGTGACCGGCTGCATTTTTTTTGATGCGCTTTCGGGCCTGTTGTTCTGTCATTTCGAGCGTGAACAAAACAGACCGCCGTCCGTCCTCAGTTGCCGCGCGCAACAGTTCAAACCCAAGCGCTGTCTTGCCTTGGCCCGGGCGCCCGGCAAGCAGAAGCATGTCGCCATCCACGATACGTGAGAACAGGTCTTTAGATAAAGAACTCGCCGCAAGGTGAGCGGAAAGCAGGCTCCACCTTGCAAACCCTTCCTCTCGCGCGATCTGGTCCAATGCCTCGTGTAAAGGAATGGTGCTATTTCGGACCATAAGTTTGGCCCGTCGTTTCAATTGAAAAATCGGAGTAGAAAGCTTCATCAA
Source organism: Agrobacterium salinitolerans (assembly GCF_002008225.1). Taxonomy (GTDB): domain Bacteria; phylum Pseudomonadota; class Alphaproteobacteria; order Rhizobiales; family Rhizobiaceae; genus Agrobacterium; species Agrobacterium salinitolerans. Next base: position 158,501 of record NZ_MRDH01000022.1, on the reverse strand, counting down.
AAGACCTCTATTGCGGGTCCGAAGCGCAATCCCTCCTTATGCGAATGCCCGAACAGACGGTTCGATGATGATGTTACCCCGCATGTCGAATGCTTCCCCGAAAGGAGGGGGGAGGCTTGGGTCGAGCCGATAAAGCAAAGTTAGCGCCGTCCTCGATTCGCTGCAAGCGTCGAGGGCAGCGACGCACTGAATGTACGAAAGGTCACTCCGCCGCCAGTTCCTGCTCCACCAGCGTCGCCCAGAACGCCACGCCCGGCACGATTGCCGCATCGTTGAAGTCGTAGGAAGTGTTGTGGTGCAGCGCGCCGTCCACGGCCGGGCCATTGCCGAGCCAGACGTAGCAGCCAGGGGCTTCGCCCGCGAGAAAGGCGAAGTCGTCGCCGGCGGTCGAAGGCGGGAAGGCGGTGCGGGTCTTGTTGCCGAAGACGGTTTTTGCGGCGCGCAGCGCCCGTTTCGTCGCGTCCGCCTCGTTGATGACGGGTGGAATACGGCGGATGAATTCGTAATGCGCCTCGATGCCGAACATTGCCGCCGTGCCCTTTGCCAGCCGGCCGATTTCCGCTTCGAGCTGGTCGCGCACATCAGCCGCATAAGCACGCGCGGTGCCGCCGATTTCGACGAGATCGGGAATGACGTTGAGCGCCTTCGGGTCACCCGCCTGCACCGAACAGGCGCTGACGACGGCCGGCTGCAGCGGATCGACGACGCGGCCGACGATGGTTTGCAGCGAGGCGAGGAAGGCGCCGGCCGCCGTTACCGGGTCGCGGCCGAGATGCGGCTTGGCGCCGTGGGTGCCGATGCCCTTGAAGGTGACGCGCCAGCTATCGGAAGAGGCGAGCTGCGGGCCTTCCACCACGGCCATTTCGTCAACGCCCAGCCCCGGCATGTTGTGCAGGCCATAGACCGCATCGCAGGGAAACAGGGTGAAAAGCCCGTCCTCCACCATCTTCTTCGCGCCGCCGCGGCCTTCTTCGGCGGGCTGGAAAATGAAATGCACGGCGCCGGAAAAATCACGGGTCTTTGCGAGGTAACGCGCCGCACCCAGCAGCATGGCGGTGTGGCCGTCATGCCCGCAGGCGTGCATCTTGCCGGGAAATTTCGATTTGTAGGGCCGGTCAGGAACTTCCGGCATGGCAAGGGCATCCATGTCGGCGCGCAGGCCGATGCTGCGGGTGCCGTTGCCCACCTGCAATGTGCCGACCACGCCGGTGCCGCCAAGACCGCGATGCACCTTCAACCCGGCCCTTTCGAGAAGATCGGCGACGATTGCGCTGGTTCTTTCCTCTTCGAAGCCCAGTTCCGGGTGCGCGTGCAGGTCGTGGCGAAGCTCCGTCAGGAATGGCAGGTCCTCGCCGATGCGGTCCAGCAGTCTCATGGGCGGCTTGTCCTTGAATATGGGAAAAACCCGCGTCATAGGTGGGTTCGTCCGAATGCCTGTTGCTTTGTTTCCTTCTAGCTGAAAAAGCCAATGAAATGAACCCGCAGCATGTTGCGCTTGTTAAAATGCCTGATGTGAAGAACCGGGTTGGCGTGGCTGAAAAATGTGAGCGCTTTTCGCCGCCCCGCTCCTGAAAGGAAAAGAACGATGCCGTCATCCGCATCGCCCGTCGTCCCATCCCCCGCCGCGCCTCATGAGTTCTGGCAGGATATACTTCCGCCCGCCACCTTCGATACGGCCGGTCCGCATTCCACCTTCTTTCCGGCGGAGCTGGATGACGGCCGGCAGATCTGTCTGCCGATAAGGCCGCTGGCGGATGGCGAACATGCGCTTGCCTCGCTCATCGTCAATCAGGCTTCTTTTGAGGTGCTGGAGGTGCTGGCGGCCGATCTGGCTGCAAAACTTCTTCCCTTCAAGCCCGATGTCGTCATCGGCCTGCCGACGCTGGGGCTGACGCTTGCCGCCGCTGTCGCCAGGCATCTCGGCCATTCCCGTTACGTGCCGCTCGGCACCTCGCGCAAATTCTGGTATCTGGAGGAACTGTCGGTGCCGATGTCCTCCATCACCACAAGGCAGGAAAAACGGCTCTATATCGATCCGCGCATGCTGCCGCTCATCGAGAACCGGCGCGTGGCGCTGGTGGATGACGTGATCTCCAGCGGCAGTTCCATCATATCGGGTCTTTCGCTTCTCGCCGCCTCCGGCATTCGGCCTGCCGTCATCGGCGCAGCCATGCTGCAATCGGATCGCTGGCGGGAAAAAATCGCCGCTTTCGGGCCGGAGTGGCCGGAGCGGGTGAGGGGTGTTTTTTCAACGCCGCTGCTCACCAAAGCGGAAGGCGGCTGGCGCGCCTGACGAAACGCAAATTCCGCCAAAAGGCAAGTGGTGATAATTTCACCGCTGCCTAATTTGTGTCTTGCGAAGCTTTGTGAGATCGGCCTAAGATCACCGCCGACAGACAATAGCGGTCGGCGAATGGTGCGTCGGTTTGCTTTCGCGCGGTGTCATCCCGGCGTCTGCCCGCTCCCTTTGTTCTTGCCGGTTACTGGAATTTCTTCCCATGCATGCAGTGTTCGACGGTCATAATGATGTGCTGCTTCGGTTGTGGCGCAACAGCAAGGCCGGCGCCGATCCGGTGGCCGAATTCAAGAACGGAACACGCGAAGGCCATATAGACGGTCCGCGTGCAAGGGCAGGCGGTCTTGGCGGCGGCATCTGCGCCATCTATATTCCCTCCGGCGATCTCATTCTTCAGGAGCCGGACGACAGCGGCCATTACAACACGCCGCTCGCTTCACCGCTGGAGCGCCAGCCCTCACTCGATATCGCCATGGAAAAGGCGGCGATTGCGCTGAGGCTGGACCGCGCCGGCGCCTGGCGGCTTTGTCGCTCCACGGCTGATATCCGCAAGGCCTTTGCCGACGATATTTTCGCTGCCGTGCTGCATATGGAGGGCTGCGAGGCTATCGGGGCCGATCTCGACGCGCTGGAGGTTTTTTACGCCGCCGGCCTGCGTTCGCTCGGCCCGGTCTGGAGCCGGCACAATATATTCGGCCACGGTGTTCCTTTCTCTTATCCCATGTCGCCCGATACCGCGCCCGGTCTCACCGATGCCGGTTTCGCGCTGGTGAAGGAATGTAACAGGCTCGGCATTCTCATCGATCTCGCGCATATCACCGAAAAAGGCTTCTGGGATGTGGCGAAGACCACCAACCAGCCTTTGATCGCCAGCCACTCCAACGCACATGCGCTCACTCCCGTCGCCCGCAATCTCACCGACAGGCAGATGGACGCTATCAGGGAAAGCGGCGGTCTGGTCGGCCTCAACTATGCCGTGACAATGCTCAGGCCCGATGGGCGTGACATTGCCGATACGCCGCTCTCCGACATGGTGCGCCATATCGATTACATGGTGGAACGTATGGGCATCGACTGCGTCGCGCTGGGATCGGACTTCGACGGCGCGACTGTACCCGTTGGTATTGCGGATGCCAGCGGCAACCACAATCTGGTTGCGGCGCTGAAATCGGCGGGCTACGGTGATGGAGAACTTGCTAAAATATGCCGGGAAAACTGGCTGCGTGTTTTGTCTGAGGCCTGGCGTGAGGCGGCCTGAGAACAGTTTTAAGCGAACCAAATCAATCTTATAACAAAAGGGGAGATCCTATGATCAAATCGCTCAACAAATCCATGCGTATTCTCAGCACCAGTGCCGCCTTGTCGCTGATGATGCTGTCTGCACCGCATGCCTTTGCCGCCACGCCGGCCGATACGCTGGTCGAAGGTTTTGCCATCGACGACATCATCACGCTCGATCCGGGTGAGGCTTTCGAACTCTCCGCCGCCGAAGTCACCGGCAATACCTACAGCAAGCTGGTTTCCATCGATATCAATGACACATCCAAGGTTGTCGGCGATCTGGCCGAAAGCTGGACGACATCCGACGATGGTCTGACCTATACGTTCAAGCTGAAATCCGGCCTGAAATTCGCCTCCGGCAATCCGGTCACTGCCGATGATGTGGCTTTCTCTTTCGAACGCGCCGTGAAGCTCGACAAGTCGCCGGCATTCCTGCTGACGCAGTTCGGCCTCAGCGGTGACAACGTCACCGAGAAGGCGAAGGCTGCAGATGCGAATACCTTCGTTCTGACGGTCGACAAGCCCTATGCGCCGAGCTTCGTGCTGAACGTGCTGACCGCGACCGTCGCTTCGGTGGTCGATAAGAAACTGGTCATGGAGAAGGCGAAATCCGTAACCCCGAGCGCCGATTACAAATATGATACGGATTTTGGCAACGACTACCTGAAGACCGGTTATGCCGGTTCCGGCCCTTACAAGATCCTCGGCTGGAAGGCCAATGAGGCTGTGATCATGGAAGCCAATCCGAATTATTACGGTGAAAAGCCGAAGCTGAAGCGTGTCGTCTATCGCCATATGAAGGAAAGCTCCGGCCAGCGTCTGGCGCTTGAAAACGGCGATATCGACGTGGCCCGCAACCTTGAGCCAGGCGACATGGAAGCCGTCTCCAAGAAGGAAGGGCTTGCCGTCACCTCCGCACCCAAAGGCACCGTCTATTATTTCAGCCTCAACCAGAAAAACGAAAACCTGAAGAAACCCGAGGTCATCGAAGCCTTCAAATATCTGGTCGATTACGACGCCATCGGCGCGACGATCATCAAGGGCATCGGCGAAATTCATCAGACCTTCCTGCCGAAGGGGCAGTTGGGTGCGCTTGACGAGAACCCCTACAAGCTCGACGTCGCCAAGGCAAAGGAGCTTCTCGCCAAGGCCGGCCTGAAGGATGGTTTCACCGTGACCATGGATGTGCGCAACACCCAGCCGGTGACCGGCATTGCCGAAAGCGTGCAGCAGACGCTGGCGCAGGCCGGCATCAAGCTCGAAATCATTCCCGGCGACGGCAAGCAGACGCTGACCAAATACCGCGCCCGCACGCATGATATCTATATCGGTCAGTGGGGTTCGGACTATTTCGACCCGAACTCGAATGCTGAAACCTTCACCATCAACTACGACAATTCGGATGAAGGCAAGAACAAGACGCTTGCCTGGCGTAATGCATGGGACGTTCCGGAGCTGACCAAGGAAACGCAATCGGCGCTTTTGGAGAAGGACAGTGCCAAACGCGCGGCGATCTACCAGAACCTGCAGAAAGAAGTCCTGGCGAAGGGTCCCTTCGTCATCATCTTCCAGCAGACGGAAGTTGCCGGTTATTCCGCAAAGCTCAAAGGCCTGAAGCTCGGTCCGAGCTTCGACACCAACTATGTCTACAACATCTCCAAGGAATGATCCGGAAGGATCGGTCTCTTGAGCATCGTTGAAGCAAACAGCCGGGCGAGGCAGGGCAAACGCCGTGCCAACGCCCGCGTGAAAGCCGTTCTCGGCTTCGCCGTCACCGTCATCACCACCTTCCTGGGGTTGATGGCGGTCACATTTTTCATTGGCCGTGTGGTGCCGATCGATCCCGCGCTGGCGATCGTCGGCGACCGCGCGCCTGCGCATGTGGTCGAGCGCGTGCGTGAGCAGCTCGGCCTCAACCTGCCGCTCTGGCAGCAGTTCTTCCTTTATCTGAAGCAGGCGTTGTCCGGTGATTTCGGCACCTCTGTCCTCACCACCAATCCTGTCATGGAGGACATCAAGCGGGTGTTCCCGGCGACGATAGAGCTTGCCACCATCGGCACGATCATCGGCGCCGTCTTCGGCATACCGCTTGGCGTGCTTGCCGCCGTGAAACGCGGCAGCTTTGCCGATCAGGTGGTGCGCGTCATCGGCCTTATCGGTTATTCCGTGCCGATCTTCTGGCTTGGCCTTCTGGCGCTGTTGGTGTTTTACGCCCGGCTGCAATGGGTGGCTTATCCCGGGCGAATGGACATTGTCTATGAATTCACCTTCACGCCGGTCACGGGCTTCTTCCTGATCGACGCCATCTGGCAGCGGCAATGGGACGTGTTGTGGGATCTCTTCCGCCACATCATCCTGCCGGCCTCTCTGCTCGGTTATTTCTCGCTGGCCTACATAAGCCGCATGACGCGTTCCTTCATGCTGAACGAGCTTGCCCAGGAATATATCGTCGCGGCCCGCGCCAAGGGGCTTTCGGAAACGCGCATCATCTGGTTCCACGCGCTGCGCAATGCCGCCGTTCCGCTGGTGACGGTGATTGCGCTCTCCTATGCCGGTCTGCTGGAAGGTTCGGTGCTGACCGAAACCATCTTCGCCTGGCCGGGGCTCGGCCTCTACATCACCAATTCTCTGCAGAATGCGGATATGAATGCTGTTCTCGGCGGCACGATCGTGATCGGCGCCATCTTCGTCGGCATCAATCTCTTCTCCGATCTGCTTTACCGGACGCTCGATCCAAGGACGCGCAGCCGATGACCCTTTCGACCGATACGATCAAACCCTATAGCCGCGAATGGCTGCTCTCTGACCGGCCGGCCTCGCGCAGGCAGGCGCGGCTTGGGCGCGCCTATGTCATCTGGCGGCGCTTTTCAGAAAACCGGCTGGCGCTGCTCGGGCTCGGCATCATCATCGCGCTGCTATTCGTGGCGCTGTTTGCCGATGTTCTGGCCCCGCATAACCCGGTGCAGGGGGACCTGCGTAATGCCCGGCTTCTGCCACCCGGCACGGCCGGTTATCTGCTTGGCACCGATGATCAGGGGCGTGATATTCTTTCGCGCCTCATCCACGGTTCGCGGCTGACCCTGTTCGTTGTGCTCTTGGTTGCCATCATCGCCGCTCCTATCGGACTGATCGTCGGCACCGTTTCGGGTTATGCCGGGGGGTGGGTGGATGCGGTTCTGATGCGCATCACCGATATTTTCCTCGCCTTCCCGAAGCTCGTTCTGGCGCTGGCGCTGGTCGCGGCCCTCGGGCCGGGCATTGAAAATGCGGTGCTCGCCATCGCGGTCACCTCATGGCCGCCCTATGCGCGCATCGCGCGCGCCGAAACCATGACCTTCCGCAATTCCGATTTCATCGCGGCGGTCAAACTCATGGGCGCGTCGCCGTTCCGTATCGTGCTAAAACATGTCATGCCGCTGTGCATGTCGTCGCTGATCGTGCGCGTGACACTGGATATGGCCGGCATCATCCTCACCGCAGCCGGTCTCGGCTTCCTTGGCCTCGGTGCCCAGCCGCCGTTGCCGGAATGGGGCGCGATGATCGCCGCCGGCCGCCGGTTCATTCTCGATCAATGGTGGGTTGCTGCCATGCCGGGTATCGCGATCCTCATCGTCAGCCTCGGTTTCAACCTTCTGGGCGATGGCCTGCGCGATGCGCTGGATCCCAAGGAGGCGAACCAATGAGCGCGCCGCTTCTGACCGTTGAGAACCTGCGCGTATCCTTCCCCACCCGCACCGGGCTGGTGGAGGCTGTGCGCGGGGTTTCCTTCACGCTCGGCCGCGAGCGTCTCGGCATCGTCGGCGAATCCGGCTCGGGCAAATCGCAGACCGGCCGCGCCATCATGGGGTTGACCCCGAAAAACGCGCGTATCGAGGCGGACGCCCTTCGCTTCGGCGATATCGATCTGCTCAAGGCCTCTGCAAAAGAGCGAAGGATCATGCGCGGCAAGCGCATGGCCATGATCCTGCAAGACCCGAAATATTCGCTGAACCCGGTCATGACCATCGGTCGCCAGATCATGGAAACGCTGCGTACCCACGAAAAGATCGGCGGCAGCCAGGCGCGCCAGCGCACGCTTGCCATGCTCGAAGCGGTGCAGATACGCGATCCCGAGCGCGTCTTCGATCTTTACCCGCACGAGGTTTCCGGCGGCATGGGCCAGCGTGTCATGATCGCCATGATGCTGGTCTGCGGCCCGGAGCTTCTGATCGCCGACGAACCCACGTCGGCGCTGGACGTCACGGTGCAGCTGGAAGTGCTCGATATCCTTGACAAACTGGTGCGGGATCGCGGCATGGGACTGATTTTCGTCAGCCACGATCTGCGCCTCGTCTCTTCGTTCTGCGACCGTGTTCTCGTCATGTATGCCGGCAAGGTTGTGGAAGAACTGTCCTCCGCCAATCTGAAGGAAGCGAAACATCCCTATACGCAGGGCCTGCTGAACTGCCTGCCGGAAATTGGCGGTCACCGGCATCCGCTGCCGGTTCTGGAACGTAAGCCGGAGTGGCGCGCATGAGCACGGTTCTTTCTATCAGAGACATGGTGGTCGATTTCGACGGTTACATCGCGCTCGACAGCGTCAGCATCGATGTGGCCGAGGGTGAATCCTTCGGTATCGTCGGCGAGTCCGGCTCCGGCAAGTCGACCCTGCTGCGCGCCATTGCCGGCCTAAACCATTTCGACGAAGGCTCGCTGATGGTGGCAGGGCGCTCCTATGCCGGCAAGCACCGCGACAAGAGCTTTTATAGCGATGTGCAGATGGTATTCCAGGACCCCTATGGTTCGCTGCACCCGCGCCAGACGGTGGATGCGCTGCTGCTCGAACCGCTGGTCATCCACGGTCTCGACAATCGCGAACAGCGCATTGCCCGCGCACTGGACGAGGTGGGGCTCGGTTCCGGCTTCCGCTTTCGGTATTCGCACCAGCTTTCCGGCGGCCAGCGCCAGCGCATCGCCATTGCGCGTGCGCTGATCGTCGAGCCGAAAATCCTGCTGCTGGACGAGCCGACTTCGGCGCTCGACGCCTCCATTCAGGCGGAAATTCTTAACCTGTTGGAACAGGCCCGCAAGGACCGCAATCTCACCTTCGTTATGGTCAGCCACGATCTCGGCGTCATCAGCCACATGTGCGATCGCCTTGCTGTGATGAAAAGTGGCAAGGTGGTGGAAATGCTGGAGGCTGAGGCGCTGGAAAGCCGGGAATTCAGCGCGGATTATACCCGCCAGCTGCTTGTGGCGAGCGAGGGTTTCAAGCGCGTTTGATTGGCGAGGCGTTGCCTCCCTTTCTTCTCCCCGCCCGGGGAGAAGATGCCCCGAAGGGGCAGATGAGGGGGCCAGCTCTCCGCATCTCTCTGCCGTCGCCCCCTCATCCGGCGCTACGCGCCACCTTCTCCCCGGCGGGGAGAAGAAACGACCTGCAACCTCTCGCTTCTTATGCGCCGTCAACGTCCCGGCCGATGTATTCTCTCTCCCCGCCGCGGTGGTATGCTGGCCGCCAACGCCGACCCACCCGAAAAAGGTACCCACCCCATGCAATTGCGCGCACTGATGTATTTCGACGAACTGGTCCGCACCAATTCCATGCGCGCCGCGGCGGAAAACCTGAATGTGGCGCCGACAGCGGTGAGCCGGCAGATAGAGAACCTCGAATATTATTTCGGCTCGCCTCTGGTGGAGCGTTCCAGCCGTGGCGTGAAGCTGACCGCTGCGGGGGAGCTGCTCGCCGCCCGCGCCGGCAAGACGCTGCGGGAACTCGACCATGTGCACCAACTGATAGACGATCTGAAAGGCCTGCAACGCGGCCGGGTCACGGTCTATGCCAATGGTGCGACGGTGGCGAACCTTCTGGCGCCGGTGCTGGCGCAGTTCAGCCTGAAATATCCGAAGCTGCGTTTCGAGGTGCATATTACCAGCGCCCGCCAGGCAATGGAGGCGCTGGGGGCGGCGGAAGCGGACCTGGTCGTCAGCCTGTTCGCGCCGAAAGTCTCCGGTGTGAAAGTGCGCTCGCGCACCCGTATCAGCTATGACGCGATCTTTCCCGCCGGTCATGCGCTTGCCGGGCAGGCGGAAGTTTCGCTCAAAGAGCTGGTCGGGCTGCCGCTCGCCCTGCCGGACAAGAGTTTCGCTGCGCGTCAGGCCTTCGACACGATGTTTGCCGATGCCGGCATCGAGCTTGATCCCGTCTTCATCACCAGCTCTTTGGAAATGCTGAAGGAACTGGTGCTGGGCCACGCCGCCGCCACGCTTTTGCCGGCGCTTTCGGTGGCGCGTGAAATCCGCAGCGGACAGATGGTCGCCGTTCCGCTCTCCGGCAAGAAAGGTATCCACACCCAGATCGATCTCTGCGTTGCGCCGGACCGGCAATTGTCCTTCGCCGCCTCCAAGCTTGCGGACTTCATTGAGCGCTTCATGCGCGAGGCGACGGCAGGGTAGTTTCTTCTCCCCGCCGGGGAGAGGAATTAGCCAGCATGGAGAATTGCCCACCAAGGTTGATTTCCATCCGCATTTCCGTGTAGCCATTTCAGCTACATGGAGCACACAAAAATCGAGATTGTGTGTGCGCCTGCAACATGACACTCTTTTTGCAACGGGCGGTCTTCGGAAGGGCAAAAATGCCCCGGCCGCCAGACAGGGGACAATGATGCCACGCACTTATCTTTCGCAGGCGGCAACGTTTTCGCGCCGCGCCGCGCTGACCCTCGCATTAGGCACGGCGCTCTGGCTGCCGCTTTCGGTAACGGTGGCCGAAGCCGCGCCAAAAACCACGCTGACGCTTGGCATGGCCGTCGAGCCGGCCGGCCTCGATCCGACCATCGCCGCGCCCGTGGCCATCGGCCAGGTCACCTGGCAGAATGTCTTTGAAGGTCTGGTGAAGATCGACCGCGAAGGCAAGGTGAGGCCTCAGCTTGCCGAAAGCTGGGAAATTTCCCCTGATGGCAAGACCTATACGTTCAAGCTGCGCAAGGGCGTTACCTTCCATGATGGCGAGGCTTTCGATTCCTCTGTCGCGAAATTTTCGCTGGATCGGGCGCGTGGCGAAAGCTCGGTCAATCCGCAGAAACGCTTCTTCGCTGCCATTGACAGTATCGAGACGCCGGATGCCGCAACGCTGGTGCTGAAGCTGAAGCAGCCGGCCGGTAGCCTTCTCTACTGGCTCGGCTGGCCGGCCTCCGTGATGGTGGCGCCGAAAAGCGCCGAGAATAACCGCACCACGCCGGTCGGCACCGGCCCGTTCAAATTCGTGAACTGGGCCAAGGGCGACAAGGTCGAGTTGCAGAAGAACGACGCCTATTGGGACGAGGCCGTGGCGGTGACGCTGGAGAAAGCGACCTTCCGTTTCGTTTCCGACCCGCAGGCGCAGGCCGCGGCACTGAAGTCCGGCGATATCGATGCCTTCCCGGAATTCGGCGCACCGGAACTGATGACCTCCTTCGATGGCGATGCGCGCCTTGGCACCTTCGTCGGCAATACCGAACTCAAGGTCGTGGCGGGCATGAACAATGCCCGCAAGCCGTTCGACGACAAGCGCGTGCGTCAGGCGCTGATGATGGCGGTGGATCGCGGCACGGTGATCGAAGGCGCCTGGTCCGGCTTCGGCACTGCCATCGGCAGCCATTACACGCCGAATGATCGCGGCTATATCGATACGACCGGGGTACATCCCTACGATATCGACAAGGCCAGGGCGTTGCTTGCCGAAGCCGGTTATCCGGATGGCTTCAACTTCACCATCAAGGCGCCGCAAATGGCCTATGCCCAGCGCACCTCGCAGATCCTGCAGGCTATGTTTGCCGAAATCGGCGTGACCATGACCATCGAGACCACCGAATTTCCGGCGAAATGGGTTGCGGATGTTCTCAAAGGCGCGGATTACGACATGACCATCGTTGCCCATGCGGAGCCGATGGATATCGATATCTACGCGCGCGACCCGTACTACTTCAATTACAAGAACCCGGGCTTCAATGAGGTCGTGGCGAATGTCGAAAAGACGGCGGATGCCGGCGAGCAGGAGAAGCTCTATGGCGAAGCCCAGAAAATCCTCGCGGAAGATGTGCCCGCTCTTTTTCTTTTCGTCATGCCGAAACTCGGTGTCTGGGACAAGAAGGTGAAGGGGCTTTGGGAAAACGAGCCGATTCCCTCGAATGTGCTGACGGATGTGCATTGGGAAGAATAGGGTTTGTTGTGAGGGGTAGGGCGCAGTTTCCCCATCCACCTCACTCCTGTTCCGGGGAACAGGGATGAGGGAGGAATGCGCGGGATGACAGCAAATCTCTCCACGATATCCGGCTACAAAACCACGCAAGGAGAAGATGCCAGATGTTAGCCGTCCTCATCCGGCGTCTTTTAAGCCTCGTCATCACGCTGTTTGCCGTTTCCCTCATCATCTATATCGTCATGGGCCTGCTGCCGGGCGATCCGGCGGCCATCATGCTCGGAACCTCGGCGAGCCCCGATACGCTCGCGGCGCTGCAGAAGCAGATGGGCCTCGATCAGCCGCTGCCGCTGCGTTATCTACACTGGTTGGCCGGCGTGTTTCATGGCGATCTCGGGCAATCCTATACCTATGACGTGCCGGTTGCGGGGCTGATCCTGGAGCGACTGGCCGTTACCCTGCCGCTTGCGCTGCTGGCCGTCTGCCTTTCGGTGGCCATCGCCATTCCGCTCGGCGTGGCGGCGGCGAGGAGCCGCAACGGGGCGCTGGATTTTGCGGCCGGGCTATTTTCGCATGTGGGCATTGCCGTGCCCGGTTTCTGGGTCGGGCTGCTGCTCATCATCGTCTTTTCCACCACGCTCGGCTGGATGCCGGCCGGCGGTTTTCCCGGCTGGACGCCGAACTTTTCAGCGGGTCTCACGGCGCTCATCCTTCCGGCGGTCGCGCTGGCGCTGTCGCAGGCCGGGGTTCTCACCCGTGTGTGCCGCTCCGCCGTGCTGGAAGTGATGAATGAGGATTTCGTGCGCACCGCACGCGCCAAGGGCCTGAGCGAGCGGGTGGCGCTGTGGCGGCATGCGGTGCCGAATGCAATGATCCCTGTCGTCACCATGATCGGCCTGCAATTCACCTTCCTCATTGCCGGCGCGGTGCTGGTGGAGAATGTCTTCAACCTGCCGGGCCTCGGGCGGCTTGCCTATCAGGCGCTGACCCAGCGCGACATCGTCGTCATGCAATCCGTCGTGCTGTTCTTCTCGGCGTTGGTGATCGTCATGAATTTCGTGGTCGATATCGCCTATCTCTTCATCGATCCGAGACTGCGGGCAGGTGCGCGATGATGCGATTGATCCGCCGCCGCCCCGCCTTTGCCGTCGGCATCGCCGTCACGGTCTTTCTGGTCGCAGTCGCCCTGCTGTCGCTGGTCTGGACGCCGGTGTCCCCCACAAAGATGCAGATCGTTCAGAAGCTGAAATCGCCCTTCGTTTATGGGGGGCTTGGCACGGATCATTTCGGCCGCGACGTGTTGTCGATGCTGATGGCCGGTGCGTGGAACTCGCTGTCCACCTCCATCGCCGCCGTCGCCATCGGCGCATTTATCGGCACGACCATCGGCGTTGCGGTTGCGGCGCTGCGCGGTTTCACCGAAACCGTGGTCATGCGCATCTGCGACATCATCTTCGCCGTGCCGCCCATCCTGTCGGCGATGATGCTCGGCGCTTTCATCGGCACGGGCCGTTTCACCGCCATCATCGCCATCGCCACCTTCATGGTGCCTGTGTTTGCCCGGCTGACGCTGGGGGCGGCGTTGCAGATATGGTCGCGGGAATATGTCACCGCCGCCACCAGCATCGGCCAGAACCGCGCCAAGATCACGCTTTTCCATATCGTGCCGAATATTTCCAACCAGATCATCGTGCAGGTGACGATCCAGCTCGGTCTTGCGATATTGACGGAAGCCGGCCTTTCTTTCCTCGGTCTCGGCATGCCGCCGCCCGCCGCCACCTGGGGGCGGATGCTGGCCGATGCCCAGACCTATCTCGGAACAGCACCCTGGCTTGCCATCATGCCCGGCCTTGCGATTGCGCTCGCCGTCTTCGGCCTCAATCTTCTCGGCGATGGCCTGCGCGACATGCTTGACCCGCGCGATACAAGCTGACCGTTTCAAGCCGATATCGCCCCTATTTCCTGTTTTCTGACGAGACGATGCCATGACCGATCTCATAGACCTCAATACGCTCGAAATCCTGGCGCTTTACTCGGATAAGAAGCTTTCGCCATCCGAATATTGGCAGGCGGTGGAAGCGCGTATCGATGCTTTCGAACCGGTGGTGAACGCGCTTTACGCCTATGATCCAGAGGATGCACGAAGGCAGGCGCTGGCCTCGACGGAGCGCTGGCAAAAGGGCGAAACGCTCGGGGCCCTCGATGGCATTCCGGTCTCGCTCAAGGAATTGATCGCCACGAAAGGCCATCCCGTGCCGCTTGGCACCAAAGCGGTGGAACTGGTGCCGGCGGTTGAGGACGCGCCGGTGGCCGCCCGCTGCCGTGAGGATGGCGCGATTATTTACGCCAAGACGACCTGCCCGGATTACGGCATGCTTTCCTCCGGCCTTTCCAGTTTCCACAAGCTCAGCCGCAATCCGTGGGACCCCACCCAGAACCCCGGCGGTTCCAGCGCCGGTGCGGCCTCGGCCGGGGCTGCGGGTTACGGCACGCTGCATATCGGCACGGATATTGGCGGCTCGGTGCGGCTGCCGGCGGGGTGGACCGGCCTCTTCGGTTTCAAGCCGAGCCAAGGCCGTATCCCGGTCGATCCCTTTTATACCGGCCGCTGCGCCGGGCCGATGACCCGCAGCGTTGCCGACGCCGCCTATGCCATGGCGACGCTTTCGCGGCCCGACTGGCGCGACGGCACGGCGCTGCCGCCCAACGATATCGACTGGATGAACCTCGATATTAATGTGAAGGGCCGGAAAATCGGCCTGATGCTGGATGCCGGCTGCGGCCTGCCGCTGGAAAATGAGGTGCGCGACGCCGTGCTTTCCGCCGCGAAACTGTTCGAGGCGGCGGGCGCCATCGTCATCCCGGTTGAGCCGGTGCTGACACGCGAGATGCTGGACGGGCTGGACGATTTCTGGCGGGCGAAGTTCTGGGGCGACATGGCGGCGCTGAGCGCAGACCGTCGCGCCGCTATCCTTCCCTATATTCATGAATGGGCGCAGAAGGGCGCGGATGTCTCCGGCGCGCGCGCCGTTTTCGGTTTCAACCAGACCATGGAAATGCGTAAGGCGTGCGGGCGGTTGATGCAGCAGGTGGATGCGGTGATTTCACCGGTCAATCCTATTGTGTCCTATCCGGTCGACTGGGCCTCGCCCACCAACGATCCCCAACGGCCCTTCGAACATATCGCCTTCACGGTCCCGTGGAACATGTCGGAACAGCCGGCATCCTCGATCAATTGCGGCTTCTCCAGATCGGGCATGCCCATCGGCTTGCAGATCGTCGGGCCGCGTTACGAGGATTTGTTCGTGCTGAAGCTTTCAAAAGCCTTCGAGAATTGGGGCGGCGGCGTGCGGCGCTGGCCACAGCCGCCGCAGGTCCGTTGATCCAAGCTTTATCGGTCCTGTAGTATTGCCATAATACCCGCATCTCGATCCCGCCTGTTAGGGTGCCCAAAGGCATTCGAAAACGGGAGGAAAAGACATGCCGAAGAAGATTTTGATGATCGCCGGCGATTTCGCCGAGGATTATGAGACGATGGTTCCGTTCCAGACGCTGCTGGCGGTCGGCCACACGGTGCACGCCGTCTGCCCCGGCAAGAAGGCGGGCCAGACCATCGCCACGGCCATCCATGATTTCGAGGGCGACCAGACCTATTCGGAAAAACGCGGCCATAATTTTGCACTCAACGCCACCTTCGCCGATATCAAGGTTGCGGATTACGATGCGCTGGTCATTCCGGGCGGCCGTGCGCCGGAATATCTGCGGCTCAATGCGGATGTGCTTTCGGCGGTGAAACATTTCTTCGAGGCCGACAAGCCGGTGGCCGCCGTCTGCCATGGCGCGCAATTGCTCGCGGCCGCCGGCGTCCTGAAGGGCCGCACCTGTTCGGCCTATCCCGCCTGCCGCCCCGAAGTGGAACTGGCGGGCGGCACCTATGCCGATATCGCCATCGATGCGGCCGTTACCGACGGCAAACTGGTGACGGCGCCCGCATGGCCGGCGCATCCGGCCTGGCTTTCGCAATTCATGGCCGTGCTTGGCAAATGAGAACGGGGAGACGGGGCTTTTTCCGGTCCCGTTTTCCGCCTATCTTTCAAGCGTTGTGAGGGAGGAAACCATGTGTAAGCTTTTCATCAAGGCAGACCCGGCGCTTTGGGAGAGCCATACGCGGTCGCTCAGGATCGATGGCATGGTCACCAGCGTGCGGCTCGAGAATTTCTTCTGGGCGACGCTGGACGAGATCGCGCGGCGTGACGACATGAACAGCGTGCAGCTCATCGCCAAGCTTTATAATGAATCGATCGATGCCGGGCACGATCTCGGCAACTTCACCTCGTTCCTGCGGGTCTGCTGCGGGCGTTATCTGGCGCTTCAGCTTTCCGGCGATATTCCGGCACGGACAGATGTTCCGATTGCGGCACTGGATGCCGACAGCATCCTTGAGGCGGAGCAGGTGAATTATCACTAGTTGGTCACAGTACACTCGACGTCATCCTCGGGCTTGTCCCGAGGATCTGCCGACGTATCGTTTTTTTCGACGTGATTAGATCCTCGGGACAAGCCCGAGGATGACGTGGTAATGGTTAGACGATTCCCCTCAGCTCTTCAGCGAGCGCGGGTCGAGCGCATCGCGCACCGCATCACCGATATAGTTGACACTCAGAACAGTCAGCGAAATCGCCAGGCCCGGCCACAGCACGCGCGAGGGCGTCAATTGCAGGAAGTTCGCGCCATCGAATAGCAGCCGTCCCCAGGTCGGGAAATCGGAGGGGAAGCCGAGGCCGAGGAAGGACAGCGCCGATTCCGTGATGATGGCGGCGGCAATGCCGAGCGTGGCCGAGACCATGATCGAACTCAGCACATTCGGCAATATATGCCTGAGAATGATGCGGTATTCGCGCATGCCGCTCGATTTCGCCGCGATGATGAATTCCTGGCTTTTGATCGTCAGCACATCGCCGCGCACGATACGGGCCGTATGCATCCAGCTGGTTATCCCGATCACGAACACGATCAGGATGAAGATGCCTGTTTCCGGCCCGAAGGCCGCGCGCAGCGTATCGCGAAACAGCATCAGGATGACAAGCAGCAGCGGCAAAAGCGGCAGGGCCAGGAACAGGTCGGTCAGCCGCATCAAGGGGCCGTCCAACCTGCGGAAGTAACCCGATAGAACACCCACTAGCGTGCCGAGGAATAGCGCCAGCAGCATGGCGGTGATGCCGACGGCAAGCGAGATACGCCCGCCGGCCAGAACCTGCGCCAGCATGTCCTTGCCGAGATTATCGGTGCCGAAAGGATGTGCGAGCGACGGCCACTGGTTGCGCGCCTTCACATTGATGGCGTTGGGTGCCACGGTGTGGATATAGGGGCCGACATAGACCGCCAGCAGGATGAAGATGAAGACGAAGAGGCCCGCCACCCCGCCCTTGTGAACGCGGAACTGTTTCCACATGTCGGCAAGGGCGGATTGTGTGGGGGTGGCCGCAACCGTCGGCCCTTCTATAGTGGCGTCAGTCATAGCGGATCCTCGGGTCGAGAATGCCGTACAGCACGTCGGCAATCAGGTTGAAGAGCACGATCAGCACCGCGAAAATGAAGGTCAGCGTTTGCACCAGCGGAATATCTGCGCCCTGAACCGCGGTGATCAGCAACTGGCCAAGCCCGTTCACGCGAAATATCTGCTCGGTGATGATGGCGCCCGAAAAGATGGTCGGCACACCGAGCGCAATCACCGTCACAACCGGAATCAGGCTGTTGCGCAGCACGTGGATGAGCAGCACGGATTTTTCCTTCACGCCCTTGGCGCGCGCGGTGCGCACATAATCCTGATGCAGATTGTCGAGCATGGAGGCGCGCACGAAGCGGCTGATCTGCGAGACATTATAGAGCGTCAGCACCAACACCGGCAGGAACATCTGCTTCACCTGTGCCACGAAGCTCGCCCAGTCCCTGACTTGCAGATTGGTGTCGTAGACCGACGGGAACCATTGCAGGTAGGAGCTGAAGATGACGACCAGCAGCACGCCGGTAAAGAAGGTCGGCACCGAATAACCGACCATGGAAACGAAGGTGCCGATCTGGTCGAAGATCGAATATTGCTTGTAGGCGGAGACGACGCCGATCGGGATCGCCAGCAGCGCACCGAAAAGATAGGCGAGGCCCACCACCCACAGCGTCTGCGGCATGCGCTGAATGACGAGATCGACCACCGGGCTGCGTGTCGCCCAGGAGAGCACCCGCATGCGGCTGCCATCGCCGATCTGCCAGCCGGTCAGCTTTTCCAGGAGGTTCAGCGGTTCGTTGATGAAGAATTGCTGCAGCCACATCAGATAGCGGATGAAGAAAGGCTGATCGAGGCCGAGCGAGGCGCGGATCTGTTCGCGCACTTCCGGCGGGATGGTGAGCGGCAGGTCGCCGGTCGGATCGTTCGGCGCAAGATCGAGTAGCGCGAAGATGACGAAGCTGATGACAAGCAGCGTCGGTACGGCAAAGGCCAGCCGCCGGAGCGTAAAGGTAAACATCTGAAACTCTCCAGACCCAGAGCGCGGCGCGACGAAAACCGGGATCGTTTTCGCCATGAACGCGGCAAATGTGTCTTCAGATCATGGTCCTGGGGCATGCAGAAGGCCGGCCTCTCCCGGGGGAGAAGCCGGCGCATCCGCGTGTTACTTCTTGCGGGACCAGTCCGCGACGTTCCAGAGTTCCGAGTCCCAGGCATTCATGCGAACGCCTTCCAGCGTCAGCGAATGCGAGGAAACGCTGCCGCGGTGAATGAGCGGAATATGCGCGCCTTCTTCCGTCAGCATGTCGTTCAGCTGCTTGGAAAGCTCGGCGCGCTTGTCAAGCTCGGCGGTCTTGGAGAGTTCGCCCACCAGCTTGTCGAATTCCGGGTTGCAATAACGCGGAATATTCTGGCCCTGCCAGCCGTTTTCCGGGGCCGGGATCTTGTCGCACAGCCATTCCGCCAGATATTTTTCCGGGTCCGTGCCGTCGAAATTGTTGGTGTACATTTCGACATCGGCATAAAATTTTTGGAAGGTGTCCGGGCTTGCCGGGTCACCGCCGAAGAAGACCGAGGCGCTGACATTGCGCAGTTCCGCAGCGACGCCGATCTGCGACCACATATCCTTCACCAGTTCCTGCGTGGCCTGGCGAACCGAGTTGGTGGAGGTCTGGTAGAGGAAAGAAAGCTTCACGCCATCCTTGGCGCGGATGCCGTCTGCGCCCTTTACCCAGCCGGCGTCGTCGAGCAGCTTGTTTGCGCCTTCCACATCCTGCTTCAGGCACCAGCTGTCATTCTTGGTGGAAGCGACGGCTTCCGGAGCCGGTACGATGTTGCAGGTCGGCTTGCCCGCTTCGCCATAACCCGCTTCGTCGATGATATCGCGGTCGATGGCGAGCGAAAGCGCACGGCGCACGGCGGGATCGGAAAGGGCTGGGTGCGGGCCGGCCTGCTTAGTGGAGCGCTTGTCGCCCAGCGAAGGATCGGCATTGTACCAGTTGAGATTGATACGCTCGACCTGGGTGCCGAAGGCGGTCTCCAGTTTACCCTTGCCGGCGGCAACCATGGTGGCGAGGATTTCCGGCTCCACCTGCATGTTCCAGGCATAATCGAATTCGCCGGTTTCAAGCACGGCGCGTGCGGCGGAAGCGGCGTCACCGCCGCCCTTCAGGGTCGCTGTGGCGAAGGCGGGCTTGGCGGGGTCGCGGTAATTGGTGTTGGCGACGAAGCTGATCACGTCATTCGGCTTGAAATCCTTGACCACGAAGGGTCCGGTGCCGATGGGGCCGAAATTGGCGGATGTGCAGCCGGGGGCTGCGGCGCCGACGCAGTTTTCGAACTGCTTTTTCTGGATGACCGGCGACTGTGCGCCCACGAATGCGGAGTAGGGATAAGGTTTCGGTTCGGTGAAGCTGACCTTGACGGTGTGGTCGTCGATGGCCTCGACATTCTTCACGCCCTCATATTGCGCCGCCTGCGCGCAGCCGCCATCCGGTGCGGTGCAATATTTCCAGGTGAAAATGACGTCCTCGGCGGTGAACGGCGTGCCATCCGACCATTTCACATCGCTCTTCAGCTTCCAGGTCATGCTGAGCAGATCCTTCGCGACGCCGCCATTTTCGATCGTCGGAATTTCGGTGACCAGCATCGGTACCAGCTCGCCCTTTTCGTCGTAGCGCGCCAGCGGCTCAATCACCATGGACGAGCTGTAGACTTCCTTCGTGCCACCGGAAAGATAAGGGTTAAGTGTCGATACGGCCTGCCAGAACAGGATTTTCAGTTCGCCGTCACTGCCGCGCTCGGCATGGGCGACAGAGCCTGCAAAGGCCATGGCCGCCACCGTGCTGGCAAAGAGAACGCTGCGCTTCTTCATTGTGGTTTTCCCCTTTTTGGATTTTATCTGTTTGAATGTTTGACGCTTTTCCCGTCGTCGCACGCAAGGTCTGTTTTTCTAACTATTTGACTTTGCTAAGGAATATTCCTCCATTCCCGACGATGCTATTGTCAGTTTTTTTGAAATGCAAGTCCCAATGTCTCTTTGGTGAACAAATTTTGAGCCATTCAGTTTTGGGCCTATTTTTCGCTCATGCAGCAAATTTCATGCTTGCAAAACGAGAAATTCCAAACGCAATATGGCGTCCGACAACCCGGCGGGGAACAAAAAAAGGGAAAAAGAGAATGCCGATATTGAACCGTGTGGCTGAAATGCAGGAAGAAGTTGCCGGCTGGAGGCGCCATCTGCATGAACACCCGGAACTCCTCTACGATGTCTTCGAAACATCGAAATTCGTGGCGGAAAAGCTGAAATCCTTCGGCTGCGACGTGGTCGAGACCGGCATCGGCCAGACCGGCGTGGTCGGCATCATCAAGGGCCGGCACGGGGATGGCCCGACCATCGGTTTCCGCTCCGACATGGACGCACTGCCGATCCTCGAGACGAGCGGCAAGCCCTGGGCTTCGAAGACGCCCGGCAAGGCCCATTCCTGCGGTCATGACGGGCATACCGCCATGCTTTTGGGTGCGGCGCAATATCTGGCAGAGACCCGCAATTTCAAGGGCTCCGTGGCGGTGATCTTCCAACCGGCGGAAGAGGGCGGCGCGGGCGCGCTCGCCATGCTGAACGACGGAATGATGGAGAAATTCGGCATTTCGCAGGTCTATGGCATGCATAACGAGCCGGGCATTCCGGTCGGGCAATTCGCCATCCGCAAGGGGTCGACCATGGCGGCGGCGGATAGTTTCGAAATCGTCATCACCGGCAAGGGCAGCCATGCGGCCGCGCCGCATCTTTCCATCGATCCGGTTTTGACCTCGGCGCATGTCATCATCGCCCTGCAATCCATCGTTTCGCGGGAGACGGACCCTTTGAAATCGCTGGTCGTCACCGTCGCCACCACCCATGGCGGCACGGCCGTCAATGTCATTCCAGGCGCCGTTACGTTGACGGGTACGGTGCGCACGCTGTTGCCGGAAACCCGCGATTTCGCCGAAAAGCGCCTGAAGGAAGTGGCGACCGCCACCGCCATGGCACATGGCGCGACCGTCGAAGTGAAATATCATCGCGGTTATCCCGTCACCTTCAATCACAGTGACGAAACCGAATTCGCGACCGGCGTGGCGATGGGCGTGGCCGGTGCGAACGCCGTCAACACCAACCCCAACCCGCATATGGGGGCGGAGGATTTTTCCTACATGCTGGAAGCGCGTCCTGGCGCCTTCATCTTCATCGGCAACGGCGATACCGCCGGGCTGCACAATGCGGCCTATGATTTCAACGACGATGCGCTGCCTTACGGCATCAGCTACTGGGTTTCGATGGCCGAAACCGCGCTTGCTGCGTAAGACACCCGGCGGCCTTCATGGCCGCCTTCTGCTTTTCAGGAGATTGGCATGCTTTTGGCGGCGACGTCCATGGAACAGACCGGCGGTTCGGTAAGCCCGGTTTTATTGGTTCAAAATCTCACCACATCCTTCCGAGTCGATGGCGGCTGGAAATCGGTGGTCCGCAACATGAGTTTCGAGATCGCGCCGCGCGAAACGGTGGCGATCGTCGGCGAGAGCGGGTCGGGCAAAAGCGTCACTTCGCTCTCCATCATGCGGCTCCTCGATAAAAAGACGAGCCGTATCGAAGGCAAGGTCATGCTCGGCGGGCGCGACCTGCTGGCGCTGCCGGAAGAGGAGATGCGCAAGGTTCGCGGCAAGGACATCTCAATGATCTTCCAGGAGCCGATGACCTCGCTCAATCCGATCTTCCCCATCGGCAAGCAGATCGCCGAGGCGCTGACCGTGCATCAGGATATTTCCTCATCCGCTGCGAAGGCAGAGGTCATCCGCCTGCTGGAGAAGGTCCGTATTCCCAATGCGAAGAACCGTTTCGACGATTATCCGCACCAGTTTTCCGGCGGCATGCGGCAACGCGTGATGATCGCCATGGCGCTCGCCTCCAAACCGAAGCTGCTGATCGCCGACGAGCCGACAACGGCGCTCGATGTGACAATTCAGGGCCAGATTCTCGACCTGATCAAGCAATTGCAGGAAGAGGAGGGCATGTCCGTCCTCTTCATCACCCATGATATGGGTGTTGTGGCGGAAGTTTCGGACCGCACCATCGTCATGTTCCGCGGCGATGTGGTGGAAACCGGCGCCACCGACGACATCTTCCATCGCGGCCGCCACCCTTATACGCGGGCGCTGCTTTCGGCGGTGCCGAAGCTCGGCTCGATGAAGGAGCGCGTGCTGCCGGCCCGGTTCCCGATCATCGATATCAAGACCGGCGAAAGCCAGCCTGTCGCCGAGGTGAAGGACACGGTCTCCGGAGGCCGCACGCCCATTCTTTCGGTCAAGGACCTCACCACCCGTTTCGATATTCGATCCGGCCTTTTCGGCCGCAAATCCGGCGCCGTGCATGCGGTGGAAAAGGTATCCTTCGATCTCGCCGAGGGCGAAACTCTTTCTCTCGTGGGCGAATCGGGGTGCGGCAAGTCCACCACGGGCCGCTCCATCACCCGGCTGATCGAGCCGACATCCGGCAATGTCATGCTTGACGGCTACGAGGTGCTGAAGCTAGACAAGACAACGTTGCGCACCATGCGCCGCAGCGTGCAGATGATCTTCCAGGACCCTTTCGCCTCGCTCGATCCGCGCATGAGCATCGGCACAGCGATCATGGAGCCCTTTATCGAGCATCGCCTTGGAAGCAAGCAGCAGGCCCGTGAAAAGGCGGCCGATCTTCTGGAAAAGGTGGGCTTGAGCCCGGATATGATGCGGCGCTTCCCGCATGAATTTTCCGGCGGCCAGCGCCAGCGCATCGCTATTGCCCGCTCGCTGATGCTCGACCCCAAGGTCATCGTCGCCGACGAGGCGGTCTCGGCGCTCGATGTTTCGATCAAGGCGCAGGTCTGCAATCTGCTGCTCGACCTGCAACAGAGCCTCAACCTCGCGTTCCTGTTCATCAGCCATGACATGGCGGTGGTGGAGCGCGTCAGCCATCGTGTGGCGGTAATGTATCTCGGGGAGATCGTCGAAATCGGGCCGCGTGCGGCCGTTTTCGACAATCCGCAGCATCCCTACACGAAAAAGCTCATGTCCGCCGTTCCGGTGCCTGATCCGGCGCGCCGGCAGATCCGGCGCAACATGTCGACGGACGAGATCAAAAGCCCGATCCGGCCGGTGGACTATGTCCCGCCTGAGCGGCGTTACCGCGAGGTTTCGGCGGGGCATCTGGTGCAGGAAGCGGCTTGATCGAGCAATGTCGGCTTCAGGCTGATGCGGAGCGAGCGGTTGCCCCTTGTGGTCTTCTACCCTTCGGGGAAAAGGCGGCCCGAAGGGTCGGGTGAGGGGGGCTGCTCGCGATCTGCCTGAATGGCGAGGACAATTCGGCGCCGCCCCGGTTTCTTTTTCAGTCACTTCCGAAAAAATCCTTCCTCTCTCATCCCCATCACCGCATTTTGGTCGCATCATTCCTCCCGCAACCGGAACGGAAGGGCGATACGCGCGGCGCCTTTCGCGAACCGGAGGCCGGCATCGACAAGCATGGTTCTGGCAGACCGTGTTTTTGAAAGGCGTTCCGCCGGGCCAGAGGCGGGAAGGACCGATCAGATAGGTGCCGTGAAAAGGCTGTAACCTATGGGCTGTTCTGGCTGCCCTGACGATACGGCCCGGTGAATGCAACAACCTCCGCCATCTCCAATCTCCCACCCGCATTCGCCGGGTCGATGCCTTGCGCCGCCGGCAAACCGCTGCGGCGGCAATCCCCCATGCAAAGCGCTTTGAACTTGTAAGTTGCGTATCCTGAAACGTTGTAGATTCCTGCCGCCCACGACTATACCTGCCGGCCGACATGGTCTAAACCGCTGCTGATCTTTTCAAGCTCGACGGACAGAGAAGGGCCTCGCATATGACCGATCCCAAAACGCTAGCCGCCCGTTTCCCCGGCGATTTCCTGTTCGGCGTCGCGACCGCCTCGTTCCAGATCGAAGGCGCCACCCGGGCGGACGGCCGCAAGCCATCCATATGGGATGCCTTCTGCAACATGCCGGGTCACGTCTTCGGGCGGCACAATGGCGATATTGCCTGCGACCACTATAATCGCTGGGAAGAGGACCTCGATCTCATCAAGGAAATGGGTGTCGAAGCCTATCGTTTCTCCATCGCCTGGCCGCGCATCATCCCCGATGGTTTCGGGCCGATCAACGAGAAGGGGCTGGATTTCTACGACCGCCTCGTGGATGGCTGCAAGGCGCGCGGCATCAAGACCTATGCGACGCTTTACCACTGGGATTTGCCGCTGACTCTGATGGGCGATGGCGGCTGGGCCTCGCGCTCCACCGCGCACGCCTTCCAGCGATATGCCAAGACCGTCATGGCCCGCCTCGGTGACCGGCTGGATGCGGTGGCGACCTTCAACGAACCCTGGTGCGCGGTGTGGCTCAGCCATCTCTATGGCATTCATGCGCCGGGTGAGCGCAACATGGAGGCGGCCCTTGCCGCCATGCATCACATCAATCTCGCCCATGGTTTCGGCGTGGAAGCCTCCCGCCATGTCGCGCCGAAGGTGCCAGTGGGGCTGGTGCTGAATGCCCATTCCGTCATCCCGGCTACCGACAGCGAGGCCGATCTCAAGGCCGCCGAACGGGCCTTCCAGTTCCACAATGGCGCGTTTTTCGATCCGGTCTTCAAGGGTGAATATCCGGTCGAGATGATGGAAGCTCTGGGTGATCGTATGCCCGTCGTGGAGGCGGAAGACCTTTCCATCATCAGCCAGAAGCTGGACTGGTGGGGCCTGAATTATTACACGCCGATGCGCGTCGCCGACGATGCGTCACCACCGGGCGCAGAATTCCCCGCCACTGCACCCGCCCCGGCCGTCAGCGACGTGAAGACCGATATCGGCTGGGAGGTCTATGCCCCGGCGCTCCAGTCGCTGGTGGAAACGCTCTATAAACGTTACGACCTGCCGGAATGCTACATCACCGAAAACGGTGCCTGCTATAATATGGGCGTCGAAAACGGCGAGGTGGATGACCAGCCGCGTCTCGATTATTACGCCGAACATCTCGGCATCGTCGCCGATCTCATCCGCGACGGTTATCCGATGCGCGGTTATTTCGCCTGGAGCCTGATGGATAATTTCGAATGGGCCGAGGGCTATCGCATGCGCTTCGGTCTTGTGCATGTGGATTATGATACGCAGGTGCGCACGCTGAAGAACAGCGGCAAATGGTACAGCGCGCTGGCTTCGGGCTTTCCCAAGGGCAATCACGGTTTGGTGAAGCCGTAACGGTCACCTCCCTCATCCCTGCGCTTGTCACACGGATCCAGCCAGCCCAAGTCCTTGGGCTGAGGGAGTCTTTCCGCCACGCGGACGCGCGTCGGCTGGATTCCTGTGACGAGCACAAGAACGAGGGTGGGGAGGCCGCCGCGAGTGAAATTCGGGTCCCGTGTCCTGCTAGGAGCACGGACGTCAGGGTGCGCGGAGAAAGTTTTCTGCACTTATTATCAGTTTTCCAAACTTTTTTGTCGGTTACCCCGTGGTGCCTGCTTGCGCCCGCTGTGCCGCCCCCTATGTCAGACGGGCTACGAAGCGTAGCGCCCATTCTGCCGTCAAGGGGCAGGGCGGGTTGGTCCTCCCAGGGAAAACGAACATGCTTATCGAAAAACTCAACTGGCGTTACGCCACCAAGAAAATGGACCCTTCCAAGACGGTGTCCGAAGACAAGGTCGAGCGCATTGTCGAGGCGGCGCGGCTTGCCCCCACCTCCAGCGGTCTTCAGCCCTTTGAAGTCATCGTCGTCACCGATCCTGAAGTCCGTGCAAAAATTCAGGAGATCGCCTGGAACCAGGCGCAGGTGACCGAAGGCTCGCATCTTTTGGTCTTTGCGGCGTGGGACAATTACACCGAAGAGCGGATCAACCACATGTTCGATCTTGTCAACGAGGAACGCGGCATCAAGAATGAAGGCTGGGAAGCCTATCGCCAGATGTTGCTTTCCACCTATCCGCAGCGCGATCAGCAGGTGAATTTTGAGCACGCCGCCCGTCAGGCCTATATCGGCTTCGGCATGGCCGTGGCGCAGGCCGCTTTCGAGGGCGTGGATTCCACCCCGATGGAAGGTTTCGATCCGGCAAAGCTCGATGAAATCCTCGGCCTGCGCGAGAAGGGCCTGCGCTCGGTCACCATCCTGCCGCTTGGCTATCGCCAGCCGGAAGGCGACTGGCTGGTGAACCTGAAGAAGGTGCGCCGTCCGGCGGAAGAATTCGTCAGCCGCGTCTGATTTTCATATCGTCGCGAAATCTTGACTGCCGCAGGGCCGCCGTGGCGGCTTTGCGGTAGATTTTTTCTCTCTTTTCAGATAATTGAAAAAACATCCCTGTTAAAAGGTGGCGTGTGCGGGCAAGTATGCGCCATCGAATTGCCGATACCCGGCATTTCTGAGTGAAAGCCTGACGAAATGACCCGGAAAATCAGCTGTCATCGAATGTGCCCGAAGGCTGCATGAAGAGAGCGGTTCAGCACCGCAACAGGATTTTTTGAGACCCGATCCGTCACGCATTCCCAGAGTTTACAATGAGTTTTCCATCCAGTGCGGCATCCCCCGCACGCCAAGAACAGGCGGTCCCTGAAGGGTTGGCAAAGGAGCCTATGGTCACGTTTGAAGGCGTGACCAAGACCTTTGGCGGCACGGGCGGCAAGCCCGGCTTCGCAGCCCTTGCCGGTATCGACTACGCCGTGCCGAAAGGCTCCATCACCGGCATCATCGGCCGCTCCGGCGCCGGCAAATCCACGCTCATCCGCCTCGCCAACGGCCTTGAAAAGCCCTCGACCGGCCGCGTGGTCGTCGACGGCGTCGATGTCGCGGCGCTCGATGAAAAGAGCCTGCGCACGCTACGCCGTTCCGTCGGCATGATCTTCCAGCACTTCAATCTTTTGTCGTCGCGCACCGCTTTCGACAATGTGGCTCTGCCGCTCGAAATATCAGGCATGGGCAAAAAGGAGATCGAAAGCCGCGTTGCGCCGCTGCTCGATCTCGTCGGCCTTTCCGACAAGGCGAAGCGTTATCCGGCGGAACTCTCCGGCGGCCAGAAGCAGCGTGTCGGCATTGCCCGTGCGCTCGCCACCCAGCCGAAGCTGCTCCTTTCCGACGAGGCGACATCGGCGCTCGATCCGGAAACGACGCAATCCATTCTCGAATTGTTGAAGCGCATCAATGCCGAACTGGGCCTGACCGTGCTGCTCATCACCCATGAGATGGAAGTGGTGAAGACCATCGCCTCGCAGGTGGCCGTCATCGACAGGGGGCTGATCGTTGAGGAAGGCACGACGTTCGATATCTTCACTGCGCCGAAACACGAGACGACCCGCAGCCTGCTGTCATCCTCTGTTGGTGTGAAGCTGCCGCATTGGGTCACTTCGGGCCTGAAACCGCAGGCGGCGGAAGGCGACCGTGTCCTGGTGCGTCTCGTGTTTTTCGGCGAGACGGCCTTCCAGCCGCTGACGGCTCGTCTCGTCGCTGAAATCGGCCCGGACGTGAACATCCTTGCCGGCACAATCGAGGAAATCTCCGGCCAGCCCTTCGGCTCGCTGGTCGTCTCCTATCCGGCGTCTGCGGATGTCACCGCCCGCGCCAATCGCTTTTATGCTGAGACCGGTCTTCACACGGAGGTGCTCGGTTATGTCGCCTGATATGATCTTCAACCTTCTGCTGAAGGGCCTGCTGCAAACCCTTCACATGGTCGCCGTTGCCGGTATCGTCGGCTCGCTGATCGGCGTGCCCATGGGCGTTTTCCTTGCCACTAGCGGCAAGGGCGAGTTGTTTTCCGCGCCGATGACCAACCGCATTCTCGGCCTCGTTGTGAACGCCGCGCGCTCCACGCCCTTCATCATTCTGGTGGTGGCGATCATTCCCTTCACCCGCCTCGTCGCCGGCACCTCCATCGGCACCAGCGCGGCGATCGTGCCGCTGACGGTCGCCACCGTTCCCTTCATCGCAAGGCTGGTGGAAGCGGCGATCCGCGAAGTGGACAAGGGGCTGATCGAGGCTGCCCGCGCCATGGGCGCCACGCCGTTGCAGATCGTCACGAAAGTTCTGCTGGCGGAGGCGAAGCCCGGCATCACGCTGGCGCTCACGCTCACGCTGGTCAGCCTCATCGGTTATTCGGCCATGGTTGGCGCGGTCGGCGGCGGCGGGTTGGGCGATCTCGGCATCCGTTACGGTTACCAGCGCTTCATGCCGGATGTGATGCTGGCCGTGGTTCTGGTGCTCATCGTGCTGGTGCAGCTGGTGCAGAGCGCGGGCGACAGGCTGGCCCGCAGCTTCGACAAGCGGACCCGCAAGAATTAACTGCCTTTAAAATAACAACCCAAGGAGACACCCATGAAGAAACTCATTCTCGCGGCTTCGCTCGCCGCTCTCTTCACCGCCGGTCAGGCGCTGGCCGAGACCATCAAGATCGGCGTCACCCCTGCCGAGCATGCGCAGATCATGGAGCAGGTGAAGAAGATCGCGGCCGCCAAGGGTCTTGATATCGATATCGTCGAGTTCTCCGACTATGTCGTGCCGAACCAGGCGCTGGCCGATGGCGAGCTGCAGGCCAACTCCTTCCAGCACCAGCCTTATCTCGACAACCAGATCGCTGACCGCAAGTTCGATCTCGTCAGCGTCGGCACCACCATCACCACCCCGATGGGTGTTTATTCGAAGAAGGTGAAGAACCTTGACGAGCTGAAGGACGGCGCAACCGTCGGCATTCCGAACGACCCGACCAATGGTGGCCGCGCGCTGCTGGTTCTCGCTTCCAAGGGCGTGATCAAGGTCAAGGAAGAGGCCGGCCTCAAAGTGACTCCTGCCGACATCACCGAAAACCCGAAGAACATCCAGATCGTCGAACTCGACGCCGCCCAGCTGCCGCGCTCGCTTGACGACACCGACGCGTCTGTCATCAACACCAACTATGCGACGGCTGCCGGCCTCAACCCGAAGAAGGACGCCATCGCCATCGAAAGCGAAAAATCCCCTTACGCGAACGTCATTGCCGTTCGTACGCAGGACAAGGACAAGCCGTGGGTAAAGACGCTGGTTGAATCCTACCAGAGCCCGGAAGTGAAGGCCTTCATTCTGGAAAAGTACAACGGCACGGTCATCCCGTCCTGGTAAGAGACCGCCATATGGCGAAAATAACGACCTCTCCCGCTCGCGGGGGAGGTTTTTTGTTTTGAAGGCGGGCGCATCCGCCTTTCCTGAAAAACCCCAGGCGTTTTCGGGAAGAATTTTTCAGGACCTTTGTCAGACTGTCGTTTTATACCCGTGGTTTTTTGGGGTAAGGCCACAAGGCGGCTTAACGGCTTCTGAATGTTTCCTACGGAAGATGATGCTTTCGAAGGGGATTTTATGCGGATTGCGCCGCGCAACATTGGGGACTATTTGCCGGTCGGGCGCAGAACCGCCGTGGGCGTGGTCTTGTCCACCTTCGCGCTGGTGCTTGTCATCGTCACCGCGCTGGTTTTGTCCGCCTTGAGCCAGGTCCGCGAAAAGGCGAACCTGCTCGACAACGCCCGTTCGCGCGAGACGACGGCGGGCGCCCTTGTCACTTTTCGAGAACAGCTTGGCGCGACCCTGAACGACTACGCCGCCTGGGACGACGCTGCCGAATATGTCTATGCCCCTGATCGTTTTGACTGGGTGGCAAGCAATTATGGTGAGATGACGGTCAATAACGATCTCTTCGATACGGCCGTGGTCATCGATGAGGATGGCAACGTCCGCATGGCCTATCAAGACGGCAAGCCTGTAAAGTGGAAGCCGGAGGCCTATTTTGCCGGCGGCCTCAGGGAAATGATCGAGCGCGTGCGGTCCATGCGCCCGGGCATCACTTCGCAGGTGACCGGTTTTGCCAAAACCGCCGATGGTATCGCCGCCGCGGGTGTCGCGCTCGTGCGGATGAAATCCGGCGCACTGCCGCCGGTCGGTGAGGAGCGGCGTTACCTGGTTTTTGCCCGCCATCTCAAGCAGGCGACGGTTGACAAGCTTGCCCGCAATTACGTCATCGATGGTCTCGAGCTGCAATATGGCGACACGCCTGCGGCCAACCATGTGGATATCGTCAATCCGATGGGGGAGGTGCTGGCCCGGCTTGTCTGGCGCTCGCACCTGCCGGGAGACGTCAGCTTTCATGAGGCGCGGCCGGTGGTCTTCACCGCGCTCGGTATCGCCGGCACGTTTTTTCTGGTGCTGCTCATCATCGGTTCGGCCACGCTCGACCGCCTGAAGGCGGATGAGGCGGCCGCGCGGGAGGAGGCGCTGCGCGACCGTCTGAGCGGGCTCAGCAACCGCGCCGGGCTCTTCGCCAGACTGAACCGCATGGTCGAAAGAGGCCGCCATGACAAGACGGATATCAAGCTGCTCTATCTCGATCTCGACGGTTTCAAGGAAATCAACGATTCCTACGGCCACGCCGCCGGCGACCGGCTGATCAAGGGCGTCGCAGCAGCGCTCCGGGTGCTGGCGCCGGAAGGCGCTGTTCTGGCGCGGCTCGGCGGTGACGAATTTGCTATCGCCATTCAGGGCAATGACGTATGGGCCGAAGGCCGCAAGCTCTGTCTGGCGCTGCTGGAACTCTTTACCGAGCCTTTCAGCATCGGTGAAAGGGTGGCGAGCATCGGTTGCAGCATCGGCACTTCTGTTTCCCGCGCAGGCGACATCAGTGGCGAGGAGCTCCTGCGGCGCGCCGATATGGCCATGTATCAGGCCAAGGAAAACGGACGCGGGCGTTACGTGTCCTATGAACTGAAGATGGATGAATTGCGCGAGGAAAAGCTGCAACTCGAAGCCGATCTTCGCTCCGCCATCGTGAACGATGAGATACAGGTGGTTTATCAGCCGGTCGTCAGCGCCGCCACACGATGTATTACCGGGGTGGAGGCGCTGGCCCGCTGGCAGCGGCCGGGATATGGCTTTGTGCCGCCGGATATCTTCATTGCGGCTGCCGAAACCAGCGGCCTAATCGACCGGCTAGGCCTTCTCGTCCTGCACAAGGCCTGCGAGACGGCCCAGCAATGGCCGTCCATCAAGCTCTCGGTGAATATCTCACCCGTGCAATTCCGCAACCCGGCCTTCTCCGGCTATGTGGCGGATATTCTCGAGATGACGCAGACGCCGCCTGAAAGGCTGCGGCTGGAAATGACGGAAGGTTATTTCATCCAGCATCCGGAACGGGCGAGTGCGGCCATCGACAAGCTGAAACAGCTTGGCCTGCACATAGCGCTCGACGATTTCGGCGCCGGTTTCGCCAGCGTCGGGTATCTGCGCCGTTTTGGTTTCGACCGCATGAAGATCGACCGTTCGCTGATCATCGCGCTCGATAAGGGCGGCCGGTCGCTGGAAATGCTGCAGGCCACCGTGGCGCTGGCAAAATCGCTCGATATTCCGGTGACGGCCGAAGGCGTGGAAACGGAAGAGCAGGCGGCCATCCTGCATCTGTGCGGCTGCGATGAATTGCAGGGTTACCTGTTCTCGAAACCGGTCGCGGCGGAAGAGATCACCGCCCTGCTGGACGGGCAGGACGCGCCGCTTTTTGCGTTGCGGGCAGGGGCGTGAGGCTGATTACTTCCACCCATTCTTGATCACCTGAAGGTGCGGCCCATTTCTTCTCCCCGCCGGGGAGAAGGTGGCCCGAAGGGGCGGATGAGGGGGCACCGTTGCCGTATCTCACCGCCCTTGCCCCCTCATCCCGCTGCCGCGGACTTCTCCCCGGCGGGGAGAAGAAACACGCGGCACCCGCTCAAAAAAACCAACCGTTACGCAGTCCGATAGCCGGCCGGTATTACCGCCCCAGATGCCGCTCGCCGCGCTTCTTTGCCAGTTCGATCTGCTGCTGCCGGTCGCGAAACCGTTGGCGGTCCTCTTCGCTGCGCTCGTCGTAACAGCTCGGGCAGGACACGCCTTCCTCGAATTTGGGAGACAGGCGCACTTCCGGTGTAATCGGGTTGCGGCAGGCGTGGCAGAGTTGGTGGTCGCCTTCGGCAAGGCCGTGCACCACGGAGACGCGCTCATCGAACACGAAACAGGCGCCTTCCCACAGGCTCTCTTCTTCCGGGACCTCTTCCAGATATTTCAGGATGCCGCCCTTGAGGTGATAGACCTCGTCGAAACCCTGTTCCTTCATGAAGGCGGTGGCCTTTTCGCAGCGAATGCCGCCGGTGCAATACATGGCGATCTTCGGCTTGTTGTGCAGGCCGGGATTGTTCTTCACCCAGTCGGGAAATTCGCGGAAGGTTTTCGTCTGCGGATCGACTGCACCCTTGAAGACGCCGATGGCCGTCTCGTAATCGTTGCGGGTGTCGATGACGATTGTATCCGGATCGGAGATCAGCTCGTTCCAGTCGCGCGCCTCGACATAGGTGCCGACGATGCGGTTCGGGTCGATATCCGGCACGCCCATGGTGACGATCTCTTTCTTGAGCTTCACCTTCAGGCGTACGAAAGGCATGTGCGAGGCACGGCTTTCCTTGTGCTCCAGCGCGGTAAATTCCGGCTGGGCGCGCAGGAAGGAGAGCACGGCGTGAATGCCTGCATCCGGCCCGGCAATGGTGCCGTTGATGCCTTCGGCGGCCAGAAGCAGCGTGCCCTTGACCCCGTTTTCCTGGCAGAGCGCGAACAACGGCTCGCGCAGGCTCTCGAACCGCGGCAGGCGGGCGAAATGATAAAGCGCGGCCACAAGGAAATCACCAGAGACTTCCGGGCGGGGGAGAATGGTCGTGTCGGTCATGGGCGCTGAAATACAGGGACGGCGGTCGCAAAGCAATATTTATCGGCGGTTCCGTGTATTTTGCAAATCGTCAAATATCTGACGGAGTGAGGCAAATGGGAGGTGCTTCGTGCCTCAAATCCGACATTGGCGAAAGCGCAAGACCTTTCTTCCGTCATCCTTGGGCCTGTCCCAAGGATCTAATCACGTCGCGCAAAATCGAAACGTTGCAGATACTCGGGACAGGCCCGAGGATGACGTCGAGCCCGGCGGGACGTTTTCACGCCGTCTCCAGCCTATTTCGCCGCCTGCCGCCACAACAGGCCGACGATGCGGCTTTCGGTTCGAGCGGATTCGGAAAACACCTCGTTTGCCAGCGCAAGAGCTTCGGCACGCAGCGCCTGCTGCCTTTCGATAATGGCGTCGAGCAGCAGGGCCAGCCGCTCGCCATTGCCGAAACGGTCCGGCTCGCGGTCGGCGACGGCGGCGAGAACCGATAGATCGTGCTCGTGGCCGAGAATATCCACCAGCCGCTTGGTATCGGCGCGCTTGGCGCGCATGGCGGAAGGCCAGAGCTGGCGCATCAGGCCAAGATGCATCCAATAGGCCTGCCCGGACTTGCGCAATTCATGGAAATGCTCGACGTCGGCCTGCGCGTGGCAATCGGCGAGCGCCTTGCGCGCCCTTTTTCTCTGTTTCGCCCAGGCGCTTTTTAGCAGCCGCGCCGTGTCCTTCAACGCATCCGGCAGCGACAGGGTCTCAAGCGCCCTGCGCGCTTCCCCGCAGCCGGTAATGGCGGCGGCAATGGCCTCATCGAGACCGGCCTCGTGTTCTATGGCGTCGTCGCGGCGCGCGCGCAGCATCGCGGTGATCGACCGCAGCGCTTCTCCCTGCGCATCGGAACGGGCGAAGGCCTCGAGATATTCCGCCGTCTCCACAAGTGCCGTTGCATCCCGCGCAAAGGCGAGGGAGCGGGCGATATCGCGAATACGGGCGTTTTCCCCGCGGCCGAAATCCGGCACCGCCTGGCGGATGAGGCGATAGAGGGCGCGCAACCGCTTGAACCGCTTGCGGGCGTCGTGCACGGCCTCGTGCGATCCGGACGGCTGGTCGCGAAGGATTGTGACTGCATCGTCGATCAGCTCCAGCCCGGCCCGGCGGATTTCATCGTCGAAGGACTTTTTCGGGTCAATTCTGAAGGGCATCCGACAGGTCTCCGCTCGGACAGTCCATGGCGAGTGACTGGTTGGAGAAGCGCTTGTCTCCGGTGACTTCCCGACCCAGCCAGGACGGCAGATCGGGGTCGGCATTTTCGTCGTTCATTTCCACTTCCGCCACCACCAGCCCGTGATATTTCCCTTCGAAAACATCCACTTCCCAGGTGAAGCCGCCATGATCGACGGTGTGGCGGGTTTTTTCGATCACCACGCCCGGCGCGCTTGCCATCAGCTCTTCGGCGTCCTTGAGGGGTATGGAATATTCATATTCGTCGCGGACAAGCGCGCTTGCGCCGATCTTGATGGTCAGGGTCGCATCGCGCTCATCGACGATCCTGACCCGGACCGAGCGGTTTTCCATCGAGGCGACATATGCCTGCCGGAAAGCCATGCTATGCGTGACCTCATTGCGCCATTCACCGCCTGCAACAAGAAACTTCCGTTCGATTTCCTTGGCCATGCTGTCTCCGCGAACTGGGGCGCCAGAGTATCGCAATATGATAGTATGATGAAGCGAATTGATTGAAGTATCTGGATAAAAATGCGGCTGGCGCGCCTCGACATAAATGCCGAGGCAGGCTAATCGGTAGACGGAATTTCAATCGTTTCAATTGCGCAAGGGAGGCTCATCTTGGCCCAGGACTCCGAAAAACTGCTCTCCATCCTCAAGCTCCAGCCGGTCGTACCGGTGCTGATCGTGGATGATGCCGCTTCCGCCGTGCCGCTTGCGCGCGCTTTGGTCGCAGGCGGCCTGAAGGCGATTGAGATCACCATGCGCACGCCGGCAGCTCTCGATGCCATCCGCGCCGTTGCTGCGGAAGTCGAAGGCGCCAATGTCGGCGCCGGCACCATTCTCAATGCCAAGGATTTCGAAGCGGCGGCGGAAGCCGGCTCCACCTTCATCGTCAGCCCCGGCATCAACAAAAGCGTGCTGGAAGCCGCGCGCGGTTCAAAGGTGCCGCTGCTTCCGGGTGCTGCCACCGCCAGTGAAGTCATGGCGCTGCGTGACGAGGGTTACAAGGTGCTGAAGTTCTTCCCCGCCGAACAGGCCGGCGGCGCACCCTATCTCAAGGCGCTGTCCTCGCCGCTCGCCGGCACCGTCTTCTGCCCGACGGGCAGCGTGTCGCTCAAGAACGCCAATGATTACCTTTCCCTGCCGAACGTGGTTTGCGTCGGCGGCTCTTGGGTCGCCCCGCGCGAGCTGGTGGCGACCGGCGACTGGGCGGGTATCACCAGGCTTGCGGCCGAAGCCGCCGCATTGCGCGCCTGATTTGCAATCTGTCAAACCCGTTCACGAAGGCGTGAGCGGGTTTGACATTTGTATTCGGGCCCCGGCTCCCTATCTCCCCTGTAGATTTGACCTCTACAGGAGATTTTGATGTTCGACGCCAAGAAGCTTCTTGAACAATTCCTCGGCTCGCAGGTGCCAGGCCTTTCGGGAAGCGTCCGTGACAGAGCCGGGCAGGCCGCCGATATCGCCAGGAACAATCCCCTGAAAGCCGGTGCGCTCGCCGCCGCCATTCTGGGCACCAAGACCGGCCGCAAGCTTGCCGGCAATGTCGCCACCATCGGCGGCGTGGCCGCCATCGCCGGTCTCGGGTACCTTGCCTACAAGAATTACAAGTCCGGCCAGGCGCCTGAAGTCGCGCCGAAACCCGAGCCGGAGCTGCTCGCACCGCCCGCCGATTCCGCCTTCCATCCGCAATCTCCCGCCCTTTCCAATGATTTTGCGCTGAAGCTCATCCAGGCGATGATCGCCGCCGCCAAGGCTGACGGTCATATCGATGAGAAGGAGCGCGCCAATATCATGGACAAGGTGCAGGTCTCCGGCCTCGATAGCGAAGCCGAGCGGTTCCTCGAAAAGGAACTGGCCGATCCTCTCGACATCGACGCGCTGGTGGCAGCCGCCCGCACGGAAGAGCAGAAAGTGGAGCTTTACACCGCCTCGCGGCTTGCCATCGAGGCCGACACGCGGGCGGAGCGGGGCTATCTCGATCTTCTTGCCGGGCGGCTTGGGTTGCCGGATGCGCTGGTGGATCATATCGAGGCGACGGTGGTGGCGGCGAAGGTTTGAGGTAGGCCTCGGCGGGCGTGGTTTACCCCCCCCCTCTGCCCTGCCGGGTATCCCCCCACAATGAGGGAGATCGGCAGGAGGCGCTACCACCACTTCATTCGCAAATGTTGAGATGGGCGAGACTTGACCGCTTGTCTATCTCCCCCCTTGTGGGGGAGATGCCCGGCAGGGCAGAGGGGGGTGAGCCACAGGCTCTGGCGCCATCTTCATGCCCCACATCCACTGTTGTCATCCTGCCCCGCTTGCCCTAATCCTTCTCCCAGCAAATGGGGAAGAGAATGCGCGATCTGAGTGATTTCAAGGGATGTCCGCCGCCGCAGCCGGTGGTGTTGAAGGGTCGTTATGTGACCGCCGAGCCGTTCGACCGCGAAAAGCATCTGGAAAAACTCTGGACCGCCCTTGGCGGCGAGGGCGTGAATGCGCTGCTCAAATATTTCCCGCAAAGCGCCTTTCCCGATGCCAGCGCTTTCGGCGACTGGCTTGTCGGCGCAGGGCAGAAGCTTAACTGGGTCACGCTGGTCTTCGTTGAAAACGCCACCGGCGATATCGTCGGCATGGCGAGCTATATGCGGCCCGATCCCGCCAATGGCGTGGTCGAGGTCGGCTCCGTCGCCCATGGCGCGAAGATGAAACGCTCGCCTCTTTCCACCGAGGCGCATTACCTGATGGCGAAACATGTTTTCGAGGATCTGGGGTATCGCCGTTACGAGTGGAAATGCCACAATGAAAACGAGCCCTCCAAGATAACGGCGAAGCGTTATGGCTTCACCTTCGAGGGCGTTTTCCGCCAGCATATGGTCTCGAAGGGCCAGAACCGCGATACGGCGTGGTTTTCCATGATCGACGGCGAATGGCCGCTGATCGGCAAGGCCTTCGAAGCCTGGCTTTCGCCGGAGAATTTTGCGGCCGATGGTGCGCAGCAACGCAAGCTTGAGGATATCCGTGCGGAGTTTGCCGATGCCATTGCCTGAAAACCCGGCGCCTGAAAAGCCGAGCCACGGTAAGAAGGATTGGTCTCCGGCCCTCGCCGCCGCCCTCATCATCGTCGGTTTCGGGCTGGTCTTCTTCGTCATGCCGAAGATCATGCTGTGGCTGGGCGATTATTCGCCCTGGCTCGCCGCTGCCTTCGGTTCGGTGGCTGTGCTGTGTTTCTTCCTGCTATTTTGGCTGCGCGCCCGTTACCAGCGCCGCCGTGACGGTTAGAGCTGAAGCGACGCACCGAGCAGCAGCAGTCCCATGATCAGCACGAACAGCGCACCGGCGATCTCTATCGCATGGCTGATGCCGGCCGCCCTGCGGCTGCCGGGGCCGGCGAAACGCACGGCGAGGCCCTTTGCCGAAACGGCCATGATGGCGAGAGCCGATACCGTAATGGCCGTGCCGAGCGACATGGCGAGCACGGAGAGCACGCCGCCGAGATAAAGCCCATTCAGAAGTGCAAAGCTCATGACGATGATCGCGCCCGAGCAGGGTCTGAGCCCGACTGCGATAATGGCGGACCACGCCTCGTGCAGGCTGAAGTTCTTGCCCTTCAGCAACATCGGGTCGGGCGCGTGGGATTTGCCGCAGGCGGTGCACAGGTCGCCCGCGCCATTATGCTCATGATCTGCGAAAACCGGCTTACCCTGGAAGCGCAGGCCCGTGCCCATGCCGGTCGTTCGCGGCATGGCGGTTTCACCTGCCGTGGCGAAAACGGGAACGGGTTCGCGCCGGATGCGCAGCGACCAGAGCTTTCGCACCAGCAGCCAGGCGCCGAACAGCGCCACCATGGCGAAGCTGGCGATTTCCATCGCCTGCGTGGCCTTCGTCATGGTGATGGAGGTGCCACGCAGCACCAGCCACGCGGCACCGACAAGGCCGATGGCCATCAAACCCTGAATGAGCGCCGAAACGAAAGAAATGAGAATGCCGCGTTTCAACTGCGTTTCATTGGCGATCATGTAGGACGAAATGACCGCCTTGCCGTGGCCGGGGCCGGCGGCATGAAAAACGCCATAAGCAAAGGAGAGGCCGATCAGCGAGCTGAGCGCCCAGCCATCCTCGCGCATGGCCTTCAACGCGCCGGTCAGCGCACGGTAGAACATCTGCTGGTGCACGTTGATCCATTGCATCAGCGGTGCGAAGGGCCCGCCAACGGAAAATGAAGGCTCGGCCGAACCGATGCCGAGCGGCGACTGCGCATGGGCCGCACCGGCCACGGCAACGAGGCCGATGGCGACAGCGACGAGGCTTGCCCTGCGGCTCAGCATGATATCTCCAGCCGGGTGGCGAAGAGTTTGGTCATGTCGGTTCCGGTCGGATCGTTGAAGAAGGCATCGGTCAGCGAACTCTGGTTTTGCGAGATCACCTCGTCCGGATCGGGTCGGACGACATGATGCTTGCAGGCATTCAGGTCCTTGCCCTCGGTCGCGATATCGCCGTCCTTTGCGAAATCGATCGCCGTGTACATGGTCGGATCCCAGGCGCCGAAGGAGAGCTTGCCCTTGACTGCGAGCGGTTTGGTCGGCTTCACGGAGAAGAACATCAGGATCTGGTTGTCCTTGTAGTCCACGTGAATGGCGTCGGGCTTCCCAAACTCCACCGGTTTTCCATTGGCGGTGATGAAGGTGTAGTAGGAATATTCGGCAAGCGATTCCTTGACCGTATTGCCGATTTCCGCCAGCTCGTCCTTGTCGAGCTTCAGATCGCTGTTCTTGTCGTAATCCATCACCACGCTTGCGGAAAACATCTCGTCGAAACGCCAGATGTTGCGCACTTCCTGAACGGTGCCGTTCGGCCCCTCAACGATTTCCATGCGGGCTTCGGCAAAGATATGCGGATGCGCAACCGCCGCGACTGGAACGCAGGCGAGGCCGACCGCGAGGAGCAAAATGCGTCTGTTCATTATCCGGTCTGTCCTGCCTTCGAATCTTGAAGGCCCGACTCTAGCAGAAATTGGGACCGAATTTCGACCTGATGGGTTTGATCCTTCGCGCGGGCCGCCAAGGAATTTCAGAAGGTGCCGCTGAAGCGCGAGGTGATGCTGGAGCCGCTATAGGCAAGATCGGTATCGCGCTCGCCATGCAGCAGGCGGTTGAACTCCAGCTCCAGCTTGCTGTTCTTGCCGGTATCGAAGGACAGCGTTGCGACCAGCCTGCGCTCGCTGGTATCGTAATTATAATAGATCCAGTCCTTGTGGACGCGATGCAGCGCAAGATCGAGCCCCACCTTTTCGGTGAGCCTGCTTTTCATGACGAATTGAAAGCGGCGATGGAATTCCGCAATCGGATCATCCGGATCGAAAAGCGCATAGTCCTGCGAAAAGCCGACGCCGAAGGCGATGCGATCGGTGGCCTTCACCTCGGCCTCGGCCCGCAGATAGGGGCGGGTGCGCTTTACCTTGTCGCTGATCTCATCGCCGGAAATGGATGTGAAACCCGCTTCGGCCAGAACCGCGAAACGGTCGGAGAACCTGTAACCATAGGCCAGAGAGCCGCGCAGCGTTTGGGCCGGGAAACGTTCATATTTTTCCTGCTGCCCCTCAGGCACGGCGATACGGTCGTAAACAAGCGTCAGCCCCGCCTCGCCACCGCCGAGCGATCGTGCATGTTCGGCCTTCAGCGATAAAAGCGCCTCGTTGGCTTCCAGTCGGGTGGGCAGGAAATAGGCCGGGCGGAACCGCGCCTTGCCTTTCATCAGGCTGGTGATGCTTGCCGTCAGCGTGTTCTTGCCGCCAAGGGCGAGGATGCCGAGCTGGGAAGACGCCTCCAGCTTGTGATCCAGCTGTCGGTAACCAATGTCTTCTTCCGGCAGATGCAGGAAAATATCGCCGGCATCGCTGCGGGTACCGCGCAGCTCAACAGCCCATTCCAGCTTGTCGGAAAAGCGCTTCGTCAGACCCAGCGTAGCGATGGTGTTATGTTCATTGGCGAAACGATAGCGGGGTAGGCGAACCTCTTCCTGCTCGAGCGAATAACGCAGCTCCGCCCCCTCCAGCGTTATCTTGCCATTGAGCCCGAAGCCGGTGCGCAGCGATATCGCGCTCAGCCGGTTGGTGTCGGCGAAATAATTGCTGTCATAAGCAATGCCGGATTTATAGGTGACATTGTGCTCATCGGCCTTTTGCTGCGCCTGCGCGCCGCAGGCGCAGGCAAGCCCGAGAACAAGCGCGATATATCCCCCCAGCCGCATTCGCATCTCCGGTCGCTAATTAAGCAATATCTTATATTTGGATGGTTAATAAAGTCTCCCGCACCATTTTACGTTCGGAGCCGAAATTCATGGCGTCTATGCCGAAATAGAGATGGTGGGCTCGAAAAGATGATGTGTAAAATTCTATTAAAATCACCAGTATTAAAGTTAATTTTTCATTGTAATATTAGCATTTGCTTGAATTAGAATCCTCTAAATATACAGTTCAGTTACGCCAGATGGCGTGATCAAACAAAAGAGGAGAGAGAAATGATTGCAAAGTTCGCTTGTGTAGCCGCTATTCTTACTGTCGCTTCCGTTGGTCAGGCCAATGCGGGCGGTCTTCTGGGAGGCATCCTGTCCGGCAACAGCAACAAGGGCGGCGCCCTTGTCGTCGTCTCGCCCAGCATCGATCTCGGTGTCAACGGCATCCTGTCCAATAACGGGATTCTGAATGGCAACAAGACCGGCATTCTGAACGGTGTGCTGAACGGCAACAAGACGTCCGTCGATGTCATCGACAACAAGAACGGCGGCGGCAAAAAGCGCCGGCACTAACTGAAACGTGGAACGGGATGGCGAAACCATCGGGCTTTTCCCCATCCCGCTCCAACGGAACAGCTCGAAAATCATCAGGGATTTTCGACGCAGACGATGCGCGCAGCACATAAGCCGGCAACGATCCTCGAGTTGCGTGTGTTTGACGCATGGCGTTTCCGGCAAGAACAAACGGCGCATCGCATGACTGGAAGAGGGCCTCGCGGCCCTCTTTTTTGTCCGGTTTCTTCACAACATTGAAACCGAGCCGGTGTACCGGATGGGGAAGACGACTTGTTTTCTTCGAGAAGCGAAACCGCATTCGTTCCTTCGGACGGGCTTGAACCACAGAGCATTTTGGTGTGATGGTGGTCGCCGTCATCCCGTGCCGCCTCCCAGCCTTCACTCGATTCCCATGCCACAGAAAAGCACTTTGCCGGGCGCTTTCGATCGTCAGGCCTATATGATCGCGCTGCTGGTTTTCATCGCCGGCAGCACCAATGCTGCCATTGTGCCGTTTATCGGTTTCTACATCATCCAGGTGCTTGGCCATCCGCCGGCAACGCTCGGCCTTTACAGCGTGACGGCAGCGCTTGCCTCCATCATCGCCAGCCGTATCTATGGCGAGCGGGTGGATGCCGGTGTGCGGGTGAGGCCGTTGCTGCTGCTTTCCGTCGCCGGGGCTTTCGTGGCGGCGGCGGCGGCGAGTTTCGGGCATCTGGCGCTGCTGGTGGCGGTCACGGCGACAGGCATGGGGCTTTCCAACGCGGCCACCACACTTGTCTTCAGTTACGGCCGTTATCATGGCCGGATCGAGGCGCTCGATACCATCTCTTATAATGCTTTCCTCAGGATGATGGTATCGCTGGCATGGATGTTGTTGCCGGCTGCCGCCTTTCTGATTGTCGATCTCGCCGGTGCAAAGGCCGTCTTCGTGAACGCGATGCTGATGGCGGCCACCTGGGGGGCGCTTGCGTTTACAATCGTGCCGCGTGGCCAGACCTGCCCGATGGAGCGGCGAGATGAAGGCGGGGTCGATACGGGGCGCAACTTGCCGCTATTGATGGCGGCGGCAGCGAGTTTCTGCATGTCTTTCGCCCACGCTCTTTGCGCCTCGGCCCTGCCGGTGTTTCTGGTGCGTGAGGTGGGCTTGCCGGACTATGCGCCGGGCCTTTCGCTCAGCGTCAAATGCGCCATGGAAGTCCTGCTCATTCTTCTTGCGCCGCGCATCATGCGCCTGATCAGCGCACGGCTGCTGCTGAGCGGCGCGGCGGTGACGGCGATCATCGCCTTCAACATCATCGCTTCGGTAAAAACCCTGCCAGCGATGCTGGTCGGCGCTGCGATGGAGGGGGCCTATTACGGCCTATTTGCCGGCACCTGCCTTACCTTCGTGCAGGGTTTTGCCCGCGGGCGCACCGCCCGGGCGACGGCGCTCTATATGAATTCGATTTTTCTCGCCGCGCTGTTTGCGGTGCCGCTAATGGGGTTCGTATCGCAATATGCCAGCTTCGGCACCTCTATTCGCTTTGCTTCAGTCGGGGCGGGTGCGGCGCTGCTGCTGCTGTTTCTGACGCGGCGGCAGGTGGCGGAATAGGGCGTTCCGGCGAAAGTGCGGAGCAACCCATTACGCCATCCCTCAAGCCGAAATATCGATGATCCCGCAATCGCCCGCTTCGGACGCAAAGGCGAGCAGTTTGCCGGTAGCGCTCCAGTCCATGGACGTAATAGCGCCCTTGCCGGGGCGGCGCAGCAGGGCTTCCTTGCCGTCGGCGAGGCGCACGCCGAGGATCATGCCGTCGATGAAGCCGATGGCGAGTACATCTTCCACCGGATGGAAGGCGACATTGGTGGCCATGATATTGGCGCGGCTACCGAGTTCTTCCGGGGACTTGCCCATCGGGCCATCCTTGCCGGAGAAGGGCCAGACGATCGCGGCGGGGGCGCCCGATGAGGCGAGCCACTTGCCCTTTGCCGACCATGACACGGATTTGACCTTGGCGGGATAACCCGTCATGCGCATGTGGCGGGCTTCCATGCCGCCCTTGGTGGCTTCCATCTTCCAGCCGTGCAGAGCGTTTTCCTGCATGGTGGTCACAAGGAACTTGCCATCGGGCGAGAAGGTGACGCCGGTATGCGCACCCTTCCATTCCAGATCGACGGGATCGCCTGCCGTCGCCACCCAGTGCAGCGTCACGCCGTTGTAACGGGCAACGGCAATGCGCAGGCCTTTCGGTGCAAAGGCGATCGCCTCCACCGTGCGTTCTTCCTTGAATTCCTTGACCGTGCCGTCGGACAGTCGCACGAAGCTGGATTTGCCGACGCCATAAGCGACCGCCTTCTGCGGGCCGCCGGCAACGACGCCCACCCATTTGCGCGGTACATTGGCGATCTCGCTGATGCTGCCATCATGGCCGATGCGCAGCACGCGCCCGTCTTCGCCGCCGGAAAGCAGCGTGGCGCTATAGGGGTCACGAATGCAGGTCAAAAGCCCGTCATGCGCCTCGGTCACCTTCTCGCCGCCATCCAGCCGGTGAATGGTGCCGGCGGCGGTGGCAAACAGGGGAATGTCGCCGAGAAAATGGGTCGAGACCACGTGGCCTTCGATATCAAGCGGGGCAACAGTCGGCATGGGGCATCGGTCTTTCGTATCAGTGTTTTTTGTTTGGTGGATTTCGGTCGCTGACAAAGGTCGGGAAGACCCGTTGGTGCGGTTTCAACCCGTTGCGTCATGGTCGGGCTTGACCCGGCCATCCACATGCTGGCGGCAATGGGTCCTCGGGTCAAGCCCGAGGATGACGTCGAGCGTGGGGGGGCACCGAGCATGAGCGTCTCGGTGCCTTCCCTTGAAAACCTCAGGCCGTCGCGAGGCAGGCGTTAAAACTCTTTTCCAGCTTCTCGCGGTCCAGTTCGCGGCCGATGAAGACGAGGCGGCTTTCGCGCTTTTCGTCTTCCTTCCACGGGCGCTGGTGATCGCCCTCGATGATCATGTGCACGCCCTGCACCACGTAACGTTCCGCATCGCCCTTGAAGGCGATGATGCCCTTGAGGCGCAGGATGTTCGGGCCGTCTGTCTGGGTGACTTTCTGGATCCACGGGAAGAACCGCTCGGGGTTCATCTCGCCGCCGCGCAGCGAAACCGACTGTACCGTCACGTCATGGATCGGGGAGACCGCGCCATGGTGGTGATCGTGGCCATGGTCGTGCGCATGGTCATGATCGTGGTGATGATGCCCGTGATCGTGGTCATGATGATGGTGATCATGGCCGTGGTCGTGATGATGATGATCGCAATCGGGGCCGCAAACGTGGTCGTCATGGCCGTGCTCGAGGAAATGCGGGTCGTTTTCCAGCGCGCGTTCCAGGTTGAAGGCGCCCTGATCGAGAACCCGGGCGAGATCGACGCCGGAACGGGTGGTCTTGTAGATACGGGCGGAAGGATTGATGGCGCGCACGATATCTTCGATGCGGGCGACTTCCTCCGGCGAAACGAGATCGGTCTTGTTGACGACAACGACGTCGGCAAAGGCGATCTGGTCTTCGGCCTCGCGGCTGTCCTTCAGGCGCAGCGGCAGATGCTTGGCGTCAACGAGGGCAACGACAGCATCTAGCTCGGTCTTGGCGCGCACGTCGTCATCCATGAAGAAGGTCTGGGCGACAGGAACGGGGTCGGCAAGGCCTGTGGTCTCGACGATGATACCGTCGAAACGGCCCGGACGGCGCATCAGGCCTTCCACGACGCGGATGAGGTCTCCGCGCACCGTGCAGCACACGCAGCCATTGTTCATTTCGTAGATTTCCTCGTCGGATTCGACGATCAGATCGTTGTCGATGCCGATCTCGCCGAATTCATTGACGATGACAGCGTATTTCTTGCCGTGGTTCTCGGAGAGAATGCGGTTGAGAAGCGTCGTCTTGCCGGCGCCGAGATATCCCGTCAG
The DNA here is from genome assembly GCF_002008225.1 of Agrobacterium salinitolerans. Taxonomy (GTDB): domain Bacteria; phylum Pseudomonadota; class Alphaproteobacteria; order Rhizobiales; family Rhizobiaceae; genus Agrobacterium; species Agrobacterium salinitolerans. Next base: position 113,586 of record NZ_MRDH01000022.1, on the reverse strand, counting down.
GACGGTGACTGGAATGGGCTTGGCTGGTGCTGTTTCGGTCATGGAAACCTCGTGTGGAGCAAGGCCGGTCGCGGCCTTAAGGAATAAGTGTCGTCGTCCATATAGGCGCGACGTTCCGGCAGTTCAAAGGGATTCTGGCCGGTTTCGGCTGAGTTTTTCAAATTTTGTTATGAAATAACGTTATGTCAAAAGCGTGGACATCTTCAAGCAGTTCGACGAGGCCCGATACAGCATGGGAAATCAGCCTTTCGCCCTTTTCGGCCGAGGCGACTGCCGCGTTTCCGGCAACGCCATCGGGATTCAGGTCGCTCATCAGCCAGCCGAAGGCGTGGGGGCCATAGGCGCGCAGATGTCTGAAGCGCTGTGCGAAGTCGCTTTGGCGCGAGGGGAAATTCTCGGCTTTTTCCATCGCCACACGTTCGGGGTGAAGCGCGAGCATGACGGATGTCTCGATATCGCCGCCGTGGATGTCGACCGCCTTGTCCTGCGGCTTCACGATATCGGCAGGCACGCCGAAACGGGTCCAGCTTGTGGCGACCGCCAGCATGCCGAAACGGACGCGGGCCTCGGTGGCGACGACGGTCATCAGCGGTGAATTGCCGCCATGAGCGTTCAACATCACGAATTTGCGCACGCCCTTTTTATATTCCGCCTCGGCGATGCCGAGCCAGCGCTCGATGGCTTCATCGTAACGCAGTGTCTTCGTGCCCGGCACGTCCATGTGTTCGACGGAATAACCGACCGGTTCCGCGGGCAGGAAGGAGACGGGCAGGTGGGCGGGCAGGGCGGCGGCAAGGCGGGTGACGATGCCTTCGGCAATCAGCGTATCGGTCTCGAAGGGCAGGTGCGGACCATGCTGCTCGTGCGCACCGAGCGGCAGGACGGAGATTGCTCCTGTTGCGCGAAGATGAGGCTCTGTTACGTTTTCGTCGTGATAATGCGTGTATGAGTTTGGCATCTGGCAGTCCGCGCGTGCATTCGGTAAGGATTTCCAGCAACATATATCGGTTCCGCCACAGGGTAAAAGGCACTCGCATATGAGCAAGGACAAATCCGGGAACAAGGACAAAAGCGCCAAGAAGGAAAAGGGCGGCAAGAAGGCCAAGGACGCCAAAAAAAGGGATGAGAATTTCAACCCCGAGGAACTGGCGCAATCCATCACTCAGGCCGCCCGCTCCATGCGCACGGCGCTGAGCCACAGTCTTGCCGAAAGCGGCCTTTATGCCGGACAGGACGGCGTTATCCTGGCGCTGGCGCAGGAAGGCAGCCTGACACCCGGGCAGATCGCCCAGAAACTCGGCGTCAAGGCGCCCACCATGACGCGCACGATCGGCCGCATGGAAGCCCAGGGCTTCGTGGAGCGCAGCGGTGACGACGAGGATGGCCGTGTGACGCTGGTGAAGCTGACGGAAGCGGGTCTGAAAAGCGTCGAACACATCAATGTTTCCATCGCCAATTGCGGCGCAAGAGCCGTCGAGGGGCTTTCGGCCAAGGATGTGCGTAACATCGTTAAACTCTTGAAGGCGATAGACGCCAATCTTCAATAATTTTTGCTGAAATTTTTAAAAGAGCCATCTGTTTTGTGGGTATTCCTTAAACGGGTTGCGGATTTTGTTTAAATTGTTTAATTGCAATTTAAACGGAGCTATCCGTCATCGACGTGCGTTTGGGGAGAAATGCCGTGGCCCAAAAGGTCAAATTGTCCACGATTGCCGAAAGCCTCGGACTTTCGACCGCCACCATTTCTCTTGCATTGCGCGATAGCCCGCTGGTCGCCGCCGATACGCGGGAAAAGATCAAGGAACAGGCGCGGGCGCTGGGTTATATCTATAACCGCCGCGCCGCCAGCCTGCGCACCTCCCGCTCCGGTATTGTCGGCGTGGTGTTCCACGATGTGATGAACCCCTTCTATGGCGAAATCCTGAAAGCCATTGAAAGCGAGCTGGACCGCAGCCGACAGACGTTCATCCTGTCCAACCATTACGATTCGGTGGAAAAACAGCGCACCTTCATTGAAACGCTGCTGCAGCTCGGCTCTGACGGTATCATCATGTCTCCGGCGATCGGCACGCCGATCGAGGATATGACGCTCGCCGAAGAAAACGGCATGCCCGCCATTCTGGTGGCCCGCTCCATGGACGGCGTCGACATGCCAACCTATCGCGGCGATGACAGCTACGGCATTTCGCTCGCCACCAACCACCTCATCAGCCTCGGCCACCGCACCATCGCCATGGTTGGCGGTACCGACCAGACCTCGACGGGGCGTGACCGTTATCAGGGTTATGTCAATGCGCTGCGCAAGGCGGGCATCGAGGTCGATCCGAACCTGCGCATTCCCGGCCCGCGCTCCAAACAGGGCGGCTTCGAGGCGGCGGTGCATTTCCTCTCGCTGCCGCAGAAGCCGACCGCCGCCGTGTGTTGGAACGATCTCGTCGCCATCGGTCTCATGAACGGCATTTCCCGCGCCGGTCTGGTGCCGGGTGTCGATATTTCAGTAACGGGCTACGACGATCTGGAGGAAGCTGCCATCGCCACCCCGGCGCTGACCACCGTTTCCAACGGCCAGGCCGAGGTGGGGCGCTTGGCGGCCCGCGCGCTGCTGGACAGGCTGGCGGGCAGCCATGAACCTGATGGTATTCACCTCATCAAACCGGAAATGCGCATCCGGCAATCGACTGGGCCGGTGCGGCCGCGGGTGTGAGCTTGGCCCAACGGCAGGAAGTGGTCTTGGCGACGCCAGCCGCGCCGAGGTCAATCCTCGGGCCTGTCCCGAGGATCCGCAACGTATTGATTTTGTTGGCATGGTTAGACCCTTGGACAAGCCCAAGGGTGACGTTGCGAAAAGCTGTATCCATCGCGCTCAATGCCGTGATGTGTGCTCCTTTTAGAAGGTCACACCCTGCAGCGATGAAACAGCCCGGCACGACGGTGCGAGGCGCCGCCAAAAAATCGGCATGAAACCTCCGTCTGCCTCCACAACATCCCCTTATTGGCCTTTTCACGGCGGTCGTTGTTTGAAAAGATCGCCGCCATGAGGAGTGGGATGGCAAGCGGTTCGCTTGACGACCACTCCTGATATCGGAATGTTATCTGGAGGAATATCCGCTCATGTCTGACAAAAAGGCCGTCGTTCTCGTTCCCGGCAAGATAAACCCGCGCGTTCTCGAACGCCTCGAAGGCAAGGTCGAGATTGTGGCAGTGCCTGCCGGTGCCGAGCCGGTTTTGCCGGAGGGCGCGGCCGGACGCGTCAATGCGATTGCTGTTTCTGGCGCCGTCAACGCCAAATGGATCGATGCGCTGCCGAAGCTCGAGATCATCGCCAATTTCGGCGTGGGTTATGATGGTGTCGACGCCAAACACGCCGCCACCCGTGGCGTCGTGGTGACGAATACGCCTGATGTGCTGAATGACGAAGTGGCCGATACGACGATTGCGCTGTTGATTAACACCGTGCGCCGTCTTTATCAGGCCGAGACCTGGCTGCGGGATGGCAAATGGGTTGGCGAAGGCCCGTTCGCACTGTCGCCGTTTTCGCTGCGCGGCCGCAAGGTCGGCCTGTTCGGCATGGGCCGCATCGGCCAGGAAATCGCCAAGCGGCTTGAACCCTTCAAGGTGGAGATCGGCTATCACACCCGCAGCAAGCGCGACGAACTCTCCTACACCTATTATGGCTCGCTGAAGGAAATGGCAGAGACCGTCGATACGCTGATCTGTATCGTGCCGGGCACACCAGAGACACACAAGGCGATCAATGCCGACGTGCTGACCGCGCTCGGGCCTGAGGGCGTGTTCATCAATGTAGGCCGCGGCTCCAGCGTCGATGAGGACGCACTGCTTGAGGCGCTTAAAAGTGGCGCTTTGGGGGCTGCCGGTCTCGACGTGTTCTATGCCGAGCCGAAGGTGCCGGAAGCTTTCCTGTCGCTGCCGAATGTCTCCCTGCTGCCGCATGTCGCCTCCGCCTCGGTTCCCACCCGCAACGCCATGGCCGATCTGGTGGCCGACAATATTCTCGGCTGGTTCAGGGACCGCAAGGTGCTGACGCCGGTGCCGGAGACGCCGGTCAAGGCGTAATCCTTTTCCAGTGCCATCCTCGGCCTTGTGCCGAGGATCTAATCACGTCGAATAAAATCAAGATGTTGCAGATGCTCGGGACAGGCTTGAGCATGACAAAGGAGGTGAGCGTGGCGCTCACCCCCTATCTGTCCCTATTCCGCAATTTCCTCCGTCGCCACCCAGCGCCCTTCTGCAAATGACCGGGCCATGGCGTGAATGCTGCGCTCGATCTTCAGCCCTTCGTCGAAATCGATGATATGGGCCTTCTTGCCTTCTATGGACGCTATCAGTTCCCGGCATTCGATCACTTTCAGATCGTTGAAGCCGAGGCCGTGGCCGGGGGCTGGGATGAAGCGGTCATAGGGCTTGTGATGGGGGGCGGTCAGGATGGTTCTGAAACCCTGCTCTTCCGGGCGTCCGTCCGTGGTGTAGAGCTGGAACTCGTTCATTCGCTCCTGATCGAACAGGATGGAGCCGGTGGAGCCATATATCTGGATGGCGATGCGGCCCTTGCGGCCCCAGGCGGAACGATTGGCGATGAGCACGGCGGAAATGCCGCCTTCCAGCTTCAGGATAACGCTGGCAAGATCATGCGTCTCGACCGCACGTTCGCCACCGCCGGCAAGCGGGCGGGTTTCGTAAGGTTTGACCATGTCGGTGATGGCGCTTTGCGCATGGCCGAACAGGGCGAAGAGCAGTGACAACGGATGCACGGCGAAATCATCCAGTGCGCCGTAACCGGAGGATGCCTCGCTCTTCCAGTAGAAGGGCTGGGTGGCATCGGCCATGAAGTCCTCGTCCATTTCGGCCCGGACGTGATAGACCTTGCCGATGGCGCCTTCGTCGATCAGGCGGCGGATATGGCGGATGACGGGGTTCTGGATGTAGTTGTAACCCATCGCCGCTGCCTTGCCGGATCGGCGAGCGGCATCGCGCATCTTCACCGCGTCAGTAAAGGCAGGCGCCATCGGCTTTTCGCACCAGACATGTTTGCCGGCCTCAAGTGCGGCAATCGCCATTTCCGGGTGGAAGGCGTTCGGTGTGGTGACGGAGATGACGTCGATCTCCGGGTCTGCCAGCAGATCGCGCCAGTTGCCCGTGGAACGGACGAAACCGAACTCCGCCGCTTTTTTGGCAGCAAGCTCCGGGTTGACTTCCGCGAGCGTCACGAGGCGGGGGCGTTCCACATCGCCGAAGACGCTGGTGACGTTGTTCCACGCAAGCGCGTGGCACTTGCCCATGTAACCGGTGCCGATAAGGCCCACGCCAAGAGCGGCCATGGTCATTCCTCCCAAAATTTAAAGTGAAAATAGCGGTCAGGGATTATCGCGCTTGAAAATCCAGTCATGATCGGGATGGTTCTTGAACCGCCATTTGCGCATCGGCCCGGCCATCACGTTCAGATAATACATCTCGTACCCATAGGGCGCGCCGCAGGGGTGGTGACCCTTCGGCACCAGCACGACATCCCCGTCCGATACCGCCATGGTCTCGTCCAGCGAGCCGTCTTCGGTGAAGACGCGCTGGAAGCCGAAACCCTGGGCCGGATTGAGGCGATGATAATAGGTCTCTTCCAGATAGGTCATGTCGGGGTAGTTATCCTCATCGTGCCGGTGCGGCGGATAGGACGACCAGTTGCCCGACGGGGTGAAAACTTCCGTCACCAGCAGGCTGTCGGCCACATCGCGCTCTTCCATGGCGATGGGGAAAATGTAACGCGTGTTGGCGCCCTTGCCGCGCTCGGTCAGCTGCACGCCATTGGGGCCAATCTGCTGCGCCTCGCGGTTGCCTTTTTCGCCGGGCGCGGTGCAGACACCGATTGTGCAGTCCGTCGTGGCGGTCAGCGACCATTCGGAGCCGGCGGGAACATAAACGCAGTGCGGCGGCTTGCGCTCGAATACATTCATGCGGTCGCCGAGTTCACCGAAGTCCTTACCGCCTGCGGAAATCGTCGCCTTGCCTTCGACCAGCACGAGGATGACTTCCGTATCGCCGGTGTTTTCCGCCGCCGTTTCGCCCGGCTTCAGGCGGTAAAGGCCGAAACCGACATAACCCCAATCCGCGCTTTGGGGCGTGATATCGTGCACCTTGCCGCTGGTCGCGACCGGCTTGCGCAGAAGTGAGGTCATGGTGGTGTTCCCTTTTTTGGTCAGTCGTTCAATTCATCGGGCGGCTATTCCCGCGTTTCCCTCATCCCGGTGACGAGCACAGGAACGAGGGAGAAAAGGCTTCAAGCAGCCTCAGCCTTGTCCAGCCCCGCTTCGCGCGCAAAAGCCTTCAGCGATTTCAGCCCAAGGCTCTGATATTCAAACGGGTTGCGCACATCAGGGTCCTGTTCGGCCTCGATCACCAGCCAGCCGCTGTAATTGTGCTCGGCGGCAATTTTCAGCACGGCTGAGAAGTTCACGCCGCCCTCGCTGTCACCTGGTACGGTGAATACGCCGCGGCGAACGCCTTCGAGGAAGGAAAGCCGCTCGTTCCGAACCTGCTCGGCAATGACTGGGCGCACGTTCTTGGCGTGGATATGGCCGACGCGGCCCATATATTTCTGCGCGACGCGGACGGGGTCGCCGCCGCCGAACAGGCAATGGCCGGTATCGAGCAGCAGATGGGTCTTCGGCCCGGTATGCTTCATCAGGAGGTCGATCTCGTCTTCGCTTTCGACCACCGTTCCCATGTGGTGATGATAAACGAGGGTAATGCCCTGTTCGGCGGCAAAGGCGGCAAGCGCCTCGACACCTGCGCCGAACTTGGCCCAGTCCTCGGCCGCAAGGCGCGGACGGTCGACCAGCGGCGTGTCATCGGCGCCGTGGATGGCGTTGGAGGTTTCGCAGACGATGATGACCTTCGAGCCCATGGCCTTCAGGAGATCGAGCGCCGGCTGCATGGCCTTCTTTTCGGATTCGATGTCGTCGGTCAGGAGGTTCAGCGAATGCCAGCCGGAGACGAAGGAGAGGCCGCGCGGCGAAAGCACGCCCTTCAGGCCTTCCGGGTCGGTCGGGAATTTGTGCCCCTTCTCGATACCGTCGAAACCGATCTTGGCGGTTTCATCGAGGCATTGTTCCAGGCTGATATGCGCACCCAGCGTCCGGTCGTCGTCATTGGACCAGGCAATCGGGTTGGTTCCGTAACGGATCATCTTACTGTCTTTCCTTGACATGGTTTTCATAACGGACGCGGGCCGGGCCGATTTCGGCGCGGTCGGAGACTTCGGGCACCGCGACATCCCACCAGTGACCGCCGGCCTGCGGGGTCGGATAAGGGTCGGTATCGATGACGATGACAGTCGTGCGGGTGGAGGCGCGCGCGGCTGCGAGCGCGTCTTCCAGCTCCGCGATGGTGGAAACCTTGCGCGCATCCGCTCCCATCGAGCCGGCATGGGCGGCAAAATCGATGGCGATGGGATTGACGTTGGTGTGGGCGTAGAGGTTGTTGAACTCCGCGCCGCCGGTTTCCATCTGCAGCCGGTTGATGCAGCCGTAGCCCCTGTTGTCGGTGATGACGAGCGTGATCTTCACGCCCATCGCAACCGATGTCGCAAGCTCGGAATTCATCATCATGTAGGAACCGTCGCCGACCATGACGATCACGTCGCGGTCCGGTTCCGCCATCTTGATGCCGAGGCCGCCGGCCACCTCGTAACCCATGCAGGAGAAGCCGTATTCCATGTGATAGGAGAGCGGCAGCTTGGATTTCCACAGTTGGTGCAGCTCGCCCGGCATGGTGCCGGCCGCGCACATGACGACGGTATTGTCACGCGACTGGCGCTGGACAGCGCCGATCACCTGCATGTCGGTGGGCAGGCTGTTGGCATGGTCCTCACCCGGTGCCGCCGTATCGGCATCGGCCTTTTCGAACCATGCTGCCTTGAGGCCCGCATCGGGCGCCGCAAAACGATGGCTACCGAGCGCTGCGGAGAGTTTTTCAAGCCCGATTTTGGCATCGGCCGTCAGGCTGATCGCATCGTGCTTGGCGCTGTCATAGGGCTGAACGTTGAGTGCCAGGATCTTGCGGCTCGGGTTTTTGAACAGCGCCCAGGAGCCGGTCGTGAAATCCTGAAAACGCGTTCCGACGCCAAAGACCAGATCGGCTTTTTCGCTGATTATATTAGCGCTTTCCGCACCGGTCACGCCGACGGGACCGAAATTGAGATCGTGATCCCACGCCAATGCCGATTTACCGGCCTGCGTTTCGACGACAGGAATGGAGTGGGTTTCGGCAAAGCGCTTCAACGTGTCGGTTGCGCCGGCAAAATGCACGCCGCCGCCGGCAACGATGATCGGGTTCTTCGCGGCCCTCAGTGCGGCGACGGCCTCTTCGAATTCCACCATATCCGGCTCGGGGCGGCGCTGACGCCAGACTCGCTTTTCGAAGAAGCTGACAGGGTAATCATAGGCTTCCGCCTGCACATCTTGGCAGAACGCGAGCGTGACGGGGCCGCAATCGGCCGGGTCCGTCATGGTGCGCATGGCGCGGGGAAGCGCCGTCAGCAACTGTTCCGGGCGCATGATGCGGTCGAAATACCGGCTGACCGGGCGGAAGCAGTCATTCACCGTCATCGTGCCGTCGCCGAAATCTTCGAGCTGCTGCAAGACCGGATCGGGACCGCGATTGGCGAAAACATCGCCGGGGATCAGCAGAACCGGCAGGCGGTTGACATGCGCAAGCGCTGCCGCCGTTACCATGTTGGCAGCACCGGGGCCGATGGAGGAGGTGACCGCCATGGCGCGCCGGCGGCGCAGCTGCTTGGAATAGGCGATGGCCGCATGGGCCATCGATTGCTCGTTCTGGCCGCGATAAGTCGGCAGTTCCTCGCGAATGCCATAAAGTGCCTCGCCGATGCCTGCGACATTGCCATGGCCGAAGATGGCCCAGACACCGGCAATATAGGTCTCGCCATATTCATTCATCTGCGCGGCGAGGTAACGAACCATAGCCTGCGCAGCCGTCAATCTGATTGTCTTCACGCTGCCTCTCCCTTTTTGGCGCGCGCCTCATCCCATATACGGCACAGGCTGGTATAGCGCTGCGCCATGTCCTTCACCGCTTCCTCATCGGTGATCTTGCCACCGAGCCAACCCCGCGCGGCGTCGGCGAAAATCGTGCGGCCAACCGCGAAACCCTTGACCAGATCGAAACCTGCGGCAAGGCGGAAGCTCTCCTCCAACTCGCTTTGCGGTGCGTCAAGGCCGAGAACGACGATGCCCCGCACGTAAGGATCGTTGCTGTGCACGGCGTCGCAGGCATTTTTCCATGCCGCGCGGGTCTTCATCGGCTCCAGCTTCCACCAGTCGGGGTAGACGCCGATTTCGTAAAAGCGTTCGATGATGCGCGCGGCGGTCAGATCATCTGTCGGGCCGACCTTGGAGGGAATGACCTCGAGCAGCATTTCCAACCGGTTGCGGCGGGTCGCCTGGAACAGACGCATTACCGTCTCCTCCTGCGCGGCACGCATCTCGTCGGTATCATCGGGGTGATAGAAGCACAGAACCTTGACGACATTTTCCAGCGGCCATTCGGAAAGACCGCCGAAATCCTTGCCGAGTTCGGGTTCCAGCGTCAGCGGGCGCGAACCTGGCCATTCCACCGGGCGACCGATCCACAGGCCGGAGCCGCTGGCGGCAAAGAGTGCATCGCGCCCGAGGCGGCCATCGCAGAGGATGCCGTAACCCGGCCTGTCGCCGGCAACCTGCTGCGCGGACTGAAGGCATAGCTTCTTGAAAGCGCCGATCTGCTCGTGCTTCACGCCAAGCTCGTCGGCGATGGCTTCCAGTTGCATGCGGTGATCGAAGGCGAAGACGCGCATCGTGTCCCAGTCGCCCTTGCGGTTGGTCGACCAGTGCACCTGCTCCAGCGCCTCGTCCTTGCGCAGCGCCTTGTTGCGAATGCCGGCCTTGAAGAAATATTGCAGCTCTTCCCAGCTCGGATAGGCGGGCGTGCAGCCGTGGCGGGAAACGGCAAAGGCGCCACAGGCATTGGCGTATTTCAGCGTCGTCGGCCAATCCTCGCCGCGCAGCCAGCCGCGGAACAGCCCGGCCATGAAACCATCGCCCGCGCCGAGAACGTTAAAGACCTCGATCGGAAAACCTTCGCCCGTCTCGCCATCGTCCAGACTTGCGGGAATATCGCCGGTGAAGACTGAAGCCCCCATCGGACCGCGCTTGCATACCAGCGTCGCGTTGGACACCTTGCGCACGGCGTTCAGTGCGGTCAGCGTATCGGTGGAGCCGCCGGCAATGTGGAATTCTTCCTCGGTGCCGACAATCAGGTCGAAGAGATGCAGGGTGGATTGCAGCTTGGCGGTGACCTTCTGCGATTCCACAAAGCGGCTTTCGCCATCGCCATGGCCGGCAACACCCCAGAGGTTGGGTCGGTAATCGATGTCGAGCGCTGTTTTCGCACCGTTTTCGCGGGCAAGTTTCAGCGCCTTCAGCACGGCTGTTTCCGTCTTCGGATGCGACAGATGCGTGCCGGTGGCGCAGATGCAGCCAGCCTCGGCAATGAAGGCGGGATCGATGTCGTCTTCGCTAAGCGCCATGTCGGCACAGTTCTCACGATAGAAAATCAGCGGAAACTGGTTCTGGTCGCGAATGCCGAGCAGCACGAGCGCCGTCAGCCGCTCCGGGTCCGTCTTCACGCCGCGCACATCGACGCCTTCGCGCACCAGCTGTTCGCGGATGAAACGGCCCATATGTTCGTCACCCACACGCGTAATGACCGCGCTGTTCAATCCAAGGCGTGCAGCACCGGCTGCAATGTTGGTGGGAGAGCCGCCGATATATTTGGCAAAGGAGGCCATGTCCTCCAGACGGCCGCCGACCTGCGAACCGTAAAGGTCGACAGACGAGCGCCCGATCGTGATAAGATCAAGTTTTTTCAAAAGGTTCCTCCTTAGCACCGCACGCTGGCGCGGTCTGCCTCATATGTGTCGAGCGGATCAGGCAACCATGCCGCCAGTTGTCGCCATCCCGCTCGGGTGAGCCTCCTCCGCTCACTTGTCCCGTCACGAGACGGACAGTCGTGGAATGCCCGTTTCATGGATTTGGATCATAAATTCTATTTTTTCCATTTTCAATAAAAATATTCAGGCGGTCCTGCGTGTTCCCACAGCAACCGCCAGCGTGATGGCGAGACAGAGCGTGGCCGAAAGCGATCGGAATGCGCCGAAATCGATTTCCGTCACCGTCAGAAGTGTTGCACCGGATTTCCGGAGCGGATTGACCGCGGAATCGGAAAGCGCCACGACCGGAATACCGTTGGCGCGGGCGTTTTCCGCAAGCTCCAGCGTCTCAGTGGAATAGGGCGAGAAGGTGATGGCGATCAGCGCGTCGTCGCGGGAAATGGCGCTGATGTTGCCGAGCCCGCCAACCGCACTGTGCAGAACCGCCGGCACCTTCATCTTCTCGAACGCATAGGCCAGATAGCTGGCGATGGGGAAGGAGCGGCGCAAACCGATGATATGCACGGTGCGCGCCTGGGAGAGCGCTGAAACCGCCTCATCAAGCTGCTTCGTGTCGACCGATTTGAGCAGCATTTCCAGCGAGGAACGGCCGGCCTCCACGAATTCCGCAAGCAGGCCGGATGCGCTTTCATCGCCCTTTTCACGCAGATGGTCGAGCCGCGTGGCGTAATCCGGCCAACCGCCGACATAGGAATCACGGAACAGCCGTTGCATCTCAGAAAAGCCGGAAAAGCCCATGATCTGGCAAAAACGCATGAAGGCAGAAGGCTGTACGCCCGCCCCTTCCGCCATTTCGGCGACGGTGGAAACGGCGATGCGATCCTGATTGGAGGCGACATAATCGGCGCATTGCCGCAATCGTTTCGGCAAACCCTCCGCGACCTGGAGCAGCCGCTCCTCAAAAGCCTTTACGGATTCTGGCGCCTCGATTGCCGTCATTGTCGTTCCTTCGTGCGGACTGAAATCCTGTGCACTTTAACTGCAGTGGAATTTTTATTCCATTGGGTTTTTTAGGAAACGGTAAATGAGGCCGGGTGGTGCTCGCGTAGCATTGCTTCCGTCATTCCGACGCAAAGCCGGAATGACGGGCTGAGGGTGAATTGCGTTTCAAATTAGTGCAGCCCGCCAACTCCGAGATGCGTATCGATAATATCCGGGTTTTCCGCAAGATCGCTGGATGGCCCTTCCCAGACGATGCGGCCGCGTTCCATGATGATGGCGTGGTCGGCGAAGTCGATGGCCATCTGGATGCGCTGTTCGACGAGGAGGATGGTCATTTCGCCGGATTGGGCGAGCTTGGAGAAGGCTGCCATCAGCTCCTCGCAGATGACGGGAGCGAGACCTTCGAGCGGTTCGTCGAGCAGCAGCACGCGCGGCTGGCCAAGAATGCTGCGGGCCGTGGAAAGCATCTGCTGTTCGCCGCCGGAGAGCTGCGAGCCGAGATTGCGGCGGCGCTCTTTGAGGCGCGGAAACAGCGTGTAGGCTTCCTCGATGGCCGATTTTGGCCGAGCCTTGAGGCCGACAAACAGGTTCTCCTCGACGGTAAGCGTCGGGAATACATCCCGCGTCTGCGGCACGTAACCGAGGCCGGCTTTGGCGCGGGCGGCACTCGGCAAAGCGGCGATGTCCTGCCCGCCGATGCGGATATCGCCGGCGAAGCGTTTCGTCTGGCCGGCCAGTGTGGCGAAGAGGCTGGTCTTGCCGACGCCATTGCGGCCGAGCACGGCAAAACGCGAGCCCGACGGCACGGAAAGCGACAGGCCCTCGATGACCCTTGTCGGGCCGTAACCGGCGGTGAGGTTGGTGATTTCAAGCGGCGCTGCGGGCATCGGCGTAACTTCCCAGATAGGCTTGGCGGACTTCCGCATTGCTGGTGACGTCTTCCGGCGAGCCGTCGAAGATGACGGCGCCTGCGGCGAGCACCACCACACGTTTGGCAAACCGGAAAACCAGATCCATGTCGTGTTCGATCATCAATATGGCGAGATCAGCCGGCAGCCGGTCGAGCGCCTGTTCGATGCGCGCCGTTTCCGTGGAAGGCACGCCGGCGGCGGGTTCGTCGAGCAGCAGGATTTTCGGGCGAAGCGCCATGGCCAGCGCGATCTCGATCAGACGCTGCTGGCCATAGGCGATTTCGCGCACCCGAGTTTCGGCAAGCGCCAGAAGGCCGAGCGTGCCGAGAATGTCGCGGGCTTCGCTCATGACCGAGGGCATGGCGCGGTATCGGCCGAAAATCCGGCCCGTCTTGCCTTCGCGCTGGAGAATGGCAAGCGCCACATGTTCCTCCGGCGTCATGTCCTGAAACAACCTTGTGACCTGGAACGAACGGACGAGGCCGCGCTTCACCCGCTGGCTGGCGCTGAGGCCGGTCACATCCTCGCCGGCGATGCGCACCGTTCCGGCCGAGGGCTTGATATTGCCGGTGACAAGATTGACGAAGGTGGTCTTGCCGGCGCCATTGGGGCCGATCAGCACCGTGCGGTCTCCCGGCGAAAGCGACATCGACACATTATTGGTAACGACGAGGCCGCCGAAATTTTTCTTGAGGCCGGAGACTTCGAAAATGGCGCTCATTTGCGACCTCCACGAATGCGCGCAATGATGTCTTCACCCGCGCCATAAAGCCCGCGCGGCGCAAACAGCACGACGGCAATCAGCAGCAGGCCGACAATGGTGAGCCAGTGGAACGGGTTGGCGGCGGAAACCACATCCTCGAACCACATGAATGTGACGGTGCCGATCAGCGCCCCGTAAAGCGAACCTGCGCCACCGAGCACCAGCATGACCAGCCCTTCGGCTGAAAGCGTGAAGCTGAGGCTGTCGAGACCGACGACCTGGGTGGAGATGGCGTTCAGCGCGCCGCCAATGCCGGCGACGATGCCCGATATGACGAACATCTTCAAAATAGTGCCATTGACCGAACCGCCCATGGCCTGGATGCGGATGCTGTCCTGCTTGACGCCGCGGCACAACATGCCGAAGGGCGAATTGACCACAACCTTGAGGGCGAGGAACACGAGGAGCAGCAGACAGACGCCATAGATATAGGCGGTGCGGCCGAAAAGATCGAATTCGAAAGTACCGAACAGGGCGTCGGGAGAGACGCCCGATAGCCCGTCGCTGCCGCCGGTCCAGCCGGAGGCTTTGTTGGCGGCCTCGTGGAACAGGTGAATGACGGCGATGGAAAGAACGAGCTGCGGCAGGCCGTGGGCGCGCAAGAGAACGGTGCCGGAGACCAACCCAGCCACGCCGCCCGCGCCTGCGCCGATCAAGGTCATCAGTAGCGGATCGGTGATCTCTAAATGGGCCGCGGCAATGCCGGCGGCATAGGCGCCCGCGCCGAAGAGCGCGGCATGGCCAAGTGTCGCGACGCCGCAATAGCCGGTAACAAGATCAATCGACAGCACCAGCAGCGCGATGGCGATGATGCGGGTCAGAAGCGCCAGGTTATCCGGAAACAGATAATAACCGGCAATCGCGGCCATAATGATGAGGAGCGGTCCCGCAAGCGTGCGCAGCGGTGAGCGCGCCTTCGGGATCTCTGCCGTTTCAGTCACGTCGTTCATGAGCACCGCCATCTCATTTCGCCCTTCCAAGAAGGCCGCGCGGGAACAGCGTGATGATCACGATGACCGCCAGGTAAAAGAAGAATTCGCCATATTCAGGAGCAAGATACCGCCCGGTCGTGTCGATCGCGCCGAGCAGAAGACAGGCGATCAGCGCGCCGGGAATGGAGCCTGCGCCACCAACCGAGACCACCACTAGGAAGGTCACCATGTAGCGCAGCGCATAATAGGGTTCGACCGGCAAAAGTTCCGCGCCGATGACGCCGCCCATGGCGGCAAGGCCGACGGCGATGGCAAAGCTGACGGCGTAGATGATTTCGGTGCGCACGCCGAGTGCGGCCGCCATGGCGGCATTATCGACGGCTGCGCGCAGCTTGATGCCGAAGGCCGTCTTTTCGAAGGTGAACCACAATGCTCCGGCCACGGCCAGCCCACAGGCAATGGCGAAGATGCGGTGCGTGGCGATGGTGCGGAAGCCGAGATCGGTGGGGCCGGCTAGTTGCTGCGGCAAGGGAATGGTCTTCAGCGTTGGGCCAAAGACGAAATTGGCGATGCCGATGATGCAAAACGTGATGCCGATGGTCATTAGCACCTGCGTCAGCTCCGGCGCGCCATAGATGCGGCGATAGAGGAAACGTTCGAGCGGAATGGCGATGACGATGGTGCCGACGATGGCGACGAGGATCGCCACGGCGTAACCGAGACCGAGGCCGTGGGCGGCATAGGAGGCGAGGTAACCGCCGATCATGGCGAAAGCGCCATGCGCCAGATTGACCACCCGCATCAGCCCCATCGTGACCGAAAGGCCGATGGAGATGATGAACAGGACCATGCCATAGGCAAGCGCATCGACAAGGATGCTGAAGACCGTCTGCATGCTGAAAAGCTCCTCCCGGTGCTGCAATGCCCATCCGGGCCGGAGACGGGCCGCTATTGGCGACCCGACAACGTCGTCAAAACTGTTCTTTACTTCGCGGCGGCGAGGCCCGGATCACCCTGTTTTTCGAAGGTCTGGACTTCCTTGTTGTAATAATTGCCGTCATCGCCCTTGGCCACTTCGCGCAGATAGATGTTCTGCGTGATGTGGCGGCTTTCCGGATCGATGCTGACCGGGCCACGCGGGCTTGTCCAGGAAAGACCCTTTACCGCGTCCACCGCCTTTTCCGCATCCTGCTTGCCGCCGGTGGCCTCGATCATCTTGCTGATGACGTACATGCCGTCAAAGGCGCCAACGGAAGGGAAGGACAGTTCCTTCGGATTGCCGATCGCCTTGGTGGCGGCTTCCACGAAGGTCTTGTTCTCAGCGGAATCATGCGAGACAGCGTAATGGAAGGTCGTCTGCATGCCGAGTGCTGCCTCGCCGAGCGCCGGCAGATCGGATTCCTGTGTCAGATCACCCGGTGCGAAAAGTTTGACGCCTGAAGATTTCAGGCCGTTATCGTTGAAGGCCTTGACGAAGCCGAGCGTGGTCGGGCCCGACGGCAGGAAGGCGAAGACGCCTTGAGCGCCGGAATCCTTCACGCGCTGCATGATCGGGCTGAAATCATTGGTGGAAAGCGGCATGCGGATGGTTTCCACCACTTCGCCGCCGGCGGCGGTGAAGGCTGCCTTGAAGGCGTTTTCGGCGTCGACGCCCGGGCCGTAATCGCTGACCAGCGAAATGACCTTCTTCACGCCGCCGTCAAAGGCCACCTTGGCGATGGGTGTGGAGGTCTGCCAGGTGGTGAACGAGGTGCGCACCACATAGGGGCTCTTGGTCACGATGGCCGAAGTGGCGGCATTCATGATGACCATCGGCACATTGCCCTGCTTCAGAAGCGGTGTAACCGCCATGGCGTCGGGCGTGAAATAAAAGCCGGCGAGATATTGCACGCCTTCCTTGACCACCAGCTCCTGCGCCAGCGCCTTGGACTGCGCCGGATCGGCCTGCGGAACATCGCGATAGACGATTTCAACCGTATCGTCGCCGACCTTGTTGCCGTTAAGGGCGAACCAGGCGTCGATGCCGGCCTTGAAGTTCTTGCCCTGCAACGCGAAGGGGCCGGAGAACGGACCGACTACACCCACCTTGATCGTATCGGCATAGGCAACGGAACTAAAACAAATGGCCGCGATGGCGGCGGTGATCCGCATTTTCATGACTTCCTCCCAATTGATCCGTGGCTCCCGTCCACCGATCCAGGCTGTCAGATTGATGAGTGCGGCGGCCAAAGTAAAATGAAATAAGGGGGGGTATAAATAACCTGACGGTTATCAATAACGGCTTTGTTGCGCCCCGCCCCAAACCGGAAAGGACAATAACGCCGCCTGAACGATTTTCAAACCGGTTCCGTCGCCGGTCGTTTCAGACGCGGGAAAACAGCTTCGGGTAAACTCGGTGCGCAATGGTGTTCACGCGAAGGCGAACGCCACGCCTTAACCAGTTTTAAGGGGATTGTTCGTAGCCTCGCGAAGAATATTTCTGAACTTTATTTGGTGTCTGATGAGCGAATATCAAAACAGAGCCGTTGAGCTGATGCGTAATCGCGTCGGCGAAAGTATACTCAACAACAAGATCGAACGCCGCGAGGCGTTTCTTCGCAAGGCGCTCACGCTCTATCTCGGCATGGGCGGAACGGCGGAGGGTGTTCAGGCCGCCGCGCGGGACGTCGCCACCACGCCTGCGCCGACCATCGACGTCGCCGTCGGAGACGTCATGTACAAGCTCGCAGCGGTCGGGCATGTCTCCGATCTCGATATCATCCAGGCTGCCTATAACAAGCTGGATGCTGCCAACTTGCATATTCTCAGCAAGGGCAAGAAGCTGCTGCAGAAGCAGCGGGACCAGAAGCTCGCCACCGCCGCGTCGGCAAAATAGGCGGACCGTCTCCGGTTGAGCGGCGGCCCATGCGCCATATGCCCCAACGCTGGCTGGAGCATATGGTCTTTACAGGCCATTGTTTCAGGCGATGACGGGTATCCAGATTTCCACGCTTCCCCGCCCGGTCTCAGGATTGAAGCGCCGGTCATAACGTTCGAAATCGGGAGAGTCGGCGGTTTTCAGTCCGGCATCGGGCAGCGCCTTGTTCCAGATCGTGTAGACCGTTCGTGGAAGATCCGAGATGTGTCCGTTATGGGTGAAGACCGCGTAGGATTGTGCGGGCAACTCGATATGATCCATGCCCGGTGTTGTTTTCAGCGCCTGGACGCCGGCGAGATAGGTGCAGTTGCCGGCTTCATCGGCGGCACTGCACACTCCGTAGGCGGCCCCGGATACCACCTCCTCGACCTCGCTTTCGCGCAGATTGAAGCGCTGCCAGAGGGCGGGAATGGTGCTGTTATTCTCCAGTGAGCACGGGGTACTGAGACCCACAACCATAAAGGCGTCGGCACGGCGTATTTCCGGCGGCTGGACTTCGACGAACATGTCGGTTTTCATTTTTAATGGCTCCATGAGATCAAGGGACGAGGTTGATCGGGCCTTGCGAACAGTGCTCGGTAATGCATTGAAATAATTCGCAAAGGCTCGCGTGAACGCCTCATGGGACCCGTATCCCGCATCAAGTGCTGCGGTGAGGATGTCGCCATCGCACAGCGCGATGGTTTCCGCCGCCCTGGAAAGGCGGCGTGCCCGGACGTAGGACATGATCGACAGGCCGGTGGAAAGCTGGAACAACCGGCACATGTGATGTGTACTGATTGCGCAGCGATCGGACAGGACCGTCAATGTCAGGTCCTTGTGCAGATCGGTTTCGATCTGCCAGATGAGCTTGTCGAGAGCGGGCATGGGGTCTCCTGTGGTTCACGCCCTTACCATGCAAAACCGCTCCGCTTCCTGCTTGATCGGGTTTGACTTGTTATCGTCTTTTCCCGCCGCTTTTGCTCCCGCCGCCTCCGACTGGCTCTATCAGGCGACCTGTGGTGACAGGATTTCCTGCCAGGCGTCATAGGCCGAGAGAACCGTTTCCATTTGCGCGGTATGGCCGGTGATGAAATCATTGCCGTAGATTGTCTCGTCTGGATATTCGGTGATCAGCGTCATCGGTACGGTGTGGCGGTCATCGACGGACGACAGGCACGGGAAGCCGTTGATGATGCGAAAACCGGTTTCACCGGCGTGGATTTCATAAAGTGCGATCTGTCGGTTGTTGTAGTCGAGCAGGCCGGGAATGGCGCCAAGATGGCGGGTCACCCGGTCGAGCAGGGCCTCGGCCTGCCTTTCCCAGTCCGCATGGTGGCGGATGATGAGGAAGAAACCCTTCGGTAGCGTCCACATGGCGAAATTGCGCGGTACATAACCGGAAAGCGGTCGGGTCCATTCGTGAGATGGATAACCGTGCAGGTTCACATGCAGGCTGGCACCGCTGATGTCCTGCGCCTTGAAGCGGATTTCCTTCTCGTTGATATGGCTGCCTGAATTTTCCAGCGTGCGGTATTCGAGATCGTCGCCGAGCGCCGTGTAACGCGCTGCGTGATGCATGTGGCGCGGATTGTCGGCTCTCAGCCGTTGATGCAGGGCGTAACCATCCGGATTTTCCAGCGGCGAAATGGTGAAATGCGCGCCCTTGCGTCCGGCGAGCCTGCGGGCGGCCCGGATGGCGCCGACGATGCCTGTGGTCTCGTTAGGGTGCTGACCGCCGCTGATCATCACGGCGGCATCGCTGCCGGTGACATACCGGGCGGCAAGAATACGGCCGGAACGAGAGCGCGCCTCGAATCCCTCGCCGCCGATTTCTTCAAGCAGCTTCGTGAGCTGGCCTGCCGCAACCGGTTCGCTGGCTGTATCGATCTCCTGTTCGCGACCATCGAGAAAGACGGTGGTGAGCCTGCGAGCCTCGATGCGGACGGAGACTTCGCCCTCGCTTTTGACGATTTCCGGTACGATCTGGCCGGGCTTCAGTCCCCGGTCGCCAAGCGGGCGGCCGGATTTTTTCTGGAAGAACTCCAAGAGCGAGAAATAGAAATCTTCATGCAGGGCTTCGCGCAGGCTGACGACTTCGTCGCCAACCGCCAGCGGCAGATCTTCGGCTGGATGCGTGACGCGAATGTTCAGTTCTTCGAAATAGGGCTCGTTGTCACCCCAGCCATGGTCGGCGACGGCTTGGATCGCCGCTTCGAAAAGCCGTTCGAAATCCGTCTCCAGCCGCTCACCTGAAGCGTTGCCGGCAGGCCGGAACCAGCCGGTGGGAGAGACGTTGGTTTCGCCGACGATATCGGTGTGAACCCGGTTCGGCGCCAGAACCTTCAGGGTTTCCGTCTTGCCGTTGCGGCTCAGGGTAACATCATAATGGAACTCGTCGTCTTTTCGGGCGATGAAGTCGATCTTCGTATCGCCCACCAGCGCCGCCAGGGGATAGGCCTCCAACCGGAAACGGTTGGCCGGCGCGCTGGCGTGCACCGGGTAACGCACCTCGATGGTGTCGACGCCATCGAGGCTGATCTCTTCCAGAAAGGTGAAGAGAAGCGGCTTGTAGGCGCTGCGGATGCGGGCGCTGACCCCTTTTTTCTTCAGCCGGTTTTCGGCTTCGCGACGGCTTTTGGCGTCATCGAAGCTCCATGCCTCGAAGGACTGGCCGGGTTCGGCATTGGCAAGAAGCGTATCCAGCGTGCGTTCGAAAGTCTGGTCGAAAATCTGGCTCATCGCTGTTACCTCGAGGTTCTGCCGGTGGGGTCGAGACTGTCGCGCAGCCAGTCACCGAGAAGGTTGAGGCCAAGCACCGTCAGAAGGATAGCAAGACCCGGGAAGACGCTGACCCACCATGCGGTTTGCAGATAGGTCCGTCCATCCGCCAGCATGCCGCCCCAGCTCGGAATGGTCGGATCGACGCCGAGACCGAGGAAGGTGAGGCTGCTTTCGAGCAGGATGTTGTTGGCGACATTGAGCGTCATCAGCACGATGACAGGGCCGATGAGGTTCGGCAGCAGGTGCTGGAGAATGATGCGCCAGTCCTTCACGCCGATAGCGCGGGCGGAAAGGATAAATTCCCGCTCCCGAAGCGTCAGCACCGAGCCGCGCACGAGGCGGGCATATTGCACCCATTGCGAGACGATCAGGAGGATGATGGTGTTGGTGAGGCTGCCGCCGACAATGGCGATGAAGGTGATGGCGAGCAGGATGAAGGGCATGGCGAGCTGGATATCGGCAAAGCGCATGACCAGCATGTCCCAGAAGCCGCGATAATAACCGGCCACCAGTCCGACCGCGACACCGAAGATGACAGCGCCGATGACGGAGGTGAAGCCGACCAGCAGCGAGATCTTGCCGCCGGCGACGACGCGCGCGAGCACGTCACGCCCCAGCGGATCGGTGCCGAGCGGATGGGCGGCATTGGCAAACGGCTTGGCAAGGCGCGCCATGAGGTCGATCTTGTCGGCCCCGCCCGGAAACAGCACGTCGGAAAAGATGACGGCAAGGCAGATGATTGTCGTCAGCGACGCGCCGAGGACGAATTCGAGATTGGTGAAGCGCGAAAGACGCGAGGTTTTGGCAGCCATCGTCACTTACTCCGTGCGGATGCGCGGATCGACAAGGCCATAGGCGATATCGACCAGAAGGTTAATGCCGACGATCATCAGCGACAGCACGGTGATGACGGCCTGAAGCACGGGATAATCACGCGCGCCGACGGCGTCGAAGGCCAGCGTGCCGAGGCCCGGCCAGTTGAAGACGCGCTCAATGACGACGATGCCGCCGAGCAGCCCGCCGAATTGCAGGCCAAAATAGGTGATGAGCGGAATGGCGCAATTGCGCAGCGCGTGCTTGTAGAGAACCTTATTTTCGCTCAGCCCCTTTGCGCGCGCCACCATGACATATTGCGAGCGCAGCGTATCCAGCATGGCCGTGCGCACCAGCCGCACATTGGTAGCCGTCAGGATGACGCCCATGGTGACGGCGGGCATGATGTAGCTGGCAAAACCGCCCATACCGCTTGGCGGCAGCCAGCCGAGCGTGATGGAGAATAAGAGCACCAGCATGGTGGCCAGCCAAAAATTCGGGAATGACAGGCCGACGAGTGAGAAGATGCGGATCACCTGATCGGCCGTCTTGCCGCGCGAGGTAGCGGCCTTGATGCCGAGCGGGATCGACAGCGCAATCGAGACCGCCATGGAGATGAAGGCGAGGAGAAGCGTTGCGGGTAGGGCATCCGCGATCAGGCGCGAGACGGGCGTGCTGCC
The DNA here is from genome assembly GCF_002008225.1 of Agrobacterium salinitolerans. Classification (GTDB taxonomy): domain Bacteria; phylum Pseudomonadota; class Alphaproteobacteria; order Rhizobiales; family Rhizobiaceae; genus Agrobacterium; species Agrobacterium salinitolerans. The sequence continues at coordinate 91,848 of NZ_MRDH01000022.1, read as the reverse complement.
GGTGAAGCTGCGGCCGAAATCGAGCGTCACGAGACCCTTCAGGAAGCTGAAATATTGCACGAAGAATGGCCGGTCGGTGCCGAGCGCTGCGCGGATGCGCGCCAGATCGTCTTCCGTCATGCTGCCACCGCCCTGGAACATGGTGACGGCGGGGTCACCGGTGAGGCGGATGGCGAAGGAAACGAGAAGGGTGATGGCGATGACGACAAAAATCGCCTGCAGCAATCGCTTGATGAGGAAACCGGCCACGTTTTTTACCTTGAAGAGAGACCCGACCTTGCCCGCATTGCGGCGGGCAAGGTGTGTTGATCAGAAAAACCAGCCTGATTATTCGACGGTGACGTCGGTCAGCTTCAGGCGGTTATCCGGCGGTGCCACAAAACCCTTGACCCGCTTGTTGATGCCGTAAATGGCATTGGTGTTGTAAAGCGGGATTTCGAGCGCGCGTTCGGCGGTGTAGCTGCCGATTTCCTTGAGGATTTTTTCGCGCTCGGCACGGTCGGTCAGCGGACGCTGGGATTCCAGCATTTTGTCCAGCTTCTCGTCCTTGTCGTAAGGGTTCCACTTTTCACCGGAGTGATACATGGAATAGGCCGTGTTGTCGTAATCGAAGGTCCAGCCGCCCCATTTCTGCTGGAACATCGCGCCGGTCTTGCCCTGCGGGATGATGTCGTTCAGGAGAACGTTGGTCTCATAGGGCTTGATGGTGGCGGTGATGCCGACCATGGACAGATAGCTGGAAATGACCTGCGCCACCTCGTTCATCGTCGCGTCATTGCCACGGATATCGATCTGGAGCGCCGCACCGGGCTTGACGCCGGCTTCCGCAAGAAGCTTCTTTGCACCTTCCGGATCGTAGGGCAGCGGCTTCAGCTCCGGATCGTAACCGAAGGACAGCGCGCTCTGGAAGCTTGCAATCTCGGAGGCCTGACCGGCGAGGATCGACTTGACGATGGTGCCACGGTCGACGGCCATGATGATGGCTTTGCGCACCTTCGGATCGGCGGTGATGCCATCACGGGTGTTGAAACGCAGCGCATCGACCGTCGGGCCGGGCACGCTGACAATCTCCAGCTTGGAATCGCCTTGGATAACCGGGATCATGCCGATCGGGATGGTGGGCGGAATGACGAGATCGACGCGGCCGGCCTGCAATTCGGCAACGGCGGTCGCCGGCTCGGAAATGAAGCGATATTCGAGTTCGGAAAGTTTTGGCGCACCGCCCCAGTAGTCGGCGTTGGCCTCCAGCTTGATGTTGGTCTTCGGTGCGTAGGAAACGAATTTGAACGCGCCGGTGCCAACCGGGTTGAGGTTGAAGTTGTCCTCGCCCTTTTCCTGAATGTACTTCGGCGGAACGATCATGCCGCCATAACCGGCAAGCTTGGTCAGCAGCACCGGATCCGGCGCCTTCAGCTTCATGTCCACCGTGTAGTCATCGATGACATCGACGCTTTCGATGGCGACATAGTTGGAGCGCTGCGGGCCCTTGGCACCCTGTTCGCCGAGAAGGCGCTCGAAGGTGAACTTGACGGCGGCGGCGTTGAAGGGCTCGCCATTGTGGAACTTGACGTTCTGGCGCAGCTTGAAGCGGATGCGCTTGCCCTCATCCAGCTCTTCCCAGGATTCGGCAAGGCCGGGCACGAGTTTCAGGTCCGGGCCGCGATAGGTCAGGCCGTCGAAGATGTTGGTGGCGACGGCAGCCCATTGCACGAGGAAAGTGTCGATCGGATCCCAGCTGCCCGGGTCCTGCGGGCTGGAAATGGTCATCTTGCCGGCGGCAAGAGCCGGTGCGGCGGTCAAGGCCGATGCGGCCATGGCAAGCGCGACGAACGTTGTCGTCATCCCCTTCTTGATTATTGTCATCTACCTGTTCCTCTTCAGATGGTTGCGGTTCTGGTTGTTATTCAGGCGCTCTTCGCGATGAAGTGGCCCGGATTGATTTCCTCATGGGCGAGAATGGCCGGCTCATCGCCGACACGGCGCACGGGATTGGGGATTTCGCCCTCGATCATGGCGATGCGGCGCTCGATGGTCGGATCGGCGACCGGCACGGCCGAAAGCAGGCGGCGCGTATAATCATGCGTCGGCGTTTCGAACACCTGACGGCGGCTGCCCATTTCCATGATCTGGCCGAGATAAAGCACCGCGACGCGGTGGCTCATCTTTTCCACGACAGCCATGTCATGGCTGATGAAGAGATAGGCGAGACCACGCTCGGCCTGCAAATCCATGAACAGATTGATGATCTGCGCCTGAATGGAGACGTCGAGCGCCGACAGCGCTTCGTCTGCAATGATGAGCTTGGGATCGGAAGCCAGTGCGCGGGCAATGCAGACGCGCTGGCGCTGGCCGCCGGAAAACTCGTGCGGATAACGCGCGGCATGTTCGGAGGAGAGGCCCACACGCTCCAGCAATTCATCCACCCGCCGCTTCACGGCCTTCTGATCGTTGATCAAGCCATGGGTGTTGATCGGCTCGGCAATCGAAAAACCGACCGTCTTGCGCGGATCGAGCGAGGCGAAGGGGTCCTGGAAGATATATTGCACTTCCTGGCGCATACGAAAGCGCTCCGCGGCCGACATTTCAGAATAGCTGCGGCCATTGAAGGCAATTTCGCCCGATACCGCCGTCTGCAGCTGCTGGATGGTGCGGCCGATGGTGGATTTGCCGGAACCGGATTCGCCCACCAGTGCCAGCGTTTCGCCGGCGTGAATATCGAAGCTGACCTTCTGCACGGCGCTGAGGCGATGGGTCGCCTTGCCGAACAGGTTCTTGCGGATATCGAAACGCACGAACAGGTCCTTCACCGACAGCAGCGGCTTCGCGTCATATTTCGCAGTGTTTTGCACGCGCTCTTCACCAACCACGACCGGCTGGCCATCTTGCAACACCGTGAGCGGCAGGCGCTTGGGAAACTCTTCGCCTTCCATGCTGCCGAGACGCGGAACGGCGGAGAGCAGGGCGCGCGTGTAAGGGTGCTGCGGATTGGCGAATATATCCTTGACCGGACCTTCCTCCACCTTCTTGCCCTTCCACATGACAACCACGTCATCGGCCATTTCCGCCACCACGCCCATATCGTGGGTGATGAAGACCATGCCCATGCCGAGCTTCTTTTGCAGGTCGCGCATGATGTTGAGGATCTGCGCCTGAATGGTGACGTCAAGCGCTGTCGTCGGCTCGTCGGCGATCAGAAGCTTCGGCCGGCAGGCGAGCGCCATGGCGATCATCACGCGCTGGCGCATGCCGCCGGAAAGCTGGTGTGGATACCGTTTCAGAAGTTCTGCCGCATCGGGCAGGCGCACCATTTCGAGAAGCTCCTGCGCCCGCGCCATCGCCGCCTGCTTGCCCATTTTCTCATGCAGCACAAGCACTTCGCATATCTGGTCGCCGATGGTGAAGACAGGGTTGAGCGAGGTCATCGGCTCCTGGAAGATCATGGCGATCTCCTTGCCGCGGATCGAGCGCATTTCTTTCTGCGACGCCTTCAGCAAGTCCTTGCCTTCAAACAGGATTTTGCCGGTGGGGTAGGTCGCGCCCATCATGTCCGCAAGCCGCATGGTGGAAAGCGAGGTGACCGATTTTCCCGATCCGGACTCGCCGACGACCGCGACCGTGCGGCCGGGCTCGACGCGGAAGGAGATATCGTCCACGACGCGGCTGTTGCCAAATTCGACGCTCAGGCCTTCGACCGAGAGGAGGGCGTTTGCGTGTGCGGCAGTCATGTCAGCGTCTCCGGCGTGGCGCACGCGGCAAGGCTGGCGCGGCCATATGAAAATGAGCAAGGGGAAATGTCTCGGGCACGCCTGCTGGGCGACACCGCACTGAAGGGAGAGAAGGCAACGAAAAGTCGCATGTTTCAGGCCGCTTTGCCGGCAAAATGCCGGTTGGCCGCCGCCCGCTGAAACGGCACATTCGATGCCCCCAAAGCGCCGCAGGCAACCTCAGCGGCGCTGGCCGGACGATTTGCGTAGGACGCAGATTCGACGATGCGCATGTAACTCTAATTCCCCACCCTTGTTTTGCCGAAAAAGCTAACAAAACCGAACAATCATGTCCAGAGTGTTGAACAATTTTTATGTACTGCTCTACAAATACGCAGCTGCACCGATTTTGAGCGCGGGTTCTGGAAGAATGCTTCGCAATGATGCGTGTATTTCGAAATGATCGTCGATAGAACCTTTGAGACGAATGATGAGGAATGGAGTCCCGGCCATGAACGACCAGGCGGGCGCAGTCAGGCTGAGCGGATTTTTACGGTGCTTGTCGAAGGACGATGTCGAACTGGTCCGGCGCCGCCTTCCCGAACATCTTCGCCTGACCAGAGAGGAACCCGGCTGTCTTTCCTTCGAAGTGTCCGAGACGGACGATCCCCTGATCTGGCAGGTGGAGGAGCTTTTTGCCGACCGTGCTGCCTTCGATTTTCATCAGGAGCGGACGCGGGCGTCCGAGTGGTTCAGGGCGACCTCCGCTATTCCGCGCGACTATGAGATAACGACATTGGCGTGAATGAAAACAGGCCGCAGCGGCATTCCTGCTGTCCGCGACCTGTCCGGATTTCCCCGATCGTATTTCGGTGCCGGGATTTATTCCTTCGGCATACCGACCGGTGGCGCAAGCCGTCTTTGCGCGGCGATGCGGAAGGGGGCGTTCATCGCGCCATAACCGCCATAGGCTCCGCGCCGTTCGATGATTTCGAAGAAGAAACCTTCCCCGAAGGTGCGGCTGTATATCTGGAAATATTCGCCATTGTCGTCGCGGTCATAAAGAATGCTTGCCGCCCTGAGCGCATCGGAAAATTCCGGTTCCAGCCCGAAGCGGGCTTCCAGATCGTCGTAATAATTGCGCGAGATCGGCAGGGCGTGGAACCCGCGCGCCTGCAGTGCTTTTGCTGTGGCGAAGATATCGTCGGTGGCAAATGCGATGTGCTGGATGCTGGTGCCGAAGCCCTCGGCCAGAAATTTGCCGGCGAAGGTCTTGCGATTGTCGGCACCGTTCATGGTCAGGCGGAAATGCGGCGAGGGCACGCTTTCAATCGCCTGGCTGCGCACCAGTCCGCCGGGATCCACCACATCGACCATCGGCGTGCGCCGGGTGGAAAACAGCGAGGTGTAAAACAGAAGCCAGGTCAGCATTTCATCGTAATGCGTTGTTTGCGCGAGGTGATCGATCCGCTTCAGTCCTGCGTCGCCCGCCGGTTCTTGGTTGTCGGTGGGCGCAAATTCCTTGTCCCAGATGGAGGAAAGCTCTGGTGAGCCGTCGAGGAAATAGATGACGCCGTTGCCCACGCCCTGAATGGCGGGAACGGCGACTTCGCCTGACTTGCGCGGCTCGGCGAAGGTGGGCGCGCCGAGCGCTTCTGCCCGGGCAAGGGCTGCTGCGGCATCATCCACCTTCAGCCCGAAGGCATAGGCATTGGTGCCGTGGATGGAATAGGACGCGCCCGCGAAACTGTCGCCGCCATCGCTGGTATTGATGACAATGCGAATATCGCCCTGCGTATAAAGATCGACATCGCGATTGCGGTGCCGGGCGGTGTTTTCAAAGCCGAGCGTGGCGAGAAGGGCTTCCAGATTGGGTTTTTCTTCCGGTGCCGTGGTGAATTCGACGAATTCCACGCCGTCCGTCTCCACTCGTTCCGGCATTGATGGCACATCGATGCGGATGTCGGGTTCGAGACGCCGGACCTGGTCCATGAGATTGATGAGCGAGCGGTGGCCGTCTTCGGCAAGCAGCCGGGCCGAGCCGCCGCGGAACTGGTCGTTGAAGATTTCGAGCGACAGCGGGCCGCTATAACCGGTTGCGGCGACGGCGCGCATGAAATCCACCACCGGCAGATCGCCTTCGCCCGGCATGTTGCGGAAGTGGCGGCTCCAGTAGAGCAGGTCCATGTCGATCAGCGGCGCATCGGCAAGCTGCACGATGAAAATCTTGTCGCCGGGAATGGAGCGGATCGAATTGGGGTCGATCTTGCGCGACAGCGTGTGGAAACTATCGAGAATGATGCCGACATTGGCGTGATCGGCGCGGCGCACCACCTCCCAGGCATCGCGGTGATCGCTGATATGGCGGCCCCAGGCCAGGGCCTCGTAACCGACGCGCACGCCATGTTTTGCTGCCAATTCACCGAGCTGATGGAAATCGGCGGCGGCGCGGTCGATGCCACCGAGCGAGACCGGCGAGACATTCGAGCAGATCAGCATCAGATCGGTGCCGAGTTCGCCCATGATGTCGAATTTGCGCTCAGCCCTCTCGAAGGCCCGTGCGCGGTGCGGTTCCGGCATGCCCTCGAAATCGCGGAATGGCTGGAAAAGGGTGATATCCAGCCCGTGATCGGCGGCCAAGGCCTTCACCTCGCGCGGCGAGGCGTCGTAAGTCAGGAAATCGTTTTCGAAAATCTCAACGCCGGAAAAGCCCGCCTTGGCGATGGCCGCCAGCTTTTCGGGGAATTCGCCGCTGATCGATACGGTTGCAATGGATGTGCGCATTGGCATGCCGTGTCTTATTGTGTCATAGCTCGCCATATTGCCTTCCTTTTCAGCATTATGTACTGATTGGTTAATAAAGGGGCCGCCGCCGGATGGCAGCCCCGTCCAGGGAATGAAGCATGAGCAAAAGCACGACCTTGAGCGGCGCCCGCGATACCCGGCAGGCGAAACGCGACCCGGAAGGGGTGCGCCGCGACATTCTTTCGGTCGCGATGGAGGAGTTTTCGCAAAACGGACTTTCCGGCGCGCGTATCGATGAGATCGCGGCGCGCACGCGAACTTCCAAGCGCATGATTTATTATTATTTCATCGACAAGCAGAGCCTTTATCAGCGTGTGCTTGAAGAGGCCTATGCCAAGGTGCGCGGCGGCGAAAGCGATCTGGAGCTGGACGATCTGGAGCCGGCGGCGGCGCTCGAGAAGCTCTGTCGGTTCACCTTCGATCACCACAGGCGCAATCCGGCTTTCATCCGCATGGTGATGATTGAGAACATCCACCATGGCCGGCATATGCAGTCGTCCGAAACGATCCGTCAGCTCAACCGCCCGGCGATCGACGCGCTCGAAAGCGTGCTGCTGCGCGGCCAGAAAAGCGGCGTCTTTCGCGAGGGCATCGATGCACTGGAACTGCACTGGCAGATCAGCGCGCTGTCCTTTTTCAATGTCTCGAATGTTGCAACCTTCTCGTTCATCTTCGGCGACAGCCTTTATACGGACAAGGGCCAGGAGACATTGTCGCGGCATGTCAGCGACATGGTGCTGCGTTATGTGCTGACGCCCGCCCATATCACGACGGGCGCGAAAGACGGTTGATGAGGTGGCGCAGCGCCACTTCATAACCTTCGATGCCGAGACCGGCGATCATGCCTTCGGCGCGGGTCGAGACGTAAGAATGGTGCCGGAAAACCTCGCGTTTGTGGATGTTGGAAATGTGAACCTCGATCACAGGCGCCTCGAAGGCATTGAGCGCATCGAGGATTGCCACCGAGGTGTGGGTAAAGGCGCCGGGATTGATGACAATTCCCGAAGACTTGCCGCGGGCTTCGTGAATCCAGTCGATCAGCTCATATTCCCGGTTGCTCTGGGCAAAAAACAGCTCGTGGCCAGCGGCATCAGCGATAGCACGGCAATTGGCTTCGATATCGGCGAGCGTTTCATAACCATAGATTTCCGGCTGGCGCTGGCCGAGCAGGTTGAGGTTGGGACCGTTCAGAACCGTGAAAAGGCTCATGCGATGCCCTCCGCCATGCAAAGCTCGGTAAAATGCGCCGTCATGCGCCCGGCATCCGGCTCGCGGCCGCAGAAGAGGCGGAATGCGCCGACGGCCTGAAACACCGTCATGCCGCCGCCGGGCAGGGTTCGACAGCCCTTTTTCGCTGCCGTCGCCAGTAATTCTGTGACAAGCGGCATGTAGACGATATCGGCCACCCAGTGCCGCCGTTCGATGAGATCGGCCGGAACCGGCATGCCGGGATGGGCCGGCATGCCCATCGGCGTTGCATGGATCAGGCCATCGGCAAAGGGCAGGGAGGCGGCGGGGTCTTTGACGGCAAGCGCGCGGCCTTCGCCGAAGCGGGCATTGAGTTCGCGGGCCAGTTGCTCCGCCCTTGGGAAATCCCGGTCGAAAATGTCGAGACGGGCGAAGTCGAGCTTCAATGCGGCATGGGCCACCGCAACGCCCGCGCCACCCGCGCCGACCAGAAGCGCCCGGTCACGCCGCGAATCCGGCAGGCCGCGCACGAAGCTTTCGTAAAAGCCGTACCAGTCGGTGTTGTGGCCGATGCGGCGTCCGTCCCGGAAGACGACCGTATTGACCGCGCCCAGCATGCGGGCATCGTCAGACAGTTCGTGCAGATGCGGAATAACGGCCTGCTTGAAGGGATGGGTGATGTTGGTGCCGGAAAAACCGCGCGCTTCCAGCTCGTCCAGCAGGTTGGGAAGGGCGCTCGGTGGCAGCTTGCGGGCGGTAACGTCCACCAGCTCGTAGGAATAATCGAGGCCGTGAGCCGCCCCTTCGCGGATGTGCAGCGCGGGCGATTTGGAAAGCTGTATGTCGGCGCCTATCAGGCCGACTTTGAAGGATGTTTGTTCTGTCATGATCGGGTGTCGCTCATCGGACGGTGTGGGAGAGGCGGGATTATCCCCGCCCGCCTTAAGAGCGCGCGAACCTCAGTGATGGGCGAGAATTTCACCGAGGAACGTGCGCGTGCGCTGTTGCTTGGGATCGCGGAAGAATTCCTCCGGCGGGCCTTCCTCGATGATCTCGCCTTCCGACATGAAGATCACCCGGTCGGCCACCTGCCGTGCGAAACCCATTTCATGGGTGACGCAGATCATCGTCATGCCGTCACGGGCAAGGCCGATCATGGTGTCGAGGACTTCCTTCACCATTTCAGGGTCGAGAGCCGAAGTCGGCTCATCGAACAGCATCGCCTTCGGCTCCATGCACAGCGCCCGGGCAATCGCCGCGCGCTGTTGCTGGCCGCCGGAAAGCTGGGCCGGGTACTTGTCTGCCTGGTTGAGAATGCGCACGCGCTCCAGATATTTGCGCGCCGTCGCCTCCGCATCGGCTTTCGACAGGCCCTTCACCCGCATGGGCGCGAGCGTGCAGTTTTCCATGATGGTCTTGTGCGGGAAGAGATTGAAGCTCTGAAACACCATGCCCACTTCGCGGCGAACCGCATCGATGGCCCGGCTGGAATCGGACAGCATCGTTCCCTCGACCGTGATCTTGCCCTCCTGGATTTCTTCCAGATGGTTGATGCAACGGATGAGCGTGGATTTGCCCGAACCGGACGGCCCGCAAAGAACGATTTTTTCGCCCTTGCGAACCGTCATGTTGACGTCTTTAAGCGCATGAAAGGCTCCATACCACTTTCCAACCCCTTCGAGGGCTATCAGCGGAACCTGTGCGGCGGCGGATTGCGGCATGGAAATCTCCTGCTTACTTCACGGTGAAGGGGATGTCGGGCAGGCTGTCCGGGAAGGCCGGGACTTCGCGCTTCATCCACTTGTCATAGATATTGGCGAGCTGGCCGTCGGACTTGATCTTGTCGAGGAAGGCGTTGACGGTTTCGTTCCAGTCCTTTTCGCCGGGCCGGGTGCCGGCGCCGTTGTAGAGCGTCGTCAGGTCGAATTTCGGTTCGTATTTGCCTTCGGCAGCCTTGTTCAGGCGGTCGCCGTAGAACTGGTTGCCGCCGACGGCCTCGACCTGGCCGGAAATCAGCGCCTGAATATTGGCGGCGTCATCGTCGAAGCGCAGGATATTGGCCTTGGAGCCGGCGCCTGCGGTGATCGAGGTGTCCATGGCGCTCGACTTCGGCACGCCGACGGCGATGCCCGTCAGATCGTCATAGCCGGTGATCTTCTTGTCCTTCGGGCCATAGACCGAGAGCACGTTGCCGGCATAGGGCTTAGAATATTGAATGGTCTTGGCGCGTTCGGCCGTCATGCCCATGGTTGCGAATAGCAGGTCGACCTTGCCGGTCAGAAGGGCCGGAATGCGGTTTGCCACGGCGAGCGGTACGAACTCAACCTTGACCCCGAGATAATCGGCAAAGGCCTTGCCGATATCGGCATCGAGGCCGTCCTGCACGCCGCTTGAATTAACGAAGCCCCACGGTGAGTTGTCGCCCTGAATGCCGATGACGACCTTGCCCTTGGCCTTGGCCTCTTCCACCGTACCGGCGAAAGCATCGACCGGTGCGATGAAGGGCAGGGCAACCGTTGCCGCGGCAAGCGCGAGCAGGGCGCGACGAGAGAATTTCATGCTGGTGGTTTTCATCTTTTGCTCCTCCTTACAAAGCTGATGAGTTTTCGAGACTTAGCGGGTTGCGGTCTGCAGCCGCTTTTCAACGCTGGCGCCCCACAGGGAAAGCGGCCAGCAGATCAGGAAATACATGATGCCGACGATGGCGAAGACGGTGAGCGGGCGGAACGTCTGGTTGGAGACGATCTGGCCGGCGCGCGATAGCTCGACGAAGCCAACAATGGCCGCAAGCGAAGTGCCCTTGATGAGCTGCACGAGGAAACCGATGGTGGCGGGCAGCGAAATCTTGAAGGCCTGCGGCAGAACTACGTCCTTCATGCGCGAGATATAGTGCAGGCCGAGCGCATTGGCGGCCTCCGTCTGGCCTTTCGGCACCGCCTGGATGCCGCCGCGCCATATTTCGCCAAGGAAGGCGCTGGCATGCAGCGTAAAAGCAATGGCGACCGCGACCCAGGCATCGACATTGAGGCCCGCAAGCGCCACGCCGTAATAGACCACAAAAAGCTGCATCAGGAGCGGCGTGCCCTGGAAAACGGCGATGAATGCCGTGCTCGCCCTCTGGATCGCCGGGCTGTCCGCGACGCGGGCAAGCGCCACACAAAGGCCGAAGACGCCGCCGCCGATAAAACCGATGATGGTCAGCGCAAGCGTCCATTTCAGGCCTTGCAGCAGGAAGAAGAATTCGTTGGGACCGATGGATGCCATTGTCTTCTCCTCACTTGACCGGATAGCTGAAGGATGTGCGGGAGATGAGCGAGAAAATGCCCATCATCAGCGAGGAAATGATGAGATAAAGCAGCGTGATCGAGAAATAGACCTCGAAGGACCGGAAGGTATCGGCCTCGATCTTCTGCGCCACCGAGGTCAGCTCGTAAGCGGCGATCGAGGTGCAGACCGAGGTGGTCAGCGTCAACATGATGAACTGGCTGGTAAGCGAGGGATAGACCGCCCGCAGCGCCGGCTTCAGGATGATGTGCCGGAAGATCTGCGCGCGGTGAAGGCCGAGCGCAAGCCCCGCCTCCACCTGCCCCTTGGGAATGGAATCCACGCCGCCACGAATGATTTCTATCGCATAGGCGCCGCCGTTGAGAGCCAGCGCGATGATGGCCGTCACCGTCGGGTTGAGCTTGATACCAATCTGCGGCAGGGCGAAGAAGATGAAGAATATCTGCACCAGAAACGGTGTGTTGCGAATGGCTTCCACAAAGCCGATGACGAGGCCGCGCAGCAGCTTGAAGCGCGAGCGGCGGGCGACGACGCCCAGAACGCCGATGACGGTGGCGAGCGACATGCCGGCAATCGCAAGGCCGATCGTCGCCAGACAGGCTAAAAGCAGCTCGGGCAGGCGGTCTATGACCGCCGAAAAATCGAGACTGTAAGACATTCTTCCTCCCAACCCGTTCGGGTCCGGACAGGCGTTTCGCCGTGTCCTTATCGCTTTGGGAACCTTACGGCGCCAAAGCCCTCCATTCGTCTGACCATGTCCAGAAGGTTCTTTTCCTCACCTGCGGCATGACTTCAACATGATTGTTTGTACCAGTTAGTTCATTTTTATGTCAAGCGCTACACCCGGTCAAAAAGCAGCTAAAAAGCTGTTTTTTCTACATTCGATATTTTTAAGAAAATCTTTTGTTATCAATGGCTAATGTGCAAAGACCCAAGCGGTTTCAACGCGCGAAAATCCTGCCGCCAATGAGGTGGCGGGAGGTGCCGGGAAAGCTGATTTAATCAAGAACTCGACGGTCTTCCGGTTAGCCGTCTTTCGCGCCCAGCCTGTCTATCTGTCCTGCGAGGCGTTCGGCGATCAGCAGGGACGTCCCTGTTGCCGTCACCATTTGTGGCAGTGTCATCCATTCCAGCATCCAGCCCGCGCCCGACCTTTCCTGTTCATGGACAAGCGACTGGTGCAACGCCGAGATTTGCACGGCATTGAAGCGGGCCAGTGCCACCAGCGTTTCGGCATTGACCGGGTTCTGTTTGTGCGGCATGGCCGAGGAGCCGCCGCCGCCGGAAAGGCGGATCTCCGCACCGAGCTCGGCCATCAGCGCGATATCCTGCCCGAACTTGCCGAGCGCGCCGGTGATCAGCGAGAGCAGATTGGCGAATTCGACGATGCCGTCGCGCTGGCTCTGCCATTGCGGCCTGTCGGCAAGGCCGAGCCGTTTTGCGAGATCGGCACGCACCGCTGCGGCATTGTCGCCAAGCTTTTCCAGCGTGCCGGCAGCCCCGCCGAATTGCAGGACGAAGCCGCTCTGTGCGAATGTTTCGAGCCGCAGCAGATGGCGTTCAAGCGGCGCAGTCCAGCTCGCCGCCCGGGCGGCGACGGTGATGCCGATGGCGGCCTGCATACGGGTATAGCCCGTCAGCGGGTTGCGGCCGTCGCGGGAGGCAAGGTCTCCCAGCGCATCGATGAGGTGGCCGAGGCGGGCCGTGATGATTTCCGCCGCAGCCTTCAGCCGCAGCATCAGGCTGGTGTCGATGACATCCTGGCTGGTGGCGCCGAAATGCACCCTGTCGGCCGCCTTGCCGCCGACTGACGCGCGCATCTGCCGGATGAGTTCGGGAACCACGACGCCGTCCTTCGCGACGCCATGGCGAAGCGCGGTCATATCGGCGGCAAAGTCCGAAAGCCGCGAAACGATTTCTTCTGCCGCCTCCTCGGGGATAATGCCGGCCTGTGCTTCCGCCTGCGCCAGCCCCGCCTCGAAACGGACCATGGCGTCGATATCCGCTCTTGCCGAAAACAGCTCGACGATTTCACTGTCGCCGAAGAGGCCTGACAGAAACGGATGCTCGAAGGGGGAAAGGCTCATCTTCCGTCTCGCTTTCTTTTGCGCATATCGTCGTCGCAAAACCGCTGCACACCTTAGCGCGATATGCGTCAGATATCGAAAAACACGGTTTCGCCTTCGCCCTGAAGACGGATATCGAAGCGATAAACGTTGCCTTCTTCCTTTTTGGCGACAAGCGTGGCGATGCGGCTTTTTTGCTCGATGCGGGCAAGAACCGGGTCGGCGGCATTGGCCTCCTGTTCTTCCGGGAAATACATGCGGGTCTGCAGGCCTATATTGATGCCGCGGGCGACGATCCAGAAGGTGATGTGCGGCGCCATCGGCCGGCCATCGCGGAAGGGCACTGTACCAGGCTTGATCGTCTCGAAGACGAATTCGCCCGTATCCATGTCGCCGGGCGAACGGCCCCAGCCGATGAAATTCGGATCGGCCTTGCCCCGCGTTTCGCTGGGGCTGTTGTAATAACCGTCGCAATCGGCCTGCCAGATTTCGATCAGCGCGTCCTTCAGCGCCATTCCCGCACCGTCATAGACAGTGCCGCGCACGCTGATGCGTTCGCCGCGGGCCTTGTCGTTATAAAGCGGACCTGAACCGAGATCCCGCTCGAACACGCCCTCAATGCCGACGAAATTCGGCGTGCAGCCGATATGCACGTAAGGGCCTGCCGTCTGCGAGGCGGTTTCCTTGAGATAGCTGAGCGGCTGAACCATGGTCAGTTTCCCTCCATGCGGTTTTCGAAAAGGGTCGAGCGGCGGCCGCGCAGGACGATATCGAACTTGTAGGCGAGCATGTCCATCGGCAGCGTCGCATTCATGTCCAGCGGGGCGATCAGGCGTTTGATCGCGTCCTCATCGGGGATGGTCTTCACGATCGGACATTTCCAGATCAGCGGATCGCCTTCGAAATACATCTGGGTAATCAGCCGCTGGGCAAAGCCGTGGCCGAAGACTGAGAAGTGAATATGGGCCGGCCGCCAGTCATTGACGCCGTTCGGCCAGGGATAAGCCCCGGGCTGGATGGTCTTGAACCAGTAATAGCCGTTTTCATCCGTGATCGTGCGGCCGACGCCGCCAAAATTCGGATCGATGGCGGCGAGGTAACTTTCCTTTTTGTGGCGGTAACGGCCGCCGGCATTGGCCTGCCAGAATTCCACCAGTGCGCCGTCCACGCCGCGGCCGCGTTCGTCCAGCACCCGGCCGTGGACCAGAATGCGCGGGCCAACAGGCATTTCGCCGGGGCGGGCATAGTTGAGGATGAGGTCGTTATCCAGCGGGTTGAGCATGCCATGGCCGAAAACGGGGCCGGTGATCTCGCTTTTGGTGCCCTCAAGCGAAATCAGGGCGCGCTGCGGCGAGCGCAGGATCGAGGTCTTGTAGCCGGGCGCATAGGCGAGCGGATGAATATCGCGGTTGCGCGCGAAGAAGGGCCCGGTTTCGGGCGGTTGGTTGCTCATTTCGTCTCCTCCCCATCGCCAGAATTATCAGCGGAACTATCGGCCTTCATACCGGCCAGGGCAAGCTTGGCGATCTTGAAGGCGTGGTTGGCGGCGGGCACGCCGGCATAGATCGCCACATGCAGCAGTGCCTCGCGAATATCCGCTTCGGTGGCGCCGGTATTGGCGGTGGCGCGCACATGCATGGCCAGCTCCTCGTCCTGCCCGAGGGCGGCGAGCAGGGCGATGGTCACCATCGAGCGCTCCCGCTTCGTCCAGTGGTTGCCGGACCAGACCGTTCCCCAGGCGGCTTCGGTGATGAGCTGCTGGAAAGGCTGGTCGAAACCGGACGTCATGGTCTGCGCCCGGTCCACATGGGCGTCGCCGAGTACGGAGCGGCGGGTCTTCATGCCCTGTTCAAATCTTGCGTTCTTGTCGATATGGTCCGCCATCGGTCAATGCTCCGGCAAGGTATTGAGAAAAATGCCTGCCGCCTGTGCGTAAACGAGCGGCTGTTCGAGGCAGGGAATATGGCCGCAGCCGGCAATGGTGACGAAGCGGCTTGGGGGAATGAGACCGGCCAGCGATTGCACCAGTTCCGGCGGGGTAGAGCCATCCTGATCGCCCGCGACACAAAGCGTCGGCACGGCGATGCGCCCGGCCTCTTCGGTAAAATCCGCATCGCGGATGGCCGCACACGTGCCGCTGTAACCGGCCTCCGGCTGTTGCGAAAGCATATTGCGCGCGCCTGCATAGACGGCGTTGTCAGGCTGACGGAAGGCGGGTGTAAACCAACGCTCCATGACGGGATCGACCAGCGAGACGAGGCCGTCTGCGGCGATCTTGTCGATGCGGGCGTTCCACATCTCGGCCGTGCCGATCCTGTGTGCGGTGTTGCTGAGTATGAGCGCGCGCACCAGATCGGGACGGCGGGCATAAATCCCCTGCGCAATCAGGCCGCCGACCGACAGGCCCCAGATGATCGCGCTCTTCACGCCAAGATGATCGAGGAGTGCGATCAGATCGCCGGCGTGATCGTCGATGGAATAGGGCGGCTGCCCGACATCGGAAAGCCCATGGCCGCGCTTGTCGTGCAGCACATAGGCATAATCATCGCCAAGCGCTTCAATCACCGCATCCCATATGCGGAAATCCGTGCCGAGCGAATTGATGAAGGCGACGACCGGCTTGCCTGTGTCCAATCCCTTGACGTGATAATGGATCACCGTCTCGCCGCAGCGCAGAAAATGCATGATGTGCTCCTCCTGCCGGGGATATTGCAAGCGGGTTCCGGTTAAGTAAAATGACATTATCGATGAAAATCATAACCACTGGATTATATGAGCGATGGTCGATCAGCGTATCAAGTTCCGCCACCTGCAGACTTTCGTGGAGGTGGCGCGGCAAAAAAGCGTCATCCGGGCCGCGGAGATCCTGCATGTCAGCCAGCCGGCGGTAACGAAAACGATCCGTGAACTGGAAGAGATTCTCGGCGTCTCGCTGTTCGACCGGGAGGGGCGCGGCATCCGCATCAGCCGTTATGGCGAGGTGTTCCTGCGCCACGCGGGCGCGACGATGACGGCGTTGCGCCAGGCGGTCGATTCGGTATCGCAGGAGGCGGCGCGCGCCGGTCCGCCGGTGCGGGTCGGCGCTCTGCCCACGGTGTCTGTTCGCATCATGCCGAAGGCGATGGCCGGATTTCTGGCGGAAAAGACCGGCAGCCCGGTGAAGATCGTGACGGGAGAAAATGCTGTTCTGCTGGAGCAGCTGCGTGTCGGCGATCTCGATCTCGTCGTCGGGCGTCTCGCCGCGCCGCAGAAAATGGCCGGTTTTTCCTTCGAGCATCTCTATTCGGAAAAAGTGCGCTTCGTGGTGCGCGCCGGCCATCCGCTGCTCTTACCCGGCCTTTCCGTGTTCGATCACCTGCATGAATATCCGGTGTTGATGCCGACACGCCAATCAGTCATCGGCCCAGTCGTCGAGCAGTTCCTGATCGCCAACGGCGTGCCGGCCCTGCCGATCCGCATCGAAACCGTGTCCGACGCCTTCGGCCGCGCCTTCCTGCGCACCAGCGATGCGATCTGGATCATCTCGGAAGGCGTGGTGGCGGCCGATGTGGCGGATGGTATTCTCGCAATCCTGCCCGTCGAGACCGGCGATACCAGTGGCCCGGTGGGGCTGACGGTGAGGGCCGATATGCAGCCCACGCTGCCGCTGTCGTTGCTGATGCAGGCCATCCGCGAGGCGGCGGGCGAGTTGCTGGATGGTCGGCCGGAGGCTGTCTCTCAGTAAGGAAGCCCCACATAATTCTCCGCAAGCGCGGTGGAAGCGGCGCGCGATTGCACCAGGTAATCCAGCTCCGCCTCCTGTATGCGCTGGCCAAAATCTCCGGTATCGGGGAAGCGGTGCATCATCGTTGTCATCCACCAGGAAAAGCGCACCGCCTTCCAGACGCGGGAAAGCGCTTTCTGCGAATAGCCGTCGATGCCGGCCTCGGACTTCTCGCGATAAAATTCGATCAGCGCCTCGCTCAGATAATGAACATCGCTGGCGGCAAGGTTAAGGCCCTTGGCGCCCGTCGGCGGCACGATATGGGCGGCGTCTCCGGCCAGAAACATCCTTCCGAACCGCATCGGTTCACAGACGAATGACCGGAGCGGCGCGATGGATTTTTCAAAGGACGGGCCTGTGACCATGGCATCCGCATGGTTTTCCGGCAGGCGGCGGCGGATTTCGTCGAAGAAGCGCTGGTCGCTCCAGTCTTCCGGCCGGTCCTCCAGCGAACATTGAATATAATAACGGCTGCGCGTGTTTGAGCGCATGGAACAGAGCGCAAAACCACGAGGATGGTTGGCATAGATGAGTTCGTGATTGACCGGCGGCACGTCAGCGAGAATGCCGAGCCAGCCAAAAGGATAGACCTTCTCGAATTCCTTGATCGCCCCCTGCGGCACCGACTTGCGGCTCACCCCGTGAAAGCCGTCGCAACCGGCGATGAAATCGCAATCGATACGGTGGGTTACGCCGTCCTTCTGATAGGTGACATAGGGGCTTGCGCCATCGAAATCATGCGGTTCGACATTGCCGGCGTCGTAGATGGTCACAAGATTTGCCGCTTCGCGTCTATCCATCAGGTCATGGGTCACCTCGGTCTGGCCATAAACAATGACGCGTTTGCCGCCGGTCAGGTCGAAGAGATCGATGCGGTGGTCGCGGCCGCCGAAGGTCAGCGAAAAACCGTCATGCGGGAGGCCTTCCCGGTGCAGGCGCTTATCCGCGCCGACCTTTTCCATGAGTTGCACCGTGCCTTCTTCCAGCACGCCGGCGCGGACACGGCCAAGAATGTACTCCTTGCTGACCCGGTCGAGAATGACGGTCTCGACGCCGGCTCCCGCCAGAAGCTGGCCAAGCAGCAGCCCCGAGGGACCGGAGCCGATGATGACGACCTGTGTACGCATTGTTTCCTCCCGAACTTGTCTCCTATCAAGAATTGACGAGGGGACGCGGAAAGCTCAATGGACTTTCCGGCCGGTAAATTGCACAATCCGACCATCATGCGAAGGAATGTGGTGAGATGCGGTTGACTGCCAGTGAAGGGCTTTATGGCGAAGAAGCCATACAAGGCACCGATTTTCGCTTCCATTGCGAGACGCTTTTTTCGCGAAGCAGCCTGCATCGCTTTGAAATCGGTCTGCACCGGCATTCCGCCTTTCTGCAAATCTTGTACATTTTCGGTGGCGAGGGCGATGCGTTGCTCGACGGTCGTGTCGAGCCGATCCGCCCGCCGGTCGCCATCATCGTGCCGCCGGGGTTCGAACATGGCTTCCGTTTTTCCCGAGATATCGGCGGAGTCATCGTCACCATGCTGCCCGGGGCGCTGCCTGCATCGGTGCAGGCGCTGTTGCTGCGGAATTTCCAGCAGCCGGTGCTTGTGCCCCTGCTGAATTTTGCCGAGAAAGACTGCCTGCGCAGCGGGTTTGAACGGATATCCGCGGAATATGAGGCCCGCGAGACCGGTCGCGACGCGATGATCGAAGGGCAGCTCGCCACCGTCGTCACGCTTCTTGTACGGGCGGCGCGGCCGCTTCTGGAAACCAGCGGCGAAGGCTTGGCCGAGCAGCGTTTTGAACGGCTGCTGTCGCTGATCGCCCGTCATATCCGCGAGCCGCAGAAAGCCGGGTTTTATGCCGGGAAGCTCGGTGTTTCCGAAACCCACCTTAATCGTCTGGTCCGTTCCGTTTCCGGCCTCAGCCTGCAGCGGCTGATCGCCAAACGCCAGATCGAGATCGCCCAGCAGGAACTGATCTTTACCGTTTCGAGCGTGCAGATGATCGCCGAGGGGCTGGGTTTTGCCGATCCGGCCTATTTCAACCGGTTCTTCAAGCGCGAGACCGGCATGACCCCGCGTGCCTGGCGGCTGGCGGAGCAGCGGAAAATGGGGGATTCCGGCGCGCGGCAGGTGCCGCTTCAGACCAGCATTCTTGCCAGTTCGCGCTGAACGGCAAGTAGGGCGGGTAGATATCGCTCCACCAGATCCTCCATCGAGGCGACCGAGGCGGCAAGCCCGACATTAAGGGCGGCAACCGTCTGGCCGCGCACGCTTTTCAGCGGAACGGCGATGGAGCGAAGGCCGATCTCGACCTCCTGATCGATCAGCGCATAGCCGCGATGGCCGGTGACCTCGATTTCCGCGAGCAGTGCGTCCAACCTGGTGATCGTCTTTTCCGTGCGTGCCACCCGCCTGGAGGCCTCGAGAATGGCGCGCTGCCGCTCGGCCATCTGCGCCGAAAGCAGAACCCGGCCCATGGAGGTGCAATAGGCCGGCAGGCGCGACCCCGGCATCAGCGCGATCGACATCACCCGCTGCTGAGCGGCACGCGCCACATAAACGATTTCGGTCTCGTCCAGGATGGAAACGGAGGTGCTCTGGCCGATCTCCTCCGACAATCGGTCGAGCAGCGGCTGGACGATCTTCGGAAGCGGCATGGTGGCCAAACAGCCGGTGCCGAGCCGCAGGACTTTCGGCGTCACGGTGAAGAACTTGCCGTCATAGGCCGCATAGCCAAGCTCCGAAAGAGTCAGCAAACAACGCCGCGTCGTGGCTCGGTCCAGCCCGGCGATCTCGGCGGCGTCAGAGATCGACAGGCGCGGCCGTTCGGCGCTGAAGGCCTCGATCACCCGCAATCCCTTGGCAAGACCACCCATCATGTCTCTTTCGCTGACGGCCATGTCCTAGCTCCGTGTGTGCGATATACGAACAAAAATCATATAACGCACAAAATCCTTGCCGTCGAGGTGGTTTCGGATTTACCTCACGGTCAGGCAGCCTTGCGGGTTCCATCCGCTCGGCTGGATGGAGGTTTTGAGAATGGACAAGACAATTAAGAGCGCTAAAGAGGCGCTTGCCGGCATCGGCGATGGTGCGACGATCATGATCGGCGGTTTCGGCGGCTCCGGCGCGCCTATCGAATTGATCCACGCACTGATCGACAAGGGCCCAAAGAACCTGACGGTCATCAACAACAATGCCGGCAATGGCCGCATCGGCATCGCCGCAATGATCGATGCCGGCATGGTCAAAAAGATGATCTGCTCCTTCCCGCGCTCGTCCGATCCGCGCGCTTTCACCGACCGGTATCTGGCTGGCGAAATCGAGCTGGAACTGGTGCCGCAGGGCACGCTTGCCGAGCGCATTCGCGCTGGCGGCGCTGGCATTCCGGCGTTCTACACCCCGACCGGCTTTGGCACGGAACTGGCGCAAGGCAAGGTCATCGCGGAGTTCGACGGTCGCTCATACGTGCAGGAGCGATGGCTGAAGGCGGATTTCGCTATCGTTAAGGCGGAGCTTGGCGATACCTATGGCAACCTCACCTACAATAAGGCGGGCCGCAATTTTAACCCGCTAATGTGCATGGCGGCAAAGACCACCATCGCGCAGGTCTCGAAGATCGTCAAAGCCGGCGAGATCGATCCGGAGCATGTCGTCACACCAGGCATTTTCGTGAACGGCATCGTCGAAATCCCCGATCCGCAACAGGAAGAAGTCCTCATTCGCGCCGGAGTAGCCTACGCATGACCACGACCATCGACACCCGCGAAGACATCAAGCTTTCCAACGCCCAGATCGCCTGGCGCGCGGCGCAGGACATCGAGGACGGCGCTTATGTCAATCTCGGTATTGGCTTTCCCGAAATGGTGGCGCGTTACCAGCCGCCCGGCCGTCAGGCGATTTTCCATACCGAAAACGGCATCCTGAATTTCGGCGAGGCGCCGCCGGAAGGCGAAGAAGACTGGAACCTCATCAATGCCGGCAAGAAAGCCGTGACGCTGAAGCCGGGCGCGGCATTCTTCCACCATGCCGACAGCTTCGCCATGGTGCGCGGCGGGCATCTGGATGTGGCTATCCTCGGGGCCTATCAGGTGGCGCAGAATGGTGATCTCGCCAATTGGCGCGTCGGCTCCAAGGGCGTGCCGGCCGTCGGCGGCGCGATGGATCTGGTGCATGGCGCCAAGCAGGTCTTCGTCATCACCGAACATGTGACCAAGGACGGCAAGCCGAAGCTGGTGGAAGCCTGCTCCTTCCCGCTGACCGGCGTCGGCTGCATCACCCGTGTCTACACCAGCCACGCCGTGATCGACATCGTTGAAGGCCGCTTCGTGCTGCGCGAAAAGCTGCCGGGCATCACCTTCGAAGCGCTTCAGGCCATGACCGGCGCGCCTTTGGCGGTCGATGGCGAGGTTGCCGATCTCGTCGCCCCGGAACTTTGAGGAAAAACCGATGACCGACGCATTCATCTGCGACTATATCCGCACGCCCATCGGCCGCTTCGGCGGCGCGCTTTCTTCGGTGCGAGCCGACGATCTCGGTGCGATCCCCTTGAAGGCGCTCGTCGAGCGCAACCCGTCCGTCGACTGGGAAGCGGTCGAAGATGTGATCTTCGGCTGCGCCAACCAGGCGGGAGAGGATAACCGCAACGTCGCACGCATGTCGCTGCTTCTGGCCGGCCTGCCGGTCTCGATCACCGGCACGACCATGAACCGCCTGTGCGGCTCGGGCATGGATGCCCTCATCACAGCCGCCCGCGCCGTGAAATCAGGCGAGGCGGAATTGATGATCGCCGGCGGCGTGGAAAGCATGAGCCGCGCGCCGTTCGTGCTGCCCAAGGCGGAGAGCGCCTTTTCGCGCAATGCCGAAATCTACGACACCACCATTGGCTGGCGTTTCATCAACCCGTTGATGAAGGCGCAATATGGCGTCGATTCCATGCCGGAGACTGGCGATAACGTCGCCATTGACTATCAGGTCTCCCGAGAGGATCAGGACGCCTTCGCCGTTCGCAGCCAGCAGAAGGCGGCTGACGCGCAGGCCAATGGTCGTCTTGACAGAGAAATCGTGTCCGTCTCCATCCCGCAGCGCAAGGGCGATCCTCTGGTGGTATCGAAGGATGAGCATCCTCGGGCCACAAGCCTTGAAGCGCTGGCGAAGCTGAAGCCGGTTAACAAACGCGATGGTGCGACCGTGACGGCAGGCAATGCGTCTGGCGTCAATGACGGTGCTGCCGCACTCATCGTCGCATCGGCGAAAGCTGCGAGAAAATACGGGCTGACGCCGATTGCCCGCATTCTCGGCGGCGCCGCCGCCGGCGTTCCGCCGCGGATCATGGGGATCGGCCCGGCGCCGGCCTCCGCAAAGCTGCTGGCCCGGCTCGGGCTGAAGCAGGAACAGCTGGACGTGATCGAGCTGAACGAGGCTTTCGCCAGCCAGGGTCTCGCGACGCTACGCCAGCTCGGCATTGCGCATGACGATGCGCGGGTGAATGCCAATGGCGGTGCGATCGCGCTTGGCCATCCGCTTGGCATGTCCGGCGCCCGCATCGCCGGCACGGCGGCGCTCGAACTTTCGCTGACCGGCAAACGTCTTGCGCTCGCCACCATGTGCATCGGCGTCGGGCAGGGTATTGCCGTGGCACTGGAGCGGGTCTGATTGTTTGGCGGCATTCTGCATCGTGAAAAGGGTGCGAATGCCGCTGCCGCAGTTTCTTTACGTGTGACAGTGGTCATTCAGGCTACTCGGCGGCTGGGTGATTATCTCGCTCTGACATATCCCGGCCTTCTCAGTCCTGTGCTTGTCACAGGAATCCGGCCGACGCGCGTCTGCGCGGCGAAAGGACTCTTCTCAGCCCAAGGACTTGGGCTGGCTGGATCTCTGTGACAAGCACAGAGATGAGGGGAGGAGCGCACTGGACCAGGCAAGTCGGCCCTGCGGTGTAGCTCTGGCCTGATTACGATGAAGCACTCGATGCCATATCCCTTCACCCATGTTGGATTACTTCACGATCCGTGACATGTTTTGCGAGATATGACAGGAATCTTTCCGTATGCGGGTGCCAGCATGAAACGTCCGACCATCACAAATGTTGCGACAGCCGCCGGCGTCAGCGTCGCCACAGTCGACCGGGTGCTGAACGGCCGGCTGCCGGTGCGGGAGGAAACCGCGCGGCGGGTGTTCGAGGCGGCGGAGAAGATCGGTTTTCACGCAGCCAACATCATTCGCCGGCGCATGCTGGCCGATCTGCCGTCTTATAGTCTCGGCATCATCCTGCGCAAGGAACGGCACGCCTTCTACCAGACCTTTGCCGATGAGCTGGAGCTTGCGGTGCGCAACGTCCGGGATCGCCATCTCAATCTGCGCATTGAATTTGCCCAGTCGGGCGAGCCGAGCGAGCTTGCGGCCCTTCTGACGGGCATGAAGGGCCGCGTGCAGGCCGTAGCGGCCACGGGGCCGGACCATCACGATGTCACCGCCGCCGTCGAGGGACTGAAGGCGAAGGGCATTCCGACATTTTCGCTGCTTTCGGATTTCGCGCAGGGGGTGCGGGAAGCTTATCTCGGCGCCAACAATATGAAAGTGGGACGCACGGCGGCCTGGATGATCTCGCGGCTGGCGCGCAGCAGGGGCAAGGTGCTTTTGCTGCTCGGCGGCCACCGTTTTCACGGTCATTCGCTGCGCGAGACCGGCTTTCGCAGCTATATGCGGGAATATTCGCCGGAATTCCAGGTGATGGATGCACTGATTACGCTGGAAACGCGGCGGCTGACCTATGAGCTGGTGATGGACACCATCGCCAAGCATAAGGATCTGGTCGGCATCTATTGCATCGGCGGCGGCATGGAAGGCGTCATCGAGGCCCTGCAGCAGGAAAACCGGCAGGAGGCCATCGTCTGTCTTGTGAATGAACTGACGCCCGAATCCCGTCAGGCGTTGCTGGAAAAGCGTATCAGCGGCATATTCCAGACGCCGCTTCGCGAATTATGCACAGATCTCATCGCCACCATGGTCCACAGCATCGAACATGGCATGGCGGAAACGCCGGGACAGCGGTTTGTACCCGCCCATCTGTGGGTTCCTGAAAGCCTTTGAGGGTTTGATAGATTCTATCATAAATTCCTCGTCTGTTTCTATCAGCGTTGATGGTTTCGGTTACCGCTAACCCGTTGACGCCGGGCCGGGACTGGGAAATCTTGCCTGCGTGTGGAGCGGGCAGGAGGCTGATCCACGATAATAACGATGTTTCGGATTGCTTCAGGCTGCGGACTTCTCTTCGCGGCGACGGGTATTTTTTGCCGGAAAACGGTAGCGGCGCGATGGGCGCTGAACCGTGCAGCCGGTTCTTTTCAAGGGTTTTGGAGGAGAACGACATGAAAAGACATTTCGCGATTGCAGCGCTCGCCACCATGCTGGCGACAACCGCCTCGGCGGAAACCATCGGCGTTTCGATGGCCCTGTTCGACGATAATTTCCTGACCGTGCTGCGCAACGGCATGATCGATTATTCCAAGGGCATGAGCGGCGTTTCGCTGCAGATCGAGGATGCGCAGAACGATGTCGGCAAGCAGTTGAGCCAGGTGCAGAACTTCGTCGCCGCCGGCGTCGACGCCATCATCGTCAACCCGGTGGATACCGATGCGACCGTGGCGCTTTCCCAGGCGGCCGCTGCCGCCGGCATTCCGCTCGTTTATGTCAACCGCCAGCCGGTCAACCTCGACAGCCTGCCGGAAAAACAGGCCTTCGTTGCCTCCGATGAAAAGCAGTCCGGCACCCTGCAGACACAGGAAGTCTGCCGCCTGCTGAAGGCGGCCGGCAAGACGGAAGCGAAGGCGGTGGTGATGATGGGCGAGCTTTCCAACCAGGCGGCGCGCATGCGCACGCAGGATATCAAGGATGTGGTGGCGGCGCCCGATTGTAGCTTCATGAAGCTTGTCGAGGAACAATCCGCCAACTGGTCGCGCACTCAAGGCTCGGACCTGATGACCAACTGGCTTTCGGCCGGCGTGGAGTTCGATGCGGTCATTTCCAACAATGACGAAATGGCCATCGGCGCCATCCAGTCGCTGAAGGCGGCAGGTCGGTCGATGGATAGCGTCATCATCGCCGGCATCGACGCCACGCAGGACGCGCTTGCCGCCATGGCGGCGGGTGAGCTCGATGTCAGCGTTTTCCAGAACGCCGCCGGCCAGGGCAAGGGCGCGGTTGATGCGGCGCTGAAACTGGCAAAGGGGGATGCGGTCGACAAGAAGGTCTTCGTACCCTTCGAACTGGTCACACCCGCAAACCTCAAGGACTATCAGGCCAAGAACTGAGATCGTTCGGGCCTGACAACGACGTGACAGACCGAAGACGCTGGAGGCGGGGGGAGGATATTCCGGCTTCAGCGATATCAGTGCGATTGAACCAGCGGAGGTTTTCCGCGGGAGGAAAGATTTTGAAAAACCTGTTGATGGCGACTGCGCTCTACATTTTCGCAACGCCTACCCTTGCCGAGACCCGTGTTGCGGTCTCCATGACATCGTTCGACAACCCGTTCCTGACGATTTTGCTGAACGGCATCAGGGCTGAGGCGGGGCGTGACAAGAACATCGAGCTTCTGGTGGAGGACGCCCAGCTCGATCCTTCGAAACAGCTCAATCAGGTGCAGAATTTCATCGCCAACGGTGTCGATGCGATCATCGTCAATGCCGTGGATGGCGATGCCACCTCGGCGATCACCAAGGCCGCATCAGCCGCAAAAATCCCGCTCGTCTATGTCAATCACCCGCCGGCAGAACTGGAAACCGGCCTGCCTGATGGCACAGCCTTCGTCGGTTCCAACGAACTCGATTCCGGCACGATGGAGGCCGAAGCCGCCTGTAAGCTGATGGGCGGCAAGGGCAAGGCCGTGATCCTGATGGGACCTTTGGAAAACCATGCGGCGCTGGTGCGCACCATGGATGTGGAAACGGTGTTTGCCCGGCCGGACTGCAAGATCGAAATCCTCGAAAAGCAGACGGCGAACTGGAGCCGCACGCAGGCGCAGGACCTCGTTTCCTCCTGGCTGACGGCGGGGATCCAGTTCGATGCGGTCATCGCCAATAATGATGAAATGGCGATCGGTGCCGCGCAGGCTCTGAAGGCGGCGGGCGATTCCATGAAGGATGTGGTCATCGCCGGCATCGACGCCACGCCAGACGGCCTTGCCGCCATGCAGGCCGGCGATCTCGACATTACCGTCTACCAGAATGCGACGAAGCAGGGCGAGGTTTCGGTTCAGACGGCGGTGAAGGCCGCTGCCGGGCAAAGCACTGAGAAGACGCTTTGGGTGCCCTTTGAACTCGTGACCCCGGAAAACATGTCCGCCTACGCCAAATAAGCGGGGCTTTGGCCCGGTCCATTTATCACTCCACTGGAAACAGCCATGAAACATACACTCGACCCCCACATGTTCCGGCACCTTTCGCTGGCCGAGACCTGCCGCAAGGTTGCCGAACTCGGCTATGATTACGTCGAACTTTCACCCCGTCCGGATTTCCTTTCCTGGTGGACCCGGCCGAAGGTCTATCCCGAACGCGTCGCCGAATTCAAAAAGGCGTTGAAGGACCATGGTGTCGGCCTTGCGACGCTGCAACCCATGTACCGCTGGGCAAGCCCCTATCCGGACGAATGGGAGGTGGCGATCGACAACTGGAAACGCGCCATCGAGATTGCGGTCGAAATGGAATGCCCGATGTTCGTTTCGGAATTCGGCCGTGGCGGCTCGCCGGATCGCAGCCTCAACGACCGTTCCGGCCTGCATCGTCCGGAAACCTGCGAAGCGCAGTTCTTCCGCGCCATGGATATTCTCGTGCCGATCCTTGAGCGGGAGGGTCTGGTGCTGTCGCTGGAGGCACATCCAGAAGACTGGATCGAGGAGATCGCGCCGGCAATCGACATTGTCAAGACCATCAATTCCAAGGCGGTAAAGGCCTCCTTCATCGCGCCGCACACGTTCTTCTATGGGCCGGACATGGTGGCGAACCTGCGCGCGACCGAGGGCCATCTGGTGCATGTGCGCCTTGCCGATACCTATGACCACAACAAGTCGTCGCAGCTACGCTACATCGTCAATCCCCCCGGCTCGAAGGTGAGGGTGCATCAGCACACCGATTTCGGCCAGGGCGAGATCGACTGGGAAATCTTCTTTGCAACGCTTGCCGACATGAAATTCGACGGCGTGCTCTCGAACTGCGTGTTTGCCTGGGAAGACCGCGTCGATGAAAGCGCGCGGTTCATGCTCAGCGAAACCCGGCGATACGTCGCCAAATACTGGAAATGAGGTTTTTCAGATGACTGTCAGAATTGGTGTCGTAGGCACTGGCGCAATCGGGCGTGATCATGCCCGCCGTATCAACAAGGTTCTGGGCGGTGCGAAGATCGTTGCGCTGAGCGACGTCAACCGTGTCTCCGCCGAGGCGGTCAAAAACGACATTGCCCCGGATGCTGTCGTTTTCTCCACTGGTGAAGAGCTGATAGCATCGACGGATGTGGATGCCGTGCTCGTCACCTCCTGGGGTGCCACGCATGAGCAATATGTGCTGGCGGCAATTGAAGCCGGCAAGCCATGCTTTTGCGAAAAACCGCTGTCGACAACGGCGGAAGGGGCACGACGCATCGTCGACGCCGAGGTAGCGCATGGCAGGCGGCTGGTTCAGGTGGGTTTCATGCGCCGGTATGACGCCGGATACGTGGCGCTGAAACAGGCCGTCAATAGCAGGATCGGCGCGCCGATCATGGTGCACGCCGCCCACCGCAACCCGGCGGTTCCAGAGCAATATGCCACCCCGATGGCGATCCATGACACGATGATCCATGAGATCGACGTGCTGCGCTGGCTGCTCGACGATGACTATGTTTCGGCGCGTGTTCTCTTCCCCCGTTCGGCGGCCAGAAGCCATGCGCGGCTGAAGGACCCGCAGATCGTCATTCTGGAGACGGCGAAGGGCACGATCATCGACGTCGAAATCTTCGTCAATTGCCATTATGGTTATGATATCCAGTGCCAGGTGGTGGGGGAAGACGGCATTGCCAGCCTGCCGGAGCCGATGTCGGTGCAGACCCGCCTTAGCGCCAAGCTGCAGAACGACATCCTCACCGACTGGAAAGACCGCTTCATCGCCAGCTACGACGTCGAATTGCAGGATTTCATTCGCGCGGCAGCGAAAGGCACGGCCTCGGGTCCCAATTCCTGGGACGGCTACGTGGCCGCCATTACCTCCGACGCCTGTGTGGCCGCGCAGGAAACGCAAGGGGCGGCCGTCGCAATTGAGCTTCCCACCCGTCCCGCCCTTTATCAGTGAGGTCTTTCATGCGTTTTGCCATCAACCACATCACCGCGCCGAAGCTTTCCCTTGAGACGTTCTTCGCGACAGCCCGCGAACTCGGCCTAACTGAAGTCGAAATCCGCAACGACCTGCCTGATATCGTCGGCACGGTGGAGCCGGCGGCCGTGAAGGCGGCGGCCGAAAAGGCCGGCGTGACGATCATCTCGATCAATGCGCTTTATCCCTTCAACGTCTGGTCGGGCGACCTGCCTGCGCGGGCCGTCGCCATGGCCGATTATGCGGCGGCAAGCGGCGCGAAAGCGCTGGTCATGTGCCCGCTTAACGACGGTACAGTGGTTTCCTTCGACGATCTCGTGGCGGCGTTGAAGGCCATGAAACCGATCCTCGAGGAACGTGACCTGATTGGTTTCGTCGAGCCGCTCGGTTTCCCGATCTCTTCGATGCGCACCAAGGCCGAAGCCATCAGGGCCATCGATGCGGCAGGCGGCGGCGATGTCTACAGGCTGGTGCACGACACCTTCCACCACCATCTCGCAGGCGAGACGGAGTTCTTCCCCGAACGTACCGGCCTCGTGCATATTTCCGGCGTGATCGACCCCGGCGTCTCCGTCGCCGACATGCTGGACGCCCACCGCATTCTGGTGGATGGAGGCGACAGGCTGGAAAATATTGCCCAGATCAGGAGGCTGGAGGCGGCCGGTTACAAGGGACCTTACAGTTTCGAACCCTTCGCAACCGAGGTGCACGAGTTGAAGGATCCTGGCGCTGCCGTGAAGGACAGCATCGACCATATCTGCCAGGCGCTCTGAACGCCTTGCCGCCCGCGGTTCGCTGCGGGCGGCGATTTATGGACGGTTTGAGGCGCGGCCGATGGCTACATTGCATTGCAGCCACAGCGGCAGCAAATGGCCTTGCGATATCAACTCGTGACACAAGTCCTTTCGAGGCTGCTGGGCTGAACGTGATCACTCCCTGGTCCAAGTGGGGCTCGGTAAGACCCAAAAACTCAAGCGACGTTACGCTTTCGCGCGCTGTCTAGGAGCATCAACGACCACCATCATCGCTTGAGATATCTGGCCTCTGCCGGGATAGTAGAGATGGTAGCCGGTGAAAGGCAAACTCCAGTCGTCAAGCACAGCCCGTAATTGCCCGTCCGCGATTTGTTTCTCCACCAAAGCCTTTGGCACATATGTGATTCCAAATCCCTGGATTGCTGCTCAGGGTAATCCGAAGAACACGCGATAACTTCGGCCAAGAGCGAGAACGCCGCCCGTTGCTGCGCGCATCTCCCGCGTGATCGCGAGCGCCAGATGAATGCCGGATGGGATGACCGATGCCGCCCGCGAGGGATGGGCAAGCCAGCCGCAAAAGAAATCGAAGGCTTCACAACTGCATCAGCCCCTGCCAGCATCCTGATCCGATGCTTGATCTGTTATAACGTCACATTATCGGTTGACGAATGTAATAACATTACATAAGCAGTCCCGGTTAATTCCGAGCGACCGCGATGGAGGTCGACCGAAGGGAAAAAGATGCAGGACGTCTGCCTGACATTCAGCGAATTGACGCTCGGGTACAAGAGGAATCCCGCGGTACACCACCTGACCGAAGCGGTGCACAAGGGCAGCCTCGTCACCGACGTTGGCGGCAATGGATCGGGAAAGTCGACCTTGGTGAGGGGCATTGTTGGACTGTTGCGACCGATGAGCAGCGCCTGCCTGGTGGCCGCCGGCGCGCCGCGCCGTCTATTTCCTGTCCGTCGTCGCAAGCCCTCGCGGCATGCTTCTGCCGCGGTCCCTTCATCTGACTGCCTGATCTCAAGCTAAATCTGGAAACACCAATGAAGAAACGAACGTTCCTTTTTACCGGTCTCCTTGTCGCCTCGCTCGGCACATTGGGTGCGCCTGCCTATGCGCAGGACAAAAAACTGTCGGTCGTGGCGAGCTTTTCCATCATTGGAGACCTGGCAAAGCAGGTCGGCGGTGATCACATCGAGCTTAGAACGCTTGTCGGTCCGGATGGCGACGCGCATGTCTATGAACCGCGCCCCGCCGATGCCATGGCCTTGGCCCGCGCCGACGTCATTCTTGTCAACGGCCTGCTTCTTGAAGGGTTCATGGAGCGCCTGATCGAGGCAAGCCAGACCGATGCGCCGGTCACCGCCATCACCGACGGCGCCGACATCCTCAATGACCCGACCGGTGGCCATTACCATTTCGTCGACGGCAAGGCGATTTTTCATTCCACACCGAATGATCCGCATGTCTGGCAATCGGTTGGGAATGTCAAAACCTACGTCCAGAACATCGAAAAGGCGTTTTGTGCAGCCGACGCTGGCGGATGCGAAGCCTACAAGGCGAACGCTGCTACCTACACTGAAAAATTGGCGGCGCTCGACGCCGACATCAGGGCGCAGATCGGCAAGATTCCACAGGACCACCGTGTGGCGGTCGTCGCGCACAACGCCTTCCGTTATTTCGAGCGGGATTATGGCATATCCTTTCTGTCCCCGCAGGGTGTTTCGACTGAATCCGAGGCTTCTGCCGCAGACGTCGCTTCCCTCATCCGTGAGATTCGAGAGAAGAAGGCTGCTGCCGTGTTCTCGGAGAACATTTCCGATGCGCGGCTCATCGAGCAGATCGCGTCTGAGGCCGGGCTTGAGCTTGGCGGCGTCCTGTATTCCGATGCCCTCTCTCCACCGGATGGCCCGGCGCCAAGCTACATCGAGATGATGCGATACAACGTCAAGACGCTCTCGCAGGCCATCAATCGCGGCTGACCTCACTGAAGCAGTCTCGAATCCCACCCAGCAACGTTACGATATGTCATATAGAAGGAGAGAAACGTGAGACATCTGATCCCGGGCGTATCCGCCCTTGCCATGGCGGTAAGCCTGTTCGGGCCTGCTGCCTTTGCTGAAGAGAATGAGGAAAACGTCACGCTATATCGCGTGTTCGTCGGCGACCATGAAGCAGGCAAGGTAACCGCCTTTGATCTTGGCAAGCCGGAGAACCGCTGGACGTTTGAGACAAAGGGCCAGAACAAGCTCTACAGCGTCAACGAAGGCGCTGCCATCGTCTCAGTCCAGTCGGACGACGATGCCGTAAACTTCATCAACAGCGGCATCTCGCTGCATTCTCACGGTGATCATTCAGACATTGAAATCAAAGAGCCGAATGCGGTTAAGGAGGCTTTGACTGGACCTCGGCCGTTCCACGTCATCGATCACGACGGCAAGGTGGTAATCAATTTCGACAAGGGCGGCTATGCGGCCATCGTTGATGCGCACGAGCTTTCGCACGGCGAAGTCGAGGCGAAGGAGTTAAAGCAGGCACGGGCGCATCATGGCTTTGCTGCTCCCGTCGGTAGCGGTTGGGTTACGACGGTCGCTTCCGATGCACCGGTCGAAGGCGATGCCGCTCCGACGCGCGTTGGACTGCGCGCCGTGAAGGAAGATGGAACACCGGCGGGTGATGTCGCCACCTGCACCGGCATCCACGGCGAGGCGTTCTCAGGGGCATATCTAGCAGCAGGTTGCAAGGAAGGCATCCTGACGGTAACTGCGGGCAAGGATGGCCCAGTCACAAAAATGCTGACCTACCCTGCCGATCTGCCGGCAGGCCAGACCACAGGCACGCTGCTTGGCGCCAAAAGCATGCAGGTCTTCCTGGGCAACTACGGCGCCAAGGGCCTCGTTGTTGTCGATCCCGTCGATGCGCCGAACTTCCGTTACATCGAACTGCCGTTCCGCCGTATCGACTTCGCTCTCGATCCGGCAAACGCGCGCTTCGGATACGTTCTGACTGAAGACGGCTCGCTGCATCAGATCGACGTTCTTGACGGGAAGGTTACCAAGAGCGCCAAAGTAACCGAGCCCTATTCCATGGACGGTCACTGGAACGATCCGCGCCCCCGCATCGCCATGGCGGGCGACGAGGTCGTCATGAGTGATCCGAATGCTGGACTGGTCCGTCGGATCTCCAAGGAAGATCTCAAGGAAGTCGGTACTATCAAGGTTGAGGGCAAGCCCTACAACATCGCGGTTGCCGGCGGCAGCGGCAAGGTTCACGAGGGTGAGGGGCATGATCATGCCGGTCATGACCACAACCACGATGGTGAGCACGCGCACAGCCATGGCGATCCGAAAATTTACGCCGGCTATTTCGAAGACGCCCAGATCAAAGACCGTCCGCTCTCGGACTACGCCGGCGATTGGCAGTCGATCTACCCGTATCTGAAGGATGGCACACTCGAGCCGGTTTGGAAGCATAAGGCTGAAAAGGGTACCGCGAGCGTTGATGACATCCGTGCCGAGTACGAGGTCGGTTACAAGACCGATGTCGAGCGCATCACCATCGAAGGCGACATGGTGACCTTCTACGAAAAGGGCAAGCCGCTGGCCGGCCGCTATGCCTATGATGGCAAGGAGGTCCTGACCTACAAGAAGGGCAACCGAGGCGTCCGCTTCATCTTCAAGAAGACCGAGGGCGATGCGGCAGCACCGCAGTTCATCCAGTTCAGTGATCACCAGATTGCGCCGAACAAGGCCGACCACTATCATCTCTACTGGGGCAATGACCGCGCCGCGCTTCTGAACGAGGTGACCAATTGGCCGACCTACTATCCGTCCTCGATGAAGGCGGATGAGATCGTGCGCGAGATGAAGGCCCACTGATCAGGCGATAGATTTGCAGATAATTGAAAGGCGCCCGGCGGTCCGCCCGGCGCCTTTTCGCATTCATCCAGACATGGATGTTCTGCTGCGGCTGCGTCCATGAGTTGTCGGCAGCCAGCCGAAACTCAACACGCCGGTGTCCCTTGGTGTTTCAAGCATGAGCAGCGCCGGACCTACATCGTCCGAAAATCGGCCAGCTTGCTATAGGAGGGCAATGTCCTGTTGGATAGGATCCCCTTGCGGAGAATGATACGATCGGCGTGTGGGCGGGCGATGACCTGATCGAGACTCCAGGCCTCCAGGATCATCAGGTCCGCCGGGCGCCCCACGCTGATCGTGCCGGCGTCAATGCCCATGATGCGGGCCGGTGCTGGGCCGGCAAGCGCGGCTGCATCCGCGTAAGGGTGGTCGAGGTGAAGGATACGTACCGCCTGCCGCCAGGTATCCAGCATGTCATGGTCGCCATAGGCAAAGAAGGGATCACGACAATTATCTCCGGCCGCAGCCACCCGAATGCCCGCCGCCCGCAGTTCCTTTACCGGCGTGACCCCACGCCAGCGCGGGGTACGACCGTCTTTGCGGTCCTGAAGATACATGTTGACGGTTGGCAGCGTGATGATCGAAATGCCGGCATCCGCGATCAGCGCGATAGTGTCGCGTAGTTCCTGCTCGCCCAGAAGCGCAAGCGAGCAGCAGTGGCCGCAGGTTACGCGCCCCTCGTAGCCATGGCGGATGGCGGCACGCGCAACATGCGGCAAAGCATCGGCTTGCGCGGCCTCATC
Organism: Agrobacterium salinitolerans; assembly: GCF_002008225.1. Lineage (GTDB taxonomy): Bacteria > Pseudomonadota > Alphaproteobacteria > Rhizobiales > Rhizobiaceae > Agrobacterium > Agrobacterium salinitolerans. The sequence continues at coordinate 58,276 of NZ_MRDH01000022.1, read as the reverse complement.
GACATGCAGATCGACATTCAGTTCCCGCTCCTTCGCCAGCACGAACAGCCGATCAAGCAGCAGGTCTATATCGTCGAGGCTTGCCCCGTGCGTTCCGCCGGAGGCACGGGTGACGCCACCCAGCAGGCCGCCGTGGCCGGCAACGATATCGGCAAGACGCGCGCCATAATCGTCGCTGTAGGCATCAAGTGGCACGAGGCCGGCGGCTTGCAGGGTGATGCGGCCTTTCCAGCGCTCGCGCACCTCTGCAAAAGCGTTCCAGGTGATTTCCGCTTGTCCCTCGTGGCTGTCGAGATGGGTGCGGATGGCTGCAACGCCATGGGCGTCAGCCGTCGCAAGGCCGAATTCCATCCGCCGCAGAAGGTCATCGGTGTTCCAGTGGGCGAGACGGTCCGCCGTGGTTGCCGCGCGCGCGCCAGGATGCATTCCTCCGGAATCGGGCGCTCGGCCCAAGGTGTGGCCCTTGTCGAGATGGGCATGTGCGTCAATCAGCAACGGCCAGACATGGCGGCCGTCGAGTGCGACTGTATCTTCATCACTGTCGACAAAGGTGGGCATTATGGCCGCAATCCTGCCGTTCTCGATCAGAATGTCGACGAGCGCCGAGCCGTCCCGGTCCACCTTGGCAAAATAAGGCGCGTCATCGGCAAGCAGGGCGACCGGCACGCGCGCCTTTGCCAGACGAATGCGCTCGGGTCTCGCCAAACGGGCGGCAAGGTTGGGAAACAGGGAAATATCGTTCATGGCGGGTCTCTATCGGGTGGGTGCCGGGCAGTCAGCTCTCGTCGAACGAGGCAAGCAAACGCTCCTGCGCAAATTGCATGAAATGGCTGCCGGCAGGCGAGAGTGAGCCGCGGGCGCGGTGGAGGATATTGAGCCGTTGCAACGAGCCGGTTCCGGTCAGCGGGATGAAAACCAGTTCGCCGGTCGCAGTCTCGCGATCCACATCGAGTCTGTTGAGGAACGTGATGTGAGGCGCTGTCCGGGCAAGGCGTTTCATCAGCTCCATCGAATTGGTCTCTACAACGGGAACGAGGGTGGCCCGCGCCGGTGCTGTCGCCTCAACGACCTCGCGCAGCGACAGTGACCGATCCGCCAGAACCAGCGGATAGAGCAGGCAATCGGACATGCGCACGCTGCTGCGGGTTGCGAGCGGATGGGTGGGAGCGACGACCGCGCCCAGCGCGTGACGGAATTCCGCGGCGCGTTGCAGCCGGGTGTCGTCGGGCAGGTTGTAGGCGATGGCGAGATCGGCCTGGCCGAGTGCCACCATCTCTGCGACGGTCGTCCGATCGCCCACCATGATCCGCAGACTGACCTGCGGATGTTTTTCACGGTAGGCTGCAACGATCTCGGCGATCCGGCCGGCAGCAAGTGTTGCCATCGTCGCAATCACCACCTCACCGCGATTCAATCCCTTGAGCGACTGGATTTGAGCACGCATTCGCTGATGAGCCTGCAGGGTTTCGCGAATATGCTGGATCAGGATTTCACCGGAGCTGGTCAATTTCAGTCCGCGGGGCAGACGCTCGAAAATGGGCGCTTGCAGCTCTTCTTCAAGTTCCAGGATGTAGCGGTTCACCGCAGAGGCGGCGACATGCAATGTCTTTGCCGCCTTGCGGATAGAGCCCTGTCGGGCAACCTCGTCGATATAGCGCAGCGCGCGTCCATGAAGCATGATGGGTCCGTTGCCTGACGGGAGTCGGATTGACTGTTCCACGATGTCACCGCAACGGACCATCTTCAACGTCACTTCTTGGCGAAATTGGCGTTGATGCGGCGGGTCAGGTACTCGCCGGCGGTGATCGGCTCGTATTTACCGAGCGGACCCTGCATGACCGCATCGCGGTTTGCCTGGCAGAAGAAAGGCAGCGACAGGCGCCGCCCCATGTATTCGCCCTCGCGCGGCATGCGTACCCGATGCAACGTCGATTGCAGTTGGTCGTCCGACCAGCGCATCAGCATGTCGCCGATGTTGCAGGTGATATAACCCTTGCGCGGCGGAACATCCGTCCATTCCTTGAGGGCCGCATCTTTGCCCGGGCATACCTGAAGCCCGCCTTCGCCTTCCTTTTGATGAAGGATGGTCAGGCAATCGAAGTCGGAATGGGCGCCGGCACGCCATGAGGTAAAGTCTTCCGGCTTGGCACCTTCCATCGACATGTAATGGATGAGCCGCAGCGTCGACTGGTACTGATCCGAAGATGGGTCATGCGCCACGGTGAAGAAATCCTCGGCAAAGCCCATCTTCAGCGCGAAGCAGGAGAGGATGCGCATGCCGAGTTCCCAGTTCTGACGCTCGAAGCGGAGCATCTTTTCCCGAAAGCCTGGAAGATCCTCTTCGCTCGGCCAGAGATTGAGGCGGATCATGTCCGGCCGGGTGAGCTGGAAACTCTCCTTGTTGTCCGGCGTGCCGGTGGAGGGACGAACCTGCGCCTTGAATTCCCAGCCGGCATTGATGCCCTTCGGCATCGGGGTTTTTGCCTTCACCTCTGCCGGCAGTTCAAAGAACGTCCATGCCGTGTCGAAGGCCGCGTCGATGTCTTCCTGGGCGATGCCGTGGTTGTATACCTGGAAGAAGCCGATATCGATCGAGGCCTGCCAGAGTGCATCGGCGATCTCATGCTTGCGGTTATCGAAGTCGGAAAGGTCGATGACGGGGATTTCCCGGTCAACGGTCGTGCCCATGCCGCCGATGGTTGCTTCCTTGGCGAGTTCTGCAAGCGTGTCGGTCTGGATATTCATACGATTCTCCTTAGGTGGATGCCGGCGCGCCGGCGGTTGAGGAGCAATGTCCGGGCAAGGCCCGACTGCTTCTACTCCGGATGGGCTCAGCTGCTCTTCGGCAGGCTCCAGGGAAAGAAAAGTTTCTGCGTCAGCACCACGGCCTGAAACAGCAGCAGCGACATAGTGGCCAGCACCAACAGACCGGCCCAGGCCTGCGGCAGCTTGAACAGCGAGGTCGAAAGCTGGATGAAGTAACCGACGCCTGCTTCCGAGGCGCAGAATTCCGCGACGACGGCACCTATGACGGCGAGCGTGATCGAGATTTTCAAGGCCGAGAAGATGTAAGGCACCGCAAAGGGCAGACGGATCTGGGTGATTTCGCGAAAGCCGGAGGCGCGCAGGCTTCGCGATAGTTCAATCAGCTCGGGCGGGGTCGCGGCAAGGCCCGTTGCGGTTGAGACGACAAGCGGAAAAAAGGTGATGAGACAGGTGATGACGATGCGTGGTGCATCGCCGGCCCCGAGCACCACGATGATGATCGGCGCGATCGCCACCACCGGCGTCGATTGCACGACGACGAGCAGCGGATAGAGCGTTCGCGACAGGAAGGGCGAGCGCATCATGACGACCGCGAGCGGAATGGCGATGACGATGGACATCGCGTAGCCGATCAGCGCCACCCGCAGCGTTGCGAGGATGTGGCCCATCCAGCGTTCGAAGCCAATAGAAGAGAACGAGCCGAGGATCGCACTCGGTGGTGGAAGCAGATAGGTGGGGAGAGACAGGAGCCGCGCCGCCGCTTCCCACAGAAGCACGGCACCGATAAGAGCCGCAGCGGTCGTGATGCCCGGCCATGCGAGCACCTGCTTGAGGAAAGCAACTGGTGACGTGCGGGTCTGCATGGCCTCAAGCCGCGTGGCGGGTGAGGAGGAGATCGCGGAGGTGGTTGGAGAGGTCATGGATCGCCTTGTCCTTTGTAGTTTCAGGGCCACGCGGCCGGCCCACGGGTACGGTAACTTCGGTCAGGATCGAACCCGGTCGGCCGGTCATCACCAATACCCGGTCGGACAGAAGCGCAGCCTCGCTGACCGAATGCGTAATGAAGACCACGGTCTTCGGGCGCTCGGAGAAAATACGCAGAAGGTCGAAGCCCATCACCTCGCGCGTCAGCGCATCCAGGGCCGAGAAGGGTTCGTCCATGAGCAGGATATCTGGATCCATGAGCAGCGCGCGGGCGATACCGACGCGCTGCTGCATGCCGCCAGACAACTCGTCCGGCAGGCGTTTCTCGAAGCCGGACAGCCCGACCATCTTCAGGAGTTCACCCGCGCGCTCGCGCTCCTGTGCGGTCACCCGGCCGGTCTTGTGGCGGGCGGGAAATACGACATTGTCTTCGACGGTGGCCCAGGGAAGCAAAGTCGGTTTCTGAAAAACGATGCCGATGTCATCACGCGGGGCCGTCACCGGCAGGCCGAAAACCTCCACCGAGCCGGATGTCGGCTTCAGCAGGCCGGCGATCATGCGCAGCAGGGTCGATTTCCCGCACCCTGAAGGACCGAGGATCGAGACGAACTCATGCCGTGCCACATCGAAACTGACGTCGCGTAGGGCTTCCGTGCGTCCGGATCGGGTCTCGAAAACCTGTCCCAGCCTCTCGAAGCGAATAGCGGGCATCGCCATGAGCGTTACTCCGTTACCATGAAGGTGCGGTTGACCATGGTTTCCGGATCGAGCTTGTCCGGGTCAATGTTCTGCGCTTGGGAAACACGGCGCCAGGTTTCAGCGAGGCGAGCTGTTTCAAAGGCGCCGAGGCCGTCCTTGTCCGTCACCTCGTTGAAAATGAGCGGCAGCGTGTCCTTGAGCGAACCTTGAACATCTTCAGAGCCGAGCTCCGGCACGATGGCGGTGACGGCCGAAGCCGCCTTCTCCGGATTTTCCTTGGCGAACTCGACTGACTTCTTGTAGGCCGCGACGAAGCGCGCGGCGACCTGCGGGCGCTTGGCGAGGAAATCATCGCTGGCGATGAGAGATGCGGAATAGAGCTCGAGACCGGCGGCCGACCACGGCAGGGCAATGATTTCCTTCCCGGCTTCCTTGCCCTGATTGCTGTAGCGCGTGAGGTCGGTCATCCAGGCGATGATGCCGTCGGCATTGCCGGTCATCAGCATGGGTCCGAGCGCGCCGGGATCAGCCTTGATGAGTTTAACATCCGCCATGTCGATGCCGGCATCCTTAAGCACCAGTGGCAGATAAACATTCGACGATGTGAACGGCGACGTCGCGATCGTCTTGCCCTTGACGTCGGCGACACTTGTAATCGCGCCGCCCTTGGTGACGTAGAATGCATGCGGCCCCTTGTTGAACAGCGACATGACGGCGGTCACCTTCACGCCCTCATTGGCGCGGGCGGCCATCAGGGCACCGATATCCGAAACGCCGATGTCGGAGGATGCAGCGGCGAGGCGCGAGATGGCGTCGGTCGAGCCGCGACCGGAAGCGATCTCCACCTCAAGGCCGGCTTCCGAACAGAAACCTTCCTGGAGGCAGACATAGATCGGCGCCTTGTCGCCGCCCGGCAACCAGTCAAGCTGAAAGATCACCTTGTCAGCGGCGGATGCCGCGCCGGCGGCAAGGGTGGCGGCAAGTGCATAGGAGGCAAGCTTGGTGCGGCACATAGGGCGACCTTTCACATCTAGTGTTCGGTTTTTAAGGACGGATAGGGCGTGGTGATGCGGTCCGGATGGAATCCATCCGCAAGGAACCTGGCAATGGCGCAATTGCGTTTTTCAGGACGCTCGCTGCTCAGGCATGCAAAACACCGATGCGCATGAAGATGATAAGCTCCATCATCGATTTCTGCGGAATTTGGAATAAGGTTACTGACTTTACACGGCATTTAGACATCTCCCCGACAGATTTATCCGTCGAGCAATGTCCAGAACCCAAGCTCAGACCGCTTCTACTCGCAGGTCATTTGTCTCACGAGGAAGCCGACTTTAGCAAGAGCTTCGATGAAATCTTATGCCTGCAAAAAATTTAGGCAAAAAGCGCTTTTGCCTGATGGAGCATTGATCGAAGATTTCGTAAGATTCTGAATTCAAGACGAAATTCTTATTGAGAGGTGTTCCGTCGTTGCCCAAGAAATTCGCGTCCTAATAATTAGAACGAATAGAGCGGAAATCTCTTCCTGGCGGTTGGCGAAATCGACCGCCTGTCGCGGTGGTAACAATGCCGTGTCGGTCAGTTAGCCCGGGAGAGATATCCGCAAATTCATATTTGGGGCTGTGTAGCATGGCGGAGTTCATGCCATTGCCCAGGCGCAGGAACCTGCTTGGCTTCTTATCGAGAAAATAGGAAAAGTCTTCGCTGCCAGGGATGAGAGGGCAGGTGGCGACTTTGTCGCTGCCGATCCCCTTTCTTCTTCTTCACCATGTGCCGGAATGCGAAACGGTCGTGAACGGCTGCTCTCCGATGTTGACGGTACTGCCTGCAACCGTTGCGGCATTAACCGGGGAAATTCCATTCTCCGGTCAGAGCGCGGTGGATTTCTCGTGCGGGCGAGCCCTTATAGATCAAGTGATCGCGGTTTGACGTCGGAAGCAACACGGCGAAAGGTTGTTTCCTAACGGCCCGCTGTCCGCATCATAGCGACGAGGACTGCTCGACAAAAATGGCTATCTTCGTGCCGGAAGTTTCTCGCGGTCTCCCAATTGAAGGACCGCGGCCGACGTCGCTCAGATGCATGGTTAATATTCACTCCACATGGTTAATTCTTTGTTAACCGCGTGTGCCTAGTCCTGATCCACGCCGAATTTATATCGGCAAATCAAATGGCCACGATCTTGTTCCTCGTACTGGCAGCTTGCTCATTCTTCTCTTTAGAAGGTGGAACATTGAATGCCGTTTCGTTGGCTTCCAGCGCTTGCTTGCATCGTTACTGTGGGGATGTTGACGACCGGTTGCGCCAACCGCCCCGGTGCCAGCATCCGGCAGGTGGGCACAGGCTCTTCCAGTACTGAGATGGGAAAGGTGAGCGAGAGCCTTCCAGGCGTAGCCGATACCATGACTGGTCAGCTACGGTCGCCGAAGCTCGAAAAAAGCGAACACAAGGGCCCGCTTTCACTCGAGGCTGCCGTCAGGAAGGCCGTCGACTGGCATCCCGCAATTACAGAAACGATCGGTCGGCTTCATCAGCAGACCGAATCCGTCAACGAAGCCCGCGCAGGTTATCTTCCTAACCTAAGTTGGGGGCTGGATTCCTCCTACAATAACGACAGATCAGATCGGTACAGCCCGGACCTCAACTTCAGCGTTTCGCAGATGCTGTATGACTTCGGTAAGGTCGACAACCGGGTGAAGATTGCAACAGCAGGGATTGCGGGCCGGAAGTCGCAGGTTTTTATGGCGGTCGATGATCTGGCACGCGAGACGGCATACTCGGTTATCGAAATCCAGCGCAATCGAGCCCTGCGAAAAGTTGCGCTTGATCAGATCGAGGATGTGAAAGCAATTCTGGAACTGGTCAAGGCACGTACTGACAAGGGTGCGAGCACGCGTTCCGACCTTCTGCAGGCGGAGGCCCGTGTTCAGGCCGCGGAGGCGACGCGGCTGGAAATCGAAGGGCAACTTTCCCGCTGGGAAGCGACCCTGTCAAATTTGAGCGGCATTAACGGACGGGTTGATGTGATCGATGCGGTGCCCGCATGGCTTCCGAAGGCCTGCAGTTCCACAAATCTCGACTGGTCCCGCGTTCCGGCGGTCATGCAAGCGGAAGCCGATCGCAAAGCCGCAGCCGCACAGATCGATCTGGCCAAAGCCGAGGGGCTACCGACACTGTCCGTTGATGCGGGAATCGGTGTCGATGTCACAGAACTGAGCTCTTTCGACCCCGATTATACTATCGGCTTAAAAGTTTCGGGCAGCCTCTATAATGGGGGCGCAACGAGCGCCAGACGGAATATGGCGGTTCAGGCGCTCGGCGCATCACAGGCCGCGGAAGCGCGTGTGCGGGTCGACATTGTGCGCAACCTTACCGAGGCCAGCAGCCAGATATCGAGCAAGGAAAGTCTGCGCCGATCGCTCTCGACACGCCAGTCAACGATGAGGCAGACACGTGATCTTTACCGAACACAATATGTTGAACTGGGTACGCGAACCCTTCTCGACCTGCTCAACGCCGACCAGGAACTACATGCTGCAAGGTTCGATATCAGCAACATTCAGTATGACCTGCACAGATTGAACCTAGACTGCACGTTTAATGCCGGACGGATGCGCGAAGCCTTCGCGCTTCAAGGCCAGACAATTCAAGGTATATCCCTTTAGGAATGGCGGATTGCGTCGCTGGGGAGCGCATTTATCTAATTGATTTTGATATCTTTTTTAAATTTGATTGCGCCTGGTAGAAAGCCGTGTATCGCATTGTCGTCCGATCGCGTATCAGCCTCTTTTTTTGGCTTCCAGGGAAAGAGCCGGGACAGTGCCGCATATAGTCGGAGAGAAAACTGCTCGAGCAAAAGAATAGCCTGTTTTGCGGTTGCAAGCGGGCTTCGTCCCCCCGCGTTTCTGTAGAGACGGTTGCGCGTTAGCTCGAGCCCCAAGGCTCTTACCCCTCATTTTTGAGATGCCCTCATCGGTTGTTTTTTCTTGCGGGATCTCTTTTTTCTGCAATTATAACGATGGGAGAGGGGTCTCGTGAGGAAAACAACCCCTTATGCAAGAGACCAGAGCCGATAGAATTGAGGCTCTGCACTTTGCAGCGGTCAGCCGTTCGCAAAATCAAATTTCTTGAATGTTGCTTGGTGTTCCAGGCGGCAGTGGATTTCTGTCGCCGATGTTCCCGTGTCGCAGGAGGACAATTTTATGGTTGCAACGGTAACCGACAAAGTCTCAGGAAATTCCCGGACTGTATCATTCGACGAATTGGACATGGACAAACCCAGCATCGTCCAGATTCGCGCGGCCCGTAACGAGGTCTCCGATTTCGTTCGCGACGGCGATGATCTCCTCCTCCGCATGCGTTCTGGCGAGACGATCCGGATCGGACACTTCTACCGAGAGCTTGAGGGTGAGCACAGCGAGCTCGTTCTGGAGGACGAAGATGGAAATCTGTGGCTCGGCGAGCATAGCGATGGTTTGGCGGATTTTCGTTTTTCGCAGATTGAAGGCGTAGACGAACTGGTCGGCGCTTCAGCAAGTGACGGTTCCATTCTCGGCCTTGCCGCTTTGGGTCTGCTCGCCGGCGGGGGAGCTATCGGTCTTGGAGGGTCCTCTAGCGACGACAGTGACGCCGATGCCGACGCGGATGCTGATGCTGATGCTGATGCAGATGCAGATGCAGATGCGGATGCTGATGCCGATGCTGACGCAGACGCAGATGCCGACGCGGACGCGGATGCTGACGCAGACGCTGATGCGGACGCAGACGCAGACGCAGACGCAGACGCGGATGCTGACGCCGATGCGGATGCAGATGCTGATGCCGACGCTGATGCTGATGCTGATGCGGACGCCGATGCGGATGCTGATGCTGATGCAGATGCCGATGCCGATGCGGATGCCGACGCGGATGCTGATGCGGATGCGGATGCTGATGCTGATGCGGACGCAGATGCTGATGCTGATGCAGACGCTGATGCTGATGCGGATGCAGATGCTGATGCGGACGCCGATGCCGATGCGGATGCTGATGCGGACGCCGATGCGGATGCGGATGCAGATGCAGATGCCGATGCGGATGCCGACGCGGATGCTGATGCTGATGCGGATGCTGACGCAGACGCAGACGCAGATGCAGATGCTGACGCAGATGCGGATGCTGATGCGGACGCTGACGCCGATGCCGATGCCGATGCGGATGCAGATGCTGATGCGGACGCAGANGATGCAGATGCAGATGCCGATGCGGATGCCGACGCGGATGCTGATGCTGATGCGGATGCTGACGCAGACGCAGACGCAGATGCAGATGCTGACGCAGATGCGGATGCTGATGCGGACGCTGACGCCGATGCCGATGCCGATGCCGATGCAGATGCTGATGCGGACGCAGACGCTGACGCTGATGCGGATGCCGATGCAGATGCTGATGCGGACGCCGATGCAGATGCAGATGCTGATGCTGATGCGGATGCGGATGCCGATGCTGATGCTGATGCTGATGCTGACGCTGACGCCGATGCCGATGCCGATGCCGATGCCGATGCGGATGCGGATGCTGATGCCGATGCGGATGCAGATGCCGACGCGGATGCGGATGCTGATGCGGATGCTGATGCTGACGCAGATGCGGATGCGGATGCCGACGCTGATGCTGATGCAGATGCCGACGCTGATGCTGATGCTGATGCAGATGCCGACGCTGACGCTGACGCCGATGCGGACGCAGACGCAGATGCAGACGCTGATGCTGATGCTGATGCTGATGCGGATGCCGATGCGGATGCTGACGCAGACGCAGATGCTGACGCAGATGCCGACGCCGACGCCGATGCGGATGCTGACGCTGATGCGGACGCAGACGCAGACGCGGATGCTGACGCCGATGCGGATGCAGATGCTGATGCCGACGCTGATGCTGATGCGGACGCGGATGCTGATGCGGACGCGGATGCTGATGCGGATGCAGATGCTGATGCGGATGCTGATGCTGATGCGGACGCAGATGCTGATGCTGATGCAGACGCTGATGCTGATGCGGATGCAGATGCTGATGCGGACGCAGACGCTGACGCTGATGCGGATGCAGATGCCGATGCGGATGCCGACGCGGATGCTGATGCTGATGCGGATGCTGACGCAGACGCAGACGCAGATGCTGATGCTGACGCCGATGCGGATGCTGATGCGGACGCTGACGCCGATGCCGATGCCGATGCGGATGCCGACGCGGATGCTGATGCTGATGCGGATGCTGACGCAGACGCAGACGCAGATGCTGATGCTGACGCCGATGCGGATGCTGATGCGGACGCTGACGCCGATGCCGATGCCGATGCGGATGCTGATGCCGACGCTGATGCTGATGCAGATGCTGATGCGGACGCAGACGCTGATGCGGACGCAGACGCAGATGCGGATGCGGATGCAGATGCTGATGCTGATGCCGATGCGGATGCAGATGCCGATGCGGATGCAGATGCCGACGCGGATGCGGATGCTGATGCTGATGCTGACGCAGATGCCGACGCTGATGCTGATGCGGATGCAGATGCCGACGCTGATGCAGATGCCGACGCTGACGCCGATGCGGACGCAGATGCAGACGCTGATGCTGATGCAGATGCGGATGCTGATGCTGATGCGGACGCAGACGCTGATCTCGAACCAACGGACGATGTGGCCACGGCCGAAGTGACGCTTTTACCCACCGTGACGGAAGACGTTCCGCTTGGGAGCGATACCTATCTCGCTGTCGTCAGTCTTGCGGGTCTCGATCTGCAGTTATTTGCGGATACAATCGAATTTGATGTGGAGACCGGCCATACACAGGATCTCAACTTCGATTTCAGCGGGCTGATCGGTGCAGACGTGCTGGGCGACTACAGTCTTGTGGTGCAAAAGTGGGATCCCTCGACACAGCAATGGACCAGCATCGAAGGGGGAGGTCCCGCCACGATCCTGTCCTTGTCGCTTTTTGGCGGAACCAGCGGCACCGTGCCGGGCCTCGAACCGGGGGAATACCGTGCCTTCATGGGATTCAATGGTCTGCTCGGCGTGGGTGTCGGCGGCACGCTGACGCTTGATGGCACGGACTACGACTTTACCGAAATCGGCGGTTACGACCCTGTTGCTGTGAGCGGCAATGTCATCGACAATGATGTAGTCCCGGCTGGAACGACGGTACAGAGTGTCGATGGCCAAGCTGTCGATGAGGACGGAGTGACCATACAGGGTGATTTCGGCGAGCTTCTCATCCGTTCCGATGGATCCTACACCTACACGCCTTTCGCCAATGGAGCGGGGATCGGCCAGGTCGACCGGTTTGATTATGTCGTAACGGATGCCGACGGCAATACCGGTACCGCGACGCTTTACGTCCAGATCGGCAGCGACAATGTGACGATGACCTGGAGCGACACCGACCCGGGCCTTCCGGCGACGTTAGAGTTTGCCACAACGGGAGACAGCGCAGATGCGTCCGTCATCTGGAGCAATGTGACGGACGACGATTTCTTTACCGCCACCGGTTCCACGTTGCTTTCCGGTGGGCTGGGACAAACAAGCACCTATACCAGCAACAGCTTCGTAATCACCGACAGCATGGAGGTTTCCGGCAGCATCAACGTATCTGTTCTGCTGGCGGCTCTGTCGAATGGTGTACTTTATCTCGAGCAAGAAACAACACCAGGCAACTGGCAGCAGGTAGCAAGCGACTCCTTCAACATTATCGTTGGCGGGCTCGGCACCGTGGCGTCGATAGACCTGGCTGAACTCGATCTCCTTGCTGGCACCTACCGTGTCCGCTCAACATTGAGTGGTACTTTGGTGAATGTCTCGGCGACCATAACAACCGATATTGATGTGACATACACCGACCAGTATGAGGTCGGGACCACGACCGGTGACAGCGGCAATCTGCTTACCAATGATGATCTGGGTTCCACATTTACACAGTTCCAGATATTTGACGGAACAAGCTTCGTGGATGTGACGGGCACCAGAACGATCGACGGCGAATACGGTACGCTGACCATCAACGCCGATGGCAGTTACAGTTACGAACTGCACCCTGATCTCACGCATTTCACCACGTCGCAAACCGAGACTTTCGAGTATCAGCTGATCCATCCGTCCGGCGCGGTCGAGCAATCCTCTTTGGTCGTGACCGTCGAGCCCTCCGGTGCAGGCGTGCCGGATCAGGCCATGATGTTCGTTGCCGAGGACATAACCGGTCTCGACAGCATTGATGTGGCGGCAAGCGATGATCCATTCACCTCAAGTCAGGACAGTGACGACGAGCTTTCTCGCCTGATCGAGGAAGATACGGAGGAATTGACCGTCCCGCTTGATGGACTTGCGGCTCTCAGTGAGCCTGAGGATGGTGACGCTGATCTGGGTTCGACCGACGACAGTGCAGGTCTTGTCGAGGCGCCCGATCCGGTGGAACTGCCTGTTGATCCCTTCGGCCATCTGGTGGCCGAAGACGAATTGAATTCGATGCATTCGACTGTAATCTGAACGATCCAAGGGCGACATTGGGGCATGAACGCCCCCATGTCGTCACAAAGGAATACCCATGCCCCTTTCCGACATGACGACGGAACAATGGCCCGATCCTGACGCTGCTGGCGGCGACTTTGAGAGCTGGAGCGAGGCCCTTCAATATGTGGCGCGTCACTACGGTGTGCCTTTTTCGGCGGGTGGAGCACGACAGCTCGCCCAAGCCATGCAGGCGATCGAGACAGATGATTGTCTCGCGCGCCTGGCAAACAAGCTGGGCTTGCAGATCAAACGTGCAGCCCCGTCGCCGCGCCTCCTCACAAGCTGGCGCTTGCCGGTAATCGTGAAGCTCTCTGACGGTGCAGTTGGCGTCGTCACAGCCCTAGCCGCCAATAGGGACGTATCCATCGTCCTCAGCGGAGAGGCCGGCGTTGCCACGGTGCTGGCGCTTGATGTACTGCTGCAGCAGACCGAATTCGTCATTCTCGCGCGTCCGCAGCGCGGAACCGTCGATGAACGGGTCGATGGCTATATTGCCCCTTACCGGGAACATTGGTTCCGGTCGATCGCGTTTCGCGACATCGGATCTTATGGCCATGTCATGCTGGCATCACTTGTTGCCAACATCCTGGCACTGGCTGGCGTCATGTTCTCGATGCAGGTTTATGACCGGGTGGTTCCGGCCAAGTCCTATAACACCCTGTATGTCTTGTTCATCGGCGTGCTGCTGGCGGTGTTCTTCGACTTCATCATGCGTCGTCTGCGCACCCGCATTATCGACATTGTCGGCAAACGTACGGACATACGCATCTCCGATCTCGTTTTCGGCCATGCGATGCGCGTGAAGAACCAGGAACGGCCCACCTCCACCGGCACATTCATCGCCCAGTTGCGGGACTTAGAGCAGGTTCGCGAACTTTTGACGTCCACCACCGTTGCCGCCGTTGCCGACCTTCCCTTCTTTATCCTGTTCCTGTTCATATTCTGGCTGATTGGGGGGCCAATCGTCATCGTTCCGGTTGCGGCTCTTTTGCTTCTGGTATTGCCCGGCCTGATGGCGCAGCGCCGGCTGCGCGCTGCCGCCAGTGAAGCCATGCGCGAATCGTCGCTGCGCAACGCGATGCTCGTGGAGGCCGTTCAGGGCATAGAGGACATCAAGACGCTTCAGGCTGAAGACCATTTTCAGCAGCGGTGGAACCACTATAATGCCGTCTCAGCCGACGGGCAGCTGCGGCTGCGTGCCATAACCAATGGCCTCGCAGCCTGGAGCCATACCGTGCAGACGGGCACTTTTGCTGCGGTCGTCGTTATCGGTGCGCCACTCGTCATGGAAGGAGACATGACAACGGGCTCACTCGTTGCCTGTTCCATCCTGGGCTCCCGCATGATGGCACCCATGGCGCAACTGACACAGATACTGGGCCGGTATCAGCAGGCTAAGGTTGGGTTGAAAAGCATCGACGCCATTTTGCGCATGCCTTCCGATCACCCTGACAGCGAAACGCGCGTGAGTGTTCCCACCCTGCGTGGTGCTTACAGTATAAAGGGTGCAGCCTTTCATTACGGCAATGGTGCAGGGCGGCCGGCGCTTGCGATCGGGGAGCTGTCCATTACTGCGGGAGAAAAAATCGCCGTTCTCGGCAAGAATGGTGCGGGAAAATCTACCCTTCTGTCGGCCATGGCGGGCATGGTTGAACCGGCAGCCGGCGAAGTACTGATCGACGAGCTAGCGCTTTCACAGGTGGATCCCGCCGACCTGCGCAGGAATGTCGGCCTGTTGACGCAGGACTCACGCCTGTTTCATGGAACCATCCGCGAAAACGTCACTCTGGGTGCATTGCATGCGCCCGAGACATTGCTGCTCGAGGCGCTTTCCATGACAGGAGCAGACGAATTCGTGCGCAAGTTCCCGCGTGGCCTCGACCATCCGATTCTTGAGGGCGGACGAGGCCTCTCAGGCGGGCAGAAACAGGCATTGCTTCTGACACGGCTTCTCATTCGGGATCCAGCCGTCGTTTTACTTGACGAGCCAACGGCAGCAATGGACGAAGCAAGCGAGCGCCAGTTCATCGCGCGTTTCCGGGCCTGGAGTGCCGAACGAACAGTTATTGTTGCCACGCACCGCATGCGCGTTCTGGAACTGGTTCAACGCGTCATCGTCGTCGAAAACGGACAGATCGTGCTTGATGGCAAAAAGGAGGAGATTCTAAACACCTTGCGCGGTGTCAACAAGGTCGTGCCGCCGAGCAACGTGCGCGGAAAAATGCCGGAAAGGAAACCCGCAGCGACGGCGGCTGGCTTCCCCTTCAAGACGACGCAGGAGGTATAAATGGCAGCATTCAGCGAACGCGATTTCTCCGGACGTGGCGGATGGGCATTCGGCGACGATGAGGGACGGTATCTCACGCGTTCCGCGCGCGTTGTTCAGCTTTTCGTCGCTCTTCTGGTTGCAATGCTGGTCTGGGCCTATTTTGCCAGGCTCGACGAGGTCTCAACAGGGGACGGTCGTGTCATCCCGACGAGCCGCGAACAGGTCATCCAGTCGCTGGAGGGCGGTATTGTCGCGACGCTGCACGTGCGTGAAGACCAGGTGGTCGAGCCCGGCCAAATTCTCGCACAACTTGATCCCACCAGAAGTGAGTCTGATGTGGAGGAAAGTGCGGCGAAGTATAGGGCGGCGCTTGCGGCCGCTGCCCGACTTGAAGCAGAAGTCACCGGCACTTCCCTGCGTTTTCCGACGACGCTTCATGCATATCCCGTGTTGATCACCTCGGAGACGGAGCTGTACACCGCCCGTCGGCGGGCGCTCGAAGATTCGCTACGCTGGATCGAGGAATCGCTTTCGCTTGTCAGCAGCGAATTGAAGCTTAATGAAGAATTGAGGTCTGTCGGGGCGGCCAGCAATGTCGAGGTCATTCGCTTGCGTCGGCAGATCGTGGAACTTGAGCTCAAGAAGGTGGAGATCAAGTCGGAATACGTCGTAAAGGCGCGTGAGGAGCTGACCAAGGCGAATGCCGAAGTTAATTCGCTCTCACCCGTGGTAACCGGGCGGGCGGACAGTCTTGCCCGCCTCACGCATCGTTCGCCGGTCCGTGGCATCGTCAAGAATATAGAGGTTTCGACCATCGGTGGCGTCGTGCCGCCAAACGGCAAGCTCATGGACATCATTCCTTTGGGTGATGAACTTCTAATCGAGGCGCGGATTTCACCACGGGACATCGCTTATATTCATCCCGGCCAGCGCGCGAGCGTCAAGATCAGTGCCTATGACTATGCTGTCTATGGCAGCCTTGACGGCAAAGTGACAACAATTTCACCGGACACGATACAGGACGAGGTCGATCGGGAGATTTATTACTATCGCGTGTTTATCAAGACGGAGAAGGATGCCTTGGTCAATTCGGCTGGTCGGGAGTTCCCGATCGTTCCCGGCATGGTCGCGAATGTCGATATTCATACGGGTGAGAAGACCGTGCTGGAATATCTCATCAAGCCCTTCAACAAGGCCCAGGAGGCGTTGCGTGAACGTTGAGGCGAGAGTGTCTCCGGCAAACAAACCGCAGGATATACAAGAACGGCTTTCCAGCATACGAAGCCTCCTGGAAGACCGGATTCAACTTTTGGCATATCCGTTGCCTCAGGTGGCATTGTTCTTTTCGGTTTCCGATGGGGACAGGCGGGCACGGGTCGTCAATGTCTCGGGGCCGTCTCTTGATGCAGCTTGGCAACAGGGTGTGAGTCAGCTCCTTTCCATCATGGGTGCCGAAAACATTCAAGGGCGTTGGGTTCGCGTCGATTGGGTGGATATTGCTGAAAAGACCACGTGGGCTCGGCTGCGGTCACTGCTGGGCAAGGTGAAGCGCAATTATTTCCGCTTCGGAATCGCGCTTGATCCGGCATTCCGCCATGCCTTTACCGAACAGGAGTTGAACGCGAACGCGATGCTCTATGGCGGAAACACGCTGACCAATGCCGTATTGAACGAAAAGAATTTCAACCTCTACGCACGCGGGCGCTATCAAGATCTGCCTTCATTGAGCTTTCCGCAAAACAGCACGATCTTTCTCTTTTCGACGAAAGGCATCTTTTGCGACGAGGCGGGCGGGCTTCACCTGATTGAGGGAAGGGGACTTGATGCAGGGCGCCGGACATTGGGTCGGCTGGATGGCGGCGTGGTCCTGCAGTTGCTTCGTGATTCCTCCGCCTATCTTGCGCGGCAGGTCAATGCAGATGGTTCCTTCGTTTACGGGTATCACGCCTGCTTCGACCGACGTATTGAGGCTTACAATGCGTTACGCCACGCAAGCACGACCTACGCCATGATCGAGGCCTGGGAAGTCACACATGACGTGCGGTTGAAAAATGCTATTGAACGCGCACTTGTCTTTCTGGAGACTACGCTGATCAGGTCTGTCACCCTTCCCGACGGCACGGAGGCTGCCTTTCTGGTCGAGGCGGATGGCGAAAGCAAGCTTGGCGGCAATGCTGTCGCGATTCTCGCACTAACGAAATATATGGCAGTCACAGGGTTGATGGAACGGAGGGGGCTCGCCGAACGACTTGCATGCGGCATCCGTCACATGCAGGATGCGAAGACGGGCGCTTTCGTGCATGTCCTTCAATTTCCCGATCTTTCGATAAAGCAGCGATACCGCACCATTTATTACGAAGGCGAAGCGGCTTTCGGCCTCATGCGCCTCTATGATCTCACGGGGGATCGGCGGTGGCTCGAAATCGTGGAAAGGGCGTTCGGGCACTTCATTGCCAAGGAACACTGGAAACATCACGACCACTGGCTTGGCTATTGCGTCAACGAACTCACGCGTCACAGGCCTGATGAGCGATATTTCCGTTTCGCCATTCGCAACATCGCCAATTACCTGGACTTCGTGGAAAACCGGATCACTACTTTTCCGACGTTGCTCGAACTGATGATGGCGGCGCGCCAGACCCTGTCGCGGATTGCCGCCGAGCCGAAACTGCATGGTCTGTTGAACGAGATCGATCTGGCGCATTTCGAAAGGGCGCTTGAGAAACGCGCGCACCATTTGCTGAATGGCCACTTCTGGCCGGAATTGGCGATGTATTACCGCAAACCCGACCGAATCGCAGGTTCCTTCTTCATCCGTCATCATGCATTCCGCGTCCGGATTGATGATGTCGAGCACTATCTCTCCGGATTTGTCGCCTATCGCAGCTACCTTAAGGAGAGGGCGGCTTTCCGTGAAGTGATCCGCCAACACGCCGCGCTCGCCGGTCATCGCCGCCCTGGTATATCGAAGCACGCGGTTTGCCCCGATGCAAGACAGTGGGATGCGGCTCATGTTGCGGCGGCAACTGGGGGATCCTGGGTTCAGTCACCGCCAGAAGGCTGGACGGCAAAAGGGCTCTGTACATATGCGCCGGCCATGCAGCCCAACGATATTGTCGTCCTGCGCGGCGAGAAAGACACGATGGGGGTGCCGCTGCATACGCTCATCGATCGCGGAAAGCCGGCAGGTTCCATCACCACAGACCCGGAACTGGCTTCCGGTCTGGAGGGGCCGGTACTCCGGGTAGCGGATAATATGCAGGCCGTTTTGGCAATGGGCGATTACGCACGCACCCGGATGAGCGGTAATGTCCTTGCGGTAACTGGCAGTGCCGGCAAGACAACAGTTGTCGCCATGTTGGCCCACGCGCTTTCTGCCTGGGGCGATGTCGGCAAAAGCCACCATAATGCGAACCTGCCCGCGGGTGTGGCCTGGAACCTCGCCTCCATTCCGTGGGATACCCCGCACGTGGTGTTGGAACTGGCCATCGGTAAAATGGCGATCAGTGCCCGAATGGCGCGGCCGAAGGTCGCAATCTTCACCAATGTTCTGCCAGCCCACCTCGGCGAGAGGAGTACGGTCACGGATATTGCCCGGACCAAAAGCGCGATCTTTCTGGGCATGGCGCCGGGCGACAAGGCCGTCCTCAACCGCGATATGCTCGAGTGGGACACGGTGCATGATGCGGCGCGCAGGCGAAAGCTCGACGTTGTCACCTACGGAGCCTCGGAAGAATGCATTTGCCGGCTTCTGCGCTATGACGCGGCAAACCGGCAGGCTCAGGCGCGGATCGGAAACCGGGAAATCAGTTTCCGGATGGCCGCCGCCGGCTATCACATGGCACTGAATGGTCTTGCGGTCCTTGCCGCTGTTTCCGCACTGGGTCATCCACTTGAGCCAGCGATCGCACAGCTGGAACGGTTTGCGGCTCTGCCAGGGCGCGGCGAGGAAATTCATCTTTCGCTCGATGGACGCAAATTGACAGTGATTGACGACGCCTATAACGCCAATCCGGGTTCGATGCGCGCTGCTCTGGCCCGATTGGGTGATCACCAAGGCGCGCGGCGACGGGTTGCTGTCCTGGGAGAGATGGCGGAGCTGGGCCCCAACGCGGTCGCTTACCACACCGAGCTTGCAACCTTCATGCAGAATCGTTCGATCGATGAAGTCCATGTTTTCGGTGAGCTTTACTCCGACTTCTGGGAAGCAATTCCGCCTGCCTTGCGTGGTTTCCACGCCAGATCGCGGCAGGCCCTGAGGGATGTTCTGCGGGAGCAGCTGGCGGACGGGGACGTGGTTCTTTTCAAGGGCTCGCACAGCACGGGAATGCACGAACTTGTCGAGTGGCTAAAGAAAAGTGCTGAAGACAGCACTGCTGCGTAGGTCAATTTCCACGCAAGCGAGCAGAAATATTATCTGAGTTGTTCAAGTTCCATTTCGTGGACAGCGCGGCGGATGTCGACCGGCGAACGGCCCTGGGCGATCAGGGCGGCAGCAAGACGGCCGTGATAGGCAAGTAAGTGGCGC
Source organism: Agrobacterium salinitolerans (assembly GCF_002008225.1). Classification (GTDB taxonomy): domain Bacteria; phylum Pseudomonadota; class Alphaproteobacteria; order Rhizobiales; family Rhizobiaceae; genus Agrobacterium; species Agrobacterium salinitolerans. Next base: position 38,549 of record NZ_MRDH01000022.1, on the reverse strand, counting down.
TGACGGTCTGTTGCCTGAACATAGATGTGGTGCGGTTCAAAGCCTGCGACGCGCAGGCGTCTGACATAAGAGAGCTGGCTGAAAAACGGAACGGTGCGGTCCTCCGGATCGGACAGCACGTAAATCTCCGGTCGATGATCGGTCGGAATCCGGTCAATTTCATCGATGGGATCGTAAAACTTCGCTGAATTGTAGAGTAGCTTGCCGGGAAGACGGCGCCGCCGTTCCCAAAAGGCCGATACCTGCTTTACCGAGACCAGGCCGGACGTGATGACCGCTGCCGAAATATCCCTGCGCCGGTTCATGAGACCGGCAACGATCTGTCCACCAGCCGAATGGCCGGTCAGAATAAACGATGACACGTTGTGTTTTTCTTTGATCAGATCGAGCGCGCGGTCCATAAGTGCGATTTCGCGGGGGTGACGACGTTGGTTGTGATCGCCAGAGGAGCCATAGATGCCGGGGCGCGCCATGAAGATGACGGGATGGCCAGCTTGTTGAGCCCAGTCGGCCATTTCTGATGCGATTGTGGCAGGCGACTGGCGGATATAGGAATCGGTTATAAAACGTACGCCTTTCGAATTGCGCAGCATCACGTCCCCGCCGAAATAAACCAGCACCGTTCGATTCTCACCATTGGCGAGCGCCTGCGGATAATAACGAATACAGTCGCCCTTGCCCTCTATTTCGACCCACAGCCCGTGGGGGATGGCAGCGCAGGACGCTCTGGATGTATAAGATCCGTTCAGCGCCTCATAGGGGCTGAAGGCGTGGTCAGTCTGAAAGGCGGTCAGTTCGCGCGGTCGCGGCAGTTCGAACGGACCCAGCCGGGGGGCATCGGCCAGTGCAGATTGCGACGCACCGGGAACAGCAAGGGCAAGCAAAATCCAGCGCGCGATCCACCAGGCGAACCTCGGCTCCTCCTTGCTCATGGTGTCACTCCGTCGGTCATCATATCCGTTTTACGAGAAACAGTAAGAAAAACAGTACTCCGCCAGCAGTCATAAATTTACTCTGCCAAATACGGACCGATACGTCACCTCATTACTTTTGCGACGCCCCGTCGCAGCAAACGCTGTCTTGGTCTCCTGGGGACGCGGCGTGCCGTCGCCGCCGTTTTTCGTGACCGATCAACCAAGCGGAAGGTCGTGCTGGAACGCCGTATTCCACCACCATCTGCGCCATGGTCGAAGGAACGCTCGGCATTGGCCTTGTCATGGGCGGTTACAAAAAAACCAAGAGAAATCAATTCCGCATTTACGGATGATGCTGTAGTCTTTTGCAGACTAGAGAGCAGCAAACAGGCACGGGTAATCTTCAGATCGACTGCGAGAGGCAGGCTTTCTGCCCGCACCGTCTGAAGAAGAGTGGTTGAATTTTCCCTATATGAAAGCGGATAGGAAAACGACGCTTAAGGACGTGGCGCGGGAGGCGAATGTTTCGCTGAGTACGGCTTCGCACGCCATCAACGGCACCGCACCCTTGACCACGCAGGTTCGCGACCGGGTGCTGGAGGCGGCCCGGGCGCTCGGTTATCTCGAGAACCGCAGACAGAAGGCGACGATCGCCACCCTGCGCGTGGTGCTTCTGGCCATGACCAATGATGCCGCACCGCAGAGCGATCTCAACATGGTCAGCTGGACCATGCTGAACGGTTTCCGGCGTGAATGCGAGCGGCGCGGCATTCGCATCGTTCCCTATGTCAGCGCAACGAGCCGGCTCGACCCGGTTGCGGTGGCGGCGGCGGCGGATGCTGAAAAGGTCGACGGTATCGTCATCCTGAACGATGACAGGCCGCAACTGGTCGAGGCGCTGTCTGCGCGTGCGCGGCCGGTGGTGCTGATCAATGGCGAGGACCCGGCCATGATCGTCGATACGGTAACGGCCGAGAACCGTTTTGGTGCGCGGCTCGGCATCGAACATCTGCTGTCTCTCGGGCATCGCAATATTCTTCACATCACCTGGAAGGGCCGCACGACGATCCGCCGCCGTTACGATGGCTATAGCGACGCGTATCTAGCGGCAGGTCTCGCTGTTCCCGCCGATATGGTCATCGAGGTGGAGAGCTATGAGCCTGAATGGGGCGAGGCTGCCATCCGTCGTCTGCTGGCCCAAGACAAGCCGCTCAGAAACGCCACCGCGATTTTCTGCGCCGCCGACAATCTGGCGCTCGGCTGTCTGAAGGCCCTGACGGAGGCAGGAATCCGGGTGCCGGACGATGTTTCGGTGCTGGGGTTTGACGATATCATGCCGGCGGCCTTCAGTGCGCCGCCGCTCAGCACCATCCAGTTGCCCGCCGACCGGTTGGGCGGTGCGGCGCTTTCGCTGCTGGAGCAGCGCCTTATGGCGGCCGATCCGACACGTCCAGCGCACCGGCTGGAACTCGGTTGTCGGCTGGTGTTGAGGGGCAGCATTGCGCCGCCCCCCAAATGATTTGTCGTTTTATTTCATGCCCGTGCCCGCAATGCCTGTCGTGATGTAGCGCTGCAGGAACAGGAATACGACGGTGACGGGTGCGAGGCTGAGGAAGGTCATGGCCAGAATATAGTGCCATTGCACCGAGAACTCCCCCTGGAAGGCGTTCAGCCCCACCTGCAGCGTGAAGTTTTCACGGCTGCTGAGAACGATCAGCGGCCAGAGGAAGTCGTTCCAGCGCCAGAGCACCGAGAAGATGGCGAGGACCGCAAGCGCCGGGGCCGTCAGCGGCAGGATGATGCGCCAGAATATGCGGAATTCGCTTGCCGCATCGACGCGAGCCGCCTCGATCAGTTCGTCGGGAATGGTCAGCATATATTGCCTGAGCAGGAACACGCCGGTCGGCGTCGCGACCGTCGGGATGATGACGCCCCAGAGATTGTCGACGAGGCCGACGCCGACGATCACGAGATAGGCCGGCACCATGACGACGGTGAGCGGGATCATGAGCGTCGAGATGATCAGCACGAAGATCGCCTTCTCACCGCGGAAACGGTATTTCGACAGCGCAAAGGCGGCCATGGCGTTGACGATCAGCGTCAGGACGGTTGCGACGAAGGTGACGAAGACCGAGTTCTTGAGGAAGGTCAAAAAGCTGAACCGGGTGAGCGGATCGGTAAAGTTCTCCGTCGCAACAGTCAGTTTCTGGACGGGCGCTATTTCGCGGGTATCGACGCTGACGGGCGGGCCGGGATTGGCAGGGTCGACCATCTGGGCTTTCAGGCCGATGCGGCGGATCATGGCCATTTCCCGCTCCATACCGTCGATGGGGGCTTTCCACAGGCTGAGAGGTTTGTCGTAACCCTGGACTTCCACCTGCACGGCGGCGCGCGGCAGAAGGCTCGGCGGAAACCGGGTGATTTCGGCTTCCGGTTTCAGCGATGACATGGCGGCCCAGACGACCGGGATGAGGACGGCAAGCGTGCCGCCGATGAGCCAGACCCAAGAGAGGATATCGGTGAGGCCGATCCGGCCGGGGCGGCGGGTGCGTGTGAGGAAAGAGACGGCGTTGGACATGGTCAGGACTCCATCTTTTTGCCGAGGCGCAACTGCACGAGGGTGAGTGCAAGAAGCACAAGGCCCATCAGAACCGATGCGGCGGATGCCAGGCCGAAGAGCCTCAGATCGCTGCCGAAGGCCATCTGGTAGATATATTGCACCACGAATGTATTGGCCGTGCCCGGTCCGCCGCCATTGGTCAGAACCCATGCTTCATCAAAGATCTGCACGGAGCGGATCATCAAGAGGATGAGCACGACGAGCAGGTTGGGGCCGAGAAGCGGGAGGGTGATGCGCAGGAGGGTGCGCCGGGGTGAGGCGGCGTCGATGGCGGCGGCTTCATAGAGGTCCTTCGGGATGGCCTGAAGGCCGGCGAGCAGGATCAGCGTATAAAAGCCCATGTGGAACCAGACCGAGACCACAACGACGAAGAACCGCGACCAGCCGACATCGAGCAGGAAGATTTCCGGCGGCACGCCCAGCATCTGGAAGAAGGCGTTGAGGAGGCCGTTGCGGTCCAGAAACCATTTCCAGATGAGGCCGATGACGACGGGCGACAGCAGGACCGGGTAAAAGAACATGGCGCGAAAGAAACCGCGCGCGGCAATCGCCCTGTTGAGGATGAGCGCGGTGATGAGCGCGACCAGCAACGTGGCGATGACGTTGAAGCCGACGAACCACAGCGTGTTCCAGATTGCCGTCCAGAACAGCGATTCCCGGCAGCTGCCGGGGTCCATATAGCTCTGGCAATCCAGCAGCTTGCCGAAATTCTCCAAACCGACGAAGGGGCGGTCGGTGATCAAAAGTTCAGTGCCGCCGGTGAAAGCGTAACCGACGGCAATGGCAATCGGCAGGAAGGTGAAGATGCCGAAAAGAACGAGGTTCGGCATCAGGAAGATATAGGGCATGCGCCTTTTGCCGATCAGCCGCTCGATGAAATTGAGCGGCACTTCGGCAATCGCCATCACGGCATCGAGCGCGCGGTCGGACAGTCTCGCAAGCTTCGGATTGGCCATGCTAACCTCTCCCTTCGCTCGCGATGCGCGGAAGTGCCAGTTCGGTGGCCGGATCGAAGACGTGCACCTTTTCCTGCGCTGGCATGATCTTCAGCACCGAGCCGGAAGCGGGGGCGAAATGGCCTGCCTGGTGCACGATGATCTGTTCTTTCTCGCCCTTGATATTGCCGTAGAGATACGTTTCGGTGCCGAGGCTTTCATGATACTGAACCTCGAACGGCAGGCCGGTATCCGCGATGGTGAAATGCGAGGGGCGGATGCCCGCAAGAACCGCCTGCCCTGGACTGACGGCCGCCGGATCGACAAGGCAGGGCAGGGACACGCCGTAACCGGCATCGATGGCGATGCCGCCGTCTTCGCCCTTGGTGATGGTGCCCTTCAGCATGTTCATGCGCGGCGAGCCGAGGAAACCGGCGACGAAGAGATTGCGCGGATTGTCGAAAAGCTCAAGCGGGCTGCCCACCTGCTCGATGCGCCCGGCGCGCAGCACCACGATCTTGTCGGCCATGGTCATGGCTTCCACCTGATCGTGGGTGACATAGATCATCGTTGTCTTGATATCGCGGTGCAGCCGCGTGATTTCGGCGCGTGTCTGCACGCGCAGCGCCGCATCGAGGTTGGAAAGAGGTTCGTCGAACAGGAAGATGTCAGGCTCGCGCACGATAGCGCGGCCGATGGCGACGCGCTGGCGCTGGCCGCCGGAAAGCTGTTTCGGCTTGCGGTCGAGATAGGGCTCGATGGCGAGCATACGCGCCGCCTCGTTAATGCGGCTTTCGATCTCCGCCCGCTTGAAACGCAGGTTCTCCAGCCCGAATGCAAGGTTCTTGCGCACGCTCATATGTGGATAAAGCGCATAGGACTGGAAGACCATGGCGATCTTGCGCTCGGCCGGCGACAGCGCGCTGACATCGCGATTTCCGATGGCGATGCTGCCCGACGTCACGTCTTCCAAACCGGCGATGATGCGCAGCAGCGTCGATTTTCCGCAGCCCGAGGGTCCGACGAAAACGACGAATTCGCCGTTTTCGATCTGAAGATCGATATCATGCAGTACATGAACGGCGCCGAACGCCTTGTTGAGGTTTTCGAGTTGCAGACTTCCCATCATATGCTCCCTTCAACCGAGCTCGCCGTCGCGACGATCTCCTGACCGTTCCATCCCTCGGGCAAGGGCATCGCTCTCTTGATGGCGACATCATCAGCCGAAAAGTCGTGAACGCCTTCCAGATAGATCGCGGGCATGCCGCCCGGATAATCCTCCATGCCGACAATCCGGCCCTCAGCATCCTGCGTCCAGGCATTGGCGCGACCGGCCGCATCGGCGCTTGGCGCTATATCGGCATTGGTGGGGCGCAGATCGTATTGCAGGCCGGTGCCGAGCATGCCTGGCTGCTGCGCAAGTGTGATGCGCTCGAGCCTGACATTGTGAATGCCGGCCGCCGAGGTGGAGACAAGATTGATTGCTCCTTCCATCGAACCGCTTAAGTCTTCCACGATCAGATTGTCGACTCTGCCAGCCTGACGCTCCGGGCGGCGGTCGACAACGGTGACGGTGACCGCTTCGCCAGAACCCCAGAAACCGCCCGGCGTTTCATGGCACTCGGCCTCGATCCTTGAAAAGCGGATGTTCCGCATCGTGCCGCCATCACGGGAGAAAAGACCCATGCCGCGGTTTGACTGCACGACCTTGCAATCCTCGAACACCACATCGGTAAAATCGCCGAAGGATTCCGTGCCGAGCTTCAGTGCGCAGCTCATGCTGGAAACGGTGCAGCGGCGAACGGTAATATCGGCGCACATGCCCACTGCCTTGCCATCCGGCCCGGCGCTGGTCTTCAGGCAGATGCCGTCATCGGCGGTCGAGATGAAGCAATCCTCGATCAGCGCGCGCCGGCAGGCGTCAAGCACGATGCCGTCCGTATTGGGCAGCCGGCGGTCGTTTTCGATGCGCAGATTGCGGAAATGAAGGTCTTCGCAATCGACCATATGCAGCGTCCACATGGGGGAGCCACTAACGTTCAGGTTTTCAAGACGGACGTTGCGGCAGCTTTCAAGCACCATGACGCGCGGGCGCTTTTTCGCCGGGATATAGGTGCCCATGGCCTTGTCGTCGCCGATGATGAAGTTTTCACCGCCGGCCTCGATGCGGCCGTGACCGGTGACGGCGATGTCATGGGCGCCGTTCGCGATGATCATGCCGCGATCGGAGTCTTCGGCAATCACCGAAACCCGGGTCAGGCCATAGGCGTCGTAATCGGAAACGGGGGTAAGCACCGCATCTTCGGCAAGGTGCAGTTCTACGCCACTTTTGAGATGGAGGCCGGCGCTGACGTGACGCCCGGCCGAGAGAGACACGCGCCCGCCGCCTGCGGCTGACGCGGTGTCGATAGCCTGCTGGATGGCTGCCGTGGCATCGAGGCCACTGGCCGCAACTGTGATGTCCTGACTGATGTTCATGATGCTCACGATGCCTTTGGCCTTTTCAGAAAAACGTCGATAAGAAGCAGCATGGTCAGTGCCTGCCCATAGGGCGTGGGCAGGTTGGGAATGCGGCGGTAGAAATCGAGATCATGGCCCATCGGCGTGCCGTCGGAGACGCCGTGAACGACGCCTTCGTCATCGATATTGCCGAGCACGGCTTTCAGCGCACGTTCCGCATGGGGACGGTTCTCTTCACCGAGAATGCCGGCCTCGATGCCGCGCAAAATGCCATAGGCGATGCCGGCCGTCGCCGATGTCTCGACCGGTGAGGTCGGGTCATCGAGCAACGTATGGAACATGCCGTCTTCGCGCTGATATTTTCTTAGCGACCGCACCTGGCTTGCCAGCACATTGGCGAGGAAACGTTTGTCTTTCCCCGCAAGCGTCGGCACCAGTTCGAAGAGTTCGGGAATGGCGACAGTGATCCATGAATTGCCGCGCGCCCAGAAGGCGTCCGCGAAATTATGGCGCCCGTTGAAGGTCCAGCCGTGATACCAGAGCCCGGTGACGGGGTCGGAGAGATACCGCGCATGGATCATGAACTGGTAGACGGCTTCATCAATCCAGTCCTGACGTTTGCAGACGATCCCGGCGCGGGCGAGAAACAGACAGGCCATGAACAGCGTGTCGTCCCAGAGCTCCCCGTCATTCAGCCGTTCCTTCACGACATGCTGGAAGCCGCCATCTTCGGTTTTTGGCAATTGATGCACCAGCCAGTCGGCCCAGTCCTCCACCAGCGCCCGGAAATCCGGCCGGTCGACATGTTCGGTCAGAATGACGAGCGGCAGCATCGGCGCGGAACTGTTGATCTGGCGCGGCGGCAGGCCACGGTCGATCTGCCAGCCATACCATGTCACGAGGTCGTCCAGTGCCTTCCGGTCGTTGGCGGCGAGCGCCCGCCGCAGGAAGCCGTAAAGACCGACACCCACTTCCCAGTCCCATTCATCGAACTGGATCTTGCCGTCGGAACTGCCGCTGACCAGACCTTCCTGAATGCCTTTGAGGCGGCTGAAGGCGGCGGCGACATTGTCGATGGTCGTCCTGAGAGTGTCTTTTTCCATGCTTGGCTGGTTCATTTGTCAATTCCGCTTAGGAGTAGAAGGGTTTTGCAGCGCTGCCCGAAGCTGGGTCGGCACTGTTGAAGGTGATTTTCGGTTGTGGCTGGTCATGGTCGAACGCCATGGCCTGTCCGCCGATGGTGAATGCGCCGTCCCAGTTGAGAGTGAGTTCCGGTCCGCCGGGTGGCGTGACTGAGAGCAGCCTGCTTTCGGCATCGAAGGTGATCTTCGTGGCGAGAATTTTCTCGCGGAAACGGGCGAAAGCTTGCGTTTCGCCGCAGCCGATGACACCGACCCAGCCGGCGCGGCGGCCGGGTGATCTGATCTCGCGGTTGGCGGTGGCGCCAGAGGTGACGGGTTCAAGGCCGTTCGTGGCGTAAAGGGCGGCAAAGCCGCGGCCGGAACGGGTGATGAGCCAGTTGCCTTCCACAAGCACCTCCTCCAGCCCGTCGCGGCCGAGATAGGCGTGGGTCCAGTCGTTGCGGTGATCCTCAGTGTCGAAGATCAGCATCGCCAGATCGCGATGTTGCGCCACGCGCGGCAGGATGCCGCTTCCCGCCCAATAGGAGGGGCGCTGGCTGCCCCACGGATCGTCCTCACCGGGATGATTGACCCACAGCCGCGCCATGGGGTGGCCGGAAAGCTTGATGTCCATGACGTGCTGCTGGTGACCCTTGCGGCCGGTCTTGTGATCGACAACGGTGGAAAGCTGGGCGGCCTCGTTCTTGAACAGTACGAGCTTGCCGGGCTCCAGCCCCTGCGCATAACGCGCTTCGACAGCACGGCCGCTTTCCAGCTGGGAGAGGGCGGCAAGATGCGCCGGCGGCAGGTAGTTGCCGCAGCAGAACATCGGTAGCGAGGCGACGCCATTGTTAAGCCAGCCCTGACCGAAGGCGACCTGCGCAAACGGCGCCAGTTCCGTCAGCGGCCCGGCGCGCAGCTCCTTGTCATAAGCCCGCCCTTGCGAACCGGAGGGAACGCCGCCAAGCGTGTGCAGCGCGATCATTTCGAAAATGAGATCGATCTGATAGCGCGCGCGGGCGGCAAGCTCCGGTCCTGCCCAATGTTCGATGGCGAGAAGGCCGATGAAATCTACCGGATAATAGGCAGCGGAGTTCCATTCGGCCAGCCCATGGGCCTCGACGCTGTCGAACCAGCGCTCCAGCCGGTCGGCCGCCAGCGCCGCCTGTTCTTTGCCGGTGCGGCCCGACGCGGCGAAGACGGCATCCGGCAGATATTCGCCGGCCAGCAACTGGCTGGTGTGGAAGCACAGAACATGGTTCTCGCTCCAGAACCACATGACGTCATTGCCCGGTTCGTCCACCCAGTAGCGATAGCCGAGGATCGAGGCATCGATCCGCGCCCGCATCTCTGCCGGCAGGCGATCACCATAGGCGCGCACCAGCCACAGAAGCGGGATCATGACGAAATCGGAGCAGTCTTCCCGCCGATCAATGGAATGCAGCGTCGCATCGACGATGCCGCCGATCTTCTCGATGTCATCGCTGCCGGTGGCGACCATCGCCAGCGCGCGGCCGATGCGCCAGGCGCCGAAGCGGGCGCTGAAGGAAAGCGCTGCCTTTTTTCGCTCGATGATATCGGCCTTGGATGCTTCCGGCGCGATATCATGCATGAAAGCGGCGTCGATGACGCGCGTTACCGTTCCCGTTTCCGAACCCATGGTGATTTTGACACCGTGATACCCATCCGAAATGCCTGTCGTTTCGGGGATCGTCAGCGAGGATTGCCCCGCCTTCAGCACCATATTCACCTCCGCAAGCGTGGCGCGCTCATGGCCATGGCTTTTGACGGCGATATGCACCGGCAGATCGTGCGAAGGCGGCGCCCCGAAGACCAGTTCGAGGGCCGAGCCGGAAAACACGTCCCGCGCCGGGTGAACATCGCGCACCAGCGCAGCAAGGCGCTTCGTCTCCTCGCGGTCGAGCGGCACGGGCAGCACGACGGTCAGCGGCACGGCGTCGACGACCTCAAGCTCGAAGAACCAGATGATGTCGCGCTCCGCCAGATCCTCGCAGAGCAGCAGCACCTCGTTATCGCCGGCCGAAAGATCGAGCGTGATGTCACGGCAGCTTTCGACATTGCGGATGAAGGGTTCGAAACGGACCTGCTCGACGCCGCCGACCCAGATGCGGACGCCACCGCATGTGCGCAGCCGAAAATGCGCCTGTCTTGCAGCTTCGCTGCGGAATGTGCCCTTCAGCCAGCGCTGCACGTGGGTGGGAACATGCCAGAAGCCGGTGAATTCGACGCGGCGGTTGGAGCCCGGCAGGTTGAGGTGCGAAACCGCAAAGCCATTCTCGGGTGCGATATCGCGGTCGATCATGGTCTGCTGGAAGGCCTTGCGGCAGGGCAGGTCGCCCACATCCACGAAACCGTTGATGAAGCGATAGTTCACGCGGTCTTCGGCGGGGGCCGCGGTCCCGGGAAAAGACGTCTCTATCAGATCGGAGACGATCCATGCGGTCACCGTTTCGCCGTTTGCAACGGTATATGTCGGCTGCGACGCGTTCGCCGCAAATGGCCCATCCGTCATAATGGATCGCCTCCCGTCGATCTTTATGAAATTATTTTCACAAACCTGTTTTCGCTCTTTCGCTTCGATTTGTGCGATTTCGCCAAAACAAACAGCTTGACGTTTATTCTGTCAAGCCGCAAAACATTATAAATCGAATTAAGAAGAGGAGCTTCCGTTCGATTTATGAAAATATTTTCATTGGGAGGATGAGCATGATGAAATTGTTTTCGGGCGTCAGCGCCCTCGTAGTGGCCTCAGTCGCCGGTCTTGCGACGGCCCAAGCCGAGACCCGAACGATTACTTTCCTTTTTACGGATGACGACCAGGGGTACGTGCAGCGCATGGCCGATCTCAGCAAGGAGTTCGAGGCTGCCAATCCAGGTGTGAAGATCAATTTCGTGTCTTCGGGTTATGATGCGGTTTCCAAGCAGCTGCCGGTGCAGCTTGCGGTCGGCGAAGGTCCTGATATCGCCAAGATCACCGATTGGCAGCTTGCACCCTATTATCTCGACATGCGCCCTTACATGAAGGATGCGGATGCATTCGCCAAGCTGCACGGTTCGAGCCTCGATCAACTTCGTCTGCCGAATGTCAACGATCCGCAGTCGATCAATGGTTATATGGCGTCGCAGACGCTGAACTTGCCCTTCGTCAACAAGACGCTGTTCGAGCAGGCGGGCGAACCCTTGCCGGGCCCGACCGCCAAATTCAGCGAGATCGTCGAGGCTTCCGCCCGGGTCGCCAAGGCGACCGGCGTGCAGATCCCCTTCACCATGGATCGGTCCGGCCACCGTTTTTCTGGCGGCGCCTTTTCTTACGGTTCGACCTATGTGAAGGACGGCAAGTTCAGCTTCCCGGATGAGGCGGCCAGGAAATACATCGCCGATATCTATTCTTGGACGCAGAATGGCAGCTTCCCCAAGGAAATGTGGGGTGCGGCTGGCGGTTCGCAGTACAAGAACATGGGCGACGAATTCGTCAACGGCAATGTCGTGACCTATCTGGCCGGTAACTGGATGGTCAATCCGTTCCAGAACAAGATCGGCGACAATTTCGAATGGACGGCGATCAATGCGCCCTGCGGCGATGCCGGATGCTACGCCATGCCCGGCGGCACCGCCATTGTCGGCTTCAAGCGCACCAAATATCCGGAAGATGTGGCGCACTTCATCGAATTTCTCGGCTCCGAAAAGGTGCAGCGGGAAATCGCCGAGAACTACGTCATCCTGACTGGCGCAGAGATCGTCGATCCGCAATACAAGCTGAAGAGCGAAGACGCCAAGGCGGCGATGAGGGTGTTCCTCGACAACAAGAAGAACGTGCCGCAGGCGGCCCGCGATTTCGAACGCGTCAAGGGCGGCAGCGCCATGTATCAGCAGATCGTGCAGCGCATGAGCCAGCTCATCGTCGGCGAATTGACGCTCGACCAGACCTACAAGGTTCTGGAAGACGACGTCGCAAAGATCAACGAGGCGGTTGCGGTCAAGAAATAAGAGCGTCGCTTCGAGATAAAAAGTCGATCTGCCCGGAGCGAGCTTCGGGCAGATCGCGCCGCCATCTGCCGGCCGTTCTCTTACATGCGATCTATGTTGATCAGCATATCGAAAAAAAACTGCAATATGCCCGGCTTAAAGCTGACGGCGCGGTGCGCCGAACCTTTGCGCGCGCCTGCTTTCGTCACGCGTCAAATCACAGGATCCTCCGTCATGGCCAAACTGAAGATGTCGTCCATTCCCTCCGCACGCTCGGCCCTGCTTGCCTCCGTTGCATTGCTGGTACTCGTTTCGAGCGCCGAAGCATACGATAGCAATGCACTGGCAGGTCAGGGTTATACCATCGCGGTGCCTGAGCCGGTCGCCCCCTATCCGCTGCCGCTTGCCGACAATTACCGCAACCAGACCGGCAAGAATGAGAAGGGTGAGGCGGTTCGCGCCTATGACGACCGGGACAATCCGATCATCGAAATCCTCTCCGGTTTCAACCGCATCTGGACGCTTGGCGATGAAAAATGGGCGGATGGCGGTGCCAATGGCGATGGCCCGGCGGATTTCAGCCATGTGCAGATCGTCGATCCCGCTATCTGGCAGGAAAACATGCGTTACGTGCTGTCCGTCACCGGCGAGAACCGCACGCGCGCCGCCGCTTTCGAAGCCTATATGAACGACCGGCGTTCGCAGGGGTACAGCGTCATCGACGGCATGGGGCCGCTTGCCGCCTGGTATCGGGAAGGGGCGGGCGCAACGACGACGATCAATCATACGCGGGCGGATTTCGATCCGAACGAGGTCATCGCTCTCAAGGAAGACGACAAGGGCACCGAGGCGGGTGCTGCCGATAGCGAACTGAAGGATTTCGTCGCCTTCATGAAGGTGATCCGCGGCCCGGAGGGCACGACCTCGCCGGCAAAATATTTCTATTCCTCGCCACGGCCCTGGCGCATGAACGACAAAGGCGAGGTGATCGAGACCGGCAAGGAAACGATTGGTGACCGCAGCTTTGAAGGCTATGAAAGCGATCGTGGCGTCATCGTGCCGGCGCTGAAATACGTGCGTGAAACCCGCGGTCGCGGCAAGGATGGCGGTTTTCCGAGCGGGCACACCAATGCCGCCTATCTGGCCGCCATCGCTTACGCCTATGCGGTGCCGGAGCGCTTTTCCGAATTGCTGACGGCGGCCTCCGAACTCGGCGAGAGCCGCATCGTCGCCGGCATGCATTCGCCGCTCGACGTGATCGGCGGCCGCATCACCGCAACCGCCATGGCCGCCGCCATGTTGCAGGACCCGAAAAATGCCGAGGTGAAGAAAGCCGCGCATGCGGCCTTGCACGCCTATTTCACTAAGCGCCTGCCGCAGGGTCAGTCGCTCATCGATTTCGCCCATGGCGCAAAGCCGGATGTCGACCAATTTGGCGATGCGGCGAAGAACGGGGCGGATTATCGCCGGCGCATGACCTATTCCTTCAGCCGCGACAAGGCCGCAGGCGATGCGCCGATGGTGGTGCCGAAGGGGGCGGAGGTCCTGCTGGAGACACGTCTGCCCTATCTCGATGCCGCCCAGCGCCGCGCCGTGCTGTTTTCCACCGGCATTGAGGCGGGTTATCCGCTGCTGGATGACAGCAATGGCTGGGGCCGTATCAATCTTGTGGCCGCTGCCGGTGGCTACGGCGCGTTTGACGGCGATGTCGAGGTGACGATGGATGCTGCCGCCGGCGGGTTCAATGCGGCGGACACATGGGCGAACGATATTGCCGGGGCAGGGCGTCTCGTCAAATCCGGCAGTGGAGCGCTGACGCTTGGCGGCCATAACAGCTATGGCGGCGGCACGATCGTCCGGGAGGGAACGCTGGTGGCGTCCTCCGCCAATGCGCTGGGAGCCGGCGGCGTGCTGGTGAGCGGCGGCAGGCTTTCGCTCGGGGGAGAGAAGCAGGTCGTCATCGGCGGTGACTATCACCAGTCTGGCGGCACGCTGGCGATCGACCCACAGAAGACTAAGCTTCGGATCAAGGGCAATGCGGTGCTGGATGGCGCAACGCTGAAGCTCGTTTTCGATGACGGCGCGCCAGTCACGGGCACGCGGCTTGACGTGATCTCCGCCAACGGTCTGACCGGGACATTCGCCACGATAGATGCGGGCAATGTGAAGGTGCGGCCGGTTTATACCGGCTCGGCACTGTCGGTGGTGGTCGAATAAGCCTACGCAAAATATGGTTGGGCGCGGCATGCGCAGCCGCGCCGCTCGCTCTTGACTTTAGGTGCCGTAGGCTAATTGGCCTCCCTACAGGAAATAGCAAACCCGGAGCGGCTGCAGAGCGGTTCCAAATTGCGGACGGATCGCCCGAACGCGAAGCTATCAAGCTTTGGCCGGGGTCACCCCTACCTCTGCAATCGGGGATGAGGAGACCTCGTGCCAGATTTCGGCATCGATCTTCCCGGAGAGTTCCGGATACTTATGTGGATCAAAGACCGGGTTCTTGGACTGTTTCTGTTCGAAGTAGTCGCGTGTCAATTTGACGACCAGTGGCGACAGAAGACAAATCGCGACGAGGTTGATGGATGCCATCAGGCCCATCGATGCGTCGGCAGCGTCAAAGACCGTGATGGCACTTTCGTAAGACCCCCAGAGTACCATCAACAGCAGGCCGATACGCGCTGACGTCAAACCGATCTTGTTGTCCAATCCAAGATAGACCAGAGCATTCTCGGCATAGGAATAGTTGCCGAGCACCGAAGTCCAGGCGAAGAAGAAGATCGCGATCGCAATGAAGTAATGCCCTGCACCGCCGATATGGGCAGTCAAGGCAGCCTGGGTTAGTGGCGTACCGGTCAACTCGCCGCCCGGCACAAGCACCCCGGACAACACGATCATCAGCCCTGTTGCGGTGCAGATCAATAGCGTATCGATGAAGACGCCAAGCGCCTGCACCATGCCTTGCGAGGAGGGGTGATGTGGATTGGGTGTGGCAGCTGCGGCAATGTTCGGCGCCGAGCCCATGCCGGCCTCGTTTGAGAAGAGGCCACGCTTGACGCCGTTCAGCATTGCGCCGGCAATGCCGCCAACTGCCTGTTCGAAGCCGAACGCGCTCTTAATGATAAGCATGAATGCCGCGGGCACATCCGCGATGTTGACGATCAGAACGTACAAAGCAACGCCGAGATAGGCGACCGCCATGAAGGGGACTACATATTCTGCGCAACGTGCGATCTGCTTGATCCCGCCAAAAATGACCACACCGGAAATGATGGCAATCACGACACCAACGGCAAGCTTGGGTACCCCAAATGCGCCATTCATCGCCTCGGCGATCGAATTTGCCTGCACCGCGTTGAACACGAGGCCAAAAACCAGGAGCAGGCATACCGCGAAGATTGTCGCTGCCCAGGGGGCGTTCAGGCCGCGAGCGATATAAAATGCTGGGCCGCCGCGATACTCGCCGCTTTGCCCGCGAACCTTGAACAATTGCGCCAGCGTGCTTTCGGCGTAGGCTGTTGCCATGCCCAGTGCTGCCACCAACCACATCCAGAAAAGAGCGCCTGGCCCGCCCAGCGTCATTGCAACCGCAACGCCCGCCAGATTACCTGTGCCGACCCGCGAGGCGAGGCTGGTGCAAAGCGCCTGGAACGGCGTGATGCCAGCTGAATCCGTCTCAGGCGCACGCATGACGACGCGGATAAACTCCGGAAAATGACGTATCTGCAGGAAGCCCAGGCGAAATGTGAAGAACACGCCTACAGCCAGCAATCCGTAGATGAGAACATAGCCCCAAAAAAACGTATTGAGAAATCCTATGATCGACGTCATGCCAGTCTCTCCTGTTCTCGCGGTTGCACTAAAGTTGTCTGCTATGCCTTAGCCGTCGCTTTCGTCCGGCCGATGACGTCAGGTTTTCGGGGGCGTATCTGGAATGCCTCCCGAAGATGGAGTTGCGGCGTGTGCTTGATGCGCGACGTCATCTGGGTTTCGATATCGCTGATGTGGGTGATCATGACGCACGCGCGTGCCGCGTCGCGCCGTAACCAGGCCGCGGGACTGCAGTCGTGTCAGAGATTGCCGGACGACCGTGCGTGACACATTAAACAAGGTCGTCGGTTTCTGTTCGCCGAGCCGCATTTCAGGTCGCAACCGACCGCAGAAGATCGCGTCGATAATTGTCCGGTCGATGTGCAAGGACAACGGCTCCAATGCTGCTCTTCAGAATGTCTGCCTATAGTTTATACATCCAAACTGAACTATCACCTTGGAGACAAGAAAGAGCAATAGTTGCGCCAACCGAATTGATTCCGAACAAACGATTTACATTCAAGTTTGGCGTGCGCGAGGAGCGGCCGTGCCGGTATAGGCGCGTTCGCTCCAGAGCAGGGATTTGCGCAAGGGACCGGACATTGCTTCGGTTATGGCGCCCACGAACAGGATGTGGTCTGCGGCATCGATGGAACCGACAAGTTCGCAATCCATTGACAGAAGCGCATCGGCAAGTCTGGGGCTTCCTGACGGCCAGACATCCCAGTCTCCGATGCTGAACCGGTCCGGGTGATTTCCCTTGCCCGCAAACACGTCGGCAATCTCCTCCTGCCCTCTGGCGAGCGCCGCAACGGAGAAGCGTCGGCTCGCTGCGATGAGATCGACCATGCGGCTGCTGGCGTCGATGGAGATGATCAAAAGCGGCGGTTCTGCGCTGAGCGGCATGAAGGATGTGATTGTGCGCCCGATCCGTTCACCGGCCTTGGAAGCCGCAGCCACCGCCACGGTGAAGGCGAGGCCGGCCATTACATCCTTGAATTCACGCGGGGAGATCGTCGGAGAAGAGCACGACTTCAGCGGAATATGCGCATGATTAACCGCACCGCCATCGATCAGCCTGAGATTGTGAGACATGATGTGCCGGGCTACCC
Source organism: Agrobacterium salinitolerans (assembly GCF_002008225.1). Lineage (GTDB taxonomy): Bacteria > Pseudomonadota > Alphaproteobacteria > Rhizobiales > Rhizobiaceae > Agrobacterium > Agrobacterium salinitolerans. Next base: position 21,596 of record NZ_MRDH01000022.1, on the reverse strand, counting down.
GCCCGCTCCTGGATTTTTCGAAAAGATGGACATTTTCGCGGCTGCGCCATTCATGATGTCGGCATTGTCTGGCGGTGACTTTTTCTGGTGTACTCTTGGCCAGATGCCGGAATAATGGCGATTGAGGTCGAGCCATGCATGCAGTCCGGCTTCGGTATCCGGCCGGATCGCTGCGGCGGGACATTCGCGCTCACATATCCCGCAGTCGATACATTGGTCCGGGTGAATGACGAGCATGTTCTCGCCTTCATAGAAACATTCGACAGGACAGACTTCCACGCAGTCCATGTATTTGCAGGCGATGCAGTTTTCGGTGACGACATAGGGCATGGGAATGCTCGAAGAGAGTTGCAGCCGGACGGCGGCTGTCCGGCTGCGCCTGATCCGGCGGGCCGCTCAAGGGCAGCGGGACCGGCCGGATCGGTGGGGCTCAAATTAAAGGCGGGCCGCGACCGCCTGCCAGTTCACCAGTTTGTCGAGGAAGTTTTCAAGGTAAGCGGGGCGTTTGTTGCGGAAATCGATATAATAGCTGTGTTCCCACACATCGCAGCCAAGAAGGGCCTTTTGCCCGAAGCAGAGCGGATTGACCCCGTTTTCGGTACGTGTGATCTTCAGCGAACCGTCGGTATCCACCACCAGCCACGCCCAGCCCGAACCGAATTGCGAGGCGCCGGCAAGGGCGAAATTCTGCTTGAACAGCGCGACCGAGCCGAAGGACTGCGTCAAGGCCTCTTCCAGTTCCTTGGGGATCGCATGGTTTTCCGGGCCCATGATTTCCCAGAACAGATTGTGGTTCCAGTGCTGGGAGGCATTGTTGAAGATGCCGGATTGTGCCACCGCACCCTTCTCATAGGTGCCACGGACGATCTCTTCGAGGCTGCTGTTTTCCCATTCGGTGCCTGATATCGCCTTGTTGAGATTATCGACATAAGCCTTGTGGTGAAGATCGTGATGGAACTTCAGCGTCTCCTCGGACATGCCCGCGTGGGCAAGCGCATCATGGGCGTAGGGGAGGTCGGGAAGCTGGAAAGCCATGGGTGTTCCTTTGTCACTGTTTGCTCAAGAGCATGTAAAAAGCCTTGCGAAAACAAGGTGACAATATGTCTAGAACTTCAACCATGGTTGAGGTCAAGCAGTTTTTTGGCGCTGCCGAGAGAGGTGCGCCGTCGGGAAGGTTTCGTCATTCCAGCCCGCGGGCGGCGGCTTTGGTTTGCCTTGGGTTTCGCGGCCTAGAACTTTTTGCTGACTCCAAGTTTTGCGCCGGCCGATGTTTCCCCATCACCCTCGAAGTTGATAAGCAGTGCTGCATCAACTGACCAATTTTCCACCGTCTCCATGGAAACGCCGGTTGTGATGGAGCCAAACGCGCCGGTTCCGTCGAGACCTGAAACACCGACCGTACCGCCGAATTTCGGCGTGACGATCGAGCCGTTCTCAAGCGCCACCTGACGGGCGACCTCCGCGCCGAGGCTGACGCGCAGCTGTTCTTCCCGGAAACCCTCGAGATCTATCCTATCGCCGGCGCCATTGGCCACGGCGTAATCGTCAACTGTCTCGGAAAAATAGACACCGCGGAGTTTTGGCGTGAAGGTCGTGACGTCATCGATATCAAAGCGTCCGGAAATCGATGTGTCGAACAGCCAGCGTGTGGTGTCGAAAGAGCCGTCCCAGAAGGGCGTATCAATGTCATTCGCGGAGCCACCGTAGAGAAGGCTGCTGTTCCAGAAGATTCCCTTTGCGATTTCCAGTGACGCATTGGGTCCGGCGAGCCATCCGTTGCCGGTCAGTTCGTTGTCGCCATCAGTGGGGTCGGTCATCCGGTCGAAATGGAAGGAAAAACCAAGCAGGGCTTTGTCGGAAATCAGATAGTCCGCGCCGGCCGAAATCATGGCGAAACTGCCCCACTTGCTGCCGGATTCCTCGCGATTGTGGACGAGGAACGTGCCGTCGAGCCAGATATTGAATTCCGGCAGTTTGCTCTCCGTCACGCCGTCGGCCTTGTTGCGCGCAGCTTCGATCTGGGCGAGGCTGGTCGAGAAACCAAACACCATTCCCTCACCGGACGGTGTCGCACTGGAGGTCACGGCCTCCGTTGCATTGGCCATCTGTCGGCGCTCCAGAAGGCCGGGTATCTTGACGGTTGAGGCGATGAGGTTCTGTCTCGTGCTGACGAAACCATGCACTAGGTCGTTGATCTCATTTGCTACCTGAGCGGCGTCATAACCCAACTTGTAGGTGATGGTGCCTTGATTGGATGAACCAAGGGCGCTTGTGAGGCGAAAACCAACCCGGGCCTGACCGGAAAACGCCGGGTTCGGAATGAATTTCAGATAAAATCCGGTTGCCTGCGGGCCGCTTGCCTGTGCGAACTCGCCATTGACGATGCTTGCCCTGCCCGCATTTGGCGGACTTACGAAGGTCAGGTCCGCTGCGGTAAACGGGCCGCCGGTTGCGCCTGCGGCCAGATTGACATTGGGCGGCGTGGCGCCGGGGGCAACGGAAATTTCCCTGTCTGCCACATTAACCTCGCGTGGGGTCACCTTCAGCGTATAGGCGGCTGAGAGGGTGCTGCCGCGGGTGTCGCGAACCTGGACCGTGAAGCTGTAATCGCCTTCAGTCTCGGTTTCGAGCGGTCCTGTCAGTTCGCCGGTCGAGAGGTTCAGCACCATGCCGCGCGGCAATGTTCCGCCAGCAAGACTGTATATCAGCGGCGCGGTGCCGCCGGAGGCCGTAATCGCCTGGCTGTAGGCTTCACCGGCCATTGCGTCTTTGAGCGCGCCGCCGGAAGGCGACAGGGAAAGCGCGCCCGGCGGCGGCGTTACCGTAACAGTAATCGTTGCAGTGGAACTGCCGGTAGAGTTGCTCGCCGTATAGGTGATGCTGTCGGGACCGGAATAGCCGCCGGCGGGGCTGTAGGTAAGCGCGACACCGGTAACCGTTGCCGTCCCGTGCGATGGGCCTGCAACAACGATGATCGTGTCAGCCTGACCACCGGACAGGTTCAGCGGGACAGGATTGCCGCTGCTGTCGGCTGCCACGGTCACTGCGCCGTCAGTTGCGACCGGCGCCGGCGCCAGCACTGCAATGTTGTAGACTGCTGATGCCGTGACATTATCTGCGTCTCGCGCTGTGACACTGAAGCTTGAGACGCCTGGCGTCGTTGCCGTCCCGGTGATTTCACCCGTCGCCGTATTGAAGTTCAGGCCGTTCGGGAGCGTACCGCTAATCGTATATTGATAGGGAGCGCGCCCCCCTGAAATCGAAATGGTCTCGTGGTAGGGCACCGCTGTGAAAGCATCTGCAAGCCGACCCGGGGCAGGGGAGAAAACCAGTGTCGTTGCAGTCACCTGAATGTTGACCGTTGCCGGCGCGGACGTGCCGCTGACGTTGGTTGCGGTATAGGTGAAGCTGTCCTGGCCACTATAACCCTGCGCCGGCGTATAGCTGATCGTGGTTCCGTTTGCGATTGCCGTACCGTGTGTCGGTGCAGTCGCCACCGCGACAGCCGTCGCTGCGCCTCCCGTCACATCAAGAGGAAGAATGTTGCTGGCCGAATCAGGAAGGATCGTGACCGAGACATTGTTTGCGATAGGCGCCGCTGGATTGACCGTAAAAGATCGTGAGACCTGAGTGGCTGCAAGGTAGTCGTCGTTACCTGGCTGGTCCGCGTTGATCGTGCACGTTCCGGTCGACACGAATGCAAGGAGGCCGGTCGTTGTAACCGTGCATACGGTCGTGGTGCTGGATGTGAAGACAGGCGTAAGGCCGGAATCGCTTGTCGCTAAAAGCGTGGGCGTTGTACCGAATGTCTGCGTGCCGGGATTGGGAAAGGTGATTGTCTGGGTTGCACGCGGCGTAACGCTGTTTGATGCCGCTGAGGGAGAGCCCGAGCCCACACTGTTTTCGGCTGTCACCGTAAACGTGTAGCTTTGGCCGTTTGTCAGGCCGTTAACAATGATTGGACTGCTCTGGCCCGTTACAGGTGCGACATCCGGAGGGCTCGTGGTTAGTGTGTAGGACGTAATAGAGGTACCGCCAGTTCTCTGCGGAGGCTGAAACGATACCGAGGCCTGCGTATCGCCAGCGGTAGCGGAGATGCCTGTCGGTGCATCGGGAATGGTCGGGGTCACGCCGATGGAATAGGCCCGGCTGCCTGTTTCGCCATTTGCATCTGTCGCGGTGATGGTGAAGCTCGTATTCTCTGCTACTATAGGTGTGCCGGAGAGAACGCCAGAGGTCGACAGTGTCAAGCCATGTGGGAGAGAGCCGGTGGTCACCGAAAAGACGAGGGGGAGCGCGCCGCCTGAGGCAGTCAACGTCTGATTATAGCCGACATCGTATGTGGCCGCAGGAAGACTGGTTGGATTTATCTCGATGGCAGGCGCCGCGATCGCCAGAGTATAGGATTGCTCCCCGGTGCTGCCGGCCGAATCTGTTGCCGTCACCGTGAAGGCGAACGTCCCGCTCCGGGTAGCGGTACCGCTCAAGTCTCCGCTGCTCGTCAGCGACAATCCTGTCGGCAAGGAGCCAGCCGATACCGCAAAACTGTGCGGCCCTGTACCGCCAGCAGCGGTCAGCGTAATCGGTCCGTAGGGCTGATCGTAAACAGGCGTCGAGAGCGTGACAGGCGTGACTTTTATCGGGTCATATGTGACGGTGTTGTCTGTGCTCGTAGACGCCTCGTTCGCGAGTCCCGCCGGTGTGGTTACTCGCCCCGCCGGGATTGTTGCCGTGACGGTTCCTGCCCCGCTCATGCCAGAGACCGCAATACTGTAACTGGGGCCGGATCCCGTTATCGCGACGCTAGTGGCGCCGGCTGTACCGGCCAGCTGAACGTCTGCAGAAGAAAAGCCCACAATGGGTTTGTCAAAAATGACGTCGAACATGATTGGAGAACGGGACGTCGGGTCAGCCTGGCTTGCAGCCTGGTTGATCGTGACGGTCGGTTTCGTCTCCACCGTGTGGTTGGAGCCGGAACCGGTTCCCGTGCTGCAACCGCTGCCGCCCGAATAGGATGCGCTTATCGGATAGGTGCCGGATGCGAGGCTGGAGGTGCGAAACGTTGCTGAAGACGCCGCACTGACCGGGGCCGTGGGTGACAGACCGAAACTTTCCGATTGCGACCCGATCGAAATGGTGACACTTCCTGGAGGCGACTGGCCGGCGTTACAGCCCATTGAGGAAACCGTCGCGGTGACCGCTACTTCCTCTCCGGGCTGGGAAGGGTTTGGTGACGATGTCACCGAAATGATAACAGGTCCCCCCGCGGCAGCACGGACCACCACAGTGTTGCTTGTCATGGTCACGCTGTTGTTGCCGCCAATTCGTGAACCGGTGAAAGTCGCAAAATCAGAGAATTGCCCCGACATGACGTCCAGGGAATCCACAGAGTAGGTTGCGGTGCATGTCAACTTGTTCGGGGACTCGAGACCACCGCCAAGGCTCGGACAGGACACACTTGCACCCTTGATCGAGGTTGAGGTGGGATTAATGCTCGTAATAGTGTAAGAACCGGGGTCGATAACGTAATCAAAACGGATCACGTCCCCTTCGGCGTTAAATGTCGCTGGCGAGGCCGTAACCGATACAGACTGGGCCAGGCTTGCTGTTACCGAAAGAGTGACGAGCGCCAAAGAGAGCGATGCGGTCTTCAGGATCGCGTGAAAACTCGACGCCGCACCACGGGCAACATCATTCCACCAACTATGCCCGCTGCCCATATGCCCCCCAGCATTAGAATATTCGAATATGCAGGCATTGTGCTAAGGATGATTGGGAGTGAGAGTCAACCTGTGCGTGAAAAAATCACAGGCGTTTTTTGATATTTGCGGATAGCGTGTCGTTTTTGCCCCATCTGAAAGCGAGAAAGTCAATGAACCCTGCGCAAGACGGTTTTGTTTGCTTCTCGTGGACTGAGCTGAAACGATTGCGACTTTCGCGTTCTCACAAGTCGGGAGGTGCTCATGGCCAGAGTCGTTGGAATTGGTGGCGTATTCTTCAGAGCAGCAGATGCTGCCGGTCTGGCCGAATGGTATGAAGAACATCTCGGCATCGATGATCTACATAAATCCGTGTGGCATCAGGAGGCTGGGATGACGATTTTTGGGCCTTTCGCCAGAAATAGCGAATATTTCGGTCGTGCTGAACAGCAATGGATGATCAATTTCCGGGTGGATGATCTCGATGCTCTTATCGCGAAGCTGACGGCAGACGGCGTCGAGGTTGAAACCCGCGCCGAATGGGATTCGGAGGTGGGGAGCTTCGCAAGGATACATGATCCGGAAGGTAATCCGGTGGAATTGTGGGAGCCCGCTCGGAGCTGATGATATTTGTGCCGCGCACGGATATGACTGGAAGGTGAGTGATTTCTCTCGCGCCAGGGTTGATGCCGGATCGATGGCCGCGCTGTTTCGACATGGGCTTTCCGAGGAGAACGGTCGCTCAGATTGGGATAAACACAATTCTGACCGACAGATTCTGATCTCTGTCCGGCGCGTCATTCCTTCTCAATCAATTGCTCATATGCCTTGCGGCACGATCGGCGCCCTCAAAGCCCAAGGAACTTGAAGGGTTTGGTGTCCTTCAGGCTCTCATTCGCCATACCCGAATAAATATGGATCTGATTGGGGCCGAGATCGAGTTTCTTGACCGCACCGGTTTCTTTCGAGAGATCGAGTTTCGTCATGTCGATCCAGAAGATATTCGGCGTCAGAGCCGATTCGAAGAAATAGAGTTTGCGTTTGTGATCAATCACCGTGCGCCAGCGGGTTGAGGAAATATTCGGCTGGTCCGGTGTGGTGATGCCGTAAGGAACGGAGACGTTGCGGATCACGCTGAAGACGCTGGCGATGGCTTCGACAGGGTTCTCGCTCTTGGGAATGGCGTTGGCGTAGAAAGAGGCGCGGGCGAACCGGTCCGATGCGCGGTTGGTGCCCGGCAGCATGACAGTGCCGCCGATCTGCTGCCAATATTCGTTGAGTGCCAGCTGGTGGTCGAAGGTCGGCGAATTGGTCATCACCTGATACTGACGCCCGTGATGGATGACCTGCTTGCCATCGATATATTCAACGATCGCGCTGTCGCCGCTCGCATCCGAAAGGGAAAGGTGCAACGTTGCCAGACGCTCTTCGCCGGGCACATTGTCGGTCACGATTGTGAAGGGGTTTTTCTCGAGCGCAGCGACGGCCTCTTCCACCGTCGCGAAATTGTCGAGCACGTATTGCGCCCAGGCCGCGATGGACAGGCCCGGCGATTTGCCGTCATAGGCGGGATAGCTCGACTCAACCAGCCAGAGGACGTTCGCAGCAAGCCCCGCCTCATTCATGCCGTCGGTCGTCGAAATATCATAACCGGAAGCAATGACGCTACCGTATTTCGAGGTCCATTTGACCGAATTTGGTCCGGCCTCGCCGGAGCGCTCCATGCCGCGGGGGAAGACCCAGATGTTGGTTCCGACATCCGTTTTCCAATCCATCGACCGGGCCGTCATCACCTGATCATTTTCGCCGAGATAGACGAACCGCGTGCAGGCCTGCGCGACAGAGGTTGTGAGCGTCGCGATGGAAAAGATCGCGGCGGTGCAGGCGGAAAAAAACGGAAGGGTGTTCAGGCGCATGGGAACGTCTCCGGTTCTCGCGGTACCAATACAGCGTAAGATAGAAAATCGGACTTGTTGGCGCGTGTCAAATAGGTTTAGCTGCAGGCGATCGGTTGGGGAGACGTCATTGCTAAAATTATCAGCTTTGGTGGCCGTTATGGCTTTTTCTGCAAGCGCGGCCTCAGCCGCGGATCAACTCGGCTCCCTGCCCGCGAGGGTTGATGGCGCGGATTGGGCGTTTCAGGCAACGGGTTATCTGTGGGCGACGGGTTTGAACGGCAACATTTCGCCCTTCCGTCGCGCGCCGACGCTGCATGTCGAAAAATCCTTCTCCGACGTCATGGAAGATCTCAACTTCGGCGGGTTCTTGAACATCTGGGGCCGTTATGACCGCTTTGTCCTGTCCGGCGATCTAATGTATGTCGACACCACGGACAGCAAGGCGGCCGGGCCGCTGCCGGCGCTGCAAATCCCGGGTTTGCCCACCCTTCCGGCTGGCGCGGCAATCGATGCGAACGTCGATACGCAGGAATTCATGGCGACGCTGCAGGCCGGTTACCGGATCGTGGATGCAGACGGATTTTCGCTCGACGCCTTGGCGGGAGCCCGCTTCTGGCATATCTCCAACGAGGTGGCGGTCACTGCCAGCCATCCCCTGATCGGCAGCGTATCAGCCACGCATAAGGAAAGTTTCGGTTGGGTTGATCCCGTGATCGGCGCGCGCGCCTTTTTCAGTCTGACGGACAAGCTGTCCGTCCAGGGGCAGGTGGATATTGGCGGTTTCGGCGCGGGATCCGATCTCACCTGGTCAGCGCTCGCGACGGTGAACTACATCTTTACCGATACATTGTCGGTCTCGGCGGGCTACAAGGTTCTCGATGTCGATTATTCGGATGACGGGTATGTTTTTGATTCGAGGCTGAGCGGGCCGGTTGTCGGTCTGACCTATCGGTTCTAGCCATTGAATTGCGTTGTCTCGCCACCGTTCATATCCCATCTGAGAAACAATTTTAGTTTCCCCTTAACTTTGGTTTTCATCCAGTCTTGCAGACCAACGCTTGTTGCAATAACTTTTGGTTGTTGTTTGGCTCGAAGAACCGAATGGCTTGAAATTGGCGGACCGCGCTTAAAATTCACGGATGAAAAATGATATGCATGCCATGGTGTTGGTATGATTGATTATTACGCGAATTTTTAATGTGTACGGTTCTTTGAGCAAATGATCGGGACTATCGTCTCGTAAGGAAAGATACTACTTTAACGCTTCTTGGATCAGATGAACTGATCTATGCACCCGGTAGGGGATCGACAGCAAGGACAGCTGCAGAGTGAAGCATGGGCGGCATTGCCGCGACAAACTTCATTTCAGATGCAGGCCTCCGAAATATGTTACTTGCTACTTTCATCCCTGGTTTCCGACGGCTACTCCCTCCTGATTTTTATCTCGCAGTTGCGCCGGTCACTCGAATCTTCGCAACATCCCCGGTCGCCGTGCGGGCAGAGCGGAATGCCTCCGTTAAGTCGACGGACGCTTTCAAGAGGACCTTTGTCATTGCGCTTTTTGCAAGCCTGATCGCGTCAGGGCAGGCAAGTGCACAGTCACCCGCCGACGATTTTTCCCGTCGGCAAGAACAACAAGAACAGTTGCAGCGGCTGGAAAACCTGAAGCGGGTCACGCCTGGTGGCGTCACTAGCCGTGCGGACAGGGCATCAGGAGGCGAGGCGAAGTCCAATGGCCCATGCTTCAATATCTCACGTGTAGAGATCGAAGGTGCGACAAGGCTGTCTGCCATTGATCTCAGAAAAGTGACGCGGCGTTACGACAGTAGATGCATCGGTGTTGCCGATATTACCATCCTGCTCAAGGCCATTACCGACCTCTATCTGGACAAGGGATTTGTGACGTCACGCGCCTATGTTCCCCCTCAGGACATAGCCGGAACAGGGTTGCTGCGGCTGGTCGTCGTCGAGGGCACGATCTCGGATATCTATCTTAACGGTCAACCGGCTGGGCGAAACGGTTCATTCGCGACGGCTTTTCCCGGCGTGAAGGGTGAGGTGGCCAATATTCGCGATATTGAACAGGGGCTGGACCAGATCAATCGCCTGTCATCGAACGACGCGAAAACGTCGATGTTGCCGGGCAAGGAAGATGGAACGTCTATCCTCAATGTCGAGAACAAGACGCGCAAGCGCTGGTATGCGAGCATTTCCAACAACAACCTCGGTCAAGAGAGTACCGGTCACTCCCAGACCAATGTTTCTGTCGGCTTAGACGACCTGTTGGGCATCAATGATCAGTTGGGTTTCTCCTACGGTCGGAGCGGCCCGGACTATCCTTGGGACGATTATGGTCGCGGGCACAGCAATAGCTATTCGCTCAGTACGAGCATACCTTATGGCTACTGGAGTTTTTCAACTAATGGGTCCTGGTACGAATATGAGAGCACCATCCCGGGCAATTTTGGACCGATCGAAACATCGGGCAATTCCGGTCAGGTCGGATTTGGCATAGACCGCGTCATTCTGCGCGACAAGGATTCCATCACGACCCTCAGAGGCGGTCTCACCTACAAGCAGACGGACAACTTTCTTCTCGGCAATCGAATTGAGGTGGGAAGCCGTCGATACACGATTGGCAGTCTGGGCTTGTCGCGTTCACAGAGAATTCTGGGTGGCGTCATCGCTCTCGATTTTGCCCTTGATAAGGGCCTAGATCTCTTCGACGCCGTGGAGGCCGGCGAGCCCGGAGCCGGCATGGCCGATCCTCGGTTTGTGAAATTCACCACAACTGTCAGCGCGACGCGGCCGTTCGAGGCGGCTGGCCAGCGGTTCGAGTTAACGACGCTCCTCAATGCCCAATATTCGCCCGACAATATGTTTGGCGCAGAACAGATCGGACTTGGTGGCTCCAGCAACGTACGGGGCTCAAGGGAAAGTGTCATATTCGGCAACAACGGGTTTTTCAGCCGTAACGAACTGACGTGGCGGACAATGCCATGGGAGGGTACAAGTCTGGCGCCCGTTCTGGGCGAATTACGCCCATACCTCGGTCTCGATTACGGCCGCGTGTTTTCACAGGATCGCTTCGATATCTCCGACGGCCACCTCGCAAGCTGGACCGTTGGCGCGAAACTCGTAGGCGGAAACATCAGCGCCGATTTTGGCTACTCCCAGGCATTTTCCAGCAGCGTCAATGGCGGGCGCGGAAATCTCATTTTCGCCAGCGTGACGGCACGCTGGTAGCTTCAAAAGAGAATATTATGATCAGCTCTTCTTTTCACACCCCCAAATTATCTTTCATCTCCGCCCTGGTGGCGACAGCTATTGTCGTATCCGGTTGCGGTGGCCGGGCGGCACATCCGGTGTCTTCCACCAATCCGGCCGACAGTGCTTTCGACTGCGCCGGCATAAAGCGCGAGTTCGAGGCCAATGAGCGGCAGGTGCTGGCGACGGTGAAGGAACGATCCGACGCGCAGGGTAAAAACGTGATCCTTGGTGCGACAGGTGTTCTTCTGTTCTGGCCGGCCCTTTTTTTCATGGACCCGAAATCGCCGGAAAAACTGGAGATCGACGCCTTACGTAACCGCAATCAGGTCCTTGCCGAGATTGCCAAAAGCAAAAAATGCCCAGCTCCGCAATCGAAGCTGGCAGATGTCTACAAGAAACTCGACAGCAAGCCATCCCCGGCCGACACGAGCAGAAAAGACCGCTAAGCCCCAAATTCCGTCTGCCACGAGAGGCGAGCAACAATGACATCACAGTTTAAGCGTCTTCCACGCAAGACAATCGACCTCGCGTTGTTCGCTGGTGCCGGGACGCTGGCTCAAAAAATCATTGCCACCGTTGTCAGTTTTACGCTCGTGCTTCAGCCGGTGCTGCTCCATGCACAGGACATAACGCCCGAAGCTGGAGGCTCTTCCGTAAATCGCCCCGGGATAGGGGCTGCCCCGAACGGCGTGCCGCTCATCGATATTGTCGGGCCCAACGGTCAGGGCCTGTCGCACAATAAATACAACAATTTCAACGTCGGCGCGCCCGGCGTCATCCTCAACAACTTCAACGGTGAGATCGGCACGTCGAAACTGGGTGGCGTGACGCCTGGCAATCCAAACCTTCAAGGCAAAGGTTCCGCCACGGTCATCCTCAATGAGGTCACGTCGCAAAACCGCAGTTCGCTTCTCGGTCCAACCGAAGTGTTCGGTGGCCGGGCCGACGTCATCATCGCCAATCCGAACGGGATCACCTGCGACGGCTGCGGTTTCATCAACACGCCACGCGCCACGCTGACGACGGGCGTACCCGACATTGGCACTGACGGACGTCTTAATGGATTCACGGTCAACGCAGGGGATGTCACTTTCGGCCCTAGGGGTGGGAATTTTGCGCTCGGTGATGGTGCAGTCAGTCTGTTCGATGTCGTGTCCCGTACCATCCAGATCGACGGAACGATCTATGGCGAGGACCTGCGTCTGACCGCCGGTAAGAGCAAGTTCGATTATACCACCGGGGAGGCAACAGCGCTCGATGCCACCTCCGGTACACCTGAATACGCAATCGATGGTTCAGCACTCGGGGCTATGCAGGCCGGCCGCATCAAGATGGTTGTCACGGAAAAGGGCGCTGGCGTTCGCATGCGCGGCGACATGGCGGCCAATGCCGGTGAGCTCTCGCTGTCGGCAGACGGTAAAATTTCGATCGGCAATGCCTCTGGCAATAACGGCGTCAGCATCTCTTCGAAGGGGAGTGTTTCGGCCGGTCGTCTGACCTCAAAAAAATCGGTGTCGGTCAAGGCGGGGAAGGACGCCAGGTTCGCTTCTATCGGTACAGAAGAGGATATCCTGATTAATGGCGGGGCAGGCTTCATCGATGTCAGCGGTACTCTCGGGGCAAGTGGCGCACTCAACCTTCTGGCAGACGGGCGTATTGCCTTGGCCGACGCGTCGGCTGCCGGCCCTGTTTCGCTATGGTCGGGGGCTAGCTCCATTGCCATCAGCGGCACGGCCCAGTCTGGCGCGGCGATGTCGCTTACGGCGGCCTCGGGAGCGATCACGGCGGGCTCACTCCTTTCGAAAGGCGACCTGGCTCTGCTCTCCGGCCTTGATCTCGGGATTTCCGGGCTTGTGCTTGCAGAAGGGGGGTTGCAGGCTTCGGCTAGCGGCGACATCCGCTATGACAGTCTAGAGGCAAACGGAGACATTTTGCTGTCTTCGACAAGTGGTGTCATCAGCTTCGATAAACGCACGGCAGCAGGGGGCGACATCAGGATCAGGCAGCAAAATGCCGATCTTTCCAATAACAGGAGCAGACTTGCCACATCCGGCACGCTCTACATCAATGCCAATAATATCAATCTCACCAACAGCACGCTGACGTCAGGTGGTATCGATCTCACGTCATCTGGAACGACAAATCTGACGGGCACGCGGCTCAATGCTGTCACCGCGAGCAGCGCAGCTCGTTCCGTTCAGGGGTCAGGTGACATCGCGATCACAGCAGGTAGCCTTACTGCGAATGACGCCACCAATATTCTTGCGGCCCATGATCTGACGCTGTCGCTTTCACAACTTGGCAACTCCGGTCAGTTGGCTGCTGGCAATGATCTTACACTCAATATCGCCGGCAACCTGACCAACACCGCCACGGGGCTCATCTATGCCGGTAACGACGCGGCGCTTTTCGTGGGCGGCGTGCTAGCCAATGATCAGGGGGCGATTGTCGCAGGTCGTGACCTCACAATTGCTGGAAGTGCTTCTGGCGGGCGCAATGCTGCTACGGTCAACAGTTCAGGTCTGATTTCCTCTGGTCGCAATATCTCGATCCTGACGGCAAATCTGCGTAACGAGAAAAGCGTGGCTCCGACCTATACGAGCCAGCAAATCTCAAACGCACTCGTGTCGGCTTATGACACTTATTATGCGCGCCTGTGTGGAGATTGTTCATCTTCCGTCTCTTTTGCTGATAAGCAGTTCGTCATTGGTGCCCCCATTCGCCATGTCTATCGTGATGAGACCGAGGACCGCCTCACATCGGCTGGAAGCCCCTCGGCGACGATCAAGGCGGGTAATACGCTTTTTATCGATACCGTCGATCTTACCAATGCCTATAGCAACATTGAAGCCGGCTCCGGCATGACGTTTGTTGGCACAGGCACGCTGACAAATCTCGGCTTGCAGCTGCAGCGCACGACGTCGGTCAACTGCAATCAAAGCTCGGGTTGCCAATATTATCCTGATGTCATCTTCCAGTGGGAAGAAAGGCGGGACAGCGGCGATACCGGAGGCCATGAATTCTCATATCAGGTTTCCATGCCTGGCCCCAGCCCGTTTGGAACGCGGGATGCGTCAAAGGATATCGGCCCCGGACGAACCGTAGAAAGCGTCGAGGCGATCGGCGGGGTTCCAGCGGCAATCCGCTCGGGCGGAACACTTGGTATCACCGGCTTTGCTGCCGTCAACAATACCGCGATTGCCGGATCGATCGCCGACCATGTTGCCGTTGCAGCGCCTGCGCCTTCGAACAATCCGACCGCATTACTGTCCAGTATGACGGCAAGCGGAGCGCTGTTCACGCTTGGCGGCGTCGCCACCCCACAGTCCGGCGGCTTTGGCGGCACCATTCCCGGCCAGACATTCCTCTATGAGACCCGCGCCGCCTTCCTCGACGTCTCGAAATTCTACGGGTCCAGCTATTTCCTTGGCCGCATCGGTTACCAGCCGGATCGCCAGGTCCAGTTCCTTGGTGACGCCTATTTCGAGAACCAATATATTGAGCAGCAGCTCAGGCTGGCGACAGGCTCCGGTTTTACGGGGCAAGATTCGATTACCCAGATAAAGCAGCTGCTTGATAACGGAGCCGCCTATCTGGGAGCGATCCAGCGCCAGTTCGGCCAACCGCTGACGGCTGAAGAGATCGCCAGCCTCACCGAATCCGTCGTCGTTTATGAGTGGCAGACGGTGAACGGTACGACCGTTCTTGCGCCGGTACTGCATCTCGCCGCCAATGACAGGGAAAGATTGAATTCTGCTGGCGCACTCATCGCGGGCGATCAGGTAACGATCGATACCGGCCTGCTTGCAACATCAGGGATGATTGCATCGACCGGTGATCTTAGCGTTTTCGGTTCGTCGATTGCGGCAATCGGCGGCACCTTCACGGCGGGTGGCAATGCCTCGCTGAAGGGTAACGAGAGCATTCTGCTCGCCAATGCGAAGGTGACGGCCGGCGGCAATCTCGGGCTGACGTCGAATGGAGACATCAATATCTCCGTCACCGAACGGTCAACGACCAGCACTTTGCGCGACAAGCGGAGTTCTACGACAGTTGTCAGAACCACAAGTCAGGGCTCCGAGATCACCGCGGGCGGATCGGTCTCAGCCAATGCAGGTGGTAACCTCAACGTCCTCGGCAGCACGATTGCCGCCGATGGGACTGTGGGTCTGAAAGCGACCGGTGACGTGACAATTGCCGAAGCTGTCGACACCACCACGATCGATTACACCTACAAGAAAAAGGGCGGTCTGTTCAGCGGAAGCAAACAGACGACGAGCCACACGGAAACGCAGACCGTCGTCGGATCATCGGTTAGCAGTGGGAAGGGCGTGTCCATCATCTCAGGTGGAGATACCGTCGTCTCCGCCTCGAAGGTGACTGCCGGCGACGAGACCGACAAAGCCGATATCAATGTCAGCGCGGGCGGCGATCTGCTGATCGCGTCGGGCAAGAATACGGCGGAGTTCGAGCAGAGCTCCTCATCCAAGGGCTTTCTCTCGAAAAAGAGCTCGACGCAGTACAACTACGACGAAGCCACAGTGGGCTCCGAGCTTTCCGCCTCCGGTAACATCAAGCTGGATGCTGGCGGCAACGCCGTCATCGCCGGCTCGAATGTCATGGCAGGCGATGCGATCAGTGTCGCGGGGGATAGTGTCGCCATCATCGGGGCCGAGGAGCAGCATGCGCTGGAAAGCTCGAGCAAGAAATCCGGCCTGTTCGCCGGTTCCGGCGGCGGCTTCCTCTCGCTATGGGGCAAGGAACAGAAAGAAAAAAGCCAGTCGTCCATCCTCAACGTTGGCTCCGCGCTCAGCGCTGGAACCGATGTCACGCTCACTGCACGCGAAAACGACGTCAATGTCATCGGCTCCTCCATCGAAGCCGGTCAGGATCTAACGCTTGATGCAGCCCGCGACGTCAATATCACTCCCGGGGCAGAAAGTGCCTCATCGCAGGAGAAGGAAAAACGCTCGGGTTTCGGTATCAGCGTCTCCTCCGGCAGTGGCGGCTTCTCGGTGGGTCTGGGAGTACAGAAGACCAAAGACAGCAAGGAGCAGCAGTCCAACAAGAACGCGGTTTCAGTTCTCACTGCCGGTCGTGATCTCCTTGTTTCCGCAGGAAACAACGTCAATCTGCAGGCGGCAACCGCCTCCGCCGGGCGTGACGTCGACCTCTTTGCAGGGAATGACATCAATCTCCTGTCGGCCAACGACCGCACCAATTATCAGGAGATGCACGAGAAAACCTTTGCCGGTGTTACGGTTTCCGTGTCCAGCCAGGTTGGTAAGGCCGCCCAGAGCATCATGAACTCGGCTGAACGGCTGTCGGACGGCGGTGGGGTCAACGCCATCACAAATACGGCCATTGCCGGGCTTGGCTTCTATCAGGCCTACAAGGATCTGCAGGGCGTATCGTCGAACCTTTCCGCGGGCAACGGTCTGTCCTTCAACGTGGGTATCAATGCAGGCGTCAGCCACCAGGAGAACAGCACTTCTTCCTCGTTCTCCACGCCTGTCGCCACCGACATCCGTGCCGGCCGCTCCATCACCATGGAGGCACAAAACGGCGATATCACAAGTGAGGGGGCGCAAATCCTCGCCGGCTACGGGAAAGACGGCCTGCCGGTCATCTCGTCCGATGCGCTGACCGGCGACATCTTCCTGTCCGCCGAGAATGGCGACATCAATCTCAACGCCGCCACCGGCACGTTCGATGCGGCAAGTTCGAACAAGTCCTGGAGCGCAGGCGTCGGCGTCAACTTCGGATGCAGTACCACGGGCGGCTGCCAGCAGACCGGCGTCGGTGTCAACGCCTCCTACGGCAAGGGCGGTTCGGAGACCTCCGGCAGCAGTCATACCAACACCCATGTCAACGGCACGGGCGATGTGACCATTGTCACCAATGATCTGGCGCTGAAGGGTGCCACCGTCACTGGCAACTCGGTCGTGGCTGATGTCCGAAACCTGACGATCGAAAGCCAAGTGGATACGGCCACAGCAAAGGCGGACCAACTCAATGTGTCTGGCCAGCTTGGTTTTGGAAACACTGGTGTCTCCGGCTCCACGCAGAAGGCCAAAGGCGATGCGGCGGTCATTACCGAGCAATCCGGCATCCATGCCGGAACGGGTGGCATCGATCTCAACATTGAGCAACACACCTCGCTTATCGCTGGCGTGATTACCAGCGAGGCTGGCGCAGGACGCAACAACCTCTCCACTGGCACCCTTGAGGCCACCGATATAGATACGCATTCAAGCTGGAAGGCCGAAACCTATGGCGGCTCGATCGGTACTGGCGGCCTCTCCATCGCACCGCCGGTCAAGGCTGGCGAGAGCGAGACCGGCAAGGCCTATTCGGCCATCGGCGGCAACATCTCGATCACCATTACCGATCCGGCCAACCAGACACAGGATATTGGTACAATCCGCCGCGATACCGCCAATACCAACATCGCGCTACCCGGTCTGCCAGATCTCGAACACATTCTGCGTCAGCAACACAGAACGCAGGCCGATCTCCAGGAAGCGCAGAAGACAATGGCCGGTTTGGCCGGGGATATTGCTTCCAGTCTTTACAACGACGCGACGACTCAGGCCGAACGTGATCTCTGGGATGAAGGTGGCGCAGGTCGAGCCCTGCTTCATGCCATCGGCGGCGGTATCCTTGGCGGTGTCAATGGATGGGAAGGAGCGCTCAGGGGTGCGCTTGGCGGCACCGCATCGGCGCTCATGGCGCCAGCTATCGCGGATTTGGTCAAGGGCATGCTCAAGGACAGCAGTCTGTCCGATCAGGAAAAACAGACACTTGCCACGTTGATCGGCGCAAGTTTAAGCGCCGGGGTTGGCGCGGCTGTGGGCGGCGGAGAAGGCGCGGCCTACGGAGCTGCGGAATATCAGTACAATTATCTATATCACAATGAACAGCTGGCCCGGGAAAAAGCGAAGGAGCAGCTTGCAAAATGCGAGGCGGAAAACGCCTGCACAGACGCTCAAATTGCAGCGCTACAGGAGCAGATCGGCTATTGGGATAAACTTGATACGCAACGCGATACGGTTCTTGCGGATGCCTGTAACGCTAACCGAACAAGTCCGGCCTGCGTTGCCGCAATTACTGATGCGCTGAAAGCCGTCGAGTATCTGCGTGACCCTACCAACCCCATGGACCCCTCATCCATGGTTGCGGGCGGCTATGCCGATTTGGAAATGCGGTTGGTCAATGGCGCGTTTGGTGGCTTGTCGAATCAGGATCTCGCCGCAGCCGTCTACGCAGAACGTCTTCGGACCATCGAGTTGCTGACGCGATACCCGGATTCCGTCCAAGCCGCTCTCAGCGGATTTGTTAATCAATCAATTGCCAATGCAGCTATCGCTGTTCTCACATTCGGCATTGCGGAAAGATTGGGACAGATCGGGTCCCAAAGCGGTGGGTCGAAAGGCACCACTGGACAAACTTCGGGTGAGGCCCCAAATAGACTACCCGTACCTGATGATCTCCGAACCAGCATCCATCCAGGAGCGCAAGACAAGCATATACCGGGAACGAATAACTATGATCCGGCCAGAAGCACTTTAACGGCCAATCCTCAAACTCTGCTGGATGGTCTCCATAGCGGCCAGTATCCAATCGTTCGCGAAATACCGAGAGGGAATACAACCTCATATATTGTTGATTTTGGATCACCTATTGGGGACTTCAAGAGTAACGGCACCCTTGTTGGACCAACTCAGTACGGACAGGTTGTTCAAGGTAAACGCGGGGTTCATATCATTCCCGCAAATCCAAATCAGTTCTAGGGAGGTTGTGTTGAAAAGAGCTCTACCAGACTGGCTTCGTTTGTGGTTTCAGAGTGCGTTAATTTCTGAGGTATACCCGCAGATTAGAGCTATTGCCGTAGCTTATTCTGAAACGAACGAATTGACGGTACGATATTATCTCGACAGGAGCCCATCCGATTTTGATTACGAAAGCTTGTCGATGGTCGTTAGCGCAGTTTTGAGCAATACCAGTTCAGGCTCAGAGATAGTGGCTGTTGCCGAAGAGTGCATTTATTCAGATCAGCGGATTTCGGATATTGATCGTCTCGATGGATTGGTCTTTGCGCGCCGTGAATATGAGATTCAGGACAATCCGTCTCAAGCGCCCAACTACATTTGATGTCTGAAGTATGTACCTACTCCGAACCTTCACCTTGCTGTACACAGCGTTTGGGGGCTCTGTTGCAAGTATTCCTGATGACTGGCGAGGACCTGCTTAATCCACCCTCACGCGGGCTGCCCCTCAAGGTTCTGCGTGAGTAAAGCTACAGCTTCCGTAAAGGCGCTGGGTCCGATGCTAAATGCCCGTTCAACGATGCGGGCTTCGCCACAGATGTCGCCGGTCAAATTGAAGATGGATGCCTGGCCCTTCCGTAAAGCGCACATAACCTCGAAACCTTTGATTGTCGCATAGGCCGTCTTCTGCGTCTTGAACCCTCTCACAGGCCTGATCAGTTGCTTGAGCTTGCCGTGATCGGCCTCAACGACATTATTCAGATACTTGACCTGCCGGTGCACAAGCTCTCCTGGGCACTTGCCTTCGGCCTTCAGTTCCGAAATCGTGATCCCGTAGGCCGGCGTCATGTCGGTGTTGCTGACCGTTGGCTTTTGCCAGTCCTTCAAGCGATTTAGAGCCTTGCCCAGAAATCGCTTGGCTGCTTTGGCATTGCGCGTCGGCGACAGATAGAAATCGATCGTGTTGCCGAACTTGTCGACGGCCCGGTCCAGATAGGTCCATTTGCCACGCACCTTCACATAGGTCGCATCTACGCGCTGCTCTGATTGCTCTGAGACCCAAGGTTGGGTCTCAGAGCATTCTTCAGGGAAGCGGGCAGTCTTGAGCTGATAGGCAGTCGATTCCACTTCCCGTTCGCCGTTTCCGCTTTCAGAAGCTGCGACAGGATTGGAATGGCGGCCTAGAACGCCGGCAATCCTTGCTCTGTGAGTTCACCAAGGACTTGTGCCATGCCGTGCGTCTTCAGTTGCCGCAGCATGATAACGATCGCACCACTTGCTGGATTAGGACGCATGGCGGGCCTCCGCCTTTCTAAGGGCATCGTATTGTTCGACATCGGCCTTTGGCTCGTTGATGAGCGTCAGGGCTTGCGGCGCATCGATGTTCGGCGCCGTGAAGGATTTACCGTCGACAAGACGATGCAGCAGGTTCAGGACATGCGTTTTGGTCGGAACGCCGGACTCCAGTGCCATATCGTCGGCGCCACTATCGACTCGGTCCAAGCCCCTGTGACCGGTTAGGCTGCCGTCTCAGTGCGTGGTTATGGCTAAGCTCGGCCATGCGCGTTCGGTTCACAATGCGGGCGATTGTTCTGATCTGCTCAGCCTGTTTTGCGAGCTCCTGGCGTGTCTCGAGCTCTTCGGCGAACCTGCGAGGATCAGAACTACCAAACCGCCGCGTGAGTGCTTCGGCCACCAGCTTGGCCTCATCGAGCGCGGCTTGCCCCTCAGGTGACGATCTCAGCTCCGCGACAAACTGGCCCCGCTTCTCGACCGGCGTCTTTTCCACCTTGGCAATGATCTCGGCGCTGCGGGGCGTGAGACGGGGAACCTCAATCACGTCACGCTGTTCGCGTTGCCATTGTTCGCTTTGACGTTCCTCACCAAGCCGGCGCTCCCATGCCTCGGAGACATAGCCGATATGGGCAGACAGAGACCTGACATAGTCCTGCGCCTCTTTCCGCTCCCGGTTGTTTCCGAACAGACCTGACTTGCCGCGTAGCTCCCCGAAGCGCTCTGGCTGCCCGGCCATGGCTTTCGCCATGATCTTGCCATTGCCTTCCTTCTCCGCAATCGCGGTGCGCAGTCTCGCTGAGACTTCGGACGGGTCACGGAACACGTGCCGCACGAGAGATTCCACCGTATCGAATTTTTGATCGATAACCGACAACGCCTTTTGCTGCGCCACCTCTTCGATGCTGCGTTGGTATCGGGTGATGGCTGGCACGAGCGGCGCTGGCTTGCCGGGTTCCAGAGAATTTTGCTGGCCTGCGGCTTCTGTGGGGGCAGGGACGGCCTCGTCTCGCGTCATGAGGTCGGACCACCGGATGCGGCGATATCCTTTGTTGTCCTCTGTCCGGTCGTCCCGCCGCCCGTCATCGATATTTCCGGCGAACTGATTGCGAGGATCTTCGCGGCGAACAGGGCAAACCAGATCGCTGTCACTTTCCTCGTAAACCCGCTGGCGCTCTGATGGCCGGTCCTGCTGCTCCCGTTGCAGATGGGCCGCACGGGACAAAACCTCTTGACGCCCATTTTGGGCGGAAGCAAGTTCGATCTCGCTTTTCAGCCCAAACTCCTGCCCGACCGGTTGGTCGCCGGTGATCCGTTGGGCGCTCGCGATCCCCCGCCGCTCGGCAAAGTCCCTGATGTAATCCAGCGTGGTTTCCTTCGCCCCGGGACGCGACAGTCGGTTTGCCAGCTTCTGGTAGGTCAGTTCATTACCCTGGACGACACGCCATGCATTGCGCTCGGCCTGCGTGCCATCAGGAAGCGTGACAGGCGTGGCGCCCTCATGCTGCAGGCCAATCCTGTCTCCGATCTTTGGCGAGGCCTCCTGCATGGCCCGCTTGAGATCGACGCCCCACACCGTGCGCTGTTCGCCCCAGTCATTCTCCAGCGTCACAAAATAGCTCTCGCGGGACTGCGGATTATGCTCGTAGGGCGCAACGCCGTGATCA
>NZ_MRDH01000006.1 GCF_002008225.1 Agrobacterium salinitolerans | reverse complement strand
TTCAGGAGCAGGTTTCTTCAACATGTCCCAATGAATCATAAACCCCCAGCTCACGCCAGGGGTTTGTCAGCAGTCTGAGCCGCCGGAGTGATCCGGCGGCTTTTTTTTTGGTAATCGGTTTCGCTTATGCGTGGGCGACAGCCGCGCCGCGCTTGGCGTCGACGGAATAGGCGCCAGCGCCGAAGGCGGCAAGCAGGATGTAAGCGCCGGCAAGGGTGATGTTCTTGACCATCATGATGCCGTTCAGCGTGTTGATCCAGCCAAGAGCCGGCTCAGGCCAGCCAGGAACGGCAACGGTGCCGCTGTGGAAAACCAGACCGGTGAAGATGCAGAAAACGGCAAGCGCCCAGGCAGCGATCTTGGTCTGGAAACCAGCGAGAATGGCAAGGCCGGCGACGAGTTCGAACAGGCCTGCAATATAGGCAAGCGCGGTTGCGGCGGGCAGGCCGGCACCGTTGATCATGCCGGCCGTGCCGGCCGGATCGACGAGCTTGCTGAAGCCCGAGGTGATGAAGATGAAGGAAAGCAGAAGACGGGCGATGAGAACGAGAACGTTCTGGCTGGTGGACATGGATATCTCCGGTAAATAATCGGCGTGTCGCCGGTTGAACTGCAATGTCTGGAGATATCAATGACCGAAAATCATCCGCCCATAAAGATGAACAATAGAAGACAAATCGTCTTCATTTTGTGAACGGTCTCGGGTGTCTATCCGGATTATGTTCAGGCGGCGAAGCGAATATCCTCAAAGCGCGGAAACAGGAAAAGTCCGGTTATGCGCCCTTGCTGGCCTTTTTCGAAGCCGGAAGATTCACCCATGCAGATGACCGGCTGCCGCATCGCCGGCAAGATGGAAAGGCCGGTTGAAAAACAGAAACGTGAGGGCGCGGTGGAAACCTGCTCGAAAAGTTCCAGCACGCGGGCGTGGTCTGCGCGGTCGTAACAGCGGACAAGGCTGAGCAATCCGCACTCGCCCGGCGGCAGGCCGTGCATAAATGACGCATGTTCGCCGAGCCGGATGACGCCGCTCGAAAGATCGCTGCTCCACTCCTCCGACATGAAGAAATGCGACAGGGTCCGGGGATCGGGCGTGGTTGTTACCGCCGCAGGCAGAGCATCGTTGCGTCTTGATATTTCAAACAAATCGCGCCCCCCGCATGAACACGTGCCAGCACCGTCGCTTCAAGCGCCACTGCTAGGTTGAACCCTTACCGCCCCCCGCAGTCGAGCATATTTGCCATACATCGAAACCCCTTCAATGCGTGGCCGCCTCGGCGCGGAACCCTTACGGGGGCTGACTTATAGTTTATTTTCCACTACCTACAACAACCACTCAGTGAGAAAATCAAAAATATTATGTATTTCTTCTTCAAAATCGTGAGGCATGCGAAAAAGTACAACTAAACAGCGCACTTATAAGACGGTCCGAGTTGAGGTCGGCCCCGTATGGGGTGGTGATTCGCTGGTGAATGTGCCCCATTATTGCATAGGGCTGCAAAAAATAGCCGGATAAAATCACGCCTGTTCCAAAACGGGACAATACACGAACTTCTCCTCCTGCGGCCTTAAGAATTGTGCAACCTGTTGATTCCATGTGGCATCTCTCGCGAGAGCGTCGACGTCCTTCTTGGGAGAGGCCCAAGAACCTGCAAACGACTGATTTTATTGGATGTGATTATATCCTTGGGGACGGCCCAAGGATGAGGCCGTTAAGCTGCGCCGCCTTCCGTCAATCACGTAGGTACCGGCAAAGAAAAAGGGCGATCCGAAGACCGCCCTTTCTTAATTCCGGTGACAGGACTGATTAGAAGTCCATGCCGCCCATGCCGCCGCCCGGCATTGCCGGCATCGGAGCGTCCTTCTTCGGAAGCTCGGCGATCATGGCTTCGGTGGTGATCAGCAGCGAAGCAACCGAGGCTGCGTTCTGCAGAGCCGTGCGGACAACCTTGACCGGGTCAACGATGCCGAGCTGGATCAGGTCGCCATATTCGCCGGTCTGGGCGTTGTAGCCGTAGTTGTCTTCGTTCTTCTCGAGGATCTTGCCAACAACGATCGAAGCTTCGTCACCCGCGTTGTCTGCGATCTGGCGAACCAGAGCCTGCAGGGCGCGGCGGATGATGTTGACGCCAGCTTCCTGATCGTCGTTTTCACCCTTGACGGTGATCTTCG
The DNA here is from genome assembly GCF_002008225.1 of Agrobacterium salinitolerans. Lineage (GTDB taxonomy): Bacteria > Pseudomonadota > Alphaproteobacteria > Rhizobiales > Rhizobiaceae > Agrobacterium > Agrobacterium salinitolerans. The sequence continues at coordinate 1,159,428 of NZ_MRDH01000006.1, read as the reverse complement.
TGGAGGAACGCAGCAGGGCAACGCCGCCGCCCGGTACGATGCCTTCCTGAACGGCAGCGCGCGTCGCGTTGAGAGCGTCGTCGATGCGGTCCTTCTTTTCCTTCACTTCGACTTCCGTCGAGCCGCCGACACGGATAACGGCAACGCCGCCAGCGAGCTTGGCAAGACGTTCCTGCAGCTTTTCGCGGTCGTAGTCGGAGGTGGTTTCTTCGATCTGCGCCTTGATCTGGGCAACACGGCCTTCGATGTCGGACTTCTGGCCGGCGCCGTCAACGATGGTGGTGTTTTCCTTGGAGATCGAAACCTTCTTCGACTTGCCGAGCATGTCGAGAGTAACGTTTTCGAGCTTGATGCCGAGGTCTTCGGAGATGACGGTACCACCGGTCAGGATGGCGATGTCTTCCAGCATGGCCTTGCGGCGGTCGCCGAAGCCAGGAGCCTTGACAGCAGCGATCTTGAGGCCGCCACGCAGCTTGTTGACGACGAGCGTTGCAAGAGCTTCGCCTTCGACGTCTTCAGCGATGATGACGAGCGGCTTGCCGGTCTGAACGACGGCTTCGAGAACCGGCAGCATGGCCTGAAGGTTCGAGAGCTTCTTTTCGTGCAGGAGGATGTATGCGTCTTCGAGGTCCGCAATCATCTTTTCCGGGTTGGTCACGAAGTAGGGCGACAGGTAGCCGCGGTCGAACTGCATGCCTTCGACGACTTCGAGTTCGGTTTCAGCGGTCTTGGCTTCTTCAACGGTGATGACGCCTTCGTTGCCGACCTTCTGCATTGCTTCAGCAATGTCGAGGCCGATCTGACGCTCGCCGTTTGCAGAGATCGTGCCGACCTGTGCAACTTCTTCGGACGTGTTGATCTTCTTGGCCTTGGCCTGAAGGTCCTTGACGACTTCAGCGACGGCCAGATCGATACCGCGCTTCAGGTCCATCGGGTTCATGCCGGCAGCAACTGCCTTGGAACCTTCGCGAACGATGGCCTGGGCCAGAACGGTCGCGGTGGTGGTGCCGTCACCGGCAATGTCGTTGGTCTTGGAGGCAACTTCGCGAACGAGCTGCGCGCCCATGTTCTCGAACTTGTCTTCCAGTTCGATTTCCTTGGCGACGGAAACGCCGTCCTTGGTGATGCGCGGAGCGCCGAAGGACTTGTCGATAACGACGTTACGACCCTTCGGGCCGAGGGTGACCTTCACTGCATCAGCAAGAATGTCGACGCCCTTGAGCATCTTTTCGCGTGCTGTGCGGCCGAATTTTACTTCTTTGGCTGCCATGTTCAAAACTCCTGGTTTCGAATGGCCGGAACGGGTCCGGCTTGAAATTTAAGGAAGGATGGGTTGGCCGAAATCAGCCGATGATGCCCATGATGTCGGCTTCCTTCATGATCAGAAGGTCTTCGCCGTTGAGCTTGACTTCGGTGCCCGACCACTTGCCGAACAGAACCCGGTCGCCAGCCTTGACGTCGAGAGCGACGACCTTGCCGGACTCATCGCGTGCGCCGGAACCGACGGCGACGATTTCGCCTTCCTGCGGCTTTTCCTTGGCGGTATCGGGAATGATGATGCCGCCCTTGGTCTTTTCTTCGGACTCAACGCGACGAACGACGACGCGATCGTGAAGCGGGCGGAAGTTGGTGCTTGTCATTGTCTAATCCCTCGATCAAATGACTGCGCGAGTTTTTGCACTCGCCTGATGGGTGTTAGCACTCTCGTTTATCGAGTGCCAGCGGAACCGAGATAAGGAGGGCTTCTGCCGGAGTCAAGAACGCCCTGTCTGAAAAATTTCATGGCTTATGGTTATCAGCGTTCCATGACAGAAATTTCCCATGTGCGGGCAGGCGCCGCGACGACATTCTTTTCGCGGGTTGCGGCCGCATCGTATCTAGGGGGTATTTGTGTTCATGCTGCGTCAGGCGGGTCAAAGACCGCCCTGGCGGCGCTTTTTTCCTTGCCATTGGCGTCCCGCTTTGCGATGTGACGCTCACCCTTTTCTAGCATCCGGAAAGCATCTCATGGCCCATCGCATTCTCACTCTCGGCGAAATCACGGCTGGGTTCGACGTTATTCTTTCGGATGTCTGGGGCGTGCTGCACAATGGCGTCAGCGCCTTTCCGGATGCGGCAGTTGCGCTGCACGAAGCGCGCAAGGCTGGCAAGACGGTGGTGCTCATCACCAATTCGCCGCGCCCCGCTCCCGGCGTCATCGCCCAGCTTCGTGTTCTCGGCGTGCCGGATGAGGCTTATGATCGGATCATCACCTCTGGCGACGTGACCCGCGGACTGATTGCGGAAGGCCCGAAAAAGGTCTTCCTGCTTGGCCCCGAGCGCGACATGCCGCTGCTGGAAGGCCTTGATGTTGACGTCGTTGGCGAGACACAAGCGCAGTCCGTGGTCTGCACCGGCTTTTTCGACGACGAGACGGAAACGCCGGAAGATTATACCGAAATGCTCAAGGGCTTCATCGCCCGCAATGCACCGATGATCTGCGCCAACCCCGATCTTGTGGTGGAGCGCGGCGAGCGCATCATTCCCTGCGCCGGCGCCATGGCGGCCTATTACGAACAGCTCGGCGGCGAAGTCCGCATTGCCGGCAAACCGCATGCGCCGATCTATGAGGCCTGCCTTGCGGCGGCCAAGGAAGTGCGCGGCGCCTTCGCCAAGGACCGCGTGCTCGCCATCGGCGACGGCATGCCGACGGATGTGAAGGGCGCGATTGCGAGCGGCCTAAACCTTCTTTATATCAGCGGCGGCATTCACGCCGCCGAATATACGCTGAACGGCCAGACGGACGAGGCGCTTCTCAACGCCTATCTCAAGGGGCAGGGTGCTGCTCCCGGCTGGTGGATGCCCCGTCTTGCTTGAAGCCGTCTCGGCTAAGGAATAGCTGGCGCAGGAATGGATCGATTGCCATGACCGTCTTTCACCGCAATGAAAAAAAGGAGCCGCTGCCGGAAGCCCTTCGCGGCGGCGTCATCGCCATCGGCAATTTCGACGGCGTGCATCGCGGCCACCGGGCGGTGCTGGATCGTGCCCTGGAACTGGCGGAAGCCCGCGGCGTGCCCGCGCTGGTTTTGACCTTCGAGCCGCATCCCCGTTCCGTCTTCCGTCCCGATACGCCGGTCTTCCGCCTCACGCCCGCGCCGCTGAAGGCGCGCATTCTCGAGGCCATCGGTTTCCGCTCCGTCATCGAATATCCCTTCGACCGGGAATTTTCGCAGCGCTCGGCGGAGGAATTCGTCCAGTCCATTCTGGTCGACTGGCTTCACGCCAGCGCTGTTGTCACCGGCTTCGATTTCCATTTCGGCAAGGGCCGCGAAGGCGGCCCGGCATTTCTGATGGCGGCCGGCAAACGCCACGGTTTCGACGTGACGCTGGTGGATGCCTTCCGCGACGAAGGTGCGGATGTCGTCTCCTCCAGCCGCATCCGCTCGCTTCTGTGCGAAGGCGATGTGGTGGGCGCCGCCGGCCTGCTCGGCTATCGCTTCACGGTGGAAAGCGAAGTCATCGGCGGCCAGAAGCTCGGTCGCACGCTGGGTTATCCGACCGCCAACATGGCGCTGGCGCCGGAAACGGAGCTGAAGGCCGGCATCTATGCCGTGCGGTTCCGCCGCCCGGACGGTTCGATCCGCGATGGCGTGGCGAGCTTCGGTTACCGCCCGACCGTCACCGAAAACGGTGCGGCGCTGCTCGAAACATTCGTCTTCGATTTTTCCGGCGATCTTTATGGCGAGGTCTGTTCGGTCTCCTTCTTCGGGCACCTGCGCGATGAATTGAAATTTGACGGTCTTGATCCGCTCGTCGCCCAGATCAGGCGCGATGAAGAAGAGGCGAGGGCGATGTTATCGGGCGTGCGCCCGCTCAGCGAACTGGACGCCAGGATCGCGTTCTGACCGGGTAAGGCCGGTTAGCACTGTTCCGGCCGAGAACGCCGTCGCTTTTCTCTTCCTTTTTGCCGGAAAACCGCATAAACAACCGGCCATGTCCCAATACCGGTTGATGTTTAAAACTCAGATTGGCCGAATTATTGGCCCGGCCTTCCGCCCGCTCTGACGAGCCGGAAGGTCCGGGATTTTGGCGCTTGTCATGACTTTTGTCATGGCGCTTTCCGTATTTGCCCTCTTTGAAATTGAGACGGCGCGACCGACACGGCGCGCAACAACGGTATGATTATGAGCGACACCGCAGAAAAACTGGATTACTCCTCCACCCTCTATCTGCCGCAGACGGATTTTCCGATGCGCGCCGGCCTGCCGCAGAAGGAACCGGAAACGGTGAAACGCTGGCAGGAAATGGGCCTCTACAAAAAGCTGCGCGCCTCCGCCGCCGGCCGCGAAAAATTCGTGCTGCATGACGGCCCGCCCTATGCCAACGGCAACATCCACATCGGCCATGCGCTGAACAAGATCCTGAAAGACGTCATCACGCGCTCGTTCCAGATGCGCGGTTACGACGCCAATTACGTGCCCGGCTGGGATTGTCACGGTCTGCCGATCGAATGGAAGATCGAGGAAGCCTATCGCGCCAGGGGCAAGAACAAGGACGAGGTTCCGGTCAACGAATTCCGCAAGGAATGCCGTGACTTCGCGGCCGGCTGGATCAAGGTTCAGTCGGAAGAGTTCAAGCGCCTCGGCATCGAAGGCGACTTCGAAAACCCCTATACGACGATGAACTTCCACGCCGAAGCCCGCATCGCCGGTGAACTCCTGAAGATCGCCCGGAGCGGCCAGCTTTATCGCGGCTCCAAGCCGATCATGTGGTCGGTGGTCGAGCGCACGGCGCTGGCGGAAGCCGAAGTCGAATACCACGATGTCGAGAGCGACATGATCTGGGTGAAATTCCCGGTGAAGTTTGTACTACGCGATGGTCCCACTATGACGGATCTGCTTGGTACTTCAGTCGTCATCTGGACAACGACGCCGTGGACCATCCCCGGCAACCGCGCCATCGCGTTTTCGTCGCGGGTCGAATATGGCCTGTTCGAAGTCGAAAGCGCGCAGAACGATTTCGGCCCGCAACCGGGTGAAAAGCTCATCTTCGCCAGGAAGCTTGCCGATGAGGCTGCTGCCAAGGCGAAGCTGACCTTCAAGTTCGTTCGCGATGTGACAAGCGAAGAATTGGCCGCCATCACCTGCGCCCATCCTTTGGCGTCGCTTGGCTACACCTTTCCGGTTCCGCTTCTCGATGGCGATCACGTCACCGACGATGCCGGTACGGGTTTCGTGCACACCGCGCCAAGCCATGGCCGCGAGGACTTTGATGCCTGGACGAACAGCGTCCGCACCCTTGAAGCACGCGGGATCGATACCAAAATCCCGTTCCCGGTCGATGACGCCGGTTTCTACACCGAAGACGCCCCCGGTTTCGGCCCGTCGGCCGAAGGCGGTGCTGCCCGTGTCATGGACGATAACGGCAAGAAGGGCGATGCCAATGAGCGCGTCATCAAGGCGCTGATCGCGGAAAACAACCTGTTTGCGCGCGGCCGCCTGAAGCACAGCTATCCGCACAGCTGGCGCTCCAAGAAGCCGGTCATCTTCCGAAATATGCCGCAATGGTTCATCAGCATGGAAACGGAGTTGGGCGATGGCACCACGCTACGCTCGCGGTCGCTCAGTGCAGTCGAGGCGACACGTTTCGTGCCGCCCTCCGGTCAGAATCGTTTGCGCGCCATGATCGAAAGCAAACCCGACTGGGTTCTTTCGAGGCAGAGAGCGTGGGGCGTCCCAATAGCGATTTTCGCGGACGAGAAGGGCGAGGTTCTGCTCGACGATGCCGTCAATCAACGGATTGTGGAGGCCTTTGAGGCTGAAGGCGCTGATGCCTGGTTTGCTGAAGGCGCCAAGGAACGCTTCCTCGGCAATGACCACGACCATGCCAAATGGCAGCAGGTCATGGACATTCTCGACGTGTGGTTCGACAGCGGCTGTACGCATACCTTCACACTGGAAGACCGCCCTGATCTCAAATGGCCGGCGGATGTCTATCTGGAAGGCTCCGATCAGCATCGCGGCTGGTTTCAATCGTCGCTCGTCATAGGTTGTGCGACGCGCGGCCGTGCGCCCTATAACGCCGTTGTCACCCATGGTTTCACCATGGATGAGAAGGGCGAGAAGATGTCGAAGTCCAAGGGCAACGTCGTCTCGCCGCAGGAAGTCATGAAGGACGCGGGCGCCGATATCCTGCGCCTGTGGGTCATGACAACAGACTACTGGGATGACCAGCGCCTCGGCAAGGCCATCATCCAGACCAATGTCGATGCCTATCGCAAGCTGCGCAACACCATCCGCTGGATGCTCGGCACGCTCGCCCATTACGAGGGCGAGGAGATCGCTTATGACGATCTGCCGGAACTGGAAAAGCTGGTGCTGCACCGCCTGTCCGAACTGGATGGCGTCGTGCGTGAAGGTTATGACGGTTTCGAGTTCAAAAAGATCGCCCGCGCGCTGGTGGATTTCGCCAATGTCGAGCTTTCCGCCTTCTATTTCGATATCCGCAAGGACACGCTTTATTGCGACGCGCCGTCGTCGCTGAAGCGCCGCGCGGCCCTGTCCGTCATCGCCAAGCTGTTCGATTGCCTGGTATCGTGGCTCGCGCCAATGCTGCCCTTCACGACGGAAGAAGCGTGGTTGTCGCGCTATCCGGATGCGGAATCGGTGCATCTCGTCCAGTTCCCGGAAATTCCGGCGGAATGGAAAAACGATGCGCTTGAAGCGAAGTGGGAGAAGATCCGCAAGGTCCGCACGGTCGTCACTGGCGCGCTTGAAGTGGAACGCCGTGAAAAGCGTATCGGCTCTTCACTGGAAGCTGCCCCTGTCGTCCACATTGCCGACGCCGATCTTCTGGCGGCGCTGAAGGGGCAGGATTTTGCCGAAATCTGCATCACCTCCGCCATCTCGGTGGTGGGCGATGAAGGCCCGGCCGATGGCTTCCGTTTGCCGGAAGTGGCGAAGGTCGTGGTCGAACAGAAGCTGGCGGAAGGCGCAAAATGCGCCCGCTCCTGGCGCATCACCACCGATGTCGGGTCCGATCCGGAGTATCCCGACGTCTCGGCCCGCGATGCGGCGGCCCTGCGTGAGCTAGCCGCACTCTCGTAACGAAAATGACCGGATGAATTGCGCTTTGCCTCTTCATCCGGTACACCTGCCTGAAAATGGCCGGATTTGCACGGCAATGCGGGCTGCCGCCTGCCGAAAGACGATGTCTGGCGAAGTGGGACGGACGGCTGGAAGGGTTTCAATGAAGATGATGAAGGCTTTTGGGCAGGGTAGTGCGCAGGGTTTGGGCATGTTTCGCACGGTTGTTGGCGTCACGACGATAGGCGTGCTGCTGGGCGCCTGCACCAGCCCGACCTACGGTACGGGCAAGACGGCGGCCGAACAGCTGGTCGACGACCTCGGCAACGCGACCTCGATCACCGGTGACCAGAGCAAGCGCAACCTGAAATACGGCCCCCGCCCGGGCCTCGTCGTTCCCGCACAGGCCCGCGCCGAACAGCTGACCACGCCGCAGCAGAACATGGCGAACCGCGAAAACAATCCGCAATGGGTCGAATCGCCGGAAGAAACCCGTGAACGTCTGCGCGATGAGGCGGACGCCAACAAAAACAACCCGCATTACCGCTCGCCGCTGCTCGCCGGCAACGGCACCGCCGGCCAGATGACCGAAAGTCAGAAATGGGAAGCCTTCCGCAAGGCCAAGGCTGACGCCCAGGGCGGCTCCGTGGTGAATGCCCAGCGCAAGTTCCTGACCGATCCGCCAGCCGAATATCGCAGCCTTCCGCAGGATCAGCTGACCGATCTCGGTGAGCCGGAGCAGAAGAAGGCAAAGCGCCGCAAGAAAGAAGCGGCCGTGGCGAACACCGGCAAGAGCTGGTGGAACCCCTTTCAGTAAAATATGACTGATGGCTGGCGGGAAATTTGTTTCTCCCGCCCGCCGCTCAATCCTCGAGGCGTTTCTCTCTGAAAAATTGCCGCAGAATCTCCGCACTTTCACTTTCCGCCAGACCCGAATAGACATCCGGCGCATGGTGGCATGTCGGCTGGCTGAAGAAACGCACGCCGCTCTCCACTGCGCCGCCCTTGGGGTCCTGCGCGCCGTAATAAAGCCGGCGGATACGGGCGAATGAAATCGCCGCCGCGCACATGGTGCAAGGCTCCAGTGTCACGTAGAGATCGGCGCCGGGCAGGCGTTCCTGCTCCAGCGCCTCGCAGGCCATGCGGATCACGGCGATTTCGGCGTGCGCCGTCACATCGTTCAATTCACGGGTGCGATTGCCGGAACGGGCGATGACGCGGCCGTCCAGAACCAGTACAGCGCCGATCGGAACCTCCTGCCGCTCAGCCGCGGCACGGGCTTCGACAAGCGCCAGCTCCATGAAATGCGTCCTTTCGGCCATTGCGATTCAATTTCCTCTTAACCCTTGTGCTTGGACCTGATAGGACAGCCCAAACAACAGGCAAACAGCAAATGACTTTTAAAGACAAGCCGAAGCGTGACGGCGGCAAGACAATTAGCCGCGACAGGAAGCCGAAAGGCCCCGGTAAGCCCGCCGCAGAGCGCGAAAAGAAACCGACCGAGGCAAAGGCCGCCCCGGCGCCGGAAACCGTTGGCGGCTCCAAGCCCGAGCGCATTTCCAAGATCATGGCGCGCGCAGGCGTCGCCTCGCGTCGCGATGTCGAGCGCATGATCATGGAAGGCCGCGTATCGCTGAACGGCGTCAAGCTGGATACGCCGGTGGTGAACGCCACGCTGTCCGACAAGATCGAAGTCGACGGCATGCCTATTCGCGGCGCCGAGCGCACGCGCCTGTGGCTTTACCACAAGCCCGCCGGTCTGGTGACGACCAATTCCGACCCGGAAGGCCGCCCGACCGTCTTCGACAATCTGCCGGGTGAACTGCCGCGCGTGCTCTCCATCGGCCGTCTCGATATCAATACCGAAGGCCTGCTGTTGCTCACCAACGATGGCGGTCTTTCCCGCGTGCTGGAACTGCCGACCACCGGCTGGCTGCGGCGCTACCGCGTGCGCGCCCATGGCGAGGTCGATCAGGCAGCGCTCGACAAGCTGAAGGAAGGCATTGCCGTTGACGGCGTGCTCTACGGCGCAATCGACGCAACGCTCGACCGCACCCAGGGCCACAATGTCTGGATCAGCATGGGCCTGCGTGAAGGCAAGAACCGCGAGATCAAGAACGTGCTCGGCGCGCTCGGTCTCGAGGTCAACCGCCTGATCCGCGTTTCCTACGGTCCGTTCCAGCTCGGCGATCTGCCCGAAGGCAAGGTGCTGGAAGTGCGCGGCCGCATGCTGCGCGACCAGCTCGGCCCGCGTCTCATCGAACAGGCCGGCGCCAATTTCGACGCGCCGATCTACAATGCGCCCGTTGAGGATGAAGAAGACGACACGCCGAAGCGGCCCGTGAAATCCGAATGGGCAAAGAGCGATGCGCCGGAAGGCAAGCCGCGTTTCGAAAAAAGCGGTAAGTCCGAGGATCGTCGTGAAAAGGCGCTTGGACGGCTGGATACCAAGCGCGGCGACAAGCCGGCTGGCAAGTTCGGTTCCAAGCCCGCCGGGAAATTTGCCGCCAAGGGCCGCAGCGAGGATGAGGGCGACGACCGTCGCCCCCGCCAGCCTGCCGGCACCAGCCGCACGGCCAATGTCTGGATGGCGCCCGGTGCAAGGCCCACCCGTGACGGCAAGGAGCGCAAGTCTTCCGCCCGCGCGGAAGCCGAAAACCTCTTCAAGAAGCCTTCCGCCCAGGACGAGGCGCGCCGCAACGTCGTGCGGCATGCGGATGCCGAGGGCGAGTGGATCCGCTCGGATTCTCCCCGCGAAGAAGAAGGTGGTCGCGGACGCGGCGACCGTCCGCGCGGTGAAAAGAGCTTCGGTGACCGCCCGGCACGCGGTGGCAAACCTTTCGGCGACCGGCCATTCCGCGACAGGCCGCGTGAAGAGGGTGATCGCCCGCGCGGCGACCGTCCGCGCGGTGAAAAGAGCTTCGGTGACCGCCCGGCACGCGGCGGCAAACCTTTCGGTGACCGGCCGTTCCGTGACAAGCCGCGTGAAGAGGGTGATCGTCCGCGCAGCGACCGCCCACGCGGCGAAAAGAGTTTCGGTGATCGCACCGCCCGCGGTGAAAAACCCTTCGGTGACCGTCCGTTCCGCGACAGGCCCCGTGAAGAGGGTGATCGCCCACGCGGCGAGCGCCCGGCGGGCGACAAGCCGCGTGGCGGCAAGCCGGGCGGCAAACCCGGTTTCGGCAAACCATCTTTCGGAAAATCGGGCGAACGTTCAGGTTTCTCAGGCAAGAGCAAAGGCCCCGGCGGTCCCGGCGGCGGCAAGCCGGGCGGCAAAGGCCCGGGTGGCAAACCTTCTGGAGGCAGGGGAATGACACGTAATGCGGATCGTAGGCGGTGAGTTCCGCGGCCGGACATTGGCCGCGCCGAAATCGAATTCCATTCGTCCGACCATCGACAGGACGCGGGAAAGCCTCTTCAATATTCTGAGCCACGCCTATCCGGAAAGTCTGGACGGCACGCGCGTTCTGGACGTTTTCGCCGGAACCGGCGCCGTCGGTCTGGAGGCGCTTTCGCGCGGCTGTCGTGTGGCGCTCTTCGTCGAAAACGGCGTGGAGGGCAGGGGGCTGCTCTGGGAAAATATCGATGCGCTGGGTCTGCATGGCCGCGCCCGCATCCTGCGGCGTGATGCCACCAAGCTCGGCGGCGTCAACAATATAGAGCCCTTCGATCTTCTCTTCGCCGACCCGCCCTATGGCAATGGCCATGGTGAAAAGGCTTTCGCGGCAGCGCACAGCGGCGGCTGGCTGACACCTGGCGCGCTTGCCATTCTCGAAGAGCGCGGCGATGTGGCGGTGAAGGTCGATCCGGTATTCAAACCGCTGGAAAGCCGCATCTTCGGCGATACGAAAATGCATTTCTACCGCTACGAGCCCTGAAGCATTTCAAGGAAAAGTGGAGCCCGGTTTTCCGTCCGGACATGCGACAGAACAAGAGTTGGAGTGTTTCCGCGCTTGGAAGAAAAGCGAAAACACTCCGACAGGAACACCTTACCGTCATGCCACGGTCTTGTCTTGTTTGCGCAATAGGCAGAATCTTTGCCGTGGAAAGAATTTGGGTATTCGCATGGAGCAGGGTGTAAACGAGAGCATAACGATCGTCCGCGCCGGGGAAGAGGTTCTCGAAGGTGACGGCGCGGGTGGCCATGAGCCGACTTTCGGACTGGCGCTCGGCGGCGGCGGCGCACGCGGCATCTGCCACATCAACGTCATCGAGGCATTGGACGAACTCGGCATCCGGCCCGTTGCGATTTCCGGTTCGTCCATAGGCTCCATCATCGGCGCGGGCATGGCGGCCGGCATGACGGGCCGGGAAATCCGCGAATACACGCTTGAACTCATGGGACGAAAAGGATCGGTCGCCAACCGGCTCTGGAGCCTCGGCCCGGCATCGATGCGCCATGCGGTGGACGGTTTTCGCCTCGGGCAGTTCAACCTCGAACTCATCCTGCACGCCTTGATGCCGCAGGCCCTGCCGAAGGATTTTTCCGAGCTTGCCATTCCGCTCAAAGTGATAACGACGGATTATTACGCCCAGACCGAAGTGTTGGTGGAAAGCGGCGAGATCATTCAGGCGCTGGCGGCATCCGCCGCCATTCCGGCACTGTTCATGCCGGTGCGCATCGATGGCCGCATCATGATCGACGGCGGCATCTTCAATCCCGTGCCCTATGAACATCTGCTGGATCGGGCCGATATCGTCATCGGCGTCGACGTCGTCGGTGGCCCGGAAGGTGACGGCACCACCATGCCGAACCGGCTGGATAGCCTGTTCGGCGCCAGCCAGCTGATGATGCAGGCGGCGATTGCCCTGAAACTGAGGTTACGCCCGCCACACATTTTCCTTCGCCCCCCGGTCCACCGTTTCGGCGTGCTGGATTTTTTGAAGTCGGAGGAGGTGCTGAATGCCTCCAGCGGTATCAAAGACGAGCTGAAACGCCATATCGAGATGCAGGTGGAGCTGTTTCACCGCGGGCAGGGTGTGGAGGCTTGAGCGTTAAATCCTGAATAGGGAGCGAGCGGGTGCCACTTGTTTCTTCTCCCCGGCGGGGAGAAGGTCGCGGCAGCGGGATGAGGGGGCGAGGGTAGAGAGTTACGGCAACGTTGCCCCCTCATCCGACCCTTCGGGCCACCTTCTCCCCGGCGGGGAGAAGAAACAAGTGGCGCTCTCCCAGTCACTAAGTTGAACTCAATTCACAGCGATACTTCCGTCTCGCTGTCTTCCGCATCCTCTTCCCACTTTTCAGCCTTGGTCTTCGGCTTCATCAGCGGTTCGGGCTTCACTTCGCGTACCGGCTTGTTATGCAGCATCTGCCGGCCGGCGGCGATGCCTTCCACGGCCTGTAACTGCAACCGCTCTTCGTCGCGTTCGCGAATGTCGTCGGCAATCGCCAACGCCCTTTCGCCATCCATATCCAGCCCTTCCAGAATGCGCCTGCCGAACAGCAGGCCGGATTCCAGCGTCTCGCGGATTTCGTATTCCACGCCCTTCTTTCTGAGGCCCAGCGAATGGATGCGGTCATAGGAGCGAGCATAGATGCGCACGCTTGGAAATTCCGACTGGATCATGTCGATGATGCGGTCGGTCACCTCCTTTTTGTGAGTGCAGACCGCAACCAGATCTGCCCGCTCGATGCCGGCGGCGATCAGCACGTCCTTGCGGGTGCCATCGCCGAAAAAGATGCGGAAGCCGAAACGGGCGGCCTGCCGCACGCGGTCGGCCGAACTGTCGATGACGGTCACGTCGCGCCCGCCAGCGAGCAGGATTTGCGAGGCGATCTGGCCGAAACGGGAAAAACCGATCATCAGCACATCCGCGCCCGCGCCGTCGAAATCCTCCTCAAGCTTGTCCTCTTCCGCATCCTCCGCGGTCAGACGCCGTGAAATCACCGCCAGAAGCGGCGTCAGCGCCATGGAAAGCGTGACGACGGCAACGAGGATCGAGGCCGTCGCCTGCGGAAACAGCCCGGAGGCGGCAGCCGTGGTGAAGAGCACGAAGCCGAATTCGCCGCCCTGCGCCAGAAGCAGGGCGATGCGGCTCGACGCATAGCGCGAAGAGCCGGCGATGCGGCAGAGGCCATAGATCAGCCCCGCCTTCACCGCCATCATCGCCGGCACTGTGATCAGGATGAGCAGGATGTTTTCATAGACGATATGGATATGCAGCGACATGCCGACGGCCATGAAGAACAGCGCCAGAAGCAGTCCGCGAAACGGCTCGATATCGGCCTCCAGCTCGTGCCGGTAGGAGGATTCCGACAGCATCAGCCCCGCCAGCAGCGCGCCCATGCCCATCGACAGGCCCACCGCTTCCATGACGGCGGCGGCGCCGATAACGACGAAGAGGGCGGCGGCGATCATCACCTCGCGTGCACCCGTACGGGCGATGATCTGGAACATCGGCGTCAGAAGATAGCGCCCGGCAAGGATCATGCCCGCCACCGCAACGACGGAGGCTATGAGATCGGATACCATGGAATCCGTCGGCACATCCGGCCGGTTGGAAAGAATGGTGACGAGAGCAAGAAGCGGCACGATGGCGAGATCCTGAAACAGCAGGATCGAGAAGGACCGGTTGCCGTGCCGCGTATTCATGTCGCCGTCATCGGCAAGAATTTGCAGCGCAAAGGCGGTGGAAGAAAGCGCTAGACCGAAACCCGCGACGAGGCTGCCGCGCCAGTCGATCAGCCCCGCCCACCAGGCAATCGCCGCCAGCACGCTGCCGGTCACCAGCACCTGCGCCATCCCCAGCCCTAAAATATCGCGCCGCATCTGCCAGATGCGCGATGGCTTCAGTTCCAGCCCGATGATGAAGAGCAGGAAAACCACGCCCAGTTCCGAGACATTGAAGATGTCCTTCGCATCGGTGACCAGATGCAGGAACGGCCCGATGACGATGCCCGCCACCAGATAGCCCAGCACGGTGCCAAGCCCGAGCTTGCGGAAAACCGAGGCCGCGATGACCGCGCCGGCCAGAAGCAGCAATGGTTCGGAAAAGAGAGCGTCGTGCTCGGTCATGGCTGCGGACTTTCGAATAGGGTGGCGACAATACCGTCCGAATGGAGAAAGCGGCGTTTCGCCCTTGATGCGGGGTTGCTGGCACAATAAATGGAACAGGAATGAAAGGCCAACTCATGTCCTCAGAAATAGATTCTTCCAAACTTCTCGATCGCGCCAGCCAGCTTGTCGATCTTGCCCGCGCCGCCGGTGCGGATGAGGCGGATGCCGTTGTCGTCCGCTCCCGCTCGCAGTCGGTCGGCGTGCGGCTCGGCAAGGTGGAAAGCACCGAATCCTCCGAAAGCGACGATTTTTCCCTGCGCGTCTTTGTGGGCCGCCGGGTGGCGAGCGTTTCGGCCAATCCCGGCTTTGACCTGAAGACGCTGGCGGAACGGGCCGTCGCCATGGCGAAGGTCTCGCCCGAAGATCCCTTTGCCTGCCTGGCGGATAAGGAGCGGCTTGCGACGTCCTACGACGATCTCGAGCTTTTCGATGCGACCGAAGTCTCGGCCGATCAGCTGCGCGAGGCAGCCCTTGCGTCGGAAGAGGCGGCGCTGGCCGTCAAAGGCGTCAGCAATTCCTCCGGCGCCGGCGCATCGAGCGGTATGGGCGGCCTCGTCCTCGCTACCTCACACGGTTTTTCCGGCAGCTACATGGGTAGCCGTTTCAGCCGCTCCGTCAGCGTCATCGCCGGCGAAGGCACGAAGATGGAGCGCGACTACGATTTCGACAGCCGCCTTTATTATGCTGATCTCGATGCAGCCGAAGAGATCGGCCGCCGCGCCGGTGAAAGAGTCGTTCGGCGGGTCGGCCCGCGTCAGGTCGATACCGGCAGCAATATCACTGTCGTTTTCGATCCCCGTATAGCCCGCGGTTTCGTCGGCGCCATTGCCGGTGCGATCAACGGTGCCTCGGTTGCCCGCAAGACCAGCTTCCTGCGCGACAAGATGGGTCAGCAGGTTCTGAAGAAGGGCCTTCATCTCACCGACGATCCGCAGATCGTGCGTGGCCCGTCCTCGCGTCCCTTTGATGGCGAGGGTGTTCGCGGCGAGAAGATGACAATGATCGAGGACGGTGTTTTGAAGCACTGGTTCCTCTCCACCTCCGCGGCGCGGGAACTCGGTCTTGAAACCAACGGTCGCGGTGCGCGCGGCGGCACGGCGGTTTCGCCAGCTTCTACCAATCTCGCGCTGGAGCCGGGCGATCTCTCGCCGGAGGACCTGCTGAGACAGGTCGGAACCGGCTTTTACGTCACCGAGCTGATCGGCCACGGCGCCAATATGATCACGGGTGAATATAGCTGCGGCGCGAGCGGTTTCTGGATCGAGAATGGCGAAAAGACCTTCGCGGTTTCCGAGGTCACCATCGCGTCCAACCTGAAGGACATGTTCATGCGGGTGACGCCTGCCAATGATATCGACCGCAAATACGGCGTCGCAGCCCCGACGCTCGCCATCGAAGGTATGACGATCGCTGGCAAGTGAGGCGGCCTGCGGGTTGTTTTCGCGGGCACTTTATGTGCAAGTGCGAAGAGAAAAACGGGCGCGCCGTGTGAGGCGCGCGGAAAAGACGGCAAAATGAACGATATGGCTGAGGCCCGCTGGGCCTCCGATTTGAGGCTGGTCCTCGGAGCCGCCCGCAAGGCGGGCGAGACGGCGCTGGGTTTCTTCCGCAAGGACCCCGAGGTCTGGTGGAAGAATGGTGGGCTTTCGCCGGTCAGCGCGGCGGATTATGCCGCCAACGACATTCTCGAAACCATTCTCCGCTCCGCCCGGCCTGACTATGGCTGGCTTTCCGAAGAAACGGACGACGACACGGACAGGCTGTCGCGCTCCACCGTTTTTGTCGTCGATCCCATTGACGGAACCCGCGCCTTCATCGGCGGCCGCGACACCTGGTGCGTCAGCGTTGCAGTGGTCCATGAGGGTCGGCCGGTCGTCGGCGTGCTCGTCGCGCCGGCGCTGGCGGAGGAGTTCACCGCGGTGGAAGGCGGCGTGGCGTTGAAGAACGGAGCCGCCATCTCGGCAACCCGTGACAATAGCGGAACCTTCCATCTTGCCGCAGCGGCGGAAGCGATCGCGCATCTGCCGGAAGCCTTGCGCAACACCGTGGAGCGCATTCCGCACGTCCCCTCGCTTGCCTACCGGCTGGCCATGGTGGCGGATGGCCGCATTGACGGAACGCTGGTCAAGGCCAACTCGCACGAGTGGGATCTCGCCGCCGCCGACCTCATTCTGGAGAAAGCGGGCGGCCGGCTGGTCGGGCTCGATGGAAAACCTTTGATGTATAATCGCCGGCAGGTAAACCACCCCGCATTGTGCGCCGCAGCAAATTATGCACTGCCGGCACTTTTGAAAGCGTTTTCACATCTGTCTGACGGTTGACGTTTGCCGGGAAATCCCGCAGATGAAGGCCTCTCTCAGCGTTTAAGAAAGAGATAAAGACATGACGGAAACTGGCAAACCGAAACAGCTGCTGCACCTCGTCTTCGGCGGCGAACTTGAAAACCTTCAGGATGTTCAGTTCCGGGATTTGAACGCACTCGATATCGTTGGCATCTATCCGGATTACGCTTCTGCGCTGACCGCATGGAAGTCCAAGGCGCAGATGACGGTCGACAATGCCCATATGCGTTATTTTATCGTGCATATGCACCGTCTTCTCAATCCTGACGACAAAATTTGAGTCCTTTTCCCCTTGCGTTGTAATACTATTGGGTGAGGGCGGTTTTTCCCGTGATTCCTGCTTGAGACAGCAGGGCACGGTATTGCGACACGAGAAAATGTGATCGCGCTTTCGTTTCCGATGACAAAAAATGACGCAATTTGAGAAGAAGTAGGCGGCGATAACAACCAGAACAGGGGCAGGGCATTGCGCGGAATGATCAAGGGCAGAATGTCATGAGCAGCCGTCTCGCACGTTTCGCTCTTTCCGGTTACCGCATTGCCGGTATCGCCGCTTACCCGTTCGCCAAGCCCTATCTTTCCTATCGGGCCGCGAAAGGCAAGGAAGACAAGCGCCGCCGGCTCGAACGTTTCGGTTATGCGAGCGCCGAGCGCCCGCGCGGGCCGCTCGTCTGGTTCCATGCCGCAAGTGTCGGTGAAACCCTTGCCCTCATCCCGCTGATCCGCGAAATCCGCAAGCGCGATATCTACGTGCTTCTGACCACCGGCACCGTCACGTCGGCTGAACTCACCCGCACCCGGCTCGGCGACGACGTGATCCACCAATATGTGCCGCTCGATATCAAGATCGCGGTCAACCGTTTCCTCACCTATTGGGCGCCGGATGCCGCCATAACAGCGGAATCGGAAATCTGGCCGGTGACGATGATGGAACTGGAGCGCCGGCACATCCCGCAGATCAGGGTCAATGCGCGCCTCTCCGACCGTTCCTTTGACCGCTGGAAAGCCCGCCACGACATTGCGGAATCGCTGTTCTCAAAACTGGCGCTGGTGGTTGCGCAGTCCGATCTCGATGCTGAACGTTTCCGCGATCTCGGCTCCTGGCCGGTGGTGATTTCGGGTAACCTCAAGGGTGATACCGATCCGCCGCCCTGTGACGAGGCGCTTTTGGAGCACTATCGCAAGCAGGTCGGCAATCGCAAGACATGGGCCGCCATCTCCACCTTCGACGGCGAGGAGAAGGCTGCCGCCACCGTGCATGCGGCGATCAAGTCGCGCAACGGCCAACTGACCATCATCGTGCCGCGCCATCCCGAGCGCGGCGATGATGTGGAAGCCATGCTGAAGGGCATGAACCTTTCCGTCGCCCGCCGCAGCCGCAATGATGTGATTACCCCGGAAACCGATATTTTCCTCGGCGATTCCATCGGCGAAATGGGGCTCTACCTGCGGCTGACCGAGCTTGCCTTTGTCGGCCGGTCGCTGACGGCCGAAGGCGGGCAAAATCCGCTGGAGCCGGCGATGCTCGGCTGCGCCGTCCTCTCAGGTGCGCATGTGCAGAATTTCCGCGAGGCCTATCAGAAGCTGATCCGCGCCGGCGGCGGTCGTATCATCCGCGATGTGGAGATGCTGGCCAAGGCGGTGCATTATCTGCTGGTCAACGACAATGAGCGTTACAAGATGATCGATGCGGGCAACCGGGTCATTCAGGATATGCGCGGTGCGCTGTCCTCCACCGTCAAGGCGCTGGAACCCTATATCAATCCGCTTACCGTTTCCGCCAAGCTGCAACCGCGGAGCGCCATCGGTTCATGGTAGCGGATATTGAACTTGATGCGGCACAATCGATTGCCGCAGTCCTTTTCGACAAGGACGGAACGCTTCTCGGCTATGACGCCAGCTGGGGTCCGGTCAACCGCGAGCTTGCGGCCATCGCGGCCAATGGCGATCCCGTTCTTGCCGACCGGCTTCTTTCCGCCTGCGGCATGGACCCCGTCACCGGTCATGTGGTGCCGGACAGCCTGCTGGCCGCCGGCAATACGGCGGAAATCGCCGCCGGTCTGGTTGCCGCCGGCTCGCCCTGCGATGTCGGGGAACTGACAGCGCGCCTCGACCGGTTATTTACCGAGGCTGCGGATAAATCCGTGCCGGTAACCGATCTCAAGGCATTTTTCGCAAGGTTGAAGGCGCGGGGCTACAAGCTTGGCATCGCCTCCAGCGACAATGAAAACTCCATCCGCCAGACCGCCATCCGCTTCGGTTTCGAAAAGGACCTCGATTTTGTCGCGGGATATGACAGCGGTTACGGCACCAAGCCGCAGCCCGGTATGGTCCTGGGTTTCTGCGAGGCGATAGGTTTCCCGCCGGAACGCGTGGCTGTTGTCGGCGACAATAACCACGATCTGCACATGGCAAAGAGTGCTGGCGCCGGTCTGCGCATCGCCGTTTTGACCGGAACAGGCTCACGCGAAAGCCTTGGCGCGGATGCCGATTATTGTTTCGATGACATTACCGCGCTCGAAGCGCTTTTGCCGGAACGGGCTCTCTGAACCCGGTTGGTTTCCGCCGGGCGGGGTGCGGCTCCGTCAAACCCGTTTATTCCATTTTTGCAATTTACGGTTTTTTCTGGCAAACAACCTCCTGACATGTGACGGGCGAACGGAATGCCGTGGGCGACGCGGCCGGGAGCGGGAATAGATGGTTTCTGAAGCGCCGCCGTTCTGGTGGCAGAAAGCGGGATGGCAGGCGTGGCTCCTGTCTCCTTTCTCGCTTGTTTACGGCAAGATAGCCGGCCGGCGGATGCAAACGGCGAAGAGGGCAAGCGTTGCCGTTCCGGTCATCTGCATCGGCAACTTCACCGTGGGAGGGGCCGGCAAGACACCGACGGCGATGGCAATTGCGAGAGCCGCCGTCGCCAAGGGCCTGAAACCCGGATTTCTCAGCCGTGGCTACGGCGGCACGCTCGACGTCACCACCCTTGTCGATCCCCGGCGTCACCGCTCCGCCGATGTCGGCGATGAGCCGCTGCTTCTGGCGCGAGAGGCGGTCACAGTCATTTCCCGCAAGCGCGTGGAAGGCGCACACCGTCTGGTGAAAGAAGGCGTCGATCTCATCATCATGGATGATGGTTTCCAGAGCGCGCGCCTGACGCTGGATTATGCGCTTGTCGTCATCGATACGATGCGCGGCATCGGTAACGGCCATCTCGTGCCGGGCGGTCCGGTGAGGGCGCCGCTTGCTGAACAGATGCGGCACATGACAGGGCTTCTGAAGGTCGGCAAAGGCCACGCGGCCGATGCGCTGGTCAGGCAGGCGGCAAAGGCCGCCAAGCCCGTCTTCGTTGCGGCAATCACGCCGCAGGAGCCGCAGGATTTCAGGGGAAGACGCGTGCTGGCCTATGCCGGCATCGCCGACCCGGCCAAGTTTTATCGAACCGTCGAGGCGCTCGGCGGTGACATCGTGCTGCAGCGCTCTTTCCCGGATCATCACCATTTCAGCGACGACGAGATCGCCGATCTTTTGCAGGACGCCGGCAAAGATGATCTGCAGCTGGTGACGACGGCCAAGGATGCCGTGCGGCTTAACGGACACCACGGCAGGGCGGAAGAATTGCTGTGGAACAGTCTGGTGATCGAAATCGACATGGTGTTCGACGACCCCAACGCGGCCGCGGCGATCATCGATACGGCGGTGGGAAACTGCCGCGCGCGTTTGCTGCGGGAAAATGCGCGGACGTCGGTTTAGAGTACCGAAGAAGATAAACCGCCGTGCACCCACTTCTTCTCATCTCTGTGACAAGCACAGGGATGAGGGAAGGCACACGACGCGCAATACTCAACGCGCCGCGTCCCAACTCACGCGGGCAAATCGCCAGCCTTATTTTCGGCTTCCAGCGAAGCCGCCGCATCCACATAGGCCTCCTGCCGCGCCACGCTCCAGTAGCGCAGCTCATCGAGCGGAATGGTCTTGGCCGTCATGGCGCAGATGACGTGCGAGCCGGTCTGGACGATGCGGAAATCACCGTCGAGATATTCGATGACGGCGAGGCGGTTACCGCCTCCTTCAAATCTGTTCATCCGTTCTCGTCTCCTGCTCTGTCCTGTGAGCGCACCCAGTCCGAAACGGCGCAGCGTTTTCCTGAACAATTGGGTGCTCCAGTATCTCGAATTTATATAGCGCGGCGTGGCGCAAGGCCAGCCCCGCCTGCTTGCGGCGTCAGCTACGGCCGAAGAGCCGTTCTATATCGGAAAGTTTCAGTTCGATATAGGTCGGACGGCCGTGATTGCACTGGCCGGAACCCGGCGTGTTTTCCATTTGCCGCAGAAGCGCGTTCATCTCCTCCGGCCGCATGCGCCGGCCGGAACGCACAGAGCCGTGGCAGGCCATGGTGGCCGCGACATATTCCAGCTTGTTGGCAAGCGTTGAGGCTGCGTCCCATTCGGCGATCTCGTCAGCGAGCTGGCGCACCAGCCCCTGCACATTGACTTCGCCCAGCATGGCCGGCGTTTCCCGGATGGCGACGGCGCCCGGCCCGAAACGCTCGATGACGAGCCCGAGCGCATCGAAACCGGCGGCATGATCCATCAGCCGGTCGCAATCCTCTTCCGGCAGGTCGATGATCTCGGGGATGAGCAACACCTGCGAAGGCGGCCGCCTCGAATGCAGCGCATTGCGCATCTGTTCGAACACCAGCCGCTCATGCGCGGCATGCTGGTCGACGATGACGAGGCCGTTTTCCGTCTGCGCGATGATGTAGTTCTCGTGTAGTTGCGCCCGCGCGGCTCCGAGCGGATATAGCAAAGGTTCAGACGGGGGGCTTGCGGCGGTCTCGTCAGTGTCCCGAGGCTCGGCCCTCGCAGTCGGCATGGTGATGTCGGAAAAACGTGACTGCACCGCCTCGGCAAATTGCATGTCCCCGGAAACCGCAAGCGGGCGCGAAGGCGAGGTGGCAGCGGACCATGGCGCGGCGGCTGCTATGGAAGGCGAGGGCCGAAGGCCGGACGGGCTGTAGCCGGGGCGGAAGGCGTTCATCATCTGGCTCGCCCCCGTCGTCGCAGCCCTGTCGCCGTCGCGCGTCAGCGCCTGGCGGATCGCGCCGACGATCAGCCCGCGAATGAGGCCGGGATCGCGAAAACGCACGTCGGACTTTGCAGGATGCACGTTCACATCCACAAAGGCGGGGTCGAGCGTGATGGACAGCACCGCGACAGGATATCGCCCATGCGGCACGGTTTCGGCATAAGCGCCGCGAATAGCGGATAAAAGCAACTTGTCCTGTACCGGCCGGCCGTTGACGAAGACATATTGATGCGCCGAGTTGCCGCGATTGAAGGTCGGCACGCCGGCAAAACCGGAGA
Organism: Agrobacterium salinitolerans; assembly: GCF_002008225.1. Taxonomy (GTDB): domain Bacteria; phylum Pseudomonadota; class Alphaproteobacteria; order Rhizobiales; family Rhizobiaceae; genus Agrobacterium; species Agrobacterium salinitolerans. Next base: position 1,137,607 of record NZ_MRDH01000006.1, on the reverse strand, counting down.
GCGTCACATCCTCGCGCCCGGCGTCGATCTCTATCGCATTGTCCTTGAACTCGGCGCCGAGAATTTGCGCCATGCGGGCCAGATGGTCATCGCCGGTGGAGGGGATTTCAAGCGTCGAACGATCGGTGCCCGATAGCACGAAACGAATATGCGGAAAGGCGATCGCCATGCGTTTGACGACCTCGGTGATCGCGGCCGCCTCCGCCCGTTCCGTCTTCAGGAATTTCAGCCGCGCGGGGGTGGCGAAGAACAGGTCCCGCACCTCGACGATGGTGCCGGCATTCGAAGCGGCGGGCCGGACATCGGACACCTTGCCGCCGGTGACGGAAATCACCGAACCCTGTTCAGCGCCCTGTTGCCGGCTGGTAATCGTCAGCTTGGCGACGGAGCCGATGGAGGGCAGCGCCTCGCCGCGAAACCCGAGCGTGCGGATATCATCCAGCGTATCGGAAATTTTCGAGGTGCAGTGACGCCTGACCGCAAGCTCCAGATCGGCAGGCGACATGCCGGAACCGTTATCGGTAATCCGCACCAGTCCCTTACCGCCGCCGGCCGTCGCGATCTCGATCCGCGTCGCGCCCGCGTCGATGGCGTTTTCCACCAGTTCCTTCGTGGCGCTGGAGGGTCTTTCGATGACCTCGCCGGCGGCGATCTGGTTGATAAGGGTTTCTGAAAGCTGCTTGATGGCCATGATCGTCATTTTCGCGGATTCGCTACGGCTTCGAAAGCAAAAAACTCGGGCTGCGGAAATTTGCACATGTTTTGCGGCCTGTCTGGCATTTGATCATTTCCGTCAACATGGCGCTAAGCGTTAATCCGCCTTTAATCGGCCTTGATTATGGTGAGGCGGCTTGAAATGACCGCAGGAACGGGGGCCGCCTTCGCCGGGTGGCGTGTGACGTCGACTATGGGTGAGCGTCATCTTCCCCTCAAGACTGCTTCAAGTTGCAAACCCTGATGTCTCTTTTGCGGAATTTTTCGTTTCATCCCGGCATTTGCCCTGGACGATTCCACTAGAAACATAAGCCTGACCCCTGAAAAACAGGCGGGAGTTTGCAGTTGAGTGATTTGGCGTCCTCTGGCGCGGGCGTTCATACGGTGATGCTTGATGCCCTTTGCGACGCGCTTGGCGCGGCGATAGTCGTTTACGACCGGAACGATCACATTATTTTCGCAAGCCGGAAACTCCTCAGCTTTTTTCCACTGGAAGAGGCCGTTATCGGCCCGGGTGCGCGGCTGCGCGACTATCTGAGCGCGCTATATGATTGTTATCTGCTGGAAGCGGAAAGTCTTTCCGCCAATGCCCGCCCGCTCGGCCGGGAGGAATGGATCGGCGAACGCCTGGCGCTGCATTGGAAGGAAAGATCGGAAAAAACCGAACGGCTGAAGGGAGAGCGCTTCCTGCGCTTCGTCATGAACCGCCTGCCGTCCGGCCTCGGCATCAGCGTGGTTGCGGATATTTCCGAACAGAAGAAACGTGAAGAGCAATGGCGCATCGATCTCGAGCGCGTGCAGCTCATCGAGGATATTCTCGACAATCTGCCATTTCCCGTCTTCGTCAAGGATCGGAACATGGCCTATGCCGCTGTCAACAAATCCGCCTGTGCCCTTGTCGAGACAAGTCCCGAGAGCATTCTTGGCCGTACCGTTTTCGATCTCCACTCGCGCAAGGTTGCCGGACGGATCGATGTCGCCGATCGTATGGTGCTGGATAGCGGCGTGCCGAGCATCATCCCGGAAAGAGTGCGGCGTCTGAATGGCGAAGAGGTGCTGACCATCACCCGCAAGCAGCGTGTGGGCAGGCCCGGCCGATATTTTCTGGTAACGACGATGGAGGACGTGACCGCTCTCGCTACCATCGACGCCAACGGCACGCCCGTCATCCCCTCGCTCGAACATGTCCCCTTCGTCGCCTCCACCTATGGCAAGGACGAAGAGCCGGACAATCATGGCGGGGTATTAAAAAGCAAGGCAGTGCTGATCGTCTCTGCAAGCGGACATTTTGCGGAAGCCGCCGGTCGCCGGCTGACGGCGGGCGGCATGGACCATGCGGCGGTGACGAGTGAGGACGAACAGCGTGCCTTCATCGAGGTCGCAGCCTCCGCCGGGGTGAGCATCGATGTGGTGGTTGTCGATGCCCAAATGAGCGTTGCATGCCTCGATATTGCCTCGGCGCATGCCCTGCCCGTCGTCACTATCGAGGAAGAGGAGATTGAGGCCTCCCTGCTGCATTATCTCGCCGCTGCCTCCCCGAAGGAGAAAGCCGCTGACGAAGACTGGGAGATCATGACGGATGATCTGCCTGCAATCTTGAAGACCGGCGGTGTCTGCGAAATACTTCTCGTCGAGGACAACAGGGTTAACCAGATCGTCTTTTCGCAGATACTCGAAGGCCTTGGGCTTTCCTGGCGGCTCGCCACCTCGGGCGAAGAGGCGCTGCGGCTCTTTGCCGAACAGCCGCCTTCCGCCGTCCTGCTCGATACGACGCTGGGCGATATCGACGGCTTCGAAGTCGCCCGCCGCATGCGCAGCCTTGGCGGAGACAAGCACATTCCCATCGTCGGCGTCATCACCCACGCTTTCGAGGGCGATCTCGACAAATGCCGGGCATCCGGCATGGACGACATGCTTTTGAAACCCGTCAGCCCGGACATGGTCGAGGCGGTTTTCCTGCGGCTTTTCGGCAAGGACGGCTTGCGGCTACGGGCCTGAAATTGCCATTGCCGAAAGGCTATGGCTTTTTTAATACTTGCACTGCATTGTGACCGCGGGCGACACAGGATTCACGAGATGCAGGAATGAAACGGGCAGAGCCGCAAACGTTGCAGGTCAGCCAGAACGAGCTGCAGGCGATGGCCTACAGCGACCCGCTGACGGGGCTCGGCAACCGCTACCGTCTGCGGGACAAGATTCGCATGCTTGCCAGCGAGCGCTCCAGCGATCCGGCGCCCTTCACGGTCGGCATCGCCAATATAGACGGCTTCAAACCTATCAACGATCTGTTCGGCGTGCAGGCGGGCGATGAAATCCTCTGCCAGGTCGCGCACCGGCTGAAAGCCTGCATTCCCGACGGCGCGATCGTGACGCGCCATGACGGCGACGAGTTCGCCTTCGTGCTGCCGCTGGTCTTTGAGCGCATCGGCGCGGAACGCATTGGCAACATGATCAAGGACGTGCTTTCGGCCCCTTACGATCTCGGCGACCGCAACGTCCGTCTGTCCTCCTCCTTCGGTTTTGCCATCTATCCCTTCGCCGGCGATGAATTCGAGGATTTGCTGAAAAGCGCTGAAACAGCGCTTTATCGCTCCAAGAGACGCGGCCGCGGCCAGATCACCGTCTATTCGCGCGAGATCGCGCAGGAAATGAAGCGCGCCACGCAGCTGGAACAGGCGCTCAGAAACGCCATCATCACCGACGCCATCGACGTGCATTTCCAGCCCATCGTCAGACTGGAAGAGGCGAAGGTCATCGGTTTCGAGGCGCTCGCCCGTTGGAACGACCCGGATCTCGGCTTCGTATCGCCTGCCGTTTTCGTGCCGCTGGCAGAAGAGCGCGGCTTTATCGACGCACTATCGGAAGCTTTGCTCCGCAAGGCGGCGGAGGCGGCCCTGTTCTGGCCGCGCGAGCTTTTCCTGTCTTTCAACCTCTCTTCCGCGCAATTGATGGACCCAAGCACGGCGGACAATATTTTGTCCATTCTCTCGCGTGTCGGCCTCGACCCGCACCGGCTGGAGCTTGAAATCACCGAAACGGCTGTCATGACGTCTGCCGATACCGCGCAGCGTATCATCAGCGAATTGCAGAGCGCGGGTGTTCGCATCTCCCTCGACGATTTCGGTACCGGCCAGTCCAGCCTCGGCCGCCTGAGGGATTTCACCTTCGACAAGGTGAAGATCGACCGCGCCTTTGTCTCGCGTATCAGCAGCGACCGCCCTTCCGAACATATCATCAAGGCCATCGTCGCCATGTGCGAAGGCCTCGATCTCGAGGTGGTGGCCGAGGGGATAGAAGAACGGGCGGAAGAGGAAAAGCTGCTCGCACTCGGCTGCGCCATGGGGCAGGGCTATTTCTACGGCCGCCCCGCCGACGCCGCCGCGACCCAGCGTTATCTGCACGAGAATTACCGCGAGATATTGTCGGATATTTCCTGATGCGGTGCGGCTTGGTCGTTACGCTTGTTGGAGAAAGCAGTATCTCAGCCGAGCTTGTGCGCGCCGGCGCATCCCCACAACCCTCATTCCTGTGACAAGCACAGGAATGAGAAGAGGTTGGCGGATGCCGCGCTTCACAACCGGTAAAGCGGCTCAAACCGACCCTTGACGTCAACCCCCAGCTCGAACGTCAACCCATGCTGCGGATTGGTGGCAAGGGCGTCGTCGTCGAGATGCTCGCGCGCGGATGTCACGAGAAGGCGCGATGCGTCGGGGCCGATGAAGGCGGGGCAGGTCGTCTGTCCGCCGGGCACCTCATATCGGGCGATATGATTGCCGTCCGTGTCGTAACGATCCACGGCGCCCACGCCCCAGCGGGCGTTCCATATATGCCCTTCGGCATCGCAGACCGACCCGTCGATGCCGCCTTTGATACCCGTGGAATCGATGAAGACTTCAGCCTTGCCGGAGGGCAGGCCGGTCTCGGCATCGAGCGGCACCCGCATCACCTTGTTTACCTTGGTATCGACGTAATATCCCGTCGCGCCATCGGGCGAGAAACAGATCGAATTCGGAATGCTGATCCCGGCAAACAGCTTGGTCACGGTGCCCTTCGCGACATGATAGATGCTGCCCGCACCGGTCTCCGCCTTGCGGCCCATGGTGCCGATCCATAGCGCGCCGGAGGGGTGCATGCGCCCGTCATTGGAGCGGTTGTCGGGCAAATCCATTTCCAGCTCAGCATGCAGGGTCAGCACGCCGGTTGCCGTGTCGCGCAGGAAAAGCCCGTCATCGGAGGCGATCAGCTGCTTGCTGTCGCTGACCTTGGCGAGCGCACTGCCCATGAAGGGCAAAGCGTGCACGGTCTTGCGGCCGGAGGCGAAATGCAGTTCATGCAGTTCACGCTCGAGAATATTGAACCACCAGGCGGTGCCGGTCGCGGGGTCGAAGGTCGGGCCTTCGCCGAGCAGCATCGGCGTTTCGTCCAGAACGCGTCCGGTAAAGGGAAAAACAGTGGCCAAGCTCTTATCCTCCGATGGCAGCATCATAGGCTGAAAGTGTGACAGTGGCGCGTTCGCGCACCTCCGCCGCCGTCATGCCCGGCTTGTAAAGGCTGGTGCCAAGCCCGAAAGCCACGATACCGGCCGAGGTATATTCAGAAAAATTCTTGTCCGAGACGCCGCCGACGGCGGCGATGACCAGATCCTTCGGCAGAATCGTCCTGATGGCATTGATGCCGGCGGGGCCGATGATGCTGGCGGGGAAAAATTTGAGCCCGGTCGCACCGGCCTTCGCTGCCACCAGCGCCTCGGTGGGGGTGAGGACCCCCGGCATCGTCACCATGCCTTTTTCACGCGCAGCGGTAATGACCTCCGCATCGGCATTCGGGCTCACCATCAGCTTTCCACCGGCCGCATCCAGCGACGCCACGTCTTCAACGCTGAGCACGGTGCCGGCTCCGATCAGGCAATCGGCGGGCGCCATCTTCGCGGCGATCTCGATGGAGCGGAACGGATCGGGCGAGTTCAGCGGAATTTCAATGGCGCGGAAGCCGGTTTCGATCAGTGCGCCGACGACGCCTTCGGTTTCCTCGGGTTTCAGGCCGCGCAGAATGGCGATCAGCGGATATTGGATGGAAGGGAAGGGAATACGCATGGTCGATCTTTCTTCTTATGGCCAGATGGCATTTGCAGCGGCCAGCAATCCGCGCCGCACGGCCTCGTCTGCATCAATGACCGTATAGTGGATATCAAGAGCGGTGAAGGCGCCTTCGTAAAGCGCGCCGAGTGCACCGGAGCCGATCAGCACCACCGGTGTCTCGCGCCGGGCGGTGGAATGCGCGCCGGCGATTTCCAGCCCGATCATGATACCGGACAGCTTGGCCTTGGCGTCGGTGGCGGTGAGGCCGTGCAGCAATTGGCCGGAGCGAAGGGTGAAAAAGCGATTGGTCGCAAGCTGCGGATTGGCATAGATGTCGCGCACCGCCGCCGTGAAAGCCTCATGCTCGCCGGTAAAGGCTTCGGCCTCGGCCACCGCATGGGAAAGGATCGTCTGTTTCGAGACGACTTCGAAGAGCTCGCCGGTCATGAACGTGGCGAAGCCGGTCACGCCGCCATCCTGCACGGTCACCCATTTGGAATGGGTGCCGGGCATACAGACGAGTTTTTCACCGGCATCCGAGGAGGCGAGAGCGCCGAGCAATTGCGTTTCCTCACCGCGCATGACGTCGGGCGCGGTTTTGTCCCGCTGCGCCAGCCCCGGTAGAATGCGCACATCCCGCGCCTGGCGCGGCACACGAACCGCGCCGCCCGGAACCGCCGAAAGCGACGCCGGCACGTCGATATAACCCGCCTCGACCCAGCCCTGCCGCGCCCCTGCCATGCCGCAGACGATAACCGGCAGATCTTCCGGTGCGCCGATGGCGTCGAGATGCGATTGTAGTACGTCGGCAAAACCGGTCCGCATGGCGGTCGTCATACCTTCCGTGCTTCTGCGCTCCGCCAGCACCGCGCCCGATCGGCTCATGAGCCAGAGCCGGAAACTGGTCGTACCCCAGTCGACGGCGATGAAAGCGGGTTCAGACATTATAGAAGGCCTCCGTCTACGATTATGGATTGCGCCGTGATGGCGCCCGATGCCGATGATGCGAGAAACAGGCACGGGCCCGAGAGATCGGCAGCGACGAGCGTGCGTTTCAGGCATTGCCGCGCGGTGGTGGCGGCAATGCCCTCATCCGTCAGCCAAAGTTCCTTCTGCCGCTCCGTCACGATCATGCCGGGCAAAAGCGTGTTGACGCGGATGTTTTCCGGGCCCAGCCGGCCTGCCAGGCTTTTCGTCAGCCCGATGATACCGGCCTTGGCCGCCGCATAGGAGGGCAGATCGCCCATATTGAGCAGAAACGAGATGGATGAAAAATTGACGATGGACGCGTCTTTCGCCTGCCGGAGATAGGGCAGGGCTGCCTGAACCGTGAAGAACATCTGCTTCAGATTGACCGCCTGATTGGCGTCCCAATAGGCCTCCGTCACCGTGTCTATGTCGTGGCGGTCGTCCCAGGCGGCGTTATTGACCAGTACCTTGATCCCGCCGGTGGCGGAGGCCGCCGCCTCCACCGTCTTTCCGACCGCCGCAATATCGCGAAGGTCAGTCTTGAAGAAGTGAACCGGATGCGGCGCCGTTGTCGCAAGCCGCTTGACGAGCGCCAGACTTGGTTCTTCGGCGATGTCGATGAAAGAAACCTTCGCGCCTTGCATCGCAAAGGCTTCCACCAACGATGCTCCGATGCCGGAACCGCCGCCGGTGACGAGCACGCCCGCATCCTTGAGGTCCGGAAATTGGGCTTGCGTCATCGGTGTCATCTCGTCCATGAAAGGCTTGCTTGTTCCAATATATGGAACTAGATTTTACTAAATGGAATTATTCTCTTGGCGTCACGCTTATGTCAAGGCAGATGACGGTGGATGTTGCCATGCCCGATAATAAAAAGCCCAATGGTCAAAAGCCTGATGCGGTTCCAATGGCGCAGCGGAAGGCCGGCGTTGAGACGGGCACGCTCGGCAAAGCTGTCTCGCTGCTGGAGCTGATCGCCTTTGCTGAAAAACCGATGCGCTTTACCGATGTGGTCGAAGCCTGTGGCCAGCCGCGCGGCACAGTTCACCGCCAGCTCGCCCATCTCGTTGCCGAAGGCCTTGTCGATCACGCTGCCGATCAGACCTATGCCGTGGGGCTGAGGTTGCTGCAACTGGCCGCGAAAGCCTGGAGCGGTAACGACCTGCGCAGCGTCGCGGCACCCCATCTGGCGGCCTTGCAGGCGGTGACGCAGGAGTCGGTGCATCTCGCGGTGCTGAACGGCGGACAGGTCACCTATCTGGACAAGATGGAGGGCCGGCACACATTGCGCATGCATTCGCAGGTCGGCAAAACCTCCCCAGCCTATTGCACCGGCGTGGGCAAGGCGGCGCTGTCGCTGCTCTCCGCCGACGATCTGGCGCAGCTGGCCGCGGAACTGGATTTTCATCGCTTCACGGAAAGCACGGTCACGACGCCGGAAGCGCTGATGAGGGAAGTGGCGACAATTCGAGACAACGGCTACGGTTTTGACCTTCAGGAGCACGAGATCGGAATTCACTGCGTTGCCGCACCGGTCCGGGCGCCCGGCCGCAATTTTCGCGCGGCGATTTCCGTCACCGGTCCGGCCTATCGCGTGGATGTGGAACAGCTTCGCAAATGGGGCCCCCTGGTGCGCGAAACCGCCGACAGAATTTCCGACGATCTTGCGTGCAGATTGTCCCCGGTGGCGGATGGTTGAGGAAAACGAAGACTTCTGACCCTTGGATTTTACGGGGTGAAACTGCCGGCCTTGCACCCATTCAGACACGTTCAATATTATTTTCGACTATTCTGAATTAAGTTTTCAACTTTCGTTTGCATGAATCGTTTTGGTGAGTAACATCCGCAACAATTTCCGGGCAAGGGCAGGCCTTTGCGGCGGCATTTCTCATTCTCGAAGAACAGCTTTGATGCAAAAAACAGAGGCGGCCGCCGTTCAGTCGATTGGTGTTGATTGCGTTCGCGAGATCGCCGGCCTGAACACGCAATTCGATATATTCCGGTTCCTGAAACGGCTAACGGAAGCCTGGGAATTCAAGGCTTTCATGGTTCTTGACCTGTCGTCGGAAGCGGCGAGCGAATTGTCGCAATATACGATCATTACCAGCTGGCCGGCGGAGCTTCTGCAGCGTTACGATGAAGAGGGCATGCTGCAAAACAGCCGGGTGATGGCGCAGTTGAAAAAATCGACCGTTCCCTTTTCCGTCTCAATGGATTTTCTGGTCGGAGGCGAGGGAGAAATCGCCAGGAAAACCGTGATCAACCTTTTAGAACGTTTCGAGATGATCAATTCGGTCTGGTTTCCCGTTCACGACATTACCATGCGACGCGGCGCGGTATCTTTTTCCGGCAACAAGACGGCCGTGGCCACCAGCCGGCTTGCCGAGCTTTTATATATTTCCAGCCATGTCTTCGCCCGGCTGTCTGAAATCCGCCGGCTCGATCTCAGGGTCCCCGAAACACTGAGCGAGCGGGAGATCGACTGCCTGAACTGGACCGCCGCTGGCAAGACCAGCGCCGAAATCGCTGAAATCATGATGCTGTCGGAACATACCATCAATCATTACCTGAACCGCGCGACGAAAAAACTCGACACGGTCAACCGCACCCAGGCCGTCGCAAAAGCGCTGCGGGTCGGCCTGATAAAATAGCGAAACCGTAATTTTATCATTGTGATAAACCGTTTCCTGGGCGATCCTCTTTTCGAATCACCGGAAAGGAGAAATCGTTTGCCGGAACGGCATAGGGTAAAAGCAGGATTTTCTCCGACTATCGATTGCGCCGTGCTGATAGCCGCTGCCGAAAAAGGCTTTGCTGCCGATGAAGGCATAGAACTTGAACTTTTCCGAAAACAGTCCGCCCGCGCCGTGCTTGCGGCGCTTGGCGAGGATGGCGTTCACGTCGCGCACCTGCCCGCCCCGGTTCCGGTCGGCTCGGCTGTCGGCCTCGACGATCTGCCCGCCGATATTGTCGGCGTTTTCACGCTTTCCCTCGGCGGATCGGCGACGACCGTTTCCCACGGATTTTATAACGAGCTCTACCGCGAAGGGCTGAAGTTACCGGACCCGGCGGCTTTTGGACGCGCCATGGCCCGTGTCTGCGCCGCGCGCCGGGCGGCGGGCGGAAATCCGCCGGTCTTTGCGGTCGAAGATATCGTCTCCACGCCTTTTTATACCCTGCGTTACCTGCTCGGAAGCTGCGGCGTGCTGCTCGGCCGGGATATGGAAATCGTTGAGGCGCTGCCGAAGGCCATGCCGGCGCTCCTGGAAAACGGCAAGGTCGATGCGCTCTGTACCGCCGAGCCGGCGGGCAGCGCCGTGGTGCTCGGCGGCGCGGGGCGTATCGTCACCACCGGGGCGTTGATCTGGCAGAATGCGCCGGAAAAGATGCTGGCCGCGAAGAAGCGCTGGGCGGAGGAGAACCCAGCCCTGCTGGAAGGGCTGCTGCGCGCCCTCTACCGCGCCGGCGAATGGTGCGCCAATACCGCCAATATCGAGGAACTGGCCGGCATCCTCGCCGCTCCTCAATATATGGATGAGAACGGTGAATTCCTGCTGCCGGCGCTGACGGGCTATATTTCCACCTCGCAGAAGGACATGCAGCGCTTTCAGGAATTTTTCGTGACGAGCGCCAAGGCCGCCAATTTTCCATGGCAGAGTCAGGCCCTGTGGTTCTTCAGCCAGATGCTGCGCTGGGGCGAGGTTTCCGCCGATTACCGGTTCGATCCCGCCATGGTGGAGGCGGCCCGTAACGCCTACCGGCCGGATATTTTCCGCAAAGCGATGAAGCCGCTTTTTGCGCCGGTGCCGGGCGCAAATCTGAAGCTTGAGGGCACGTTGCGTGAGCCTGTTCATGTCGGCGCATCGCGCACGGGTCTGGTGCTGGGCCCCGACTGCTTTTTCGACGGTCATGTTTTCGACCCGGAAACGCTGGAGATGGACGACGAGATCTGAAGCCGCAGCGTCAAATCGTCGCGAATGCCTGACTGTTGTCGCGCTTTGGCATTGGCGAAGCGCTCCGGCTTGTCTATGGATGGCACGCAATACCCGGTCGGATGATGAAGCGGAGCAGGAATATGGCAGATGTCAGCAGGAGCCAGGTGGAAAAGGCGCTGGAAGCGGTGGTCTATCCCGGCAGCGGCAAGAGCATCGTCGCACTCGGCATGGTCTCGGAAATTTTCATCGCCGATGCGAAGGCCTATTTCTCGATCACCGTCCCGGCCGACAGGGCTGCGGCGATGGAGCCGTTGCGGCTTGCCGCCGAACAGGCGGCCAAGGGCGTTGAGGGCATCGTCGGCGCGGTCGTGGCGCTGACGGCCGACCGCAAGCCTGGCCAGCAGCAGCCCGCGCCGGCGCGCCCCGCCGCCGCAACCGGCCGGCCGACCACCCAGCCCGGCTCGTCAAAGGTCGGCGTGCCGGGGGTCAAATCCATCATCGCCGTGGCCTCGGGCAAGGGCGGGGTGGGCAAGTCGACGACCGCCGTCAATCTGGCGCTCGGCCTCCAGTCGCTCGGCCTCAAGGTCGGCATGCTCGATGCCGATATTTATGGCCCCTCGCTGCCGCGGCTGCTGAAAATTTCCGGCCGTCCGAAGCAACAGGAAGACCGCATCATCCTCCCCATGGAGAATTACGGACTGAAGGTCATGTCCATGGGCTTTCTGGTGGATGAGGAAGCCGCGATGATCTGGCGCGGGCCGATGGTGCAGTCCGCCCTGATGCAGATGCTGCGCGAAGTGGCCTGGGGCGAACTGGATGTGCTGGTGCTGGACATGCCGCCCGGCACCGGCGATGCGCAGCTTACCATCGCCCAGCAGGTGCCGCTCGCCGGCGCCGTCATCGTTTCCACGCCGCAGGATCTGGCGCTCTCCGATGCGCGCAAGGGCGTCACCATGTTCCGCAAGGTGGAAGTACCGCTGCTGGGCGTCATCGAGAATATGAGCTATTTCATCGCGCCCGATACCGGTGCGCGTTACGATATTTTCGGTCATGGCGGCGCGAAGGCTGAAGCGGAAAGGATCGGCGTTCCGTTTCTCGGCGAAGTGCCGCTCACCATATCCATCCGCGAAATGTCAGATGCCGGAACGCCGGTCGTCGCCGCAGAACCCGATGGCCCGCAGGCCGCAGTCTACCGCGATATCGCGCAAAAAGTCTGGGCGCGCATCGGTGCAAGCGAGCAAAAAGCCGCCCCGAGGATTGTTTTCGAATAACACCCCAGCCATGGGGCAAAGCCGGACAGGGTTTCTTCTTCCTCGATAGTCGTTTGAAAACATAAGATTAAACGGAAGTATCCGAAAGCATTTCCGGATTTGAGATCCAGAAATGCTTCGCCTGCAATGCTGTCGCGAAAAAATATTGCTTGATTGCGTCTCGCTTTGGGCGCATACGCCTGCGCCGTTTGGCTCTTGGTCCATCGGGCCGGCGAGATTGTCGAAATCCCGCCTGTTCCGACGGTCCCTGAAGTGTCGTCCAAAGGTTTGCCGAGCGCAAACAGGATATGTTAAGCAGCATTGCGGCTGAAGCCTGCAATGTGGAGCGGAGAAACGGATTGATAAAAGCCTATCGCGCCAATTGCGAGGCGATCAGCCTGTCGTCAGACGACGGCTCCGGACAGGTCCCCGACGACATCGTCTGGATCGATCTCGTCGATCCGGACAGGGCGGAAGAGCAGCATGTGGAAAAGCTGCTGGGGCTTGATTTGCCCACCCGTGAGGATCTGAAGGATATCGAACCTTCCAGTCGGCTTTATATGGAAGACGGTAATGTCTTCATGACCGCCTCTCTGGTGTGGAAGGCGGATTCGGACGATCCCCGCCTCACCGACGTCGCCTTCATCCTTGCCGGCAAGCGTCTGGTGACAATCCGTTACGCCGAGCCGAAATCCTTCCATCTCTTCACCGCCGCCATCACGCGCGTTCCGCATGAGATGCGCAGCGGCGCGGCGCTGCTCCTGAAGCTGCTCGAAACCATCGTCGACCGCACGGCGGAGATTCTCGAAAACTCGGTTACGGGGATCGACAATCTCGCCGCCGATATTCTCGGCAGCCAGGCTCGTTCCAAACGCAAGGCGCCGCGCTATCTCGAAGACCGCCTCGGCAACATCGCCGCCTATCACCGGCTGATATCGAAGGTCCGCGTGAGCCTTGCATCGCTGGCGCGCCTTCAGACCTTTCTGTCCACCAGCGATCAGGTGCGCGAGGACAAGGGCGCGCGGGAGCAGGGCAAGTCGATCGGGCGCGATATCCAGTCGCTGAATGAACATGCCTCCTTCGTTTCCGGCAATCTGACCTTTCTCTTGGACGCCTCGCTCGGGATCATCAATATCGAGCAGAACGGCATCATCAAGATTTTTTCCATCGCGTCGGTGGTGTTCCTGCCACCCACGCTGGTGGCCTCCATTTACGGAATGAACTTTCAGCTCATGCCGGAGTTGAGCTGGACATTTGGTTATCCGCTTGCGCTGATCGTCATGGTGATGTCCGCGATCATTCCGTTTCTCTTTTTTCGTTGGAAGGGCTGGCTCTGAGGAGCCAGGATCATCATGTCTCAAATCGTCGACAAGGATGTTGCCGAGAAACCGGATGCGGATGACAAGCATCAGAACAAAGGGCTTTATGCCGCGATCCTTGGTTCCATCGGCGTCGTCTATGGTGATATCGGCACCAGCCCGCTCTACGCCTTCCGCGAAGCCCTTCGGCCGATCGCCTATGACGGCGTGACGCAGGAAGAAGTCATCGGCCTCACGTCCCTGATGATCTGGGCTTTGACGATCATCGTGACGTTCAAATACATCACGCTTCTTCTGCGTGCGGACAATGACGGCGAGGGCGGAACGCTCTCGCTGCTGGCGCTGCTGATGAAGACGGCTGGCACCCACCGCAGCGTTCTCATCGTGCTCGGCCTCATCGGCGCGGCGTTGTTTCTGGGCGACGCCATGATCACGCCGGCGCTATCGGTGCTTTCGGCGGTGGAAGGCCTGAAGCTCGTCACGCCGGAAATGGACGCCTTCATCATTCCGATTTCCGTCGGCATCCTCATCGGCCTCTTCGCCATCCAGTCCCACGGCACGGGCACGGTGGCGAAATTCTTCGGACCGATCACCGCCGTCTGGTTCATCGTCATGGGTCTGGCCGGTCTTCTTCATATCGCCGATGACTTCAGCATCCTCTTCGCCTTCAATCCGTGGCATGCGGTGGAATTTCTGGCCAATGAAGGTTTCTACGGCGTCGTCGTGCTCGGCGCGGTCTTCCTGACGATCACGGGGGCGGAAGCGCTTTACGCCGATCTCGGCCATTTCGGCCGTCGTCCCATCCAGTGGGCGTGGTTCTGTCTGGTTTTCCCGGCATTGACGCTGAATTATCTCGGGCAGGGCGCGCTGGTGCTGAAAGACCCGGCGGCGATGTCCAATCCCTTCTATCTGATGTTCCCGCAATGGGCGATCCTGCCGGCCGTCATTCTGGCAACCGCCGCCACCATCATCGCCAGCCAGGCGGTCATAACGGGCGCGTTTTCGCTCGTGCGCCAGGCGATCCATCTCGGTTATCTGCCGCGCATGGAAATCCTCTTCACCTCGGAAACCAATACGGGGCAGATTTACCTTCCGGCCGTCAACACCATCCTCTTGTTCGGCGTCGTCGCACTGGTCATCACCTTCAAGAGTTCGGATGCGCTTGCCACCGCCTACGGTATTTCCGTGACCGGCGCGATGGTCGTCACCAGCCTGATGTTCTTCGAATTCGTGCGCAAGCGCTGGAAATGGTCGATCTGGCTGGCGCTTGCGGTGCTGACGCCGCTTCTGCTGCTGGAACTGATCTTCCTCGGAGCGAACCTCCTGAAGATCCACGACGGCGGTTATGTGCCGGTGCTGTTGGCCATCGCCTTCACCATCATCATGACCACATGGCAGCGCGGCTCAAAGATACTCTTTGCCAAGACCCGCCGCATCGATGTGCCGCTGAAGGCCTTCGTCGCCTCGGTGGAAAAGGAGAGCGCCCATGCGCCGGTGCGTGTGTCCGGCACGGCAATCTTCCTTACCGGCGATCCCGAGACGGCGCCGGCGGCGCTGTTGCACAATCTCAAACATAACCACGTCCTTCACGACAAGAACGTCATCCTGACGATCCGCACCGAGGACCAGCCGCGCGTCCACCCCGAAGAGCGTTATACGCTGACGAAGCTGAGCGACCGTTTTGCCGTGGTCGAATTGCATTTCGGCTTTATGGAGACGCAGAATGTCACCCAGGCGCTGGGCTATCTGAGACGCACCGGCTACAAGTTCGACATCATGTCGACCTCGTTTTATCTCGGCCGCCGCAAGCTGGTGCCGGATCCGAAATCCGGCATGCCGGGCTGGCAGAACCGCCTGTTCATCGCGCTCGCCGAAACCGCCGCCGATCCCTCGGATTATTTCCGCCTTCCGGCCAACCGCGTGGTGGAGCTGGGTTCGCACGTCGTCGTGTGACTATTAGAAGATGGTTACACATTAACGTGAATCCGCGTCCGCGCGCGGCGTTAACCAAGCATCAAGGTTAATAAGAGATTCTCGAACACCTGTAGCAAATTTGGTTGTCGGTGTTCGGAGTGCTGGTTTTGCGTTCGAAAAGAGTAATGCGTCGTCGGTCCCCCGTGTCCCGTGAGGCGTGGGCGTCAAAATGGACCTCGCCCGTCGTCTTCGGCCTTGCCGCCTGGCTCGTTTTTCCCTCCCTCGCTGCGCGCGCGGATCTGGCCTCGCTTCTGGCCGGTCTGGATAATGGCGGCGAGCAATGGCGCATGGTGCTGACGGCCTCTCCGGCGGGCTCGGTACACAATGCCTCGCTCACCTTCAACGATGCCGCAGGGGAGGCGGCGCTGCACGGCGGCGGCATGACCCTGCCCAATGGCAGCAAGGTCGCTTTCGTCACCAACAAGAAGGGCGAGGCAACGACGCCCGACAGCGAGCGCGTCAACCGCGCCGCCAAGAAGGGTCGTGTCGTCGCCACCGAAATCATGCAGCCGCCCAAGGCTTTCACCGCCGGTTCCGTCTTGCAGCGCACCAGCATGCTGGACATCGAGCCGCTGAAGCGTAAGGACCGCACCGCTTTCGTCAAACCGAAGCGTGGCAAGGACGTGGAACTCGCCTCCTTCTATTTCCGTCGCGAGGAAAAGAAGGCGGACAGAAGCGTCTCGCCGATGCTGGCCGAACTCATCAACAATCGTACGCCGGATATTCTTGCCACGGCCTATGCGCCGGCCGAACCGGATTTCGCCCGCGAGTCACCCTTCGACGCCATTCTCAAGAAGCCCGACGCCGGCCGTTTCGTGCCGCAAATCGCCGAGGGCGACCACGCCTGGGCGGCCACCCCGTTGCCCGCCGCCGTATTTTCGGCAGCCGAACAACAATGCCTCGCCTCCGGCATCTATTTCGAGGCGCGCGGAGAATCGGTGAAGGGACAGGCGGCGGTCGCACAGGTCATCCTCAACCGCGTGCGCAATCCCGCCTATCCGAAAACCATCTGCGGTGTCGTTTACCAGAACAAGGACTGGCGCAACCGCTGCCAGTTTTCCTTCGCCTGCGACAATATCAAGGATCGCGTGAATTCCGAACGCCACTGGAAAATGGCGCGCGAAGTGGCAATGGCCACAACGGCTGGCAAAATCTGGTTGAAGGAAGTGGGATCGGCAACCCACTATCACGCCGTTTATGTGCGTCCCGCCTGGGGTCGCACGATGAAAAAGGTCGGCAGGATAGGTTTGCACGTGTTTTACCGTACCTATGGCGGCGGCTGGAGCTGATACCACCGCCAATTTGTCGCATTTTGCGTGTCAAAAATGCCGATTCCCTGGGGAAACATCGCCGCCAAACCGCGACTTGATGTCAAGCCGTTGTTTTTGCATGATTAATTTGTGTCGAAACAACCGTCGACAGTGCCTTGACTAGAGAAGCCCCTAAAACTATGTTGCGCGCGACTTCAGAGCGGGCTGGAACAGGCTTAATCCGTCACCGTTTACAACTCCAAAGGGTTCTGGCATGGCTGGAACGGAGAAAATGGGTGGGATTTTAAGATGACTGGCAACCGTGACGATAGTCTGGACGAGCGTCGCAAGCGCCTAGCCGATGAGTTGGCGAAGGTGAAGGCGGAGGATGAGGCGGAAGTGAGGGCGGAGACCAACGCTGCGGAAAACCGGAAAGGTTTTGCGATGGCGGTCAAGCTCTCATCGGAGTTCATTTCTGCCATCGTGGTCGGCGCTATGCTGGGTTATCTTCTGGACTATTTTGCCGGCACGACGCCGTGGGGGATGATCGTTCTTCTTCTTCTCGGTTTCTGCGCAGGCGTATTGAATGTGTTGCGCTCCACGGGCGCGGTGGCCAAGCCGCCGCTACTTGAGAAGGCGGACAGGCAGGATGAGGGTGGAAAAGGCGGCCTTTAGGCTGTTTTTCCTTACAGTTGAGATGCCGCGACAGGCGGCGACAGGTAAAGAGGGCAGCCGGTGGCAAACGATCCGACCCATCAGTTCTTGGTGCAGCCGATCATTCCGATCGAAATTGGCGGCGTCGATTTTTCCTTCACCAATGCGTCGCTCTTCATGGTCGCGACCGTGGCTGCGGCTTCCGGTTTCCTTTATTTCGCAACGTCGAACCGCGGTCTGATCCCGACGCGCATGCAGTCCGTTGCCGAAATGTCCTATGAATTCATCGCCTCCATGCTGCGCGAAGGCGCCGGCAAGAAGGGCATGGTGTTCTTCCCGTTCGTGTTCTCGCTCTTCATGTTCGTGCTGACGGCCAACCTTCTCGGCATGTTCCCGTATTTCTTCACGGTCACCAGCCAGATCATCGTCACCTTCGCGCTCGCCTGCCTCGTTATCGGCACGGTCGTCGTTTATGGTTTTTACAAGCACGGCCTGCATTTCTTCGGCATCTTCGCCCCTTCGGGCGTGCCGAAGGCGCTTTTGCCGCTGGTCGCGTCGATTGAAATGATCTCGTTCCTGTCACGCCCGATCAGCCTTTCCGTTCGTCTTTTCGCGAACATGCTGGCCGGCCATATCACGCTCAAGGTTTTCGCAGGCTTCGTCGCCTCCATGAGCGCGCTCGGCGCGCTCGGCGTCGGCGGTGCTGTCCTGCCTCTCATAATGACGGTCGCCATGACCGCTCTCGAATTTCTCGTTGCCTTCCTGCAGGCTTATGTGTTCGCGGTACTGACTTGCATGTACCTGAACGACGCCGTGCATGGTGGTCACTGAGAAGTAAAGTCGCTGGCCCCGGCAACGGGCGCCAAAAGATAGCCGCAACAACCTATATCTCAAGGAGTCTCACATGGAAGCGGAAGCAGCAAAGTACATCGGCGCAGGTCTCGCATGCCTCGGCATGGCTGGTACGTCCCTCGCACTCGGCCGTATCTTCGGTGATTACCTGTCCGGCGCACTGCGCAACCCCTCTGCTGCCGACAGCCAGTTCGGCCGTCTGGTATTCGGCTTCGCCGTTACGGAAGCTCTGGGCATCTTCTCGCTGCTCGTAGCTCTCCTTCTCCTGTTCGCTGTTTAATACCGGCATCAGGTCTGGATCACGGCCCGCGAATGGCGTGCCGTGATCCTTCGCATTTGCAGTACCCCTGGAGGTGAGCATGTTCGTGACCGAGGCTTATGCCCAGTCAGCACCGACCGTAGGTGAAACGCATACGGAAACTCCGGCTGTCGGCCAGCCGCAACCGGAAGCCACGCACACGGAAACCGGTGTGGCGCACGGCGCCGAACACGGCGCTTCCGGCGTTTTCCCGCCGTTCGACCAGTCTACTTATGCATCGCAGGTCCTGTGGCTGGCGATCACGTTCGGCCTTTTCTATCTGCTCATGCAGAAGGTCATCGTTCCGCGCGTCGGCGGCATTCTCGAGAACCGTCATGGACGCATCGCACAGGATCTCGATGAGGCGGCACGGCTGAAAAGCGAAGCCGACGCAGCCGTCGAGACCTATGAAAAAGAACTCGCGGCAGCCCGCGCCAAGGCAAGCTCGATAGGCTCCGCGGCCCGTGACGCCGCCAAGGCCAAGGCTGATGCCGACCGCGCCGCTATCGAAGCTGGTCTTGCTGAAAAGCTTGCCGCCGCCGAAAAGCGCATTGCCGGCATCAGGGATCAGGCATTCGCCGATGTCGGCGCCATCGCCGAGGAAACCGCGACCGCAATCGTTGACCAGCTGGTCGGCGCCAAGGTCAAGGATGCCGACGTCAAGGCCGCCATCGCTGCCGCTTCTGCCGTGAAGGGAGCCTGATATGGCATTTGATGCATCATTTTTCGCTCTCGTCGGTCTCGTCCTTTTCTTCGTTCTGATCGCCTATCTCAAGGTTCCCGGCATGCTCTCCAAGTCTCTGGATGAGCGCGCCCAGAACATCCAGGACGAGCTGGCCGAAGCCAAGCGCCTGCGCGAAGAGGCTCAGCACTTGCTGGCCGAATACCAGCGCAAGCGCAAGGAAGCAGAAGCCGAAGCCGCAGGTATTGTTGCTGCCGCTGAACGCGAAGCAGCAGCGCTGACGGAAGAAGCCAGGCAGAAGACGGAAGAATTCGTCGCCCGCCGTACGGCCCTTTCGGAACAGAAGATCAAGCAGGCCGAAGAAGACGCCATCGGCGCCGTCCGTTCCGCCGCCGTCGACATCGCCATCGCCGCTTCCGAGAAGCTGCTGGCGGAAAAGACAACGGCTGCCGCAAAGGCCAAACTTTTCGCCGCCACGATCGGCGAAGTGAAGTCTAAGCTGAACTGAGTTCATCTCGGCATTGTTCAAAACCCCTCCGGCGCACGCCGTGAGGGGTTTTTTGTTTGAGGTGGAAAAGCTGGTTCGGGATATGGTGCCGCCTGTACTATGGAAATGCGGCATGCGCTCCAGCAGGCCTCCCTCGGAGGGGCGGTGATTGGCTTTATTGTTTTTGATACTCAATGTCGGATTGCGCTTCCGCTTTGCGCCAGAAGCGAACGGATGAAGTGTGCATCGCATGATTGCCGTGGCGCCGAAAGCGAAGGCGGCCATTCCATACCTGGCGCAGCATTTTCCGAGGGTCGACCGTCAGCAGTGTGGGCTGAGCCGCCGCTCGTCTAATCGTTCAGACTCTTTAGCACTTGTTGATAGAACGCGCCTTGTGCATTCTCAGCAGTCGACCTTATGACCCATTCCCAATCCAAATTCAGTTTTCCTGCCGGGACCATTTGCTGCGCGATCTCAGCCGGTGTGGTTTCGTTGCTGGTTCCGTTCTCCCAGTCGTGAAATGCTGATGAGTATCGAACGACCGCTCCGCTAGTCGGCAAATCGAGCAACCCTCCCTCGGCAAAAAAACTCAACCCGTCGCCCATTTCTTCCCCGATGAGTTTGAGCCTGCGTCCCAGACGATGTTTGAGAATGGCTACAAATACTATCGCTGCGGAAAACGTGAATTTGTCGACAAGCACAGCGACCTGCCCGCCCGCGTTTTCTGAGATGGCGTCGATCAAGGGCATCGTTTGAAGGAAGTCGCCACCGGTGTTTCCGCGAACGTCAATCAAGAGTTTTTTGTTCGGGCAGGCGCTTACATGCCCCGCCGCACCGGAGATGGCTTTCGGCAGCGCAGTTTCGCTTGGATCGAAGAAACTTGGCAATGATATTGAAAGCCCAAGCCCCTGCCAGTCCTCGATCTCCACAAATCGCTCGGGTTTCCAGGCTGGATCAGCCTTGCCATGCTCGTTTCTCGGGTAAAGCATCGGTGCAGGAACTGTCTGCCCGTTCTCCAGTTTGAAATTGGATATCCGCCCATTATCGTCTTTCACGCAATATTCGGTCGTATTCTCTTTTGAAGAGAAACCGAGGCGGGTCAATGCATACGGCCATGCGAGAAGAATCGGTCCGATGACCCTTTTCCTCTGACGTGTTCCTGCCAGAAATTTTTCTGCGGCGGCTTCAATTTGGCCCAACGGTGTGCCGTTGACTGCTATCAGCTCTCCTCTTGGTGCAGTTGTTTCCAGTGCCGTTTCAGTTAACTGCACCGCCGTCCCGACGCTCACGAACCTCAGCGGCAGCACCGAGATGCAATCGTTCGGGATCAGCCGTGTGTGTCCGTTGTCGGGAAGTGCGAGCAGGCGCATCGCGGAAAACAGAAAAGCCTCTTTGGAGCCCTCCAAAGCGTATCGTCGAATGTCACAAATGCAGTTGTCTATCATTGCCTGTTCGATCCGCCGAAAGCTGGGATCGGTTGGCAGGACGGTGTCCAGAATTTTCTCGAGATCTTGCGTCAGGGACATGATTTACGGTGCGCATAGTTGCTCGTCGATGTCCAGATCGGGTCGATAGCTGTTGTTCTGGTTGGAACTCCATTAGTTGTCATCAATCCCGCTTCAGCGGCCGAAAGCTCATCCGGTGCAGCGGGCAAGGCCCGTGGCTTTCAATGGCGCGCAGGTGGGCCGGCGTGCCGTAACCGGCATGGCCTTCGAAGCCGTAGGATGTGTGCACCACACCCGCTCGTTCCATCATCCGGTCGCGGGTCACCTTGGCGACGATCGAGGCGGCGGCGATGGAGAGGGAGCGGGAATCGCCCTTGATGACGGCCTTGGCTTCGCAGGCGATGCCGGGCGGGCGGTCGCGGCCGTCGGCCAAAACGAGGGCAGGGGAGATTTCGAGGCCCAGCACGGCGCGGCGCATGGCGTCGAGGCTGGCGCGCAGGATATTCACGCTGTCGATCAGGCCGGGGCCGGAGGAGGCGACGGATACGATCGAGCTTTCCATGATCTGGACGAACAAGCTTTCCCGTTTCTGCTTCGTCAGCTTCTTGGAATCGTCCATACCCTTGGGAATATTGTCCGGATCGAGAATGACGGCTGCCGCAACCACCGGTCCGGCCAGAGGTCCCCGGCCTGCCTCATCCGTGCCGGCCACGGGCCAGAGGCCCTTCTTTTTCGCTTCCAGTTCGAAGGAAAAATCCGGGCCGGTATCGGCAAGGTCGAAAAGAGCAGGAGAATCGGGTGTGGTCGTGCGTTTCATGCGGCGAAACTCGCATACACACCCGATCTCCTGCAAGCCCCCGGAAGCGGGCGATGACAGGCACGGTGAGCCGGGGTCAAGGGGCGTGGCTCACCGTGCCCCTGAGGTCATCATGACCTTTGATCCTCCAACGGGGCGGCGGAGGAAAAACGATCGCACGCGAGGCGGCGGTTCCGGGGGCAATGTCCGGCAGGCCAGGGAAAACCCACCGGGCATTTCGTGGGAGTGTGGCGGGTCTATAAAAGAGGCCACCGCTCCCTGTCATAGTCTGCCTGATATCGCCGCACGTTCCGTATGGTGCTTCGATCAGGCCGAGTTCTTTTCAGCATCGGTCTTTCAAAGCAGCGACAATTGCACGCCTGCACCGCCCGGCGGAACGAAGAGATCGTCGCGTAGGTGGATGCCACGGCGGATGAGGCCGAGCCTTTTTGTCGCCATCTCGAAACGCCTGCCTATCTGCCAGGCATAGGGGCCGGCACCCTTCATGCGTTTCCCGAACTCCGCGTCATAGTCTTTGCCGTCACGCATGGAGCGCACCAGCGACATGACATGACGGTAGCGGTCCGGATAGTTGCGCAGCAGCCAATCGCGGAAGAGCGGGCTCACCTCCAGCGGCAACCGCAAAAGCACATAAGACGCCTCGGTCGCACCGGCAGCCTTGCCGGCCTCGAGAATACGTTCGATCTCATGATCGTTGAGCGCCGGAATGACGGGCGCCATCATCACGGCCACGGGAATGCCGGCCTCGGTCAGCGCCTTGACGGCTTCCAGCCGCTTCTCCGGCGTGGCGGCGCGCGGTTCCATGTTGCGCGCGAGCTTCCGGTCCAGTGTGGTGACGGAAATACCGACCTTGGCGAGCCCCTTTTTGGCCATCGGTGCCAGAATGTCGATATCCCGCCTGATCAGCGCCGATTTGGTGACGATGGCGACGGGATGATCGGCCTCCGCCAGCACTTCCAGTATCTGCCGCATGATGCGCCATTCGCGCTCTATCGGCTGATAGGGATCGGTATTGGTGCCGATGGCGATCACCCGCGGCTTGTAGCCCGGCTTCGCCAGTTCCCGTTCCAGCAGCTTTGCCGCATCCGGCTTGGCGAAGAGCTTGGCCTCGAAATCCAGCCCGGCCGAAAGCCCCATATAGCTGTGCGTAGGGCGCGCAAAGCAATAGATGCAGCCATGTTCGCAGCCGCGATAGGGATTGATGGAGCGGTCGAAGGGGATGTCGGGCGATTCATTGCGGGTGATGATGCTGCGCGGCTTTTCCACCTGCACCTCGGTGCGGAATTCCGGCATGTCCTCAAGAGTCTGCCAGCCATCGTCGAAAACCTCGTGCTGCAGGGTCTCGAAGCGTCCATCCGGGTTCAGCCCGGCGCCACGGCCGCGACGGCGGTCGATCTCGATGCGCAGGCCGGATGCATCGGCCAGCGCATTGGCAATATCCGGCATATGGCTCGGCTGGAATGCAGCCTGCCACGAAAGCGTATGGTTTCTCATCTGGATGCTCCCAGGACGCCGCACGCCTCTCAAGGCACGCTCAACGCCCTAAACCGTTTCCATCCGGACAGGCTTTTAACCGCCTTCCGAATGATTAAATTCCTACATCAGGAATGAGAACAATACAAGAACAAAATTGCAAATTCGGCTCGTTCTCCAGAGGTGGGCGCGGCCCCGTCCGGAGACTGTGCGCCGGGTGGGCAAGGACAGCCTTGGATTTTTACCGCGATGAGCGTAGTGGCAATTTATTGTGCGATGCGTTAGAGCTATGCAGATGTTGACAGTCATAATGGAATGCCGGGATCACGAGCCGGAACTGGCGCACACATTGTCTGCGCTCGTCACCGGGGCCGTGGAGGGGCTTGTAAGCGATGTTGTGATCCTCGATCACGGTTCGCGCGATGGATCGTCGCGCGTCGCCGATGCCGCCGGCTGCCGTTTTTATGGGCAGTGGGACATCGAAGACGTGGTGAAGTCTGCACGCGGCGGCTGGCTGCTTCTGATTGAGCCCGGCGCGCGCCCGCAGGCGGGCTGGATCGACGAGATTCTCGAATATGTGGCGATCTGCGCGCAGCCGGCCCGGTTTTCGCCCTCGCGCTATCACCGGCGCAATGTCCTCAGCCGTATGCTGCGGCGTATTCCGCCATTGGAACACGGATATCTTCTGCCAAAGAAGCATGCGGTGTCGATTGCGAAATCGGGCATGAGCCTGACACAATTTGTCGGCGCGCAGAAGCCGCGCCGGCTGAATGCGGAAATGGTGCCCGCCTGGGCGCTGCGGGCCTCGGCGTAACCTCGGGGCCGCTTTAGCCGGCCAGAACCTTGCCGGGGTTCATGATGCCGGCGGGATCGAAAGCGTGCTTGATGCGCCGCATCAGTTCCATTTCGATGCCGGGGCGGATGGCCGCCAGCTCGTCGCGCTTCAATTGCCCGATGCCGTGTTCGGCCGAAATGGAGCCGCCGAGCGACAGCACGATGCCATGCACGATCTCGTTCATGTCCTGCCAGCGGCCAATGAATTCGGCCTTGTCGGCTCCCACCGGCTGGGAAATATTGTAGTGAATATTGCCGTCGCCCAGGTGTCCGAAGGCGCAGACGCGGGCGCCCGGGATGGCGGCAAGAACCGCCTTTTCCGCCGTCGCCATGAATTCCGGTATTTTTGAAACGGGCACGGAAACATCGTGCTTGATCGAGCCGCCTTCGGGTTTCTGCGCCTCCGACATGCTTTCGCGCATATGCCAGAGCGCCTGCCGTTGCGCTTCCGATGAAGCGATCACCGCATCCTCGACCAGACCGGCCTCAAAACCGCGCTCCAGCAGCGATTGCATCATGCTATCCGCCGTCTCGGCCGAATCGGAGGTGGAGATATCGATGAGCGCGTACCAATCATGCGGCTGTTCCAGCGGATCGCGCACGCCGGGAATATGACGGGCGGTGAATTCGACGCCGATTCGCGGCATGAGTTCGAAGCCGGTCAGCGCCGTGCCGCAGAGATTGGAGGCCATTTCGAACAGTTTCAGCGCGTCTTCGGTGGAGGTGAGCCCCGCAAAGGCCACCTGATGGCCGAGTGGCTTCGGGAAGAGCTTCAGCACCGCGCCGGTGATGATGCCAAGCGTGCCTTCGGAACCAATGAAGAGATCGCGCAGATCGTAACCCGTATTATCCTTTTTCAGCCGGCGCAGCCCGTTCCAGATTTCTCCGGTCGGCAGCACGACTTCCAGCCCGAGGCAGAGCTGGCGCATATTGCCATAAGCGAGCACCGCCGTGCCGCCGGCATTGGTGGCGAGATTGCCGCCGATGCGGCAGGACCCTTGAGAGCCGAGCGACAGCGGGAACATCCGCTCCACGGAATCAGCAGCCTTGTGAATGTCATCGAGAATGCAGCCGGCATCCGCCACGATGATATTGGCGACCGGATCGATATCGCGAACGCGGTTCATGCGCTCCAGCGACAGGATGATGTCGGTGCCATCAGCGCGCGGTGTCTGTCCGCCCACGAGGCCGGTGTTGCCGGTCTGCGGCACGATGGCGGTGCCGGTTTCGCTGGCGAGCTTGAGGATGGCGGCAACCTCTTCGACCGAACCGGGCTTGATGAGCAGCGGCGAGGCGCCGCGATAAAGCCCGCGATTTTCCACGAGGCGCGGCGCCATTTCCGCCGCGTCGCGGACCGCGTTCTTTTCGCCGACAATGACGGCAAAGCGGTCGAGAATGTCGGAGGAGGGGATGGCGGTGGTCGTCATGGGCGGCGTCTCGCTGGCTTTTG
Organism: Agrobacterium salinitolerans; assembly: GCF_002008225.1. Lineage (GTDB taxonomy): Bacteria > Pseudomonadota > Alphaproteobacteria > Rhizobiales > Rhizobiaceae > Agrobacterium > Agrobacterium salinitolerans. The sequence goes on along the minus strand of NZ_MRDH01000006.1, from coordinate 1,112,126 downwards.
AAACATGGGCGAAAGGATTGGGCGCCGTTAGCCTCGCGGCGCGGCGGCGCGGGACAGGCGGTCGTTGATCGCCTCTCCGAGGCCATGGGTGGGAATGGCGGTGATGGCGATCATGTCTGCGCCGCTTGCATCGGCGGCTTTCAGATAATCGAACAGATTGGCGGCGGCCTCGGCAAGATCGCCGGAAGGGCTGAGATCGAGCACGGCGCGCGCCATCTCTTCGCCGGCAATGGCGACGCCGCCGAATCGGATCAGCGCTTCATCTGGCTGAACCGATGTGGCGTGAAGGCGCACGGCCGCACCCGGCGCATAATGCGATGCCAGCATTCCCGGCGCCTCAATGGCGGCGGCGGCTTTTTTCGGCCGTTCGAGGTTTCTTCCCGCAACGCGTTCTATATCCTCGGTGATGACGCCGCCGGGACGAAGCAGCCGCACCCGGCCATCCTCTTCCACCTTGACGATGGTGGATTCGACGCCGACGGTGGCCGCGCCGCCATCGAGAATGAGATTGATCTTCTGGCCAAGATCCGCCTCCACATGGGCTGCACTTGTCGGGCTGATTTTGCCGGAACTATTGGCGCTGGGGGCGGCGAGCGGCCTGTCGAATCGGCGGATCAGATCACCGGCAAAACCCTGCGGCACACGAATACCGACCGTATCGAGCCCGGCCGTCGCCAGCGAATGAATGTCGCTTCCCGCCTTCAGCGGCAGCACCAGCGTCAGCGGGCCGGGCCAGAAGGCCTTTGCGAGCTTCAGCGATATGGGATCGAAGACGGCGTAACGTTCGGCCATGGCGATATCGGCCATGTGGCAGATCAGGGGGTTGAACTGCGGCCGGCCTTTCGTCTCGTAAATGCGGGTGATCGCCGCCGGATTGGTGGCGTCGGCGGCAAGGCCGTAGACGGTTTCCGTCGGCAGGGCGATGGGTTGGCCGGCGGCAAGCTCCGCCACGGATGCTTGCAGGGCTGTTTCCCGCTCATGTTCAATGTTGATGTGACGCGCCATGATGCTGCCTTTCAGGGCGGTCAATAGCGTATTTCAGGCTGGAATGGAAATCGCTATCGCGGCTTTTATATCGCCTTGATGATCCTGCGCATCTCCTCGGACCGCGCGCCAAGCATCAGTACGTTTTTCAGCGCCACGCGCGGATCGTGGGTCTGGAACAGCAGGCCGCCGCGATGCACGGAGGTATCGACGGCGACCTCCTGGTCGGGAAGCGCGTTGATGGCGACGGCGAAATACATCCGCGAGTAGCGCGCATCGATATTTTCGAAGAAGTTTTCAGCCCCGCTCAGTTCGGCGAAGAAATTCGCGAAATAAAAGGACCAGAGCACATGGCGCTCGGCATCGAAGCTGGTTTTCGCCGCCGTGACGTGACAATAGCCGAGATGCGGCCGGTCATTGAGCAGATGGTGAAAAACCATCTTCGGAAAACGGATGGACTGGTGAAAGCCGTTCAGACGGCTGTGGGTGGCGTCGGCGGCAGCTTCCAGCTTTCGCCCCGTCAGAGCAGCCACTTCGTCATGGCTGTAATAGGCACGTTCTTTCGGCAGCCATCGCTCTTCATAACGGCTGATCCGCCCTGTCCGCAGAAAATCGGAATGCGCGGTCTTCGAGCGTATCGGTGCGACCGAATGCCTGCTCGCATCGAAATAGCGTATGCGTGTCGCCTTCTCCACCAGGAACACCCTCGTTGCTGCGGTCCGGCAAGATAAATTGGGGTGCGTTAATACTCCGTTGCGCCGCATCCCCCGTTTTCTTACGGGTGGGGAGTAAAGAGTGCGGTATTATGCGTCATATTGCGACGTCGTTGCAGGCGCTAAATAGCTGTCGGATTTAGCAGTGGAATGGCTTGTGGCGGCGGATTGCGCATGTCGCAATTTGTCGCCAATGCGGAAGCCGATGTCGCTGTCTGTGCTGCCGCAAATGACCGCCGGTGTTTAGATGAGTACATGCTTCCGCAACCCCGCAAATGGTGTCGGGCAGGGCGGTTTGATCGAGGATTTGGCCATGGAATTGCGTGATACCGTATTGCGCCAGCTGAAAAACCGCCGCGAAGGCTTCAGCCTGGAGCAGCCCTTCTACACGGACCCGGATTATTTCAAACTGGACATGGAAACCATCTGGTATCGCGACTGGCTGTTTGTCGGCCATGATTGCGAAGTCCAGAAGTCCGGCAGCTATTTCACCGTGCAGGTCGGCGCTTATTCTGTGGTCATCGTTCGCGGCCGTGACGGGCAAATCCGCGCTTTCCACAATTCCTGCCGCCATCGCGGCTCCCGCGTCTGCACCACGCAGAAGGGCCAGTCGGCCCGCCTTGTCTGTCCCTATCATCAGTGGACCTATGATCTCGACGGCAAGCTGCTGTTTGCGCGCCATATGGGCGAAGAGTTCGACAAGGGCGATTTTGGCCTGAAGCCGGTCGCCTGCGAAACCGTCGCCGGTTACGTCTTTATCTGCCTTGCCGATCAGCCGGCCGATTTCGAGCCGATGCGCAAGGAAGTCGAGAGCTACATGGCCCCGCACCGTATCTGGGAGGCGAAGGTCGCGCATGAGAGCACGATCATCGAAAAGGGCAACTGGAAGCTCGTCTGGGAAAATAACCGCGAGTGCTACCATTGCGCCGCAAACCACCCGGAACTGTGCCGCACCTATCCCGAAAACCCGAGCGTGACGGGAACGGACGGCGGTGCGAGCGATCCCGAGATCGGCGGCCACTGGGCGCGCTGCGAGGCCGCCGGCCTGCCGAGCCGTTTCAAGATCGACAAGAACGGACAGTTCCGTGTCGCCCGTATGCCGCTGATCGGTGAGGCGGAAAGCTACACCATGTCCGGCAAGCCCGCCGTGCGTCGGCCGCTGTCTGATGATGTGAGCATCAGCCATATCGGCGCGCTGTTGCTGTTCCATTACCCGACGACCTGGAACCACTTCCTCGGCGACCACACCATTTCCTTCCGTGTGCTGCCGCTCAGCGCCACGGAGACCATGGTCACCACCAAATGGCTGGTGCACAAGGATGCCGTCGAAGGCGTGGACTACGATCTCGAAGACCTCACCCACGTCTGGAACGAAACCAACGATCAGGATCGCCGCATCGTCGAGGAAAATGCCTTTGGCATCCGTTCCCCCGCCTATGAGCCCGGCCCCTATTCCATGGAGGACGAAGGTGGCGTGATGCAGTTCGTCAACTGGTATTCCGATTTCATGATCGACCGGCTCTCGGGCGACAAGTCCCGGCTTTCGGCTGTAGCGTGATGCGAAGATGAATATGGTTGTGACCTATAAACATATTGATGAGATGAAGCCCTGGAGCGACAAGCTCCAGCTTCTGGAATGCATCTCGGTGACGCCCGAGACGGCGGATGTGATGACGTTTCTGTTCCGTTCGGAGGATCAGAACTGGTTCCGTTATCTGCCGGGCCAGTTCGTCACGCTGGAACTGCCGGTGGGCAAGGAGCCGCTTTACCGCACCTACACATTGTCCTCCAGCCCGTCGCGGCCCTATGCGCTGTCGGTCACGGTCAAGGCGCAGGCCAACAGCATCGGCACGCGCTGGATGTTCGACAATCTGAAACCCGGCATGAAAATCCGGGCGCTCGGCCCGCTCGGCGACTTTTCCTACGTCAAGCATCCCGGCGACAAATATCTGTTCATTTCGGCAGGCTCCGGCGTCACGCCGATGATGTCGATGGTGCGCGACATGAGCGACCGCGCCCCGCAGAGCGATATTGCTTTCATCAATTGTTCGCGCACGCCCGGCGATATCGTCTTCCGTCACGAACTGGAATATCTCGCCCGGTTCATGCCGAACCTGTCGCTCGGCTTCATTGTCGAAAAATGCGGACGCACCGATCTGTGGTCGGGGCTGAAAGGCATGGTCGACAAGGCCAAGATCGCGCTGCTGGCTTCCGATTTCATGGAGCGAACCGTCTTCTGCTGCGGTCCGGAACCGTTCATGGCGGCGGTCCGTTCGATGCTCGACGCGTCCGGTTTCGACATGGGGCGCTATCATCAGGAAAGCTTCGCGCCAGCTGCGCCGGTCACCGTTGGTGAAACCGTACTTACTGGTGCGGATGGCGAAACGCTGTCGATGGTGGGTTTCACCCTTTCCGGAAAAGAGATGGCCTGCCAGCCCGGCCAGACGGTCCTGATGACGGCGCGCGCCGCCGGCGTCCGTATCGGGGCGGCCTGCGAATCCGGCATCTGCGGCACCTGCCGGGTACTGAAGCTTTCCGGCGAGGTGGAGATGAACCACAATGGCGGCATTCTCGACGAGGAAATCGAGGAAGGCTATATTCTCGCCTGCTGCTCGCGCCCGTTGACAGATGTGAAGGTGGAGGCCTGACGCCAGCAGGCGTTTCAAACCTCCTTCATTCACCGGATGGTTGTCATGGAACCAAATTTTCCTAAATTCGTTTGCACGTCATCGAATTCTTTTCGGGCATAGAGCGGGGGCTAACCTTGATCTCCGACAAGAGCGAGTGAGTGAAAAAGGCGCGGTCAACGCGCTGAAGCAAATGGAGGAAGGTCATGATGAATTTCCGGAGAACGAGTGTCGCGACAGCGATTGTCGTGTTCCTGACCAGCTTTACCCCATCGCAGGCGTTTCAGGTTCCTGTTCCGGTGACGCAGCCGGCTGTGGCGACTGAAAATGTGGTGCCGGTGCAGTACCGTGAATGGGATCGTCGCCGCCATTGGGATGGGCGACACATGCGTCGCCCGCCACCGCATCGAAACGGCTGGTACAACGGTCACCGTGGTTATCGCGATCGTCGGCCGGGTTACCGTTACCACAACGGTTACTGGTTCCCGCTGGCAGCCTTTGCGGCAGGTGCGATTATCAGCGGCGCCATGCAGCAGCCGCGTCCGGCCTATGGCGGCAGCCATGTGGCTTGGTGTCAGAACCGCTGGCGCTCGTATCGCGCCTATGACAACACCTACCAGCCGTATAACGGTCCGCGCCGCATATGCGTGTCGCCTTACAGCCGCTGATGACGGTTTTTCGAGAGCCCGGATTAATCCGGGCTTTTGCTTTTGCAGCGCCGCTGTCGATAAACGAAGCGTGATGACGCCGTTAATGCTGGGTTCAGGCGCAAACGCCTAGCTTTTATTTCGTAAGTTGCAGCCAGATGAAACAAACTGGCCCAATGGGAAGAAGAAAGTGTTATTATTCACGGACAACGGCCTGTTGACCGTCGTGGATGGAGGAAGTCAGATGAAAAGCTATATGAAAAATATCCTGGCTGCCGGTCTTTCTGCAATCGTGGTTGCAGGAGCGATCGTTCCGGCGGAAGCGGCAATGCCATTGCCGACCGCGCCGAAGAGCGTCGAGACCGCCGGCAGTGACGCCGGCAACAATGTCGTGAACGTGCAATATTGGCGTGATCGCGACCGCTGGGGCGATCGCCGCGGCTGGTATCGCGGTCATCGCGGTTATCGCGAATATCGTCCGGGTTACCGCCACCACGACGGCTATTGGTTCCCGCTCGCAGCCTTTGCGACGGGCGCCATCATCGGCGGCGCATTGTCGCAACCGCGTGAAGTCTACCGCCCGGTTCCGGAATATCGTCCGCGCCCGGTCTATCGGGAATACCGCCCGATCTATCGTGGCGGTCTGAGCCAGGCGCATGTGAATTGGTGCTATGGTCGCTATCGTTCCTACGATGCCCGCACCAACACCTTCCAGCCCTATCACGGCCCGCGCCAGCTTTGCTATTCGCCTTATAGCTGATGGCTTGCCAGGCTGAAATTGACAGAGCCGTCCGATCATACCGGGCGGCTCTTTGCGTTACAGGATTCGCGCGCGCTTCAGCACGAACCAGGCAAGCGCCACCGAAATAACGATGAAGATACTGGCCGACAGCGTGCCGCCGGTGCCGACGGTAAACGGCAGTTCATCCGTGTTCATACCGAAAAAACCGGTCACCAGCGAGGGCGGCAGCAGGAACGCCGTCATCAGCGACAGGATATAAAGATGTCGGTTGGTTTCGGAGGAGAGCTTGGAATCGATTTCCTCATGCAGCAGCCTTGCCCGCTCCTGCAGGGCGTAGACGTCGTGATCGACAGCCTCCAGACGGCCCATCAGGCGTGAGGCGACATCCTCGAAACCATCCGGCATCTCGTCATCATCGGCGGCCGAAGCGCGCCGCATCAGGGTCAGCACAGTGCGCAGATGCCGGTGCAGGCGAACCACCGTGCGGCGCAACGGGGCAAGACGCCGCCGTTCGTCGCGTGTCTCGCTGTCATAGACCAGATCTTCGATGGTGTTCAGCTCCTCCGTCGTCTCCATCACCAGATTGATGAGCGAGCGCTGGAATTCGGCAACGAGACCTTCGAAGACATGCGATGGCGTCAGATACCGGTTGGAATTCTTGTCCACCGCGGCCTTCAGCCGGTCCACCGAATGCAGCGGTTGCAGGCGGGTGGTGATGATGAAACGGTCGCTCACCGCAAAATGCAGCCAGCCGAAATCGCGCGTTTCCTTGTCGAATTCCCGCTGGAAATCGACCAACGTGCCATAGAGCGATTTCTCATCGACCACGATGGAAGGGTGCGTCTCATGGGTGGTGAGGCTTGCGCGCGCCGCCGGGTCGAGGCCGTCGATGGTCTCGAGAAAACCCGCCACACGCTGATCCGCAAGGTTGAGGTGCAACCAGAAGAACCCGGCGCATCCGGCCATTTCATCAAAGCCGGCATCGGGCGCAAGCCGGCGGCACGGGGCTGTGCCGGGGTGGAATTGATAGGCCCAGACAAGGCCCGGAATAACGGGTGTAACGAGATCCATCGTGGCAGTCCTGACCGGCTGGATGGGAGGAAGGAGGCGTCCGTCGTTCCGGTGTGGGAGCGGCGGCGGCGAGGCGCCTTTCAGCGCATGCTGAACAAATTCACATGACAGTTTTATAACAATCCCGCTGAATAGGCCGGAATTTTCAAATTGACGTTTACGTAAAAATCATTTAGCCCGAAGGCAGTAGCAAGATGCCAGAGCTTCGGGAGGAGGCAGCATGTATAGCGCGCCGGTGGACGATATCGCCTTTACACTCAAACATGTGGCAGGTCTTGAAGACGCGCTTGCGACGGGTGCGCTGGGAGACCTTGGGGAAGATCTGGTCGATGCCATTCTGCACGAAGCCGGCCGCTTCGCCACCGCAGAGGTCGCACCTCTCGCCGAAATCGGCGATCGCCAGGGCGCAAAGCTAACCGATGGTAAGGTGACGACACCGGATGGCTGGGCCGATCTTTACCGCCGCTGGGCGGAAGCGGGCTGGAATAGCCTCACGGCGCCGGAAGAATTCGGCGGCCAGAACCTGCCGCATATGCTGAATGTCGCCGCTCTCGAAATGTGGAATTCCGGCTCCATGGCCTTTGCGCTGGCCCCGACGCTGACCATGGGCGCGGTGGAAGCCCTTGTCGCCCACGGCAGCGATGACCTCAAGCGCACCTATCTGCCGAAACTCGTCTCCGGCGAATGGACCGGCACGATGAACCTCACCGAGCCGCATGCGGGTTCGGACCTCGGCGTCCTGAAGACCCGGGCGGAGCGCAACGGCGACGGCACCTACCGCATCTTCGGCCAGAAGATTTTCATCACCTGGGGCGAACACGACGCGGCGGACAATATCATCCACCTCGTTCTCGCCCGCCTGCCGGATGCGCCGGCCGGCACGCGCGGCATCTCGCTTTTCCTCGTGCCGAAATTCCTACCGGATGAAAACGGTGCGCCGGGCAGCCGCAACGATCTGTTCTGCCATTCGCTCGAACACAAGCTCGGCATTCACGGCTCGCCCACCTGCACGATGATCTTCGGCGATGGCAAATTCGGTGACGAAACGGGCGCGCTCGGCTGGCTGATCGGCGAGGAGAACAAAGGTCTCGCCTGCATGTTCACCATGATGAACAACGCCCGCCTTGCCGTCGGCATGCAGGGCGTGGCGATCTGCGAAGCGGCGACCCAGAAGGCCATCGAATATGCCAGGGAGCGCACGCAGGGCAAGGCGCCCGGCTGGCAGGGTTCCGGCATGAGCCCGATCATCGAACATCCTGATATCGCCAGAACACTTCTGACGATGAAGGCACTGACGCAGGGATCACGGGCGATTTCTTTCAGCTGCGCGCATGCCATCGACATGGCGCATGCGACTGAAGACGCCTCGCAGCGCGCTCACTGGCAGGAGCGCGCTGCTCTTCTCACACCGATCGCCAAGTCCTTCTCCACCGATGCCGGTGTCGATGTCGCCTCCATGGGCATTCAGGTGCATGGCGGCATGGGCTTCATTGAAGAAACAGGTGCTGCGCGTTATCTGCGCGACGCCCGCATCGCGCCGATCTATGAAGGCACCAACGGTATTCAGGCCATCGATCTGGTGCTGCGCAAGCTGCCGCTCTCCGAGGGTGCGCAGGTGCGCGGTTTCATCGCTGAGCTGCGTGAGATTGCTGCCCGGACGGCCGCGTCTAACCGCGATGACCTTGGCGAGACCACCCGTTATCTCGAATCGAGCCTCAACGATCTGGAAATCACGACTGACTGGCTGCTGGAGCGCATCAAGGCTGGCGAAACCGAAACCGCGCTTGCCGGCGCGACGGCCTATCAGCGGCTCTTCGGTCTGGCGCTGACAGGCGCCTATCTCGCCAAGGGCGCATTGGCCGCCGTCGATGATGGCAGGGGCGGGCATCGCGCCGCCCTTTGCCGTTTCGCAGCGGAAAATCTGCTGGCGGAAACCGCAGCGCTGAAGGATCGCGTTATATCAGGTGCGGCAAGCCTTGCCGCCGCCCGCACCGTATTGGCTTGAGGAGGCTCAGATGTCGGACGAACACATTCTCGTCGAGCGCGTCGGCCATGCGCCGGAAGTCTTGACCATTCGCTTCAACCGGCCGGACAAGAAAAACGCCATCACCGATGCCATGTATCTGCGCATGGCAGACGCCCTGCATGCCGCCAATGCGGACCCGGAAATTCGCGTCGTCGCCTTTCTCGGCACGGAAGGCTGCTTCTCTGCCGGTAACGACATGGCCGATTTCCTCGCCTTCGCCATGTCGGGCGGAAAGGGCAAGCTCGCCGCGCTTGAGTTATTGAAAGCGCTCGTCGCCTTCGAAAAACCAATGGTATCCGGCGTCGACGGGCTCGCCATCGGCATCGGCACGACGCTGAACCTGCATTGCGACCTGACGGTCGCTTCCAGCCGCAGCCTGTTCAAGACCCCATTCGTGGACCTCGCTCTGGTGCCGGAAGCGGCCTCCAGCCTGCTCGTGCCGAAACTCATGGGACACCAGCGCGCCTTTGCGCTGCTTGCCATGGGCGAAGGTTTTTCCGCCGAGCAGGCATTGCAGGCCGGAATGATCTGGAAAGTCGTCGCCCCTGAACATGTGGAGAGCGAAACGCTGGCGCTCGCCACCCGGCTTGCGGCCAAACCGCAGCAGGCGCTGAAGATCGCCCGCGATCTGGTTCGCGGCAACCCGGACGATCTTCTCACCCGCATCGAAGAGGAAGGCCGCCATTTCATCGCGCAGCTGCAGAGTGCGGAAGCGCGCGCCGCCTTCGAGGCATTCATGCGTCGCTGAGTGCCGCGGGAATCGTCATTGCCACTTATTATGGAGCGGGCGATATCCGCCTGCTTCTTCTCCCCGAGGGGGAGAAGGTCGCGGCAGCGGGATGAGGGGGTGAGGGTAGAGATGTGCGGAGAGCTTACCCCCTCATCCGACCCTTCGGGCCACCTTCTCCCCGGCGGGGAGAAGAAATAGGCGGCATCCTCTGTGTTTGAAGCCGCTGTGCTTTTGAATGCGGATTATGTATGGTCGATGGAGCCTGTCCGACAAAGATGGATCGACCAAACTCTCCGTTCGAAGGCCACCATATGCGTTACTCCGTTTTTGCCCTGACCGTCCTGCTCTCCGGTGCAACCGTCGCCGAAGCGGCAGCGGCCGCATCTTTTCTGCCCGTTGGTTCGGGCAATAACGTTATTCTGGCGCAGTCTTATGACGATGGCAGCCAAGACTATTACTCCGGCAGCAACCGCGACCGCCAGCGCCGCGCCCGTTTCGTCTGCGTCATCACCCCGCCGGAGAGCGCCAATCGCCGCCGGCCCTATATCTGCCCTATCGAGCGCGGCCGTGTTGGCGGCGCCTGCCGGTGCTCGGGGGTCGTCGGCAACGGCACGGTCGATACGGCCTGGTGATTATTTCTCCAGCGTCGCCACCGCTTCCACATGCGGCGACCACAGGAACTGGTCGACCGGCGTGACACGGGTGATGCGATAGCCGCCTTCCGTAAGGATGGTGAGATCGCGCGCAAGTGTCAGCGGGTTGCAGCTCACCGCAACGATCTTCTTCACCGTGCTGCGGGCCAGTTCCTTGCACTGGAATTCCGCACCGGCGCGCGGCGGATCGAACACGACGGCATCGTAATTCTTCAGTTCGCTTGTCATCAGCGGCCGGCGGAAGAGGTCGCGTTTCTCGACGCTCACCGGTTTCAGGCCCTGTGTGTTGCGGGCGGCGAAATCCAGCGCCTTCAATGGCTTGTCTTCCGCTTCCACCGCATGCACCTTGCCGATGCGTGCAAGCCTCAGCGCGAAAGTGCCGGAACCGCAGAAAAGATCGGCAATACGTTTGGACTTGCCGACATGGGCCAGCACCAGCTCGGCCATGGCGTCTTCCGCCTGCTTCGTCGCCTGCGTGAAGCTGCCGGCTGGCGGGGAAACCGCCACGCCACCGAATTCGATGATCGGCTTTTGCGGTTCGATCAGAATTTCACCTGAGAGCGAAACACGGGCAATGCCGCGCATGGCAAGCACCGTTTCCGTGAGTGTGCGCCGCTGCTTGTCGCTGACCGACTTGATGCCTTCGACCGAAATATCGAGGCCCGAGAGCGTTTCGAGGACGGTGATGCGGAACGGTTCGGCATTCGCCACCATGGAAAGGCCGATGGCGCGAATGGCATCCAGCCGCGAAACGATGCCGGGCGATGTGACCGGACACTCCTCGATGGCGACGATGTGATGGCTGTTCGCCTGGCTGAAACCGAGCAGCAGGCCCTTTTCCGTTTTGCGGGCGGCAAACACCGCGCGGCGGCGCTCGCCGGGACGACAGATGACGAGATCGTCGACATCAGGAGTCAGGCCCTTCGATTTCAGTGCCGAAACCACCAGCTCCCGCTTGTAGGCGTGGTAAGGCTGATCGGAAAGATGCTGCAGCGAACAGCCGCCGCAGGTGCCGTTCTTGCCATCGGGACCGAAGTGGCGGCAGGCCGGTTCACGGCGCTCCGCCGAGGCTGCCGTTATCGACATGACGGTGCCGTGATCCTTCACCTTGGCGATGGCCACCGTTTCTCCAGGCAGTGCGAAGGGCACATAGATCGGGCCGTCGGGACAGTGCGCGATGCCGTCGCCCTGCGCGCCGAGGCTCTTGATGGTGACGATCTGTGTGCTCATGGCTTTTCGCCTCCGAGAAGAAATTCGATATTGCCGTCGCCGCCGGAAATTGGCGAAGGAATGAGGCCGAGGCTTTTCCAGCCCATGTCCTCCGTCAGCCAGCGCTCCAGCTCGGCGGCCACGGCAGGCGCCGTTTCCGGCTCTTTCAGAAGCCCGGCCTTGCTGATGGCATCACGCCCCGCCTCGAATTGCGGTTTCACCAGCAGAACCGCGAGAGCACCATGCTCAGCAAGTTCGAGCGCCGGAGCAAGCGCGAGCTTCAGCGAAATGAAGGACACGTCGGAGACAATGAAGCCGATGGGCCGGTCATCGATATCTTCCGCCGTCAGGAAGCGGGCATTCAGCCCCTCCAGATTGGTGACACGCGGATCGTTCTCGATCCTTGCATGCATCTGTCCGTGGCCGACATCGATGGCGGTGACGTGTCTGGCGCCACGTTCCAGCAGCACCTCGGTGAAACCGCCCGTCGAAGCGCCGACGTCGAGACAGTCATGGCCCGAAGGATCGAGCCGGAAATGATCGAGCGCGGCCACGAGTTTCAGCGCCGCGCGGGAAACATAGGCCTGTGCCGGGTCGCTGATGGCGATTTCGGCATCGCCGGCGACCGTCTGGCTCGGTTTGGTGACGATTTTGCCGTTGACGCTGACGGTGCCGCGCGCAACCGCGTCGCGCGCACGCGAGCGGCTGGCAAAGTGGCCGAGCGACACAAGAAGCTGGTCAAGCCGTTCATTTTCAGATGTTTTGGACATGGTCCCGTGTCAATGACCGCCAAACCCCGCCGATGCAAGCGATTTATCGCGAAAAGGGACCGGCGATGCCCGTCGCCTTCCATGGATGTTGCACCGCAAAGTCCGAATGTTCGATTAATCCAATATAAAGGCTTGTATTGCACTTTGTGCCCACGGCCCGTGCGGCCGCCGGAACCTGCCATGACGGCGTCTCCTCCCATTCACAAAATTGCGGCCGTTGCAGCGCAGACGCTTGCTTCGAGGCATCGGGTCGCCGAGAGAGTTTGCGATGTCGCTGAAAAACCTCCCCATTAACCTGAAGCTTATTGCCACCTTCTGTGCATTGATGAGCGTGTGCCTGCTCGCTTCCGCGGTCGTATTCTGGCAGACGCTGGGGAGCGAGCGAATCGCGATTGAGAACAATCGCACCAACAACATCATGCACGCCGTGGATGGTGCGACGGCCGCCATGCTGGAGCAGGCCGTTAACCAGCGCGGCTTTCTGTTGTTTCGCAGCGATAGCACCTATAGTGATGTTTTCGCTCAGCGCGATATCATGCTGAAGAAGCTGAATGAGGCGCGCACTTTGGCCGCCGGTGAGCCCGAAATTCTGAAATCCATTGACGATATGGAAAAATCGGCGACCGTCTTCTTCAAGGAACTGGCGGAACCGCAGATTGCCGCGCGCAAGACGACCGAAGCGCCGATTTCCGACATCATCGAGATCGGCCGCAATCAGGCCAAGGGCCAGCTCGACGGCTTCCGCGCCTCCGCCGCCAAGATCAAGGAGCAGCTGAACGGTCTGTCCGCCGCTTACGCCGCAGAACAGCAGGCAGCCGCGCTCCACCTCAAATATGCGCTTCTGGGCGGCGGCGCGGTTGCCGGTCTTCTGGCCGTCGCCCTTATCTGGGCGCTGTCGCGCTCCATCGTTACGCCGATTGTCGGCATGACGGCGGCCATGAGCCGGCTTGCCGATGGCGATCTGACGACGGAAGTACCCGCCACGGATCGGGGAGACGAAGTGGGCAAGATGGCAAAGGCGGTTCTTGTCTTCAAGGAAGCTGGTCTCGAAAAGTCGCGCCTTGCCGGCGAGACCGATCGCATGCGCTCCGCGACAGAGGCTGAACGCCGCCGCAACGAGGAAGAAAAGGCCAAGGACGAAGCCGCCAGCGCTTTTGCCAGCGCCGAGCTTGGCAAGGGCCTTGCCGCTCTCGCAGATGGCGATCTTTCCTATCGCATCGAGACGCCTTTTGCGCCCGCCATCGATCCCGTTCGCGTGAATTTCAACAGCGCCGTCGAAAAACTCCAGCAGGCGCTGCGCACCGTCGGTGAGAATGCAGCCGCGATCAATGCCGGTGCTGCGGAAATGCTCTCCGCCGCCGACGATCTTTCGCGCCGCACCGAACAACAGGCGGCATCCATCGAGGAAACCGCCGCAGCGCTCGAAGAAGTCACCACCACGGTGCGCGACAGCGCCCGCGGCGCAGAAGATGCCGGCAATCTGGTCCAGCGCGCCCGCGCCGGTGCGGAGAAATCCGGTGTCGTGGTCCGCAAGGCGGTTGCCGCCATGCGCGAAATCGAGAAATCCTCGGGCGAAATCGGTAACATCATCGGCGTCATCGACGATATCGCTTTCCAGACCAACCTGCTGGCCTTGAACGCCGGCGTGGAAGCCGCCCGCGCCGGTGACGCCGGCAAGGGTTTCGCCGTGGTTGCGCAGGAAGTCCGCGAACTTGCGCAGCGTTCTGCCAACGCCGCCAAGGAAATCAAGACACTTATTAGCGCCTCCAGCCAGCAGGTGGAAAACGGCGTCAATCTGGTCGATGAAACCGGCAAGGCTCTGGAACTCATCGTGGCGGAAGTCGAAGAGATCAACGCCCATGTCAGCGCCATCGTCGTCGCTTCCCGCGAACAGGCAACCGGCCTGCAGGAGATCAACACGGCTGTGAACACGATGGATCAGGGCACGCAGCAGAACGCCGCCATGGTGGAACAGCAGACCGCCGCTAGCCATTCGCTGGCGCGCGAGGCGGAAGCGCTGAACGGCCTGCTCGGCCAGTTCAGGATGGGCGGCGCGCGCGCTGCCGTTGCCAGTGCCGGAGGATATTCCGCGCCGCGCCAGTCCTCCGCCAAGCCCGCCTTTCAGCCCGCGCCCGCCGCACCGGTCCGCAAGGCTCCGGTCAAGCCGGCTTCCGCAACCGCACGGCCGGTAGCATCGCCAGCCCGTGCACTTGGCCAGAGCCTCGCCCGCGCCTTCGGCGGTGCGGCCGAAGCGCCGGCCGCCAAGGATCAGGACTGGACGGAGTTCTGAGACGGGTTTTGAGCTATCAAGAGAAACAGACTGTGGGGCGCTTCTGCGCCCCATCTTATGCAAGCCCTATTTTCTCTCCACTTCAGCCCTCGCCACGCCACGATTGATATTACGGTACCATGCTACAAGTGTCGGATACGGCTTTTTCGCGCGACTCACAAAGCTCCGATAGATGCCGTACTTGAAGTAAACTGGCTGATCCCGATCTACATTCGCGCCAGTAAGATTTACCTTTTGCCGTCCATCCACCCACACTTTTATAAAGCCGTCGTTTTTCCTTGACCATTTGGCGTGAACGACGACATCCGTCCATTTGCCTTTCATGGCCGCAGCCGATTTTAACCTGATGTTCTTGAAGGCCCCGATGGGTTTCATAGGGTTGCCCTGCCTTCGGGACGGATCGCCGAGTTCAAACTCATAAGTCTGGTCGTCGAGTTGAAACAACACCGGAGGTTTGCCGTCGCCCTTCTGATGAAATTGCCCCAGCTTTGTGGTGAGCCGCCCAGTTGATGGCCAGTCCGATGGTAGGAACACTGAAAAGCTGTACCAGAACTCCGATCCAACCCTGGATGCGGGCAGTTGTTCTGATTTTTCGACACGCTCCCGGTCGGCTCGGCAATCGCCAGTCGATTGTGGGCAATCGCCGGAACGCAGTTCGAAGCGTTCCGCAACCGATCCATCCGGTGCCCGCGATCGAGAATGTGCGTAAGATTTACCGGCCGTTTGAAGATCAAAACTGCTGAACCCTCCAGCACGGATGTTGTACGAGGGTAGGAGGATCGAAAAGGCCAGAAAAAAGATGAAATGCTTCATCGGCGTCTCCGTGAAGTAGGGTTTTCCAGATTGCAAGCATATCGCATAGACAGGGCTCGGTGCGCGCGTCCCAGCTGGGAGGGGTGGTGACAACTGTCAGCCGAAAATCCGCAGCAGCGCTTTCAAATCCGACTGGCTTCCAACGCCGGTCTTTCTGAATATGGATTTCAGTTTCTGGCGACTGTTTTCGTAACTGATCCGATTGGCCGACGCCGCGTCAGCAAGCATTAGTCCCGCCGCCAAGGCCCTGCACAGGCCAAGCTCCGATGGCGTCAGACCATAAGTCTGGGCGAGAATATCACCATCCAGCCTCTCATTTTGCGATGTGAGCCTGCGCATCTGCACAAGGAATTGCTCGCGTTCCCTCACCAGTAAAATTCCCGGAGCCCGTGGCAACTGGTTTACGGTGATAAGCCATCGGTCGTTTTCCGTTTGCATCACCAACTTGGTGGCGAAATCACGGGGTCTGTTTCTGAGGCGTTTCGTGAGAGAGGCTGTCACGGACGGTGTGGTGAAGGAAATCGCATTTTGCCTGCATCCCACGGGAAAATCACGGGCGAAGGCTTCTGTCGCAACTTGGTTTGCCTCCTTCAGCTTCAGCCGCTCGTCAACGACGAAAGCGATGATGTTTCCGAGACTGATAAGCGCAGACTTCGCGGCGATCCTGCCCGAGGTGTCCCGCAGATAGGACGCGATTTCCAGTGCGTTTTTCAGCGCAAGGCGCGTGTTTTGCATCACCGCTTCCAGCTGCTGATCATAGGACGAGGACAGGCTGGCCGAGAAGTGGACCGACAGGTAACTGACCTCATCATCCGCCACTTGCAGACGAAGACCCACCGAGGCGTCAACATCTCCAACAGGCCGCATCCAGTCATTATAGAACTCGCTGCCAAAGTATTGGCTTGTCGGATCATCGCGCTCCGAGACAGCGATGGCGCCGTTCCTGCCATATTGCCAAAAGCCACGCCATGGATTGACGTGGCAGTAGTGGCTAAGGAAACTATGCAAGTGTTTCTCTTCCAGGCCGATGGCAACCGCTAAGCTTAAATCGGGACGCATGAAGCTTTGATTGACTATAGCGGCAAATGATCCTGGAAAAGCTTCCGTAAAATTTAAGCAGACATCGCTCCACGAACCAGATCCGAGAGTTGCTTCACGAATGGAAGAGGAGATTTCATCGGAAATATCGCGTGTATTTATTGAGAGCATCATCATTGTCCTCGAAATCGACGGAACGGCAATATGTATGACTCTACGCGGTTACGATCGACCGCATCGTCGCAATCTTCAATCCCGCCAAGCCCCCAAGCCTCCAAGCGGCGTCAGCTCAATACGCGCAGCAATGATTTCAAATCCGATTGGGAAGAAATCCCGGTCTTTCTGAATATGGATTTCAGTTTCTGACGACTATTCTCATAACTGATCCGATTGGCCGCCGCCGCATCGGCAAGCAGCAGCCCTGCCGCCAATGCTCTGCAGAGGCTGAGTTCCGAGCGTGTCAGACCATAGGTTTGGACAAGAATATCGCCATCCAGCGTCTCATTGTGCGATGTCAGCTTTCGCATCTGCAAAAGGAACTGATCACACCCTCTTGCCAATAGAAATCCCGAAAGCTGGGGCAACTGGTTGACGACGATCAGCCATCGGTCGTTTTCCGCTTGCATCACCAACTTGGTGGCGAAATCACGGGGTCTGTTTCTGAGGCATCTCGTGAGAGAGGCTGTCACGGACGGTGTGGCAAAGGAAATCGCGTTGTGCCGGCATCCAACAGGAAAATCGCGAACAAATGCATCGGTCGCAGCCTGATTTGCTTCCCTCAGCTTCAACCGGTCGTCAACGACAAAAGCGATGACGTTTTCGAGACTGACAAGCGCCGATCTCGCGGCGATCCCGCTTGAGGTATCCCGGATATAGGTTGCTATTTCCAGTGCGTTCGTCAGCGAGCGGCGCGTATTTTGCATCACCGCTTCCAATTGCCAATCATAGGTTGACGACAGGCTGGCGGAGAAGTGAACCGGCAGGTAAATAACCTCGTCGTCTGCCACTTGCAGACGGAGTCCTACCGCGGCGTCAAAGTCTCCGACAGCTTTCATCCACTCATTGTAGAACCTGCTTCCATGGTACTGCCTTGCGGGATCGTCTCTTTCTGCGACAATTATAGACCCGTTTCTCGCGCCTTGCCAAAACGCACGCCAGGGATTGATGTTGCTATAATGGTTGAGAAAGGAGTTCAGGTGGCTTTCTTCCAGTTCAGAGCAAACGGCGTGGTTTAAGTCGGGATTTCTGAAACTTTGACTTATGAGTGCTGAATAAGAGCCAGGAAAAGCTTTCGTGAAATTTGTACACACATTCTTCCACGAGCTCGCTCCTACAGCTGCCGCTTGAATGGAAGAGGATATTTCATCGGAAATTTCCAATAATCTATTTGAGTTCATATCTGCGTTCCTCGAAATCGGCAGAATGACGCTATGATATAAACCTAGATATCTCAAAAAACGCTCCCGATTGGGAGTATCTGCTTTGATTTTTTCACTGCTAGACTTCCTCATCGCAATCTGGAGGGAGTCAAAATGGTTATAACGAGATCGATTATAATTTTTACTGTAATTGGTTGTTTCTCCGCAACGGCCTTGGCCGACCGGCTTCCGAAGGATGCGATGAAGCTGACTCAGGCGGAGGCGCAGGCTCTCTATGCCGGGAAATCCAGTGAGTGGAGCCGCAGCAACGCTTACTTCTCTCCGGATGGCAGCTATTTCATCGTCGGTAAAAGCGGGAATTTTGCCGGCCAGGGAAAATGGTCGGCGCGCGACAACGAGGTATGTGCCGAATTTCAGGGAAAGAGCCTCAAGGAAGGAAAAATCCACACCGGCAAAGATTGCTGGACCTGGTACAGGCAGGGAAAAAAATACTGGGCGCTCTGGAGCGGAGAAAAGGACAAAGTCGGCGGCTATTACGACGGCGAGCTGAAAAAGTTGTCGAATGGCGACAAGGTCACCAAGCGTTACCAGGAGATCATGGCAAAATCGAATTGAAGCGCAGTCTATGCAGGCGGAACGATGCTGGAGAGCAAAAGATAAAGAGTCATCCGCAAACGGATAGCGTGCGCCAATGAGTGGGAATCCGCTTTTCAAAAATTTATATTTAAAAATAGATAGTTAGGTGGAGAATAAAATGAAAATACATCCTTTTGTTTTTGTTATTGCGACCTTTCTCTTCGGGGGCATGGCCACTGCGGACAATCTTCCTCAGCAGGCGGTCAAACTGACGTCGCAGGAGGTTGTGGCGATCTATTCTGGTAAAACGATCGAATGGCGCCGAAGTCGTGCTGTCTTCTCGCCCGATGGCACGTTTCTGCTCGTGGGGAAAAACGACGAATTCGTCGCCAGCGGAACATGGTCTGTCCGCGAAAATGAACTTTGCGCAAGTTACGAGCTGATGGACCTCAAAGGCAGTTCAACCAAAAAAGGCAAGGATTGCTGGGCGTGGTACAGAGAGGGTAAAAAATACTGGACACTCTGGAACGGCGACGAAGACAAGGGCGGCGGTTATTACGATGACGAGCTAGAAAAACTGTCGAAAGGCGATCAGGTCACGGCAATATATCAAGAGCTTATGAAGTCGAACTAAATCGGGAGAACCTGCAAATGCGAATGTTTTTTACGGTCCTGATTTCCGTCCTGGCGAGTTCCACGGCTACCTATGCGGAAACGCTTTCCGCCGACAAGATCAAGAGCGACGTCATCGGCAAAATCATGTGCGTCGACACGAAATAAGGAAGAGCCTGCGCGCGTCACAATGCCGACGGAACCTCGCAGATCATCTCCGGCCCGCATCCAGCGAAGGTTTTTGCGGGAATCCGTTGTGCCGGGCGTTCGTAAGACCATGGCTTCCGATTTTCCGGTGATGGAGTATGCGGGTGATGGCAGTCACGCCGAATGCTCCGTCATTTCCTTCGACCGGGCTTAACCGGCAAATCCCACGCCGGCCTGACGCTGGCCAAGCGCATTGAACACGGTGGAAACGATGCCGGCCCGGTCGAGGCCGGCATTGGCATACATGGTCTCGGGCTTTGCCTGTTCCACCCACTGGTCGGGCAGGGTCAGTGTGCGAACCTTCGGGCCGTGGTCGAGCAACCCGGCGCTGGCCATGAAATGCAGCACATGCGCGCCGAAACCGCCGACGGAGCCTTCCTCAATAGTCACCAGCACCTCGTGATGGCTGGCAAGCTGGCGGATGAGATCGAGATCGAGCGGCTTGGCGAAGCGCGCATCGGCAACCGTGGTCGAAAGTCCGGCAGCATCCAAGTCTTCGGCAGCCGCCAGGCATTCCGCAAGGCGTGTGCCGAAGGAGAGCAGCGCAACCTTGGTGCCTTCCTTGATGATGCGGCCCTTGCCGATCTGCAAAATCTCGCCGCGTACAGGCATTTCGACGCCCACACCTTCGCCGCGCGGATACCGGAAGGAAATCGGGCCTTCATCGTAAGCTGCCGCCGTGCGGACCATATGTTTCAGCTCCGCTTCGTCCGATGCAGCCATCACCACCATGCCGGGCAGGGTGGCAAGGAACGTCGTGTCGAAGGAGCCGGCATGGGTCGGGCCGTCGGCACCGACGAAACCGGCGCGGTCGATGGGGAAACGCACGGGCAGGCTCTGGATCGCCACATCATGCACCAGCTGGTCGTAACCGCGTTGCAGGAAGGTGGAATAAAGCGCACAGAACGGCTTGTAACCATCGGCTGCAAGCCCGGCCGCAAAGGTGACGGCGTGCTGTTCGGCAATGCCGACATCGAAGGTGCGGGCCGGGAAAAGCTCGGCCATCTTGTCGAGACCGGTACCATTCGGCATGGCGGCCGTCACACCGATGATCTTGTCGTCGAGCGTCGCTTCCTGGATCAGGGCTTCGGCAAAGACGCTGGTATAGCTCGGCGCATTCGGCTTGGCTTTCGCCTGCGCGCCGGTAATGACGTCGAACTTGTTGACGCCGTGATATTTGTCCGCGGCAGCCTCCGCCGGCGCGTAACCCTTGCCCTTCTGCGTCACCACATGGATGAGGACGGGGCCTTTCTGATTGTCGCGCACATTGCGCAGCACCGGCAAAAGGTGATCGAAGGAGTGACCGTCGATCGGGCCGATGTGATAAAAGCCAAGCTCCTCGAACAGCGTGCCGCCGGTTACGTAACCGCGCGCATGGGTCACGGCGCGGGTAATGGCGCGGTCGATGGTCTTGCCGAGATAGGCCGTCAGTTTCTTGCCGAAATCGCGAAAACCCATATAGGTGCGGCCGGAGGCCAGCCGCGCCAGATAGGCGCTCATGGCACCGGTCGGCGGCGCAATAGACATATCGTTGTCGTTAAGAATGACGATCAGCCGCGCATCGAGCGCACCGGCATTGTTGAGTGCCTCAAACGCCATGCCCGCCGACATCGAGCCGTCGCCGATGACGGCGATCACCTTGCGGTCGCTGCCTTCGAGACCTGCCGCCACCGCCATGCCGAGACCGGCGGAAATGGAGGTGGAGGAATGGCCGGCGCCGAAATCGTCATAGTCGCTTTCGGCACGGCGGGTGAAGCCGGAAAGCCCGTTTTCCTGGCGCAGCGTGCGGATGCGGTCACGACGGCCGGTCAGGATCTTGTGCGGATAACATTGGTGGCCGACATCGAAGATCAGTCGGTCTTCCGGCGTGTTGAAGACCTTGTGAATGGCAATCGTCAGTTCCACCACACCGAGGCCGGCCCCCAGATGGCCACCGGTTTTCGACACGGCGTCAATCATCTCGTCGCGCAGTTCCCGCGCCAGTTCCGGCAGGTCGCGATCATCGATCTCCTTGAGATCGGAGGGGAAATTCACCCGGTCGAGCAATGGTGTCTGTGGCATTCCGGTCAATCGTTCGGCCTTTTCTTGTCGTCAGCAGGGCGCGCCAGAGCGGCTTTCATGGTGAAAGCCAACGGTTCGGCCTTGCATGTCGTACACTTCTATAGAATTTCAACCTTCCGGCAAAGGGACAAACTCTTCTTCGTCGCCGGGAACGATATCGAAGCGTCCGGTTCTCCACTCCTGTTTGGCCTGTTCTATGCGTTCTTTTGATGACGAAACGAAGTTCCACCAGATGTAACGGCGCTCATTCAGCGCCGCCCCGCCGAAGATCATGATGTGACAGCCATTGCTGCCGGCCTGAAGAGTGATGTCGTCGCCCGGCCGGAAAACGAGGAGCTGGTCGGCGGCGAAGATATCACCGGCCACATCCAGCGAGCCGGAGAGAATATAGATCGCCCGTTCTTCATGGTCGGCGGAAAAGGGAAACTTTACACCCGGTTCCAGAGTCAGGTCGACATAAAGCGTATCGGTAAAGGCCGAAACAGGGGAGGTGAGCCCCTCGAATTCACCGATCACCACCCGGCCCGACGCACCTTTGATATCGATCAGCGGCATGTCTTCTTTCGCCGTGTGAGCAAATGCCGGGGCGATTTCTTCCATGTTGTCTGGCAGGGCAAGCCAAGTTTGCAGTCCGGACATGGACAGCGGATGGCCGCGCAGGTTTTCCGGCGTGCGTTCCGAATGCACGATGCCGCGCCCGGCGGTCATCAGGTTGATGTCGCCGGGGCGGATGACAAGCTCGGTGCCGAGACTGTCGCGATGCTTGATTTCGCCGTCGAACAGATAGGTGACGGTGGAAAGGCCGATATGCGGATGCGGCTTCACATCAAGCGCCTCACCGGCCTTCAGGATCGCCGGGCCCATGCGGTCAAAAAAGATGAACGGGCCGACAAGCCGCCGCTGCCGGGTCGGCAGCGCACGCCGCACCGCAAAGCCGCCAATATCGCTGGTGCGGGGAATGATGAGGTTCTCGATGGCGTCGCAGGCAAAAGCATCACCCGCGACGGGATCGTTACCGGGAAAGAAGGACATGGCTTGCTCCTCGTATCGTCTGGCGGGAGTTTAGCATAACCGAAGGTCTGGGGAGCATAGCGATATAGAACGCAGTGTTAACTGACCCGAGGGAACACGAGATTGTGAGATGCTTAATTCACGCGATCATCGCTGACAAAGATTTGCAAACCTCTCCTCCGTCATCCTCGGCCCTGTGCCGAGGATCTAACCACGTCGAATAAAATCAATCGGTTGCAGATAACAGGGACAAGCCCGAGGATGACGTCGAGTGTGCAGATCGGGGACGTGGCCGCGTGTGGGGGCACATCAAAACGCTCCCGCTAAACGCAGTCACTCCCCGTCGAGCGGCTCCACACCCTGCGGCTTGCCCGCCCGGTCAAGACGGATTTTCTCGATCCGCTTCTCGGCGGCATTCAGCAGCGTCTCGCAATGTTTCTTCAGGGCTTCGCCGCGCTCGTAGATGGCGATGGATTCGTCCAGCGCCACGTCGCCGCGTTCCAGACGTGCGACAATGCTTTCCAGCTCGGCGACGGCTTTTTCGAAAGAATAACCGCTGACATCGGCTGTGTTGGCATTTTCCGTCATGTTCAACCCTTCATCATTCTCAAAATATGCATGGCTGCCGATTCCGCCAGCCCTTCCAGATCATAACCGCCTTCAAGCAGGCTGACGACCCGGTTCGAGGCGTATTTGTCGGCCATTTCCAGAAGTCGGCCCGTCGCCCAGTCGAAATCTTCGCCCACCAGATTGATCTGCGCCAGCGGATCGCGATGATGCGCATCGAAACCGGCGGAGATGAGGATGAGGTCTGGCGAAAAATCGGCAATGGCCGGCAGCACGCGGGATTTGAACGCCTCGCGGAAATATTCGCTGCCGGTGTTGGGCGAAAGCGGGGCGTTGACGATGTTGTTCTTTACGCCGGTTTCGTTTTTATCGCCGCTCCACGGATAAAGCGGCATTTGATGGGTGGAGCAGAACAGCACTGACGTGTCGTTCCAGAAGATGTCCTGCGTGCCGTTGCCGTGGTGCACGTCCCAGTCGATGATGGCCACGCGCTCCGCGCCGTGCGCCTTCTGCGCGTGGCGGGCGGCAATCGCCACATTGTTGAAAAGACAGAAACCCATGGCCTTGGCTGTCTCGGCATGGTGGCCGGGCGGACGGGCCGCGACGAAGACATTGTCGGCCGAGCCGGTAAACACGTCATCCACGGCCGCCATGGCAGCGCCAATGCCGGTCAGCGCCGCCTGCAGGCTTTTTGGCGAGAGATAGGTGTCGGACTCGATCCGGTTGATCTCGCCATCCTCTTCGGGCACCTGCCGCATGACGGCAAGCAGATGCTCTTCCGGATGCGCCAGCAGCACCGCATCCTCATTGGCCTGCGGTGCTTCCTTCCGGTCCAGCCGCTCGAAATTCGGATGTTCGAGCGCAATGTTCAGCGACCGCAGCCGGTCCGGCCGTTCGGGGTGACCTTCGGGCGTGATGTGTTCAAGGAAGATCGGATGTTCGTAAAGACGTGTCGCCATTCTATCCTCCAGGAGAAAACGTTCAGGCACGCTGCGGCAGAAGCGGATAACCCGCCATCACGGCGCGGCCGGCAAGGGCTGCGAGCACGGCCTTCAGCGCATCGCCCGGAATGAAGGCGAGCGAACCCATGAAGGCCTTTTCGAAACCGAGCCCGACAACCAGCGCCAGATAAGTGATGCCGAAAGAATAAAGCACGACCACACCGCCGATCAGGCTGGCGACGAAGAAACCGATGCCCTGTGTGAGAGCGGACTGGCCGCGATTGACGAGTTTTTCCGAGAGCGTGCCGGTAACGAAGGCAGCTGCGATCCAGCCGATCAGGAAGCCCGTCGTCGGCGTGGTGAAGATCGAAAGGCCGCCGCGTCCGCCCGACAGGACAGGAAGACCGATGGCAGCGATGAGAATTGTCAGGAGAACCGCAAGCGTACCGCGCTTAGCGCCCAGCACGACACCCGCCAGCATGACGCCGAGCGACTGCGCGGTGATGGGCACCGGAATGAAGCCGAGCGTGATCGGCGGCAAAAGCCCGAGTGCGATGATGATGGCGGAAAACAGCGAAATCAGCACGAGGTCGCGGGTTGTCATGGCTCGGAAACTCCGGATGGTTATCTGGCCGTCAGCTTTGGCCTCTGAAACCGCGCGCGTCAATGGCGTCGGCAATGGCGTCCGCATCCTTCAACGTCATAATCACCAGCGGCACGATGATGGTGGCCATCCGCACGGGCAGGCCGCGCGCCCGGTGCGCATCGCGCACCGCATGGTAACGATTGACGATCTCAGGCACGAACCGCACCACCAGCCCGACGGCAAGCCCGATATCGGCGGCCTTCACCAGCCCCAGCCTTTCAAGCGGCGCAGCGGCAAGTGCGATCTCGTCCATGAACTGCGAAATACTGACGGTGATGGTGACGGCGGTGGCAAGCAGCGCCAGCGCCGTCAGCCGCAGGAGATTGACGCTCGCATCATGTGTGGGAAGCAGGAGATAACTGAAGGCGGCGACAAGGAAGATGGTCAGCATCACCGGCCGCAGCCGCAAAGCGATCTCGCGGAAGGGCAGCCGCGTAGCGCCCAGAATAAGGGCGGCCAGAACCGTCGCGCCTGCGAGAACCAGCAGATCGCGGGTGAGGAACAATGCGATGCTGAAACCCATGAGCGTCAGGAGCTTGAGGCGCGGCGAGACGCGGTAGAGCCAGCCGGTGCCTTCCACATGCAGCGATTTCATCGCGATGCCACCTCCAGATAGCGCGCCACCGCTTCTTCGGGGGCGGCGTCGGCAACCAGTGCGCCTTCATGGAAAACCAGCACCCGGTCAAAACCCGCAACCAGCGGCAGATCGTGGGTGATGACAACAAGCGCCTGCGACAGCGCCGCCATGGTCTTTTCCACGATGGCGCGGTTCTTGAGATCAAGCTGGTTGGTCGGCTCGTCGAGAATGAGGATTTGCGGTTCGGTGACCAGCAGCGCGGCCAGCGCCGCAAGCTGTAATTCCCCGCCGGAAAGCTCATGGGCGCGTCGTTTCTCGAGATGAGAAATGCCGAGCCGGGCAAGAACGGCCTTCACCCGGTTTTCGATCTCGGCTCTGCCAAGCCCGAGCTGCTTCAGCCCGAAGGCAACATCGTCGCGTACGATTGGCAGGATGATCTGGTTCTGCGGATTCTGGAAGATGAAGCCGACCGTCTGCAAGACCGCCCTGGCGTCCGTCACGGTATCGAGACCGTTCACCGAAACCGTGCCTTCGCTCGGTCTGTTCAGCCCGTTGATCAGCCGCGCAAAGGTAGTCTTGCCGGAACCATTAAGGCCGATCACGCCGACACGCCGTTCGGTCAAGGTCAAAGACAGCGGCCGCAAGGCCTGCCGGCCCTCGAAAGCGACACCCGCGGCGTCGAAACGGATTTCCAAGCTTACATCCTCACGCTCGTTTCCGGTTCTATACCCCGTCATCAACAGAAGTGAAACAAGGAACAAAAAAAGAACATTGCAATCCTGAAAAAGCCGTTCTACCTTCGCCACCATGGCGATCAAGGTTTCGAACGAAGCGGCAAGGCGGATTTTTCTGGCGCGGCAGGGGCTTTCCTCTCCGCCCGGCAAGGCGCTTTCCAAGAGCGACCTGCTGCAGCTCATCACCGATATCGGTTTTGTGCAGGTGGACAGCATCGGCACGGTGGAGCGCGCCCACCACCAGATTATTTTCTCCCGCAACCAGACCTACCGGCGCGGCCATCTGACCACGCTCTTGGAAAAGGACCGGGCGCTTTTCGAGCACTGGACGCATGACGCCTCCATCGTGCCGACGGAATTTTATCCCTATTGGAAACATCGCTTCCGGCGCCGTGAGCCGATCATTCAGGAGCGCTGGCGCAAATGGCATGGCGAGGGTTTCGATGCCGCCTTCGGCGAGACGCTTCAGCGCATTGCCGCAACCGGTCCGGTTCTGGCGCGGGAGTTGAAGGAGGAGGGGCACCAGTCTGGCGGCTGGTGGAACTGGCATCCCTCCAAGACCGCGCTTGAATATCTCTGGCACACCGGCAAGCTTGCCATATCCGGCCGCGTGAATTTTCAGAAGGTCTATGATCTGGCCGAACGGGTCATTCCCGGTGAGCATCACGAGACCGAGGTGGAGCACGCCGAATTCGTTGACTGGGCCTGCCGCGAGGCGCTGAAGCGGCTGGGTTTCGCCACCCATGGCGAAATCGCCGCCTTTTTCGATCTCGTCACCCCGCAGGAGGCGAGGGACTGGGTCAAGAGCAACCGCGACGAGCTATGCGAGGTGTCGCTTCTCGCCCGCGACGGCACGGCCCGCCCGTCCTATGCCTTTGCCGGTTTTACCGCTGACCTGACTGACGTGCCCGAACCTTCCGCCCGCGTTCGTGTGCTGAGCCCCTTCGATCCCCTGTTGCGAGACCGCAACCGTATGGAACGGTTGTTCGGATTTTATTACCGCATCGAAGTCTTTGTGCCGGAGCCAAAGCGGCAATACGGCTATTATGTTTTCCCGCTTCTGGAGGGTGATAGGCTTATCGGCCGCATCGACATGAAGGCGGATCGCAAGCGCAGCACGCTGGATGTACGCCGCCTGTGGCTGGAGCCGGGCGTGCGCGCCTCGGCTGGACGGCTGGAAAAGCTGGACGCGGAGCTGGTGAGGCTGGCGAAGTTTACTGGGGTGGAGAGCGTGAATTATCTGGAGGGCTGGCGGGAGGAGAAGTGAAGTCAGTCGATTGAGAATATTGTTAGACCGGTGCGTTTCACACGCAACGTATTCTCGCACTTTGGGCAATATTGTAGCAAGGCGTTGCAGCATATTTCTTCTCCCCGCCGGGGAGAAGGTGGCCCGAAGGGTCGGATGAGGGGGCAACGCTAGCGATATGCGGAGAGCTCGCCCCCTCATCCCGCTGCCGCGGACTTCTCCCCGGCGGGGAGAAGAAACAAACGGAACACGCTCGCCTCACAATTGCGCTGTGAAGCTAGACTGAATCTTAAAATCAGCAGATATCCGTCGCCGAAATCTGGATGCCGAACCCTTCCAGCCCGACATAATGCCGCTCGCGCGTCGTCAGCAGCTTGATGGAGCTGATGCCGAGGTCTTTGAGAATCTGTGCGCCGAGGCCGATTTCCAGCCATTCGTTTTCGCGAGAACGGGCCTGTGCATGCGCTTCATCCGGGTCGCGCGCCTTGCGGCGTCCAGCTACCTGGCCGACGCCAACGGAGCCTTCGCGCAGATAAACGATGACTCCGCGGCCTTCTTCGGCAATCTTCTGCATATAGTGCCGCACCGGCTGCCTGTCACCGAAGACATCATCAGCGACATTTTCCGGGTGCAGGCGCACGGGAATGTCGACGCCATCTCTGATGTCGCCGAAAATCACCGCCATGTGCTGCATCGGATCCCAGGGCAGGGAATAGGTCTGCGCCTTGGCCGGCCCGAAGGGCGTTTCGATGGTGAAGGAGGATTCCATCTCCACCAGCGTTTCCTTGCGCTGGCGATAGGCGATGAGATCGGCGACCGATACGTGTTTCATGCCGTGTTTTTCGGCAAAATCCAGAACCTGCGGGCCGCGCATCACGCTGCCATCGTCATTCACCAGCTCGCTGATGACGCCGATGGGCGGCAGGCCGGCGAGCCGGCAGAGATCGACGGCCGCTTCGGTATGACCGGAGCGCATCAACACGCCGCCTTCGCGGGAAATCAGCGGGAAAATATGGCCCGGTCGGGTGAAATCGGAAGCGCCGACATTGGGGTTGGCAAGATTGCGAACCGTCAAGGTGCGGTCATCCGCTGAAATACCGGTCGTGGTGCCGTGCTTGAAATCGACGCTGACGGTGAAGGCCGTCGTGTGGGCGCTGTCGTTTTCCGCCACCATGGCGTTGAGGTTCAGCCGCTTGGCCTCCTCGCGCGGCATGGGTGCGCAGACGATGCCGGAGGTGTGGCGCACGATCAGCGCCATTTTTTCCGGCGTGCAGTGAACCGCCGAAATGATCAGGTCGCCTTCGTTCTCACGGTCGTCATCATCGGTCACGACGACGATTTCGCCGGCTTCGAAAGCGCGGATGGCGTCGACAACGCGTTTCTGGTCATAGGCCATGGCGGTTCCCTCTATTTCAAGCGGCCGGTCTGGCCGCGGTCTCGCAGATAATGGTCGGCAACGGTGCAGGCGATCATCGCTTCACCGATCGGAACGGCGCGGATGCCGACGCAGGGGTCGTGGCGGCCCTTGGTGCGCACATCGACATTGTTGCCATCGGTATCGATGGACAGGCGCTCCGTCAGGATCGACGAGGTGGGCTTGATGGCGAAGCGCGCAACAACAGGCTCGCCGGTCGCAATGCCGCCCAGAATGCCGCCGGCATGGTTGGACAGGAAAATCGGCTTGCCGTCATTGCCCATGCGCATCTCGTCGGCATTTTCCTCGCCGGAAAGCTCGGCCGAGGCAAAACCTTCGCCGATCTCCACGCCCTTGACGGCGTTGATCGACATCAGGCTGGAGGCGATATCCTGATCGAGCTTGGCATAGATCGGCGCGCCGATGCCGGCCGGAACGCCTTCCGCCACAACCTCGACCACAGCACCGATGGAAGAGCCAGCCTTGCGGATGCCATCGAGATATTCTTCCCAGACGGGCACCATCTCGACATCGGGGCAGAAGAATGGGTTCTGGTCGACCTGATCCCAATCCCAATTGTCGCGGTTGATCTTGTGCTTGCCGATCTGCACCAGCGCGCCGCGCACATTCAGGCTGGGCACCACCTTGCGGGCGATTGCGCCGGCGGCGACACGCGCCGCCGTTTCGCGTGCGGAGGAGCGACCGCCGCCACGATAGTCGCGAATGCCGTATTTCAGGTCATAGGTGAAATCCGCATGGCCGGGGCGGAAACGTTTGGCGATCTCGCCGTAATCCTTGGAGCGCTGGTCGGTATTTTCGATCAGCATGGAGATCGGCGTGCCTGTCGTCGTCATCGTCTCGCCGTCCTCATCCAGCATCACGCCGGAAAGAACTTTCACGATGTCGTCCTCGCGGCGCTGGGTCACGAAACGGCTTTGGCCCGGTTTGCGTTTGTCCATCCAGTGCTGCAGCTCGGCAAGGGTAAAGCGGATGCCGGGCGGGCAACCATCCACCACACAGCCGAGCGACGGCCCGTGGCTTTCTCCCCAGGTGGTAACGCGAAAAAGGTGACCGAAACTGTTATGCGACATCGTTCTCAAGACCGGAAACAGGGCGCCTGTGGACGGCGCCGTTTAAAACAAGCGGATTTGTCTTAGTGGAAAATCCGGGCAAGGCAAAAGCCTTTCTTTCATCGCAAACGGGATATGGAGGTGACGTACCGTTCACGACTGGTGAAATGACGAAAAACGACACTCCCCGGGATGGGCGGCGCAAAGCGATTCGACGGTTTCAACGGATTTCCGAGATGACGAAATTGTAAAGGGACGGAGGTTTTCCACCTTAAACCGGAGTTTTCCAATATTGCCGGAAAATGCGGTGTAAAAACCACTAACGGCTTGAACAGGATTTGAAATCCGTTCATCAATTGGGCTGAAAATGTCATGGTTGCGGGCAATTTCCGCCACATTCGAAAGGCAATTCTTCATGCATGTAAGGTTTTCACGCAAATCCACGAAAGCTAGATCGATGCGTATGATGATTGCCGCCCTTCTGGCCACCGCCAACCTCCTGATGCCCATTAACGGCTACGCCCAGAGCGTCGATGTGGAAGGCACGATCAGCAAGATCGATGCCAATGGGCTGAGCATTACCTTGAACGACGGCAAGACCTACCGCGTGCCGGAGGAGTTCAATTTCGAAGGTTTGAAAGCGGGCGTGAAGGTCGTGGTTTTCTACACGGAAGTGGATGGAAAACGCGTGGTCGACGACCTTCAGGTCGTTGAGTAAGCTCCAGGCCTTATGCCAGACCTTCGTTGCGAGACGAGCGGGTGTCGCGTGTTTCTTCTCCCCGCCGGGGGAAGTCCGCGGCAGCGGGATGAGGGGGCACGGCTAGAGGGATTCGGCGACGTCGCCCCCTCATCCGACCCTTCGGCCCACCTTCTCCCCGGCGGGGAGAAGAAACGAGCCGCGATGTCCTGCCAGTCTTAGCAAACCTTGACAGCCCTCAAGAAATCCACTCCGCACTATTCCTGTCGATCTGAACCTTCAAGATCTGGTCCTGCGGGATCTGCGTCCTCGACGCCTCGTCCTTGTCCATCCCAGAAACCAGCCGGAAGATCGAGCGGATCACACCGCCGTGGCAGACGCAGACGGTTTGCCTCTCAACCGAAGAAAGCCATGCGCCGATGCGCCAGGAGAGGATTTCATAGCTTTCGGCGTCCTGGCCGGGCGGAATGAAATCCCATTTATTGGCCTTGCGCGCCTTCACCCGGTCCGGAAACTCTTTCTTCAGCTCCGGCAGGGTCTGTCCCTCCCAGTCGCCGAAAGAGACTTCGATCAGACGATCGTCGGTGCGGTAGGCAAGAGGGTCGAGGCCCATCGCGCCGCGCATCAGTTCCATGGTCTCGCGCGTGCGCCCGAGCGGGCTCGCCACATAGTCGAAATCCGTGGCCTGTTCTCCCAGCAGCTGCGCGAGGAGCTTGCCGTTTCCGACCGCCTGCTGGCGGCCGAAATCGTTGAGCGGAATGTCTTTCTGGCCCTGAAGCCGGCGTATCGCATTCCAGTCCGTTTGTCCGTGCCGGATCACATAGACGAGCAAGGCGATACCCCGTTCTTACACTTTTCAGGCTTAGTCCTTCACCACCGAGATGTCAGGCGCATCCACGGCCTTCATGCCGATGGTGTGGTAACCGGAATCGACATGGTGGATTTCGCCGGTCACGCCGGTCGAAAGATCGGACAGCAGGTACAGCGCCGACTTGCCGACTTCCTCGATGGAAACGGTGCGCTTCAGCGGCGCATTGTATTCGTTCCACTTCAGAATATAGCGGAAGTCGCCGATGCCGGAAGCTGCAAGCGTCTTGATCGGGCCGGCGGAAACGGCGTTGACGCGGATGCCGCGATTGCCGAGGTCGACGGCGAGATAACGCACGCTGGCCTCGAGAGCAGCCTTGGCCACACCCATGACGTTGTAATTCGGCATGACCTTTTCGGCGCCGTAATAGGTCAGCGTGATGATCGAGCCGCCGTCATTCATGACCGGCTCGGCGCGCTTGGCAATGGCGGCCAGCGAGAACACGGAAATATCCATGGTGCGGTTGAAGTTGTCGCGGCTGGTGTCGAGGTAACGGCCGGTCAGCTCGTCCTTGTCGGAGAACGCAATAGCGTGCACGACGAAGTCGATCTTGCCCCAATGCTTTTCCAGCGAGGCAAAAACGGCGTCGATCGTCTCGAGATCGGTCACATCGCAATGACCGGCCATGAAGGCGCCGAGTTCCTGCGCCAGCGGCTCTACGCGCTTCTTCAGCGCATCGCCCTGCCAGGTCAACGCAACTTCCGCGCCCGCGTCGGCACAGGCCTTGGCGATGCCCCAAGCGATGGAACGATTATTGGCGACACCCATGATGAGGCCGCGTTTGCCAGCCATAAGGCCGGATGCCTGAGCCATTTTATGCTCCCTAGTACTTATGATCGGTCCTGCCTATGGCATAGGCTGCAATCCTGTTCAAGATTGCCAAAGATCATCAACTGTTAGGGAGCGTAACAAAGGGTGCGTTGTCCCGGCTATTCGCAAAACTTTCACAAATAAAGGCCTTCGCGCATGTGCCGCATCAGGTCGGTTACCTTTTCATCGGGCTTTTCCAAGAGGACGATGCGCAATTCGACGACGAGATCGCCGGAGCCGCCCTTGCCGTCGGCAAGGCCCTTGCCGGCAAGCCTCAGCACACGGTCTGAGCCGGACCAGGCCGGAATGGTGATGTTTTCTTCGCCGAGCGGTGTCTTGACTTTCGTTTCACACCCCAGAACCGCGTCGCTGAGCGATATCGGCAGGGTCGTGTGAATATCGAAGCCACGAAGGGAGAAAGCGTCCTCTCGGTCGGTCAGCAATGTCACGGCAAGATCGCCGCGCGCGATGTTGGGAAGCTTCAGCCCCTGTCCCTTCAGCCGCACCACATGTCCGTCGGTCATGCCGGGCTCGAGCTGAAACCGAACTTCCCGCTCATCGGCAAGAGAAACGGTAATCCATTTTTTCTCCAGCAGATCGGCGACCGTGACGGTGGCCTCAGCGGTGATGTCAGGCGCTTTTTCCGGAGCCGGCTGCGGCGCACGGAACCGCCGCACCAGCGCGCTGAAAAGATTGGCGGCAAGCGAGGCGGGTGACGTCTTGTCATCGCCGGTGGCGGTGGCTGCGGGTATATCGCCTTTTGCAGCGCTCGCGGCCGCCTTTGCGGCTTCCGCCGCCTGCTGCACCTTGGGATCGTTCTGGGCATCGGCGCCAAAAATGCGCTCGACGATGTCTTCGGCGCTTTCCGGTTTGCTATCGGCTTTCTGGCCGGTCTGCGCCCGGTTGCGGGCGTCCGCACGGGCCAGTTCCTCCATCAGCTTTTCGGCGGCCTTGGCGCGCTCGGCAGCCTCGCGCGCGGCTTCTCGCTGCTGCATGATGGTTTCGCCGCGCTGTTTCTTTTCGGCCGCCTTGCGGGCTTGATCGTAGAGATCGCGCTTTTTCGGGTCTTTGAGAAGATCGTAAGCCTGCCCGATTTCGGCAAAGCGCGCCGAGGCGTCGGGATCGTCGCGATTGGCGTCCGGATGGACGGTTTTCGCCTTCGTGCGCCAGGCGGCCTTGATGTCCTCGTGGCGGGCGTCACGTTTCACGCCGAGGATGGAATATGGATCGCGCATGCGAAACACCAGTTACGTTGGCTCAGGCGCGTGCTGCCGCTCATGGCGCAATCCTGAAACTAACCCCTCCGAAAAGGGATGCCCGCGATCATTCGCCAGCACGCCCTCGGTTTAATCAACGTCGACTGTTGCAATAAGTTGCTAATCACTCCTTTACGGAGGAGACGTGCTACACCCGGGCGGGCTCTATTCCATATTTAAGGGTAAACAGATTATTTCTGCTCGAAGCGCGTCAGCAGCCATTCGCCGGTTTCCGACAGGCAGGCCTGTCCCGAATAGCTCGCCACACCCTCGAAGGAATGGCGTGTCGTCCTGAAATTGCGGCAGACGAAGCCGCTGGACTTGTCTTCGTGAATGGCGGTGACGACGCCGGCGCTGCCGGTGGCGGCATTGGCCCAGGGCAGAGGCTGGTCGGCGAGCTTGGCGAGGTCGGCCGATGTGACCGCATTGCGGATCGTCGCATCGTCCGTCTGCGGCGCATTGTTCGGCTGGTTGGGAACGGAGGCCGTGGAAAGCGAGCGGTCAACCTTGTCTCCGCCGAACAGGTCGAGGCTGACGCAGCCGCTCAGCACCGCGAGCATTGACACGACGGCGGAAACTTCCGCTATCGACGAAAGGAGGCTCTTTGTTCGACTGTTCGACTTTGCTATGACGGTCACCATCTTTCACCGGAGATCATCTCTGGCGTCCAAATCAGCTCGGGAGCATTTTATTCAATATGTCGGAAACGGGGTTAACATCCAGTGACTTCACGGAAGAAAATGAACCGTTCACGCTTTTTGCCGAATGGCTGAAGGACGCGACGGCTTCCGAAATCAACGATCCGAACGCGGTGGCGCTCGCCACCGTGGACGAAAATGGCCTGCCGAACGTGCGCATGGTGCTTCTGAAAGGCGTCGATGATCGCGGTTTCGTTTTCTATACGAATTTCGAAAGCCAGAAGGGTCAGGAGATTCTCGGCCAGAAAAAAGCGGCCATGTGCTTCCACTGGAAAAGCCTGCGGCGGCAGGTGCGTCTGCGCGGCGAGGTGGAGATCGTGAGCGACGAGGAGGCGGATATCTATTACGCCTCTCGCCCGCGCGGCAGCCGCATTGGCGCCTGGGCATCCAAGCAGTCGCGGCCTTTGGAAGGCCGTTTTGCGCTGGAAAAAGCGGTAGCCGAATATACCGCCAGATATGCGATTGGCGATATTCCGCGCCCATCCCACTGGTCCGGCTTCCGCATCCGGCCACTCAGCATCGAATTCTGGCACGACCGCAAGTTCCGCCTGCATGATCGCATCGAATTCCGCCGCGACACCCCTGACGGTGCCTGGTCCAAGGTCCGCATGTATCCGTAACACCATCCGGGCAGGCCGTCTCGGCCTGCCTATTTCAGCAACTGGTCAAACAGCGGCAGGCCGATGACGGCGGAAATCGCGATCAGGCCGTAGCAGATGCGCCGGAACGCCGCCTCATCGGCAAGCCCGTGCAGTCGCGCACCGGCATAAAGACCGAGCCCATAAAAGGGCAGGGCCAGCAGGAAAAACACGAAGACATCGACGGTAAACAGGCCGCCAAGAAAGTAGCTGGCGATGGAAAACACCGTTGAAACCGCGAAATAAAGAATGACATTGGCGCGCACGAAAGCGCCTTTCAGCGCGCCGCCCAGCCAATAGGCGACAACGGGCGGGCCGCCCAGTTGTGCCGCCCCTGAAAACAGCCCGGCTAGAAGCCCGGTGAAAAGCGTGAGCGGCGTTTTCGGCCGGCCGCTGTAACGCCAGCCGGACACCAGAAAAACAAGCAGCACCACGACCACGCCCGAGATGAGCCAGCGTAGCGTCAGTGGATCACCCTTGGAAAGCAGCATTGTGCCGACGGGCACGCCGACAAAGGCGCCGGCCGCCATGGTGAAGACTTCGCGCCGGTCCGCCATGCGAAAGGCGGGCGGTATCATGCCGAGCGTCAGCACGCCGTCCACCACCAGCAATACCGCCGAAGCGATACGCGGCCCGACGATGGCGCTGGCCAGGGGAACGAAGATGAGTGCCGCACCGAAGCCGGAAAATCCGCGCGCAAGGCCGGCAAGAAAGGCGGCACCCGCAAACATGGCGAGCAGCGCCGGGCTGTGCGCGGTGACGAGTGACGACAGGAAGTCGAGATGGGGCATGGGCGATGGCACGTTTGTTCGAATATCTTTTCTCTATCTCGCTTGCATGCGCATGTCTCGGAAATTTCCGTTCATGGCTGCATGACGCACTGACGGGTCGACGCGGTCAGAGAATCATGATTAGAGTTGTGGCGCGTGAACAAAGGATGAACAAATGTTTGCTGACATGATGCGTCGGTTTGAAGAGGCGTCGCAAAAATATGCCGCTGAAAACGGAATATTCCGCGACCCGGACTGGTACATGCTGAAGCTTCAGGAAGAGGTTGGCGAGATGACGCAGGCCTGGAACCGGCTGACGGGACGGGCACGCGTTAAGGGCAGGAGCAAAGAGGAGATGAAGCGGGATCTGGCCGACGAAACCGCCGATCTCCTCGGCCATGTGCTGTTGCTGGCCCATTATAACGGTCTCGATATTGAAGGAGCGATCGAGCGTAAGTGGCGCTTTACGCCGTCAAAACCCTGAAGGCTCCAGCTTTTCCAACATGGCCACCACCGCATGAAGGTCGCTTGCAACCGCAACGCATTTCTCCCGCATTTCCTCGGTCGGCGGCGCGACATCGGGAACCATGATCGTTATCATGCCCGCCGATGTGGCCGAGCGCACGCCGGAATAGGAATCCTCCAGCGCAAGGCAGCGACCCGGATCGCGGGAAAGTCGTCCGGCTGCGGTCAGATACGGCATGGGCGCCGGTTTCGGCTCGGTATAGTCGCCCCGCGCGACGATGGTGTCGAAACGTCCGAGAAGATCGTAAGGGCCGAGATGGCGCGTCACCGAATCGTGCCGCGACGAGGTGGCGATGGCGCGGCGGATATCGAACCGGTCGAGAAGATCGAGGATTTCGATGACGCCGGGTTTCAGCGCCACTCCCTCCGCCATCATCAGGCCGAGATGCCGGAGCCAGGCATCACGGAAGGTCGCCATCGGAAAATCGGCGCCATAATCGGCAAAGATGGTGCCGGTGATGACATCCCAGGGGCTGCCGCAGACCTTTTGATAGGTCTCGACCTTCATGCCATGGCCGCCTTCATCCGAGGCCGCCAGAAACGAATCGCGATAGAGCGCCTCGCTTTCGATCAGCAATCCGTCCATGTCGAAAACCACGGCGTGCGGCAGAAAAGGCAGCATGGTCGCTCAGCCGAACCGGAAGGGACGTTCGCCAAGGCTTTCGAACGGGCGGATCAGATAGCCATCGGGATCTGCGACAATGAATTGCCGGTTGCCTACTTCGACCGTGCCGCGCCTGTACCATTTTTCCTCCAGCGGCATGACGAGGTCAATCGAGGATCGCTCCAGCCGGGAAAGAATGGGTTGCAGGGAAGGAACGGCGAGCTGCAGGTTCATGCCGCGGCCAAACGGCGTATCGAGCGAGGCATTGCCCGCCACGAAGGTCCGTGTTGCGCCGATCTGGTCGATCATCAGTTCTGCGTCGCCTAGCGCCAGATAGGTGAAACCCTCTTCGGGGCGCTCATAGACCACATGAAAACCGATCAGGTCACAATAAAAAGCGCGGCTTTTCTGCCAGTCGCTGACGGCAAGTTCAGGAACGAGGGCATTTCGTATGATGGTCATGGTCTCCTTTGCCGCGCAGGCCCGGGATGGGAGGAGGGGCCTGCCATAAGGGGTGATCTTAACGTCTTCCCGGCCGCACGCCAGAGGAAACCTCATCATGGCAGCCATGTGCGGGGTCATGGGCTGGGATGGCGACGCTATGGGTGAGGACTGTCGCGGCAGGTTCGATGTTTCCCGCAACCGACCATGCGCCGCGGAACTAGGCCTTGGTACCGCCGACGGTGATCTGATCCATGCGCAGATGCGGCTGACCGACGCCGACAGGCACCCATTGTCCGGCCTTGCCGCAATTGCCGATGCCGGTATCGAGCTTGGAATCGTTACCGATCATCGAGACGCGCTTCATCGCATCCGGCCCGTTGCCGATCAGCATCGCGCCCTTCACCGGCGCGCCGATCTTCCCGTTTTCAATGAGATAGGCCTCGGTGCAGCCGAACACGAATTTGCCGGAGGTGATATCCACCTGGCCGCCACCGAAGGAAACGGCGTAGATGCCCTTCTTGACGGAGGCGATGATCTCTTCCGGCGTTTTATCGCCCGAGAGCATGTAAGTATTTGTCATGCGCGGCATCGGCACATAGGCGTAACCCTGCCGACGGCCATTACCCGTGGGCGTCGCACCCATCAGCCGGGCGTTTTGCCGGTCCTGCATGTAACCGACCAGCCTGCCGTTCTCGATCAGCACGTTATAGCCGGAAGGCGTACCTTCATCGTCGATGGTCAGCGACCCACGCCGGCTGTCGATGGTGCCGTCATCGACGACGGTGACACCGGGTGCTGCGACCATTTCGCCCATCAGACCAGCGAAGGCAGAGGTCTTCTTGCGGTTGAAATCGCCTTCCAGACCGTGCCCCACAGCCTCATGCAGCATGACGCCCGGCCAGCCGGAGCCGAGCACCACATCCATGGTGCCAGCCGGCGCATCGATGGCGGTGAGGTTGACGAGCGCCTGCCGCAACGCCTCATCCGCGCCGCGCTGCCAGTTTTCCGTGGTGATGAAATCGCCAAAGCCGACGCGGCCGCCGATGCCATAGGAGCCGCTTTCCTGCCGGTCGCCTTCACCCGCCACCACCGAAATGTTGATACGCGTCATCGGCCTGACGTCGCTGACGCGATGGCCGTCGGCGCGCAGAATATCCACCACCTGCCAGCTTGCGGAAATTGTCGCCGTCACCTGCCGAACGTTCGGATCCTTATCACGCAGATAGGCGTCGATATCGGTGAGCAGCTTCACTTTCTCTTCGAAGCTCGGGCTGCCGATCGGGTTCTCGTCGCCGTAAAGCTTCTTGTTGGTGCGCTGGGGTGCTGCGGCATAGGAGCCGGAATAACCCTTGGTCACCGCGCCCACCGCATCCGAAGCGCGCTTCAACGCGCCTTGCGAAAGCTCGCCCGCATGGGCGTAGCCCACCGTCTCCCCGGCAACGGCGCGCAGGCCGAAACCTTGGTCTGTATTGAAGGAGCCGCCCTTGAGCCGGCCGTTGTCGAATGTCAGCGATTCGGCCTGGGCATGTTCGATGAAGAGCTCGCCATCGTCAGCGCCGGCGAGCGCCTCGCCGACGAGCTTGCGCAATTGCGTCTCGTCGCAATCGAAGAGTTTTACAAGATCGTCGGTCATGGGAGGCTCCAGTCATTATCGTTCAGTGACCGATTTAGGCACTGGAGCGGACGGACGCAAGGCTGTCCGGCAATGGCGGGCTTTAAGGAAGCGCGTCGTAGCCCTCGGCAAAGCCGGAAAGCTCGATCGGAATACCGACGCGATCCTGATCCACGGCTTCACGCAGCGCGAAAACCGCATTCTTGCCGGCGCGCAGAACCTTCAGCAGCTCGTCGTCAATATCCACTTCCACATAGCAGCCTTCGGAGAAGCAGCGGGTGAAATAGGCGCGGCCGATATTATTATTGTCGATATAAAGCTCCATGCCATCCTTCAAAAGCACGCCAAGCGGCGCGAGGATGCGCAGGATGCGCGACTTGCGGTCGGCTGTCTTCAGCACCACCACCGAAAGCCCCACTTCCGGGCGGTCGTCGGCGATCACGTTCTGCATCAGCGCGCATTGTTCTTCGGATGCGCCTGCCGGCTTGTCGCAGATGACCGACCATGCTCCGTGCGTCGACTTCGGCGTGCCGGGCGGCTGCTGTTGCGCCAGCGCCGCGGCAGCGGGAGCGATGATTGCAAGACCGGCGGCGGCAAGAAAAGTGCGCGCGAGCGGGGAAAGACGCATGGATACCTCTGGGATTCGAATCAGTGCGGCTATTTTGACGCCATAATCCGGAAAAAAAAGCCTAGCGACTTCAATTCCAGCGGAGTTGGGCGGAAATAGGACCTGTCTTCCGGTATGGGCGTCTGATTTGCCCGGCGCGGCATTCATTATCCGGCGATGAAACTGGCGGCAAAACCGGCTGTGACAAGGGGCTTTGTCGCAACTGGGCTGTTTGAAACCGCGTTCGGTCGGCCCGGTGAGGTGCAGGGTGAGAGAAAGTCGCTGCGGATTGACCAATGGCAAAATTGGGGCGCATCCGTGTCCCGACGCATATTGCGGCAGAGGACAAACTGTGGTTTGAAGTTAGTAACATAAGCATGGATTCTGCGTCTGTGATTGATCTGGATCAGACGCGTGAGGGAGAGGGTACCGTGACGAATAGGATTTACGCAGCACTGGCGGGGATGACCTGTCTGCTCACGGCTGTCGGCGCCCACGCCGATCAGCCGGTGCATTGGCAAATGGGCATGCAGGAGGCCGCCACGCCGATCATGCACGAAATACGCTGGTTTGAACAATATACGCTCTGGTTCATTGTTCCGGTTACGCTTTTCGTTCTCGCGCTGCTCATCGTCGTCGCCCTGAAATTCCGCGCCGCGAAAAATCCGGTGCCTTCCAAAACCAGCCATAACACGGCGATCGAAGTGGTCTGGACGCTGGCGCCGGTGCTCATTCTCCTGTTCCTTGCTTTCCCCTCGTTCAATCTCTTGAACGCGCAGCTGACGCAGCCGGAAAACCCCGACGTGACGCTGAAGGCGACCGCCACGCAATGGCTGTGGAGCTATGAATATACGGCCGCCGAAGGTGCGGAACCCCTTTCCTTCGACAGCTACTTGCTGAAGGATGAGGATCGCGCCGCCGCCGGCAAGGAAGACAAGGCCCGCTATCCGCGACTTCTGGCGGTAGACAATGAAATGGTCGTTCCGGTCGGCAAGACCGTTCGCCTGCTCGTTACCGCCGCGCCGACGGATGTGATCCATTCCTTCGCCATGCCGGCTTTCGGCGTCAAGATCGACGCCGTTCCTGGCCGCCTGAACGAAACCTGGTTCAAGGCGGAAAAAGAGGGCCTTTATTATGGTCAGTGTTCCGAGCTTTGCGGCAAGGACCATGCCTTCATGCCTATCGCCATTCGGGTGGTTTCCGAACAGCAGTACAACACCTGGCTCTCCGCCGCCGCTTCTGACCTGAACGGTGCGAACCGGGCGTTGATGGCCTCGGTCGATGGCGCTCCGCGCACGCTCGACGTCGCCGCCAACGAAACCAACTGACTCTGGAGTGAGGACAATGGCTGGACCTTCCGCACACGACGATCATCACTCGCATGGTCATTCCGCACACGCTCATGATGATCATTCGCATGATGCGCATCATTCCCATACGCCGGGCTTCTTCGCCCGCTGGTTCCTGTCGACCAACCACAAGGACATCGGCACGCTTTACCTGATCTTCGCGATCATCGCCGGCATCGTCGGCGGCGGGCTTTCCGTGGTCATGCGCATGGAGCTTCAGGAGCCGGGTATCCAGATCTTCCACGGTCTGGCGTCCATGGTCTACGGCTTCGAGGGTGACGCCGCCATCGACGGCGGCAAGCATATGTTCAACGTGTTCACCACCGCGCATGCGCTGATCATGATCTTCTTCATGGTCATGCCGGCGCTCATCGGCGGTTTCGCCAACTGGATGATCCCGATCATGATCGGCGCTCCGGACATGGCTTTCCCGCGCCTGAACAACATTTCCTTCTGGCTGATCGTTCCGGCTTTCATCCTTCTCATTCTCTCGCTCTTCGTCGAGGGTCCTGCGGGCGCCTACGGCGTCGGCGGCGGCTGGACGATGTATCCGCCTCTGTCGACCAACGGCATGCCGGGACCGGCGGTGGATCTGGCGATTTTCGCGCTGCACGTTTCAGGCGCGTCGTCGATTCTCGGTGCGATCAACTTCATCACCACCATCCTTAACATGCGCGCCCCGGGCATGACGCTGCACAAGATGCCGCTCTTTGCCTGGTCGGTTCTGGTCACCGCATTCCTGCTGCTGCTTTCGCTGCCGGTTCTGGCAGGCGGCATCACCATGCTTCTGACCGACCGCAACTTCGGCACGGCATTCTTCTCGCCGGAAGGCGGCGGTGACCCGATCCTTTACCAGCACCTGTTCTGGTTCTTCGGCCATCCGGAAGTCTACATCCTGATCCTGCCGGGCTTCGGCATCATCAGCCACATCGTGTCCACCTTCTCCAAGAAGCCGGTCTTCGGTTATCTCGGCATGGCCTATGCCATGGTCGCCATCGGCGCGGTCGGCTTCATCGTGTGGGCGCACCACATGTACACGGTCGGCCTGTCGCTCGAAGCGCAGCGCTACTTCGTCTTCGCCACCATGGTCATCGCGGTGCCGACGGGTATCAAGATCTTCTCGTGGATTGCGACCATGTGGGGCGGTTCGCTGACCTTCTCGACCCCGATGGTCTGGGCGATCGGCTTCATCTTCCTGTTCACGGTCGGCGGCGTCACCGGCGTCCAGCTCGCCAATGCCGGTCTCGACCGTTCGCTGCACGACACCTATTACGTGGTGGCGCACTTCCACTACGTTCTGTCGCTCGGCGCCGTCTTTGCGATCTTCGCCGGCTGGTATTACTGGTTCCCGAAAATCACCGGCTACATGTATAGCGAGTTCCTCGGCAAGCTGCATTTCTGGGTCATGTTCGTGGGCGTGAACCTCGTGTTCTTCCCGCAGCACTTCCTCGGTCTTGCCGGCATGCCGCGCCGCTATATCGATTATCCCGATGCCTATGC
The DNA here is from genome assembly GCF_002008225.1 of Agrobacterium salinitolerans. Lineage (GTDB taxonomy): Bacteria > Pseudomonadota > Alphaproteobacteria > Rhizobiales > Rhizobiaceae > Agrobacterium > Agrobacterium salinitolerans. Next base: position 1,070,394 of record NZ_MRDH01000006.1, on the reverse strand, counting down.
CGGCTGGAATATGGTATCGTCCTACGGTTCCTACATCTCGGCCGTCGGCGTGCTGATCTTCCTCTTCTGCGTATGGGAAGCCTTCGCCAAGAAGCGGATCGCCGGCAACAACCCCTGGGGTGAAGGTGCGACGACGCTCGAATGGCAGCTGTCTTCGCCGCCGCCCTACCACCAGTGGGAACAGCTACCGCGCATTCGCTGATGCGCGGGCCGGAAGGCGCGGGCAGGGTTCGCGAATTCCGGACGCTCAGAACAAGGAACGGTGCGGCCTTGGCCAGCGCCGTTTCCCTTGGAGCATTTCCAGGAAAAGTGGAACCCGGTTTTCCGTCCGGAAATGCCTCGAAACAAAGAGTTGGAGTGCTTTCGTGTTTCGAAGAAACGCGAAAAAGCTCTAGGCAGGTAATGCCCGCTGCCGCGTGACATTTTGTCCAAGCGAAGCATATCGTCCGACATGATACATGCCCCGGACGTGATAAATGCCAAGTCTGGCGTTTATGTATGAGCAGCGCAGACGAATGGCGGGATGGGCGCGGTCACAGGCCGGGCAAATGAATGGTATTGGTTGTTCCGGATATCGCCCATGCCGGGACGTTCGGGCCAATGAATTGACGCATCGCGCATGCCGGAAATCACATTCGTTTTTCGGGCCGGTGCAGGGGATGTCGCGACAGGCGGCACCTGAAGGAAAACAGGACAGGAAATGAGCATTATCGACAATCGCGACATGCTGGGCGTGAAGGGCTCCGAACTTTCGGAAGCCGGCGCGCGCGATTATTTCGAATTGCTGAAGCCGCGCGTCATGTCGCTCGTCGTCTTCACGGCCTTTGCCGGCCTCGTGCTGGCGCCGGGTGAAATCAATCCCATCCTCGGCATCATCGCCATTCTCTGTATCGCCGTTGGCGCCGGTGCATCCGGCGCGCTCAACATGTGGTACGATGCCGATATCGATGCCGTGATGAGCCGCACCGCCAGACGGCCGATCCCGTCCGGCCGCATCGCGCCGCGCGAGGCGCTGGCCTTCGGACTGACGCTCTCGGCCTTTTCGGTGGTCATCCTCGGCCTTGCGGTCAACTGGTTCTCGGCTGGTCTGCTCGCTTTCACCATCTTCTTTTACGCCGTCGTCTATACGATGTGGCTGAAACGCTCGACGCCGCAGAACATCGTCATCGGCGGTGCGGCCGGCGCTTTCCCGCCCATGCTCGGCTGGGCCTGCGTCACCGGCGGCGTTTCGCTGGACAGCATCATCCTGTTCCTCATCATCTTCCTTTGGACACCGGCGCATTTCTGGGCGCTGGCGCTGTTCAAGATGCGTGATTACGGCGCCGTCGGTATTCCGATGATGCCGAACGTGGCCGGCGAACGCTCGACTAAGAACCAGATGATCGTTTATGCGGTGCTGACCGCGGCGGCGGCCGTCGCCCCCTATTTCACGGGTCTGGCGAGCGCCGGCTACGGCATTTTCGCCGCCGTCCTGAGCGCCATCTTCATTTACTGTTCGCTCGATGTCCGTCGCATGCCTGAAGGCGACGAGAAGATGCTGCCGGCCAAGAAGATGTTCGCCTACTCGGTGCTTTACCTTTTTGCTATTTTTTCCGGCCTTCTGGCCGATCATTTCGCGCCGGCCCTGAAGGCCGCCATGTCGGGAGTCCTGTGATGGAAACGGTGGAACTAAGCACGGCGCAGAAAAAATCGAGACGCGGGCGCAACATCGCTCTCGGCGTCCTGCTCGCCGGTCTGGTGGTGCTGTTCTATATCATCACCATCATCAAGATCGGCTCGCATTGATGCGCTGATTGAGGGGAGAGGAGGAGGACATGGCGAATATGGAAGCGCAGACAGCAGAAACCGTCAGACAGAAGGTGAGCAATCGCTCTATCCTCGTGCTTTGTCTCGTGTTCTTCTGCGCCATGATCGGCATGGCCTATGCCGCCGTGCCGCTTTATACGCTGTTTTGCCGTGTCACCGGCTATAACGGCACCACCCAGCGCGTCGAGCAATATTCCGACGTCATCCTTGACAAGACCATCAACGTGACCTTCGACGCCAACACCTCGAACGGCCTCAATTGGGATTTCCAGCCGATCGACAGGAAGGTCTCGCCGAAGATCGGTGAAACGGTGCAGGTCATGTTCAAGGCGACGAACCGCTCATCCGTGGCGACCACGGGCACGGCCGTCTTCAATGTCACACCGATGGAAGCGGGCGCCTATTTCAACAAGGTGGAGTGCTTCTGCTTCACCGAAACGACGCTGCAGCCGGGTGAAACGCTGGAGATGCCGGTGGTTTTCTTCGTCGATCCTGACATCGCCACGGCGCGCGAAACCAAGAGCATTCATACTTTAACGCTGTCCTATACGTTTTATCCGGCGAAAACCGAAAAACCGGTTGCGTCCTTGCCGGTAAAGACTTCATCTGGCGAAAGTAAATTGTGAGAGGAGATCTGGCCTTTTATCCGAGGCCGGATCAGGGAAGAGACATTCGGGGATTGTCGCAATGGCAGATACGCATCAGAAGAACCACGACTACCACATTATCGATCCAAGCCCCTGGCCGCTTCTGGCCTCGATCGGCGCCTTCATCCTGACCTTCGGTGGCGTCTGTTACATGCGTTACCTGTCGGGCGGCTCTTTCAAGCTGTTCGGCGCGGAACTGGCCAATCCCTGGCTGTTCTATATCGGCCTCGTCATCGTGCTTTACACCATGTACGCATGGTGGTCCGACACGATCAAGGAAGCCCATGAGGGCAGCCACACCCGCGTCGTCTCGCTTCACCTGCGTTACGGCATGATCATGTTCATCGCCTCGGAGGTGATGTTCTTCGTGGCGTGGTTCTGGGCCTATTTCGATGCCAGCCTCTTCCCGCACGAGGCCATTCAGGCGTCGCGCCTCGAATATACCGGAGGGCAATGGCCGCCCAAGGGCATCGAGGTGATCGATCCCTGGCACCTGCCGCTCTACAATACCGTCATCCTGCTTTTGTCGGGCACCTGCGTCACCTGGGCGCACCATGCCCTGCTGCACAATGACCGCAAGGGCCTGATCAGCGGTCTGCTGCTCACCGTCGCGCTCGGCGTCCTGTTCTCCACCGTGCAGGTTTACGAATACATGCACGCGCCGTTCGACTTCAAGAATTCGATCTATGGCGCGACCTTCTTCATGGCCACCGGTTTCCACGGTTTCCACGTCTTTGTCGGCACAGTTTTCCTGCTGGTCTGCCTGTTCCGCGCCATTGGCGGCGGTTTCACACCCAAGCAGCATTTCGGCTTCGAAGCGGCTGCCTGGTACTGGCACTTCGTTGACGTCGTCTGGCTGTTCCTGTTCTTCGCCATCTATATCTGGGGTGGCTGGGGCGCGCCGCTGCACGGCTGATTGGATCGGATAGAGTCTCGCCCCAAGCAGGGCATGGCTTGTCGAGCGAGCGGGTCTCACTTGTTTCTTCTCCCCGCCGGGGAGAAGTCCGCAGCAGCGGGACGAGGGGGGCAAGGGTAGAGATTGACCGATAGCTAGCCCCCTCATCCGACCCTTCGGGCCACCTTCTCCCCGGCGGGGAGAAGAAATACGAGGCGCCGTCGAGTAACAAACAAGTGCCCGGGTTTTGAGGCAAGCTTCCAAGAGACTCGACGTCACCCTCGGGCTTTGGCCAACTTCGCAGGAGGTCATCATGTCTGAACCATCAAACGGCAACTTCGCGCCGGTGGACCCTATCAAGGTGGGCTTGAAGGGCTGCTGCCCGCGTTGCGGAAACGGCCGGCTGTTCGATGGCTTTCTGACCCTAAAACCCGCCTGCAGCGCCTGCGGACTGGATTACGGTTTTGCCGATGCGGGCGATGGCCCGGCGGTTTTCGTCATGCTGATCGTCGGTTTTCTGGTCGTTGGGCTGGCGCTCTGGTTCGATCAGCGTTTTTCGCCCCCCGTTTGGGTGCATATCCTGCTGTGGTTGCCGTTTACGGTGATTGTCTCCCTGGTGCTGCTGCGCAAACTCAAGGGCATCATGATCGCGCTGCAATACCGTAACAATGCAAGCGAAGGCAGGCTTGATCGTGAATGACGTTTCCCACATGAAGGCGGCGGAAAGGCGGGTCTGGTTCGCTGCGCCGCTGGTGCTGCTGGCGCTTGCCATTCTTCTCGGGCTCGGCACCTGGCAGGTGAAGCGTCTCTACTGGAAAGAGGCGCTGATTGGAGATATCGAGGAGCGGCGGAGCGCGAGCCCGGTGCCGCTCTCCGACATAGAGGCGATCGCGAAAAGCGGCGGCGATATCGAATACCGCACGGTCAGACTTTCCGGCACCTTCGATCACGCCCGCGAGCGACATTTCTTCGCCACCCATCAGGGGCGAACCGGCTATTACATCTATACGCCGCTGACGCTTGCCGATGGCCGCATTCTCTTTGTCAATCGCGGCTTCGTGCCCTTTGAGATGAAGGAACCGTCAAAACGGCCCGACGGGCAGGTTGCCGGTGAGGTGACGATCATCGGGCTTTCGCGCGCGCCGCTGGTCGCAAAACCGTCCTCGATGCTGCCTGATAACGATATCGCCAAGAACATTTTCTATTGGAAGGATCTGGCGGCCATGGCCTCCAGCGCCGATATCCCGCCCGAGCGGCTGGTCAACCTCTTCGTGGATGCTGACAGCGCGCCTAATCCGGGCGGTTGGCCGCAGGGCGGCGTGACGCTGATAGATTTGCCCAACAATCACCTGCAATATGCGATAACGTGGTATGGGTTGGCGGCGGCCCTTGTCATCGTCGCCGGTTTTGCCTATTTCCGGAACGGCAAGGCGCAGGGTGAATAAAGCGCAGCCCGCCCGGTAAGGCAGCTTGTCGGGCAAGGCCATGACGTACGGCCCAAGGAACAGGCCAAGGAGCTGGAATGAACATCGCCGTTTCCAAACCCCCTTTGACGATAAGGCTGTGCGGACCGCGCGGCTTTTGCGCGGGCGTGGACCGGGCGATCCAGATCGTCGTGCTGGCGCTGAAGGCCTATGGCGCGCCGGTCTATGTTCGCCACGAAATCGTGCATAACCGCTATGTGGTGGAAGGGCTGGAAGCCAAGGGCGCGGTTTTCGTCGAGGAATTGCATGAAATTCCCGCCGAGCATCGCGAGCAGCCGGTGGTTTTCTCTGCCCATGGCGTGCCGAAATCCGTGCCGGAAGATGCGCAGGCGCGCAACCTGTTTTATCTCGATGCGACGTGCCCGCTGGTCTCCAAGGTCCACAAGCAGGCCATGCGCCACCAGCGGCTTGGCCGCCATGTGGTGCTGATCGGCCATGCCGGCCACCCCGAGGTCATCGGCACCATGGGCCAGCTTCCCGAAGGCGCTGTCTCGCTCATCGAGACGGTGGAAGATGCGGACCGCTACGAGCCACTGGACCGCGAAAATCTCGGCTTCGTCACCCAGACGACACTTTCGGTCGATGATACGGCCGGCGTCATCGCCAGGCTGCAGGAACGTTTCCCGGCCATGCAGGCACCCGCCGCCGACAGCATCTGTTACGCAACCACCAACCGTCAGGACGCGGTGAAACAGGCGGCCCCCGGCTGCGATCTCTTCATCGTCGTCGGCGCCCCCAATTCCTCCAATTCAAAGCGGCTTGTGGAAGTGGCGCTGCGGGCCGGTGCCAAGCGCTCCGTGCTGGTGCAGCGGGCTTCGGAAATCGACTGGAATGAAATCGGCGATATCCGCACCGTCGGCCTTTCGGCCGGCGCATCTGCACCGGAGGTCATCGTCGATGAGATCATCGAAGCCTTCAAGGCGCGCTTCGATACGACGCTCGATCTCGCCGTGACGGTTGAGGAAACGGAACATTTCCTCGTCAATCGCGAGCTGCGCAGCATTGAGCTGACGACGGACGACATGGCTTTCGTGAACGGCAACGCCAATGATGCGCTGCCGCCGAAAACCGCCGCCAGTATCTGAAGCGGGATGGCGCGGAATGCGGGCGGTTTCCGTCTCTCCTGCGTCACCTCCTCTCGAGATTTCCACTCCATCCTTCATCAAGAGATTTGAAATTGGCAGTTTATACGGACATCACCGAAGATGATCTGAGGAATTTCCTCACGCAATATGACGTCGGCAGCCTCACCTCCTACAAGGGCATTGCCGAAGGCGTCGAAAACTCCAATTTCCTGCTGCATACCACCAAGGACCCGCTGATTCTCACGCTTTATGAAAAGCGCGTGGAGAAATCCGATTTGCCCTTCTTCCTTGGCCTCATGCAGCATCTGGCCGCCAAAGGCCTGTCCTGCCCCCTGCCGCTGCCGCGTAAGGATGGAGAACTGCTGGGAGAGCTGTCGGGCCGGCCGGCGGCGCTCATCTCCTTTCTCGAGGGCATGTGGCTGAGAAAGCCGGAAGCGAAACATTGCCGCGAAGTCGGCAAGGCGCTGGCCGCCATGCATCTGGCCGGCGAGGGGTTCGAGATCAAGCGGCCGAACGCGCTCTCCGTCGAAGGCTGGAAGGTGCTGTGGGACAAGTCCGAAGCGCGCGCCGACGAGGTGGAGAAGGGCCTGAAGGATGAGATCCGTCCTGAGATCGATTATCTCGCGGCCCATTGGCCGAAAGATTTGCCGGCTGGCGTCATCCATGCGGATCTGTTCCAGGACAATGTGTTTTTCCTCGGTGACGAACTCTCCGGCCTGATCGACTTTTATTTCGCCTGCAACGACCTGCTCGCTTATGATGTGTCGATCTGCCTCAACGCCTGGTGCTTCGAAAAGGATGGCGCTTACAACGTCACCAAAGGCAAGGCGTTGCTGGAAGGTTACCGGTCGGTGCGGCCGCTCAGCGAAGCAGAGCTAGAGGCGCTGCCGCTTCTGGCGCGCGGTTCGGCGCTGCGTTTCTTCCTCACCCGCCTTTATGACTGGCTGACGACGCCGGAGGGCGCGCTGGTGGTCAAGAAGGACCCGCTGGAATATCTGCGCAAGCTGCGGTTCCACCGTTCCATCGTCACTGTCGCCGAATATGGGCTGGCGGGCGAATGAAGCACGTCGATATTTTCACCGATGGCGCCTGCTCCGGCAATCCCGGTCCGGGCGGCTGGGGTGCGGTGCTGCGCTACGGCGAGGTAGAGAAGGAACTCTCTGGCGGCGAGGCGGAAACCACCAACAACCGCATGGAGCTGATGGCGGCGATTTCGGCGCTCAATGCGCTGAAAAGCCCCTGCGAGGTCGATCTTTATACCGACAGTGCCTATGTGAAAGATGGCATCACCAAGTGGATTTTCGGCTGGAAAAAAAAGGGCTGGAAAACCGCCGATAACAAGCCGGTCAAGAATGTCGAGCTATGGCAGGCGCTGGAGGCGGCGCAGGAACGTCACAAGGTCACCCTGCATTGGGTAAAGGGCCATGCCGGCCACCCGGAAAACGAGCGCGCCGACGAGTTGGCGCGAAAGGGCATGGAGCCCTTCAAACGCCGGTAACGCAGGCCTGCTCTATTTCGGGCCGGGTAAATCCGCGCCAGCGGCCCTTTTCTCGGGGGTTGTGAAAACCGAAACCCGACCTATCTTGTCGTCAAGGGGCGCTCCGTTAGCGCCAAACGGAGGAGAGAAATCCGGATGATCCTGCATTGTGTATTTCTACGCTTCAAGGCTGCAACGGCCTCTTCTGAGAAACAGGCGATATTCGAGGCGATTGCCGCCCTGAAGGATGTGATACCCGGCATCATCGATGTGAAATACGGCCAGAATGTCTCGCCCGAAGGCTTGAATGGCGGTTTCGTCGATGGCTTTATCGTCACCCTGGAAAGCCCCGAGGCCCGCGACGACTATCTCGCCCATCCGCAGCATCTCGAAGTGGGGGAACGTTTGGTGTCGCTGACCGATGGTGGCCTTGCCGGGCTTCTGGTGTTCGACATGAATGTCTAAAGTCAGGCGGCCCGTCAGAAAGTGATTTTCCAACCGGTGCGAACCCACAGGTCTGGATCGCCGCCCTCGCTGGTGACGTTGAGGTTCAGCGACGCTGTGCCGCCCGCCACATCGAATTCCGCGCCAATGCCGCCGCGTAACCAGAAGCGGTCGATATCCCGTCCGGAAAAGGAAAACCCCATCAGCCCGTCAATGGCGCCCGTGGTCGTTGCCGTCTTCTTTTCCAGCCGATATCCCGCCTCGGCGCGTGCCATGATGCGGATTGAGTCGCTGAGATCAGTTACCCCATCGAGACCGGCGCGAATGATGGTGGATTGCTCGCCGCTCGCATCAAAAAGCGCTGGGAACGCGCCACCGGTTTCCGCATAGGCGCCCATCTCGGCTTTGGCATAGGTCGCCCCTGCATAAGGCGTCAGCTTCCATCCGCCGATTGAGAACGCATACAGCCAGTCGAAGCGTAGTTTCGCCGCCCAGACATTGAGATCGGTTTCGCCCCGCGAATAATCCATCGCGCCGCCATTGAGGTAGCCGCGTTCGATCGACATCCTGCCGGGTGCATAATAGCCGCCAACGGTGGCGTAGAGGCCGCCAGCGAGCGGCATGCTGATTTCGGGTGCGATGTAGAAGCCCCTGTGAATGAAGTCACCGCCGGTGTTTATATCGCGCTGGTCGTAGAGGCCGCCGAAGGCGATGCGCGCGGTTGCATCACCTTCAAGCCCGATGCCATAGCCGATATCGGCAACACCGAAACCGCCAGCCGTGTCGCGACCGTCGTTGTGCCCAACATCGCTGACGATGGAAAAAGATTGCCGGCCCGGCTCCAGAAGGCTGCGCATCGGCGCACCATGAGCACCGTCGAGAACGGTATTGGCAATGTCGAGGCCAATACCGGCATTCGGCCTGGCTGCCAGCGTCCGGGCATATTGATCGAGATCGATGATACCGGAACGCGCGGGAAGGACGGAATGGCCAGTCTTGGCGGCGGAATCGGGTGGGGAAACAGAAGGTGCAGAAGGTGCAGCAGATGCAGCAGATGCAGAAGGTGCAGCAGATGCAGAAGGTGCAGCAGATGCAGAAGGTGCAGCAGATGCAGGCGCTGCCAAAGATGTCGCGGTTGTGGGAGATGTGGACGCATTGGAAGAGCCGGAGGGCTGGGCGGACGTTGACGACGTAGATGGCGTAGATGGCGTTGACGACGTTGACGACGTTGACGACGTAGGTGACGTAGATGACGTAGGTGACGTAGACGATGGAGAGGAGGCGCCGGACGATGTCGAAGGAGTAGTCGAGGTGCCCGACTCGCCGGTGAGATTGATTCCCCGCGGTTGTCTGCCGCTACTCCCTGAATCTGTAGATGTTACCGTATCCACGTCACTCAGATTGGTGCGCGGTTCCATCGTGCCGGTGTCCGCAAGCACGATACGGGCGATGTAAGGCGTGTTGTTTTTCGTCTGGCCGACAATGATATTGCCGTCGGCGCTGACGCCGGTGGCATTGTGGGTGAAATCGGCAACGACGGTGACGCCGTTGCCGCGCAGCCAGTCCTCGACGGAAACCATGCCTGTCGCCTCCGTCCAGCGGAAGCCGCGCTGCCGGCTGCCGGCCTGCGAAGCGCCGACGATGACGGAGCCGTCGGCGTTCATGGCATAGGGGCTGGAACCGCCGCTGCTGCCAATCGCGCCGAGGGGCTGCATGACGCCGGTGGTTGCGTTCCAGCGGAAGCCGCGCCATTCGTCCACGGAAATTATATCGCTTCCGAACGAAAAATCGTCCCGGGAATATGGGAAAGACGATGAGGTATAGCCGTCGCTCATCCTGTCTTCCAATTCATCGAAAGGGGTATCAACGACGAATCTCGACTCTCCTGCGACAAGAGAACCATCGGCGCTGACGGCGACGGCACGGGCGTCGAATGAGCCAGGCAGGGTTCCCATGTCGTGTGCGACGCCGGTTGCCGCAGTCCAGCGGAAAGCATGGGTGCCGATCGCCGTATAATACTGGCCGACGATGACTGAACCGTCAGCATTGACGGCATGGGCAACGGATGAAACCGTATAAGGGGGCATGTCGAGCGCGGTCATGGCGCCTGTCGCCGCCGACCAGCGGAACGCTTTCTGCGTCTCGTTTGCCCCCGACCCGCCAACAACAACGGAACCGTCATCACTGACGTCCCTTGCGGTGGATTGGCGGTCCCCACCGAGTGCGCCGAGGTTCCACGCTCCCGTTGACGCGCTCCAGCGAAAAGCCTGGCCGCTGCTCAGGGTGCCTATAAAGACCGAACCATCGGCATTCACCTTCTCGGCGCGGCCTCGGCTTGTACCGGTCATGTCGTTGACATAGAACAGGCCGCCGCTCGCGGTATCCCAGCGGAAAGAGCGTGGTCCGCTGCTGGTACTGGAGTATCCAACCGCGATAGACCCATTGGCGCTGATGTCGCTGACCGTGAAACTTCCAGTTTCACTCAGCCGGCGCACATAGGGATAATCCTCGGGATCGCCGGCATTTGCCGTCTGGCTCCATCCGGCTGCGATCAGCATTGCGATCATACCGGAAAGATATCGCGAAAGATCGATTGCGCTGGTCGGACAGGATCGGGCCCCACTTTGTGCAAATGCCCTCAAGTGGGCAGCAAAGCGACCGTGATTTTTGCGCGCAAATATGCGTCGATGTGCAGAAAAACGATTTCTCCGGGTCAGATCGCCAAGTCTACCGCTGAAAAAAGGGGCCGATCCGGGGCGTTTCTCAGACATGGTTGCTCCGCGCCACCGGTGCTGTAATCCGTCGCATCAATACCCCTGAAGATTTTTATCTACGTGATGCGGGTGGATATTAAAGTAAGTATAATTCGCATCAGTTCAGATATATGAATATAACAAAAGCAAAATATTCTTATGAACTAAAATTAAACATGTAAATATTTGCTTTTTTCCAATTATAATTTTCATTATTGGCGCATGATTCGTCAAGGCCCGCGAAAGATAAGTTCGCGGGCCTGCTTAATATTTGATGTATGAATTTGTGTATTTAAGAATAAGCTTCTTAAAGCTGCTCGATCATTGCAGCGGCGGCCGATACAGTCGCCTGGCCGGGGTTTTCTTCGACGTTCAGCGACTTCACCACGCCGTCGTCTACGAGCATGGAATATCGCTTGGAGCGAACGCCGAGACCGCCGCCGGAAAGGTCGGCATCGAGGCCGAGCGCCTTGGTGAAGGAAGCGTCCCAGTCGGCGAGGAAGTGGATCTTGCCCTGGCCGCCCGACGCTTGCGCCCAGGCGCCCATGACGTGCCAGTCATTGACGGCGACGACGGCGATATCGTCCACGCCCTTGGAGAGAATGGCGTCGCGGTTTTCGAGATAGCCCGGCAGATGGTTCAGCGAGCAGGTGGGGGTGAAAGCGCCGGGAACGGCAAAGAGAACCACCTTCTTGCCGCCGAAAAGCGCGTCAGTGGTGGTTTCCACCGGGCCATCGGCCGTCTTTTCCTTGAAGGTTGCGGAAGGCAGTTTATCGCCGATCTTGATCGTCATGTCCGTGCTCCTGTGGCCGTTCGGTTTGCGCGACTATAGAGCAGGGACATGAAATCTGTCATGCGGTTTTCAATTGAAATGTCGACTGTCGGACATCCGCTCAGGGCTTGGGAAAATTCAGTATCGTTTCCATTGCGCGGTCGCCGGATTTGACCAGGATTGGCCAGCTGTTGCCTGGCACCTGATAGGTTTTCGGCAGGCCCTTTATGTTCATGTAGAAAGAGAGCTTGCGCTTGTCGCGCACTAGGTTCTGCGGCTCGTAATAGGCAAAACCGGAAGGGCCGGCGATGAAAATCTCGGTCTCCTTGGGTGCATTTTCCGGGAGCTGCAGCTGCACACCGAGCATGGTCTTGTCGGGCGTGATGTGAAAATCAATGACCTTAAAATCGTCGGAGGCCGCTTCGGGCAGGGTCTCGCGTGCCTCTTCGAGAATACGACGTTCCTCGCTGTCATCATCAGCAGAAACATTGCCGCGGTCGATTGAAAATTTCGCCTCGAACGGAATACAGATATTCTGACACACGCCGATGAAGGCGGTCAGGTTGATCGTTCCGCTCGCCGCCGGGTCCGTGGCCTTCAGCTGAAAGGGCAGGCTGACCGCGTGGTCATAACCGATATCGGTGATACCGCCGTTTTCGATCAGTTTCGGGACAGGATAGGCCATCGTTGTCAAGCTAACGCCGCTTGCCGGGTCGGGCGTGATCTGCGGCGGTATGCCGGCTTCGCCCGGTTCGCGCCAATAGGTAATCCAGCCGTCCTTCGGCTCGATTTGCAGCACGCCGCGCACCACGCCGTCCGCATCCATGGCAAGGCTTGCCACGCGCATCTGGCCGCCCTCGCTTCGCGCCCAGTCGGTAATTTCGGCCCGGGCGGCTTGCGCGCCGCCGAGGAAGGCGGCGAATGCGGCCGCAATGCGAAGATGTGAAAATCGAAAGAATAGGCTGAGGCTCATGCTTCCCGTCTAACCCAACATGGCACTCCGGACCAGTTACGAATTCGTGCGGTTCATCATTTTCGGTTGATTGATCGGATACTATGTCGCATCCTATCCCTTGTCGAAGTGCGAATACCGTTTTTCGTTCAATGACGAAATGCGGTCTGCTGGAGGCACCTGTGAGCTTTTCTACCCTGATGGACAAACGCGAACGTGGCTTTCTCGATGGTCAGTTCCTCATGGCGATGCCGGGACTGGAGGACGGCAATTTTGCCCGTTCGGTGATCTATATCTGCGCCCATTCGGATGCCGGCGCCATGGGTTTCATCATCAATCGCCCGCAGCAGATCACCTTCACGGATATCCTGCTGCATCTGAAGCTGGTTGACAGCAACGATGCCATCATGCTGCCCAACCGCACCCGCGAATTTCCGATCCAGTGCGGCGGCCCGGTCGAATCCGGTCGGGGTTTCGTGCTGCATTCGGACGATTACTTAAGCGAATCGTCTATTCCGGTCAGCGATGATATTTCGCTGACGGCGACGCTCGATATCGTCCGTGCCATCTCCAACGGCCGCGGCCCGCAAAAGGCGACCATGATGCTCGGTTATGCCGGCTGGGGGCCGGGCCAGCTGGAAAACGAGATCGCCAATAATGGCTGGCTGAATTGCCCCGCTGCGGAAGAGCTGATCTTCGACCGTGGCCTGGACGATAAATACGAGCGGGCGCTGGCCCTGATGGGTGTTGATCCCCGTATGCTTTCCACGGATGCCGGGCACGCCTGAGCCCACTTTGTTCTCGATAGTTTTTTACTGGAACCAAATCCTGATCCCCAACGTTACTCACCCGAAAAGCCGTACAGAAAGTACGGCTTAACTAGGGAGAAGTAATATGGGTAGCACATCTGACAAGATCGCCGGTAAAGCCAATGAAGTTGCTGGCAAGGTGAAGAAGAACGTCGGCGAAGCCACGGGCAATGATGAATTGCGCGCCAAGGGTGCCGCTCAGGAAACCAAGGGCAAGGTTCAGTCCTCCGTTGGCAAGGCGAAAGACGCTGTCAAGGGCGCTGTCGACCGCATGTAATATTGCATGAAATGATGCGCCCCTCCCACAATAGGGCGCGTGGAGCGCATGTGTTATCGCACATGCGCTCTTGTCGTGCGTGGGCCAAGGCTGACTCGTTCGTCACGCCGGTATTTATGTCTGCCTTCCTCCTCCGACCATAGCAAGGGTGTCATCCGTGAAGCTTTTCTCCTGCGCGTCCTGCGGCCAGCCTGTTCATTTCGACAATCGCTTCTGTGTCGCCTGCGGCCATCGTCTGGCCTTCGTGCCGGAACGGCTGTCCATGGAGGCGCTCGCACCTGCGGGTGAACCGAACTGGCAGATCATTGCGGAGCCACAAAAGCTGGTGCGCTTCTGCGCCAATGAGGTGAACGATATTTGCAACTGGTCGGTGCCGGCGGAAAGCGCCAGCGCCTTTTGCCCGGCCTGTAGCCATAATCGCCTGGTGCCAGACATTGCCACGGAAGAGGGGGTCGAGCAGTGGCGCGGTCTCAGCCAGGCCCAGCGGCATCTGTTTTATTCGATCCTGAAACTTGGCCTGCCACATCCCAACCGCGATGCTGATCCCGCCGGCGGTCTCGTTTTCGACTTTCTGGTGGATGAGGTGGCGCCCGATGGCTCCATCATTCCCGCCATGACCGGTCACGACGAAGGCCTGATCGCCATCCGCGCCGCAGAAGCGGATGATGCGACGCGCGAACAGGTGCGCGCCAATATGAATGAGCCCTATCGCACCATGCTCGGCCATTTCCGTCACGAGGTCGGTCACTTCATCTGGAACAAGCTGGTGCGGGATGAGAACCGCCTGGAGGCCTGCCGCGCCGTCTTCGGCGACGACCGCGAGGATTACGCCGCCGCCTTGCAACGCAATTACGAACAGGGACCGCGTCCCGACTGGCAGGAGAATTTCATCAGCTCCTATGCCTCGGTCCATCCGTGGGAAGATTTCGCCGAATGTTTCGCCCATTATCTGCATATCGTCGATGCGCTGGAGACCGCACGCGCTTTCGGTGTGGCGATAGACCCCGACGGACACGAGGAAATGGCGGCGGAGGTCACCTTCGATCCCTACAATGCCCGCAGTGCCACGCAGCTAGTCAAGGCCTGGATACCGCTCAGCGTTGCCATCAATTCCATCCAGCGCAGCATGGGGGAGGCGGACCTCTATCCCTTCGTGCTGACACCGCCTGTGGTGGCGAAGATGGAGTTCGTTCATGACCTGCTGCACGGGAACGTGGCGGTTGATGCGCCGCAGATGGCGATGGGTCAGTGACCGTTTGGCGTGAGATCCAAGACTTTTGAAGAGAAGGAATAATCTCTCCAATGGTCATTTTAGGATGCGTGATTAGATCCTCGGGACGAGCCCGAGGATGACGTCGCACTCGTCCAGGGTAGACACATCACCGCCCCCCCTTCGCTCAGGAAGCCCGCTTCGTCGGCTGGAACCGCTCGCGCAGAAGCTTCAGCGCCGCGTCGCCGGAGACAGGCGTGCCGAACAGGAAGCTCTGGCCGAAATGGCAGTTCATGCGTGCCAGTTCGGCCGCATCTTCAGGTGTTTCGATGCCTTCCGCCACGACCTGCATGTCGAGCGCCCGCGCCATGGCGATGACGGAGCGCAAGAGAACGTTGCGCTTGTCGCTGGTATTGGCGACCAACGCCTTGTCGAGCTTGATCGTGTCGAAGGGGAAGCGGGTGAGATAGGCGAGCGACGAATAGCCGGTGCCGAAATCGTCCATGGCGAGGCTGATGCCCGTTTCCTTGAGCTTGGAGAGCACCAACCGCGCCTGCTCCGGGTTTTCCATCACGACGGATTCCGTCAGTTCCAGCTTCAGCTGCTGCGGATTACAACGGGTGCGGGTCAGCATGCCGCGCACGTCATTGTACAATTCATTGTTCAGCAGCTGCGCGCTGGAAATATTGACGGAAATGAAGATCGGCATCTTGTCGATGGCGTGCTGCCAGTCCATCAGGTCGGTCGCGGCGCGCTCCAGCGCAAACATGCCGAGCGGCTCGATCAGTCCGGACGCCTCGGCAATCGGAATGAACTCGCTCGGCGGAATATTGCCGCGCTTGGGATGCTCCCAACGCATCAATGCCTCGAAACCGGCCAGTTCGCCATCGTCAAGCTTGACGATCGGCTGATAGGCGAGCGACAGCTCCTTGCGCTCGATAGCCCGGCGCAGGTCGCTTTCCATCTGCAACCGGTCGGTGCCGGACGTGCGGAAGGCGGGGCGGAACGGCTCGACGCGGTTGCCGCCGGCGCGCTTGGCGCGATACATGGCGAGTTCCGCATCGCTGAGCAATCCGGCCGCACTTTCCTGCTGGTCGATCCACGAGACGAGACCGATGGAGGCGGTGAGGATGATTTCGCGATTGGCGAAGTTGATCGGCACCATGATCGCCTTGTTCACCGCATCGGCAAAATCCGCGACACGCTGCGGATCACGCTCCGAGGTCAGGATCAGGCCGAATTCATCGCCGCCGAGACGCGCCAGCGTATCCTGCGGTTTGAGCAGGCGGCGCAGGCGGCGGGTCAACGCAATCAGAATATTGTCGCCAGCGGCAATGCCGAGCGTGTCATTCACCAGCTTGTAGCGGTCGATATCGATCGCCATCACGGTCGGGCGCACACCCTCGCTGTCGGGGGAGAGGTTGAGGATAGATTGCAGCCGGTCGAGGAAGACCTGCCGGTTCGGAAGCCCGGTCAGATTGTCGTTCATCGCATCCTGCAACAGCCGTTCCACCGAATTTTTCTGTTCGGTGATATCGGTGATGGTGCCGACGCAGCGGATGATCTCGCCGTTGGAGCCAAGAACCGGACGGGCGCGGATTTGCAGCCAGTGGAAATGCCCGTCTTCGGCGCGAATGCGGAATTCGTGGTTCAGACGGCCCTTGCGATGGTCGAGCAGCACGTCGAGCGTCGCCTTGAACCGGTCGCGGTCATCAGGGTGCAGACGCGGCAGCCAGTTGCGCGCGGCACCGTGCATGGTGCCCGGCTCCAGCCCAAGCCGGTTGGAAATGTCAGGTGTGGTGACGATGCGGTCGCGCGTCACATCCCAGTCCCAGACCGTGTCGCCGCTGCCCGTCAGCGCCAGTGACTGGCGTTCGAGATCGGAGAACAGCCCCTGCTGATAGGCGCTGCCTGCAAAAGCATGCTGAATGACGGTGAAGCCGATGAGAAGCACGATCAGTACCAGCCCGCCGCCAAGGGCAGGCTGGACGATGTCATTGTCGAGCTGCCCGGTGACGGTCAACCAACTGCCGAACAGCCAGACGAGGATCAACGCCCAGGATGGGACGAGCAGGATTGCCCGGTCGTATTTGTTGAAACCGAGATAGATGATGAGCGCAATGCCCGCAGTTGCCGTCAGCGCGAAGGAAACGCGCGCAATACCCGACGCAACCGAAGGATCATAGATCGCCACGCCGAACAGCAGCGCCAGTCCCACCACCCAGGCAAAGGTCGCATAACCCAGATGCGCGTGCCATCGGTTGAGGTTGAGGTAGGTAAAGAGGAAGACGACGAAGCTGGATGCGAGCGCTACTTCGGCGCCCGCCCTCCATATTCGCTGATCGCTTGAGGTGACGGTGATGAGCTTTTCAAGGAAGCCGAAATCGACGCAGATATAGGCGAGCACCGCCCAGGCGAGCGCAGCCGAGGCTGGCAGGACCGAAGTTCCCTTGACCACGAACAGGATGGTGAGCAGCACGGCCAGCAGGCCGGCGATGCCGAGCACGATGCCGCGATAGAGCGTAAACGCGTTGATCGTGTCCTTGTAGGCTTCCGGTTCCCAAAGATAAATCTGCGGCAACTGCGGCGTCGAAAGCTCGGCCACGAAGGTGATGACGGAGCCGGGATTGAGCGTGATGCGGAAGACGTCAGCATCCGGGCTGGGCTGCCGGTCGAGCGCAAAACCCTCGCTCGGCGTGATCGCGATGATGCGCTGCGAGCCGAGATCGGGCCAGAACAGCTTGGAATTGACAAGGCGGAAATGCGGCGCGACGATCACGCGCTCCAGCTGCTCTTCGGAGACATTGGCAAGCGCAAAGACCGCCCAGTCACCCTGATGGTCTTCGGAACTGGCGCGCACTTCGATACGGCGGCGGATACCGTCAGGGCCGGGTGCGGTCGAGACCTGAAAGGCTTCGCCCTGATTGGCATAGATATCGGTCGTCGCGGTGAGATCGAGCGCCGTGTCGTCACGGGAAATCTTCACCGGTTCGAAGGCGTAGGAATAGGAGGAGAAAAGCAGGAAAAGCAGGAAAATCGGCGCAGCCAGCACGAGTGCCGCCAGACGTTTCGCAAGGCGAGGCGCAGTGTGATTGTAGGTCATGTATCGTACTTCGTTCCGCCGGAGCTTTGCTTGTCGGCAAGAAGGGAAAACATCATATGATCCCGCCATTGGCCATTGATTTTCAGATATTCCCGCAAGAGACCTTCCCGCTGGAACCCGGCATTTTCGAGAAGCCGGATGCTTTTGAAGTTTTCCGGAATACAGGCTGCCTCGATACGGTGCAACTGAAGTCCGTTGAAGATGTATGGTATTACCAATTTTAATGCGGCAGACATATGGCCTTGGGCGGCGTGCCGCTCGCCGATCCAATATCCGATCATGCAGCTTTGCGCCGCACCCCGGCGGATGTAACCGATGGTGATGCCGCCGACCAGCAGCGTCTCTTTCTCGAACAGCAAAAAGGAAACGGCGGTGCCGGAGGAAAATTCCTGGCCGTTGCGCACCACGCGCGTTCGGAAAGCGCTTTCCGTCAGCTCGTCCGGCCGCCAGGTCGGCTCCCATGGCTGCAGAAAGTGGCGGCTTTCCGAGCGCAGCACATGCCACTGCTTGAAATCGCCATAACGGGGCAGTCTGAGAAGGTGATTGGCGCTGCGCAGTTCGGGCGTGTCGCTATGTCGGGAAAGAAAACGCAGCATTCACGATCCCTGTTCGGCAGATTTCGCCACCCGCGGGCGGGGTGGCGAATGATGTGAGCGGTCTCCGCCTTTAAGTCCCGCTCTCATAGTGGTTTATCCGTTCGCCTTTATCCTTGCAGGCTGCTGCGCGGAAAGCGCGGCAGTCATGTCTGAGAGAGGCGGCAGATGTTCGAGCGGACCAATGGCGGAGAGTGTCGGTACTGTCTCGAAAAACAGTCGTCCTGCAAGATCGGTCAGGCGTTCACGGGTAATGTCCTCAAGCCGCGTCATCATCTCCTCATTGGGGATGGGGCGGCCATAAAGCATCATCTGCCGGGCAATTTGACCGGCGCGGGCTGCCGGGCTTTCCTGTCCCATCAGCAACTGTGCCCGAATCTGCGCGCGGGCACGGTTGATTTCGTCCTGATGGATGATCTCCGACGACTTGCGCAATTCGTCGATGATGACAGGCATCAGTTCCGGCAGGTCATTGCCTCCGGTCGCCGCATGAACGCCGAAGACACCGGTATCGGAAAAGCCCCAATGGAAGGCGTAAACGGAATAACACAGGCCACGGGATTCACGCACTTCCTGGAACAGGCGTGATGACATGCCGCCGCCGAGAATATTGGCGAGAATCTGCGAGCAGTAGAAATCGCGGGCGTGATAGGCCTTGCCTTCGAAACCGAGCAGCACCTGCGCATCCATGAGGTCGCGCGTCTCGCGGATTTCGCCGCCGGTATAGATCGCCTTTTCCATGACAGGCGTTGCCGCTGGCACGAGCGGCAGCGAAGCGAAACGCTCTTCGACCTGCTTCACGAAGCTTTCGTGATCGACTGCGCCGGCCGCCACGACGAAGATGCGGTCCGTCGTGTAGTTGCGGGCGAGATAGTGCCTGATCTGGCCGGTGGTGAAGGATTGGACGGTGTCCGGCGTGCCGAGGATCGGGCGGCCGATGGTCTGGTCGCGATAGGCGATACCGGAGAAATTGTCGAAGATCACGTCGTCGGGCGTATCGGTGGCGGCACCGATTTCCTGCAGAATGACGTTTTTTTCCCGCTCCAGCTCGTCTTCGTCGAACAGCGATTCCGTCAGAATGTCGGCAAGGATATCGACGGCGAGGGGGACGTGGTCTTTCAGGACGCGGGCGTAGTAGGAGGTCGTTTCCGTCGATGTCGCGGCGTTGACTTCGCCGCCGACATTTTCGATCTCTTCGGCGATCTGCCGGGCGGTGCGGCGCGCCGTGCCCTTGAACGCCATATGTTCGAGAAGATGGGCGATGCCGTGTTCGGCAGTCGTCTCGTTGCGGGACCCGGATTTGATCCACACCCCAAGAGCAACGCTTTCGAGATGTGGCATTCTTTCCGTAACAACGGTCAACCCGGACGAAAGCCGGGTCACATTAACTTTCATACTCAACGTCTTTCCGCGTCTCTATTTGCCGGCGCGTGCATGTTGGCCGATGAAGGTTTCCACGGCCTTCAGCTCTGCGTCCAGAATGTCGAAACGCTCCTCCCGGTTCATAATATCGGCTAGCCATACTGGAAGCGCAGGCTCGATTGCGCAAGCGGATTTTACAGCGGCCGGGAATTTTGCCGGGTGGGCGGTAGACAGAACCACCATCGGGCTTGACGCTTTTTCGTGTTTCTCAGCCACGAAAACGCCTGTCGCCGTATGCGGATCGATGAGGTAACCGGTTTTCTCGAGCGTGTCGCGAATGGTCGCCGCCACCTGCTTTTCGGTGGCGCGGCCGGCGCGGAAATCCTTCTTGATGAATTTCAGTGCCTTCGCCGGAATTTCAAACGCACCGGACTGCTTGAGCCCGTCCATCGACGCCTTCACCGCAGCGGAATCGCGGTCATAAGCCTCAAACAGCAGGCGCTCGAAGTTGGACGAAATCTGGATGTCCATGGAAGGCGAGGTGGTCGGCTTGACGCCGCGCATCTCGTAACGGCCGGTCTTCAGCGTGCGCGCCAGAATATCGTTGTCATTGGTGGCGATGACAAGCTTGTCGATCGGCAGACCCATCTTCTTGGCGACGTAACCGGCGAAGATATCGCCGAAATTGCCTGTTGGAACCGTGAAGGAAATCTTCCGGTCGGGACCGCCGAGCGAGAGAGACGCGGTGAAATAATAGACCACCTGCGCCATGATGCGCGCCCAGTTGATGGAGTTGACGCCGGAAAGCTTCACGCCGTCGCGGAACTTCACGTCGTTGAACATCTCTTTGACCAGCGTCTGGCAATCGTCGAAATTGCCGTTGATCGCCACTGCGTGAACATTGGAAGCGGTGGATGTCGTCATTTGGCGCTGCTGTACCGGCGAAACCTTGCCATTGGGGAAAAGGATGAAGATATCGGTGCGCTCGCGGCCGGCAAAGGCGTCGATCGCCGCACCGCCCGTGTCGCCGGAGGTGGCGCCGACAATGGTGGCGCGTTCGCCGCGCTGCGTCAGCGTATAATCCATCAGACGGGCAAGAAGCTGCATCGCCACATCCTTGAAGGCGAGCGTGGTGCCATGGAAAAGCTCCAGCACGAAGGTGTTCGGCCCGGTCTGCGTCAGGGGTGCTACGGCCGGATGGCGGAACGTCGAATAGGCGTCGTCGATCATCGCCCTGAACTTGTCGGCCGGAATTTCACCGCCGGTGAAACGGTAGAGAACCTCGAAGGCGACGTCCTGATAGGATTTTCCGCGCAGGTTGCGGATTTCCTTTTTCGACATGGAGGGCCATTCGCGCGGCACGTAAAGCCCGCCATCACGGCCAAGGCCCGCCAGAAGCGCGTCGCAGAAACCAAGCGAAGGGGCCGCACCCCTGGTCGATACATATTTCACGAGATAGTCCCTTGTCGTTTACCGGTCTGTCCGTGCCGTTGCCGGCTCTTTATCAGCAGCATCCCGCCGGAATGAGGCGATTGGCGAGGTAATGAAGGGCTTTTTTGAAAATTCAAGCAAAACCGAACATGCCAATCGATTTTTTCCGGCGTCGCTGCTATAGACCATCGCCAACCTGCGTGAAAGGTCAATAAACAGCGTCTCCGGTTCGGTTCCGGGACAATGGAGAGGGAATTAGAAGAGTGTCAGGGAATTTCTTGCGTTTGTCCGCCGCGATGTCGCTTCTGGCCGTCGTTGCAGGATGCAATTCATCCAACCCGTCGGACTCGCTTGCCGTCAATCCTCCAGCCGCGCAGGCCAATGCCGTGACCCCGGTTGTGCAGGCAAACTGCCCGACGGTGACGGTTCTCGACGCCAATGCCGTCCATCGCGTTTACGCCGGTGGCGCCAAGGACGATCCGCAGAAACTCGCCTATCAGGTCTCGCTGTCAGACACGACACGCTCCTGCACCGCCAATGAATCGACACTGACTGTGAACGTCTTGGCGCAGGGCCGCCTCGTTCCCGGCCCGATGGGCAAGCCCGGCCGCGTGACCGTGCCGATCCGCGTGACGGTGAAGGACGGCGACGGCGAGATTTTCGGCGAAACGACCAACTTCGCCATCGATCTCCCCGCAGGCGGTGCTGGCACGCAGTTCATCTTCAACAACGACCACGTCGCCATCCCGAACGGACCGGGCGGCGCGCCGCGGTCTGTCAGCGTCTATATCGGATTTGCCGAGCAGGGCGCGAAGGCCAAGACCAAACGCCGGTGATTTGACGGGCTAGATGTAAAAAACCGGGGCTGCTTTTGCGGGCTCCGGTTGGACTACGGAGGAATATTCCTCATACGCGACGTCATCCTCGGGCTTGTCCCGAGGATCCAAACACCTCACGTAAATTCAAACCGTTGCAGATGCTCGGGATAAGCCCGAGCATGACGAAATGGCGTTTGGGCGAAAGCCAGCAACTAAAAAGCGCCTTCCCACTCCGCCATCGCCGCGATCACGGCGGGCAGGTCCTGCATGCGCGAAATCACCGTTTCCGCACCCGCATCCGTCAGCCGGTCGGCGTGGCTCGGATAGGTGTGGGATGCGCCGGTAAAGCCGATGACGCGCATGCCGGCGGCCTTAGCGCCGTGGATGCCGTGCACGGAATCCTCGACCACGACCACGCGGTCGGGGGAAACGCCGAATTGCGCCGCACCGTGCAGGAAGATGTCGGGCTTGGGCTTCACGCGGTCGGCCCCAAGGTCCTTGGCGGAATAGATATGCGGCGCGAAATAGGGCTTCAGCCCCACCTTCGTCAGCATCATGTCGAGGCGGTGGCTCGATGAGTTCGAGCAGATGCAGCGCGGTGTCGTCAGGCGCGAGAGGGCGAATTTGACGCCTTCGATGACCTTCACGTCGCGTTCCAGCCGCATGTCGAGCAGCTTTTCCGACTTGTCGAGCAGCGATGCCGACAGCGGAATGCTGGCTTCGCTTTCCACCTGCAGGAGAATATTCTTCCAGGTCATGCCGGCGAAACGCTCGCCCATTTCCTCGACGGAGATCGGATATCCGGCTTCGGTCAGGAGACGCGATTCCACCTGCGCCGCGATGATTTCGGAATCGACGAGAACGCCGTCACAGTCGAAAATAATGAGGTCGAAGCCGCTCATGGGCGCTCCCTGTATCGAATTTGGCTGGAAGAAGATGATGCCGGGCTTTTAGACCATGTCTGCGCCAAGCTCAACCGGCTCGCCCGCAGAGGTCGGTCCCATCAGGCTCATAGCTCGGTCGGCCTGTGTAAGCGACTGCGTCGCCTCGAATATTTGGTTTGGCGTTCCTCTTTCGCGCAAAAACCGCTACACACGGCCGCGCCATATGCGTTATGGGATGTTATGCCCAAGACAGTGAAGAATACGCCTGAAGACACCATTGCCGCGCGCATCAGCCGCACGCTTGCCGAGCGTATCGTTCGCGGTGAGCTGTCACCGGGCGAAAGGTTGCGGCAGGACCACATTGCCGCCGAATTCGGCGCCTCGCATGTGCCGGTGCGCGAGGCATTCCGGCGGCTGGAAGCGCAGGGACTGGCGGCCAGCATTCCGCGCCGGGGTGTCCGGGTGGCGGATTTCGGCCTTGACGATGTGCGCGAGGTGGCGGAAATGCGCGCCGCCCTTGAAGTTCTGGCGCTGCGCCACGCCATTCCCAACATGACTTCAGCCATTCTCGACCAGGCGGAGGCCGCAACGCTCGAAGGCGACAGCGCCGTCGATGTGCAGCATTGGGAGGAGGCCAATCGTCGTTTCCATCGCCTCATCACCGCGCCCTGCAACATGCCACGTTTGATGGAGGCGATCGACGGATTGCATGCGGCGAGCGCCCGCTTCCTGTTTTCCGCCTGGCGCGCCGGCTGGGAGCGTCGTACCGATACCGATCACCGCGCGATCATCGACGCGCTGCGCGGCGGCCGCGCCGAAGAGGCGGTGCGTATCCTCGACGGGCATGTGCAATGGATCGGCCGCAAGGCGATCCGCACCTCGTCCGGCTCGGTGCGCGACGCCTTCGCCATCGTCGGATAGGACGGGCCCGTGACCGTCCGTCTCCGCCCCCACCATCTTCTCTGTATGCTGACCTATGTGGGCAAGGGATATACGTCCGGCTTCGTCGAAAATTATGACCGTGTCGCCGCCCGGCTGAATGCGGGCGAGGATATCGAACTGGTGGAAGGGGCGGACGATATCTGCGAAGGTCTGCTCTGCGAAAGCCACGCCCACTGTTTCAACGAAGGCATTGTCCAACGGGACGAGACGGCCCGTCTGTCGGTGTCGGCGCTTTTGGGCGAGGCACTGGCCGCCGGTAAAAGGCTGCGGGTGACGCCGGATTTTCTCACCAAGATGCGCTTGGCTTTTGTCGCTGGAGACATCCGGCAGGCCTGTCGCGGCTGCCAGTGGATCAGGCTGTGCGACCGCATCGCGGCCTCGGGATTTGCCGGCGTGAAAATCGGCGCGCCGTTGCAGGTGGTGCCGAAGGATGCGGCGGGTCTTTCCAGCCATCCGATGCTCAGGCCCAAATACGGGCCTTCCGGCCGGAAATCGTGATGTTCTAAATTCCGCCGGCCCTCATCCCTGTGCTTGTCACAGGGATGAGGTGAGAGGAAGCAGGGAACAAGCGCCCCGCCGCAATTACTCCGCCACCGTCGTCTCGGTCCGCTCCGCCGCCTTGACCGTCGCCTTGATTTCCTTCGGCTCGCGACCGGATTTCTTGTCGTAGCTTACCTTCACCGAATAATCGCCCGGATGCAGGGTTTCCTGATGTTTCGTGCCGTAACGACCGGAAATCTCCTTCTGCGTGCCCTGAAGATCCTTGGTCGTTTCGACGATATCGATCCGTTCAGCACCAGGGGCGGTGATGGCGAGAACGCCGGCATCGAGATTGAGGGTAATTTCCGTGCGTTGTCCGGCAGTCATGGTGAAGGGCTGTTCCACCGTCACCTTGCCGAGACGGGCGCGCATGACGAAATCCCCGGCCGGCATTTCCATCATCTTGCCGGTGCCGTAAGTGCCGTTGATGGTCTGGCGCGTGCCATCGAGTGTTTCCTTGGCCGACATGGCCTCGAAGCGGATATCATCCGTTTCGACGGCCCTGCCGCCTTCCGCATAAACCGCCTTGGCAACGACAACGCCGCTTGGAATCACCAGCTCGTGGCTGATCTTATCGCCGGCCTTGATGGCAAGCGTCTCCTCAGCCCGCGCCGGGCCGATGCTGCCGGTGAGGGTGATTTCGCCGGCCGGCACGAAGACAGTATTCTGCCCATAGACACTGTCCTTGAAGTCGCCCTTGGTGATTTCGGTTTTCGCCTGGGTTTCCACATCGCCGCCGGCGCTGCGCTTCGGCACGACGGTTAATTCGGCCGCATCGAAATTTACTTTCGGCCTCGCGACGCTTCCGTCCTTGACCTCGAACGACACTTCGCGGGTCACATTGCCGAGCGCCGCGACCCCGACATATTTGCCCGCCGGCAGTTTCGCCTCGAAGGTGGCGTCATAGGACCCGCCGGCATTGTCGTCGGTGCGGCCGCCGGAGCGGTCTGCCTTGTAGAAATCCCAACGCACCCTGTCGCTGTTGCCGAGCGAGGGGCCGCCATCGAACAGGACCGCATCGGTGACGACGTTATATTGCGGGGCCGGTTGCTGCGCCTGCGAGGGCGCTGGCAGCGCCGTTGCGAAAAGTGCAGCGCAGACGACACTCATGGAAAAAGAAGCCATTTTCATCACGGACCCCATTGCGGATTACCCCCTGCCATCATGGCTCCTCCCGCCGCGCCGATATGCGGGGACAGGAGAACCCATTGTGCACAACGTTTTTGCCCGGCTTCGGGTTCCCCCGCCGGCCGCCGCAAATCGCGCCTGCGTGCCGCGACAGCGATTTATTTCGCATTTTCCGTGACTTGTTCAGGCTTTGATAACCATCTTCGGTAACCATAAGCATCAGTAGAGAGTAAGCGTATGGAGCGAGTACCAATGGCAGCAGTTTTTCCGCTGGCCGATTTTCGGCGTGCCGGTTTTGATCGTGCGGGTGAGAGTGACGCCTGGAAAGACAGCATCATCAAAGGTGATTGTGTCGCTGCCTTGGATGCCCTACCGAGCCAGTCGGTGGACGCGATTTTCGCCGATCCGCCCTATAATCTCCAGCTTGGCGGCACGCTGCACCGGCCCGATCAATCGCTGGTCGACGCCGTCGATGACGAATGGGACCAGTTCGCCTCCTTCGAGGCCTATGATGCCTTCACCCGCGCCTGGCTGCTCGCCTGCCGTCGTGTGCTGAAGCCCAATGGCACCATCTGGGTCATCGGCTCCTATCACAATATTTTCCGCGTTGGCGCCATGCTCCAGAACCTCGATTTCTGGATCCTCAACGATATCGTCTGGCGCAAGACCAACCCCATGCCCAATTTCAAGGGCCGCCGTTTCCAGAACGCCCATGAGACGATGATCTGGGCGAGCCGCGATCCGAAAGCCAAGAGCTATACCTTCAATTACGACGCACTGAAGGCTTCCAATGACGATGTGCAGATGCGCTCGGACTGGCTGTTCCCGATCTGCAGCGGCAATGAGCGGCTGAAGGGCGAGGACGGCAAGAAGGTGCATCCCACCCAGAAGCCGGAAGCCTTGCTGGCGCGCATCATCATGGCGTCCACCAAGCCGGGCGATGTCGTGCTCGATCCGTTCTTCGGCTCCGGCACCACGGGTGCTGTTGCAAAACGTCTCGGCCGTCACTTTGTCGGCATTGAGCGCGAGCAGGATTACATCGATGCGGCGTCCGCCCGCATCGCCGCCGTCGAGCCGCTCGGCAAGGCGGAACTGACGGTCATGACCGGCAAGAAGGCCGAGCCCCGCGTTGCCTTCAACACCTTGCTGGAAAGCGGCCTCGTCCGCCCCGGCCAGGTGCTGACGGATGCGAAGCGCCGTTATAGCGCCATTATTCGTGCGGATGGTACGCTTGCATCCGCCGGAACCGCCGGCTCCATCCACCGCCTCGGCGCGAAGGTGCAGGGTCTCGACGCATGCAACGGATGGACGTTCTGGCACTTCGAAGACGGCGACGACCTGAAGCCGATCGACGATCTCAGAGCCATCATCCGCAGTGAAATGGCAAAGGCCGAATAGTCGAAAGCCCAAAAGGCTGAAGACGGACGATCCACCGCCCGCCCTTGCCAGCATACGTCTCCGTCCGGTTTAGTACCTTCAGTCCCGGATGGAGAACGACCAACGCCCGGCACCTCGGTGTCGGGCGTTGGTATTTTCGAATATATTATTTTAGTCAGGCAAGTTTCGCGCAAGAGACGAACAATACTGTCTCAAATCAGAGCAATGGTTGTGAAAATCCGGTTCGGAAAGCTCACAAAAACATTGCGTCCGATGCCGCTTGCGGCAGGACTGGCGCAGGCCGGAGACCGCCATTTCCGCCTGCGCCAATTTCTTTTACTGATCTGTGGATGATTAAACGACCACCCCAAAAGCATGCAAATCCTGCTTCAGTTTCTCGGCGCCGGTAAAATGCACCGCCTGCCAGCCGGCTTCTTTTGCGCCTTCGACATTTGCGAGCGTATCGTCAATGAAGATGCTAGCGGCGGGGTTAAGGCCGAATTCCCTGGCGTGCAGCTCATAGATCGCCACGTCAGGTTTCAGCAGCTTCACATCGCCAGAGACGGTGACGCCGCGCGGCAAGGTGAGGAAGGGAAACATCTTCTGCGCTTCGCGAAAAGTGTCGGAGGCGAAGTTGGTGAGCATCGTCACGTCATGGCCGCTGTTGATCAGCCCGACCATGATTGCGACGCTGTCGTCGTAGGAATGCGAGACCATCTCATGCCAGAACTTGCGGAAGGAGCGGATGTGCTCTTCCCGGTCCGGGAATTTCTCAACCAACAAGGCCTCGGCGTCCTCCCAGCGGCGGCCGCGATCCTGCTCGAGGTTCCAGTCATGGGTGCAGACATTGTCGAAGAACCATTGGCGCTCATCGGCATCGGGGATAAGGCGGCTATAGGGAATATGCGGATCGTAGTGGATCAGCACCTTGCCGATGTCGAATACGATATGCTCAATCTTGGTCATCGAATGTTCCTGCTTTTATCGGATATTAGAGCGTCTGAAAGACGCTCTAAAGCTTTGAGTTGCGCATCGTTCCTGTCGAAAATCGATTCCGATTTTCGGGCCGATGCGTGGATGGAATAGCCTGCGCGATGACTTTCTTCATCACCGTTGGCAGCGCCTGCGCGTCAAGATTTGTAACCGGCTCCCACCATCCGTCATCCGGTCCGGTTTGAAGGCCATCCGGAACCTGTGCGCGATAGACGGTGAGCCGCAGTTCGAAATGGGTGAAGACATGCACGATGACGCCCGCCGCCTGCCAGTCGGCGGGAAAGGGCGCGTGGCTGACCTCCGTGCCGCCATCCAGACGGGCGGTCCATGCCGTTGTCGGCACCTCGGTCATGCCGCCCAGAAGCCCGCTGTCGATGCGCCGCCGCAACAGGATTTCACCTTCTGTATTGACGGCCACAAAAGCAGCCCCGAGCCGCACCGGTTTTGCCTTTTTCGCGGCTTTCGCCGGAAACCGTTCCGGCTCGTCTTCCGCAAGCGCCAGACAGACGCCATTGAACGGACAGAGCGCGCAGGCCGGCCGCTTCGGCGTGCAGATCGTTGCGCCGAGGTCCATCATCGCCTGGGCAAAATCGCCGGGTCTTTCGGCAGGTGTCAGCTCTGCCACCTTCGCTTTCATGGCGGGCTTTGAGCCGGGCAGGGGTGCATCGATGGCAAAGAGCCGCGAAATGACCCGTTCGACATTGCCATCCATGACAGCCGCCTGACGATTGAATGCGATGGCAGCGACGGCGGCGGACGTATAGTCGCCGATACCGGGCAATTGCTTCAGGCCCTCTTCCGTATCCGGAAAGACGCCGCCATGTTCGCGCGACACAGCTTCCGCGCATTTTTTCAGGTTGCGGGCGCGGGCGTAATAACCCAGCCCCGCCCATGCGGCCATGACATCCTCGACCGGTGCCGCCGCCAGATCGTCAACACGCGGCCAGGCGGCGAGAAACTTCAGGAAATAGGGTTTGACCGCCTGCACCGTCGTCTGCTGCAGCATCACTTCGGAAAGCCAGACGTGATAGGGATCGGCACGTTTTCCCTGCGCCGCCATGGCCGGGGAGGTGCGCCAGGGCAATTCGCGATGATGCCGGTCGTACCATGCGAGCAGCATCTGCGCATAAGACGACGAGGCGGTTTTTTGAAGCATGGTTTGCCGTTTCTGTTCGATTTGGCCTATAGTTGGGACATAAGAAGCGGGCGATCAAGAACATGCGGATTCGCCGGCTCCCAAAACGTGAGTGAAACATGCGTTATCCCCAGAAGGGCGTTCAACAGAGGAAAGGCGTCGTCCAGATCGCCGAAGTTGCCAATGGCATCATGGACCCGGTCCTGTCGAAACGCGCCGGCATCAACACCGCGCTGCTCGGCTCCTGGGACGAGATTGCCGGCGACGATTTTGCCGATTGCACACGGCCCGAAAAGATCACTTGGCCGCGCCGCGACGAAGGCCCGGATCGCGGTGGTTATCAGCCCGGCGTGCTGACGATTGCCTGCGAAGGCGCGCGCGCCCTGTTTCTCACCCATGCGCAGGGCGAACTGATTGCCCGCATCAACGGCTTTTTCGGCTTTCCGGCGGTGCGCCAGATCAGGATCGTGCAGAAGCCGGTGTCGCAGGCCATCACCCGCCGGCGCAAACCGCAGCCCCTGCGCGGCGATGCGGCAAAACGTCTCGATGACATGATGGAAGGCATCGAGAGCGAGGCATTGCGCAAGGCGGTGGAAAGGCTTGGAACGGCGGTGTTGCAGAAGAAGCCGGGGCGCAAGACGATTTGATGAAGGATGCCGTCCTTGACTGGTCACAATTCTTTGACAAGAAGAGTTCAAAACCCCGCTTGTGATGAACAGGCCGTCGCTATATCGGAATCAACGGACAATAGAGTCTATTACCAACAGGTGCTTTCATGCATTTTCCCGAACTGACCATTTCCCGTCGCAGCCTTCTCGGCGGTGTTGCCTTTGCCGCCCTTGCCACGGCTCTGCCGTTTGCCTTCACGCCCGGTATTGCCCAGGCGCAGGAATTGCCTGAATCCACCGGTGATGTGGATATGGCTGCGGTGATGAAGCCCGGCCCGCTGCCGGAAGCAGCGCTCGGTGATGCCAACGCACCCGTCAAGATCGTCGAATATATGTCGATGACCTGCCCGCACTGCGCTAACTTCCACAACAAGACCTTCGAAGAAATCAAGAAGAAGTACATCGATACCGGCAAGGTCTATTTCGTGCTGCGCGAATTCCCGTTCGATCCGCGCGCCGCTGCCGCCTTCATGCTGGCGCGCTGCGCACCGGAAGGACAGTATTTCCCCTTCGTTTCCATGCTGTTCAAGCAGCAGCAGAGCTGGGCGACCGCCCAGGATGCGCGTGCCGCCCTGCTGCAAATGTCGAAAATGGCCGGTTTCTCACAGGAGTCTTTCGAGGCCTGCTTGACGAACCAGAAACTTCTGGATGATGTGAACGCAACCATGCAACGCGGTGCGACGGAATTCGGCATCAACTCCACGCCGACTTTCATCATCAACGGCAAGAAATACGCAGGAGACATGTCGGTTGAAACCATGTCGGCTGTCATCGACAAGCTGCTCTGATCACCGAAGCCTGAAAGAGACGGGCGGCGGAAATTTCCGCACGCCCGTTTTTTATTGCCGTTTTTATATCCGGAGCATGGCGGCATGAAGTTCAACAAGCTCCGCGTCGTCGGTTTCAAGTCCTTCGTTGAACCATCGGAATTCATCATCGAGCCCGGTCTGACAGGCGTTGTCGGTCCGAATGGCTGCGGCAAGTCCAATCTGGTCGAAGCGCTGCGCTGGGTGATGGGCGAAAACTCCTACAAGAACATGCGCGCATCCGGCATGGATGACGTCATCTTCTCCGGCTCCGGCAACCGCCCGGCCAGAAACACCGCCGAAGTCGGCCTTTATCTCGACAATTCCGACCGCACCGCGCCCGCCGCCTTCAACGATGCCGATGAAATTCAGGTGACGCGCCGCATCGAACGTGAAAACGGCTCCGTTTATCGTATCAATGGCAAGGAAGCGCGCGCCAAGGATGTGCAACTGCTGTTTGCCGATGCCTCCACCGGCGCACGCTCGCCCTCCATGGTGGGGCAGGGCCGCATCGGCGAACTTATCAATGCCAAGCCGCAGGCCCGCCGCCAGCTGCTGGAAGAGGCCGCCGGCATTTCCGGCCTGCATTCGCGCCGCCACGAGGCCGAGCTTCGCCTGCGCGCCGCCGAAACCAATCTGGAGCGGCTGGAGGATGTGACCGCCCAGCTGGAAAGCCAGATCGAAAGCCTGAAACGCCAGGCGCGTCAGGCCAACCGTTTCAAGATGCTGTCGGCGGATATCCGCGCCCGCGAGGCGACCCTTCTGCACATCCGCTGGGTGGAGGCAAAGGAAGCGGAAGGCGAGGCGGAAAGCGCGCTTAATCAGGCGACCAACATCGTCGCCGAAAAGGCTCAAGGCCAGATGGAGGCGGCCAAGCAGCAGGCCATCGCCAGCCTGAAATTGCCGGAACTGCGCGAGGACGAGGCCCGCGTCGCCGCCGCCCTGCAACGCCTGCAGATCGCCCGCACTCAGCTGGATGACGAGGCGAACCGCCTGCTGCGCCGCCGCGACGAGCTGGCCCGCCGTCTCTCGCAGCTTGGCGAAGATATCGTCCGCGAGGAACGGCTGGTCGCCGATAATGCCCAGATACTCGCGCGGCTTGATGAAGAAGAGGCCGAGCTTCTGGAAATCCTCTCCGATTCCGGTCGCCACGCCGACGAGATGCGCGAGGCCTTCGAGGCTGCGACCGTCAAGCTGTCGGAAAGCGAAGCCATCTTCACATCAATCACCGCCGAACGCGCGGAAGCCGCTGCCGGCCGTCAGCAGCTGGAGCGGGCGATCCGCGATCTTTCCGACCGCAAGCTGAGGCTCGAGCGGCAATCGCAGGAAGCATCCGCCGAGGTTGACGCCGTCGACGAAAAGCTCTCCGGCCTTCCCGATCCTGCGGAGCGGCGCGAAGCTGTAGAGGCGGCTGAGATCGCGGTCGAGGACGCTTTGATTGTCGTGGAAGAGGCCGAGGCCGCCGTTGCCGAGGCGCGTTCCGCCGAAGCACTGGCGCGTGGGCCGCTGGAAGCCGCGAAAAACCGGCTGAACGCACTGGATATAGAAGCGCGCACCATCACCAAAATCCTCGCCTCCAGCGCTGCTGCCAATGGCAGTTTCACGCCGGTGGCGGAAGAAATGACGGTGGAGCGCGGTTATGAGGCCGCATTGGGCGCGGCGCTGGGCGACGATCTCGAAAGCCCGCTCGATGCGAGCGCCCCCGCCTATTGGGGCGGCAATGGCGACGGCGCTGGCGATCCCGCCCTGCCGCAGGGTGCCAAACCGCTTCTGGATTATGCGCAGGCGCCGGATGCGCTTAGACGTGCCCTTGCGCAGATCGGCGTCGTTGCAGACGTATCGGAGGCCCGGCGCCTGTTGCCCTCGCTGAAAGCCGGCCAGCGACTGGTCACGCGCGAGGGCGCACTGTTCCGCTGGGACGGGCATATCGCCAGCGCCGATGCGCCGGG
This sequence comes from Agrobacterium salinitolerans, assembly GCF_002008225.1. Lineage (GTDB taxonomy): Bacteria > Pseudomonadota > Alphaproteobacteria > Rhizobiales > Rhizobiaceae > Agrobacterium > Agrobacterium salinitolerans. Next base: position 1,038,054 of record NZ_MRDH01000006.1, on the reverse strand, counting down.
TGCAGCAGCACTTCGCCTGTCGCAGAAGAACCGCCTTGCCGAAATCGAGACGGAACTGGATGAGGCCCGCTCCATTCTGGAAGACGCCGAAGACCAGCTTGCCGCGAAAACCGAGGACATCAGAAGCAGCGAATTGCGGCTTTCGGACGTGCGCGACCGGAGCCGGCTTGCGACCCGACAGCTTGCCGAGGCGCGTGAGGCGCTGACTTCTGCCGAACGGGCTTCGGGCGATCTGCTGCGCCGCCGGGATATCGTCTCCGAAGCATTGAACCAGATTGGCGCGCAGATCGACGAAATCGCCGTCCAGGAAGAAAATGCCCGTATCGAAATGGAAGATGCGCCGGACCTTTCCGTGCTTGATCTCAAGCTGCGCGAAAGCCAGCTCGAAGTTGCCACCGACCGCGGCCTGTTGGCGGAAGCGCGCGCCCGCCATGAGGGCGTGAGCCGCGAGGCGGAAAGCCGCCAGCGCAGAATCCAGGCGATAGGGCAGGAGCGTTCCACTTGGCAATCGCGGGCGGCAAGTGCTGCCGATCATATCGCCACGCTGCGCGAACGCGAGGAAGAAGCGCGCGAGGAAATCGCCGAACTGGACATTGCGCCGGAGGAATTCGACGAGAAACGCCGTAACCTGCTCAACGAATTGCAAAAGACCGAAGACGCCCGCCGCGCCGCCGCCGACCGGCTGGCCGAGGCCGAAAACCTGCAACGTGCCGCCGACCGGGTGGCGGCGACGGCGCTTTCTGAACTGGCCGAAGCCCGCGAGAAGCGCGGCCGTGCCGAAGAGCGGCTGGTCTCCGCCCGCGAAAAACGGCAGGAGGCGGAACATCGCATCCGCGAAACGCTGAATACCGAGCCACATATGGCATTTCGCCTGACCGGCCTTGGCCCGGATCAGCCGAAGCCGGATATACGCGATGTCGAGCGCGATCTTGACCGGCTGAAGATCGAGCGCGAAAGGCTTGGCGCCGTCAATCTGCGCGCCGAGGAAGAACAGGCCGAGCTTTCCGCCAAGCTCGAGGCGCTCATCAAGGAGCGGGACGACATCATCGACGCCGTGCGCAAGCTGCGCGCCGGTATCCAGAACCTCAACCGCGAGGGCCGAGAACGGCTGATCGCCGCCTTCGACGTGGTCAATTCGCAGTTCCAGCGGCTGTTCACCCATCTCTTCGGCGGCGGCACAGCGGAATTGCAGCTGATCGAATCCGACGACCCGCTGGAAGCCGGCCTTGAAATCCTCGCCCGCCCGCCCGGCAAGAAGCCGCAGACCATGACATTGCTTTCGGGCGGCGAGCAGGCGCTGACGGCCATGGCGCTGATCTTCGCGGTCTTCCTGACCAACCCCGCACCAATCTGCGTGCTGGACGAGGTGGACGCGCCGCTCGATGACCACAATGTCGAGCGCTACTGCAACCTGATGGACGAGATGGTGGCCTCCACCGAAACCCGCTTCGTTATCATCACCCACAATCCCATCACCATGGCGCGCATGAACCGCCTGTTCGGCGTCACCATGGCAGAGCAGGGAGTGTCGCAACTCGTCTCCGTGGATTTGCAGACCGCCGAACAGTTACGCGAAGCCGTCTGAGGCGGCTTGTTGGGGGATACGTTCCCGACTTTTGCTCAATGGGAATTTATCGCGCTGTCTCACCCATTCGGGTGAGCGACTTCGCGCGGCATTTTGCTATGTATTGGTCACAAGCTTAGGGCTCTCTCCAGACCCCACCATCCGGTTTCCTGTACCGGATGGAATGCCTTGCGAGGCCGCTGCCGTGGCCTCGCAAGGCTTTCTTCCTAGGGGGCACACGCCCCTTTTTTCGCTCATTCCTGTGCTCGTCACAGGAATCCAGCCGGCGCGCGTCTGCGCGGCGACAGGAGCCCTTCCAGCCTAAGGACTTGGGCTGGCTAGATTCCTGTGACGAGCGCAGGAATGAGGGAATGCGGATGCTGTGCTTTGCGGAATTCGAACGATATGGCGCAGGCGTTCTCGGCATCTCCTCGCCGCAAAATTAAAGCCTCAAACCTCAACCCGGCACCAGCCGCAGCCGCGTGCCCCAGGGGTCGATCGCTTCCACGACGTTATTCTCCATCTCCACCAGCACGCAACCGGCGGCCCGCAGCCGCGTCTTCTGCGCTTCCAGATCGGCGGAATTGCGAACGGTAATTGAAAACCAGTCGAGGCCGGTTTCGGAAGCGTTGCGTGCCTTCGCACCCCTGCTGTTCCATGTATTCACCGCCAGATGATGGTGATAACCGCCGGAAGAAAGGAAAGACGCGTCCGAGCGCGCATCCTGCGTCGGTCGCAGGCCGATGGCCTCTTCGTAAAAGGCGCGGGCGGCGGCGATTTCGCCGACCCGCAGGTGAACATGCCCGATACGCATCCCCGCCGGGGCAGCCTCATAATCGCTTTTTCTGGTATCGGTCAGCGTCACGAGATCATCGACATCGAGTTGTTCGGTGCCCATCTTCACCACGTTACCGTTCCAGACCCATGTGTCCTTCGGCCGGTCGCTGTAAACCTCGATGCCGTTGCCCTCGGGATCGTTGAGATAGATCGCCTCGCTGACATTGTGGTCGGCAAAACCCGTTAGCGGCACCTGCTTCAGCGCCGCGTGCACCAGCCATCGCGCCAGATCCTTGCGGGAGGGCATCAGATAGGCGATGTGGAACAGGCCGGCGGAAGTGGGGCTCTCGAAATCCGCCGCCGGCTTGTGCACGAGATCGAGCAGCGGCACGTTGCCGATACCGAGCGTCACACCCCTTGCCGTGCGTTCCACCTCGTTCATACCGAGCACCGAGCGGTAGTACTCGATCATCTGATCGAGATCGCGCACACGCAGCGCCGCCTGACCCACATGCATCGGTGTCGTTAAGGCGAAGGGCAGGGTGGCATTTGCGGGAGTTGCACCCCCTTCCGCTTTGAGCGCCCCGGCAAGAGCGGTGGCGGCACAGGAAATTCCGGCAAATTTCAACGTATGGCGGCGGGTAAATTGCATGAATAATCTCTTTGCAGCGATTTGAATGGCTTAGGCAACACTCCGTTTCAGCGCACTACACGAATGCGTCAATCATGCCGTATTTGGCCTTTGCGGCAATTCTTGCGCGTAATTCGCCGCAATTATGCTGCACTGCGATGTAAACTGCACGTTGCGGCGTTCCCAACATGCTGGCAATGCTGTAGATGATAGAAAAATGACAACGCTTCTGGGTGGAGAGCGTGGAATGAAAAAATGGGTTTATACCTTCGGCAATGGTGCTGCCGAAGGCAGGGCAGGTGACGTTGCTATATTGGGCGGCAAGGGCGCGAACCTTGCCGAAATGGCAAGTCTCGGCCTACCCGTTCCCCCCGGCCTCACGATTATCGCCGATGCCTGCGCGCTTTATCACAAGAATGGCCGCGATCTTCCCGAAGAGCTGAAGCTGCAGGTCATGGCCGGGCTGCATGGCATGGAGATCGTCACCGGCAAAACCTTCGGCGGCAGCAAGTCGCCGCTGCTCATTTCCGTGCGCTCCGGCGCCCGCGCCTCCATGCCCGGCATGATGGACACCGTCCTCAACCTCGGGCTCAACGATCGCACGGTCGAGGCGCTTGGCCACGATGCGGGCGACGCCCGATTTGCGTGGGATAGCTATCGCCGTTTCATCCAGATGTATGGCGATGTCGTCATGGGCCTCGACCATGAAATGTTCGAGGAAATCCTGGAGGACGAAAAAGGCCGGCTTGGCCATGAATACGATACCGACATGTCGGCGGTCGAATGGCAGCACGTCGTTTCGCTCTACAAGAAGCTGATCGAGGACGAGCTTGGCGAAGCCTTCCCGCAGGATTGTCATGTCCAGCTCTGGGGTGCCATCGGCGCAGTTTTCGCCAGCTGGACCAACCACCGCGCCGTGACCTATCGTCACCTGCATAATATTCCCGGCGACTGGGGCACGGCGGTCAACGTTCAGGCCATGGTCTTCGGCAATCTTGGCTCGTCCTCGGCAACCGGCGTTGCCTTCACCCGCAATCCCTCGACCGGCGAGGCAGAGCTTTACGGTGAATTCCTCGTCAATGCGCAAGGGGAAGACGTGGTTGCAGGCATCCGCACGCCGCAATCCATCACCGAGGCCGCGCGGCTGGTATCGGGTTCCGACAAGCCTTCCATGGAAAAGCTGATGCCGGAGGCTTTTTCCGAATTTCTGGCGATCTGCAAGCGGCTGGAAACGCACTATCGTGACATGCAGGATCTGGAATTCACTATCGAGCGCGGCAAGCTCTGGATGTTGCAGACCCGTTCCGGCAAGCGCACCACCCGCGCCGCCATGAAGATCGCTGTCGATATGGTGGAAGCCGGGCTGATTTCGCAGGAGGAGGCCGTCTGCCGCATCGAGCCTTCATCGCTCGACCAGCTGCTGCACCCCACCATCGATCCCGGTATTTCCCGCCCCATCATCGGCTCCGGCCTGCCGGCCTCGCCGGGTGCGGCGACGGGTGAGATCGTCTTCACCTCGGAAGAGGCGGTCGCCGCCGAAGCGGAGGGACGCCGCGTCATTCTGGTGCGCATCGAAACCAGCCCGGAAGATATTCACGGCATGCATGCCGCCGAAGGCATTCTGACGACGCGTGGCGGCATGACAAGCCACGCCGCCGTGGTGGCGCGCGGCATGGGCATTCCCTGCGTCACCGGCGCCGGCTCCATGCGCGTCGATATGCGCAACAAGGTGCTGATCGGCGTCGGCTGCATGCTGAAACGCGGCGACATCATCACCATCGACGGTTCTTCCGGCCGGGTACTGAAGGGCGAAGTGCCGATGACACAGCCGGAACTTTCGGGCGATTTCGGCAAGCTGATGGAATGGGCTGATAGCCTGCGCCGCATGACGGTGCGCACCAATGCCGATACGCCTGCCGACGCCCGTGCCGCCCGCGCCTTCGGTGCCGAGGGTATCGGCCTCTGCCGCACCGAACACATGTTCTTCGAGGGCGACCGCATCCATGTGATGCGCGAAATGATCCTCGCCGAAAGCGAAAAGGGCAGGCGGGCAGCGCTTGACGAGCTTCTGCCGATGCAGCGATCGGATTTTACCGAACTGTTCCAGATCATGCACGGCCTGCCGGTAACGATCCGCCTGCTCGACCCGCCGCTGCACGAATTCCTGCCGAAGACCGATGGTGAGATCGTCGAGGTCGCCGCCGCCATGGGCATGCCGCAGACGGTGTTCCGCCAGCGGCTGGATGCGCTGCACGAATTCAACCCCATGCTCGGCCATCGCGGCTGCCGTCTGGCCATTTCCTATCCGGAAATCGCCGAAATGCAGGCACGCGCCATTTTTGAAGCGGCCGTCGCTGCGGCGCGCATCACCGGCGCACCCGTCGTGCCCGAAATCATGGTGCCGCTGGTCGGCCTCCGCTCCGAGCTGGATTACGTGACTGCGGTCATCGATGGTGTTGCCGCAGCCGTGGCGCAGGAAACCGGCATGGAGATCGAATATCTCACCGGCACCATGATCGAGCTGCCGCGTGCGGCACTACGCGCCCATGTCATTGCGGAAGCCGCGGAATTCTTCTCCTTCGGCACCAACGATTTGACGCAAACCACCTTCGGCATTTCCCGAGACGATGCGGCGCGGTTCATCAATACCTATCAGCGCAAGGGTATCATCGAACGCGATCCCTTCATCTCGCTCGACTTCGACGGGGTGGGGGAACTGATCCGCATCGCCGCCGAGCGCGGCCGCCAGACACGGCCGGAACTGAAGCTCGGCATCTGCGGCGAACATGGCGGCGATCCGGCCTCGATCCATTTCTGCGAAGATGCGGATCTCGATTACGTGTCCTGCTCACCTTTCCGCGTGCCCATCGCCCGGCTTGCGGCGGCGCAGGCGACGCTGGCTGCAAAGGCGAGAGAGGGCGAGACGCCAAGCAATGTCGCCTTCATTCCCGTCAGGGGTTCTGTTGGACGATGATGCGCCGCTCCACCACCACGGGGCGGTAGAACATGTCGCGGTTCATCTGCGCCTGCCAGGCGCGGTTATCGGCGCGGCGGTCCATCTCCAGATCGAGAAGGCAACCGGCCATCGGGTCCGTGCCGGGGCGGAAACCATAACCCCGGCATGTCGCCTCATCCCGCGCCCGCCGCTCTTCCGGCGTCAGCGTCTGGCAGGCGGTGAGCGCCAGCATGGCGGCAAGCGAACCGAGGACGATGGAAACACGCATCTTGTTTCTCCCTGATATGACAGCCGTACGGCAGTTTTATTGCCGCGATTGATACGCCTGTTTGCATTTTGGGAAAAGCCGCATCGGGGTGGAAAGTTGCATTGCAACGGTAGCGATCGCGCGTGACGACCGCTACCGCCGGCAGATGTTCTCAGGCCGCCGCCACTTCCCGGTCATCGAGCGCGTCGATGTCCTTGGCGTTGTTGTAGACGGCCTCGTTGAGAATGCCTTCGCGCTTGGCGACGATGGTGGGCACCAGTGCCTGTCCGGCGACGTTGACCGCCGTGCGGCCCATGTCGAGGATCGGGTCGATGGCGAGCAGCAGGCCCACGCCCTCCAGCGGCAGGCCGAGGGTGGAGAGTGTCAGCGTCAGCATCACCACAGCACCCGTCAGGCCGGCCGTTGCAGCGGAACCGAGCACGGAAACGAAGACGATCAGAACATATTCCTGAATGCCGAGCGGCACCTGGAAGAACTGCGCGATGAAGATCGCCGAGATTGCCGGATAGATCGCGGCGCAGCCATCCATCTTGGTGGTGGCGCCGAGCGGCACGGAGAAGGCGGCATATTCGCGCGGCACGCCGAGGCTCTTTTCCGTCACGGTTTCGGTGACGGGAAGCGTACCGATGGAGGAACGTGAGACGAAGGCAAGCTGGATGGCTGGCCATGCGCCCGCAAAGAACCGTGAGGGTTTCAGGCCGTGGGCGAGAAGGAGCGCCGGATAGACCACGAACAGCACGAGCGCCAGACCGATATAGACCGCCGCCGCATACCAGCCGAGCTGCGACAGCGTCGTCCAGCCATATTGGTCAACCGCACGGCCGAGCAGGCCGATGGTGCCGATGGGGGTGAGGCGGATGACCCACCACAGGATTTTGCGCACGATGGCCAGCAGCGACTGGTTGAAGGCGAGGAACGGTTCCGCCGCCTTGCCGGCTTTGAGGGCTGCGACGCCAAAGGCGATCGATACGACGAGCAACTGCAACACGTTGAAGTTCAGCGAGGTGCTGCCGGCGCCGTTGTTGATTTTGGTGGACGCTTCAAGGCCGAAGACGTTGGCAGGAACCAGACCCTTGAGGAAGTCCAGCCAGGAGCCGGTGGAGGAGGGTGCGGCCGCTGCCGTATTGGCAATCGCCGTGTTGACACCCGGCTGAATGACGAGGCCGAGCACGATGCCGATGACCACGGCGATCAGGGCGGTGATGGCGAACCACAAAAGCGTCTGCCAGACGAGCTTTGCCGCATTGGAAAGGTTCTTTAGATTGGCGATGGAGGCGACGATGGCGGTAAAGATCAGCGGCGGCACAAGCGCGCGCAACAGCTGTACGAAAATGCTGCCGATGGTCTGCAGCGTCACCGAAAGCCAGTTCGGGCTGCCGGCGGCATCGGGGCCGATGTTGCGCGCAACAAGCCCGAGCAGCAGGCCGATGACCATGGCGATCAGAACCTGAAAGCCGAAATTGCGGTAAAAGGGTTTAGGCCCGGAGGGGCCGGCGGACGTCGTTGCCTGTGACATGAGATGTCTCTTTATTGTGCAAAAAACGAGAATGTTGCACTTTTTACACGCATTCTCGAGGGAGGTCGCCGACAATACGCCGATTTCCTCAGCAATTAAGAGATGGACTTGCGTATTTGTTTCATTGTCGGGGAATTATTCCCTGGAACATGTGCGATGCGGAAAATTATTCCAGGCTCTCGCCGTCGTAGCGCAGATCGCCATTGTCCTTTGTTTTCCTCGTCGCAAATCCGGTCTATGACATCATATGCAGGTGATTCCCTGTCAGAATTCGGGTGCAACGCTTTTTAGCCAATGCGATCTAACGGATATCCGCTTCCATGACTGTGCGTTTCGTCCGGCCTTTTTCGGTTGCAGCCTATCTTTCCCGGTATCTGGGCCTTGCGGCGCTGGCGCTTTTTCTCATCGCCGCCGGTATCCACCGTTTCGGACCGTTGACGACGCCAGATCTTGTCGGGCTGCTCCTGATTGCCGCCGGTATCGCTCTTCTCGCCGTGCTTCTGGCGCTCATCGGCCTCGAGCGGCTTTGGACCAGGGGTGCGCGCGGCGGGCTTTCGGCGCTGGCGGCGCTGCTTCTCTCGGCCCTGCCGCTCGGCGTGGTCGGTTACGGCGCTTTTCTTTATTGGCAGCAGCCAAAGATTTACGACATTTCCACGGACCTGAGCGACGTGCCGGAGTGGCTGGCGGCACCAGCGGCCAACCAACAATGGCTGGTGCGGCCCGCCGTCATCACCAGGGCCGACCGCGACGCGCAGATGGAGGCCTATGCCAGCCTCGCCGGGCGCCGTTATGAAGGCGCAATCGACCGCATCTACACCGCCGCCAAAAAAATGGCCGCCGCCCAGTCCATCCACATCACCCATACGAAGGGTGTGATCGGCGTGGAAGATGCCGCCTCCATCGGCGTGCCGCCGCAGGACAGGACGCAGCCGACGGAAGATGCGCCGGTGGAAGACCTGCCCTCCATCGTGCCGGTGCCCATGGCCCGCCCGACTGATGCGCCGTTACCCACCCTCTTCAACGGCAGCGGCGTGGTGCTGATGCAGGGTGAAACCCGCACCCGCATCTGGGGCCTGCGTTTCGATATCCTCATCCGCCTGAAGGAAGAGGCGGAAACCACCATCGTCGACGTGCGCGTCGCCTCCCGCTACGGCCCGCATGATCTCGGCATGGGTGCGGCGATTGCCGAGGCCTATCTCGATGCGCTGGATGCGGAAATGCAAGGGTTGAACGATAATTGATACGTTTTTTGGTGTGAGGTAGCGCATGGCGCTGCGGCTTGGTTTCTTCTCCCCGAGGGGGAGAAGGTGGCCCGAAGGGTCGTATGAGGGGGCTAGCTCTCCGAATATCTCTACCGTCGCCCCCTCATCCGGCTGCCGCGGACTTCTCCCCGACGGGGAGAAGAAACGAGTGGCACTCGCCCGCGCCATCAATGGGAGAGCGATGGCTGAGGCGATAGCAAGATTTGAAATGCTGCCTCTCAAAACCCGTCACGCCGGAAAATATTCACCCGTGAGCGAAGGCGCGCCATCCGTCCGCACTTCGCCCTTTTCGATCAGATCCTCGATATGCGCCAGCACGGAAAGTGCGGCCGCGCCATGCAGGCGCTTGTCGGTGCTGGCATAGATCACCTTCACCATGTCGGCGATCCGCCTGTCGCCGTCCCGGATGCGCTTCAGAACCGCCTTTTCCCGCATGCGGCGGTGGGCGCGCAAGCCCCGCATGAAGGCGGCGGGATCGGTGACCGGGCCGCCATGGCCAGGCAGGAACAGCCGGTCGTCGCGGGTGAGCAGCCGTTCCAGCGAGGCCATGTAATCGCTCATCGCCCCATCCGGAGGTGCCACGATGGTGGTGGCCCAGGCCATGACGTGATCGGCCGAAAAGACGATGCCGCTGCCTTCAAGCGCAAAGGCGGCGTGATTGGCGGTGTGGCCCGGCGTATGTAGCGCCGTCAATGTCCAGCCATCGCCGGAAAGGCTCTGCCCGTCGCCAAGTGCGATATCGGGCACGAAAGCCGTATCGGAACTCTCGGCAAAGGGGTTTGTCTCGCCCGCGTGTAATGGGCGCGCGGCACGGTGCGGGCCTTCCGCCACGGTCACCGCCCCGGTCGCCTGCGCCAGCCTGCGGGCCAGCGGCGAGTGATCGCGGTGCGTGTGGCTGACGAAGATATGGGTCACCTCGCGGCCTTCGAGCGCCGCCATCAAAGCCTGAAAATGCGCCTCATCCTCCGGGCCCGGATCGATGACGGCAACGGAGCGGTCGCCGACGATATAGGAATTGGTGCCATGAAAGGTGAAGGCGGAAGGGTTATTGACGGTGAGGCGCTGGATGAGCGGGGCAACAGGAACCGCCTCGCCATAGGCCGGCTTGAAATCGAGATCGAATGCCGGGTCTGCCATCGAGACCTCCTGAATGAATGCCATGCCGCCCGTGCCGACGGCACCCGCCGCACAATCGCCAAGCCCTATCATGCTGCCCGCGGCCGGGCACCCAAAAAGCTTGTATTTTGTGAAAAAATTGGTCGCCGGGTCATTGCCGGGCCGGGCAGGCTTTGCTAATCAGGCGCGGTTCAGGCAGCGGCGTTTCGCTCTCGCTGCCCTGTTGGGGCGTCGCCAAGCGGTAAGGCACCGGTTTTTGGTACCGGCATTCCCAGGTTCGAATCCTGGCGCCCCAGCCATTTCTTCCAAAATCAGGACAGTGTTCGCAGGTCGCGGCGACCGTCAATGACACGTACAATCTCTACGGAATCTATCTCGCCGTCATCGGTATCCGGCACGGTTTCGTAGAGAATGATGTAAGGCGCTGCAACCAGCATGCGGGCGGATGGAAAAATTTCCGGGTGGCGCTCGCCAAGATGGGGGTGGCAGATCAAGCGCTCCGCCTTGGCGCGAAACCGAGCGAAATACCGCTCCGCCGCAAGAGGCTGTGATTTACCAATGTCGATGTAGATTTTCTTCACATCGCGGCGAGCGCGGGGTGTCCAGACAAGCTTAATGGTCACGATTTTTCAACGAAGCCAGTTCTGCACGCGCTTCACTGAGTGTGTCGTCAAAATCCACTTCGGTTGAACTGCCACTGGCTTTGCCTTCAGTCCACAATGCGCGCAACTTGGCTATGTCATCGCGTCGCTGAACCCATTTCGCAGACCAGTCACGCATCGCTTCGCGGATCACCTCGCTGCTGCTGGCATAGGCCCCGCTTTCGACGGCATCACGCAAGATTTCGGCATGCTGGGGTGTCATCGAGACACTGATCTTTTCCACATTGGCCACGTCATTTCTCCACGAATAATTGGTAGGAATTATTACTACCAAATCATCTGCGATGCGAGGTATTTCATCATGCTCGGTCCGTCCCCGGCATCTGCGGCGGATCGATTTCATTGAGCTTGGCAGACCATCGGCAGAGGGCCAAGAAGATGCGGGCGGAGGTATAATCCAATAAAAACGCCGCGCATCCGGAGACACGCGGCGTTCAATCCTAAAAATCGCAACCAAGCCTTAAAGCGCGATATCCGGCACCTTCTTCACTGGCGCACCCGCAGGCGCCGCGCCGGCGCCCTTCAGTGCCTCAAGGTCGATCTGCGGCGGGGTGGGCAGCTGCAGGTGTTCGGCGGTATAGGCCCATTCCTGCTGCACCTTTTCCGGGTCGTCATTGAGCTTCGTGCCGTAGCTCGGCACGATCTGGCGCAGCTTCGTTTGCCATTCCGGCGTCGCGACCTTGTCCTTGAAGACCTTTTCCAGAACGCTGAGCATGATCGGTGCCGCCGTCGAGGCGCCCGGCGAAGCGCCGAGCAGACCGGCGATGCTGCCATCCTTGGCGGAGACGACTTCAGTGCCGAGCCTCAGCACGCCGCCCTTTTCCTCGTCGCGCTTGATGATCTGCACGCGCTGGCCTGCCTGCCACAGGCGCCATTCGCCCTGCTTGGCATTGGGGAAATATTCCTTCAGCGCGGCAAAACGGTCGTCATCCGACATCATCAGCTGGCCGGCGAGATATTCCACCAGCGGATATTCATCGATGCCCACGCGCACCATCGGCCAGGCATTGCTTGTTGTGACCGAGGAGACGAGATCGAAATAGGAGCCTTCCTTCAGGAACTTGGTGGAGAAGGTGGCGAAAGGTCCGAACAGGATGACGCGCTTGCCGCCCAGCACGCGGGTATCGAGGTGCGGCACCGACATGGGCGGCGAGCCGACCGAGGCCTTGCCATAGGCCTTGGCGAGATGCTGCATCGTCACATCAGGGTTCTCGTTGATGAGGAACGAGCCGCCCACCGGGAAACCGGCATAATCATCGGCTTCGGGAATGCCGGACATCTGCAACAGATGCAGCGCGCCGCCGCCGGCGCCGATGAACACGAATTTCGCATCCACCACCTGTTCGGCATCGGTTTTGGTGTTGGTATAGGTCACGCGCCAGCTGCCATCGGCATTGCGCTGGATGTCGGAAACCTCGCTATTGACCTGCAGGTCGAAATTCTGGTCGCTCTGCAGATGCGAGACGAATTGTCGGGTGATTTCGCCGAATTCCATGTCGGTGCCGAGCGGCGACCAGGTGGCGCCGATCTTCTGGGAAGGGTCGCGGCCTTCCATCATCAGCGGCACCCACTTCTTGATCTGCTCGGGATCGGTGGAGAACTCCATGCCGGCAAAAAGCGGGCTGGTCCTCAGCGCCTGATAACGCTTTTCCAGATAGGCGACGTTCTCGTCACCCCAGACGAAGCTCATATGCGGCGTGTGGTTGATGAAGGAGCGCGGGTTCTTCAAGACGCCGTTCTTCACCTGCCATGCCCAGAACTGCCGGGAAATCTGGAAGGATTCGTTGATGTTGATGGCTTGGGCGATCTTGATGTTGCCGTTGGCGTCTTCCGGCGTGTAGTTCAGCTCGGCAAGCGCGGAATGGCCGGTGCCGGCATTGTTCCAGCCGTTGGAGCTTTCCAGCGCCACGCCATCCAGCCGCTCCAGCATCTGCATCGACCAGGTCGGTTCGAGTTCGCGCAGCCACACACCGAGCGTCGCGCTCATGATGCCGCCGCCGATGAGAAGCACGTCCACCTTCTTGGCGGCCGTATTGGCGAGGAGTGGGGAAGAGGGCAGCGCCGCTGCGGCAATTCCGGCGAGCGCACCGCCTAGAACCTGTCGGCGGTTCAGCGGAAATGCATGGGAGAGATCAGTGAGCTGGGATTTGTCTTGATCGATGGGAGTCACGGCCATACCTGATTCTTGTTTTGTGTTAAAAACATTCCTCCCGAGCGCCCCGTTATAGCAAAGCGCAAAGCGGCACAACCCGACCTTCTGCACTCCGGTACAAGCAGTTTTGCGGGGATTTTGCAGGAAATATGGTCGCAACGGCCAATTTTGCAGTCCTGCCGATCGTCATTTTTGTGACGGCGAAGATTAGCCGGTGCTTTCAAACGGTTGAAAGGGTTCTGAAAGCGGGGTGTCGCGGAAAGGCGCATATGACGCTGTTTCCGGCGCGTTGCGGGTCGCAGGGTGCGGCTACAGGCAAAAATTTTGCAGAAAAGTGGCAATAATCCCGAAAAAATGAAAAAGCCCGCCAGTTCGGGCGGGCTTTGGGCATTCGGTTTATGGCCGAAGATCAATCTGCGGCGAGGAACTCCGCGCAATAGCTCGGGCCGTTAATGCCGGGGCGGTCGGAGACCGTGCGCACGGCGGTGATCTTGTAGTCGCTGGAAACGACGAGCTGCACCGTGCAGGAGAGCGAGGCGGTGCGGGCGGGCGAGATCTGGCGCCCCTTCTTGCCATCCTTGCCTTCTTCGAACCTGGCCGGAATGGTGGCCTTTCTGTAGCCGCCGCGCCAGTTATACACGGTGGAGCTGCCAGTTTCCGTATCGCTTTGCGGCGGGCCGAATTTTGCAAAGAAAACGCCTGCGGACTGGCCGACCCAGCGGGTCTCAACGGGGCTCTTCTGGGTGAAGGAGGGAGTGGAACCGCCCGTGGAGGTGGTGCAGGCCGAGAGCGCAATGGCAAACGCTGCAAGCGTTACGCTGCGAGATAGCATGGTGAAATGTCCTTTGTGCCGTGTCCGGCTTCCCGCCGGTCATTCCGTTCCCCTAGCAGATTTGGCGGCAACGGGCAGGGGAGGTGTGCGGTTCGATGAAAATTTCCTGCCACAATTGCTTTTTTGTAACGTTTTGAGGCCTTCCAGCCGGCGGCGCAGGCGCTTGGCAGGGTTGCTTCAACGGATGGGAAAAACTTGTCACAAAAAATGCAATAAGCCGCTTGTCGAATGCCGGAGGCTGGTCTATAGACGCGCTGCTGGTCACGGAGTGTAGCGCAGTCTGGTAGCGCACCACGTTCGGGACGTGGGGGTCGGAGGTTCGAATCCTCTCACTCCGACCAGCTTGAAGCCCAATAGTTACGGCGGCTTGCAACTCATCCCGAAACTTCCAAGATCGAAATCTCGCACAGAAACCGGGCTGTCAAAAGCCGCGCCGGTTGGACTGCATTCGCCGCTTACTTCTCGAAATCCGGGCGCAGGTGCGAATAAGCGCCTTCAAAAAATAGGGATGGACCGCTTCGGCGGGCTTTTGGTGTCGCCACACGGCATACCAGCAAAAGAGGCCCGTCGCTCCGCCAAGCGCCAGGCCTCAATGTCGCGGCCTGTTTCAGGGGACGCGCGACAGGAACCGTCTTAGAAGTCTCAATTCTTCTCCACAATCCAAGAAGTTATCCCTCACCGTCATGGGCCCTGAGTTTCAGGGGCCTCGTCGCGATCAACTTATCGCGATCAAAAAGAGGCCCGCTGCTTTTTCAAACAACGAGCCTCTGTTGGGCCGCTTGGCGGAGCGACCGCATGCAAATTCGCCTTTCGTGCATGAACGTCGAATGAACAAGCAGCTTTTTCTGCCGCCGAGAAACAACCCGTAAAAATCAGGAGAGCGGCATGGATCGGAAAGCCGCCTCAGTCGTTATTCAACCATACAACAATGGAGGATAACATGCTGAAGGGTATTGCATTGTGGGCTATGGGCGTTCCGATCTTCGTGATCATTCTGCTTTATATGTTCGTGTTTTAAGCCAATCCGCAGTCTCTGACGCGGAAAAGGCCCTGAAACGAAAAAGGCGACCGCGTTGACGGTCGCCTTTTGTTTGTTTGAGGGGGGCGTGTCAGCCCAGATCGCCGATCAGCCGCGCGGCCGTTGCGCCGTCGGTGCGGCGGATGTCGATCTCGTCGCGGTGCTTGGCGAGGAGCTCGCTGGCCAGCAGTTTTTCCGCAAGATCGGCGGGCAGTGAGAGAATGACCCGGTCGCCCTGTTCTTCCGACGCACCGACACTGCGTTTGCCGGCGATCATGCCGCCCGCGACCGTGTTGTTGGTGTCGGGATCGATCAGGATGAAGGAACCGGTCGCGCGGTTCTGTTCATAGGGATCGAAGATCGCCGTCTCATCGAAGGAAAGCCGCACCTTGCCGATGGCGTTCATCGGCAGTGCGGTTTCATGCGCCTGCCATTCGCCTTCCTTCAGGTTCAGCTGGCTGACGGGCTGCACACTGACACGCTGGCGGCGGCTGCCGCTTTTGAGCCAGTAGCGCTTGCCCGCTTCGATGCCGCCGGGCTGCAAGGCCACGATCTGCGCGTCGAAGGCAAGGCCCGTCTGTGGCTGCGCCTCGATGGAAACGATCATGTCGCCGCGCGAGACGTCCACCTGACGGTCGAGGACGAGCGTGACCGCATCGCCCGCCACGGCGGCATTGCGCACCAGATCGAAAGTGACGATCTGCTTGACGTTGGCGACCATGCCGGAAGGCAGGACGACGACGCTGTCGCCCGGCTTCACCGAACCGCCGGCAACCGTACCCTGATAGCCACGGAAGCTTTCACCCGGCCGCGAGACGCGCTGCACCGGAAGGCGGAAGCCGCCGGACTGCGCGGAGCGAACGGTGGCCAACTCCAGCGTTTCCACCAGCGTCGGGCCTTCATACCAGGGCATGGCGGCCTTGCCGGAGAGAACGACGTTTTCACCCTTCAGCGCCGACATCGGAATGGCGGTGATCTGCTTGATACCGAGGTTGGAGGCGAAATCGCGGAACTCGTGGGCGATCAGTTCGAAACCGGCCTTGTCGTAATTCGTCAGGTCGATCTTGTTGACGGCCAGCACGAATTGCCGGATGCCCATCAGCGCCGCGATGGTGGCGTGGCGGCGGGTCTGTTCCAGAATGCCGGTGCGGGCATCGACGAGCAGCACGGCAAGATCGGCGGTGGAAGCGCCGGTCGCCATGTTGCGGGTATATTGCTCATGGCCGGGCGTGTCGGCGACGATGAAGGCGCGCCGGTCGGTTGCGAAATAACGATAGGCGACATCGATGGTGATGCCCTGTTCGCGCTCCGCCTGAAGACCATCCAGCAGCAGGGCAAAATCGGGCAGGCCGAGATCGTTCTGCTTGCCGCTGTCGCGATGCAGGGTGGCGGCCTGATCTTCCTTGACGGCCTTGGTGTCCCAGAGAAGACGGCCGATCAGGGTCGATTTGCCATCATCGACGCTGCCGCAGGTGATGAGGCGAAGCGGACGCGTGTCGCGGGCCGCCTTCGAATGTTCGGCAAACGGCAGAATGGTGGCGGAAGAGGAGGGGGTGTTGGCGGCGGCGGTGCTCATCAGAAATACCCCTCGCGCTTCTTCTTCTCCATGGAACCGGACTGGTCGCGGTCAATCGCACGGCCCTGTCGTTCGGAAACGGTGGCGATTTCGAGTTCCGCGATCACCTCCTGAAGCGTCGCCGCTTCGGAACGGATCGCACCGGTGAGCGGGAAGCAGCCGAGCGTGCGGAAGCGGATCGAGCCATGCTTGATCTCTTCGCCAGGCAGAAGCTCCAGACGCTCGTCTTCAGCAAGGATCATCATGCCGTCGCGTTCAACATAGGGACGCTCGGCGGCGTAATAGAGCGGCACCAGCGGAATGTTTTCCGCCTCGATGTAACGCCAGATATCCACTTCGGTCCAGTTGGAGAGCGGGAAGGCGCGCACGCTTTCGCCCTTGCGGACCATGCCGTTATAGATGTTCCACAATTCCGGGCGCTGGTTGCGCGGGTCCCATTTATGGTCAGGCGTGCGGAAGGAATAGATGCGCTCCTTGGCGCGGCTCGCTTCCTCGTCACGGCGTGCGCCGCCAAAGGCTGCGTCGAACTGGCCGGCGTCGAGAGCCTGACGCAGCGCCTCGGTCTTCATGATGTCGGTATAAAGCGCCGAACCATGGGTGAAGGGCGTCACGTTTTCACTCGCACCGCGCGGGTTGGTGTAGGAGATCAGGTCAAGATCATATTCCTTGACGATCTTGTCGCGGAATTCGATCATTTCCTTGAACTTCCAGCCCGTATTGACGTGCAACAGCGGGAAGGGCACGCGGCCGGGGAAGAAAGCCTTGCGCGCGAGATGCAGCAGCACGGAACTATCCTTGCCGATGGAATAGAGCATCACGGGATTATCGAATTCGGCGGCGACTTCGCGGAAAATATGAATAGCTTCGTTTTCAAGCGCCTTCAGATGCGGATCGAGCGGCGGCTTGGATGCGACAGTATTCTTGCTGTCCGTCTCGTGGACTGCGTTGGACATTGTGAACTCCGGGAGATGGTCTGAATGATTATCGTTGCGGGATGGCGGAAACGGCGGGTGTCTGCTCCGCACCGGCGACGTGAAGACCGCATTCGCGCTTCTCGTCGTTTTCCCACCACCATCGTCCGGCGCGCTCAGGCTCGCCGGGCTTGATGGCGCGCGTACAGGGCTCGCAGCCGATGGAGGGGTAACCGCGCTGATGCAACGGATTGACGGGAATGTTCTCCTGGGCGACATGCGCCCGGATGAGGTCGATATCCCAGTCAGCCAGCGGATTGATCTTGATGAGATTGCGATCCGCGTCGAATTCGGCAAATGGCGTCGTGGCGCGATTGCCCGACTGTCCGCGACGGAGGCCGGTGATCCAGAAGGCGGCGCCTTCCAACGCCTTGCCAAGCGGGATCAGCTTTCTGACATGACAGCAGGCGTGACGGGCTTCGACGCTTTCGTAAAAACCGTTCAGGCCGTATTTTTTGGCATAGGTGTCGATATCGTCCTGCTCCGGTCGGAACCGGCGGATTTCGATGCCGAAACGCTCTTCGGTTTCGTCGATGAGATCGACAGTTTCCTTGAACAGCCGGCCGGTTTCGAGCGTCACGACGTCGATCGGCAGGCGGTGCGTGCCGATGGCGGCCGTAATGACCTGATCCTCGATGCCGAGGCTGGTGGTGAACACCGCCCGCCCGCCAAGGCCGGCGATAAACGAAAGCCGACCCGAAAGATCGAGCCCGGCAAGCGTGGCGTCGAGAGAAGCGGCATCGGCGGAGGCATTTGCTGAATTGATCGTCGCTGAATTGATCGTCATTGTCACGTCCGGGATTTCCATGGCCGATTATTGTTGAAATCCGGCTATGCGAACAGAAATGACAGTCTTTGTGCGCTGCACTTCAGAGCAAAAATGCCTCACGCGCACGATCTATGAGCAAAAGATGCCCGTTCACCTTCTTTGCAGCTTGGATTTGAATTGTGACAACTTCTGCGCTAAGCGGGAATTGCCGGGTATCCGGGCTTGTGGTCTACTGGTTTTACGATGATTTCGCAGAAGGCAAAATACGCGCTGAGGGCGCTCCTTTCGCTGGCCAAGGCCGACGGCGCCTGTCCTGTGCAGATTTCCGACATTGCCCGCGAACAGGCCATTCCGAAAAAGTTTCTGGAACAGATCCTGCTCGAAATGAAGAAGGAACGCCTGGTCGAAAGCCGGCGCGGCAAGCAGGGTGGTTATCTTCTTGCGCGCCCGGCCGCAGACATCACCTTCGGCGAGGTGCTGCGCCTCATCGACGGGCCGCTCGCGCCCTTGCCCTGCCTGTCACAGACCGCCTATCGCCGCTGCGAGGATTGCGATGGCGAAAAACAGTGCGAGATCCGCCACGTCTTCGCCCGCGTGGCCGACGCCACCCGCAACATTCTTTTCAATACCACTATTGCGGATGCGGTGGCGGGGGTGGACGTGCCCGAGCTTCTGACAGCCTGACGAAAAAATCGTCTAAAACCCCATAATATTTTTCGCGCCAGCGCAAAAAATCATCAAAAATGTGAAACGCTTTTGCATTCAGCAAAGTTTTACACGACGCTTGTTGCGCCTTTCGCTTACGCTGCGCTGTTTTTGTTGCCCGGAAAAACGCTCTCGGGAAACAGTTTTTCGATCGTATTCGGCCTCATTGACCAACTCTACTCAACCGGTAGAGTTAAGCCGTCGCAATCAGGAGGGAATACCGATGTCCAAGCTTCTGTCCGGTTTGAGCGTTGTGGCGCTTGGCCTTTCACTGGCGCTTGGCGGCGCTGGCTCGGCCGCTGCGCAGACCAAGCTGCTCAACGTGTCCTACGACCCGACCCGTGAACTCTACAAGGATTTCAACGAAGCCTTCGCCAAGAAGTGGAAGGCCGACACCGGCGAGGATATCACCATCCAGCAGTCGCATGGTGGCTCCGGCAAGCAGGCCCGTTCGGTTATCGACGGTCTGGAAGCCGACGTGGTGACGCTGGCGCTGCAGAGCGACATCGACGCCATCGTTCAGAACTCCGGCAAGATCAACAAGGACTGGCGCAGCCGCCTGCCGCATAATTCCTCGCCTTACACCTCCACCATCGTCTTCCTCGTTCGCAAGGGTAACCCCAAGGGCATCCATAACTGGGGCGATCTGGTGAAGGGCGATGTGCAGATCGTGACGCCGAACCCAAAGACCTCGGGCGGCGCGCGCTGGAACTACCTGGCGGCCTGGGCCTGGGCGAACGAAGAGTTCAAGGGTGACAAGGACAAGATCGAGGCCTATGTCGGCGAGCTTTACAAGCGCGCCCCGGTTCTTGATACCGGTGCCCGTGGCTCCACGGTGACCTTCGCACAGCGCCAGATCGGCGACGTGCTGCTCGCCTGGGAAAACGAAGCCTATCTCGCCGGTCAGGAATTCGGCGCTGACGCTTTCGATATCGTCGTGCCGCCGATCTCGATCCTTGCGGAACCGCCGGTCGCCGTGGTTGACGCCAATGTCGATGCCAAGGGCACCCGGAAGGTGGCAGAAGCCTATCTGCAATATCTCTATTCCGACGAGGGCCAGAATATTGCGGCGAAACACTTCTACCGCCCGTCCAATCCCGCTGCGGTTTCCAAGGATCTGCTCAAGCAGCTGCCCGAGATCAAGCTCGTCACCATTGACGACCCGCAGTTTGGCGGTTGGGCGAAGGCGCAGCCTGAACATTTCGGCGACGGCGGCATCTTCGACCAGATTTACAAGCCCGCCAAGTAAGCGGATGATGGGGTGAAACGTCGTCATCCGTCCGCGGGAAAAGGCGATGAAAGCCTGATCGACCGGACCCCGTGCCGGTCGATACTTTGTAATGGACGCCGGGAATACCGGGTCCCATAGGGCATCTTCAGGACAACCGACCCCGGTTTCTGTCCTGAAAATAAAATAGAACAAAGTTTATCCGGAGCCTTGATGAGCAATAATACATCCGGAAACAGGTGGAAATGGCGGCAGTCGAGCGTCATACCGGGCTTCGGCCTGACGTTTGGTTACACCGTGACCTATCTGTTTCTCATCATTCTTATTCCGCTGGGCGGTCTCATATGGTCCACGGCGAAACTCGGTTTTTCAGATTTCATTGCAATCGCCACGGATAGCCGCACGCTGAATGCGCTGCGTGTCAGTTTCGGCACGGCATTTCTTGCCGCGCTGGTCAACGCCGTCTTCGGCGTCATCGTCGCCTGGGTGCTGACGCGATATCGCTTCCCCGGCCGCCGCTTTGTGGACGCCATCGTCGATCTGCCCTTTGCCCTGCCGACGGCGGTGGCGGGCATCGCGCTCACCACGCTATATGCTAACAGAGGCTGGGTCGGCTCGCTGTTCGAACCCTTCGGCATCAAGATCGCGTTTACGCCGACCGGTATCGTCATTGCGCTGATCTTCATCGGCCTGCCCTTCGTGGTCCGCACCGTGCAGCCTGTCATGGAGGAGATCGACCGGCAGGTGGAGGAGGTGGCGGCAACACTCGGCGCCAACCGTTTCCAGACCATCACCCGCGTTCTTTTGCCGAGCCTCACGCCCGCCATCCTCACGGGTTTCGCGCTCGCCTTTGCGCGCGGCGTTGGGGAATACGGCTCGGTCATCTTCATCGCCGGCAATATTCCCTACGTCTCGGAAATCGCGCCGCTCCTCATCGTCATCCGGCTGGAGGAGTTCAATTATGCGGCCGCGACGGGCATCGCCACCATCATGTTGATCATCTCGTTTGCCATGCTGTTCCTCATCAATCTCATTCAGGCCTGGAGCCGCAGGAGGTACGGTTATGTCTGAGACCGCTTCCCGCACGTCCCCCCGGCCGTTCCGCGACCCCGCCAGCGAGAGCTTTCCCGCCCGGCTGGCATTGATCGCGATTGCCTTCGTGTTCCTCGCCGCCTTTCTGGTTCTGCCGCTGATATCGGTCTTCTTCGAAGCCTTCCGCAAGGGCACGGAAAGCTTCTGGGAGGCGATTGTCGAGCCGGATGCACTCTCCGCCATTCGCCTGACGCTGCTCGTCGCCGCCATCTCCGTGCCGCTGAACCTGATCTTCGGGGTGATGGCCGCCTGGGCGATCGCGAAATTCGAGTTCAAGGGCAAGGCGTTCCTGATCACGCTGATCGACTTGCCGTTCTCGATCTCGCCGGTCATCTCAGGTCTGGTCTATGTCATCCTGTTCTCGTCCCATAGCGTGCTCGGGCCATGGCTGAAGAGTTACGGCATAGAAATCCTCTTCGCCGTGCCCGGCATCGTGCTCGCCACCATCTTCGTCACCTTTCCCTTCGTCGCGCGCGAACTTATCCCGTTGATGCAGGATCAGGGCAATGGCGATGAGGAGGCGGCGATTTCGCTCGGCGCCTCCGGCTGGCAGACCTTCTGGTATGTCACGCTGCCCAACATCAAATGGGGCCTGCTTTACGGGGTACTGCTCTGCAACGCCCGCGCCATGGGTGAATTCGGCGCCGTCTCTGTGGTGTCAGGCCATATTCGCGGCGAGACCAACACCATGCCGCTGCATGTCGAGATACTCTATAATGAGTACAATATCGGCGCGGCCTTTGCTGTGGCGACGCTGCTCGCCGGTCTGGCGCTGGTGACGCTCGTTCTCAAAACCATTCTCGAACTACGCTTTGGCGCGGGCAACGCAGCCGGCAAGCATTGAAAGGCATCTTCATGGAAGTGAAAGTCTCCGGCATCACCAAGCAGTTCGACCGCTTTCCGGCGCTGAACGACGTGTCGCTCGACATTCGTTCCGGCGAGCTGATCGCGCTGCTCGGTCCTTCCGGTTCCGGCAAGACGACGCTTTTGCGTCTTATCGCCGGTCTCGATCAGCCGACGACCGGCCAGATTTTCTTCGGCGACGAGGATGCCTCGCACCGCACGGTGCAGGAGCGCAATGTCGGTTTCGTGTTCCAGCATTACGCCCTGTTCCGCCACATGACGGTGGCCGACAATATCGCCTTCGGTCTCAAGGTACGCCCCTCCGCCACGCGTCCGCCGAATGCGGAAATCCGCAGGCGCGTCTCCGAACTTCTCGACATGGTGCATCTCTCCGGCCTTGAGAAGCGTTACCCCTCGCAGCTTTCCGGCGGTCAGCGTCAGCGCGTGGCGCTCGCCCGCGCCGTCGCCATCGAACCGAGGGTCCTGCTGCTCGACGAGCCCTTCGGCGCGCTGGACGCGAAGGTGCGCAAGGAGCTGCGCCGCTGGCTGCGCGAGTTCCACGACCGTACCGGCCACACCACTGTCTTCGTCACTCACGATCAGGAAGAGGCGCTGGAACTGGCTGACCGCGTCGTCGTCATGAGCCAGGGCAAGATCGAGCAGGTCGGCACGGCGGATGATGTCTATGACACGCCCAACTCCCCCTTCGTCTTCTCCTTCATCGGCGAATCCTCCAACCTGCCGGTGGCGATCCGCGACGGCCACGTGCTGTTTCAGGGCGAAAGCATCGGCATCGACGGGAACGGCACAGGCGAGGGCGAGCTTTTCTTCCGTCCGGAAGATGTAGTGTTGACTGAGGAGAAGGACGCGCTTTACGGCAAGGTCACCACCTGTCGCCGCCTCGCGGGCGCCCGCATCGCCGAAATCGACATCGCCAATAACGGCCACGAGCCCTATCACCTCGAAATCGAAGTGCCGCTTAACGCCGCCGTGGCCGTGGGCGCGCAACTGCGCTTCCGCCCGACGCGGTGGAAGGTGTTCGGAAAGAAATAAGGGAGACGTGACCGCAGTTGGCAGTTGATGATTTCAACTGCGGTGAACTGCGATGTGATTAAGGAGATTTTCTCGTCGCGAGAGAACCGCACCGGCACTCGAGGCGCAGATCTCCCCAATACTCAAAGCAATACGCAGAAACGGAAAAGGGCCGCCGAAGCGACCCTTCCATGAGTTTGGTCCTGTTTACAGACCCGGGACTGTTTCTCAACGTTCCGAAGGCAAAGAAGTTTACGCCGAGGGCTGCCCCGTCGCAAAACCACCCTTTCCATTGCCTGCACCAGAGACCGAAATCTCACTAGACATTGGATCACCTCCTTCCGATACGTTGAACATAATTAGAAGGTAGTACGATTCGTCATTAATGCAAGGGGCACTCGTCACGACACCTTCATCACGATCTTGCCGATATGGCTGCTGCTTTCCATCAGCCGGTGTGCTTCCGCGACCTCGTCCAGCGTAAAGACCCGGTTGATGACAGGTGACAACTGACCGCTTTCGATGAGCGGCCAGACCTCTCCGACAAGCTCGTCGCGGATGGCGCGCTTCTCGTCGGCGGTGCGGGGCCGCATGGTCGAGCCGGTGACGGTCAGGCGTTTGACCATGATCGGCCGCAGGTCGACCTTCTCGGCTGTCGCACCACCCAGAAAGGCGATGATGGAGAGGCAACCGTCCTTAGCGAGTGCGGAAAGGTTCTTTTCGAAATAGGCCGCGCCGATCATGT
Organism: Agrobacterium salinitolerans; assembly: GCF_002008225.1. Classification (GTDB taxonomy): domain Bacteria; phylum Pseudomonadota; class Alphaproteobacteria; order Rhizobiales; family Rhizobiaceae; genus Agrobacterium; species Agrobacterium salinitolerans. The sequence continues at coordinate 1,014,339 of NZ_MRDH01000006.1, read as the reverse complement.
CGAGAACGACATCGACGCCCTTGCCGCCGGTTTCGGATTTCACGACCTCGGCGAAATCCTCCTCGCGGTAATTGATCGCGCGCTTAGCGCCGAGCTTCACGCAGGCCTCGCATTTTTCCGCTGAGCCCGCCGTTGTATAAACCTCCGCGCCAAAGGCTTTCGCAAGCTGGATCGCCGTCGTGCCGATGCCGCTGGTGCCGCCGTGGATGAGCACGGTCTCACCCTCCGTCAGGCCCGCCATCTGGAAGAGATTGGCCCAGACGGTGAAGAAGGTTTCCGGTAGCGCGGCCGCTTTGACGGCATCGTAGCCCTTGGGGAAGGGCAGGGCTTGCCCGGCGGGAACGGCGCAAAATTCGGCGTAACCGCCGCCATTGGCGAGCGCGCAGACCTTGTCGCCTGGCTTGAATTCGTCAACGCCGTCACCGAGCGCGACCACCTCGCCGGCGATTTCCAGCCCGAGAATCGGGCTTGCACCTTTTGGCGGCGGATAGATGCCCTGTCTTTGCGCGACGTCGGGACGGTTGACCCCAGCCGCCTCGACCTTCACCAATATCTCGCCCTTGGCGGGTTTCGGTAAAGGCGCTTTTGAAGACTGCATCACTTCCGGGCCGCCATGGGACGGCAGGTCGATAAAGCGCATTGTTTCGGGCAGGGTCTTGGTGTCGGACATGGGCAGGGGCAACTCCTCACTTGTCGGCCTCACCCGAAGATGTAGGTCAGATGTGTGCTCGTGGGAAGAAGGCCGTTTGTCGCGACGTCAATTTGCCTCGCCGAATACCCTGACGACGAGACCGCCTTCGTTCTCTTTCGCTGCCGCCTTGACGCTGGCAATCTCGCTGCCGATCCGCTCGGGATTGGCGATGATCGATCCCTTCGGCAAGGTGAGAACGCCGATGGAGCAGCGCAGCAGCGCAAAATCCCGTTCATTGCCGTTGCGGTCCTGGCCCTTCATGCAGCCGGCGGCACGGTCTTCGTCGGAATAGAGCCCGGCGACGTCGTCGTGAAAATCGCTGAGCAGCCGCTCCAGGATTTCCATCAGTTCCTCCACCGACCAGTCCCGCACACCGATGAAGAAATCGTCGCCGCCAATATGGCCAAGGAAGCAGTCACCGGCGAAGAAATAGCGGCGCATCAGCGCCGAAAACAGGGTGATGGCGTGGTCGCCGGCGTTGAAGCCGTATTTGTCGTTGAAGGGTTTGAAATTGTCGAAGTCGCAGTAGCAGAAGAAACGCGTCTCGTCGCCGTCGCTGCAGCTGTCGGCGATGAAGCCGCCAATCGCCCGGTTACCGGGCAGCGCCGTCAGCGGGTTCTGGTCCTGCGCCATTTTCAATTGTTTTTCATTGATGACCTTGATGAGCGAGGCGGCCGAAACGATGCCGGCATAACGCATGTTTTCGGTCAGGATGATGCAGGCACTGCCGCCCATGCTGGCGAACATGTTCATCAGCTGGTCCGCATCCGCGTCGAGGCCGACGATCGGTGCGGGGTCGACGAAATGGGAAATGGTGCGCTCATAGATCTTGTTCTTGAGCAGATCGCGGCCGAAGGGCCGGTAGATATATTCCTTGAGGTGATATTCGTTGATGACGCCGCGCGGTTCGCCATTGGCGTTGAGAACCGGGAAGAATGCCTGCTGCGGATTTCTGCGGAACAGCTCGAAGACGCTATCGACGCTGTCATGTTCGAATACGGTGGGAAGGCGTTCTATTTCCCGGCGGATAAGAATCTCGTCCAGCGTCTGGCTGTTGCGCCGCGCCACGCCCATGCGGTTGAGGTGCGGAAAACTTTCGGGCAATTCGCTGGTGAAGACCGTCGGTCTGGCGATCAGCCAGCCCTGCACCAGATCGACGCCGAATTCGCGGCAGGTCAAGAACTCCGCCTCGGTTTCGATACCTTCCGCAATGACCCTGACGCCGAGAATATGAGCGATATTGACGATGTTGCGCACAAGGTGCTGCTTGCGCGGCAATTGGTCGACGCCGGTGATGAAATGCCGGTCGATCTTCAGGTAATCCAGCGGGAAGTCGCAGAGCAGCTTCATCTCTCCATGGCCGGCGCCGAAATCGTCGATCGCCAGCTTGAAGCCTTCCTTGCGCATGCGGGCGATCAGCGCCGTGAATTCCGGCACGCTGGTATTGTCGAAACGTTCGGAAAGCTCGAAGCAGATCGAGGAGGCCGGTATGCCCGCCCGCGCCAGATAGCCGACGAGCTTGTCCAAAATGGCGTCGCCATGCGGGATCAGCCGCACATCGAGATTGAGGAAAAGCGTGGCGGAGGAGAAGTCGGGCAGGGTGGAAAATTTCGCGAGCGCGCGGCTTGCCAGCATCTGCTCGAACGCCTTCAACTCGCCATCCGCGGCAGCCTGGTCGAGAAGCGCCAGCGGACTGGAAAAACCGAGCCGGTCATGGCCGCGCATCAGCGATTCATAACCGAAGATCGTGCCTGTCGTCGCCTCGACAATCGGCTGAAACGCCGTTTCAAGCACCAGTTTCGCCATGGGAAACATGTGCCCGGAGGCAAAACGTCTTATGACATCGTTCTCCCGCGTGACGGCCTGCATTTCTATTTCTCCGCTGTTGCCGGTCCCTTTGGTGGCGCGCCGTATGGAATGCGCCATCGGGAACCCGTCTCTTTTGCGGCGAACAATTGCAGATTACAGGTCAACAAAAGCTTTCACGACTGTGAAGCTTTGATGAACGTTTTGTTACAACCCTTTCAATATGGAAGGTTGTTACGCCGGGCCTTATGCCCGGCGGATATGCCCGGTGTGTGCGGCATAAAGTTCCGCAACATTCATGCGTTCCCGGTCCGCTTCGACAGGTTCGGTCGACGTTGCGCCGACGCCATGTTCGGCGGAGGCCGCCCATAGTCTCAGCGCTGCCCTGACGACCTCGCTGCCGGATGCGTAAGCGCCGCAATTCACGGCCTCGCGCATTCTTGCTGCCTGTTCCGGGGAAATCGACACTGTCACCATTGGCATGATATCACTCCCTTCTTTAAACACTGCGAACGGTCTTTCGATGTATGGGATCGGGTGCCGTCGTGGTCTATGGCGGGCGTTTTTATCGTCTTTCGTCTGGCGCCGCTTCCAGCGAAATTTATATCGCCATCAATATTAGCACGAAACGCGTTCCATTCCCAATTCGCAGTAAATCACGGTTTAGTTTTTCCCGCGTGAGCCGGGCGGCGGCGTGGCTCGCCATGCTTGGCGGATGAGCGGCAACCTAAAGCTCCCCGGCGGCGGAAAATATGATCTATCGCAAATCAGCGACAAAAAAATGGCGCGTTTTTTATTGATTGATTGATCAATCAAGAATATTTTGCCCGCCATCAAGGAGACGCTTATGCCCAAGATCGGAATGGAGCCTTTGCGCCGCAAGGCGCTGGTGGATGCGGCACTGCGCACCATAGGTCACCATGGTTCGCTGAATGTGACAATGTCCGACATCGCCCGGGAAGCGGGCGTGTCGGCGGCCCTTGCGCATCATTATTTCGGCAGCAAGCAGCAGCTGCTTCTGGAAACCATTCGCAGCCTGCTGCGCGATCTGAGGCGTGATGCCGTGGCGGCATTGATCCGCGCCTCCGGTCCGCGCGAAAAGCTGAGCGCCATCGTGCATGTTTCCTTCCAGAGCGACCAGTTCACGCCGGAAACGGTGGCGGCGTGGCTTGCCTTTTATGTCGAGGCGCAGCGCTCGGAAGAAACCCGCCGCCTGCTGGTCCTTTATTCCCGCCGCCTGCGCTCCAACCTCATGGCGAGCCTCAACCGGCTCTGCCCGCCCGATGATGCCGCGCGCATTGCGGAAGGGGCGGCGGCGCTGATCGACGGGCTTTATATCAGGCACAGCCTGCGTTCCGCGCCGCTCGGCCTCGCTTCCGCGCCGGCGCTCGTCGAGGACTATTTCGACACGCAGCTCAAATCTTTTCCCGATGGACAGCGCGCCAAGCCGTCCGTCCGTATTCTCTAGGAGACTTCGACATGACCATCGCCACGCCGTTCAGGGCGCAGCCGAAAGCATCGCATTTCATCGACGGCGATTATGTCGAAGATAATACCGGCACGCCGTTCGACAGCGTCTTTCCCGCAACCGGCGAGATCATCGCCCGGCTTCACGCAGCAACGCCGGCGATTGTCGAGCGTGCCATCGCCTCGGCCAAGCGCGCCCAAAAGGAATGGGCGGCGATGAGCCCCATGGCCCGCGGTCGCATCCTCAAGCGCGCCGCCGATATCATGCGCGAACGCAACGATGCGCTTTCCACGCTGGAAACGCTGGATACCGGCAAACCCATTCAGGAAACCATCGTCGCCGACCCGACCTCGGGTGCGGATGCCTTCGAATTTTTCGGCGGCATCGCGCCTTCGGCTCTGAATGGCGATTACATCCCCCTCGGTGGCGATTTCGCCTATACCAAGCGCGTGCCGCTCGGCGTCTGCGTTGGCATTGGCGCGTGGAACTATCCGCAGCAGATCGCCTGCTGGAAGGCCGCGCCTGCGCTGGTCGCCGGCAACGCCATGGTCTTCAAGCCCTCGGAAAACACCCCGCTTGGCGCCTTGAAGATCGCCGAAATCCTCATCGAAGCCGGTCTGCCAAAGGGCCTGTTCAACGTCATTCAGGGGGATCGCGATACCGGGCCGCTGCTCGTCAACCACCCGGATGTCGCCAAGGTTTCGCTCACCGGCTCAGTCCCGACCGGCCGAAAGGTGGCTGCCGCTGCCGCCGGGCATCTGAAACATGTGACCATGGAACTCGGTGGCAAGTCGCCGATGATCGTTTTCGACGACGCCGATATTGAAAGCGCCGTCGGTGGGGCCATGCTCGGCAACTTCTATTCCTCCGGCCAGGTCTGCTCCAACGGCACCCGCGTTTTCGTGCAGAAAAAGGCGAAGGAACGTTTCCTCGAAAACCTGAAAAAGCGCACTGAGGCGATGATCCTCGGCGATCCTCTCGATTACGCCACCCATCTCGGCCCGCTGGTCTCCAAGGCCCAGCAGGAGAAAGTGCTTTCCTATATCGAAAAGGGCAAGGCGGAAGGCGCGACCCTCATCACCGGCGGCGGCATTCCCAACAATGTCGCGGGCGAGGGCGCCTATGTTCAGCCGACCGTGTTTGCCGATGTCACCGACGACATGACCATTGCCCGTGAAGAAATCTTCGGCCCAGTCATGTGCGTGCTGGATTTTGACGACGAGGAAGAGGTTCTCGCCCGCGCCAACGCCACCGAGTTCGGCCTCGCCGGCGGCGTCTTCACCGCTGATCTCGCCCGCGCTCACCGTGTGGTGGATCAGCTGGAGGCGGGGACGCTGTGGATCAACACGTACAATCTCTGCCCGGTGGAAATTCCCTTCGGCGGCTCGAAACAATCCGGCTTCGGACGCGAGAATTCGGCGGCGGCGCTGGAGCATTATAGCGAGTTGAAGACGGTTTACGTGAGCACGGGGAAGGTGGACGCGCCTTATTGATGGTCGGCGGGTGGGGCTTTACCCCCCTCTGTCCTGCCGGGCATCTCCCCCTCAAGGGGGGAGATCGGCAAGCGGCGCCACCACCACTTCATTCGCTAACGTTGAGATGGGCGCGACCTCGCCGCAGATCGATCTCCCCCCTTGAGGGGGAGATGTCTGGCAGGACAGAGGGGGTGAAGCCACAGGCGCAGATGTTCATTCTGGAGATGTTTCGAAATGCAAGCAGATTACGTCATCGTCGGCTCCGGTTCCGCAGGCTCCGCCATCGCCTATCGCCTGTCGGAAGATGGCCGCTATTCCGTCATCGTCGTCGAGGCCGGCGGTTCCGATTTCGGCCCCTTCATCCAGATGCCGGCGGCTCTCGCCTGGCCGATGAGCATGAAGCGCTACAATTGGGGTTATCTCTCGGAGCCTGAGCCGAGGCTGAACAATCGCCGCATCACCGCCCCGCGTGGAAAAGTCATCGGCGGCTCGTCCTCCATCAACGGCCTTGTTTACGTGCGCGGCCATGCGGAGGATTTCAATCGCTGGGAAGAGCTTGGCGCGCATGGCTGGGCCTATGCGGATGTCCTGCCTTACTTCAAGCGCATGGAGCACAGCCATGGCGGCGAGGAAGGCTGGCGCGGCACGGATGGGCCGCTGCATGTACAGCGCGGGCCGGTCAACAATCCGCTGTTTCACGCCTTCATTCAGGCCGGCGCTGAGGCCGGTTTTGAACTGACCGATGACTATAACGGCTCCAAGCAGGAAGGTTTCGGCCTGATGGAGCAGACGATTCACAATGGTCGCCGCTGGTCCGCCGCCAACGCCTATCTGAAACCGGCGCTGAAGCGCGGCAACGTCACGCTGGTCAATGGTTTTGCCCGCAAGATCGTCATCGAGAATGGCCGTGCCGTGGGTGTCGAGATCGAGCGAAGGGGCGTGGTGGAAACCATCAAGGCCGGTCGTGAAGTCATCGTGTCCGCATCCTCCTTCAATTCGCCGAAACTGCTGATGTTGTCGGGCATCGGCCCTGCCGCGCATCTGAAAGACATGGGCATCGAGGTGAAGGCGGATCGCCCCGGTGTCGGCGCCAATCTTCAGGACCACATGGAGTTTTATTTCCAGCAGGTCTCCACCAAGCCGGTCTCGCTTTATTCATGGTTGCCATGGTTCTGGCAGGGCGTAGCCGGTGCGCAATGGTTGTTGTCGAAAGGCGGGCTCGGCGCCTCCAACCAGTTCGAGGCCTGCGCCTTCCTGCGCTCCGCACCTGGCCTGAAACAGCCTGATATCCAATATCATTTTCTGCCCGTCGCGATTTCGTATGACGGCAAGGCGGCAGCGAAAAGCCATGGTTTCCAGGCGCATGTGGGTTACAACCTGTCGAAATCGCGCGGCAATGTCACGCTGCGCTCCGCCGATCCGACCGATGATCCGGTCATTCGCTTCAACTATATGAGCCACCCCGAAGACTGGGAAAAATTCCGCCATTGCGTGCGCCTGACCCGCGAGATTTTCGGCCAGAAAGCCTTTGACGATTTTCGCGGGCCAGAAATCCAGCCGGGTGAAAACATCGAGACGGACGAACAGATCGACGCCTTTTTGCGCGAGCATCTGGAAAGCGCCTATCACCCCTGCGGCACCTGCCGGATGGGCGACCGGAACGACCCGATGGCGGTCGTCGATCCCGAATGCCGGGTGATCGGGGTGGAGGGGTTGCGGGTCGCCGACAGCTCGATCTTCCCGCACGTGACGTACGGCAACCTCAACGGCCCCTCGATCATGACGGGCGAAAAAGCCGCTGATCATATTCTCGGCAAAACCCCGCTGCCCCGCTCCAATCAGGAGCCGTGGGCGAACCCGCGTGCGGCCGTCAGCGACCGTTGAGAATCAATGATAATCATCCTCGCGCTGGTGGCGGATCGCGAGGATTGTTACTTTCTCGGCACTTTCTATCTCAAAAAGAACGACATAGCCTGAAGAGCCAAATGGAATAAGAAACTCCCTCAGAAAGGGATTTTCTGCATCTACTTTCCGGCAGCTCAGCGGAAAATCCGCAAGTGCGGCAATTCCTTTTTCGATGGCCCTGTAGGCTCGCTTCGCCGCATATTTGTCCTGGCGAAGGAGATGTGCATAGAGGCGTGTTATATTGTCGCGCGCTCTGTCGGCAAGAAAAACCCGATATGTCACTTGTCGTTGTCTTCAGCAAGCTTTTCGTCGAGCATAGCTTTCAGCTCTGCAAGAACGTCCTCGGCTTTGTGATAGACGCCCGTTCGCTTGGATTCTTGGCGCGCTGCAAGCCCCTGCTTAATGAACTCCGCCTGAGATTTACGGATTTCCACCTGCTTGCGCACGGCTTCTTCCATAAATGCCGAAAGCGTCTCGCCGTCCTTCAGCACGCTTTCGGCTGCCTCGCGAAAATCCGCTGTCACCCGCAGCGAAGGAATTGTTGCCGTTTTCATGGATTTTCTCCCTGCGTTGCAATTGCGATGCATAAGATCGGTCATCTGCAGCGATAAGTCAAATGCAAAACCTTGCAATCGCGGGCCTTGAGGCAGATAAACGGGCTTAACCTCTGCCGAACACCAATTACCGATCCGGATTGCCATGCCCGTCGATTACAAAAAGCTGAAGATGCTCCGCCGTTCCCGTGTCGTCTGGGGCTCATGGCGGGTGTGGAGGCCGAGGGCGGTTTTCTGGATAGGTGCGATTGCGGTTGGCCTTATCAGCGTCGCTTTTGCCTGGGCGGCGGATCGGGCCCAGCACCTTTTCTTCGCGGCAACCTCATCGGGGGAATGGGCGTTTCTGCTGCCGCTCATCATCACGCCGCTCGGCTTCACGCTCTGCGCCTGGCTCGCGATCACGGTTTTTCCCAATGCCGGCGGTAGCGGCATTCCGCAGGCCATCGCTGCGCGGCACCTGCGGGAAGATGCGGACCGTTCGCGGCTTCTGTCGCTGAAGCTCGCTTTCGGCAAGGTGGTGCTGACGGTCGCCGGTCTGCTCTCCGGCGCGTCCATAGGCCGTGAAGGCCCGACCGTTCAGGTTGGCGCTTCGATCATGCTGCAGGCAGCCCGCTGGGGCGGCATGGCGCAGGCGAAGGGCCTCATTCTCGCCGGTTCGGCGGCAGGCATTGCGGCGGCCTTCAACACGCCGCTTGCGGGCATCGTCTTCGCCATCGAGGAAATGAGCAAGACCTATGAATCCCGCGCCAATGGTCTGGTTCTCACTGCCGTCATCCTGTCGGGCCTTGCCTCGCTGGCTCTGGTCGGCAGCTATACCTATTTCGGCACCAGCTCGGTCATGGCGAAAACGACGATGGACTGGCTGCTGGTGCTCGTCTGCGGTGTCGGCGGTGGTGCATTTGGCGCTCTTTTCAGCTCTGGCGCCCTGCGCCTATCTGCGCGCATCCGCCGTTTCGCCCAGACCATGCCGTTAAAGCGGATGCTGGCAGTGGCGGCGGTCTGCGGCCTTGCCTCCGCGGCAATCGGAATAGTGTCTGGAGGCGCCACCTTCGGAACCGGTTACGAACAGGCGCGCGCCGCAATCGAGGGCGAGGCCGCGCCGACCTTCTTCTTCATCGAGAAACTGGCGGCGACGTTCCTTGCCATGATCTCGGGCATTCCCGGCGGCATTTTCGCGCCGTCCTTGTCCGTGGGCGCGGGTTTCGGCAGCACTATGGCCACCTTGCTCGGCACCAGCATCGGCCTTGGCGCCATCGTCGGCATGGCGGGTTATTTTGCGGGCGTGGTGCAGGCGCCGATGACGGCCTTTGTCATTATCCTTGAAATGACTGGCAATCATGAAGGCGTCATGCCCATCATGGCCGCATCGATGCTGGGATATCTGACATCGCGGCTTTTCTCCCGCGAGCCGCTTTATCATGGCCTGTCGCGGGTCTTCATCGCCCAGAGCATCCGCGCCCGACGCGCCGCTCAGGCCAGCGAAACGTAACCGTTTACGCGCGGATGCCCGCCACGCCGAAATAACCGAGCCCCGGTATCTTTACGCCGGGCCGGCTGAAATCGATGCCGGCGACAAGGCCGAGAAAATTCACCTCGAGACCGCTGCGGGCACCCGCCGAAACGCCGAACAGGCCGCCAAGCGAAACGCTTACATCCTTCCAGTCGTCGGCGATGTGGTAAAACGCGCCGTCCGGCAGATAATCGCGACCGACCGCATCCGGCGGCAGCACGACGCCGAGTTCCGGCACGCTGCGCAGCACATGGGCGACGAAGGTGTTGGAGTTGGGGCCGGGATAGATGCGATAGCCGCCCGGCTTGCCGTAGGGATAGTCGGCAATCGCCTTTTCGATCTTCGGGATCAGCTTTTCCGCTTCCGCGCCGTGAATGGCCACCACCTGACGCGGCATGTTGGAATACCAGTAGGCATCCGCCGCATAACCATTGTGGCGGATCGGCGTGCCCCAGCCCACCTTGTCATAACGGTCATAATTTGTGGCGTCCGGCTTTTTCAGCACGACCCAGGCATGGCTGGCGACCGAGCCCTTGAAACCGCCGGTCATGGCGGAAAAGACGTAGACGGCGGCTTCTCTGTTGCTGGACGCGGCCGGCAGCATGCCGGAGGACGACCATCTCGCGGCATTCCAGCCGCGCGGATGGTCCTTCATGGCCCACAGGCCGGCCGATGCCAGCGCGGGAAGCAGATAGATAACGGCAATCGCCAGCAGCAGACGTTTTGCAAATTTCACTGATAGCCCCGTGCATCGAAAAATCAATTGCGGTATCAACCACATGAAATCAGAATTTTTTGAGGCCGCAAAAATGAACAATTCCGTTACCGTCGAAGTCACCAGGGGTAATCTGGTCGAAAGCCGCCATCATGGCCTCGCCGTGGTGGTGGATGGCGATGGCGGCGTGCTGTTTTCGGCTGGCGATATTGAGCGCGGCATCTTTCCGCGTTCCGCCTGCAAGGCCATGCAGGCGCTGCCGCTGGTGGAAAGCGGTGCTGCGGATGCCTATCAGTTCGGCAGCCGCGAACTCGCACTTGCCTGTTCCTCCCATTCCGGCGAGGACGCGCATGTGGAACTCGCCGCTTCGATGCTGGCGAAGGCGGGCAGGGACGTGGATACGCTGGAATGCGGCGCGCATTGGTCTTCCGACCAGAAAACCATCATCCATCAGGCCCGCACGCTGGAAAAGCCGACGGCGCTTCACAATAATTGCTCCGGCAAACATTCCGGTTTCATCTGCGCCTGTTGCCACGCCGGCACTGACCCTGAGGGTTATGTCGGTTACGATCATCCGCTGCAGCGGGAAATCCGCGCCACGATGGCAAGCCTGACGGGTGCTACTCTCGGCCATGACAATTGCGGCGTGGACGGCTGCTCCATCCCCACCTATGCCGTGCCGCTCAAGGGGCTGGCCCATGGTTTCGCGAAAATGGCGACGGGCAGGGGGCTGGAACCGGGCCGTGCGAAAGCCTCGCGTCGTCTCATCGAGGCCTGCATGGCTGAACCCTTTTACGTGGCGGGCACTGGCCGCGCCTGCACGAAGCTGATGCAGATCGCGCCGGGAAAAATCTTCGCAAAGACCGGCGCGGAGGGCGTCTTCATCGCCGCGCTGCCGGAAAAGGGCATCGCCATGGCGGTGAAATGCGAAGACGGCACGACGCGTGCGGCAGAAGCCATGGTTTCGGCATTGCTCGCCCGCCATTTCGATGAAGGCAGCGCCGAACAACAGGCGCTGAGCGGCATGGCGAACCGGCAGATGCGCAACTGGAACGGCATCCATGTCGGCGATGTCAGGGTCGTCGGTCTCTAAATAACCTTTGACGCGGCCGTTTGCCGGCACGATGATGGTGCGCCCTGCGTGTGACGGCCGTCCCATGGCCGCCGCGGGTCGGCGTCCGTACGAGGAAGAAACGGGCGCTTCATTGCTTTGGAGGTCGCATACCCATGTTCACACTGTTTTTTTCTCCCGGTTCCTGTTCCCGCGCCAGCCATATCGTGCTTGAGGAATCCGGCCTGCCTTACAAGGCCCACCGCGTCAATTTTGCGGAAGGCGAGCAACGCTCCGAGGCATTTTTAAAGATCAATCCCAAGGGCCGCGTGCCGGCGCTGGCAACGGCAAGCGGCGTGCTGACGGAGACGCCCGCCATCCTCGCCTTCATCGCCCAGATGGCGCCTGAGAAGAAACTCGCGCCACTCGACGATCCCTTCGAATTCGCGTTGATGCAGTCCTTCAACTCCTTCATTTCTTCGACGGTGCATGTCGCCCATGCCCACGGCCGGCGGGGCAGCCGCTGGGCGAATGAGGAAAGTTCGCTGGCCGATATGAAGGCGAAAGTGCCGCAGACCATGGGCGAGTGCTTCGAACTGATCGAACATGGCATGCTGCACGGCCCATGGGTTCTGGGCACCGCTTATTCGGTTGCCGATCCCTATCTTTTCGTCATGTCCGGCTGGCTGGAAAGCGACGGCGTGGATATTGCCCGCTTCCCGAAGGTGCACGACCATTTCCGCCGCATGAACGACCGGCCGGCGGTGCAGCGGGCGCTTGCGGGCGAGAGGGGTTAATAGTTACTGTCGTCATCCTCGGGCTTGTCCCGAGGATCTGCAACGTATTGATTTTATTTGACGTGGTTGAATCCTCGGGACAAGCCAGAGGATGACGTTGAGTACGGAGGGACGTCTCCAGTCCGCGCCCAAAGCTCGTGTCAAGCCGCCTCGGCGGCCCGGCTGTCCCACATGGTCTTGAACGCCGTGCGGGCCTGGCAACGATCCAGCCAGGCTTTCAGCGCCGGATGGGCATCGAACAGCGGTTTGTGGCCCTGCGCGTAACGAACGATTTCCGCCGCGTTGAGATCGGCCACGGTGAAACGGTCTCCCACCAGATGATCATGGGTGGCGAGATGCTGCTCCAGCACCCGGAAGGGGCGCTTCAGCAGGCGGGCGGCGACGTCAATAACAGCCTTACCAGTATCGCTTTCCGACAGGCCCTCGGCGATGGCGGAGGAAATCTTCAGCGAATTGGCCTCGATTTCGGTGGCGGCGAAGAAGGACCATTGCAGCATCGCCGCATCTTCCTTCAGATCGACCGGCGCAAGCGGTCCGCCATATTTGCGGGCAAGGTAGAGATTGATGGCCATGGATTCGTAAAGCACCATGCCGTCATCCTCAATGCAGGGAATGGTACCCATCGGGTTGACGGCGAGAAATGCGGGAGACAGCGTGTTGAGCGGCGCATCCGCAGCCAGCGGATCGGCAAGGCGGCGGGCCTGTATGACGGGCACATGCTTGAATTCTATGCCCAGTTCACCCGCAAGCCACAGCGTGCGCGTGGCGCGGGAACGGTAGACACCGTAAATCGTCAACATCGAAATTACCCCTTGACCAGTTCGATGCGCCGCACGTTACGGTTTCGTCGCTTTAAAGTGAAGTTGCAGATCCCCGTGCCAACTATGATTTTTTCTGATCCGCGAATAAGTCCGTATCCGGTGACAGGCGATATTCGAAACGGTCGATAAAGCGTTCGAACAGGCGGGCGAATGTCTCCACATCCTCTGCCGGCCAGCCATCCATCACGTCCTCGATGACGCTCATCTTGGTCCGGCGCATTTCCTGCAAAAGGCTGGTGCCGAGCGGCGTAATCTCGACAATGCTGCGGCGGCCGTCTTCCTGGGAAACGCTGCGTTTCAGCAGGCCGCGTCCCACCATATCCGCCACCACCCGGCTACCGCGTGAGGGATCGATGCGCATGCCCTCGGCAATCGCACCCACGGTAACATCGCCTTCGGTGCGGCGCAGAATGTCGAGAACGTCTATATGGGAGAGTTCAAGACCCGGAGCGAGCTTGGCAAGCGCCATGCGGCCGATGATGCGGCGGCCGATCATGATGCGCATGCGCGTCATCGTATTGCCGATCCGCTTGATGTCCTCGGGCAGATCCTCGTTCCAGTTTTCCTCGCTCGCCACGCTTTGCCGTTCCTTTCATTGCCAGTTCGCGATCACATTTAGCGCGAATAACATGGATGTCAAAAACTTGCCATTGACATATATATGCTGATAGCACACAAATTGCCGTAGCAAAACCGCCGTAGCCAACGAGATTTTTCATGGATATGTCCACCGCCCCCGTGGCGCCGCTTGTGTCGGATCATCGGCGCAGGCTCATCGTCTTTCTGTTCCTGATGCTGGCCATGTTCATGGCAACTCTCGATAACCAGATCGTATCGACAGCGCTTCCCACCATTGTCGGTGAATTCGGCGCGCTGGAGCGTTTCGGCTGGATCGGCTCGGCCTATCTGCTGGCGACCAGTGCTGTCATGCCTGTCTATGGCAAGCTCGGCGATCTGTTCGGCCGCAAATATGTGATGATCGCGGCGGTCGTCATCTTCACGCTGGGTTCGCTGGCCTGCGGGCTGGCATGGTCGATGGACAGCCTGATTGCCGCCCGCGTGTTGCAGGGGCTTGGCGGCGGCGGCATCATGGTCTCGATCTTTTCCGTCAATGCAGATTTGTTCGAGCCGCGTGAACGCGCCCGCTACCAGAGCTATTCCAGCCTCACCATCATGGCGTCAGGCAGTGTCGGCCCGATCCTCGGCGGTACGATGAGCGACCTGTTCGGCTGGCGGTCAATCTTCCTCATTAACCTGCCGCTCGGCATCGTCGTCATTGCAGGGCTGGCATTGATGCTGCCTTACCGCCGCCCGGCGCGCCAGCCGAAGATCGATTATCTCGGCGCGGTCCTTTTGGCGGCCACCATTGCCAGCGTGGTCTTCTGGGCCGACAGCAGCGAATTGTTCGGCTCGCTGATCGCCGGCCCTAGCCTCGGTATCATCGCCTTTGCCGTCATCGCCGCTTTCCTGTGGGTGCAGGTGGAACGCCGCGCGCCGGAACCGGTGGTGCCGCTCAGGCTCTTCAAGGACAGCACCTTTCCGCTCTTGATGATCGTCTCGCTGACCAGCGGCGGCATCGGCATCGGCATGGTCAATTATTATGCCCTGTTCCTGCAGACCACCACCGGGCTTTCGCCTTCCCATGCCGGCCTGTTCTTCATCGCCGTCACCGGCGGCATCGTCATGGGCTCGCTTTCGGCCGGACGGCTGATTTCGATCACCGGCGTCTACAAGCCCTTCTCTGTGGCGGGTCTCACCATCAACGTCATCGCCATGCTGCTCTTCACGCAGATGCATGCCGGAACGCCGCTTTGGGTGATTGCGGTCCTCATGTTGGCACAAGGCTTTGCTGTCGGGCTCGGCCAGCAGGCGCCGATCATCGGCGTGCAAAATTCCGCGCCCAAGGCGGATATTGGCGCGGCGAGCGGCGCGGTGACGCTGACCCGCATGGGCGGCGCGGCGATTGCCATTTCTGTCTATGGCGCCATCGTGTCCTCGAGCCTGAAAGGCGTCGCGGTCAATATTCCCGGTGTCGGCAAGATCGAGGAACTGACGCCGAAAAGCCTCTCCGAACTCCCCGCCGCCTCACAGGCCGCCGTCGCCGCGCTCTACTCGGATGCGTTTACGCCGCTGTTCTTCGCGGCCGCCGCAACCGCCGCCATCGGCCTTGCCGCGGCGCTGATGCTGAAGCCGGTGCGGCTACCGGCGGCGGTTGAGGCGAAGCCGGCCGAAGGGGCGGGGGAGTAAAGGCCGTCACCCAATACGGTTCGATGGGATTGATGCGCCTTGTTCACGTTGCTCACCATACCCTCATCCCTGTGACGAGCGCAGAATGAGGGAAAGGACGGGCCGTGCAATGTGTTTCACCATCACGGTCCTACACAACAAAAACACCGCCGCTGGAAATTTAATGCACGTTCCGCGTTATGCTCGCATCACTTTAGATTCGCGCGGGCGGCCCTATCTCAATGAATATGAAGCCGGAACAGCTGTTGAATTCCACGCCCAAGGGCCTTTATTGCCCGGCGGGTGATTTTTATATCGATCCCGTCCGCCCGGTGGCGCGGGCGCTCATCACCCACGGTCATTCCGACCACGCCCGCGCCGGCCATGGCGCGGTGCTGGCTACGCGCCAGACGCTGGATATAATGCGCATCCGTTATGGCGAGGATTTTTGCGGCAGCGAGCAGGCGGTCGCATTCGGCGAAAGGGTGGAGGTAAACGGCGTTACCGTCGGTTTCCATCCAGCAGGCCATGTGCTGGGTTCGGCGCAAATCTCCGTGGAAATGAACGGGATTCGCATCGTCGCCTCGGGAGACTACAAGCGCGGCGTGGACCCCACCTGCGCGCCCTTCGAGACGGTGCCTTGCGATGTCTTCATCACAGAGGCCACCTTCGGCCTGCCGGTGTTTCATCATCCGCTGCCGCGCGTGGAAACGGCCAAGCTGCTCACCTCCATCAAACAGTTTACCGACCGCACCCACCTCGTCGGGGCCTATTCGCTTGGCAAGGCGCAGCGCGTCATCCGTCTGCTCCGCGACAACGGTTATTCCGATCCCATTTACATTCACGGCGCGCTGGCACGGCTGTGTGATTATTACATCTCGCAGGGCATCGATCTCGGCGATCTGCGCCCCGCAACGCTCGAAAAAAGCGATCCCTCCGCCTTCAAGGGCGCGATCGTCGTCGGCCCGCCCTCCGCCTTTCAGGAACGCTGGGCACGGCGCTTCAACGAACCGCTGATCGCCTTCGCGTCCGGCTGGATGATGGTGCGGCAGAGGGCGAAGCAGGGCGGAGTAGAGCTGCCACTGGTGATCTCCGACCATTGCGACTGGCCGGAACTGCTGGAGACGATCAAGGAAATTTCCCCGCAGGCCGTCTGGGTCACCCATGGCCGTGAGGAGGCGCTGGTGCGCTGGTGTCAATTGCAGGGTATTGCCGCCAAGCCGCTGCATCTTGTCGGTTACGAGGATGAGGGGGACTGAGATGAAAGCCTTCGCCACGCTGCTCGACCGTCTCGTTCTCACCCCGTCGCGCAACGGCAAACTGAAGCTGCTCACCGATTATTTCCGCGATACGCCCGATCCCGACCGGGGTTACGGTCTGGCGGCGATTGCCGGCACGCTGGACCTCAAGAGCGTCAAGCCGGCCATGCTGCGCGAACTGGTCATGGAGCGGATGGACGAGGTGCTGTTTCGTTATTCCTATGATTATGTCGGCGATCTTGCCGAGACCATCTCGCTGGTCTGGGGCAATATCGGTGGCGCGGATCACGCCGAGGCGCAGGACCCGCGCCTCGGAGAGGTCGTAACGTTGATGAATTCGCTGGGACGTACCGAGGTGCGCGGCGCGGTGCGCGACCTCTTGGATAGGCTCGATACGTCCTCGCGTTTCGCTTTCCTCAAACTCGCAACCGGCAGCCTGCGCATCGGCGTTTCGGCGCGGCTGGCACGGCAGGCGCTGGCGGATTTTGCCGGCAAAGACATCACCGAGATCGAAACCCTCTGGCACGGGCTGACGCCGCCCTATACGCCGCTTTTCGCGTGGCTTGAGGGGAAGTCCGGGCGGCCGGTTCTGGCGACGCCCGCCATTTTCCATTCGGTCATGCTGGCGACGCCGGTTTCCGATGGCGACCTCGATGCGCTGGACCCGGCCGACTATGCCGCCGAATGGAAATGGGACGGTATTCGCGTGCAATTGTCCCGCGCCGGCGCCACGCGAAAACTCTATTCCCGCTCCGGCGACGATATCTCCGCCGCCTTTCCCGATGTTCTGGAGGCAATCGATTTCGAAGGCGTGATGGATGGCGAATTGCTGATTGGAGGCACGTCGCGCTCCAACAATCTCACCCGCACCTTTTCCGACTTGCAGCAGCGGCTGAACCGCAAGACGGTGACTGCGAAGATGCTGGATGATTATCCCGCCTTCATTCGCGCCTATGACCTGCTGTTCGAGGGCGAAAGCGATATTCGCGCCGAAAGCTACATGGAGCGCCGCGGCCGCCTCTCGGATATTATCGAGCACGCGCCGCATGATCGCTTCGACCTCTCGCCGCTGATTGGCTTTTTCAGCTGGCAGGAACTCGATACGCTTCGTGCCGCACCGCCCGATCCTGTGATCGAGGGCGTCATGATCAAGCGCCGTGACAGCACCTACCAGGCCGGGCGCGCCAAGGGCCCCTGGTTCAAGTGGAAACGCGATCCTTATAACATCGACGCCGTCATGATGTATGCCCAGCGCGGCCACGGCAAAAGATCGAGCTATTATTCCGATTTCACCTTTGGCGTCTGGGCGGAAGGCGAGGATGGCGAACAGCTGGTGCCGGTCGGAAAGGCCTATTTCGGCTTCACCGATGCGGAGCTGGAGGTGCTGGACAAATTCGTGCGCGACAACACCGTCGAGCGTTTCGGCCCGGTGCGGGCGGTGCGCGCGACGCCGGATTTCGGTTTCGTGCTGGAGGTGGCCTTCGAAGGCATCAACCGCTCCACCCGCCACAAATCCGGCGTGGCCATGCGCTTCCCGCGCATTTCGCGGCTTCGCGCCGACAAGGTGCCGGCGGAGGCGGACAGGCTCTCGACTCTGGTGGCGATGATCGACGGCGTGGAAGGGTAAAGGCGCCTTGACCGTCCCTCATCCCCCGCGGCAGGCGCAGGAACGGAGAGACGCTGTCCCGAAATTGCCATGATGGCTGCGAATACATTGTTGTCATTCGCGAATCCGTGATTGGACAGCCTCCAGCCGCAGTGTTGAACTGCTCTAGTAACCATCCCCCGCAGGTGACCATATGGCAGACAAACGCTTTCTTTCCCAAGCCTTCGGACAGGAAAAGAGCGGCGCCATCTCGCCGGGCCTGACGCGGCGAAGCCTTGTGGCCGGCGCCATGGGGCTGTCAGCGTCCGCATTTTTACCACCCCGTGCGAAAGCGGGCATTGCTGCGCCAGAGGTGCTGCCGCTGGAGCGGCAGGATTATGCGGTGGCGCGTCGGCATTTCCACACCCATCTCCTGCGAAAAATGCCGGCACCGGAAAAATCTTCCGCGCTCGGCACGCCGCCCGGGGCGACACGGATCACCTATCCGGGCGGGCCGGACGGTTCCATTGCGCTTGTCGCGTGGCTCTCCCGCTACCAGCCCTCAAAAACGCTAAAGCCCGCCGTTCTTTTCCTCCACGGCGGCAACGCCACCGGGGACGGCCATTGGGCGCTGATGAAGCCCTATTGGGAAGCGGGCTATGTCGTGCTTCTGCCATCCTTCCGTGGTGAAAACGGCCAGAGCGGCAATTATTCCGGTTTTTACGACGAAACGACGGATGCGCTGGCCGCCGCCGCCTATCTGGAAAATCTTCCCGGCATCGACAGAAACCGCTTCTTCATCGCCGGCCATTCCAATGGCGGCACGCTGACGCTTCTGGCCGCGATGAGCCGGACGTTTCGCGCCGCAGCACCCATCTCCGCCGGCGTCAGTTCCTGGCGTTATTTCAACCGCTATAGCGACGAGATCTGTTTCGACGAGACCGACGAGCGCGAATTCATCATGCGCTCCTCCGTCTGTTTCGGCCCCAGCCTCAAATGTCCGGCGCTGCTTTTGCGGGGCACGGAGGAACGGCCTTTCGATGCCGATCACCAGCTTTTCGTGGATCGCGCCCTGACATCGGGTTTCAAGGTCGACAAAAAGCTCTTGCCCGGCACCCATAATGGTGTTGTGCCGCATGCGGTCGAGGAAAGCATCCGCTTTTTCAACAGTTTCGCCTGAGGCGCCAGTTTCGCCTCCAGCAGAAAGGCCGCCGCTAGTTTTTGACGATTGCGGTTTTGGCCTGCTCCGCCCACCATGCGCCGTCCTTCTTGTCGGCATATTGGGCGCGCTTGTTGGTGAACTGCCCCTGGGTACACATTTCGCGGTAATTGCGGACAGGCAGGCCCAGTTCCTTGACGACGGCATGCACCACCGTCGGGCCGGTCATGTCATAGACGCTGACGAGCGTCCCGTCTTCGATATTTTGGGCAATACGATCGGCTATCAGCCTGAGCGCCGGGTGGCCGGGTTTTGATGCCATGAAGTAATTTGTGATTTCGCCGTCTTTCATGGCAATGAAAACGGCTTCTTCATCCGTGCCGATCACATCTTCCGGGCGAGCCGCAAAATTGGAATCGATATCGAGATAGATGCCGCCTTCCTGCAGAAGCACCAGAATACGCCAGAAATCGGCCTTGGCGGCGCCCACCTGCAGGCGGCGGAAGGCATCGGCGTAACGTCCGGGAAAATGCCGGTCGATATAGGCCTGGCATGCCTCGTCATCATGATAGCGATATTCGAATTCCGGCGTCAGCCAACGGTTGAACAGGAAATTCGCATAGATCGGCGTCGTTACCCGGTTGGAGTAATTGGTCTGCCAGATGATGCGGGGAATGGCTTTTTCCGATTTCGGGCTGCGCCTGGCAGGCCGATACTGCGGAAGCGTTTTTCTTCTGCCTGGCCGCAAAAAAAGATCGATGGAGAAAATAACCTTCACGATATTGCCGCCGATTTTGATCGCGCGATACGCAATGCGGTTATAGCCAGTCTTTGCCAATGTCAGCGCTCCTGCGCGTGGAATCGTTTGTCACGCGCGTGGAAAACGGCGGTACGCGGTATGTATTGGACGCAATTAGTTTGTCAATATGCCGTAAATAAGACGGCCGGGCCTCGATGGACGAGGCCCGGCCGTCGTGCACGCAAATGGAATTTCAGCCCTTGCGGTTGAAATAGCCGAGCAGCCGCATAGCGTTGGCGGTGACCAGAACCGTCGCGCCGGTGTCGGCGAAAACGGCGAGCCACAGGCCTGAAACGCCGGTTACGGTGGTCACCAGGAAGACCGCTTTCAGACCTAGCGCGACGGTTACGTTCTGGCGGATATTGCTCATGGTGGCGCGTGACAGGCCGATGAGGCGCGCGGCGTCGCCGACATTGTTGCGCATCAGCGCCGCATCCGCCGCCTCCATCGCCACATCCGTACCGGAACCGATGGCGACACCGACGCTGGCGGCAGCAAGGGCAGGGGCATCGTTGATGCCATCGCCCACCATGACAACGGTTTTCTTTTCGGCCAGCTTGCGGATTTCCTCGACCTTGTTCTGCGGCAGCAGTTCGCCGCGCGCCTCAAGGCCCAGCTTGTTGCCGATGGCGCGTGCGGTGCGGGCATTGTCGCCCGACAGCATCAGCGAGGAAATGCCCATATCCTTCAGCGCTTTCACACCTTCGGCCGCATCCTTGCGCGGCTCGTCGCGCATGGCGAAGAGGCCGCTTGCCGCGCCGCCGGTCATCACGACAGCCACCGTCTTGCCTTCGCTTTCCAGCGCGGAAATGCGATCGGAAAGGTCCTTCGAGAGCGTTCCGACCTCAGTCGCAAAGCGCGGTGCGCCGATGAACAGCTCCTTGCCGCCGACAGTGCCCTGCATGCCGCGACCGGAAATCGCCTTGATGTTGGAGCCGGGCAGGGGCTTCACGCCGGCCTTTTCGGCATGATTGACGATGGCGCGGGCGAGCGGGTGGCTCGACTCGTTTTCGATGGTCGCGGCCTGCGCAATCAGTTCGGCCTCGTTGCCGTCAAGCGCGATCACATCCGTCACGACGGGCTCACCGAGCGTCAGCGTGCCGGTCTTGTCGAAGGCGACGGTTTCGGTGCGCGCCAGCATCTCGATGACAGCGCCGCCTTTCACCAGCATGCCGTGGCGCGCCGCAGCCGAAAGGCTGGAGGCAATCGCCGCGGGAACGGAAATGACCAGGGCGCAGGGGCAACCGATGAGGAGCAGCGCGAGACCGCGATAAATCCAGGTATCCCAGTCACCAAGACCGACAAGCGGCGGCACGATGATGGTCAGCACCGAGATCGCGACGATCAGCGGCATGTAATAACGCGAGAAGCTCTGGATGAAGCGCTCGGTCGGGGCGCGGGCATCCTGCGCTTCCTCGACCAGCGTGATGATGCGGGCAATGGTGTTGTCTTCCGGCGCGCGGTCGACACGGATGCGCAGCGAACCGTCATGGTTGATCGAGCCGGCAAAGACGCGGTCGCCCTTTTCTTTCGCGACCGGAATGCTCTCGCCGGTCATCGGCGATTCGTCGACGCTGGACTGGCCTTCCATGACAACGCCGTCGGCGGCGATACGGTCGCCGGGGCGCGCCACGACCACTTGGCCAATGCGCACCTGATCGGCGGAGATCTGCCGAAGCGATCCGTTTTCCTCCACCATCGCGGTTTTTGGCAAGAGCGAACCGAGCGCCTTTATGCCGGAGCGAGCGCGGGCGGCCGCAAAACCTTCCAGCAATTCGCCGACGGAGAAGAGCAGCACGACGATGGCTGCCTCTTCCGCCTCGCCGATGATGATCGCGCCGATGGCGGCAATCGTCATCAGCATCTCAATGGTGAAGACCGCGCCGAAACGGGCGGCGTTGACGGCGTTCTTCGCGATGGGGAAAAGCGTGGCGAGCGTCGCGACGACGAAGGCGTAACTTCCCCAGGCCGGGAAGGTCAGTTCCGCGGCATAGGCAATCGCGACCAGAATGGTGCCGGTGAAGGTGTTGCGCGCCTTGGCGGTGCGCCACCATGCACCTTTTTCGTCCGCGCCATGGGCGTGCCCTATCTCGGCGCTCTGGCTTGCGGCGGCAGGCGCGGCAGCGTGGGAGTGGCCCGCATGGTCGTGTCCGTGATCGTGGCCTGAATGATCATGGCCGGAGTGACCGTGGTCATGCCCGTTGCAGGAATGGTGCTCGTGTCCCGAATGGTCGTGTGCTGCGTGATCATGCCCGGAATGGTCGTGATCGTGATGGCCACCGCATGTCGCGTGATCATGGTCATGTTCGTGCTTATGATCCGGCGTCTTTTCGCGTGCGGTCTTTTCCTGCGGCAGCAGAGCGGGTTTGAAGCCGAGCTTGCGCAGCGTATCCTCGATTTTGTCGACCGGGGTCTTGTTCTCGGCAAGCGAGAGGTTCAGCCTTTCGCGGGCCACCGAAACCTTGACGTCGCCGACGCCGGGCAAACGGGAAAGCGCGGTTTCGATCTTGGCCGCGCAGCTACCGCAATCCATCCCGCCGACTGAAAAGATCAGCGCGTTGCTCTTGTCCGCGCCCGTTTCGGCCTCGTCATGGTGGTGGCCGCCGCAGGAGGAATGATCATGATGATCGGCTTCGACCTTTGCAGCGGGCGCTTTGTCGCGCGGCAGCAGAGCGGGCTTGAAGCCGAGCTTGCGCAACGTATCCTCGATCTTTTCGACCGGAGTCTTGTTCTCCGCCAACGAAAGGTTCAGCCTTTCGCGAGCGACGGAAACCTTGACGTCGCCGACGCCGGGCAAACGGGAAAGCGCGGTTTCGATCTTCGCCGCGCAGCTGCCGCAATCCATGCCGCCGACCGAAAAGGTCAGGTCCTCCGATGCTCCGTTCAAACTGCCGCGTGTCGAAATATTCATGGTTTCGCTCCTGAATTCCACTCGACAGCCAATCTGGCACCTCTAGCAACTAGAGCTTCAAGAGGAAAAATGCGGGTTTTCGATTTTTTTTGAAAAAACGACGCCAGCTTCGCGCCAGCCGCGGGGTCCATCATGCCGGCAGATTGGATTCCATGAAGCGGTTCAGATGATAGCACTCCTTTTGAAAAATGGTCGCCGGGCGGCCTCTCTGATGGCTCTTGCGGTTCTGCCGCTGCTGGGCGGTTGCCTTTTTGTGACGGATACGACCCGGATGGACCCGGATGTTTTCGTCAGGGAAACGGCGCCGGTGTTCAATTTCAACTCCGTCAGCTCCAATCGCCAGCCGGAACTGCCGCCGCAGCCGGGCCAGCTTTCAACCCGCTCGCCGGATCTGTTCAGAACCCGCTTCCATCAGGAATACGGTCCGCCAGTGCGCGGGCAGGGGCTGCAAGCCCCGCAGGTGCAAGGTTATAACGCCCCTCAGGGACGTGGTCAGGCCATGGCTTATGGCCTGCCGGTTTCCAATCCGCTGCACCGGGTCATATATGGCCCGATCCGCGACGATGATCGCTCGTTGCCGGCCATTCCCTATGGCCGCATCGATCCGCGTTATCTCAGGCAGGAAGTGAGCTACCAGACGGCGGAAGCGCCGGGCACCATCGTGGTCGATACGAAGCAGCATTTTCTTTATCTCGTGCAGTCCGACGGCAAGGCGATCCGTTACGGCGTTGGGCTGGGGCGCGACGGTTATGCCTGGTCGGGTCGCGGCAAAATCCAATGGAAGGCAAAATGGCCGCGCTGGACGCCGCCGGATGAAATGGTCAAGCGCCAGCCGGAACTCGCCTCCATCTCCGCTGCCAATGGCGGCATGACGCCAGGTCTCAACAACCCCCTCGGCGCGCGCGCGCTTTATATTTTCAAGGACGGCAAGGACACGCTGTACCGCGTGCACGGCACGCCGGACTGGCAATCCGTGGGCAAGGCGACGTCCTCCGGCTGCGTGCGCATGCTCAATCAGGATGTGATCGATCTCTATGAGCGTGTGCCGCAAGGGGCGCAGATTGTGGTTATCTGAACACGTTCTAAAAGAAAGAGTTGCCAGACCCATTCCGCCAGCGCCTTGTGACTGGCTTTTAGCGGTCGGTTAACTATTTTCGCAATACGCATGAAACGGAACAAATGACGTACAACGGCGATATAGCCGTTCGAAATGTGGGACAACCCGGCCTTATGACAAGTACCGACACAGATTTTTCCAGACGCACCTTCCTTTCCCTTCTCGGCATCTCCTCCGCTTCGCTTCTCGCAGGCTGTGCCTCATCCGGTCCGGGAGGCGCCATTCGCCAGCAGGCAGGCGCCATCGGCAGCGATTTCCGGCAGATGTTCTCGCCGGGCGTCAGCGATGCGGAACTGGCCGTCATGTACGGCTCTGTTGAGGATGGCGGTTACGTCATTCCCGCCGTGCCCTATCAGAAGATCGACCGCCGTTATTATCGCCAGCGGGTTGTCGATCCGACCGGCGAACGCCCCGGCACCGTCGTCGTCGATACGCGCTCGCGCTTCCTTTACGTGGTGGAGCCGGGCGGCAGCGCCATGCGGTACGGCGTCGGCATCGGCCGCGAAGGTTTCGCCTGGTCGGGCGAGGGCGTCATCCAGTGGCGTCAGAAATGGCCGAAATGGACCCCGCCGGACGAAATGGTCGCCCGCCAGCCGGAACTCACCAAATATTCTTCCAAGAACGGTGGCATGCCGCCCGGCCTGAAGAATCCGCTCGGCGCGCGCGCCCTTTATATCTTCCAGAACGGCAAGGACACGCTCTACCGCCTGCACGGCTCGCCGGAATGGAACTCCATCGGCAAGGCCGTCTCCTCCGGTTGTGTGCGCCTGATGAACCAGGACGTCATCGACCTCTACGACCGCGTGCCGCAAAAGGCGCGTGTGGTGGTGTGGCAGTAAGCTGACGGAGCATCCGAACCACATTCAGTACATAAGCTGACCGAGCTGAAAAATAATGGCTGCAACACGAAACGTGCTGCGGCCATTTTTTGTTATAATGAATACGGGTTATTATGGTGATCGTTACGGCGCGGTTAGGAACGATACGTTTCAGCTTGGTGGCAGTGCGTTTGGCGGTCTAGGTGGAGTCCAGAACGGGTGGGAGCGGTTTTATGGCGGTGAAGGGGAGGATAGAATTTATGTCTCTCCAACGTCGGGCTACTCGTGGACCGCCATCATGATTGCCGATAATGGCTTGAGCAGTATTGAAAAAATTCAATTCAATCAGTTTAGCCAATGGCCGGTGGAGCCCGTCTACTTTGCAGGAAAAGTTGATTTTTCGAGTGTTAAGTACATGGATTCCAGCGTTACGATCTATGGCAGGGCGAACGATAATACGTTCATCGGCGGCAGGCTCGGTGAGACAGTTCAAGGCGATGGCGGGAACGACACGCTTTACGGCAATGGTGGCAATGACAGACTATTCGGCGACTCTACCAGTGCTAATCGCTGGGTTGCGGATTTGAACGCGGCCGGGAACGATAAGCTCTATGGTGGTGATGGAAACGACTACCTTAACGGCCAAGGTGGTAACGACCTTCTGTATGGCGATGGAGGCGATGACAGTCTTTATGGTGGGACTGGAACCGACCAGCTGAGCGGTGGGGACGGCGCAGACAAGCTATTTGGTGAAGCTGGAAATGACCAGTTGCGCGGCGGAGCTGGAAACGATGTTCTCGACGGGGGCGCAGGCAGCGATTTGATCGAAGGTGGAGATGGTGAAAACGTTCTTTGGGGTGGGGCTGACGCTGACACGTTCTATTTTTCCGTCAGGAACGCGCAAGACACTATCAAAGACTTCCAGTTAGGAAGTGATAGAATACGGTTTGACACCGCGATAGCAGACGATTTTGCGGATCTTATGATTGCAGACGGTGTCAACGGACACGCCAATATTAGCGTGGACGGTTTGCAGATTATGCTTTCTGACGTCTCGGCTGCATCACTGGTCCCTTCTATGTTTGAATTTGGCTTGCTTGCATGAGTTAAAGGGTCGGCGCTCCGTCGGAAAACCGACGGGGCACTCTCAACTTGAATACGACTGGAGTTCCGATTTTTTGTAGGCTTTTACCAAGCTCCCCATTTTGTCGAAAATTTCCAGTTCGCCGGTTTCTTTGTACTCAACCATTTTCTGCCCGTTGCCGTAATATAGCGTACCGGGTGTAACCGACACCTGACCATTTTCACCCAGTTTAAGAACTATGGCGGAACCGAAAAATTCCTTAAGCGCTTTTTCGCTGTCATGCATATACTGTCTCGACACTTCGCAATATGTTCCATCGAGAGAGTTGTTGAGTTCCGCCATTTTGACTTGGCCTTCGTAAACTCGGTCACTGATAAAATACGCGACCTGCTTTTTCACAAGCGCCTCATCCTCACCATTCGCGATGCGTTTTGCACCCCACTCAGTGTACTGGGCATCGTACTCTTCGCGCGCTGGCACAATGATTTTTGATACTTGGCGCGGACTGGCTCTCGAAGCCATGGATATTAGCTCCTTTACAATCGCTTCTGCATTCTCCGCTGTCCGTTCGATCGGCTTGATGTAAGAGGACGACATTATAGACGTCGCCGCGGCGTTCATCGCGCTTACCGTTGCCTGTGGAATGGCGGCGGAGACTATCTCCTTTGTGGCAACAGTCTCCTGTTTTACTTTGGTAACGCGGGAAGCAAGCGATACGATCGTGTCAATGGCTTGCGTAGTCTTCTGTGGGCTGTCTGCGACAATATTGAGGATCGAGTTAGCGGCTCTATTCTGTGAGATGTCCCGCGTGGAAAAAATTTGATTGAGAATGGTCAATGCCATCGAATTCGCAGAGATCAAAGTCATCAATATGCCTTTTGAAATCTGCCGCAAAATGCCTTCATCGGCTTTTGGGGCTGGAAATGCAGCTGCAAATCATATTAGCTGCATAAAATATAAATGCAACTTTATCGGGAGCTGGTTAATAAATCCTTTCCGACCCCTTGTTTTTCAGGGGGTCAACCCCTCGAGAGGCCATCCTTCAACGCATTCACCCGGTCCCGCAGCTGTGCCAGTTCCTCCAGTCCGCAGCCGGTGGCGCCGCCGATGGCGGCCATGATCTTCACGCCCTCTTTCTTGAGGTCGGCGCCTTTAGGCGTCAGCGCCACCAGCACCTGCCGCTCGTCCACCGTGCCGCGTTTGCGGGTGATCAGCCCCGCATGTTCGAGCCGTTTCAGCAGCGGCGACAACGTGCCCGAATCGAGGCCCAGCATTTCGCCGAGCGCCTTGACGGTGGATGTCTCCTTTTCCCATAGCGCCATCATGACAAGATATTGCGGATAGGTCAGCCCGATCGGGTCGAGCAACGGCTTATAGGCGCGCGTGAAGGCGTGCGCCGCGCCATAAAGGGCAAAACATATCTGCTGGTCCAGCCTCAACAGGCTTTCCATCTTCTTCTCGTCGCCCGCTGCGTCCATTTTCCTGCTCCAAAATCAACCGGGGAGGGAACAATCAGCCCCCGCTTTCGGTTCCTGCCGCATGGATGCGCGGCGAAATTTCTTGAAAATTATCGCAAAAAACAAAATCGCATTCAATGTGCAAAATTATATTGCGCACAATTTAATTGTGAGCTACAAGATATTCACATCAACCCGAAGGAGTAAATGTCATGCCCATTCTCTACACGACCAAAGCATCCGCCACCGGTGGCCGCGCCGGCAACGCCAAGTCGGAAGACGGTGTTCTTGACGTCACCCTCACCGTTCCGAAGGAACTGGGCGGCGATGGCGCCCGTGGCACCAATCCGGAGCAGCTCTTTGCGGCCGGTTATTCCGCCTGCTTCCTGGGCGCGCTGAAATTTGTCGCCGGCAAGGAAAAAGTAAAAATTCCTGAAGACACGACTGTGACGGCGACCGTCGGCATCGGCCCGCGCGAAGACGGCGGCGGTTTCGGCATCGAAGTGTCGCTGAAGGCCAATATTCCGGGCGTCGAGCGCGAAGTTGCCGAAAAGCTGGTTGCCGCCGCTCACATCGTCTGCCCGTACAGCCACGCCATGCGCACCTCCACGGAAGTGCCGGTCTCGGTGGCCTGATCCAATTCGCGGGAGCAATCCATGTGAACAATGAGGCCGGGTTTATCCCGGCCTTCTTGTTTTCAGAAAGAAAAATGCTATATTCTTTCCAAGGAAAGGATGTGCGCCATGAATATTCACGCCAAGACCGCCATGGACCCCGCATCGCAGGGTAGGGTCGTCACCAAGGCCGTTATCGCCGCCGCCGAGCGGCTGGGCCTGAACGCCGCCCGCACGGCCGATATTCTGGGTGTGTCCGCGCCAACGGTCTCGCGCATGAAGCGTCTTGATTTCCTGCTGGAACCGGGCGCCAAGTCCTTCGAGCTTGCGGTGCTGCTGATCCGGGTGTTTCGTTCGCTGGATGCGATTACCGGTGGAGATGAGGCAACGGCCAAAAACTGGCTGCGCAATCACAATACGGCGCTTGATGCCGTGCCTGCCGAAAGGCTCACCACCATTACCGGATTGATCGATGTCCTCTCCTATCTGGACGCCCGACGCGCTCCTGTCTGAAAAACGCACCGTATCGGGAAAATACTGGCGGCTGGTGGAAGCGCAGCATCAGGTTTCCACCATGAAACTGGTGGATACGGTGGAGGAGCAATCCCTGCTGGAAGATATTCTGGAGACCAGCAAGCGGCCGTTTCCGCCTGATTGCGCTGGTTTCGACTATCTTCTCGCCACGCCCTTCCGGTATGGAGCCGCCTATCCGCATGGTTCGCGCTTCCGTCGCGCGGGCTATACCGAAGGCGTTTATTACGCCGCCCAAAAAGTGGAGACGGCGCTCGCCGAAATGGCCTTTTACCGGCTGCTGTTTTATGCCGAATCGCCGGGCACGCCGCTGCCCGCCAATCCCGCCGACTATTCCGCCTTCGCCGCCCGTATCGCCACCGATGCGGCGCTCAACCTGACGAAACCGGAACTGAGCCGGGATACTCGCCTGTGGACCGATCTGCAGAATTACGAGCCATGCCAGGCGCTGGCCGATCAGGCACGTCTGGCGAAGATCGAGGCGATCCTCTACCGTTCGGTGCGCGATCCCGCCGGCGGCCTCAACATCGCAGTTCTGTCGCCGACGGCTTTTGCCGCGAAGACGCCGGTGGAACGGATGAGCTGGCGCATCCACCTGTCGAAAACGGGAGTTCAGGCGCTCTGCGAATTTCCGATGCGCAGAACGGGTTTTGCGGTTTTGGATTTCGCCGGCGATCCACGCCTCGCCAGCCTTTTGGGCTGACGGGCGTTTGCTTTTCAAAACCATCAGGCCGAGGCGAAAAATCCTTCGGGATCGTCGACTTCCACCAGCCTGCGCTTGTCGATCAGCCAGAAGCGGGTTCCGACAGCCCGAACGAAACGCCTGTCATGCGAGACGAACACGCAGCTGGCTTCGCGGCTGACGATTTCCGCCTCCAGCGCTTCCTGCCCCTCAATATCCAGATGGTTGGTCGGCTCGTCCAGCAGGTAGAAATTCGGCTCCGCCAGCCTGAGCGCCAGCATGGCAAGCCGCGCCTTCTGCCCGCCGGAAAGGGCGGCGATGCGGCGTTTCTGCATTTCCATGTCGATGCCGGCGCTGGCAAGCAGACCATGGATGCGCTGGTCGCCAATGTCGAAGCGGCGGGACAGCAGTGAAACGGGCGTGCTGTCGTCATCGATCTCGGCGAGCGACTGGTCGACATATCCGGCCACCAGCGAGGGCGTCGCCTTGATGCCGTCCTGTATCTGGGCTGCGCCCGATACAGCCGCCTGCAGAAGCGACATCAGTCTTGTCTTGCCGACGCCGTTGCGGCCGAGAATGACGATTCGGTCGCCCTGGCGGATAAATTGCCGGCCGGTGCGAAACAGCAATGTTCCGTCCGGCGTCGAGACCGGCACGTCCTCCAGAGTGACCAGAACCCTGGCATGGGTGCCGCGATTGGCGAGCTGAATCTTGCCGGCGGATCGCTCGATATGGGCGGGCCGCGCCTTTTCCTCGATCTTTTCCGCCCGCTCGCGCAATTGCCTGGTCTTGACGGTCAGCAGGTCGCTGCCGGAATTGATGCCGATATTGTTGAGCTTGGCCGCCTGCCGGCGCAATTGCTGCGCGGTTTTCATGTCGCGCTGGAAACGCCGCTCATCGGCGGCATCCTCCTCCTCCAGCGCCGCGCGCGCATGGCCATAGGGCAGGCGGAACAGCGCCGAGTTTTCCGGTCGCAGAAAGAGGGTGGTCCGGGTGACGTTGTCGAGAAACGCCCGGTCGTGGCTGACGATGATGACGGCCGTATCGCGCGGCAATTCCCCAAGCCAGCTTTCCAGCACGTTGATTTTTTCGAGGTCGAGATGGTTGGTCGGCTCGTCGAGCAGCAGCACGTCAGGTTCGGTGATCCAGGCTTTGGCCAGCATGGCAAGCCTTTGCCAGCCGCCGCTCAATTCTTTCAGCCGCCGCTCGCGGAACGGTTCGGGCACCAACATGGCATCGAAGATGATGTCGGCGCGCCAGCTGTCGCTGTCGATCGTGTCCGCCGGCAGGGCGGAAAGCACGGCGTCGCGCATCGTCCGTTCCATTAGCGGCGAGGGTAGGTGCTGGTGGACGATGGACTGCGTCAGCCCGCGCAGCCGGGTGATGTCGCCGCTGGTGGGTTCCATGTCACCCGCGAGGCAGTTAAGCAGGGTGGATTTGCCACAGCCATTGGCGGCGACGATGCCGATGCGGTCTCCCGCATTGATGGTGAGGTTGAGATTGAAAAAAAGCGGCTTGCCCAGAATGATTCCGAGGTTGCGCAGCGTGATGATGGTCATGATGTCGTCTCTGGCAAAGACGGACCCGTACCGTTGCCTGCGCGTGCAGGACGGGTTTCGGTTCTCGGTGATCCGTCGTGAAACTATGCGCAATGGCAGACAAACTGCGTCCTGCGCGGCCTTTTAGGCAAACCAGAGGGTGGTTGTTCCGGTCAGCCCTGCAAACGTGTCCGCAGGGCAAAAAGGTGGCAGAGCTGACGATTGCGCCAGAAGCAGGAAATATCCATGCGAAGCCTCCTTTCTTGAAACGTGTTGAACCAACTGACCATTACCAGCGGTGGTGATCCATGGCAACCCGATTAGAGAAGGGTGAAGATTTGGGAAGGGCGGTGCGGCCGGATCCATCCCTGACGGGAGGGTGACAGGTGCCGCACCGGATCATTTTACGCGGATTTGTTCAGCGCGCTGGCATCATTGTTTGCCGACACGCGCGCGCAGTTCTTCCACATGGGCGGCGATCTCGGGCGTCACGGCATCGCCGAAGTCTTCCATCTCGAACATCGGGCGGATTTCGATTTCGCTCTTCTCCAGCATCGGGTTCGGGCAGCGCTTCACCCATTCCACGGCCTCATCCATGTCCTTCACGTGCCATATCCAGAAACCGGCGACCAACTCATTGGTGTGCGGGAAGGGGCCATCGACTACGGTGCGGCTGTCGCCGTCGAAAATCACGCGTTTGCCTTTGGAGGAGGGGTGCAGGCCATCGCCGGATTGCATGATGCCGGCATTGACCAGTTCCTCGTTGAATTTCCCCATCGCCTCAATTAGCTCCGTCGTTGGCATCACGCCGTCTTCGCTGCTTTTGGTGGCTTTCACAAAAACGATTGCACGCATGATCATTCCTCCTTGATTGCGCTTTCTTCGTAGTGTCGCTCCCCGGCACGACGGCCGGATGACATTTTCGCCGACAAAAGTGGCGCCATGCCGTCAATCCTGTCAGCCGAGGTCGACAAGATCGCGGCGCAACCTTTCAGGGTCGCCGCTGCCAATCTTGGCTTCTATTTCCGCATGGGTCTGCTGCCAGATGGGGAAGGCGGCGGCGAGCACGGCCATCCCGTCAGCCGTCAGCCGCAACCGTTTGCCGCGCTTGTCCTTCGGGTCCTGCTCAATGCTGACCAGCCCGCGCCGTTCCAGCGGCTTCAGCGCCGCCGTCAGCGTCGTGCGGTCCATCGCCAGAAGATTGGCGACCGGCCCCATTGGCGGCGGCTCCGGCCTGTTCAGCGACATCAGCAGCGAAAACTGGCCATTATTGATGCCCACCGGCTTCAGCGCATTATCAAACAGCCGTGCCAGCGCCCGCGCCGCGCGCTGCGCATGCAGGCACAGGCAGGAATCGCGCACAAGAAGAGTTGTCGAAAAAGGAATCGCGTTGGCGTTTGACATGCGCTAAATATGTTGATATCAACCTAAATAGTCAAGCGGAACTTGATGCTCTGTGGCTCCATTTCTCGGATTTCAACACAGAGATGCGCGGCGCCCGCCACGGAGAGGCCAAGCCGCAGTGAAAGACGGATCCAAGGAGGAAAGATCATGTCTCATCCCGTCGTTTCGAAAGAGGAGTGGCTTGCGGCCCGCCGCGACCTGCTGGTGAAGGAAAAGGAACTGACCCGCGCCCGCGACAGGCTGAACGAGGCCCGGCGTGCGCTGCCTTGGGAAGAGGTGACGAAGGATTATATCTTCGATGCCCCTTCCGGCCCCAAGTCGCTCACGGAACTGTTCGGCGGCTGCAGTCAGCTCATCGTCTATCACTTTATGCTGGCACCGGACTGGGAGGAGGGCTGCGTCGGTTGCTCCTTTTTTGCCGATCACGTCGATGGTGCGCTGATCCACCTCAAGCATGGCGATGCGGGTTTCGTCGCCGTGTCGCGTGCGCCGCTTGAGAAGATCGAAAGCTACAAAAACCGCATGGGCTGGAAATTCCCCTGGGTTTCGGCCGAGGGCGGCGATTTCAACTATGATTATCAGGCCTCGTTCCGCGACGAGGACATGGCCAAAGGCGAAATCACCTATAATTACCGTAACATGGCGCCCTATGGCGACCTGAAGGACCTGCACGGCATCAGCGTTTTCGCCAAGGGCGATGACGGCAAGATCTACCATACCTATTCCACATACGCCCGCGGTGCGGAACAGACGCTCGGCACGCTGATGCTGCTCGACCTGGTGCCAAAGGGCCGTAATGAAGATGAGGTAATGGATTGGGTGCGTCGCCACGACCAGTATGAGGACGCGCCGAAGGCGGCGGCCTGCTGCCACTGAAAACGGACGGATGAGGAGGAGAAGACAATGGAAATGGAAATCGCCAAGCCGCAGAAGGAACATGAATTCCTCAAGAGAATCGTCGGGGACTGGGTCATGACCTCCAGTTCCGGCCATGAGAACTACGACGCCAGCGACCCGTCGCAGCAATTCACCGAATCCGTCCGCTCCGTCGGCGGTCTGTGGATCATCGGCAACGGCACCGGCAAGATGCCTGATGGTACGGATATGACGGCGGTGATCACGGTCGGCTTCGACCCGGCCAAGGGCAATTTCGTCGGCACCTGGGTAGGGTCGATGATGACCAATCTCTGGGTCTACAAGGGCTGGCTGGAAGATGACGGCAAGACCCTGACGCTGGAAGCGGAAGGCCCGGCCTTCGACGGTTCCGGCGGAACCGCTACCTATCACGACGTGCTGGTGCTGCATGACGACAATCACCGCAGCTTTTCCGGCAGCGTCAGGCAGCCGGACGGCACATTCAAGACCTTCATGACATCGGAATTCCGCCGCAAGGCCTGATGCCCGGCCGGTATTGCCCGTCGACAACAGCGCCGCCGCATCCTGCGGCGGGTGCGCGCCGAACACCTCGCCAAACCGTCCACAGGAGACGACAATGTCCGATACGCATGGAAAATTCATCTGGGTTGAATTGATGACGCCCGACATGGAAGCGGCCGCCCGCTTTTACGGTCATGTCGTCGGCTGGCAGACCAAGGATTTCGGCTCGCCGGAAATGCCCTATCTCGTGCTGGAGGCCGACGGCTGCGGCATGGGCGGGGTCATGGAACTGACCGACGAACACAAGGGGCAGGGCATTCCGCCCAACTGGACCGCTTATGTCGATGTCGACGATGTGGACGCCACGGCGAGGCTTTTCGCCGAGAAGGGCGGCGCGGTCAGGCGTCCGCCGCAGGATATTCCCGAAATCGGCCGCTTCGCCGTTGTTGCCGATCCCTTCGGCGCGGTGCTCTGCATCATGACGCCGCAGCCGATGGAAACCGGCGGCTTCCCTGAAGACAAGCAGGCAAAGCAGGGCCATGTCGGCTGGTATGAACTCTTCACCGACAATGTCGACGAGGCCATGGCCTTTTATGGTGAAGTCTTCGGCTGGACCAAGGACCACGATTTCGACATGGGCGAAATGGGCCCCTACCGCATCTTCGCCCATAACGGCAAGGCCGTCGGCGGCGTCATGAAACGCATGCCGGAGGTTCCCGTCTGCCATTGGGGTTATTACTTCAATGTGGACGGTATCGATGATGCCGTCACCCGCGTCAGCGCCGGCGGCGGACAGGTCGTCAACGGCCCGATGGAAGTGCCCGGCGATAGCTGGATCGTCAATTGCGTCGATCCCCAGGGTGCCTATTTCTCGCTGGTTTCCCAGAAGAAGTAATCATGTTTTTCCGACGATCTGCCGGGGTAATATCCGGCAGATCAGCGCTCCCTCGACAAGCGGACATGATCGATGAAGGCGCGCAGCTTCGGCGCGAGGTTTCGACGGCTGGGGTAATAGAGATAGAACCCTGCGAAGCTGGGTGAATAGTCTTCAAGCATGGGAACAAGCTCTCCGCGCTCCAGATAGGGCCGGAACGTCTCTTCCATGCCGAAGGTGATGCCCGCACCGGCACAGGCGAGCTTTATCATCAGTTGCATGTCGTTGGTGGTGAAATCAGGCTCCACCGCCACGGCAAATTCTCGGCCGTTTTCCGCAAATTCCCACCTGTATGGCGCCACGCCCGGGCGGGGTCGCCAGCCGATACACCTGTGCTCTATCAATTCGCGGGGCTGCGTCGGCAGGCCGAAGCGGTTCCGATAGTGCGGCGAGCACACGGCCAGCTGCCGCTGTGGAACCGAGACGGGAACGGCGATCATATCCTGTTCGATAAGCTCTCCCAGTCGCACGCCCGCGTCGTAATGCTCCGCAACGATATCGAATTCCTCATCCGTCACGACGATATCGAGCTGCACCTGTGGATGCGACTCGGCAAAACTCGCGAGCAGGGGGCCGGATAAGAAGCGCTCGGCAATGGAGGAAACGGCGAGCCGAAGTTGACCGCGCACCGTGCCGCCGAGCGATGAGGCCGCCTGCGCTGCCCGCGAGATCGCGCCTATGGACGGCGAGGCATCGGCGTAAAGCTGCTGTCCCGCTTCCGTCAGGCTGACGCTGCGGGTGGTCCGTTGCACCAGTGCAATTCCCATTGTTTCTTCGAGCTTGCGAATGGTCTGGCTGACAGCGGAACGGGTCACGCCCAGCCTGTCGGCAACGGCGCGAAAATTCCGTTCCTCGGCAACAAGGCAGAATGTCGAGACAGCGTTGAGATCAATATTCATTGGTTAGAAATTCTATCCATTGAGTTAATTATTGACGAGGTTATCACGACAATGCCTGAGCGTTATCTTCCCTGCAACGGTCGGTTTCGAAAAAACCGGCCGTAACAGCAAGGAGATAGCCATGACACTGAACAAAGTTGTTCTCATCACCGGTGCATCGAGCGGGATCGGTGAGGGGATTGCCAGGGAACTGGCCGCCGCCGGCGCGAAGCTGGTGCTCGGCGCGCGCCGGCTGGATCGCCTCGAGACACTGGCCGAAGAGCTGCGGCGGACGGGGGCTGACGTCGTCGTTCACCCGCTTGACGTGACCGATAGGCACAGCGTCGATGCCTTCGCGGAAGCGGGGCGCAAGGCTTTCGGGCAGATCGACGTTATCGTCAACAATGCCGGCATCATGCCGCTGTCGCTGATGTCGTCGCTCAAGGTCGATGAATGGGACCGGATGATCGACGTCAACGTCAAGGGCGTGCTTTATGGCGTTGCCGCCGTGCTGCCGGAAATGACGGCGCGTGCCTCCGGCCATATCATCAACATCGCCTCTATCGGTGCGCTCGCCGTTTCGCCCACGGCAGCCGTCTATTGCGCGACGAAATTTGCGGTTCGCGCCATTTCGGACGGGCTGCGTCAGGAAAACCGCGACCTGCGGGTCACCTGCATTCACCCCGGCGTGGTGGAAAGCGAACTTGCCCACACCATCACCGATCCGGCGGCTGCGGAATTGATGCAGACCTATCGGGCCATCGCCCTGAAGCCCGACGCCATCGGCCGCGCGGTGCGTTACGCCATCGAGCAGCCCGACGATGTGGACGTCAACGAAATCGTCGTGCGACCCACCGCCGCCTGAGGAGGATGTGGCAATGAATATTGTTTCAACGTCAGTTGCGGTTCTGCTCGCAGCGGCTTCCGCCGAGGCCGAGACCCGCAAAGCAGATAACGCTATGGAGCTGACAATGACCGAAACCGCTGAAGTCAAGAACCACCCTTATGTCGGCATGTGGGTCACCGGCGATGGGCATGTCCGTCAGGAGCTTTTGCCCAATGGTCGTTATGACGAGGCGCGGGGCAGCCGCAAGAGCGCCTATCGGGGACGATATGAGGTGAAGGGAAACCACATCGATTATTGGGATGATGCCGGTTTTACGGCGGACGGTGAATTCGTCGACGATGTGCTCCATCACGGCGGCATGATCTTCTATCGCCAGAAGTGACCGCGACGCCAATAAAGCGCCGCCCGTCTCATCGAGAACGGGCGGCGTCTCCATTTATCGCTTCAGACTTCCCAGAATCCCGCGCACGATGGCGCGGCCGACGGAGGTGGCGACCGAACGGGCAGCACTTTTCATCGCCGCCTCGATCACCGTTTCGCGCTGGTAGCCGGACCGGCGGGCGCCGCCGCTGCGGGAGCCGCTGGAATTTTGCGCGGGTTCGTCATCGCCAAAACCGGGCAGGCGCCAGCGGCCGGAGGCGTTGTCGGACTGGTTTTTGGCGTTTTCCTCTTCCGCGCGCCTGGCGGCCTCGGCCTCTGCCGCCTTCTGGGCGCGGGCCGCGAGGATTTCGAAGGCCGATTCCCGGTCGATATCCTTGTCATATTGCCCGGCGACGGGGCTCACATCGATCAGGGACTTGCGCTCCGCATCCGTCAGCGGCCCGACACGGCCGGATGGCGGACGGACCAGCGTGCGCTCGACAATGGAGGGGGCACCCTTGTCGTGCAGGGTGGAAATCAGCGCCTCACCGGTGCCGAGTGTGGTGATGGTGTCGGCGGTGTTGAAGGCCGGGTTCTGGCGGAAGGTGTCAGCCGCGGTGCGCACCGCCTTCTGCTCGCGCGGGGTGTAAGCGCGAAGCGCGTGCTGCACGCGGTTGCCAAGCTGGGCAAGAACGGTTTCCGGCACGTCGAGCGGGTTCTGCGTCACGAAATAGACGCCCACGCCCTTGGAGCGGATGAGCCGCACGACCTGTTCCACGCGCTCGACCAGCACCTTCGGCGCGTCGTTGAACAGCAGATGCGCCTCGTCGAAGAAGAACACCAGTCGCGGCTTTTCCGGGTCGCCCACTTCCGGCAGCTCCTCGAACAGTTCCGAAAGCATCCAGAGCAGGAAGGTGGCGTAAAGGCGCGGGTTCATCATCAGCCGGTCGGCGGCGAGAACCGAAATCGTGCCGCGCCCATCCGTACCCACACGCATGATGTCGGCGATTTTCAGTGCCGGTTCGCCGAAGAAATTCGCCGCACCCTGCTGTTCCAGAACCAGCAGCCCACGCTGCAGCGAACCGACCGAGGCCTTGGAAATCAGGCCGAACTGGTTGGAAAGCTCGGTTGCGTTTTCGCCC
Source organism: Agrobacterium salinitolerans (assembly GCF_002008225.1). GTDB lineage: Bacteria > Pseudomonadota > Alphaproteobacteria > Rhizobiales > Rhizobiaceae > Agrobacterium > Agrobacterium salinitolerans. Next base: position 976,824 of record NZ_MRDH01000006.1, on the reverse strand, counting down.
ATATAGTTCAGGAGCGATTGCAGGTCCTTGAGATCGAGCAGCGGCAGCCCGCCCTGATCGGCGATCTTGAAGGCAATGTTGAGCACGCCTTCCTGCGCTTCGGAAGCGTCCATCAGCCGGGCGAGCAGCAGCGGTCCCATCTCGGCGATGGTGGCGCGCACGCGATGGCCTTTTTCACCGTAGAGATCCCAGAAGATCACCGGCGATTTGCCATAGGCAAAATCGGTGAAGCCGATCTGTTCAGCGCGTTTCTGCACCCAGTCCTTGGCTTCGCCCTCAGCGGCGATACCGGAAAGGTCGCCCTTGATATCGGCACAGAAAACCGGCACGCCGGCCTTTGAAAAACCTTCGGCCAGCACCTGCAAGGTCACGGTCTTGCCCGTTCCCGTCGCGCCGGTGATGAGGCCGTGGCGGTTGCCGAATTTCAGTTCGAGATATTCGCCCTTGTTCAGGCTGTCGTCCGGATTGCGGCTGGTCCCGATATAGAGCTGTCCGTCCTGCAACATCGACCATTTCTCCTGCGGCTTGTGCCTGACCCAAAAAATCGCGGTGGATTTTGTAAAAGTCATGTCCGAATTTAAAGCGTCACCACCATGTTGTGGCCACTTCTGACGATAGCGGCCTTTTCATAGTTTGGTTGTGATGATCTTATAAGGACAGTTTCAAGGCGCAACAACTGCTTGATGGCGATGAAGAAAAACCGCCTGGTGAAAGTTGCCGCACCTGTCCGTGGCCGCTTGAATGCGGCTCCATATTGTTTTACGTTGACGTTAACGTCAGTTATTCGATGTTGGCGTCGTTTTTCAACAGGAGGCAAGAATGAACGAAGTCGTGAGCCAGATCGCCGAGAAGGCGGGAATAAGCCCCGAGCTGGCCGAAAAGGCCATTGGCATGATTCTCGGTTTTCTTCAGCGTGAGGCCGCAGACGGCCCGATCGCCCGCATGATCGAAGCCATTCCCGGCGCCAGCGAACTGGTGGCGCAGTTTAATGGCGAAGGTGCGGGCGGTGGCGGTCTGCTCGGCGGCCTGATGAGCGCGATCGGCGGCGGCGGCATCATGGGGCTGGGCCAGCAACTGATGAGCCAGGGCCTCGGCATGGGCGAAATTTCCACCATCGCCAAGGAAACCATCGCCGTTGCCCGCCAGCATGCGGGTGATGAGGTCGTCGACCAGGTGATTGCCTCGGTTCCGGGCCTCAGCCAGTTCGCCTGAGGCGAAACTACTCAGTAGCGGGGCGCGGCGGCTGTTCATTGAACAGGCGCCGCGCCTCTTCTATTTCGGCATGGTGTGTTTCCGCCCATATCCACACGCCGCAAAAGGCGCTGCCCAGCGTGCGGCCGAGGTTCGTCAGGCCGTAATCTACATGCGGCGGGATGACGGGATGCACGGTGCGGCGCACCAGCCCGTCGCTTTCCATCTGCCGCAGCGTTTTCGTCAGCATCTTCTGGCTGATGTTGCCGACCAGCCTGCCGATCTGCGTGAAGCGCAGCGTGCCATGTTCTTCCAGCACTTCCAGAATGAGCATCGTCCATTTGTCGGCCACCTTGGCAATGATGTCCTGAACCAGCGCCTCTATTGCCGGATCGGTATCCGTGGGCGGCGGAACCTTGCGCCGGCTCTCGATGGCCGGGTCGGCGGCGTGCCGTTTCATTTCACACTCTCCTTTTGGTAAGTATAAATCTTTTGGGTGCCTACTTTCGATTAGAGAGCATAATAGCTAACTTCCTTTCAGCCAACAAGCAAAGGATGTTGCAATGAAAATCGCTGATAACACCATTCTCATCACCGGCGGCGGTTCCGGCATCGGCCGGGCGCTGGCGGAGGCGTTTCACAAGGCCGGCAACCGGGTCATCATTTCCGGCCGCCGCAAGGCCGTGCTCGACGAGGTGACGGCCGCCAATCCTGGCATGGCCTCGATGGTGATGGACGCGACGGACGCCGCGGGCATCCGCGCGTTTGCCGAAGCTCTGGTGAAGGCCCATCCGACCCTCAACGCCGTCATCAACAATGCCGGCATCATGCGGCCGGAAGACATCGCCGCAGCACCGGATTATCTCGACACGGCCGAAGAAACCATCGCCACCAATCTTCTCGCGCCCATTCGCCTGACGGCGGCGCTTCTGCCGCATTTCCTCAAGCAACCTGCCGCAACTGTTTTGACGGTCTCTTCCGGCCTCGCTTTCGTGCCCATGGTGCTGACCCCCACTTACAGCGCCACCAAATCGGCCATCCACGCCTATTCGGTCGCGCTGCGCGAGCAGCTGAAGGAAACGGCGGTAGAGGTCATCGAAATCGTGCCGCCCTATGTGCAGACGACGTTGATGGGCGAGGGGCAGGCGAGCGATGAAAGGGCCATGCCGCTCGACGCTTTCATTTCCGAGGTGATGGATATTCTTGAAAATCGCCCGGATGAGAAGGAAGTGGTGGTGGAACGCTGCAAGCCTTTGCGTTTTGCCGCGCAGAACGGCAATTTCGATCAGGTCTTCGCCATGATCAACCATATGCATCCGTAAAGGGCAGCATCTGTCGCGACTGGACATCCTGTGATAGCGTCGCGCTCTTATTTGTGGAGCGCGCGCATTCATGGCCCAAGGCCGGTTCCTGATGCCGAAAACCAGTCTGCCCGGCGTCGTCGCCGTGGCGGCGGATAGCGACCGTTCCTTTCCGCGCCATATGCATGATCAGTTCGGCATCGGCCTCATCCATCGCGGCGCGCAGAAATCGCTCTCCGGCCGTGGCATGGTGGAAGCGGGCGCCGGCCATCTCATCACCGTCAATCCGGGCGAGGTGCATGACGGTATTCCGCTCGGGGAGGGCGGCCGCGCATGGCGGATGCTCTATCTCGACATCGATATCGTCCGCGACGCTGTTGCCGATATCGGCGAGAAGGATCGAGGTTCGTTCGAATTCGCCCATCCCGTCGATATCAGGCCGCTGGCGAAGCGGTTCAATGCAGTCTTTGCAGCCATGACGGCAAGGGAACGGCCGGGCGAAACCCTCGATAGTGACGAGACCCTGCTGACGCTTCTGGCGGGTGCGATGGAGACCCCGGCCAACTCGCCTGTCGTGGCGGCGCCCGCCACCATAAGGCGGGCGAAAAGCAGCATCGATGACGACCCCGCCCGGCCGTTCCGCCTTGCCGATCTGGCAAGGGAGGCCGGCATGAGCCAGTTCCGCTTCCTGCGGGCTTTTGCGAAGGCCACGGGCCTGACGCCGCACAGTTACCTTCTCCAGCGCCGCGTCCATCTGGCGCGCCACGCGCTGGCTGGCGGCACCTCGCCCGCCGAGGCTGCCTTTATTGCCGGTTTTGCCGACCAGAGCCATCTGAACCGCGTTTTTGTGCGACAATTCGGCGTGACGCCGGCGGTTTATCGGGCGGCACTTTCGTAAGGTATGTTAGCGCAAATGGGGAATAGCCTTATGCGGCAGCCTTGGGATCCGGGGGAGCGCGGGACGCACCTCTCCACCCTCATCAAATCAGTCGTATTTTCTCGTTTTGAAGTGAGCTGGAATGAACGGAACCGGACGGAACCGGACTAGGCCGACACCGTAGCCTCCCATTTTGGCACCGGCCTCCGAGCACCAATGCCGCAATTTCATCCAAGACACCCACCCCACGCGCCATCATGCTCCTGTCCTCCACCCACAGGACATACCCGCACCATGACACCCGAATTCCTCATCACATCCTTCATTGTCGCTGCCTCTCCCGGAACCGGCGTGGTCTACACGCTGGCCGCAGGCCTCTCGCAAGGGGCGAGGGCGAGCGTCGTTGCGGCCTTTGGTTGCACGCTTGGCATCGTGCCGCATCTGCTCGCCGCCATCACCGGCCTTGCCGCCATCCTGCACACAAGTGCGCTGGCTTTTGGCGTGGTCAAATATCTGGGGGTTGCCTATCTGCTTTATATGGCGTGGAACACGCTGCGGGAGAATGGCGCGCTGAAGATCGACGATACCAGAGAACCCCGGAAGGCCGCCCGCATCATCGGGGAGGCAATTCTCATCAATCTGCTGAACCCGAAACTGTCGATCTTTTTTTTCGCCTTTCTGCCGCAGTTCATCGCGCCGGATGAGGCTTTGCCGACATGGCGCATGATCGATCTCGGGCTGATCTTCATGGCCATGACGTTTCTGGTCTTTGCGCTTTATGGCTGTTTCGCCGCCTCGGTCCGGCGGCAGGTGGTGTCACGCCCGGCGGTCCTCGCCTGGCTGCGGCGCAGCTTCGCGGCCGCTTTCGTGGCGCTGGGTGCGAAGCTGGCCTTGACCGAACGATGAGACCAAAGCGGAGGGGAGGCCGCCTCAATCGTCCCAGTCGGGCGCGAGGTGGCCGGGATTGACGATGCGGCCATTCGGCTTTGCAAGCGCGTGGATCGCCCGCATTTCCTCTTCCGTCAGCACAAAATCGAAAACATCGAAATTTTCCTTGAGGCGGCTTTCCGTCGCCGTCTTGGAAAGCGCCACGATATCCGGCTGCTGCACCGCCCAGCGCAGGGTCACCTGCGCGGCGGTCTTGCCGTGTTTTGCGCCGATATCCTTCAGCACGGGATCGTTCGGCACCTTGCCGTCGGCCATCAGATAATAGGCCGTCACCGACATCCCGTGCTTGCGCGCCGCCGAAATCACCTTCGTCTGGTCGAGATAGGGGTGATATTCGATCTGGTTGGTGGCAAGCGGCGTGTCGGACAGTTTCACCGCCTCTTGCGTCAGCGCCACGTTGAAGTTGGAAATGCCGATATTGCGCGCCTTGCCGGCCTTGCGCACCGCGTTCAGCGCGCCCATGCGCTCGGCAAGCGGCACATCGCTCTTCGGCCAATGCAAAAGCAGCAGATCGACATAGTCGGTCTTCAGCTTTACAAGGCTTTCATCGACGGAAGCGAGAAAATCGTCGTGGCGGAAACGGTCCACCCAGACCTTGGTGGTAAGAAAGATATCATGTCGGGAAATGCCCGATTGCGCGATGACCTCGCCGACGGCGCCCTCGTTCTTGTAAATCTGCGCGGTATCGATATGGCGGAAGCCGAGTTTCAGTGCCTCCGGCAGAATGCGCCTGACATCGTCTTCCGGAATGCGGAAGGTGCCGAAACCGAGGGCGGGAATATTCGCGCCATTCGCGCTGACGTCATACATGGATATTTCTCCTGTCATTGAAGTGATGGCCGGCAGAGACAGCCGGTGGGGGACGTTTCCTTACTAACTCGTTACAGCGTAATCGGTTTCAAGGTTTTGCCATAGCGGGAAACCGCGCTCGTTGCGGATTGGTCGTTCCGGCGCTACCAGTCTCAACCGCGTCGCGCCCTGGCGAACCAGGCAAGTTCAACGCAGGAGTATCAAGTGTCACGCTCACAACGGCTTCTCGATCTGTTGCAGATACTGCGCTGCCACCGCATGCCGGTCAGCGGCGCGGCCCTTGCCGCTGAGACCGGCGTCAGCCTGCGCACGCTCTACCGCGATATAGCGACGCTTCAGGCACAGGGTGCGGATATCGAAGGCGAGGCGGGCGTGGGTTATGTGCTGCGCCCCGGTTTCCTGTTGCCGCCGCTGATGTTTTCGCAGCAGGAAATCGAGGCGCTGGTACTCGGCTCGCGCTGGGTGGCGGGTCGCGCCGATGCGGGATTGGCGCAGGCCGCCCGCGCCGCTCTCGTCAAGATCGGCGCCGTCCTGCCCGATGCGCTGCGCGAGGAACTCGATCATTCCACCCTGCTTGTCGGTCCAGGGCAGGGCCTTGCGGCCATCCATGTCGATCTGGCGGCCATTCGCGATACGATCCGCAAGGAAAGCCGGGTCGCCATCACCTATCGCGATGAAAAGGGAGACGTGACGGAACGGGTGATCTGGCCTTTCGCGCTTGCTTTTTTCGATCTGGTGCGGGTGGTGCTGGGCTGGTGCGAGACACGGCAGGACTACCGCAATTTCCGGGCCGACCGCATCGAAGATTTCCGTCCCCTCGACAGCCGTTATCCGCGCCGCCGCCAGGCGCTGCTGAAAGAATGGCGCGAACGGGAAAAACAGCGGCGGCGGCATCATGCTGACAAAAACTGACAGCAGCGGGGTCTAGGAACCGTTCATCCGCAACACAGGAGAACAGCCATGACCCACCCTGATTTCACCATCCTTTACGTCGACAACCCGCCGGCCAGCACCGAATTTTACAAGGCCCTGCTGGGTGTCGATCCCGTCGAATCTTCCCCGACATTTTCCCTCTTCGTCCTTGCCAATGGCATGAAGCTCGGCCTCTGGTCGCGGCACACCGTGGAGCCCATGGCATCGGTGACAGGCGGTGGCGGCGAGCTTGCCTTCCGGGTCGAAAACGATGCGCAGGTGGATGAGACTTTTGCCGGGTGGAAGGCAAGAGGCATTGCCATGCTGCAGCAGCCCGCGAAAATGGAGTTCGGCTACACCTTCACGGCCGCCGACCCGGACAGCCACCGTCTCCGGGTCTATGCCTTTGCTGGTTAGAGAGAATGCGTTGAGGACTGTTTGGCTAAGGAAGCCTGACCTTTTTCATCGTACTCCGTATCCGGTACGCTCCTCATCCCTGTGCTTGTCACAGGGATCCAGCCGGCCCAAGTCCTTGGGCTTGAAGGACTCTCCCCGCCGCGCAGACGCGCGTCGGCTGGATTCCTGTGACAAGCAAAGTAAGAGGATTGAGAGGATGCGCCAGTATGCGAAAAACGCGACATCGTGTAGCGTGCCCTACTTCTTCACCGCCACCACAAAAAGCCGTGGAAAGCGCAGGAGCAAACGGCCGTCCGCCATCGGCGGATAGGCCGCCGTGATGCGCCGCGTGTAATCAGCGAGGAAGGCTTCGCGGTTCTCCTCGCCGACGGCGGTGAGATAGGGGCGCAGTCCCGTGCCCTTGACCCATTCGACGATGCTTTCCGCATCCTTCATCGGATGATTATAGATGGTGTGCCACACATCCACCCGCGCGGATTTCGGTGTCAGCGCATCGAAATAATCCGAAGGCGCGGGCAGGGGTTTGCGGCGCAGCCTGCCATCTGCGAACGTGTCCTTCCAGGACCCGTTCGCTCCGGTCTCCTCCATGGCGCGATGCGTCGGCTCCTGCAGGTTGTCAGGCATTTGCACGGCCAGAACGCCGCCGCTTTCCAGCTGGTCCATCAATTGCGAAAGAACGGCGAGATGATCCGGCACCCATTGGAACACGGCATTGGCGTAGAGCAGGTCTGCCTTCTGCGCCGGCTTCCACGTGGCAAGATCGGCCTTTCCGAAACTGGTGGTGGGCAGCCGGTCCGCCGCCTTTTCCAGCATGTCGTCATCGCTGTCGATGCCGGTAATGACATTGACGCCGTAACGGTCGGTCAGAAGCTCGGTGGAATTGCCGGGGCCGCAGCCGAGGTCATAGCCGTTCAGCACCCGCTCCAGCGGCACCTGCGCCAGAAGATCCCGCGCGGGACGCGTCCGCTCGTCTTCGAATTTCAGATATTGCTGTGCGGACCATACCATTATTTTTCTCCTGCAGACTGCCGTCAGATCCTCAGCATCGCATGGGCCACATTGCCCCGCCATCATCCGATCAATGAATTATGGTGATGAATTCATTCATCAAGCTTTTGTTTCACCTTATAAAACGTACCTGCGGGGCCGTCGCTTTGTTATTTTCCATCAAAATCAGAAATCACTGCAATTAAAACTTGACCTCGTCAGGGGAGAGGCATTCACTCCGGCCGATTTCCAGCACACGCCCAGTCGAGAGCGCGCAGCGTTCTTCATCCGGCAATGAATCAGAAAAAAAGACGGAGCGTTTTATCGAACGAAAACGCTTGAGACAGGAGACCATCATGAGCGTCGATACCGCACCCCGATCAACCACCTGGACCTATGTTGACGGTCAATGGCTGCCCGGCAACCCGCCGCTCATCGGCCCGACCTCGCATGCCATGTGGCTGGCCTCCACGGTGTTCGACGGTGCCCGCTGGTTCGATGGCGTGGCGCCCGATCTCGATCTGCACTGCCAGCGCGTCAATCGCTCCGCCGTCAATATGGGCATGAAGCCGACCATGACGGCCGAGGAGATCGAGTCCCTGGCGCTGGAAGGCGTCAAGAAATTCGACGGCAAGACGGCGATCTACATCAAGCCGATGTATTGGGCCGAACACGGCATGCCCGGCAGCGTCGTGGCGCCCGATGCCGGTTCCACCCGTTTTGCGCTCTGCCTGTTCGAAGCGCCGATGGATGCCGGCAAGCCGCTGACGCTCACCGTTTCGCCGCTGCGCCGCCCTTCGCCGGAAACCGCCATGACCGACGCCAAGGCCGGCAGCCTTTATCCCAATAGCGGTCGCGCCATTCTGGAAGCACGCTCGCGCGGTTTCGACAATGCCCTGATGCGCGACATGAACGGCAATGTCGCCGAATCCGCCTCGGCCAATATCTTCATGGTCAAGGACGGCGTCGTCCTTACCCCGGTTCCCAACCGCACCTTCCTTGCCGGCATTACCCGTTCGCGCGTGATCGGTCTTCTGCGCCAGGCCGGTTTCGACGTGCGCGAAGCGACGCTTTCGGTCGAGGATTTCCGGGAGGCCGATGAAATCTTCTGCTCCGGTAATTATTCCAAGGTTTCGCCCGTCGTGAAGCTCGATGATCGCGAATTGCAGGCAGGCCCGGTCGCGCGCAAGGCTCTCGATCTCTACATGGACTGGGCGCGTCTCGGCGCGGATGTTTAAGGCCGGGTAAACCCCAATTTTTCAAAAGGCCGCGGCGGGCTCATCCCTGCCGCGGCCTTTTATTTTGAACCGCATTATTTCCCATAAAAATTCAGGGGAATTTAATCCAATTTTAGAGGACCACTGGTTAGCTTGCGGCATTACCGATCCGGGCTAATGGGGGCCGCCAAATGTCTTTCAGCATACGTAATATACTTGTGGGATTTTTTCTGCTCGTCGGCATCGCGCTGGCGGGCTTCGTGGGCAATGGCATGTTGCAGTCCGTGCAGCGTGCCCGCAGCTTTTCGGAGGTGGCGCAGCTCGTTTCGCTGGACAGGCTGCTTTTCAACGCCTTGCTGAACTTTCGCAGTGAACGCGGCAACAGCGCCTCGGCGCTGACGGTCGACCCGGCGAAGACGGCCAGTACCATCGCCAGCGTGCAGGCGTCGCGCCAGAAGGTGGATGCCGCCATGGGCGCCTTTCTCGAACAGTCCGCCACGCTCGATCAGGCTGGCCTCAAGGCCCCGCTTGCCCGCGTGAAGGATGTCTACACGCAATTCCTGGAGCTGCGCAAAAAGGTTGACGCCAACGTGACCCTGCCGCTCGACCGTCGTGAAAATGGGCTGGACAAGACCGTGCTGGCGCTCGGCCAGGATTTCCTGACGGCGCTAGAAGCGGGCTCGACGGCGGTGGAAGGTGAGGTTCGTTCGCTGGACCAGAGCCTGACCGGCCTCATCCAGTTGCGGTCCTATGGCTGGTCGGCGCGAGCGCTCGGCGGCAGCGCCACCGTTGTCATCAATGCGGTCGTGGCCCAGCAGCGGCCGCTGACCCCGCAGGAAACCCAGCAGCTTGGCAATTTCGATGCCGGCGCGGCTTTTGCCTGGAAAGCCACCGGCGACCTCGTCGCGCATGAATCGACGCCGAAGGCACTGAAAGATATCTATGCCGTTGCCGACAGAACCTATTTCAAGGGTGATTTCGTCGCGCAGCGCGCAAAGCTGATCGATGATCTGAACAACGGCCGCACGCCAACCTTCACCATCGATACATGGCGCAATACCGTCACCGAAAGCCTCGATACGGTTGCGAAAATCGCCTCTGAAGCGATGGATGTTCTCAACGCCAATGCCGAAAAGGCGAGACAGGACGCCTTTATCGGCGCGATGATCTATCTCGGCGCGTTCATCCTCACACTTGGCATCTGCATTCTCTGCCTTGCCGTCATCGTCGGCCGCGTCACCCGTCCCATCAGCCGCCTGACAAATGCGATGATGGAATTGTCCACCGGCAACCTGACCATCGATGTGCCCGGTGCAAAACGCGGCGACGAGATCGGCGAGATGGCCCGCGCCGTGGAAATCTTCCGCGAGGCGGCCGTCCGCAACAGGCAGCTGGAAGCCGACGCCGTCGCCAACCGGGAGCAGGCCGAACGCGACCGGGCCGAACTGCAGCAGCGTGCGGAGGCGGAGGCCGAAGAGCGGCTCAATCAGGCGACCGGTTCGCTGGCAAGCGGTCTTCGCCGGCTTGCCTCCGGTGATATGGTTTGTGAGATCGCCACGCCGTTCGCACCGCAATTCGAGGCGTTGCGGCACGATTTCAACAGCTCCGTGCACCAGCTGCGCGAGGCGCTCAGCAGCGTTGGCCAGTCCGTGCAGACGGTGAATGGCGGCGCTCACGAGGTGTCGTCGGCCTCCGACGATCTTTCCCGCCGCACCGAGCAGCAGGCCGCTTCTCTCGAAGAAACCGCCGCTGCGCTGGAAGAGATTACCGCCAATGTTTCCGCCACCTCCAAACGGGCGAGCGACGCGCGCGACACGGTGCGTGAGGCAAGGACAAAGGCCGATCTTTCCGGCAAGGTTGTGCGCGATGCTGTCGCCGCTATGGAGCGCATCGAACATTCCTCGCGCCAGATCGGCCAGATCATCGGCGTCATCGACGAAATCGCCTTCCAGACCAACCTTCTGGCGCTGAATGCCGGCGTCGAGGCGGCACGGGCGGGCGATGCCGGCAAGGGCTTTGCCGTCGTCGCACAGGAAGTGCGCGAACTGGCGCAGCGCTCCGCCAACGCCGCCAAGGAAATCAAGCAGCTCATCACCGCGTCAGCCGTTGCGGTGGGTGAAGGCGTGAAGCTGGTGGCCGATACCGGCGTCGGGCTCTCCGAGATCGAGCAGCTGGTGCTTTCCGTCAACAGCCATATGGACGCCATCGCGACCGCAGCACAGGAACAGTCGGCCGGCCTTTCCGAGGTCAACACGGCCGTCAACCACATGGATCAGGCCACGCAGCAGAATGCCGCCATGGTCGAGGAAATGAATGCGGCCGGTGCCGGCCTCGCGCAGGAATGCGCCAATCTCCAGGCGCTGCTGGCACAGTTCCAGCTGGGTCAGCAGACTTCTGCCTTGCGGGAGACGGCGCGGCAGATGCAGCGTGCTGCAAATCCGGTCCACGCGCCCGTCGCACCGGTCACTTCCTCCCCCAAAGCCCGCCCGGCTGCCGCCCGTGGCAATGCGGCGCTGGCCGTGAAGGGTGACGACTGGACGGAGTTCTGAAAGCGGGGCTGTCTCAGGTCCGTCATGACGGAAGAAGAGTATCATGAAGCCCGCGCCGGAGACCGGCGCGGGTTTCACCGTTTCCGCACATCCGGCAGCGCAGCGGCAAGCGCCCGCAGCGGCGCCGTCATGTGTTTGTCTCTCCGCATCGCCAGCGCGATCCGCCTTTCAAGCGGCGGTTCGAGCGAGCGGTGTCCGAGCCCGGACGCCGCATCTTCATGCTCCATCGCCATGCGCGGCACGATGGCAATGCCAAGGCCCGCGCCCGCCAGTTTCTTGATGGCCTCGACGCTGCCCAGTTCCATGGCGGGCTGCACGGTGCGGCCGCTCACCGAAAACCATTGATCCACCAGCCGGCGCGTATTGCCGCCCTCGTAAAGCAGAAGCGGCCGCGCCGAAAGCGTCTCGGCGTTGAGCACCGTTGCGTCAGAGACGGAACCTTGCGGGAAAACCGCGACGAGTTCGTCGAGATGGATGTCGCGAATATCGAGGCTGCGGCCACTGGCGGGCAGGGCCACCACCGCCGCATCGATGGTATTGGCCTCCAGAAGCCGGAGGATATCGTGGGTATTGCCGGTCTGCACAACGATCTCGATGCCGGGCATGGCCTGCCGGATTTTGCCCAGCACCGGCGGCAGCAGATAGATGCAGGCGGTGGCGCCCGTGCCGATACGCAGGCTTCCTGTCGCCCCGCTGCGGTGCGGCGCAACCGTCTCGATCGCATGCGCCACCTCTTCGGATATGCGCCTTGCATTGACGAGAAAATCCCGCCCCGCCGCCGTTGGCTGCGCCCGCCTGCCGACCCGCTCGATCAGCCGCACGCCCAGTTGTTTTTCCAGAAGCTTTATATGCAGGCTGACGGCTGGCTGCGTCAGCCCGGCCTTGTCGGCGGCGGCGGAAAAACTGCCGAGATCGGCCACATCCATGAAGCTGCGCAACTGCCGCAGGTCGAGGTCCATCATCAAAGAAAACCTTATCGTTTGTATAAGATAGATAATCTTTATTTTGGCTGCGTCGCAATGCACAATGAGGATGTGAATGATCCGCAGGACAAAAGAATGACCCTTTCCACCGTTTCCAGCCTTTTAATCCGCCCCTGTGATGAGGCGGATATTCCAGCCATCACCGAAATTTACCGGGATGCCGTCTTGCATGGCCGCGCCAGCTTCGAGATCGATCCGCCTGATGTGGAGACCATGGCCGAGCGTCGCCGCCTGCTGGTGGAGGGCAATTACCCCTATCTCGTCGCCGAACACGATGGAAAGGTAGCCGGGTACGCCTATGCCGGCGCCTACCGCGCCCGCCCGGCCTATGGCGCGACGCTCGAGGATTCCGTTTATATCGATCCGGCCATGAAGGGCATGGGCATCGGCCGCAAACTGCTCGATGCGCTGATTGCGGAAGCCACCGCGCGCGGCTTTCGGCAGATGATCGCCGTCATCGGCGACAGCGCCAATGCGGCTTCAGTCGGCGTGCATCGCGCTGCCGGTTTCGAACTTGTCGGCACGTTCAAGTCCATCGGCTGGAAACATGGCCAATGGCTGGATACGGTGCTGATGCAGCGCTCGCTGGGCGAGGGCGATACCACGCCGCGTTTCTGAACGATCAGGGTTTCGTGGAACCTGGGATTTCCACCTTCAGCGTGTCCCCGGCAAGCTCGCTACCCAGCTCCACGGCCTTGGTTTTCTTGTCGTAGACGCAGATATGGCTGACCGTCGCATCCGCACCCTTCGCTTTGCCGGTCAGGATGGCGAGACCGTAATTTTCGCTACCGACAGGATCGACCACCGCCTTGGCATCCTCGATCATGTCCTTCGCTCCGGCAAGGCAAGCTGTCTGCACATCCGCCACGAATTCCTTCCAGGCATCATCAGACGATGCGGCGGCCGGCAGAGCGAGGGAGGAGAGGGCGGCGGCGAGAATAAGAGGACGGATCAAAGCGCGGGTCATGGAATTTCCTTCCTGCAATCTCGGTAAAAGCGAACCGATAGGGTGGAAAACGGTACGCCGGGGTTGTGAAACAAATATGGTGGCTGCCGGTGCTGGAGGAATTTTCCCCTTTGGCGGAACATTTTGATATTTCACAGGTTGCCCAAATGGAGCTTCGCTCCTATGGTCCGCTCACACGGTTTCTAGGAGCGGTAACCCGCTGCAAAAAGGAGTAAAAACCATGGCCTTCGAACTTCCCGAACTCCCTTACGACTACGACGCGCTTGCACCCTACATGTCGCGCGAGACGCTCGAGTTCCATCACGACAAGCACCACAAGGCTTATGTCGACAACGGCAACAAGCTGGCTGCCGAAGCAGGTCTTTCCGACCTGTCGCTCGAAGAAGTCGTGAAGAAGTCCTTTGGCACCAATGCCGGTCTCTTCAACAACGCCGCGCAGCACTACAACCACGTCCATTTCTGGAAGTGGATGAAGAAGGACGGCGGCGGCAACAAGCTGCCGGGCAAGCTGGAACAGGCATTCGCCTCCGATCTCGGCGGCTACGACAAGTTCAAGGCAGATTTCATCGCTGCCGGCACCACGCAGTTCGGCTCCGGCTGGGCATGGCTCTCCGTCAAGAACGGCAAGCTTGAAATCTCCAAGACCCCGAACGGCGAAAACCCGCTGGTTCACGGTGCAGAGCCGATCCTCGGCGTCGACGTCTGGGAACATTCCTATTACATCGACTACCGCAACCTGCGTCCGAAGTACCTCGAAGCCTTCGTTGATAACCTCATCAACTGGGACTACGTCCTGGAGCGTTACGAAGCCGCTGCCAAGTAAGGCTTGGCGAACGGAATTTTTCAAACACCCGGCCTTTGTGCCGGGTGTTCTGTTTTTGGCATGTCGCGCGTTGTCACAAGCTTGTCATCCGCCGGGTTTATCGCGGCGCATCATGACTGAAAAAACCACGCCTCTCTTCTCCTTCGGCATTGTCGCCGATCCCCAATATGCCGATGCCGATCCGCGCCCGGAGATGGGTCGTTATTACGCCGAGAGCCCGAAAAAGCTCGCAGACGCGATCGACGCCTTCAACCGCGAGGAATTGGCCTTCGTGGTAACGCTCGGCGATATCATCGATCGCGGCTTCGACAATTTCGATGCGATCCTTGCCGTTTACGACGGGCTTCGACACCGCTCGGTCCTGCTGCCGGGCAATCACGATTTCGCCGTCGCCGCCGAGCATTTGCCGGCTATCCACGCCCGCCTCGGCATGTCCGCCCCCTGGCATGATTTTTCCATCGGTGATATCCGCTTCGTCGTGCTTGACGGCAACGAGGTCAGCCTGTTCGCCCCGCCGCCCGGCGATCCGCGACGGGCGCTTGCCGCAGACCGGCTGAAGCGCCTCAACGATGCGGGTGCCATCAATGCGCAGGACTGGAACGCCTCGCTTGGCGACGAGCAGTTCGAATGGCTGCGGGAGGTTTTGCAAAAGGCGGATGCGGCGGGCGAAAAAGTGATCGTTCTCTGCCATTATCCTGTCTATCCGGAAAACGCCCACAACATGTGGGACGCGCCGCGTATCCTTGAGCTTCTCGGCTCCCACCCGTCAGCCGTCGCATGGTTCAACGGCCATAATCACGAGGGCAATTACGGCCTGTTGGGCAATACCCACTTCGTGAATTTCAAGGGCATGGTCGATACGCCTGACCAGAACACCTTCGCCATTGCAGACGTCTTTGCCGACCGCATAGCGATCCGCGGTTTTGGGCGTGAGGAAGACCGCATTTTGGCCCTCTAAGCCGGGCCTCGGCTTCTCCAATCGGCAACTGCGTGGGGGAATACGCCGCGCCGCTTGCTTTCAGCCAATTATTCTCATTCAGCCTGCCGTCAGAGTGAGGCCCTGGAGCCGGGGGGTGACGTGCATTGTCACCTCGTCTTAGGCTTCTGTTTTCACGATGGAATTCACTGCAATGTGACTTCTTTTCGCCATCCGGAAAGGGCATCCTCGCGCCGTTCCATCTAGCGCCCGGTGTCCCGGCCGGAATCAAGGAGAGTTGCATGAAACTGAAAACCATCACGGCGGCCATGTTGTTCGGCTGTCTTTGCGCCGGAGCGGTCTACGCTGCCGGCGAAGTCGAAAAACGTGAAGGCATGATGAAGCAGATCGGTGGGGCGATGGGTTCGCTTGCCGCCATCTCCAAGGGTGAAAAGCCCTTTGACGCCGATACCGTCAAGACTGCCGTAACCACCATCGGCGCCAATGCCAAGGCTTTCCCGGACCAGTTCCCCGTGGGCTCAGAGACCGGCAGCGCGGCTGCTCCCGCCATCTGGGAAAACTTCGACGACTTCAAGGCCAAGGCCGCCAAGCTCGGCACGGATGCGGACATGGTTCTCGCCAATCTCCCCACCGATCAGGCCGGCGTCGCCACCGCCATGAAGACGCTCGGCGCCGATTGCGGCGCATGCCACCAGACTTATCGTCTGAAGAAGTAGTCGCAGCACTTTGAAAACGCCGCTTCCCGGCGGCGTTTTCTCAAGGCACGAAAGGCATCTGACCGGATCAGGTGAGAATGGGGAGAGGGGCATGTCCTCCATCTGGACGAAACTCGTCGGCGGGGCCGTCGTCGCGGCCATTGCGGGCTACGGCATTTTCGCCTGGGTTACCGCGCCGCAGCGGCAGGCGCCGAGCCATTGGGTGAGCCTGGGCGAACCGGATCTGGCCAATGGCGAAACGCTGTTCTGGGCGGGCGGCTGCGCAAGCTGTCATGCAGCACCCGACGCGAAGGGCGAGGCGCTGTTGACGCTTTCGGGCGGGCAGGCGCTGAAAAGCCCCTTCGGCACCTTTCACGTTCCCAATATTTCCTCTGATCCGCAGCACGGCATCGGCGGCTGGACGCTCGCGGAATTCGGCGATGCCATGACGCGCGGGGTGGGCAGGAACGGCGAACATCTCTATCCGTCCTTTCCCTACGCCTCCTATGCCCGCATGACGCAGAAGGACGTCAACGATCTCTTCGGCTATCTGAAAGCCCTGCCGGCCAGCCAGAACGATGCGCCGGATCACGAGTTGCCGTTCCCCTTCAATCTGCGCATGGTGCTGGGCGGCTGGAAATTCCTTTATTTTGACCCCTCGGCGCGGCCCCGCGTCGAGCTTGCCGATGCCAATGCCGAATTGCTGCGCGGCCAGTATCTGGTGGAGGGGCCGGGCCACTGCGGCGAATGCCACACGCCGCGCAACGCGCTTGGCGGTTTCCTGAAAGACAAGTGGTTGGCCGGCGGCCCCAATCCGGAAGGCGAGGGCCGCATTCCCGACATTACCCCCGGCTCGCAAAGCATCGGCAGCTGGGCCAAAGCGGATATAGCCAGCTATCTGGAAACCGGCTTCACCCCGGAATTCGACAGCGTCGGCGGCTCGATGGTCAAGGTGCAGCAGAATATGGCGCATCTGACGGCCGAAGACCGCGATGCGATTTCCGCCTATCTGAAAGCCATACCGGCGCGGTAGGGCCTGATACCTCTCCTCCGTCATCCTCGGGCTTGACCCGAGGATCCACCACCACGCCAGCCCATGGATCCTCGGGTCAAGCCCGAGGATGACGAACGAGAGGTGGGTAAGCGCCATTGACTCCCGGCCCCGCCCATCCGATAACATGTCCGTGATGGTTCCTTCCGGGCGTTCCGGAAGGTGAAAAGGGAACACGATAGGGAGAAATCCTCATTCGTGGCTGCCCCCGCAACTGTGAGCGGAGAGCCTGAAACGAAATGCCACTGGCAAGCCATCTCGCCTCCATTCAAAGGTGAGGGCGATGCCGGGAAGGTGTTTCAGGTTTTGACCCGTAAGCCAGGAGACCTGCCATCGCGGAAATATCCATGCCGGCGGGGTGTCCGGAAGAGCGGAATTTCAGGGTGGTGGCATCAATGCCTCCCTGTGTCAGTCTCGTATCCCCGTGGTGAAGTATATCGCATGCGGTCCTGCGGCTTTGCCGTTCGGCCGCATCTAAAGGCGCGGGGTCGCGCCGGGAGAGGGGTCACCATGTCCACCAACCTGAATACGGCCAATTCAGCCGTTTCCGTAAAAACAGCCAGCGTCGCGCAGTCGCTGACAGCGATCGTGCTTGGCCTGTTCGTCGTCGGTTTTGTCGGCTTTTCCCATGTGGAAGCCGTTCACAATGCCGCGCATGACACGCGCCATGCCAATGCCTTCCCCTGCCATTGAGGGGAAACGGCATGTCATCTTTTCGCAATATCGTCTTCACCGCCATTCTTGTCGGTATCCTTGGTGGCTTTGCCGTTTCCGCCATGCAGGCTTTTGGCACCACGCCGCTCATCCTTCAGGCGGAAACCTATGAAAGCGCCGGCGAAGCGTCCCACAGCCATGATGCGCCGGCGCCTGGCGTTGCGGCTCCCGCCCATGAGCACAATGACGAGGCCTGGGCGCCGGCCGATGGTTTCGAGCGCACGGCCTATACCGTCGCCGCCAATGTCTTGACCGCCATCGGTTATGCGCTGGTGCTGACCGGCCTCATGTCGCTGCGTGGTGCCGATACCGGCTGGCGTGAAGGCCTTCTCTGGGGCGTTGCGGGTTTTGCTGCCGTCATGCTGGCCCCGATGATCGGCCTGCCGCCGGAACTGCCGGGCAGCCCGGCCGCCGCCCTTGAGGCGCGCCAGATCTGGTGGCTCGCCACCGTTGCCGCAACCGCGGGCGGCATTGCGCTGATCGCGTTCCGCCGCGAACCGTGGGCAGCTCTGCTGGCGATGGTGCTGATCGTCGCGCCGCATGTGGTGGGCGCCCCCCTGCCGCCGGAAGGCGAACATGCGCTGGCGCCGCTGCCGCTGGAACGTCAGTTCATCGTTGCCGCCACCGTCACCAGCTTCGTCTTCTGGGCGCTGATCGGCACGTTGAGCGCGTTTTTCCTGAAGCGCTTCCAGCAGGCTTGAAACCATGCAGGACGCAGCGGAATGGAGTGAGGAACTCGATGCGCTGCGGTTTGCCGTTCCCGGCCACGGCGCTTTCTGCGCCGTGCATCGCCTTGCTTTCAAGGCGCTCCTCGGGGCAACTCCGGGGCGCGAGGCGGCTCTCTCCTGTTTTCATGAACACCAGGCTGCTTTTATCGCTGCTGCGCTCAGCAAGATAAAACGCTCGAATTTGCCCGCGGGTCGCAGCCTGCATCTGAACAGCCGCGACATTCGCCGTGCAATTGCCGGTGAGGTGGAGGACGTCACGCCCCGCGTTTGCCGGGTGCTTGATCGGGGGTAGTCATCGCCGTTCTCGCCTCCGTCATTCCGGCTCAAGGCCGGAATGACGGAGAGAACATGTTACGGACAGCAAAGGCCGGTACGCCTCACCGATGCTCTGCCGCAAAAACCTGAAGTTCCGCCTCGGCTTCCGGACCAAAGAGGCCGAGGTGTTTCAGGATTTCCACGGCGAAACTGACCGGCGCGCTGCCGGGTGCCGTGATGATGCCATCATCGCTGACCGCTTTCGGCTGGTCGAGATAATGCGCCTCACCGCGATAGGCCGGATAGGCCTTATGCGATGCCAGTGCATTGCCGGTATGGGCGACATCGTTCAGAACACCCGTGCCGCCGAGCGCACTTGCCGCCGCGCAGATGCCGGCCACCAGCCGATCCCTGTCGCGAAACCGGTGCACCAGCCCGCCAAGATCGACAGCCGTTCCCTTTTCCCAGCTGAGACCGCCGGGAATGACGAGCGCATCGATGTCAACGGGATCGAGCGCGTCATAGGATGTGTCCGGCGTCACCTTCAGCCCGCCCATCGAGGTCACGGGCCTGCCATCAGGCGTGGCGTGCACGATCTCGACACCGAGATAGCTGCGCGCTGCCGCCGTAAGCAGCGCCGGCTCCCAGTCGGCAAAATCCTGCGCGAGCGCAATGGCGATCCGTGTCATGACCGTCTCCGTGGGTTGAAATCAGGCGATGGACTGCATGTAGCGCATGCCGGTAACCGGCCGCGGCGCGAAATCCATGTTTTCGTAGAAACGATGTGCCGCCACATTGCCGGTCGTGGCGCTGACGGAAAGATAGTCGCAGCCGAGACGCTTGGCGATATCGCGGGCGCGGGAAACCAGATGCTGGCCGGTGCCATGGCCGCGATGGCCGTCACGCACGAAGAGATGATGCAGCTCCAGTCCGCGTCGGCCTTCCTGCGCCCTGTAGAGCGGCAGAAGCAGGGCGTAACCGATCAGCGCGCCATCGGCTTCGGCGACGAGACCATGCACCCAGGGCAGGGCGCCGAACAGGTCGCGCTCAAGCTTCGCCGGCGTGATCGCCGCCGCATCGCCATGGTAGGAGGCAAGCAGCGTGATCATCTCATTGAGTTCGGGCAGATCGGTCTTGCGCGCGCCGCGAATGATGACGACGGGCGGTCTTTCCAGTGTCAGGGAGCTATCTTCGGTCATTTTTTCGGTCCTTTGGTCTTATCGGTGCCGTCAGGACGTTTGAAAACAACAAAGCCGCCTGACGGCGGCTTGTTGACAATATGATCTGTCGAGCCGCCCTTAAAGGAAGGCCCAAAAATACGAGCAGGAGATGGGTGCGCGTTCGTTGATCATGGGGAATGCAATGCGCCCGAATCCATATTCTGTCAAGCCCGGTTTTCGGCTCAATGCTCACCCTCGCACATGCCATGGTTGGAAAGCGCGCGGATGACGTAGCAATCCTCGATCGAATGGCCGTGGCAATGGGAGACGATGCGTTCGAGCTCGTGTTCCAGCTTCTTCAGGCTGGCAATCTTCTCGCGCACGTCAGCAAGATGTTCGGCGGCGATGCGATCCGCACCCTCGCACGGCATTTCCCGGTGCTGACTGAGCGCGATAAGTTCGCGAATGGCATCAATGTTGAGGCCGAGATCGCGCGCATGGCGGATGAAGGTCAGCCTTTCGAGGTCGGATTTCTCGTAACGGCGCTGGTTTCCCTCCGAACGATCCGCCTCGCGGATGAGGCCCATCTGCTCGTAATAGCGGATCGTCGGCACCTTCACGCCGGTGCGTTTCGATAGTTCACCGATGGACAGCATGGCTTTCTCCATATCTCCAGTCTCTAGAGATATGGCTTTTTCGCGCCCGGTTCAATGGCCTCAAGTGGCGTCGTTGACGCCAAGAGCATGGGCCAGCGCCTTCAGAATCTGCGATTCGAGGCTTGCCATGTCCGGCTGGGCGGAAGCGGCCACGTCAGCATTGGCGCCAGTGGGGGCGGAAGCGCCGCTATCCATGTTCCAGAGAGCGGCGGCCAGGCTGGCGGAGGCACCGGCAAGCGGAGCGACAGCGGTGGCGACATTGCCTGCCACCGAAATGGCGCGATGGGCCGCCCGCGTCAGCTCCTGCAAAGCCTCGGTTGTGGACTGGCTCTCCCGGTTGTGCGCAGGCGCGATGCCGCGGACCGGAGAGGCGAAATTGATGCTGCTGGTTGCTGCGAGAGTCGTCATGACTGTGAGTCCCCTAGTTCTGATGGGGCATTTTTAAGGTCCGAAACATTCCCGAAGATTGCGTCATGCACGCCTTGTGCAAAAATTAGACGCAATATACTATACCCCCCTATAGTATATGAGGTGCATATGTCCCACACGATCCGCAACAAGGACAAGCTGCTGGCCCGCATCCGCCGCCTGAAAGGGCAGATGGAGGCGGTGGAGCGCGCATTGGACGAGGCCAAGCCCTGCGGTGAGGTGCTGCAATTGCTCGCCTCCGTGCGCGGCGCGCTTTCAGGCCTGACGGGGGAGGTGATGCAGGAGCACCTGCACGAACATGTCGTTCATGCCGAAAATGAAGATGAACGGGCGCGGGCGGCGGAAGAACTGGCCCAGGTGCTGAAGACCTACATCCGGTAGGTCGACGCAGGCCAGCGGAATGGAAAAGGCCGGCACAGCTGAGAAGCGCCGGTAGAGTCGAGAGAGGATTGAGCGACATGACGACGACTTCCGAGCCTTTCGCCACGGCGGAGCATCACCATATTTATCTTGGCCAGAATCACGAGCGCAATGAAAGGCGCGTCTGGATGGTCATTGCATTGACCACCGTCATGATGGTGGCGGAGATTGTCGCCGGTCACTGGTTCGGCTCCATGGCGCTGACGGCTGACGGATGGCACATGTCCACCCATGCGGGCGCAATGCTGATTTCGGCGCTCGCTTATCTCTATGCAAGGCGCGAGGCGCGCAATCCGCGCTTCAGCTTCGGTACCGGCAAGTTCGGCGATCTCGCCGGTTTCGCCAGCGCCGTCGTGCTCGCCGTGGTGGCGCTGCTGATCGCGGTTGAAAGTGGCTTGCGCCTCATCAGCCCCGTCCAGATCGATTTCAACCAGGCGATTCTCGTTGCCGTCATCGGACTTGTCGTCAATCTCGTCAGCGCCGTGCTGTTGAAGGATGACCATCACCACGATCATGGCCACGGGTCGCATGCCCATCATGACCATGGCAGCCATGCCCACCACGATCACGGTTCGCATGCGGAGCAGGGTGCAAAAGGCGGGCGGGACAATAATCTGCGCGCCGCCTATCTGCATGTGCTGGCGGATGCGCTGACCTCGGTCCTTGCCATCGTTGCACTGCTGCTCGGCAAGTGGAACGGCTGGAACTTTCTCGACCCGTTGATGGGTATCGTCGGTGGTCTGGTCATCGCCCGCTGGTCATGGGGGCTCATTCGTTCCACGGCAACGACGCTTGTCGATGCGGTGCCGCTGGCGGACGACCTGCCGCAGGAAATCCGTGAAAGTGTGGAAACGGAAGAAGATCGTATCACCGACCTGCATGTCTGGCAGGTAGGTCCCGGCCACCATGCGGCCATTGTGGCAATCCATTCGCGGGCGCCGAAAGCGCCGGCCTTTTATAAGCAGAAACTTGCCGCCATACATGAACTGTCGCATGTGACGGTGGAGGTCAGCCCGGCAAGGGCCTGATTGGAATCGCCTATTCGGTATATTCCGAATAGGCGCTGCGCACCCATTCAGCCTGGGCTTCCGCCGTGTCTTCGGCGGAGGCCGCGACCGTCTCCTGATAAGCGGGCGCGCTGCCATTGCCCACGGCCCAAAGAACATTGGCCAGAGACTGGGAAAGAATGGTGCTGGAAACGGTGGGGTTGCCGGGGCCGCGCTTCACGGCCTGCTCTTCCGGCGCACTTTGCGCGCTGCCAGCTTTTTCGATGTCGCGGATGCGACCCTGATAATTATATCCGCCAATATTGCTTTCGATCTGCATGTCGATGATTCCGCGTTCAAAAGTTAACGAATGGTTAACGGCGGCAACTTGTCCGAAGCTTGCGCTTGCTGCGTTGCAGCGATCGCCGAGGGTTGACAGCCGGCGAAGTAGTGCTTCGTTTTTGCATGGAGGGGGCGGGGCGTGCGAGGATGCAGCAGCCGTTTATATGCGAGACGAGGCAGGATCGCATGGGTGCCGAAAGGCCTGCCTCACACACCACGTCATCCTCGCCTCAAGGGCGAGGATGACGTGGAGAGTTTTAGAACTTTATAGACAGGATCAAGCGGATCACACCGTTTCCTTCTGCACCGGAGCAACGGGCTCCGGTACCTTCTCCGGTTTATCCGTCGCCTTCACCTCCACCTCAACCGTCGCCACCGTCTCCTGCTGCGCAGGCGTCACCATGGCGGCCACCAGCGTGTCGAGACCGATGCTGCCGACCGGCTTGCCGTCCTCATCCACCACATGGGCCTGGGTTTCATTGGCCTCGGACATGTCGCGGGCAATGGTTTCCAGCGTCGCGTTCTCAGGCACGGACATGCCTTCCGGCTTGCTGTCCAGCGGCTCCATCACCGTGGTCGCCTGCAGCACGCGGCCGCGATTGACGTCGCGCACGAAGTCGGTGACGTAACCATCGGCCGGTGAAAGGATGATGCTCTGGCCGTCGCCCTGCTGCACCACTTCGCCGTCTTTCAGGATGGCAATGTGGTCGCCGAGCCGCAGAGCCTCGTCCAGATCATGGGTGATGAACACCACGGTCTTCTTCAGCTCCTGTTGCAGATCGAGCAGCATCGTCTGCATATCGACGCGGATCAGCGGATCTAGCGCCGAATAGGCTTCGTCCATCAGGAGAATATCGGCGTCATTGGCAAGCGCGCGGGCAAGGCCGACACGCTGTTGCATGCCACCGGAAAGCTGGTTCGGATAATAATCCTCGTAGCCGTCAAGGCCGACACGATTGAGCCAGTAACGGCCTTTCTCTTCGCTCTCCTTGCGCGGCATGCCCTGGATGTCCAGGCCGTAAACGCTGTTTTCCAGCACTGTGCGGTGCGGCAGCAGGCCGAATTTCTGGAACACCATCGCCGTCTTGTGGCGGCGGAATTTCCGGAGCGCCGACGTGCTCATGCCGCAAATGTCTTCGCCGTCGTAGAGAACCTCACCGGCGGTCGGGTCGATCAGCCGGTTGATGTGGCGGATCAGCGTCGACTTGCCGGAACCGGAAAGCCCCATGACGACGGTGATCTTGCCGCCCGGCATGGTGATGTTGATGTTATTGAGACCGAGTACGTGGTTGTGTTTGTCGTTCAGCTCGACCTTGTCCATGCCTCTTCGTACCGCTTCGAGATATTTCTCGGGATGCTTGCCGAAGATCTTGTAAAGGTTGCGGATTTCGA
The DNA here is from genome assembly GCF_002008225.1 of Agrobacterium salinitolerans. GTDB lineage: Bacteria > Pseudomonadota > Alphaproteobacteria > Rhizobiales > Rhizobiaceae > Agrobacterium > Agrobacterium salinitolerans. The sequence goes on along the minus strand of NZ_MRDH01000006.1, from coordinate 953,077 downwards.
TGCTTTTAGCCATGGGAGACCTCGCGGTATTTCTGCAGGCGTTTGCCGAAAGCCTGGCTCGCCCGGTCGAACATGATGGCGATGGCGACCAGAGCGAAACCGTTCAGGAAACCTACCGTGAAGAACTGGTTGTTGATGGCCTGCAGCACGTTCTTGCCGAGCCCGCCGACACCGACCATGGAGGCGACGACGACCATGGCGAGCGCCATCATGATAGTCTGGTTGATGCCGGTCATGATGGTGGGCAACGCCAGCGGCAGCTGCACATTGAACAGCTTCTGGCGGTTGGAGGAGCCGAAGGCGTCCGCCGCTTCCAGCACTTCCCGGTCCACCAGGCGAATGCCGAGGCTGGTCAGGCGGATGACGGGCGGAATGGCGTAGATCACCACTGCGATCAGGCCCGGAACCTTGCCGATGCCGAATATCACCACCACGGGGATGAGATAAACGAAGCTCGGCATGGTCTGCATCACGTCCAGCACGGGGTTGATGAGGCGCTGAAGGCGTTCCGAGCGTCCCATCAGGATGCCGAGCGGCAGGCCGATGACGATGGCGATCAGGGTGGCGATGGCGACGATGGACAGCGTTGTCATCGCGTCGCGCCAGAGGCCCACTGCGCCGATCATCAGCAGCGACGCCGCGGTACCGGCGGTGATCTTGATGCTGCGACCGGCGAAATGCACAATGGCAAGAATGACCAGCATGGTGATGATCCACGGGGTCTGAATAAACAGCCGCTCCGAGGAATTGAGGAAGAGTTGCAGCGGATGCACGACGACGTCGATTGCATCGCCGTAATTGCGCACGAGATCGCGAAAGCCGTCATCGATGGTCTTGCGTGCCACACGCATGGTTGAATTGTCGATGGCGGGGAACTTGCAGAGCATGTCCGGCAAGTAATTGCAGAGGGCCATTATTGTTGTTTTCCCTATGGGTTTTGGGGGATGGGTGGTGGAGGTTGGAGTGCGCGGGCACCCCCCTCTGTCCTGCCGGACATCTCCCCCTCAAGGGGGGAGATCGATCTGCGGCAAGGTCTCGCCCATCTCGATGGTTGAGGATGAAGCGGTGAAAGCGCACCCAGCCGATCTCCCCCCCTTGAGGGGGAGATGCCCGGCAGGGCAGAGGGGGGTAAGCGGCTTGCGCCAACCCCGCCAGCAATCACATCGAAGCCTTGATCTTCTCGACCACCTCGGCCGGCACCCACTTTGTCCAGATGTCCTCATGGTTCTCGAGGAAATATTCCGCGCCGTCCTCGTTGGTGCCCTGGTTCTCATCCATCCAGGCGAGGATTTCGGCCACGGTCTTGTTGTCCCAGCTGCGGGCCTTGATGTAGTCCAGCGTCACGCCGGCCTTGCTTTCGAAGTCCTTGGTGATGACGGTATAGACATCGGCCACCGGATAGGCGTTGACCTTGGGGTCGGCGCAGTCGACCTTCGCCGTGCATTCGTCGAAATGGGCGCGGTCTAGTTCGACGCCATCGTCCAGCTTCACCATTTCGTATTTGCCGAGAATGGCGGTGGGCGACCAATAATAGCCGAGCCAGCCCTGCTTCTTTTCAAACGCATTGGCAATGGAGCCGTCAAGGCCGGCGGCCGAACCGGTGTCGACCAGCGTGAAGCCCTTCTTGTCGCCTTCGCGCGCCTTGTAGAGATTGGCGGTCGTCACCTGGCAGTTCCAGCCGGAGGGGCAATTATGCACGGCGCCCTTGCTGGCGTCTTCAGGCGCCGGGAACAGTTCGGGATGTTTCAGAGCATCCTCGACGGTCTTGATGTCGGGGTGTTCGTCGGCGATGAATTTCGGGATCCACCAGCCTTCGATACCGCCATCGGTGAGAATTTTCGAGGCTTCGATCAGCCGGCCTTCCTTGACGGCGGCATTAAGCGGCTCGCGCACGGCATTGACCCACAATTCGGGCGCCATGTCCGGCTGGCCCTTTTCGTTCATGGAAGCGAAGGTCGGCATGGTGTCGCCGCTGACGACATTGACCGTGCAGTCATAGCCGTTTTCCATGATGAACTTGTCGACATAAGCCGCGACGCCGGCGGATGCCCAGTTCATTTCGGCGATGGTGACGCTGCCGCACTCTTCGGCGGCATTGGCGGAATTTGCTGCACCGGCAGCGATGGTAAAGCCCGTTACGAGAATGGTCGAGGCTAGGAGTTTCTTCATGGTGTAAGACCCCCAAGTCTGATGCAGTGTTTTCAGTTGGCAAAGCGGGAGCACTGCAAAGCCCGGATTGCCAAGGGCGAACTGACATAGCGCGTGAAAAAGCCGAAAATTGACGGCAAGAAGAATAACCGCAGAACACGCTGCGGAATTGCCGCAAGAACAACGGCGAAAATGCGCATGAATATGTCAACGGTCGGCATAATACGGCCAAAAAGTGATATTGCAACGCAAAATGGCGCATCGCAGCCATGCGTTCGATTTTTGGAGCGTTTTTTATTTGGTGTAATACATGGAATATATTCTAATTTTTTAGAAATATATTACATATTTCAGTATGGCGAAATAAAAATCCCGGTGGAATCAAGTCGGAATTCAAGGAGAAAATAAAGTCGCGATTTTGTGGAAAAAATATTCGGAAAGAGGGTTTGTGAAGGTATTTTTATGCTGTTTCGGTGCGGGCGGCGGCCCTGTCGCCGCCCGACCACGATCAGATGTCAAACAGCGTCCTTGCCGGCCACCTTCAGCGCAAAGGCATATTCGAAGGCGATTTCCTCCAGCCGCTGGAAACGCCCGGACTTGCCGCCATGGCCTGCCGCCATGTTGGTCTTTAGCAGGATGGGCGCTTCCCCTATCGTCTTTTCGCGCAGCTTCGCTACCCATTTGGTCGGTTCCCAATAGGTCACGCGCGGATCGGTGAGACCGGAAAGCGCGAGAATTGGCGGGTAGGGCTTAGCACCCACATTGTCATAGGGGCTGTAGGCGGCGATCCAGCCATATTCCTCCGCCGATTCCAGTGGGTTGCCCCATTCCGGCCATTCCGGCGGTGTCAGCGGCAAAGTGTCATCGAGCATGGTGGTCAGCACGTCCACGAAGGGAACGGCGGCGATGATGCCGGCGAATTTTTCCGGCGCCATATTGGCGACCGCCCCCATCAGCATGCCGCCGGCCGAACCGCCTTCAGCGACGATGCCCTGATAGGAGGTGAAACCTTCCTGAACGAGATGATCGGCAGCGGCGATGAAATCCTTGAAGGTGTTCTGTTTGGCTTCCATCTTGCCGGTTTCGTACCATTCGAAACCCTTGTCCTTGCCGCCGCGAATATGGGCGATGGCATAGATGAAACCACGGTCGGCGAGCGACAGCGTCGTGGTGGAGAAGGAGGCGGGGATGGTGATGCCGTAAGCGCCATATCCGTAGAGCAGGCAGGGGGCGGAACCGTTAAGCGCCACATCCTTGCGATAGAGCAGGGACACCGGCACCAGTTCGCCGTCATGGGCAGGCGCCATGATACGGCGGGTGATGTAATCGTCCGGATTGTGGCCGGAAGGCACTTCCTGCGTCTTCAGCAGCGTGCGCTCGCGGGTCACCATGTCGTAGTCGAACAGCTGGCTCGGCGTTGTCATCGAGGAATAGGAGAAGCGGATGACATCGGTGTCATATTCCGCCGCGCCATGCAGGCCAAGCGAATAGGCTTCCTCGGCAAAGGCGATGGAATGTTCCTCGCCCGTGCGGCGATCGCGGATGACGATGCGCGGCAGGCCGTCGCGGCGTTCCAACCAGATCAGGTGGCGGGCATAGGCGTCGACGGAGAGGATGAGGCGGCCCGGCTCGTGGGGCACGACTTCTTTCCAGTTTTCCTTGCCGGGTGCGGTGACGGGCGCTTCCACGATGCGGAAATCCTTGGCGTCGCCGTCATTGGTGAGGATGAAGAACACATCGCCGCCTTCGCACATCGAATATTCGACGCCCTCTTCGCGCTCCGCCACGACAGCAGGCTCGGCGGTCAGGTCTTTCGTGGAGAGAATGCGATATTCGCTGGTCTCATGGTCGTGAATGTCGATGAAGATGAAATCGTCGAGCACGGATGCGCCGACACCCATGAAGAAGCCGGGATCCTTTTCCTCATAGACCAGCCGGTCGGCCGATTGCGGCTCGCCGATGATGTGATGGAAGACCTTGGAGGGGCGGTGGTTCTCGTCCTGCAGCGTATAAAAGAAGCTCTTGCCGTCGGGTGCCCATGCCCCGCCGCCGCCGGTATTTTCGACGACGTCGGCAAGGTCCTCGCCGGTCTCGAGGTTGCGGATGCGCAGGGTGAAATATTCCGAGCCCTTGTCATCGTAACCCCAGATACCGTGGCTATGATCGGAAGACTGGTCGAGACCGGCAAGACGGAAATAATCCTTGCCCTCCGCTTCCTTGTCGCCGTTCAGCAGCACATGTTTTTCGCCGCCGCCGCGCGGGGTGCGGAAATAATGCGGCTGCTCGCCGCCGGTCACGAACAGGGTGCCATAGGCGTAAGGACCGTCATTGACCGGAACGGAGGAATCGTCCTGCTTGATACGGCCTTTCATTTCCTCGAACAGCTTTTCCTGAAGCGCCTTCGTGTCCCCCATGGCCGCTTCCATATAGGCGTTCTCGGCCTCCAGATGGGTACGGATGGCGGGGTCGAGCAGGGTAGGGTCCTTGAACATGGCCTGCCAGTTATCGGCCCGGAACCAGGCGTAATCGTCGGTGCGGGTAATGCCGTGATGCGTATCCTGAACGGGCCTTTTTTCGGCGGTCGGGGCGGCGGGCAGGTTCTTGAAAATCGGCAAGGGAAACTCGCTTTCCTGTAAAAAATCTTGGGCGGCACCAAGATGTAGAGCGGGCCTTGCGGCCGATCAAGTTTCAAATCTCCACAGGCGGAATGCGGCTCGGGCACAATTTCGTCAGCTTTCGATCACATTCTGGCAATATCCGGCAAATCAGCGATGATGGATGCAGGCTGCCCGGCCTGCCGCCCACCACAAGAACAAACGAAAAAACTGACAGGACCCCATGCGAAAGCTTCTTCCCGCTGCCCTTTCTGCCTTTTTCCTTGGCTTGCAGACCTTCACCCCCGCTTTTGCGATCGATGCCAGCGTCATGCGGCAGTTGAACGCGCTGGCCCCCGAGGAGCGGCTGGAACAGCGCTGCGATATCGAGGCGATGGAGCGCATTGCAACGGAGCAGAAGGGCATGAAACCCGACAAGGTCATCGCCTATACTTTCGGCGATCCGGAAGTGGGCAAGAACTCCATCAAGGCGCCCGGCGCAGTCTTCAGGAGTGCGGGCGAATGGTATAAGCTGAAATATAAGTGCCAGCTCAAGAGCGACAGTCTCAGCATCCAGTCCTTCGACTACCGTGTGGGCGACAAAATTCCCGAACAGCAGTGGAAGAAGTTGTATCTTTATGACTGAGCACGGAATTTTTCGATTTCAGGTCAGTCTTTAACCGCCGCTTTTGTTGCGGCCGTGCGGCCGGCTCTGTAACCCTGACTTCCGATCGAAGTGAGGGACATGGACATGGCGAGACGATTCAAGGGGCTTTCTGCTTTTCCGATCACGCCCGCCGATGAGGCCGGGCGGGTCGATGTCGAGGCCTTCTGCGCCCTGATCGAGCGGCTGGATGCGGCGGCGGTCGATTCCGTCGGTATTCTCGGCAGCACCGGCATCTATATGTATCTCACGCGTGAGGAGAGGCGCCGTGCCATCGAAGCGGCCGCCGGCATCCTCAAGGGCAAGCGCATATTGATGGCAGGCGTCGGCGCCTTGCGCACCGATGACGCCGTGGCGCTGGCAAAGGATGCGGAAGCCGCCGGCGCCGATGCGTTGCTGCTGGCGCCCGTGTCCTACACGCCGCTGACGCAGGAAGAGGCCTATCACCATTTCGCCGCCGTGGCGGGTGCGACGGCGCTGCCGCTCGCCATCTACAACAACCCGACGACCACGCGCTTCACCTTCAGCGACGAGCTTCTGGTGCGGCTTGCCTATATCCCCAATATCCGCGCCATCAAGATGCCGCTGCCGGCCGATTCCGATTATGCTGGCGAGCTTGCGCGGCTGCGCCCGAAGCTGGGGCAAGATTTCGCCATCGGTTACAGCGGCGACTGGGGCTGCGCTGACGCCACGCTTGCCGGCGGCGACGCCTGGTACAGCGTGGTCGCCGGCCTGCTGCCGGTTCCAGCCCTGCGGCTGATGCGGGCGGCTCAGGCCGGCAATGCGGAAGAGGTCAAGCGGATCGAAGTGGCCTTCCAGCCGCTCTGGACGCTGTTTAAGGAATTCGGCAGCATTCGCGTGGTTTACGCCGCCGCCAACATGCTGACGCTGACGGTGAGCGAACCGCCCCGGCCGATCCTGCCGCTCACCAGCGCCGAACGCCAGCGGGTGGAAGAGGCGCTGGAGGCGCTGTCTGCGCTGGAAACCGCGCCTTAATTCGGGCGCTTTGCGGGCGGATTGCCAGCTCTTCACACTCCGGAACACAAAATGCTGCGTCGCCTCTTCATCGCCACCCTGTTTTTCTCCGCCTCATCCGTCGCCTTTGCGGGAACCGGCCTTGTCGAGCCGTCGCTGAAAATGTCGCCGCAGCATGACGGTAAGGTGCGGGTGGCGATGACGCTGGACGCCTGCATGGGCAAGACCGACCACCGCATCCTCGATACGCTGGTGAAGGAGCGCATTCCCGCGACGATCTTCGTCACCGCCCGCTGGCTGAAGCATAATGGCGAGGCGCTGGCCGTGCTCATGGCGCATCCGGATTTGTTCGAGATTGAAAATCACGGCGAGAATCATGTGCCGGCAGTGGACAAGCCGGTCTCCATCTACGGCATCGCCGCCGCCGGCTCCGAAGCGGCGGTCGAGCAGGAGGTGGAGGGCGGCCGTCAGGCCATCGTCGCCGCCACCGGCCTCCAGCCGCAATGGTTCCGCGGTGCGACGGCCAAATATACCAACTCCTCCATGGCCACCATCAACCGGCTGGGCATGCGGGTGGCCGGTTATTCCATCAATGGCGATGGCGGCTCGCTGCTGGGTGCGGCTGCAACGGCGAAACACATCGCTTCGGCAAAAGATGGCGATGTCATCATCTCCCACATCAACCAGCCCACCCATGAGGCGGGCGAGGGCGTGGTGAAAGGGCTTCTGGCGCTGAAGGCGCGCGGCGTGATTTTTTCACGGCTGGACGACCCGTCCTTCGCACCGCCGGTGAATTGATCCGCAAGGTCGCCGCCCGTTTCTTCTCCCCGCCGGGGAGAAGATGCCCGAAGGGCAGATGAGGGGGCAAGCTCCCCGCATTTTTCCACCGTCGCCCCCTCATCCGGCGCTGCGCGCCACCTTCTCCCCGGCGGGGAGAAGAAATATGCCGCACCGGCTCACCTCACTGAAAGCAGCCGTCGTCAGGGCTGAAGGATGAAGATACATCCTTCCACATCCATGCCTGTTTTTCGGCGGCGCGGGTCAAAAATTTGCGCTAGCATCCTCCCCATGATGCTGTTCAAACGCCCCGATACCGAAACGCTCTATTCCGCCCTTGTGAACAAGGACCCCGCCTATGAGGGCGTGGCCTATGTGTGTGTGACGTCGACGAAGATTTTCTGCCGCTTCACCTGCACGGCGCGAAAGCCGAAGATCGAAAACTGCCGGTTCCGCGAGACCATCGCCGAATGTCTGGAGGCGGGTTTCCGTCCCTGCAAGCGCTGCAAGCCGATGCTGTCCTATGGCTCCGCCGACGAAACCGTGACGTCGCTGCTGACGGCGCTGGAAAGCGACCCGGCGCGGCGCTGGCGCGAGGAGGATGTGGTGGCGCTCGGCCATGATCCTTCCACCGTGCGCCGCACCTTCAAGCGCCGTTTCGGCATGAGCTTTCTGGAAATCGCCAGATTGCGGCGGGTGGGCGGTGCGGCGGAGAGCCTCGCTTCCGGCGAAGCGGTGATAGGCGCCCAGATCGACGCCGGTTATGAATCCGGCAGCGGCTTCCGCGCCGCCATCAACCAGTTCTTCGGCTCTTCGCCCGTCGCGATGAAAGGCAAGGGGTTCTTGAAGGGCGACTGGATCGATACGCCGATCGGCCCGATGCTCGCCGTCGCTGACGATCACGCCCTGCATCTCCTCGAATTTGCCGACCGGCCGGCGCTCGCCGCTGAATTGAAGCGGCTGAAGACGCGCACCGGCGCGGATATGGTGCTTGGCCGAACGGCCGTGACCGGCCAGATCGAAGCGGAACTCAAGGCCTATTTCGCCGGTCATTCGGCTGCCTTCAAAACGCGTCTTGCCGGCCATGGCACACCCTTCGAGCGCGATGTCTGGCGCAACCTGCGGGAAATCCCGGCGGGCGAGATCGTCAGCTATTCCTCGCTCGCAACCGCCATGGACAGGTCATCCGCCGTACGTGCGGTCGCGCGTGCCAATGGCGCGAACCAGATCGCCATTGTTGTGCCGTGCCACCGTGTGCTGGGCGCCGATGGCAGCCTGACTGGCTATGGCGGCGGGCTGTGGCGCAAGAAATGGCTGATCGAGCACGAGCGCCGCATGGCGCAGACGCTCCGCGGCGTGCAAAAAGTTCCGCTCGCCTCCTGATGGCGCCGAAGAAGAGGCTAGTCGGGCAGGTTCGGCACCACCCGGCGGGTGGGGAAGAGTTCGCGTGTCACCGTCATGGCGATCAACGATAGCGGCAGGGCGAGCATCGCGCCGGCCGCCCCCCACATCCACGTCCAGAAGATGATCATCACGAAAACGAGGAAGGGATTGATTTCCATGTTACGGCCGACGACAGCCGGGAAGGCGAGGTTCTCCATCAACAGGTGAATGGTGAAGAAGGCGCCCGCCGGCAGCAGCGCGAGGACCATGTTGTCATGGGTGATGATGCCGGCGACGGTGAGCGATATGGTCATGAGGGTAATGCCGAGAAACGGCACGAAGCTCGAAAGGAAGGCAAAAAGACCCCACAATAGCGGCATGGAGAGACCTCCGAGATAAGCGATCACGATCATGGTGACGCCAAGCGCGGCGTAGATCAGGCTCGCCGTGGCAAAATAGGTGCCGAGCACTTTTTCCACCGAGCCGATGATGCGGATGGTTCTAAGTCGCTGATGGCGCGCCGGGAAGGCCATGATGAGGGCCTTGCGCAGCCGCAGGCGGCTGTAGAGAAACATCAGGAGCGCCGCAAGGAAGATCAGCCCCTGCACGATCGCGGGCGTCACGTTCGCGCCGAGCAACGAGATGATTTCGCCGCTACGCGACAGCAGCGATTCCATGGACATGGAGCCCATGCTGAAGGTGGCCGCAGAAATATTCAGCCACCTCATATTTTCGAAATAGGGCAAGAAGCGATCAATGGTCCGCTCGATCAGGGCTGGGCCCTCCGATGCCAGCTGCGAGACCGGGTCCACCAGCGAATTGACCACGAAGAAAATGACGGCGGCGACGAGTGTGGACAGGATGATGGCGACGCCTGCGCCCGGGATGCCGTAGGAGGCCAGTTTCTCGGCCGAGACGCCGAGGATCATACCGACGACAACCGCCATCACAACGGGCATCAGGATCATCGACAATTCATGGATGACCGCCATGGACACGATCAGGAAAATGCCGATGATCGACCAGGCAACGAAGACATCAAGCGCCTCTCGTCCGAGCGGTTGCTGGCTACGCGCGTCATCGCGCTGCGAAACCGAAGCCGGTGTCGCAAGTGGATCGGCCTTGTCCAGCAGCAAGGCCGCAGTGTCGGCGAGATCCGGCTTGGCGTTCTCATTCATCGAACTATCCCCCAATAAGGTGGCTAACGTCCGACAAATCCGGCGGTTCCGGGGCGGCACAAATTTCTGCCGCCCCTGTTGTGTTTATGCGGAAAGCTTCAGCCCGATGCCCCACGGATCCTTCAGCGCAATGCCGTCGCTTTGCCGCTCTGTGGCGATTTCCAGCCGGTCGAGCGCGGCAATCGCCGTCTCAAGCGCAGCCGGCTCGTTAAAGGTCAGCGAATAGCCGGAAAGACCGGTCATATTGTCCTTGCGGGCGGCCGCACCCCGGCTGTTCCAGATATTGGCGGCGACGTGGTGGTGATAGGCGCCCGACCCGAAGAAGCTCGCGCCGGGATAACGCGCCATGATCTTCAGCCCCAGAACATCCTGGTAAAATTCATCCGCCTGCGGAATATTGCCCACCTGCAGATGGATATGGCCGATGGCTGTTCCTGCCGCCGCACCGGTAAAGGCCGTCTTCGGCGCGCTGTCGTAAAGCGCCTGAAGGTTGAGGCCGAGGGTGGCCATTTCCACCGTGCCGTCCTGCTGGTAGGTCCATTCGTCCGGCGAACGGTCGCGGTAGACTTCTATGCCGTTGCCTTCCGGGTCGGCAAGATAGATCGCCTCGCTGACCAGATGGTCGGACGCGCCCTGAAACTGGACATTGTTGTGGGCGGCATGCGCCAGCCAATGGGCCAGATCGTTCCGGCTCGGCATCAGGAAGGCGGTGTGGAACAGGCCCGCGGCGTTGCGCGGCGCGCGTTGCGCCGTGCCGGAGGTGGAAAGTGTAAGCAGCGGCTGGCCGCCGACACCCAGCACTTCGCCGCTCGGGTTGTTTTCAAGAACGGAAAGACCGATGATCTTCCGGTAAAAATCCGAAACGCGCGGCAGATCGTGAACGACGAGATGCGCCTGGCCGACATAGGCCGGCCGCGTCAGGGCGAATTGTTTGATTTCACTCATCATGATCTCCATATTGAATCCGAAGCGCCCTGGGGCGGATCGGTCGCCGAAATTATCGGCCGACGCCGCTTTGCGGCGTTTGTCGAAGGCAAATATGGGCTGGTTTCGTCGTTCAGCAAAGATCGTCGTCTGACGATTGACCGTCCACTATTCGTTGACAATGCCCCGTTCCGGCCCGGCTCCGGCTTTGACTTCGATCAAGGTGAAGGCCGTGCCAACGGGGAATATAAGCCTAGTCCGACACGCCAAACGGCGGATCAAGCCAAAGGAGACAGCCATGTACAAGAAGATCATCGTACCGGTAGACCTCAGCGCCACCGACAAGGGCGAAAAGATTCTCGAAAAGGCCAAGGCGCTTCTGGATCCCGATGGCGAGATCGTTCTCATCAACGTTGTCGAGGAGCTGCCGGGCTATATGGCGATCGACCTGCCGGTCGACCTGATCGAAAACGCCATCAAGGACGCCAAGACCAGGCTTTCGGATATCAAGACCAGGGCCGGTTTCAAGGGCAGCCAGGAAATCCGAAGCGGCGCGCCCGCGCGCGAAATCATCGCCGCCGCCGAGGAACATAAGGCCGACCTCATCATCATCGCGTCGCACACGCCGGATTTCAGCAATTATTTCATCGGCGCCACCGCCGACCGCGTGGTGCGCCACGCCAAATGCTCGGTGCTGGTCGACCGATAAAAGCCTGACATTTCAGGGTTGCGGGCGGCTTTTCCGTCTGGAAATGCGACGATGCAAGAAGATCGGCTGGAGGAAAAAACATGAATGTCGAAACTTACGAGAAAATCCTGCGAGACCGCCAGCGCGAGCTTTATCGCCGCCTGCACAAAATCGAGGCCGATTTCGAAGAGCCTCGCAATCCCGACGACGAGGATCGCGCCACCGAACGCAGCAATGACGAGGTGCTGGACGAACTGGGGCAGGTGGGTCAGGACGAGCTGCGCGCCATCGACGCAGCCCTCGACCGTATCGCCAGCGGCACCTTCGGCACCTGCGTCAAATGCGGCAAGAAGATTTCGGAGGATCGGCTGAAGGCGGTGCCATACACGCCGTTCTGCCAGGAATGCGCTGCGGCTTTGTGATTGCGGCTAAAAATAAGCGAGGTTGTCGCGACGTCTTTCTTCTCCCCGGCGGGGAGAAGGTGGCCCGAAGGGTCGGATGAGGGGGCAAGCTCTCCGGATATCTCTACCCTCGCCCCCTCATCCCGCTGCCGCGACCTTCTCCCCGGCGGGGAGAAGAAACAGGCGGCGGTCGCTCGCTACACCGGTACAGGCCGAAACAAGACCTCTCCTTTCGCAACAACGCCGAACGCAATTTGATCGCCGTTAACCGGCCGCTGTCTTGTTCCTGTCTAATATTGTCTCCATGCTTTGATGAAAGCACGCAGACGGGATTGGACGAATGAGCGAGATGTGGCGGTTCGGGCGCCAGTATGATTTTCACGAGATCGTCGCCGATGGCATCGTCCACGGTGTCGGTATCGTATTTGCGTTGGTGGGTGCCACGGCGCTGATTTTCTACGCGACCGCCTGGGGGACGCTCAGCGCGATCGCCGCCGCGTGGATTTACGGTCTCGGACTTGTCGCCTGCCTCTCCGTGTCCTTCACCTATAATATCTGGCCGCACTCAAGGGTAAAATGGTTCCTGCGCCGGCTGGATCACTCGGCAATCTTCATCCTCATAGCCGCCACCTACACGCCATTCCTGATGCGCGGCATTCACGATCCGCTGATCGCCGTCATGCTGGGGCTGATCTGGCTTGCCGCCATCTGCGGCATCCTCCTCAAATGCCTGTTTCCCGGCCGCTACGACCGGGTCGCCATTGGTCTCTATCTTGCCATGGGCTGGAGCGGCATCATGGTGGTGGAACCTTTGTCGTCGCACCTCGCCCCCGTCACGCTCTGGCTCATCGTCGCCGGCGGCGTCATCTATTCGCTCGGCGTGATTTTCCATGTCTGGGAAAAGCTGCGCTTCCAGAATGCCATCTGGCACGGTTTCGTCGTCTCGGCAGCCGCTGTCCATTATTTCGCCGTTGTCACCGCCTTCAGCCTCGTCCCGATGGCATCCTGACGCCCTTTTTTTGACGGGGTAAGCAACGCGCTGGACATTGCGCGGCGTCATCCCTTAAGGCTCGTCAGAGGAGCAGCTGTCTTTTGCAGCCGCTCATCTAGAAATATGAGGGCGAAGCAATAATGAGCGTGGAACTGCGCGACGCGACCGTGGACGATCTCTCCGGCATCATGGCGATTTATAACGATGCGGTGGTGAACACGACCGCGATCTGGAACGAGGTCGTGGTCGATCTGGAGAACCGCAAGGAATGGTTCGCAGCCCGCACATCGCGCGGTTTTCCGGTCATCGTCGCCATCCTCGACGGCAAGGTCGCAGGCTACGCTTCTTATGGCGACTGGCGCGCTTTTGACGGTTATCGCCACACCCGCGAACATTCGGTCTATGTTCATAAGGATGCGCGCGGCCACGGCATCGGCAAAAAGCTGATGCAGGCGTTGATCGATCATGCGAGCGGCAACGACGTGCATGTGCTGATCGCCGCCATCGAGGCGGAAAACATCGCCTCCATCCGCCTGCATGAAAGCCTCGGCTTCCGGGTCGTCGGCCGGTTTTCGGAAGTCGGCACCAAGTTCGGACGCTGGCTGGATTTGACGTGTATGGAACTAAAGCTGGGCTGAAAGCTGAAGGCCACCTCTGGATCGGGCTTATGCCGCTTGTTTCTTCTCCCCGCCGGGGAGAAGTCCGCGGCAGCGGGATGAGGGGGCGAGCTCCCCGAAATACGGCAACGTTACTCCCTCATCTGACCCTTCGGGCCATCTTCTCCCCGGCGGGGAGAAGAAACTCGCGGCACGGTCTACCCCCTCAAACCGGCTCGAACACCATCGAATGGCCGTTGATGCAATAACGCAGGCCGGTGGGCTTCGGGCCGTCCGGGAAGACGTGGCCGAGATGGCCGCCGCAATTGGCGCAACGGATTTCCGTGCGCACCATGCCGTGGCTGGCGTCGCGATGTTCCGTCACCGCGCCCGGTTTTACCGGCTCGAAATAGCTCGGCCAGCCGCAGCCGGCATCGAATTTCGTATCGGAGAGGAACAGCGGCTCGTCGCAGGCCGCACAGCGGTAGAGGCCCTTCTGGAATGTATCCCAATAGGGCCCGGTGAAGGCGCGCTCGGTGCCGTGTTCGCGCAGGATGCGATATTGTTCCGGCGTCAGCTGCTCACGCCATTCGGCATCGGTCTTTTTGATCTTGGGGGATGTCAGATCGCTCATGGAATGATCCTTTCTTTGCGTCTCAGATAGTCATCGCCGCCGCCGATTGAAAGGGGAACGACGTCATAACGCGTTCGTTATGGGACGGGAGTACCGATTTGGGTTGAGAAGGGCGTGTCTATGCCTTAACTGGAAAATCGATTTGAAAGAAGAACGCCATTTATTGGCGCGCAGGGATGGGGTATATCCCGGGAGACGTGAATGACATCCGATGTCACGCCGCTGACATTCCTATCGCTTTTTCTGCCGTTTCTGGCAGCGCTCGCTGCGCCGGCCCTGGTGAAACGGTTTGGCCACAACGCGGCATGGGTTCTGGCGATTGCGCCTGCTCTCGCCTTTGCGCATTTCGCGCTGATGCTGCCGCAGATCGCGGCAGGCGGGGTGGTGACAGGCGGTTATGCCTGGGTGCCGAGCTTCAATCTCAGTTTTTCCTGGTTCATCGACGGCCTGTCGCTGACTTTCGCGTTGCTGATCACCGGCATCGGCCTGCTGATCGTGCTCTATGCTGGTGGTTATATGAAGGGCCATCCGCAGCAGGGCCGGTTCCTGTCCTTCCTGCTGCTCTTCATGGGCGCGATGCTGGGCGTCGTCGTTTCCGACAGCCTGCTGATGCTGTTCGTCTTCTGGGAACTCACCTCCATCACCTCCTTCCTGCTGATCGGCTTCGATCATGAGCGCGCCGCCTCGCGCCGCGCCGCGTTGCAGGCGCTGGTGGTGACGGGCGGCGGCGGTCTCCTGCTGCTCGCAGGGCTGATCTTCATCTGGGACATCAGCGGCATGACGCAATTGTCGATGCTGGTGCGCGGCGGCGATGTCTTGCGCGACAGCCCGTTTTATCTGGCCGCGCTGCTTCTGGTTCTCGGCGGGGCCTTCACCAAATCGGCGCAGTTTCCCTTCCATTTCTGGCTGCCCAACGCCATGGAAGCGCCCACTCCGGTTTCGGCCTATCTGCATTCGGCGACCATGGTGAAGGCGGGCGTCTATCTCTTGATGCGGCTCAACCCGGTGCTCGGCGATACCGCCGCCTGGCAGATCCTGCTGCCTTTCTTCGGCGGGCTGACCATGCTTATCGGCGCGCTACTGGCCGTGCGCCAGACCGATCTCAAGCTGATGCTCGCCTATACCACGGTGTCGTCGCTCGGCCTTTTGGTCATGCTGACGGGCTTTGGTTCCGCCCATGCCATCGAGGCGGCGGTGCTTTATCTGGTGGCGCATTCGCTGTTCAAGGGCGCGCTGTTCATGGTCGCCGGCATCATCGACCATGAGACCGGCACCCGCGACGTCACGAAGCTCGGCGGCCTGCGAAAAGCCATGCCGATCACCTTTACAGCGGCGCTGGCGGCTGCGATTTCCATGGCCGGCCTGCCGCCCTTCTTCGGGTTTCTCGCCAAGGAAGAGATCTATTACGCGCTGGCGCATGGCAATCCGCGGGCCGTGCTGTTCACCGGCATCGCCATCCTCGGCAACGCGCTGATGTTCGCCGTCGCCTTCGCTGTGGCGCTGAAACCCTTTCTCGGCAAGCCGGTGAAGACCCCGAAACACGCGCATGAAGGCTCGCTGTTGCTCTGGCTCGGACCGGCGCTTCTGGCGCTGAAGGGGCTGACGATCGCGCTCTTTTCCGGCGTCGCGCACTTCTATGTCTCCACGCCGATGGCGAGCGCCATCGCCGGTGAAGCGCGCCCGGTGGAAATCTCGCTCATCCCGCATATTGGCGTGCCGCTCGGCCTGTCGCTGCTGACGATCGCGCTCGGCATTGCTCTCTATGCGCAGCTTTCCACCGCCCGTGGGCTGATCGACCGCACCTTCAAGGCGTTGGGGGCGGGGCCGGACAGGGGCTTTGACGTTTTCATCGACATGCTGGTGAAAGTCTCGTTCCACATCACCCGGCTCATTCAGCCGGGTAGGCTGGAGTTTTACGTTACCGCCACTTTCGCCGTCATCGCCGCCGTGCTGCTTGTGCCGCTGTTCCTTTATGGGGAGCTGCCGTCCATGCCGTCATGGCCGCACGATATGCAGGTCCATGAACTCACCTTCATCGTCATTGCCGTGGCGGGCCTCATCGCGGTGCCGACGGCGTCGAGCCGGCTCACCGCCATCATCGCGCTCGGCATTCAGGGCTTTGCGGTGGCGGTCATTTTTCTGCTGTTCGGCGCGCCTGATCTCTCCTTCACGCAATTCATGGTCGAGACGCTTTCGGTGGTCATTCTGACGCTTGTCATGACGCGGCTTCGCCTGTCGCCGTCAGACCATCGCGGCCTTGGCCAGAAGCTGATGGACGGCACCATCGCCATCGCCTGCGGAACCGGCTTCGCTTTGTTCCTGATGCGCGCGACGCAGGCGAGCTTCGACAACCGCCTGACGGACTTCTACAACACCTATTCCAAGGCCATCGCCCACGGCGCCAATGTGGTCAACGTCATCATCGTCGACTTCCGCGGCACGGATACGCTCGGTGAAATCGCCGTCGTGATGATAACGGGCCTTGCCATCCTTGCGCTGATCCGCATCCGCCCGGCCGCCGCCGTCAAGGGAGCCGCCGTCAAGGGACCGGCCAGAACCGCGAAGAAGAAAGGAGCGCGGGTATGAACACGCTCATTCTGCGCACCGTCACTCCCGTTGTCACCAGCCTCATGGTGCTGTTTTCCATCTTCGTGCTGTTGCGCGGCCATAATGAGCCGGGCGGCGGTTTCATCGGCGGCCTGATTGCGGTCTCGGCGCTGGCGATCTACGGCATAGCCTATGGCGTGACCGCGGTTCGGCGCGCCATCGTGTTTCATCCGCTCGCCATCGCCGGGGCGGGGCTGCTTTTGTCCATGCTGTCCGGCCTCGTTTCCATGGCCGCCGGCGTGCCCTTCATGACCGGGCTCTGGGTCTATCCGAGCCTTTTCGGTGTCGAAATTCCGCTCTCCACCGTCATGTCCTTCGATATCGGTGTCTACCTTGTCGTGGTCGGCGCCATCACCTCCATCGCACTGGCGCTGGAAGAAAGGGAAAGCGACTGATGGAAGCGGTTTTCTCCATTCTCGTCGGCATCTTCTTTTCGGTGGCGATCTACCTCATGCTGTCGCGTCACAGCATCCGCATGCTGCTCGGCGTCGCCATTCTCGGCAATGCAGTGAACCTCCTGCTGTTCACTGCGGGCAGGCTGACGCGCGAAGTGCCGCCGATCATTCCGCCCGGCATGGACACGCTGCCCCCGGGTGCGGCCAATCCGCTGCCGCAGGCGCTCATCCTCACGGCAATCGTCATTTCCTTTTCTTTCTTCTGTTTCCTTCTGGTGCTGACCTGGCGTGCGTTTCAGGAATTGCAGACCGACGACACGGACGAAATGCGCACCGCAGAACCCGCAGGCGAGCCGATGCCGCCGCTCGGTTATTGAGCGGCGAGGCTGAGACAACATGGCATCTTCCACCACTTCCGCAGTCACCGATCTTTCCGCAGCGCTCGTCACGACGCCCGTGCCGCTCACCGACTGGCTGATCATTCTTCCCATCGCGCTCTGCATTGGCGCAGGCGCGGTGCTGATGATGATGCGCCACGCCATCCGCCACCACGCGACCGTCGCCATAGCGGCGCTGTTCCTGCTGGTGCTGCTCGACGCCGCGCTTTTGTGGAAGGTCGCCGCTGAAGGCCCGTTCACCATGGTGATGGGCCGCTGGCTGCCGCCCTTCGGCATTGCCTTTACCGCCGACCTGACGGGCGCGCTGCTGTCGCTTGCGGCCGCCATCGTGGCGCTTGCGGGCGCCATCCATGCTGGCGCGGATATCGATGCCAGCGGCAGGCGATACGGTTTTTATCCGTTCCTGATGCTTTTGATGGCCGGTGTCACCGGCGCGTTCCTGACCGGCGACATCTTCAATCTTTATGTCTGGTTCGAGGTGCTGCTGATCTCGTCCTTCGGTCTCATCGTGCTCGGCTCGACGCGCGAGCAGATCGACGGCGCGCTGAAATACGCCATTCTGAACCTCATCGGCACGACGCTGTTCCTGATCACGGTCGGTTATCTTTACGCCATCTTCGGCACGCTCAACATGGCCGATATAGCCCGGAAGGCGACGACGCTGCGCGACGCAGCGCCGCTGATGACGCTTGCGAGCCTGTTCGCGCTCGCCTTCGCCATGAAAGCCGCGGCCTTTCCGGTAAATTTCTGGCTGCCGGCCTCCTATCACACGCCGCGCATCGTCGTGTCCGCCCTGTTCGGCGGCCTGCTCACCAAGGTCGGCATCTATTCGCTGCTGCGCGTCATGGTCATGCTGTTTCCGGTCGAGCGGGAAGAACTCAGCATCGTCATCGCCATCTCGGCGGCGTTGACCATGGTGCTCGGGGCCATGGGCGCGCTCGCTCAGAACGATATCCGCCGCATGCTCGGCTATATCGTCATCTCGGGCATCGGTTACATGATGGCCGGTATCGCCATCGGCACGCCCTCCGGTGTGTCCGGCGCAATTTTTTACGCGCTGCACTCCATGGTGCTGATGACGGCGCTTTATCTTGCCGCCGGCCACGCCGCCCGCCTTGGCGGAGGTTTCAGCCTCACCTCACTCAGGGGCCTTTACCAGCAGGCTCCGTGGTTTTCGGCGCTGGCGCTGGCGCTGTTCTTTGCCGGTTCCGGCCTGCCGCCCTTTTCCGGCTTCTGGCCGAAGGCGGTGCTGGTCAAATCGGCGATCGATATCGGCGCGTGGTGGCTCGCCGGCTCCATCCTCGCCTCCGGCTTCATCGCAACCATCGCTTTCGGGCGAATCTTCCTTTTGTGTTTCTGGCGTCCGGTGGCGGCATCCTCAGGTCAGTCGTCCCTGCCGCAGGCGCCACCCTCGGCAGCGCCGTCTTTTACGCCGCTGGTGGGTCTGACGTTGCTGGTGGTATTCTTCGGCCTGTTTCCGGAAAGCCTGCTCAATCTCAGCCAGCAGGCGGCCGCAGGCCTCGGTGACCCGCGGGCCTATATCAACTCGGTCTTTTCCGAAGGGGGCAAACCATGAGCCTCTATGTCGTACAACTGCTTTTCGTCGCCGTATGGCTCGCTGTCACGGGCAGCGTCAGTCTGGCGAACATCCTGTTCGCCCTCGTCGTTTCGACGCTCGCGCTTGGCATCATCCGCCACCAGCTTCCCGCCGGACGTAACCACTGGCTGAGGTTCGCCCGTATGCTGTCGCTGGTGCTGCTGTTCTTCAAGGAGCTGGCGCTCTCCGCATGGAAGGTCGCCATGCTGGTGACGCGGCCGAAGCTCGACGTGCAGCCCGGCATTTTCGCCTATCCGCTGACGGTGACGACGGATTTCCAGATCACGCTGCTCGCCAACCTCATCACGCTCACGCCGGGCACGCTTTCGGTCGATGTTTCGGCGGACAGAAAAACGCTTTACGTGCACGCGATTGACTGCAGCGATGTCGAGGCCACGAAAAACGACATCCGCAACGGCTTTGAAAAAAAGATCATGGAGGCGTTTCAAATATGACGCCAGAACAGACAGTTTCATTTGCAACTATACTTGCATCGGTTGTTCTGTCGGCCGCCTTTTTGCTGACAGTATATCGGGTCGTCGTCGGCCCCACCTTGCCGGACCGTATCGTTGCGCTCGACATGCTGGTGGGCATCGCCATCGGCTTCATCGCGGTCATCGCCATCCGCACCGGCTTCAATCTTTATGTCGACATCGCCATCGCGCTCGGGCTGGTCGGTTTTCTGGCAACGGTGGCCTTCGCCCGCTTCGTATTGTCCCGGGGCCTGGACGAGCGGCGCGGGCCGACGACGGTTCTCGACGGTGAAAGGGCATCTGAAGTCGTTGAAAAAACGATGAAAAACGGTGTTGTAGGCGGAAAGGGAAAAGGCCGGCGATGATGAATTGGGTTGTGACTATTTTCGTTTCAGTGCTGCTGCTCTCGGGCGCCATTTTCTCGCTGATCGCGGCAATCGGGCTCAATCGGCTGCCGGATGTCTATACCCGCATGCATGCGGCTTCCAAGGCGGGAACGGTGGGTTCCGGCCTGCTGCTTCTGGCGGTCGGCATTCATTCCATGGAAATATCGACGCTGGCGCGGGCGCTTGCCGGTTTCTTCTTCTTTGTCCTTACAGCGCCGGTCTCGGCGCATCTTCTTGCTATGGCCGCTCATAAGGCAGGTTATCCGCTTGCCGTTAAATCGGTAGTTGATGACATGAAGAAAATTTCAAGTTGAAAATACCCCCAATAATTGGGGGTATTCATTTTCAATTGCTACTTGGTCTAGTATTTTATTACCCGTAATTTTTTGTATTCCAATTAGACTGTTTTGAACTGAAAAATCCGCAATAGGAATTTGACTTTTGCTGTTTTGCTGTTATCCAAATTAAGTGTAAAATTGCTAGTCGTAATTTGCATCTAGCCTCTTCATAGTCGGCATAGGCATTTTATTAATGTCTAATCTATGGCCCGCCGGGCCATTGCTGCCCATGTCGCGGGCCATACGTTGAATCTCGGACCAATTCGTTTCCGGTTTTCGCTCGAAATCTAGGGGTAGGTTTCATGTTGGTTTCAACAAGGCGAAGGTGGGGCACCGGGTAACTTCACATCGCTCGATGCGGCGTTTGCCCGCGTCAGGGGATCAATAAACAGGAGATACTTAAATGACGGAAACTGCATACGGTAACGCCCAGGATCTGCTGGTCGAACTGACGGCGGATATTGTGGCTGCCTATGTTAGCAACCACGTCGTTCCGGTAACTGACCTTCCCGGTCTTATTTCGGATGTTCACACGGCGCTCAGCGGAACATCGGCGCCGGCGTCGGTGGCGGTCAATGTCGAAAAGCAGAAGCCTGCCGTCTCCGTCCGCAAGTCGGTTCAGGATGACCACATCGTCTGTTTGGAATGCGGCGGCTCGTTCAAGTCGCTCAAGCGGCATCTGACGACGCATCACAGCATGACGCCGGAAGAATATCGCGAAAAGTGGGACCTGCCGGTCGACTATCCGATGGTTGCGCCCGCCTATGCCGAAGCCCGCTCGCGGCTCGCCAAGGAAATGGGTCTCGGTCAGCGCCGCAAGGCCAGCCGTTGATTTTAACGCGGATCTGCGGGGGGTGTTTCTTCTCCCCGTCAGGGAGAAGGTGGCCCGAAGGGTCGGATGAGGGGGCAAGTTCTCCGCATATCTGTACCCTTACCCCCTCAACCTGCTGCCGTGACCTTCTCCCCGGCGGGGAGAAGGCGGCAGTGCGCATTCGCCCGCTCCCCATGTTTCCTTAGAAACTGTCTTTACATCACATGAATATCCAGCCGGTCCGTAGACCGGCTTTTTTATTGCCGCTTCGAATATTTGGTGAGGAAAAAAATCCTTTATAGAAGACCTCATTTCTAAAAAATATAGAACCATATCAGAGGCATGTTCTTCTTCTGCAAATTCACGCTTCCCCACGCACTTCCTCAGGCTTATGAATTAATTCCTATTCGTAGAGGAGTTGCATATGCCGTCGGATACTGTGTTTCTGCCTGCCGCCGCGCGGCCTTGCGTGCGTGTCGGTGATCGACCTTTTCGTCATTGGCCGTCTGCGGCGGGGCGGGAGGAGATTTCCCGTCTCTGCCGTCTGGTACGGCAGCTCACCGGCGAGATGGTGCAATTGACCGGCGACCGAACGCTGGTGCGCCGCGACAGCCGGCGCACGGAATGCCACATCCGCCAGATTGCCATGTATGTGTGCCATGTGCAGCTGGGCATTCCCATGTCGGATATCGGACCCTGTTTCGGCCGGGACAGGACGACGGTGGGCCATGCCTGCCAGGTGGTGGAGGACCGGCGTGACGAACCGGCATTCGATGAGTTCGTCGCCGCGCTGGAGCGACTTACCGGCAATATCTTCAATGCGATGAAAGGCGCCCGGGATGAGTGAGGAAAAAAGCGCCCCGATCTCCCCCCAGAACCCACATCTCCTGCGGCTGCTGCGTTGCATCGCCGCGGGCGCGGTGGAGATGTCGCAGGAGGGTGGCGACATCGTCCTGCGCCGGGTGCGGGCAGGCCATCCTGTGTTGCGGTTTTCGGCCGCGACGGTGCGGTTTGCCATTTCTTCCGGGCTGGTCGAGCAGCGGGAAAACACCCTTTCCGCCGCGCCGCCGCTCGCTTCCTGGCTGAAACGTGCAATGGCGAAAGACCGGGATGAGGTTTTTCAGGACCAGCACCGGCATATGCAGACGGTTATTGTGGATGTCGGCGAAGGAAAGCAGCCGGCCCGGCGCAATCTCAACAGCTCTCCCCTGACCAGCCTTGCAAGGCTGAAGGAACGGGACGGTGCGGCGTTTTTCCCGGCGGATGCTCTGGGGGCGGGTGAACGCCTTGCCGCCGATTTTCATCGCGGCCATCTCAATCCGAAGGTAACAGCGACATGGGAGCCGAGAATAGCGAACCGCACCAAAGGTGAGGCGGGAGGGGCGCTCGATCTCACCGAGGCGGCAATGGCCGCAAGAACGCGGTTTTCCCGCGCGGCCGATGCGATGGGGCCTGAACTGGCGGGCGTCGCCATCGATATCTGCTGCTTCGAAAAGGGGCTGGAGACGGTGGAGCGCGAAAGGCAATGGCCGGCGCGGTCGGCAAAACTGCTGCTGCGCGCAGCACTGCTGGCGCTCGCCCGCCATTATGCGCCGCCTGCGGCCCGCGCGGGCAGGAAGGAACACCATTGGGGCGATGCGGATTATCGCCCGTCGATGACGAGGTGAAAGTCAGGCTGCCAGCAGCCGGGCTTCCTCGCGGATGCGCTTGATCATGGAGCGCAGGCCGTTGGCGCGCTGCGACGACAGATGTTCCACCAGCCCGATCCTGTCGAACACCTCAATCGCGTCGAGATCGGCGATTTCGGAGGCTCTCTTGCCGGAATAGACGGCGAGCACGATGGCGACGAGGCCGCGCACGATATGCGCATCCGAATCGCCTTCGAAGGTCAGGAGAGGGTCTTCGGCGCCATCGCTATGGCTGACGAGCCAGACCTGGCTTGCGCAGCCATGCACCTTGTTCTCGGGCGCGCGCTTGTCTTCCGGCAGATCGGGAAGCGCCTTGCCGAGTTCGATGACATAGCGATAGCGATCCTCCCAGTCGTCGAGGAAGGCGAAGTCGTCAAGGATCGTTTCGAGAGAGGCCATTTGCGCGCCGTATCATCCATCATTGCAAGGTGTTTGCTAGGATATAGGGGAAGTGCGGCCGGTTTTGAACCATGGACCATGAAAAAGCCCACGGAAAACAGGTTTCCGTGGGCAAGTCAGGCAGGCAATCGGCAGCCGGATATTTTCGGCTGCAAAAAAGGGGTTGTGGCGCGCTGGCCGGCAGGGATCAGGGCGACAGCATCAGGGCGCAGGGCGCTTCTGCGGCAGAGGAATGACGGTGCCGGTCTTCAGCATGTCGGTATCCTTCGGAAATTCGACGCTGACGACCGGGACTTCGGCCAGTTTTTCGGTCTCGGCCGCGAGTTCAGCGGCGGGAGCGGGCTTGTCACCGGAAGCAAGCTGCTTGTCCAGCAGCTCATAGGCGACCTTCGCGCCTTCCTTTGCCCGCTCACCGAGCGCGTGGAAGGTTTCGGCGCCCTTGACGCAGACATCGGGCTTTTCGATGCAGATGGCGCTGACATAACGATAGGCTTCACCGGCGGCCGAAACGGCGCTGGGAATATCGAAGGCCGAAGGTTCCTTGGCCGGATCGTTGCTGCTGCCGAAATAGGACAGCGCCACTAGCACCAGCGAAAACCAGAATGTTCCCTTGATCAGAAACCACATTGTCAGACACCCTGCCAGATGATCTTTGTTTTCTAAAGCCCCGCCCGGTTTCGGGTCATCGGCCTTTGTCCCGTTTTTCGGGCTTGTGAAGAAGCTACAGGCGACCGGCGAACAGCCGATTGCAAAAAGCGACGCAATTTAATTCAAATTGTACCTATTCTCCTCGTATCGGGACGCCTGCCGAGAATTCATTCGAATTTTAACAGTCGATGTTAAGCATAATTGCGACAGAGGCCGCGCGTTCCGGGCGAAAGCGGCGCACGGCTTTGCCACAAAAGTTAACATGATGGCAAAAATGAAGCGAAATCCGTCGCTTACCCGTCATTAACCATGATTGGGAAAGCTTCGAAGAAATGCCCCGTAATGGGACTGCGCAGCATTTGACGGGCCTTTGAGGCCATTCTTTTTATCCATTCCTTAAGCCGCCGCCTTCTATTGTCGGAGCCGTTAGAACCGCCTCAGGGATTCGGTGTTGGTATTGCGTAATATGAGAGAAAAAGCGGTCGCATTGGTCGACCATGCCGCAGGCAGATGGCTTGCGCGCATGGAAGAGGACACCGAAAGGCGCGCCGGAACCGTTGCGCGCCTGCGCTGGCTGATCGCCTTCAGCGCCGTCGGTCTTGTGGTGACGCCGGCCCTTTTCAGCCTTGTCGTCAGCCCCGCCATCGCACTGCCCATTGGCGCTGCTCTGGTGCTGGCGCTGTTTCTGGCTGCCGCCGCACTTCTGATCGCCTTTTCCCACTCCGCACGCGGCGCATCTTCTCATTCGGTCTCGCCGGTGCACGACGACCTTATCACGGCATCGCAGGTGCCGGGCCTTGTGTTGATGATCGGTGAGACCGGTTTCGTCGAGCACGTCTCCGGTCGCGATCTCGCGGCGTTCCCGAACGACCTCCAGGCCAGCAAGGGCCATGTCCTCGTTGAATACGTCCATGTTTCCGACCGCATCGAACTGATGCAGGCTTTCGACATGTTGCGGCAGGGGGAGGACAGGGCGACGGTGGAACTTCGCTTCGAGACCGGCGCGAAGTCGCGTCAGGCGCAATTCATGCACGGCCGCATCGAAATGACAGCCATTCGCGGTTCAACGGGCCGCCTGCGCCGTATCGTCGCCCAATTGACCGATGTTACCGACATGGTACGCCTGCGCCGCGATGTCGCCCGCAAGGCGGCCGAGGCGGAATCGGCCAATGATGCGAAATCGCGTTTTCTCGCCGCCGTCAGCCACGAGCTGCGCACGCCGCTCAACGCCGTCCTCGGTTTTTCCGATATTCTGGCCGGCGAATATTTCGGCCGGTTGGAGAACGACCGCCAGCGGGAATATGTCGGTCTCATCCGCCAGTCGGGTGCGCATCTTCTCTCTGTCGTCAACACCATGCTCGATATGAGCAAGCTGGAAGCCGGCCGTTACGAGCTGATGATGGAAAGCTTCCCGATTGCCGAGACCATCTCGTCCTGCGAGGCGATGCTCAGCCTGCAGGCGAAGGAAAAGGGTCTGACTTTGACCAGCCGCATCCAGCGCGGTGTCGGCGAAATCTCGGCCGATCAGCGCGCCATCCGGCAGGTTCTGATCAATCTTGCCGGCAACGCCATAAAATTCACCGATGCGGGTGGTGTGGTGTCGATCGACGCCGCGCGTGAGGGCGCGATGTTGAAGCTGACGGTGAGCGACACCGGCATCGGCATCGCTTCCGACAAGATCGAATTGCTGGGCCAGCCCTTCATGCAGGTTCAGAATGAATATACCCGTCGCTATGAGGGCACGGGTCTGGGATTGTCCCTGGTCAAGGGGCTTGTGGCACTGCATGGCGGCACTTTCGCCATCGCCAGCAAGCCCGGCGAGGGAACGGTCGTAACGATCACCCTGCCTGCCGACGGTTCGGGCATGGCGGGTGGCGGCGAAAGCGCCGAAGCCGAAAGCATGGTGGAATTTCCGCCCCGCATCCGGCAGCTCGGCGATATGGCCGCAAAGATGAAAAAGGATGGTGACAATGGCCCCGCGAAAGCGAAAACCGCCTAAGAAAACAACGGCCCAGATTGGTGCCGGGCTTGTTTCCTTGGTGGTTTCTGCCATCGGGCGAGAAATCCTGCGCCGTCCGAAACTGGTGGGCGGCGCAGGCGCCTTTGCGGTCGTCTTCGGTTTTGTCGCCGCCAATGCGCTCTGGTATCAGCCGGGCGTGCACCCATCGCCTTTCCTGCGCACGCGCGACGCGGAAAACCCAAATGGCATTGCCGGTTATCGCCCGGCCGAGCATCTCGGCGTGCAGGGCAATGTCACCACCTTCCGCATAGAACGACCGGCGGAGACGCAAAACGCGCAGCAAGCGACGGCCGAAACGCCGGCGCAATCCGTCGCAGAAAGCCAGAAGCCGCAGCAGATCGTTGCCGATATTCAGACAGAACTGAAGAAACGCGGGCTTTACGAAGGCGAGGCGGATGGCCGCATGGGCCCACGCACCGCCGCCGCCATCATGTTCTTCGAGGAAACGCTCGGCATGGAACAGACCGGCGAGCCGACGACCCGGGTGCTCGCGGCGCTCAGGATCGATGGCGCGACCGTTGCCGCGATCCCGAAAGACCGGCCTTCCGACACCAGCGGCGGTGGAGTGGAAATCGACCCGGTCGCGGCCGCCATCCGCAAGGCGGAGAAGCCGCAGGTAAAGGCCGAACCCGTTTCCCTTAATAGCACGTCCAAGCCTGCCAGCCGGGATCTTATAGCCAGGATACAGCAGGGGCTGATCAACATCGCTTATGCCGATGTGAAAGTGGACGGTGTGGCCGGCCAGCAGACCCGTAATGCTATCAGGGCGTTTGAAAAACATTATCGCCTGCCGGAAACCGGCGAGCCGAGTGAGGTCGTGCTGAAGAAGCTGAAGTCGATCGGGGCGCTTTAGATTTTGACAGCGGCTGAGGTGCGTGGGGCTTACCCCCCTCTGCCCTGCCGGGCATCTCCCCCTCAAGGGGGGAGATCGACTCGCGGATAAGTCTTGCCCATCTCAACATTTGCGAATGAAGTGGTGGTAGCGCTTCCTGCCGATCTCCCCCCTTGAGGGGGAGATGCCCGGCAGGGCAGAGGGGGGTGAAGCCCCGCGCACCATCGCCCCTTAAATTCAACATTGCGAAGCACGCCCACCGTTTCTATCGAAAGCAACCCCATGCGCCTCAAATCCGAAATATTCGTCTCAGCCCTCATCCGCCGCGTCTTCGCCGCCGGCGGATTTGCGGCTGTCGAAAAGAAGGGGGCGCAGGAGGCGGGGGCGATCTTTATCCGCCAGCGCCTGCGTGATGGCCGCGAGAACCTCTATGGGCCCGCGCCGCAAAGTTTCGCCGATGATGAGGACATCCGCGCCGAGCGCCGTTTCGAAACGCGTCTTGCGGGTGCGGATGG
This sequence comes from Agrobacterium salinitolerans, assembly GCF_002008225.1. Lineage (GTDB taxonomy): Bacteria > Pseudomonadota > Alphaproteobacteria > Rhizobiales > Rhizobiaceae > Agrobacterium > Agrobacterium salinitolerans. The sequence goes on along the minus strand of NZ_MRDH01000006.1, from coordinate 926,017 downwards.
CGAGGAAAGTGCCGCTCTTCTTGAGAGGGAACGACGCTTCGACAGCGACCTGTGGGTGGTGGAGATCGAAACCGATGAGATCGGGAGCCTGCTGACGCTGGTTGATGGGCCGAAGGCCTAGAATTGGCCGGCGATGGCCCGCCTCTTCAATCCGTGAAGGCGCAAGGCCAGACCTGATTATCCTTGCGTCCCGGTTCTTTGCGCAGACGGTGTGTTGTGGCCCGGTCGTTCGCGGCCATGCGTATAGCTGTCGGCCCGCCGCCAGCTTTCCAGCCGCTCTTCGCATTCCACGATGTCGAGACCGTCGAGCAGGGCTTCGGCACGGTTCATATCGCCTGCGACGGCGGAAAGATGCGGATAGAAACATTGCAGCACGAAAGCCGCCTCGGAGAATTCCATGCCAAGGCCGGTCAGCGTCGTTGCCAGCTGCGCGCCTGATATATCGAGCATGATGCGCTCCGACAGCCAGTAGCTGGAGGAGAGAGAATCCGCCAGCGTCACCGCGAATTGCCGGGCGTTGCGCTCGCGGGCGAAACGCACCAGCAGCGCTTCCTGCACCTCGCTCAGCCGGCGAAGGCCGAGAACGTCGCTTTCCGGGCGGTTGAGGTGATGCGCCATCTGCTTGATCCGCTGGCGCATTTCCTCTTCGAGCGCGGAGGCGGCGGCGATGTTGTCCGTCTTTTCTTCCGCTTTCGGCTCTTCAGGGCTTTCCGCCGCCTGCGGTTCGGCAGCCGTCGTCTGTTCATCCGGCCGCTTCAGATCTTCGGCATGACGCAGCCCGACAAGCGCGTCGATGACGGTGGGGGAAAGGTCCTCGCGGCGCACGATGGCGCGCGCATGCGCCGCACCTTGCGTGCGGGCAATGGTGATCAGCGTGTCGTCATCGAGGCATTTGGAGGAAATGAGGAATGGCGCTGCAAGCGAAATCGGCTGGCAGGCGATGAAGAAGGCGACAGCCGAAGGCACGCTCGGATGCTGCGAGAGCGCGGCGATCGCCTCCCGCTTGGCTTCATCGGTGGAGGCGTTGAAAAGCGGCATGAAAAGTTCGGCGAACTGCCGAAGGTCCGTTTTTGACGGATGCGAAACATTCTCGAAATTCGTCACGGTGGCCATCAGCACCACATCTTTCTTCCTCACGGCTCTTGGCCTCTCAAGTTCTCGAAACCGGTCGGTCAACGCACTACCCAACAAACGCAAACACAATATCGGCTCAAATTAGAGCAAATGCGTTGACGCCCTGTTAACTATGGGGGGTGGCAAGAGAGAATCCGCATCTTTCAACAAGGAAATTTTAAAACCTTGATGACGGACGCAGGACCGTGGAACTTTACCGCATCGCCTTTGTTTTCAAGGCGGGCAGCTCCGGCCGGAATAAGTTGGGGTCCGGCAATTAAGGTTAACGGATCATTAACCTCTGTCTGTTTGTAATTTCATGGGCAGTATTAGGATTCCATGTTATTCTTATCGACGGAATAAATGAGAAAATGGCATGTGAAGCCTGAATCTGCGCACGGTCCCTTTATAAGAATCGCCTTGGATTTTTGGATCGTGCGAAAACCAGTCTGTGGACTGGCCTATGCGCAATGTGATGGTGATGAAATTCCCGACGCAAGACGAGGCTTGCGCGGTTCCCATGGGCAACATTGACAATCATGTCCCGAAGAGGAGATGAGCATGGCAGAGATTATTCCAATCGGCGACGCCCGACGAAACCTGCGCCCCGCCGGCGCGGTGGCAACCGTGATCGGCCCGGCGAAAGTCGTGCTGTTTACCGGCGTGCGCTATGAAAAACGCGATACCGAGCCGACCGGAAAAGTCGCGCGCAAGGGCAAATCCGCAGCGGAAACTGCCCTCAAATCCTGACGGCGCACGACAACCGACGTTATTTCCACGCCGTCGGCTGGCATTTCGCCTCGTTCAGGAACCGTTCCGCCTCTTCGCCGAAACTCGGCTGCGGGACCATGGTCCGCAACACCACATATCCTTTCGTCTGATCCGATTCCGCCAGAATGGCCTGCGAAAGCGCGGGTGGTTGCGCCTTGCGGATGGCGGCGATCTGCACCGCATCCGCCACCAGAATATCCATCACCCCGCCGGCGGACGTGCGGTCATTCATGCTGAAAACCTCATTCGAGGCCTTGTCGTAAACCGCGACCGACCAGAAGGGCACGGCCCCGATGGCAGTCAGCCTGACCGGCTTGTCCTCGATATCGAAGGTGCAGACCGCGACCCGCATGAAGGGATCGCCGCTGCCAAGCGTCTTTTTCTCCGCCGTCTCTTCGAGCAGATGAAACTGATGCGGCTTTCCTTCCGCCACCGCGCGCGTATAGGCGTCGCGATTGCTGAAATGCGGTATCGCCAGAAGAATGATGACATGCAGCACGGCTGCGCCGACGAGACCGGTGAGGATGGCGAGCAGAACCCTAAGCATTGCCACACCCCAGCTTGCGGATTTGCGGCATGGAGATGTCGATCAGGCCGGAACTGCCCGCGACGGGCGTGTCGAGCAGGGTCATGACCAGCCTGAAGGTCTGGCCCTGCGGCACCGACAGCCAGTTATAGGTCTGGGCGTCAGCGGCGATGGTGATGTCGACGCCGCCATCGGCGCTGCGCAAAAGCGTGCGGGAATTCAGCGCGAAGGGCCGCCCCGCATCTTCCGCCAGCACATTGCCCTGCTGATCGGCGGTGTAAATCGTCCAGAACCGTGCGGGCGGCACGGCGCCGGCCAGCCGGTAGCGGCACTCGCCGCTCAAGCGTTGCCCATCGCTGTCGACGGAGGCGGTGAAGGCCAGCCCTTCCGCGGTTCCGTAAAGCAGCTTGCCGGCGTCGGCGCGGTGCGATTTGGCGTAAGGATCGGCCTCGATCGTCTGCGCCACGGGAAAGGCGTCCCAGGAGCCGACGCGGATCGATCCAAAGCCGGATGTCGCCTCAAGGGCTGCCAGCGTTGCGGCAATACCGCCGCCAAAGGCGATCAGAAGGGCGATGCCGACAAGGAATGGAACTCGGAACACGCTGTTTTCCCGTTTTTGAACAGGTCGAGGACTATCACTGATTCCCTGTTTGGAAAATGGCGCGGCTTGTTTAGTCTTCGTGAAAATGATCACAACCGGGGATATTCCATCATGTCGCGACAATCCGCAATCGACCGTGCCGCCGCCTGTTTTGACGATGGCGGCTTCGAGCGGGATTTGTCGCGACGCGTTTTGCGACGGACCGAAAGCCAGAATGAGGAGCAGGGCGAGGAACTGACGCTTTATCTGGAACAGGAAATGCTGCCCGCATTCGCCGCCATGGGTTTTTCCTGCACCATCCTGCGCGACCCGGCGGCGGATTTGCCGTTTCTGATCGCCGAGCGTTTCGAGGGCGACACGCTACCGACCGTGCTGGGATACGGCCACGGGGATGTGGTGCGCGGTCAGGACGAGGGCTGGGCCGAGGGCCTTTCGCCCTTTGTGATGTCTGAACGCAATGGCAGGTGGTATGGGCGCGGCACGGCCGACAACAAGGGACAGCATTCCGTCAATATGGCGGCGTTGAAGGCCGTGCTCGAGACACGCGGCAGGCTTGGTTTCAACGCCAAATATCTGATCGAGATGGGCGAGGAGAGGGGATCTCCCGGCCTGAGGGAGATTTGCCGGAACCATGGCGAGCGGCTGAAAGCCGATCTTCTGATCGCCTCCGACGGCCCGCGCCTGAATGCGGAACGACCGACGGTTTTTCTCGGCGCGCGCGGCGGCATCACCTTCGATCTGGTGATCGAGGCGCGTGAGGGCGGCCATCATTCCGGCAATTGGGGCGGGGCGCTCTCCAATCCCGGCGTGCAGCTGGCCCATGCCGTCGCAAGTCTCGTCGGCCCGACCGGCCAGATCCGCGTGCCGGAACTGGCGCCGGAGGAATTGCCGAAAGCGGTGCGTGAGGCTCTTGCCGATTGTGAAATCGATGGCGGGCCGGACGGCCCGAAGATCGATCCGGACTGGGGCGAGCCCGGCCTTTCCACCGCCGAGCGGGTGTTCGGCTGGTGCGCGCTGGAAGTGCTGGCTTTCGAGACCGGCAATCCGCGTGCGCCGGTCAACGCCATTCCGCCTCGGGCGTGGGCGCGGCTGCAATTGCGCTTCGTTGTCGGTATCGATCCGGAGGCGGTTCTGCCCGCCGTGCGGCGTCATCTCGACCGGCAGGGTTTTGCCATGGTGGAAATCGCGCCTGCCGGCGACGAGATTTTCCGCGCGACCCGGCTCGATCCGCAGGATCCATGGGTGGATTTCACGCTGCGCTCCATTGCCCGCACCACGGGCAGAAAACCGGCGCTTCTGCCCAATCTCGGCGGTTCGCTGCCCAACGATATCTTTGCCGATATCCTCAAACTGCGCACCATCTGGGTGCCACATTCCTATCCCGGCTGCTCGCAGCATGCGCCGAACGAACATTTGCCGAAGGAGATCGTACGCGAGGCGCTTACCCTTATGGCCGGGCTCTATTGGGATATCGGAGCCGGCGACACGCCGCCGCTTTAGGCCCCCATGACAAGCTTGAAGGCGATGGCCCACATGGTGACGGCGATGACGCCTTCAAGAATGCGCCAGGCGGAGGGTTTTTCAAAGATTGGCCGCAGCCAGCGCGCGCCGTAACCAAGTGAAAAGAAGAACACCAGCGAACCGGTGGCCGCGCCTGCCGCGAAGGTTTTTTCGAAGCCGGGAAACTGCGTTGAAATGGTGCCGAGCAGCACGACGGTATCCAGATAGACATGCGGATTGAGAAAGGTCAGCGCGAGACAAATGGCCAAAGTCTGCCACAGGCTCGCCTCCTGCCGCTCCGACACCGAAAGCGCCGCGTAAGAGCGCAGCGCCGAATGCAGGCTTTTGGCGCCATACCAGACGAGGAAAGCGGCCCCCGCATAACGCATGATGGGATCGAGCGCCGGCATGATGGCGCTGATCCGCTGAAAGCCGAACACGCCCACCGTAATCAACAGCGCATCGGCAAGGGCGCAGGTGGTGCAGACGGCAAACACATGCGAACGCGCCAGCCCTTGTTTCAGCACAAACGCATTCTGCGCGCCGATGGCGACGATGAGGCTGAGGCCCATCGTCAGGCCGGTGAAGAAAATCTGGATGTCCATGCGCGTCGCGGCCCCTGCCTCTGTCCATTGTGGAATGGCCGGGGGCGTTGCTCCCGACCGAGTGCTTGGATATTTCCGCCAGATGGTTTAATCCAGTTAAATAAACTCAATCCAGATAAGCTGAGCTAATGGCGCACTTCTCTCTTCAACGTCTCGATTTTCCGCCACGTTGCCATCTCTCCACCGTCATTCCTGTTCCCCGGAACAAGAATGAGGGAAGGAGAGGCCGTCGCCTATGGCTTCCAAGGCCATCACGCCACCTCCAAACCCCGCATGAGGTGCCGTAATGCTCGACTATCCCTCCATGCGGGCCGTGGCGCTCGTGGCCCAGACCGGCAGCTTCGAAAAGGCGGCGCAGGTGCTGTGCGTCACGCCATCGGCCGTCTCCCAGCGCATCAAGCAACTGGAGGAGCGGCTGGGTGTGGTGCTGATCGTGCGCGGCAACCCCTGCGTGGCGACGGAAAAGGGCGAATGGCTCTGCCGTCACATCGATCATGTCGGCATGCTGGAAAGCGAATTGTTCCGACAGCTTCCGGTGCTGGCGGAAGCCGGCGCAGCGCAGGAGCGCGTGACGCTCAACATCGCCACAAACGCTGACAGCCTCGGCACATGGTTTCTGGATGCGGTTTCGAAATTCACCGGCGGCAGCGATTATCTCGTCAATATCGCGGTGGACGATCAGGACCACACGGTGGAATGGCTGCGCGGCGGCAGGGTGCTCGCCGCTGTCACGGCCCATGCCAAGCCTGTGCAGGGTTGCCGGGTAACGCCGCTCGGCGTGTTGCGCTATCATGCCACCGCCAGCCCGGATTTCATGGCCCGCCATTTCGCCGGAGGTGTCACGCCCGCCGCCCTTGCCCGCGCGCCCGGGCTCACCTTCAACCAGAAGGACAGGCTGCAGGCGAGTTGGGTCAGGAAGGTGCTGGGCGAGGAAATCGCCTATCCCACCCACTGGCTGCCTTCGACGGACGGTTTCGTGAAGGCGAGCCTTTCCGGCATGGGCTGGGGGCTCAATCCGGTGCAGCTTGTGGGGGATCACCTCAAGACGGGCAGGCTGGTGGAGGTCGTTCCCGGCACGCCGCTCGATATTCCGCTTTACTGGCAGGTCAACCGGCTCGCGGCGGAGCGGCTGGGGGTGTTGACGTCGCATGTGGTGGAGACGGCGAGGGGAGTGTTGTTGCGATAAGTTTCGGTTTGGAGAAGCGGTGGCGATGGGGTGCATGGCTTTACCCCCCTCTGCCCTGCCGGGCATCTCCCCCTCAAGGGGGGAGATCGACGCGCGGATAGGTCTCGCCCATCTCAACGTTTACGAATGAAGTGGCGGTAGCGCCTCCTGCCGATCTCCCCCCTTGAGGGGGAGATGCCCGGCAGGGCAGAGGGGGAGGTGAACCTCACCGCCGTGCCGCATCCTCCTTGCCCTCGCGCAACGACGCATCCGCCACTTTCTGCGTCGTCACACTCAAGGCCGAAGCGTCCTTCATCTTCCTGGCGATGGAGCGGATCACACGCGTTGCCTCGGCCGAGAGCGAGCGTGGGCGGGTGAGGGCCGGCAAAGCGGGGGCGCTGGCGGCTGCGGCCGCCACTTGCGCCGAAGGTTGCGGGCGCGCACCTGTCGGCAACGGGTTCTGGATGCCGGGAATGGGGCGCAGCTCCATGCCCTGATGGGCATAGTCCATCAGCCGCTTGAAAGTCATGGCCGGAAGCGCGCCTCCCGTCATATTGTTCATCGGCGTGAAATCGTCGTTCCCGAACCAGACGGCCGTGGTGTAATTGCCGGTGAAACCCACATACCAGGCATCGCGATAGGCCTGCGAGGTGCCGGTCTTGCCGCCGGAAACGATGCCGTTATCCAGCGCGCCGCGCCGGGCCGTGCCCATGACCGGAATGGTCACCAGCATCTGGTTCATCTTCGAATTGGCGTCTTCGGAAAGCACCCGTTTGGCGGGCGCTTCGTTGTGGCTGAAATCGTAGAGGACATTGCCCTCGTAATCCAGCACCTGCTCGATGCCGTGGCGGCGCGACTGCATGCCGTCGGCAGGGAAAACGGCATAGGCGGTGGCCTGATCGAGCACCGTGACTTCCGATGTCCCGAGCGGAATCGTCTTGTCGCTACGCAGCGGCGTGGCGACACCCATGGCCTTGGCGGTATCGACGATGACCTGCGTGCCGAGCACGTCCTTGGCAAGACGCACGGGCACGGTGTTGTAGGATTTGGCGAGCGCCATCTGCAGCGTCACCTTGCCGGCATAGGAGCGGCCGTAATTCTGCGGCGACCAGCCGCGCCAGGTCACCGGCGCGTCGGAGATCAGCGTCTCCGGCTTCATGCCCTTTTCCATGGCGGCCGAGTAGGTGTAGACCTTGAAGGAGGAGCCCGGCTGGCGCAGCGCCGCCGTGGCGCGGTTGAACTGGCTTTCGCCATAGTCGCGCCCGCCGACCATGGCGCGCACGCCGCCGCCGTTCTCGATCATCACCATCGCGCCCTGCTTGACGCGGTAACCTTCGCCGAATTCGCGCAGGCCCATTTCCATCGCCTGCTCGGCCGCCTGCTGCAGGCCGGTATCGATTGTGGTGCGCACGACCACGGTGTGGTCCCTGAACTTGCCTTCGGCGGCCAGCCGCTGCACCTCGTCAAAGGCCCAGTCGAGGAAATAATCAGGCGCCTTCACATCGGCGCGGTCGATGACGGTGGCCGGGTTGCGCCGCGCGCCGATCACCTGCCCCTCGGTCATCAACCCGCTCTGCACCAGGTTGGACAGCACGGTGTTGGCGCGGGCACGCGCGGCGGGCAGGTTGACATGCGGCGCATATTTGGCCGGGGCCTTGAACAGGCCGGCCAGAATAGCGGATTCGGCGAGCGTCACGTCGGTGAGATTCTTGCCGAAATAAAACTGCGCCGCTGCCGCAGCACCAAAGGTGCCGCCGCCCATATAGGCGCGGTCGAGATAAAGGCTGAGGATTTCCTTCTTCGACATGTTGGTCTCGAGCCACAGCGCGAGGAAAGCTTCCTTGATCTTGCGCTCCAGCGAGCGCTCATTGGTGAGAAACAGGTTCTTGGCAAGCTGCTGCGTCAGCGTCGAGCCGCCCTGCACCACGCCGCCGGCGCGGGCATTTTCGCTCATGGCGCGGGCAAGGCCGATGAAATCGATGCCGAAATGGTCGAAGAAACGCCGGTCTTCAGTCGCCAGCACTGCCTTGATGAAATGATCCGGCATCTGGTCGATCGGAACGGAATCCTCGTGGATGATGCCGCGGTGGCCGATGGTGTTGCCGTAACGGTCGAGGAAGGTGACGGCGAAGTCGCCGCGATACCGCCAGTCCTTCTTGGTTTCCTCGAAGGCCGGCATGGCGAGCGCCAGAAGCACGACGGACCCCGCCGTTCCGAACGTCAGTGCGTCGCAGGTCAGGTTGACGAGAAGCTTCTTCCAGCCCCGCATATGCAGCTTGCGCGAGGCGATGGTGACGTCTTCCCAGAAATCCACCAGTCTTGCCGCAGCCGTCCACAGGCCGGAGTCGATGAAGCTATCGATCCGGAGCAGGATGTGCCGTTTTTTACGGCCTTTTTTTTCGTTTTTTTCTTCCTGCACCTGGCGATGTTTTCCTGTTCAACGCAACGCGATCATCGATATTCTGCGCTTCAACCCATTCCCGACGCAAAACCGTGGCATGGTTGTGTCGGAAGTGCTTGACGCGGCGGCCTTTCGCGGGCCAATGACCCCCAGCCGCCTGCCAATATGCTAAAATATCGTACAAACCAGCCCTTGGCGATACGATATAAAGGATTAGGGACCGGTTAAACACTCCCGTCCAAGAGATCAAAATGAAACGGAAATGTTAACGATGAATGACGCGCCGTTCTGGAAAACCAAATCACTCACGGAGATGACCGGCGAGGAATGGGAAAGCCTGTGCGACGGCTGCGGCCTATGCTGTCTGAACAAGCTGGAAGACTGGGACACCGGCGAAGTCGTGTTCACCTCGGTCCGCTGCGTGCTGCTCGACGGCGAGAGCTGTCGATGCTCCGATTACGAAAACCGCCGCGCCACGGTGCCGGACTGTATCCAGCTCGACCTGAAGAAGGTGCATGAGATCGGCTGGTTGCCGCCAACCTGTGCCTATGCGCTGGTGCGCGACGGCAAGGATCTCTACTGGTGGCATTATCTCGTCTCCGGCGATACGCAAACGGTGCATCAGGCCGGCATTTCCGCCCGCGGCCGCACCGTCAGCGAGGCCGATGTGGATGTTGACGACTTCGAGGATTATGTGGTCGACTGGCCCCTGACAGTGGGTGAGACGGTCGGCGAGAGGGCGGGCGAAAAGGAACGGACCTGACGGAAAACGTCAATTTTTGTTTGGTCCTATTCCTGCCCCATCCGTCTCCTAAAGGCATGTCATCCGAAAGCGTGTCACGGTTTCGGGGTACGACTTGTCTGAAAACAAAGACAGCTTCCGGCCATTCCGGCAAATGATCCGCAGAAGCGGACGAGGGACATCGAAACGCATGCGCTACCGGCTGCCCGCCATCGTTCTTTCATGCCTTGCCCTTCCGGGGCTCCTGCCGTTTTCCGCTGACGCCCAGCAACAGCCACAGGCCTTCGAATGCACGCTGGTCACGTCCATCGAGACCGGCGCCATCATCAACCAGCAGGGCGCCTGCGACCAGCGCGTGGCGCCGGCCTCCACCTTCAAGGTGCCGCTGGCGCTGATCGGTTACGACGCCGGCATCCTTCAGGATGAAAAGACGCCCGCCTGGGACTGGAAACCCGGCACAGAGGCGCGCGCCTCCGACCGCAAGACGGTCGATCCCTCCATATGGGAACAGGATTCGGTCCTGTGGTATTCGCGTGAGATCACCCGCCGCCTCGGTCCGGAAAAATTCGCCGCCTATGTGAAGCGTCTCGGTTACGGCAATGCCGATGTTTCCGGTGAGCCGGGCAAGAATAACGGCCTGACCCATTCCTGGCTCGGATCGTCGCTGACGGTCTCGCCGGTGGAACAGGTCGGCTTCCTGCGCCGCCTTCTGGCCGGCAATCTGCCGGTTTCGCGCGATGCGCAGGCGAAGACCAGGGCAATCGTGCCGGTCTTCGATGGGCCGGAAAGCTGGGCGGTGCACGGCAAGACCGGAACCGGCTACATGCGCGACGAAAAGGGCAATCCCGACCGCAACCGTCCCTTCGGCTGGTTCGTCGGCTGGGCGGAGCGCGAAGGCCAGCACATCGTCTTTGCGAGACTGCGCGTTTCCGACAAACCGTCAAACGAGCCACTCGGCCCCGCCGTGCGCGATGCCTTCCTGCGCGATATTCCCCGGCTGGCCGTGCACCGATAGCGAGATCGACCTCAATATCTTTCGGATTGCGCGTTTACCTGAAAAGCTCGGCGTGCGTTCCTGCGCGGGTGAAGATGAGAAGGTTCTGCTTCTCATCAAGTTTATAGATCAACAGAAAGTCCCCGCCGACATGGCATTCGCGATGATCGTGCCATTCTCCGGTCATTTCATGGTCACGAAACTGCGCCGGTAATGGCGCTTCGCCGGCGATGAGAAGGAGCATGATCTCCTTCAGTTTCACCATGTCATAGCGCCCGGAATTGTTCAGCCGTTGCCAGTCCTTGATAAATTGCCTGGTGAAATCCGAACTACGCGGCAACACCGTTCGTTTCGATGCCGCGTCTTTTCCGTGACCTTTTTTATCCGTCACCGTTTGTTACCATCAAGGGCGTCAAACAGGGCTTCCGCCGTGCCGAAACGATTGCGCCTGGCAGCCGCGATGGCGCGCGCTTCTTCAATCGCGGCGAGCGTTTCAGCGTTCGGTTGCGTCAGTTCTATCGGCAGTGCTTTTTCTCGGGCAATGCGCGTCAGCATCATTCGCATGACATCGGAAACAGTCAGCCCCAGACTGTCGAGCACGGCAGTCGCGTCATCCTTGAGCGCCTGATCGATGCGCGCTCTCACATAAGCATTTGCGGTCATGATCGACCTCCTTTGGATAATGCTGTATGTAGCTCAAATGAGCATCAGTTTCAATGTTCGATGCACAGGCAACGGGTTATCCTGAACTTGGGAAGGGACGAGCGGAAATGTCGAATGCCTCCTGCGATGTCATCGGGCTCTATACCGAACACGGGGCCGATTTCGACAGGCAGCGTGGACGCTCCCTTGCCGAAAAACCCTGGCTCGACAGGTTCATGTCGCTCTTGCCGAAGGGCGCGTCCATTCTCGATATTGGCTGCGGTTCCGGTGAGCCGATCGCCGGCTACTTCATCGCCAGCGGTTATGAGGTGACGGGCATCGATGCGTCCCTGCCGCTGGTCGAGCTTTGCCGGAAGAGATTTCCCGGCAACCTCTGGGCGGTTGCGGATATGCGAAAGCTGGCCCTCGGCCGCCGCTTCGACGGGTTGATCGCGTGGCACAGTTTTTTCCATCTGACGGTGGAGGATCAGCGCCGCATGTTCGGCATTTTCCACCAGCACGCCAATGACGGTGCGGCGTTGATGTTCACGGCCGGACCGGATCACGGGGAAGCGATCGGCACCTTTCAGGGCCGGCCGCTTTATCATGCGAGCCTTGCACGCGATGAATATGAAATCCTGCTCGCCGCGCACGGTTTCCGGCTTCTCGATCATGTCGTCAACGATCCCGGATGCGGCGGCGCCACGGTTTATCTGGCAAGACACACAGCCCTCTGAACGCGCTCGGCAGGCCCCGCCCGGTATCGGCTCCACAGATCGTATGATTGCGGCCAACGTCATATTTTGCAGCGGGGGGCCGCACTCACGATTGTGTGTTCGACAAAAAGTTTCCGCTTCCCTTGACCTTCCCATCATGGGAATCTCTACATAGGGTCTCGAAAGGGGATTTCCCATGAACGAGACAGTCAAACACGCCCATCGACATGAACCGGTTTCCATTCCCGTGGAAGGCATGACCTGCGCTTCCTGCGTGCGTCGGGTGGAAACGGCCGCGGCCAAGGTGCCGGGTGTCATGTCGAGTTCCGTGAACTTCGCCACGAAGAAGCTCACCGTCGAGCCGGCCGAAGGTTTTTCGGCCAGAACGCTTGATGCCGCCATCAAGAAGGTCGGTTACGACATCGCGCCGGAGCGTCACGAATTCGCGGTGGAAGGCTTGCGGGGCGAGGCTGAGGCCGGGCGGCTGAAGGCCGTTCTGGAAGCGGTCGCCACCACAATCGTCGTCAAGGTCGATGCGGTCTCCGGCAAGGCCTCCGTGGAAACGATTGGCGGCCGACGTGAACGGGATACGCTGGTGGAAACGGCAAAGCTCGCCGGTTTTGCGCTGAAGACGCCGGGACCGCGCGACAATTCCGCCCATCTAGGTCACGGCCAGCACCACGGACATCATCAGGGCCACGGTCAGATGGCGGCGGGCGAGACTGGCGGCCACGACCATATGCAGCATGCGGGCGAAGAGGGCGCGCTGAAACGCGACCTGACGATTGCCGCGATCCTGACCGCGCCGCTTTTCGTGCTGGAAATGGGCGGCCATCTCTATGAGCCGCTGCATCACTGGCTGATGGGCATCATCGAGACGCAGAACCTCTATTACATCTATTTCGTGTTGGCGACGGCGGTGATTTTCGGGCCGGGCCTGCGCTTTCTCAAGACCGGTTTTCCGGCCCTGCTGCGCGGTGCGCCGGAAATGAATTCGCTTGTGGCGCTGGGCGTCACGGCGGCTTACGCCTATTCCGTCGTGGCGACTTTCGCGCCCGATCTGCTGCCGGCGGAGGCGCAGTTCGTCTATTATGAAGCGGCAACCGTCATCGTGACGCTGATCCTGACCGGACGGCTTCTCGAAGCCCGCGCCAGCGGCCGCACGGGAGACGCCATCCGCAAGCTGATGAGCCTGCAGGCGAAGACTGCCCGCGTAGAGCGCGACGGCGCCACCATCGATATTTCCCCTGACGATCTGGTGATGGGCGATATCGTCGTCATCCGTCCCGGCGAGAGGCTGGCGGTCGATGGCGAAGTCGTCGAAGGCTCGTCCTATGTCGATGAGTCCATGATATCGGGCGAACCCGTGCCGGTGGAAAAGAAGATCGGCGCAACGGTCGTCGGCGGCACTATCAACAAGACAGGCGCCTTCAAGTTCAAGGCGACCAAGGTGGGCGCGGATACCATGCTGTCGCAGATCATCCGCATGGTGGAGGAGGCGCAAGGATCCAAGCTGCCGATCCAGCTGTTGGTGGACCGCGTCACCGCGCTTTTCGTGCCCGTTGTCATAGCAATCGCTGTTCTGACCTTCATCGTCTGGGCGATCTTCGGCCCCGAACCCGCCTATACATTCGCGCTGGTCAATGCGGTCGCGGTGCTCATCATCGCCTGCCCCTGCGCCATGGGTCTCGCCACGCCAACATCCATCATGGTCGGCACCGGTCGGGCGGCGGAGCTGGGCGTGCTGTTTCGCAAGGGGCAGGCGTTGCAGGAGCTACGTTCGGCTGAAATCGTCGTGGTCGACAAGACCGGCACTGTCACTAAGGGCCGCCCGGAACTGACCGATCTTGTGGTTGCCGAAGGATTTGCCGACAACGAGGTGCTGAGGCTGGTCGCCGCCGTCGAGGACCGCTCGGAACATCCGATTGCCGAAGCCATTGTCCGGGCTGCGGAAGAAAAGAATGTGACGACCCCGGCAGGACTCGAACCCACAACCGTCGAAAACTTCGAGAGCGTGACGGGTTACGGCATCGCCGCCACCGTCAATGGCCGCAGGCTGGAAGTCGGTGCGGATCGTTACATGGCCAAACTCGGCCATTCCGTCGATATTTTCGCTGAGGTCGCCGCAAGGCTGGGAGATGAAGGCAAGACGCCGCTTTATGCCGCCATTGACAACAGGCTGGTGGCCGCGATTGCCGTCGCCGATCCGCTGAAACCCTCGAGTATCGCTGCGATCAAAGCATTGCAGGCGATGGGCATAGAAGTGGCGATGGTGACGGGCGACAATGAACGCACGGCAAACGCCATAGCCCGGCAGGTCGGCATTTCCCGCGTGGTGGCGGAAGTACTGCCCGAGGGCAAGGTGAAGGCGATCCATGAGATGCGGGCAGGCGGCAAGGTGCTGGCCTTCGTGGGGGACGGCATTAACGATGCGCCGGCGCTCGCCGAAGCCGATATCGGCATTGCCGTCGGCACGGGCACGGATGTCGCCATCGAAAGCGCCGATGTGGTGCTGGTTGGCGGCGATCTTCTGGGCGCAGTCAACGCCATCGAGATGAGCCGGGCGACCATGCGCAACATCAAGGAAAACCTGTTCTGGGCCTTTGGTTATAACGTGGCGCTGATACCGGTTGCGGCGGGCGTGCTCTATCCGGCCTTCGGCATCACCCTGTCGCCGATGATCGGCGCGGGTGCGATGGCGCTCTCCAGCGTCTTCGTTCTCGCCAATGCGCTGAGATTGAAACGGGCGAAGGTGGTCCATCGGGAGGTGACGTCATGAATATCGGGCAGGCATCGGAAGCATCGGGCGTTTCCGCCAAGATGATCCGTTATTACGAGCAGATCGGCCTCATCACGCCGGCCGCCCGCACCGGCAATAATTACCGGGTCTATGGCGAGCAGGACGTGCACAATCTGCGCTTCATCAAGCGGGCGCGCACGCTCGGTTTCTCGCTGGAAGAAACCGAGACGCTGCTGAAACTCTGGCAGGACAAAAGCCGTGAGAGTTCGGCGGTGAAGGAAATCGCGCTCGTCCACATCGCCGATCTCGAGCAGAAGATCGCCGAGATGAAGAGCATGGTGAAAACGCTCTCTCATCTCGCCCATTGCTGCGGCGGCGACCACCGGCCCGATTGCCCCATCCTCGATGATCTCGCGGGTGCCGACAAGACAGACGGCAAGCCAGCCAGAACTCACTGAACTTTAATGACAACCGGCGCGACAATATCGCTACCGGCCAGAAGGAGAAAACCATGAGTGCAACCACCTTCCTCATTCCGGACATGACCTGCGGCCATTGCGAAAAGACGCTGCGCGGCGCTCTGACGGAAGTGCTTCCCGGCGCATCCGTCAGCATCGACCTCGATGCCCACAGACTGACGGTTATGGGCGATGCCGCAACCGCGGAAGCGGCGATCCGCGAAGCCGGTTATTCGCCGGAACGGGCGGGTTGAGGCACGACCTCCGTTTGCGCAGGCTTGAAAATGTGCTACATATATTGCACAAAATGGAGCGCAGACTGATGACCGTAACGACGAGAATAAGACGTCAGGGCGGTGCGGCGGTGATGACCATCCCGCCCGCTCTTTTGAAGATGCTGGGGCTGGAAATCGGTGAGCAACTGACGCTCGAGGTCGATAACGGCGCGCTGGTCGCAAGCCCGGTTCGGCAGGAAAAGAAGCGCTTCACGCTTGCCGAATTGCTGGAGGGGGCGGATGAAGTCGCCGCCCTCAATGCCAGCGCGCGGGAATGGGACGAAGCGCCGCCAGTCGGCAAAGAAGCTCTTTGATGGTCCGCAGTCAGGTTCCAAAACGTGGCGACGTTTATCTGGTCGACCTCAATCCTGTGATCGGCAGCGAAATCAGGGACGAACATCGTTGTATCGTCATCACGCCCAGAGAAATCAACGCGGTTGGACTGTGCCTTGTCGTTCCCGTGACGACGGGCGGAGTATTCACACGCAGGGCAGGGCTTGCCGTGAACATATCGGGCCATAAGACAACCGGTGTCGCACTATGCAACCAGGTGAGAAGCATGGACATTGTTGCCCGTGCCGCCCAGAAGAAAGCGAAATATATCGAAACCCTTGACGATGCGACGATCGACGAAATCGCCGGTCGTGTCATCAGCATGATCGATCCCGCCTGAGAACACCCATTGGAACAATGGGCGAAATATGCTACTGAGTAGTATCTCTTTTGAACCGGGAGTGCCACAGTGTCCGTCAAGGCGTCAGTTTCCATCTCCGATCAACAGGATAGCTTCGCCCGCAGGCTGGTGGAGGAAGGGCGTTATGCCAGCCTCAGTGCCGTCGTGCAGCGTGGGCTGGAACTGCTTCGGCAGGAAACGGAGCTGCGGGACGCCGAACTTGCCGCGCTTCGTGATTTGCTGGTTGAGCGAGGGCAGGGTGACTTCGTCTCCGTGGAAGACGGCAAGCAAAGAACGGCAGCGATGATAGCAGCCCGGAAGGCCAGCCATGGCCTTTAAGGTCCTGCGTTCGACGCAGACGGATCAGGACCTCGACCTCATTCTCGATCATCTTATCCAGTCCTATCTCGACCTCGGCGATGCCTTGCCAGCGGCTTTCACGCGCGCCGCGCGACGCGTGGGGTCGATTGAAGCGGACATGGAAGCGCTTCACAAAGCGCCTTTTCAGGGGACATTGTTGCCCGAAATATTACCCGGCCTTCGCCGGGTAACGAAAAATCAGGCTGTCTTTTATTTCGATGTCGATGAGGGCGAAAAGATCGTGCGTATTCTTGCAGTCTTTTTCGGCGGGCAGGATCATCTACGCCATATGCTCACCCGCCTTTCGTCCCGTCGCGCCCTGAATCTTCCCTAAACCTCGTCGAAAGCTCCGCCTTCCCGCGAAGGGTTGCGGTTGATCACCCGTTCCTCGGCATCGTCGGGCAGGGCCTCGTCGCTTTCCTGATAGGGGTCGTCCTCGGTCTCCGCCTCTTCTTCCTCGATTTCCTGTTCGATGGATTGCGGAATCTCTCCCTTGGCGGGCAGGGAGTCGATGTCGAGATCGAGCAAATCCTCGTCCATGGCGTCTTCGTTAAGGGGCAGGATTTTCTTGCGGTCCATGACGGTGTCCTTTCTGTCGGTCCTTCGGCAAACGAGCGGGCGCGCGGAGGGTTCCTGCCGTGCGGGATACCTTCAAAACAAATGACGTGAAAAAGTCGTCTTGACCTCAATGGTGCTTGAGGTTCTAGTTTGCCCGCCGTGCCTGAAAAAATGGAAAGGATACGGCTTTGTCGAGTATGGAAATGGTGGAGAAAAACGGCTGGGGCGAATTGCTGAGCGGGGCTAACCTCTCGCTTCTGACCGTCATCTCCTCAGGTATCGGCCTGCACGCTTTCAACCAGTTCGCGGTGGTGACGGCCTTGCCCGTGGCCGTCAACGAAATCGGCGGCGCTGCTTTCTATAGCTGGGCCTATAGTCTTTATTTCGTCGGTTCCGTCGCAGGCGGTGTCACCGCCGTGCTGTTCCGCGAACGTTTCGGCGCGCGCGCCGTCCTGCTTCTCTGCTGCCTGATATTTTCCTTCGGTTCGGTCCTTTCGGCAATCGCCGGCGACTTTTTGTGGGTCGTTATTGGCAGAGCCTTGCAGGGACTGGCCGACGGGCTGATCGTGGCCGTGTGTTACAGCCTCATTCCCGCCGGTTTCCGCTCCGGCCTGTTGCCGAAGGTCTTCGCGATCGAAGCGGCGATCTGGGCGGTCGCCTCCTTCATCGGTCCGCTGACCGGCGGTTTTGCCACCGAGCATATTTCCTGGCGCGCCACCTTCCTGCTGTCGGCGCCGCTGATCCTGCTGCTTCTGGCCTATACCGCGATTGCCGTTTCCGCTGAGCGGCCGGTTGCGGCGACGCGCAGACCGCTTGTGCCGCTGGTTCTCTGCCTTGTCGGCGCATTGGCCTTTTCCGCCCCTTCCGCCTTCGAGGATGCGAGCCTGCGGGCGCTCTCCCTGCTGGCGGGGGCAGCGCTGCTGTGGGCCTCTCTGCGGGCGGGCATCCGGCCTTCGATCGGGCTTTTCCCGAAGAATTCGTTCCGGCTGAAGACGGTGCTCGGCAGCGGTTTCTGGGTGTTGTTCCTGATGTCCTATGCCCATGCGCTGGGCAGCGTGTATCTCGCTTATGTCGCCATCAATCTGTGGCGGCATGAGCCGACCTTTGCCGGTTTCATCGTGGTGACGATGCCGCTTGCCTGGAGCTTTGTGGCAATGCTGATCGGCAGCCTGCGTTCTGCCCGTCTGCGGGAGATTTGCCTGCATTACGGTCCCTACCAGATGGTGCCGGGCTGCGCGCTGCTGGGGCTCGGGCTGGCGACCGGCAACTGGGGAGAAATGCTCGTCGGGCAAATCCTGATCGGATCGGCTTTTGGCATGTCCTGGGCCGGCATCAGTCAGGCCGCCATGGAGGCAGCTCCTGAGGAGGAGCGCAAGATGACGGGTGCGCTCTTGCCAACTGTCGCGACGCTGGGCGCCGCCGCCGGTGCGGGCGCCAGCGGCACCGTCGCCGCCGCTACCGATCTGGTGGGGCAGATCGAGCGGGCGGATGTGACGATGCCGATGGTTTATCTCTATGGGCTGGGTGTTATCGTATCGGTGCTGGCGATCATGACCGCCAGCGGATTGCGGGGCGAAAGGCGCTGAAGCATTTCCAGAAAAAGTGGGATCCGGTTTTCCGTCCGAAATGCGGCAAAGCGAAAGGCGGCTCTTCCGCCGCCGTCAGGACTGGGTGGCGGCGATGGTGATCGCCGCCAGGTAAACGACGAAGGCCATGATCGCGATTGCGCCGATGATGACGACGATGCCCTTGCCGGCGCGTTTTTTCTCGGCCTTGTTTTCATTGGCTTCTGTCGGAAACAGGATCGGATCGCTGGTGTCGCGGATTTTGGTCATGCCGTTTCTCCTTATCCGTGGAATGGGCGCTGTCGGGTCTATCAACCGCCCAATCCGCCAAAAGGTTCCTCAGGGTTTCAGCGCCCAGCTGGTGGCATGCACCACCGCGCCGGGGGCGGCCTTCAATAGCGCCGAACGCACCGGTTCGAACCCTTCGATGCGTTTGGTGCCCACATATCGGCCGCGATTGGCGAAGACTTCGATGGAGCCGTAATCGAGGAAGATGCGGATGCGGGATGCCTTGGCTCCCTTGGCGATATAATGTGGCGAGGCGCCGTCACGGCCGTCCTCATGGCGGATCCACAGCCCTGTTTCATCCGACACGACGCCCAGAGTGACCGTCGGATGATCGAGCATCAGTTCGAAGGGCGCGCCGGGCGAGGCAAGCTCGAACAATATTTCCACCGCCCCGTTGATAAAGGTGACGCGTTCGCCCGCGGCAAGCCGCGTGCGGTCAAGGATATGGCTGCGCAGGCTTTCCGCCGCACCGATGGGCGGGGTCAGAAGCTCGCCGTTCACATAATGAATCCGACGCGGCAGGGTCATGGAGGTGGGGAAGTCGATTTCCGGATTGGCATCCGCCCAGTTGGCCAGCCAGCCGATGCCGATGATGCTGTCGCCATCCAGAAAGGCCTGGAAGGCGTAATTGTCGGTGCCGAAATCCAGCTCCTGCCCGGTTTCCTTTGTGAAGACCTTGCCGTCGAACCAGCCGACATCGGCCATGGTGAGGTTCTTGCGGCCGGTCTCCGGGTCCTCCGAATGCATCAGCCCATAGACCAGCACCCAGCGGGTGGAGCGGGCATTGGCGGGTCCATCGAGCGGCAGCAGGCAGGGGCATTCGATGGCCGTGGTTTTATATCGCGTTTCCACCCACAGCTTGCCCACATAGGTCCAGCCCGATGCAGCGGTGGGGTCCTGCGTCTCGTAAAGCAGAATGACGCCGCCGCCATCGCTCTGGCTGCCGAGCACCATTTTCCATAAGCCATCGGGACCGCGGAAAACATAGGGGTCACGGAAATCCGGCGTCAGCCCCTGTCCGTCCGGGCGGTGGCCCAGAATGACCTCGGCCTGCCCGGCCATGATGAGATCGGAGGAGGTGGCGGTGAGCTGAATCTGCTGTTCGGGAATACGGTCCTGCACCTGCTCGGTGAAGAAGACGCGGATGCCCGTTCCTTCAACCAGCGGAATGGTGGAGCCGGAATAGGCGCCGCCCCGCTTGTCAGGTCTTGTCGTCAGATCTTCCGAAGGGAAAAGGAAAATAGGCAGGTGCCGCCAGCGCAGATAATCCGACGAGACGGCGTGGCCCCAATGCATGGTGTTCCAGCGCAGCCCATGCGAATAATGCTGATAGAAGAGATGCGGCCGCCCCTCGAAACGACCGAAACCGTTCGGGTCGTTCATCCATCCGAAGGGTGGGCGGAAATGATAGCTGCCGGGAAGTTCGGGTGCGGCATTGTCCGGCTTGGTATGGACGACCGTGATTCCGGTTTCGAGCACATCTGACGCGGTGAACCAGTAGATGACGGAAACGGCGGTCGTGACCGTATCGTAACTGATCTCCACATGGCCGCCGCCGAAAACCTGATAGATTCGAAAACCGAACTCTTCCGTGTTGACGCTTGAAACCTCAGCGAATTTTCCATTCTGATTGGAAAAGGAGACGGCACCCGGCTCGGCGTCTTTTTTCGCTTTTAACCAGACATGGAAGGTGGCGTTGACGGGCAAGTCGGTATGAATGGTGCGGATGGCGCTTTCCGGTTCGGCTGCGGCTTCAACGACGGTCATTGCTTTTCCCTTTCCTTCGGCATTCTGCGGATCAAGCATAGGAACGATGATGGCGCAGTAAAGTTCATTGCGCAAAATTGAATGAAGCAATCCGGAAGCTGTCGCATTTATCGCTCGCATCCGCCGTCTTCCGGCCCCATATAGGGGCAAAGCAGGGAGTTTACCCGTGATGAAATTCGACAATTCCTATGCCCGCCTGCCGGAGCGCTTCAGCGCCGCCGTATTGCCGACGCCGGTGAAGGCGCCGCGTCTCATCGCCTTCAATCGCGAGCTGGCCGATGAACTCCTTCTCGATGTGGCCGGCCTTGACGATGAAAGGCTGGCGGCGATCTTTTCCGGCAATGTCGTGCCGCAGGGGGCCGAGCCGCTGGCCATGGCCTATGCCGGCCACCAGTTCGGCGGTTTCGTGCCGCAGCTGGGCGATGGCCGCGCCATTCTGCTGGGTGAAGTGATCGACAGGAACGGAAAACGCCGCGATATCCAGCTGAAAGGCTCCGGCCCGACGCCGTTTTCGCGCCGGGGCGACGGTCGCGCGGCGCTCGGCCCCGTCCTGCGGGAATATATCGTGTCGGAGGCGATGTTTGCGCTCGGCATTCCCGCCACGCGGGCGCTGGCGGCTGTCCTTTCCGGCGAGAGGGTGCAGCGTGAGGTCGGCCTGCCGGGCGGCGTCTTCACCCGCGTTGCGGCAAGCCATATCCGCGTTGGTACCTTCCAGTTTTTCGCCGCGCGCGAGGACAACGAAGCGGTCAGAAACCTCGCGGATTACGTCATCGATCGGCATTATCCCGAGGCGAAACAGGCGGATAATCCCTATCTCGCCTTGCTGCAGGGCATTGCGCAACGGCAATGCGACCTCATCGCCCGCTGGATGATGGTGGGCTTTATCCATGGTGTCATGAACACCGACAATATGGCGCTTTCCGGCGAAACCATCGATTTCGGCCCCTGCGCTTTCCTCGATGAATATCACCCCAACAAGGTCTTTTCCTCCATCGATGCGCAGGGCCGTTATGCCTTCAACAATCAGCCCGGCATCGCCCAATGGAACATTGCCAGGCTGGCGGAATGCCTGTTGCCGCTGCTCGATCCGCAGGTGGAAAAAGCCGCCGAACGCGCCAATGCCGTTCTCGCCGATTTCGCCGCGGCCTTTCCCCAACGCTGGCTTGCCGGCATGCGCGGAAAGCTTGGCCTGACGGTGGAGGAAGAGGGCGACATGGATCTGGTGCAGGCGCTGCTGGCGCTGATGCAGGCATCGGAAGCGGATTATACGCTGACCTTCCGGCGTCTTTCCCATGCGGCCAATGGTGACGCCGAGCCATTTCGCGGCATGTTCGTCGATATTGCGGGGGCGGACAAATTTCTGGAGCGCTGGCGGGAAAGAGCCGGTCGCGAGGGGATTTCCGATTCCGAAAGATCAGCGGCGATGCTGGCCGCCAATCCGGCCGTCATCCCGCGCAACCATCGGATCGAGGAACTGATCGAAGCGGCGGTGGAAGAGGATGATTTCGAGCCCTTCCACGCCATGCTGAGAGCGATCGCCACGCCTTTCGAAGAGCGGCCGGATAACTTCGTCTATATGCAGCCGCCGATGAGCCATGAACGGGTGTTCAGGACTTTTTGCGGGACGTAAGCGTAGCGCTGATCCGCAACGCCGGAGCGAGCGAGTGCCTGTTTCGCCTTCTCCCCGAGGGGGAGAAGGTCGCGGCAGCGGGATGAGGGGGCAAGGGTACGATCCATCGCTGGCGTCGCCCCCTCATCCGACCCTTCGGGCCACCTTCTCCCCGGCGGGGAGAAGAAACCGGCGGCAATGCTGTGCCCTCAAGTCACCCAACCCGCGCCAGTGGCTCATGCGCGCCGTAATAGTGGCCGAACCGGTTTTCGAGGAATTTCGGCAGCGCCACTTCCTCCTGTCGCACGAAGCCCTTCTGCGGCAGCGCGCCTTCGGCGAGCAGATCGAGAACCGTGCAGATACCGGCGGCTGTGGTGATCTGGATGGCGCTCATCATCCGGCCGGAAACCGGGCCGGCATAGACCTTGTTGGCATAGGTTTCCTGCAGGAAGCGGCCGTTGCGGGTGCCGCAGACGGTGACGAAGACGATGACCACATCCTGCATGGTGCCGGGCAGGGCGTTTTCGAACAGGTCCTTCAGCACATCGCGGCGATTGCGCAGGTTGAGGTCGTTCAGAAGCGCCTTCATGATCGCCACATGGCCGGGATAACGGATGGTGCGGTAATTCATCGTCCGCACCTTGCCTTCCAGCGTGGCGCAGAGCGTGCCAAGCCCACCTGAGGTGTTGAAGGCCTCGTAGGTAACGCCGTCCAGCGAAAATTCCTCACGTTCTTCCAGAGCCGGAACGGCTGTAAGGCGGCCTTCAACGATCGCTTCGCAGGGCTCGATATATTCGTTGATCAGCCCGTCCGTGCTCCAGGTGAGGTTGTAATTGAGCGCATTGGACGGATATTGCGGCAGAGCGCCGACGCGCATGCGCACGCTGTCCAGCTTGTCGAACTTGGCGGCGAGATCGGCAGCGACGATGGAGATGAAGCCGGGGGCGAGTCCGCATTGCGGAATGAGCGCCGTTTCGGCGGTTTCCGCCAGCGCCTTGACCCTGCGGGTGGATTCCACGTCTTCGGTAAGATCGAGATAATGCGTGCCGACGGCAACGGCCGCTTCGGCAATACCCGCCGTCAAGTGGAAGGGGGCGGCGGAAAGCACGGCGAATTTGCCTTTCAGCAGTGCTTCCAGAGCGGGACGGTCGGTGATGTCGACGATCTCGGTGTCGACCCCTTCATGCGCCGGCACATTGGCCAGCTGATCGGCTGAACGATCGGCGACGGTGATGCGATAATCGCCTGATGCGGCCAGCATCCAGGCGATTGCCGAACCGATATTGCCCGCGCCGATGACGACAATGTTTTTCATGTTTTTGTTCCCCGCAGTGAATGCAAATGTGTCAGCGCAGATACGCTTCCAAGACAGAATGCCAGTTTTTATTGACGATTCGCAGCTTCACTATGTGCGGATAGCAGGTTAATGTTAGGCAATAAGACGACAGGATTGGTCATTATGACAATTACCGACAAGGATCGGGCGCTGCTCGCCCTGCTTTCCGAAAATGCCCGCATGCCGGTGGCGGAGCTGGCGCGCAAACTCGGCCTTTCGCGCACCACGGTACAGGCCCGTATCGAGCGACTGGAAGCGGACGGGGTGATTGCGGGTTATGGCCTCAGGCTTTCGGAAAGCTATCTTTCCGGGCTGGTGCGCGCCCATGTGCTGATCACCATCGCCCCCAAGGCCTTGCCCGGCGTCACGGCGGCCCTTGCCGCCATCAAGGAGGTGACGACGCTGCATTCGGTGAGCGGCACTTTTGACCTCATCGCCATTCTGGCCGCACCTTCGATCCTCGATCTAGACCAATTGATCGACCGCATCGGCGCGCTTGACGGCGTGGAGCGCACGCTGTCGTCGATCATTCTGTCGACGCGGATTTCGCGGTAGGGATTTTGGGGAGTGCAGTGGGTGCAGCGCTGACTGTTATTGCGGACGCTCTCTTCCTCCTCATCCCATTGCTTGTCACAGGAATGAGGGGCGCATGGGTATGCCGCGCCTCGATTTAAACCACCGCCCGTTCATCGTATGCCCTCTGCGCCGCCATCACAGCGTCGATATTCCCCTCCGCCCAGTGGGCAAGCGCCGCCACCGTGTCGGTCAGCGTCCGCCCCAGCGGCGTCAGCGAATATTCGACCGTCACCGGCACGGTCGGAAACACCTGCCTCGAAATCAGCCCGTCGCGCTCGAGCTTCTTGAGCGTCTGCGACAGGACCTTTTGCGAAATGCCCTTGATCTCCCGCCGCAGCAGGTTGAAGCGCACCGCTTCCACCCGCAGCCGGTCAAGGATCAGCAGCGCCCATTTGTCGGCAATCCTGTCCAGCACCATGCGGGTGGGGCAGCGGTCTTCATAGACGTCATAGATACGTTCCATGGGTTTGTTCCATCGTTTCAGGGCCATCCCGGTTTCCGCGAGGATACCAGATAACCGAAAAGTGCTCTCTTTTCATGATTTCGCAAACGCAGTACCTGTGTTTTCGAAACATGGTTTCCATTAGATACTAAGGAGATTTGAGATGACAGGCAAGATACTCGTAATCGGTTCCACCGGCACCATCGGCACGCCGCTGGTGAAAGCGCTGCTTTCCAGGGGCGAAAGCGTGAAGGCCGCCTCGCGCAGCGGCAAGGCGGCGGACGGCGCGGAAGGGGTGCGCTTCGATTATACCGACGCCTCGACTTATGCGGACGCCTTCGACGGCGTTGACAGACTATTCCTGCTTCTTTCCGGTGGGCGTCTGGACGCTATCGACGCGCTGACGCCCGTGGTCGAGGAGGCGGCGCGCCGCAAGGTGAAGATCGTGTTCCTCAGCGTCCTTGGCGTCGATGCCGACGATTCCATTCCCTATCGCCAGATCGAGTTGAAGATCATCGCTTCGGGCACGCCTTACGTCATCCTGCGCCCCAACTGGTTTGCCGATAATTTCCACAGCTATTGGAAAGCCGGCATCGACCACGGCCAGATCGCCGTGCCGGCCGGTGAGGGCAAGTCGAGTTTCATCGATGTGCGCGATATCGCCGACAGCGCTGCCGCCGCCCTGACTTCTGACGCCGTTAACGGCAAGGCTTTCAACCTGACGGGTCCGAAAGCCCTGGGTTACGGCGAAGCGGCCGCGCTGATATCGCAGGCGATCGGCAAGCCGGTGTCCTACGCCGCCGTTTCGGATGAGGTTTTCATCGGCATTCTCACCGGTGCGGGCGTGCCGCAGGACTACGCCTCGTTCCTCGCTTCGATCTTTTATCCCGTGCGCGAAGGCTGGACAGCACTGGTGACCGGCGATGTCGAAACGCTGACAGGCCATGCGCCGCGTTCACTCGAGACCTATATCATCGACAATCTGGACCGGCTGAAGGGTTGAGGCTCCAGGCAAGCCCGCCGCGCTCACGCCGGATCGGTGGAGCCGCGGCGGGCCTTGAAGAACATCTTCAGCCGCTGGATATCGTCCGCATTCCATCCCTGCGGCTGGGTCACTTCCATCCACGCGTCGATATAATGTTCCGGCGCATAGACATGGCCATAACCCATCGGCGCCGTGGTCGCGGCGGCAACATCGAGACCGAGCTGCAGCAGGGTGACGACCGGGAACCAGCGGAAGGACGTGGAAACGTCAGGCCCGTGATGCACCATCCATTGCGGCCGCCGGTAAAGCGAGGCGGCCTCGAAGAAGGTGATGGGGTCGCTGGCATATTGCAGATAGACGATCCGCATCGGCCCCCATTTCGCGTCGGGCATATGGGCTGTCGTATATTGGTTGGCGAAGCGGATGACGGAAGAGTCGCGGAAGCGCGGCAGCCATTCCGGCGTGCCTTTCACCCGGCCATTGGTCGCCATGCGCCAGGTGGGGCTGGAAAAGGGCGGCCCGCTCCACAATGCGCCCTGGAAGGGATCGGAGAGCACATCGTAGAGATCGGAGGATTTCTGCGAATTGAGAGAACCGAGGCTCAGGCCATGCAGGTAGAGCTTCGGTCGCGTTTCCTTCGGCAACGTCGTCCAGTAACCGTAGACGGCCTCGAACAAAGCGCGCGCCGTCTCGACACCGTAATCCGGTTCGGTCAGCAGCGCGATCCAGCTGGAGAGATAGGAATATTGCACGGCGACGCTGGCGATATCGCCATCATGCAGATATTCGACCGTATCGAGTGCTTCCGGGTCGATCCAGCCGGTGCCGGTGGGAATGACCACCAGAAGCACCTTGCGCTCGAAGCCGCCGACCCGTTTCAGCTCCTCCAGCGCCAAGGCTGCTCTTTCTTCCGGCGTCGAAGCCGAATTGAGGCCCGCATAGACCCGGAGCGGCTCTTTTGCCGGACGATGGGTGAAGGCGGATATCTCGGTAGCCGCCGGGCCTTCGGCGACGAATTCACGCCCGCGACGGCCAAGCGATTCCCATGTCATCAGCGAGGCGCTGCTGCCTGTCTTGAGCGCGTCTGACGGGCGCGGCACATCCGGTTCGATCAGCGCATCCACCTGTTTCAGCGAGGAATCGGCAAATCTGAGGCCGATATCGAAGATCAGCCCATTGAGCAGCATCCATGAGAGGATGATCGCCGCTGCGATGCCGAGAACATTGGCAAGGCGGCGCGGCAGGAAATGGCGGCTGCGCGCCGCAAAGAACCGGCGGATAAGCTGGAACAGCCGACCGGCGCCGATGAGAATGGCGGCGACCAGCATCGCAAGGCCGCCCGTCTTCGTCGGGTGGGCGCTCGGCAGCGGATCGAGCTCCATCAAAACGCGGATGGAATTCTGCCAGTCCTTCGCCTGCCATAAAAACGTGATGGCCGTGATGGCGGCGGCAAGCGCGATGAGAAAACGAATGCCACGGACATTGTGGCGCGAGGGTTCGGGCAGTTCCAGATAGGTCCAGACGGCATGCAGGGCGACACCGATCAGATAACCGATGGCGAAGGAGAAACCGCACAGCACGCCCTGCATCAGCCAGGTGCGCGGCAGGAGCGAGGGAGTAAGCGAAGCGCAGAACAGAATAGTGCCAAAGACGATGCCGGTTGCCGAAAGACCTGCGAACAACCGCTCAACCCATTGTTTTACCAACTTCTCTCGCCCCTTGTACTCACCGCGTGGTGCTGAGTGTAATATGTGACGGACGACGGTGCAAATCCTGCGGGAAGGATAAGAATCACAAAAATAGGAAAATAATCCTTTACAGCGTGACGGTGATTTGGTAGTGTTTGGCTACAGTCGGAGATTTGCGGCTGGGTCGCGGTTGGTTCAGAAATATCAGAGCGCTGGATTTTCGAGTACAAGGCTCTGCTCTCTTCCCTCAGTCCTGTGCTTGTCACAGAAATGAGGGCTGTGCGGAGGCACCACCCGCAAATGAACCGCATCGCATGCCCATGTTCATCTCCATTTCCCTCTCAGGCCAATCCGATGACAAACGCTGATAATTGCGACCCCGCGCTCTACGGAGCCTGGCCGGACAGACCTGCTTATGCGGATGAGGCTGCGCCTGAGACCAAATCGCGGGCGGACAGGCTGGTCGCCGAAGATGCGGCGCGCAACGGCAGTCTGCGGCAGTTGCTGAACGAGCTGACGGAGGAGATGCGGGATCAGGTCTGCCTGTATCGCAATCTTCGGCAATCGGGCGAGGCGGGCCTTTTGCCTGACGCCGACGACACGGAGGGAAAGCAGGCCCGAGCCGATGTGAAAGTTGCAACGGATCAGCTGTCGCTCATCGTCCGCACACTGGAGCGGATCGACGCTCTGCAACGGGTGCTGGCGGAAGAACGGCAGGCGCTTATGGGCGAGGATGAAAACGATACGCAGGATTATGAGGCGGCGGTAGCGCATTTCCTCAACCGCATCGACGAACTGGCTGAACAGAAATGCCGCGCGAAGATGGAAGCAGATCCCGCCCGCAGCCCCCCCGCTGAAGCTGACAGATGATGGATATGTCGACTGGAACCCATCTGCCAGCGCAGGTCTTCAACCTTCTGCGCGACTGGCGTTTCATCGGCAACCTGCCACAGCAGCCGCCTGAAGGCGACTGGCGAACATGGCTGCTGATCGGCGGGCGCGGTTCCGGCAAGACGCGGGCCGGGGCGGAATGGGTGCATCGTGTCGCCTCTGCCGGCAAGCAGTCGGATTTGCGCATCGCGCTTGTTGCCGAGACGCTGGGCGACGCCCGCGAGGTGATGATCGACGGCATTTCCGGCATCTGCCGCATTGCCCGCCGCCATCGCCCCGCCTTCGAGGTATCGCGCCGGCGGCTGCTGTGGCCGAATGGCGCGATGGCGCAGGTGTTTTCCTCGGAAGACCCGGAAAGCCTGCGTGGTCCGCAATTCCACATGGCCTGGGCGGATGAGTTGGGCAAATGGAAATATCCGCAGGAAACCTGGGACATGCTGCAATTCGGCCTGCGTCTGGGTGAGGCCCCCCGGCAACTGGTGACCACCACGCCCCGGCCCATTCCGCTGCTGAAGGAGCTTCTCGCCGATCCCACGACACGGGTGGCGCGGATGCCGACGGCCATGAATGCCCGCAATCTCTCGCCCGGTTTTCTCAAGGCCATGCAGGATCGTTACGGCGGCACGCGGCTGGGGCGCCAGGAAATCGGTGGCGAACTGATCGACGAGCGCGAGGGCGCGCTGTGGAAACGCGCCGATCTGGAAGCGATAATCGAAGCGGCGCATGAGCCGCTCACGCGCATCGTCGTGGCGGTAGACCCGCCCGCCGGCGTCGGTGAACATTCCTGCTGCGGCATCGTCGTGGCGGGGCTCGGCATGTCCGGGCGTCTTAACGTGCTTGGGGATTGTTCGGTGGAAGGCGAAACGCCGGCCGGCTGGGCCCGCGCCGTGGTTGCCGCTTTTCGTCGCCACGAGGCGGACCGGGTGGTGGCGGAGGTCAATCAGGGCGGCGAGATGGTGCGGGCGATGCTGCAGAGCATCGACGCCAACCTGCCGCTGACGCTGGTGCGGGCAAGTCGCGGCAAATTCACCCGCGCCGAGCCGGTTGCGGCGCTTTACGAGCAGGGCAGGGTGAGCCACGCCGCACGGTTCGAAAAGCTGGAAGACCAGATGACGGATTTCGGACCGGATGGTCTGTCGTCAGGGCGCTCGCCGGACAGGCTGGATGCGCTCGTCTGGGCGATCACGGCGCTGACGACGATGGTGGTGAGTGAACCGAAGGTGCGGGGGATGTGAGTTGGCTGATTATTGGCTCCCGCGAAGGAAAGCCAATTACCGGTCGAGCGGATGCCCCGGTTTCTTCTCCCCGCCGGGGAGAAGGTGGCGCGCAGCGCCGGATGAGGGGGCCACGGTCAATATATGCGGAGACAGTAGAGATATCTGGAGATGTTGCCCCCTCATCTGACCCTTCGGGCCATCTTCTCCCCGGCGGGGAGAAGAAAAGTGGGGTGCCGTCAACGCCCGAAATCGGGCGTCTGGCAGGTCTTATTTCTTCGGAGATTGCGCCGGCTTCGGCTGGGAGCCGGTTTCGCGCATCTGGCGCCACTCGTTTTCGAGGCGGTCATAAACGGTCTGGGGGATTGTCGCTGTCATGGTGGCATTCCTCCTTGGTTGGTTAACGCAGCTGAACTGCGCGGTGAATGGAGTTAGCGCGCTAAGGTTCCGGAATTCAAGGAATTTTTTACCCCAAAACCCCGGGCCTCGGATTAAAATCGATTAAGGTTTTTTCAAATCGATTTAGTCCTGACGGCCGTCATGTGGAAAAAACCGGGCGTCCTGTCGCCCGTCACTTTCAGGAGCCTTCCATGGCCTATGACGAGGCGCGATTCTTCGCGTCGGTGCGAATTTCCATTTTTGGAGGCCGCCTGCGCGCCGCCCAGCTTGCCGGCACGAAAACGGTGCTTGCCGGTTTCGAAAAGGCGCTGCCGCGCGGTGACCCGCGCTGGCTCGCCTATATGCTGGCGACCGCCTTTCACGAGACGGCGGCGACCATGCAGCCGGTGCGCGAAACATTGGCGGCAAGCGACGCCGAAGCAATCGTCAGGCTCGACCGCGCCTTTGCGGCGGGCAGGCTGCCCAATGTGCGCAAGCCCTATTGGCGGCCGGACGAGGAGGGTAAAAGCTGGCTGGGTCGCGGCTTCGTGCAGCTGACGCATCGGCGCAATTACAAGGCCATGTCGGTGCTGACCGGCGTCGATCTCCTGGAGCGGCCGGAACGGGCCATGGAGGCGGAGGTGGCCACCGCGATCCTGATCCACGGCATGACGGGCGGCGGTTTTACCGGCCGCAGGCTTTCCGATTTCTTCGGCGACAGGCGCGAGGATTGGGACGGCGCCCGCGCCATCATCAATGGCAGCGACAGGGCGCGGCTGGTGGGCGGTTACGGGCGCGCATTTCATCACGCGCTTGTCGCGGCGCGGATTGAACCCGGGCGGGCCAGATGATAACCCGTTACCCGGCGCCGAAAAAGCTGCCTTCGAATTCTGCATGACAGGTGACACCGTGATCCGCCATATCGTCTTTTTCACCGTTCCCGAGGAAAACCGCGACGCCGTGCGCAGGGGGCTTTCCGGCCTGACCGCGATACCGCATTCGTTGAAGCTGGAAATCGGCGAGAACGTGAAGAAGGACCAATGGGGCAATTCGGTCGATTTCATCGTCTATGGCGAGTTTGAAAACGAGGCGGCGCTGGCGGCCTATAAGGCCGACCCCGCTTATGATCTTTCGACCCGCACGGTAAAGCCGCTGCGCGAGACCCGCGTCGCCGCCGATTTCGACAGCGATACGGCGGTGAAAGCCCCGATCCGGTAAACGTCCGGTTTCGCCGAAGTTGGCGCGAGATATTGCCGCTGTGCGGACGGGGTGCCTCACGCGCGACGTCATCCTTGGGCTTGTCCCAAGGATCTGATCACGTCCAATAAAATCGAGACGTTGCAGATGCTCGGGACAGGCCCGAGCATGACGAAAGAGAGCTTTCAGGACTTCGTCAGAAATGTCAGGGTCTAGCCTGTCGGTGAAAACCCCACGCGGGCGACGCCGCAGGACTCGACGCCGCGCGCCATCAAAACAAGGACAACTCCATGCGATTTCCCTTCTCCCTGCCGTGGCTGCGCCCGGCGGATGGCAGAGCCGCGCCTGAAAGCCGGAAAATGGCCGATGGCTTCATGGCGGTTGCCGTGCAGGGCGGGCAGGCCTTCTGGTCGGGCCGGTCCTATGCCGCGCTTGCCCGCGAAGGCTTCATGAAAAACCCGGTCGCGCACCGGGCCGCCCGCATGGTGGCGGAGGCGTCGGCCTCGGTCAGCTGGCTGCTTTATGATGGCGATGAGGAACTGACCGATCACCCGCTTTTGGCGCTGCTTCTAAAACCGAGCGCCCATATGGGCGGGCCGGATTTTTTTGAGGCGCTTTATGGCCACCTCATGCTCGCCGGAAACGCCTATATCGAGCCGTTGACGGTGGGCGGGCGGCTGCGAGAGCTGCATCTTCTGCGGCCCGACCGGGTCAGCATCGTCGAAGGGCCGGATGGTTGGCCGGTAGCCTATGACTACCGCGCCGAAGGCCGCGCCTCCCGCCACATCGCCGCCGAGCGCGACGGGCTGGGGCTTCTGCATGTGAAACTTTTCCATCCGCTCGATGATCGGTCGGGTTTTGCGCCGCTCGCCTCCGCGGGTGCGGCGCTCGATCTCCACAATGCGGCGAGCCATTGGAACAAGCGCCTGCTCGACAATTCCGCCCGGCCTTCCGGGGCGCTGGTCTATCAGCCGAAGGAGGGCGGCAATCTCTCCACCGAGCAATATGAGCGGCTGAAGCGTGAACTGGAGGAAGGCTATCAGGGCGCGATGAATGCCGGCCGGCCGCTGCTGCTGGAGGGCGGGCTTGACTGGAAGGCCATGGGTCTTTCGCCGCGCGACATGGATTTTCTGGAGGCCCGCAACGGGGCGGCGCGCGATATCGCGCTTTCGCTCGGCGTGCCGCCGATGCTGATCGGCATTCCCGGCGACAATACCTATGCCAATTACCAGGAGGCGAACCGCGCCTTTTATCGCCTCACCGTGCTGCCGCTGGTTTATCGCACGGCGGCACGGCTCTGCGGCTGGCTTTCTCCGGTCTTCGGCCCGGGGTTGAGGCTCGAACCCGATCTCGACAAGATTGCCGGGCTTGCCGGCGAGCGGGATGCGCTCTGGTCTCGCATCGGCGCGGCCTCGTTCCTGAGCGACGAGGAAAAGCGCGAAGCCGTCGGTTATTGATCGCCGTCCGGCGGGATCGAAACCCCGGTTTCCTGTTCAATCATTTTCTGAAGAACCGGACTCTCTTTGTGAGGTGTTCCGCCCAAGCTTCTCCGAAGATTCGCAAAATCACCCGGCGCAGGCACGCAAAAAACGCCTGCGTGCGACGCGGCGCGTCCGCCCGATGACAACATCCTAGAACGGAATGATTACCCATGTCTGAATTCGCCAATGAGGCCGGCATCTGGGCCGCCCGCATCACCGGCGCCGTGGCGGGCGCGGGTGTATCGCTCGTTTATCTCCTGCCGAAAAGCAAACGCGAGGCTGCGAGCCGGTTCATCACCGGCGTTTCCTGCGGCATGATCTTCGGCGGGCCTATCGGCTTGTGGATCGTGCAGCAGCTCGATATCGCCGGCGCGCTTTCGGGCCGGGAAATCATGGTGGCGGGTTCCGCCGCCGCCAGCATGGGCGCGTGGTGGGGGCTGGGCCTGCTGGTGCGCATCGCCGACCGCTACAGCGCCCGTCCACGCGGCTGACATTCCTCTTCACATCGCAGGAGTTACCCATGCACGTCTATCGCGGGCCGCGTCCCGCCACGCGCAAATTCGCCAGTCTGGAGCTGCGCGGCATAACCGTCGACGGCACCTTTTCCGGTTATGCCAGCGTTTTCGGCGAGGTCGATCTCGGTCAGGATGTCATCGAGCGCGGCGCTTTCCGCCGCTCCATCGAGGAGCGGGGCGCAGCCGGCATCCGCATGCTCTACCAGCACGATCCGGCCGAGCCTATCGGCGCCTGGCGCACCATCCGCGAAGACGAGCGCGGCCTTTATGTCGAGGGCGTTCTCGCCCCCGGCGTTGCCCGCTCCCGCGAGGTGCATTCGCTGATGAAGACCGGGGCGCTGGACGGGCTGTCCATCGGCTTTCGCACCGTACGTTCCGGCAAGGCGGCGAACCAGGGTGTCCGGCGCATTCTGGAAGCCGATCTGTGGGAAATCTCGGTCGTGACCTTTCCGATGCTGCCCTCGGCGCGGGTTTCCGACGTCAAGCATGCCCGCTTCTTCCGCGACCGCGAGACCGAACTGGTGCGCAGCATGCGCCGCGCCGCCCGCTCGCTGTTCGACACAACCTTCAAACGCTGACCGCAAAGATATCAACGAACAAGGAAAACCAGATGACGAAACCAGCCCCGATGACCGCCGCGCCGCAGGTGAAGGCCGTACCCGATACGGTGACGGCCGCCTTCGACGAGTTCATGGAGGCTTTCGAGGTCTTCCGCGAAACCAACGATCAGCGGCTTGCCGATATCGAGCGCAAGATGGGCTCTGATGTCGTGACCCGCGACAAGCTCGACCGCATCGACAGGGCGCTCGACGACAACCGCAAAATCATGGACGACCTGGCGCTCAAGAAAGCGCGCCCCGCGCTTGGCCGCAAGGACGCGCTTTCCCACGATGCCGAGGAACACAAGGCCGCTTTCGAGGCCTATATCCGTCGCGGCGAGGAGGGCGCGCTGCGCGATCTGGAGGCCAAGGCCTTTGCCGGTTCGACCGGGGCCGATGGCGGTTTTCTGCTGCCGAACGAGACGGATGGCGAGATCGGCCGGCGCATGACGGCGATTTCGCCGATCCGGGCGCTGGCGACCGTGCGGCAGGTTTCGGCCGCCGTTTTGAAGAAACCCTTCTCGCCCGGCGGCATGACGACCGGCTGGGTTTCCGAGACGGCGGCACGCCCGCAGACGGCAACGCCGCAGCTTGCCGAACTGTCCTTTCCGACCATGGAGCTCTACGCCATGCCGGCCGCGACTCAAGGGTTGCTGGATGACGCGGCAGTCGATATCGAAGCCTGGATCGCCTCCGAAGTTGACATTGCTTTTGCCGAACAGGAGGCCGCCGCCTTCATCGCCGGCGATGGCGTGAACAAGCCCAAGGGTTTCCTCTCCTACACCGCCGTCGCCAATGATGGCTGGAGCTGGGGCAATATCGGGTATGTCGCGACCGGCGTTTCGGCCGGTTTCGCCTCCGCCGGGCCGATGGATGTGCTGCTCGACGCCGTCTATGCGCTCAAAGCCGGCCACCGCCAGAACGGCACCTTCCTGATGAACCGCAAGACGCAAGGGGCGCTGCGCCGGTTCAAGGATACCAGCGGCGCCTATCTCTGGCATCCGCCGGCCGCCGCCGGCCAGCCGGCCTCGCTGATGGGCTTTCCGGTGACGGAAGCGGAGGACATGCCGAACGTGGCGGCCAACAGCTTTGCCATCGCCTTTGGCGATTTCCGCGCCGGCTATCTCGTCGTTGACCGCACCGGGGTGCGCATCCTGCGCGATCCCTATTCGGCCAAACCTTATGTGTTGTTCTACACCACCAAACGCGTGGGCGGCGGCGTGCAGAATTTCGAGGCGATCAAGCTGGTGAAATTCGGGGTGAATTGAACCTCAACGGCGCCGCTCCTTTCTTCTCCCCGGACGGGGAGAAGGTGGCCCGAAGGGCCGGATGAGGGGGCAACGTTGCCGAATATCTCAACCCTTGCCCCCTCATCCCGCTGCCGCGGACTTCTCCCCCACAGGGAGAAGAAATTCGTTGCGCCCACTCGCTCATCCAGCCTTTATTGCCGTCACCCCGGAGACCCCATGACCTATGCCCTCATTCATCCGCCGCAGGCGGAGCCGCTGACGCTTGCCGAGGCGAAGGCGCATCTGCGTCTCGACAGCGGCGATGAGGACGCGCTTCTTGCCGCGCTCATCCGCACCGCCCGCGAGCATCTGGAACGCACGACCGGACTTTGCCTGATCCGCCAGACCTGGCGGCTTTATCTCGACCGGTGGCCTGAGAACGGTGTGATTCTGATTGGCAGGACACCGGTGCAAGCCATCGAAACCATACTGGTTTTTGACGGCGAGGGGCGCCCGGCGGACATTACCGCCGGGGAAAAATTGCTCGATGGCGCGGCGCGTCCCGCAAGGCTGTGGCTGCGCGATCCGCCAGCCCCTGGACGGGCGATGAACGGCATCGAGATCGATTTCATTGCCGGCTACGGCGAAGCGGGAACGGATGTGCCCGATACGCTGAAACGCGCCATGCTGATACATGTGGCGCAGATGTTCGCACTTCGCGGCGCGGTCGCCCCGGAAAACCAGCCCGCCGCTGTTCCCGCCGGCTACGAGCGGCTGGTGGCGCCCTTCTGCCGTCTGGGGCTTTGAGACATGAACCTTGTTTTTCTCGATCCCGGCAGGTTGACGGCGCGGCTGGAACTGGAGGTGCGGACCGAAACGCCGGACGGGCAGGGCGGTGCTGCCGAAAGCTGGAATTTCCTGCGCTCGCTCTGGGCTGCGATCGAACCCCTTTCCGAGGCATCTCATGAAAGGGCCTCGGCCGAGGGCGTGACGATCACCCACCGCGTCTGGCTGGCTTACCGTGGCGACATCGCCCCCGGCATGCGCTTTCGCAAGGGCCGCCGCATTCTGGCGATCCGGGCGGTCATTGACCCGGATGAAACACGCCGCTTCATCGTCTGCCGCTGTGAGGAGGAAAGCCGATGAGCGCCGCAAACCTGCTTCTTCAGGCGATCTTCGCGCGACTGACGGGCGATGCGGCGCTGACGGCGCTCATCCCCGGCGGTGTCGTCGACCGGCTTCTGCCGCGCGCGGTTCTGCCGTGCATCGTTATCGATGATCTCGAAAGCCGTGACTATTCGACGGCGACGGAAAGGGCCGAGGAGCATTTCCTGTCGCTGCATATATGGAGCGACGCCAATGGCCGCAGGGGTGCAGGCGAAATCGTCGACCGGGTGACGATCCTGCTCGATGATGCCGCGCTGCCGATTGCCGGCGTCTCTCTCGTCAACCTGCGGCTTCTTTCCAGCCGCTCGAGGCGCGAGGGGAAGTCCCGGAACTTCATCGCGGAGATGCGTTTCAGGGCGGTGACGGAGTAGCGCCGTTTCAGGCGCTTTGCCTGCGTACGGTTTTCCACAGAAGGAGCAACAGCACGAACGAAATGGCGATCAGCACGGCGGCGATGCCAAGCATGGCCGCCACCCCGCCGCGCTCCAGCGCCAGCGTGAAAATAACGGGTGCAACGGCGATGGCGAGGTTCTGCGGCAGCGAGATGCGCGCCGCCTGAAGACCGTATTCCCCCGGGGAAAACACCGCCAGCGGCAAAACGGCCCGGCTGACGGTGAGCACGCCGGCGCCGAAACCGAAAAACACGATGAAGCCGATGAAGGCCGGTATGGCCGGGGCAAAGGCCAGCAACAGCAGCAGCGACAGGAGCAGAAGACAGAGGCCGATCATGGCGGTAAGAAAGGGACCGCCGCGTTTTCCCAGCAGAAAATCCAGCCCGCGCGCCGTAATTGCCAGCAGGCTGCGCGCCGATGCCAGCTGCACCGCAAGCGATTGCGTTGCGCCCGCCTGAACCAGCAGCAGCGGCAAGAGCGGCGACAGGCCGAAGGTCGTAAAGGCGCTGATTGTCGTCATGGCCGCCAGAAGCAGAAAAGCCCGGCGTGTATCGACCGGCGAAGACGAAGGAGCGTCGGATGTCTGCCGATGCGATTCCTTGTGGGGCGGACGGGCGGGAAGGACAAAGAGATAGAGGGGCAGAAGCACGAATATCTGCAGGCAGGCATAAAGCAGAAGTGTGCCGCGCCAAGCGAGATGCTGTTCAACAAACGCGGTGAGGGGCAGAAAAACCGCCCCCGAAAGCCCGGTGAACAGCATCAGAAGCGTCAGCAACCGGCCGCTTTCCGCGCCCACGCGCTCCACCACCGCCGTATGGGCAGCTGTCGTCAACCCGCAGGTCGCGGCCAGACCCATGACGGCCCAGCCGAAAAGATAACTTGCGATATCGCTCGAAACGGCAAGCACGGCAAAACCGACGGCGAACAGCACGGAACCGGCCGTCAGCACGGGGGCCGCGCCGCGGCGGACGAGCATTCTTCCCAGCAGCGGGCCGCAAAGCGCGCTGATCAGCATCATGATGGTGAGGCCGGCAAAAACGACCTCATTGCCGATCGCCAGTTCGCCGCCAATGCGCGGCGCAAGAACGGCCAGCATATCGAAACCGGTGCCCCAACTCACGATCTGCCCGAGCGCAAGCACGCCGATAAGGCGCGCGCGGGACGTCAGGGTGGCAGCGTCGGACATGGCAAGATCGCTGAATGCGAGAGGAAGAAACATTTTTGGTCGCAGGCCCGCAACACCCTGCAACCGCAATCGAAACGGAAGGAAACATGATGGTGGCGCAGAAGGGCAAGGATTTTCTGCTGAAATTCAACAATACCGGAACATATGTCACTGTTGCCGGGCTCAGAACCAAGCGGCTGGCCTTCAACGCCCAGGCGGTGGACATTACCGATGGGGAAAGCGCCGGTCGCTGGCGCGAGTTGCTGGCGGGTGCTGGCGTGCAGAGAGCCGCGCTGACGGCGTCGGGCATCTTCAAGGATGCGGCTAGCGATGCACTGGTGCGCGGCGCATTTTTCGCCGGCACCATTCCGGGCTGGCAGATCGTCATTCCCGATTTCGGCACCATTGCCGGCCCGTTTCAGATCGTGGCGCTCGAATATTTCGGCCGCCACGATGGCGAGGTGCAATTCGAGATCGCGCTGGAATCGGCCGGTCTTCTCAATTTCGGAGCGTTGTGATGGCTGAGCGTTTGCGTTACGGGCGGGCGAACCGCCATCGCGGCGAGATCGAAGCGCTGATCGACGGCGAAAGGCGCATTCTCTGCCTGACGCTCGGGGCTCTCGCCGAACTCGAAACCGCCTTTGCAGCCGAGGACCTCACCGCGCTCGCCGAACGTTTCGCGAGCGGCCGCATGAAGGCGGCCGACATGATTAGAGTGATAGGCGCGGGCCTGCGAGGTGCGGGCAATGTCTTTTCCGACGACGATGTGGCCGCCGCCACGGTGGAAGGCGGCATTGCCGGCCATGCCGCCATTGTCGCCGATCTTCTGACCGCGACCTTCGGCGGCCTGAAAGGTGAGACGCCACCGGACCCTTGAGCGCCGCAGCAGGCGAAGCGACGCCGCGCCCGTTCCCCTGGGAGGCGGTTGTCCATGCCGGCTTCTACCTGCTGCGGCTCTCCTCAGAAACCTTCTGGCGGCTGACCCCGCGGGAATTCTTCGCGATGACGGGCGGCAACGCCGTTCCCCGCGGCCCCGACCGTCCGGCGATGGAAGCGATGATGCGGCGGTTTCCGGATCGGTGAGTTAATTCCCTAAAACGATCAAGCATTTCAAAAATTTATGGTTCCGATTTGAATCAGAAAGGCAAGCGCGATGGCGGGCGAAGGATCGATGGCGGAAAACCGGCAAGAGGCGGAGGCGCTGTCCGAGGCGATGGGCGATCTCGAACGCCGGTCCGAGCGGTTCGGGGCGGCCCTGTCCTCGGCCCTGCAGGCGGCGACGGCGGGCGGCAAAGGGCTGGACGACGTCTTGCGCGGGTTGGGGCAGCGGTTGTCCGGCATTGCGCTCTCTGCCGGTCTGAAACCGCTTGAGGGCATGATTGGCAATGCCGTCAGCGGGCTGTTGAACGGCGGCGGTTCGCTGTTCGCCTTTGCCGATGGCGGTGTGCCGGGACGCGGCATCACGCCGTTTGCCGATGGCGGCGTCGTTTCCAGCCCCGCCTTTTTTCCGATGGGCGGCGGGCTTGGCCTGATGGGCGAGGCGGGGGCGGAAGCGATCCTGCCGCTGAAGCGCGGTTCGGATGGCGCTCTCGGCGTTGCCGCGCCGTCGGGCGGCGGCGGGGCGCAGATCGTTTTTAACGTGACGGCGACGGATGCTGCGAGCTTTCGGAAAAGCGAAGGCCAGATCGCCGCCATGCTGGCGCGCAGCGTCGGGCGCGGCCAGCGCGGATTGTGACGCGCTCTTTTCCCAGACCACAGAAAAGAATCCAGGAACAACGACATGGCGGCATTTCATGAAGTGCGGTTTCCGCTGCGGCTTGCGCTCGGCGTCAGCGGCGGGCCGGTGCGCCGAACGGATATCGTTAACCTCTCCAATGGCCGCGAAAGCCGCAACCAGCGCTGGAGGAACGCCAGACGCAGCTATGACGCCGGGTCCGGTATCCGCTCCATCGCCGATCTTTATGAGGTGCTTGCCTTTTTCGAGGCGCGGCGCGGCGAACTATATGGCTTTCGTTTTCGCGACCCTGTGGATTTCAAATCCTGCCCGCCGGGGAAGACGCCCGCCGCGACCGATCAGAAGATCGGCACCGGTGACGGGACGACAGCAGGTTTTCACTTGCGGAAGATCTATGCCGATGCGGGCGGCGCGTTCTCCCGGCGGATCGAGAAGCCGGTCGAAGGCTCGGTCATGGTTTCGGTCGAGGGGGTGAAGGTTGAAGCGGCCGATGTGGCGGTCGATCATGTAACCGGCATGATCGTGTTCCGGGCGGGGCGGGTTCCGCACGCCGGCGCCGCGATCCGCGCCGGTTTCGAATTCGACGTGCCGGTCCGCTTCGGGATCGACCGTATCGACGTGAATCTGACCGCTTTCGAAGCGGGCCGCATTCCCTCCATTCCACTGATGGAAATCCTGCCATGAAAACCATTCCCGCCGCGCTTGCGGAGCATCTCAAGGCCGATGCGACGACGACATGCCATTGCTGGAAGGTGACACTGAAAGATGGTGCGGTGATTGGTTTTACCGATCATGACGAGGCGATTTCGTTTGCCGGCACCTCCTACCTTGCCGCCAGTGGCTTTTCTGCCAGCGATAGCGAGGGCGAAACGGGGCTCGGCGCAGGCGTCGGGGAGGTGGCGGGTGGTTTTTCGAGCGAGGCGATTGCCGAGGGCGATCTGGCCGTCGGACGTTTCGATGGCGCGAGGGTGGAGCTTTTCCTCGTCAACTGGCAGGCGCCCGAGCAGCATGTGCTGCTGAACAGGCGCGAGATTGGCGAGGTGACGCGGGCCGGCGGGGCGTTTCGCGCCGAGCTGCGCAGCCTCGCCCACCGTCTCAGCCAGCCGCAGGGCAGGGTCTATGGGCGGCGCTGCGACGCCGCCCTTGGCGACGGGCGTTGCGGCGTCGATCTGGCGCGCTTTACCGGGCACGGCCGCGTGGCGGCGGTGGACGCCTCGGGCGGCCTGATCGTCTCCGGGCTAGATGCCTTTGCCGATGGTTTTTTCAGCCGGGGGAAGCTGCGTTTTCTGACCGGTCCGCTCGCCGGCAAGGGGTTTGATCTCGACGGGCAAGAGCGACGAGACGGTGGCGTTCTTCTGTCCTTCTGGCTGCCGCCGGAACAGGCGCCTTCGCCGGGAGACACGTTTTCCGTCACCGCCGGCTGCGACAAGAGTTTTTCCACCTGCCGGGCAAAATTCGCCAACCATCTGAATTTTCGTGGTTTTCCGCATCTTCCGGGGTCGGATTTTGCCTATTCCTATGCCGCAGGCGGCGAGAGCCATGACGGCGGGGCGCTGTTTTCATGAGCGATACCGGCGAAAGAGTGCTGGCGCTCGTCGAAGGCTGGATCGGCACGCCCTATCGGCATCAGGCTTCGTTGAAGGGTGTCGGTTGCGATTGCCTCGGCCTCATTCGCGGCGTCTGGCGAGACCTTTACGGCCTCGAACCGGAATTGCCGCCGCCCTATGCGCCCGATTGGGCCGAACGCGGCGGCGAGGACCGGCTGATGGCGGCGGCAAGACGCCATTTTCCGGCGGTGTCGGGCATGGAAGAGGCAAGGCCGGGAGACCTGCTCCTGTTTCGCTGGCGGGCCGATGCGGCGGCCAAGCATCTCGGCATTCTGGCCGGGCCGCAGCATTTCATCCATGCCTATGAACAGGCGGCCGTCGTGCGTTCGGCGCTGGTGCCGGGCTGGCGGCGGCGCATCGCCGGCGTTTTCCGTTTTCCCGATCCCTGATTTTTCGAGGCAAGCATGGCGACAATCGTTTTTCAGGCGGCGGGCGCGGCACTCGGCGGCATTTTCGGTCCTTTGGGCGCAGTAATCGGCCGGGCGGCCGGGGCGCTGGCGGGCAATGCCATCGACCGCACGCTGCTTTCCAACGGGCGGACGGTAACGGGCGCGCGGCTCTCGACCGCGCGCATTCCGGGGGCGGATGAGGGCGCGGCGATCAACCGGCTTTATGGCGCAGCAAGGATCGGCGGCACGCTGATCTGGGCGACGCGTTTTGAAGAAAGCGTCGAGGTGGAGCGCCGTGGCGGCAAGGGCAACCGTGGCCCGAAGGTCGAAACCTTCAGTTATTTTGCCAACGTCGCCATCGGCCTTTGCGAAGGTGAGGCGGCCATGGTGCGGCGTGTCTGGGCCGATGGGCGGGAGTTGGACCTGAGCGCCATCGAGATGCGTTTTTATCCCGGCAGCGAGACACAAATGCCCGATCCGTTGATCGAGGCGAAGCAGGGGGCGGGCAATGCGCCGGCCTTTCGCGGACTGGCCTATGTGGTCTTCGAACGCCTGCCGCTCGACGGCTTCGGCAACCGCATTCCGCTGATGCAGTTCGAAGTGGTGCGGCCTGTCGGGCGGCTGGAAAAAGCCATCCGCGCCATCACCGTCATTCCTGGCGCCACCGAGCATGGATACGCCACCGCGCAGGTTTGCGAACGCACGGGCATCGGCCAAAGCCGCATCATGAACCGCAACGGCCTGACCGCTTCGACCGACTGGCAGGCGGCAATCGACGAATTGCAGGCGCTCTGCCCCAATCTTGAGAGCGTGGCGCTGGTGGTGAGCTGGTTCGGCACGGATATGCGGGCGGGGGAATGCCGCATTCTGCCGGGCGTGGAAGTGGTCGGTCGGGATGGGGAAACCACGCCCTGGTCGGTGGCCGGCCTGTCGCGCGATGAGGCACATCCTGTCAGCCATCATGGCGGCGGCCCGGCCTATGGCGGCACGCCGAACGACGAAAGCGTGTTGCAGGCGATAGCCGATCTCACGGCGCGCGGCCTTCGGGTGTGCCTTTACCCCTTCGTGATGATGGATGTTCCCATCGGCAATCGGCTGCCGGACCCCTATGGCAAAAGCGAGCAGGACGCCTATGCCTGGCGCGGGCGCATCACCTGCTTTCCCGCCCCCGGCAGAGCCGGCTCTGCGGATCGCAGCGCGGGTGCAAGGGCGCAGGTTTCCGCCTTCTGCAACCGCGATGAAGGCTACCGTCGCATGGTGCTGCACTATGCGGCGCTGGCGGCCCGGGCGGGTGGGGTGGATGCCTTCCTGATCGGCTCGGAGCTGCGTGGGCTGACGGCGCTGAGAGACGAGAACGACGCCTTTCCCTTCGTGGCGGAATTGGTACGGCTGGCGGGCGATGTGCGGGCGATATTGGGGCCGGCGGTGAAGCTGACCTATGCGGCGGACTGGAGCGAATATTTCGGCCACCAGCCGGCGGACGGTTCGGGCGACCTATTCTTCCATCTCGATCCGCTCTGGGCGAGCCCGAATATCGACGCCATCGGCATCGACAATTACATGCCGCTTTCCGACTGGCGCGACGGGGATTCCGCAAACGGCAATCCGGACGGCATGACCGGCCCGGACGATGTGAGCGCCTTGCGCCGCACTATTACGGCGGGAGAGGGGTTCGACTGGTATTATGCCAGCGATGCGGACCGCGCTGCGCGGCGGCGCACGACGATTACCGACGGGCTGAAGGGCAAGGCGTGGGTGTTCCGTTACAAGGACCTGCGCAACTGGTGGGGAAACCTCCACTACGACCGGGTGCGGGGTGTGGAGAAAACCACGCCGACGGCATGGGCGCCGCGCTCGAAGCCCATCTGGTTCACTGAACTCGGTTGCCCGGCGGTGGACAAGAGCGCGACGCGCCCCAATGTCTTTCCCGATCCGAAATCGGCGGAAAACGCCTTCCCCTATTTTTCCCGCCGCAACCGCGCCGACAGCCAGCAGCGACGGTTTCTGGAGGCGCATCTCGACCATTGGGGAAAAGGCGATGCGGCGATGGTCGATGCAGGCAGGGTCTATCTGTGGACCTGGGATGCACGGCCCTTTCCCGCCTTTCCACAGAATGGTGCGGCCTGGAGCGATGGCGGCAACTGGCGCACCGGCCACTGGCTGAACGGAAGGCTGGGCACCGCAACGCTTTCCGATGCCATCGCCGCCATCCTCGCCGATCACGGCTTTTCCGACTTCGACGTTTCGGCCGTCAGCGGCGATCTGGGAGGTTATGTGCAGGGCGACGTGACCTCGGCCCGCAACCTCCTGGAGCCGCTGATGGCGGCGTTTCAGGTGGATGTGACGGAAGATGGCGGAACCCTGCGTTTCCGCTCCCGCAACACGGCGGTCTTGCCGGTGCGGGATATTGC
The DNA here is from genome assembly GCF_002008225.1 of Agrobacterium salinitolerans. Taxonomy (GTDB): domain Bacteria; phylum Pseudomonadota; class Alphaproteobacteria; order Rhizobiales; family Rhizobiaceae; genus Agrobacterium; species Agrobacterium salinitolerans. The sequence goes on along the minus strand of NZ_MRDH01000006.1, from coordinate 882,551 downwards.
CGTGCTGGCCGATCTGGAGGACGAGCCGCTCTGGTCGGAAAATCGCGGCCATGACAGCGATTTCGCGGCTGAAGCCGTGCTGACGTCTTTCAACCCGGCGCTGGATTACGAGCAGGCAAGTGTAAGGTCCCGCCGCATCGACAATGCCGGCAGCCGGGTGATGCGGCTCGATCTCAACGCTGCCCTGCCTGCGGAAACGGCGGAAGCCGCTGTCGAGGCGTTGTTGCGCGACAACCGGCAGGCTCGGCGCAGCCTACGCTTTGCTCTGCCGCCTGGCGATATCGCGCTTGAACCGGGTGATTGTATTCGTCTGCCGGAAGGGGCTTTTCCACAGGCGCCGGCAGGGCGGTTTCTGGTCAGCCGGATCGAGGACGGCGCGGTGCGGCAGGTGGAGGCGCGGGCTTTTTCCGCTGTCTTTCCGGTCTTTGCCGGCGGCGCGGAGGAACGGCGCAGCAGCGGCGCAAGCGGAGCGGAAGGTTTCGCCCCGGAAGTGCTGTTTCTCGATCTGCCCTACCATGACAGCACTGCGCCGGAGGATTCGGCGCGGATTGCGGCGCTTGCCAAGCCCTGGCGGCCAATCATCATTTCCGCGTCGCCGGGCAGGGAAGGTTACGGGCAGCGCGTGCTGCTGGACCGGCCGGCGATGATCGGCGCGCTGGCGATGCCGTTGACATCGGGCCCCACCGGCCGCTTCGACCGGAAAAACACCGTCTTCGTCGATCTGCCCTTCGGCGAGGTATCGTCGGCCGGGGAGCTTTCGGTGCTGAATGGCGACAACCGTATCGCCATCAAGGCGGCGAACGGCGTGTGGGAAATCGTCGCCTTTGCAAAGGCCGAGGAAATAGCACCCGCACGCTGGCGGCTCTCCGCTCTTCTGCGGGGACTGGCCGGCACGGAAGACGCGCTCGCCGCAGGCGCGCCGAAAGGTGCGCCGGTGGTGGTTCTGGATGCGGCGGTGCGGCCTCTCGGTCTTGCCGCGAGCGAGCGCGGACGACGCCTGAACTGGATTGCGGAAGCTGCCGGAATGGCGGGCGCGCCGAGCGGTCCTTCTGCCTTCGAGGGCGGCTTGCGGGCGCTGACACCGCTCGCGCCGGTGCATCTTGCCGCCGAACGGCGCAGGGACGGCGTTTTCATCGGGTGGAAACGCCGGGGCCGGGTGGAGGCCGACGGCTGGGATGCGAGCGACATCCCGCTGGACGAACCCTTCGAGCTCTATCGCATCGAGGTGCTGGACGGCGAGACCGTGCGGAGGGTGGCGGAGGTTTCGCAACCCTTCTGGTTTTACGCCGCCGCAGACGAACTCACAGATTTCCCGGCATTGCGGGATCACATTTCCGTGCGTGTCCGAATGCTCGGTCGCGCGGTGCCCTCGGGCGTGGTGGCGCAGGCCACCCTCCCGATCTGACATATGCCTGAAAAACAACACAAAGGATGAGACGATGGACAGCACCAAAGCATGGTATCAATCGCGCACGATCTGGGGCGCCCTGGTCGCGGTTTTCGCACCGCTTTTCAGCATTGCCGGCCTCGATCTGCCCACCGGTCTGCAAGGCGAACTTGCGGACGGGCTGGTGACGGTTGCGGGCGGAATCGGCGGTCTGGTCGCACTTTACGGCCGTCTTTCGGCGACCAGCGCCATTCGCTGACAGCGCCCACGACGCCGCCGTTCCCGCCATGCGCCCATGCGGCGGGGGCGGCATTCATTTGCCATTCAGACGCTTTGCGCTACATATTCGCTCACAATAAGGTTCGAGACGCACCCGGTTTTTGGAAGTTTGTAGAATGGCATCACCTCTCATCATCGCGACGCTTGCAGCCGGGCTTTCCGGTTTCATGGCGCCCGAGGCTGATCTGCAGGGCCATTACATTCTGGCGGCGAGCGATTGCGGCGCAGCCGTCGCCCGCGTGGTGCGCGAAACCGGTGGTCAGCTGCTTTCGGTCTATCCTTCCGGTGACGGTCAGTCCTGTGTCGTCACCGTTCTCGTCCAGGGCAATGGCGAACGCCCGCGCAAGGTAACGATGCGCGTGCCGATGTAGCTTGCCCGCATCGCTGAAATATCGGAAAACAACCCGACACATGTAGCATGACCGGCCACCCGCGTGGGCCGGGACGGAAGGAAAGGGCGGACAATGCGTATTCTCGTTGTTGAGGACGATGCTAATCTCAATCGTCAACTGACCGATGCGCTGAAAGAAGCCGGTTATGTTGTCGATCAGGCATTCGACGGCGAGGAAGGCCATTACCTCGGCGATACCGAGCCCTATGACGCCATCGTTCTCGATATCGGCCTGCCGCAGCTCGACGGCATCACCGTCGTTGAAAAATGGCGTGCGGCCGGCAAGGCCATGCCGGTGCTCATCCTCACCGCCCGCGACCGCTGGAGCGACAAGGTCGCCGGCATCGATGCCGGCGCCGACGATTACGTCACCAAGCCTTTCCATGTCGAAGAAGTGCTTGCCCGCGTGCGCGCGCTCATCCGCCGCGCCGCCGGCCACGCCTCTTCCGAACTGGTCTGCGGCCCTGTCCGGCTCGACACCAAATCCTCCAAGGCGACCGTCAACGGCACGACGCTGAAGCTCACCTCGCACGAGTTCCGGCTCCTGTCCTATCTCATGCACCACATGGGCGAGGTCGTCTCGCGCACGGAGCTGGTAGAGCACATGTACGATCAGGATTTCGACCGCGATTCCAACACGATCGAGGTGTTTGTCGGACGTTTGCGCAAGAAGATCGGGGTTGATCTGATCGAGACGATCCGTGGTCTCGGTTACCGGATGCAAGCGCCGGCAGATGCGAAGTAATTCCCTCACCGCCCGCGTTCTGCTGCTCGCCTCGCTCTGGTCGGTGCTGGCGCTGGTGGTGATCGCCGTCGTGATCTCGACGCTTTACCGGCAGGGAGTGGAGCGCAGCTTCACCGATCTTCTGCGGGCGCAGCTTTATAACGTCATCAATTCCGTGACGATTTCCAACGAGAACACGCTGGCCGGCAGCCCGCAGCTCGGCGATCTGCGCTTTTCGCAACCTGATACCGGCTGGTACTGGGTTGTCGAGCCGCTCGGCAATTTTCAGACCGCGCCACTGGTGTCATCGTCGCTCGGCGTCTCCACTTTGCCGGTGCCGAGCATTCTCGATGCGCCCTTCGACAACCGCTATGAGCGCTTTTATGCCGTGACCGACGAGGCGGGTAATCAGGTGCGCGTGGCGGAAACCGAAGTCGTGCTGGATGGCGAAGGGCGCGCGGCGCGCTTCCGTGTCTCCGGCAATCTGAACGTCGTGGAAGACGATGTGCGCGATTTCTCCAACAGCCTCTACTTGGCGCTGGCGGTCTTCGGTGTCGGCAGTCTCGTCGTCAACGGCCTTGCCATTCTCTACAGTCTGCGGCCGCTCGATCAGGCCCGCGTGGCGCTCGGCAAGATCAGGGGCGGGGAGGCGGAAAGCCTCGAAGGCGAATTCCCGCGTGAAATCCAGCCGCTGGCCAATGAGGTCAATGCGCTGATCGACAGCAATCGCCGCCTCGTGGAGCGCGCCCGCATGCAGGTCGGCAATCTGGCGCATTCGCTGAAGACGCCGATCGCCGTTCTTCTGAACGAGGCCCGCACGCTGGAACCGCAACATGGCGATCTGGTGCGGGCGCAGGCGGATGCCATGCAGGCGCAGGTGCAATCCTACCTTTCCCGCGCCCGCATCGCGGCCCAGCGCGGCTCGATCCTTGCCCGCGTCGAAGCGGAGCCGGCGCTGGAACGGCTGGTGCGGGTGATGCGCCGTCTGAACCCGGACAAGCAGTTTATTCTGAACATTGACGAGGCCGGCGCCGTGCTCGGTATGGAACAGCAGGATCTGGAAGAGGTCGTCGGCAATCTCCTCGAAAATGCCGCGCGGTTTGCCCAGACGCGTGTGGTCATCACGCTCGCCGCTGGCACGCACCCGTCCCCCGATGCGGAAATCGCCCGTCGCGCCTGGGTGGAACTGACGGTGGAGGATGACGGACCGGGGCTTGAGCCGGAACAGATAAGCGAAGCGATGAAGCGCGGGCGGCGGCTGGACGAGAGCCGGCCGGGCACGGGCCTTGGATTGTCGATCGTTTCCGAGGTGGTGTCAGAGTACCATGGCCGCTTTTCGTTGTCGCGCAGCGGCATCGGTGGGCTGAAAGCCGATCTGATTTTGCCGGGCCTTTCGAAAGAGCTTGCGTGAGGCAAGAAAAAAGGCAAGAAATTCAATGGCGATATATTAGGTGCAATGCGGTAGGAAAGAGGACAGGGTTTGGTTGACGTGTATGATGGCTGTCGCTCCGTGACGATGCGCTCGCTGGTGTCACGCCCGGCGCTTGTCTCGATCCTGTGCGTATCGATGCTAAGCGCCTGCACCACCACGGGCACCCGCCCGGCGGGCGGCGGCCTGTTCGGCCGCTCGTCGCAGCCCTCGACGCCGTTCCTGGCCAACCTGCAAGGCGGCATCATCGGGCGAAGCGGCGTTGAGCTCGACAGGGGTGACCAGACCAAGGCGCTGGAAGCCGAATATAAGGCGCTGGAAGCGGCGCCCGTCGGCACGCCGGTTTCCTGGGCCGGCGATGACGCCAAGGGACAGGTGGTCGCCAATGCGCCCTATCAGGTCGGCAACCAGAATTGCCGGCAATATTCGCACACCCTGACGGTCGACGGACGTGAAACCAAAGTGCGCGGCGCAGCATGCCGTAATGCCGACGGAAGCTGGTCGCCTCTCACGTAATGACTTTGCGTAAAATACTTTGACGTAAATCAAGGTCACGGGCCTTTTGCGATGACAGGAAGAGGCATGGCGGTGCAGCCGGGAGAGGGTCTGCGGTGCGGCGTGATGTCTCAAATTCGCGTCATCCCCGCGCTTCGTGTTTCCATGCGCCGCGCATTCGAGTAATTGAGCCTTATGTTCTGGATTGTCGTTGCGATATTGACGGCGGCTGTCGCCATCGTCCTGATGTACCCGCTGATGCGGAAGACCGAGGCGCCGCAGACGCGCCGCGACGGTGAAGTCGCCGTTTATCGCGACCAGCTGGCCGAACTGGACCGCGAACGCGCCGCCGGCCTCATCGGCGACACCGAAGCGGATTATGCCCGCGCCGAAATCGGCCGCCGGCTTCTCGCCGCCGCCGAAGCCGAGGAAACGCCGGCGAAAGAAAGCCGGTCGCGTCGACACCATCTCGCCACAAGCTTCATCACCCTTCTTCTGCCGGCGCTCGGCCTCTGTCTTTACATCTGGAACGGCAGCCCGGATACGCCGGACATGCCGCTCGAGGCGCGTCTTGAAAATCCCGGCAACGATATGAACATGCTGGTGGCCCGCGCGGAACGGCATCTGGCGCAGAACCCTGAGGATGGCGCTGGCTGGGATATTCTGGCGCCGATCTATTTCAAGATGCAGCGCCTTGGCGATGCCGAGCTTGCCTACCGCAACGCGCTGCGCATCCAGGGGCCGAGTGCTGAACGGCTGACAGGCCTTGGCGAAACGCTGGTGGCCAGCAATGACGGTGTCGTTATCGAGGCCGCGCGCGACGCTTTTGCCGAGGCTGACCGGCTGAGCCCCGGAAATCCGCGCACCCGTTTTTATCTGGCGTTGGCGCTCGAACAATCGGGCAAGTCTGAGGAGGCGCAGTCGGCCTTTGCGGCCCTTGCCGCCGCCGCCCCCGCCGGTGCTCCGTGGCTGCCATTGGTGCAGGAACATATCGCCCGCACTGGCGGAAAAGCCGGAACAGGGCCAACTGCCGCCGATGTTGCTGCTGCCAAAGAGATGGCGCCAGCCGACCGGCAGGCGATGATCGAGGGCATGGTGGCGAGCCTCGATGCCAAGCTGAAGGATAACCCTGATGATTTCGAAGGGTGGATGCGCCTCATGCGCGCCTATTCCGTGCTGAAGAACGAGGCCAAGGCCGGTGAAGCCTTGCGGGCCGGCCTGCAGGCTTTCCCGCCGGAGGGCAAAGAGGGCAGGCAGCTTCTGGCGCTGGCGAAGGAACTGGGCGTTTCCGCCGGACCGATCCGCATGAACGGGCAGCAGGATGCCGCGCCGCAGGGAGTGACGCAATGACCCGCAAACAGAAACGTCTGGCGATCATCGGCGGCGGGATGAGCTTCATTGTTGCAGCCGTGCTGCTGGTCATGTTCGCCTTCGGCCAGTCCATTGCCTATTTCTACATGCCGGCCGATCTGGAGAAGACGCCGGTCAACCCCGGCACCCGCATCCGCCTCGGCGGGCTGGTGGCGGAAGGCTCGATCAAGCGCGGCGAGGGCCGGACGGTCAGCTTCACGGTGACCGATGGCGAGGCAACCGTGCCGGTCAGCTATACCGGCATCCTCCCCGATCTTTTCCGCGAAGGGCAGGGCGTCGTGACTGAAGGCATGTTCGATGCCGCGACCCACGGTTTCGTGGCCGATAGCGTGCTGGCCAAGCATGACGAGAACTACATGCCGAAGGAAGTGGCCGACCGGCTGAAGGACAAGGGCCTGTGGCAGCATGCGGGAGACGGCGAGGAACCTGCCGCCGCAACGCCAGCGGCCAGCGCACCTTCTTCCGACAAGACCGGAGCGACCAGATGATCAACGAGATCGGCCATTATGTTCTGGTTCTGGCGCTCGGTGTGGGGCTGATCGTCTCGACGCTGCCGGTCATCGGCGCGCGCCGCAACGATCGGGCGCTGATGGATATCGCGTCCATCGGCTCTGTTCTGATGTTCCTTCTGGTCGGCCTGTCTTTTGCGGCACTGACGAGAGCCTATGCCGTCTCGGATTTTTCCGTGCGCAACGTCTGGGAAAACTCCCATTCGCTGATGCCGATGCTCTACAAGCTGACCGGCGTGTGGGGCAACCACGAAGGCTCGATGCTGCTGTGGCTGCTCATTCTGGTGTTTTTCAGCGCGCTCGTCGCCGCCTTCGGCCGCAACCTGCCGGAAACGCTCAAAGCCAATGTGCTTGCCGTACAGGCATGGATTTCCGTCGCTTTCCTGCTGTTCATCCTGCTCACCTCCAACCCGTTCCTGCGGCTGGAGCCGGTGCCGGCGGAGGGGCAGGACCTCAATCCCATTCTTCAGGATTTCGGCCTCGCCATCCATCCGCCGCTGCTTTATCTCGGTTATGTCGGCTTTTCCGTCTGTTTCTCCTTTGCCGTTGCGGCACTTCTGGAAGGACGCATCGACGCCGCCTGGGCGCGCTGGGTACGGCCGTGGACGCTCGCCGCATGGACCTTCCTGACCGCCGGCATCTCCATGGGCTCCTACTGGGCCTATTATGAACTCGGCTGGGGCGGCTGGTGGTTCTGGGATCCGGTGGAAAACGCCTCCTTCATGCCCTGGCTTGCCGGAACGGCACTTCTGCATTCGGCGCTGGTCATGGAAAAGCGCGAGGCGCTGAAGATCTGGACCGTGCTTCTGGCGATCATGACCTTTTCGCTGTCGCTGCTTGGCACCTTCCTCGTGCGCTCCGGCGTTTTGACCTCGGTACATGCTTTCGCCACCGATCCGAGCCGCGGTATCTTCATTCTCGGCATTCTGACGATCTTTATCGGTGGCGCCTTCGCGCTGTTTGCGTGGCGTGCGCCGTCGCTCAAGGCAGGCGGCCTGTTCGCGCCGATCTCGCGTGAGGGATCGCTCGTTCTCAACAACCTGATCCTGACGGTCTCCACCGCGACCGTACTGATCGGCACGCTCTATCCGCTCATTCTGGAAACGCTGACGGGCGAAAAAATCTCGGTCGGCGCACCCTTCTTCAACCTCACCTTCGGCCTCCTGATGATCCCGATCCTGATCGTCACACCCTTTGGCCCGATGCTCGCCTGGAAGCGCGGCGATCTTCTCGGAGCCTTCCAGCGGCTTTATGTGGCCGCGGCGCTTGCCGCTCTTGCCGGGCTGACGCTGTGGTATATCGAAAATGGCGGTCCGGTGCTGGCCGCCCTCGGCATCGCCGCCGGTTTCTGGCTGATCTTCGGCGCTTTCGCCGACCTCTGGTATCGCGCCAACTTCGGCAAACTCGCCTTCGGCATTGCATTCCGCCGCCTGAAAGGCCTGCCGCGTTCGGCCTTCGGCACGGCATTGGCGCATATGGGTCTCGGCATCACCGTGCTCGGCATCGTCATCGTGACCACCTATGAGACCGAAACGGTTCTGGAAATGAAACAGGGCATGGTGGCGGAAGCGGGCGGTTACAGCCTGACCTTCGATGGTATCCGCCACGCCGTCGGCCCGAACTTCACCGAGGATCGCGGCCATTTCACCGTGCGCAAGGCGGGGGTGGAGGTGGCCGATGTCTGGTCGTCCAAGCGGCTCTATACCGCGCGACGCATGCCGACGACGGAAGCAGGCATCCTGACCTTCGGCCTCAGCCAGCTTTACGTCTCGCTGGGTGACCCCATGGCCGATGGCGGCATGGTGGTGCGAATCTGGTGGAAACCCTTCATCCTCTGCATTTGGGGCGGCACGCTGTTCATGATGGCGGGCGGTTTGATCTCGCTCTCCGACAGGCGATTGCGCGTGGGCGCGCCGACCCGCAAGGCAAAACCTGTACGGGCTGCAATGCCGGAGGCGGCGGAATGAGGGAGGTTGTGGCAGGGCTCACGCTCCTTCTCGTCCTCATGGTTACGTCATGGCCGACCTTCGCCTTCAACCCCGACGAAGTGCTGAAAGACCCCGTGCTGGAGCAACGCGCCCGCAACCTCACGTCTCAGCTCCGCTGCATGGTCTGCCAGAACCAGTCCATCGACGACAGCAACGCCGAACTGGCGCGTGACCTGCGCGTCCTCGTGCGCGACCGGCTGGTTCAGGGTGACAGCGACAAGGCCGTCATCGATTATGTCGTGTCGCGTTACGGCGAATTCGTGCTCCTGAAACCCCGCCTCAGCCTGCGCACCGTGCTTTTGTGGGGCGCGCCCATCGGCCTCACCCTTGCCGGGATTTTCGCCGTCTTCGTGTTTTCGCGTCGCCGCGCCACCCAGGAACAGCCACAAAAACTGAGTGCGGACGAAGAAGAGCGAATTCGTAATCTCATTGAAAAATAATCGGTTTCCTTTTTTCTTCCGGTTCTTTTTCAACATTACGGATTTTTCATTCATCAGACACTTCGCCGTAAGGTGTTGCCTCCTATATCTTCATCATCCACCGCTTCCCCGGTCACACGGGTTCCAGTCTGAATGAAGAAAGAAGGTACACCATGTCTCATTCGCAAAACGGCCATTCCTCGCTAAAGACGGCCTCGCTGAAGACGGCCCTGAAGGCCACGACCGTTGGCGGCCTTGCGGCGCTGATGCTCTCGACCGGCCTCGCCGCTCCGATCCTTCACTCGTTTGCTGCCCCTGTCGAAGTAACCGCGCCGCAGGTTCCGAGCTTCGCCAATGTGGTCGATGCCGTCTCGCCCGCCGTCGTTTCCGTTCGCGTGCAGTCGAACGTGCAGCCTGCTTCCGACGATTCCAGCAACTTCTCCTTCAATTTCGGCGGCCGCGGCCTCGACCAGCTGCCGGATGACCATCCGCTGAAGCGTTTCTTCAAGGAATTCGGCGGCCCCAACCAGGATCGCTCCGACCGTGGTCCGAACCGCCATCGTGACGGCAAAGGTCCGCTGCGCCCGGTCGCGCAAGGCTCCGGTTTCTTCATTTCCGAAGACGGTTATGTCGTCACCAACAACCACGTCGTCGATGACGGTTCCGCCTATACGGTCGTCATGAATGACGGCACCGAACTCGACGCCAAGCTTGTCGGCCGCGATCCGCGTACCGATCTGGCGCTGCTCAAGGTCGATGTGAACCGCAAGTTCACCTATGTGAAATTTGCCGATGACACCAAAATCCGCGTTGGTGACTGGGTCGTCGCCGTCGGTAACCCCTTCGGCCTCGGCGGGACGGTGACGTCAGGCATCATTTCGGCCCGCGGCCGTGATATCGGCTCCGGCCCCTATGACGACTATCTCCAGATCGACGCTGCCGTGAACCGCGGTAACTCGGGTGGTCCCGCCTTCAACCTCAACGGTGAAGTGGTCGGCATCAACACCGCCATCTTCTCGCCCTCCGGCGGCAATGTCGGTATCGCCTTCGCCATCCCGTCCTCGGTCGCCAAGGATGTGATCGCCGACCTGCAAAAGGACGGCAAAGTTGAACGCGGCTGGCTCGGTGTGCAAATCCAGCCCGTCAGCAAGGATATCGCCGAATCGCTCGGCCTTGCCGAAGCCAAGGGTGCGCTGGTCGTTTCGCCGCAGTCCGGCTCGCCGGGCGACAAGGCCGGTATCAAGCAGGGTGACATCATCACCGCCGTCAACGGCGATCCCGTCAAGGATGCCCGCGATCTGTCGCGCCGCATCGGCGGCATGGCGCCCAACAGCAAGGTCGAAATCTCGCTGTGGCGTGGTGGTAAGTCGCAGTCCGTCACGGTGACGCTCGGCGATCTCACCAGCGACGAGGCCTCCAAGGCGACACCAGGCCAGAACGACGACAAGGGCAGCCAGTCCTCCAGCGAGAAGGTGCTCTCCAGCCTCGGCCTGACGGTTTCGCCTTCCGATGACGGAAATGGCCTCGCCATTACCGATGTCGATCCCGACAGCGATGCCGCTGCCCGTGGTCTGAAGACGGGTGAGAAGATCACCTCGGTCAACAACCAGCAGGTCGCCTCCGCCGCCGATGTCGAGAAGATCCTCGAGCAGGCCAAGAAGGACGGTCGTTCCAAGGCCCTGTTCCAGATCCAGACGGACGATGGCAGCCGCTTCATCGCTCTGGATATCGACCAGGGTTGATAGATTGACAGGCGATGCCGGTTCTTTCGGGAGCCGGCATCGTATTCCGCTCTTCAGATGGGGCGGTTGAGTATGGCAGGGCGTTGCAGCCCGTTTCTTCTCCCCGAGGGGGGAGAAGGTGGCCCGAAGGGTCGGATGAGGGGGCTAGCCCTCGTTTTATCTTGACCCTTGCCCCCTCATCCCGCTGCCGCGGACTTCTCCCCGGCGGGGAGAAGAAACAAGCGGCGACCACTCGCTCCACAGGTAGTCGCCCATCTTGAAGCGAGATAACGCCATAGGCCTTAAGTCTTCGGAGGAAACCTCATGGAAAACAAAGTTCAGGAAGTTACTCCCGCATCTGTTTCCGGTTGTGCGGAAAAGGGCGAGGGCGCTATTGTCCCGCACATGAAGATTCTTGTCATTGAAGACGACCTAGAGGCTGCGGCCTATATGACCAAGGCGTTCCGCGAAGCCGGGATCGTCGCCGATCATGCCAGCGACGGTGAGAGCGGCCTGTTCATGGGCTGCGAGAACGCTTACGACGTGATGGTGATCGACCGCATGCTGCCGCGCCGCGACGGGCTTTCCGTCATAAGCGAGCTGCGCCGCCGCGGCATCGAGACGCCGGTGCTGATCCTTTCCGCATTGGGTCAGGTGGATGACCGCGTGACCGGCCTTCGCGCCGGCGGCGATGATTACCTGCCGAAGCCCTATGCCTTTTCCGAACTGCTCGCCCGTATCGAGGTGCTGGGTCGCCGCAAGGGCAAGCCCGAGCAGGACATGATCTACCGCGTCGGCGATCTCGAACTCGACCGGCTGTCGCACGATGTTCGCCGCAACGGCAAGGAAATCCTGCTGCAGCCGCGCGAATTCCGCCTGCTCGAATATCTGATGAAGAATGCCGGCCAGGTGGTGACCCGCACCATGCTTCTCGAAAATGTCTGGGACTATCATTTCGACCCGCAGACCAATGTCATCGACGTGCATGTGTCCCGCCTGCGCTCGAAGATCGAGAAGGACTTCGAAAAGCCGCTCTTGAAGACCATTCGCGGCGCCGGTTACATGATGAAGGACGAGGGCTGATTGGCGAAAATGGCCCGCCTCAGAATATTGTTCAGATCGACGGCGGTGCGCCTTTCGGCGCTCTATATTCTGCTGTTCGCGCTCTGCGCCGCCTTCCTCGTCTTCTATGTCACCGCTCTCTCCGAACGGTTGCTGAACCAGCAGACGCGCGACGCCGTGTTGCAGGAAGTCTCGGATGTGCAGCGCATCTATAATCGCGGCGGCATCAACCCGCTGCTGCGGATGATGGAGCGACGCGCCCGCCAGCCGGGCGCGAGCCTTTACATCATTGCCGGCCCGAATGGTGAAATCCTGGCCGGCAACGTCGCCTCCGTGCAGCCCGGCGTCTTCGACAAGGAAGGCTGGACAGGTTTCCCTTTCCGTTACGAGCGTTATTCCGAAAGCGGCAACAGCGTTCAGCATCTGGCCACCGCTAATGTCTTCACGCTGGACAACGGTCTGCGCATCCTGATCGGCCGCGATCTCGGCGAGCCGACGAAGTTCCGGGCGCTGGTGCGCAATGCGCTGATGGTGGCGCTGGCGATCATGAGCGGTGGTGCCTTGCTCATCTGGTTCGGCATCGGCCGCAATGCGCTGAAACGCATCGACCGCATGTCGGCGGCGACCAAGAAGATCATGGCCGGTGACCTTTCCCAGCGCCTGCCGCAGGGCCGCTCCGGAGATGAATTCGACCGCCTGTCCGGTTCGCTCAACGCCATGCTCGGCCGCATCGAAAAGCTGAATGAGGGTCTGCGGCAGGTCTCCGACAACATCGCCCATGACCTGAAGACGCCGCTGACGCGGCTGCGCAACAAGGCGGCCGCAGCGCTCGACGACGATGACGAGACGAAACGCCGCGCAGCGCTTGAAGGCATCATCGCCGAATCCGATCAGCTTATCCGCACCTTCAATGCGCTCTTGATGATCTCCCGCGTCGAGGCAGGTTCGATCGCCGCCGAAATGACCGATGTGGACGTCTCGGCGATTGCCGAAGACAGCGCCGAACTCTACGAGCCGGTGGCCGAGGATGCGGGGCTGGCTCTGGAAACCGAAATCGAGCAGGGCCTCGTCGTCAAGGGCAACCGCGAACTGATCGGCCAGGCGCTCTCCAACCTCATCGACAACGCCATGAAATATGCCTGCGAGGGCGAGGGCGATAAAAAACTCGTCGTGCGTCTGGCAAGAGAGCAGGAGGCCATTGTGCTCTCCGTCGCCGATAACGGCCCCGGCATTCCCGCCGACAAACGCGGCGAGGTGCTGAAACGCTTCGTCAGGCTGGATGAAAGCCGCTCGAAACCCGGGACCGGGCTCGGCCTGTCGCTGGTGGAAGCGGTGATGGAACTGCATGGCGGATCGCTGAAGCTGTCGGACACGGACGCCGCGAATGCGGCCTGCCCGGGGCTGACCGTTTCGATGGTGTTTCCGCTGACCAAACTGTAAGCGGGGGTCACGCTCGCCCCTGGCAGCCAGCACGCCGTTCGCCCTGCCTTGGAGGGTGGATGCGATGGATTGGTACGCTTGCACCGATCTCGGATCCGGGAAAGCATCTCCCTCAGCGGTTTTTTGATCGCAAAGCACTCGGCATTTGTTAAAACGCCAGAGAGGCGCGCCGGCAGGCTCTGGCAGGACGGGCGGAAGAGGGAGAGACACAGTGACGAAACGGGAAACCGCCGAAAGGCGGCTGAGCGAGGTTCTGCCGGGCGTGATCCGCCCCTATACGCAGACGGAACTGAAATCCGTTCTTTCGACGCTGAAGGATATCGGCAAAAGCGAGCCTGCGGTCGCCGCGCTGCTTGCCGGAGAAAGCCCGCTGAAGGAATTTATCGCCGCGGCTTTCACGCTGTCCCCCTATCTGCGTGACATGGCGTCGGCGGATGAGGGGCTTTTGTCGCTGGCGATCTCGAAACCGCTCGAGCCGCTGCTGACCGAGCTTGTCCGTGATGCGCGCGATTGCTGGAAGCCGGGCGAAGAAGGTGGGGCGCCGAGCGAAAACGAGGTGATGTCGCGGCTGCGGGTAGCCAAGCGGCGGCTCTCTTTCATCGCAGCACTTGCCGATCTGGCGCGCATCTTCACCGCGCGCGATACGACACGCTGGCTGAGCGATATGGCGGATGCATCGCTCTCCGCCGCCATCGATCACCTGTTGCTCGCCGCCCATGAGAGCGGCAAGCTGAAACTGAAGAATGTCGCAGCACCCAGCGAAGGGTCCGGCCTCATCGTGCTCGGCATGGGCAAGCTCGGCGCGCGCGAGCTCAACTATTCCTCCGATATCGACGCCGTTGTGTTCTTCGAACCGTCTGCGGGCATCATGGACGACCCCTATGATGCGACGGAGAATTTCGGCCGCATGATGCGCCGCCTCGTGCGCATCATGCAGGAGCGCACGGCCGATGGTTACGTGTTCCGCACCGATCTGCGACTGCGGCCGGACCCCGGCTCGACACCGCTTGCCATCCCCGTGGAGGCGGCGCTGCTTTATTACGAGGGCAGGGGCCAGAACTGGGAACGCGCCGCCTATATCAAGGCGCGGCCGGTTGCCGGTGATATCAAGGCGGGCGAGAATTTCCTGCGCGAGCTGACGCCTTTCATCTTCCGCAAATATCTCGATTATGCGGCGATTGCCGATATCCACTCCATCAAGCGGCAGATCCACGCCCATAAGGGCCATGGCGCGATCGCGGTGAAGGGCCACAATGTCAAACTCGGGCGCGGCGGCATCCGCGAGATCGAGTTCTTCGCCCAGACGCAGCAGCTGATTGCCGGCGGCCGCATGCCGCCGCTGCGCGTGCGTGCAACGGAAGAGGCGCTTGCCGCGCTGACCGAGGCGAAATGGATCGACGCCGAGACCCGCGACAGCCTGACGGCAGCCTACTGGTTTTTACGCGAGGTCGAGCACCGCATCCAGATGGTGCGCGACGAGCAGACCCATGTGTTGCCAGACACTGAAACTGAATTGAAGCGCATTGCCTTCATGCTCGGCTTCGATGACACCAAGGCCTTCTCGGAGAGGCTGGAAGAGGTGCTGCGGCTGGTGGAGCGGCGTTATTCGGCGCTGTTCGAGCAGGAGGTGAAACTGTCAGGCGAGGCGGGCAATCTTGTCTTCACCGGCCAGAAGGACGATCCCGATACGCTGAAGACACTTTCCACGCTTGGCTTTCAACGGCCGGAGGATATTTCCCGCGTCATCCGCACCTGGCACAATGGCCGCTATCGTGCGACGCAATCCGTCGAGGCGCGCGAGCGGCTGACGGAACTGACGCCCGACCTGCTGCGCGCCTTCGGCGAAAGCAAGCGGGCCGATGAGGCGCTGCTGCGTTTTGATAATTTCCTCTCCGGCCTGCCGGCTGGCATCCAGCTCTTCTCGTTGCTCGGTAACAACCCGGCGCTTCTGTCGCTGCTGGTGACGATCATGTCCTCGGCCCCGCGTCTGGCTGAAATCATCGCCGCCCGCCCGCATGTCTTCGATGGCATGCTCGACCCGGCTCTGATGAGCGACGTGCCGACCCGCGATTATCTCGCCCACCGCATGGGCAACTTTCTATCCAATGCCCGCCACTACGAGGATATTCTCGACCGGCTGCGCATCTTCGCCGCCGAACAGCGCTTCCTGATCGGGGTTCGGCTGCTGACCGGCGCAATCCGCGGTGAGGTCGCTGCCCGTGCTTTCACTCATCTTGCCGATCTTGTCATCGAGGCGGCGTTGAATGCGGTTCTTTCGGAGATGGAAGCGGCGCATGGGTCCTATCCCGGCGGCCGCGTCGCCGTCATGGGCATGGGCAAGCTCGGCTCCTTCGAACTGACCGCCGGTTCGGATGTCGATCTCATCCTGCTTTACGATTATGACGACACCGCCCATGAATCCACCGGCGCAAAACCGCTGGATGTCGTGCGTTATTTCACCCGCGTCACGCAAAGGCTGATTGCCGCGCTTTCCGCACCGACGGCGGAGGGCGTGCTTTACGAGGTGGACATGCGGCTTCGTCCCTCCGGCAACAAGGGGCCAGTGGCGACCCGCATTTCCGCCTTCGAGAAATACCAGCGCGAGGAAGCCTGGACCTGGGAACATATGGCGCTGTCGCGCGCGCGGCTCATCTGCGGCGAAGCCTCGCTGATGGAGGACGCGCGCCGCATCATCGCCTCCATCCTTTCGCAAAAGCGCGACGTGGCCAAGGTTTCGGCCGATGTGCTGGAAATGCGCAGCCTCATCGAGCAGGAAAAACCGCCGGAAAACAATTGGGACTTCAAGCTCATCAATGGCGGCCTGATCGACCTCGAATTCATCGCGCAATATCTGGCGCTGGTGGGGCCGGTGAAAGGACTTGCCGTGCATGAACCGGGGCGCAACACCGCCGAAGCGCTGCAGGCGCTCGCAGCACCCGTCATGGAGCCGCAGGCTCTCGATGACTGTATGGCGGCGATGGGGCTTTATACCGAGATATCCCAGATCGTGCGGCTGTGCATCGATGGGGCGTTCAATCCGAAAGAGGCGCCGGCGGGTCTGATCGATCTCGTGTGCCGAGCGGGGGATTGCCCAGATATCTCAACGCTGGAGGGTGAGGTGAAGCGGCTGGCGAAAGCGGTGCGGAAAGCGTTTGTGGCGGTGGTGAAGAATGGTGGGTGAGGCTTCACCCCCCTCTGCCCTGCCGGGCATCTCCCCCTCAAGGGGGGAGATCGGTATGCGGCAACGGCGCGATCATCTCAAATGTTGCGAATTTGGCGGGGAGCATCCGTCTAGCTGATCTCCCCCCTTGAGGGGGAGATGCCCGGCAGGGCAGAGGGGGGGATCGCGCACTCGACCTTTACTTATTACAGGACAGTCAGCGCATCCAACGCCACCTCAATGCACCATCCCGCAACGCCCCGCCGTATGCGGAATGATAATCGTCACCACCGTTCCGCGACCCTCACACGAGCGAATTTTCATCGTTCCGCCATGCAGCTTGACGAGCGAGCGGGAAATCGCAAGTCCGAGGCCGGAGCCGCCCTGGCTTTTGGCGTATTGGCTTTGCACCTGTTCGAAGGGTTGGCCGATCTTGTCGAGCGCCTGGGCGGGGATGCCGATGCCGGTGTCGGCGATGGTGAGGATCATCGCGGCTTCGTGCACATGGGTGCGCAGCGCGATACGGCCGCCCTCGCCGGTGAATTTCACGGCGTTGGAGAGCAGGTTGAGCATGATCTGCTTCATGGCGCGGCGGTCGCCTTGCATGGTGAGGCCAGCGCAGACCTTCTGCTGCACTGTGATGTTCTTCTGCTCGGCCTGAATGGCGGTGAGACGCAGCGTTTCCTCGATCAGCGGCGCGAGATCGATGGTCTCGCGGTTGATGCGCATATGGCCGGCTTCAATCTTCGACATGTCGAGAATGTCGTTGATGACGTTCAAGAGGTGTTTGCCGCTATCGTGGATATCGCGCGCATATTCGGAATATTTCGGCGAGCCGACCGGCCCGAACATCTCGTTCAGCAGGATTTCGGAAAAGCCGAGGATAGCGTTGAGCGGCGTGCGCAGCTCATGGCTCATATTGGCCAGGAACTCCGATTTCGCCCGGTTTGCCGCCTGGGCGCGCTCTTTTTCGGCGAGGTAATTGGCGTTGGCGTCCGAAAGTTCCGTCTTCTGCCGCTCCAGCTTGTGCTGCGAGGCGGAGAGATCGCCAATGGTCGCCATCAGCCGGCGTTCGGAATCGCGCAGCCGTTCCTGATGGCGCTTTAAAAGGGTAATATCGGTGCCGACCGAAACGAGGCCGCCATCTCGGGTGCGGCGTTCGTTGATCTGCAGCCAGCGGTCATCGGCAAGCTGCACTTCCGTGGTGCGCGACAGGCCGGATTGGTCCGGATCGGCAACGCGACGCTCAACGACAGGGCGAGCGGCTGCAGCATAGACGGTGCTTTTTTCGGTGCCCGCAACCAGCACGCTGTCCGGCAGGCCATAGGCCTTCTGGTAATGGGTGTTGCACATCACCAGGCGATCGTTCTTGTCCCACAGCACGAAGGCTTCCGATGTGGATTCGATCGCATCTGCAAGGCGTTGGTCGGCCTCGGCGTAGCGTTGCGCGAGGCGATGCTGTTCGGTGACGTCCATGGCGATGCCGATGACGCGCGGGCCGTTATTGGTGCGGATGACCTGGGCGCGGGCGCGCAGCCAGACGTAATGGCCCTTGGCATGGCGCATGCGGAAAATCTGATCGATCTGGCGCAGGTTGCCGCAGCCGACGGCGCGGGCAAGCTCATAAAGATTGCCGTCTTCGGAATGCATCATGCGGGCAGCGTCGGAGAAGGAGAGCGGTGCGGCCTTCGGCGGCCGCCCGAGAATTTCGTAGAGTGAGCCCGACCAGAACATGCGCCGGCTGGCAAGATCGAAATCCCACAGGCCGCAGCGGCCGCGCGACAGCGCCGTTTCCACCCGCAGGTTCGATTCGGCGAAGATGTCGTCCGCGTCGCGGGCGCGCTTCACCTGCATGTAATAGGCGTAGAGCACGACGAGCAGGATGGAGGAGATGCCGGCGAACAACGTCACGTTCATGGCGATTTCGCTGCGCCAGAAGGACCGGATTGGCTGCAGCGAACGCGCCGCGATCACCATCGCGCCATCGTCGCCGAAGGGGATCATCGTCGCATAATGCTGCTGGCCATCGATATTGGTCTCGATGGTGCCGGGTGCGCCGGGGAAACGCTGCACGATGGCAATCTCGGGAAGCAGGGCGGGCAGCGAGGTGCCGACATAAAGCAAGGCATCCTTACCGGCGCCTGCGAAGATGCGGCCATTGCTGCCAGAGAGCAGCACCATGGTGCCATCGGCAAGGCTGCCCGATGGCAAAGCGGCGACAAGGTTCGCCTCGGCGCGGGTCCGATCCTGCGTGGTGAAGACGGTGTCGTTGTTGAGAAGGGCCGCTTTGGCAGTCAGCGCCGTCAGCGCGGTGGAATGGCGGGCGGCTTCTTCCATGCGGCTATATTCGGCAACGATGCCCATCATGCGCGAGGCGGCAACGACGACGAGGAAGGCGAGGATGAGAATGGGGATCAGACGTTTCAGCAGGGTCTCGACCTGCGCCGGCGGGCGGTCGGTGCCATTCATCAAACCCATCAGGTCGCTGGAAAGCCTTTCGCCCCAGGCCGCCAGATCAGAAAATTTGGCATACGGCCGCTCATCGCCCGCAGTCGCCCGCCGCACGTTCGTCATTGTCCCGCCTTTTAGATATCCCCACTGATTCGAAGCGCCGCCGCTCGAATATCCCTAATGAATCAAATGCGATTCGCCGTGTCCAGAGGCAAAAGTTAAAAGAATTTTAACCCCTTGAACCGACTCCGTATTTTTTCGGGACGGTTTGATGCTGCTCAGGAAAAAGCGGGTTTTGTCAGCAAAATCAGTGAGCCGGAACCTCAATTCCGGCGGTGCAGGGATGTGCTCAAACGCCGTCGAAAGCATCCAGTGCAGGCCCAAGCGCACCGATCACGCCATTGCCGGCGGCGGGGAGGCCGGTCAGCACCGCGCTGATGATATCGTCGCGGCTTGCACCGCGCGCCTTGGCTTCCATGACATGAAAACCGATGCCGCTTTCCAGGCGCAGTGCGGCCAGAATGCCGATATAGATCAGGCTCTGCGTCTTCACATCCAGCGTCGAGGCTGCACCCAGACCCTGCACGGCCTGAAACCATGCCGCCTTGTGGGCCGGGGCATCGGTCATGAAACGCTGAAACGAGGCGCTCGTTTTCGACATGTCCGTCATCTGCCATTCCTTTCTGATCCCGGGCCGGCTTCGGCCCCTTGTGCAGCATGATGCCGCGCAATGCATGACGCCGCCTTGATGGAAATCAAGACGGCGTCATGGCGTCGATCAGGGTGGCGGTGCAGCCTCGGCGGAGGTTCAGCCCTTCAGGATGCGCCCGACAATATCGCTCACATCCGTCGAGAGGCCCTTTGCCTCGGCAATGGTCGAAAGCGCGGCTTTCGCGTGTTCGGCACGGCTTGCCTCCAGAGAACGCCAGGAGCGCATGGAGGTGAGGATGCGCGCGGCAAGCTGTGGATTGCGTTTGTCGATGGCGATGATCTGCTCGGCCAGGAAGCGATAGGCCGCGCCGTCCGCACGGTGGAAACCGGTGGGGTTTGAGAAGGCGAGCGTGCCGACCAGCGAACGCACCCGGTTCGGATTGGTGGCGATGAAATGTTTCGATTTCATCAGTGTCTTGATGCGGTCAAGCGCCCCGTCGCCGGGAATGGCGGCCTGTAGCGAGAACCATTTGTCGAGAACGAGCGCATTGTCGGCAAAGCGCGTTTCGAAGGCAGCAAGGGCTTCCTTCGTCTCGGCGCTATCAGGGAAACGCTGGGTCAGGACACTCAGCGCATGCGCGAGATCGGTCATGTTGGTGGCGTCGGCATAGGCCTTCGCCGCCCGCTCCGGCGTTCCCTCGGCATAGGCGAGGAAGCTCAGGGCGCCATTGCGCAGCGAACGGCGTCCGGCGCTGTCGGCGTCGGGGCTGTAGGCCTCGGCATTGGCAGCACTATCGGCAAGCCGTCGCAGCGTCTCGAGGCCGGTCGTGGCAATGGCCTTGATTGTGGCATTGCGCGCCTTGTGGATGGCGTCGGGATCGGTGTTGCCGCCGAGTTCGCGGGCGATATCCGTTTCGCTCGGCAGGGCAAGCGCCTGTGCCCGGAACGCCGGCTCCAGCGTATCGTCACCGATGATTTCGATGAGCGTGGTAGAGAGCGCCGCATCCGTCTGTATCTCTTCACCGTTCTGCACCGCCTTGGTGGCGGCAATCAGCGCCGGCAGGGCAAGATCGGTCAGCGCCTGGAAACGGGCGAACATGTCGGTTTCATGCCGGGCGATCTGCACCAGATCGGCCGCATTCTGCTCGAAATCCAGATTGATCGGTGCCGAAAAACTGCGGTTGATCGACAGCACCGGGCGCGAGGAAATGCCGGAGAAGGAGAAGGTCTGGTTGCGCTCAGTCAGATGCAGCACGCCATCGCGATACTCGCCGCCTTCGACGGCCTGCGGCTCGGCGATCTGGCCGTTATCGAGGATCAGCGCCAGCGAGAGCGGAATGTGGCGCGGCTGCTTCACCGACTGGCCGGGCGTTGGTGCCACGGTCTGTTCCAGCGTCAGGCTGAAAGTGGCCTTGCCGGCATCGTAAGCGGACGACACGGAGACCAGCGGCGTGCCGGCCTCGGTGTACCATAGCGAAAACTGCGAGAGATCGCGACCGCTGGCATCGGCAAAGCTCTTGACGAAATCTTCGACCGTCGCTGCTTCGCCGTCATGCCGTTCGAAATAGAGGTCCATGCCCTTCTTGAAGTCCTCAGCGCCAAGAATGGTGGCGATCATGCGGGTGACTTCGGCACCCTTCTCATAAACGGTCGTCGTGTAGAAATTGTTGATTTCGCGATAGGTATCCGGGCGTGGCGGATGCGCCAGCGGACCGGAATCCTCCGGGAACTGCTCCGATTTCAGGTGACGTACATCGGCGATACGCTTGACCGGACGCGAGCGCATGTCGGCGGAAAATTCCTGATCGCGATAAACCGTCAGGCCTTCCTTCAGGCAGAGCTGGAACCAGTCGCGGCAGGTGATGCGATTGCCCGTCCAGTTGTGGAAATATTCATGCGCGATGATACGCTCGATATTGGCGTAGTCAGCGTCAGAGGCGGTTTCCGGGTCGGCCAGCACGAATTTGTCGTTGAAGACGTTGAGACCCTTGTTCTCCATCGCCCCCATGTTGAAATCGGACACGGCGACGATCATGAATATATCGAGGTCATATTCGCGTCCGAAGCGCTCTTCGTCCCATGTCATCGAACGCTTCAGCGCATCCATGGCATAGGCCGCGCGCGGCTCCTTGCCGTGCTCGACGTAAATCTTCAACGCCACTTCGCGACCGGACATGGTGGTGAAGCTATCTTCCACCACGCCGAGATCACCGGCGACAAGCGCGAAGAGATAGCTGGGCTTGGGATGCGGATCGAACCAGGCCGCAAAGTGACGGCCTTCATCGTAATTGCCGCCGCCGAGGAAATTGCCGTTCGAGAGCAGCAGGGGATTGCCTTCCTTCGCCGCGATGATCGTCACCGTATAGGGCGCCAGAACATCGGGGCGGTCGGGGAAATAGGTGATGCGGCGGAAACCTTCCGCCTCGCACTGGGTGCAATAAACGCCGTTGGTGCGGTAAAGCCCCATCAGTTGCGTATTGACCTGCGGGTTGATGTAATTGGTGACGCAGATCTCGAAGGGAGATTCGGCCGGCAGGTCGCGGATGATCAGGCTGTCGGGCGTTGCCTCATATTGGCCGGCGGGAAGTTCCACCTGGTCGAGCAGCAGGCTTGAGAGCTTCAGCTCGTCGCCATCGAGAACCAGTGGCGCCTCACGCTCAGCACCTTCGCGCCGATGAAAGATCAGACGGGCTTCGACCTTGGTATTCTTGGGGTCGAGTTCGAAGGTGAGATCCACCCGCTCCAGAACGAAATCGGTGGGGCGGTAATCTGCCAGGTGAACGATCTGGCCCGTGTCTGTTCGCATGACTATCCCTGAATAACTTGGCGTGGTCTTCCCGGCATCATGTCGTCATAAGGCCCGGATGTAAAATAGGTGGAGTATTGGTCACGTTCATGTGCGCATCGGAGGACATTCTGTCCCGCCATGGAAGGCTTCGTCGGCCCCGCAGACGATCCTCCCGCCGCCGGACTTCAGGACCATCGCAGGAAATGTTGAACGATTGCTGAAATTATATTTTATTTTCTTCAAATTTTAGCGCGTGTCGCTTTTGGTGCGCGGCCATCCCGCCAGCCGGGCAAACGAAGCTGCCCCAGATCAACCGAATTCATGGGTAAATAGCATTTTTTGCTGTAAAGCCCCGGAAGAATGCTCTAGCCTTGGCGCATCCACTTCTCCTGCGTCGTCCTTTCCCGCATGAAAACCTCCCGATGGCGTGTCTGCGCAGCCGATATGAGTAACTGCCAATGAACGCCGAACCGATGAATCCCTTTCGTGGGATTAGCATGAAGCTGATTTCGGTCGGCTTCTTTCTTGTCATGCAGACCTGTATCAAGGCCGCAGGTGATGTGCCGGCCGGCCAGATCACCTTCTTCCGCTCCGCCTTTGCCATTCTGCCCATTGTCGTTTATCTCGCCTGGCTGCATGCGCTGGCAAGCGCGCTGCACACCAACAATCTTCTCGGCCATTTCAAACGCGGTTTTCTCGGCATTCTTTCCATGGTCTGCGGCTTTTACGGGCTGACCATGCTGCCGCTGCCGGAATTCATCGCCATCGGTTATGCCTCCCCCCTGCTTGCCGTCGTTTTCGCCGCCTTCATCCTGCGTGAGAAGGTGCGCATCTATCGCTGGAGTGCTGTCTTCGTTGGCATGATGGGCGTGCTGGTCATTCTGTGGCCGAAGATGACGCTTTTGCGGGAGGGCGGCTTTGCCGCGGGCGAGGGGCTGGGCGCCATTGCCGTGCTGTGCGGCGCGGCACTCGGCGGGTTGGCGATGATCCAGGTGCGGCAGCTGGTGGAAACGGAAAAGACCCCGACCATCGTCCTCTATTTTTCGCTGACCGCTACGTTGTTATCGCTGATCAGCGTGCCATTGGGCTGGAGCACGCTGACGATGACACAGGCCGTGCTGTTGATCACCAGCGGCATCTGCGGCGGCGTCGCGCAAATCTTCCTGACGGAAAGTTATCGCCACGCGGAAGTCTCTGTCATCGCGCCCTTCGAATACAGCTCCATCGTTTTCGGGATCGCTGTTTCCTACATTCTGTTCGGAGATATTCCCACGCTGACGATGCTTATCGGCACGGCGATCGTGATTCTCGCCGGCATCTTCATCATCTTCCGCGAGCATCAACTGGGTTTGGCGAGACGCGCGGCCCGCAAGGCCTCGACGCCGCAGGGGTGACGTTGCTAGTCCCACGGTATGCTTGCGTGCCGTTCTCTTGAAGTTGACGACGGCGGGTCTCTCTTCTCTCGGCGTCATCCTCGGGCTTGTCCCGAGGATCTGCCAACGTTTTGATTTTGTTGAGGTGCTTAGATCCTCGGGTCAAGCCCGAGGATGACGTCAGAGCATTGGGGGGGGGGCTCAAAAACCTCGCAACCCTCTCGCGAAAAAAGCTCCACAAAAAGCAAAAGGCGCCTTCCCGAAGAAAGACGCCAGCGCGCAATCATATCTAGGGACCAGCGTTAAACTGGCCTGAGAGCATCTCAGCGCTCGCGGAAATCCGCAAAGACTGCCGAGGGACGCGTCACGCGGACCTGCTGCATGGCAGCGCGTGCGGTCATCTGTTCGTTAGCGGCTGCGCCGAAACGATGGTAACCCTGACTGGAGCGAGGGCCGAGGCCCGCCAGGCGGAGCGTTTCAAAGCCGGAATGTACCGGACGGAAGCGAGTGGTCATTGCCTTGGTTCCTTTAACCGAATTCCTCCCAAGACACGTCCGATATATCGCAGCGCAGCATGGATTTGGCAAGCGGACCAAATGCGCCGCTGTTATGCGTAATGCGCATGGCTTTTTTCATAATTCATTTACATTGACCAGGAATGAGGCAATCAGCCTTCAGTAATCTTGGCCTGAAAAGCCAATAAATCCTGCCATGCCAGGGACTTGCTGGCCGGAGCGTTCAACAGTTCCTGCGGATGCAGGCTTGCGAGCGCCGGCACAATCAGGTGTCCGGCTGCGACATCACGCCACTGTCCGCGCAGCGTATGGATCGTGCCGGTGCCGCCAAAGAAGAAACGAGCGGTGAAGTTGCCGAGAAGCAACAGGTGTTTCGGCTCGGCAAGCGCAATCTGACGCTCGATGAAGGGGCGGCAGATATCCATTTCGGCCTGAGTCGGCGGGCGGTTGCCCGGCGGCCGCCATGGCACGACGTTGCCGAGCATGATGGCGCTGCGCTCAAGCCCGATGGCTGCCAGCATGCGCTCGAGCAGCAACCCGGTCTTGCCGGCAAAGGGCAGACCCTCGCGGTCGTCATCGGCGTCAGGCATGGGGCCGATGACCATGATGGCGGAGGCGGGGTCACCCTCGGTGAAAATCGTATTGCGCGCGCTGTTCTTGAGGTTGCAGCCGTTGAAACCCTCAAGCGCGGTTTTCAGCTCGCCGAGTGAGCGCGCGCTTTCCGCCGCAAAACGCGCGGCCGCCACGGCCTGCTCGTCCGGCATGGCGACATTCTGCTGGATGGCGGGGGCCGCCGGCGTGCTGCGCGTCGCCGCCTGCCGCTGAGGCGCATCGGCACGGCGTTCCGCCGGCCTTTCCATCTGGCGTGATGCCTCGGGCACCTCCCGCGCAGGCGCGGATCGGGCCGGGCGGGCGGCGGCAAATTCGGCGAAACGGTCGACCGGGGTCTCTTCCAGCAGCCAGTCCACGCCCGCATCCGCATGGAAATGCAGTAGGGCGGCGAGTTCGGCCGGGGAGAGGTCGTGAGCGGCGATCATGGGCGGAAATTACCCCATGTTCCCCGCCCGGGGAACCCGCAAATCACACTGTCCAGCGCTGAATATCGTCGCTTTCGCCGATCATGGCGAGACCATGCGCAATCGAGAGCAGCTCACCGCCGCTTTCGATCCGGTCGGCGTCGAAACGGCGGGTGAAAAGCTCGCGCACGGCCGGCACGAAGGAGGTGCCGCCGGTCAGGAACACCTTGTCGATGGCTTCGGGCGCAACTTTTGTTTTTTCCAGAACCTCGTCGAGCGCTTCTTCTATCTTGGCGAGGTCTTCGGCGATCCAATTGTTGAAATCGCTGCGCTTCACCATCTTGCGCCCGGCCTTGCCCAATGGTGCGAAGTTGAATTCCGCTTCTTCCGCCGAGGAGAGCGCCATCTTGGTGGCGGAAATCGCCTGATAGAGCGGGTAACCCTCGTCATGTTCGACGAGATCGATGAAGAGTTCGAGCTTTTCCGGCTCCAGTGCCGAGCGCACCAGCGATTTGAGGTCTGTGAATTCCTTCGAGGTCTTGAAGATCGACAGCTGGTTCCAGCGGCCGAA
This sequence comes from Agrobacterium salinitolerans, assembly GCF_002008225.1. GTDB lineage: Bacteria > Pseudomonadota > Alphaproteobacteria > Rhizobiales > Rhizobiaceae > Agrobacterium > Agrobacterium salinitolerans. The sequence continues at coordinate 856,811 of NZ_MRDH01000006.1, read as the reverse complement.
ATTCACGTAATAGCCGGAGGGCACATCCAGCACCTTGTCGAAGCTCTTGAACTTGCTGCCCTTGCCGATCTCAGGCGAGACCAGATTGTCGATCATGCGGAAGTCGAAATGATCGCCCGCGACGCCAACGCCGGAATGGCCGATGGGGGTGGCGGAAAGCTTGCCGGCATGGGTTTCGAAGCGGATTAGCGAATAGTCCGTCGTGCCGCCGCCGAAATCCGCCACCAGCACATTGGCATCCTTCTTCAGGCTCTGGGCGAAATAATAGGCGGCCGCCACCGGTTCGTAGACATAGTGGATTTCCGGGAAACCGGCGCGGGTGAGCGCCTCGTTGTACCGGGCGAGCGCCAGCGCCTCATCCGGATTGCTGCCGGCGAAACGCACCGGCCGGCCGGCGATGACGGTGGAGACGTCTCCCGGCCATTCCTCGCCCGCATAGGTCTTCAGCTTGCGCAGGAACACGTCCATCAGGTCTTCGAAGCTCTGGCGCTTGGCGAAGATCAGCGTACCCTGAAACAGCGGCGAGGCCGCAAATGTCTTGATCGACTGCAGGAAACGGCAATCGCCGGCATTGTCGATGAATTGCCGGATAGCGGCATGGCCGGCTTCCACATGCAGGGCGGCCGCACCGAGGCCGGCATCCTTCATGAAGGAGAGCGCCGTGCGCATGCTGTCATCCGTGCCCGCGCTGCTGGTGAAGCGCATGGAACGGCTGGCGCCGCCCGTGTCGGAAAGAGCCATGACCGTGTTGGTCGTGCCGAAATCGAGGCCGAGAGCCCGCTTTTGCGTCATCGCCATATCCTTGTTGCCGATAGAAGAACCCACCCGGCCCTTGGGCGGCCCGGCGTGAGGATAAGGGATGCCTTTGGCACCCCGATGTCAGAGGAGGGCGGTTGATTGCACAAGGCCGACGGAATGGCAAGCGCCGCCTATTGTTTTTGAGCCATGCGCCTCGTCGCATGAGCTCTCACATGCGGACAGCTACGGCGCATGGTGAACAGGATGTTTATGCCGGAATGAAAGAACGTTGTAGTTTTCGGAAATACTTTTAGGATTTTGCTGTTAGGTAGGGCTGGAGCGTAAAATGTACTTCAGTCGATACGACGTTATTTTGGAATATGAATATTTTATCAAAAAAATTGGTGTCGTACTATTGCCGTCCGTATGGTTCCATCTTGTCGTAGTCTTGGAAATTCGATGTCTCACCAGATCAGCCAACACGCCGTGAATGACGCGCTACCCGGGCATATCGGTCTCATTCAAGGTGATATGGACGTTTTCATCCAACAGCTCATGAGCCTCATGGAAGCATCGCAGCAGGGCTATGCGCTGTTTGACGGGCATGACGAGATGCGTTTTGCCAACACTGCCTTCCGCACCGCGCTCGGCGTCGGCCCGAATGTGTTTCCGAGCTGGGTGGACCTGATGCGCAGCGGTTACCAAACCGCAACCGGCACGGCCATAGAGACGTCGGATTTCGAATTGTGGCTGCGCTCGGCAAAGACGCGGCGTGGCAAACTGCCTTTTCGCACCATCGAAACCAGCCTCAAGGACGGCCGGTGGATGCTGACGACCGAAACGACGTTGCCGGGCGGCTGGATGCTTTGCGTCATAACCGATGTATCCGAACTCGGCGTCGAATTGCGCGATCTGCGCCAGGAGCGGGACCGGGCGCTGAAATCCGCCTTGAGCGATGAGCTGACCGGCCTCGGCAACCGCCGTTACGCCATGGACACTCTCAACCACCTGCTCGGCCCAAACAAGGCGCAGGCGCTCGCCGTCATCATCATGGATATCGACCATTTCAAGAGCGTCAACGACCGCTTCGGCCATGCCTGTGGCGATCTCGTGCTGAAAGATTTCGCGGCGCGGCTGTCTTCAACTGCCGGCCGTGACGACCTTCTCGGGAGAATCGGTGGCGAAGAGTTTCTGCTGGTGCTCAGCGGCGCGCGCATGCACAGCGCCGAAACGCTGATGCGCCAGCTTCAGTTGTCTCTGGCCGATGCCGCGCCGCTGCCTGACAGGCCCGAATTTCGCTACAGCTGTTCGGCCGGCATTGCCTATGCCAGTCCCGGTGAAAGCGCCAGCGATGTGCTGCGCCACGCCGATACAGCACTTTATGAGGCGAAGAATACCGGACGGAACCGTTACGTCGTTTATGGAACGGCTCCGTAATGCCGCTTGAGGCTGCCGGCGTTCAGTTCGACTTCGCCGCGCCGCCATCCACCCGCAGCATCGTGCCGGTAATATAGCTTGCCGGCACCGAGCACAGGAAAGCACCGGCGGCGGCAAATTCTTCCACCGTGCCGAGACGGCCGGCCGGAATGCTCTTGACCGAAGCTTCACGGATTTCTTCGACGCTCTTGCCCAGACGCTTGGCATTGGCGCCATCCAGCTCGTCGATGCGGTCGGTGTGGATGCGGCCGGGTAGCAGCAGGTTGGAGGTGATGCCGAAGGAGGCGACTTCTGAGGACAGAGTCTTGCTCCAGCCGACGAGCGCGCCGCGCAGCGTGTTGGAAAGGGCGAGATTGGGGATCGGTTCGAACACGCCTGACGAGGCGACGGTGAGGATGCGGCCGAACCCCTGTTCTTTCATCTGCGGCAACAGCGCATTGGTCAGCGTGATGACCCGCAGCACCATGGACTGAAAAAAAGTGTCGAGCTTGTCGACCGTCATGTCCTGTGCGAGGCCGGGCGTTGGACCACCGGTATTGTTGACGAGAATATCGATGCCGCCGAGCTTGTCGTTGACGGCCTGAACCATGGCTTCGACGAAATTATCCTCGGCAAGATCGCCCCACACCCAGTCGGCCTTGCCGTTGCCAAGCGCATTGATCGCCTTGCAATTTTCCGCCAGCTTTTCACCGCTTCGGCCAACCAGAAGGACGTTTGCGCCTTCTTTTGCCAGCGCGGTCGCAATGCCCAGCCCAAGGCCGCGAGAGGAGGCGAGAACGAGGGCGCGTTTGCCGGAAATGCCGAAATCCATGGAGTTTGTCCTGTCTTGTGAGTGCCGTATGTGGTGTTTATAGAGCATTTCCAGGAAAAGTGGACCCCGGTTTTCCGTCCGGAAATGCAACAAAACAAAGAGTTAGAGATTTTTCGCCACTCGCAGAAAAGCGAAAACCTCTATAAGGCGGCGTCCGCCTTTGAAGGTCGAATACACGTCATGACAGAACAATCCCTGCTGAAATTCTCCATTGCCGTCACGGTTCTGCTGGCGCTGTTCGGCATTGGCGCGGGCCTGTTTTCCGGCTCTTTCGCGGTTGTTTTCGACGGTGTTTATGCGCTGACCGATGCTTTCATGACGGTGCTGGCGCTGCTTGTCGCGCGGCTGATCGCCGCTTCCGCCGCGCCCAAACCCGGCGGCCGGCTGGTGGAGCGTTTCACCATGGGCTTCTGGCATCTGGAGCCGATGGTGCTCGGGCTTAACGGCACGCTCCTGATGGGGGCGGCGATCTACGCCCTCATCAACGCCGTCGACAGCCTGATGGATGGCGGCAGATCGATCGAGTTCGACTACGCCATCGTCGTCACCTTCGTCAGCTTCGCCGTCTCACTTGCCATGGCATGGTTCGTCAAACGGCAGAACCGCCGGCTGAAATCCGCATTCGTGGCGCTGGATGCCAAAAGCTGGCTGATGAGCGCGCTTCTAAGCATGGCGCTCTTCGTCGCCTTCGCCGTGGGTTACGGGCTCACGGGAACGGCGCAGGCATGGCTTGCACCCTATATCGACCCGGCCGTGCTGGCGCTGGTCTGCCTCGTCATCATCCCCATGCCGCTCGGCAATGTGAAACAGGCGCTGGCTGACATCCTTCTGGTGACCCCGCTGGAATTCAAGCAGCATGTGGACCGGGTGGCGGTCGAGACGGTGGAGAAATTCGGTTTCTCCTCCCACTATTCCTATGTCGCCCGTGTCGGCCGCGGCCGTCAGATCGAACTCTTTTTCATCGTGCCGAAAAACTGGCCGCCCAGGCGTCTGGAGGAGTGGGACGCGATCCGCGACGAGATCGGCGATGCGCTGGGCGGCGAGGGGAGCGACCGCTGGCTGACGATCGTGTTCACGACGGATGAAGAGTGGGCGGTTTGAGTCGGCGGGTCATCTTCAGTAAGGACGCGTTGTACGAATCGAAGAACACCTAGGGGGCTGGGTTCGCCATTCGGTAAGCGAGACGCAGCAGGTCGTTCTGGCTATGCGTCCCTGTCTTTGCGTATAGGCTTTTGAGCTGTGTGCGTATCGTCTCGCGCGACACGGATGCGTCCTGCGCTATCTGCGTGATTGTCTTACCATTTATGACGCCGAGAAATGCGCGCCGCTCTCCCATCGTCAACCGATGAAATTCAGAGAACTGGTCGATTCCGGGTGTTCCGCCAGGCGCGCCGGAAGGCTGGATCAGGAGTGCAACGGTGGGGCCCTCGAAGTACAGCGAGAGGCGTTCTTTCTTCATTGCGACAAGCGTGAGCCTGATGCCGTGCGAGAGAAAATCCGCTGTTCTGGGACCGGCATAATTTCGCATCAACATGGCGTTCAGCACGGTCTGAGCGTCCTCGCCGCGCAGGCGTAACTTTCCGAGCGGTGAAACCGATATGAGCGTCCCTTTGTCCAGAAACTTCTGCCCGATCGGGGAAGTTGTATTTATTTGTGCGTTCTCTCCGACAATGACGATACCCGTGCCAACGGCGTCAAACAGCGACGTATTGAGGTCGAAGGCCGCCCATCGCGCCGAGCTGTTCCTGTAAAAACGCGCGGCACGCCTCAGATGGGGGGCGATACGAGTAAGCTGGTCGGCAAAAGCGCTGTTTTCATCGGGATCGTCGCGGCTGGTAACGGTGGATACGATCAGGGGGCTGTCTCCATTCTTGTCAATAGTGACGCCGATGGAGGACGAAATGTTGTTGGGCGCCAACCAGTCATTGAAGAACTCGGTTCTAACCAGCTGCGTTCTGGGGACGATCTGATCCGAGAAAACGCCCAGGCCTACGCTTCGCCTGCCGCAATGCTCCAACCATGGGTTGGTGTTGATATAATATGCCGCATAGCTTTCAAGCTCCGACAGATCGAATTTTGAGGTCATGCCAACGTAATCGTCGGGTTCGCGCGTATTCATGGAGAACAAGATCGTTCGGCCATCAGGTGCATTCCCAGAAAGCCTGTCGAGAAATTGCTGCCACGACGCCTCGCCGAGCAGCGCCGCATAAATGAGGTCTATCAGGTCGTCGTCCGAGTGCCTTAAGCCACGAATGCTCATGCCTCAATCCCTGCCCCGAGTAGCCCTCAACAAAAGAGTCAGTTCCTCTAACCTCGACTAATTCACCCGATCGGGTGATTGAGGATGATAGGTGAAGCTCTAAAAATCGTCCAGTCTTGAACTAGCGCGTGTAAAGGGATGCGGTGCAAGTTCTCGTTTATTTTTTAAGATGTGCCGACCTATTAATGGAGAGAAATTATGAAGTCATATATTTCACTGACCTGCGTATCGGTTGCTGTCCTTGCTCTTTCGGGTTGCGTCAGCGCCGGCAGTGCGGACAAGACGGTGGAACTTTCGGTTGGTCAGACGCGCCACCTCACGGCTTACAGAGCGGATAGCTGCGGTGCGACTCCTTTGAGTTTTGCGGCGCTGGCGCCCAAGCTGCCGAAATCCAAGATCATCTCTTATTCAGATGGCGGCATTTCTAGTCGTTTAAGCAAGCAGTGCGGCCGCAACGTTCCGACACGTGCGGTGAATGCGACGGGTATAGCTAAGGGAACTGAAACGCACCGCTATCAGGATGTCATTTCCATCGTTGTGAAGTGAGCCTGACGGTTTAGTGTCGTAAGAGCGCCGCCGGCGCTCACGAGCAAAAAAGCGGAGTCCGATCCTCCTGTCGCGATGTTTGCTGTCTGCTGGCGGTTCATTTTCTCACGTCTGTACTTTATGGGGGCGCCTTTCCAGCCCGGGTCCATGGGCTTTAAAGGCGCTCCCACCATGCAGACGCCTGTCGTCTGGCAATTGTGGCGTCATCATCCCCATGCCGCTCGGCAATGTGAAACAGGCGCTGGCTGACATCCTTCTGGTGACCCCGCTGGATTTCAAGCAGCATGTGGACCGGGTGGCGGCCGAGACGGTGGAGAAATTCGGTTTCTCCTCGCACTATTTCTATGTCGCCCGCGGCCGTCAGATCGAACTCTTTTTCATCGTCCCGAAAGACTGGCCGCCCCGGCGTCTGGAGGAGTGGGACGCGATCCGCGACGAGATCGGCGATGCGCTGGGCGGCGAGGGGAGCGGCCGCTGGCTGACGATCGTGTTCACGACGGATGAGGAATGAGCGGTTTGAGTGTGGCGGAGCCGCCAGTTCCGGTAAGATTGTGTGTCATGGTGCTGTCGCGGCTCTGCGACCTCCCGCCAGATACCAGGCGACAGCAGACAGCACGATAGCGCCTCCCGTCAGAACGAGGGGCGACATTTCTTCGTTATAAAAGAGCCAGACCCACACCGGCCCGAGGATGACATCCAGCATGGAAAGCAGTCCGGCCTCCCCGGAGTTCATACGCCGGGACCCTTGGAGCAGAAGTATATAGCCGAGTGCTGTGGTTAGGACGCCGTAGAGGGCGCAGGCGATGATCTGCATCGGAGCTGGAATCGCAAACTGCATCAGCGGCAGCGCGATACACAGACAGGTCAGAGCGCCAAGAGCGGTCATCAGGGTGGCGTCCATGTCAGGGAAGCGCTTTGCGATGACGATTTGCGTGGCGCATCCCGTGGTCATGATGAAGGCGGCAAAGATGCCGAGCATGTCCTTTGGTGATACCGCCGCGCCGACCGAAATGAATACGCCGACGAAAGCCGCACAGCCAGCGATGACGAAACGATGGGTAACCCGATCCCGCAGGCATATAAAAGCGATTCCGGTCACAACAAAAGGTAGTGTCGCATAGATTGTCATGACGTTGGCGACGGTCGTCCATCGCAAGGACGCGATATATGTGATCGCCGCAATTGCAGATACCAAGCATGCAGCAACGCCGGGCAGACCGAATGACATCGACGACCGTTGCCTGACGATCTTGTTTCGAAGCAGAAGAAACGCCCCGAGAGTCAAGAAGGTGAAGGCGGAGCGCCACGCCACCATCGACCATACGTCCATATCCGCCATGCGGACGAACAGCCCCGCTGTACTCCATAAAACTGCGGAAGCTGCCACAAGATATATGCCTGTATAACGGTCGTGTGCTAAACTCATATCGGCATCGCTCCCAGGAGGTAAGTATGTGTAATCAGCAATGTAGACGATCGGTCTAGTTATGAGTGGTCAATCTGCGACGCGCACGCGTCTCATTTCGGAGGGAATGCGCCAGCTGCTCGCTCATGGCTATGAGGGGGTGGGAATCGGTCCGGTTCTGAAGGAAGTGAATGTCCCAAAAGGGTCATTCTATTACTTCTTTGCGAGCAAGGACGACTTCGTGGTGGCGGTTATCGATGCCTATGAGCAGAAATATGCGCGGATCAGGGAAAGACTTTTTTCTGATACCTCTCTGCGCGCTTTGCAGCGCCTATCGGTATATTTTGAAACGCTCGAACTGGAGCTTAAGCAAGACGGGCCTTATGCAGGCTGCCTTTACGGGGTCATTGCGCAAACTGCTGCGGGCCGCAGCGCTCTGGTTCGGGACGCGCTTGTCACTTCATTTCGGCGATGGGAGACGAGTATGCGCGAACTGCTCATGCAAGCCCAATATGAAGGCGACATCGCCGGCGATGAGGACATCTCGGATCTATGCGCATGCATCATCGAGGCGTATGAGGGCGCACTCATTCGCGTGAAAGCCACGGGCGATATTGGCGCTCTCACGCGGTTTCGCACCAGGGGGTTGAAAAGGCTGATGGCGCAGATCCAGTGCGATGACCGCTTGTTGTCCAGCAGGGACGCCTGATTGACCGCGCTCAGGGTGGCGCCGAAGTCCAGGGTTAAAGTTCTGCCTTTGCGACCTCTCGTTTCGAGAGGTTAAACCGATCACGCTTGACGGTTGGAAGGGCAATGCTTATCCTTTTTATTACGTGAACGTAAAGGTAATAAATCAATCATCAGGTTGTCTGACAATTGACTGGCTTGCGACATGTTTTGCCGCTATAGAAGCTCGACAAAGGCGTCCTGCTTTGCGAAGACAGGCGTTGGCGGGTGCAGTGTCGCGGATGGCTTTTTGACCGGCGCAGTCGATGCGCCAGGAATGCCGATAAGCGGATATAACAACAGCCGGATGGGACCGGCGATGCGGAGAGGATGGACATGACGGAAGCGATGGAACTGCCGGAACGCGAAGCGATGGAATTCGACGTTGTGATCGTTGGCGCTGGTCCTGCGGGCCTTGCCGCGGCGATCCGGCTGAAGCAGGTAGAGCCGGAGCTTTCGGTTGTCGTTCTCGAAAAGGGTGCCGAAGTCGGCGCGCATATTCTTTCCGGTGCCGTGGTCGATCCGATTGGCATCGACAGGCTGCTGCCGGGCTGGCGCGAAGAGGAGGGGCATCCCTTCAAGACCGAAGTCAAGGATGACCAGTTCCTGTTTCTCGGACCGGCCGGCTCCATCCGCCTGCCGAATTTCATGATGCCGCCTTTGATGAACAATCACGGCAATTACATCGTCTCGCTTGGGCTGGTCTGTCGCTGGTTGGCGGAAAAGGCGGAAGGACTCGGCGTCGAGATCTATCCGGGCTTTGCCGCAACCGAAGTGCTTTATAATGAGCAGGGCGCCGTCATCGGCGTCGCCACCGGCGATATGGGCATCGAGAAGAATGGCGAGCCGGGTCCGAACTTCACCCGCGGCATGGAGCTGCATGGCAAATATGTGCTGATCGGCGAAGGTGTGCGCGGTTCGCTCGCCAAGCAGCTGATTTCCAAATTCGACTTGTCCAGAGATCGCGAGCCGCAGAAATTCGGCATTGGCATCAAGGAACTCTGGCAGGTCAAGCCGGAGAAGCACAAACAGGGCCTCGTGCAGCATTCTTTCGGCTGGCCGCTGGGTTTCAAGACCGGCGGCGGTTCGTTCCTTTATCATCTGGAAGACAACCTCGTTGCCGTCGGCTTCGTGGTGCATCTCAATTACAAGAACCCCTATCTTTATCCTTTCGAGGAATTTCAGCGCTTCAAGACGCATCCGGCCATCCGCGAGACCTTCGAGGGCGGCAAGCGCATCTCCTATGGTGCGCGCGCCATCACCGAGGGCGGCTATCAGTCGGTGCCGAAGCTCACTTTCCCGGGCGGCGCGCTGATCGGCTGTTCCGCCGGTTTCGTCAACGTGCCGCGTATCAAGGGCAGCCATAATGCGGTGCTGTCGGGCATGCTGGCGGCGGAAAAGATCGCCGCGGCCCTTTCCGCCGGCCGCGCCCATGACGAGGTTTCCGAGATCGAGGCCGAATGGCGTGAAGGCGATATCGGCAAGGACCTTAAGCGGGTCAGGAACGTCAAGCCACTTTGGTCGAAATTCGGCACGCTTGTCGGCGTCGGCCTTGGCGGGCTGGACATGTGGACCAACCAGCTGTTCGGTTTCTCCTTCTTCGGCACGCTGAAGCACGGCAAGACGGACGCGCAGAGCCTCGAACCGGCTTCGAAGCACAAGAAGATCGATTATCCAAGGCCTGACGGCGTGCTTACCTTCGACCGCCTGTCCTCGGTGTTCCTCTCCTCCACCAACCACGAGGAAGACCAGCCGGTGCATCTTCAGGTGAAGGACATGGAGCTGCAGAAGCGCTCCGAGCATGACGTCTTTGCCGGTCCCTCGACCCGTTATTGCCCCGCCGGCGTTTATGAATGGGTGGAGAAGGACGGTGAGGAGGTCTACGTCATCAACGCCCAAAACTGCGTGCACTGCAAGACCTGCGATATCAAGGATCCCAACCAGAACATCAACTGGGTGCCGCCGCAGGGCGGCGAGGGGCCGGTCTACGCCAATATGTGATGGCGCAGCTTAAACTCTCTCTCGTCATGCTCGGGCTCGTCCCGAGCATCTGCAACGGATTGATTTGACGAGACGTGGATGGATCCTCGGGACAGGCCCGAGGATGACGTCGAGCGTGTTGGGACCGGTTGCGAGGTCGGGTCCCGTCCGGCATGATCGGCGTCTACGGCCCGCTCCCCCTCAGTATTTGTGGATTGCCCTTCGATTTCTTACATATAGGATGTTGGGGTGTTGTAGCATCGCGTCGCCCGTGGATTGCGGGCGGTGAATGCGGTAACGCCTTGAATGTGCATATGGTCCTTGGGCCGGCTCAGGAGCTGTTGCGTTTGCGCCGTCGCCCGACGACAGGGAGTGAAAGAATGTCCGGCTTTCAAAGGCTGAATATCGTGCGGAAGACAGGGTTCGGCGCCGGTTTGGCGACGCTTGCGATGATTGCCGTTTCTTTCAGCGGCGGTCCGCTGGTGGCCGCAAGCTGCCGCACCGACGCCATGGCCGGTATCGACTGGCGCGAATGCAACAAGCGTCTGTTGATGCTGGGCGACAGCAATCTCGATTCGGCAATGCTCTACGGCACGGATTTCACCTATACCGACCTGCGCGGCTCGTCGCTCAAGGGCGCCAATCTCGAAAAGGCGAAGCTTATTCGCACGGCTCTCGGCGGTGCGAACCTGCAGGGCGCCAATCTGACCAAGGTGGAAGCCTATCGTAGCGACTTTTCCGCCGCCGACGCCACCAATGCCAAATTCATCAATGCTGAAATGCAGCGAACCAAATTCGAAAAAGCCAAGCTGGACGGCACGGACTTCACCAAGGCCGAACTTGGCCGGGCCGATTTCGAGGGCGCCTCGCTGAACGGCTCGAAATTCTCGCTGACCAACCTGTCACGGGCCCGTTTCGGCGGCGCCAAGCTCGGCGGCCCGGTGGATTTCACCAGCGCCTTCCTGCTGCTGACCCGGATTGAAGGGGTCGATCTTTCCATGGCCACCGGCCTTGATCAGAAGCAGATCGACATTGCCTGCGGTGACGCCAAGACCAAATTGCCGAACGGTCTGACTGCGCCGGCCTCCTGGCCGTGCCCGGAAGAGCCAGACGACGATTGACAGGAAAAGCCGCGGGACCTCGATATATCACTATAAGCGGAAGAGAAGCGCCCGCAATGCGGACGCTTCATTGGTCGTCAGAAGCCGGAAAGCACGATCTTGCCCTTGGCCTTGTTGCTCTCGACCAGCGCATGCGCCTTGATGAGATTTGCGGCATTGATGGTGCCGAAAACCTCGGTCAGCGTCGTCTTGATCTTGCCGGCATCGACAAGCCCGGCCACATGGTTCAGCAGTCTGTGCTGTTCGATCATGTCAGGCGTCTGGAAGACGGCGCGGGCGAACATCATTTCCCAATGGATGGACACGCATTTACGCTTGAAGGCCATGACGTCGAAACCGCCGGCCGGATCGTCGATCAGCGCGAAACGGCCCTGCGGCGCGATGGTCGCCACGCTGTCGGCGGCATGAACGTCGCTATGGGTGGTGGAGAAGACAAAGCCCGGCGCACCTAGCCCGAGCGCCTCCACCTGCGGGGCAATCGGCTTGCTGTGATCGATGACGTGATGCGCGCCGAGTTCCTTCACCCACTCCATGGTTTCCGGCCGCGATGCCGTGGCGATGACGGTGATATCCGTAAGTGCACGTAGAAGCTGGATGGCAATCGAACCGACGCCGCCGGCGCCGCCGATCACCAGAATGGCATTGGCAGCGCCCGGAACCGGCTCCTTCACCCGCAGCCGGTCGAACAGCGTCTCGTAAGCGGTGATCGCTGTCAGCGGCAGGGCGGCGGCCTCTTCGAAATTCAATGATTTCGGCTTTGCGCCGACGATGCGTTCATCGACCAGATGGAACTCGCTGTTGGAGCCGGGGCGGTTGATGACACCGGCGTAGAACACCTCGTCGCCGGGCTTGAACAGCGAGACCTTGTCACCGACGGCTTTCACCACACCCGCCGCATCGAAGCCGAGCACGCGCGGTTCACCGTTTTCCGGCGGCTGGTTGCGGCGCACTTTGGTATCGACAGGGTTTACCGAAACGGCCTTCACCTGCACCAGAATATCATGTCCCTTCGCTTCCGGCTGGGGCAGGTCGATATCGATGAGGGCGTCTTTCGCCGTGATGGGCTGGTTCGTCCTGTAACCGATGGCGCGCATGAACAGTCTCCTTTGCTTGTTTGCGTGCCTCTTACTTGATACATATGAACATCGATCGCAAGAATGCACATTTTGTGATGATACATACAAAAAGGATACTGTGATGTCGCGACCGCGCGCCAAGCTCACCGGCAACTTTCCCGGCTGCCCGGTGGAATCGACCTTGAGTTTTCTCGATGGCAAATGGAAAGGCGTGATCCTCTATCACCTCATCAATGAGGGCACCCTGCGCTTCAACGAGCTGCGCCGCCATATTCCCAGCGTCACCCAGCGCATGCTCACCAAACAGCTGCGCGAGCTGGAAGAGGCCGGCCTGATTTCCCGCACCGTTTTTCCGGTGGTGCCGCCGCGTGTGGACTATGCGCTGACGCCGCTTGGCGAGACCATGAGGCCGGTGATCTCGGCCCTGAAAAGCTGGGGCGATGCCCATATCGTCTGCAAGAACGGCGCGAAATATACCCGTCTTCCCGAGATGAAGGAAAAGGCCGCCTGAAAAATCACGGGTAAAAGCGCACCCCGCCGCGCGCCTTTTTTATGGTGCGATGCAACATGTATTTGCCCTGATTGATGCATAATGCTGCGATCTCGATTCGCAGCAGGGACATCAGCACACATGAGCATCGGTTGGTTGGAGGCCGCATTTCTCGGCCTTTTGCAAGGGCTTACGGAATTTCTTCCGATTTCTTCAAGCGCGCATCTACGCATCGCCGGGGAGTTCCTGCCCTCCGGCGCGGATCCGGGAGCCGCCTTCACCGCGATTACACAGATCGGCACGGAAATGGCGGTGCTGGTCTATTTCTGGTCCGATATCATGCGGATCGCTGCCGCCTGGCTCAGGCAAAATCTTCGCCTTGGGCCATATGACAAGGCTGATGCCCGGCTAGGCTGGTTGATTATCGTCGGCTCGGTGCCGATCGTGTTTCTGGGGCTGTTCTTTAAGGACGCGATCGAACATTCGCTGCGCAACCTTTACATCACCGCCGTGATGCTGATCGTCTTCGGCATTGTCCTTGGCCTCGCCGACAGGATCGGCAAAAAGCGCTACAAACTGAACCAGCTGATCTGGCGCGACGGCATTCTCTTCGGTTTCGCGCAGGCCATGGCGCTCATTCCCGGCGTCTCGCGCTCGGGCGGCACCATCAGTGCCGGCCTGCTTTTAGGCTATACCCGCGAGGCGGCGGCCCGCTATTCCTTCCTGCTCGCCGTTCCCGCCGTCTTCGGCTCCGGCTTTTACCAGCTTTTCAAAAGCATCGGCGAGGACAATCCGGTCGGCTGGGGTCCGACGGGGCTGGCGACATTGATCGCCTTCGTGGTCGGTTATGCCGTGATCGTCGTCTTCCTCAAGCTGGTCTCCACCAGGAGCTACATGCCCTTCGTCTGGTACCGCGTGGTCATAGGCTTTATTCTGCTTGGACTGTTGGCAACGGGCGTCATCAATGCCGGCGGTTGATCAGTGCTGACGCGTGCGTATACCCAAATGAGTAGGCCCGCTCCTCCGAGCGGGCCTTTCGTCTTTTAGAGCAACGTGCCGCTGAGGATCACCAGCGCTACCGAGAAGTAGATGACGAGGCCGCTGACATCCACCAGCGTCGCGACAAAGGGGGCGGACGCGCTGGCGGGGTCGAGCCGCAGGCGTTGCAGCACGAAAGGCAGCATCGAGCCGGCCAGCGAGCCGAAGGTCACGATGCCGACGAGGGCTGCGAAAACGGTGGCGCCGACCAGCAGCCAGTGCTCGCCATAATCGTAAAACCCGGCCTGCTGCCAGAGGCTCAGGCGCAGGAAGCCGATGGCGCCCAGAATGCAGCCGAGCGTCAGGCCCGTCGGGATTTCCCGGAGCAACACCCGCCACCAGTCAGAAAGCTTCAACTCGCCGAGCGCCAGCGCCCGGATGATGAGCGATGTGGCCTGCGAACCGGAGTTGCCGCCCGAGGACATGATCAGCGGAATGAACAGCGTCAGCACCACGGCCTTTTCCAGCTCGCCTTCGAAATGCTGCATAGCGCTGGCCGTCAGCATTTCACCAAGGAACAGGGCTGCGAGCCAGCCGGCGCGCTTGCGGATCATGTCCGGAAAGCCGATCGTCATATAGGGCTTGCCCAGCGCTTCCATGCCGCCGAATTTGTGGGCGTCTTCCGTCGTGTCGGCGATCATGGTGTCGATCACGTCATCGACGGTGACGATGCCGAGGATATGCGAGCGGTCATCGACGACGGGCAGCGCCAGCAGGTCGTGCTTGCGGATCAGCCGGGCGACATCCTCCTGCGACATCAGCGGGCTTGCATAGGCAATGCCTTCTTTCGACGCGACGGAAAGGATGGAAGCGCCGGCTTGGCCGGTCAGCAGGCGGCGCAGCGTCACGACGGTGGAGAGCGTTCCGTCCTCAGCCAACACATAGATGGCATAGACCGTTTCACGCGAGCGCTCGACGACGCGGATGTGCGAAAGGGTCTGTTCCACCGTCCAATTGTCCGGCACGCTGACGAATTCCGTGGTCATGATCGAGCCGGCGGTACGCGGCGGATAACCCATCAGGTGCTGGATGGAGAGCGCTGTCGTGCGGTCCAGCCGGGAAAACAGCTTTGCCCGCGGCTCTTCGGCCATTTCCGCCATAACGTCGGCCACACGGTCGTCGGACATCAGGTTGACGAGGCGGGCGGCCTGTTCGACCGGAAGATCGGCGATGATGGCGGCGGCGCCATGCAGTTCCGGCCGGTCGAGAATGGCGACGGCCTTTGCCTGCGGCATGGCGAGGATGGCGGTTACGGCCTCGGCGACATCCAGCGTATTAAGGTGCTCGACGCGTTCGGCAATGGTGGTGGAGCCGGAGTTTCCGCTACGAAGAAGACGTGCGGCCTTGCTGGCCCTCTGGGAGAGGTTGTGGAAGTTCATGATTGCTCACCTTTCCGTCGATTCGCCGATCACGGCGAACGCGGTGGTGAGCCGACAGCGGTCGGATCAGTTCACGTTCGCCGGTCTCGGCAAAGGCAATCGACTGCTACTGTCGCTAGACATCCAATGATGCTCCGTTGAAATCCGCGCAGTGCCTGATCGGCATGCGCGTAAGGCCGTGTTGCGCCTGAAACCGAAAAGAGTCAAGCGCCTGATTGTGAAATTTCCGCAAGGGTCCGTACCGCGGCAGGAGGCGGTGGTGCTGGCTGTTAAAAAGGCGACCTCAAGCCACCTTTTCACGCCGCTCGACAGTGACCGAAACAAGGAAAACGCCAAGCCCGAGCAGGGAAAGAACCGCGCCCACATAACCGGTGGAGGCGTAGCCGAAACCCATGGCGATGACGAGGCCGCCGAGCCAGGCGCCGAGCGCATTGGCGATGTTGAAGGCGGAGTGGTTGGAGGCGGCGGCCAGCGTCTGCGCATCCTGCGCCACATCAATCAGCCGCGTCTGCACGGCCGGACAGGCGGCGAAACCGCAGCCGATCAGGAAGACGCAGAGGCAGAGCATGAAAGGATTGTCCGCCGTCATGCCAAACACCGTCATGACAAGCACGTTGAAGGCAAGCATGCCGCCAATCGTGCCGTTGAGCGAGATATCGGCCAGCCGCGAGCCGACCACATTGCCGACATTCATGCCGATGCCGAACAGCGCCAGCACCATGGAAACGGTGGAAACCGGCATCATCGCCACATCGGTAGTGGTCTTGGCGATATAGCTGAAGACCGAGAACATGCCGCCGAAGCCGACGGCGGCGATGGCGAGCGTCAGCCACACCTGCACACGGCGGAAAGCGCCGAGTTCGCGCCAGACGCTGGCGCCTTCCTCCACCCGATCACGCGGCTGGAAGAACCAGAGCAGCGCCACCGTCAGAAGTGCGATGCCGCCGACCAGCATGAAGGCCGCACGCCAGGAAAGCAGCTGGCCGAAGAAAGTGGCGAGCGGCGTGCCGAGCAGGGTGGCGATGGTGAGACCGAGCATGACGCGGCCAACGGCGCGGGCGCGCTTGTGGATCGGTGCCATGGAGGCCGCCACCAGTGCCGCAACCCCGAAATAAGCGCCGTGCGGCAGGCCGGTGATGAAGCGCAGAACGGTGAAGCTCAGGAAATCCGGTGCAACGGCGCTCAAGATATTACCGGCCGCAAAAAGCCCCATCAGGCCGAGAAGCAGGGTGCGGCGCGTCATGCGCGCGGCGAGAACCGCGATGATCGGCGCGCCGATGACGACGCCGAGCGCATAGGCCGTGATGACATAACCCGCCTGCGGAACGGTGACGCCATAGGTGGCGGCGACGTCGGGAAGCAGGCCCATGATGGCGAATTCGCCGGTGCCGATGCCAAAGCCGCCGGCGGCAAGCGCCAGTTCGATGAGCGCGATGGCAAGCGGGGAGAGGGCCACGGCAGGGGCGGCCGTGTAAACGGCTTCATTCTCCGCGCCAAGGCGGGCTTCAGAGAAATTCGAGTGGCTCATCGTGACCTGAAAAGCGGGAAGGGCCCACAGAAAAAAGGGCAAGACCGTATGGGAGCGGTCTGCCCTGACTGGAGATGCGCGGTCATGAAAATGACCTTAAGTGATCCCTAACATGAAATGATGCGTTGCGGTAGAGCGATTCTCGGCAAAAGAGCATCTTCACGCGATGGTGTTCGGAACCCTATATAAGGTCAGGCATTTACGCGCGGCTGCCTTGTTGGATCGGGTTGGAAACATGAAGCTCATTGCAATTTTCAATCGTGACGGTGGCACGTTTCGCACCACAGGCATGGAGGCCTATTGCGACCATGCCCGCGAGGTTTTCAGCCGCGCCGGCCACGCCATCGAGTGCCGCCTGGTCTCCGGAAAGGATATCGTCGAGGAAATGGAGCGCGCCGCCGATGAGCCGGGCATTGAAGGCATCATCGCCGGCGGCGGTGACGGCACGATTTCCGCAGCGGCGGCCATCGCCTGGAAACACGGCATCGCGCTCGGTATCGTGCCGGCCGGCACCATGAACCTCTTTGCCCGCTCTTTGAAGCTGCCGCTCGATATTCGCCAGGTGCTGGAGACGTTGGCGCATGGCGAAGTTGCCAGTGTGGATATCGCCAGCGCCAATGGCCGCCTCTTCGTTCACCAGTTTTCGGCTGGCCTGCATTCGCGCATGGTGCGCTACCGCAACAATCTCGCTTTTGCCTCCCGTCTCGGCAAGATCAAGGCAAGCATCCGCGCCGCCATCAGCGTTATCCTCAATCCGCCGGTGTTCGAGGTGGAATATACCGTGAATGGTGAAACCCAGTACCGTAAAGTCTCGGCCATCTCCGTCTCCAACAACGAGTTCGGCCAGAACTCGCTCCTGGTGGCAGACAATGTTTCCGGCGGCCATCTCGGCTTTTACCTCACCGATCCGCTACGCCCCTCGGGCGTTGCAAAACTCGCCTTAGACATTTTGCGCGGCAAGCTCAAGGAGAACGACGCCGTGACGGCCATGACCTCGACTGATGTGGAGCTTCATTTTCCGAAGAAACGCCACGACGTGCGATGCGTGATCGATGGCGAATTGTTGCCGATGGAACGGGATGTGGCTCTCAAAGTTCATGCGGGCGAATTGAGGGTTCTGGTGGGGCGGTCGTTTTTCGCATAGCGCAACCGACTGTGAATCGAGCGATCGCCGCTTGTTTCTTCTCCCCGCCGGGGA
Source organism: Agrobacterium salinitolerans (assembly GCF_002008225.1). Lineage (GTDB taxonomy): Bacteria > Pseudomonadota > Alphaproteobacteria > Rhizobiales > Rhizobiaceae > Agrobacterium > Agrobacterium salinitolerans. The sequence continues at coordinate 839,078 of NZ_MRDH01000006.1, read as the reverse complement.
GAAGAAACCCAGCCGCCTCCGCTTGTCCAAGCCGCCTCGCTAAAAAACGCCAGCCTTGCCAAATCGAAGCCGCCCGGCCATGTTCGGCGGGCGTGACGGCGTGAGCGCCGTTGCCTTTATGGGAGTGCGATCTGTCATGAATGAAATCTCCAAGCCGATGTCCAATCTCGCCGCCATCGATGCCGCCCATCACCTTCACCCTTTTTCCGACATGGGCAAGCTCAACGCCGCCGGCACCCGCATCATCGAGCGCGCCGAAGGGGTGTTCATCTATGACAGCACCGGTAAAAAATATCTCGACGCCTTTGCCGGCCTTTGGTGCGTGAATATCGGTTACGGACGCCGCGAGATCGCCGATGTCGTACAGCGGCAGATGAACGAGCTGCCCTACTACAACGCGTTTTTCGGCACCACCACGCCGCCCGCCACACTTCTGGCGCAGAAGATCGCTTCGCGCGCCGGACCGAAAATGAACCATGTGTTCTTTACCAATTCCGGTTCGGAAGCCACCGATACCTGGTTTCGCATGGCGCGGGTTTACTGGAAGGCGCTCGGCCATCCGACAAAGACCAGGGTAATCGCGAGACGCAACGGCTATCACGGCTCGACCGTGGCAGGCGCTTCGCTCGGCGGCATGAAATGGATGCACGAGCAGGGCGATCTGCCGATCGAGGGCGTGGCCCATATCGGTCAGCCCTATTGGTATGCGGAGGGTGGCGATCTTTCGCCGGCCGAATTTGGCCTGAAGGCGGCGCGCGAACTGGAGGCGAAGATCGATGAACTCGGCGAGGAAAATGTCGCCGCTTTCGTGGCCGAACCCATTCAGGGCGCCGGCGGCGTCATCGTGCCGCCGGAAACCTACTGGCCGGAAATCGCCCGCATCTGCAAGGCGCGCAACATTCTTCTCGTCTCCGACGAGGTGATCTGCGGTTTCGGCCGTCTCGGTTCCTGGTTCGGTTACCAGCATTTTGGCGTGGAACCGGATCTCGCGCCTGTCGCGAAGGGGCTATCATCAGGTTATCTGCCGATCGGTGGCGTCATCGTCTCCGACCGGGTGGCGGAGGTGATGCTTTCCGAGCTCGGTGACTTCAATCACGGTTTCACCTATTCCGGCCATCCCGTCTGCGCCGCCGCCGCCCTGGAAAACCTTCGCATCATCGAGGAGGAAGGACTGGTGGAGCGGGTGCGCGACGATATCGGCCCTTATTTCTCTGAAGGCTGGAAAAGCCTGACGGATCACGAACTGGTCGGCGAGGCGGTGAATATCGGCCTGATGGGCGGCCTGCAGATAACGGCCGACAAGGCGACGCGCCGGCGTTTCGCCAAGCCGGACGATATCGGAACCGCGGTGCGCAACCATTGCCTGGCCAACGGCTTGGTCATGCGCGCCACCGGCGACCGTATGCTGGCCTCACCGGCCTTGACCATCAGCCGCTCGGAAGTGGATGAAATCATCGAAACACTGCGCAAGGGGCTCGACCACCTGCGCGATACGCGGGAGCATTTCCAGTAAAACCGCGTAGCGGTTTTACATCCGGAAAAGGCGACGAAAAACTCTTAGGGAGAACTAAAATGGCAGAACAGGAACATCATTACGCCGTGCAGGTGAAATGGACCGGCAATCGCGGCAAAGGCACGTCGGGTTACCGCGATTATGAGCGCGACTATACGATTTCCACTTCGGGAAAGGCTGACATCGCCGGCTCCTCCGACCCCGCCTTCCGCGGCGACGCCTCCCGCTGGAACCCGGAAGACCTGCTCGTCGCCTCGCTCTCGGCGTGCCACAAGCTCTGGTACCTGCATTTCTGCTCCGTCAACGGCATCATCGTCGAAGACTATGTCGACAATGCCGAAGGCACGCTTGTCATGGAAAAGGATGGTGCCGGGCAGTTCAGCGAAGTGGTGCTGAAACCGGTCATTACCATCTCGAAGGGTGATCCCGCCCGGGCGGATGAGCTGCACCATGATGCGCATGACAAATGCTTCATCGCACGGTCGGTGAATTTTCCCATCCGCGTGGAGGGGACGGTGAAGATGGTTTGAGGCTCACGCCAGTCGCAGACCGAGATGATCGGCCATCGGCTGAAAGTCTCGGTCATTTTGCAACAGCTTGTGCCCGTGCTCGATACAGTAGGTACCGATAATGAGGTCGTTGCTTTTTCTGATCGTATAGCCGCGCTCCCGCAGGAAGCGGTAATTGGCGGCGGCCTTGATGGCGAGCTGGGGCGACATCATCGCGACGCAGGGAAATTCGCCCAGCATCTGCTCAAGTCGGCGCGCATGATGACCGTCACGCGCGCCTCTAAGCACCTCAAGAAGAATGATGTCGCCGATCAGAATTTCGCCCTGCGCCATTAAGGCGCGAAACTTGGCGGAGAGGGTAGGCGCGTCTTTTCGAATAAATGAAATCCAGGCAGAGCTATCTGCTACGATCATTTGGTGTTCTTCACGTCCCAGTCCGTCTCAGCATCCCAATCCGTCCGCATCTCGTCCAGATCACCTTCCCAGCCCATGCCCTCCAACGCGTCGAGGGCACGCATCTGACGATGAATGCGCACCAGATCGCGCAACGCCTTTTCCACTGTCGCCTTTTTTGTCGAAAGGCCGGTGATTTCCATTGCCTCGGCGAGCAAGGCGTCATCGAGTTCAATGTTGGTGCGCATCGAAAAATCCTTGGTGTAGCGATTTTCGAAATTATACACCAAGGACGCTTTCCGCGACAGCTGTTTTTACTGGAACGCCGTCTCGTAAAAACTTCTGAGCTTGCGCGAATGCAGCGTTTCCGTGGGCATGGCCGCAAGCTTCTGCACGGCGCGAATGCCGATTTGCAGATGCTGGGCGACCTGCGTGCGGTAGAACTCCGTCGCCATGCCCGGCAGTTTCAGTTCGCCATGCAACGGCTTGTCGGAAACGCAGAGCAGGGTGCCGTAGGGCACGCGGAAGCGGAAACCGTTGGCGGCGATGGTGGCCGATTCCATGTCGAGCGCAATGGCGCGCGACTGCGACAGGCGCTTGACGGGGCCGGCCTGATCGCGAAGCTCCCAGTTGCGGTTATCGATGGTGGCGACGGTACCGGTGCGCATGATGCGCTTCAGCTCGAAGCCCTCGTAGCCGGTAACTTCTGCCACAGCGCCTTCCAGAGCCAGTTGCACTTCGGCGAGAGCCGGGATGGGCACCCAGACCGGCAGGTCGTCGTCGAGAACATGATCTTCGCGCACATAGGCATGCGCCAGAACATAGTCTCCCAGCCGCTGGCTGTTGCGCAGGCCGGCGCAATGGCCGACCATCAGCCAGGCATGCGGGCGCAGCACGGCGATGTGGTCGGTGATCGTCTTGGCGTTGGAAGGGCCGACGCCGATATTGACGAGCGTAATGCCGGCATGACCCTTTTTCTTCAGGTGATAGGCGGGCATTTGCGGCAGCCGCGCCAGTGTCATATCGGTTGTCGGCCTGTCGGAACCGGCAAGCGTGACGATATTGCCCGGCTCCACGAATTCCGTATAACCTTCACCGCCGTCGGCCATCAATTTCCGCGCCCAGGCGGCGAATTCATCGATATAGAACTGGTAGTTGGTGAACAGCACGAAGTTCTGGAAATGGCTGGCGCTCGTCGCCGTATAGTGGCTGAGGCGGGCCAGCGAATAATCGATGCGCTGTGCGGTAAAGGGCGCAAGCGGCGCCGGTTCGCCGGGCACCTGATCATATTCGCCATTGGCGATGAGATCGTCGGTATTGTTGAGATCGGGCGTATCGAAAAGATCGCGCAGCGGCACGTCGGAGAGCGAAGACGCCGCCGCCGCCTCGACATAGGCGCCTTCGCCGAAGGCGAAATGCAGCGGAATGGGTGTGGCCGATTCCGACACCGTTACCGGAACGCCGTGGTTCTTGATCAGAAGCCCCAGCTGCTCTTTCAGGTAGTGGCGGAAAAGCTCAGGGCGGGTGATCGTCGTCGTATAGACGCCGGGGGCGGTGACATGGCCGTAGGAGAGACGCGAATCGACATGGCCGAAGGTTGCGGTCTCAAGGCTGACCTGCGGGTAGCAGGCGCGGTAACGGCCGGTAATCGGCGCACCCTTGGCGAGTTCGGTAAAGGAGTTGATGAGGAACGCCGTATTGCGTTCATAAAGCGCGGTCAAAGCCGCCACGGCTTCTTTCGGATCCGTGAATGTCTGCGGCGCGAAAGGCTCGGGGCTGATGAAGGTGAGGGGCGGAATCGTTCGTTTTGCTATTGTCATGGCCCATTATAAGAGGCCAATTTCGACAGGCAAGCGACAGAAATACGAAGAAGCTGAAAAGAAACGCGAAAATGCAGTTCGAATAACTGTGGGGCGGCAGAAATTTCAGCCGAGCGCGCCGCGCTGCAGGCTCATGAGGAGTACGAATCCGGCGCCCTTCGAGGCCGGGCGGGGATCGGCCTTGTAAACCGCAAGTCCGGCCACCGGGCCGAGAAAGATCGAGGCCATCAGCATCAGCCGCAGGGCGGAAAACAGGCCGTTGGAGAAGCTTGTCGTCATCATCAGATCCCTTCTTACAGTACGACGGGGCAATTGGCGGCGGGCGCCGGGCTGTGCTGGCAGGCAATTGCCGCACCGGCATTCACCCGCTGGAAACTGCGGTTGGGATTAACGACGAGCGAGGCGAAGGACATGGCGAAGATCGCCATGAGAAACGCGAAGATTGCCAGTCGGCTGATCAGCTTTGTCATGCCCATTCCCCTTTATTGGAGTTGATGGACAGAGTTTTGCCACACTCGGACTGAACGGACCCTGAGGTCCCGGTTCATATGGTGTTCAGGGATGTTAACGGGTGGTGACATGGTGGATTGATGCCACAGTGGCGCTGGAGCACCCGCTTTTCGATCAGGGCAGAGGGGCTTCCGCACGCGCCGCAAGATCGGTCAGCAGGGTCTCGAATGCCCGAGGCTGGGTCACATTGACAACCGGCACACGGTGCTCCTGCGCGGATGCCAGCATGTCCGTGTTTTCCCGCAACGAACGCTCGATGAAGGCGTCGATGATCCGCCGCTTCTCAGCCGCTGCATCTTGATAGCGGGCGTGAGAACGCATTCTCTCGAGAAGAAAATCATTGCCGGCATGGAGAAAGACACCGGCGACCTCCTCGCCGAGCAGGGGCGAAATCAATTCCGGCCGCAGGGCCGCGCCCTCGAAGATTGCGGGCGTGCCGGTGCCTGACCTGCTGTCGATCATCGTGCGGATCGATGGCCATATGTTCTGATGATGTATCTTGAGAAACCAGTGGATCGTTTCCGCCGAGAGCTGCGAGTAATATTCCTCCACGGGCACCGGAACGCGCGGCCATGGCCTTCCCGGATGGCGGGCGAGACTGTCGGTCGATGTTGCCTCGCAACGCAGCCTATCGCTCAACAGGCCCGCAAGGGTGCTTTTGCCGACATGCGAAGTGCCTGCGATCAGGATTGTCGAAAGGATGGGGCGCATGCGTCGCTCTCGTTGGTGTTGGGCGCAACAATACATCAACGGATATATGGCTTCCATGCGGCCTGCGCCCGCAGGTTCGGGCGAAGTCCTTGGGCGGCGCACCGCACCGTCAGCCGTAGAGTCGCAAGCGGCAGGACAGAAAGCCCACCCGCCGCCTTGTCGATTACAGCCGCGTCCAGGTCTGCGATTTGCACAGAACCTTCAATACGCAACCCTTCATGCTCAGCGAGTTGCCGGAAACGGTGCCGGAGCCGCTATAGGTCTTGTCATTGGCAGGATCGGTGATCTCGCCGGAATAGCTGTTTCCCTTGCCGGAAAGCTTGCCAATCTGTTTTCCGGCATGCTTGCCGGTCTTCAGCGTCACGCAGAAAGCGCCGCCGCAGGGGCCGATCACGGCGGTTTCGCCGCTGGCCGTCTTCCAGTTGCCCTCAATGGCTTCTGCGGCAAAGGCAAGGTTGCTGCCCATCAGCAGGGCAGCGGTCATCATCATCACACGCTTCATGGAAACTCCTCCGTTCACGTCGCGCTGGTCTTTGCCCGTTCATCCTCCGCACGGGCAGGCGGATAGTATTTGACGTTAACGTAAAAGGAAACAGAAATTTGCGCCCATTGCACGGCATTTGCGACGTTTGAAAGCGAAGAAAAGAGGAAAACAGAAAATCGGTGTTTGGATCGTGGTGAACGAAGGGTTTAAATCCAATCCTAAACTTTTCGTAAAATTCGCCGCAAAGTCCTTAATTTCCGCACCTCGTGATATTTAACGAAAACCCAATTTTACCAATCGTTTGCAGTTTGTTTGCGGCCCATTAATCATGCCTTTTAAGCGGGTGTTGAAGGCCCGGTGGCATAGTGAACTCATCAAAAGCGCAGGGAAAACCTGCCGGACGGAAGGGCAAAAAAGGCCGCAAAAGACGGCGGGTCCGGACGATAGCCTCGGCAAGAAGGCAATGATGAAACAGGCGAGAGCATTCCAGCAAAAGTGCGAAGCGGTTTTGCGTCGGGAAATGCGAAAAAAAACAAAGAGACAGAGCGCTTCGCTTTTTGACGAAAAGCGGAAAGCTCTGAACGACAGGGATAAAAACGATGGCACGCTTTGAAATCCGCGATATCGAAATGGCTGCCGGTGGCGAAACCCGCGCCGACACTCTTTGCAATCTCGGCCTGGTCTATGCGACCGGCCGGGGCTGCAAGGTGGACCTGATCGCAGCCCATAAATGGCTCAACATCGCCGCGATCCGCGGATCGGAAAGAGCCGCTTCGCTGCGCGCCGATCTCGCCCGCAACATGACGAAATCGGAACTGGCCGAAGCGCTGCGCGCTGCCCGCGACTGGATGACGATGCACTGATTGACCCACGCCATCATTGAGATTTCCGGTCCGGTTCCCTCCAGTCCCGATGACCGGCGCAAAGGAAAGTAAACCCGAAGGGGAACGCGGCGAGGGCTTTGAAAACAAGCTTTTGCGCTGACACATCAAACCGCGACCGGCAGGAACAAGGCCGGCGCGGTTTTCTTATGTTGGGCGATGTCCGTTGCCGGAAAATGATTCGCGGGCAGGAGCTTGCGGGAGGTTGTTGAATCGATGCGTGGAATGCGGAAGTATTGGATTATAGGCGCGCCTCGCCTGAAACCCTCATCGCTGTTCCGGGGAACAGGGATGAGGGTGGGCTGGGAACTTACCCGATCGTCTTGAGAACCTTCGGCAGCGCTTGCTCGAAAAGATCGAGCTTGTCACCCGGCCCCACGCTCACGCGAATGCAGCGGTTGAGCGGCGCAACGCCCGGCATGCGGATGAAGACGCCACGTTCCATCAGCCCATCGACGATGGCGCGGGCATAAGCCCCGTCTCGATGGCAATCGATGGTGACGAAATTGGTGGCGGAGGGGAGCGGTGATAGGCCGTTATCTCGGGCAATTGCCGAAATGCGCTCACGGGCGTCAGAAATTTTACCAACGACTTCATGCAGATAGGCTTGATCTTTCAGTGCCGCCAAAGCGCCGGCGATCGAAATGCGTGCCATGCCGAAATGGTTGCGGATCTTGTCGAAGGCTTCGACATTGCCGAGCGTGCCGATGGCGTAACCCACGCGCGCACCCGCAAGCCCATAGGCTTTCGAGAAGGTGCGCATGCGCAGGATGTTCGGCTGGCCGATCAGCGCGTCGATGGCCGGCACGGCGCTGGCCGGCGCGGTTTCGCAATAGGCTTCATCCAGAATGAGCAGGCAGGTTTCCGGCAATGCGCGGGCGAAGGCGACGACTTCGCTCGCTTCCCACCAGCTTCCCATCGGATTATCAGGGTTGGCGAAATAAACGAGTGGCGCATTTTCCCGGATGACGAGATCGAGCAGCCCGTCAAGATCTTCGTGATCGTCGACATAGGGCGTGGTTATGAGTTTCCCGCCAAAACCGTTCACATGGTAATTGAAGGTGGGGTAACCGCCGAAAGAGGTGACGACAGGCGTGCCCGGCTCGACGATCAGCCTGGCGATTTCTCCCAGCAGCCCATCGACGCCGCCGCCGATGGCAATATTGCCGCGCGAGACGCCATGGTGGATGGCGAGCGCTTCCTTCAGCTCGAAATTTTCCGGATCGCTGTACATCCATGTCTCCGCTGCCGCATCGCGCATGGCCACAAGCACGGAAGGGGCAGGGCCGAAGCCGCTTTCGTTTGCGCCGATACGCGCTTCAACCTTCAAGCCGCGGTTCCGCTCGATGGCCTCCGGGCCAACGAAGGGAACGGTGGAGGGTAGCGAGACGGCGAGGGGGGTAAGGCGTGAAAAAGCGGACATTGGCTTCAGAGTTTCCGGTATCTGTGTTTAAAACCCGGCTCACAATAGGTCCAAAAAAACCGGACGCAAGGCGCAGCCGGTTGCGGCATGACTGTTTTGGAACAGAATTTTACGTCCCGGTGAGGGGACGGAAAAGCCATCGGCCTATCGTGCCGGGGTCACGCGTTGGTCTCGAAGCTCAGGCGTCGCACATGGTGCAGGAACTCCGCATCGATCAGCATATTGAAGCCGATCGTCACTTTTTCCTCTTCGCGGCGGATCAGCGTACAGCCGATCTCATCGCGGATACCGAGAATTTCCAGATAGAAATTGGCCGGCATTTCCAGGTCGGGACTGACATCCAGTTCCGCGCCGTAAAGGGAAATGGTCCGCACCAGGCAGCGCATGGTGTCCTTGGCGCTGAGATGATGCCCGATGAAGGTGATCTTGCCGGGCCGGTCGATCTGAAATTTCTCGTACATCTCGTCTTGGGGGACGTTCTGACGGGGATCCATATGCAAAGCCATGACAACCTCCCGGATTGCCTCTTTTGATGCCGATTTTAACGCCGCTTCCTTGCCAGGGCATGAAGGAAATGCAAGCAATTGTCTGTTGTCTGTATCGATCTCAACCAGTCTTCCCATCGGAAGCCGATGTTTCCACTATGGAAATGCGTTCGGTCTCATCCGGTTGCAGTCTGTGCTGATACTGCGTCACGCTTGCACGGGGCTGGTGTTGACTGGGGCCGTACTTGGCGTTACGCCTGAGCCTTGCAATATCGCTTCACGAGGCCCGACAGGACCGGCGCTTCGTGATTCTTCTGGGAGTGGACTGTGACGGAAAGGCTTGTAATCGTCGGGGCGGGGCAGGCCGCTTTCGCGCTGGCGTCGAAGCTTCGGGCGCTGAAGGATGAGCGCCCCATCACCATCATCGGTTCCGAAGACGCCTATCCCTACCAGCGGCCGCCGCTCTCCAAAAAATACCTCCTCGGCGAGATGAGCTTCGACCGGCTGATGTTCCGGCCGGAGGAATGGTACGCGGAGAACAATGTCGATATGCGGCTTTCCACCTTGGTCGAGGAGATAGACCGCTCAGCCAAAACCCTGCGCATGCAGGACGGCGGCACGCTTTCCTATGACCGGCTGGTGCTGGCGACCGGGGCGGCTCCCCGGCTGCTGCCCGCCAGCATTGGCGGCGATCTGGAAGGCGTCCTGACCGTTCGCGACAAGCGCGATGCCGACCGTCTGATGGAGGAGATGAAGCCGGGCCGCAGGCTGCTGGTGATCGGCGGCGGTTATATCGGCCTCGAAGCAGCGGCCGTCGCCCGCAAGCTCGGCCTCGAAGTGACCTTGATCGAAATGGCCGACCGCATTCTCCAGCGTGTGGCGGCGAAGGAAACCGCCGATATCATGCGCGGCATCCATCAGGCCCACGGCGTTTCCATTCGCGAAAAGACCGGTCTTGTGCGCCTTGTCGGCATGGATGGCCGGGTGGCCGCCGCCGAACTGTCCGACGGCTCGACGCTGGATGTGGACTTTGTGATTGTCGGCATCGGCGTAACACCGAATGATCGCCTCGCTCGCGAATCGGGCCTCGACGTCGGCAATGGCATCGTGGTGGACGACCATACCCGCACCTCCGACAGCGCCATTCATGCGGTGGGCGATTGCGCGCTGCTGCCTTGGCGCGGTCAGCATGTGCGTCTCGAATCGGTACAGAACGCAGTCGATCAGGCTGAGGCGGCCGCTGCCGTGCTCACCGGGGCTGCAACCGCCTATGATCCCAAGCCATGGTTCTGGTCGGATCAATATGACGCCAAACTGCAGATCGCCGGCTTCAATCTTGGTTACGACGAGACGATGCTGAGGCAAGGCGCGCGCGAGGGCAGCTGGTCCGTCTGGTATTTCCGCGATGGCCGATTCGTGGCGGTGGATGCCGTCAACGACGCCAAGGCCTATGTCGCGGGCAAGAAACTGCTCGATACCGGCGCGGAGCCGGATCGCGCCATCCTGGCGGATGCTTCCGCCGATCTGAAATTACTGCTTTCCTGAGGACATCATGCCCGCTCCCGAAAACCGTTTCAAAACCGCCATCCATGCCGGCAAGCCGCAGATTGGCCTCTGGCTCGATATGGGCGAGGCCATCACGGCGGAAATCGCCGGCACTGCGGGTTTTGACTGGCTGGTGATTGACGGAGAACACGGGCCGAACGATCTGCGCAGCATCATCGATCAGCTTCGCGCGCTTGCCACATCGCCCGCCGAGCCGGTGGTGCGCGTGCCGGTCGGCGAAAGCTGGATGATAAAGCAGCTTCTGGACGCGGGTGCGCGCACGCTTCTCGTGCCTATGGTCGATTCGGCCGATCAGGCGAAAGATCTGGTCAGTGCCATGCATTATCCGCCGCGCGGCATTCGCGGCATGGGGGCTGCCGTCGCCCGCGCTTCCGCCTTTAACACGATAACCGACTACGCCGACAGCGCCTCGGACGGCGTCTGCCTGCTGGTGCAGGCCGAAACGCGTGCGGCGATCGACGATCTCGACAATATTCTTGCGGTGGAAGGCGTGGACGGCGTCTTCATCGGCCCGGCGGATCTGGCGGCGGATATGGGTTATCTCGGCAGGATAGACGAGCCGGAAGTGCAGACGGTGATAGAGGCAGCCATTGTCAAGATCGTCAAGGCGGGCAAGGCCGCCGGCATTCTCACCTTCAACGAAACCTACAATCGCCGCTATCTCGAACTCGGCGCTTCCTTCGTGGCCGTCGGCGCCGATGTTACGGAATTCGCCAGCACCCTGCGTGCGCTATCGGCCCGTTACAAGGGCGGGGCAGCACCTGCGCCATCGCGGTCGGGATATTGATTCAGTCGTCGTTGCTGGCGTTCAGCTTTTCCGGCGGAATGCCTTCTTCGCCGGAGGCGAGATAACCGCCATTGATAAGGGCGGCGCGAACGATGCGCTGGATGGCTTCATCCCTGTCGATGCCGTGATCCCTCGCAAAATCCGACAAAGCCGTTTCAAGATCGTCGCTGAACCGCATATTCGCCCCCATTCATCCCATTTCAAATCAATACGAAAAGGCAAGGCGGGATTGACCCGCCTTGCCTGAATTTTAAGCCCGTGCGGCCATCAGCGCCAGCGATAAAGGCTTCCGTTCGACGAATTCTGCTGCGTGCTTGTGCCGACCGCATAACCGATTGCAAAACCGAGTGCGCCAACGATCGTCAGCAGGGAGGTTGCCGTGCCGGGGTTCTCCTTGACCGCTTCGACGACATGCTGGCCCTGGGCGCGCACATTGTGGGCCGCCTTGCGAACGCGCCCGCGCGCCTCATCCAGAAATTCGGATGCATCTTCGCCCACGCCTTCCGCGCGGGCCGAGACGGATTTGGAGAGGGATGCGATCTGCGAACGCAGCTCCGCAATCTGGTTTTCGATCGTGTCTTCGACAACATTCAGTTTGGTCTGAGCCATTAGAACACCTCTTTTGTTACCGAAGCCAGAACGTGCCGGCGTGCAAGAAGTTCCCGAAAGGCCCGCAAAGTTTCGCAGGAGGATGTTCAGCCAACAGGTTTTTGTGCTTCTTGGCGAAAAAGCCTTGCAATCATTTTTTTTACGCAATAATCAGGCCGCACCGGAGAGGTGGCCGAGTGGTCGAAGGCGCTCCCCTGCTAAGGGAGTATACGTCAAAAGCGTATCGTGGGTTCGAATCCCATCCTCTCCGCCATTTCGGCGCAAGACCGGAAATTCCAGCCCGCCCGATCCTTCACTTCAAGACTGCAACCGGAGCGCTTTGGCGACTGTCGCCGCTTGTCACCTGTTCTTCCGTCCGTTTCGAATTGGCGCGCGCAACAAATCGGCTGCTGCCGATCATAAAAGCCAATTGTCGAATGCGACGCCTCCTCATCACATCAGATATCCCGAGCGAATAGACGCGATCGATACGACGTTGGTCCCTCGAATCGTTGCGTGGGGAATCGGTGTCAAACGGCTTGGCTTTTCCCTAGTCTCTCCACGCGCGCTGTGAGGGTGTGTCAGATGCAGGGGTGTAAGGATGCGACGGTTTCCACCTTTCTTGCCCGACGAGGCAAGGTTTCTCCGAAAAAGCCGGCAGTTTGTAAATATCTTGTTAATCTCACTAACTAACGGATTTTCAAGCAATTTCTTAACGCATGGTAAACCCGCCTGCGGGGTGGCTGCGCATGGTGTGTTGTTTCCGCAACAAATCGAAATGAAGCATATACGTAAATGCTATTTATCGGATGTTGGCGATTGCATGCGGCGAAACCTTTTGTATTTTCACCACCAGAAGCGAGGCGGTGGATCGTTTGGCTTCTAAGAACACGGGAATGGGGCAGGGAATGCTGTCCTTCAGCGAAAGTACCCAGACCCACTTAAAAACTTTGACTGGAGGTCAACCATGAACATCAAGAGCCTTCTCATCGGCTCCGCTGCGGCTCTCGCAGCAGTATCCGGCGCACAGGCCGCTGACGCTATCGTCGCTGCTGAGCCTGAGCCCATGGAATACGTTCGCGTTTGCGACGCANCGCTGACGCTATCGTCGCTGCTGAGCCTGAGCCCATGGAATACGTTCGCGTTTGCGACGCATTCGGCACCGGCTTCTTCTACATCCCCGGCACCGAAACCTGCCTGAAGTTCGACGGTTACATCCGTTTCCAGACCGACTTCGGCCGTAACAAGTCCGGCACGTCTGACTGGGATTCGTTCACCCGCGCTCAGTTCAACATCGACACCCGCACCGACACCGAGCTCGGCGCTCTGCGTGGCTACATCGGCTTCCGCGGCCAGGCCGACAACGACAGCAACCGCGGCGTTGTTGTTGACCAGGCTTTCATCGAACTCGGCGGTCTGAAGGTCGGTTACTACTACAACTGGTGGGATGACGGTCTCTCCGGCGAAGTTGATGTTCTCAGCTCTAACCAGACCCGTCTGAACGCTATCCGTTACACGTACGACGCTGGCTCGTTCTACGTGGGCGTTGCAGTTGAAGAACTCGAAGCTGCTCGCGGCGGTTCCAACATCTCTGACGACTTCGTAAAGGGCGGTTTCTTTGAACGCTCCAACAACGTTGGCGTATCCGCCATCGTTGGCGCGAAGTTCGGCGGCGTAAACGCTAACCTGCTCGGTGGCTACGACACCGACGCTGAAGAAGGCGCAATCCGCGCTATCGTCACGGCTGACATCGGTCCGGGCACGCTTGGCCTCTCCGGCGTTTGGGCTTCTGGCGCAAACCGCTACTACGAAGAGTCCGAGTGGGCGGTTGCTGCTGAATACGCCATCAAGGCAACTGACAAGCTGACCATCACCCCCGGCTTCCAGTACTTCAACACGATCGACCTCGGCTTCGATAACGACTGGGTTGGCGATCGCGATGCATGGCGCGCTGGTGTAGCTGTTGGCTACAAAATCACCGACGGCCTCTCCACGCTCGTTTCGGTTAACTACCAGGACGTCGACGGCACCGAAGGTGTTGACACCGGCGCTGGCGACAGCTGGGTTGGTTTCGTTCGCCTTCAGCGCACGTTCTAATCTGATCTGACATTGTCAGTGATGGAAAGCCCGGCTCTTGAGCCGGGCTTTTTTGTTTGAATGGTATCGTGATAGGGCGGACATCGCGGCGGGTGGCGAGATCGTGGCGGCGTTCCGATTTTCCGCAGCTTTGTCCTCGGAACAGATCGCTATGCATGCCCATCGATTCGTCCGGTACCGGGAGCCTTGAGTCGTTTTAGGAATCCGAACCTGTGGGCTTTTTCTTTTCGGTCAGTTTTTTCTTGCAGAAGTAGGGTCCTCTGCACATTGCAATCGTCTTTTGAACAATTTCCGGTGGCCTGATCGTGTCAAGATTCAGGTGATCTCGTGGGTTTTCTCGCGGCGGATTTTTCGAGACTCTTGTTAAGTAACTGAAAAGCATAAGTTATTAATGATTTTTTAACGAATGGGTTCCTGTCGGTTAGAATTGTAGCTATTTCGCAACAATGAAAAACTAAGGACACCTTACTGTCTTCCTTCTGTCACGATTGCGATTGCCTGTGCGACCGGTTTTGGCTCTAATCATCTTCATAAGCGGCACGCATTTCTGAAGTGCTTCCCACCTGCTGCTTAGAAGATTAAGCGTTTGACTGGAGGTCAACCATGAACATCAAGAGCCTTCTCATCGGCTCCGCTGCCGCTCTCGCAGCAGTATCCGGCGCTCACGCTGCCGACGCTATCGTCGCTGCCGAGCCCGAGCCCCTCGAATACGTTCGCGTTTGCGACGCTTTCGGCACCGGCTTCTTCTACATCCCCGGCACCGAAACCTGCCTGAAGTTCGACGGTTACATCCGTTTCCAGACCGACTTCGGCCGCAATCAGTCCGGTACGTCTGACTGGAACTCGTTCACGCGCGCCCAGTTCAACATCGACACCCGCACCGACACCGAGCTCGGCGCTCTGCGTGGCTACATCGGTCTGCGCGGTCAGGCTGACAACGACAGCGACCGTGGCGTCAACGTCGACCAGGCTTTCATCGAACTCGGCGGCCTGAAGGTCGGTTACATGTACACCTGGTGGGATGACGATCTCTCCGGCGAAACCGATATCCTGTCTTCGAACACGACCCGCGGCAACGCTCTGCGTTACACCTATGACGCTGGTTCGTTCTACGCAGGTATCAGCGTTGAAGAACTGGATGCTAGCCGTGGCGGCTCCAACATCTCCGGCGACATCGTAAAGGGCGGTTCGTTCGAAGGCCCGAACAACGTTGGCGTAAGCGGTATCATCGGCGCCAAGTTCGGTGCAGTCACTGCCAACCTGCTCGGCTCTTACGACACCGACCAGGAAAACGGTGCAATCCGCGCTATCGTGTATGCTGACATCGGTCCCGGCACGTTCGGCCTCTCCGGCGTTTGGGCTTCTGGCGCAAACTACTACTACGAAGAATCCGAATGGGCAGTTGCTGCTGAATACGCAATCAAGGCAACCGATAAGCTGACCATCACCCCTGCTGCTCAGTACCTCGGCACGATCGACATCGCTCCTGACAACGACTTCACTGGCGACCGCGATGCATGGCGCGCTGGTGTAACGGTTGACTACAAGATCACTCAGGGTCTGGATGCCAAGGTTGCTGTCAACTACCAGGACGTCGACGGCACCGATGGTGTTAACGGCGCTGGCGACAGCTGGACCGGTTTCGTTCGCCTTCAGCGTTCGTTCTAATCTGATCTGACATTGTCAGTGATGGAAACCCCGGCAGAAATGCCGGGGTTTTTTGTTTGAGTGCGGTCAGTCCATTAAACAAAAAAGCACCGGGCCTGCCGGTGCTTCGATAGTTTGACAGCGATCAACCGATGTGCCGGGTTTCTATCCCGCCCGCCCATGGCGCAGGTCGTCAACGATATCGGCCTGTTGCCCGAGCCTCGTCTTGTAGACCTGATAATTCTCCATCACCCGCTGCACGTAATTGCGGGTTTCGGGGAAGGGGATGCGCTCGATCCAGTCAATCACCTCGTCGATTGGCTTGCCGCGCGGGTCGCCATAGCGGGCGATCCATTCCGGCACGCGCTTGGGCCCGGCATTATAGGCGATGAAGGTGAGGATATAGGAGCCGCCGAAACTGTCGATCTGCTCGCCGAGATAATGCGCGCCGAGCGTAGCGTTATAACCCGCGTCGGTGGTCAGTCGCGCCTGGATGTAGGGCAGGCCATGCCGTCCGGCCACGCCTTTGGCTGTTCCGGGCAGCAGTTGCAAGAGGCCGCGTGCATTGGCGGCGGAGACGGCGGCCGGGTTGAAGGCGCTTTCCTGCCGGGCGATGGCATAGGCAAGCGCCTTGCCGGAGCCGGCAATATTGGCGCTGGCGGGAATGACGCCGAGCGGATAGGCGAGTGCGGCCGCATCGATGCCGCGGCTGAACGCCGTCTTGCCGATCTGTAGCGAAACCTGATGGTTGCCGTTGCCCTCGGCCCGTGCTGCAAGAATGGCAAGTTCGCCGGGGCTGTCGAGCTGTTCGGCGAGCGACCGGTAAAGGCTGTCGGCCCGCCAGCCATACCCGGCCGCTTCCAGCCGGTCGATGGCGCGCACGGCTTCGCGGCCGGCGAAACGTTCGCGGTCGCCGCTGCTGGGGCTTGGATAGGTGACGTTCAGTGTCTTCGTACCTATCCGCGCGGCGGCGAGCTGGCCGTAAAACGTGCCGGGATGCGCGGCGGCTTTTTCGAAATAGTCACGGGCATTCCCCGGTCCGCCCGCTTCCGCCGCCCGTCCGAGCCAATAATAGGCGCGCGAGGCCGAAAGCGGCCGGTTCGACGTCTGCAACAACGTATTGAAATGGCGAGAGGCTGCCGCCGGATCGCGCAGCGCCCTCAGCGCATACCAGCCGGCATGGAATTCTGCATCGGCAATATCGACGGCTGAAGTGGCCGAATGATTGGCGACGATGCGATAGGCTTCGGCAAAATCACCCAGATCGGCAAGGCCGCGGGCGACGATACGGCGTTCGTTCCACCATTCGCCGGGGTTGACGAGCCTGGCCGTTTCCTTCGGCGCCTGCCGCAGAAGCACGGCGGCTTCCGGATATTTCTGCTGGTTGCGCAGGTTCTCGATGCGCGCGAAGAGATAGGTCGGATCGTTGCGCCAGGAGGCGTCGACCTTGCCCAGCAACGCCGTGGCATTGGCGGATCGCTGTAGCACCGCCGCCCAGGCATTATAAAGCGACTGCGCCTTGCCGAGATCGCCGAAACGTTTCGCCTGGCCGATGCGGCTGCGATACATCAGATAATCCATACGCGCCTTGTGATCGGCCGGCGTCAGATAGGTGGGAAACTCGGCAAGCACACGGTCTTCCATGTCCTTGTCCATGCCTTCGCTGACCCAGAGCTGGCGAATGAAGCGCTGCGATTCGTCTGTTTTACCGGAGGAGGCGAGCGCCTTGGCAAGCACGACGGTTCCTTCCGCGGTTTCCGGCCGGCTGCTGCCGAAGGCTGAAAGCACCTGCGCGGCCGGCGGATCTTCCCGGTAAAGCGCCTTTTCGGAATTGGCCCGCAGGGTGGCGGCACCGGGCCAGCCGGCCAGTTCGCGCTGGGCAGTGGCAATCTCGGCTGATGGCACGTCCTTCTGGCCGGAGACGGCAATTGCCCAGGAGAGAATATGCCGGTCGAGGCTGCCGCTCGGCATGGTGTTGCGCAGCGCGATTGCCCTGGCCGCATCGCGGCTGGACAGCGCGTCGAGGCCGGCCTTCAGCTGGCTGGTATCATCGGGGCGGGTAAGGCGCGGTATGGCGCCGGTGATCTCGGGCGAGGCCGGCATGAAGGCCGGAACAGCAGGCGCATTCGGCTTGACATAGGGAAGCGGCACCGCACCTTCCGGCAGCGGCCCGGCCAGTGCGTTCCAAACGGTTGCGGCAAGACCCGCCGCCATCAATCCCCAGACTGTCTTTTTCATGCCGTTCTTCATTGTGTAAAGGAGTTGCCGATTTTCCTGTAATATCGCTTCATTGCAGCAGGATTGCCGAAAACGGTCTGATGTCCCACACCGGAATCTTGAGATTTCAGCCTTAATGAAATCTTAATAACCGCCCCGCGATTCAATCAACTTTTATTCACCGGCCCGCGAGCGATGTCTCTTTTCGGCGCCGGCTTTTTGCACTTGCCGGTCATGGTCCGGAGACTGTCACACTTCCGACAATTTCGGACAAAATACGGTGCCTTTGCGCTTGTCGGCGTCAAGGGCTGGCTCTAATGTGTGCCGGTTTTAACCATCGAATGCGGCCGAAGCATGAACCGGCTCGGCGCCAGGAGCTTTGCATGTTCAAGGGATCAATTCCCGCCCTCATTACCCCGTTCACGGACAATGGCGCCGTGGACGAACAGGCATTTGCCGCCCATGTGGAATGGCAGATCGCCGAAGGCAGCAGCGGACTTGTGCCCGTGGGCACGACAGGGGAATCTCCAACCCTCTCCCACGACGAACACAAACGGGTCGTCGAGCTGTGCATCGAGGTGGCGGCGAAACGGGTTCCGGTCATTGCGGGCGCAGGCTCCAACAATACCGATGAAGCGATCGAGCTTGCGCTGCATGCGCAGGAGGCCGGTGCGGATGCGCTGCTGGTGGTCACACCCTATTATAACAAGCCGACGCAGAAGGGCCTGTTCGCGCATTTTTCCGCTGTCGCCGAAGCGGTGAAACTGCCGATCGTCATCTACAATATCCCGCCGCGCTCGGTGGTCGACATGTCGCCGGAAACCATGGGTGCGCTGGTCAAGGCGCATAAGAACATCATTGGCGTCAAGGACGCGACCGGCAAGATCGACCGCGTTTCCGAGCAGCGCATTTCCTGCGGCAAGGACTTCATCCAGCTTTCGGGCGAGGATGGCACGGCGCTCGGCTTCAACGCCCATGGCGGCGTTGGTTGCATTTCGGTCTCCGCCAATGTCGCGCCGCGCCTCTGTTCGGAATTCCAGGCGGCAATGCTCGCCGGCGATTATGCCAAGGCGCTGGAATATCAGGATCGCCTGATGCCGCTGCACAAGGCGATCTTCATGGAGCCCGGCGTCTGCGGCACCAAATATGCGCTGTCGAAGACGCGCGGCGGCAATCGCCGGGTCCGCTCGCCCTTGATGAGCACGCTGGAACCGGCAACGGAAGCGGCCATCGATGCGGCGCTGAAGCACGCCGGCCTGATGAACTGAGGCAGGCCCGAAAGCGTTTAAGGCGCGCCATGAACCGCTTCGCGACAGAAGCCGTTCGGCGCGCCTTTTCTTTTCGCGACGACAACATTAAATAGAGGTTCGAAAACCGCTCTCGGCGGTAAGCCGAAGGCGCAATAAGAAAAATAAGGGATTGAAATATCATGGCCCCCAAAGGCAGCCAGCGCGTGGTGAACAAGATCGTTGCGGAAAACCGCAAGGCCCGTTTCAACTACGAAATCATCGATACCTATGAGGCAGGGCTCGTGCTGACCGGCACCGAGGTCAAGTCGCTGCGCGAAGGCAAGGCGAATATCGCCGAATCCTACGCTTCGGACGAGGGCGATGAAATCTGGCTCATCAATTCCCACCTGCCGGAATATCTGCAGGCCAACCGCTTCAACCACGAGCCACGCCGCCGCCGCAAGCTGCTCTTGAACAAGCGTGAGATCAACCGCCTGCGCGCCGGCATCAACCGTGAAGGCATGACGCTGGTACCGTTGAAGGTCTATTTCAACGACAAGGGTCGCGCCAAGCTGGAACTGGCGCTCGCCAAGGGCAAGAAGCTGCACGACAAGCGCGAGACCGAGAAGGAACGCGACTGGAACCGGCAGAAGTCGCGGTTGCTGAAGGGCGGCAACGCCTGAACCGGTTTGGCCGGGCAGGGGATTTGCCGCCTTTCGCGACATGTACCTCCGTCATGCCGGGCTAGATCCGGCATCCAGCCACGGCGCTTCTGTGCCGTGAAAGAGTCTCTGGCGATCAAGGACTTGATCACGCTGGCCCCCGGATCAGCTCCGGGGTGACGGAGTAAAGATCACTCCGGTCATGTCTCAAGCAGCCCGATACGTCCGCTCCACATGCGCCCGCGTTGCAGAAACGCTGAACCGGCTGACAAGCGCCGCCAGATTGGCGCTGACATCGCTCAGATTATGCGTCGCCGCATTCGTCTCTTCCACCATGGCCGCATTCTTCTGGGTCAGGTTGTCCATGCTGTTGATGGCGGCGTTGATTTCCTGAATGCCGACGGACTGCTCCTGCGCCGCCTTTGTCAGCGAGACGATATGTTCCTGAATATGATCGACCTTGTTGCCGATCGTATTCAAGGATTCGCCCGTCTTGTTGACCAGCGAAACGCCCTGCATCACATCGTCGGAAGATTTGGCGATCAGCGTCTTGATTTCCTTGGCGGCGTTGGCGGAGCGTTGTGCGAGTTCGCGCACCTCCTGGGCGACAACGGCGAAGCCCTTGCCGGCCTCACCGGCGCGTGCAGCCTCCACGCCGGCATTCAGCGCCAGAAGATTGGTCTGGAACGAAATCTCGTCGATGACGGAAATGATCTGGGTGATCTTTTGCGACGATTCCTCGATGGCGCCCATCGCCTTCACCGCTTCCGTCACCACATCGCGCGAGCGCGCGGCTTCAACGGCCGAGCTTTCAACGATGGCCTTGGCCTCTTCGGAACGCTGCGCCGACAATTTGGAAATGGTGGTGATTTCCTCGACGGCAGCGGCGGTTTCCTCAAGGGCGGCGGCCTGCTGCTCCGTGCGGCGGGCCATGTCGTCGGTCGCGGAAGTCAGTTCACGGGTATTGCTGGAAATCTTGTTTGCTTCCTCGACGATCTGCGCAAAGGCGCCGGAGAGATTGCCGACCGCGGCGTTGAAGTTGGCGATCAGCCCCTCGAACTGCGGTGCGGTCTTTTCGCCGATGCTGGAAGTGAGGTCGCCGTTTGCCAGCTTGTTGAGGGCATTGTTGAGCAGTTCGAGAACGTGATCCTGCTCCCTCTTCATCTGCGCCTGTTCGGCTTCCACCTTCTGCCGCTCGGCGGCCAGCACGTCGAGATAGACGGAGATCGAATAATCCATGTCGAGAAGGGCGGCCTTGATGGTGGCCGACAAGGCGTCCTTCACCTTTTTGGCCTTCTTCTCCATGAAAAGGCCCTTCAATTCGGACTCGATCACGGCCTTGACGATGCCATCCAGCATCAGCGCGTAGCCACCGATATACCACCTCGGCTCCAGCCCCAGTCTTGCATGGGTGCGGCCGATGGCGGTCACGGCATCGGTATAATCCGCATTGAATGTACCGGAGGCTATCCTCTCCCAGTGCTTGAGCTGCATGCCCTTGGCGTGCTGGATATGGGCCTCGCTAGTGAAGAACTTCGCCGTCTCCGGCACCGAGCGGGCCTTGGCGTAAAAGCGATCGAGGGACGCATCGAGGGAGCCGGTAATGACGCCCTTCATGTCTGAAAGATTTTGCCGCTCACCGTGGCCAAGCCCCAGAAAATTCAGTCGTTCATCAAGTTGTCGGTCGGTTTTTGCTTGGCCGTGCATGTCTAGTCATCCTGCTTTGACACCCCAAATCACGTAACTGGTGTCTTTGCGTGATTTAGACACGTCTAAAATTAACCAAGATATAATTTCGACTGACCGGATTTGATGTTTGTTAAGTTTAAAAGGAATTTTACCTTGGGCGATCAACGCAAAACAAAAAAGGCGCCCGTTTTTCAACGGACGCCTTTAAAAGTCTGCGGTGTCTAAACCAGGGTCAAACCGTCTCCGGACCCTCTGCGTGCCGGGCGGGGCGCTCGTTCGGGTCGCGCCCGATCTCGGCCTTCAGCGTCATCAGATCGATGAAGTGATCGGCCTGTCGGCGCAAGTCGTCGGCGATCATCGCAGGCTGCGTGGCCATGGTGGAAACCACCGAAACCTTGCGGCCCTTGCGCTGCAGCGCATCCACCAGAGTGGTGAAATCGCCGTCGCCGGAGAAGAGCACCAGGTGATCGACCGTCTCGGACTGTTCCATGGCATCGACTGCCAGTTCGATGTCCATGTTGCCCTTGATCTTGCGGCGGCCGAGTGCGTCGGTGAATTCCTTCGCCGGCTTTGTCACGACCTTGTAGCCGTTATAATCCAGCCAGTCGATCAGCGGGCGGATCGAGGAATATTCCTGATCCTCGATGAGCGCCGTATAATAATAGGCACGCAGCAGGTATCCGCGCTTTTGAAACGCCTTCAGGAGCTTGCGGTAGTCGATATCGAATCCCAGGCTTTTCGATGCTGCATAAAGATTGGCCCCGTCTATGAAGAGCGCAATTTTCTCCCGTGGATCGAACATTCCATCCCATTCCTTTTCTTGGAAAGGCCATTATCTGGCTTTTATATCCGGTCGATGACGCAAAAAAACATGTCGTATCAACGCGCTTTGCGTGTCGCCGTTGCGTTTTAAGTAAGCTACCTTCCCCCTTATTCCAAGACAATTCTTCTAGACATTTTGCTCATCAGACGCCAAACATGGGCGATATGGTGCCAAAAGACGCCAAAGACAGGAAAAACTTGAATTCCGCGGCCAATGGCTGTATCGGAGGCTGGAAAGCGTCGTCGCGAGAAATCTTGAATGTTTTTCGCAAGGCACGAAGCGCAGATTCAATAGGTTAGAGTAACCCTTGTGCACCCCGAACATCGCACGGCGCTCTGATCCACGACATTACGACCCGCAAAGGACAGGCAATGGCCCGCGTCACAGTTGAAGATTGCATTGATAAAGTAGACAACCGTTTCGAGCTGGTGCTTCTCGCCAGCCACCGTGCGCGCCAGATTTCTCAAGGGTCTTCCATCACGGTTGACCGCGACAACGACAAGAACCCGGTTGTGGCGCTGCGCGAAATCGCTGACGAGACGCTGTCTCCCGACGATCTGAAGGAAGACCTGATCCACTCGCTGCAGAAGCACGTGGAAGTGGACGAGCCCGAGCCCGATCCGGTCACGCTCGCCGCCTCCGCTGCCGAGGGCGAAGACGACGACCAGCCGGAAACCGTCACTTTCGACCAGATGTCGGAAGAAGAACTGCTGGCCGGTATCGAAGGCCTTGTGCCGCCGGAAAAAAACGACGATTATTGATCCGGTTTTATGATGCCTTTGGCAGGCGACGGTTACTGTCTGTCAATAGTTGCCGTCATAATCTGATCCCTATTGATGCAGCATTGTGCGCCGACCCCAAGGTTGGCGCGCTTTCTTTTTGTGGAATATCGCATGATGCGGCAATACGAACTCGTCGAGCGGGTTCAAAAATATAAACCGGATGCGAATGAGGCCCTGCTCAACAAGGCCTATGTTTACGCGATGCAGAAACATGGCCAGCAGAAGCGGGCCAATGGCGACCCCTATATTTCGCATCCGCTGGAAGTTGCCGCAATCCTCACTGAAATGCATCTCGACGAATCGACCATCGCGGTGGCGCTGCTGCACGATACGATCGAGGACACCACCGCCACCCGCGCAGAAATCGACGAGCTTTTCGGCGAGGATATCGGCCGGCTGGTGGAGGGACTGACCAAGCTCAAGAAGCTCGATCTCGTTACCCGCAAGGCGAAACAGGCCGAAAACCTGCGCAAGCTGCTGCTCGCCATTTCCGACGACGTGCGCGTTCTTCTGGTGAAGCTTGCCGACCGTCTGCATAATATGCGCACCATGGAATATATGCCGGCCGACAAGCGCAGCCGCATTTCCGAAGAAACCATGGAAATCTATGCGCCGCTCGCCGGCCGCATGGGCATGCAGGATATGCGCGACGAGCTGGAGGACCTGTCCTTCCGTTACCTTAACCCTGAAGCCTATGAGACGGTGACCAACCGTCTTCAGGAGCTGGAAACGCGCAATGAAGGGCTGATCAAGAAGATCGAGGACGAGTTGCGCGAGCTTCTCGTGGCAAACGGGCTGGTCGGGGCAGGCGTGAAGGGGCGTCAGAAGAAGCCCTATTCGGTGTTTCGCAAGATGCAGTCGAAGTCGCTCTCCTTCGAGCAGCTTTCCGATGTCTACGGTTTCCGCATTCTGGTGGATGACATTCCCTCTTGCTATCGGGCGTTGGGCATCGTGCATACGCGCTGGCGCGTGGTGCCGGGCCGGTTCAAGGACTATATCTCCACACCGAAGCAGAACGACTACCGTTCCATCCACACCACCATCGTCGGTCCTTCACGCCAGCGTATCGAGCTGCAGATCCGCACCAAGCGCATGCATGAGATCGCCGAATTCGGCATCGCGGCCCATGCGCTTTACAAGGATGGCGAAAACGGGGAGGGCGATCTGCTCTCGCCGGAATCGAACGCCTATTCCTGGCTGCGCCACACCATCGAATCGCTGGCCGAAGGCGACAGCCCGGAAGAATTCCTCGAGCATACGAAGCTCGAGCTGTTCCAGGATCAGGTGTTCTGCTTCACGCCTAAGGGCAAGCTGATCGCCCTGCCGCGCGGCGCCACCCCCATCGATTTCGCCTATGCGGTGCACACCAATATCGGCGACACCACGGTCGGCGCCAAGATCAACGGGCGGATCATGCCGCTCGTCACCCGCTTGAACAATGGTGACGAGGTGGAGATCATCCGCTCCGGCGTGCAGGTGCCGCCCGCCGCCTGGGAAGAGGTCGTGGTGACAGGCAAGGCGCGTTCTGCCATTCGCCGCGCCACCCGCATGGCCATCCGCAAGCAATATTCCGGCCTCGGTTATCGCATTCTGGAACGCACCTTCGAACGCGCCGGCAAGGCCTTTTCGCGTGAAGCTTTGAAACCCGTGCTGCATCGTCTGGCGCAGAAGGATGTCGAAGATGCCATCGCCGCCGTCGGCCGTGGTGAAGTCTCGTCGCTCGATGTGCTGCGTGCGGTCTATCCGGATTATCAGGATGAGCGTGTGACGGTGAAGATGACCGGCGACGATGGCTGGTTCAACATGCGCAGCGCCTCCGGCATGGTCTTCAAGATACCCGGCAAGTCGCGCTCCGTACTTGAGGACGATGGTGCCGCCGAGATGCTGGATGGGCCGGACCCGCTGCCCATCCGTGGCCTTTCCGGCAATGTCGACGTGCATTTCGGTTCCGCCGGCGCCGTACCGGGTGATCGCATCGTCGGCATCATGGAAAATGGCAAAGGCATCACCATCTATCCCATTCAGGCTCCGGCGCTGCAACGCTTCGACGATGAGCCGGAGCGCTGGATCGATGTGCGCTGGGACCTCGATGAGGCGAACAAGTCGCGCTTCATGGCGCGGGTGATGATCAATGCGCTGAACGAACCGGGCACGCTCGCCTCCGTGGCGCAGTCGATCGCCACGCTGGACGTCAATATTCGCGGCCTCAACATGGTGCGCATCGGCACGGATTTCTCCGAGCTGGCGCTGGATGTCGAAGTCTGGGATCTCAGGCAGCTGAACCAGCTTCTGTCGCAGCTCAAGGATCTCGATTGCGTTTCGACCGTAACGCGTGCCTTCGATTGAGGCATTTTTGATCTTTTGTAAGCACTGCGAGGCCGTTGTTATGCGTTGAACGCATGGCAGCGGCCTTTTCCTGTCTCTGGTGGCGGAGGCGGTTTGCGACTATTTTCATCTCAGAAATTGAAGAGAAGGAAATGCGGCGTGCCGGTGGATGAACACCGATGAGAAACGCCAGTTCCAAACCGAAAGGACCGAAAATCATGTTTACTCCGCTTCGCAAGATCGCCCGCGCCGTTCGTGGCAAGACCACCCAGGAACGCGAATTCGAATATCTCAGCGGTTCGGTATCGAATGTCGACCTCGAATTCCGCCAGCGCGAAATCGACCGCGGCCTGTTCCGCCGGTAATGCGCACAGCGCATGGCAGCCCTTCGCCATGCGTTTGGATCAGCGCGGGCATCGCGGGCTGTGTGGCCATTCCCGCATGGATAGTCGGCGCCGCATGTCCCTGCCGCTTTTGGCGCGCTTCTGAATATGGCCTTGTGCCTCTTGGCTCGGCCCGGGCGATGAAATAAACTGCACCCCATGCCGTTTCGCCGCCGTGAACCCGTTGGTTTTTCAGACAAGATTCGCGACCTGTTTTGGCCGCGCACGGGTTTTTCCCGTTCGCTGCGCTATATGAAGCTGCGTCTGCTGCGGCTTTCCGCGTCTCCGCATTCCGTCGCCGCCGGTGTCGCCATCGGTGTGGCCGTGGCCTGGACACCCTTTCTCGGTGTCCATATCATCATTGCCATGGCGCTCGGTTTTCTAATGCGTGTCAATCTCGTCGCTGCCGCGCTCGGCACCACCTTTGCCAATCCACTGACATTTCCGTTCATCTGGGCATCTACCTGGGAACTGGGGCACTTCATCCTCGGGCGGCGGAAGATCGAAAGCGCAGCGGATGTGGATTTCGTGGCGCTGTTCAGCCATCTCGAATTCCGTCAGATATGGACGCCGGTGCTGGAACCCATGACAATCGGCGCGTTTTTTCCCGCCCTTGTCAGCGCGGTCGTCGCCTATATCGCCGTTTATGGTCTCATCAGCGGTTTCCAGCGGCGCAAGATGGAAAATCTCGCGCATCGCGCCGCCAACAAGAATGCTTCTCTGGAGATGTTGAAATGATCATTGGATTGGGCAGCGACCTGATCGACATCCGCCGCGTTGAAAAATCGATCGAACGTTTCGGCGAGCGCTTCACCCATCGCTGTTTCACCGATATCGAGCGCGCCAAATCCGATGGCCGCAAGAACCGCGCCGCTTCCTATGCCAAGCGTTTCGCCGCCAAGGAAGCCTGTTCCAAGGCGCTGGGGACCGGCCTTGCGAACGGCGTTTTCTGGAAGGATATGGGCGTCGTCAATCTGCCGGGCGGCAAGCCGACCATGGTGTTGACCAATGGGGCAGGGGAAAGGCTGACGGCGCTGCTGCCCGCCGGCCACCGCGCCAATATTCACCTGACGATCACGGATGATTTTCCCTATGCTCAGGCATTTGTGATTATCGAGGCGCTTCCCGTGAACGGGTAAGACCCGGTGAAGCCGCATTGGCGTCCTATTTGCGGACGTGTCACAGAAGCGCTTCCCTTCGGGCTGGAAAGGTTCTAGAGAAGTCGCAGAAATATGAAAGCCTTGCCGGCCGCGTGAGACAGCATCACCCGCCGCAGGCGCGATAAGCAACGGCCCGGGAGCTTCTGAAATCGAAGAAGCCGGGAAACAATCAGGCAGGTCTTTAAGTGTCGGAAAAAGCTGAAAAGAAGCAGAACGCCCTCTGGGAGAACGTCAAGGTCATCATTCAGGCGCTGCTGCTGGCCATGGTCATCCGCACCGTGCTGTTTCAGCCCTTCACGATCCCGTCCGGCTCTATGATGCCGACGCTGCTGGTGGGCGACTATCTTTTCGTCAACAAGTTCTCCTACGGCTATTCGAAATATTCGCTGCCCTTTTCGCCGAACCTGTTTTCGGGCCGCATTCTCGAATTCAGCAAGCCGAAGCGCGGCGATGTCGTGGTCTTCCGCTTGCCGCCCAATCCTGAAGTCGATTACATCAAGCGCCTGGTCGGCTTACCCGGTGATCGCATCCAGGTGACGAACGGCGTGCTGTTCATTAACGGTCAGCCGGTTCCCAAGCAGTCCGACGGCACCTTCACCTCCGATTACCGCGCCGATCCGGGCGCCAATGTGCCTGTCTTTCGCGAAACGCTCGACAATGGCGTCACCTACGATACGCTCGACCAGTCGCCCGACTCGCGCGGCGACAACACCCGCGAATTCGTGGTGCCCGAAGGCCATTATTTCATGATGGGTGACAACAGAGACAATTCGCTCGACAGCCGTTTCGACGTCGGTTTCGTACCGGAAGAAAACCTGATCGGCCGCGCCAGCGTCATCTTCTTCTCGCTGGGCAATGACACGCCGTTCAGCCGCATTTGGGATTGGCCCGCCAACATGCGTTGGGACCGCCTCTTCAAGGTTGTGGAATGAGCAAGACCAAGCCGCTTTCGGCGGATGAGATTTCCCGTCTGGAAGCGTTGATCGGATATGAGTTCAAGGAAAAGGCCCGGCTCGACCGGGCCTTGACCCATGCCAGCGCCCGCTCCGCCGCGGCCGGCAATTACGAGCGGCTGGAATTTTTAGGCGACCGCGTTCTCGGTCTCTGCGTTGCCGAACTGCTGTTCTCCACCTTCCGCAACGCCACCGAAGGCGAGCTTTCGGTTCGTCTGAACCAGCTCGTCAGCGCCGAATCCTGCGCCGCGATCGGCGACGAGATGGGCCTGCACAATTTCATCCGCACCGGTTCGGATGTGAAGAAGCTGACTGGCAAGGCGATGCTCAACGTGCGCGCCGATGTTGTCGAAAGCCTGATTGCCACCATCTATCTGGATGGCGGGCTGGAAGCGTCGCGCAAATTCATTCTGAAATACTGGCAAGGCCGGGCCACGAGCGTGGATGCCGGGCGTCGTGATGCAAAGACCGAATTGCAGGAATGGGCGCATGCCAGATTTGCGACCACGCCCTCCTACCGTATTGACGATCGCTCCGGACCGGATCACGATCCACGCTTTACGGTGACGGTGGAAATTCCCGGCGTGAAGCCGGAGACCGGTGTCGAGCGCTCCAAGCGCGCGGCCGAACAGGTGGCGGCAACGAGATTGCTGGAACGCGAAGGCGTCTGGCAGAAAAGCCCCACCGGAAACTGAGCACCCGACGACAGGGTGCTGCAATCGAGCGCATGGCGGACCCTATGGCCGCATGTTGAATACCTCTGACCTTGATGGATATCATGACCGATCACGAAAACCCCGCCGTTGAAGGCGAAGACAATGCCCTTCCGACCCATTCCGGCTTCGTGGCCCTCATCGGCCCAACCAATGCCGGCAAGTCGACGCTGGTGAACCGGCTGGTGGGCGCCAAGGTTTCGATCGTCAGCCACAAGGTGCAGACGACGCGCGCCGTTATGCGCGGCATCGCCATTCACGACAACGCCCAGATCGTGTTCATGGACACGCCCGGTATCTTCAAACCGCGCCGCCGGCTGGACCGCGCGATGGTCACGTCCGCCTGGGGTGGCGCGAAGGATGCCGATCTCATCCTGCTGCTGATCGATAGCGAACGCGGCCTGAAGGGCGATGCCGAGGCCATTCTCGAAGGACTGAAGGATGTTCCGCAGAAGAAAATCCTCTGCCTCAACAAGATCGATCAGGTGAAGCGGGAAGACCTCCTGAAGCTCGCTGCCGCCGCCAATGAGACGGTCGCGTTTGACCGCACTTTCATGATTTCGGCAACCAATGGCTCGGGCTGTGAAGACCTGATGAACTACCTGGCCGCCGAATTGCCGGAAGGTCCGTGGTATTATCCGGAGGACCAGATTTCCGACCTGCCGATGCGCCAGCTCGCTGCCGAAATCACCCGCGAAAAACTCTTCCTGCGCCTGCATCAGGAACTGCCCTATGCCTCGCATGTCGAGACGGAAAAGTGGGAGGAACGCAAGGACGGCTCCGTGCGCATCGAGCAGGTGATCTATGTCGAACGCGACAGCCAGAAGAAGATCGCGCTCGGCAAGAACGGCGATGCGATCAAGGCGATCTCCACCGCGTCGCGTAAGGAACTGTCAGAGATCCTCGAGCAGCCGGTGCATCTCTTCCTGTTCGTGAAGGTGCGCGAGAACTGGGGCGATGACCCCGAGCGCTTCCGTGAAATGGGTCTGGAATTTCCGCGGGGCTAAGGCCGAAAGGCATCCTCCCTCAACCCTGTGCCTGTCACAGGGTTCCAGCCGATGCGGCTCGCGCGCGGCGAGTAGAGCGTTTTCAGCCCAATGACTTGGGCTGACCAATTTCCTGTGACGAGCACAGGAATAAAGGGCGCAAGGGCTTTGAATATCTTCAATATTTATCGGGAACCGAATACGTTCGGGCGTGTTGTTCCAAAACGATTGGGCGCAACCTTTTTTGATGATGGATATTCATGTCGCCGAAAAAACCGAACGGAATTTCCACCACCCCCTGCCAGCAATGTCCCCTGCGCGACCTGCCGCATTTTCGGGACTTTTCCTCCCCTGAACTCGATTTCGTCTCCCGTTTCAAGACAGGAGAACTCGCGGTTGAAAGCGGCTCCGTCATCCTGATGGAAGGCTCGCACAGCGCCCATCTTTATACCGTCCTGCAAGGCTGGGCTTTCCGATACAAGACACTGGAAGACGGACGCCGGCAGATCCTCAATTATGTCATGCCGGGTGACCTCGTCGGCCTTCAGGGCACGGTGATGGGGGAAATGGAGCATTCGGTGGAGGCCCTGTCGCCGGTGACGCTCTGCGTTTTCGAGCGATCGCGGCTCAACAATCTCTTCACCGATCACCCGACTCTTGCCTTTGATCTCACCTGGATCGCGGCAAGCGAGGAGCGCATGCTCGACGACCATCTCCTCAGCATCGGCCGACGCACCGCGCTGGAGCGCGCGGCCTATCTCATCGCCTTCCTGTATAGTAAGGCGAAGGCGGTTGATCTCATCCGCAACGAAACACCTATTCCCGTCACCCAGCAGCATGTGGCAGATACGCTCGGCCTTTCCATTGTGCACACCAACAAGACCTTGAGAAAGCTGGTCGATCGCGGCCTCATACGCTGGACGGACAAGGGTTGTCTGGTGCTTGATAATGCCGGGCTGGCCAATGTTGCCGGCTGGGAAAGCGACCAAAAGCGCCAAAGGCCCTTCATTTGATCTTCTTCCGACATGTCTTTTTTAAATGACGCTGGAGCCATAATTTGCGACTTCTGTGGTGATATCTCGCTTGAGATCACGTCGCAGACTGCGACTTTGAGCCATGGGCTCTCTATTTAGGAAGAAGAAAAGATATGGTGCCACAACGGGTTATCATCGTTGAGGATGAATATCTGGTGGCCCTTGATGTCGAAGCGGTTCTCCAGTCCATGGGCGTGGAAACGATCGTAATCGCAACGACGCTTGGGCAAGCAAAGCAGGCCGTCGAACAGGATGGTGCCGATTGCGTTCTTCTCGATGTCAGCCTGACGGACGGCAAAAGTTACGCTTTCGCGCGCGATTTGCGGGAAGTGGGCATTCCCTTCGGTTTCGTCAGCGGTTATGGCGACACGACGGGTTTTCCGGAAGATCTCATGCACGCGCCGTTGCTCGGCAAGCCTTTCGGTGAAAACGAAATTGTCGATTTCGTTCTCAATCTCGTCGGCACGGTCGGCGACGCCGTAAAAGAATAACGTTTTGCCGCCAGATCGGGTATGCTCGGACCTGAATCGAAATCCGGACGCGTTTCATGCAGTGGCAGGAAGAGGCAATCATTCTCGGCGTCAAACGCCATGGCGAGACGAGTGTCATCGCCGAGGTGATGACCCCTTCGCGTGGCCGCCATCTGGGGCTGGTGCGTTCCGGCCGTTCCCGCAGCATGCAGCCGGTGTTGCAGGCCGGAAACCGGGTGGATGTCATCTGGCGGGCGCGCCTTCACGATCATCTGGGCGAGTTCCGCATCGAGCCGCTGCAATTGCGCGCAGCACAGCTGATGGAAACGGCGACCGCCGTTTATGGCGTGCAGGCCATGGGCGCATTGCTCAGGCTTCTGCCGGAGCGCGATCCGCACCCGCATCTCTATCAGGCGCTGGATATCATTCTCGATAATCTGCATGACCCCGTCGATGCCGGGGAATTGTTCGTGCGTTTCGAACTGGCGGTGCTGAACGAGCTCGGTTTCGGGCTCGATCTTACCGAATGTGCGGCGACGGGGCTGCGCACCGATCTCATCTATGTATCGCCGAAAACGGGCAGGGCGGTTTGCCGCACGGCAGGTGCGCCCTATGCGGAGCGGATGCTGTCGCTTCCGGCTTTCTTGAGCGAAGGCCAGTCGAAGGCGGCCGATCCTGACAGCCTTGCGGCGGCTTTCCGCCTCACCGCTCATTTTCTCAACCGGCATGTCTACGATCCGCGTGGCCTCAACGAAAACGCCGCCCGCGACGGTTTCGTGCAGGCGGCGCTGAAGGCGCTGGAAGGCCGAGTGGCGGCGCCTGCGCTCAACAGGGCCGTGCAGGCTTAGATCAGGCCATTGCAGGCCTCGGAGCCGGCCGCTCCTGAATGGGCCAATGCACGATGGCCGCAAAAATCCCCATGCCGACGCCCAGCCACCAGACGAGATCATAGGAACCGAACCTGTCATAAAGGAAACCGCCCAGCCAGACGCCGAGGAAGGAGCCGATCTGGTGGGTAAGAAAAACCACACCGCCCAGCATGCCGAGATGACGTGTGCCGAACATGATCGCCACCAGCGCATTGGTGGGCGGTACGGTGGAAAGCCACAGAATGCCCATGACGGAGGCGAAGAGGATGACCGAAAGCGGCGATTGCGGCAGCAGCAGGAAGGCCGTGACCACGACCGAGCGGGCAATATAGATATAAGCCAGCAGATAGGGTTTGGAATAACGCTGGGCGATGACGCCGGCGGCAAGCGAGCCGATGATGTTGAAGAAGCCGATCAGCGCCATGGCGATGACGGCGTACCGTGGTTCGATGCCGATATCGCCGAGATAGGCCGGAAAATGCGCGGTGATAAAGGCCACCTGAAAACCGCAGACGAAGAAACCGGTGGTCAAAAGCAGGTAGCTTTTATGGCCGAGCGCCTCCTTCAGAGCTTCGCCCGCCGTCTGCTGGAACTGCGCCTGCGACTGGCTGCCGGAGGATGAATTGCCGCGCATGAAAAAGGCGAGCAGCGGCACGAGCATCATCATCGCTGCGAGCCAGACGAGGCTGTCCGACCAGCCATAGTTGGAAATCAGCCCCTGGCTGATCGGCGCAAACAGGAACATGCCGGCCGAACCCGCCGCCGTGCCGATGCCGAAGGCGAGCGAACGTTGCTGCGGCGTCACATGGCGTGCAAAGGCCGAAAGGATGACGCTGAAGGAGCCGGCGGCAATGCCGAGCCCGACGAGAACGCCGCCGCCGAAATGCAGCCAGAACGTCGAGGTCCCGAAAGACATGCAGATGAGGCCGGCAGCATAAAGCAGGCCGGAAAGAACGAGCACGCGACCCGTGCCGTATTTATCGGCGATGGCGCCGAAGAAGGGCTGGCCAAGCCCCCAGAAGAGGTTCTGCAAAGCCATGGCAAGACCGAAGGTCGAGCGATCCCAGCCGGTATCGGCAAGCATCGGCAACTGGAAGAAACCCATTGCCGAGCGGGGACCGAAGGTCATGACCGCAATCAGCGACCCGGCGGCGATAATCACCCAGGGCATGGTCTGGCGTGTGGCTTGCGACATGAATATTCCCCCATCGCGGTGCCTCGCCTCAGGGAAAAGGCGCATGGCTTGCCGCAGAATCCGCTACGATGGAACGAATATTATCTTTTGTCAGCCGGTCCCACTAGCGACTTTTCTTGACGGCCACTATTCATGCCATTGATGGAATGCGGAAGAAGAGACGACGATGAAACAGAATATCTACGACGACGCAGGGTTTTTCGAGCGCTACAGCGCCATGCCGCGCTCCGTGGAGGGTCTGCGTCAGGCCGGCGAGTGGCATGAATTGCGCGCCATGTTGCCGGACCTGAAAGGCAGGTCTTTCCTCGATCTCGGTTGCGGTTTCGGTTGGCATTGCCGTTATGCGGCGGAGCAGGGTGCTGCCCATATCGTTGGCGTCGATCTCTCCGAAAACATGCTGCGCCGCGCCGTCGAGATCAATGGCGGTCCGGGCATAGACTATCGCCGCGCCGCCATCGAAGACATCGATTTTCCGCAGGAAAGTTTCGATGTGGTGCTGAGTTCTCTCGCCCTGCATTACGTTCGCGATCTCGACGTGGCATTCGCGAAGATTTTTGCCGTGCTGAAATCCGGTGGCGATTTCATCTTTTCCATCGAACATCCTGTTTTCACGGCGCTGGAAAAACAGGACTGGTTCTATGACGAGGAGGGCGAAATCCTCCACTGGCCGCTCGACAATTATCAGAACGAAGGCGTGCGCCACTCCAACTGGATGGCGGATGACGTGGTTAAATATCACCGCACGTTGTCAGGCATTCTCAACAGCCTGCTTTCTGCCGGTTTTACCCTGACGCGTCTGGCCGAGCCCAGGCCAGATCCGGCTTTGATGGCCGAGCGCCCGGAATTGAGACACGAGGATCGCCGCCCGATCTTTCTGATTGTCGGGGCGAAAAAGCCGTGACTTCAGACTGCGCGTCGCATTTGCGAGTGTGAAACAATGATGGAGATCGGCGCGTCCAGCTCTGAGCCGGTTGTTGAGCGATGACCGTAGCGCGCTCCTCCTCATCCCTGTGCTCGTCACAGGGATCCAGCCAGCCCAAGTCCTTGGGCTGAAAAGAGTCTCTCCGCTGCGCCGCCGCGCGTTAGCTGGATTCCTGTGACGAGCACAGGAGTGAGGGAGAGAAGGTGTGCCCGGTCAGAACCAAGCCGCCGGCCTACCGCCGCTTGATCGCCCAGCCTTCCGGCCTTTCCTCGATCACCCTGGCAACATCGCCGACGGATAGCCGGCCTTCGCCGCGCGGCGTGACGTTCCAGCCGAACAGCGGGCCGGGCACGCGTCGGTCGCCGGACATGCGGATGCGGCCCATCGCCTTCATGGGGGAGGGCACATCGCGGGAGCCGGTCATCTGGTCCTGTGTGGTCATGATGCAGCGGGCGCAGGGCTTGACGAGATCGAAACGAATGCCGCCCATCTCGATGGCCGCCCAGCGATCCTCCGCCCATGCTTCGTCCGTGTCGAGCACGATATTGGGCCGGAAACGCTCCATGCCAACGGCCTCCTCGCCATTTTCGCGCATATTGTCGTTCAGCGCGGCAAGCGAGGCGGTGGTGGTGACGAGAATCTGGTAACCGTCGGCAAAGGTGACGGGGGTTTCATTGCCCGTCCATTCGAGGCTCGCAATGCGTTTAGAGGCATCATCGAAGAACGCCAACTTCACCTCGCGTCCGAGCCAGGCCGAAAGCGTGTCATTGGTCTCGTCATCGGCGATATTGGCGCTGACGATCGATTTCCACACCGCCACATCCATGCGCTGGCCTGATGGCTGTGCGACTACCTCGCCGTCTTCGCCCCTTGAAAGCAGCATGCCCTCGTCCTCATGGCGAGCCAGAACCGTGGCAATAGCAGGCAATTCACGCTGAGTGATGAAGTGGCCCGATGGGTCGACAAGCATGGCGCGGCGGTCGCCCGGCAGGCCTTCGGCCGAAACAGTGCTTTCGGAGAGGGGAATGCCGCGCGCGCTTTTCAGCGGATAGATGTTCAGTTCGGTCACACGCATCTCGGGTCTCCTCAAATCTCGTCGAGAAACAGGTCCAGCACCTGTTTCAGCCGCTCATGGCGGGCCTTGGCCATCTGCCGGCCTGTCTCGGTGCGAAAGCCGTCGGCCAGCTTGAACAGTTTGGTTTCGAAATGGTCGATGGCAAAGGCGCGGTCGTCAAGCGGCCGTTCTTTCGCCAGCGGGTCAACCGGATCGTAAAGTGCTGAGCCCAGGCGCCCGGCAATATAAAAGCAGCGCGCCGCGCCCACCATGCCGATGGCATCCAGCCGGTCGGCATCCTGAAGGATTCTCGCCTCCAGTGTCTGCGGCTCGATATTGGCGGAAAAGCTGTGGGTGGTAATGGCGTGGGCGGCGGCGTCGATATCCGCCTGTTTCCAGCCGAGCCCCATTAGAATGCCCGCCGCCTTTTCCGCCGCCAGCCGCGAGGCCTGCGCCCGCAAGGGCGAGTTCTTCTCCACCGCCACGCAATCATGCAACAGCACGCTCGCGGCCAGCACGGTGCCATCCCCGCCTTCACCGGCATGGATGCGCATGGCGTTGCGAAAGACGCGGTGAATATGGGCAAGGTCATGCGAGCCGTCGCCCGCATCGGCGGCGTGCGGTATCAGTTCCTGCGCAAGCGCCGCATAGGGCGTGAAAGCCTCAGCCGCGATCATGCCTGCGGCTTCCGGGTCAGGATTTTCTGGTAGAACAGGCCGATACCGATCAGCACCGCGCCGAGCCCGATGAAGGACAGTGCTCTCAGCACACCTTCGAGATTGCTCATGTCGATCAGGAAGGCCTTGGCAACCGAGATCAGCACGAAGGCAGCCGATGCCAGACGCAGGCTGCGGGCATTGAAGCGCGAACCGAGCACAAGCAGCAACACGCCGATCAGCAGCCAGACCACCGAATAGCTGTAGGTCTCACCCTGCATAAAACCCTTCCAGTCTGCGATATTCTCGCCCTGCCAGAAACGGCGCACCGAAAGTGTCGCCCAGGCAAAGCCGAGTGCTGCACCCGCCACCGCCAGCATGCTGACATAGGCTGGCGGACGTTTCCCCCGCGCATAATAGGCAAGGCCGCCATAAGCGAGCGCCGGCAGAAGGTAACCGATCAGCAGGAGGTTGAGGACCGGGATGCGGCCGGTATTCTCGCCGGTGAAATAGGGATTGAGCGTGAAGAAATGCATCGTCAGCACGTTAATGACGGCAATCACGCCGGCAATCATCGAGCCGTAACGGAAGACCGGGCTGGGGCTCTTGAGATCGAGCGTCATCAACACGCCCGAGAAGCCAATGGTCAGCAGCGTGTAGATCGACTGTTCGCCGAGCGTCGGTACGCTGTTGTCAAGCGTGCCGCCATTCATCGCATGGCGGATGAGGATGGCGACGGCGAGAAGCCCCATAACACTGGCAATCGCCTGCAGGAAGTTCTTCGCCCTGACCCCCGGCCAGTCGCGCAGCAGCCAGGCCGAGGCAACGGCCAGCAGTGCGGGAATGCCGTAACCCGGAAGAAGCGCGTTGAAAACAGGCGTGGTGCCGAGGTTCTGCGGCCCGACAATGGTGGGCTCCCAGGCGATGCGGCCGAGAACGGCGACGCTCGCCACGGCCATCACCCAGGGCAGAACCTCCCAGTTGCGATGACGTGTCGCCAGCACATAGACAAAACCAATGACGGAGAGCAGCACGGTTGTCGCAAGCCCCTGCGTCAGCGTGTGCAGGCAGAGCGCGAAGGCGGCGAATGAGCCGAGCACGAGGATGTTCAGCGGCTTGCGATAGGCCTCGTTGTTCTGCCGGTGCAGCCACTCGGCGCCTGCAAGCAACACCAGTCCAAGGCCGAGGCCATAGGCGGCGTGCAGCCAGTCACGGCCGAGATTGCCGTATTCGACGAAGCTTGCGGTGGCGAGCCAGACCGGGAAAAGCGCGGCGATACCGGCCCAGAGCTGGGCAAAATCCGAATCGTCAGCGCCCTTGCGTTTCAGGAAGGAGAAGGCGCAGAGCACGAAGACAGCCCCGAGGCCAAGCGCCATGGCAATTTCCGCTGTGTAGCCGACTGGCACGGACGGAAGGGAAACGGACGTATCGTTGATAAGGCCGATAAAATCGATGCCTCGCCGCGACATCAGCGACACGGCAGCCTGCGCACCGAGCGCTGCGATAATGGCTGGCCAGGCCGCATAATGGCGGGCGGCGCCAAGCGCCGCAAGGGCGGCGATGAGCGCTGAAACGATGATCGCCGGATGAGTATCGACGCCGCCATCGGCAAAGAGGAAGCCGATGGCCGGCAGGATCACGGCCATCGAGACGGTGAGATTGAGGGCGAGCGACGGGCGCAGCAGAAGCCGCATGCCGCGGATGGCGCGCCGCGCGGGAACGGCGGGTTCACCGGTTTCGGCAGGCGGCGTGTCGAATGTCTTGCCGGGCCAGAGGAATATGGTTCCCGCCAGCATGACAAGCAGGGCAAGCGTTGGTGGTTCGGCACTGATCGTTTCGGAAAAGCCGATATAGCCGAGCGCCCAGAGGCCAAGCCCGGCATTGGCGAGAGAGGGAACCACGGTCCAGCCCTGCCTGCGCGCCGCGGCCGCTGTTGCCAGCCAGGCGATAGTCAGGAACGCGAAGAGCGCCCAGATATTCGGCGTTTCGGTGGAGATCAGCGCCGGCGTCAACATCGAACCGAGAAGGCCGAGGCCGGCCAGCGCTTGCCCGTGCAGCAGCGAAAGCCCGATGGTGGCGAAGGCGACGAGCCCAAGCAGGCCAAAAGCCGTTCCGGGGCCGATATAGCCGTAAATGCCATAGGCCGCGTAGACGACGCCGAACAGCGTCAAGGCGCCGGCCGCCGTCAGCACGCCCGGTATCATGGCGTTGGAATAGGTGGCGGCGATGCCCGGCACCGCCTTGCGGCGGATCGCTTCGCCGGCAACGCCGAGAACGAGGCCGAAAATGGCAGCGAGCGACAGCCTGACCGCCGGGCTGAGCAGCCCCGATTCGATCGAATATTTGACGAGGAAAATACCGCCGAGCGCGAGCGCCAGTCCACCGGCCCAGACGGCCCAACGGGCGCCGAGCAGGCTTTCGAAGCTTTCCTTCGTCGCCGGAGCGGATGCCGTATCGCTCGCAGGAGCGGAAGGTGCTTCCTCGCGGACGGCGTCTTCCGCTTGCGCCATGGCGGCGGCTTCCTGGGGTTCGGAGCCGTATTCAGCCTGGAAGGCTGCGTCTTCCGCAGGCGTCCTGCTTTCCTCTTCCGCCTCGAAATCCGGTTTTGCCGTGGATTCCGCGCTCTGCGCCTGTGCCGCCACGGGAGAGGTCACGCCCGCAGCCATCAGCCGCTTGAGACTGAGAACTTCCCGTTCCAGCGACTTGATTCGGCTTGAGTTGCGGATGCTCGCGACCAGCGTGTAGATGAAGGCCGCGACGAGGGCGAGGATAAACAGCGGGATTTCCAAACGGATTCTCCAATTACGAAGCTGTTTTTAAAGCCCTTTTGGTGAATTTATGCAAGGCCCGGTTGATGGATGATATGGGTGGCGAAGGAGCGGGCGTGTGCCACTTGTTTCTTCTCCCCGCCGGGGAGACGTCCGCGGCAGCGGGATGAGGGGGTGAGGGTGGAGATATTCGGTGAGCTTGCCCCCTCATCCGACCCTTCGGGCCACCTTCTCCCCGGCGGGGAGAAGAAATAGGTGGCACGCGCTCGGCCTCGTGTCAGGAAACATCCGCCAGCCAGTGCCGTGCCGCTTCGATATCGGCAAGCCCGAGTTCATGCCCGTCCTCAACCGTTTCCAGCTCGGCACTTGCGCCGCTCGCGGCGAGCCGGCCCTGCAGTTCGTGCGCCTTGTCGAGATATTTGTCGCGTTCTCCCGCCACAAGCAGGAGATTGCGGCCGGAAAGATCGGTCTGCGGCCATGTTTCGAGAACCGGCATCGGGCGATAGAGCAGGGCGTCGCCGGCAAGGTCGGGATAGAGCGCTGCAAAGGCCGCGTAGAAGTTCGCGCCATTGGAATGGCCGATAAACCGCAGTTTCGAACGGTCTAGGCCATAGGACCGTATCGCCCCCTCCACGAAGGCGGCGAAGGCTTCCGCTTCCGAGGCGATATCCTTCTGGTCGAAGCTGAAATCGGGATTGCGACGGAACCAGCGGGCGATCTCTTCCTCCGTGCTGCGGCCGCGCACGCCGAGAAGGGTAGCGCGCGGTGCTGCCCGGTGCGCCAGCGGCATCAGGCTGGTTTCGCTGCCGCCGGAACCGTGCAGCAGGATGATGGTGCTGCCATCCGGCTCCTGCGGCGTGTAGAACCGGTGCACGAAGGGAAGGTCGCGATAGACGATGCGTTCTTCGCCCGGCATCGAAAATTGCGGCAGGGCAACGCGTACATCCGCCTCGTCCTTCATGAAGAGCGGCGGGATGAACAGTTTTTCCCCGAGCGATTCCAGCGGTTCGTCCACCGTCATGCCCGGCCCGTCGGTTGCCATTTCGATCAGCACGCCGCCCGGTTCGCGGACATAAAGCGAGTGGAAATATTTCCGGTCATGGGCGTTGGTGGTGCTGGAATTGAGCGATTTCAGCCCGGTTAGAACCGTGTTCAGCTCATCCATATCCTTCGCGCGGAAGGCGATGTGATCGACGGTGCCGGTGCCCGGCGCGCTGGACCAGAAGCCGGTGGCGTCGCGCACGTCGATAATGTCGCCGCTGTCGGAAACAAGGCGGCGGATTGCGCCTGCCTGGCTTTCCTGCCGGTAACCGAAATGTTTCTCCAGAAACGCCACGGTTTCTTCCGGCACTTCGCTTAGCACCGTCGCGCCATAGATACGGCGAATGGCGTCCGCGGCGGAAATATCGTCCGTCACATGCGGCGTGGCATCGGCAAAGGCGTGGGTGCCGACCAGCTTGACGATCAGGCCGTCAGGATCTTTCAGCCGGATGACCGGGGCACCGAACTCATCGGAGGGGCCTTCCGCCCGGATACCAAATCTCAGCGCCCGCGTCAGCCAGAAGCCGATGGCGGCGGGATCGATGGCCACGGAAATTTCCAGCGTCTGGCCGTACCCGACACGGCCCTGGCCGCCATCTTCCCAGACGAGAAAGGTGAGAAGCGAGCCGGGCGAGGCGATATCGTCGCCATAAAGCAGATGCAGCTGCATGGCGTCTTCGAAACCGGCCGTGCGCTTGGCCAGCCTCAGGCCCAGAAAGCCGGCGTAAAAATCCACATTCGCCTGCACCTTCCGGGTGATCATGGTGATGTGGTGTATACCAAGTGCAGAATTCATCTTGCCGTCCCGCGTTTGCCTGCTGTTCGTGGCCCTATTTGTCGCACGCTGCCCCTGATCCGCAACCTCGGCAAATGAGAACGCTGTGTTCTCTGCGTGAACGATCCCGCTTTCGCTTCGTTGCATGCGCGATGAGCAGATTGCCGGCTTTTTGCCTGTCTTGCGACTGATTGTGCATACAAAATAAGCATACAAAATAACGGCTATTTTGTATGCAATTTTATCTTGCCTTGAGAGTTGGAATTGGGTCTTATGCAACCAATCCAACAAAACCATCAGGGGGAACAGATGATTTTAACGCGCAGGTTGTTGTCCAGAACGCTCGCCATTGCCGCCATCGGTGTAACCGCCGGATTTTCATTGCCGGCGGTAGAGGTGCGGGCCGAAACGCCGGTGAAATTCACACTCGACTGGAAGTTCGAAGGCCCCGCCGCCGGTTTCCTGCTGGCGCTCGACAAGGGTTACTTCAAGGCTGAAGGGCTCGATGTCACCATCGATAGCGGCAACGGCTCGGTGGAGGCGATCCCGCGTGTTGCGACCGGTGCCTATCAGATGGGTTTTGGCGACATCAACTCGGTGATGAAGTTCCTCGACGAGGATCCAAGCCAGAAGATCAAGGCCGTTTATATGGTCTATGAGCGCCCGACATTCGCCGTGGTCGGTCGCAAGTCGCTCGGTGTTACCGGTGATCCGAAGTCGCTGGAAGGCAAGAAGCTCGGCGCACCGCCGCCGGATGGTGCTTTTGCGCAATGGCCGGCTTTCAAGCAGGTCGCAGGTCTCGATGACAGCAAGATCAAGATCGAATCGATCGGTTTCCCGGTGCGTGAACCTATGCTCGCCAAGGGCGACGTCGATGCCGTTTTCGGCTTTGCCTTTTCGGTGATCCTCAATCTCAAGAAACAGGGCATAGCCGATGACGATATCTCGACCATCCTGATGGCCGAGCATGGCTTGAATCTCTATGGCAATGCGGTGCTGGTAAACACTGATTTCGCTGAGGAAAACCCTGAAGCGGTGAAGGGTTTCCTGAAAGCGCTGGCCAAGGGTTTCGCTGATTCCGTCAAGAACCCGGAAGAGGGCGTGGCGGCCGTCCTCAAGCGCAACGAGACGCTGGACAGCGCCATCGAGCTGGAGCGCCTGAACATGGCCAACAGCATGAACATCAAGACGCCCTATGTGGTGGAAAACGGTATGGGCGGGGTCGATCCGGCCCGGCTTGCCGCTTCACTGGAAACGCTCAAGGTGTCCATGGGCCTGAAGGGCAACGTCAAGGCGGAGCAGGTGTTCGACGCGACCTACCTGCCGGCCAAGGCAGAACGCATGCTTCCCTGATGGGTGAAATGAGCGGGTGCGGCCCGATTCTTCTCTCCGCCGGGGAGAAGTCCGCGGCAGCGGGATGAGGGGGCAAGCTCTCCGTATATCTCTACGCTTGCCCCCTCATCCGACCCTTCGGGCCACCTTCTCCCCCTCGGGGAGAAGAAACAAGCGGCAACGCTGCGGGGTTCAAAAGCCCGATCAGCAACTGAAAACGGAACTGCGATGTCACGTCTCGTGGAAATAGATAATGTCGACATGCGTTACGGCGGTTCCGCCGGAACGCTGGCCGTATCCGGTTTGAACCTGACGGTCGACAAGGGGGAATTCGCGGCTGTCGTCGGCCCGTCCGGCTGCGGCAAGTCCACGCTGATGAAGCTGGTGACGGGGCTGCATATTCCGCAAAGGGGCAATGTCATCGTTGCCGGGCGGCAGGTCACGGAGCCGGTCTCCATCGTCGGCATGGCGTTTCAGAATCCGACGATGCTGCCCTGGCGCACGACGCTTGAGAACATCCTGCTGCCGCTGGAGATCGTCGAGAAACACCGTCGTCGCCTGCGCGCCCACAAGGCGGAATATGTCGCGAAAGCCGAGCGTCTTCTGGAGATCGTCGGTCTGAAGGGCTTTGGCTCCAAATATCCGTGGCAGCTTTCCGGCGGCATGCAGCAGCGCGCCAATCTCTGCCGGGCGCTGATCCATGAGCCGGAACTGCTGATGCTCGACGAGCCATTCGGCGCGCTCGACGCCTTCACCCGCGAGGAGTTGTGGTGCGTCATTCGCGATCTGCACGCCGCGCAGCGCGTCACCATCATCCTCGTGACCCATGATCTGCGCGAGGCGACATTTCTGGCCGACAAGATTTTTGTGATGAGTGCAAGGCCGGGCCGGTTGCTGGCGGAACATCGCGTGCCTTTCGCCCGCCCGCGCCAGCTCGATATCATGTATGACAAAGGTTTCAACGACATGGTGCAGGCACTGCATGGCGAAATCGCGCAGGCGAGGGTGGCGGCATGAGCGCGATCATGGAAACCACCGTCACGACTGAGCCGCGCAAACCGCTGATTGCCTGCGTCAACTGGGTGAAAGCCGCCCCATGGCTTTATACGCTGGCGCTTTTCGTATTGTGGGAACTGCTTGTCTACGCGCTGAAAATGCCGCCCACCATCCTGCCGTCGCCGGTCAGGGTCGGGCAGGCCATCGTGCAATATTGGTCGCCGATCTGGAAGAATTCGCTGCAAACGCTGTATACCACGACGCTGGGCTTCGCCATTGCTGTGGCCGCCGGTCTCGCTATCGGCCTGTTCATCGGCTGGTCGAAAACCATCTATGCCGGGCTTTATCCGCTGATGATCGGCTTCAACGCCATTCCGAAGGTGGCGCTGGTGCCTATCCTCGTTATCTGGTTCGGCATCGGCACGGTCCCCGCCGTTCTGACCGCTTTCCTGATTTCCTTCTTTCCCATCGTCGTCAATGTCGCCACCGGCCTTGCCACCATCGAGCCGGAAACCGAAGATGTGCTACGGGCGCTCGGCGCCAAGAAGATGGACATCATGCTGAAGGTCGGTATTCCGCGGTCCATGCCTTATTTCTTCGGCTCGCTCAAAATCGCCATCACGCTCGCCTTCGTCGGCTCGGTCGTGTCGGAGACCGTCGCTTCTAATTACGGCCTCGGCAACATGATGAGTTCGGCGCAGAGTCAGTTCAACGTGCCTCTGGTCTTTGCTGGCCTGCTGATGCTCGCGGTGGAAGGCATCGCCATGTATGCGATCATGGCGTGGCTTGAAAAGCGCATGACCGGCTGGGCGCATCGCTCCACCATGGGGCAATAAGGAATGCAGCACGGGCATGAAGAATATGCCCGTGCCGGAATGTCATGCGAAGTTAATGCGCCGCCATTTCTTCCACGATATCGCCGCCGTCCATCAGGAACGGGTAGTAGGTCGGCCAATTGGTCACTTCGTCCAGCAGCGCCTTGCGGTCGTTGCCCCAATAGAGATGGTAATGGCCGGCTTTGACCGGAGCAATGGAATGGTCGCTGAACTGGATGAATTGCGGCGCGGCCTCGTCGCCGGCGGTTTTCTTGAAGATATAGCGTACGCCGCGATTGCCCTTCTTGTAGGTCAGGATTTCATGGCCGTCGCTGACATAGGTGCCTTCAGCGGGCTTGCCGTCCTTGTAGAATGCCACGCTGTCGGCCTTGATGACGATGCGGTTCACATCGGTCTTGTAGCCGATCTCGTAATAGGCGCGGTACTCCGCCGCGGTCTTGTCGCCATGCGCCGCCTTTTCGGCCATGACGGAATCGAGCGAGCCGTTCAGCAGATAGGGGTAGACCGATTGCCAGTTGCCTTCCCAGTCGGAAAGCGCGCGCGGTTTCACCTGGGCATCTTCGAAGTAGCCCTTGTAAATCTGCTTTTCCGCCTCGGTCATCTGGTGGCCATGATCGTGCCCATGGTCGTGGCTGTGGGCAGCGGATTTGTCGCCGCCGGCGGCCATCGCCGCGGTCGTCGCCAGCAGCATGGAACCAAGTGCGACGGCGCCGGTGACGCGGGTGAGTATCTTCTGCATTTGTTTCGGCCCTCTTATCTTCATAATGGCAAGTTACGTAATAACATTACATCATGATCCATAAAGGCCGCGTTCGAGGGATGCAAGTGGCGTCCCGGCTCGGTGCAACGAAAAAGCGCGATGGCTTTGCAGCCGTCGCGCTTGAAAGAGGGTAAGGTGCAACGCCTCAGGCGGGTTGCGCGCTTATGTCCGCCTTGCGCTCGTCAAAGGCGAGTTTCATGGCCTTCGTCACGTCGCGGGTCGTTGTAAAGTAACTGTCGCTGCGCACCCAGTAGCGTAATTTCACCGTGGCGCTGTCCGCACTGACTGAATCCACAAAGGTCACGGGGGCTGGATCCAGCAGCACGCGGCTTTCGGATCGCGCCACCCGCATCAGCATATCCTGTGCGGCGGCGAGGTCCTCGTCGTTCTTGACCGTCAGGCTCACTTCATGACGGCGCGACGGAAAGCGGCTGTAATTGGTGATCGGCACGTTCCACAGGGTCGAGTTGGGTGCAAGGCGATAAAGCCCGT
Organism: Agrobacterium salinitolerans; assembly: GCF_002008225.1. GTDB lineage: Bacteria > Pseudomonadota > Alphaproteobacteria > Rhizobiales > Rhizobiaceae > Agrobacterium > Agrobacterium salinitolerans. The sequence goes on along the minus strand of NZ_MRDH01000006.1, from coordinate 794,542 downwards.
CGCTCGTCTTGAGCTCGGTGGCGAACAGCCCGATCTCGATGATGGTTCCCTTGACGGTGGTCGTCTCGATATATTCGCCGACGCGGAAGGGACGCAGCACCACGAGCATGATGCCCGCGGCGATGTTCTGCAACGTGCCCTGCAACGCAAGGCCGATGGCAAGGCCGGCGGCGCCGAGAACTGCAAGAATGGACGCTGTTTGTACACCGAACTGGCTAAGCACCATGACCAGAACCAGAATTAGCACGACATAGCGGACCGCCCCGGCAAAAAAACCGGCTAGCGTCGCATCGAAGCCGCGAACGCGCGACAGGCCCTGAAATGCCCAGCGTTGCAGGAATGTTGCGGCCAACCAGCCGATGATCAGAAGAAGAAGCGCGCCAATGACCGAAAAGGAATATTGCACTGCCAGGGCGCTGGCCTGCCGAACGGCTGCCTGCGATGCGACGAAGATATCCGCTGCCTGCTGTTCCATGAATTGTCCCGTAATCTTTATTGCTGTTCAGCGTTGGTAACGAACGGGCGCCTTGGCGGTTCCGCCAAAATTCGGGCTTCAGCCGCCAAGCGGCAGCACGAAAGGCACGTTGCCGTCGGTATCCGCACCCCTGCCGATCGCCTTTATCGCGCTGACAAGTCGCCCGTCGCGCCTCAGAAGCCGGTCGCCAATGGCGATGATACGGGCATTCGGCGTGGCGTAAGGGGAAACCGCCCGCAATCGCCCGGCGAGTTCGTTCTCATCCTGGTCCGGATAAAGGCTGAGGGCTGCGATGACGGCGGCGGCGGGTGAGCGCGAAACACCCATCCAGCAATGGATGAGCAGCGGCGCGGACTGGTCCCATTGCCGGGCAAAATCGATTAGCTTCAGCACATGCGCATCGTCCGGCGCGATGAGATCGGCGGTGCCCTTGAATGCAATGTCGTTCATGGCAAGCGTCAGGTGCCGGTCTGCGGCAATGACGGCAGGGCGGTGAAAGGACTGCTCTTTGGCGATCAGCGTCACCATTTCGCGGGCCTTGTGCTTCACGGCCATCTCCGCGATCCGCGACAGCGGCGATACGACAATGGCGGTCATGTCGCACTTCCCGTCTTGACCATACGCAGTTCTTCAATCGCCTCAAAACGCTCAATGAAAAGCTTTTGCGCTTCAGTCGAGGGCAGGGGCGTCATGTCGAACATATCGCGGGTGATGCCGCGGGGCAGGCCGAAGAACTTCTGCGCCTCGGCGGTGGAAAAACCGGCAAGTTCCGTCGCTTCGAAAAAGGCGGCGACCGTATCGGCCCTCTTGATGCGGTCCTTCAATTCGCGCGATGCATGCGGCGGCAGGCCGAAACGCAGATGCACCGCGGCTTCCAGGCGTTTTTCCACGGTCTTGTAACCACCGCCGACCACCGATTTGAACGGCGAGATCATGTCGCCGATGACATATTCCGGCGCATCGTGCAGAAGCGCCATCTGCATCTCGTCAGGCGTGGCACCGGTGCACATGCGGCAGAAGATGGTCTCGACGATGAGGCAATGCTGGGCCACGGAAAAGGCATGGTCGCCGCGCGTCTGGCCGTTCCAGCGGGCTACGCGGGCAAGGCCATGGGCAATATCGACGATTTCCACATCGAGCGGCGAAGGGTCGAGCAGATCGAGCCGCCGACCGGACAGCATGCGCTGCCAGGCGCGCAGGCTTTTTGCGGGCGTCACTCTCAGTCCTCCGCGCGCGCTGCCGGATCGGCCGTCGGCAAGGAAAGGCCGCTCCACGCCGGCAGGGCCACCGTCACGGGAACATTCCCGGCAAGAAGCGGCGTACCCGAAGCAAGCGCATCGGCAATACGGTCGATCCGCACAATGGCGAGCGCCCTGTTACCGGAAACGGTTCCGAGCACGCCGACCGGCTTTCCATCGGCAGTAATCTCCGTTCCGCTGGCGGAAAGCGCGACTTCGGCCGAAACGCTGACGACGCGGCGTCTTGCCGTGCCGCGATGTTTCATGCGCGAGACGACTTCCTGACCGACAAAACAACCCTTATTGAAGGAAACGCCGTCATTCACATCCATTAGCACATCGTGCGGAAAAGCATCCTGAAGCGCATAATCCCGACCCGATTCGGCAATGCCCTGCTCGATACGGAGCGCATCATAGGCAGCGATGTCGCCGGATGCGGAGGCGCCCGGTATACGGTAGAGATCGATGCCGGCTTTGGCGAAACGGCCATCCCGGATGCCTGCCGCCGGCGCAGTCTCGTTCCAGAAAACGCTCACGCCTTCCACCGTCTCGGCTTTGAGGTCGACCGGTGCACGCAGCTTGTACATGGTCAGGCGGCGCAACAGCGCGTCCAGTTCGGCCGCACCCGTCTCGATCAGATAGTCCCCGCCATCGCGCCAGATCAGAAAATCGAACAGAATCTTGCCCTGCGGCGTCAGAAGGGCTGCGGCCCTTGCTTCGCCTTGCGGCAGGTTTTCAACATCTGCGGTGATGAGGTTGTTCAAAAATTCCTCGGCGCCGGTACCGGAAACCCGGATCAGACGGCGGTCGGCAAGAAAGGCGGAAGGCATGGCGTCACCGTTCGGTTCGTCGAGACTATGCGGATAGCAGGCAAGATGCAGATGCATTTGCCGGAATGCTCATTCCGCACAGTTAGGATTTTTGCAAAAGAACGGCAAGCGCTGCGGTGCGATCAATCGCCGGCGGTGAAGAACTTCCACTTGCCGTCAGGCGAAATGCCGACGCGATAAAAGCTGTAATTGCCAAATTCCTGCATGTCAGCCAGATCGCCCGCCGTAATGATTCGCAGAAGCTCCACCTTTTCCGGCGCAGTCAGCGTATTCAGCGGTTTTCCGGAAAAATAGGGGAAAACATAGGCTTCGTCAGGCGTGCCGGCGTCCACATGGGCATAACCGGTCGACAGCAGGTCGATGATGATCGCCAGCACTTCCAGCCCGTCAGGATCGCCGGAATAAGTTTTCAGCGCCGCAATCGGGTCTTCGCCGTCATTGCCGTCGATGCGGAATTCGTTCTGGCCGGCGGCGATGAAGGGGCGCAGCTTTTCGATATCGCCGGAGGCGGCGGCATCGATGATCTGCTGGCGCAGCTTGCGCACGGGTTCCGGCGCCTTGGAAATGTCGTGCTCGATCACGACAGACATTTCAGGCGTGTTGTCGGACGTGGAGGATTGCTGGTTGGCCTGATTGGCGGAACGGTCCACCAGCGGGTCGGGCAGGGGAATGCCTTCCGAATCGCCTTCGATTTCGTCCGGCTCCGCGGGCTGGGCCTGCTGCGGTTCACCGCCATTCTCAGCCTTCGGCTCGCTTTCGGTGTTCTGCGCCGGCTTCAGCTCGGAAAGGGCAAAGGCGCTGCCTGGCATGCCAATCGGGCTGGCGGCGAGCGCAAGCAGGATGGACAGCAGGGCGGAAGAGCGCAAAAGCCCCTTGCTCAGGCAAGACATGATAGACCCCGGCTTTACTGTATTACCCGCTGCGGCGAAAATTCGCCCTGAAGCATGCGCTGGCGCAGCGATTCCAGCATTGCTTCAGCGCCGGCCTCGCCATGGATACGGATGGTTTCGCGCATGGCCAGAGCGATCGCGGCATCGGCGATGATCTCCGGCTCGATGCCGTCGGCCATGCCGTCAGCCCATGCCTCGTTCTGGTGTTCCAGAGCGACCTGCATTTTTTCATGCACGATCATATCGTCGATTTCGTTACGGCTTGTCTGCATTTTTCATCCTCGACAGGGCGGGCAAGTCCTTACCACCCTGTTAACAACACTAGCAGCCATTTATCAAAACGGCACGGCCTGCGGCGAAAAGAGGTTAATAATCCTCTAATTTCCGAACCGGGACGCGATTTCCTGCGCGAGTGTTGCCCCTTCGTTACGGTAGTTCTCTTCTGCCATGATGGCGGCGCGTGTGCAACTGGTGTGGATAGCCGCAAAGGAGCGGTATCCACGGTTGAATGCGGCCGTCATGCGCTGGCGGCGTTCGGGTTCGTTGGCCGTATCAGCGGCCAGAAGGTCGCTCATCGATTTGCGCCAGTCCTCCGGTCCGGAGGAGGGGCACAACGTTCTCAGATATTGCACCGCGCCCAATATTTCCGAAAGCCGCGCCAGCTTGTCGTCGTAAGGAGCGGGTTTGGGCGGTGTCGCTTCCGCAGGACGCGCCGTAGAAACGGATTTTGAAGGCTGCGCATAAGCGATGCCCTCTTGCCCTGATACGGCAAGCATTGTCACAAAAAGAGACAGGAAGATGGTTGGTCGTATCAAAATTCTATTCTGCCCCACACATACGCGTGAACTGTTGGCTCGTGACCATCCGGCGGGCGGATCGATCCTAGATAATAGCGATTCTGGCTGGCTGGCAATCATGCAAGCAGGCGTTCGGCGCATTCGACGACGCTTTCGGGCGCGGGCAGCAGGCGAATTTCCGCCAATGTGTACCAGCCCGCATCCGCCGCATCGTCGCCGACAGTCACGAGGGGGTCGGCATCGGTTTCCACGGTGAAAACCGACAGGAAATAATGGCTCGTCAGCAGGCCTGCCGCATCTCGCGAGGGAAGATCGTATGTCGCGAAAAGCTGCGGCCGGCGAGCGACGATGCCGGTTTCTTCCTGCAATTCGCGCAGTGCAGTCTCGGCCGGGGTTTCGCCGTCTTCGCCGCGACCGCCCGGAAAGGCGAACATGTCCTTGGAGGGTGGGTTGATGCGGCGCACGAGAAGCAGCCGGTCTCCATTCCTGACGATGGCGGAGGAGGCGGCACGGGGCTTGATACGAAGGGTCATGAAGGGTTTTCGCTTGTTTCGGCCGTTTCCGGCCTGTCTATCGTGGTATCGTGGCTCGGAAAAATCGATTCCGGTTTCCGCGCCGATGGTTATAGTCCGGAACGGACGCGATTGTGCATGCTAAAGACGGTGGAATGAAGGTCTATCTTATCTACGTTCTGGCGGCTCTTGCCGAAATCGCCGGCTGTTTTTCCTTCTGGGCCTGGCTGAAACTCGGTAAGACCGGTTGGATATTGTTGCCCGGCATGGTGGCGCTGGCGGCTTTTGCCTGGCTTCTGACGCTGGTGCCGACAGAGGCGGCGGGCAGGGCCTATGCCGCCTATGGCGGGATCTATATTGCTGCCTCGCTTTTCTGGCTCTGGGGCGTGGAAGGGCAAACGCCGGACAGGTGGGATATCGCCGGCGGCATCGTCTGCCTTGCCGGCACCGCCATCATCCTGTTCGGACCAAGGGCATAAGGAGAAGGCGATGTGCGGACGTTTCGTGCTGAAGGCGACGCCTGAAGAGATCGCCGATTATCTCGATCTGATCGGCCTTGAGGACTTTCCCGCCCGTTTCAACATCGCGCCGACCCAACCCATTCTGGTCGTCATGGAAGGCGAGCGGCAGGGGCGCGGCAGCAACCTGCCCAATCGCCGCGCCCTGCTGGTGCGCTGGGGTTTCATGCCGGGCTGGGTGAAGGATCCGAAGGATTTTCCGCTGCTCATCAATGCCCGTTCCGAAACCGCAATCGGAAAGGCCTCCTTCCGCGCCGCCATGCGCCATCGCCGCGTGCTCGTCCCGGCAACGGGTTTTTACGAATGGCGGCGCCCGCCAAAGGAGGAGGGCGGCAAACCGCAACCCTATTTCATCCGCCCGAAAAACGGCGGCATCGTCGCTTTCGCCGGCCTCGTGGAAACCTGGTCGTCCGCCGATGGTTCGGAAGTCGATACCGGCGCAATCCTCACCACGGCCGCCAATGCCGCGATTGGCCGTATTCACGACCGTATGCCCGTGGTCATTGCGCCGGAAGATTTCAGCCGCTGGCTCGACTGCAAGACCCAGGAGCCACGCGAGGTCGCCGATCTGATGCGGCCCGTTCAGGATGATTTTTTCGAGATGATTCCCGTTTCGGATAAGGTCAACAAGGTCGCTAATGTCGGCGCCGACCTCATCGAACCGGTGCCGGAAAGCGCGCCGCTGGCAAAGATCAAACCGCCGAAGGACGAGGGGCAGATGTCGTTGTTTTGAGGTGTTTCGCGAGGCCAATGACGAGGGCTGAGCGAGCCGCCTCTTTTTTCTCCCTGCCGGGGAGAAGATGGCCCGAAGGGTCAGATGAGGGGGCTACGGTAGAGATATGCGGAGAGCTTGCCCCCCTCATCCCGCTGCCGCGGACTTCTCCCCGGCGGGGAGAAGAAACAAGTGGCACTTGCTCGGTCCCATAGAAGACTTCAGAGACAATCAGCCGTTCAGCCCGATCTTTTGCAGGCCTTCCTGGATCATGATGTCGGAATAGACGCGGTTGCGGCCATTCGCCTTGGCGAGATAGAGCAACTGATCCGCCGCATTCAGCTGGTTGTCGAAGGGCTCGCCCTTTTCGATCTCCACGACGCCGAGCGAAATGGTCAGCGCCAGGCTGCTGCCGCTCAGCTGGCGGCCGTTCCTTTCCACCCGTTCGCGCAGTTCCTCGCAGAAGGCATAGGCAGCCCGGGCATCCAGTCCGCGCAGGAACACGGCAAATTCCTCGCCGCCGAGGCGGGCGGGAATATGGCGTTGCTCGTCGCACATGTCATGCAGCAGTTCGGCCAGCTTTTTCAGCGCCCTGTCGCCGGCATCGTGCCCCAGCGTGTCGTTGATCTTCTTGAAATGATCGATGTCGAGAATGGCGACGGCGCCGCTCTCGTCATTGCCATTGATGACATCCATCAGCGCCCGCGTGCGCTCGAAGAAGGAGCGACGATTGGGCAGGCCGGTGAGGTGGTCCCGCTCTGCCAGTTCGCGCAGGCGTTTGAGCTGTTTCAAAGTCTCGATATTGTTGTCGATGCGGCATTGCAATTCTTCCGGCACGAAGGGGCGGTAGACGAAATCCGACGCGCCGGCCTTGAGAAAACTTGCCGAAAGGAGACGATCCGTTGAAGAGGAGATGCCGATGACCCGCAAATCTTCGGAGGACCGGCTGTCGCGGATACGGCGTGTGAGCTCGTAGCCGTCCATGTCGGGCATATGATAATCGGTGATGACAAGCTGGATCGTCGGGTCTTGCGACAGTATCTCCAGCGCCTGCTTGCCCGAATGGGCCTCGCTGACCCTGAAATTCTGCCGCTCCAGAATTTCCACCAGGCCGGAACGGGCTGTTCGCACATCATCGACGACCAGAACGGAGAAGAGCTTGTTGCTCAAAATCCGCTGGACCGTTCTGACGACCGCATCGACGGTTCGATGGCCGTCCTTGACGATATAGTCGATGATCTTCTTTTCGGCGTAGCGCTTGCGCGCCTCGTCATCCACCGTGGCGGTGAAAACGATGGCTGGCACCTTGCGCTCGGATAAAAGTGCGAGAATCTCGCCCTTCGGCGCATCGGGCAGGTTGAGGCCCGTCAGCGCCAGCGTGAAATCATGGGCCTGCATAAGGGTATCGGCCGCGGCCATGCTGTCGCAATGGACGACTTCGGCTTCCGTTTCTTCCGAAAGCCGCGTCTTCAGCAGCATGGAAAGAGCAACGGAATCTTCAATCAGAAGGATTTTATCCTGCATGGCCGTCCCAAGCCCCCCTGGCCTGTCTTCACAATCTTCCCTCAACGCCGAACATCCGCCATCCGCGTGTCTGCGGATTCGAGAGCCGGCTTATGCATTGTTGTGGAAAAAAATGCGGAATAGAAAAGTTCTTTTGTATTCACTAATCTATACGTCGGTGTTCGTATAGCCTTCTTGTGGAAGGCGAGCCTTTTACTACACTTTCGTTGCAGCTTCGTTACAGAAGGCTGCCGATTGCGTGAATGACTGAAGCTTTGCAGTATCGCGGCGGTGCCTGAAACAAAAAAACGGCGCCCGAAAAAGGCGCCGCGTGATTGTCGATTTTCCGTCGGCAACGTTCCGTTTTCTGGAAGATTCGCAAAATCCAAAAAAATCAAAAAAGCTAATATTTTCAGGCGGTTTTGGCGGCGGGCTTGCGCTTCAGCATCAGGGTTGCGGCCGCTACGGCCTTCAGTCCGAGCGGGCGGTAGTGGCTGTTGAGGTCGGGCTTCGCCGGCGGCTGCGCCTTCGTCTCGTTCGTCATTTCTCTCTCTCCACAATTCACGTCAATCGCCGTTGCGATGCGTGTGAGCCACTTCTTTCGCGGCTAATCTTGACGGATTCGAGGCGAAGAAAAACGAAGCCGGCTTTCCAGACTGCGACATTTTGCGTCACATCCTGCGCCGGCTTGTGTGAGAAAAAATAAACCTGTGGTTTTAAATGCCGCGATCGAGGCCGTTGCCGCCATTGGCGTCGTCATGTGCGTCTTCCTCGATGGTCAGCGTGCCGTAGCGGCGGTGCCAGAGGCGGGCGCTGATGGGAATGAAGACAAGATAGGCGGCAACCGTCAGAACCAGCACTTCCCAGGTGAAGCTCATCAGCATTGCGACATAGAGCACGACGACGAGGATCATCGGCAGGACCAGATCGCGACGGATGCGGCTGGTGCCGGATTTTCCCGACCAGACCGGCAGGCGGCTGATGAGGAGATAACCGATCAGCACGGTATAGGCGGCGGCCACATAGGCGAAGGGCTTGTCCGGCTCGACGCCGAGGAAGCCGAGATAGACAGGCAGCAGCACCAGCATGGCGCCCATCGGGGCGGGGACGCCCACGAAGAACTCATTCTGCCACGGCGCCTTGACCGGCCGCTCGATCATGACGTTGAAACGCGCCAGACGCAGGCCGGCGGCGATGACATAGATGAGGGCGGCGATCCAGCCGATGGAGCGCGCCTGGTCGAGAAGGTAGGCATAGACCACGAGGGCAGGGGCGACACCGAAATTGACGATATCGGCCAGCGAATCCATCTGCTCGCCGAATTTGGACGTCGCTTTCATCATGCGGGCGATGCGCCCGTCTATGCCGTCAAGGAAGGCGGCAAGCAGCACCATGCCGACGGCCAGCTCGAAGCGGCCCTCTATGGCGAGACGCACGCCGCTCAGGCCCGCACAGATGGCCAGAACGGTGATGAGATTGGGAACGACGAGGCGAAAGGGAATTTCCCTCAGCCGTGGTCCACGGCCGCTGTCGCTGCGGCTTTCGGGTTTGCCGTTCTGTTGCGGTTCGGCGATCGGCGTTTCCATGCGCATGCCCTTCCTGTTTCCGTCAGCCGCGGCGGCTGACGACCGGACCCTTGGCGGAACCGAATTCGGCGAGCACGGTTTCACCGGCAATCGCCGTCTGGCCGACCGATACGCGCGGCTCGAAACCTGCGGGAAGGAAGATATCGAGGCGCGAACCGAAACGGATAAGACCGAAACGCTCACCGGCGTCGACTGGTTCATTCGGCTTTACCCAGCAGACGATGCGGCGGGCAACCATGCCGGCGATCTGCACCACGCCGACCTTGCCGTGCGAGGTCTCGATGACGAGGCCGTTGCGCTCATTGTCTTCGGAAGCCTTGTCCACTTCGGCATTGAGGAAGAGGCCGGGACGGTAAGCGACATTGACGATGCGGCCACGCACGGGCGCGCGGTTCACATGGCAGTTGAACACGTTCATAAACACCGAAATGCGAACCATCGGCTCCCTGCCGAGTTCCAGTTCCAGCGGCGGAACGACGCTCTGCACGGCGGAAACCTTGCCATCGGCCGGGCTGATGATGAGGTCGTCATCCTGCGGCGTGACACGCTCGGGATCGCGGAAGAAATAGGCGCACCAGGCCGTCAGCACGAGACCGACCCAGAACAGCGGTTCGGCGATCCAGCCGAGCACCAACGATGCGACGAAGAAGGCCGCCACGAAGACATAACCTTCCTTGTGGATCGGTACGATGGTGTTGCGAATGGTGTCGAACAAATTCATGAGATTCCTTGCTCCGGTTGTCGTCTGTCGCGTCTGTATGTGGTCGTGATACGACATGAGCCACACGGCAATGCGACAAATTTTGCCTAGCTGGTTACAGCCAAACGCGCCGCCGGGCAATGGGCCGGGGGCCATGAGGCCCGGTTGGCCGGGGTTATGCGCGTCAATGCGCCGGTTCACCGCGGTCGATGACACCCAGATCGTCGGTTTCGCGCACATGGCGCAGCACCTCTTCCGCACGGATCGCCTCGCGCTGGCGGCTCCACATCGAGGCGTAGAGGCCGTTCTGCCCCATCAGCGAGCTGTGCGTGCCACGTTCGGCGATCTGCCCGTCCTTCAGCACGATGATCTCATCCGCGCCGATGACGGTGGAAAGACGATGGGCGATGACCAGCGTGGTGCGGTTCTTCGAGACGATGTCGAGCGCGCTCTGGATTTCCTGCTCGGTATGCGTATCGAGCGCAGAGGTCGCCTCGTCGAGAATGAGGATCGGCGGCCCTTTGAGGATCGTGCGGGCAATCGCCACGCGCTGTTTTTCCCCGCCGGAAAGCTTCAGGCCGCGTTCACCGACCATGGTGGCGTAACCCTCCGGCAGCTTGCCGATGAAGGCGCTGATCTGCGCCGCATCCGCCGCAGCCCTCAGTTCCTCGTCGGTGGCGGAGGGGCGGCCATAACGGATGTTATAGGCGAGCGTGTCGTTGAAAAGCACGGTATCCTGCGGCACCATACCGATCACCGAGCGCAGGCTCTTCTGCGTCACATCGCGAATATCCTGCCCGTCAACGGTCACGGAGCCTTCCTGAATATCGTAGAAACGATAAAGCAGCCGCGAGATCGTCGATTTGCCCGCGCCCGAAGGGCCGACAATGGCCACCGTCTTGCCCGCCGGTACGTCGAAGGAAACGCCCTTCAGGATCGGTCTGTCGGGGTCATAGGCGAAATGCACGTCGCGGAAGGAGATCGCGCCCGGTCCGGCTGCGAGCGGCTTCGCATCCGGCCTGTCGGTGACTTCCGCCTCTACTTCCAGAAGATCGAACATCTGCTCGATGTCGGTCAGGCCCTGGCGGATTTCGCGATAAACGAAGCCGATGAAATTCAACGGCACGGAAAGCTGCAACAGCAGCGCATTGACGAAGACGAAATCGCCGATTGTCTGTTCGCCGCGCTGCACGGCAAGCGCCGACATCACCATCATGACGGTGGAGCCGATGCCGAAGATAACGCCTTGGCCGAAGTTCAGCCAGCCGAGCGAGGTCCAGATCGAGATCGCCGATTTTTCGTAACGCTCCATGGCGACATCGAAACGCCGCGCCTCCATCTCTTCATTGCCGAAATATTTGACGGTCTCGAAATTCAGGAGCGAATCGATTGCCTTGGTGTTGGCGTCGGTGTCACTGTCATTCATGGCGCGGCGGATGCCGATGCGCCAGTTGCTGGCCCGCACGGTGAACCAGATATAGGCCCAGACCGTGATGACCGTGACGAGCACATAGGAAAAACCGTAGGAGGCCCAGAAGATGATCGCGGTCAGCAGGAATTCGATGAGGGTCGGCGCGGTGTTGAGAATGGTGAAGCGGACAATGGTTTCAATGCCCTTGGTGCCACGCTCGATGACCCGCGACAGTCCGCCGGTCTTGCGCTCCAGATGGAACCGCAAAGAAAGCCGGTGCATGTGAACGAAGGTCCTGTAGGCGAGCTGACGCACGGCATGTTGGCCGACGCTTGCAAAAAGCGAATCGCGCAGCTGGTTGAGTCCCACCTGTATCAGCCGCGTCAGATTATAGGCGATCACCAGCGCGACGGCTCCGAGCAGGAAGGCGGGAACAAGCCCGGCCATATCCAGCCGGCCGTTCAGCGCATCGGTCGCCCATTTGAAGAAATAGGGAACTGAGATCAGCACCAGCTTGGCGACGACCAGATACACGGTGGCCCAGACCACCCGCATCTTCAGATCCCAACGCCCCTCCGGCCACATATAGGGCCAGAGATTGATCAGCGTCTGGATGGGATTGCTGGAATCCGCAGAAATGGTTTTTTTCTTCGTGGCCATCATTCGCTCCGGTGACTGCCGGAAGCCGACAGCAGGGCGGCGGCTTTGGTCAAGCCGCCGCGCGTGTCACAGATAGGGTTGTTGCGCGTTCACCGCAACGCTAGAAATGCTCAGGAGCCGCCCTTCAGCCGCTTGCGGTGAAGTTCCTCGGCATTCGGCAACGCCTCTTTCGGCACGCCGAAAATCTGGCCGGGCTCGATCAGGTCGGGGTTTTTGATCTGGTCTTCGTTGGCGAGATAGATCGTCGTATAACGCACGCCCTGACCATAAACACGACGGGAAATCTGCCACAGCGTATCACCGCGGCGGATGATGACGCTGTTCTGGCTCTCTGCCAGCGGCGCCTGCTCGAAGGTCTGCGGACCGGCGGGCGCCTGTGGAGCGGGAGCGGCGGGCGCCGTGATGTGGAGCTCGGCAAGGCGGCTTGCCAGCGAGGCGATACCCTTGCCGATTGCCGCCACATCGTTCGGCCATGCTTCGACCGATGTCAGCAGCTGGCGCGCCTTGGCGGTGATGTCGCCGGCAAAAGCGGTGAAGGCCGGATCTGTCGCGGCGGCGGTACGGAATTCCGAAAGCGACTTGAGGCCGATGACGACGGCGGAGCGGCCGGCAATGGCCTGATCGAGCGCCGGCGTGGCCTGATCCTTGTAGAGATTGGAAAGAATGCCGAAGGCCTTGGCAACATCGTCGCGCAGCTTTTCAAAAGTTGCGCGATCACTTGCCGTGCTCTGGTTTTCAGCCGGCGCCGCAGTCGCTGTGGCTGACGACGGAGCGGACGGCGTTTGCATGGCGACGGTCGCCTGGTCGGTCTGCGGCCGCTCGAAGGGAACGCGCACGCGCAGTTTCGCGGCGCCGTCGGCGTTCAGTTCCTCGACGGTGATGATATGGCTGCCGACGCTAAGCTCGACATCGCCTTCGACGACGAAATGACCGGAGGCTTCCGTGATGCTCTTGCCGATTTCCCTGTCATCGACCAGCGCACGCACCGTCGAACCGGCAGGCGCGGAACCGGCGACGAAGATCTTCGATCCCTCGAATTCGACGGCGGTGACCTGAACGCTCGACGTAAGCGAGGCACCGGCTGCGTTGGGGGCGGCCGTGGCGGAGGAGGGGGCCGGCGCGGTGTTGGCTGTGGTTTCGGAAGATGCCGCAGGCTGTTGCGACGGCGTTGCCTGCTGCGGCTGGAGCGCCGGCGGTGCTGCCTCCGGCATGGCCAGCACACGGCTTGCCTTGCCGGGTTTGGAAACCATGGCCAAAAGCTCGCCCGACTTGGTCTCCGGCACGGAAACCGTCGCCACTTCCTCGGACTGCGTCGCCTTGCCATTGGCATCGGTTGAACGCAGCACCAGCTCGTGATCGCCCGGGGGCAGCGGATTGTCGAAAACGGCGGCGAAATCGCCGGCGCCGTTGATCGTCGTCTGGGCGACCACTTTGCCGTTGCTCAAGATTTCGAGCTTCGCACCGGGCTGCGCCTTGCCGGCGATCACGGCCGAACCATCCGGCTCGACGCGCAGCACGTCGAAAGTCGGCGTGGCGGATGATGATTGCGCCGCATCGGCGGGTGCTGCGGCCGGTTTTTCCGGTTCTGGCGCACCATCGTCGGTGCCGGCGAAGACGCCAGCCAGACGACGCACCTGGGCCGCCGCCGCCGCCGCATTGTCAGGCAGGCCGCGCAGGAACGCCGTGGTGCGCTCGGCGGCCGCGCGCGCCGTAGTGATGAGCCGCGACGTCGTTTCGTCCAGCGACTCGGGAATTTCGATATTCGTCAGTTCCTTCAGCGAGGTTTCGACCTTCTTGCGCGCCGCTGCGAAATCGGCGTCGGAGGGAACCTTGCTGTCGGCGAAAAGCGTCGTCAGATCCTTGATCGACTGGGTGGCGGAAGCCGCCCGCCGCCCGACCTTGTCGGCGATGTTGGCGGTTTCCTCGGCCGCGTCGGACAGAATGTCGCCCGCCTTGTCGGCGCCCATTTCAACGCTGTTCTTCACAGCGTCGCCGGCCTCGTTGATAGCGTCGCCGATCGGTTTGCCGTCGTTTGAAATCCGCGGCAGGACGAAAAAGATCATGAGCAGGGACGCAATCCCCAGCACGACCAGCGCCAGCAAACCGGCTTTATTATTTTTCATCCTGGAATCTCCGGGTATTTCAAGCTTTTCACACAAGTTGAGATTGCTAGCGCCTTACCTTGCGCCAGACAAGCGGCGAGTGGCTAAAAGGCCATATTTGCAAGGGATTTCCCAAATTTTCTTGACGTGCCGCATCGCACATAGTTCCTTCCCTTCATGACGGACAAAAATACATCGATTCGATCCATCTGCGTTTATTGCGGCTCCCAGCCCGGACGTGATCCGGCTTATATGGAAGCAGGCCGCGCGCTTGGGAAATGCTTTGCCGAAAGCGGCATTCGCCTCATTTATGGCGGCGGCACCAAGGGCATCATGGGCGCGGTCGCCAGCGGCGTTCTTTCCAATGGCGGCGAAGTAACCGGCATCATACCGGAATTTCTGGTCGATATGGAGGCGACGCGCCATTCTCTCGGACAATTGAACGAGCTTGTCATAACCAAGGACATGCACGAGCGCAAACATATGATGTTCGAGCGGTCCGATGCCTTCGTGACATTGCCGGGCGGTGTCGGCACGCTGGAGGAGATCGTCGAGATCATGACCTGGGCGCAGCTTGGCCGCCATTCCAAACCGATGGTCTTTGCCAATATCAACGGCTTCTGGAACCCGATGCTCGAGTTGGTGCAACACATGCGCGACCAGGGCTTCATTCACCGCGCGCATCTTCTCAACCCGCTCGTCATCGACGAGGTGAAGGATATCGTGCCCGCCATCATCGACCGGGCGCTGGCGCAGCAGAACCCGGAAGGCGACCCTTCGGTGATTTCCCGCCTTTAACGACTATGCGTATCCGCGATTGCTGGCGAATTGTTGAGACCCATTTGCCCCAGACAGCGGAAAGGTGACCACGATAGTACAGACTACCGCTTGAGCCGCAGCAGGCTGGAGCCGGTATAGATCGCCAGCGCCACCCAGATCATCGCAAAGGCGGCCATGCGCACCATGTCGAACGGCTCCTTGAAGATGAAGATGGCAATGAGGAAGATCATCGTCGGTGCGATATATTGCATGATGCCGATGGTCGACAGCCGCAGCAGTTTTGCGCCATTGCCATAAAGGATGAGCGGAACGGCGGTGATAAGCCCGCTTGCCGCCAGAAGCCAAGTATCGGCGGAGTTGCCGCCCATGAAATGCGCCTGTCCGCTGAAGGCGAGCCAGATCATCACCAGCACGGCAGGGATGGATAAAAGCATGACTTCCAGCAGGAAACCCTGCGTTGCGCCAATCGGCAAAGTCTTGCGGAAAAAGGCGTAAAAACCCCAGGACACGGTGAGCGCGATGGACACCCAGGGCAGGCTACCCGCATGCCAGGTGAGGATCGCCACCGCCAGCGCCACGAGGCAGATAGCGGCGATCTGCGCCGGATAAAGCTTTTCCTTGAGAAGCACCGCGCCGAGGAAAATGCTGAACAGCGGATTGATGAAATAGCCAAGCGCGGCATCGAGCGCGCGGCCTGCGCCGATCGCCCAGATATAGACGCCCCAGTTGATGCTGATGAGGATGGCCGTCAGGCTCGCCATAGCCAGCATCTTCGGGGTTCTGAGCGCGGTTCTGATTTCCGCCGTGCGCCCGAGCGCAATCAGCACGACCGCCGCAATCGGCACCGACCAGACGACGCGATGGACAATGACCTCGATCGGCGAAATATGCGCAACCGCTTTCATGTAGAAGGGAAGAAACCCCCAGAGCAGATAAGCGGAAAGCGCGAAAGCAAAACCGCGCGCGCTGTCGCCGCCCTCCTGGGCCGGGAGCGATTTGTCGAGTGCCATGGGGAGTACCGCCAATTGTTCGGATGGCGTTTTATAACGGATCGCCACAGTGGCGGCCAATTCATTTCCGTGAAGGGTTCATGAGAAAAACTGCATGAATAAAAGGCGCGCTGCCCTTGAAATGGGCTGCTCCGCGACGGAAGGAAATGATCCGCGCAGGACGCCCTGCGTGAATCATTCTCTTATCCGTCCGTTGCAAGGTGATGAAAGGACTGGTTATTTCCCGGCAAAACGGTCGTTGGCGCGGATCAGTTGATCAAGAATGCCCGGCTCGCTCACCGCGTGTCCGGCCGCCTCGATGATGTGGAAATCCGCCTTCGACCAGGCTTTGGCCAGCTGCCAGGCATATTTCAGCGGGCAGGGCATGTCATAACGCCCATGCACGATGACGCCGGGAATATCGTTAAGTTTGCCGGCGTCGCGCAGCAATTGGCCTTCTTCCAGCCAGCCGCCATTGACGAAAAAGTGGTTTTCGATGCGGGCGAAAGCGATGGCGTATTTGTCCTCGCCGAAATCCGCGACCCGGTCGGGATCGCTGACGAGCGAGATGGTTGCCCCTTCCCACTGGCTCCATGCCTTGGCGCATTCGAGTTTCTTCGCCTCGTCGGTACCGGTGAGATAGCGGTTATAGGCCTGCATCATCTCGCCGCGTTCGGCTTGCGGGATGGGTGCGATGAATTTTTCCCACTGATCCGGATACATTTCGGAAACGCCGAACTGGTAATACCAGTCCAGTTCCGGCCTGGTGACGGTGTAAATGCCGCGCAGAACCAGCTCACTGACGCGGTCAGGATGGGTCTCGGCATAGGCGAGCGCCAGCGTCGAGCCCCAGGAACCGCCGAAAACCAGCCATTTCTCGAAGCCGCAAAGCACGCGCAGCCTTTCGATATCGGCAACGAGATGCCATGTGGTGTTGGCTTCCAGTTCCGCATGCGGCGTGGAGCGGCCGCAGCCGCGCTGGTCGAACAGGATGACGTCGTAAAGGGCCGGATCGAAAACGCGTCGATGCGTGGGATTCACCCCGCCGCCGGGACCGCCATGCAGGAAAACCGCCGGTTTTGCACCGCGCGTGCCCACTCGTTCCCAATAGATCGTGTGGCCGTCGCCGACATCGAGCATGCCGGTCTCGAAAGGTTCGATCTCGGGGTAAAAGCCGCGCAATTCTTCGGTCATGGGTCATCATCCTTCGCTGGCCATTCGGCCGTATCATGGTCCGGGTGCTGGCAATTGTTCACCCGAGGGGAAGGGCTATCCGTTGCAGGCTCCGGCTCGATCGGCAAGCCATCGAGTGCGCCGAACCACTGCATTTTGCCAGCGAGATTGGATTGCGCCTCGGGTTTGATCCGCTGGGGTTCGTCCAGCGAACCGAGGGCGATATTGATGAAATCGGCGCCCGGCATGTCGTAGAACAGCGGCGTGCCGCACCGGCCGCAGAAACCGCGACGCACGTGATCGGAGGACTGGAACCAGGTTGCTTCGCCGCGGGTGATTTCAAACTGCGTAAGCGTACTTGCGGCAAGCGGCATGAAATAATTGCCCGATGCCTTCTGGCACATGCGGCAATGGCACAGATGCGGATAACGAAGACCGCCCTCTATCCGATAACGCACCGCGCCGCACTGACATCCACCGCTGAAACCCTCGGCTCCGCTCATGCGCGCTCGTCTTCCGGCGGCCAGACCTGTGTGTCGTGATCCGGGTGCTGATAGGAGGTGATCTCCGCCTCGTCCACGCCCTGTTCCACGGTCGGCTTGCCGAAGAGCTGCTCTATCCACGGCATGCGCTTGTGGACATTGACCTGCACCTGCGGCTCGATCCGCTCGGGCTCATCGAAAGCGCCGATGGCGATCTCGACGCCGCCGGGATAATGGTAGGTCAGCGGCGTGCCGCACTTGTTGCAGAAACCGCGATGGATTTTCTGCGACGAACGAAAGAGGGCAGGCTGGCCGCGCGTCCAGGTCAGATGCGCCTGATCGGCTGTGACGAGGGCGCCGAAGAAATTGCCGAAATGTTTCTGGCACATGCGGCAATGGCAGATGGAGGCCCGGCCAAGCTTGCCCGCATGGAAACGCACCGCGCCACACTGGCAACCGCCGGAAAAACCACTTTCGCTCATTGTCTGTTCTCCAGCGGCCATTGTGCCGTATCATGGTCGGGGTGCTGATAGGAGACGAGATTGGTGAGATAGTCCACCGAGGTCAGGTCGTCTTCCGTCGGAACGGCAGGCAGCGTGTGAAGCGTGTCGACGAAATCGATCTTGCGCTCCACGCCCCACTGAATGGTTGGCGGCAGCGCTGCGGGATCGTCAAATGCCCCGGCAGCCACCGCCACGCCATCCGGCGCCTCATAGGTCAGCGGCGTGCCGCACTCCGGGCAGAAACCGCGCTTGACGACGCTCGAGGATTGAAACCGCTTCGGTTCGCCGCGCGTCCATTCGAATTCCACGTTGCGCACCGAAACCAGCGGCGCGTAATAGGCCCCGAAAGCCTTCTGGCACATACGGCAATGGCAGATGGAACTGTCTTTCAGGTCGCCTGTGGCGCGAAAACGGACCGCGCCGCATTGGCATCCGCCGGTATATGTCGTCATGGTCGTTCCTCCTTCACCGTTCGGATAATGTGGAGACAGATATTGTCGATGTCTCCGAGGATATCCTCGTTCCAGAAACGGAGGACTGTCCAGCCAAGTTCCTCAAACGTGCGTGTTCTCTCTCGGTCATAGGCTACCGCAGCGTCGTCCGCCTGCTGAAACCCGTCCAGTTCGACAATGATCTTATGCGAGGGGCAAGCGAAATCAACGATATATCCGGCGACCGGCAGCTGGCGTCTGAAAGACATGCCGTCAAGGCGGTGAGCGCGGACGGCGTTCCAGAACTTCAGTTCTGCGTCGGTCATGGCCTTTCGCATCTGCCGGGCGTGTGACCGATGTTGAGGATTGACCTTGGCGTGGGGCACGGGATGCTCGCGGCTTGATGGGTGCTGCGAGATTGGAGTATGGCGTGGTCGAAAGCAAGGGCGTGTCGTGGGACTTACCCCCCTCTGCCCTGCCGGGCATCTCCCCCTCAAGGGGGGAGATCAGCAGGAGGCGCTACCTCAACTTCACTCTTAAGCGTTGAGATGGGCGAGACCGCGCCACAGATCGATCTCCCCCCTTGAGGGGGAGATGCCCGGCAGGGCAGAGGGGGGTAAACCCCAAGCCGCAGCAGTAAATTACCGCTTAATCTCCCACGTCGTCGTCCGCTCCCCGGTCTCCTTGTCCTTCCCATCCTTCAACTGAATGCCCTTTTCCAAAAGCTCGTCGCGAACACGATCCGCCTCCGCAAAGTTCTTCGCCTTCAGCATTTCAAGACGCAATTCCACCAACGCATCGACAGCCGAAACGATGGCCTCATCCACCTCCGTCTTCTTCGGCAGAACACCCAGCAGGGCGGCGCTGGCGGCGAAGGCGGGTAGTCTGGAAGGGTCGGTATTGGCCGCATGGGCCAGCGCATGCAGCGCCTGCACGGCGGCAACGGTGTTGAGGTCGTCGGCAAGCGCATCCAGGACGGTGTCATCCGGCGCGGCCTCGGAGGTTTCGGCCGCCGGCCATTTGGCCAGCAGGCGTTCGGCCTCTTCCAGACGCTTCACCGAAAAATCGATCGGCTCGCGATAATGCGTCATCAGCATGGCAAGGCGCAGTACTTCGCCCGGCCATTGCCGTCCGCCGAATTTTTCCGTGTGCAGCAATTCGTAGATCGTCACGAAGTTGCCCTCGGACTTCGACATCTTTCGGCCCTCCACCTGCACGAAGCCGTTATGCATCCACACATTGGCCATGACATGTGTGCCGTGGGCGCAACGGGATTGCGCGATTTCGTTCTCATGATGCGGGAAGATGAGGTCGAGCCCGCCACCGTGAATGTCGAAGACTTCGCCAAGGTAACGGCCAGCCATGGCCGAGCACTCGATGTGCCAGCCCGGGCGGCCGAGACCCCAGGGGCTCTCCCAGCCAGGTTCGTTGTGGGACGACAGTTTCCAAAGCACAAAATCGCCGGGGTTCTTTTTGTGGGCTTCCACCGCCACGCGCGCGCCGGCCTGCTGTTCGTCCAGCGGACGTTTGGAAAGCTGGCCGTAATCGGCCATCGACCGCGTGTCGAACAGAACCTCGCCGCCCGCCGTATAGGCGTGGCCGCGCTCGATGAGCCGCTCGATGAGACGGATCATCTCGGCAATATAGTCGGTGGCGCGGGGTTCCACGGTCGGCGGAAGGCAGCCGAGGGCGGCGACGTCATCATGGAACTGGTCGGCCGTCTTTTTCGTCACCGCGTGGATGGCGTCGTTCAGCGGTAGATGCGGATAGTCGCGCAATGCCCGCGCGTTGATCTTGTCGTCGAGATCGGTGATGTTGCGGGCATAGGTGACGTGGTTTTCGCCGTAGACGTGGCGCAGCAGGCGATAGAGAACATCGAACACGATGACCGGGCGCGCATTGCCGATATGGGCGAAATCATAGACCGTCGGCCCGCAGACATACATGCGCACATTATCAGGGTCGATCGGCGCAAATTCCGCCTTTTCGCGTGTCAGGGTATTGTAGAGTTTCAGGCGCAAGGACATGCGGGTGTTCCCTAGAGGCAGTCAATTGTCCTGACCGGACCGTTTGTCTGTTGGACCTTGCGGGAAGACGAAAACGATCTGGCCGGTGGCGAACCAGCAAAATTTATTCAGCAGCAGGTGCAGATCGTTGTTTTCATACCTTGCCTTATGGCGCGGCGGTTCTGTGTGGTCAAGCGTTTCTCGCCGGTGCCGCAATGACGCAGGCCAAAAGCTTATTCTGGCTGGCGATATTCCACGAATTTCCTCTCACGCACGACGAAGAGCTTGCCGGTTTCGGTAAGATCGGGCGAGGCGAGTAGAAGGATGGCGGCGGCAACTTCGGACGGATGCGGCACGGTGGCCGGATCCTCGCCGGGCATAGCCTGGGCGCGCATCGCCGTGCGCGTGGCGCCGGGATTGATGCTGTTGATGCGTAGCGGGGACTTCTGCGTTTCCGCGGCCCAGGTGCGGGCGAGCGCTTCAACAGCCGCCTTGGAGGTGGCGTAGACGCCCCAGAAGGGACGACAGCTATGGGCCGCACCCGAAGACAGGATGAGCGCGCGGCCGGCATCCGATTTCAACAGCAGCGGCTCGACCGAGCGGATCAGCCGCCAGGTGGCGGTGACGTTGATGTTCATGACCCTTTCGAAGACCTTCGCCTCGATATGGCCGACCGGGGAAATCACGCCGAGAACACCGGCATTGGCGACCAGAATATCGAGCTTGCCCCAGCGCTCGTATATATTGGCGCCCAGCGCATCGATGGCTTTCATGTCGGCGAGATCGAAGGGGACCAGCGTCGCCGTGCCGCCGACGGCCTTGATGGCGTCGTCCAGTTCCTCAAGGCCGCCGACCGTGCGGGCGCAGGCGATGACATGCGCGCCCGCTTTGGCCAGCTCCAGCGCGGTGAAATAGCCGATGCCGCGCGATGCGCCGGTAACGAGAGCGATGCGCCCCTTGAGATCGATAGTCATGGTCTCTCCCGAAATGATTGCGCCTTCTTCTACGAAGCCGCGGACGCCCGCTGCAAGCAATTAAATTGTCGCAGCTGACGTGCGGAATAAAAGGCAAGAAAAAAGCGGCCGCCGGAGACCGGTGGCCGCTTGTTCTGTCGCACCTATCAGCCGTTACTGGCCAGCATGGAAATCTTGCTGCCCATGGCCTCGCCATTCTTGTCGAGAAGGCGGGTCGGATAATCGCCGGTGAAATAATGGTCCGTGAACTGCGGCCGCGCCGGGTTGCGGTTTTCGCCACCCACCGCACGGTAAAGCCCGTCGATGGACAGGAAGGCCAGCGAATCTGCGCCGATATATTTCGCCATCGCTTCGACGTCCGCATATTGGTTGGCGAGCAGCTTGTCTGCGTCAGGTGTATCGATGCCGTAAAAATCCGGATGGAAAATCATCGGGCTGGCAACGCGGATATGCACTTCCTTGGCGCCGGCTTCTCGGATCATCTGCACGATCTTGACCGAGGTCGTGCCGCGCACGATGGAATCGTCCACCAGCACCACGCGCTTGCCTTCGATCATCGCCCGGTTGGCAGAATGCTTGAGCTTGACGCCGAAAGCGCGGATCTGCTGCGTCGGCTCGATGAAGGTGCGGCCGACATAATGGTTGCGAATGATGCCGTATTCGAAGGGAATACCGCTTTCCTGCGCAAAACCGAGCGCTGCCGGCGTGCCGCCATCGGGAACCGGTACCACGACGTCAGCTTCCAGCGGCGCTTCCTTGGCAAGGTTCATGCCCATGTTCTTGCGCGTCGTATAGACGTTGCGGCCGCCGACGACGGAATCGGGGCGGGCGAAATAAACATATTCGAACAGGCAGAGACGTTCCGGCTGTGGCTTCGAGGGCTTGCGCGCGTCGATGGTGATCGAACCGTCAGGCTGGATTTCGCAGATGATGACTTCGCCGTTTTCAACGTCGCGCACAAATTTCGCGCCGATGATGTCGAGAGCGCAGGTTTCCGAGCAGAAGATCGGCTTGCCGTCCAGTTCGCCCATGACGAGCGGGCGGATGCCGATAGGGTCGCGCGCGGCGATCAGCTTGGTGCGGGTCATCGCCAGCATCGAATAACCGCCTTCCATCTGGCGGATCGCGTCAATGAAACGATCGGCGGTGGAAGAGTGGCGTGAGCGGGCGATGAGGTGAAGGACGACTTCGGTATCCGACGTCGACTGACAGATGGCGCCTGTCGCGATGATCTGGCGGCGCAGCGTCAGGCCGTTGGTGAAATTGCCGTTATGGGCAATGGAAATGCCGCCTTCTTCCAGCTCGGCAAACAGCGGCTGCACGTTGCGCATCGCCACTTCGCCAGTGGTGGAATAACGGGTGTGGCCAATGGCGATGGAGCCTGGCAGGCGGGCGAGCGTTGCGGGATCGGTATAATGATCGCCAACGAGGCCCATATGGCGTTCCTGATGGAAGCGCTTACCGTCGAAGGAGACGATGCCGGCTGCTTCCTGGCCGCGATGCTGGAGCGCATGCAGACCGAGCGCGGTCAGCGCCGAGGCATCGGCATGGCCGAGAATGCCGAACACGCCGCATTCTTCATGCAGCGTATCGCCGTCGATCTCTTCCTTGAAAGTGGTCCCATGGAATGTGGAATGCGAAAGCGGCTCAATCATCCGGCTTGCCCTTGCTCTCTACCGAGAAAAAAAGAAAGACCTCTCCGGTGAGTATCTCTCCCGGTCGGTCCGTCTGTGTCGTGCTTGATATTTAGCACAAATAGCGCGCCTTGCATGCATTGCAAGGCGCGACACTGTGTCAATTATTCGTTGCCGGTTGATTTGTCGCCGGCACATCTTCCGCAGGCGCCTGCGCTGCTGTCGGTTCCTGCGGTTTTCCAAGGATACGGGCGCGGATCTGCGGCTCGATATCGTTAGGAAGAACCGCCTCCAGCTTGCCGACCAGCCCGTCGAGGAAAGGTTTGGACTTGGCCTGGGTCATCCATTCCGGCTGCGTCTTCACATCCACCAGCCAGTTCCAGAAGGCGACAGCGACGACGAGCAGCAGGATGCCGCGCGCCGCGCCGAACAGGAAGCCGAGCGTACGGTCCAGTGCGCCGATGCGGCTGTCGATGATGAAATCGGCAATACGCGAGGTGATGAAGGAAATCACGATCAGCGAGACGAGGAAGACCACACCGGCGGAACCGGCGATGGCGATCTTGTCGTCATCGGTATAGTTGCGCGCATAGGGCAAGAGGACCGGATAAAGATAATAGGCGGCGGCGACAGAGCCGCCCCAGCTCGCAATCGACAAAATCTCGCGTGAGAAACCGCGCACCATTGCAAGAAGGGCAGAGAAAAGAACAACGGCGATGACGATGCCGTCGAAAATTGTAATGGGCATATACCAACTCCGGAGGTGCGACGCCTTGTCAGACGCTGCCTTGCCAATTTTGCGATCCTCTTACACCACTGTTTCCCTTGGCGAAAGGATCAATATTCGTCGTCCTCAACCTGTTTGAACCGGTTGCCGGAGCCGGCGATGCGGGCCACGAGGTCCGGAAGGCTTTCAATTTCCGCCCACCGACCCTTGCCCGCTTTGGGCAATTCAGCCGAACCAGACGGCAGAAGTGCGGCGGAAAAGCCAAGTTTTTCAGCTTCTTTCAACCGTTGGCCCGTATGCGAAACCGGGCGCACCGCACCCGACAGGCTGATTTCGCCGAAATAGACGCAATCGGCGGGCAGGGCAAGACCGGCAAGCGAGGAAACAAGCGCCGAGGCAATCGCCATATCGGCGGCCGGTTCTGAAATTCGGTATCCGCCCGCGACATTCAGATAAACATCATGCTGGCCAAGCTTCACCCCGCAATGGGCCTCCAGCACGGCGAGAATCATGGCGAGTCGCGAGCTGTCCCAGCCAACGACCGCGCGGCGCGGCGTGCCGAGCGACGTGGCAGCGACCAGCGCCTGCACCTCGACAAGTATGGGACGTGTGCCTTCGATGCCGGCGAAAACCGCTGCACCCGGCGATTTTTCGTTGCGCTCGCCCAGAAACAGCTCCGACGGATTGGACACTTCCCTGAGGCCACGATCCGACATTTCGAAAACGCCGATTTCATCGGTCGGCCCGAAGCGGTTCTTGACCGTGCGCAGAATGCGGTAATGGTGACCACGATCCCCTTCAAAATAAAGCACGGCATCGACCATGTGTTCCACCACGCGCGGACCGGCGATCTGGCCTTCCTTGGTCACATGGCCAACAAGCACCATCGTCGCGCCCGTCTGCTTGGCGAAACGGATCATCGCCTGCACGCCGGTGCGCACCTGCGTCACCGTGCCGGGGGCGGAATCGGCCGTGTCGCTCCACAGCGTCTGAATGGAATCGATGATGACGAGATCGGGCCGCTTGCCCTCGGAAATCGTTGCCAGAATATCCTCGACATTGGTTTCCGCCGCCAAGAGCACGTCCGTATCCGCAGCGCCGAGACGTTGCGCCCGCAGACGCACCTGCGCCACCGCCTCTTCGCCCGAGACATAGACGATGCGATGGCCGCGCCGCGACAGGGCAGCCGCCGCCTGCATCAGCAGCGTCGATTTGCCGATACCCGGGTCGCCGCCGATCAGAACGGCCGAACCGCGCACGAAGCCGCCGCCAGTCGCCCGGTCCAACTCGCTGATGCCGGTCGGAATACGCGGCGCTTCCTCGATCTCGCCGGAAAGCGAGGTGAGCGTGACAGGTCTGCCCTTCTTCGGCACCTTGCCCGGCCCGGAGCCGATACCGCCCATCGGGTCTTCTTCGACGATGGTATTCCACTCGCCGCAGCCTTCGCATTTTCCTGCCCAGCGGGTATGAACCGTGCCGCAGTTCTGGCACACAAATTGGGTCTTGGCTTTGGCCATGTTTTGTCAGTTTTCTTCTTGTTTGAAATCGTTGGCGGAAATGTCTTGATGGCCGTGCAGTACGCGCAGCACATACATCTTCTGGTCATCGACAACGAAATAGATGCATCGCTCACGATAGGGGAAAGCCCGCAAATTCGGTGCGAAGCTCCGAGGCACGCCCGTTATCCCGTATCGCGCCAGCGAGATCATTTTGCCGTTGATGTCGTCCAGAAAGCGTCTGGCAGCAACGGGATTGAATTGCGCGATATAGTCATGATCGACCAGAAGATCGTTCAGCGCCTGTGCGGTGACCACTAGACGCCTTGGCTTCATTCCGCTCCCCCGCCAGCTTCATAATGTGCGCGGTAAAATCATCCGCACTAGAGAACTCCATCACCCGGCCAGCCTCCACATCGTCGAGCCCTTCCTGAATCAGCCGTTGAAGCTCTACAAGCTTGCCTTCCCTGCTGCCCAGCAAACGCAGACCAGCTGAGACGACCGAATCCGCGTCCTTAAAGATGCCAGCCGCCACCTGCTCCTCGATGAACTTCTCGTCCTGCTCGCTCAAATGGATTTCGGGCATTTCGATCTCCTTTTGTTCTCTTTTAGCACAGGTCACATCGGCTTTCCAAGAGCTAAAGGCAGCCCTCAGTCGTCGGCCATCAGATATTGCCGTTCGTAACGCAGGCCGAGCCCCGTCAGCATCTCATAACCGATGGTGCCGGCCGCCCGTGCGGTCTCGTCGACCGGAACGTTGGGGCCAAAAAGCTCGATATAGTCGCCGCTGCGGATGGCATTTGCCGGCACATCGGTCACGTCGAAAATGGTGAGATCCATGGTCACGCGTCCCGCCACGGGCACCTTATGGCCGTTGACGACACCGTAAGCGCCGCCATGGCCCATTTCACGCAGCGGAATGCCGGAACCGGAAAGCGAACGCTGATATCCATCCGCATAACCGACGGATGCGATGGCAAGCCGGCTGGCGCGCTTCAGCAGGAAGCTGCCGCCGTAACTGACGGTCTGGCCTTCACCTGCCTCGCGTATCTGGATGATCCGCGCCTCGGCCTTCGCCACGGGCCGCATCGGGTTGGCCATGTCGTTGACCGCCTCGCCGCCATAAAGGGCGATGCCGGGGCGGGTGAGGTCGAAATGATAGTCGCGACCGAGAAAGATGCCGGCGGAAGCCGAAAGGCTTGATTCGATACCTTCGAAAGCGGCGCTAACCTTCCGGAATGATTCGAGCTGCGCCCTGTTCATCGGTGAGGAGGGCGTGTCGGCGCAGGCGAGATGCGACAGCACCAGAACCGGGTCGAAACTCGCCGGTCGTGTCACGTCGTCGGCAAGGAACAGGGCGTCGTCGAGCGGAAGGCCGAGGCGATTGAAGCCGGTATCCACATGCAGCGCGCAGGGGTGGTCTCCGCGCTCGGCAACCGTCGCCATCCAGAACGACAGCTGCTCTTCTGACGCCAGCACCGGCACAAGATCGTTGTCGAAGACCTGCCGTTCCTGCCCCTGCCAGATGCCTGACAGGACGAAGATGCGCGCTTCCGGGGCATAGGATCGCAACGTAGCGCCCTCAGCCACCGTCGCCACGAAGAAGTCCCGCGCGCCGGCATGGTAAAGCGTCGCGCCGCAATCCTCGATACCGAGACCATAGGCATCGGCCTTGACGACAGCCGCCGTGCGGGCGCTTCCGGACCGCTTCTTCATGTCCCGCCAATTGTCGGCGAGCGCGCCGAGATCGACGGTCAGCCGCAGCGGCGCGTGCTCGAAAGCATCATTTTCGTTTTCGGGAAAGCTGTCTTCGAAGTCGTCTGTCATGCCATGCGTCCGGTTGATTTTGGAACCGGCCAGACCCTAGCACTTTTGTTCAAGACGGTAAGGACGGAATGCTCTAAACTTCGCTCATGCACAATGTTTCGCAGGAACAGGCCCTTGATTTTATGCCCGTTGCCACGACGGAAACCACGCGTTTCTGGCGGGACGGACGTTTTGGCGGCATGGAATGCCTCAGCGCGACGTTTCTCACCCATGAATACTCACCGCATGCACATGACACGTTTTCCATCGGTGCCATCGAAAGCGGCTCGCAGATTTCCACCATTCAGGGCACCACCGAACAGACGGGGCCGGGGCATCTTTATCTCATCAATCCAGACGAGATTCACGACGGCGCGCCGGGCGGCGGCGGTTATCGTTACCGGATGATCTATCCCGACACGGAACTGCTGCGCGACATCATCGAGGACGTAACGGGCAGGGCATTTCATGGCACGCCGTGCTTTCCCAAATTCCTGCCGCACGATCCGCAGATGGCGGCCGCCTTTCAGATGGCCCACCGGCGGCTGGAGACGAAATCCGGCGCGCTGGAGGCGGATGAGGGCATGTTCTCGGTTCTGGCGGCGCTGTTCGGCAGGCATGGCAGCGCCATCATCCTGCCGGTTGAAACCCGCGAGAAAAGGGCGGTTCATACCGCCCGCGATTATCTCACCGATAATTACGAGACCGATATTGGCCTTGAAGAACTCGCCTCTATCGCCGGTCTCAGCCGGGCGCATCTCATCCGCGCTTTTCGCAAGGAGTTTCACATCACCCCGCATGCCTATCTGACGGATGTGCGTATCCGCAGGGCGCGTCGGCTTCTGCGTGCAGGGGAGATGCCGGCCGAGGTGGCGGTTCTGTGTGGTTTCGCCGATCAGGCGCATTTCACCCGGCATTTCAAAGCGCGTACTGGCGTAACACCAGGACAATTTCGGACGGGTTGACTTGCCGCAGACCTTACCGTCACGCGGCGTCACTTTTGTTCAAGACGACTGTATTTCTCAGGCGTAATCCCTTTCCTTCGAAAGGGAGAATGCGATGTTCATATCGGAGAAACGCGCGGAATTTATCGCGGGGTTGCGGGCCGCCGCCCCATTGCTGGTCGCCATGGTGCCGATCGGCGCGGTGTTCGGTGCTGTCGCCATCGGCAAAGGCCTGTCGCCGCTCGAGGCCTCGCTAATGTCGCTGCTGGTCTTTGCCGGCGGCTCACAATTCGTTGCCATGGATCTATGGACGCATCCCGCAAGCTGGACAGCGCTCGGTTTTGCGGCGCTTCTCGTCAATCTGCGCCATGTGTTGATGAGCGCCTCCATCGCGGGCAAGCTGGAGGATTTCAGGGGTTGGCGGAAATATGCCGCCATGCTGGTGCTGACCGACGAATCCTGGGCATTGTCCGAATTCCGCGTCATCGCCGACAGGCTGACGGCGGCCTTCTTCACCGGTGCTGCGCTCTCGATCTATCTCGTCTGGAACCTTGCAACCCTTGCCGGCGCGCTGCTCGGTTCGGTGGTGGGAGACATGTCGGTCATCGGTCTGGATTTCGCCTTTCCCGCCGTCTTCATCGTGCTGCTCATGGGGTTCTGGAAGGGCAGGGAAACCGGCTTCGTGCTTCTGGCAAGCGCATCCGCCGCCTGTCTCACCCACACGCTGGTTCCAGGCGCGTGGTATATCGCCGCCGGCGCGCTGGCGGGGCTTGCCGTCGCCGCCTTCGGGCATGAAGAACAGGTGGAGCAGCCGGCATGACGCTCGACCCGAATACGCTGCTGACAATCCTTGCCATGATGGCGGCAACCGTCGCCACCCGCCTTGGCGGCCTGTTGCTGGTCACTCATTTTTCGCTGACACCGCGCCTGAAAAAGGCGCTCGGCGTGGTGCCGCCCGCCGTCTTGATGGCCGTGGTGACGCCGACGGCGCTCGCCAGTGGCTTGGCGGAAACGATCGCCTGTGCAATCACCGCGGTTGCGGCGCTGCGCCTCAGCCTTCTGCCGGCCGCAACGCTCGGTGTTGCGGCCGTGGCGCTGCTGCGCGGAATCGGATTGTGAGAAAATTCCGCCAAGACCCTGAAAAGATTCCAGCCTTGTTTACGCAATGTGAGACATGGTTGAGACGGTAAACATACCCTCTTTGCCATTGTTGCCGGATCAATGCTCTTCGTACTGGCTGAAACTCGGATCGGCCAGATCCGTAAAGCGGGTGAACTCGGACTGGAAGGCAAGCTTCACCGTGCCGGTCGGTCCGTGACGCTGCTTGGCGATGATGACGTCAGCCGTGCCTTTCACTTTGTCGAACAGGGCTTCCCATTCGGCATATTTGGGATCGGATATATCGCGCGGCTCCATGTTCTTGACGTAATATTCCTCGCGGAACACGAACAGCACCACGTCCGCGTCCTGCTCGATGGAGCCCGATTCACGCAGGTCGGAAAGCTGCGGACGCTTGTCTTCGCGGCTTTCCACCGCACGGGATAGCTGTGACAGCGCGATGATCGGAACGTTGAGTTCCTTGCCGAGCGCTTTCAGACCCGTGGTGATCTGGGTGATTTCCTGCACGCGGTTTTCGCCGCTCTTGCCGGAGCCGGTCATCAGCTGAACGTAGTCGACCACCAGAACATCGAGGCCGCGCTGGCGCTTCAGGCGGCGGGCGCGGGCGGAAAGCTGGGCAATCGAGATGCCACCGGTCTGGTCGATGTAAAGCGGCACCTTCTGCATCATCTGGGAGCAGGCGACGAGCTTTTCAAAATCGGCCTCGGTGATGTCGCCGCGGCGGATTTTCGAGGAAGACACTTCCGTCTGTTCGGAAATGATACGGGTAGCGAGCTGTTCGGACGACATTTCGAGCGAGTAGAAGCCGACGACGCCGCCGTTTTTCGCCTTGTACGACCCGTCCGGCTGCACTTCCTGCTCATAGGATGCGGCGATGTTGTAGGCTATGTTGGTCGCAAGCGAGGTCTTGCCCATACCCGGGCGGCCGGCAAGCACGATAAGGTCGGAACGCTGCAACCCGCCCATGCGGGCGTCGAGCGAATGAATACCGGTGGAAATACCGGAGAGATTGCCGTCGCGTTCGAAGGCGGCGCCGGCCATGTCGATCGCCAGCGCCACGGCGTCGTTAAACGACTGGAAACCGCCGTCGTAACGGCCGGTTTCCGCCAGTTCGAACAGGCGGCGTTCGGTGTCTTCGATCTGCGCCTGCGGCGGCATGTCGAGCGGCGCGTCATAGGCGATGTTGACGACATCCTCGCCGATCTGGATCAGTGCGCGGCGCAGCGCCAGATCGTAGATCGCCCGGCCGTAATCTTCCGCGTTGATGATCGAGACGGCTTCCGCCGCCAGACGCGCGAGATACTGCGCCACCGTCAGATCGCCGATCTTGTCGTCGGCGGGCAGGAAG
Organism: Agrobacterium salinitolerans; assembly: GCF_002008225.1. Taxonomy (GTDB): domain Bacteria; phylum Pseudomonadota; class Alphaproteobacteria; order Rhizobiales; family Rhizobiaceae; genus Agrobacterium; species Agrobacterium salinitolerans. The sequence goes on along the minus strand of NZ_MRDH01000006.1, from coordinate 764,196 downwards.
GTCTTGATCGTCACCGGATTGGCGGTCTTGCCCATGCGGATGATATCGCCCGCCACCTCGAAAATCTTACGGTGCAGCGGTTCGTAAAGATGCACGGGCTTCAGGAAGTCCGACACGCGATAATAGGCGTCGTTATTGACGAGGATGGCGCCCAGCAGCGCCTGTTCCGCTTCGATGTTGTTCGGCGCTTCGCGGTAATGCGGTTCCGCCGGTTGCGCGGGGGTGATCTTTCTCACAGCGTCGTTCATGGTTTGCGCGATCTCCCTTTGCCTTTTCTTACACCTCAGGCTTTGGCTTCCTGGGGCATGGCAGTCAATGATATTGTTGCAACACTCCATGGCAGGGTGACGTCTGCCCCGTTGCGCTCGATCACATCTTCAGTTGTCCCCAGCAATCCACAGGGGGCGCAGACAAGAGGCGGGAAAAATTACCGGCCCGGAATTCGCGGCAACGTGATTCGCTGCCATGAGTTTACCGCATGGCAGACCCGGCGTGAAAGAAACTTGAAATTCGTCAGTCTTACGAATAAATAGGTAGAAAATAAGTAGTGTGCTAATTATAAGGCTTACTGACATGTCCCGCGAGACCGACAAGGAACAGCTTCTGGATGAAGTCTCCGCTTTTACCCGCAAACTGCGCGCGTTTTTCGATGCGCGGGTGGGGGAAAGTGGCCTGACGCTGGCCCGCGCGCGGGCGCTTTTCGCCCTTTCTCGCCGAGGTCCGCTGACGCAGACGGAACTTGCCGAGGAAATGGAAATCGAGACGCCGACCCTGGTGCGCGTGCTCGACGGCATGGAGAAGCAGAACCTCATCGAACGCCGTTCCGATGAGAACGACCGCCGCGCCAAACGCATCCACATGACGGCGGAAGGCGAGAAAACGTCGGAGACGGTGCAGGCGATGGCAAAGTCGCTGCGTTCCGAGATTACCGCCGATATTTCCTCGCGGGATCTGGCGATGGCATTGGATGTCATGCGCCGCCTGTCGGCCAACCTGCAAAATCTCGCTTCGGGAAGGGGGCAGGCATGAGCTCTGTGGTATCGCAGAATGATCACGATGTGAGGCTTAACCAGGAACCGGATGCGGCGGAGAAGCAGGCGAATGTGACACCTGCGGTCGTTTCTGCGACAGTTGCGGAACCGGAACCAACGCTTGCCGCGCCCGTTCAGCCGGAACGGCCGCTGTGGCTGCGGCTCTGCTTCATTTTCGCTGGGCTGTGTTTTTTCATCACGCAGGGTCTCGGCATGAACCTCGTCATGGCCAATCTCTATCAGCTGCAGGGCGAGTTTTCCGCAACCGTGGCTGAGGTGGCCTGGCTTTCGGCGGCCTATATGGCGCCCTATGCCACCTTCTCCATCGCTTTGTTCAAGGTCAGGGCGCAATATGGCCTGCGACCCTTCGCCGAGCTTTCGATCGTCGCCTTTGTCATCGCCAACTGCCTCAATCTTTTCGTCACCGATCTGCATTCGGCGATCGTCATCCGCTTCATCAGCGGCATGGCCGCCGCACCGATTTCCTCGCTCGGCTTCCTCTACATACTAGAAGCTTTTCCGCCCGCGCGAAAATTCTCGCTCGGCTTCAGCATTGCGCTGACGGGAACCCTGCTGTCCGCGCCGATTGCGCGCATGGTCTCACCCTCGCTGCTGGCGATTGACGGCTGGAACGCCCTCTATTCAATGGAAGTCGGCTTTGCGCTGATCTCGCTTGCCATGATCTATGTCCTCAAGGTCACGCCGCCGCCGCGCGCGAAAGTCATCGAGCGCATGGATATTCTAAGCTATCTCCTGTTTGCTGGCGGTCTCGGTTGCCTCGCGGTGATGCTGACGCTCGGCCGGTTCTATTGGTGGTTCGAAACCTGGTGGCTCGGTGCGCTGCTGGCGACATCCATTGCTCTTCTGACACTGATGGCTTTCATTGAATTGCCGCGCCAGAACCCGCTTCTCGACCTGCGCTGGATTTTCTCCAAAACCAACCTGCACGCCATCGCGGTCCTGCTGGTCTATAGAGCGGTATCGTCTGAACAATCCTCGACGGCCGTCAGCTTTTACCAGCAGCTCGGCCTGCTCAATGATCAGACAATTCCGCTTTATGCGCTGGTGCTGCTGGCGACCCTCCTGGGTGGGGCGGCCTGCGCCTGGTTGATGTTGACGAAATATGTCGATACGGCCCATGTCATTGCGCTGACGCTGATTGCCGCCGGGTCCTTTATGGACAGTCAGTCCACGAATCTGACCCGCCCGGAGCAAATGTATCTCAGCCAGATGATGATTGCGTTCGGCGCCGCCATGTTCCTGCCGCCTGTCATGGCGAAGGGTTTTGGCGCAGCGATTGCAAGGGGCACACCCTATCTGGTGAATTTCATCACCATCTTCCTGTTTACGCAGATTACCGGATCGATGCTGATGACGGGCCTGCTCGGCAGTTTCGTGACGCTGCGGGAAAAATTCCACTCCAATATTCTGGTGGAAAATATCCTGCTCACCAATCCCGCAGTCGCCCAGCGCGTCTCGCAACTTTCCGGCGCTTACAGTCATGTCATCACCGATCCGGCATTGCTGAAGGCCGAGGGGCTGTCGCTGCTCGGTCAGCAGGTCAGCAGGGAAGCCTATGTGCTTGCTTATAACGATACGTTTCTGCTGATCGCCGTTGTCTCGGCGCTGGCGCTTGCCTTCCTTTTAATCCATCTTGCCTGGCGACGCATCTGGCCACTCCTTTCGGGAAATGCCGGTGCTGCGCCAGCGACACAGTCTTGAACATCCAAGAGTGACATCATGCTGAAGAAGTTTTTTACCCCCGTTTCCATTCTCGTGCTGCTCGGCGGCATCGCCGGTGTGGCGCTGGTGCTTTACGCCTGGCGGCTGCCGCCGTTCCTTTCCACCGTCGAAATGACCGACAATGCCTTCGTGCGGGGTTATGTCACGACGATGAGCCCGCAGGTGAGTGGCTATGTGGTGAATGTTCCGGTGAAGGACTATCAGGAAGTCAAGCAGGGCACCCTGCTGGCGAAGATCGACGACCGCATCTATCGCCAGAAACAGGCCCAGGCGGAAGCAACGCTCGATACGCATAAGGCGGCACTCGACAATTCCCGCCAGCAGGAAAATGCGGCCAATGCCAATATTCGCTCCAGCGAGGCGGCGGTTGACAGCGCGCAGGCCTCGCTGAAACAGGCGCAGCTCGCCTCCGACCGGCAGGACAATCTCATCAAAAGCGGGGTAGGAACCTCAAGCCTCCAGGAAGAAGCTCATGCCGCGCTGGAAAAGGCGAGGGCATCGCTGTCGCAGGCAAAGGCGGCGCTGGAAGTGTCGCGACAGGATTTGCAGACGATCATCGTCAACCGCAGCTCGCTGCAGGCAGCCGTCGCCAATGCCGAAGCCGCCGTCGAACTGGCCCGGATCGATCTTGCCAATACCGAAATCCACGCGCCGGTCGATGGCAGGCTCGGCGAAATCGGCGTGCGCACTGGCCAATATGTCACCGCCGGCACGCAGCTGATGGCCGTTGTGCCGCATGATGTCTGGGTTATCGCCAATTTCAAGGAAACCCAGCTCGCCGGCATGCAGGTTGGCCAGCCGGTGACGATCTCGGTGGACGCGCTGCATCGCCGCAAGCTTACCGGCCATGTGGAACGGTTCTCGCCGGCGACGGGTTCGGAATTCGCCGTTATCAAGCCTGACAATGCGACGGGTAATTTCGTAAAGATCGCCCAGCGCCTCGGCGTACGGATCGCGATCGATGCCGATCAGCCCCTGACGGCGGAGCTTTCTCCGGGCATGTCGGTGGTGGTGCATGTGGACAAGAGCAAGGCGCCTGAGCGCACGGAGACGGCGGCGAGGTAGTGGGCGTTGAGTTTGCGGAGGGATACCCCCCTCTACAAACACAACAAACAAAAAACCCCGGATGTCGCCATCCGGGGTTTTCCTTTGACCGTTAGGCCAGATCTTATTCGTCGTCGCCGTCGCGGTCAGCTTCCGGGTCGAAGAAATCTTCCGGACGCAGCGCGTCTTCGTCAACGCCGTAAATGGCGTCAGCGGAGGTGAGGCTTTCGCCCTTGGCCTGACGCTCTGCTTCTTCAGCCGAACGGGCAACGTTCAGCTCGACCTGCAGCTCGACTTCGGCGTGCAGGTGCAGGGTAACGTTGTGCAGACCGATGGTCTTGATCGGCGTGTTCAGCTCAACCTGGTTGCGGCCGATGTTGAAGCCTTCGGCGCCGAGGATTTCGACGACGTCGCGAGCAGCGACAGAACCGTAGAGCTGGCCGGTTTCGCCAGCCGAACGGACGACGATGAAGGACTTGCCTTCGAGGGCTTCGGCAACCTTCTGGGCTTCCGACTTGCGCTCGAGGTTACGGGCTTCGAGCGTTGCGCGCTCGGTTTCGAAACGGGTCTTGTTGGCAGCATTGGCGCGCAGCGCCTTGCCCTGCGGCAGCAGGAAGTTACGGGCATAGCCGTCGCGAACCTTGACGGTTTCGCCCATCTGGCCGAGCTTGTTGATGCGTTCGAGAAGAATAACGTCCATCTTCTTGATCCTTTCTAGTTGTTGGTTTCGTTCGTATTGTCGGTTTTCCGCGTCGGAGTAAGAGAGATCGTGCTGCGCACGTCGCTCAGGCCGAACACGAGAATGATGAACAGCGGAAAGACAAAGACCGCCGAGAGATATGCGAGAATGAGAACCGGCAGACGCCAGTCCTTTCCACGCGCGCGCTTGTGCAGCGAGGCGTAACCCGCCATCAGGAAGCCCGCGCCGAAGGTGCCGCAGATGACCGCTCCGACCATGGCCGCGACGCCGCCAAGGAACATGGCGACGATGCCAGCGAGGAAAATGAAGATGGCGTTGCGGTGCATGCGCAGTGCCGAAGCGATGTCCTCGCGCGGGCGAAGACCCTTGCCGAAGGTGCCGACCACTCGCGTCGCGAAATAATAGGCGGCAAACAAAAGGATGACCCAGAGGCCGCCCTGAACGATCGGCAGCATCAGCACCAACAGGGTCTTTGTTTGCGCCAGCGCCTCGACATTGGGCTCGAACAGGGGTTCGCGGCTCTGAACCGAGGTCATCATCACATCGACCATGCGCGCGACGAGATCGGGACCGTAACCGATCATCCAGCCGAGAATGACGACGGCGACGGAAACCAGAATGCACAGATGCAGCACGATGCCGGACAGCGGATACCAGGCAAGCAGATCATCCGGGCCGCCGAGTTCGGAGGCCGGGCGCGCCAGATTGGCGAGATGCGAAAGCCAGCCCGCGGGAATCAGCGTGAAGATGGCAATCGTCAGCGCGAAAAGCGGCGACATGACCAAAGCACCGATGATGGCCGTGGTGATGATTGCGATAATGGCGGCGCGGTTGCCCCAGCCCATGCCGGCGATGAAAATCGGCATGGCGGAACCGGCATAAAGCAGGAAAGAAAGCGACGACTGTGCCGTTGCGCCAAGCGTTAAAAACGCGGCGCATATGCCGGCGAGAACGCCGGAGATCAGCACTGTCTGATTCAACTTCTGCACTTCGCTGTCCTGCTGAAACTTAAGCAGTTAGAGGATCGCTCCTTGGAGCCTCATCCCCAACATGGGTTTTTTGGTATCGATCCGCGCCCAACGCGGAAGGATTGAGATAAAGCGAGGCCGCGCCAAAACGCAGCCTCGCTTCAATTCATTATGCTACGACGTAAGGCAGCAGGCCGAGGAAACGGGCGCGCTTGATCGCCTGGGCGAGTTCGCGCTGCTTCTTCTGGGAAACGGCCGTGATGCGGGAAGGAACGATCTTGCCGCGCTCGGAAATGTAGCGCTGCAGGAGACGAACGTCCTTGTAGTCGATCTTCGGAGCGTTGGCGCCGGAGAAGGGGCACGTCTTGCGACGGCGGTGGAACGGGCGGCGTGCCTGGGAAGAGGATGCGTCAGCCATAGGTCAATTCTCCTTATGCACGGTCTTCGCGCGGACGGCGCGGACGGTCTTCGCGGTCGCCGAAGCCACCTTCGCGCGGTGCGCGGGGACCACGATCTTCACGCGGGCCACGGTCCGGACGGTCGCCGTCACGGCGCGGACGGTCGTCGCGATCGCGCTTCTGCATCATCGCGGACGGGCCTTCTTCGTGGGCTTCGACGGCGATGGTCATGTAACGAAGAACGTCTTCGTTGATGCGCATCTGGCGCTCGACTTCATGGATGGCGGCCGCCGGAGCGTCGATGTCCATGAGAGCGTAGTGAGCCTTGCGGTTCTTCTTGATGCGGTAGGTGAGGGACTTCAGACCCCAGTTCTCGACGCGTCCGACTTTACCGCCGAACGATTCGATAACGCCCTTGTACTGCTCGACAAGTGCGTCAACCTGCTGGGCAGAAATATCCTGCCGGGCAAGGAAGATGTGTTCGTAAAGAGCCATTTAAGCTTTGCCTTTCTTGCGTTTCGTCCTTCACCCGGCAACGGCGCTAAGCCTCAACGACTGCTCCTGAAAAGGCGTGAGCCTTAAAGCAAGAAAAGCGTTGTTCGAGACGGTCGAGAGCGGAGACACGGGAGGCCGGAAAAACCTTATGGTTCCTGCTGTTCCGTTACCGGAACCAGCCCTCCGTTCAGCCACCAGCCAATTGGACCGGGTGTTGTGAACAGCGCGCTTATACGGATTTTTGCCCGGAATGCAAGGGCGAGTGCGAAAAAGCGCGCTGTTGCATCGTCAGATCGGCATTGGATATTGCCGGTGGATCGCCGCTACACCCTTCAGTACCTCGTCCGACAGCGTCACATCCGCAGCCGCAATATCAACCTTCAACTGTTCCATCGTCGTCGCGCCGATGATGACGGAGGCCATGAAGGGGCGCGTCAGGCAGAAGGCAATGGCGAGCTTTGCTGGATCGATGCCATGAGCGGCAGCAAGCTCCAGATAAGCCTTGACCGGCGCTTCCTGAAGCGGTTGCAGGCGACCGCCGAGGTCTTTGTTGATGCTGCCGCGTGAACCCGCCGGGCGGGCGCCGTTCTGGTATTTGCCGGTCAGCAGCCCTGCCGCCAGCGGCGAATATGCGAGCAGGCCGACGTCCTCGTGGTGGGCGACTTCCGCCATATCGAGATCGAAGCTGCGGTACAGCAGGTTGTATTCATTCTGAATGGTGGCGACGCGCGGCAGGCCGTTAGCCTCCGCGATATCGATATATTTCTGCGTGCCCCAGGCGCTTTCGTTGGAGAGACCAATGGCGCGGATCTTGCCGGCCTTCACCAATTCGCCGAGCGTTTCGAGCTTTTCGGTGATTTCGGCGAGCGTGCGCTTGGTGTCCTGGCCGGAAGCGTCAAAGCTCCATGCGCCACGGAAATGATAGGTGCCGCGATTCGGCCAGTGGATTTGGTAGAGGTCGATATAGTCGGTCTTCAGGCGCTTGAGGCTGGTGTCCACCGCCTCGCGGATGGCTGCGGCGTCGATATCGCGACCGCCACGAATGTAGTCACGGCCAGAGCCTGCGACCTTGGTGGCGAGCACGACCTGATCGCGCTTTCCGGTCTTTTCAAACCAGGTGCCGATATAGTCTTCCGTCCGCCCCTGCGTTTCGGCGGAAACGGGGGTGGTAGGATAAAGTTCTGCCGTATCGAAGAAATTGACGCCGTTTTCGACGGCGTAATCCATCTGCGCGTGCGCGTCGGCTTCGGTGTTCTGCGTGCCCCACGTCATGGTGCCGAGGCAGATTTCAGACACGGAAATACCCGTGCGGCCCAATAGTCTTTGTTTCATGGAAATGTCCCGGTGCTTGGCCAGATAGTTTGGAAGGTGGGGTGAAAGTAATGGGGATTTGCCGCAGTGCAAGAAAAAATATGATGAAAAGAAAAGGGGAAAACAGGTCGGCAAAACCCCTGGCGAGGGCCCGCCATGGGGCTTCAAGCCTTGACTTCGCTGGCGGGAATGTGAATGGAAGTCGACAAGAATAAAGGCAACGCCAGACAAGAAGGACGACATCCCATGGGTATTGCATTCACTTTTCCCGGACAGGGAAGTCAGGCCGTCGGCATGGGCAAGGAGCTGGCGGATACCTATCCGGAAGCGCGCGCCGTGTTTCAGGAAGTCGACGAGGCGCTCGACCAGAAGCTCTCCGATATCATGTGGAACGGTCCTGAAGAGACGCTGACGCTGACCGCCAACGCCCAGCCGGCCCTCATGGCAGTGTCCATGGCGGTCATGCGGGTTCTCGAAGCGCGCGGTTTCAAGCTGTCCGATACGGTTTCTTATGTCGCCGGCCACTCGCTCGGCGAATATTCGGCGCTCTGTGCCGCCGGCACCTTCTCGGTTGCCGATACCGCGCGTCTTCTGCGCATTCGCGGCAATGCCATGCAGGCCGCCGTGCCGGTGGGTGAGGGCGCCATGGCGGCGATTATCGGGCTTGAGCATGACGCCGTTTCGGCAATCTGCGAAGAAGCGGCCATTCTCGGCGTCTGCCAGATCGCCAATGACAATGGCGGTGGCCAACTCGTCATCTCCGGCGGCAAGGCCGCCGTCGAGAAGGCTGCTGCGATCGCGTCTGACAAGGGCGCCAAGCGCGCCATTATGCTGCCGGTTTCCGCCCCCTTCCACTCCGCGCTGATGGCGCCGGCGGCGGAAGCGATGCGTGAGGCTCTGGCGAAAGTCGAGAAGCACAATCCGGTCGTGCCTGTTATCGCCAACGTGCGCGCCGCTCCCGTTTCCGACGCCAATGAGATCGCCGCCCTGCTGGTCGAGCAGGTGACGGGGCAGGTGCGCTGGCGCGAGACGGTGGAATGGTTCGCCGCCAACAATGTCACGCAGCTTTACGAGATCGGCTCCGGCAAGGTGCTGACGGGCCTTGCCCGCCGCATCGACAAGACGGTGAACGGCGTTGCCGTCAACGGCGCTGCCGATATCGACCAGCTTCTTGCCACGCTTATCGGCTGAGACGGATACTCCGGCTGCCGCATTCATCGGGCGCAACAGCGCTGAACATTTTCAGTCCGAAGCTCTAAAGAAGGAATAGGACATGTTTGATCTGACAGGCCGCAAGGCTCTCGTAACCGGCGCAACCGGCGGCATCGGCGAAGAAATCGCCCGCCTTCTGCACAGCCAGGGCGCAACCGTCGGCCTGCACGGCACGCGCGTTGAAAAGCTCGAGGCGCTGGCGGCGGAACTTGGCGAGCGCGTCAAGATTTTCCCGGCCAACCTTGCCGACCGCGCCGAGGTCAAGGCGCTCGGCGAAAAGGCTGAAGCCGAACTGGAAGGTGTCGATATTCTCGTCAACAATGCCGGCATCACCAAGGACGGCCTCTTCGTTCGCATGAGCGACGAGGACTGGGACAACGTCATCGAAGTGAACCTGACGGCGATGTTCCGCCTGACGCGTGAGCTGACGCATCCGATGATGCGCCGCCGTTTCGGCCGCATCATCAACATCACCTCCATCGTCGGCGTCACCGGCAATCCCGGCCAGGCCAACTATTGCGCCTCCAAGGCCGGCATGATCGGTTTTTCGAAGTCGCTGGCCCAGGAAATCGCCACCCGCAACGTCACCGTCAACTGCGTGGCGCCGGGCTTCATCGAAAGCGCCATGACCGGCAAGCTGAACGACAAGCAGAAAGACGCCATCATGGGCGCCATTCCCATGAAGCGCATGGGAACCGGTGCTGAGGTCGCCTCGGCCGTTCTCTACCTCGCCTCCAACGAGGCGGGCTACATGACCGGCCAGACCCTGCACGTCAATGGCGGCATGGCTATGATCTGACGGCGCCTAAGGCTGTCATGAAAAGGATTGCGGCGCTGTTTAAGCACCTTCTTGGGTAGCTGGCGCCGCAAGGCTCCGCCGACTGGTTTTCGGCGAAATTGCCTGTCATACGCTGTGCTTAGCGCGTTTTCAGGCTTTTCGACCGATTGAAACCATGTTAAGCGGGCCAAGACTGTGAACAGTCGTCCCGGAGAGACAGGAAGCCGTTGCGATTTTGCGTGACGATGTCTAGCTTGGAACGGGTTGAACGGGTTTGCCAGCAGCGCCGGATTTGAACGGCGCATGAGGGCTTCTAACAGGGCAGGGTGCCGCAAGGCATTCCCTTCAAAATAAAGGTCGAGGAAACCGACATGAGCGATATCGCAGAACGCGTAAAGAAAATTGTAATTGATCATCTTGGCGTTGACGCCGACAAGGTTGTCGAAGGCGCCAGCTTCATTGACGATCTGGGCGCTGATTCGCTCGACACCGTTGAACTGGTCATGGCTTTCGAAGAAGAATTCGGCGTTGAAATCCCCGACGACGCAGCTGACTCGATCCTGACGGTCGGCGACGCCGTCAAGTTTATCGAGAAGGCCCAGGCCTGATCGACCTTCATCGGGAGGGTGACATATCTTCCCGTCTTGGCCCGGCTTGTCCGGGCCAATGTTTTATAGGCAGACGGTGGGTGCCGCAAAGGCACGCTTTCCCGTTGTCCTAAAGGTCACGGGCTGCGATAACGCTGCCTGTAACCTTCAAGCAAAGATTGAGACGTACTGCAGCCTGCCGAGAGTGCCATCTCATGGTGCCCGGTGTTGCAGGAAGACCGATGATTTGGATAAGGGCGGAGCGTTGGCGATGAGGCGTGTCGTTATCACCGGTACCGGCATGGTATCTCCTCTTGGATGCGGAACGGAAGTGACCTGGGAACGGCTTTTGGCCGGCCAGAACGGCGCCCGTCTCGTGACTGAATTCGAAGTCGAAGACTTGCCCGCAAAGATCGCCTGCCGTATTCCCGTCGGCGATGGTTCCAACGGCACTTTCAATGCCGATGACTGGATGGAACCCAAGGAACAGCGCAAGATCGATCCTTTCATCCTGTACGGCATGGCTGCCGCCGACATGGCGCTTGCCGACGCAAACTGGCATCCGGAAACGGACGAGGACCAGATCGCGACAGGCGTTCTGATCGGCTCCGGCATTGGCGGCCTGGAAGGCATTGTCGAGGCGGGCTATACGCTGCGCGACAAGGGCCCGCGGCGCATTTCCCCATTCTTCATTCCCGGCCGCCTGATCAACCTCGTATCCGGCCAGGTTTCCATCCGCCACAAGCTGCGCGGACCGAACCATGCCGTGGTGACGGCCTGCTCGACCGGCGCGCACGCCATTGGCGACGCCGCCCGTCTGATCGCGCTCGGCGATGCCGACGTCATGGTCGCCGGCGGCGCCGAATCGCCGGTCTGCCGCATCGCGCTCGCCGGCTTCGCCGCCTGCAAGGCGCTTTCCACACAACACAATGACGATCCGCAGAAGGCCTCGCGCCCCTATGACCGTGACCGCGATGGTTTCGTCATGGGTGAAGGTGCGGGCATCGTCGTTCTGGAAGAGCTGGAACACGCCAAGGCGCGCGGCGCGAAGATCTATGCGGAAGTCGTCGGTTACGGCCTCTCTGGCGATGCCTATCACATCACCGCACCGTCCGAGGACGGTGAAGGTGCCTATCGCTGCATGTCGATGGCGCTGAAGCGCGCAGGTCTCACGCCTGACGATATCGACTACATCAACGCTCACGGCACCTCCACCATGGCCGATACGATCGAGCTTGGCGCGGTCGAGCGGCTTGTCGGCGAATCGGCCTCGAAGATTTCCATGTCCTCCACCAAGTCGGCGACCGGCCATCTTCTCGGTGCGGCGGGCGCTATCGAGGCGATCTTCGCGACGCTTGCGATCCGCGACAACATCGTTCCGCCGACGCTGAACCTCGACAATCCCGATGTGGAGACGAAGATCGATCTCGTGCCGCACAAGGCGCGCAAGCGTAAGGTCGACGTGGCGCTCTCGAACTCCTTCGGATTCGGCGGCACCAACGCCTCCCTCGTGCTGCGTCGTTACGAAGCATAATGCGGCGGCTCTGCCGTCGCTGGCGCCCTCCCACCGGGTGCTGACAAAGGACGTTCTTTCATTTGAAGAACGCATTGCGGCCTGTGAAAGCTATTCCGGTTTTCGCGCCGCTATTGTAGTCGTTTTATGGGAAGCGTTTGCCGGTGCCGGCTGCTCCCTCAATCGGCTTTGTCCGAAACGATGTTCGTGAAGCGGAACAGCAGGCTTCACGATACCTCTATGTGGTGCGGGACGGCATTCCGAACCTGTTTTTGCCGCATTACCTGCGCAAAAAGCGCTGACAACGCCGAACTGAAAAGGACCGACGGTGAGCGACACGAACCAGAACAGCCAGGGACCATACGGACAAACCGGCGCGGGCGAAGGCAATCGCGGCCCGATCATTCCGAAATCCCCGACGGAGGCGCTGCGGCCGGAAAAAGTGCCGGCTCCGCCCAAGCGCTCCCGCAAGGCCCACGGCCAGCTTGTGATCTTCCTGAACTTTCTGATGACGCTGGCCGTCGCCGTCTGTGTGCTGGCCATTGCCGCTTTCTATTACATGATCAATGCGTTCCAGGAGCCCGGTCCGCTCCAGACGAACACCCATTTCACAGTGCGCAACGGCGCAGGCATCATCGAGATCGCCAATAATCTCGAACGCAATGACATCATCTCCAACGCCCGCGTTTTCCGCCTGATGACCGGCAGCTATCTGCAGAAGGACCAGACGCTGAAGACGGGTGAATACGAGATCAAGGCTGGCGCATCGATGAAGGACATCATGGTGCTGCTGGAGTCCGGCAAGTCGATCCTTTATTCCGTGTCGCTGCCGGAAGGCCTGACCGTAAAGCAGATGTTCGCGCGTCTTGCTGCGGATGAAGTGCTGGACGGCGAGCTTCCCGCCACGCTGCCGCCGGAAGGCAGCCTGCGCCCGGATACCTATCGCTTCACCCGCGGCACCAAGCGCGAAGAGATCATCAACCAGATGAGTGCGGCGCAGGACAAGCTGATCGACATGATCTGGGAACGGCGCGATCCCGATCTGCCGATCAAGACCGTCGAGGAATTCGTGACGCTTGCCTCGATTGTCGAGAAAGAAACCGGCAAGGACGACGAACGCGCCCATGTCGCCTCCGTGTTCTACAACCGCCTGAAGAAGGGCATGCGCCTGCAATCCGACCCGACGATCATCTACGGCCTGTTCGGTGGTGACGGCAAACCGTCGGACCGCCCGATCTACCAGTCGGACCTGCAGAAGCAGACGCCGTTCAACACTTATGTCATCAAGGGCCTGCCGCCGTCTCCCATCGCCAATCCGGGCCGCGCGGCACTTGAGGCTGTCGCCAATCCATGGCGCACGGATGACCTTTATTTCGTTGCGGACGGCACCGGCGGCCACGTCTTTGCCAAGACGCTTGAAGAGCACAACGCCAATGTTCGCCGCTGGCGCAAGATCGAGGCTGAGAAGGCTGCTTCCGGCGCCAATCCCGATGTTGTCGTGGATGGCCAGCCAGGTGGAACCGAGGCGGAGAAACCCGCCAACAACTGATAATCTCGACCGGGCTCTGTGATCCACAGGGCCCGGTTTTGTAAGGCATGACGGGGGGCTTTCAGATATGACATTGCAATCGATGACCGGCTTTGCGCGCAGCGAAGGAACCTCCGGCCGTTACCGCTGGGCGTGGGAATTGCGGTCCGTGAACGGCAAGGGGCTCGATGTGCGCCTGCGTCTGCCGACCGGTCTTGAAGCGCTGGAAACGGCCCTGCGCGAAATCGCAGGCGAGCATCTTTCCCGCGGTAATATCCAGGCGGGTCTGACGCTGGCGATTGCGGAAAACCGGCTGGAGGCGGTGGTCAACCGCGATGCTCTGGCGGCTGTTCTGGCGCTGAAGAAGGAGCTTGGCGATGTCGTGGAAGACAAGCCGCTGAGCTTCGACACGCTGCTGACGCTGCGCGGGCTCGTCGATTTTCGCGAGGCGGAAGACGATGCGGAGGTGCAGGCCGCGCGCAACGATGATGTGCTTGCCGGCTTCGCCGCCGCGGTCGAGAAGCTGAAGGATATGCGCGAGCGCGAAGGGGCTTCGCTGTTTGCCATCCTGTCCGGTCACATCAACCGGATCGAGCAGCTCGCAGACATCATTGAAAACGATCCTTCCCGCCAGCCCGAGCAAATTGCGGCACGGCTCGCCCAGCAGATCGCCCTCATCGGCGACGGCTTGCACGGGCTCGATCGTGACCGGCTTCATGCAGAGGCGGCGCTGATCGCCACCAAGGCGGATCTGCGTGAGGAGATCGACCGGCTGCACGCCCATGTCCAGGCTTCACGCGAACTGTTGGAGAATGGCGGACCTGTCGGCCGCAAGCTCGATTTTCTTGCACAGGAATTTAACCGCGAGTCGAATACAATCTGTTCCAAATCGAATGCCAGTGCGGTAACCGCAGCGGGCATAGAGTTGAAAGTGGTGATCGACCAGTTTCGCGAACAGGTCCAAAATCTGGAGTAGACCCCATGGTCCCGGTGAATAATTCTCCCGTCACGATTGCCCGCAGAGGGCTGATGCTGGTGATTTCTTCGCCATCGGGCGCGGGAAAATCCACGATTGCGCGCAACCTGCTCGACAAGGACAAGAATATCGGCCTGTCCGTCAGCGTCACGACACGTCCGCGCCGCCAGAGCGAGATTGACGGTATCCACTACCATTTCATTTCCAAGCGCGATTTCGAGCGCCTGCGCGACAGCGACGCGCTGCTGGAATGGGCCGAGGTTCACGGCAATTTCTACGGCACCCCGCGCGAGCCGGTGGAAGAAGCCATGGCCGCAGGCCGCGACATGCTGTTCGATATCGACTGGCAGGGCGCCGAGCAGCTTCAGGACAAGATGAAGGCCGACGTCGTTTCGATCTTCATCCTGCCGCCGACCATGACCGAACTTCAATCGCGCCTGCATCGCCGCGCCGAAGACACCGAAGAGGTGATCAAGACCCGGCTCCTCAATTCCCGTGCCGAGATCGAGCACTGGCGCGACTATGATTACGTCATTCTCAATGACGACCTGCAGGCCGCCTTCGAGGCCGTCGAAGCAATCGTGAAGGCCGAACGCGTCCGCCGCGACCGCCGCCACGGCATGTTCGATTTCGTGCGGGCGTTGCTGGAGGAAGAGCCAAAGCTCTGACTTACGCGATGAGTCCGCGCGCCAGCCATTGCCGTGACAATCGTTCGTCCGCCGCGTCTTCCGCCCAGCCATGACCCGTTTCGATCGTTTCAAGAACGACCTCCGCTCCGGCCGACGCCAGCTGCTCGGCCAAATCTGGAGCATCGGAAGGCTGCCGCCGGTCGTCACGCACGCCCGCCAGCAGGAGTATGGGATATCCTGCCAGGCTCGGAAAAGACTGGTCCTTTCTCGGAGATAGCGGGCGAAGCAGAATGGTGCCTTTCGATAGATGACGGTCCTGACATATCGTTTCAGCGGCGATGATCGCGCCGTTGGAGTATCCGACGAGAAAGGGTCTTTGCCCCGTCTGCTGAAAGACCATGGTGAAAAACCGGCATAGTCTGGCGGCTTGATGTTTGAGGTCGTCAATATCAAGCTGTCTGTCGGGCTTTCGGCGGAAAAACGCGAAACCATTCTCCCAGGGAACAGCGCCCCTCGGCGCATATAAGACACCCTTGGGAAAGACGGCGCGGCCAAAAGAAATGAGATCGTCTTCCGTTCGCCCCGATCCATGCAGCAAGACAACCGCGCAGTCGGGCGTTTCAGCGGGAATGTCGAGCTTGTAATGAAAACCGGCACTCTCCACGCGCTTGTTCCTTTATTCGCAGTCTCCACGAACCCGTGTCCCGCTGCTCGGAATGGCACATTACACGACGGATTTACAGGCAGTTCGCCAAAGTGACGAATTCCTCCACCGACAGCGTTTCCGCCCGGCGCGTGGGATCGATGCCCGCTTTTTCCAGCAGCGTTTCCCCGCCAAGGCTTTTCACGCTCTGGCGGAGCATCTTGCGGCGCTGGCCGAAGGCGGCTTCCGTCACCTTTTCAAGCTTGGCGACATCGCAGGGCAGCGGCTTGTCCTTCGGCAACAGGTGCACGACGGTGGAGGTGACTTTTGGCGGTGGGCTGAAGGCCTGCGGCGGGACGTCGAAGGCCATTTCGGAAACCGTGCGCCAGCCGGCGAGAACGCCGAGACGGCCGTAGTGATTATCGCCTTCTTCGGCCACGATGCGCTGCCCAACTTCCTTCTGGAACATCAGCGTCATCGAAAGCCAGAAGGGCGGCCATTCCCTCGGCAGCAGCCAGTTGACCAGCAATTGCGTGCCGACATTATAGGGCAGGTTGGCGATGATCCGCACCGGTTCGCCGACGGCAACCAGAGCCTCGAAATCCGTCTGCAGCGCGTCGCCTTCGATGACTTCGAGCCGCCCGGGATAATGCGCTTCGATTTCCGCCAGCGCCGGCAGGCAGCGGCTGTCGCGTTCGACGGCGATGACCTTTTTTGCCCCGAGCGAAAGAATAGCGCGGGTGAGGCCGCCGGGACCGGGGCCGACTTCGATCACCGTCACGCCTTCGAGCGGCCCGGCCGTACGGGCGATCTTCTGGGTGAGGTTGAGGTCGAACAGGAAGTTCTGTCCGAGCGATTTCTTCGCGTCGAGCCCGTGGCGCTGGATGACATCGCGCAGCGGCGGCAGTCCGTCGATGGCCGCCATTATGTGTTGGCCCGGCTGCGGAGCGAAATGTCCGCCGCCATCTTCAGCGCCGCCACAAGGCTCGCCTCATTAGCGATGCCCTGGCCGGCAATGCCGAAGGCGGTGCCATGGTCGGGCGAGGTGCGGATGAAGGGCAGGCCAAGCGTGACATTGACGGAATCGTCAAAGCCGAGCGCCTTGGCCGGAATGAGCGCCTGATCGTGATACATGCACACCGCCACGTCATAACGCTTGCGGGCGGCATCGTGGAACATGGTGTCGGCGGGCAGGGGGCCAAAGGCATCGATCCCGTCCTTCCGCAACCGCATGGTCGCCGGGTGAACGATATCGCGATCCTCGGTGCCAAGTGCGCCATCTTCCCCCGCATGCGGGTTGAGGCCGGCAACCGCCAGACGCGGCGCCGCAATGCCGAATTTTCGCCGGAGATCGGCATCGATGATCCGGCAGGTCGTAACGATCAGCTCTTCGGTAAGAGCGGCCGGCACGTCTTTCACGGGGATATGGATCGTCACCGGGACGACACGGACCTTGGGGCCGGCAATCATCATGACCGGTATGACTTGCTCCCCGGTCTCGCGCAGGGCGAGATCGGCCAGAAATTCCGTATGACCGGGAAAGCCGAAACCGGCCTCGTATAACACCGATTTTGCGATCGGATTGGTGACGACGGCCGCAGCCTTGCCCTCGACCGTGAGGGAAACGGCGGTCTCGATGGCCTTGATTGTCGCGTGCGCCGCTCCGACATGCGGCTGACCCGCCTGCACTTCGAAGCCGACGGGAAGGGAAAGGATGGGGAAGGCTTGTTCGAACAGGTCGACGGCGCTTTCCGCACCGCAGGTCTCGATATTGACCGGCACGCCGATCAACGCCGCGCGGCTCGCCACCACATCGGGGTCGCCGATGAAGATGAAGGGCGGCATGCCGTTCTCCCGGCGCTTGGCCCAGGCGGTGATGGCGATATCAGGGCCGATACCGGCTGGATCTCCCTGTGTCAGGGCAAGCGGCAGGGATGCATATGTCACGGAAAGACCCGGCTCTTTAATCAATATCAGGTGTTGACGATCTGCGCCTTCTTGCGCAGCTCATCCATATATTTCTTTTCGTTCGGGTTTTCGCCGTCCTTGGCCTTCATCAGATCTTCGGACTTGAACACCATTTCCGCCGCATAGTCGTCGGAAACTTGACGCTGCTTGCAGATGGCCAGATATTCGACGCCCTTTTCGGTGACGCGCGTGCCGGTGGTGCCGCCTTCCTTGGTCTTCTCCACCAGCGCCTTCCAGTCTTCCGGCAGCTCCGGCGCCAGAATGCGGCCAAGGTCCTTGATCGCAACATCACGCATGGTCGCGGCGAAGCTCATGGCCTGGTCGCAGCCGGGATAACGCTTGCGCGAGGCTTCAGCCTCGGCCTTGCGCTTGCCGGTAATGGCCTTGCGCTTTGATTCCGGTATCACGAAGATAACCTGCTGCAGAAAATATTCCGTGGTGACGGGCTTGTCGCCACGTTCCTTCAGGCGGGTAACGAGATCCTGCGTCGACATCTTGCCGCGTGCACCGTAACGAGCGTTGACAAGACGCGGCCAACTCATCTGAACGGCGATGAAGGCCTTGAAATGGTCGGCGCCGACGCCCGCCTGCGCAAGCACCTTCGTCAATTGCTGCGGGCTCATCTTGTTGTTGCCGGCAAAGCGCGCGAAGGCCGCGTCGACATCGTCGGTGCTGACCGACATCTTGACGCGGGCGATTTCCTCGCGCTTCAGCGCTTCATCGACAAGCTGCTCACGCGCCTTTTCATTGAGATTACCGGACTGGCGCTGCAGCTTGAGGAAGGCGACGCGCTTGGCAATATCGTCGTTGGTGATGGGTGTCTTGTTGACGACGATCTTGACGGTGCTATCGGCGAAGGCCTGGCCAGTATAGGGCACAACGGCCATGGGAACGGCGAATATCGCAAAGGCGAAAGCAGCGCCACGCAAAGCCGTCTTTCCGAAATTCATCATATCCTTCTCCCTTTCGTCGGGCAGGGTCCTGTTGCCCTGTCCCGCCAATCTGTTCTGCCTGATGGGGGAATATTGAACTTTCCCGCTTTCAGACCTGCACCTGTGCGTCCGCACCGCGAATTTGCCACGTATATATCATCGCGATCCGCAAGACGGCAATGTGTCGGTTTGTTGAAAGAAAACCCGATAGGTTCCATGTGCGGCCGACATTGGCGTGTTGTTGCGGCGAAACCGTGGCTTTACTGGCCAAATGGTAAAAAGGCAGGTCACGATGCTGCGTAACCTGCCTCTAAACTCAGTAGTTGTTTGGCTTCCAGCCGATATCCATGTCGTTCCAGTCCTCATTGGCTGAGCCGATGCTGATATCGCCGAGCGTGCGGAAGGCCAGACGCGCATTGATCGACCAGTCATTGGCGGCCTGACGGCTGGAATTGATATTGCCTTCGTCCGAATAGCTGACCGTCAGGATTGTGCACTCATCCTGATAGGCAATACCGATACGGCGTTCAGCGGCAAACTTCCCGTTCAGATCGTAATTGATCGATCCGAAAAGCGACCAGTTGTCGTCCATGCGCAGCGTGCCGGACGCCTGAATGATGTCGCGGTCTTCGTTATAGCCATATTTCGGCTGTGCCTTGACCTGCGTATAGCTGAGCTTGCCGGTAAGGCGACGGTCCGAATAGCTGATACCGGTTTCCGAGCGGTTGATGTCGAAATCGTCCTTGTCGAGACGCAGGCTCGACGAGAGCGAGAGTCCGATCGGCGCATCGAAAGCGGCCATGGCGACATAATCCGAACGGTCGGATTCGAGGCCGGAATTAGCGCCTGCATTGACGAGATCGTAAGACGCGAAGGAATTGTCGCCCGCCAGATGGAAGGATTGGCCGGCAATGGCACGAATGCCGTAACCATTGTCGAACGTGCCGTTATAGCGGAAGCCGAGATTGGCACGCGTACCGCCTTCGATACGGTCGAAGCCGGAGAACTTGTCGCGCTCGAAGAGGTTGGTAGCGTCGAACACAAAGGCTTGCGAGTCCTCGTTCGGGAAACGACCGGAATATTGCTCGTTCGGCCGAACGAAAATCTGCGCGATAGGCTCGATCACGTGGCTGCTGTTGAGGGCAGTGAACAGCCAGGGATAACGCACCTCAAGGCCACCGGTGACCATGCCACGCAGGGCAGCATCGTCATGGATCATGCCTTCATAGGCATAGGATGTACCGCCGGAGGTGAAGCTTGCCGCATTCATGTCGGTCCACAGCGCGTCGCCGCGCGCGGCAAGGATCGGCGTGATCTGAAGACCGCTATCCATCGTAATGGTGCGCTTCCATTCCGCTTCCGTGGTCCAGCGCGTATAAGAGCCTTCCAGACCGTTGAAGCGGGGGAAGCCGCCCATCGCGTAGGAATCCTGCGTCGAACGGCTGATGCTCGTGAAGTTCGTGGTCAGCGACAGTTCACCGCCATAGATCGGATCCGGCAGGAAGTAACGATAGTCTACGACCGGATGAACGATCGCCTGCTTGCGTTCCTTGAGCTCCGAATTATCCGTGTCCTGAACGTTGAAATAATAACCACGGGCGTCAAAGCTGTTACGCTCGCCAGTGCCCGCCAGATAAATCTGGTTGGTCTGGACGTCGTTCTTGTAGCCCTTGAGGTTATAGGTGCGCGAGAAGTTGTTGTCGGACTGCACCATGGCGTCCCAGCCGAAAGCCCAGCGCGGGTTGATGCTGAAATCACCCTTGGTTGCCACCATGCCGCGCTGATCGTTCAACGCGTCACTCGTTCCGGCGTTGAAGGTGTCAGACGACTGCTGGCTGATGCCGGCAATCGTCAACGTATGCATGCCGCTTTCGAAACGGTTCCGCAATTCGCCCTGCAGCAACAGACCCTGCTTGGTGTAGTAGGTCGGCGTGATGGTCAAATCCGACGTGTCGGAAAGAACCTGGAAATAGGGAACGCCAAGGCCAAAACCAAGCTTGTTGGTCAAGCTCATCTGCGGGAACAGGAAGCCCGATTTACGCTTCACTGTGTTGTCCGGAACCGTGAGGAACGGCAGATAGGCGATCGAGTGGCCGAAAAGCTGAAGGCGGGCCTTTTCCAGCCGCACCGTATGGGTCTTGCCGTCCTGAATGACGCGCTCGGCCTTGACCTGCCACAGCGGCGCCTTTTCGGGCCGTTCGGCGCAGGGCAGACAGGCGGTGTAGACGCCGTTGTTGAGAACCATCCGGTCGCCTTCGAGACGCTCGGCGCTTTCACCCGCAATACGAGTGTTATCCGTTGTCTCAACGCGCAGGGCATTGACGAAGCCCTGACCGAAGTCATCGGTCACGTCCATCTCGTCGGCATAAATCTTGTTGCCGCCCGGCTCGATCAGCTCGATGTTGCCATGGGCGATCACGCGGCCGGTCTGCTGGTTGTATTCCACCTGCTGGGCCACCATGCGGTAGCCCGAATATTTCATGCGAACGACGCCCTTCGCAATCACGCGCTGGGAATCGCGATTATAGGTCAGTTCATTTGCTGTAAGCAGGAGTTTCGAATCGTCTTGGCTTGCCGACGCAAGCAAACCATCCTGGCCGAAAGCGACCGGGCTGGATGCCAAATACGCGCACACAGCGGCACCTGTCAGAAGGGCCGTCCAAAGCCGCCTGATATTCCCGCGGTCAATTACCGCCACTAGCCGTCCTCCTGATGAAGCAGAATGGTTGCCCCCAAAGCCAACGCCACGATGACTGGAACCCAGACCGCGACGGTGGGAGGGACAACACCACCACTCCCGAATGCCCTTACGAGCACGGTTACTACATAAAGCACGAAGCCGGAAACGATTCCACCCAGAATCACGGAGCGCGATTGGGCGAAGCGGCTGAACTTTAATGAAACGGTCGCGGCGATCAAGGTCATCGCGACCAGAAGCAGGGGCGTCGATAGCAGGAAATGATACTGCGTCTCAAGCGCCTTTGAAGATAGTCCAAAGGACTTTGCAACTTCGATCTTGTGAGAAAGGTCAAAGAAAGCAACGGTTTCCGTCTGCGTCATGCGTTCTTGGACGAATTCCCGTCTCAGATTGGTACTGATCCGCATGCTCTCTTGCCGAACTGACACATGCCCGGCGCGCGTTTCCGAAACGCCGTTAAGAAGCCAGTAACCATCTTCCAATTTAGCCGACTTCGCATCCTTACGCGAGACGATGTTTCCGTCCTTGTCGATGTCGATCAGAACCACATCGAGAAGCAGCGTTCCGTTGTCCTCGAAGCTCTTGGCGCCGATGATCGTATCCTTGCCGCCGCTCGACTGGCGCATCCACGGAACGATCTCCTGCTGGCGGCCGCCGCCCGCTTCGTTGCGCAGGCCGGCTTCCATTGCCAGCGACTTGTTTTGGCCCCATGCCGCGATGGGGTTCAGGATCGTGACCGACAGGATGCCGATGAAAACCGCGCCGAGCACGAACGGAAGGATGAACTGCCAGGCGGAAATGCCGGCGGCGCGCGTCACCACCAGCTCATAGCGCCGGTTGAGCGAGATCAGCGTGGTCATGCCGACGAAAAGCGCGATGAAGGGCACGGTCTGCTGCAGGATCAGCGGCAGGCGAAGCGCCGTCAGGCCAAGGGCGGCCGGAACGGAATAGCCGGGCAGGCCGGACATGCGCCGTGCCGTTTCGCTGAAATCGGCAAGGTAAATGATCGAAGATACGCCGAGCACGAACCAGACGGCGGTGATCAGATATCGCTTCAGGAAATACCGGGAGAGCGTGTTGAAAATCATGCGCTGCCGCTCCCAGAGTTTTTGGCCATCCGGCTGGAGAACAGACGGCGCAGACGACCCATCGCATCGACGAGGATTGTCGGCATTTTCGGCTTTCGGCCGGTCAGCAGAATGAAGGCGGCAGCGCCGCCGCTAAGGCCCGGCACGGCATAAACCAGGGGAATGAAGGCCGCGCTCTGCTTGACCTGATTGGTGACGTAAAAACCAAGCCAGCGCAGCATGAAGGCCGTCACCAGTGCGGCCACCATCGGATGCAGGCGCGCCTCGCGGTGCGAACGGGCGTCGGCGGCGATGACCAGCGAAATAAGCGCGAAGGAGAAGGCGAACATCCAGTCCGACAGACGCTTGTGCAACTCGCTGCGGAAGTTTTCCGGTGAGCGCTTGTAGCTCGCATTGTTCTCGTCGGGCGCGAGAAGGAAGCCGAGGCTGGCGTCGCCCGGAGAGAGCGACGGCTCGGAATCCTGCTTCTCCGACATGGTCGAAAGATCGAAGGCATAGGACAGGAACTTGACGATCGAGACCTTGCCGTCCGGCGTCTTCTGCTGCACTTCACCGTCGCGCATGGTGAGCGACGTGCCGCTTTCATCGATCATGCCTTCCTTGGCGTAATAAATGAGGTCGAAATTCGGATCGCGGCGGTCGGCGACGAACAGGCCTTTGAGAATACGGCCCTGCCGCTGGGCGATCTGCACGTAAAGACCATCCTGAATGGTACGGAAAGTCTTTTCCTCGATCACCGAGGAAAGGAGGTCGGCATAGGCGGCGGCCACCATCTGCCGGGCGGAGCTGCGGGCGGGCGGCTCGATGAAATTGGTGATGGTGAAGGAAAAGGCGCTCAGAACGGCGGCCAGAATGAGAACCGGGCGATACATCACCGACCGCGGCGATCCGGCCGCATCAATGATGGCAAGCTCGGAATCGTTGTTCATCGTCGTGAAAATCTGGGTAATGCCGATGACAAGCGCAAAAGGCAGGACGACTGGGATCAGCGTCGGCAGGATCATGGTCGCGAGCGCCATGAAGGAACCCATCGACTGGCCCGTATCGGTGACGAGATTGATTCTCTGGAGAACCTGGATGGTCCAGATGATGGCCAGCACCGGCAGCAGCGCGACCAGAAACATCTGCGTTGTCCGCCGCAGGATATAGTTCTCGAGAAGCTTCATACGGCCCTGTTCGACATTGTTTTTACGTGCGATCGCTCGCCGAATTTTCGTCTATCTAATCGCATCGTTTGCAATTGGCTATTCCGGCGCGCTCACAAATATGTTTTGCGCGACGATTTTTCCGCTGCCTGTGTCTTTTTGTGAAACAAGCTGTCGGTTTCATGACGTGATTTCGCATTCCACAAAAATGCCTTTCCTTTAACGACTGTGGGGCTTTAAAGAATGCAAGGGTTGCGCCCGGGGCCGAAAAGGCCATGATCATGCGCATCGTGCAAGTCGTAGAAGAAGAGCAGGAAAACATGTCCGCCAAATTCGATATTTCTTTCGCCAATTCCGCCGTGCTGGAAAATGCGCTCGCCGTTGTGCTGCAGGCCTCGGGTGAGGCTCAGGCCGTCGCCGGCGCCTCCGAGGCCGATCCGGGCGGTGTGATCGAAAGGGCGGCGAAGATCGCAGGTTTTTCCGCAAAATCCATGGCGACGCTCGATGTGATCGCACCGCAGGGTTCCGCCGCCGATCGTTTGCTTGTCATCGGTCTTGGCAAACCATCCAAACTGGTTGCGCACGACTGGTTGCGTGCTGGCGGTACTGCGGCCGCCCATTTCAAGAAGGCGGAAAAGGTCGTTATCTATCTCGACGCACCGAGTGTCGAGGTTGGCGCACGGGCGGCAGGTGATTTCGCGCTTGGCCTGCTGCTGCGTGCCTATAGTTTCGATGCCTACAAGACCAAGAAGAAGTCGGACGACGAGAAGGCGCCGAAGAAGGTCGAGGTTGTCATTGTCACCGCCGCTCACAAGGAGGCCGAGAAGGCATTTGCCCTGTCGCAAGCGGTCGCGGACGGTGTGATTCTCGCGCGTGATCTCGTCAACCTCCCGCCGAATATTCTCGGACCTGTCGAATTTGCCGAGAAGGCCGAAGAGCTGCGCAAGCTCGGCGTCGAGGTGGAAGTCCTCGGTGAGAAGGAACTGAAAAAGCTCGGCATGAACGCGCTTCTGGGCGTGGCGCAGGGGTCGGCCCGTCCGCCGCGGCTGGCGGTCATGCAATGGAACGGCGGTTCAAAGAAGGATGAGCCCATCGCCTTTGTCGGCAAGGGCGTCGTATTCGATACCGGTGGTATTTCGCTGAAGCCGGGCCTCAATATGGAAGATATGAAGGGCGACATGGGTGGTGCTGCGGCCGTTACCGGCCTGATGCACACGCTGGCGGCCCGCAAGGCCAGGGCGAATGTGATCGGCGTCATTGGCCTGGTCGAGAACATGCCCGATGGCAATGCCCAGCGCCCCGGCGATATCGTCACCTCCATGTCCGGCCAGACCATCGAGATCATCAATACCGATGCCGAAGGCCGGCTGGTTCTGGCCGATGCGCTCTGGTACACGAAGGATCGCTTCAACCCGAAATTCATGGTGAACCTCGCCACGCTGACGGGCGCGATCACGGTTGCGCTCGGCAATCTTCAGGCCGGTCTTTTCTCCAATGACGACGAACTTGCAGCGCGCCTCACGCAGGCGGGCGATGTGACGGCGGAAAAACTGTGGCGCATGCCGCTCGGCAAGGATTACGACAAGATCATCGATTCCAAATTCGCCGACATGAAGAACAGCTCGGGCCGCCTTGCGGGTTCCGTCACCGCTGCGCAGTTCCTCAAGCGTTTCGTGGGCGAAACATCCTGGGCGCACCTCGATATCGCCGGCACCGCCATGGGCTCGCCGCTGACCGAGATCAACCAGTCCTGGGGCTCGGGCTATGGTGTGCGTCTTCTGAACGAACTCGTTCGCGCCCATTACGAAGATTGAAGCGAGCGGAGCTGCGCGTCTGCGAATGACTGAAATTCTGTTCTACCACCTGACGGAATCGAAGCTGGAGGACGCGCTGCCGCCCTTGCTTGAGAAATCGCTGGAACGCGGCTGGAAGGTCGCGATCCAGACGGTGGGCGAGGAGCGCCGTGATTTTCTCGACACGCATCTTTGGACCTTTCGTGACGACAGCTTCCTGCCGCACGCCACCGATATTTCGCCCGCACCGCAAAATCAGCCGATTCTCCTGACGGCGTCGGGCGAGAACGCCAACGCGGCAAGTGTCCGCTTTCTCGTTGATGGCGCCGAGCCGCCGGCGGTGGAGGCTTATGAACGCGTCGTCTTCATGTTCGATGGATACGATGCCTACCAGCTGGAAATGGCACGTAACCATTGGAAGAGGCTGAAGACGGAGGGGCACTCCCTGACCTATTGGCAGCAATCGCCAGAAGGCCGCTGGCAGAAAAAAGCCTGATCCACCAGGGACCGTGCCTCCCCGACAGGCGGTTGATGCCCGTCTCGGCATTGGTGGTGCGCTTGCCCCTTCATGTGGATGCAGACCGCATGGGGCCGCTGCACAGCATCGAAGAGCGCTGTATGAGGCCAAAAATTCAGGGCGCGACCGTTTCGTCAGTCGCGCCCTTTGAATCAGCGTTCTTGGCAAGCGTTTCGGCTTCTCAGTCGTAGAAGGAATCCACGAATTTGTGGCGGCCGAGCAGGAAAGCGTCAGCCACATGGGTCAACGGCGCGAGGTCGACATCGGAACGGCCTGCCTTGATGATTTCCGAGAAACGCTCGTAAAGAGCCGGATATTCCCGCTCCGGCTGGGAGAGCTTTTCTTCGCCGTTGATCGAGAGCTTCGCACCGCCTTCCGAAAGCACCATCTGTCCCGCGGCCGTCTCGGCAACGATATCCCAGCTTTGCTTGCCGGTCTGACGCCAGTCGAATTCGGCATGGACGGGCATTTTCGTCACATCGGAAAAATGCAGGTCGGCGGCGATCGGGGCGTCGCGGTTTTCCGGGAATTCGAGTGTCGCCTTGGTCAGGAACAGCGCGCGCGGCAGGATATGGGTGATGATCGAAAGCGCATTGATGCCGGGGTCAAACACGCCGAGACCGCCCGCCTGCCAGATCCAGGCCTGGTTCGGGTGCCAGTGACGCACATCCTCTTTCCAGATGACATGCACGCTGTCGATTGTCGTCGAGGCCAAAAACGCCTTCGCAGCCTCGACCGCGGGCGCATAACGCGAATGCCAGCTCGCAAACAGTGAAAGGCCCTTCGAATCCGCCAGCCGAGCGAGATCCTGCACTTCCGAAAGGGTGGCGCCCGGCGGCTTTTCAAGGAAGACATGCTTGCCGGCATTCAGCGCTGCGTAAGCCGCCTCATAGCGATATTGCGGCGGCATGCACAGCGACACCGCATCGATATCAGGCACAGCCTCCAGCATGGCCTCGATGGTGCCATAGGAAGCGACGCCGTCCACGGTGCCGTGACGGCTTGCGGTGCAGATCAACTCAAAATCCGGATTGCCTGCAATGGCGGGAAGATGCTGGTCGCGAACGATTTTGCCGACGCCGACGATGGCAAGCTTGGTGGCTGACATGAAGTGGAACCCGTCTGAGTGCTGCGTGGGATAAAGTGTGATTTTTACAAGTTTCTAGCACAAACGCTCCAAGGAGCAAGGTGATCGTTTCCATGCGGCGCGTCTTTTTTCAAGCCGTAATATCGCAACAAGTTTCGGTGTGTGTATCCGCAGATCAATTAATATTCGATTGTTTCAAATATTTTTCTGGATTATTGAGTGTTGTTTTTGAATTTTGATAGTTATAGTGTTAATTTTCTCCGATGTATTGTGTAGTTATCCGTAATAATTTTAGATTTCACTTGAATATATTTTACGAAGCAGGTGTTTTGTGTTTTTGTTTGAAGATGATCGTTTGTCTGGCTTTCTTCGGAAAGTCAACGAAAGCAGTCGGAAATTCAATACATATGGATTGATTTTCGGTGTCATCCTTTACAATCTCTACGTGTTTGTGGACCTAAGTCTGGTGCCGGATATCATCTGGCTGGATCTGACGGTCCGTTTGCTTATCATCACGCCGCTTCTTTTTCTTTATTTTCCGGCACGATACTATGCGCTCAGGGAGCGGGCGGATGCGGTGGCGCATGAGGTCCTTCACGGGCTGGGCTGCATGTTGGTCGTCGCATCGATCATGTTCATCTACGCCAATGCTCGGACCTCGTCGGCGAGCGAATATTACATGGGTATCGTCACCGTTGTCCTCTATATGAACACGATACACCGAAAACCGTTTCCGGTTGCGGTCATGGGAACGGTCGGCTGCATGGCGGTTTTCATAGTCGGCATGGAATATGTCACCGTGACGAGTGAGGTGGCCAAGCTGCCGGCGATCATGTGTTCCGTCGGCATCAGCGCCGTCTCGCTGTTTGCGGCCTATCGTATCGAACAGGTGGAAAGGCGGGATTATCTGGCCTCGCTGCGTGAAAAGACTTTGCTGCAGAGGATCCAGAGGGCAAATCACGAGCTTCAGCAGCTTTCCAATACCGACCAGCTCACCGGCATTCGCAACCGCCGCAGCTTTGACGAAGCGGCGAGCCACGCCTCGGGCGGCAGCGGCCGGCCCCGGGCGCTCATCCTTCTCGATGTCGATTATTTCAAGAAATATAATGACTCAGAGGGGCATGTGGCCGGCGACGACTGCCTGCGCAGGGTCGCCGGCAGACTGCGCAACGCCCTTTGTAGCGACGATGGCGACAGAAGTTTTGTCGCGCGTTACGGTGGCGAGGAATTTGTGGTTCTGCTCGATAATTGCGTTGTTTCCGCCGCGCTCGCCATTGGCGAAAGGCTCAGATTGGCCGTGATCGACGAGGCCATACCCCATCTTAACCGCCCCGACGGACGAGAGATCGTAACGGTCAGCCTCGGCATTGCCGTTTCCGGTGACGGCAGGGAAATCATATACGAGATGGTGAACCGGGCCGATGTGGCGCTTTACGAGGCGAAGCGTCAAGGCCGCGATCGGCTGGTACTCGCCTCCGGGAATATTGGAACGATTGTCGAGCCAGCGGAGATTTACGACGTCGAATCCGCGATGTCGGCATAGGCCGGCGAAGGTCTGGCGATGTGTTGTAAAGTCTGCCCTGCCAGAAGCAGGGTTTGTGAAGGCCAGGTGCCGGAATGCCGACGCCAGAACAAAATATAACCGGGGAACGCAGATGATGGAATTGATCGCCGCACAAGCGGCAGCATCGGCTGCCGAGCTTCCATTCCTGCTGCTTCAGGCCGCCGCCGTGATTGGCATGGTGTCTGTGCTCATTCTTGTGCGGCGAAATATAGCACTCGAGGACCCGCGCTATAAAATCTATTACGGCATCATCTTTGGAATGGCGGGCTTTCTGCTGATGCTGCTGGTGTCCGAATTCATCAAGCTGCCCTCCAAGCCCTATATCCGCTCCGACCTGCTGTTTCTGGCTGGGGTGCTTGGCTCCTGGCAGGGCGGGCTGATCAGCCTGTCCCTCGTGGCGGCCGGGCGTTTCGTGTTCGGTGGTCCCGTGCTGTTTTTTGCGGCCCTGCAGGACATGGTTGTCATTTCGGCCAGCGGCATCATCATGTATGGCTGGATGCGCAAGCGCCGCCTCGCCGATCTGGGAATTCGGGATATCCTCACCGTCTTCGCGGTCAGGTTCATTGCCGTGCTGCTTGCCGTCTCGGTCTCGTTCGTCCTTGGGCTGGTCGACCAGTCGCTGTTTTTAAGTGCAATAGGCCGCCGAACCTTGGGCGCCGTTGCCGTCGGCCTGCCGATGATCTTCTGCCTGTTCATCCTTCTGCGCAACGAGGCGCGAGCGCGGGAAGAGACAAGGCAACGCGAATCGGCGGCACGCACGGATTCGTTGACCGGCCTGCCCAACAGGCGCGCCCTAAGGGACCATATAGAAGCGATGATGCGGCAGGAGCCGGCGGTTTCGCATGCCCTCATTCTGATCGAGATCGTCAATATTGCCGATGTCGCCGCCTGCGCGGGCGAGGACTGGAGCGATCTTTTCTGGCCGAGGCTGGCGCGTGAAATCTGCGACAGGGAGGACGGCCTGCTATGCAGCTCCGATACGCCGTGCAGCTTCATGTTCGGCGATACGACGCTTGCGGTCGTCATGCGGGGGATTTCGCTGGAGAAGTCCGAAAGCACAAAACTCATGATGCATCTGCATGACGGGTTGAGCACGTTTTGCCGCTTGGCGGAGGCGGGGCCGGTGCCGCATCTCAAAATCGGTGCGGCGAATCTGGACAGGCTTTCCCGGCAGAACACGGCCTCGTTCCTCAGGCACCTCAGCCTCGCGCTGAAGGGAAGCGATCATCCGGTGCAGATTTTCCCCTTCTCCTTTGCCGAGAAAGCGACACGGGACGAGGCGGTGCGGCAGATGCTGGTCAACTGGATCAAATCCGGCACGCCGCCCATTTGTTATCAGCCCAAATTCGAACTGCGCAATCGCCGCATGATCGGCGCTGAAGCGCTCCTGCGCGCGGTCGATGCGCGGGGGCAGGCGCTATCGCCTTATTATGTGTTGGAGATCGCCGAACGCCATCGGCTGCTGGTGGAATTCGAATGGTCGACGATAGAAGCCGTCGTGCGTGACCTTCGAGACCTGCAGGGCCTTGAGGCGGATTTTCATCTGGCGGTGAATATCTCCGCATCGTCTTTTGCGAGCGCGCATTTCGCAGACCGGGTCGTGGCGCTGCTGCACGAAATGGCGGTGCCGGCGCATCGCCTCTCAATCGAAGTGACGGAGATGAGCAGAATACCGACCACCGACGTCGTACAGCAAAATTTCGACACGCTGATTGCCGCGGGCGTCCGGCTGGCGCTCGATGATTTCGGCACCGGTTATGCCGCACTCACTTTGCTCGCGCGGTTCCCATTCGAAGAGGTCAAGATCGATCACTGGATGACGTCGAGGCTCGACCAGTCGCGGTTCAGGGAGGCCATCGCGCTCGCTTTCGAGAGCGCCGAGCGCTATGGTGCGAAGCTGGTGACGGAAGGCATAGAAACCGAGGAACAGAGCCGGCTCCTCATGCAGATGGGCATTCGCTTCGGGCAGGGTTATCTTTATTCCCCAGCCGTACCGCTTGCGCGATTGCAGCCGCGCAGGGCTTGCGCTTAGCGCGGAGGCCAATGGCGGTCTGGGGTGAATTCGGTGACCGCTGCATTGAATGTTTTCCCGGTCTGTGCTGGGAAACTCCTTCGGTCGCAACGGCGCAAACGCTGTCGAATGCGCGCGTGAAGGCCTCAATACGATCGACGCGAAGTAAGATCGACAATAGGTTCGGCGGCTTCCTTGGAGGTCGCCGGACGGAGAGGGGATGCACTGCAAACCCGGCCTCGTCAGCCCGCCATCGCATCCTCATATTCGCTGGAAAGCAGCAACCATTGCTCTTCCGCATCGGAGAGCTTTGCAGCCGCCTCACCACGTTCCTTCACTTTCTGGGCAGCCTTCGCGGGGGCTTTTTCATAAAGGGCCGGGTCCGCCAGCTCCTTGTCGAGCGACTGAATCACTTTCTCAAGCTTTGCCGTCAGGGATTCGATTTCATTGATCTTTTTCTTGAGCGGCGCGAGCTGGGCGCGCTTTTCCGCGTTGGCCTTGCGTTGATCGGCCTTGGATGCCTGATCGGGGACGGCGTCGGTCTTGTCTTCCTTCTTCCTGCCAGAGGAAACGACGATATCGCGATATTCCTCCATGTCGCCTTCGAAGGTCTTGACCGTGCCGTCGGCCACCAGCCACAGCCGGTCGACCGTCGCCTCGATCAGGTGGCGGTCGTGCGAGATGAGGATGACTGCGCCGCTATAATCGTTCAGCGCCTCGATCAGCGCCCGACGGCTGTCGATGTCGAGGTGGTTGGTCGGTTCGTCGAGGATCAGCAGGTTCGGCGCATGGAAGGCCGCAAGCCCCATCAGCAGGCGGGCTTTTTCGCCACCGGACAAGTCCTTCGCCGCTGTCGCCATTTTCTCCGTCGCAAGCCCCATCTGGGCGACACGGGCGCGCACCTGCGCTTCGGGCGCCAGCGGCATCAGTTTGCGCACATGTTCGACCGGCGTTTCATCCGGCACGAGGTCATCCAGCTGGTGCTGCGCGAAGAAACCGATCTTGAGCCCGGGAGCAACGCGAAGATCGCCCGCCTGGGGGGCAAGCCGGCCGGAGATGAATTTCGCGAAGGTGGATTTACCGTTGCCGTTCGAGCCGAGCAGCGCGATGCGGTCGTCATTGTCGATCCGCAGATTGAGCTGCTTCAGGATCGATTTGCCCGGCTCATAACCCACAGCACCGCCATTGATGGCGACGATGGGGGAGGCGGGCTGCTTTTCCGGCTCGGGAAATGTGATCGGCTGGACATGATCCTCGATCACGGCGGCCACGGTGCCCATGCGCTCCAGCGCCTTGATGCGGCTCTGCGCCTGGCGCGCCTTGGTGGCCTTGGCACGAAAACGATCGATGAAGCTTTGCAGATGCTTGCGCGCGGCGTCGTTCTTCGCCTTCGCTTTCATCTGCAATTCGTCGGCCTCGGCCTTCTGCCGCTCGAACTGGTCGTAGCCGCCGCGATAGAAGGTCAGCTTCTTCTGGTCCAGATGCACGATGGAATTGACGGCGTTGTTGAGAAGATCGCGGTCGTGGCTGATGATGATGACAGTGTGTGGATACCGCCGGATATAATCCTCCAGCCAGAGCGTGCCTTCGAGGTCGAGATAGTTGGTCGGTTCGTCGAGCAGCAACAGGTCCGGTTCGGCAAACAGCACGGAGGCGAGCGCAACGCGCATGCGCCAGCCGCCGGAGAAGGAGGAGGCGGGGCGAAGCTGCGCCTCATGATCGAAACCGAGACCGGCAAGAATGCTGGAGGCGCGCGCTTCCGCCGAATGGGCGTCGATGTCGACGAGCCGCATCTGGATTTCGGCGATACGGTGCGGATCGGTTGCGGTTTCCGCCTCGGCCAGAAGCGCGCTGCGCTCCTTGTCGGCGGAAAGCACGATGGAAATCAGCGAGTCTTCGGTGCCTGGAGCTTCTTGCGCCACCTGGCCGATGCGCGCCTGCTTCGGGATCGTCACCGAACCGCTTTCCGCCGAGAAGTCGCCGGTGATGACCCGGAACAGGGTGGATTTGCCGGCGCCGTTGCGGCCGACAAGTCCCGCCTTCACACCGGCGGGAAGCGTCACGCTGGCATGATCGAGAAGCAGACGCCCGGCGATGCGGGCGGAAAGATCGGTAATCGTAATCATGGCGCCGTTTTGGCCGAACTGTCTGGCCAAGGCAAGAGCGCCCGCGCCACATCGCGCGAGATTAAACGGTCAATCGCCGAGCTGCACCAGATAGCTGTTGCGGCTATGCTGCGCCACCTCCCGCGAATAACCGACGACGCAATTGCGTGCGCCGCAGCGGGCCGAAAGCAGCGCGAGTTCGGCATGGTCGAAAAATTCGGCGGGCGTGGCGGTGCCATCCACTTCTGCGACGCCGATCGACACCGTCAGATGTTCGCCATCGCCGCCAGCGGTCGCAAAGCGCAACGCCTCCACGCTCTGCCGCAGCCGCTCGGCAATGGCCTCGGCCGTGTTTTGCGATACGCCGGCAAACAGAAATGCGAATTCATCACCGCCGATACGGGCGACGAAATCGTCTTTCTTGATGGTTTTGCGAAACAGGGCGGCGAGACGTCGTAATGCCTTGTTGCCGGCGGACGAGCCGTATTTGCCGTTGATCTCCCGGAAATGATCGATATCCAGCAGCACGAGCGAGGTGGCGGATGCAGCCCGGTCCTTTGAAAAAAGAAGGTCCAGCTTTTCGAGAAAGGCGGCCCGGTTTGGTAGAGCCGTCAGCGCGTCGCGCAACGAGGCGACCTGAAGCTCGCCCCGGTTTCTTTCAACCTCGCGGATTTTCACCAGTCCCATGGCGATGAAATTCCGAAGGCTCGTCTGCTCTTCGTGGATGTCGCCCAGCAAATCAACCAAGCGCTCCGCTGCGGACCGCTCGCCATCTTCATCCTGCTCAAGGCTGGCCAGGAAAGTCTCTGTGCGTCGAAGGCTTGCATCAAGCCGCACGGAAATCTGCGTCAGTGTATCGAGGGCCTCGCTTGCCATCTGTTCGGCTTCGATGCGCGAAAAGCCGGGCAGATTGTGCCGCTGGCCGATGAGGTCGATTTCATGCTGCTGCGGCGCATTGCCGAGCGCAAGAATGTCGCGACCCATGGCAGGATTGTGTCCGGACAATATTTCGTAGATCAATTCATAATTGCGCGGCAGAGGCGCAATGTTCATCTTGGCGATGAACTGCGTAATTTTGGTGACGACAAGAGAACTTCGCGCCTGATCACGTTTTTTATCGCCCGCCGATGTCGTCACTGACAGCCCCAATACCGAGAGATTATTATGAATAGACCGGCAATAACCGATTGTTGAATGGTGTTATTCTTACAAGCAACGCTTTAAAATTGATTGAATCAGGGAAAAATTGTTGCGCTGCGAAGTGAAAAATTTCACTTCGCACAGACTCACGGATCACATGCGCTTGTGATCGATTGAATGACAAATCCTGATTTGATTTCATCGTCCGGCCGTTCTTATATCGTTTTATCGATATTGCAGAAGAGGGCAGCCCATGACGACTTCCAGAACGCTTTATTCGCTATGCGGAAGCGATACTTCCCGGCCATTTTCTCCCCATTGCTGGAAAACCGTGCTTTCGCTGGCGCATAAGGGGCTGGATTTCGAGGAGCGGCCTTTACCCTTCACGGTGATCCCGACGGTGGAGGATGGTTTTTCGAAGACCGTGCCGATCCTGCGAGACGGTGACGAGCTGGTGAGTGACAGTTTTGAGATCGCGCTTTATCTGGACGAGGCTTACCCGGAGCGCCCGTCGCTGTTCAACGGCGAGGGCGGCAAGGCCATGGCCCGTTTCGTCGAAAGCTGGTCGCAGACGATGCTTCACCCGGCCATCGTCCGTATTGCCGTGCTCGATATCCACAATATGCTGGACGAGCCGGACCGCCGTTATTTCCGCGACAGCCGCACGAAAGCCCTCGGCCGCCCGCTTGAGGATGTGGTGGCGAACCGCGAGGCGGAAATCGCAGCCTTCCCGGCATTGCTTGCGCCGATCCGGCGTATGCTGAGCTTCCAGCCTTTCATCGGCGGCGCATCGCCTCTCTTTGCGGATTATATCGTCTTCGGCGCCCTGCAATGGGCGCGCATTACCACCGGGGCGGATTTGTTCGCCGAAAACGACCCCGTGCGGGACTGGTTCGAAGGTTGTCTCGATCTCTACGATGCGAGAGGCCGCAGTGTGACAGCGGCGTGAAATGTCTGGCATGATCGTCGCAATCTCGTCGATCCCCCTTGTTTTCGGGCCTTTGGGCGGGTAAAGACCGCCCACTTTCTCTGAAGGAAAAGGAAACGGACATATGGCGATTGAACGCACATTTTCGATGATCAAGCCGGACGCAACCAAGCGTAACCTGACGGGCGCGATCACCAAGGTATTTGAAGACAACGGCCTGCGCGTCGTCGCCTCCAAGCGCGTCTGGATGAGCAAGCGCGAAGCCGAAGGCTTCTACGCGGTTCACAAAGAGCGTCCCTTCTTCGGCGAACTCGTTGAAGGCATGACCTCCGGCCCGACCATCGTTCAGGTTCTGGAAGGCGAAAACGCTATCTTGAAGAACCGCGAGATCATGGGCGCCACCAACCCGGCCCAGGCCGCTGAAGGCACCATCCGCAAGACCTTTGCGCTCTCCATCGGCGAAAACTCCGTTCACGGCTCCGACGCTCCGGAAACCGCCGCTCAGGAAATCGCCTACTGGTTCGCCGAAACCGAAATCGTCGGCTGATTCAAAATCTCAACGGCTTGAATCGTCGTTGCAGGCGATTGCACGAAGCTGCTGAAAAGACTCGAAGAAGCGGGGCCGAGAGGCTCCGTTTTTTTGTTTGGACAGGCGGTAAAGGACTAGGCTGCAGCCGCAGTCATTCCACCTTTCTCATTCCTGTGACGAGCACAGGAATGAGAGAGGAAAAGTCTTCACGTCATTCATTCCGTCTGGCCTACGATGCCGGGCATCCCTGAACTGGCCGCATATCCGTCGTGCCATCCGGTTTGAATACCTCCGGATTGGGCGTATAGAGCGGGCCGACCACCAGCGGCTTGGCGGGAAGAAGCGACTGGTCAGTGTCGGAGCGGATCGTGGTCTCGATGGTCTGCAGAATATTGCCTTCCGGCCCCTTGATGCGGATGGTGACCTTATAGGGCCGGTCCTGCTTCACACATTCCACGGGTGGGCTCTGAACCGTGATCTTTTCGTCTTTCGGAAAAATCTTCTCGCGGCTGGCGAGGTCTGGACCACCGCGCGGGTTTTCGAACGTCGCCTCAATGGTGCTGCCGTCACGAACGGGGGCGATGCGCTGAAGCGTCACCAGATAGGTGGCGATGGCGACGCGGTAGTTAAACACAAACATCCGGCCGGAGATCTTCGCCACCTCACGCGGTTCGTCCCGCTGGCAGCCGGAAAGGGCGAGCATCCCTGCAATCGTCAGCAATGGAAGGGCGATTCCTTTCATGTTTGCGCCTCCTTTTTCCGATGATAGTGCCGGCTGGCCTTCCGTCGGTTGCCGCACACCGCCATATCGCACCAGATACGGCTTCTGTTCTTGCTGCGGTCGATGAAAAGCCAGCCGCAATTGCCACAGATGCGCAGCCGTTCCCGTGTCTCGCCGGCAAGCAGCGAGAGGGCGGAATGGGCGGTGGCGTTGCCGAGGTTTTCGGCAAGCGGAAACGTCCGCAGCGCCGTGCCGCAGGCGAAGAGAAGCCCGGCCAGCCTGTCGTCACCATCGTCGTCGCCGGCAATGGCGGCGCGGAAATAATCGTCGACAGCCTCGCGAAGATCGAGAAAAACCGCCTGCTTTTCCGCCTCGGGCGCGATGAGTGTGGGAAACCTGTCACGTTCCGCGCCGAGCTTTGTGGCCGCTTCGGCAAAGGCCGCGATCTGCGCCGGCACGGCAAAACGGTCGACTGTTTTTGCCGCATCCGAGCGCAGGATCACGCTGTTGGCGACATCTAGCGCCAATGCGCCGCCTGCGAAACGATGTTCTGTCCAGCGAAAGGTCATGCCACGTATTATAACTGTCAAAATGAGTTTTAATAGTTATAATAATTGAGGGAGGAAGCGCTTGGCCTATTTCCTGCAACAATTGCTGAATGCCGTGCCGGTCGCCTCGCTTTATGCGGTTCTGGCCTTCGGTTATGCCGTCGCCTTTTCGGTGACCAAACGCGCCGATTTAACCTATGGCGCCATATTCGCCTTTGCCGGCCAGACCTGCCTGTTATTTGCGGATTTCGGCTGGAACCGGCTGTGGCTGATTCTGCCGGCAACATTGGCGCTCGGGGCGGGGGCAGGCCTGTTCGGCGGGCTGTGGGTGGCGGGTTTTGTCGGCAGGGCGGTGATGCGGCCGCTGGCGCAAGCCTCTCCCAATGCCGTGACCGTCGCCTCCGTCGGCGTGCTGATCGCGCTGACCGAAAGCGCAAGGCTCGCCGCCGATACAAGGCAATTATGGCTGCCGCCGCTGTTATCTCAGCCGGTGCGCTTCTGGGCCGATGGCAGCTTTGCCGTGACCCTGACACCGATGCAGATACTGAACACGGCGGCCTTCTGCCTGCTCATTCTCGCAGGGTCGTTTTATCTTGACCGTTCCGCTTTCGGCAGGCGTTGGAAGGCGGTCTCGGACGATGCTTTTGCCGCCGCTTTATGCGGGGTGAATGCGGGCAGGATATTTCTGCTGTCCTATTGCGCGGCGGGTCTGGTCGCCGCCATCGCCGGTGTGCTGGCCACATTTTATTACGGCACCATGGATTTCGGGGCCGGTCTGGTTTTTGGGCTGAAGGTGGTGCTGATTTCAGCGGCGGGCGGTTATGCCAGTCCGCTCATCTGCGGCCTTGGGGCCGCCGCCGTCGGCTTTGCGGAAACGTTCTGGGTCGGTTACGGACCGGCCGCCTGGCGCGATGCGGTGGTTTTGGCGATGCTGGTCGGCTGGCTGATTGTCATGCGCAGCAGGGTGGAAGCACCCTGAGTCTGGCCCCTAGAGCGCTTTCGCGTTTCTTCGAATCGCGAAAGCGCTCTAACTCTTTGTTTCGTCGCATTTCCGGACGGAAAACCGGGCTCCACTTTTCCTGGAAATGCTCTATCGCCACTTGTCCTTCGCCGTGTCATCGGTTGTCTTTGCCGCCACCCAGTCGCCCGCCGAGCCATCCTTGCCATGTTCCTTTTTCCAGAACGGGGCGGATGTCTTCAAATAGTCCATCACGAAATTCGCGCCATCGAAGGCCGCCTGTCGATGCGATGAAGCTGCGATGACGAGGACGATATTTTCGCCGGTGGTGATCTTACCGTGGCGGTGGATGGCGGTGAGGCCGAGAAGGCCGAAGCGCTCCATGGCAATCTTGGCGATGCGGGTTATTTCCGCCTCTGCCATGCCGGGATAGTGTTCCAGTTCCAGCGCCGCAAGCGTGCCGCCATCATCCCGGCAGAGCCCGGTGAAGGCCACGACCGCGCCGATGCTCCTGTCCCCTTCCGTCAGCCGGCGGGTTTCTTCCGCAGCGTCGAAATCCTTTGCCTGAACGCGGACTGTCGGCTGCACCCGCTCATCCCCCTGTCATCGGCGGGAAGATGCCGATCTCGCGCGCGCCGACGATGCTCTCATCGTGCTCGACATGTTCCTGATTGACGGCGACGCGGATTACATTGGGGAATTCGAAGGCCGCTTCGTAATTTTCACCGCGCGTCGAAAGCCACGCGATCAGCTCGCCGGCGGTGGTGATGGAGGGGGGGATGTCCAGCTCCTCTTCATCCGTGCCGATCTTCTCGCGAACCCAGGCGAAATAAACGATCCGCGTCATCAGTCTTCGTCCACGATGTGTTTCAGGCCGGCCTTGAAGTAATCATAGCCGGTATACATGGTCAACGCCGCCGCGAGCCACAGCAGGGTAATACCCATTTCGGTCGTGTAGGGCAGAACCTTGTCGCCGGCCGGACCGGCAAGAAGAAAGGCGATGGCGACCATCTGGATGGTCGTCTTCCATTTGGCGATGCGGGTGACGGGAACGCTGACCTTCAACGCCGCCAGATATTCGCGCAGGCCAGAGACCAGAATTTCGCGGCAGAGAATGGTGATGGCCGCCCAAAGCGACCAGCCGGCAATGGTGCCATCCGCCGCCATAAGGAGCAGCACGGAGGCGACCAGAAGCTTGTCGGCAATTGGGTCCAGCATGCGGCCGATGTTGGAGGTCTGGTTCCAGATACGCGCCAGATAACCATCGAGGAAATCGGTCAGCGAAGCGATGATGAACAGCCACAGAGCCGTCCAGCGCGCGAAATCCGAGCTTTCCAGTTTCCCTTCGACGTAAAAACACAGGACAATGACAGGAACCGCGAAGATGCGGCCATAGGTGAGAAGGTTGGGAATGCTGTATGCGCGCGAAGCCATGGGAAACCTGTCAGTCTGAGATCAACTGTCTTGATGCCGCCGCCAAGGCATAGCGTCAACACGTGATTATGTTTTTTTAGCAGTTCGGTCCCACCGTTCTGCGTCAATCGCTGCCGCTCTCGTGGAAGTGATTGTAAATTTGTCGCGCCACCGTCTCCGAAATGCCGGTAACAGCCATCAGATCGTTGAGGCCGGCGCGGGAAACCGCCTTTGCCGTGCCGAAATGCTGCAGCAGGGAGCGCTTCCGTCCCGGACCGATTCCCGAAATTTCATCCAGCGGATTGCGCACCATTTCCTTCTTGCGTCGTGCCCGGTGCGAGCCGATGGCGAAGCGGTGCGCCT
Organism: Agrobacterium salinitolerans; assembly: GCF_002008225.1. Classification (GTDB taxonomy): domain Bacteria; phylum Pseudomonadota; class Alphaproteobacteria; order Rhizobiales; family Rhizobiaceae; genus Agrobacterium; species Agrobacterium salinitolerans. The sequence continues at coordinate 725,132 of NZ_MRDH01000006.1, read as the reverse complement.
CGTCGCGCATGCGCTGGATGAAATAAAGCACGGGGTCGCGCGGCGGCAGAGAGAAATCGGCGCGCCCATCCGCAAAGAAGCGTTCACGGCCCGCCTCGCGGTCAACGCCCTTTGCGACGCCGATGGCGGTCACGCAGTCGCGAATGCCGAGTTCGTCGAGGATGGCCCGCACCGCGGTCATCTGGCCCTGGCCACCGTCGATCAGGATCACATCCGGCCAGGCGGGGAAGGGCAGGTCGGCGGCTTCTTCCGGTGTCGGGACGCGTTCGCGATCCGGCTTGCCTTCTTCTTTCAGCAGGCGCGAGAAGCGACGGGTCATCACTTCGCGCATCATGCCGAAGTCGTCACCGGGGGTGATGTCGGTCGATTTGATGTTGAATTTGCGGTACTGGTTCTTCACGAAACCTTCCGGCCCCGCCACCACCATGCCGCCCACGGCATTGGTGCCCATGATGTGGGAGTTATCGTAAATCTCGATGCGGCGCGGCACATAGGGAAGGTTGAACGTCTCGGCCATGCCTTTCAGCAACCGCGCCTGAGACGATGTTTCCGCCAGCTTGCGGCCATGCGCCTCACGGGCATTGGCCAGAACATGGTCGGTAATGTCCTTCTTCTCGCCGCGCTGGGGCACGTTGATCGTCACCTTGTGCCCGGCTTTTTCACCGAGGGCAGCCGCCAGGAGTTCCTGTTCTTCGACAGCCTCCGACAGCAGGATCTGCTTCGGCACAGGCTTGTCGTCGTAGAACTGCGCCAGAAAGGCGTTGAGGATTTCCGAGCCGGGCAGGGAAGGGTCGGCCTTGGGGAAATAGGCGCGGTTGCCCCAGTTCTGGCCGGTGCGGAAAAAGAACACCTGAATGCAGGAGATGCCGCCTTCGTGATGGATGGCGAAGACATCCGCCTCCTCGATGCCGGCGGGATTGATGCCCTGATGGCTCTGGACATGGGAAAGTGCGGCCAGCCGGTCGCGATAGACGGCGGCGCGCTCGAAATCGAGATCCTCGGCCGCCTCGTTCATCTGCCGCGCAATCGCGGTCTTGACGCTCTGGCTCTTGCCGGACAGGAAATCCTTGGCTTCCTTGACAAGTTCTTCATACCCCTGATCGCTGATCTCATGCGTGCAGGGGCCGGAACAGCGCTTGATTTGGTAAAGAAGACAGGGACGCGTGCGGGTTTCGAACACGCTGTCCGTACAGGTTCGAATCAGGAAGGCGCGCTGCAGCGAATTGATCGTACGGCCGACAGCGCCGGCCGATGCGAACGGTCCGAAATAATCGCCCTTGCGCGCCCGCGCACCGCGATGCTTGAAGATCGCCGGGGCACGATTGTCGGCGGTGATGAGAATGTAAGGAAACGACTTGTCGTCGCGCAAAAGCACATTAAAGCGCGGCCGCAAGCGCTTGATCAGATTCGCTTCCAGAAGAAGCGCCTCTGTTTCCGTGCGGGTGGTGACGAATTCCATATGCGCGGTCAGCCGCACCATCTGGGCAATGCGGTTGGAATGCACGCGGCCCTGCGCGTAATTGCCTACACGCTTCTTCAGCGAGCGCGCCTTGCCGACATAAAGAACATCGTTCGCCTCGTTGAACATGCGATAGACGCCCGGCGCATTCGGCAGGTGTTTGACGAATTCGCCGATCAGATCCATGCCCTTCAGGCCGGATTCATTCTTCCAGCCCGCATTCCAGTCCATGCCGGCAACGTCGCTCGATGCCTCGGCCGCATCGGTCACGGCAAGGTTTGCATCGTCGTCTTCGTCGTCGGTTTCATCGAAGAGAATACCGCCGTCAGGCAGCTTCTTTCCGTTCATTCATTTATCTCCGCCACGTCAGGGGTTTCCCAGCCGAGGTGCTGGCCGCCATCGAGCGCGATCATTTGTCCGGTGACCGACGGCGTGTCGTAAAGAAAGCGAATCGTCCGCCCGAACTCGTCCGGCGCAGGACCACGCTTTAATATAAGGCCGTCGATCTGCGCCTGAAAGTCCTCGGGCGCCTGTCTTTCGCTTTTGAAGGTGGGACCCGGCCCGATGGCATTGACCCGCACCCGTGGCGCGAAGCTTTGTGCCATGGTTTGTGTTGCGGTCCAAAGGGCCGATTTCGAAAGCGTATAGGAATAAAAACGCGGGGTCAGCGCAAGCACGCGCTGGTCGATTATATTGACGATCAGCCCGGAGGTATCCGCAGGCAATTGCTCGACGAAGGCGGCGGCGATGAGGGAAGGGGCCCGCACATGAACCGCAAAATGCGCATCGAAGACATCAGGATCGGGCGTTTCCGCCGAATCCTTCAGAAAAACCGAGGCATTGTTGACGACGACACCAATCGGCCCTAGGGCTGAGGCGGCCTTTTCGACAAGCATCATTGTTGACGCAGATTGTGTCAGGTCCGCCTGAACGGCCACGGCCTTGCCACCTTTCTGCCTTATTTCGTTAGCGAATTCCTCCGCCTGTGCCATCGATTCATTGGCGTGGACGGCAATCGCAAAGCCGTGGGCTGCGAGATCGGTGGCGATTGCCCGCCCCAGCCGCCGGGCGGCCCCCGTTATCAAGACTGTCTTCGGTATATGTTCTTTCACGACGGACCTGCATTTGCTCATATATTCCCTATGTGCTGGATATAGATGCAAATCGCAAGCTGTCACGCATCCCCAAAAGAATTGGGCGATTTTTTATTCGCAATGCAATTTCGGTTTAATTTGAATATAACTAAGTTTAAAGGCGATCTATTGCTGGTTAGGTTTCTGTTAGGGTTAATAAACTCCTTGTGGCAATTGGGCAACGTCTAATTCTAGTCACGCCGCCGCCCCAAACAATTCACATTTTGGCTCTTTGATCTCCGCATTCTCCTATCAAATTCAGTTTCCAGAGGGGCGATTAACCCGACGAGTTTACACCGCGTCTGAGAACAATGTTTTGAGTACAGAGCGGTCCTGAAAGGAGAATAGCATGCGTATTTTCGTAGCAACCCTTATGGCTTCGACCATGGCAGTCGCCGGCTTTTCGGCTGCTCACGCCGCTGACGCCGTAAATGAAGTGCCACAGGCACCGGTGTCCTACGACCAGCCCGCACCGGTCAAGGATTGGTCCGGCGCCTACCTCGGTGGTACGGTCAACTATGACTGGGGCCGTTTCAGCTCCAGCAATGACGGCCGTGACGCCAAGGGCTTCGGCGGCGGTCTGTACGGCGGTTACAACATGCAGAACGGCCAGATCGTTTACGGTGGTGAAGCCGACATCAATCTCGGTGACGAGAAGGGCTCTGCCGGTACGGTTGCCGGTAACGCCATCGAAGGCAAGCAGGGCGTCAACGGCTCGCTGCGTGCCCGCGTCGGTTACGACATGAACCCGTTCCTGCTCTACGGCACGGCCGGTCTGGCAGTTTCCGATAACAAGGTGCGTGACGCGACCTCCAAGGACAGCGCCACCGCTCTCGGTTACACTGTTGGTGCCGGTGTGGAAGCCATGGTGACCGATAACATCACCGCCCGTCTGGAATATCGCTATAGCGACTACCAGAAAAAGGACTACGGTCTCGACTCCGGCGCCTTCTCGCGTGGTTTCGACGATCACTCCGTCAAGGCCGGTATCGGCGTCAAATTCTGATCCTTTTCGGATCGGTCAAAGAAAAGCCGGGGTTTACGCCTCGGCTTTTTTGTTTTTTGGCATAGGGCCAGAATAACGCCCGGCGATCAGGCCGGGCGTTGTTCGAGTCAAAGCCTCAAGCGGCGGCCTTCATTTCCGCATAGGCCTCGAAACGCTTGCCGAAGGTTTCAGGCCAAGCCGCCAGAGCATCGCGTCCTTCGGCCCATTCCCCGGCGAAACGCAGGTCGAGATAACCGATCATCGCGGCAAGGGCGAAATGCCCGCCATGCAGCTTCTTGCCGGTTTTCGGCAGGTTTGCATTGAGATAATCAAGTCCGCGAGCCACCTTGCTCCACTGCTTGTCGATCCATGGCTGGTGGATCTTATCTTCCGGGCGAAAACGACGCTCGTAAACGATGGCCAGCAGGCAATCCATGATGCCGTCGCACAGCGCTTCGAGAATTTCCACATCCGTACGCTTGCCGTTCTTTTTCGGGTAGAGCTTGCCGCCCGAAAGACGGTCGAGATAATGCATGATCGCCACACTGTCATAGACCGAGCCGCCTTCATCCAGAAGCAGGACCGGAATCTTGCCGAGCGGATTGTTGTCCATCAGCGTTGCCGGCTCGGCACTGGTATCGACACGCACGGAGGTAATGTCGATGCCAAGGTGGCGCGCGGCCATACGTACCTTGGCGGAGTAGGGGGAGGCGGGCGAGTAGAGCAGTTCCATGGTCGGGTCCTGTGGGTTGTCGTCTGTGGACTGGATTAGTCTATAAGACTGCATAGCGGTTTTATTTCTGGAAAATATGTAGAAGAACGCAACAGGGAATATCCGATGCGCGCTAGCGAATGGGGATGATTTCCGTGGTGTTGGCGCGGCAGCCCTTGCGGTCAAGCTCGGGGCAGTCGCGGAATGTCATGTCTCTGTTAAGGCAGATGCGCACTTCCTCAAGGCGCCTGCCGTCGCAACTGATGGAGATGCCGCGTTTCGACAGGCCGGGATTGGCGTCGGTGAAGGCGGTTTCTATGGCGTCGGCGGAGAGAGTGGTGGCCTCGGCGCCCGAGGCGATCTTTTCCGGCAGCCGGATGGCTTCGAAGGCGGCTCGTGTCGCCGAAAAATAGTCTCGCTGCGACAGGCCGGAGCAGGAACCGTGCTTGCGCCACTGGTGGCCGATCAGGCCCATGGACGGCATGATGTCGAACAGGGGGCGGCCGATCGCGTCCGGAACACGGTCGGGTTCGCCGCTTCGACAGAATTCAGGGTAGCCGTTTTCGTTCTGTGGCCACAGCCCATGCACCACGAAACCGTAACGCCGGTCGCTGCCGCATTGCTGGCGGTTGCCCGAGCCTTCGGAGCTGGCGCAGAATGCCGGTGACCAAGAGAGCGACAGCACGTAAAAATCGAACCCGTCTCCGCGGGGCGCAGGGTTTTTACCTGTCGCCTGTTGGAAAACTTCGCGCCCTTGAGCGTCCGGCCGGGAATTGCCGGCGGTTTGCGATTGGGATTGTGTCTGCCGGTTGCTGGCGGGGCTGGTCGGCACCGGATTTCCCCGCGCGAACCATAACGCGGCGAGCGATAGAAGGCCCAGGGCGATGAAACCGGCATAACGCTTCATTCCGTGTACGTTCTCCGGAAAGTGGACGACCTCACATCGCCGGCGGGCGACGATCCGGTCTTACATCAACTTGTGAACGGGGCAAACCGCCAATCTTTGATGAAAAGGTTGAAAGCTTTGCCGCATAACGAATAAAGTCAAACGAATCTTCCGCAAAAGACGGAACGGGGCGGGGTGAAGCTGGGGGAAATTGGCGGGCATGACCGCATGAAATTCAAGAAATATATCTGGCCCGTCGTTGGCTTTGCGACGATCGGTTTTTCCGCATGGTTGCTTTTTCACGAACTGCGCGGGCTGTCGCTCGATGATCTCTGGGACAGCCTGAAAGCCATTCGCGTGCGGGACTGGCTGTGTTCGGGCCTTGCAACCCTGCTGGCCTATGCCGCGCTCGCTGGTTACGACCGTATCGCGTTGCAGCATCTTGGCCGCAAGGTGAACTGGTTCTTCATCACGCTTACCTCTTTCACCACCTATGCGCTTTCCCACAATGTCGGGGCCTCGGTATTCTCGGGTGCCGTGGTGCGATATCGGGCCTATACGTCCAAGGGGCTGAGTGTGGCGGAAGTGGGCGTGCTCGTCGGCCTCTGCTCGTTCACCTTTCTCATCGGCACGATCATGCTGATCGGGCTGGTGCTGCTTTACGAGCCTGACATCACCGAACGGTTCACCGGCATTTTGCCGGTCGAAGCCTCCACCACGACAGGCGTCGTGCTGCTGCTATTCGTCAGCCTTTATGTTCTCGGCAGCCTGCTCAGGCTGAAGCCCCTTAAAATCGGCTCCTTCGTGCTGCCTTACCCCGCACCGAAGCTTGTTGCGCAGCAGCTCGTCATTGGCCCGATCGAACTGATCGGCGCGGCCGGCATCATCTATTTCGCGCTGCCGGAAGCCGGAAATCCCGGTTATATGGTTATTCTCGGCATATTTCTGGTTTCCTTCTCGGCGGCGCTCATCTCGCACGCCCCGGGCGGACTGGGGGTGCTGGAACTGGTCTTCGTCACCGGCCTGCCGGACATGAACCCCGCGGACGTCATCGCGGCGCTTCTGGTCTTCCGCCTGTTCTACCTCATTATTCCCTTCATCATGGCCCTGTTTGTGATCCTGTTCTTTGAACGGTCACAGCTTGCGCAGGCGCAGAAGCGGGAAGGGCTGAGGTAGCCCCCTCAATTATCTTCCGCTTTTTCTTCGCCGCGCAGCCAGAAGGCGCGCTGCGAAGCGAACCTGTCCTGCGCCAGCGTCGTCTTCAGGTAGGGCAGCAGCGTGTGCAGCTCTTCCTTCAGCGTATAGGGCGGGTTGACGATGATGAGGCCGGAGCCGCTGAGGCCATCCAGGCGGTCGCTTTTGACGGAAAGTTCCGCGCACAGCATCTTGGGAATATCGAAGGATTGCAGCCGCTCGTGGAAATCCTTGATCGGCGCGCCTTTTTTGAGCGGATACCACAGGCAATAGGTGCCGGTTGAAAACCGCCGATATGCTTTGTTCAGACCATCTGCCAGCCGCTGGTATTCGTTCTCAAGCTCGAAGGGCGGATCGACGAGGATCAGGCCCCGCTTTTCCTTCGGCGGCAGATGCGCGCCGAGCGACAGCCAGCCGTCCAGCTCGGTGACACGCACCTGATAGTCCCCCTCGAAAAGACGCGCGAGCGCCCGGCTGTCATCCGGGTGCAGTTCCATGGCCGAAAGCCGGTCCTGCGGGCGAAACAGAATACGTGCGAGTTTCGGCGAACCGGGATAAAATTTCACGCCGCCTTCCGGGTTCAATTCCTTCACGGCGGCAAGATAGGGTTCCAGCAATTCGGCGATGGGTGCGGGCAGGTCGGCTTCCATCAGCTTGCCGATGCCGGTCTGCCATTCGCCGGTTTTTTGTGCCTCTTCCGAGGTGAGGTCGTAAAGCCCGATGCCGGCATGGGTGTCCAGCACCCGAAACGCCTTGTCCTTGTTCTGGAGGTAACGCACGAGGCGGGCGAGAACGGCATGTTTGAGGACATCCGCGAAATTGCCGGCGTGATAGATGTGGCGGTAGTTCATGGATATGTCTCGCTTGCCGTTTACCGGGATGAATGGTCTGGATGAATATTCTTGATGGACGTCACTTCGGCCTTTTTGCCGCATCGTTGATGCAATATACAAAAGACATGAACGTTGCGACCCCGATTTCCGCTGAAAAAGCCGCCCCGAAGGCCGAAGTCCGTATCGGACACACGGTCTGCCCGCATGACTGTCCGAGCGCCTGTGCGCTGGAGGTCGATATCAATGCCGATGGCCGCATCGGCCGTGTGCGCGGCGCCAATGCCAATACATATACCGCCGGCGTCATCTGCGCCAAGGTGGCGCGTTATTCCGAGCGCATCTACCATCCCGACCGGTTGCTGACGCCGAAGCGCCGTAAGGGCGCAAAGGGGACGGGCGACTGGCAGGAAATTTCCTGGGAAGCAGCGCTGGACGAGGTGGCCGACGCTTTCGTCAAAGCCGAAGCCCGGCACGGTGCCGAGGCCATCTGGCCCTATTTTTACGCCGGCACGATGGGGCAGGTGCAGCGCGATTCCATCGAGCGCCTGCGTCACGCCAAGAAATATTCCGGCTTTTTCGGTTCGATCTGCACCAACATGGCCTGGACCGGTTACGTGATGGGCACCGGCGCCTTGCGCGGCCCCGATCCGCGAGAAATCGCCAAGGCCGATGTCGTCGTCATCTGGGGCACCAATGCGGTGGCCACCCAGGTCAATGTCATGACCCATGCGGTGAAAGCCCGAAAAGAACGCGGCGCGAAGATCGTCGTTGTCGATATCTATGACAATCCGACCATGAAACAGGCGGATATGCGCCTCGTCGTTCGCCCTGGCACGGATGCAGCTCTTGCCTGCGCCGTCATGCACATCGCCTTCCGCGACGGTTATGCCGACCGTGATTACATGGCGCGTTTCGCCGACGACCCGGCGGGGCTCGAAGCACATCTGAAGTCGAAGACGCCGCAATGGGCGTCCGACATCACCGGTCTTTCTGTTGAAGAGATCGAGGCTTTCGCGCGGCTCGTCGGTACGACGAAAAAGACCTTCTTCCGGCTGGGGTACGGTTTTGCCCGCCAGCGCAACGGTGCGGTCGCCATGCATGCGGTGCTTTCCATCGCCACGGTTCTCGGCTCCTGGCAATATGAGGGCGGCGGTGCGTTCCACAATAATGGTGACATCTTCCGTCTCAACAAGGCGGAGCTGATGGGAACGGCCTATGCCGACCCCAATGTGCGCCAGCTCGACCAGTCGCAAATCGGCCGCGTGCTGACAGGGGACGCAGAAGCTCTGCGCCATGGCGGCCCGGTGACGGCGCTGCTCATCCAGAACACCAATCCCGTCAATGTCGCGCCCGAGCAGCGGCTGGTGAAGCAGGGCTTTCTGCGTGACGATCTCTTCGTCGCGGTGCACGAGCAGTTCATGACGGAGACGGCCGATTTGGCCGATATCGTGCTTCCCGCCACCATGTTTCTCGAGCATGACGACATCTACCGCGCTGGCGGCCAGAACCATATCCTACTCGGCCCGAAGCTGGTGGAGCCGCCGGAAACGGTGCGCACCAATCTCTTCGTCATCGAAGAACTGGCAAAACGCCTCGGTGTCGACCATATGCCGGGCTTCGGCCTTTCGGCTCGCGACCATGTGGACCGTATGCTGAAAATCAGCGGCTGGGGCGATTTTGAAACTTTGGCCGAAGAGAAGTGGATCGATGCGCAGCCGCCTTTCGAGGTCGCGCATTATCTGGAGGGCTTTGGTTATGGCGACGGCAAATTCCGTTTCAGTCCCGACTGGGCAACGGGGCCTTCTCCCAACAAGCCCCCGAAAAACATCGGTGTCATGGGACCGGTGTCCGAGTTTCCGAAATTTCCGGATCAGGTCGATGTCATCGAGGTTGCGGATGCGGACTATCCCTTCCGGCTGGCGACGTCACCGGCGCGCAACTTCCTGAATTCCACTTTCGCGGAAACCAAAACTTCCGTGCAGAAGGAAGGTCGTCCGGAATTGATGGTCTGTCCCGAGGATGCGGCCCGCAACGATATTGCGGATGGCGATATCGTCCGCATCGGCAATACACGCGGCGAGGTCCGCCTCCATGCGAAGATCGTGGAGGGCGCAAGGCCGGGTGTGCTGATTGCCGAAGGGCTGTGGCCGAACAAGGCGCATCTGGACGGCGAGGGCATCAATGTTCTGACCGGCGCCGATGCCGTTGCACCTTATGGCGGCGCGGCATTCCACGACAACAAGGTTTGGCTCCACCGCGACGATGAGAGCCGCGAGGCTTGATATTGCGCCGCAACACGGGCAGGCTGAACTCCCACGACAGGCAAGGACATATCCGGTGACACAGACGCAGGCGAAAAACATTCCGGCAGACGCGGATGCCGGCAGAATCCGGCTGGTGGAAAAGGAAACCGTCTGGAAGGGCTTTGTGCACATGCAGAAGCTCGTTTTCGACCAGCGCATGCCGGATGGCAAAACCATCCGCATCGTCCGGGAAGTCCACGACCACGGCAGCGCGGCTGCCATTCTCCTTTATGACCCGAAGCGCGACAGCGTGGTGATGGTGCGCCAGTTCCGCCCTGCCGCTTTCGTGAACGGCGATCCGAGCTTCATGATCGAGGTGCCGGCAGGGCTTCTCGATGACGACGATGCCTCCGATGCCATTCGCCGCGAGGCGATGGAGGAATCCGGCTACGCTGTCGAAAAGGTCGATTATCTGTTTGATATGTATGCCAGCCCCGGCACGCTGACGGAGAAGGTCAGCCTCTTCGTCGCGCGCATCGACCTCGACGTGCAGGCCGGCAACGGCGGCGGGCTGGAGGACGAAGGCGAGGATCTGGAGGTTCTGACCTATGGGCTGGATGAAGCCTTCGGAATGATCGCATCGGGTGAAATCACCGACTCCAAGACGATCATTCTGCTGCAGTGGGCGATGTTAAATCGCGGCCTCCTAAACAAGAGCTGATCAGCGCCGACCCTTAAAGATGCGGACAAGTTAGCCTATTTAACGCTGTAAGTGTTGTTGAGGCTACCGGTCTTCGCGTCCAGAAATTTCAGTTCCGTTCCACTGCCCACGATGACTTTGTTGCATTCCTTGAATTTCATCGACTTGAATTCGGAACACAAGGTATCGTTCTTGAACGTCCAACTGAGGTCGCCCGAGGTTTTGCCTTCGATGGAAAACTTGCCCTTGCCATTGGCGTCATAAGTAGCCGTAAAAGTATCACCTTTCTTGGTCTTCGTTGTGAGCGTCTTTCCGGCGGTGGCTGTGATGAATTCAGCCTTGGTCGCAAATTTCTCGGTTGCAAATACCGGAGCCAGCATCGCGGAGGAGATGGAGAATGCTGTCACGTAAAAAGCGGAAACAATAAAAATTGATTTCATCATAAATATCCAAATTTTTTTAGTGAGAATAAATTGAATAATAATTTCTGAAACAGATTGCTTAACAACTATAAAGTAACGCCGATGAAAACAAGAGGTCAATCATCGCCCGAACGCGGCTTTTCATGGGAGCGACGATACGGTGTGCGTCTCATCAATATGCGGTGATGTCCGCTGACCATCAGCGAGCGCCCTATGCTGCGCTTCCGTCTCAAAGTTACCGCATGCTAGAACCGTCCCTTGACGCCCATTCCCACGAAAAGCGACTGCATGTCGCCGCCGCCGGCATTGCCATAAACCGTACCGCTGCCGCTTCCGAAGGATGTCGCGGTTTTGTCACCCCTGCCGAAGCTCGTATATTCGTAAGCGCCATCCAGATAGATTGAGGCATTCTCGGTCAGGTTATAAGCGATGCCAGCTTTTGCCCCGAACATGCCGCCAATATCGAATTTATCGGTGAAGCGGATGGAGCGCATCCAATGATCATCGGTTGCCTTGGCATAGACCATTGCGCCCCCTTCCACTCCGGCGTTCAGCGACCAGTTGCCGAATTTGCGTCCGCCGTTCAGGTTGCCGTAAAATACGGGGATTTGCTGCCGGTAGGTAATCGCCTTTTCACCGTTGCCAAAATCCCCGACGTAATTTCGAAAGCCGCGCGAGCTATAGATGTAACTCCCGCCATATGACGACCATTGTACGTCTGTGTAACGAAAGCCTATACCCGCGCTGAGATGTTGCAGCGGGTCCTCCAGGAGAGTTCTGTTCAGTTCGATGCTTCCGGCCAGGTAATGATCAAGTCGGGTGTCACCATGCTGCGAGCGGTGGCTCCATCCTTCCTTGGACGTATCTTTATAATAAGGATACAGCCAGTCATAATCGGTCATGTAGCCGTCACCGGCAAAGCCGATTCGCCCTTCCGTCTTGATCCGCCAGTCGGGCGAGAGCTCCAGGCCGAGCGATCCGCGCAGGGCCATAGCATTCGTCGTTTTCCAGTCGAGTTGACTGTTTTTATGGCTTCCGCTGTAGAGAGTCTCGGTGGCCTTGATGTTAAGAACGCCTGCATCCAGCGAGGCGGTAATGCCGCCCGGTTCCGCCATTGCTGGCACGGTCGTGCTGATGGCCAAGGCGGCCGAGAGCGGCAGTGAAAATCTCGAAAATGGCATAATCGCTCCTGAATGACCGGAGAGCCTGAAATGAAAGGCCGTTGATGCCATTAAAGATGATTATGGTAAATAATCGGTTTATTCGGCATAAATTACAATATTAATAATTTTGTAATTTAGTAATAAATAAGTTACAAGACGGATATCAGGCTTTGAGGTTCGGATTTAATCTCGTCGTCAGCGAATATAGTCTTGCTGTCTTCCATTCGAACCTTGCCTTCGGCAAGCCGCTTCAACGCCAGTGGGTAGAGCTGGTGCTCGACGGTTAGAATGCGTGCCGCAAGCGTATCGGCCGTATCGTCGGAAAGCACCGGCACCGCGCCTTGCGCGATGGTCGGGCCTTCATCCATGCCTTCGGTGACGAAATGCACGGTGCAGCCGGAAATTTTCATACCACTGTCGATGGCACGCTGATGGGTGTGCAGGCCGGGGAAAAGCGGCAGCAGGGAAGGGTGGATATTGATGATGCGGCCTTCATAGGGGGCAATGAAATCCCCAGATATCAGCCGCATGTAACCGGCAAGGCAGATGATATCAGGCGCAATCTCGCCAAGTGCCGCCAGAATGGCGCCTTCGTGCTCGGCCTTGCTGGGATAAGTCTTGCGCTCGAAGACCAGCGTCGGAATACCGAGATCGCGTGCCTTTTGCAGCCCGCCCGCAGACGCCTTGTCCGAGATCACGCAGACTATTTCCGCCGGAAAATCCGCCGCCTGACAGGCCTTGGCCAGCGACACCATATTGGAGCCGCTGCCGGAAATGAAAACGACGACGCGTTTGCGGCCGGACGGGAAGGCGGCGCTCATCATAGGCCGAGAGCGCCCCTGTAGATGGTGCCATGCGCGCCTTCTTCGCGGGCGACCATGCGGCCGAGCGGGAAAACGGTTTCGCCTTCGGCGGTCAGAACCTCCGTGACCTTTTCGGCATTTTCAGCCGAAACGACGACGATCATGCCGACGCCGCAATTGAAGGTACGCAGCATTTCATTGGCTTCAACACCGCCGGTTTTCGCAAGCCAGGAGAAGACAGCGGGAAGCTTGATCGCGCCGAGATCGATTTCGGCGGCGAGATGCTTTGGCAGAACGCGCGGAATATTCTCCGGAAAACCGCCGCCGGTAATGTGCGCCAGCGCCTTCAGTGCGCCGGTTTCGCGGATCGCCTTCAAAAGCGGCTTCACATAGATGCGGGTCGGTGTCAGCAGCGCTTCGCCGAGCTTCTTGCCGTCGGCAAAGGGAGCGGGAGCGCTCCAGTCGAGACCGGAAATCGACACGATCTTGCGCACCAGCGAAAAGCCGTTGGAGTGCACCCCGGAGGACGACAGGCCAAGGATGACGTCGCCTTCGGCAATATCGCCGGCCGGCAGAAGCTGGCCGCGTTCGGCCGCACCCACGGCAAAGCCAGCAAGGTCGTAGTCGCCATCGGAATACATGCCGGGCATTTCAGCGGTTTCGCCGCCGATCAGCGCACAGCCGGATTCGCGGCAACCGGCGGCAATGCCGGAAACAATGGCCGCACCCTGGTCAGGGTCAAGTTTGCCGGTGGCGAAATAATCGAGGAAGAACAGCGGCTCCGCGCCCTGAACAACGAGATCGTTGACGCACATGGCAACGAGGTCGATACCCACGGTGTCGTGGTAGTCAGCATCGATGGCGATCTTCAGCTTGGTGCCGACTCCGTCATTGGCGGCCACCAGAACCGGATCGGTGAAGCCCGCGGCTTTCAGATCGAACAGGCCGCCGAAGCCGCCGATTTCGCCATCCGCGCCGGGACGCCGCGTGGAGCGCACCGCCGGTTTGATCTTCTCGACCATCAGGTTGCCGGCGTCGATATCCACACCCGCATCGCTATAGGTAAGACCGTTCTTGCCCGACTGGCTCATGGCTCTCGTCTCCGCTGGTTCCTTTGGCGTCGCCATTCGCACGGGACGGGGCCTGATGCAAGGGTTTGAGTGGCAAAAGCTCCGGTTTTTAACGGCTTTGGCGGTGCTAGCCGGATTGGGTGCTCACGATGGCTGCGGCGCGACGCGACAGACGAGATTGAGCAGGCCGTCATTGGACGTATCGGAATTTTTCTCGATCTGTCGTCCGTTCTCGCCATAACGGGCGACCACCTCGAAGCCCGCATCCTGCAACTGGCGGGTCTGGGCGGCAAGGTCGATGAAATAAAACAAGCCGCTCCAGCGGTGCGCCTGATCCGCGAGAATGGCGTATTCCGGTGTTCGCCGTGTCGAAGGTTGCAGGCGCAGATAGTTGATCCAGCTTTGCGGATGCAGCGAATTCACCACCTCGCGCGGGTGCCAGGAACGTCGGTGCAGCGGCATGCCGCCGGCCCGCTTCCATTCGCGATTGTGAAACGAAAAGATGAAATATCCGCCGGGTGCGAGAATGCTTCGCACGGCATGGATGATGGCAAGCCGGTCCTCATGATCGAAGGCGCTTAAAATTGCGAGCGCGCCGAGCACGCAATCGAAACGCTCCGCGCCGAACTGGCCGATCGCCCGCACATCCATGTCGAGAAACGTGGCGGCGGGAAAATTGCGCCGCGCCAGCGCAAGCATCGGCTGCGAACGGTCAATGCCGATATAATCTTCCACCAGCGGCAGAAGCGGCTTCGTCGTTCGTCCGGTGCCGACGCCGAGGTCAAGCAGCCGCTTGCCCGCATAGGCATGGCGGAACTGATCGAGAATGATGCGTTCGGCCGGGTAAAGCTGCTGGTTGTCATACCATTCGGCAACTTCGGGATTATCGAAGAGACCGGCATTATATTCCGCGATGCCATTTTCGCTGCTGTTCTGCATCGTGCCCCCGGTCGCCGGATACGAAAGAGCGACGCTGGCTCTCCCGGCAATATTTGATAGTTGTCTAATATTTACCGCCGGTCAACCTGCCGTTGCGAGGGATGGCCGGAAATGAGGGATTTTGCTGCTGTACGGGCAGTCTCCTTCTGTCGGCGCGTGAAAGCGCCGTCTTGACCATGTGCATATGCGCATCCTATCTCCATCATGGGCGGTGACGGTGCGGCGATAAAGGATGAACGGATGCAACCACATGTAAGCGGGACGAGCCTGCGCCGGCAGGTGTTTTTCTGGATCGGCGTGCTTGCCGTATTTATCCTTTTCCTGATGGTCTTCAGCTCCATTCTCCTGCCTTTCGTGGCGGGCATGGCGCTCGCCTATTTCCTCGACCCGGTTGCCGACTGGCTGGAGCGGCGCGGCTTGAGCCGGCTGATGGCGACCGTCGTCATTCTCGTCTCCTTCGTGCTGATCTTCGCGCTGTCGCTCATCATCATCATTCCCCTGATCGCCGCCCAGGCCTCGGAATTCATCACGCGCATCCCGCAATATATCTCCTCGCTGCAGCAACTGATCGCCGGCGCCGACACCAATCTCCTGCCGGATTGGGTCAGCAGCCAGATCGACGCCGTGAAGGAGAATTTTTCAAAGCTTTTGACCGAAGGCGCGGGTTTCATCGGCACGCTTTTGACGCAAATATGGAATTCCGGCAAATCGCTCGTCGATGTCGTGTCGCTGCTGGTCGTCACGCCCGTGGTCGCCTTCTATCTGTTGCTCGACTGGGACCGGATGATCGATAAGGTCGATAGCTGGATACCGCGCGATTATGTCCATACCGTCCGCCAGATCGCCCGCGACATGGATAAGACCATTGCCGGTTTCGTGCGCGGGCAGGGGTCGCTCTGCATCATTCTCGGCGTTTATTATGCCGTCGGCCTGTCGCTGGTGGGCTTGAATTTCGGCCTGCTGATCGGCCTTTTCTCCGGCCTCATCAGCTTCATTCCCTATATCGGCTCCATGGTCGGCCTCATCCTTGCCGTCGGCGTCGCCATCGTGCAGTTCTGGCCGGATTACATCTATGTGTTTCTGACGCTCGTCGTGTTCTTTTCCGGGCAGTTTATCGAAGGCAATATCCTGCAACCGAAGCTCGTCGGCAAAAGCGTTGGCCTGCATCCGGTCTGGCTCATGTTCGCCCTTTTCGCCTTCGGCGCGCTTTTCGGTTTCGTCGGGCTTCTCGTGGCTGTGCCGGCGGCGGCGGCGGTTGGTGTGCTTGTCCGCTTCGCCTTGTCGCGGTATCTTGAAAGCGATCTTTACCACGGGCATGCCGCCAACCTTCCCTGGGACACAAACCCCGCCCTGGAAGAAGGGGAAACGTCCTCCGGCAAGGTTGACTCTCAGAGCTGACGATGACTGACCAAATCAAAACCGACAACGCCCGGTCGAAGGCCGAGCAGCTGCCGCTCGCATTCTCGCACCAGTCCGCCTCCGGCAGGGATGATCTCCTCGTCTCCGCCTCGCTCGCGGCTGCCGTCAGCCTTATTGATGAATGGCCGAACTGGCGCTCGCCCGTCGTGGTGCTGGCCGGGCCGCCGGGTTCGGGCAAATCCCATCTCGCCAATATCTGGAAAAATATCAGCGACGCGCGCGACATTCACCCTGAAGCTGGCTCCGATGCCGCGCGTGTTGCCGAAACGGGACCGGTTCTTTTCGAGGACGCCGACCGGCGCGGTTTTAACGAGACCGAACTTTTCCATGTCATCAACAGCGTTCGCCAGCACGGCACGACGCTTTTGATGACCAGCCGGCAATGGCCCGCCGCATGGCCGGTGACGCTGCCGGATCTGCGCTCGCGCCTCAAAGCGGTAACGGTGGTGGAAACCGGCGAGCCGGACGAAGGGCTGCTGGCGCAGGTACTGGTAAAACTCTTTGCCGACCGGCAGCTTTACATGGATGACAAACTCATAGGTTACATCGTCAATAGGATGGAGCGTTCGCTCGACACGGCGCAGACGATCGTGGATCGGATCGATCGTCTGGCGCTCGCGCGTGGAACGAGAATTACCCGTCCGCTGGTGGCGGAAGTCCTCAATGCGATGGACAACGCAACGGCGGGCAGCGGACTGGACGTCGATTGACTGTCACAGTTCCGTCGTCAAACTGTTATACGGGCAAGAAGGACGATCGCGCGATGCAGCAAGATCACGGGACGGAAATCGGTCAGGGGACGGAACAGGGCATGGACGCTATCGCGCAGGAAGACTTCAACAAGGTTCAGCCTGTGGCTGAGGGCGAGAACCTCTGGGACAGCCCGGCGCGTTTCATCAACCGCGAATTCTCCTGGTTGCAGTTCAACCGCCGCGTTCTCGAGGAAACGCTGAACACGGATCACCCGCTGCTGGAGCGGTTGCGCTTCCTGTCCATTTCGGCCGCCAATCTCGATGAATTTTTCATGGTCCGCGTCGCCGGCCTCGAAGGCCAGGTACGCCAGAAGATCACCGTCAGGACGCCTGACGGCAAGACGCCGGCCGAGCAGCTCGAAGATATTCTGAAGGAAATCGATAATCTGCAGATGGAGCAGCAGGCATCGCTCGCTGTTTTGCAGCAATATCTCGCCAAAGAAGAAATTTTCATCGTGCGCCCCGCCGCACTTTCGGACGCCGACCGCATCTGGCTGGAAACGGAGTTCGAGGAACGCATGTTCCCGGTGCTGACGCCGCTCTCCATCGACCCGGCGCACCCGTTCCCCTTCATTCCCAATCTCGGCTTTTCCATGGGCCTGCAGCTTGACAGCGTCAACGGCCGCGAGCCGATGACGGCGCTCCTGCGTCTGCCGCCCGCGCTCGACCGTTTCGTGCGCCTGCCGGACGACAAGAACGCCATCCGCTACATCACGCTTGAAGATGTGGTCGGCCTGTTCATCCACCGGCTTTATCCCGGCTACAGCGTCCGGGGCTTTGGCACGTTCCGTATCATCCGTGACAGCGATATCGAGGTGGAGGAAGAGGCGGAAGATCTGGTCCGCTTTTTCGAAAGCGCGCTGAAGCGCCGCCGCCGCGGTTCCGTCATCCGCATCGAGACCGATAGCGAAATGCCGCAGTCGCTGCGCCAGTTCGTGGTGCATGAGCTTGGCGTGCCGGATAACCGCGTCGCCGTTCTGCCGGGTCTTCTCGCGCTCAACACCATTTCGGAAATCGTGCGCGCGCCGCGCGACGACCTGAAATTCGAACCTTACAACGCGCGTTTCCCGGAGCGCGTGCGCGAACATGCCGGCGATTGCCTTGCCGCCATCCGCGAAAAGGACATGGTGGTTCACCATCCCTATGAGAGCTTCGACGTCGTCGTCCAGTTTCTGCTGCAAGCGGCGCGCGACCCCGAAGTGCTTGCCATCAAGCAGACGCTCTACCGCACCTCCAACGACAGCCCGATCGTTCGCGCGCTGATCGACGCAGCCGAAGCCGGCAAATCTGTCACTGCGCTGGTCGAGCTGAAGGCGCGTTTCGACGAAGAAGCAAATATTCGCTGGGCGCGCGACCTGGAGCGCGCTGGCGTGCAGGTGGTGTTCGGCTTCATCGAACTCAAGACCCATGCCAAGATGTCGATGGTTGTGCGCCGCGAGGATGGCAAGCTGAGAACGTATTGCCATCTCGGCACCGGCAATTATCACCCGATCACCGCCAAGATCTACACCGACCTGTCCTTCTTCACATGCAACCCGAAGATCGCCCATGACATGGCGAACATCTTCAACTTCATCACGGGTTACGGCGAACCGGAAGAGGGCATGAAGCTGGCCGTTTCGCCCTATACGCTGCGCGCCCGCATCGTGAAGCACATCAACGAAGAGATCGAGCATGCCAAGCGCGGCGCGCCGGCGGCGATCTGGATGAAGATGAATTCGCTGGTCGATCCTGAAATCATCGATGCGCTTTACCGCGCCAGCGCGGCTGGCGTGGAGATCGACCTCGTCGTGCGCGGCATCTGCTGCCTGCGCCCGCAGGTGTCGGGCCTGTCGGACAATATCCGCGTCAAATCCATCGTCGGCCGCTTCCTCGAGCACAGCCGCATTTTCTGCTTCGGCAATGGTTTTGGCCTGCCGTCCGATAAGGCGCTGGTCTATATCGGCTCGGCCGACATGATGCCGCGCAACCTTGATCGGCGTGTGGAAACGCTGGTCCCGCTCACCAATCCCACCGTGCATGAGCAGGTTCTTTCACAGATTATGCTGGGCAATCTCATTGACAACCAGCAGAGCTACGAGATACTTGCGGACGGAACGTCGAGGCGCATCGAGGTGCGTAAAGGCGAAGAACCGTTCAACGCGCAGCACTATTTCATGACCAATCCCAGCCTTTCCGGACGTGGTGAAGCCTTGAAATCCAGTGCGCCCAAATTGATTGCCGGGTTGATTTCGTCCCGCAAGAAACAGGCTGAATGACTCGATCAGAAGCACAGGGGCGGCTGACCGGCCTCGCCCCCGTTTCCGTCATAGATATTGGTTCGAACTCCGTTCGTCTCGTCGTATATGAAGGTCTTTCCCGCGCGCCCGCCGTGCTGTTCAACGAAAAGGTCCTGTGCGGCCTTGGCAAAGGACTGGCGCTGACGGGGCGCATGCACGAGGAGGGCGTCACCCGCGCTTTGATGGCGCTGAGGCGCTTCCATGCGCTTTCCGAGCAGGCTCAGGCGCAACAGCTTTATGTGCTGGCGACGGCGGCCGCGCGTGAGGCGGAAAATGGTCCAGATTTTATCCGTGAGGCTGAAGCCATCCTCGGCTGCGAGATTGAGGTCCTGTCGGGTGAAAAGGAAGCGCTTTATTCCGCCTATGGCGTGATCAGCGGTTTCCATGATCCAGACGGTATCGCCGGCGACCTCGGCGGCGGTTCGCTCGAACTCATCGACATCAAGGGTAAGAACTGCGGCGAGGGCATCACCCTGCCGCTCGGCGGTCTGCGGCTGTCGGAGCAGTCGGACGGTTCGTTGGAAAAAGCGGCGACGATTGCCAGAAAACACGTCAAATCCTTCGCCAAACTTCTGGCGGCGGGTGAGGGGCGCACCTTTTACGCGGTGGGCGGCACATGGCGAAACATCGCCAAGCTGCACATGGAGATATCGGGCTATCCGCTGCACATGATGCAGGGATATGAATTGCCGCTGGCGGAAATGCTGAATTTTCTGGAAGAAGTCATCGTCTCCCGGGATAGCAAGGATCCGGCCTGGCAGGCGGTTTCCAAGAACCGCCGCTCGCTTCTTCCCTTTGGTGCCATCGCCATGCGGGAAGTTCTGAGAGCGATGAAGCCGGCCAAGATCGCCTTCTCCGCGCAGGGCGTGCGTGAAGGGTATCTTTATTCGCTGCTGACGGAAGAAGAGCGGAATTCTGATCCGCTGCTTGTCGCGGCGGATGAGCTTGCCATTTTGCGTGCCCGTTCTCCCGAACATGCGCGCGAACTGGCGGATTGGAGCGGTCGCACCTTTCCTGTCTTCGGTGTTGACGAGACGGAAGAAGAAAGCCGCTACCGGCAGGCGGCCTGCCTGCTGGCCGATATCAGCTGGCGCGCCCATCCGGATTATCGCGGGTTGCAGGCGCTCAACATCATCGCCCATTCCTCCTTCGTGGCGATCACCCATCCCGGCCGCGCCTATATTGCGCTCGCCAATTATTATCGCTTCGAAGGTCTGAACGACAACGGCACCACACAGCCGCTCGCCGCCATGGCGGGAGACCGGTTGCAGGAACTCGGCAAGCTGCTGGGCGGCCTGCTCCGCGTCGTTTACCTCTTCTCGGCCTCGATGCCGGGCGTCGTCGACCACCTGAAATTTCGCAAATCCGGCAACCCCGATCTCGATCTGGAATTCGTCGTGCCGCACGATTATTGCGATTTCGCCGGCGAGCGACTGGATGGCCGCCTGCAGCAATTGGCGAAGCTGACGGGCAAGCGGCTGGCCTTCGTGTTCGAGTAACGAACGGCGATGTTTCCGTTTTGTGACAGGAACGGTCCTTGTGTATGCTATGACCAGCGCTCGCAAAATGCTTCTATGTCGCTCGACTGAAAGTCGGAAAGCCGCGCCATGATTGTTTCGAATGGCCAGTCCCACCATGCGATTGAAGACAGCTTTTCCGCGATGGATCGCGAAAATCGTTCGCGAATGATCTTCGCGGGAACGCCGCCGACGATGGTGTAGGGCGGCACATCTTTGGTGACGACCGCGCCGGCGGCGAGCACTGCGCCGTCTCCAACCGTGACACCTGGCAAGACGATAACGCCGTGACCGATCCAGACATCGTGACCGATGATGGCGCGATCCGCCTTGCGCCGCTCGAAAAAGGCGCCATCGCGCACGGCATCCGCAGAATAATATTCAGGGCAATAGCTGAAACGGTGCATGGATGGCCGGTCCATGGGATGGTTCGGAGCGCCTATCCTGACCTCTGCGGCGATGGCACAGAATTTTCCGATCGTTGCATCGCCGACCATGCAACGGGGTCCAAGGTAGGAGTAATTGCCGAGGTCGGCATTGTGCAGGGCGGTGTCAGCCAGAATTTCGCAGCATTCGCCGATATTGGAATCTCTTATGCTCGCCGTCGCATGGATGACGGTCTCTGCGATTTTCGGGCGCTTGATCTGTGCGGTCGAATCCATTCCAGCCTCCGAATTTGCGCCTGCTTAACCGGTGATGATGAAGGTGCTGTGACGTGGAATGGCAAAAGGTGTCCGGCCGGGCATCCTTCTGAAACGCAGATCGCGCGTGCCGCCGCGTGCCGCGAAGCCCTGTCTTACGCAGAGCGTATCACTTGCCAGGGACATCTGCCGCGGCAGGCGTTTTCTTCCAGTAGTGGTCGGATATGTTTTGCGCGTTCCGGATAAGGTGGCCGGCGATGTCGGGGTCGCCGCCCTCGAAGGTTTTCGGGTCGGCCCCGCATAACATCAGGAAGAGTTGCTGATGGGCGACAGCGGCAAAATAATCGTGGGGCGGTGGCTGCATGTCTGAACCAACGGCCCGGAACGCCTCAGTGACCTCTTTGCTGGCGTGTTCGAGCGCTGCATGAACGGTTGCCATCATCGCTGCTTCCGTCCGCTCCAATATGTTCTGAACTTGCCGCTCAGCCGGTGTCAGAACCGGGCAACTCTCACTCATCGAATGTCTCTCCTGTCGGTGCAACCATTTTGCTGGCGATATTATCGCATGGATTGTGTCCGCTTTGCGGGAAAGATTGAAATCATGGTCCTGAAACGCAACACACTGGCTGACCACCGTGCCGCGATGCGCGGATCGAAACGGCAATGGGCTGGCGTTGCTTTGCAAACGGCTCAGCCGTGCCCGAGCGCCTTGCGGATGCAGGCGCTGAGATAGGCATATTGCAATGGCGTTATTGTCGCCATGGCTTCGGTGCGGCTGGCAAGCCTGTCCTGATAGCCGACCGGAACATCGAACTGGCTAAAGGTGAAATCCCAGCGCGTGCCTTCAACGATATTGTAAAAATGCTCGGTGCCGCTGACGGCGGTTTTGGCGAGTTCGCCGCCAAGAATATCCTGCACCACCAGCGCGGTGACGCTGCCTTGGCCCTTGGCGGGGTTTTCCCGCGACCAGAAGCCGCTCGTCTCGCCCGACCAACTCTTCTTCAGGGCGTAATAAAGTCTTTCTGCATGGTCCTGCATGAAACGTCTTCTTTTCCACACGTATGTTTCGGTTAAAGCATTTTCAGCAGAAGTGCGCTCGGTTTACGTCTGAAAATGCGCAAAAACAAAGAGTTAGAGCCATGGAGGTGAGCCGGCGTTCACCGGAGTTGCTCTAGCTCTGGAAAATAGCAACGGAGCACCAAGCAGACATTTGTGTCTGCCGGGCGCTCCGTCGGGATCATTCGCAGCCGTCAAAGCAAGTGACAGCAGCCTTCGTCTTACTTTGCGTCCAGCAGGTCCTTGACCTCCAGCAGGACGAATTCGTTGTCGTCAGCCTTGTCCAGAGCCCGACCGGCCGAGAAGGGCAGGTTGTTGTCGTTGCCGACGATGATATGGTTGGCATCGACACGGTCGACATTCTCGATGGTGACGAAAGGCATGTCGTAATAGCCGTTGCCGCCGCCCTGACGCTTCTTGTTGTCCGGGTCGGAGATCTTCATCAGGTCTATATAACCGATCTTGCGGGCGGACTTGCCGACATTGGCGTCGTTGAATTCGATCTTGTAGATGCGCTTCAGCTTGGCAGGGCGGGCGAAGCAGTCTGCAGCTGGAGCCTTGGGGTCGGCGCAGGCCTTGTCGGTGGTGCCGGCGCCGTTGTCCCGCTCGATGACGAGGGCGGTCGCGTCATCCAGCATGTTGAAGTCGCCGATTGCCTCGCCGCCTTCCGCTAGGGGATAAAGCCAGCTGCGGCCGGTCCATTCCTTCTTGGCGGTGTCGAGTTCGACGATGCGCAGCGCGGTCGCGCCGTCGTCGGTTTTTTCCACCTGGCCGTCGGCTGTGTAAAGCGGGCCTTCCAGCAGGCCGTAGAGCTTCGAGCCGTCCTTGGAGAGCGCCATGCCCTCATAACCGCCTGAACGCTTCAGGTTGAAAGCGGGCATTTTCTGCGTCGGGTTGCCGGGCAGGGCAAGAGCCGGATGGTCGGGAGACTTCACCTCGATGTCGCCGGCCTTGGTAGAGATGACGTCGGTCAGCTTACCGTCGCGGGTGAATTTCAGGATGTAGGGACCGAATTCCTCGCCGACCCAGAAACCATCGGCAACCGGCTGAATGGATTCAACGTCGAAATCCGCGCCCGTGAGGTAACGCGTGCTCGAGCCTTCCAGAACGATGGGAAAGGGCGCCTTCATGTCAGGATCGGAAAGGAACACGGTTTCAAGCGCATTGACCTTTCCGGCGTCCCAGTCGAACTTCAGATGGTGAAGCATCAGCATGGCGTCGCTGGAATTCAACTTGGAACCGAAACCGTTGTCGGAAAGGCTCCAGAAGCTGCCGTCCGGCATCGCCTTGATGCCGGAAAAACCCTGCATCGGCTGGCCGTTGAACGGCATGGAAAGGCCGGTCAGGCGCACGCCGTCCTTGCCGGGTACGGTGCCGAGACCTTCCGCGCGCTTGCGGTCGGCGGTGGTGAACTTGGCGGAGGTCTTGAGGTGCTCAGGCGCGTCCGTGGGCGCCGGGATGATGGTGTTTGCCGGCAGGATGGCGTGGGAGACCAGCTTTGCCGGAAATTCCTTTTCCGTCGCATGCGCCGCGGCGGCGAGTGCGAAAAACGCGAAAGGTGCGAAAAGAATATGCTTCATGATGGAGACCCCTCTCAAGACCTGTTGAAGACAGGATTGACGCGATAGGGGTGTCGCATGACAGGCAGGTGATTGCCGTTTGAAGCTTTAATGAATTTTGATGACGGCCATCATCGGCAGATGGCCGCACGGCTTTTCTCCGTCGATGGTCCTTATGCGGCGGGCGCCTGATATTGGCTGAGCGTGCAAACGCCCAGCGTCTGGCCACGGCCCTTGACGGCATGTTCGCCGAGATATTCGCTGCGCACGCCCTTGGGAAGCACCAGTTGATGGGCGAGGTCGGCGGAAATCAGCACCGGATGGCCGAGCATCTTGCTTAGCGATTCGAGCCGCGAGGTCGTGTTCACCGTATCGCCGAAATAGGTGATCTTGTGATGGTCGACGCCGATTTCCGCTGTAATGACCGGCCCGCCATGAATGGCGAAGCGCAGGCGCGGCACCTCGCCGAAGCGGGAAAGCCACACGTCGCGGGAATTTTCAATGGTCGCCTGAATATCGAAGACGCAGCGCACGCAGGCCGCCCGCCTTATCGCCATGTGATAGGGCCAGGTGATGATGGCGGCGTCGCCGATATAGTCGTCGATGACGCCGCCGTGTTTTCTGACAGGTGCGGCATAGCTTGCAAAGATTTCCCCGAGAAATTCCTGGGCCTTCAGGTCGCCATGGGTCTCGGCGAAGGAGGTGGAGCCGACGAGATCGATGAAGATGAAGACGCGGTCTTCGCTGACCGGCCGGCGATAACGCCCCAGGATGAGGTCGATGAAGATATCGCGGCCGAGAAGCTCGCGCACCCTCATGATGAAGACGATGATGCCGCAGACAATGAGGGTGAAGATCAGCGTCTGCAGCTCGGCATGGACGGCGCGTTTCCAGGTACCTGGAAATATCCCGCTCAACCACAGGATCGTGCCACCAAGCCCGAAGCCGCAAAAGACGAGGATGGCATAAATGACGAGGCCGACGGCGATATAGGCCGGCGTCGGCAGGGCACTCACCTGCCGCGACAGGCCAGGCATGATGTAACCGCGCTCGAAAGCGAGGATGGGTGCGCAGGCAAACAGCGCATAGGTCGCACCGATCAATGCACCGCCGCCATATTCCAGAAAGGCGTATGCCACGCCGCTGCCGGCCACGGCAACGAAGAGCACCACGTAATCCAGAATGGGCAGCAATTTTCTCATGTCGGTTCTTGGGTCTCGGGAAGGGAAGGCTTTGGTCTTGGGAAAGAAGGGCAGGCCGCTCCCTTCGTGCGAAGCTTCTGTTGAGGTCATATGCGACATTAATGTGGAAAAAGCGCCGCAAAAAGTGAGCAATCGGTAAGGTTGCATGAAGGATTGGTAAGGCTGTTGCGCCGTTGCCGCAAAATCGGCGTTGCCGCTCTTATACGCCTGATAGAATGTTCTGTGATAGGCGGTTTCAAGCGGGGATTGCGGTCAGTCATCCGGCGAGCGTTTCGACCATTTGACGGGGAAGGCGACGAAACGCAGCCGGTCGCCGTCGATCCAAGGCCCGGTCGAACAGCGTTCTCTCGTGCGGGTGCAGGTGGCGCAGTCAATGAAGGGAACGTTCTCCTTCCAGCCTCTCCAGCCGCAGCCCATGCCTTTCGGGCCGCGATTATAGTGGTCGAGGAGGTCGTCGTCGGGGGTGGAAAGCAGCGGGCCGTTATGGCTCGCTTGCCGCAACCTCCACCGCCTCGACCTTCTTGCCGGCAAAGCGCAGCGCGACTTCGCCATTGATGAGCTTCAGGGCCACATCGCCGAAGAGTTCCCGCCGCCAGCCGGTCAGCGCCGCCACGGTCGCTTTTTCGCCCTCGGCGGCGATCTTGTCCAGATCGTCGCTATTGGCGATAACCTTGGCGGCGACGCCGTGCTTGTCCGCCGTCAGCTTCAGCAGAACCTTCAAAAGTTCCACGGCAGCGCCGGAGCCTTCCGGTGCGTGGCTGTGACGCGGCGCCTTCGGCATCTCTTCTTTCGGCAGTGCCAGCGCCGCATTCACCGTTTCGATGATGGCGGTGCCGGAGGCGGACCGTTCCCAACCCTTGGGAATGGTGCGAAGCCGCGACAGCGCCTCGGCGTCCTTCGGCTGCTGCTGGGCGATTTCGAAGATCGCATCGTCCTTGAGGACGCGCGACCGCGGCACGTTGCGGGAGCGCGCCTCACGCTCGCGCCAGGCGGCGATGAATTTGAGGATCGCAAGTTCCGTCGGCTTTCGCAGACGCGATTTCAACCGCAGCCATGCATCGTCGGGGTGCATGTCATAGGTGTCGCGCGATTCCAAAATATCCATCTCTTCGGTCAGCCACAGCGAGCGGCCTTCGCGCTCCAGCTGGGCTTTCAGCGCCAGATAAACATCGCGCAGATGGGTCACGTCGGCCAGCGCATAATCCAGCTGCTTTTCCGTCAGCGGGCGGCGGCTCCAGTCCGTAAAGCGCGAGGATTTGTCGATCTGCACATTCTTGATTCTCTGGACCAGCTGATCGTAGGAAATCGAATCGCCGAAACCGCAGACCATGGCGGCGACCTGCGTATCGAAGATCGGATGCGGTATCAGCCCGCCCAGATGATAGATGATTTCGATATCCTGACGCGCCGCATGGAAAACCTTCACGACGTTTGGATTGGCCATCAGTTCGAACAACGGCGTAAGGTCAATGCCCTTGGCGAGTGGGTCGACCAGCACCTCAAGGGTAGGGCTCGCCATCTGGACGAGACAAAGCTCTGGCCAGAAGGTCGTTTCCCGCAAAAATTCGGTGTCGATGGTAATGAATTCCGATTTCGCCAGTTCCGTGCAGGCCTCGGCGAGGGCGGCAGTCGTTTCAATCATTGCAAATGGCCACTCGTGAAAATTATCCGTCTTACTTTCCCTTTGCCGCGCGCATGTCAATACAAAGCCCGCTTTTCAAGGCTCAAGGATCGTTTTTCTCAGGCGGATTGGGCTCCGGCCCATCCTTTTTGGGTGGGTTGGGGGCGGCGAGCTTCTGGAAATAGGCCGAGGTGCGCAACAGCGAGCTGAACCGCCAGTTCCGTTCCTCAAGTGGTACGCCTTCGCGCACCTGCAGCCGGTAAATCGTGTAAGCGATGAAAACAATCTGTATTGCGGCCGTATAGCTGAACAGCGCCTTCGGGCCGAAATGATCGATCAGGACGGAGGCAAGAAGCGGCCCGACCGTCGCTCCGACAGACCAGAAAAACAACAGTCCAGCCGACATCATCGCATGTTCGCCTTCCTTGGCGTGGTCGTTGCCGTGGGCGGAACTCAATGAATAAAGCGGCAGGGCGAAAGCGCCGAAGATGAAGACTCCGATGATGTTGCTCCATTCATTCGTGCCGGCGAAGAATGCGAGAAACAGGCCGACGATGACCGAGCCCGCCGTTGTGGCGAGAATGATGATGCGCCGGTCGTAACGGTCGGAATAAACGCCGAGCGGATATTGCAGCACGACCCCGCCGATAATGCCCGCACTCATGAAGGTGGCAATGGCGGTAACGGAAAAGCCGATCTGCTCGGCATAGATAGGCCCGATATTGCGGAAGGCTGCCATGCTGAGGCCAACCGCCACGCAACCGACGACCGCAAGCGGGGAGATGCGCCAGACGGCGAAAAGATCGAAGGGAATCTGTTTCGGCGGGGCAGGGTTGGACTTGTCGGCAAGCGAGATCGGCACCAGCGACAGCACCAGCGCTATCGCAATTAACGAAAACACCACCGGACCTTCGACACCCATCACGGCAATGACATATTGCGCCAGCGTCACGGAGCCGAGATCGACGAAACGATAGATGGAGAGCGTGCGCGCCCGATTTGAATTCGTGACCTGCGCGTTGATCCAGCTTTCGATAGCCGCAAAAAGACAGGCGACCGCAATGCCAATGACGAAACGCATCAGCATCCAGAATAGCGGGTGGATGATGAGCGGCATGGCGATGGAAGCGGCGGAGGCGACCGCGGCCATGGTCGCAAAGGTTCGGATATGCCCGATCTTGCGCAAAAGCCGCGTTACGGAAATGCAGCCGAGTGCAAATCCGATGCTATAGGCGGCGCTGATGAGGCCGATGGTGCTGGCGGAAAAACCTTCGGAGAGACCGCGCAGCGCTATATAGGTTCCCTGCAGGCCGTTGCCGCCGATGAGGATACCGGCAGTCACGAGAAGCGGGATAAGAGGTCTGATCTGGCTCATTGCGGGCCGACTCGGTTTGGCGGGCTGGATTAGTCCTATCTAAAGCGAAGGCAGAGGAAAGGACAGGCTGAAGGCGACATTGTTGCGCTTTGCCTTGACAAATCAGGCTGGCCATGCGCTTTTCCGGCAAATTTCGACAGTGCCGCCCATCTGGCCTCCAACGGGCGCACGACACGTTCCAGGATATAAAAATGCATCGTTACCGCAGCCACACCTGTGCCGCTCTCCGCAAGTCCGACGTCGGCGAAACCGTTCGCCTTTCCGGTTGGGTTCACCGCGTGCGAGATCATGGCGGCGTTCTCTTCATCGACCTTCGCGACCATTACGGCATTACCCAGGTGGTTGCCGATCCTGACAGCCCGGCCTTCAAGGTTGCCGAAACCGTGCGCGGCGAATGGGTCATCCGCATCGACGGCCTCGTCAAGGCGCGTTCGGAAGACACCGTCAACAAGGGCATGGCGACCGGCGAGATCGAGCTTTACGCCCAGGAGATCGAGGTTCTCGGCGTGGCCAAGGAATTGCCGCTGCCGGTCTTCGGTGAGCCTGACTACCCCGAAGACGTTCGCCTGAAATACCGCTTCCTCGACCTGCGCCGCGAAACGCTGCACAAGAACATCGTCAAGCGCACGCAGATCATCTCCGCCATGCGCACAGGCATGGCCGATGCCGGCTTTGCTGAATATACGACGCCGATCCTCACGGCCTCCTCGCCGGAAGGCGCGCGCGACTTCCTCGTGCCGTCGCGTATTCATGAAGGCAAGTTCTTCGCTCTGCCGCAGGCGCCGCAGCAGTACAAGCAGCTTCTGATGGTGGCCGGTTTCGACCGCTACTTCCAGATCGCGCCGTGCTTCCGCGACGAAGACCCGCGCGCCGACCGCCTGCCGGGCGAATTCTACCAGCTCGACGTCGAAATGAGCTTCGTGACCCAGGAAGATGTCTGGACCACGATGGAGCCGATGATGACGGCCGTCTTCGAAAAGTTTGCCGAAGGCAAGCCTGTCACCAAAGAATGGCCGCGCATTCCTTATGATGAAGCGATCCGCAAATACGGCTCTGACAAGCCGGACCTGCGCAACCCCATCGTCATGCAGGCCGTGACCGAGCACTTCGATGGTTCGGGTTTCAAGGTCTTCGCGAACATGATCGCCTCCAACCTGAAGGTTCAGGTCTGGGCAATTCCGGCCAAGACCGGCGGTTCGCGCGCATTCTGCGACCGCATGAACGCCTGGGCCCAGTCCCAGGGCCAGCCCGGCCTCGGTTACATCTTCTGGAAGGAAGAAGACGGCAAGGTCGGCGGCTCCGGCCCGCTCGCCAAGAACATTGGCGAGGAACGCACCGAGGCGCTTCGCCAGCAGCTCGGCCTTGAGGCGGGCGACGCCTGCTTCTTCGTCGCCGGTGATCCCGCCAAGTTCTACAAGTTCGCCGGTGAAGCGCGCACCCGCGCTGCCGACGAGCTGAACCTGATCGATCGCGACCGTTTCGAAATGTGCTGGATCGTCGACTTTCCCTTCTTCGAATACAACGAGGAAGAAAAGAAGATCGATTTCGCCCACAACCCCTTCTCGATGCCGCAGGGCGGAATGGAAGCGCTGGAAGGGCAGGACCCGCTCTCCATCAAGGCTTTCCAGTATGACGCGGTCTGCAACGGCTTCGAAATCGCCTCCGGTTCGATCCGTAACCAGTCGCCCGAGTTGATGGTCAAGGCCTTCGAAAAGGTTGGCCTCAGCCAGGCCGACGTGGAAGAGCGCTTCGGCGGCCTCTACCGCGCGTTCCAGTACGGCGCGCCTCCGCATGGCGGTTGCGCATTCGGCATCGACCGTGTCGTCATGCTGCTGGTCGGCGCGAAGAACCTGCGCGAAATCACGCTATTCCCGATGAACCAGCAGGCGCAGGATCTGCTGATGAACGCGCCGTCGCCGGCAACGCCGACGCAGCTTCGCGAACTGGCGCTGCGCGTCGTTCCGTCCAAGAAAGACTGATCGTGTTGAAGACGCTGCTCGACCGGGTTCGCGCAGCCTTCACCCGTGCATTGGCGGCCGCACTTGCGGCCGCTTTTGCGTTCTGGGTGGCGCATCGGTGGCTTGGCCATCCACAACCCGTCTTTGCTGCGATCAGCGCGCTTATCTGCCTTGCTGCGGGAATTCCAAGCCATGTCCGTCAGGGACTTGGGCTGATGGTCGGTGTCACCATCGGCATTCTCGTCGGGGAGGTCGCGCTCCTTGTCCCACATGATTTCGCTGAAATCCGGCTGGCCTCGGCGACCTTCATCGCCATGATCCTCGCCTCCATATTCGGCCTGCCGCCGGTCGTGCCGATACAGGCTGGCGCTTCAGCCATGCTGGTGCTCCTGATGGGGCCGCAGGTTGCCGGGCTTGTCCGTTTTGTCGATGTTATTGTGGGCGTCGCGACCGGTGTGGCCGTCGCGCTCGTCTTCTTTCGCGAGCGGCTGAAGCTCTAGCTCCGCTTGCGCTCATCACTTTCGTCCCAAAGCCAGCTACCACTCGCGATGTGAACTATTGCTGGCACACCAATCCCGGCGTCGCCACAATTTCTCCGCGAGATTTACCGAATTCCGCGAATAAACGGCCGAAATCCAACCCCAGTATGGGGCTGTATCCAATTCGGGGATGCAAGCCACTTGATTTTAAAACTGGGACGGCGCCAGCCGAAATTTTTCCGGTTCTGGCGCGATCATATTTATGAGGATTTCAGAATGGTACACGAGACGAACAAAGAGCCGCCACCGCCGGTCGGGCCAATTCCTCCAGCCATGCCGCGCGGCAATTTTGCCGCCAGCCTGCGTTCACCCGGCGCGAAGTTTCTGATGATCGGTCTCATTTCGATGATCCTGCTGGTTCCACTCATGCTCGTCTGGGGGCTGACGGAAGAGCGCGCCTCCCGGGCGAGGGAGGTTTCCGGTCGGATCGCGAATGGGTGGGGCGGCGATCAGGTTGTGAACGGCCCTTATCTTGCCGTGCCCTTCGACGTGGAGCGCCGCCGCGAGGTTGATGGCCGAACCATCGTGGATCGCGTGACGGAGTGGGCGCTGGTCATGCCGGAAACGCTGCAGGTGACAGCGGACCTCAAAACCGAGGAAAAGAAGCTCTCGATCTACAGCTTGCCCGTCTATAATGGTGCTCTCGTGCTCAAAGGCCGCTTCGGGCAGGGCGTCCTGCAAGATCTCGCCCGTTTTTCCGGCACACCGCGTCTCGACAATGCCATCCTCGTCCTCAGCATAGAGGATATTACCGGTATCAGGTCGAGCGCCGGGGTTCGCATAAACGGCGGCACTGTTTTGCCCTTCGATCCCGGTATGCGCGATATTTCTGTGATCTCAAGCCGCGCCGGTGAAAACAGCTCCATAAGATCAGATGCGGGCGTGCACAGGCCGATCGACAGAAACCTGATCGAGAGCGGCTTTGATTTCGATATCGCATTCTCGCTGAATGGGTCGGGTAGTTTCGCCGTCGCACCAGCCGGCCAGACGACTGGCTTTACGGCAAAAGCCGATTGGCCGCATCCGGGTTTCGAAGGCCTGTTCCTGCCGGAAATCAAAACGGTCACGGCTTCGGATTTCAACGCCAGCTGGACTATTCCCTATCTCGCAAGAGGCATAGACCGTGTTGTCGAGGGTTCGCGGCTGCCGCTCTCCAACAGCCTGATGACGATCAATCTCGTTGAGCCGGTGAAGTTCTATCAGGTCATCGCCCGAACACTGAAATATTCCATCGGCTTCATCTCGCTTGTCTTCCTCGCCGTCTTCATTGTGGAACTCAAGGGCGGCAGCGTTGTGCACTGGATACAATAT
Source organism: Agrobacterium salinitolerans (assembly GCF_002008225.1). GTDB lineage: Bacteria > Pseudomonadota > Alphaproteobacteria > Rhizobiales > Rhizobiaceae > Agrobacterium > Agrobacterium salinitolerans. Next base: position 693,361 of record NZ_MRDH01000006.1, on the reverse strand, counting down.
GTGCTGACGGGTCTGGCACTCATCGTCTTCTACGTGCTGCTGCTCGCGCTCGCCGAACATACGGGTTTCACCGTTGCCTATGCGGCGGCCTCCTTCTCCACAGCGGCCCTGATTGCCTTTTATCTTGGCAGTGCCACCCGTAGTCGCAGCAACGGTCTTGCGCTTTTCAGCGTTCTGGCGGTGGCCTATGGCGTGATGTATCTGGTCTTGAATGAGGACGAGTATGCGTTGCTTGCCGGCGCGGTCATATCGTTCATCGCCATCGCGGCGACCATGTTTGCAACACGCAAAGTGGACTGGTCTGGAGCGGCTGTTTCGATCGACGTCGCAAACAGCACTCGGACCAACGCCACCTGAGGTGGGATAGCTTGATCTTAAAAGCGGGCGCACAACTTGCGGCCCGCTTTTTTGCCGTTTATAGATGGGGCATTCACCACGGACCCGGTGAAATTCCGGGTGGCTCTTCTGGCCGCCGATCCGCCAGACAACGCAAAGCACCGACAGTCCTTCTTAATCTACCGGACATGGCTCCGGCCGGTGCGTCATTCTTTGCGAAAAAAATTAAATGAACAGATTTCAGACTTACAGACGTGAGTGGTTTTCCAATATTCGCGGCGATCTCCTTTCCGGCATCGTCGTGGCGCTCGCCCTCATTCCCGAAGCCATCGGCTTTTCCGTCATTGCCGGTGTCGATCCGAAGGTGGGGCTGTTTGCCTCCTTCGCCATCGCCTGCGTTTCCGCCTTCACCGGCGGCAGACCGGGGATGATCTCGGCGGCAACCGCCGCCACCGCCGTCCTGATGGTCACGCTTGTCAAGGAACACGGGCTGCAATATCTCTTCGCGGCCACCATCCTCATGGGCGTACTGCAAATCGCGGCGGGCTTTGCAAAGCTCGGTCGGGTGATGCGCTTCGTCTCGCGTTCAGTCATGACTGGTTTCGTCAACGCGCTGGCGATCCTGATCTTCATGGCGCAATTGCCGGAACTGATCGGCGTGCCGGTCGAAACCTATGTCATGATCGCGGCTGGCCTTGCGATCATCTATCTCTTTCCGCTGGTCACGAAGATCATCCCGTCACCGCTGGTCGCCATCGTCGCCCTGACCTGCGTGGCGGTTTTCTCCGGCATGGATATCCGCACGGTCGGCGATCTCGGCGAGTTGCCCTCGACGCTGCCGATATTGGCCCTGCCGCAGGTGCCGCTGACCTTCGAGACGCTACAGATCATCTTTCCCTATTCCGTCGCGCTCGCCGCTGTCGGCCTGCTGGAATCGCTGTTGACGGCCCAGATCGTCGACGACATGACGGATACGGGCAGCAACAAGAGCCAGGAATGCATCGGGCAGGGGACGAGCAACATAGCGTCTGCCCTCATCGGTGGTATGGGCGGTTGTGCCATGATCGGCCAGTCCGTCATCAATGTCAGTTCCGGCGGCAGGGGCCGTTTGTCCACTTTCGTCGCGGGCGCGTTCCTGCTGTTCCTCATCCTGGTGCTGGATGATCTCGTGCGCATCATTCCCATGGCCGCGCTGGTGGCTGTCATGATCATGGTCTCCATCGGCACATTCTCGTGGCGCTCCATTCTTGATCTGCGCCGCAATCCGCCATCCTCCAGCATCGTCATGCTGGTGACGGTCGGCACGGTGCTCGCAACGCATGACCTTGCAAAGGGCGTGCTGGCCGGCGTCCTTCTCTCCGGCGTGTTTTTTGCGGGCAAGGTTTCAAAACTCTTCCATGTCCGGCCGGAGCTTTCAGCCGATGGCCGGGAGCGGATCTATCGCGTCGACGGCCAGATTTTCTTCGCTTCGACGGAAAGCTTCATCGCCGCTTTCGATTTTGCCGAAGAGGTGGAGGCGGTAACGATCGATGTCACGGAGGCGCATCTGTGGGATATTTCCGCGGTCGGCGCGCTGGACAAGGTGGTCCTGAAGTTCCGCAGAGGCGGCAAAAGGGTCGAGGTGATCGGCGTCAATGAGGCGAGCGCCCATATGATCGACCGCTTCGCCCTGCACGACAAGCAGGAAGGCGCTGCCGCACCATTGCATTGAGTGAAAATGAAAAGCCCCGGTTTTGAACCGGGGCTTTGTCGTCCTATTCGTTTGCCGTCACCGTCACGCCGAGCATTTTGGGCAGGGTATTCGGCGCGCCCATCGCAGCGCCCATGATCATCGGAAAGGGAACCGGCTTTTCCGGCTCCGCCGTAATCGAGAAGTTTTTCGGATTGTCGATGTAGGTGTTAATTGCCGCCGACACCATGTTCTGCAATTCCGGAACATTGAGCGAAGCCATCATGATCGGGGCCATGCCCTTGATGGTCTGGGCAAGCTGATCGCCCGTCATGCCCTGCTGGCTTGCGGCATAGTCGATGGCGCGCTTGGTGATGCTGGCGTCTTCGAAGCTGATCTCCGCGTTGATGAAGGACAACTGCTGCATCAGGCCCAGCATGGCGAGGCTCGCCGCCTGATCCGCCTGTTCCTTGTTCGGATTGGCGGCCTGCGCCTTCACCGTCTCCTGCATCGACTTGATGAAGGCGAGCGTGTAGCCGGAGAAACCGAACGACATGTTGAGACGGCCGACATCATCGAGGTCGATGGCGTATTCTTCAACATCGATGGTACCGGAGGCCACTTCCCAGCTGCCGCTCATGGTCATGTCGCCGGAGAGCGCCTGCAGCTTCAGCTTTTCGATCGCGTCCTTGGTCGCGGGATCAGTGACTTCGCTGAGATCGGCCTTGAAACCGGAAGCGTCAAGGTCGAAGCCAATGGAGTTCTTGTCATCGCTGACCGACATCGTCGCGCTGGTTTCCTCAAGCGAGAAAGCCTGTTTGCCGTCGACAGAAACGGAGATCGGGCCGCTATGCGCTTCGTCATAAAACATCAGCGCATCGATGGTGCCGGTGGTGGAGTCTGCGGGAATGACGAGACCGGAGATGTAGATGTCGCTCGCCTTGATCTCAACCTTGTCCTGCCGGTAGTCGATATCGTCAAAACGGGCGTTCTCGATCTTGTAGCCGCCGTTGTTTTCCTCGACGCCTTCGAGCGTGATATTGCCAACCGGGATTTTCTTGGCCGGATCGGCGACCGGGTTGAAGGTCACGCTGTTCAGGGTCACCGTCGAGCCGTTAACGGCGACGGAGCTGGCAGCGATCTCGCCGCCCTGTGCGGCATAGGCCGCATTGATCTTCTTCAGGACATCCCCGCCATCCAGCGCGAAAGCGGGCGCCGAAAGCGTAAGAAGCGCGGCGCTCGCGAAAAGAACCTGCCGGGTGGATTTCAGTCTCATGATGTTTCTTCCCTCAACGTACGGCTGTGCACCGTGTTCGAATTCGAATGCTGATACTTATATTCGCGATTATTCAAAGGTCTATAGGATTTAGATCGATTCCCATGACGGCGGCATTGCGGCATTTGCAACGCGGTTAACAAAAAATCGCATGAAAGGGTTGCGTTCATCCACAGCTGCGACCCCTGAATTTCTTGCCGGGAATCGGCATTTCCGCTAGTCAAGCACCATGGGAAAAAATCTTGTACCTCCGTCCGGCGGAGACGATAACATCCATCCGGTCGATTTGAAGGCAGCGCTTGAAGAGCGCTACCTCGCTTACGCCTTGTCCACGATCATGCATCGTGCGCTGCCGGATGTGCGCGACGGCCTGAAGCCGGTTCACCGGCGTATTGTCTACGCCATGAGCGAAATGGGTCTGCGGCCCAATTCCGCCTTCCGCAAATGCGCGAAGATTGTCGGCGAGGTGATGGGTAACTACCACCCCCATGGCGATCAGGCGATCTATGATGCGCTGGCGCGTCTGGCGCAAGATTTCTCGCTGCGTTATCCGTTGGTGGACGGCCAGGGTAATTTCGGCAATATCGATGGCGATAGCCCCGCCGCCATGCGTTACACCGAAAGTAAGATGACGGCGGTGGCCGAGCTTCTGCTCGAGGGTATCGGCGAGGATGCAGTTGATTTCCGCGACACCTATGACGAGTCAAATTCAGAGCCGGTTGTTCTGCCGGGCGCGTTCCCGAACCTGCTGGCGAACGGAGCATCCGGCATCGCTGTCGGCATGGCTACGTCAATCCCGCCGCACAATGCTCATGAATTATGCGATGCGGCGCTTTATCTTATCAAGCATCCCGATGCGTCGGTGGAGAAGCTGGTGGAATTCATTCCCGGCCCCGATCTTCCGACGGGCGGCGTGATTGTCGAAAGCCGCGAGAATATTCTCGATGCCTATAAGACCGGTCGTGGCGGTTTCCGCGTGCGTGCCAAATGGGAGACGGAAGATCTCGGCCGCGGCGGTTACCAGATCGTCATCACCGAAATACCCTTCCAGGTGCAGAAATCGCGCCTGATCGAGAAGATCGCCGAGCTGCTGATTGCCCGCAAGCTGCCGCTTCTTGAGGATATACGCGACGAATCCGCCGAAGACGTGCGAATCGTGCTGGTGCCGAAGAGCCGAACGGTCGATGCGACGCTCTTGATGGAATCGCTGTTCCGCCTGTCTGATCTCGAAAGCCGACTGCCGCTCAACATGAATGTGCTATCGCTCGGCAAGGTGCCGAAGGTGATGGCGCTGAACGAGGTGCTGAGCGAGTGGCTGGCGCACCGCAAGGACGTTCTTGTCCGCCGTTCCCGCCACCGCCTGGCGGCCATCGACCGCAGGCTGGAAATTCTGGGCGGCCTGCTTGTCGCCTACCTGAATATCGATGAAGTCATTCGCATCATCCGCGAGGAGGATGAGCCGAAACAGGTGATGATGGCGAAATGGTCGCTGACGGACCTGCAGGCCGAATCCATCCTCAACATGCGGCTGCGCAATCTGCGCAAGCTCGAGGAATTCGAAATCCGCAAGGAGTTCGACGACCTCAGCAATGAGAAGGCCGAAATCGAAGCGCTGATTGCCTCCGACGACAAGCAGTGGCAGACGGTCGCCTGGGAAATCGGCGAAGTCAAAAAGAAATACGCCAAGGCGACCGAGATTGGCCGCCGCCGCACGCAGTTCGCGGATGCGCCGGATGCCGATATCGAGGCCATCCAGCAGGCGATGATCGAGAAAGAACCGGTCACCATCGTCATCTCGCAGAAGGGCTGGATCCGGGCGCTGAAGGGGCACATGTCCGATACCTCGTCGCTCACCTTCAAGGAGGGTGATGGCCCGAAGCTCGCTTTCCCGGCACAGACGACCGACAAGCTGCTGCTGCTGACGACGGGCGGCAAGGCCTATACGCTCGGCGCCGACAAGCTGCCGGGCGGCCGCGGACATGGCGAGCCGATCCGCATCATGGTCGACATGGAGAACGATCAGGATATCCTGACCGCCTTCGTACATGATCCATCACGCAAACTGCTGCTCGTCTCCACCGCCGGCAACGGCTTCATCGTTGCGGAAAGCGAAATGGTCGCGAATACCCGCAAGGGCAAGCAGATCATGAACGTATCCATGCCTGACGAAGCCAAGCTCGCGGTTCCCGTTACCGGCGACCACGTCGCTGTCGTCGGCGAAAACCGCAAACTCCTGGCCTTCCCGCTAGCGCAGATACCGGAAATGTCGCGTGGCAAGGGCGTGCGCCTCCAGCGCTACAAGGATGGCGGCGTTGTCGACGTGAAATGTTTCGCGCTTGCCGAGGGCCTCAGCTGGTCCGACACGGCCGGGCGTCTCTTCAACAAGGTCGGTGAAGAGCTGCGCGAATGGCTGGCCGACCGCGCGACGGCGGGCCGCACTGTGCCGAAGGGCTTTCCACGTAGCGGGAAGTTTGGCGGGTAAAGCCGTCTGGTATTGACAGGTTATCGATGAAGCGCCGCGTATCGAAACTATATGCGGCGTTTCTGTTCAATGGAGCGGTATAGTGTGATCTTTGAGAAAACGGTATGCGCCGTCCTCATCGATCTCACCTGCAGCGACATCGAGAACAAAAGCCACGATGTCTGCTTGCTCGGCAACGACTTCAAGTCCGTTGATAAAAAGGAAAGTGTAGGCGGCAAGAAAAGCCGTGCGTTTGTTACCGTCGGAAAAGGGATGGTTGCGCGCTATACCGTAAAGATAAGCGGCGGCGAGTTTCAGTGGTTCCTCTTCTCCATAGGCTGCTTTGTGCAATCGACGCGCCAAAGCTGCCTCGAGTGCGTTTTCATCCTTGAGGCCCGGCAAGCCACCGTGTTCGGCTAATTGCTCTTGATGTATAACTTCGATGGCGACACGGGAGAGCCACTTTATATTGCTCACTTGGCGAGTTCTCTCAGAGCTGTATGGTATTTTTTCATACCACGCCGGGCGGCTTCAAGCTGTTCTCTCAGTTCCGCATGCTCGGGAACGAGTTCGATATTGCCGGCAGTTTCTCTGAGTTCCAGCGCGTCGCCGGCCTTGAGACCCATGCGATCCAGAACTTCCTTCGGAATGATGATGCCTTCGGAATTGCCGATTTTGCGGATCGTTATGTTCATGACGATAGCTCCTGTTATAACGGTGTTATAACAGGGCTAAGCTTCGCACACAATGTACGATTTCCGGAGGTTGGATGTGACACTTCCAAATGCCGGTTACTTTTCTTCGGGCGTATAAACCTCCCACCCGCGCGGCGTCAGATGCTCCTGCGGATGGTAGCGGGTCTTGTAGCCCATCTTTTCCGAACCATCGACCCAGTAGCCGAGATAGACATGCGGCAGGCCGAGTGCGCGGGTGCGGGTGATGTGATCGATGATCATGAAGGTGCCGAGCGAGCGTTTTTCCAGCTCCGGATTGAAGAACGAATAGACCATCGACAGGCCGTCGCTCATCACGTCGCTGAGTGCCACGGCCAGCAGTTCGCCGCGCTTGCTGGAATCGATGCCGGAACCGGGTTCTCTCACGCGGTATTCGATGATGCGGGTGTTCACATGCGTGTCTTCCACCATGATCGCATAGTCCAGCGCCGACATGTCGGACATGCCGCCGGACTGGTGCCGGTGGTCGAGGTAGCGGCGGAAGAGGGCGAATTGTTCTGTGGAGGGTTCGGCGGCATGAACTGTTGCGACGACATCGCTGTTGGCGGCAAGAACGCGTCGCATCGATTTGGTCGGCTGGAACTGCTCGGAGAGGATACGCACGGACACGCAGGCGCGACAGGTTTCGCAGGCCGGGCGATAGGCGATGTTCTGCGAGCGCCTGAAACCGCCCTGGGTCAAAAGGTCGTTCATTTCCGCGGCGCGCGGGCCAACCAGATGGGTGAAGACCTTCCGCTCCATCTGGTTCGGCAGATAGGGGCAGGTGGCCGGCGCCGTAAGATAGAATTGGGGAGAGGGCGTCGCCTGCGTGTTCATCGAACCGTGATCGCCTCCTGCGTCTGTTATGAAAGCGCGCCGCGATTTCACGGGGCCGGCGGCGGCGCTTCAAGCGACATGCATAATGCCACAGAATGGCAAAATGACGGAAAACGTCAACTGCGGGATGAGGTATTGTAAGGGCTGAAAGCCGCGTTTACGCGGCTTTCCGCCATATTAGCGCGTTCTGACGATAACGGTGCCAAGCAGGAAGTCGTGAACGAGGCGCGAGCGCTCGGTAAACAGGCCTGCAAGCAGGATCAGCGGCGTCAAAACCGAGTTGATGACCCAGAAAAGCACGATGTGAACGGTCGACAGCAGGAAATCGATTCGCCGTCCGTCCATGCGCGCCATCGCAATCCCCATCGCCCGCATCCCCGGGGTGGCCTGCGACGGGCCGCCGAGTGTCATGCCGAAATAGAGCACGGCAACGATCACGAACAGCGCCGGATAAAGGAAGAAGCCGAGACCCAGCGTGATAATGCCGAGGAAGAAGACGATCACGGCAGCCGGGATACACAAGAGGAGCACGATCGCGTAATCGATCAGAAACGCGAAGACCCGCCGGCTCAGGACGCCGCTATAGGCGCGCCAGTCATCCGGTGCGGCATAGGTGGGGTTCTGGTCGAGGCTCATCGGTCGTTTTCTCCTGAGAGGGCATGACAGCGCGGCATGAGTGCCGTGTCAGCAGACAATATGGGAAGAAAACGACCGAATACAATAAGCGTGGGCTTTAGCCCTTTGCCAGTTTGCGTGCGGCCTCGATGGCGAAATAGGTGAGTACGCCATCGCAGCCCGCACGCTTGAAACAGAGAAGTGTTTCCATCATCACCCGCTCGCCGTCGATCCAGCCGTTCATGGCGGCCGCCTTGATCTGGGTATATTCGCCGGACACCTGATAGGCGAATGTCGGCAGGCCGAAATTCTCCTTCAGCCGCCAGCAGATATCGAGATAGGGCAGGCCGGGCTTGACCATCAGCATATCGGCTCCCTCCTCCACGTCGAGTGCTGCGTCGCGGATAGCCTCCATGCCATTGGCGGGGCTGATGTAATAGCTGTTCTTGTCACCCTTCAGCAGGCCCGCCGTCGAGATGGCCTCGCGATAGGGGCCGTAATAGCCCGACGAGAATTTCGTCGCATAGGCCATGATGCCGACATTCTGGTGCCCGGCGGCGTCGAGACCACGGCGAATGGCGCCGATGCGGCCATCCATCATCTCGGAAGGGGAGATAATGTCCGAGCCTGCCTCCGCCTGAAGGATGGCCGCCCTGACGACCTGATCCACAGTCTCATCGTTGACGATCTCGTCGCCACGCAAAATACCGTCATGCCCGTGGCTGGTAAAAGGGTCGAGCGCGACATCGGTGATCATGCCGATGTTGGGAACGGCTTTTTTAACTGCGATCGTTGCCTGATTGATGAGATTGTTGGCCTCGAGGGCATTGGAGCCGGTCTCGTCGCGCAGCTCCATCTCGATATTCGGGAAGGTGGCGATGGCGGGAATGCCGAGATCGGCGGCTTCCTTCGCTGCTTCCACCAGCCGGTCGACGCTCATGCGGTTGACACCGGGCATGGCGGGGATGGGTTCGACAATATTGCTGCCCGGCACGATGAAGACCGGCCAGATGAGATCGTCAACGGTCAGGCGATTTTCCTGCACCAGACGGCGCGTCCAATCCGCCTTGCGATTGCGCCGCATGCGGCGATGGCCGGTGATCTCGTCGACCAGATGCGTTTTGTCCTGCATGTCAGAATGTCCTTCGATCAAATTTCGAAAGCTGCATATCATGAAGCGTGGCCCATGCGAATGCGACAATCTTCCCTCATCAGCGTCCTGCGACGACGATGATGCTTTGACAAGGCGGGCGGCGAGATTCAATATGGGCTGGTCGCCCGTTCGTCGAGACCGTATCTTCGGGCCATGGAACCTGATTCTCAACCTCTGCCGAAACGCCCGCTCGCGGAAATCCTCTTTCTGGTCTTCATGAGGCTGGTTGCGGTTTCCTGTTTCTGGTTCGGCCTGCAATATTGGGCGATGCTGACAGGCTATTCGCTTGGCGGCCATGGGCGGTTCGATATGCTGAACCTGCCCTGGCGCGTGGCTGGCAGCGCGCTGGCCGTTATTTTCCCCGTCGCAGCACTCGGTCTATGGCTCGGAGCCTCCTGGGGCGCGGTCATGTGGGTCATGGGCGCGGGTGCGCAGATCGCCATGTATAAGGTGTGGCCGCATATCTTCGGCGCCAACACGCTCGTACCCGTCATGCACGGTCTCGTGGCAACCATTTATATACTATTCCTGGTCGCTTTCTGGCTGGATCACCGCCAGAATGAAGAACGCGCAAGAATTGATTTACCATAAGAATAAAGCAATTCGGTCCGTTTTCACGCCAATTTTTCCCGTTAAGTCATTGATTTATAATGTTCACGCTCAGGGCATTCCCGCTTCGCCACAAGTTTGGCCCTCCGGGGGAAATGCAGGTAAGCATTTGTTAATCGTAGCTTTTAAGTAGAATTTTATGCGCATTGATTAGGTTCTCACTCAAGGCGGGAGACAAACAAACACACCGCCAAACAAAACAGTGAGGCAGTCATGATCAATAGCAAAGTTAAGCCGCAGGCCGTTGTTGCCGATGCACATGAAGATACCATCCGCTCGCTCTACATGGAGTCGCTGCACCTGGTGGAACGCCTCCACCGCCGCCTCCTCGATGTCATCAAGGACGAGTTCGACCGTCAGGGTCGCGATGACGTCAACGCCGTTCAGGCCCTGCTGCTGTTCAACATCGGCAATTCCGAACTGACGGCTGGCGAGCTTCGTTCGCGTGGTTATTACCTCGGCTCGAATGTCTCCTATAACGTCAAGAAGCTGGTCGATCTCGGTCTCATCAACCACCAGCGTTCGCGCGTCGACCGCCGCTCGGTCCGCATCAGCCTGACCGAAAAGGGCCAGGAAATCGCCGAAACGGTTGCCCGCCTTTATGAACGCCACGTCGGCTCGATCGAAAAGGTCGGCGGCATCGGCACCGGCGAGTTCTCCGAGATGAACAAGCTGCTGCAGCGCCTCGATCGCTTCTGGAACGACTCGATCGCTTACCGCCTGTAACCGCAAGACGGTTCCACTGTTTAAGCCGGGAGCATTATTTTGCTTCCGGCTTGCGGATTCCGCGTTCCGCGGTTTTCCCTGTCACGCATAACCCTCGTTCGGGCCTTCGCGCTGTTTTTCAGGCGAACAAAGCTTCGTGAGGTGAGGCCCGTGACACGAATCGGCCATATTGATATGGGACCGGCAAAGGTGAAGGAGCCGGCTGTTTCTCCTGCTGTTGCGGCAAGTGCCGACTGTTCTGCCAGACAATAGCGCCCAACAGATGGGTGGTGAGTACTACCAGCCGGCAGACACGTTGTACGTGTTTGTTAATCATATTGATTTAGGCATTGTTGATAATGCCGAAGAGAGTGGCTGGTAGGTAGAATGACAAAAAAAACCGTTTCCGAATCCGTATCGCGCCGCACGCTTCTGCGTTCGGCCGTTTCCGTTGGTGTTGCAGCACTCGCTGCGCCGGCTCTTGCGCAGAACGCGCTGAACGATCTCATGGGCTCGTCGCGCCGTGGCAATTGGGATGACCAGTTCGATGCCAATTCCTCGCGTTCGGCCGTGGGTGTCGTTTCCAACAATCCGGTTCTTGGACGCGAAGCGCCTGTCTATATGCAGCAGGCGATCATGCAATATCAGCAGATAGTGCAGAATGGCGGCTGGCCGGAAGTGCCCGCGTCGCAGCAGCGTCTCCAGATCGGCGTCTCCGATCCTTCCGTGCAGGCGCTGCGTCAGCGACTGATGGTGTCCGGCGACCTGCCGCGCGAAGCCGGCATCTCCAGCGCCTTCGATTCCTATGTCGATGGCGCGCTGAAGCGTTTTCAGGCCCGTCACGGTCTTCCGGCGGATGGCGTCATCGGCGAATACACCACGAAGGCGCTCAATGTTTCCGCGCAGATTCGTCTGGCGCAGCTACAGACCAACCTTGTTCGCATCCAGTCCATGTCGGGCGATCTCGGCCAGCGTCACCTGATGGTGAATATCCCGGCCGCCGCCATCGAGGCAGTGGAGAATGAACGCGTCGTGTTGCGCAACACGGCCGTCGTCGGTCGCGCCAGCCGTCCGACCCATGTGATCAACTCCAAGATTTACGAAGTCATCCTGAACCCTTATTGGACCGCACCGCGCTCGATCGTCGAAAAGGACATCGTGCCGTTGATGCAGAAGGACCCGACCTATCTGGAGCGGAACAATATCCGCCTCATCGACGGCAAGGGACAGGAAGTGTCGCCAACCGCAGTCGACTGGTTCGCGCCGAAGGCTCCGAACCTGATGTTCCGTCAGGACCCCGGCAAGATCAACGCCATGTCGTCCACGAAGATCAACTTCCACAATCCCAATAACGAATATATGCACGACACGCCGCAGCAGGGCCTGTTCAACAAGCTGATGCGTTTCGAATCCTCCGGCTGTGTGCGCGTGCAGAACGTGCGCGACCTGACGAGCTGGCTGCTGCGCGACACGCCCGGCTGGTCGCGCCAGGAGATGGAACGCGTCATCGCCACCCGCGTCAACACGCCGATAAAGCTCGCTCAGGAAGTTCCCGTTTATTTCGTCTATATCACCGCATGGTCGGCAAAGGACGGCGTGGTTCAGTTCCGCGACGATATCTACGGCAAGGACGGCAATGCCGAACTGGCGCTCAACACCACCGCGGGCATGGAGCAGCCGGCAGGTGCCGTGGACGACGATCTGCTGCCGCGCAACTGATCAGGCTTTTTGCCGTCAGCTTGGAATTGTGGGCGAGGGGAGAGGTGATCGCTGGAAAGCCGGCCAGTCCCTCCGCCGTCATCCTCGGGCTTGTCCCGAGGATCTAATCACCTATCGTAAAATAGAAGCGTTGCAGATCCTCGGGACAAGCCCGAGGATGACGCGAGTGTGCGGCTTGGCCGCGCATCATCGAAGCGCCGCCTTTATTTTCCGTCGCATCCTGTTTTTCATAAAAACAACCGTCACTTTTCGCCCCAACGTCGCAGTTTGACGGGCAAATCTCGCTGCCCGTATTGCTCTTGTCCGGGCAGGGCGCTAAGACGCCATCGCATTACTGTTTCAGGAGCCTTCATCATGTCGAACACAGATGCTTTCTTCTCCCGCCCGCTTGCCGAAGCCGATCCGGATATTTTCGGCGCGATCGAGAAGGAACTGGGTCGCCAGCGCCACGAGATCGAACTGATCGCATCGGAAAATATCGTTTCCCGCGCCGTGCTCGAAGCGCAGGGTTCGATCATGACCAACAAATATGCGGAAGGTTATCCGGGCAAGCGTTATTACGGCGGCTGCCAGTTCGTAGACATCGCTGAAGAGCTCGCCATCGAGCGCGCCAAGAAGCTGTTCGGCGTCAACTTCGCCAACGTCCAGCCGAACTCCGGTTCGCAGATGAACCAGGCCGTGTTCCTCGCACTCCTGCAGCCGGGCGATACCTTCATGGGCCTCGACCTGAATTCGGGCGGTCACCTGACGCATGGTTCGCCAGTCAACATGTCCGGCAAGTGGTTTAACGTCGTGTCCTACGGCGTGCGCGAAGGCGACAACCTTCTCGACATGGACGAGGTGGAGCGCAAGGCCAAGGAAACCCGGCCGAAGCTCATCCTCGCCGGTGGCACCGCCTATTCTCGCGTCTGGGACTGGAAGCGTTTCCGCGAGATCGCCGATGAAGTCGGCGCTTATCTGATGGTCGACATGGCCCACATCGCCGGTCTCGTTGCCGGTGGCCAGCATCCGTCGCCGTTCCCGCATTGCCATGTTGCCACCACCACCACGCACAAGTCTCTGCGTGGCCCACGTGGCGGCATGATCCTCACCAATGACGAGGATCTGGCCAAGAAGTTCAACTCGGCCGTCTTCCCCGGCCTGCAGGGCGGCCCGCTGATGCATGTCATCGCCGCCAAGGCCGTTGCCTTCGGTGAAGCTTTGCAGCCGGAGTTCAAGGATTATGCCGCACAGGTGGTAAAGAACGCCAAGGCGCTGGCCGAAACCCTGATCGAAGGCGGTCTGGACGTCGTTTCCGGCGGCACGGACAACCACCTGATGCTGGTTGACCTTCGCAAGAAGAACGCCACCGGCAAGCGCGCGGAAGCAGCTCTTGGCCGCGCTTACATCACCTGCAACAAGAACGGCATTCCTTTCGATCCGGAAAAGCCCTTCGTCACCTCGGGTGTCCGTCTCGGCACGCCGGCCGGCACGACGCGCGGTTTCAAGGAAGCGGAATTCCGAGAAATCGGCAAGCTGATCGTCGAGGTTCTCGATGGTCTGAAGGTTGCCAATTCGGACGAGGGCAACGCCGCCGTCGAGGCTGCGGTGCGTGAAAAGGTCGTCGGCCTGACCGACCGTTTCCCGATGTACCCGTACATGTAAGGAAAAAAGACGATGCGCTGCCCATTTTGCGGTTCCGAAGACACACAGGTCAAGGACTCGCGTCCGGCGGAGGACAATACCTCCATCCGCCGGCGGCGCATCTGCCCCGATTGCGGCGGCCGCTTCACGACCTATGAGCGCGTGCAACTGCGCGAGCTGATGGTCATCAAGAAAAGCGGCCGCAAGCTGCCCTTCGACCGGGAAAAGCTGGTGCGTTCCTTCGAGATCGCGCTGCGCAAACGCCCGGTCGATCGCGACCGGATCGAGCGGGCTGTGTCAGGCATCGCCCGTCGTCTCGAAAGCTCCGGCGAGACGGAAATTCCCTCGGAAGAAATCGGCCTCCAGGTCCTGGAAGCACTGAAGAGCCTCGATGACGTTGCCTTCGTGCGCTACGCCTCGGTCTATCGTGATTTCAGCCATGCCGAGGATTTTGAGAACGTGATTGCCGAAATCAACGCCAAGATCGCCCGCGATACGGACGCCGGAGTCTAGCCGTGACCACCCGTGCCGATGACGAAAGGTTCATGGCCCGCGCCATCGAGGTTTCGCTTCGCCATCAGGGCAAAACGCTCACCAATCCCTCCGTCGGCTGTGTTCTCGTCAAAGACGGGCAAATCATCGCTGAGGCCGTGACCGCCGTTGGCGGCCGCCCGCATGCCGAACGGCAGGCGCTGGAAATCGCCGGCGAGGCGGCGCGCGGCGCCACCGCCTATGTGACGCTCGAACCCTGTTCCCACTGGGGCAAAACCCCGCCCTGCGCCAATGCCTTGGTGGAATACGGCGTCGCCCGTGTCGTGGTGGCGGTGGATGATCCCGATGAGCGCGTTTCCGGCCGCGGTTATCAGATATTGCGCGATGCCGGTATTGTCGTGGAAACCGGCCTGTTGCGGGACGAAGGTAAAAGGGCGCTGGCAGGCTACCTTACGCGCCAGATGAAAAAACGCCCGCATGTGATTCTGAAGCTTGCAATTTCTGCCGATGGCATGATCGGCAGGAAAGGTGAGGGGCAGGTGGCGATCACCGGGCCCGAGGCCCGCCATGCCGTGCATGAGCTTAGGGCGCGTTGTGATTGCATCCTCGTCGGTATCCGCACCGCTATTGCGGATGATCCTGAGCTGACGGTTCGAATCGCAGGTCTTGAAAATCGCTCGCCGGTGCGGATCGTGCTGGACCGGCAGTTTGAGTTGCCGCTGACATCGAAGCTGGTGAAGACAGCGCGGGAGGTGCCGGTGATCGTTGCGGCGATACCCCCCTCTGCCCTGCCGGGCATCTCCCCCTCAAGGGGGGAAATTGGCAAGACGTTGCCCGCTCGTTCAAATTTTGAACCCACTTCTCATTCTCTGTCTGTCAATGCCGGGCAGGACGGTGCCCCATCGATCTCCCCCCTTGAGGGGGAGATGCCCGGCAGGGCAAAGGGGGGTAGCCGCGACCGCCGCCGCCAACTCCTGATCGAAGCCGGCGTCGAGATTCTCGAAGCCCCCACCCTCGAAAATCTCCTGCACATCCTCGCCGAAAGCGGCATGTCGGAACTTCTGGTCGAAGGCGGCGCCTTTGCCGCAAAATCATTCCTTGAAGCCGGGCTGGTGGACCGTATCATGCTGTTCGAAAGCCCGGTCGTGATCGGTGAGGGCGGCATTGAAACGCCGCTCAACCGTGCCGATATCACGGGCGACTATGCTCTGGTCAGCGAGACCGCCCATGGGCCGGATCGCTGCTTCTGTTATGAAAGGCCGATTTGATGTTTACCGGAATTGTCACCGATGTCGGAACCGTATCCGAGCTGGAAGCTCTGGCCGAAGGCGTGCGTCTGCGGGTGGCGACCAATTACGATCCAAAGACCATCGATATGGGCGCATCGATCTCCCATGGCGGCGTCTGCCTGACGGTAACGAGACTGCCGGAGGACGGCAGCAATGAGCGCTGGTACGAGGTCGAGGCCTGGGAAGAGGCGCTGCGCCTGACAACGATTGCCGGCTGGCAAAAGGGTACCCATGTCAATCTGGAACGGGCGCTGAAGATCGGCGATGAGCTTGGCGGCCACATCGTTTCCGGCCATGTCGATGGCAAGGCGGAAATACTTTCGGTGGAACCCGAAGGCGAGGCGGTGCGCATTCGCCTGCGCGCTCCGGAGCATCTGGCGAAATTCGTGGCGCCCAAGGGTTCCGTGGCGCTCGACGGCACCTCGCTGACCGTCAACGCCGTCGAAGGCACAGATTTCGACGTGCTGTTGATCCGCCATACGCTCGCCGTCACCACCTGGGGCGAACGCCAGCCGGGCGATTTCGTGAATTTCGAAGTCGACACCATGGCGCGTTACGCCGCAAGGCTTGCAGAATTTCCGTCGGCTTAAACTGAGGAGGATGAGTCAGCGGACGTCGCGGCAGATCAATTCTTGTCCGACACCCTGCTTCCGATTGGAGCGTAAACGTTATAAAGACATTTTGGGGCTCCAAACGGGGTAGGGGAAATACATCATGCCGTCCTTCGAACTGCTGACAGCCTTTTTCATAACCACCGCCTTATTCGCCTATATCCCCGGTCCCGCCATGCTTTATGCGGCGGCGCAAACCATGGCGCGCGGCCGGTTTGCCGGGCTGATGGCGGTGCTTGGCATCCATGTCGGCTGCTATTTCCACATTTTCGCTTCTGCGGCAGGGCTTTCGGTGCTGTTTCTGGCCGTTCCCTGGCTTTATCTCGCCGTGAAGCTCTGCGGCGCGCTTTATCTCGTCTGGCTCGGTTTCTCGATGCTGCGCAGCAAGCTCGAGGGCGAGGCGGTCAATCTGACCATCGAGCCGAAATCGGCCCGCCGCGCCTTTATCGACAGCATCATCGTCGATGTGCTCAACCCGAAGACGGCGCTGTTCTTTCTGGCCTTCCTGCCGCAATTTGTCGATCCGGCGGCTGCCTTTCCGGTCTGGTTGCAGTTCCTGATCCTCGGCATCGCCGTCAATTTCATTTTTTCCTCGGCCGATCTCGTCGGTGTCCTTCTGGCGGGCGCCATGGTCGGACGTTTGAAGCGTTCCAGCGCGGTGCAGGTGCTTGCCCGCCGCGCTGCCGGAACGGTACTGATGGGGCTCGGCGTCCATCTCGCCTTCCAGAAAACCTGATTGTCGCGGAGCCGCGCTGGGAAGCTTGAAACCGGGCCAAATGCCCGGCAGACGCGGCCTCTTGCGCCGCCGACACATGAAATTACTTGCCAAAAACAGCCAGCCGTGGTTTGACCGCCGCAAAAGCCGGTATGATCCGGCGTCAAGCTTTTCAGGAAAATATCATGTCCCAACCCCATCTTCTTATCGTGGAAGCACGTTTTTACGACGATATGGCGGATGCGCTTCTCGAAGGCGCGAAGTTCGCGCTTGATGAAGCCGGCGCCACCTATGACGTCATCACCGTTCCCGGCGCGCTGGAAATCCCCGCGGCCATCGCGATGGCGCTCGATGGCGCAGACAATGACGGCACGGAGTATGACGGTTTCGTTGCGCTCGGCATGGTCATTCGTGGTGAGACCTATCACTTCGATATCGTCGCCAATGAATCCTCCCGCGCCCTGATGGATCTCGCCGTCAGCGAATCGCTGCCGATCGGCAATGGCATCCTCACCGTCGAAAATGACGAGCAGGCCTGGGCGCGCGTGCGCCGCTCCGACAAGGACAAGGGCGGCTTCGCGGCCCGTGCGGCTCTGACGATGATTGAGCTGAAGAAGAAACTGGGTGGCTGAACGCATGTCGGATGTTGAAAACGGCGGCGAACCGCGCCAGCCTTCGGTAAAGCCCGCCAACCAGCGCGGCGCGGCCCGCCTTGCGGCCGTGCAGGCGCTGTACCAGATGGATGTCGGCGGAACCGGTGTGATGGAAGTTGTTGCCGAATATGAAGCGCACCGTCTCGGCCAGGAAGTCGATGGCGATACCTACCTGAAGGCCGATCCTTCATGGTTCCGTTCGATTGTTTCCGGCGTCGTCCGCGATCAGACGAAGATCGATCCCTTGGTGCGCTCCGCCCTTCTGGAAGATTGGCCGCTGTCGCGTCTCGATGCCACCGTGCGCGCCATCCTGCGTGCCGGCACCTTCGAGATTCTCGAGCGCAAGGACGTGCCGGTCGCCGTCATCGTCACGGAATATGTGGAAATCGCCCGCGCTTTCTTCGAGCATGACGAGCCCAAGCTGGTGAATGCGGTTCTGGATCGCATTGCCAAACAGGTTCGCGGCGAGGCAAAACGCTGAATGAGAGCATTTCGAGGAAAAACGGAATCCGCTTTTCCGTCCGGAAATGCGAAAATTCTCTATAACAAATGAGGAAGAGATGAGCGCGGTTTCCGTCCCCGGACTTGAAGTTCAACTGGACGAGGCGAAGCGCAATGTCTTCCTCCTGACTATGGCGCAGGCGATCATGGGATCGGCCGCGCCCTTAAGCTTTTCGGTCGGCGCGCTTGCCGGCTATCAGTTGCTCGGGACGGACAAGTCGCTGGCGACCGCGCCTCTCACCGGCTTCAATATCGGCGTTGCGCTCGGCGCGATCTGCGTGGCGGCCGCATCCCGCTTCCTCGGCCGCAAGGCAGGCTTCATGGTCGGGGCGCTGATGTGCTCTGTCGGCGGCGGCATTGCCGCGGTCGCGCTCTTCCGCTCCGATTTCTGGCTGTTTGCCCTCGGTCTGCTGCTGATCGGCATTTCCGGCGGCTTTACGCAAAAAATTCGCTTCGCCGCAGCTGACGCCTCGCCATCCTTCTACAAACCGAAAGCGATCTCCTGGATTCTGGCTGGCGGCATCATCTCGGCCATCGTCGGACCACAGCTCGCGATTTTCGGCAAGGACCTGCTTGCGCCGGTCACCTTTGCGGGGGCCTTTATCGCGCTCGTTCCGCTGGGGCTTTTATCCATTGTCATTTTGGCGTTCTTGAAACTGCCCGATCCCAAGGCTGCCGCCACGCACGCTGAGGCGCCAAGGCCGTTGTCGGAAATCGTCCGAACCCAGCGTTTCATCACGGGCATGATCTGCGGCATAGGCTCCTACGCCTTGATGACCTTCATGATGACCGGCGCACCGCTCGCCATGGTAGTCGGCTGCGGCTTCCCGACGGAACTCGCCACGCTTGGCATCCAGTGGCACGTTCTCGCCATGTTCGGCCCGAGCTTCTTCACCGGCATGCTGATTTCCCGATTCGGTTCGGAAAAAATCGTCGCGGCGGGCCTCATCGTGCTGATGGCCTGCGCCATCGTCGCGCATATGGGCATCGAGTTGTGGAACTTCTGGGCGGCGCTCATCCTGCTCGGCCTCGGTTGGAATTTCGGCTTCATCGGCGCAACCGCAATCATCACGTCAAGCTATCGCCCGCATGAGGCGGACAAGGTGCAGGGCTTCCACGATATCGTGCTGTTCGGCACCGTGGCCCTGTCATCCTTCTCTTCCGGCAAGGTGTTTACGGCCTGGGGCTGGTCGGTAATGAACCTCGTTATTTGGCCGGTTGCCGGGCTTTGCCTTCTGCTTGTCCTGTCGCTCGTCCTGACAAGTCGCAAAAAAGCGGCCTGAGTCTCGCGCCACGCTCTACTCCTTTCAAGTTTCAGGCAAATTTGTGGGCTTGACGCGACACCTCGCGCCAACGCAATCTCCGCTGCGAGGACATTTTTCCTTGGGAGGGGAACAAATGCCCAAGACGGGATTTGGGACAGGCCGTCCGCATCTCCCTGCACAAGGTTTCGCCACGCCGGGGAGGGAGTGAGACCCGGCCTTTTGGGAGGTAAGTGCGCATGACCGTAATACCCATAGTAATTTTATGCGGTGTCCTGTCCGTGGTTTACGCGGTATGGGCGACCAAGAGCGTTCTCGACGCCGATCAGGGCAACGAGCGTATGCGTGAAATAGCAGGTTTTATCCGTGAAGGTGCGCAGGCTTATCTCACCCGTCAATATCTCACCATCGCCATCGTCGGGCTGATCGTCGCCGTTCTGGCCTGGTATCTTCTGTCATCCATGGCCGCCATAGGTTTCATCATCGGCGCGGTTCTGTCTGGTGTCGCCGGTTTTGTCGGCATGCATGTCTCCGTGCGCGCCAATCTGCGCACGGCGCAGGCTGCATCTCATAGCCTTGGTGCCGGCCTCGATATCGCCTTCAAATCGGGCGCCATCACCGGCATGCTGGTGGCGGGCCTCGCGCTGCTCGGCGTCTCGATCTATTATTTCGTTTTGACCTCGGTGATGGGCCATCCTGCAGGATCGCGTGAGGTGATCGACGCGCTGGTGTCGCTCGGTTTCGGCGCATCGCTGATCTCCATCTTCGCCCGCCTCGGCGGCGGCATCTTCACCAAGGGTGCGGATGTCGGCGGCGATCTCGTCGGCAAGGTGGAAGCCGGCATTCCGGAGGACGATCCGCGCAACCCGGCGACCATTGCCGACAATGTCGGCGATAACGTCGGTGATTGCGCCGGTATGGCGGCCGACCTGTTCGAAACCTATGCTGTCTCCGTGGTCGCGACCATGGTTCTCGCCGCGATCTTCTTTGCGGGAACGCCGATTCTGGAAAGCGCCATGGTCTATCCGCTGGCGATCTGCGGTGCCTGCATCCTGACCTCGATTGCCGGCACCTTCTTCGTGAAGCTCGGCACCAACAACTCCATCATGGGCGCGCTCTACAAGGGGCTGATCGCCACTGGCGTGTTCTCGGTCGCCGGTCTTGCGGTCGCCACTCATGCCACGGTCGGCTGGAGAACGGTTGGCACGGTGGCCGGCATGGAAATCACCGGCACCAACCTCTTCTTCTGCGGATTGGTCGGCCTCGTCGTAACGGCGCTGATCGTCGTCATTACCGAATATTATACTGGCACCAACAAGCGACCGGTCAACTCCATCGCCCAGGCATCGGTCACCGGCCATGGCACCAACGTCATCCAGGGCCTTGCGGTCTCGCTGGAATCGACGGCGCTGCCGGCCATCGTCATCGTCGGCGGCATCATCGGAACCTACCAGCTCGGCGGCCTGTTCGGCACCGGCATCGCCGTCACCGCCATGCTCGGGCTGGCGGGCATGATCGTCGCGCTCGACGCCTTCGGCCCGGTCACGGACAATGCGGGCGGTATCGCTGAAATGGCCGGTCTCGATCCCGACGTGCGCAAGGCGACCGATGCGCTGGACGCCGTCGGCAACACCACCAAGGCGGTGACCAAGGGTTACGCCATCGGTTCGGCTGGTCTCGGCGCATTGGTGCTATTTGCGGCCTATGCCAACGACCTCTCCTATTTCGCCGCCAATGGCGAGACCTATCCCTACTTCAAGGATATAGGCGAGATTTCCTTCAGCCTCGCCAATCCTTACGTGGTTGCCGGCCTGCTGTTCGGTGGTCTCATTCCCTATCTCTTCGGCGGCATCGCCATGACGGCGGTGGGCAAGGCGGCAAGCTCGATCGTTGAGGAGGTCCGCCGCCAGTTCCGCGAAAAACCCGGCATCATGGCCGGTACGGAAAAGCCGGACTACGGCAGGGCCGTGGACCTTTTGACCAAGGCGGCGATCAGGGAAATGGTCATTCCGTCGCTTCTGCCGGTTCTGGCGCCGCTCGTGGTTTATTTCGGCGTTCTGCTGATCTCGGGCTCCAAGGCATCAGCCTTTGCCGCGCTGGGTGCGTCCCTGCTGGGTGTCATCATCAACGGGCTGTTCGTGGCAATTTCCATGACGTCGGGTGGTGGCGCCTGGGACAACGCCAAGAAGAGCTTCGAAGATGGCTTCATCGACAAGGACGGCGTGCGCCACGTCAAGGGTTCCGAGGCGCACAAGGCATCGGTAACGGGCGACACGGTCGGCGATCCCTACAAGGATACCGCGGGTCCGGCCGTCAACCCGGCTATCAAGATCACCAATATCGTGGCGCTGCTGCTGCTGGCTGTTCTTGCCCACTGAAGGCTGACGTTTCCGCCAAATGAAAAGGCCCGGGGATCGCTCCCCGGGCCTTTGAATTTATTATCCTTCTTCCGATCAGGGTGTGTTCCCACCCTGACCGAGAATGCTCTTGGCGATATTGGCGCCCGAGGTACCGCCGGAAAGCAGCTGCTGCAGGAAGGTGAGGTCCTTGCCGCCCGTCGGCGTGGTGCGCGAAATCGTGTCGAATACCTTGCCGTCCTGCAGCGTATAATTGGCCTTACGCTCGATCACGCCGTCCTTGTTGAAGTAGATGGCGAGAATGTTCTGCTCGACCAGCGACGGCTTCATGAAAGCCGCGCGGCGTACGCGCTTCTGCGAGATGTAATAGAACACCTCGTTGCCGAAAGTCGCCGTGGTGGAAGGCGTGCCCATGGTCAGGAGAACCTGCTCACGGCTGGAACCTTCGGGGATCAGCTGGAGGGCCTGCTCGTCCATGACGTAGCCGTTGTGAAATACGTCTGTCGTGCTCGTGCAGGCGGAAAGCAGGCCGGATGCGAGCACGATTGCGATGGCGGTCTTGCTCAGAATTTTGCCGTGACTTGCGGATTTCTGCTTGCTCAACTGCTTTTCCCCGACTGCGATCATGAATGGCACCTTCCGGCATTGCGTGGTGCACAGTGTCTGTGCACATGATTGTGTCAATCCGGGGACGGAAAATCCCGATCACCCCCCAAATTCAATGCTTTCCCGACCTTCTGGAACTCCTCCGGTTCTCTTCGACTGTTTCAGCCCAAAGACGAACGTGACCGTGACAGCATTGCAATTCGTGGATGCTTCGGTAAACCAGCTTTGACGATCATGCAACAAGTGCGATGGGCGGTAAGCGAATTCACCCGTCCCCTTCGGAAAAAAAACGATGATATTCGGGCTGTTCAGACAGAAAAACAACAATCGCGCCATAGTCGACCGGCAATATGCGACCTTAACGGCTGCCGCCCGCGCGCCCGGGTTTTATCTCGACTTCGGTGTGCCCGACACGGTCATGGGCCGCTTCGAGATGCTGTCGGTCATCATGATTCTCTATTTTCGCCGCACCAAATCGTCAGGTGTCAGCGGGCAGGAGATCGCCCAGGAGATCGTCGACGCCTTTTTTCAGGACCTCGATCATTCCATCCGCGAATTGGGGATAGGCGATCAGGGTGTGCCGAAACGCATGAAGAAATTCGCCGGCATGTTCTATGGGCGGCTGGAATCCTATGCGGCGGCGCTGGATGCTTCCGACCGCGTCGCCCTTGCCGCAGCGCTCCGGCGCAATATATATCCGCAGGTAGATGAGAAGGCACCCGAGATGGAAGGGCTGGCGGGCTGGATGATGGAGACATCCGATGCCCTTGCCGCCCAGTCCGAAGAAACGATAGCAACCGGAAGCCTGACGCTGCCCCTGCCTGGACAATGAGGTTCACGATGAACGCGCGACACCCCGCAAATGATGACCTGCCTTTTTCCTATCCCGTCAAGGTAGGCCATATTTCCGCCAATCCGGTCAGGATTGGTCTCGAAGCCAGCGCCGAGGAGTTGAAGGCGCTTGCGAAATTCTGGGATGTGGTCTCCGTCGAATATCTGAAGGCGGAGCTGCAGGTAACCCGCTGGAAGAAGGATGGCATCAAGATCAAGGGCGAAGTGCATGCGGCGGTCACTCAATCCTGCGTCGTGACGCTGGAACCGGTTTCGAGCAAGATCGATGAGACCGTGGAGCATATTTTCGTGCCGGAAGGATCGAAGCTGGCGCGGATGGTGACGAACGAAGAAGGCGAGATCGTACTCGATCCCGATGGTCCCGACATTCCCGACCAGTTCACCGGCGACAGCATCGATGTCGGTGCCGTGGTTGCCGAATTTGCGGCCCTTGCCATCGACCCTTATCCGCGCAAGCCGAATGTGGAATTTGCCGAAAAGGCTGAAAAAGAGGCCGACGATGACAAGCCGCCATCGCCCTTTGCCGTGTTGAAAGATTGGAAAAAAGACTGAATGGCCCAGCCGGGCTGAAATAATTTTATTGTAACAAGAGCCGGAAAAGGTATTTTCGCGCAAAATCCGCTTGATTGGCGGCAAGTAAGGATAAGGGACGAGTGATCAGAATTGCAATTGACGTCATGGGCGGCGATTTCGGCCCAGATGTTGCCATACCCGGTGCCGCCAAGGCGCTTGAACGGCACAACGATGTAACTTTTCTGCTCTACGGGCAGAAGAGCAAATGCGACCCCATTCTGGCACAATATCCCACGCTTCGGGAAAAGTCGGTCTTTCACGATTGTGAAGTCTCGGTCAGCATGGACGAGAAACCGAGCCAGGCGCTGCGCCGCGGCCGCTACGTCTCCAGCATGTGGCGCGCCATTGAAGCCGTGAAGCTCGGTGAAGCCGATGTCGCCGTTTCCGCCGGCAATACCGGCGCCTTGATGGCCATGGCGAAATTCTGTTTGCGCACCATGGCGCGGGTGGAGCGCCCGGCGATTGCCGGCATCTGGCCGACACTGAAAGGCGAAAGCATCGTGCTCGACATCGGCGCGACCATCGGCGCTGATTCCCAGCAGCTGCTGGATTTCGCCCTGATGGGCGGCGCCATGGCGCGTGCGCTGTTCGATATCGACCGTCCGACCGTCGGCCTGCTGAATGTCGGCGTCGAGGAGGTCAAGGGTCAGGAAGAGGTGCGTGAGGCCGGACGTCTGATCCGCGAGGCCGATCTCGCCACCATCGACTATCGTGGTTTCGTCGAAGGCGACGATATCGGCAAGGGCACGGTGGATGTGGTGGTGACCGAAGGTTTCACCGGCAACATCGCGCTCAAGGCCGCCGAAGGCACCGCCCGCCAGATCACCACGCTGCTGCGTGAGGCGATCTCCCGCAGCTTCTTCGCCAAGATCGGTTATATCCTCGCAAAAAGTGCCTTCGATGTGCTGAGGGAAAAGATGGACCCGCGCAAGGTCAATGGCGGCGTGTTTCTCGGCCTCAACGGCATCGTCATCAAGAGCCATGGCGGCACGGATGCCGTTGGTTTTGCCTCTGCCGTGGATGTCGGCTACGACATGGTTCATAACGGCCTGACGGCCAAGATTGAGAATGATCTGAAAATTTACCACGCAAGACGGCTTCCGCCCCCGGCGCCCGAAGCTCTCGTGGCTGACGAGGAATAAGGGAATGATCCGCTCTATAGTTCGTGGTTTCGGGGCAGCGCTTCCGAAGCGTGTCATGACCAACAGTGAAATCGAAGGTGTCGTCGAGACGTCAGACGAATGGATCGTGCAGCGCACAGGCATCAGACAGCGTTATATCGCCGGCGAAGGTGAAACCACCGCGTCTCTCGGTGAAGCGGCGGCGCGTGCCGCCCTCGACAATGCCGGCCTCACGCCCGACGATATCGACCTCATCATTCTGGCCACCTCGACCCCGGATAACACCTTTCCGGCAACGGCGGTGAACATCCAGAACCGTCTTGGCATGACCCACGGTTTCGCCTTCGACATGCAGGCCGTCTGCTCCGGTTTCGTTTATGCCGTATCGACCGCCGATCTCTATATTCGCGGCGGCATGGCCAAGCGCGTTCTGGTGATCGGCTCTGAGACCTTCTCGCGCATCCTCGACTGGAAGGACCGCACGACCTGCGTCCTCTTCGGTGACGGCGCCGGCGCGCTGGTTCTGGAGGCCGGTGAGGGTGAAGGCACCTCCGCCGATCGCGGCATCCTGACCGCACAGCTGCGCTCCGACGGCTCGCACAAGGAAAAGCTCTATGTCGATGGCGGTCCTTCCACCACAGGCACGGTCGGTCATCTGCGCATGGAAGGCCGGGAAGTATTCAAGCACGCCGTTGGCATGATCACCGACGTCATCGAGCAGGCCTTCGAGGCGACCGGCACAACGGCCGACGATCTCGACTGGCTGGTTCCGCACCAGGCCAACAAGCGCATCATCGACGGTTCAGCGAAGAAGCTTAACATAGACCCGGAAAAAGTCGTGATCACCGTCGATCAGCACGGCAATACCTCGGCCGCCTCCATTCCGCTGGCGCTCGCTGTTGCCGCCGGTGATGGACGCATCAAGAAGGGCGATCTGGTGATGCTGGAGGCCATGGGCGGCGGCTTCACCTGGGGCGCGGTGCTGCTGCGCTGGTAAAGGCGCGATTTTCGCGTTTGCCGGGGCGATGGCGCGAAATCGGTTGTGATTTTCGCGCTCACGCCTCGATCGGACGCGCCGGAGCGGCCCGAGCCTGTGTCAAAAGCGTATCACTCGCCCTAAGCCCTTGCACTGATTGCCGAAAGCCTCAAATGAATCTGGAACAATCCCTTGACCGGTCGCCACAAGGGAAATAATCTCGGCGGCTCCTAGAGAAGAGTTCAGACACGGTTTGTGGGGAAAAATGGCCGGGAAGACAGTGACACGCGCAGATCTTGCAGAATCTGTGTTTCGTAAAGTCGGGCTGTCCCGCACCGAATCCGCTGAACTGGTCGAGACGATCATTGACGAAATTTGCAACGCGATAACCCGCGGCGAAGTCGTCAAGCTTTCTTCCTTCGCGACGTTTCAAATCCGGGAAAAGAACGAGCGCATCGGCCGCAACCCCAAGACGGGCGAGGAAGTTCCGATCTCCCCACGTCGCGTCATGACCTTCAAGGCCTCGAATGTGCTGAAGCAGCGTATTCTGAAGGCGCATACGGCCCGCAAGGCCAAGCAGAAGGGCCAGAAGGCCGGAGCATAATCCTTCTCTAGAGTTATAAGCGACACGCATTTTTGTCGTATCGTAAGCCTTTTTCCCATTCTTCTTGTGAACATGCTTGAATTTCAACGTGCAAGCCGTTGAAATCCGGTCGACTCACATCATAATCAATTTTAGTGATTTGTATCTCGCCGCAATGGCGTCTGCGCGGGTTCAGAACGGATGTCGCGCGATGTTTGACCGGCGTGTGAAAAGCGTTCTCGTTCAGTGTCCGGCCGGATGCATGGCGCTCCGGTTCGGATGGGAGTGGAAATTTGGATAAAAGCCCCGACGCGTTTCGGACGATCAGTGAAGTGGCGGATGAGTTGAACCTGCCGCAGCATGTGCTGCGTTTCTGGGAAACACGCTTTCCGCAGATCAAGCCGATGAAACGGGGCGGGGGCCGCCGTTATTACCGCCCTGACGATATCGATCTCCTGAAGGGTATCCGTCACCTTCTTTATGACCATGGCTACACCATTAAGGGCGTACAGAAGCTGCTGAAAGCCAATGGTAACCGCTTCGTGGCGGCCATCGCCTCCGGTGATCTCGCAACCATGGAAGCCATCATGGCGGCGAGCGGTGAAAAGGAAGTCGCCGAACCGCGTGTCGTCGATACCGATGGGGACGAGGTCGTCGGCCGTCCGAAGGCCAAGCCAAGCGGCCGTTTTTTTGGCTTCGGCGGTGGCGGCGATGCGGAAATATCGGTCGGCAAGTCGAGTATCGGCAAGGACGATCAGGCGCTTTTGCAGGAAGCCCTGTTCGACCTCCTCGAATGCAAGCGCCTTCTCGATCAGGTTCGCTGACGGTTTATCCACAGCTCATTTGCGTGCTTTCCATTCGGGAAATTGAGAAAACAAGGGGTTAGGGCGTTTCCCCCTTTTCTGTGAAAAGCGAAAACGCCCGGCAACGCCAACCTTTCGGAAACTCCTTTGGCCGATAATGCGGCTCCGTTGAAAGGAGTCCGATCGTGAGCAACCGAAAATCGACAGCACGACGCCGCACGGCGAAGAAATCGAGCGGCGGTAGCGTTTGGCCCTGGGTGCTGATGCTGGGCGTCGTCGCCGGCGGCATTCAGGCTTACGAACATCGCGACAGTCTTTTGCCGCAGCGGCATGTTGCAAAGGCGACATCTTCGACCACGAGTTCTTCGAAAGTTGCCACGGCGGCCAAACGCGATTCCGTCACGCGGGAGAAAGTGGCGTCCATTCGCCCCGCATCGCCGGCTCTGCCCGGCAACGGCCCGGTGCCACCGCGCTCGATCGCCATGCCGTCCGCCTCGCAGCCGAGCCAGGTCGCCGCTATCTTGCCGGAAACCCGTCCTTCGGTCGAAAAAATTTCGCTCGGTGAAAAAAGCGGTACTTTTGCTTTCTGCGGTCGTTCCGGCCTCAACAATTGCGTGGCCGACGGCAACACCTTCTGGATGAAGGGCGTGAAAATGCAGCTTGCCGGCATAGAAGTGCCGCAGATCGACCGGGCGCGCTGCATGGAAGAGCGCCAGCGCGGTTTCATTGCGAAGGTCAGGCTTCGTGACATGTTGAATGCCGGGGCCTTCGATGTGGCGTCCGGCGGCGCTGCGGGCGGGCAAGCCACGGAACGCAAACGGCTTTCGCGTTCGGGCGTATCCTTCGCCGATCAACTCGTGCGCGAAGGGCTCGCGCATCCGGCATCGGCAAAAAATCAGTCCTGGTGTGGGTAGAGCATTCTCGCTTTTTGTCGAATCGCGAAAACGCTCTCGCTCTTGGTTCGCCGCCTTCCCGGACGGAAAACCGGGTTCCACTTTTCCTGGAAATGCTCGGAGGCCCCGTTGACCGAAACGGTTCGGCCTGTGTAGATGAGGCTCAGTCATCTTCGGGACCGGAACCCAGCGCCGGGCGCCGGCAGCATGACGATTTTTTGTAACGCCCCGGCCGGAACGGTTCGTGGCGCGGCAATGCGGACGTGGCGAAATCGGTAGACGCAGCAGACTTAAAATCTGCCGACCATTGGTCTTGCGGGTTCAAGTCCCGCCGTCCGCACCATATCATCCTGATTAAAATTTTCTTTTCGTTTTCCTGAGATTTCGGGGCATTTAAACGGGGTTCCCGGCTTTTTGGGTATAGATCGCGCGAACGCCCGCGCGCGCCTAAAAAATGAGCTTGATTACGAGGGCGGCATTTTTCCCCGGGAATCATCAAAAAGAACCTCTTGACCTTGCCACGATGGGAAGCCCTATCTTTTTTCAACACAAGAAAAGAGGGGTCATACGCATGTCACAAATGGAGCTCCGGGCGAGTCATCAGATTGCGATCGATGGCATGACCTGCGCCTCCTGTGTCGGCCGCGTGGAAAAGGCGATTGCCAAGGTGCCGGGCGTTCTGAAAGCTTCGGTCAATCTGGCAACGGAACGTGCCGACATTTCCTTTTCCGGGTCGCCGGATGTGCCGGCCGTTATCGAGGCGGTGCGGCAGGCCGGTTACAGCGTCGAAGAAAAAACCATCGAACTCGATATTGAGGGCATGACCTGCGCCTCCTGCGTCGGACGTGTCGAAAAGGCGTTGAAGGCCGTTTCCGGTGTTTCCGGTGCAAGCGTCAATCTGGCGACGGAACGCGCCACCGTCCGCGTTGCCGGCAACGCCGTGTCTGCGGCCAACCTTTCGGATGCCATCAAACGGGCGGGCTATAAGGCAAGTGAGGTTGTCGCCGACAAAGCCACGGATGGAGAGCAGGACAAGCGCGAGGCGGAACTGCGGAGCCTCAAAATCAGCCTTGCCGTCGCCGCTGCACTGACGTTGCCGGTCTTCGTACTGGAAATGGGCTCGCATCTGGTGCCCGCCATCCATGATTTCGTGATGGCAACGGTTGGCATGCGGGAAAGCTGGTATCTGCAATTCGTGCTGACCACGCTGGTTCTGTTCGGTCCCGGCCTGCGCTTCTTCAAAAAAGGCATACCCGCGCTTCTGCGGTTTGCGCCGGACATGAATTCGCTCGTCGTACTTGGCACCGCCGCCGCCTGGGGGTTTTCGGTCGTCGCAACCTTCATGCCCAAAATCCTGCCGAGTGGCACGGCCAATGTCTATTATGAGGCAGCAGCGGTCATCGTCTCACTCATCCTCCTTGGTCGTTTCCTGGAAGCGCGCGCCAAAGGCCGCACCAGCGAGGCGATAAAGCGGCTCGTCGGCCTGCAGGCCAAGTCGGCCCGCGTGTTGCGCGATGGCGAAACAATCGATGTACCCTTACAGGATGTGCGAACGGGTGATGTGATCGTCGTTCGCCCCGGTGAGAAAGTGCCGGTCGATGGTCTGATTCTGAGTGGCTCCTCTTATGTCGATGAATCGATGATCACGGGTGAGCCGGTCCCGGTTACCAAAGCCGAGGGTTCCGAAGTGGTCGGCGGCACGGTGAACCGCAATGGCTCCTTCACCTTCCGCGCCACCAAGGTCGGCGCAGATACGCTGATAGCCCAGATCATCCGCATGGTGGAGGAGGCGCAGGCCGACAAGCTGCCCATTCAGGCGCTGGTAGACAAGGTGACAAACTGGTTCGTGCCGGCGGTAATGCTGGCAGCGCTCGCCACCTTCATCGTATGGTTCATGTTCGGGCCAGATCCGGCCTTGACCTTCGCGCTCGTCAATGCGGTTGCGGTGCTCATCATCGCCTGTCCCTGTGCTATGGGCCTTGCCACGCCGACCTCGATCATGGTCGGCACCGGCCGCGCCGCGGAAATGGGCGTGTTGTTCCGCCGTGGCGATGCGCTTCA
The DNA here is from genome assembly GCF_002008225.1 of Agrobacterium salinitolerans. Taxonomy (GTDB): domain Bacteria; phylum Pseudomonadota; class Alphaproteobacteria; order Rhizobiales; family Rhizobiaceae; genus Agrobacterium; species Agrobacterium salinitolerans. Next base: position 663,297 of record NZ_MRDH01000006.1, on the reverse strand, counting down.
GACGCTGCGCGACGCCGACGTGGTCGCTGTTGACAAGACAGGCACGCTGACGCTCGGCAAGCCGAAGCTGGTGCATTTTACCACGACAGAGGGCTTCGATGTGGATGAGGTTTTGCGCCTCGTCGCATCGCTGGAGAACCATTCCGAACATCCGATTGCCGAAGCGATCGTCGAGGCTGCGAAACATGGCGGCATGACGCTTGTCGATGCGGAGGGCTTCGAGGCGACCCCCGGTTTTGGTGTTGCAGCCATGGTCGACGGCCGCAGGGTGGAAGCAGGTGCGGACCGGTTCATGACCAAGCTCGGTTACGATGTCGCGATGTTCGCAGAAGATGCCGAGCGGCTGGGCAGGGAAGGGCAGTCGCCGCTTTATGCCGCCGTCGATGGCAGGCTGGCCGCGATCGTCGCCGTTGCCGATCCGATCAAGCAGACGACCCCGGAGGCGATTGCGGCGCTGCATGCGCTCGGCCTTAAAGTGACGATGATCACGGGTGACAACCGCCGCACCGCTGAAGCCATCGCCCGTCGGCTCGGCATTGACGAGGTGGTGGCGGAAGTCCTGCCCGACGGCAAGGTCGAGGCGGTCAAGAGGCTCGCCGCCGACGGTCGACGTGTCGCCTTCGTCGGCGACGGCATCAACGATGCACCGGCGCTGGCCGCCGCCGATGTCGGGCTTGCCATCGGCACGGGCACGGATGTCGCGATTGAAAGCGCCGACGTGGTGCTGATGTCCGGCGATCTACGCGGCGTCGCCAACGCCATCGCACTCTCCAAGGCCACGATCCGCAATATCGGCCAGAATCTGTTCTGGGCCTTCGCGTACAATGCCGCTCTCGTTCCCGTCGCGGCCGGAATATTGTATCCTGTCAACGGCGTTCTGCTGTCGCCAGTCCTTGCTGCCGGAGCCATGGCGCTTTCCAGCGTCTTCGTATTGACGAACGCGCTACGCCTGAAGAGCTTCCGTGCGCCCCTGGTGGACAGACCTGCGGGCCTTAAGCTCGCAGCGGCGGAATAGGAGGAGCAGACATGGCGCTTCAACACACCGTTTTCCTGCCGCAGATCGAACGCAGCATCTCTGTGGCGCCGGGCGAGACTGTCCTCCAGGCCGCCTTGGCGGCTGAGATCGCTTATCCGCATGGCTGTCGTATGGGCCGCTGTGGCGCCTGCAAATCCAGGCTGATCTCCGGCGATGTCGATCTTCTCAAGCACACGCCCTTTTCTCTGACAGAGGAAGAGAAGGCAGATGGTCTGACGCTTGCATGCCGAGCCGTACCATTAGGCGACGTGGTGATCGGCTGGCTCAATGGAGCTGAGCCGCTCTCCGACAATCGCGCGGATGTATTTTCTACCTCGGAAAGATAGGAGCAGGATCGATGAATATTGGCACAGCCGCCACCGCCTCCGGTGTTTCTGCGAAGATGATCAGGCATTACGAGACAATCGGCCTGATCAAATCGGCAAACCGCACGGAATCCGGCTATCGGGTCTACACTGCCAACGACTTGGAAACGCTGCGCTTTATCCGGCGCGGACGCGATCTCGGTTTTTCCATCGAAAAAATCAGGCAACTCATGACCCTCTGGCGCGACCCCGGTGGCGCCTCCTGTGATGTCAAACGCATCGTCATGGAACATGTCGTCGACCTGGAAGCGAAGATGGATACGCTGCGGGAGATGGCGGACACGCTCCGAAACCTCGCGACCTATTGCCCGGACAATGGTGAGCCGGAATGCCCGATCATTCATGACCTTGCTCATGCGGAAGATCTTGATTTTTCAGCGGTTGCCGTCGTGCCCAAACGCACCGGCATGCTGAAGGGCACAGCAGGTCCGGTGATGGATTTACAGCGCCCAGTGAAATAAGCCCCCGGTTCCTTTTGGGGGAGCGGGCAATGAATGCAGTGCGAATTGCCAATCACGATGAAGGAGACCAAGCCATGTGGATACAGGTAATACAGCGCTTCTTTATTCTGTGCCTGATGCTGGCGATTGTGTCCGTCATCGCGTTTCTTTTGCCCTATATGGCGGGCGGCGATCCGGCTCGCACCATCTTGTTTTCACGCATGCGCGATACCGCGCTCGATCCGCATGCGGTGGAGGCGCTACGGGTCAGTCTCGGGCTCGACCGGCCGCTTTATGTGCAATATTTCGCATGGCTGTCGAATGCGTTGCGCGGCGACCTCGGTTTTTCTTTCACCAGCAGCCAGCCCGTCGCTGCCGAACTTATGCGCTCGCTCTGGGTGTCGGTAACGCTGGCGCTGACGGCGCTTGCATTCGCGGTCGCCGTCGCCCTGCCGCTCGGTACGCTGGCGGCCATGCGTCCCGGCGGACGGCTCGATAATTTTGCGACGCTGATGATCCAGACCTTCGTCGCAACGCCCGAGTACTGGTTTGCGCCCATGTCGGCTCTGGTCTTTGCGCTTTATCTCGGCTGGTTGCCGTCAGCCGGATGGGATAGCTGGCGCTCGCTGGTGCTTCCCGCATTGACGCTCACGCTCAGGCCGCTCGCCTATTTCACCCAGGTGACGCGCGCGGCCATGGCCGAGGTACTGCGCGCGCCTTATATCACGGCGGCCCGCAGCCGCGGTCTCGGCATGCATAGCACGGTGCTGCGGCATGGCGTCCGCAACGGTTCGCTGCCGGTCGTCACCTTCTTCGCATTGTGGCTCGCGGGCCTTTTGGGTGGATCGGTGGTCGTGGAAGTCATCTTCGCCATCCCCGGCATGGGCCGGCTTCTCTACGACGCCGTGGTCAATCGCGATATCCCGATGCTGCAGGGCGGTTTCATCTGCATCGTGGCGCTCTCCATCCTCATCAATACCTTGGCCGACAGCTTTTATGTCCTGATCAATCCAGCAATGCGAGGTCACCATGACCATTAGTCACTTCCCGAGCGCGCCTGCCGCCGCCATGCCGATGACTGCGCCCAAGCGCCCCTCGAGCCTCGCCCGGTTTACGGATTTCATCCGCTGCCGTCACTGGACCTTCTATGCGGGTGCGGCGATCTTTCTGGTCATCATCCTGCTGCTGGTCATCGCGCCGTGGATTTCGCCCTATGATCCGGCAAAGCAGAACCTGCGTCTGCGGTTGAACGCGCCGAGCGCCCTCTACTGGCTGGGAACGGACCACCTGGGCCGCGATGTGCTCAGCCGGCTGCTGGTCGGCGGCCGCTTCACGGTCACCATTGCCGCCGTCACCGTCATTCTCTCTGTCGTGATCGGGACCTTCATCGGCATCATCAGCGGCCGCAGCCGCGGCATCCTCGACGAGGTGCTGATGCGCATCGTGGACCTGCTCATCGCCATACCGGACGTGGTAATCGCGATTTTCCTCGTGGCCATTTTCGGTCCGGGATATGGCACGCTGATCGCGTCGCTGACGATCGTCGGGTGGACACCTTTTGCACGACTGGCGCGGGGACTGACGCTCTCGATCAATTCGCGCGAATATATCCGCGCCGCCGAGGTGCTCGGCTGCACACGGCGCTTCATTATCTTCCGGCATATTATTCCCAACACGATCTGGCCGATTGCGGCGGTGGCGTTCCTGCGCTTCGGCCACAAGCTGATCACGGTTGGCGGGTTGTCGTTTCTGGGCCTTGGCGTACAGCCGCCGGCCGCCGACTGGGCGCTGATGTTGGCCGATGCGCAGGCTTACGCGGAACGGATGCCCGTTCTCGTCATCGCACCGGGTCTGGCGATCTTCTTGGCGGCGCTCAGCGTAACGTGGATCGGCCATGGCCTGAATCTGGAAACAAAGAAAACCAACGGTCATTGACGCCTGCGGGCGGGCAATGACGGATTTGACGATTGTCAAACATGGACGACGCAACGGAGCAGGAGGGAGAGTAATATCGTCTGAAGCCGCATGAAAATACGCAATGCCTCCGATTCAATAAAAATAAGGGGAACTCTTATGAATATCGAAGGACAAACGCTTGCAAATACGGCCATATCCCCTGAATGCGCACCGCTTCTGGAGATAGAGGACCTGCACGTTTCAGTGCCGGCGCAAAATGGCCGCAAGTTTGTTATTTCGGGCCTGACGCTTTCCGTCAACGCCGGCGAAGTCGTCGCTCTCGTCGGCGAATCCGGATCGGGAAAGAGCATGACGGCGCTGTCGCTGATGCGACTTTTGCCGCAGGGCGCGGAAATCAATTCCGGCCGCATTTCCTTTGCCGGCCGCGACATTCTCGCTCTTTCATCTTCCGAACTCGATGCACTACGCGGGGCCGATATCAGCATGCTGTTCCAGCAGCCGCAGGCCATGCTCGACCCGACCAGTCGGGTGAGGACGCAGGTAGCGGAGCCGCTTTGGATCCACCGTAAAATGAGCCGGCACGCCGCACTTAACCGGGTCGTCGGCCTTCTTTCGGATGTCGGCATTCCCGATCCGTCGGCGCGGGCGCAATGCTTTGCGCATGAGCTTTCCGGCGGCATGGCGCAACGTGTCATGATTGCCGCTGCACTGTCAGGCAATCCGCAGCTTCTGATCGCCGACGAACCGACGACGGCGCTTGATGTCACCGTTCAGGCACAGATACTCCGCCTGCTCGATGACGAGCGCCGCAAGCGCCGGCTTGCCACTTTGCTCATCACCCACGATCTCTCGGTCGTTGCCGCCTTCGCAGACCGGATCGCGGTCATGTATGCCGGCCGCATTGTCGAGGAAGGGCCGACCCAGGCGATCCTCAAGGCGCCGCAGCACCCCTATACCAAGGCGCTCATCAGCTGTTCGCTGCTGACCACCGACGGCGAGGGACAGTTGCTGACGATCCCCGGTTCGGGCGCACAGGCCCACGACATGTCCTGCGGTTGCCGGTTTCATCCGCGTTGCGCGCTCGCAAAGTCTGAAGGCATGGGAAGCCGCTGCATGGCAATGGAGCCTGCATTGAATGCCTTGCCTGAAGGGCGCAAGGCGCGGTGCTGGGCAGTCGGCGACGACCAGGCCGGTCACGACCATGCCGACCATGCGGTTTGTTGAAGGAGGCGATGATGTTATCCAAAGCCATGACACAGATGCCGCCATCGGCGGAAAACAGCGGCCGGCCCTATGTAGTCGCGAAGAATCTCTGCAAATATTATCCCATATCGGGCCTTGGTCACCGTGTGGTGAAATCCGTCGACGATGTTTCCCTGACGATCGGCGAGGGGGAGGTATTGGGCCTTGTCGGCGAATCCGGTTGCGGCAAAAGCACTGTTGCCGGACTGATCACGCGCCTGACGCACGCGACGCGGGGTGAGGTCAGCATCGGAGATCACGACATATTGCACATGCAGGGCGAGGCGCTCCGGCGCGTGCGCCGGGTTGTGCAACTGGTGTTTCAGGACCCTTATTCCGCACTCGATCCGCGTATGTGCATTGGCCAGAGCATGCAAGCGCCGCTTGCCCAGCACGGCATCGGCACCCGCGAGGAGCGCACGGCGCGTGTTTTCCGAATGCTGGAGGAAGTCGGTCTCGACGGTTCCTTTTACGATCGGTATCCGAGCCAGTGTTCCGGCGGCCAGTTGCAGCGCGTCGTCATCGGCCGCGCGCTTCTTCTCAATCCGAGTTTCCTTGTCTGTGATGAACCGACATCGGCACTCGACGCCTCGATGCGCACGCAGATCCTGAACCTCCTGATGGACATGAAGCGCCGCCACGGCCTGACGGTTCTGATGATTTCTCATGACCTGCGCGTGGTGCGTTATCTCTGTGATCGCATTGCCGTGATGTATCTCGGACGCATCGTTGAAATCGCCGACCGCGACGAGCTTTTCCGCGCGCCCAAGCATCCCTACACGAAAGCTCTCATCGCCTCGTCGATGCTGGACGAGACGGGGTTATATGCACCGGAAATGCTTCTGGACGGTGATCTGCCGAGCCCTCTCAACCCTCCTGGTGGCTGCAAGTTTCACACCCGCTGTAAATATGCGACCGCAATCTGCGGTGAGGTGGAGCCGGCTTTGGAAGGCGTTTCCGGAGAGCACTTTGCGCGCTGCCACCGCTGGCGGGAACTGGGTTGAGAAACGGTGCACTGAATGTTTTTCAGGGAATGTGAAAAGCAGTCGAATAGTGCGTACGTGAAGTAACAACGGAATAAAATTCCGAATAAAAAACATAAAATGAATGTAAAGAAGGCGGATGTATTGTCGTGTCCGTCAACGTGATTCTTTGTAATTAATGATAGATAATATTAAAAGCTTAGGGAAACTAGATTGTGAGCGTCGCCATCAAAGATAAGGGGAATTATGCAATGATAAAGCACGCACTTTTAACCACCTGCGCCATTGCCGGGGCTTTCGGGGCTAATGCCGCAAATGCCGGCACTGTGACCTATGATGACAACTACGCCATAAAAGCCGCATGGCAGATGGCGTCGGATGATTCCACAATGGGCATGCGTGTCGGGTGCTATGAAGGCCTTGTCAGAATTGGCTTCGACATGAGGCAGGAGGCATCTCTTGCGGAGTCCTGGAAGCAGATCGAGCCTAAAGTGTGGGAGTTCAAGCTGCGCAAGGGCGTCAAATTCCAGAACGGCGAAGACTTTAACGCCGCAGCAGTCGTCAACGCGCTCACCAATCTCCTGAAAGCATCCGTTCCTGCCCGTGCCTTTTCGCCGAAACAGATCGCCAGTGTGGAGGCCGTTGGCGATGATATTGTGAAGGTGACGACGATCGAACCGTCGGTGCTGTTGCCTGCGCAGTTGGCAAGCCCCGCCACCGCCATTCTTGCGCCATCGGCCTATAAGGACGGCAAGATCAATCCTATCGGCACCTGCACCGGGCCGTTCGAGATCACGGAAGTCGATCCCAATCAATATATGGTCATGAAGGCCAATCACGGATATTGGGGCGGCATGCCGAAACTTGACGGGGGTCGCGTTAATTTCGTTCCCGACGCAGACACGCGCGCCACCCAGATAAGGACGGGCGAAGTGCAGATTTCGCGCCTGGTCCCGCCGTGGTCGATCAAATCCATCGAGGCAACCAAGGGAGTTAAGGTCGCCACCATTTCGGTACCGCGCATCACAGAATTGCTGCTGAATAATTCCAGGCCACCGTTCAACGATAAAAAGGTTCGTGAGGCCGTGCGTGCGGCAATCGATGCCGCCGGCATCGCCAGCAGTATTTACGAAGAGAAGGTCAAAAGCGCGAGCATGCCGTTTGCCCCGGGGCAGCCATGGGCGGTGGAAGAACCCGCATCGGCCTATGACGTGGCAAAGGCAAAATCTCTCCTCCAGGAGGCCGGCATCGCCCCGGGCAGTCTGAAAGTCACCATACTTGCTTACACGATGAAGACCGAGCTGAAGGATGTGGCCGCTATTATTCAGGCGCAGTTGCAGGAGATCGGGATCACGGCGGGTGTCCGTGTCGCAGAATATAGTGCTATTGAGCCTGATCTTCTTGCCGGCAACTTCGACATGGTGCTGCTGTCGCGCGGTTATGCCACGGATGTGATTGAGCCGGCTGGATATCTCAACGCCGACTATTCCTGCACCGGCACATACAACATCTCGCATTATTGCAATGCAGAGACGGACAAGTTGATCAAGGCTGCTTATGCCGAAGTGGAGCCCACCAAGCGTTACGCGATTTATGGTGAGATAGTGAAGAAGATTTATGATGATGCCGTCTCGGTCTTTCTCGTCCATGAAACCGTGTTCGATGCCTATTCCGAAAAACTCGAAAACTTCCGGCCGCATCCGATCAACTATTTCGTGCTGACGAAGGATATGGCGATCAAGTAGATCGGCATTGCGAAGGGAGCCCGGCTCTGAGGAGCCGGGTTGCGCAAAGAAATCGCATGGCTTCAGAGACCCGCTCAACGCTCCCCGCGCTCGCATGGGGATAGGCCCGCCCGCGACGCGGTTTTCGCCACGATCGATGTGGGCGACGTCGCCAATTCATTTTGCGCAACGTACTGCCGTCTTGTCCGATAAAAAGGGGATATCTGCCGAGGAGCGATGGAGAGATATTGGACCTCATCCATTCCTTACGCTGAAATCGAGCGTGAACCGAGTGGCAAGGCAGACCGACGGCAGCATGGAAAAGCTGCCGCCAGCATTTTTTCGTTCAGGCGCGCGCTTCGGGCGTATAGCCAGCAGCGGTGATGATTTCGGCAATACGTGCCGCATCGGAGACGCCGCCAACCACGACCGTGCGGCTTGCCGGATCGGCATGCACGGCAGCGCCGGGAACGGTCTTTTCGATCGCGCCCTTGATCACTCCGGCGCAGTGACCGCAGGTCATGTCCTCAACGTGAAAAGAAAGGTCTGCATCAACCGGCGCCGTCGTGGTTTCGGCGTGATGCTGGTGAGCGGTGCACATAGGCGGTTCTCCATGGTTTGGAATTCTAACGGGAGGAGCCTGAACTATTCCAACGTGGGAAGGTCAAGCGCTTTATTCGCCGGCGCTCAACAAGTGTGCCACGATATCAGCTGCGCCAGAAAATTGGCATCAGCAGCACCAGGACCGTCAGTATTTCCAGACGCCCTAGCAGCATCATCATCGACAGGACGTAAAGCGCCGGATCGCTAATGGTGGCGAAATTACCAGAGGGGCCGATGACGGGGCCGATACCCGGTCCGACATTGCCGAGCGCCGTTGCCACCGAAGATATGGAAGTGAGAAAATCATAACCCATCAGACTCATGGCGAGGCTGCCGGCGATCCAAAGCGCGACATAACAGCTGACGAACAGGAAAATCGTCCGGATCGTATCGGGATCGACCACCTGCTGCCCATAACGAACCGAATAAACGGCGTTCGGATAGATCAGCTTCTTCAGGCCCGCCCGCGCCACGTTGAACATGATGAGAAAACGATAGGCCTTGATGCCACCCGCCGTGGACCCGGAGCAACCGCCCATGAAGGTGGCAAAAAAGGCGACAACGACGACGAAAGGCCCCCAGAGCGTATAGTCGTCGCTGGCAAAGCCGCCGGTGGAAAGGATCGAGGTCATGTTGAAGAAGGAATGGCTGAGCGCGTCGTTCAGCGGCACGCCGTTCCTGAGATGATGATAGACGCCGACGGCGATGGAAATCGCGCAGAGATATCCCAGGAAGACGACGATCTGGGGGTCGCGCAGCGTTTCCAGCCGGCGGCGCACGGCCAACAGGATCATCACCGAGAAGGGCAGACTGCCGAAGATCAGGAAGACGGTGGCGATCCACAGCAGTGCCGTATTGTTGAAATAGGCGAAAGAGGCGTCATGGGTGGAGAAACCACCGGTCGCGACCGTCGACATGGCATGGTTCAGCGCATCGAAGTGCGACATGCCGGCAAAATCGTAAGCGATCGTACAGGCAAGCGTCATGATGATGTAAATGGCCACGAAAGCCCGGGTGAAGCTTGCGAGCCGCGCGAAAGGCCGGTCATTGCCGGTATCGGAGGATTCCATGCGAAAGAAGGTCATGCCGCCGACGCGCAGCAGCGGCAGGATGAAGAGGCCGAGCGCCACGATACCGATACCGCCAAGCCAGCACAGCAGCGAGCGCCAGAGGAGGATGCCCTGCGGGGCGTGGTCAAGCCCGGAAACAACGGTGGATCCCGTTGTCGTAATGGCGGAAACGGATTCGAAAAACGCTTGGCCAAGTGTCAGGCCGAGTTCGGACAGGTAAAGCGGAACCGCGCCGACAATTGAAAAGACCAGCCAGAGCAGGTTGACGAGCAAAAAGCCGAAACGTTTGTTGAAGGCGGCAATCGGCCCGCGCGTCGCCAGCGCGCAGGCAAGCGCAAAGCCCCCGCACATGAAACCCGACAGCGCAAACACCATCCAGTCGTCATTGCCGTAATAGAGATCGGTGAGCGCCGGCAGAAACATGGCTGTCGCCATGTAAAGCCCGAAAATGGAGGCCACATATATGACCGAGCGCAGAAGGTTGCTGTTCAAGAAATGAAACCTGGAGTTTGTTGCCGCGCTGAAATGAGTCTTTGTCTCGGACGCCTTCCTATGGCATAGCGGGTGCCATTATGAATTTCAATGGATTGACTATCGTGGACAAGCAGCTTGTGGAAGCAGCGCGGCGGGAAGTGCGGGAAATATTCCCCGAAACACCGCTGCAGTTGAATGAACATCTCAGCCGTCGGTATGGCGCGTCGATTTGGCTGAAGCGTGAGGATCTGTCCCCGGTTCGTTCCTACAAGATTAGAGGCGCATTCAACTTTCTGCGCAAAGCGGTGGCCAAGGCCGGCAAGGGCAAGGTTTTCGTCTGTGCTTCGGCCGGCAACCATGCGCAGGGCTTCGCCTTCGCCTGCCGTCATTTCGGTGTTCACGGCGTCGTTTTCATGCCGGTGACCACACCGCAGCAGAAGATCGAAAAAACCCGCATCTTCGGCGGCGAATTTATCTCGATCCGTCTGGTGGGCGATATATTCGACCAGTGTTATGCCGCCGCACGCCAGCACGTGCAGGATAATGACGGCTACATGGTGCCGCCCTTCGACCATGAGGACATCATTGAGGGACAGGCGACGGTCGCCGCCGAGATCATGGATCAGCTTCCGGAAGGCACGAAGCCTGACATCGTCGTCATGCCCGTTGGTGGTGGTGGGCTTTCGGCTGGCCTCACCGGTTTTCTGGCCGGTACGGTGAAGAAGGAGAACTTCGTGTTCTGCGAGCCTGAGGGCGCGCCGAGCCTGAAGAAGAGCCTCGAACGCGGCGAACCAGTGACGCTTAACAAGATCGACAATTTCGTCGACGGCGCTGCCGTCGCCCGCATTGGCGACCTGAATTTCAAGGCGCTGAAGGATTTTCCGGCCGATCAGGTCCAGCTCATCCCCGAAAACGCCATCTGCGTGACGATCATCGAGATGTTGAACCTCGAAGGCGTAGTGCTGGAGCCCGCTGGTGCCCTTTCGATTGCCGCGCTGGAAAAGCTTGGCCGCGAAAGGCTGGAAGGCAAGACGGTGATTGCCGTGGTTTCCGGGGGCAATTTCGATTTCGAGCGCCTTCCGGACGTGAAGGAACGCGCCATGCGTTACACGGGCGTGAAAAAGTATTTCATCCTGCGCCTGCCGCAGCGCCCCGGTGCGCTGCGCGATTTCCTCAATCTGCTCGGCCCGGACGATGATATTGCCCGTTTCGAATATCTGAAGAAATCGGCCCGCAACTTCGGCTCGATCCTGATCGGCATCGAAACCAATGCGCAGGAAAACTTCGCCGGGTTGCTGGAGCGCTTTGAAGCGGCGGGTCTCGGTTATGAAGACATCACCGAAAACGACATTCTGTCGAACCTGATCATCTGATCCGGCAAGGCACAGGGAAGGGCGGTGTAGCGCCGCCTTTCCACGTATGATTGATTGAGGGAGTGAAAGCCATGGCATCGTTTTTTTCCAAAATCCTCTCGGCCTTCGGCTCCGGCCAGCCGTCCGCCGACGCGCCGCAGAAGGTGGCACAGGCCGAGCCGCATGCGCATGGCGACTATCTGATTTATGCGACGCCGATCAAGGAAGGCGGCCAGTTCCGCCTGGCGGGCCGTATCGAGAAAAAGGCCGGCGACGAAGTGCTGGTGCATGAATTTGTGCGCGCCGACGTCTTCACGAGCATGGACGATGCCGTGGAGTTCACGATCCGCAAGGCGAAGCTCATCATTGAGCAGAACGGCGCGTCGCTTTTTCCAGGAAAATGATGACGTTTTCTTATTCTCTAAATTAAGATTCCGTTGGTTGCTTGGGCCTATCGTCTGTGAAGGGCATGGAGTCGCGCCGATAGACCGGCGTGATGTGGATCGATAGGGCGTGTGCCGATGCAATGGGCAAATCTGGCCCTCTTCCTGACGGAGGCCATCGTCTATTTTTCGGTAATGACGGCATTCCTTCATTACCGGCATATTCTCGGCATCGGTGTTTTTCTCACCGCGCTGGGCGTCATGCACTTCCTGGAAACCTATCTGGCGGCCGTTTTTTATGTGCAGCTGCCCTTTGGCGTGGCGTCGCCCGGCTCCTCGATCCTTTTTGCCGGCAAGCTGATGATGATCCTCATGCTCTATATGCGCGAGGACGCGGCGGTTGTTCGGCAACCGATCTACGGCCTGTTTCTCGGCAATATATTGACCGTCATCATGGCGCAGATCATCCGTTTTCATCAGACGGTGGCGATTGTTCCCGGGCAGTCGGTCAGCGCCGCATTTCTGGATGAGATGGGCGTGCTGATGGTTTGGGGAACCAGCCTGCTTTACATCGACGCCATCGCCATCATCCTGTTTTACGAAAAGCTGGGTCGTTATCTGCAGCGCCATATCGTGCTGCGCTTCGCGATTTGCGGCGTCGTTATCCTGAGCCTCGATCAGGCAGGTTTTTATGGAGCGCTGCGATTGTTGTTCAACGCACCTCTCGATGTCTTTTACGATGGCTGGAAAGCGAAGATGTCGGCCGTTGCCGTTTATTCGTTGCTCTTCGCGATCTATCTTGGGCTGACATCCGCCAAGGGCCGTTTCCTCACGCGCCGCAACATAGCGGATGTCTTCAACGATCTGACTTTCCGCGAACGTTACGAAGAACTGCTGTCGCGCTCCGGGCGCGACATGCTGACGGGTGTTTCGGACCGTGCCCGCATGGAACTCGACGCGCCTTCCATCGTGCTTGACTGCGCCGAAAAGAGGCGGGCGATCAGTGTGCTTATCGTCGATATCGATCATTTCAAGACCGTCAATGACACCTTCGGTCATCTACAGGGCGATGAAATTCTGCGCGAATTCGCAGCCGTGCTAAAGCGGTCGGTCCAGCCACATGGTCATCTCTACCGTTTCGGCGGCGAGGAATTTGTGGCCCTGCTTCCGGCGATGTCGCATGAGGCCGCGCTCGCCTTCTCGGAAGGTCTGCGCGCCGCCGTGCTGGCGGGTCTGCGCCGGCCCGATGGAACGCCGTTGACCGTCAGTATCGGTGTTGCAACTGGTCTTGAGGACGGGCGGGTATTTATGGAACTTCTATCGGAAGCCGACTCGCGGCTCTATGCGGCAAAAAATAACGGCCGTGATCAGGTCCACGGCCGTTACGGAATGTGGGTCGGCTGATACATTACCGCATCAGCCTCCATTAAATTGTCTCAGGCGGCCTGCGCCAGCTCTTCAACCTTGGCTTCGGCGGCAGCTACGGCCTTTTCGACTGCTTCCGGACCGAATGCCAGGCCTTCGACGTAGATGACTTCCACATCCGTCATGCCCATGAAACCGAGGACGGTCTTCAGGTAAGGAACGGCGTGGTTCATCGATACGGCCGGGCCTTCGGAATAAACGCCGGCAGCGGCCAGAACGATGTAGACCTTCTTGCCGGTGGCAAGGCCGACCGGGCCGGTTTCGGTGTATTTGAAGGTCTGGCCGGCGCGCGCGACATTGTCGATCCAGGACTTCAGACCGGAATAAATGTTGAAATTGATGAGGCCGGTGCCGATGACGACGGTATCGGCGGCCAGAAGCTCGGTTACCAGCTTGTCGGAATAATCGGCGGCAACCGCTTCTTCAGCGGTGCGTTGGTCGGGCGCCTTGCGGATGGCGGCGGTCTTGACGGTGTCGAGATGCGGGATCGGGTCAGCAGCGAGATCGCGGTGGACAAGGGTGTTGGAAGCCGACTTTGCCTTCAGCTTGCTGGCGAGTTCACCGGCGAACTTGTTGGAAACCGATTCGTCGCCACGCGGGCTGGAGGTGATGAGAAGAATGTTGGACATGGTCTTTCCTTGCATAAGCGATGAATTGACGGGCGCCTTGGGAGGGCGGGAGAGCACGATGCCCTTCCTTTGCCCCTATATGGAAAATTGTTGCCATCAAGAAAACTGTGATAATGTGGAAGCAATCTATCGATGAAATGGATGGTACATGGACGCGAACCCGACACTCGATCAATTGCAGGTGTTTTTGACGGTGGCCGAGACCGGCAGTTTTTCCGCCGCGTCACGGGCGCTCAACCGTGCGCAGTCGGTGATCAGTTACACCATCGCCAATCTTGAGGCGCAGCTTGAAGTGACACTGTTCGAGCGCAGCGGCGTGCGCCAGCCGAAGCTGACGGATGAAGGTCGCGCCATGCTGGAGGATGCAAGGCGTATTGTCGCCGGCCTGCAGGAGATGCGCGCCCGCGCCAAGGGGCTGAAGCAGGGGCTTGAGGCGGAACTCTCGGTCGCCATCAGCACCATGGTGCCGGCCGAGGCTGTCGTGGCCGTGCTGCGGGATTTTCGCCAGCAGTTCCCCACCGTCACCCTCAGCCTCAATGTCGGCGAGCTGGGCATGGTCATGGAGATGGTGCTTTCCCGCAAGGCCGGCATCGGCATCGGCGGGGCGGTATTGCGCCAGGACGATGAACTGGTGATGGAAAAGGTCGGCCATTCCTTCATGTTGCCGGTGGTTGCGTCAGACCACCCGCTGGCGCAGATCGAGCGGCCTCTGGTTCTCGCTGACGTGCGCGAGGAAGTTCAGCTTGTCGTCACCGATGCATCGGGCCTCACCAAGGGGCGGGATTTCAACGTGCTGTCCTACAAGACATGGCGGGTCAGCGACATCGCCACGAAATACCAGCTCATTAAGGGCGGTCTGGGCTGGGGCGGCCTGCCCGCATCGATCGTGCGGAACGACCTGGCCAATGGCGGCCTCAAAGCGCTTGAACTCGAGGCCTATGAGCAGGGCGAATATCCGCTCTTTGCGCTGCGGCGTGTCGATTCACCCGCCGGCCCCGCCGGCCAATGGCTCACCGAAGCATTTCAGCAGCGCCTGTCGGCCTGTCCGAAGCATAAGGATTTCAACGGGATGCTTGCTGCCCAAAAGCAGAGGACCATTGCTGTCGCCGCTGAGTGACATTGATTGAAGTTGCGACAATTACCTTTAGGCTGAGAAGGTGCCGCTATGCCAGCAAGGCCAATTGACGTGGGTGGATCGCCTGCCTATACCTAAATTACGGTCAGCAGTTCACCGAGGCATCGCCGTCCCGTAAGGGAAGCTAAACCTGCATTTTTAAAGTTTGACAGCACTTATCCTGTGCCATGTCGGAAGCCGGCGATCAGCGACACCTTTTCGGAATGGCACATGAGGGTAAGTCATGCCACGTTCGATCCTTTCCATTGATATCGCTGACCTGTCGACTTTCGCCAAATCCGTCCGTGAACAGATCGGCAGGCTGGACCGAAAGCCAAGCCATGTGGAGATGCTCAATCTGCTGAGCCGCGCTGCCGGGTTCCGAAATTTCCAGCATCTGCGCGCGTCAAGAAACCCATCCGCTGAAAGTGGGCAATCCCGACCTGAGATGCTTTCGGCCGCCAATGAGGGCAGGGTGCTGAAGACAGTTCGTGTCTTCGACGCTGCCGGCCGGATGATGCAATGGCCGGCCCGCCGCTCGCATCAGGAACTGTGCCTCTGGTATCTGTGGGCGAAAATTCCCGCCGGGCAGAGCTTTTCAGAGCGCGAATTCAGCAGCTTTCTGGATAGCCTGCACCTGTTCGGGGATGCAGCCATGCTGAGGCGCGACATGGTCGGCCTGAGGCTCATCCGCCGCAACCGCGATGGTAGCGATTATCGGCGTGTAGAGCAGAAGCCGCCATTGGAACTGCCGCTTCTGCTGCGAACGCTCGGTGGGCGCGATTGAGGGGATAGCCCTCGGTATTGCCGATAGTTTCCATCAAACTCGGCGTCATCCTCGGGCTTGTCCCGAGGATCTGCTACGGATTGATTTTGTTGACGTGGTTAGATCCTTGGGACAAGCCCAAGGATGACGGCAGAGCTTCACCCTGCCGCCAACAGCCGAAAGGCCGCAGCCCTCAAAGAACCAGACGGAACTTCGCGAAACCTTCCGCGCCATCGCCGGCATCCTCGATTTTTGCGCCCTTGATATCGGTTGCATAGTGGCGGCCCTTGGGGCCGGTCTCGAAGATCGCCGTGGTATCGGCCACCGGTGCGAAAGACCAGTTGGCGTCTGCGGACGGATTGATGGTGCCTTGATCGATGATGTAGCGCACGATCACGTCGCGGTTGGTGTCGGGGGCCACGAAAATCACCTTGTCACCGGCGATATCGGGGAATTTGCCACCGCCGCTCGCGCGGTAATTATTGGTGGCCACCACGAATTTCTGCTCGGGATCGATGGGCTTGCCTTCAAATTGCAGGTTGACGATGCGGTTGCTCTCCGGGTTGACCGCCTTGCCGTCCTTGTCGAATTTCGCCGGTTTGGAAATGTCGATCTGATAGGTGACACCATCGATGACATCGAAATTATAGGACGGGAAGTCGGCGTTCAGCAGCGGTGCGTCCTTGGCGCCGGCCTCGACCGTATTGAACATGCCGGCCGACATTTCCAGCCAGTTCTTCACCTGCGCGCCGTTGATCAGCACCGCCTGCACCGTGTTGGGATAGAGATAGAGATCGGCGACGTTCTTGATGGCGATGTCACCGGCGGGGACATCGGTATAATAATCCGCGCCGCCGCGACCGCCGGACTTGAAGGGGGCTGCTGCCGAAAGCACGGGCAGATCCTTGTATTGCCCTTCCTTCAGCATGTCCTTGATATACCAGGTCTGGGCATTGGAGACGATCTGCACGGAAGGGTCGTCGGCTACCAGCGCGAAATAGGAATAGAGCGGTGCGGAGGTCTTGCCGACGGGACGGCGCACATAGGCGAGGGCCGCCTCGTGATCTGCCTTGGCGGCGGCGAGAACCTCTGGCTTGTCGGTGTAGTCGGCAACGACCTTGCGGCTGTCGTCACGATGATAGATCGGCCGGGCTTCGGAGGTGAAGTCGACGATCTTCCAGCTCTTGCCGTCCTTTTCGAGCAGCAGGTCGATCAGGCCCATATGCGAACCCCAGAAACCAGCCATCACGGCCGGTTTGCCCATCAGCGTGCCCTTCACCGCATCCGCACCCTCGATACCGTCCCAGGTCTTCGGACCGGGGAAAACAAGATGCTGGTGGCCGGTGAAGATGGCGTCGATGCCTTCCACGCCCGCCAGATAAAGCGAGGCGTTTTCCATGCGGTCGCTCTGGCCCTTGCCATCGATGCCGGAATGGGAAAGGGCGATGACGATATCGGCGCCTTCTTCCTTCATCACGGGCACCCAGGCTTTCGCCGCCTCGACGATGTCGCGCGTCTGGGCCTTGCCCTCGAGGTTCTTGGAATCCCACATCATGATCTGCGGCGGCACAAAGCCGATGATGCCGACCTTGACCGGGCTCGTCACGCCGCCGCCGTCGCGTATCTGCTTTTCCAGGATAATATAGGGCTTGAAGAACAGCTCGTCGTTTTTCGGATCGGAAGCAAGCTGGCCCTTGGTGAGATTGGCGCAGACATAAGGGAAACCGGCGCCCGCCAGCGTGTTCGACATATAGTCGAGACCGTAATTGAATTCGTGGTTGCCGAGCGTGCCGCAATCATACCCCAGCACGTTCATGGCGTTGATCACGGGGTGCTTGTCGCCGGCCTTCATGCCGCGCTCATAGGCGATATAGTCGCCGAGCGGATTGCCCTGCAGGAAGTCGCCATTATCCACCAGCATCGAATTGCCGGCCTCGGCGCGGATCTTGTCGATGATCGAGGCGGTGCGCGAAAGCCCCATCGTGTCGTTCGGCTTATCGGCGTAATAATCATAGGGAAAGACGTGAACATGGATATCGGTCGTTTCCATGATGCGCAGATGCGCCTGGTTGGTCGCCGCACGCGCAGCAAAAGGGTGCAGCATCACCAGCGCCGAGGAGGCTGCGATGCCGCCCAGCAGCGAACGCCGGGTAATGGGGTGGAGAGCGAGAAGCGACGACATGGGAACTCCTTCGGATGAAGCTTGCTCTGTCTTGAAAAATGACAGGGTAGAAGCAATCGCAGAGGAGTCCATCACCAAAATGACAGGGCCGTGACAGATGGGCCGGTTTTCAACCGTTTGATAAATTTTTTATCACGGCAGTGCGGCGCAGGTGTCGCCGCACTGGAGAATGCGCATTCTTCGCTCTGCGCATTGCCGTGCTCTGGATCAGCGCGCGAGGGTTGGTCTCACTTCTTCGTGGAAGAAGCGAAAATAGGAGGATAGCTGCGCCAGCGTATTGGTGGAAAGCTTGAGCTGCAGGCCAAGGCGGTTCATGTGCTGCCACTGCACGACGCCCTCGATGAAGCCCAGATCTTCACTCTGCACCTTGACCCGGCTGCCCTTGGCAGCCGCGAAAGGCCCGTCCAGTTCGAGCGCCATTCCGGTGGCGGAAAGATCGACAACACGCCCTCTGGTCGACTGGCTGAAATAATGCACGGTCGCAAAAATCCTGGTTTTGCTGCGGGGCGCGGTCCGGGTCGCCATATTGAGGTTGTTTGTCATTTTGCTGCTCAAATGAATTGTTTCCGATACCTGCATCATGGCGCGGAAAACTTGAGAGCCGTTTAGTTCTTCTCTTAAAATTGCATGTAATTACCGATTATGCTGTGTCGATACGGCACTGATAGCAATTGTTGCGGGCGGAGCGCACGTGGACATAAGCGACATCCGAACGTTCCAGAAGTTGCTGCGCGCGTGACACGATTTCGTTTGTCGCCGTCACCGCGCCGGTGCCGTAGACGATGCGGTCATCGGCCCCATAACCGCGCACGATGTAATCCGGGCTGTCCAGCATCGGCGGAATGGTCTGCGTCTGCGGGTAGCGCTCACAGGCGTCGGCATGCAGAAACACCGGGCCCGTTTCCGCATAGGGCTGCAGCGAGGGAAAGGGCCGGTAGGCGAGGATCAGCATCGCGTCGCCTTCACCGATCTGGCGAAGGCAGTGGCGGCATGGCATACCTCCAGGAGAAACGGCGTTCTCCGGTGCATTGCCATAAGCGTCGGCGGCTCCTGCCCGGTAAGCTTCGGCTTCCTTAGCCGGCATTGCGGTGAAAACGAGATCGGTCATGTCGGGGACCTCCTATGTTGGGATCGGCGTTGCTTCTTTGCAGCTATGGTCCCGAAACGGATCGCTATCCACCCGATTCTTGACGGGCGATGCAACCGGCCCATTGCGTGACTCGTTAGCTTCGGGAATCAGTGACGCTCCTCGTTCCCGGAAGGTCTGATTTTATGTTCCGTCGTTTTCTGGCCGTCGTTCCACTGGCTTTCGTTTCCTTGACGGTTCCCGCTCAGGCCCAGATGGCGTCTGGCCTCGATGGCCTGTCCGACGAACAGCTTCAGCAGGCGGTCAATTTCGTCATCGGCAATGCGATCTTCTCGCTTTATCACGAGGGCGCGCGCATGCTGATCTCGGATTTCGGAACGGCGCAGACGGCAAGTTCTCAGGCCCCGGCGGATCAACTCGCAGGAACGCTTATCCTCCAGGCCAACGAGGAGTGGCTCGACACCGCGCTCGTCAATGCCACGGATAGCTGGTATCTGGCGCGTGAGGCGCAGACCCTGCCTGAGCATGAAGCCCCGGTCTTCTCCGTGCTGGTGCCAGACAGGAGCCGTGATCGCAAAATGGCCTGCCTGATGGTTGGCCGCGACAAGGACGGTTATGGCGATCTGGCCGCCATGATGGGGCTCAACAATGCCGAATTCGACAAATGCGCCGCCGCCTATCCGGGCGTTGCGTCGGCGTGGGAGAATTTTCTCGCGCCCCACCGCAGCCAGGCGCCTTCCAGATTCTCCATCAGCTACATGCCGCCGCGCGACCCGGAACTTGAACCATACGCCATCATGATCAAGGAATCCAAAGTTCTCGATCTCATCAGCCGCAGTTTTAGCAGCTATGGCCTGAAAGGGGACGTCAAGCTGACGGCCAAATCCTGCGGCCGTCCCGACGTCTTTTGGTCGGCGGAAAAGCGCGAGATCACCTATTGTTATGAACTCGGCAAGTTCCAGGCGGAACTGATTGCCGATCATCTGCAGAACACCGTCACGGAAGACAAAGGTGCTGTAGGCGGGAAAATACCGACGGCAGCCGTTAATCTGGAACGGGAAATCTGAAGGCAGATTGCCGGCCGCTGGCGATCTGGCTTCCTGATATGGGAGGAAAGTGCCGTGCTGCTGCGCCGTAAAAAGTATCCCCACCAACATTGCGCAGCGGTTCCTGCGCTGACATTTCCCTCACCCCCTCATTCCTGTTGCTTGTCACAGGAATCTAGCTGACGCGCGTCTGCGCGGCGAGAGAGTCTTTTTCAGCCCAAGGACTTGGGCTGGCTGGACTCCTGTGACGAGCACAGGGATGAGGGAGCGGGGACCAGACACTCCTTATCGGAGAATGGCACGCGTTGCTTTCAATGGCGCTACTCAATTGCGCAGCGATATCTCCAGAAGCTCGGTATCGGCGAGCGGCTCCACCCAGGCCTCATAGGTGCCGACGGGCGAAAAACCCATCATCTGGTAAAGCTGCAGCGCGCGCGGATGGTCGAGCGTATTGGTCGTCACCGTCACCCGTTGCGGATTGTCCTGCCAGGCGGCGTAAAGCGCCTGCAACAGGAACCATTTGCCAACGCCCGCGCCGATCGCCTCTTCGAGCAGCCCGAAATAGGAAAGCTCGGTCACCTCGTCGCTCGCCCTGTTCAGTTCGAAGAAACCGGCGGGCGCACCGTTCATATAAAGAACCGTAACGCTGTTTTTCGGATCGCGCAGGATGGCGGAAAGCTCGGCGTCGCTCATGCGCATGCGCTTTTGCCAGTGCCAGCGTTTTCCCACCCGCCAGTAAAGATAGCGGTAGAAATGCAGGGGAATATTGTTGACCCGCATCAGCGCCGTCTGGATGTTCACGGGGATCGGCAGGCTGACCTTCGGCGGCGCCGTCATTTCGAGCTGCGTCACATGCGCCTTCAGCGGCCCGTGCGACAATGTGGGGATTGCATCCGCCGGACCGGTAACCACCGGCGTATCCTGCAATCCGCCCCATTCCGACCATGAGCCGTCATAAAGCGAATTATCCTTATGGCCGAGCGATTCCAGGGCTAGGGTGATGACAGCGGCGGTGACGCCCGAGCCGCAACTGGTGACGACGGGCTTGGAAAGATCGATACCGGCATCGGTCACCATCTTGCGGATGGCGGTGAGGTCCTTGAAGTGGCCGTTTTCGGAAAAGGCCGTTGCGGGCAGGCTGCGCGCGCCGGGCATATGGCCGGAGCGCATGCCGGCACGCGGCTCGGCCTCATCGCCGGTGAAGCGCCCCGCGCCACGGGCATCGGCAATCTGCTTTTCGCCACTATCGACGATGCCACGCATGGTCGATAGCGAGGTCACGCGCTTGTCGTTGAAGTCGGGCGTGAAGGTGGCGGGTTCTATCTCCGGCGTGCCGGTTTCAAGCGGCCGGCCTTCGCGCTTCCAGCCGTCGAGGCCGCCATCCAGCACGTAGGCCTTGCGCACGCCCATCACCCGCAGCATCCACCATACACGCGGCGCGGAAAAGAAACCGGGGCCGTCATAGACCACGATCGTATCGGTGTCGCTGAGCCCGAGCGAACCGGCCTGTTCCGCAAAGAATTCCGGCGAGGGCAGGGAGTGCGGCAGGCCGGTGGTATGATCGGCGATCTTGTCCTGATCGAAAAAGACCGCACCGGGCAGATGGCCGGCTGCGAATTCTTCCGCACCGTTGCGTTTGTGCGCCGGCAGATACCAGGAGGCATCAACGACACGAAACCCGGCCGTGCCGAGTTGTTTTTCCACCCAGTCCGCCGAAACGACGAAACGGCTCTTATCCGTGCTCACGATGTTTCTCCCGATCTCAGGCAACAGCTTCAGGCGCGCCGAAACGAATGCGGAACCGCCTGTTCTCCTTGCCCTTCTTTTCTATCTTGGCAATGTGAATATCGCCCACTTCCTGCGTTTCGGAAACATGGGTGCCGCCGCAGGGCTGGCTGTCGATGCTGGAATTTTCGCCGATGCAGACGAGGCTGACCCGGCCAAGACCCATTGGCGGGCGCACATTCTTGGATTTGACGATGCCCGGATTGGCGGCAAGCTCCTCGTCGGTGATCCATTGCAGGAAGACGGGGTGGTTGGCTTTCACCAGCTCCATCAGCTTTGCGGTCACCTCGTCCTTGTCGATGGTTTCCGACATGTCGAAATCGACACGCGATTCATCCTCGCCGACCGCCGCACCGGTGATCGGCCATTGGCAGACGACGGAGAGCAGGTGGCAGGCGGTGTGCATGCGCATCAGCTTGTAACGACGCGGCCAGTCCACATGCAGCGTCAGTTTTTCGCCGACCTTGGGTGAAGGTTGGCCTTCGAGCGGCACATGGACGATCACGCTCTTGTCGGCACCGTTTCTGGTGATGCCGAGTTCGATGCGCGACCCATCGGCCCGCTCGAGAAAGCCGCTATCGCCCGGCTGGCCGCCGGAGGTGGCGTAAAAGCAGGTCTGGTCTAGCTCTATGCCGCCATCCTCATGCACCGCCGTGACGATCGCTTCTGCGGTGGAAAGATAAAAATCGTCACGAAACAGGGCATTCACAGGCATTTCGGCATTTCCTTAAACGGTTTCGTAGGGAACCGGAATCTCGCTCTTGGTCGCCAGCCACTGCGGCACGGGAAGCCCCTTTGAGCGCAGGAAATCCGGATTGAAGAGCTTCGACTGATAACGATTGCCGTAGTCGCAAAGTATCGTCACGATTGTATGCCCCGGACCGAGCTCGCGGGCAAGGCGGATTGCACCGGCAATGTTGATGCCCGAAGAACCGCCGAGGCAAAGGCCTTCTTTCGTGACCAGATCAAAGAGAATGGGCAAGGCTTCCGCGTCTGCAATTCGATAGGAAAAGTCCGGGGCGAAACCTTCCAGATTGGCGGTGATGCGGCCCTGGCCGATCCCTTCCGTGATGGAAGAACCTTCGGATTTCAGGACGCCGTGCTTGTAGAATTCGTAGAGGGCGGCACCTTCAGGATCGGCAAGACTGATCTTGATGTCGGGATTGAAATCGCGCAGGCCATCGGCCACGCCCGCAAGCGTCCCGCCGGAACCGACTGCGCAGATGAAGCCATCCACCTTGCCGTCTGTCTGGTCCCAGATTTCCGGGGCCGTCGTCTCAATATGCGCCTGGCGGTTGGCGATATTATCGAACTGGTTGGCCCAGATCGCGCCGTTCTCATCCGTTGCGGCAAGCTGTTTTGCCAGCCGGCCTGAAACCTTCACGTAATTGTTCGGGTTGGAATAGGGTGCTGCCGGAACCTCGACCAGCTTGGCGCCGAGAAGTTTCAGCGCATCTTTCTTTTCCTGGCTCTGCGTCTCGGGAATGACGATGACGGTCTTGTAGCCAAGCGCATTGGCGACCAGCGACAGGCCGATGCCGGTATTGCCGGCCGTCCCTTCCACGATGGTGCCGCCTGGGCGCAACTGTCCGCGCCGTTCGGCGTCGCGGATGATGTAGAGCGCGGCGCGATCCTTCACCGACTGGCCGGGATTGAGGAATTCCGCCTTGCCGAGGATTTCACACCCCGTCGCTTCAGAGGCAGCCTTCAGACGGATGAGCGGCGTGTTGCCGATAGCACTGAGCGCAGAGGGATGAATGGTCATGATCGAGCCTTCTTGTCTGAGCGGAAATTAGGTGCCGTTATGTCCCGTTACAACCGCTTCAAGACAAGAAATTATCTTCCCGGCTTTGGCTTAGCCACGCAAAATTTTGCCGATACCCAGTTTTATGTGGCCTTCTTCACTGCGGCGTAGGCGGCGAGCGCTCTTTCGCGCGCCTTTGCGTGGTCGACGATCGGCAGCGGATAGGTCTTCCCGAGTTCGATGCCCGCCTTTTTCAGTACATCCTTCGGCGCTTCGAACGGCTTGTGGATGTATTTGCGCTCGAGTTTTTCAAGCTCAGGCACGAAGCGGCGTACATAATCTCCATCGCCGTCGAATTTCTCTCCCTGCAATATGGGGTTGAAGATGCGGAAGAACGGCGAGGCATCCGCTCCCGAACCCGCCACCCATTGCCAGTTGGCGGCATTGGACGCCGGGTCGGCATCGACAAGCGTATCGCGAAACCATTTCTCGCCCTTGCGCCAGTCGATCAGCAGATGTTTGATGAGGAAAGACGCCACGATCATGCGCACCCGGTTGTGCATGATGCCGTGTTGCCACAATTGCCGCATGCCGGCATCGACGATCGGATATCCCGTCATCCCACGTGTCCAGGCTTGGAAGGATTTCTCATCATCCCGCCAGGGAAAGGCGTCGAAACTGTCGTTCCAGTTCTTTTCGTCCAGTTCCGGGAAATGAAACAGCAGGTGGTAGCAGAATTCCCGCCAAACGATTTCCTTGCGGAAACGGCTGATATCATTGGAGGCGATATGCCGCGAAAGCCCTTTCGTGGCGTGCCAGACGGCCGCCGGCGATATTTCGCCCGTGGCAAGATGCGGTGAAAGCAGCGACGTCGCGGGTTTTGCCGGAAAATCCCGGCCTTCTTCATAACCTTTCAGGGCACCATCGATGAAATCATCGAGTTTTTCCTGCGCACCGTTTTCGCCGGGCGTCCAGATGTCGTTGAAATCCTTTGCCCAGTCCGGCGTGGTGGGCAGCAGCTTCCAGTCGGCGAGTTTTTCGGACTTCGGCCAGACCTTGGGCGCCTTCAGGCTCTTTGGCGCATCCGCCGGCGCGTGTGGCTCTTCGCCGCCCTCCAGCGCCCGCCAGAAGGGCGTATAGACCCGGTAAGGCCCGCCGGATTTCGTCTGCAGCCGTGATGGCTCGTGCAGGAGATGCCCGGAAAAGCTGCGGACGGTCAGCCCGTCGTCGCGTAGCTTCTGTTTGAGCGCCTTGTCCGTGGCCATGCCAGCCGGATCATATCGGCGGTTCCAGAATATCGCGTCGGCGCCGGTTTCGGATATTAGCGCGCGCAACGTCTTTTCGGCCTCGCCGCTTAAAAGCAGAAGACGGCTGCCGGTTTTTTCCAGTGCGGCGGAAAGCGAGGCGACCGAATGATGAAGCCACCATTCCTGTGCGCCGCCCAGCGGGCCACATGATTCTTCCCTGATATAGACGGGGATGACCGGCCCCCCGTGCTCCACGGCGGCAAGCAAGGCGAGATTGTCCGAAAGGCGCAAGTCCTTGCGGAACCAGACGATTGCGGGGGAGGCTGTTGTTGACATGAAGGGTCCCGGTTCACTTCCGCTTGAACGAGTGTTGAACCGCTTTGTTCCGCAAATCGGCTACAATGAAAAGATGGGGGCGCACGGTTTCTAGGGGGTTATTTTTTCGCCCTTGAAACCGCTGATAAAGGGAACCAACTGGAGGAGCCGGCGTTTGTCGCGGGTTAATAGAGCATGGAAGTGCAATCAATGTTGCTGAATGACGTTAAGTGGGAAAAGCCCGTTACCATCTCTCTTGAAAACGGCGCTCCCCGGATTTTCAACGGCGTTTACGACGCTTTCGATTTTCTCCAGCATGAATGGCCCAAACGGGGCGACAAGGTACATGAACAGGCGCTGCGCCTGTGCCGCGCCTCGCTGATGGGCGACGTAGCGGGAGAAATCGCCCGCACGGCCTTCGTCGCCGCCAGTCGGCAGGCGCAGTGCCTGGTGGAAGAGCCGGACAAAATCGCATCCTGAACGGATTTTCGGAACTGACGTGTAAAAGGCCACCCGCCAAAAACGGGTGGCCTTGTGTGTTGAGAGGGTGGGAACGGGGTTGTTTCGAATGTGGGATATGGCATCGTGCATACGAAAAGGCGAATGAGTGACGGCGATGAGTAACCACCACGGTTATATTGTTTTTCCCACGGCCCTCGGCCATTGCGGCCTGGCATGGGCGGGGCATGGTATCGCGCGTCTGCAATTGCCCAGCCCTGATGCCGGCGAGACAGAAAAGCTTCTCCTGAAGCGCCTGCCGTCCGCCTCTCTCGCTGTTCCGGAAACACGCACGCGTGAGGTGGTTGCAATGATCACCCGTTATTTTGGCGGCGAGAAAGTCGATTTTACCACAGTCGAACTCGATCTCGCCGGGCAGGATCGTTTTTTCCTCGATGTTTACGCCGTCGCGCGGCAGATCGGCTGGGGCAACACGACGACCTATGGCGGCATCGTAAAGACGCTTGGTCTTGGTATGGAAAAGGCCCGCGATGTCGGTCAGGCCATGGCGAAAAATCCGGTGCCGCTGATCATTCCCTGTCACCGGGTGCTTGCCGCCGGCGGCAGGCTTGGCGGCTTCTCTGCGCCGGGTGGAACCACCACCAAATTGCGTATGCTGGATCTCGAAAATGCCGGCCGCAGCCGGGCCGATGAGGCGCAGGGCAGCCTGTTTTGAAGCAATGACAGATGAGCGCACATGAATAGGCGTCTGATTTCTGCCCATTTCTCGTCAAATTGTCGCTAAATTGTCACAATACACGGGCGCCCTCTAACATAAGGGCGAAACGTTTGAAAGTATCCGCGTTAATTCTATCGGTTGCCTTGTCTTTTACAGTCGTTGCATCGGCCTCCGCCGGCATGCTGAACCAGGCAGAAAAATACACCGGGCTGCATGAGTCCAAAAATAACAAGAGCCTCAAGAACATTCTTGGCGCAAATCCACGTAGTACCCCTTGGTGCGGCCTTTTCCTGCATGCTGTCGCCAGCAAGGTCGGGCGGAAATCTCCAAAATCCTATGGGTTTGCGAAGTCCTGGAGATCCTTCGGCTATGCCGTGCCTGTCAGTCAGGCCAAGCCGGGCGATGTCGTTGTCATTCGCAACGGCCGTGGTTACCATGCCGGAATATTGAAAAGCATGAGCGGCAAGACGGCCAAGATCCTCGGCGGTAACCAGTCCGGCCGGGTGCAGGTGTCGAACTTCAATCGCAAGGCCATCGTTTCGGTCCGCCGATAAATCTCCTTGCATTTTTTGATAAAGGCGGGCTTTGACCCGCCTTTTCCTTTTTCAGGTCTAAGGCTGCTCTCTTGTGCCTGGTGCCGCGTCTCGCTGATCGTCGTCTTCCAGGTCGGTCGCCACGATAAAGGCGTCCTCATGCTGCCGCGCCGCCTGCCTGCGCGCGCGAAGGCTGATCGATTCATCCGGATAGATTTCACTGTCTTTAGACTTCAGATCGCTGTCGGTTTCAAAATCCGCCACGTCCTTTTGTCGAATATCGAGAGGTTCGGGACTTTTATGCCTGGCGCCGGTCATCGGAATTCTCCTGTTGTTATCGTGGAGCAAACGATCGGCCGCCGGGGCGGTTCCTTCGATGATCGCGAAATCCGCATCTACGGCTTTCGAAGGCGGAACAAATTCTAGCTTTTTCGGGTTTTCCATGGGCAAAATAAAGCCGGTGCCACGAAAAGAGGGAGGCCTTTATGGACCATGATCGCGAAGCCGAAATCCGGGAAAGAGCCCGCGCAATATGGGAGAAAGAGGGAAGACCGGAGGGTCATCACGAACGGCACTGGATGGAAGCGGAGCAGGAAGTCTCCAACAATGCCGGCAAGGCGAAATCTGCCAGCAAAAGCGGCGCAAAAAAATCCCCCGCCGCTAAAACGCCGGCAAAGAAAACGAAGTCACCGGCTGTAAAGTCGCTTCAGAAAGAGCAGACGGCATCTCAGATGGACAAGGACGATGATTTGACCGAAAGCCTTGAGGAAAGTTTCCCCGCGAGCGATCCGCCAGCGCTTACCACGACAACCCGGGCAACCAAACGCGCACCGAAAAAATCCTGAAGCCTTCAGGTATAAAACGCGATGCGTCCATCCGGCCGGGCGGAAAGCCACTTTAAGCTCTGCATTATATGTTTTGAGAGAAAATGGCTCCCCGGGCCGGATTCGAACCGGCGACCTGTCGATTAACAGTCGAATGCTCTACCGCTGAGCTACCAGGGAACGTCCACCGCTTGGCGCGGTGTGAGCGGGGTAATACAAATGCTTTTCCGATTTGCCAAGCGGTTTTTTCAAAAAAAACGCATTCCTCTTGTTTTATCTCGTCAGAGTCCCGATTTTCCGGGCTTATCGCCGATGAAAAAAATATCCACAGGCCAGATGTTAAAGGGCAGGATGGAATGAAATTCGGAATCGACCACAGAACACAGCGCCTCCATATCGGAAAATGGAGCCTTGCCATGCCGCGTTCCCGCGTTGGCAGGATTGCGACGGGCTCGGCGCTGGTGGTGGGCGGAACGCTGGGTTTCCTGCCCGTTCTCGGATTCTGGATGATACCGCTTGGGCTCATTGTGCTTTCGCACGATCTCCCTGCGGTTCGCCGCCGGCGGCGACGGATGGCGGTGTGGTGGGCGTCGCGACAGAACCGCCGCGACACTCGCAATAACGGTCGGCACTAGGTCTTATGCGCCGATGGAGCTGCTGATGCCTTGGCCGGCCCACAACGCCGCATAGGCGAGCGCCGCGAAATAAATCGATGTCAGTCCCAGGAAAAGATAGCCGCCAAGCACGGTGACGCCATCCCGCTGAATCATCCCGGCCGAAAAAAGCAGGATCGCAACGCCTGGAAGGGTGTTGGAGAAAGGAATGAAGCCAAGCGGCATCATCAGCAATACGCCCGCCGTCATCAGCGCAAGTCCGTTGATCCGGTTGGCGATGATGCCCGTCGTCAGCGCGGGAATGCGCGGGCGGATGAAAGCATCGAGCTTGGAGACAATGGCGATACCTTTTTGAAGTGCCGGGACGAGCTTTGCCGTCTCCATCTTCCGGTCAAGGATTTTCGCCGGCAGCCATGGCAGGCGGTTGAGGGTAATTGCCAGGCTGACAAGGATGATCGCCGCGCCAAAGACGGTGCTGACGCCGGGAATGGAAACCGGAATGAGAAAGGGCAGGGAAGCGATAGCGCAGATGAGCAACAGGCCCTGTTCGCCGATCGCTTCCATCAACTCGCGCAAAGTGATCGTCTGGCCCTGCAATTTTCCTATCAGCTTCTCAAGCGTCGTGCTGAGCTTTTCAGACGTATCAGTGAATGCGAATTCGTTCGTCATGCGTCGTCCCGGAAGTTGATTTAACTCCGGGATTGATACCATTCATCCGGCCCGATGCCTATCGCTGATAGAAACGAGCCTCTTCACATTTGGTCGTGCGGTTTCGCCCTGTTTAGTGCGAAACCCAGCTGCTGTATGCGCCTGCAAGAAGAACGACCAGCAGAATGACAAGTATGACCGGATTAATCGATGTAACGAAGTTTACATAGTCCATGATAACTTCCTCCTCTTTCCTCCACCTCTTATTCTACAGCAAAAAGGCGAGTTAATCTACCGCAGGGTGAAATTTTGCATTGCAGCAACCGGTCTTCGGAATAGGCCGGAAACGCGCGTCTTTATGATTTTTTGCGATGCAAAAATAAATCTTCCAACATTTGCCATTCTCTTGCGTTGTCTCTAATCCTCATTCAGGGTTCGGTTCTCCGCCCTCCGGCAGCTGTCGGTAAACCGCATCAATAACTGCCGATATGCCTTGGCTCCCGCCTGCCATCACTCCGCAACACTCTTCCCGGAGAAACCACATGCTGAAAAACATCTATGCCTGGACGATGGCGCTCGCCGCGCGTAAAACCGCCGTGTGGTGGCTGGCAATCGTGGCTTTCGTGGAAAGCTCCGTCTTCGTCGTGCCTGCGGATGTGCTTTTCCTGCCCATGGTGCTGGCAAAGCCGAAAAAGGCGATGTTTTATGCGCTCGTGGCAACTGTCGCCTCGGTTCTCGGCGGTATCGCCGGCTGGTTCCTCGGTCATTATGCCTTTGAGAGCATCGCCCGGCCCATTCTCGAATTTTACGGCAAGCTCGACAGCTTCGAGCATCTGAAGAACTCGGTGGACTACGAAACCATCGTTCTCCTGCTGGTGACATCAGGGCTCGCGCATCTGCCGCCGATCAAGGTCGTGACGATCCTTTCCGGCGCGGCCAATATCAGCCTTGGCCTGTTCATTCTTTCTGCCGTCGTCACGCGCGGCGCGCGTTTTTTCATCCTTGCCGGATTGCTGCAGAAATACGGGGAATCGGTACGTCATTTTATTGAGAAACGCCTTGGCGCCATCACTGCGGCGGCGGCCGCTGCACTCATCGCGGTCTATGCAGTTTACGTTTTCGTGCGTTGATCAAGCGCAATTTTTCTACTCTTACAATACTGTCGCAGAACTTTCAGCTTACTGTCAGAATCCACCTGTATCGGTTCTCTCGTCGAATAGGGGAACTGTTTTATTATGCGAAGATTCTGGAAGTGCTCGCTTTGGGGCATGGGTTTTGTTGTGCTCGCGGCAGGCTGTTATCTCTACGCCATTCAGCTTCTGGGCAATTTTCACGAGGTTGTCGCAGGGCAGCTTTATCGCTCCAATCAGCCGAGCAATGAGCAGCTCGTCCGCTATACCAAAGATCACGGTATCAGGACGGTCATCAATCTGCGCGGCGCGAACGAATCCAAGGCCTGGTATCGCGATGAGGTCGAAACCGCCCGCGATCTCGGACTTAATCATATCGATTTTGGCATGTCGGCAAGCCAGGAGCTCGATATGAACAGGGTCAACGAACTGGTCGCCCTCATGCGCGATGCGCCGAAGCCCATTCTCATTCATTGCAAGGCCGGTGCGGACAGGACAGGCCTCGCCACCGCGCTCTATCTCAGCCGCGTGGCAAAGCTTGACGAGGAACAGGCGGAAAGCCAGCTTTCCTTCCGCTTCGGCCATATCGGCATTCCCTATCTCTCGCAAACCTACGCCATGGACCGGACCTGGGAAAACGCGGAAAAGATGCCCATCGTCGACGATTTTGCGATCGCCTCTAACGAATATTGAATGTGTTAATGGCAGGCGACGCAGGCAAGGATGCCGGGCCGCCTGTTTCCGGTCTCCGGTCAGTTATTAAGCAGCCTATGACTCATCCCTTCGCCTCGGCAGTATCGGGAGAAAATGGCGGGGGCGCGACGCCTTAGGTCCAATCGTCCCCCAGAGCACGTCCGGTTTAAGCGGAATCGGTGGACGTGCTCTCCCTTTTTGTTTTCACGCATTTCCGGACGTAAAACCGCTTCGCACTTTTACGGGAAATGCTCGAGCTCGCCGCATGTATCGTCGCGTCCAAAAGAGGCTGGCGAAGACGATTCTAATCGCGTCCGATATCCGGCGTCCATCCGCGCGTATATCCCTTTCCCATAATGGCGACCGCCAGGGAAAGCTGTTCCTGCAGATGTTCGATTTCGCCGAGAAGGGCTTCAACAGCCGCTTTCGCATCACCGTCGTGACACTGGATGACATAGCCCGCTATGTCGTCAGGCCGTATGGGGGTGATTTTTCCAGCGTTGGACATATCGGATGACCTCTCTTTTGTTCACTAAATGTTCTAATTTTAGCGAGGAGTCAACAACGGAGAGTCGACAATGCAGTGGGGATTGCCCTTCGGTGGTCGGCGGCTTTACAGTGAAGACTGTATTTTCAAAAACTATGCGGAGAATGTTCTCCCTCACCACAATGGTCGCAGTACGGGATTTTGCCCCGGACCCCCAACGGTCCGGCGTCGAGCATTCGAACGTCAGTGGATGGACGGATCCTCGCCATCCAGAAAGCTGCGAATCCCGTCCTTCTCACACGTTGCCAGGAATTCTTCCCAGGCATCTTTATCGGTCGCGAAGGGTTCGTCCCAGGTGGTGACATCGTCATGCTCGCTGATGACTTCGAGCGTCCAATCCTGCTGGGTGCCGGCGGGCCGGTAGATATCAACCAAAACCGTGACGCCGTCGTCTTCAAACTCGCCCGAGAATTCCGAGTGTTCTATTTTCGTTTTTTTGGCCATCTCGGCGCACCTCATTCTCAGGCCTGGACAAATGTATAGCCGAATCCGGTCTTTTAAATTCGCGCATGGCGCGGGTTACCAGATGGCTGAAACAAATATAGCCAGCTCTGGGGGAACTGGCTATCTATCTGATTTTAATGGTCGGAGCGGCGGGATTCGAACCCACGACCCCTTGACCCCCAGTCAAGTGCGCTACCGGGCTGCGCTACGCTCCGAACCTGAACGCCGTTTATATATAAGCCTGTTAGGGCGCAAGCGGAAAATGGTCTTTTCATAAAAAAAGGAGCAAAGGATGTGGATGGTGTAGAAGGCCTGAAGCAGTCCGGACGGGCGGTCGTCAAACGCATGACACATCCTCTTTCCATCATTGCCGGAACAAGCCGCCCGCTTCGGCGTTCAATCGCAGCGGAATTGAAACTCAGGGAGACGAACTATGTCTGAACTTGTCGTTGTTGGTTTTGACGGAACGGAAGTGGCCGACAGGGTGCTTCTGAAGCTTGCTGGCCTGAAAAAGGAATATCTGGTCGATCTGGAGGATGCCGTGGTTGTCGTTCGCGATGACGACGGCAAGGTGCATCTGAAGCAGAGCGTCAATCTGACTGCGATAGGTGCAAGCTCCGGTTTCCTGTCCGGCGGCCTCTGGGGCGGCCTTGTCGGCCTGCTGTTCCTCAACCCGCTGGCGGGATTTGCCATCGGCGGCGCGATCGGTGCGGGCACGGGCGCTCTTGCCGGTTCGCTGACGGATTTCGGTATCGATGACGATTTCATCAAATCGCTCGGCGAGACCATTCCCAATGGTTCTTCGGCGCTGTTCGTGCTGATCCGCAAGGTGCAGCCGGAAAAGGTACTGGCGGAATTCGAAGGCCTGCGCGGACGGGTCATCAAGACGTCGCTGTCGCCGGCGCAGGAAGCGCAGTTACAAAAGGCGCTTTCCGGCGGAGCCGAACCTGCTGCCGCGCCTGCCGCCTGAACGGGCGGTGAAAGCGAGGCTGCGGCATGTTCCATGTCGCAGCCATCCGGGAATGCGGCTTACACGGTCAAAGTGCCGTTTTTCGCCTGTGGCCAGGTGAGATAATAATAGCGGCTGCCGACGCTGCCGAAAAACGCGTTGTCGCCAGAGATAGTATCGACATAGGCGCCGGTTTCGCTTCTCGCATAGGTCGAGCCGTCGCGTTTGAGATGGTCTTTCAGAAAGTCGCTCCATCCCGTCATGGCGATATTCATAGCAGGGCCGGAAGTGGTTTTTGTATCTGCGGCCACGTCCCAGGCTTTGACCTGCGCGCCTTCGGCGGGATCGGAGACGGTCAGCGTGCCGGCCGTCAAAGCCTCCAGCATGGCCTTGGCCTGCGAAGCCTTGTCCGGATCCGCGGTCAGTTCTTCCAGCGTCTCCTTCAACGCCTTCATGAAATCGGCCTTGGTAATATCGCCGGAAGAAAGCCGGGTATCCGTGTCGTCGGTCTGCGTATCCTCGTTCGAGGTCTGGGCATATTGCGCCAGAAGCTGCGTGAGCCTGGTATTGGTGGACGAGGAGGAGTTGGTGGTGTCGAGCCCGTAGGAACCGAGCAGAGACGTCCGAGTCGAGGATGAGGACGTGACGGCGGGATTGTCTTCCTGCTCCTTGATGGCCTTGAGGGCCATTCTGGTTGCGGTGAGGCGTGTGGACAGGTCGATGGAGGAGACCATTGCGCTAGCTGTTTCCTTGATCGGGCGATACGCATCATTCGTACCGAACTGGCTCGGCGGGCATCGATCCCGCCTTTCGTCTCCTCTCATAAGAAGACCGGGCGAATCCCGGCCGCGTTCGGCTTGGGATGCACTCGGTCTTAATGGCCGGACTTTGCGCGACGCTTGCGGATCAGTTCTCCTGAACGGAGACGCCGTTCGGGCCGATGTTCATCTCGATTCCCTTCGGCTTGCTCTCCTCGTGCCAGACATAGATGCCGAGACCGGCAATGACCACGATGAGGGCACCGATAATGAGATAGAGATTATTGGTCTGCGTCATAAGATGTCTCCCCGTTTGACAATCGGAATCGGGGGCTAAACGCATGAAGTGGTGTAAGGTTCCGTAAGGGTAGGTCTTTACGCGGCGCGTGCGCGGCGGCGCAGGCTTTCACGTTTTTCGAGCGCCATGCACCCCCACAATATGCCGAGCAGCAGGAAGAAATGCCGCCAGTGGTCGGTATCGATGACGGCGCCGATCATCACATGTCCCACGAAAGTAACCCAGGAAATGATGAGGAACGGCTGCCAGGGGCGTGGCCGCAGCAGATGCCTGAAACCGGCGGCAACGGTCCAGCAGATCAACACGAGATAGATCACGAAGCCGAACCAGCCATGCGTCGTCAGGCTCTTCAGCCAGATATTATGTTCGGCAGCGGGAAAGATATTGTCGAACACCATCGGGCCAATGCCGAGGGGATGATCCATTGCGAGCAGGAAGCCGAGATAGTGGCGGGCAAAACGGCCGAGATGCCCACCATCATAGGATTGCACCGCAGAGGCGCGGCTAAGGAACAGATCGGCCACCTGTTTGAACTGCAGCGCGATGATAATAGCCGCGACCATGAGGCCCGCGGCGACGAGAAACAACACGAGTATCTTCAGACGGAAGGCGGCCGTTCGTTCTTTCAGCAGCATGACGAAAACGAGGAGGATGGTGGAAAACAGAAACAAGCCCCAGGCCGCGCGCGAGAATGACAGAAAAATGCCGAGCGACAGGATGAGTAGCCCGACGATCCGTAAAGGCGCATGCATCGCCTTGCCGGTGAGGAGGCCGTAGATCAGATAAAGCGATGGGGTCACCAGAAAGGGGCCGAAAACATTCGGGTCCTGAAATGCGCCCTTGGCGCGGTCGTAGAGGGTGAAGACCTCGAAACCCGGAATAGCGTGGAAATATCCGATGATGCCGAGCAGGGCGGTGATCAGCGCCGCTGCAAGCCAGGCCCGGAAAATCAAAAGCAGCCGCTGGTATTTGTCCTCGATGATCGCCGCGTAAAAAACCGATGTCAGCGCCAGAAAGGTCGAGACGGCGAGATAAAGCGGTCCCTCATCCAGATCGGCCATGGTGGTGAGCGAAAGATAACCGCCGACATTGAAGGCAAGCAGCAGGCACAGAAGCAGGACGACGGTGCGCGAAAGGCGAAGGCCGAGTAGGAACCAGAGCGCCACCTGTCCCACCATCATCAACTCATAAGGCGCCGGCTCGGAGATGACGAAGCCGGAAAGGAACACGCCAAACGCGATGAAGAACGCACCGATGAGCCGCATGGTGGCCAAAGGTGCGTCAAAACCCGCCGCGTGCTGGTAACCGGTGTGGGTCAATAGGCGTTTTCCGATTTCAGCAGCCGTATCGGCGTGAGGAACAGAATCTTTAAATCGAGAAACAGCGACCAGTTCTCGATGTAATAGAGATCATATTCGGTCCGGAACTTGATCTTGTCGCCATGGTCGATCTCGCCGCGCCAGCCGTTGATCTGCGCCCAGCCGGTGACGCCGGGCTTGACCTTGTGGCGTGCGAAATAGTGCTCCACCACCTCGGTATATTTCAAGTCGCCCGTCTGGGCGTGAACGGCATGCGGGCGCGGCCCGACGAGCGAAAGATCGCCGTAAAGAACGTTGAAAAGCTGCGGCAATTCGTCCATCGAGGATTTGCGCAGGAAGCGGCCGACGGGCGTCACGCGCGGATCGTTCTTTGTCACGGCCTTTTTCGCGGTCGGGTCGGCGAGCTCCGTATACATGGAACGGAACTTCCAGACATTGATCGTCTCATTGTTGAAGCCGTGGCGCTTCTGCTTGAAGAGGATCGGGCCTTTCGAGGTGGTTTTCACGGCAATTCCCGCCCCCACCATCACCGGCCATAAGAGGGCGATGCCGATGAGGCTGAAGGTGATGTCGAACACCCGTTTCGCCACCGAATCCCAGTCGCGGATCGGCTTGTCGAACACATCGAGCATCGGTACCTTGCCGACATGGGAATAGGCGCGGGGGCGGAAACGCAATTTATTGGCATGCGCCGCAATGCGGATATCGACCGGCAGCACCCAAAGTTTGCGCAGAAGCTGGAGAATGCGCGCCTCGGCGCTGAGCGGCAGGGCGATGATCAGCATGTCCAGCTTCGTCAGGCGGGCGAACTCCACCAGCTCCGCAAAGGTTCCGAGTTTGGGATAACCGGCGACAACTTCGGGGGAGCGGGCGCTTTTCCGGTCGTCGAAGATACCGCAGATGCGTATATCGTTGTCGGACTGCTGCTCCAGCGAGCGGATAAGGTCCTTGGCGGCATCGCCGCCGCCAACGATGACGGCGCGGCGTTCCATGACGC
Source organism: Agrobacterium salinitolerans (assembly GCF_002008225.1). GTDB lineage: Bacteria > Pseudomonadota > Alphaproteobacteria > Rhizobiales > Rhizobiaceae > Agrobacterium > Agrobacterium salinitolerans. Next base: position 627,437 of record NZ_MRDH01000006.1, on the reverse strand, counting down.
CGTTGCGGCCCCAATGACGAATGGCGAAACCGAGGATCAGCCGCCCGGCGAAGATCGCGACCGCAGCCGTTGCATACCAGACGCCAAATGCTTGCCAGGAATGCAGCGCATCGGGAAAGAAAAGGAGAAGGAAACAGGCAATTCCCACGAAGGAGAGGCACACCGCGCCCTGAATGCGGGCGAACATCTTCAGCGGCGTGCGCAGCGTCGGAAGCTGATAGCAGTCACCGGCCTGCAACAGAAACACGCAGAGCGCCGCCCCCAATACGCCGCCGCCGAAAACCGACAGAAAGGTTTCGAGACCGCGATCGGCTGCGATGCCGTTGACGATGGCGGCGATGACGACGAGCATCGTGAATTCCATAAGCCGCAATTGCCCGATCACCATATTGGGCGAATGGTTGCCGGCGCGAAGCTGGTTGGCGATCTGCCGTGCAAGCGGATTGAGAACGACCGTTTCGGACGCCGAAGACCCGCCGGCTTCATGGTCAGAGAGTTTCTTGCGCAATGACGCCAGATCGAATTGCATTCTGTCCTTGTCAGTCTTGGTCATTGCCTTGGTCCGCACCCTCCAGCACATCGGCCTGAAAATCGCATTGAATTTTCGAACGGAACGATGCGCAACCTCAAAGTGGCAGAGCGCCTTGTATGCATCCGAATGGGCGCACGCGCTCTACGAGCAGGAAACTAGCCGAAACATGCTAAGAAACGTTTATGATGATTTTCTACAGGATGGCCGGAATATACAATTAAAAATCGTGTTTTTGAAATGACTATCAGGTGGATAACAGGTCGCGATAGAGTTTCATCATCTCATCCGCCATGACCGGGGTTGAAAATTTCGCTTTGAAGCTGTCGGGACGAGGCATGATCCGCTGCGCCCAGTCGGCGTCCTCCGCATCCTTGACCATGATCCGCGCCAGCGCGTCGGCGTCACCAGCCGGTACGAGCGCTTCGCTGTCTTCTCCGAGGACTTCGGGAATGCCACCGACATGCGAGGCAATGACCGTCTTTCCCGACGCAAGCGCTTCAAGCACGATATAGGGCATGGCTTCGGCGCGCGAAGGCACCACCACCGTCGTCGCCAGTTCGAAGGCCTGTCTGGCGGGCATGGCCGCATGCATGGAAATACGCCGGGAAAGCCCAGCCTTGTCGATCATCGCCGCATATTTGTCCCTGTCCGGTCCGTCGCCGACAATCACGCCGGACATGGGCTTGCCGAGACTGCGTTCCATCTTTGCAAATGCCGTGATGAAGACATCCGGCCCCTTGAGGTCGCGCAACATGCCGATATAGAGAAAACGGGCTGCATCTTCGCGCGCGGGTACGGTTTCGAACTCGCTTTCCTGAACGCCGTTATAGATCATCGCGGTGCGGGTGCGCGGCCTGCCGACCTTGGCTTCATACGTCGCCTGCTCGAAATTGCAGACGAAACAGAGCGCATCGGTGAAATGTTCCTGGAACCGCTCCAGCCGCAGGAAGAGCTGCCCTTTGAGGCTGTTTCTGGCGTAATGCAGGCTGCCGCCATGCGGTGAATAGAGGCGGGCTACGCGATACCTGTTCGCCCGCAGGAGTGAGCCGATCAGCCGGGCAAGAGCGCCACCCTTGGCGCTGTGTCCGTGCAGAATGTCCGGCCGCAAACTTTTGATGTGCTTGTAGGATTTCCACAGCGCCATGAGGTCGCCGGGGCTGATGGACCGCCTGATGGGCAGGCGGGTGAGGCCGAGTTCCAGCATCGGGGTGATCTGTGCGAAAAGCCGCTCCTCATGCGCGCCGCCGGTGGAACTGTCGCAAACGATGCCAACCTTGTGGCCCTGCTTCACATGTTCTTCGATGAGGTCGCGCACATGGCGGAAAACACCGCCCACCGGGGAGCGGAAGCAATGAATGATACGCAGGGGAGGGCCGTCATCCGACACGTGCGCCACTCCGTTCTTAGAAGAAGCGTTCACGCACATAGACGGTATCACCCGCCAGAATGGGCGCGGTGATCCCGATCCGGCCGGTCATCACCTCGGCGTTGATCTTGCGGGTAATGTCGACATCGGCCTGATTGGCGCGCGGAGTAAAGCCGCCGGCAATGGCTATGGCGTTTTGCGCGGTCATGCCCGGCACATAGGAATATTGGCCGGGACGACCGACTTCGCCCATGATGAAGACCGGGCGATAACGGTCGATCTCGATCGTCACGTCTGGATCGCGAAGGTAACCCTGCCGCAATTTGGCGGCTATGGCGGCTTCGAGCTGCGGCAGCGTCTTGCCGCGTGCGGGAACCTGACCGACGAGCGGGAAGGCGACATAACCGGCCTGGTCGACCGTATAGGTGTTGGTCAGCCCGGACTGCTCGAACACGTTGATGCGCAGCCTGTCGCCGCTATCGACATGATAGGGTTGCAGCGCAGCCTCGTTAAAGGACCTCGGCGCGGGTTGATATGCCGCGCAGCCGGAGAGGGCCGTCAAAACGGCGAGCGTCAGTGCGGTGACATGTCGTGATCCGGCGAGCGGCATCTCATCTGGCTCCGAGTCGATCTTTGATCATTCTTATCGTTCTGTTAGGGTTAATGTGCGGTAAACAGCCGGCGCGAGCGATGGTAATATCGGCTTTATTTCGTCGGATTCTCCGGGATTAACTGTTGTGTTACCCGCAAGACTTAAGCTTCGCGAAAATTGACCATCTATATTTGAACGCCCGAGGTTTGTCTCGGTTACGGAGCCTGCATGAACGGCGATCGCATTGACGACAGGGATGTGGATATCGATCTTGCGCAGCTTGTCGCAGCCATATGGCAGCGCAAGGGGCGGATCGCGGCGATCACGCTTCTGGCCGGAGGCACCGCCTTCGTGATCTCAAGCATGATGTCGCCCGCCTATAAGGGCGAGGCGCGCGTGCTCATCGAATCCCGCACGGCCTCCTTCGGCGCCTCGCAGCAGTCCAATGCGCCCGCCGAGCCGGTTCTCGATGAATTGACCGTTTCCAGCCAGGTGCAGATCCTGCAATCGGTCGATCTCATCAAACAGGTCGCGAAAGACATGAAGCTTTATGAGCTTGATGAGTTCGATCCGGAGGCCCATCCTTCGCTCATCTCGCAGCTGCTGGTCGCCGTCGGCGTCAAGAAGGACCCGCTTCAGGTGTTGCCCGAGGAGCGGGTGCTGACGGCCTTCCGGGAGAAGTTGCAGGTCTATCAGGTCGAAAGTTCGCGCGTCATCACGGTCGAATTCTCCTCGCAGGACCCGAAGCTTGCCGCTGCCATCCCCAATGAGATGATGAAGGCCTATATCGCCCTGCAAAGCGGCGCAAAGCTGGATACAAGCACGGAAGCGGCGCGCTGGCTGGAGCCGGAAATCGCCAATCTGCGCGAAAAGGTGCGCGAGGCCGACAGGAAGGTCGCGGATTACCGCGCCTCCGCCGATCTTCTCTCGGCAGGGCAGGGCGAAACGCTTGCCACCCGCCAGCTCAGCGATATCTCCACCGAACTCGGCCGTATCCGTGGCGAGCGCGCCAATGCGGAAGCGCGGGCGGAAGGCGTGCGCAGCGCGCTTGCTAACGGCCGTCCGCTTGATACTTTCCCCGATGTCGTCGGTTCCCCGACGATCCAGAGGCTGAAGGAAAACGAGACGACGATCCGCAGCCAGATTTCCGATCTCTCGTCTTCGATGCTGGAAGGCCATCCGCGCATCCGCGCGCTGCGCAATCAGCTTGACGGCATACAGCGGCAGATTCAGGAAGAAACCCGCAAGGTGCTGGCAAGTCTCGAAAACGAGGCCAATGTTTCGCGTCTGCGGGAACGGCAACTGGTTCAGCAGCTGAACATGCTGAAATCGGAAAGCGTTCGTGCCGGCGAACAGCAGGTCGGTCTCAACGATCTGGAGCGGGAAGCTTCTGCGCAAAGGCAGCTTCTGGAAACCTATCTTGCCCGTTACCGCGAAGCGACTTCGCGCGCCGGTTCGGTGGATTCCACGCCGGCCGATGCGCGCGTCATCTCGACGGCGGTGGAGCCGCGCGAACCCTATTTCCCGAAGACCGGCGCCATCACCATCGTCGTGACGTTGGCGGCCTTTCTGCTGTCCTGCATCGTCGTCATGCTGGTGGAGCTCTTCACCGGCCGGGCCTTGAAGCCGTTGGGCAGGAACCAAGTTCCGCCGCTCTCCGATCCGCCTTCTCCTTCCCGTTCCCCAGCCGATCCGGACAAAACGACGGACGTGTCGGAACAGCCTGTAGTCGCGCGCCATGAAGCCATACAGCCTGCTGCGCGAGCCATGCCGGTCGCCGCATACCAGCCCGTTGCCGAAGAGGAAGAACGGCGTGTACCGGCCGCCGCTGCGGCCGCCATACCGGCCCTGCCGGTGGAGGATGTCACGGCCGCGAAAGAGGAGGCAGTGGAGGAGGAGGTCGACGCCAATGACGACTTCTCCATTAGCGCCGTTGCAGGTTTCCTGGCTACCCGCCTTGCCAAGCCGGTCGCCGCGATCGTGTCTCCCGCCGGTGATAGCGGTTCGACCACGACCGTCATGCTGGCGCGTGCTCTGTCCGAAATGGGGCGTTCGGTCGTTCTCGTCGACATGACGGCGTCAGCCTGTCCGACGCGATTGATGGCGCCGGAGGCTGGACTTCCCGGTGTGATGGACCTTCTGGCGGGCGCGGCCGCCTTTGGTGAAACCATTCACGGCGACCGCCTGTCCGACGCCCATATTGTGCCGCGTGGCAATGCGCAGCCGCGCGAGGCCATGCGTGCGATTGACCGTCTGACGATGATCCTCGGCGCGCTCTCCGACGCTTATGATACCGTCCTCGTCGAGTGCGGCGCGGTACAGATCTCGAGCCTCGGGAAAATGCTGCGCAACCTGCCGGCGGAAATTATCGTCTCGGTTCCGGGCAAGGATAGCGAATTGTTGGAAAAGACGCTCGGTGAACTGGTTGCCGAGGGTTATGGACAGGCGCTGCCGCTGACCGGCATGCGCAAGCCGGACCATCTGAGCGCGGCCTGAGGCGCCGCATACCTACAGCGCCGGCAACTCAGTCGGCGGCGCTGTCCATCTTCGGCCGTCCGGCGCGAAACCGCTGTATCAACGCATAAAGCGCCGGATTGGATTTGATCAGGCTCTTCGTCCGGGCGATGGCGACATAGGCCGAGGCCGCAACACGACCCTTCAACGTCACCGGCAGGAATATATCGTGCTGCACGGTGAAAAGCGGGCACCAACTGCGCTTGTAGAGCTGGTCGCCGACGCCGAAATCGAAGATTGCCGCCTTTTCGCGGCAGGCCCTTTCGATCATCAACCAGAACAGCAATTCACCGGGGCTGAGTTCCGAAACGGATTCATCGATCGAACCGAACTGGCAGATGATGTGATCCTGCTTGCGTGAAAGGCCGGCTATCGCGGCGATGACGCCCTCGTTTTCGCCATGCAGGCGAATGGCGTGCAGCTCCAGCAGGCTGTCCGTGCCTGTCTGTGGGAAATTGGCGAGATCGTAGAAGAAATCCTTCACCGATTGATCGCGAAACACATCCGGAATGCCCTGCGAGGCGAAACGGGCGGCCTTTTGGCGGAAAAACGCCTGCAACATTTCGCATTTTTCCTGTGGCGATTGAGCGATCACATGGCTGTAGCCGCCCATTTCCTCGGCCCTTCGGCTCTGGATACGGAATTTCTTCCGTCGCCTCTTGGCATTGACCTGCCGAAGCGTGGCCTCGAAACTTTCGAGCAGGGGAAGCTGGAAGGCCGGATTCTGGTTCTCGACGGAAGCAAGATGCGAGAGGGGATTGGTCCTGTCGCGCCACCTCAGCGGTATGTTCTGCAAAGCCAGAATATCGACTCGACCATGCAACAGCTTCCGCGCCTCCCGGGCAATCGCCGCCGCGATTTCCTGTCCGGCCTGTCCGGCAAAGGAGGGGTCGAAAAGCCCCGTATTGATATTGTTGAAACGGCCGCCGGGAAAACGCGCCTTGCGAACGCCGCCTTCCATTACGATTTCGAGAGGCAGCAGAAAGATCGTCTTGCCGCGTTGCCGGCCGCGAAGCGTCAGGAGCGCGCTATCCTGCGTTTGTGCCCAAATGGAGCACCAGCCGAAACTCTGATGCAGCGAATTGAGCGGATCGTTTTCCAGCCGCTCCCAGTCGACGCGGATGGTGGAGGCGTCATCGACCAGATCGATCAACAGACGATCAGCACCCCGCCGCTCGTTTTGCACGGCGGTCGGCGCTTGCTCGTCGCTGATAAAGACCGGCCCCTCAGCCGCCATCCACTCTCTCCGGTTGTTTCGGTCGGACTATATCGCTGAGCGGCAAACAATCGGTTTATAAAATTGCGACCTCAGGGTGTCATGCAATGGCCGGCGCTTAACCCTGTTTTTTGGGTCCAGCCATCCATTTGATGATCAGCATCGCCGGCAGAACCCACAGGATTCCGGTCAGCACGAAATAAGCGAGATGCACCCACCAGGGCGATTGCGTCAGCGCCGCCGATGCAATGGCCGTCGCCACCACGGCGTAAACGACGACGAGGCAGATGATGACGATAGTGCCGATGAGCGATCTGAGGCGAGGGTGCATGAAATCTTCCGTGATTGAACAACTGACCGACTATACCGCCGCGACCGGATGCCGCAAACCCTGAGGCCTTGTTTTGTGGTGCCGGATGGGGCTAATCAACATGACTGTATGAGGGAGACCTGAAAGATGCGTTCGAGCGGCATGACGATGGCAAATGGTTCTGCGGACATGGTGGTGGAGGCTGCCCTGCAGAAACAGGAGAAGGACCGCCGCCTGCTGCGCATCTGGCTTCGCGTCGTGCTCTTCACGCTCTTCTGTCTGGTCCTCGTCGGCGGCGCCACGCGGCTTACCGAATCCGGCCTGTCGATTACCGAATGGAAGCCGATCCATGGCGCCATTCCGCCGCTTTCCGTCGCCGAATGGGAAGAGGAATTCCAGCTCTACAAGCGCATTCCCCAATATCAGGAAATCAACAAGGGTATGTCGCTCGACGAGTTCAAGACGATTTTCTGGTGGGAATGGGCGCATCGCCTGCTTGCCCGCACCATCGGCCTCATCTTCGCTTTGCCGCTCGCCTTTTTCTGGCTGACCGGCCGCGTCGAAAAGCGCCTGCGCCTGCCGCTCGTTGGCCTTCTTGCGCTTGGCGGTTTTCAGGGCTTCATCGGCTGGTGGATGGTATCGTCAGGCCTCGTCAACCGCACGGATGTCTCGCAATATCGGCTTGCTACGCATCTGACCATTGCCTGCCTCATCTTTGCGGGCTGCATGTGGATATTGCGCGGCCTGTCGCACCACTCGCCCGACGCCGCCGATGAAAAGACGGGCAGGGGCTTTGCCGCGCTGCTGACTGTGCTCTGTCTCTTCCAGATCTATCTCGGCGCATTGGTGGCGGGGCTGAATGCCGGCCTTTCCTACAATACCTGGCCGCTAATGGACGGCTCACTGGTGCCGGGCGACCTCTTCCTGCAACAACCCTGGTGGATCAACCTCTTCGAGAACCCCAAGACGGTGCAATTCGTCCACCGCCTCGGCGCCTATACGCTGTTTGCCGCCACGCTTTGGCATATGGTGTCGATGGCCCGCGCCTTGCCCAGTACGCCACATGCCCGCCGGGCGGTGCTGTTCTTCGTGCTCGTCTCCATTCAGGCGGGGCTCGGCATCACCACGCTGCTCATGCATGTGGATATTCATGTGGCGCTCGCCCATCAGGGCATGGCGCTGATTGTGCTGGGTTTCGCCGTCGCCCACTGGCGCGGTTTCATTGGCGAATATCCGGCCCCCGTTGCGGTCGAAGTCAGGGACTGAGGCGGCTTAGAACTGCCCGAGCACCGTTTTGATGGTGGCCGCGACGGCGAGTTCGTTGTCGCGTTCCTCCGCATTGCCGTCCTCTTCATGCCACACGGCAGAAAGACAGCCATAGGCAAAGGCGTATTGCAGCAATAGCCGTTCGTCCCGTTGCAGAGCCTTTGCAAAGATCGCCGCCATGGAGGCGATGCGCGCCTCGCTGCGGGTAAGGTCGAAACGGTCGAGCGGATTGGAGAACATATTGGCGACATCGAGCGCCGCATCGCCGATCAGGCCAGCCGGATCGATGATGATCCAGCCGCGTTCACTGCGCATGATGTTCTCGTGATGCAGATCGCCGTGCAGCGGCTTCACATCCCGCTGCCGGTCGATCAGCGCCTGCGCCAGCGTGGCCGCCTCGATATAGGGGCTGTCCATGCCGTCGGTGCGATCCTGCTCGGCCTTGCGAAACAGGCTCTCGAAATAGAGCGGCAGCGTCAACAGGCTCGAAGGCGGCTTCTGCTGCGATGGCTGATGATATTTTAGCAGGACATCGGCGGCGATTTCCGTGGCGGCATCGTCGTCGCCGTCGCGAAACAGCAGGTCGCGCAGGGTCTCCGTACCGGCGTGTTCCATCAGCAGAATATCGTCGGAGCGGTCGAGCAGTTCCACACAGCCGATGCCGGCGCGCCATGCGATGAAATCCGCGCCGCGAAGGCTGTCCTTCAATACTTTCTTTTTCAGAACCTTGGCAACAGCGAGGGAACCATCGCCGCGCGTAAGCTCGTACACCACCCCGGCCGGCGTATCGGCGATAGACTTCGCGGCCTCGATATTCCACGAGGCCGGAAAAGAGGGCGGGGCAATCTTCATGAGAAAAGTCTCATGCAGAGAGCATCAGCTCCATGTTCTGTACCGCTGCGCCAGACGCGCCCTTGCCGAGATTGTCGAGCAGCGCCACGAGGTTGATATGCTCACCGCCGGGCGTACCGAAGACGAAAAGCTTCATCGTATCCTTGCCCGCCAGTTCCTCGGCATCGATGCGCGAGAGCCCCTTGCTTTCAGCAAGCGGCACCACACTGACGATGTCCTGGCCCGCATAATGGGCGGTCAGCGCCGCGTGGATCGTTTCGATGGTCGCGCCTTCCTTCAGGTCAGCGGCAAAAAGCGGCACCTGCACGATCATCCCCTGCGGGAAACGACCGACGGAGGGCGAAAACAGCGGTGCACGGTCGAGCTGACCATGAATGGTCATCTCCGGCACATGCTTGTGCTTGAGCGTCAGGCCATAAAGGAAATTATTGGCGCTGATGGCGTCATCACGGCTCTGGTCTTCCATCTGGGCAATCATCTGCTTGCCGCCGCCAGTGTAACCGGAAACCGCATTGACGCTGACCGGATAACCGTCAGGCAGGAGGTCTGCGGCGCGCAGCGGGCGCAGAAGGGCGATCGCGCCGGTCGGATAGCAGCCCGGATTGGCGACGAGGCGGGCGGAACGAACCTTCTCGCCCTGTTCCTTATCCATTTCGGCAAACCCATAGGCCCAGTCCTGATGGACACGATAGGCGGTCGAGGTATCGATAATGCGGACATTGTTATTGCCGGCCACCATCGAGACCGCTTCCCGGGAAACATCGTCCGGCAGGCAGAGGATCGAAATGTCGGCATTGTTGAGCATATCCTCGCGCATCGCCGCATTGCGGCGCTCGGCCTCGGGAATGGACAGCAACTCGATATCGCGGCGACCGGCAAGGCGCGTGCGGATCTGCAGACCCGTGGTGCCGTGTTCGCCATCGATGAAGATCTTCGCTGTCATGTCCTTGTCCTGACTTTTCAGAGTGTTGCGAGGGTATTCGGAATCAGTTTGGCAAGCGCCGTTATCTTTGTCAGCCAGCCTTCGCCAGCCGTTCGGCACGCAGGCCAAGCATATACATTGCAACGGTCGCTCCGGCAATGGCGGTAATATCCGCATGGTCGTAGGCGGGCGCGACCTCCACCACGTCCGAGCCGCGAATATCGAGCTGTCCAAGCCCGCGCAAAACGGAGAGAATTTTCGCACTGGTCGGCCCGCCAGCGACTGGCGTGCCTGTTCCCGGCGCAAATGCGGGATCGAGGCAATCGATATCGAAGGTCAGATAAGCGGGCATGCCGGCCGTGTGCTTGACGATCAGCGAGGCGATATCGCTTGCCCGCATTTCCTCCACCTCGTAACCGTGGAGAATGCGAATGCCGAAATCGTCAGGCGCATGGGTGCGGATGCCGATCTGGATCGAGCGGTCGGGGTCGATCAGTCCATCCCGCACGGCGCGGGCCACGAAGGAGCCGTGGTCGATGCGCTTGCCGTCGTCGAACCAGGTGTCCTGATGCGCATCGAACTGCACCAGCGCCAGCGGGCCGTGCTTCGCGACATGCGCCTTCAAAAGCGGCCAAGTAATGAAATGATCGCCGCCGAGCGTCAGCAGATAATCTGTCTTGGAGATGATCTTTCGCGCTTCCTTTTCGATCGTATCAGGTGTCTTCCAGTGATTGCCGTAATCGAGCAGACAGTCGCCGTAATCTATGGTCGGCATTTGGGCAAAAAGATCACGCGCGAAAGGATATTGCGGATCGTTGTCGAAGATCGCTGAAGCCCGGCGTATCGCCTGCGGCCCGAAACGGGCGCCCGGCCGATTGGAGGTGGCAGCGTCGAAAGGAATGCCCCAGATGGCCGTCGATACACCCTTGAGGTTCTTGGTATATTTGCGCCGCATGAAGGAGAGGACGCCCGCATGGGTCGGGTCGGTGGCGGCCGATGTCAGGGTCGTTGCGGTGAAGGCATGGTCGATGGTTTTGGACGGCATTGATCACCCCATTGCGATTTGCGCCGAGGTTGCTGTCTTCCTGCTAAAAAAACAAGGGAGGCGATTATGAAAAAAAGGCGGAGCCGAAGCCCCGCCTTTCGAAGTTCTGAACGAACCGTTCTGAGAAGCGATTAGCGCTTGGAGAACTGGAACGAACGGCGGGCCTTGGCCTTACCGTACTTCTTACGCTCGACAACGCGGCTGTCGCGGGTCAGGAAGCCACCCTTCTTCAGAACGGAGCGCAGGCCCGGTTCGAAGTAGGTGAGGGCCTTGGACAGACCGTGACGAACGGCGCCGGCCTGACCGGACAGACCACCACCGGCAACGGTGGCGATGATGTCGAACTGACCCGTGCGGGCAGCGGCGACGATCGGCTGCTGAAGGATCATCTGCAGAACCGGACGGGCGAAATACGTGGTGAAATCGCGGCCGTTGATGATGATCTTGCCAGAACCGGCCTTGACCCATACGCGGGCTACGGCGTTCTTGCGCTTGCCGGTCGCGTAGGAGCGGCCGAGGGTGTCAACCTTGCGGACATGCACGGGAGCCGAAGCTTCCGATGCCGGGGCGAGGTCTTTCAGAGAGGAAAGATCGGCCATTATCAGGCGCTCCTTACGTTCTTCTTGTTAAGCGCGGCCACGTCGAGAACGGTGGGCTGCTGTGCTTCGTGCGGATGGTTCGAGCCGGCGTAAACGCGCAGGTTCTTCATCTGGCGACGGCCGAGCGGGCCGCGCGGGATCATGCGCTCGACGGCCTTTTCAACGACGCGCTCCGGGAAGCGGCCTTCGATGATCTGGCGAGCCGTACGCTCCTTGATGCCACCCGGATGACCGGTGTGCCAGTAGTACTTCTTGTCGGAATACTTCTTGCCGGTGAGGGCAACCTTTTCCGCATTGATAACGATGACGTTGTCGCCATCATCAACGTGGGGGGTGTAGGTAGCCTTGTGCTTGCCGCGCAGGCGGGTTGCAACGATGGTGGCGAGGCGACCAACAACGAGGCCTTCGGCGTCGATGATGACCCACTTCTTCTCCACCTCAGCGGGCTTCTGAACGAAAGTAGACATGAATTTCACTTTCTAACGTGGACCCGTCATCCTCTTGCATGAAGAGCATACGGGCGTTTCTTGTTGCTTGGTTTGGTTGCCGTGAAAGACAACCGCAAATGACCCAATTCCGGCTGGAATCCGATCTGGCGCGCTTATACGGTGCGCGAACGAAAGCGTCAATATGACGGGTTTTGGAGGCCGTAAAAATAAGATAGAAAAAACAATGACTTGATCATGGGGTATTATTTTACCTCATCAGGCGGGGCCGTTTTACCCCAGTCGCATCACCAGAACGCCTGCTGCAATGATGCCTCCGGCAAGATAACGCCAGACGCTGGCGCGTTCCTTCAGGATCACCACGGAGATCACCAGTGCAAAGAGAATGGAGGTTTCCCGGAGCGCCGCGACGACCGCGACAGGCGCCTTGGTCATGGCGTAGAGCGCCAGCCCGTAAGAGAGAATGGAGCCGCCGCCGCCGATCAGTCCGCGCCGCCAGTTGCGCCGGGCATGGTTTGCGACCGGGCCCACACCGCGCCGGTAAAGGGCAAAGCCGAAAAGCAGCACGGGCGGCAGAAGCGACATCCACAGCGTATAGGAGATGGCGTTGCCGGAAAGCCTTGCGCCGACACCGTCGACGAAGGTGTAGGATGCGATCACGAAGGCGTTGAGCAGGGCGACCATGATCGCCTTTGCGCCGCCGCGCCGCGCCTCGAAAGCGAGCGTCAGGATGCCGACTGAGATGATGGCGATGCCGGCAAGCGCCACCGGGCTCAAAATCTCGCTCAGGAACAGACTGCTCGTCGCAGCGACGATCAGGGGCGCCACGCCGCGCATGACGGGGTAGACAAGGCCGATGTCGCCGATCGTATAGGCGGCGGCGACAAGCCGGAAATAGGCGAATTGCAGAACGGCCGAAGCGATCAGGAAAGGAATGGCGACCGGAGCTGGAAATGGCAGGAAAGGTAGAAACGGCAGCGAACAGGCCGCAGCGCCAGCCGCGATCAGCGAGGCGTCCAGCGATTTGTCGGATCCGGCTTTGACCAGCGCATTCCATCCGGCATGCAGCATCGCGCCCATGAGCACCAGAAGAAGAATGTCAAATGTCACAATAGAGACTCGCTCGCGGGCTACTTTGGGCAACCTACAGCATCGGTTTGAAAACCGGAATCGATTTTCGCTACGCGCGGCAAGCCTTTCCCAATTGTTCGCGTACACGTTTTGCGCGGTGGAGCCGTCCGCAAATAGCCTGTGATTGCGGCGGATACTGCGACGCGCGTAAACTTTATGCTTTGTGCATGTCACGGATCAGTGGAATGATTTTGCGTCGGGGCGATATGGCCTTCTGCTCACAATTTCATCCGCCAGATGGAGGTAGGAGCGTCGCATGCACAGCTTCTAGTTTCGCGTCGGGATCAATTTTCGCTCAAAATACTACCTGTTTTGTCAAATATCCTGATGGATATCCGACGGCTCCTCGGGCTCTAACTGTATCAATCGGGGGGAGGCGCGCATGAAAAAAAATTTCAAATCTCTCCTCAATCAGGCTCTGTAACGTTGCAGGTTCGTATAAGGATTGATTTACTGAATAACTTTTTGAAAATTAGACATGTCTAATTTTCCTGCGAACGGAATGAAAACAAACAGGAGACGAAGGGCGCATGAATTTCACGCTAATGTTGTTTAAGCCCGCATTTGCGACAATTCGCGTCATTTCGAAAACTGGGCAAGAATAGTCAATAAAACTGGCGTTCTGGCGTTTGGTGAAATCATTTTGCGTGAACGAAAAAAGCGCCTCTTCGCGACATGGAGTCTGCGGTAATGGCGGTCAAACAGATCGGCAGGGGTTCAAGAAAGCGAAGAACCTTCCTAGATAGAAAGGACGGGCGCAACCGGCAGCGTCAGGAATGCGTCGGTGGAATTATGCATGAGACGCCATGCTCGGGCGCTTTTAAATGGCGCACCTGCATTGGTATTCTTCAAACAATGCGATGCTCCAGAAGGGATAAGTTGACATGCAGCATGATAGTTATGAACCCGAGTACCTCAGAAAAATTCTGACTGACGTCAAAACCATCGCCCTGCTGGGTGCTTCTCCCAATCCCGACAGGCCCAGCCACGGCGTGATGCGCTTTCTGCTGTCCAAGGGGTATCGCGTGTTTCCGGTCAATCCTGGCCAGGCGGGCAAGGAGATATTGGGGCAGAAGGTCTATGCCAAACTCGCCGATATTCCCGAGCCGGTGGACATGATCGACGTTTTCCGGGCGCCGGAATATTTGTTGGCCATTGTCGAAGAGGCGATATTGCTGCCTGACCGCCCTTCGGTGATCTGGGGCCAGCTCTCCGTTCGCGATGACAATGCCGCCGCCAAGGCGGAAGCCTATGGCATGGACGTGGTGATGGACCGTTGCCCCGCAATTGAGTATCCGCGTCTCAATATTGCGCGATAGTTGGTACGGATTGCACTTATCATTTGCCGCCAAGGCATTATGATCCCTCCAAAATTCCAATGGAGGAAACATCATGCCGAGCAACAATCCCGGTTTTTCGACGCTGGCCGTTCACGCAGGCGCGCAGCCTGATCCGACCACCGGCGCGCGCGCCACGCCCATTTATCAGACCACGGCCTATGCTTTCCGCGATGCCGATCACGCCGCCGCCCTGTTCGGATTGAAAGAGTTCGGCAATATCTACACCCGCATCATGAATCCCACCCAGGCGGTTCTGGAGGAGCGCGTGGCGGCGCTCGAAGGTGGCACGGCGGCGCTTGCCGTCGCTTCCGGCCACGCAGCGCAATTGCTGGTGTTCCACACGCTCATGCAATCCGGCGATAATTTCGTCGCGGCCCGCCAGCTTTATGGCGGCTCGATCAACCAGTTCGGCCACGCCTTCAAGGGTTTCGACTGGCAGGTGCGCTGGGCAGATGCCGCGGACCCGGCGAGCTTCGAGGCGCAGATCGATGATCGTACCCGTGCCGTCTTCATCGAAAGCCTCGCCAATCCGGGCGGTACTTTCGTGGATGTCGCCGCAATCGCCGATGTCGCCCACCGCCACGGTCTGCCACTCATCGTGGACAACACCATGGCGAGCCCCTATCTGCTGCGGCCGCTGGAACACGGCGCAGATATCGTGCTACATTCGCTGACGAAATTCCTTGGCGGACACGGCAATTCCATGGGCGGCATCATTGTCGATGGCGGCACCTTCGATTGGTCGGCGACCGATAAGTTCCCGGCGCTGTCGCAGCCGCGGCCGGAATATTCCGGCGTCGTGCTGCACCAGACCTTCGGCAATTTCGCCTTTGCCATCGCCTGCCGCGTTCTGGGATTACGGGATCTCGGCCCGGCAATTTCGCCCTTCAACGCCTTCCTGATCCTGACCGGAATAGAGACGCTGCCGCTGCGCGTTCAGCGCCATTCCGACAATGCGCTCGCCGTCGCGAAATGGCTGAAGGCACATCCCAAAGTCGGCTGGGTGCATTATGCGGGTCTGGAGGACAGCGACAACCATGCCATCCAGCAGCATTATTCGCCGAAGGGGGCGGGCTCCGTCTTCACCTTCGGCGTCAAGGGCGGTTATGCCGCCGGCAAGGCATTGGTGGAAGGGCTGCAGCTTTTTTCGCATCTCGCCAATATCGGTGATACACGCTCGCTCGTCATCCACCCGGCCTCCACCACTCATGCGCAGTTGACGCCGGAACAGCAAACGGCCGCCGGCGCCGGGCCGGATGTGGTGCGCTTGTCGATCGGCATTGAGGACGTCAAGGACATCATCGCCGATCTCGAACAGTCCTTTGAAAAAATCTGAGGACCTGCCGCGATGACAAATCTTGTGTCTTTTGAAAGCAGCGCCGTTGAGGTGGAGCACGGCGCGCCCGTGCCGGAAAGACTGATATCAGGTGATCCCAAATTCACGACATGGAATCTCGAAGAGGCTCCCGGCGGCATCTATGCCGGCATCTGGCAGTCTACGCCGGGCAAATGGCGGGTGGTCTATGATGAATGGGAATATTTCAGCATTCTCGAAGGCCATTCCATCCTGACCGAAGACGGCGGCACACCGCGCGATCTGAGGCCGGGTGACAGGATTGTCCTGCGCCCGGGCTTCACCGGCACCTGGGAGGTCGTGGAAACCACGCGGAAGGATTACGTTATCCGGCTGTGAGGCCGGATGCCCCGTTCGAATACTTTAACAGTCAGATTTCACCACGCCAGGTCGAGCCGCTCCAGACCATGGAAATGATAGACGTCCTTCACCTTGGGCGGCTCGGCGATCTTCAGGCCCGGCAGACGTTTGAAAAGCAGGGGCAGGGCGAGATTGAGTTCCAGTCTTGCAAGTGGTGCGCCGATGCAGAAATGAATGCCGGCGCCGAAGGAGACGTTGGCGCCTTTGTTGCGGTCCGGCTGGAAGGCCAGAGGGTCGGAAAATTTCGCCGGATCGAGGTTGGCGGCGGCCAGGATAAGGCTGACCTTGTCGCCGCGCTTGAACGCGACGCCGTCGATTTCGACTGGCTCCAGAACCCAGCGTTGGAAAATATGCACTGGGGCGCAGATGCGCAGCGTCTCCTCCACTGTCCGCTCGGTTGCCGTCTCGTCGCGGAACAGGACCTCGGGGGAGATGCCGCTTTCCAGAATGATGCGCACGGAATTGCCGATCTGGTGTACGGTCGCCTCGTGCCCGGCATTCAACAGCACGATGGTGGTGGAGACGAGCTCATCGTCGGTCAGATACTGGCCCTTGTGCTGCGTATGGATCATGTGGCTCAGCAGATCGTCTTTCGGCTCTGCCCGACGCTCTGCGATCACGCTGCGTACATAGTCTGAAAATTCATGCGCGGCCCTGTCGGCCAGAAGCTCGTCTTCGGGCGTGCGCTTGAACATGTACATGCCGACATAGGCATGCGACCATTTCAGAAGCTGCGGCCCCATTTCCTCGGGAATTCCGATCATACGGGCGATCATCGTCACCGGGATGATATCGGCATAAGACGAGAGCAGTTCCGTTTCGCCCTTGCTTTCGAAGGCGTCGATGAGGCGGTTGGCGAGTTCCTCTATTTCCGGCTTCATCTTGTCGACGTGCCGCGACACGAAGGCGCGGTTGATGAGCGTGCGCAGCCGTGTGTGCTCCGGCGGCTCGAGCTCCAGAAGCGAATGCTGCTCGGCGGCGTCGAAATGCTTCACATGTTCCAGCGGCTGCGGCAGGCCGATTTCCTCGCGGCTAGCCACATGCAGTATCTGCCGTCCGAAGCGGCGGTCGCGCAGAAGGGCGCTGACATGGTCGTAACCGGTGAAGAACCATTGCCGCTGCTCTTCCCAGTAGAAAGTGGGACATTGCGCGTGCAGGGCCGCATAAACCGGGTTCGGATCGTTGTAGAAGGCCGGGTCGCGGGCATCGAGGGAGATGCGGCGGGTGGCGTGGTCGATTTTGAGAAAGGGAAATGTCGCTGTCATGCCCATGGTCTATTCCGCGCGCGGCGCTTTGGGAAGGGAGACAAATCCATTGCGATAACTCTGCGCATGTCACTGAATGGTTACATCATCACCGGCCGGCGATGGCGGATATCCGGTTCAGCGCCGCCACCTGGCGGTCGGCATTGTTGTCCATCGGATTTTCGTCGCGGTCCGAAGCTGGCACGACGACATTGGCCGAATTGACATGGATGACGGTCCGGTTGCGCCCGGCCTTCTTGGCGGCATAAAGCGCGCGGTCGGCTTCTGTCATCATCGTATTCAGGTCGGCATCCTTGATCATGGCTTCCGATATGCCGACGCTGGTGGTCACCTCGATACCTTCACCGCGCGAACTGATCTTCGAAAGGCGCAGATTGCTGCGGATGGCTTCTGCAAGCGCCGCGGTGCTGGAAGAGCTTTCCACTTCGGCAACCAGGGCGAATTCTTCGCCGCCCATCCTGACGAAAAGCCCGCGATCGCCGATCGTACGCTGTGCGATATTACAGAAATGCACGAGGACCGCATCGCCGGACTGGTGGCCGTATCTGTCGTTTATCTTCTTGAAATGGTCGATATCGAACAGCACCAGCGCCACGTAACGGCTGGAGGCCGGCGACTTCTTCTTGATGCGCTCAAACTCCTCCAGCAGGCCGCGACGGTTAAGAACGCCGGTCAGATGATCGGTCATGGCGAGCCGGTGAAGGCGCGTTTCTGTGTCTTCCATGATGATCTTGGCACTGATCATGATGATGGCCGTGAAGCCGAGCATGCCGGAAAAGGCGAGCGCCGATGTCAGCGGAATAGCGTTGGGGGCCGCGGCATTGGCCGGTATGACGATGGATGCGACAAACGCCCCGGCAAAAGCCTGCATGATCAGAATTGCGGCTAAAACCCGGCGGCTGCGTGAGGCGCGCGCCTTGCTGGCCAGAAGGACGCCGGCGAGCATGAAATAACCGGTGGCGGCACTGGCGTGATAGAGCAGGATGCGGGGCACCATATTTTCACGCACGGGCGGCAGGAACATTCCCGCGATCCACAGCAGAGCCGGAATGGCGACCCAGCCGCCGATTTTCCGCTGTTCGAAGCACAGCAGGCCCGCAAGCCAGAACCCGAAGGCGGAAAGTGCGAGCGTATTGCCGACCTGGATGGACAAAAAACTGGAAATATCCCCACGAAGCGCCACCATTACCGTGCCGATGCCCGTGGCGAGGAAACCGGCCGCGAAATAGAGATTATGCCGGCGGGAAGGGCGGTGCAGCCACAGCGTTCCCAAAAGCACGGCAAGGGTGAGCGTCTCCGCCGCCCACAGTAGCGTGCTCGTCTTTGCATCCAGCATTGCAAAATCCTATCTGCGCCATAATGCGGTAAAAGCGGGCCCTTCCGCACGAGGTGCGTTATGCCCGCTGGAATTGTTGAGCTGCCATTTCGCCCGGATGGGCCCATTCCCCAACGGGAACCGGAAATTCGCTGGCCAGTATCAGCAGCAAATACTAACGAGTTCTTGCCGGTGAGAAGTTATATCTGTGCATGGCGGGCGATTTTTGCCGTCGTCGCGCGCCATAGTAAAAAAATGGTGGCAGCGTGGGAAAGAGGCCCGGCTGGCGCCGCCCGGTCCGAAAGCCCTGTCAACCTCGGCCTGAAAGGCCTGCAAACGCTGTTGAGCCGTTAAGGATATGCGGCTTCGTGTCTTGAAGTACGGGGCAGGGACACTCTATGTAGGGAGTATGAAGGTTAGAAGTGATTCCGGAGCGGCTTTCCGCGAAGGGCAGAGTTTGACAAAGGACGGACATGAAAAATCCAGTTGATACCGCCATGGCTCTGGTGCCGATGGTCGTTGAGCAGACCAATCGCGGCGAACGCTCCTACGACATATTTTCCCGTCTTCTCAAGGAACGCATCATTTTCCTCACCGGCCCGGTGGAGGACCAGATGGCGTCGCTCGTCTGCGCGCAGCTGCTTTTCCTCGAGGCTGAAAACCCCAAGAAGGAAATTGCGCTCTACATCAACTCGCCGGGTGGCGTCGTGACCGCCGGTATGGCGATCTACGACACGATGCAGTTCATTCGCCCTGCGGTCTCGACGCTCTGCGTCGGCCAGGCCGCGTCCATGGGCTCGCTGCTTCTCGCCGCCGGTGAAAAGGGAATGCGTTTTGCGACCCCGAACGCCCGCATCATGGTTCACCAGCCTTCCGGCGGTTTCCAGGGGCAGGCATCGGACATCGAGCGCCACGCCCGCGACATCATCAAGATGAAGCGCCGTCTCAATGAAGTCTACGTGAAGCACACCGGCCGTACGCTCGAAGAGGTTGAAAAAACCCTTGATCGCGACCATTTCATGGATGCAGACGAGGCGAAGGACTGGGGCGTGATCGACAAGATCCTGACCTCGCGCCAGGAAATCGAAGGCGCCGTCGCGAATTGAGGCGCGCCGCTTTTGACGTTTGTTTGAAGCCGCAAAAGTAATTTCGGGGCTTTCAACCGCAACAGAAAGCGATATTAGTATATATAAAGGCTATGTTGAGTTTTTATGACGTAGCTAGGTTTGATGGGGAATTCGTTGCAGCCGGGTATCAGCTCATGTATCTGATACCGGTTAGTACCCCGGGAAACGAGGCGGATACGGCGATGCACCCCAAGGGCTGCCGTATCTGCGGGCGGTAAGTTGACCGCGATCCGTTTGGCGGACCTGCGGCGTGCTGGAAGGAAAGAGATATGAGCAAAGTCAGCGGCAGCAACGGCGGCGACTCTAAGAATACACTCTATTGTTCATTCTGCGGCAAGAGCCAGCACGAAGTCCGGAAACTCATTGCCGGACCGACGGTGTTCATCTGTGATGAATGCGTCGAATTGTGCATGGACATCATCCGCGAGGAGAACAAGACGTCTATGGTGAAGTCGCGCGAGGGTGTGCCCACCCCGCAGGACATCATCAAGATCCTCGATGAATATGTCATCGGCCAGAAGCAGGCGAAGAAAATCCTGTCCGTGGCCGTTCACAACCACTACAAGCGCCTTGCGCACGCCTCCAAGAACGGCGATGTCGAGCTGGCGAAGTCGAACATCATGCTCGTCGGTCCGACGGGTTGCGGCAAGACCTATCTTGCCCAGACGCTCGCTCGCATCATCGACGTTCCCTTCACCATGGCGGACGCAACGACGCTGACCGAAGCCGGTTATGTCGGCGAGGACGTGGAAAACATCATCCTGAAGCTGTTGCAGGCTGCGGATTACAATGTCGAGCGCGCCCAGCGCGGCATCGTCTATATCGACGAAGTCGACAAGATTTCCCGCAAGTCGGACAACCCGTCCATCACGCGCGACGTGTCGGGCGAGGGCGTTCAGCAGGCGCTTCTGAAGATCATGGAAGGCACGGTCGCTTCCGTTCCGCCGCAGGGCGGCCGCAAGCATCCGCAGCAGGAGTTCCTGCAGGTGGATACGACCAATATCCTGTTCATCTGCGGCGGCGCATTCGCCGGCCTTGACAAGATCATCTCGGCCAGAGGCGAAAAGACCTCGATCGGCTTCGGTGCGACCGTCAAGGCGGAAGACGATCGTCGTGTGGGCGAAGTGCTGCGCGAGCTGGAGCCGGAAGATCTGGTGAAGTTCGGCCTCATTCCGGAATTCATCGGCCGTCTGCCTGTTCTGGCGACGCTGGAAGACCTAGACGAAGATGCGCTGATCCAGATCCTGTCCGAGCCGAAGAACGCGCTGGTCAAGCAGTATCAGCGCCTGTTCGAGATGGAAGATGTCGAGCTGACCTTCCACGAGGACGCGCTGCGCGAAATCGCTCGTAAGGCGATCACCCGCAAGACCGGTGCCCGCGGCCTGCGCTCGATCATGGAAAAGATCCTGCTGGACACCATGTTCGAACTGCCGACGCTGGAAGGCGTGCGCGAGGTCGTCATTTCCGACGAGGTCGTCAGCGGTGTCGCCCGTCCGCTCTACATCTATGCGGACCGCCAGGAAGAAAAGACCAACGTTTCGGCCTGATCGGCTGATGCAATGTTGGAAAAGATCAGGGCCCGCATCCGTGCGGGCCTTTTCTATTAGAGCGACCTCACGAAACTTGCGTCTAACTTGACGAAGCCCGATTTTGCGTTTGGAGCGGATTGCGCTTTGCTGATAAAGTCTTACAACTGATTTGCAGCGCGTTATGACGGAAATGTGAATTCCGTCGGCGACCCGGTTCCTGGCCCTTGAGGATAACCGGAATGTCGGGAGTATGAGCCAGCGCTGGGTTTTGTTGAATTTCACGGTCTTGCCGCTTTGCTGGACCGTCTGTTCCGGCGACTTGAAATCGGTGTTTCGAAACTCCACTTTCAGTCTCGAGAAATGAATGCGCCGGATGCCCCAAGCTGTCCGGCAAAGTGTCCCGAAAGGGACCATGGAAAGGAAATGATATGACGAACATCACGTCTGCGGCATCTGGCGGTACCTATCCGGTACTTCCCCTGCGCGACATTGTCGTTTTCCCGCATATGATCGTTCCCCTGTTCGTCGGGCGGGAAAAATCCATCCGTGCGCTCGAGGAAGTCATGGGTTCGGACAAGCAGATCATGCTTGTCACCCAGATCAACGCCAGCGACGACGATCCGGCACCGGAAGCCATCCATAAGGTCGGCACGGTCGCCAATGTCCTGCAGCTCCTGAAGCTTCCCGACGGCACCGTAAAGGTGCTGGTGGAAGGCAAGGGCCGCGCCCAGATCGACAATTACACTGGCCGCGAGGATTTCTATGAAGCCTCCGCGACGCCTTTGCAGGAGCCTGCCGAAGATCCGGTCGAGATCGAAGCGCTTTCGCGTTCGGTCGTGTCCGAATTTGAAAGCTACGTGAAGCTCAACAAGAAGATTTCGCCCGAGGTTGTCGGCGCTGCCGGCCAGATCGACGATTATTCGAAGCTTGCCGATACGGTCGCTTCGCACCTGTCGATCAAGATCACCGAAAAGCAGGAAATGCTGGAAACCGTCAGCGTGAAGCAGCGGCTTGAAAAGGCGCT
Source organism: Agrobacterium salinitolerans (assembly GCF_002008225.1). Classification (GTDB taxonomy): domain Bacteria; phylum Pseudomonadota; class Alphaproteobacteria; order Rhizobiales; family Rhizobiaceae; genus Agrobacterium; species Agrobacterium salinitolerans. The sequence goes on along the minus strand of NZ_MRDH01000006.1, from coordinate 605,332 downwards.
CGGCTTCATGGAAGGCGAAATTTCCGTGCTGCAGGTCGAGAAGCGCATCCGTTCGCGCGTCAAGCGCCAGATGGAAAAGACCCAGCGCGAATATTACCTGAACGAGCAGATGAAGGCGATCCAGAAGGAACTCGGCGACGGCGAAGACGGTCGTGACGAAATGGCCGAACTGGAAGAGCGCATCGCCAAGACCAAGCTTTCCAAGGAGGCCAAGGAAAAGGCCGAGGCGGAAATGAAGAAGCTTCGCCAGATGAGCCCGATGTCGGCGGAAGCCACAGTCGTGCGCAACTATCTGGACTGGCTGCTGGGTCTGCCCTGGGGCAAGAAGTCGAAGATCAAGACCGACCTCAATGCCGCCGAGACGATCCTTGATCAGGATCACTTCGGTCTGGACAAGGTCAAGGAGCGCATTGTCGAATATCTGGCCGTACAGGCCCGTGCTTCCAAAATCCGCGGTCCTATCCTGTGCCTCGTCGGTCCTCCCGGCGTCGGCAAGACCTCGCTTGCCAAGTCGATCGCCAAGGCGACCGGCCGCGAGTATGTCCGCATGGCGCTGGGCGGCGTTCGTGACGAAGCGGAAATCCGCGGTCACCGCCGTACCTATATCGGCTCCATGCCCGGCAAGATCGTCCAGTCGATGAAGAAGGCCAAGAAGGCGAACCCGCTCTTCCTGCTCGACGAAATCGACAAGATGGGCATGGATTTCCGTGGCGATCCGTCGTCGGCACTGCTGGAGGTTCTCGATCCGGAACAGAACTCCACCTTCATGGATCATTACCTGGAAGTGGAATACGACCTGTCCGACGTGATGTTCGTGACCACGGCCAACACGTTGAACATTCCCGGCCCGCTGATGGACCGCATGGAAGTGATCCGCATCGCCGGTTACACGGAAGACGAAAAGCGCGAAATCGCAAAGCGTCACCTGTTGCCCAAGGCGATCAAGGAGCATGCCCTGCGTCCAGAAGAGTTCTCGGTCACCGATGATGCCCTGATGGTCGTCATCCAGCAGTACACCCGCGAAGCGGGCGTGCGCAGCTTCGAACGCGAGCTGATGAAGCTGGCGCGCAAGGCTGTCACCGAGATCATCAAGGGCAAGGTCAAGTCCGTGGAAGTCACCGCTGCAAACGTTCCCGACTATCTGGGCGTGCCGCGGTTCCGCCATGGCGAAGCCGAGCGCGAGGATCAGGTCGGTGTCGTCACCGGTCTAGCCTGGACGGAAGTCGGCGGTGAGTTGCTCACCATCGAAGGCGTGATGATGCCGGGCAAGGGCCGCATGACGGTTACTGGCAACCTCAAGGAAGTGATGAAGGAATCCATTTCGGCGGCGGCATCCTATGTCCGCTCGCGCGCCGTGGATTTCGGCATCGAACCGCCGCGTTTCGACAAGAGTGACATCCACGTTCACGTTCCTGAAGGGGCAACTCCGAAGGACGGACCGTCTGCCGGTGTTGCCATGGCAACTGCCATCGTCTCCATCATGACCGGTATTCCGGTCTCGAAGGATGTGGCGATGACGGGCGAGATCACGCTTCGTGGTCGCGTGTTGCCGATCGGCGGCCTGAAGGAAAAGCTGCTTGCGGCTCTGCGCGGCGGCATCAAGAAGGTGCTGATCCCGGAAGAAAACGCCAAGGATCTGGCGGAGATTCCGGATAACGTGAAGAACGAGATGGAAATCATTCCGGTGTCGCGTATGGGCGAGGTTATCAAGCACGCCCTTATCCGCCAGCCGGAACCCATCGAGTGGGACGGCAGCATCGAGACGCCGGTGATCGCAACCGTCGAAGGTGTTGATGACGGCAACCAGACGATTGCCCATTGAAACATGCATCGTCGCGAAGGCGGGAATCGCCTTTCGCGGCGGGCAGCGCATAGAATCAATGCGTTAGGTGTCGGAGTGCGTGCGCGGTGCTCAGCTCTGCGCAACTGATGCCAAATTGGCACGAATATGTGGAAGGCCGGCAGAAATGTCGGCCTTTTTTGTGAAAAAAATCGCAGACCCCTTGTTTTTCAGGCGATTCCAGCGCTTTTGAGTTGCTGCGCGCGGATGTGAATGTATTCTGCGCCGGCTTAATTTTAGTCGTTTCAAACCATTGAAAGGGGTGGAAACATGAACAAGAACGAGCTCGTCTCTGCTGTTGCCGAAAAGGCTGGTCTCACGAAGGCAGATGCTGCTTCCGCTGTTGATGCCGTATTCGAAACCGTACAGAACGAACTGAAGAGCGGTGGCGACATCCGTCTCGCTGGCTTCGGCAGCTTCTCCGTTAGCCGTCGTGAAGCCTCCAAGGGTCGTAACCCTTCCACGGGTGCTGAAGTCGATATCCCGGCTCGCAACGTACCGAAGTTTTCCGCAGGCAAGGGCCTGAAGGACGCCGTCAACTCGTAAGGTTTCCGGAAAGCTGCAACGCCCGGCGGCGGGCGGGCGGCTTTTCAGGTTCACGAGGAAACATGTTTTGATGCCCTGACGCCGTCACATCGACGCTAAAGCGGGTGGTGTTTCGAAACGCGGAATGTGCGCATAAACGCGAAAGCCCGGCTCCAGCAGTCGGGCTTTTTGATTCTCCCGCAAGGAAATGTCATGCCACTGTCATGTCTTTGACGCAGAAGCCATGGGGTATTTCTGGACCCAAGGGGGATTAAAATGGCGTTCCGATTTTCTCAAATGGCTTTGACTGCAGCTCTGCTTGCGTCCGCGGCCATCCCGGCCGCTGCCGAGCCGGTTTTCAACCGCATTGCATCGTTCCCGGTGGCGAAAAACCTTCCGGCGGACAAGGACGCCAAGTCTGTCACTTCGGCTGAAATCATCACCGCCAGCGAAGACGGCAAGACGCTGATTTATTCGGACAGCCCGCTTGGCGGCATCGGTTTCATCGACATCACAGACGCCAAGGCTCCAAAGGCCGGCGGCGCATTGTTGCTGGAAGGCGAGCCGACCTCCGTTGCCGTTGCCGGTCTCAAGGTACTGGCTGGCGTCAATACGTCGGAAAGTCGTGCCAAGCCTTCCGGCAAGCTGGTGACGGTCGATCTCGCCACGAAGAAGGTTGAGGCAAGCTGCGACCTCGGCGGCCAACCCGATTCCGTCGCCGTTTCCCCGGACATGACTTTTGCCGCCATTGCGATCGAAAACGAGCGCGATGAAGAGGTGAACGAAGGCGCCCTGCCGCAGATGCCAGCCGGTTACCTCGTCACCGTCGGCCTGAAGGATGGTGTTGCCGACTGCGCGACGCTGAAGAAGATCGACGTTACCGGTCTCGCTGAAATTTCCCCGGAGGATCCGGAACCGGAATTTGTTTCCATCAACGCCAATGGCGAGATCGCGCTGACGCTGCAGGAAAACAACCATATCGTCATCATCGACGGCAAGACCGGCACGGTGAAGACGCATTTCTCCGCCGGCAAGGTCGATCTTGAAGGCATCGATACGAAGACCGACGGCCAGCTGAAGTTCACCGACAAGCAGGAAGGCCGCAAGCGCGAGCCGGATGCCGTGAAGTGGCTGGACAATGACCGTATCGTCATCGCCAATGAGGGCGACTGGCAGGGCGGTGCGCGCGGCTTCACCATTTTCGACAAAACCGGCAAGCTTCTTTATGAAGCCGGTGCTTCGCTCGAACACGCGGTTGCGGCCATCGGCCACTATCCGGAAAAACGTTCCAAGGCCAAGGGCATCGAGCCGGAAGGTCTGGAGACGGCAACCTTCGATGGCCAGAAGTATTTCTTCGTTCTTGCCGAGCGCGCCTCGGTCGTTGCCGTCTATAAGGATACCGGTGCAGAGCCGCAACTGACGCAGCTCCTGCCTTCGGGCATTTCGCCGGAAGGTGCTGTTGCCATTCCCGCGCGCAACCTTCTCGTCACCGCCAACGAGGCCGATCTGGTCGAGGATGGCGGTGCACGTTCGCATGTCATGCTCTATGAACGTGCGGAAGGCCAGGCGGCCTATCCGCAGCTCGTCTCCGCCACCGTCGATGGCGCGCCGATCGGTTGGGGTGCTCTTTCAGGCCTTGTTGGTGATGCCGAAAAGCCCGGCATTCTCTACGCCGTGTCCGACTCGGTCTATGGCAACCAGCCGTCGATCTACACCATCGATGCCACCAAGAAGCCCGCTACCATCACCAGCGTCCTGCGCGTCAAGCGTGATGGCATCGCGGCCCAGAAACTCGATATTGAAGGTATTACCCTCGATGGTAAGGGCGGCTTCTGGCTGGCTTCTGAGGGCGATAGCGCCAAGCTCGTCCCGCACGCGCTCTACAATGTCAACGCCAAGGGTGAGATCAAGGCCGAGATCGCCCTGCCGAAGGAATTGCTTGCCGGTGACACCCGCTTCGGTTTCGAAGGCGTGACCATGGTCGGCAAGGGAGACGACGCCACGCTGTGGATGGCCGTGCAGCGCGAATGGGGCACGGACGAGAAGGGCTTCGTCAAGCTCGTCTCCTATAATCCGAAGTCCAAGGAGTGGGGCGCTGTGCGTTACCCGCTCGACAAGACCGAGGCAGGCTGGGTCGGCCTTTCTGAAATCACCGCGCAGGGCGACTATGTCTATATCATCGAGCGCGACAATCAGATCGGCGACAAGGCCAAGATCAAGAAGCTCTACCGCGTTGCTATCGCCGACCTGAAGCCGGGCAAGATCGGCGGTGAGCTGCCGCTGGTAGCCAAGCAGGAAGCGCATGATTTCCTTCCCGATCTCAAGGCCCAGACCAATGGCTACGTCGTCGACAAGCTGGAAGGCTTCACCTTTGACAAGGCGGGAACCGCCTACGCCGTGACAGACAATGACGGCGTCGATGATTCCTCCGGCGAGACGCTGTTCTTCAAGGTTGAGATGAAGGCGATCAACTGATTGCGCCGAACTGTATCGAAAAAAGAGAAAAGCCGGGCGATGCCCGGCTTTTTATTTGGCGAGGAGAGCCACCTGGGCTGTCGCCAATCTTGAACGACCCATCAAGAGGCACGCCGTAATATCGGTATCGCTCTCTCAGTATCGAATCTTTATAAATTTCGTCCAGATGCCGTCCCTAAAAATGTCGCGGACCGATCCTGACGGATCAGCGTCCCATGGACTTTGGACTTTTGGGAGTGTCTTGTTTTTCCGAATCCTGCTGGACCCAGCGGAAAAAAATATAAACAGGCAGCGCAATAAGCGCGAGTGTTACAAACGCGTCGATCGACATGGCTTCATCCATCAGTTCAACCGTTCATCATGAAACGGTGCGCAAACAATGCCTGAAATCTCTTTAGAAAGTCTGAATCTTCCTTATTTTCCGGTATGTTGCGGGGTGATACAGGGGGCAGCCGAGCTGTCGGAATATGGAACAGCAGTACCGATTTGGCATGGTGTAACTGGAGAAAAGCGATTCCAGCGGTTGGGAATCATGACAACGCTTCACCGCCCGCAGTAAGGGCAGGGGGCGATAATTCCGAATACTCGAGGGCTTATCGCATCGCGAACGCAAACACGAAGAATTTCGGTTTCACGGGTGATATTTAAATCTTCTGGAAAAATGGTGGGCGATGAGAGACTCGAACTCCCGACATCCTCGGTGTAAACGAGGCGCTCTACCAACTGAGCTAATCGCCCTTCGCGTCTTGCGGATCATGTCCGCCGCGTCGGTGGCCGTGATGTATTCGGATCGGAAAAAAACCGCAAGGGCTTTTGTGAAGTTTTTTTGTTTTTTTTAGGCGAGGTTTTTCCCTCCGCCGAAGAGGAGGGGTAAAAAGCCTGGAACTGCGGGCTTTTTGGCAAAACCAGAAGCCGACGACGCCTTTCTGGCCTTGGGGAAATGCCGTTGGAGAAGCCGCCGGCTGTGGACAAGTTTTTTGTTTTCGTTGGGAAAAGCCCGCAAAACAGGGCGTTTGCGGCAATCGCGTTCACAGCCCGTCCGGTTTTTCATGATCAAAATGAAGAAGCTTATTCTTTTGTCGTGAAACCTGCTTGACACCCCCGCACGAACGCCGTAGTTAGCCGCTCAACGAACAGCCGAGGCTGGTTCGTACGGCGGAACCAAGGTTCTGTCGGTCAGGATAAGCGGGTGTAGCTCAGTTGGTTAGAGTGCCGGCCTGTCACGCCGGAGGTCGCGGGTTCGAGCCCCGTCACTCGCGCCATCCTGTTCCTCGGAAAATACGCAGGCGAATGTCTGTGGAGCGCGGGTGTAGCTCAGTCGGTTAGAGTGCCGGCCTGTCACGCCGGAGGTCGCGGGTTCGAGCCCCGTCACTCGCGCCATTTCTTCTTCATGAAATGTCTCTTAAAAGAAAATAAAGCGCTCGTCGCGCGTCTCTGTTTTTGACCGTTCCGGCGTCTGATTCCGGGCTCTCCAGTCATGATTTTTCCTGCCTTTTTTTATCAAGTTTCGATTTCCCGATATCGTCACTTCGCCGCCTTCCGGACGTAAAATTCGTGTGACTTTTTTGCGGTTGCGTCGTTCAATCGATTATTATTGTATTTGAGGGGCTTAGGCCGGAATTGTGGCCCAAATTTGCGTCAATTCCGGCAATATTGTTGCCAATCAATGCGGCAGGTGTCTTGAAATGGATGCTAAACTCTTGCAGAGAGGGCGCGGCTGCGCTAACCACTTTGGCGTTGCAACATATTTGTCCGTTCTTTGAGACTTGGGTCGCAAAGGCAGGCCCGGCGCCCGGCCGGGCAAGGAAGAGACCATGACTGAACTCCTCAGTTCCTACATTCCGATCGCAATCTTCATCGGTATCGCTCTCGTCATCGGCCTGGCGCTTCTGATCGCGCCTTTCGCTGTCGCCTATAAGGCGCCGGACCCGGAAAAGCTTTCGGCTTTCGAGTGCGGTTTTAACGCCTTCGACGACGCCCGCATGAAGTTCGATATCCGCTTTTATCTGGTTTCGATTCTGTTCATCATCTTTGACTTGGAAGTCGCCTTCCTGTTTCCTTGGGCGGTGTCTTTCGGCGAGATGGGCTGGTTCGGTTTCTGGTCGATGATGGTGTTCCTTCTCGTCCTCACCATCGGCTTTATCTATGAGTGGAAGAAGGGAGCGCTGGAATGGGCATGAGCCAGAACAACAGCACGCTCGTTGCGCCGCAGCCGAAGGGGATCATCGATCCCTCGACCGGCAAGCCGGTTGGCAGCAACGATGCCTACTTCACGGAAATCAACGACGAGTTGGCCGATAAGGGCTTCCTCGTGACATCGACCGACGAGCTGATCACCTGGGCGCGCACAGGCTCGCTGATGTGGATGCAGTTCGGTCTTGCCTGCTGCGCCGTCGAAGGCCTGATGCAGGCTTCCGGCCCGCGTTACGACATGGAGCGCTTCGGCGTTGCTCCGCGCGCTTCACCGCGCCAGTCGGACGTGATGATCGTTGCCGGCACGCTGACCAACAAGATGGCGCCCGCTCTGCGCAAGGTCTATGACCAGATGCCTGAGCCGCGTTACGTCATCTCCATGGGTTCCTGCGCCAATGGTGGCGGTTATTACCACTATTCCTACGCCGTGGTGCGCGGTTGCGACCGCGTCGTGCCGGTGGATATCTACGTTCCGGGCTGTCCCCCCACGGCGGAGGCGCTGCTTTACGGCGTGCTTCTGCTGCAGAAGAAAATCCGGCGTACCGGTACGATCGAGCGCTAAGGGCAAAGGACGGATTAAGTAATGAGCGAAGCTCTCAACGATCTTGCTGCTTACGTTAAGGAAGCGCGCGGTTCCCTCGTGGTGTCTGCCGATATCGCCTATGGCGAACTGACGCTGAACACGACGCCTGAAAGCGTGATCGCGCTTTTGACCTTCCTGCGTGACGACGTGCAGTGCGGTTTCGTCAATATCATCGATATCTGCGGCGTTGACTGGCCGCAGCGCGAAAAGCGTTTCGATGTCGTCTACCATCTGCTGTCGCCGCGCCAGAATCTGCGCGTGCGCGTCAAGCTGCAGGTGGCGGAAGACGAAGGCGTTCCTTCATCGACCTCCGTCTACATGGGCGCGGAGTGGTTCGAGCGCGAAGCCTGGGACATGTATGGCATTCCTTTCGAGGGCCATAAGGACCTGCGCCGCATCCTCACGGACTATGGTTTCGAAGGCCATCCGCTGCGCAAGGATTTTCCGGTTACCGGCTTTGTGGAAGTGCGTTACGATGACGTTCTGAAACGGGTTCTTTATGAACCGGTCGAACTGAAGCAGGAATTCCGCAATTTCGATTTCCTTTCCCCTTGGGAAGGAACGGAATATGTTCTCCCGGGTGACGAAAAGGCCAAGCAATGAGCGAAGCCCCCGCGACAGAGCATGGACAATGTCTTTGCGGCGCCGTCGGCTTCACAGCCACGCTCGGTGCCCGCGAATTCGGCGTCTGCCATTGCTCCATGTGCCGCCGCTGGTCCGGCGGTGCGTTTATGGCTGTCGAATGCATTGATATCGCCTTTGAAAACGAGCAGAGCCTCGGCGTTTATTCTTCGTCGGAGTGGGGCGAGCGTTGTTTCTGCAAGAATTGTGGCAGCACGCTGTTGTGGCGTTCCAAGGATGGCAAACATTTTGCCGTTTCGCTGCAGGCGTTCGACAAGCCGTCCAGCTTCACCTTCGCGCAGCAGATTTTTACGGATGAAAAGCCTTCGAGCTATTCTTTCGCTGAGACCACGCAGAACATGACCGGCCCCGAATTCATCGCCATGATCACCTCGGCGGAGCACTAGAATGACTGAGCATAACGTCCGCAATTTCACGATCAACTTCGGTCCGGAACATCCCTCCGCGCACGGCGTGCTGCGTCTGGTTCTGGAACTGGACGGCGAAATCGTTGAGCGCGTCGATCCGCATATCGGTCTGCTGCATCGCGGCACTGAAAAGCTGATCGAGACCAAGACCTATCTGCAGGCCGTTCCTTATTTCGACCGTCTCGATTACGTCGCGCCGATGAACCAGGAACACGCTTTCGCGCTCGCCGTCGAAAAGCTGCTGGGCCTCGAAATTCCAATGCGCGGCCAGTTGATCCGCGTTCTCTATTCGGAAATCGGCCGCATCCTGTCGCACATCATGAACGTCACCACGCAGGCCATGGACGTCGGCGCCATGACGCCGCCGGTCTGGGGCTTTGAAGAACGCGAAAAGCTGATGGTGTTCTACGAGCGCGCCTGTGGCGCCCGCATGCACTCGGCTTACGTTCGTCCGGGCGGCGTCCATCAGGACCTGCCGCCGGAACTGGTTGATGATATCGGCAAGTGGTGCGATCCGTTCCTGAACGTTCTCGACAATATCGAAGGTCTTCTAACGGACAACCGCATCTACAAGCAGCGTAACGTCGATATCGGCGTCGTGTCGCTGGAAGATGCGTTTGCCTGGGGCTTCACGGGTGTGATGGTGCGTGGATCCGGCGCTGCCTGGGATCTGCGCCGTTCGCAACCTTACGAGTGCTATTCTGATCTCGAATTCGACATTCCGGTCGGCAAGAACGGCGACTGCTACGACCGTTACCTGATCCGCATGCAGGAAATGCGCGAATCGGTAAAGATCATGAAGCAATGCGTCGATCTTCTCTCCGGCAAGCATCGCATCGGCCCGGTCTCCTCGCTGGATGGCAAGGTGGTTCCGCCGAAGCGCGGCGAGATGAAGCGTTCGATGGAAGCTCTGATCCATCACTTCAAGCTCTATACCGAAGGTTATCACGTTCCCGCCGGCGAAGTTTACGCCGCCGTCGAAGCGCCGAAGGGCGAATTCGGCGTTTACGTTGTCGCCGATGGCTCGAACAAGCCCTACCGCTGCAAGATCCGCGCGCCGGGTTACGCCCATTTGCAGGCGATGGATTTCCTGTGCAAGGGCCATCAGCTCGCCGACGTTACAGCCGTACTCGGCTCTCTCGACATCGTGTTCGGGGAGGTCGACCGCTGATGCGTCTGCCGCTGGCCATTCCGGCTTTTCTCGCTGCGATGTCTACTCCCGTTTTCGCCCAGACGGCGACGGACGAGGGCGGAGTATCGCTGTCGAGCGGCGGCTCTTCGACCATCAAGCAGCTTCTGTCTTCGGGATACGAGATCAAGGCCTCGGTTCCCAATGGCAGCAAGTTCATCGTGTTCATGCAAAAAGACAAGGCGGCTTATGCCTGCGAATTCGTCACGGTGGCGAGATCGCGGTGTGAGACGTTAAACTGAAAAGGCGTGAGGAAGTATGTCCGTTCGTCGACTAGCCGAAGATCAGTTCCAGCCCGTGGCTTTTGCCTTCAATGCGGAAAACACCGCATGGGCTGAAAAGACGATCAAGAAATATCCCGAGGGACGCCAGCAATCGGCGGTGATCCCGCTGCTCATGCGTGCGCAGGAGCAGGACGGCTGGGTTACCCGCGCCGCCATCGAGAAAATCGCCGACATGCTGGATATGGCCTATATCCGTGTTCTCGAAGTGGCGACCTTCTACACCCAGTTCCAGCTGAAGCCGGTTGGCACGCGCGCCCACGTTCAGGTGTGTGGCACCACGCCCTGCATGCTGCGCGGCTCGGAAGCGCTGATGGATGTCTGCCGCAAGAAGATTCACCACGATCCGTTGCACACCAACGAGAGCGGCACGCTTTCCTGGGAAGAAGTGGAATGTCAGGGCGCCTGCGTCAACGCGCCGATGGTCATCATTTTCAAGGATGCCTATGAGGACCTGACGCCCGAGCGTCTGGAAGAGATCATCGACACGTTCGAGGCAGGCAAGGGCGACACGGTCAAGACCGGCCCTCAGATCGACCGCCACCAGTCGGTCCCGGTCGGCGGCCTGACGACGCTGACGGAAGAGATCAAGCCGGACCGTTCCAATCTCGACAAGCCGGCCGAAGCGCCTGCGGACGCCGCGTCAGTTCCGCCGTCCAATGCCGCCAAGCCGAAGACGGACGCCCCGGAAACCGATCCGAAGCTGAAGACGCCTGCGACCGCACCGAAGGCTGCCGAAGCGAATGCAAAGACCGCCGAAAAGGAAGCTTCGGGATCTGCGAAGCCGTCGCTCGATCCCAAGGATCGTCCGGCCGCTATCGAAAAGCCCGCAACGCCCGACGACCTGAAGCTCATTTCCGGCGTCGGTCCGAAGATCGAAGGCACGCTGCACGAGCTCGGCATCTTCACCTATGCGCAGATCGCCGGCTGGAAAAAGGCCGAATGCGACTGGGTCGACGGTTATCTGAATTTCAAGGGCCGCATCGAACGCGATGAGTGGATCAAGCAGGCCGAGGCGCTCGCCAAGGGTGGCGAAGCCGAGTATATCAGGGTCTTCGGCAAGAAGCCGCGGTAAGAGGTGAAGCATGTTAAAAGATCAGGATCGCATCTTTACCAATCTCTACGGCCTCAAGGACAAGTCCCTGAAGGGTGTGCTTGCGCGCGGCCATTGGGACGGCACCAAGCAGATCATCGAAAAGGGCCGTGACTGGATCATCAACGAGATGAAGGCTTCCGGCCTTCGCGGTCGCGGCGGCGCTGGCTTCCCGACGGGTCTCAAGTGGTCCTTCATGCCGAAGGAGAATGACGGCCGTCCGCATTATCTCGTCGTTAACGCCGACGAATCCGAACCCGGCACCTGCAAGGACCGCGAAATTCTGCGCAACGATCCGCATACGCTGATCGAAGGCTGCGTGATCGCCGGTTTCGCCATGGGCGCGCATACCGCCTATATCTACGTGCGCGGCGAATACATGCGTGAGCGTGAAGCGCTTCAGGCGGCTATCGACGAGTGCTACGATGCCGGCCTGCTTGGCAAGAACAACAAGAACGGCTGGGATTTCGACATCTACGTCCATCACGGCGCCGGTGCCTATATCTGCGGCGAAGAGACGGCTCTGCTCGAAAGCCTTGAAGGCAAGAAGGGACAGCCGCGCCTGAAGCCGCCGTTCCCGGCCAATATGGGTCTTTACGGCTGCCCGACGACCGTCAACAACGTTGAATCGATCGCCGTTGCGCCGACCATCCTGCGACGTGGCGCTGCATGGTTCTCGTCCATCGGCCGTCCGAACAATGTCGGCACCAAGCTGTTCATGGTGTCAGGCCATGTCGAGCGTCCGTGCACCTTCGAAGATGCGCTGGGCCTGTCCTTCCGTGAGCTGATCGAACACCATTGCGGTGGCATTCGCGGCGGTTGGGACAATCTGCTCGGCGTTATTCCCGGCGGCGCATCCTGCCCCATCGTGCGCGGTGAGGACATGAAGGACGCCATCATGGACTTTGACGGCATGCGCGAAGTGAAGTCCTCCTTCGGCACCGGCGGCATGATCGTCATGGACAAGTCCACCGACGTCATCAAGGCGATTGCCCGCATCGCGGCCTTCTTCAAGCATGAAAGCTGCGGCCAGTGCACGCCGTGCCGCGAAGGCACGGGCTGGATGTGGCGCGTGCTGGAACGCATGGTCAAGGGCAACGCGCAGAAGCGCGAAATCGACATGCTGTTCGAAGTGACGAAGCAGATCGAAGGCCATACCATCTGTGCGCTCGGCGACGCCGCCGCATGGCCGGTACAGGCGCTGATCCGCAATTTCCGTCCGGAAATCGAAAAGCGCATCGACCAATATACCTACAGGGCCATGGATGATGGCGCTGTTCTGGAAGCCGCTGAGTAAGCATCAAAGGCTTCGAGCGGAGCCGGAATTTCCGGCCTCGCGACACCATGAAGCGTCTGGCATACGACACGAGTGCCGGGTGTGATTAAGGATTTGTTGCGGACCGTGTGAGACATGGGACGAACAGGCAACAGGACGTAAGTAGAACCATGGCAAAGCTCAAGGTTGACGGTAAAGAGATCGAGGTTCCGGATCATTTCACGCTGTTGCAGGCGTGCGAGGAGGCTGGCGCCGAAGTTCCGCGCTTTTGTTTTCATGAGCGCTTGTCGGTCGCGGGTAACTGCCGCATGTGTCTCATCGAGGTGAAGGGCGGACCGCCCAAGCCGGCCGCTTCCTGCGCCATGGGCGTGCGCGACGTTCGCGGCGGCCCGAACGGCGAATTGCCTGAAGTTTTCACCAACACGCCGATGGTCAAGAAGGCCCGCGAAGGTGTGATGGAATTCCTGCTGATCAATCACCCCCTGGATTGCCCGATCTGCGACCAGGGCGGCGAGTGCGACCTGCAGGACCAGGCTATGGCCTTCGGTATCGCCGGATCGCGTTATGCGGAAAACAAGCGCGCGGTTGAAGACAAATATATCGGCCCGCTCGTCAAGACGGTGATGAACCGCTGCATCCACTGCACGCGCTGCGTCCGTTTCACGACCGAAGTAGCCGGCATTGCCGAACTCGGCCTGATCGGCCGCGGCGAGGATGCCGAAATCACCACCTATCTCGAGCAGGCCATGACCTCGGAGCTGCAGGGTAACGTCGTTGACCTCTGCCCGGTCGGCGCTCTCACCTCCAAGCCTTTCGCTTTCACTGCCCGTCCGTGGGAACTGAACAAGACCGAAACCGTCGACGTGATGGACGCTCTCGGTTCGGCCATCCGCGTCGATACCCGTGGGCGCGAAGTCATGCGTGTCATGCCGCGCGTTAACGAGGCGATCAACGAAGAGTGGATCTCCGACAAGAGCCGCTTCATCTGGGACGGCCTGAAGACCCAGCGCCTCGACCGGCCTTACGTCCGCAAGGACGGCCGTTTGCAGCCCGCAACCTGGGGCGAAGCTTTTGGCGCGATCAAGAACGCAGTGGCTGCGACATCCGGTTCCAAGATCGGCGCGATCGCCGGCGATCTGTCTTCCGTTGAAGAAATGTTCGCGCTGAAGTCGCTTCTCGCGTCGCTCGGCTCCGCCAATGTCGATTGCCGCCAGGACGGCGCAGCGCTCGATCCGTCACTTGGCCGCGCCAGCTACATCTTCAATTCCACCATTGAAGGCATCGAACAGGCCGACGCCCTGCTGATCGTTGGTTCCAACCCGCGTTTCGAAGCGGCCGTGCTCAACGCCCGCATCCGCAAGCGCTGGCGTCGTGGCGGTTTCCCGATCGGTGTGATCGGTGAAGCCGGTGAGCTGCGCTACAATTACGAATATCTCGGCTCGGGCGCGGAAACGCTGTCTGATCTGGCCAATGGTTCGCACAGCTTCATCGACAAGCTGAAGTCCGCCAAGAACCCGCTGATCATCATCGGTCAGGGCGCATTGTCCCGTACGGATGGCGCTGCCGTACTGGCCGTCGCTGCCAAGCTGGCTACGTCGGTCGGCGCTGTCACCGAAGAGTGGAACGGTTTCTCCGTTCTGCACACTGCCGCTGCCCGCGTTGGCGGTCTCGATATCGGTTTCGTGCCGGGCGAGGGCGGTGTTGCTGCTGCCGAAATGGTAACGTCCATGGACGTTCTCTTCCTGCTCGGCGCCGATGAACTCGACTTCTCGAACAAGGGTGCGAAGTTCACCGTCTATATCGGCAGCCATGGCGATCAGGGCGCGATGAACGCCGACGTCATCCTTCCGGGTGCGGCCTATACCGAAAAATCCGGTATCTGGGTCAACACCGAAGGCCGCGTTCAGGTGGGCAACCGCGCCGGTTTCGCACCGGGCGAAGCCCGCGAAGACTGGGCGATCCTGCGTGCACTGTCCGACGTTCTCGGCAAGAAGCTGCCGTTCGATTCGCTGTCTGCCCTGCGCGGCCAGCTCTACGTCGCGCATCCGCATTTGGCGGAAACCGACGAGATCGTCGCCGGCGAGGCCGCGGATATTGAGGCGCTGGCCGGCAAGACCGGCTCGCTCGTGAAGTCGGCGTTTGCCTCGCCGGTAAAAGACTTTTATTTGACGAACCCGATTGCGCGCGCATCCGCCGTCATGGCCGAGTGCTCCGCATTGGCCCGCAACAATTTCCAGGCTGCGGCAGAGTAAGGGTAGGGGATTTATGGAACAGTTTTTCTGGAGCTACGTCTGGCCCGCGCTGATCATGGTCGGCCAGTCCCTGCTGCTTCTCGTTTGCCTTCTGGTATCCATCGCGTTCCTGCTGCTAGCCGACCGTAAGGTCTGGGCGGCCGTGCAGCTGCGCCGTGGTCCGAACGTCGTTGGTCCCTTCGGTCTCTTCCAGTCTTTCGCCGACCTGTTGAAGTTCATCCTGAAGGAACCGGTCATTCCGGCCGGCGCCAATAAGGCCGTTTTCCTTCTGGCGCCGCTGGTTGCGGTGACGCTGGCGCTTTCCACCTACGCGGTCATTCCCTTCGCCGATGGCTGGGTTGTCGCCAATATCAATGTCGGCATTCTCTACATCTTCGCGATTTCGTCGCTTGAAGTGTACGGCATCATCATGGGCGGCTGGGCTTCGAACTCGAAATATCCTTTCCTCGGCGCGCTGCGTTCCGCTGCGCAGATGGTGTCCTATGAAGTCTCGATCGGCCTCGTCATCGTCACCGTTCTGCTCTGCGTCGGCTCGCTGAACCTGACGGACATCGTGCTTGCCCAGAAGACCGGCCTCGGTACGATGCTCGGCCTGCCGCCATCGTTCCTCGACTGGCACTGGCTGTCGCTGTTCCCGATGTTCATCGTGTTCTTCATTTCTGGCCTTGCCGAAACCAACCGTCCGCCCTTCGACCTTCCGGAAGCGGAATCGGAACTGGTCGCCGGTCACATGGTCGAATACGGCTCCACGCCCTACATGATGTTCATGCTCGGCGAATATGCTGCGATCGTCCTGATCTGCTGCCTGACGACGATCCTGTTCATGGGCGGCTGGCTGCCGATCGTGGATGTATGGTTCCTGAACTGGGTTCCGGGCATCGTCTGGTTCGCGCTGAAGGGCTGCATGGTCTTCTTCATGATCGCTCTCACCAAGGCATTCGTTCCGCGTTACCGTTATGACCAGCTCATGCGTCTTGGCTGGAAGGTGTTCCTGCCGCTGTCGCTCGCCATGGTCGTTATTGTTGCATTCGTATTGAAGCTGACGGGGTGGGCCGGTTGATGTCTGAACTCCTCGCTCAAAGATCTGGAGACTGAGATGGCAAGCCTCTCCCAAGCCGTCAACTCGCTGTTCCTCAAGGAATTCGTTGGCGCGATCCTGCTGACGATGCGCCACTTCTTCAAACAGAAGGCGACGATCAATTATCCTTTCGAAAAGGGTCCGGTCTCGCCGCGCTTCCGTGGTGAACACGCGTTGCGCCGTTATCCGAACGGTGAAGAACGCTGCATCGCCTGCAAGCTGTGTGAAGCTATCTGTCCTGCCCAGGCGATCACCATCGAAGCCGGTCCGCGCCGCAATGACGGCACCCGCCGCACGGTGCGTTACGATATCGACATGGTGAAGTGCATTTATTGCGGTTTCTGCCAGGAAGCCTGCCCGGTCGATGCCATCGTCGAAGGCCCGAACTTCGAATTCGCGACGGAAACCCGCGAGGAGCTTTATTTCGACAAGCAGAAGCTTCTCGACAATGGCGACCGCTGGGAGCGTGAAATCGCGCGCAACCTCGCACTGGATGCGCCTTACCGTTAAGGTGCAACCGTCTTTCCGGGGGCGACCCCGGAGAGCGATGAAAAGTAAAATGCCTGCGCGGTTTTCGCCGGCGGGGACGAAACGGGTGAGGGGCCTTCGAGCCATCTTTGCCCGATGAGGACAAGAAGGCACCAACATGGGTCTGCACGCTGTATTCTTTTATATATTCGCTTTCGTCGCCGTGGCGTCTGCGTTCATGGTCATCGCATCGAAGAACCCTGTTCATTCGGTGCTGTTTCTGATTTTGACCTTCTTCAACGCGGCCGCGCTGTTCCTGCTGACGGGCGCCGAATTCCTCGGCATGATCCTGCTGGTGGTTTATGTCGGCGCGGTGGCGGTGCTGTTCCTCTTCGTCGTGATGATGCTGGACGTGGATTTTGCCGAGCTGCGCTCCGGGGTGCTGCAATATGCACCTGTCGGCGCGCTGATCGGCGTCATCCTGGCTGCGGAACTGATCGTTGTGGTCGGCGGCAGCATGCTGAACCCGATTGCGGCAAAGTCCATCACTATGCCCATCCCGCCTGTGACCGAACGCACCAATACGGCCGCACTCGGCGATGTGCTCTATACCAATTACGTCTACTTCTTCCAGCTCGCCGGTCTCGTGCTGCTGGTGGCCATGATCGGCGCCATCGTGCTGACCCTGCGTCATCGCACCGACATCAAGCGGCAGGATATCTCCACGCAGGTTGGCCGCGACCCGAAGACCGCCGTTACCACGGTCAAGGTCAAGCCGGGTCAGGGCATCTGAAGGCGAACGGATCCAAGGAAACAGAATATGGAAATCGGTCTTTCCCACTACCTGACGGTCAGCGCCATCCTCTTCACGATCGGCGTCTTCGGCATCTTCCTCAACCGGAAGAACGTCATCGTCATCCTGATGTCGATCGAGCTTATCCTGCTGGCGGTCAACATCAACATGGTGGCGTTCTCGGCGTTCCTGAACGATATCGTCGGCCAGGTCTTCGCTTTGTTCATTCTGACCGTTGCGGCCGCCGAAGCGGCCATCGGTCTTGCAATACTCGTTGTCTTCTACCGCAACCGCGGATCGATCGCCGTCGAAGACGTCAATATGATGAAGGGCTGATAAGGCTATGATCTACAAGGCTATCGTCTTTCTTCCCCTGATCGGCTTCCTGATCGCCGGCCTGTTCGGCCGCTCCATCGGTGCCAAGGCTTCGGAATATGTCACCACCGGTCTGATGATCGTGGTCGCCATTCTGTCGTGGATCGTCTTCTTCTCCGTAGCGCTTGCCCATGGCGAGCCGGGCGAGGTGATCAAGGTCACCGTGCTGCGCTGGATCCAGTCCGGCGGCATTGATGTCGAATGGGCATTCCGCATCGATACGCTGACGGCCGTCATGTTCGTCGTGGTCAACACCGTCTCGACGCTCGTGCATCTCTATTCGATCGGATACATGCACCACGATCCGCATCGTCCGCGCTTCTTCGCCTATCTGTCGCTCTTCACCTTCGCCATGCTGATGCTGGTGACTTCCGACAACCTGCTGCAGATGTTCTTCGGCTGGGAAGGCGTGGGTCTGGCGTCCTATCTGCTGATCGGTTTCTGGTTCAAGAAGCCGTCCGCATCGGCCGCCGCCATGAAGGCTTTCATCGTCAACCGCGTTGGCGACTTCGGCTTCATTCTCGGCATTGGCGGCGTATTCGTGTTGTTCGGCTCGATCAATTTCGAAACGATCTTCGCTGCCGCCGCGACCTATCTGCCGGCTGAGGGTGCTGCTTCCACTGATACGGTCATCAACCTGTTCGGTATGCATCTGGACAAGGCCAATGCGATGACCGGCGTCTGCCTGCTGCTCTTCATGGGCGCGATGGGTAAGTCGGCGCAGTTCCTGCTGCACACCTGGCTTCCGGACGCGATGGAAGGCCCGACCCCGGTGTCTGCCCTCATTCACGCCGCAACCATGGTCACCGCCGGTGTCTTCCTCGTCGCTCGCATGTCGCCGCTGTTCGAACTGTCGCATGATGCCTTGACCGTCGTGACGCTGATTGGCGCGATCACCGCCTTCTTTGCGGCAACCGTCGGCCTCGTGCAGAACGACATCAAGCGCGTGATTGCCTACTCGACCTGCTCGCAGCTCGGTTACATGTTCGTGGCGCTCGGCGTCGGTGCTTATGGCGCTGCCGTGTTCCACCTCTTCACGCACGCCTTCTTCAAGGCGCTGTTGTTCCTGTGCGCCGGCTCGGTCATCCATGCCGTCGATGGCGAGCAGGACATGCGTTACATGGGCGGCCTGCGCAAGCATATCCCCATTACCTTCTGGACCATGACTGTCGGCACTCTGGCGCTGACCGGCGTTGGTATTCCGGGCACGATGATCGGTTTTGCCGGCTTCTTCTCGAAGGACGTCATCATCGAATCCGCTTACGCGTCCCATTCGGTTCTGTCCGGTTTTGCCTTCACGCTGCTGGTCATCGCCGCCCTGTTCACCAGCTTCTATTCCTGGCGTCTGGCCTTCATGACCTTCTTCGGCAAGCCACGCGCTTCTGCCGACGTCATGCACCATGTGCATGAATCGCCGATGGTCATGCTGATCCCGCTCTTCATCCTCACCGTCGGCGCGATCTTTGCCGGTGTTGCCTTCGAAGGTTATTTCTTCGGCCACGAATATGCCGAGTTCTGGAAGGGCGCTCTGTTCACGCTTCCGGAAAACGAGATCCTCGAAGAGTTCCACCACGTTCCGCTGTGGGTGAAATGGAGCCCGTTCGTCGCAATGACGCTTGGTTTCGTGACCGCCTGGTACATGTACATCAAGTCACCCGAGACGCCGAAGCGTCTCGCAGCGACCCACCGTGGCCTCTACCAGTTCCTTCTGAACAAGTGGTACTTCGACGAACTCTATGACTTCCTCTTCGTTCGTTCCGCAAAGGCGCTTGGCCGCTTCCTGTGGAAGAAGGGCGACGTCGCCGTGATCGACCATTACGGACCGAACGGCATTGCAGCGCGTGTGGTTGACGTGACCAACCGCATGGTTCGCCTGCAATCCGGTTACCTCTATCATTATGCCTTTGCGATGCTGATCGGCATCGCGGCGCTTGTCACCTGGATGATGCTCGGGAGTGCCCTCTGATGACCGATTGGCCCATTCTTTCAACGGTCACCTTTCTGCCGCTCGTCGGCGTGGTGCTCCTGCTTCTGACGAATGAGAACGGCCCCTATGGTCGCCGCAACATTCTCAACGTCTCGCTGCTGACAACGGTCTTCACCTTCATCGTGTCGCTGTTCATCTGGATCGGGTTCGA
Source organism: Agrobacterium salinitolerans (assembly GCF_002008225.1). GTDB lineage: Bacteria > Pseudomonadota > Alphaproteobacteria > Rhizobiales > Rhizobiaceae > Agrobacterium > Agrobacterium salinitolerans. Next base: position 585,724 of record NZ_MRDH01000006.1, on the reverse strand, counting down.
CAATTCGAACCCCGGTTTCCAGATGGTCGAAAAGCATCAATGGTTCGGCAACATCGCCGCCTATCATCTGGGCGTCGACGGCATCTCCATGCTCTTCGTCATCCTCACCACCTTCCTCATGCCGTTCTGCGTGCTGGCAAGCTGGGATTCGATCGAGAAGCGCATCAAGGAATACATGATCGCCTTCCTGCTTCTGGAAGTCGTCATGATAGGCGTCTTCGTGGCGCTGGATACCGTTCTCTTCTACGTCTTCTTCGAAGCGACGCTGATCCCGATGTTCATCATAATCGGCGTGTGGGGTGGCAAGGATCGCGTTTACGCCTCCTACAAGTTCTTCCTCTACACGCTGCTCGGCTCGGTTCTGACCATGCTCGCCATCATGGCCATGTATTGGCAGGCCGGCACGACCGATATGACGGAACTGCTGAAATACGGCTTCCCGGCGGGAATGCAGACCTGGCTATGGCTTGCCTGTTTCGCCGCCTTCTCGGTGAAGATGCCGATGTGGCCGGTGCACACCTGGCTACCGGATGCCCACGTTCAGGCCCCGACCGCAGGTTCGGTCATCCTGGCCGGCGTCATGCTGAAGCTCGGCGGTTACGGTTTCATCCGCTTCTCGCTGTCGATGTTCCCCTTAGCGTCGGATTACTTCGCTCCCTTTGTCTTCACGCTGTCGGTTCTCGCCATCATCTACACCTCGCTGGTGGCGATGATGCAGGACGACATCAAGAAGCTGATCGCCTATTCCTCCGTTGCCCACATGGGTTATGTGACCATGGGCATCTTTGCCGCCAACGTTCAGGGCGTGCAGGGCGCGATCTTCCAGATGCTGTCGCACGGTATCGTGTCGGGCGCGCTCTTCCTCTGCGTCGGCGTTGTTTATGACCGTCTCCATACCCGCGAGATCGCGGCCTATGGCGGCCTCGTCAACAACATGCCGAAATATGCCGTGGCCTTCATGATCTTCACCATGGCCAATGTCGGTCTGCCCGGCACGTCCGGCTTCATCGGTGAATTCCTGACGTTGATCGGTGTTTTCCGCGCCAACACGCTGGTCGCACTCTTTGCCGCCACCGGTGTTATCCTCTCGGCCGCTTATGCGCTGTGGCTCTATCGCCGCGTGATCTTCGGTGCGCTGGAAAAGGAAAGCCTGAAGAGCCTGCTCGATCTGTCGACCCGCGAGAAGGTCATCCTTTATCCGCTGGTCGTGCTGACGATCTTCTTCGGTGTCTATCCGGCACCGGTGTTCGATGCGACAGCCGCATCGGTCGATCTTCTGGTAAACAACTATTCGGCTGCACTGCAGGCGGCGCAAAATGTTGCGCTCTCTATGAATTGACGACAGGACCCGTTGGACATGACCGCTGAAATCCTTTTTGCCAGTCTGCACATTGCGACGCCCGAGCTGATCCTTGCGGTCGGCGCGCTGGCGCTGCTCATGATTGGCGTCTTCTCGGGCGACAAGTCGACAACGACGGTCACCGGCCTTGCCGTTGCCCTCCTGCTCGTCGTCGGTCTCTGGATCATCTTTGCCCCCGCTTCGGGCGTGGCCTTCGGCGGTGTCTACATCGCCGATACCTTCGGTAATTTCATGAAGGTGCTGGCGCTGATCGGCTCCATCACCGCCATGATCTTGGCCGTCGGCCAGGGCCGTTTCGAACCCATCGGCCGTTTCGAATATCCGGTGCTGCTGGTGCTCGCGACGCTCGGCATCCTGCTGATGATCTCGGCCAATAACCTTATCTCGCTCTACATGGCGCTGGAACTGCAGTCGCTGGCGCTTTACGTCGTCTGCGCCATCAACCGTGAGAGCCTGCGCTCCACGGAAGCAGGCCTGAAGTATTTCGTGCTCGGCGCGCTGTCTTCCGGTATGCTGCTTTACGGCATGTCGCTGGTCTACGGTTTCACCGGCAATACCGGCTTCACCGAAATCGCGCAGGTTCTGGCATCGGAAACCCGTTCGCTCGGCCTCGTCTTCGGTCTGGTCTTCGTTCTCGCCGGTCTGGCGTTTAAGATTTCCGCTGTGCCGTTCCATATGTGGACGCCGGATGTTTATGAAGGCGCACCGACCCCGGTTACGGCCTTCCTGTCGGCTGCACCGAAGATCGGCGCCATGGCGATCCTCGTTCGCATTGTCATCGAGGCGTTCCAGCCGGTCTTCGCCGACTGGCAGCAGATCGTCGTGTTCATCTCCATCGCCTCGATGTTGCTCGGCTCTTTTGCCGCGATCGGTCAGAAGAACATCAAGCGCCTGATGGCTTATTCTTCGATCGGTCACATGGGTTATGCGCTGGTCGGTCTTGCTGCGGGCACTGAAGCCGGTGTTGCTGGCGTCATTCTCTACATGACCATCTACATGGTCATGACGCTCGGCACCTTCGCCTGCATTCTCTCCATGCGCCGCAAGGAGATCGGCAATGTCGAAACCGTCGAGGATTTGGCCGGTCTGTCGTCCTCCAACCCCTTCATGGCGGTTGTTCTGACCATCCTGATGTTCTCGCTTGCCGGTATTCCGCCGCTCGCCGGCTTCTTCGGCAAGTACTACGTCTTCCTGGCCGCCATCGAAGCGAAGCTCTATCCGCTCGCCATCATCGGTGTGATCGGCTCGGTCGTCGGCGCTTATTATTATATCCGCGTCGTCAAGGTCATGTGGTTCGATGAGGCCAAGGACAAATTTGAGCGTCCGTCGGGTGAATTGAAGGTGGTTTACGCGCTTTCGGCTCTCTTCACCGTCGCCTTCATCGTCTTCGGCGGTGCGCTTGGCAACGCCGTCACTGCTGCGGCGAAGACCTTCTTTTGAGCAATACACGAAGGAATACGGGCCGGATGTCCATCGATGATATCAGGCACGAGGCGATGGCGGAAACGCCATCGACCAATCTGGAATGTTTCGCCCGGGCGCGGGCGGGTGATGGCGGCAACCTGTGGGTTACCGCCATCCGCCAGACCGGCGGCCGCGGCCGCCGTGGCAGGCCCTGGGTTTCGGAACCCGGAAATCTTTACGCTTCGCTTCTTCTGATCGATCCCGCACCGATGGAACGCATCGGCTCCCTGCCGCTCGCTTTTGCGCTGGCTGTCTATCGCGCCATTCGCGCGGTGCTGCCGCCGGGCGGTGAAGCGCTTGAAATCAAATGGCCGAACGATGTGCTGATCGGCCGCCGCAAGACCTGCGGCATTCTGATGGAAGCGGAGCTTTTGCCTGACGGCCGGCGCGCCATCGTCATCGGTATCGGTATTAATATCGCCCATAAGCCGGACAATCCACTTTATCCCGTCACCATGCTCTCCGAGCACGGTGCGTCTTGCTCGCCCGATGAACTGTTTGCACATCTCTTCCGTGAGACGGCCGAGGTTCTGCGCGAATGGGATGAGGGCAGGGGCGTATCTGGCATCATTGCCAGCTGGCGGGCAGCGGCCTGCGGTATTGGTGAACATATCACCGTCAATTTCCCTGACCGTTCGATTGGCGGGCGTTTTGTTGGAATTGATGATAATGGTTATCTGCTGCTGGATGAGGACGAGGGCGCAAGACGCTCGATCGCCGCCGGCGATGTGTTTTTCGGATGAGGTGAACGGTGATGGCTAAAAGGCCGCGCCGAACCCTGTCCCAGAGGTTGGAGCTTTCCTGCGGCTCATGAAATGCAGGGTGACAAACCGGTTCCGCATCGGCCCGGTCGATCAGATGGTTCAACAGGTCCGATGCTTGAGAGAGCGGCGGGCACGGCCAATTGCCGTTGCCTGCGCGCTTTCGTGAATGGATAAGAAAAACAATGGCTAAACAGGACGAACTGGTCTTTGTGCCGCTCGGCGGCGTGGGTGAAATCGGGATGAATCTGGCGCTTTACGGCTACGGGCCGGCAAGCAAGCGCGAATGGATCATGGTGGATTGCGGCGTGACCTTTGCCGGTCTCGATCTTCCTGGTGTCGATCTCGTGCTGCCCGACATCAGTTACATCGCCGAGCAGAAAAAGAACCTCAAGGGCATCATCATCACCCACGCCCATGAGGATCATTATGGGGCGCTGAACGATCTGTGGCCCGGCCTCAATGTGCCGGTCTATGCCTCGCCATTCACGGCCGGCATGCTGGAGGCGAAGCGCGCCTATGAGGGCACGCGCGCTGAAATTCCGCTGACGATCTTCAAGGCTGGTGACCGGATCAATGTCGGGCCGTTCGAAATCGAGGCTGTTGGTGTCAACCATTCTATACCGGAGCCGATGTCGCTGGTCATCCGCACACCGCTCGGCAATGTCATCCACACCGGTGACTGGAAGATCGACGAAGCGCCGTCGCTTGGGCCGTTGACGGATGAAGCCCGCTTCCGCGCCATCGGTGAAGAGGGCGTGCTGGCACTGATGTGCGACAGCACCAATTCACTGCGCGATGGCGTGTCGCCCTCCGAACACGAGGTGTCCGAAGGCCTGCGTCAGATCATCGAAAATGCTGAAGGCCGCGTTGCCGTTACCACCTTCTCCTCGAATGTCGGGCGCATCCGCTCGATTGCGCAGGCTGCGGAAGCTGCCGGCCGCGAGGTGCTGCTGCTCGGCTCGTCGCTGAAGCGCGTCGTCAACGTCTCGCAGGATCTCGGCATCATGGAAGGCATCAAGCCGTTCCTCGCTGAAGATGAATTCGGCTATATTCCGCGTGATCGTGTGGTGCTGATCCTGACCGGTTCGCAGGGCGAACCGCGTGCAGCGCTCGCCAAGCTTTCCCGCGACGAGATGCGCAATGTGGCGCTTGCGTCGGGAGATACTGTCGTCTTTTCCTCACGCGCCATTCCCGGCAACGAAAAGGCGATTATCGAGATCAAGAACGGCCTGATCGAACAGGGCGTGCACATTGTCACGGACAATGAGGCGCTGGTGCATGTGTCGGGCCATCCGCGCCGCAACGAGCTTCTGAGGATGTATGAATGGACGAAGCCGCAGATCGTCGTGCCCGTCCATGGCGAGGCGGCACATCTGGTGGCGCAGAAGGAACTGGCCGAACAAGCCGGTATTTCGCAGGTGCCGAAGGTGCGCAACGGCAACGTTCTGCGCCTTGCGCCGGGTCCTGCGGAAGTCATCGATGACGTGCCGCACGGCCGCGTCTTCAAGGACGGCAATCTCGTCGGTGACATGGACGAAATGGGCATCAGCAACCGCCGCAAGCTGTCCTTTGCCGGCCATGTCGCGGTCAATGTCGTGCTGGATAGTCGTTACGACTTCCTCGGCGATCCCGACGTCGTGCCTTTCGGCCTGCCGGAATTCGACGACGAGGATGAGGCGATGGAAGACACGCTTTATGATGCTGTACTCGGCGCCGTCGAGAGCATTCCGCGCGCCCGTCGCAAGGACCTCGCACTGCTGCGCGAATCGGTGCGCCGCGCCGTGCGCGCCGCTGCCAATCAGAGCTGGGGCAAGAAGCCGATCGTGACGGTTTTCGTGACCAAGGTTTGAGCGGGTAGCTTCCCGGCAATCGGCCTGGGCGTCTGCCTCTTCTCCGTCGATTTCAGGGCCGCGCCGCAAAGCGCGGCTCTTCTTTTTTCTTTCGGCTTTCTTGCGGAGAAGTGATTCCGATCTGCGGATGAATGCGTTACAAGGACGCATTGTGCAGGAGGATCACATGCCGCTTCTTTCGGTCTTCGCCGTTTATTTCATCGTCTGGTGGACGGTGCTCTTCATCGTGCTGCCGATTGGCCTACGTACTCAGGATGAGGAGGGCGATGTGGCGCTGGGCACGGTCGCCAGTGCGCCATCAAGGTTCAGAGGTGGGCGGATCGTTTTGTGGACCACCCTGATCTCGGCCCTGATCTGTGGGCTCTGGTACGGTGGCACCTGGTGGTTCGGCGTCAGCCTTGATGATCTTCCGAGAATTATTCCTGTTTTCGATTGAAAAGTTGCACAGATAATCGCCATTCCGCGCGCATCCGTACGCTCAGACTAACGGCGATTTGCCGCGGATATGACCGATGTTCTGTCATATGGATGTCATATCCGTCGTGCAAACAGCAGGAACATTCCGGTGCCTGATTCAACGCCATAATTTTACCGGAATATTGCTATGAGCGTGTTTCTTTGTGCAGAAGCAAAAAAAAACAAGGCCTTTCAGCCTTGTTTTCCAGGTTTCGCGTGATCTGTAACCGTTGCCGGGGCTGCGAACGAGCGCGCCTAAGATCTGATCCTCCCAAGACTGACCGCGAAAATGACAAGAATTTAAACTTCCTGCCTCTTTTGTAAGCTAAGGCTAGCTCAAACCCCCATGCTTGTCATCTCATTTTTTGCATATTTGTTACAGTCGGCAAAAAATTCTCTGTGGTGCAATTTGTCGCACCGGATCAAGAATATTATTCCGATCAAAGCGTTTTGACGCGAATTAGCTATCGCGAAAATACCTTGAAATGGCCTTTATCGCTCTTTTCATGGCGGGTTTTCATCTGGGCCGGAAACGGCTATATCCGGCGCCAATATCCCTCTATTCGGGGCGATTCCCGCGCCTGTGGCGCTGTCGTCCGCATCAATGGAAGCCGTCATGCGTCTCAGCCGTTACTTTTTGCCCATCCTGAAGGAAAATCCCAAGGAAGCGGAGATCGTTTCTCACCGCCTTATGCTGCGCGCCGGCATGATCCGGCAGCAATCGGCTGGCATCTATTCCTGGCTGCCGCTCGGTAAGCGTGTGCTGGACAAGGTGAACAGGATCATCCGCCAGGAGCAGGATCGTTCCGGCGCCATCGAGCTTCTGATGCCGACGCTGCAGACCGCCGAGCTCTGGCAGGAGAGCGGTCGTTACGATGACTACGGCAAGGAAATGCTGCGCATCAAGGACCGCCAGGACCGCCAGATGCTCTATGGCCCCACCAATGAGGAGATGATCACCGACATCTTCCGTTCCTATGTGAAGTCCTACAAGAACCTGCCGCTGAACCTCTATCATATCCAGCTGAAGTTCCGCGACGAGGTGCGTCCGCGTTTCGGCACCATGCGTTCGCGCGAGTTCCTGATGAAGGACGCCTATTCCTTCGACCTTACCAAGGAAGACGCGATCCATTCCTATAACAAGATGTTCGTGGCTTACCTGCGCACCTTCGAGCGCCTTGGCCTTCGCGCTATTCCCATGCGCGCCGATACCGGCCCGATCGGCGGCAACCACAGCCATGAATTCATCATTCTGGCCGATACCGGCGAATCCGAAGTCTTCTGCCACAAGAGCTTCCTCGACCGCCCGATTCCCGCTGAAAACACCAATTTCGACGATGTCGCAGCTTTGCAGGGCGTATTCGACGAGTGGACGGCCGATTATGCCGCCACGTCCGAAATGCATGACGAAGCGGCTTATAACGCCATTCCCGAAGGCGAGCGCCTTTCTGCGCGCGGCATTGAAGTTGGCCACATCTTCTATTTCGGCACCAAATATTCCGAGCCGATGGGCGCGAAAGTGCAGGGTAAGGATGGCAAGGAACACCCTGTCCACATGGGTTCTTATGGTATCGGACCGACACGCCTTGTTCCCGCCATCATTGAAGCATCGCATGACGAGAATGGAATCATCTGGCCGGCCTCGGTCGCTCCTTTCGACGTCGTGATCATCAATATGAAGGCTGGAGATGCGGCCTGCGATGCGGCTTGTGAAAAGCTGTATTATCAGCTCTCCAACGCCGGCAAGGATGTTCTCTACGACGATACGGACGACCGTGCTGGCCAGAAATTCGCGACTGCCGATCTGATTGGCGTGCCTTTGCAGATCATCGTTGGACCGCGTTCGGTCGCGAATGGCGAAGTCGAAGTCAAGGATCGCAAGACCGGCGAGCGGGAAACCGTGACGATCGAGGCGGCGATGAACAGGGTGCTCGGCTAAGAGCGAGCGGAAGACGGAGCGGCTTCACGCGAAGTCCGCTCCGGTTTTCGTAAGACAGATGCCGTGGAAATGTAGGCCGGTTTTCGGAAAAGACCGGCCTTATAGTTTTAGATCAGGGAGACGACATGGCACAAGCCGAGGCTGACAAGGGTGCGGCTGTTTCAGCCGGGGCAAAGACCGCTCGGCCGTTTTCTGCTTTTGAACGTATGGTGGCATGGCGTTATCTGCGCTCGCGGCGCAAGGAAGCCTTCATCTCCGTCATCGCCGGTTTCTCTTTCGTCGGCATTATGCTGGGTGTGGCGACGCTGATCATCGTCATGGCCGTCATGAACGGGTTCCGCACGGAGCTGATTTCCCGCATTCTCGGCATCAACGGACATATGATCGTTCAGCCGATCGACCAGCCCTTCAATAATTATGATGAGCTGGCGAAGAAATTCGCAGCCGTTCCGGGCGTCACCATGGCTCTGCCGCTGGTGGAGGGCCAGACATTGGCCTCCGGGCGCGGCGGTGCGGGTTCCGGCGCTCTGGTGCGCGGTGTGCGCCAGGAGGATATCGACAAGGTCAAGGAAGTCGCCACCAACATCAAGACCGGCGACCTCGTCGGCTTCATGGCGGGTGACGGCGTTCTCGTCGGCTCCAGGCTCGCCGCCCAGCTGGGTGTTACGGCGGGTGACGATATCACCCTCATATCACCGGAGGGTGACGTGACCCCGATGGGCGTCAATCCGCGCGTCAAATCCTACAAGATATCAGGCGTCTTCGAGATCGGCATGTCGGAATATGACGCGTCGATGATCTATATGCCTCTGTCCGAAGCCCAGCTCTATTTCAATGCCGAAGGCCTCGTGCAGTCCATCGAGCTTTATGTGAGCCGCCCGGATGATGTCGATGGCATCCGGCCGCTGGTGGAGCAGGCGGCCGAAAGGCAGGTCTACATTACCGACTGGAGACAGCGGAACCAGACTTTCTTCTCCGCCCTGCAGGTGGAAAGAAACGTGATGTTCATGATCCTCACCCTCATCGTTCTGGTGGCGGCGCTCAACATCATCTCCGGCCTCATCATGCTGGTGAAGGACAAGGGCAGCGATATCGCCATCCTGCGCACCATGGGCGCCAGCTCTGGCGCGGTCATGCGCATCTTCTTCATGACGGGGGCTGCCATCGGCACGGTCGGCACCTTTGCCGGCGTGGCGCTCGGTGTCATCGTCTGCCTGAACGTGGAATCGATCCGGCAGTTCTTCTCATGGGTATCGGGCACAGTGCTGTTTGACCCGCAGCTTTATTTCCTGAGCCAGCTACCGGCCGAAATGGATTTGAGCGAGACCATCACCGTCGTCATCATGGCGCTGACCCTTTCTTTCCTGGCAACGATCTTTCCAGCCTGGCGGGCTTCCAAGCTCGATCCGGTGCAGGCCCTGCGTTACGAATAAGGACCGCTTCGCAATATGGCAAAAAAAACAGTGCTGCGGCTCACCGGCGTCGAGAGAACCTATGGTCAGGGCGAGACGTCGCTTTCCATTCTGCGCAAGGCCGATTTTGAATTGAAAAGCGGTGAGATGGTCGCGTTGGTCGCCCCTTCGGGCACTGGTAAATCGACGCTGCTGCATCTGGCAGGGTTGCTGGAACATCCCGATGCAGGCGAGGTCTATATTAACGGCGCGCCCTGCAACGGCCTGCCGGATGAAACGCGCACCGCGATCCGCCGCAGCGACATCGGTTTCGTCTATCAGTTCCATCACCTCCTGCCGGAATTCTCGGCAGTGGAAAATGTGATGATGCCGCAGCTCATTGCCGGTCTCACCCAGGTGGAGGCCCGCAAGCGTGCAAGCGCGCTGCTAGACTATATGCGCGTGGGGCATCGCGGCGAACACCGTCCAGCCGAACTCTCGGGCGGTGAACAGCAGCGTGTCGCCATTGCCCGCGCTGTCGCCAACGCGCCGCTCCTGCTGCTCGCCGACGAGCCGACCGGCAATCTCGATCCGGAAACCGCGCATTACGTATTCGACGCGCTGGAGGCATTGGTGCGACAATCCGGCCTCGCGGCGCTGATTGCCACCCACAATCATGAACTTGCCGCCCGCATGGACAGACGCGTGACGCTGGCCGACGGCAAGATCGTCGATTTCTGAACTGGCAAGCCGATCCATCCGGTGCTTTCCAGAGAACACCGGTTCTCCCCATTTGAATTTTTTCCGAACCCGGCGGTGTTTTACCTCCGGGTTTTTTCGTTTTGGAGTCAGTGGCTTGCTGTTCCCCACGCGGGAACCGAAGGCGATTCTGCCGCATTGGCAAGAGGAATATCGCCAGAACCCTGTTGACAATCGAACAAAATGAGAACAAAATTGGAACATAACGAGTAAGGAGAGACCAATGACTGATTTCATCCGTGACGTTGCTGCTTTCGCTTCCATCGCTGTCTTTGTTGCCAGCTTTTCGGTGATCCTCACCGCCCTGTGAAGAAGACACCGGCGCAGAAGCCTGTATGGACGCCGCAAAGCGGTGGACATTAAGCGCCGGAAATCGGAAAATCGCCCTCGTGATTCAGAGTGACAGGATGATGATATGGGCGATGCGGTTATGCGTGGAGAGATCTCTGGCGAAACGTTGAAGACGCCCGGTTTTGTCCATCTTCGGGTTCATTCCGCTTATTCCCTGCTTGAGGGGGCCTTGCCCCTCAAGAAAATCATGTCCAAGGCCGTCGCGGACGGTCAACCGGCCATTGCCATTACCGATACCAACAATCTTTTCGTCGCGCTGGAATTTTCCGAAAAGGCGCGGGACGAAGGTCTGCAGCCGATCATTGGCTGCCAGTTGTCCATCGACATGCAGGATGCGGCGGAGGATCGCCGCAACCACAACAGCCATCTTCAGAAACTTCCCGCCATCGTTCTCCTTGCCGCCAATGCGGAAGGCTATGAGCGGCTGGTGGATCTCGTCAGCCGCGCCTATCTGGACGGTGAGGGCGGCAGCCATTCCGTGCATATTACCCGCGCATGGCTGGAGGAGGCCTCCAATGCCGGCCTCATAGCGCTGACCGGTGCTTCCGGCGGCCCCGTCGATATGGCCCTGAAGGAAGGCCACGCCGCGCAGGCGAAAGAGCGGCTGCTGACGCTGAAGTCACTCTTTGGTGATAGGCTTTATATCGAATTGCAGCGCCAGTCCGGTTACGACCGCTCCCATGAGCGGCGCCTGATTGGTCTGGCTTACGAACACGATATTCCACTCGTTGCCACCAACGAGGCGTTCTTCCCCTCCAAGGCCGACTACGAGGCGCATGACGCGTTGATGGCAGTGGCGCATAACGCCATCGTGTCCGATGACAGCCGGTTCCGCCTGACACCCGATCACTACCTCAAAAGCCGTGACGAGATGACGGCGCTGTTTGCCGATCTTCCCGAGGCGCTGGAGAACACCGTCGAGATCGCGCTCCGATGCTCCTATGTGCTGAAAAAGCGCGGGCCGATCCTGCCGCGTTTCACCGGCGCCAGCGACGATCCGGAAGCAGCCGAGCTGGCCGAAACCGAGGAACTGCGCCGACAGGCGGTGGAGGGGCTGGATCAGCGGCTTGCCGCGCTTGGCATGGCGCCCGGTTATACGGAACAGGATTATCGCGAAAGGCTGGATTTCGAACTCGGCGTCATCTCGCGCATGAAGTTCCCCGGTTACTTCCTGATCGTTGCCGACTTCATCAAATGGGCAAAGCAGCATGATATTCCGGTCGGCCCGGGCCGCGGTTCGGGTGCGGGCTCGCTCGTCGCTTATGCGCTGACCATTACCGATGTCGATCCGCTGCGCTTCTCGTTGCTGTTCGAACGCTTTCTCAATCCCGAACGCGTTTCGATGCCCGACTTCGATATCGACTTCTGCCAGGACCGCCGTGAAGAGGTGATCCGTTACGTGCAGGCCAAATATGGCCGGGAGCAGGTGGCGCAGATCATCACCTTCGGTTCGCTACAGGCGCGCGCGGCCCTGCGCGACGTTGGCCGCGTGCTGGAGATGCCCTATGGGCAGGTGGACAAGATTTGCAAGCTGGTGCCCAACAACCCGGCCAATCCGACACCCCTGTCGAAAGCGATCGAGGAAGAGCCGCGCCTGCAGGAGGAGGCGGACAAGGAGCCGGTCGTCGCCCGCCTCCTGGATATCGCCCAGAAGATCGAAGGACTTTACCGCCACGCCTCCACCCATGCCGCCGGTATTGTCATCGGTGACCGACCGCTCTCCAAGCTGGTGCCGATGTATCGCGATCCGCGATCCGATATGCCGGTTACGCAGTTCAACATGAAATGGGTGGAAAGCGCGGGCCTCGTCAAATTCGACTTTCTCGGCTTGAAGACGCTGACGGTGCTGAAGGTCGCCGTCGATTTTGTCGCCAAGCGCGGCATCGCGGTCGATCTCGCGGCCATTCCGCTGGACGACGCCAAAACCTACGAGATGTTGTCGCGCGGCGAAACCATCGGCGTGTTCCAGGTGGAAAGTGCGGGCATGCGCAAGGCGCTGATCGGCATGCGACCGGACTGCATCGAGGACATCATCGCGCTGGTGGCGCTTTATCGCCCCGGACCGATGGAAAACATCCCGGTCTACAACGCCCGCAAACATGGCGAGGAGGAGCTGGAATCGATCCACCCGACCATCGACCATCTGCTCAAGGAAACGCAGGGCGTTATTGTCTATCAGGAACAGGTGATGCAGATCGCCCAGGTCCTCTCCGGTTATTCGCTCGGCGAAGCCGATCTTCTGCGCCGCGCCATGGGCAAGAAGATCAAGGAGGAGATGGACAAGCAGCGCGAGCGTTTCGTCGACGGAGCCATCAAGAACGGCGTCTCGAAACCGCAGGCCAACACCATCTTCGACCTGCTGGCAAAATTCGCCAATTACGGCTTCAACAAGAGCCACGCCGCGGCCTACGCGATCGTGTCCTACCAGACCGCCTATATGAAGGCGCATTATCCGGTGGAGTTCCTGGCGGCCTCGATGACACTCGATATGGCCAACACGGAAAAGCTCAACGATTTCCGTCAGGATGCCAGCCGCCTTGGCATCGAGGTCGTCGCACCCTCGGTACAGACCTCCTTCCGCCAGTTCGAGACGGGCGAAAACCGCATCTATTATTCGCTGGCCGCCATCAAGGGCGTGGGTGAGGGGGCGGTGGAGCACATCGTCCAGGTACGCGACGGCAAGCCGTTCACGAGCCTTGAGGATTTCTGCCTGCGCATCGATCCCAAGCAGATCAACCGGCGTGTGCTGGAAAGCCTGATTAATGCGGGCGCCTTCGATTGTTTTGGCCGCGACCGCGCCGAACTGATCGGCGGGCTGGACCGCATTATCGGTTACGCGCAGATGGCGCAGAATAACCGCACCATTGGACAATCGGACATGTTCGGCTCCGGTAGCGGAAGCGGGCCGGAAAAACTGGTTCTTCCGGCCTTCCAGCCCTGGCTTGCCTCCGAAAAGCTGCTGCGCGAGTATCAGGTACTCGGTTTTTACCTCACCGCCCATCCGCTCGATACCTATCGCCCCGTGCTGGAAAAGCTGCGGGTGCAGAATTTCGCCGATTTTTCCGCCGCGGTGAAACAGGGCGCGACTGCCGGGCGTCTGGCCGGCACCGTGACCGGCAAGCAGGAGCGCAAAACCCGCACCGGCAACAAGATGGGCATCGTCACCTTCTCGGACGCGTCGGGCCAATATGAGGCGGTGCTGTTTTCCGAAGGACTCGGCCAGTTCCGCGATCTGCTCGAAGTCGGCAAATCGCTGGTCATCACCGTGCAGGCGGAAGAGCGCCCGGAAGGTATCGGCCTGCGTATCCAGACGGCGCAGTCGCTGGAAGAAAAATCCGTGCAGATGCAGAAGGCGTTGCGTGTTTATGTGCGCGATTCCGGCCCGCTGAAGACCGTTGCCCGCCACCTCAACACAAAGGGTGATGGCTCGGTCTATTTCATCGTCATCAAGGATGAGGGCAGCCGTGAGATCGAGGTGGAGCTGACGGAGAAATACCGCATTTCCCCAGAAATCGCCGCTGCGCTGCGGTCCGCGCCCGGTGTCGTCGATGTGGAACTGGTGTGAGGCCTGAGGCCTCACACGTCGCTCATACCGGCCCTTCTTTGGTCACGGTGATGAAGTCCGTTCCAGTGCCTGTCTCCAGCTGGTGACTGATATCCGAAACGGTGATCGAACTGCCGCTTGAAAGCTCCTGCTCGATCCGGCTGCGTATTTCCGCGGGAATTTCGAGGCGGCCGAGCACGGCGCTCAGTTGATCGAAACCGCCCGGCGGTTCGGTAACGGAGATGCCAAGCCGCTTGCGGGCAGCCGCCGGCAGATGGTTTTCCAGCGTCACACCGTTCCATTCGGCGTTTCCGGCGGCGCGATCCACGGACACGGCTTCGAAGAAATGGGTTCCGAGCGCCACTTCCGGGTCCTTGATGTCGATGGCTGCTTCAAACAGCGGCTTGAAATCCTGCCGCACCATGATCTGGCCGCTCAGTGGGTGGTCTTCACCGGCGGAGGCATAAAGCGCCGTCACGAAGGCGTCTGTCAGAAGCGGCCCGGTGGTTTTCAGCCCTTTCCAGCGCTTGAAACCATTGATGGCGCTGATCGTCATCTCCCCGGCATAACCATCGGCTGCACCCGCTTCGAAACCGAGGCGGCTCAGCATGGTCTGGATATCCATCACCTTTTCCCGTTCGCCGCGCCGGGTGATGAGAATGCGCAGGGGCGAGGGCTCCCTGGTCTTTACCGCCGGCTTGAGCGCCTGGGTCTTTTCATTGACGGCAACTTCGACCGTCCCCAAGGCTGCATCGAAAGTTGCCGGGCGCAATTCCACATCCGACAGAAGAAGCTTGCCGTCATCGGCATCGTCGCGCGGCTGAAACAACGCCGGATGCTGCACAAAGCGCAGCGAGACCGGCTGGTCGGTGATAATGACATGCACGCCGGTCCGGGTGTCGCCGAAAAGGGACTTGGCGAATTTGGACGGCAAGCGCACGCAGCCATGCGAGGCCGGATAGTTCGGCACCTTGCCTTCGTGCAGCGCGATGCCGGACCAGGTCAGCCGCTGCATGAAGGGCATGGGTGCGGCCGAGTAGATATTCGACTCGTGGTATTTCCGCTTTTCCAGAATTGAGAATATGCCGCTCGGTGTCTCATGTCCGGCCTTGCCGGTGGAGACTTTTGAGGTGGCGACGATTTGGCCGTTCTCATAAAGCGAGAGCGACTGATCGCTTTTCGATACCAGTATCTGCAGAGACCTGCTGTCAGCGGCAAGCGCCGGAAAGGCAAGAATGCTGGCCGACAGCATGCCGGCCATAAGACGGAGGCGAAGGGACATGACGCAATACACCACATGTACAAAACTTGCCTCACTCAATCATGCGAAGTTTAATGAAGCTTAAGGACCGCTCCTTCGCAACATCACTAATTTGTGTAAAATCTAAAATATATCCGGAGCGAGGCGGCTAGGATAGGATTGCGACCTGTCGCACAATCCCGCCACTGTTATTTGCGTGTTCCGAACGTATAGCCGGTCTCGACGCTGCCCTTGCCGAACTTGTCGCGCAGCTTGTCCATCGCCGCTTCCGCCGCGGCCCGACGGCCGGCCTCTCTGTCAACGAGATCGGGAGGATCGGCCAGCCCCGCATCGTGCAAATCGCTGACGCCGATGCCGATGAGGCGGAACCTGGTGCCGTCCGTTTCTTTTTCCAGCAGCGAAAGGCCGGTGCGGAAAATCCGGTCGGCGAGCTGCGTCGGATCGTCCAGCTTGCGGTTGCGGGTGCGGAGCTTGAAGTCTGCTGTCTTCATCTTTAGCACCACCGTCTGGCCGGCGATGCCGCTCTTCTTCAACCGCCAGGCAATCTTTTCGGAAAGCGAGCGCAGGATCGGTACGAGATCTTCATGGCGGGAAATATCGTTGAAGAAGGTGGTTTCGGAAGACACGCTTTTGACGGGGTCGTTATTGTGCACATGCCTCTCATCAATGCCGCGCGAAAGCCGGAAGAGGCGTTGCCCCATCACGCCATAGCGGCGCATCAACTCGCTTTCCTCCATCTCTTGCAGCTGCGCGATCATGCGGATACCGTCCGCCTCCAGCGTCGCCGCAAAGGCCTTGCCGACGCCCCAGATGGTGGTGACAGGCCTTGCTGCCAGAAAGGACAGCGCCTCTGCTTCACCGACAACTGAAAAACCGCGCGGTTTTTGCAGGTCGGACGCGACCTTGGCGAGAAACTTGCAATAGGAAAGCCCGGCGGAAACAGTCACCCCCACTTCCTTTTCCACCCGCCGGGCGAATTTCGCCAGCACACGAGCCGGTGGATCGTGATGCAGCCTCTCGGTGCCGGAAAGATCGAGAAACGCTTCGTCTATGGAAATCGGCTGCACGAGCGGCGTCAGTTCCTGCATCATCGCGCGGATTTCGCGCCCGACACGGCTGTATTTTTCCATATCCGGCTTGATGACGACAGCATCGGGACAGGCTTCCAGCGCCTTGAACATGGGCATGGCGGAACGCACCCCGTGAATACGGGCGATATAACAGGCGGTGGAAACCACCCCGCGCTTGCCGCCGCCCACGATCACTGGTTTGTCGGCCAGTTCCGGATTGTCGCGCTTTTCGACCGAGGCGTAAAAGGCGTCACAATCGATATGGGCGATGCTCAGATCATAGAGTTCGGAATGATAGAGAAGACGCGGGCTGCCGCAGGCGCGGCAACGCCTTAGCCCTTCTGGCTGGCCGGCCAGACAGTCACGGCAAAAACCGGGATCATAGCGGTGCGACGTGGACATGGGGCGAAAACAAAACCAGAACGTTGCCGACCATACTCCGGCTGCGATGGCCACTCAAGGGGCGTCTCGTCAATACACACCTGAATCCAGCCCCGGTCCGGAAAAATGGTTCCAGGCAGCGGCCACGGTTTCGGGGGATGTATCGGTGGCGGCGCAGAAGGCCATCAGGTCCGGCTCGTGACTCATCAGGAAATCCGTCAGCCCTGCCAGAAAGCCGGGATCGTTGACAGCCTGGCGCAGCATGTTGGCCTGCAGCCCGCTCAGCGCCAGAAAACGCGCCAGCATGTCCGGTTCGTTTGCCAGCCAGCCAAGTATGGCGGCCGCCGTTTCTTGCGGATCCTGACCGACATTGCCTTTGTTTTTTGTATCGCGCAGCATTTCTTCCCCGAAGTTACCTATTTTGAAACCAAATCCCTCTAGCCTTGCGCAACAAATGGACGATGGAATCGGCTCTCTGACAACTTATATGTCTGGGTGAAGGTTTCAAAGCGAAACGGGGACTGCTCACCATGCCCAAGCAGGTCATGATAGTCGAAGACAACGAGCTGAACATGAAGCTCTTTCGCGACTTGATCGAGGCGTCTGGTTATACGACGATCCAGACGCGCAACGGTATGGAAGCGCTCGATCTTGCCCGCAAGCACCGCCCGGACCTCATCCTCATGGATATCCAGCTGCCGGAAGTTTCAGGGCTTGAGGTGACGAAGTGGCTGAAGGAAGATGACGAGCTGCATATCATTCCGGTCATCGCGGTCACGGCTTTCGCCATGAAGGGCGACGAGGAACGCATTCGCCAGGGCGGATGCGAGGCCTATGTGTCTAAGCCGATTTCCGTTCCAAAATTCATCGAAGTCATCAAGACTTATCTGGGCGATGCTTGAGGCGACTGGGGAACGGTTATGACGGCGAGAGTTCTGGTTGTTGACGATATTCCGGCCAATGTGAAGCTTCTCGAAGCCCGTCTTCTGGCGGAATATTTCGATGTCGTCACCGCCGAGGATGGTTTCAAGGCGCTGGCGATCTGCGACAAGGAGCAGGTCGATATCATCCTGCTCGATATCATGATGCCGGGCATGGACGGTTTCGAGGTCTGCGAAAGGCTGAAGGCCAATCCGAATACCGCCCATATTCCGGTGGTCATGGTCACCGCACTCGATCAACCGTCTGACCGCGTGCGTGGCCTCAAGGCCGGCGCTGACGATTTTCTCACCAAGCCGGTCAACGACCTTCAACTCATCGCCCGCGTCAAAAGCCTCGTGCGGCTCAAGGCCGTCAGCGATGAATTGCGGCTGCGCGCCGAAACCGCACGTCAGATCGGCATCGAGGAGATGCTGCGTAGCGACGGGCTGATGCAGACGCCGGGCCACGTGCTGGTTGCGGATGGCCGCGCCAGCTCGCAGGAACGTATTGTGCGGGCGCTGAAGCCGGTTGCCGAGGTCGACGCCGTCACGGAACCGCAGGCGGCGCTGCTCAAGGCCGCGAGCAATCCTTTCGAGCTCGTCATCGTCAATTCCAATTTCGAGGATTACGATCCGCTGCGGCTGTGTTCACAGCTTCGCTCGCTGGAACGCACCCGTTTCCTGCCGCTGCTTCTGGTGGCGGAGCAGGGGGCGGACGATATGGTGGCGCGGGCGCTCGATCTTGGCGTGAATGATTACATTCTCCGTCCGATCGATCCGAACGAACTCGTCGCCCGGACGCTGACGCAGATCAGGCGCAAGCGCTATAACGAGCATCTGCGGCTCAATCTCCAGCACACGATGGAACTTGCCATTGTCGACGGGCTGACCGGCCTCAACAATCGCCGTTACCTCGACAGCCACCTGAAGATACTCTTCGACCGCGCCGCCGTTCGTGGCCGCCCGATCTCCATCTGCATGACCGATATAGACCGCTTCAAGCTGGTCAACGATACCTATGGCCACGATGTGGGCGATGAGGTGCTGCGGGAATTTGCAGCGCGCATCCGCAGCACCGTGCGCGGTGCCGATCTCGCCTGCCGTTATGGCGGGGAGGAGTTCGTCGTGGTCATGCCCGATACGCCGATGGAGCTTGCGGCAAGCGTCGCCGAGCGCCTGCGGGCGATCGTGGAAGACAAGCCTTTTTATGTTCGTTCCATCGACCGGGAATTGAGCATTACCGCTTCCCTCGGCATCGCCACCAGCAGCGGCGCCTTCGGCGCTCCGGACGAAATCCTGAAGCAGGCGGACAAAGCGCTTTACGAGGCGAAACACGCCGGACGCAACCGCGTCGTCGCTGCCGCTGCCTGAACCCTAATGGCCGATTAACTAAAATATTGCGGCAATCTTGCCGTCGTGTTCCGGCGAAGTAATTATTCACGAAGCAAGTTGATCGTCGTAAGGCTGCAAGCCATTGACCTTGTATGTATTTTATCACTTTGCAATGACTAGATGCAGATCGACGATATAAATAGAGTTCAAGTTGAAAAATACGTTGAATTCAATCTCTCCGGCAACTATAGTGTGTCAGCTTCGTATACTTAACCATGTTTCCCAGGTGATGTGTCCCTGGCTTAAGAATTTGTTGATTTTTATTTCACTTCTGCGCACACTCCTTATTGAGAGTAACAGTTCTTCCGGCGGCTTATCCGTCTTTTGATGATGAATGATAGCGGCTTTAGCCGTCGCGATTTCGTTCGTCAGGGGCTGGTGTTGCGTAGTTTGAATGCCCCATGATGCTCAGGTCCGCCGCATCTCCTGAATCGTGGGGTCGGTCGGCTGACGATGTTCGAATCGGTTCCTCGTGCCGTAGTCACATCGTTGGCCGACCGCCTTCTTCCTGAAAATTGCCGTTTCGTGGTGTGCGCGTCGCGGCTTCGCGACGCATGCAATCCGTCTTTGTTAACGTCACGTGCGAAGCTGCGATACGGGGCAGGGGCGGACGGAGCCTTGGCGATGTGTCTTCAGAGCACCTGAATGATTGCTACATCGGCCGAGGCGTCAAACCATGTGGTCGGACTTACCCATGGCTGCTCTCGTGCTTTGTTATTCACGGCTACAATTCCCCGGACAGCAGGGGAGACGGGCCTTGCTTGCCCCTTGGAAGGCGTCTGGGCGCGAAGAGGCTGGCGGCAGCATCTTCCCTTCGGCGCAAACAAAAAACGCGCCCGTTGGGCGCGCTTTTGTCGGAGACAGATCAAGAAATTACTTGATCTTGGTTTCCTTGAATTCAACGTGCTTGCGTACAACCGGGTCGTACTTCGTCTTCGTCATCTTGTCCGTGAACGTACGGCTGTTCTTGGTGGTGACGTAGAAAGTACCGGTGTCGGCTGTCGACAGCAGCTTGATCTTGATTGTTGTAGCTTTCGCCATGGTCGTCCTGCCTTTAAACAAAAGAGAAGCCGCAGGCGCTTCTGACCTCGGCTAAATCTGGCGCGAAACTACGTATCGCGCCCGAAAAGTCAAGCCTGTTTCGCCCGGAAAACAAAACGGACGATATAAAGCACCACGTAAAGCCCGAAAAATACCGCCAGCGACCAGGCAAACCCGTCGGTTCCGGCAATGTCCATGGAAATGCCCACGGCCTGCGGCCCCGCAATCGTGCCGATCGCGTAACAGAAGATGAAGGCGGCATTGGCGGCGACCAGATCGGCGCCTTTCAGGCGCGATCCGAGATGGGTGAGGCCGACAGTATACATTCCCGAGACCAGGCCGCCCCAGAACAGCAACAGGGCCGCCACCAGAAGCCAGTTTTCCACCAGGAAAGGCAGCGCCAGCGTGCCGCAGACGCCGGCAAAGGCCATCAGCCCCAGCATCGTCCGCCGGTCCTTCATCCGGTCCGAGAGCAGGCCGATCGGTATCTGGAAGACCATGTTGCCGATGCCCATCACGGTAAGGAGAAGCGCTGCCTGCGATTCGTTGAAGCCTTCCCGCGTCGCATAGATCGGAAACAGCGAAAGGCCGCCGGCCTGCACCGAACCGAAGACGAAGGCCGCCGCGGACGCCATGGGCACCAGCCAGACATAACGGACGAAATGGTGGTTGGGCCGCTCGTCCAGCTCCGGGCTTTCGCCGCGCGCCATAAAGATCGGGATCGCGGCGAGCAGGATGATCGCCGCGCCGACCAGAAACGGCAATATGCCTTCGCTGCCCACCACGGAAAACAGCAGCGGACCAACCGCGAATCCGACCGCAAGGCCGGTGGCGTAGATGCCGAGAACCATGCCGCGCTTCCTGGGTGGCGCCGTCATGTTGATCCAGTATTCGGAAAGAATGAACAGCGTGGTGGTGGCGCCGTGGAAAACGATTCGCAGCGGAAACCACATCCAGAAGGCTTCGGCGAAATAAAAACCGAGCGCGCTCAGCGCCGAAACGACGACTGCGAACAGCATGGTTCGCGCCACGCCGAAATCATGGGCGATCTTGGTGGTCACGGGGGCCGCCATCATCGCCGCGACGCCGGCCATAGCCGAATTCACCCCGATCATGGTGGAAGAGATGCCGCGCTTCTCAAGGATGATCGACAGGAGCGGAAGGCCGAGGCCGATGGCGACGCCGACCGCACTGATGGCGGAAATGGCGGCGATCAGTGAGGGCCAGTGGATGGCGTCCGCTTCTTCGCATTTCATTTGTGACATGACGGCCTTTATACAAAGTCTCGAATGAACCGGCCGTGGCGCGTGACATAGAGCCGCGCGGGGCTTTCAAAGGGCAATGAGGGATCACCTATCATGAGCTTTGTGACATCTTCGAGAACCGTGCGCGTGATTTTCGGCATGTTCAGACTGGAAAGGTCTGTCATGTCAAGCCATTGCACGTCGGAGAGTTCGTCGGAATCGCGTGTGAGGCTAATATCGAGGTGCAGTTCATCTGCATAACAGCAGAAGAATCGCGTGTCGTAGCGCCGCACATTGCCGGGCGGGGTGATGGCACGGGCCACATATCGGAAACGGGAAAGATCGGGACCCCTGGTGTTCAAGCCAAGATCCACGCCAGTTTCCTCGAAAAGCTCGCGCGCGGCGGCAAGCGCCAGCGCTCTTGCGCCGGCGGCGCTGAGCCGCCGTGCCGCGGAGGCAGTGAGACTGTGGAGAACGGTGGGATGCAGATCGCTCGAAAAGGGCAGCGCATGGTCGCGCGGATCGCGTTTGCCGCCTGGAAACACATAAGCGCCCGGCATGAAGACATGGGCGCTGCTGCGCCGGCCCATCAACACCCTGAGTTGCGAGCCGGACCGGTCGAACAAAATCATGGAGGCGGCGTCGCGCGGCCGCATGGGCGTGTTCGTCGTTTCGGCGCGCCGGGGAGGCGGAGGCACGTGCAAGGTCCCGTCCGCCGTCAGTGAGAAGAGCCGTCGATCTGCACTTTCTGTTGTTTTCGGTCGAATCCGTGCATCTTCAGCGCCCATTGCAAGCCGATGACACCGCCTTTGATCGGTTGCAGCGTCAGAAGTGCTGCCAGAATGGTGATCGGCACCCAGATGGCGAAATGGGCCCACATGGGAATGTTGAGGACCATGTCGGTCATCATGAAGCCGCCGACCGCGATATGGCCGATGATGACGATGGAGATATAGGGTGGCAGGTCGTCCGAGCGGTGATGGTGCATTTCCTCGCCGCAGGCCGCGCAGGCATCCACCGGCTTTAGCCAGGCACGGAAGAGGCGACCGCTGCCACAGGCCGGGCAACGGTTTGCCATGCCGCGCATGATGGACCGGCCAAGCGGCCGTTCGGCGCTGTCGTTTCCGAAGGTAACGGTCTCCGAGCCCCGATGTGCACTCATCCTTAAGTCCTTCCCGTCCGTTCAACCGCCGAGGCGGCCTTGTTATCGTCGCCTTCTCGGCGGCCGTGTTCCGGGCTTGGCGGCAGCCCGTGCTGTCCGCCGTCCGGCCTTATGGAACGAGCGTACGCCCATCGGCATCTTGCGCCCTGGACTCAGCATATCGAATCTCAGCGCACCCGCCAGCGGTACCGCTTCCGCGAGCCTCACCTGTACCGTGTCACCAAGCTGATAACCGAGACCGGTCTTTTCCCCCGTGAGGGCCTGATGGGCTTCGTCGTACAGGAAATAATCGGTTCCAAGCGTAGATATAGGAACGAATCCATCAGCGCCAAACTGCGGAAGCGCGACAAATAGTCCCGCCTTGGTGACACCGCCGACCCGGCCCTCGAATTCCTCGCCGACCCTTTCGGAAAGGTGATGCGCGATGAGGCGATTGACCGTGTCTCGCTCCGCCGCCATGGCGCGGCGCTCGAAGGTCGAGATTTCGGCGGCGATATCGTCCAGCGTCGCCTCTTCCTGCGGCGTGATGCCGCCTTCACCGAGGCCAAGCGAGCCCACCAGCGCGCGATGCACGATGAGGTCGGCATAACGGCGGATCGGTGAGGTGAAATGGGCGTATTTCATCAGGTTGAGGCCGAAATGGCCGATATTTTCGGGGCTGTAGATCGCCTGGCTCTGGCTGCGCAGCACCATCTCGTTGACCATGATCTGGTGCGGCGTATCGATGGCGCGCGCCAGAATGCCGTTGAAGGAATTGGCGCGCATGGCCGCACCCTTGGCCATGGAAATGCCGATGGTGCCGAGGAATTCGCGCAGCACTTCCTGCTTGGAAAGTGTGGGCGCATCGTGGACGCGATAGACCAGCGGCTGCTTCTTCTTTTCGAGCGTCTCGGCGGCGGCGACATTCGCCTGTATCATCATTTCCTCGATCAGCTTGTGCGCATCGAGGCGTTCGGGAATGACGACCTTGTCTACCGTGCCGTCGGGCCTGAGCTGGATCTTGCGCTCTGGCATATCGAGTTCCAGCGGTTGGCGGCGGTCGCGCCCGCGCTTCATCACCTCATAGGCGTGCCACAGCGGCTTCAGGATCGGTTCCAGCAGCGGGCCGGTCTTGTCGTCAGGCGTACCGTCGATTGCGGCTTGCGCCTGCTGGTAAGACAGCTTGGCGGCACTTTTCATCATGATGCGATGGAAAGTGTGGCTCGCCTTGCGGCCTTCCTTTGAAAACGTCATGCGCACGGCAAGGGCAGGGCGATCGACGCCTTCCTTCAGCGAGCAGAGATCGTTGGAAATGCGCTCCGGCAGCATCGGCACGACACGGTCGGGGAAATAGACGGAGTTGCCGCGCTTCAGCGCCTCGCGGTCGAGTGGCGCGCCGGGCCGCACATACCAGGAGACATCGGCAATGGCGACGGTGACGATGACACCGTCAGGATTGTCGGACGAGTGGTCAGGTTCGGCATAAACTGCGTCGTCATGGTCCTTGGCGTCGGCCGGATCGATGGTGATGAGCGGCAGGTCGCGCCAGTCCTCGCGGTGCGACATGGTCGCTGCCTTGGCCGCATCCGCTTCCGCCAGAACATTCGGCGGGAAGATATGCGGGATGCCGTGCGCATGGATCGCGATCATCGAGATCGCCTTTTCCGAGGCCACCGAGCCGATGACCGACAGCACCTTGGCGCGGGTCAGGCCATAACGGCCGCTGTTGCGCGAGGTTTCAACCTCTATCAGATCGCCATCCTTGGCATCGCCGACGCCATCGGGATCGATCACCATTTCTTCGCCGCGGCGATCGATCGGCATCAGCCGACCACCGCCACCGGGCGCTTCCTTGAAGACGCCGAGCAGCGCGTTCTGGCGACGGTCGATGAGCTTCACGACGCGGGCCGTATAGGCCGGGCCGGAGTTTTCCTTGGAGGGGAAGATTTTCGCCAGAATACGGTCACCGAGACCGGCTGCCGGGGCCTTCTTGCCGCGGTCCTGCGAAGACTGGCGGATCAGCACGGCCGGCGCTGCGCCCAAATCCTCGGGCCATTCCGCCGGGCGGCCGATCAATTCGCCGTCCTTGTCGCGGGTGGTGATGTCGAGAACCGTGACGGGCGGCAGGCCGCCCGGCCGCGTCAGCGACTTGCGGCTCTTGTGCACCATGCCATCGACTTCGAGTTCCTTCAGCAGGGCTTTCAGAACGATGCGGTTTTCGCCCTTCAGCCCGAAAGCCTTGGCGATTTCGCGTTTGGAGGCCTGCTGCGGATGGTCCGCGATGAATTTCAGCAGCACTTCGCGGGAAGGCACCTCGCCATGGATGATGCCTTCACCTTCGCTCACCCGCTTGCCGCGCCCGGTGCGTCCGAAACCGTCACTGGCGGAACCCTGTCTCTGACGTGGCGCCTTGCTCACTCTGCTGCCTTCTTGGGTTTGGCCGCTGCCTTCGGCTTGGCGGACGCCTTGCTCTTGGTTGCCGCCTTGGCCTTGGTGGTTTTCGGCTTTGCCGCTGCCTCACCATCGGCCTTCTTGGCGGTGGTTTTCTTCGCCTTGGCAGGCTTGCCGCCTGTGCCGGTCTTGGCAATGCGCTCGGCAATCAGCACTAGCGCCTCGTCCAGCGTCACGGAAGCCGGATCCTGCCCCTTCGGAATGGTGGCATTGACCTTGCCCCAGTTGACGTAAGCGCCATACCGCCCGTCGCGGACGGTGATGGCGCCGCCATCGGGATGGTCGCCCAGTTCCTTGAGAGCAGCCGGCGTGCCGCTGCGGCCGCGTCCTGGTCCCTTGCTCTGCTTTTCGGCAATAACGGTCACGGCGCGGTTGAGACCGATCGAGAACACGTCCTCGATGCTTTCAAGGTTCGCATAGGAACCATCATGCAGCAGGAACGGCCCATAGCGGCCGAGGCCGGCGGAGATCATCTTGGCCGTCTCCGGGTGCTTGCCGATATCGCGGGGCAGATTGATGAGCGCCAAGGCCTTTTCGTGGTCGATATCTTCAGGCTTCCAGCCCTTGGGCAGCGAGGAGCGCTTGGCCTCCTTACCGTCACCGCGCTGGATGTAAGGCCCGAAACGGCCAGAGCGCAGCGTCAGCTCTTCGCCGGTCATCGGATCGGCACCGAGTGCTTTCGGCTCGTTGGACACGGAAGCTTCGGCTTCCGAGCCATCGGAGGTGAGCTGGCGGGTAAAGTTGCACTCCGGATAGTTGGAGCAACCGACGAAAGCGCCGTATTTGCCGAGCTTCAGCGAAAGATTGCCGGTGCCGCAAACCTGACAGATGCGCGGATCGGAGCCATCCTCGCGCTTGGGGAAGACCAGCGGCGCCAGAACCTCGTTCAGCGCATCCAGAACGTTGGTGACACGCAGTTCCTTGGTGTCTTCGATCTGGGCGAAGAAATCCTTCCAGAAATCACGCAGAACCTGCTTCCAGTCCAACTCGCCGGCGGAGATGCGGTCGAGCTTTTCTTCAAGGGCGGCGGTGAAATCATATTCGACGTATTTGGTAAAGAAGCTTTCGAGGAAAGCCGTCACAAGCCGGCCGCGCGAATGCGGGATCAGCTTGCGCTTGTCGACGACGATATATTCGCGGTCGCTCAGCGTCTTCAGCGTTGCCGCATAGGTGGAAGGACGGCCGATGCCGAGTTCTTCCATCTTCTTGATAAGCGAGGCTTCCGAATAACGCGGCGGCGGTTCGGTGAAGTGCTGGCTGGCGTTGATCTTCTGCTTGGCGAGGTTCTCGCGCTCATTGATCGGCGGCAGACGGCCTTCATCGTCACCATCGTCGCTCTGCTCGCCATCTTCCTTCTGGTCGGTATAGGCGGCGATAAAGCCGTCGAAGCGGATGACAGAGCCAACGGCGCGCAGGCCAGCCTTCTCGCCGCCATTGGTGGCAAGGATTTCCACTGTGGTACGCTCGATTTCTGCCGACGCCATCTGGCTGGCGATACCGCGCTTCCAAATCAGATCGTAAAGACGCAACTGATCGGCATCGAGGTAACGCTTCACCTGATCCGGCGTGCGGTTGAAATCGGTCGGGCGGATTGCTTCGTGCGCTTCCTGGGCGTTTTTTGCCTTGGTGGAGTAAAAGCGCGCCTTTTCCGGCACATAACGGTCGCCGAACTGCTCGCCAATGGCCTTTCGGGCGGCATCGATGGCTTCCGGGGCCATCTGTACGCCGTCGGTACGCATATAGGTGATCAGACCGACGGTCTCGCCGCCGATATCGATACCTTCATAAAGCTTCTGCGCCACCTGCATGGTGCGCGAGGCGCCAAAGCCCATGCGCGAAGACGCGGCCTGCTGCAGCGTCGAGGTGGTGAAGGGCGGGCCGGGATTACGCTTGACCGGCTTCGCCTCGACCGTATCCACGACATAGGTCGCGCCTTCCAGCAGCGCCTTCAGCCGGTTCGCATCGTCTCCGGTCTTGATCGAGCGGTTTTGCAGGCGCTTGCCATCGGCCGAAACCAGCTTGGCTTCGAACTCGTCACCGCGCGGTGTCTTCAGAAGCGCGCTGATGTTCCAGTATTCTTCGGAAATGAAACGCTCAATCTCGGATTCGCGGTCGCAGACGAGGCGCAGCGCCACCGACTGGACGCGGCCGGCGGAACGCGCGCCGGGCAGCTTGCGCCACAGGACCGGGGAGAGGTTGAAACCGACGAGATAATCCAGCGCACGGCGGGCGAGATAGGCGTCGACCAGCGGCACATCGATGTCGCGCGGGTTGGCCATGGCGTCCAGAACCGCCTTCTTGGTGATGGCGTTGAAGACCACGCGCTTCACCGGCTTGTCGCCAAGCACACGCTTCTTCTTCAGGAGATCGAGAACGTGCCAGGAAATGGCTTCGCCTTCGCGATCCGGGTCGGTTGCGAGAAAAAGGCCGTCGGAGGATTTTACCGCATCGGCAATATCCTTCATGCGTTTGGCGGACGCGCTATCGACCTCCCAGGACATTTCGAAATCCTGATCGGGCAGCACCGATCCGTCCTTGGCAGGAAGGTCTCTGACGTGGCCAAAGGATGCAAGAACCTTATAGCCCGAGCCAAGATACTTATTGATCGTCTTGGCTTTGGCAGGAGATTCTACGACGACGACATTCATATTGTTCTTCTCTGGAACTGGTCCGTTAACGTGGCCCCGGTTGCAGCGTGGTGCCGCAATTGGCCTTCTTTATAATTCGACATGGACAGGTAATGCCCGCTGGTCAAGAGGCAAGCCCGATTTTCTCGCTTCAAGATGAGTGCAACCTATGGATAATCTATTGTTGTATTGCAATCTTTGGTAAATTGGTTATGATGGGCAACATCATTTGAACAGACTTAATGCTTCCCGTTTCAGGCTGAATTTCCAGGATAAATATATGGTCCCGAACGCGACAAACAATAATGCCGAAAATGAAGGGACCAGAGAGAGCTTGGCATACATCCGCCAGATGCTGGCGGAACTGCGGCAGGTAGCGCACCGGGAAGGCGCCGACATGCTGTGTTATCTGATCGAGATGGCCTATGTCGAAGTCGGCGATATCCAGAGCGGACGGCGCAAGCTGTCAATCCGCGATGAAGAGCGAAACACGTCCCCCGGCATGCCGGTTTAGACGTCCGGCAATATCAAGCTCCAGCAGCACCAGGTGAACGGTGGCAGCGGAGAAACCCGTGTGACGGATGATATCGTCCGTTTCCACAGGCGAGGGACCGAGAGCGGCGGCGATGATGCTACGCTCGTCGTCCCCCGGTGGTGACATCTCGGTGTCGGATCTCGGTTCCTCGATCTTGCGGTCATAGGGCAATTGCGGCTCCATTAGCGGTCGCAGTGCGTCGAGGATATCGGCTGCACCCGTGGTCAGCATGGCGCCTTCCTTGATCAGCCGGTTGGTGCCTTCACAGCGCGCGTCGAGCGGCGAGCCGGGCACGGCAAACACCAGTCGTCCGGCTTCACCTGCAAGCCGCGCCGTAATCAATGAA
Organism: Agrobacterium salinitolerans; assembly: GCF_002008225.1. Lineage (GTDB taxonomy): Bacteria > Pseudomonadota > Alphaproteobacteria > Rhizobiales > Rhizobiaceae > Agrobacterium > Agrobacterium salinitolerans. Next base: position 557,437 of record NZ_MRDH01000006.1, on the reverse strand, counting down.
CCCGAACGTTCCGCCGCTTCCACGATGACGACGCCGAGCGAGACGCCCGCGATCAGCCGATTGCGGCGCGGGAAGTCCCGCGCGCGAGGCTCCCAGCCAAACGGCATTTCGCTGATTGTCGCGCCGCCCTGATCGTATATTTCCTGCAAAAGTCCGAAATTTTCCTGCGGGTAGGGGCGGTCGAGACCGCCGGCCAGCATAGCCACTGTGCCGGTTGCAAGACTTGCCCTGTGCGCGGCCGCATCGATGCCCCGCGCCAGTCCCGATGCAATCGTATAACCGGCCCGCCCACAGTCGCGTGCCAGCATGGCGGCGAATTTCGCGCCGTTGATGGAGGCGTTGCGTGAACCGACGATGCCGACGCAGGCTCTTGTCGCCGCATCCGCCGATCCCTTCATGGCGATCAGCGGCGGCGCCCCATCCATCTGCCGCAGGGCTGGCGGATAATCCGGTTCGCCAATGCCGACGAAACGCGCGCCGAATTTATCGGCGGTTTCGATCTCGCCTTCCGCTTCCGCCTGGGTGGCAATGCGCGGACTGCGCGAAGAACCGCCACGGCGCGACAGTTCGGGCAGGGCATCGAGCGCCTTTTCAGCACTGCCGAAATGATTGATAAGTTCGCGAAAGGTCACGGGACCGATATTATCGCTGCGGATCAACCGTAGCCACGCCACCCGCTGCCGCGCGGAAAGCTCTATGCCCTGCCGTGTAGTTTCCGTATTCGGCATGACATGTCCCCAAGGTGAACCTTAGCTCTTCTGTCCGATCCTGCTTTCCGTGCCCGCAATCAGACGTCTGATATTTTCGTGGTGTTTCAACCAGGAAATCACACTGAGCAGCGTCACGAGAAGCGCCGTCTTCTCGGGTCCGAGCACCCAAAGCGCTACGGGGATGATCACCATTGCCACCAGCGCCGAGAGCGACGAATAACGGGTGATAAAGGCGGTCGCGATCCAGATGAGCGCAAAGGCAAGCATCATGAGGGGAGCCGCGCCTAGAAGAACGCCGATATAGGTGGCCACACCCTTGCCGCCCTTGAAGCCCAGCCACACGGGAAACAGGTGGCCGAGAAATGCGAAGAAACCGGCGACCAGCGAGGCTTCGTAACCCCAGAGCGCATTGGCGACCAGAACCGCCGCCGTGCCCTTCAGCGCGTCGAGCAAAAGGGTTGCGGCGGCGAGCTTCTTGTTGCCGGTACGCAGCACGTTGGTGGCGCCGATATTGCCGGAGCCGATCTTGCGCACGTCGCCCAGACCGGCCATGCGGGTAAGAAGGAGGCCGAACGGAATGGAGCCCAATAGATAGCCGATCAGCGCCGCCAGCGCGAGAAGGGCAGGCGCGGTCTGCCACTCAGTCAAAGCACTCATTCCAATGTCCCCTCTGTCCCGCCGTCAGCGTGATCTCTGTTCGTGATCTTATGCCAAGGAATGAACGGCTTTGCCAGCCACATAAGTGGCGACAGCACGGCCGCTGAAACGGGCATCCTCGAACGGCGTGTTCTTGGATTTCGAGACCAGCTGGTCCTTCGCCACGAGCCACGGCTCATCGAGGTCGATCAGCGTGATATCTGCCTTCGCACCGGCTTTGAGCGTTCCTGCATCCAGTCCGAAAATCTTGGCTGGGCGGGTGGAGAGCGCATCGATCAGCCGCATCAGCGGAACGTCGCCACTGTGATGGAGGCGCAACGCCGCCGCCAGCATGGTTTCGAGCCCCACCGCGCCGCTCGCCGCATCCGAAAACGGCAGGCGCTTGGTGTCGACATCCTGCGGATCATGCGATGAGACGATGATATCGATCGTGCCGTCCTTCAGCGCTTCCACCATCGCCTTGCGGTCGTCTTCAGCGCGCAAGGGAGGTGAAAGCTTGAAGAAGGTGCGGTATTCGCCGATATCGTTCTCATTGAGCGTGAGGTGATTGATCGAGATGCCGCAGGTGGCCTTCACGCCCCGCTGCCGCGCAACGCGGATCGCTTCTGCCGATTCCGGAACGGAAATCTTGGCGGCGTGGTAGATCGCCTGCGTCAGTCCAGCAATGCGCAGGTCGCGCTCAAGCGGAATGATCTCGGCTTCCTTGGGAACGCCTGACAGGCCGAGCCAGCTCGCGAAAAGCCCCTCGTTCATGTCGCCGCCATCGATATATTTGTCGCGCGTCTCGAGCGCGATCACCGCGCCGAGTTCACGGGCATAGGTCATGGCGCGGCGCAGCACCAGCGTGTCGGAAAGCGCCTTGCGGCCATTGGTGAAGGCCACCGCACCGGCTTCCTTCAACATGCCGAACTCGGTCATTTCCTCGCCCCGCAGGCCCTTGGTCAAAGCGGCTGCGGGATGGACATTGACGATTGCCTTGTCGCGCGCCGTCTTCTTCACATATTCGACAAGCGCGATGTCATCGATCACAGGATCAGTATCCGGCATCATGATGATGCTGGTGACGCCGCCGGCCGCTGCCGCGCGTGAGGCGGATTCGATGGTTTCGCGGTGCTCGGCGCCGGGTTCGCCGACAAAGACGCGGGCATCCACCAAGCCGGGAACGGCCAGCATACCCTTGTAGTCGCGAACCGTCGCCCCTTCCGGAGCGCCCTGATTATGTGCGTCCTTGCCAGCCGCCAGAATGGTGCCATCGGCGCCGATGACGATGCTGCCGGTCTCGTCGAGATTGCGGGAAGGGTCAACGATGCGGAGGTTCTTGAGAACGGTCGCGGCACTCATACGCGCTCACCTTGATTTTGCGAAACAAGCAGGGTTTCCATGACAGCCATGCGCACGGCAACCCCCATTTCCACCTGGCTTTCAATGACGCTCTGCGGACCATCTGCCACGTCGGAGGCGATTTCCACGCCGCGGTTCATCGGGCCGGGATGCATGACCAGCGCATCTTCCTTCGCTGCCTTCAGCTTCTCGGCATCCAGACCGTAATAGTGGAAATATTCGCGCACCGAAGGCACGAAGGAGCCGGACATACGCTCACGCTGCAGGCGCAGCATCATCACCACATCGGCGTCCTTCAATCCTTCCTTCATGTCGTGGAAAACCTCCACGCTCATGTCGCGAATGCCGGAGGGAAGAAGCGTGGCGGGAGCGACGACGCGCACACGCGCACCCATCTGGTTGAGCAGGATGATGTTGGAGCGGGCAACGCGCGAATGCAGCACATCGCCGCAGATTGCCACTGTGATACCCGAAAGCTCGCCCTTGGCGCGGCGGATGGTCAGCGCGTCGAGAAGCGCCTGTGTCGGGTGCTCATGCTGGCCGTCTCCGGCATTGACCACGGAGCAGGCGACCTTTTGCGCGAGAAGCGCGGCCGCACCGGCCGACGAATGGCGAACCACCAGCACATCCGGGCGCATGGCGTTCAGCGTCATTGCCGTATCGATCAGCGTTTCGCCCTTCTTTACCGAGGAATTGCCGACCGACATGTTCATCACATCGGCGCCGAGGCGCTTTCCGGCCAGCTCGAAGGAAGATTGTGTCCGCGTCGAGGCTTCGAAGAACAGGTTGATCTGCGTCAGCCCCCGGAGCGTCGAGGTCTTTTTCTCGCGCTGGCGGCTGATTTTTACCGCCTCGTCGGCCTTGTCGAGAAGCAGGGTGATATCCTGATGGGAAAGCCCCTTGATGCCGAGGAGATGGCGATGGGGGAAGAAGACCATGCGGTTTGCCTCCTGACGGGCGTCGCATTTTCCCGTGAAAATGCCCGGAACGCCCGAATGCTGATCCGCGCGCTCCCCTTCGCTGTGAACACGCCTCAGGAGTGCGGCGGAATTCGGTCCTGCGCTCTATAGAGACTGCATGGTCGCGGGGCAAGCGCCCGCAACTCCTGAAATGAAAACATGGCGATGTTTCCCCAATCCTCGAGGGCAAAGGGTCCTAAGACGGAAGGAACAGACATCAGACGATGCCGTGTTCTTTCAAAAGAGCCTGTTCGTCGCCTGACGCCCAACCGAAAACCTTCGGTGTTCCATCCAGCCTCTGGACGAAGTAGTGAACATCGAAATCGATTGCGACATCCGGTTGCCGCTTACGGGCAAAGGTCGCAGTCCAGGCGACATGTGCCACACAATGATGTTCATCGATGGGCGAGATACGGAGATTGCGTATCCGCATCTCCTTCGTTCCGATCATCCGATAGCGCTCGTAACCCTTCATCATGACCTGCTTTAAGTGGTCATCGTTCTTTCCGGTCATCACCCCGGCGGGGGATGCGGCGATGAAGTCGGAGGCGTAGAGCTCGGCGATCTCCTCCACATCCATGTCACCCTCAAGAGACTTATTGAAAAATCGCTCATATCGCTCGAAAAGCTTTCTTGCGCTGGCCTCCATGGTTCCCTCCCTGTGCAGCCGTTCATCAAGTCGCCAACCGAAAAAGCCCGTCGTGGGTTCCACATCTGGCTGCGGATTTTGGGGAATGCTTTATCTGTCATGCCACGTCAGTCGTGGCCGCAATCTCTGCGCGCCGCCGCTCAGGGCTGTTTCGGACGTTGCCGCCGGTCTTGCCGGAAACGTGTCTGGCATTCGCCGGGTCGGATACCTAGATCAGGGTCATTCCCGAAAATTGCTGATAGCGGCGGTTTAATCGTCCCAATCGCTTCCTGCGGGTGGAATTATGCAATATCACCCCACTATGCAACGCCAGTACAAAACAGCTAGAAGCAGCGGATGACCCAGAATTCCCGGATAGAAGAAACGCTCGCCGAACTGAACCAGCCAAACCTCTGGTCCGGTATCAACGCCTATCGTTCCGATCCGCTGATCGTCGACCTCACCTCCGGCCTGTCGCGCAATCTGAGGGACGAGTACGACCAGCTCGGCCGCTATGTCACGTCGCATGAGGCGCAGGAACTGGCGCGCATGGCCAATCAGGGCGTGCCGCAGCTGCATACACACGGTCCGCGCGGCGAGCGTCTGGATCAGGTGGAATTCCACCCCGCCTGGCACGCGCTGATGCGCCGTTCCATGTCGTCCGGCCTGCATTCCAGCGTCTGGGAAAATTCTCCCGATACGCGCGGCAATGAGCACAAGGCCCGCGCCACGAAATTCTATCTGACCTCGCAGCTGGAAGCGGGGCATCTCTGCCCGCTGACCATGACCAGCGCCTCCGTCGCCGCCATCATGGCCTCGCCGCGCGTGCAGAAGGAATGGGCGCCGAAGATACTCTCGCGCAAATATGACAGCTCGCAGAAGCCGGCTTTGCAGAAAACCGCCGTCACCATTGGCATGGGCATGACGGAAAAGCAGGGCGGCACGGATGTGCGCGCCAACCGCACCACGGCGGAGCGGGTGGGCGAGGGAATCTATCGCCTGTCCGGTCACAAATGGTTCCTTTCTGCGCCGATGAGCGACGGTTTCGTCATGCTCGCCCAGATGGGCGACGGCATGGGCTGCTTCCTCGTGCCGCGTTATCTGGAAGACGGTTCGAAGAACGGCCTGCATTTCCAGCGCCTGAAGGACAAGCTCGGCAACCGCTCCAACGCCTCCGCCGAAGTCGAATTCACCGATGCCTTCGGTTATCTGCTGGGCGATCCCGGCAGTGGTATTCGCACCATTCTCGACATGGTGACGCTGACGCGGCTCGACTGCGCGCTCGCATCGGCCGGCATGATGCGCGCCTCGCTTGCCGAAGCCGTGCACTATGCCCGCGGCCGTTCTGTTTTCGGCAAGATGCTGGTCACGCAACCGATCATGACGCGCGTTCTCGCCGACATGGCGCTGGATGTGGCGGCGGCCACGGCTCTCTCCTTCAGGCTGGCGACGGCATTCGACGCCGCCCGTAACAATCCGGCTGAGGCCGCCTATGCGCGGGTGATGACGCCCATCGTGAAATACTGGTGCTGCAAGATCGCGCCAGCGCTTATCTATGAGGCCATGGAGTGCCTTGGCGGCAATGGTTACGTGGAAGAGCGGCCGATTGCCCGCCACTACCGCGAAGCGCCCGTCAACGCCATCTGGGAAGGTTCCGGCAACGTCATGGCGCTGGATGTGCTGCGGGTTCTCCAGCGCGGCAAGGACCTGTTCGATCTCGTCTTCCAGACGCTGGAGCGCGATCTCGGAGCGGCCGGCAAGAAGACCACCGACGTGCTGCGCGCCGCGATCGCCCTTGCCGAGCGTGACGAGGGTGCGGCCCGCCTGCTGGTGGAGCAGTTTGCACTCGCGGCGGCTGCCGCCGAGCTTTGCCGCCTTGGCGCCGGCAAGATCGCCGATGCCTTCCTCGAGACCCGCCTGGCTGGCGGCTGGCGGCACACTTACGGCATGCTCGATTCCCGCTTCGATCCGAATTATATAATCGATCTTCTTTATCCGCCTGCATCTTGACCGATGCATGCGGATGAAGGTTTTGCAGTCCCGGCGGGAGGGGTCTCGGATTTGAAAAATAGCAATGGCGTGAGGCGTGTTCTTATCTGTCATGATGTCCTCGCGCGTCGATGCGCGGCAAGGGAAGGCGGCTGCCAATGCTGACCTTCCGTTCCGCCCGCGCCGAGGATGAAGACGCGCTCTACGCCATAAGCCTCGCCACCGGCGATGCCGGGCAGGACGCCGCCGCCCTTTACCAGGATGGCCGCATGGTCGGGCATATCTACTCCGTGCCCTATCTGCATCTCTGGCCCGATGCCGTTTTCGTGGCGGAGGATGAGGACGGTGTGTGCGGTTATATCGTCGGCGCACTCGATACGGCGGTGCACGAAGAGCGGCTGGAGCGGGAATGGTGGCCGCATCTGCGCAGCCTTTACCCCGATCCCGGCGGTGACCAGCGGACATGGGACGCCGACCAGCGTCGCGCCCAGTTCATCCACCATCCGCGCCGCACGCCAGCCTGGCTCACCGATCCGTTTCCGGCGCATATCCACATGAACCTCCTGCCGCGTACACAGGGCAAGGGCGGCGGCACCCGGCTTCTGTCGCGCTGGCTCGATATGGCTAGACAGAACAACGTCTACGGCATCCACCTCGGCGCCAGCGAACGCAACCATGCGGGTATGCGCTTCTGGGAAACCCGCGGGTTCAAACGCCTCGAAAGCCACGAAACGCCGGGTAGTGTCTGGTTTGGGATGGCGCTGGAGTGAGATTGGCAGATTATGCCAATCGATGGTATGGATAGGCATAAATGAAGTCCGATGGAGTCTCCGATGCCAACGCGTAACGTCGTCCTGACACAGCATCACGAAGAGATTATAGACGAGCTCGTCAAATCCGGCCGCTATCAAAACGCCAGTGAAGTGCTACGTGAAGGCTTGCGGTTAATTGAGAGGCGGGAGCGCCTCGAGGCAGCCAGAGTGGAGGCCTTGAAGGTAGCGGCGCAACAGGGATTCGCCGACCTCGACCAGGGACGTTATACTGATGTTTCGGATGATGACCTTGACGATTTCATTTCCGCTTTTGGGCGCGAGGCTGAAGTGCAGCTCGGCAAGTCCGGCGACAAATGACGACATATCGTCTGTCCGACGCCGCACAATCGGACATCATCGAAATCCTTGGATGGACCCACGCGACATTTGGAGCAGCAGCGAGAAAACGCTACGAAAAGTTGCTAGCAACTGCGTTACGTGATGTTGCTCGCGATCCCCTGCGTGCCGGCACGACTATTCGCGCTGAACTTGGTGATGACGTGCGCAGTTATCACCTTCGCTATAGTCGTGAGCGGGCAAAAAGCGAAACAGGTCTCGTTAAAACCCCGAGACATTTGTTACTTTATCGTGCACTACGATCCGGTTTGGTGGGCGTCGGTCGCGTTCTTCATGATTCGATGGAAATCGAACGTCATCTTCCGGCCGACTATGGTGATACTTCCTAAGAATGTCTGGAGGCGTCCCTGTCCTGTGCCGAAAACGGTATGGCGGACTCGTCATCCACAGGAACCTTCTCACCATCCATCCCGCCACGTTGTTCTTCCGTACACGCTTTGTTAACCCGTTGAGGAAGGCCTTTCAGAAAACGGGTAGGGAATCATGCTGGCGACCGCAGAGGCGATTTCAGCCGACAGACCGGAAAAGCGCATCAAGGATCGCGCTCAGACCGAGAAGGCGATTTTTAATGCGGCACGGTCGCTGCTTGCCGAAGAGGGGTTTCAAGGCTTCGGCATCAACGCCGTTGCCCGCCGCGCCGGCTGCGACAAGCAGCTCATCTATCGGTATTTCGGCGGCCTTGATGGTCTGATCGAGGCGATCGGCGAGGATCTTGGTTCCTGGGTGAAAGATCGCATTCCCGAAGACACGGGCGGCATGTTTCTGCTGACCTATGGCGATCTCATGGAAAAGCTGGCGCTTTATTTCATGGATGCGCTGCGCAGCGATCCTCTCGTTTGCAAGATCATCGCCTGGGAAGTGTCTGACGGGTCACCGCAGGTGCGTCAACTGGCCGAAGCCCGCGCCAAGTCGCTGGGCAAATGGCTGGAGCGCATGCGAGGCTCGCTCGCTGCGCCGAAGGGCGTGGATACCGCCGCCGTCAATGCTGTCCTGTTCGCCGCAATTCAGCACCTCGTCATTTCTGCTGCCACCAGCGGTCAGTTCGCTGGCGTGCCGCTCAAATCAGACCGGGACTGGGACAAGATCACCACCGCCGTCAAAAGACTGGTGCGCGGCGTTTACGGCTGACACGCGTTGCCGGAGCTGATGGGAACAGCCGAGGCAAGCCCGAAATTAACGAAAAATCAGCCATGTTTTCACCGGGCGCGCAACCGCCCGGTGCTTCCGTCCGTTCACAGGAACACATTCTTTTCCACAACTCGCCCGACCGCCATTAACCATAATAACAGCTTTCATTTGCCTCGCCATGGCTGCCGGTCCAGTGTGGATTAACGAAATGTTAACCATGCGCAATGACTGCGCATAAGGGAGCCGCAAGTGAGCCGCTGGACAGCTTTAGGCGTCATGATGACGTTTTTTGTGATGCTGCCGTTGGATATCGACGCGCCGGCGCTGAACCTCTGCCTGATGGCTGCGGTGCGCTGGGCGGTGCTTGCCGGCTTTCCCGATACGATGTTTGTACGGGGGCAGGCGGCATGAAGTGGTTTCTTATCCTATGGGCCGGTCCCGTCGCATTGCTGGGCAGCTGGTACTGGCTCTCCTATTACGACATGAGCTTCGGCTTTTACATGCTGACGCGTCAGACCCATGATCTCGTCTTCGAGATTTACGGCAATATTCTCGGTCTTCCGCCGGAAAGCCTGCCGCCGCTGGTGGCGCGCGCCATCGCGGTCGACAGCCTGATCGTTTTTGCAATTCTCGCATTTCGCAAAAGAAAGCAGATTGCTGCTTGGTGGCAGGGCCGTCAGTCGGCGGCGCGGGTGAGTGCGGAAAGCCTGTCCAGCGCGCCCTGAAGAATAAAGCTTGCGGCGGCTGAATCGATGCGTTCGGCGCGCTTGGCGCGTGAGACATCCATTTCCAGAAGCGCGCGCTCTGCCGCAACGGTTGAAAGCCGCTCATCCCAGTAAACGAAGGGCAGGGCGGTTTTTTCGCCCATGGTGCGCACGAAGGCGCGGGTTGCCTGCACGCGGGGTCCGGCGGAGCCATCCATGTTCATCGGCAGGCCGATGATGAAGGCGGCGACCTTTTCCTTTTCAGCGAAGGCCAGCAGCACCTGGGCGTCCTGTGTGAATTTTACACGCTTCAACACCGGGCGCGGTGTCGCAAAACGCCGCGACAGATCCGACATGGCAAGCCCTATTGTCTTCGTACCGAGGTCTAGGCCGGCAATAGCCTGGCCGGGCTGAAGCACCTGCGCCAGTTCCTCAATGGTGAGTGTCGCCATGTCGCGTGCTGCCTTTATCTTTTGCGGACGAATTCGGTGCGCAGCACCAGACCCTTGACCGCATCATGCCTGCAATCGATCTCTTCGGGATTGTCGGTCAGGCGGATCGACTTGATGACGGTACCCTGCTTGATGACCGTACTGGTGCCCTTGACCTTCAAATCCTTGATCAGCGTTACGGAATCGCCATCTTCAAGTACATTGCCGGCGGCATCGCGCACTTCATTTGCACGGGCTGCCTCGGCTGCGAGTTCCGAAGCCGGCCGCCATTCGCCGCTCGCTTCGTCATACACGTAATCGTCATTATCCGCGGCCATTGTCGCCTCTCTGAAATATTGGTAGTGCGGTTGTGCAGGCCGTCCTATGTCATACTATACCGGCAATACAAAGGAGAACTTCCCATGAAAATCACCTGGCTCGGCCATTCCGCCTTCCGCCTTGAAAACGGTAGCGCGAAGATCCTCATCGATCCTTTCTTCACCGGTAATCCCGGTTTTGCCGGGCAGGATGGCAAATCGGCGGCCGAAGGCATCACTCATATTCTCCTGACCCATGGCCATGGCGACCATGTCGGCGATACCGTGCAGCTTGCCCGCGAAACGGGCGCGACCGTGCTGGCCAATGCCGATCTTGCCGCTTGGCTGTCCGCCAAGGGCGTCGCCAAGGTCGATATGGGCAATACCGGCGGCACGGTCCATTTCGACGGCTTTTCCGTCACCTTCACCAATGCACTGCATTCCTCCGCCCAGATCACCGAAGATGGCGTCTCCCATTCGCTCGGCAATGCCAATGGCCTGATGCTGCATTTCGAGGACGGCCCGGCCGTCTATCACATGGGCGACACCGACATCTTCTCCGACATGAAACTGATCAACGAACTGCACCAGCCGGATATCGGCCTCGTGCCGATCGGTGACCGCTTCACCATGGGCGGAGCTGTCGCGGCGCTCGCCTGCCAGCGCTTCTTCAATTTCGGCAATGTCATTCCCTGCCACTACGGTTCCTTCCCGATCATCGACCAGACGCCGGAAAAGTTCGTGGCCGGCATGGAAGGCGCGGAAGCGCGTGTCCACACGCCGAAGGCCGGCGATACGCTGTCCTTCTGAAGCTGCGTGAGAGCATGTCGTTGCCGCAAAACCGCTCCGCAGTTTGACGCGACATGCTTTCTACCGTTGCGAAGGACGGACATGGTGATTATAGCGGGTAGGAAAATTCCTACCGGAGTAAAACCATGTCCGTCGATCTCGCCACCGTAAAGCGCGTTGCGCGCCTTGCCCGTATCGCTGTCACCGAAGATGAAGCGCAGAATATGCTCGGCCAGTTGAACGGCATACTCGGTTTCGTGGAGCAGCTTTCGGAAGTGAATGTCGACGGCGTCGAGCCGATGACGTCAGTCACCCCGGTGGAGATGAAAAAGCGCGCCGACGTGGTGACCGACGGCAACAAGGCGGAAGACATTGTCGCCAATGCGCCTGCGACCGACCGGGACTTCTTCATGGTCCCGAAAGTGGTCGAATAACCCGATCGCCGTTTGCCGCCTGATTTTTCCGAGATTTTCGAAAGCCGTTGCCGACCATGACCGACCTGACGAGCCTGACTATTGCCGAAGCCCGCGCAAAGCTGAAAGGCAAAGAATTCTCCGCCCTAGAGCTGACCGACGCCTACCTCTCCGCCATCGATGCGGCCAACGGCGCGCTGAACGCCTATGTTGCCTTGACGCCTGAAAAGGCGCGCGAGATGGCCAGTGCCTCCGACGAGCGTATCGCCGCCGGCAAGGCCGGCGAGCTGGAAGGCATTCCGCTCGGCGTGAAGGACCTTTTTGCCACGCGCGACATTCACACGCAGGCCTGCTCGCACATCCTCGACGGCTTCAAGCCGAAGTATGAATCCACCGTCACCCAGAACCTCTGGGATCAGGGCGCCGTCATGCTCGGCAAGCTCAACATGGACGAATTCGCCATGGGCTCGTCGAACGAAAGCTCCTGGTACGGCCCCGCCATCAACCCCTGGCGCGCCAATGGCTCCGAGCAGAAGCTGGTGCCCGGCGGCTCTTCTGGCGGTTCCGCCGCAGCCGTGGCCGCGCATCTGTGCGCCGGCGCAACCGCAACCGACACCGGCGGCTCCATCCGCCAGCCAGCGGCCTTCACCGGCACCGTCGGCATCAAGCCCACTTACGGCCGTTGCTCGCGTTACGGCATTGTCGCTTATGCTTCCTCGCTCGACCAGGCAGGACCGATTGCCCGTGACGTACGCGACGCCGCAATCCTGCTCAAGACCATGGCAAGCGTTGACGCCAAGGACACGACTTCTGTTGACCTTCCTGTGCCGGATTACGAAAAGGCCATCGGTCAATCGCTGAAGGGCCTGAGGATCGGTATCCCCCGGGAATACCGTGTTGACGGCATGCCGGACGAAATCGAAAAGCTCTGGGCCAAGGGCGTGGAATGGCTGCGTGATGCCGGTGCCGAGGTGGTCGATATCTCGCTGCCGCACACCAGATACGCGCTTCCCGCCTATTACATCGTCGCACCGGCGGAAGCCTCGTCCAACCTTGCCCGTTATGACGGCGTCCGCTACGGCCTGCGCGTCGATGGCAAGGACATTGCCGACATGTACGAAAAAAGCCGCGCTGCCGGTTTCGGCAAGGAAGTGCAGCGCCGCATCATGGTCGGCACCTATGTGCTGTCGGCCGGTTATTACGACGCCTATTACCTGAAGGCGCAGAAGGTCCGCACGCTCATCAAGCGCGACTTCGAAAACGTCTTCCATGAGGGCGTTGACGCGATCCTAGCGCCCATCACCCCATCTTCTGCTTTCGCAGTGGGTGACGAGGAACTCGCCTCCGATCCGGTGAAGATGTACCTGCAGGACGTTTTCACCATCACCGTCAACATGGCCGGCCTTCCGGGCCTCTCGGTGCCTGCCGGTCTCGACGGCAAGGGCCTGCCGCTCGGCCTGCAACTCATCGGCAAGCCTTTCGAGGAAGAGACATTGTTCAAGACGGCCCATGCCATCGAGCAGGCTGCCGGCAAGTTTACCCCCGCCAAGTGGTGGTGAATCCATCCACCAAGTTTTGTACAAGAACGGGCGGCATCAAGTGCCGCCCGTTTTGTTTTCAGCGATTGTCCAACTCACCGCGCACGAGCTCCAGCCCGCGCGTGGTGATGCGGTAGGGCTTGCCGCCGGAGGAGGATATCGCTCTCTTCCGTTTCAGCTTGCGGAAGGTGAGGAGATCGAGGCCGCTGAAAATCCAGCCCTCGCGCGTAAAAAGCGAGAGTTTTTCGATTTTGCGGGCATCGTCTCGAACGAGTTCAATTCTGCCGCCCTGGGCGAGCAGGTGAAGAATGCGCTGTTCGGCGCGGGAAATGTCCATTTTTTGGAAGTCCGGTCGGCGTCACATGGACGCGTGAAAGCAAACCCGGGTGCCGTTAAGGCAGCCGGCTCGGTTTCATCTGGCCCGGCGCGCAAGAAACTTGCGGGCAGGGCCTTTACCGGGACTCCGATTGAGCGAACATAAAAACTCCGTTCTTGCTTCTTTTGGATAGCGGGCAAGTCCAGCAGGGTCAAGCCGGTGGCTTGCCCAGCAAAAGCACGCTGGCCGAATCACACTCGCAATGGTTTAATTTTTACGGCCAAGGAGGGCGCGGTTTGATCGTCATTCGCAATGCGCATGAGCGGGAAGCGGAAGTCCTTGCGGCCATCGGCATCAGGGCATGGCGGCAGGCGACCGCGGCGCTGGGAATCACATCGACGCTTTACGACAATGCGGCCAGCGCCTTTTCCAATTTCACCCGCTCATCATGGCTTGCCATCCGCGTCGCGGAACTTGGAGGCTCGGTTGCGGGGTGGGCCGCGCGGGAGCATTTTGACGAGGTTATTTCCGACTTCTGGATCGATCCCGATTTTCAACGGAGGGGCGTCGGCAGCCGTCTGCTTGCAGATATTGAAAGACTGATAGAGGACAAGGGCTTCGAGACAATCCGGCTTGAGACACATGCCCAGAACGAACCGGCAGTCGCCTTTTTCCGCCACCATGGCTATAGCGTGCGCTGGCTTTCCGTTTCTTATGCGCCGAAGCTGGACCGCGAGGTGCAATCGGTGGGGCTGCAAAAACAGTTGGCCGAGATCGAGAGTGGCCTTTACGGACCCGGGTTCTGAAACAGCGTTTTCAGCGCAACCGCCAACCGCACCGGCCAGTCCGGCATGATGGCGAGCGATGCGAGAAGGCCACTCTGCAATATCACGATGGACAGCAGGATACTGCGGAACGGCTCCTTGCGTGTTTTGTGCCGTAACAGATGTTGGGCCGACACGGCCCCCAGGCTGCCGCCGACGAGAGCAAGCAGGAGCAGCGTGCTTTCCCGGATACGCCATCCGCCCTGTCTTGCGGCTTCCTTGTCCCACCAATAGACAAGGAAAACGAAGAGATTGAAGCCGATATAGGCGATGAGGCAGAAGGTCATCGTGTCCATAGCGTGATTTGAAACCGGCAAGCGTAAAAAAGGCGTGTCCGGCATTGGCGAAAATCGTAGGCCGGTGGCGAGAGGGCGCAACATGTCTTGCGCCCGCGCTGCATTTGTTCTACCCACCAAGGCCAAAGAACCCGTATATCGTGAGCTTCAGATGACCCTTGTAGACGTGCGCACCCCCGACCCGAAACGCTTCATTCCCGGCGCCACCGGCGATTGGGAAATCGTGATCGGCATGGAGGTGCATGCGCAGGTTCTCTCCAATTCCAAGCTGTTCTCCGGTGCCTCCACCACCTTCGGCAATGCGCCGAACTCCAACGTGTCGCTGGTCGATGCCGCCATGCCCGGCATGCTGCCCGTCATCAACGAGGAGTGCGTCAAGCAGGCGGTACGTACCGGTCTCGGCCTGAAGGCAAAGATCAACAACCGTTCGATCTTCGACCGCAAGAATTACTTCTATCCGGATTTGCCGCAGGGCTACCAGATTTCGCAGTTCAAGGACCCGATCGTCGGTGAAGGCACTATCACCATTTCGCTTGGTCCAGACCGTCAGGGCAATTTCGAGGACATCGAGATCGGCATCGAGCGCCTGCATCTGGAGCAGGACGCTGGCAAGTCGATGCACGACCAGCACCCGACCATGTCCTTCGTGGACCTCAACCGTTCGGGCGTGGCGCTGATGGAAATCGTCTCCAAGCCGGACATGCGCTCGTCGGATGAAGCGAAGGCCTATCTCACCAAGCTGCGCTCCATCGTGCGTTATCTCGGCACCTGCGACGGTAACATGGATGAAGGCTCCATGCGCGCCGACGTCAACGTCTCCGTGCGCCGTCCGGGCGAAGGTTTCGGTACGCGCTGCGAAATCAAGAACGTCAACTCCATCCGCTTCGTCGGTCAGGCCATTGAATATGAGGCGCGTCGCCAGATCGCCATTCTGGAAGATGGCGGCGTGATCGATCAGGAAACCCGCCTGTTCGATCCCGGCAAGGGCGAGACGCGGTCCATGCGCTCCAAGGAAGACGCGCATGATTACCGCTATTTCCCGGACCCTGATCTGCTGCCGCTTGAATTCGACGATGCTTTCGTTGAGGCGCTGAAGGTCGATCTGCCGGAGCTTCCTGACGACAAAAAGGCACGTTTCGTGGCCGATCTCGGCCTGTCGGTCTATGACGCCTCGATCCTCGTTTCGGAAAAGGCAATTGCCGATTATTACGAGGCGGTTGCTGCCGGTCGCGATGCGAAGGCCGCTGCCAACTGGGTCATCAACGATCTGCTCGGTGCACTGAACAAATCGGGCAAGGATATCGAGACGACCCCGGTTTCGCCAGAACAGCTCGGCGGTATCATCGATCTCATCAAGGCCGAGACCATTTCTGGCAAGATCGCCAAGGACCTGTTCGAGATCGTCTGGAACGAGGGCGGCAATCCGGCTGAGATCGTCGAAGCCCGCGGCATGAAGCAGGTGACCGATACCGGCGCCATCGAAAAGGCCGTCGATGAAATCATCGCCGCTAACCCGGACCAGGTCGAGAAGGTCAAAGCAAAGCCAACGCTCGCCGGCTGGTTCGTCGGTCAGGTCATGAAGGCGACGGGCGGCAAGGCCAACCCGCAGGCGGTGCAGGCGCTGGTCAAGGCCAAGCTTGGCATTGAGGACGAATAAGCGGAGGCTGCCTCTGCCGTAGAAGCATTGAGGCCGACAGCTCTCATCCGTCATCCTCGGGCTTGTCCCGAGGATCTAACGACCCACAAGGTCAAACGTGCTCAGATCCTCGGGACAAGCCCGAGGATGACGTCGAGTACGAAGGACTGACATCACTTCTGCCGGGATCAACGCCCGGCTTTTTCTATTCTGAGACGGAGCCAAATCATGTTTTTCATCCGCACCGCAGGTCTGCGAGATATCGAGCCCGTACGCACGTTGCTGGCCACGACATGGCACGCCACCTATGACGCGATCTACGGCGCAGACAAGGTGAACCAGTTGATCCTCGCATGGCATTCGCCGCAGGCCATGAAGGACCGGGTCGAGAAAAAGGGCGGCGAGTTTCTGGTGGCCGATGACGGCAAGCGGATCGGCGGCATGGCCTATGGCTCGATGTCCACCAAGATGGCGAAGACCGCCCTGCTGCACCAGCTTTATGTGGCGCCCGATCTTCAGCGGCAGGGTGTAGGCCGCGATCTCTTCGCGGAACTCGAAACCTGCTTTCCGGATGCGGAAATCATGCGGCTTGAAGTCGAGCCTAAAAATACTGTCGCAATCGCCTTTTATGAAGGCGTCGGATTTGTCGAGGTGGACCGAATCGAGCGCATGGCTGGCATCGAGGGGCTGCCCGGCATCGTTATGGAAAAGAGCCTGACCCGATGAATGCGACCTTGGAAAATCTTGTAATTCGAACGGCGAGCGAAAACGATGTGCCGGCGCTTGCCGCCATATTTGCCGCCGACGAGATCGGTGGCCACGGCGATACGGCAGACGAATCGGCGCAGCCCGATTACCTCGCCGCCTTCCGGGCCATCGAGGCGTCGCCGAGCGAGACGCTTTATGTCGCTGAACTGGATGGCGAGGTGGTCGGCACCTTCCAGACGGCGATCCTCACCAAGCTCGTCGGGCGAGGGGCGAAGTCCATGGTGATCGAGGCAGTGCAGACGCGGGCCGATATGCGCGGTCGCGGCATCGGTGCGGTGATGATCAATTTTTGCCTGGAAGAAGCCCGCCGTCAGGGTCTGAACGCCGCGCAGCTCACCTCCAACATGGCCCGGCTAGACGCGCATCGCTTTTACGAGCGGCTCGGTTTCGAGAAGCGGCATCTGGGCTTCAGGATGAAGCTGAAATAGCGCGGATATATCTCGAAATGCTGGACAATTGCCGTGAGGGGCGGCATAAGCATGTCTTGTGCCGTGCACGGAAAATCGCTGCGGCGCATTCAAGCCCGAGGAACGTAGAATGAAGACTCTCCTGACGCAAATCTTCACCTGGTGGAACGGCCAGACGATCGGAACGCGGTTTCACACCTGGCGCTTCGGCAAGAAGGTAGGACAGGACGAGTTGGGCAATACCTACTACGAAGGCGGCACCACATCCTGGGGCATGCCGCGCCGCTGGGTGATCTACAATGGTTATGCTGAGGCCTCGGCCATTCCGCCCGGCTGGCATGGCTGGATGCATTACCGCACCGACGTGCCGCCGAGCCAGGAAAGCTACGTTGCGCGTGACTGGCAAAAGCCGCACCAGCCCAATCTCACCGGTTCGTCCAATGCCTATCGCCCGCAGGGGTCGCTGGCTGTGGCCGGCGAGCGCCCGCGCGTAACCGGCGACTACGACGCCTGGACCCCCGGCAACTAAGCATCTTGTGATGCGCGGTGTTGTGCAAAACATCGCGCTTGCTTCCGCCCTCACCGGTTTTTGCCACATTCCGCCCTTAGGCGTTGATCCGGTCGGCGGTTCGACACAGGCAAATATTTGGAGACATATCGTATGAGGAAAATCACGCGGGATCGTTCTTTGCGTGCGCTGACAGTCTCGCTGTTTGCAGCGGTCTCTGCTGTTCTCCTCGTATCACCCGTCTCCGCCGCCCGTCTCGAAAACCGTGTGGCGGTGTTTTCCGGCATCGACAAGATCACCGGCCGCATCACGTCTTTCGATGTCTATATCGATGAGACCGTGCAGTTCGGCGCGCTTCAGGTGACGCCGAAAGTCTGTTATTCCCGCGACCAGACGGAAGCTCAGAAGATCGACGCTTTTGTCGAGGTCGATGAAATCACGCTCGACCGCAAGATCAAGCGAATTTTCACGGGCTGGATGTTCGCCGACAGTCCCGGCCTCAACGCTGTGGAACACCCGATCTACGACGTGTGGCTGACGGGCTGCAAGCAGGATTCTGACGTTCCTGCTCCCTCAACGGCAAGCAAATAACCTTACGTAAAGTCTTCAAAATTGCAGACTGGGCCGGTTGACGGCAAGATCGAGCATTTTCGTATAATCCTGCTTCGGTACGTCAATCGCGCCGAACGTCTTGAGGTGCTCTGTCGTAAATTGCGTGTCGAGCAGGGTGAAACCCTGCTGTCGCAAGCGCTCCACCAGATGCACGAGGCAAATCTTCGATGCATTGGTGCGGCGGGAAAACATGCTCTCGCCGAAGAAGGCGGCGCCCAGCGAGACGCCGTAAAGCCCGCCGACAAGTTCCTCGCCTTCCCACGCTTCGACACTATGGGCGTGGCCGATCTGGTGCAACTCGCTATAGAGCCTGCGGATGACGGCGTTGATCCAGGTGCTGGGTCTGTCCGGCGCTTCCGCCGCGCATCCAGCCATCACCGCTTCGAAAGCGGTGTTAAAGCGAATCTCGAACGGCTTCCTGCGCATCGCTTTGGCGAGGCTTTTGGAAACGTGAAAACTATTGAGGGGAATGATGCCGCGAATTTCCGGCTCGACCCAGAACAGTTCCGGATCATCGGCCGAATCGGCCATGGGAAACAGGCCGGCTGAATAGGCGCGCAGCAGAATATCGACCGTTATGTCGTTATTTCTGCTGCGCCGCCCAGCCATATCGTCTTAGTGAGACGCGTCACCGGCCAGATATTTTTCCAGCCAGTGAATATCGTAATCGCCGTTCAGAATATCTTCGTTCTGCAGAAGATCCTGGAAAAGCGGCAGTGTTGTCTTGATGCCGTCGACGACGAACTCATCCAGCGCGCGACGTAGGCGGCGAATGCACTCGTCACGGTCGCGGCCGTGAACGATGAGCTTGCCGATCATGCTGTCGTAATAGGGCGGGATCTTGTAGCCCTGATATGCACCGGAATCGACGCGCACACCAAGACCGCCCGGCGTGTGGAAATAGGTCAGCGTGCCCGGCGAGGGAACGAAGGTGCGCGGGTCTTCGGCATTGATTCGGCATTCGATGGCGTGGCCATGGAATTCGATATCCGCCTGCGTGACCGACAGGCCCTGGCCTGAAGCGACCCTGATCTGTTCCTGCACGAGATCCATGCCGGTAATCGCTTCCGTTACCGGATGCTCCACCTGCAGACGGGTATTCATTTCGATGAAATAGAACTCGCCGTTTTCATACAGGAACTCGATGGTGCCGGCGCCGCGATATTTCAGCTTGCGCATGGCGCTCGCGCAAATTTCGCCGATCTTCATGCGCTGTTCGACGGTCAGAGCCGGCGAATTGGCTTCTTCCAGCACCTTCTGGTGACGGCGCTGCAACGAGCAATCGCGTTCGCCAAGGTGTACGGCATTGCCTTCGCCATCGCCGAACACCTGCACTTCGATATGGCGCGGCTTGCCGAGATATTTTTCCATGTAGACCGCGTCGTTGCCGAAGGCTGCCGCCGCTTCGGAGCGGGCCGTCGCAACGGCCTCTTCCAGATCGGCTTCGGTCTTCGCCACCTTCATGCCGCGACCGCCGCCGCCCGCCGTCGCCTTGATGAGGACGGGAAAGCCTATTTCGCGAGCGATCTCAAGGGCGTTTTCAGGCTTCACTTCGCCGTCGGAGCCGGGAACAACGGGAATACCAAGCTCCATCGCCGTCTGCTTGGCGGTGATCTTGTCGCCCATGATGCGGATATGTTCGGCGGTCGGTCCGATGAAGGTAATGCCGTGCGCGTCGAGAATATCGGCGAACTTTGCATTTTCCGACAGGAAGCCGTAACCGGGATGAACGGCGTCCGCCCCGGTGATTTCGCAGGCCGCAACGATCTGGTGGATGTTGAGGTAGCTGTCACGCGAAGGCGGCGGGCCGATGCAGACGCTCTCGTCGGCGAGGCGCACATGCATGGCATCCGCGTCGGCCGTGGAATGCACGGCCACCGTCGGAATGCCAAGCTCCTTGGCGGCGCGCAGGACACGTAGCGCAATCTCGCCGCGGTTGGCTATGAGGATCTTCGAAACCATGCTGAACCGCCTTTATTCGATGACCACGAGGGCTTCGCCATACTCCACGGGCTGAGCGTCGTTGACGATGATTTCCACGACCTTGCCGGACTTGGGAGCCGGAATCTGGTTCATGGTCTTCATGGCTTCGACGATGAGGATGGTCTGGCCTTCCTTGACCGTTGCACCCACTTCGATGAAGGGACGTGCGCCCGGGGCAGGCGACAGATAGACCGTGCCGACCATCGGCGAGGACACGGTGTTGGCCGGGTTGCGGGCAGGTGCTGCGGAGGACGCAGAGGCTGCCGGCGCGGCTGCGGCCGGCGCAGCAACGGGGGCTGCCGCCGGTGCGGGCGCATAAGGAGCAGGCGCTGCGGCATAGACCGTGGCGGCGGGAGCGGCGCGGGAAACGCGGATGCGCAGGTCGTCCTGCTCCACTTCGATTTCCGAAAGGTCGGTATCGTTGAGGATATTCGCGAGTTCGCGGATCAGTTCCTTGTCGATACCCTGTTTCTTTTCAGACATGACAAACCCTATTCTTTGTTTCTTTTTATGCCGTGATGTTTTTCAGCGCGTGAAGCGCCATGATGTATCCATATGGTCCGAAACCGCAGACCATGCCCTTAGCCGCGGGTGATACCATCGATTTGTGACGGAACTCTTCGCGGGCGTGGATGTTGGAAATGTGCACTTCCACGACGGGCGTGGAAATCGCGCGAATGGCGTCATGCAACGCGATGGATGTGTGGCTGTAGGCGCCGGGATTGATCACGACGCCAGCCGCCCGCTCACCCGCCTCCTGCAACCAGTCCACCAGCACGCCTTCGTGGTTCGACTGGCGGAATTCCACTGCGAAACCGAGATCGGCACCGGCTTGAAGGCAATCATTCTCGATGTCCTTCAGCGTCTTGCCACCATAGATACCCGGTTCCCTTTTTCCCAGCATGTTGAGATTGGGGCCGTTGATGACGATGATGATGTTGCTCATTCACGTTTCCATAAGAAAATCAGCGACACCTATAGACTGCGCAGCCGTCAAGGAAAAGCCCCCGCAAGCCCTAAACCGGCCGCTGGGCAGGCATCTCACAGGGAATGCAGTGGCTTTTTTAGCAATCAGGAGCAGGTGGCTTTTCCACAGCTGCGCATATTGGCGATTTTTTCCTTCAGAGGGTCGGCGCCAACCGCACCGAAAACCGCCTCGTCGCCGACGATATAGGACGGCGTTCCGGTGATGCCGAGGCTGTTGGCCAGCTTGTAGGTTTCCTGCACCTGCGCATCATTCGGGTTTTCCGCCATCGACTTGCGGATGTCTGCTTCCTTGAGGCCGAGCGAGGTCGCGACTTCCATGGCGCTGTCCTCATTCGCCCGTCCGCGACCACCAAGCAGGGTGCGCTGGAATTCTGCGTATTTGGCCGGAGCAAGCAGCTTCACGGCGTTGGAGACTCGGTGGGCCGCAACCGATTCCGGTCCGAGGATCGGGAATTCCTTGAGGACGACGCGCACCTTCTTGTCGCCCTCCAAAATCGCGTCCATATCGCCCATGGCGCGTTTGCAGTAACCGCAATTATAGTCGAAGAACTCGACCAGCGTCACATCGCCATCCGGGTTGCCGAGCGCCAGATCGTATTTTGATTCGAAGATGGTCTTCTTGTTGTCGGCAACGGCCTCCGCCGCCTTGGCGTTGCGCGCCGCATATTGCTTGCGCTCAAGCGCATCCTGAACCTCGAGCATGATTTCCGGGTTCTCGATCAGATATTGCTTGATGAACTCGCCCATTTCCTTCTTCTGCTGCTCGTCGAGCGCATGGGCGGGCAGGGAGGCGAATACCGTCGAAAGGGCCGTCACGCTGGCAAGAAGGGTGGAACGGAGAAAATGCGCCATATCGGTCCTCATTCTTTGCGGCCGGAGCCTCTTGAAATCTTATGAAGGCAATTACCTTACTTTAAGCCAAATGCCATACGGCAAAAATACTTGTCCGCATTATGATCGCATGATTGTGAAGATTGTGATTCTGCGGCAAGTCTCTGAAATACGGTTCAGGAAAGAGCATGCCCTTGATAACGATCTCGAAGCGGAGCGCCGTCGAACCCTTTCACGCCATGGACATTCTGGCGGAAGCGAACAGGCGCAGGCAGGCGGGCCGCCCCGTCATTTCCATGGCGGTCGGTCAGCCCTCCCATCCTGCACCGAAAGCCTCGCTTGCGGCGGCTGAGGTTGCGCTGAAGCATGGGCGGATCGGTTATACCGATGCGCTCGGCCTGCGTGAGTTGCGGGAGGCGATCGCCGGCCATTACCGGTTACGCCACCAGGTCGCCATCGATCCGGCCCGCATCGCCGTGACCACTGGCTCATCTGCCGCCTTCAATCTCGCTTTCCTCAGCCTTTTCGATGCGGGCGATTATGTCGCTATCGCAAGGCCCGGCTATCCGGCCTATCGCAATATTTTGAAAGCTCTCGGCCTCAACGTCGTGGAAGTGCCGGTCACGGCCGAAACGGGTTATACGCTGACGCCGGCAAGTCTGGAGCGGGCGGAGACAAAGGCCGGCTGCAAGCTGAAGGGCGTGCTTCTGGCAAGTCCGGCCAATCCGACCGGCACGGTGACCGGCCGCGAGGCTTTGAAGCGGCTGGCCAGCTATTGCCAAAGCCGCGACATGGCTTTCATTTCCGACGAGATCTATCACGGCCTTACTTTTGTCGGCGAGGAGACGAGCGCGCTCGAAATCACCGACAATGCCGTGATCATCAACTCCTTCTCCAAATATTATTGCATGACCGGCTGGCGCATCGGCTGGATGGTGCTGCCCGAAAATCTGGTCCGTCCCGTCGAATGTCTGGCCCAGAGCCTTTATATTTCCGCGCCTGAACTGTCGCAGCTTGCGGCGACGGCAGCCTTTTCGGCGGCGGAGGAACTGGATGTCTACCGGGAAAGCTATCGCACCAACCGCGATTTCCTGATGGCGCGCCTGCCGGAGATAGGCCTGCCGCTGGCGTCCCCGATGGATGGCGCATTTTACGCCTATGTCGATACCAGCCGCTTTTCCAACGACAGTATGGATTTCGCCAGGCGCATGCTGGCGGAAATCGATGTGGCGACGACTCCAGGCATGGATTTTGATCCAGAGGAAGGCCACAGGGCGCTGCGCATTTCCTATGCGGGTTCCGTGTCTGACATTGCCGAGGCCGTTGGACGTATTGCCGGCTGGTTGAAATAAGCCGGGATCATCCGTTCGTGGTGCTCAGGCGGGCGTGCAGCTGAAGGTGCTGTTGAAAGCCTTTTCGCCCTTTGTCGTGAAGGTCAGCACCCTTCCGTTTCCGCGCCGCAGCCAGTCCCGTTGCTGCATGGCTTCAAGCAGCGATGCGCCGAGCCCACCGCCGAGATGATGGCGGCGCTCACTCCAGTCCAGGCAATGCAGGCAGACCGGGCGACGGGCCTTCTCGAGCGGTGAAAGGTCTATGCCGAAGCTTGAGAAGAACTCGCGTCCGCTCTCCGTTAAGGCAGGATCATCACCTAACGTCACGAGCCCCTTTGCGGTGATGGCGGCTAGCAGCGCCACGCCGCTTTCCCCGGCCAGATGATCGTAGCAGATGCGCGCTTCCCGCAGCGCCTTGTCCTTCGGTCCCGTGCGGACGCGGACTGCGCCCGTGCGCTGGGCAAGACCCATCAACGCTTCCAGAACATGCGCCACATCCTCGCCGGAAAGACGGAAATAGCGGTGACGTCCCTGTTTTTCCGCTTTCAAGAGTTGCGCCTCGGAGAGCTTCGACAGATGACCGCTGGCGGTCTGCAGGGTCACGCCGGCGGCTTCGGCAAGCTCGCTTGCGGTCAGCGCACGTCCGTCCATCAGCGCCGTCAGGATGTTGGCGCGGGCAGGGTCGCCGATCAGCGCGGCGACATTGGCGATCAGAGGTCCGTCTTTCATGCTTCGATGCTAGCCGAAGCATTAATGCAAAGCAATGGCGTAAAAGAGAGAGGCAAAATACGAGGAGACAAACGATGCTGACCTGTTTCATCCGCTACGAGATCGATCCTTTCAAGGTCGATGCTTTTGAGCGATATGCCCGCACATGGGGTGAGGCGATACCGCGCTGCGGGGCCGATCTGATCGGTTATTACGCGCCGAAGGAGGGATCGAGCACCATTGCCTACGGTGTCTACAACATCGAAAATCTGGCCGCCTACGAAGCCTACAGGGCACGGCTCGCCGCCGATCCCGCGGGGCGGGAAAACTACGAATTCGCCCGCCGCGAACAGTTCATTCGCAGAGAGGACCGGCTTTTCCTGCGTCTCGCCTCCGCTCCGCACGCCGGAGGCGGACAATGATTGCCGTTATTTTCGAGGTCTGGCCGGCTGAAGGCGAGAAGCAGCATTATCTCGACATCGCGGCAGGCCTGCGGGCTGAACTGGAGACCGTCGACGGTTTTCTGTCCGTCGAGCGGTTTCAAAGTATCGGCAATCCGGACAAGATGCTCTCTCTGTCCTTCTTCCGGGATGAGGAGGCGGTGAGGGCGTGGCGCAACACCCTGCCGCATCGCGCCGCGCAGTCGCTTGGCCGGTCCGGCGTTTTTTCCGATTACCGGCTGCGTATCGCGCAGGTGATCCGCGACTACGGCCTGGAGGAACGGGAGGAAGCGCCAGCCGACAGCCGGGAAGTCCATCCGGCAGGGGGAAATGGCTAGGCTGACTTTTTCAGCATCAGTTTTTCTGCATGCCGCTGCAAGGCTTTCTGGTTCGAACTCGCCTTTGAAACCCGTTATAGATGGGCCAATATGGTGCGGGGCACCCTTGGAATTGGACAAGGAGAATAGCGATGTCGGCGGAGAAGGTAGCGATTGTAACGGCAGGCGGCAGCGGCATGGGAGCTGCCGTGGCGAAACGTCTGGCCGCGGATGGCTACAAACTCGCGATCCTGTCCTCTTCCGGCAAGGGAGAGGCGCTGGCGCAGGAACTGGGCGGCATCGGCGTCACCGGCTCCAACCAGTCCAATGACGATCTCCAGCGGCTAACGGATTTGACGCTCGAAAAATTCGGCCGCATCGATGTGCTGGTCAACAGCGCCGGCCATGGTCCGCGCGCCTCCATCCTCGAGATCACCGACGAGCAATGGCATATCGGCCTCGATGTCTACCTCATGAACGTCATCCGCCCGACACGGATCGTCGCCCCCATCATGGTGAAACAGAAGGCGGGCGCCATCGTCAACATCTCGACTGCCTGGGCTTTCGAACCGAGCAGCATGTTCCCGACATCCGCCGTGTTCCGCGCCGGCCTTGCCTCCTATACCAAGATTTTCGCCGATACCTATGCGGCCGACAATGTGCGCATGAACAATGTGCTGCCCGGCTGGATCGACAGCCTGCCGGCAACGGAGGAGCGCCGAGAGAGCGTGCCGATGCAGCGTTACGGCAAGAGCGAGGAAATCGCCGCAACCGTGGCATTCCTTGCCTCTGAGGGGGCGGGATATATTACCGGTCAGAATATCCGCGTTGATGGCGGGTTGACGCGGTCCGTTTGACCGGTCGACCTTTCCCATTCCTCATCCCGTGCCTGTCGCAGGAATTGTGAGCGGTTCGAAAAAAAGTTCTTTGCACCGATAAAAGAAAACGCCCGCAACATCGTTACGGGCGTCTTTTATCCAAGATGTGGCTTTCTCTCAGAAGAAGCCTTTGCGCTGCCACCAGCCGCCCTTGCGCGGCTTTGGTTCATCGCCTTCAGGCGTTGCGGGTGAGCCGGAAGAGGTCACCACCGGCTCCGAATGCGAGACATTACTGCCTCGGTTCGCGCGGACCTTTTCTTCGTTCGCCGTTGTTTCCGCTTCCGGAGCGAGATCGGCCGAGGCTTCACCTGCTTCTTCGATGGCGACGTCGACAACGGTTTCCTTGACGATCACCGGCTCTACCGTTTCAACGGCTTCTGCCTTCGGTGCTTCTTCGGTTTCAGTCTTTACTTTCGCCTTGCGGGTGCGGCGCGGCTTTTTCGGTGCTTCAACCTCAACGACGTCGGTAACCACACCTTCCACCACTTCGGCGGCGGTCGGTTCTTCATTCACGGATGCTTCGGCGGAAACCTCTTCGCTTTCGCCTTCCTCGCCGGATTCGGCGTCCGCGGCGTCGAGTGCCTCGTCTTCCGCACGGTTGCGGCGGCCGCCACGCTTGCCGCGACGGCGGCGCTTGCGCTTGCCATCCTCATCGGACGTCAGTGCTTCCGCTGTACCATTTTCGTTTTCAGCATCGGCCTCATCGGTTTCGACGCCGTCGTCGTCACCTTCGGCATCGTCGCCTTCGGACTGGGCGTCAAGCGCGCCGTTCTGGTCGTTCTGACCGCCCTTACCGCGACGACGGCGGCGGCGCTTGCGCTTGCGCTTGCCTTCCTCGCCATTGTCGCCCTGCTGCTGGCGCGGCTCGGAGGGCTGGGCCTTGACGATTTCTTCCTCGTCTTCGTCCTCTTCCACCTCTGCGACGAAATCGTCTTCCTCTTCGACGAAGTTCGGCAGCATCTGGATGAGGCTTTCGATCTTCACAGGATTTTCGACGGCTTCACCGCGATCGATGGCGAAATGCTGCGCACCGACACCGGCGTCGGCAGCGATGATGATGGACACACCGAAGCGGCCTTCATAATCGACGATCGTGCCGCGCTTGTGGTTGAGCAGGTAAAGCGCCGTTTCCGGCGTGCAGCGCACAGTGATGTTGTGGGTGGTGTTGCGCAGCAGATATTCCTCGACGCCGCGCAGAACATGCAGCGCGATGGAAGATTCGGAGCGCACATGGCCCGTGCCGCCGCAATGTTGGCAGACCTGCGTGGTCGATTCCAGCACCGAAGCGCGGATGCGCTGGCGCGACATTTCCAGAAGGCCGAAATGCGAGATGCGGCCGACCTGGATGCGTGCCCGGTCGTTCTTCAGGCAATCCTTGAGCTTCTTCTCGACAGCGCGGTTGTTGCGCTTTTCTTCCATGTCGATGAAGTCGATGACGACAAGACCGGCAAGGTCGCGCAGGCGAAGCTGGCGCGCCACTTCTTCCGCCGCCTCGAGGTTCGTCGTCAGCGCGGTTTCCTCGATGGAATGCTCGCGGGTCGAACGGCCTGAGTTGACGTCGATGGAAACCAGCGCTTCCGTCTGGTTGATGATGAGGTAACCGCCCGACTTCAGCGTCACCTGCGGCTGCAGCATGCGGTCGAGCTGGGCCTCGATACCGGAGCGCGAGAAGATCGGGTGAATGTCGCGGTAAGGCTGAACCACCTTGGCGTGGCTCGGCATCAGCATCTTCATGAAGTCTTTCGCTTCACGATAGCCTTCTTCGCCCGAAACGATGATCTCGCCGATATCCTTGTTGTAGAGATCGCGGATCGAGCGCTTGATCAGCGAGCCTTCCTCGTAAACGAGGCAGGGGGCCGTGGAGTTCAGCGTCAGCGTGCGGACATTTTCCCACAGACGCATCAGATATTCGAAGTCGCGCTTGATTTCGACGCGGGTGCGGTTGGCGCCGGCGGTGCGCAGGATGACGCCCATGCCCTGCGGCACGTCCAGATCGCGCGCGATTTCCTTCAGGCGCTTGCGGTCGGCCGGCTGGGTGATCTTGCGGGAAATACCGCCGCCACGCGCCGTATTCGGCATCAGAACGGAGTAACGGCCGGCAAGCGACAGGTAAGTGGTCAGCGCCGCACCCTTGTTGCCGCGTTCTTCCTTGGCAACCTGCACAAGAAGAATCTGACGGCGCTTGATGACTTCCTGGATGCGATACTGCTTGCGCGGCTTGCGGGCGACGCGGTCCGGAACCTCTTCCATGGCGTCTTCGGCGCCGACGGATTCGATCACTTCCTTCTCGTGATGATCGTCATCGTCGTCGTCATCGTCGTCATTGCCACGGCGAAGACCCTCGACTTCCTCGGAAATCGTGTCGGTATCGACCATGGCGGCCATTTCGCCGCCGGTGCTGCCCTCGTCTTCGGAAGACGCTTCGGCGGCCTCGGCCGCAGCGGCTTCTTCTTCCGCCGTCTTCTTCTTGGCGCGGGGGCGGCGGGTGCGTTTCTTCGGCTTTTCTTCCTCAGCGGGTGTTTCTTCCGCGACGACCTCGACGGCTGCTTCTTCGGTAACCGCTTCCACAACGGGTGCAGCTTCTTCCGTGACAACGGTCTCGGTGGTTTCGCTTGCGGAAACAATGCCGACATCCGGCTGATCCACCTGCGAAAGGTCGATCATGGGCGCACCGGGCTCGGGGGCGTCTGCAGATTCGAAATCGTCGCTGCGGCGATGATCCTCGGCTTCTGCTTTCAGCAGGGCCTGTCGGTCAGCGAGCGGGATCTGGTAATAATCCGGGTGTATTTCCGCAAAGGCGAGAAAGCCGTGGCGATTTCCACCGTAATCGACGAAGGCCGCCTGAAGCGAGGGCTCAACGCGGGTGACCTTGGCAAGATAGATATTGCCGCGGATCTGTTTCTTGTGCTCCGATTCGAAATCGAATTCCTCGATCCGGTTCCCACGGACAACGACTACGCGTGTCTCCTCTTCGTGGGAGGCGTCGATAAGCATTTTGTCTGCCATGTAAGCTGTGCTCCTCGGCGCAGCCTTGTTTTATACGAGAACAGGCCCGCCACACGGACGAGCCTTTCATATGAGTGCAAGGATGTGCCGGAAATGAAGTCTCCTGCCGGGCGTCCGTAAACTGGCAGCATCCGGACCGACGGCGAGGCGCTTGGCCTGCTCCTGGTATCCGGTTCATGTGAAAACTGCTGCGACATCATTGGCCAGGCGGAACGACAATAATATATAGACCCCTTGGGATCCGATGAATTTGCTCTCCTCAGAGCGGCGGTGGCAGCGCCACCGGGTAGGTCTCCGGCCACGGCCGGAATTGATCGAGTTTCAGGATAAATGTAACGACGGCAGATGATTGCCCGATTTGCAGCGCCAGCGTCTTTTTCGATTGGCAGCCGGCGGGCATCTATCCCGTCAACACTTTTAACCCTCATCCGTGTTGTATGTTTTCTCTGTCACAATAGCAATAGGCTGGCTAAATATGCCATATTATTGGTGGAATTTCCGGGTTAACAATTGGTTCACCAAGGCCTGCGATTGTGGGGCGCAAACGCGCAAACTATCGTACGGCGTGGTTGAAATGGCGCTGTTACCGGCGTTTTTCCTTGCCGTTTATCGAAAATAACTGAAATACGGAATTTCTTGAAGGCCATGAATTTCACGCGCAACGCAGCGATATTCTGTGGGAGAGGGCGGCTTGGCGCGCGAATCGCGCGGCTTGCGTCGGCTCTGGCATTTTCCGTCGCCGCTTCTTTCTCCGTCGCGCAGTCGGCCCATGCCGTGGAGCCGCTCGTTGTCCATCAGGCGCGGATCATCGGCGATGAGGCGCGCACGCGCATCGTTCTAGACTTCGCCGAGGAGCCGGAATTCGATGTTCACTATCTCGATTCGCCCGCCCGCATCGTTGTGGACTTTCCGGCGGTGAATTTCAGCTTCCCCGCATCCGACCTGAAGCCGACCGGTCTTTTTTCGGATATCCGTTTCGGCACCATGGGGCAGAACAGCGCCCGGATCGTGCTGACGGCGAAAAAGCCGGTTCAGGTGGCGGTTGCCGAAACCAAGAAAGCTGATGGAGGCCAATCTTTCCATTTCGTGCTCGATACGGAAATCACCACCAAGGGCAAGTTCGCGGAGCTGGTGAAGCATCAGCAGTGGCGGACACCAGCGCCGGTGACAACTGCAGCGATCACGCCCGACGGCAAGACGTCGCGGCCGGCGGAATTCGTCATCGCGGTCGATGCCGGCCATGGCGGCATCGATGCGGGCGCCAGCGGCGGCACTACCGGTACCGAGGAAAAGGTCATCACGCTGACTTTCGCCAAGGAACTTGCCGAGCGGTTGAACCGCGAACCTGGTATAAAGGCGTTCCTCACGCGCGATTCCGATACTTTTCTCGCCTTGTCCGAACGGGTGACCATCGCCCGTCAGAACAACGCCAATCTCTTTATTTCCCTTCATGCGGATACGTTGAGACAAAAGGGCATCCGTGGCGCGACGGTCTATACGTTGTCGGACCGGGCGTCGGACCGGCAGGCGCAGGAACTGGCGGAGCGCGAAAACAAGTCCGACCAGATCGCGGGTGTTGCCGCCTCCAGCGAGCCGCCTGAGGTCGCCGATATTCTTCTCGATTTCACCCGCCGCGAAACCCAGGCCTTTTCTGTGACGCTGGCCGAAAACATCGTCTCCTCCTTCGAGGGGCAGGTGGGGCTCATCAACAACCCGCACCGTTACGCCGGTTTCATGGTGTTGCGCGCCCATGATGTGCCGTCGGTGCTGCTGGAACTCGGTTTCCTCTCCAATCCGGAAGACGAAAAGCTGCTTCTCGATGGGGAGTGGCGCAAGAAGGTGGCCGATACGCTCGCAACCGCCATTGGGCGATACCGCGCCAAGGCCATGGCAAATGGCGGCTGAGAGGGCTGCCTGCGAAGCGGCAATGCTGTTGCAGACCTGCCATTGACCGCTGAAAACCTGTTCAATTCTTGGGTCTTGCGGACGATTGCGAAGGCGAAGCCCTATTTTACTCACATTCGCCGCGTTACTCGGAATGCGGATTCGGTGGCAATCTGCAAAGCGTCCTGAGCGCGATTGCGGACTGCCGCCCGGTAACATATCAGCGAATGCTGCCGTATCCGGCTTGTCATAGAAGGTATGGTGTGCAAAACGGCACGCGATATGCAAGGATGCGCCCGTATATCGTCGGGCGTTGATGGTTACGATTCGAATTATCGGTAGCTTAGTATGATCAGACTGATTGGATATTTTTTCGGCTTGGCCAGCGTGCTTTTTCTGTGCGCAGCCGCCGCCGGTGCAATTTATTTGCACGGCGTGACAAAGGACCTGCCGGATTACGCAGTTCTGAGCACCTATGAGCCGCCGGTGACGACCCGCGTGCATGCCGGCAACGGCGCGCTGATGGCGGAATATGCGCATGAAAAACGCCTTTTCCTGCCGATTCAGGCCATTCCCGACCGCGTGAAGGCCGCTTTCCTTTCGGCGGAAGACAAGAATTTCTACAATCATCCGGGTGTGGATGTCTTCGGCCTCGGCCGCGCCATTCTCGTCAACATCCAGAATCTCGGCTCCGGCCGCCGTCCGGTCGGCGCCTCCACCATCACCCAACAGGTGGCGAAGAACTTCCTTCTGACCAACGACCAGACCATCGACCGCAAGCTCAAGGAAGCCATTCTGTCCTTCCGCATCGAGCAGACCTATTCCAAGGACAAGATTCTCGAGCTTTATCTCAACGAGATTTTCTTCGGCCTGAACTCCTACGGCATTGCCGGTGCGGCGCTCACCTATTTCAACAAGTCGGTGACGGAACTGACGATTGCGGAAACCGCCTATCTCGCGTCGCTGCCGAAGGGCCCGGCCAACTACCACCCGATCCGTCGCGAAAAGGCTGCTCTCGAGCGTCGTAACTGGGTGATCGACCGTATGGCCGAGAATGGCTATATCACTGTGGACGACGCGACGGACGCCAAAAAGCAGCCGCTTGGCGTCAATCTGCGTCGCGGCGGCGCCCATATTTTCGCATCCGATTATTTTGCCGAGGAAGTCCGCCGCCAAATCGTCGAGAAATACGGCGAGGAAGCGCTTCTCGAAGGCGGGCTATCGGTCCGTACCTCGTTCGATCCGCAGATCCAGATGGAGGCGCGCAAGGCTCTCCAGGACGGTCTGGTTCAATATGACGAGCGTCGCGGTTTTCGCGGCCCCGTAGAGCAGATCGATACAACGGGCGACTGGACGGCGGCGCTCGCCAAGGTCAAGGGTTTGCGCGACGTTCCGGAGTGGAAAATCGCCGTGGTCCTCGCGGTTGCGGCCGATGGAGTCGATATAGGCGTGCAGGCGGATGCGGAAACGGAAGAGGGCGACAAGCGTACGCGTGGCCATATCGCCGCAGAAAATATGCGCTGGGCCTTTCGCGACGCGACGGGTAAAAAGGCGACCACCAAGTCCCCGGTCGGCGTTCTGGCCGTCGGCGACGTGATTTATGCGCAGCCGCTTGCCAAGTCCGGTAATGAATATCGCCTGCGCCAACCGCCGAAAGTGCAGGGCGGCATGGTGGTGATGGATCCGCATACCGGACGTGTTCTGGCCATGGTCGGCGGCTTCTCCTATGCGCAGTCGGAATTTAACCGCTCGACGCAGGCGATGCGCCAGCCGGGTTCCTCCTTCAAGCCGTTCATCTATGCGGCGGCGCTCGACAATGGTTATACGCCGGCATCGGTCATACTCGATGCGCCGATTGAGGTCGTTTCCGGCGGTCAGGTCTGGAAGCCGCAGAATTACGGCGGAGGATCTGCGGGTCCGTCGACCCTGCGTCTCGGCATCGAGAAATCCCGCAATCTCATGACCGTGCGTCTGGCGCAGGACATGGGCATGAATCTGGTCGCGGAATATGCGGAACGTTTCGGCATCTACGACAAGATGCCGCCGCTTCTGGCCATGTCGCTCGGTTCCGGTGAAACAACCGTCATGCGTATGGTCTCTGCCTATTCGGTTCTCGCCAATGGCGGCAAGCAGATCAAACCGACGCTGATCGACCGTATTCAGGACCGCTACGGCAAGACGATCTTCCGGCATGAGGAACGCGCCTGCGAAGGCTGCAACGCGACAAGCTGGCAGAACCAGGACGAGCCTGTGATCGTCGACAATCGCGAACAGGTTCTCGACCCGATGACCGCCTATCAGACGACCTCAATGCTGGAAGGCGTCGTGCAGCGCGGCACGGCGGCCGGCAAGATCAAGGTCGATCTGCCGGTTGCCGGCAAGACGGGCACGACAAACGATGAAAAGGACGCCTGGTTCGTCGGTTATACGCCGGACATGGTCGCCGGCCTCTATATCGGCTTCGATTCGCCGGCGCCTCTCGGCCGCGGCGGCACGGGCGGCTCGTTGTCGGCGCCGATCTTCGGCGAATTCATCGCCGATGCGGCCAAGCACATGGAGCCAAGCAAGTTCATCGTTCCTGCTGGCATGAACTTCGTCGCCGTTAACCGCAAGACCGGCATGGCGGCGGTCGAGGGCGAGCCGGACACCATCATGGAAGCCTTCAAGCCCGGCACCGGTCCCGCTTCCACCTTCTCTGTCATCGGCGATGACGGATACATGTCGCAGGAAGACATTCTGAAGACCTCGCCGCAGGCGCAGCAGGCCATCACCGGCGGTGGCGGCGGTCTTTATTGATATCACTCCTGACGTTTGGCGGGGGCGCGGGTCTTTACATCCGCGCCCCCCGCATTTATTTGAGCAACGAGTTTCAATGAAGGTGAAGAACCAGCGAAATGCGCAATGAAATCGTGAACGTAGTCGACGAAATCAAGCAGGCCATAAGCCTGCTGAGGAGGCATCTTTGACTGGGAACAGGCGATAAGACGACTGGACTGGTTGAATAACAAGGCAGAGGATCCGACCCTCTGGAACGATGCCGCTGAGGCTCAGAAGCTGATGCGCGAGCGCCAGCAGCTGGATGACAGCATCAATGGCGTCAGGGCGCTCGAGCAGCAGCTCAAGGACAATATCGAGCTGATCGAACTCGGCGAGATGGAAGGCGACGACGAGATCGTCAAGGATGCCGAAGACGCGTTGAAGGCACTGAGAAGCGAAGCGAACCGCCGTCAGGTGGAAGCCATGCTGTCAGGCGAAGCCGATGCCAACGATACCTATCTCGAAGTGCATTCCGGCGCCGGTGGTACCGAAAGCCAGGATTGGGCCAACATGCTGCTGCGCATGTATACCCGCTGGGCCGACCGTGAAGGTTTCAAGGTCGAGGTGCTCGAAGTTCACGACGGCGAAGAAGCCGGCATCAAGTCCGCGACGATCCTCGTCAAGGGCCACAATGCCTTCGGCTGGCTGAAGACGGAATCGGGCGTGCATCGTCTCGTTCGTATTTCGCCCTATGACAGCAATGCGCGTCGCCATACGTCGTTCTCTTCCGTCTGGGTTTACCCGGTGGTCGACGATTCGATCCAGATCGACGTCAACGAAAGCGATTGCCGCATCGATACCTATCGTTCATCCGGCGCCGGCGGCCAGCACGTCAACACCACCGACTCGGCCGTGCGGATCACGCACATTCCGACCGGTATTGCCGTTGCCTGCCAGCAGGAGCGCTCCCAGCACAAGAACCGCGCCAAGGCGTGGGACATGCTGCGCGCCCGCCTCTACGAGGTGGAGTTGCAGAAGCGGGAAGAGGCAGCCAATGCGCAGGCCGCTTCCAAGACCGATATCGGCTGGGGCCACCAGATCCGTTCCTATGTTCTGCAGCCTTACCAGCTGGTCAAGGATCTGCGCACTGGTGTGGAAAGCACTGCACCCGGCAACGTGCTGGACGGCGATCTGAACGAGTTCATGGAAGCCGCTCTCGCGCACCGCATCAGCGGCGGCGCGGATGTGGAAGTCGCGGATATCGACTGACGCTTCAAGTGCGTCGATTGAAGAAGATTACCCTCGCAAACCCATTGCGAGGGTTTTTTCGTTGGAGAACAAGCATGAAACAGGCGCTCTATATCGTCGACGTCCAGTCGAGCTTCAATCCGCCGGCTGCGCTGGTGGCGGAAATATCCGCTCTCGCCCTGACAATGCCCAGTATCGCCACCGTCGAGCGCCATGACGAAAGCGTAACACCCTTTGAGCGGCAACTCGGCTGGAAACCGGGCAGGGACGACGAGTCGCTTGTTGCGGCAGATCGCATATTCATCAAACACGGTTATGCGCCACCCCGGGAGGTCATCGACCATCTTCTGTCGCTGAAACTCGACAGGGTGCTGGTCTGCGGCATTCAGGCCGATACCTGCGTGCTGGCCGCCGGTTTTGCCCTCTTCGATGCGGGGCTGCATCCCACGCTGTTGCCGTGGCTTACGGTGGGCTCCAGTCTCGACCGCAGCGGTGAACTCGGGGCGAGATTATGGAAACATCATTTCGGTGCGGTTCTTGGCGGCCCGGAGGCGCTGCAAGCGTAATCTTTCCCGGCCCGCGCACCGGGCCGATCAGTTTGTCGCTTTCTCGACCTTCATCTCGCCCAGCTCGTCGATCAGGATCGTCCAGCTTTCAGCTTCCTTGCTCATCGGGTCCGTTTTCAGGTAGACAGTCACGAACAAGCCGGGCGAGGCGGGCGCGCCATTCGAACTTTCGGGACGAATATCCGTGACATAGGATTTCATCTGGCTGAATTCTTCCAGTTCGATATTTTCCAGAAGTTTCGGCCCTTCTGCGGTAAAGACGATTCGCTGCAGGTAGATTTTTGCCGTGCCGTCGCCCTGGCGGATGGCGATGACCTTGTAGTAGCCGCGCGTGGGCGAGGCAGGCGGCGGCCGCAATTGCCCGTCGGGGCCTTTCACCGGCTCAAGATTGCGGTCTTCCCACATGCCGCTGCTGACGACGAAGATTGCCGAAACCGGCAGCGCGTCGATCGCTTCCGTCTGCGCGCGCGCGGGAAGCACGGCGGCGGCAAAAAGGAGGGCAGCGAGGATTGGTCTTGTCAGTTGCATGGCCATTGTCGATTGCGAGCGTCAATTGTTGAACTGTTCCGCGAGAACGCGGTCCGACCATGAACGGTCCGGATCCGAGAGAATCCTTGCCGTCCGGTCCTGCGATTGTGCAATCCGAACATGACGAACGGATTTCACCTCGGTGTGGTCGGCCACCGCGTTCACCGGGCGCTTGTCGCGTTCCAGAACATGAATATCGACCGTCACCTTATTCGGCAAAAGCGCGCCGCGCCAGCGCCGTGGGCGGAAAGCACTGACGGGGGTGAGCGCCAGCAGCGGCGATTCCAGCGGCAGGATCGGTCCATGGGCGGAGAAATTGTAGGCTGTGGAGCCTGCCGGCGTCGCAACCATCATGCCGTCGCAGATCAACTCTTCCAACCGCACCTTGCCGTCCACCTCCACACGCAGCTTGGCGGCCTGGTGGGACTGGCGAAACAGGCTGACCTCGTTCATGGCAAGCGCCGTAAACTCGTCGCCGTCGGAATCCGTCGTCGTCATGCGCAGGGGATGGAAATCATTGCCGCTCGCCACCGCGATACGCTCCAGCAGGCCGTCCACCCGGTAGTCATTCATCAGGAAACCGACGGACCCCCGGTTCATGCCATAGACCCGCTTGCCCGAATTCATCGTCTCGTTGAGAATTTGCAGCATGAAGCCGTCGCCGCCGAGCGCGACGATCACTTCAGCCTCTTCGAAAGGTGTATCGCCGTAAATGCCTTTCAGCTCTTTCAGCGCGGCCTGCGCCTCTTCGGTTGCGGAGGCGACGAAGGACAGTGAATAGGTAGAATGCGACATCCGCTTCCCTCGACAAGGCGCAGACCGGAAACCGTCCACGCAAGGCGCTGTAAACCGTTGAAGCGGCTCGAAATCTTGAAACCTCGACAGGGAGGTCGATAACAAACCGCCAGACGCACCCTTGGTACATGAAGACGGCGGCTGGCGACAAGGCCTTTCACAGGCGCAGGCGTTCCCGGACGGCGGACCGCACCCGATCCGGTCCACAGCTTCTTGATTTCCACTCACGGACAAGGGTTGCGATGCGGGGCGGCCTGATGCAGTTTGCCTAAGGCAGTCGGAATGACGAGTGGCAGGAGATGGATGTGGCGCTGAACTACGATATCTACGATGTCTTTACCGAAACGAAAATGGCGGGGAACCCGCTGGCGGTCATGTATGACGCCGATGATCTTCCCCAGGCCACGATGCAGGCGATCGCGCGGGAAATGAACCTTTCCGAAACGGTTTTCGTCAACCGGTCCAGCAATCCGGCCCATGCGGCCTCGCTGCGCATCTTCACGCCCTCGGGCGAGTTACCCTTTGCCGGCCATCCGACAGTCGGCGCGGCGGTGGCCATCGCCGAGCGAAATCGCGGCGAGGGCGATGACGACATCGATATGGTCTGCGTACTGGAAGAGCAGGTGGGTCCGGTGCGTTGTGCGGTGAAGATGCGCCCCGGTGCGGTCAGCTTCGCCGAATTCGACCTGCCGCGCAAATCGTCCCGCGTCGAGTTGCCGCTCGATCACACGGCGCTTGCCGATGCGTTGGGCGTTAGCGAAGGACATCTCGGCTTTGAGAATCACGTGCCGTCGATCTGGACCGCCGGTGTGCCGTTCC
The DNA here is from genome assembly GCF_002008225.1 of Agrobacterium salinitolerans. Lineage (GTDB taxonomy): Bacteria > Pseudomonadota > Alphaproteobacteria > Rhizobiales > Rhizobiaceae > Agrobacterium > Agrobacterium salinitolerans. The sequence goes on along the minus strand of NZ_MRDH01000006.1, from coordinate 520,219 downwards.
TGCTCGTACCCCTGCACAATATCGCCGCCATCAGGGAGATGGATTTCGATGCTAATCTGTGGTTGCGCACCGCGCCGCTGGTGGAAGGACGCCTGACGGCGGCCTATATCTACTGTCGCGGCGGCGTCAATCACGCGGCAAAGTTCCACGCCCGCATGTTCTCTCCGGATATGGGCATTTCGGAAGACCCTGCCACCGGTTCAGCCGCGGCCGCTCTCTCCGGCGCCATCCACCATTTCGACGGCCTGACCGACGGCCATTATCCGCTGCTCATCGAACAAGGCGTGGAGATGGAACGACCGTCTCATATCCATTTGCGTATGGACATCAAGGACGGCGAAATCGCCCGCGCCCGTATCGGCGGCCACGCGGTGCGGGTGGCATCGGGCACGTTCGAGATTTGACATCGGCATAATGGCGCAGCATTCCGGGGGTCGCGGAATTTTACGGTGGCCTCACCCTGTTTGCGCCGGTAGAGGTGCCGATCCTGTCATGCTTGACATCTATCGCGACCCAGGTTCTAAATTCCTCAGCCTCTCCGCAAACTGTTGGAGATGCGCTTAATAACTCACGGTTTCCGCACATAGAGGTCCCAATGCGCCGAGTCCCTTCTCAAAAAAATCACCTTGGAGTTTTTGAGAAGTTGAGGGTTCATGCGCACTTTGAATCTGGGCATCCTCGCCCATGTGGACGCAGGTAAGACTAGCCTTACGGAGCGTCTCCTTTTTGACGCCGGTGTGATCGACAAGCTGGGCAGCGTCGATACCGGCAATACGCAGACAGACAGTCTCGAACTGGAACGGCAACGCGGCATCACGATTAGGGCCGCCGTCGTCTCTTTCCTGATCGGCGATACTAACGTCAATCTCATTGATACGCCCGGCCACCCCGACTTTATCGCGGAGGTGGAGCGGGTGCTGGGTCTGCTCGATGCAGCCGTGGTCGTCGTTTCCGCCGTGGAGGGCGTGCAGGCCCAGACGCGTGTATTGGTGCGGGCGCTGCAACGTCTTGGCCTGCCATTCCTGTTCTTCATCAACAAGGTCGACCGAGTCGGTGCGCGTTATGACGAGGTTGTGAACGACCTCGCCAGTCAGTTGCGGGTGCGCCCGGTCGCTATGTCGACAGTCACCGATGCGGGCGGAAAGCGCGCGCGGGTGGCGGCAACCGATATGGGGAGCGAACCATTTTTCACCGGTCTCTGTGAAACGCTTGCGGACAACGATGAAGAGTTGCTGCATGACTATCTTTTGACGCCAGACTGGGCGGACCTCGAAAAACTTTCGCGATCGCTCAGGCAGCAGACTGCCCGCGGGTTGGTGCATCCGGCTTTTGCCGGTGCGGCAATGACGGGGGCCGGTTTGCCGGCTTTGATTTCGGCTATTACCGACATGCTGCCCGCTCGTAACCCCGATCCCGACGGTGAGGTCGTAGGAAAAATCTTCAAGATCGAGCGCGGATGGGGCGGTGAAAAACTGTCCTATCTGTACCTTGAATCGGGAACGATCCGGCTTCGGCATTATCTGCCTATGCCGCGGGGGTTGGCGAGGATCACGGGAATACAACTCTTCAAGGACGGTCGCGTTCAAAATACGACAAGTCTCTGCGCTGGGCGAATTGCCCGCGTCACCGGTCTTGCCGGAGCGAGGGTTGGCGACCGGGTGGGTGTGAACGTCGTTGCCGGTGGCGCATTTCATTTTGCGCCGCCTACACTCGAGACGCGCGTCGTTTCTCGGCAGCCGTCCGGACACGCGGCCCTGTGGCTGGCGCTCAACCAATTGGCCGAGCAGGATCCGCTGATAGGTTTGCGAAGGAACGATGAGACAAACGATGTTTTCGTATCGCTCTACGGTGAGGTGCAAAAGGAGATCATTCAGTCTGAGTTGTCGACAGGTTTCGGTATCAAGGCCGATTTTGAAGACAGCACGGTTATCTGCGTGGAAAGGCTTTCCGGCATCGGGCAGGGGCTTCAAATCCTGTTTAAGGAACCCAACCCGTTTCTCGCAACCGTGGGGCTTCGCGTCGAGCCCCGCGCGGCTGGCACCGGCAACAGCTTTGCATTGGAGGTGGAAATCGGCCAGATGCCGGCAAGCTTCTATCGTGCGGTGGAGGAAACCGTATTCGAAACGCTGAAACAGGGTGTCTTCGGCTGGCAGGTGCAGGATTGTCACGTCGCAATGACGGCTGCGCGGCATACCTCTCCATCGAGCACTGCTGCGGATTTCCGGCAACTGACGCCGTGGGTGTTGGCAACGGCGCTCAAGGAAGCGCAAACCTTCGTTTGCGAGCCGTTCGACCACTTTCATCTCGAAGCACCCGCCGCAGCCATGACGCGGTTGATCGCCCTGCTTGCCAAGGCAGGGGCGGCCCCTGGAAACTCTGTTATCTCCGGGGGCGTGGCAAGGCTTGAGGGGACAATTGCGTCTGCGGCGGTTCGGGGTATCCAACAGCGGCTGCCGGAACTGACCAGCGGCATGGGCGTGATGGAAACATCGTTCGACCACTATGCGCGAACTGACAATCCCCCACCTCCGCGCCGGCGCTCAGGTTCCGATCCGTTCAACGAGCGGGACTATCTACTGCGCATAGGCCGAAATGCAGAATGACCGCCGCTTAGTCCGCGACGGTCATTTATTAAAGCATATCTCCCAAAAGCGTGCAGCGTTTTCGGGAGCAAGACATGCTTAAAAACAAAAATCCAAAGCGTGTCGCATGAATCGGATTAAACGCGCCACGCTTTAGTAAGGCTGTATAGGCACGCGGAGAGGTATCCATCTCCGCGTTCCCCTTCGTCAATTGAACCGGCCCGCCGCGTGGGCAAGCATCGTATAGACCTTGCCGGTATCGGAGGTGAGGTAGGACTGCGTGACTGTACGGTCGCGGTCTGTGCGAGCCACGTCGGCGAGCAGCTTCTCGAAATCGGTAATGTAGCGGTCCACGGCGGTGCGGAATTCCGCTTCCCGCTCATATTTGCGTTTGATTTCGTCGAAGGTCGTCTGACCCTTCAGTGTGTAGAGGCGACGGGTGAAGACGTCACGCTCGCCGCGCTGGTAGCGACGCCACAGCTCCACGGAGGCGTCGTGATCGATGGCGCGGGCGATGTCGACCGAGAGCGAGTTCAGCGATTCCACCATGTGGCGTGGATTGCGGGTGTCGGCCGCACGGGTGGGCTGCTGTTCCGCGCCGGCGCGAGGTGCGGACGCCGCTGGCGTTTCCTGTGATGCGCCGCGCAACAAATCGCTGATCCAGCCGCCGCCTTCTTCACGGCGTCCGGCGGGGTTAGTTGCGACCGGCTGCGCCGGTGCAGGCGCCTGGCGGTTCTCGAGCGGCAGCGCGCCACGCAAGGTGGGGGCCGGTTGCGGTTGCGCCGGGCGCTGCTGAACCGGAGCCGGGGCTGCCGGTTGCGGACGCGTCTCGACACGGCGCTCGGTTGCCGGCTGGGTCGCAGCAATGGCGCGGGCGACCGGTTCGGAGACTTCCATCTGGTGGGTCGAACGACCGACGAGCTGCGAAATATCCTGAAGCGCCTTGATCTGTTCGGAAACCGCGCGGCGCATGGCTGCCGCACTTTCCTTGGCTTCTTCCGGCAGGTCGAAAGCGCCACGCTTCAGTTCGGCGCGGGTCGCATCGAGCTCGCGGCGGATATCGTGGCTGGAGCGGCGGATTTCGTCCGTCGCGCCGGCAAAGCGGCTGACAGCGTCCTCGACGGCCTGACGCAATGTTTCCTTGAGGTTGGCTGCGGCGGCATTCGATTTTTCCGAAGCGGTGCCCAGAAGATTGTCGACTTCCGACAGCGAGGATTCGACACCACCACGCAGGCGGTTGACCAGCTCGTCGGAATATTTCTGCGCGTCGGAGAGTGTGCTTTCGATTGAACGGCTGGCATCCTGACCGGCCGACAGCAGGGCGCCCCGCATTGTCTGGGCCGCCGAACGGGCGCGCTGCTCCGTTTCATCAAGCGAACGGCCGATATCGGAGAAGGACGCCTGCAGATTGTCACGCAGATTGCCGGCGACATTCTGCGAACGCTCCTCGGCCTCGTTGAGGGTGTTTTCCACCACGCCGACGACGTTACGCATGGCGCTTTCGATTTCCTCGGAGCGCTTGACGAGGCCGACGGACAGGCTGCGAAGCGCATCCTGACGTTCTTCCAGCGTGCCGACGAGGCTCGACTGTGCCGCATTGAGAAGCTCGGAAGCCTGGCTCAGCACCTTCGAATGTTCCTCGAAGCGGCCGACGATGCCGGCGACTTGCGCCAGTGTCTGGCCGGAAATATTCGACAGGCGGTCGATTTTTCCTTCGAGCAGACGGCTGGAGCTGGAGACCATGTCGGCGGCCTGCGAGGCGGATTCAGAGAAGCGGGTCGCCGAGGCGTTCAGCGCTTCATCTGCCGCGCCGAAGCCCTGTGCGGCGCGCTCGACAGCGGAGTTGAAGTTGCTTGCCGACTGTTCGACGATTTCCGCCATGCTGTTATGGGTCTGCGACAGCATATCCGTGCTCTGGCGGGTGGCGGCAACCAGCTTGTTGGCCGCATCGCTGCCGGCGCGAGCATATTTGTCGATGCCCTGTTCGACGGCGTCCGCCATGGCCGTATGGGTTTCCGACAGCATGTCGGTGCTCTGGCGGGTGGCGGCGACCAGCTTGCTGGCCGCATCCGTTCCGGCAGCGGCGTAATCGCTGATCGCCTGTTCCACCATGCCGACCATGCCGCTGTTGCTCTGCGACAGAAGATCTGCGCTTTGCTGGGCTGCGGAAACGATCTTCTCGGCGGCTTCGCGACCGATGGTGGCATATTCGTCGACGACGGGCTTCGCCTTCTCTTCGATCAGGCGCGAAAGTTCGGCGGAGCGGCTGGCCAGCATCGAGTTGAGTTCGCGGGTGCGGTTATCAAGCGCCGAGCGAATGGATTCGCCACGCGCGTCGAGGGCGGATTCGACGCCCGTCAGCGTTTCGGAGATGACGCCGACCTGAGAGCGGACGACGGCTTCAGCCTCGGCAACCTTGTTGACGATGATGTTGCCCGCCTCGGAGAAGGTCTGGGCGACGGCGGCGGCCTGGCCGGAGAGACGGGTCTGCGCATCGGAAATGCGGTTGACGATCTCGCCGGAGCGCTCTTCGATGGCCTTGGTGAAGGCTTCGTTCTGCGCCTGCACCTGTTCTGCAAACTCCGAGCCGGATTTCGAGAGCAGGGCGGAGGAGCGGGCCGCTTCGTCGCCGATGCTTTGGGTGGCCGAGGTGACCGCGCCGCGCAGGCTCAGCGCTAGATCAGTAGCCTTGCCTTCAATGGTGCGGTTGACATTTTCGAGACCGATGGTCAGCGCCCGGTCCATGGTGCCGAGGCGCTCATCGATGCGGGCCGTGCCGCTATCGAAGGTTTCCGCCAGCCGGCTGGTGCGGCTTTCGAACGTGTCTGCGACGCGCGTGGTCTGCTCGTCCAGAATGCCGGTGATGCGCTCGGCTGCCTCGTCGCTGGTGCGGGCGAACACGGCCGTCTTGTCTTCCAGCGCTTCGGCAAAGCGGCGGCCGGAATCCTCGATTGAGGTGTTCACATTGGCCAGATCGCCACCGATGCGTGCCTGCAACGTATCGAGCGAGCTCTCGATGCGTGCGCCAGTCTCGTCGAGACGGGTGTTGACATTGCCGATTGAGGTTTCGATGCGGTTGGAGAGGGCGTCGGTGGCTCCGCCGATTTCGCGGGCTGCTTCGCCGATCTTGACGGCGATATCGCCGGCGCTGTTGCGAAGACGTTCTTCCAGCGTTGCAGCACTGCCGTCAATCGTCTTCTGCAGCGCTTCCTGCTGGGTTTCGAGCGACAGTTCCAGCATGCTGGCGCTGGAGGCGACAGTGGTGCCGATCATCATCGCCTGCTCGGAAAGCATGTCGCCCATCTGGGCCGTGGCGGAGTTGAGCGTCGCGGCAAGGTCCGCCTGACGCTGGTCGAGCGCGGTGCGAATATTCTCATGCGATTGCGACAGATTGCTTTCCAGACGCGAGACGCCTTCTTCCACCGTCTGGGCAAAGCGGCTGCTGCCGTCTTCGACGACACTTTCGATGCGGTCGGCCGCGCCCGAGACGCTCTGTTCGATCAGGCCGCTATTGCGCTCCAGCGAACCGGCAATGCGCTCGGCCTGCGAGCCGAGCATGGTCTCCAGGCGATCGTGGCCGCTTGCCAGCGCGTTTTCAAGCGTGAATGCGGTGGCTTCCAGACGCTGGCCGACGCCGGCCGCCGCAAGCGAGAGCGACGACGCTCTCGCATCCATGGCTTCGGCGATCCGCTCTTCGACACCGGAAATCGTCATGTCGAGCGCCATGGTACGGCTGTCGAGCGCATCGGCGATGCGTTCCTCGGCACCGGAAACAATGCCGGAAAGTGCAGCAGTACGCGTGTCCAGAGCGCCGGCGATGCGGTCCTCAACACCGGCAACGGCGTTATTGAGAGCGGCTGTGCGACCATCGAGAATATCGGCGATCTTTTCTTCGACACCGGAGAAGCTCATATCGAGCGCCATGGTGCGGCTGTCGAGCACATCTGTGATCCGCTCTTCGGCGCCGGACACGACGGTCTTCAGCGACTCTGTGCGGCTGTCGAGCGCGCCGGCAATCCGGATCTCGGCACCGGCCACGAGTTCGCCAAGGGCCGCGGTGCGCGTGTCGAGCGCTTCGCTGATTTTTTCTTCCGCGCCGGAGAATGTCATGTCAAGAGCCATGGTACGGCTGTCGAGCGCATCGGCGATGCGTTCCTCGGCACCCGAAACAACGGCGTTGAGAGCGGCGGTGCGGCCGTCCAGCGTTTCCGCGATACGGGTTTCCGCACCCGCTACCACGTCTCCGAAGGTAGCCGTGCGGCTGTCGAGCGCCCCGGCAATTTTTTCCTCAGCGCTCGCGACAATGCCTGTCAGGGCGGAGGTGCGGTTGTCGAGCGTCTCCGAAAGCCGTTCCTCGACATTGGCGAAGGTCATGTCGAGAGACAGCGTGCGGCTGTCCATGGTGTCGGCGATGCGCTCCTCGACGCCGGAAATGGTACTGGAAAGCGCGGCAGTGCGGCCGTCGAGCGTCTCGGCGATACGGCTCTCCGCACCGGAGACGACGTCATGCAGCGCAGCTGTGCGGCTTTCCAGCGTGTCGGAGATGCGGTCTTCTATACCGGAAACCGCGCCGGTGATGGCTGCTGCCCGGGTTTCGAGCGTTTCGGCAAGACGGCGTTCCACATCGGCAACAACGCTGTTGATCGCAGCGGCGCGTTCGTCGAGCATCGCGGCGAGGTGTTCGGCCGTGCCGGAAACCGCGCCGGTAATGGCGAGGGAGCGGCTGGCGAGCGCTTCGTCGAAACGGTCCTGGCTGGCCGAAAGCGCGCCGAACAGGGCGTTGCTGCGTTCCGCCAGAACGGTGTCGATCTTCGCATGCGAATTGGCGAAGGCATCGGTGATTTCGGCGGTGCGCTGGCCGATGGCATCGCTGAAGGCCTGGGTCCGGCTGTCAAGTGCGCTTTCCAGCATTTCCTGACCCGTGCCCAGCGCGGTTGCGAGCGCCAGCGACTGGTCGGTCATGGTGGTGCCGATCCGCTCAAGACCGACATTCAGCATGGTGTCAAGCGCTTCGGAGCCGCCTGCAACGGTTTCGTTGATGCGGGCGAGGCTTTCCATCAACTTGCTGTCGAGGCTGCCGGCGCGCTGGTCGAAGGCGCTGGCGAACTGCGCCACATGCTCGTCGAAGGCCGAATTGACCTGGCCGACCGTCGCCTGCATGCGCTCTTCATAGAGGCCGGAACGAAGATCGAGATCCATGATCGCATCGTCGGCGGTGCTCTGCAGGCTCTGGCGGAAGGACAGGCCCTTCTCCTCAAGCGTCGTGGACAGCTTGTCGAGAACCGTATCCAGCGAACCGCCGATGACCTGCTGGCCGCGTTCGATATTGCGATTGAGTTCCAGCGTGCGCGTGGACAGCGTCTCGTTGAGCTGACGGGTGCGTTCCTCAAGCGCGCTGTTGAGGCTTTCCACACCGCTGTCCAGCGTCGATGCATGGATCGCGAAACGCTCCAGCAGCACTTCACCGCGCTCGTCCAGCGTCGAGGTGAGATTGTGCAGGCGCATGTCGAATTCGTTTGATATCGTCGAACCGGAGGAGTTCAACGCCTGCAACAGATTTTCGGTCTTGGCGGCGATCAGGCTGCCCATCGCTTCGGTCGAAGCGCGCGATTTTTCGAGCAGCGCGGCCGAGCGCGTGTCGATCATCGAGGCAACGGCCTCGCCGGTCGTGGCGATCCGCATCGACAGCTCTTCGCCGACGATGGACAGTTCTTCCTTGATCTGTTCCTGCGCGCCGACGATGGAGGAGCGGATGCGCTCGGCATGGTTGACGATAGCGTCGCGCTCGGCGGTCAGTTCCTGGACGAGGCTGCGCACGCGCAGTTCGTTGTCGGCGTAGCTGCGCTCAAGCGCATTGACTTCGGAATGAACGAGGGTTTCGAGTTCCGTCGCTCGCGCAATGGTGCGCTCGATACCGTCATTCATGGCCGAAACTTCGCGGCGAACCGCTTGGCCGACGGACATGATGCGGTCGGACGCGACCGTTTCCGGTTCCGCGAGGCGAAGGGCGACTTCGGCCATGGATCGGGCGGCATTTCGCAGATCGCGGGCGCGCGCCATCATGATCGCAAAGGCAAAGAACAGCATGACGGGAACGAGAATGGCGACAACGATCGCCATCAGTCCGGGGATCGCGGTGAGATCGGCGACCGATCCGATGCTCCAAAGCGCATTGCCGTAAAGAAGATGGGCGATGCCAAGGCCGCCAAGCGCCCAGATGACCGACATGATCGTGGCGTTGCGCAATGCGCCGCCGATGGAGCCGCCTTCCAGCGATTTCAGGATCATCGCCGGGCTGCGCTTGGAGCCGTCATTGGCGGCTTCGAGATTGGGGGATCTGGGCGTCTGTTCGGCAGGCGCGCGGGCGGCCTCGGGAGCAGGGGTCTGTCTGCTTGCTTCCTTCACTCTGGCCTCCGGCTGCTTCGGCTTTGCAGTTTTCCGCGTCTCCGGCTTTTCTTCGAAAGCGCCAAGCTGCAAGGCATCTTCCAATGCCTGAAATGCAGTCTCGTCGACAGAGTCGCTGATCTTGTTATTCGCCATGCGGTTACGCCTCGTTACACATACGCCCGGCTTCATGCCGTTGACCCACTTGCGATCAGCAAGCGGACTGCCGCCATCATGCCAACGAAACTTTCCCTCAAGAGAGAGCAGTTCCGCCACTTACCAAATCCCGAATTGCTGGTGGTCCAGCTTTCGGGCGAAATTACATCACTGTGCCGTAATAACAAAGCTTGAGCTTAAGCCCTGTGAGAACGGCAGTACCGTAGTGACACATTTAGGTGTTCGAAACAATTAATGCGGATTTGCGACGGCGGCGAAGTGTCGGCTTTTTAACAGTTTTTAAACCTGAGTTTCACACTGAACGCCTTGTTTCGCATAAGTTTAACATAAATTAACCATAGCAGAAGATTTTCGCCCGCGTCACGCCGTAATTTAAGCCGATAGCAGCCGCCAGCATGCGTGAATACGACACATATGTGACATGAAACAGGAAACGGCGAGACAGGATTTAAGCCATGGCAGCGGTCAGTATTGTTTTCGAAGCTCCCGATAATTACGGCGGCGCGCCTTCTCTCAGCAACAAGCCAATCGATTTCGATCATCTTGCCCAGCAGACGATGGGCGACAAGGATCTGGAAATCGAGGTGCTGCAGCTGTTCAGCCGCAGCGCCCGCGCAGCCCTGCATGAAATGGCGGGTGCAGACACCCGGGCCGTCATGGCCACCGCTCACCGTCTGAAGGGATCGGCGCAGGCCGTCGGCGCCTCTGCCGTTTCCGCAGCCGCGGCAGCGGTGGAGGAGAAGGGCAATGACAGCGCGCTGATCGCAAAACTCGCCGCAGCCATTGTCGAAGCTGAAAATTTCATCCTCAAGCTCTGCCGCTGAGACGCAAGCGGTCAAATTTGTCATTTTGCAAGGCCGGTTCAGCCTGTGTGCCCCGAAGCGGGTTGCCAAGGCGGGCCGGCCTTTCTATGTGTTTAGAACAATTCTCAGATCACATTTTGGATTTCCGGCATGACAAAACTCACCATCGTTGCCTTTGACGGCACGCCTCATGAACTCGACGTGAGCAACGGCTCCACCGTCATGGAGAATGCGGTGCGCAACTCCGTTCCCGGTATTGATGCGGAATGCGGCGGCGCCTGCGCCTGCGCCACCTGCCACGTCTATGTCGACGATGCCTGGGCGGAGCGTGTCGGCGGCCCCGAGCCGATGGAAGAGGACATGCTGGACTTCGCCTTCGAGGTTCGTCCCACTTCGCGGCTTTCCTGTCAGATCAAGATGAATGCCGAGCTTGATGGTCTCGTTGTTCATGTTCCCGAACGCCAGGGCTGAAAACTTTCGACGTTGCCCAGCGCAGAAAAAGCCCCGCTCACCTGGTAGTGGGGAGCGGGGCGAGGCGGGTACGCAGCATGCAGGCGAGGGAGGAAACACCTGCGAGCCCTCAAGTGCGCACCGGGAGAACCGGAGACGGTTGCAACCGTCGGACCGCCGTGGGCCGCAACCATTCCAAACCGTATGAACAAGCTACAATGAGTCTTGCCGCCCGCACCATGACGAGAATTCACGGGTGATATCGGACATGACGTTACGTCATGTCCCTGTTGTTCCTTGAAGATTTGGCTGAGCTGCGAACAACCGTCAGCGGCGGGCCTGCCCCTGTTCCAGCCGGTTTTTCAACAGCCGGGTCATGCGGGCATCGAAGTTTTTCGATTCCACTACGTCAAAGCGCAACTGGTCGCGATCGTGCTCGTCCATCACGGTCTGGGTGATCTTGCCGACCATGTCCTGCAACGCCTCGCAGCTCTTCTGCGGGCGAAGCGACGTCAGCTGTCTTTCCAGCGAACGGGCATGGGTTCGGGCGATTTCCGCGTGGCGTTCCTCGTGGCGCTTGATGTCGGCAAGCAGCGTATCCCAGATGAAGGCCAGTTCCGCCGTGGTGCGGCGGCGGTTTTTCCATTGCGGCAGCAGAATGCGGGTGTTCAGCAGCACCTTGGCCGTGCCGACGCTGCACATGCCGTTTTTCTCGACATAGGTGAGTTCGCCGCCGAATTTGATCTCGGTCGCACCGGGATGGCGCGCGCCGGTATTGCGGGTCAGCGGACCGTGCTTGGAAAGCTGCTGGTCGAGATCTGCTGCGGTTTTGCCGCCGATGGAAAAATAGGAATAGGTCTTGCGGACAATGGTGTCGGAAAAAGCCGGTCCGGACAGGGAAAAGGCCAATGCGCCTGCGAAAACGGCGCAGAGAGCGCTTGATGATTTGGTCATGACCCGGCCTTCCGGTTGAACTTGAAAAAGGTTTGCTGCATAGGCGGAGCGGAACTTATAAGAATTGACATAACACTCCGTTATTCCCGAAAGGCGCGTGTTACGTGATAACAGTCGGCAGCAACGCGTGGCAAGCGGCCCATGGCCGCTCCCTGAAACTTGATGGGCGTGGCCGTATTATGGCCATCGTCAACGCAACGCCTGATTCCTTTTCCGATGGCGGCCGTTATCTCGCCGTCGATGCGGCTTTTTCCCATGCGCTGACCTGCGTGGAAGAGGGGGCTGACATCATCGATATCGGCGGCGAATCCACGCGGCCGGGTGCTGCCGCTGTCACGGAGGCAGAGGAACAGGACCGGGTGCTGCCGGTCATCGAGAAATTGCGCCGCGAGACCGATGTGCTGATTTCCGTCGATACCTATCGTGCGTCGACGGCAAGGCTGGCGATTGGAGCGGGCGCACATATCGTCAATGACGTCTTCGGCCTGCAGAAGGACCCGGAGATGGCGGGCGTGGTTGCTGCCACCCGCGCCGGTGTCTGCATCATGCATACCGGCCGCGACCGGCAGAAGCTTGCCGATGTCATCGCCGACCAGTTCGAATTCCTCAATCGCTCTCTCGAGATAGCCGAGGATGCAGGCATTGCCCGCGACGCCGTGGTGCTCGATCCCGGTTTTGGTTTCGCCAAGGACGAGCGGGAAAATGTTGAGCTGATTGCCCGTTTCGCGGAACTTGCCGCTTTTGGCCTGCCGGTTCTTGCCGGCACGTCGCGCAAGCGTTTCATCGGGTCGCTGACTGGCAGGGATGTGGCGGAAGAACGCGATATCGGAACGGCTGCGACCACCGCGATCCTGAGGCTTGCGGGTGCTTCGATTTTTCGCGTGCATAATGTCGCCGCTACCCGCGATGCATTGGCTATTGCCGATGCGGTTCTTGCCAAATCGTCGGCAAAGGCCGATGCGTAGATTTATGAGTGCCGGAATGCCGTGTCCGAAGATGCGCGGCTTTCAGGTGAACAATCCTGCCATGGAGGCGAGGCGATGAGCCGCTATACCATCATCCTGAAAAACTGTTCCTTTTTCGCCCGTCATGGCCTTCTCGAGCAGGAGGAGGTGCTGGGCCAGCGCTTTTTCGTCGATGCCGAGATGGAGGTCGAAGCAGGTGATGCGCTGGAAACCGATGATATCGAAAATACCGTCGATTATGGGGTGGCCTTCGCCGTCATCGAAAAAATCGTCGTCGGGCAGCGTCGTTATCTCATCGAGGCGCTGGCGAACGATATCGCCAAGGCGCTGCGCGCCCGTTATCCGCAGATCGTCTGGCTCAAGATCACGGTGCGTAAACCCTCGGCGCCGGTTCCCGGAATTCTCGACTATGCGCAGGTGAGCGTTGAACACCGTGCCTGAAAAGATGACCGTCGCCGCACTGGGCCTCGGCGGCAATATCGGTGATCCAGCCGCTGCCATGGCGCGCGCGCTGCGCGAACTTGACGCACATGATGGATGCCGGGTGCAAGCTGTTTCCGGCCTCTACCGCACGCCGCCCTGGGGAAAGACCGATCAGGCCGATTTCTTCAACTGCTGCGCGCTGGTCGAGACCTCGCTGAGCGCGCCCGCGCTGCTGCAACTCTGCCTCGATATCGAAAGGGGCATGAAGCGGGTGCGCACGGAGCGCTGGGGTCCGCGCATCATCGATATCGATGTGTTGACCTATGGGAATGATACTATCGTTACAGAGAGCATCGAAGTGCCGCATCCGCGCATGGCGGAGCGCGCTTTCGTGCTGATGCCGCTTGCCGATATCGCGCCCGATCTTGAGGTAAAAGGTAAGCCCGTGCGGGAATGGCTTCAGCAGGCGGACAAGACCGGCATTGTCAGCGCAAACGAAAAACGGGAGTGGTGGACACTCCCGCTTGGCGATGGCTGAGAAGAGTAGGGCTTTTACGGCTTGATCGAACCGACGGCGAGCTGGTCTATATCACGCGCCAGCGTCACACCGATGACCGGGATCATCTGATCGGCGACCTTGACGGAAATTGTGATATTCATCGAATTGTCTTTGGAGACGCGTGCGACCATCGCGCCATTCAGCTTGGCGCGATTGATGCCGACGACGACCTTGTCGCCGCTGACCTGTCCTGAGGTGATGTCCAGTCCCTTGCCTTCGGCGCCGTCGAGGAACTTGCCCTCGTAAGAATTGCCCTTCTGGCTGATGACGGCCGACATGGGCTGGCTGAAGACGCCGACGCGGCAGGTGCCGCCGAGCTTGATGCCGGTCTGCTTGTCGTCGAGCGGTTCGCCCGTCAGATCGCAGGTGAACTTCGTCCCCTTGTATTTGCCGGCGACGATTTCGCCCGGGCCTTTCCAGACACCGGCGACCGAGCGGAAGAACACGTCGTCGCGATCGCGCGATGCTGCCTGCACATCAGACATGCCGAAACCGCCGCTGACGGACAAAATGGCGGCAAGCCCGCCCACAAGCGAAAAGAAGCGCGAATACATGATACTTTCCCCGGCGAAGAAGCCTGTTCGATAGGCTGCAATCTACCGGTGGAATGGTTAATGCTTGGTTTATTTCGCTCTCATTTACGGCTTCATCCGTAACCTTTTGAACCGCGAATGCCCGGCGGATCAGGCTCTTTCAGTGTTTTTTCCACCGCTTAAATCAGGTGTGAGGTCGGACATGAAATCGCCGATGCCCGGCCGCTTCACCGCCCTGAACGGAAGCGGACGGCAAAGGTCCATGGCGGCAATACCGATTCGCGCCGTCATCAGGCCATTGATGACGCCTTCGCCGAGGCGGGCGGAGAGTTTCGAGGCAAGGCCATGGCCGAGAACCTGCTGGGCAAGCCCGTCGCCAACGGCGATCGAGCCGGTGACGGCAAGATGGGCGACGACATCGCGCAGGAGCTTCAACATGCCGAGCGTGCCGGGACGGCCGCCATAAAGCTCCGCCATGGCGCGCACCAGCCGCGTCACTTCAAACAGCACATAAGCGAGATCGACCACCGCGCGCGGGCTGACGGCGGTGACGACGGAGACGCGCTTGGACGAATTGAGGATGAGGGCGCGGGCCTGCCGGTCGAGCGGAACGAGCAATTCACGTTCGGCAAGCTCGATCAGATGCGGGCCGTCGATCACGTCGTTTTCCGTTTCCTTCAGCGCCGCACGTCCCTTTGCCGTTTCAGCCCGGTGGGAGAGGACGGCATTCAGGCGGGTGACGATGGCGCGTGCGGGTTTCGGGCTCTTGTCGAGTGTCGCCGTCTCGGCATCGGCCTTCAAGGATTGCACGGCGTTGAGCCGCATGATGCCGAAGACCTCGCGGCCGACAAGGGCGAGAACGGCGAAAAGCGCCACAATAAGAGCGATAGTGGCTGTGTAACCCAGCCAGTCGGAACGGGAGAACAGGTTGCGGATGAGTTGATCCGCCCACAGCCCGAAGGCGAGCGAGAACAGGACGCCAAGCGCGCCGAGCGCAAGCTTGCCGAAGGAGAATCGGCTTTTCTTCGGAGACGCCACCGGCAGCGTGGCCGCATCAATCTCCTCAGGCGCCAGAAACGGATCGTCCTCGTCGGGCGTCAGCGAAATCTCGGCGTCGAAGCTGCGCGGCGCGCGTTTTTGTGTGGCGGCCGGCCGTGCCGTCTCCTCGGTCTCGAGCGAGAAAGCGGTGGGACGGCGTGTCTGCGGATCGTTTGGTGTGGAAGCCTTCATGCGAGCTTGTCTCCGAACAGGAACTGCATGGCGCGATCTAGCCTGATATGGGGAACGGAAAGCCGGATGCCGCCACTGCCCGGCTCGTCAATGTTGGGCGGGCGAAAACGCACAACATTGACGTCAGGCAGTGTCGCCTTGTCGCCATCCTGGTCGATGCTGCGGAACAGCGGTTCCGGATCGTCGGGCAGGTCGCCCGGGAAGATCGCCGTCTTGCGATTGCCGTCGAACGTCTCGCCATTGATGGTTTCACCCGCCATCGGCGTGCCGACGATGACGGGAAGCTCGTGGCCGTCCTGCCGCACGCTTGCCTCACGGGTGGCGCGCACGGAGGCAAGCGCCATGACCTCGATGCCGGCGCCATTCATTCCTATAGTGGTGATGGCGCGGTCCACCAGGCGCCGGGTCAGGCGCTCCAACCGGTCATGGCTTTCGTGATGCAGGTGATCGGCTTTGGTGGCAGCGATCAGCACCTTGTCGATGCGTCGGCCGATCAGCGATGACAGCAGGCTGTTGGTGCCGGGGCGGAAACAGGCAAGAACATCGCCGAGCGCCCGTTCCAGATCCTGAACAGCTTCCGGTCCGCGATTGACGGCCTGCAGCGTGTCGATCAACACGATCTGCCGGTCGAGGCGGGCGAAATGCTCGCGGAAGAAGGGTTTGACCACAATCGACTTATAGGCATCGTAGCGCCGTTCCATCATGGCGCGCAGCGAGCCCTTGGGTGCCTTTTCGTCTGTCAGGCCCGGAAGCGGTGCGAAGGTCAGCGCCGGCGATCCCTCGAGATCGCCCGGCATGAGGAAACGACCGGGCGGCAAGGTGGAAAGCGACCTCTCGTCGGATTTGCAGGCCTTCAGATAGGCCGCGAAGCTTTCGGCCAGACGACGGGCCGTCATTTCATCGGCGGGCGCGTTGATGTCGAGCGAGGAGGCGATAGCCAGCCATTCTTGCGCCAGTTCGGCGCGGATGCCGCTCCCGGCAAGGGCGACCGTCGCGTCGCTGAACTGTTTATAGTCCTGCGACAGAAGCGGGAGATCGAGCAGCCATTCGCCGGGATAATCGACGATATCGATGGAGAGCTTGCCGGCCGAAAACCATCGGCCCCAACCGCTGGCGCTCTGATAATCCAGCGTTATCCGCAATTCCGAGATCGCCCGTGTCGAATCCGGCCAGAGCCTGTCGCGTACCAGCGCCTGGATGTGGTCTTCATACTGGAAGCGGGGTATGGCGTCGTCCGGTTGCGGCTCGAGGCGAACATTCGAGACGCGCCCGGATCGCATGGCCTCGAACAGCGGCAACCGGCCGCCATTCAGGAGGTTATGGACGAGGGAGGATATGAAAACCGTCTTGCCCGCCCGCGAAAGGCCGGTGACACCAAGCCGCAATGTCGGATGGGTGAGGTTGCTCGCACGGTCGGCCAGATTGTCGAAAGCGATAAGCGCGCTGTCTGTCAGGGACGTAAGGGAAGGCGGCAATGGCAGTTTCCTGGCTGTTTTTCACGGTCACGGCTTCATATAGGAAGTGGCGGCTGGCCAAAAAAGAAGCGCTCCAGCGGGTTTTCGGCAGCGATGCCTGCCGGCGCCGCTGTTGCCCGCGGCGGCAGCTATTTACCCGGTGCGAGGAAATCGATCAGCCGCCAGCGATTTTTACCGCTTGCGGCGCTGTCGTCCTGATCCAGAACCGCAAGACCCGATGTGGGAAAACCCGAGGGCAGGGCGGCATGCAGCAGATCCTCGCCGATCATGGCTTCCAGCGTTGCTTCCATGGTGGGGTTGTGCCCCACCAGCATCACCGACTGCACCTCCGTCTGCGCGGCGATGAGCGACAGATAGGTCTCGCTGCGGGCATTATACATCTCATCGACGTAGAAGATGTTTACGGCTTCGTTGAAGGCAAGCTGCCAGGCCTGCGTAGTCTGCCGGCAGCGCGCGGCGGTGGATGACAGAAGCAGATCGGGACGGTAGCGCCGGTCGGCGGCAAGGTCGGCGATGACCTCCGCCTCGGCAAAACCCGCTTCGTTCAATCCCCGGTCGAAATCCCGCTCTCCCGGCGCCGCCCAAGCGGCCTTGGCGTGACGCAGAAGGTAAACTCGGCTCGGGGAAGATGCTGTCAAGGGCGGGGACCGGCGTTCGAATGTCAGGGCACGGGTTGAATGCTACAGGATAGGGTTGCAGGACCGCAAGTCCTCTTTCCTGTTAGTAAGTCGCGTTGAAGTGATTGAAGAAGAGTTCGCTTCAATACGAATAAAGGATAAAAAATAGTCATTTAGATGATTTTTGTGTCAGTTTTAAAAATGCCTGAAAACTGATCTGCAGACTTGAATCGTTGACTATCATTGGAGTATACACCGCCGCATTGAGATGTTCTTCGAGGAGAATCGCGTTGAGTGAGAAGATCGATCTTAGCAAATATGTGCTCTCGGAAGACGATGAGTTCATGAATGCCAGCCAGCGGGCTTATTTCCGCGCGAAGCTGGTCGCCTGGAAAAATGACATCCTGCGAGAAGCGCGCGAGACCCTCGGACATCTCGCCGAAGAAAGCGCCAACCACCCTGATCTCGCCGATCGGGCTTCTTCCGAAACGGACCGTGCGATTGAACTTCGCGCCCGTGACCGTCAGCGCAAGCTCATTTCCAAGATCGATGCGGCTCTTCAGCGGATCGAAGACGGCACTTACGGTTACTGCGAGGAAACGGGTGAGCCTATCGGCCTCAAGCGTCTGGACGCCCGCCCGATTGCAACGCTTTCCATCGAGGCGCAGGAGCGTCACGAGCGTCGCGAAAAAGTCTATCGCGACGAATAAGGCGCTGTGGCCGGCAGGTTGGCGAATCGCATGACAAATAAATTAAGGGCACGGAAATCGCTTCCGTGCCCTTTTTCTATTTCAAATTTCTGGCCGGAAGACCTGCGCCCGTCAGCGGTCGCGGGTCACGGAAAGTTCCCCGAAGATACGCGCCATTTCCTTCTGCATGTCTCCATCCGGTGAAGCGCCGGTAACAGGCGGGGAAGCTGGCTGCGGCTTGATCTGCTTATCCCCGACAGGGGCGATGGACGGTTCGTTATCCGCCTTGCTCTTGGCGATCTCCGCCTCGAGGAAGCTTTCGAAATCGCTGGCGAGCTCATCGGAAAATTTCGGCTCGGCGTCGTTCGAAGCCACTGCCGGATTTTCAGGCTTGGGCGGGAAAGGTGCGGGCGGCGTCGTCTGTCCCGGCTTCAGGTCTGGAAGGACGCGCTCCCGCGCAGCGTCGAGAAAATCGGCGGCGATGGACTGGTCGATCACCGGCTCTCGCGCGGCAAAGACCGGCGGGGCGAATTCCGCAGTCCGTTCTTCCGCCTTTGCCTCGACGGGCGCCGGTGCAGGGATCGGCGGTGCGACCGGCGCCGGAGCCTGCACGACGGGCTCGGCACGCCTTGGTTCCGTTCGGGCCGCCGCCATGTCGAGCGATGCCGCCGCCATCGGCAAGACGGCAGCGACCGGAGCCGTTGCAACCGGTATCGGCGGCGGTGTGGCGCGCGCGGTCTCCCGCTCGGGTGCCGCCTGTCGTGCCGGCGGCGCGGTTTCGCGCGCCGGTGCAGGCGTGCGTACGGGCTGCGGCTGGGTCGATGGGCGTGGAGGAAGCTGAGCGGCGGCCGCCGCAACGGGTGCTGGACGCGGGGACGGCGCCGGTGCCAACGGCTCCGGCCGCTGTGCTTGCTTCACGGGTTCCTCAGGCACGGAAACGGGAGCCGCAGCCGCAACGGGCTGCTGTTGCGGCAGGGCGGGGCGACGTTCCGGCTGGATCGCCGGCTCGGCTCTCTTCTGCTCGCTTTCCTGGCGCGGGAGCGCCTTCAATTCCGGCTCCTGCACGTCCCTGACAATGGGGATCGCGCCTATACCGCTCTCGATGACGATATCTGTCGGGCCGCCGATCATGACGAGATGCTCGACATTGTCACGGCGCACCAGCACCAGACGGCGGCGTGCGTCCACGGCTGTCGCATCGAGGACCTGCAGGCGCGGCTGCCGGTTGCGGCCGCCTCGAATGAAAGGGGCCGAACCGCTGCGTCTGCGCAGAAGCCACAGCGCAATCGCCAGAATGAGCAGGGCCACACCCACTCCAACAACGGCGACGATGAGACGGTTTCCATAAGCGCCGATAAAATCTTCCATCATGGAGATCATCCCTTCAGATTTTTTGGCTTTTTCGTTTCTTGGGCAATTAATATTGCCGTGGTTCTTATAATGTGAACATCAAGCAGGAAAAGACGATTTTTTTAGGCGCGATACAAGGTTTATTGATTTCGCCCACAGGATTGCCGCCTCAACCGTAACGACGCCACCAACGCGCCAGCTCTCGTCCTTCAATGCTAAAAGACAGTGAAAGTTGCAATTCTTTTGCCGAAGGAGCGTTCCGGGATGTCCCAGTCATTACGCATCGATAGCTCCCTAGCGCTGCGTTTGATGCGTATTGTTTTTCTGTTGCCATCGTTTTACGCGTTTCTATCTTCGATGGCGTGGGCCGAAGACAAGGCGCCGGATAGCGCAGCGACCATGGCGGAGTTCGTGCGCGACAATCCTTCCTGTGTCGACTTCACGGACGGATGCTCGGTTTGCACCGTCACCGATGGCAAGATCGTCTGTTCCGCGCCACGCATTCAATGTCAGGTAAAGGCGTTGACCTGCACCAGGCCGTAGTCTTTTAAGGCTTTTATACACCTTTCAGGCCGTTTTCGCTGTGCGTTTTTAAGCCTTTGTGTCCTGGCGGAGCTTTTTGCCGGTCAAGCGAGTTGCTACAAGAAATTTTAGTGTCCGATTCCGTCAAGGGAATAGGGCTGACCGAATGACGACCTGCACGACTGCGAGGCCAAGATGACACGGGTGCGCGATACAAGCGACAACGACCTTCCGCTGGTGGACAGGCGCGCCCGTTCCGGCACCGTCTTGCGCATTCTGCTTCTGGCGCTGGTTCTGATCGCCGCCGCCGCCGCCTTCGTCTATTTCAGGGATCAGCTGGAAAACGAAATCGTGCTCGGCATACTCGGCGTGCTGGCCATGATGGGCATTTTCTTTCTGGTCTCGTCAATCATCGGTTTCATCGAGGTCATGCCGCAGTCGCAATCGGACGGCCTTGCCCGCCGGTTTCTCTCGGCGCACCCGGAAGGCACGCTCATCACCGACGCCAAGGGGCATATGGTCTACGCCAACGCCACCTATTGCCGGATGAGCGGCACCACCAAGGCGAGCGATATCCAGAGTCTCGAAACGCTCCTGTCGCGCAGCCGGGAATCGACCGAAGCGCTCTACCGGCTCATCAACGTGCTGCGCGAAGGCCGCGAAGGCTACGAAGAGTTCCGGTTGCTGAAGCCGCTGGGCGAGGATTCCAATGCGGGTCCGCACTGGTACAGGCTGAAGGGCCGGGTGCTGAAGGATGCGGGCGGCGAGGGGCTGCACGTCTTCCAGATCGCCGATATCACGCCGGAGCGCGAGGATCAGGAGCGCTTTTTCCGCGAATTGCAGAACGCCATCGATTACCTCGATCACGCCCCGGCCGGTTTCTTTTCCGCCGGACGCAAGGGTGAGATCGTTTATCTGAACGCCACCCTGTCGGAATGGCTCGGCATCGATCTCGCACAGTTTTCACCCGGTTCCATGACCGTTTCCGATATCGTCGCCGGCGAGGGCATGGCGCTTATCGAATCGGTGCATCCGCAGGGCACGGCGAAGCGCACTGAAATCCTCGACCTCGACATGCGACGGGTGAACGGGCAGAGCATGCCGGCTCGCCTCGTGCATCAGGTCACCTCGAAGGATGGCGCGCCCGGTGAGAGCCGCACCATCGTCCTGAAGCGCCCCAAGGGGCAGGAGGATACGGAATCCTCCTCCGCCATGCGTTTCACCCGCTTTTTCAACAATACGCCGATGGCGATCGCCTCGCTTGACGGCGAAGGCCGCATCCTGCGGATCAACGCGCCCTTCCTGAAATTGTTTTCCGGCGTCGTCGGACGCGATGATATCGACCGCGGCGTGGCGCTTGAGACCATTCTTCACGACAATGAGAAGCCGAGGCTCGAGCAGGCGCTGGCCGAGGCAAAGGACCGCCAGGGCGATATTGCCCCCTTCGATTCCCGTCACCCGAGCGACGAAGGCCGGCATTTCCGATTCTACGTCAACGCTGTCATCGATCAGGACGATGAAGCGCCGGAAGAAGTGGCGATCGTCTATGCCATCGAGGTGACGGAGCAGAAGGCACTCGAGACCCAGATGGCGCAGACCCAGAAGATGAATGCGGTCGGTACGCTGGCGGGCGGCATCGCCCACGATTTCAACAATGTGCTCACCGCCATTCTGCTCTCGTCCGATCATCTTCTGCTGCAGGCGCGGCCCGCCGATCCGAGCTTCGCCGACCTCATGGAGATCAAGCGCAACGCCAACCGCGCGGCCGTGCTGGTGCGCCAGCTTCTGGCGTTCTCGCGCAAGCAGACCATGCGTCCGGCTATCCTCAACCTGACGGATGTGATCGGCGATCTGCGCATGCTGGTGGACAGGCTTATTTCCGGCACGAATGTCAAGCTGGAGGTCGATTATGGCCGCGATCTCTGGCCCGTGAAGACGGATCTCTCGCAATTTGAGCAGGTGCTCATCAATCTCTGCGTCAATGCGCGCGACGCCATGCCCGACGGCGGCAAGATCACCATCCGGACGCGTAACGTCGACGCGAAGGAAATAGCAGCGCTCGGCCGTCCGGAATTCCCGGCCGAGGACATGGTGATGGTGGAAGTCTCCGATAACGGTACGGGCATTCCGCCGGAGATCATGGACAAGATTTTCGAGCCCTTCTTCACCACCAAGGAAGTCGGCAAAGGCACCGGCCTTGGCCTGTCCATGGTCTATGGCATCGTCAAACAGTCGGGCGGTTACATCTATCCCGAATCGGAGGTGGGCAAGGGCACCGCCTTCCGCATCTACCTGCCGCGCCATGTGGTGGAGGCCGTTCAGAACAACGGGCAGCAGCCCGGCGCAGCGGCGCTTGCTCCGGCCATCGCAGCCGAGCCGGTGAAGGAAGAGCCGCTGGACCTCACCGGAAAATCCGCCGTCGTGCTTCTGGTGGAGGATGAGGAAGCGGTGCGGCGCGGCGGCAAGCGCATGCTGGAAACCCGCGGCTATACCGTGCACGAGGCCGGCTCCGGCACCGAAGCTCTGGAGGTGATGGAGGAGTTGGAAGGCAAGGTCGATATCGTCGTTTCCGACGTCGTGATGCCGGAAATGGACGGTCCGTCGCTGTTGCGAGAACTGCGCAAATCCTATCCGGACCTGAAATTCATCTTTGTTTCGGGTTATGCCGAAGATGCCTTCGCAAAGAACCTGCCTGCCGACGCCAAGTTCGGTTTCCTGCCGAAGCCCTTCTCGCTCAAGCAGCTGGCCATCGCCGTTCGAGAAATGCTCGACGAAAAGGAATAAGGTCCGCGGCGGCGAACCGGATTCGGCTGCGCCGCGACCTGTCGCGCCCATTGGCATCGGGCTTGAAAAATGCACCTCGACGGCAGGTTCGTTTTTTCCTGCGCCCTCGCTGCCCCCATATTCGCACTTTTCCCGAGGTTTGCCTCTTCGCAAACGCAATAGTGATTGCACCCTTGCGCAAGGGGCTTAAAATCGCATCTTAACGACCTAGATATGGAGAGGCGAAGTTCTCCCTCCTGGCAATCAGCTGTCGGTTTGAGAACAGTTTGGAGAATGATGAAAGATGATCGCTAAGCCGATCTACATGCAGGGCGAGGGCGAAGGGGAAGACGGCGGCGGCACCAACCGCGGAACGTCTGTTATCACCCGCGTCAAGCCGAAAACGAAAAGACCGAATTTGTACCGTGTTCTTTTACTGAATGACGATTACACTCCCATGGAATTCGTCATCCATATTCTGGAACGGTTTTTCCAGAAGGATCGCGAGGCGGCAACCCGCATCATGCTGCACGTGCACCAGCACGGCGTGGGCGAATGTGGGGTGTTTACATATGAGGTCGCAGAGACGAAAGTAAGCCAGGTCATGGATTTCGCCCGACAGCACCAGCACCCGCTGCAGTGCGTCATGGAAAAGAAATGAGGATCGCAACGTGCCAACTTTTTCCCCGAGTCTCGAGAAGGCGCTGCACCAGGCACTGACCTTTGCAAATGAGCGTCACCACGAATATGCGACGCTCGAACATCTCCTTCTGGCGCTGATCGACGACGCGGATGCCGCAGCCGTCATGGGCGCCTGCAATGTCGATCTGGATGCTCTTCGCAAGACTGTCAGCGATTACGTCGACAATGAATTGACCAACCTCGTCACCGGTTATGACGAGGATTCCAAGCCCACATCCGGCTTCCAGCGTGTCATCCAGCGGGCCGTCATCCATGTTCAATCGTCCGGCCGCGAGGAAGTGACGGGCGCGAACGTGCTTGTGGCCATTTTTGCCGAGCGCGAAAGCCATGCCGCCTATTTCCTGCAGGAACAGGAAATGACCCGTTACGACGCGGTCAACTACATCTCCCACGGCATTGGTAAGCGCCCCGGCACGTCGCAGACGCGCCCGCCGCGCGGCGCCGATGAGCCGGAAAGCGAGAACAAGCCGAACCGAAGCAATCCGGAAGAGGACGGTTCGTCCGCCAAAAAGCAGCAGGATGCTCTGAAGGCTTATTGCGTCAATCTCAACGAGAAGGCCAAGAACGGCAAGATCGACCCGTTGATCGGCCGACACGACGAGGTCAACCGCACGATCCAGATCCTCTGCCGCCGCTCCAAGAACAACCCGCTTTATGTGGGTGATCCGGGCGTGGGCAAGACGGCGATTGCCGAAGGCTTGGCCAAGCGTATCGTCGAAGGCAAGGTGCCGGAAGCGCTTGCCAATGACACTATCTTCTCTCTCGACATGGGCACGCTGCTGGCCGGCACCCGCTATCGCGGTGATTTCGAGGAGCGGCTGAAGCAGGTCGTCAAGGAACTCGAGGAGTTTCCGGGCGCGGTTCTGTTCATCGATGAAATCCACACCGTCATCGGTGCCGGCGCCACTTCCGGCGGCGCGATGGATGCATCGAACCTCTTGAAGCCTGCCTTGTCTTCTGGCGCGATCCGCTGCATCGGTTCGACCACTTATAAGGAATATCGCCAGTTCTTCGAAAAGGACCGTGCGCTCGTTCGTCGTTTTCAGAAAATCGACGTCAACGAGCCGTCGATCGATGACGCAATCGCCATCATGAAGGGCCTGAAACCCTATTTCGAGGACTACCATCACCTCAGATATTCCAACGAGGCGATCAAGGCTGCCGTCGAATTGTCGGCCCGCTATATTTCGGACCGCAAGCTGCCGGATAAGGCGATTGACGTGATCGACGAGACCGGTGCCGCACAGATGTTGCTGCCTGTTTCCAAGCGCCGCAAGCTGATCACCGAACGGGAAATCGAGGCCACCATCGCGACGATGGCCCGTATTCCCGCGAAGACGGTTTCCAAGGATGACGAGATGGTCCTCGCCAACCTTGAAAAAGAACTGCGCTCGGTCGTTTATGGTCAGGACATCGCCATTGAGGCGCTTGCCACGGCCATCAAGCTGGCGCGTGCGGGCCTGCGCGAACCGAACAAGCCAATCGGCTCCTATGTCTTTTCCGGCCCGACGGGCGTGGGCAAGACGGAAGTGGCCAAGCAGCTTGCCGCTTCGCTCGGCGTCGAGATGCTGCGCTTCGACATGTCGGAGTACATGGAGCGTCATACCGTTTCGCGCCTGCTCGGTGCGCCTCCCGGTTATGTCGGCTTCGATCAGGGCGGTCTCCTGACCGATGGCGTCGATCAGCATCCGCATTCCGTGGTGCTGCTGGACGAAATCGAAAAGGCGCATCCTGATATCTACAACATCCTGTTGCAGGTGATGGACCACGGCTCGCTGACAGACCATAACGGCAAGAAGATCGACTTCCGCAACGTCATCCTGATCATGACGACCAATGCGGGTGCGTCCGAAATGGCGAAATCGGCGATCGGTTTCGGCTCTTCGCGCCGCACGGGTGAGGATGAAGAGGCGATAAACCGCCTGTTCACGCCGGAGTTCCGCAACCGTCTGGATGCGATCATTCCGTTCTCGCCGCTGCCGACCGCCGTTATCCACAAGGTCGTGCAAAAGTTCGTCATGCAGCTGGAAACCCAGCTCTCCGAGCGCAACGTCACCTTCGATCTGCATGAAGATGCGATCTCCTGGCTGGCGGAGAAGGGTTACGACGAAAAGATGGGTGCCCGCCCGCTGTCGCGTGTGATCCAGGAAAACATCAAGAAGCCGCTCGCCAATGAAATCCTCTTCGGCAAGCTCAAGAAGGGCGGCGTCGTCAGCGTCACCGTCGGCAAGAAGGATGACGGTTCCGACGGTCTGATCCTTGAGGTTCTGCCGGAGACCGCACCCGTGAAACCGCAGCCGGAGGCCGAGCTGAAGGCGGCGAAATCGCCGGGCAAACCGAAGGCCAAGGCGAAAACGGCGTCCAAGGCGGCTAAGGCCAATGAAGAGGCGGATGTTCTTGTTGCCGAGGCCGACAAGTCGGACGATGACAGCAAGCCGCGGCGCAAGACCAATGCGGTGCCGAAAGTGCCGAAGAAGAAATGATCGAGGTCTTCGACCGATAAACCGATGCCGGGCGAAAGCCCGGCATTTTCATGTATGAAGCGCGTCGCGTTTTTCCCTGATGCCTGCGACGCTCTTTTTTATTTTATGCATGACGTTACCCCGAAGCTGCGGCACAGTTTCGGGTGATATGCACAAGTGGGTCAGCAATGCAGACTGCCGACAGCGATACCATCCCCCTGAGTGGCTGGTTTTTCCGGGGAATGCGGGGCATATTTTCGCTGCCCTCGCTCATTCTTATGACATCTTTCGTCGGTTTCAGCGCCTTCGCGCTGGAATCGGGTGTTGCGCGCGGCGAAGCCGTCTTCATGACGCTGATGATCTGGGCCCTGCCGGCCAAGATGATCCTGATCGGCTCCATGGTCGGCGGCGCCAATCTTGCTGCCTGCTTTCTGGCGGTGACGCTGTCGTCGGTCCGGATGATGCCGATGGTCGCCTCCATCGTTCCGGAAATGCGCGGCGCGAAGACGCCGACATGGATTTTGCTGTTTCTGTCGCATTTCGTTGCGATCACGGCCTGGGTCTTTGCTACGCAGAACCTCTCCAGGGTGCCGCGTGAAGCCCGCGCCGCCTGGTTCGCTGGTTTTGGCATGACGCTCACCGTGGTCAATGCCATCATCGTCGGCCTGTGTTACGGCGTCGTCGCCGCCTTTCCACCACTCGTCGCCGGCGTGCTGTTTTTTCTCACACCGGTCTATTTCGTGGCATCGATCTGGGCTTCGGCCCGTCATTCCGTCGTCAAGGTCGCCTTCGTCATCGGCGTCATCGCCGGGCCCGCCTTCGCGGTCATCGCACCGGAATTCGATATTCTCTATGCCGGGATAGGCGGGGGCACGGCTGCCTATCTGATCGACCGCCTCGTGTTCCGCCGCCGGATAAAACCCGTCTCACCGGAGAGCGAACCATGATTACGGAACATTGGTGGGCGCCCTATCTCTTCATCGCGATTGCCGGCTGGCTGGCGACCGATCTCTGGCGGTGGCTCGGCGTTCTCGCCGGTAACCGCCTGAAGGAGGATTCCGAAGCGCTGCACTGGGTGAGGGCGGTCGCCACGGCGCTCGTCATGGCCGTCACCGCCAAGCTGATCGTCTTTCCAACCGGAACGCTGGAAGCATCCCCCCTGTGGCTGCGCATCGGCGCTGCCGCACTCGGTTTCATCGCATTTCTGATGGCAGGCCAGCGGGTCATCGTCGGTGTGGCGGTGCCGATCCTGCTTCTGGCGGGTGGGTTGTTCGCGCTCGGTTTCTGAGATTGGTTTACGTCAGAGACCGCTCCGTCGGGCTTCCGCAACAAGCCAATCCGCAAGAAGTCTAGCCGGTGCGGTCATCTCGTCTGCTTCCATCAGCCAGTAATATTTCTCCGTATCCGTCGCCCGATCGAAGAGCACGATCAGTTGACCTTCGGCGATCTCTTTGTGAAACAGCGCCGTCGGGCAGAGGCCAATGCCTTGACCGGCTTTGAGCGCGGTCACGAGCAGATTGAAATCCGCAAAAACCGGACCGGCGTTATCGGGCAGGGATATTCCCCCGGCTGCGAACCAGTTCTGCCAAGCCGCCTCGGTGTCGTCATGCAGCAATTCCGCTCCTAAGAGGCTGTCAATATTGTCGAAAGGACCGAATTTAGCGACATAGCCCGGCGCGCATGTCGGTCGCGTCTCTGCGCTGAAAAGCGCGACCGCATTTTCCCCGGACGCGACGCCATGCCCTATGGTGAGATCGGCCGGTATTGCGTGATGCGCACCGGAATAGCTGATGGATACCTGTATATCGGGGTAAAGCGCCCGAAAGCGAGGCAGGCGGGGCGTCAGAAAATGCGCGACGACTGAGGGCAGGCTGGCAAGGCGAACGGTCATGCGGTCACGGCCCTGACGGATCCGG
The DNA here is from genome assembly GCF_002008225.1 of Agrobacterium salinitolerans. GTDB lineage: Bacteria > Pseudomonadota > Alphaproteobacteria > Rhizobiales > Rhizobiaceae > Agrobacterium > Agrobacterium salinitolerans. The sequence goes on along the minus strand of NZ_MRDH01000006.1, from coordinate 492,663 downwards.
GCGGCGCCAGAGGCAATCTGGCGTAGGGCAGTCGAAACCGTCGTGCCGAATTCTTTTCCGGCCGGGGTAAGCCTCACACCCCTCGCATGCCGCTCGAACAGCGCTACACCGAGCCATGCCTCCAGATTGCGCACATGCTGGCTGACGGCAGTTGCCGTCATGCCGAGTTCCTGCGCAGCCAGAGAAAAACTCGTTCTTCTGGCTGCGGCTTCGAATGCCCGGAGGGTGGTGAGCGGCGGTAATTTCATGGTGTCTCAAGGGTAAGTAAGACTTGGCCTGAGCGCAAGAAGAACCCGTCTTGTCAGGCGCGCGCACATGGCGCAATTTCGCCTCTAGATTTTGATTGCCTGAGGATTTCATGACCCCCTTGACCGCCACCGAACCCGTCGACGCCGCTGAACGCCGCGCCGTCCGTCCTGTTGTCGTTTATCCGAACGGGACGCTTGAAATGCCGGACCTTGCACGTCTGGAAGAAGCCAAACGAAGCATGGAAAAGATCGATGAGGTCATTGTGCCGCCGCGTGACGGCCGCACCTTCAACGTTCCGAAGGGGCATTTTTTTCGCATCGTAAGTGTTGAAGGTCCGCAGGTCGGAGACCTGAACCTCTGGAACGCCCATGATCTGACCGAGCGGTTTTTCAGCGGCAAGACCCGCGCCCTGCACGCCACCCATGTTTCGGTCGGCAACCGGCTGTGGAGCAACCTGCCGTCCCTGCGGCCGATGGCGACGATCACCCATGACACGCTATCGTGGTACGGTTTCGATGAAGACGGCGGCGGTGTGCATGACGTAATCGGCACACGCTGCGATCCCTATACCAACAAGCTCCTGAGCGGCGGTGATTACCACCATTGCTGTCATTCCAATCTGACCAATGCGCTGGCCTCCTCAAGGGGCCTGTCATTCCGGCAGGCGGAACCGCATGTGCATGACGTCCTCAATGTCTTCATGTGCACGGGTTTCACCCGCGACACACACCAATATTTCATGAAGGCGAGCCCGGTGCGTCCGGGTGATTATCTGGAGCTTTTCGCCGAGATCGATCTTATCGGCGCGCTTTCCGCCTGTCCGGGCGGTGATTGCAGCGCCACGCATTCGAGCGATACGGCGGCCTGTTATCCGCTGAAGGTGGAAATATTCCGGCCCGATATGACGGCGCTTGAAGGCTGGCCGTGGCCGGAGAGGAATGCTTACCGCTCTCCGGAATGATCAGTCCGAAAACCGCTCCTGCGTCATGCTCGGGCCTGTCCCGAGCATTTGCAACCGATTGATTTTCGATACGAGGTTGGGTCCTCGGCGCAAGGCCGAGGATAAAGTCGACCAGGCAACCATCACGAAGCAAGCGCGGCCTTTATCTTCTCCGCGTGGGCCTTCAATATGTCGCCATCGGCCATCACGCCGGAATGCGGCTTCAGCGGCTCGCCTTCCTTGCGCGGAATAACGTGGAAATGCAGATGGAAAACGGTCTGGCCAGCCGCCGGCTCGTTGAACTGCGCGATGAAGACGCCATCGGCATCGAAGGCTTCCTTTGCCGCAACCGCCAGTTTCTGAACGACGGGAATGGTCCTCGCCAGCACTTCCGGGTCGGCATCGAGCAGGTTGCGGGAGCCGGTCTTGGGAACAACGAGCAGATGGCCGGGGGCCTGCGGCATCACATCCATGAAAGCAAGTGTATGCTCGTCCTCGTAAAGCTTGTGACACGGAATTTCGCCGCGCAGTATTTTTGCGAAGATATTGTTGTCGTCATAGGCGCTGGCCGTCATCGTGATCTCTCCTCATGGCGGACTTATACGTCCGGTTCCTGTCTCTCGCCCCTGCGGAAGGGCGTGTGTTCATCGAGATAATCGCCGATATGCTCGACTTCCTCACGCTCACGCTGAAGATAATCGGCAATGGCGCGGCGCAGGCCCGGATGGACAATGAAATGTGCCGAGTGGGTGGTGACCGGCATATAACCGCGCGCCAACTTATGTTCGCCCTGGGCACCGGCTTCCACCCGTTTCAATCCCTTCGCCAGCGCGAAATCGATTGCCTGATGATAACAGACCTCGAAATGCAGGAAGGGATGATCCTCGATGCAGCCCCAGTGGCGGCCGTAAAGCGCGTCCGAGCCGATGAAATTGATCGCACCGGCAATATAGCGCCCCTCGCGTTTCGCCATTACCAGCAGCACATCATCGGCCATGCGTTCGCCGATCAGCGAATAAAACTCCCGGGTCAGATATGGCCGGCCCCATTTGCGGCTGCCGGTATCCATATAGAAGGCGAAGAACTGGTCCCAGATATCCTCGGTCAGGTCGCTCCCAGTCAGCCAGTCGATCTCGATGCCGCTTTCCAGCGCCGCGCGGCGTTCCTTTTTCAACCCCTTGCGCTTGCGTGAGGAAAGGGCGTCAAGAAAATCATCATGGTCGCGATAACCGTCATTGATGAAGTGGAACTGCTGGTCAGTCCTGTGCAGGAAATCGCGCGGCAGAAGGGCGGACAGATCGCCCTCTTCCAGAAATGTGACATGTGCCGAGGAGACACCGATCTTCTCCGTCACCTGGGCAAGACCGGAGGCCAGTAACGCCTTGAATCGGGTCTCGTCCTCGATTTCTGAAACGAGCAGACGTGGCCCGGTTGCGGGTGTGAAGGGCACTGAACATTGCAGTTTAGGGTAATAATGCCCGCCCGCCCGTTCGAAAGCATCCGCCCAGCCGTGGTCAAAGACATATTCGCCCTTGCTGTGGTTCTTCAGATAGGCCGGCACCGCGCCGACGAGAACACCGGAGGCGTTTTCGAGAAGCAGATGATGCCCGAGCCAGCCGGTTTTGCCAGTCGCCGACCCAGATTCTTCCATGGATGATAAAAATTCATGGGAAATAAAGGGGTTGTATATTTTTCCTGACATATTGCGCGAGGTTCCGGAAAGCCGCTTCCAGCTTTCCGGATCGATATCCCTGAAGGATTGCGCAATGCTGATGGAATAGTCTTCTGTCATGCCGTAGCGGATGGGTTCTCTCTCGGGTAGAAACCTTCGAATGTCATCTGGTCCGCATATTTATAAGTAGTCGCGCGCGCATTTTCATCCCTGACCGTCCAGGTAATCACCGGAACCCCGAGTTTTCTTTGCGCTTCGATGAAGCTGTTGGGCAGATGACCCCAATGATAGGAAATGAAATCGAGCCCCATCTGCATCGCTTCGTCATGTTTAAAGAAGTCCTCCGGCTTGTCGCCTTCGGCCGTGAGCCCGAGCGGCCAGGGCGAGCCGGCGGCCTTCAGATCTCTCAGCAGATGGTGGTCGAAGCTCATCAGCGCGACGTGGCCCTTATAGCCCTCGAGGTCTTCCAGCACCGCCTCGGCAAAACCGTCGTCGACGCCTTCGCCTTCGCGGCCCTTCAGCTCGATGACGAGCGGCACCTTGCCGGCGCAGAGCACCAGAAGTTGCTTGAGGGTAGGGACGCGATCCTTGGTTTGCCCAACGGAAAGCATCGCCAGCTCTGCCGAGGTGCGTTCACGCACATCGCCTTTGATGCCGGTCAGCCTCTCCAGGTCGTGGTCATGGAAAACCACCGGCACGCTGTCCGCTGCCAGCTGAACGTCGCATTCTATGGCGAAACCGGCTTCGATGGCGCGGGAAAACGCGGAAAGCGTGTTTTCCCAGACCGCCTTGTTGAGATCATGATAACCGCGATGGGCGACGGGCTGAGCCGTCAACCAGGAGAGTTTCAGCGTCATACGTCGATTTCCAGGATGGCGTCGATTTCGACAGCGGCATTGAAGGGTAGGCAAGCCATGCCGACGGCGGCGCGGGCGTGTTTGCCGGGCTCACCGAGAACATTGGCAATGAGATTGGAAGCGCCGTTGATGACAAGGTGCTGCTCCACGAACTCCGGAACCGACGCGACAAAGCCATTCAGCTTGATGACACGACGGATTTTCGAGAGATCGCCATTCAAAGCGGCCTTGACCTGTGCGAGAATGTTGACGGCGCATAATTCTGCCGCGCGCTGGGCGCTGGCAACGTCGACATCACGGCCAACAAGGCCCGTCACCGCAATCTTGCCCGATTCCATCGGCAGTTGACCTGATACATAAAGAAGATTGCCGCTGATGGTGAACGGAACGTAGTTTGCGGCTGGTGCTGCGGCGACAGGAAGCGTAAAGCCGAGTTCCTTGAGGCGGCCTTCGATGACGTCAGACATTTTCGTCTCCGGTTTTGTTGTAAATCCTTCAAGAATCCGGCATTCAGAAGATGTTGATCCAAAAGCCGGGTGGTTGCTTGTACAATATGAGCAGCGAGTCCAACAGGAGATATTGCATGTTTGTCAGGACGCTGGGTTTCGTTGCCGCAACAGGGCTTATGACCGGCCTGTCAAACGCTGCCAATGCCTTGCCCGTCGCGGTTCCTGATCTCGTATCGCACCGCGCCGTCTACGATCTCGAACTCAAGGATGCGTCTGACCGTTCCGGCATCGAGGGCATGACCGGCCGCATGGTCTATGAATTCACCGGCTCTGCCTGTCAGGGTTACAAGACGGATTTCCGTTTCGTGACGCAGATCAACACTGGCGACGCCGTGCGCATGACCGACCAGCAGACCACCACGTTCGAAGATATCGCGGCCAAGAAATTTACCTTCGAGACCAAGTCCTACACCGACGACAAGCTGGACAAGGAAGTGCAGGGGGCGGCGATCGACGGCACTGACGGCGTGAAGGTCGATCTGACCCGGCCGGATGCCCGCCAGGTCAGCCTCGTCGCCAGCGAATTCCCGACGCAGCATATGTTTCAGGTCATCGAACATGCAAAGCAGGGAAAACGCATCTTCGAATCCCGCATTTTCGACGGTTCCGATGATGGCGATGAAAGCCTGATCACGTCCACCCTGGTCGGCAAGTCGCAGATACCGAAGGATGGCGATGCCGATGCCGGCAAGGCTGGCGAATTCGCCAAAGCGGCATTCTGGCCGGTAACGATCGCCTATTATAACGACAAGACCGGCACCGACGCCCTGCCGATTTACCGCATGTCGTTCAAGCTTTACGAAAACGGAATCACCCGCGATCTGACGATGGATTACGGCGATTTTGTTCTGACGGGAAAGCTTACGAAGCTCGATATTCTCAAGCCAGAAACCTGCGAAAACAAGCCGGTTCGCTGAAACGCGGGCCGTTCTCGCGGTTTTTTCGCATAAATGCTTGCATTTTCATGCGGGCGACTGTATGCGGCTCACCATTCCACACGCGAAGCTTGGGATGTTCCGGGAGAAATCCGGTTCGTTCCGCCCGGTGGTGTCGATGAAAATTGGCGCTGTTCGCTTCGCGGGGGTTAAACCGGAAAAGGAGTAACAAGGCATGGCATTGCCCGATTTTTCTATGCGTCAGCTTCTGGAAGCTGGTGTTCACTTCGGCCACCAGACGCACCGCTGGAACCCGAAGATGAAGCCGTACATCTTCGGCGACCGTAACAACATCCACATCATCGACCTGGCTCAGACCGTTCCGATGCTGTCGCGCGCCCTTCAGGTCGTGTCCGACACCGTCGCTCGTGGCGGCCGCGTTCTGTTCGTCGGCACCAAGCGTCAGGCGTCCGAAATCATTGCCGACAGCGCAAAGCGTTCGGCCCAGTACTACGTCAACTCCCGCTGGCTCGGCGGCATGATGACCAACTGGAAGACCATCTCCAACTCGATCCAGCGCCTGCGCAAGGTCGACGAGATCCTGAACTCGGAAGCTTCCGGCTACTCCAAGAAGGAACGCCTGAACCTTGAGCGCGAGCGCGAAAAGCTCGAAAAGGCTCTCGGCGGTATCCGCGATATGGGCGGCGTACCTGACCTGATGTTCATCATCGACACCAACAAGGAAAAGATCGCGATCGAAGAAGCCAAGCGTCTTGGCATTCCGGTCGTTGCGATCATCGACAGCAACTGCGACCCTGACCATATCGACTACCCGATCCCGGGTAACGACGATGCTTCGCGCGCCATCTCGCTTTACTGCGACCTGATCGCCCGCGCCGCCATCGACGGTATCGCACGTCAGCAGGGCGCTTCCGGCCGCGACATCGGCGCTTCCGAAGAAGCTCCGATCGAGCCCGCTCTCGAAGACGAGGCTGGCGCCTGATCTAGGCCCTGTCTGGCGGCGATTTCTTAATCGCCGTCTCCTCGACCAGGATATGACAAGGCCGTCAAAGACCTTCAATGGGTTGACGGCCTTGTTCGTTTCTAACCGCTCCGCCATGGGTTTTTAAAAACCGCAGGCGTCCGATGTGGTTGGAACGGTAGGTAGTCTTCATAACGCTGTCACACTAGAGCGGCACCCATCATTTCGATGTTTGGCGACGCCGCAGCACTTGGGAATGCGCATGCCCCTTGCCGGACTTCCGGGTTTCAAAGGGTGTGCGGCCGGGTACAGTCATCACCCAGAACTTCGGCACGGCGAATTCAGCCGGCTGACCGATCGAACCGATAAGAGGCACACAATGACCGAAATCACAGCCGCAATGGTGAAGGAACTGCGCGAAAAGTCCGGCGCAGGCATGATGGACTGCAAGAAGGCTCTTGCTGAGACCAATGGCGACATGGAAGCGGCAATCGACTGGCTGCGCGCCAAGGGCATCGCAAAGGCCGACAAGAAGTCCGGCCGCACGGCTGCCGAAGGTCTGGTCGGTGTCGCCACCATGGGTCACAAGGCTGTTGTCGTTGAGCTGAACTCCGAAACCGACTTCGTTGCCCGCAACGATGCGTTTCAGGACCTCATCCGCGGTATCGCCCAGGTCGCCCTCACCACCGATGGCACCGTTGACGCCGTTTCCGCCGCCACCTACCCGGCAACCGGCAAGTCCGTTGCCGACAGCATCAAGGACGCAATCGCCACCATCGGTGAGAACATGACGCTGCGCCGCTCGGCTGCACTCGAAGTGCCGCACGGCGTTGTTGCGACCTACATTCACAACGCTGCCGGCGACGGCATCGGCAAGCTCGGCGTTCTCGTTGCCCTGAAGTCGGAAGGCGACAAGGCCGTTCTGAACTCCATCGGCCGTCAGGTTGCCATGCACATCGCTGCGACCAACCCGCTCGCCATCCGCGCTGAAGAAGTTGACGCCGCTGTTGCCGAGCGCGAGCGCAACGTCTTCATCGAACAGGCCCGCGAATCCGGCAAGCCGGAAGCCATCATCGAAAAGATGGTCGATGGCCGCATGCGCAAGTTCTTCGAAGAAGTCGCCCTTCTGTCGCAGGCTTTCGTCATCAACCCTGACCTGACCGTCGGCGACGCCGTCAAGGCAGCCGAAAAGGAAGCCGGCGCTTCCATCGAAGTGACGGGTATGGTTCGCCTGCTGCTCGGCGAAGGCGTCGAGAAGGAAGAAAGCGATTTCGCAGCGGAAGTCGCAGCCGTCGCCAAGGGCTGATTATATTTACCCAATCTTGGGAAAACGGGAGGGCATCGCGTGACAACGCGGTGCCCTTCGTGTATCCGCGTTTCGGTTACATTTCCGAGGAGTCATGATGTCTTCCAAGCCGATCTACAAACGTGTTCTTCTCAAGGCTTCCGGTGAAGCCCTCATGGGCGATCAGGGTTTCGGTATCGATGTGGCGGTGGCTGACCGCATCGCTTCCGATATCGCGCAGGCGAGGGCGATGGGCGTCGAAGTCGGTGTTGTCGTCGGCGGCGGCAATATTTTCCGCGGTGTCGCCGTGGCCTCCAAGGGCGGCGACCGCGTTACCGGCGACCATATGGGCATGCTGGCGACCGTCATCAACGCGCTGGCGCTCGCAACCTCGCTACGCAAGCTCAGCATCGATACCGTCGTTCTTTCCGCAATCGCCATGCCTGAAATCTGTGAAAGCTTCTCGCAACGTGCGGCGCTCCATCATCTCGCGCAGGGGCGCGTGGTGATTTTCGCCGGCGGTACGGGCAACCCGTTCTTCACCACTGATTCCGCTGCTGCACTGCGCGCGGCCGAAATGGGCGCCGAAGCGATCTTCAAGGGCACGCAGGTGGACGGCATCTATTCCGCCGATCCGAAGAAGGACCCGACGGCGACCCGTTTCGACGAACTGACCCACAGTGAAGTGCTCGGCAAGGGGCTGGCGGTTATGGATGTCGCCGCCGTTGCGCTGGCCCGCGAAAACCACATTCCGATCATTGTTTTCTCGATCCACGAGAAGGGCGGTTTTGCGCAGATATTGACCGGCGGCGGCCGCAAGACCATCGTGCACGACAAATAATCAAAACGATGCCGCCTCAAGGGGCGATTACGGCCGCTGGCCGACAAGATGGAGTATCAAGATGAGTGGTGTTGACCTCAACGATATCAAGCGCCGTATGGATGGCGCCATCAATGCGTTCAAGAGCGATATCGCGTCGCTGCGCACCGGCCGCGCCTCGGCCAATATTCTCGATCCGGTCACCGTCGACGCCTATGGCTCGCGTGTGCCGCTCAACCAGGTGGCCAACATCACAGTTCCGGAGCCGCGCATGCTCGGCGTCAACATCTGGGACAAGTCGATGGTCAACGCTGTCGACCGTGCGATCCGCGAATCCAATCTCGGCCTCAACCCCATCGTCGACGGCCAGAACCTGCGCATTCCTCTGCCTGAACTCAACGAGGAGCGCCGCAAATCGCTCGTGAAGGTCGCCCATGATTATGCCGAAAAGTCCAAGGTGGCGATTCGCCATGTGCGTCGTGATGGCATGGATGGTCTGAAAAAAGCCGAAAAGGACGGTGACATCGGTCAGGACGAAAGCCGTGGACAGTCGGAAAAGGTTCAGAAAATGACCGATGACACGATTTCGGAAATTGACCGCTTGCTTGCCGAGAAGGAAAAGGAAATCATGCAGGTCTGACATCGTTCGCGATAGATCTGTATTTTATTCGTTTTAATTCCGCGCTGCCCTGTTACTGGATCGATATGCCGACGACGACACGTTCCTCCATTCCCGAGCACGTTGCCATCATCATGGATGGCAATGGACGCTGGGCAAAGCAGCGCGGTCTTCCGCGCGTGATGGGGCATCGCCGCGGTGTGGAGGCCGTGCGCGAGACCGTTCGCGCGGCCGGCGACTGCGGAATACGCTATCTCACGCTCTTTGCCTTCTCCTCGGAAAACTGGCGTAGACCCGAATCCGAGGTGAGCGATCTGATGGGGCTTTTGAAAGCCTTCATCCGGCGTGATCTTGCGGAACTGCACCGCGAAAATGTCCGCGTGCGGATCATCGGCGACCGGCAGGGGCTGAAGCACGACATACGCGCGCTCCTCGAAGAGGCGGAGCAGATGACGGCGGACAATACCAAGCTGACGCTGGTGATCGCTTTCAATTACGGCAGTCGCGACGAGATTGCGCGTGCGACAGCGGCGATTGCGCGCGATGTCGCCGAAGGCAGGATTAATGCCGAATCCATTACGCCGGAGATGATTTCGGCCAGACTAGACACGTCCGGTATGCCCGATCCGGATCTCATTATCCGCACCAGCGGCGAAGAGCGCCTGTCGAACTTCCTGCTCTGGCAGGCTGCTTATTCCGAGTTTCTGTTCGTTCCCGAATATTGGCCGGACTTCGACCGCCAGCGATTCTTCTCCGCAATCGAGCAATATGCAACGCGTGACCGCCGCTTCGGCGCACTCACCGAGCAGGTTGCCGTGGCAGGCGCCTGATGAGCCGTGAACTCAGACTGCGGATTGTGTCCGCAATCGTCATGGCGGCGGTCATTCTGGCCGCGACCTGGTATGGCGGCATTCTGTTCCGCATCGTTGCGGGCCTTCTGGCGATCCTCATCTATTATGAATGGTCGACGATTAGCCGGCTGTCGGAGTCGAACCCGACAGGCAACGCCTGGGGCTGGTTCGCGGTTGCCGTCATCGCCGGTAACACGATCTTCGGCGAATCCTCGCTCGATCTGCCTCTATTATCCGGCTTCACGCTGACCGCTGCGCTGTTTCCGATCCTGCGCGGCAAAAATTGGTGGCTGGTGGGTGGTATTTTTTATGCGGGCCTGAGCGGCATATCGCTCTCGGCCATCCGTGGTGACGAGCTGACGGGCTTCGTGTCCATCCTGTTCATCTTCGCCGTCGTCTGGTCGACGGATATTCTTGCCTATTTCGTAGGGCGCGCCATTGGCGGGCCGAAGCTCGCACCTTCGATCTCGCCCGGCAAGACCTGGTCTGGCGCCATCGGCGGGGCGGTGGCGGCCGTGATCGGCGGCGGCGCGGTGTCTATGGCCTATCACGGCAGGATCAGCGTGCTGGTGCTGGTGCTCGCTCTTATTCTTTCGGTATTCAGCCAGATAGGCGATCTCTTCGAATCCTTCGTGAAACGGCGTTTCCAGGTCAAGGATTCCAGCCATCTCATTCCAGGCCATGGCGGCTTCATGGACCGAGTTGACGGTCTTGTTTTCGCCTGCTTTGCGGTATTCCTCATAGCTTTCGTGCATGCGGCGGCAACCGGCGACGTGCCCGGATCGGGCGGCGGTCTGTTGCCGGGTTTCTGAGCGGCGCGAAAGGTCACGACACAAAGGGCAGATTGTCATGAACACAGTAATGGCGGCGACCGGTTTTCTGACCGGCTATATCGTGCCCTTCATCCTGGTGCTGTCGCTGCTCGTTTTTGTGCATGAGATGGGCCACTATCTTGTTGGTCGCTGGTGCGGAATCCGCTCCACCGCGTTTTCCATCGGTTTCGGCCCGGAGCTGATCGGTTTCACCGACAAGCGCGGCACGCGATGGAAAATTTCGGCGATTCCGCTCGGCGGTTACGTCAAGTTCTTCGGCGATGAGGACGCGGCGAGCAAGCCGGATAGTTCCGGCCTGTCGCATATGTCGCTGGAGGAGAGGGCGCAGACGCTTTCCGGTGCTAAGCTGTGGAAGAGGGCGGCCACGGTTGCCGCAGGCCCGATCGCGAATTTCATTCTCGCCATTCTCATCTTTGCGGTGCTCTTTGGCATTTATGGCCGGATGATCGCCGATCCGGTCGTGGCGGAAGTCCGCGAAAACAGTGCTGCTGCCGCAGCCGGCGTTCAACCCGGTGACAGGCTGGTGGCGATCGATGGCGAAAAAGTGATGACCTTCGAGGATGTCCGCCGTTATGTCGGCATCCGCCCGGGCACGCCGATCACCGTAACGGTTGAAAGGGCGGGCGAGGAGCTGAAGCTGCCGATGGTTCCGACCCGCACGGAGACAACGGACCAGTTCGGCAACAAGTTGGAGATGGGTATTATCGGCATCGTCACCGACCAGACCAGCGGTAACTTTCGCCATATTGAATATTCACCGTCTGAGGCGCTGGCTGAAGGTGTGCGCGAAACCGGCCACGTTATCACCGGCACCTTCAATTATATCGGCAATCTCGTGACTGGGCGCATGAATGCCGATCAGCTTGGCGGTCCGGTCCGGGTGGCGCAGGCGTCCGGCCAGATGGCGACACTCGGTATTTCCGCCGTTATCCAGCTTGCCGCCGTTCTTTCCGTCTCCATCGGTCTTTTGAACCTGATGCCTGTGCCGGTTCTGGACGGCGGGCACCTTGTGTTCTACGCCATCGAGGCCATTCGCGGCAGGCCGCTCGGTGCGGGCGCGCAGGAAGTCGCGTTCCGTATCGGAATGATGATGATTTTGGGCCTGATGGTTTTTGCAACATGGAACGATATCAGCAGCTTGATCGGCTGATGATTGTGTTTTAACGGTTTTGTTAGTGACTTGTTTACCGTGTTTATATGCCGAAGTGGCGAATGAGCCACTCTGAAGCACGAAGTAAACAGAATTTAACGTTCACGCTTGCTTGTAGGGGAAAAGCAGGTAAAACGACGCACATGGCCGGAGTCGGGTTCCGCCCGCTGAGGGACAACGTAAAAAGGTAAGAATTGAAATGAAGGCTGGTTCAAGATTTTTGAACGCTGTGTCGGCGGTTGCTCTGTCTGCCGGTGTTTCTTCGGTTGCGGGCCTTGGTGTGCTTGCCTCTGTTGGCGTTGCACATGCAGCCGTCATCAGCAGGATCGATGTTCGCGGGGCCGAAAGGTCGGGCGCGGACTCCGTGCGTTCCAACATCACCATTGCGCCGGGTAAGAACTTTTCCAATTCGGACATCGATGAATCGGTGAAGCGTCTTTACGCCACAGGTTATTTCTCGAATGTCTCCATGCGCGTTTCCGGCAGTACGCTGGTCGTGACGGTCGACGAGAACCAGCTGGTCAATCAGGTGGTCTTCAACGGCAACCGCAAGATCAAGGACGACAAGCTCGCCGGCATCGTGCAGACCCAGTCGATGGGTCCGTTCAATCAGGCAATCGTGACGGCGGATATCGCTCGTATCAAGGAAGCTTACGCAGCCATTGGCCGCAGCGATGTCGAAATCACCACGCAGACCGTTTCCGTCGGTCAGGGCCGGGTGAACATTGCTTTCGTCATCAATGAAGGCGAGCGCACGAAGATCGGTCGCATCGATTTCGTCGGCAACAATGCCTATAGCGATGGTCGTCTGGCCGCTGTCATCAATACCAAGAAGTCCAACATGCTGTCCTTCCTGACGCGTAAGGACGTTTATAACGAGGACAAGCTGCGCGCCGACGAAGAGGCGCTGCGCCAGTTCTACTATAACCGCGGTTATGCCGACTTCCGGGTCGTATCGTCTGACGCGGTGCTGGACGAATCCAAGAACGAATACACCATCTCGATCACGGTCGATGAAGGCAAGAAATATGATTTCGGCAACGTCGTTGTCGAATCGACCGTTCCGGGTGTTGATGGTGCGGAATTGCAGGGTCTCGTTGAAACCCGCCAGGGTGCAAGCTACAGCGCCAAGGAAGTTCAGCAGAGCATGGAGGCGATTTCCAAGCGCGTGGCCGGCGAAGGCTATCCCTTCGCCCGCGTAACCCCGCGTGGTGACCGCGACATGGCGGGCAATACCATCGGTGTGACCTATATCGTCGACCAGGGTGAGCGCGCTTACGTCGAACGTATCGAAATCCGTGGCAACACCCGCACGCGTGACTATGTCATCCGTCGCGAATTCGATATTTCCGAAGGCGATGCGTTCAACCAGACAGTCATCACCGCTGCGAAGCGTCGTCTCGAAGCGCTGGGTTACTTCTCCAAAGTCAATATTTCGACCGCCGGCGGCAGCGCGCCTGACCGTGTCGTGATCGTGGTTGACGTTGAAGATCAGTCGACGGGTTCGTTTGGTATCGGCGCGGGCTACTCGCAGAACGACGGCGTTCTGCTCGAAGCTTCCATCGAAGAAAAGAACTTCCTCGGTCGCGGCCAATACATCCGTCTCGCCGCCGGTGCGGGTGAAGATGATGCGCGCAGCTATACGCTGTCCTTCACGGAGCCTTATTTCCTCGGCTACCGTCTGGCAGCAGGTTTCGACCTGTTCAAGAGCCAGAGCCGCAGCGAAGACTATTATGACTACGACGAGCAGGGCTTCTCGCTGCGCGTGACCGCGCCGATCACCGAAGACCTCTCAACGACGTTCAAGTACACCTACAAGCAGCTCAATTATGACGGCGAAGGCGACTGGGAAACCGGCAGCAACCTTGCCGCTCCCTACAAGGACCTGATCCGTGGCGGTGACTGGACGCAGTCCATCATTTCGAACACGCTGAACTACAATACGCTCGATGACCGCAACATGCCGCGCGAAGGCTGGCAGGCTGCTCTGACGAACGAATTTGCAGGTCTCGGCGGCGATTCCGAATATTACAAGATTTACGCCAAGGCTCGCTTCTTCTACACGCTTTCCGATGAGTACGATGTCATCGGCTCTCTGACCGGCCAGGCCGGTCACGTGGTGCCGACAGGCGACAATCTGCTTGTGTTCGATCAGTTCAAGTTCGGCGGTCGTCAGGTTCGGGGCTTCAAGAACGATGGTATCGGTCCGCGCATCGGCTCCGACTCCATCGGCGGCACGACCTATTTCGCCGCTTCCGCTGAAGTCTCGGCTCCGATGCCTGGCGTTCCGGAAGATTTCGGCCTGCGCCTTGCTGGCTTCGTGGATGCAGGCACGCTGTATGGCAACAAGGTTGCCAACAGCGCAGGTGTGAAGGACGACAACTCCATCCGCGCATCCGCCGGCGTGGGTGTGATGTGGGCGTCGCCTTTCGGTCCGATCCGTGTCGACTACGCCGTGCCTTTCGCCAAGGAAGACTACGACGAGGAACAGCGTTTCCGGTTTGGCATGTCCAACACTTTCTGATATCGGCAGTCCAGAACTGCAACTTTGAACGTTCTGGAGTTTCCGGCTGATGGAATACAACGCCTTTTTTCCGCCCCACGAGGGACTGCGATTGAAAGATATCGCAGACCGTCTTGGGGCGGAACTGTCTGATGACGCAGCGGGAGAGCGGATCATTCGCTCCGTCGCGCCGGTGTACCGGGCAAAACCCGATCAGCTCTGCTATATTCTTTCGCGCAAGAACCGCGACGAGCTGCAGACCTGCGACGCTGGCGCCGTCATTTGTGACGCCGCACTTGTGGACATGCTTCCGTCTCACACCCCTGCGCTGATATCGAAAAACCCGCACACGCTGTTTGCGCAGGTTGGTGCCTTGCTGCATCCTTCCGCCATGCGTCCTGGTCCGATTGCGCGTATGGACGCTGAAATTTCCCATGCTGCGCATGTCGATCCATCCGCGAAGCTGGAGGCGGGCGTCATCGTCGAGTCGCTCGCCGTGATTGGAGCTGGCGCCCATATTGGCGCGGGTACGCGCATCGGTCCCGGCGTCATCATCGGGCAGGATGTGCAGATCGGGCGCGATTGCACCATTGCCGGCGGCGCAAGCGTTCTTGCGGCCCTCATTGGTAATAATGTGATTATCCATAACGGCGCGCGCATCGGTCAGGATGGTTTCGGTTATGCGCCCGGTCCGCGCGGCATGCTGAAGATCGTGCAGATCGGCCGGGTCATCATTCAGGACAATGTCGAGATTGGCGCCAACACCACGATTGATCGCGGCACCATGGATGACACGGTCATCGGCGAAGGCACCAAGATCGACAATCAGGTCCAGATCGGCCACAACGTGCGCATCGGCCGCCATTGCGGCATCGTCAGCAAGGTTGGCATCGCGGGCAGCACCCGCATAGGCGACGGTGTGATGATTGGCGGTGCGGCCGGAATCAATGGCCATATCAACATTGGCGACGGCGTACAGATCGCGGCGATGAGCGGTGTTGTGGCGGACGTGCCGGCAGGCGCCCGTTATGGCGGCACGCCTGCGCGTCCGATGAAATATTTCCTGCGCGACATGGCCGAAATTCTGGCGCGCGCTGAAGGGCGTGATAAAAAAACAGGAGAGAAAAAAAATGACTGAAGAAACGAAGACGGCGCTCGGCGCGGCTGACATTCTGGAAGTCATGAAGCTTCTGCCGCATCGTTACCCGTTCCTGCTGATCGACAAGATCATTGAGATCGATGGTAACAATTCGGCGATCGGCATCAAGAACGTCACTGTCAACGAACCGCATTTCACCGGTCATTTCCCGGACCGGCCGATCATGCCCGGCGTTCTGATCGTTGAGGCCATGGCCCAGACGGCGGGTGCGATCTGTGCTCGCAGCCAGGGTGAGGGCGGTCACCTAGTCTATTTCATGACAATCGACAATGCGCGTTTCCGCAAACCCGTGGTCCCCGGCGATCGTCTGGAAATTCACGTCGTCAAGCAGCGCCAGCGCGGCAATGTCTTCAAATTCCATTGCGAAGCGAAGGTGGACGGCGCGCTGGTGGCGGAGGCTGATGTCGGCGCCATGATGATCCCCGAGGATCAGCAATGAGCACGATCGCCGCCTCGGCCAGAATTCATCCGAGCGCCGTGATCGAAGACGGTGCGGTGATCGGTGAAAACGTCGTCATCGGTGCGCTGAGCTATGTCGGTGCAAAAGTCACGCTGCATGACGATGTCCAGCTGCACAATCACGCCGTTGTTTCCGGCCTGACCGTGATCGGCCGTGGCTCGGTTGTCCATCCCATGGCGGTCATCGGCGGCGCGCCGCAGGCGGTTCGCCACGACGGTTCGGAAACGACGCTCGAGATCGGTGAGCGCTGCATCATGCGTGAGGGCGTAACGATGAACGCCGGCAGTTCCGATGGCAGCGGCAAGACCGTTATCGGCGACGATAATCTTTTCCTCGCCAATTCGCATGTGGCGCATGATTGCCGCCTCGGTAGCCATATCATCCTGTCGAACAATGTGATGCTGGCGGGCCATGTCACCATCGAGGACCGCGCGATTCTGGGCGGCGGCTGCGCCGTGCACCAGTTCACGCGCATCGGCCGCCAGGCCTTCATCGGCGGACTGTCGGCGGTCAACTACGATGTCATTCCTTATGGCATGCTGAATGGCAATCCCGGCATCCTTGGCGGTCTGAACGTCGTCGGCATGACCCGCGCCGGCATTGAGCGCGCCGATATCCACAAGGTCAGACGCGTCTACAAGGCGATTTTCGAGGCCGAAGGCACGATCCGCGGCAATGCCGCAGCCATTGACCGTAACGACTATCTGGATTGCCCGCAGGCGCTTGAAGTCATCGATTTCATCGGTGCGGATAGCGACCGCGCAATCTCCTCGCCCAACCGGGGCAAGTGAGCCGTGACAGGCGGCGGGCGTCTCGCCATTGTGGCCGGCAGCGGCCAGCTGCCGCTATATGTGGCGGCCGCCGCCCGTGAGATGGGCGAGAACCCTTTCATCGTGCGCCTGCGCGATGATTCCCGTTTCGACTGGAGCGGCTTCGACA
This sequence comes from Agrobacterium salinitolerans, assembly GCF_002008225.1. Classification (GTDB taxonomy): domain Bacteria; phylum Pseudomonadota; class Alphaproteobacteria; order Rhizobiales; family Rhizobiaceae; genus Agrobacterium; species Agrobacterium salinitolerans. The sequence continues at coordinate 475,960 of NZ_MRDH01000006.1, read as the reverse complement.
ATGCCGTGATCAGTGTCGGCGATGTCGCCGGGCTTGGCCGTCTGCTGCGTGAAAACCGGGTAGACCGTGTCGTGCTATCCGGCGCCGTGGCGCGGCGTCCGGAATGGCGCGAGATTCGACCCACACTCGGCATCCTGCTCAAACTGCCTTCGATTGTCAGGACGCTGCTGTCGAGCGGCGACGACGCCGTTCTTCAGATGGTTATCAAGATCATCGGCACGCTTGGCGCAAAAGTCATCGGTGCCCACGAAATCGCACCCGGCCTGCTGGCCGCGATAGGCCCTTTCGGTACGCAAAAACCTGCCGAGGATGATCTGCGAGATATACGCAAGGCGGCTGAGGCTGCGCTCGCGCTTGGCAAGCTCGATGTGGGGCAGGGCGCGGTCGCCGTCGGTGGCCGTATCGTCGCGCTGGAAGGCGTTGAGGGAACGGATGCCATGCTGGCGCGCGTCGCGGCATTGCGTGCGGAGGGACGGATATCCCCGCGCCGCAAGGGCGTGCTCGTAAAGCTGTGCAAGCCGCAGCAGGATGTGCGCGCTGACCTGCCGACAATCGGTGTGGAAACGGTGGAGAATGCGCGAATGGCCGGGCTGGCAGGTATCGCCGTCGAAGCCGGGCGGGCGCTGGTACTCGATCGCGAGGCGATGTTGAAAGCGGCCGATGAGGCGGGCATATTCGTCTGCGGCATCGATACGTCACTTGGCGGCGATATGATGGGGGAGGCCTGATCGGATGACGGCGGCATTAAAAGTGGCGGTCATAGCCGGGGAGGTATCCGGCGATCTTTTAGGCGCGGATCTGATTCGCTCGCTCAAGGCCCAGTATGCGGGGCCTGTCGAGCTGGTGGGTGTGGGCGGCGAAACGCTGGAAGCGCAGGGACTGGTTTCCCTGTTCGACTATTCCGAGCTCTCCATCATGGGCTTCACGCAGGTTCTGAAAAAACTGCCGAAGCTCATTGCGCGGATCAACCAGACCGCTCAGGCAATCGCTGCCGCAAAGCCCGATATTCTGCTGATCATCGACAGCCCGGATTTCACCCATCGCGTTGCGAAAAAAGTCCGCAAACAATTACCGCATCTGCCGGTCGTCAATTACGTCTGCCCCAGTGTCTGGGCCTGGAAGGAATATCGCGCCACCGCGATGCTCTCCTATGTCGATCATGTGCTGGCTCTTCTGCCCTTCGAGCCGGAAGCAATGCGCCGTCTCGGCGGCCCGCCGACAAGTTTTGTCGGTCATCGACTGAGCGTCGACCCCGATGTGCTGTCAGTGCGACAGAAGCGAGCGGAACGCTCTCTGCCGGCGGATGGCGAACCGAAGGCCATTCTTCTCCTGCCAGGGTCTCGTTCCACTGAAACGACGCGGCTGATGGAGCCGTTTCAGGCGGCGGCGAGAGCTTTTGTCGAGCGCAACGGTCCGACGCGGTTCCTGTTGCCCACTGTACCGCGTCAGGAAAAACGCATTCGCGAACTGGCAGCGTCGTGGCCGGAGGATATCAGGCCCGAAATCGGTATCGATTCCGCCTTCAAATGGAATGCGTTTGCTGAAGCCGATGCGGCCATAGCCGCTTCCGGCACGGTCATTCTGGAACTCGCGCTCGCGGGCGTGCCGACCATCTCGGTCTACAAGACCGACTGGATTTTCACCATGCTGAGCAAGCGTGTCAAGACGTGGACGGGCGCGCTGCCGAACCTGATTGCTGATTACGCCGTCGTGCCGGAATATTTCAACGAGGTGGTAAGGGCAGGTTCGATGCTGCGCTGGGCAGAGCGTCTGTCTTCCGACACCACCGAGCGGCAGGCGATGCTCGAAGGTTATGCACTTGTACAGCAACGCTTGCACACGGATGTGCCGCCGGGGGAAACCGGCGCGCGCATTCTTCTGGATGTCCTGAAGAGCAAAACTCGTCCCTCACAATAATCATAGCCCTCTCGCTCCACCGGCTTATGTCCTGCCGCCGATGCAGGCAGGAGAGGGGGCGATTTTACTGCATTTGATCGTTAGGACGGCAAACGGCTGACCACCGGAGGTCTCCCGGCCCATAAATTTCCATCTGGCACACCTCTTGCTTTCAATCTTGTATGCAAGATAGCCATACATCAGAAAGCGCCCAGAGCGCGGTGGAAGACGCCATCATCTCCGGCATTCTTTCCGCGCGCATCCGCCCGGGCACCCGCCTCAGCGAGAACCAGCTCGCCAGCCTTTTCGGCGTGTCACGCACGCGCATCCGCGAGGCGATGATGCGGCTGGAGACGCGTGGCATCGTCACCGTCAGTCCGCGCCGCGGCTGGTTCGTGGTGGAGCCTTCTGCCGAAGAATCCATCAAGGTCTATGAGGCGCGGCGAATCATAGAATATGGACTGTTGCGCAATCTTTCCGGCGTCAGCGCGCAAGGCATCGCAATCCTCGCCAATCATCTCGATGAGGAGAAGGCGGCGATTGCCAAAGGCGATCGCCAGCGCCTGACCTGCCTGATGGGTGATTTTCACATCCGTATCGCCGAAATCGCCGGAAACGATATCATCGTCGAAACGCTGCGCGACCTGACCGCCAGAACCATCCTCATCTCCATGCTCTACCAGTCCGATTTCCATGCGCAGCAGTCGCACGACGGACATTGCCGTATCTTCGAAGCGATCAAGGCAGCCGATTTTCATGGCGCCGCCGAACTCGCCATCCGCCATCTCGACGAAGTTGAAACGGGTCTCGATCTCACCCGCAGGCCGGACCCGCTCTACGAGCTTCGCAATTCCCTTTCAATGCAGCCCCTTTCCTCAAGCCTCAAGGAGTAATTCCCAATGTTTTCCAGACGTTCATTGCTTGCCATCGCCGCAATTTCCGCAACACTCGGTTTTTCGCCGGCAGCCTTTGCCGATGCGCTCGGTGATATCACGTCCCGCGGCACGATCCGCGTTGCGGTTCCGCAGGATTTCCCGCCCTTCGGCAGCGTCGGCACGGATATGGCGCCGCAGGGTTACGATATTGATGTCGCCAATCTGATCGGCGAGAAGCTTGGCGTGAAGGTCGAGCTGGTGCCGGTCACCAGCGCCAACCGTGTTCCCTATCTGCAGACCAACAAGGTCGATCTCGTCATCTCTAGCCTCGGCAAGAACCCGGACCGTGAAAAGGTCATCGACTTCTCGACCGCCTATGCGCCCTTCTTCAACGGCGTCTTTGCACCGGATTCGGTTGCCGTCACCAAGGCGGAAGATTTAGCCGGCAAGACCATCGGCGTTACCCGTGGCGCTGTCGAGGATCTGGAGCTGACCAAGGTTGCGCCGGCCGATACGACCATCAAGCGTTATGAGGACAATAACGGCACGATCTCCGCCTTCCTCGCTGGCCAGGTGGAAGCCGTGGCCACCGGCAATGTCGTCGCCGCCGCCATTCTTGCGAAGAATCCGCCTAAGCGCCCCGAACTGAAGTTCCTGATCAAGAATTCCCCCTGCTATATCGGCCTGAACAAGGAACAGCCGGCGCTTCTGGAAAAGGTCAACGCCATCATTGCGACTGCAAAGACCGATGGTTCGTTGAACACGATCGCGCAGAAATGGCTGAAAACCGATCTTCCGAAGGATCTCTGACCAACCTGGCAAATCCATGCGCCGGCCGTGCCTAATCGCGGCCCGGCGCATGGTTTGTCCTCCCCGAAAGGAAATATCGGGTGAAATATACATTCGATTTTGGATGGCTTCTCGATTATTACCCGCAGATCGCCAAGGGCATTGCCATCACGCTGGAATTGATCGCCGTCGGCGGCGTTCTTGGCATCGCGCTCGGCATATTCTGCGCCTGGGTACGCGCGCTTGGCCCCAAATGGCTGAGGCCGCCGGTTGCGACCTATGTAGAGCTCATTCGCAATACGCCATTTCTCATACAATTGTTTTTTATCTTCTTCGGCCTGCCGTCGCTTGGCCTGCAACTGTCGGAATTGAGCGCGGCCAATATCGCCATGGTGGTCAATCTCGGAGCCTATAGCTGCGAGATCATCCGTGCCGGCATTCAGGCGACGCCCAAGGGCCAGTTCGAGGCCGGGGCAAGCCTTGCCATGACCCGTTTCGAAACCTTCCGGCATGTGGTGCTGGTGCCCTCACTGCAACGCATCTGGCCAGCGCTATCTTCGCAGGTGGTAATCGTCATGCTCGGCTCGTCGGTCGTGTCGCAGATCGCCGCCGAGGACCTGACTTTTGCGGCCAACTTCATTCAGTCGCGCACTTTCCGCGCCTTTGAAGCCTACATGGTCTCCACCGTCATTTATCTCGTGCTGGCCATTCTCTTGAGGCAGGTGCTTGTCATGGGCGGCAACCTCATCTTTCCCCGCAGGAGTGTCCGATGATTGAATTCTCCACCTGGGATATTCTCAGAAACCTGCTGCTCGCCACGCGCTGGACCGTGCTGCTGTCGCTCGTCTCCTTCGCCGGCGGTAGTCTGGTGGCGCTGCTTCTGCTGTTCATGCGCATTTCCCGCAAAAAATCGATGCGGGCTTTCGCACGCTATTATGTCGAGCTTTTTCAGGGAACGCCGCTTTTGATGCAGCTTTTCATCGCCTTTTTCGGCCTCGGCCTGGTCGGCATCGATGTGCCGGCCTGGTTGGCGGCGGGCTTGACGCTGATCCTGTGGGCGGCTGCATTTCTCACCGAAATCTGGCGTGGCTGCGTCGAATCCGTCGCGAAAGGCCAATGGGAAGCGTCGGCAAGCCTTGCCATGGGACGCCTGCAACAGATGCGCTACGTCATCCTGCCGCAGGCCATGCGGGTCGCCATTCCGCCAACCGTCGGTTTCTTCGTGCAGGTCATCAAGGGAACGGCCGTGACCTCAATCATCGGCTTCGTAGAACTGTCCAAGGCCGGCACGGTCGTCACCAACGCCACCTTCCAGCCCTTCACCGTTTATGGCCTCGTCGCCCTTATCTATTTCGCGCTGTGCTGGCCTCTGTCGAAGAGCAGCCAGATCCTCGAAAGGAAGCTCAATGTCGCTCATCGAAATCACTGAAGTCCGCAAAAGTTATGGCAGCAACGAGGTTCTGAAAGGCATCAACCTCGATGTGGAGCCCGGTGAGGTCATCGCCATCATCGGCAAGAGCGGATCGGGCAAATCCACCCTGCTTCGCTGCATCAATGGGCTGGAGACGATTTCGGCCGGCTCCATATCGGTTGCCGGCGCGCAGCTTCTCGACGATGATCTGCATCTGAAAGCCCTGCGGCTGAAGGTCGGCATGATCTTCCAGCAGTTCAACCTCTTCCCGCACCAGACGGTTGGCGGCAACGTCATGCTGTCGCAGACCGTGGTGAAGAAGACACCGAAGCCGGAGGCCGAGGCCGTTGCCCGCAAGATGCTTGAGCGGGTGGGGCTGGCGCATAAGTTCGACGCCTATCCGGACGAATTATCCGGTGGCCAGCAGCAGCGCGTCGCCATTGCCCGGGCACTCGCGATGCAGCCGATCGCGCTTCTTTGCGACGAGATCACCTCGGCGCTCGATCCCGAGCTGGTCTCGGAGGTGCTGGCGGTGGTGCGTGAACTGGCCGGCGAAGGCATGACGCTCTTGATGGTGACGCATGAAATGAAGTTTGCGCGCGACGTCTGCTCCCGCGTCGTTTTCATGCATGAGGGCAGGGTGCATGAAATCGGCCCGCCGGAAGAGGTGTTCGCCAATCCAGCGACGCCCGAACTGAAGCAGTTTCTCGGCGTAGCTGCACGCCACTGAGAAATATCCCGGAGACGTCCAACAAAAAGGCCGGCGGGTGAAAACCTGCCGGCCTTTGATCTTACAGGGTTTCGTGGCTTAACGCTTGGAAACCGGAACGTAATCGCGCTTGCCGGCGCCCGTATAGAGCTGGCGCGGACGGCCGATACGCTGCTGCGGATCTTCGATCATTTCGTTCCACTGTGCGATCCAGCCGACGGTGCGGGCGAGAGCGAAGAGAACGGTGAACATGGTCGTGGGGAAGCCCAGCGCCTTCAGCGTGATGCCCGAATAGAAGTCGACATTCGGGTAGAGCTTCTTTTCGACGAAGTAGGGGTCGGAAAGGGCGATCTTTTCCAGTTCGAGCGCGACCTGCATGATCGGATCGTCGGAATTGCCGGTGGCTTCCAGCACTTCGTACATCGTCTTCTGCATGATCTTGGCGCGCGGGTCGTAGTTCTTGTAGACGCGGTGGCCAAAGCCCATCAGGCGGAACGGGTCGTTCTTGTCCTTGGCGCGGGCGATATATTCCGGAATACGGTCAACCGTGCCGATTTCGTTGAGCATGTTGAGCGCCGCTTCGTTGGCGCCGCCGTGAGCCGGGCCCCAGAGGCAGGCGATGCCAGCCGCGATACAGGCGAACGGATTTGCGCCCGACGAACCGGCAAGACGCACCGTGGAGGTGGACGCGTTCTGCTCGTGATCGGCATGCAGGATGAAGATTCGGTCCATGGCGCGGGCCAGAACCGGATCCACCTTGTAGTCCTCGCAAGGCACGGCAAAGCACATGTGCAGGAAGTTGGAGGCGTAATCCAGATCGTTCTTCGGGTAAACGAAGGGCTGGCCGATATGATACTTGTAGGCCATGGCGGCGATCGTCGGCATCTTCGCGATCATGCGCAGCGAAGCGACCATGCGCTGGTGCGGATCGGTGATGTCGGTCGAGTCGTGATAGAAGGCCGAGAGCGCGCCGACCGTGCCGCACATGACGGCCATCGGATGCGCATCGCGACGGTAGCCGGTGAAGAAGCGGCTCATCTGCTCATGCACCATGGTGTGGCGCGTGACGCGGGTGTCGAAGTCCTTCTTCTGCGCAGCCGTTGGCAGCTCACCGTAGAGCAGCAGATAGCAGGTTTCCAGGAAGTCGCCCTGTTCGGCGAGCTGCTCGATGGGGAAACCACGGTGCAGGAGAACGCCCTCGTCACCGTCGATATAGGTGATCTTGGATTCGCAGGAGGCCGTCGACGTGAAACCCGGGTCGTAGGTGAAGGAGCCCGTGTGCTTGTAGAGCGTGGCGATATCGACGACGCTTGGTCCAATCGTGCCTTCCCTGACCGGGAGTTCCACCTGCTTTTCGCCAAGTGTCACTGTAGCGCTTTTTTCCGTCATACTGATCCTCCGAAAACATGCGGGTGGGGGCGTTGAGAAACACCCCGCGGTTAAGCGTCTACCGATTAGCTATATGATCCTTGCGCCGATGCCAAGCTATCCAAAGGTCAAATTGTGCATTGCGGCAAACGCAATTGCGTCGCTTTTCGCTTTATCGATCATGGCAACTCAATCTCGGTCAACGCAGGGTTAAAGGAAAACATTGCAATCCCGCGCGTCCACCTGCAAACCTGTTTCCGGTGCGGCAGGGGCGCGGCGCAGATTGCTTGATCAAGGGGAAAAACAGTATTTCGGATATGCCGAAACGATGCAGGGCGGCTTGCCCCGCACGACGGATATCCTGTCACCGCTGCGCCGGACCGGCGAGATCGCGACGTATGGTCTGCCGGCCCTAGTCAGCAGGCCGAAACCGCAAACGGCCATTATCCGGAAAATCACCAACTGCCTCGCCGAAGAACGCGCATTCGGCCATGATTTTCTTTTCGTGCCGGTCTTCATCGGCTGTGGGGCGATCCTCTGGTTTTCCCTTGATGCAGCACCCTCATTGCCGCTTCTTGTTGTTCTATTTTTGCTCGCCGCCGGCCTGGCATTCGCCACCCGATATCACGCGACTCTGGTGGCCACGGCGTGCAGCCTCGTCGCACTGCTGTTGCTGGGCATGCTTTTCGCCGAATTTGAAACGCGGAGGGCAGGGACGGTGGTGCTGGATACGCCCGTTACCACCACTATTACCGGCACGGTGATGCGCCGAGAGGTCGATGCCCGCGGCGACTGGCGGTATGTGGTGCAGCTGGCTGCGACAGAAGCGCCGGCATTGTCACGCCTGCCTGGAAAGGTTTCGCTGCTGGCCCGCGGCGGCGGAAAGCCGGTGGCACTCGGTGCGACCATTCGCGGCAAGGCGCGGCTTTCGCCGCCATCCGGTCCGGCTTTGCCCGGTCTCAACGATTTCGCCTTCGCGTCCTATTTCAGGGGCATAGGCGCGACTGGCTTTTTTTACAAGCCGCCGCAGACGATCACTGCCCCTGATATCGACGCAAAGGATGATTGGCTGGAATGGGCCGATATGCGGCTTTACGGCCTGCGCACCGCCATTGCCGAGCGCATCCGCAGCACCATCGGCGGTGACGCCGGCGCTTTTGCCGCCTCCATCGTCACCGATGAGAGACAGGCCATATCGGCGGAAACAATGGAAGCCCTGCGGCTTTCCGGCCTCGCCCATATCGTTGCCATATCCGGGCTCAACATGGCGCTGGCGTCAGGGATATTCTTCGTGGGATTGCGGCTCGCCTTCAGCCTGTTTCCGGCCTTTGCTCAACGCTGGCCGGTGAAGAAGATATCCGCTTTTGCGGCGCTGCTGATGACGCTCGCCTATTACCTGATATCAGGTTTTGCCGTCTCTGCCGAACGCGCCTGGCTGATGATGTCGGTGATGCTGATCGCTGTTCTCTTCGATCAGCCGTCGCTCAGCCTCAGAAATGTTGCGCTGTCCGCTCTCGTCATCCTCGCGCTGTCTCCTTCGGAAATCATGGGGCCGAGCTTCCAGATGTCCTTCGCCGCAACGATCGCGCTCGTTGCGGCCTATGCCGCCTGGAGCCGATGGCGCACCGACCGGGAGCGTCTGTTTATCGGGCGCAAACCGGCGTGGATGACGGTGGCGGGAACGGCAGGCGCCGTCATCGGCGGTGTCGTCACTACATCGCTGATCGGCGGGCTCTCGACGGCGATCTATTCCGCCGAGCATTTCCAGCGTGTCACCACCTATGGACTTTTCGCCAATCTGGCAGCCATGCCGCTGATGTCGCTGATCGTCATGCCCTTCGGCCTCATCGCCATGCTGTTGATGCCCTTCGGGCTCGATGCGCCATTCCTGAAGGTCATGGGTTACGGCATGGCGCTTGTCATCGAGGTTGCTGATGAAGTTGCGTCCTGGGGCGGCAGCGCTGCGACCGGGCGGCCGCATGGCTGGTTCATCGGCATCGCCTCCGTGGGTTTTCTGCTGCTGACATTGCTGCGCACCCGTTTGGCGCTACTCGGCTTGCCCACTCTGATATTGGCCTTCGGCCTCTCTGGAGCCGTCGCCCAACGCAATCTGCCCGATCTGCTTATCCATGAGGAAGGAAGGCTGGTGGCGCTTCTGGACGAGGGTAAGGTTTATACAACGAAAACGCGACCGCAGGGCTTCATCTATGAGCAATGGCAGAGGGCGCTGCTGTTGCCGGAGAAACCGCTCCCACCGGTCCTTCTCAAGACGGGGGCTCCGACAACAACCGTTGCTCTCACCACAAAATCCAACCTTGCGCCGGAGGACATGAAGGTCGTGGCCCGAGAGATGATAACGACGCTGAGAGATGCCGCGCCCGGTGTCTTCACCTGCAGGACAGGCATCTGGTGTGCGGCGCGCGCGAAAAGCGGCGAGTTTATCATCGTGCTGGAAGACGGTCGGTTTGCCGGGAAAGCCTGTGACATCGCCGATATCGTCATCGTCTCCCGCAGAACCTCGTTTACGCAATGCCGCTCGGGTGCCCTTCTGCTCAATCGCGACATATTAAGGCGCATAGGCTCGGTAGAGATAAATTTCGCCGGCAGCGAACAGGCCGGGGTGGTGGGGCGGATGCGCGCGGCAACCGCCAGCACCAACAGGCCGTGGAGCGAACATCGCTTCTACGACTGGAAGAGCGGGCGCTTTGACCATGAGGTGCCTCAAGCCGTCACCCGGTTGCTGACGGCATCGCAGCGAGTGCTGCCAGCATGATTTGTCAGGCCGTGGCGCGCAAATCCGCGGTCAATTCGCCAATGCTGCCGATCTCTTCTTCATGCGGCAGATCGCGCCAGATTTCCTTCAGCCCGGCCTCATACCATTCGCGCATGGCGGGCAGGGCAAGCAGCCTGTCACAATAGGCCTTCGCCGCTGGCGAAAGATCAGCGCCATAGGTCTGGAAACGGAACGCCACCGGGCAGAAGAAGGCATCGACCGCCGTGAATTTCTGACCGGCGAGAAACGGTCCGCCGAATTTTGCGAGGCCTTCGCTCCACAGCACATCAATGCGTTTTATGTCGGCCGCAAGCCCGGCATCGCCGCCCTTCGGTTTTACGCGGATACCGACCGACATGGGATAGAGATTGCGCAGCGAAGAGAAGCCCGCATGCATTTCACTTGCCGCCGAGCGTGACCAGGCCCGTGCCTGCTTGTCACTTGCCCAGACACCCTGATGTCTCTCGGCCAGATATTCGGCAATCGACAGCGACTCCCAAACCGTCACGCCCTCATCAACAAGGCACGGCACCTTGCCCGTCGGCGAAAAGCTGGAGAAGGCAACACCTTCGCCAAAGGGAACGAGTTTTTCATCAAAGGCGATGCCGAGCGTGCGCATCAAAACCCAAGGCCGCAGCGACCATGAGGAATAGTTCTTGTTGGCAATATAAAGATCGTACATGGCGTTTTTCCCCCGATAGGATGCGCATTTCTATATCTGCGAATGGTCTTGGAATATCGCAAAGAATCCATGGCTCCCATAACGCCAATTGATGGATGGGCCGTCGTGCGCGACCGCATTTTCGCAACGACGAGCGCGTTTGCCATTTAAAAAAGAAAAGGCGCATCAATTCAACGAAATGACGCGCCCTTCATCTTGCAGGCCAGATATGCCGCCGTTCAACCGTTTCGGCTTATCCAAACCGGCGGCGGCATCAATGATATCTGCGGATCAATCCCACCAGCTTGCCCTGTATCTTCACCCGATCAGGCCCGAAAATTCGGGTCTCATAGGCCGGGTTTGCAGCTTCCAGCGCGATGGAGGCTCCCTTGCGGCGGAAACGCTTCAGGGTCGCTTCTTCATCATCCACCAGCGCGACGATGATATCACCCGGATTGGCCGTATTGCCGTTGCGGATGATGACGGTATCGCCATCAAAAATGCCGGCCTCGATCATCGAATCACCCTTGACCTCCAGAGCGTAATGTTCGCCCGAACCCAGCATATCCACTGGCACAGCCACATCATGGGTGTTGTTCTGGATGGCGGAAATCGGCACACCGGCGGCGATGCGGCCCATGACCGGCACGGTGACGGCACCGCCGAGATCATTGGCAGGCGCCTTGGGGGTCGCGGCCGGCTCCGGCGCCTTCGGCTTGCCCAGGCTGCCTTCGATGACGCTCGGTGAGAAACCACGCTGCGGCCTTGCGCCCGGCGTATAGGCCTCAGGTAATTTTATCACTTCCAGCGCTCGCGCCCTGTTGGGTAGCCGGCGAATAAACCCGCGCTCTTCGAGTGCGGTAATCAGCCGGTGGATGCCGGATTTGGAAGCAAGATCGAGTGCGTCCTTCATTTCATCGAAGGAGGGCGGCACGCCGGACTCTTTCATTCTTTCATGAATGAAGAGAAGCAATTCCTGCTGTTTGCGCGTGAGCATGAGGAAAACACCCTTGAGAATCGTCGTTGAAGTCGCGAAACAAATACAGAACGAACACTATATGTTCCATATGTGTTCCGCAATCCCCTAAAATTTCGTGAAGGGTGCATCTCAGATGGTGATTTGATATTCGAAAGCCTGAACTGCCGAGAGCCGGTAGGGTTGGTGACTATTTTGATAATCGGAGGAACTGCCGTCTGAAGTGGGCAATTGAAGGCAGCTCTGTGTTTCAGGCATCCGGTACGACGATCCGTCCGTCTAAGACGGCAAATCGCTCATATCCGTTACGAGGATTTTCTTAGAGGGCGTGTTCGCCCGGTCCGAGATAGCTCGCCATCAGTGCCGGATCGACGGCGAGTTCGGCGGCCGGGCCTGAGCGGCGGACCTCGCCGAGTTCGACGAGGTAGGCCTCGTCGGCGATTTCAAGCGCGGCGCGGGCGTTCTGTTCGACCAGCAGGATGGAGACACCGGTACGACGCAGTTCGGCAACGATGCGCAGGATTTCGGCGACGATCAACGGCGCAAGCCCGAGACTAGGCTCATCCAGCAGCAAAAGCCTCGGCCGGCTCATTAGTGCCCGGGCGAGCGCCAGCATCTGCCTTTCGCCGCCGGAAAGCGTTCCGGCAAGCTGCTTGCTGCGCTCGCGAAGGCGTGGAAAGAGTGCGTGTATTTCCTCACGGGTTTCGTTGCGCTCCTGGCGTGAGCGCAGGAATCCGCCGAGCTCGATATTATCCTCGACGGTCATCGACCCGAACAATTCGCGCCTTTCCGGCACGAGGCAAAGGCCAGCGGCAACCCGGGCCTCGATGGTATCGGGCACTGGCGCGCCGTCGTAAAGAATGGTCCCGCGCGAAGGCACGACGCCCATGATGGCGTTGAGCAGCGTGGTCTTGCCCGCCCCGTTTGCTCCGATGACCGTGACGATGCTGCCGGATGTCATGGAAAGCGAGATGCCATGCACCACCTCCGCCCGGCCATAGGCAACGTGGATGTCTTTGATGTCGAGTAGATGTCCGCTCACGCTGCACCCCCAAGATAAGCCGCGATCACGGCTGGATGTTGCCTGATTTCAGCCGGCTTGCCTTCGGCGATCAGGGTGCCGAAATCGAGGACGACGATGTGATCGACCAGCCCCATGACGAAACCCATGTCATGCTCGACGAGCAGCACGCTCACGCCCTCGGCCCGCAGTTTTTTCAGCAGTGTGCCGAGCTCCTGCTTTTCGCCGTGGCGCAGACCGGCCGCCGGTTCGTCGAGCAGCAGAAGCGTCGGGTTGAGGCAGAGCGCGCGAGCAATTTCCAGAATTCGGATCTGCCCGAGAGCGAGGTCGCCGGCGGGACGGTCGCGATGAGCACCGAGACCGACGCGATCGAGCTGATGGGCGGCTTCGGCAAGCAGCGCCTGCTCCTGTTTTCGCTCCAGCCGGAAGAAGCTTCGGAAAACGCCGGCATTGCCGCGCAGATGCGCGCCGAGAGCGACGTTTTCGAGGACCGACATGGTCGGAAGGACCTTGGCATGCTGAAAGGTTCTGGCGATGCCGCGTTTGGCGATCAGCCGGGGATTGAGGCCTGAAAGCTTCTGTCCCTGATAGGTGACGTTGCCGCCGGAAAGGCCGAGGATGCCGGTGATGAGATTGAAAGTCGTGCTCTTGCCGGCGCCGTTCGGGCCGATCAGGCCGACGATCTGCCCGGCCTTGATATCGAAGCTGACATCGTTGACCGCCGTCAGTCCGCCAAATGTCTTCCGTACCCGATCGACCCGGACCAGCGGACTGCCGGGCGCAGGCATGTCCCGCGTTTCAAGACTGGCGCCGTCGCGGCGGATGGCGCGCGGCGGCCGGGCAGGCAGGTATTTTTCCAGAAGTGGCCAAAGACCGTCTCGGGAGAGCTGCAGGATCAGGACGAGCAGCACGCCGAACACGATCATTTCTACATTCACCGAGGTGCCGACAAGGCCGGGCAGGACCCGTTGCAGCACCTCTTTCAGCACCAGCACCACGGCTGCGCCGAAGATGGCGCCCACGACCCGGCCCGAACCGCCGACGACGGCCATCAGCATATAGGTGATGCCCATGTCGAGCCCGAAAGGCGTCGGGTTGATCGAGCGCTGCATATGGGCGTAAAGCCAGCCTGACAGCGCCGCTACAACGGCTGCGAAGACGAAAACGGTCAGTTTGGCCCGCTCGATATTCACGCCGAACGCCTCCGCTGCCTGCGAGCCGCCACGCAGGGCGCGAATGCCGCGCCCGACACGGCTGTCGAGCAGGTTCTGCGCGCCGATCGCCACGGCAACGACGAATATCCAGATCACGTAATAGATCGAGCTGCTGCTCATCAGCGGTTCGTCGCCGACCGAGAGTGGTGGAATGCCGGAGATCCCGTCATACCGGCCGAGGAGTTCGATGCGACCGAAAAGGTAATAGATCGCAAGCCCCCAGGCGATGGTGCCGAGCGGCAGGTAATGTCCGGAAAGCCTGACTGTCATCAGCCCTAGCGGCAGGGCCACGATGACGCCGACAACGAGAGACAGCGGTAGCGTGAGCCAGGGTGAAAAGCCGTAGGCCGTGGTCAGAACCGCCGTCGTATAGGCGCCGAAACCGCAAAAGGCCGCCTGGCCGAAGGAGGTCATGCCACCAACTCCGGTCAACAGCACCAGCCCGATGGCGACCAGAGATGCAAGCCCGATATTGTTGGCGAGCGTCACCCAGAATGGTGGAACCGGCAGCAGCGGGAAGGCGGCGACGAGAAGAAGCGCGGCAATGGCGGGATAGAGGTGTCTGCCGAGGGTCATATCACTCTTCCTCATGATGGCTGGCGCCGAAGGAAAGCCAGATCAGCACCGGCACGATGAGACCGAACACGATGATTTCCTTGAAATCGCTGGCGAAGAAGGACGCAAAGGCCTCAATCAGCCCGACACCGATCGCGGCAATGGCAGTAACGGGAAAGCTCGCCATGCCGCCGAGAATGGCAGCAACGAAGCCCTTGAGGCCGATCAGGAAGCCCGTGTCGTAGAAGATGGTGGTGATTGGACCGATCAGCACGCCTGATATGGCCGCGATTGCGGCGGCAAGCACAAAGGCGGTGACACCGGTCAGTTCCGTTCGAACACCGACAAGTCGCGCGCCGAGCCGGTTGATGGCCGTTGCTTTCAGGGCCTTGCCAAGCAACGTCTTTTCGAAGAAGAAGTAGAGGCCGACCATCACGAGGATCGTCGCGAGATAGATGAAGATGCTTTGCGCGCTGACGAGCATCGGCCCGAGCGTGAAGCCCGCGTCGCTCAACGGCGCTGCGCGCAGGCCCTCCGGGCCGAAAAAGGCAAGCCCGAGCCCCATCAGTGCCAGATGCACGCCAACGGAAGCAATGAGAAGCACAAGCACGGAGGCGTCGGCAAGCGGTCGGTAGGCGATACGATAGACGTAATATCCCATCGGGGCGATGATGGCGATGGTGATGAGGGCGCGCAGGAACGATGGCAGCTGCATGGGTGCCAGAATGGCGACCAGCCCATAGATCAGACCCGGGAGCGCAACGTTGATGGCCATCGCGCGCAGCAGCGGCGAAAGGCGCATGCCCAGCCGCATTCCCCAAAGGTCGAGAACGAGGGCCACAGCGCCCATGCACAACAGCAGCTTCAGCGTGCCAGGCACGCGCCCGGCATCGAGCAGCGCCAGCGTCAGCGCGCCATGGGCGACAAACTCACCTTGCGGAATGAAGATCACCCGGGTGACGGCGAAGACCAGAACGATAGCGAGCCCCAGCAGCGCGTAGATCGCGCCATTGGTGACGCCGTCCTGGATCAGGAATGTGGCAATAGTCGCGTCCAAAATGCACCCTCTGGTTTGGCTCTCGGTAAGGCGTGACGAATAGTTCAAGTGCAGGCGATCCGGGGCCGGTTTCGCCACGGCACGCGGCGTTTTCCCTCGTGGGGTAGGCCGGGGAGACAGGCTCCCCGACGGTGTTTCCAGTCCCGCGGATTATTTATCGTCGGGCAGCAGTACGAACTTTCCGTCTTTCGCCGTCAGCAGCACGACGCCCCGCTGGTCGAGGCCATAATGATCGTCGGCCGTGAATTCGTAGACACCGTGCGTGGCGTTATACGGCCCGTTTGTTTCGATGGCATCGCGCAGTGCCATGCGGAATTCGGGCGTGCCGGGCTTTGCCTTCTTGAGCGCAACCGGAACGGCCTTCTTCAGAATCACCATCACATCCCAGACATGCGAGCCGAACTGGGTTCGGGCGTTTGCGCCGAACTTGGCCTCGAGAGCCTTGAGATAGGCAAGGCCCTGTTCCTTGGTGGGCGAGCTATCCGGTTGATCTTCCGCGACCATGACCGGGCCGGAGGAAAACACGGTGTTCTCAACGGCCTTGCCGGCGATCCGCAGGAAATCGAAGGTGACTGCACCCGAAACGACATAAATCTTGCCCTTGAAGCCGCGTTCGCGCACGCCGATCTGGGGCAGGGCAGCACCCGTGCCCGATGCGCCGATGAAGACGGCATCCGGACGTGCGGCAAGCGACTTCAGTACCTGGCCGGAAACAGAGGTGTCGGCGCGGGCATAACGCTCCTCCGCAACCAGTTCGAGGCCATAGTCCTTACCCGTGGTCTTCAGCGCATCGACCCACTGCTGGCCGTAGGAATCGGCAAAACCAATAAAGGCGACACGTTTGATACCGTCCTTCTGCATGCGGGCGAACATGCTCTTCACCAGGACGGTTGAGAACTGCGGCATGACGAAGTTCCATTTCTTCGCGGCCGTTGGCGGAATTGGCGAGAGCGCGAAATGCGGCACTTCCGTCTCATTCGCCACGCCTGCGACAGCAATCGCGGCCGGCGTGAGGGCAGAACCGACGATGACATCCACCTTGTCGTCACTGGCGAAGCGACGCGCATTGGTGGTTGCAACCGAGGGATCACCGGCATCGTCGAGCAGGATGACCTTCAGCTTTTCACCGTCGATTTCGGACGGCCACAATTCGATCGACTGTTTGAGCGGTATACCCAGCGCAGCGCCCGGTCCGGTCGTGGGTATGGTCACACCAATGGTGATATCGGCGAAAGCCGAGCCTGCCGTCATCGTCAGGGCAACAGCCGTTGCCATCCATGTCATTATACGCTTTTTCATTGTCTCTCCTCCCAATGAGCGGACGTTCACGAACGCCCGGAAAATGCATTTCAATATATCGTCGAGATCAGGCCGCTTCTCCCGCCGTCGATTGCTGCAGCGCTGAAACGGCCTCCACCCGAACAGCCAGCCAGGCGGCGAAAGCGTCCCATGCGGCGTTCAGATAGGCGTTGGCCTGCCAGAGGCCCGCCTCAGGCTGATCCACGAGTGCGGCCATGCGCTGGCTCTCGGCCTCGAACGCGTTAAGAGTTGCCTCCGCGGCTCTTGCTGTTGCAGCCGGACAATTGGCGAGATCCTCGCGGGCGCGTTTCAGAAAAACGTCGAGGCCTTTTCCGCCTTCTCGCCACAGCCGGCGGGTCAGAAGGTCGATGGCCTGCATGCCGGTGGTGCCTTCGTAAATGGTCATCACGCGCGCATCGCGCAGATATTGCTCCAGTGGCCATTCCCGCGTGTAACCCGCCCCGCCCAAGATCTGTATGGCCTGATTGGAGACTGTGAAGCCGGCATCCGCGCCGAAATTCTTGACGAGCGGCAAGAGCCAGCGCGACAGCGCCTGCAAATCGTCGCGCAAATTCTCGTCCGGCTCAAGGCGCGCGAGGTCCATGACGGTGGCAAGTTCGAGCGTTGCAGCACGCAGGGTTTCCGTGCGCAGCCGTGCCTCTTCGAGCTGGCGGCGGACATCGGGATGGTGTGCGATCGGGATGGCCGGTTTTGCCGGATCGCCACCCTGGTGACGCTCCTGCGCGTAGGTTTCCGCAATGTCGATGGCGGCGGAGGCGAGCCCCAGCCCCTGACATCCCGTTTGCAGGCGCATCAACTCGATCATTGCAAACAGCTGGGCAAGACCGCGTCCCTCCTCGCCGAGTAAAATGCCGCGCGCAGCTTCAAAGCGCAGGGCGCAGGTGGGCGAGCCGTGCAGGCCCATCTTTTCCTCGATGCGGTCAACGCTGATGCCGTTACGTTGCCCGTCGATTTCATCGGGCACAAGAAACAGGCTGAGGCCGCGTGTCCCGGTTTCCTCACCTGTACGGGCAAGCAGACAGTGGCAGATACGGGTCGCCATGTCGTGATCGCCGAAAGATATCCAGATTTTCGAACCGGTGATGCGCCACGCACCGTCTCTCAAGGCAGCGCGGCTGCGCAGCCGCGCGAGATCAGAACCGGCATCCGGCTCGGAGATGCAGATGGTCGCCGCCCATTCGCCGCGTGCAAGATACGGAACCCATTCCTTCGCAACGGCATAATCCGCCACCTCGGCGATCAAATGGCAGGCCGCACGGGTAGACCCAGAGGCCATCATCAACGCCACACAGCCGCGTTCGAAAAGCGGTGCACAGGCGGTCTGGATCGAAAGCGGCAGGCCCTGGCCACCGAAGCGTTCCGGCACGTCCATGGCGAGCCAGCCATTGCCTGCATACTGGCTGAAAGCATCACCGAAACCGTCGGGAACAAGAACGCGGCCATCGACGACAGTACAGCCCTGACGATCAGCCGCTGTGTTCAGCGGCGCAAGAACGGTTTCAGCAAAGCGCGCCGCTTCATCGAGAACGGCCTCTACGAGAGCATCGTCACAATCGCCGCGAATAGACTGGATACGACGCCAGCCCGGCGTTGCTTTCAGAAGCTCTAATGTGCTTGTCGCCTGCGTTGAAAAACTCATCGCATCACCGCGGCTGCATTCGGATCGCGCCATCCAGACGGATGACTTCGCCGTTCATGTAATCGTTTTCGATAAGAAACCGGACCGCGTCGGCGAATTCGGCGGGATCGCCGAGCCGGGACGGATGGGGTATCTGGCTCGCAAGGCTTTCCTGAACTTCCTGTGGCAAACCCTGAAGCAGGGGCGTCATAAAAATGCCCGGCGCGACGGTGTTGACCCGAATGCGGAAGCGGGCAAGTTCACGCGCCGCGGGCAAGGCCAGTGAAACGATGCCGCCTTTCGATGCCGCATAGGCTGCCTGTCCGACCTGACCTTCGAAGGCGGCAACCGAGGCGGTATTGACGATCACGCCGTTGTCTGCGCCGTCCATCGGCTCGGTCTGCGCCATACGGGCGGCGGCAAGCCGCATCATATTGAACGTACCGATCAGGTTGACGCGGATAACCTTTTCGAAATCACCAAGCGTCTGAGGGCCTTCGCGCCCGAGAATGCGGCCGGCCGTGCCCACCCCCGCACAATTGACGAGAATGCGAAGCCCGCCCTTGGCGGAGGCTGCCGCGTCGATCGCGAGCTGCGCATCGGCATCGCTTGCCACATCGCCCTGAACGGCCGTAGCGCCGATTTCCGTCGCCAGTTTCTGGCCGGCTTCGCCGTTACGGTCAAAGATGGTGACCGCAGCCCCGCGCGCCGCGAGCATTCTGGCCACTGCCGCGCCAAGGCCCGATGCCGCGCCTGTCACAAGAGCGCCTGCGCCTTCGATGTTCATGCTGCCACCTCTTTGCTGGCCGTGATGACCTGGGGCGTATCGCCGTAGAGTGCGTCGACCAAATCCCTGCGATGCAGAAGCACGGCACGCTGGTTGATCGACCCCTTGTCGGTCACCTCACCCTTTTCGAAGCGAAGCGGGTCTTCGATGACCAGAAGGCGCATGATGCGACTTGCCGAACCGCTTGCCTGTTTCTGGTGAGCGGAAAGCCTTGCGGCAATCTGGACCCTGACATTGGGATGCTGGATGATCTCTGCATCGGACAGCTGATGCGAGCCCGGAACAAGCTCGCGCAAGGCCGGCATGAAGGGAACGACGAGCGCCCCCAGTTCAGAGCGGTTTTCGCCGGTTATGACGGCGTCACGGATGAGGCCCGAAAACATGTTGACGAATTGAGCACGCAAAGGCCCGACCGCAACCCAGGTGCCTGTCTGTAGCTTGAAATTCTCGGCCATGCGGCCATCGAAATAAAACCCCCGGCGCGGATCGTCAGGAACTGCGAACTTCACGGTATCGCCGATGCGGTAGAAGCCCTCCTTATCAAAAGCGGCTGCCGTCAGTTCGGCGTTACGCCAGTAACCCGGCGTGATATTGGGGCCTTTCAGCCTCAGCTCATATCGATCATCGACCGGCACGAGCTTCATTGTCACGCCCTGCGCCGGGATGCCGATATTGCCGGGTTTATCCTGCGGTTCGGTGCAGAACAGCGAGAAGGGGGCGGTTTCCGTCGAGCCGAGGCCGGCACCCATCGGAACCGCATGGCCGACCGTCGCAACCGAAAGCTCGATCAGCGCATCCCAGGTGTGCTGGGCCATGCCGGCGCCGGCATACATCAGCAATTTCAGGTCACGAAAGAAGGTGCGGCACAGCGCCTCGTCCTTACGCATCGCCTGAACCAGCATCTCGTGGCCAGCGGGAACGTTGAAATACCAGGTAGGAGAAACGTCGCGCAGATTATCGATGGTCTGGCCGATCAGGGCAGGGCTCGGCTTGCCGCGGTCGATGTAATAGGTGCCACCATTATAGATGACGAGGTTGAAAACCTTGTTGCCGGCCGCCGTATGGTTCCACGGCGCCCAGTCAACGACAACGGGCGGCTCATCGCGAAAATAGGCATAACAGTCGGCAATCATCTCCTGATTGGAGCACAGCATCCGCTGTGTCTGGATGACGGCTTTGGGCGAACCGGTGGTGCCTGATGTGAAAAGGAATTTGGCGACGGTATCCGGGCCGACCGAATCGAAGGCGTGATCCACCGTCTGCGTGGGTACGGTCTCGAGCAACGCGTCGAACCGAAATGTGTTGGGACGATCTTCCGGCAGATTGCTGAGGCCGACGAGCGGCGTGCCGTCATCGAACACCTCTTGCAGGGCGCGGTGGAACGGTGCCGCATCCTCGGCAAAAACCATTCCGGGTGTGATCTGCCTGCGGATATCGTGAAGCTTGCAAAGATCGGACGCGGTTGCATAGGCCGGGGTGATCGCCGCCGAGGCAATGCCGACATGTTGGGCCGCAAGCACCATCAGCGCATGCTCGATGGAGTTTTCCGAAAGCACCAGAAGCGGCTTTTCGACCGAGAGATCCTTGTCGAGCAGGAACTGGGCGATACGGCGGACCTTGTCGAGGGCCTGCCCATAGCTGACCTCGCGCCACGGCTCACGCCCCCGTCGATCCGCCATCCAGGTGCGATCAGGCGTTGTCACCGCCCAGTGAATGAGGCGCTCATTGAGTTTGCGCGGGTAGGGGCCAAGCGGATCGTTCCGCCAGATCATGATCTCGCCGTTCGGCCGCTTCTCCCATGCGACATCGGGCGACCAAAGCTTCACCTTCATCGTCACGACCTCCTCCCAGACGTCATTCACGCGACCATGCAAATAATCTTTTGTCAAAAAAATGATTACAAGAAAATAATATCCTTGTAAACAAAATGCGGAAAGTTAATTGTACATTTGCCTGGACTATCGGAGACGTCGCCATGAGCGAAAAAACGACAGACGAATTCGTCACCTATGAACTGCGCGGCGACATCGCCTTTGTGGGGCTGAACCGGCCGCAAAAACGCAACGCCATCAGCGACCGTTTCGTTGAAGCCATTGCCGGTGCCGCGGCGAGGGCGGAAAATGAAGCGCGCGCTGCCGTTATCTTCGGGCATGGCGATCATTTTTGCGCTGGGCTCGATCTTGGCGAGCATATTTCCAAGACGCCGATTGAAGGTGTGCGCGGCTCGCGCCGCTGGCATGCCGTCTTCTCGCAGATCGAACATGGCACCATTCCCTGGGTGTCGGCGCTGCACGGCGCCGTGGTCGGCGGCGGACTGGAGCTTGCGGCCTCCACCCATCTGCGCGTTGCCGATGAGAGCGCCTTTTTTGCCCTTCCAGAGGGGCAGCGCGGCATTTTCGTCGGAGGCGGCGGGTCGGTGCGCATCGCCCGACTGATGGGCGTTGCCCGCATGAGCGACATGATGCTGACGGGCCGCGTTGCCTCGCCTGTCGAAGCCGAGCGATGGAACCTCGTGCAATATGTGGTGCCGCGCGGTGAGGCATTAGTCAGGGCGCACCAGCTGGCCACCGCGGCCGCGTCCAATGCGCCGCTGTCGAACTATGCGGTAATCAATGCGCTTCCCCGTATCCAGGATATGGCCAAGGAAGACGGATTGTTCGTGGAATCCTTCATTTCCTCTTTCACGGCAGCCAGCCCCGAAGCCGAGGAGCGCCTGCGCGCCTTCCTTGAAAAGCGTGCTACGAGGCTGAAAGCGCCGGATGCGACGGCCTGATCTGTTCGAAAGGGCGATCACGTCGCAACAGGGCAATGTCGCCTGAAGAGATGTTTTCTCAGGCGACATGGGCGAAAGTCCTTGATGATGTATGCTTCTTCATCCACTCAGCGGCAGGTGTAATGCCACCCAGCGGGAAGATATGAACCTGCTCGATCAGGCTGTCCGGATGAGCCGCCTTATGGGCAACGAGCCCCGCGATGACATCGGTCGGCTCATAGGGAACGAAAAGCCTCGAAAGATCGAGCGCTCGCTTCTGCAGCACCTTCAGGGACGGCCCAACACCGCAGGCGACGGCGAATTTGATCAACGTCTGCAGCTTGGTCGGGCCGGCAACGCCGACATGGATCGGGATCGTGACGCCCATCGCGCGGATCCGCGTCGCCCATTCAGTGACGACATCGGCATCGAAGGCAAACTGGGTCGTCAAAGCGAGCCGGGCGTCTGTTCGGTCGGCAAAATTCTGCTTCCACAGCAGGGCTTGATCGACAGCGCGGGATGAGCCGTCGGGATCGATGTCGCGATTGCCCTCGGGATGACCGGCCAGATGAAGGTGCGTGAAGCCCATCTCGTCAAAAAGGCCGGTTTCGATCATGTCGATCGAGCTCGAGAAGCTTCCGATCGCTTCTTTCTGGCCGCCGCCGAGCAGCAGGGCCTGCGTCACGCCGGCCTCGCCCCGATAGCGCTTCAGCCATTCCTCCAGATCGCTTTTCCCCTCGATGCCCCGGGCCGGAATGTGCGGTATGACCGGAAAGCCTTCATGGTGCAGGCGTTTTGCGGTCGATATCATGTCGGCAATCGGCGTGCCCTCTATGTGGGCGATATAAACCCGCGTTCCCTCAGGCAGAATATCTCTGAAGTTGCCGATCTTTGCAGCCGTGCGTGGCATGACCTCGATTGACCAGCCGCTCACTATGTCGCCGGCCGTAACCGTGTGTTCCACCGAAGCCTGATTCTCCCGGAAACTTGACCATCCCATCGCTTTCTCCCTTAGCGAGGTCTGATTATGTATACATGAGGTTCGCTGGTTCAATCGAAAATTTGCCAAATACCCAAAATATTGATCTTCTCCGCTTCGTTGATTAGTGTAAATGAATACACTGATCGGGTCTGTAGCGGGATTACAATCTCTTAATGAAAACCTTGTGCTGTCCTGTTTGATTGAGACCCATGGCGAAGATTGTGTCTCGCAACGATCGGGAGGCGGTGTATACATCGCAGAACAGGTGCTGCGACGCGATGGCGGCAGGTTGGAGGGGTGGCATGAAGCAGGGCGATGCGGCAACACATGGCGGTCGGGCGGTGATCGAACTCAGGGAGAAGATTCTGAGTGGCGAGCTTCCAGGAGGTATGCGGCTCTTTGAAGTGCCGACCGCCGAACTTCTGGATATTTCCCGCACGCCCGTACGCGAAGCGCTTTCACGCCTGACGGAGGAAGGGTTGCTCAACCGTCTGCCGGGCGGCGGGTTTGTCGTGCGTCGGTTCGGTTTTGCGGACGTCGTGGATGCCATTGAAATTCGAGGTGTTATGGAGGGCACGGCGGCCCGGCTGGCTGCGGAACGTGGCGCCTCCAGGGGGGCACTTGAGGAGATTGGCCACACGATACGCGAGCTGGATCTGTGCTTCGGCGACCGTGTCGATGACGTCGATTTCGATCGCTATTCGGCGCTCAATCAGGTGTTTCACCATCAGCTTGCGGCGCTCTGCGGCAGCGAGATGATTCGCCGTGAGGTGGAACGGGCAAGTTCGCTGCCTTTTGCTTCCCCCTCCGCTTTTCTCCCCGACAAGGCGAATATCGGCGCGTTTCGCCGTTCGCTAAGGGGTGCGCAGGAGCAGCACAAGGCAATCGTGGCGGCCATTGCTGCGCGGGAGGGCGCACGTGCGGAGGCGATCGCGCGGGAGCATTCCCGCACAGCGCGCACCAATCTTGAATACATGATCCGCGAAGCGCCTGAATTGATCGCGCAGATGCCGGGTCTGGCGCTGATCAGCGACTAAGCCCCGGAGAACGCGGGAATTATGAGGGCGGCCCCTTGCGGAGCCGCCTTTATTTTTGCCGATGCGCTCGTAAAGGACGAAATTTTCCGCTTGCAATTTATCAATGCCCGGCGTTTCATGTATACATCGGCGTGATTTCCAGGGAGGAGATTAGAATGGCGAATTCCAGTCTGACCGAGGTTTTGAAGCAATATCCGAACCCGGTTGAAATGCTTCGAAACTCAAAAATTGGCATGTATGTATACCCTGTCGTTGCCGGAGAGTTCAGCAATTGGCGCTCCGAGCAGGCTGCCTGGCGCGATGGCGCGGTTCTGTTTGACCAGTCCCATCATATGGATGAGCTGATCGTCGAAGGCCCCGACGCCGAAAAATTTCTCGCCCATCACGGCATCAACTCTTTCTCGAATTTCGATCTCAATCGCGCCAAGCACTTCGTGCCGGTCACGCCGAACGGCCACGTCATCGGTGACCACATCATTTTCCGTGAACGGCAGGACAAGTTCATTCTCGTCGGCCGTGCGCCGACCTCCAGCTGGCTGATGTTCTGCGCGGCCTATGGCAAGTGGAACGTTCGCATCAAACACGATCCTAGGTCCCCGTCGCGGCCGGAGGGCGAGCGCGTGCTGCGCACCCATTACCGCTATCAGATACAGGGCCCCGATGCGCCGAAAGTTTTCGAGAAATTGAACCGCGGCCCTATCCCGGACATCAAGTTCTTCCACGTCGACTGGATCAATATCGGCTCCAAGAAGGTGCAGGCGTTGCGCCACGGCATGTCTGGCGCGCCAGGCCTCGAGGTCTGGGGACCCTATGAGGACAAGAGCTACATCCTCTCCTGCATTCTGGCCGCGGCCAACGAAGCCGGCGTCAATCTCGTGCGTTGCGGCAGCCGCGCCTATTCCACCAACACGCTTGAATCGGGCTGGATCCCGTCGCCACTGCCGGGCATCTACACCGGCGATGGCATGTTGAAGGACTATCGCGACTGGCTGGGCGCCGATAGCTATGAGGCGACGGGTGCGATCGGCGGCAGCTTCGTTTCCGATAATATCGAGGATTATTACGTTAACCCGTTCGAGCTGGGTTACGACTTCTATATTGGTTGGAAAAAAGACGACTTCATCGGCAAGTCGGCGCTGGAGATCATGAAAGGCAAGACGCAGCGCAAGAAGGTCACCTTCGAGTGGAACGCCGAAGATGTGGTGGATGTCATCGCATCCGCGTTCCGTCCGGGCGAAGACCATTATAAATGGATCGACTTCCCGCAGGCCAATTACGCTTCGACCGGAGCAGATATCATCTTGAAGGGGGGCAAGCAGGTCGGCATGTCGATGTTCACCGGCTACTCGTATAATGAGCGCTGCATGCTCTCGCTTGGTATCGTCGATAACGATATTCAGGTCGGCGACGTTCTCACCCTTGTCTGGGGAGAGCCGAACGGCGGTTCTGGCAAGACCTCGACGGAGCGCCACAAGCAGAAAGAAATCCGTGTCCGCGTCTCGCCGACGCCTTATGCGGCCGAAGCACGTGACAATTACGCGGACAGCTGGCGTACCAAAAAAGCGTCCTGACAGGTTCGGGTAGCGCCGTGCAGATGACGCGGCGGGACCCGGCGAAGGGCCGGTAAACGCGCGTCAGTGGCTTTTGCAGCCCGAGGACGCGGACAACGAGATGGAGCCGGAGCCGTGAGGCTTCCAGTTTTTTCGTTGGAAACGCTTGAGCTCATGAAGAAGGCCTGCCGGAAACGGTGGACCTTTGTCTTTTGGCGATGATTGCCGACGCCTTCCGAGCGCTTATTCGTGCAAACGATAGCCCCGGTTCAAAACCGAGGCCCATAAAATGACAGTAGTCCTTAAGGTCTAGAGCTTCAGCAGCCTTTTTGCGTTTTCCTTGAGGATCAGCGGACGAACCTCGTCTTTTATCGGAATATTGGCGAAATCGTTGAGCCAGCGCTCCGGCGTCATCGCCGGCCAGTCCGATCCGAACAGCATCTTATGTTTCAGCAGCGAATTGGCATATTGCACCAGGATCGGCGGGAAATACTTTGGCGACCAGCCCGACATGTCGATGTAGACATTCGGCTTATGGGTGGCGACGGAGAGAGCTTCTTCCTGCCAGGGGAAGGAGGGGTGTGCGAGAATGATCGGCATGTCGGGGAAATCGACCGCGACGTCATCGAGATGGATGGGATTTGAAAACTTCAGCCGCATTGCCATGCCGCCGCGCAAGCCCGCGCCGACGCCCGTCTGCCCGGTGTGGAAAAGCGTGATTGCGCCTTCCTCGGCGATGGCTTCATAAAGCGGGTAGGCCATGCGGTCGTTGGGGTAAAAGCCCTGCATCGTCGGGTGAAACTTGAAGCCTTTCACCCCGAAGTCACGCACCAGACGCCTCGCTTCGCGCGCTCCGGCCTTTCCCTTGGCGGGGTCGATCGACGCGAAAGGGATCATGATGTCGCTGTTGTCGGCAGCGATCTTCGCCACCTCTTCATTTTCATATCGGCGAAAACCGGTTTCCCGTTCCGCATCGACCGGAAAAATCACGCAGCCGATTTTACGCTCGCGATAATAGGCGGCTGTTTCCTGCACGGTCGGCAACATGCCCTTGTGGCCGGCGGGGTTCTTGAAATATTTCGCCATACCCGCCTGAAATTCATCATAACCGTCGTCGCGGGGGCCGCAGCACGGCTCCTCGGCATGGGTATGCACATCTATAGCGACGAGTTCATCAATATTCACGGCCTGTTTCTCCCAAGTTCATGCCCAGAAATTTATGTAGCAGGGCGATGAACTGATCGCGCTCGGCCGCGGTCAGGCCCGCGCCGAGCGTCGCCTCGTGCGAAAAGAACCACTCGCTCTCCTTGCGCACATGCGCCACGCCTTCCGCCGAAAGCGTCAGTTCGATGGCCCGGCGATCGTCATCGGGAACACGGCGGGTTACCAGGCCCCTGTCTTCGAAAGCACGGATCAGTTTGGTCATGTGCGCGCGCTTGATCATCAGTCGCTGGCCGAGCGCCGTCTGACGAATGCCGGGGTTATGCATGATGACGAAAAGCACCGAGAATTCCCCCGGCCGCATGCCCGAATCCCCGAGCGCCGTGAAGAAATCGTCATAGGTCTTGAGCTGGGCGAGGCGGATGAGGAAACCAAGCGCTGTCTCCAGCCGGTCGATATTGACGTCAGTCGCCCTGCGGGGGAGTTGATCCATGTTATTCCCGTTTCATGCTTTGCCAGAGGTAAACCGTTTCTCTCAAATGGAGCACGGCCGCCCGCATCATATCCCCCACATGAAGCCTCTTCAAACCCAGTAAGTCGACGATAAAATCTATATATAGATTGTTTACAAGTCAACAATTATGCCTGATGCCCACATGGAAGGAGTTCGAGATAACGTCTATTGTTCCGAGCCGACCATTTGCCTCTTCATCCTCGCCGTGCTTTTCTGGCCCGATGGATTTCCCAGCTGCGGAGGCCGTTCAGTTGAACCCTTATCCCGTCGATCATCTTGTCCTGCCCGTTGCCCACATTGATGTCGCCACGGCGCGCCTGGCAAACCTCGGTTTCACAGTTGCGCCTCAGGCAATCCATCCGTTCGGCACGATGAATGCGTGCGTCTTCTTCGCGGACGGCACCTATCTTGAACCGCTTGCTGTTCATGATCCGGCTAAATATTGTGATTCCGTGGGGAATGGCGATGTATTCACCCGCCGGGATCGCGACTTCAGGGCAAGCCATGGAGAAGGTTTCTCCGCCCTTGTCGCTGGAACGAAAGATGCCTTTGACGATCATCAGCGGTTTATCTCCGCAAACTTATCCGCCGGCGATATTTTCGAATTTTCGCGACCCGTGCAGATGCCCGACGGATCGAGAAGCGAAGCCTCGTTTCGATTGGCGTTTGCGGCAAGCGGATCTGCTGCGGATTTTTTTATGTTCAGTTGCCAGCGGATCAAGGCCCTGCCGGGTGACCGGTCAGCGTTGGAGCGCCATGCCAACGGCGTCACAGGGCTTTCAGAAATCATCCTGATCCCAGGCGCGGATGCGAGGGCAGGGGCGCTGGCCGAGGCGGTGTTTGGTTTTTCATCCACCTTGTCCCCCAGCGGCGACAGAACGTTTGCGACGGCAAATGCCGCAATAAGATTGACGGAAAAACCTGCCTTCGGCGACGCATCCATAGATGCGTCCAGCCAAAGCGCAGGCGGATTGCGCGGCGCGGGCATCGTCTTTTCCGTTCGCGATCTTGCCGTGACAGCGGCAGTGCTTGCTGCTAATGGCGTCTCCAGCATGGAAGCGGGCGGCCGACTGGTGGTGCCCGCAGCACCCGGTCAGGGCGTCACCTTCGCCTTCGAGGAAAAATGATGAGCGTTACGAACAATCTCAAAGTCACCGCCGGCGATGGCGCCAGCAAGGTTTCCTTCTGCAACAGCGAGCGTTTTTCGCTGATTGCCGGCCCCTGCCAGATGGAAAGCCGCGACCATGCCTTCATGATCGCCGGTGTACTCAAGGAACTCTGCGATAAGCTGGGTATAGGCCTCGTTTACAAATCCTCCTTCGACAAGGCGAACCGCACCTCGCTTTCCGGCAAGCGCGGCATCGGCCTTGATAGCGCGATGCAGGTTTTCGCCGATCTTAAGAAGGAGTTCGGTTTTCCCGTTCTGACCGACATCCACACGGAAGAGCAATGCGCCATCGTTTCCGAAGTGGTGGATGTGCTGCAGATCCCGGCCTTCCTCAGCCGCCAGACCGATCTTCTCGTCGCTGCCGCCAAGACCGGCCGCGTCATCAATGTCAAGAAAGGTCAGTTCCTTGCCCCCTGGGACATGAAGAACGTGCTGGCCAAGCTGAATGAAAGCGGCAACCCGAATGTGATGTTGTGCGAGCGCGGCGCGTCCTTCGGTTACAACACGCTGGTTTCCGACATGCGCTCGCTGCCGATCATGGCTTCGCTCGGTGCACCTGTCATCTTTGATGCAACCCATTCGGTCCAGCAGCCGGGCGGGCAGGGCGGCTCCACGGGCGGCCAACGCGAATTCGTCGAGACTTTGGCGCGGGCGGCGGTTGCTGTCGGCGTAGCAGGCCTCTTCATCGAAACCCATGAGGACCCGGACAACGCGCCGTCCGACGGCCCCAACATGGTGCATTTGAAGGACATGCCGAAACTGCTTGAAAAGCTCCTCGCCTTCGACGCCATCACCAAAGCCTGAGATTGTGCGTTTGGTTTGTGCCAATCGATTTTAATGGCGGGCGCTCCGTTTCTGCCGCCCGTCGTCATTGTAATTTCTTCGTCATCGTCTAAGACAGGCGACGGAAAATATCTGTTCCATTCCCAAGGGAGAGACCATGACTGCCATTACCGATATCATCGCGCGCGAAATTCTCGACAGCCGCGGCAACCCGACCGTTGAAGTCGATGTTTACCTCGAAGACGGCTCCATGGGCCGTGCCGCCGTTCCCTCCGGCGCCTCCACCGGCGCGCATGAGGCGGTTGAGCTGCGCGATGGCGGCAAGCGTTATCTCGGCAAGGGCGTGGAAAAGGCTGTTGAAGCCGTCAACACGGAAATCTTCGACGCCATCGGCGGCTTCGATGCTGAGAACCAGATCCAGATCGATCAGATGATGATCGCGCTTGACGGCACGCCGAACAAGTCGCGCATAGGCGCCAACGCCATCCTCGGCGTTTCGCTCGCCATTGCCAAGGCTGCCGCTGAAGCCTCCGGCCTGCCGCTTTATCGTTATGTCGGCGGCCCGAACGCGCATCTGCTGCCGGTTCCGATGATGAACATCATCAACGGCGGTGCCCATGCCGATAACCCCATCGATTTCCAGGAATTCATGATCCTGCCGGTTGGTGCGGAAAACATCCGCGAAGCCGTGCGCATGGGCTCCGAAGTCTTCCATACGCTGAAGAAAGAATTGGCTGCCCAGGGGCACAACACCAATGTCGGCGACGAGGGCGGTTTCGCACCGGGTCTCGAAAGTGCACCGGCCGCGCTCGATTTCATCATGAAGTCGATTGAAAAGGCCGGTTACCGTCCGGGCGACGACATGTTCGTCGGTCTTGACTGTGCCTCGACCGAATTCTTCAAGGACGGAAAATACGTTCTCGAAGGTGAGGGCCGCACTCTGGAGCCAGGCGCTATGGCGGAATATCTGGCGGAACTCGTCGCCAAATATCCGATCATTTCCATTGAAGACGGCATGGCCGAAGACGATTGGGAAGGCTGGAAGACGCTGACCGATCTCATCGGCAACAAGTGCCAGCTCGTCGGCGACGATCTCTTCGTCACCAACTCTGCGCGTCTTCGTGACGGTATCAAGATGGGCGTTGCAAACTCCATCCTCGTCAAGGTCAACCAGATCGGTTCGCTCTCCGAGACGCTGGATGCGGTCGAAACCGCACACAAAGCCGGTTACACCGCCGTTATGTCGCACCGTTCGGGCGAAACCGAAGATTCCACCATCGCCGATCTCGCGGTCGCCACCAATTGCGGTCAGATCAAGACCGGCTCGCTTGCCCGTTCCGACCGGCTCGCAAAGTACAACCAGCTGATCCGCATCGAGGAAATGCTGGGCCCGCAGGCGGCTTACGCCGGTCGTTCCATCCTGCGCGGTTAATTCGCCCTCATTTTGAGGGAGGTCGTTACTGCCCGTGACGGGATTGGTATCAGGCCTGGCAACATATTCGACGTCATCCTCGGCCTTGTGCCGAGGATCTGCCAATGTCTCGTCAATTCGATACGTTGCAGATGCTCGGGACAGGCCCGAACATGACGAAGGAGAGTTTGACGGTCTCATCTCCCTCTTAAGCCCGCCCTCCGGTGGGCTTTTTTGCGTCAATTTGCCGTTCGCTATTTAAGGTCAACGGATAGTTAAACAATCCGCTTTAGTCTTGAGACTCACGTTATGCGTTTTAAGGCTTCTCTCCGGCATGTGGACCAGACATCATAAAAAGAGACGATTCGGCCGTTTGATCGTTCCGGCCATCACGATCGCTTTTCTTTCCTATTTCGGTTATCATTCCATCCATGGTGACTTCGGCCTGCAGGCGACAGAGCGGCTGGAGCGGCAGCGTATTACTCGTACTGCCGAGCTTCAAAAGCTTACGCAGGCGCGTGTGGCACTGGAGCGGCAGGTGGAATTGCTGAGTGACGGTTCGCTGGAACGGGATATGATCGACGAGATTTCGCGTTACCAGCTGAATATGTCCCGAACGGACGAAATCGTCATCATGAACGCATATTTCTGATTAACCGAAATCGAGTTAATTTAACATTTGTGATTTATTCACAGCATCTTAGCGTGAATATGTGCCATGCGTTTAAAGCATTGCTGCATGGCATTTTCTTGCATATGGTACGCGCCACTCTATCCATTCAAATGGCAACTCAGGGAGGGATGAATGGCGCCGCGAAAACCAGCGACCGTATCCGGCCGCAAGACCACGGCAAAGGCTGCAACCGAATTCACCGGCAAGAACAGCCCCGACTTCTCCAAGGAAGACGAACTTCACGCCTACCGTGAAATGCTGCTCATCCGCCGCTTCGAGGAAAAGGCCGGCCAGCTCTACGGCATGGGCTTTATCGGTGGTTTCTGTCACCTCTACATTGGCCAGGAAGCCGTTGTCGTCGGCATGCAGATGTCGCAGAAGGAAGGCGATCAGGTCATCACCGCTTATCGTGACCACGGCCACATGCTGGCTCTGGGCATGAGCGCACGTGGCGTCATGGCCGAATTGACCGGCCGTCGCGGCGGCCTGTCGAAGGGCAAGGGCGGCTCGATGCATATGTTCTCGAAAGAGAAACATTTTTACGGCGGCCATGGCATCGTTGGTGCGCAGGTTTCGCTTGGAACCGGTCTCGCATTCGCCAACAAATATCGTGGCAACGACAACGTCTCCGTGACCTATTTCGGTGACGGTGCGGCCAACCAGGGTCAGGTCTACGAGAGCTTCAACATGGCGGCCCTCTGGAAACTGCCGATCATCTATATCGTCGAGAACAACCGTTACGCCATGGGCACCTCGACCGCCCGCGCTACCGCCCAGTCGAACTATTCGCTGCGTGGCCAGTCGTTCGGTATCCCCGGCGTTCAGGTGGATGGCATGGATGTGCGTGCCGTCAAGGCCGCCGCCGATCAGGCGCTGGAACATTGCCGTTCCGGCAAGGGCCCGATCATTCTGGAAATGCTGACCTACCGTTACCGTGGTCACTCCATGTCCGACCCGGCGAAATACCGTTCCAAGGATGAAGTGCAGAAGATGCGCTCCGAACATGACCCGATCGAGCAGGTCAAGGCACGGCTTCTGGAGCAGGGCTGGGCAAGCGAAGACGAATTGAAGGCCATCGACAAGGATGTCCGTGATATCGTTGCCGACAGCGCCGACTTCGCCCAGAACGACCCCGAGCCGGATGTATCCGAGCTCTACACCGACATTCTGCTCTGATCGGGAAAGGGAAACCCATGCCTGTAGAAATTCTTATGCCCGCCCTTTCCCCGACCATGGAGGAAGGCACGCTTTCCAAGTGGCTTAAAAAGGAAGGCGACAAGGTCACCTCCGGCGACGTGATTGCCGAAATCGAGACCGATAAGGCGACCATGGAAGTGGAAGCCGTCGATGAAGGCGTTATCGGCAAGCTGCTGATCGACGCCGGCACCGAAGGCGTCAAGGTCAATACGCCGATCGCCGTTCTCATTCAGGAAGGCGAAAGCGCCGACGACATCTCTTCCTCTGCCAAGAAGGAAGAACCGAAGGCTGAAGCTGCAAATTCCGGGTCTGATGCCGCCGGCGGCAAGACCCGCGAAGCGGTCGAAGAGCCGAGCGCTGCCAAGGAAGCCGCCAAGGTGCCGGCAGCCCCGAAGATCGAAGTCGCTGCCGATCCGGATATTCCTGCCGGTACGGAAATGGTGATGACGACCGTGCGTGAAGCGCTGCGCGACGCCATGGCCGAAGAAATGCGCGCCGACGAAAAAGTCTTCGTCATGGGTGAAGAAGTCGCCGAATATCAGGGTGCCTACAAGATTACCCAAGGCCTGTTGCAGGAATTCGGCGAGCGCCGCGTCATCGACACCCCGATCACCGAGCACGGTTTTGCCGGTATCGGTGTCGGCGCTGCGATGACAGGGCTGCGCCCCATCGTCGAATTCATGACCTTCAACTTCGCCATGCAGGCGATCGACCAGATCGTCAACTCGGCTGCGAAGACGCTTTATATGTCGGGCGGCCAGATGGGCGCGCCGATGGTATTTCGTGGTCCGTCCGGTGCTGCTGCCCGCGTTGGCGCGCAGCACTCGCAATGTTACGCCGCATGGTACAGCCATATTCCGGGTCTCAAGGTCGTCATGCCTTACACGGCAGCCGAC
The DNA here is from genome assembly GCF_002008225.1 of Agrobacterium salinitolerans. Lineage (GTDB taxonomy): Bacteria > Pseudomonadota > Alphaproteobacteria > Rhizobiales > Rhizobiaceae > Agrobacterium > Agrobacterium salinitolerans. Next base: position 442,806 of record NZ_MRDH01000006.1, on the reverse strand, counting down.
GCCAAGGGTCTCCTGAAGGCAGCTATCCGCGATCCGAACCCGGTCATCTTCCTTGAGAATGAAATTCTCTACGGTCAGAGCTTCGAAGTGCCGAAGCTCGATGATTTCGTGCTGCCGATCGGCAAGGCGCGTATTCACCGCAAGGGCAAGGATGCGACCATCGTTTCCTTCGGCATCGGCATGACCTATGCCATCAAGGCGGTTGCGGAACTCGAAAAGCTCGGCATCGATGTCGAACTGATCGACCTGCGCACCATTCGCCCGATGGACCTGCCCACCGTCATCGAATCGGTCAAGAAGACCGGTCGCCTGGTCACGGTCGAGGAAGGTTTCCCGCAGTCATCGGTCGGTGACTTCATCGCCAACCAGGTCATGCGCGCCGCTTTCGATTATCTCGATGCGCCGATCCTGACGATCGCCGGCAAGGATGTTCCGATGCCTTACGCGGCAAACCTCGAAAAGCTGGCTCTGCCGAACGTCGATGAAGTCGTTCAGGCCGTCAAAACCGTCTGCTACAAGTAAGGGGAGGCGTTTCGATGCCGATAAACATCACCATGCCTGCCCTTTCTCCGACGATGGAAGAGGGCAATCTGGCCAAGTGGCTGGTCAAGGAAGGCGACAAGGTCGCTCCCGGTGACGTGATCGCCGAGATCGAGACCGACAAGGCGACCATGGAAGTGGAAGCCGTCGACGAGGGCACCGTTGCCAAGCTGGTCGTTCCGGCCGGCACCGAAGCGGTCAAGGTCAACGCCCTGATCGCCATCCTCGCCGCTGATGGCGAGGATGTGGCCGAGGCGGCAAAGGGCGGCGATGCCGCGCCTGCCAAGGCGGAAGCTCCGAAGCAGGAAGCTGCCAAGGCCGAAGCGCCGAAGGAAGAAGCTGCGCCGGCCAAGGCTGAAAAGCCGGCGGCCGATCAGGCGCCCGCGTCCTCTACGCCGGCACCGGTTGCGAAGTCCGGCGAGCGCATCTTCGCTTCGCCGCTTGCGCGCCGTCTCGCCAAGGAAGCCGGTCTCGACCTCACGGCCGTTTCCGGTTCCGGTCCGCATGGCCGTATCGTCAAGACCGACGTGGAAAAGGCTGCCGCTTCCGGCGGTGCGAAGGCTGCTCCTGCCGCCGCAGCATCGCCAAGTGCACCGGCTCCGGCGCTCGCCAAGGGCCAGTCGGACGAAGCCGTTCTCAAGCTGTTCGAAGAAGGCTCCTACGAGCTTGTGCCGCATGACGGCATGCGCAAGGTCATCGCCAAGCGTCTGGTCGAATCCAAGCAGACGGTTCCGCATTTCTACGTTTCCGTGGATTGCGAACTCGACACGCTTCTGGCACTGCGCGCTCAGCTCAACGCCGCTGCTCCTGAAAAGGACGGCAAGCCGGTCTACAAGCTGTCGGTCAACGACATGGTCATCAAGGCGCTGGCCCTTGCGCTGCGTGACGTGCCTGATGCCAACGTCTCCTGGACCGAAAGCGCCATGGTCAAGCACAAGCACTCGGATGTCGGCGTTGCCGTTTCCATTCCGGGTGGCCTGATCACGCCGATCATCCGCAAGGCGGAAGAGAAGTCGCTCTCCACCATCTCTAACGAGATGAAGGACTACGGCAAGCGCGCCAAGGAGCGCAAGCTGAAGCCCGAGGAGTATCAGGGCGGCACGACCGCCGTGTCCAACATGGGCATGATGGGCGTCAAGAGCTTCTCCGCCGTCATCAACCCGCCGCATGCCACCATTCTGGCGGTTGGCGCGGGCGAACAGCGGGCAGTCGTGAAGAACGGCGAGATCAAGATCGCCAATGTCATGACGGTCACGCTTTCCACCGACCACCGCTGCGTCGATGGCGCGCTCGGAGCCGAGCTGATCGGTGCGTTCAAGCGCTACATCGAAAACCCGATGGGTATGCTGGTTTGATCGGAGAGTAAGATGGTGAAATCGGTCCTCTGCTTTGGCGATTCCCTTACCTGGGGATCAAATGCGGAAACGGGTGGCCGGCACAGCCATGACGATCTTTGGCCGAGCGTCCTGCAAAAGGCGCTCGGTCCTGATGTGCATGTGATCCACGAAGGTCTAGGCGGTCGCACCACGGCTTATGACGATTTGACCGCCGATTGCGACCGCAACGGCGCGCGGATTCTTCCGACATTGTTGCACAGCCATGCGCCGCTGGATCTCGTGATTATCATGCTTGGCACAAACGATATGAAGCCGGCGATCCATGGGTCGGCGATTGTTGCCATGAAGGGTGTGGAGCGGCTTGTGAAACTCACGCGCAACCACATCTGGCAGGTGGCCGATTGGGAGGCGCCTGATGTGCTGGTCGTCGCGCCGCCGCAGCTTTGCGAAACGGCCAACCCCGTGATGGGCGCGATCTTTCGCGATGCGATCGATGAATCAGCAATGCTCGCGTCCGTTTACCGCGATCTCGCCGACGAGCTCGATTGCGGCTTCTTCGATGCGGGTTCCGTGGCCCGGACGACGCCGGTGGATGGCGTCCATCTCGATGCTGAAAATACGCGGGCCATCGGGCGAGGGCTGGAGCCCGTCGTCCGCATGATGCTCGGACTTTAGGAACAATTCCCGGTCGTGGCGCTGTTCGCGACCCGATAGGACAAGGCAGGATTTCCAATGGCTCAATCTTATGACGTCATCATCATCGGTTCGGGACCGGGCGGTTACATTGCTGCGATCCGCGCAGCCCAGCTCGGCATGAAGGTTGCCGTCGTGGAGCGTGAGCATCTGGCCGGCATCTGCTCCAACTGGGGCTGCATTCCCACCAAGGCGTTGCTGCGCACCGCCGATGTCATGCACACCGCCACCCACGCCAAAGATTACGGCCTGACGCTGGAGGGCTCGATCAAGCCTGACGTGAAGGCCATCGTGGCGCGCTCGCGTGGCATTGCCGCTCGCATGAACAACGGCGTCGGTTTCCTGTTCAAGAAGAACAAGGTCGATATCATCTGGGGTGAAGCCAAGATCACCAAGCCGGGCGAAATCGTCGTCGGCAAGTCCGCCAAGCCGGTGGTTCAGCCGCAGGGTCCGGTTCCGAAGAACACGCTGGGCGAGGGCACTTACACTGCCAAGCACATCATCGTCGCCACAGGTGCGCGCCCGCGCGCGCTGCCCGGCATCGAGCCCGATGGCAAGCTGATCTGGACCTATTTCGAGGCGATGAAGCCGGAAGAAATGCCGAAGTCGCTGCTCGTCATGGGCTCGGGCGCCATCGGCATCGAGTTCGCCAGCTTCTACCGCACCATGGGCGTCGACGTGACCGTCGTTGAAATCATGAGCCAGGTCATGCCGGTTGAAGATGCGGAAATCTCCACCTTCGCCAAGAAGCAGCTTGAAAAGCAGGGCATGAAAATTCATCTGGAAACCAAGGTTTCCAAAGTCGAGAAGGGCGCGAACTCTGTCACCGCGACGCTCGAGAAGAAGGACGGCTCTTCCGAGAAGATCACCGCCGACCGGATGATTTCCGCCGTTGGCGTCGTCGCCAATATCGAAGGCATCGGCCTTGAGGCCGCCGGCGTGAAGACAGATCGCGGTTTCATCGTCATCGATGGTTACGGCAAGACCAATGTTCCCGGCATCTACGCCATCGGCGACGTCGCCGGCCCGCCGCTGCTCGCCCACAAGGCGGAGCACGAGGCTGTCATCTGCGTCGAAAAGATCGCCGGTCTGCCGAATGTCCACCCGATGGACAAGCTGAAGATCCCCGGCTGCACCTATTGCAACCCGCAGGTTGCCTCGGTTGGTCTCACCGAAGCCAAGGCAAAGGAACAGGGCCGCGATGTCCGCGTCGGCCGTTTCTCCTTTGCGGCGAACGGCAAGGCTGTCGCGCTCGGCGAAGATCAGGGCATGGTCAAGACCATCTTCGACAAGAAGACCGGCGAGCTGCTCGGCGCGCATATGGTGGGCGCGGAAGTCACCGAACTCATCCAGGGCTTCGTCGTCGCCATGAATCTGGAGACGACAGAAGAAGATTTGATGCACACGATCTTCCCGCATCCGACCATTTCGGAGTCGATGAAGGAAAGCGTGCTCGACGCCTATGGGCGTGTGCTCAACGCATAAGTGCCGCGTGATGCCCGGCATTGTCTAACCTTGCCGGGTGTCCCATATGTCTCGATGCAGCCTTAAGGCGGGCTGTTGTTTCAGGGAGCGTGGGAATGGAAAGTGTAGGCTGGATTGCAGCAATCATCATCGGCGGTCTCGCCGGCTGGCTTGCGGGCAAGCTCATGGACATGCGTTTCGGCATTTTCATGAACATCGTGCTTGGTATTGTCGGTTCGGTCGTCGCTGTCGCCGTGCTGCGAACCTTCGATGTGTTCGTGCAGGATAGCAGGCTCGGTTATTTCGTGACGTCGTTCCTTGGCGCAAGCCTGTTGCTGTTCATGGCAAAGCTCGTGCGGCGCTGACAAGGCTTCGTGACCGGAAGGGGCTTACGCTTTTTCTGGAATTGTTCTAAAGCATCGCACCAAAGATGTCTGGATCGCCAAGGGCGATGGAAGCAGGTTTTTATGGTCACTATTCTCGACAGGACGTCGTCCGACGAAAAGCGTATCCGCCACCCGGAAAAGGCGCACAAGCCCGATACCGAGGTCATGCGCAAGCCGGAATGGATTCGCGTCAAGGCGCCGACCTCCAAGGGCTATCACGAGACGCGCGAGCTGGTGCGTAGCCACAAGCTGGTAACAGTGTGCGAGGAAGCCGGCTGTCCGAATATCGGCGAATGCTGGGACAAGAAACACGCAACCTTCATGATCATGGGTGAGATTTGCACCCGTGCCTGCGCCTTCTGCAACGTCGCCACCGGCAAGCCCAATCCGCTCGATATGAATGAGCCGGAAAATGTCGCCAAGGCCGTCAAGCAGATGGGCCTGTCCCACGTCGTCATCACTTCTGTTGACCGTGACGATCTCGCCGATGGCGGTGCTGAACATTTCGAGAAGGTCATCTGGGCGATCCGCGCCGCCTCTCCGACGACGACCATCGAAATCCTCACGCCCGACTTCCTGAAGAAGCCCGGTGCGCTGGAGCGTGTCGTCGCCGCCAAGCCTGACGTCTTCAACCACAATATGGAAACCGTTCCGGGCAATTACCTTACTGTTCGCCCCGGCGCGCGTTATTTCCACTCCGTGCGCCTGTTGCAGCGGGTCAAGGAACTGGACCCCACCATGTTCACCAAGTCCGGCATCATGGTCGGCCTCGGTGAAGAGCGTAACGAAGTGCTGCAGCTGATGGACGACCTGCGCAGCGCCGACGTGGATTTCCTGACCATCGGTCAATATCTGCAGCCGACCCGCAAGCACCACAAGGTCGAGGCATATGTTACGCCGGAGGAATTCAAGTCCTACGAGACGGTGGCTTATACCAAGGGCTTCCTGATGGTCTCTTCCAGCCCGCTGACCCGCTCTTCCCACCATGCCGGCGACGATTTCGAACGCCTGCGCGCGGCCCGCGAGAAAAAGCTGCTGGCTGCCGCGGAGTAAGGGACAAAGGTTCGGCAACATAGGTTGCTGCATCGGGCGATATACACTCTCTCCACCGTCATGCTCGGGCTTGTCCCGAGCATCTGCAACCTATCGATTGTACGATACGTGATTGGATCCTCGGGACGGGCCCGAGGATGACGTGAGTAGGAGGCGAGGCTTGTGAAATGGCTCTGCCGCCTGTTCCCGGCCTTCAACCGATCACACCACAACCTTCTCCGGCCGATGCGCCCGCATGCAAAGCACGACACTCAGCACCACCGAACATATTGCCACGACCTCAATCAGTGTCGGGCCACGCCCTTCCCAGAGAAAACCGTAAAGCAGCGCAAACAGCGTTTCGAACAGGATCATCTGCCCGACCATGGTGAGCGGCAGAAGGCGGCTCATGCGGTTCCATAGGGCATTGCCGAGAATGGAGGCGGTGAAACCCAGCCCGGCTGCAACAGCCACAAAATGCAGCCAGTCGCCCGAATTATGGCTTTCGCCGCCAAAGCCAAAGGCGGGAACAGCGAGCACGAGCGCAAGAGCGCCGGTCACCACACCCGTCATCATGTTCCAGTCGTCGGCGCTGACGTCATGGAGGCGGGAGAGCCAGCGGGCATTGCCAACAGCGAAAGCCGTCCACGACGCCAGCGCACCCAGCGCACAGGCAAGGCCGATGATACGTGACATGTCCAGCCCAGCGTCGTTTTCCGTCAGCGACTGCCAGGAAATGCCGACAATGCCGATTGCGCCGAAAACGAGCGATGGCCATAGCCGCTTCAGCGACACCGCGCCGTGATCACGGCTGCCGATGATGGTGACGGCGACCGGCAGGAAGCCGATAATGATCGACGTGAAGGCGACACCGCTCAGCTTCACTGCCGTCGATATGAAGACATAATAGGCGATGTTGCCAATCATGCTCAGCCAGCCGAGCGCGATCCATTCCCGCGTACCGAAATGGGCCGATACCCTTTTCAGTCGCGGCCCGATGATGATGAGGGAAATCAGCCCGTAGGTGAGGTAACGCGCCGTCGAGAGTTGCAGCGCGGAAAAATCCGGCACGAGTTTCGGCGCGAGGAATATACCGCCCCAGAGCGCACCCGCCAGCATGCCGTAAAAAACACCGAGACCTGTTCTGTTCATGTCATGTCACATCCGCATTCGTATTTTCCTGCGATGTGCCACAGCCCTCTGCGGCTGTCTTGACAAAAACTCCTGACCTGATGCGCTGGCGGTTTTAATGAATCCCGTAGGTTCGACGGTAGGCTGCGGGCGTTTCACCCACTGCGTTGCGCATGGCCCGCGTCAGTGCAGTCTGGTCGGAAAAGCCGGCCCGCAAAGCGATCTCGGCAATAGGCAGGGTGGAATTGGTGAGCAAGGCACAGACCTTGTCCATGCGCAGCCCGGCCAGCCAACGGTGAGGAGGGAGGCCGAATTCCTCGAGAAACAGCGCATGCAGGCGACTGTCGCTGATCGTCACGCAGGAGGCGAGCATCTCGATGGTCCAGGGGAAGAACGGCTCAGCCCTGACCAGTGCAACGAGCCTGTGCAGGCGTTGGCGGATGTCGACTTTCTCGTTGGCAAGGCTGTCGACCAGAAGTGGCGTCCACAGGCCGGCGATATCGTCGCGTCGCCCCTCTGTTCCGATGACGCCGCGCATATAGGCGATCAACTGCCGCGTATCCTGCGCTATGTCGACAAACGGCGAATGGGCGAATTTCTCGAGCGTTTGCTCGGGAAGGGCGCCTTCATCGATATCGACCACCAGCGAGTGGTTGCTTGCCGTCGCTTCCTGCGTATGCGGCGCATCGCGATGGATGAACACGCCGCGTCCGGTCGACAATTCGTCCTGCCGTCCGGCCACATCGATCAGCAGACGACCGGAGACAGGAAGAACGATCTGAACGAAGCCATGACGTTCCTTCGGTCTTTCTTCCCTGTAGATTCTGATGTCGGCGGATGCGGCTGTCATGACGCTGTCGTTTCCATTTGCAAAGAAATGGCCGCCTCGAAAAAGCGGCCAGTTCATCACTTGATTATGACATCGTCTTGAAGAATGGGCCAGTCGGCTTTATCGGTCGGCTCTGCGCGCCGGCAATTAACAGTCTTCCTTGGCGGTCGATTCGCCGCGTTTGCGCTTGCGCAGAACCGGCTTGTTCTCTCTTGCTTCGCATTTCGCGACGTCGATCAGATAGGCAAGCACCGGCATGCCGTTCATCGATGCGAGTTGCTTGGCGGATTCGAGAAGGTTGATGATGTTGGAAAAATCGTCCATCGGCTCACTCAGTGGCTCAAAGCGGTTATATGTCGGGTCTGAACCCAAGGATGAATACGCTGGGTGAAATCGGGAGCTTCCAGCGTCGTTACATCCAATGGGTGTAATATTAGTCGCAAATAAATAGCAATCCCTGCGACGGGGTTACAATAGTCAATTTTCCGTAACTGTCATGCGCGGTGACGATATCGCTGCGAGAAGATGGCAGAAAATATCCGGCAGTCAGATGAGGTGTCAGAAATGCCAAATTATCTTCACAGGGTGGAGGATGCTGCTGCGATCATCGCCGGGGCGCAGCGAATCATGGTCGTGGGCTGTTCCGGCGGCGGCAAATCGACGCTTTCGCAGAAGCTCGCGCACAATTTCGGGCTTCGCTCATCTCCATGGATCGGGATGTTTTCTGGCTGCCCGGCTGGCGGGCGCGCCCGCGCGAAGAGCAGCGAGAAAGGATAGCCGCCATCATTACCGAAGAGCGCTGGCTGATGGACGGCAGCAATCCGTCGTCTTTCGATATGCGGCTGCCGCGATCCCATATCGTTTTGTGGGTGCGCATGCCGCGCTGGCTCTGCCTGTGGGGCGCCGTCAGCCGGGCGATCAAGGGCTATGGCAAGGCCCGCCCGGAAATGGCGGAGGGGTGCCCTGAAAGAATAGACGTCGAATTCCTGCGCTATATCTGGAATTTCGAGCGGCGCCATACGCCGATCTTCGAGCGGAATTTCGCGTTGTATGGTCCTGATGTGCCGGTATTCCAGCTGAAAAGCCGAAAACAGTTTCGCCGCCTTCTTGATCTTCTGCGTATCGAGGATTAACTGCCGCTCATGCCACAGTTCGAAACGCATCGCCACGTCAAACACTCGCCCGACCGCATGTACGACCTCGTCGCCGATGTGGAGAAATATCCGCAGTTTCTGCCCCTTTGCGAGGCGCTCACCGTCCGCTCGCGCAAGGAGCGCGATGGCAAGGTGCTACTGGTGGCGGATATGACTGTGGGTTACAAGGCCATTCGCGAAACCTTCACCACGCAGGTGCTGTTGAACCCGGCAGAGCGCGCCATCGACGTGAAATATATCGACGGCCCGTTCAAATATCTCGACAATCGCTGGCGTTTCGAGGCCTCGGACGAGGGCGGCTCAGCCATTCATTTCTTCATCGATTACGAATTCAAGAATCGCCTGCTCGGCGCGGTGATGGGCTCGATGTTCGACCGGGCTTTCCGCATGTTTGCTGAAGCCTTCGAAACGCGTGCCGATAAAATCTATACGGACCCCGCCTGATTGAGGGCGATCAGCATCTCAAGCGCCGTTCTCACCGTCGCAAGCCGGATTTCGGTGCGGCCGATATCTCCGTAGCGCATTTCGTGATGCAGGAGGTTGCCGTTGCGCGCCTTGGCGGCCAGATGCACAAGCCCCACCGGTTTTTCGGCTGAGCCGCCGCCCGGGCCGGCAATGCCGGTTACCGCCACGGCGAAATTCGCGCGCGAGCGGAAGAGGGCGCCATGCGCCATCTGCAGCGCCGTCTGCCGGGAGACCGCACCAAATGTTGTCAGGGTGTCGGCGCCAACTCCCAGCATGTCCCTCTTGGCTTCGTTCGTGTAGGTAACGAAACCGCGGTCGACGACGGCGGAAGAGCCGGCAATCTCCGTCAGCGCGCCGGCAATCAGGCCGCCCGTGCAGCTTTCCGCGGTCGAGACCATGAAACCATGCGCGGTGAAATCGGCAATGATCCGCCGCGCCAACTCTTCTATGTCCGCGGGAAAAAGGCTCATAACGGTCTGCCCCTGTAGACGACCGTAGCTGTGGCGATTGCAGCAATGCCTTCCCGGCGGCCGACGAAACCGATCGTCTCATTGGTCGTCGCTTTCACCGAGCAGCGCTCCAGCGCAATGCCGAGCATGTCCGAAAGTGCTTCGCGCATGGCCTGGCGGTGCGGACCTATGCGCGGTGCTTCCGCAATCAGCGAGACATCGGCATTCATGATCGTGCCGCCATTGTCGCGTACGACCTTTGCCGCATGCTCCAGGAAGATGCGCGAGGCTGCACCCTTCCATTGTGGATCGGAAGGCGGGAAGTGATCGCCGATATCGCCGGCACCGCAGGTGGCGAGCAGGGCGTCCGTCAGCGCATGCAGCGCCACATCGGCATCCGAATGGCCTTTCAGTCTCTGGTCATGCTCGATGAAGATTCCGCAGAGCGTCACGCCATCGCCGGCCTCCAGCTGATGCACGTCGTAACCATTGCCGGTGCGCACGTCCGGCAATCCGTTGGAGAGCTTTTCATCGGCCATGGCGATATCCCGCTTGAGAGTGAGTTTTACATTATCGACCGAACCTTCTGTCAGCGTCACCGTCAGTCCTGCCCACTCGGCAATCGATGCATCATCGGTGAAATCGGTTTTGCCAGATGCGGAAGCGGCGCGATGTGCTCCAAGAATATCGCCGAACGTGAAACTCTGTGGCGTCTGCGCAGCATAAAGTCCCTGGCGTGAAACAGTCTCTGCAACAACGTTACCCGCACCGCGCTTCAGCGTGTCGGTGACGGGGAGGGCGGGTAGGACGCTGCTGGCGCCGGCCCGGTGCAGGGCGACGATCCGTTCCAGCATGTCCACGGGGACGAAAGGCCGCACGGCATCATGGATCATCACATGCGTCAGCTCTTCCGAGGCAAGCGCTTCCAGCCCGGCAAGCACTGATTGCTGGCGTGTTGAGCCGCCCGTGACGGTGACGATCCGCCCGCCGGAATCAAGCCGCTGGAGGATTGGCGACAGCAGTGCTGCATCGTCTGCATGACTGACGATCACGATGGCGGAGGCATGATCCCAATCGAGGAAGGTGGATAATGTATGCTCGATCACGGCCCGGCCTCCGATCGGGCGATATTGTTTCGGCCCTTCCTCGGGAGAGCCCGCTCTTTCTCCACGTCCGGCGGCGACGATGACGATGCCGAGTTTCATAGTACTTTCCTGCATTGGTCTTATGCTTTGCGCGCAACCCTTAGCGGTTGACAGTCCTGCTCTAGCGTTTCAAAACCCGGATGGCCAGCCCGATATGACGCGCATTCGCCCCTGCATGCCGCAGGATCAGCAGCCATTGCGCGTTCAAACCTGCACAAATTGCTGCCGACAGCAAAACAGGCAGGCAATCGCCCAGCAAATAAAAGGTGCAACCCTCTAAAAGTGCTTGGCAACCGCACAAACACTGTCTAAAAATAATGCAAATAAACCTTCTGCATGAAAGATCATCAATTGCATCTTCCGGAGTTGTCAGAACCGTTCAGCATCGGCCCAGTTACGATCCGTAATCGTGCCGTGCTGGCGCCCATGTCGGGCGTGACGGATCTGCCGTTTCGGCAACTTGCCTGGCGTTTTGGCGCAGGCCTTGTCGTGACGGAAATGGTGGCAAGCCGTGAGCTCGTCGCTAACAGAGGCGAATCCTGGGCGCGGCTGAAAAACGCCGGCATGTGTCCGCATATGGTGCAGCTCGCCGGCCGCGAGGCGCATTTCATGGCCGAGGCGGCGAAGATTGCCGCCGATAACGGCGCTGGAATCATCGACATCAATATGGGTTGTCCTGCCAAGAAGGTGACGGGTGGCTATTCCGGCTCGGCTTTGATGCGCGATCCCGATCATGCACTCTCGCTCATCGAGGCAACGGTCAATGCAGTCGACGTGCCTGTGACGCTGAAGATGCGGCTCGGCTGGGACGAGAACACCATCAATGCGCCGGAGATCGCCCGCCGTGCCGAAGCCGCTGGCGTTCAGCTCATGACCATTCACGGCCGCACCCGTATGCAGTTTTACGAGGGACGGGCAGACTGGGATGCCATCCGCGCCGTGCGTGAGGTGATTTCCGTGCCGCTGATCGCCAATGGCGATGTGGAAACGGCCGATGATGCACGCGAAATCCTGCGCCGTTCGGGTGCGGATGCCGTCATGGTCGGTCGCGGCGCGCAGGGGCAGCCATGGCTGCCGGCGGTGCTCGCCGGACATTCAGCCCCGCACCGCGACGATATTCCCGCCATCGCCATCGAACATTACGAGATGATGCTGGAATTCTACGGAAGGGAAGCCGGTCTTAGGCACGCCCGCAAACATCTGGGCTGGTATCTCGACCGTTTTGCACTTGAGTTCGCCACCTCCGACAAGGCTCAAATCATGACATCGCGTGACACGGGAGAGGTGGCGGATCTGCTGCGCACCGCCCTTTGCGCAAATGCGGGCGAAAACGCCGCAAGGAAGGCCGCATGAGCGCTGACAAACATAGCCCGGCAGATGGAAACCCGCTTGCCATGGCGGTTTTGAACGCGGTGCAGAACCCCGTCATCCTGGTGGATGCCGAAGGTTTCATCGCCTTCGCCAATTGGGAAGCCGAAGCCTTTTTCGGGGCGAGCGCCTCCCATCTCGCGCGCTACCGTGTTTCTACCTTCATTCCCTTCGGCAGCCCGCTGCTTGCGCTGATCGATCAGGTGCGCGAGCGCCGCGCGCCGGTCAACGAATATCGCGTCGATCTGAGTTCGCCGCGTCTCGGCCAGGACAAGCTGGTCGATCTTTACGTTGCGCCTGTTGTCAGCGAACCGGGATCGGTGGTCGTCGTCTTCCAGGAAAGGTCGATGGCCGACAAGATCGACCGGCAACTGACGCATCGCGCTGCGGCACGCTCCGTTACCGGCCTTGCCTCCATGCTCGCGCATGAGATCAAGAACCCGCTCTCCGGCATTCGCGGCGCTGCCCAGTTGCTGGAGACCTCGGTTGCCGATGAGGACCGGGCGCTGACGCGGCTGATCTGCGATGAGACCGACCGCATCGTCTCGCTGGTTGACCGCATGGAGGTGTTTTCCGACGAGCGGCCGGTGGATCGCGTGCCGGTTAACATCCATTCCGTGCTGGATCATGTGAAGGCCATCGCCAAGGCCGGCTTTGCCCGCAATATCAAGATTTCCGAGAACTACGACCCGTCGCTGCCGCCGGTTTATGCCAATCGCGACCAGCTGGTGCAGGTCTTTCTCAATCTCGTGAAGAATGCGGCGGAAGCCGTGGGCAATCAGCCGGATGGCGAAATCGTGCTGACGACCGCCTATCGCCCCGGCATCCGTCTTTCGGTTGCCGGCAGCCGCGAACGCATCTCGCTGCCGCTCGAATTCTGCGTACATGACAATGGCCCCGGCGTCCCGGCCGACCTTCTGCCGCACCTCTTCGATCCTTTCATCACCACCAAGACGAATGGTTCCGGCCTCGGGCTGGCGCTGGTCGCGAAGTTGATCGGCGCCCATGGTGGCATCGTCGAATGCGACAGCCAGAACCACCGCACGACCTTCCGCGTATTGATGCCCGTCTCGCCGGAAGTGGCGCTCGACGACAGCTCTTTGCCGAACTCGACAGGAAATGACAGATGACAGCTACGATCCTCGTCGCCGATGATGATGCCGCAATCCGCACCGTTTTGAATCAGGCGCTGAGCCGCGCCGGTTATGACGTGCGCATCACCTCCAATGCTGCAACGCTCTGGCGCTGGGTGTCGGCGGGTGAGGGTGATCTTGTCGTAACCGATGTCGTGATGCCGGATGAAAATGCCTTTGACCTGCTGCCGCGCATCAAGAAGGCCCGCCCGGACCTGCCCGTTTTGGTCATGAGTGCGCAGAACACGTTCATGACAGCCATCAAGGCCTCGGAAAAAGGCGCTTACGATTACCTGCCTAAGCCCTTCGACCTCACGGAACTGATCGCCATCATCGGCCGCGCTTTGTCTGAGCCGAAGCGCAAGCCGGCGAAGCTCGATGACGACATGCAGGACGGCATGCCGCTCGTTGGCCGCTCGGCGGCGATGCAGGAAATCTACCGCGTTCTTGCGCGCCTGATGCAGACCGACCTGACGCTGATGATCACCGGCGAATCCGGCACGGGTAAGGAACTGGTGGCGCGCGCGCTGCATGATTACGGCAAGCGTCGCAACGGACCCTTCGTCGCGATCAACATGGCGGCCATCCCGCGCGACCTCATTGAATCCGAACTCTTCGGCCATGAGAAGGGCGCCTTCACCGGCGCGCAGAACCGCTCGACCGGCCGTTTCGAACAGGCCGAGGGCGGCACGCTGTTCCTCGACGAAATCGGCGACATGCCGATGGACGCCCAGACACGGCTGCTGCGCGTGTTGCAACAGGGGGAATATACGACGGTAGGCGGTCGCACGCCGATCCGCACCGATGTCCGCATCGTCGCGGCCACCAACAAGGACCTGAAGCAGTCGATCAATCAAGGCCTTTTCCGCGAAGACCTCTATTACCGCCTGAACGTCGTGCCGCTGCGGCTGCCGCCGCTGCGTGACCGCGCCGAGGATATTCCCGATCTGGTGCGCCATTTCATCCAGCATGGCGAGAAGGAAGGGCTGGAAGGAAAGCGTTTCGAGAGCGAGGCGCTGGAGGTCATGAAGGCCTATGCCTGGCCAGGCAACGTGCGCGAGCTGGAAAACCTGATCCGCCGCCTGATGGCGCTTTATCCGCAGGAAGTCATCACCCGCGAGATCATCGAGCAGGAATTGCAGTCGGATGTCCCGGACAGCCCGCTCGACAAGATGGCGGTCCGCACAGGTTCTCTCACCATTTCACAGGCGGTGGAGGAAAATATGCGGGATTATTTCGCCAGTTTCGGCGATGGCCTGCCGCCGCCCGGTCTTTATGACCGCGTTCTGCGGGAACTCGAATATCCGTTGATTCTCGCCGCCTTGACTGCGACGCGCGGCAACCAGATCAAGGCCGCCGATCTTCTTGGCTTGAACCGCAATACACTGCGCAAGAAAATCCGCGAGCTTGGCGTTTCCGTTTATCGTAGTTCCCGTCCTACCTGAGAATGTTGACAAGGTCGCCTTTATCGTTGCACTTTCGCCACATTGTGTTGCTTGAAAAACACTAGGAAGGGAAGAGATTCGCCGGTCTGAGGCGCGTCTCGCCTGACTTCAGAAATGTGGTGCTGGCTTGCCAGCGATTGGGAGTAGTGCATGCGGAAACCCGCCGCCGAAAACGCCGTTGCCGACGAAGCAGCGGGCATGGTGGTTGCCGATCGCAGGATGTCTTTCGCTCTGCCGGGTTTGGTGCTCGCCGGCGTCGCTCTCGTTTGCGCCATCATCACCCTGTTCGTACTTCTGGGCGTCACGCCAATCGCACCGACATCGAACGTCGTCATCGCCTCTGTCGTCATCAATTCGATCTTCGTGATCGGCCTGATGTTCCTTATCGGGCGCGAAATCAACCGGCTGCTGAAAGCGCGCAAAAAGGGCAGGGCGGCGGCGCGCCTGCACGTCCGCATCGTCGTGCTTTTCTCCATCGTGGCGATTACGCCCGCGGTCCTCGTCGCCATCTTCGCCAGCTTGACGTTGAATGTGGGCCTCGACCGCTGGTTTTCGCTGCGCACGCAGTCGATTGTCGATTCATCGAGCAATATCGCCCAAGCCTATATGATGGAGAATGCCGGTTATCTTCAGGGGCAGACCCTGTCGATGGCGACCGATCTCGACCGCAACCGTGCGCTTTTTTATCTGGATCGCACCGGCTTCGTCGATCTGATGACCCGTCAGGCCAAGGGGCGCGGTCTTCTTGGCGCGTTTCTGGTGCAGGAAGACGGTGATGCCGTCGCTCAGGCCGACATCAAGACCGAAAAACCGCTTCCCGCCATACCGCACGACGCGCTTGAAAAAGCAGCCGCCGGCCAACCGACGCTGATCCCGCCCGGTATCACCAACCTCGTTGGCGCAATCATCAAGCTTGAAGGCATCAGCGGCACCTTCCTTTACACAGTGCGCGCCGTCGATCCCAAGGTGATGGGCGCCATGCGGCTGATGGAGGAGAACCGCGCCGAATACAAGGCTATGGAGGCGGGCCGTGCGCCGCTGCAGATCGCTTTTGCGATCCTCTATCTCGGTTTTGCGCTGATCGTTCTTCTGGCGGCCATCTGGACGGCGATTGCGGTGGCTGACCGTATCGTGCGGCCCATCCGCCTGCTCATCAGTGCTGCAGACAGCGTCGCTACCGGCAACATGCATGTGCTGGTTCCCGTTCGCGCTGTCGATGGCGACGTCGGGCGTCTGTCGCGTACCTTCAACAAGATGGTTTCTGAACTGCGCAGTCAGCAGGAACAGATCATTGAGGCCAAGGACGATATCGACGACCGTCGCCGCTTCATCGAAGCCGTGCTGTCGGGCGTCACCGCCGCCGTCATCGGTGTCGATGAGAGCCGCAGGATCACCATCGTCAATCCGTCGGGCGAAGAGTTTCTGGCGCAGACCTCCGAACAGCTTATCGGCGCGCAACTGTCGGAGATCGCGCCTGAAATCGAACAGGTCGTCAACGAGGCCAATACCTGGTCTCGCGGCAACTTCCGCAAGCAGATCAATATCATGCGGCGTGGCAAGGAACGGACGCTGAATGTGCAGGTGACCCGTGAGGATGCTCGCGACAGCCGTGACAGCTACGTCATCACACTTGATGACATCACCGATCTCGTCATCGCTCAGCGTTCGACCGCATGGTCGGATGTGGCGCGTCGTATCGCCCATGAGATCAAGAACCCGCTGACGCCGATCCAGCTTTCCGCAGAGCGCATCAAGCGCCGTTTCGGCAAGCAGATCGATGAAAACGACCGCGCCATCTTCGATCAGTGTACCGACACCATAGTCAGGCAGGTAGGCGATATCGGCCGTATGGTCGATGAATTCTCGGCCTTTGCGCGCATGCCAAAGCCGACGAAGGAGAAATCGGACCTGCGGGCGATTTTGAAGGATGCGGCATTCCTGCGCGAAATCAGCGCGGCCGATACGAAGTTCTCGACCGAGCTCGGCGATGTCCCGCTGGAGGGCATGTTTGATGCCCGCATGCTGGGTCAGGCCTTCGGCAATCTCATCAAGAATGCGACGGAGGCGATTGAGGCGGTAGAAGGCGAAAAACGGCCGGGGAAAATCCTGGTGCGCGCATCCTTCGACGAGGCCAATTCGCGTTTCGTGGCGGATATCATCGACAATGGCCGTGGTCTGCCCGTCGAGAACCGTCACCGCATTCTCGAACCCTATATGACGATGCGGGACAAGGGCACGGGCCTCGGTCTGGCCATCGTCAAGAAAATCATCGAAGAGCATGGCGGGTATCTGGAACTCCACGATGCCCCGCCGGAGTTCGATCACGGCCACGGCGCCATGATCAGAGTGCTGCTGCCCTATATCGAGGCGGTCGGCGGCGAAAATAACAAGGAAGCAGCATATGGCGTCTGATATTCTGGTCGTGGATGACGAGGCGGACATTCGCGAAATCGTAGCAGGCATTCTTTCCGACGAAGGCCACGAGACCCGCATGGCGTTTGACAGTGACAGCGCGCTGGCCGCCATTTCGGAGCGGGTGCCGCGCCTGATATTTCTCGACATCTGGATGCAGGGTTCGAAGCTCGACGGTCTGGCGCTGCTGGACGAAATCAAGAGCCGTCACCCCGAAATTCCTGTCGTCATGATCTCCGGTCACGGCAATATCGAAACCGCTGTCAACGCCATCAAGCGCGGCGCTTTCGACTTCATCGAAAAGCCCTTCAAGGCCGACCGCCTCATCCTGATCGCCGAGCGGGCGCTGGAAAACTCCAAGCTCAAGCGTGAGGTTCAGGAACTCAAGAAGCGCACCGGTGACGCGGTTGAACTCGTCGGCGCGTCGCTTGCGGTGTCGCAGCTTCGCCAGACTATCGACCGGGTTGCTCCCACCAACAGCCGCATAATGATCCTCGGTCCTTCCGGTTCCGGCAAAGAGCTCGTGGCGCGCATGGTGCACAAGAAGTCCTCGCGTGCGAGCGGACCCTTCGTCGCCCTAAACGCCGCGACGATCACGCCGGACCGCATGGAAATCGCGCTTTTTGGCACGGAAGGACTTCCCGGGCAGCCGCGCAAGGTCGGCGCTCTGGAAGAAGCCCATCGCGGCGTGCTGTATCTTGATGAAGTCGGCGAGATGCCGCGCGAAACGCAGAACAAGATCCTGCGGGTGCTGGTCGACCAACAGTTCGAGCGCGTCGGCGGCGGCAAGCGGGTGAAGGTGGATGTGCGCATCATTTCCTCAACCGCCCATCACCTCGAAAGCCTGATCGCCGAAGGCCAGTTCCGCGAAGACCTTTATCATCGACTCGCTGTCGTGCCGGTGAAGGTCCCGGCGCTCTCCGAACGACGCGAGGATATTCCTTTCCTCGTGGACATGTTCATGCGTCAGATTTCCGAGCAGGCCGGCATCCGCCCGCGCAAGATCGGTGACGACGCCATGGCCGTTCTCCAGACACATGACTGGCCGGGTAACATCCGGCAGTTGCGCAACAATATCGAACGGCTGATGATTCTTGCCCGTCCCGAAGGCGGCGAAGCGCCGATCTCGGCCGACATGCTCCCCTCGGATATTGGCGACATGCTGCCGAAGATTTCGGCGCAGGGCGATCAGCACATCATGACCCTGCCGCTGCGCGAGGCCCGTGAGATGTTCGAGCGTGACTATCTGATGGCGCAGATCAACCGCTTCGGCGGCAATATTTCGCGAACGGCGGAATTTGTCGGCATGGAACGGTCTGCATTGCATCGCAAACTGAAATCTCTCGGCGTATAAGGGAAGAAGGCGCTTCGGCGTAACCGATTATTCCGTCAGAGAGACAGCATGAAAGTTATCATTTGCGGCGCAGGGCAGGTGGGTTACGGCATCGCCGAACAATTGTCTCGAGAGGACAACGAAGTATCGGTGATCGATACCGCCGCGCCGCTCATCACCGCCATTACCGAGACGCTGGATGTGCGCGGTTACGTCGGTCATGGCGCCCATCCCGACATGCTGGCCAAGGCCGGCGCCGATCAGGCCGACATGATCATCGCCGTGACGTTGCATGACGAGATCAACATCGTCGCCTGCGAGGTGGCGCATGCACTGTTCAGCGTGCCGACCAAAATCGCCCGCATCCGCGACCAGAGCTATCTGAAGCCGGAATATGCCGATCTCTTCAGCCGCGAGAACATGTCCATCGATGTAACGATTTCCCCCGAAGTCGAAGTTGGCAAGATGGTGCTGCGGCGCATCGCCTTTCCGGGCGCGACCGATGTGGTTCGGTTTGCAGACGATACGATCTCCATGCTGGCAATCGAGTGCATGGAGGATTGTCCGGTCATCAACACGCCGCTGCACCAGCTTTCCAGCCTCTTTCCCGACCTCATCGCCACGGTAGTGGGCGTCTACCGGGGCGGCGTTCTCAAGGTTGCGCATTCCTCCGAGCAATTGCGGGTGGGCGACCTTGCCTATGTCATTTGCCAGCGCCATCACGCCCGCCGCACCTTAAGTCTTTTCGGCCATGAGGAGCAGGAGGCGCAGCGAATCGTGATTGCGGGCGCCGGCAATATCGGACACTTCGTCGCGCGCAAGATCGAGGAACTGCAGCCGAAAACGCGGGTGAAGATCATCGAGGCGGACCGCGACAGGGCGGTTGCCGCATCTGAACACTTAAGCCACACCATCGTCATGCATGGCTCGGCGCTTGACCAGAAAATCCTCATGCAGGCCGATATTCAGGATGCCGATCTTATTGTGACGCTCACCAATAACGACCAGACCAATATTCTGGCTGCGGTGATCGCCAAACAACTCGGCTGCAAATCGAATCTGGCGCTGTTGAACAGTACGTCGTTCCACGATGTCTCCCGCTCTCTGGGCCTCGATGCCTATATCAACCCGCGGGCCGTTACGATCTCCCGCGTGCTTCAGCACGTGCGCAAGGGGCGCATCCGCTCAGTCTATGCCGTCCAGCGCGGCTCGGCGGAGGTGATCGAAGCGGAAGCGTTGGAAACGTCGCCGCTGGTCGGCCAGTCCTTCCGCGACATCGACATGCCGGAGGGTGTGCGCATCGGGGCGATCTATCGCGACGGCGTGGTGATCCGCCCGGATGGCAGCACGAAAATCAAGGCGAAGGACCGCGTCGTGCTGTTTGCATCCGCCGATGCGGTGCGCGACGTTGAACAACTCTTCCGTGTGTCGATACAATATTTTTGACTGTCCCGAATTGAAAATGTGGGTCAATACTCGTACTCATTCGGCTGTTTTGACCGTTGCGGAACGGAACACGATTTGATACCAGAGTTTGAGGTCGGCCAAGCGGGGGACAAGACTCGGCCGGCTTATTATTGATTGATTATTTTCCGGTATCCCTGCCGGCAAAAAAGAAAGAAGCGGCGCCATGGCGGAACGTTCTCAAAACCTTCAGGATCTCTTCCTCAATACCGTTCGTAAGCAAAAGATTTCGCTCACGATTTTCCTGATCAACGGCGTCAAGCTGACGGGCGTTGTCACCTCCTTCGACAATTTCTGCGTGCTTCTGCGCCGTGACGGTCATTCGCAGCTTGTTTACAAGCATGCGATCTCCACCATCATGCCCGGCCAGCCGATGCAGATGTTCGAAAGCGAAGAAGGCGCTGCCTGATCGGGCTCCCTCGACGAATATTCGACATAGACTGACCCGGACCGGGAACATTTCCCGTGCCGTCAGGTTAATTCCCATGGCCGCCCGCGCCGATGCGGTCGGCCGCAATCCTCTTTCTGGACAAGGCTGAACCCATTTCAACGCGCGACACCTCGAACGAATCGATTATTCCGGAGCAGGAAAAGCGCCGCGACGACATGCGTGCGGTCGTCCTCGTGCCGGTCCTCAAGCAGCGCGAAACCCGCGATGCGGCTGCCGGCCCGGCTACCCCCGGCCGTTCGGTCGAAGCCAAGCTTGAGGAAGCAAAGGGACTGGCGCTCGCCATCGATCTGGAAGTGACGCAGGGTCTCATCGTTCCGGTGAACCAGCCGCGCCCGGCCACGCTGTTCGGAACCGGCAAGATCGAAGAAATCGGTCATCTTCTCGATGAGACCGATTCCGGCCTGGTGATCGTCGATCATCCGCTGACCCCGGTGCAGCAGCGCAATCTCGAAAAGCAGTGGAATTGCAAGGTCATCGACCGCACGGGTCTGATCCTTGAAATCTTCGGCCGCCGCGCCTCCACGAAGGAAGGCACGCTGCAGGTCGATCTTGCGCATCTGAACTACCAGAAGGGCCGCCTCGTCCGAAGCTGGACCCACCTTGAGCGCCAGCGCGGCGGTGCGGGCTTCATGGGCGGTCCGGGTGAAACACAGATCGAGGCCGACCGCCGGCTTTTGCAGGAACGCATCGTCAAGCTGGAGCGCGAGCTGGAGCAGGTGGTGCGCACGCGGCAGCTACACCGCGCCAAGCGCCGCAAGGTGCCGCATCCGATCGTCGCGCTGGTCGGTTACACCAATGCCGGCAAATCCACGCTGTTCAACCGCATCACCGGCGCTGGCGTTCTGGCGGAGGATATGCTGTTCGCCACGCTCGACCCGACCTTGCGCCGCATGAAGCTGCCGCATGGCCGCACCGTCATCCTGTCCGATACGGTCGGTTTCATTTCCGATCTCCCGACGCATCTGGTCGCCGCTTTCCGCGCCACTCTGGAAGAGGTGCTGGAAGCCGATCTCGTTTTGCATGTGCGCGATATGTCCGATCCGGACAATGCTGCCCAGTCTGCGGATGTGTTGCGTATTCTCGGTGACCTCGGCATTGACGAGAAGGAAGCGGAAAAGCGCATCATCGAGGTCTGGAACAAGGTCGACCGTCTGGAGCCGGAAGCGCATGACGCCATCATGCAGCGCGCCGAAGGTCGTTCCGATATCCGCGCCGTTTCGGCCATCACGGGTGAGGGCGTCGATGCCCTGATGGACGAGATTTCTAAGCGTCTTTCCGGTGTTCTGACGGAAACCACCGTGGTTCTTTCCGTTGAGCAGTTGCCGCTGATATCCTGGGTCTACAGCAATTCCATCGTCGACAATCGTGAAGATCACGAGGACGGATCGGTCGCGCTCGATGTGCGCTTGTCGGAAGCGCAAGCGGCCGAACTGGAACGGAAGCTTGGAAAAGCGACGGTTCGCGAGCGGGAAGACTGGGAGCGCTGAGCGCTCCCTGCATTGTGCCAAACTCTCTCCGTCATTCCGGCCTTGAGCCGGAATACAGCCTTATCGCGTCTGCGCTGTGAGAAGAGTCTTTTGCGATCAAAGACCTGGTCGCGCTGGACCTCGCTCTAAATCCGGGGTGACGGTTGCGGATGCTGCGCTGCTGCCAGATGCATTCGGCAGTCATAGTGGAAAAGCTGTGCCTTACCGGATCCACCGCATATCCCTGCGATCAAGATGTAACCGTATCAAGCGAACGTTCGATGCGTTTCGCCGCCTGCCAGAGATCTTCCATTCTCTCGAGACTTGCTTCTTCCAGCGTTTCGCCATTTTGGGTGAGCGACGTTTCGATGTGATTGAAACGCCTGCGGAATTTCGTATTCGTACCGCGCAGCGCATCTTCCGGATCGGCTTTGACATGCCGGCCGATATTGACGAGGGCAAAGATGAGATCGCCGAGCTCGTCCGAGACCTTTTCCGGTTTTCCTTCCGCCAGCGCCTCACGCAGTTCCGCGATTTCCTCCTCGATCTTGTCGAGAATGGGAGCGGGGTTCGACCAGTCGAAACCGGCACGCGCTGCCTGTTCCTGTAGCTTCAGGGCCTCGGTCAGCGCCGGCTGGCTACGCTGTACGCCGCCCAGAAAGCCTGCCTTGAAATCCTCGGTGATGCCCCGTCGCGCGCGTCGCTCTGCACGCTCGCGTTTCTCTTCCGCCTTGATGCGATCCCATTGCAGTTTGACGCCGTCCGGCGTGTCGGCGTCGGATACGGCGAAGACATGGGGATGACGGCGGATCATCTTCGCGGTGACGGCCTGCACCACATCGCCGAAGGCGAATTCGCCCATCTCTTCGGCAATACGGGCATGGAAAACCACCTGTAACAGCAGGTCGCCCAGCTCCTCGCAAAGATCGTCCATATCCTTGCGCTCAATGGCGTCGGCAACTTCATACGCCTCTTCGATCGTATAGGGCTTGATTGTCTCGAAGGTCTGCACGACGTCCCAGGGGCAGCCGGTTTCCGGCTGACGCAGCGCTTCCATGATCTCGATCAGGCGGGAAATATCCTTCGAGGCTTCCATAATGTCTCAAACCTTCGTTCTTTGTTTCCGCGCATCGCCCGGACGGAAAACCGCCACGCACGTCCGCCGGAAAAGCTTTAGTTCAATGGAATATCGTTGCCGCTCTTGGACGACTGGTAGCTGGTGGAAAGATCGTCATAGGCGGTCTTGATACGGGCCGTCTGCGTTTTCAACGCGGTTTTCAGCGGGTCCTCTTCACGCTCCACCAGATCGGCGATGAAATACGAATTCCAGAACGCATTGTTGCGGCGATAGCCGCCCGGTTCCAGTCCGAAGACCTCCTTGAGGATTTTCAGGTCATGCGGGATCGCGAAAGCGTCGCGGGAATCTTCGTGGCTGAAGAAGGAATAGAAATTGTCGAAACCGGCCCAGGTGATGGCGGACATGCACATGGTGCAGGGTTCGTGGGTGGAGAGAAAAATCAGTTCCTTCGTGTTCGGCTTTTCGCCCAGCTCGTAAAACCGCTTCAGCGTGTGCACTTCACCATGCCAGAGCGGATTTTCCAGCTCGTTATTGGTCTCGGCGATAACCAGCGACAGGTCCGATTTTCGCAGGATCGCCGCACCGAAAACCTTGTTGCCAAGGCTGACGCCCCTCGACGTCAAGGGCAGAATATCGTGTTCGATGACATCGAGAAGGCGGGCGGCGAGGGTGGGGTTGGTCAAGGGTCTGGTCCTTCGTGCCGCTTTAAGAAAAAGCGGTCTTCGCATGGGGAAACCGACAGTCGATTGTCGCTCCTTGTTCGGCGTGGGGACCCGCTTTGTCAAGGGATTGCGAGGGGATTCTCAGGGCTAGCGCGGGTGTGGAAAAGCATCGCCGGTTTGTTTTCCTCCAAAACCGGGGTCTTCGAGAAATAAAAATCCAGGTGCCGGAAAGGCTTGAATTTCTGTTTCTTCAATCTTGCACCGCAATGCGGGATATATATCCAATGCACAACGAACATGATTTTTCCGCTGCTGGCGACCGCCTTTCAACCTTCCCCGCTTTCTTCCGGGTCGAGGGGCAGCAGGTCGCTGTTTTCGGAAATGGCGATGAAGCCTTCGCGAAGGTAAGGCTTCTCGCCAATACCAGCGCGCATATCATTGCCTATGCCGACCAGCCGGAAGCCGATTTTGCCCGTTATATCAGCGAAAACAGCATTGATCATCGGGCTTTGGCTTTCGCCGGCGAATTGGTCGAAGGCGCCACGCTGGTCTTCGCCGCTACCGGCGACGAGGCGCTGGACCGTGAGATCGTCACCGTCGCGCGCGCCGCGAAAATCCCTGCCAATGCGGTGGATCAGCCGGAATTCTGCGATTTCTTTACCCCCGCGCTCGTCGCCCGCGCGCCCGTCGCCGTGGCTATCGGCACGGAAGGGGCAGGGCCTGTTCTCGCCCAGATGATCCGCGCCCGCATTGACCAGATGCTGTCGCCGTCGCTCGGCAAGCTTGCGCGCCTTGCCGTGCAGTATCGTGATGCGGCCGAGGAGAACGTGCCGAAGGGCGCCTTGCGGCGCAATTTTTGGCGACGGTTCTTTTCAGGTGCGGTGGCGGATGCCGTCGCTGTTGGCGACACGTTCTCCGCTCGTCAGGCCGTCGGCCGCCTGCTGCAATCGCCCGAACGCAGCGAAGGCCGTATCTGGCTCGTCGGCGCGGGGCCGGGCGCTGAAGATCTGCTGACGCTGCGCGCGCAGCGCGTACTGATGGAAGCCGATGTGATCGTTTACGACGCGCTTGTGCCGCGGGCGATTGTCGATATGGGTCGCCGCGACGCCGAGCGCCTCTCCGTTGGCAAGCGCAAGGGCTGCCACAGCAAATCGCAGGATGAGATCAACCGCCTGCTGGTGCGCCTCGGCAAAGATGGCAAGCGCGTCGTGCGCCTCAAATCCGGCGATCCGCTGGTCTATGGCCGGGCGGGCGAAGAAATGGCGGCGCTGCGCGAGGCCGGTATTGCCTATGAGATCGTGCCCGGCATCACCTCGGCCTTTGCCGCGGCTGCGGATTTCGAATTGCCGCTGACTCTGCGCGGTGTCGCTTCATCTCTGATTTTCACCACCGGCCACGATCTGGCGGGCGATGTTCTGCCCGATTGGGCACGACTTGCCGTCTCCGGCGCGACCATTGCCGTCTACATGGGCCGCAGCGTTGCTGCTTCGGTCGCGAAGCGGCTGATCGATGCAGGGCTTGGTGTGGAAACCACCGTCGCCGTCATCGAAAACGCCAGCCGCGCGGATCGCCGCCTGCTGCATGGCACACTGAACGATCTGCCCGAACTCGAATATCATGATGAACTGACCGGCCCGGTCATGGTCATCATTGGCGATGCGGTGGCGGGCGCTAATTTTGACAGGTCCGAGGCGCTTGCATCGTCAGTGCGGCCGGCGGATTTCAAACGGGAGTATGCAAATGGCTGATAAGGTGTTGACCGCCAACCGGCTGAGCGATGGCATCGCCGTCTGGCTCGATGCCAACGGGGAGTGGACGGAGAACCTGCAGGGCGCAATCGTTGCCCGCCATGCGGAGGCGGTCGCCTCGCTCGAGGAAATAGGCAAGCGGGATTTTTCCGCCAACAAGGTCGTTGATGTGGCCATCATCGACGTCGTCGAGGAGAATGGCAAGCTTTGGCCGACGCGTCTTCGCGAACGCATCCGCGCCGCCGGCCCGACCATGCACTATGCCGCCGGTTACAAGCCGGCCGATGCAGCATTCATCGCAGTCTGAGGAAGAATATGTACCGTTACGACGAGTTCGATCACGCATTTGTTGAAGGCCGCGTGGCGCAGTTTCGCGACCAGGTCGAACGCCGGTTGTCCGGCGAACTGGCCGAAGATGCGTTCAAGCCGCTGCGCCTGATGAATGGCGTCTATCTTCAGCTGCACGCCTATATGCTGCGCGTCGCCATTCCCTACGGCACGCTGAATTCGAAGCAGATGCGGATGCTGGCCCATATCGCCCGCAAATATGACCGGGGTTACGGCCACTTCACCACCCGTCAGAACATCCAGTACAACTGGCCGCGCCTTTCCGATACGCCGGACATCTTGTCCGAACTGGCGGGCGTGGAGATGCATGCGCTCCAGACCTCCGGCAACTGCATTCGCAACGTCACCGCCGATCATTTCGCTGGCGCGGCTGCCGATGAGGTCGCCGATCCGCGCCCCTATGCGGAAATCCTGCGTCAGTGGTCTTCCGTGCACCCGGAATTCTCCTTCCTGCCGCGCAAGTTCAAGATCGCTGTCACCGGCGCCGAACGCGACCGTGCGGCCATTCAGGTTCACGATATCGGCCTGCATCTCAAGAAGAACGACAAGGGTGAGATCGGGTTCGCCGTCTATGTCGGCGGCGGACAGGGCCGCACGCCGATGATCGCCAAGAAAATCCGCGACTTCCTGCCGGAAGAGGACCTGTTGTCCTACACCACGGCGATCATGCGCGTTTACAACCTGCATGGCCGTCGCGACAACAAATACAAGGCGCGCATAAAGATCCTCGTGCACGAGACCGGTGCGGAAGAATTGGCCCGCCAGGTCGAGGTCGAATTCGCCGAACTCAAGAACACCGAGTTGAAGCTTCCGGATGCCGATATCGCGGCAATCACCGCTTATTTCGCGCCGCCGGCACTGAAGGACCGGCCGGAAGGCTGGGAGAGCCTGGCGCGCTGGAAGCGGGCAGATGAAGGCTTTGCCCGTTTTGTCGAGCAGAACGTCGCGCCGCACAAGCATCCCGATTACGGCATGGTGACGATCTCACTGAAGCCGATCGGCGGGATTCCGGGGGATGCGACCGACGAGCAGATGGAACTCGTCGCCGATATCGCCGCGGAATATGCCTTCGACGAAATCCGTATCAGCCATGAGCAGAACATCATACTGCCGCATGTGGCGCTGGCCGATCTCGAGCCGGTTTATCGCGCGCTGGTAGGCGCTGGCCTTGCGACCGCCAATGCCGGGCTCATCACCGATATCATTGCCTGTCCCGGGCTGGATTATTGCGCGCTCGCCAATGCGCGCTCCATTCCGGTGGCGCAGGAAATTTCCACCCGTTTCGGTTCGCCGGAGCGTCAGGCGGAAATCGGTGAGCTGAAGATCAAGATTTCCGGATGCATCAATGCCTGCGGTCACCACCATGTCGGCCATATCGGCCTTCTGGGTGTTGAGAAGAAGGGTGCGGAACTCTACCAGATCACGCTTGGCGGATCGGGTGATGAAAACACCTCGATCGGTGAAATCATCGGCCGCGGCTTCGAGCCGGAAAAAGTCACCGACGCCATCGAAACCATCGTTGACACCTATCTCGGGCTTCGCCTTTCGAAGGAAGAAAACTTCCTTGAAGCCTATCGCCGCGTTGGACCGCAGCCGTTCAAGCACGCGCTTTACGGTTCCGCCGCAGAAGCCGCCTGAGGAGAATGCCATGACAAAAATCTGGAACCGCGACGGCTTCGTGGAAAACGATCCCTGGGTGATTGAAACGGAAGAAGTGAAAGCGACAGCGGAGCAGAAGCCGGTGCTGCCGCTTGCCGATTTTCTGGTTCGTGCCGCCGAAAGCAACGATATCGGTCTCGGTGTTCTGATCACGCCCGCCGACGATGTGACGCGGCTCGGACCCTATCTCGACCGTATCGACCTTGTCGCCGTAAGCTTCCCGGCCTTCAATGACGGTCGCGGATTCAGCCACGCCTCGTTGCTGCGCAGCCGTCTTAATTTTGCGGGCGAGGTGAGGGCGGTTGGCGACGTCCTGATCGATCAGGTGCCGCTGATGCTTCGCACCGGATTCACCAGCTTTGCGGTGACGAACGGCACGGCCATCAGCCGTTTGTCCGAAAATCGCCTGCCGGAAATTCCGGTTTATTATCAGCCGACAGCCAAGCCGGCGAGTGGCGGCGAGGCCTATAGCTGGCGTCGTCGTGCGTCTCTATGACACGTTGCGTGGAAATATGAGTATTATATACATATTTCCTACGCACATGGCAGTATTGACGTTCTCATGCCTTCAAACCGGAGCAAAAATGGTATAATTGCCCGGTTGGAGAATGTCGCATCCAATAAGAATGGACGGAACCTTAAATGAACGCGCCAGCCAAGACGGAAGATTTCGCGATCAAGATACCTGACGGTGTTTACGCCGAGACGGTTTTATCGGTGGAGCATTATACGGATCACCTGTTCCGTTTCCGCATGACGCGTCCGGCGGGTTTTCGTTTCCGTTCCGGCGAATTCGCCATGATCGGCTTGATGGTCGGAGAAAAACCGATCTACCGCGCCTATTCCATCGCCAGCCCCGCCTGGGACGAGGAACTGGAATTCTTCTCGATCAAGGTTCCGGATGGCCCGCTGACATCGCATCTTCAGGCGATCAAGCCCGGCGATACCGTCCTGATGCGCAAGAAGCCGACAGGCACGCTGGTTCTGGATGCGCTGACGCCCGGAAGACGGCTTTACATGTTCTCCACCGGCACCGGCATCGCGCCTTTTGCGAGCCTGATCCGTGACCCGGAGACCTATGAGAAGTTCGAGGAAGTCATCCTCACCCATACCTGCCGTGACGTGGCCGAGCTGAAATACGGCTTCGATCTGGTTGAGGAAATCCGCAACCACGAATTCCTGAACGAGATCGTCGGCGACAAGCTGAAGCATTATGCGACCGTCACCCGCGAAGATTACCCCTTCAAGGGCCGCATCACCACGCTGATCGAGAACGGCAAGCTGTTTGCTGATCTTGGTGTGCCGACGCTCGATCCCGACGTCGATCGCGGCATGATCTGCGGTTCTTCGGCGATGCTCAAGGACACCAAGGAATTGCTTGAAAAGGCAGGCCTTAACGAAGGCGCCAACAACAAGCCGGCCGAATTCGTGATCGAGCGGGCATTCGTCGGTTGACGCCGGATTTCCATACAATTGAATAAAGACCAGGGGGCCTTTGGGCCTCCTTTTTTGTTTATAAAGCCGATTGGGTGACCTGTGCGGCATCATCGCGATGGAACATCCGGGCGCGATGGCGCGTTAGCGTTTGAACGAAACCAAACCAACGTAACCGCTCCATGATGAGAACAGGAACAATCAGCGCCACGATCATTGCCGTTACGGCAGGTTTTTTTGCCATGCGGCCAGCCGCCGCCGATGAAAGCACCTTTCTGTCGTCGCTTCAGGGCACGTGGACCGGGAAGGGGACGGTGATAACCCGCATAGGCAGGCCGGCAATCAACGTAAATTGCACGCTGAATTCCAACGCTCGGCAAACGGCGCTGCGCATGTCCGGAACCTGCCGCGGACTCCTCGTGGTAAAACGCTCCATCGCCGCCGATCTGGCAGCAAGCGGTGCGCGTTACAGCGGCACTTACACGGGACCTTCCGGCCGCCCTTCCGCGCTCGCTGGTAATCGTCGGGGAAATGCGATCAATCTCACTGTCCGCTGGCAACGCGACATCAATGGTGACCGTACCGCCGCCATGACCATAGAGAAAATCGGCGATAACGGCCTGCGGCTGCGCACCACGGACAAGGATGGGAAGACAGGCAAGACGGTGGTAACGAGCGATATAAGGCTGGTGCGTTGATCGAGCAAATGACAATGTCGGGAAAGGCAACCCAATTGTCAGTGGAATTCCAGGAGCAGGGGGCAGTGGTCCGATACTTCCGGCCTTCTCACCACGTCAAAGCAGTCGATTTTCACGGCCTCATTGACCAACACGTAATCCGCATAGCGGTTCTGTTTGGGGTAGTGTGACGTCCGAGTATCGGTAAAGCCGCGTGTGGTGACAAGCTCGACGAGGTCCAACTCCTTGAGTATGGCAAAGGTTTGGCTCTCTGGCAGGACATTAAAGTCGCCGCAGACGACGATCCTGTCGCCATCCTCCGCAATGTTTTTTACAAGTTGGACGAGACGTTTTGCCTGCGCCAGACGGTCGGAGGTGTCGTGCTTGCCGTTGTTGGGATCTCGCAGGCCGTGCATGTGGGCGATAACGGCGGGCTGACCCGTCGTGAAGTCAAAAACCCTGATGGCGTGGCCCGTGCGTGAACGTGGATGATCGCCATATCCATCCGCGGAGAAGGCTCCATGCACAAACCCCTGCGCCTGCGCAACGATGGCTATGGACTTGCGTACGAATGTCGCCAGTCCCCATTGGGAAGAATATCGAGTCTCGCCCTGCCAGAGATCGCCCTGCGCCGCAGGGCAAAATATCGCCACATGATCCGGCAAGGCCTCGGCGACATCACGCAGGAAATTCGCCCTCTGCGGTAGTTCGATGCCGTGATCACGGTAACTCAGCCAGTCCTGTGTGGCGGCCGGTGTGTGCACCACTTCCTGCAGACATAAGATATCGGGGTCGGACGAGACAATATAAGGGACAAGTTCATCGTGGAGCTTTCCGCCCCAACCGTTCAGGCAAATCAGACGCATTCCAACTCCATCCCCATGTCGCAGCGTCATCTATTTAACACGGGACATGCCGGGATCAACCATGCGGAAGCGTGAGCCAGATAGCGAAAATGTCGCCTTGACGGAAAAGGCCCGGATTGCTCCGGGCCTTCGCGTGTCGGCTTGCACCGTTGCCTTATTCCGCCGCTTCGGCGTAGGCCTCCATTGGCGGGCAGGTGCAGATGAGGTTGCGGTCGCCATAAACGTTGTCGATGCGGTTGACCGGCGACCAGTATTTGTCGATCCGGAAGGCACCGGGCGGGAAGCAGCCCTTTTCGCGGCTATAGGGACGATCCCATTCGCCGACGAGGTCTTCCACCGTGTGCGGCGCGTTCTTCAGCGGATTGTTGCTCTTGTCCGCACGGCCTTCCTCGATGTCGCGGGCTTCCTCACGGATCGCCAGCATGGCATCGCAGAAACGATCAAGCTCCGCCTTGGTCTCGGATTCCGTTGGCTCTATCATCAGCGTGCCAGCTACCGGCCAGCTCATGGTCGGCGCATGGAAACCGCAATCGATGAGACGCTTTGCGACATCGTCCACCGTCACGCCGCAGCTGTCCGCTAAGGGCCGGGTGTCGATGATGCACTCATGCGCCACACGTCCCGTTTCGGACTTGTAGAGCACATCGTAAGCGCCCTTCAGCCGTTCGGCGATGTAGTTGGCGTTGAGGATCGCCACCTTGGTCGCCTGCGTCAGCCCTTCGCCGCCCATCATCAGGCAGTAGCTCCAGGAAATCGGCAGGATCGACGGCGAGCCGAAGGGAGCAGCCGAAACGGCACCTTCACGACCGTCCGTCGTCGGATGGCCGGGAAGATAGGGAGCCAGATGCGCCTTGACGCCGATCGGCCCCATGCCCGGACCGCCGCCGCCATGCGGAATGCAGAAGGTCTTGTGCAGGTTGAGGTGCGAAACGTCAGAGCCGATATCACCGGGACGGGCGAGGCCGACCATGGCGTTCATGTTGGCCCCGTCGAGATAGACCTGTCCACCATGCTTGTGGGTGATCTCGCAAATCTCGCGAACAGTCTCCTCAAACACGCCGTGGGTGGACGGATAGGTGATCATGCAGCACGAGAGGTTTTCTGCATACTGCTCTGCTTTTGCACGGAAATCATCGATATCGATGTCGCCGTTATCGCGTGCCTTCACCGGCACCACCTTCATACCGGCCATCTGCGCCGAGGCCGGGTTGGTGCCATGGGCGGACGTTGGAATGAGGCATATATCGCGATGGCTGTCGCCATTGGCCAAGTGATAGTTGCGGATGGTCAGAAGCCCCGCATATTCCCCCTGCGCGCCGGAATTCGGCTGCATGGAGAAGGCGTCGTAACCGGTCACCGAGCAAAGCTTTTCCGAGAGGTCGTCAATCATCTCCTTGTAGCCGAGCGCCTGATTGGCCGGCACGAAGGGATGGATGTCGGAAAATTCCGGCCAGGTGATCGGCAGCATTTCCGCTGTCGCATTCAGTTTCATGGTGCAGGAACCGAGCGGGATCATCGAGCGATCGAGCGCCAGATCACGGTCCGAAAGGCGACGGATGTAACGGGTCATCTCGCTTTCGGCACGGTTCATGTGGAAGATCGGATGCGTCATGTACTCGCTGGTACGCAGCAGTTCCTTCGGCAGGCGATATTCCGGCTCGAAATCCGAAATCGAGAAATTGCCGCCGAATGCGCGCCACACGGCCTCAAGCGTTGCAGGGCGCGTGCGCTCGTCGAGGCTCATGCCGATCTTGGTCGCGCCGACCTTGCGCAGGTTCACACCTTCCGCAACGGCCGAGCGCAGGATGACGCCCTGCATATGGCCGACTTCGACGGTGATGGTGTCGAAGAAGGTTTCCGGCTCGATGACGTAGCCAAGTTTCTCAAGGCCCTTGGCCATCAAAACGGCCTTCTGGTGGGTCTGCTGGGCAATCGCCTTGATGCCCTGCGGGCCGTGGAAGACGCCGTACATGGAGGCCATGACGGCCAGCAGCACCTGCGCAGTGCAGATGTTGGAAGTGGCCTTTTCGCGACGGATATGCTGCTCGCGCGTCTGCAGCGACAGGCGATAGGCGCGATTGCCGCGCGCATCGACGGAGACGCCGACCAGACGGCCGGGCATGGAACGCTTGTGCGCGTCCTTGACCGACATGTAAGCCGCATGCGGGCCACCGTAACCGACAGGAACGCCGAAACGTTGCGAGGTGCCGATGGCGATGTCAGCACCCATTTCGCCGGGAGATTTCAGCAGCGTCAGCGCCAGCAGATCGGCGGCAACCGCGGCGATCGCGCCCGTCTGGTGCAGACGGGAAATCAGGCCCGAGAAATCGCTGACATGGCCGTGTGTGCCGGGATACTGGAAGATCGCGCCGAACACGTCGACGGGATCGAGATCGGTGAACGGGTTGCCGACGATCACCTTCCAGCCCAGCGGGGCCGCGCGGGTCTCGATCAGCGCAATGGTCTGCGGATGGCAATTGGCGTCCACGAAGAAGGCGGTCGCCTTGGATTTCGCGACGCGTTGGCACATGGACATGGCTTCGGCGGCCGCCGTCGCTTCATCGAGCAACGATGCATTGGCGACATCGAGACCGGTCAGATCGCAGACCATAGTCTGGTAGTTCAAGAGCGCCTCAAGGCGGCCCTGGCTGATTTCCGGCTGGTAGGGCGTGTAAGCCGTGTACCAGGCCGGGTTTTCCAGAATGTTGCGCTGGATGACCGGGGGCGTGATCGTGCCGTAATAACCCTGGCCGATCAGCGAGGTCAGTACCTGGTTCTTGTTGGCCGTTTCGCGCAGGCGGTCGAGCGCCTCGCGTTCGGTCAGCGCGGCACCCCAGGTCAGCGGCACCTTCTGGCGGATGGAGGAGGGGACGGTGGCGTCGATCAGTGCGTCGAGGCTCTTATAGCCGACAACCTTCAGCATCTCCGCCATTTCCGACGGCGACGGCCCGATGTGACGCCGGTTGGCGAAATCATAGGGCTGGTAGTCGGTAAAATGGAATTCGGTGGGCGTCGTCATTACGCGATCAGCTCCTTGTAGGCTGCTTCGTCGAGCAGCGTCTCGACATCGGCCGGATTGGAGAGTTTCAACTTGAAGAACCAACCGGCACCCTGCGGGTCGGAATTGACCAGCGAGGGATCGTCGACAATGGCCTGATTGATCTCCACCACTTCGCCATCCAGCGGACAATAGACATCGGACGCGGCCTTGACGGATTCAACGGTCGCTGCGTCGCCATCCTTGGAGAAGGTGGCGCCCACTTCTGGCAATTCGACGAAGACGAGGTCGCCAAGCTGTTCGGCGGCGTGGCTGGTAATGCCAACGGTGGCGACGTCGCCTTCGAACTTCAGCCATTCGTGTTCTGCGGTAAATTTCAGCATCGTGTTCTCTCCGGAGATGGAATGAGGATTAGCGTTTATAAGTGGGCTTGATGAAGGGCAGGACGGCGACGGTGACGGGCAGATATTTGCCACGCACTTCCGCGAAGATCACCGTGCCGGGAGCCGTGTAAGCCGTTGGCACGTAACCCATGGCGACGGGACCTTCGACCGAGGGGCCGAAACCGCCTGAGGTGACTTCACCGATTTCCGTCTTGCCTTCGGCATCCGCAAAAAGCTTCGAATGGCCGCGCACCGGAGCCTTGCCTTCCGGCTTCAGGCCGACACGCCGGCGCGATGTGCCGTCCTTGAGTTCGCCGAGAATGCGTTCCGCCCCCGGAAAACCGCCTTCGCGATCACCGCCGGCGCGGCGCGCCTTCTGGATCGCCCATTCGAGCGAGGCTTCGATGGGGGAGGTCGTTGTATCGATATCGTTGCCGTAGAGACAAAGACCGGCTTCCAGACGCAGGCTGTCACGCGCGCCAAGCCCGATCGGCTCGCAATCGGGATGTTCGAGCAGGGCCTTGGCGATCTCTTCCGCCTTTTCGGCAGGCACCGAGATTTCAAAACCGTCCTCGCCGGAATAACCGGAACGGGACACGATGCAGGGCACATCATGCAACGGCACTTCCTGCACATCCATGAATTTCATGTCGGATACGCCTGTCCAAAGCTCCGCCAGCACCTCTTCCGCGCGCGGTCCCTGAAGCGCGATCAGCGCCCGGTCATCGAGAAGCGTTATTTCGCAAGCATTGGAAAGATGCGCCTTCATATGGGCAACATCGGCATCCTTGCAGGCGGCGTTGACGACGACGAACAGGTGATCACCGCGATTGGTGATCATCAGATCATCCAGAATACAGCCGTTTTCATCGGTGAAGAAACCGTAACGCTGCCGGCCTTCCTTCAGGCCGAAAATATCCACCGGCACCAGTTTTTCGAGGGCGAGCGCGGCATCTTCATTGTTGCCGGACTTCGCCTTCACGATCACCTGGCCCATATGGGACACGTCAAACAGGCCGGCGGAGGTGCGGGTCTGAAGATGCTCCTTCAACACACCGGCCGGATATTGCACCGGCATGTCGTAACCGGCAAAGGGCACCATGCGGGCGCCAAGCGATAGGTGCAGGGAATGCAGCGGCGTGGTTTTCAGCGCGGCGGTATCGTCCAAGGACGCCTCCAGGGTTGCGCGATATATCGCGCGGGCTCAGGTCATGGCGCGATGCGCCGGTTCAAGAGCCCCCTCTGTCCTTGTCGCCTGAGATTGTTATCCCTTCGGCGAGCCGTCCTTTAGATCAAGGTGGCTTCTCTCCAGAGTTCCGTCGTCACCGCTGGTCCTTTTGCCTGAGAGTTTCCGGGGCGGTTGCTCCTTCGGCACCGCATTGAAGCGGTTTCTCCCAACGATGATGCGCGCTCATTATCTTTGAAGCCCCGCTATTGGCAAGGACCAAATGACGCATCTGAACAGATTCTTGCTCCATCTGCGTCATCGTCATAGCAACCGTCTCGTCGAAAGGTTTGCAGATGCGTTTCAACGACCGGGATTCGGCCAGCGTAAAGATGCAATGCTAATCGGATTTTTTCTCCGGCAAGCCCTTCCGTTTCGTTGAGGCAAAATCCACAAGTTCCTTTTCTGTCATAGACTTCTCCATGCTTTTTGAAGCGCCTTGTAAAGTTGATTTTTTCACTTCGCCGCGTTTGACGGCGAGAGCTGCACCCGCGGCTTTCTGCTGGGCTTTCGATTTGGCTGGCATGGTTGCCTCCTTTGAAACGATGGCTCCAGCAGAAAAATGCCGGCTTGCATTGATTGTTCCCTCGCAACTATCGAGCCTGCGGCAAAATTCCCCTTTGAAATCGGCAGGAAAGCGAGATATCGCGTAGAGTATGGATACAGATCGAAAGAGACGGCTGGCAGAATTGGAGAAGATGCTTCGCATTTTCTGCGCTGCTCTGATGTTGTCGCTCGGTTTTGCCCACAAGCCCGCGCTTGCCGTCAGCTCTCAGGTTGTCCTTGACGAGAGTTACCGGCTGCCGGACGGCACCTTTGCGGAAATCTGTTTTGGTCATGGCGACGGCGTCAACGCTTCCCATACCAAGGAAGGCCCCGCCCATTCCCGCGACGCCATTCTGTTTTGCGAGGCCTGCCTCCTGGCCTCGTCCATTCTTCTGCCGACGCCTGATATGGCTGGCTGGCTGAGAACTGAATTTGCCTGGCTCGACAATCGCCTGCCTTCGGAATGGAGCTTCCGCTCCGTGCTGACGATCCAGAAACCCGCTGCGCGCGGCCCGCCAACCCTGTCCGACTGATTATTCGTTTTACGGTATCATCGCCGCCTTTGGCGGCACGGAGCGGCTGCGCGGACCCAGAGGGAGAGCAGTCGCAGGGACAAGCAAATGAAAACTACCAAGATCATCACATGCAGCCTTTTCGTCGCTTCGGTATCGACCGCGCAGGCTTTCGCCCACGCCACCTTCGTTGACGGTTCCGCCGAACAGGAAAGCACCGTCGTCGCGGCCCTCCAGGTGCCGCATGGCTGCGACGGCGGGCTCGCCACGACCGAAGTTCAGATCAAGCTGCCGGAAGGATTCATTTCCGCCAAGCCGCAGCCCAAGGCCGGCTGGGAACTGGAAATCATCAAGGGCGACTACCAGAAGACCTACAAGAACCACGGCAAGGAGATTAAAAGCGGACCGGTCGAGATCCGCTGGAAAGGTGGCAACCTGCCGGACGAGTTCTACGACACTTTCGCCGTGCAGGGCAAAATCTCCGGCGTTGAAGTGGGGCAGGACCTGCCGTTCAAGGTGACGCAGCTTTGCGGCGACAAGGGCAAGGTCTC
Organism: Agrobacterium salinitolerans; assembly: GCF_002008225.1. Taxonomy (GTDB): domain Bacteria; phylum Pseudomonadota; class Alphaproteobacteria; order Rhizobiales; family Rhizobiaceae; genus Agrobacterium; species Agrobacterium salinitolerans. The sequence continues at coordinate 406,422 of NZ_MRDH01000006.1, read as the reverse complement.
CTGGGATGAAGTCGCAGCCGCCGGTGTCGATCCGCACTCGCTGAAAAGCCCGGCGCCGACCATCAAGGTAACCGCGAAGTCGGAACATGCCGGTGGGCACGATCATTCCGCCATGGCGATGGATATGGATGTCGTGAAGGCCGGCAACCTCGAAATCTCTGATGGCGCAACCAAGGCGATGCTACCGGGCCAGCCGGTCGGAGGCGGTTACGTCACCATCAAGAACACCGGCGACAGCGACGACAAGCTGGTTGGGGTCGAGTCCTCTTCCGCCGGTCGCGCTGAAATCCACGAGATGGCCATGGTCAACGACGTCATGAAAATGCGCAAGCTTGATGAGGGTATCGTTATTCCCGCCGGCCAGACGGTGGAACTGAAGCCCGGCGGCCTGCACATGATGTTCTTCGATGTTAAAAAGCCTTTTGCCGAAGGCGACAAGGTGCCGGTGACGCTCATCTTCGAAAAGGCCGGCAAGGTCGAGATCGTGCTTTCGACGGGTGCAGCCAAGGGCGGCGGCGACCACCAGCATAATTGACCGATGAAAAACGGCTACCGGAACGCGTGACACGTCCGGTAGCCGCAAATTTTGATCTATCGTTTTTGTTCTTCGGCGCCTTGGCGGAAAAGGCAGGGGTCGCCCACGTGATTTTCCGGAACCCGGTCGTAAATCTCTAGAAGATCAGTCTGGCACCAGGCTGAATGTGGGGATCCCGTCTATATGTCGAAAAACTGAAGAAACAACATTAAAATACCTATGTATCCACCTGATCTATAAATTACTTTCAGATTTTGATGTAAGGCTGTTTTCCTCGTAAGCCTCCACGGCCTGCTCCAGTGTCGCCTGCGGCTCCTGACGCTGGCTGCTTGCTATCAGGAAATAGAGGGTGAGGGCCGGCGGCTTGATCGTCGTCATCAGGCCCCTGAGCTGGAAATCGTCGCCGTTTTCGGCCTTGCGCGCCAGTTCGTGAATGGCCTCTTCAATTTCACTCTTGCGCGGCGTGCGTTGCAGCGGTTTTACGGCCTCGAGTGCATAGGCCGCTGTATTCGCGGAAACGGAAAGAACCTGTGTCATCGAACCTCCGGCGATCTTAGCCGACCCTGAAAAACCGGAGATTAGCAGCTGCCCATTGTTGGAAGGCTAAATCGCGGAGCTGCAATTTAATCGTATTTTAATAACCGAAAGCACGGGATTTTGGGGTTTCGCCAGCAGTTCTCATGGTCTAAAAATGCCTTGGACCGCGCGGTCCGACGATTTCTTCCGGAGACACAATTTCCCATGATCAATATCGCCCTTGTCGCCGCAGGCGGTGCAATCGGTTCCGTGTTCCGTTATCTGGTCGGGGTCTTGTGTATGCGGTTGGCCGGACCGAATTTTCCATGGGGAACCCTTGCTGTGAACGTGGCCGGATCTTTCCTGATCGGTCTGCTGGTGGAGCTCGTGGCAAGGCGGTTGAATGCATCGATGGAAATGCGCCTGTTTCTCGTCACCGGCGTGCTCGGCGGCTTTACAACGTTCTCGTCGTTTTCGCTCGACGCGGTCTCGCTGTTCGAACGCGGCGCGCTTGGCCTTTCGACCATTTACGTCCTGACAAGCCTTGGGGTTTCCATCGCTGCGGTTTTCGCCGGGCTGGCCTTGGGCCGCAGTTTGTTCTAAAGGCTTGGTCCAAACGGCGCGCTGGCGAACAGGGCGCGCGATCAGGACAGAAAGACTGGAAATTTCATGGCAGGTATCGAGCACATCAAGGTCGGGGCCGACGAGGCCGGTATGCGCCTCGATCGCTGGTTCAAGATTCATTATCCGGGACTTGGTTTCGGGCAGTTGCAGAAGCTTCTGCGCTCCGGCCAGGTGCGTGTGGACGGCGGCCGGGTGAAGACGGATGCACGCGTGCAGCCGGGACAGATGGTGCGCGTTCCGCCGGTCGATTCCGATCTCAAGGTCAAAAGCGGCCCGATCGGATCGAAGGATCTCAAACATTCCGAAGATGGCGAGCTTCTCGCGCGCATGCTGCTGCATGAAGACGACAAGGTCTTCGTTTTCAACAAGCCGGCCGGCATCGCCGTGCAGGGCGGCTCCGGCGTCACCCGCCATATTGACGGGCTGCTGGAAGCCTGGACCAACCAGAAGGGCGAAAAGCCGCGTCTGGTACACCGCCTGGACCGCGATACGTCGGGCGTGCTGGTGGTTGCCCGCACCCGCGGCGCTGCGCAGAAGCTGACCGCCGCCTTCCGCGAGCGCGACACCAAGAAGACCTATTGGGCGCTGGTCAAGGGCGTGCCCCGCAAACATCAGGACAAGATATCCACCTGGCTCGTCAAGGAACAGACGATGGATGGCGACCGTATGCGTATCGCCAAACATGGCGAGGAGGGGGCCGATCACGCAGTCTCCTATTACCGCGTCATCGATACCGCCGCGCAGAACCTCGCCTGGCTGGAAATGGAACCCTATACCGGCCGCACCCATCAGCTTCGCGTGCACGCGCGGCATATGGGCCACCCGATCATCGGCGATCCCAAATATTACATCGACGATCCGAACTGGGATTTTCCCGGCGGCATCCAGAAGCGCCTGCATCTGCATGCACGCCATATCGATATTCCGCATCCGAATGGCGGCCGGCTTCGGGTCAGCGCACCCCTGCCGCCGCATATGGTGCAAACCTGGAACCTGCTCGGTCTCGACGTGGCCGATGGCGATAGGGAAGACTGACAGCCCATGAAACTGGTTCTTTTCGATTGCGACGGAACGCTGGTGGATAGCGCCGGCCTGATCCATGCCGTCATGGCAGACACTTTCGCTGATTTCGGCAAGCCGCGCCCCGATATCTCCGAAACCAAGGCGATCATCGGACTGACGCTCGATATTGCCATCGCCCGCATGCTCGGCAAGACACATGTGGATGACGAGGCGCAGGCGATGACAGAACGCTACAGGGAAATCTATCATCCCCTGCGGGAGCGCTCGGAAATGACCGTGCCGCTTTTCGACGGTATCGCCCCGCTGATCGATGCGCTTTCGAAACGTGACGATGTGCTGATCGGGGCGGTGACCGGCAAGGGCCGGCGCGGTCTTACCCATATACTGCAGACCCATGGCCTTGCCGATCACTTCATCGTTTCGCGTACGGCGGATGATTGCCCCTCCAAGCCGCATCCGGCCATGGTGATGGAATGCTGCCATGAAACCGGCATGGTTCCGGCCGATACTGTCGTAATAGGCGATGCGATTTACGACATGCAGATGGCCAAGGCTGCGGGCGCAAAAGCAATCGGCGTCGCCTGGGGCTATGCCTCGGTCGACGATCTCTGGAAGGCGGGCGCCGATGCGGTCGTCAACCACCCGCGCGAAATTCAGGCCTATGTTCCGGCCGATATTCTTGAATAACCTTTCTATCCGACTGACGAGGACGTGCCATGCGTGATCTCCTGAACGACCTTTCGGAGGGCCTGAGCCATCCCGACCCGATCCTGCGCGCGCAGATCCAGATGCAGAAGCCTCTGCCGAAGCGGTTCTACAAGGATGTCACCGTCGGCGAGGCGGAGGAGGGCGGTTTTACCATCCTTCTCGATGGCAAGCCGCTGCGCACTCCAGCCAAGAAGCCACTGACCGTCCCGACGCGTGCGCTGGCGGAGCTGCTTCGCGATGAATGGGACGCCCAGAAAGACGTGGTCAATCCGGTGGTCATGCCCGTCTCTCGGCATGTGAACACGGCCATTGATGGCGTCGCCAACGACACGCAGGCGGTTTTTGAGGACGTACTTCGTTTTTCTTCTTCCGATCTCCTCTGCTATAGGGCGGGCGACCCGGAAGCGCTGGTTGCGCGGCAGACGGACCACTGGGATCCCGTGCTGGACTGGGCGGCCAATGTGCTCGGCGCGCGTTTCCTTCTCGTAGAAGGCGTGATGCATCAGGACCAGCCGCGCGAAGCCATCGCCGCTTTTGCGGTAACGCTGAAGAAATACGACACACCGATTGCGCTTGCCGCTCTTCACACCATGACGTCGCTGACCGGCTCAGCCATTTTGGCGCTGGCGCTGGCGGAAGGGCAGCTGAAGCTGGAAGAAACATGGGCGCTCGCCCATCTGGACGAGGATTGGACCGCCGAGCAATGGGGCGAGGACGAGGAGGCGCTGGAGCGCCGCGCCGTCAGGCTTGTCGACATGCGCGCGGCCCTCAATGTTCTGGAGTCGCTGAAGAGCGGCTCTTAACGCTTTTCTAACCCTGATCGTCGAACATATGGCTACCTCACGTTAGGGGAGCCGCTGATCATGATTACCACGCTAAAACGCCTTGGCATTCTTTTGCTGGCGTGTTTCGTGCTCATGTCTTTCAGGCTGGAACCGGAAGCGACGAATACCGACCGGCTGCTTTACGACGTGCGCGGCGCGTTCGTCGCTGCACGCCCGGATGTCGCCCCGGCGCTGATGCAGTCCATCCATGCACAGGTGCAAAATGCGATCAAAACTACGGCGCGTGGAGAAACAAGGCCGCGCGTGGTGCTGACCATCCGACTTGCATCCGTTACACGCGGTCCCTTCCTGTTCGGGGAAAGGGCGTCAGCCAAGGTTATCGTCCGCGCCGCCGCCGTTGCGACGGGAGAGGTAATTGCAGAAGCCAAATTCACCGCCACCGTCGTCAGCTTCGACGATCAGTCAATAGAGCAGGAACTTGCCTATGGCGTCGCCGAACGCGTGATCCGCGAATTCAGGCTGAACCGGCGCGCTCCGACGACGCTTGCGACGGCTCTGTTTCCATAAGCAGGACACAAAAGGCGAGGGCGTGACGGCTATTCGTCCGCATTTCAGCTTCAATCGGGCGCATCTTCTGTGCTCGTAAGCTAACATACGTCGCGTATATATAATTGACATGCGACGCGTATGTAACTATCTGGCATACGTAACGTATGTAAATGGACGTCCGAAGCCTGCTTTGAACAAGAGCAACGCTTCTCGCGTCCATGACCACTCCAGCCAAAAGAGATATTCACAATGACCGCACGCGAAGCAATTTTCCCCGCTAACAGGCATGCGCTTTACGAGGAGCATGGCTATTCCGCAGCTATCCGATCCGGTGACCTTCTTTTCGTTTCCGGCCAGGTCGGCAGCCGTGCCGATGGAACGCCTGAACCTGATTTTGGGCGACAGGTCCGGCTGGCCTTCGAAAATCTCAAGGCAACGCTTGAGGCGGCGGGCTGCACCTTTGACGACATTGTGGATGTGACGACGTTCCACACGGATCCGGAAAACCAGTTCGGAACGATCATGACCGTCAAGCAGGAGATTTTCAGCTAAAAGCCTTACCCGAACTGGACCGCCGTCGGCGTCAACTGGCTTGCCGGCTTCGATTTCGAGATCAAGGTCATTGCCCGTATCCCGTAATGCCAGGTTAGATCTGAAACGGCGGCGCTTAAAGGGCGCCGCCAACCTTCTTTCTATCCTTACCCCAGCCGCTCCGCATGCCACTTCAAATGGTCATCCATGAAAGTGGAGATGAAATAATAGGAGTGGTCGTAACGATCGTGCATGCGCAGCGTTAGGCCGATATCCGTGCCCTTGATCGCCTCTTCGAACAGCCAGGGGCGCAGGCCTTTTTCCAGGAAACTATCGGCTTTGCCCTGATCGATCAGAAATTCGGGAAACCGTGCGCCATCCTCGACCAGCGAGCAGGCGTCATAGCGACGCCATGCGGTCCTGTCAGCACCGAGATATTTTTCCAGCGCCGGTTCCGACCAGTCTGCGGAAGAGGGTGCAACGATGGGTGCAAAAGCCGAGCAGCTCTTGAAACGCTCGGGGTTTTTCAGCGCAATGGTCATCGCGCCATGACCGCCCATCGAATGGCCGAAAATGGCCTGGCGGCTCATATCCGCGCGGAAATGCTGGCCGATCAGGGCAGGCAGCTCTTCCGTCACATAGCTGTACATCTGGTAGTGCTCCGACCACGGCTCCTCCGTGGCGTCGAGATAAAAACCGGCGCCCTTGCCCATCTGCCAGTTGGTCAGCTCATCCGGCACGTCGTTGCCGCGCGGGCTGGTATCCGGGCAGACGATGACAAGTCCGAGTTCAGACGCCATGCGGCGATATTCGCCCTTCTCCATGACATTGGCGTGGGTGCAGGTGAGGCCCGAGAGATACCAGACAACCGGGCAGGGCTCATGAATCGCCTTCGGCGGCACATAAACCGCAAAGGTCATCTCAGATTTCAGGGTTTCCGATGTATGCGAAAATACGCCCTGCATGCCGCCAAAGGCCGTATTTTGCGAAATAATGTTCATGAAGACAGTCCTCTTGAAAAGAAAATCGGTTCAGCCCGCAAGCGAGACGGCGGCATTCACCGCCGCCGCTACCAGAACCGTATTGAAAAAGAAAGAAACGATGGAGTGCAGCAACGTGACCTTACGCATGGCGGTCGTGGTTACGCCCACATCCGACGTCTGCGCCGTCATGCCGATCACCACGGCGAAATAGAGAAAGTCGTAGCCGCAGGGTTCCTTCGTCCCCGGAAAATCCATGCCGCCGCGATGCTGGGGCTTGCCGTCGGCCATCGCCGGCCGCCAGTAAAGATGAGCGTAGTGCAGGGCGGTCATGGTGTGGATGGTCAGCCAGCCGAAGATCACCGAGGCGAAGGCGATGAGCAGCGCCCAGACTGTTTCGCCGGTATGATTGAGGGCCTGAAACAGCGATACCACCGCGACGGCAACGGCAAGCAGCGTGACGGCGATGATGGCGACCGCAGGCAGATCATCGCTATCGGCATGGGCCTTCAGATGTTGCGCCGTCAACCCCGACAGGCGAAATGCAATCAAGGTGAGATAGGTCAGGAAGAACAGAACGGCCGCGATCTCGATCGCCAGCGGCGGCGCAAAAACCAGCGCCAGGCCAAGGCTCACGGCGCCGACCAAAAAAGCAATGACGAAAGGTTGATGGCGACGATAGCTGTTGCTTTTCATAGCGGCCGGGTTCATGGGTGGCGCCTCTCCGTTGTCGCCGTCATTTTTTGACACGGCGGCAGAAACGGTCAAGCGTCTCCAGAAAAGCCGAGCGGTCGCGCGGTGAAAAAGCCGCGTTATATCCCTTGCTTTCACCGGTTTCGCGCAGATGCGCGCCAAAATCGCGCATCGCCGTCGCCATCCCGATGTTCGACTGGTCAAAAACGCGGCCCGTCGGCCCGGTCACCAGCGCACCCTTGGCGACACAGCGGCCGGCCAGCGGCACATCGGCGGTGATGACGATGTCGTTTTCGGCTGCATGATCGGCGATCCAGTCGTCCGCCGCGTCGAAACCGGCGGATACGATGACGTTTTTTACCATAGGATCGCGCGACGGACGCAGGCCGGAATTGGCAACGAAGGTCACTTCCAGCCCATGCCGCTCCGCCACCTTGAGAATCTCCGGCTTCACGGGGCAGGCATCGGCATCGACATAGATCTGCGGGTTTTGCGGCATGGACACTCTTTTCGGATAATTCCTGCCATGCTTCTAAGCGCAAACGCCGCGATTACCAAGCCCGCCATTGTTGAAATGCGGGTTCGACACAGGGCAGGGGCGCACTTGCGAACATCCCAAAAATCACCTATGTTCACTTTATGTTCTTGTCTCCCAAAGGTTTCCCATGCTGGAAGATTTCATCGTGCAGGCCAAGTCCGCGACGTATGTTGGCGGCGGCAACAACTCCGCGACGCCCACTCGCAAGGGATCGCACGATCTCGGTTATCGGAACGGCGACTGGCACTATATCGACAGCTATTTCGGGGGAACTGATTTCATAGGTCAGGAGGTCGTTTGGCATCAGGGAACGGCGGTGTGGGCGATGAGTTATTACGGCCGCATCCTCCGGCCCGACATGATCGATGGCGCCACGGCCGGCAGGGTCATCCAGAGGTCGCTTTCCACGCTCTATCGTGAGGGCCGCTTTCTCGGCGGCTTCACCCACCCGGTGGAGGATTTGGTCTATGTCGACACGAATGCCGGAGAGTTCCAGTCCTTCACCGGCTTGGAGCGCATTTACCGGGGACACGTCGAGACATACCGGCTCGATTATCATGGCGGAATGATAAAGCCGTAAAAGAGGCGAAGGATGGGACGATGATGTTTCAACGCTCCATCTCCAGGCTTCAAATCAGCAGGGCCGTTGTGGCGGCAAGGTTGGAATGTCGTTGTGGCGGCAAGGTTGGAATGTCGCGGATCGTGCAAAGTTAAAATGTCATCTGTCGCTCTGCCAACCAGTTAGAAATGCGACACTGGCGCCGACGGCCAGCCCCCGACCGGACCGGCTGGGCCGGGTTGCAAGGGCAGGGAGGGGGCGGGTGATGGCCCCCCCCTCTTCGGCTTTAGCTTCCTCAGCGTCTTGGCTGCTTTGCGCCAATAACGGCCATCAGCTCTCAGCGAAAAGTTACCGAGGAACCTTCGCCAGCCACTCTTCTGCACGGGAGATAACAGGGCCAATATTTGGACTAAACTCTTCTTTATCGTGCCAAGCCGCAATCTCAAGGTCCATTCCGATGTCTTCCATCTCTTTGACGAGATGATACGGGAGTGCTTCCAGCGCCCGTCCGTTAAGCAGGAAGGAACTTGCAGCAGATGACGGAAGAATTTCCCGACGACATAATGACAAAAGCGATTGCTCAATTTTGTGTACGAGCGACGCGTTTGACAATGGCGACTCCTGTATCTCTGGATCAGAGTGCCAATTGTCTATCATTTTTACTCGATCTGAAAAGCGGGCGGGTATCGTATCAGTCTAGTACAAATGTCTCCTTCGGGCGGATTTCGTTGAAAAACTCGCTGGATTGGCTGTTCATCCGCCCGATTTCGTTTTTCCGGGCGGCGTACCAATGCTTTTGTGCCCACGCCGCGGCGCAGGGCCTCAAATCATGCGGCTCTCATGTAGCAATAACGCCATATGGCGGCGTTTGTGGCCTGAGTTTTGCCAGCCTCCTCAGGTTCTGCGCCGTTGCGGCAAGCAGGAATTCGTCTCGCGCAAGCGAGATCATTTATTCACGCATCTAAAAGCTTGCGTGCATTTGCCGTTGCTTGGTCGAGGCGGATGCGGCTCTTCCCTTGACCCAGTTCATGTCGATACGTAGCAAGCGAAAAACTGGAGAATTCGGAAACGACTGTCATCTTCGTCGTTCGTGGAACTTCAAATTCAACAACCAAACTGTCGTCAACCAGCACCGTATAAAGGTCCTCACCTTGTTCCGGTATATGCCTTAAAATCTGAAAAACAGAACCGCGTACGCCGTGCTTAGACATGAGAGTGACCAATTCGGCATCGCTCATCTCTCGGTCTGGCTGCAAAACGTAGGTGCGATACCTATCATTGAGGCGCTGTGGTGACATATCATTCCCTCGGTTTAGCGAAGAAATAGCAGCATTAAGTCCGCGACGACAACGACGAGTTTTTCAACACTATCGGCCGAAAGCGGCCTTCACTCAGCCGCATCCATTTGAGCAAGAGCCCTTTGCCGTCTCGCAATGACGTCCGGATCATTCATGAAATCCGTCCGCCGACCGGGCTTGCGACCTGTTGGCTTATAGCCGTTCTTGTTGCTGTTGGTCTTCGGCTTCCCGACGTGGTGTCGATCTTGCTGATCTTTTATGTAAGCCAACACATCACTGAGACGCTTGTTCTCCACGACCCCCGCATGTGTCACGCTTTGGTCCTTATCGAAGGTTCTGTGAGGTAAAGAGTGACCTTTCCATCGGATATCCAGCCGACCATCGGCGTAAGCATATGTCTCGACATACTTTCCGACCAGGCCGCGTGTGATGTCGTTCTCCTCGAGCATGATGCGTTTGCGCTCATAAGAGAACGTCAGCTGCGCACCGACATAACGTTGCTCCCGTTTGCAGAGCACGTCGTTCAGCCTGTTTGCTGCCAGACTGACGGGTCGATGACGGTTCTCGGGGCGGGTAGGGGTCACCGCAAAGCGGTCATTGTATCGCTCGATGAAAGCAGGCACGAAGGCATTGCCGGCCTCCATGTCACTGATATTGGCAAGTCGCAATTCCTTGACCAAGCGATCTTGCAAGGTCCGGTTCATGCGCTCGACGCGTCCCTTGGCCTGGCTGGAATTGGCGCAAAGAATCTCGATATGCAGCTCCGATAGAGCGCGGCCGAACTGCGTCATGCCTTGCCCGCCCTTGGGGTCTTTCTTTGCCACCCGAAAGACCGAATGCTTGTCGGAATAGAAGGCAATCGGTGCGCCATGCTCTTTGAGGTAAAGCGCCAATGCCTCGAAATACGTAAACGCGCTCTCAGATCGAACAAACCGGAGCTGCATCAGCTTACCGGTCGCGTCGTCAACGAATACCAGTAGAGAGCAGGCCGGACCACGATCCTCGAACCAGCGATGCTCCGACCCGTCGATCTGCACCAACTCGCCATAGGCCTCACGCCGCAACCGCGGCTGATGAAACGTTCGCCGCTGCTTTCTCGAAAGCCATATGCCGGCATCCTGCATCCATTTGCGCAGCGTCTCACGCGAGATTGTGACGCCATGCTCTTCCTGAAGCTTCTCGGCCGCGAACGTAGGTCCGAAATCAAGGTAGCGTTCACGCACCAGCTTCAAAACGTAATCACGGACGCCGGTGGCGATTTTATTGTTGGACGGTCGACCGATCGCTTTATGTCTGATCGAGGCAGCGCCGGTAGCCTCAATACGACCAATCAGTCTCTGAACATGCCGAACGCTGATTGCCAGTACATGTGCCGCTGCGACAATGGTCATGCGGCCATCAACGACTTTCGACAAAACCTCGATCCGCTGCAAATCGCGCTCACTGGGGAGTGTGACATTCCAACTTTGCAGAAACAGGACACTTTAACTTTGCGGCTACAGCTGTTAATCGCATAAGATAGATTATGGAACTTATTTGATGCTGTGGCTCTGGATTTCAGCCGCATTCAACCACGATTGAAAAGCACGAAACGGTGAACCGAACCCAGCCCGTCAGATTGATTTTAGCGAAACACGTTTCTCAAGTTCATCTGGCAACTCTTTGCGTTCGCTATATCGGTCTGTGAGATAGCTGGAAGCGTCACGCGTCAGCAGCGTGAATTTCACCAGTTCCTCACAGACGTCGACGACCCGGTCATAATAAGATGACGGCTTCATCCGGCCTTCCGCGTCGAATTCCTGATAGGCCTTTGCCACCGAGGATTGGTTTGGAATGGTAATCATCCGCATCCATCGGCCGAGAATTCGCATCTGGTTCACGGCATTGAAGGACTGGCTGCCGCCAGACACTTCCATGACGGCGAGTGTCTTGCCCTGTGTCGGCCGTACAGAACCGATTGCAAGAGGAATCCAGTCGATCTGCGACTTCATGATGCCGGTCATCGCGCCATGGCGTTCGGGGCTTACCCAGACCTGTCCTTCCGACCATTCTGAAAGTTCACGCAATTCCTGCACCTTGGCGTGGCTGACCGGCGCTTCATCGGGCAAAGGCAAGCCCTTCGGATCGAATATCCGAACCTCGCAACCGAGCCGTTCGAGCAGCCGCCCGGCCTCGAATGCCAGCAGACGGCTATAGGAGACTTCGCGCAGCGAGCCGTAAAGGATCAGGATGCGTGGTTTATGGGTCGAAAACACCGGACGCAGGGCGTCCGGGTCGATGCTGTGCAGGTGATGCCCCTGCAACGCGGGAAAACTATCAGGCAACGCGCTTTCCTTCACTGTCGAGGACCTGCTCGCCATCCTCCTTGAAGAACGGCCCTTTGAATGTGTCCGGCAGAATATCCAGCACGACCTCTGAAGGACGGGCGAGCCTGGTGCCGAGTGGCGTTACGACAAAGGGACGATTGATGAGGATCGGCGTTTCCATCATCGCATTGAGCAACTGATCGTCAGTCAGGTCCGGATTGTCGAGACCGAACTCGGCATAAGGCGTCCCTTTTTTGCGCATGGCTTCGCGCACCGTCAGCCCCGCATTCGCAATCATGCGTGCAAGCTGCTCGCGTGTCGGCGGTTCCCGCAGATATTCGATCACGGTCGGCTCGATCCCTGCCGCGCGGATCAGCGCCAGCGTGTTGCGCGACGTCCCGCAGGACGGGTTGTGATAGATGGTGGCGTCCATGGTCATTGCCTTTCGGTCGTTATCGTTCGGGAAACGGCGGGTGCAGCCTCATACCAGTCCTTCGAGCGGTTCACGATCCAGACGACCGAAAGCATGACCGGAACTTCTATGAGGACGCCGACAACGGTTGCCAGCGCCGCACCCGACTGAAACCCGAACAGGCTGATGGCGGCCGCGACCGCGAGTTCGAAGAAGTTGCTGGCGCCAATGAGTGCGGAAGGCCCAGCGACGCAATGGCGCTCACCCGTCATGCGGTTCAGGACGTAGGCGAGCCCCGAATTCAGATAGACCTGGATGAGGATGGGGATGGCGAGGAGGCCGATGACGGCCGGCTGGGCAATGATCTGCTCGCCCTGAAATGCGAAGAGAAGAACCAGTGTCGCAAGCAGCGCCGCCAGCGAAATCGGCTGCAATTTCGCGAGAACGTAATCCAGCGTCCGTGAGGTTCCGTCAGCCATGAGCCGGCGCCTGACCAGTTGCGCGAGGATGACCGGAACGACAATATAAAGCGCAACGGAAAGAAGAAGCGTAGCCCACGGCACTGTAATGGCGGAAAGACCGAGCAGCAGGCCGACCACCGGAGCAAAAGCCACGACCATAATCGCATCGTTGAGCGCGACCTGCGACAACGTGAACAGCGGCTCACCCCGCGTAAGGTTGCTCCAGACGAAGACCATGGCCGTGCAAGGAGCCGCGGCAAGGATGATCAACCCGGCAATGTAGGAATCGATCTCACCGGCCGGAAGATAAGGGCGGAACAGCCAGCCGATGAAAAACCAGCCGAGCAGCGCCATCGAGAACGGCTTGACGGCCCAGTTGATGAACAAGGTCACGCCAATGCCGCGCCAGAACATGCCGACCTGCGAAAGAGACCGGAAATCGATCTTCAGCAGCATCGGAATGATCATCAGCCAGATCAGGATCGCAACCGGAATGTTCACTTTGGCGATCTCGGCCGCAGCGATGAGCTGAAAGACACCGGGCATCAGATGGCCGAGCGCCACACCGGCGACAATGCACAGAAACACCCAGACGGTCAGATAGCGTTCGAACAGGGACATCAGGCCGACTTTCCTTCAGGATTGGTGGTTCCATCCAATGCACCGATCTGTCGAAGCCGGGTCTCCAGCGCCATACGATCGATGGATTGCAGCGGCAGGCTGACGAAAGCCGCGATCCTGTTCTTGAGGAAACGAGCGGCCTGCGCGAAGGCGCGCTGAACCTCGATCTCAGAGCCGACCGTAGCGGCGGGATCCTCTATCCCCCAATGGGCAGTCATCGGATGGCCGATCCAGACCGGACAGGCTTCGCCGGCGGCGCTGTCGCACACCGTGAAGATGAAATCCATCCGTGGCGCATCAGGTCCGGCAAACACGTCCCAGCTTTTCGAGGTGAACCCGCTGGTCGGATAACCCAGCACGGCCAGTTCCCTCAGGGCGTGAGGATTTACCTCTCCCTTCGGCTGGCTACCGGCCGAATAGGCATTGAACCTCCCCTCACCTTCCTTGGCGAGAATGGATTCGGCAAGAATGGAGCGAGCGGAATTGCCCGTGCACAAAAAGAGCACGTTATAGATCTTATCGGTCATGGTTTCGGTCCGTGGTTAGATCGGTGGCCTGGCAAGCCCCGCGATCGAAGCAGAAGAGATGATGGACACCAGCCAGGCGGCGTTCATGACGGCGTCGCCTGCAAGCTGCAGCAGGGCGTCAGCTCGGCAATCAACGGCGCGCAAAGCTCGGTCGAACCACCGCAGCAATCCTTCAGCAGAAACAGGGTCAGCAGGCGCAACCCGTCAAGATCGGCGCGATAGAGGATAGACCGGCTCTGCCGCTCACTCTTGACCAGACCGGCCCGGGAAAGCGTGGCGAGATGCGCCGACATCGTGTTCTGGGGAACGTCGAGAAGACGCGCAAGCTCACCTGCGGGAACGCCATCCGGCTCGTGGCGCACGAGAAGCCGGAAGGTCTCCAGTCGGGTAGATTGGGCGAGCGCGCCAAGCGCGGTGATTGCACTACTGTTATCCATAAATCCAGAATAATGGATATATTGAATGTGTCAAGTACCGAATATCGTCATGGTCGTCAGGTTGGGCGAAGGCATCCCCCCTCGCCCTGCCCCTGCACGCGCTTAAACCAGCTTCGCGTCGTAAAGCCGTTCCATGAAACCGCGCGGCACGACGGTCCTGGAAATTTCGGCCAGCGGAAAGCCGCTACCGGCGAGCGGCAGAAAACCTTTTTCGAAGGCATAGTCGAGATAGCGCATCATCAGCATGACATCGCATTCATGGCAGCTTATCCCGCTTCCCGAGAGCGCCTTCCGGGTGTTGGCAGTATCGTATTTGCCGCTGTCGCGTACATAGTCGCCATTTCCCAGCATTGACAGCAGATCGGTGAAGACCGAGCTGTATGCCTTGCCCTCCCGCAGCATTCGGCCCTGATTGAGCGCATCGAAATAATTGTCGCGCGAGAGTTCGCGGATCACGTAGCCGCAATCGCGCACCTGTTCCACCAACGTATTCCAGTCGATGGGCTTCGGGTTGACGAGATTGAAGGTGCGGCGGTTATGCGCACGCCAGTTCATGGCGAGGTGAAGGCTTGCCCGCGCCACATAATCGACCGGCGTGATGTCGAAATCCTCATCAGACGCGAAGGTGAAGCCGGTTTCCACGATGGCGCGCACGGCTTCGTAATAAATGCCCTTCACTTTGGTCTGCGTCAACGGATAACGCCCGGTGCGGCTGTCGCCCCAGATATTGCCCGGCCGCACGATAATGAAATCGAGGCCCTTTTGCCCGGCGGCATGCATCAGCTTTTCCGACTCGAATTTGGAGCGTTCATAATCCATGTCGGGAAAACGCTGACCGACATCGAGCGCATCCTCATAAAGCGTGAAATCCTCATAGATCTTGTCGCCAATGACGCTGAAGCTCGATGTGTGCAAAAGGGGAATTTCCCCCTCGAGGCACAGCTCCACCATGTTAGCCGAACCGCCGACATTGACTGGCGCGATCCTGCTGTAGGAGGCGATCAGATTGACATTGGCCGCGCAATGCAGCGCAAGGTCTATCCTGGCGGCAAGATCGCGCCACACCTGCCGTTGCAAGCCTAGATTGGACCGGGAAACATCGCCGAGAACTGGCACGATGCGCGCGTCGGCCTCCTGCTTCAGGCTTCGCTCCTCATCGTAGCAGAACAAAACGCTTTCAATCTTGCTTTTTGCCTCTGCCGCATCGGTCGCGCGTACAAGGCAATAAATCGTCGCTTTCGTCGCGCTCAATAGTTCCTGCAGCAGACGGCCGCCCATCACGCCGGTGGCGCCGGTCAGCAGGATGTTTTCTATATCGTTCCCATATGTCATCGCCGATCTCCGTTCACAGCGTTCCGACCCGCATGCCGCCATCCATGGGGATCACCGCGGCATTGAGATAATTGGTTTTGCAGGTGGCAAGGAAAGTCACGACTTCCGCCACATCCTCAGGCGTGCCCCAGCGCCCGACCGGCACGATGGAGCGCACCAGACGTTCATCGGCCACCGTGTCGTTGATGCCTTCCTGTTCGAAAGGCTTCGACATGTTGGTCTTGCAGATACCCGGCGCAATCGCCGTGACGCTGATGTTGAACTGGCCAAGCTCCTGCGCCCAGGATTCCGAAGCCTTGATGAGGCCAGCCTTGGAGGCGGCATAAGCAGCCCCGCCCCCTGCCCCCCAGATGCCCGCAATCGATGCGATATTGATGACGCGCCCGTAACGCTGGCGCACCATGGAGCGCGTGAATACGCCGGTGCAGTTGAACGCGCCCGCAAGGTTGACGTCGATGACCTTGCGGGACTGCGTCTGGCTGCGATCATTGACGCAATAGGTGCGGTCGAGAATGCCGGCATTATTGACCAGCACGGTCACCGGCAGTCCCATTTTATCGGCAATAGCGCCCGACGCCTGCTCGACGCTGCCATGGTTCGTCACATCCATGGCGAAAATGCCGAGCCGCTCGGGATTGCCGGCCTCCCGCGCAAGGCGTTGCAGCGCGGCGACGTCGATATCCGTTGCCGCCACAGCATAACCCACCTCCAGCAATGAGAGGGTAATGGCGGCGCCGAAGCCCCCGGAAGCACCTGTCACGACCGCAACTTGCTGGCTCACGCGACTTCCTCGTCCTTGAAGGCGATTTCCATGACCTTGCGCGCATTGACGAGCGCATCGGAAATGCGTTCCTCGAAGAAATGCACATCGTCCTGGTTCATCAGGAGGTTGGAATAGATGCGCGAAAGCGGCGAGAACTGGATGCCGTGGCGCTTGCTCACCTCGCGGATGATAATGTCGCAGAATTTCACCTTGTGCGAATAGCCCTCGGAACGATCCACCGGCTCTTCCCGCGAGTGATAGACCAGCGCCGTCGGCATGCCCTGAATGACGAGCGGCATGCCGGCTGCCTTCGCCGCCCTTGTAAAGACGCCCGAGATCTGCTCGGTGTAGCGGCGCATCCGGTCGTAGCAACCGGGATCCTTTTCAACGATGTCGAAAGTCGCCTTGATCGCAGCGAGACCCAACGGATAACCGTTGAACGTGCCGGCATGGATGACCTTGCCGCGCGTATAGAGGTCCATGATGTCGCGCCGGCCGGCGATGGCGGAAATCGGCATCGAACCGCCGCCGAGCGCCTTGCCGAAGGTGGCGAGATGCGGCGTCACACCGAGAATATCCTGCGCACCGCCGAGGCCGAGGCGCACGCCGGTAATGATCTCGTCGAAGATCAGAACGATATTATTCTCTTCGCACAGTTCCTTCGTCCGCTCCAGATAACCTTCGACCGGGAAGATACCGCCGCCATTGATGCAGATCGGCTCCATCAGCACGGCCGCGATCTCATTACCGTAACGGCGGATGGTGGCTTCCAGCGCATCGATATCGTTCCACGGCAGCATGAAGCTCTGGCTTTCAAGCACACCTTCCGCACGGCCGAGCGTATCGAGCATGTCGCCCTGGTATTTCTCCGGCACGGGAAAATCGAGATTGTCCTTCTTGCGGAAACCCATGACGTTGTCGGCATTACCGTGATAATGGCCATGGAAGCGGATGAAACGGTTCTTGCCGGTAAAACCTCGCGCCAGCCGCAGCGCATTCTGCACCGCCTCCGTGCCGCTGAGGCAAAAGCGCACCATCTCGGCGCAGGGGATGTGCTTGATGATCAACTCCGCCACCTCGATCTCCAGATCGCAGGTATCGACGGACGTGACCTTTTCCATGTAGTGGATCAGCGCCTCATTATAGGCCTCGTTGTGGTGACCGACGAAAAGCGCGCCGAATTTGCAGAACAAATCCAGATGTTCGTTGCCATCCAGATCCCATACGCGGGAATTGCGGCCCTTGTTGAAGGGCACGACGAAGGCGCGCTCGGCATCGCCGAAATTATAGTGGGTGCCGCCCGGCATCAGTTCCCAGAGCCGCTTGTAGAAATCGCGCGAAATCTTCAGCGTCAGCTTGCTGTCTGTATCTGTGATCATGGCTGTGCTTTCTCCAGTTGGGCCGGCTATGCTGCCGGGACGGTTCCGATTGGCAGGGAGGAGTTTGGTGAGGACCGCATGAGGTGCGGCGCGGAATGGCCCGCCCAAGGCCGGTAACGATAAAGCGCTTCCGGCACCGGCATGCCCGCATGTTTAAGGGCGGCAAGCCGCGCCAGATAGGCCGCATTGCGCATCATAAGATCAGCGATTGTGAAGACTGAGCGGCTTTCAACCGCCTCATAGGGGCTGCCGCGCAGCCACTCGTTGATCGCGCCCATGGCCGGGCCGCACCATATCTGGTAGTCGACCGCGCGGGCTTTCGCCCCGGAAATCGCCCAGCGGGAGGATTGGCCGAGATACCACTGGAAGACCAGCGCCATACGTTTCTTCGGATGCGCTTCCGCCGCTTCGAGAATTTTGGGATTGCCGCGCGCCTTGAAAAACTGCCGTGTCTCCTCCCAGACCTGCGGCAGCGATTTCTGGAAAATCACGCTCTCCAGACCGGCGATCTCGGCGGCCGGAATATCTTCGAGGCCGTCATATTGCTTGTAGAGATTATAGAGTTTCTGCGCACGCATGGCATACATGGTGCCCCCCTTCAGCACCTGCACCTTGGAGCCGATCTCGAACATGTCGGCGGATGGCGCCATCGCCACATCGTCCATTTTGGCGCGTCCGAGCAGCGATTTCACCTGTGGCGAGGTGCCTGCCTCGATGCAGGCCTGGTTGATCGAACCGGTGCAGACATAGGCCGCGCCCATGGCGAAAGCGGCGTAAACCGCCTGCGGATTGCCGATACCGCCCGCCGCACCGATACGGACGCGGAACGCCTCGCCGCGGGTTTCGACGATGTCGTCACGCAACGCCGCAATGGAAGGAAAGGCGCAGCTCAGCACGCCATTATCGGTATGGCCGCCGGAATTGGCCTCGACGGTGATATCGTCTGCCATCGGCACCTCGCCCGCCATCTCCGCCTGATCGGCAGATATCAGGCCGTCCTCCACCAGCCTCGCCAATATTTTTTCCGGGGCCGGATGGATGAAATGCTGCGCCACCTCGCGCCGCGAAACCTTGGCGATGATGCGGTGGCGGATGTCGATGCCGTCCTGCCCATTTCGGGCAAGCCCGGACGCACGCCAGTAAACAACGGCCGGCGACAGGTTCATATAGGCTGATGCTTCCACAACCCTGACGCCGTGGCGGATGCACAGGCGCACCACGTCCATCTCCCATTCGGCATCGCCGGGATTGTGAAGAAGATTCACGCCCCAGGGTCCATGTGGGAGAGCCGCGCCGATGCGCGCCAGCGCCGATGCGACACGCTCGCGGCCGAGCCCGCCCGCACCGAGAAAGCCGAGAAGCCCCTGCCGGCCTAGCGCAATCACCATGTCCTCGGAATTGATGCCATTCGCCATTGCGCCGGCGTAATAGGCCATGCGCACGCCGTAATCGTGAAGGAAGGCTGGATCGCCGAGCTGCTGCGGTTCCAGCGCCGGCACCATGCCCTCGCACGCCTGCGCGTCGTTGCATGTCGTTTCAAGCGACAGCCGGTCGCCTGCATTCACCACATAGAGCCGGCGGCCGAGATCGGCGAGAAGCCGGCCGGTCGTCTCGATGGAAGCGGGGCTACCGGCCTGTTTTCGCCATGCCCGCAGAAGCGGTTTGGAATTCATGTGCAGGTTCTCTTTCATGCTGCGGCCACCCATGATGATTGGTCGTTGCGGCGACGGGAAAAACCGGCGCCGAGATTGTCGCAAATGCCGATGACATTGTCCTTGTGGATGATCTCGGCGACGAAAACGAAGGATGCGGCCTCCAGCGTGACGCCATCCTCGCCATAGGCGACGTCGATCGATTTGCAGGTCAGCCGGTAGCGCAGCATATCGCGCTGCGGCTTAACCTCGCCGCGGAACTTGGCGCTGTATTGGTGATCGGTCAGCGTGTGGCCATGGAGGCCGGGAGCCGAATAAAGCCCGAGATAGGCAAGGTAGAATTTGAGGAGCTGTTCGCAGCCTTCCACCAGCAGCGTTCCGGGCAGGCAGGGGTCGTTCTTGAAATGCGCCCTGAAAGCCCAATGGTCGGGATCGATATCGCGCTCGCCCACCACCAAGCCGAGGCCAAACGCCCCGCCTTTCGGGTCGACGGAGACGACCCGGTCGAGCATCCGCGCCATTGGCGTCCAGAGCTTTGGCGGAACGGCGTCGGTTCGATAGTCGGGTCCGAAGCAGCCGACGGGATCGCCAGCGCCCAGCGCCTCGATCTCGGTATTGCCGAAATGCTGTTTCGTGCAGGTGAGAAGCGGCGTGAACGGGTTTCGCACCGGGCCGTCATTCTTGAGGAAAGGCGCTGGATCCACCCCCTTTGACCGTTCCAGATCGCGCGGCAGGAAGAAGCCGGAATTCGCCTCTAGACGGAAGACGGGCCGCTCATCCGCAAGGCACCAATATTCATAGGAGACCAGAATATTGCGGCCGACCTTGAGGAAGGATTTGATATCCACCCGCCCGCGCAGCAATTCGCCGGTGCGCGGCATTTCGCCGTAAACGAAGGTGCGGCTGTCCACCGCCCGATAGCGGAACTCGCCCCTGAAGAGCTGGTCGCAGCCGATGAGCGTGAAGGCGACGATCATCGCATGCGAGGATTCCAGCGCCACGAAAGCCGGAACCTTGTCCTCGCACATGAACCAGGCGTCGTCAGGCAGATCGAGTTCCCATTCGATGCGGCACGGCTCCAGCGCTCCTGCTTTTGCGGTCGTATCGGTGATGCGGGACGCGAACATATAGGGCGGTGACGGCATACGTGTGCGGATCGCGTAGCTATCGGCCAGTGCATAATCCGGCCCGAGCACGCGGCTCACCAAACCGTCCGTCAGCTCGACCAGTTGCGCTTCGTCGAACAGCACGGGGCGCGAAGGCACGACCGTTTCGCTGGCTATCATATGGCGCAGGCGACGATAGAACCCCTGTTCCGTTTGCATGAAGCGCAGATTTGTGCGGGCATTGCGGACCGCCTGCCTCTGCTGCCAGTCCAGCGGCAGGCGTTGGAGGCAGTCGGTAACCGGTTTGGGGAAAGATTCGGCCACCACCGCCGGGGACGGCCGATGCGGCGTCCCGAACCGTGATTTTTGAAAGAGGGCGATATTGGCGGGATCGAGAATGACCTCGGGGATGGTGCGTTCCCGTCCGGTGAAAACCCTGACCAGCAGCGGATCGGCCACCGGCGCCTTCACCGATGGACCCGTGGCATGCGGCCGCGCCGAGGCCGGACTTTCGAGCACGATATGCGCATAGGCCCGGTCGACACCCATGCCGCTGACGGCCGCCAGCTGCCGCCCGTTGGTGGATCGCGGCGACAGGCCGTAATGTAGAGCCAGCGCCGTGTTGATCAGGCTGAGCATGCCGGACGCCGCACCGAGATGTCCGTAATTATTCTTGGAACTTCCAACCGGAACCGACGTGCCATAGACCTTTTCCAGCCCATCCGCCTCGACGCGCGCCTCCGCGTCCTGCGCCATGCTGTAGCGCTCGATATAGCTGATATCCGCAGGTGCGACGCCGGCTTTTTGCAGGCAGGTTTGCGCCGTGCGCGCCACCGCATCCGCCGATGGCTGGAAGGTCACGTCAGGGGTCGTGTCGTGCTGAATTTCGAGCCCGCGCAGGCGCGCATAGGCACGGCCAACCGCCCCGCTCCCGGCCTTTTCCAGCATCAGCACGCCGCAGCCCTCGCCCACCGGCTGGCTGCGATGGGGCGTGGCATAGACCATGTTTTCAAGCCCGCCATCGCAGGCGCTGCTCGCCAGAATGACCGCGTCGACCATATGTTCGGAGAGCATGTAGCGTGCCAGTTGCAGCCCCTTGAAAGCCGAGCTTTCATGCGAGCAGAGTGCGAAGGCCGGACCGTCGAGCCGCAGATGCGCTGCGACACGGCTTGCCGCAATATTGCCGACCCCGCCGGTGATGCCTTCGGGGAAGGGTTCCGGAAACAGGCTGTCCTTGACGATCTCCTGCAGCGCCTGCATCTGCTCGGCGGAAAGCGTAATGCCGCACCGATCGAGGCTATCGCGCAATTGCCAACCGATCTCGTTGCGCGCCTGATAGCGCAGGCAACTATGATCGACATCCCTTGCGACGATCACCGCAATATTGCGTCTCTGCCCGTCGAGCGCGTAACCCGCATCGAGAAAAGCCCGCTCGGCCACTGGCAACAAGAAGGCATGGGCGAGAAGATGATTGCCGATGACCTTGGGCGGCAGCTTGAAATGGCGGCAATCGAAATCGAAGCTCTCGATATAACCGCCCTCCGGCGCTTCATCCATGCCGCCGATGGCGAGAATATCGCGGCGCTGCTCGAGGCCGAGCCAGCGCGTGCGCGGCAGGGGCTGGAACCATTGGCGTCCGGTGGTGATGGTCTCGCGGAAGATTTCCACATTGTCAGTTCCCGGTAGGGCCATGGCGATGCCGACAATATCCAGTTCTGCCGGAGCCACGACCCGCGTGCTCGCGGCGACCGGAACAGCCCCATCGGCAACATGTTCGCGCAGCACCATATGGCCGTTCACACCGCCGAAACCGAAGGCGTTGATGCCGGCGCGGCGTGGTTTTCCCCCCTTTGCCCAGGGGTGGTTTTCCCGCACGATATGGTCGCGGTTGACGAGGCCCTTCGGCGTGGCGACGAGGTTCTCGATATCCAGCGTCGCCGGTATCAGATCATGGCGCATGGCCAGAAGCACTTTCAGAAGGCTCGCCATGCCGGATGCGGTGAGGCTGTGGCCGTTATTGGCCTTGTTTGCGCCAAGAAGCGGCAGCGCGGTTTCGCCGAAGAAACGCTCGATGGTGGAAAGCTCCACCTGATCGCCGGCCGGCGTGCCGGTCGCATGACATTCCAGATAGTCGATGTCGGGCGAAATGCCGGCATAGGCGCGCCGCAGCGCCAGCATCTGCCCATGCGAGTCCGGCAGCAGCATATGTTTGGCGCCGCCATCGTTGGAAACGCCGATCGCCTCGATAACGCCGTAAATCCGGTCTCCGTCACGGAGTGCATCCTCGTAACGTTTCAGCGCCACGATGCCAGCGCCCTCCCCGGCCTTCAGCCCCTGCGAAGCGCGGTCGAAGGGAACGGAACGCCCATCGGACGGAAACGCCTGCAACACGTTGAAGCCGTGGTCGAGATAAATATGATCGGCATGGCAGACCGCGCCGGCCAGCATCATGTCGGCGCTGCCGTCGAGAAGGTAGGAACTCGCGACGCGGATCGCATAAAGCGCCGAGGAGCAGGCCGCATCGATGGCATAGGTCGGGCCGGACAGGCCGAGCGCCAGAGCCGCGATGGTGGCATTGTGGCTGCCGGTCATGAGGTTGAGCCCGGAAAGACCCGAGGCATCCCAATAGGAGGCGAAATTAAAATCCGGCCTGTCGAGCAATTCGCGCAGATAAGGCTCGAGGATGCGATGGTAAAAACCCGACATCAGCCGTTTGCCCGAATGGGTCGGCATGCCGATATTGCCGGCAATCAGGCCGCAGCGCTGCGGCGACGAGCCGCTATCCTCAAGCGCCTGCCGTGCGGCATGCATCGTCCAGTGAAACAGCGGATCGAGCGCGCGAAGCTCATTTGGCGGCAGCCGGTAACCCTCGGCATCGAAACGGAAGTCACGCACATGTCCATTGCGAGTATAGCAGATGTGGTCTGGCGTTCCCGGCTCGGGATGATGATAAAGGGCGGGATCGACGCCCAGTTCGACGGCGGAAAGCGGGGAGGTGCAGTCCCTGCCCTCGACCAGATTGCGCCAGTAACGGTCCGGCGAATCCGCTCCTGGGAAAACGCATCCGAGTCCCGTGATTGCTATCTGTCCCATCGCCATAGTCCTTCGTCAAATTGCGCGCAGAAGAGAGCGTTCCCGGCCTGAACGACCAGAAGCGGAATGTGGAATGAGTCTCTCTGCCTGTTGTTACGGGTGCCCCGGAAAGCCTTCGCTTTTCCGAAGAATTGTTGGGCGGCTATTCAGCCGCCTCGACCTTTTCTTCACGTCCCACCAGCCGCTCGCGCAATTGCCGGGAAATGGTGAACTGGACATCCGACAGCCGGAAATGGAGCTGCCCCACGTCGTCATGCACGGCGATATCCACCAGCAGGCTTGCCTGTGTGAGGGATTTGATCGTCATGGAGAGGAAGAACGGTTCACCGAAACCGAGCGTGGCGAACCGGTCGACACGGCCGATGGCGGAAGGCAATCCGGCATAGTCGCTGCCGAGGATCAACCACAGCCACGGCGCCTGCATGAAGACGTCGCCGATATAGGCGTTGAAGGATGTGGTGCGGAACCGCCCCTGCATCGCTTCTTCCACCGGCGTGAGCTCACAGGCGAGCGTCAGGCCATGGTCGCCGCCATTCAGCACCTCCCGCAGCCCCCGGAAACTTGGACCGTGGAACAGCAGCGGGCCTTCCTGCGGCGTGCCATAGAGCGGATAACCCAGCGGCTCATCATCTTTGCGCAGATCAAAGGAACCGAGGCGCGGGCGAAGGCTCATTTCACGGCTCAGGACCACGGTGCCGATATAGCGGTTGTGACGTTCGGAACCAGACCCGCTGGAAACCGAGATCGTCAGCGCATGCCGGTCGCCGGCAGCCAGGCCATGGGTCGCCACCGCCGGTTCGATCTGCGCTTCCAGAAGGCAGGTTTCCCCGCTATGCAAAGCAACGCCCTTGATAACCTTGAAGCCGAGCAGGGTCTCGAAACGGTAGCCGGGCAACATGTCTTCCGCTAGCTTCACCAGCCAGCTCGCTGCCGCCGTCGCCGGCAGGACGAACCGCCCGTCGACCACATGGTCGGCGAGGAAAGGCGCGGTATCGAGATTGACGACGCGTTCGACAATGCGCGAGGCCGTTATCGTCTTGACTGTGTACGCCACCTTGTAGCTGTCGCCGCCCACCAGGATCTGCGCAGCCTCGCCGGAGCCGAACTCGTCGGCGAAGAACCTGATACCCGTTTCCACCGGAATGATCGCCAGCCCGCGCTCACTATACGCCTTCTTGAGCACGTCATTGACCATGCCGCTATCCCACGGACCCCAGCCGATGCTGCGGACGAAAGCATCGGGATAGTTCGCCTTGAACATATGCGCGAACTTGTTCAGCGCCTCGTTCGCCATGGCGTAGTCGGTTTGCCCGGCATTGCCGAAGAAACCTGAGACGGACGAAAACAGCACCAGATGCCTTATTGCCTCCGGCCGGAGCGCCTGAATGAGGTTTTGCAGGCCGCGCACCTTGGTATCGAAAACCGCAGTGAAATCCTCAGCGGTCTTTTTCTCGATACGCTTGTCGGCCAAAAGGCCAGCGCCATGGATGATGCCAGTAACCTTGCCGAGGGTTTCCTCGACGGCGACGACCGTGCGCTCGACATCATTCGCGTTGGCGATATCGCAGGCGAAATAAGCCGCCTTGCCGCCCAGTTCTTCAATCCTGACCAAGGTCTGGCGGATTTGTGCCGCATGGCGCAGACCAATCAGCATTTTTTCCACTTTTACCGGCGTCGGTTGTTCGCCTTCGGCCTGCATGGCCGCAATCGCCGCCGCCTTGAGGGCCTCATCGCCCTCGATGCCCTCGGCCCATTCGGGCAGCGGCGCATCGATATCCGTGCGTCCCAGCAGGGCGAAACGGACCGGGTGACGTTCGGCCAATGCAATCACGCAATCGGCGGTAATTCCGCGCGCTCCGCCGCTGACGAGCAGCACGCTGTCCGCATTGAGCCCGGTCTCCTGCTGGGTAGTCACCGGTTCGGCGCGGCCTGTCAGGGTCATACGGGATCCTTCAGAACCGCGTCCAACCTCCACCAGCGCTGTCTGCGGGTCTTCCAGCTCCTCGATGATGAGGTCGGCCGCTTCTTCAGCCGTGAGGTCCGGATCAATATCCACCCAGCGGCAAAAGACGTCTTCCCATTCGACGGCGAGCGATTTCGCCAATCCGCCGACACTCGCGCCGGCCGCGTTGAAGAGGCCCCTGCCCGCCGTTCCCAGCCCACCGTCATATTGGCTGACGGCGAAGAAGGTGCTGCGCCCCTCTGCATGCGTCAGTCGCGGTTGCAGGACGCCGGCCATGGTGAATAGCGTCTCGGCGGCGTCATAACCGACCTCGGCAAAGACTTCACCGAGCGATGCCGCTCCAGTTGCAGGTTGCAGATGGATGAAGCCGCCAATCGGACCTTCTGCCTGTTCGATTTCGGCGATCAAAGTCTCGATGGCCGCTTTGCCTCGGTCCTGGAGACTGTAATCTCTCACACCCTCCACGGCCGTTCCGGCAGCTTGCTGCTTTGCGGTTCTTTTGCCCTTTGCCGGTTTTGCCGGCGCGGACAATTGAATACGGGTGACTTTCTGCCCCTGCCCCATCAGGCGCGCGGCCAATATCTCGCTCAATCCCTTGCCGTCATCGACGATAAGCCAGATGCGGCCGGCGGCGAGCGCCAGCGGCATTCTGTCCGGCCGCGAAAGGTCCTGACGCACCACAAGGTGACGATAGACGACAGGGGCGGCGATAACCGGCTGAGCAAGAGGCGCGAATGCATCCCGCTCAGCCAAAGCTTTTTTTGGTTGGGAGTCCTCCTCGTCGCCCGTGCCGGAGAGCTTCGTGGATGTCACCACACCGAGACGCTGGAGGGTCACGACGGAAGCACCGACCGCGGCAGACGCGCTGGCGGGGGCGGCAGGCTTCGGCGTTTCCATAACGGCGGTCACGGGTGACACGCCTTTGATATCGGCCAGCAATTCGCCGATGGTGCGCAGGAAGAACTGCGTCATCTTGGCGATATTGCTCATGGTTTCGATATCGAAATTCTCGTCGTTGCGGTTCTTGTCCGCGTCGTCCAGAAGCCGCGTGCCATTCGACAGACGGTCGAACATCGCGCCGAAAATTTCCAGACGTTTGATGGAGTCGATACCGAGATCGGCCTCCAAATCCATCTGGTCGCCGATCATATCGATCGGATAGCCCGTGCGCTCGCTGACGATTTCCGTCAATTCACGCACCAGCCGCTCCTCGGTGATCCCTTCAAGCATCGCAATTCTCGCCTGATCCTCGGGGCTGAGAGTCCGAGCCGCCACCGCTAACGGCGTTACGACTTCTGCGGCGGGTGTGACGGCGGGCGACGAGCCTTTGATGCCGGCGAGCAATTCTTCGACCGTGCGCAGGAAGAACTGCGTCATCTTGGCGATATTGCTCATGGTTTCGATATCGAAATTCTCGTCGTTGCGGTTCTTGTCCGCGTCGTCCAGAAGCCGCGTGCCATTCGACAGACGGTCGAACATCGCGCCGAAAATTTCCAGACGTTTGATGGAGTCGATACCGAGATCGGCCTCCAAATCCATCTGGTCGCCGATCATGTCGACCGGATATCCCGTGCGCTCGCTGACGATTTCCGTTAATTCGCGGATCAGCCGCTCTTCGGTTATGGCTTCAAGGACTGCGATTCGCGACTGATCCTCGGCGCTGAGAAACGGAGCCTGCGCAGCCACCGGCATTGACTGAGGAACGGACATTGTCGGCACAACCGGTTTCGGAGCGACAATGGCCGTAACCGGGGCAGCGGACGGCTGCGTAGCCGACACAATGGCGGGCTTTGTCTCCGTCTGCGGCGCGGGCGCCAAACTCTGATGATGCGGCAATGCCAGCGGTTCCGCCGGATTCGGCATCTCCAGCGTGTTCGGCAAAAGGGCCGGCACAGGCGCACGGCTGCGGACCGCCTCGCCGCTCATCAGCGACATCTGGTTGTCGAAATATCGCTCATGGTTGGAATGGTAGAGTTCCTGATTGCGCTCGAGCAATTGCAGGCTGCGGGCCAGACTTGCGGTCATGCTCTCCATCTGCGGATGGCCATGAAACTTCTCCAGCAGGCTGTGCTGCTTGCTGACCAGAGACCCCAGCATGTCGATATAGTCTTTCTGGTTGATCTGGAACTGCTGGTGAAGCTGGCTGAGCAAATTCTGGCTTTCGATCTGCCTGTCCATCTGGTCCGGCTTCGGAATATTCTCGGATTGGCGCGTCATTGTTATCTCGATCCTGTCAGTGGCATGGGAGGGCTGAGTGGAGGAGGACAAATTGGGGGAGACGGGTTCTGCAACCAGTGCGGGAGCGTTCTGTACGGGCTGAGGCGCGGTTTGGGGCGGCGGATAAACGGACGGTTCGGTCCCGCCTCGGGCCGTGCGCTCGGCGAGGAATTTCTCCACCACGCGCGTATCGTGGCGCAACGCATGTTCACGTCGCTTGCGGTTCTTCTCGGTTAGGTAAAAACCGCCCTGAAGGGTAAAGCTGGAAGCCTGCCTGGACGGCCGCTCCTCCGGCGAACGCTTGCGGGCGTAAGGGTCAGCCGCGGAAAGGGGCACGCCCTCCACCACCAGCTTCGCCAGCGCCCTGCGCAATTGCACTGATTCTTCGCCATTGGCGCTTGGATTGAGCGAAACCATCGCATGCGGCTTGCCCTTTAGAATGTCGGCGGTCAGTTTGCCGAGAATGCCCTTGGGACCGATCTCGACGAACAGATAACCGCCATCGGCGTAGAGCCGCTCGATCATTTCGCGAAAACGCACCGGCTGTACGAGCTGCCGCACCAGCGCATCGCGATAATGCGCGGGGTCATCGCCGTAGGGTTCGGCCGTCACGCTCGAATAAAGCGCGCAGCGCGGTCTTGTGAATTCGACGCCGGCAATACCTTCCCGGTAGGGATCGGCCGCATGGCTGACATAGGACGTGTGGAAGGCTGTCGAAACGGGCAGGGTCTGGCTGCGGCGGCCACGCTGCGAAAGCCAGGCATGAGCGCGCGCAATGGCTTCCGTGGAACCGCCGAAAACAAGCTGTTCCGGTGCATTGTCATTGGCGATCACGATATCCGGGACGGCGGCAAGCAATTCTCCTGCCTCCTCTTGACGCATCTGCGCGGCGAGCATCGCACCCGGATCGGCAAGGCCGCTCGGCATCTCGACGGCGCGGCCGCGCGCTATCGAGGCACGGTGAAAATCCGCATCCGAAAGCACGCCCGCCGCCCAGAGCGCGGTCAACTCGCCATAGCTGTGCCCGGCGACAAAATCAGGCGCAAAGCCGAGACGTCGCAGCAGCCGGAAGTAGCCGGCGCTCACCGCACCGATGGCCGGTTGCGCATTGGCGGTGCGGGTCAGCTCGCGGGCCTGCGCGAGAGTTTCCTCATCGGAAAAGGCCGGCTGCGGGTAAATGACAGCCGACAAAGGCGGAAAGCCGGCATCGAGCGCCACGGCATCGGCCTCTTCCACCGCCTGACGCAGCTCAGGATAATCAAGGGTCACGCCCGCGCCCATATTGACATATTGCGCGCCCTGCCCCGGGAAAAGCGCAACGATACGGCCTGCAACCGGCGCCGCCTCGGGCCGGTAATAGATGCCAGCCGGATGTTCGAACGCCTTGTCAGGCCCGGATTGCAGCAGGGGCACGGCCTGCGCCAGAAGTTCATGCGCTTCTTCCGGCGTCGCTGCCGCGAAAGCGAGACGGGCGGAGGATGGCTCAGGGGCGAGCCTGCCGCCATCCGCCAGATGGGCTTCGAAAAAGGCAGCCTTCGCCTCCCCGGAAAGCTGCGAAAGAGCGTCTAGGCACGTCGCCGCCAGCAAGGCGGGTGTCGGCGCATGAAACGCCAGAACCTGCGCCGACCGGCTCAGCCTATAGGCCTCTTCGCGCGTTTCCGCTTCGTATTCTTCCAGAATGACGTGGAAATTGGTGCCGCCGAAACCGAAGGCGCTGAGCGCCCCGCGCCGCAATTCGCCGCCCGGCGGGCGCATCCACGGCCGCGCCAACGTATTGATGTAGAACGGCCGGGTCAGAGCCTCTGTCGGTTCCTCCACATTGATCGTCGGCGGCAGAACCTTGTGATAAAGGCCGAGCGCCACTTTCATCATCGCCACCGCGCCGGCCGCGCAACGCGTATGGCCGATCTGCGATTTGATGCTGCCGATGGCGATGGAATGGCTCCCATCGATACCCTGCTCCTCGGACAGCCTGAGGAGGCTCTTGATCTCGGTCTCGTCGCCGGATTCCGTGCCGGTGCCATGCGCCTCGATCAACTGAATGTCGGCCAGCGTCAATCCCGCCTGGGCATAGGCGCGCTTCAGCGCCTTTACCTGACCTTCCGAACGCGGCGCGAAAATGCTCTTGGCGCGGCCGTCACTGGAAGCGCCGAGCGCCCGGATCACCGCATAGATGCGGTCGCCGTCACGCTCGGCGTCCGAAAGCCGCTTCAGCACCAGATAACCAACGCCATCGCCCAGCATCATGCCGTCCGATTTCTTGTCGAAGGGCCGCGAGCGGTTGCTTTTCGATAAAGCCGGCGTTTTGCTGAAGCACAGGAAAGAGAAAATCGAATTTTCGAGATTGACGCCGCCGGTCAGAACGGCGTCGCAGCTGCCATCCGTCAATTCACCGATAGCGGCCTTGATGGCGGCGAGACTGCTCGCGCAGGCGGCGTCGACCATGTAGGACGTGCCGCCGAGATCGAAATAGCTGGCGATGCGGCCACAGGCCACATTGCCGAGAAAGCCGGGAAAACTATCCTCGTTCCATTCCAGCGACAGGCCCTGCAATCGCTCGACCGTGTCTTCCGCCACCTCCGCGGACAAACCGCTATTGAGGAGGATATTACGCAGGAACGGGATTTGCTGACGCACCGCCAGTGAAAACGCCGTATTGCCGTTGCCGGAGCCGCCCAGAATGACGCCGATCCGGTCGCGGTCGACCTTGTCGGCCCCCGGCCCCAGGAGACCAGCATCCGCCATGGCCTGTTTAGCAACATGCAGCGCGAAAAGCTGCGCCGTGCTGATCGATTGCAGCATCAGCGGCGGCAACTTGAAACCGACCGGATCGAAATTGATCGGTGGCACAAAGCCGGCCTTGCGGCCATAGACTTTGTCGGCAGCGCGTGGATCGGGATCGTAATAATCCTCCGGTTTCCAATATTCCACCGGATCGACCGTTTCGACGTCGCGGATCGCGTCGTGACCGTTCACGATATTGGACCAGAAATCATAAAGATCGGCCGCATCGGGAAAATGGCTGGCCATGCCGACGATCGCGATATCCAGAGGGGGCGGTGTAGGTGTGTGGTTCTGCAGCATCACAATAATAGTCCTTCCCTGGGGACGGAAAGCAAAGCTCCCGTCAGAGACAAGAAAATCAGGATGTAATTCGAAATAATCGCGTCTTATCGCGTAATTAGGCGAAATCAATACTCCGATATCGGAATATTTATTAAGTATATTCGTAAGTTAATTTCGAACTTAAGTGTCTGATACCGTATAAAACACATATTCATTCAATTGAAAAGCATTAATATACTTTACGTTGAAATTTCATAATTCAGACATCTTTGGTTGAGTTGGTGAAAACTAGCTGTCAAAATCCACGCATCAACGATCGGATTTCTCATAGATACAAGCGAGCCAGCCGCCGCATGTCGGCGGCTGCCGGAGACATAAAATGAAAACCGCAGTCCGGTTTTCCAGGACTATTCGGTACGGGCCTATGCCCCAGCCGTTGCCGGCGTCGCACATTGGCCGGTTTCATCCGCTGCTTTGGAATATCGCCGTGCCGATAGGAAGCGGCCGACGATCAGATGCATCATCTCAGCTTCTTTAAGTGGCTGGAAATCGGGATCGACCGCCAGACGCGAGAAAACACCGTCTATCAACGCCGCGATCCAGGTGGCGGCCCGCTCGGCGTCGAGGTTGGTGTCGATCTGTCCCCGTTCCATTCCCTTGCGCACGAGATTGGCGATGCCCGCGCGAATTTCCTGATCTGCGGTGCGTACAAGCGCATGAATGGCTGGGTTGCGAATGGCTTCGGAAGCGATTTCCAGCACCAGCCGGGCATAGGTCGGATCGGTCGCAAGCTCCAGCGAGGCGTCGACGAAACCCAAAATCGCACCGAACTGATCGTCCGCCGCGCCGAGTTCGGCAAAATAGTCAGCGGTTTCCCGACGTTCTTCGGCAACGATCGTTTCAATGATCGCTTCCTTGCTGTCGAAATAGTGGAAGAGATTGCCGGAGCTCATGCCAACCGCCGCGCAAATCTGCGCCGTGGTGGTCTGGTGAAAGCCGTTTTGCGCGAAGCAGGTAATGGCGGCTTCAAGAATCTGCTGCCGCTTGGCTTCATGCTTGGCTGGATCCAGCTTGCGGGCCATGATTGCTCCCATAAATTAATTGAGCGCTTAGTCCATTAATTATATCGCGGCCCCTTGTCAACCCGCTCTTACCCGTAAGAGGTGAATGGAGGGCGGAGGAGCACCCGCCCCGACCGAATTTCGGTTGCCAGCGGCATCAGGCGGTCAATTCAAAGCGTTCGCATTCGCGCAAAAAAGGCAGTTTCGTCCGGGTTTCATCCAGCAATTGACGGGAGAGCCGCTGCTGATGCACGGTTGCGTTCACATTGGCGTGAAAACATGTCTCACCCAGGGGGTCGATGACCATGCTGTCGCCGTCATAGGAGAGATCATTGCCGTCGATACCGATGCGGTTGACGCCGACGACATAGGACTGGTTTTCGATGGCCCGGGCCGGCAGCAGCGTTTTCCAGTGGGAGGCCCGCCGGGCGGGCCAGCTCGCTATATAGATCGCAGCATCATATTGGCCGCGATTGCGCGACCAGACCGGGAAGCGCAGATCGAAACAGATGAAAGGCGCGATGCTCCAGCCCTTTAGCTCGATCAACTGCTGCGCCTGCCCCGGCGTATAATGCTCGTGCTCGCCTGCATAGGTGAATAGATGCCGCTTGTCGTAATGAATGAGCGTGCCGTCGGGACGCGCCCAGATCAGCCGATTGAAATAACGGCCGTCTTCGGCAATCGCCACGCTGCCGACGATATCCGCGTCATGCCGGCGTGCGGTTTCCAGCAACCAATTTACTGCCTGCCCGTCCATGGGTTCCGCCACGGCCTTCGGGTTCATGCTGAAACCTGTGGTGAACATCTCCGGCAGGACGATCAGATCCGTCGTCTCGATCTCATTGAGATGCCGGTCGAACTGCTGCAAATTCCGCTCGATGTTTTCCCAGGCCAGATCGGCCTGCACAAGCGTTACGCGAAGATCCCTGTCACTCATCTATATCTCCCTGAAATATGGGTTTAACGACAAACAAGCCAGGTGCGGACAAAACCGCCCGCCACCGAAAAGCGTATGGAAAAACGGCGTCCCGCCGGAAGTGAGCGATGTAGCGGGCGCGTCAGTTCCAGCCGCAGTTCATCGCGACCGGGTTTTTCGAAAAGACGCGCCGCCTGGAAATCGAAATGGCGTCCAACCACCGGATAAAGCGCCTTGAACAGCGTCTCCTTGGCGGAAAACACCAGAAAAGGCAGTATGCTTGCGTCACATTCTTCCAGTTCGGCAATCAGCCTACGCTCCAGCGGTGCCAGGGCGCGCTTCAGGATGATCTCCGTTACCGCCCCTGGCTCAATCTTTTCTATATCGACACCGACCCTGACATCGTGCTCCTGCGTTACCATGCACACGCAGATGCCGTGGGAATGGCTGATCGAGCCGCTTATGCCTGAAGGCCATACCGGCTCGCGCCTGTTGCCGATGCCGATCGGCTGAGGGTCATGCCCGAAAAGCGTGAGCGCCGCCTGCCCCAGAAAACGGCCCGCGAGAAACTCCGCCTGCCGCTTGGGAACCGCTTCCGCCAGCAGTTTCGGCATCGCCACGTCCAGCCGGTCGAACAGGGCCATCCGGTAGAATGGCAGGTGATATTGCACCTCGAGCGCGATGACGTCTTCCGATCCGGTATCAAGAAAAACCGGGCCGGACAGAAACCCCTCGGATCGCCCGGCGGCGGCGATATGCTCGTGTATGGCGGTCGCCGTCAGGCCTGAGACCGGAGCGTCTGTCATCTTCCGTGCCCCTGCGCAGTTTCAGCCTCGCCAGCGGCTATCCGGCGCTCCGCCGCTGCCCGGTCTGCGGCGGTCACGGAGGTGAGACGTTGCAGCCTGCGGCTGAGCCAGCCGCGCAGATCGTCCATATAGGTGAAGACGACGGGCACGAAGACGAGGCTCAGCAGGGTGGACGTAATGAGGCCGCCGATCACGGCAATCGCCATGGGCGCGCGGAAACCGGCATCCGCCCCCACCCCCAGCGCTGCCGGCATCATGCCAGCAACCATGGCAAGCGTGGTCATGATGATCGGACGGGCGCGCTCGACGCCGGATTCCACCAGCGCCCGTTGGCGGCTGAGCCCGCCCTTGCGCTTCTCGATGGCGAATTCCACCAGCAGAATGGAGTTCTTGGTGACAATGCCCATCAGCATCAGCAAGCCGATGACCGCCGGCAGATCGAGCGCGCCGCCATAAAGCAGCAGACCGACAATTGCGCCGCCCACCGAAAGCGGCAATGCCACGAGGATGGTGATCGGCTGAAGAAAATCCTTGAAGAGAACGATCAGCACGGCCAGCACCATCATGAGGCCGAACAGCATGGCGGCGCTGAAACTCTGGAACATCTCACCGATATATTCGGCATCGCCATATTGCACCTGCCGCACGCCGGCCGGAAGCGAGGTCACGGCGTCGAGCGCATTGATGCGCTCCAGCGCGACGCCAAGCGGAATGCCCGCGAGATCGGCGCTGACGGTCACCCGGCGCATGCGGTCGAAGCGGTTGAGCTGCCCCGGGCCTTCCGAGACCGAAAGATCGGCCACCGATAACAGCGGCAGGCTGCCATTCGCCACCGACACCCTGAGCATGCCGAGCGTATCGAGGTTGCTCTGCGCGCGCCGGTCGATCATCACGCGGATCGGCACCTGCCGGTCGCCGATATTGAACTTGGCGGAATTGGCGTCCGTATCGCCAGTCGTGGCAATACGCGTGACGGCGGCGATGGATTGCGTGGAAACGCCAAGCCGAGCCGCCTCGTCAAAACGCGGCCTGACCTGCAATTCCGCCCGCGGCAGGGGTTCGGCGGTCTGCACATTGGCAATTCCCTCGATGCCGCGCATGCCGGTTTCCACGGCAAGAGCCGCAGTGGCCAGCTTCTCCGGCTCGTCGCCGACGAGGATGACGGAAATATCGCGCGCCGCATTTTCATTCTGGAAAGCGAAGCGGATATTGGGTGTGCGAGCAATCAGGTCTGCTGCACCAAGCTCGAACTGACGCTGGGAAAGCGTACGCTCGGAGGCCGGCACGAGATTGACCAGCAGGGAGGCGCGGGCAACGTCGGGGCCGTCATCCGTCCTGCCGATGGAGGCGAAGACGCTTTTAACCTCCGGCATTTCCCGGAGCGCCGTCGTTATCGACTGCACGGCACTGTCGGTATCGCGCAGCGTCGAATCCGGCGGCAGCTCGATCAGAATACGCGACAGGCTGCGGTCGTCGCTCGGCAGGAAGCCTGAGGGCAGAAGCGGCACCAGCAGAAAGGAACCGACGAGCACCAGAACGCCGATGCCGCAGGTTTTCAGCCGATGGCGAAGCGCAAGTTCCAGAAGCGCTACGTAACCCCGGCCCATGCGGGACTTCGGCGCACCGCGTTCTTCGTGCTTCACCGCCTTCGGTACGAGAATATAGGCGGCCATCAGCGGCGTCACGAGACGCGCCACCAGCATGCTGGCGAGCACGGCAACCGACACGGTCAGGCCGAACTGCTTGAAATATTGGCCAATGACGCCGCCGATGAAGCTGACCGGCAGAAACACCGCGACGATGGTGGCGGTGATGGCGAGAACCGCAAAACCGATCTGATCGGCCGCATCGATGGATGCCTGAAACGGCCGCTTGCCCATATGCAGATGCCGGTCGATATTTTCCACCTCAACAATCGCATCATCCACGAGAATGCCGATCACCAACGTCAGCGCCAGGAGGGTGATGCTGTTGAGAGTGAAATCGAACCACAACATCACCGTGAAGGTGGGCAGGATCGAAAGCGGCATGGCCACGGCCGCAATCAGCGTCGCCCGCCAGTCGCGCAGGAAGAGGAAGACAACGACGACGGTCAGCGCAGCACCTTCGATCAGTGTCTCCATGGCAACCTGATAACTCGCCCGGGTATAATCGACGGTCGAAAGCACCCGGTCGATCTCGACGCCGGGATAGATGGCGACCAACCGGGCAATCGTGGCATTGACGACGTCTTCGACTGCCGTGTCGCTCGACCCCTTGGCGCGGAACACCGAAAAGCCGACCACCTGCTCACCGTCGAGGCGTGACAGTTCACGCGGCTCAGCCGCGCCATCCGTCACCTTTCCGAGCGTGGCGAGCGTCGTCCATTGGCCGTTCGGCAGGCTGATCGGCCGCTCCGCCAGCTCGCCGGCGCTGATCGCGCCGCCGACGGCGCGGATCGACTGTTCCTTCTCGTTGAGCCGGCTTCTGCCGCCGGGCACATTGGTGTTGAAGGCCTGAACCTGATTGTTGATATCCTCGGCATTGATGCCGAAAGCGGTGAGTTGGTCTGGATCGAGCTGGACGGTAATTTCACGGCTGACGCCGCCAATGCGCTGCACCCGCTGCACGCCCTTGGTCGTCAGCAATTCGCGGCCGATGGCCTCGTCAACGAACCAGGAGAGATCGACGGGCGACATTTGCGGGGCGCGAACCGCAAAATAAAGGATCGCGCCACCCTCGACATCGAGGCTGGCGATTGTCGGTTCCTCGATATCGCGCGGCATTTCGGAGCGGATCTGCGAGACGGCCTGACGCACATCGTTGGTGGCGCGGGCCGTATCGATGCCGAGCTGGAATTCCACCGTCGTGGTGGAAAGGCCGTCGCCGATGGTCGACTGGATATGCCTTATGCCGGCAAGGCCCGAAATCGCACCTTCGACCCGCCGCGTGACCTGCGTTTCAAGCTCAGCCGGGGCCGCGCCCGCCTGAACGATGGAGACCGTGACAATCGGAAAATCGACGCGCGGATTGGCGTTGACCGGCAGCTTCATGAAGGACTGGATGCCGATAAGCGTCAGAAGCAGGAAAAGAACGATGGTGGGGATGGGACGGCGGATGGCCCATGAGGAAATATTGGTCATCGGCGCCCCTCCTCTTTCTGTGCAATTTCGCTGATGCCGACGATCTCATCGCCGTCGCGCAGGAAGGCGCTGGCGCTTTCCACGACGCGCTCGCCCGCGCTCAACCCTTCAAGGATTTCAACGACGCCGTTCTGCGCCTGCCCCACACGAACGGCGCGGCGCGCCACCTTGTTCTCACCATCGACCACCACAAGCTGGGCCGCACCTTCGCGGCGCAGCCGCAATGCTGCTTCAGGAACGGAGACGAGGAAGCGGCGCTCGCCGAGATCGACCTTGCCGCGCGCGAAGGCACCTGCCCTCAGATCGGCGGCCGGTTGAACGGCGATGCGCACGATGCCGAGACGGCTTTGTGTGTTGACCGCCGGTTCGACGACCCGGATGGTCCCCTGAATGGCGCGGCCGACGCCATTGACCGCGATCGCTACGGATTGGCCGGTCTGCAGGGACGGCAGCACCCGTTCCGGCGCTTCGGCCAGAAACTCCAGTTCGCCATCCTGCAACAGGCGAAACAGCGGCTCCGTACCATCGGGCATCGCGCCGATACGGGCATGGCGCTGTGTGATGAGGCCGGGTTTCGGCGAAAGAATCTCGGTCCGCTCCAGCTCGAGAAGGTGCTGGGTCAGTTGCGCCTGTGCACCCGCCAGTTCGGCACGGGCGCCCTCGATCTTTGCCTGCGCCATGGCCGCGGCGGCGCGGCGCTGGCCAAGCTGTTCCTTGCTGACGCTGGAGCCGGAAAGCCCTTCGGCGCGGCGCAGATTCTCGCTCGCCTCTATCTCAGCCGCCTCGGCCTCGGCAAGTGCGGCGCGGGCGCGGGCGACGGTTGCTTCTGTCTGCTCAACCTGGGCCGCGAGTGTCTTGCTTTCCAGCCGCGCCAGCAATTGCCCGGCCGCAACCGTATCGCCGACATCGACGAAAACCTCGACGATGCGCTGGCCAGTGACGGCCGTACCGATGGAAATATCGTTGCGGGCGGCGAGAAGCCCGGCAACATCCTGCCCGGCGTTGAAACCATAAGGCGCTGCGGTGACGACGGACACATGCGGCCGTACCTTGACGGGCGTCATGGTCTGACTCACGGCGGGCGCCTCCTCAACCGGCGATATCAGCCAGGTAGCACCGCCTGCAAGTCCAATGGCTAGCAGCGTCCACCAGAGCAGGCGTCTGGAAGGCCGTCGTCCTGTCGTTTCTCCGAGCAATGGCCGAGGATTTGTGGGCTGGTGGTTTGGGAAAGAGGAATTCAGGTCGTTCATGGCAGGACGGGTCCGGGTTCGAACATCGGGTGTGGCAAAAACTGCGGCGCACGGATGGTTTGATTGCATCGCAAAAAAGGTGGAGGCCCGATCATGGCGGCGATTTCTTCAGCGCGCGCGCGACCGGGTTGAGGAAAACCCAGAGCAGCAGCAGACAGAGCGTGGCGCTGAGCCCCCACAAGAACCGGGCAGCGCCGGCGGCCTCAAGGCCGAAACCGGCGATCAGCACGGCAAGCGGCGTCGCCGTCATCGCAATCGCCGCCGTGGTTCCAAGCACGCTGCCGCGGATTGCAGCCGGCGCGCGTTTCAGAAATATCGCATTGGCGAGCGGGCCGAGCGCCCCGGTGGAAAGACCGACCAGGGCCGCCGCGATGAGCAGCAAGGGACCGCTCTGAAGGAAAGCGACGAGGCCGATGGAGAGCGTCGCGCCGGATATGCCTGCGAGCAGGACGGCCCTGCCGTTCCAGGAGTGGCCGCGAATGGCGAAAACCACCGCCGACAAAGCCGCCCCTGCCCCGGAAACCGAGAGAAACAGCCCGAGATTAAGGACATCCGCTCCGCTGGCCTTGAACAGCACCGGCAGGACAACGGCGTTGAGCGCCCCGAAAACCGCCAGCATCACCATGGCGACGATGAGCAGAAGCCGCAGAATCGGCTCCGTGAGCAGAAAGCGCAGACCCGCAAAAGTCGCATCGCCGCGATCCGCATCGACGGACTTGCGCCTATGACGCGGCAAACAGATCGCGCCGATCACGGCAGCGAGCAGCGAACAGGCCGCCGTGATCATCAAGGCGTATTCCATCCCGAAAGCGGCAATGGCGATCCCCGCGACCGGCGGGCCGAAAATCATCGCCGCATTATCAAGCAACTCATCTATCGAGGTGACCCGCTCGATCGGCATCCGGGCGATGCGAGCAAGTTCCGGCACCCTTGCATCATGGGCGATCATACCCGGACCGTCGAGCAGCGCCCCGACCACGATCAGGCAGAGTAGCAGGCCTATATCCATCTGCCCGGTCATCATCAGAAAGGGAATGGCCGCGACGCTCAGGGCGCTAGCGAGATCGGCGGTTACCGCAACGATACGCGAACCGAAACGGTCGACGACGGGGCCGCCGCAGAAAGCGCCGATAACCAGCGGTATCATGCCCGCCGCCGCCGCTATCCCCGTCCATGCGGCATTGCCGGTCAGGGACAGCACGATCCAGGGCAGCGCAACGGCCGCCACCGCATTGCCGAAAAGCGACAGCCCCCCGGCAACAATGACGCCATAAAGCGGCGCACGGCGATGCGGAAGACCGAGCCCGCGAAACCCGGATGCGGAAACCGTTTCGAGTTGGCCGCAAGACGTCGCAAGAGGCATCGTCTCAACCGTGCTGCTGTCTGAAGGCATAACACTCCCCAAGTTTCATCGGCTCACGGCGCTGCCGGTAAGGATGAAGGCAGTAAATATCCGGTCGCACAGGTTCCCGGAGCGGACCCGTGTGAACGATCCTCACACCTCGCCTGCCCGGCTCATCTTAGCCGTACATTTCATTAATTAAGTAGTCAGTCTATTTATTGCGACGAATGTTTTTTTGTCAAGCGGGGCTCGAGAAAAATGACAGGGTGACGGGAAATGTCGTTTGGGGTCGCGTGTGCAGGCGAGGTCAGGCGATGGTGAAGACTGGACATTGGGGCAGCTTTTTCTGCGCCCATACGCGACAAATTGGCTCCCCGGGCCGGAGCCAGTCCTCGACCCTCATTTCCGTGCTTGTCACAGGGATTCAGCCGACGCGTGCTTGCGAGGAGAAAAGCCTCTTTTCCGCGAAGAATTGAGGTGAATATGGATAGAACTAATATAATTATATCAACATTTAAAGCAGGCAATATAATGTAATATCAGAACTCACCAGACGCCTCCCGACGTCTCAAGTCCAGTTCTTCGCTATAGCGCCTCAGCGTATGGCTTTCGGTGAGCAATCCGACAGGACGATTTTCGATCTTGTCATTGACGACAACCAGCGCTTCGCTCTCCGCCGCATCAAAGGCTGCCGCCGCTTGCCGGGCATTCATGGTCGGCAGCAACACGTCGTTCTTGTAATGCAGATAGGTTTCGAGGCTGATTTTGCTGGGGTCGCGATCCATCGGGTCGGCGTAGATTTCCGGGACAAGGACGATGCCGGCATAACGCCCGTCATCATGGGTCATGATCACCCGTTGCGTGGAGCCGAGCGGGAACTTCTCCTTGAAGGCCGGAAGCCCCATGCTGACATTGGCCTTGCGGATATCGGCGCGCATCATCTTGCCGACCGTCAGGTCGCGGATCCAGCCGATATCGTGGGCGCTGCGAATGCTCTCGCCCCGCAGGTGAAAACGCCAGGTGGCGAAGGAATAACCGAAGGTGGTGCGCACCACGAGCGAGGTGGTGATGACGGCGGCAAGCACCAGAGCCGTGATCTGGAAGTCGCCTGTGAGTTCCAGCGCCAGAAACGTCATTGTCAGCGGGCCGCCGATGATGGCGGCGGCAAAGGCGCTCATGCCAATCACGGCATAAACGATGGGCGCGGTCGATCCATAACCGATATAGGGTGCGCAAAGCGCGAAAATCTTGCCGAGCAGCGAGCCCATGAACAGCGACGCGAAAAAGAGGCCGCCGCGGAAGTTCGAGCCGATGGAAATGGCGCTGGCCGCTGCCTTCAGCAAAAACAGCCCGGCCACCCCATATATCGTCAGTTCGGCATCGATGTTGAGATGCAGTGCGCCATGGCCGCTCGACAGTACCTGCGGTGAAATCAGCGCTAGAGCACCCACCGCCACGCCGCCTATCGTGGGACGCAGCCAGCCCGGAATGGCGCTTTTACGCGCAGTTTCTTCGATGAAGGACACTGCCTGCATCAGCACGATGCCAATGGCCGCACACACGACGCCGAGAAAGATGGCGGGCACATAATCGGCCGGCGTCACACGGCTGGCATCGACAATATCGATCGAGATGCCATGGCCACCGATAATTCCGATGACCGTCGTCGCCACCAGCGCCGCGACGATGAGCGGCGCAAGCGTCACCACGGTATAGGTGCCGATAATGAGTTCGATGGCGTAGAACGCCCCGGTCAGAGGCGCGTTGAAGGCCGCAGCAATAGCGCCCGCCGCACCACAGCCGACAAGAATACGCATGTCCCCTCGCCGCAGTTTCAGCTTGATGCCGATCTTCGAGGCAACGCCGCTGGCGATCTGCGTGTAGCCGGCCTCAAGCCCGACAGAAGCGCCAAAACCATTGGAGACGATATTCTGCACGCACACGATGATGCTGTCCGTTAGCGACAGGCGACCGCCATGCAGCGCATTCGCCTCGATGGGGTCGATCATGGGTTTTTTGCGTGTCTTCGAAAGAATGAAGATGATTATGCCGAGCACGATGCCGCCGACGATCGGCCCGGCGAGCACGATACGGCCGGAGAGATCGCTGCTGCTCAGCCGCTCGACGCCGAAAACCATAACATGCAGCGCCGTGCTCAGGGCGCCGATCAACGCCACCAGAAGGCCCGCTGCAATGCCGATCAAGACGGCAAGAAGCACCAGCCCCACTTCA
Source organism: Agrobacterium salinitolerans (assembly GCF_002008225.1). Classification (GTDB taxonomy): domain Bacteria; phylum Pseudomonadota; class Alphaproteobacteria; order Rhizobiales; family Rhizobiaceae; genus Agrobacterium; species Agrobacterium salinitolerans. The sequence goes on along the minus strand of NZ_MRDH01000006.1, from coordinate 365,019 downwards.
CCGCGCCGAAACATCGCCCGCAGGCGGCTGGCGCGCAGATTGTCGAAAAAGCTCGCCATACTGGGTGCACGGAAAGGCTTGGTCGACATGTTATTCCTTCTCAGGCGGCGTCAGGCTGCTTCGATCTCGATTTCGAAACGCATCTGATCATAAGCCGGTTCAACATGATCAGGCGTTTCACGCATCACCGTTTCATAATCGAGCGGGATGTGCATGTGGGTCAAGATCGCCCGTTTGGGTGCGAATGCCTCGATCCAGCCGAGCGCCTGTTCCAGCGAAAAATGGCTTGGGTGATATCGATACTGCAAGGCATCGATGACGAGCACGTCGAGGCCGGTAAGCTTGGGCAAGCTTTCCGCCGGAAAATCGCTGACATCGGTGCAATAGGCAACGTCGCCGATGCGAAAACCAAGCGAATGCACGTCCCCATGCTGCTGCATATGCACCTTGAAGGGGATCGGCCCGCCCGCCCCGTCGATAATAACAGGCTCGTCGATATCGGCGATAAGCTGCGGCCTGACGATCGGTGGATAGCTGCTGCCCGCCGGCGTCTCCAGGCAATAGGCAAAACCGTCGCGGATTCGCGCCATGGTGACGGGATCGGCCCAGATCGGGATGCGGTGTTTCTGGAGAGCGAAATAGATGCGCAGATCATCTATGCCGTGCAGATGGTCGGCATGGGCGTGGGTGTAAAGCACCGCATCGACGGCTTCCACCTTTGCGGCGATCATCTGCTCGCGAAAATCCGGGCCGGTGTCGATAACGACGGTCGTCCTGCCGCCATCCGGGCCGATCTGCTCCACCATAAAGGCCGTGCGCGTGCGCCGGTTCTTCGGGTTCTCGGGATCGCAGGCGCCCCAGTCGCCGTTGATGCGCGGCACGCCGGGCGATGACGCGCAGCCGAGAACCGTGAAGCGACGACGGTAGATTGCCACGCCTACACCCTTGTCATCTTGGAAAAGCAGCGGAAGGCGTTTTCGGTGGTGATTTCGGCCATGCGCTCGAAGGAAACGCCATGCACCTCGGCCAGAACCTCCGCCGTGTTGACCACATAGGAGGGTTCGTTGCGCTTCCCGCGCCAGCGCTTTGGCGCGAGATAAGGCGCATCCGTTTCCACCAGCAGCCTGTCCAGCGGCACGGCGGCGGCGATATCGCGGATATCCTGCGATTTCGGGAAGGTCAGAATACCGGAGAAGGACACATAACCGCCAAGTTCGACGCCGGTTCTCGCCAATTCAAGGCCGGCAGAGAAGCAGTGCAGAATGAAGGGGAACGCCCCCTTGTCGCTTTCCTCGCGCAAAATAGCGGCCATGTCCTCATCGGCGCTGCGGCTGTGGATAACGAGCGGCAGCTTCGTTCGTCTTGCGGCCTCGATGTGGCGGATGAGGCCGGTCTTCTGGTCTTCCGGCTTCTGCGTATCGTAGAAATAATCCAGACCCGCCTCACCGATCGCCACGATCTTGTCGTGGCTCTCCGCGAGCCGCACAAGCTCGTCGGCGGAAATATCCAGTTCCTCGTCGGCATTGTTGGGATGCGTACCGACCGAACAGAAGACCGACGGATATTTTTCCGCGATCTTCAAAAGCTCCGGCAGCCGACGCACCCGGGTCGAGATCGTCACCATCTGGGCGACGCCAGAAGCATGGGCGCGGGCGATAATGTCGTCGCGCTCGGCCTCGAAATCGGGAAAATCCAGATGACAATGGGTATCGATCAGCATGGTTGTCGCCTTCAAGCTTCCGGCGCGACATAACGCGGGAAAACCGGCTTCGGTGCTTCCAGCGGCGTGCCCGGAACCAGACGGCCAGCTGCGCCCAAAGCAGCGAAATCACGTTTATCGGCAGGCGCAGCGACGAGATCGAGCAGCTTCTCGCAGGATTCCGGCATGAAAGGCTGCAGGAGAATGCCGATCTGGCGCACCACTTCCGCCGTAACGTAAAGCACGGTGCCCATGCGCTCAGGGTCGGTTTTTTTCAGCGACCACGGCTCCTGCGAGGCGAAATAGCGGTCGGTTTCCGAGACGACGGCGATGATGGCCGCAAGCGCACGGTGGATGAGCTGTTTACCCATCTCCTCGCGGCAAATCTCAAGCAGCCCATCGGCGGAGCCAAGCATCGCCTTGTCTTCTTCGGTGAACTCACCGGGCGTCGGGATCTGGCCGTCGCAATTCTTGACGATCATCGACAGCGAACGGCTGGCGAGATTGCCGATGCCATTGGCAAGATCGGCATTGATACGGGTGGCAATGCCCTCTTCGCTATAGCTGCCGTCCTGGCCGAAGGAGACTTCGCGCAGGAAGAAATAACGGACCTGATCGAGACCGAAATGGTTTACCAGATTGGCCGGATCGACGACGTTGCCGAGCGACTTCGACATCTTCTCGCCTTTGTTGAGCAGGAAGCCATGTGCATAGACCCGCTTGGGCAGCGGCAGCTTGGCGCTCATCAGAAAGGCCGGCCAGTAGACCGCGTGGAAACGGATGATGTCCTTGCCTATGATATGCACGTCGGCAGGCCAATATTTCGCACGCGGGCCGTTTTTATCCTCGATGTAACCGGTCGCGGTGATGTAGTTGGTCAGCGCATCGACCCAGACATACATGACGTGCTTCGGATCGTTGGGGACCTTGATGCCCCAATCGAAGGTTGTGCGGGAAATCGACAGGTCCTTAAGACCGGATTTCACGAACGAAATGATTTCGTTGCGACGCTCGGCCGGACCGATGAAGTCAGGGTTTTCCTCATAGAGCTTCAGGAGTTTATCCTGATATTCGGAGAGCTTGAAGAAATAGCTTTCCTCTTCTACCCATTCCACCGGTGTGCCCTGCGGCCCGTAGCGGACACCGTCGGCGCGCACTTCCGTTTCGTCCTCGGCGTAATAGGCCTCGTCGCGCACGGAATACCAGCCGGCATAGCTGTCCTTGTAGATGTCGCCGCTATTGGCCATCAGGTTCCAGATATTGCGCGAGGTCCCGTGGTGACGCTCTTCCGTGGTGCGGATGAAATCGTCATTCGAGGCGTTGAGCAGCTTGCCCATCTCGCGGAACTGGTCGGAGTTGCGCTGGGCGAGATCTTCCGGCGAAATACCTTCCGCCCGCGCCGTCTGCTGCATCTTCTGGCCATGTTCGTCGGTGCCGGTCAGGAAGAAAACATCCATTCCGTCCAGGCGCTGAAAGCGTGCCATGGCGTCCGTCGCAATCAATTCATAGGCATGGCCGATATGCGGCTTGCCGTTGGGATAGGAGATCGCGGTGGTGATGTAGAACGGTGTCTTGTCTGTCATGACGGTCTATCGACTTTACAGGCTGTTTTTTGGATAGACCGCTCTTAAACCATTGTTCGCAGCAGCGAAACAACAACTTCCCCATTTCGGGTATGATTCATATCCCGGCGCCTAAACCGAACGAATATCTTCCAGAATGGAAAGCACCATCTGCTTCTTGTCGAGATTATAGGCCTGCGCCACAGTGATGCGCTCCGAAAGCGTCGAGGAAAGCCGGGCATGTTTTTCTGCCGCCGCAAGGTCACCCGCCATTGCCGCCGCCCGCGCTCGCGCCATCAGCTCTTCCGTCACATGCTCCATGAAGAATCCGAGAACGATGTCGCCATCTTTCTGCGCCAGAACCTCGGCAAGCTTGTGCATGCGCTTGCGCGCGCCCGGCCCTTCGGCAGTCATCACTTCGGCAAAGACCTCGACAATGTCGGAACCGCCATAATTCATCAGTTTCAGCGCCTGCGCCACGCTGCCCTTGGCGGCGGCAAGCAGAGCGTCGCGTTTCTCACCTTCGGGGCTGATGTCGAGTTGATCGAGCGCTTGCACCATCGCCGCATCGGAAAGCGGCACGAGCCGGAGCGGCATGCAGCGCGAACGGATGGTCGGCAGCAATTTTCCCGGTGCATGCGAAAGCACCAGGAACATCGCCCGCTTCGGTGGCTCCTCCAGTATTTTCAGGATGGCATTGGCGGCGTTCCGGTTAAGATCGTCGGCAGGATCGATGATGACGATGCGCCAGTTGCCCGTGCCGGATGTCTGCGAAAAGAAGTGCCCTGCCCGCCGCACCTCGTCCACCGTAATGGCGGATTTCACACGGCCCGTCTTTTCGTCCACAGGACGGGTCAGATGCAGCAGATTGTGCGAGGCGCCGGCGGTGATCTGCCGGCTGACCAGTGATTGCGGATCGGGATCGGCAAGGAAATCCGGCGCGGATGCGGGATCGGGATGGGTCAACACATGATTGGCGAAACGAAAGGCGAGCGTCGCCTTGCCGATCCCCTCCGGTCCCTCGATCAGAATCGCGTGATGGCCTTTGCCGGAGCGATAGGATTGCGCAAGAAAGGCCTCCGCCTCCTCGTGCCCGAAAAGCCTCGTGTTCTGCTGCGGCGCAATCGCGCCGTCGAGAACGCCCTGAACCTCACTCATGCACGGCGTCCGCAGCTTTTCCCGCACGCTCGAGCAACGGCTCGACAAAGGACATGACATCCTCTGTCACCTTTTCCTGCGGCTGGTCGGCGTTCACGATCCGGCAACGACGCGGCTCGGCGAGCGCAATATCCAGATAGGCCTCACGACGCTTCTCGTGGGTCTCGATTTCCTCTTTTTCGAACCGATCCGGCGTAGCACCCTCATCCGCCCGTTTTCTGGCGCGGGCGAGCCCCTTTTCGGCGGCGATATCGAAGATCAGCGTCAACTCCGGCACGACGCCATCGATGGCTATCCGTTGCAGCGTCTCGATGAAATCAGGCTCCAGATTGCCGGTCGTGCCCTGATAGACACGCGAGGAATCAAGAAAGCGGTCGCAGAGCACGATCTCGCCGCGCGCAAGCGCCGGACGAATGACCTCTTCGACATGGTCGTTGCGCGCCGCCGCAAACAGGATTGCTTCCATGCGCACCCCGAAGGACTCTGCCGCACCCGAGAGCAGAACATGCCGAACGGCCTCCGCACCCGGCGAGCCGCCCGGCTCACGCGTCACGACCACCTCGAAACCACGGCCGCGAAGCGCCTCGGCAAGCGTGCGAATCTGCGTCGACTTGCCGGCGCCTTCGCCGCCTTCGAAGCTGATGAACAATCCGGTCTTTTCGGCCAATGTCACGTCCTGCGAGGAATTCACGTCAATGTTGAAATGCCTGTTTACAGCATCGAACGGAAAAGTGTGAAGCGCTTTTCAGAAAATCCGATGCCTGAACAAAAGCATAGGAACAAGGCCGCCCGTGCAACAGGCTTTCAGAGCCAGAACAGCAGCAGTTCCTTCAGCGCGCCTGTCGCATTCTGGGTGAGCGACCCCTTGCCGACCGCCGCCTTCGTGTAAAGCGGCACTTCCCGCAACAGGCGCTCGCCCGAGAAAATCTTAAGCGTTCCGGCATTTGCACCGACGTCCAGCGGCGCATTCAGGGGCCAGCGATAGACGATCCGGCCAGAAATACGGTCCGGATTATTGACCGGCACAAGCACGCTCACATCTTCCTTCGGCGAAAGATCGATATGCGAAACATCGCCGCCATAAACGCTGACAGACCCGACGGCTTCGTCCCTGCTGAAGAGATGGCGTTTTTCAAAGGCGGTCAGGCCCCAGTCCACCACCCGGCGGGCCTCTTCCTGCCGCGTCTTGTCGTCCGCGATGCCGCCAAGCGCCAGATAGACCCGGCGGCCTCCCCGCTCGGCCGAAACGACAGCCGCAAAACCGCTGCCTTCCGCAAAACCGAGACCGAGACCGTCGATACCGCTACCGGGCATCAGGAGCGTATTCTTGTTGCGCTGGAAAATCCGGTTCCATTCGAAATCCGGCTTGGTAAAAAGCCCGTAACGGTCGGGATAGGTGTCATGCAGATGCTGGGCAAGGCGCACCATATCCCTCGCACTCGTCCGGTTGCCGGGGTCGGGAAGCCCGGTCGAATTGGTAAAGGTGCTGCGGCTCATGCCCAGTTCGTCCGCCCTCACCGTCATGCGTTTGGCGAAAGCGGCATCCGAACCTGCCATGCCTTCGGCGACGACGATACAGCCGTCATTGGCGTTCTGAACGATGATCCCGGTCAAGAGATCGTTGATGCTGACCGAGGATTTCAGCGCCGCGAACATCGTCGAGGTGCGTGAAGGCGCGCCGCCCGTGCGCCAGGCATATTCCGAGACGGGATAAGCCGTCTCTGCCGTCACCTGCCCCTTTGACAGCGCATCCAGCACCACTTCCACCGTCATCAGCTTGGCGAGCGATGCGGGCGGAAAAGGCTGATCCTCATTTTGCGAAAGAAGCACCGTGCCTGTTTCGGCATCGATCATATAGGCCTGTTCCGCCTTGGCGATGAAGGGGCCGGTCTGCGATTGTGCCGGGCTTGCACTGAAAAGCGCAAACGCTGCCGCTGCCAGGAGCGAACAATAGGAGCGATGAATGGCCTTGCGCATGAAACCGCCCAGTCCTGCCTGCCGTAACCGGCTGCCCGCGACAAAGGCAAAAGGCCGGCCGTATCCTTCAATTCGTCAGCGCGACTTCGCCTGCTGACGTTTCACATGGGCGAGTATCGATTGCTCGTTAAGTGCGCCACGGTCGACGAGCACGCTGTCGAAGGCGCTCGCGGTCCTGGAGACCGTAGCCGATTCTTCGGAATAGGCCGCCGCAAATTTGGAGGAAGGCGTCGGCACACGCAGATAATTGCCGCCGGGCGCCGCCGGTTCACGCATGAAATTGCCTTCCGGACGTTCGGCCAGGAAAGGACCGATTTCCGGCAGGATCGCGAACTGTTCGAAAGCCGGTGCCGAACCATTGACCAGCGGCATGGCCTGCAGCGCTGCATTCTTCCTGGAGCCGACAAGCGCTGTCTGGGTCGAGCCGCCATAATTCGGGTTGGACGCCGGAGCCGGAACGAAATTCGGCGAGGCTGAAGCCACCATCACGCCTGTCGCGATCTGCCCTTCCGGCGCCACACCCGGTGAGCGAGAACCCTTCGGAATATAAGATGCCATCAGATAAGGCATGTCGTGACCATCGAGCGGCGCACGTCCGGCGTATTGTACCCGCACATTGGCCGTGCCAGTGGTCTTCATGTCGAGAAGATCGGCCGTCTTGCTTGAAACGTCGATCAGGCGGCCTTCATGGAACGGTCCGCGATCGTTGACGCGCACCAGAACCGACGCGCCATTGTCCATATTGGTAACGCGCGCGTAGCTCGGCAGGGGAAATGTCGGATGTGCGGCAGAAAGATGTTCTTTGTCGTAGACTTCGCCATTGGCGGTCAGGCGACCATGGAAGGCGGAACCATACCAGGAGGCAAGGCCGGTCTTGTTGTAACCCGGTTCTTCCTTGGGGAAATAACGGCGGCCCTTGACGGTATAGGCATTGCCGATCAGCTCGCGCCCGCCGCCCTTGGGAATGGCCTTGCCATCGGCCACACGCGGACTGGCTTTGACGCCATATTCGGATTCGGAAAAATATTCCTTGCTGCGCTTGGGCTTAGGCTTGGTCTCGGATGTCGTGGAACACGATGCGGTTGCGGCGCAAAGCACGGAAATGGCAAGCCACTTCACGCCCGACCTGGCGTTGATGCCGAGTTTCTTGACCCTAGAATTCAAATCGTCTGCCCCACGCTGCTATTGGCTCGGAGAACCGCACCCTCACTTGCCTCGATTATTTGCCCCTGCCATCGAAGCACCTAACAGTCGCTTAATCTTGTGCATAACGTGGCGAAAATGCGAACGACTGCTGCAAATTCGATAAAATTGTAACGAACGTGGTTAATGATTTCTATCTTTTGAGCCCACCCATCGGGCCGGATTTACCCGCCTCAACATCTCCCGCTCACTGCATCCGCAAGGAACAAACGGAGGGCAACCGCGTTCTCTCCCCGCAAAGAAACGAGCTTTCCGCCGGTTTCGGCTGAGGGAGGAAACATGATCAAGCCAATGAAAACTGTAGCTCTGGCAATGGTCATCGCCTTGGTATCCTTCGCCGCGCCGATCCCCGCAGGTGCGCAGGACATGGAACTCAGAATTGGCCCCGACGGCGTTCGCCCCATCATCCGCGATCGTGACCGGGACGTAGACCGCCGCGGCCCGCCCCGCATGCGCGGCTGTAGCGAACGCGAAGCCCGCGCCGCCGCCCGTGACGCCGGCCTGCGCGATCCCGAGGTCGTGCGCGTCACCCCGGGTCGTGTCGTCGTAGAAGGCTTCACGCGCCGGGGACCGGATCGCATCACCTTCGCCAATGAGCGGGGCTGCCCGGAAATATGATTGCATCGACAAAATGGAACCCGCTGCACAGCGGGATTCCCGCTCGCGCTGTTTTCCAGCCATTCCAAAGCCAGGAAGCGGGGTCGAAGCATCCCTCACCGCAGCATTGTTCGAATGATTTTAAAGCTTGATGGCAGATGGGGTGGGATTCGAACCCACGGTACGCTCTCACGCACGCCGGTTTTCAAGACCGGTTCCTTAAACCACTCGGACACCCATCCATCGGTGGTGAGGCTTTATAGCGGTTTGAAAAAGGTCGTCAATCCCGACCGGTCGAGCGGCGTCGCTCTTCTTTCGTGGTTGGCAGATCATTGCCCCGGTGTCGTTGCCGGCGGCAACAGGGATCCGTCACCTGAAGGTATCGACGGCGCCTGCTGAGCCGTATCGAATAGCGTCAGGCTTAAAACGATTGCCACAAGCGCCAGCAAAAGCGCCACAAAGAGGATTCCCGATTTATCCATGCGTTTGCTCATGTCACGTTATCTTAAAGCCGAATATGTGCAATTCTGGGCAACGCAAAGAACAAAGTGAAAGTCTGTCAAGTTGTCTTACAGATTCGGCGAACTTATCGTTCAAAAATCCGCGAATTGGGTGAAATTTATGCATAGGCGTACTGTTTGAGACGGAAATGGCCTATCGCGTCAGCACTATTGTCATTTATATCAGGCCATCGCTCCCGGGCATTGCCCAACTTTCCCCGAGCGATCAACCTGCCCCGCCTCTTTGCGGGGCTTTTTTTCTATTATGACCACAAAAAAAGAAGCGTGACCGAAAGGCCAGCGGCCGATAACCGCCATCGTCTCAGACGCCGATGCTCGGCCCGCCATTGCCGTGCCGGCCGTCACCTCGAAGAATATCCTCGAACAGATTTAGCAGCGCCGGCGGCAAGCTATCGGACAACTCGGTGATGATTTCGTTGGCGCGATTATAGGAATAGATGGCCGAGAGCGTCAGCACCAGCAGCACGATCCACGGCCAGATCGGCTTGCGCCTTTGCGGCGCTCCGTTCGGTTGTTGTGGTAAGGTCATGCCGGCACCTTTCCTTCAGGCCTTCACGCGCGGCTCGCCTCCGGGCGCATAGGCGGTTTTCTGCAAGAAACGGAATATATTGCCGCACTGGGCGCAGCGGATCATGAAATCCGTCGGATCGCCCGAGACGCGCTCCGCGCGAAATCCGCGCGGCATTTCATCGATGCGAAAATCGACGTCCCGGCGGCTCTTGTCATCCGATTCCGACGCTTCGGCAAAACCCTGATGACCACATTTGGAACATTCGAGCTTCCGGGAATATCTGTCGCGCGCTGCCATATGCCGTCCTTTGCTTGGTTGTTATCAGGTAGCAGCGGCAAAACATCATTTCAATGCCGATCGCCTCGGGTTAAAGCTTTGCACGGCTATTTCCCGGCGGGAAACGCATCCGGCGGCCGGAATGAATATGGAAGCCCATGAACGACCAGAAACCTCTGCTGTCATCATCACTCGTCCTGCGGTCCGTCCTTATCGCCGCAATTCTGCTCGTCTTTCTCGGCGTCCTAAATGTCGGCATCAAATGGTATGGCGAGCGGATTCTTCAGGCCGGCCAGACGACGGACACCGAAGAGGTCGAGATCGTCATCGGCAACGACCGGCTGAAGCTTGCCAAAAACACCCTGCGGGCGCCTTCCGAGCGCCTCGGTGGAGAACGGGAGCGCGTCGACCTTTATCTAAGCTGGCCTGATCTCAAGGGGTATGAGGAAGCGAATCGCGCCGTTTTCGACGATCCCGCGCAGGCGGCAGGTCTGATTTTCATCCAGCTTTCACAAAGCACCATGTCCGAGGACATGTCCGGTCGTTTCGGGCCGATCTATTCGCGGCTGACGGAGGGAGAGCCGATGCCGTTGAAGCACGGCCTGCTGCTGCACCGTCTGCGGACCGATTCCGGCTATGGCAAGGAAGTCATATTGACCGGCGATCGCGATGGCAAAAGCGTTTATGTGGTGCGCTGCCTGCTGCCGCAAACGCCGCAGGCGGCCACCGGCAGCGATTGTCAGAGGGATATTCACGCCGGACAGGACCTCAGCCTGTTCTACCGTTTCTCCTCCGCCCTGCTGCCCCAATGGCAAAAGCTGGATGCGGAGGTGAAAAACTATATCGAGCGCCGCCTCGTAAAAGACGGAAATCGGTGAAACAGCACGGCACAGATTGGGTGCGAAAAGTCGCATTTTATGGAAGGCGGATACCTTTCATAAACCACTTGGTAACGCCAACCCGATAAAGTTTTGTCTCGGAGCATCGGGCGGGGCGTGTCCGAGCGGAACAGAAATATGCGATTGAAGAGTTCAGCAGTGTTGAAAAGTCTATCCGGGGCACATTCGCGCAAAGCGGGTGCGACGTCTTTTGTGAGGTTTATTGCGTTAACCCTTGCTGCGGCGTTCATAACCGCAACATCCGTTCAAACCGCAAAGGCCGATCCGAAATATGCGGGCATCGTCGTCGATGCCAAGACCGGCAAGGTTCTTTATGGCGAGGATCCGGACGGGCTGCGTTATCCGGCGTCGCTGACAAAGATGATGACGCTTTATCTGACATTCGAGGCGCTCAATACCGGACGTATCTCGCTCGATTCGAAGGTGCCGGTGTCAGCCAACGCCGCCAAGGAGCCGCCGTCCAAGCTCGGCGTACGCGCCGGCGGCAGCATCACCGTGGAACAGGCCATCCTTGCACTGGTCACCCGGTCCGCAAATGACATGGCAACCGCGCTCGGCGAATATCTCGGCGGCTCGGAAGACCGTTTCGCCAGAATGATGACCGCCAAGGCCCGGGCGCTCGGCATGACCCGCACGACCTATCGCAACGCCAACGGCCTGCCCAACACGGCGCAGATGACAACGGCACGCGACCAGGCCCGTCTCGGTATCGCGCTTCGCCAGCATTTCCCGCAATATTACGGCTACTTCTCCACCCGTACCTTCAACTTCGGCAAGCAGGTTATCGGCAACCATAACCGCCTTGTCGGAACCGTGAAGGGTGTGGATGGCATCAAGACCGGTTATACCCGTGCAGCCGGCAGCAACCTTGCCACATCGGCTCAGCTTGACGGACGTTCCATCGTCGCCGTCGTTCTCGGCGGTCGCTCCAGCGCTGCCCGTGACGCCACCATGCGCAAGCTTGTCGCAACATACCTGCCGCAGGCATCGCGTGGCGGCAACAGCAACCTGATCGCGCAAACCCGCTCCGCACCGGTCGAGGAGCCTGCCGCCGTAGCCGCTGCCGTTCCTTCCGTGCCGGTTGCTGCAACGGCAGCCGGCCTGCCCAGTTCCGGTCCAGTCCCGCAGGCCCGTTACGAGGAAGCGCCGGTCACCGCTTTTGCAGGCTCCTCTTCCAATGCGGCCGTCAAGGCAATGGAAGCCGCAACCTGGCAGAAGGGCAAGGACCCGATTGCTCGTGCGCCTTCCGCGCCGGACCGTAAGCTGATCACCAACTCGACCAAGGTGGATAATATCGTCACCGCGTCCACTACGACACCTGTCGTCTCCGCCCCTTCAGTTTCGGCCAGGTCGGAAATTCCGCAGGGAAGCTGGGTGATCCAGATCGGAGCATCTCCCGACGAGAACTCCGCGCGCGGCCTGTTGCACAACGCGCAGGAAAAAGGCGGTGCGGCGCTGCGCTCCGCAAAGCCCTTCACGGTTGCCTTCAACAAGGACGGCTCCCAGATCTACCGCGCCCGTTTCGGCGGCTTCGATGGCCAGAACGCCGCGGTGAATGCATGCAATGCATTGAAAAAGAAAGGCGTCAGCTGCTGGGCGTCACTCCAGTAACAGACGTTTTCGCAGGCGGTGGTTCACGCTCGAAACATCGCCTGTCTCCTCGAAATTTGTAATGTGTAGCGAGGCTTTCCAAGATGGCAGTCAACGAGAATTATTCGGACATTGCGTCTGGCAACGGGCATGGCAACCTGTCGGTTCTGCATCCCATTCACGAGGCGGCGATGCGTATCGCCGATCTCGGTCTTAACCGTTCCAAGGCGAAGACGCGCGATCTCGTGGCGCTGCTTCTGTCGCATGGCGCCCGCGCCTGGCGCTCCAATCAGCCGGAAGCAAACATCCACCTTCATGTCGCAAGCCGCTCGGGCCGCGCACCGGTGCATATTCGGATCCGCTGAAAATCAAACGCAGTCGACAAGACGCAAGCAAAAAACCCCGCGGAGCCTGAGCGCCGCGGGGTTTTTCTTGATTGGTAACCGAAGATAACGAGGCGGCTTACGCCTCGCTTTCCGGCGCCTCCAGCGTATCAGGCAGATCGGCGGCGGCGTCTTCGCCATTGCCGTTTTCTGCTTCGTCGTCGCCTTCCGGCTCGTTGATACGCTCCACGGAAACCACCTTCTCATCCTTGGCGGTCGAGAAAATAGTCACGCCCTTGGTGGCGCGGCTGGCGATGCGGATTCCGTTGACCGGAACGCGGATGAGCTGACCGCCATCGGAAACCAGCATGATCTGGTCGCCCTCCTCCACCGGGAAGGCAGCGACGAGTTCGCCGATCTCGTTGGTCTTTGCCGTATCGGTGGCGCGGATGCCCTTGCCGCCGCGACCCGAGGTGCGGAAGTCGTAAGAAGAGGAACGCTTGCCGAAGCCCTTCACGGAAACCGTCAGCACGAATTCTTCGCGCGCCTTCAGTTCCTGATAACGCTCTTCGCTGAGTTCACCCTCTTCTGTAACTTCCTCGCCGACGAGCGCAATATCGTCCTCATCAACGCCTGCGGCACGCCGCTCGGTAGCCGAACGCTTCAGATAGGCCGCGCGCTCCCACGGTTCAGCTTCCACATGGCCCACAATGGTCATGGAGATGATGCGGTCGCCCTCGGCCATGTTGATGCCGCGCACACCGACGGAGTTGCGGCCGGCAAAGACGCGCACATCGTCCACGGGGAAGCGGATGCACTGGCCGAGCGCGGTCGTCAGCAACACGTCGTCGCGGTCCGTACAGGTTTCGACGGAGAGGATTTCATCGCCCTCCTCGTCCAGCTTCATGGCGATCTTGCCATTGCGGTTGACCTGTACGAAATCGCCGAGCTTGTTGCGGCGAACCGTGCCACGCGTCGTCGAGAACATTACATCCAGCGTTTCCCAGGTCGTTTCGTCCTCGGGCAACGGCATGATGGTGGTGATGCGCTCGCCGGGCTCCAGCGGCAGCATGTTGATGAGGGCCTTGCCCTTGGACTGCGGCGTGCCGATCGGCAGACGCCAGACCTTTTCCTTGTAGACGATTCCACGCGAGGAGAAGAACAGGACAGGCGTATGGGTATTGGCAACGAAGAGACGGTTGACGAAATCCTCGTCGCGCGTCGCCATGCCGGAACGACCCTTGCCGCCGCGACGCTGCGCCCGATACGTGGTCAGCGGCACGCGCTTGATGTAGCCGAGATGCGAAACGGTGACGACCATGTCCTCGCGGGCGATGAGGTCTTCATCGTCCATATCTGGGCCGCCCTCGACAATCTCGGAACGGCGCGGCGTGCCGAACTCATCACGGACGGCGACAAGCTCGTCCTTGACGATCTGCTGGATGCGCAGGCGCGACGACAGAATTTCCAGATATTCGGATATTTCAGCGCCGATCTTGTTCAGTTCGTCGCCGATTTCATCGCGGCCGAGCGCTGTGAGGCGGGCAAGGCGAAGTTCGAGAATGGCGCGCGCCTGCTCTTCGGAGAGATTGTAGGTGCCGTCTTCATTGATGCGGTGGCGCGGATCGTCGATCAGACGGATCAGGCTTTCCACATCCTGCGCCGGCCAGCGCCGCGTCATCAGCTCTTCGCGGGCCGAAGCGGGATCGGGCGCATGGCGAATGACGCGGATGACCTCGTCGATATTGGCGACCGCAATCGCCAGACCGACCAACACATGCGCGCGCTCGCGCGCCTTGCGCAGCAGATATTTGGTGCGGCGGCTGACGACATCCTCGCGGAACGAAACGAAAGCGCGCAGCATGTCGAGCAGTGTCATCTGCTCCGGCTTGCCGCCGTTCAGCGCCACCATGTTGCAGCCGAAGGAGGTCTGCAGCGGCGTGTAACGGTAAAGCTGGTTCAGGATGACATCGGCATTGGCATCGCGCTTCAGCTCGACGACGACGCGGTAGCCCTGGCGGTCGGACTCGTCGCGCAGGTCGGAAATGCCCTCGATGCGCTTTTCCTTGACCAGTTCGGCCATCTTTTCGATCATCGACGCCTTGTTCACCTGATAGGGAACCTCGGTGATGATGATCTGCTCGCGGTCGCCGCGCATCGGTTCGATGGTGGCGCGGCCGCGCATGATGACCGATCCGCGACCCGTCTCGTAAGCCGAGCGGATGCCGGACCGGCCCATGATCAGCGCGCCGGTCGGGAAATCCGGGCCAGGAATGATCTGCATCAGTTCCGGCAGCTCGATCGCCGGATTTTCGATGAGAGCGATACAGCCGTCGATAACCTCAGAAAGATTGTGCGGCGGAATATTAGTGGCCATGCCGACGGCGATGCCGCCTGCCCCGTTGACCAGAAGGTTCGGGAACTTGGCCGGAATGACGACTGGCTCTTGCAATGTGCCGTCATAGTTATCGCGGAAATCGACCGTTTCCTTGTCGAGATCGTCGAGCAGCGAATGCGCGGCCTTGTCCAGACGGCATTCGGTATAACGTTCTGCCGCCGGGGGATCGCCGTCGATGGAGCCGAAATTGCCCTGCCCGTCGATCAACGGCAGGCGGAGCGACCAGTCCTGCGCCATGCGCGCCAAAGCGTCGTAGATCGCCGAATTGCCGTGCGGATGGAATTTACCCATCACGTCCCCGGTAACGCGGGCGCATTTGACGTATTTTTTGTTCCAGTCGATGCCGAGTTCGGACATGCCGTAGAGGATACGACGATGGACCGGCTTCAGGCCGTCTCGCACATCGGGAAGCGCGCGGGACACGATAACGCTCATGGCGTAATCGAGATACGACCGCTGCATTTCCTCCATGATGGAAATCGGTTCAATGCCTGGCGGAAGTTTTCCGCCGCCGGGGGGGCTCTGGTCAGTCAAAACGGATCACATTCTCTGTTAAGAATCGGATGGATTTTTATAGCGGAAACAGCAACGTTAAGCCAATTTCCCGGCGAGTTTTGAACAGGCTTTTGCGTCATTTGCAAGACGAACGCCGCTTTTCACGATTTAGCCCGGCAAAAGTGGGTCCGTTCCCTTTCAAAGCAGCCACGACTTGCGTAGGGTCATATGCAAAAAGGCAATAAGCGGGGAAAGAATGGCCAGCAGCGAAACGCTCATCAATGCGCTCACCACACTTCTGGTCACACTCGATCCACCGGGTCTCGCCCCCGTTTTCCTGGCGCTCACCGTCGGCATGACGCGCGACCAGCGCAGCCAGGTGGCGCTGCGCGGCTCCATCATCGCCTTCGGCATTCTCGCCGTCTTCGCGCTTTTCGGCCTCGCGATCCTCAATCTTCTCGGCATCTCGCTCGGCGCCTTCCGCATCGCCGGCGGCCTTCTGCTGTTCTGGATTTCCTTCGAGATGATTTTCGAAAAACGCCAGGAGCGCAAGGAAAAGACTTCCGAAATCGCCATCACCAGGGACCAGCTTCACAATCTGGCGGTCTTTCCGCTGGCGCTGCCACTGATCGCCGGGCCGGGCGCGATTTCAGCCACCGTGCTGCTAGCCGGATCGATGAAGACCACGGTCGAGATGGTGGTGCTCATCCTGATCCTCGCTTTCGCCATGGCCCTCGTTTATGTAGCCCTGATCGTCTCGGAACGCATGGACCGCTTTCTCGGCAATACCGGCCGTGCGATCCTCACCCGGCTGCTCGGCGTGCTGCTGGCGGCACTATCAGTGCAATTCGTGGTCGACGGCATAAAATCGGCCTTTGATTTCTGATCTTCGGTGCGATCCCATGTCCGCGCAACAAAATCCCGTATGCGGTTATAACTCCGGAAAATCCGCGCTTTAAATCCGGCCGGCATTTCGGCTAAAAGACGCGCATCTTTTCCGGTCTCGAAAGTTGTTCTCATGCGCTCCACGCTGCGCCGCCTCATCCCGGATGCCGCCCCCGTCAGCAACAGGGAAAGGCTGCGCTCCGCAAGCGGCGCCTTTTTAGGCATTCTGCTGACTGGGCTTCTCGGCAGTTTGGCTCTGCGTTTCGATCCCACCCTGCCCGCCATGATCGCACCGATGGGCGCCTCGGCCGTGCTTTTATTCGCCGTGCCCTCCAGCCCGCTGGCGCAACCCTGGTCGATCCTGTGCGGCAATCTCGTATCGGCTTTCGTGGGTGTAACCGCAGCGCTACTGGTGCCGGATCCATTCCTCGCCAGCGCGCTCGCCGTCAGCCTTGCCATTGCCGCCATGATGGCGCTGCGCTGCCTGCATCCGCCAAGCGGTGCCGTCGCGTTGACGGCCGTTCTCGGCGGCCCCGCCGTACACAGCCTCGGTTATGACTTCCTGCTCTGGCCGGTCGCCGGAAACTCACTGATCCTTCTGGCACTCGCGCTCGTCTATAACAATGCCACCGGCCGCACTTATCCCCACGGCCTGAAGTCTGGAAAGGCCGCCCATGGCACTACCGATCCCACCCCTATCCAGAAAATCGGCTTTTCCTCCAGCGATCTCGATGAGGTGCTGAAGGAATATGACGAGTTTCTCGATATTGACCGGGACGAGCTCGAAGCCATCCTGCGCAAGACCGAACTGCGCTCTTACCGCCGCCGCGCGCTGCATCTCGATTGCGCCAGTGTCATGTCGCGGGATGTGATCGGTGTCGCCCCCGATGACAGCCTGCGCCACGCCCATGCGTTGATGCGCAGCCACCATTTCAAGGCACTGCCCGTCACCAATGATAAGGCCGAAATCCTCGGCATCGTTACCCAGACCGATTTCCTGGAGAAGGCAAGCTGGAGAAACGGTCGCCCCTCCATTGGCTTCCTGCAGCGGCTGCGCCGGATTCTATCAGGCGCAAGCGCCCCCAACGATACCGTCAAGGACATCATGACCTCCCCGGTAAAAACCGTGCAGCCTGAAACCTCGATCGAGGAGGCCATCATCCGTTTTGCGGAGGAAGGTCTACATTACCTGCCGGTTATCGACGCCAAGGGAAAGATGGTGGGCATCGTGTCGCAATCGGATGTCATGGTTGCGATGCTGGCGGACAAGGTGGCGGCCTGAGCCGATCTAAAATTAAAGGCGGGCAGCAGCCTTGCTACGCCCGCCTTCCACAATCTGCGAGCTTCCGCTCAGAACGGGATATCGTCATCCATGTCGTTGGAGAAGCCGCCTGAAGGTTGCCCGCCGCCGCTACGGGAAGAGCCGCCGCGCGACGAGGACTGCTGGTCGTAACCGCCGCCATAGCTGGAGCCGCCGCCGCTGCCATAATCGTTGCCGCCGCCAAAATCTCCACCGCCGCTACGGCCGCCGCCTTCGCCGCGACCGTCAAGCATGGTCAGCGTAGAGTTGAAGCCCTGAAGCACGATTTCGGTGGAGTAACGGTCGTTACCGGTCTGGTCCTGCCATTTGCGCGTCTGCAACTGGCCTTCAATATAGAGCTTGGCGCCCTTCTTGACATATTGCTCGACCACCTTGCACAGGCCTTCGTTGAAGACGACGACGGTGTGCCATTCGGTCTTCTCGCGGCGCTCGCCGCTGTTACGGTCCCGCCAGGTCTCCGAAGTGGCAATGCGCAGATTGGCGATGGGGCGGCCATCCTGCATCCGGCGGATTTCGGGATCGGCGCCCACGTTTCCGATCAGAATTACCTTGTTTACGCTACCAGCCATCTCGTCATCCTGTCCGCCGGCCATCATGACCGGCAATTGCATTTCAAAAAATTCGCCACACAATAACCGCCGCCGCCCACAAAGGGCACCGCAGCCGGGGAACTATCCACAAAGAATAATCTTAAGCTGCGGGAGCAGACATTCGCGCTTGCAATTCGTTCCTTTTTTGTTCTATTAAATCGCAGATTTCGAGTCAAGCATTCCGAAAAGCTGCGACCGATAGGAAATAGACCTCGACACCTCCGGCTGCGTCACTACATAAGGACGCGCTGCCATCAAGCCTGTTATTTTTGTCCGAGCCCTGTCATGAGTGAACTGAAGACGATTTCCATCCGTGGCGCCCGCGAGCATAATCTCAAGGGCATCGATCTGGATCTGCCGCGCAACAAGCTGATCGTCATGACCGGGCTTTCCGGCTCGGGCAAGTCGTCGCTTGCCTTCGACACGATCTATGCCGAGGGCCAGCGCCGTTATGTCGAAAGCCTTTCGGCCTATGCGCGCCAGTTCCTGGAAATGATGCAGAAGCCGGATGTCGACCAGATCGACGGTCTGTCACCGGCAATCTCCATCGAGCAGAAGACCACGTCGCGCAATCCACGCTCCACGGTTGGCACCGTCACCGAGATTTACGACTATATGCGCCTGCTGTTCGCGCGTGTCGGTGTGCCCTATTCGCCTGCGACCGGCCTGCCGATCGAAAGTCAGACGGTCAGCCAGATGGTCGACCGTATCCTCGCTTTCGAGGAAGGCACGCGTCTTTATATTCTTGCGCCGATCGTGCGCGGCCGCAAAGGCGAGTACAAGAAAGAACTCGCCGAGCTGATGAAAAAGGGCTTCCAGCGCGTCAAGGTGGATGGCCAGTTCTACGAGATCGCCGACGTTCCTGCCCTCGACAAGAAATACAAGCACGATATCGACGTGGTGGTGGACCGTGCCGTCGTGCGCCCGGATATGGCCGCGCGCCTCGCCGACAGTCTCGAAACCTGCCTCAAGCTTGCCGACGGGCTGGCAATTGCCGAATTCGCCGACAAGCCTCTGCCGCCCGAAGAGACCGCCGCCGGTGGCTCCGCCAACAAGTCGCTTAACGAGACCCATGAACGGGTGCTGTTTTCGGAAAAATTCGCCTGCCCTGTTTCCGGTTTCACCATTCCGGAAATCGAGCCGCGGCTGTTCTCCTTCAACAATCCCTTCGGCGCTTGTCCCAGCTGCGACGGTCTCGGCTCGCAGCAGAAGGTCGATGAAAACCTCATCGTACCGGAGCCGGCCCGTACGCTGCGCGACGGCGCGATAGCGCCCTGGGCCAAATCCTCCTCACCCTATTACAACCAGACACTGGAAGCGCTCGGCAAGACTTTCGGCTTCAAGCTGTCGAGCAAATGGTCGGACCTGTCGAAAGAAGCGCAGCACGCCATCCTGCAGGGCACCGATGACAAGATCGAATTCAACTATCAGGACGGCGCCCGCTCCTACAAGACGGTGAAGAATTTCGAAGGCATCGTGCCCAATCTGGAACGTCGCTGGAAAGAGACGGACAGCGCCTGGGCGCGCGAGGAAATCGAACGTTACATGTCGGCGGCCCCCTGCCCGGCCTGCGCCGGTTATCGCCTGAAGCCGGAAGCGCTCGCCGTCAAGATCAACAAGCTGCACATCGGTGAAGTTACCGAAATGTCGATCCGTACGGCGCGCGACTGGTTTGAGGTGCTGCCGGAAAACCTCAACGCCAAGCAGAACGAAATCGCGGTGCGTATCCTCAAGGAAATCCGCGAACGGCTGCGCTTCCTCAACGATGTCGGGCTGGATTATCTCAGCCTGTCGCGCAATTCAGGCACGCTTTCCGGCGGTGAAAGCCAGCGTATCCGTCTGGCCTCGCAGATCGGCTCGGGCCTGACAGGCGTTCTCTATGTTCTCGACGAACCCTCGATCGGACTGCATCAGCGCGACAATGCCCGCCTGCTCGATACGCTGAAACATCTGCGCGATATCGGCAATACCGTCATCGTGGTCGAACACGACGAAGATGCCATTCTGACGGCGGATTATGTGGTCGACATTGGCCCGGCGGCCGGTATCCACGGCGGCCAGGTCATTGCCGAAGGTTCGCCGCAGGAGGTGATGGCCAATCCAAAATCGCTGACCGGCAAATATCTCTCCGGCGAACTCGGCGTTGCCGTGCCGGCTGAGCGCCGCAAGCCCAAGAAGGGCCGCGAGATCAAGGTGTTCGGTGCACGCGGCAACAATCTGAAGAATGTCACCGCAGCTGTGCCGCTTGGCGTCTTCACCGCCGTAACCGGCGTATCTGGCGGCGGCAAGTCCACCTTCCTGATCGAGACGCTTTATAAATCGGCGGCGCGCCGGGTGATGGGTGCGCGCGAAATCCCGGCCGAACACGACCGCATCGACGGTTTCGAATTCATCGACAAGGTGATCGATATCGACCAGTCGCCCATTGGCCGCACGCCGCGTTCCAACCCGGCCACCTATACCGGCGCCTTCACGCCGATCCGCGACTGGTTCGCCGGCCTGCCGGAAGCAAAAGCGCGCGGTTATGCGCCCGGCCGCTTCTCCTTCAACGTCAAGGGCGGACGATGCGAGGCCTGCCAGGGCGATGGCGTCATCAAGATCGAGATGCACTTCCTGCCCGACGTCTACGTCACCTGCGACGTCTGCCACGGCAAGCGCTACAATCGCGAGACGCTGGATGTCACCTTCAAGGGTAAGTCCATCGCCGATGTGCTGGACATGACGGTCGAGGAAGGTGTGGAGTTCTTCGCGGCGGTTCCGGCGGTGCGCGACAAGCTGCAATCGCTGTTTGATGTCGGCCTCGGTTACATCAAGGTCGGCCAGCAGGCCAATACGCTCTCCGGCGGCGAGGCGCAGCGCGTCAAGCTCGCCAAGGAACTGTCAAAGCGCTCGACGGGCCGCACGCTCTATATTCTCGACGAGCCGACGACCGGCCTGCATTTCCACGATGTCAACAAGCTGCTGGAAATGCTGCATGCGTTGGTCGAACAGGGCAATTCCGTCGTGGTGATCGAGCACAATCTCGAAGTCATCAAGACGGCGGACTGGATCATCGATATCGGGCCTGAAGGCGGCACGGGCGGCGGCGAAGTGGTGGCGACTGGCACGCCGGAGGACATTGTGAAGGTCGAGCGTTCCTATACCGGTCATTTCCTGAAGGAGCTTCTGGAGCGCCGGCCAGCCGGAAAACGGGAGGCTGCGGAGTAATCCGCAGCTTTCGTCGCAAGGGTACGAAAGGCCGAAGGCCGGAGGAGAAATAACACATGTCGACATCAGGCACGATTCGCACCGGTATCGGCGGCTGGACCTTCGAGCGCTGGGAAGGCACGTTTTATCCCGAAAAATTGCCGAAGAAGCGCCAGCTGGAGCACGCCAGCCGGCAGCTTACCGCCATTGAGGTGAACGGCACCTATTACAGCAGCCAGAAGCCGGAGACCTTCGCCAAATGGGCTTCCGAAGTGCCGGAGGATTTCGTCTTCTCGCTGAAGGCAAGCCGCTTCGTCACCAATCGCAGGGTTCTGGCCGAGGCCGGTGAATCCATGACGAAGTTTTTGACTCAAGGGTTGACGGAACTCGGCGCCCACCTCGGCCCGATCCTCTGGCAGTTTGCGCCCACGAAGAAATTCGATGCGGATGATTTCGGTGCGTTTCTGGCGCTGTTGCCGGAAAAACAGGACGGTATCTCCCTGCGGCATGTGGTGGAGGTCCGCAACGAGACATTCCAGGTGCCGGAATTCATCGATCTCATCGCCAAACACAAGGTCGCGGTCGTCTGCGCCGATCATCATGACTATCCGATGCTGCCTGACGTGACCGCCGATTTCGTTTATTGCCGCCTGCAGAAGGGCGAGGACGATATCAAGACCTGTTATCCGCAGACCGGGATCAGCGACTGGGCCAAACGGGTCAAGACCTATGCGGCGGGCGGCGTGCCTGACGATCTGCCGCTGATTGCGCCTGAGCGGTCGGTCGAAAAGACCCCGCGTGACGTCTTCGCCTTCTTCATCACCGGCGGCAAGGTCAATGCACCCGTGGGTGCGCAGGAACTGCAAAAAGCGGTCTGAGCGCTTTCAGCCCACCATTTCTTTCGTCGGGCTGAAATCGATTGTCGCAAAAGCGGCCTCGATCACCTCCGGCCCTGCCCCCGGACGAGTGGCGTCGCTGGAAAGGATTTGCCGAAAACGACGCGCGCCAGGCATGCCCTGAAACAGTCCGACCATGTGGCGGGTGACGTGGTTGAGACGTCCGCCTGCGGCGATATAGTCGGCGGCATAGGCCATCATCGCATCTCGCAGCGCCATCCAGTCCGGCTGGCGAGCCTCTTCGCCATAGATGCGATGGTCGACATCGGCAAGAATAGACGTGTTGTGATAAGCGGCGCGGCCGAGCATCGCGCCATCCATATGTTGGAGATGCCTGCTCGCCTGATCCAGATCAGCGATACCGCCATTGATACCGATAAAGACGTGAGGGTTCTCCCGCTTCATGCGATAGACGAGATCATAATCAAGCGGCGGCACCTCGCGGTTTTCCTTCGGCGAAAGCCCCTGAAGCCAGGCCTTGCGCGCATGAACCCAGACCGCATCCGCACCGGCAGCAACCACCCGCGCCAGAAAATCCG
The DNA here is from genome assembly GCF_002008225.1 of Agrobacterium salinitolerans. Lineage (GTDB taxonomy): Bacteria > Pseudomonadota > Alphaproteobacteria > Rhizobiales > Rhizobiaceae > Agrobacterium > Agrobacterium salinitolerans. The sequence continues at coordinate 342,393 of NZ_MRDH01000006.1, read as the reverse complement.
GCAAGACGGTTTCGGGCTCCTGGTCATCAACGCCGATCCGGCATTTGACCGTGACGGGCACAGCAGCAACGGCCTTCATCTCGGAAATACATTGCGCAACGACGTCAGGCTCACGCATCAGGCAGGCGCCGAAGGTGCCGGATTGCACGCGGTCCGAAGGACAGCCGACATTGAGGTTGATTTCGTCATAACCGTAATCGCCGGCAATCCGCACCGCCTCGGCAAGCTTGGCGGGATCAGAACCGCCGAGCTGCAAGGCCACGGGATGCTCCTGAGGATGATAACCGAGCAACCTCTCACGCTGACCATGGATGATGGCGTCGGCGACGATCATTTCGGTATAAAGCAGCGCGCGCTTCGACAATTGCCGGTGCAGAAATCTGCACCTCGTATCGGTCCAATCGATCATGGGGGCCACGGCGAAGATTTTTTCGCCGCTTGCAAGCGCTTGTCTGTACATGGATTAACCTCTTTGCGCCGGCTTCTACAACAAAGGACCGTAAAAAGCCAGTTTTGCAGGCAGGGTCATTTTGAACTGGAAATCGCCCCGGAATCGCGGGACAAGAATTGCACTCAAAAAAGACGACAGGAAATCCACATGGCCGCCACCGTCATCCCCGCTCCCAAACCCGTTCTCCTGCCCGTTGAAGGCACGGGCGACCTGTTTCCCGTACGGCGGGTCTATTGCGTCGGCCGCAATTATGCCGATCACGCCATTGAGATGGGCCACGATCCCTCGCGCGAGCCGCCCTTTTATTTCCAGAAGAACCCGGACAATCTGTTGCCAGCCGGTGAGGACTTCCCCTACCCGCCGCTGTCATCGAACGTACATTACGAAGTCGAATGTGTCGTGGTTCTGAAAGGCGGCGGCGCCGATATCCCGGCGTCCTCGGCACTGGACCATGTCTGGGGTTACGCGGTCGGTATCGACATGACCCGCCGCGACCTGCAGGACGGCCTGAAGAAGATGGGCCGCTCCTGGGAAGGCGCGAAGGCCTTCGAATATTCCGCACCGGTCTCCCCCATCGTTCCCGCAGACAGGATCGGCCATCCCGCCACCGGCGCGATCTGGCTCGACGTCAATGGCGAACGCAAGCAGACGGGCGACCTTGCCCAGATGATCTGGAAGGTGCCGGAAGTGATTGCCGAGCTCTCCAAGCTGTTCACGCTTGCCGCCGGTGACGTCATCATGACCGGCACGCCGGCCGGCGTCGGCCCGATCGTGCGCGGCGACCGCATCGAATGCGGCGTCGAGGGTGTCGGCACGCTTGCCGTGACGGTTGCCTAAAGGCCGTAAAAAACAAAAGGGAAGGACACCGCCATGCCGCTTTACCGCCTCGCCGACCGGGTGCCACAAACCCCTGCGGCTGATCGCTACTGGGTAGCGCCCGACGCCAATGTCATCGGTTCGGTGACGCTCGGCGAGGATGTCGGCATCTGGTTCGGCGCGACGCTGCGCGGCGATAACGAGCCGATCAGCATCGGGCGCGGCACCAATATTCAGGAAGGCGTGATGGTGCATAGCGACCCCGGTTTTCCCGCCGTCATCGGCGAAATGTGCACCATCGGCCACCATGCCATCGTTCATGGCTGCACCATTGGCGACAATTCGCTCATCGGCATGGGCGCGACGATCCTGAATGGTGCGAAGATCGGCCGCAACTGCCTCGTCGGCGCCAATGCGCTGGTGACGGAGGGCAAGGAATTTCCGGACAATTCCCTGATTGTCGGCTCGCCGGCGCGCGCCATCCGGACGCTGGATGATGACACCGTCGCGGGGCTTCGCCGCTCGGCGGAGAAATACATCGAAAACTGGAAACGTTTTTCGAAGGATCTGGCGATCATCGAGGGATAGGAAACGGCGGGCGCCTACGCCCGCCCCGTCGTGAGATTAAGCCGAGCAGGCGGCGCAGAGGCCCCGAATTTCAATGGTGGTCTTTTCCGCCTTGAACTTGCTGTCCTTCACCCAGCGCTCGAGACGGTGGTCGATTTCGTGATCGTGGAATTCCGTCACCTGTCCGCAGGACTCGCAGATGGCGAAAGCCACCGTGCCATGGTGCTGCGAGCAGCACTCTGCCTGCGTATGGGTGCAGGCGACAAAGGCGTTGAGGCTCTCGAGCCGGTGCACGAGACCAAATTCCACCAGCTTTTCCAGCGCCCGGTAAACCTGCAGCGGCGCACGAAACCCCTCGTCGCGCAGCTTGTCGAGGATCATATAGGCGCTCAGCGGCTGATGCGCGTTTGAGAGGGCATTCATGACCAGCGACTGGTTCTTGGTGAGGTTCTGCTGGGTCTGAGCATTCATGATCTGCCTCCTTCTTCCGCGTCGCGGGAAAAACCCGGCGCCGGCAACAGGCTTATAACGAAGAGGATCACCGCGGCAACCACGATGGATGGGCCGGACGGTGTATCATAGGTCAGCGAGCCGAACAGGCCGCCGACAACGGCGACCGCACCGATCAGCGAAGCCACCACCGCCATCACCTCAGGCGTGCCGGAAAAGCGTCTGGCGGTCGCGGCCGGTATGATGAGCAGCGAGGTGATGAGCATGATGCCGACCACCTTCATGGCAATGGCGATCACCAGCGCCATCAACAGCGTAAAGATCAGCTTTGCACGCTCCGGGTTCAACCCCTCGGCCTCGGCCAGCTCCGTATTGACGGTGGAGGCAAGCAGCGACCGCCACAGGAACACCATGGAGATGACGACCACCAGCCCGCCGCCCCATATCAGGGCGATATCGCTGCGGGTGACGGCAAGAATATCGCCGAACAGAAACGAGACGAGATCGATGCGCACCCAGCTCATGAAGGCGACGATGACAAGGCCGATCGCCAGCGCGGAATGGGACAGGATGCCAAGCAAGGCATCGGAGGAAAGCGCCTGCCGCCGTTGCAAGAAGAGAAGCAGGATCGACACGGCCGACGCCACCATAAAGACGCTGACGATGAGGTTGAGTTGCAACAGCAGCGACAGCGCGACGCCGAGCAGCGCCGAATGGGCCATTGTATCGCCGAAATAGGCCATGCGACGCCAGACGACGAAACAGCCGAGAGGACCGGCAGTCAGCGCAACACCGATACCGGCGACCATGGCGCGAACGAAGAAATCGTCAAACATGGCGGTCTCCCTGTCGCTCACTGGAAGGCGTATGGCCCCCATGTTCATGCTCATGGCCGCAGCCGCATTCGTCATGGTTGTCGTGATGGTGGCCATGGTCATGCATATGGTGGTGCCCATCCTCCGGGTGGCAATGATCGGTCACCGAACCATCCGCATGCTGCACCCGGCCATCGGGCAAATGGGTATGATCGTGATGGTGGCTGTAGACGGCAAGCGCCTTGGCCGCGGCGCCACCGAACAGTCGCATATATTCCGGGCTCTGGCTCACAGCCTGCGGCGTGCCCCGGCAGCAGACATGGCCGTTCAGGCATATCACGGTATCGGTTTCCGCCATCACCACATGCAGGTCATGGGAGATTAACAGAATTCCGCAATTATTTGAATTTCTGATATTTTTTATCAGATCATAGAGAGCTATCTCGCCGGAGAAATCAACACCCTGCACGGGCTCGTCAAGAACCAGCAGATCGGGCTTGCGGGCGATGGCGCGAGCCAGAAGCGCGCGCTGGAACTCGCCGCCGGAAAGGTGCTGGACCTCGGCATTGGCAAGATGCGCAATACCAGTCGCATTCAGCGCCGCGTCGATTTCACGGGCTGGCAGCGGCCCGGTCAGCGTCATCAGCCGGCGCACCGAAAGCGGCATGGTCCAATCAACCGAAAGCTTCTGCGGCACATAACCGACCCTCAGACCGGCAATGCGCGAGACCTCGCCCTCAGTCGGCTTCACCACACCGATTGCCATTTTCGCGCTCGTTGACTTGCCGGAACCGTTCGGGCCGATCAGCGTGACGATCTCGCCTTTGCTGACGGAAAACTCCACGCCGCGCACCAGCCATCGGCCGTTGCGCTGCACGCCGGCATTGGCAAGGGAAACCAGTGTATCGTTACCCTTACGGGCGGAATGAAGCATGGCATTGTCCGTTCGGCGATGTTGCCTACCGCTATTGCATACGTTATAGAGTTACGCAATAAATGTAATAACATAACTATACTTGTTCAAGTGGAGTGCATTTCATGAAATCGTTCCTGGTCCCGCTCATGGCATCCGTGGCAATAGCGGCGGCCGCTTCAGGCGCCACCGCCGCGCCCGATGTCGTGGTCTCGATCAAGCCCGTCCATTCTCTCGTCGCCGCCATCATGCAGGGCGTCGGCGAACCGCAGCTCATCGTCGACGGCGCTGCCTCACCGCATACCTATAATCTCAGACCTTCCAATGCGCGCGAGCTGGAAAAGGCGGATGTGGTCTTCTGGGTCGGGCCGGGACTGGAAGCATTCCTGGAAAAGCCGCTGGAGGCGCTTGCCAGCAAGGCGACCGTCGTTGAACTGGAAGACGCCAAGGGGCTCGAGAAGCTGCCCTTCCGGGAAGGCGGCCCCTTTGAAGCACACGACCATGGCGACGAAGGCCATCATGCACATAACGGCCACGCCGAAGAGGAAGGCGCACACGATCATGGACACGACCATGCGGAGGGCCACGGGAACCATGACCACGGCGCTTATGACACCCATCTCTGGCTCGACCCCGCCAATGCCAAGGCCATGGCGCAGACGATAGAAACCGCTCTGATCGCCGCCGATGCCGGCAATGCCGCGACCTATCAGGCCAATACCAAAAAACTGATAGACGACCTAGATGCGCTCGATGCCGAACTCAGGGAAACGGTCGAGCCGGTGAAGGACAAGCCCTTCATCGTCTTCCACGATGCCTATCAATATTTCGAGCATCGTTACGGTGTGAAGACGGCGGGATCGATCACCGTAAGCCCCGAAACCCTGCCGGGGGCGGACCGCGTCAAACAGATGCAGGAAAAGGTTCGCCAACTCGGCGCAACCTGCGTCTTCGCTGAACCGCAATTCGAGCCGAAGCTGATTTCGGTCATCACCGAAGGCACCGCCGCGAAATCGGCGACGCTCGATCCGGAGGCTGCAACACTGGAACCCGGCCCGGACCTCTATTTCAAGCTGATGCGCGGCATTGCCGGCTCGCTGAAGGACTGCCTGTCCTGAAGCGCATTTGCTGCCCCAAACGCTTCGGCGCCGTCATTCCAGCTTTGAACCGGAAACGGCCGAAGCGTGAATTACCGGAAGAACGCATATTTCAAAACAGTTACTTGCGATTGAAATATAAAGTACCGCATAAGGAAACGAGGCGCGACAATCGTAGGCACGTCGCGCCATCAATCGCAAAGCAGCTCGCTACGGCTTCGGCGCCATCGAAGACCAGACAGGGCTGCTGATGCCCTGCAAGGTTTCCGGCGGCGCGCCGTTGATGCGCGCCAGAAGGGCCTTTGCAAGCTCCCTGCCCGCCAGCTTGATATCTTCATTGACGGTGTGGATCTGCGGTTTGATCCAGTTCAGGAACTCGGCGGACTGTTTCGAGACGATATCGATATCTTCGCCGATCCTAACACCCGCTGCTTCGAAACCCGCCACCAGCGCGATGGTGCTGCTGCCGCTGATCGAAACGATGCCGTCGGGACGGTCATCGGATTGCATTAACCGCTGGCCGAAATCGCGGATTTTTTCAAGCGGTGTTTCGATGGTGATGGCGTCCAGCGGAAATTCGCTAAGGTCGAAATCCCTGATCGCCCGGTTGAACCCCTTGCGGGCGTGATCGTGGAACGAAAACCGCGATGGCGGCACGATGACGGCGATCCTTTTGCGTCCGCATTGCGCCAGCCGCTCGACCGCCTCATAGGCATAGGCCTCATTGTCGAAATCGTGAAAAGCATGGTCGATGCCCATATCGGACCGCCCATGGGTGACGAAGGGCATGTTGCGCTCGGTCATGAAACGAACACGCGGATCGTTGGGCTCGATTTTCGAAATAATGACCCCATCCGCCGAACCGGTATCGAGAATATAGCGGATCGGCACCATCGAATCCTTGGCATGGATGTGGGGCGTCACAACCAGATGATATTGTGTCGTGGAAAGAACCTCGGTGATGCCGAATACCATCTGGCTGGTAAAACCCATCAGTTCTTCATCGACGCTCAGCACAAGGGCAATCACATTGGTCTTGCCGGTGCGAAGGCGCACCCCGGCGCGGTTTGGCTGGTAACCGATCTGCCGGGCGATCAGCCGCACGCGCTCCTTGGTTTCAGCGCCGATATCGGGCGCATCCTTCAGTGCGCGCGAAACGGTGGTGATGCCGAGACCCGTCATATAGGCGATGGTCTTCAAGGTCGGACGCTCGCCCGTCGTCGCGGATATGTCGTCCCTGCCGGATTTTCCAGTATCGTTCATGTCATTTCGCCACGCTTTACCGAACGATAATCATAGATAGCTTTTGCTCTGTTGCAAAGGCAAAGGTCTCGGCCACAGAGTGGGCCTTTTCTGCATATCCGCCGATCCGGCTATAACGATATAGATCGAGAAAATATCTCCCCGCCGTCAGCCACTCCTCAAGGTCTGGAAATTGTGGATATTGACGGACAAACATCCTAATTATTTAAATTAAATAAATAGAATAAATTACTGATATAAATTGATAAAACAGAAAAATTGTAACTCACCAGAACTTCTGCGTCCCACTCAATAAACGCCCGGTATTTTTCTGGCGTCCACAGGACATTCAAAGGAATGACGGGAGGATAGTTTTACGGTAACGTTGCCGGAGGGAGGAAATCGCAAAGCCGCATAAACGTATCACGGCCGCTTTGCGTCGATCCATTCTCCCCATATTCTGACACAAGCCTGCATCATAATGCCGGCCGTCTTCGTTGAATTCATATTATGCAGGGTCCGATCATGATTTCTTCCTCCACGCCCGAAACCGTCATCGATCTGGCCGGGCTTTGGCACTTGGCCTCAGTGGAAGGAGACCATGCCACCGAGATTTCCATTCCGGGCGATATTCACTCCGCGCTCAAAAATGCCGCCATCATTCCAGACCCCTATCACGGCGCCAACGAGAAGGCCGTGCAATGGGTCGCGCAGCGAGACTGGATCCTTGAGCGCACTTTCATTCTCGATGAGGCTGACGCCAGCTGGTATCTCGATATCGATTACCTCGACACGGTCGCCATCGTCTTCGTCAACGACGTCCCGGTCCTGAGCGTCGACAATTGTTTTCGCCGTTACCGCCCGGATGTTTCGCGGGCTGTTCGGCCGGGTGAAAACACAATCCGGATTCATTTCCATTCTAATATCGCTGCCGGTGCGGACCGGCAGGCGCGGCAGCCTTTTTATATTCCCTATCACCCCGGCAATTCACCCATTGCCAATGGCAACATGCTGCGCAAGCCGCAATGCCATTTCGGCTGGGATTGGAATATCGCGATTGCGCCGCTTGGACTTTACGGCAAAATCCTGCTGAAGCGGCTCGATACAGCCCGCATCGAACATGTCGTTACCTCGCAGCACCATGTCGAAGGCGGTGTCGAACTGCATGTGACCGTCACCCTTTTTGCCGAGGGACCGGCAAGCCTGCCGGTCTATCTGTCGCTGAATGACGATAGGCTCAGGCTCGATTGCGGCGTCGGCGCCGGCGAAACGGTGATACGCCACGTCTTCTTCGTGGAAAATCCGGAACTCTGGTGGCCGGTCGGCAGTGGCGAGCAGACGCTCTACAGACTGACCGTGGAATTACCCGATGAGACCGTGACCCGGCAGATCGGCTTCAGGACCATCGAGCTTCTGACCGACAAGGATGAGGCCGGCAGCCGCTTCGCCTTCCGCATCAACGGACGGGAAATCTTCTGCCGCGGCGCCAACTGGATTCCCGCCGATGCGCTTTATTCGCTGACCAGCCGGGAAAAGACCGAAGATCTCCTCTGCTCCGCGGTCGAGGCCAATATGAACATGATACGTGTCTGGGGCGGCGGCTTTTATGAGGAAGACTGGTTCTATGATCTCTGCGACCGTCTAGGCCTTCTGGTCTGGCAGGACTTCATGTTCGCTTGCAATCTCTATCCTTGCACCGATGACTTCCTCGACAATGTCGAACACGAGGTCGATTATCAGGTCAAACGCCTCTCCTCGCATCCGTCCATTGCACTCTGGTGCGGTGATAACGAACTGGTGGGCGCGCTGACCTGGTTCGATGAATCCCGCAACAATCGCGACCGTTATCTCGTGGCTTACGACCGCCTGAACCGCACTATCGAAAAAGCCCTGAAAAAAGCCGCTCCCGAAGCGCTTTGGTGGCCGTCAAGCCCCGCCTCGGGCTATCTCGATTATGGCGACGCCTGGCACGCGGATGGCTCCGGCGACATGCATTATTGGTCCGTCTGGCACGAGAACAAGTCGTTCGACAATTACCGCTCGGTCAAGCCGCGCTTCTGCTCCGAATTCGGTTTCCAATCCTATACGTCCATGCCTGTCATCCGCACCTATGCGGAAGAGAAGGACATGAACATCGCCTCCCCGGTCATCGAACTGCACCAGAAGAATGTCGGCGGCAATGAGCGGATTGCGGGCACCATGTTCCGCTACTTCCGCTTCCCCAAGGATTTCAAGAATTTCGTTTATCTCAGTCAGGTGCAGCAGGCGCTGGCCATACGCACGGCTGTCGATTACTGGCGCTCGCTCAAGCCCCATTGCATGGGCACGCTTTATTGGCAGCTCAACGACACATGGCCGGTCGCCTCATGGTCGAGCCTCGATTATGGCGGCGGCTGGAAAGCGCTGCACTATGCTGCCCGCCGTTTCTTCCAGCCAGTCACGGTCTCGGCCATTCCCTCGGAGGATGGACGCCGGGTGAAATTCTCCATGGTCAACGACACGGCGGAGGATGTGGAAATTGACATGAACATCGTTGCGCTGACCATGGACGGCAACCGCGTGCCGCTGAAATCCGCCAACGGCACATGCGCGACGGATAAGGCCGCGACGCTGACAGACATCGACATGGACAGCCTGCCGGATGGCGCTATCCTTGCGTGGAGCTTCATCGCCTCCAACGGCATGACCGGCGAAGGCCATCATGTGCGCGATAGCTACAAGGCGCTGGATCTTGAGCCCGCCGGGTTGGATCTCTCCGTCAGCCCGCTGAAAAACGGCCAGTTCGAAATCGATGTCACCGCCGCCGGTCTCGCCCTCTTCGTCATGTTGGAGGCGGACCAGCCGGGTCGATATTCGGACAATCTGTTCGATCTTTCGGCCGGCGAAACGCGCCGCATCATTTTCACCCCGAAGGCGGGCGGCCCCCAGCCGCATTTCCACATCTTCGATCTTCACACCTGCCAATCCTCGCCCAATCCCGACATTGAAACGATGCGGAGAAAGGCATAACCATCCCTCTCGGGAATGACAGGTGCACATGCGCCTGTCGTCGACAGTTCAAAGGGTTGCCGGGTTCTGTGGCAGCCAGTCATCAGCAAATGGAGGAATAACCATGGTTTGGCAACCGGCCGAAAACCGATACACATCCATGAAATATAATCATTGTGGCAAGACCGGCCTGAAGCTGCCGGCGATCTCGCTCGGCCTCTGGCACAATTTCGGCAACGATACGCCGCACCAGACGAAACAGGCCATTTGCCGCCGTGCTTTCGATCTCGGCATTACCCATTTCGATCTCGCCAACAATTACGGCCCGCCGCCCGGCAGCGCCGAAACCGCCTTCGGCGAAATTCTGAAGACGGATTTCAGAGGTTATCGCGACGAGATGATCATCTCCTCCAAGGCCGGTTACAACATGTGGCCAGGTCCCTATGGCGAATGGGGCAGCCGCAAATATGTAATCGCCTCCTGCGACCAGAGCCTGAAGCGCATGGGGCTGGACTACGTCGATATTTTCTATTCCCACCGTTTCGACCCCAACACACCGCTTGAGGAAACCTGCGGCGCGCTGGACCAGATCGTACGCTCGGGCAAGGCGCTTTATGTCGGCATTTCCTCCTATAATTCGAAGCGCACCCGTGAGGCCGCCGCGATCCTGAAGGACCTCGGCACGCCCTGCATCATCCATCAGCCGAGCTATTCGATGATCAATCGCTGGATCGAAGAAGATGGTCTCGTCGACACGTTGGAAGAATTGGGCATCGGCTCCATCGTCTTCTCGCCGCTGGCGCAGGGCATGTTGACGACGAAATATCTCGGTGGCGTGCCGCAGGGTAGCCGCGCCTCGCAGAGCAAGTCGCTCAACCCGGCCTTTCTCAACGAGCGCAATGTCGAAAACATCCGCGCGCTGAACAGCATTGCCGAACGCCGCGGCCAGACGCTGGCGCAGATGGCCATCGCCTGGGTTCTGCGCGGCGGCCGCATCACCTCGGCGCTGATCGGCGCAAGCCGTGTCGAACAGGTCGAGGATTGCGTGAAGGCGCTCGACAACGCCGATTTCTCCGCCGACGAGCTTGCGGAAATCGACCGTTACGCCAAGGACGCTGATATCAACCTCTGGGCAAAATCCGCCGAACGGGCCTGATATATGAAGCAAGGCCGTCCGGCGGATACCGGGCGGTCTCACTCCAAAAGCCGGATTGCAATCTGCAACCGAAGAATTAATGTCCGCACCTAACCGTTAATAACCATTACATAAATGTAATTTTAAATTCAGTTTCCGTTCATTCGTTTATTCGTAAGTTCTCCTCATCGAAACACGAGAGGAAACGTCCATGAAAAAGTTCGTCACCATTCTTCTGGCAGCCACCGTTCTTGCAGCCCCGATGGCTCAGGCCCAGAGCCGCCACGACGACCGCCATCGCGGCGTTACCGTCGAGCGTCAGGTCACCACCAAGAAAGTCATCGTCAAGAAGCACCGCTGGGATCGCGGCCAGCGCCTCTCGGCCCGTGAGCGCCGCAACATGGTGGACCGCCGTGACTACCGCCGCTATCGCCTTGCCGAACCGCGCCGCGACCAGCGCTGGGTGCGCGTCGACAACCAGTTCCTGCTCATCAACGCCGTCAGCGGCCTCATCGTCGGTCTCGCCGCCGCCCGCTAATCGAGGCATAGATGAAATGAAAAAGGCCCGCTCGCGCGGGCCTTTTGTCGTTTGTTGTTTCAGCCTATCAGAAGCTATCCGCGCCGCTGCCCCAAGGGCCGTGCGGTTTGTCCACACCGTCGGTGCGTTCGAAGCCGTGGGCGCCGAAGAAGTCGCGCTGCGCCTGGATGAGGTTGGCGCTGCCGCGACCGCGGCGATAGGCATCGAAATAGCCGAGTGCCGAAGCCAGCGCCGAAACAGGCAGGCCGGAGAGCACGGCATAGGAAACCACACGACGCAGCGGCGCGTCGGTATCCTTGACGATGGCGGAGAAGGCCGGCGTCACGATGAGGTTGGCCACATGCGGATCCTTCGTAAAGGCCGAAGTGATCTCATCGAGGAATTCCGAGCGGATGATGCAGCCGGCGCGCCAGATACGGGCGATCGTCGGCATCGGCAGGTTCCAGTTGAACTCCTTCGACGCGGCCGACATGATGGCGAAGCCCTGCGCATAGGCGCCGACCTTGGCGGCCAGAAGCGCGCTTTCCAGATCGGCGATAAACGCCTTTTTGTCGGCGGGTGCCGCTGCGAGGGTCGGCAGACCGAAAATCTTCTCGGCAGCTTCACGCTCATCCTTCTGCGACGACAGGATACGGGCAGCCACGGCCGCCTCGATGGCGGTTGCGGCGACGCCCATATTCTGGGCTTCGATGACCGACCATTTGCCGGTGCCCTTCTGGCCGGCCTTGTCGAGGATCAGATCGACCATCGGCTTGCCGGTGATCGGATCGGCGGCGCGCAGGACCTTCTCGGTGATCTCGATCAGGTAGGAATTCAGGCGCCCCTTGTTCCACTCAGCGAACACGTCGGCGATCTCAACCGCGCTCATGCCAAGGCCATCACGCAGAATGCCGTAGATTTCGGCGATCATCTGCATGTCGGCATATTCGATGCCGTTATGGATCGTCTTGACGAAATGACCCGCACCGTCATTGCCGAGCCAAGCCACGCACGGATCGTCGTTGTACTTGGCGGAGATGGATGTCAGCACCTTCTCGACGCGCTTCCAGCTGTCTTCGGTGCCGCCGACCATGATCGACGGTCCGTGACGCGCACCTTCTTCACCGCCGGAAACGCCCATGCCGATAAAGGTCAGACCGCTGTCCTTGAGGTTATCGAAACGGCGGATCGTATCGCGGAAATTGGCATTGCCGGCGTCGATCATGATGTCGCCGTTCGAGAGATGCGGTTTCAGGATTTCCATCTGCTGGTCCACCGGATCGCCGGCCTTGATCATGATGATGATCGGGCGTGGAGGGCGAATGGCGGCGACGAATTCCTCGATGGTTTCGCAGGGGATCAACTGCCCCTGCAACGCCCCGGCTTCAGCGTAAAATTTTTTCGTCGCTTCAGGGGTTCGGTTGAATACGGCGATCTTGTTGCCTTTTTCAGCGATGTTCAACGCCAGGTTCGAGCCCATGACGCCGAGACCGATCAAACCGATTTCTGCCTGTTCCACGGATGTGCCTCCATCTTGCTTTTAGGTGGTCGTGTTGTGGCACTGTAATCACCAAACGGCAAGGCTGGCCGCGACTGAAACGATTAAATTTTGATGACGCAAGTCAGCTTTGCATATTTGCGACAGGTCGATACAAGTTCAAAACTGACCGTTTGTTTTTCCGTCAAGAGGGCCGTGGCCGGTCATCACCATCATCGATTACTCGCCAGGCGGCCCCGTCCATATCCTCATATTGGCCCGAACGCACCGACCAGAGGAAGGCGAAAAGGCCAAGTGCCCCTAAGAACAGCGCGACGGGAATGAGATAGATCAGCATGTTCATGCCAGTTGCGCCCCCTCGCCCGCAAATCCTGTTGTTACATCGCTCCGGGGACGGACAGTTTCAGCCGCTCCAGCAAGGCGCAACGCATTGGCAACAACAACCAGCGAAGACGTCGACATGGCAATGGCCGCAATCATCGGCGTCGCATAGCCGGCAATCGCAATCGGCACGGCGACGACGTTATAGCCGATGGCAAGCGCAAAGTTTTGCCGGACAAGCCTTCCTGCCCGCTGCGATGTCTCGATTGCGAAAGGCACGGCATCGAGATTCTCCTGCATGAACACGAAATCGGCGGCCTGCCGGCCAATATCGGCGGCGGTGGCGGGCGCCATGGACACATGCGCAGCGGCAAGCGCCGGAGCGTCGTTGATACCGTCTCCCACCATCAGCACTCTGCGCCCCTCGCCGGCAAGCGCGGCACAGCGCGCCGCCTTGTCCTTCGGCGACAGGTCCGCGCGCCAGTTGCCGATCCCCAGCCGCTGCGCCATGGCGCTGACGGCTGCTGCCCGGTCACCCGAGACGATCTCCTGCGCAAGGCCCCGCCCAGACAGGCTGCGCAATGCCGCCACCGCACCCGCGCGCGGCTTGTCCTCAAAGCCAAAGCTCGCCAGATGCCGGCCATCGAGAGAAAGCACCACTTCCGACCGCGCATCGCCATTGTCGACCCGTGCCTCATCCAGACAGGCGAAACGGCGATTGCCGAGCCGGTAAGTGCCGGCTTCCGTCTCGGCCTCGACGCCCGACCCCGGAATTTCCCGCACCGTTTCATAGGCCGGCAAGGCACCGCTATAGGCAGCATGCACAGCCTTCGACAACGGATGCCGCGAATGGGCGGCAAGGCCGGCGGCAATCGCCATGATGGCCGGCGTTACATCTCCGGTCTCGACCAGCCTCGGCTTTCCGACGGTCAGGGTCCCGGTCTTGTCAAACAGCACGGTGTCGATTTCAGCAAGCCGCTCCATGGCCGAACCTTCCTTGACCATGATACCGTGCCGGAACAGCCTTCCTGCGGCCACCACCTGCACCACGGGAACGGCAAGGCCGAGCGCGCAGGGGCAGGTGATGATGAGAACCGCAATGGCGATCAGCATCGCCTGTTTCCAGTCGCCGCCGAAAATGCCCCAGCCGAGAAACGTCACCAGCGCCAGAAGATGCACCACAGGCGAATAATAGCTTGCAGCACGGTCAGCGATACGCCGGTAACGTGCCCGCCCGCCTTCGGCCGCTTCCATCAGCCCGATCACTTCCGAAAGGAAGGAATCCTTTGCGGACGCAGTCACCCGGGCGACAAGCGAACCGGTGAGATTGAGCGTGCCGGCCTGCAGGCTGTCGCCTGCCGCAACGCGGCGCGGCGCGCTTTCACCATTGACGATGGACATGTCGAGATCGCTGCTGCCGGAGACCACCACGGCATCCACCGCTACCCGGTCACCCGCCGCAATCGCAATCGACATTCCGGGTTCGATATCCGCAAGCGACCGGTAGTCCCGCACCCCGTCCGCGTCGATGACGGTAGCGCCGCGCGGCGAAAGGCGGGCCAATCCGGCAATCGCCGAGCGCGCCTTGTCGCGCATGACATGATCAAGCGTGCGACCGATCAGCAGGAAGAACAGCAGCGATACCGTCGCGTCGAACCACGCGTGTTCGCCGTGATGGATCGTCTCCCACAGCGAAACGGCGTAGGAAAGCGTGATGGCGAGCGCGATCGGCACATCCATATTGGTGCGGCCATGTTTCAGCGCATTCCAAGCCGATCGATAAAAGAAACGCCCGCCATAGATCAGCGCCGGCGCGGCGATCATCGCCGAAATCCAGTGGAACATGTCACGCGTCGCCGCATCCGCCCCCGACCAGACGGAGACCGACAGCAGCATGATGTTGGCGGACGCAAAGCCGCAGAGCGCCACCGCCCTGATAAGCTGCGAGCGCAACGCGTCCGAAGCATCCGGTCCGCTCGCGAAAAGATGTGTCGTGTATCCGGTTGAAAGGATCGCGCGGGCAAGATCGGCAGGATCGGTCCTGACACCATCGACCTCTTCCTTCCAGACGACCGCCACCCGTTTCGACGACAGGTTCACCCGCGCCCGCTCCACTTGCGGCACGCGGCGAAGCGCAGTCTCGATGGTGGTGATGCAGGCGCCGCAATAAACACCCGGCACGCTGAGATCGGTCTGGCGAAGACCCTGCCCCAGATCGCGGCTCGCCAGCAGCAATTCCTCCGACGATGGCGGATTGACCGGTTCGCCGAGTTGCAGCGACCCTTCCGTTCCCGGTGCGCAGCAGCTCATTTGCGCCCCCTTATGACGGCGATCCGCGTGCCCTCATGCACGATGATCCGGCCATCCTTGACGGCTGTCACTTCGACGATCCATTGGCCGGGCAACATGTCATGCGCAGCAGTGAAAACACCCGTGGAAACCGGGGTCAGCTCCATGTCGAAATTCTGGCTCTCACCCACGGGCCGGCGGAAATGCGCCGTCACCGTATCCGTGTCGACAGGCCCGGCATCCGGATGGAAAACTTCGTAACGCACCGTCTTTTCATCCACCGCCAGCCTGCCCTTGATGCCGGTTGCAGCCCTTGCCTTGGCGGCCTCCGCCTTGGCGTTGAACTGCTGGCTGGCCACATAGGTATTGGGCACCACAAGCCCGCTCCAGCTATGGATCGCGTTCCAGGCCATGATCATGTTGACGGTAATGATGGTACCAAAGAACAGCACCATCACGCCGAGCATGTGCCAGCCTGTAAATGTGAAACCGGAGGCGCGTTGATTGTTCACCGTCATTTTTTCACTCCCGGAGCATTGAAGACCGCATCGTAACGGGCCGTTTCGTGGCCGGCCGTATCGCTGACGATGAATTCGAAATTTTCAGCTACCCGCGCAACATCCGCGCCCGGCAGGGTGACAAATACCTTCAGCGTCGTCGCTTCATCCGGCTCCACGGTCACCTCGAAAGCCCGGGCAGCCGTATCGGCCATGCCGTTTATCTTCATCACCGCATTCGGAAGGCCGTCCATCGTCAGCCTCATTATGCGCGGCTGCGGCACCATGTTGAGGATTCGGACCGTGTAGCCGTTACGGATCGAACCGTTCGATTCCAGCACATATTGCGGATTACGGTCATGCAGGACATTGAGCGCCAGCCGCTCGCGCGTCACCAGCGCAAACAGCATGCCCATGCCAACGGCAGCCCAGATGGCCGTATAAAGCAGCGTGCGCGGCCGGAAGATGATGCGCCAGTTGAAGTGGCGCACGCGCCTACTGAAACGGCCGTCCTCTTCGCGCACATTGGCGGGACGGATGGCGTATTCGCCGTTGCCGGTCGCCAGCGCCATATTGGACTGGTATTCGGACAGCGTCGCATAGGCGATCAGCCCGCGCGGTTTGCCGATCTTGTCCATCACCCCGTCACAGGCATCGATACAGAGCGCGCAGGTGATGCATTCCAGCTGCTGCCCGTCCCTGATGTCGATGCCCATGGGACAGACCGCAACGCAGGCATTGCAATCGACGCAATCGCCGATGCTCTCCCCTGCCGCCGCAGCCTTTTTAGCGTGCCGCGAGCGCGGTTCACCCCGCCAGTCATTATAAGTGACGACAAGCGAATTCTCGTCCAGCATCGCTGCCTGAATGCGCGGCCAGGGGCACATATAGGTGCAGACCTGTTCCCGCATCAGCCCGCCGAAGACATAGGTAGTAGCGGTGAGGATCGCGACGGTGGTGTAAGCGATCATGGGTGCTTCGCCGGTCAGGAACTCTCTCGCCAGCGTCGGCGCATCGGCAAAATAGAAGATCCAGGCTCCACCTGTCAGAACACCGATGACCAGCCAGACCGCATGTTTCAACACCCGCTTGTGTAACTTGCCAAACGTGAAGGGCGCCGCATCCAGTTTCATGCGAGCGTTCCTGTCGCCCTCTATCGCCCGCTCGACCACCAGAAACAGATCGACCCAGACGGTCTGCGGACAGGTATAACCGCACCATGCGCGCCCAACGGCGGAGGTGACGAGAAAGAGCCCCAGCCCCGCCATGACCAGCAATCCGGCGACGAAAAAGAACTCCTGCGGCCAGATTTCGATGAAGAAGAAATAAAAGCGCCGGTTGGCGATATCGATCAACACCGCCTGATCTGGCGCATAGGGGCCACGGTCCCAGCGCAGGAATGGCGTCAGATAATAAATGCCGAGCGTGATCAGCATTACCAGCCATTTGAACCGCCGGAACCGGCCCTCGGCGCGCTTGGGAAAAATCTTCTTGCGCGCTTCATAGAGCGGTTTGCGCGTTTTTGCGGAATTGACGGCTTCCGCCTCCAGTCTTTCAACCGGCTGTTGCGGGCGATCCTGTCCGGCGCGATAGATGTTCATGATAGGAGTCCATTTTTATCTCCTTGCTTTCTCCCATCTCCGCAGTGAAACATCCTTGACTTGCATCAAGTGACGACAAAGTGGCGCAGTCGCGGGAAAGCGCCGTCAGGGAGGATGAAATGCCTGTCATGCAGTCGAGAATCATTCATCTATCCATCGAAAAACCGTGGGCTGAGGTCTACAACTTCGCCTCCGACCCTCAGAATATGCCCCGCTGGGCCGCGGGCCTTGCGGGCGGTCTTAAAGCCGATGGCCAAGACTGGATCGCCGAGGGCGGGCCGCTTGGCGAGGTACGCGTCAATTTTGCGCCCGCAAACGAATTGGGCGTCATCGACCACGTCGTGACATTGCCGGATGGTATCAAAGTTTATAACGCGCTACGGGTGACACCGAATGGCGACGGTACGGAGGTGAGTTTCACCCTGCTTCGCCTTCAGGGCATGACGGACGAGGATTTCGATCAGGATGCAAGAGCGGTCACGGCCGATCTCGAAACGCTGAAGGCGCTGCTCGAAAAGGATTGATGGAGGAAAGATGATCACGAATACAAACGACCGACGCATCGACTATGTCGAATTCAACGTCGCCGATATCGAGCGCAGCAAGGAATTTTACGGCGGCGCGTTCGGTTGGACTTTCAAGGATTACGGTCCGCAATATTGCGAATTCTCCGACGGCCGCCTGACGGGCGGCTTCACCACCACCGCGCCGGTTTCTTCCACGGGCGGACCGCTCGTCATTCTCTACGCCGCCGATATCGAGGATGTGCAACGGCGTATCGAGGCCGCCGGCGGCCAGATCAGCGTCGCGATCTTCGCCTTTCCCGGCGGCCGGCGTTTCCATTTCACCGATCCGGATGGATACGAACTGGCCGTCTGGTCGAAAAACTGATCGGCAGGAACCCGCAATGACTTTGACAACGCCGCCTTTTTCGTTGGTCGGTATCGATCATATCGTCTTCATCGTCGACGATATGGCGCGGGCGCTCGATTTCTACCGGAACGTGCTGGGGTGCACTGATGGTTACTCTTATCCTGCTCTCGGCATGGAACAGGTCTGGTGCGGAAATGCCTTGATCGTGCTGTGGGATGTCACACATCCCGGTGGCACAAAGGCTGCTCCGCCCGTCGCCGGAGGACGGAATGTCGATCACATCTGCATAGCGACCGGTCCCCTGAACCATGATGCGCTTCGCGCACATCTGGCGAAATTTAACGTTACGATAGAACAGGAAGCCTTTCACGGCGGCGCGAGAGGAATGGGACATTCGTTCTATTTCCGTGATCCCTTCGGCAACAAGATCGAGTTGAAGGGACCAGCCGAATATCCGGATGGACGGGCGGACAACGCCTGATCTGCCCATGATAAAAGGGCGCCTCCCCGGCGCCCCTTCTTCACATTCTGCTCACCTCATTCACCCCCACCAAGCGAATGCACGAAGATGGCAAGCTGCTTGACGGTCGTATCGCCGAGACGCTCTCCCCAGGCAGGCATCACCCCATGTTTCGGTGACCGTATCTGTGCAGCGATACCTTCTTCGCCGTGGGCCTTCAGCCAGATAGCATCGGCAAGATTGGGTGCTCCGAACTCGCGGTTGCCCTTGGCATCCTCACCGTGGCAAGAAGCGCAATTATCCGCAAAAACCTGTTTGCCAGGTTCCACCAGCGCCGGATTGGAAGGCGTTCCCGTCAGACTGACGACATAGGCGGCAACCTCGCGGATTTCGTCAGACTTCAGAATGTCGACGAAGGCCGGCATTTCCGAAGCACGCGTATCAGCATCGTCGGCAAAACGAATGCCGTGCTTCACCGTTGTATAGATGTCCTCGACGCTGCCGCCCCACATCCAGTCGTCATCGTTGAGGTTGGGATAACCCTGCCCGCCTTCCGCGCCCGAACCGTGACACTGAATGCAATTGACCTTGAAAGCGGCCGCGCCGCCGGAAAGGGCAAATTGACTCAGGGCCGGGTCGGTCTGAATTTCGGCAAGCGACGCATTGGCGATTTTGTCGACAAAGACGCTCTGCAACTGTTTTGCATCGGCAATATCGGCGGCAATATCGCCGCGGCTGTTCCAGCCGAGCAACCCTTGCGTCGCCCCGTTGATCAGCGGCCATGCCGGATAGGCGATGGTATAGCCTATGGCCCACAGTATAGTGAGATAGAAGGTCCAGACCCACCAGCGCGGCATTGGGTTGTTCAACTCGCGGATACCGTCCCATTCATGGCCAGTGGTTTCGACGCCGCTGATTTTATCGATGTGTTTTTCGGACATATCCTAGTCCTCCTTGAGCGGAATGCCGGCGGCATCGTCCGCGGCTTTTCTCGAGCCTGGGCGAAGGGTGAAAATAACGACGCCGGCAAAGAACAGGGTCATGGCAAGCAGACCCCAGCTATCGGCGAAGTGGCGCATGGCCGTGTAGGTTTCCATGGCTCACACCTCCTCACCGGTATCCGGCGGCATCGTCATAGGTCGAGAAATCGACCAGCGTGCCGAGCATTTGCAGATAGGCCACAAGCGCATCCATTTCGGTGAGCTTGGCCGGATCGCCGTCGAAATCTCCGACCTTGGCCTTCGGGTAACGCGCTAGCAGCTCGCTGGTATCGGCATTCGGGTCAGCCTGCGCCTTCATGTCAGCGCTCGCCTTTTCGATCATCTCGTCGCTATAGGGTACGCCGACGGCGCGGTTGGCCTTCAGCTCCATAGAAACCTCGGTGACCTTCAGCGTCGTGGTCTTCAGGAAAGCATAGGAGGGCATGATCGATTCCGGCACGACCGAACGCGGATCGGCCAGATGCTGCACGTGCCACTCGTTCGAATAACGATCGCCGACACGCGCAAGATCCGGCCCCGTGCGCTTGGAACCCCACTGAAACGGATGGTCATACATGGATTCCGCTGCCAGGCTGTAATGCCCGTAACGCTCCACCTCGTCGCGGAACGGTCGGATCATCTGGCTGTGGCAGACATAACATCCCTCGCGGATGTAGATGTTGCGCCCGGCCAGTTCCAGCGGCGTGTAGGGCCGCATGCCTTCCACCTTCTCGATGGTGTTTTCGAGATAAAAGAGCGGTGCGATTTCCACGATACCGCCGATTGAGACGACGAGCAGCGAGCCGACCAGAAGCAGGGTGGCGTTACGTTCGATGACGCCGTGTTTGTCGAGTATGGACATCGGCCTCTCCTTATTCAGCGGGCTGCAGCGAAGGAGCCGCGCCCTTGCTGGCGCCCTCCTCGCGTTGATGACCGAGGATGGTCATTGTGACGTTGTAGGCCATGATCAGCGCGCCACTGAGGAACATCAGGCCGCCCAATGCACGCATCACGTAATAGGGGAACAGCGCCGCGACCGACTCCGCGAAGGAATAGACGAGGAAGCCCTGGGTATCGTATTCGCGCCACATCAGCGCCTGCTGGATGCCGGCCACCCACATGACGGCCGCGTAGATGACGATGCCGATCGTGGCGAGCCAGAAGTGCCAGTTGACGAGTTGCAGGCTGTAAAGACGCTCCCTGCCCCAGAGTTTCGGCGTCAGGTAATAGATCGCGCCGAAGGTGATCATGCCGTTCCAGCCGAGAGCACCCGAATGCACATGGCCGATGGTCCAGTCGGTATAGTGGCTGAGCGAGTTGACGGCCTTGATCGACATCATCGGACCTTCGAAGGTCGCCATGCCGTAAAAGGCCACCGCCATCACCATCATGCGCACGATGGGGTCTGTACGGATCTTGTCCCAGGCACCCGAAAGCGTCATCAGGCCGTTGATCATGCCACCCCAGGACGGCATCCACAGCATGATCGAGAACACCATGCCGAGCGTCTGCGCCCAGTCCGGCAGCGCCGTATAGTGCAGATGGTGCGGGCCGGCCCAGATATACATGAAGATCAGCGCCCAGAAGTGGATGATCGACAGGCGGTAGGAATAGACCGGGCGGTTCACCTGCTTGGGAATGAAATAATACATCATGCCGAGGAAGCCGGCTGTCAGGAAGAAGCCGACAGCGTTATGGCCGTACCACCATTGCGTCAGCGCGTCCTGCACGCCCGAAAAAGCCGAATAGCTCTTGACGCCAAGGAACGAGACGGGAATGGCGAGATTGTTGACGATATGCAGCATGGCGATGGTGACGATGAAACTGAGGTAGAACCAGTTCGCCACATAGATATGCGGCTCCTTGCGCGTGAGGATCGTACCGAGGAACACCAGCAGATAGGCGACCCAGACAATGGTCAGCCAGATATCCACATACCATTCCGGTTCCGCATATTCGCGGCCCTGCGTGATGCCGAGCAGATAGCCGGTGGCGGCCATGACGATGAAGAGGTTGTAGCCCCAGAACACGAACCAGCCGAGATTGCCGCCGAACAGCCGCGCGCGACAGGTTCTCTGCACCACGTAAAAGGAGGTGGCAATCAGCGCATTTCCCCCGAAAGCGAAGATAACCGCCGATGTGTGCAGCGGCCGCATCCGGCCGAAATTGAAATAGGGCGCGAGGTTGAGATCGGGAAAGGCGAGCTGAAGCGCCACGACAACGCCAACCAGAAAGCCGACGACACCCCAGAACACAGTGGCGATGACGCCGTATTTCACCACCTCGTCGAAATATTCCGACTTCAAGTGAGCACGCGTGGCAGAACCGACAGGCGCGAAGGAGACACGGCGCAGCAAAAGCACCGTGCTGACCAGAAGCGTAAAGAACAATACCCACATATGGGCTGCGAAAAGACTGTCATGGGCAAAGGCTGCCCCAAGCAACGCGAGAAAGGCGCCGAGCGCCACGATCGCGGTTTCTAACGTGTAATTCATTGTTGGTTTCCCCCAACGTGCAAGCCGACCGACGAAAGGCACGGCACGCGCCCAAGAGAGCGAAAACGTGCCTATGCGTCGGTTGGAGCATTGCCACCGGCGGGAGAGCGCCACCTTGATCCAGGTCAAGAAAGCAAAGCTGTCGCAGCCCCGGCAAAACGGGACGCGACTTTACGAGAGAAATTTGTACAAGAGCAAAATGCGCAGCGATGCCGGCCCCGCTTGCGCGCGTACCCTTCAGCCCTTCATCTTCAGGGGCAGGCCGGCGGAGACGAAATAGACTTCTGCGGCAATGGCGGCGATTCGCTGATGCAGGCGGCCGGCGTGATCGCGAAATTCCCGCGCCATGCGGTTTTCCGGCACGATGCCGAGACCGACTTCGTTGGAGACGAGAATCAGCTTAGCTCGAGCCGATGCAATCGCCGTCTCGAGCGCCGCAAAAGCAGCCTCGATATCGGCGTTCTCCATCATCAGATTGGTGAGCCACAGGGTGAGGCAATCGATGAGAACGACATTTTCCGGCGCGCCGAGCTGGTCCAGCACGGCGGCAATATCGACGGGCGCTTCATGCGTTGTCCATTCGCCGCCGCGCCGCGCCTGATGATGGACGATGCGGTCGCGCATCTCGTCATCCCATGCCCGGCCAGTGGCCAGATAATGCAGGCTTCCACCCGACTTGCCCGCAAGCTCCTCCGCAAAACGGGACTTGCCTGAGCGCGCGCCGCCAAGAATGAAAACGGAGCGGTTTTTATCTGTCATCTGAAACCTGAAGGAAGAGAATGAAACGGACCGGCATCTTCGCCGTGTCGCAAGCCAGGGGCAGACAGACAGGAAGGGAACGATTCGTAGAAAAAGGCGTTCCCCGGTTGCTCATGCCGGACTGCCGCTGATACCGGGCCGGAGAAAACAAGACCTGCCTGCAGGATGCGAGGCATATCAGCCTTGGCTGCTCCGGATACCGGAAACACCGGTCCAGATAAAAGGCTAGGTGCGAACGGCCATTCTGTCAATCGGCCCTCGCCGCTGGCGAAAAAACGGGCGGAACCGGGACGCAAAACCTTAACCCGGAACCGGCAGACACATCGTCCGCGACTGGATTGATAAAGCGACTTGGTTACCGGAACGTTAGCGAAAAACCGAATGATGAAACCGCAACGCCCAAGGAGAATATGGAGTGACGGCAGCCGCCGCCATTGCCTTGCCATGGCCTTCAAATCAATATGCTTTCGAAGATTCGCAAACAGCAAGGTGGCCTGCCCGTGATGACCGTGATGGACTATATCTCGATCGTGGTTTTCATCCTGCTATGGGCCGTTTATACCCATGTCACGACGGGCACGAGGCTGTTTTCGAGAGCCAGCCTCAACCAGGCCATGGCCGAGCGCCGCCGCGAGTGGATCATGAATTCGCTGAAGCGCGACCTGAAGATGATCGACACGCAGATCATGGCCGGCCTTCAGAATGGCACCGCCTTCTTCGCCTCCACCTCCATCTTCGCCATCGGCGGATGTTTCGCCCTGCTGGGCGCCACAGAACAGGTCGAATCGGTGTTTCGCGACATGCCGTTCGTGCAGTATGCCGGGCGCACGGCCTTCGAGCTGAAGGTCATCGGGCTGACCTGTCTTTTCGGTTATTCCTTCTTCAAGTTCGGCTGGTCCTACCGCCTGTTCAACTATTGCACCATCCTGTTCGGCGCCATTCCCATGGTCCACGATGTCGGCGCCGATCGCAGGGCGGCCGAGCGGGCAGCCGAAAACGTCATAAAGATGAACATCATCGCTGCTAAGAACTTCAATGACGGCCTGCGGACCATCTTTCTGTCAATCGGTTATCTCGGCTGGTTCATCAGCCCCTATGTCTTCATCGCCAGCACGCTCATCATCATCGTGGCGTTGTTACGCCGCCAGTTCTTTTCCGAAGCACGGCGCGCCATTATGGAAGAAAACAGGCCTTGAAATAGCCGCACTTCAGGGGCCAAGCCGAGCGTGATACCGCCCCCCGAAAGCCGAAAACGGAAACCATGAACACGAACGCAGCCGCAAACGAAAACCGCCGCAAAGGCCGCATAGGCGGTCTCGACACCCTGCGCGGGCTGGCCCTCATCGCCATGGCGTCCTACCACTTCACATGGAATCTGGAATATTTCGGCTATCTGGAACCCGGCACGGCAACCACCGGCCTGTGGAAACTCTATGCGCGCGGCATCGCCAGCTCATTCCTGTTTCTGGCCGGTTTCAGCCTGTTTCTCGCCCATGGTAAGGGCGTCAACTGGCCGTCTTTCGGCAAACGTTTTGCGATGGTGGCCGGCTCGGCACTGCTCATTACCATCGCCACCTATTTCGCCTTTCCTGACAGCTTCATCTTCTTTGGCATATTGCACAATATCGCCGCGGCAAGCCTTGTCGGGTTGCTGTTCGTGCGAGCCCCCGCGGCCGTGACGTTGCTTTTTGCCGTGATCGCCTTCACCCTGCCTCACTATCTGCAGTCCGAACTGTTCAACGCAAAATGGTTGGCCTGGATTGGTTTTTCCACCACGCCGCCCCGTTCGAACGACTATGTGCCGCTTCTGCCCTGGCTTGCGCCCTTCCTTGCCGGGCTTGCGGTGTCGCAATTCGTCACGCCGCGCGACTGGCTCGACCGCTTTCGAAGCCCGAGTTCGCCTCGCAACCTGATCGCAGGCGCCGGCCGCCACAGCCTGGCATTCTACCTCATCCACCAGCCGGTGCTTATCGGCCTTGTCTATACCCTGTCGCTCATAGCCCCACCCTCGCCTGTCGATCAGGTCGAGCTTTACAAATCGAGCTGTGAAAAGAGCTGTGTCGAGCAGGCCAACGGGCTGGAACTGTGCCAGCGTTTCTGCGGCTGCACACTGGAGAAGCTGCAGGCGGAAAACCTGTTCGACACGATGATGGAAGGCAAGCTCAACGCCGATCAGCAGACGAAGGTCAGTGAGGTGGCGCAACAGTGCACGGTTGAGGCACAGTAGGGAGACGTCAGGGCTTGCCGCTTGTTTCTTCTCCCCGAGGAGGGAGAAGGTGGCCCGAAGGGTCGGATGAGGGGGCAACGTTGCCGAATATCTCTACCCTAGCCCCCTCATCCCGCTGCCGCGACCTTCTCCCCGGCGGGGAGAAGGCGACAAGCGGCACATACTCGCTCCAACGCGGCCCATCACCACTCTGGCGATCGTCCCCCAAAGGAATGCGGTAAAGATAGAAGGCTTAAGGCCTGTTTTCGGCATAAAATCACTGACGAATCAAGCAGCACGAGCTGCTTTCATGTCCCAACGCCGATTTCGGCAAGCCGCGTCAGACAGGCTTCTTCGACATTGTCGAGTTCCGCCAGCGTCTCTTCGATGTCCTTGCGTTTTTGCCGAAGCTCGGCACGCTTTTCATCGACCTTCTTCATCAGAAGCACCAATTGGCCCGATTCGCCCGGCGGTTCCTTGTAGACGTGAATGATCTCGCGAATTTCGGAGATCGTGAAACCGATACGGCGGCCGCGCAGGATTTCCTGAATGAGGCGGCGGTCTGCAGCCCTGAAAAGCCGTGTGCGCCCGCGACGTTCAGGGTGAATCAGTCCCTCGTCCTCGTAAAACCTCAAGGTGCGGGTGGAAACACCGAATTCGCGTGTCAGTTCGGTTATGCTATAATACTTGTCCAAGGGCCTATCCGATTCATCACCGGAAGATATTATTTGACCTTCACGTAAAAGTCAATTTTCGCCCGTCTGGCCCTATCCGGAAATACCGTACCACCAGGTCGCGATCCCCAGAAAGGCGAAGAAGCCGACAATATCGGTGACCGCCGTCACGAAAACTGCCGACGAGACCGCCGGGTCCGCGCCAAACTTGTCGAGCACCAGCGGAATGAGAATGCCCGCCAGCGCCGCCGCCAGCATGTTGAGGCACATGGCCGTGGCGATGATGCCGCCGATATGGATATCCTGAAACCAGATACCGGCAACGATGCCGATGGCGCAGCCGAACAGCATGCCATTCAGAATACCCACGCCCGCCTCGCGCCGGATGATGCGCGCAGCGTTGTGAATATCGAGGCTTTTGGTGGCGAGCGCCCGCACCGACACCGTCATGGTCTGCGATCCGGCATTACCGCCCATACCGGCCACCGCCGGCATCAGGATCGCCAGCGCGACGATCTGCTGGATCGTTGCATCGAACAGGCTGATGACAGAGGCGGAGAGAAAGGCGGTGATAAGGTTAAC
The DNA here is from genome assembly GCF_002008225.1 of Agrobacterium salinitolerans. Lineage (GTDB taxonomy): Bacteria > Pseudomonadota > Alphaproteobacteria > Rhizobiales > Rhizobiaceae > Agrobacterium > Agrobacterium salinitolerans. The sequence continues at coordinate 316,167 of NZ_MRDH01000006.1, read as the reverse complement.
CGCAAGCCAGGGCACGCGCGAACGGGACGTGCTGGCAATCGAGTCCGACAGCTCTTCGTCACCGACACCGCCAAGGCGCAGCAAATCCTCCTCGGCCTCTTCCTGAATGACGTCCACCACGTCATCGATGGTCAGCACGCCCACCAGTCGGCCGTTATCATCGACCACGGCGGCGGAGAGAAGGTCATATTGCTCGAAAAGCTGCGCGGCCTCTTCCTGGTCCATCTCCGCCGGAATGGAGTGGTTGGTCTCGTGCATGATCGTTTCGATCTTCACCTGACGTTTGGCGCGCAGAACCCTGTCGAGATCGAGCGCGCCGACCAGCTTGAAGGTGGGATCGATGACAAAAATCTGCGAAAAGGATTCCGGCAGCTCCTCCTCCTCGCGCAGGTAGTCGATGGTCTGCCCCACGGTCCAGAACGGCGGCACGGCGACGAATTCCGTCTGCATGCGGCGACCGGCCGAACTTTCTGGATAATCCAGCGCCCGCATCAGCCGCACGCGTTCGGTGAACGGCAGTTGCGAGAGAATATCCTCGCGGTCTTCGTCGTCGAGGTCCTCGAGAATATAGACGGCGTCGTCCGAATCCAGCTCGCCAATGCCGGCGGCAATCTGTTCATTCGACATCTGGTCAACGATATCGAGACGGATGCCCTCATCCACCTCGGTCAGCGCCGTCATGTCGAAATCGGAACCGAGAAGCCGCACCAGCGCATGGCGCTGTTCCGGCAGGATGGATTCCAGCAGGTCACCGAGTTCCGATTCGTGCAGCCGCGCCACATTCTTGCGCAGGAAAAGCAGATCGCGGTCAGCGATCGCCGCACCCACCATCGTCAGAAAATCGGAGCGTACCGAACCGTCTTCGGCGTAGATATCGGAGGGCGCTTCCGTCGGCTTCATGTCCTCGGGCGCGACAGGATCGTCGTCACGGTCTGTCATCTGGCGTCCCCTTGTATTCAAATATGGCAGTGCACGGATGCGCAGGCAGAATGGCGTTAAAAGGTATATTGTCAACAACCGGGTAGCAGCAAATACGCAAGCTCTCCGGCCGCGGCAAAAAATCCATTCGACATTCCTCTTCCTATTGGCCGGCAGGGTCTCAGCCAGCGGCCATAAGCATGTTTAGCCAATCTGCGCGGCTTGTTTTACGACAACGTCCACCCCCTTTACGCCGTTCCCGTTTTAAATGTCGAATGGGCGAACAAAGGTTTTGCCGCAATGCACAATTAAGACATTGACAGGCGGTGCGGATCAGCGCTTTTGAAGATGCTTTTGACAAACGGCAAGCGCCGTCGGGCGCGCACAAGAAGACACATCCCGGGAATCACAATCATGAGCAAGACGGATTTCATAGGCAAGGCATCCTCCGCCGCAGGTGGCTGGGGCGCACTCAAAAGCGTCGGCAAACGCCTCCTGGAATCCGGCGCCCCGATTTCCGGCGCCCGCACGCTTTTGAAGACCAACCAGCCGGATGGATTCGACTGCCCGGGCTGCGCCTGGGGAGACCCGGAACATGGCTCCTCTTTCGAGTTCTGCGAAAACGGCGTCAAGGCGGTGTCATGGGAAGCAACGGAAGCCCGGGTGCCGCCGGATTTCTTCGCCAGCCGCACCGTATCCGAACTGCGCAGCTGGTCTGATTACGAACTGGAAAAACAGGGCCGCCTCACCCATCCCATGCGTTATGACCGGGCGAGCGACAGATATCTGCCTGTCTCCTGGGACGATGCCTTCGCCGAAATCGGCCGTATCCTCAACAGCCTCGACAGTCCCGACCGGGCTGAGTTCTATACCTCCGGCCGCGCCTCCAACGAGGCGGCCTTCCTCTATCAGTTGATGGTCAGGCTTTACGGTACCAATAATTTCCCCGACTGCTCCAACATGTGTCACGAGGCGAGCGGCGTCGGCCTGAAAGAATCGATCGGCGTCGGCAAGGGCACGGTGCTGCTGGAGGATTTCGAGCAGACGGACGCCATTTTCGTCATCGGGCAAAATCCCGGTACCAACCATCCACGCATGCTTGGCGACTTGCGCCGCGCCGCCCTTCGCGGCGCCCGCATCGCTGTCTTTAATCCCATCCGGGAAAAGGGTCTCGAGCGTTTCGCCGACCCCCAGGACAAGATCGAAATGATCACCGGCAGCAGCACGAAAATCGCCACCAACTATTACCAGCCGCGTCAGGGTGGCGATATGGCGGCAGTGCGCGGCATGAGCAAGGCAGTCTTCGCCGCCGACGATGCAGCAAGGGCGGCGGGCGAGCCCGCCATCATCGACTACGACTTCATCGCCGAACATGCGGCCGAATTCGATGCCTATCGCGCCGCCGTCGATGCGACGAGCTGGGAGAGCATCCTCGACCAGTCCGGCCTCACCCGCGCGGAGATCGAGGAAGCCGCCCGCATCTACATGAACGCCGGTTCCGTCATCGCCACCTGGGCCATGGGTGTCACGCAGCACAGGCATTCGGTCATTATCGTTCGCGAGATCACCAATTTCATGCTGCTGCGTGGCAATATCGGCCGTCCGGGCGCCGGCCTTTGCCCCGTGCGCGGCCATTCCAACGTGCAGGGCGACCGCACCGTCGGCATCGATGAAAAAGCCCCGCCCGCGCTTCTCGATGCGCTGGAAAAGGAACTTGGCGTCCCCATGCCGCGCAAGCCCGGCCACAATACCGTCGAAGCCGTCGCCGCGATGCTGGACGGCAAGGCTCAGACTTTCATCGCGCTCGGCGGCAATTTCATGCGGGCGACGCCCGACAGCCCGCTGATCGTCAAGGCTTTCGAAAAGCAGAAGCTGACCGTCAACATCGCCACCAAGCTCAACCATTCGCACTTGGTGCCGGGCGAAACCTCCTTTGTGCTGCCCTGCCTCGGCCGAACGGAAATCGACCGCAATTCGGCCGGGCGCTCGCAGATCGTCACGGTGGAGGATTCCATGAGCATGGTGCACGGTTCCGGCGGCATCAATCCACCGGCCTCGGATGAGCTGCGTTCGGAAGTGGCCATCGTCGCTGGCATCGCCGAGGCGACGCTTGGCAATGCCCATGTCGACTGGAAGGCGCTTGCCGATGATTACGACCTCATCCGCGACATGATCGAGCGGGTCATTCCCGGTTTCGATAATTTCAACGAGCGCGTACGCGTGCCGCGCGGTTTTCATCTGCGCAACGCAGCAGCCGAACGGGAATGGAACACGCCGGCGAAAAAGGCCACCTTCTATAGCGGTCCGCTACCCGAACAGACCGAACACCAGCAGGCGCTCACGCGCGATGACCTGTTTGTCTTGCAGACCTTCCGCAGCCACGATCAATACAACACCACGATCTACGGCATGGACGACCGTTATCGCGGCGTCTATGGCGAGCGCCACGTCATCTTCATGAACCCGAAGGACATGGAAACGCTCGGCGCCCATTCCCGCCAGCGTGTCGATGTCATCGGCGAATATGGCGACGGCGTGGAACGCATTGCGCGGAATTTCCGGCTGGTGCCCTATAATATCCCGCAGGGCAGCGTCGGCGGTTATTATCCGGAACTGAACGTGCTGGTGCCGCTATCGAGCTATGGCGAAGACAGTTTCACGCCGACATCGAAATCGGTGCTCGTCTCTGTTCGCCTGCGCCCGGACGCCTCCTGATGGACGAGGCGCAGTCCGCCGCCGCGTTCATGGCGGCGGTGGACCGGGTTCAGGAAAGCTCCTCACGGGCGCTGACAGCCACGGGCGCGGCGATCCTTCTTTCGCTTCGTCTCAACATCGCCGCTGACAGCCGCAGCATCGCCAATCGGCTGGGGCTTGCGCACGCCCTCATTCTGCGCGAAATCACAGCCCTGTCGCCACGTTTCGTGCGGGTGACACAACGCGATGCCCGCACCCAGCGCAGCTTTCTGGAGGCAACCGAAGAAGGACAGGCCCTCGCGGCGGCGTCCCTGCGGATTTGAAACGAACGGAGCATTCCTTGGCAATCAGGCCGATCCTGCCCTACCCTCATCCCGGTTTGTCCGAAATCTGCGCGCCGGTCACGGCTTTCGACGGGCAATTGCAACAGCTGGTAACGGACCTGATCGACACGATGCGCGCTGCACCCGGCGTCGGCATCACCGCCGCCCACATCGGCATAAAACAGCGGGTTTTCGTGTTGGAACTGACACCGGGAACCGTCCTGACCTACATCAATCCCGAAATAATCAGCCAATCCACGCAGACCATGCGCCATATGGAGGGCAGCGTCTCCATGCCGGGCTTTACCGACGAGGTGGAGCGGCCTTGCAGTGTCGAGGTGAGGTTTCGGGACATATCCGGCGGCGAACACCGGCAGACCGCCGAGGGATTTCACGCCGTCTGCATCCAGCACGAGATCGACCAGCTGGATGGCATTTTCTGGCTGAAGCGCCTCTCGAAGCTCAAGCGCGACCGGCTGGTGAAAAAATGGGAGAAATCCCGGAAGCCTTGATCGTCAGCCGGTAACAGACATCGCGAATTCCGCATCGCCCTTCAGCGTGTTGCTGACAGTGCATATATCCTCGGCAAGATGGGCAATGGCGTTGCGGCTATTCTCATCGAAATCGCCGCTCACCGCGATGCCAATGTCGAAACGGACAATGCTGTACGGCTCCTCGGCGGATTTTTCGCCCGTGACCTCGACAACCACACCATTGAAGCGCTCCAGCAAACCTAGCCGACTGGCGGCGATCCGGGCGCTGAGTGCAAGACAGGCGGCGAGTGACGAATACAGTAGATCAATCGGGTTGAATCCCGGCTCTGCAACGCCGGTCACGAGATCCAGTTTACCGCCTGTCACCGTCGAAATGGCGGGGCGACCGAGCCGCCCCACCTCGGCCCTCGCCCCCACGGGACGCAACTTCACCTTCCCACCATCTGCCATTCAGCAAGTCCTAATTTAATCGCGCGCAATCAACTGCATGGAACAAAAATCTATCTGGCGCTTTTTACTCACACAACGGTGAACGACCGTTGAAGCCTTTATTTTACAGGGAGCTGGGACATATGGTTACATCTACGCTCGTCAGCATTCTGATCACCTTTCTGGTGATTGTGCTCGTCTTGTGGCTTATCGCGCGCCTGCCGGTCGGCGGCGGTGCGAAACAGATTGCGCAGGTGATCGTCATCATCATCGGCATTATTTCGCTGCTGAAATATCTTGCCGTCTTCTGATGTCCAAGCACGGTGCAGATGAAAAAAGGCGGCGAAGGCCGCCTCTTTTTATGCGCGGTTTCAAAAGCCCGGATTGCTATTGCCGAGGCTCGAACTGATAGGTTTTTTTCAGGGTAATATCCCGAACGCTGCCAATGCCCAGAAACGGCGTATTGTCGGCATCAAAAATCGCCCTGCCCTTCGCCACGATCCATCGTTTCGATCCGTCCGGCAGATTGACCTTATAACGCTGGTCAAAAAAAACACCTGTCGTAATGCTCTCAAAAATGGCCTGCGCCACCTGATCGCGCATTTCGACATCTATTCTTTCGAGTATAGCCTCGATCGTCACCCCGCGTGACGCAACCGGTTCCGAAAAACCATGACACTCCGCGGTGACGGCATCCATGATCAGCCTGTTGTCGGAAATACTCCACATGTAATAGCCAAGCGCATTGTCTGAATCCGTTTTGTCCCCCAGCACGAAACCCCCCGGACATTTTTCCTGACGAAAGCTAACATCAGACCTCTGATATTCCACCCCTCGTTTTTTAGGGTGAGGCCGATGTCCACCGGAGCGTGCATTGATATCCACCGAAATTTCACGCCGGTCAGATCGAGTACGGTCTCAAAGGAGCGATAAATTCCTGGGGGACATCGCAAAGCCGCCAACCTCGTCCTACATAACTGTGCGACGAAATTTCATAGGAGGCTAATATGCTGCGAACCGCTCTCACTTTCGGAGTGCTGACGGCAACTGCCGCTCTTGCCGGGTGCCAGACGTGGGAAAGCCCATATCGAGGGTCTCAATGGCGCATGGACCAAGTGATGGACGGTGACCCGTATCGCGTCGGAGATGGCAACCATCAGGGAAATGGTACCGCCTCAAATATCATTCGACGCTAGGTCGCGACGAGCATGCTGAAGTAGCGGCAGGTCGAGAGTTCTCCGAACCAAATTATAAAGCCCGGGTAGTGACGAAAATCACATCGAAGCCGCCCGAGCTCTGTTCCAACGAAACCGCGAGCAGAAAACAGAAAGCTATCTAAACGACTGGCTAAAAAAGAAAAAACCCGCCGAAGCGGGTTTCTTTGGTGCGGTCGAGAAGACTCGAACTTCCACGGGTTGCCCCACAGCGACCTCAACGCTGCGCGTCTACCAATTCCGCCACGACCGCATCGTGGTAGGCGTCGACTTGCGCCGACGGGGGTGCATGTAGCAAAAGGATTTTCGGTGCACAAGAGCGTCGTGACAGTTTTTTGAAATTAAAAATCGCACCGCACCATCCTATATGCAGGAAGCCCGGAAATGCTGGGGTTGCGGCCGTCTCGCCATTTTGCGAGAAGGCTGTGGAAAGGACTTTTTCATGCTCACACGCACCGATATAGAGACAAACATGCTGCCCGCTCCCGGTTCGCCGCCCGTTCGCTGGCGAATCTCGGAAGGCCTCGTGCCCTATGAGCAGGCGATTGAGGAAATGGAGCGTGAAGTCGCCGCCATCGCCAGCGGCGAGGCCGATGAACTCGTCTGGCTTCTGGAACATCCGCCGCTCTACACCGCCGGCACCAGCGCCGATGCCGCCGACCTTATAGAGCCGGAGCGTTTCCCCGTCTTCGCCACGGGTCGCGGCGGTGAATATACCTATCACGGGCCAGGCCAGCGGGTTGTCTACGTGATGCTCGATCTGAAACGGCGGCGGCAGGATGTCCGCGCCTATGTGGCGGCGCTGGAGGATGTCATCATCCGCACGCTCGACAAGATGAATGTCCGTGGCGAGCGGCGCGAGGACCGCGTCGGCGTCTGGGTCAGGCGGCCGGAGAAACCACTGCTTCCCGATGGCGGCATGGCCGAGGATAAGATCGCGGCGCTTGGCATCAGGCTGCGCAAATGGGTGAGCTTCCACGGGCTCTCGATCAATGTCGATCCCGACCTATCGCATTTTTCCGGCATCGTTCCCTGTGGCATCAGCGCCTATGGCGTCACCAGCCTTGTCGATCTTGGATTGCCGGTTATGATCGGAGACGTCGACGTTCTGCTGCGCGAGGCCTTCGAGGAGGTTTTTGGCCCGGCAGTGCCCGAAACCGGCGCAAGCGGCTGATCCCACCGCAACCTTTGCCGCAGGCCGGTGTTTCCAGCATCGATCACCACAAGAGGAGGAACGATCATGTTCACAACATCCGCTTATGCCTGCGATGACGGTTCTTCGCCGATGAAGCTTGCGACCATCAAGCGTCGCGATCCCGGCCCGCGCGACGTCGAAATCGAGATCGAATTCTGTGGCGTCTGCCACTCCGATATCCACACGGCCCGCAGCGAATGGGCGGGCTCCCTCTACCCTTGCGTTCCCGGCCACGAAATCATCGGCCGCGTCGGCCGTGTCGGCTCGCAGGTCACCCGGTTCAAGGCGGGCGACCGCGTCGGCGTCGGCTGTATTGTCGATAGCTGCCGGGAATGCGCAAGCTGCGCCGAGGGTCTGGAGCAATATTGCGAAAACGGCATGACCGGCACCTATAATTCCCCCGACAAGGCGATGGGCGCCGGCGCGCATACGCTTGGCGGCTATTCCGCCCATGTGGTCGTCGATGACCGTTACGTCCTCAACATTCCCGAAGGCCTCGATCCGGCGGCAGCAGCACCCCTGCTCTGCGCGGGTATCACCACCTATTCGCCGCTGCGTCACTGGAACGCCGGACCCGGCAAACGTGTCGGCGTCGTCGGTCTTGGCGGTCTCGGCCATATGGCCGTCAAGCTCGCCAATGCCATGGGCGCAAAGGTGGTGATGATCACCACCTCGCCCGCCAAAGCGGAGGATGCGAAAAAGCTCGGCGCCCACGAGGTGATCGTCTCACGCGACGCCGAGCAGATGAAGAAGGCCGCTTCGAGCCTCGATCTCATCATCGATGCCGTGGCCGCCGACCATGACATCAACGCCTATCTGGCGCTGCTGAAACGTGACGGCGCGCTGGTCCAGGTGGGCGCGCCGGAAAAGCCGCTCTCGGTGATGGCCTTCAGCCTCATTCCCGGCCGCAAGACCTTTGCCGGCTCGATGATCGGCGGCATTCCCGAGACGCAGGAAATGCTCGATTTTTGCGCCGAAAAAGGCATCGCCGCCGAAATCGAGATGATCGATATCGATCAGATCAACGACGCTTATGAACGCATGATAAAAAGCGATGTGCGTTATCGCTTCGTCATTGATATGAAGAGCCTGCCGCGCCAGAAGGCCGCCTGACCCTGAAAGGGGGCGACCTTGCGGGCGCCCCTTTCCCGTTGGACCTTTCGGTCGAAAGCGCAGCCTGCCCCATGACTTCCCGATCCATGACCAGCCAGACCGGTTTCAACGATATCGCCAGGGGCATGACCATCATGGCGGGTTGCATGCTGGTGCTGCCGGTCATGGATGCGATTGCCAAATACATGGCGGTAAGCGGTGGCATGTCGCCAGCGCAGGTGACCTTCTATCGCTTCTTTTTCCAGCTGCTCTGCACCCTGCCGCTGCTGATCGTGGTGTCGCCCAGGGCGCTGTTCAGCGCCAAGCGGCCATGGATGAACTGCCTGCGTGGCGTCCTGCACGCCTCGGCCAGCCTGATGTTCTTCGCCGCCGTCAAATACATGCCGCTCGCCGATGTCTTCGCAATCTATTTCGTCGAGCCCTTCATGCTGACCATGATGTCGGCCCTCTTCCTCGGCGACAAAGTGGGCTGGAAGCGCTGGACCGCGATTGCGGTGGGCTTCGGCGGCGCGCTGATCGTCATCCAGCCCAGCTTCGAAATCTTCGGCTGGACGTCGCTTCTGCCGGTTGCCTGCGCCTTTCTTTATACGCTCTACCTCTTTTTGAACCGCGCCATCGGCGATGCCGACAGCCCGTTGGTCATGCAGACCATGTCCGGCATCGCGGGGACCGTATTCATGGGTGCCGCACTCTTCGCCGGTGATGCGCTAGGCGACAGGGATTTCGCCGTCTCGCTTCCGCAATCCGGCTTCGCCCTTGCCCTTCTCGTATTATTGGGATCGATATCCGGCTACATGCACCTGTTGATCGTCAGGGCCTTCCGGCTGGCGCCGCTTTCTCTGCTGGCGCCGTTCCAGTATTTCGAGATCATCTCGGCGACGATCCTCGGTTTTGCGCTGTTTTCAGATTTCCCGACGCCGTCGAAATGGCTTGGCATCGTCATTATCGTCGCATCCGGCCTGTTCATCATCTGGCGCGAGCGCCAGAAAGACGGCGCAAACCCGCCGCTTGACGGACAATGACAGCCGGCACAGTTATTTCTCAACTCTTCGAGGGCAGCGGCCCTTCGTCGTGGTGATCTTGCGCCTCCACGAGACTGCCAAGCAGCCAGAGGGAAACCTCGGCCGCCTCTCCGGCCGACTTGAACCGGTATGAGCCGCTATATTTCGGCATGTCAAAGAAGGTGACGACGAAACCGTCACCGCTCTCAAGACTTTCGACCCGGATGCGCTCGGGATCGATCATCACGCACACATAATGCGATCCCATATTGCGCATGAAGCCGGCCTTGTTGTCGTGCAGCCGCACGAAGGCACCACCACCATCCGCCGTCATATGCAGGCTTCTGATCGCCTCATTGGGAAAGGCGCGGGCGAAATCCATGATCGCCTGCCCCACATCATGACTGTTATCCTCATCCGTCGCCCGCGACATGCGCCAGGCGTAAACGGCAAAGACTGAAAGCAGCACGAAAACGATAATCCAGATCGCAATATTCATCCGGGGCGCTCCCTCAGTATAACAACATCAAGATTCGCGAATCGAAACGATGCGAACCGATTCAGGTTCATATAGACCGAGGCTTGTGTGAAGTGTGGCTAGCGGGATCGACCTCGATTCGCAGCCTGGCTCAGTCAGCGCCATTAGAAACGCTTGAGGAAGGAAGCCTTTGCCAGCAGCCATTGCCGGCGAAGCTGCGACAGTTGCAGGTCGCCGTCAAATACGCCGCTCCCTGCCTTTCTCGCGGCAGCTATGACCGGACCGGACAGGGCGACGGGAAGATAGGCGGCAAAGACATTTTTCGAAATCTTCGCACGCCTCGCCTTCTCGATATGATCCAGCGCATGGGCCGCAAAAATTTCAATGGCGATACCGATGCGCTGCCTGTCCTGCCCTTCGAGAAATGTTTCGCGGTCTAGCCCGGCCGCAGCCAGCATATCGGCGGGAATATAGACCTGCCCGCGACGCCGGTGCAGCGGCATGAGCAGCAACATGCCGGCCATGGCCTGCGCCACGCCCGCGTGCCCTGCCGCCTCCGCGCTGGATGCGGCGTCTTCAGTGGAAAGCACGAGACTTGCAAGCTGGATCAATGCGGATGCAGTCTCTCCGGCATAGCCTTCCAGCGCATTGCGATCCTCGAACAGGTCGTCATAGAGATCGAAGATACGCGCCTCGATCATATTGGCCAGAACCGGACGCGGCAGGCGATAGTGCTCGATCGTCGTCAAAAGCGCTGCAGCCACCGGGTGGGATTGGCTGTCGCCGTGTGGATTGCCGTCGAGAAGATCGCGCCACCATTGCATGCGCACCTCGCCGGGCAGTGCTTCGCGCACGGAATCGCGGATGCGGGCGATTTCGGCGTTGAAGGCGTATAATGCGGCAAGGGCATTGCGCCTGTCTGCGGGCGACAGAAGAGACGCGAGATAGCGATCGCGATCGGTATCGCGCAGCGTCGCGAGGCAGACGTCGAGATTTTCTGTGGGTGCCATGGTTCCCCGCGCGAAACGTCCTGTCAGCCTTCGACGGCAATCAGCGCCGCAGCCACAGCGCGCGATTCCGACAGCATGATATTATAGGTGCGCACGGCGGCGCCCGTGCTCATCGGGTCAACGGCAATGCCCGCCTCCTTGAAGGCGGCGCGCAATTCCTTCGGCAGAACCCGCATGCCATCACCCGTTCCGATCAACAGCACTTCGATATCCTGCGCTTCCGCCAGAAGCTTTTCGAAATGTCCGACAGTCAATTCTTTCGCATCAACGGGCTCCCACCCATAGATACCCGAAGGCAGGAGCAGCAGCGAACCGCGATGCGACATGTCGGCAAAACGGAACCCGCCGTTGCCATAGGCATCGATGGGCGCCCGGCCGGGAAAATGGGCCGGGCGTATTTCGATCCCGCCAGCCATCAGACGGCAGGCTTGCCGCCGATGGCGTTACCGGACTTGTCGTCCTTCTCGTCTTCCGCATCCTTGCTTTCGGGGCGCAGCTTGAACGCAATCAGCACCGGAGCTGCGATATAGACCGAGGAGAACACCCCGATACCGACGCCGAACAGCATGGCGAAGGTGAATGAGCGGATGACCTCGCCGCCGAAGAGGTAGAGCGCGAGCAGTGCCAGCAGCACGGTCAGACCGGTAAGGATGGTACGCGACAGCGTCTGGTTTAGCGACGCGTCGATAATCATCGGCAACGGCATCTTCTTATAGCGCCTGAGGTTTTCGCGGATGCGGTCATAGATGACGACGGTGTCGTTCAACGAATAACCGATGATCGTCAAAATCGCCGCGATACTGGTCAGGTTGAATTCTATTCCGAGGAACACGAACAAGCCTATCGTGAAGACCACGTCGTGCACCATGGAGATGACCGCACCGAGCGCGAACTGCCACTCGAAACGAACCCAGATATAGACCATGATCGCCGCCATGGCGAGCACTACGCCGATAGTGGAGGACGTGGTCAGGTCGCCGGAAACGGCAGGGCCGACAACTTCTACACGGCGGAAGTCATATTTGTCCTCAAGCTCACCGCGCACCATGGTGATGGCGGACTGTTCGGCATTTTCCCCGCCGTCCTGCGCCTGGATGCGGATGAGAACATCCTGCGGCGTACCGAAATTCTGCGCCTGGATTTCACCGAGGTTCAGCTGGTTCAGACGATCGCGAATATCGGCAATATCGGCATCGCCCTGCTTGGCGCGCACTTCGATGACCGAGCCGCCCTGGAAATCGATACCGAGGTTAAGCCCCTTGGCGACGAAGCCGCCGACACAGGCGAGCATCACAGCGCCGGTGATCATGAAGACCACGCGACGGTAGCGCATGAAGGGGATATCGCGGCCGTCGAACATGGCGGTGCGGACACCCTTCGGCAAGTGTTTCGGACGACTGCGGCGAACCCAGTAGCCGAACATCCACGCCGTCAGCGTATAGGCCGTGAAGACGGTTGTGATGATACCGACGGCCAGCGTGACCGCGAAGCCCTTGACCGGACCGGTACCCATGTAGAACAACACGCTAGCCACGATCAGCGTCGTCAGGTTGGCGTCGACAATGGTCGCAAAGGCGCGTGTAAAACCGTTATCCAGCGCCTGGATCAGCGGTTTCCCGCTCTTCACCTCTTCGCGTATGCGCTCGTAGATCAGAACGTTGGAATCCACGGCCATGCCGATGGTCAAGACGATACCAGCAATACCCGGTAGCGTCAGCGTCGATCCGATCACACTCAGCACCGCAATCAGCATCACGACGTTGACGATAAGGGCGATATTCGCCAGCAGGCCGAAGAAGCCGTAGAAGACGAACATGAAGATGAGGACGCCGACGGCGCCGATCGCGCTGGCCGTCAGGCCGGCGGTGATGGAGTCGCTACCGAGGCTCGGACCGACGGTGCGCTCTTCAACCACGGTCAGCGTGGCCGGCAGCGCGCCGGCGCGGAGCAGAACCGCGAGATCGTTGGCGCCCTGCACCGAGAAATTACCGGAGATTTGTCCCGAACCGCCGATGATCGGCTCACGGATGACAGGCGCGGAGATGACCTGATTATCGAGCACGATGGCGAAAGGCTTGCCGACATTCTGCTGCGTCGCCTGCGCAAAGCGCTGCGCACCGCGGCTGTCGAAACGGAAGGTAACGACCGGCTCGTTGGTCTGCTGGTTGAAGCTTGCCTGCGCGTCGACGAGATTGTCGCCGGAAACAAGCGCACGGCGTTCCACCAGATAGGGAACCGGGGGATCGTCCTGCGAATAGAGAACCTCGGAGGTCGCGGGCGGACGACCATTCATAGCTTCCTGTACCGGCATGGTGGTATCTACCATGCGGAAGGACAGCTTTGCCGTCTGGTTCAAAAGCGATTTCAGGCGCTGCGGATCCTGAAGGCCGGGCACCTGCACGATGATGCGGTCCGACCCCTGACGCTGGATGAGAGGCTCGGTGGTGCCGACTTCGTCAACGCGGCGACGCACGACCTCGATGGACTGCGACACGGCGGACGACAGACGGTAGTCGATGCCTTCATCCGTCAGGTTGAGCCTGAGCAGATTGTCGCCGCCGTCATTCATCGTCACTTCGGTGATGGAGCCGCCAACCAGCGTGCCGGCGGACACCGGCTGCGTCAGTTCACGAAGTGCATTCTTTGCTGCTTCCACCTGAGCGGGGTCGCTGATGCGGACCTGGATCTGCTGCCCGTTGCCGGTAAGCCCCGAATAGCGGATGTTGGCGTCGCGAAGCTGCGTACGCACATCGCCCACGATCGTTTCAAGCCGTTCCTTGACGATGTCGGAACGCTCGATCTTGAGCATGATGTGCGAACCGCCCTGAAGGTCGAGACCGAGCGTTACCTTGTTGTCCTTGTACCAGGCAGGCATGCCTTCCAGTTGCTTGTCCGTAAACAGGTTGGGAGAGGCGATGACGACGCTTGCCAGCACAAGCAGCCAGATGAAGACTGTTTTCCAACGGGAAAAATGAAGCATTTCGATCTCGGTCAGGGTTGGGGTCGCGCTACGCGCAACCCGTCAAAATTCGCAATCGGGCATTCGATAATCCGGCAGGATCAGGAAGCGGCTTCCGTCTTGACCACTTCGCCCTTCACACGCACTTCGGCAATGTAGGCGCGGGCGGCACGGATTTTCACGCCTTCAGCAATTTCGACTTCGAGCTCATTGTCATCGATGACCTTGGTCACCTTGCCGACGATGCCTCCGCCGAGAACGACCTGATCGCCGCGGCGAATATTGGTCAGCGTTTCCTGGCGCTTCTTCATCTGCGCACGCTGCGGGCGAATAAGGAAAAAGTACCAGACCACCATGAGCGGCGCAAACAGGAAAAGCATTTCAAGGCCGGAACCGAAGGCCGATGCGCCGCCTGCTGCGTCCTGGGCAAAAGCTTGACTAATGAACATATAAAACTCCTCAGAATTACGGCACGACCTTGGATGCCGCCCCAGCTTTCAAGCCGCCGGAATATAGTGGGGAACGCCGGGATTGCAACAGATGCAGGGCCCACGCCGTACCGATTCCGGACCTCTTAACCTTTATGGGCCTGAAACGCCATGCTAGGCCGGGCGCAAAACAGAGTTTTGAACACGAGACAAGCGGAAGAAACACCATGATTCGAGAAGAAACGGCCTCCCTGCTTCTTTCAGAACTGCGCCGGCTCACCATCGCCGTGGAACGTCTGGCCGGGCCGGCGCCCGCCGTAAACGACTGGAATGCGGCCGATTGTTTCGTCTGGGTCCCAGTCAACTCCTTCATCCAGCCGGTTCCCCGCCCCAACCGCATCGCGTTGAAACTCATTCGCGGTGTCGATCATGTGCGTGATATCCTCCACGAAAATACGCTGCGTTTCGCGGAAGGTTTTGCCGCCAATAACGTGCTCTTATGGGGCGCGCGCGGCATGGGTAAATCCTCGCTGGTCAAGGCCGTTCACGAAGATGTGCGCACGGCGAGCGGCGTTTCGCTCAAACTGGTGGAAGTGCACCGCGAGGACATCCACACCCTGCCCGCTTTGCTCGACATCCTGAAGACGTCAGGTCATCGCGTCATCGTCTTCTGCGATGATCTTTCCTTCGACCATGACGATACGGCCTACAAGTCGTTGAAGGCGGCGCTGGATGGCGGCATTGAAGGACGACCCGACAATGTGCTTTTTTATGCGACGTCCAACCGCCGCCATCTTCTGCCCCGCCACATGATGGAGAACGAGCAGTCCACCGCCATCAATCCATCCGAAGCGGTTGAGGAGAAAGTCTCGCTTTCGGACCGTTTCGGCCTGTGGCTCGGCTTCCATAAATGCGGCCAGGAAGACTATCTGACGATGATCGACAGCTATGCGACGCATTTCGATCTGGGTCTGGACCGTGAAACGCTGCATCACGAGGCGCTGGAATGGGCGACCACGCGCGGCGGCCGCTCGGGCCGTGTGGCCTGGCAATATATTCAGGACGCCGCCGGCCGCCTCAGAAAGCCACTCGAAAGATAACGCGCCCTGACATCGGGCGAAACACGGTGTCGTTACGACCACACCGCGTGTCGTATTCCCGAACGCCACATCTCCCCTCCCGTGGTTTGCTACACCCACCCAGTCATCCTGCCGCAGAGGAGCGGACAGGTACGGTGTTCGAACCATGGAGGAGATGGATATGAGCAGGAATAGAGGCGTCGTTTACATGCGGCCGGGTCAGGTCGAAGTCCGCGACATCGACGACCCCAAGCTTGAAGCGCCGGATGGCCGCCGCATCGAGCACGGCGTCATTCTCAAGGTGATTTCCACGAATATCTGCGGCTCCGACCAGCATATGGTGCGCGGTCGCACCACCGCGATGCCAGGCCTTGTTCTTGGCCATGAAATCACCGGCGAAGTCATCGAAAAAGGCATCGACGTCGAGATGCTGCAGGTCGGCGACATTGTCTCCGTGCCGTTCAACGTCGCCTGCGGCCGTTGCCGCTGCTGCAAGTCGCAGGATACCGGCGTCTGCCTGACCGTGAACCCTGCCCGCGCCGGCGGCGCCTACGGTTATGTCGATATGGGCGGCTGGATCGGCGGACAGGCCCGTTATGTCACGATCCCCTATGCCGATTTCAACCTGCTGAAATTCCCCGATCGCGACAAGGCGATGTCGAAGATCCGCGACCTCACCATGCTGTCCGACATTTTGCCGACCGGCTTCCATGGCGCGGTGAAGGCGGGCGTCGGCGTCGGCTCCACGGTTTATGTAGCGGGTGCCGGCCCGGTCGGCCTTGCTGCCGCCGCCTCCGCCCGCATTCTGGGTGCGGCCGTTGTCATGGTCGGCGATTTCAACAAGGATCGTCTCGCCCATGCGGCAAAAGTCGGTTTTGAACCCGTCGATCTTTCCAAGGGCGACCGGCTGGGCGACATGATTGCAGAAATCGTCGGCACCAACGAGGTGGATAGCGCCATCGACGCCGTCGGCTTCGAAGCCCGCGGCCATTCCGGCGGCGAACAGCCAGCCATCGTTCTCAACCAGATGATGGAAATCACCCGCGCCGCCGGCTCCATCGGCATTCCCGGGCTTTACGTCACCGAAGACCCCGGCGCGGTTGACAACGCTGCAAAACAGGGCGCCCTGTCGCTGCGCTTCGGCCTCGGCTGGGCGAAGGCGCAATCCTTCCACACCGGCCAGACGCCGGTGCTGAAATATAACCGTCAGCTCATGCAGGCGATCCTGCACGACCGCCTGCCGATTGCCGATATCGTCAACGCCAAGATCATTGCGCTCGACGATGCCGTGCAGGGATATGAAAGCTTCGATCAGGGCGCGGCCACCAAGTTCGTGCTTGATCCGCATGGCGATCTGCTAAAGGCAGCCTGATATAGCCGACAATTCTTCCATGGAATGAACGCGCCCGCGGCAATCTCGCCGCGGGCGTTTTTTATCTCCATGTCTCCGAATGGAGATATTACGCTTCGTTTCTGGCAAGCGCTTCGAGCGCGGCAATGGCGTCCGCCGAGAGGTAAGGCCTGAACAGGCTGGAGACCTGCCGCAAGCCCCACTCTAGTTGCTGTGGTCCAAATTCGCTGACACCGTCCTGCAGAGTGAGATAGGCCGCCCAATAGGTCGAGACGATCCACAGATTGGTCAAAACCGCATCGCGCTCATTTTCGGGAATAATCACCAGCCCCGCTTTCTGCATGCGCCCGACGATGTCTCCAACGGCAAGCCGCATCTCAGCACTTATCGTCCTCACCGGCTCCACCAGTCCCGGCGCAAGCGCAAGCAGACCGACGAGATCGCGAAACAGAAAGCGGTAGTTCCACACCAGCGAGAACCATTGCCGCAGGAAACCGGCATAGGTTTCCGCCGCGCCCTCATCCGCCCCATCGACAGTTGCGACCAATGCCACCGCATCGGCCTCGAAGCGCGCAAACAGCGCAAGAACCAGCGATTCCTTTGTACGGAAATGGTAATAGAGATTACCCTCGTTGATCTTCACCGCACCGGCAATTTCCGCCGTCGTTACACGGTCTGGCCCCCGCCCGTTGAAGAGGTCAAGAGCGGTATCCAGAATCCTGTCGCGCGTGGAGGATCGAGCACGCGCCGGTCGTTTCGCATCATTGCTCATTATCGAAATCGCATCCCGCTATTGAAAATTAAGGTGATCACCTTAAATTATTCAAAAATAAGGTACACACCTTAACAGCAAGTTGCCATTGTTCAACGGGCATAAAGGACCAGCAGATGACCGAAACCGGCCTTCGCACCCCGTCCACCGATACGACCGGACCGCAATCCGTATCGAAACTCGCCACGGCGCGTCTCGCTCTCTCCCTTATCCGCAATCCGTTGAAGGCATTGCCGCCGGAGATTTTCAGCGAACCCGCGGTCTTTAGCCACCTCGGCGGCATCATGCGGGTTCATCTGGCCGATCCCGTGCTCATCCACGAGGCTCTAGTGAAGAATGCCGCTCTGCTCGGCAAGGGTGAAGATGTCCGCCGGGCACTCGGCCCCGCGCTTGGCCAAGGCCTTCTGACGGCCGACGGTGATCACTGGAGGTGGCAAAGGCAATCCGTCGCCGCCGCCTTCCGCTATGAAAAGCTGCTGGAATTGCTGCCCGTCATGATCGAAACGGCCCGCCGCA
The DNA here is from genome assembly GCF_002008225.1 of Agrobacterium salinitolerans. Classification (GTDB taxonomy): domain Bacteria; phylum Pseudomonadota; class Alphaproteobacteria; order Rhizobiales; family Rhizobiaceae; genus Agrobacterium; species Agrobacterium salinitolerans. Next base: position 298,193 of record NZ_MRDH01000006.1, on the reverse strand, counting down.
CGCAAACACGCTGGCACTCGTCCTCCACCGCCGACATCGATATCGGCCATGAAATGATGCGGACCACCTTCGACATCATCGTCGAAACCATGATGTCGGGCGGATATGGCATCGATATCGGCCGCGTGGAGCAGAGCATCACCGATTACCTGAAACCGACCGGCTGGACCTTCGCACTTGCCATGCTGGGCGCACCGGAATGGCTGCCGCATCCCGGCCGGCGCAAAGCGCGCGCCGCGGTCGATTACCTGCGCACCAGCCTTGCAACGGTGATCGCCGGCCGGCGGCAGAATCCCACCGACAGGGCCGATCTCGTCTCCATGCTGCTTGAAGCCAGGGACCCGGAAACAGGCCGGACAATGAACGACACTGATATCATCGATAATCTGCTGACCTTCATAACCGCCGGCCATGAAACGACTGCCCTCGGCCTTGCCTGGACATTTCATCTTCTGTCGCAGAAGCGGGAAATGGAAAGAAAGGTGGTTGAGGAAATCGAGGCCGTCACCGCCGGCAAGCCGGTTGCAGCCGAACATGTCGCCAATCTCACCTATATCAGACAGGTGTTTTCGGAGGCGATGCGGCTTTACCCGCCTGCCCCCGTCATAACGCGCACCGCGCTTCAAGACTTCAGGCTCGGCGAACATGACATTCCGGCCGGAACCGTGTTGTACGTACCGATTTATGCCGTACACCGGCACACGGCCCTTTGGGACGAACCCGAACGCTTCGATCCGTCACGTTTTGAACCCGAGAAGGTGAAGGCGCGCCACCGATACGCCTATATGCCATTCGGCGCCGGGCCGCGTGTCTGCATCGGCAATGCGTTCGCGATGATGGAGGCCGTGGCGATCCTTGCCGTCATCCTTCAGACGAACCATCTCGAAAACAAAACCACCACGTCGGCGGAACCGCTGATGCGGGTGACATTGCGGCCGCAGGAGCGGCTGATGATGCAGATCACAGAGCGTCAAAACAAATCGCCCGCGGTGTAACCACCACGGGCGACTGTTTCATTGAATGCGAAACTCATCCGTCACCGGATGGTGACGATCACAGATCGACGTCGAGGATCGCCATGGAGAAGTTGTAGGAACGGTCGCCGTCTTCGTCATCGATGTAGACGACGCCGAGAAACTCTTCGCCAAGATACACTTCGGCGGAATCGTCCTTGCGCGGACGCGCCTTCACAATCATCTTTTCATTGAAAGTGCGCTTGAAATAGGCGTCGAGTTTTTTGATTTCGTCGGCTTTCACCACTATTCTCCTGTGCGGTTCACGTTGGCCCGCTTTTGGCATGGGATAAAGGCCAAAGTAAAGTGAAAGCGGCACGTCATCCGCGTCTTCCACACGCACAACCGTGAAAATGCCGGCCCATCAGAGCGCGACAGGGCCGGTCAGATATCGGCCCCGATAAGCTGGTCCATCAGACGCGAGGGTTCCGAACACCCTGCTTCTCCCACCACCCGCGCCGGCACGCCGGCAACCGTGGTCTTCGGCGGAACGGGTTTCAGCACCACCGAACCGGCGGCAATGCGCGAGCAGCTGCCGATCTCGATATTGCCGAGGATTTTCGCCCCCGCACCGATCATCACGCCATTGGCGATCTTCGGGTGGCGGTCCGCACCTTCCTTGCCGGTGCCGCCGAGCGTGACGCCGTGGAGGATGGAGACGTTGTCACCGATCACCGCCGTCTCGCCGACCACCAGCCCCGTCGCGTGATCAAGGAAGATACCTTTGCCGATGCGCGCGGCCGGATTGATATCGGTCTGGAAGATACTCGATGAGCGGCTCTGCAGATAAAGCGCCAAATCCCTGCGGCCCTTCTGCAGCAGCCAATGGGCGAGCCTGTGGGTCTGGATGGCCTGGAACCCCTTGAAATAGAGGAGCGGCTCCATGAAGCGCGTGCAGGCGGGGTCGCGGTCGTAAACGGCCTGAATGTCGACGCGCAGCACGCTTCCCCATTCCGGCCAGTCATCCAGCATGTCCTGGAAGGTCTGGCGCAGCAGCACGGCCTGCATGTCGGGATGATCGAGGAGTTCGCAGATGCGGTAGATCACACATTCTTCGAGAGACCGGTGGTTGAGGATGGTCGAATAAAGAAAGGCCGACAGCAGCGGATCCTGTGCCGCAGCACTTCGAGCTTCATTGAGCAGGCTGCCCCAGATGGGATCGACGATCGCCAGCTGTTCCGGCTGACGGGCCTCGGTACGTGCGACCATGAATGGTCTCCTCGTTTGCAGTGGTCGTTCTTTATACAGAAAAAGACGTGCATTAGAAATGGGATTCGAATGACGACTTTAAAGGCGGCAAGGCTTCAGTTTTTCTTCATGCAGCATGAAAAAACGTTTCTTGCCGCGCCCGCTCAAAGCGAGCGGTAAAATTCCAGCACCGCCGCCTTGAACACCCGGTCGCCGACGGCCAGCATGTGGTCGCGGCCGGGAATGTCGATCGCCCGCGCATGCGGCATGATCGCGGCAAGCTCCGTACCGGAACCGGCAATATCGTCCTTCGTTCCAACCGCGATCAGCGTTGGCGCATCGATCTTTGCCGCCTGTTCGCGGGTGACGAGAACCCGGGACGTCTCGATACAGGCGGCAAGCGCAAGCCGGTCGCTTTTCGTCTGGTCAGCAAAAGCTCGGAACATGCGGCCGCGCTCATGGGTGACGACATCGAGCGAAGGTGCGAGAAGCGCCGCGGCAATCGGATCCCAGTCGCCAACGCCTTCGACCATGCCGATGCCAAGCCCGCCGAAGACCAGCGACCGCACGCGCTCCGGATGCGCCATGGCGAGAAATGCGGAAATGCGCGCGCCCATGGAATAGCCCATCACATGCGTCTCGGCGATACCGAGATGATTGAGCAGCGCCACCGCGTCCCCGGCCATGACGGGCGGATAATAGGCTTCGGAATCGTGCGGCTTGTCGCTTGCGCCATGGCCGCGATTATCGATGGCGATCACGCGGTAGCCCGCCTCACCCAGCGTCTTCAGCCAGCCGGGATGCACCCAGTTGACATTGGCGCTGGAGGCGAAGCCGTGGATCAAAAGAACCGGTTCGCCCGCCGGATCACCCTCGTCGAAATAGGCAAGACGAAGGCCGTCATGGGAAAAATCGGAAAACTGCGGCGCGTTGAGATTCATCAAGGACATCCTTTTTGCCGGACCGTATGGCAGGAATTAGCGATGTTGAACATGTTTTGCTGACGATTTTTATGGAGATGCAATGCGTTTGAGTCTACATATCCGCAACGACGAGCCGGCACGCAAAGACGGATTGCGGCTCGATAACGATATTGCATTTGGAGACGAACATGGCCGGGCATTCCATTCCCCACTTCCAGAACGATGGCGGACACCGCATGATCGAGATCGGCGTCAAGGAATTCATGTGCACCGGCGCTTCCGTTCCTTACGATCATCCGCATATCTTCATCGATATGGGCGACGACAATGAGAAGGTCTGTTCCTACTGCTCCACCCTTTACCGCTACAATCCGTCGCTGAAGGCCGAGCAGACCAATCCTCCGGGCTGCGTCTTCCATGTGAAGGCCGCCTGACCTTCCACTTTTCCTGATCGGGGCGCACCAATGCCCATCAAATCCGTAGCCATTGTCGGTGCCGGCATCGCCGGTCTCACCGCTGCCCTGTCTTTTGCCCGTTACGGGATCGACTGTGACATCATCGAGCAGGCCGGTGAGCTGACGGAAGTGGGCGCCGGCCTGCAACTCTCGCCCAATGCCGCCCGCATTCTCGACACGCTTGGGGTACTGCCTGATATCGAGGCGCGCTGGACCGAACCTCTCAGCGTCGAACTCGCCTCCGGAAAATCGCTGGCCACGCTGCTCTCCCTGCCGATGGGCGCGGTGGCCCGCAGCCGCTGGGGCGCACCCTACGGCGTACTGCACCGCTCGACGCTGCAGAATGCACTTTTCCAGGCGGTGACACGTAACCCGCTCTGCCGCCTTCATCTCGGCAAGCGCATCGAAAACGCGACGGTGGACGTGATTGCCGCAACCACCTTCCGTGACCATGACCTGATCGTCGGCGCGGACGGCGTCTGGTCGGCGGCGCGTTTCGCGGTCCCTTCCGCCCCCGCAGCCACCTTCTCCGGCAATATTGCCTGGCGCTTCACGGTCGCCGCAAACGATGTGCCGTCAGCCATCAACAAAAGCGCCGTGACCGCCTATCTCGGCTCCGGCGGCCATATCGTCGCTTATCCGCTGAAGGAAGTCGGCGGCTTCAACATTGTCGCCATCGCGCTCGGCGCCGACCCGGGCGCAACCTGGCGGGCGGAATCGGGCGGGCGGCAGAAAGCCATGCTGCTGGAACAGTTTCGCGGCTTCAGCCCGGATATCGTCCGATTGCTCGATTCGTCTGAAAATCCGACCTTCTGGCCGCTCTATCAGGCCGGCCCCGGCCGCTGGCATAATGGCCGTGACACGGTGCTGATCGGCGATGCGGCGCATGCCATGATGCCCTTCGCCGCGCAGGGCGCCGCGATGGCGATAGAGGATGCGTTTGAACTTGCGTGGGCGACGGCAGGCGGCAATGCCGAAAAGCCCCTGCCCTTGCGGCAGGCCCTTGCCGGCTTTGAGGCCCTGCGCCTGCCGCGCATAGAAAAGGCCCGCAAGCGGGCCTCCCTCAACCGTTTTGCCTATCACGCCACAGGCCCGGTGCGTATTGCGCGGGACTTCGTGTTTTCCACGCGCCCCACCGACGCCTTCCTGAAGGATTTCGACTGGCTCTACGGCTACCGCGCCAAAGGCTGAGGTTAAATCCCGGCCGCAGCCGCAAACCCGGCCTCGAGGTCCTTCTTGAGATCGGCGATATCCTCGAGCCCGATCTGCAGGCGGATGACCGGCCCTTCCGAAGGGCCCTTGGCAATGGTTCTGTCGACAAGCGAGACCGAAACGGCAAGCGATTCGTACCCGCCCCAGGAATAGCCCAGCCCGAAGAAGGTCAGCGCATTGAGGAAAGCGGCCGCCGCCTGCTTGTATTTGCCTTCCTCCGCCTTCAGCACAAAGGAGAAAACACCGCTTGCGCCCTTGAAGTCGCGCTTCCAGAGTTCGTGCCCTGCAAAACTCGGCAGCGCCGGATGCAGTACACGAACGACGTCGTCACGGCTCTCCAGCCATGTGGCGATATCGAGCGCGCTTTTCTGATGGTGCGCCAGCCTGATTCCCATGGTGCGCATGCCGCGCAGGATCTGGTAGGCATCGTCAGAGGTAACGCAGATGCCCAGATTGGCATTGGCCTGATCAAGCGCCTTCCAGTGCTTTTCATTGGCCGAAACGAAACCCATCAGCACATCCGAATGGCCCGAAGGATATTTGGTGGCGGCGTGAATGGAGACATCGACGCCGAAATCGAGCGGCTTGAAATAAAGCGGCGTCGCCCAGGTATTGTCCATCGTCACCACACAATCATGCCGGTGAGCGATATCCGCGATCAGCCTGACATCCTGAATCTCGAAGGTGTTGGAGCCTGGCGCTTCCAGATGCACCAGCTTGGTGTTCGGCCGGATGAGAGCCTCTATGCCATCCCCGATTGCCGGGTCGTAATATTCCACCTCGACACCCAGCTTCTTCAGCATCGTATTGCAGAAACGGCGCGTCGGGAAATAGACGGAATCGACGATCAGCGCATGGTCACCGGCGGCGAGATAGGCAAGGAATGGCACGGTAATGGCCGCAAGACCCGAAGGCACAAGGATAGTTCCGAACGAACCTTCCAGTTCGTTGACGAGATTGCACAAGGCATCCGTCGTCGGCGTGCCGTGGGTGCCATAGGTGTATTTCTGGTTTTCGGTCGAGAGCGTCTCCGCGTCGGGAAAAAGCACAGTCGAGCCACGCACGATGGGCGGATTGACGAAACCGAAACAGTCGGCGGGATCGTTGCCGCCGTGGGCCAGGCGCGTATTCACACCTGCGGCGGAAAGCAGGTCATTTGTCTTGGTCATTTCAGATCAACTTTCGAAGGAACATTGACGCGTTCGACAATGCTAAGAGTGCAACGCAAGGTCAAGTCCGGCAGGGACGCCAGAGCGGGTCGGAGCGACCCCGTCGCCAACCAGAATACAAGAAGTATGCAAATACTAAGCAAGTGCAAATTTCCGCAAAAATATGCTTATATTTTCACCCTTTGCACACTTCCCGACCAAAATTTGGAAAATTCCGTTTTATAGGCACAATTATTGCCCGCACGTCTTGACCCCGCTGCCAATTGCGATTGTGATAGAAAGAGCGGATCGAAAAAGATCTCGCTGAAGGGGGAGCTGGGGAAAATAAATATGCCGGTCCTCTTCCAAGTGACGATAACAAACAAAGGTTGGGAAAAATGAAAAAGGCAATTCTGTCAGCCGCCATCGGCGCAGCAGTTTTGGGAGGAGCCTCGGTCGCTTCGGCTGCGACGCTTCAGGATGTCAAGTCGAAAGGTTTCGTCACGTGCGGCGTTAGTGCTGGCATTCCGGGATTTTCCAATCCCGATGACAAGGGTGAATGGTCCGGTATCGACGTTGACTATTGCCGTGGTATCGCCACCGCGGTTTTCGGTGATCCTTCGAAAGCCAAGTTTGTCGCCCTTTCGAGCAAGGACCGCTTCCCGGCTCTCCAGTCCGGTGAAGTCGATGTTCTGACCCGTAACACCACCTGGACGATCAGCCGCGATACGTCGCTGGGCTTCAACTTCCGCACCGTCAACTATTATGACGGCCAAGGCTTCATCGCCAAGAAGGGCCTCAACGTGAAGTCCGCTCTTGAACTCTCCGGCGCCGCCGTCTGCGTTCAGACCGGCACGACCACCGAGCTCAACCTGGCCGACTACTTCAAGACCAACAATCTGCAGTACAACCCGGTCGTTTTCGAAAAGGAATCCGACGCGACGTCTGCCTATGATTCCGGTCGTTGCGACGTCTACACCACCGACCAGTCGGGTCTCTACGCCATCCGTCTGAAGCTTAAGAACCCGGAAGAAAACATCGTTCTGCCGGAAGTCATCTCCAAGGAACCGCTTGGCCCGGCCGTTCGCCAGGGTGACGACCAGTGGTTCGACATCGTGACCTGGGTTCACTATGCGATGGTCAACGCCGAAGAGCTTGGCGTCACCTCCAAGAATGTCGATGAGCAGAAGAACAGCGCCAATCCGGACGTGAAGCGCCTGCTCGGCACGGAAGAAGGCACCAAGATCGGCACTGATCTCGGCGTGACCAACGACTGGGCCTACAACATCATCAAGCTGGTGGGCAACTACGGCGAAGTCTTCGACCGCAACGTCGGCGCAGGCTCTCCGCTGAAGATCGAGCGTGGCCAGAACGCGCTGTGGACCAAGGGCGGCCTGCAATACGCACCGCCGGTCCGTTGATCGGCCCCATTACCGGCTAGATCATATAAGGAGGCTGGGCAACGCCCGGCCTCCGCTTCAAATTATATAAATAAGCTCGCAAAGAGCATATAAAAGGGAAAGGTGCCTATGGCAGGCAACGCGGTCAGTTCGCAACGATCGCGCGCGCAAAGCGCGTCGTCATTTATCTACGATCCACGCATACGCGGCATTTTTTATCAGGTCCTGACAGTCGTCGTCCTGGCCGCCTTCGTCTGGATCATCGTGACGAATACGATCACCAATCTTCAACGGTCAAACATCTCGTCCGGCTTCGGTTTCCTCGATGGAAGAGCCGGTTTCGATATCGGCCAGTCGCTGATCGCTTATACCAGCGATGCGACCTATGGCCGGGCATTGCTCGTTGGCATTCTCAACACGATCCAGGTTGCGTTTTTCGGCATCATCGCCGCCTCGATCATCGGTTTCATCGTCGGCATCGCCCGGCTGTCCAACAACTGGCTGATTTCGAAACTCGCGCAGGCCTATGTGGAAATTTTCCGCAACATCCCGCCGCTGCTCGTCATCTTTTTCTGGTACAAGGGCGTCATCTCGGTTCTGCCGCAGGCGCGCGAATCGCTGGAACTTCCACTCGGAACCTACCTCAACAATCGCGGCTTCTTCTTTCCCAAGCCGTTGTGGGGAGAAGGCACCTGGCTCGTGCCGCTGGCCTTTCTCGTCGCCATTGTCCTCAGCTTCTTCGTTTATCGCTGGGCGAAAGCCAGACAGGAGAGAACCGGGCAGCAGTTCCGTACCGGAATAACGGCGACGCTTCTCATCATCGGCCTGCCGCTGGCCACATTTCTGGCGCTTGGCGCGCCGCTGACATTCGACTATCCGATCGCCGGACGGTTCAATCTCACCGGGGGCGCGGTCGTCGCACCTGAATTCATGTCGCTGTTCCTGGCGCTCTCCTTCTATACCGCCTCCTTTATCGCCGAAATCGTTCGCGGCGGCATCAAGGCCGTGGCGAAGGGGCAGACGGAAGCTGCGGATGCACTGGGACTTCGTTCCAGCACCACGACGCGACTGATCGTCGTTCCGCAGGCGATGCGCATCATCATCCCGCCGCTGACGAGCCAGTATCTCAATCTGACCAAGAACTCGTCACTCGCAGTCGCCGTCGGTTTCGCCGACATCGTCTCGGTTGGCGGCACGATCCTGAACCAGACGGGTCAGGCGGTTGAAATCGTTGCAATCTGGCTGGTCATCTATCTCTCGCTGTCCCTGCTCACGGCCGTGGTCATGAACTGGTTCAACGCGAAAATGGCCCTGGTGGAGAGATGACGATGACGATCAGCAACCAAGCCTTCGTGCGACAGACCATTGAAGAAGCCCGCCCCGCGCCATCCAGCGCGGTCGGGGTAACGCATTGGCTGCGCACCAAACTCTTCGCTACGCCGAAGGATACGGTTTTCACCGTCATTGCCATCGCTCTGCTGGCCTATATTGTGCCACCGATTATCGATTGGCTGTTCATCGACGCGGTATGGACCGGCAGCGATCGTATCGCCTGCCTGACCGCTTCGCAGGGCGGCGCCCTGCCGGACGGCCAGTCCGGTGCGTGCTGGGCTTTCGTTTCGGCCAAGCTTGGCCAATTCGTCTTTGGCCGCTACCCCATCGATGAACGCTGGCGTCCGATCCTCGTCATGGTGATGTTCACCATCCTGTTGATCCCGATGCTCATTCCGAAGGCGCCGTTCAAGCGTCTCAATGCGCTGGCGCTCTTCATCATCCTGCCCTTCATTGCGTTTTTCCTGCTTATCGGCGGCGTCTTCGGCCTGCCTGTGGTCGAAACGCAGCTCTGGGGCGGCCTGATGGTGACGCTCATCCTGTCATTCTTCGGGATCACGGTGTCGCTGCCCTTCGGCATTCTTCTGGCGCTCGGCCGGCGCTGCAACATGCCGGTGATCAAGATGCTCTGCGTGCTCTTCATCGAAGTCATCAGAGGCATTCCGTTGATCACCGTGCTGTTCTTCGCCAGCATCATGCTGCCTTTGTTCCTGCCCGATGGCTGGACCTTCGACAAGTTCCTGCGCGCGCTCGTCGGCGTGTCGCTATTCTCCTCGGCCTATATGGCGGAGGTGATCCGCGGCGGCCTGCAGGCCATTCCAAAGGGACAATATGAAGGTGCAGATTCACTCGGCCTGAACTATTGGCAGAAGACGAGACTGATCGTGCTGCCGCAGGCGCTGAAGCTCGTCATTCCGGGCATCGTCAACACCTTCATCGGGCTGTTCAAGGATACGTCGCTGGTCTCGATCATCGGCATGTTCGACCTGCTCGGTATTGTCACACTCAACCAATCGGATGCGAACTGGGCCACGCCCGTCACCGCCATGACTGGCTATATTTTCGCAGGCTTCGTATTCTGGATATTCTGCTTCGGCATGTCGCGTTATTCGCTGTTCATGGAACGGCACCTCGACACCGGGCATAAACGATAAGGGACGCTCAAATGGCAGAAACCCAAGCAAAAGAACTGGCCGTCTCGACTACGGACGTGGCGATAGAACTCATCGGCATGAACAAGTGGTATGGCGACTTCCACGTGCTGCGCGATATCAACCTGAAGGTCATGAAAGGTGAGCGCATCGTCATCGCCGGCCCTTCGGGCTCGGGCAAGTCCACCATGATCCGCTGCATCAACCGGCTGGAAGAACATCAGTCAGGTACGATCAATGTCGACGGAATAGAACTCACCAACGATCTCAAGAAGATCGATGAAGTGCGTCGTGAAGTCGGCATGGTGTTCCAGCACTTCAACCTCTTCCCGCATCTGACGATCCTTGAAAACTGCACGCTGGCGCCGATCTGGGTTCGCAAGATGCCCAAGAGGGAAGCCGAGGAAGTGGCTATGCACTATCTGACGCGCGTCAAGATCCCCGAGCAGGCGAATAAGTATCCCGGCCAGCTGTCCGGCGGCCAGCAGCAGCGCGTGGCGATTGCCCGCTCGCTCTGCATGAAGCCGAAGATTATGCTGTTTGACGAGCCGACCTCGGCGCTCGACCCGGAAATGGTGAAAGAAGTGCTCGACACCATGGTCAGCCTCGCCGAAGACGGTATGACCATGCTATGCGTAACCCACGAAATGGGCTTTGCCCGTCAGGTCGCAAACCGCGTCATCTTCATGGACCAGGGCCAGATCGTCGAACAGAATTCGCCCGCCGAATTCTTCGACAATCCGCAGCATGAGCGCACCCGGCTGTTCCTCAGCCAGATTTTGCACTGAGACTGCAATCGACACGTATATCGAGCGGGGCCGTTTCGGCCCCGTTTTCGTTTCTGGAGATCTGCTGAAATCTTTATCTCCATGCACGAGCGCGACGATTTCGATTTTGTGATTCCACCGCTCTCGAAGCGCCAAGAGCACAAAAATGCGCTCGACATCGCAGTTTAACCAATTGTTACGAAACGAGAATCCTTGTTTTCCAGGGGTTCTGGTGGCCCATGTCATTTTTTTGTCAAATCATGCATTTTTCCGCTTGCAGACCTTCGGGAGCCTGACTATAAGGGCGCCACACCACAAGCGCACGCGCCCTTCGTCTATCGGTTAGGACGTCAGATTTTCATTCTGAAAAGAGGGGTTCGACTCCCCTAGGGCGTGCCACTTGCCTTCGTGTTTTCCTCTTCAAAATGTAGATGCACCGCGTCAGTTCGCAAAATCGCTACGCGCGATCAATGCAGCGGAACCGATTCTCGCCGAGCACGTTAGAATGCTGTCCCCCCGATGGAAGGCAAGCTGGCCGAAACGCCAACAGGCAAATCGACCCGCTTGCCTTTCCCCTTCCAGCCAAATCACAGCGCGGTTCTGTTTGGCGGGCAGCAGATGCCAGCTAAGGGTTGGAAAAGCGCTTCCCGGGCCTTCCACGAGGCATGAAGGCATTGCCGACGCGCCGCGATAGCGGCGATATTTCAAGGCCTTGGCCGGTTCCAGCGCAGTTTTCCACAGCCTTTCCGTCCTCCATAAAAAAACTCGTCACGAAGCGAGAAAAATCGATTTTTCCGCTTGCGGAGCAACGGGAGCGTGACTATAAGGGCGCCACACCACAAGCGCACGCGCCCTTCGTCTATCGGTTAGGACGTCAGATTTTCATTCTGAAAAGAGGGGTTCGACTCCCCTAGGGCGTGCCACTTGCTTTTCCTTGAAAATCAGTGATCTGCATTAGAATCCTCACGCGATGCGTGAGAATGAAGACGCATACCGCTTCCGGCGGTCAGTAAGCTTTTCCCATAAAATGGAAGTTTGATCCGCAGCCCCGTCAGGGTGCGAAAGCCGCGTCCAGTACGCGCAGCTGCACATGCCTCTGGCCCTGCCAGAGATCGGCACCCACCGTGCCTGCGACGTGAATGTTCCTGCCACGTGCATTCAGCAGCATCTGCCCCAGAGGCGCTTCTGCGGCGCGAAACGCGATGCCGTCCAGCCGCGAGCCATCCATGGCCTCCAGCGTGATTTTGACGTGCGCTGTGCCCACAAGCCTTACATCGCGCAGGCGATGCGCCGGCACGGCAAAAACCGGCTGCGAGTGGCCTGATCCGTAAGGACCGGCCTGTTCCAGCTGGTCGACAAGCTGCAATGTCACGCCTGATGCGCCGATGGCGCCATCGATCTTCAGCACGCTGCTTTGCACCAGCTCGTTCACCGTCTTTGCGGCCGCTTCCTCGAAGAATGTCCTGAGCTTGCCGAGATTGGCGCGCTCCACCGTCAGTCCGGCCGCCATGGCATGGCCGCCGCCCTTGACCAGCAACCCAGCCTCCACGGCGGCGCGCACCATGCGCCCCATATCGAAGCCGTTGATCGAGCGACCCGAGCCGGTGCCCTTGCCGGAGGGATCGAAGGCAATGGCGAAGGCTGGACGACGGAAACGGTCCTTCAGACGCGAGGCAAGCAATCCGACAATACCCGGATGCCAGTTTTCCCGGGCGGTGACGATGACGCCCGCACCGGAGCCGTCGCCATATTCGAACAGCGCCTCGGCCTCGGCCTCAGCCAGCATGGCGGCTTCCATGGCCTGCCGCTCGCGATTAAGCTCATCCAGCCGCTCGGCAATCACCTCGGCCTGCGAGGAATCATCAATCGTCAACAAACGACTGCCAAGCGCGGCATCGCCAATGCGGCCGCCGGCATTGATGCGCGGCCCGATCAGGAAACCGAAATGATAGGGGGTCACAGGCCCGCCGAGCCCCGCCTTCTTGAACAGCGCCGCAAGTCCCGCATTGTTCATGTGCCGTGCGGCAATCAGCCCCTTCACCACATAAGCGCGGTTCAGCCCCTTCAGCGGCACCACGTCGCAGACCGTCGCAAGCGCGACGATATCAAGCAGCGACAGCAGATCGAGCGTGAAGGCCTGCCGGTTGCGTCTGTCCTTCAGCAGCCGCAACGTGGCCACCAGCACCAGAAACACCACACCGGCGGCACAGAGATGCCCCTGCCCCGACAGATCGTCCTCGCGATTGGGATTGACCAGCGCCACCGCTGGCGGCAGTTCCGTGCCGACCTGATGGTGGTCGATCACCACCACATCCGTTCCGGCGTCCTTTGCGGCCCGAAGCGACTCATGACTGGTGGAACCGCAGTCGACGGTGACGATCAGCGTCGCGCCATTGGCGGCCAGCTGCTGCATTGCCGCCGGGTTCGGCCCGTACCCTTCAAAAATGCGGTCGGGAATATAGATTTCCGGCATCAACTCGAAATGCGCGAGAAAGCGATACATCAGCGCCGAAGAGGCAGCGCCATCAACATCGTAATCGCCGAATATCGCCACCTTCTCGCCGGTCTCGATGGCACGCACCAGCCTTTCGGCAGCCTCTTCGCAATCGGTCAGCATATGCGGATCGGGCATCAGCGAACGAATGGTCGGATCGAGGAACGCCAAAGCGTCATCGACGCCCACGCCACGCCCGGCCAGCACCCGCGCAATCAATTCGGGAATCCCATGGACCTGAGACATTGCCAGCGCGCGGTTCTGCCCGGCCTGATCCAGCCGCGATACCCAGCGCTGTTCTGTCGCCGACCGCTCCACGCTTAGAAATGCGCGGGCCACGGTATCGGCCGGCTCCAACATTGCCATCCTGTCCCTTCATCTTCTCATGCGCGTTCCGCGCCTTGGTTAGAACGGGCTAAATGGCGAAGGCGTGTTTTTCAAGCAAAAACGCGCCTTGACGGAGTCACACCGAAAAAATCGAGAAAAACGGGCTGACGATTGAGACGGCGCCGACCAGCAGCAGCAACGAAAAGACCGCGAGCGAACACCAATTGCGCTCATGCTCCCCCATGTCGAATTCCATGCTGCGAATATTGTCGTTGGCATTGTGAGGCCGCGCCCGGTGATGGGCGGCTGCAACACCTGCGCGCTTATTGTCCTTGAACAGGATGATCGATGTCACGGCCACGCCTCCCTCGCTTGGTGAACGGATTGACCATAGTGCCGAATCGCCTTGTTTTCCAGCGTTTCCGATGCCTTCCCCTCAAATTTTATGGGTGCCCGACGACCGGCGTGATGCCGGCTGCAATACAACGAAAAACCGCGCCTCCATCTGGAAGCGCGGCTTTTGATGTCATCAAAATAATGAAACGGCTCAGGTCCGCTCGATGCGGATGACCTGCGGCTCGCTGACGAGATATTTCTCGTTCTTGATCGCCTTCACCGCCTTGCGGATCGCATCCTCCATCGTCGCATGGGTGACGAGGATGATGGTCTGCGGCGCGCCTTCCACATGCACGCGCTGGCGCTGCACGATGGATTCGAGCGAGATGTTGTTATCCGCCATGCGGGTGGCGATGGAGGCGAAGACGCCAGCCTGATCCTTCACCGTCAGGCGAATGAAATAACCGCCCTCATGGCTTTTCATCTTGGCGCGACGATATTCCGTCAGCGATTTCGCCGGACGTCCGAGAACCGGCACCTGCTGGGCGCCCGGACGGCTCTTGGCGATATCGGCAATGTCGCCCAGTACGGCGGAGGCCGTGGCGTTGCCGCCCGCACCCGGGCCAACCATCAGCAATTCCCCGAGAATGTCGGATTCGATCGCCACCGCATTGGTGACGCCATCCACCTGGGCGATAACGGAATCGAGCGGCACCATGGTCGGATGCACGCGCTGTTCGATGCCGGATTCGGTCACCTGCGCCACGCCGAGAAGCTTGATGCGGTAACCGAGTTCGGCGGCCGCCTGAATGTCCTCGCTGGAAATATTGGTGATGCCTTCCAGATAGATATCGTCGGCCGAAATCTTGTTGCCGAAGGCAAGCGTTGTCAGAATGGCAAGCTTGTGGGCTGTGTCGTTGCCCTCGATATCGAAAGCCGGATCGGCTTCGGCATAACCCAGCCGCTGCGCTTCTTTCAGGCACGCCTCAAAGGACAGCCCTTCCTTCTCCATCTTGGTCAGGATGTAATTGCAGGTGCCGTTCATGATGCCGTAGATGCGCGACACATGGTTGCCGGTGAGAGACTCACGCAGCGCCTTGATGACGGGGATACCGCCGGCCACCGCCGCTTCGAAGTTTAGCAGCGCGCCCTTGTCTTCGGCAAGGGTCGCCAGTTCGACGCCGTGCTTGGCCAGCAGCGCCTTGTTGGCTGTCACCACATGGAGACCGCGGGCGAGTGCGGCGCGCACCGCATTTTCCGCCTGGCCGGAAGCACCGCCGACCAGTTCGACGAACACGTCGATATCGGCTTCGCTCGCCATCTGCTCCGGCGTGTCGAACCAGGTAATACCCTTGAGATCAATGCCGCGGTCGCGCGAACGATCGCGCGCGCTCACCGCAATAATCTCAATCGCGCGTCCGCAGGTAATCGCAAGTTCGTTGCTTCTCTGCTGGAGGATGCGCACGAGCGAAGCGCCGACAGTGCCGAGCCCCGCTATGCCGATTCTCAATGAATCTGCCATGGGTATGTTCCTGATTGCTGGTGATGGTGGCGGCCGAGGCCCGGCCGCCTTCGGTTGCCCTTATCTGTGGGCGTTCAGCGAAACGACATTGTGCATCGTTTCGTCTGCGCTCGACAGGAAACGCTTCAGATTGCGCGCTGCCTGACGAATTCGATGCTCGTTTTCCACGAGCGCGAGACGGACGTAATCATCGCCCATTTCGCCAAAGCCGATGCCGGGAGCAACGGCAATATCTGCCTTCTCGACCAGTAGCTTGGAGAATTCCAGGCTGCCGAGATGGCGGAATTTTTCCGGGATTTTCGCCCAGGCGAACATGGTCGCCGCCGGCGGTGGAACCTCGAAACCGGCCTTGCCGAACGTGTCGACCATGACGTCGCGGCGGCGGCGATAAACGCTGCGCACTTCCGCGATGTCGGAGCCGTCGCCATTCAGCGCATGCGTCGCCGCAACCTGGATCGGCGTGAAGGCGCCGTAATCGAGATAGGATTTCACCCGCGTCAGCGCCGCGATGAGCCGCTCGTTGCCGACGGCAAAGCCCATGCGCCAGCCGGGCATGGAGAAGGTCTTAGACATGGAGGTGAACTCCACCGCGACATCGATGGCGCCGGGAACTTCGAGAACCGAAGGCGGCGGATTGTTGTCGTCGAAGTAGATTTCCGAATAGGCAAGGTCGGACAGCACGATGATCTCGTGCTTCTTCGCAAAAGCGATCACGTCCTTGTAGAAATCGAGCGAGGCGACATGCGCCGTCGGGTTTGACGGGTAGTTGACGATCAGCGCCAGCGGCTTCGGGATGGAGTGGCGCACGGCGCGCTCCAGCGGTCCGAAGAAGCTGTCGTCAGGCTCGACATTCATCGAGCGGATAACGCCGCCCGCCATCAGGAAGCCGAAGGCATGGATCGGATAGGTGGGGTTCGGACACAGGATCACGTCGCCAGGTGCCGTGATGGCCTGCGCCATATTGGCGAAACCTTCCTTGGAGCCGAGGGTCGCGACGACCTGCGTATCGGGGTTCAGCTTGACGCCGAAACGGCGGGCATAATAGGCGGCCTGCGCGCGGCGAAGGCCGGGAATGCCCTTGGACGAGGAATAACGATGGGTGCGCGGATCCTGGACGACCTCGCAAAGCTTGTCGACAATGGCCTTCGGAGTCGGAAGGTCGGGATTGCCCATGCCGAGATCGATGATATCGGCCCCGGCCGCTCGCGCGCTCGCTTTCAAACGGTTGACCTGTTCGAAGACGTATTGCGGCAGACGCCGGACCTTGTGAAACTCTTCCATCACTTTCCTCATGGGAATGGACCGGTTCCACCGGCCCATAACGAAGGTTCGTTTTTTGTTTTTAAACGCCGCCGACACGAACCGACCCGGCAGGCGTTATTCATTGTAGCGCAAAGAACGGGAAAACCTACAAGGCTTTTCTCGGCCCACGCTGCATAACGGTGATCCGCCCGTCCTTCCGGTTCGGCCTTCGCAGCCCTTCCCGCAAGGCAGATCGCGCACTATGATCAGGGAACTTGCATAACGCCAGATTCTTGGAAAATGCAAGGCAAGCCATGCTCAAGAACGGCCCTTCAGCCGCGCTCACCCTTCACAATTGCCGCACGGATGACCGAAAGCACGCGTTCCGGCTCGATATCCGTGCAGATAAGCTGGCTCGGATGCCCGTCCCAGTCGCCCGGCGGAAAAGCGCGGCCATCCGGTTTCTGGATCGTCTGGCCGTCGGCAAGTCCGCCGCAGACGACGCGCACCGGGCCGCTGCGGGTGGTAAACAGTTCCGGTGCAACGAGATAAACGCAGGCGCAGCTATCATGCACCACCATGCCGTCGCCGGTCCGGGTCTTGTAGAAATCGATATAGAACTGCGACAGGTCGGAAAGCAACTGCACGGGCTTGCCGCCAGCCTCCGCCATCTCCGCCATGAAGGCGCTTGTCATCACGGTTTTTGTCGTCACGTCGAGACCGACGACGGTGACGCGCCAGGGCGCGGTAAAGACAAGGTCGGCCGCTTCCGGATCGCCATGAATATTCGCCTCGGCCGCCGGCGAGACATTGCCGTTCATGTCGAAGGCGCCGCCCATGACGATGACGTCCTTGACCAGCGCGGCGAAATCCGGTTCCTCACGCAGTGCCAGCGCCAGATTGGTCATGCGGCCGACCGCGATCAGCGTCACCTCACCGGGATAGGCCTTCACCGTCTCAATGATAAAGCGATGGGCCGGGCGCGGATCGAGCGGCAGATCGATGGTTTCAGGGATATCGATATCGCCGAGGCCGTTTTCGCCGTGGATGAAGGTCGGCCAATGGCCTTCCTTGCGGGCAGGATCGAAGGTCACCCCGGCGCCTCTCGCCACCGGTGCATTCATCTGCCATTCCCGTTTGAGA
This sequence comes from Agrobacterium salinitolerans, assembly GCF_002008225.1. GTDB lineage: Bacteria > Pseudomonadota > Alphaproteobacteria > Rhizobiales > Rhizobiaceae > Agrobacterium > Agrobacterium salinitolerans. The sequence continues at coordinate 280,540 of NZ_MRDH01000006.1, read as the reverse complement.
AAGAGTGCATTGCGGGTGGTGATATCGATGGGGGCGTTGCCGAAAACCGTGGTGACGCCGATCAGATCGATATCGGGGTGACGATGCAGGAACAGAAGCGCCATGGCGTCGTCCACACCGGGATCCGTATCGAATATCACTTTATGCATAATGCCCTCATCCATATGTCTCAAGCGCCATCCGCTTTTTCCGGCGACGCGCCACGGAAACATAACGATAAGCGGCAACACCGCAATCCCCCCGCAAGCGGCATGTCATGCAGAAAAATATTGCGTGGCAGTCTTTTCAGTGAAAGAAGAAGCCCTCTCCCGCCGCCTGCCCGGACATCCCCAGTGCAAGACATCGCCCTCAACGTTTTTCTCGTCCTTTTCTGCGTCGCCATCTTTGCCGGCTTTATCGATTCCATCGCCGGCGGCGGCGGTCTCATCGTCATTCCGGCGATGATGATCATGGGAATTGCCCCACTCGATACGCTCGGCACCAACAAGCTGCAGGCCCAGTTCGGTTCCGCCTCTGCGACACTGGCCTATGCGAGACGAGGCCACGTTAGCCTCAAAGAGCAACTGCCTATGGCGCTGATGGCCATGGCCGGCGGAATGCTCGGTGCGCTGACAGCCGCCTTCGTGCCAGCCGATCTGATGCGCGCCGTCATGCCGTTCCTGTTGATTGCGATCGCGCTTTATTTCGCCTTCAAGCCACAGCTCAGCGATATCGACAGCCATCGCCGCATCACGCCCTTCGTGTTCGGGCTTGCGGTCGCACCGCTGATCGGTTTTTACGATGGTGTTTTCGGCCCCGGCGCAGGGTCTTTTTACATGCTGGCCTTTGTGAGCCTTGCCGGCTTCGGAATGCTGAAGGCGACCGCCCACACGAAGCTTCTCAACCTCGGTTCGAATTTCGGCGGTTTTCTCGTCTTTGCAATGGGTGGTGCGGTTTTGTGGAAGCTCGGTCTCGCCATGGGCGTCGGCCAGTTCATCGGCGCACAGATCGGCTCCCGCTTCGCGATGAAAAACGGTGCGAAGATCATCCGCCCGTTGCTGGTGCTTTCCTGCCTGGCCATGGCGATGAAGCTTCTTGTCGACGCTTCATCCGCGTGGTCCATCGCGACGATATGGGAAACGATATTCCCGAAATAAAAGGGATTGTCGTCAGAGACAGGCGTATAACGTCACGCTGTGGCGCGGCGTCTGCGGTCCTCGATTTCGCGGATGACGACCATGGCGCCGACAAGCTTGTAGGCAGATGAGTAACACGGCGACATTTCCAACGATTTCACGATCGTGCGACCGTTCTGGTCTTCCGCGTAGGTATACTTCGACGTATCGCCCTTGAAACAATTATCCAGCTTGTCTCTGAGGTCGTTCTGGAAACGGTGAACGCCAACCAGTTCAGCAATATGGCACCCCACAAGACCTTCCGGCGCATTGCGCTGAAATGCGTCGAGAGAATTGGCGAACGAGACGCGATAACCAGGCGTAACGATCACAACGGGATCATCCAGATCGTTCAGCATGTCTTCATCGAGGATCAGGTGGCGATGGTGCCACTCCAGCGTGTCCTCGTCCTCGTCACCAACGACTTTGGCCTTCGAAGGCATGCCGACGTAACGATCAACGAGCGTCCGCAGAAGCTCGGAGTTGCGCTGCACGCAGCCAAGGTCTTCCGCCTCGTGGTTGAGGAGATCGATGGCAAAACGGAACTGCTCGCGAATATCTTCGGAATTTTCTGTCTTGCGTCCGACAACCCGCTCGAGGAGCTGTTCCAGTTCACGCTCCAGCACGGCAATCTTGTCGGCTTCGTTTTTACCAACGGCAGATTGCAGTTCCGTATAACGCAGCCAGAACAACTCAATCAAATCTTTCAACCCAACTCTCCCTGAACGGGCATAACCCCCGCTACCTATGCGAACGGATTAACCCTTTGCCCCTCGATTATAGCGTCTTTGCGCTTAAAAATGACGTAACGAAACGCGGGAACGCCGCGGGGATTGTTGTCCAAAATATCACAGCAGCCGCTAATTTTTCAATTTCGATAATCCATGAACGAAAAATGAGGTTCCGCTAATACGGAAAAATATCGAAATGCATCATTCTCCGGCCGAATGTCGTAAAAATCGTACAAACTCCGGCCGCACCACAATGAACTCAAATCTGGTGCTTCACATCCCACCGGTCGTGATACCACAGCCATTGTCCGGGGTATTCGCGCACCCAGCTTTCCACCTTGTCGTTCAGAAGCTGCGCCGTCGCCTGAATATCGACATTGCCCTTCTCATCGCGCGGAATTTCAACCTTGGGCTCTATTTCCAGCCTGTAGCGATTGTCGGGAAGACGCACGCAACGGGCCGGATACACATCGCAGTTGAATTGCCGCACCAGCTTGGCAAGCAGCGGATTGGTGCGAACTTCAAGGCCGAAGAACTTCGTCGTCAGGCCCTTTCCGAATTTCTGGTCGACGAGCACGCCGACACCACCGCCCTTTTCCAGCTGCCGCGCAAGCGCGAAGGAGGAACCGGCATGCGAGGGCACAAGATTGCCCATGCGTTCCTTGCGGAAATTGAACACCTTGTCGGCCACGAAAGGATTGTTCGGCGGCCGGAACAGTACCGTTACATCGAGACCGAAAGCCGAGCCTGCAACCGGCAAGAGCTCGAAATTGCCGCTATGGGCGGTAAAGACGATGAAGGGCCGAGGATTGTCGCGCAGCTCGAGGAAGGTCGGAATGCCCTCGACCTCGATGCGGCCCGGCTTGTTCTTTTCCGGATCGAAATCGAACAGCCGGTCTAGAAATACATATTCCGCCGCAAGCCGGCCCATATTGGCCCAGCTATCCATGGCGATCTCAAGCCGCTCCTCCTCGGATTTCTCCGGGAAGGCGCGGGCCAGATTGTAAAGCATCAGCTTGTGGCGCCCGGTTTTCGGCCCCACCCAGCGCGCCAGCCGGTCGGCGGCGCGAATGCCGGCATCGGCGGGAAAAAGCTTCAGCAGGTTGAGGAGGCCAAAGGCGAGCGTCGCAATCAGCCACTGCCGGAAGTGGTCCAGTTTCAGGACAATCCGTGTCAGGAACAGCTTCAAGATGCTCAGTCCATTCGCAGAACGATCTTGCCGAATACCTGACGCGTTTCCATGCGCTCCAGTGCCCGGTCGATATCGTCGAAGGTGACTTCCGTGTCGATGACGGGATGAACGATGCCGCGTGCCATCTTCTGCATGGCATTGGCCATGTTTTCCATGCGGCAGCCGAAGGAGCCGAGCAGCTTCAGCTGCTGCTGGAACAGCATCATCAGATTGATTTCGGTGGAAACGCCCGAGGTAGAGCCGCAGGTGACGAGACGGCCGCCACGCTTCAGCGAGAACATCGAGGCGACAAAAGTGTCTTTGCCAACATGTTCGAAGACAACATCGACACCCTTCTTTTTCGTCAGCTTGCGCACGACGCCTTCGAAACGGTCGGTCCGGTAGTTGATGACATGATCGGCCCCGAGCGCCTTCGCCCGTTCGATCTTGTCGTCGGAACCGACTGTGGTGATGACGGTGCAGCCCATCTTCTTGGCAAGCTGAATGGCCGCCGTGCCGATGCCGGAACCGCCGGCATGGATGAGAATGGTTTCGCCCGGCTCAAGCTTGGCATTGTCGAACAGCATGTGCTCCACGGTGCCGAAAGTGACAGGCGCGAGCGCCGCAGCAACGGCGTCAATGCCGTGCGGTGCCGGCACGAGCTGGCGTGCTGGAATATTCATCTTTTCCTGCGCGAAGCCATCGAGATGGAAACCGTGAACGCCTTGAACATGTTCGCACAGATTGTCGCGGCCTTCGCGGCAGGGTTTGCAGAGCCCGCAGGTGCGCGCGCCATAGACCGAGACCAGCTGGCCCGGCAGCACATTCGAAACGCCGGGGCCGATGGCCTCGACCACGCCGGAGGCTTCCGCACCGATGGTGAGCGGCATCTTGCGCTTGGCGAAAGCCATGCCGCGCCAGCCCCACACGTCGATATGATTGAGCGCCACGGCCTTGACGCGCAGCGTCACCTCGCCCGGGCCCGGAGCGTCCGGTTCGGGCAGGTCCACTTTTTCGAGCTTCCGGTCGTCGACGAGTTGAAGAGCGCGCATATATCAGTCCTTCGCCCGAAGGCGTTACCTAAAATCATTCCAGCAAAACTCTGTAACGGTTTTGCGGCTGGAATGCGAAATCAAAGAAACGGGCGCGTTTCCGCAAGTCATTCGGAAACGCCCCTGTTGTAACGGAACCGGTTAAGCCGGTTCGCGCGTCATGACAAGGCTTGCGTTCTGCCCGCCAAACCCGAAGGAGTTGGACAGAACCGCACCCACCTCAGCATCCCGCTTCACATTCGGCACCACATCGAGCGTGATGGTTGGATCGGGATTGTTGTAGTTGATCGTCGGCGGCAGCGTGCCCGTCAGCATGGTCTGCAGTGAGAACACGGCTTCAACAGCACCTGCGGCGGTGAGCGTATGACCGATCATCGACTTGTTGGAGGACAGCGGAATGTTCTTCAGGCCTTCACCGAAGACGGCCAGCATCGAACCGTATTCCATCTTGTCGTTCTCAGGCGTCGAGGTGCCGTGGGCATTGATGTAACCTATATCGCTTTCGGCCACGCCCGCATCGGCCAGTGCCGCACGGATCGTCGCAATCGCCGGGCCGCCATCGGGCGAAGAGCGTGTGCGGTGGAAGCTGTCAGCTTTTTCACCGGCACCCTTGATGATGCCGAGAACCTTGGCGCCACGGGCGACGGCGGCTTCGAGCGATTCCAGCACAAGCGTTGCCGCACCTTCGGCAATCACGAAACCGTCGCGGTCCTTGCTGAATGGCTTGGAGGCCTTTTCCGGCGGCTCGTTCTGGGTCGAAAGCGCAGACAGCAGCGAGAAGCGGATCAGCGCCTCGGCACTGACGGAACCGTCAGTCGCAACCGTCAGCGCCCGTTCGGTGCGACCCTGACGGATCGCCTCGACGCCGAGCTGGATCGCGGTCGCGCCGGATGCGCAGGCGGTGGAAAGCGTGACCGGCAGGCCGCGCGTGCCAAAGCGGTCGGAGAGTCGCTCGGAAATCGCGCCGAACAGGGCAGCTTCCTGGAATGCCGGGTCGGGACGCTGGCGGAACGCCGTCAGGAACCGTTCATAGGCGTCACCCGGCTGGGCGGCCGGCGGAGACCGGTCGGCAAGCTCGAAACGGGCGCTCCACTCCGGCTCGATCGGCGGCGCTGCGAGAAACAGCGGCCCATTGAAATCACCGGAGATACCGGCCTGCGCCAGCGCCTCGATGGTGGTTTCGCGCGCAAAGGCATAAGAACGCTCGACGGAATTCGGAACCGGGATATCGATGAAATCCACCGTGCCGCTGATGCGGGTCGACAGCCCCTCCGTCGGAAAACGGGTGATCTTGTGAATGCCCGATTTGCCCGATGTCAACGCCGCCCAGTTATCGGCAAGCCCCTGCCCGAGCGAGGTGATAATACCCATGCCGGTGACAGCGACGATGGGACGACCGAGATGATCCCTGAAGTTGGAAGCCATGGTCTTTTCTCCTCAAACGTCGCGGGACAGAACGGCGACACCTTCGCCGCGCACATGGCCAACGGTGGTGACAACGGCCTCGGTGGCCACCTCGCCCATTGGCTTTTCCGCAGCCGCATCGAAGGTAGGAACCTTCGCACCGCTTTCAAGCGTCAGCGCCGCCAGAGCGAGCCCGAGTGGAAACTGTGCCTCAAGTCCATGACCGGTGACACCGCCGAAACCACGAATGACCGAATTTGGCAGCACCTTGTCGAGAATGTCCTTCTCGCGGGCCGTCACGCCGTCATAACCGCTCGCGCCGGAAAACACGACGGTTGCCGCACTGTCCTTGGCGGGAGCAAGCAGCCGCTCCATGCGCTTTTCCATCTTGCCGTCATCGCGGCTGCCGCGGTCGCCCTCAATGGCGTCGATGCGGGCATAGATGCGCGCGCCACGCTCGCTGGCATGCTTGCGCGATTCCAGCACGAGGAAGGAGCCGAGCGAACCGGAAATCATGCCGCCGCCGTCCTGGTCGCCACGCGACCAAAGCGGCTGCCAGCCACCCTGCGCATGCGCGCCGATGGCTTCGAACAGCAGGATCATGTCGGGACGTTCGGCCGAGAAGGCGCCGCCGACAAGGGCGTGGCTCGATTCGCCGGAGCGGATGCGGTGAAACGCGGTTTCGACGGCGGAAATGCCGGCCGCCTCTTCGCCCATGAAGGTGCGGGAAGACCCGGTAACCTTGTGCACGATGGAGATATTGCCGGCCATCAGGTTGGAAAGCTGGGCGAGAAACAGCGTTGGCCGCAGTTCCGTCGTTAGCTTCTCGTTCAGCAGCTTTTCTCGGTCATTGCGCTTCAGCGCCTCATCGACGATCAGCGTATCGACATTGATGTCGCGCTCGCCGCCACCGGCGGCAACGATCATGTCCATGGTGGCGCAGGCTTCGGCATTTTCCTTCAGACCGGCATCGTCGAGTGCGAGACCGGCGGCAAAAACGCCGAGACGCTGCCAGTTTTCCATCTGGCGCTGGTCGCCGCGCTTGGCGATCTGCGCCGACCAGTCGATCTCCGGCATGGGATGGACCGGATAGGGCTTGAATTTTTCGGTCTCGACAATCGTCGCCGGCGCGGCGGCTCCAGAAAGAAGCGCCACATGCGCCTGGCTGCCAACGCCGTGACAGGTCACGATGCCGACCCCTGTTATCACCACATCATTGTCAGATTTCATCGTCTGTCATCCTTTGCAGCCGGCTCCGCCGAAACGGTCACGGCTATCCACAGCGGTTGCGAACAACCACTTCATGCGTTGCGGAATAAAGCGCGCGATGCGGATTGGCAATGGTGAAGGCCCGATCCACCGTCGCGAGCTCACGATTTTCATGTGTCAAAACCGGGCCGACGGGAAAAACGCTCCCCTTTTGAAACGGGCGGGAGCGCTTATTTCTGCGCATCCGCGGTAATCGCCGCCATCAGGCCGACTTCTTCGGCCCGCTTCTTGACGACAGGCCCAAGCGGAATTTCGCTGAACGGCATGGTGCGCAGTTTCAGCTGGGCATCGCAGACCTTCTTGCCGGCAGAGGTGATCTTGGCCTTGGTAACGGCAAAACCGGAACCGTCATGCTCCAGCACCGCCTCGATATCGAGAACAGCGCCCGGCTCCACGAAGGTGCGCATCTTGGCGCCATCGACCGACATCAGGAACGGCATGGACGCGAAATCGGAAAATGCCAGAACCATCATGCCGGAGGCCTGCGCCATCGTCTCGATCAAGAGCACACCCGGAACCAGCGGCATGCCGGGAAAGTGGCCTTCGAAAACAGGGCTCTTGTCGGGAACGACGGACCGCGCCTTCAATGTGCGCGTCGCCATGTCCACGGCTTCGACCCTGTCGATCATCTGAAAATATTCAAGCAGCATCCGTCCGGCCCGTCTCTGGTCGGTTTAACCCGCCATGACGGCGAGCTTTAAAAAGAAATGCCCGCTTGACGCGGGCATTGTCGTCTCAGCCCTTGGCTGCGCGCAATTCGTCGATCTTGGCGCAGAGGTTCTTCAGCACGAAATATTCTTCGGTGGAAACCTTGCCTTCGTTGACTTCCTGTGTCCACTGCTCGAGCGGAATCTTGATGCCGAATTCCTTGTCGATGGCGAAAACGATATCAAGAAAGTCGAGGCTGTCGATGCCCAGATCGTCGATCGTGTGGCTCTCCGGCGTAATGGTTTCGCGGTCGATTTCGCTGGTTTCGGCGATAATGTCGGCAACCTTGTCGAATGTAGCTGTCACGCCCATAATCCTTATTGTCGTTCGTATGAATTATTCTTTCTGACGCACCACATAGGCAAGTCGCACAAAAAAGCCAATGGTTTCGTGACCTAACTTTGAAATTTGCCCCAAAACTGTTGCCTAAACAGCAACCGAATGACGACCGCGTCCGTTACCGAGATAGGTGTCGAAGATTGCCGCGATGTTACGCACGAACGGCTTTCCAACCTCTGTCACGGCAAAAACATTCGCATGCAGACGCACCACGCCATCCCTGTCGCCTGCGGCAAACTGTTGCGCCTGATCCCTCACGGAATGGCTCACCTTGCCGAAACGATGCTGCAAGTCCGAAAGATCGACAGAAAAATCGCACATCAGCCGCTCAATGACATGCGAGCGCAGATGATCATCCCGCGATAACTCTATACCCTTCACGACGGCAAGGCCGCCCTCGCCCACCATGCGCTGATATTCGCCCGTCGCCACCATGTTCTGCACATAGCCCTGCGGCAACCGACCGATTGATGATGCACCAAGCCCGATCAGCGCATCGGCCGTGTCGGTCGTATAGCCCTGGAAATTCCGGCGCAGCGCACCCGCTTCGGCGGCCTGGCATAAGGTGTCCGCCGGCTTGGCGAAATGATCGATCCCGATCTCGCCGTATCCGGCCTGCCTCAGCATTTCGCCCGCCATCGTCATCTGACGATAACGCTCGGCAATGTCGGGCAGCGCGTGTTCGGGGATCAGCGACTGGTGTTTTTTCATCCACGGCACATGGGCATAACCGAAAAGCGCCACCCGGTCGGGATCGAGCGAGACGATCTGGTCCACGGTCTTCTTCAGCGTCTCGCAGGTCTGGAACGGCAACCCATAAAGAATGTCGCAATTGACGGAGTGAACACCCCTCGCCCGCACCGCATCAACGACGGATTTCGTCTGTTCGAAAGACTGGATGCGGTTGATGGTTTTTTGCACTTTGTCATCGAAGTCCTGCACGCCGAGGCTTGCCCGCGACATGCCGATGGCGGCAAGCGCATCATAGCGGCTGTCGTCCAGATCGTTGGGGTCCATCTCGACGCTGATTTCAGGTGCGAGCCCGAAAGTGAAATGACGCCGCAGACAGTCCATCAGGCTCTTTATGTCCTCCGGCTTCAGCATGGTGGGCGAGCCGCCGCCGAAATGCACGGCACTCACCACCGCATCCGGCGAAACCAGCGCGCCGACGGCTTCGATTTCCTGTTTAAGTGCTTCAAGATAAACGGCAATCGGCTCGTATTTCAGCGTGTGCTTGGTGTGGCAGGCGCAGAACCAGCACAGCCGGTCGCAATAGGGAATATGCAGATAAAGCGACAGGCGATTCCTGTGACCGAGCGCGCCAAGCCAGCGGCGATAGATGCAATTATCGATTCCCTCGTGGAAATGCGGCGCGGTCGGATAGCTCGTGTAACGCGGCACTGCACCCGAATATTTGTGAAGAAGTTCGGTATTCATCGCCCGATTTGCCTTTTATCAAGAAAATGTCGATTTCCTCTCTCTCAGTAGCGGCTGCGACAGTTTGCAACTTTGACTTCAATCAAATTGCGCCGTAAGTTCTTGCTAAAGTAGACGCGGGGGCGACGGCTACGTGGCGAAAGCCTTGCATGAGACCGGATTTGACACCTACGGTCGCAATCGTCCTGAAAAAGCCAGCATTGGAAAAGGCTTATGGACACGCTGCAGAAGACCATCCACAATTCGGAAGAACCTGTCGTTTGTCGCTCCTGCGAGGCGCGCCATGGCGGGCTTTGCAGCAGCCTGACGCCGCAACAGCTTTGCGAACTGAACCGCCATTCCAGCCGCAAGAAACTTGAAGCGGGCAATGAGCTTCTCGGTCAGGGCGAACTCGTCACCTCCTACGGCAATATTTTGAACGGCGTGGTGAAGCTGTCGAAAATGATGTCGGATGGCCGCCAGCAGATCGTCGGCCTGCAATTTGCACCGGACTTTCTCGGCCGCCCGTTCATGGCGGAAAGCAAGATGACGGCGGAAGCCGCAACCGATGTGGAGATTTGTCTCTTCCCGCGCCGCGTCGTCGACCGCATGGTTTCCGAAGTGCCCGATATGGAACGCAAGCTCCACAACCAGTCCCTGAAGGAACTGGACGAGGCGCGCGACTGGATGCTGACGCTCGGGCGCAAATCGGCGCAGGAAAAGGTTGCCAGCTTCCTTTATTTGATCGCCACCCATATCGACCCGGAAAACGACGACAAATCCTGCTTCGACCTGCCGCTCTCACGCGCCGATATCGCCGATTTCCTTGGCCTCACCATCGAAACAGTTAGCCGCCAAATGACCAAGCTGCGCAAGGAAGGCATTATCCGTATCGAGAACAATCGGCATATCACCGTGCCTCATCTCAACGCGCTGAGCGAAGCCGCGGGCAACGACTGACGGAATTCGTCCTCTCACCGGCCCTGAAGCACAGGTGTTCCGAAATTGATGTCCGGTGCCCGCGCCTGAGCGGGTGCGAGCGCAAAACCGGCAAGAACCAGCAAAGCGGCGATGCATTTCATGATATTTCACCCCGTGCCCCGCTTTTTTTAAGCGGCCTGTTTGTTATGGCTGCATCATAAGCGGCAAACCGCATCCATCCGCTTAAGATCTTGGGTAAGCGGATAGTTCAAAGGCAGGGTAAAGAAGGGGTTATGATTGCCGGACGGCGCGCGCCGTCTAATGTCTTTACGGAAGGCTCGGCATCGCCACAAGTTTCTTCTCCCCGCCGGGGAGAAGGTGGCCCGAAGGGTCGGATGAGGGGGCAAGCTCGCGGGTTATCACTACCCTCGCCCCTTCATCCCGCTGCCGCGACCTTTTCCCCGGCGGGGAGAAGAAACAAGCGGCGATCGTTCGTTCCATTGGGGGGATGTGAAGACGTTAAAGCGCAGTCTAGCGAACCGCGTCAAATGCCCGGCATGATCTCACTGCGAAGCGGCAGGTGTCGCAACCGGCTTCTGGTTTTCGGCGAGCGCCCGCAATTCGGCAACCCGGCGATTATATTCAGCTTCGGAAATCTGCCCGTTTTTCCGCGCCGCGCCGAGACGCGAGAGGTTTGCTTCCATGGTGGAGGCCTCATCCTCACCCATCTGGGTGCCGGCGGCCGTCAGCGGCTGGGCGAAAGTGGGATAGGTGCCGGTGTTGCGCTTCTGGCTGACCGCCGTGTCGCTGACCGGGCGCGGGCCGACGATTTCGGCCGTCGGGCGGCGCATATGGGCGGGCGCGACGATCGGCTCCGGAGCCTTGCAGGCGGCAAGCGTGGCGGCGAGCATTACGCCGGAGAGCGAAAGAACAGCGATTCTTGCCGCATTTTCCGCATATGTTCCCCATGTCCCCATGTGCTTGCCCATCGTCATGTTCCGCCTGTAAGGATATCGCCGATATCGAATTCGACTGCGGTTCGGCCCTTTGCGCCTCCCCTTGCTGGTGGAACTTGTATTCGTTTTCATGCAGAATGTGCAAACACAAATTTGGCGGAGGATCGTGCATGGCAGGTGTTGACGGCGGCGGTGAGAAAAAGGGCGGCAAAACGCCCGGCTTCGACGCCAGTTCCGCCGAGGCCTACCTGATCCGCGACCCGGAAACCTTCGCGATCAACATCGCCCGTGCGCTCGAAAATCTTGGCAAAGCCGCCTCAGAATGGCTGGCGCCGCGCGAACGCGGTGACATCCCCCAAACCAGCGCCGATCCTGTGACCGATCTGGTCAAGACGCTGTCCGATGTCGCCGAATATTGGATGGCCGAACCGAAGCGGTCACTGGAGGCGCAGACCCATCTTCTCTCCAGCTACTACGATCTGTGGACGAAATCGCTGGCGCAATTTTCCGGCGACGCCGATTCGCCCCCGGAAAATGTGGCCGAAAGCGGGCCTGCACAACGCAGAAGCAAGCGTTTTGCCGATGCCGACTGGCAGACGAATCCGTTCTTCGATTTCCTGCTGAAAGCCTACCAGACCACGGTCGGTTTCGCCGACCGGATGGTGACGGAAGCCGATGGGCTGGATGAGCATACCCGCACCAAGGCGCTGTTTTACATGCGGCAGGTGACGGAGGCGCTTTCGCCCGCCAATTTCGTCTTCACCAATCCGCAGGTCTTCCGCGAAACGGTCGCCTCCAGCGGTGCCAACCTCGTCAAGGGCATGGCGCAACTGGCCGAGGATGTCGCGGCCGGCAACGGTCACCTGAAACTGCGCCAGACCGACTACAGCAAATTTGTCATCGGCCAGAATATCGCCGTCACACCAGGCAAGGTGGTGGCAAAAAGCCCGCTCTGCGAAATCATCCATTATGCCCCGACAACGGAAAAGGTCTTCAAGCGGCCGCTGCTGATCGTCCCGCCCTGGATCAACAAATTCTACATTCTCGATCTCAATCCGCAGAAATCCTTCGTCGGCTGGTGCCTTGAACAGGGCCACAGCGTCTTCATGGTCTCCTGGATCAACCCGGATGCGCGCCTCGCCGACAAGGGCTGGGACGACTACATCAGGGAAGGTATCGATTTCGCGCTCGACACGATTGAGGAGCGGACCGGTGAAAAGGACATCAACGCCATCGGTTATTGCGTCGGCGGCACGCTGTTATCCTCAGCGCTGGCGCTGCATGCGCAGCAGGGCAATGAGCGTATCCGCAGCGCCACGCTGCTCGCCGCCCAGACCGATTTCATCCATGCCGGCGATCTCAAGGTCTTCATCGATGAAGGCCAGCTGGCGGCGCTGGACAAGCACATGCAGGCGGTCGGTTATCTCGATGGCTCGATCATGGCCACGGTCTTCAACATGCTGCGCGCCTCCGATCTCATTTGGCCCTATGTGGTCGATAACTACCTGCGCGGCGCCGAGCCCCTGCCCTTCGATCTGCTCTACTGGAACTCCGATTCGACCCGGGTGACCGCCGCCAGCCACTCGTTTTATCTGCGCAATTGTTATCTCGAGAACAATCTCGCCCGTGGGCTGATGCGGGTCGCCGGCAAGCGGATCAATCTCGGCGATATCAAAATCCCGGTTTATGATCTCGCCACCCGCGACGACCATATCGCGCCGGCGAAATCGGTTTTCACGGGGGCCGCGCTGTTCGGCGGGCCGGTCGAATTCGTGCTCGGCGCATCCGGCCATATCGCAGGCGTTATCAATCCGCCGCAGCTTGAAAAGTACCAATATTGGACAGGCCCATCACCGGCCGGAGACTTCGACGCCTGGCAGGCCGCCGCCACCGCCCATAAGGGCTCCTGGTGGGTCCACTGGCAGAACTGGATCGAAAACCAGAATGCCGAAAGGGTGAAGGCGCGAAAACCGGGGGACGGCAAGCGGCCCGTGCTCGGCGATGCGCCGGGAACCTACGTCCTTTCGTAGGATGACGGTGAAAAAGATGACCACACACGACAGAAAGGTGTCTTCCCCTGGCGTTCACCTCATCCTCATTCCTGTAACAAGCACAGGGATGAGGGATAAAAGACCCCGCAAACACACACGCTTATCTTCAAGGCATCATGTTCTTCACACCCCCGCTTATTCCCGCAACGTTGATCTCCCGCTATAAGCGTTTCCTCTTCGATGCCGTTCTGGAAGACGGCACGGCGATCACCGGCTCCTGCCCCAATACCGGCTCCATGCGCGGGCTGACGACACCGGGCTCCCGCATATGGCTGTCCGAACATGACAGCCCCACGCGCAAGTACCGGCACATGCTGGAAATGGTCGAGGCCGATGGCACTACGGTCGGCATCAATACCGGCATGCCGAACCGGCTGACGGAAGAGGCGATCCTGAACGGCCGAATCCCCGAACTTGCCGGCTATTCGACGATCCGGCGCGAACAGAAATACGGCCGCAATTCCCGCATCGATTTTCTCCTATCCGAACCCGGCCGGCCGGATGCCTATGTGGAAGTCAAGAACGTGCATTTCATGCGCGAGCAAGGCCTCGCCGAATTTCCCGATACCGCCACTAAACGCGGTGCCAAGCACCTGGACGAGCTGGGTGACGCGGCGGAAGCAGGTTACCGTTCGGTGATGCTCTATCTCATCCAGCGCGACGATTGCGACCGGATGCGCATCTGCGACGATCTCGATCCCGTTTATGCGCTGGCGTTTCAGCGGGCAATAGTGCGCGGCGTGGAGGCCTATGCGGTGAAATGCACGGTCTCGCCCTCACAAATTTCGGTCAGCGGAACGGTTAAGATGGACGAATGGCGTCCGGCTGTTTTATGAACAGGAACGTAAAGACACAGAAAGCACTATGATGGTCACCTATATCGACGCAGCCTCCGCCCCCCTCAAGAATACCGGCGTCATCCGCCTCTATACGCCTGAGGATTTCGACGGGATGCGCAAGGCGTGCCAGTTGACGGCCCGCTGCCTCGATGAACTGGCGGCCATCGTCAAGCCGGGTGTGACGACCGACGCCATCGACCGTTTCGTCTTCGAATTCGGCGCCGACCACGGTGCGCTGCCGGCGACGCTGAATTATCGCGGTTATACGAAGTCCGTCTGCACCTCGATCAACCACGTCGTCTGCCACGGTATTCCTGACGAAAAGCCGCTGCGTGAGGGCGACATCGTCAATATCGACGTGACCTATGTGCTTGATGGCTGGCATGGCGATTCGAGCCGCATGTATCCGGTCGGCCAGATCAAGCGTGCGGCAGAACGCCTGATGGAAGTGACCTATGAATGCCTGATGCGCGGTATCGCGGCTGTAAAGCCCGGTGCGCGCACCGGCGCCATCGGCGCGGCCATCCAGGCCTATGCGGAAGCGGAACGCTGCTCTGTCGTGCGTGATTTCTGCGGCCATGGCGTCGGACGCCTGTTCCACGATACGCCCAACATCCTGCATTACGGCCAGCCGGAAGAAGGGCCGGAAATCCGCGAAGGCATGATCTTCACCATCGAGCCGATGATCAATCTCGGCAAACCGCATGTGAAGGTGCTTTCGGACGGCTGGACCGCGGTGACGCGTGACCGCTCCCTCTCCGCGCAATATGAACATGCCGTCGGCGTCACGGCCACCGGCTGCGAAATCTTCACGCTGTCACCGGGTGGTTTTGATCGTCCGGGCTTGCCGCCGCTTCCCCCCGCATAAGGCCAGACCCGCCCATGGCAAAACGCCCCGCCCCGCCTTCCGCCGATCTTTCCAAAACTCCCGGCTTTCAGGCGGGCGAAGGCGATCTGTTCGGCGAGACGGATGAGCGCGGCTTTTTTGCCGAACCGCGAAGCGGCGCGAAAAGGCCGGTAGCCATCGTCGAACAAGAAACCGATGCCGCCCACTATCACGGACATCGCGAGCGGCTGCGCGCGCGTTATCGCGATGGCGGTGACACAGCCCTTGCCGATTACGAATTGCTGGAGCTTCTTCTCTTCCGGCTGATCCCGAGGCGCGATACCAAACCCATTGCCAAGGCCCTGATCGCCCGTTTCGGAACGCTTGGCGGCGTGCTCGGCGCGCCCTTGCCGTTGTTGCAGGAGGTGAAGGGCGTGGGCGAAACCGTGGCGCTCGATCTGAAGCTCATCGCCTCCGTTTCCCAGCGTATGCTGAAAAGCGAGATCCGCAACAAGCAGGTGCTTAGCTCCTGGTCCTCGGTCATCGATTATTGCCACGCCGCCATGGCCCATGAAACGCGCGAACAGTTCCGCGTCCTGTTCCTCGACAAGCGCAACGTCCTGATCGCCGATGAGGTGCAGGGTCAAGGAACCGTGGATCATACACCAGTCTACCCGCGCGAAGTGGTGCGCCGCGCCCTTGAGCTTTCATCTACTGCTTTGATTTTAATACATAATCACCCAAGCGGAGACCCGACCCCTTCGCGCGCGGATATCGAGATGACCAAGACCATCGTCGATACGGCAAAGCCGCTCGGCATCACCGTCCACGACCACATCATCATCGGCAAGGACGGTCACGCCAGCTTCAAAGGCCTTCGGTTGATCTGAAGAAAACGCGAAAGTTTAACGCGAGCTGCAACCCATAGAGGCGACATCAACACAAAATTAACATCTATAAATTAGCATTTCCGAAAATAATAAATCAAGGCATCGAACCTTGATGCCAAAAGGAACGGGGGTGCTTTATGTTTAATGGAGTGCGTTTCTTTCGCGATAGATCTGGCTCGTCTGCTGTCGAGTTCGCCATCGTCGCACCGATATTCTTTCTCGTCCTGCTCACCATGATCGCCTATGGCATTTATCTTATGGCGGCCTATTCGGTGCAGCAGATCGCCGCCGACGCGGCGCGGACGGCGGTTGCCGGCCTCAATACGACCGAGCGCCAGCAGCTTGCCCGGGATTTCGTCACAAAAAGCGACCTCAGTTACGCCTTCATGGACAAGAGCCGCTTCACCGTCGATGTCGCCACCGATCCCGCCAATGCCAACCAGTTTACGGTGAAGGTTGAATATGACGCCCGCGATCTGCCGATCTGGAGCCTCTACAGCTACACCCTGCCCGAACCGGTCATCCGGCGTTTTTCCACCATCCGGATCGGAGGAGTATGACATGCGAGATATTCATTCCCTGCTTCCGCGCTTCCTGAAAGATAGAACGGGCAATATCGCCATTTCGGCGGGGCTCACCGCACCGCTTTTCATTGGCATATTGGCGCTCGGTGTCGATTACGGTTATCTGACATTGCAGAAACGGCAATTGCAGCAAACCGCCGATCTCGCCGCCATCTCGGCGGCAGCCAACGCCACGGACGCCGAAAAGGCGGTCCAGCAATATTTCGCCCTCAACGGCATGGATCTCGGCGTCAAGACCGACAAGGGTCTTTTGACCGAAAAGGGCCTGCAACCCTTCGATCCCCAGAATGAATTCGCCAACAGCAAGGGTTATGCCGAAGTCATCAAGGGGCACTACGAGCCGGATGCGACAGTCCCTGTCGGCCAGCGTTTCGTTGACAATGCCCTGCCCACCAATGCGATCAAGGTGAACATCGTCGAACAGGGGCAGATATTCTTCGCTTCCGCCTTCACCACGCCCCCGAAGGTTTCGGCGGTCGGAACGGCCTCAGCGCAGAAGATCGCGGCATTTTCAGTGGGATCGCGGCTGGCGAGCCTTGATGAGGGAATTCTCAACAGCCTGCTCGGCGGCCTTCTCGGCACCACGGTGTCGTTGAAGGTCATGGATTACCAGGCGCTTCTCGCCGCCGATGTCAATGCGCTGAAGATCGTTGAGGCGCTGGCCATCGATCTCAACCTCACCGCCGGCACCTATAAGGATGTGTTGCAGACGGAAATCAGCTACGGCAAATTCCTCGACGTGCTGACGAAAACCTCCGGCCTGCAGCCGGCGGTCGTCAACATTTTGAATACGCTGCAAAAAGCGGTCAACAAGAGCAACGTCAAGATCAAGCTCGAAGAAATCCTCAATCTCGGCCCGTTCTCCGACAAGCTGATCGGCACGGGTGAAAACCTCAAGGTCACCGCCGGCGTCTTCGATCTCATCAACGCCGCCGCCGTAGCGGGCAATGGCGGCAACCAACTGGGCCTTAATCTCAACGCCAATCTTCTCGGCCTCGCCTCGGTCAAGGCAACGCTTGCCATCGGTGAACCGCCCGTCGAAACGCCATCGCTCGCCGTCGGTGGTCAGGGCACCATCGTGCGCACCGCGCAGACCCGGCTTGCGGTCAATGTCGTGGTCGATGGCCTGCAGGCCATTGCCGGCCTCAAGGTCAACCTCCCGCTTTATGTGGAAGTCGCCCATGCAGAAGCACGGCTCGCCGATATCCGCTGCACCGGCGGCGGACAGGGCACGGTGGACGTGGAAGTCGTTCCCGGCGTTGCGGAAATCGCACTCGGCAATGTCGATACCTCGGCCTTTGCCAATTTCGGCAGGGATCCGCGCGTGACCAAGGCAGCCATCGTGGATTCGGCACTGCTTGCCATTAACGGCAGCGCCCTCATCAATGCCACCAATATGACAAAGACGAAGCTAACCTTCACCCAGTCGGATATTACACAGGCCAAGATCAAGAGCGTCTCGACCAAAGACACCGTCACGACGCTGGTCAGTTCGCTGTTGAAGAACCTCAACCTCGATATCAGGCTTTTTTTCATCAACCTTGATCTGGGGGGCCTCGCGGTCATCCAGTCGGCGCTGGCCAACACGCTGGCGACGGTCACAGCGCCGGTCGATCAACTGCTCTACAATGTGCTTCTGGTTCTCGGCGTCAAGATCGGCGAAGCGGATGTCCGGGTGACCGATGTCCGCTGCCAGCAGCCCGCGTTGGTTCAGTAATCTGGCACCACGCACGAAAAAGCCGCCGGATGGTCTCCCGGCGGCTTTTTTGTTTTATGTGCTCATTGCCTGGATCAGGCGTTGGCAATCGCCAGACGCTTCTCGTCGCGGCCGCTCTTCATGCGCTCGGATAGCAGGAATGCCAGTTCCAGCGCCTGATCGGCGTTGAGGCGCGGGTCGCAATGGGTGTGGTAACGGTCGGACAGCGAATCCGCCGTCACGGCGCGCGCGCCACCGGTGCATTCCGTCACGTCCTTGCCGGTCATCTCGATGTGGATGCCGCCCGGATGCGTGCCTTCGGCGCGGTGAATCTGGAAGAAGCTTTCGACTTCCGAAAGGATCCGCTCGAACGGACGCGTCTTGTAGTGATTGAGCGTGATCGTGTTGCCATGCATCGGATCGCAGGACCACACGACCTTCCGGCCTTCCTTCTCGACAGCACGGATGAGCTTCGGCAGGCTGTCCGCCACCTTGTCATGGCCGAAACGGCAAATCAGCGTCAGGCGGCCGGCCTCGTTCGCCGGGTTCAGCGCGTCGATCAGTTCGATCAGATTGTCAGGCGTCAGCGACGGACCGCATTTCAGACCAATCGGGTTCTTGATGCCGCGGAAATATTCCACATGCGCATGGTCGAGCTGACGCGTGCGGTCACCGATCCAAAGCATGTGTCCAGAGGTCGCGTACCAGTCGCCGGACGTTGAATCGACGCGGGTAAGCGCCTCTTCGTAACCGAGAAGCAGCGCTTCATGGCTGGTGAAGAAGTCGGTCTCGCGCAGGCTCGGATTGCTGTCAGCGCTAATGCCGATCGCCTTCATGAAATCCATGGTTTCGGAAATCCGGTCGGCCAGTTTGCGGTAACGATCCGCCTGCGGGCTGTCCTTGATGAAGCCGAGCATCCACTGGTGAACGTTTTCGAGATTGGCATAACCGCCCATCGCGAAAGCGCGCAGCAGGTTCAGCGTCGCAGCGGACTGGCGATAGGCGTCGAGCTGGCGCTCCGGGCTCGGAATGCGCGAGGCTTCGTTGAATTCGATACCGTTGATGATGTCACCGCGGTAGGACGGCAGGGAAACGCCATCCTGCACTTCCACGTTGGAAGAGCGCGGCTTGGCGAACTGACCGGCAATGCGGCCGACCTTCACGACGGGCAGCTGCGCGCCATAGGTCAGCACGACGGCCATCTGCAGGAACGCGCGGAAGAAGTCGCGGATGTTGTCTGCACCGTGCTCGAGGAAGCTTTCAGCGCAATCGCCGCCCTGCAGCAGAAAGGCGTTGCCTTCGGCCACATTGGCGAGCTGTTTCTTCAGGCGGCGGGCTTCGCCGGCAAACACCAACGGCGGGTAAGTCGCAAGCGTGGCTTCCGTTGCCGCAAGCGCTGCCGCATCCGGATATTCGGGAACCTGCTGGATCGGTTTCTGCCGCCAGCTGCCGGGGGTCCAATTCTGTGCCATGTTCTTAACCCTTTTTTCGCCCGCGCGACGTCGCGCGGCCGCCTCGAAAAATTGAGCGGCTTATAGCTCCAAGCATCGGCTTTGCATAGCCGATCCCTGAGCTAACAGGCTCATTCTGCCCGTTTTGGGCGTTCCAGACGTACAAAAGTCAATTCAAACGATTTAACAACCCCGCCGCCATTCGAAAACTTCGCTTTCAAAGGGCGGCAGGCTGATGGGGGCGGCGATTATATCGCGCCTGTACCGACGTTAAACACGCTCGCCATTCACCACGCGGTAGCTCGGCGAATACATCGTCACCAGTTCCTCGGACGCTGTCGGATGAACCGCCATGGTACGGTCGAAATCATCCTTGGTGCAGCCGGCTTTCAGCGTGATGCCGAGAAGCTGCGCCATCTCTCCCGCCTCATGGCCGAGAATATGCGCGCCGACGACTTTACGGTCGCTAGCATTGACGATCAGCTTCATGATCGTCTTTTCCTGACGGCCGGACAACGTCGCCTTCATCGGCCGGAACTGTGCGCGATAAACTTCCAGTTCCGGATATTTCTTGCCCGCTTCCTCTTCCGAAAGACCGACGGTGCCAATCTCCGGCTGCGAGAACACCGCCGTTGCGATCAGCTCGTGATCCGGCTTCGTTGGGTTGTTCTTGTATTCGGTCTCGATGAAGCACATGGCCTCGTGGATCGCCACCGGCGTCAGTTGTACCCGGTCGGTGACGTCGCCCAGCGCGAAGATACCAGGCACGTTGGTGCGCGAGTAATCATCAACGATGATCGCGCCCCGCGCATCCAGCTTCACACCGGCGTTTTCGAGACCGAGGCCCTTGGTGTTCGGATCGCGGCCGAGCGCCAGCATCACCAGACCGACATGCAGCGAGCTACCCTGTTTGGTGCGCGCCACGAAACCGCCCGCACCATCCTTGCTGACTTCCTCGATGATGTCTTCGAGAATGATGCGGATGCCCTTGGCCTCCATCGCCTCATGCAGACCCTTGCGCATGTCGTGATCGAACCGCGAGAGGATTTCCTTGCCGCGGTAAATCAGTGTCGTTTCAACGCCGAGCCCATGGAAGATATTGGCGAATTCGACAGCGATATAACCGCCGCCGGCAATCAGGATCGATTTCGGCAGTTCTTCCAGATCGAAGGCCTCGTTGGAGGAGATCGTCAGCTCATGGCCAGGCAGCGCCTTGTGCTCGTTCGGCGTGCCGCCGACAGCGATCACGATACGCTCGGCGGTGAAGGTCTCGCCGGTTTTTGTCAGCTTCACGGTATGGGCGTCGACCAATTCCGCCCGGCTGTCGAAAATATCGGCCTTGGCGTTTTCCAGACCCTTGCGGTAGAGCCCCTCGAGACGGGTGATTTCCTTGTCCTTGGCAGCGATCAGCTTCTTCCAGTCGAAGCTGCGCTCGCCGACGCTCCAGCCAAATCCTTCCGAGTCCTCGAAATGCTCCGGAAATTGCGAGGCATAAACGAACAGCTTCTTCGGCACGCAGCCGCGGATGACGCAGGTTCCGCCATAGCGATATTCCTCGGCGATCGCCACGCGCTTGCCGAGCGAGGCCGCCACGCGGCCGCTGCGCACGCCGCCGGAACCGCCACCGATGACGAAAAGATCGTAGTCATAAGCTGTCATAGTCAAAACCCCTGATCAAAACCGCCGTCCTCAGCCTCGAGACGGGCGGCGGCGCATTCACGGCACATATAGGTGCTGCGACGCACAAATGAAAAGCCCGGTCTTGCGGCCGGGCTTTGAATATTTCTGAATTGTCCGTTCACCCAATCAGGGCTTGGGAGCCGCCGGAGCGCCGCCCGTGGCGTTCTGATCGGCCGGAAGCGGCTTCAGATCGGCGCCGGCAACCTTCTGCAGTTCCGACATGCTGGAAGCGTTGAGGTCGCGGTTGATGCCGGCGGCCCAGATATCGGCGGCCTTCATCAGTTCGCGCGTGGCGATCGGGCCGTCCTTCAGGAGCTTCTTGCCGGCTTCGCTGCTGTAGAAGGTGGAAATGGCGTTCAGCTCTTCAACGGTGAAGGCGCGCGCATAGGTGAGCGCTGCTTCGCGCTCCAGATCGGCGCGGCGCGGCGCAAGCTCGAGAGCCTTCGCGTCAACAGTCTCGGTGATCGCATCCTGAACGTTCGGCGAAGCCTGAATGAGTTCGGCCTTCAGACGCTCCGCCAGACCCGGCAGAATGTCATCGAAACGGTCGGTAACGCCAAGAGAAGTGATCGCCTGCCGTGCGGCGGCGATATGCGCTTCAGAAATTTCCTGGGCGCGTGCGGCAGTACCGAACGCGATGCCGGAAATGAGGATCGAAGCAGCGGCAGCTTTGCCCAGTCCCGCTAGTTTGACCATGAAAATCTCGCTCCTGTTATACTGCCTGCATCACGCGGGCGCCTTCAGGACCCGCGATAATGGCAAGCGATGCCAAATTTATGAAAAGTCCGTGCTCGACGACGCCGGGAATCGTGTTCAGCTCGC
Source organism: Agrobacterium salinitolerans (assembly GCF_002008225.1). Taxonomy (GTDB): domain Bacteria; phylum Pseudomonadota; class Alphaproteobacteria; order Rhizobiales; family Rhizobiaceae; genus Agrobacterium; species Agrobacterium salinitolerans. Next base: position 258,580 of record NZ_MRDH01000006.1, on the reverse strand, counting down.
GTGCTAGCGCTTCTGCATCAGGAATACGGCCAAAAGATGCGTCGAGGATAAGGTGCCCGCCATCGGTCATGAAGGCGCCGTCGCCGGAAGAGCGCAGCGCAAGCGTGCCGGAAAGCCCGGAACGCGACGCCAGTTTTTCGATGGCGATACGCGTCGCCACCTGGCCGAAAGGGTTGATTTCGATGGGAAGCGGAAAAGCGCCCAGCGTCTCCACCACCTTGCTCTGGTCGGCGATCACAATCATGCGGGCGGATGCCGCCGCAACGATCTTTTCGCGCAGAAGCGCGCCGCCGCCGCCCTTGACGAGGCGCAGCGCATGATCGACCTCATCCGCACCGTCGATGGTCAAATCCAGTTCCGGCAATTCATCCAGCGATTTCAGCGGCACGCCAAGCTCGACGCACAGGCGCGCGGTGCGCTCGGATGTCGGCACGCCCTCGACCTTGAGCCCTGCCGCGACCTTCTCGGCCAAAAGCCTGACGAATTCCTCGGCCGTCGAGCCCGTGCCGATACCGAGCCGCATCCCATCCTGTACATGGGACAATGCGGCCTCGGCGGCCTTGATCTTCATCTGGCGGGCATCCATGTGCCTGAAACTCCGGTAGCTTTATCGTCGCCGTGCTGTTTACACGGGTCGAAAGCCAAACGAAAGCCTTTTTCAAGTCAACGAACAGAACGTTGTCGTGTGCTTGCAAAGACAGGTCCATTTGCCTAGGCTTGACCCCAATGAAAGAATAAAAAGTTCAGCCCCGCGTTCCCCAAGAGGTCGTTTCCTTGACACCCCGCCCGCTCTCCCCGCTCGCCATTTTCGATCTCGACGGTACGCTGGTCGACACCGCCGCCGATCTTATTGCCAGCCTCAACCACACGATTGCCATCGCAGGGCTTGCGCCGGTCACTTATGAGGACATCACTCATCTCGTCGGCCAGGGTGCACGCGTAACGATCAAACGCGCCTTCGCTCTGCGGGAAAAGGAACTGCCGGAGGCAGGACTGGAACCGCTCTACGAACGGCTGATAGAGCATTACCGCGCAGAGATACCCGGAAAAAGCCGCCCCTATCCGGGCATTGTCGAGACGCTGGACGCACTCTCGCAAGCCGGCATCACGCTTGCCGTCTGCACCAACAAGACCGAAGTTCTCGCCCGTCCGCTGCTCGAAGAACTTGATCTTATGAAGTACTTTGCCGCGCTTACCTGTGGCGACAGTTTCGAATTCCGAAAGCCAGACGCGCGCCATATCCTGGGCACCATCGAAAGAGCCGGCGGCGACCCTAAGCGCACGATCATGGTCGGCGACAGCATCAACGACATCCTGGCCGCTAGGAACGCCAGTATCCCCTCCATCGGTGTTACCTTCGGCTACACGGACGTGCCGATGGCCGAGCTCGAACCGGATGTCGTGATCGACGATTTCGCAGCTCTGACACCAGCGCTCTTTGAAAAGCTGGTCGCCAAGGGGGCAGCGGCGGCTTGAGGGAGCGGCAGGAGAAACCGGACGACATAAAAGCAGACAGCGCTGAATGAGGATGATGCCCCCCTCACCCTCGACGTCATCCTCGGCCTTGTGCCGAGGATCTAATTGCGTCCTATAAATTGAGGCATTGCAGATGCTCGGGACAAGCCCGAGCATGACGGAAGAGAGAATTGAGCACCGTCGCCTGCGCTTTTTCTCTCGGTGATATTTCCATCAGATCGACGCAGCCCGCGCCTTCGTCGTCACGGCAAAGGCCTTCTGCACATAACTGTCACGATCATAGACATCGTCAAAGAACTGCACCTTGCCGTCCTTGTCCGGCCACGCGGTGAAATAGGCCACGTAGACCGGAATCTTCTCCGGCACCTGAACGGCGCGGTTCTTGCCCGACGCGATCTGCTCGCCGACCTTGTCGACGCTGGTGCCAAGAACGGCGGCGGCCATGCGGCGCGGATCGACGAGGCGGATACAGCCGTGGCTCAGCGCCCGCATGTCGCGGTTGAAGAAGCTCTTGGCAGGCGTGTCATGCATGTAGATGGCATGTGCATTGGGGAACAGGATTTTCAGATCGCCCAACGCATTGTCGCTGCTCGGCGGCTGGCGCACGGAAACGGCGTTGGTGGAGCCATACCAGTTGACGCTGGTGGAAGAGACCGCACGGCCGCCCACCTGCACTTCGTAACCGAGCCGGTCGAGATAGGACGGATCGCGGCGCAGCTTCGGCAGCATCTCGTTGACGATGATCGACTGCGGCACACCCCAATAGGGGTTGAACTCGACAGTCTGGATCTGGTCCTGAAAGAAATAGGTCTGGTTGGCCTTGGAGCCGACGACCACCTTCATACCGAACTGTTCCACGCCGTCATTGTGGTAGTAGGCCATGAACGCCGGCTGGTTGATGAAGACATAGCGTTGGCCGAGATCGGCCGGAAGCCAGCGGATCTGCTCCATGGCCACCTGCACCTTGGCGATCTTCGCGTCATTGCTTTCGCCGACCATGGCGCGCACGGTCGCGCGGCCGATAACGCCGTCCGGCTTCAGGCCGTTTTCGCTCTGGAACGCCTTCACCAGATCGACGAGATCGGGCGTATAGTCCGGCGTTTGCTGGTAAGCGGAAATGATTGCCGCATGCTCGGCCTTGAAGGCGGGCGAAGCGCGATGTTCGATGGCCATGACGACATTGGCCATGTCCGCGCTGCTATTGCCCGGCTTTAGCAATAGATCGGCAGGAACGCGGACGACATGCGCTGCATCGCCCTCGTCGCGCAGGCGCGCAAGTTCAGCCTTCAGCGCCAGATATTCGGCGCTCGACGGTTCGCGGCTGCGCAGATACGCGGCAACATCGGGGCTCAGGCCGGCAAGCTTCAGCACCGGTGCGAGGTTCACCGTCTTGCGCTTGAAATCGTGATAGCCGGAAAGCCGGTTCGGATCGACACGGCCGCGGGTCGTATCCTGAACATAGGCCAGAACCTTGGCGGAAAGCGCCAGCTCGAACTGCATCTGGGCCCGCTGATAGGCGTCGGACACGGGCGCCGAGGCCATCTCCACCGTCGTAGCGGTTGCAGCCGCGCCGGAAGCATTGGTGATGCTGGCCGTCACATCCTTTGCCGGTGGCGAAATGCTGTAATCGGCCGGATCGAGGCCGCTTTCATCGACCGTCTCGAGAAAGGCGATGACAGCGTTGGCGCGCGCGGTCAGCTCGCCTTCCGAAACCCACAGCGTCTTGCCGCCGGCGCCGTAATAGGCTTCCAGTGCCTTGGCGATCTCAGGGGTGGCGCTGAACTTCAGATTGGCAAGGCCTTCACCGAAATTCGCCGTGTTTACCGCACGGGCCGAATCCGCCTTGTAGTTGTAATAGCGCGGGCCTGAAACACGCGGCAATGGCTCGGGATCGGAAGCATCGGCGCTTTGGCCCGCACTCGATCCGGAGGGTGAGGTAACGATGCCGGCCGGCGGCAACTCGCCGCGATCCCGCGCGATCTTACCGGGGCCACCGCGCAGGAGGTCCATCAGCGTTACCGCCCCGGCACTGCCGGGAAGAGCGGTGGAAACGGAAAGACCGAGAGCCAGCACCAGTGCTGCCGATGTTTTTCCAGATGTGACTTGCAATTTGATCCTCGTAGCACCCAGCACCGCCAGCAAAAGGCGGGCATCAGTTTCATGCCTGTCTAGCCGATAGACGGCCAGTTGAAAAGAAAACGCGAAAAAGCCCACAACCGTGCCGAAATGAACCTTATAATACAGCCAAAGCCATAAAAACGTAATTTCCAGAATTGGCGAGAATGGTTAAATTTCTATTTATTTCATTCACTTTGCCCTGCCCATCAGCTCATCACGGCACCCCGGAAAGCCCGGTTCGCCGGCCATTTCGCGTCGTAGTAAAAATGACACGCCGGCACCTTTTTCGCCCCGCGCCGCGCCATACGGCGAAATCGCTTTTGCGCGGCGGGAAATATCTGCCTGCGCCGCATTGCAGCGCTTTCATTGCCGGCGCGATGATTCTATATATCGGCCGCGCAAGGCGGGCGAAGGCGCCGTTTTGGCGGAGGAAAACGAGGAAAAAAGGCAAGATTGATGACAGCCACACGGACGGAAACCGATACATTTGGACCCATTGAAGTTCAGGCCGATCGCTATTGGGGCGCCCAGGCGCAGCGCTCGCTCGGCAACTTCAAGATCGGCTGGGAAAAGCAGCCCGCCTCTGTCGTTCGCGCGCTCGGCATCGTCAAGCAGGCCGCAGCCCGCGCCAATATGGCGCTTGCCGGCCTCGACCCGAAGATCGGTGAGGCCATCATCGCCGCCGCGCAGGAAGTGATCGACGGCAAGCTGACCGAGCATTTTCCGCTCGTCGTCTGGCAGACCGGCTCCGGCACCCAGTCCAACATGAACGCCAATGAGGTGATTTCCAACCGCGCAATCGAAATGCTCGGCGGCGAAATGGGCAGCAAGAAGCCCGTGCACCCCAACGACCACGTCAATATGAGCCAATCCTCGAACGACACCTACCCCACTGCGATGCATATCGCCTGCGTGGAAGAGATCGTTCATCACTTGCTGCCGAGCCTCAAGCACCTGCACAAGGCGTTGGAAGCCAAGGTCAAGCAGTTCGAAAAGATCATCAAGATCGGCCGCACCCACACGCAGGATGCAACGCCGCTGACGCTCGGCCAGGAATTCTCCGGTTACGCCGCGCAGGTCGCCTCCGCCATCGCCAACATCGAAACCACCCTGCCCGCGCTTTCCAAGCTCGCCCAAGGCGGCACCGCCGTCGGCACGGGCCTCAATGCTCCGGTTGGTTTTGCCGAAAAGGTCGCAGAGGAAATTTCCAAGATCACCGGCCTGCCCTTCGTCACCGCCCCGAACAAGTTCGAAGCGCTCGCCTCGCATGATTCCATGGTCTTCTCCCATGGCGCGATCAATGCGGCTGCGGCTGCGCTCTTCAAGATCGCCAACGACATCCGCTTCCTCGGCTCCGGCCCGCGCGCCGGTCTCGGCGAACTCTCGCTGCCGGAAAACGAGCCCGGCTCGTCGATCATGCCTGGCAAGGTCAACCCCACCCAGTCGGAAGCGCTGACGCAGGTTTGCGCCCACATCTTCGGCAACAATGCAGCACTGTCCTTCGCCGGTTCGCAGGGTCACTTCGAGCTCAACGTCTATAACCCGATGATGGCCTACAACTTCCTGCAGTCGGTCCAGCTTCTGGGCGACGCCGCCGTCTCCTTCACCGACAATTGCGTCGTCGGCATCGAGGCCCGCGAAGACAACATCAAAAAGGGCGTCGAAAACTCGCTGATGCTGGTGACGGCGCTGAACGGCAAGCTCGGCTACGACATCTGCGCCAAGATCGCCAAGACCGCGCACAAGAACGGCACGACGCTGCGCGACGAGGCCGTCGGCGGCGGATACCTCACCAACGAGGAGTTCGACCAGTATGTGCGCCCGGAGAACATGATCGGGCCGAAGTAATCGGTTTGGATTTTGATGGAATGCAGAACGGGCCTTCGGGCCCGTTTTTTGTTTGCTGTAAGCGCATGACACTACCTCGCACAGCTGACAAGCCTTTCCCCCATACTCGACGTCATCCTCGGGCTTGACCCGAGGATCTACTAACGTCTCAAGCGCTGTGACGGGGATGGATCCTCGGGTCAAGCCCGAGGATGACGGAGGGAAGGTATCACCCAACAAAAAAGGGCCGCAAAAGCGGCCCTCTTCATCTCATTCAAACCGTCAAACCAGCCGGCTCTGCTCTACCGCCGCTTCCACGAAGCTCGCGAACAGCGGATGCGGGTCGAGCGGACGGCTCTTCAGTTCCGGATGGTACTGAACGCCGATGAACCACGGATGGTCAGGATATTCCACCGTTTCCGGCAGGACACCATCAGGAGACATGCCCGAGAAGACGAGACCGCATTCTTCCAGACGGTCCTTGTAGTCCACATTCACCTCATAGCGGTGACGGTGGCGCTCGGAAATATCCGTGGAGCCGTAAATCTCAGCGATCTTGGTGTCTTTCTTCAGCGCCGCCTTGTAGGCGCCGAGGCGCATCGTGCCGCCGAGATCGCCCTTGGAGGAGCGTTTCTCCAACTCGTTGCCCTTCACCCATTCGGTCATCAGACCAACGACCGGCTCGGACGTCGGCCCGAATTCGGTGGAGGAGGCATGTTCGATGCCGGCCAGATGACGGGCCGCTTCAACGACCGCCATCTGCATGCCAAAGCAGATGCCGAAATAGGGCACGTTGCGCTCACGCGCGAACTGTGCCGCCATGATCTTGCCTTCCGAACCGCGCTCGCCAAAACCGCCCGGCACCAGAATGCCGTTGACCTTTTCCAGATAGGGCGTCGGATCTTCCTTTTCGAAGACTTCCGACTCGATCCACTCAAGCTTGACCTTGACGCGGTTCGCAAAGCCGCCGTGATGCAGCGCCTCGATCAGCGACTTATACGCGTCCTTGAGACCGGTATATTTGCCGACAATCGCAATCGTCACTTCGCCTTCCGGCGTGCGGATGCGGTTGCAAACCTCTTCCCACTGTTCCAGACGCGGCTTCGGCGCCGGCTCGATGCCGAAAGCGGCCAGCACTTCCGAATCGAGGCCTTCCTTGTGGTAGGCAATCGGAACGTCGTAGATATTCGCCACATCCAGTGCCTGGATGACGGCGGAAGGACGCACGTTGCAGAATAGCGAAAGCTTGCGGCGTTCGGCTTCCGGGATTTCCCGGTCGGCGCGCACCAAGAGGATGTCGGGATGAATACCGAGCGCCTGCAGCTCCTTGACGGAATGCTGGGTCGGCTTGGTCTTCAGCTCGCCGGCTGCCGGAATATAGGGCATCAGCGTCAGGTGAAGATAGATCGCCGTGCCGCGCGGCAGGTCGTTGCCGAGCTGACGGATCGCCTCCATGAACGGCATCGCCTCGATATCACCCACCGTGCCGCCGATTTCGCAGATGACGAAGTCGTAATCGTCATTGCCTTCGGTGACGAAATCCTTGATCTCGTTAGTGACATGCGGAATGACCTGAACGGTCGCGCCGAGATAATCGCCGCGCCGTTCCTTGTCGATGATGTTCTTGTAGATGCGGCCGGTCGTGATGTTGTCGGTCTTGGTGGCTGAACGCCCGGTAAAGCGTTCATAGTGGCCAAGGTCGAGGTCCGTCTCGGCACCGTCATCCGTCACGAACACTTCGCCGTGCTGTGTCGGGCTCATGGTGCCGGGATCGACGTTCAAATAGGGGTCAAGTTTGCGAAGCCGCACCCGATAACCACGGGATTGCAACAAAGCTCCGAGTGCTGCCGCGGCGATGCCCTTGCCTAGAGAGGAGACCACGCCGCCTGTGATGAATACATATCGCGCCATGGGATTCACCGGATACCTTTTTACCTCTGATTCCGCCAGCCCAAATTTCATGCTTTCGAAAATTCGCTGTTGACGAATTTGCGATGGGTCACAGGCCGGAATGCGAACAAAAGAAAACCGGCAGGCTTTTGGCCTGCCGGAGCGTTAAATCATAACCGGGCTTATTGACCGGTCGGAACTGCGTTCGGATCGGCTGGCTGCGCCGGGGCCGGCGCGGCCGTGCCGGAAGCGGCCGGAGCCGGGGTCGTCTGAGCCGGTGCGGCTGCACCATTGGTCGGAACGCCATTCTCAGCCGGAGCGGGCGTCGACGGCGTCGTCGCCGGGCCGAGCGTATCGAGAATGCCGTTACCCTGGCCCTGCGTGGCCGGAATACGGTTCAGAATGTCGGTCGGGCGCGATTCGTAGCGCGTCAGGAGACCGAGGCCGAGCGAGGTCGCGAAGAACAGCGCGGCAAGGATCGCCGTGGTGCGCGTCAGCGCATTGGCCGTTCCGCGCGCGGACATGAAGCCCGAACCGCCGCCGATACCGAGGCCGCCGCCTTCGGAACGCTGGATCAGGACCACGCCGACAAGCGCCAGCACGATCATGAGGTGAATAACAATCAAAACGGTCTGCATGACAATCCATTCCATGCCCCGCGCGGAGCACTACAAAGAAGGTTTCGCGGCTCTTTACATGAGGCGAAGGCTTATTCCAAGCCCCTTTCCCGCTCCACTCGCAGGAAAGCTCCGATCAAGCCGTCAGTTGCTCGTATGCCGCATAGATGGACAGGAAGTCGGAGGCTTTCAAGCTCGCACCGCCGATCAGCGCGCCGTCGACGTTTTCAACACCCATCAACTCCAGCGCATTGGCGGGCTTCACCGAGCCGCCATAGAGGATGCGCATGGTCTTGCCGGCGTCGCCGAAGCGCTTGACGAGTTCGTCGCGCATGAAGGCATGGGCCTCGCGCACATCGTCCACGGTGGGTGTCAGACCCGTGCCGATCGCCCACACGGGCTCATAGGCGATGACGGTATTTTCCGCCGTCGCCTCATCCGGCAGGGAGCCGGCGAGCTGGCGCTTGAGAATATCGAGCGTCTGACCCGCCTTGCGCTCATCCGCCGTTTCGCCGATGCAGACGATTGCGATGAGATCGGCCTGATGGGCGGCGGATGCCTTGGCGCGCACCAGATGATCGGTCTCGGCATGGTCGGTGCGGCGCTCCGAATGACCAACGATGACATGGGTGCCGAAGCAGTCGGCGATCATCTCAGCGGAAATATCGCCGGTGTGCGCGCCGGAGGCGTTCTGGTGGCAATCCTGAGCGCCGATCATCAGCGGGCTGTCATCGCAGAGCGCGGTGGCGACATAAAGCAAGGTCGAAGGCGGGCAGATCAGCGCATCCACCTTCTGGGAAAGCGCGCCCTTGACGCCCTCTGCCATGGCCTTGATCTGATCGAGCGAGGCACGCGTGCCGTTCATCTTCCAGTTTCCGGCTACAAGCGGTCGAACATTCGGCGTCATGCGTATCCCATTCCCTTTGTCTAGCAGCGCCGCTGGCGGCGCTCCAACCCTCGGCCTCCAGAGGCCCTTGATCACGACAGAAGCTCTGCCGGAATTTTCCCGGATATTCCTTTAGCCGCAGGCAGCGACAATTGGTACAAAAAAGCGGTGCAAGGGTTAAAACCAGCTGCGAATTTGAAAAATTTGTCGTGAGGACGCCCTGAATGCTCCCCTAACGGCTCAAAATCCAGTTCAAGACCGCCCGCCAGTCGGTCATGCGCACCGGCGTTCCGTGGCTGCCGGTCTCGTAACGCGTGAACCGCGCCGGCTCGCCAGCCTTCAACAACGTGCGGAAGATCGTCGCTTGCTGATCGGCCGAATAAACCTTGTCGGCGCTGCCGTGGGTAAACCAGACCGGCTTCTTCGCCTTTGCAAAAGCGCTTTTCGGAAAATCCGGATCGACCGCCCCGCCGAGGATCGCCATGCCCTTGAGATTGGCGACGGCCGCCTTGTCACGGCTGATGCCATAGCAGATGAAACTACCCATGGAGGCGCAGGTCAGAATAACAGGCTTACCGCCCGACTTTCCCGCCGCATCCGCAATCAGCGCCGCGATATCGGCAACGCCGTTCTCATCGAAGAAACGAACGCTTGGCGCATAATAGGTGCCTCCATTGGCGACAGCCAGATTTTTCAGCCTGTTGAAGTTGCCGCCGAAGGTGTAGTCGTTCATGCCGAGCCGCCGGTCACCGCCGCGCCCGTGGATGAAGATGACGGTGAAGGCCTGGCCGCTCGCCGGCCCGACGCGACCGACCTCAAGCGCCCTGCCCCCGGCGGAAACGGTTTCGAGCGCCTGCGCCTTCTTCGGCGTCATATCGACATATTGTCGTTTCACCCGGCGTTCCGGCACCTCGTCGCGACCATTGATATCGCGCATTTCCTGATAGTCGATGACCTCGGACGCGCCGCCATCGCCGCTGGAAAGCACCGTATGGGCGGAAAACAGCTCATCCTTGAAGGGACGCAGCGGCCCATCAGCGGCAGAGGCCGCAACCGGCATTGCCGCCACAGTCAGGCTAAAAAGAGTACAAAACGTGAAATGAACTGTGGACATGCCTTGGCTAACCGTTCATTCGTGGCTGCGAGACTTGCCATCGCAAAGCCGGCAGCGCAATCCTCCTGTTGCGAAACCCTGACACAATCGTGGCATAGGATGCGCCGCGTTTGCCAGACGGACCCTTGAATCGGACGGGAACCGCGTTTGGCGTTATGATTGACGCTACTGGCATAATGATTCGCATGGCGAAATTCTGACACACGCTTTTGAACTTTGGACATGATGGACGACAGCAACGATCTCTTCTCCGGTCTTCCGGCAGCACGAAACAGCGATACGGAAACGAACGGGGATGCCGCAAAGACGCCGGTGACCGCGGCCGCCAACGTGCCCGCCAACGCGAATGTGCAGCCGAAACCCGCAGCCGTTGCGGCCGTGACGCCGCCCGCCCCTGTATCACCGACCGGTGACGACTACGGCGCGTCCTCGATCCGCGTGCTCGAGGGGCTTGAGCCCGTGCGCATGCGCCCGGGCATGTATATCGGCGGCACGGACGAAAAGGCGCTGCACCACCTTTTTGCCGAAGTCATCGACAACTCCATGGACGAGGCCGTCGCCGGCCACGCCAATTTCATCGAGGTCCATCTCGATGCGGAAGGTTTCCTGACGGTAACGGATAATGGCCGTGGCATTCCGGTGGAAAACCATCCGCAGGTGCCGGGCAAGTCCACGCTCGAAGTCATCATGACCAAGCTGCATGCCGGCGGCAAGTTCGACGGCAAGGCCTATGAGACATCGGGCGGCCTGCACGGCGTCGGTGTTTCCGTGGTCAATGCGCTCTCCGATCTTCTGGAAGTGGAAGTGGCGCGTAACCGCAAGCTTTACCGCCAGCGTTTCTCGCGCGGCCTGCCGATCGGTCCGTTGGAAGAGCTGGGCGACGTGCACAACCGTCGCGGCACCCGCGTGCGTTTCCATCCCGATCCGCAAATTTTCGGCGATCACGCGAAATTCGAGGCGGCCCGCATCTTCCGCATGGCCCGCTCCAAGGCCTATCTGTTCGGCGGCGTTGAAATCCGCTGGAGCTGCGATCCCGGCATGGTGCCGGCCGGTGGTGAAATCCCCGAAAAGGCCGTGTTCCATTTCCCCGGCGGCCTGAAGGACTATCTCGCCGCCACGCTTGGCAAGGAATTCACCGTCACCCGCGAAATTTTCTCGGGCCGCACGGAAAAGACCGGCGGCCACGGTGCGCTGGAATGGGCAGTCACCTGGTATGGCGGCGACACGCAGATCCATTCCTATTGCAACACCATCCCGACCCCTGAAGGCGGCACGCATGAGGCGGGCTTCCGCATCGCGCTCACCAAGGGCCTGAAGAATTATGCGGACCTGACGCAGAACAAGCGCGCCAAGGACATCACCACCGATGACGTGATGATCTCGGCTGCCGGCATGCTCTCCGTCTTCATCCGCGAGCCTGAATTCGTCGGCCAGACCAAGGACAAGCTCGCAACCGTCGAGGCCCAGCGCATCGTCGAAAACGCGCTACGCGATCCCTTCGACCATTATCTCGCCGGCAATCCGGGCGAAGCGGCAAAGCTGCTCGACTGGGTGATCGAGCGCGCCGAAGAACGCCTGCGCCGCCGCAAGGAAAAGGAAGTCAATCGCAAGACCGCCGTGCGAAAGCTGCGCCTGCCCGGCAAGCTGGCGGATTGCGCCCAGAACACCGCAGAAGGCGCTGAGCTTTTCATCGTCGAGGGCGACTCGGCCGGTGGCTCGGCCAAGCAGGCGCGCAACCGCGCCAACCAAGCCATCCTGCCGCTGCGCGGTAAAATCCTCAACGTCGGCAGCGCCAGCCGCGAAAAGCTCTCCGCCAACCAGCAGATCGCCGATCTCATCCAGGCGCTGGGCTGCGGCACGCGCACAAAGTACCGCGAAGAGGATTTGCGGTACGAGCGCATCATCATCATGACCGATGCCGATGTCGACGGCGCCCATATCGCCTCGCTGCTCATCACCTTCTTCTATCAGGAAATGCCGGAACTCATTCGCGGCAACCATCTCTATCTGGCCGTGCCGCCGCTCTACAAGATCGCGCAAGGTGCGAAATCCGCCTACGCCCGCGACGACGCCCACCGCACTGAGCTGATGGAAACCATGTTCAAGGGCAAGAAGGTGGAAATCAGCCGCTTCAAAGGCCTCGGCGAAATGATGGCCGCGCAACTTAAGGAAACCACCATGGATCCCGAAAAGCGCACCCTGCTGCGCGTCGAGATCGACGACGTGGATTTCGAAGGAACCCGCGAGGCCGTCGACAATCTGATGGGCACCAAGGCGGATGCCCGTTTCCGCTTCATTCAGGAACGGGCGGCCTTTGCGGATAATCTGGATATCTGATCATCCGGACCAAACCTTGAAAGGCAGCGCATGGCGCTGCCTTTTGCTTTGATATGGAGGCAACATCATGCGGATAGTACCCGGCACTACGCCGCAACATCCTCACGCACGCCCAGAACGCGGTCGATCAGGCCCCATTCCAATGCTTGCTCCGCCGTCATGAAAAAATCCCGATCCATGGCGGCTTCGAATTTCTCGTAACTGCGTTTGCAATGTTCAGCGTAAAGCCGCGTCATGCGGTGCTTGGTCTGCCGCATCTCTTCGGCATGGATCAGCATGTCCGACGCCTGCCCCTGGAAACCGCCCAGAGGTTGATGAATGTGGATGCTGGCATTGGGAAGGGCGCTCCGCTCACCCGGTTCACCTGCCATCAGCAGAAACGATCCCATCGAGCGGGCCGTTCCCATGCAGAGCGTATGAACCGGTGCGCGGATATAATGCATGGTGTCATACATGGCGAGACCGCTGGTCACGACGCCACCCGGCGAATTGATATAGAGATGGATCGGCTTCTTCGGGTTTTCCGCCTCGAGAAACAGCAACTGCGCGCAGACCAGCGCCGAAACCGTATCGTTCACCTCGCCGTTGAGGAAGATGATCCTCTCCCGCAACAGGCGGGAATAGATATCGAAAGACCTTTCTCCCCTGGAGGATTGTTCGACTACCATAGGGACGAGTTGCATCGCTTCGCGCATCGGCGAACTCCTGTCGTTAAGAAATGTCGGGGAACGGGAGGGATCAGGCCGCGAGCTTGATCGACGAACCGTTGTGATTTGCGGCGGCCTTTATCATCCGGCCGGTATTGACTGGCAAATCATGAATGATGCGCAGGCTGGTACCGCCTTGGGTATTCGCCGCGATCCTGAAGGTGACGGTGCTTTCCAGAAATGGCGGCGTGTCCTCCCGCAACCTGTAGCGCACTTCTTCGCCGGGCGTGATATCGATTGCTTCCGCTTCCGCCAGCGCCTCCGCCGGCAACCATATGGCGCGGAACGCCGGAATGCTGATGGCGCGCCACACTTTCTGCGGCGGCTCGTCCAGATCATATTCAAGCTCGATGCCGTTTTTAGGCGCTTCCGGTGTCTGCCTGTTCATTGGTCCATATCCTTCAGCAGGAGTTTGAGAGCCTCAATGCGCTGCGGCCAGTAGGCGCGATATTTGCCGAGCCAGGCCGCAATGCGCGTCAGCCCGTCCGGATCGACTTCGTAATTGACGAAACGGCCCTGCCGCTTCTCGACCACCAGCCCTGCCCCGCGTAACACTGAAAGATGCTGCGACATGGCCGGTTGGCTGATTTCGATCCCCTCACGCAGGGCGGAAGCGTTCATGGCGCCATCCGCCAGCTTTTCGAAAATGGCGCGTCGCGTCGGATCGGCCAGCGCCCGGAAAATATCGTTCTCTGTCATAGCAACACATAAGCACACACTTATGTGATTCACAAGTCCTTTCGGCGCGTGGAAAACACGCCTTTTTCACACTGATGGCACGAGGTGCCATGAACGCTTTATCCCCTCGCGCGTTTTCATCCCGCCTGATACTCTTCGGGCCGGGAGCGATCAAAACAAGTGACGGCATTTACGGTCTTCATCATCATTCTTCTCTTGGTCATAGGGCCGAGCCTGTTTGTCGTCATCGGCAAACAGCGGGAAAGGACCATTCCCAAGCGCCCTTCCGCCGCCCTGCCCCTTGCCGAAGACGCAACAACGCTGGACCGGCACTGGCAATCGATAAAAAACGGCTGGAATGAGAAGAATGCGCTCTGCCTGCTGCATTCCAACCTCGATGCCTTTGCGGTGCGCGTGGCGGCGGCGCGCGCCGCCGGGCGCAGCCTCGATCTCATGTATTACATGTGGAACGCCGATCTCACCGGGCGGCTGATGATGCGCGAAGTCATCGCCGCCGCCGATCGCGGCGTGCGCGTGCGCCTGCTGCTCGACGATCTCGGCGTTTCCATTTCCGACCGCATCTTCCACGCCATCGACAGCCATCCGAACATCGAGTTGCAACTGTTCAACCCCACCCGGGCGCGGGAAAACATCCTGCATCGAAGCATCGAGCTGGTGCTGCGCTTCCGCAGCGTCAACCGGCGCATGCACAACAAGGCATGGATTGCCGATGGGCGCGCGGTCATCGTCGGCGGACGCAATATTGGCGACGCCTATTTCGACGCCGCCGAGCGGGCGAATTTTCACGATTTCGATATTCTCGGTTTCGGCAACATCGTTGCCGATGCCACCGAAATCTTTGACGATTACTGGAACAGCGCCGTTGCCGTTCCGGTGCGGTCGCTGCTCGCACGCAGGCCCAACAAGCTTGCAAAGCTACGGCGCGAACTGGACGCGTTGCCGAAAAGCGAGGCGGCGAAACCTTATCTCGAACGGGTCGAAAGCCAACATGGCCGCGATCATTTCCTGATGTCGGATCGTCTGCACTGGGTCGAATCGGCAGATGTGCTGGCCGACCCACCGGAGAAGGCGGCGGGAAAGCGCCGCAAGGGCCATAACTTCCTGATGGAGAGCCTTTTGCCGCTGATGCAGGAGGCAGGCGACAGCCTTCACATCACCTCTCCCTATTTCATTCCCGGCAAACAGGGCGTGGGGATATTTTCAGGACTTGCCGAAAGCGGCGTCTCGGTCGCCATCCTCACCAATTCGCTGGCCGCAACGGATGTGGCCGCCGTGCACGCCGGTTATGCCCGCTATCGCAAGCCGCTTCTGGCCGCCGGGGTGCGACTGCACGAATTGCGCGCGCAGGCGGATCAGGCGAGCTTCACCCTGCGCGGCTCGGGCCAGGCAAGCCTGCATACCAAGGCCTTCACCCGCGATGGCGCGACCGGTTATATCGGCTCGCTCAATTTCGACCCACGCTCCGCCTCGCTCAATACGGAGATGGGCGTCGTGTTCAACTCAGCCCCGCTGGTTGCCCGCATGGACGAGATATTCGCCAAAGAAATCCGCCCCAGCATGAGCTTCGCGCTGGAAATCGACAAGGGCAGGCATATCGTCTGGAAGACGGAAGAACAGGGGCGAACCAGAACATACCGGCGCGAACCAGACGCCGCCATCAGCCGCCGCATCGTTGCCGGCGTCATGCGCTTCCTGCCGCTGGAATCGCAGCTTTAACGGGGAAAGCGTTGGATCAGGCCGCCGGCCTCACCCCCGCTTTCGCCAGCTGTATCTGCACCAGCGTGTCGAGGTTCTGGTTGACCCGGCAATAAAACTCCTCATCGATGAAGGGACGCAGCATGAAATCATTGCCGCCTGCCTTCAAAAACCGCGCGGAAAGCAGCCGGTTGGTGGAGGACGAAACCCCGATGATGCGCAGCTCATGCGACCCGCGCACGGTGCGGATGCGCCGCGTCAGCTCAAAGCCGTCAATATCGGGCATGTTATAGTCGGTGACCACAAGGCCGATATCGGGATTGGCCTTCAGGATATCGAGCGCCTTCGCCCCACTATCCGCCAGGCTGACACGGAAATTATAACGCTTGAGGCGGCTCGAAAGCAGCGCCCGCGCCGTCGGGCTGTCATCGACAATCAGCACATGATGGCGGTGGTTGGTGAGAAAGCGACAGACGGATTCCGTCAGCATGTCCACGGCGAAAATATTGTCCTTCAGAATATAATCGACCACATCCTTGGCGATCAGCGTTTCGCGCGTCGCCTCATGAAACGTGCTGGTGAAAACGATGGTCGGGATCGAAAGATCGATCAGATATTCCAGCGCCTCGCCCTTTTCCGCTCCCGGCAGGTTGATGTTGGAAATGGCGAGCGTTACCGGTTCGGACGAATGTTCGTAACAGGCCTGCAACTCTTCGAAGGAGCGGCATACCTCCACGGAAACGCCCAGCATCTCATTGAGCCGCCTGCTCACCATCTGGGTGAACACGTTGCTGTCTTCCGCCAGCAAAATCCGGCTATTTGTAAAAGGCACGCCCGAATACTGCATGCCCGTTATGCCCAGGAAATTCATTCTGTCCCGACCCCCATCGAATGTCAGCTTAAGATAGCAGGCTCATTTTTCAGAATGATTAATAGCACTATTTCTGAAGCTTCAGTTGAGCACATGCTTACTTAAACGGAAATACGGCCCGCGAGGGGCCGTATTCCAAGTTTGGGAGGGGATTTCTGTCTTATACGCGCAGAAGCGCGTTATCGGTGTCGAACGGGCTCTCTTCCACCACTTCAGCATCGTAGGACGTGCCGAGAATGCGGATCTTGAGCTTGGTGCCCACGGCCGCATATTCCGGCTTGAGCATGGCGAGTGCGATGGATTTGCCCATGCGCCAGCCGAAACCGCCGCTCGTCGCACGCCCGGCAAGCACACCGTTCTCATCGAAGATCGCCTCAGAACCGCGCGCATCGACGTCTGTATTGCCAGACACGGTCAGCGTCGAGAACACCCACTTCGCACCGGCTTCCTTGTAAGCCACCAGCGCATCGCGGCCGATGAAGGATTTTTCCGGGCGCACGAAGCGATCAAGACCGGATTCATAGGCGTTGTATTCCACCGACAGCTCGCGGCCCATGTTGCGATAGGATTTTTCGAGCGACATGGAGACCATGGCGCGGATACCGAATGGCTTGATCCCGAATTCGGCGCCCGCTTCCATCAGCCGGTCGAAGATGTAGTTCTGCATCTCGATCGGATGGTGCAGTTCCCAGCCAAGTTCGCCCACGAAGTTGACGCGCAACGCATGCGCCGTCGCCACGCCGACGGAAATCTGCTTGCCGGTAAGCCAGGGGAAATCCTTGTTCTCAAGGCTCGTGCGTGTCAGCTTCTTCAACAGATCGCGCGACTTCGGACCGGCAAGAACCAGCACGCCGTATTTCTGGGTGATCGGCTGCAACACCACAGAACCGTCGGTCGGGGCAAGGCGGCGCAGAACGTCATGGTCATGCGCTTCGAGACCACCGGCCGAAACCATGTAGAAGCGGCCCGGCGCCCATTCATAGACCGTGAATTCCGCTTTCACGCCGCCATTCGGCGTCAGGAGATGGGTAAGCGCGATACGGCCGCGCTTCTTCGGGATGGCATTGGCGAGAATGCTGTCCAGCCAGGCCCGTGCGCCAGGGCCGGAGACTTCCATCTTGGCGAAGGCGGACATATCGAGCACGCCGACATTCTGATGCACATTCTTCACCTCGTTACCGACATGTTCGAAATAGTTCGAACGGCGGAACGACCACTTTTCAACGATACGACCGTCATCCAGAGCCGGCGCATGGTTGTGGCTGGTGATGACATCGGCGCCAACGCCGAGGTCTTCCTCGCGCAGAGCATAACCCTCCGGCGCATACCAGTTGGCGCGCTCCCAGCCATAGACGGAGCCGAACACGCCGCCGAGCTTCTTCAGACGGTCATAAACCGGCGTCGTCTTCAGCGGACGGGCGGCGGAGCGCTCTTCATCCGGGTAATGCATGGTGAAGACGTTGGCATAGGCTTCCTCGTTCTTGGCGATGAGGTAACCTTCCGTTGCGTAGGGGCCGAAGCGGCGCGGATCGACACCCATCAGGTCGAGCGTCGGCTCACCATCGACGATCCACTCGGCCAGCTGCCAGCCAGCACCACCGGCAGCGGTGATGCCGAAGGAATGGCCTTCGTTCAGCCAGAAATTCTTCAGGCCCGGTGCAGGGCCGACAATCGGGTTACCATCAGGCGTATAGGCGATCGCGCCATTATAGACCTTCTTGATGCCCACTTCGCCGAAAGCCGGAACACGCACCATGGCCGTTTCGATATGCGGCATCAGGCGGTCGAGTTCCTCCTGGAACAGCTCATATTCACTGTCATCGGAAGGACCGTCGACATAACAGACCGGCGCGCCGACTTCATAAGGACCGAGGATCAGGCCACCCGCCTCTTCGCGCATGTACCAGGCAGAATCGGATTCGCGCAGAACGCCCATTTCAGGCAGGCCCTGGCGGCGACGTTCCTGAATGGCCGGATGCGGCTCCGTGACGATATATTGGTGCTCGACCGGAATGACCGGGATATTGATGCCCACCATCTCGCCGGTCTTGCGGGCAAAGGAACCCGTGCAGGATATGATATGTTCGGCGATGATCTCGCCCTTGTCCGTTGTCACCTTCCAGTGACCGTCTTCCAGCTGCTCGATGGCGGTGACTGTGGTGTTGCGATAGATGGTCGCCCCGCGGTCACGCGCGCCTTTGGCCAGCGCCTGTGTCAGATCGGCGGGCTGGATGTAACCATCGTCAGGATGCTGGATGGCGCCCAGCAGGCCGTCCGTCTCACACAGCGGCCAGATTTCCTTCACCTGCTCCGGTGTCAGCATGTTGACGCGCACACCGATGGTCTCGGCGATGCCGGCATAATACATATATTCGTCCCAGCGATCCTTGGTGCGGGCGAGACGGATATTCGAGACCTTGGAGAAGCCGACATTCATGCCGGTCTCTTCCTGAAGCTCCTCATAGAACTTCACGGAATATTTGTGGATCTGACCAACCGAGTAGCTCATGTTGAACAACGGCAGAAGCCCGGCCGCATGCCAGGTGGAACCCGAGGTCAGCTCCTTGCGCTCGATGAGAACGCTGTCGCTCCAGCCCTTCTTGGCAAGATGATAAAGCGTCGAAACGCCAACGACGCCGCCACCGATCACCACCGCCCGTGCATGTGTCTTCATTTACAGAACCCCTGAAAAGCGCCGGCCTTGCCTTATTCCGCCGACATTGGATGGGAGGAATATGAAGCGCTTGGCGGCCGTTCAGCCGCCTGATTGCGACATGGCCATAGGGTGCTGCGACAGGCGTGAAAATGCCGAGCATGCCGGACGAAGATCGCACAGCTCCACGGCTCGTTTCTTCTCCCGCCGGGAAGAAGGCGACAGGCCGCAAATCCATGCCCGATAGCTTCGACGCCTGAGGCAAACAGCAATCTAGGCTTTTATGCGCCCGGCTTCTCCTTCGGTTCGGTCACCTTGCCGTCTTTCGAGGTTTCCTTTTCCGGCGCAGAAGCCGCGCCGGTATGGGCCGCCTGCGCTTTTTCGCCCTCTTCCGAAAGCAGCGCCGCCATCATCTGCGGGTTGGCTTCGCCCTCCATGTGAATATTCAGATTGCGCTGCGGGAACGGAATATCGATCCCTTCCTCACGGAAGCGCTTGAGGATGGCGATCCTCATCGCATTTCTCACGCCGAGCCCGTTCGAAAGATCGGCAAGATAGAAGCGCAGTTCGAAATCCAGCGAAAAATCACCGAAGCGGACGAATTCCACGTGTGGCTCGGGATTGCGCAGCACCGGCGGCTGGGCGCGCACCAGTTCCAGCAAAATGTCCATGACCTGCTGCGGATCGGAATCATAAGAGACGGAAACCGGTATTTCGGCGCGCATGATGCGGTTGCGGTGTGTCCAGTTGCCGACGGAGGAATTGATGAATTCCGAATTCGGCACGATGATCGACTGACCACGGAAGGTTTCTATCTCAGTGGCGCGCACGGAGAGCCGCTTGACGGTGCCCTCCGTGGTTCCCGTCACCACCCAGTCCCCTACCTTGAAGGGGCGCTCCACCAGCAGGATAAGGCCGGACACGAAGTTCGAGACGATGTTCTGCAGGCCGAAACCGATACCGACAGAAAGGGCGGAAGCCACCAGCGCCAGGCTGGAGAGGTTGAGACCCGCCGAAGACACGCCGAAGATCGCCGCCACAGCGATACCGAGATAGCCGATACCGGTCTTGACGGAATTGCGAACCCCGGCATCCACCTGGCCGCGCGCCATGACGTTGTTGTCCAGCCACCTCTGGAACCAGCGGGTAATGGTGTAACCGATGGCGAAGACGAGGATGCCGCCGAATATGCCGATCAGCGAAATAGAGGCATTGCCGACGGTGATGCCGGTCAACAGACGATAAGCCCAGCTTTCGATATCGCCCGGCTGGAAGCCCCAGGAAAACAGGATGAGCGGCACGCCGAAGGCCAGTGCCACGATATAGATGCCGAGCCCGGCGGCAAGGCCGGCCTGATCAAGCGCGACCACGCCCAGACCGAAACGCCGCGCGAGATAACGACCGGCAAGAGATTCCGCGAAGGCGCCCTGTCGCGAAATCGCCTTGCCCGAGAGAATGCCGATATACATTGTCGCCAGCACCGCGCCGGTGGCGACGATCTGCGTGGCAAGGAAGCGCGCAAGCCCGACATAACCGGTGAGGCAGGCGCCGATGAGAACGAGGCCGCCCACTCGCAGCAGGATGACGAGCCAGCGCGGCAGGCGCTGGTTGCCGGTCTCATAATCCTGCCCCTCGCCGATCACCGGCCGCAGGAACGACACGGTGAGCAGGATGAGGCCGATGATGATCGAGGCGACGAAGCTCTTGGCGACGGTCACGATCAGCGGCGAATAAAGCGTCTCGCTGATCGTGCCGAACAGGTAATCGAGACCATTGACGAGCGCCATCAGCAACACCGCCGAGGACAGCGTATGCGCGCCCTTGTTGGATACCTTCACAAGGCGCCATTCCGGCTGTGTCGGCGCAAAGATCGCATAGCTCAGTCGTGAGACGAAATAAACAAAACCGGTGATCGCCATCGCCCCGAACAGGATAGGCGCGATGTCCGACCGCAGCACGTTGAAATTATCGAGGAAGAAGGCCGAGGTGACGAGAAACAGGAACAGCGACAGCGACTGCACCATGGTTGACCAGAAGGCGACCGAAAGCCGTCTCAGATAGGAAGGCTCGCCCGTAAAGGCCCGCCGGTCCATACGGCTGCCAAAAAAGCGGTAACCGACCACGAGAAACAGCAGCCCCGCCATGATCGACAGCATCACCGCCCCGAACATCGGCAGGCGCTTGTAATTCCAGACGAAGCCTGCCCAGCTGCTGAAGGCGTTGTTGAGGTTGGTCAATTCGGTCAGAAAGGCGGAGGACGCGTCGCCCAGCGTCTGCGCCGAAACTTCCGTGCGCTTGAACAGCGTGGCGGCGAAAAGCGCGCGGCGAACGGCGGTGATGTTGTTGGAGATCTGTGCGGCATTGGTGGCCGTGCTCTCCACCTCGCCGGCAATCGCATTCACCTCTGCCCGTTCCGCCGTCAGCCGGTTTCGCTCCTCCGTCACCATGCTGGCTTCCGGCGGCTGGTCGTCCGCAGGCGCCGCACCCAGCGCATCCAGCCGGGTCTTGATCTGGTCGAGACGGGTGCGCAGCTTGGTGTTGGCGGCGGCGGCATCGGTGGCAATGGTGTCGGCGCGGCCCTTCAGGTCCACTAGCTGCGCATCGTCGCGGCCGCCGGCTTCCACCTGTTGGGCGATAGCAGCGACATCGCCCTTCCATTTCTCCAGCTCCGCCCTCGCCTGTTCGACGGTCGAAGCCTGGATAGCCACCGGCGCGGGCGATGTTGTTTCCCCTTGCGCTGCCGCCGGCATTGCCGACAAGAGACCGCCGGCAAGAAAAAGCACCACGGCCAGTATCGTCGCCATGGCACTCCTCTGCCGCCGATCCGGCGCCAAGCCGTCGAAAACCCTGCCGTCCATCAATCCGCCGAACATCAACCGCACATCCACGCCTTTCGTTTTTTTGCACCGCATCAGGCTTTTTAGCGCCTGCCGCGTGGAAAACCACCCGCATTGAGGGAGGTTTTCAGGAGTTTGCCTTGCTTTTCACCACGAAAATCATCACCTTCGATGGTGCAGCAACATGGGAGGAAATCATGGAATCTGCTGGCATTGGCTGGATCGCAGCCATCATCATCGGTGGTGTCGCCGGGTGGCTCGCCGAACAATTCATGAAAAGCAATATGGGTGTTTTCATGAACATCCTTCTTGGAATCGTCGGCGCGATCGTCGCCAACGCCATTCTTTCGGTATTTGGAATCGTTCTGCAAGGTTGGCTCGGTTATCTCATCGCCGGCTTCATCGGCGCCTGCATCCTCATCCTTGTCGGCCGGGCTTTCAGACGCGGGTAAAGAAAAGAAAAAATCCGTAAAACCGCGGATTTCCAGGATTTTCCAGCGCGACTGAAATTTTTTCGTCACAAAAATCGAAGAAATTTCATTTCCGCGCTGGACAAGCCCAAACTTCCCCTTTATACGCCCCCTCACACCGCCACACGGTGCCGGTCGGGTGATTAGCTCAGTTGGTAGAGCAGCTGACTCTTAATCAGCGGGTCGTAGGTTCGAGCCCTACATCACCCACCAAATTCCTCCTGAAATGACAAGACGTTGCGATGCAAACTTAAAGCATCGCATGATCCTTTGTGCGGATGCGGCCCCTCACTTCGGCATTGGCATCCCTGCCGCCGGCAACGATATCCGCAAGGAACAGGAATCTCGCTGCAGCACCGCCCGTTTCCCCAAAGCTGTCTCAATCGTCCTTATGATCGGGATCATGAGATTGCTCATCAACATATTGCTTTTTATTCTCGGCGCGGTCGGGAGCGGGATATGTGCGCTTTTATTATCGGCAGCGCTCGCCGATTCTGGATTTCTCGGCTCCTGTTTTGAGGGAAATTGCGCTTATGCGGCGCTTTTCATGGTGCTGCCCGTCACATGGTTCGTGCTTTTTGCGCTGTATGTGATGGCGCTGCTGATCTGGCGGCGAAAGCCTTTCCGGAACGGAAGGCTCTGAAAACGGGACGGCGACGTCATTGCCGCCGCGCACGCGTTGACAGCGCTTACGACTTGCCGCTAACGTCCTGCCGCTGGGGGATTCGCTGCCAGTGATATGCGGGGCTCATGAGCATACCCGATATCACCGGCCTCTGAATGTACATGTTCCGATTTGCGTCTCGCGTATGATGAGCATGACGGAAAACAGGGAGACCAAAAGATGCGGGCCTCGATCAATTCCCCGTCGCTTTCGATCGACACAATGGACTATCAGGCCGAGTGCCAGTTCGCGCTGGAGCCGTCCATTCAAAAGCTGATGGAAAAAGCCGAACATGCCGGCTGGAACCGCCAGCAGGCCGCCCTTGCCATCGTCGCGCTCGCCAGCGAGCATCTCACCGATTTATTGTCCGCCGGCGACATTCCCGCGCCGGATCAACGTCCCCTCTCCTGATCTGCCTGAAGCCGGCGGATCACCGCCGGCGTCATCGAAACATCATCGCAAAAATCAACACAGCAGGTCCGGAGTGTCCCTGTCGACACTGCCGGAACAAGGTTTGTGCTGTGAAGGTCGACATTTCGGGCAAAAGCCGATGCCTCGCGCACCCGACACTGCCTGTCGCGCGCCTGTCCGCTCGTTATGCCAGGCGCCCAACCGCCGCCGGCAACCCTGCCATAGTGTTGACACAAGCCACCAATAATGAGAACATAAAGTGAACATTATGGAGGTCAGCGATGAACACAGCAGACGCAGCCATAGAAAATGCCCTCTCCGTTGTCGCCCGCTCCCGGGATATGCGCGAACGCGCGCTCGAGCGGCGGCGTGAGCTGCAACGGCGAACGGAAGTCATCGTCACCCGGCCGCTTTACGTCCTCAAAAAGAACGAAGGGCCGAAACAGCTGTCGCTGAAACTCGACAGCTAGTCGCCGATGCAAATAACCGGCAGGCGCGTCCAAAAAGCAAAAATCCCGTGCGCATCACCTCACGCACGGGATTTTAAGAATGAAGAGGTTATTATTTTTGTCTATTGCATGCGCTGCATTGCGGCTTCCGGTTCGCCGGTCGTCGCAACCGTTGCAGGAAGGCGGTCGGTCTTTTTCAGGATGACGACTGGCTTTTCCACCGGATCTGTCGGCGGAACGATGCTTGCGGTTTTGAATTCGCGATCTACGACAGGAACGGAAGCGTTGATCTGTTGATGACCTGCACATTCCGCAAGCGCTGCACTGGCCGAAAAACCAAAGACAGCGGCGATAATGAGAACTGATTTCATGTCATTCTCCCTTCGCTCTTGTGGCAATCTCCAGTCTATGTGGAGACGGGCCCGATTGAAAATCACACTTTAGAGACATCTAAAGCTCATCATCATGTCGGCAGTCGTCATTTTCGGTGTGCGGGCAAGTCGAGGGGCGATTGCATCGTCCTATTTTTCCCGCACATCCAGTGGATTTTGGCAAAGCGGTCTTCGAAATATCATCGCCACGTAACTTCCCTTCAGGGAAATGAGACTGGGCGTATAAGTCGAAACCTTCTCCGCATTGGCGGCCTTGATGGTTCTTCCCTCAGAGGGTTTCTGCTGCATGGCGCGCCTCCTTCCATCAGCGATAACGAAAATACGCCGATCTTGTTCCGATCACGGTTCCGTTGGTATGTACGAGAATGAAAGCACCGCCCTGGATGCCGCAGCACCCGGCGCTTGAAAAATCCACCCAAAAGCTCTATATCGTCAGGCGCGAGGACGACCTCGGCCATATCGGCGACAGCATGCGGGACGGCCCGGTCATATACCGGAGAATGAAATGCGTTCCCTGCAAGATCGTATCCGCCACGCGCTCAGCTTTGAAATCATCGGCCTTATGCTCGTCATTCCCCTGGGCGCGCTGCTTTTCGGCATGCCCATGGAAGATATCGGCATCGTCGGCATCGTCAGCGCCACGCTCGCCACGATCTGGAACTATGTCTATAATCTGGGCTTCGACCACGCCATGCAGCGCCTGAAGGGCACGACGCTGAAAACGCCGGCCATTCGGGTTGCCCACGCGGTGCTTTTCGAACTCGGCCTGTTGATCGTGCTGATGCCCTTCATCGCCTGGTATCTGAATATCAGCCTTGCCCACGCGCTGGTGATGGATATCTCCTTTGCGCTGTTTTACGTGGTCTATGCTTTTGTCTTCAACTGGAGCTACGACCGGGTTTTCCCCCTGCCGGAATGGAAGTCGCAGCAGGACGCCGCCTGAGAGGCGGCGGCCACAGCCGACATAGGCGGTTCAGCGCAGTGACGCCTTGAAGAAGCTCACGAGATCAGCATTGAACCCGCCATGGAACTCCACCCGGTCGAAGCCCGCCGCGTCGCTGCAAATCTGGGGCGCGGCTTTTGCCATCTCCGCCGGGCAAGGTGCAATAAAGGAAAAGTGCCCCGCCCCGTCCACCATCCGATAATCCGGTTTCACCGGCAGATCGTCACGCAGTCTCGCAACATCCTGCGCTACGCGAACATAAAGCGGTTTCCTGTGGCAGCAATCACGCTGAACGCTTAAAGCGACTTCAGCGTCCAGGCCACGATCTCCCGCGTGGCGGCAGCGAAGGCCTGATCCAGCGCCTTCACGAAATTCGCATTACCGGAACCGCTGACGCGGGCGCTGGTGCGGAACACCTCCTGCGCCTTCACCGTGCCGTTACGGTCGTTCAGGAGCTTCACCGAAATCTCGATATTGGCGATATTCTTCGCCGTATCGATTTCAAAGGCGCGGATATCGCTCACGACCTGATAGTCGATTGCCAGCCCCTGCCCCGGCCGGCCGACGCCGCCGAGCTTGCCGGTATCTTCGAAGGCTTCCACGAGCTTGGATTGCACCATGCGCGGCAGGCGGTCACTCCATTGCGAATTGCCGAGATATTGCACCTCGGAACCGGAAAGCCGCACCACGATGTTCTCGCTATCGAGCGCCTTCAAGGCGGTCGGGTCGGCGATCAGCAGCTGACGGCTTTTCAGCGATGGTCCCTGCGTTACCGCCGCCGGCGATACGGAAAGGTCGAAAGTATCGTTTTTCGGCGCACCCGCACAGCCCGCCATCATCGCGGCAAGCAGCGGAGCGAGAAGAAGGGCGCGGCGCTTCTGGCCGTTCATCGATAGTCTCATTGGTCGATACCCCTCTTAGCGCCTTGTTCTGCCGTCATATTGTTTCACGGTTTCGCCGCCAAAGATCAACCGCTGCGGATCGCGGTCGATATTGGTGATGGCGTTGTTGAGATTGTCGACCGTCTGTCGCGTGCTGCCGATCAGCGCCTGGAAATCCTTCAGGCCGGAGCTGGAGAAACGGGTTAGGTTGTCTGCAATCGGCCCGATGCGGGCATTGAGATTGTCGGCCACCGCCTTGAAGGAGGTTAGCGTCTCGCGCGCCTTGGCAAACAGCGAATTGGCATCATCCGTGCCGAGCATGCCGTCCACCTTGGCGAGAATGCCATCGACGCGGCTGGAGGCAAGGTTCAGCTTGCGGCCCATCTCGGTGAAATCGGAAACCGCCTGGTCGATGTCGGCGCGACGTGCACCCACATCATCGGCGATCCGCTTGAAATTCGCCACGGCATCGCGCGCATCGGCGGTGGCTGCGGAAACATCGCCCACCACGGTGCTGACCTTGGCGGGATCGACCGATGCCAGAAGCTCGTCCGCGCGCTTCACAACCGTCTGCACTTCCGTGCTCGCCGCCTCGAAATTGCGCGCCGTGCTCTGCACCGTCTCCATGATGCCCTGAATATCGCTGGAAGCGGATGCCACATCCTTCGTCACCTTGTCGACATTGGACAGGATGGAATCGATCTTGCCGGCATCCACCGCCTTCACCAGATCCTCGACCGCGGTGAGCGTACCGTCGAGCCGCACCGAAACGGATTGCACTGTCGTGGACAGCGAACTGAGGCTCGAAATGAAATTCTTGATCCCGTCGGAATTGGCCGCCAGCGCATCGGAAAATTTCTCGGCATTACGCACCGTCTGCGTCAGCGGCCCGCGCGCATCCTGCACGAAACCCTGCAATTCGCCGATCGCGCCATCTGCGCGCTTCAGGATTTTATCGGCTGTGGCAAGCAGGTTGGTGACGCTGGAAAGGTCGGCTGTCAACTCGGCCGGAACGCCGCTTTCAACGGCTTTCTGCAGAATGCGCTCGCCATCCTTGTTGCCGCCGGAAAGCTCAATATAGGCGGCGCCCGTCAGACCCTGAATTTCAAGCACAGCGCGTGTGGACGGAAACACCGGCGCATCCGCCTGCACTTCGGTAAAGGCGATGGAGTAAGCCGGATCGTCGCGGTCAATCGCAAGCCCGCGCACCGTACCAACGGGAATACCGTTAAACCGCACCGGAGAGCCAACCGAAAGGCCGTTGGCGGAGCCGGGAATACGCACGATCAATTGCGCCGTCGGGCCGCCGCGGCCAAACTCGGCCATCCAGTAAACGAAGCCGAATGCGGCGGCGATCACGATCAGCGTGAAAATTCCGACTATGGTGTAGTTCGCCTTGGTTTCCATGCTTCTTGTTACTCCACCGGATTTTCGTGTCTGCCGTCCGGAAGAACGACAGAGCGCGCCCGTTTGCCGCGGAAATAGGACTGCACCCACGGGTCGTCGCAGGCGAACATGTCCTGCAATGTCCCTTCCACCAGCACTTTCTTCTGTCCCAGCACCGCAATGCGGTCGCAGACGGAGAACAGGCTGTCGAGGTCGTGCGTCACCATATAGACGGTCAGGCCAAGCGAATCGCGCAAGCGCGCAATCAGCATATCAAATTCCGCCGCCCCGATGGGATCGAGGCCGGATGTCGGCTCATCGAGGAAGACGAGATCGGGATCGAGCGACAGCGCCCGGGCAAGGGCCGCGCGCTTGATCATGCCGCCTGATAGTTCGGATGGGTATTTGTCGCCGGCATCGGGCTTCAACCCCACCATCTCGATCTTGAGATAGGCCAGCTCGTCCATCAGCTTTTTCGGCAGGTCCAGATATTCCCGCATCGGCAGCTGGATGTTTTCCTTCACCGTCAGGCCGGAAAACAGTGCGCCCTGCTGGAACAGCACGCCAAGGCGCTGATCGAGCATCATGCGGTCGTCTTCGCTCGCCTTGTCGTAATCGGTGCCGAGAATGCGGATGGCACCTGCCTGGCGGGGCAGAAGCCGCAGGATCGCGCGCATCAGGACGGATTTGCCCGCGCCGGATGGCCCGATGAAGCCGAGGATTTCGCCGCGATAGACATCGAGATTGAGATCTTCGAGCACGTTGCGGCCATTGAAGCCGACAGTCACACCCTCGACGGAAAGCACCGCCTCGCGGCCGTCCTTTTCAGTTTTTGTCTCTTGCGGTTTCTGGTCCAGTGTTTCCAACGCGCCCTCCTTAAAAATCGATGGCTGCGTAGAAGATGGCGAAAAGACCATCCACCAGAATGACGACGAAGATCGATTTGACCACCGACGAGGTGACATGCTTGCCAAGCGATTCCGCCGAACCGCCCACCTTCATGCCCTCCACCGCCGCGACGATGCCGATGATGAGCGCCATGAACGGCGCCTTGATCATGCCGGCCGCAATGGTCGACTCCTCGACCGCGCCATGCAGGCGAGACAGGAACACCTCAAACGTGATGCCCGAATAAGCAAAGGCCACGATGGCGGCGCCAAACAGGGCGGCGAAATTGGCAAGAATGGTCAAAAGCGGCAGCGCGATGGTGAGCGCCACCAGCCGCGGAAACACCAAAACGCCCACGGGGTTGAGGCCGATCACCTTCAGCGCGTCGATTTCCTCGCGCATCTTCATCGAGCCGATTTCCGCCGTGATCGCGCTGCCGGAACGGCCAGCGATCATGATCGCGGTCAGAAGCACACCGATTTCGCGCAATTGCAGAATGCCGACGAGATCGACAACGAAGACTTCCGCGCCGAAATAACGAAGCTGGAACGCGCCCTGCTGGGCGATGATCGCGCCGATCAGGAACGACATCAGCATGATGATCGGCACAGCGCGCACGCCCATATGGTCGATCTGGTTGACGATGGCCGCCGGCGAAACGCCGCGCCCGCGCCCGAGCTTCATCTGCGCGCCGCGCACGGCGGAGCCGAGAATATACATGCCCGCCAGAAAATCCGCACCGTTCTGCACGACGGCCTTGCCGACAGGCGCAAAAATACGTTCGGCAAGCCCCGCCTTCGCAGCGGCCGCGCCCTCCATTTCCACTTTTTCGGGCAATTGGGAAATGACCTCTTCGATACGGTCATTGCCCGTCACGGTGACGGTGGCGCCATTTGCCTCCAGGTCCTTGCGCAGGCGCTGAATGATCCATGCGCCGGTCGTATCGATGGCCTCGACGGAAGAAAGATCGATTTCCACCGGGCCGGTGGATTTGCTCTTTTCGATCTTTTCAAGACTGGAGAAAACACCGGCGAGATTGCTGTTGCGCCAGGAACCGCTCAGGGCAAAACGCGAACCGCCGCCGGAGACGTTATCGTCTTCGGTGATTGCGGCCGGGTTCGCCTGTTGCCGTGTGTCCTGTTCTTGCATAATGCTCCGAGCGAGTGCAGTCGTCACGAGATTCTTAATGGTTTCATAACGGTTTGACCTTCGGCAAGCCACAGTGACGGCCGACAATTCGCGATAAATTTGGCGTCATGTGTCTTTTGACGCCTGTTAGGAAGTGAAAAAACATGCCCCGTTACCTTCAAGCCACAACAGAACGTTTCCCCGTGGCTGGCAGCTTCACCATTTCACGCGGCACCCGCACGCATGCGGATGTCGTAACGTGTACCATCCGCGATGGTTCCTTTACCGGCAGAGGTGAATGTGTGCCCTATCCGCGTTATGGCGAAAGCATCGAGGGCGTCATCGCCGATATCGAGGCGATGGCGGAACAGATCGCCGGCGGCGTGACACGACAGGAACTACAGCAGGCGATGCAACCCGGCGCCGCCCGCAATGCGGTCGATTGCGCGCTATGGGACCTCGAGGCCAAGATCAGCGGCAAGACTGTTGCCGCGCGCATCCTTGGACAGGCGGCAAAGCCGCTCGTCACCGCCTATACCATCTCGCTTGCCGACCCGGAGACCATGGCCGCGAAAACGGCGGAAAACGCAGGCCGCCCGCTGCTGAAGATCAAGACCGGCACGGCGGATGACGAGGCGCGTCTAAGGGCCGTGCGCGCCGCCGCACCCGAAGCGCGCATCATCATCGACGCCAATGAGGGCTGGAATGACTATAATATCGAATATTATCTGCGGCTTGCGGCAGAGCTGAAGATATCGCTCATCGAGCAGCCGCTACCCGCCGGCAAGGATGACATCCTCGCCCGCATCGACCATCCGGTGCTGATCTGCGCCGATGAAAGCGTGCATTCCACCAGGGACCTCGCCGGCCTTCGCGACCGTTACGATGCAATCAACATCAAGCTCGACAAGACCGGCGGCCTGACTGAAGCGCTTGTCATGAAAGCGGAAGCGGAACGGCTCGGCTTCACCATCATGGTGGGCTGCATGCTCGGCACCTCGCTCGGCATGGCGCCGGCTGTGCTGGCGGCGCAGGGTGCGGCCTTCGCCGATCTCGATGGGCCGCTATTGTTGGCGCACGATCGTGATCCCGGGTTGGTTTATGAGGGTTCGCTGGTTTATCCGGCGCGGCCGGAACTGTGGGGGTGAGCCCCTAAAATTAGAACCAGATGAGGTGCGACGCCACCGCGTATTTCTTCTCCCCGCCGGGGAGAAGGTGGCCCGAAGGGTCGGATGAGGGGGAAACGTAGCCGAATTTCGGAGAGCTTGCCCCCTCATCCCGCTGCCGCGACCTTCTCCCCGGCGGGGAGAAGAAACAAGCGGCATCCACTCGTCCCACACGAGCGCGCATTGATCGCAAGGAAACACCGAAGGCTAGGTATCCCTTTAGCTCGCAGGCCCAATCAGGCCGCGTGCTTGCCAATCAAACCCGGAATATCCACCGGCTCCATCTCGTCCGATGCCTGTTCGGCGGTAACGTCGCTCGTCTGCATCCAGGTGATCAACTCGAAGCTGCCATCGGCGTTTTCGGCAATCGCCGTGCAGCTTTCCACCCAGTCGCCGGTGTTGATGTAGCGGATGCCGTCCATGTCTTCCATGACAGCATGGTGGATGTGGCCACAGATGACGCCATCGACATTGTTGCGCCGCGCCTCTTCGGCCACCACGCGCTGGAATTCTCCGATGAAGTTGACGGCGTGTTTCACCTGCAGCTTGGCCCAGGCCGAAAACGACCAGTAAGGCAAGCCGATGCGGCGGCGCACGGCGGCAATCGCGATGTTGAGCGCAATTGCCGCGTCATAGGCCCAGTCGCCGAGATAAGCGAGCAGGCGGGCGTTGCGCACCACCACGTCGAACTCGTCGCCATGGATGACGAGGTATTTCTTGCCGTCGCCCGCCTCGTGGATCATGCGCTCGGCCACTTCGATGCCGCCGAAATGCATGCCTGGGAACTCCCGCAGGAATTCGTCGTGATTGCCCGGAATATAAACGATGCGGGTGCCCTTGCGGGCCTTGCGCAGAAGCTTCTGCACCACGTCGTTGCAGCCCTGCGGCCAGTACCAGCTGCGGCGCAGGCGCCAGCCGTCGACGATGTCGCCGACGAGAATGATCGTTTCGGCTTCGTGGTATTTCAGGAAGTCGAGCAGATAATCCGTCTTGGCCGCCTTGGAGCCGAGATGAACATCCGAAATGAAAAGCGTTCTGAACTGTCTGGTTTCGATTTGACCGGCCACGGATTTCATCCCCCTGTTCGGTTGCGTCCCTGCGGCTTTCTTACCTCTCAGAACCAGACTCGTGTTTCAGCAACATGACAGCGGCGGTTTTTTGTATGGAATATGACGGATAGCTTCACGAAAACGCGAATAAGCCATGCCCGCATTTGCATAAGGAGGCGGTAAATAACGGCTGTACCACGGGGAAGTTTGTTGTATTCAGGGGGCCGGAATTGAACCAGACATGACGGTGGAAGAATGACCTCTCACGATAAGAACAACACGCCCGCCAACACGGCAAAGGCCGACATCGAGGAACAGGCGCTCTTTTTCCACCGCTACCCGCGCCCCGGCAAGCTGGAAATCCAGGCCACCAAGCCGCTCGGCAACCAGCGCGATCTGGCGCTCGCCTATTCGCCGGGTGTGGCCGCCCCGTGCCTCGCCATCCACGAGAACCCCGAAATGGCGGCGGACTATACGGCCCGCGCCAATCTCGTTGCCGTCATTTCCAACGGCACGGCGGTGCTCGGTCTTGGCAATATCGGCCCGCTCGCTTCCAAGCCTGTGATGGAAGGCAAGGCCGTTCTCTTCAAGAAATTCGCCGGCATCGACGTGTTCGATATCGAGATCGACGCACCCGGCATCAACGACATGGTCTCCACCATCGCGGCGCTGGAGCCCACCTTCGGCGGCATCAACCTTGAGGACATCAAGGCGCCGGAATGTTTCGAAGTGGAGCGCCAGCTGCGCGAGAAGATGAACATTCCGGTCTTCCACGACGATCAGCACGGCACTGCGATCATCGTCGCCGCCGCCGTCACCAATGCGCTGGAACTGGCCGGCAAATCTCTGTCCAGCGTCAAGATCGTCGCCTCGGGCGCCGGTGCAGCTGCCCTTGCCTGCCTCAACCTGCTCGTCGCCATGGGCGCGAAGAAGGAAAACATCTGGGTCCACGACATCGAAGGCCTCGTTTATGACGGCCGCAACACGTTGATGGACGAGTGGAAGGAAGTTTACGCCCAGAAGACCGACAAGCGCGTGCTGGCCGAAACCATCGACGGCGCGGATGTCTTCCTCGGCCTTTCCGCCGCCGGCGTGCTGAAGCCGGAACTGCTCGAGCGCATGGCGGCAAACCCGCTGATCCTGGCGCTTGCCAACCCCAATCCGGAAATCATGCCGGAAGCGGCGCGTGCTGCCCGTCCGGATGCGATGATCTGCACCGGCCGTTCGGATTTCCCGAACCAGGTCAACAACGTTCTCTGCTTCCCCTATATCTTCCGCGGCGCGCTGGATTGCGGCGCAACCACGATCAATGAAGAAATGAAGATGGCCGCAGTGCAGGCCATCGCGGAACTCGCGCGTGAGGAAGTCTCCGAAGTGGCCGCCAAGGCCTATAGCGGCGAAACGCCGATCTTCGGCCCAACCTACCTCATCCCCTCGCCCTTCGATCCGCGCCTCATCCTGCGCATCGCCCCTGCGGTCGCCCGTGCCGCCGCCGCAAGCGGTGTCGCCGCCCGGCCCATCACCGATTTCGAAGCCTATCTCGACCAGCTGAACCGTTTCGTCTGGCGCTCCGGCTTCATCATGAAGCCTGTCTTCAATGCCGCGAAAGCCGCCGAAAAGAAGCGCATCATCTTTGCCGAAGGCGAAGACGAGCGCGTGCTGCGCGCCGCCCAGGTGCTCCTGGAAGAAGGCACCGGCGTCCCGATCCTCATCGGCCGTCCGCAGATCATCGAAACGCGCCTGAAGCGCTTCGGCCTGCGCATCCGCCCGCATACGGATTTCGCCGTGGTCAACCCGGAAGACGATCCGCGCTACCGTGAATACGTGGATGATTATTTCGCCCTCGTCGGCCGCGTCGGCATCAACCCGGAAGCGGCGCGCACCATCGTGCGCACCAACACGACCGTCATTGGTGCGCTTTCCGTCAAGCGCGGCGAAGCCGATGCGCTGATCTGCGGCCTCGAAGGCCGTTACGACCGCCATCTGCGCGACGTGAACCAGATCATCGGCAAGCAGGAAGGCGTGCGTTCTTTCGCGGGCTTGAGCCTGCTCATCACCCAGCAGGGTGCGCTCTTCCTCACCGATACTTTCGTGAACTATGACCCGACCTCCGAGGAAGTGGCGGAAATGGCCATTCTCGCGGCCAAGGAAATCCGTCGCTTCGGCATCACGCCGAAAATAGCACTCGCCAGCCACTCCAATTTCGGCTCGCGTGATTCCGAAAGCGCCCGCAAGATGCGCCGCGCCCTGAAGATCGTGCAGGAAGCCGCACCGGAACTGGAAGTGGACGGCGAAATGCAGGGCGGCTCGGCGCTGTCGGAAGCACTGCGCAAACGCGCCATGCCCAATAGCGTCCTGACCGGCGAAGCAAACCTGCTGGTCTTCCCGAACCTCGATGCCGCCAATATCACGCTGGGTGTCACCCGCACCTTGACGGAAGGCCTGCATGTCGGCCCGATCCTGCTCGGCACGGCCCTGCCCGCCCATATCCTGTCGCCCAGCGTCACCTCGCGCGGCGTCGTCAACATGGCAGCCTTTGCCGTGGTGCAGGCCTCACACCCTTCGGTGTGATAGAGGCCGCATTAACGCAATTTTGAACAGGCTGTTGCCGAGTTGCGGCAACAGCTTATGTTATCTTCCTGAAACACGGATTTCCTGAAGCATAACACCCCTGCCACCGGCCGGGGACATCGAACGGATCGAACAATTGACCCGCCGCAGCCGCATCATCGGCCTCCTGCTTCCCCTTGTTCTCATGGCTCCTGCCGCCGCTTCTGCGGATCAGGTCTGCGATACGCTTTATGGGCAGTTGCGCGAGCCGCCGCGCGTCATCGGCAATACGGCCGAGGTGCGGCGTTACGCCAATGCGCTTGCCCGCCAGAACATCGTCATCCGCAAGATCAGGAACGACCTGCGCAGCTATGGCTGCTCATCCGGCAGCGTCATTGTCTATGGCAATCCCAATGCCGGTCTCTGCGCCGAGATTGGCGATGCGCTGGCGGAAGCTGAAGCCGAGCGTGATGCGATCATCCGCGACCGCGACGACGCCATGGCGGCCGCGCGTGACAACGACGGCGACATCAGGCGTCAGCGCATCCTCGCCGCCCTCGATGCCAATGGCTGCAACACCGTACCGCAAACGGAAACGCAATTGCCGCCGCCTCGGGATGTGACGCGTTATCCCGACGCCTTCCGACACAATGGCGACGAGCCGGGACAAGCGGGGCTTTCGCCCTATCCCAACGCCGCCGCCGAGGGCGGACTTCGCACCCTCTGCGTGCGCACCTGCGACGGCTCGTTTTTCCCCATCGCCTCCAACGCCTCACCGCTCGATTTCCGCACCCAGGCGGAGCAGTGCGAGAAAATGTGTCCGGGGACGGAGACCGAACTCTATTTCCACTCCATGACGGATCAGGAAACATCAGACATGGTTTCCGCTGAAACCGGCAAACCCTACAAGGATTTGCCCACGGCCTTCGCCTACCGCAATTCGTCAGTGAAAGCACCCGGCTGCGCCTGCAATATGGCCGCCTATCACGAGGAGATGCAAAAACAGGAAGAGGCCGCCCGGCCGCAAGCCGAAAAGCCCTATTCCGGCATCACCACCATCCCATCATCCCAAAGTGACAAGTCGCAGAACCCCACCGAACAGCAACAGGCCGCAAAACCGCCTGAGCAGCCCGTTCCCGAACGCGACTACGATCCGAACGACACCAGGGTGCGCGTCATCGGCCCCAAATTCCTGCCGGACCAGACAGGCCGGATCGATCTGAAGAACCCGGCGCTGAAGGGCATTCAGCCGCAGCAGTGAAATCTCTTGCGCGCGCGTAATGGGGCGAGCGCGCGACCCTTGTTTCTTCTCCCCGCCGGGGAGAAGTCCGCGGCAGCGGGATGAGGGGGCGACGTCGGCGATATTCGGAGAGCTGGCCCCCTCATCCGACCCTTCGGGCCACCTTCTCCCCATCCGGGGAGAAGAAACGATAGGCGACGCTATGCGCATCTCATCCCTTACCGCCCACCCCAGCGATTGCGAAACACCAGCTCCTCCAGCGGCACGCGCTGCCGCCAACCCTTCACCGCCAGTTCCGGCTCGGTATAGAGCGTGTCGACCCGGCCGAGACACAGCCATGCGACGATTTCGATATGCTCGGGTATATCAAGAATGGCGCGAATATCGCTGTCATGGAAAATGCTGACCCAGCCGACACCGATGCCTTCGGCACGGGCGGCAAGCCAGAGGTTCTGGATGGCACAGACGGTGGAATAAACGTCCGTGCGCAGATTGTGGGTGCGGCCCAGCACCACCTTGCCGCCGCGTGTGGGATCGCAGGTGACGCAGATGCTGAGCGGCGCCTTGCGAATGCCTTCAAGCTTCAGGCTGCGATAAAGCGCCTGCTTTTCGCCCGTAAACATCGCCGCCGCCTCCTCATTGGCGCGGCTGAAGGCCACAAAGGCCGCCTGGCGCACGGCGCCATCGGTGACGAGGGTGAAATTCCATGGCTGCATGAAACCGACCGAAGGTGCGGAATGCGCCGCCTTCAAAAGGCGCTCGACGAGATCATCCGGCAGCGGTTCCGGCAAGAACTGGTCGCGCACATCACGGCGCGTCTCGATGGCGCGGTAGATCGCCTCGCGCTCCTCCCGGGAAAACGGGCGGGCGGGCGAAAGCGCGTGATCGAATGGATTGACCTCGGACGACGTTGTGACAGGCGGTTCGGTCGGCATCGTTTATCCCCAACAATGCGGGCGCGCCGATGCAGAAACCATACCGGTTCCGCCGCGACGACGCGCTTTTTCAGCAACCTGCCGCCGTCCGCGCGGTTCGGTCTATCGTGTCAGGCCGGTCTTCTGACTAGGCTTCATCCACCCCTTTCGCCTTCCCGAATAACTTCAGTGGCATGAGAAAAAGGGCATCCGCCTCACAGCGTTGGGCACGTTCCGGTCTTTCACCGGATTCCCGATTCTCCCGCCGCAAGGGCGGGCACCTGACGGGAGAAGCTATGGGCAAAAAAGCTTGCGAATGCAAGTATCCTGCGGGTGGTGCGGCAATGTGGCCTGCTGCACCTTACCGTCATCATGCCACCGGGAAATACCTGACATACGCAAACTCATCGCCATCAGGTGACCAATTGGGCGAGTTCATCGTGCCCTGCCCGCCGAACAGGTCGAACAGCGTTTCGACATTGCCGCCATCAATATCCATCAGCCGCACCCGCACATCCAGATCGCGCGGATGGTCGAAGACATCGGCATCATAGGAAATGAACACCACCTTGTCGCCCTTCGGAGACGGATGCGGGAACCAGTCGCCATAAGCGCTGTCGGTGATGCGCTCGACGGCGGAGCCGTCCACACGCACCCGCCAGATCTGCATGAGCCCGGTACGGCTGGAATTGAAATAAATCCATTCGCCGTCGGGCGAATAATCCGGCCCGTCATTGCGGCCCTCACCATGGGTGAGACGTGTTTCGACACCGCTGTCTATGTCCATGGAATAGATATCAAAAACCTGATCGCGAATGCCGCAATAGGCAAAACCTTTCCCATCCGGCGACCAGCCGTGCCAGTAGGAAGGCAGGTTCTTGGTCATCAGCCGCGGCGCGCCGCCCGCCGAAGGCAGCAGATAGATGGCGCTCTTGCCGAATTCCACCTTGTCGGAAATCGCGTAGAGCGAACCGTCGGGTGAAATGCCGTGGTCGTTGTTGCAGAGTGTGGCAAAGCCGGTATCGACCTTTTCCGGCGGCGCATCACCGGCAAGAGACAGGCGATACAGCAGCCCTTCGCTGTTCAGCAGCAGATAGTGTCCATCCGGCGACCAGTTCGGCGCTTCGAAGAGATCAGGCGTCTGCCACACCACCCGCATCTGGCGGGTGCGGATGTTGAAGATTTCGATGGAGCTGCGCATTCTGCCTCCCGGGCATGTCCCTGTTCTTATTCAAAACGCTTGGTGACGCAGACATTCCGTTTGCATCCACCATGGCCTTGATTATGATCCTAGGGCGGCAGGCACCGTCCTGCAAATTCAAACCGGAAAAAACGCCAGCGCTCCGGCACCGTCCGTGGCCCTCCCCGTTTCTCCCAGATCCGAGGTTCCGCGATGAATTCCATCGCCGATCACAGCATCCGCTTCGGCCGGATCGCCGCAATGCTCCCTGTCAAAAACATCGAAAAGGCCCATGATTTTTACGTTGGCGTGCTCGGCTTCGAAAAGACCTTCGAAAACGGCAACCCTGTCGGCTTCATGATCCTCAAACAGGGCAATACCGAGCTGCACCTGACATTGCAGCCCACCCACAAAGCGGCACCCTTCAATGTGGCGCATATGATGGTGAGCGATGTGGACGCGCTGCATGCGCTCTGCAAGAGCCAGGGCTTGCGCATTATCAAGGGCCTGCAGGACAAGGATTATGGGCTCCGGGCCTTTGTCTTTGAAGATCCTGACGGCAACCGCATCGATGTGGGGCAGGTTATTTGAAGTGATCGGGCGGCGCGGGGTTTTCTCCGCGCCGTCTGTTCAGATACGTAGGCTTATTCTGGGCCGAGCGCATACCACTTGTTTCTTCTCCCCGCCGGGGAGAAGTCCGCGGCAGCGGGATGAGGGGGCGAGCGTCAATATATACGGAGGGGTTGCCCCCTCATCCGACCCTTAGGGCCACCTTCTCCCCCGCGGGGAGAAGAAACAGGTGGCACCGCCGAACCTACCCGCATCGCCCCTTCGACTACCGATCCCGGAAACGGTTGGTAATCGGATAACGCCGGTCACGCCCAAAATTCTTCTTGGTAATCTTCACACCCGGGGCCGATTGCCGGCGCTTGTATTCGGCGAGGTAAAGCAGATGCTCCACCCGGTGCACGGTCGCAATATCATGCCCGCGCGCCAGGATTTCCTCGACCGACATTTCCTTCTCCACAAGGCATTCCAGAATGTCATCCAGCACCGGATAGGGCGGCAGCGAATCCTGGTCGGTCTGGTTGGGGCGCAATTCGGCCGAGGGCGCCTTGGAAAGGATATTGGCGGGGATCACCTCGCCGGAAGGGCCTAGAGCGCCCGGCGGCACATGGGCATTGCGCCAGCTGGAAATGGCGTAGACCTGCATCTTGTAGAGGTCCTTGATGGGGTTGAAACCGCCATTCATGTCGCCGTAAAGCGTGGCGTAACCCACCGACATCTCAGACTTGTTGCCCGTCGTCACCACCATCGAGCCGAACTTGTTCGAAACGGCCATCAAAATGGTGCCGCGTGTGCGGCTCTGCAGGTTTTCTTCGGTAATGCCCTCTTCCGTACCCTCAAAGAGTTCGGAAAGCGCCGACAGGAAACCCTCGACCGGCTCGACGATCGGCACGATATCGTAACGGCAGCCGAGCGCTTTCGCGCAATCGGCGGCGTCCTTCAGCGATTCTTCCGAGGTATAACGGTAAGGCAGCATGATGCAGCGCACCCGCTCCTCGCCCAGCGCATCGACGGCAAGGGCGGCGCAGATCGCCGAATCGATGCCGCCGGAAAGGCCCAGAACCACGCTCTTGAAGCCGTTCTTGTTGACGTAGTCACGGAAACCCAGCATGCAGGCGCGGTAATCCGCCTCCTCGCCTTCAGGGATTTTCGAGAATGGACCGCTCTCGCAGCGCCAGCCGTCAGCAGTACGCTTCCAGTCGGTGACCGCAAGCGTGGCCTCGAACTGGCTCATCTGGAAGGCAAGCGTCTTGTCGGCATTAAAGGCGAAACTCGCACCGTCGAACACCAGCTCGTCCTGCCCGCCCAACTGGTTGGCGAAGACGAGAGGCAGACCGCTTTCGATAACCTGCCGCAGCGCCACCTGATGGCGCACATCCAGCTTGCCGCGATAATAGGGCGAACCGTTCGGCACCAGCAGGATTTCCGCCCCGCTTTCGGCGAGTGTTTCGCAGACACCCATATCGTTCCAGATTTCCTCGCAGATCGGAATGCCGATCCGCACGCCACGGAAATTATAAGGCCCGGAAATCGACCCTTCAGAGAAAACCCGCTTCTCGTCGAATTCGCCGTAATTCGGCAGGTCGATCTTGTCGCGCAGCGCAACGATCTTGCCGCCATCCAGCAGCGCCACGGAATTGTGCCGGCCCGTCTCGCCCTGTCGGGGAAAGCCGATGACCACGCCCGGTCCGCCATCGGCGGTCTCCGCCGCCAGCTCTTCCACCGCTTTCAGGCAGGCTTTCAGGAAAGCCGGCTTCAGCACCAAGTCTTCCGGCGGATAGCCGGATATGAATAGCTCCGTCAGGAGCAGAAGATCGGCGCCCTGCGTCGCCGCATCGGCCCTTGCCTCGCGCGCCTTGGCGAGATTGCCCGCCACGTCGCCAACGGTGGGATTGAACTGCCCGACGGCAATCCGGAGATGGTTCTCTATATCGTGTCTGTCGCTCATGGCTTTTCAATACCGCGCCCGTGGCCGCTCCGCAACGCGGCAATTGCATGGCGGCGCCCGTTACGCTTCGGCCGCGTGCCTTCACGCTAAGGTTATCGCCGCACCGGCCAGACTCTTCAAAGTTCATGTCGCGTTCATCGCGCTTATGTGACAGTTACATGACACTTTTGCGACACCCGATTCACCTCCCCGGATTGGTCGTGCCGCCTGCAATACCGGAGTATGGGTTTGAAACATTCGGCGCCAAAAACAACGGCTTCCGAAAAGGCTGGTTTCGTCTTTTCGCCTGCATGGACAAGGAGCCTTTCCAGGCTTTCGGGCACGGCCTATACGCTTGCCAATCTGACGGTCGCGTCCGTCGTGCTGGTCGTGGCGCTGGAGTGGATCGCGCGGGGCTCGCTCACCGATGTCGGCGTTTTCCTCACCTCCTCCGCCCGCCCCGGAATGACCACCATTGCCGCCGTGCTCGCCCTCCTCGTGGCACTGGATGCACTTCTTGGCAGGCGTTACCTGTCGCTGATCGCGCTTGCGCCGCTCTGCGCGCTGACGGGGCTGATTTCGGCGCAGAAGCAGACCTATCTCTCCGATCCTCTTTATCCATCCGACCTCTTATTCGGCCGCCAGATCCTCGAGCTTCTGCCGACCATGCTGAGGGCTCAGCCGATGACGGCAGCCCTCGTCGCCCTCGGCATCTTTGCCACGATTGCGGCACTTACGGGCCTCTGGCTGCTGGCGCGCCGCCACTCACCGGGCCTGAGCTGGCGCGAACGCGCCGCTGGTCTCGCGCTGGCGCTGCCGCTTCTCGCCGGTCTTGCCTCGCTTATGGACTATTCGCATTATTCCTGGGTGCGCGATCGCCTCAACATCATTCCCATGATGTGGGATCAGCAGGAAAATTACCGCCATAACGGCTTCCTGATGGCCTTCGCCTTCAATATTCCGATGGCCAATGTCGCAGCGCCGCAGGGGTATGGCGAAAATGCCATCGCCGACCTGACATCCAAGCCCGCCGCCTTCGCCGCCAACAAGGGCGATTACCCCGATGTCATCATGCTGATGAGCGAATCGCTGTGGGATCCGAAGCGGCTGGAAAATGTGAAGCTCTCCGACGATCCCATGCCGACGATCCGCGCCAAACGGTCCGGCAATGTCTTTTCCCCGGAGTTCGGCGGCATGACGGCGAATGTGGAATTCGAGGCGCTGACCGGCTTCTCCAACGCCTTCCTGCCCTATGGCAGCATTCCCTATCAGCAATATATCCGCCGCCCGGTGCCCTCGCTCGCCAGCTTCTTCCGTGGCGAAGGTTATTCCGCCATCGCCATGCATCCCTTCCAGGAATGGTTCTGGAACCGCAAGCAGGTCTATGCGAATTTCGGCTTCGAGGAATTCCGCTCCGAAGAGACGCTGCCGGCCATGGAAAAACGCGGCAACTTTGCCTCCGACGATGCGCTGATGGACGAGATCATGGCGACGGCCGAAAAGGCGCAGAACCCGCTCTTCCTCTTCGCCGTCACCCTTCAGGGACATGGTCCCTATGAGGTGACCCGTTACGCAAAAAACACGATTGGCGTCGAAGGCGACCTCTCCGCCTCGGCCTCGCAGGCGCTCGCCACCTATTCTCAAGGGGTGGCGGAAGCTGATGAAGCGCTGCTGAAACTGATGCGCTGGGCGAAGAAGCGCGACCGGGAAACCATTATCGTCCTCTTCGGCGATCACCTGCCGCCGCTCGGCCAGACCTTTGTCGAAAGCGGTTACATGCCGGGCATGGTGGCAAGCCGCCGCGCGCCGCTGGAGGTGATGAAAAAGGAACACGAGACACCGCTCGTCGTCTGG
The DNA here is from genome assembly GCF_002008225.1 of Agrobacterium salinitolerans. Taxonomy (GTDB): domain Bacteria; phylum Pseudomonadota; class Alphaproteobacteria; order Rhizobiales; family Rhizobiaceae; genus Agrobacterium; species Agrobacterium salinitolerans. The sequence goes on along the minus strand of NZ_MRDH01000006.1, from coordinate 216,794 downwards.
TCCTCAAAGAAGGGCGTGCGCAAGAATATCGGCACCATCAGCCCGGCGCTTTTGCCCTATCATGTGCTGAAGACGGCGGGCTTCTCCGATCCCTTCTATACCGGCATGCTCGGCGAGGTTCAGCAAGCCTTTTCCGTCGTCGACCGGCACATGCTGGTGACGGCCGACGGCAAGGCCCAGCCCGACTGGTCGATTGCCGCGAACGCCGTTCCCGAGGTGGTGCGCGATTACAGGATGCTGCAATTCGACATGATGTTCGGCCAGCAATATGGCCGCGAACGCTTCTTCCCCGGTTTCAACTGGCTGCACGAGGGGGCGCCATCGGTCTGATGGTTTTCGGCGAGGGACGCCTGAACCGCATGGCGGTGGAAATCGTTTGAATTCCACCGCCATGCGGGTTTATCTCGCAAAACGTTCAGGCCTCATCAGAACCGGAGACACACCGTGTCAGATATCTCCGACTATATCATTTCGCATTTCAAGCGCTCCTCCCGTGAAATCGGCGAGGTGGAACGGCGCATCCTGGAACTGTCGCACCAGAAGAAGCTGGTTTCGAGCGACACCAATGCGGAATTTTCCGCCGGGGCCAGTGTCGGTGACAGGCTGGCGGACAATATCGCCAAGGTCGGCGGCTCATGGGGTTTCATTCTCAGCTTCTGTTTTTTCCTGATCTTCTGGGCCATCATCAACACCATCGTGCTGACCACCCGCGCTTTCGACCCCTACCCCTTCATTTTCCTCAATCTGCTTCTCTCCATGCTGGCCGCCATCCAGGCGCCGATCATCATGATGTCGCAGAACCGCCAGGCCGCCCGCGACCGTTTCGAGGCCGCCAAGGACTACGAGGTGAACCTGAAGGCCGAGCTTGAGGTTCTGTCCCTGCATGAAAAGATCGACGTGAAGGTGCTGGCCGAACTGGCGGCACTGCGCCAGGACCTTGCAGCGCTTCACCGCCATGTCGCTCGCAAGGAAGACTGACGCCGAAAAAATTCATCCCCGCTTTTCCCCGCCCCGCGACCCGCTGTTAAAGTGAACGCAGTCCTGCCGGGTGAGTGCCAGACGTGGCGCAAACCGAAGGACGGTCCTGGTGGTGGAACGCTGGCAACGTTCGTGGAAAGGACCATTTCGCAAGGCCGCCGTGCACGGCCCTTGCGAGATACGGCATGGTGAAAGACCCGGCTGCGCAACGCATCCGACAAACCCCAACCTCACATGAAGCGCAGCCGGGGATCGCCCGGTGCTCTCCATCCATACCCCGCATGGCAGCGCCGTGCGGGATGAAGGTGTTGGTTTTTTTGGGGCGTCTTCAGGAAGTGCGCGGGGCTTTACCCCCCTCTGCCCTGCCGGGCATCTCCCCCTCAAGGGGGGAGATCGATCTGCAGCGAGGTTTCGCCCCTCTCAACGTTTGAGGATGAAGCGACAAAAGGGCCTCCTGCTGATCTCCCCCCTTGAGGGGGAGATGCCCGGCAGGGCAGAGGGGGGTAAGCCACACCCACCCTCGATCTCCCGAAAATCCACCCCCAGTTACGAATCCGTCAGATTCTTACGCTACAGATTGACGCAGGCGTTTGTTGCATTGCACTCTAGCGGGCAAGGCTGATGCGGGAATCACTCCCCATCGTCAAAATGGCATCACGACCATTTCGCGGCGACGCCACGCCGGATGCGACATCCGGTCATCGCAATATTCTGTTCCGGGGTTTTTCATGCACCAGTTCGATCTGATTGTTGTCGGCAGCGGTCCGGCGGGTAGACGGGCCGCCATTCAGGCCGCCAAGCTCGAAAAGAGGGTTCTGGTCATTGAGAAGGGCAGCCGCGTTGGCGGCGTTTCGGTGCATACCGGCACCATTCCTTCCAAAACCCTGCGCGAAACCGCGCTCAACCTCACCGGCTGGCGCGAGCGCGGATTTTACGGTCGCGCCTATCGCGTCAAGCAGGAGATCGATGCGGAAGACCTGCGCCGTCGCCTCCTCATCACGCTGGATCACGAGGTGGAAGTGCTGGAACACCAGTTCTCCCGCAACCGCGTGCAGCACATTCGCGGCACGGCAAGCTTCATCGACGCCAACACAATGAAGGTGGTGAAGAGCGACGGCGAGATCATGACTGTCACCGCCACCTCCATCCTGCTGACCATCGGCACCCGCCCCTACAGGCCGCCGCATATTCCCTTCGATGGCGAAGCGGTGCTCGATTCGGACGAGATTCTGGAAATCAAGGAACTGCCGCGCTCCATGATCGTCGTTGGCGCTGGCGTCATCGGCATCGAATATGCCACCATCTTCAGCGCGCTCGACACGCAGGTAACTGTGGTGGAACCGCGCGAGACCATGCTGGAATTCATCGACAAGGAAATCGTCGAGGATTTCACCTATCAGCTGCGCGACCGCAACATGAAGCTGATCTTCGGCCAGAAGGCGGAAAAGGTGGAACGCGACGAGAGCGGCAAATGCCTTGTCTCGCTCGGCAACGGTCGCGTGCTGAAGGCCGAGACCGTCCTCTTCGCCGCCGGTCGCGTCGGCGCCACCGATACGCTCAATCTTTCCGCCTGCGGGCTGGAGGCCGATAGCCGTGGCCGCCTTAAAGTCGATCCCGAGACCTTCCAGACCTCTGTGCCGAACATCTATGCTGCCGGCGATATCATCGGTTTCCCGAGCCTTGCCTCCACGTCGATGGAACAGGGCCGCATCGCCGCCCGCCATGCCGTCGGCGCACCGGCCGGTGAGCCGCCGCAATTCTTCCCCTATGGCATCTATGCCGTGCCTGAGATCTCAACCTGCGGCCTGACGGAAGAGGAAGTCATCGAACGCAACATTCCCTATGAATGCGGCATCGCCCATTTCCGCGAAACCTCACGCGGCCACATCATGGGCCTCGACAGCGGGCTCTTGAAGATGATCTTCTCTCTGAAAACCCGCCGCCTGCTCGGCGTCCACATCGTCGGCGAAGGTGCGACCGAACTGGTGCATATCGGCCAGGCGGTGCTGAACCTCAAGGGCACGGTGGAATATTTCGTCGAGAATACCTTCAACTATCCCACACTTGCGGAAGCTTACAAGATCGCCGGGCTGGATGCTTGGAACCGGATGGGTGAGATCAAGAAGGATTGAGGCTTTGTCGCGGGTAAGGAGATAATCTGCAATGTTCGAAAACATCTCCTGCCGTCATGCTCGGGCCTGTCCCGAGCATCTGCAACGTCTCGGTTTATGAGACGTGATTAGAACCTTGGGACAAGCCCAAGGATGACGCCGCGTATCGAGCGAGAATGCCGGTCGTACGCATTGCTTAGACGACAGGTCACGCATACCCTCACCACCGAATGCTATACCGCGCACTCACGCCGGGCCGGAAATGATCCGCATAGCCCTGATCAAGCGTGCCGCGCACAGTCAGGTGATCGCCAATCTTCTGCTCCACCGCCACGCCGCTGCTGAACTCATTGAAACTGTTTCGGCTCGCCCCCGTCAGCACAAAGGCCGTGCCGGTTTCCGACCGGGACAGGCGCAGCGACTGCGACACATCCAGCCCGTTCCATTGCTGCGCCGTGCCGTCATAACGGACCGTGAAATTGCGGTTCGCCTCGATATCCAGCTCCGGCGTGACGACACGTTTCTGCCGCGAGGTCATGGAGATACTGCTCGAACCCGTCAGCGCATTGAAAATGACGCCGACATCACGGGCCAGGGAAACGCCAGGCAACTGTTCGGCGAGCAGCGTGACATTGCCCCATAGCCGCACCGGCGTATCGACCAGCTGCCCACCCTTAGACGCGCTCATGCCCATTTCGAGGCCCGCCCGGATCGGCGTATCGACCGGCAGCTTCGCGCCGATGCGCGCCGTATAGGAACGGTCTGAATTCTTGACCGGCTTCCAGATCAGCCCGGCCTCATCAGCATGGGCCGCGGTACCAGTGGCGGTGAAAAGAGACAACAGGAGGGTAAAACCCATTCTTGGCGACATATCTTGTCCCCTGGCAAATTAAGGGCGCGCCGGGAGAACCCGGCAGGCACGGTAAAAGCGTAAGGCCAATGGTTGGCATCGACGAGGCCGCATCGAGCGGCGCTTCATGCCCGAACGGCCGCTGAATACGACCTGAGCAAATCATGCTGCGCAGGGTGCCAGATGAACGGGAGATGAACAAGAGCAGATGCAGCAAAAAATCATGCTGCACTGCATTGTGATCGGAACAATGGCGCGGGAAGTTCGGCCGCTACCCTTTTTCGACCGGAAGCGCGCAGCGGGCGAGAATATCATCGACCACCACGGTCAAAGGTCTGGATGAATCGAGGACCGTTGCGTCAACGGGGATGTCTTCCTTCGTTGCATGGAGTTGCAGGACAAATTCGCGCTCCTGCGGGTTTCCGCCGAACTCGTCCGCGGGTCTCTCGATCAGCCGTTTTCGCAAGGTCTCGCTATCGAGATCGAGAACGAAGACCTCATCGAACACATCCATGAAACGCTGAAAATTTCTCGAGCCACCGCAAAAGAATGTGAGTGCGTGGCTGCGGTCGGCGGCGATCCGCCGAACCTTTTCGACATCCCAGATATGATGCCGATGCCGGAAAGGCATATCGGTCGCATCGCCCCGCAACAACGCGGGATCGAGCGGTTCGCCGGTTTCAGGGTCGCCCTTGTAGGCAAGCTCCCGGTCGCCGTGGATCACATGATGGCCACGCCGCTGAAGTTCTGTCGCAACCGAAGTCTTGCCGACCCCGGAGACACCCTCGACCAAGTAATTTCTCACACCCATGGCACTGCCGTTCGGCATTCCTCGACTATGGTCCTTGAAGCCTGACCCAGCATTATGGGTTTCGACTATAATAACCAGGAATGACGCAACGATGTCGAAGGATTGAGAAACGGGCGATTGCGTAGCTGAACAAGCGGGGCGCCCAAACAAAAAGGCCGCAGCTTTCGCCGCGGCCCTTCCATTCAATCAGCTTTCGCCAACCAAGATTATTCAGCGTCGCCTTCAGCGGCCTTCTTCTTGGCAGGAGCCTTCTTCTTCGGAGCGGCTTCTTCGCCTTCAGCGGCGTCGTCAGCCTTGGCAGCAGCCTTTTTCTTGGCAGGCGCCTTCTTCTTGGTTTCCGTTGCTTCTTCGCCGTCGTCAGCCAGAAGCTCTTCCTTGGAAACGGTCTTGTCCGTTACCGAGATTTCGGTGAGCAGCTTGTCGATGACCTTTTCTTCGAAGATCGGAGCGCGCAGCGAAGCGGAAGCGCCTGGCGTGTTGCGGAAGAAATCGAGGATTTCCTTCTGCTGACCCGGGAACTGCTGCAGCTGCTGGAACAGCGCGCGCTGCATTTCTTCTTCGGTCACTTCGACGCCGGCCTTTTCGCCGATTTCGGAGAGAACGAGGCCGAGACGGACGCGGCGTTCAGCGAGCTTGCGATATTCTTCGCGGGCTTCTTCTTCGGTCGTGTCTTCGTCAGCAAACGTCTTGCCCGACTGGGCGAGATCGGTGTTGATCTGGCGCCAGATATTGTCGAACTCGGCGTCGACGAGGCCAGCCGGCGTGTCGAACTTGTACATTTCGTCGAGCTGGTCGAGGATCTGACGCTTGACCTTCTGGCGGGTGACGTTGCCATACTGGCTCTCGATCTGACCCTTGACGATTTCCTTCAGCTTTTCAGCCGATTCGAGACCGAGCTTTTCAGCCAGTTCGTCGTTGATTTCAACGGCGGCAGCGGCAGCAACTTCCTTGACGGTGATGTCGAAGTTGGCTTCCTTGCCGGCAAGGTTCGCAGCCGGGTAATCGGCCGGGAACGTCACGGTGATGGTCTTTTCGTCGCCGGCCTTGACGCCAACGAGCTGGTCTTCGAAGCCGGGGATGAAGCGGCCCGAACCGAGAACCAGTTCAGCGTCTTCAGCAGCGCCGCCATCGAAGGCTTCGCCGTCAACCTTGCCGAGATAGTTCATGGTGACGCGGTCGCCTTCAGCGGCCTTGCCCTTCTTGGCTTCAAAAGTGCGGGCGCTTTCGGCGATCTTGAGGATCTGCTCGTTGATTTCGTCTTCGGAGACTTCAACAACTTCGCGGGTAACCTTGATGCCGTCATTGGCCTTCAGTTCGATGGCCGGAATGATTTCGTAGGCAACGGTGAATTCGAAATCGGATTCGGCCGACAGGATCTTTTCGGCTTCCTGCTCGTCTTCGGTCATGGAGATGGCCGGCTGCGTTGCAGACTTTTCGCCACGGCTGGAGAGAATTTCGGTCGGCTTTTCACGAACCAGCTCGTTGACGAGATCGGCCATGATGGACTTGCCGTACATCTTCTTCAGGTGGCCAACCGGCACCTTGCCGGGACGGAAACCGTTGATGCGAACCTTGTCCTTGGCGTCAACCAGGCGCTCGTCCAGACGGGCCTTCATGTCGGCGGCCGGAATAACGACCTTGAGTTCGCGCTTCAGCCCTTCAGCGAGCGTTTCGATAACCTGCATTTTCTCAAACCTTCACATCATGGCGGCGGTGCTCAGACAGCCGTTGGTTTACTTTCGAGCACTGCACTGGAACAACGTCCCGGCCGTGGCTTCTGTTATTTCGTTGCACAAGCGCCTGCCGGACACCTTCGCGCCCGCGCCTGAGACAGCTTGAGGGACACCCCAAAAGCCCTCGCATCTTATAAAGATGCACTCTGGCGCAAGCGTGGCGCAGCCATGCCTTGCTTGTGGTGCGGGTAGAGAGACTCGAACTCCCACGCCGAAGCGTTGGTACCTAAAACCAATGCGTCTACCAATTCCGCCATACCCGCACGTTGGGCGGCGGTATGTCACAATGTTCTGAAAGGGTCAAGCGCGCCTTATCGCCGCCTTTCGTTTCCTCCGGACTTTTCTCACCCGCAGTACCGTCGGCGGGCGCCGCTTATTCGCCGCCCTGACGGGGGACAGCGCGCGACAGCCGGGCAGAGGCAATCTTTGGGCGGAAAACGGCAAGCTGCACCCCATCCTCCCTCGCCTTCCCGACCCGGGCCGCCCGGCGCATCGCATGCCGGCAGGCGGAGAAAAGCAGACAATATTTATGCAGCTGCATTGACATTATATATAGCGCCCGCCGCAGCCGGATTGCAGGCCCTTGCTCCAAATCAGCGATGGAGGGCTTCTGCACCCTTGCCCCGGCATTATCCGGTCATACCGCACGCTCTCGCACGACCACCCACCAGACGATCACCAAAAGCTCATAAAATGGTCACAAATTATGCACGAATCGTCGCAATCGGCCTGATTTACCGGCTTGCATTGCAATGAGCGCATAGGTGACATCTTGCTTTGTCTGTTTTTGTTTTGATTAAACCGATTATATTCATGGCCATACAGAGATCGAGTTCAGCCCCGGACCAAAGCCTCCCAAGACTGGCCGTTGAGACTGAACAGCACGAAGAGGAAGATGAAAATGAACATTGCACGCTCGCTCACCAACTGGCGCAAGTATCGTCAGACCGTAACCGAACTCGGCCGCATGACCGACCGTGAACTTAGCGACCTCGGCATCGGCCGTCAGGACATCCGCCGCGTCGCCAAGACCGCCGTCGGCTTCTGATTATACGCACGCCGCTCCTTGCGGCGGATGCGAGACGACCTACTCAAAAGGCCTGAGGCTCCCGCCTCCGGCCTTTTTTTCGTTTTGGGCGGTTCTCCGGGGCGAACCGGCAATGCCACAGCCGCCCGCAGGGTCGGCAGATGAAAAATGCATCGATGGCCGACCCCATTTACGCAACGCCCGGATAGCGCGCGCCCTTCCCGATGCGTCTTTTTACACCGGCAAGCCCCTTTTGCGCCGCCAAAGGCTGCCAAACCCGTCAAAACCGCCTGAAACACAGGCATTTCCGCTCATATTTTGCTCAGATGATATTCAAAGCCGCAAATTTAGCCGACATAGTGCACAAATGCATGGCAGTAGCCTAAAATCTGCACTGCACAACATGGCTCAATGTCTATATATAAACCTCAACAGCCGAGAGCACAGAGAAACGCTGAGCCGGCCGACGAAATCAACAGAGATAGATTGAGGAAACGACCATGAACCCTATCCGCATCGCAAAGAACTGGATCTCCTATCGCCGCACGATCAACGAACTCGGCAGCCTGTCCAACCAGGCCCTGAGCGACATCGGCCTGACCCGTTACGACATCCGTAACGTTGCTTCCCGTTCGTTCCGCTAAGGCGTAAACGATCGTCCCGCTGCCCGACCTCCAGGGCGCGACGATTGAGCGACAGGTTTTAAGAAAACGGCGCCTCGGGCGCCGTTTTTGATTCTGGGTGTTCGGCTTGAGTTCGGCCTTCAACATCGCCCAGCATTGAGAATCACGAGGAAGGCCGGGCATCGCGGCACACTTCTTCTCCCCGCCGGGGAGAAGGTGGCCCGAAGGGTCGGATGAGGGGGCGACGCCAGCGATGGATCGCACCCTTGCCCCCTCATCCCGCTGCCGCGACCTTCTCCCCCTCGGGGAGAAGAAACAAGTGGCGCGCGCTCACTCCCCAAAAAACACTTGCCTGCTTTTTAGCCCTGCAGCGAAATTGGTAGCCTGACCATCTTCGTATCCCTTCCCCGCAAAAACATTTGGCTGCCCCGGCCATGCATGCTAGTGCATCCCGCAACAATGCCGCGTCCCCAAGGGACCCGCGCGGAACCATCACTCGAATGACAGCCGCCGGACGGGAGCTTTGCCCCGCGCGCGGTTCATGGACGCCAGCATGCAAGACAAGACCACTTCTCCCATTCATGTCGTGGGCGGCGGACTGGCCGGTTCGGAAGCCGCCTGGCAGATCGCGCGGAGCGGCGTGCCTGTCATCCTGCACGAAATGCGCGGCGTGCGCGGCACAGATGCGCATAAGGGCGATACGCTGGCGGAACTGGTCTGTTCCAACTCCTTCCGCTCCGACGACGCGACGGCCAATGCGGTCGGTGTCATCCATGCGGAAATGCGGCTTGCCGGCTCTCTCATCATGGCCTGCGCCGATAAACATCAGGTGCCGGCCGGCGGCGCGCTCGCCGTCGACCGCGACGGGTTTTCGCAGGCCGTGACGGATATGCTTGAAAATCACCCGCTGGTGACAATTGTCCGCGAAGAAGTAACAGGCCTGCCGCCAAAGGAATGGGGCAGCACCATCATCGCCACCGGCCCGCTCACCTCGCCGGATCTTGCGGCAGCGGTTCAGGCCGAGACGGGCGAAGATGCGCTGGCATTCTTTGATGCCATCGCGCCCATCGTGCACCGCGACAGCATCAACATGGATATCTGCTGGTACCAGTCACGTTACGACAAGGTCGGCCCCGGCGGCACGGGCAAGGATTACATCAACTGCCCGATGGATGAGGAGCAATATAACGCCTTTATCGATGCGCTCATTGCCGGTGATACCGTCGGTTTCAAGGAATGGGAGGGCACCCCCTATTTCGACGGCTGCCTGCCGATCGAGATCATGGCGGAGCGCGGCCGCCAGACGCTGCGCCACGGCCCGATGAAGCCGATGGGGCTGACCAATGCCCATAACCCGACCGTCAAGGCCTATGCCGTCGTCCAGCTGCGGCAGGATAATGCGCTCGGCACGCTTTACAACATGGTCGGTTTCCAGACGAAGCTGAAATATGGCGTGCAGGCGGATGTGTTCCGCATGATTCCCGGTCTCGAAAATGCGGAATTCGCCCGCCTCGGCGGCCTGCACCGCAACACCTATATCGATTCCCCCATCCTGCTGGACCGCTCGCTAAGGCTGAAATCGCGGCCGGACCTGCGTTTCGCCGGCCAGATCACCGGCTGCGAAGGGTATGTGGAAAGCGCCTCCGTCGGGCTTCTCGCCGGTCGCTTCGCCGCTGCGGAGCGGAAGGGCGAGGCTCCGAGCCTGCCGCCGGCCACCACAGCGCTTGGCTCGCTGCTCAACCACATCACCGGCGGCCACCTCTCTTCCGATGATGAGCCGGGCAAGCGTTCCTTCCAGCCGATGAACATCAATTTCGGCCTGTTCCCGGAACTGGAGCCGGGCTCCATCGTCAAGCCTGATGGCGTGAAACGTTTTCGCGGCAAGGACAAGACCATCATGAAGCGCCAGCTCATCGCAGCGCGGGCGCTGAAGCATTGTGCCGCTTGGCTTGGCGTGGAACACGTCGCAACGGAACAAGAGAGCGACGCAACGCCATAGGCCTGCCCCGCATCTATCGGCCAGAATAAAGGGGCATGTGTCCGCACACGCCCCTTTTCCATTCCGGGTCACCGGATTTTGCCTTGCCCGGCCAGTCGCGCTCGGGCAAAACCTTTTTATTTCGACATTAAAAGACTGAGGAGATCGAATATGGACGTTCGCGCCGCCGTTGCAATTCAGGCAGGAAAACCGCTCGAGGTCATGACCGTTCAGCTTGAAGGTCCCCGCGCCGGCGAAGTGCTGATCGAGGTGAAGGCCACCGGCATCTGCCACACCGACGATTTCACCCTCTCCGGCGCCGATCCGGAGGGCCTGTTTCCGGCAATCCTCGGCCATGAGGGCGCCGGTATCGTGGTTGATGTCGGCCCCGGCGTCACTTCGGTCAAGAAGGGCGACCACGTCATTCCGCTCTACACGCCGGAATGCCGCGAATGCTATTCCTGCACCTCGCGCAAGACCAATCTCTGCACCTCCATCCGCGCCACCCAGGGCCAGGGTGTGATGCCGGACGGCACCTCGCGCTTCTCCATCGGCAAGGACAAGATCCATCACTATATGGGCTGCTCGACTTTCTCGAACTATACGGTTCTGCCCGAGATCGCGCTGGCCAAGATCAATCCCGACGCGCCCTTCGATAAGGTCTGCTACATCGGCTGCGGCGTGACGACCGGCATCGGCGCCGTCATCAACACCGCTAAGGTCGAGATCGGCTCCACCGCAATCGTCTTCGGTCTCGGCGGCATCGGCCTCAACGTGCTTCAGGGCCTGCGCCTTGCCGGCGCGGATATGATCATCGGTGTTGATATCAACAATGATCGTAAGGCCTGGGGCGAGAAGTTCGGCATGACCCACTTCGTCAACCCGAAGGAAGTCGGCGACGACATCGTGCCCTATCTGGTCAACATGACGAAGCGTAATGGCGACCTGATCGGCGGCGCGGACTATACGTTCGACTGCACGGGCAATACCAAGGTCATGCGCCAGGCGCTGGAAGCCTCACATCGCGGCTGGGGCAAATCCGTCATCATCGGCGTTGCGGGTGCGGGCCAGGAAATATCCACGCGTCCGTTCCAGCTCGTCACCGGCCGCAACTGGATGGGCACCGCCTTTGGCGGCGCGCGCGGCCGCACGGATGTGCCGAAGATCGTCGACTGGTACATGGAAGGCAAGATCCAGATCGACCCGATGATCACCCACACCATGCCGCTCGAAGACATCAACAAGGGCTTTGAGCTGATGCACAAGGGTGAATCGATCCGCGGCGTCGTGGTTTATTGATTCCAGGCGAAGGCGGGCGCGCCTGACGGTGCGCCCGCCATTCGTGCAAATGTGATTGCCAAGAGTCTGCTGCAGCCATGGCGATTAACGGCACGGTAAATCTATCGTCGTAAGCCGATACTGCGCGGTGGAGTTGAAAACCTCTCCCCGGCCAGAGCAAGGCCAGACAGCGGAGAGCCACCCGTGAAAATCGTACCGATCGACAACGGAAACCGCGCCGCCGCCGTTGGCCTTCTGGCGAAAGGTTTTCCGGAAAAAAGCGAGGCCTTCTGGGCTCGAGGCCTGTCGCTTATCGGTGAACATCACGAGCGGCGTCATCTCGGCCCGATAGGCCAATTGCTGATGAAGGGCGACGATGCCGCAGGCGTGTTGCTGACAATCAGGAGCCGCCTGCCCGATACCGGCCAAGTGATCGTCAATCTTTCAAGCTGGTATGTCGAGCCGTCCTGCCGCTGGTTCGCGCCGCGCATGTTGCAGATGGCGTCATCGGCCGAAAACGAACTCTTCACCGATCTCACCCCCTCGCCCGAAGCCCGCCAGCTGAACGAGCGGCTGGGGTTTCACACGGTGACAAATTGCACATTGTTTTATCCGCTGCCGCTCACGACTTTTCGCCCGACAGGCGGACGGCTTCATCCGTTCACACAGACAACGGCGAAAACTCTCTCTTCAGAAACACGCGACATGCTGGAAGACCACGCCCGTCTGGGCTGCATCGTGGCCATTCTGGAAGCGGAAGGCCGTCCCTATCCTCTGGTTTTCCTGAAAACCATAACCAAAAAACTCCCCTCCGCCCGCCTGATCTATTGCGAGGACCGGCAGATCGCGCAAAGCCACCTGCCCGCCATTGCCCGCCACCTGGTGGGTAAAGGCCGGCTCGCGCTCACCATGGCGGCTTGCGAGGAGGACCGAAAGGCGGCCGGCTTTGCCGCACATAAAATTGCACCAATACAAGTAAAAGGCGCATGGAACCCACAGTTTATTAACGAAACATACTCAGAGTTGGTGTTATTGCCACCTTAGGTATTCTAGTGAATCCTTCGTGACCTGATGGAATCCTGGCCTTTACAGGCAAAGCGTCGTTCCGGGGCGGGTCCATGGTTTCAAACGGGAAATTGGAGAACAAGCATGCTCGCGGCGAAAGAAAATGAAATCGACGTTGCCGACACGATTTATTCCTACCTGGCTGACCGTTTTCCCGCCTATGCCCCCTTTTCCGCCGATACGCTGCTTCTCGAAGGCGGCGCGATCGATTCGCTCGGCTTTCTCGAGTTGATGGTCTTCCTCGGCGAGAGTTTCGGCATCATTCTCGATGACGAGCATTTCCAGCCCGAAAATCTCGGCACGCCGGCCGATCTCGTCGCCTTCGTCCTCAGGGAACGGAGGAGATGACACCCCATTTCCTGCTGCACCACCTGCTTACCGCCCGCGCGGCAAGCGACGACCAGGCACTAGTCCACAAGGACCGATCGCTGAATTATCGCGACTTTGCCACAGCGGCGGCCCGTTGCGCAGCGGCATTGCAGGAAGCCGGCGCGCAACGCGGTGACCGCGTCGTTATCTATCTGCCGCGCGGCATCGCGGAATGCTGGTCGATCTTCGGTGTGAGCATGGCGTCCGGCGTCTTCGTGCCGGTGAACGCATTGCTGAAAGCGCAGCAGATTCGCCATATCGTCAAGGATTGCGGCGCAAAAATCGTCATCAGCGACGCCGCGATGATGGAAGAGCTGAAAGCGGCACTGGAAGACCTTCCCGAGGTCACGGTCCTGCTGGCGGAAGAAATTGAGGCACGCGCCGAAACACTCGCCCGCCCCTCAGCGGCAATCGGCGAAGACCTGGCCGCCATTCTTTATACATCCGGCTCCACCGGCTCGCCCAAGGGCGTGATGCTGTCACACCGCAATCTTCTGGCCGGCGCGCGCATCGTGCGCACCTATCTGGCAATCACCGGCAAGGACCGCATTTTGTCCCTTCTGCCCTTCAGCTTCGATTATGGCCTGAACCAGCTGCTCACGGCGGTGGAACAGGGCGCGGCCACGATCATCTCCACCTTCCGGCTGGGCGACGAGATTATCCGCGATCTGCGCGACCATGCCATCACGGGTCTCGCCGGCGTGCCGACGATCTGGGCGATCCTGACGAAAGCCGCCCCGTCGCTGACAAAGACGCCTCTGCCGCATCTGCGCTACATCACCAATTCCGGCGGACGCGTGCCGCAGGAAACCGTCAAGGCCTTGCGCGAGAAGTTGCCGGATACGAAAATCTACCTGATGTATGGCCTCACGGAAGCCTTCCGCTCCACCTTCCTGCCGCCCGATGAAATCGACCGCCGCCCAACTTCCATCGGCAAGGCCATTCCCGAATGTGAAATCTTCATCGTCACCGATAAGGGACAGAGGGCGAAGCCGGGTGAACCCGGCATTCTCGTGCATCGCGGCCCAACCGTCTCGCTGGGTTACTGGAACCGGCCGGAGGATACGGCAAAGGTGCTGCGCCCTCACCCCTTCATTCCGGCGGCGCTGGGCGGCGAGACCGTGTGTTATTCCGGCGATCTGGCGGTGGAGGACGAGGACGGTTTCTTCAGCTTCGTCGCCCGCAACGATGCGATGATCAAATCGTCGGGCTATCGCATCAGCCCGACCGAGGTGGAGGAAAGCCTGATGTCGACGGGGCTTTTCCGTGAGGTCGCCGTCATCGGCCTGCCGGACCCCTTCGCTGGCGAAAAGGTCCATGCCGTGGCGACTGCCGCCAACCAGAATATCGACGTTTCGGCAGCGCTGAAGAAGGCCGCCGAAATGCTCGCCCCCTTCATGATCCCGCGCGCCATCGAACTGGTGGAACGACTGCCGGTCACGGCCAATGGCAAGGTGGATTACCGCGCGCTGGTGCGCGAACGGACGGACAATGGCGCCAACGGATAAACCCCAGACCCACGGCCCGGCCTTTGCAGCCGCGTCATTCGACATAAGCGAGAACGATCTGATGATCGGCGGACTTTCCGTGCGCGATGTTGTCGCCGGGACCGGAACGCCGTGCTTCCTTTATGACGCCGCCGCCATGCGTCGCGCCTATCGCGATCTCGAAACCGCGCTGGGCGGTTTTGCCGATATCTATTATTCGGTGAAGGCCAATCCCCTGCCCGCCATCGTCTCGCTTTTCCGGCAGGAAGGTGCGGGTGCGGAAATCGCTTCCGTCGGCGAATATCGCGCCGCCATTAAGGCTGGTGTCGCAGCGGAAAACATCATCTTCGCCGGCCCCGGCAAAGGCATGGCCGAACTGCGCGAAGTGATCGAGAGCGGTATCGGCGAAATCCACATCGAAAGCGCCGAGGAAATTGCCCGCATCGAGGCGATCGGCAGGCCGGTCAAGGCGTCGATCCGCATCAATCCGGTGCCGGATGCGCAGGCGGGCGCCATGCGCATGGGCGGCAAGGCCACCGCCTTCGGTTTCGACGAGGAAGAGCTGGAAAATGTCCTGCCGCTCTTCAAGGACGCCCGATATATCGATCTCGTCGGCGTCCATATTTACGGCGGCACGCAGATTCTCGATGCCGACATGCTTGTCTCCCAGTGGCGACACGGCATTTCCGTTGCCGCGCGCATGGCCGAGATGCTCGGCAAGCCGCTCGAAACCATCGATCTCGGCGGCGGTCTCGGCATCCCCTATTTTGCAGGCGAAACGCCGCTTGATCTCGCCAAGGTGGCCGCTTCCATTCCCGATCTCAAGGCGCTTCTTAACGAGCACCCGCTGATCGCCGAAGCCCATATCATCATCGAACCCGGCCGTTTCCTCGCCGGTTCCGGCGGCCTCTATGTGGCGGAGGTGAATTCGGTAAAGACCTCGCGCGGCACCACCTTCGTGGTGGTGGATGGCGGCATGCATCACCATCTCGCCGCCTCCGGCAATCTCGGCCAGATCGTCAAGCGCAACTATCCCATTGTCGCACCTGCCATGATGCAGGCGGAGCATGAGGAAACGGCAACCATCGTCGGCCCGCTCTGCACGCCGCTCGATACGCTTGCCCGCAATGCGGCCCTGCCGAAGCTGAAAGCCGGCGACCTCATCGCCATCCTGCAATCGGGCGCCTATGGCGCCAGCGCCAGCCCCGTGGGCTTTCTCAGCCACCCGGCGGCGAAGGAAGTGCTGGTTGAGGATGGGACGTTTGAGGTGATCGGGCGCTGACGACGTTTGGTAGCGAAAACCGTAACCGGCTTTCCTAAGGGCACACATTTGGCTGCTTAGCCCGCAGCAACCTGTCCCCCACCGCGAATTTCGATTTCAGCAGACACTCGTCATACTCTGCCTCACCTACGGAATCGAACACGATGCCGCCGCCGACATTGAAGACCGCACGGCCGTCGTCAAACAGGCTGAGCGTGCGGATCGCCACGGAGAACCGCATCTCACCATCTGGAGACATGAAGCCAATTGCGCCGCAATAGGCGTCGCGCGGGGTCGCCTCCAGCTCGCGCAGGATTTTCATCGCCCACATTTTCGGTGCGCCGGTAACGGAGCCGCAGGGAAACAGGGCGGCGAAGATATCTTCCACCGTCACATCGGGCAGAAGTTTCGCCCTGACATGGCTGACCATCTGATGCACGGTGGGATAGGTCTCGATATCGAACAGCCGCGGCACATCGAGGCTGCCAACCTCGGTGATGCGGGAAATATCGTTGCGCAAGAGATCGACGATCATGCGGTTTTCGGCGAGTGTTTTTTCGTCGCCAAGCATCGCCGCGATGATCGCCCGGTCCTCTTCCGCATCCGCGCCCCGCGGCGTGGTTCCCTTCATCGGGTGGGTCTCAATGAAACCTTCGCCATCGATCGAGAAAAACAGTTCCGGCGAGCGTGACAGGATGACCGGACCGCCGAGATCGACCAGCGCGCCATATTTCACCGGCTGCCGTTCGATCAACGACCAGAAGGCCGTCAGCAGATCGCCGCTCCAGCGGGCGTGAACGGGCATGGTCAGATTGCCCTGGTAACAATCACCGCGGCGCAGATGCTCATGCAGCTTCTCGAAACGCTGCCGATATTCGGGAAGCGTCCAGGCCGCTACCGGTTCGGTCAGAAAGGCGTCCGCATCTGGCACCGCGTCGGGTCGCGCAAAGCGGCCTTCATCCGGCTGCGAGCCGGAGAAGACGCCGAAATTGAGAAACGGTACGTTGCGGGGCTCGGCGGCAAAAGGCGCAAGCTTCGGCTCGAACAGAAAACCAGCCTCGTAGGACATGTAGCCGGCAAGGTATTTCCCGGCGCGCCGCAACGCCTCCATGCGCTCCAGCGCGGCAAAAAACGCCGCCGGTTCATCCGCGACGATGATCTCTTCCGGCTCGGTGAAGGCTGTCACCGTGCCGGTCGTATCATCCCGGAAAAGAACGTAAGGCGCATGTGCCAAGGAAAAATCCGTAGAAGGAAAGTTTGGGGCGTTTTAAGCGGCGGGTGGAAACTTCTCCTCCGTCATCCTCGGGCTTGTCCCGAGGATCTGCCGCTCGTTGATTTCTGCTACAGTGGTGGATCCTCGGGACAAGCCCGAGGATGACGTCGAGTGAGGGGAAAACTCTGCAACCTAAACCGGGTCTATATCGCCCCGCGCCCACATTTCGATGGTTTCCGCATAAAAATCGGCGAAACGGCCTTCCTCGATCGACTTGCGGATACCCTGCATCAGCTCCTGATAATAGGCAAGATTGTGCCAGGAGAGCAGCATGCCGCCAAGCGCCTCGTTGGAGCGCGTGAGGTGATGCAGATAGGCGCGGGAATAGTCACGCGAGGCCGGGCAGTTGGACTGCTCGTCCAGCGGGCGCATATCCTCGGCGTGGCGGGCATTGCGGATATTGACCTTGCCCCGACGGGTGAAGGCGAGACCATGGCGGCCGGAACGGGTCGGCATCACGCAGTCGAACATGTCGATGCCGCGCGCGACGGACTTGAGAATATCGTCAGGCGTCCCGACACCCATCAGGTAACGCGGCTTTTCGGTGGGCAGCACCGGCAGGGTGATATCGAGCATGCCGAGCATCACATCCTGCGGCTCGCCGACGGCAAGGCCACCGACGGCGTAACCCTTGAGATCGAGCTGCTTCAGTCCCTCTGCGGAACGAATGCGCAGGTCCGGCTGGTCGCCGCCCTGCACGATGCCGAACATGGCCTTGCCGGGCTGCTCGCCAAAGGCGACGTGGCAGCGTTCCGCCCAACGCAGCGACATTTCCATGGCGCGCTCGATTTCCTTGCGTTCGGCGGGCAGCGCGATGCATTCGTCAAGCTGCATCTGAATGTCGGAATCGAGCATGCCCTGAATTTCGATGGAGCGTTCCGGCGACATGTGGTGCAGCGAACCGTCAACATGGCTCTTGAAAGTCACGCCCTGCTCGTCAAGCTTTCGCAAGCCGGAAAGCGACATCACCTGAAAACCGCCGCTATCGGTGAGGATCGGGTGTGGCCAGCGGATCAGCTCATGCAGGCCACCGAGGCGCGCCACGCGCTCCGGGCCGGGCCGCAGCATCAGGTGATAGGTATTGCCGAGAATGATATCGGCCCCCAGCTCGCGCACCTGATCGAGATACATGGCCTTGACGGTGCCGACCGTGCCGACCGGCATGAAGGCGGGCGTGCGAATGACGCCGCGCGGCATGGCGACTTCGCCGAGGCGCGCGCCGCCGCTCGTGGCTTTCAGGGTGAAAGTGAATTTGTCGTGCATCAGTTTTTCCGGAACAACAGGCTGGAATCGCCATAGGAATAGAAGCGGTATCCGGTTTCTATGGCGTGCTTATATGCGTCACGCATCGTTTCGAGACCGCAGAAAGCCGAAACGAGCATGAACAGCGTCGATTTCGGCAGGTGGAAATTGGTCATGAGCATATCGACCGCGCGGAAGCGGTATCCCGGCGTGATGAAGATGCCGGTAGCATTGGACCATGGGTGGATGGCGCCATCTTCCGTCGCCGCACTTTCGATCAGCCTCAGCGACGTCGTGCCGACACAGACGATACGCCCGCCGCGCGCCTTCACCGCATTCAGCCGGTCAGCGGTTTCCTGCGAGACGTGGCCGATCTCGAAATGCATCTTGTGGTCATCGGTATCGTCGGCCTTGACCGGCAGGAAGGTGCCTGCCCCCACGTGAAGCGTCACGAAATGCCGCTCGATACCGGCCTTGTCGAGCGCCGCAAACAGCTCGGGCGTGAAATGCAGGCCGGCGGTGGGGGCGGCGACAGCGCCCTTTTCGCGGGCATAAATGGTCTGGTAGTCCGTCTGGTCCTGCGCATCTTCCGGTCGCTTGGCGGCGATGTAAGGCGGCAGCGGAATATGGCCGACCGAGGCAATCGCCTCATCCAGCACCGGGCCGGAGACGTCGAACAGCAGCGTGATTTCGCCGTCCTCGCCCTTTTCCTCGACGGTGGCTTCCAGATGGGCAAGGCCGCAAGCATTGTCGCGCTCGTAACCAAACCGGATGCGGTCGCCTTCCTTGATGCGCTTGCCGGGACGCGCGAAGGCCTTCCAGCGCGATTGATCGGCGCGCATGTGCAGCGTGGCCGAAACCGCCGTCTCCGGCGCGCCTTCGCGCAGGCGCACGCCTTCCAGCTGGGCAGGAATGACGCGGGTGTCGTTGAAGACAAGCGCATCGCCGGGTCGCAGGAAGGACGGAAGGTCGAAGACGCGATGGTCTTCCATGCGATTTTCATTCGGATCGACCACCAGCAGGCGCGCACTGTCGCGCGGGTTTGCCGGGCGAAGGGCGATATTCTCCTCGGGCAGATCGAAATCGAACAGGTCTACGCGCATTGCAGGGGCTCTCGAAAATATCAAAACCCGCCCTGCATTGCGTGGGGCGGGTGGAAGGTGATGACAAGCGTGCCTCTACACTCGACGTCATCCTCGGGCTTGTCCCGAGGATCTAACCACGTTGACGTTGTGGATCGTTAGATCCTCGGGACAAGCCCGAGGATGACGTCTGAATGGTTGGCACCCTTGTCATCAATGTGAAACGCCCCGCAGTTTGCTGCGGAGCGGGTAAACGCTTTATACGTTACACTCAAGCCGCAGAAGCGAGCTTCATCGAAACGATCGAATCGGGATCCTTCACCGGCTCGCCGCGCTTGACCTTGTCGATGGCTTCCATGCCTTCGATGACCTGGCCCCAGACGGTGTACTGCTTGTTGAGCCACGGGGAATCGGTAAAGCAGATGAAGAACTGCGAGTTGGCGGAGTTCGGGCTCTGCGAACGGGCCATGGAGCAGGTGCCGCGCACATGCGGAATGGCGGAGAATTCTGCCTTCAGGTCTTCCTTGTCGGAACCGCCCATGCCGGCGCGGGCCGGGTTGAAGCTTTCGGAACCCTTCTTGCCGAACTTCACGTCACCCGTCTGGGCCATGAAGTCTTCGATGACGCGGTGGAAAACGACGCCGTCATAGGCGCCTTCCGATACCAGTTCCTTGATGCGGGCAACGTGGCCCGGCGCAACTTCAGGTAGCAGCTGGATCACGACCTTGCCGGTCGTGGTTTCCATGATGATGGTGTTTTCCGGATCCTTGATCTCGGCCATGTTATTCTCCTCTGTTCGGGCTCTATTGCCCTACCTTACTTCTTGCCGACGGTGACCTTGATCATCCGGTCGGGGTTGGAAACTTCGCCGTTGCCGCCCTGCCCGCGCTTGATCTTGTCCACGGCTTCCATGCCGGACACGACCTTGCCGACCACGGTATATTGACCGTTCAGGAACGGGCCGTCGGCAAACATGATGAAGAACTGCGAATTGGCGGAGTTCGGATCCTGCGAGCGGGCCATGCCGACCACGCCGCGCGTGAACGGAACCTTGGAGAATTCGGCCGGAATATCCGGCAGGTCGGAACCGCCCGTACCCGCGCGCTGGGCGCTGAAGCCCTTTTCCATGTTGCCGTATTGCACGTCGCCGGTCTGCGCCATGAAGCCGTCGATGACGCGGTGGAAGGCGACATTGTCATAAGCGCCCTTCTTGGCCAGCGCCTCGATCTGCGCAACGTGCTTGGGCGCAACTTCCGGCATCAGCTCGATGACGACAGGACCGTCCTTCAGCTGCACGGTCAAGAGTTCGGCTGCAGAAGCAAGGGTGCTGGCGGCAAGTGCGCCTGCAAACATGGCGCCGGCAAAGGCAAATCGAACGAGTTTCATCGGATTGGCTCCAGAATGTAAGGCTGAAGTCAGCGCTTCAGCTTGGCGTTGAGGGCTTCAAGCACGGCTTTCGGCACGAAAGCCTCGACATTGCCGCCCATGGCGGCGATTTGCCGGACCAATGTGGCTGTAATGGGTCGCGACGATGTGCCGGCGGGCAGGAATACGGTCTGGATATCCGGCGCCATCTGGCGGTTCATGCCGGCCATCTGCATTTCATAATCGAGATCGGTGCCGTCGCGCAGGCCGCGCAGCAGAAGGCGTGCGCCGTGCTTTCGGGCGGCATCGACGACCAGATTATCGAAGGAGACGACTTCCATGCGCGCCGCTTCACCCGGCAGATGTTCGGCAAGCGCCTGCTTTATCAGCCCTGCCCGTTCCTCGAAGCTGAACAGCGGCGCCTTTCCGGGATGAATGCCGACGGCCACGATGACTTTCGACGCCACGTTCAGCGCCTGGAGAAGCACATCCAGATGTCCGTTGGTCATCGGATCGAAGGATCCTGGATAAAAGGCAATCGTCATATCGCTCTCAAGTGGTGGGCGCGTCTCGACGCTTCGACATATGTGCCGCCTTTTGTCATGGAGAGGCACGCCGCGCAAGACTTTATAACTATCCCTCACACGCACGGCTGTGGCGTGAACCCCGGATGAATGGGCCGTTCAGTGCTGTTTCACAGCTATTTTGTTTAAATGCACAGCATCGGGAAACCGAAACGCCCCTCACCCGTTAATCACCCGGAGAACTGAAAATGCTGGCCTTCATGATCGTCCTTTCGGTCATCGCATCATTCGCAGCCGAGTATGTTTTTTTCGAATGACGCCCTTCGCCAGATTCCTGAACGCCAGATGAACGAGCCATTCAAGGAAGTTTCACCGGGGCGATGCTAATCGATTTTTACGGTTAATGCGGAACATGTTGAAACATGGTGCGTTAAGACAGAACCAAAGGAACGGACAGATGTTTGTAAGAGAAAAACAGTCTACTTCGGCGAAAATCAGCGTCATCAGCACCGCCTGGACAGTACTGGTTATCGCAATGGTAGCAACGACGTTTAGCCTTTATGAGCACAAGTCTGAAACGCAGGGACCGGACTACCCGCAGCTGACCGCCCGCTACCAGTATATGAATTATTACTGAGTAACGGAGAGAATTTTCTCAAATCTCCCGGAGACGATATCATGTTTACATTTCTGACGATGCTTCTGGCCCTGATCAGCGTAATGTTCGTGACGTCGATGATCTCCGTGGTCGCCGAGATGCGACGCGAGGATGAGGAATTCAAGGCGACGATCCGCCGAAACCGCGCCTTCTGAGCGCGGCAGACCGGCCTCAGCGCTTTTTAAAATGATTCTTCGTAACCGCCTGGACCCTCCGGGCGGTTTTATTTTGCCGCCTCACGGGGCGATACGGAGAAGATGACGGCGGAAAAACCGGCCTCCAATCACATAAGCGTTTTCAAAACCCCGTTTTTCCAAGGCAAATTCCCTTCAATTTCCCTTTGGATTGATTTAAGGAACGCCGATACGTTGCGGGCCGGAAGGCTGGCGACCGCAATGACGTTCCTGTGAGGTTTGCATAACGATGCTCGATTCCCTGAGAAATGCTTCTCGAACCATGGCAGCCAAGCTGCTGCTTCTCCTGCTTGTTGTTTCGTTCGGCGTCTGGGGCGTTTCCGCATCGCTTGTCACCTCCAATTCCCATGCCGTCATGACGGTGGGTGACCAGACGGTGAGCCCGCAGGAGTTCCGCCTTGCCTATCAGCGCCAGATTTCCGATCTCAGCCGTCAATTCGGAACAAGGCTGACGACCGAGCAGGCCAAGGCCTTCGGCATTGATCGTCAGGTCTTCAGCCAGCTTGCGGCGGGCGCAGCACTTGACGAACTGGCATCAAAAATGAATCTCGGCCTTTCGGAAGACCGCCTCGCCAACCTGATCGCCGAAGACCCGGCCTTCAAGTCGGTCAACGGCCAGTTCGATCGCAATCTCTTCAGCGAACGCCTGCGCAATTCGGGGTTCCGCGAGGATGACTATATCAAGGAACGCAGCAAGGTCGCCGTCCGAAGCCAGATCGTCGAAGCCGTGTCGGACGGTTTTACCGCACCGCAGGTGCTGGTGGATGCGTTGAAACAATATCGCAACGAGCAGCGCGCCGTCGATTACGTCATTCTTTCGAACGCCGTCATTCCACCGGTCAAGGCACCGGGCGACGACGTGCTTGCCCCCTGGTTCGAAACCAACAAGGCGAAATATCGCGCACCGGAATTCCGCAAGTTCACCTATGTGAAGCTGGAACCGTCCGACATCGCCGAGCCGGCCTCGGTAACGGACGCGCAGATTGCCGACTATTATAACAGCCACAAGGACAGCTTCCGCACCGCCGGCCGTCGCACCGTCGAGCAGCTGACCTTCCCGGAAAAGGAAATGGCAGCCGCTGCCGCCGAGCAGATCAGGCTTGGCAACACCACCTATGACCAGGTGGTGAAGGATCAGGGCAAGACCGCGTCCGACGTCACGCTCGGCGAATTCACCAAGGACACCATTCCCGACCAGTCGATTGCCGACGCCGCTTTCGCCATCCAGAAGGATGGCGGCGTATCTCCGGTGGTCGACGGCTCTTTTGGCCCGGTCATCCTGCGCGTCACCGGCATCAAGCCGGAAACGACCCGCACACTGGAAGAGGCGAAGGAAGATATCCGCAAGGATCTCGCCACGGCCGCCGCCGCCGAAGAAATCACCAATGTTCACGACCGGTATGAAGACCTGCGCGCCGGCGGTTCTTCGCTCGCCGACGCTGCCCAGCAGCTGAACCTGAAACCCGTCACCGTCGCCGCCATCGACGCGTCCGGCCTCGATGAAAAGGGTGATAAGGTTGAGGGCCTTCCCTCCCCGCAGCTGGCGCAGGAGGTCTTCAAGACCGAACCCGGGACGGAAGCGCTGCCGATAAATCTCGGCCGTGAAGGCTACATCTGGTTCGATGTCGACCAGATCATCCCCGCACGCGACCGCACGCTTGCCGAAGTCCGCGACGATGTCGTGGCCGACTGGACGGCGGAGCAGCAGCGCAACGCGCTTGCCGCCAAAGCCGAAGAACTGAAAACGCGCGTCGAAAAGGGCGAGACGCTGGAAGCAGTAGCGGGTGAGTTGAGCCTCGCGGTCGAACAGAAGTCCGGCCTGCGCCGCAACAGCGAAGACGCTATTTTCGGCCAGCAGACGATCGCGGCGGTCTTCTCCGGCGCAGAGGGCAAGGTGGGCGAGGCGGCTGATGCCGGCGGTTCCAGCCGTATCCTCTTCAAGGTCACCTCGGTCGACACCAATGCGCCTGCCGATGCGCTCGCCAATGACGACCAGCAGTTCGCCGCCATTGCCCGCGCCGCCGGCGACGACATGCTGGACCAGATGGTCAACCGCCTGCAGAATGACTATGGTGTGACGATCAATCAGGCCCTCGCCGATCAGGCGATGGTCGGTTTCTAACCGGGGGGCGACAAGATGGCCGAACTGAAGCCGCTGATCGCCAGGGTCGCGAACGGAGAAAGCCTGAACCGCGAGGATGCGCGCACTGCTTTCGACATTCTGATGTCGGGCGAAGCCACCCCGTCGCAGATCGGCGGTTTCCTGATGGCGCTGCGCGTGCGTGGCGAAACGGTAGACGAAATAGTCGGCGCCGTTTCTTCCATGCGTGCCCGCATGCTGCCGGTTTCGGCCCCCGCCAATGCCATCGATATCGTCGGAACCGGCGGTGATGGCATCGGCACCTACAACATCTCGACGCTGGCCTCGATCATCACCGCCGGCACGGGTCTGCCGGTCGCCAAACACGGCAACCGGGCGCTGAGCTCCAAGTCAGGCACGGCAGATGCCCTCTCGGCACTCGGCGTGAAGCTCGATATCGGTCCCGATCTCATCGCCCGCTGCATCGCGGAGGCTGGCCTCGGTTTCATGTTCGCGCAGCTTCACCACTCGGCCATGCGCCATGTAGGCCCGAGCCGGGTCGAACTCGGCACCCGCACCATTTTCAACCTGCTCGGCCCCCTCTCCAACCCCGCCGGTGCAAAACGTCAGCTGCTTGGCGTTTTCTCGCCGCGCTGGCTGGTGCCGCTCGCCGAAGTGCTGCGCGATCTGGGGTCGGAGAGCATCTGGGTCGTGCATGGCGACGGCATGGACGAGGTGACGACGACGGGCGTTACCCACGTCGCGGCGCTGGAAGACGGCAAGATCCGCACTTTCGATCTGACGCCGAGGGATTTCGGTGTCGAGCCCGCTTCCATGGAAGACCTGAAGGGCGGCGATGGCATTGCCAATGCGGCAGCGCTGCGCGAGGTTCTGTCCGGCAAGCGCAACGCCTATCGTGACGTGTCGCTGTGCAACGCGGCCGCAGCGCTGGTCATTGCCGGCAAGGCGGAAACGCTTACCGACGCGATGACGATTGCAAGCGATGCGCTCGATAGCGGCAAGGCCGCTGCCGCGCTCGACCGGTTGGTCGCCGTATCCAACGAAGCCAATTCAGGGCAGGAATGAGAGCGAGATCATGAGCGACATCCTGAAAAAGATCGAGGCTTACAAGCTCGAGGAAATCGCAGCCGCCAAGGCCAAGGTTTCGCTGGCCGATCTGAAGGCCATGGCTGCGGACCAGAGTGCACCGCGCGGTTTCTATAAGGCGCTGCGGGCGAAACAGACCGAAGGCAAGTTCGGGCTTATCGCCGAAATCAAGAAGGCCAGCCCCTCGAAAGGCCTCATCCGACCGGATTTCGACCCGCCGGCGCTGGCCGCAGCCTATGAAGCCGGTGGCGCTGCCTGTCTTTCGGTGCTGACGGATAGGCCAAGCTTTCAGGGCGCACCGGAATTTCTGACCGCCGCCCGCAATGCCTGCGCCCTGCCGGCGCTGCGCAAGGATTTCATGTTCGACACCTATCAGGTGCATGAGGCCCGTGCCTGGGGTGCGGACTGCATTCTCCTCATCATGGCATCGCTGTCGGACGACGATGCGAAGCGCCTCGAAGACGAGGCTTTCGCGCTCGGCATGGATGTGCTGATCGAAGTGCACGATGAAGAGGAAACCGAGCGCGCGCTGAAGCTCGCCTCCCCGCTTCTTGGCATCAACAACCGCAACCTGCGCACCTTCGAAGTCGGCCTCGAAACCAGCGAAAAACTGGCGGGCCTCGTACCGGCTGACAAGCTGCTGGTGGGCGAAAGCGGCATCTTCACCTTCGAAGATTGCAAGCGTCTCGAAAAAAGCGGCATCAGCACCTTCCTCGTGGGCGAAAGCCTGATGCGCAAGGACGATGTGACGGCGGCCACCAAGGCCCTGTTGACCGGCCAGTCCGGCATTCTGGCCGCGGAATAAGACGCCAATGAGCGATGGCCAGAAGCTCACCCATATCGATGCAAGCGGCGAAGCGCATATGGTCGATGTCGGCGACAAGGCCGAAACCGTCCGTGTCGCAGTGGCCGAAGGTTTCGTGAAGATGAAGCCGGAAACGCTGGCGCTCATCCGCGAAGGCAACGCCAAGAAGGGCGATGTCATCGGCGCAGCACGCCTCGCCGGCATCATGGCCGCCAAGCAGACGGCAAACCTCATCCCGCTCTGCCATCCGCTGATGCTGACCAAGGTGGCGGTGGACATTGCCGAAGACGCCGCCCTGCCCGGCCTGCGGGTCGAAGCGCTGGTGAAACTGTCCGGCAAGACCGGCGTGGAGATGGAAGCGCTGACCGCCGTCTCCATCGCCTGCCTGACAATCTATGACATGGCGAAAGCCGCCGACAAGGCGATGGAGATCGTCAATATCCGCCTGCTCGAAAAGAGCGGCGGTAAATCCGGCGATTTCCGGCGACAGGAGAATTGAATGAAACCGCTGCTGCCCGTGGATGAAGCCATAAGGCGCCTTCTGGAAGCGGCGGTTCCTGTAGCGGAAAGCGAGACCCTGCCGCTTGCCGAATGTGATGGCCGGGTTCTTTCGACCGATCTGACGGCGCGCCTCACCCAGCCGCCCTTCGACGCCTCTGCCATGGACGGCTACGCGCTACGCAGCGCCGATGCGGCCGATATCGGCTCGGTGCTGACCGTCATTGGTCAGGCCGCCGCCGGCCATGCCTTTACCGGCACGGTAGGTGAAGGCCAGGCCGTTCGCATCTTCACCGGCGCGCCCGTGCCTCAGGGTGCGGATACCATTCTCATTCAGGAAGATGCCGAAGTGCTGGAGGGCGGAAAAATCCGCACCGCCTTCGACGTCACCGCCGGGCGACATATCCGCCCGCGCGGACAGGATTTTACCGAAGGCGAAGCGGCCCTGAAGACCGGTCGGGAACTCGGCTTCACCGAACTGACGCTGGCGGCCGCGATGAACCATGCCGCTCTCACCGTCTATCGCAGGCCCCGCATCGCCATCCTCGCCACCGGCGACGAGTTGCTGCCGCCGGGAAGCGCGCCACAGCCCGCGCAGATCATCGCCTCCAACACCTTCGGCGTCGCAGCCCTTGCCCGGCAGGCCGGGGCCGAGGTTATCGATCTCGGCATTGTCGCCGATAATGACAGGCTGATCCGCGCCGCCATCGGCAAGGCCGTCGCAGCGAATGTCGATGTGCTGGTGACGCTCGGCGGCGCTTCCGTCGGCGACCATGACCTCGTGCAGGCAGCCTTGAAGGCGGAAGGCATGCAGCTCGATTTCTGGCGCATCGCCATGCGTCCGGGAAAACCGCTAATGGTCGGCGCCATCGGCTCCATGCAGGTTCTGGGCCTGCCTGGAAACCCGGTTGCCAGCCTTGTCTGCGGCCTGCTGTTCCTGGAACCGCTGATCCGCAGCATCGCCCGCCGCGCGCCCCGGCAACGAGCGGCGACCGCCCGCACCGCCACACCGCTGAAAGCGAATGATCATCGGCAGGATTATCTGCGCGCCCGTTTCAGCACCGACGAAAACGGCCTGCTGGTGGCGGAAGCCCATACGAAGCAGGACTCATCGATGATGAAGATATTGGCCCATTCCGACGGGCTGCTCGTGCGCCCGCCAAATGCGCCAGCGGCGGCGGCTGGGACAGAATGCCCGGTCATCCGGTTGAAATCCTGACGCACAGTCTATACGGGCGGATTACGGCCGGCCGCATAACTGGCCTTTTCCTGAACCTTGCCGAATGATTGCCGCGCCGTCCCAAAACGGCGCTGCCGCGTCCCGCAGGCGCAGGAACCCAAGATAAGACTGTAACATTCCTGTATCCCGACACGAATGACAAAAAAAGAACCGCCTATAGGTGGGGTCGCGCCGAATTAAAAAGCCACCATACCTTTTCACGCCGGGATTATTTCTCCATCTTGTTGTACCAAAATAAACCACACGAATTCCGTTATTGGGATTGACAGAATAAATGCGGTTCTGTCACCAAGGCAAACAATAGAGGAAAAAGTTCCGGAATTCTGGAAAATGAAAATTACTTATATTTATCAATTAAATAAAATACAAAGTGGCAAAAATGAAGTTTCATGGCACAAAAATTAGTTTCCCATAAATTAAGCTTTCCAAAACGAACTTCATAATAATAATCATAGTCGATAAGCAGACTCACTGGAGTTTCTTGATGAACACGGCATCCACGCCCAAAACCACGGGGCCCGACATTGCCGGGCAGATTGCCTATGCCATGCGGAGCATGGGTGTTTCGCCGATCCCGCGTAACTATAGTCTCTTTTACGAAGCCTATATCGGCTCGAACCCTGCCCTGACGAAGGAGCTGGCCGCGCTTGGACACCGGGTGACGCAGGAGGATCTGGACGAGCTGTCCTCCCGTTACGGAGAAGGAAATCCCGCCCGGTCGATCGACGACGCGCATGAGAAGCTCAGGCGCGAACTGGAGGGCCTTCTGGGCACGCTGAGGCACGAACAATCCTCCATCGAAAACTACAACCGGATACTCGGTGAAACGCGCCAGCGCATCGATGACAAGAATGCAGCCAGCAGCAATATTCTAAGGAATGCGATTTCGCTGCTGGCCGAGGCCACTGGCTCGAAAATCATCGACGGCGAAAAGACCTTCAACGATGTCAACCGCCATGCCGAGGAAATGCACCAGGTGCGCCTGGAGTTGGATGAGTACAAGCGCATCGCCAATACGGATTCGCTGACGCGCCTGTCCAACCGACGCGCCTTCGATGACCGGCTGGCGTCCATCTATGACAGCTCCATCGGCCTGCAATATACCACGCTCGTCCTGCTCGATATCGATCACTTCAAGCGGATCAACGACACTTTCGGCCACCCGGTCGGCGACAAGATCCTCGCCACCGTAGCCTCCGTCATCCGCGCCAATGTCCGCAAGGATGGTTTCGTCGCCAGAAGCGGCGGCGAGGAATTCGCCATCATTCTGGATGGCAATACGCCGGAAGAGGTGATGGTGATGTGCGAGCGCATCCGCCTGTCGCTGGAAAGCACGCCCTTCCGCAATTCCAGATCAGGCGCCGACTACGGCACGGTCACAATCTCCCTCGGCTTCGCTTCCGCCGCACAGGCCAGCAACCCGAGCGAGCTTTACGGCCATGCAGACACCGCGCTCTATCATGCCAAGGAAACCGGCCGAAACCGCTCCGTCTATTACGAGGACGGCATGCAGAAGAACTATGCAGGCAAGAACTGGCTGATTTATCGGACGTGAAAATTAGAGGGCAGCAGCCGTTCCGTTGACGCCCTCATTCTTGTGCTCGTCACAGGAATGAGGGCGGGGTTACGCAAGTGCATGCCCTTTAAATGCCAACCTGTTGCTGCGGCAATTGATGCCTCACCACATGGTCTTTGCCGCCCGCGCCGCCCATTCCCGATCATAAGTCTCCTGATCGAACTCCGCCTTCGCCGCCTTGAGCATGGTGCCGGGCGTCGGCAGCGATGCCACATCGACGAAATTGGCGGGGTTCCACAGTTCGGAGCGCATCAGCGCCCGTGCACACTGGAAATAGACCTCGTTTATCGTCACCACGATGACGGTGCGCGGATGTTTGCCATCCATCTCGAAGCTCTGCAACAACCCCGTATCGACGGAAACCACCGCGTGGCCATTGATGCGCATGGTCGTGTTGGAACCGGGGATCAGGAACATCAGCGCCACCCGTGGGTCGCGCACGATGTTCAGAAGCGAATCGATGCGGTTGTTGCCACGCCAGTCCGGCAACAGCACGGTCCTGTCATCGGCCACCCGCACCACGCCACCCTTGTCGCCGCGCGGTGAACAGTCCATGCCTTCAGGCCCCACCGTTGCCAGCGCGAGGAAAGGCGAAGTTTCGATCATCAGCCGGTATTCGGCTGTCAGCGCGGCTGTCACCTTGGCGATCGACGCCTCGCTCGTGCCGTCATAGATGGCCTTCAATTCCTCAACCGTGCGAATGATCGTCATGTCCGTTCCTATCCCTGCCAATTGCCTCTGTCGCCGCCGAAAGACCGGGGCGTCCTATTCCTCTGCGGCTTCCGCCTTTTCCCGCTCTGCCCGCTCGCGCGCGGTGCGGGCGGCCACGAGATCGGCCGGCTGGGCGTTGCCGCGGATCAGCGAACGGCCGGCATAGATGCCGCCGACGACTTCCATGGCGAAACGCTCTTCATCGCGGTCGCGGAATTCCTCCACCAGACGTGCGGCGTCTTCCCGCTCCTCGCCCATGGCGCCCAGCACTTCCTCGCTGAAATTCAGCGCCGATTCCAGCGTCTCGCGGATCTGGTAGTCGACGCCGGCTTTCAGCAGATCGATGGCATGGCCGCGGTCGTAAGCACGGGCGAGAACCGGAACCAGCGGAAATTCGTGTTTGACGATCTCTGCGATCCGCACAGCAGCTTCCTTGTCATCGACGCAAATAAGTACCGCGCGCGCCGTGCTGGCACCGGCGGCATGCAGGATTTCCGCCCGCGAACCGTCGCCATAATAGACCTTGAAGCCGAATTCCGCCGCATCGCGCACGAAGTCGGCGTCCTTGTCGATCAGCGACAGCGTATAACCGCGCGCCAGAAGCGGCTGGCTGACGATCTGGCCGAAACGGCCGAAGCCGATCAGCAGAATGCTGCCCTCGACATTTTCAGGCACGTCGAGATCGTCGGTATTGGGAACCGCCGCCGGCACCAGCCGGTCATGCAGGATGACCATCAGCGGCGTCAGCACCATGGAGATGATGATGGTCGCCGTCAGGATGGCGTTCGCCTCCCGGTCGAGAATGCCAGCGCTGACGGCAGCCGAATAGAGCACGAAGGCGAATTCGCCGCCCTGCGCCATCAGCACCGCCCGTTCCAGGCTTTCGCGCCGGGTGGTGCCGAGCGCCCGCGCCACGCCATAGATCAGGAAGGCCTTGAGCAGCATATAGCCCACAACGCTGATGACCACGAGCTGCCAGCTGGAGGCAATGACGGCAAGATCGATCGCCATGCCGACACCGAGGAAAAACAGGCCGAGCAGAATGCCGCGAAACGGCTCGATATCCGCTTCCAGCTGATGGCGGAAGGAGGATTCCGACAGCAGCACGCCGGCGAGAAAGGCCCCCATGGCCATGGAAAGGCCGCTGACCTGCATCAGAAGCGCTGAACCCAGCACCACCAGCAGCGCGGCGGCCGTCATCACCTCGCGCGCGCCGGAGGCCGCCAGCAGGCGGAAGAACGGGTTGAGCAGATAACGCCCGGCGAGGATGAGCGCACCGACGGCAGCAAGCGCGATGCCGACGGAAGCCCAGCGCTCCGATGCCGTGACGTGTTCGCCGCCCGAACCGAGGAAAGCGACAAGCGCCAGCAGCGGCACGATGGCCAGATCCTCAAACAGCAGAATGGCGATGATACGCTGCCCTTTCAGGCTCGACATGCTGTTGCGCTCCTGCAGCATCTGCATGACGATGGCCGTCGAGGTCAGCACGAAACCGGTGCCGGCAACGAACGACATGATGACGGGAAAACCGAGACCGACCCCGATCAATGTCAGGCCGGCCATGCAGACTAGCACCTGAAGCGCACCCAGCCCGAAAATATCCTGCCGCATCGACCACAGCCGCGACGGTTGCATCTCAAGGCCGATGATGAACAGGAACATCACCACGCCGAGTTCCGCTATATGCAAAATGGCCTGCGAATCGGAGAAAAAACCGAGACCGTAAGGCCCGATCACCAGACCGGCGGCCAGATAACCGAGCACCGAACCGAGGCCGATGCGCTTGAAGATCGGCGCAGCGATAACGCCGGCCGCCAGAAGCACGACCACCTGGGCCAGATCATTCCCGTTCGCTTCTACAGCCACACGCCACCCCGCTGAAAATCGATAAGACGAGGGTGTTCCCTCCCTCACTTCCTAGCGCATCGGCGTGAAAAGCGAAAACGATTTTACTGAAGGACGATGCACAGATTCAACGGGTTATTTGTCGCTCAGGGCATGCGATCCTCGGATGCCGCTGTCCTCCTCCCCTCATTGGTGTGCTTGTCACAGGAATGAGGGTGGGGCCGCAGGCCTTGCGTCCGTCTACCGGTATCGCGGCTCTCTGCTCAAGCCCTTTTCGGCGAGCTCCCGCTCATAATCCGCAAACAGCCCATCGCCGGTCTCGCCCAGTTCCTTCAGATATTTCCAGGTGTAGATGCCGCTATCGTGGCCATCGTCAAAGATGATGCGCACCGCATAATTGCCGGTCGCGACCATGGAGCGGATGGCGACATCGCGTTTTCCGGGCACCGTGACCTTTTGCCCCGGCCCGTGGCCCTGCACTTCGGCCGAGGGAGAAAGGACGCGCAGCATCTCGGCTCGGAGACGGTAAACGCTGCCGTCATCAAAAGAGACGGTCAGTTCGCGCCGGTCTTTTGACACAAGCAGCTCGGTAGGCCAGGCATCACTCATTTTTCACTTCCGCAAGCTCGTCATATGCGTCAGAATTACGAACTTGCCTCACGATAGGCAAGCCACTACATCACCTGATAGAGCACACATTCGGCGTGTGTGCCAGGCGCGAGGGGCAGTGAGGATGGAGACGTGAACGGTTTCTCCGGTTCGCTTGAAAAGGCGAAAACCCTGACGGAAAACAGCACACCGATGGTGGACCCTTTCGGTCGCTCCATCACCTATCTGCGTGTCTCGGTCACCGACCGCTGCGATTTCCGCTGTACCTATTGCATGTCCGAGCACATGACCTTCCTGCCCAAGAAGGATCTTCTGACGCTTGAAGAACTGGACCGGCTCTGTTCCGTCTTCATAACGCGCGGCGTGCGCAAGCTGAGGCTGACCGGCGGTGAACCGCTGGTGCGCAAGAACATCATGTCGCTGGTGAGAAACCTTGGCCGCCACATTGAAACCGGTATGCTGGAAGAGCTGACGCTGACGACAAACGGCTCACAGCTCGCCAAATTTGCCGACGAGCTTGCCCATTGCGGGGTGCGCCGCATCAACGTGTCGCTCGATACGCTCGATCGCGATAAGTTCCGCCATATCACCCGCTGGGGCGATCTCGACCGCGTCATGGAGGGGCTCGACGCCGCCCAGGCCGCGGGCATCAAGGTCAAGCTGAACGCGGTGGCGCTGAAGGACTTCAACGACGCCGAGATTCCCGATCTCATGCGTTTTGCCCATGGTCGAGGCATGGACCTGACGGTCATCGAAACCATGCCGATGGGGGAGATCGAGGAAGACCGGACAGACCGCTACCTGCCGCTTTCGCAGTTGCGTGCCGATCTGGAAAAGAGCTTCACGCTGATCGACAGCGATTACCAGACCGGCGGTCCCGCCCGTTACGTGACGGTGAAGGAAACCGGAGGCCGGCTCGGCTTCATCACGCCGATGACGCATAATTTCTGCGAAAGCTGCAATCGCGTCCGCCTCACATGCACCGGCACGCTTTATATGTGCCTGGGCCAGGATGACGCCGCCGACCTGCGCACCGCGCTGCGCGCCTCCGACAGTGACGCCTATCTTTCCAGCGCCATCGATGAAGCCCTTCTGCGCAAGCCGAAAGGGCATGATTTCATCATCGACCGCACCCACAACCGGCCTGCCGTCTCCCGCCATATGAGCGTGACCGGCGGCTGAGCGAAGGCTGAAACTGTTTCTCGTCCACCCACCCATATAAACGGTTGAAATGCCGGCTGTGGCGTGCCACGTCTCTTTGCATGGAGGAATGCGTGGTCACGCCCGAAAGGCGGCCCAAATCGCCCCGAAAGGGCGGCCGGGAAAACCGCGCATGGTCTGGGATATTTTGGAATGGCATTGACGGACAATACGCGCGGCGCCCTTTTCATGGCGCTCGCCATGGCAAGCTTCACGGCCAATGACGCCCTGACGAAATCCGTCACCCCCTATATCAACACCGGCCAGATCATGTTCGTCCGCGGCATCATAACGGTGGTGCTGATCTACATCGCCGCCCGCCATTTCGGTGCGCTCCGGCCGCTGAAAACCCTCATGCGCCCCATCATCATCCTGCGCTGTATCTGCGAAGTGACTGCGGCCGTGCTCTATCTGACGGCGCTCGGCCTCATCGGATTTTCCAATGCCTCGGCCATATTGCAGTCCCTGCCCCTGGTGGTGACGCTGGGTGCGGCGCTGTTTCTGCGCGAGCCGGTGGGCTGGCGACGCTGGATGGCGATCATCGTCGGCTTTATCGGCGTGCTCGTCATCATCAGGCCCGGCCCGGAAGGCTTCACGCCGGGGGCGCTTCTGGTCGTCGCATCGCTCGCCGTCACCGCCGCGCGCGATCTGCTGACGCGGAAAATGTATGCCGATGTGCCCTCGCTCGCCATCACCGTCATCACCGCTTTCGTCAATATGGCGGTGGGCGGCCTGCTGATCGTGCCCTTCGGCGGCTGGCAGCCGATGAATTTTATGATCCTCTCACATCTCGCCGGTTCCGCCATCCTGGTGCTGGTGGGCTATCAGGCGATCATTCTCGCCATGAGATCGGGCGAAATCTCCTTCGTCGCGCCGTTCCGTTACACCAGCCTGCTCTGGGGTTTCATGATCGGCGTATTCTTCTTCAATGAAAAAATCGACAATTATACCATCGTCGGCGCCCTGATCGTCATCGGTTCGGGCCTCTACACCTTCTACCGCGAAAGCCTGCGCAAGCGCTCGCAGATGGCCAAGCGCGCGGCCGCCACCCCAACCGCCGCGACCACGGTACGGCCGGCTTCCGTTACGAAAGCTGCCGTAACGGGCGAGGCTGGAGAATGATATGAACAGCGGCCGTTTTCTGGACAGGACCACACCGCCGCACATCATCACGCTGGTCGTCATCGCCGGCGTTGCGGCGCTGTGCATGAATGTGTTCCTGCCCTCGCTTGCGGCCATGGCGGTTTATTTCGAGACCGACTACGCGGTGATGCAATTTGCCGTTTCGGGTTATCTTGCCGCCACCGCCTGCCTGCAGCTCATCATCGGCCCGCTTTCCGATCTTTTCGGGCGCCGCCCGGTCATGCTGGCCAGCATCGCCATCATGATCGTCGCAACGCTCGGCTGCATGCTCGCGCCCAACATCACCGTCTTCATGATCGGGCGCGTTGCGCAGGCAGCAGTCGTTTCCGGCTTCGTGCTGGCGCGCGCCATCGTGCGCGACATGGTGCCGATGGAACAGGCAGCCTCGATGATCGGCTACGTGACCATGGGCATGTCCGTGGTGCCGATGGTGGGGCCGACGGTTGGCGGGCTGCTCAACGACATTTCCGGCTGGCAGTCGAGCTTCGCCCTCCTCTCCCTGCTCGGCGTCGGCATTCTGGTGCTCGCCTGGTTCGATCTCGGTGAAACCAACCATAATAAATCGGCGAGCTTTTCGCAGCAGTTTCACGCCTGGCCGGAACTTCTGCGCTCTCCGCTCTTCTGGGGTTATGCGCTGACCTCGACCTTCTCGTCCGGCATGTTCTTCTCCTTCCTCGGCGGCGCGCCCTTTGTCGGCAGCGTGCTTTACGGGCTCGCCCCGGCCATGCTCGGCCTGCAATTCTTCTTCATGGCCAGCGGTTACATGCTCGGCAACTTCATCTCCGGTCGTTATGCCAGCGAAATCGGCATTACCCGCATGATGCTGTCGGGCAATGTCATCGCCATTGCCGGCATCGTAACGACCATGCTGCTGATCTCCGCCGGGGCGGAAAGCGCCTATGCGTTTTTCGTGCCGCTTGCCTTGATCGGCGTCGGTAACGGCGTGACACTGCCGAGCGCCAATGCCGGCATGGTCAGCGTCCAACCGCATCTGGCCGGCTCCGCCTCCGGCCTCGGCGGCGCGATGACCATCGGCGGCGGCGCAGCGCTCTCGGTGCTCGCCTCCTCGGTCCTGTCCAGGGAGGACGGAACCTGGCCGCTTCTTCTGGTGATGCTGGCGACCGGCCTTGTCGCCCTCCTCACCACCCATGTCGTAAGGCTGCAGGAACAGCGGGAATGACGGCCCCTTTCGAAATACCAGGTCTTGTGCTCGCCGGCGGGCTTTCGCGGCGCATGGGCAGCAACAAGGCGATGGTGCAATTGGGCGATACGCCCCTCATCTCCCATGTCATCAACCGCATCGCACGGCAGGTGTCAGACGTCACCATCAATGCCGCCAATGGCTGGGCGGAGAGTTTCGGCCTGCCGCTGCTTCGAGATACGCTGAGCGGCCATGCCGGACCGCTTGCCGGCATTCTGGCCGGCATGCGCCATTTCCAGCATCGTGAGGGCGCGGTCAGTCACTTCCTGACCGCGCCCGCCGACAGCCCGTTTTTCCCGAACGATCTCGTGGCGCGGCTTTGCGAACACCTGTCAGACGATGCAATCGTCATCGCCGCCTCCAGCGGCCAGCTTCACCCGGTTTTTGCGCTGTGGCCGGTAGCGCTTGCCGATGATCTCGAGGACTGGCTGACGAAAGATGAAAACCGGCGCATCCGCGCCTATCTGGCCCGGCACGTCACCATCGGCGTGGCCTTCCCGCCGCTGGAAACGGCAAAGGGCAGCCTCGATCCGTTCTTCAACATCAACACGCCGGATGAACTGGCGCTGGCGCGCAGCTATCTGGAGAAGCTGGAGCAATGACGGCACAAAAGGTCTTCGGCATCGCCGGCTGGAAAAACTCGGGCAAGACCGGCCTTGCGGTCCGTATCGTCACCGAGCTGACGGCGCGCGGCTACCGCGTCTCCACCATCAAGCACGCCCATCATGATTTCGATATCGACAAGGTCGGGGCGGATAGCTGGCGTCACCGGCAGGCCGGCGCGCACGAAGTCACCATCGTCTCCGGCACCCGCTTCGCCATCATGCATGAATTGCGCGGCGAACCGGAACCCTCCTTCGAGGACATCCTCTCCCGCCTCGCCCCCTGCGATCTCGTGCTGATCGAGGGTTATAAATACGAGCCGGTGCCGAAGATCGAGGCGCGCCGACTGGACGCGGCCAAGACCGAACCGCTCGCGCCGCTCGATCCGCATATAATCGCCATTGCTGCCGATCATGACGTGGCGGACACGACGTTGCCCGTTTTCGATCTCGACGATACCGGCGCCATTGCCGATTTCATCGAGAAGACGGTGGGACTGGTGAGGCAGTAGCGACGTTTCCGCCGCCTCCTCTCCTCCGTCATCAAGCCAAAAAATGAAAAAGCCGGGCTCATCACCCGGCTTCATCATTCCTTGAGACGCAATACCTATTCAAGGAAAGTGGAAGGGTTCACCGGCGTCGCATCCTTGCGAACTTCGAAGTGAACCTGCGGACGCTTGGCGCTGCCGGTCATGCCCGATGTGGCGATGGTCTGGCCGCGCTGAACCTTCTGGCCGCGCTGCACGTCAAGATTGGCGGCGTTGCCGTAAACGGTGACCTTGCCGTCGTCATGGCGCACGAGAACCGTGTTGCCGAGCTGCTTCAGGCCGTTGCCCGCATAGATGACCACACCGTTTTCGGCGGCCTTGATCGGCGTGCCTTCCGGAACGGAGATGTTGATGCCATCGTTGCGGCTGCCTTCGACATTATCGCCGAAATTGTTGATGACCGCGCCGCGAACCGGCCAGCGATATTTGCCGATGCCGGTGGATTCCGGTGCGACGGAAGCCATGTCGGCCTTTTTCTCGATGTCGCTGACACTGGCGGTGGCCGGTGCGGCAGGCGCAGTCGGAGCCGCGGCAGCAGCCGGTGCCTTGTAGGGCTCAGGCTTGGCGGATGCGGTTTCGACCGGCTTGGCCGCTTCTTTGGCCGGAACGGAAGCCGTCTTGATGGCATCCGTCGAAGCGCCGGGCATGTTGAGCGTCTGGCCGACGCGGATGCTTTCGTTGCTGAGACCGTTTGCCGCCTTGAGGGCGGCGACCGACACGCCGTTTGCGCGGGCGATCTTGGACAGGCTGTCGCCCGGCTGCACCTTGTAGCCGCCGGTGGGCGGCAGCGGCTTGCCGCCGGGCGGCGTCAGCTTGCCGGTTTCGGAGGAAACCTTGTCACGGGCGGCGGCCTGCGACGGCAGCACAGCCACGTTCCCCTCGGGACTACGCAGCGGCGTCGGCTGGTCGCCATTGCGGTTGAGCGCAATATTGCCGGCGGCATCCTTGGCGGCATTGCGGACCTGACCGAACTTCGGAATGATGATCGACTGGCCGGCCTGTGCCGAGGATGCGGTCTTCAGGCCGTTGACGCGCAGCAGTTCCTTTTCCGGAACGCCGTAACGGTTGGAGAGCGTCGCGATGTTTTCGCCGGGACGCAGGGTCACGGAGGCGGCGCCATCCGTGTGCCAGCCGTTCTTGTCGGAGCGGACCGTTGCGGTGGTCAGATTGTCGGCCGCGGGAGCGGCAGCCTGCCGGGCGGGCGCTGCAAGAGACGGCACGACCTTGGGCTGGGCGGATGGGAAAGGCTGGGCCATGGCTTCGCTGCGGGTCGAAGGATCGCGGCTTGCCACAGCTGTCGGCGCAGCCAACTCGGATCGCTGCACGGGAGAGGCCGAAGCCGAGCGGGCCATGGAAGGCTGAACGCCGCCATAACCGCCCGATTGCGGATAGGAATTGCCCGCCATGTTCTGGTTGGCATAACCGCCCTGCGGCGCGGCGGAGGCGTAACCGCCATTCATGTCGCCCTGCGGCACCGGGGCCTGCCCGTAAGCACCGCCGCCCTGACGGGCAGGAATTGACGCCGTGGTCATCTGATCCGGTCCACTGGAAAAGAGGCCGCTGAACCGCGTTGCATCCGAGCTACAGCCCGTTGCGACGCTTGCCAGCAATGCCGCTGCGAACATTTTTGCGACTGATTTTCCGATTTTAGACGAATGTCTCATACGCATGACTCGATCTACACTGACGCCAACCCGCCGCATCGAGACCGATCCGGCACAAATTTCACTTCTTGCAAGGCCCATTTCCCGAAGTGGGAAAACCATGCGTCGATGTTTATGATTAAAGCGCGTTAGTGTTACCACGCCGTTAAAACGTTAAGCCGCTTGGCGCTTTTTTGACACTTCGATAACCATGACGAAAACAGAATGCGTCACGTTGGAACAATAATGATATTAAAAATCAGTTAGTTGCAGAAATTCAGAACATTAGGAGACAAAGATGGAATGTCTCCAAAATTTTCATTTCGTCACAAATGACGCGCAATATGCGTGCTGAGCGGCAGGTAAGGCGCCTCGAACAGTTCTTCCTTCTCGAAGCGGCTGCCGGTCTTGGAGAAACGCGTCATCACGCAACGCTCGTCTTCGAGAATGATCGGGGCGATCATCATGCCGCCTGAAACGATCTGTTCGGCAAAGAAGCGGGGCATGGTGGTGAAGGCCGCCGTGGAGACGATTCGGTCGAAGGTACCCTCGCCCACCAGGCCGTTGCTGCCATCCGCCTGACGGATGACGACATTGCGGATGGAGAGATCGTCGAGACAGTTCTGCGCCCGCTGCACCAGCGTCCTGTAACGCTCCAGCGAAAAGACGCGTTCGACCCGCCGAGCGATGATCGCCGTCATGAAACCGCTGCCCGTGCCGATTTCCAGCACACGCTGGCCGGGTTTCAGCTGCAGTCGGGCAAGGATTTTCACCGCCATGTCGGCGCCTTCCATGAAGGCGCCGCAGTCGATCGGGATCGTGCGGCTGGAATAGGCATCGGCCGCAAATTGCGGCGGCACGAATTTCGAGCGCGGCGTCTGCTCGACCGCCGTCAGAAGGTCGAGATCGGAAATCCCCTCACCCCTTAAGCGGAGAACGAGAGCGGCAAAACCTTCCTTTTCGACCATTGCGGATTTCAATCGGCGACTCCGAATCCAAGTGCTTGCGCAACCCGATCCTTCACCGTGTAGTCCGTCAGGTCAAGCTTGAGCGGTGTGACGGAAATCTTGCCATGTTTCAAAGCGTGGATATCGGTGCCTTCGCGGAAGGTACCGAGACGCTCGCCGAAGCGCAGCCAGTAGTAGGGAAGACCGCGACCGTCCTGCCGTTCCTCCACCGTCAGGCCAAAATCGAGCTTGCCCTGCCCGGTGACAGACACGCCCTGCACATCCTTGGGCGCACAATTGGGGAAGTTGAGGTTGAGGAAGGTGCCATCAGGCAGATCGACATCGATTAGCTTGCGGATGAGATCGGGCGCATAGGTCTCCGCCACTTCCCACGGCACGACACGGCCTTCGGCATGGCTGAAGGCCTGGCTTAGCGCAAAGGAGCGCACGCCCTGCAGCGTGCCTTCGATGGCGCCGGCAATGGTGCCGGAATATGTCACGTCATCGGCCATGTTGGCGCCAGCATTGACGCCGGAAAGAACCAGATCCGGCTTTTCGGGCAGAACCTCGCGAATGCCCATGATGACGCAATCGGTCGGCGTGCCGCGCAGCGCGAAATGCTTGTCGGAAACTTTTCGCAACCGCAGCGGTTCGGACAAGGTCAGCGAGTGCGCGAGACCGCTCTGGTCTGTCTCCGGCGCAACGATCCAAACATCGTCGGACAGCGTGCGGGCGATACGCTCCAGCACCGCCAGACCTTCGGCGTGGATACCGTCGTCATTGGTCAGCAAAATCCGCATGGTTCTCTCTCCGCTTTTCATATCTTCAAGGACGGAGCATCCCCCCACCGGCAGTGAGGTGTGCAGCTCTCCCATGGACATCCTCAGGCCTGTCCAGAGAATCTAATCACGTCGAAATCAATCGATAGGTGCAGATCCTCGGGCCTGTCCCGAGGACGACGTCGGCCTGATTGGAAGACTCTCCTTCCAATAGCACGACGCTGCGCTCCCTCAGGCCGCTTTCTCGATCCGAGTCAGACCACCCATATAGGGAAGCAGCACATCCGGAATTGTGACGGAACCATCGTCGTTCAGGTAATTTTCGAGAACCGCGATCAGGCAGCGACCGACAGCTGTTCCGGAACCGTTCAGCGTGTGCACGAATTTCGTCGCCTTGTCTTCCTTGCCGCGATAACGCGCATTCATGCGCCGCGCCTGGAAATCGCCGCAGACCGAGCAGGACGAAATTTCGCGATAGGTGTTCTGGCCCGGCAGCCACACTTCCAGATCGTAAGTCTTGCGGGCGCCAAAGCCCATGTCGCCGGTGCAGAGCGTCATGGTGCGGAAATGCAGGCCGAGGCGCTTCAACACCTCTTCGGCGCAGGCCGTCATGCGCTCATGTTCGGCGACCGCACTTTCCGCATCGGTGATGGAGACGAGTTCGCATTTCCAGAACTGGTGCTGGCGCAGCATGCCGCGCGTGTCGCGGCCGGCCGAACCCGCTTCCGAACGAAAGGATGGCGTCAGCGCGGTAAAACGTAGCGGCAGCTTCTCCTGATCGAGAATTTCGCCGGACACGAGGTTGGTCAGCGTCACCTCGGCCGTCGGAATCAGCCAGCGGCCATCCGTGGTCTTGAACAGGTCCTCGGAGAATTTCGGCAATTGACCGGTGCCGAACATGGCTTCGTCGCGCACCATTAGCGGCGAGGAAACTTCGGTATAGCCATGTTCCGAGGTGTGCAGGTCGATCATGAACTGGCCGAGCGCCCTTTCCAGACGCGCCAGCTGGCTGGTCAGCACGGTAAAACGTGCGCCCGATAGCTTGGCGGCACGCTCGAAATCCATATAGCCGAGCGCTTCGCCAATCTCGAAGTGCTCCTTTGCCTCATGGTTCCAGCCGGGCTTCTGGCCGACGACGCGGGTCACCACATTGTCATGCTCATCCTTGCCATCGGGCACATCGTCGAAGGGCATATTGGGCAGGCGCGAAAGCGCATCGTTCAACTCGGCGGTGACCAGACGGTCCTCCTCCTCGGCGCGCGGCATGTTTTCCTTGATGTCGGCGACTTCGGCTTTCAGCTTTTCCGCCAGCTCCATGTTCTTCTGCGCCATCGCAGCGCCGATTTCCTTGGAGGCGGCGTTGCGGCGCGACTGCATGTCCTGCAGGGACTGGATGACGGAACGACGCTTTTCATCAAGCGCGATCAGGCCGCTGGCGGCGGGCTCTGCGCCACGGCGTGCAAGCGCCGCATCGAAAGCTTCGGGGTTTTCGCGTATCCATTTAATGTCGTGCATCGTCGTTCCAGACCGTTGTTGCATCATCGGTGTTTTACAGCAAAACGCCGGGCATGAGCCCGGCGCGAGGAAATGTCGTGAGCGGCGAGACCTTCGAGAATATCAGGTCTCCTCCAGCTCCGTGCTTGCGGATTCTGCCGCACGTTTCCTCTCCACGAGTCGAGCCATGTAGATGGAAATCTCGTAGAGAATGATTGCAGGCAGCGCAAGACCGATCTGGGACATGGGGTCCGGCGGCGTCAGGACGGCTGCGACTACAAAGGCGAGGACAATCGCGAACTTGCGCTTTTGCCGCAGCCAGTCGCTGGTCAAAAGCCCGACGCGGGCCAGAAGTGTGGTGACGACGGGCAGCTGGAACACCAGACCGAAGGAGAGAACCAGCGTCATGATGAGGCTGAGATACTCCGACACCTTCGGCATCAGCGAAATCGCCACCTCGCCGTCTTCGGGCAATTGCTGCATGGCGAGGAAGAACCACATGACCATGGGCGTGAAGAAGAAATAGACAAGCGCCGCACCGATGAGGAAAAGGATCGGCGAAGCGATGAGGAACGGCAGGAAGGCCGCCCGCTCGTTCTTGTAAAGGCCGGGCGCCACGAATTTATAAAGCTGCGAGGCGATC
Source organism: Agrobacterium salinitolerans (assembly GCF_002008225.1). GTDB lineage: Bacteria > Pseudomonadota > Alphaproteobacteria > Rhizobiales > Rhizobiaceae > Agrobacterium > Agrobacterium salinitolerans. The sequence continues at coordinate 174,214 of NZ_MRDH01000006.1, read as the reverse complement.
ACCGGGAAGGAAATCACAATGGCGCCAAACATGGCGACCTTGATCTGCGTGAAGAAGAATTCCTGCGGCGCGGTATAGATCAGCGACGACTTCGCAACATCGAGCCCGGCCCAGATCACCGCCCATTTATAGGGAACGACCAGCAGGTTGAACAGATGTTTGGCAACGGCGAAACAGGCGATGAAGGCGACGAAGAACGCGCCGAGCGACCAGATCAGCCGCGTGCGCAGTTCCATGAGGTGCTCGATCAGCGGCTGCGGCTTATCCTCGATATCCCCGCTCATGCTTCATCCTTTTTGGGCTTTGCAGCCTTGGTTTTTGCCGTTTTAGCCGGCTTGGCCACGGCCACGGCCGCCTTGTCTGCGGAGGACTTGCTGGCAGCCGCCTTTTTGGTGACCGTCTTCACGGCGGGCTTCAAGGCGGCGGGCTCACTGGTTTTCACGGTGGCGGCGGTTTCTGGCGCTGAGGCAACCTTGCTCCGCGCTGCACGTTTCGGCTTGGCGGCAACCGCTTCGGCCTCAACAGTCGCAATGGACTTCGCCCGCGCGCGCTTGGGCTTTTCCTCCGCGGCGACAGCTGCGGCAACCGGCGCAGCGGGTGCGGCAACGGCAGGCGGCGCATCCGGCAGCTTCATTTCCGGCTCAGGCACGCTGACCAGCGGCGCGACCGGCTCCCCTGTCGCCGGCGCCGGCGTGGACGAAAGGCCATCCGGCGCAGCCGTCGCCTTCTGGAGATCGGATTTGATCTCGTTGCCCAGCTGGCGAAGTGGGTTCATCGCATCGCGTAGCGAATTGGTCGGGTTTAGATTGCGGACATCGGAGATGGTTTGGCGCACATCGTCCATATCGGCTTCTTTGAGGGCCTCATCGAACTGGCTGCGGAAATCCCCCGCCATCTTGCGAAGGCTAGCCATCGTTTTGCCGAAAGCGCGGATCATGGGCGGCAAGTCTTTAGGCCCGACGATCACGATCAACACGACCGCAATCACCAGCAGCTCGCTCCAGCCGATATCTAACATCAATATGCTCCCGAGACCCTAGCGCTCCGGCCCGACAATCGGAATCGATTTTCGACGGGAATGAAGCGCAACATACAAGTGGCAGAGCGTCCTTGGTGCGTCAAAAAAGGACGCAAGGCGCTCTAGCGCCAGTCTCACACCAAGCGGCGAAAGGCCGCTTACTTGATCTCGTCAGCCTTGTGGTCGACGGTCTTCGTGTTGGCATCGGCCGGCGGCGGCGTCTGGTCTTCGTCAGCCATGCCCTTCTTGAAGCTCTTGATGCCCTTTGCGACATCGCCCATCAATTCCGGAATCTTGCCGCGTCCGAAGAGGACGAGAACAATCACCAGCACGATGAGCCAATGCCACACACTAAAAGAACCCATAACTGAAACTCCTGAATTTCGCTTTCAGACGATGTAAGACGTTTGAAAGGCTTTTTCAAACGACAAATCACCCCTTCGACAGCGAGTGCGCATAAAGTTTTCGTGGCCGCGCCGGCAGGATGTCGATATCAGTCGTCGCCATCGCCGCCGCCGGGGGCCAGCAGGCCCAGTTCCTCGAGATCCAGCTGTGTGATCGGATCTTCATCCTCGCGCAGCTCGTCACTCATCATCGGCAAAGGTACGCCGAAATTGGAGGGAATGCGGCCCGAAAGCAGCCCTGCCCCCTTCAGCTCCTCGAGCCCCGGCAGATCGCGCAACTCCTCAAGACCGAAATGATCGAGAAACTCCACCGTGGTGCCGATCGTCACCGGCCGGCCGGGGGTGCGCCTGCGGCCACGAAACCTGACCCAGCCCGCCTCCATCAACACATCGAGCGTGCCGCGCGATGTCTGCACGCCGCGAATCTCCTCGATTTCGGCGCGTGTCACCGGTTGATGATATGCGATAATCGCCAGAACTTCCAGCGCCGCGCGCGACAGCTTCTTCGGCTCCTTTTCCTCAGCGCGGATGACGAAGGAAAGATCGCCGGCGGTGCGGAAGGCCCATTGCCCGCCCACCTGCACGAGATTGACGCCCCGCTCCGCATAAAGCACCTTGAGACGCTGCAGAATGGCAACGACATCCATGCCGCGCGGCAGGCGCTCGGCGATGAAAGCCACGGAGACCGGCTCGGACGAGGCGAAGACCAAAGCCTCGGTGATCCGCTCGGCCTCCTTCAGTTGCCGTTCGGAAAATACCGTGGGTTCGAATCCCACCCCATCTGTTACGATCATCGCCTCGCCGGTCTCTTCATCATCAGTCATTGTCGCTCCTCCCGGCACTGGCCGCGGGCTCATCCCTCGTGCCGCGGCGCATATAAATGGGCTGGAAAGCGCCCTCCTGCCGGATTTGCAGCGATCCCTCGCGCACCAGTTCCAGCGAAGCGGCAAAGGCGCTGGCGATCGCCGTCACCCGCATGGCGGGATCGGGTACATATTGCAGCAGATATTGGTCGAGCACGGTCCATTCCCCGACATCGCCGAGGAGGTTGGTCAAAAGCTCACGCGCCTCGACAAGCGACCAGACCTGCCGTTTTTCAATCGTGACCTGGGTAATCGCCTGCCGCTGCCGCAGATTGGCATAGGCGCTGAGCAAGTCATAAAGGCTCGCCTCATAGGCGGAGCGGTTGATGTGCGGAATATGCTCGGGCGCGCCGCGGGCGAACACATCGCGGCCGAGCTGGGCGCGGTTGACGAGACGTTCGGCCGCCTCGCGCATCGCCTCCAGGCGCTTCAGCCGGAAGGCCAGCGTGGCGGCCATTTCTTCGCCCGAGGGACCGTCATCCTTGGATTGCTGCGGAATGAGGAGCTTGGATTTCAGGAAGGCGAGCCACGCCGCCATGACGAGATAGTCAGCCGCAAGCTCGATGCGGACGCGGCGCGCGCTTTCCACGAATTGCAGATATTGTTCGGCAAGGGCCAGCACCGAAATGCGCGACAGATCGACCTTCTGCGTGCGGGCAAGATGCAACAGCAGATCAAGCGGACCTTCAAAACCCGCGACATCGATGACCAGCCCGGCCTCGCCCGTCAGCCGCTCCGGCGTCACATCCTGCCAGAGCTTGTCCATCGGTGTCGAATTGCGAGACTTGTCTGCGGCCATTGTTCCATCCGCCGGGCGTCCGGCCTGTCGTCCCGAGTACCGGGCCGCCGCCCGACTGTCAGGAAACGGCCCACATGGCGTTGAATTCGGCTCTCAGCTCCGCTTCGTCGGAAGGGTCCGCAACAGGGAAACCCGCTTCCACGGCCCGCACCCGCTCCAGCGAACGGCCGGAAAGAACAGGAACCTCCTTCACGACCTGCAGCATTTCACCCATCACACCGTTGCAATGCAAGACTATATCGCAGCCGCCCGCAACAATATTCGCAGCTCTTTCACCAAGCGGGCCCTTCAGCGCATTCATGGAGCTGTCGTCGGACATCAGCAGACCGTCGAAGCCGATCCGCCCGCGAATGATCTCCTCGATCACCTTCGGCGAGGTCGTCGCCGGGCGCTCACGGTCGACGGCGTTGAACACCAGATGCGCGCTCATCGCCATCAATTCACGGTTCAGCGCCCGGAACGGCACGAAATCATGGGCGTCCAGCTCATCGAGCGGCACATCGACGACCGGCAGTTCGTGGTGCGAATCCACCATGCCGCGGCCATGGCCCGGCATATGTTTCATGACAGGCAGCATGCCTCCCGCCTTCAGGCCGTCCGCCGCTGCTTGCCCCATCTCGGCCACCATGGTCGGCGTGTAGCCATAGGCGCGATTCCCGATGACATTGCTGGCGCCTTCCACCGGCACATCGAGCACCGGCAGGCAATCGACATTGATGCCGAATTTCATGAGGTCGAAGGCATGCAGGCGCGACATCAGCCAGGCGGCGCGCAGACCCGCCCCCCGGTCGCGCTCATAGATTTCACCGAGAATGCGGGCGTTCGGATAGGCCTGCAGGATCGGTGGCTTGATACGCTGCACGCGCCCACCCTCCTGATCGATCAGAACCGGCGCATCTGACCTCCCGACGGCGTCGCGCATGGCGGCGACGAGATCGGTGATCTGCTGCGGCTCGCCGATATTGCGCCCGAACAGGATGAAGCCCCAGGGCTGTTCATCGCGGTAAAGGGCAATCTCGTCGGCCGTCAGCGAAAGCCCACTGCATCCGAGGATCATAGCTTTGCAATCGGTCATGGGTGTCACGCTCAAAGGGAAAAGAGATGGAGGGTGGGTAAAAGGGGATGTGCTCTCGGAGTGCGAAAACAGTCAGGTGGACCTGCGGCCGCCATCCTCGCATAACCTCTCCGCCGTCATCCTCGGGCTTGTCCCGAGAATCCACAACCCGGAGCGATGGGTCCTCGGGTCAAGCCCGAGGATGACGGCGGAGCGTGAGGAAAGGCCGAGTGCCATCCAAAAGGGCTGCCTCACGCGGCAGCCCCGATCTGTCTAAGCCAATCCGGCCACTATCACCGCGCCACCAGGCAGCTGCCGCCGGCTGAGCGGAACCTTTCGCACAGCGCCACGGCTTCGCTCTTGTCACCGGCCGGGATACGGACGCGGTAGAACGTGCCCTTGCCAGCGATTTCGGCGGCCTTGATGTCGACGCCGCGTCCACCGATGACCGAGCCGAACTTGGCCGACATGTTCTGGTAGGACTTCTGGGCTTCCGCCTGGCTCGGCAACGAGGCGATCTGGATGTAGTAGCCGCCGGCGGAAGGCGTGCTGGTCGCCGCCGGCGTCGCGGCCGCCGTCTGCTGCTGTGCCGGAGCGTTCGTGGGGCGGACATTGCCCTGGTTGGTCACAGTCGCCACCACATTGGCTGGCTGCGAGGACGGACGCGCCGAGGGAACTGGCGCCGCCGACTGTGCTGCCGGTGTCGTGGCGGCAGGCGTGTTCGCCTGCGGCTGAGCCTGCTCCGGTGTGACCGGGACCCGCGATGCGGCGATGACGGCGGGCGCGCCCTCACCCGGCTTTGCGGTCTGCGGTGCTGCAAGCTCCTCAACCTTGTCGGCCTTCGGCGGCTGGGCGGCCGGCGCTTCGACTTCCTGGGCAACCAGCGTGCCGTCAGGCTTGACGATCATGGTGCGGACCTTACGCGGCGAAACGCCGGTTGCAGCAGATCCTTCATTCTGCGCAGCCTTTTCTTCCGGCGAAAGCAGGCGCGGATCTTCTGTTTCGCCAACCGGCGTGCCGGCGGGTTCCATATCCGCATCGTTTTCGCCTTCCAGCGGCAATTGTTCGGGGATCAGCGTACGCTGCACCACATCCACCGGCTGCTCGTTGCTGGAAATCAACGACGGCTGTTTCGGATCGGCAGCGCCGCCGCCGGCCACGCGGTCATAAACCGCCTTGTCCTGGTTCGGCACAACGCGACCGCCCGGATTTTCCGGAACGACCTTCATCGGATCGCTATCGGCGGAGATGATGACCGGCGCGCCATTCGAACCCATGCTGGACGAACCGCCGGAAACCAGCGCGTACACGCCGCCACCGACCAGCACCAGACCGATTGCCGCGGCAACCGGCATGATCCAGCGGCGACCGCCGCGTTCATCCTCACCACGATAATCCGCCGGATGCTCCACATAGGTATTCTCGGCGTCGCGGGATGCGTTGCCACGGGAAGCCGCAGCCTCCTGCATGGAACGACGGAAATCCTCTTCCAGCGCCCTCTCGAATTCATCGGCCTCTTCCGGAGCCGGCGCAGGACGCGCCTGGGCGGCGCCGCGACTGTCGCCATGTTTGTGACGGTCGAGACCACCGGCGACGGCAGGTGCAAACAGCGTCGCAAGCTCGGTATCGATATCGAGATCTTCCTCGTGACGGCGCGCGGCCGGCTTGGGTTCAAAAACACCGACCGGCAGTTCCGGCACATCCATTTCGACGATGGTTTCCGGATGTTCTTCCGTCTCGCCGATCTGCGAAGGATCGAAAGGCAGGCTTTCCAGCGTCTGCGGTGCGACTGGCTGCGGTGCTGCTGCAACAGCGGGGCGCGGCTGCACCGGAACGGCGGTCACAGATGCGGCCACGGAAGCCGGGCGCGGCTGCGGCGCGGGCTGTTCCCTCACCGGCTGCGGCGCGGCGGCCGCAACGGCAACCGGAGCGGCTGGCTGCTGGCGAACGGGTTGCGGCGCGGGCGCAGGTGCAACTTCCGCCTCGGCGATTTCAGACAAATCGAGATCCAGATCGAGATCGTCGAGCGCAAGCTCGAAATCATCATCGTTGAAGCCGGCGAAATCCGTGAAATCCAGCTCTTCTGCGGGTGCCGCAGGCGCAGCAGCGGCAATCGGCGCGGCCTTGACCGGCGCGGCGGCAACCACGGGCGGCTCCACCTTCGCAGCCTGCGCAGCGGGAACATCTTGTACGAGCGGTGTTTCGCCGCGACCGGGAATGGAATATTTCGCGACGTCGTAAATCAGCTCGTCCATCGGCGACAGATGTTTCGCTTCCGGCTTCTCGGCAACCTCAAACGCCATAGGCTCTGCGGCAGGCGTGAAGGTCTCGGCGACCGAAGGCGCAAAGGACGGAGCGGCCTCCACCGCCTGAACGACGGCAGGCGCGGGATCGACTTCGACCTGCGGCTCGATGCGGGCTGCGGCAGGCTGCTGCTCGGAGCGTGGCTCAACCCGCCTCGGATCGACAGCCGAAACATCCCGGCGCGCGCCGAAATTGGCGAGCGGCAGCCGCAGGCTGGAAAATTCCAGCGAGGACCGGCCGCCATGCGACGGCGGACGCACGGAAACCGGTGCGGGCGCCTCCTCGGCGACAGCTATTTCCACCTCGTCGGCGAGATCGAAAGCCTGCGGCTCCGGCGCATAGGAATGACCATCGGCGTGAATGTTGCTCGAAACATCGGCGGGAAGCTCCGGCATCGCATGCCATTCGGTCGCGGCGGGTTCCACTGCCTGCGGCTCTTCCCACCCAGCCTGCTCGGCGACGGGCTGGTAAACCATCGGCTCGGCGGGACGCGACTGGCGCGAATGCACATCGAAAACTTCCGCCACCGCGGAGGCGTCGTCGCGGAAATCCGCACGAATATCCTGCGCGGTCGTTTCGACGTAGTTGTGAATATAGGCCTGATCGACTTCCGGAAGCGGCTCTTCCATCACCTCCGGTGCGGATGCGGCAACAGGCGCGGGTTCATCCGCCGGCGCAAGCTCGGGCTCGCGGCGGGCGAAAACCTGCTCGACACGCTGCATGAAATCGTTGGGATGGATGCCTGTGCGAACATCGTTTGCCGGATCAAGAACGACCGGATCGGCATGCGGCGCATCGTAGACTTCGAACTCCCGCAGAAGCTCGTCCTCGAGGTTGAATTCCGGTTCGCGGCGGGTCGCCGGCGAAGCGGCGCGCGGCGCAGCCTCGGAACCCGCATGCGAAGGACGATCTTCGAAGCCGACGATACGCGCCAGTTCTGCCAGAGGATCGTTGTCAGCGAACCCTTCGGACCGGGCGTCCCGGTTATACGCGACTTTTTTTTCGACCATTACGTGTTCCACCATCTACGCATTGCAGCTCTTGCCAGCGTATTGTGAGCAAATAATGGTGATATGTTATCGCATTTCGGCAGGTGCGTCCGCTCCTAAAAGCGTGAGGCCGGACCTCAAAACATTTGCGACAGCATTCACCAGCCCAAGTCTGGCAATGCTCAATTCTCGGTTTTTATCGTTAATAAAACGTAATTCCGGCTGGTCTTTGCCCTTGTTCCAGTGTCCATGGAAGGAACTGGCGAGGTCATAGAGATAAAAAGCAAGCCGGTGCGGCTCGTGCGAAAGAGCCGCCGATTCGATCAGGCGCGGATATTCGGCGAGCTTTGCAACCAGCTGCAACTCGTTGATATCGCTAATCAAAGCGACGGAGGCCGCCATCTCCTCAGCCGAAGGAGAAAGCCCCGGAAACGCTTCCTGCGCCTGCCGGAAGATCGACTGTGAGCGGGCGTGCGCATATTGCACGTAAAAGACCGGATTATCCTTCGATTGTTCGGTCACTTTCGCGAAATCGAAGTCCAGCGGCTCGGAATTCTTCCGATAAAGCATCATGAATCGCACCGGGTCGCGACCCACTTCGTCGACAACATCGCGCAGCGTGACGAAGTCGCCGGAGCGCTTCGACATCTTCACCGGCTCACCATCGCGGAACAGCTTGACGAGCTGGCACAGCAGCACCGTCAGTTTCGATTTGCCTTCGGAGACGGCGCGCGCGACCGCTTCCAGCCGCTTCACGTAGCCGCCGTGGTCGGCGCCGAGCACATAGATCATCTCGGAAAAACCGCGGTCGAACTTGTTCTTGAAATAAGCGACGTCCGCGGCGAAATAGGTGTAGGAACCGTCCGATTTCATCAGCGCGCGGTCCATGTCGTCGCCCACCTCGGTGGAGCGGAACAGCGTCTGTTCGCGGTCTTCCCAGTCGTCAGGCAATTCGCCCTTCGGTGGCGGCAGGGTGCCCTTGTAGACATGGCCCTTGAACGTCAGGTCATTGATAGCAGAGAGGATCGGACCGCCATTGCCCTCATGCAGCGTGCGCTCCGAGAAGAACACGTCGTGCCGGACGTTGAGCAGCGCCAGATCCTCGCGGATCATCGCCATCATCGCGTCGATCGCCTTGTTCTTGACGATAGGCATCCACTTTTCCTCGGGCATGGCGCGCAGCTTGATGCCATATTCATCCGCCAGCGCCTGGCCGACGGGAACGAGGTAGTCGCCGGGGTAAAGACCGGACGGAATGGTGCCGATATCTTCGCCGAGCGCCTCGCGGTAGCGCAGGAAGACGGAACGGGCCAGTACATCGATCTGCGAGCCGGCATCGTTGATGTAATATTCCTTGGTAACGCCGTAGCCTGCGAATGCCAGCAGGTTCGCCAGCGTGTCGCCCACAACGGCGCCACGGCAATGGCCGACATGCATCGGGCCTGTCGGATTGGCGGAGACATATTCGACGTTGATCTTCTGGCCGGAACCGATGGTGGAGCGGCCGAAATCGATGCCCTGCCCGATCATGTCTGCCAAAAGACGCTGCCAGTAACCGACCGAGACCTTGAGATTGATGAAACCAGGACCCGCGACATTGACGCTGTCGACATCGCTATCCGCCTGAAGCGCGGGCACGATGAGTTCGGCGAGCGCGCGCGGATTGGTGCCGAGCGGCTTGGCCAGCACCATGGCGGCATTGGTTGCAACATCGCCGTGGCTGAGATCGCGCGGGGATTCGACGGTAATTCGACTGAAATCGACCTTTTCGCGGTTCTCTTTCACGAGATCGAGGGTCTCGAGCGCGTTTTTGATCCTGGTATCGAAATCAGCAAAAATGTTCATCGTTCCAACCTGCGCGAAGGGCTTCTGTTTATGTCCGGCCATCATAACCGGGTCGGCTCCGCGATTGCCCGCTGCCCTATCGCAAATCGGGGGTGTGGTCAAACAGCCGCTGGTGGGCGCGCAGTGCATAACTATCGGTCATGCCGGCCAGATAGTCGCCCACATGCCGGGCTTTTGCGGCCACGCTCATGCCGGAAATGCTGTCCACCCAGTAATGGCTCTGCATTTCCGCCGGCACTTCCATATAACGGTGGAAAAGATCGGTAACGATCTGCGTGGCACCGGCGCGGATGCGCATGATTTCCGGATGGCGGTAGATATGGCCGAACAGCAGCTTCTTGATCTGCCGGTCGGTCTCGGCCATTTCCGGCGAGAAGGTCGCGACGGTGAAATCGGCGGCGCGGATATCGGCCGCGCTTCGTGGTTTCAGGCGGGCAAGATTCTGCTGGGCAACGCCGATCACATCCTCGACCATATGGGTGATCTGGCGGCGCATGATCTCATTGGCAAAACGCTCCTTGTCGAGCACGGGATATTTCGCCCGCACCTGCGCCATCAGTCCGCTGAGGAATGGCACCTCTTCCAGCATCTCGAAAGTGAGATAGCCGGCACGCAATCCGTCATCGATATCGTGGGTATTATAAGCGATGTCATCGGCAATCGCCGCCACCTGCGCCTCGAGGCTCGCATAGCTGCCGATTTCCAGATCCTGCTGCTCGCAATATTCGAGGATGGGCAGCGGAACCGGCCCCTTGATCCCCTCGCCCTTCGCATTCACCAGCGGACCATTGTGTTTGACGAGACCTTCCAGCGTCTCCCAGGTGAGGTTGATACCGTCATATTCGGCATAACGGCGCTCCAGCTTGGTGACGATGCGCAGCGACTGGGCGTTATGATCGAAGCCGCCATAGGGGAGCAGCACCGCATCCAGCGCGTCTTCGCCGGTATGGCCGAAGGGCGTGTGGCCGAAATCATGCACCAGCGCCACGCCCTCGGCCAGATCCTCATCCAGCTTCAGCGCACGGGCGAGCGCACGGGCGATCTGCGCCACCTCGATGGTGTGGGTAAGCCGCGTGCGATAGTGGTCTCCGTCAGGGCTGATGAAGACCTGGGTCTTGTGCTTCAGGCGGCGAAAGGCCGTCGTGTGAACGATGCGGTCGCGGTCGCGCTGGAATTCGGAACGCGTCAGGCTTCCCTCTTCGGGAAAAAGACGCCCGCGCGTGGTCCATGGATCCGAGGCGAAAACCGCCCTCTCACCGCTTCCGAAACCCAATGCGCGCTGGTCTATGATCATGCATCCACCTGTTGTCTTCGCCGCCATGACCTAGACTGTGACTTCCTTTTCACCTCGGCCATTGACCTTTTCATTTACCCTTCATACCTATCGCAGAGGTCGGCGCAAAGCATCATCGCCGCGCTGACCGCCTTCACACAGGCTATAGACCGTTAATTTGACCGGTTTATAATGGTGACAACGAGATTATTGCTCTCCGGTTCTTGACCCCGGCAGGAGGAACGACATGGAAAACAGCGACATTACCCTTTCGGAAGCCGCGGCAAAGCGAATCGCCCAGATCGTCGCCGCCGACGCCGGCAAACAGGCGCTGCGCGTCTCGGTGGAAGGCGGCGGCTGCTCGGGCTTCTCCTACAAATTCGATCTGGCCGAAGACAAAACCGATGACGACATCGTGATTGCCCGCGGCGACGCCAAGGTGCTGATCGACAGCATGTCGGTCATCTATATGGCCGGCTCCGAAATCGACTTCGTCGATAATCTTCTGGGCCAGTCCTTCCAGATCAAGAACCCCAATGCCGTGGCAAGCTGCGGCTGCGGCACCAGCTTCTCGATCTGACGATTCTATCCACCACATCCTCGCCACCACCTTCCAAAAACGGTGGCAATCGGTTTTGCATCGGGTAAAAGTACCCCCACAAAAGGGAAACTCCGATGAAGATTGCCACCTGGAACATCAATGGCGTCAAGGCGCGTATCGAAAACCTCTGCCAGTGGCTGAAGGATTCATCGCCTGACATCGTCTGCCTTCAGGAAATCAAGTCGATTGACGAGGGTTTTCCCCGGCTGGAGATTGAGGCGCTCGGTTATCACGTCGAGACTCACGGACAGAAGGGTTTTAACGGCGTCGCGCTGCTCTCGAAGGTGAAGCCGGACGAGGTCAACCGTGGCCTGCCGGGCGATGATGCCGATGAACAGGCCCGTTTCATCGAAGGCGTGTTTTCCGTGGAAGGCGGCGCGATCCGCGTCTGCTCGCTTTACCTGCCGAACGGCAATCCGCCAGACGATCCGGTGAAATATCCCTACAAGCTTGCCTGGATGGAGCGCCTGCAGCGCTTTGCCGAAGATCGCCTTGCAATGGAAGAGCCGCTGATCCTGGCCGGCGACTATAATGTCATTCCCGAACCCTTCGATTGCCACGACCCTCGTGTCTGGGAAGGCGACGCCCTGTTCCTGCCGAAAACACGCGCAGCCTTCCGCAAGCTGGAGAATCTCGGTTTCACCGATGCCGCGCGGGCGACGACGGATGAAGCAGGACTTTATTCCTTCTGGGATTATCAGGCTGGCGCATGGCCAAAAAACAACGGCATCCGCATCGATCATCTGATGCTGTCAGCCGAAGCCGCGGACAGGCTGGAATCCGTCAGCATCGAAAAACATGTGCGGGCCTGGGAAAAACCGTCCGACCATGTGCCGGTCTGCGGTTATTTCGCTTTCAATCCAGTCGGCTGACCGGCCCCTTCAGGCGGAAGAAACCACCCTGATCGCCATTCTCAATCCGGGCCATCTCTCAATCCGGCCAACTCTCAATCCGGATCGCTAAACTGCATGTTCTGTGCGAGTGCGATTGCCGCGCGGCGATCCTTCTCACCGGCGAGCGAAAAAGCCTGCTCCTGCAGGTTCTGTATCCAGGTACAGTCCGCCGCCGCGCATTTGTCGAGCGCAGCGGTCATGAAGGCCAGCCCCCGCGTCGTTTGACCTTCCTGGAAGATCAGGTTGCCGAAGATCGACATCGCGCCGGCATGGCCGTGTTTGCGGGCCTGATTGAGCCACTTCTTGGCCTGCTGCACGTCGGCGCGACCGCCCTCGCCGGCGAGAATCATCTCCGCCAGACGGAACTGCGCCTCCGCGACGCCAAAGGTGGAGGCAACCTGGAAATAAAGCTGGCGGGCCTGCGACAGGTCCATCTTCACCGGGCTGCCGGGAATGCCGTGACGGTAATAATCGGCAAGGGAAAGCAGCGCATTGACAAAAAAGCCGGTATCTTCCGAACCGGGCTCAACGCCCTGGCTGGCGATTTCGCTGTAGATCTTGAAAGCTTCGAAGTCGTTCTTGGCAACGCCGTCGCCATAGGCATACATATTGGCAAGCGCCCAGCGAGAGCCGGTATGGCCTTTTTCAGCCGCATAGCGATAGGCCTCGACGGCTTCGCCCTTGTTGCCGTTCTTGTAGGCCTTGAAGCCGAACTTGAACAGGTCGAAGGGGCCGGATTCCTTGGTCACGCCCGCATTGATGTCAAAAGCCGCAGCAGGCATTGCGAGCGACGCAAGCAACATGCCCATGAGGAGCGGCTTTAAAACGTTGGCTTCACATTTCAGCATTTCAGCGAACTTCTCTCACTCTTCCCGGCATATAGCCAATACTTGCGGAATACTGCAAAGCCGAACTCCGCCGGGTCGCGATTTTTCGAACACACTGCGTCTTTCCGGCAGCACTTTCCAGCGCACCACCGGTGGTCTTTTGCAGCAACTGCCCTAATTTTCCAGTGAGACAGATATAGGCATAATTTCCGGCAATATAACGGCATTTAACCGTCCACCGGTCAGACCTGAACAAGAATGCCGGATGTAATTCCCGTATTACTTGCTTAAACCCTGAATCCAAACCCGTTTTCACTTTCCGGCCTTGCGCATCACCACATCAAACGCCTGCATGTTCTTCCATTCCCGCGTCCCTAAACATAAGCCAAGCACCCTGTTTGTGGCGGGAAATGGACAGATATGCTCACATTCCAACGCGACCACACGCTTGCAGAAAAGTGTTGCCAAATCGTCACAAAACTTTCGGCCTAGAAAATTTTATCGAGCAGGAATCATAGTCGCGCACGAAAAAGGCCCGGCTGGTAAACCGGACCTTTATTTTAGCATCTGCGGAAGGATGCTGTCAGAATTTGACCTTCACGCCCGTGGAGATTGCTGCCACGAGGTCGTTGCCGAAGTCGTAGCCCACCTCGTTGCCGCAAGTGAACCCGGCACCGCACGGTCCGCCATTAATGGAAGAGCTGCCGGAGGTCAGGAGGCCGAGAGCACCGGCAATCTTGAACTCGATATTCTTGTTCGGGGAGTAGACAATCTGCGTGCCCAGCGTCCAGGTGTCGGTCTGGGTGCCGATGACAGTCGATGTACCGCGATCCCAGGTCAGGCTCACAGCGCCACTCCACTGCTCATTGAACTTGTGGCCAACGCCACCGGAAATCGTCCAGCCATCGCGGTAAAACAGGTCGAGCGTGTTCAACGTGTCTTGTCCAGCGGGAACGCAAGGTGACGTGCCGACAGCGCAGAAAGGAATGACCTGAATCTGGCTCCAGTCGGTCCATTTCACCGAACCGAAAGCAAGCCAGTCCGGCGCAATGCCGGATTGCACCTTGAGTTCGATACTGTCTGGCATGGAAACAGAGCCATAGATCGGCACGAGCTTGCCGCCGTATTTCGCAAGCGTCGGAGAAATGGACGGCGGCGTCTGCGGAATCGCCCTGACATCGGCGAAGCCGGTCAAGTCGTGATCGACGGCGCTGTTATAAACAAGGCTCGCACGGAAGGCGATCTCTGGAATCTCATAGGCCATGCCGGCGCGCCAGCCCCAGCCATCACCTTCCATCTCAAGTTTGCCAACGCCGCTGAAGCTGGACCAGGCCGGATTGAGGCCCAGAACGGCCGGCCCGAGAACCTGACGGTATTTATAACCGCTGATCTCCTGGTAGAAACCGCCGCCGATGATCGAGAAGTCGCCTTTGCCAAGATCGAACTTCACCCGGCAGGTGGTAGCGTAATTGTGCGACTTGACCTTGGTCTCGATATTGTAGCTCGATCCCTGCCAGATGCCGGGATTGAGATGTGCGCCCCAGGGCTGCGAATAATCGAACATGCAGTCGCCGAAATCGCCGATTGCCGCCTTGGCACCGACGCGGGTCGACCAGAAGTTTTCAGAGTCGTCTGCGGTGCTTGACCAAGAAGCAGGTAAGGGACCGCTCTTTGCCGGGTTGTCGCGCGCATTCTCCACCTTGCGCTGCGGCGCGACGAAGGTTGCGGAACTGTCGAGAACATAATCGGACGGATCGAACAGCAGGTCGATATTGTAACCGCCACGCTCAAGGCCGCCGGCCAGTGAAGGCGTTACCGCCGCGATGCTGACTGCGAAACATACCGCGCCGCGAAAAATTGCAGTTTTTGCCATCTCTCTCCCCAATCAAGGCAATGTGATCGTCAAAAGAGTGAAGCGCTTCGCGGCAAATGACAATCTGCCGCACACTGGCACAGTTCCGCGACACTTCTCCATTTTTTACGTAAGAATTTTATGCGTATGCCCTTAAATAGTCATTTTAGGTTATTTTTCTAATCCAATTGGAGCAATCAGACATAAAATGAAACAAATTCCCACTTGAGACAGGAATTGTCGCCAAATAACCACACTTGCGAGTTTCCCGAAGAAACGCACTTATCAGGCCGTTTTTGTTGGATTTTTTGGCTGTTCCAAAGGTTTTCGGGCGGGCATGGCCTGAAATAATCGCTCTTTCGAACCCGCGTGATTCGTCGTTGCGGCGCAGCAATCAACCGGGGCGAATTGTTCCGCAAAAACAAAAAACGCCCCCTTTTCGAGGAGGCGTTTTGTATTCGTAAATGACGGAGGCAGCTATTATCCGGCTTCGCTGACCCGTGTAAGCGCTGTTCTCAAGCTTGCAAGCTGCACTTCCAGCTCCGCCTTGCGCTCGCGCTCGGCGGCCACGACTTCCGGATCGGCATTGGCCACGAACTTCTCGTTCGACAGCTTCTTGTCGATGCGTTCCATTTCCGCATCCACCTTGCCGATCGCCTTTTCGAGCCGGGCCTGTTCAGCCGCGAGATCGACGAGGTTGCCGAGCGGCAGGCAGACCGTGGCCTCACCGACGATGATCTGGGCCGAACCCTTCGGCGCGACATCGGCAGCGCGGATTTCATCCGCCCGCGCCAGGCGCCGGATGGCCGCGGCATGGCGGTCCAGTCGCGCTTCCGTGGAGGTATTGGCACCGACGACCACCAGCGAGGCGGTAGCGCCCGGCGGCACGTTCATCTCCGCGCGCGCGGAGCGAATGCCGGAGACGAGATCGATCAGCCAGTTGATTTCGGCGGCTGCCGCATCGTCGCGGAATTCCGGCTCCGGCCAGTCGGTGAGGCAGAGCAGATCGTCGCGCTCCTCGCCCTCGCCGGCCGTATGTGCCCACAGTTCTTCGGTCATGAAGGGCATGAAGGGATGCAGCAGCTTGTAGATCTCGTCCAGAACATAGGCCGCGCAGGCCTGCGATTCCCTCTTCGCTTCTTCGTCTTCGCCGCTGAAGACAGGCTTCAGCAGTTCCAGATACCAGTCGCAGAACTGGTTCCAGACGAAACGGTAGAGAATTCCGGAGGCGTCGTTGAAACGGAAGTTCTCAAGCGCCGCCGTCACGTCGCGCGCCGTATTGGCAAGCTCGGTCAAGATCCAGCGATTGATCGTCAGCGACGCGGTCTCGGCGAGGAAATGCGGATCGCGCTTCACGCCGTTCATCTCGGCAAAACGGGTCGCATTCCACAGCTTGGTGCCGAAGTTGCGATAACCGGCGATACGCGCCGGATCGAGCTTCACGTCGCGGCCCTGCGCCGCCATGATGGCCAGCGTGAAACGCAGCGCATCCGCACCATATTCATCGATCAGTTCCAGCGGATCGATGACGTTGCCCTTGGACTTCGACATCTTCTGGCCGTTCTTGTCGCGAACCAGCGCATGGATATAGACCGTGCTGAAGGGCTCGACCGGGTTGCCGGCATCGTCCTTCATGAAATGCAGGCCCATCTGCATCATGCGGACAACCCAGAAGGGGATGATGTCAAAACCGGTCACCAGCACGTTGGTCGGATAATAACGCGCCAGTTCCGGCGTCTGCTCGGGCCAGCCAAGGGTCGAGAACGGCCAGAGCGCCGACGAGAACCAGGTGTCGAGCACGTCTTCGTCGCGCGTTAGGATTTCACCCGGCTTGAAGTTTTCGAGCTTCTCTTCCACCCAGGCCTTCCATGGACCTTCATGGGCAATATAATGCTGGATGGCCGCCTGAAGCGCCTCTTCCTCGGTTTTCTCAACGAAGACCTGCCCGTCCGGGCCATACCATGCCGGAATCTGGTGTCCCCACCACAATTGCCGCGAGATGCACCAGGGCTGGATGTTCTCCATCCACTGGAAGTAGGTGTTTTCCCAGTTCTTCGGCACGAAATTGGTGCGGCCTTCGCGCACCGAGGCAATCGCCGGCTGGGCAAGCGTCTTGTTGTCCACCCACCATTGGTCGGTCAGGCGCGGCTCGATCGGCACACCGCCACGATCGCCATGCGGCACGACGTGCTTGTGCGGCTCGATCTTGTCGAGCAGGCCGGCTTCCTCGAAGATTTCGACGATGATCCTGCGGGCGGTAAAACGGTCCTGCCCTTCCAGACGGTCCCATGCGCCATGCAGCGCAGCCGGATGGCTGAGGCCTTCAAGGAAATCCTCATTCTCCTTGATGGTGATCGTGCCGTCGATATTCATGACGTTGATGGCGCGCAGGCCGCAACGCTTGCCGACTTCGAAATCGTTGAAATCATGCGCAGGCGTGATCTTGACCGCGCCCGTGCCGGCCGTCGGATCGGCATAGTCATCGGCGACGATCGGGATCTTGCGTCCGACGATCGGCAGGATGACATGCTTGCCGACGATGCCCCTGTAACGCTCGTCTTCCGGGTTCACCGCAATGCCGGTATCGCCGAGCATCGTTTCCGGACGCGTCGTTGCGACGACGATGTAATCGCGGGTTTCGAACTCGGTGGGCTTGCCCTCTTCGTCGAAGGCAACCGGATACTGATAGGTAACGCCCTTTTCCAGCGGGTAACGCAGGTGCCAGAGATTGCCCTTCATCTCGATCTGCTCGACTTCCATGTCGGAAATCGCCGTCAGCAGCTTCGGATCCCAGTTGACGAGGCGCTTGTCCTTGTAGATCAGGCCCTGCTTGTAGAGCGTGACGAAAACTTCGAGAACCGCTTCGGAGAGGCCTTCATCCATGGTAAAGCGTTCCCGCGACCAGTCGCAGGAGGCGCCGAGACGTTTCAGCTGGTTGAAGATGAGGCCACCGGATTCGGCCTTCCATTCCCAAACCTTTTCGACGAAAGCCTCACGGCCCATATCGCGGCGGCCCGGAAGCTGCTGTTCCATCAGCTTGCGCTCGACGACCATCTGCGTGGCGATGCCGGCATGGTCCATGCCCGGCTGCCACAGCACGTCCTTGCCGCGCATGCGCTCGAAGCGGACCAATATATCCTGCAGCGTGTTGTTGAGCGCGTGGCCCATATGCAGGGAGCCGGTCACATTCGGCGGCGGAATGACGATGGTGAAGGTTTCCGCACCCGGTTTGGCGTTGGCGCCGGCACGAAAAGCGTTAGCCTCGTCCCAGGCTTTGGCGATTTTCGGTTCGACGGAAGCGGAATCGTAGGTCTTTTCGAGCATTTCCTGACCTGAATTTTAGAGTTCTTGTGTGGATTTTTTAAATAAGGATGGACGGGAGAGAGTCAACAGAAACCCGCCCGCGAGCCAACCATTGAGCGGACCCACGGGTGACTATGCCCCCATAACACCTTCATCTTCAACAAAAAAGCCGCCCCTATGCCGGAGCGGCCCCTGTTTCGTAGCATCCGCCGCAATCGCTCGTGCGGCCGGAGGAGAACTTAGCGGCGCGAACCGCGCGCCACGCGCTCGATTTCCTCACGCACCAGACGCTCCACGAGCGTCGGAAGATTGTCTTCCAGCCAGTCCTGCAGCATCGGGCGCAGCATTTCAGCCGCCATGTCCTCGATCGAGCGCCGCTCGACGCCGTCGAAAACCTGCGCAAGCTCGCTGAAGGAACGGGCGATCTGCGCGCCGGCAGCGGCGGAAAGGAGATTGAGCGACACGCCGCCCTCACCAACCGCCACGTCTTCTGCCTGTGGCTTGGCCAGATCGAATGCATGTTTTTCAACAGCAGGTTCCAGCACCGCCATATCGAAACGATCCGCTGTCAGCGGCGTTTCGATGGCACCGCGCAGCGACAGCTGATCGAAGCGGTTTTCGGCCGAAGGCGCGCTCTCGATGGCGGCAGCGGCGGCGCGATCCTCGGCGGCAAAAGATACCGGCTGCTCGCTCACGCTGGATGCCGGCTGCTCGCCGACGCTCGCGGCGGCCGCAGCCATCAGCGGCCGAACATCCGTCGGGCGCTGCGGTGCAGCGCGTTCCGAAGACGTCGCGGACAAAGGCTGCGATAGAGCCGGCGCAGCAGCCGGCGGCGCGGTCTCGGACGCGCCACTGCGGGCCTGCGCGGCGAAAGCCTGCGGCCCCATGGCCGCGTTACGGTCTGCAGCGGCACGCACACGGGCGGCAACATCGGCAAGGGACATGGTCTTTTCGGCGGCGCTTTCCTGCCCTTCAGCCATTGGCTTTTCGGAAACCGGCGAAAACTCCTGCGCAGGCCGTGAGCCGAAAGCCTGGTTTGCAGCGGGGGGAACACGCGCCGGCGGGCTGATGGGCTCCGCCACGAAGGCCGCTTCGCTCGCAGCCTCGTCTTCATCGTCATAGACCGGCGGCAACTGCCCGGAAAACGCACCGGCAGGTCCGGTCTCGTTGCTTTCGATGATCCGGCGGATAGACGCCAAAATCTCTTCCATGGACGGTTCACGCGCTACGCTTGGCTGAGCCATATCAATCCCCGGTTTCCACTCTTCGAGCGCCCTTGCCGCATCCCTCGGACACCGGATGAGCGCTCCTTGACCTGTTCAATTTGCACATCGCGTTTTCGACAACCGAAATCGATCGTCACACCGATGCTCTGAAACATGGCCGGCCAAGCGCTTGAGCATTTCGCCGTCCCTGTCGCAGGATCATGCGGGGCAGAAATACGCACACCCCGAATCACCCTTAGTTTAGGTCAGCATAGCGAGGAACTAAATCACTGATTCGACAAGTTTCGTGATGATGCACAGCTTTGTGAGAGCGGCCCGGAAGGAAGCGCCCGCCGGCAAACCGAACATAAAAACGCCGGGGCGGAAACGTCACCCCGGCGTCAAAAGAGAAGATGATCCTTTGCCGATCAGAAAACGAATTCGGCCGCCTTGGCAAAACCCGGCAGCGGCTTGATCGAAGCATTGAAGAAAGCGGCTGCCGATGTGCTGTTGCCATCGCGGCGATAGACGGTGGCCTTTGCGGCGCCACCATATCCGACGACCACGACCAGACGTCCGCCGTCGCGCAGCTGGTCGATCAGTGCCGCCGGCACTTCTTCCACCGAGCCGTTGATGAAAATGAGGTCATAGGGCGCTTCGCCCGCATAGCCCTTTTCGAGATCGCCTGTCACGACGGCGACATTGTCATATCCGAGCGAGGCGAGCGTCTCGGTCGCCTGTGCGGCCAGCGCCTCATCGCTTTCAAGCGAAACCACCGAACCGGCAAGCTGCGAAAGGATGGCAGCCGCATAACCTGCGCCGCCGCCGACTTCCAGCACCACGTCCTCCTTCGACACGGCCGAAAGCTGCAGCAGCTTTGCCAGCGGCGAGGTCTTCATGACATAACGGGCCGGACGGCCATCGCGGGCGGGACAGATCTGCAGGTCCTCGTCCACATAGGCAATCTGCCGCACGCCCGCCGGCACGAATGCCTCGCGCGGCACACTCAAAAACGCCTTCAGCACGGAATGCGACGTCACGTCGGTCGTACGCAACTGGCTGTCGACCATATTGGCGCGTGCGGTTTCGAAATCCATCATATCGTCTCGCCTCAATTTCAAGGATGCCGGTCGGGAAGCCTCGGCTCCAAAAGCTCAAAATGGCAGGGGCTCACCCTCGCCTTTGGATAATCTCATAATTGCCCAAGCGCACGCTTTCAAGCGCGCTGAGCAGGATGTGCGGGAAAAAGCGAAACAGTGGAGTTTTCCGGAACAGCAAATTACCGCGAAGCGGGGCACAAATACCGAAAACATTGTGTTCGTGGAATTTTTTGGAGGCCTCGCCCGGAATTGAACCGGGGTACAAGGATTTGCAGGCTTTCACCCGCCATTGATTTACCATCGCAATTTCCCCGTTTGTCGCAATTATGTTGCAATCAATCGAGCAAAATGTTCGCGGCTTGTGCTAGTTCTGTCCCATCATCCAGCCGCGGAAATAGGTGCCCGTAGGTGTCCATTGTCATCACGATCGAGGAATGCCCCATGCGCTCCTGCACCATTTTGACCGGGAGACCTAAGCCGCCATCTTCCTTTCGGTTGATAAGCCAAGAGGCGTAGAAGTGGCGCAGCGCGTGGAGGCCAGTATATTTCGCCTCGATGGCATCCCCCTCACCCACAGTCACACCAGCTCGAATCATCGCTGGTTTCAGGCCTTTGTTGACGATGTTCGCATGTGACCGAGGTTCACCGTCTGGATTGGCAAAGACTAGTTCGAAGCCCGGCGGCTGGCGGAGCTTATGTTCCTTCAGCGCTGCGATGACGACAGGGGGCACAGGGATCGTTCTTACGCCGGCCTCTGACTTTGTCGGGCCGATTTCCTTAAACTGGTCGGCGCGCTGATTGACGTGGATCTCTGCCTTTTTGAAATTAACGTCCTGCCACCGCAGGCCCCTCAATTCTGAGGAACGCATACCCGTGAAGATTGCCGTCACAAGCAACGGCCTCCAGTTGCCGTCCAGAGCGGCCACGAGCGCCTTAATCTCGCTTCTGGTGGGTATGTCCACGCCCACGACAAGCTTGCCCTTCTGGCGCTTCTCCTGCCGCCTGTCACGGCCCTTACGGCTGGATCGGATGTCCCGGATTGGATTTCGCGTTGCCAGGCCACGCTCATTCGCATCAGACAGGATCGAGCCGAGCGAGGTCAGAACCTTCTTCACCATTGCTGGCGATCGGCCGTTCTGCCTCATCGTGTCTTCGAAGTCCCTGACGGCCGGAACATTGAGGCGCGACAACAGCGTCTGGCCAATCAATGGATTGATGTGGTGCTTCAGGTGGCTTTTGCGCTGATCCATCGATGAGCGCTCAAGCCCCGCGCTTTCGCCCGAGGCGATCCACAGCGCGCCAGCCTTCTCGACAGTCACACTTGCACTGTCAGCGACGTGAACGCCTTCCCTGACCTCCACAGAGGCCGTCGCGGCGAACCGGTCGGCTTCCTTTTTTAGCTTGAATGTTTTCAGCCGGCGCTTCCCGGCAGTGTCGAAGTAGTCGACTACCCAAGCGCTCTTCGCATCGCCTTTTGGAGTTGTCCATTCGCGCTTGCGTACACTCATGCCTCACTCCGAGAGTTTAAACGGGTCGTAATTTTCTTCTGGAGCCCCCGCATCCGGGTTACTGCGAAGTTCATCCTGTTCGAACTTTGACAATGCGTGAAATTTCAAACGCTCCTCTATTTGGCGCTTTGGTATCTTTCGCATGATATCCGCCGCACCTTCGGTGTCGCCGGAACTCAATCGCTCGGCTATTTCCGACAGAGGACCACGCGGAATGATATCCATCAAATAGAAGCTGTCCCCTACAGGATGCGGCCGTTTGGGTGGCGGGACGGCGTACTTTTCATAGTTCCCTGTGAGCTCGTGAGCTTCCAACTCATCGTCACTGTAATCCATCTGAGAGTCTTTGAAGGCTTCGTGCGCTGCTTCGTCAGCTTCGGCCTTGTATGCAGCCCACAGTTCTCTGACAGACTCCCTTGTTTCCGCATCTACGCCCGTCACTCGTCCGGAGACAATTCCGTCCACGGTCTCCTTGAACCGATCGATAAAGCCGTCAAGCCGAGGATCACCACGGCCCGCACTCAAGACATTCAGCATTTTTGCAAGTTCTATTAAGCGGTCATCGACTGGCCACTGCTCCGGAAACTCTCGCTCCAAAACTCGGATAATCTCTGCATTCATGCTTCGCCCGTGTCTTTCGGCGTACGCTTTTATTCTATCGCGCAGACCATCAGGCATTCGTAACACGTATTTGTCTTGGGGCTGGATCACTGGCTTTTTGCTCATAGTGGCTACTAGCCACGAATCTCTGCTTGACGCAATAGCGGCTACTAGCCATAGTTAACTAGTGGCTACTAGCCATCACGTAAATTCACCGGAGATGAAAGAAGACCATGGCCGAGAAAAATGCCGTTGTTGACCTCGTATGGGGTGGAGAAGAAATTTCTAAAGTAATCGGGCGCACCCCAAGGGTCACCTTCAGCCTTCTTGAGAAGGGCGAGATCCCCGCAAAGAAAGTCGGCGGTCGATGGGTTGCTAGCCTTCAGAAGCTAATTGACTTTTTGGTGGAGGCAGCATGACAGGCGCCGATCATCAACACAGCGAAACAGTTATCCAGGCCGCACAATGGCTTGCCGAGCAAAACCCAGCACCGACACCGATTATTCCTAACCTGCGCGATCGCTTCGGCCTCTCGGCGCTGGAGGCGTGTGAGGCGGCGGCGCTGTCCAACAAGTACCGGATGTGGAGGCAAGCAAACGCATGAGCCACCTTCCATGGATGCAAATCTACATAGGCGACGAACTGGCAGAAACCTCTGCTTTAAGCCCAGAAGAATACGGTTGCCATATGCGTCTCCGTCTCCATCAATGGCAACACGGCGAACTCCCGACCGATGATGAGCGGTTGCGCCGCATCTGCATGGCGGATCGAGAACAATGGGCTGGCATTCGTGACGCGCTAGCACCCTTGTTTGATTGGGTTTGGCGGCATTCCAAGACTGCAGAATTGCGTCTCCAGTCTGAGGCACTTCGGCAGACGAAAGTCGAAAACGGCAAGAAAGGCGGGCGCCCACGCAAGCAGCCTGAAAACCTAAACGAAACCGAAACAAAACCTACAGGTAAAGCTAACGGTAAAGCTGATGAAAGCTAAACGAAACACCATCACCATTACCACCACCATCACCATTACAATCAAAAACACCGCCACCGGCAGCGCCACAGGCACCACCATCAATGGGGGCTTATGAAAAGGAAGGAATGGTTAAGCAGAGGGACAGTCGTGCTTTCCCAGTGCCGTCTTCAATTGAAGATGGTCGGTCATTTTTGCAGCAGCGAGGTTGCCCTGCGCATGAATTCCAGCGTCGTCTTAATACGCTGATGGATGGGGACCTGTTTCCGTTCGATATTGAGGAGTGGGACGTTGTGCAAAAGCAAGCGAGGACAAGATGAAGCAGCTTGATCTCTTTCAGTGGGCAGACAGCAAGCCATCGAATGTTATCGACGCGATGCCTGCGCTTATCCGAAAGGCCGCAATGGAGACGATCTACAACATCCCTCGGCCGAAAGGCGGCGGCGATCCGATCCCCCTCAAAAGGAGCGTGGCATGAGCAATCATCTCCCTGTTCTCGCTCAGATGGCGAATGATGCCCATGAGGCGGCAGCCGTGGCGCTTCGGTCGGCCGCACAATCCGCGAGGGAAGCCGGCTCAGCGTTGCTTGATGCGAAAGCCCTTGTGCCGCATGGTGAATGGGAATCCTGGCTAAAGGAAAACTTCAAAGGCGGATCGCGAACCGCTCAGCGCTACATGCGAGTTGCAAAGCGCTGGCCGGAGATCATGGCAAAAACGAAACGCGTGTCGGATTTGACAGTCAACGAAGCTTTGCGGGTGCTTGAAGCACGAGACGACCTCGGGGAAGCGCTGGCCCTTAAAGCCGAGGCTGAGGCGGTTTGCCACGAACTCGACGTGTTGGCGGCAGCCGTCGATACTGCTCAGGTAGCAGGCCTTCGCTTCATCATCAAGCGGACCGCCGAACTGCATGACCTTGCCGTCGATATTCGATCACGAGCAATAGTCGAGAGCGCCAGGCTGGCAAAGGAACTGGAGGGCGCAGCATGACAGCCGAACCAGTCACGATAAACGGTATTCCCGATATCAATCCAGAGGAAGGATATCCGCTCCCTGTCGATGCTGACGCGCTTCTATGGGCGATACAGGACCGGCCGACGCGCGAAGCTTATCGCAAGTGCACTGGTGAAGATGCCGGCCCCGTCCTCGATCGCTATGTGGCCTGGGCCCACGAGAACATCATCGGGGATGCCTTTTGATCAACCCCGCGCCCTCACTCCTCGATCACGACGATATCCAGCGTGGCATCGCCGGCGGCCGGAAGCTGCCAGTGCCTATGATGCCGTCTGAAATCATCAGAATCGAAACAGCAATGTACTTCGGCCAAGTCAGCGACAAGACGATACGCATTTGGGCCCGCAAAGACGGTATAGGACGGCAGGCGGAAAGACATTCTCCGCTCCAAATATCGCTGCCCGCCCTACTAATGAAGTTAGACGGGGAAGTCGAAACACTTGAACGCCTTCGCCAAGGTCAACGAACACACCCGTTGGTCGCAGTTTATTTATCGCGCGCTGTCGCGCTACTCGAAGAAATCAGGCGCCGACCTTCCAGATGATCAATGGATCGGCAGTCGGTTATTTCGCCAGTCATCTCTCTGAAGAGTGTTCAATATCGCTTGTGGGTCGTCCAATGCGGGAATCTGGATGTTCGGCGGATTGACGATTGTAGGTAACGACGTCACGCCAGTATGAGTGAAAGTGCCAGTAGGTTTCGGGTTTTCCAAGGCATCTAGGCGCTTCTCTGTTACTGACGCTAAGTTCTCAAGTCTTTTTTGAAGTTCGCCGACCCCTTCGACCGTACTTTGAGTTGCCTCATTAAGAACCTTAAGGCGCTGCAGCTCGATGGATCCATCAGTCCCAACTTTGACTGTTACAAATGGAACGAGCGCTATCAAAAAACCTGCCACCACAAGAATAGAATGGCCAACACCGATATCAATTTTCCTATGCACCAAAATCATCGCATAAAAAAATATCAAAATTCCCGCCAATGAGAACGGCCAATAAACTATAAAATTCTGAAATAAATCCATTTTCGCCCCCGCAAAAGACTCAGAAACTAGCATAGACTTCCAAATTATTCGAATTCTGCCAAGCCTCTCAGCGTGATCTTATGGTTCTCAACAAAGGAGAACCGAATGAGCAAGGAAGCCACCAGCCTGGATGATCGCATTGCCGATGCTTTCGCAGGCGAACAGACCTCCCAGACCATTGCCGCGCTACTTCAGGAAGTCCAGCAGACCAGCGCCGATGCCAAGGCCACCAGCGAGGCCGCAGAGCAACGCGCGCTCAATCCCCGCTTGCGCCCCGCCGAAGTCGAGGCAGCCCGCAAGGAAATGGAAGACGCCAATTTCCGAAGCAAGCGCATGGACGCCGCCGCCGATCAGTTGAGTGAGCTTCTCCAGACCGCAAAGAGCAACGAGGCAGCCGCTGCCCGCGCCGCCGAGTATGACGCGGCCAAAGCAGAGCGCGACCAGCTTGTGAAGGATCTGGCGGCTTACGAGAAGCACGCCTCCGCAATCGTTCAGTTGCTTGACCGGCTCGCAAAGAACAGCGACCGCCTGCAGCGCGCCAATGCTGGCCAGAGCGCCGACACGTGGCTCTACTCCGCCCAGAAGATTGCACGCGATGCCAGTTTTGAATTCGGCGTCCAGCACGATTCCCAGCTTCCGAACCTGATCGACGGCGTGCGTCTTCCGAAATTCCGCAAGAACGAAAATTCGGTGCACGGCTTCATGTGGCCGCCGGCCGCTTACTGACGAGGAACCGCATAATGCTTTTCAACCGCAAGAAAGAAGATGGCACTCATCAGCGCGTCGGTCTGAGCGATGGCGTTGAGGCAAAGGTTGCCGAGTTCGTCAAGGATTGGGCCGCTCTCCAGCGTGGGCACCGCCAGCCGGTGGCCGACCGAAAGGAAGAGCCGCTGAAGCTGCTCACTGACGCTGACGTGGCATATTTCGTCAAGGCTATGGAAGACGAGGCAGCGCTTATCGAAGCTGAGATCGAGGACGCCCGGAAACGACATATCGCTGATATCGCGCAGAAAGACGCCCAGATCGCCGCAATCAATCGCGAAATCGAAAGCAAGAAGGCGAAGCTGCAGGATCAGGATGGTGAAATTCATCGTCGCGCGCTTGCCCTTGTCGACACGAAAGACATCGCCAAAAAAATCTACCCCGCTTTTGACGCTGACAATTTCGCGAGCGCGCTCGATGTGAAACGGGAAGTCGTTCGCCGCCGATGCGGTGACGGCGCTGTGGATGGCAAGACTGAAGCCTACATCGATGAGCGCTTTGACCTCCTCGCAGCGCGCGTAAACACCGATCCGTTTGCGGTCGTGATGGCCGATGGCATCAGGCGGAATGATCCGAAGGATGCGGCCGAAAAGGCCTATCAGGATTCTGTCCAACGCCTTCGTGACGCCCACAAACAACCACCGGAGAATTGATATGCCCGCGACTGGTAACCGTCGGCATGAGGTGGCGGGAAGATGGGTTGTCTCCGCCCGAGGGCTTCCCGCCACCGCTCAACTTGAAAGGAACTGAACATGCACCTTCAGGACAAATTGACGATCGACGGCCAGCACCGCACTCGCGACGGATATCTCACGGTCAATGCCAAGGTCGCCCGGGCGAACAATGTGCAGCTTTACGCGGGCTCAGAGGTGGGCAAGCCGGAGATGCCCGTGGTTCGCGTTTTCCGGCCCGCTGACGAGGTTTTTAGCAGCGACACGATGCAGAGCTTCGCTCACCGTCCGGTGACGCTGGGGCATCCTAATCAGGCTGTGTCGGCCAACAACTGGAAAGACGTGGCAAAGGGCTGGAGCGACGGCGAAGTGGCGCGCGATGGCGAGTTTGTCCGCGTGTCCATGCTGCTGGCCGACGCCGGCACTATCAGAGAGATCGAGGACGGCACCAGAGAGCTCTCCATGGGCTACACCTGTGATCTCGACTGGACGGCTGGCGTATCGCCCTCTGGCGAGGCCTACGACGCGATTCAGCGCGGTATCCGCAGCAACCATATCGCCGTTGTCCCGGCCGCGCGTGGCGGCTCTGAACTGCGCATTGGTGACGGTGCCAACCGGAAGGAACCTCAGGCGATGACCGATGCCGAACGCCAAACGATGAAAGACAGCGTGAAAGGCATGCCGCTCGACCAGGCTGCAGCCCTGCCGCTCTATGATGGCGTGCGCGGCGTGGTGACCTCTGGAATGCCGGCGGAAAGGTATTTCGCCATCCTCGACGGCGCGGATGTAGGCACCCCGAAGGTTACCGACGACGAGGCAAAGTCCATGGCGGCTTACGACCAGATGGTGGCCGATCTGAACGGCTCCTGGCACCGCGATCGGTATTGATAACTGGTCTTCTCGCTACCGATCCTTCGAAGCTTCAAGGTGCTGCGGCTTCACTTCTGCAATTTCATACAAGTGAGCAACGAGGCACCTGCTTTCGTTGATCCTCTGGCAGTCAACAGATGCGGTCTGTCGCTGATGCCATCCTTAATCGCAATCTGCTTCTTGGCAGTGGCGAACGCTGCGACGAGAGATTCTGCGTTCTCTTTCGTCAGCATCACTTGGGCGGCGGCCAAGTTATCCCCGACTGCCCCTGTCTCTCCGGTCTGCCCAAGAAGTCTTACCCCGTCGATCGCGAATTCTATCTCGGGAGTAAGCCCCTGAAGCCGCGTATCGAATGCGAAGCCAGGTATTGCTCGGAACATAAGTCCCTTCTCGGCGGTGTCACATATTACGATCACGCCCGACCGAAGGGAGCTCATAAAATCGACGGTTACACGCTTACCGCCAGAGAAAGGATCGTCCTCTGTGTCCACTGACCATTGCTGAAAACCCGCCATTGCAGGAGCAGTGATCGAAACGAAAAACACTGCTGATAGAACCCATTTGCGCATGCATATCCCTCCAAGCCGCAAGCTTGAATTTTCATCATCACAGGTTGTGCCTGTCAACGGGATTCACCTCGCCATTCGCATATACCGTTGAGCTTGGCTAACAGTCAGCCCACTCTTTTCACGTAGCCATGGACCGAAATGACCGCGAGGCAACGAAGCCTTCATGTCGATAAGCTGTTTACCGTAGTAGGCTTTCTGCGCCTCTGACAGTCTCGTATATGGCTTTGGCGGGTTGGAAGCATGTTCACTGCGCTCACGCCTTGGCGCGCTTGAAGCGGGCGATATGAGGCGGCTATGAGCATCCCAGATTTCACGCTGCTTTTGTGTAGGCAGTTTCTTGAATTGCTGGACACTCAAGCCGAGTCCGAAGGCTGCAAATGCGATAGCACGATTGCCCCGATCCTTGATCCTCATGGCTCGGTGAAGCTGGAAAGCGTTCATGGGACGAAGCATGCCAACGTCTTCAATCTCGATCTCGGTAATCATCTGGTGCTCCAGGCAAAAAGAAAGGCCGTCACCTCGGAAGGCCGGCCAATCCTTTGCGCCAGTTCATCCGTGGTCGCTGGCGAATATATAACAGATGATGATAGGTTTGCGCAACAACATCAATTTGTGTGTTGAATTGTGTTGATAAGGTGCTACCGGCCGCCACCGGAAAGAAGCGCCATCATGTCGCGATGCTGACGCCCTATCTCGGCAATCTCCTTGCGGATTTCGATCATTTCGCAGGTGAACCGACCATGCTTATATGCACCGTTCTTGCTACCCTTTGGCGCTCCGGCGCGCGCTCCGTGGAACCGGCAAACCATCTTCCCGCGTTCCGCTGGCGCCTGGCACTGGCACTTTGTCCGCTTCGACATGGCCGAGCACCGCGGCGCGAGCTGGTAAGGATAAATCTTCTTGTCCATGGGATTGTGCACCTTTTTTGTTTCTACCCCGCCCCCCGTGGGTGACATTGCCGATGATCGCCTGACCGCCTTCGCCAACATAAACGTGCTCGACAACGACCTTTTGATTGCCGCCATTGCGATGCTTTCGCAGGGCCTCCATCTGGCTTGTGAATGTCCGCATCAGCTTGTTGACGATACGCTCATGCAGGTCCAGGAGATCGACGCGATCAGCGGTGACAAGCGATCTGGTGTGACGGAGAGACAGGACATGCACCGTGGCCATTTGGAAGGCCAGCATTGCCTCAAGGTGGTCTCTGGGCTCGATGCCGGCCACCAGAGCAATGGCAGCATTCAATTCAGCAACTTCCGCTTCCTCCCCGCGCGAGAGCGCATTAGTGATCTGTGAGATCATCGAGGTATATAGACGTTGATCGGTGATCCCTAGAGCCTTCATGACGACCGCCAACGCGACCTCTTGCCGGGGGTGCTGAAACCTCAACATCTGCGGCAGATCAGGCACCTTAATGTATTGCGGCAGGCCTTCCGGAAGTTCCATAAACTCAGCTATGGCTTCCTTCTCCGCCGGCGTCGGATCGTATTCAGGCCGCGGCCCGGCCTTGATCTGTTCGGGTGTCTCACCGGCTGCAAGGCGATCGATTGCCGTCGCAACGCGCTTCAGCTTTTCATCGTGAGAATGACCGTTATCGCTACCAGTCAGCCCTGCCCTTGTTAAGCAAGTCGTGAAATTGATGACAACGCCAGATTGACGGAATCAATCTGTTAAGCAACTTTACTTTGATTATGGCTCGGCAGGGGGAACACATGAGCACGATCGAAGAAAGCTTGCGCGCAATCGCTGAGCGGGTGAAATCGCATTCCAGCACGATGGCCACCGAGGAAGCGGTCAAGACCGCCGTCGTGTTGCCTTTCTTGCGATCGCTTGGCTATGATGTTTTCGACCCCTCCGAAGTTGTTCCCGAGTTCACTGCGGATGCTGTGGGCAAAAAGGGTGAAAAGGTCGATTACGCGATCAAGATCGACAACGAGGTGCGCATACTGATCGAGTGCAAACCCATATCAGTGGCTCTGGATAAAAAGCATCTCGATCAACTGTACCGCTATTTTAGCGTTACGAATGCGAAATTCGCCATCTTGACGAACGGGCGAACCTTCAATTTCTACACGGATCTGGAAGCGCCAAATAAACTCGATACCCGTCCCTTCTTTGTCTTCGATGTGACCGATTTCAATGCGGGCATCGTCACCGAGCTTAGGAAGTTTGAGAAGTCCGCCTTCGACGTGGATGCCATACTCGCAACGGCCGAGCGTCTCAAATACACCTCGGGAATCAAGCAGGTCATTTCCAAGCTGATTGAAGAGCCCTCCGAGGAATTTGTGCGGATCGTGTCTGCTGGAGTCTATGAGGGCCGGATGACGGCTCAGGTACGAGAAATGCTTACCGGCGTGGTTAGGACCGCGTTTCGCGAAGTGATTATGGACACCGTTAAGAGCAGGCTCTCCAGCGCCCTGGCGGACACGGAAGAAGTCATCGAGAAGATCGACGCTCCTGTGGAAGACGAGCCGGAAATCGTCACGACGGAAGAAGAACGGGAAGGCTACATGATTGTGAAAGCAATCGTGCGAGATACCATAAGTCCTGCCCGCGTGGTCATGCGCGACCAGAAATCCTATTGCGGCGTATTGATCGACAACAATAACCGTAAGCCCCTGGCACGCTTACACTTCAATCGATCGATCAAATACATTGGCCTCTTCGATGGTGAGGCGGAAGAGCGGCTCATCATCGACAGCCTTGATCAAATCTATGAGCATTCTGACAGGCTCAGAGCGACGGCAAAGAAGTACATCGATTAAGGGTCTGACAGACACCACCTGGCACGCGTAATCTTGGAGAACGTAATGAGTGTTTGGCTGCAGGTGCTACCTGCCGTTACTGGCTTTGTTGGTGCCTTGATCGGTGCCGGCGCCGCGTTGTTCGGCCAACACCTTCAGCGTCGCCATGAAATTACCCACCGTCGCCAGTCAATCGCTTTCGCCATAGCTGCTGAAATTGAGGCCTACATAGACATTGTCGATCACCGAGGCTGGGTCCCGGTCGCTGAAATGCTATTCAAGCAAGCTACCGAAGGCACGATCCCCAAAGTGGAGGGCTGGCTTTCTGATCAAGAGCAAGCGAGAGACCCTTTCCCGATTTTCACAGCAAACATGGGGAATATTGGCACGCTTGGGCAAATCACCGGCCCGCTTGCGAAGTTCTACACCCGTGTGATTGGTATTAGAACAACGGTAGCCGATATGCAGGTAGGGGCATATGACGATCTGGGCCCAGAAGGCGTAGCCCGCGTAATACGCGGCGAAATTGATCTGTGGTTAGAAACAGCTGTTCTTGGGAGAAGGCTCGTGAAGGATCTGCGCTCGCTTTAACCGCCCTGGCCTCTTGCAGTTAGGCCCGCATGACGTCTCAGGACAACTAGAGGATTCGATAGTGCCGATTTCGTATTTTGCTACCAATTCCACGACCAGAACCAGAGCGGTACAAATCTACCTAATTCTAATTGGCGCAGCCCATCGCCGAGAGATTCTAACGTACCAGATGGTCGCAGACCGCCTAGGCTATAAGGGGTCTGGCGTTTTGGATAGGCAACTCGGGCACCTGATGTACTGGTGTGACGAAAACGGGCTCCCACCCCTCACCGTTCTTGTCGTGAACAAGAAAACGGGATTGCCTGGCACCGGTTTAATACTCTCTGCCGACCTCAATGCAGACAGAGAAGCCGTCTTTCAGTTCAACTGGTACTCCATAGTTCCGCCAACGGCTGCGGAACTTCCGGAATCTTGATCCAACTTGCTATCGATAATCACCCTTATCGCGAGCAAGCCGTCAACAAATGTCAACATATGGGCTCAGCCAATTGGCAGCAAATGGCAGAAATTTGGAGTTTGGCGGAGTGCGAAATTCGTCCGGAGTTCCGGACGTTTTCTCCAAGGTTTTCATGCAGTGGTCAACATCTCGACGGCCTCGCTTGGGGTCGCGATGACGACACGCTTGAACTCCTCGCGGGCCTTGAAGCGGCGGGCAAAGTTTGCATCGGACGTGACGAAGACGTCTCGACCGTAGTTGATATGCCCCCACATCCCTTGGGCGTCGAGGAATTTGTTCCGCCACTTTACGCCGGCTGGTGTTTCAGTATCTTCGGTGCTCTGGCCGAGATCAGCGGCATGATCCGGCCAACTAGCTGGGGTGGTTGGAAAAAGGGTCTCGAATATCTGCGTTTGCAATGCCATCTGCGCATCATCTGGATAGATAGCATGATCATGGAATGTCATGCCGTAGGTACCGATTGGCCGCAGAAGCTCGACGTGGTCTAAGTTCAGATCGGCCATCCTCTGCTTGAATCCTGCGATGTTGCCGAGGTATTCGCCCGACAACTGCCGCTCTGCGGCGCTGGACGCCACCATGGCAACGCTGATCAGGCCTTTCTTGCTGGCCTCCACGAGCTTCAGAACGTCACCATGTTCAGAGCGGGTTTCGTCGGACAGGGCAATCAAGCAGTTTGTATCAAAGGTGAACGTCTTCATAGGAACCCATCCCCCGCATGATCCTTGAACCGGTCCGCTCGGCGCACATAGGTTTCCACGGTGCGCGGGTCGCGATGCCGGGTCACTTCCATGATGCGCGATATGCTCGCCCGGTTCTCTGCCGCCGAGGTAACAAAGCCAGCGCGCAGCGAGTGACCGGATAGGCTCGCCACATCGAGGCCGGCCGCGTCGGCATATTTCTTCACGATCAGCGCCACGGCTTGATCCGTCAGCGTCTCGGCCGTCAGGCGGTCACCCCGATTGAAGCGGCGGAAGATAGGGCCCGAGCTTATCCCCGCCGCCTGAAGCCACTCCTTGAGCCTGTCAGCGGGTTTCAGAGCCTTGCCGTTCAGGATGGCTACCGACTGGCCCTTCGCCTCCTGGTCGGTCTTCGATTTCGGCAAGAACACGTCCACGCCTTCTTCGCTGAACGTCAGATCCTCGACAGTGATAGCCACAAGCTCCGATCGACGGAAGGCGCCAGCGAAGCCAAGCAACAGCAATGCCCTATCACGCTTGCCCTGGAGGCTGTCAGCGTTGATCCGCGCCATCATGGCATGAATGACGTCAACCGTTGCTGGAGCCTTCTGGCGGGCCGCTGTGCCCACTGTGCGGCGTATGCCCTTCAGGATGGCCGCCACGCCCGCATTATCGGTCGGGTTATCCAGGCCAGCGCCGCGGTGAAAGAAGCGAATGGCGGCCAACTTGCGGGCGATTGTGGGCACCTTCTTCCCAGCCTCGGCCAGAGACGATGCATAGTTGGCCACGGTCGCAGGGGTGGCCGGCTGATGCGATCGGTCGCGAGCCGCACACCAGTCCTGAAAATCCTGCCAGTCGCTTCTGTAGGCCCGCATGGTGTTGCTGGATAGCGCAGCGCGGCCGTAGTCGAGCGCAGCGTCAGAGAGATCGGAGACAGAGAGATCGGAGACAGCCTCTATTCCCGGCTGTGAGGAGATCAACGTCAATGCGGACATTCAATGCTCTCCTTTTCATAGCGTGCCCCACCGGCACATTTTGGGGCTCGGGTGCCTGTATGGTGCAGGTGCCCCGAGGTATGTGTGTCATGCACGTGCAGAGGTATTCGTGTCATGCGAACACCCTGAAAGATGGCGTCAGACCTCGTCGTTCAGCTTTGCTTTCGCCGCCGAACGCTTCTTCTCCTGCATCTTCGCGCGGAAAATCGCTCCCATACTAGGACCAGATTCAGCAGCACCGATGCTCATGGCTCGGTCCAAATCGACACGATACCAAAACTTGCGCCGAGCAGTCTCGATGACTCGCGGCTGCGGATAAGAGGTACCTACCCGCTCGAGAAAATCTTCGACGTGACGCTCGCCACAATAAGCAGCTGCCATGTCGGCCATCATCCTCGGCGGCCAAGTGTCAGGCGGAAACGTCGGCGTTCTACGCACGCCCATTAGATAACCTCCGGGGTCAACTGGTAGCGACAAGCGGGTTTCTCACTACCGCTTACTTGGATGACGACATTGTCCCAAGTCCCCTGACAATGCCCGCCATCGTATAGGACAGTTCGATCATCTCCAACGAGGCCTCGGGATCACCGCATCGGAACGTTTCGCAGAGCTTTTTTGCTCGGTCGTAGGTGTCCGGAAAAAGATCCTTGTTCTTCTCCAAAAAGGACAAGCTGGCGAGTACAAATGCTCGATGGGTGTAGTTCACTTGTCTTTCCTTCACCATCTGATCCGCTACCCGCGAAACTTCCTCAATCCGTGTCAATCGGCTTGAGAAATGAGTAGCAAACGTGGCCAGAATTGCGACGACAATCACGTATAGACCGATCGCGACTCTACTCTCTCTAACGGGGAAAGGAGCAATCATGGCGATAATTGAAAGCAAGCCACTAACCACGCCGACGGTAGCTATCGAGTTTTGCCAAAGTCCGTTCATGACATCCTCACGCCTGGGCCACCTTCGACCACTTCACCGTCGCTCAAGAAGGTGACGCCAGCGTCTTCGATGATCCTCGTCACGGTGGCGACATTGCCAGCCGAACTTCTTTCTGGCCCGATCTTATCGTCCTCCATGCGACGGATCGTCGTCAGCGATAAGCCCGACTTCTCGACAAGCTCCGATTGCGACCAGTTTAACAGGGCTCGCGCGGCCCGGATTTGATTTGCTCTCAACATCAGTCCCTCTTGGCATGCCTCTATATAAACAATTTTTGCTTACACGTAAACATTTACTGTTGACCTTGGTTAACCGTTATGGTTTACGTATAAACAGAAAATGCTCATAAACAAAGGGAAATGTATCATGCCGAATACGATTCCGGCCGCTGGCGAAGCCATGCCCGCTGAAGCGCAATCCCCGAAGAAGCGGCTCGACGCCACCCTCGAAGAAGCTGGGAAAATCATCCGTGCTAATCCCAATCTGATGATTGACCAGGTTACCGCCAACAAGCACGGCGTTTACACCAAGCTTACCATTCCCGGCACCGAGGAACATCCGTGGACCAAGGCGCGCCGTCTGATGAAAGAGCTTTCGGACACACTCGCGGACTGCGACAACGCGAAATGGTCTGCTCACGTAATGCCTCCGATTCCGCCCTCGTTTAACGGGTTTGCTTCCTTCCCTATGAGGGAAACTCGCGACGAATTGCCGGTTGATCATGTCGAGCGCCTCTCGTGGGAGCTTTCCGAAGCCTTGAGCCGGTATCAGAACGGCGCTTTTCAAGCGGTGGTTCTGCCCTCCGCCTCGGCCGGTCACACTGTCATGCTGACTAAGGTCGGCGTGTTCGATCTGAGGGCAAAGGCATGAAGATCGCTGCGGCAATTCACCCCGACATTTCCCGCCAGTTGGATGGCGGGAAGGATCTGATTTCCGAAGTTGATCGCCTAGCGACCGAGCTCGCGCAAGCGATGCAGAAGATCCACGGCATGACGTGGCGCGTTCACATCCAGCATTCAGATAACGCCGCGTTCGCGATGGTGGCCCCTGCAGCCGAAAGTCGGAGGGAGGCAACATGAACCGGACTGAGATCGAATTCACTCGCGCTCGCTTGGAAGCCAAGATTGAGGAACTTGTTGCCCTGCTGGATCTTCTCGACGGTGACGAGAACATGGAACCCTATTTGGCGGACAGTGACCCGGCGGCGGGCGACCGGGAAGATGACGATGAGCGGGAACCAGAAGAAACTGACCAGAACGGCGACGAGCAGGATTGCTGCCATTCTGAGGACGAGTGGCGGCCGTACAGCGGTGATTTGAAATTCGATGGGTCTGGCAACAGCATCGCGAGTAAGATGATGCGAGATCGGAGCGGGTGTCAGGATGACGGCACCAGCCTATAAGTAAGGATGGCTGCTGATGTGATCGCGGTGCTTTTGCCAGTCATCAAAACCTTTTTCGGTGAGGCAAACGACCTCGTCCTTCAACCTTCCCCCGGCTGGTCGAATTACATCTATGTATCCGCGCGCCAAGAGTTTTTCTTCCGTCGCTGGCCCAAATGACCGTAGCTGGGTGTAGCGCAGTTTTGCGTTCGGTCCGATTGCTGCGAGAGTCTTCATCACCGCTTCCTCGTACCTGTTCAGTGGAGGTTGTATGGGCGGCGGCGGCGCATCTTCAGCCGGTGCCCAGCGAGGCTCCGTCTTCGCCGGCTTTACGCTTCCAGCGTCGATTGGCGCAACGCGAACGATCACGCCCTTGTACTCTTGCTCTACGATAACGCCACACTGCTTCGCAATTTTGGCCATCCTCAGAAGCTCTGATTTCGTCACCAACGCCTTGGTTGTCATTCCAACATCCATACCGCTTCAATCAGGTATTCGTCCGCTGAACAGTCACCACGCCTCAGGCAACGCTTGAGATGCAATGAAAGTGCGCATCTCCTCCACAGCATCGTCTTGTAAAGGTGTGACGTGAATTGATCCGTCGCGATTGAGTTTGACGATAACGCCCTTCTCTTTCGCTATGTCGGCGGCCAGGCGAATCGCCGCCTTATTCCAGTGAAATATTTCACTTCTGTCTCTCATAACGCGGTTCTCCATGTCGCAACTCATGTTGCATGGATTCGCCGTGACTAGAAGGAAGCGCCCGCAATCACGGGGAAACGGGTCGCAACACACCGCGACACGAAACCCTACAAAAAAATTGAAGTTTCGACTGCAAGCGCTTGTTTTATAAGGTGAAATTTTTGGAGGCCTCGCCCGGAATTGAACCGGGGTACAAGGATTTGCAGTCCTCTGCGTCACCACTCCGCCACGAGGCCTCACACGCTCATCAATCAAGCGATGGCGGGCATTTAGAACGAATCCATTATGGGCGCAAGAGGGTTCGTTCCGAATGTGGTGTTTTTTCGGGCCGGACCGGCACACCACAGCAGCCGAACTCCTAAGCGCTTAAGATTATGAAGCTTTTCGTATCCGCTGCATATTTCGGAACAAACAAAGCCCGCACCCGGCGCGTTTGCGCCGTTGCGGGCGATGCTGCATTTGCTGTGCCGGAAGGTCAGATTCGCCCAAGCAGAACCAGGATCAGGACGATGACCAGAACCAGTCCGAGACCGCCTGACGGGCCGTAGCCATAATTATGGTAACCCCAGCTTGGCAGTGCGCCGATGAGAAAAAGAATGAGAAGGATGACGAGGATGGTGCCGAGCATGTGTAACCCTCCACTATTGGCATATGTCCTGCATGTTTGAATGATGAAACGCGCAAAAAGTTCCCTTCTCTCTATAGCCGGCAGCATAAGGGTGGAAACGCATCCTCTTCAGTTTCAACGGGTTACACCGGAAATTCTGAAATGCTGCCTTGCCGCTCCGTCTCGGGAAATAATTCTCCGCCAAGTTAGGTCGCCACAAAAGCCCTCAGGAGCTGTGGCGGGCCGGCCTTCACCGGGATGACCAAAGCAGCGATTTATCCGAGGTGATTTCTCGGCCTATGTCTATTGACGGTTGTCCGTCATATTAATGCCAGTCACCCGTCCCCTGAAACTGGCGGGAGACGGAGAGATCCGGCATCACTGGCAGTGCGCCGGATCTCTCCCGCCCCTCCCAACAGCCCCTCATATCCCCTTCACCTTCGCAGGCACACGGATATTTTACCGGCTATCTCCTGCCTTTCGCTTGCATTGCCGGTTTCACTCCGGCTAGACCCCGGACCGGGAGGGAGAAACGAGCATCACATGTCCGGTTTTGCGAACCTCATCCCGCTTTTCATCTTTGGCCTCCTCGTCTATTTTTTCTTTCGCTGGGTCGCGCGCGACATTCAGAAACCGAAGAGCAAATAGTCGGGAAAATCGTCTCCGCCCCTCTGCCGCCGGGAACCGTCGCGCCTCGACATCGTTTTCACAGACGCACTTGGGAGGACAGGATGAAAACGCTCGTATCGTCGGCCGCTATCGCGCTTGCACTGGCGCTTGCCGGATGCACCACGGCCGGGCCGGCCGCCTATCTCGGCCCCGCGCCCTATGTCGAACCCATCCCCGGCAGCATCATCTACAGGGGCCAGCCGCGAACCAAACTGACGAAATCGCCAATCGGCAGCACTTTCACCCATGAGTTCCGCATCGACGGCAGCACGAGAGCGGTGGAAACCTACCGCATCGCGCCGGACCGCTCGCTGGAACTCATCGACCGCCGCATCATCCGCGAATGGCTGTTCGGGCGCGACGACTGACCGCACCGTAACCGGCAGAAACGCATCCGCAACGGGATTGCGCATCCTGACCGCTTGGTTTAGAGCCGGGCGCAACAACCACGATGGATAGGCGATGAATACGCGCTGGCAGAAACCCGTCCTGATCGCGTTCGAAACGCCGGGCGATTACACGAGCATCGACACCACGCAGGCCGCCTCCTGGGCGCTGATCGAGGACTGGCCGATAGAAGACGGCGATGCGCTGGACAAGGCGCTGCTGATCTGCGCCGCCGTCGATGCAGGCCGGAAAAAGCCCGAGGATGCGCGCAAGGCCTTCATCGCAGCCGCAATCGAAGCGGGCCTCGATATCAAGGCCTGACGTCGAAATAACTGGGGCCGCAGACTATAAATGCCGCCAGAAGCGCTGCGTTTTCAAAAAGACAGGTTCGATGGATCGCAACAGATGGAAGCTTCCGGAAATATGAAAAAAGCCCTGTTCATTTTTCTCCTCTCCTGCCTGGCGATCGGCCTTCTCGGCCACCTCGTGGTCGCTTTCGTCGTCACTGGCTGAAGCGTGAAAACGCCCTCCGTCGGACGGCGGAGAGGCTGGATTTGGGAATTTGCTGAATTTCATTCTTTCGTTATGGAACCGCGATAAGCTTTGCCCGTTCTCTTTTCACTCGACAGGAGGATGGTTGGAATGCGTGACGGATTGAACGGTTTTCTGGAAATCTCGATGATCGGCTTCGTGGTCGCAAGCTGCCTTTTCATGGTCAACCCACCGATTTGAGCGACCTCAAAAATCTGTCTCCGACAGAACCGGCGACTTGACGTTCCGGCATAAAAAATGCGGCCTTTTGGGCCGCATTTCTGTTTCAACACATCATCCCATCAGGCAGAAAGCTTGGCCGCCAGCTTGGCGACATGGGCACCCTGATAACGAGCGGCTTCCAGCTCGATTTCGGAAGGCTGGCGCGAACCGTCGCCATCGGTGATGGTGGAGGCGCCATAGGGCGAACCGCCCTTGATTTCATCGACGCCCATCTGGCCCTGGAAAGCATAGGGCAGGCCGACAACGGCCATGCCGTGGTGCAGGAAGGTAGGGATAAAGCCGAGAATGGTGGATTCCTGGCCACCATGCTGGGTGGCGGACGACGTGAAGGCCGAGCCGACCTTGCCGACCAGCTTGCCACTGAACCACAGGCCGCCTGTCTGGTCCCAGAAATTGCGCATCTGCGAGGCGACCGTGCCAAAACGTGTGCCGGCGCCGACGATGATGGCGTCGTAATCCGCCAGTTCGTCCACCGTCGCCACCGGGGCCGGCTGATCCAGCTTGAAATGGGAGGACTTTGCAACTTCTTCCGGAACGAGTTCGGGAACGCGCTTCACCACGGCTTCCGCGCCGGTGGACTTCACGCCCTCGGCAACCGCATAAGCCATTTTCTCGATATGGCCGTAAGAGGAGTAATAAAGTACCAGAACCTTCGTCATTCTCTTCGTTTCCTTTGCTGGAACTGTTTCCGGCGTACCGGCGACAAGCTTCTTTAAAAACTCGATGATCATCGGCTTTGACCTGTAAAAAGCGTATGACAAAAAGGTAGCGGACGGATCGGTCTGCCGCCAGCCGGGGATTGGCATACGCACTGTTCACGATGAGTGAACGCTCCGAGTCATCGTCAACCAATCCCCCTTCTGCGTTTCTTCAAAACCGCTTTGCATTCGCGCTGGCGCGGCGTTAACGTCGGGTGAAACAGATGACGAGTGCAATCATGTCCAATCCCTCCTCCGCTCAATCCGTCGTGACCGCCGCCATGCTCGCCATTGGCGACGAACTGCTTTCGGGCCGCACCAAAGACAAGAATATCGGCCACCTCGCGGATGTCCTCACCATGTCCGGCATCGACCTGAAGGAAGTACGCATCGTCTCCGACGAGGAGGAAGCGATCGTGGAAGCACTGAACGCACTGCGCAGCCGCTATGATTATGTCTTCACCTCGGGCGGCATCGGCCCGACCCATGACGACATCACGGCAGATGCGGTCTCTGCGGCGTTCGGCCTGCCCTGCGAGCACGATACCGAGGCGCTGCGCCTGCTGGGTGATATGTATCGCGTCCGCGAGATGGAGTTCACCGAGGCGAGGAAGCGCATGGCGCGCATGCCGAGAGGTGCGGCCCATATCGCCAATCCCGTTTCCGTCGCTCCCGGCTTTGTCATCGGCAATGTCTATGTCATGGCCGGCGTGCCGCAGGTGTTTCAGGCCATGCTGGACAATGTCATGCCAACCCTGCGCACCGGCGCCAAGGTCATGTCGCAGGCGGTGCGCTCGCCCTATGGCGAAGGCGATATCGGCACGCCGCTGACAGCCATCCAAAAGGCCCATCCCGAAACCAGCATCGGCTCCTATCCGAAATATGACGGGCAGCGCTTCTCAACCGAAATCGTCGTGCGCGCCCGC
Source organism: Agrobacterium salinitolerans (assembly GCF_002008225.1). GTDB lineage: Bacteria > Pseudomonadota > Alphaproteobacteria > Rhizobiales > Rhizobiaceae > Agrobacterium > Agrobacterium salinitolerans. The sequence goes on along the minus strand of NZ_MRDH01000006.1, from coordinate 133,361 downwards.
GACGCTGGCGTATTGAAGGCAGCAGCAGACGCGGTTGCCGCCATGATCGAAGCGATCGGCCAGGAAAAACAGCTGGCCGCAAGCAAGGGCGATGCAACCGCCTGAGGGAGAAATTTCAAAGGCGTCGAGTTGACCAAAATCAAGGTGGCCATCGGCAAAGACGGCCATTCTGCGCACAGCAACCAGATGTCACCGAGGAGAGAGAAAATGGGTTACAAGACGATACTGGCAGTGGTCGACAATGTTTCGAACACACAGAAGCTCGGCGAATTCGTGGTGAGCCTTGCCGACCAGTTTTCCTCGCATGTGATCGGCCTTCACATGGAAACGCTGGCGGCCGTTCCGCTGGTCGCGCCGATGGAAATTCCCGACCCCGCCACCGTGCAGGCGCTGCAGGACGTAGCGCACAAGGAAACCACCGATGTCGGCGCGCTTTTCGAGCGCACGCTGTCGGCCAACGGCATCTCGCATGAATGGCGCAGCTTCGTCACCTCGGTCGGTTACGCTTCCGCCTCCGCCATCGACAGCGCCCGCTGCGCCGACCTCATTATCGCGCGCCAGAGCAGTTCCTCGGCGCTATCGGACAGCCGCTCGGATATTGACGGTTTCCTTTATGAAAGCGGCCGCCCCGTTCTCCTCGTGCCGCATGTGCTGACCGTTGCCAAACCGATCAAGCGCGTCCTGATTGCCTGGAACGGCTCGCGCGAGGCGACCCGCGCCACCTTCGACGCCCTGCCCTTCCTCAAAGCGGCCGACAGCGTCGAAATTTTCTCCGTTGATCAGGCGGAAAGCGAAACGCAGTCATCAGGCCTTGCCGGTGCGGAACTCGCCGCCACGCTTGCCCGCCACGGTGTCAACGTCACGGTCACCTCGCAGGAAAAGATCGCCGGCATCTCACCACAGGCGGCTATCGAAAACCGTCTATCGGATAACAGCATCGACCTTCTGGTCATGGGTGCTTACGGCCATTCCCGCTGGTGGGAACTGCTGTTTGGCGGCGTCACCCGTACACTGCTCGATTCCATGACGGCGATGACGCTGCTGTCGCGTTGAAAATGGATGGGGCGCGGATACCCCCTCAACATCCGACATGAAGCGGGCGATTGCCGCTTGGTTCTTCTCCCCGCCGGGGAGAAGTCCGCGGCAGCGGGATGAGGGGGCAAGCCCTCCGCATATCTCTACCGTTGCCCCTTCATCCGGCCCTTCGGGCCACCTTCTCCCCCGTGGGGAGAAGAACCAAGCCGCAATCTCCCGCACTCACCTTTTTGCGGAACTCTTGCCTTTTTGCCGGTCTTGCGGCTATTAGCCAAAGCCATCGACAATTTTGACCAGATGGTAGACGACATGTCCCTTCCCGATAAAGCCTTTCCCGTTTCCTGGGACCAGTTCCACCGCGACGCCCGTGCGCTTGCCTGGCGTCTTGCCGGTCTCGACAAAGAGTTCCGGGCAATCGTCTGCATCACCCGCGGCGGCCTCGTTCCGGCGGCGATCATTTCGCGCGAGCTCAACATCCGCATGATCGACACGGTCTGCATCGCCACCCGTCATGACTATGTCAACCAGGGCGACACGGTTCTCCTGAAGGGCGTGGCCCCCGAGCTGACGAGCGACGCCGGCGAAGGCGTGCTTGTTGTCGACGATCTGACCGACACCGGCAAGACGGCGCTGGAAGTACGCGAAATGTTGCCGAAGGCGCATTTTGCCTGCGTTTACGCCAAGCCGAAGGGCGTGCCGACCATTGACACTTTCGTCACTGAAGTGAGCCAGGACACCTGGATTTATTTTCCCTGGGACATGGGCTTCACCTATCAGGAGCCGATCGCCAAGGGATCGCGCGGCTGATTGCTGCCCTCATTCAAAATCGCACATGAAAAGCCGCCCCTTCGTGGGCGGTTTTTTGTGGAGAAACGTCTTTTTTGAAAGCTGCGGAAAACACGGAAAAACCGCAGTGTCGCCATTATGCCTCACCCCGGAAATGCAGGGTTTTACCTTTCCGTTGCGGAAACCAGCCTCGCGCAAGCTTCAAACCTTCCCGCCAAGTCACTGATTTTTCTACTAGCTTTTCCTATCCCCGTTTTCCACAGGCACTCCACACAATATCTTGTGGTTAAAAATGGGTTTCAATCTATGGCTTGACGAATCTGTGCCGCGAGAGGAAAGTGACACTTATGTTGCGGCGGCAACGGACCGGAAAGTAACGAGGCCGGTTCTTCTCCATCTTCAGCGCGCATGTCCAAACGGCGTCCCGGCCATGAAGGGGCGGCTCGCCGGTGGTTTTTCTGCGCCTTGTGGAACCGCCAAAAACATGAGGCGGGGACTGGCAGCAAGAATGTGTTAATACTATATATAGTAGGCTTGCAGCCATCTTAAACACGAGATACAGGGATGACATCCAAGGATGAGCATCTCTATCAGATCGGCAAAACCCGGCTGCGCGAAGGCATCGCACGGCTGGAACGGATTTTTGCGCCCTTCACCGGGCGCCCAATGGACGAGGACACAAACCCATGCGCATTGAACGCCGCTTCACGAAGCCCGGCCAATCGCCTTATGCGGAGATCGACTTCCGCAAGGCCGTCAGTGAAATCAAGAACCCGGATGGATCCATCGTGTTCCGTCTGGCGGACATCGACGTTCCCGCGCAGTTCAGCCAGGTTGCGACCGACGTTCTGGCGCAGAAATATTTCCGCAAGGCCGGCGTGCCGAAGTTCCTGAAGAAGGTCGAGGAAAACGACGTTCCTTCCTTCCTGTGGCGCTCCGTTGCCGATGAAAAGGCGCTGAAGGACGTGCCGGAAGCCGAACGTTTCGGCTCCGAGACCGATGCGCGCCAGGTTTTCGACCGTCTGGCCGGCACCTGGGCCTATTGGGGCTGGAAGGGCAAATATTTCTCGTCCGAAGAAGATGCGCTGGCCTTCCGCGACGAGCTTGCCTATATGCTCGCAACCCAGCGTGTTGCCCCGAACTCCCCACAATGGTTCAACACCGGCCTGCACTGGGCCTATGGTATCGATGGCCCCGGCCAGGGCCACTTCTATGTCGACCCCTTCACGGGCAAGCTGACCAAGTCCAAATCCGCTTACGAACATCCGCAGCCGCATGCCTGCTTCATCCAGTCCGTTGAGGACGACCTCGTTAATGAAGGCGGCATCATGGACCTGTGGGTGCGTGAAGCGCGCCTGTTCAAATACGGCTCCGGCACCGGCTCCAACTTCTCCTATCTGCGCGGCGAAGGCGAAAAGCTTTCCGGCGGCGGCAAATCCTCCGGCCTGATGAGCTTTCTCAAGATCGGCGACCGCGCAGCCGGCGCCATCAAGTCCGGCGGCACGACCCGTCGTGCGGCCAAGATGGTGGTCGTTGATGCCGACCATCCCGATATCGAAGCCTATATCGACTGGAAGGTGAACGAGGAGCAGAAGGTTGCCGCTCTCGTCACCGGTTCCAAGATCGTCGCCAAGCACCTGAAGGCGATCATGAAGGCCTGCGTCAACTGCGAGGCCGACAATGGCGATTGCTTCGACCCGGCCAAGAACCCTGCCCTGAAGCGCGAAATCCGCGCTGCCAAGAAGGACATGGTGCCGGAAAACTACGTCAAGCGCGTCATTCAGTTCGCCGAGCAGGGTTACAAGGACATCCAGTTCAAGACCTATGACACGGACTGGGATTCGGAAGCCTACCTCACGGTATCAGGCCAGAACTCCAACAACTCCGTCTCGCTGAAGGATGACTTCCTGCGCGCTGTCGAAAATGACGGTGACTGGAACCTGACCGCCCGCAAGGACGGCAAGGTCATGAAGACGCTGAAGGCCCGCGATCTCTGGGAAAAAATTTCCCACGCCGCCTGGGCATCCGCCGATCCGGGCCTGCACTTCAACACCACCATGAACGACTGGCACACCTCGCCGGCCGAAGGCCCGATCCGCGCTTCCAATCCGTGCTCGGAATATATGTTCCTTGACGACACGGCCTGCAACCTTGCCTCGCTGAACCTGCTGCAGTTCAAGGATGCCAAGACGAAGCGCATCGACATCGCCGATTACGAACATGCCGTTCGCCTGTGGACCGTCGTTCTCGAAGTCTCGGTCATGATGGCGCAGTTCCCGTCGCGCCAGATTGCCGAACGCTCCTATGAATACCGGACGCTCGGCCTCGGTTACGCCAATATCGGCGGTCTCTTGATGTCCTCCGGCATTCCCTATGACAGCGACGAAGGCCGCGCCATTGCCGGTGCACTGACCGCCATCATGACCGGCGTTTCCTACGCAACCTCGGCTGAAATGGCCGGCGAGCTTGGCCCGTTCCCGAGCTTTGCGCCGAACCGCGACAACATGCTGCGCGTCATCCGCAACCACCGCCGCGCCGCCCATGGCCTGTCGGATGGTTATGAGGGCCTGTCGGTCAATCCGGTCGCGCTTATTCATGCCGATTGCACGGATCAGGACCTGATCACCCACGCGACAGCCGCCTGGGACAAGGCGCTGGAACTTGGCGAAAAGCACGGCTATCGCAACGCCCAGACGACCGTTATCGCGCCAACAGGCACGATCGGCCTCGTCATGGATTGCGACACGACCGGTATCGAGCCGGACTTCGCGCTGGTGAAATTCAAGAAGCTCGCCGGTGGCGGTTACTTCAAGATCATCAACCGGGCTGTTCCGGAGGCGCTGCGTTCGCTCGGTTATTCCGAAAGCCAGATCGCCGAGATCGAGGCCTATGCCGTCGGCCATGGCAATCTCAACCAGGCGCCGGCCATCAACCCCTCGACGCTGAAGGCCAAGGGCTTCACCGATGAGAAGATCGAAGCCGTCAACGGCGCGCTGAAGAGCGCCTTCGACATCAAATTCGTCTTCAACCAGTGGACGCTCGGCGCCGACTTCCTCAAGGAAACGCTGAAAGTTTCCGACGAGCAGCTCTCCGACATGAGCTTCAACCTGCTCGAGCACCTCGGCTTCGGCAAAAAGGACATCGAAGCGGCGAACGTGCACGTCTGCGGCGCGATGACGCTGGAAGGCGCACCGTTCCTCAAGAACGAGCACCTGCCCGTCTTCGATTGCGCCAACCCCTGCGGCAAGATCGGCAAACGTTACCTCTCGGTCGAATCGCATATCCGCATGATGGCGGCGGCTCAGCCCTTCATCTCCGGCGCGATCTCCAAGACGATCAACATGCCGAACGATGCGACGGTGGAAGATTGCGGCGCAGCCTACATGCTGTCCTGGAAGCTGGCGCTGAAGGCCAACGCCCTTTACCGCGATGGCTCCAAGCTTTCCCAGCCGCTCAATGCTTCGCTGGTGGAAGACGAGGACGAAGAAGACCTGATCGAAGAGCTGATCCAGCAGCCCGCCGCACAGCAGGCCGTGACGATCACCGAAAAGATCGTCGAACGGGTCATCGAGCGTGTCTCGCGCGAGCGTGAAAAGCTGCCGAACCGCCGTCAGGGTTACACCCAGAAGGCAACTGTGGGCGGTCACAAGGTCTATCTGCGCACCGGTGAATTCGGTGACGGCCGCATCGGCGAAATCTTCATCGATATGCACAAGGAAGGCGCGGCTTTCCGTGCGATGATGAACAACTTCGCCATCGCCATTTCGCTCGGCCTGCAATATGGCGTGCCGCTGGAAGAATATGTGGAGGCATTCACCTTCACCAAGTTCGAACCGGCCGGCATGGTGCAGGGCAATGACGCGATCAAGAACGCCACCTCGATCCTCGACTACGTGTTCCGCGAACTCGCCGTCTCCTATCTCGGCCGTCACGACCTCGCTCATGTCGATACGTCTGACTTCTCCAACACGGCACTCGGCAAGGGCATCCAGGAAGGCAAGACCAACCTGCTCTCCACCGGCTGGACACGCGGTTACAAGCCGACGCTGGTTTCCAGCAACGAGGGCGAACGCGCCGCCTCCGAACCCAAGGGTTCGGCAACGGCAACCCCTGCCCGCGCCTCGGCCAACGTCACCTCCTTTGCAGGCTCCGCCGCCCGCAAGCTGGAACCAACGGTCTCCATCGCAACCTCCGAAATCGTCTCCTTCAAGCGGGACTATGAAGAGCGCGCCAAGGAACTGGCCGAAGAAATCGCCGAAGAAGTGATCGACGAGGTCGTCCAGGAAGCCCAGCAGACCGCCACCGCCCTCTTCTCCGACAAGGCCGCCGCAGACGCTGCCTCGGCCAAGACGGAGGCCAAGAAGGTCGAAAACGAACGCCGCATGCGCTCGATTGCACAGGGCTACACGGGCAACATGTGCTCGGAATGCCAGAACTTCACAATGGTGCGGAACGGCACTTGCGAGAAGTGCGATACTTGTGGTGCGACGAGCGGTTGCTCTTAACTAAAAAAACATTTGGAAAGGGCCGCGTCGCGGCCCTTTTTTGTTTGAATGGACGCAACCCTATGGCAATAATGAAGAAATATGCAATTTCAGGATGCTGTATAGATGCTTGAAGCTTCAGTTAGAAATATCCTTTTTTTCGATACAATTTTGAAGCCGCATCACGAGGGCATAAAAGATATCCCCCTCGACGGAATCCTGAGATCACTGGAAGATGAAAACCGAAAAGAGGGTTTCGTAAAACTCATAGACAATGAGCAAGCGGCTGTGAGGCTGAATGACATCAACGTTGATTTTCAAACCAATACTGCAACGTTGCTCATAACATACGCTGACAAAAGGGGGGCCGATCCAGTTTTCGCTAACTTGGAAAAAGGAACACTTCGATCCGAACCCAAATTAGATGGAGAAGGCGTCGCTATCTCCGCTCACCTAATGTTCGGGCTTAAAGCCAATGCCATAAACGGGCTATATCCTGCGATACTAGAAGACGTTCCTGGCATTGGTCGGACTTTGCTTGAGCCATTCCTGCGAAGCGCGTTCAAAAACGCTAGTTCCTATAAATTTCAAAACCAGAATAAGAATGAACAGAAAACATGGCCTGTTCCAACTCTCGTTGTAAAACAGAGTGAGCAATTGAGTAAGTCTCTGTCATCAGGCGGATATTTAACTGAAGTCGAGGTGACAAAGTACGAAGCCACTGGTGGCTTCGACCAAATTGCGGGACTTCAGGAGAAAAAAACCACGACAGTTATAAAAATATCTGGTCGCCCAACAGGAAATATGGCCACTGACTTATTAAATAAAATAAAGATATTCGCGAACAACAAGAAATACTACGATATGCGTGTTCGATGGGTGAACGCGAACAAGCAAACAAAAACTGTTGCACTTGGCACTGCCCGTGCCGATGTTGGAGACGTATTGTTTGGGCGCGTAGAGAGAATAGGTGTTAGCACACCGTTGCCACAATGTTCAGAAAAAATACAGTCTGAACTTCATTCAGCTATGTTGAAGTATATCAAATGAAAAATTTAGTAGGGCCGCTTCTCTATCTAAGGGTATGGCACCCAACAAAATTGCTTATTGACTTCATAATGCCGCTGGCAGCCGCTACGGCCATATTTTTGCTGCGTTTCTTTTACTATCCATCAACCGGCCTTCTCAGTTCTGACGGCCTTCTTTCATTGCTGGTTCCTCTATTAGGTGCGCTTGCAGGGTTTTACATTGCCGCCTTAACCGCGGTGTCCGCATTTCCCATAGCTTCACTCGACAGAGAAATGCCGGGCGACAAAATCAAAATCCTAGGCAAAAGTACAACTAACAATCCGACAAGGCGTCAATTCCTATCTCTACAATTTGGGTACCTTGCATTTACGAGCATATTGCTTTTTACGGTAAGCCTCTTCTCGACATACCTTAAAAAGCCGATATCGATAATAAAAGAGGTCACAGTAACGGAAGTTAAGATAGGAAACATATTTCCATGGATATCACTATACATAATTCTCTTTATTTTATTTAATTTGATATCCGTTACTTTTTTCTCACTATACTATTTGTCAGACCGAATCCACCGGTTTGAACCGGAACTTGAGGGTGGTCCAGACTCCAAAGATTCACCTAAAGTACGTATACTATAAGTGCACACATTCAGAAGACGTGAATTAGAGACACGTTGCCGCGATGCCCGCTTTCAACCTCACCCCATAAAATCCACCAGCAGCTTCACATTCAGCGCCGCAATCACCAGTGCGATCAACCATGCAAAGGCCGAGAGCCAGAGTGGCGAACGCAATTCGCCCATCTTCGTCCGGTCGGCGGTGAACATCACGAGCGGGAAGACGGCAAAGGAGAGTTGCAGGCTTAAGACCACCTGCGTCAGGATCAACAGTTCGCCCGTGCCGCTGTCGCCATAGAGAATGGTGACGCCGGCGGCGGGGATGATGGCGATGGCGCGGGTGATGAGGCGGCGCAGCCAGGGGGCGAGCCGCATCTTGAGGAAACCCTCCATCACGATCTGGCCCGCAAGCGTTGCCGTGACGGTGGAATTGATACCGCAGCATAAAAGCGCCACGCCGAACAGCGTCGGCGCAATGGCAAGGCCGAGCAGCGGTGCGAGCAGATTATGCGCCTCTCCAAGTTCGGCGACATTGGTCTGCCCCGCCTTGTTGAAGGTCGCCGCCGCGAGAATGAGGATCGCGGCATTGATGACGAGGGCGAATGTCAGCGCGATGGTGGAATCGAGCGTGGCGAATTTCAACGCCTCGCGTTTCTGCGCAATTGTTTTGCCGATTTCGCGGGTCTGCACGATGCCGGAATGCAGGTAGAGATTGTGCGGCATGACAGTCGCGCCGAGAATGCCGAGCGCCAGATAGAGCATGTCGGGGTTGGTCACGATGTCGGTCGTCGGCGCAAAACCGCGGATCACCTGGCCCCAGTCTGGATCGGCCAACGCCAGCTGGATGGCGAAACACACCGCGATGACGCCGAGCAGCGTGATGACAAGCGCTTCCACCCAGCGGAAGCCAAGCCTTTGCAGGTAAAGGATCAGGAAGACATCAAGCGCGGTGATGAGGACGCCCAGCTCCAGCGGAATGCCGAAAATCAGGTTGAGACCGATCGCCGTACCGATGACCTCGGCAATATCGGTCGCGATGATGGCGATTTCGGCCAGCAGCCACAGCACCATCGCCACAGGTTTCGGATAGGCATCGCGACAGGCCTGCGCCAGATCGCGCCCGGAACCGATCGCAAGACGGGCACAGAGCGACTGAAGGACAACGGCCATGATGTTCGACATCAGCGCCACCGTCAGCAGCGTGTAGCCGAATTTCGAACCACCGGCGAGCGACGTCGCCCAGTTGCCGGGATCCATATAACCGACCGCGACAAGATAGCCGGGGCCGAAAAAGGCCATGGCGCGCCGAAACGTCCCGGCATTCGGTTTGATGCGGATCGAGGAGTGAACGTCGGACAACGAGAGATCGTCGCCGTTCCGTCGCCATCCAAAGACAGGCTTGTCCATCTTATGCGCTTTCAAATGGGAGAATAAATTGATGCAATTGCAAATCATTCGCATAAGCGGCAGCGACTGGCAAGGGGCGTTTTGCGGCCGGATATCGGCACACGACGCCGCAGGCGCGTGTCGGGCTTGCGCCTCACAGCCTTGTCATCTGCCTGCCCTGTGGATTTCGGAACAGCTGCGCACCCGCCTGCGTTGGTCTTTGAGGAAGCACTCCAACACCGGGGGAAATTTATGCGACAGGGCCACAAATTCAGTCTGGTGAACCATCCAAGCCGGTGGCCGAAATATATTATGGCGAACAGGAAACCACGCGACTGGATGATGACGATCAGCGGAATCGTGCTGCTGTTCATTGTCGCCGCCGCGGTTGCCATGGGTTATCTCGTCACAAGCCACCCCGGCAAGCCGGAGCCAAACCCCGGCATCGTGGAGGAGCAGGCGGCAGAGAACGGCGGGTAAGCGGCGGCGCAACCGCACCGGACTCAGCTGAGGCCAGCAAGATGCCCGCTGAACTGCGCCTCATGCAGACGGCTATAATGGCCCTTGGCAGCCAAGAGTTCGGCATGCGCGCCGGTTTCGGCAATACCGCTCTGGTCCACCACCACAATGCGCGAGGCATCGCGGATTGTCGCCAGCCGGTGGGCGATGACGAGCGTGGTGCGGCCCTTGGCAAGCTCGGTCAGCGATTGCTGGATGGCGCGCTCGGTTTCCGTGTCGAGCGCCGAGGTGGCCTCGTCGAGAATGAGGATCGGCGGGTTCTTGAGGAACATGCGGGCAATGGCGAGACGCTGTTTCTGCCCACCGGACAGTTTGACGCCGCGTTCGCCGATAACGGTGTCAAGCCCGAGCGACATGGCCTCGATGACACCATCAAGACGGGCGCGCCGCGCCGCCTCCATGATCTCCGCATCCGAAGCGCCAAGCCGTCCATATTCGATATTCTCGCGGATCGTACCGCCGAACAGGAAAACATCCTGCTGCACGATGCCGATCTGGTTGCGCAGCGAGGCGAGCTTCATCTTTCTGATATCGATGCCGTCAATGGTGATCGCACCGCTCGTCACATCGTAAAAGCGCGGCAAAAGCGAGCACAGCGTCGTCTTGCCCGCCCCCGAAGGACCGACGAAGGCAACAGTCTCGCCGGCGCTGATCTTCAGGTCGATATTGGTAAGAACCGTCTTGCCCTCGGCATAACCGAAACCGACATGGCGATATTCGATATCGCCGCGCAGCAAGGGCGCTTCCACCGCATCGGGCGCATCGACGATATCGGGCGCGGTGTCCAGAAGTTCGGTAAAGCGGCGGAAACCGGCAATGCCCTTCGGATAGGTCTCGATGACCGAATTGATCTTTTCCACCGGCCGGAAAAACACGCCCACCAGCAGCAGGAAGCCGACGAAGCCGCCTTCCGTGAGATCGCCCGTCAGCACGAACCATGCACCGCAGATCATCACGATCATCTGCGTCAGGCGCATGCTCATATAGCTGAGCGAGGTGCTGGCCGCCATGATCTTGTAGGCGTCGAGCTTGGTGCGACGGTATTTCTGATTGTCCTTCTCGAACAGCGTCCGCTCGTGATCCTCATTGGCGAAGGCCTGCACCACCCGCATGCCGCCGACATTTTCCTCGATACGGGCATTGAAATCCCCAACACGGCCGTAAAGCGCGCGAAAATTCTGCGTCATGCGGCCGCCGTAACGGCTGGTCACCCAGGCGGTAACGGGCACGACGGCGGCGGTGATGAGCGCCAGCGGCACATTCACCGACAGCATCAAAAGGAACGCGCCAATGAAGGTCATGATGGCGATGAAAAGGTCTTCGGGGCCGTGGTGGGCCACCTCGCCGATCTCTTCGAGGTCCTTGGTCAGCCGCCCGACCAGATGGCCGGTCTTCTGGTTGTCGAAATAACGGAAGGAAAGCTTCTGCAGATGATCGAAAGCCAGCCGCCGCATGTCGGTCTCGATATTGATGCCGAGCATGTGTCCCCAGTAGGTGACGGTCGCCATCAGCCCGGTATTCAGCACATAGATAAGCAGCAGCCCGACCGAAGCGGCAAGGATGATGGCCCATTCACCGCCCGGCAGCAGCACATCCACAAAGGCCTTCACCGCCATCGGAAAACCGAGTTCGAGCACGCCCGACAAAACCGCGCAGGAAAAATCGAGAATGAACAGACCGCGATAGGGGCGATAATAGGCGAAGAAACGGCGGAGCATGGCATGACCTGACGATCGGGCGCGGCGACGTGATGCCGCAGAAAAACGGAGTTTAATTGTCATATTTCAATGCGCGCGCCAAGACCGATGTTCTATTTTTACCAAAATCGTTCAATAGGTTCGGCAATAAACACACAACGGTAATGTGATCGGGTTATATTGCACTTATATGTATCGGTGTGACAGAGTGAATGCACCCTTCGGGGAGAATGCGAGAAAGAGCCTGCCGTGAGTAACATTGACAGCCGTAAGCCCAGTGGCGAACCGAGATGGCTTGGTCCTGCCAGCCCGACGCGGATCGCCCTGATCCCGCCCATCTCGGCTGCGCGCTGGCTTCTCGTTCTCGTCGCTCTTGCCGGCATTTATTTCTTCCATGGCTTCCTCGTTCCCGTTCTCGCCGCTCTCGTCATCGGTTTCGCCAGCTGGCCGGTTTACACCCGGCTTCTGCGGCAGGTGGGCGGCAACACCACGCTCGGCGCCACCATCGCCATCATCCTCATCCTCGCCTTCCTCGTCGTGCCGATCTTCATCGCCGCCTCCTATACGGCAAGCGAAATCCGCGAATGGTTCGGCTGGGCGGTGCATGTCAACAAGACGGGTGCACCCGTGCCGGGCTGGATCGCCGCCCTTCCCGCCGTCGGCCCCTGGCTTGGCGAACAATGGGTGAAATATATCGGCACGCCGGGCGCCATCGGCGAACTCATCCAGCTCGTCAGCGGCGCGAATATCGGCAATATCTATCGGGCGATCCTCGCCGCCGGCAACGGCGCGTTTCATCTGGTTCTGACCCTGCTGTTCATGCTGATCGCGCTGTTCTTCGTCTACCGCAACGGCGCAGGCTTCACCCGGCAGGTCGATCTGGTGGGCGAACGCATCCTGCCGACGCGATGGGAACGCATTTCCCGCGTCGTGCCAGCCACCATCAGCTCCACGGTCACCGGCATGACGCTGATCGCCATCGGCGAAGGCATCATCCTCGGCATCGCCTACTGGATCGCCGGCGTGCCCTCACCCGTCACGCTCGGCGTGCTCACCGGCGTTATGGCGCTCATTCCGGGCGGTGCGCCGCTCTCGTTTACGCTGGTTTCGATCTATCTGGTCGCCAGCGGCTCGCCCGCCCATGGGCTGGCGCTGTTCGTCTGGGGTTCGGTGGAACTCTTCATCGTCGACAAGACCATCCGCCCGAAACTCGTCGGCGGCCCGATCAAGCTGCCCTTCCTGCCCACCTTTTTCGGCCTCGTCGGCGGCGTCAAGACCATGGGCTTCCTCGGCCTCTTCATCGGCCCGGTGCTGATGGCGCTTCTGGTGGCAATCTGGCGCGAATGGGTGCGCGAGGTGGAACTGTCCGCCGCCGCGATCCCCGAGGCTCCGCCACCGCCGCCGACAGAGGACGATTCGGTTGATGAGGTTGCCGCGCTCGAAGAGGATAGCGAGCAAACGACCGCGTTTCGGAAAGCGGCGTTTTGATCGTTGAAGTCTGCGGCAGGCGCCTCCGTGATTAGATCGCGGCAGGGTCTCGGCAAACTGGCGCCGTAGTCTTAAAGCGCCTTCTCCATGAACAGGCTGAGCGGATCCGGCTTATAAGGCGCAAAGGCCTCGATCTCCACGAACCCCGCCTTGCGGTAAAGACCGATCGCCTCCGGCTGGCTGATGCCGGTCTCGAGGCGAATGGCGGAAAGGCCAAGCTCGGCGCCGCGCGCAAGAAGCGCATCCATGATCAGCTTGCCGATCCGCAATCCCCGCGCCTCGGGATCGACGAACATGCGCTTGATCTCCGCCGTGCCGTCACCCGCCTCCACCAGCGCGCCACAGCCGACCACGCGGCCATCGTGCCGCGCCACGAAAAACGAAACATTGTCCTGCTCAAGCTGGCCGATATCGACCAGATGATTGCTTTCGGCGGGATAAAGCGAGGCCATATAGGCGTTGGAAAGGTCGATGAGGCGCAGAACCGCATCCTGCCTCGGTGTTTCAAGCTTGATTTCGGTGGCCAATGCGATGCCTGCCTTCTCTGTAAAAATGCGTATTTCGTCGTAATGTCACTGCAATCGGGATAGATGAGTTTCTAGAGCATAATTCCCGACAGAGGCAACACACCCCATGAAAACAGCCCTCGTTCTCATGACCTTCCTTGGCTGCGACGACAGCGCCACCGATTGCCATTACCTCGCCACCTCGCAGCAGCGCTGGACGAGCATCGAACTGTGCGACGCCGTGTCGGAAAAGGAGCTGGAGCGTTACGCCAACGCGCCCTACCCTGTCGTGGTAGCCGTGTGCCAGACACCGGGCGAACAGGCGCCGCAGACGGCCGGTACGCAACCTCCAGCCACTGCGCCGGCCACTGCCCCGCAGGCAACGGCAGCGGTTACGCCGAAGGAGGAGGAAAGCCTCACAAAACAGGCAATCAGCCGTGTCAGCCGTATCCTGCCTTCCACGGAAGGCATAAAGCATCTCCTGGGCACGCCGGTGAGGATGGTTGAGAACAGCTATTCGTGGATCGCAAAGCGGTTCGATAAGTGATTGCTAGGAACCGATCTTCCCTCATTCTTGTGCTTGTCACAGGAATCTAGCCAGCCCAAGTCCTTAGGGCTTAGAGCGAGTCTTTTCGCCGCGCAGACGCGCGTCGGCTGGATTCCTGTGACAAGCACAGGAATGAGAGTGTGGGGATTCTCCTGCCCGGAAACATCACGAATCTCACGCCGCCTCGAGCGAAAGCGCTTCCGCGTAATACCGCGCCTTTTGCCGCTCTTCCGCAATGGCAAGTTTGCGCACGGCATGCAGCAATTCGAACAGCGTTTCGGAACCGTTGACGTCGCGGAAATGCGCCAGCAGTTCCGCCGAGACTGAGGCCGCCACATCGGAAAGCTGCGATCGGGCAGCGCGGCGCCACAGCAGCGTCGCCTCGATAAAGACGTCGACAACATCGCCGAAAAGACCGACCGACTGGAATAGCGCCTTCAACGCATGCGGCCGCCCGGTCGCCAGAATGGCGCGCACCTTGCGGTCATCGAGACCGGAGAGATTGACCATGGCCGCCGTGAAGAATTCCAGGCGTCCCGAACAGACGGCATGGATGAGCAGCGCGGGCGTCAGCTCCAGCCGCTGGCGCAGATGCTCCACCAGCGCCGGCAGCTCCGGCGAGGAAACGTTTGATGCGATAAGGATGGTGGCGGAATCTTCCGCCTCGCGGAAAACGCTGTCGGCGCGGTTTCGCGCGATCATCGCGTGAACGAGCGCGGAGCCTGCGAGAGCTTCGCTGATGCGGCCCACCAACAGGTGACGCGCATCGGCGGGCAGCGCCTCGCGGCGAAGCAGGAGGTCGCGAATATCGGCGTCCGAGCCATGACGCTCGGCGATGCGCCTGAGCGAAAACGGCGTGATAAAGGCATCGTCGTTTTCGAGCAGGATGATGGTTTCCGGCAGTTCGCCCACTTCGGCAAGCGCTGCGCAAACACCGCGCGGCAGGCCAGGCCGTGCCGCAATGAGCGCGCGCGTCAGGCTTTCGCCGCGCCCGGCCAGATCAACCAGGTCGGCCTCACCGAGAACCGGTGAACGGGCAATGACGGTGCAGGCGATTTCCGGCTGGTCTTCGGCGAGTGAAACGAGAATGGCGCGCGGTGCGTCATGGGCGTCGGCAAGCGCTTCGGCAAGCGCCAGCCGCACACGCGGCGAAGGATCGTCAAGCAGATAGGTCATCGCCATATAGGCGGCATCGCGGTTCTCGCGCGCCATGTCGGACTGAAGATAGGCACGGCCGAGCGCATTGGCGGCCTTCGCCCGCTCGGTCGATCCAGCCTTTTCAGACCAGCGAAGAAATGCCTGTACGATCACCTGAGCCTCGAAAACATTCGCAACAATGGATGACGGCATCATCGCCGCCACCATGTATAAAACTCTAGGCGCAAATGGTTTACGTTTGGTTCACCATAAAAATTAACCGCCGCCGAAGAAGGGCTATATTTACGGCGCGGTAGAGGGGCGCTGCAGCTGGAATACATCGCTGCCGCCATCGCAGTAGTCCATATAGCCCATTCGTGCCACGGGTCGCGACAGCCCCATATCGATGCGGCCGTCGCGAATGATCGTTTCATCGATATGGATCGCCATGACCTGCCCGATCACCATCCACGAATCCGCTGGCTGGCCCTCGACGTCCGTAAGCTGCTGTATCTGGGTCACGCGGCACTCCAGAACCGCCAGCGCCTCGCCGACGAAAGGCGCATCCACCACCCGCCCGTCGACGGCAGTGAGACCGGCAAGGGCGAATTCGTCGACATCATAACCGACGGGCGCCGAAGACGCATTCATCCGGTCCACCAGATGGCGGCTGACGAGATTGGCGGTGAAGACGCCGGTTTCCTCGACGTTGCGCAGGCTGTCCTTCCTGCCGCTGGAGGAGAACATCACAAGCTTTGGCCGGTCCGAAATCGCATTGAAGAAGGAATAGGGCGAGAGGTTGAGAGAACCGTCGCTGCCCTTCGAGCCGATCCAGCCGATCGGACGCGGCGCGACGATAGCCTTGAACGGATCATGCGGCAGGCCGTGCTGATTGGTGTCCGTGGTGTAGAACATCAAACGTCCCCGACCCAGGTGACGACATCGGCAAGCTCCGGCCGCGGCCGCTCCACCGGCGGGAATGTCGTCGAGCCGATATGAATGAACCCGGCCACTTTCTCTTCCGCGCCGACCTCGATTTCCGTAAGAAATGCGGAATCGAAAGCAAGCCATTCGGTCAGCCAGTTCGCTGCAAAACCGCTGGCATTGGCGGCGAAGATGAGGTTGAGGCACACAGCACCGGCGGACATGACCTGCTCCCATTCCGGGATTTTGAAATGCGGCTTTGCGGTGCTGATAACGGCGATAACGACGGGCGCGCGGGTGAAGCGTGTCCGTTCCGCTTCCTGCTGCTGCAGGTCCAGTTCCGGGTTCTTTTCAAGCGCGATCCTGAGCGCCGTCTCACCCATACGCACGCGCTCCTCGCCGCGATAAACGACGAAACGCCAGGGGGCCAGCTTGCCATGGTCGGGCACACGCACGGCAAGACGCAGGATTTCCTCGATTTCAGTCTTAGAAGGCCCCGGCTCGGCAAGTTGCAGGGCCGGGGTGGAACGGCGAACCTTGAGATAGTCGAGGAGCTTGATATCACTGGTCATGATTAAAAATCTTCCATTCTGCTGTCATCGCAAAAACATTGGGCCTTGAAATAGCCACGGCATTGGTTTTGAAGTGATCCGGGAAAATCAAGAAGTCAATCGGTATCGAAAATGTCGGCAATCAAAATCGCGGCACGTCTGACCATTGCATGTGCCGTGCTTGGCCTTTTATCACAAGCCGCTTTTTCGCAGGACGCCTTCAAAGACTTCAAGCAGCTCGGCGGCACGCCGAAAATGCCGAAGCTCAATGCTTTCACCGCCCCAACGGCGCCCAACGCCCCGGAAAGCGCCGCCCGTGACATCGCCATGGAAGCCAAGCTGACCAGCGAAGGCGAAGCGGTGAAGGAAGGCCTGTCATGGCGCGTATTCAGCCCCATTCCCGGCGCTGACGGCAAATTGCCGATGCTGGCAAGCTCGGAAGGCGGCTCCGCCGAATTTCATCTGGTGCCGGGCGAATATTTGGTCAACGTCGCCTTCGGGCGCGCGGGCGTCACCAAAAAGCTCAATGTCCCGACTTCAGGCAACGTGCAGAAACAGGTGCTGATTCTCGATGCCGGCGGCTTCGTACTGAATGCGGTTGCGGGTTCCGACAAGCAGATTTCCGGCAACCAGCTCAAATTTTCCGTCTATTCCTCAGACGTCCGCTCCGACGGAGAACGCGGCCTCGTCATGGCCGATATCAAGCCCAATACCATCGTGCGGCTGAACGCCGGGACCTATCACGTGGTTTCTGAATACGGCAATGTCAACGCGGTGGTGCGCGCCGACATCCAGGTGGAAGCCGGCAAGCTGACGGAAGCGACCCTGCAGCATCAGGCCGCGCAGATCACCCTCAAGCTGGTCTCAGAACCGGGCGGCGAAGCCATTGCCGATACGGCCTGGTCGGTGCTGAACGGCGGCGGCGACGTTGTCAACGAAAGTGTCAGCGCCTTTTCGACCATGGTTCTTGCCGAAGGCGAATATACCGCCATCGCCCGCAACAAGGACAAGGTCTACCAGCGCAATTTCAAGGTGACCTCCGGCCGGGATTCGGACGTGGAAGTGCTGATGAAGGACCAGGCGCCGGAAGAGATGTCCGGGGATTTTGAGTAGCCGACATTTCACATTCATCGTCTCGTCGGAGGCGAGATTGTGAGGAACGACCCACCACCCTCCACGTCCTCCTCGGGCTTGACCCGAGGATCCATTCCCCGCGCCAGACCGTGGATCCTCGGGTCAAGCCCGAGGATGACTTCAGAGAGCTTTAAGCGTCCCTTACCCCGCAAACAAAAACGGCCCCCGAAGAGGCCGTCGTTATTTGTCAAGCAACCTGCTTCTTCGCCGCAAGCTTGCGCTTTATATCCGGCGGCGTCGCCTCGTCCACGAGGCTGGTGATCGCCTCCTCGAGCGACATCGACGTCTGGTTCTGCGAACCGAGACGACGGATGTTGACGGTGCGCTCTTCCGCTTCCTTGCGGCCGCAAACGATGATGACCGGAACCTTGGTCACCGAATGCTCGCGGACCTTGTAGTTGATCTTCTCGTTGCGGAAATCGGTCTCGACCGCCATGCCCGCTTCGCGCAGCGCTTCGGCGACTTCGCGGCCGTAATCATCGGCATCCGAGGTGATCGTCGCGACTACCACCTGCAGCGGGGCGAACCACAAGGGCATGTGACCGGCGAAGTTCTCGATCAGAATGCCGAGGAAACGCTCCATCGAACCGCAGATGGCGCGATGGATCATGACAGGCTGCGTCTTCTCCGAGTTCTGGTCGATATAGAAGGCACCAAAACGTTCAGGCAGATTGAAGTCTACCTGCGTCGTGCCGCACTGCCACTCACGGCCGATGGCATCCTTCAGCGTATATTCGAACTTCGGCCCGTAGAATGCGCCCTCGCCCGGCAGGATGCCGGTCTTGATGCGGCCTTCGGACTGTTCCTCGATGGTCTTCAGAACCTCCATCATCACGCTTTCGGCGCGATCCCAGAGATCGTCGGAACCGACGCGCTTTTCAGGGCGCGTGGAGAGCTTGACGACAACTTCGCTGAAACCGAAATCCTCGTAGACCGAGAGGATGAGGTCGTTGATGCGCAGGCATTCCGCCGCCATCTGCTCTTCCGTGCAGAAGACATGCGCATCGTCCTGCGTAAAGCCGCGAACGCGCATCAGGCCATGTAGGGCGCCGGAAGCCTCGTAGCGATGCACATTACCAAATTCCGCAAGGCGGACGGGCATTTCGCGGTAAGACTTCAAGCCATGTTTGAAGATCTGCACGTGACCCGGGCAGTTCATCGGCTTGAGCGCAAAGACACGCTGGTCGGCTTCCTCGTCATCGGGATGGGTGAAGGCATGGGCGGATTTCACCGCGAACATGTTTTCCTGATACCAGCCCCAGTGACCTGAAGTCTCCCACAACGACTTGTCCAGAATCTGCGGCGCGTTGACTTCCTGATAGGTGTTAGCAAGCCGCCGGCGCATATACGCAGTCAGCGTCTGGAACATGCGCCAGCCCTTGCCGTGCCAGAACACGACGCCCGGACCCTCTTCCTGGAAATGGAACAGGTCCATTTCGCGACCAAGGCGGCGATGGTCGCGCTTTTCGGCTTCGGCCAGAACATGCAGGTAATTGTCCAGCTCTTCCTGCGTTGCCCAGGCGGTGCCATAGATGCGCGACAGCATCGCATTATTGCTGTCGCCGCGCCAATAGGCGCCGGCCACCTTCATCAGCTTGAAGGCCGTGCCAATCTGTCCCGTGGAGGCCATATGCGGACCGCGGCAAAGATCGAACCAGTCACCCTGATAATAGATCTTCAGGTCCTGGCCTTCGGGAATGGCGTCGACCAGTTCGACCTTGTAGTTTTCGCCCTTGGCGGCAAAGACTTCCTTCGCCTTTTCGCGCGACCAGACCTCGCGGGTAAACGGCTTGTTGCGCTGAATGATCTCCTTCATCCGCTTTTCGATCTTCGGCAGATCTTCCGGCGTGAAAGGCTCGTTCTTGGCAAAGTCGTAATAAAAGCCGTTCTCGATAACAGGGCCGATCGTCACCTGCGTGCCGGGCCACAGTTCCTGCACGGCCTCGGCCATGACGTGGGCGGCATCGTGGCGGATAAGCTCCAGCGCGCGCTTGTCGTCGCGCGTGACGATCTCGATTTTGCCATCGGTGATGGTCTCGGACAAATCGCGCACGGTGCCATCAAGCGCAATGGCGACGGCCTTCTTGGCAAGCGATTTGGAGATGGATTCGGCGACCTCACGGCCGGTCGTACCGGCGGGGTAGCTGCGCACGGATCCATCGGGAAATGTAAGGGAAATGGCTTCAGACATCGTCTCGTGCTCCTGTCCAGTCCCGCCAACGAATGCGGGTGGTGTTGGAATAATGATTTGCCCGCAACAGGCGGGCACGCAGGCTGATAAAGGCTTTTGCCATTGCAGTCAAAGGTGAAGGGTGCTTCAGCGAAGCATTTCCGCAAGGCCATTGACCGTATTGGCGTTGCGGGTCGTGCCGACACCAAGCCTTTTGGTGGTCAGGACAGGCAACAGCCGGCTCTCGCTCGGTTTGCCGCAAAAATCGATCCATAGATCGCCACCGGCAAGCGTGATCTTCTCCCTGCCCCGATATTTCTCCAGCAATTCGAGGACGCTGTGGTCCAACGGCGCCCGCATGACCCTCACGCAGACATCCGGCGGATTGCCTTGCGGAAACGGATTATCCGCCGCCAGTTTCAGCCAGTCGTCGCCCGCGCGAACGAGAATATCGACATGTTTGCCGAAACGCTTTTCGAAGGCGCGCTCCAGCCTGTCCTCGATCTCGCGAACAGGTGCCGCTTCAGTGCGAAAAACCAGATTTCCGGTCGCGACAAGCGTCTTGCAGTCGGTAAACCCCAGCTGTTCCGCCAATGCCCTGAGATCGGCCATGATGAGCCGCTTGCCGGGGCCGAGCACGATACTGTGCAGCAGGGCAACATAATCATTCATCGATGCAGGCTCCAGTAACGCCACGGCGCCCACCAGCGCCGCGTGCTGCCGAGCGTTTCCGGCACCGGGTCCAGCCCGCTGGTGCCGCCCGGGCCGCAGCGCGCCACGCGAAACAGCGTCATCCACCCGCCGGCCCACAGCCCGTGGCGGGCAATCGCCTCATAGCCATATTCGGAACAGGTGGGGATATGGCGGCAGGAATTTCCGATGAAGCCGGATAGCGTCAGCTGATAAAGCCGGATGAAACCCACGCCCAGAAGCCGCCCCGGCGTTTTGGCGAAGCTGCCCGCCCAATTGCGTGATCGGCTCGCTTTTTCCGCTGTCTGCTGGTGCCGGCAGCCCGGTTCGCCACACATCGCCTAACCCGCAACGTTCAGAGCCGGCCGCCCCTCAATCTGGTCGAGCGCATCGACCACCGCTTCGAAGGTCAGCATGGTGGAGGCGTGGCGGGCCTTGAAATCCCGGACGGGCAAAAGCACTCGCATGTCCTCAAAACGACCCGTCGGCCCCTCACCGTCCTGTTTCAGCATGACGAGCATGTCTTCCCGCGCCTGCCGGATTTCGCCGCTGGAAGCCCCGACAATGTGATGCGCCATGATGGAGGCCGAGGCCTGCCCCAGTGCACATGCACGGACTTCGTGCGAAAAAGCCGTCACTATGCCTTCTTCAACCTTCAGATAGACCTTGAGTTTAGAGCCGCATAGTCGCGAGTGTTTTTCAGCACTCGCATCGGCATCCTCGAGAATTCCCGTCAGTGGAATATTCCCGGCGAAGTCCAGAATGCGATTGTTGTAGATATCGTCCATCGTCAGGTGCCCGGCGCGCTCAAGAATGCCCAAAAACAGGACAGGTCAGATTTTTCAAACACAGCGTTTGTCGCAGTGAAGCTTTCCTGCCCTTCATTCTCATTATATGCTAACGAGCTTTCTGGACATCAAGCCGTGATGAAATTAACGGCTCCGATACCGAAATAACAGCACCGGTCTTGCCAAAATGCTGTAAAACAACCAGATAGCAGCAACTGCGAACATGAGTTCGCGATGAAAAACGAATTCAGGTGCGGCCTTTACCCGCATCGGGAGAGACGGAATGGATGCGATCGTGAAGAATTTCCCCGGCGCTGGCGCAAAACCCGACGTGGCAGAAGCTCGCCCAAGCCAGGCCGAAGCGGAAGAAGCAGTGCGCGTTCTTTTGCGCTGGGCAGGAGAAAATCCCGCCCGCGAAGGACTTCTGGATACGCCGAAGCGCGTCGCCAAGGCCTATCGCGAGCTTTTTGCCGGTTATGAGCTGAATGTTCAGGACGTGCTTGGCACGACCTTCGAGGAAGTCGGCGGTTATGACGATGTGGTGCTGGTGCGCGACATCCCCTTCTTCTCCCATTGCGAGCACCATATGGTGCCGATCGTCGGTAAGGCGCATGTCGCCTATCTTCCGGCCGGCCGCGTGCTTGGCCTTTCGAAGATTGCCCGTGTCGTCGAAATCTTCGGCCGCCGCCTGCAGACGCAGGAAAACATGACCGCGCAGATCGCAAGATCGATCGAAGAAACGCTGAAGCCGCGCGGTGTGGCCGTCATGATCGACGCCGAACATATGTGCATGTCCATGCGCGGCGTCAACAAGCAAGGGTCCACGACGCTGACCACCAGCTTCACCGGCACGTTCAAGAACGATCCGGCCGAGCAGGTACGCTTCATGACCATGGTGCGGAACCGCTAATCGTTCCGCCATTTTCCGGGGTTACCATGTCCATTCCCTTTCCATCCGCGCCTGCGGACAAGGAAGTGCTCGAAAACGCAGGCCTGTTCTCGCCGAAATTCGATGCTCACGGCCTCGTTACCGCCGTGGTCACCGATGCGCGTGACGGCGAATTGCTGATGGTTGCCCATATGAACGCTGAAGCTTTGTCGCTGACGCTCGAAACCGGCATTGCCCATTACTACAGCCGCTCGCGCGACAAAATCTGGAAGAAGGGCGAGACCTCCGGCAACCTGCAGACGGTGAAGGAATTCCGCACCGATTGCGATCAGGACGCCGTGTGGCTGAAGGTCTCCGTCGCCGGCCATGACGCGACCTGCCACACCGGCCGCCGCTCGTGCTTTTATCGCAAAGTCGAACTCTCCGACGGCCAGGCGGTGACGAAGATCACCGACGATACCCGCCATTTCGATCCGGCGACCACCTATTCCGCAACTTGAACGGCTACCTTCCATCGGCCGCACCAATTTGCTACCAATATAGCGGGTTCCGGGGATAGGACGGAGCCTGACGGAACTGGCAGGGAGTGCAGTCATGTTGGGATGGGGAAATCGTCACAATCAACTTTCGGCTGGCAATCCCGAAGCCTTCGGCAACGAACCGCCGGTCACCCAGATCGTCGACAAGCACCGCATAGCGCTCGCGCTTGGCGGTGGGGCTGCGCGCGGCTGGGCCCATATCGGCGTCCTGCGGGCGCTGGATGAGGCAGGAGTGAAGATCGGCATGATCGCCGGCACCTCGATCGGCGCGCTGGTCGGTGGTTGTTATCTCGCCGGCAAGCTCGATGAGCTGGAAGAATTCGCCCGCTCGCTGACGATGCGCCGCATTGCCGGCCTGCTCGATCTGACGATCGGCGGCGGCGGGCTCTTCGGCGGCATGCGGCTGACCAAGCGCATGCAGGAACATCTGGAAGGCCTGCGCGTCGAAAACCTCGACCATCCCTTCATCGCGGTCGCGACGGAACTGCGCACCGGCCACGAGGTCTGGATTCACCAGGGCGATCTCGTCACCGCGCTGCGCTCTTCCTATGCGCTGCCGGGCATTTTCGAACCCGTGCAGTGCAACGGCCGCACGCTGATCGACGGCGCGCTCGTCAATCCCGTACCGGTTTCGGTCTGCCGGGCCTATGAGCAGGCGCTGGTCGTCGCGGTCAATCTGAATTACGATCTTTTCGGCCGCTCCGCCGTGGTCAAGCACTCCGCGTCGCCATCGCATGGCGGCGTTGCGCCGGCTGTGGAAAGCCCGCCGCGTCCCGGCCTGCCGGGCGTCATGGTGCAGGCCTTCAACATCATTCAGGACAGGATTTCGCGCTCGCGCCTGGCGGGCGACCCGCCCGACCTGATGCTTCACCCCCGCATCAACGATATCGGCCTCTCGGAATTCCATCGCGCCAGTGAAGCCATCGACCGGGGATATGAGGAAACACGCTCCCGCATTCCGGAACTGGAGCGCATGCAGCAGGCATTCCGGCGCTGATGCGCGAGACCCTCATTCCTATGCTTGTCACACGAATCCAGCCGACGCATCTGCATGGCGGAGGGACTCCTTTCAGCCCAAGGACTTGGGCTGACTAGATTCCTGTGGCGAGCACAGGAATGAGGGACGTGATTCGCGTCGCGAACGAAATCACCCGGCAATATAGGCCTTGATTTGCTCCGCTTCGGCTTCGATCTCGCCAATCCGCGCCTTCACCACGTCGCCGATGGAGATGATGCCGGCAAGGCGGCCATTTTCTTCAACCGGCACATGCCTGAAGCGTCCGCCGGTCATGATTTCCATCAGCTGATCGGTGGTGGAATTATGCTGGCAGCGAATGACATTCTTGGTCATGGCCACCGACACGGATTGCTGGAGGGAGGCGGCGCCCTGGCCTGCAACGGCCTTCACGAGATCGCGCTCGGTAAAGATGCCGAGAACAACACCATCGGCGTCTGTGACGACGACGGAACCGATCTTGTGCGCATGCAGCGTGCCCGCCGCCTCACCGATGCTGACGTCGGGACTGACAGTCACGACATCCCGGCCCTTGCGGTCGAGAAGATCCTTTACGAATGTTGCCATGCCTTCCTCCTCTTTGCAGCGACCCGCAGCGCCGCAGTCTCCCCCGGCGGTTGCAAATCATGGGATATGGTGCGCTGAGGCCCGCATGAATGCAATCCCGGATGGGACGCGCGAAAGCAAATTTGCGCCACGGCCGACAAGGAGCGTGATCGGCTCAGACCAGTCGCCGATCGAAAAGCCCGAAGAACAGGAAGCCGAGCAGAAAGCCGAAGACATGCGCGTCCCAGGCGATTTGACCGCCGACATCGCCGAACAGCGGCACGCCGACCGCAATCAGCACATTGCCGAACAGCCACATCAGCGTGAAGATCAGCACGGTGCGGTTGGAAAGCGCCCCGAGAATGCTCTGTCTCGGCATCAGATGCCCGAAGGAGGCGCTATATCCACCGCGCGCAGGAAAAGCGAAGCGGCAGGCCGCCCCCATCAGCGCCGAAACGACCCCGGACGCCCCGATCAGCACCGTGACATCGCCCCAGTTCAGCGCCGCATGACCAAAGGCCGAAACGGCGGCGGAAATGCACCATAACAGCACGAAACGCACTGTACCGATCCGGCGCAGAACCGGCGCGCCAAAGGCCATCAGCCACAGGCCGTTAAAGAGAATATGCTCGATGCCGCCATGCAGGAAAGAATAGGTCACCGGCGTCCAGAGCCATTCCAGACCCTGCTGGGAAAACGGCACCGCATAACGCAGCGGAATGAAGCCGAAAGTGAAGATGAACCAGCCATTGCCTTCCTCCGAAAGAAGATAGGCGGGAACGACATAAGCGACGATCAGCGCGGCCAGAATGCCGACCAGCAGCGACGGCAAGTTGAAGACGGGATTGTTCGTGTCGTCTTTCGGCTCCGGCGTTTCCGAAACCGGCGGCTGTTCGCCGTCCCCGTAGGACATGATCCCATCCCTGTCTTGGTCGAATTTTGCGTTCCCCGAGCAATATAGGAAGCCCGAACGAAAAAAAAGCCGTCCCGCCTTCGAAGCGCGCGACGCCCAAACCGCTATCGGCAAAGACGCCGGGCCGCAGACGGTCCGGCTTGCGGGCTCGCCTTGAAATAACAGGCAACGCCATCGAATTGTGCTGACGGAGCTTTCCCCGACATGGCCGCTCCGATGCCACGACCGCCGCCGTCATTCAATGTCAACCCTTTGTTAACCTTAATAAATCCACTTGGCACGAAAATCGCTACACCTCCAGATACAGACGTTCGGATGGACATGATGTCCCAAAAACGAACATGGAGAGATGCTATGAAGAGCATGGCCGGACTGGAGATATACGCTTATTGGGATGAACTGCGCGGCAAGCGATCGGCCCCGCGACGCGAGGACATCGATCCCGCAAAGCTGAAACATCACCTCGGCGATCTTTTTATCCTCACGGACAAGGGAGAGAACACCCCGTTTTTCCGCCTTGCCGGTACACGTCTTTGCGACCTGTTCGGCCGGGAATTGCGGGATCGCCCGTTTTCGGAGTTATGGCAGCCGGCGAACGCCGTCTTCCCCTGCCGCGTCGCGCGCGGCATCCTGCACCACCAGTTACCCGTGGTCTTCGATGTCGAGGCGGAGGATAGCTATGGCGCGGCGCCGCTGGCATTCGAAATGCTGCTCCTGCCGCTGCGCACCGATCCCGACGCCGCCCCAAGGCTGCTCGGGGCGCTGCTTGCGGAGCGGCCGCGACACGAATTCGCCGCGCCCATCCAGTGCCTGTCCATAAAGAGCAGCCGCCTTCTGCTCCTGGACATCGCGCCGGCAGGGTATCCGGTGAATGGGATGGCCGCCGATACACCGCGCGCCGAAAGCCGCTGACGGACCTGTTCCAACGCTCCCCGCCCCTCCAGGAGAGGTCCGGCAGCACCCGAATCTCAAAAAAATACGTCAGAACTGTAACGATATTGCCGATCAGAAAAATTGTAGAGATTAAACAATACAGTCTGTTAACTCGCGCAAGGTAGAAACTTACCGTCATCATTCATTACAATTGCGCTGCCCATGTTTTCGTCTCGTTCGGCCAACACCGCCCAAATCCTGCGTCCGGTTGAGGAAGCTCACCTCGACGACGCCGTCCGTGTGTCCTTCACCGGCCGCCTGATGTTGCCCGATCATGAAGAATATGATTGCACCGCAACCGAGATGACTGCCGAAAGGGCGCAGTTCACCTGCCCAGGCATTGCCCGCCGCGGTGATCGCGTCATCGCCTATCTCCAGCATATCGGTCGGATCGAAGGCACGGTGACATCACTCATCGCATCCGGATTCCTCATCGCCATCAACGCGCCGGAGCGCAAGCGGGAAAAACTCGCCGCGCAGCTCGCCTGGATCGCCAAGCGTCAATTGCTCGGCCTGCCGGAAGACCGTCGCCACGACCGTCTGACGCCGCGTAACGCCAAGGCACAGCTCGTTCTGGAAGACGGCGTGCTCGTCGCCTGCCGGCTGATCGACCTTTCCCTGTCAGGTGCGGCCATTGAGATCGAAAACCGGCCGCCGCTCGGAAGCCGGGTCCAGCTCGGCAAGAATATGAGCGGCAAGATCGTGCGCCACTTCATGGAAGGCGTCGCGGTCGAATTCGACCGGGTGCAATCGCCCGATGCGCTGATTGAATTTCTCTAGGACGTTCCATCGAACGCGGCAGGTTTTGCGCCCGTAAGAATACGGCGGCGTCTTCAGCGCGCGTTGCGCTCGCCCCATCGTCTCATAATTGAGAAGATTCCCTGATCGCGGTGTGGCAGTCTATGCTCTGCCCTTCGCGGCAGCGTCACGATAACACATCGCTCATCGCGTCCGCCGCACCATTCTCTGCTTCTCTCCGCCGAACTTCGGTTTTCACGCCATGACCGCGCCGGCTCTGATCCGAGACAGCGCCGCGGACCATTTCGCGCCCTCGCTCAGGTCAGCCGCCGCGCGAACTGGGACAAAAAACGCTCCGCAAAACTTTTTTTCCGGAAAAAATGCAGTTTTTTTGAAGTTTTTTTGCCGCTTTTTCCGGCCTGTCCCAGCCTGAAACAGCCATCCCGAAACGGGAAATCCACCACTTCCTTGAGCGCCGTGAACCGGCCGCGCGCCGCCATGAAAACCGCAGGACGCGGAAAATCGCTGTCAATACAGCGGTCTAGATGGCTACCAAAAGCCTAAGGCCAAGACGCGTAAAATTGTAATAAAATTTGCTTCAAACACGCATAAAAACTAGTTCGAATACAGTTCAAAACAACGGCTAATTTGCTGAAATTTAAGCTCAAATTGCGCTTCGCAAATTTCCGCCGGGTCAAAATATACCTGCGAATGTCTCCTCACCACGGGGAGACAAGCAATGAACAAGAACAACCGTTTCGTTTTCACTCTGATCGCATTCATCGTCAGCGCCTTCGCGCATCAGGCAAGCGCCTCGCCGGCCGCCGTCATGCGCGTCATCGGCAAAGCCAACCCGCCGATCGGCCACTATGAATTCTGCCAGACCTATCAGAGCGAATGCCAGCCGACCTCGCTGGACAACGGCCCGATGAAGCTGACCGAAGAGCGCTGGAAGACGATGCTCGACGTCAACTACACCGTCAACACCACCATCACGCCGATGACCGACATGGAAATCTATGGCGTCGAAGAACGCTGGGCCTATCCCACCACGGTCGGCGACTGCGAAGACTTCGTGCTCCTGAAGCGCAAGATGCTGATGAACAAGGGCTTCTCCGCCTCCAACCTCCTGATCACCGTGGTTCTGCAGCCGAATGGCGAAGGCCATGCCGTTCTGACCGTCCGCACCGATCGTGGCGATTTTGTTCTTGACAACATGCGCAACAAGGTCATGAACTGGTCGGAAACCGAATATACCTATCTGAAGCGCCAGGACACCGCCAATCCCGGCCGCTGGGTGAAAATTCAGGATGGTCGTGCCACCACTGCGGTCGGCGGCATCAACTGAACCAACAAACGACCTGTCTCCCCAAACGAAAAAGCCGGCTCCGCAAGGATGCCGGCTTTTTCATGTTCAAATCCGTTAAGCGTCAGAGCAGCCCAAGCTCCGCCAGTTCCCGCCTGAGATCGGAAGGCATGTCCTCGCCGCCCATGCCGCCGCCGAGATCGCGTGGCGCCTCGTCGTCCTTCAGGTAACGCCAGCCCTGAAACGGGCGCTTCGGCGCGGGTGAGGTTTCGATGACCTCTGGGCCGAGAATGAGATCGCAGCGGGAAATACCGTCTTCGCCCTTGAAGGAGCGGATATCGAGAAGTGTCTGCCGCGCCTGCACCTGTCCCTTGATGACCCAGTAGAGAGAGCCGCCTTCCAGCAATTCCTCGACGCGCTTTGGGATCATCCGGGTGGTGTGGACGCTATGCGGCTCAAGGCCAGCGGCAATTGCTGTCAGCGCGCGGTGCGCGACCCAGTCTCGCAAGTCCTGGATTGAATCCGCGCCAACGCAAAGTTTGATGAGATGTAGAGGCATGCCTCTATCAATGCCTTTTTGCGACGGGCGTCAAGCATCTGCACGACGCCTGCCGCCCTGCCCGCTCAGCACTCCACAACGTTGACGGCGAGGCCGCCGGTGGAGGTTTCCTTGTATTTCTCGCTCATGTCGTTGCCGGTCTGGCGCATGGTCTCGATGCAGGCATCGAGCGGCACGAAATGCTGGCCGTCACCCTTCAGCGCCAGCGAAGCCGCTGTTACCGCCTTGACGGCGCCAAGCGCGTTGCGCTCGATGCACGGCACCTGCACGAGGCCCGCGATCGGATCGCAGGTCATGCCAAGGTGATGTTCGAGCGCGATCTCTGCGGCATTCTCCACCTGTTCGGGCGATCCGCCCATGACCGCGGCAAGACCCGCCGCCGCCATCGCCGCAGCCGATCCGACTTCGCCCTGACAGCCCACTTCCGCGCCCGATATCGAGGCATTGTGCTTGATGATGCCGCCGATGGCGGCGGCCGTCAGCAGGAAGTCCCGCACGTCGTCAATCGTCGCATCCTCATGGAAATGCCGGAAATATCTGACGGTGGCCGGAACGACACCAGCCGCACCATTGGTCGGTGCGGTCACCACACGGCCGCCGGCGGCGTTTTCCTCGTTCACGGCCATGGCGTAGACGCTCAGCCAGTCATTGGCCATGACCGGGTTCAGCCGGTTGCTGCGCCATTCCGCATTCAGCTTTTCGTAAATGGAGCGGGCGCGGCGGCGCACCTTCAGACCGCCAGGCATGATGCCATCCACTTTCAGACCGCGCTCGATGCAGCCATTCATAGCTTCCCAGATCTGGTCGAGACGCTCGTTCAGTTCTTCGCGGGAAACCACCGTCTCCTCGTTGGCGCGCTTCATCTGGGCGATGGTGCGGCCGGAACGGGCCGCCATATCCAGCATTTCCCGCGCCGTCCCGAAGGGATAAGGCACGCGCGGACCGTTATCGATGGACTTGCCGCGCTGCTTGATCGCCTCCAGTTCCGTATCGGTCACGACGAAACCGCCGCCGACGGAATAATAGATGCGCTTGATGAGAAGCCTGCCCTGATTGTCGAAGGCGGAAAAAGTCATGCCGTTGGCGTGGCCGGGCAGCGGATTCTTCTTGTCGAAGACCAGATCCTCGGCCGGATGGAACAGATAGGACGGGTGACCGGGCGGTGTGACCGTGCCCGCCTTTTCTACCGTGTCGATGATCGCATCCATGGCATCGGGATCGACAAGGTCCGGCCGCTCGCCGGTCAGGCCGAGGATGACGGCACGCCCGGTACCGTGGCCGATGCCGGTAAAGGCAAGCGAACCGTGCAGGCTGACCTTCAGCTGCGCAACGGCCGCGCCTGCCGGCCGCGGCCACTCATCGCTAAGGATCAGCGCCAGAAAGCGGTTGGCTGCCGTCATCGGCCCCATCGTATGGGAGCTCGAAGGACCGATACCGATCTTGAAGACGTCAAAGACCGAAAGAAACATGAAGTTCGCCCTGAATAAGAATGGATTCCACCACCATCATATCCAAAGCGGCAACGGATCGCCACAAAAGAGCGTCAGCGGTTTGCGCAGCTGCGACATGAGCGTCCCGGAAACGAAAACAGCACGGTTTCCAGAGGAAAACCGCGCCGTTTCAAAACCCGTCATTCAGGAGAAGTGCTTATGGGCTGCCAAAAATGTATGTCAATGCGAGAAAAGCGGCAAAGCCTGCAAGTGCGCGCAAAGTGACGCCCCAGCAGGATTTCTGAGCGGTTTCTTCCATGATTACTCCAGCTATTCACTCTCCGGGGGATCTTCAAGACCCGGCCCGTTGAGCCAAGCATTTATTAAAATCCGGCGGCGAAGGCAAATGCAAAAAGCGGCTAAATGAAGGCGTTTTTGACAGGCTGCCATTCGCGGTATGCATAGGTATGTGAAAAAACAAGGTGTTAGCGCGATGTGTGTTTAAGCGCCATTTTGGCGATCGCCGCAATTTAGGCTAAAGTGTAACCGTTATTTAAAGCTTTCCCACAAACGCCTGTTGAAAACTCATTCGGCAAAACACCTTAGAGTCGAATTTCTTTCGCCGAAGCGCCGAGTCTTGAAAGGCCGCGATTGCTGCTTTATCGACGTTGGCAACGACAACGATGCGAGTCTTTCCATGCAGCAGGCATCCTCCTTTCCTGATCGCGAAACGGTCGCGTCGAAACTCACTTCGCTTGGCAGTGAGGATAAAGCCTGGGTGCTGCTGTTGATGGAAAACGCCCTGCAGGACGAAAACCTGCTGGCCGGCCTCAATCTTTATCTCGACCGGCAGGCCAATGCCCGTTTCCTCAACAGCCTGAAACTGGAAACGGCGGGCGAATGGCTTGGCGGCAATGCCCCTGCCCGGCTGCAGATTCGCATCACCGAAACCGCAAGGGCCAGCCAGCACCCCGCCTATATCGCCTTCCGCAAGGGGTTGACGGCATCGGCCGGTCTCGAAAAAGCCTATCCCAAGGCGCCGATCTGATCGGCCCGCCTAGTCCGGCACCCTGTCGACAACAGCGATAATCGGCCCCATCGGAAAGAGCGAGTCCCGCCTTTTCATCGCGGGAATATCGACGCTTGAGATCGTGCCGTCGAGATAGAGCGCGTTCGGCGCATCCAGCACATCCCTGAACAGCGTGGCGAAATCGTAAAATCGCACGGTATTTTCCGAAATCGCGAAATGCACCATGCCATCGCGGGAAACGCCGACGCCGTTGCGCCGCTTCAGACTGTCGCTATCGGGCAGAAAGCGCGGATGCAACGCGCCGGCTATGACAAGCATCGGCCCGGATTGCGTGGCGAAATCCGGTTTCGGATCCGCCGCCAGATAGGCCCCGGTTTCCAGTACGCCAGCCTTGTCCCCCTTCAGATAAAACACACCGTTCGGCAGAAGGTGAAAATTACCCCAGCCGCCCCGCGTGCTGATCGATGAGCGCTCCACCCCATTTTCAATGTAGAGGCCGACCGGCGAATAGTCGGAATGATACATGCCGCCGTTCATGGCGAAGATGCTGAACATATGCTGGCGCCACAGGGCTGAAGAAAGATCGGCGAAACTCCGATATCCCTGCCCGGAGATATGGTCGCGATCATAAATACGGATGGTATTCTTCGCCGGATCGAAACTGCAGACGATATAGCGCCCACCCGCATGGTCGATGGCCTTGCAGAAATCCGCCTGCCCGCCGGCCTGCGCGGAAAATGGCAAAAGCAACGGCAGCAGCAACTGCGCCAGTTTCTTCATCGATAAAATAATGCCCGCCCCTTTGATTCTCATCAGGCGAACATTCGCAGGGAAATTCGGTCAAAGAAAAGGCGTCGCCCTGGTTTTCGGGCAACGCCTTTCCGAGAGGGGAGTGGATTAACGGCGCGCTGCGCGGTCCACGCTGCGGCCCGCATCCTGCGTCGCGTCAACGGCGTTTGCCGTATCCCGGCCCATGCCGCGAATGGTGTTGCCGCAGGAACTCAGGGTGACAACGGTCAGCAAAGCCACGAAAACGGTCGAAAGAATACGTGTAATCATGTGAAACTACTCCCCTATGACTTGCCGTCCAAAGGCAAGCGCCGATGTGATATGCGTCACAATAACGTGAGTCCGAAAAAACGGTTCCAGCGGCATTTCAAAAAATCCCGTCGATGAAAATTAACATGGTTTTGAAGTTCACGCGTGAAACTCGGCATCTGGATCATGGCTTAGGAAAATCCCGTGGGTGATATGACTGACATCAACAATCGGCTTCTGGTGATGACGGCGGGGGGCGCAAACCCCAATGTCATGATCAATGCGCTGGCAACACGATTTCCCGATATCCATGTTTTCATGGAGCAGCCGGAAAGCAAGTCGGTGATTTTCCGGCGGCGTGCGCGCCGACTGGGCTGGATAATCGCCGCAGGCCAGATGGCGACGATGATCGCCTCACGGCTCGGCAAACGCTTCACGGTGCGTAGAAGCGCTGAGATCATCGCCGAACACGGTCTTTCCGCCGATCTCCACCACAGCCTTCCCGTCACGCAATTCGCCTCGCTCAACGATGAAGAATGCCGCAACGCCGCCAATCTGCTGAAACCGGCGGCGATCTTCACCATTTCCTGCCGCCTGCTGACGCCAGCCACGCTGCAAGCCCTGCAATGCCCGGTCATCAATTTCCACGCCGGCATCAACCCCGCATATCGTGGCCAGATGGGCGGTTACTGGGCACTGGTGGAAAGGGACCGCGGCAATTTCGGCGCGACCGTGCATCTGGTCGACAAGGGTGTGGATACCGGCGCCACGCTCTACGAAAAGCGGCTGAAACCCTCGCCTTCCGACACGATTGCCACCTATCCGCTGCTCTTGACCGCCGCTTCGGTGGATATCGCCGTCAGCGCCATAGAGGACGCCCTTTCCGGCAGCCTTGCGCCGCAGCCGCCTTCGCCCGGCAAATCGGTACTGCGCTTCCCGCCAACCATCTGGACCTGGCTGTGGAATGGCCTGACGAAACGAATCTGGTAAAACCGCACGTCAATGAATTGGGGGCGAGCTTCGTCGCAGATGCAAGCCTGTCTTGCCGCAACAGGCACAGACTTCGCCGCGAAATAGGTGCATGGTAATAAAAAGGATCACGCACAAATTGCCCGATATTTCCGCTGCTCCCATCATTCCCGCCTCCATCGAAGCCTCGCCCGCGCAGGTGCTTGGCGCGACCGACCTTGCTGGCCTTTTTCCGCAGGGCGTGCGCGTCTATCTCACCGACACCGGAGCGGCCTCGCAGCAACGGCTCGTTGAAGCCGCAGCACATTTGCGCGACCTCGGTTACGAACCGGTGCCGCATCTTGCAGCACGACGCATCCCTTCAAGCGCGGCGTTTGTAGAACAGGTCAGACGGCTTGCCGGAGAAGCGGGCGTAACAGATGTTCTGGTTGTCGGCGGCGGCGTCGAACGGCCGGTCGGCCCCTTCGCATCCAGCATGGACATGTTGTCCACCGGCATTTTCGACCGTTGCGGCATAAATCAGATTGCCATCGCCGGCCACCCCGAAGGCAGCCCGGACTTCAACGACGACACGGCAATGGCCGCACTCCGGTTGAAACGCGATTTTGCGGAAAGAAGCGATGCCGCCATGCGCATCGTCACGCAGTTCGGTTTTGATCCCGCCCGTTTCATCGCCTGGGCGGAAGGGCTTATCGCGTCTGGCATTGAGCTCCCGGTGCATATCGGCGTTTCCGGCCCGGCCAAAATCACGACGCTCTTGAAATATGCAGCACTCTGCGGCGTCGGCAATTCCATTGCCTATCTGAAGAAAAACGCGCTTTCCCTGACGACGCTTGCCAGAGGACACTCGCCGGAAAGCATCGTCGGGCCGATTGAGCGGCACTGGCAGGCCAATCCGCAAGGGCCAATACGTCAAATTCACGTCTTTCCCTTCGGCGGATTGCAGAATTCGGCCGACTGGCTGGTCAAACGTGGAAGCTGGCAAACCGGCGCAGCGGACCGTTCTGCATCGCCGGATTCAAGGGCTGGCTAAAGCATTTCCGGGAAAAGCGGACCCCGGTTTCCGTCCGGAAATGCGCCAAAAATACTCTAAAAACCGCCATTCTGGCCGCGCGACGGGCCATGGCCGCCGCGTACTCCCGAGGCCTCAAGCCGCCTTGGCAACCTCGAGAAACGCATTGCGAATGCTTTCAGCGACGGCAAGAACAGGACGGGACGCCTTGTCGCCCATGATCAGGCGGATATCGAAACACCCAAGCTCGGGCAGGCCTTCCTTCTCGCCCAGAATGACCATGTCGTTCTGCACATAAGATCGCGGCAGCGGCGCGATGGCGAGATCGGCGACAATCGCCGCACGTTGCGCCATGGTATGACCGCTGAGATAGGCCACCCGGAAATTGCGCCCTCGCTTTTCCAGCGAATTAATCGCTTCCGAACGCCAGATGCAGCCGTCTTCCCAGATGGAGATGGGCAGCGGATCGCGCAAATAGGCGGCGCCGCATTTGGCGCCTGCCCAGACAAGCCGCTCGCGCATCAGCACCTCGCCCGTATCCCGCAAGGGATGGGAGGCGCAGTTGACGAGGGCGAGATCGAGCCTCTGCTCATCCATGCGCTTGTAGAGATTGGAGCTGGAATCGATGGTGACGTCGATCATGATGCCGGGGAAAGCCTCGGCGAAGCGCTTGAGAATGCCCGGCAGCAGGCCGCGCTCGCCAATATCCTCCGGCGCGCCGAGACGGACGACGCCGGAAAGCTCGGGCATGACGAAACGAGACACGGCCTCGTTGGACAACGCAATCATCCGCCGCGCATAGGTCAGAAGCGTCTCGCCATGCGCCGTCAATGTCACCGAGCGGGCGTCGCGCAGGAAAAGCGTCGTTTTCAACTGCTCTTCGAGCTTCTTGATCTGCATGGAAACGGCGGAAGGCGTTCTGAACACCACTTCCGCGGCGGTGGAGAAATTTCCCGTTTCCGCGATGGCGACGAAGGTTCTCAATATGTCGTTATCCAGCAACGGCAGCGGCTGGCGGAAAGTCACGGTCATGGCACGCACCTTCAAATATTTTGATTTATAGATGGATATCATTTCGTTTGATTGAATGTCAACAAGCGCGCACCATCCGGGACATCGATTGACGGGGAGCATCGAGCCTCGTCGGCGGCGACTATAGAAATCGCAAACAGGATCGTGGTTCAGGAAAGGATCAAGACATGACCATGATACATTATCTACCGGTGGCGAACCGTTCCTCGCACCGTCCGTCATCCAGCGGCTGGCTTCATCGCCTGTCCGACCATGTTTCCACCCGTTATGCGGCATGGCGTCGCGAAAAAATGCTTCGTGCACTGGAAGCACTGCCTCCTGAAACATTGAAGGATATCGGATGGCCGACGACGGACAACAGCCGCATAAACGTCATCCGCAGATGACATTCAAACGATGGCTCGCAACGTTTTCAGATGTGCGAGCCATCCCCACCAACCCGTCTAGTGCAAGGACGAGTGCGCAAAACAGCCTGCCTGTTTTACATGCGACACACCGCCTTTTTTTAAGACTTGTCGCAAAATTTGCATATTTCAAAAGCGATTTTTTGACAGCCCCGATTCCACGGCGTATTTTTCGTTAAAGATGTCGTAGGCAGGACATCCAGAAGACCAATTCCAAGAGAGGAATTGCGTATTCGCAACGGAGCACGGGCAAATGAGCAGGAACTCCCAGAAGAAACGCTCAATCGTCTTTTTTCTCATTCCGCAATTTACCATGCTGCCATTCGCTGCAGCGGTTGAAACGCTTCGCATCGCCAACCGAATGTTGGGCTATCAGGCCTATGAGTGGCGCCTCTCCTCGCTTGATGGCCAGAAGGTCATGTCATCAAGCGGCATCTGTCTGGAGGCCGACACCTGTCTTGCCGATGAGCGGCGTTACGTCAGCGGCGAAAACCGCCCGGAAATGGCGATCATCTGTTCGGGCATCGATGTGGACCAACACATCAACAAGTCCGTCAACGCCTGGCTGCGCGAAGCCTATAATCGTGGCATCGCCATAGGCAGCCTCTGTACCGCCGCCCATATTCTGGCACAGGCCGGCCTTTTGAACGGCAAGCGTTGCGCGATCCACTGGGAGAACCTGCCCGGTTTTTCCGAGGCCTTCCCGCAGGTGGAAGTCTATGCCGACCTCTTCGAAGTCGATAGCAACATCTACACCTGCGCCGGTGGCACGGCTTCGCTTGACATGATGCTGAGCCTGATCGGCCAGGATTTCGGTGAAAACCTCGTCAACCGCGTCTGCGAACAGCAATTGACCGACCGGGTGCGCAGCCCCAATGACCGTCAGCGCCTGCCGCTGCGCGCCCGCCTCGGCGTCCAGAACAGCAAGGTCCTGTCGATCATCGAATTGATGGAAGGCAATCTCGCCGAACCGCTGTCGCTGCTCGACATCGCCGACGCGGCCGATCTTTCGCGCCGGCAGGTGGAACGCCTCTTCCGCCAGGAGATGGGTCGCTCGCCCGCCCGCTATTATCTCGAAATCCGCCTCGACCGCGCCCGCCACCTGCTGGTGCAATCGGCCATGCCGGTGGTCGAAGTCGCCGTCGCCTGCGGTTTCGTCTCCGCCTCGCATTTTTCCAAGTGTTATCGCGAAATCTATAACCGCACCCCGCAGCAGGAGCGCGCCGAACGCAAGCTCCTGATCAGCGCATCGAGAATGGCTATGGCGAATCAGGCGGGCAAGGCCGCGCATTGAGAAGGCGGCTCTAACCTCTCAGGCGCGATGGTACGCGCCTGGCCTCAACCGGAAAACAGTTCACAAAAACGGCCGAACCGCATGACCAAGGTCCTCCGCCGTCATGCCGTCACCTGCCCTATGGCCGGCCTCGCCATGCAACCAGACCCCGGCCGCAGCCGCTTCGAAGGCCGGCGTACCCTGCGCCAAAAGCGCGCCGATGACGCCGGCCAGCACATCGCCTGATCCAGCCGTAGCAAGGCTCGCCGGCGCATTGGTGTTGACCAGCGCCCGGCCGTCGGGTGCGGCAATCACCGTGTCCGCACCTTTATAGACCAGCACCGCGCCACTGCGCGCCGAGGCGATCTGCGCCCTTTCGATCTTGCTCAATATCTTGTCGGCGACAAGATCGGGAAACAGTCGCGCAAACTCTCCCTCATGCGGCGTCAGCACGAATTTGCCCGCGCCCGACCCGACGCGCGCAAACAGGGCCTCCCTATGATCTCTGAAAGCCGTAATTGCATCGGCATCCAGCACCACCGCCTTATCTCCAAGCAGGGACACGTATTGCCGCGCCTTTTCGAGATCGCCGAAACCCGGGCCGAGAACGAAAGTGCCATGACGCCTATCATCCAGCCACGACCGCAGATCGTCGGCATCGTCCACCGGCGCGTTCATCACCGCCGTTAGCGTGACGGACAGCACGTCGAGCGCTTGCCTCGGCGCGGCGATGGTGACGATCCCCGCCCCCGCCTTCAGTGCACAAAGCGCGGTCATGCGGCTTGCACCCGTCGCATGGGCCGGGCCGGAAAACACGGTCAGGTGCCCGCGGCGGAATTTGTGGGTTTCCATATCGGCATGAGGCAAGACATCCCGCCAGACCGGCGGGCTATTTTCCGCCACCGCTCCCGCGTGGGCATTGAGGATACGGGACGGAATGCCAATATCGAACACCTCGAGCGTTCCACAAAGCGCCCGCCCCGGCATCAGCAGATGACCCGGCTTGCGCGCCATGAAGGTCACCGTACGCTCAGCCCTGAACGATGCGCCGAGAGGCACGCCCCGTCTGCCGCAGAGGCCCGAGGGCAGATCGACGGCGAGAACCGGCGCCTTCGCTTGCGTGACCGCCTCGATCACGCGGATAAGTTCCTGCGGAACATCGCGGGACAATCCAGCCCCGAATACCGCGTCGATCACCACGTCGCCCGAGAACGGCCTATAGTCGCCGAGCGGCAGCGGCGTCACGCCGCTTCGCTGGAATGCCGTCCGCGCATCGCCCCTGAGCGCGCCGACATCGCCGAGATGATGAACCGCGACGACCGCTCCGCTGTGCAAAAGCGCCCGCGCCGCCACATAACCATCGCCGCCATTATTGCCGCCGCCGCAGAGCACGACGAAACGCAGCGCCTGCGGATAGTACCGCAACGCGGAAGAGGCGACCGCCTGCCCCGCCCGCTCCATCAGATCATAGAGCGGAATGCCGGACTGCCCGGCCGCCACATCGACAAGCGCCATCGTAGCAGGATCGAAAAGGGAAAACGGAGACAGGAATTTCATGCCCGATCATCCCTTCAAAACGCCGAAAAGGCAATCGATACAAAAATAAGCAATTTTTAGCGACGAAATAATAATCAAATGCATAAAATATAGACAATCAATCCGAGCCACATCTGCGCGCCTTCAAATATCAAGGATTCCTAAAATAATACAAATGCGCATAAATGCTGGTCGATTTTTCGGGTTTCGGCGAGAAATTGGCTGGAAAAGCGCAAAAAGCGAATGCATTTTGTGCCGGAAGGCCGGGGGATCGAAGTTTTTTCTTCAAGCCCGCTTCCGATCTGGCACAATACGTGCATTCTTGTGGCAGAGCGGGAGTTACCTGCTTTAACGGGAGAAGCGGAGAGATATTTTCTCATGAAAAAGATCGAAGCGATCATTAAGCCTTTCAAGCTCGATGAAGTGAAGGAAGCCCTTCAGGAAGTCGGACTTCAGGGAATCACGGTCACGGAAGCAAAAGGCTTTGGTCGTCAGAAGGGACACACGGAACTCTACCGCGGTGCGGAGTACGTTGTGGACTTTTTGCCGAAAGTGAAAGTCGAAGTCGTATTGGCGGATGAGAATGCGGAAGCCGTCATCGAGGCGATCCGCAATGCGGCCCAGACAGGACGTATCGGCGACGGAAAGATTTTTGTTTCCAATGTCGAGGAAGTCATCCGCATCCGTACCGGTGAAACAGGCGTTGACGCCATATAATCAAGAACGTCCCGAGCCGGGGAGGCTTGGGTTTTCACCTCGTCATCATCACACTCAAGGAAAATGTTTAAATGACGACCGCAAACGATATCTTGAAGCAGATCAAGGATAACGACATCAAGTTCGTGGACCTGCGCTTTACCGACCCCAAGGGCAAGCTGCAGCACGTCACCATGGATGTTGTCTGTGTGGACGAAGACATGTTCGCCGATGGCGTCATGTTCGACGGCTCCTCGATCGCCGGCTGGAAGGCCATCAACGAGTCCGACATGGTGCTGATGCCCGATCCGGCCACCGCCCATATCGATCCGTTCTTCGCCCAGTCCACCCTCGTCGTCCTTTGCGACATTCTCGACCCGGTCTCGGGCGAAGCCTATAACCGCGACCCGCGCGGCACCGCCAAGAAGGCCGAAGCTTACCTTAAGGCATCCGGTATCGGCGACACGGTTTTCGTCGGCCCCGAGCCGGAATTCTTCGTCTTCGACGATGTCAAGTACAAGGCAGACCCCTACAACACCGGCTTCAAGCTGGATTCGTCGGAACTGCCCTCCAACGACGACACCGATTACGAGACCGGCAACCTCGGTCACCGCCCGCGCGTCAAGGGCGGTTATTTCCCGGTTCCGCCGATCGACAGCCTGCAGGACATGCGCTCCGAAATGCTGACGGTTCTGGCCGAAATGGGCGTCGTCGTCGAAAAGCACCACCATGAAGTCGCTTCTGCGCAGCACGAGCTGGGCGTGAAGTTCGACACGATGGTCTCCAGCGCCGACAAGATGCAGATCTACAAGTATGTCGTGCACCAGGTCGCCAATGCCTATGGCAAGACGGCAACCTTCATGCCGAAGCCGATCTTCGGCGACAACGGTTCGGGCATGCACGTTCACCAGTCCATCTGGAAGGGCGGCAAGCCGACCTTCGCAGGCGATGAATATGCCGGCCTCTCCGAGACCTGCCTCTATTACATCGGCGGTATCATCAAGCACGCCAAGGCGATCAACGCCTTCACCAACCCGACCACCAACTCCTACAAGCGTCTGGTGCCGGGTTATGAAGCGCCGGTTCTGCTCGCCTACTCCGCGCGCAACCGCTCTGCTTCCTGCCGTATCCCCTTCGGCTCCAACCCGAAGGCAAAGCGCGTCGAAGTCCGCTTCCCGGATCCGACCCAGAACCCCTATCTCGGTTTTGCGGCCATGCTGATGGCCGGCCTCGACGGCATCAAGAACAAGATCCACCCCGGCAAGCCGATGGACAAGGACCTTTACGATCTTCCTGCCAAGGAATTGAAGAAGATCCCGACCGTCTGCGGTTCGCTGCGTGAAGCGCTCGAAAGCCTCGACAAGGATCGCAAGTTCCTGACCGCTGGCGGCGTTTTCGACGACGACCAGATCGACTCGTTCATCGAACTGAAGATGCAGGAAGTCATGCGTTTCGAAATGACCCCTCACCCGGTCGAATTCGACATGTACTACTCGGCCTGATCGGCCCTGCGAGCGCTCTACAGGAGCGCTCGATCCATCTCGGCGGTTTTCCCCGGAAAGCCGCCGTTTTCTTTTGGAACCCAGCCATCATTGCGAAGAATGTCGAACAAGCCAGCCTCTCAGCAAACGCGCCTCACGGACTGGCTTATCTTTCTGGCGGTGCCGTTCTTTTTCTCCAGCAATGTCATTTTCGGCCGTGGCGTCGTCGGCGAAGTCTCGCCTTTCATCGCCGCCTTCATTCGCTGGATCGGCTCGACCCTCATCATCGCTCCCTTCATGATCGCGGACTGGCGCAACTGCCTTGCTTTCGTGCGGCGGAAAACGCTGCTCTGGCTCGTCCTCGGCATTCTGGGCATGGGAATTTGCGGCGGCGTGGTCTATTGGGGGCTGACTATGACGACGGCCGCCAACGGCACACTGATCTATACGACGTCGTCGCTGTTCATCATCCTGTTCCAGCGCGTCTTTCAGGGCCGCCCGATCCGCAAACTCGAAGTGGCTGGCATGGTCATCGCCTTTGCCGGCGTGGCGGCCATCGTGCTGAAGGGCGATGTGTCCGCCCTCTGGCGCCTGAATTTCAACATTGGCGATTTCGCGATCCTGACCGCAGCCATCTGCTTTGCGATCTACTCGCTGCTGCTGCGCGATCCCGCCGCGCGACAGATGGCCTCTTTCAGCCTTTTCGGCCTGATCGCCTTTTCCGGCGCGCTCGTGCTTCTGCCGCCGGCGGCGCTGGAACTGGCGCAGGGCGGCATGTTGCCCGCCACCCCAATGGCCTGGGCCAAGATCGGCGGCATCATCCTGTTCGCCTCACTCTTGGCCTTTTATTGCTTCACCCATACCGTACGCGTCTTCGGTCCCGCCACGGCGGGGGTCACGCTTTATATGATGCCGCCGGTCTCGATCCTCATGGCCACGCTGTTCCTCGGGGAGACCTTCGAGGCCTATCACGCCGTGGGAATTGTGCTGGTCACCGGGGGCGTCATTCTGGCCACCGCGCCGATCGGCAGAAGACGCTGAGCCGGCCGGCAGACAGCCTCAAACCGCTAGGTCTTGATATTTCGCATTACGCACCCAACTAGTATTGGGAAAGGAAGTTCATGCCATGAAACAAAGAGACGCAAAATTCACGCTTGGCGAGATCGTTCGCCATAAGGTGTTTCCGTTCCGCGGTGTGGTGATCGACGTGGACCCGGAATATGCCAATACCGAGGAATGGTGGAACGCCATCCCCGCGGAAATCAGGCCGGATCGCGACCAGCCCTTCTATCATCTTCTGGCTGAAAACGAAGAGACTGAATATGTCGCTTACGTTTCCGAACAGAACCTCGTCCATGACGAAAACGAGACGCCGCTGAGAAATCCCAATATCGGCCGCATCTTCGACAAAGCACCGAACGGCGAATGGCGACCGAAAATGTCGACGGCGCATTGACGCCGCGCCAACTTTCTCCCGCCCTCCCCGGGACATAAAAAAACCGGTCTGTCGCCAGACCGGTTTTTCTGTTCCTGAAGCTTACGCTGCAATCAGGGCTTCGGCGCGCCCTTGGCGGCGTCCTGTGCGGCTTCCAGCTTCTTGCGGGCCTCTTCAGCCTTCTTCTGCATGCCTTCCTGCAAGCTGCGCTGGCTTTCGGCAAGCTGCGACTGCGAGATGGCCGGACCGTCAAAAGCGCCGGTGAAACCGGTGAGCGCGATCTTGATGGGGTTCGGTGCGCGGCGGAAGTTGATGGAGGTGAAGACCACCTCGTTGCCCTTCTTCAGCGAAGCGATCATGGCGTCCGTCAGCGGAACTTCGGCCGTGCACTTGTCGGGCAGGCAAACGGCGTAATCGAGCTTCTGGCCCTTGCCGCCGTCGATCTGCATCATCACGCCCGGAGGGATGAGACGCGCGGTGGGGACCGAGACCTGCAGCAGCTTACGGTTGACCTTACCTTCAACGGTAATGAGGCCGACAGCCGTGATCATCTGGCCGTTCTGGGCAAGAACCACGTTCTGCACGACGCAGACGTCGTTGTCTTCCTGCTTGGAGCAGGTCTTGAACCAGCCGAGCGGCGGAGCGCCAGCGCCCTGAGCGGCGGGAGCAGCATCCTGCGCCTGCGAGATTGCCGGAGCAGACATTGCGCCGAGAGAAAGGACCAGAGCGGACAGAGCTGTCCGGGTGAATGTGTTTGCCTTGTGCATCATAAGAGTTCCGTCTCCTGAATGTCTGCCAGAACAGAACCGCAAGATCCTGTTCGCCGATGGCGGTATCCTTCTGCCCGTTCAACTGTCGTTTAAATGAGGCAAATGCGTGACCCGTCTCTTCCGGCCACCCTGTTACATGCCGATCGCGGCGATATCCAGCACTTCTTTAACTTTTTCTTGAGCGGACCCAAGATTTCCCGCACTCGCATGGGTCCTGCAATGTCCCTGTGCTACATATCTGCCAGAATCATGACGATAAACCATCGTAACGATCATCGGACGGATAGTTAGACAGGATAATGACATGCGCAACCTTGCGGCCCTCATCCCCGCATTGTTCCTTTTGGGATCATCCCTGCTTCCAGCTGGGGCAGCGCAGGCACAGCCGCTACACGGCATCTCCATGCATGGCACGCCTGCCCTTCCTGCCGATTTCCGGCACCTGCCCTATGTCAATCCGGACGTGAAAAAAGGCGGTCGCATTTCCTACGGCGTGGTGGGCACCTTCGACAGCCTCAATCCCTTTGTTCTCAAGGGAATGCGCACCACGGCGCGTGGTGTCTGGGATCCGGAATTCGGCAATCTGCTTTACGAGCCGCTAATGCTGCGCTCGAGCGACGAGCCCTTCAGCCTCTATGGCCTGCTTGCAGAAACGGTGGAATGGGACGATGAGCGCAGCTTCGTTCAATTCAACATCAATCCAAGGGCGAAATGGTCGGATGGTCAGCCGGTCACACCTGACGATGTGATTTTCAGTTTCAACCTGCTTAAGGACAAAGGCCGCCCGCCTTTCAACAGCCGCCTCGACGGCGTGGCCAAGATGGAAAAAATTGGCGATCGCAGCGTGCGCTTCACCTTCAACGACAAGGCCAACCGCGAAACCCCGCTCATTCTCGCCTCCTCCACGCCGATCCTGCCGAAACATGCGATCGATCCGGAAAAATTCGAACAGGCGGGC
Organism: Agrobacterium salinitolerans; assembly: GCF_002008225.1. Taxonomy (GTDB): domain Bacteria; phylum Pseudomonadota; class Alphaproteobacteria; order Rhizobiales; family Rhizobiaceae; genus Agrobacterium; species Agrobacterium salinitolerans. Next base: position 89,375 of record NZ_MRDH01000006.1, on the reverse strand, counting down.
CTTGGCGATGTTATCGGCTCCGGCCCCTACCGAATCAAAACGCTGCGCCCGGGTGAACGAATCATCTGGGAGCGAAACCCCGATTACTGGGGCAAGGATATTCCCGGCAAAGTCGGCTTCGATAATTACGACGAAATCAGCATCACCTATTTCCTTCAGGTCACGACCATGTTCGAGGCCTTCAAGAAGGGCGATATCGACATCTACCCAGAGGGTGACGCCATCAACGGCACCTCCGACACCTCCCATTGGGGCCAGGCTTATAATTTCCCGGCCGTCCATCGCGGCGATATCGTCAAGGACGTGTTCCAGCCGCGCCTGCCGACCGGCATGTTCGGCTTCGTCTTCAATACACGACGTCCCGTCTTCGCCGACGAGAAGGTGCGCGAGGGCCTCACCTATGCGTTCGATTTCGAGTGGATGAACAAAAACATCCTCGGCGGCTCCTTCAAGCGCACCCAAAGCTACTGGCAGAATTCGCCGCTCGGCGCTTACGGCAACGCCGCCGACGAGCGCGAGCTGGCGCTGCTGGGCGACGCAGCGAAGACCATGTCGCCGGAACTGCTGGCCGGCACCTACGCCCTGCCCGAAACCGACGGCACGGGTGCCGACCGCAAGGTGCTGAAGATGGCCGTCGACAAGCTGAAAGAGGCTGGTTACAGCATCAAGAACGGTAAGATGTCCGATGCCAATGGGCGCCAGCTCGCCTTTGAGATCATGACGCAGAACCCGGCGCAGGAACGCATCGCGCTTGCCTATCAACGTTCGCTGAACCTGATCGGCGTCGCGATGGGCATCCGCTCCGTCGATGACGGACAATACCAGTCCCGCTCGAACAGCTTCGATTATGACATGATCATCCGCTCCCTGCCCTCGTCGCTTTCGCCTGGTATGGAGCAACTGAATCGCTGGAATTCGCTTTCGCGTGATGCGCAGGGGAGCTTCAACTATGCGGGTGTTGCCAATCCCGACATAGACCGGATGATAGAGGCGCTGTTGCAGGCCCGCTCGACGGAAGACTTTCAGGCAGCCGTGCGCGCCTACGACCGCCTGCTTGTGGCCGGCCATTATATAATTCCGCTCTATTACATCGGCGCCCAATGGATCGCACGCTGGAAATATATCGACCGCCCGGATATGACACCAATACAGGGCAATCAGAAACAGACCTGGTGGGACGCGCGGGCGCAATAACCTGCCACCGTCAGGTCGATCATATAAGGAACCTCAGCCATGGAACGAATCGTTGTTGACGTCGTATCGGACATGGTCTGCCCGTGGTGTTACCTCGGCAAGGCGCGGCTGGATCTCGCCATTGCCGAAGTGCAGGATGAAATCAGCGTCGACGTGAACTGGCGTCCCTACCGCCTCAATCCGGACTACCCACCGGAAGGCGTCGACCAGAAAGCCGCTCTCGAGGAAAAGCTCGGCAAGGAGCGCCTGGAACAGGCCCATGCCACCCTGGTGCAACTCGGCAAGGAAGTCGGCATCAATTACGATTTCGACGCGATCGAGATCGGGCCGAACACGCTCGACGCACACCGCCTGTCGCTTTGGGCTCATTCCGAAGGCCGCGATCTCCAGGAGAAGGTCGTGACCGGCCTTTTCAAGGCCAATTTCGAGGAAGGTCGCAATATCGGCGATCATGCTGTGCTGACAGACATTGCCGCAAAGGCTGGCATGGACGCGAAAGTGGTCGAGCGGCTGCTCGCCTCCGACGCGGACAAGGATACGATCGTTGCCGAAATCGACGCTGCGCAGCAGATGGGCGTCGCCGGCGTACCCTTCTTCATCATCGACCAGAAATACGCCATAAGCGGTGCACAAACGCCTGACATCCTGATTGCTGCATTGCGGGATATTGCAAAAATCAAGGCGGACGAGCATAGATCGATGAACTGACGGCCAAACCACCGGCGGTTTTCTGCAACTCGATTTTCCGCCGGTGTTTCCGTGTCCGACCAGACCCTGAAAGGCATTCTGCTCGCCTTTGCCGCCTTCGCTGCCTACGCCTGGAGCGATGCGAGCGTTAAACTCATAGAAGGCCAGATTTCGCCGATCGAATCGGTCTTTTTCGGCGCCGTGTTCGGCCTCGTCGCCCTGCCATTCATCCGCAAGCGCAATGACAGCTGGCTGGATGTGGTGAAGACGACAAACCGGCCCTTGTGGATCATCCGCTTTTTTGCCGCCGGCACGGGTGCCGTCGGCAGCGTGACCGCCTTTACCCATCTTTCCATGGCCGAAGCCTTCGCGCTGATCTTCCTGCTGCCTTCCTTCGTCACCATCATGTCGGTGGTGTTCCTGAAAGAACAAGTGGGCATCAAGCGCTGGTCGGCCGTCATCATCGGTTTCCTCGGCGTGCTGGTCATCCTGCGTCCGGGCTTCCGCGAACTCGGCATCGGCCATCTCGGCGCCATCATAGGCGGCTTCAGCGGCGCGCTCAGCATTGTCATTTTCCGCGCCATGGGCCCGTCGGAAAAGAATGTCTCGCTTTATGGTGCTGGTGTGCTCGGCTGTCTCACCATAAGCGGCATCGCCATGGTCCCGACCTTCATCATGCCAGCCGGCGAGCAATGGCTGCTGCTGGCGGGATACGGCCTGCTCGGCGCGCTCGGCAACGTGCTGGTCATGTATGCCGCCCAATATGCGCCGGCCGCGATGATCGGCCCGACGCAATATAGCCAGATGCTCTGGGCCATCCTGTTCGGTTATCTGATATTCGGCGACCGTATCGACGGATGGATGCTGATCGGCATCGCCCTCATCGTCGGCTCCGGCCTGTTGACGCTGATCCGTGAAAAACAGAGAAAAGTACCGCTTCCCGCCTCGATTGCGGCTACCGACCAGAATGTGGCTGTTGGCATCACCCCGGAAGACAGCCGCTAGCTAAAAACATGCAAAAACCGACGACGCTCTGCACACCGCCGGTCTGCCAGTCGATCAATCGCAAACCCTGACCCGATACATGTCACCCCAGGCATTCTGCCTCCAAGCCACATGGCAGCGCGGATAAACCGGCGGGCCATAAGCCGGCGCAGCGTAGACGGGTGGACCGTAAGCCGGCGCGTAATAGGCGGGGCTGTAAGCGTAACCGGGATGTCTTGCCCCGGCGATAAGCGCTCCGCCGATGATCGTGCCTGCGATGCCGGCGGCAAGGCCGCGGCCGAAATTATTGCGCGCTTCCGCCTGACTGGTGGTGGCAATTGTGGTGCCCGCAATTGTCAAAGCAACCAGACCAGCGGTGGCAAACCTGTTGATATTGGTCCACATCGTCCTGCTCCTTCATCACCCGGCGGCTTCACGATCCGCCGCACCGGGTATGAGGCAAAGATTACGCCCGCAAAGACTACCGGCGCATGTCCGTTTCGTTACATCGCGGTAATTCTCGCTGAGCCTTGCGGGCTGGGTTTTCCGAGGATTGGCCATTTGTTAGCGGGCCGAAGGTGGGTGGAGCTTTACCCCCCTCTGCCCTGCCGGGCATCTCCCCCTCAAGGGGGGAGATCGATCTGCGGCTAGGTTTCGCCCCTCTCAACGTTTGAGGATGAAGCGAGGAAAGGGCCTCCTGCCGATCTCCCCCCCTTGAGGGGGAGATGCCCGGCAGGGCAGAGGGGGGTAAACCCCACCCACCTTCGGTCAGTTGTCGAACGGGCACCCCCTGAAGCTCAAATCTACGACCGAGCCAGTTCCGCAAGCTGCGTCATGATCATTGCCGCACCCGTCAGCCGCTTTTCCGGCGTCGGCAGATCGCGGTTCAGAAACAGGCTGTGATCGGGGCGGATTTTCGCCATCGATCCCTGCTTGCCGATGTAACCGACCAGCGCGCCCGGATTCGGGAATTCCTTGTTGCGGAACTGCACGACAACGCCCTTCGGCCCGGCATCCAGCTTCTCGACATTGGCAATGCGGCAGAGAGACTTGATGTAGACGATCTTGAGCAGATGCTGCACCTCTTTCGGCAGCGGGCCGAAACGGTCGATCATTTCCGCGCCGAAACCGTCGATCTCGCTGATATCGGCAAGCTCGCCAAGGCGGCGGTAAAGCCCCATGCGCAGATGCAGATCGGGAACATAATCTTCCGGAATCATGACCGAGGTGCCGACCGAGATTTGCGGCGACCAGCCGCTATCCTGCACCTGCTCATCGCCCTTCACTTCGGCAACCGCCTCTTCCAGCATCTGCTGGTAAAGCTCGAAACCGACTTCCTTGATATGGCCGGATTGTTCCTCGCCGAGCAGATTGCCCGCACCGCGAATATCGAGGTCGTGGCTCGCCAGCTGGAAGCCAGCGCCCAGCGTATCGAGCGATTGCAGCACCTTCAGCCGCCGCTCGGCCATCGTCGTCAGCACCTTGTTGACCGGCAGGGTGAAGAGCGCGAAGGCACGCACCTTGGACCGGCCGACGCGACCGCGCAGCTGGTACAGCTGGGCAAGACCGAACATATCGGCGCGATGCACGATCAGCGTATTGGCAGTCGGCACGTCGAGGCCGGATTCGACGATGGTGGTCGACAGCAGCACGTCATATTTGCCGTCGTAGAAGGCGTTCATGATGTCTTCGAGTTCACCCGCCGGCATCTGGCCGTGCGCCACCGCCACCTTCAGTTCCGGCACATCCGATTGCAGGAAGGCATGGATATCGGCGAGATCGGCAAGACGCGGGCAGACGTAAAAACTCTGGCCGCCACGATAATGCTCACGCATCAAGGTCTCGCGGATCACCAGCGGATCGAAGGGCGAAATGAAGGTGCGCACCGCCATGCGGTCCACCGGCGGCGTGGTGATAAGCGACAATTCCCGCACGCCCGTCATGGCAAGCTGCAAGGTGCGCGGAATGGGCGTCGCAGACAGCGTCAGCACATGCACGTCGCTCTTCAGCTCTTTCAGGCGCTCCTTGTGCTTCACGCCGAAATGCTGCTCTTCATCGATGATGAGCAGGCCGAGATTGGCAAAACTGATGCCCGCACCCAGCAGCGCATGGGTGCCGACGACGATATCGGTCTTGCCATCAGCCACTTCCTTTTTCGTCAGCGTCAGTTCCTTGGAGCCGACAAGGCGCGAAGCCTGCTGCACCCGGATGGGCAATCCGCGGAAACGTTCCGAGAAAGTGCGGAAATGCTGGCGCGACAGCAGCGTCGTCGGCACCACCACCGCCACCTGCACGCCATTCATGGCGGCAAGGAAAGCGGCGCGCAGGGCCACTTCTGTCTTGCCGAAACCGACGTCGCCGCAGATGAGCCGGTCCATCGGCCGGCCGGCACCGAGATCCTCGCGGATGGCTTCGATGGCGTTCAGCTGGTCTTCCGTCTCGTCATAGGGGAAACGGGCGGCGAATTCGTCATAAAGCCCATCCGGCGCTGTCAGCACCGGCGCATGGCGCACCAGACGCGCGGCCGCAATGCGGATAAGCTCATCGGCCATGTCGAGCAGGCGCTTCTTGAGCTTGGCCTTGCGCATCTGCCATGCGCCACCGCCAAGCTTGTCGAGCTGCGCTTCCGCCGCATCGGAACCGTAACGGGACAAAAGATCGATGTTTTCAACCGGCAGGAACAGCTTGGCGTCATCGGCATAATGCAGTTCCAGACACGCACGCGGCGCACCCGCCGCCTCGATGGTCCGCAGGCCGACGAAACGGCCTATACCATGTTCGGCATGGACGACCAGCGAGCCCTCGTCCAGCCCGGCCACTTCCGAGATGAAATTGGCACCGCGCTTGCGACGCTTCGAGCGACGCACCATACGGTCGCCGAGAATATCCTGCTCCCCGATGACGGCAAGGTTTCCAGTCTCGAAACCCGCTTCGAGGCTCAGCACCGCCGAGGCCGCCTCGCCCTTGCCGAGCTTCTCCACCTCTTTCAGCGAGGTGACCGGCTTGATCTTCTCAAGCCCGTGCTCGTTCAGCACCTGCAACAACCGGTCGAGCGAACCTTCCGACCAGCCGGTGATCAGCACCTTCCAGCCCTTGGCGCGGCGTTCGGCAATGTGCTTCACGGCCAGATCGAAAACATTGACCCGTTCTTCGCTCTCGCCTTCGGTTGGCGGACGCGCCCAGCGCGGACCGACATGGGCATCGAGCGTCGCGACCGGGCGGCCTTCGCTGTCCTGCTCGTTGAAGGGCGTGAGACGCACCGCATTGACGGCAGCAAGCGCGGCATCGAAGCTCTTGCCGTCGAGATAAAGCTGGCCGGGCGAAACCGGCTTGTAGGGCGCACCCTGCGTCGAGCCCTTGGTTTCGCCGGAGCTGCGGCGCGCATCGTAATAATCGAGCACCAGCTTGGAGCGTTCTTTCGCCGCCTCCCGCGCCGTATGATCGGTGACGATGCGGAAGCCCCTCAGATAATCGAAAGCGGTCTCCAGCTGCTCATAAAACAGTGGCAGCCAATGCTCCATACCGGCATAACGGCGGCCTTCGGAGACAGCCTGATAAAGAGCATCGTCACGCGTCGCCGCGCCGAACAGCGACAGGTAATTCTTGCGGAACCGGCTGATCGTATCCGGCGTCAGCGTCACTTCGCTCATCGGGTTCAGATCGAGCGAGCGCGCCTGGCCGATGGTACGCTGGCTGGCCGGATCGAAGGTGCGGATGCTTTCCAGCGTATCGCCGAAGAAATCGAGCCGCACCGGTTCTTCCGTGCCCGGCACGAAGACATCGAGAATGCCGCCGCGCACGGCGAACTCGCCCACCTCACGCACCGTTGCCACCCGGTCGAAACCGTTGCGCTCCAGCCGCGCGGCAATCTCCTCCATGCGAATCTGGTTGCCGGGGCGCGCCGAAAAGCCCAGGCTTTCGATGATGTCGCGCGGCGCCATCTTCTGCAGCATGGCGTTGACGGTGACGAGAACGATGGCCGGATGCGGTTTCTTGGCGTGAGAGATCAGACCGGAGAGCGCTGCCAGCCGGCGCGCAGAGGTGTCGGCGCTCGGTGACACGCGGTCATAGGGCAGGCAGTCCCAGGCCGGCAGCGTCATAACAGGAATATCCGGTGCGACGAAACCGAGGATCTGTTCGAGATCGGCGACCCGCTGGCCGTCCGACATCACATAGGCCACCGACGTGCCCGCCCGTGCCATGTCAGCAAGCAAAAGGGCTTCCATGCCTGATGGTACGTTTCCGATGGTCAGCGGCGTATCGGCCGACGACACCAGCTTTGCATCGAATCCGGCTATCATATTCTCAGGCTTTCAGGGTGTCAGTGGTGACGAGATCGAAATCGGGACGGTAGGAGGCGATCTTCTCAAACAGCGGGGTCTGGAATTTTTCCGGTATGGCAAGCGCGCCGGTCACCATCTTGACGAGGTCGTTATCCTCTTCCGCCATGATGACTTCCAGCTCATCGAGCTGCTCATCGGAAAGCCCGGCAATATTGTCTTCCGCGAATTGCCCGAGCACCAGATCCATCTCGCGAATGCCCCGGTGCCAGCAGCGGTAAAGAATCCGCCGGCGTCTCGGATCGAGGTCGGCACTCGTGCGCACCAGTCCAGTCATCGCATTCACCTTTCGGTTGATTAATCAACAAATTGTTGACTGCGACCTCCTATAGAACAGGAGGCGAACGCTTGGGAACCGGTTTTTATCGAAATAATGCCGAAGTAGTGAAAATCTGCCGGTGATAACCCGCCTTTGTGACCAGCGAAGTCTTGCATAAGCCGCCCCCTTCCCCGATTTTGCTGACCCATGCGCCCGGCCATTCTCGATCCGCTGTTTGCCTCCGTCTCCACCCTTGCCGGTGTGGGGCCGAAGCTTGCCGATCTTCTGGCCAAGCTCTTGAGCCGGGAAAGCGCTGACGACACCCGCGTGATCGATCTCCTGTTCCACGCGCCATCCAACGTCATTGACCGCCGCAACCGCCCCGGCATTGCGCTGGCCAGCCCCGGCGCCATTGTCACCATTCAGGGACGCGTCGACCGCCACCAGCCGCCACCGCCGGGAAACCGCTCCGCGCCTTATCGCGTCTTCCTGCATGACGAGACCGGCGAACTGGCGTTGACCTTTTTCCGCGCCAAGGGCGACTGGCTGTCCAAGGCCCTGCCCGTCGATGAAGAGGTTCTCGTCAGCGGCAAGGTGGACTGGTTTAACGGCCGCGCCTCCATGGTGCATCCGGATTTCATGGTGAAGCTTTCCGAGGCGGAAAACCTGCCTCTGGTGGAAGCGGTCTATCCCATGACCGCCGGTCTATCGCCCAAGGTGCTGCGCCGCGCCATCGAGGGCGGGCTGTCAAAGCTGCCGGCCTTCCCGGAATGGATCGACGAGACGCTCAAGACCAGGCAGGGTTTCGGCGATGTCGCTTCGAGCTTCCGTGAACTGCACGATCCGCGCGACAGCGCCGATATCGAACCGCAGGCCCCGGCGCGCAGGCGGCTCGCCTACGACGAATTCCTCGCCGGACAGCTGTCACTGGCGTTGGTGCGCCAGCGACTGCGCAAGGTGGCGGGCCAGCCGATCCGCGCCAAGGGTGATGTCGCCGCAAAAATCCTGTCTCAGCTGCCCTTCTCGCTGACGGCGAGCCAAAGCGCTGCGGTCAAGGATATCCTGACCGACATGGCCGGCGAAGACCGCATGTTGCGGCTGCTGCAGGGCGATGTCGGTGCGGGCAAGACGCTGGTGGCGTTGATGGCCATGGCGACTGCGGTGGAGGCCGGCGGACAGGCGGTGCTGATGGCGCCCACCGAAATCCTCGCCCGCCAGCATTACGCCACCATCTCCAAACTCGCGCAGGCAGCGGGCATCACCGTCGAAGTGCTGACCGGCCGCACCAAGGGCAAGGAGCGCCGCGAGATCGAGGAGCGGGTGGCCTCGGGCGAAGCGCAGATCGTCATCGGCACCCACGCGCTGTTTCAGGACAGCGTGAGTTACAGGAACCTCGTGCTGGCCGTTGTGGATGAACAGCACCGTTTCGGCGTGCACCAGCGCCTGCGCCTCACCGCCAAAGGCATCACGCCGCATATGCTGGTCATGACCGCCACGCCCATTCCCCGCACACTGGTTCTGGCCGCCTTCGGCGATATGGACGTTTCCAAGCTCACCGAAAAACCGGCCGGCCGCAAACCCATCCAGACCGTGACGATCCCCACCGAACGCATCGGCGACATCGTCGAACGGCTGCGCGCAGCGCTAAAAGACGGCAAGAAGGCGTACTGGATTTGCCCGCTGGTGGAGGAAACGGAGGAATCCGACCTGATGTCGGCGGAGGAGCGGCATGCGGTTCTGTCGCAGATGCTCGGCGCCAATATCGGCCTCATTCACGGGCGCATGAGCGGCCCGGAGAAGGATGCTGCGATGCTCGCTTTCAAGAGCGGCGAAACCCGGCTGCTGGTGGCGACGACCGTGGTGGAAGTCGGTGTCGATGTGCCGGATGCAACGATCATGGTCATCGAACATGCCGAACGTTTCGGTCTTGCTCAGCTTCACCAGCTGCGCGGCCGTGTCGGACGCGGCGACGAGGCTTCCACCTGTATCCTGCTCTACAAGGGCCCGCTCAGCGAAAACGGCCGCGCACGACTCTCCATCCTGCGCGACAGCGAGGATGGCTTCCTGATCGCCGAGGAGGATTTGAAGCTTCGCGGTGAAGGCGAGCTGCTCGGCACCCGCCAGTCCGGCACGCCGGGCTTCCGCATCGCCAGCCTCGAGGCCCATGCCGATCTTCTCGAAATCGCCCGCAAGGACGCAGCCTATGTCATCGAGCGTGATCCCGAACTGACAGGTCCACGCGGCGATGCCCTACGCACCCTGCTCTACCTGCACCGCCGCGACGAAGCGATTCGTTTCCTGCACGCTGGCTGAAAGTGAACGCCCATGAACATGATCGACCCGCGCCGCCCACCGCCCGCCTTCAGGAAAGGCTACGCGCTCTGCTCGCCGCAGAATATTCTGCAGCCCGAGACATTTGCGAAAAGCGAGAAAAAAGCCATCGGCAAGGCCTTCAAGAAACCAGGCCGCAAGAAGGCATGGACGGAGGCACTGGAACAGGGCTGGACCGTGCGGCTGGTCTATATGCGGCTTTTCGTTCCGGTTTTCCACGCGACCACGACGGGGACAGAGATGGACGATCTGGATGACGAGGATTGATCGGGGCGCCTGAGAAATAGTTTGGTTAAAGTGCCGACGGCCATCGCTGCGAGGTGTGAATAACCGTCAGGATTTCGATATCCCGGCCAACACGATAGGCAACGATGTAGGAAATGTCGGACAGCACGGCTTCCCGCGTTCCCTTAATGCGCCCGACCCGTCCCATAGCTGGTTGATCCACCAACATGTCGGCCGCTGACACAATACGGGAAATCACGCGGGCGGCAGCTGCAGGATTGTCCGTTTCGATATGCCTACCGATTTCATCGAGCCGTCGCAGCGCCCGCACAGTCCAGCGAATTCTCCGGTCGCTCATGACGGCCGAGCGGACTTTACATATTTCCCGACAATGTTTGCCAGATCGTCTTGCGTTCCAAACTCGCCGCGATCCGCTTCCGCCAAACCGGCCTCGATTTCCGCGAGCTGCCACTCTTCGCGAGCAACAAAGTCCTCAATCGCCCGTGCCGCCATGTAGGACCGCGAGCGATCAAGCTTTTCCGCCAGCTGTTCAAGCTTGTTGGCAACTTCGTCCGGCAAGCGCACCGTGAATGCAGTCATGGTTGCGACCTTTCGTGGTTCACTATGATTATCGGTGAACCATATTGGTTCGTCAACCGTGGGCATGAAAACTCAAGGGAGAACAGAGCAACGAACCCAGTGCGTCACAAATCCTCAAACCGGCGCAATCATTTTCGGCGGCGTGAAATCCGGGGCCACCAAACCGCCGGATATCAGCAGTTTCGCCGCATCTTCCGGCGTCATGTCCAGCATCACGATCTTGTCTTTCGGCACGAACAGCAGGAAGCCCGCCGTCGGCACCGGCGTGGGCGGCAGGAACACGGCGACCATCTGCTGGCCCATTTCGTTGAAACGATGGGCAAGCTCGCCCTTGGCCTCGGACGCGACGAAGACCATCGCCCAGGTGCCGGATGACGGAAACTCGATCAGGCCCACCTTCTTGAAGGAGTTCGAATGCTCTTTCAGAACGGATTCGAACAGCTGCTTGATGCTTTTATAGATCGGCCGCACCAGCGGCATGCGGTTGAGGATGGATTCGCCGACGCCGACGATCCATTTGCCGATCAGGTTGTTGCCCAGAAAGCCGATGAGTGTGATGCCGATGACGGCGATCAGCAGGCCGAAACCGGGGATCGCCACATCGAAATATTGCTCCGGATCGTAACGGGCCGGAATATAGGGCTTCACCCAGCTATCCGCCCATTGCAGGAAGCTCCACACCAGCCACATGGTGATGGTAACAGGCGCAAGGATCAGAACGCCCGTGAGGAAACTGTTGCGCAGGCGGGCTGCGAATGAAATTTTTACTGGAATATCGGTCATTTACCGTTCGGAATTAAGCGTTGTCGCCATCGAAACCCGGATGAAAACCGACAATGCCGGATGGAGTTCCACCATGCAAGCGAAGAACTGTGAAATATTCGTCAGGAATCCCTTCCGCATTCACCCCATCGACATGGCGAAAACCGAAGCGGCCATAGTAGTCCGGATCGCCCGCGACGACCACGCCGGAAGCATTCAGACGCTCCAGGGCGGCAAGCCCGTCCCGCACCAGCCTGGAGCCGACACCCTGCCCCTGCCGTTCCGGCGTTACGGAAAGCGGCGCGAGGCAGAACCAGCCGGTCTCGCCGCTGGTAAGCGTCACCGGCGAAAAGCCGACATGACCGATGATGCCTTCGCTGTCCTCGGCAACCAGTGAAACGGTGAGCGCACCTGCCCTGCGCAACCGCCCGACGATGAGATGCTCCGTCTTGTCGCTGTAATCGACGTTACGGAAGGCATCTTCCGTTACGCGAGCAATCGCCTCTTCATCCCCCTGCCGCTCCGGCCGGACGATCATTCCACCGTGACCGACTTCGCCAGATTGCGCGGCTGGTCCACATCCGTGCCCATGAAGACAGCGGTGTGATAGGCAAGCAGCTGGATCGGCAGCGAGAAGACCATCGGCGCAATCAGCTCGTCGACATTGGGGAGCGTGATCGTCGCCATGGTGTCGAGCGTGGAGGCAGCAGCCCCCTTCTCATCGGTGATGAAGATGATGCGGCCGCCGCGCGCGGCGACCTCCTGCATGTTCGAAACGGTCTTTTCAAAGAAACGGTCATGCGGGGCGATGACGATAACAGGCATGTTCTCGTCGATCAGCGCGATCGGCCCATGCTTCAGCTCGCCGGCAGCATAACCTTCAGCGTGGATATAGGAGATTTCCTTGAGCTTCAAAGCACCCTCCAGCGCCAGCGGGAAGCTGGTGCCGCGGCCGAGATAAAGCACGTCCTTGAAGCGCGACAGATCGCGCGACAGCGCCTCGATCTGCGGCTGGATGAGGTTCAGCACCTTGCTCATGATGCGCGGCATTTCGATCAACTGCTGCACCAGCTCCTTTTCCTCGCCCGGCTTCAGCGTACCGCGCGCCTTCCCAGCGGCGATTGCCAAAGACGCGAGGACCGCAAGCTGACAGGTGAAAGCCTTGGTGGAGGCGACGCCGATCTCCGGGCCTGCAAGGATCGGGAAAATGGCGTCGGATTCCCGCGCGATGGTCGATTCCCGCACATTGACGATGGCGCCGATCTTGAGATCGTTTTCCTTGCAATAGCGCAGCGACGCCAGCGTATCGGCAGTCTCGCCCGATTGCGAGATGAACAGCGCCGCCTGCGATGGCTGAAGCGGCATTTCGCGATAACGGAATTCCGAGGCGACATCGATTTCCACCGGCAAGCGTGCATAACGCTCAAACCAGTATTTACCGATCAGGCCGGAAAGATAGGCCGTCCCGCAGGCGGAAATGGCAAGACCGGAAAGCTTGGCGAAATCAATGGCCGTGTCGGCCTGCTTCACGGTCTTGGAGGCGAAGTCCACGTAATGGCTGAGCGCATGGGAAATGACTTCCGGCTGCTCGTAGATTTCCTTTTCCATGAAGTGGCGATGGTTGCCCTTGTCGACCACATAGGCCGTCGCCTGCGATATCTGCCGCTCGCGTTTCACCGGTTTGCCGGAGAAATCGATGATCTCAGCACCCTGCCGGGTCACGATGGCGCAATCGCCATCCACCAGATAGGTGATCTCATTGGTAAACGGCGACAGCGCGATGGCATCAGACCCCAGGAACATCTCGCCCCGACCGTAACCAACGGCAAGCGGCGGGCCGGAACGCGCCGAGAGAAGCGTGCCGGGATCGTCCTTGAACATGACGACCAGCGCATAGGCACCCGTCACGCGGTTCAGCATCTTCAGCATCGCCTCGCGATGGCCGAGACCCTCGCGGGTATATTTCGCCAGCAGCTGCGCCACCACTTCGGTATCGGTCTGGGTGGTGAAGCTCGCACCCTCGGCTGTCAGCTCCTCGCGCAGTTCGGCGAAGTTTTCGATGATGCCATTGTGGACAACGGCAACGCCATCGACGAAATGCGGATGGGCATTGGTTTCGTTCGGAACACCATGCGTCGCCCAGCGCGTATGGGCGATGCCGACCACACCCGGCAGCGGCTTTTCCGAAACCAGCTTCTCGAGATTGAACAGCTTGCCTTCCGCCCGGCGGCGATCCATCGCGCCATTGTCGATGGTGGCGACACCAGCCGAATCGTAACCGCGATATTCGAGACGCTTCAGCGCATCGACAAGCCGTTCAGCAACGGGCTGGGTTCCGACAATTCCGACAATTCCGCACATATATTTCTCCAGACGGCGATCTCTTCGCCGAAACTACTAACCGTTCCCGAACAATCCGCAATTATGGCGCCGGTCACTTTCGGTATCGTTTGGTAACGTCCGTCAGGACGACTTTTTATTCGCTTCCTTCAGCGCTTTTGCCCGCTCGCGCACCACGGTCGCGCGACCGGGTTTCACCTCCTGCCGTGCGCGCCCGAAAGCCAGGCCCTCAGCAGGCACGTCATTGGTGATGACGCTGCCGGAAGCGATATAGGCCCCCTCGCCAATGGTGACAGGTGCAACCAGCGACGAGTTCGAGCCAATGAAGCTGTTGGCCCCGATCCGCGTTTCCGCCTTGTTGTAACCGTCATAATTGCAGGTAATCGTGCCCGCACCGATATTGCTGCCCGCGCCGATGAAGGCATCGCCGATATAGGTCAGATGGTTGACCTTGGCGCCCTCACCGATCTCAGCCTTCTTGACCTCGCAGAAATTGCCCACCTTGGCATTGGCGTGCAGGTTCGCGCCCGGACGCAGCCGCGCATAGGGACCAACGGCCGCACCTTGCGCAACATACGCCCCTTCCAGATGCGAAAACGCATGAATGACGGCGCCCGGCTCAATGGTGACGCCGGGACCGATCACGACATTCGGTTCGATCAATACGTCCTGCCCGATCTTCGTATCGAAGGAAAGGAATACTGTCTCGGGCGCGACCATCGAGACGCCATCGACCATCAGCTCATGACGGCGGCGCTCCTGCCAGAGCTTCTCGATAAAGGCCAGTTCGGCACGGTTGTTGCAGCCGACCAGTTCCGTTTCCGGCGCATCGATGGCGACGGCGCGGCGGCCGAGGGAACGGGCGATCTCGACCACATCGGTCAGATAATATTCGCCCTTCACATTGCTGTTGCCGATGCGGTCGAGCAGATCAAGGGCGTTGCGGCCGTTGATGGCCATCAATCCGCTATTGCACCAGGTCACCTTACGCTCCGCATCGGTCGCGTCCTTCTCCTCGCGGATCGCGACAAGTTCGCCATCCTTGACCAGAAGCCGGCCGTAACCGGTCGGGCGGTCGGTATGGAAGCCGATGACGGCGACATCGGCGCCGGCGGCAATCGCCTCACGCGCCCGGTCGAGCGTTGCAGACGTGATGAGCGGGACATCGCCATAGGCAACGATGAGATCGTCAAAACCGCGTTCGATAGCTGCGCGTGCGGCAAGCACCGCATGGCCGGTGCCCTTGCGTTCCGTCTGCACGAAAGCTTCCACCTCAAGGCCCGGCAGGCTTGCGGCCGCAGCGACATTCCCGGCATCGCGCCCAACCACCAACGCCACCGTGCTGACGCCAGATCCAGCCACCGCCCCAACCACATGGGCGATCATAGGACGCCCGGCGACCGGATGCAGCACCTTGGATTTCGACGATTTCATGCGCGTGCTGTCGCCCGCTGCGAGAATAACGGCTAGAGAGCTGCGCTCCATAAGACCTCCAACACCACGTCACCGACCGCAGGACGGTCAGGACGGCGGCATATGTTTGACTTCACGCCGTCCGGCAAAACGAACGGGCGCATCGGTAATTTCATTCCGAAATTGCTATAACGGCGGCCCACTTAAGAAACCATGCAAATCTGCACCAAATTTCCGCAACGATTTTCATCAAACGTGATTGCAACGGTATCGCATCCCGTTCCCTCGGTCTGATTTATCGCCGTGGATTGCGGGCAGTGAATTCCAGCACCTGCTGGCGGCCGTTTTCGATCAGCCTTTCCATCTCGCGGCGCGCTGCACCCTCATCGCGCAGGCGAAACGCCTCCACGAGCCGCAGATGCGAGGCGGACACGTCGGAAATCTCATTGGGATCGGTTTCCGGGTTGCTCATCCGGAAAATGCCCACCAGAGCCGCCTTTATCAGCGAACCGACGGTGCGCATGAACGGATTACCGGACATTTCGGTGATGAGCACATGGAAATTCATATCCGCAAGCGCGCGCTTTTCCTTGGAATAGGCCGTATTGCCCATCTCGTTGGCGTAAGCGGCGAGCTTGGCGATATCGGCGTCCTGCGCCCTGATGGCAGCGAGCCCCGCGCCATAGGGCTCGAAGGCCTGACGGATATCGTAAAGATGCAACAGAAACTCGTCGCTGACGCCAGCCTCGAAATGCCAGAGCAGCACCTCGCTGTCGAACATGTTCCAGCTTTCGCGCTCCGTCACCCGGGTGCCGATCCGCGCCTTGGGGGAAATCATACCCTTGGCGGTCAGCGTCTTCATCGCTTCGCGCAGCACTGTGCGCGATACTTTCAGGCGGTCCATCAGCTCGGCATCGCCCGGCAGTATATCACCCGTCTTGAAGACGCCGGACACGATATCGAGACCGAGCTTGTGAACGACCTGTGCATGATTTGTCCGCAGCTTTCGAAAACCGATCGCCGCATCGAGCATTCCGCGCTGCAAGTGCCATATCCTTCCGTTCGGTTGGCGATCTTGAAAAAATCGCGCCAGACGTGTGTATCTCAAGTCAGATTATAGTGAAAAACATCAAGTTGCATGAAAAGCAAAGGTAAACTTCATCCCTGCAATAAAACGCGTGAAAATAAGCAAGGCCGCACATGACATATGTGCGGCCTTGCTTCAGTAACGATGGCTAAAAAGCATTATTGGGGCAGCTTGTCGTCCACACCGGCGACGTAGAAATTGAGGCCGAGCAGAACGCCGTCCTCGGCCTTCTCACCCGCCTTCAGCCATTCCGAACCGTCCTGCTTCTTCACCGGACCGGTGAAGGGATGCAGCTCGCCCGACTTGATCTTGGCTTCGGTGTCTTCAGCCATCTTCTTCACGTCATCAGGCATGTTGGTGTAAGGCGCCATGGTCAGGATGCCGTCCTTCAGGCCGTCCCATACCGATTCGGACTTCCAGGTACCATCGAGAAGAGCCTGCGTGCGCTTGATGTAGTAGGCGCCCCAGGTGTCCTTGATGGCGGTAAGCTGCGTCTTCGGACCGGCCGCGATCATGTCGGACGCCTGACCGAAGGCCTTGATGCCGCGTTCTGCGGCAACCTGCATCGGCGCGGTGGTGTCGGTGTGCTGGGTCAGAATATCGACGCCCTGGTCGATCAGCGCCTTGGCGGCATCGGCTTCCTTGCCGGGGTCGAACCAGGTGTTGGCCCAGACGACCTTCACCTTGAAGTCCGGATTAACGGACTGCGCGCCGAGCACGAAGGCGTCGATGCCCATCACCACTTCCGGGATCGGGAAGGACGCGATGTAGCCGGCGAGACCCTTCTGCGACATCTTCGCGGCGATCTGGCCCTGAATGTAGCGGCCTTCATAGAAGCGCGAATTGTAGGTCGCGACATTTTCGGCGGTCTTGAAGCCCGTAGCGTGTTCGAACTTCACCTTGGGGAACTTCTGGGCAACCTTGATGGTGGCGTCCATGAAGCCGAAGGAGGTGGTGAACACCAGTTCGCAACCCGAGCGGGCCATGCGTTCGATGGCGCGTTCGGCATCCGGACCTTCCGGAACGCTTTCGAGGAACGGCGTTTCGATCTTGTCGCCGAAATGCGCCTGCAATTCCTGACGGCCGATATCGTGCGCCTGTGTCCAGCCGCCGTCGGTCTTTGAACCGACATAGATGAAGCAGACCTTCTTGGCGTCGGCGGCCTCAGCCGAGGAAACGACGCCGCCGAGAGCCGCAACGGAAGCGGCGAGTGCGATGACCAGTTTTTTCATTTTTACCCCTGTTGGTTTGGAGACGTGAGAATGCTTCACCTGTCCGGCACGAAGGACTTGCCAAGCGAGGCCGGTGTATTGATCAAGGTCGTGCGGCGATTATGCGAGATGATGACCAGCACGACAATAGTGGCGAGATAGGGCAGCGCCGACAGCAATTGCGACGGCACCCCGATGCCGAACGCCTGCGCATGCAATTGGCCGATGGTGACAGCGCCGAACAGATAACCGCCCGCCAGCACTCGCCATGGGCGCCACGAGGCGAAGACGACGAGCGCCAGCGCAATCCACCCGCGCCCGGCCGCCATGTTTTCCACCCATTGCGGCGTATAGACCAGTGACAGCTGCGCCCCCGCAAGCCCCGCACAGGCGCCGCCGAACATGACGGCCAGATAGCGGGTGCGGATGACATTGATGCCGAGCGCATGGGCCGAAGCGTGATTATCGCCGATGGCGCGAATTTTGAGACCCATGCGGCTTTTGAACAGAAACCAGCTGATGCCGGCGACAAGCGCGATGGAGAGGTAGAAGATCAAATCCTGCCGGAAAAGCAGCGGACCGAGGAAGGGAATGTCCGACAGCAGCGGAAAGACGATGGGCTGCAGCTTGATGCCCGGCAGGCCGACGAAACTTTCACCCAGCATGCCCGAGACGCCGAGGCCGAGAATGGTGAGCGCAAGACCCGTCGCCACCTGGTTGGTAACGAGCGTCAGCGTCAGGAAACCGAAGAGCAGCGAGAAAACCGCACCGGAGGCAATGCCAGCCAGAATGCCGAGATAGGGAGATCCGGTCATATGCGCGGCCGCGAAAGCGCAGACCGCACCCATAATCATCATGCCCTCGACACCCAGATTGAGGACGCCGGAGCGCTCCGTTACCAGCTCGCCTGAAGCGGCGATGACGAGCGGCGTGGCGGCGGTGATGACGGTGAGGAGAATGGCCTGAAGCATATCCATCATGCCGCTCCTTCTTTACGATGCGCCTTGCCGGGAAAGAACACCCTGATGCGATAGAAGATCAGCGTATCGCAGGACAGCACGAAGAACAGCATCAGCCCCTGAAACACGCGCGTCACCTTGTCCGACACACCGATTGAAAGCTGCGCCGCTTCGCCGCCGAGATAGGTCAGCGCCAGCACCAGCCCGGAAAGGATGATGCCGAGCGGATTGAGACGACCGAGAAAGGCGACGATGATGGCGGTAAAGCCGTAACCCGGCGAAATGCTGGGCTGGAGATGGCCGATGGAGCCGGAGGCCTCCGATATGCCAGCAAGCCCCGCCAGCGCGCCGGAAAGCAGCAGCGAAAACCACACCATGCGGCTCGACGAAAAACCGGCGAAACGCCCTGCCCGCGCCGATTGGCCAAGCACGGTGACTTCGAAGCCCTTCAGCATGTAGCGCATCATGAACCACAGCGCGATGGCCGCAACGATGGCGAAAACGAAACCCCAATGCGCCCGGCCCGAGGCCAGCATTTCCGGCAAAACGGCGCTGTCGTTGAAAGGCTTGGTCTGCGGGAAGTTGTAGCCGCCCGGATCGCGCCAGATGCCGCGCGTCAGCCAGTCGAGGAAAAGCTGCGCGACATAGACCAGCATCAGGCTGACGAGGATTTCGTTGGTGTTGAATTTCGTCTTCAAAAGTGCGGGAATACCCGCATAAAGCGCGCCGCCCACGGCGCCCATCACCAGCATCAAAGGCAAAAGCAGCGGCGAATGCCAATCGGGATAAAGCACCGGCAGGATGGAACCGGTGATCGCGCCGATGGTGAACTGCCCCTCCGCGCCGATGTTCCAGTTGTTGGAGCGATAACAGATCGATAGCCCGACGCCGATCAGGATCAGCGGTGCGGCCTTGATCGCCAGTTCATGGAGCGACCAGACTTCCAGCAGCGGCTCGACGAAAAAGGCATAGAGCGCGTCCAACGGGTTCTTGCCGAGCATGGCGAACATGATGGCGCCGACAAGCAGCGTCAGCGTGAGCGCCAGAAGCGGCGAAAGCAGGGTGAAAAGCCGGGAGACGCCTGCGCGTTTTTCAAGTTCAATGCGCATGCTGGGCGGCTCCCGAATGTGACGTGTGAATGCCGCCCATCAACAGGCCGATCTTTTCGAGCGTCATTTCCTCCACCGAATGGGTCTCTGACAGCTTGCCGTCGGAAATGACAGCGATATTGGTGGCGACTTCGAAGATCTCATCGAGATCCTGACTGATGACGATGACGGCCGAGCCCGCTTTGGCAAGGTCGACAAGCGCTTGACGGATGCGGCTCGCCGCACCCGCATCCACGCCCCAGGTCGGCTGGTTGACCACCAGCACGGCAGGCTGGCGGTCAAGCTCGCGCCCGACGATGAATTTCTGCAGATTGCCACCCGAAAGCGAGCCCGCCAGCGGATCGGCGCCGCTCTTGCGCACATCCATGGTTTCCGAAATGCGCCGCGCCGCAGCCCTGATGACTGAGCCACGCACGATGCGCAGGAAACCGCCGGTCAGAAACGCCTTGCGGTCGGAGCGCGCCCGCGCCAAGAGCAGATTGTCGGACAGGCTCATGCCGGGAACGGCGGCGTGGCCGTGGCGCTCTTCCGGCACAAAACCCGCGCCCATCAGCCGGCGGCCATTGATGCCGATGCGACCGACTGGCTTGCCGCGCAGGCGAATGGCGTCATTGTTATAGACCGGATATTCGCCCGAAAGCGCATCGAACAACTCACCCTGGCCATTGCCGGCCACACCGGCAATCGCCAGCACCTCGCCGGCGCGCACCTGCATGGATATCGATTTCAGCGCCACCGCAAAAGGCGTGCGGGGCGCCACCGAGAGCCCACTGACCTCGATCTGCGGCGCGCCGAGCGTCTCGCCCGTGGCCCGCGAAACGCTTGCGACATCGCTGCCGACCATCATGCGCGCCAACGACGCTGGCGTTTCCTTGCGCGGATCGCAGGCGCCCGTCACCTTGCCATGCCGTAGGACGGTGGCACGGTCGCAGATGCGCTGCACTTCTTCGAGACGATGGCTGATATAAAGCACGGAACGGCCTTCAGCCTTCAGCTTCTCCAACGTCTCGAACAGCTTGTCGGCCTCCTGCGGCGTCAAAACCGAGGTTGGCTCATCGAGAATGATCAGGCGCGGGTTCTGTAAAAGCGCGCGGACAATTTCGATGCGCTGGCGCTCGCCGACCGAAAGATCGGCCACATGGGCATTGGGATCGAGCGGCAGGCCATAGGCGCGCGACAACGTTTCCGCTTGCCCGGCGATTTCCTTCAGTGAAATTTTCGGGTCGAGCGATAGGGCGATGTTTTCAGCCACCGTCAGCGCTTCGAAGAGCGAAAAATGCTGGAACACCATGCCGATGCCAAGCCTGCGGGCCTCGCTTGGCGAGGCGACGGAAACCGGCTGGCCCTGCCAGACAATCTCGCCTTCGCTTGGCGCGAGAACACCGAACAGCATCTTGACGAGCGTGGATTTGCCCGCGCCGTTTTCACCCAGAAGCGCGTGGATTTCGCCCGGCGCAATATCGAGATCGATGCCGTTGCAGGCGGCGAAATTGCCGAACAGCTTGGTCAGCTTGCGAACGGACAGGAGAGGCACGGCCTCCGGCGCCAAAGTTCCAGTCACGAGTTCCCTCTCTCACCGACCGCCGCGCCTTCTTCGAAGCGTTTCCAACGATCGTGGTCATTGTTCCCAATCGGACGCCAATGCGTATGCAATCTCATCCAATCAAGACTTATTGATAACGGTTTTGCTGCTGCGCACAACTGAAAAAGAAGCCGCTTAAATGCAATTTGCACAAGCAATAAATGGCTTTACCCGTTCTTACTTCGCGCCGAGCGAGGGGAAAAACTGCAATATTCCACCGATGCAATAAAGATAGAGGCCACTTGTCACAAAGCCGATCACGGCCCAGCTCGGGGTTTCGAAGTGCATCAGCAGCGAATAACCGCCAAGCGCACACCAAATGAAGACCACGGCGAGATTGAGCGGCCGCAATCGCTTCACCCGCACCGGATGCAGGAAGTTGATCGGCAGGAATGTCAAAAACACCGAAACGGTAACGACAACCATTGCCGTCGTGGCGCTGGCGTCCATGACGAACAGGGTGAACACTACCATATTCCACACCACCGGAAAGCCGGAGAAGAAATACTCGTCCGTCTTCATGCCCATGTCGGCGTAATAGATGGCGCTCGACACAACGATCATGCCGGCTGCCACGAAGGACAGCGGCTCGCCGATCATGCCCTTCTGATAAAGCGCAAAGGCGGGCAACAGCACATAGGTGACATAGTCGATGATATTATCGAGCGTATCACCGGACCAGTTGGGCAGCACTTCCTTCACCCTGACCTTGCGGGCGATGGGACCGTCGATGCCATCCACCAGCAGCGCAAGCCCCAGCCACCAGAACATATCGACGAAGCGGTGTTCGGCTGCGGCGACAACACCGAGAAAAGCCAGAAACGAGCCGGAGGCCGTGAGCATGTGGACGGAAAAGGCGCGGATTTCCGCGTAGGGAACACGCTTATAGTTGAAAATTTTCATGGTCAGCGTCTGCGCCCCGTTTTTCATCCGCCCTGTTTGTTCCGGTATGCGGCCATTCACCACGCTTTGCAACCGGCTCAATCCGCTTATCCTAGGACTAATATAGCGGCACAACTAACGAATCTTCGCAACCGGATGTTCCGGGACCGAAGTGGATTTACCCAACCGAAGCCTTTATGATGGTTTGGAAATAACAACGGATCACGACCATGAGACACTTCGATATCGCCATCACCGGTGCGGGACTTGCGGGGCAGATCGCGGCCATCGCGCTGGCGCGGGCGGGCCGCCACGTGGCGCTCATCGCACCTTCCAGCGACAGGAAGGACCAGCGCACCACCGCGCTAATGGACCAGTCCATCCGTTTCATGGACCGCCTTGGCCTCTGGTCGCGCATCGCGCCTTCGGCCGCACGCCTTTCCACCATGCAGATCATCGATGGCACCGACCGCCTGCTGCGTGCACCCACCGTGCAGTTCCGTTCCTCCGAAATCGGGCTGGACGCCTTTGGCTGGAACATCCCCAACGAGGCGCTGCTCGGCGTCCTGAGCGAAGCGGTCGAGCAGGAACACAATATTTCCCGCCTCGACACCTCCGCCGAGACAATCGACATCGGCAACGACCGCATGACGGTGACCCTTGCGAATGACGAAACGCTCTCCGCCGATTTCCTCATCGGCGCGGATGGTCGCAAATCCATGGTGCGGGATGCAGCCGGCATCGGCGTCAAATCCTGGTCCTATCCGCAGACCGCCATTGTTTTGAACTTTGGCCATAGCCGGCCGCACGGCAATGTCTCGACGGAGTTCCACACACCCACCGGGCCTTTCACACAGGTTCCCTTGCCCGGCGACCGCTCCAGCCTCGTCTGGGTCGTTACCCCGCAGCAGGCGGAAGAGTTGACGGCGCTGCCGCTGGAGACGCTCAGCCTGCGCGTCGAGGAGCGCATGCAATCCATGCTGGGAGCGGTCACCGTCGAGGACAGCGTTCAGGCCTGGCCGCTTTCTTCCATGACTGCGCACCGCTTCGGCAAGGGCCGCGTCGCCCTGATCGGCGAGGCAGCGCACGGTTTTCCGCCCATCGGCGCGCAGGGGCTGAACCTCAGCCTGCGCGACATCATCGCGCTGACGGAATTGCTGAGCGCCGTCTCCGACCGGCCGATTGCGGCCGACGCCGGCGATAGATTCGACCGCAAGCGGCGAGCGGATGTCTATAGCCGCACGCTGAGCGTCGATCTCCTGAACCGCTCGCTGCTTTCCGATCTCCTGCCGGTACAGATGGCGCGCGCGGCGGGACTGCATGTGCTTTCCGGCATCGGCACGCTGAGAAGCATGGTCATGCGCGAAGGCATCGAGCCGGGTCGCGGGCTGAAGGCCCTGCCCTCGCTGCTGTTCGGCAGCTTCAAAAAGGCTGGATGAAATAAACCACGCCGGTGAGCGTGAAGACAGACAGAACCGTCGAAATCAGGATCGTCGCAGACGCCCTCTCCTGCCAGACGTGATATTGCTGGCCGATGACGAAGACATTCGTCGCGGTCGGCAGCGCGGCCAAAAGCACGGCTGAATAGATCCACACCGGCTCGAACCGCCCGAGCGACGACAGCACGAGATAGGCGGCCAGCGGATGCAGGATCAGCTTTGCCGGCACGATATAGCTGATTTCCACCGGCACACGTTTCATTGGCCGAAGCGCCAGCGTCACGCCCATGGCAAACAGTGCGCAGGGCGCCGCCGATTGCGCCAGATAATCCACCAGCCGCTGCACCGCCTCCGGCGGCTGCCACGACAGCGATGCGGCCAGAAAGCCGGCGATGACGGAGACGATGAAGGGATGGGTAATGACCTTGCGCGCCACATCCAGCGCAAGCCTTGGCGGGGAACGCTTGTCGCCGCCGGCAACCGCCATCATCGCCGGGGCGACGATGAAATGGGCGGCGTTTTCAAGGCAGACGATCAACGCCACCGGCACCGCCGCCTTCTCGCCAAGCGCCAGAAGCGCTAGGCCCGGCCCCATATAACCGATATTGCCGTAGCTGGCCGCGAAACTCTGGATCGTGGTTTCGGAAAGGCTGTTTTTCCGTACGAATCGGCCGATCAGGAACACAGCCAGGAAAACGCCATAGGTGCAGGCGAGACTGGCCGCGACGAAATCCATCCGCGCCAGCTCTTCCACCGGCGTTTTAGACACAAGCTTGAAAAACAGCGCCGGCAGCGCCGCATAGATGATGAAAGTGTTCAGCCAGCCCATCGCCTCGACCGGCTGCTTCGTGATGCGCGCCGCACCGTAGCCGATGAAGATCAGGCCGAAAAACGGCAACAGCAATCCGACGATATCCGTCACTATATTTCCCCCGCAAGCAACTCCAGCGGGAGGCTTAGCCGATTTGCATCAGGATCGGAAAGGTCTCCTGGAACCAGATCGCCACATTGGTGATAAAACCGGACATGAAAGCGAGACCGGTCAGCACCAGCAACACGCCCAGCAGCTTTTCCACGAGCCCAAGATGGCGGCGGAAGCGGACGAGGAAACGCATGAAGGAGCCGGAAAACGCCGCCGCGATCCAGAACGGCACCGCAAGGCCAAGAGAATAGACCGCAAGCAGCGCCGCACCGTCGCCAACCGTATCGCGTGCGGCGGCGACGCCGAGAATAGCCCCCAGAACCGGACCGATGCAGGGCGTCCAGCCGAAAGCGAAGGCAAGGCCCATGACATAGGCCCCGGACAGCGTGGCCGGCTTGCCCGCGCCTTGAAACCGCGCCTCGCGCGAAAACAGGCCGATGCGGAACACGCCGAGGAAATTCAGCCCCATCAGAATGATGATGAAACCACCGACCTTGGCGAGAATATCCAGATTCTGACGCAGGAGCGTACCGATCGTCGAGGCGCCTGCCCCAAGCGCCACGAAGACCGTGGCGAAACCGAGCGTGAAGAAGAAGGCTGAAAACAGCACGGCCCTGCGAATCTCCGGCCGCGGCGCGGTATCTTCCGTCCTGAACTGCTCGACCGAAACACCCGCCATATAACAGAGATAAGGCGGCACCAGCGGCAGGACGCAGGGCGACAGAAACGAAAGAGCGCCGGCCAGAAGCGCGCTGAACAGGGAAATATCGGCAATCGACAACAAAGAACTCCGCATCCCGCAAAGCCGCCGCGATTCTCAAGCTGCGCCGCCGCTTCACGCTTCATTTTCGTGCATGTCATTGCTGCAAAAGGATTTCACCCGTCCAGCCGACATGTCTGAAGCCGGTTTTATCCCCAGCCGCCCCCTCTCTCCAATCACCTTTTCGGGGGTGCGACAAAAAAAACCGGATTGATTGTCGAAACCGCTTTTTTTGGGTTGACCGAACGGATCGCTCTACCTATGTTCCGCGCACTTCCGAAGGGCAACCAAGCCCCGACACGGGAGAGCGTAGCTCAGCCGGTAGAGCAACTGACTTTTAATCAGTAGGTCCAGGGTTCGAATCCCTGCGCTCTCACCACCTCAAGTCCAATTTCCTGATATTTCACAAAGAGTTATCACTGAAGGTGATCAAACTCCCATGGGAGCGGAAAAGATTCGCTCGCAGTCTTCGCAATGCAGCCAGCGATATCCAGCGCAAGCTTGGTTTCAGCGCCGCCGCAGCGACAAAGG
Organism: Agrobacterium salinitolerans; assembly: GCF_002008225.1. Taxonomy (GTDB): domain Bacteria; phylum Pseudomonadota; class Alphaproteobacteria; order Rhizobiales; family Rhizobiaceae; genus Agrobacterium; species Agrobacterium salinitolerans. The sequence continues at coordinate 63,758 of NZ_MRDH01000006.1, read as the reverse complement.
TCACCGGCTCACGTACCAGCACCCCGGCAAAACCGGGCCAGTCGCTTTCGATCGCTAGGAATAGTTCCTCAGGCTCAGGGCCAAACCCGGAAATCACTTGCGCGCGGCAGTACGGCGGCAACGCCAGTTCCAGTCTCTCGGCTCACCCGTGTCCATATGGACCGACTCGGTGTGGCAATAGGTGCCGACGCCGCCGCGTTCCGGCAGGGAACGCAGATAGGTCGCAAGCTCCCATTTGGAGACGCCCTTGATCTGGATATCGGCGGCATCGCAGGTATAGTGCTTGGAGCCCCGCCTTATGCCCTTCGGCGGACGATAACCCGAGGTGACGATCGCCGGTCTGTTGTAGTGGCGCTCCACATCCTTGATCATCCGCACCAGTTCCGGCTTGAAACAGCCGACTTCGACACGGTCCGTCTGCAGGAAAAGCCCGTTCGGGGCGACGCGGGTGAGGCCGGAGAGTGAAGCGAGTTTCATCAGGCCTGTCGGCTGGTCATCCTCTTCATCGAGATGGGCATCGTCGAATTCGTCGGACATCACCGAGCGGCCGGAAAGCGCAATGCCCATCGTCCCGTCCGCGGCTCCGGGAAGCGCAGCGACCTGCGTATTGCCCGCAGTCCCGCTTTCAATCATTTTCGGCAGACGTTTCTTGGCCGCACCGGCAAAAAATGCTGCAAGCGTCATGCCCTGCCCATCGGCTCCCTGCTTCTCGCCGGTCGCTCCGGCGCTGGCGGCTGGTTGCGCGGCAGCCGCCGCGAGCTGTCCAGATGCCGATTGCGGAAGGGGTACGGGAGCCGGCTGAAGATTTTCGCTGTGCTGCTCCGCCGACGCCTGTCCGGCTGGCGGGACCTGAGCCGGCGCTGCCGCCGGTTGCGGCTGTGCGGCCTGCACCGGCGCCGAATAGACGCTGCTGACGGCGGGAGTGATTCTCTGGGAAGGAACACCCGTAGCGACGGCGGCGCCCGGTGCCCCTGCGGCACCCGCGGGCGCTGCTGCGGCGGAGGCGGTCGAATAAATGCTTGCCGTACCTGCCGAGATCGCCGTTGGCTGCGTCGTCAACCCGGCGATATCGGGGGCGGCGCCATAGGCCTGCGCCGGGCCGCCCGCTGCCTGAGGCTGGACCGGCGCGGCCGCTCCAGCCGCCGACGCCACGGCCGGATCCACATAATGTCCCGGTTGCGCGCCGGCCGCCGCAGTTGAAGCGGCGGTCTGCGGCTTCTGTTGTGTGGAAATTTCCGGCTTTTTGGTCGTGCCGGCCATCTCGTCGTCGGTCACCGCCGAAACGCATCCGGAAAGCCCAAACAGTGAAACCGCGATGACAAGACGCTGACGAAGCAGACGTCCTTTCGCGCTCTCGACAGTTTTCATGGGTGGCCTCCGTATCTTGCATTTCCAACAGCAACACGGGAACGGGCGCGTGTGCTTCCCCAAAACGGGACTGGCCGTTTTGATTCGCGGACTATGCCTCATCCCCTCGGGACAAGGCAAGAGCACCCGAAAACGCCGCTGCTCACCGGAAAGTCCCTACCAGGAACCGGTATTCTGCATAGATATCCAGGGCTCAGCTGGTGCGAGGCTTTCGCCCTTCTGCAAAATCTCGAACGAAATACCATCCGGCGAGCGCACGAAGGCCATGTGCCCGTCACGCGGCGGCCGGTTGATGACGATGCCGTTCTGCTGCAGATGCGCGCAGAAATCGTAGATATTGTCGACCTCGTAAGCCAGATGGCCGAAGTTGCGGCCGCCGGTATAATCCTCGGTATCCCAATTATAGGTGAGTTCTAGGCAGGGAGCCTTGTTTTCCTTCGCCGCAGCAATGTCATCGCGCGCCGCAAGAAACACCAGAGTGAACCGACCTTTTTCGTTCTCGATTCGGCGTATTTCCGTAAGGCCGAGCAGATCGACATAGAATTTCAGTGATTCGCCAAGGTCTTTGACGCGAACCATTGTGTGCAGATACCGCATTTTCTTCCTCTCCATTACACGGGTCCGGAGCCGTCAAACGCATGACGGCAAGCCCCGGACAAGGACGGCGACATAAAAGCAGCTGCGTAAATCAAAAACTAGGGCTTGCGTGAAACCGTTACCAAGATGTTAATCTGGCGCACAGGAATCAGTTGACCGGTGTATGGCGCGTAATTGAGGGGTTGGCAGGATATGGCTGATAGGATGTCATCGAAAACGATAGTCGATGTCGAGGACCTTTCGGGCGATGCCGTGGACCTGACCGAAATTACCGGCGTGGTGAAGTGGTTCGACGTCGCCAAGGGTTTCGGCTTCATCGTGCCCGACAATGGCACACAGGATGTGCTGCTGCACGTCTCCTGCCTACGCCGCGACGGTTACCAGACAATTCTTGAAGGCACGCGCATCGTTGCCCTCATACAGCGGCGCGACCGCGGTTTTCAGGCGTTCCGTATTCTCTCCATGGACCAGTCGACCGCTGTCCATCCCTCGCAGATGCCGCCGGTGCGCACCCATGTGCAGGTAACGCCGTCCAGCGGGCTGGAGCGCGCCATCGTCAAGTGGTTCAATCGCACCAAGGGCTTCGGCTTCCTGACGCGCGGCGAAGGAACGGAAGATATTTTCGTGCATATGGAAACGCTGCGCCGTTTCGGCCTGACGGAGCTTCGCCCCGGCCAGGTGGTGCTGGTGCGTTACGGCGATGGCGACAAGGGCCTGATGGCGGCGGAAATCCACCCCGACAACCCGGTTTCCATCGGGATGTCGCATTGATGTCCGCCCTGCCCCATATGGTGAAAAGCGCCGTTATGGCGCTTCTTTTTTTTACGCTGGCCGCCGCAGCGCAGGCCCAGCAACAGCAGACATTCACGTCCGAACCGCTGCAGATTGAGACCGCCGGGGGAAAGAGCCACGATTTCACTGCCGAACTGGCGCTGAACAATGCCCAGCGCGAACAGGGGCTGATGTTTCGCAAGAGCATGCCGCTTGAAAACGGAATGTTGTTCGATTTCGGCGAAGCGCGTGATGTGGCCATGTGGATGCGGAATACGCTTATTCCGCTCGATATGCTTTTTATCGGCCGTGACGGCCGTATTACCCATATTCACGAAAACGCGGTTCCGCATTCGGAGGCAATCATCAGCTCCCGCGGGCCAGTAAAATTTGTGCTTGAACTCAATGGAGGCACTGCGAAGCGCTATGGCATCAAGCCGGGTGATATGGTTCGCAGCGCGCAAATCGGCAACCGGAAATGACATTGCCGCGTCATTGCGTTAGAATTAGCCGGACGAGGTTTCGCCCGGCTGGCGCAATGGTCAGTAGACCGGCTCGATATGGCTCAGAATCCGGCAATTGGAAATGGAAGAGGCAAGGTTGATGGCGATGTCGATCGCCTCTACCGAATCGGCCGTACCTTCCAGATAGATCACATCATTTTCGACAGTTGCCGAAATCCGCGACTTCTCTAACCCGGATTCGAAAGCCAGAGCCGACGTGATTGCCTGACATACGCCGGCCATGCGGTCCCCGAAGAAGCTTTCCTGAATGCCTGACAAATTGAACATATGCGTTCTCCTTCTTATGGACATAACAACGCCCTGATGGCGGTTTTGTTCATCTCCGGTTCATCTGTTTGTTCATCTTCCATTCATCTTGGAAAATTGGAACCCCCTGACCGATCACATTTTTGGTGATCGGGAACCATTTCGTGAGGCGGGCATTTCGCGCATAGGAGAGAGAACGACCTCCAAGACAGCTAAAACAGGGAGGAAAATGACATGCTGATTAACAGAACAGAGCCGTGTCACCACGCCTCGTGGATGAAACCGGTGGCAATTCACCTGCCGCTATGCGTCGCCGTAGAAATCTACAGCCCGCTGGTGGCGCTGGACATGCTGATGTACCGCTGGCCCGAGGAACACGGGCCGGAATATGAAGAGGCGCGCAGGAACTGCCTCGATGCCATCGCGGGCAGATGCGACATCGAGAAAGCACGGGAATCGTTTCTCGTCGCAAGCAGTCATGCCCATATCCTGAACGTCCACTAAAATTTATCGACTGTTATGACGATTGCGCCCTTCCATGCGGAGGGCTTTTCTTTTGCGCACGCAGCTTCTGCGGCGCCTTGATGCACGGCGTTGCCTCCCCACAAGCCGACGATGACATGTAACTGTCACGCAAACGTTATAATCGGCAGAGACGAATTCCATGGAATCGATTGGCGCGCAGACCGCCGAAGCTTGGGAGTGGAACTGGCCAGCATGGAAACTGTCTTTGCCCTTTGCGCAATTCTGCTCCTCGGCTTCAATCTTCTCGGCATCGTTCTGGCCGGCTGGCGACTGACGAGACCCGACGCGGAAAACGATCTTGTCCGGCAAACACCGGCTGTCTCGCTTGTGGTGCCGCTGCGCGGTGTGGAAAACTTCACGTCGCTGACCCTGTCGCGCGCCTTCGAACTCAACTGGCCCAATTATGAGCTGCTGTTTTGCGTCGCTGATGAATTCGATCCCGTGATCGAGGAAGTTCGCACCGCGCAAGCCGCCTTTCCCTCGGTTTCCATGCAATTGCTCATTGGCGATGACCGTATCAGCGCCAATCCGAAACTGAACAATTGCGTCAAGGGCTGGCGCGCCGCCAAACATGAATGGGTGATTCTCGCCGATTCGAACGTGCTGATGCCAAAATCCTATATAGCCACCATGATGTCGGCCTGGCGGCCGGACAGCGGGCTGGTCTGCTCGCCGCCGCTCGGCTCCCGTCCGGCCGGTTTCTGGGCCAATGTGGAATGCGCCTTCCTGAATGGCTCGCAGGGACGCTGGCAATATGCGGCGGAAGCGATCGGCATCGGTTTCGCGCAGGGCAAATCTATGTTGTGGAACAAGCCGTTTCTCGAAGACCACGGCGGCATTCGCGCCCTTGCCGCAGAAATCGCCGAGGACGCCGCTTCGACGAAGCTGGTGCGAAACGCCGGCCGCAAGGTGCATCTGGTCTTTGCCCCGTTCGAGCAGCCGCTCGGCCAGCGCCATGCCGGCGAGATCTGGTCGCGCCAGACCCGCTGGGCGCGGTTGCGACGCGTGACCTTCCCGCAATATTTCGCGCCGGAAATCTTAACCGGGGCGCTTCCCCCGCTCCTCTTCGCGCTTGCCGCCGCGGCGATGATGGATCTAAACCTCGTCGCAACCGCCTTTGCCGTCCTCGCCCTCATGTACGTGCCGGAACTTGCGCTCGCGGCCCTAAACCGCTGGCCGGTATCGCTCCACACACTGCCGGCGATGATCGCCCGCGACATGATCATGCCCATCGTCTGGGCGCGAAGCTGGATCGGCAGCGCGGTGGCATGGCGCGGCAATGTCATGACAATCGGCACGGCAGAAAGCACCCTGGCCGGTCCATCAACGGAATAAATCACAGCTATTTGGAAGACGTTACGCCGGAAAGCTGATGTTTTGCTTTAAAATGGTCGGAGTGGAGAGATTCGAACTCCCGACCCTCTGGTCCCAAACCAGATGCGCTACCAGACTGCGCTACACTCCGCCGAGGCGATGGCTGGGGAATACACGGTTCACCCAGACTGCGCAACAGGGAAATTCATCTTTGTTCACTCTCGGCTTTGGCGAGCAAAACGTAACATCGAAACGACAGAGTGCGATCTGGCTGCTGGGGGATAATCGTCTTGACTCTCACCTGAAGTCAGTCCATTTCAAATTCAACGTTCCTGACACGATTTGGTTATTGTATTCAGGTACGTGATGAACAATTCGGGGTGTTGCGCCCCACTGTCCAACCGGAGCAGTTTCGACATGTCTGCGAAGATTTACCGCCCTGCAAAAACCGCCATGCAATCCGGCAAGGCGAAGACCAATGTCTGGGTTCTGGAATTCGACGCCGAGGTTCCGCGCAAGATCGATCCGATCATGGGCTATACCTCCAGTTCCGACATGAAGCAGCAGGTGAAGCTGAATTTCGAGACGCAGGAACAGGCCGAAGCCTATGCACAGCGCAAGGGCATCGAATACCGTGTCATCCAGCCGAAGGAAGCGACCCGCAAGGTGGTTTCCTACACCGACAATTTCCGTTTCAACCGCACCCAGCCCTGGACGCACTGAAACACGACGATCAAAGTTTTTTGCCGGAGTATCGATTGCCCGGCATAACGGCCCCTTAGCTCAACTGGATAGAGCAACTGCCTTCTAAGCAGTAGGTCGCAGGTTCGAGTCCTGCAGGGGTCGCCACCTTCCATTTGACGATTGCGGCTCAGCCAGCCGAGGGAATCCAGATCGCGGAGCTGTCGTCGCCGTAAGGTATCGCATCGCCCTCCAGCGCGCAGATGCCGATCCAGGCGCACACCACGGCATCCATCATGTCTTCGAAGGCCTTCATCTCCCAGGCGCGAGCATTCGCCTGCGGAACGATCAATGCATCGGCGACGCCCGCGATACGCTCATCGAGATGAGCGACAATGAAACGCCATACGTCGATGAGTTTGGCGCGCCGGACAGGAATGGGATCTGATCGCCAGTAGTTACCGATTTTCGAGTGTTTATAGGGAAGCCGCTTCTCGGATTTCGTCAATTCGACCAGTGCCGGGTGTGGATAGACCTCGAGCAGTCCCCGCCCGGAAATTTCCCTAGTCAACAATGGATAACCCGCGCTTTCAAATGCGAGCTTGAGATCGTCGCTGATCTTGCCCGGCCTCAGTGCATTCGGGGTGTGGGTGCTGCAATAACGCGCGCCGTAAGCCGATGACACACGATTATCCGACACTCTGCGGGCCCTGATCGGGGCATTGGAGAGCGGCATATCAATCGCGATGAGACTGACGTTGCATCCGGCAAGCGATTCCGCGGCATTCAGAAGCGCTGTCGCCTGCGCAACCGAACCCCGGGGACGATCAGTGCGGGCGGATGTTTCCAGTAGAAGTGCGAGAAAATGATCATAGGACGAGGCGGCAGCCCGCAGGCGCCAGTGAAGGCCGTCCTTGACGACCAGCGCCACGCCGCTCGGCTCGGTCGCCGTCCACGCGGCGTCAATCCCCAATATGGCGCTCACACCATCGCCCCCAGCGTACCCGCCGCAAGCAGCCGAGCCCTACCCCTGCCCCATCAGCGTGAAATACCCCCAAGCCGCCACAAAAAACGCGATGACAGCAACAATCGTCAGCGCCTTCTTCCCTTTCGGACCCATCGGCTGGCGCGGTTTTTTCGGCGGCGCCGGTTTGCGGAACTTCACCACGTTGTCGTTCATTTCATCATCGTCCTGAGTGTCGCTGCTGAAACCTCTGCCCTAAAGATGGCATCGGCTTTTCCAATACCTATCTCTAGCAGACCAGAACTATCATAAATATTACCAAGTTTTCACTTCACCCTTAGGGCAAGCTATGTCACTTCCCACAATCAGAGGAATACAACGGCGACAGATGGACAGACAAATCGCGGAGCGGAAACAACCCTCTGTGGCATTTTGAATTTTGCGGGTGACGAGAATGAATGACGCCAACGGCAGTGGCCGCGATACACCAGACACCCAGCCCGATCTGCGGGAGATTCTGGGAACGAACAGAAACGGCCGAAAGAAGAAATCGCGCCGGTTTCTCTATGTCGCGGCGGCCATCATTTTGATCGGCGGCGGTCTTGGTTATTATTACCAGTCGCGCGCGGCGGGGGTTGCCTACAACTACACCACGGAAGCGGCCCGTCAGGGCGATCTTTCCGTCATCGTCACCTCCACCGGTTCGGTTCAGCCGACGGATCAGGTCGATATATCGAGCGAATTGTCTGGCACGGTGCGCAAGGTCAACGTCACCTATAATAGCCCGGTAAAGGCCGGAGACGTTCTGGCGGAGCTGGATACCAACAAGCTGGAGGCCGACGTCCAGAGCGCCCGCGCCAAGCTCGCCTCCGCCAAGGCCAATGTGCTGAAGGCGCGCGCCGATCTCGGCTCGGCCAAGACATCCATGGAGCGCCTGCGGTCGCTGGTGCAGAACCGGGTGTCCAGCCAGCAGGATCTGGATGCCGCACAATTCACCCATGATGCCGCCGCCGCGACGCTGGAGGTGAACGAGGCAACCGTGCTTTCGGCGGAAGCCGATCTGCGGCTTGCCGAGGTCAATCTCGGCAAGGCCAAGATCGTCTCGCCCATCGATGGCGTGATCCTCACCCGCAGCGTCGATCCCGGCGCCACCGTCGCCTCCTCGCTCAACGCCCCTGTGCTCTTCACCATCGCCGGTGATCTGCGTCACATGGAATTGCAGGTTTCGGTGGATGAGGCCGATGTCGGCAAGGTGGAGACCGGGCAGAAAGCCACCTTCAATGTCGATGCCTATCCCGACCGCAGCTTCCCGGCCGAGATCGAGACTGTCCGCTTCGCCTCCGAAACCGTTTCCAACGTGGTGACCTACAAGGGCATATTGACGGTCGATAATGAAGAACTGCTGCTGCGCCCGGGCATGACGGCGACCGCCAATATCGTCGTCGAAGAGATCAAGGATGCGCTGCTGGTGCCGAATTCAGCGCTGCGTTATACCCCGCCGCGCGAATCCGCCTCCCGTGGCGGTGGGTTGATGGGCCTGTTCCGCCCGCCCCGCATGGGCCGTTCGCAGAACCGCGACGCCGGCCAGGCGGCGCGGGGCAAAAGAACGGTCTGGGTGCTGCGCAACAACGCGCCCGTCTCCGTCGCCATTGAAACCGGCTCCACCGATGGCCAGCATACGGTTGTAAAATCGGGTGAGCTGAAAGCCGATGACCAGGTGATTACCGACGCTACGGCCCGCAACGCCGGCTGACGGGGAGAACCGCATGCAACAGCCGCCACTCATCGAATTCCGTGATGTCGTCAAGCAATATGGCCGGGGCGAAGCGACCATCCGCGCGCTCGATGGCGTCAGCCTGTCCATTCGTGAAAAGGAATTCGTCGCCATCATGGGGCCGTCAGGGTCGGGCAAATCCACCTCGATGAACATCATCGGCTGTCTGGATGTGCCCACGGCTGGCGAATATCTGTTTCAGGGCGTGCCGACCAGCGGCTTCGACAATGAACATCTGACACTGCTGCGTCGGCACATGCTGGGTTTCGTGTTTCAGGGCTTCAATCTTCTCTCCCGCACCTCGGCGGTGGAAAATGTCGAGCTGCCGCTGGTTTATCGCGGCATGAAGGCCTCAGAGCGGCGCGCCCGCGCCATGGAGGCGCTGGCGCAGGTGGGTCTTAAGGGTCGCGAGGATCACACCACGCAGGAGCTTTCCGGCGGCCAGCAGCAGCGTGTGGCCATTGCGCGCGCCATCGTCACCCGCCCTGCCCTGCTTCTGGCAGACGAACCGACAGGTAACCTCGACACGAAGACCAGCAACGAGATCATGGAGCTGATCACCGCGCTCAATCGCGACAGGGGTATCACGGTCGTCATGGTCACCCATGAAGAGGACATCGCCGCCCATGCCGGACGCCTGCTGCGCTTCGTTGATGGCCACCTCGCCTCCGACAGCGCGGTCGCCGACAAGGAGACCGCCGATGTTCTTTGAAACGTCGCGTCTTGCGCTGCGCGCCATCAGCCGCAACCTGCTGCGCTCCTTCCTCACCGTGCTCGGCGTCGTCATCGGTGTCGCCGCCGTCATCGCCATGGTCACCATCGGCAACGGCACGACGGAACAGGTGAAATCGGAATTGTCGCGGCTCGGTACCAACATGCTGTTCGTTCGTCCCGGTCAGTTTGGCCCCGGCCGCGCCAGCACCGAGGCCAAGCGCTTCGATGACCGCGATGTCGAGGCCATCCGCAATCAGATATCGGGCATCCGCGCCGTTGCCCCGCAGAACCGCAGTTCCGCCGCAACCGTCATTTTCGGCGGCAAGAACCACCAGACGAGCGTCATCGGCACCACCAATGACTATCTGATCGCGCAGGACTGGACCATCGCGCTCGGCCGCGACTTCCAGCCCGCCGAGGATCGAGGCGGCCAGATCGGCTGCATCATCGGCGAAACGGTGCGTCAGGAACTCTTCGGCGCGGAAAACCCTGTCGGGCAGACGATCCGCGTCAGCAACATCTCCTGCCCCGTCATCGGTGTTCTCGCCCGAAAAGGCCAGTCCGGCCTCGGAGACGATCAGGACGACACCATCATCATGCCGCTGAAAATCCATCAGCGGCGCATCGGCGGCACCACCACCATTTCCTCGATCATGGTTTCGGCGCAGGATGGCGTTTCCACCGCCAAGGTGCAGAGCGACCTGCAGAACCTGCTACGCGAGCGCCGCCGCATCAACATCGGCCGCGAGGATGATTTCACCGTCAACGACATGACGCAGATCGCCTCGGCCATGACCGGCACGACGACGTTGCTGACCGGGCTTCTGGGTGCGGTCGCGGCGGTCAGCCTGCTGGTCGGCGGCATCGGCATCATGAACATCATGCTGGTGTCGGTAACCGAGCGCACCCGCGAAATCGGCATTCGTCTTGCCATCGGCGCGCTGGAAAAACAGGTGCTGACGCAGTTTCTAGTGGAAGCCGTCATGCTCTCCGCCTTCGGCGGTCTCGTCGGAATTCTCACGGGTCTCGGCCTTGCTTATGGCGTCGTCAGCTTCCTCAACGTGCCCTTCGTTACCAGCCCGTCGATCATCTTCCTCGCCTTCGCTTTTTCAGCGGCCATCGGGGTTATTTTCGGCTATTTCCCGGCGCGGCGGGCAGCGAGTTTGAGCCCGATCGAGGCGCTGCGGCACGAGTGAAAATGTAATCAGCTTCGCACCACGTAGCGGCATATTTCTTCTCCCCGCCGGGGAGAAGGTGGCCCGAAGGGTCGGATGAGGGGGCAACGTTGCCGTATCCCACCACCCTCGCCCCCTCATCCCGCTGCCGCGACCTTCTCCCCGGCGGGGAGAAGAAACAAGCGGCAACCGCTCGCTCTATAAGCACGGTAAAGGTGATAACATATGGAGGGTTTTACAAGGCGTTGAGAGCCAAAGGTCTTTTGGTCGCGCCCGAAAATGACGCGCAGCCGCATCAAATCAAACGCTGGCCTCTGCCTCGCGCTGCTTCGCCAGCGCCGCGAGATCCGCGGGCTTTAGCTCGACCGACTCGCCGCAGCCGCAGGCGGAAGTCTGGTTCGGGTTGTTGAAGGTGAAACCCGAGCGCATCTTGGTCACCTCGAAATCCATCTGGGTGCCGAGCAGATAAAGCACGGCAGAGGGCTGAACCCAGACCTTCGCGCCCTCGAATTCCACGAGATCGTCCTTCGCATCCGGCTCGGTCACGAGGTCGATGGTATATTCCATGCCTGCGCAGCCGCCCTTCTTGATGCCGACGCGCACGCCCTTGGCGTCCGGTCCGGAATTTTCGACGATTGCTTTAACGCGCGAGGCGGCAGCCCCGGTCATGGTCATAACTGCGAAGCCCATGGGCCCATTCTCCTTCGACAATCGAGTTCAAGGCTCGATGCTTATGGAATTCAATTTAAGTTCGCCTGACGATGTCATCAAGGGATGACTTCAGTCAAAATCAAATCAGTACCAGCCGACGGCGACCTGCGCTTCTTCCGACATCCGGTCCGGCGTCCACGGCGGGTCAAAGGTCATTTCGACGGTAACGCCGGAAACACCCTCGACGGCGCCGACCGCGTTTTCCACCCAACCGGGCATTTCGCCCGCCACCGGGCAACCGGGTGCCGTCAGCGTCATGACGATCTTGACCATCCGGTCGTCCTCGATGTCGATCTTGTAGATCAGGCCGAGTTCGAAAATATCGGCTGGAATTTCCGGGTCGTAGACGGTTTTCAACGCCGAGATCACGTCGTCGCTGAGACGCGCCAGCTCGTCAGGCGGAATGGAAGACGGCTTTGCCGCTTCTTCGGTCGCATCGGATGTCTTTGCAGTGGCTTCCGCAGTCATGGTCTGATCCTCAATCCTGATCTCATTCATGCCGATATCAGGCGAAAAATTTGCGCGCATATTCCAGCGCCTCAACAAGAGAGTCTACTTCGGCGCGGGTATTGTAAAGGCCGAACGACGCCCGGCATGTGGAGGTGACGCCGAAGCGTTTCAAGAGCGGCATGGCGCAATGGGTGCCCGCACGTACCGCAACGCCGCGCCGGTCGATCACCATCGAGACGTCATGGGCGTGAATGCCCTCAAGCTCAAAAGAGAAGATACCGCCCTTGTCAGGCGCATTGCCGATGATGCGCAGCGAATTGATCTCGCGCAACCGCTCGGCGGCATAAGCGGCAAGATCGGCCTCGTGTGCCGCAATCGCGGCGCGGCCGAGATTATCCATATAATCGAGCGCATAACCGAGCCCGATCGCCTGCACGATGGGCGGCGTGCCGGCTTCGAAACGATGCGGCGGCTCGTTATAGGTGACATTTTCTTCGGAAACGTCGAGGATCATCTCGCCGCCGCCCTGAAACGGCCGCATCTCGCGCAGCCGGTCGGCCTTGCCATAGAGCACACCGATGCCCGAGGGGCCGTAGAGCTTGTGGCCGGTCATCACATACCAGTCGCAATCGATGTCACGAACATCGACCGGCATGTGAACGGCACCCTGCGAACCATCGATCAACACCGGAATGCCGCGCTCATGGGCGATGCGGCAGATTTCCTTGACCGGCACGATGGTGCCGAGCGCATTCGACATATGGGTGATGGCAACGAGCTTGGTACGCTCCGTCAGGCTCTTTTCGAAAGCCTCGATATGGAACGCGCCATCATCGTCAACAGGCACCCACACGAGCTTGGCGCCTTGCCGCTCGCGAATGAAGTGCCACGGCACGATATTGGAGTGGTGCTCCATGATCGAGATGACGATCTCGTCGCCCTCGCCGATCTTGGGCATGCCGTAACCATAGGCAACCGTATTGATCGCCTCGGTGGAGGATTTGGTGAAGACGATCTCGTCCACCGAACCGGCATTGAGGAACCGGCGCACCTTTTCGCGCGCCGCCTCATAGGCGTCGGTTGCGGCATTGGAGAGAAAATGCAGGCCGCGATGCACATTGGCGTATTCGTTCGCATAAGCATGCGAAACGGCGTCGATCACCACCTGCGGTTTTTGAGCGGACGCGCCGTTGTCGAGATAGGTGAGCGGCTTGCCATAGACCTCGCGCGACAGGATCGGGAAATCCTTCCGCACGGCTTCGATGTCATAAGGGGCCGCCAATGCGGCGCGTTCGCTCTCAGGCATGATGTTCCAGCCAGCCGGAGATGATCGTCTCCAGCGCCTCTACCAGATTTTCTTCTTCCAGTTCCTCGACGATCTCGGCAACGAAGGCGTTGACGAGCATCGCCCGTGCCTTCGCCCGCGGCACGCCGCGCGCCATCAGGTAATAGAGATGATTGTCGCTGATATCGGCAACCGTCGCGCCATGGCCGCACTGAACGTCATCGGCAAAGATTTCCAGTTCCGGCTTTGCCGAGAACTCGCCATCGTCGGACATCAGCAGCGTATTGCAGGCCATCTTCGCGTCGGTCTTCTGGGCATCGGGCGCCACCCGGATCATGCCCTGGAAAATGCCTTTGGCACGGTCAAACACCACGTTGCGGAATACTTCCGTCGAGGTCGTGTTCGGCACGTTGTGGCCGAGAACCATCGTCACGTCGGTATGGGTTTCGCCGCCCAGGAGGTTGACGCCGCGAACGATGAGGTCAGTGCCCTCGCCTTGCACATCGATGCGCAGTTCCTGGCGCACCAGCTTGCCGCCGGCATTGACAATGAACAGGCGAATCTTGGCGTCCGCGCCGATTTTCATGCGCAGCTGGCCAAGATGGATATCGGCCGCCCCCTGTTGCTGCAGGATGATCCAGGTCACTTCCGCGCCATCCTCGACAACGATATCGCTGACCGAGGACACGAGGGCCGCATCAGAAGTCACCGAAAGGTGACGCTCGATGACGGTTGCCTTGGAACCCTTGCCGAAACGGACCGGGAAGCGGCTGTGAACCTGGCCTGCGCCATGGACCGCCTGCAATTCGATCGGCTTCTCGATATCGGCATCGGCCGGTATATCGAGCACCAGGCCATCGCGCACGAAGCTGCCATTGATGCGGCCAATCGCGTCATCCTTGCTGGCTTCAGCAAGGCCGGCGGCGGCGGAACCATCGAGCAGGCTTTCGGCAAAGCGCGACACGCGAACATCTTCAATCTTGCCGATATCGGCCGTGCCATGCTGCAGATAGGCAACCAGCGAGCCGGCAACCGTCGGCGCCAGCTTCTCGATAACAGGCGCCGGCTGGTCTTCCGGAACGGCGCGCAGCAGGCTCTTCAGATCGGTATAGTGCCACGCCTCGATGCGGCGGGTCGGAAGACCGCCGGTCTTCAGATCGTCGAACAGCACGTCACGCGCGGCAACAACAGCGCCGTCGCCCGGCAATTCGCTGAACTTGGCGGTGTAGGCGTCGACCAGCGCGGTTTCCGCTGGCGTCAGCCGGTTGGTAGCTTGAATGTTCATGGACATCACCTCCTGGCCTTTGACTTAGGCCGCTTCACCGATGATGTCGGCGTAACCGTTGTTTTCCAGCTCCAGCGCCAGCGCCTTGTCACCCGAGCGGATGATCTTGCCCTTGTAGAGAACGTGAACGCTGTCAGGCACGATGTAGTCGAGCAGGCGCTGATAGTGGGTGATGACGACGGTGGCGCGATCCGGCGACTTCAGCGCGTTGACGCCGTCAGCCACGATCTTCAGCGCGTCGATGTCGAGACCGCTATCGGTTTCGTCGAGAACGCAGAGTTTCGGCTCAAGCAGCGCCATCTGCAGGATTTCAGCGCGCTTCTTCTCACCACCGGAGAAACCGACATTCAGCGGACGCTTCAGCATCTCCATGTCGATCTTCAGGTCGCCGGCAGCTTCCTTGACGCGGCGGATGAAGTCCGGCGTCGTCAGCTCGGACTCGCCACGCGCCTTGCGCTGCTCGTTCATCGCAACCTTCAGGAATTGCATCGTCGCAACGCCCGGAATTTCGACCGGATACTGGAAGGCCAGGAAAATACCCTTGGCAGCGCGCTCGGCGGCGTCCAGTTCCAGAATGCTCTCGCCGTTATAGAGAATGTCACCGGAGGTGACTTCGTAGTCCTCACGGCCCGACAGGATGTAGGAGAGCGTCGATTTGCCGGAACCGTTCGGCCCCATGATGGCGGCAACTTCACCAGCGGCAACCTTCAGGTTGAGGCCCTTGATGATCTCTGTTTCGGTATCGGCGATCTTTGCGTGCAGGTCGATGATTTCAAGCATGTTTTAGTTCCTATCCGTATTGCGGTTTCAAGGACCGCCTCGTAAGCCCTGTTACGGGCCTGCCTCAACTTTTGCATCCGTCATCCTCGGGCTTGTCCCGAGGATCTAATCACGTCAATTATAGTCGCCCCACTTCCGCGTATTTTCATGCGGCCGATAGGCGTTGCCGATTTCGTTTATGCGCTCGTAAAGGTCCAACCAGGTCGGATTTAATTCTTCGATCAACCGAATTTTCCACTCGCGCATGTAACGCTTCAATGATTTCTCCCGCTGGATTGCCAGCACGATATTGGGGTGGGTTTCAAACCAGACGAGGTTCTTTGCCCTGTATTTCTCGGTGTAACCCTTATGCAACGTGGTGCGGTGTTCATAAACCCTTCCCGGCAGGTCGCTGGTGACGCCAGTATAGATCACACCGCGCGGTTTATCGGACATCATGTAAACGACACCGCTCATCTCCGCATCCCGCGACAGCAGATCCTCGGGACAAGCCCGAGGATGACGAGGAAGACTTATCCCACGGACCCTTCCAGCGAAATGCCGATCAGCTTCTGCGCTTCCACGGCAAATTCCATCGGCAGTTCCTGAATGACTTCCTTGACGAAGCCGTTGACGATCAGCGCGATGGCCGCTTCTTCCGGGATGCCGCGCTGCAGGCAATAGAACAGCTGGTCTTCGGAAATCTTCGACGTGGTCGCCTCGTGCTCGAAATGAGCAGACGAGTTCTTCGCCTCGATATAGGGCACGGTGTGTGCGCCGCACTTGTCGCCGATCAAAAGCGAGTCGCACTGCGTAAAGTTACGCGTGTTCGTCGCCTTGCGGTGAGCCGAGACCTGACCGCGATAGACGTTTTCCGAAAAACCGGCGGCGATGCCCTTGGCGATGATGCGGCTCGACGTATTCTTGCCGAGATGGATCATCTTGGTGCCGCTATCGATCTGCTGATGGCCATTGGAAACCGCGATCGAATAGAATTCGCCACGGCTGTCGTCACCGCGCAGGATGCAGGACGGGTATTTCCAGGTGATGGCCGAACCGGTTTCCACCTGCGTCCACGAAATCTTCGAACGGTTGCCACGGCAATCGCCACGCTTGGTCACGAAGTTGTAGATGCCGCCCTTGCCTTCCTTGTCGCCCGGATACCAGTTCTGGACGGTGGAATATTTGATTTCGGCATCATCGAGCGCCACCAGTTCAACCACGGCGGCGTGAAGCTGGTTCTCGTCGCGCTGCGGCGCGGTGCAGCCTTCCAGATAGGAGACGTAAGCCCCCTCTTCGGCGATGATCAGCGTGCGTTCGAACTGTCCGGTGTTCTTCTCATTGATGCGGAAATAGGTGGAAAGCTCCATCGGGCAACGCACGCCCTTCGGCACGAACACGAAGGAACCGTCGGTGAAGACAGCCGAGTTCAGCGTGGCGTAGAAATTGTCCGTCGTGGGAACAACCGAACCGAGATATTTCTTCACCAGTTCCGGATGCTCGCGCACGGCTTCCGAGATCGACATGAAGATCACGCCGGCCTTCGCCAGTTCCGCCTTGAAGGTGGTGACAACAGAGACACTGTCGAACACGGCATCCACGGCCACCTGACGCTTTTCGACGCCAGCGAGGATTTCCTGCTCTTTCAGCGGAATGCCTAGCTTTTCATAGACCTTCAGCAGCTCCGGGTCGACTTCATCGAGCGACTTCGGGCCGGGGGTGCTTTTCGGCGCGGCATAATAATAGAGATCGTTGAAGTCGATCTTGGGGTAGCTGACGCGCGCCCAGGTCGGCTCTTCCATCGTCAGCCAGCGCTTGTAAGCCTCAAGACGCCATTCCAGCATCCATTCCGGCTCCTGCTTCTTGGCCGAGATGAAACGGATCACCTCTTCCGAAAGGCCCTTCGGGGCCTTGTCGACTTCGATTTCGGTTTCGAAGCCGTATTTATACTGGTCCACATCGATCTGGCGGACCTGATCGATCGTTTCCTGAACCGCTGCCATGTCGTTCTCCAATCTCGCCGGAGCCAAGGTCCGGTGGCTTGTCAACGTATCAAGGCGGAAAGCCGCCTTATTCATCTTCGGGCAAATCGTTCCGAGCCGTTAAACGGGGCGGAGCTTATACCCATGTAAGTGCGGGATGGCGCTTTTCACACATCCCGGCAAGCGGAAAATTGCTATTCCGCAATTCTTTGCCGCATTTTAAGCGGCCTGACCGGAAAGCCTGCGCCGCCCGGCAATTTTCGTGAACGCCGCAAGCGTTCTGTCTATATCCGCCTCGTCAGTCGCGTGACCGAGGGAAATCCTGAGCGCGCCGAGCTTGGGATCGTGCCCCATCGCGCTCAGCACATGGCTTTCGCCCACCTTGCCGGAAGAGCAGGCCGAACCGGCCGAGAGCGCAATACCCTCTATATCGAAGGCGATCTGTCCCGTTTCCGCTTTGAGGCCCGGCAGGGTGAAGAAGGTCGTATTCCCCACACGGGCAACATCCGCACCATGGATGATGACGTCGGGCGCATTGACCCGCATGCCGTTTTCCAGCTTCGCCCGCAGCGCGCCAAGACGCGCCGCTTCGTCCGCCAGCTTCTCGGCAGCCACGACGGCCGCTGCACCGAAACCAATGACCGACAGGGTATTTTCCGTACCCGAGCGATGGCCCTTCTCCTGACCGCCGCCATGGATCAGCGGTTTCGGCATCATCACCTCGCCGCGCGAAATGAGAGCGCCGGCACCCTTCGGGCCACCGAGCTTGTGAGACGAGAGAACGAGGAAATCTGCATCGAGAGCATTGATATCGAGCGGAATGCGGCCCGCCGCCTGCACGGCATCGACCACCATCAATCCGCCTGCCGCATGCACAAGCCGCGCGGCTTCCGCCACAGGCTGGAGAATGCCGGTCTCATTATTGACCAGCATGCAGGCGACCATCGGCAGACCAGTGGACTTGTCATGCGATGCGAGCAGCACCTCAAGCGCCGCGAGATCGATGACACCCGCTGACGTAACGGGAATTTCCGTAACGTCAGCCTTGCCGAACCGGCCGCCTTCCCGGAAAGCGGGATGCTCGATGGCAGACGCGTAAAGGCGGCCATAACGCACAGGCGCGCGCCCCATTTTGAAATCCGTCGTCAAAACCAGATTGGCCGCTTCTGTCGCACCGCTGGTGAAGGTGACATGCGACGCCTGCGCGCCGGCAAGGGCGGCAACATCGCGACGGGCAGCCTCCACGGCGGCGCGGGCAGCGCGCCCTTCCCGATGCACGGAAGACGGGTTGCCGGCAATTTCCAGCGCAGAGACAAGAACATCCCGCACGGCGGGCAGAAGCGGCGCCGTGGCGTTCCAGTCCATATATGTGCGCGTTAAACCCGTCATAGCGGAAAAGCTTCGCTCAATCTTATATGCGCCAAAACGCATTTTTCTTGAAATTACAGTTGCGCTTGCCTTATGACACGACCCGAGTGCTTAAGCACACGCAAAGTTTCGAATTATTCTAAACTGCGTTCTAGAAAAGATGACACAGTTCGTCAAGTCTTCTCATCGGAAGAATGCGGTTGGAGAATGAAAAAACACGACCGGAGTACCAATGCCCGAAGTCATTTTTAACGGCCCTGCGGGTCGCCTCGAAGGCCGTTATCAACCCTCCAAGGAAAAGAGCGCGCCGATTGCGATCATCCTTCATCCGCACCCGCAGTTTGGCGGCACGATGAACAACCAGATCGTCTATCAGCTCTTTTATCTTTTCCAGAAGCGCGGCTTCACGACGCTCCGGTTCAACTTCCGTTCCATCGGTCGCAGCCAGGGCGAATTCGACCACGGTGCCGGCGAGCTGTCTGACGCCGCCTCGGCGCTCGACTGGGTGCAGAGCCTGCATCCCGATTCCAAGAGCTGCTGGGTTGCCGGTTATTCCTTCGGCGCCTGGATCGGCATGCAGCTTCTGATGCGCCGCCCGGAAATCGAAGGCTTCATGTCGATTGCGCCGCAGCCCAATACCTACGACTTCTCCTTCCTCGCCCCCTGCCCGTCTTCGGGCCTCATCATCAATGGCGACGCCGACAAGGTCGCGCCTGAGAAGGATGTGAACGGCCTGGTCGAAAAACTGAAGACCCAGAAGGGCATCCTCATCACCCACCGCACGCTTCCCGGAGCCAACCACTTCTTCAACGGCAAGGTGGATGAGCTGATGGGCGAATGCGAGGACTATCTTGATCGTCGCCTCAACGGCGAACTTGTGCCGGAGCCGGCGGCCAAGCGTATTCGGTGATTGGCGGCGCATTTCTAGCGCACGTCTTGATTTATCGCTAATGATCGACGGTGGGTGTGGCTCACCCCCTCTGCCCTGCCGGGCATCTCCCCCTCAAGGGGGGAGATCAGCCAGACGCCTGCTCCTCGCCCAAGCTTATACGTTAAAGATGGCCGGAAGGTCGCCACGATTCGATCTCCCCCCTTGAGGGGGAGATGCCCGGCAGGGCAGAGGGGGGTGAGCCACACCCGCCGTCGATCACTACGCCCGCACCAAAACCCCACCCGTCACCGGCTCGCTCACCCCCGTAGTCCCGGGATATGTCAGCGGCAAACCCTTGAGCGAACGCACGGCCAGATAGGCCCAGGCCTCCGCCTCCATCGCCCCGCCATCAAAACCCGCCTCCTCCGCCGCGATCACCCGCGCACCCGACTTTGCTGCAAGCTCGGCAAATTCTCCCATGATCACCGGGTTGAGCCGCCCACCACCGCAAACCACATAGGTTTTCGCCGCCTCCGGCAGATAGCTCGCCGATTTCAGAATGGCAGCACCTGTCAGATGCGCCAGCGTCCGTGCCCCATCCGCAAGAGAAACCTCACCTTTTTTCGGCGGCACAAAATCACCGCGGTCAAGCGACCGACGGATATTGGCCGAAAAAAACGGGCTTTCCATATAACGCGCCACCAACGAGCCAACGACGCTGCCACCCGCCGCCGTCCTGCCGCCCTTGTCGAACGCTTCGCCGGTATGCGCCTCGATCCACTGGTCGATCAGCATATTGCCCGGCCCGCTGTCGAAGGCAGCAAGCCGCCTACCCTCGCCAATATAGGTCAGATTGGAGATCCCCCCAATATTGACGAAGACGGCGGGCGTTTCGAAGCCTTCAGGCAGGTTGGCGGAAAGTGCCATATGATAGGCGGGGATCAGCGGCGCACCCTGCCCGCCATGCACCATGTCGTTGGCACGCATGTCATAAACCACATCGATACCGGTTTCCTCAGCCAGAAGCGCGCCGTCGCCGATCTGCACGGTCAGCGCCTCATCCGGCCGGTGCAGCACCGTCTGGCCATGAAAACCGATGACATCGATATCACCGGGCTGGAGCCGGTGACGATGGAGAAAGGATTTCACCGCCGCCGCATGGGCAAGCGTCAGCTTGCGCTCAGCCTCCGCCAGATCGCCGGGACGTTCGCGCCGCTCGCGAATGGATTTGGCCGTCGTGAGCGCCTTCTGCCAGATGGCACGCAGACCCGGATCATAGGGGAAATAACCGCTCGGCCCATGCCGCACCACGCTCTCGCCATCCGTGCACAAAAGGGCGATATCGATGCCGTCCATCGATGTGCCGCTCATCAGCCCGATTGCCGTTTTGACCTCGCCCACCTGCCGCTCCCCTGCAATCTCGAATCATGCTTACCTTGAATCCCGATATTCATGGCCGAAACGGGTGCACATTTCAAAAAACAATGATAAAGCCGCGACGTTCATTGGTTCTCAATGACGGCAAAGATCAAACCAGAAAGTCAAAGGTTATGTCCAGGTTCAAGTCCGATTTCCTCCGCACGCTCGATGAGCGCGGCTTCATTCACCAGATCTCCGATGAGGCAGGTCTCGACGAACTGTTCGCCAAGGAAACCGTGACCGCCTATATCGGCTATGACCCGACGGCCTCCAGTTTGCATGTCGGCCACCTCACCCAGATCATGATGCTGCACTGGATGCAGAAGACCGGCCACCAGCCGATTTCCCTGATGGGCGGCGGCACCGGCATGGTGGGTGACCCCTCCTTCAAGGAAGAAGCCCGCAAGCTGATGACGATCGACATGATCGAGGACAACATCACCTCGCTCAAGCATGTCTTCGCCAATTACCTCGACTACGACCGCGCCAACAATCCGGCGCTGATGATCAACAATGCCGACTGGCTGCGTGGTCTGAACTATCTCGAATTCCTGCGCGATGTCGGCCGCCATTTCTCGGTCAACCGCATGCTGTCCTTCGACAGCGTGAAGACCCGCCTCGACCGCGAGCAGTCGCTGTCCTTCCTCGAATTCAACTACATGATCCTGCAGGCCTACGACTTTGTGGAGCTGAACCAGCGCACCGGCTGCCGCCTGCAGATGGGCGGCTCTGACCAGTGGGGCAACATCATCAACGGCATCGACCTCGGTCACCGCATGGGGACACCGCAGCTTTACGCGCTGACCTCGCCGCTGCTCACCACCTCTTCGGGTGCCAAGATGGGCAAGTCGGCCTCGGGCGCCGTATGGCTGAACAAAGACCTGCTGCCGGTCTATGATTTCTGGCAATACTGGCGCAACACGGAAGATGCGGATGTCGTGCGCTTCGCCAAGCTGTTCACCACCCTGCCGATGGACGAAATCGCTCGCATCGCGGCGCTTGGCGGGTCTGAGATCAACGAAGCGAAGAAGATCCTCGCAACCGAAGTGACGGCGATCCTGCATGGCCGCGCCGCTGCGGAAGAAGCGGCCGAAACGGCGCGCAAGACCTTCGAGGAAGGCGCGCTCGCCGAAAACCTGCCTTCGATCGAGGTTCCCACAGCCGAACTCGAAGCCGGCGTTGGCGTCCTCTCCCTCATCGTCCGTGCCGGCCTTGCCGGCTCGAATGGCGAAGCTCGCCGCCACGTTCAGGGCGGTGCGGTGAAGATCAACGATCAGGGCATTTCCGACGAGCGTCAGATGGTCGGCACCGGCGAAGTGACCGGCGACGGCGTCATCAAGCTATCGGTTGGCAAGAAAAAGCACGTTCTGGTTCGCCCGGCGTAAGCCAGCACCAAACCCGCATCAAGGGCCGCGAAAGCGGCCCTTTTTATTGGAACTCGAAGATTTGCCGGAAGACGCCCGGTGCAATCAGCGACAGCGGATTGATCGTCAGCTTCGGCTGGTCCGTCTGGCCGGAAAGCTTGAAGGTGATGCCGAGCAGGCCGCGGTCGCGGCCGTTGCCGAGGAAGATGCCGATGAAGGGCAACTCGCCGAACAGCCGGTTCAGCCCATAGGCGGGCATGAAGGTGCCGGTCATGTCCATGCGGCCATTCTGATCCTTCAGCAACCCCTGGAAGGTCGCGCCGATCTGCTCGCCGCGCACGACGCCGTTTTCCACCGCCACCGAACCGTTGACATAAACGAGCCGGGCAAACCCGCGCTGGAACTTTTCCGAGCTCACGTCGATATTGCGACGCACCGCATTGTTGAGGCTCCTGCCGTCCTCGCCCGTCGGCGTGGCGACGATGTCCTGAAGCTTGGCTTCGTTGACGACGGCAAAATTGCGCAGGTCGAGCGATCCGCTCCAGTCGCTGCCATTGGAGGTCGTCAGCGCAAGGTTGAGAAGGCCGCCGCGAATGCGGCTGTAGATATTGGCGAAACGGGCGAGCGACCCCGCGTCGCTGCTGGTCAGCGTCACGGTTCCCGTCGCCCCGCGATTGACGGTCTGCGCCACGACCGCCTGGCCGTTGCCGGTGACGCCACGGAAATCGATGGAGCGGACCTTGCCGTCCCGCACGCTGACATCGGAACTGACATTGGCAAGAATTTCGTCGTTGAACCCGTAGACCTTGTCGAATTGCGTCTTGATGGCAAGGGATGGCTGTGCACGCGACGTTCCGTCGCCGCCACCGGAAGAGCTGCGAAGCTTCGAGAGGAAAGGCCTGAGATCGGCGGATTTTCCCGAGGCATTGATGATATAGCCGTTCTTCGAAGCGGCGACCGAAACGGCGTAATTATCCGAGGGCGAGAGCTGCACGCGGCTGAGATCGGCCGAAATCAGCCCGTTCTTGCTGAAGGCGATATCGCCGGCAGCGCCGAAGCCGTCGCCATCGAGCGAGAAGTCGCTGATCGTTGTGCGCCCGTCTCCCGTTTCCATGGTGAAGGCGGCGCTGGCGGGAATGCCGATGCCCTTGCTCCAGCCGAGCCCGGGCAGAATGATCGACGCCTTGGTCAGATCGAGCCGGATATCCTGGCGTTTCGGGTCGGCACCGTCGATTTCAATCGCCGTTGTGCCGCCAAGAACCGTGGAGAGTTCCGGAGCGAGCTTGGCAACCTGCGTTTCGTTCAGGCTAGCCTTCAACGACAGCGTCGGCGCGATATCGCTGTTCTTGCGCACCGGCTCCGTCATCACGATGTCCATCGGCACATCGTCCACCCGACCCTTGCCCTCCAGTTTGAGCTGGTGGTCGTTCAGCGACATGAAACCATCAAGCGCGGTCACCTTGTGGCCGGCGAAGGGCTTGGTCAGCGCCAGGTTCTTCAGGTCGAGATCGGCCGTCCACACCGGCGGGGGCGGGTTCTGGCTGGAAAGCATGCCAACGGTCAGCTTCGCACTGACCTTGACGTCGCCGGTGAAATCCTCTGGCTTGAACTGCGTATCCTTGAGCGCATTGATGGGCTTGAGCGTCGCAAGCTCCGCCACGGCATCGGCCGCACCGGACACGTTCAGCTCAAGATTTCCGAGCAGCGGCTTCTCATACACATCTGAAATGAGAAAGCGGCTGTTCTCCAATGAAAGCGTCCGGTTGGAAGGGAAATAGGATGTACCCTCCTTGATATCGACGACCATCTTGCCGCCGACGAGGTCGAAATGCGCATCGACATCCCGCAGCGGTGGAATGTCGCCCGTCGTGTTGAGGCGCGTCTCGTCGATGTCGAAGCGGATTTGCATTTCGCTTTCGCCAAGCACCAGCGGGCAGCCGGGGCCGCACATCCGTCCCTGCGGGATGAAGATTGCGATTGACCCATTGGTGACGGTGCCGCCGTAAAGATTGGAGACCACCCAGTCGCGCGGCTTGTGCGCCATCCAGAACGGCCAAAGCTGCTTGACGGCCGTCGCCTCCATCTTCGGAATCTGGCCGCCAAAGCTGATTTCCGGCGACCCCTCGCCAAACCGGATTTTCAGCGACCCCGCCATATCTCCGAGCGGGCCGCTGACGTAAAGCGAGGGAACGTCGAGCTGCTTCGCGGCCGTTGTAAAATGACCGTCCGCTTTCAGGTTGAAAGAAACGGGTGCTTCACCCGAGGCTTCGGAAGAAGCGACGCCGTTGTCTACTCTCAGTGAAAGGCCGAAACCCTCTTCCGTATCGCTGATTTCACCGCTGACGGGAATAATCGTCCGCCCGAGTTCCAACCGCGAATTGTCGATGACCACGCTGTTTTTTGCAAAATCATAACGCGCATGCACCGTGCCGGTTGTGAACGGCTGGGACTCGCCGCCAATCATAAGCGTTCCATTGCCAAGGCCGAGCGAAACGTCCAGACGTGGTTCCTGGGCCGCCGTGGCACGCCGCGCGACGATATTCACGCCTGTCTTGACATTCAGGCCTTCATGGAGATTTCCATCGGGATCGAATTTTTCCAGGAACGGGCCGATATCGAAACCATCGATACGCGCCTCGAAGCCATCAATCACGCCGCCAGCGCCGGAGGTTCTGAGCGACACGCTGGCGATTTCCCCGTTAAACAGGGTTTCTCCATCAAGCGAATATCCGCCCTGCTGATCCGGTGTCAGCGACAGTTCCCGCACCTCGATGGTGCGCGGCTTGCCCTGTTCACCGGGCGGCAGGTGAACCGAAACGCTGGAAATATCGATTTCCTCGGTGCCGCTGCTGAGAAACGCCTGGGCAAGCTTGTCGAGTTGCCCGAACGCCATCTGCAATTGTTGCGGCACGGCGTCGAGCTTGATGCTGGCGAGATCGAAACCGTTGCCTTTCGGCAAAAGCGCCGTATCGAGTTCCATCCCGTCGGCCTCGAGGCTCTGCACCGACACATGGCCGGCCAGAAGCGCAAGCGGGTCGAGCGCCATGCCAATCGCCCGCGCCCGGCTCAGATGCTGGCCGGATTCCTTCTCGATGATATCCACGTCCTCGGCCACCAGCGCCAGCCTCAGCCCGGTGGAAAACCGGATCGCCGAGGAGCCTATCCGCGCGCTGTAATGGGGACCGAGTGCCTTTTCCAGCGCCTGCTGCGCCTGGCTCGAAAGCGTCTTATCGATGGAACCGGTCTCGACCGACAGGATGATGCCGCCGATGGACAGGAAAGCCAGCACGAAAAGGGCCGCAAAAATCTTGCAGAAAGCGCGCGCCATGGAGCGCGGCGGCGGGCAATGCACGATGATCGGGTCTTCGGCCTGAGCCGAAGGAAGCTCGTGCAGCGCAACCATATCGCGCCTGCCGAACGTAACCTTTTCACCCCTTATTTCAGCCATACGCCCGTGTTTGCCTCTAAGTAGCTTTTGTTTCGCCGCAACACTGGACGACGCGCGGTTTCGCTATATATCGAATGTGGCGACTTTCCCTCAACATCCCGGCGAAAGAAAGGTAGAATATGACAGACTTGACGATTGGCAGCCCCGCCCCCGACTTCACCTTGCCCCGTAACGGTGAAGGGACGGTGACATTGTCGAAACTGCAAGGCAAGGCGGTCATTCTTTATTTCTACCCGAAGGACGATACTTCCGGCTGCACCGCAGAAGCCATCGACTTCAGCGCGCTGGGCGGCGAATTCGAGGCCGCCAACGCCGTCGTTATCGGCATTTCGCCCGACAGCGTCAAAAGCCATGACAAGTTCGCGGCAAAACATTCCCTTTCCGTCATGCTCGCTTCCGACGAGGAGAGGAAGGTTCTGGAGGCCTACGGCGTCTGGAAGGAAAAAAGCATGTATGGGAAAAAATACATGGGTGTCGAACGCACCACTTTCCTTGTGGCTCCGGATGGAAAAATCGCGGAAATCTGGAACAAGGTGAAGGTCGTGGGCCATGCACAGGCCGTTCTCGAGGCTGCAAAAAAGCTCTGAGGGATCACTTCATCGTGACGCCCCCCTTCAAAATCATCTCGCTGCGAGGCGGCGCGACGAATGCGATCGCAAGCGCCGATCTCGACCGAAAAACCGAACTCGCGCAGGAAACGGCAACGCGCTGGTTCGAGCGCCGGCTGTCATTGCGCTCCCCGCTCGATCCGCCGCTGCCCGAGCGGCCGGGCCGGCCGAAGAAGCCTGAACTCGTTCCGCCAACCGCGGTGGAACGACGTTCGCTGCACAGCGTCAAGGGTCGCATCGCCCTCTTGCACGCCATCGCCCATATCGAACTCAATGCCGTCGATCTCGCGCTCGATATCGTCGCCCGTTATGCCGGCGAGCCGGTGCCGCACTCCTTTTTCGACGGCTGGATGCAGGTCGCCTTCGAGGAAGCAAAGCACTTCCGGCTGGTTCGCGACCGGCTGCGAAGCCTCGGGGCCGATTATGGTGACTTGCCCGCCCATGACGGGCTGTGGCAGGCTGCGCATTCCACCCGCAACGATCTGACCGCGCGGCTTGCGGTCGTGCCGCTCATCCTGGAGGCGCGTGGGCTTGATGTCACCCCTTCCCTGCAGGCCAAGATGCGCGAGACCGGCGATCTAGAAAGCGCTGCGGTTCTTGACGTGATCTACAATGACGAGAAGGGCCACGTCGCCATCGGCGCGAAATGGTTCCGTTTCCTGTGCGCGCGTGAAAAGAAGGACCCGGCGGCAACCTTCAGGCAACTGGTCCGCGCCAATTTCCGCGGCCCCCTGAAACCGCCTTTCAACGACCTCGCCCGCGCCGAGGCCGGCCTGACGCCATCCTTTTACCGCTCGCTGACATCCGTCAGCCGATAGCTGACACGGCTAAAACCTCTCCGGCAAAACTTCGTTAACCTTAACGAATTATGATTTCCGTTAAGAAATCGGCCAGTCCGGAGAGAGATTGTGACTGATACGGCGGAAAACCGGGTATTCGGCAAAAAGCGTGAGCCCCACGTGCTCATTCTCGCGCGCGGCGAAAGCGTGCGGCACATGACCATTCGGCCGTGGATGGCGGCGCTTGCCGGCTGCGCGATCGGGCTTTTTTCGCTCGGATATCTCGGCGCCACAGGCTATCTCATTTTGCGTGACGACCTGATCGGCGCGACCATGGCGCGCCAGACCCGCATGCAGAACGACTATGAAGACCGCATCGCGGCGCTCAGAGCCCAGGTGGACCGTGTCACCTCCCGGCAATTGCTCGATCAGCAGGTTGTTGAAAAGAAAGTGGAAAAGCTGCTGGAGCAGCAGGCGGCGCTGGCCTCGCGGCACGGTCGCATGAGCGAATTGCTTGAGCGCGCCGAAAATTCCGGCATTGCCGCCTCCCCTATCGCGCCCTCGTCTCTTTCGAACGCCATGGCGCCGGAAAAACGCGCCGACCTCTCCGGCGGCCTCTCGGCCATTGAAAAGCTGATGACCCCACGCAGGCCGCAGGCGGAAAAGCCGGCCACATCCGACAGACACGCCGCCTATGTGCCGGAAGCCGGCGAAACGCCATCCGACCGGGCCGACCGGGTGTTTTCCAAGGTGACGCTGTCGCTGAAGAATATCGAACACCAGCAGATATCGCGCATCGCCAGACTGACCAGCGACGCCGAGGACAAGGCGAATGCGATGCAGGACATCATCCGGCAGGCAGGCCTGAAAATCGAAGAAAACGGCAACGACGACATTGGCGGCCCCTATGCGGATCCCGAGCGCGGCGAAACCGATCCTTTCAACCTGTCGCTTACCAATCTCGACAATGCGCTGAACCGGCTCGACATCGTCAAGGAAACCGCGACCAACCTGCCCTTCGGCAACCCGGCCCCCGGCCGGGCGATCACCAGCCGATTCGGCAACAGGATGGATCCGTTTCTCGGCCGCCCGGCCCTTCATACCGGCATCGATTTTCGTGCAGAAACCGGCGCTGACGTCAAATCCACCGGCGCGGGCAAGGTGACGGTGGCGGAAAATTCCGGCGGCTATGGTAATATGGTCGAGATCGATCACGGCCAGGGCGTCTCGACGCGATTCGGCCATCTTTCCGCAATTCTGGTGAAAGTCGGCGACAGGGTCGAAACCGGCGATATCATCGGCCGCGCCGGCAGCACCGGCCGCTCCACCGGCCCGCATGTACATTATGAGGTACGCCGCAACGATGTGCCCGTTGATCCCATGCGGTTCCTGATCGCGGGAACGGAACTCAAAACCTACCTGAAATAGCAGCCCGATTTTAACGCTTCTTTTGCTATTTTAACGATAAACCGCACAAATATGCGCCCAAGGCTTAAAAGCCCAGCCCGAGGCATCACGTTTCGCGTGCTTTTCCCGTTGTTTCCTTGACTTTCCGGCAATTTGGGCCTATCCCCGCGCCAAGTCTTTGCAAGTGCCAGAGCGCACGCAGGTATATCGTACCGAACCAGAACGGAAAAAGTTCTTCCTTTGACAACATTCTCTGATCTTGGCCTGAGCCAAAAAGTTCTTTCCGCTATTGCAGATGCCGGCTACACGACGCCGACACCCATTCAGGCTGGCGCCATTCCGCCGGCGCTGGAAAAGCGTGATATCTGCGGTATCGCACAGACCGGCACGGGCAAAACCGCGTCCTTCGTTCTGCCGATGCTTACCCTGCTCGAGAAGGGCCGCGCCCGCGCAAGAATGCCGCGCACGCTGATCCTCGAGCCGACCCGTGAGCTGGCAGCGCAGGTGGCGGAGAACTTCGAGAAATACGGCAAGAATCACAAGCTGAACGTCGCCCTTCTCATCGGCGGCGTTTCCTTCGAAGACCAGGACCGCAAGCTTGAGCGCGGCGCCGATGTTCTCATCTGCACCCCCGGCCGTCTTCTCGACCATTGCGAACGCGGCAAGCTTTTGATGACCGGCGTGGAAATCCTCGTCATCGATGAAGCCGACCGCATGCTGGACATGGGCTTCATTCCCGATATCGAGCGCATCGCCAAGATGATCCCCTTTACCCGGCAGACGCTGTTCTTTTCGGCCACCATGCCGCCGGAAATCCAGAAGCTGGCTGATCGCTTCCTGCAGAACCCCGTCCGTGTCGAGGTTGCCAAGCCCTCCTCCACGGCAAAGACCGTTGCCCAGCGCATCGTCGCCGCGCACAACAAGGACTATGAAAAGCGCGCCGTGCTGCGCGATCTCGTCCGCGCCGAAGAAGCCGAACTGAAGAACGCCATCATCTTCTGCAACCGCAAGAAGGATGTGGCCGACCTGTTCCGCTCGCTCGACCGTCACGGCTTTTCCGTCGGCGCGCTGCATGGCGACATGGACCAGCGTTCGCGCACCACGATGCTGCAGAGCTTCAAGGACGGCAACCTGAAGCTGCTCGTCGCCTCTGACGTCGCCGCACGCGGCCTCGACATCCCCGATGTCAGCCACGTCTTCAACTTCGATATTCCCATTCATTCGGAAGACTATGTCCACCGCATCGGCCGCACCGGTCGCGCCGGCCGCTCGGGCAAGGCCTTCACCATCGTCACCAGAAACGACACCAAATATCTCGACGCGATCGAAAAGCTGATCGGCGAAAAGATCGAGTGGCAGAACGGTGACCTCTCCACCCTTCCCGCGCCGATGGAGAGCTTTGAAAGCAACTCCGGCCGCCGGGGCAAGGAACGGGGCGGCAGGGGCCGCGACCGCAACCGTCGCGACGCAGCGCCGGTCGACAACATCAATCAGGGTGCACAATCCGCTGCGGACGCTGATGTCGCGGCTCATGGAGACGACAAGGTGAGAGCAGAACGTAAATCGGAAAAGACCCCGCGCAATTCCGACCGCAACAGCCGCAACCCGTTGCACGCCAATGACGACAACCGCGACCGCCGCCGCCATTATCGCGACCACGACGATGGCCCGACACCGGTTGGTTTCGGCGACGACATCCCCGCTTTCATGCTGATTGTCGCCAACGCCAAGGGCTGACCGCGGGAATGGGCAGCATGACATCGACCACCAGGCCCGGCCTTGATTTTCCAGGCGTCGGCGTCGGCCTTGTCATATTGCGTGACGAACGCATACTTTTATGCCGGCGCTTGAAGGCGCCGGAAGCCGGATACTGGAACATTCCGGGCGGCAAGGTCGATCACCTTGAAACATCCCTCGCCGCAGCACGTCGGGAAGCCGAAGAAGAAACCGGGCTCAAGATCGGTGACGTCGAATTCCTCTGCCATAGCGAATTCATCGATACGGAAGACCGTCACCATTGGGTTTCGCTGATCTTCGTCACCCGCGATGCGCAGGGTGAGCCGGCACTGACCGAGCCCGACAAGCTTTCCGCCATTGGCTGGTTCGATCCGAATAAGCTTCCCGAACCCATCTCCGCCTTCGCCAGGGACGCCCTGGCCGCCCTGAAAAAAGGCCAGCCAGAAAACTGAGCCGGCCGCCTGTTGGGCGAGGCCAGTCAAAGCGCATCGTCAAACAGCCGCGCGAATGACGCGCGAGAGCCGGTATCGCCGTCTCCGCGCTATATTTTTTCAACAAACGGCAGAGGGAAGCACGCCTTGGCGTAAGGCTTTCCGAATTCAATTTAAAATTGCTGAATTTAGCCCCACATAAAAAACCGCCCCAGTTTCCTGAAGCGGTTTATACGTAATGAAAAAAATACAATATATGAAGCAATATAGTCTGGCAGTGCTTACAATCGGAACACTTTCCGAGGCCGGTTAAGGCCAATTTCAGTCGTCCCCTGAAACAATTACATTTAAGCTAATCATTTACTTTGCGTCAAGCAAATCTTCTCGCAATTGCGAAAAAACCGGAAAAACAAACCTGCCAATGAGGTGAAGCTTTATATATTTCTAATATATATCAGATAGTTACGGAAATGAGAACAAAATGTGCATTTTTGTGGGCTGCACTATAAAAGGCACGGCCAAGATGCACAGGTTCTAAATTTCATATCTACTCCACAAATATGATAGTTTTATAAAGTAAAACGGTCGCTCCTCCGCACAGAGTTTATTCCTGTAGCAATCAGAGTAAATCGAGGATGATCCACGGAAAATTAACGACTATGGCTGCTTCGGTTTGCAAGACGCAGAACAACTAAAACTTGATATTTCTATAGGTGACTAAAACATGAAGGTTCACGCTGAAATCCACGACCAAACTTCAGGCGATTTTCTGCTGTTGAGTGGGCATTTCAGGATGCAATAATCATACTAAGCGCATGCCTTGCTGCACCTAATACGGCGACATGATGAATCGGGCAAAAAAAATGATAATCCCCCACATGACGATAGAGACGACTAAAACCAGCAAATGAGGCCTGCGCGTAAAGTAAAGTACGAATGCTTTTGCAATTTTCTCCATATTTTCCGATGACGACACATTCATATTAGTGCGCGGCCACCCCTCCTTCGCGACAGAAAACCTGATCAGTCACGCCTTTCTTCTCGCGGCTTTATCTCAGGAGAGATCGCCACCATTGCCATCATGATTATCGCGAACAACAATATGAATGGGCACAAAACGAGCATCGCAAGGCCCTTGACGATCATACCGGGCACCTTGAGAATTTGCTTCGGTCTCTCAACGCACATCGTGACCGCCTTTTTGGAAATCTATATATTCAAATATTGTCATCGCCCCCCTCAAAACCGCATCGCCTTCAAGACCGCTGAGGAGTCATGAAGCATCTATGGCGCGATATGTGGGTCAGTGCAGGGAGCACGAAGCATGCGCCTATCTTGCTGATGCCTTTAACACAGTGCTAAATAACCTTCTAAAACAGGTGCGTCCCGGCAGACGCCCTTCAAACTGGTGATATACGAACACAGAGAGGATTAAATCACATTTGGATTTTT
This sequence comes from Agrobacterium salinitolerans, assembly GCF_002008225.1. Lineage (GTDB taxonomy): Bacteria > Pseudomonadota > Alphaproteobacteria > Rhizobiales > Rhizobiaceae > Agrobacterium > Agrobacterium salinitolerans. The sequence continues at coordinate 31,749 of NZ_MRDH01000006.1, read as the reverse complement.
GTAAACTCCATTTGTGATTTAATTTAAGAGAATTTGGCTAGGAAAGAAGTCGAGTCCAAGACAGACCTTGGAAGACGCCTCAGAGCTGTGAGGGCAGCTTTCGATATCGATGACCGGAATGTCTTTGCGAGCCGGCTTTCGATCAGTAAAAGCGGACTGGCTCATTATGAGCGGGGCGAACGCGTGCCCGACGCCGAACTGCTTTGCGCCTATCACCGTGAATTCGGCGTCAACATATCCTGGCTTGTCACGGGGCAAGGCGATATGTTCGAGACCGGGCAATCAACAAACACGGAGCATGGCTCACATCAGCTTCTGGTCGATCTGATCAATCCGCTCGGGAGGCTGATAAACAAAGTTTACCGTGACCAGCAAGTCAGGATAACCGACGATCAGCGCTTCGCGGAGCTGACGAGATGGCATAACAATCTGACGAGCCGCGCCGGCCCCTCTTTCGAATGGAACGATCTGATGTCGCAGTTGCCCTGGGTGGAGCAAAGCCTTGCGGAGGAACTGCGTTCGAAACGAGCGGACGCCGAAGGCAATAAAAGATCGACAGGTTGATTTATTGGTGGCAGGGCGCGACGCGCGTGCAATGTGATAGTTTTCCGGGAATGACCGTGAAGCGTATATTTTTCCTTTGGAAAACCGGTTGTTGCCGATAAACATCAAGCCGAGACAACAGGATTTCCATCGCGTCATGCTTTCACTTCGCCTGCTAACGATCATCGCCGGTTTTGCCCTTGCGGGCTCAGCAAGCGCGGCATCGATTGGCATCGTTGCTCCACAGAGCGGTCCTTACGAACTTCTGGGACAGCAGATACGGCAGGGGGCGAAGGCGGCGGCGGCCAAGCTCGGCCTTGATGTCGTCGAAATCCATGAAAGCTGCGAAGATGGCAGCGGCGGCGCTATTGCCGACGGCCTTGTAGCCGCCAAGGTCAGCACCGCGATTGGGTTTTTATGCACGGAAACGCTTCAGGGCGTTCTGCCGCCCTTGAAGGCGGCCGCCATACCCGCCATCACGCTTTCCAGCCGCGCACCGATCCTGATGGAAGACGCCCTGAAATACGGCTGGCCGCTCTTTCGTCTCGCCCCGTCCGACAGGGCCGAATCGGACAGGATCTTGGAGATCATGCTGCGCGACTGGAAGGGACATTCCATCGGGCTTGTGGATGACGGCACGATCTACAGCCGCGAGCTGGTCGACCGCATCCGCTCTTCGCTCGAGGAAAACGGTCTCAAACCCACCTTTGCCGACACGATGCGACCCAATCAGGAACAGCAGGTGGCGCTGGTGCGCCGACTGGCGCGCACTGGCGTCTCCCATGTCTTCGTCGGTGCGGAGCGCAACGACGTGGCCATCATCGCCAGAGATGCCGGGTCGGAAAACCTTCCTTTGACCATCATGGGCGGCGACGCCATGAACGCCGCCAACAACCCGGTTCCCCTCGCCGCGAATGTGTTGGCGGTCACCCGCCCGGCCTATGATACCCTGCCATCGGCCCAGGCCGTCGCCGGCGAACTGCGCGGCGCCGGCATCGAGCCGGAAGGTTATGTCCTGCCGGCCTATGCGGCTGCGGAACTGACTGCCGCCCTTGCGGAAGCCACGCAGGCGCAGTCGAAACCCGCGCCGGAGATACTGGCGGGCGGCGCCGTGTTCAGGACAGTCATCGGCGAGCTCGGCTTCAACCCCTCGCATGACCTTTCGGACAATCCTTACCGCCTGCAGCGATGGAACGGCCAGCGCTTCGAACCGGCGGACAAGGCGGAAAGACCATAGGCGAAACCCGCGCGGCCGAAATTTCGAGGAAACGTAGCTTAAAACCCCCGGCAACCGCGATGCCAGCCGTTCCAAACCCGGATACTTGGTGTTAAAGGCAGCTTACGCAACGCGTCGAGAGGAGTTTGCCCCATGTCCCTGCCCATCCGCATAGCCCCGTCCATTCTGGCTGCAAATTTCGCCAAGCTCGGACAGGAAGTCGCCGATGTCACGGAAGCGGGCGCGGACTGGATTCATCTCGATGTCATGGACGGCCACTTCGTCCCCAATATCTCCTTTGGCCCTGACGTCATCAAGGCGCTTCGTCCGCACAGCAATGCCTTCTTCGATTGCCACCTGATGATTGCGCCCGTCGATCCTTATCTCGAAGCTTTCGCCAAGGCGGGCTGCGATAGCATCACCGTGCATGCGGAAGCCGGACCGCACCTTCACCGTTCTCTCCAGACCATCCGCGGACTTGGCCTGAAGGCCGGCGTCACGGTCAATCCGGCAACGCCGCTTTCCGTCATCGAAAACGTGCTGGATGATGTCGACCTCGTGCTGATCATGAGCGTCAATCCCGGCTTCGGCGGTCAGAAATTCATTCCCGCCATGCTCGACAAGATTCGTGCAGCAAAGGCGATGATCGGTGAACGGCCGATCGAACTGGAGGTGGATGGCGGCGTGACAGCGCAGACAGCAGGTGACATCATCGCCGCCGGCGCCAATGCGCTCGTCGCCGGCTCGGCGGTCTTCAAAGGCGATGGCGTCGATGACTATCGCAAAACGGTCGCCCTGCTGCGCACGGCAGCCGAAGCCGGACGGACGTAAACCACCACGGCTGAATGCGGCAGAACGAGGCATCGGGGGATTGTCATGGAAAGCGGCATGAAGAGCTTCCGTGGCAAGGCTCTTCCAACTCTGTTGATTCTGCTCGGCGCGCTTGGCTGGGGCGTCTGCTCGACCGCTTCCGCCGGCATTGGCCTCTATGTCCGAAACAGGCTGGAAACGGACCACGCCGCCGATATCATCACGCTTTTTTTCGTGGGCGGCTTTTTCGGCTGGCTACTGGCGCTCGCCGCATTGCGCTTTCTCCCCGCCTCGACATCCCGGCCATTACGTTTTGCGGCCGCTTGTCTCGCCATCGTTTTTTTCACGCTGGCCGTTGCGGCAGCATTGTTCGCATTCGAATACCGCATCTTTTATGCGCAATGGCACGCACCGGCTTTTTCACGCATCTGGTTTTTCCAACAACTCTTCACGTCGCTCGGCGCGGTCTATCAATTCGCAATTCTCGGTCTTGGGCTTTATTTTCCTTTTTCCATTGTTCCGCTCTTGGCCGCTGGCGCAATCCTCTGCCGGCCTGCGCGACGAGCGGCATAGCCATGCAGCTTGATAGATTGAGATTAGTGGAACACTTTGCTAAACGGGCAGCAAATTTCCTCCACTAAGAAAGTCATTGCCATGATCCCTCGTTACTCCCGGCCGGAAATGGTCGCCATCTGGTCGCCGGAAACAAAGTTCCGCATCTGGTTCGAGATCGAGGCACATGCCTGTGACGCGCTGGCCGAACTCGGCGTTATCCCGAAATCGGCGGCCCAGACCATTTGGGAAAAGGGCGGCAGCGCGACCTTCGATGTCGCGCGCATCGACGAGATCGAGGCCGTGACCAAACACGACGTCATCGCCTTCCTCACCCATCTTGCCGAATTTGTCGGCCCCGACAGCCGTTTCGTGCATCAGGGCATGACCTCGTCGGACGTGCTTGACACCACGCTCAACATCCAGCTCGTGCGCGCCGCCGATCTGCTGCTCGCTGACATGGACCGGGTGCTCGCAGCGCTGAAGACCCGCGCCTTCGAACACAAGAACACGGTGCGCATCGGCCGCAGCCACGGCATCCATGCCGAACCGACCACCATGGGCCTGACCTTCGCGCGTTTCTACGCCGAGATGCACCGCAATCGCGAGCGCCTCGTCAATGCCCGTGCGGAAATCGCCACCGGCGCAATCTCCGGCGCCGTCGGCACCTTTGCCAATATCGACCCGCGCGTCGAAGAACATGTCTGCGAAAAGCTCGGCCTCATTCCCGAGCCGGTCTCCACGCAGGTCATCCCGCGCGACCGTCATGCCATGTTCTTCGCCACCCTCGGCGTCATCGCCTCGTCGATCGAAAACGTCGCCATCGAAATCCGCCATATGCAGCGCACCGAAGTTCTGGAAGCGGAAGAATTCTTCTCGCCCGGCCAGAAGGGCTCGTCGGCCATGCCGCACAAGCGCAACCCGGTTCTGACCGAAAACCTCACCGGCCTTGCCCGTCTGGTGCGCATGTCGGTCGTCCCGGCCATGGAAAACGTGGCGCTGTGGCACGAACGCGACATCAGCCACTCCTCCGTGGAGCGCGCCATCGGCCCAGACACGACCGTCACGCTGGATTTCGCGCTGAACCGCCTGGCCGGCGTCATCGAAAAGCTGGTGATCTACCCGGACAACATGTTGAAGAACATGAACAAGTTCCGGGGTCTCGTGCATTCGCAGCGCGTTCTGCTGGCGCTGACGCAGGCTGGCGTCTCCCGTGAAGACGCTTACCGTCTGGTGCAGCGCAACGCCATGAAGGTGTGGGAACAGGGTGCCGACTTCCTTGAGGAACTGCTGGGCGACGAGGAGGTGCGCGCCGCACTGTCCGAAGAGGTGATCCGCGAGAAGTTCGACCTCGGCTACCACACCAAACACGTCGACACGATCTTCACCCGTGTCTTCGGCGAGGCCTGAGAGAACTCCCTGAAGTTAATGCCGCCGCGGCCTTGATCGCGGCGGCATCACAACACAGATATGGGCGCATGAAAGTTTCAGAAGCAGATATCCTGATCGTCCCCGGTTATACCAATTCCGGCCCCGACCACTGGCAGAGCCGCTGGGAGCGCAAGCTTTCCACCGCCCGCCGTGTCGAGCAGGCGGAATGGTCCAAACCCGTGAAGGAAGACTGGGTCGCCCGGCTGGTGGAAGAGGTCAACGCTTCCACCAAGCCCATTGTGCTCGTCGCCCATTCGCTCGGCGTACCGACCGTGATCCACGCCTTGCCGGAAATCGGCAAGAAGGTGTCCGGCGCGCTGTTTGTCGCGCCGCCCGATGTCGCCAATCCCGATATCCGGCCAAAACACCTGATGACCTTCGGGCCTTACCCGCGCGACCCGCTGCCTTTCCCGGCGATCACCATCGCCAGCCGCAACGACCCTTTCGGCTCCTATGAACATGCCGATGACATCGCCGCCGCCTGGGGCTCGCTTTTGATCGACGCCGGCATGTCCGGCCACATCAACGCGGAGTCCGGCCATGGTCCGTGGCCGGAAGGCGGCATGGTCTTCGCGCAGTTCCTGAGCCGGCTGAAGGCAGTCGAGCGCTGATTGGTGGCAGCCATGCAGGCCGCCGCCTTCTCTATCGGCTCCGCAAGCCGATTTTTCAGGCAAAGCCGTTTCCCGGCCTGTCACAAGAATTGAAGGGAAATATGCGAGCCGCATTGTAGAATGCACGCTTTTCCTTTATGGGACCGCTTCAAAGACCAAACGCAACGCCACCAGAATCGGCGTCAACCAAGAGACCTGCAATTATGAACCGTCGCCGCCGTATTTACGAAGGCAAGGCCAAGATCCTCTACGAGGGTCCGGAGCCAGGCACGCTTATCCAGTTCTTCAAGGACGATGCGACCGCCTTCAACAAGAAGAAGCATGAAGTCATCGACGGCAAGGGCGTGCTGAATAACCGTATCTGCGAATACGTCTTCACGCATCTGAACAAGATCGGCATTCCCACGCACTTCATCCGCCGCCTCAACATGCGCGAGCAGCTGATCAAGGAAGTGGAGATGATCCCGCTCGAAGTCGTCGTGCGCAATGTCGCCGCCGGCTCGCTGTCGAAGCGCCTCGGCATTGAGGAAGGCGTGGTTCTGCCGCGCTCCATCATCGAATTCTATTACAAGTCGGATGAGCTTGAAGACCCGATGGTCTCCGAAGAGCACATCACGGCTTTCGGATGGGCCAACCCTGCCGAGCTCGACGATATCATGGCGCTCGCCATCCGCGTCAACGACTTCCTCTCCGGTCTCTTCCTCGGCGTCGGCATCCAGCTCGTCGATTTCAAGATCGAATGCGGTCGGCTGTTTGAAGGCGACATGATGCGCATCATCCTCGCCGACGAGATTTCGCCGGACAGCTGCCGCCTGTGGGACATCGAGACCCAGAAAAAGATGGACAAGGACCTGTTCCGCCGCGATATGGGCGGGCTTGTGGAAGCCTATTCCGAGGTCGCGCGCCGTCTCGGCATCATCAATGAAAACGAACCGATCCGCGGCACCGGCCCCGTTCTGGTAAAGTAGTATCGGCCTCGTAAAGTTATATTGGCCTCGTAGGGTAAATCAGGAGAAGATCAGGTGATCAAGGCACGGGTGACTGTTACGCTGAAGAACGGCGTTCTCGATCCGCAGGGCAAGGCAATCGAAGGCGCGCTCGGCAGCCTCGGTTTCGGTGGCGTCGGCCATGTACGTCAGGGCAAGGTCTTCGATCTGGAGCTGGAAGGCGCCGATAAGGCCAAGGCCGAAACCGACCTGAAGGCAATGTGCGAAAAGCTTCTGGCCAATACGGTCATCGAAAACTACGCCATCGCCATTCTCTAAGCTCTAGGAGCCGCCGTCCATGAAATCCGCTGTCGTCCAACTTCCCGGCCTCAATCGCGACCGCGACATGATCGCGGCTCTGACGAAAATCTCCGGTCAGGCGCCCGTCACCATCTGGCAGACGGAAACGGATATTCCCGATGTCGACCTGATCGTCATTCCGGGCGGCTTCTCCTATGGTGACTATCTGCGCTGCGGCGCGATTGCCGCCCGCATGCCGGTCATGCAGGCCATTCGCGAAAAAGCGGAAAAGGGCGTGAAGGTTCTCGGCGTCTGCAACGGCTTCCAGATTCTGGTCGAGGCGGGCATGCTGCCGGGTGCTTTGATGCGCAACGCCTCGCTGAAATTCGTCTGCCGTGAAGTGAAGCTCGAAGTCGCCAATAGCGACACGGACTTCACCCGCGCCTACGACAAGGGCCAGATCCTGCGCTGCCCAGTCGCCCATCACGATGGCAACTACTTCCTTGATGCGGATGAGCTGAAGTCCGTAGAAGGCAATGGTCAGGTCGTGTTCCGTTATGCCGAGGGCACCAACCCCAACGGTTCGCTGAACGACATTGCCGGCGTCATCAATACCAAGGGCAATGTCCTCGGCATGATGCCGCATCCAGAAAACCTGATCGAGGCCGCCCATGGCGGTAATGACGGCCGCGGCCTCTTCGCTTCGGCGCTGGGCGTCATCGCAGCCTGATAGACCAAGGCGGGTTTCAAGCCCGCCTTTTTTGATGCCGGTTTCCGGCTATGTTTCGGCTTCTCTTCTGGATGACCTGATGCCCCGTCTTTTTCGACACGATGCCTGCAAAGCCGCCGGATTGATCCTTGCGGCAGTGGCGCTTGCCGCCTGCCAGCCGAAACCGCAACCTTCCTCCTCCATCTCCCGCGCGGCCCTGCCAACCATGGAACGCATTGCGCTTGGCGCGAATGTCTGCTGGTTCAAATCGGGCGACGCTGCCTTCAAGGCCTATCGTCTGGCGCCGGAACTCAACTCCTTCTCCGGCCGTCCGCGCATCCTGCTCGTGCCGCGCAACAGCCCGGAATCGCGCCCCATGCTGGTGGTTCAGGCCGAAGGTAACCCGGCAAAGCTCGATGCATTCGGCCCTGTCATGAACGAACCCATGTCCGGCCGCATCGCAACCGACGTCAAACGCTGGGCGAACGGCGGCAAGGGCTGCTGATCGACAAGCGCGAAAACGGGCCCTCGGCAATCCACTAAAAAAACCCGCCAACGCCGGTTGGGATTGGCGTGGCGGGCTGCCGAATGGCTGCTTGGCGCCGGGGAAAGAAGGCGCCGCTCTCCGACAAAATCAAAGCGGCCGCGGCGGCCAGGAAAGGAGTCGGGATTTCGCTGCTTCCTTCAAGGCTTCATCACGCGTAACGCCAATATCCTCCAGCAGATCGTCCGACAGTTCGCGCAAGGCGAGCCGTCCCCGTCGTTTCTGCTGCCAACGGGCCATGCCCGCAATCAGACGACCAATAAGCGTGCGGGCGATCTTGGCCGGAAAGGGCGCCGGTGCGACCATGTCGCCGGCATCGCGGAACACGCGTTCCCGTTCGTAGCCATCAGGATAGAGTGTATCCGCTGTCGAAAGGTATTGATTCATCTTGCGCATATTGCACCTATTGTCTCCGTGCGTTTAAGGTCATTCAATGCAGACAATAAATACAATTGACTTGGCGACAGATACAATGCATAAATTGTCACCATGACAAATTGGCTTCCCGACATTACCGAGGGCGACGGCCCGATTTACCTGCGCCTCGCCGACAGTATCGAAGGCGCGATTTCCGATGGCACCTTGCAGGCTGGCTCGAAATTGCCACCGCAGCGCAATCTTGCTTACGATCTCGGCGTGACAATCGGCACAATCAGCCGCGCCTATGCGCTCATCCACGAGCGAGGCCTCGTCAGCGGCGAAGTCGGCCGCGGCACTTATGTCAATGAGCGGAAGATGCCGGCACCCTCCTCGCCAATGGAACAGGCTGCCCCAGCCTTCGGCGGCACCCGGCATGCCATTGAGGCCACCGGCGAATATCGCCTGAACACCACAGCTGCCCCGGATGTCGGCCAGAGCGTGGTGATCGCTCGTCATATAGAGGCGCTGACGCGCGAGCATGGCTATGACATCACCAATTATGCCCGGACCTTCCCGGATAACTGGTGTAAAGCGGGGGCTCGCTGGCTTTCACAGAATGGCTGGTCGCCGCAGCCGGAAAATATCGTCTCGACGCTCGGCGCCCATGCGGCGGTGATGAGTGTGGTGACGGCGATGACCGCGCCGGGCGACCGTATCGTCTTCGAACAGGTCACCTATTCCCATATCAGCCGTAGCGCCGCCCTTGCAGGACGACGGGTAACGTTGGTCGATGCGGATGAAAACGGCATCATTCCCGAGGATTTTGAGCGGGTCTGCGCCCAGCAGCATCCCAAGATGATCTTTCTGATGTCGGCCGGCCAGAACCCGACCTGCGCCACCCTTCCGGAAGACCGCCGCCGCGCGATTGCGGACATCGCCCGCCGATATGGTGTCTGGATCGTCGAGGACAATCTTTATGGCGCGATGACGCGCGAGGCGATCCCGCTGATCGCCGAGTTCGCACCCGATATCACCTTTGTGGTTGGCGGCCTGTCGAAATCCGTCGCCGCCGGCGTGCGCGGCGGCTGGGTCGCCTGTCCCGCACAATATTCCTCACGCATCCGCATTTCCCACTCGATGCTGACCGGCGGCCTGCCCTTCATGCTGGCCGAACTGAATGCACGCCTCGTCAATAGCGGCGACGCAGACGATATCCGCAAAGATTGTATAACCGAGATCAATCAACGCGAGGCAATCGCCAGACAGGTATTTACCGGGCTGGATTTCAACTCCCTGCCCGATATCGCCTTCCTGTGGCTGAGGCTGCCCGAACCCTGGCTTTCCGGCACCTTCCGCAATGCGGCGATGAAGGAAGGGGTGCTGATCGATGACGAGGACGAATTCAAGGCCGGGCGGACGGACAAGGTTTTCCACCGCGTTCGCATCAGTTTTTCCGGGCCTTCCACCCGCAAGGAGCTGACCCATGCCTTCGGCATCCTCCGCCATCTGCTGGATAACGGCTCCGCCGGCTATGAAAGCGTGGCGTAAACACCGGCGCACAGAGTCTTTCCTGCAACACCCTGCCTAATTCAGTAACTGATCATTTACCGCACCGCCAAACCTGCCATCCTTTGCAAAATTCACAGCGAGGAATGATTCGATGGCAGCAGTCGGATTGAAAAATGCCAGGGTGTTCTTCTTGCTGGCGACGATGTTTGCAGCATACCTCCTCCTCAGCCTAGTGCCGGCCGCCGCCGCGGACGGCGCTGTCTTTGATGAATTGCGGTTTGGGATTACCACTTCACTCTCAAATCGTGATGGCGGCGGCGAAGATGGCGTATTCCCGGCCTTCACCGCCTATTTTGATCCCTTCGCCGGCGCCTCGGCCGTCACACTTGGTGAAAAGCTTGCCCGGCCCCGCCTGCATCTGGGCGCGGAAATCAGCACAGAGGGTGAAGCGAACACCGTTTATGGCGGCGTCAACTGGACCTTCGACCTCAATCCGAAAATTTTCGTCGACCTCGGCTTTGGCGGCCTGTGGCACGATGGCAAACTGAGAAACGGCCCGGGCGAAACGGGAGCGGAATTCGGTTGCCACCTGCTTTTCCATGAATATGCCGCCATCGGATATCGCTTCGACAACAGCTGGAATATTTCGACCCAGATCGAACACGCCTCCCACGCCAATCTATGCGACGGCCCCAATGACGGGCTCACCCGCGTCGGCCTGATGGTCGGATACAAGTTCTGAAGAAGCCAACAAAGCGGCGTTTTGCGGGTAAAACAGCGCATTTTCCTGTCGCACCTTTGAGCCTCTTGCGCTAAAGAACCGGAAACTTTCCTCGGCTCGAACCGCGTGAGACCTATGTCGATTTCAAACTCCATCAAGATCACCCCGGAACTCGTTGCATCCCACGGGCTGAAGCCCGACGAATACCAGCGTATCCTCGACCTGATCGGACGGGAGCCTAGCTTTACCGAGCTTGGCATCTTCTCGGCCATGTGGAACGAGCACTGCTCCTACAAGTCCTCCAAGAAGTGGCTGAAGACCCTGCCGACCAAGGGACCGCGCGTCATTCAGGGTCCGGGTGAAAATGCCGGCGTGGTGGATATCGACGATGGCGACTGCGTCGTCTTCAAGATGGAAAGCCACAACCATCCGTCCTATATCGAGCCCTATCAGGGTGCGGCGACCGGCGTCGGCGGTATCCTGCGTGACGTCTTCACCATGGGAGCGCGCCCGATTGCCGCCATGAACGCCCTGCGTTTCGGCGCGCCGGATCATCCGAAGACCCGCCACCTCGTGGCCGGCGTCGTCGCCGGTGTCGGCGGTTACGGTAATTCCTTCGGCGTGCCGACGGTTGGCGGCGAAGTGGAATTCGACCCGCGTTATAACGGCAATATCCTCGTCAACGCCTTTGCCGCCGGTCTTGCCAAGTCCGATGCGATCTTCCTCTCGGAAGCCAAGGGCGTCGGCCTGCCGGTCGTTTATCTTGGTGCAAAAACCGGCCGCGACGGCGTCGGCGGTGCGACCATGGCGTCCGCCGAATTCGACGAATCCATCGAAGAAAAGCGCCCGACCGTTCAGGTCGGCGATCCCTTCACCGAAAAGTGCCTGCTGGAAGCCTGCCTTGAGCTGATGAAAACAGGTGCGGTCATCGCCATTCAGGACATGGGCGCCGCCGGCCTCACCTGCTCGGCCGTCGAGATGGGCGCCAAGGGCGATCTCGGCATCGAGCTTGACTTGAACGCCGTACCGGTGCGCGAAGAGCGCATGACGGCTTACGAAATGATGCTCTCGGAAAGCCAGGAGCGCATGCTCATGGTTCTCGAACCTTCCAAGGAAGAAGTCGCCAAGGCGATCTTCGTCAAATGGGGGCTGGATTTCGCCATCGTTGGCAAGACCACCGACGATCTGCGTTTCCGCGTGCTGCACAATGGCGAGGAAGTCGCCAACCTGCCGATCAAGGAACTGGGCGATCAGGCCCCGGAATATGACCGCCCGTGGACGCCCGCCAAGGTTCCCGCACCGCTTTCGGAAAACGACGTCCCCGCCGCCGATATCGCCGATGCGCTGGTATCGCTGGTCGGTTCGGCCAACAGCTCATCGCGCCGCTGGGTCTACGAACAGTATGACACGCTGATCCAGGGCAATTCCCTGCAGCTTCCCGGCGGCGACGCCGGCGTGGTTCGCGTCGAAGGCCATGATAAGAAGGCGCTCGCCTTCTCCTCCGACGTCACACCGCGTTATGTCGAGGCCGATCCCTTCGAAGGCGGCAAGCAGGCCGTTGCCGAATGCTGGCGCAACATCACCGCAACCGGCGCTCTGCCGCTCGCGGCCACCGACAACCTGAACTTCGGCAACCCGGAAAAGCCCGAGATCATGAGCCAGTTGGTTCATGCCATCAAGGGCATCGGCGAAGCCTGCCGGGTACTGGAATTTCCGATCGTTTCCGGCAACGTCTCGCTCTATAACGAAACCAACGGTCAGGCGATCCTGCCCACCCCCACCATCGGCGGCGTTGGCCTCCTGAAGGATTGGGGCCGCATGGCGCGCATCCGTTTCGCCGCCGCTGACGAAGTGGTGCTGCTTGTCGGCGCTCCTGCCGGCCTCGGCACCCACATCGCCCAGTCGGTTTACATGCGTGACGTCCACGGCCGCATCGATGGCCCTGCGCCGCATGTCGATCTGGCCGCCGAAAAGAGGAACGGCGATTTCGTTCGCAGCCTGATCACCGATGGTCTTGCCACCGCCGTTCACGATTGCTCCTCGGGCGGTCTCGCGCTTGCGGTTGCCGAAATGGCGATCTCGTCGGGCATCGGCGCGACCATCGACGCGGTCGAAGGTCACAATCCGGTTCTCACCTTCTATGGTGAAGATCAGGGCCGCTACGTCATGACGGTCAAAAAGGCCGATCTCGACGAGGTGCAGACAGCGGCGAAGGCAGCGGGCGTTTCCTGCCCGGTCATCGGTGTTACCGGCGGTGCGAGCGTAAAGCTGGGCACGGCGCGGGCAGTCGAGATTAAAGAATTGCACTTGGCCTATGAATCGTGGTTCCCTCAATTCATGGATGGCGAAACTTTGCTCGCCGCAGAATGAATTAAGGAGAAACACCATGCCCATGAAACCCGGCGACATTGAAGACATGATTAAGGCGGGAATTCCCGGGGCAAAGGTCACGATCCGCGATCTGGCCGGTGACGGCGACCATTACGCGGCAGAAGTCGTTGCAGATGCGTTCAAGGGCAAGACCCGCGTGCAGCAGCACCAGATGGTCTATGACGCACTGAAGGGCAATATGGGCGGCGTTCTGCATGCCCTTGCCCTGCAGACCTCCGCTCCCGAATGATTGCGCCCGTGAAAGCGGCTCCGGTAACAATCCGTCTCTGTCCCATCTGCGGCTGGGCGTGAAATCTGCTGAATAAATCAAAGGCCCGCTTGAGACTCTCACGCGGGCCTTTTTCATGTCCGATATAAGGATCGGATGCCGCTTACAGAACAGGCGGCGTCTGCGAATCCAGATCGGCGAAGGAGGCGGCCGGCAAAGGGCCTGCCGTCAGCAGGGTAAAATCGTAACCGGATCTGCGATCCGGCCCCAGAACATATTGCCGGTGCATGCGCAGGAAGTTGCGCTTGTTCTTCTTATAGCGCTCCGGCGAAAGCGAATGCTTGAAGCGGATCGGCACGATCTTCGGCTGCGGCGCATCGCCGTGACCGGTCAGGGTAACCGTATTGCAGCGATAAAGATGGATCGGATCGGTGAGACACTGGATGTCGAACCATGTCACCTCGGCGTGACGCGCTATTATGCCTACGCTTTGACGAAGCCGTTCAGCGCTCGCCAGGAACGCGCATTGCAAAGCCGCGCCGCCCAGCGTCGCGAAAGACAGTGTCCGGCCATCCAGCGCATCCGGTTTCTGCTCCAGCACGCGGCCGATCGTGGCAAGCGCAAGGCTGGCGCCCATGCTATGGGAAACCACCAGAACCTCATCCGAAGGCTGCTCCAGCGCCGTCAGAACAAGTGCGGCCCTCTCCTCGATCCAGTCGCGGGCAATCGGCTCATCACGGCCGACCGCAAGCGCGAATCGCCAGTCTGCATAAAGATGCAGCGTGTGAAACCGCTCCGCAAACGGCAGGAAAGCCTTCACGAAGAACAGGGCGGCGGCGGGAAGGCTGATCGCAAAGAGCCAGAGCGGTAAAGCGAAAAGCCAGGGCGAAAGGGCGATAGTCGCCGCAAGCGCGCCACCGACAAGCATCAGCAGGAACGGGAAGATGAAGAACAGGCCAAAACGCCAGGCATGGCGGAAATAACGCGCCGCACCGCCCTCACTGACAATGCCCGCCCCGGCCTTGAAGCCCAGCCAGATCTGCCGCCAGACCGGCGCATCGCGCAATTGCGATATCACCGCATTATGGTCGTAAACGAAAATGTCGGAGCGCGTCCGCCAGTCGCCCGCCGCGGCCTCCACCGTGAAAGTCTCGCCCCCGGGCGCATTTTCCAGCGGCCCCACCGTGTAATCCACATCCCAGGTTTTGCCGGCGAGCGCCGCCGCCCGCTGGTAACGCAGATGATGGGCGGCCGCATCGAGCGGATCGAAACCGGGAAAATAAAGAACAAGTCGTGACTTGACGGCTGGCATGCATAGACCTTCAGGCTGGAGACACCCGAAAGGATCGCTTGATACAGTGGGCGATGCACGTATAGTAAAAAACGCGACAGAAATATGATTTATTTATCGGTGAGGGAAATTTGTCTGGCATCGTCGATCAATTGCTCAACGGCGTCGTCAAAGGCGCTCTCGCCGAAGTGCTGACCAAATCCGGCATCCGCAAGACACGCCGCGCGCGCCGGACGAAAAGTACCCGCTCTGCGGCCGGCGGTATCCTCGGTTCCGTGCTGGAAGCCGCAATCAAGGCCGCCGTCAAACCGAAACCCGCCCGGAAACAGGTCAGCAAAAAGCGCACCGCGGCTGCCCGCAGCCGGCAGCGGTATAAATAAAAAGCCGCAGGCCGGATTTCCCCCCTCACGCCATGCCATCGAGACGCATTTTTTACGCTCCCCCGGGTGGAAATCACGGCGCGACATGTTATTTAGAGGCTAACAGAAAGCAGCGGCCTTGAACCGCATGTGAAAGGAATAGGCCTATGAGCGGCATTCACGACATGATCGACAGCGAAGTGAAGAGCAACGACATCGTTCTTTTCATGAAGGGCACCCCGCAATTTCCGCAATGCGGTTTTTCCGGCCAGGTGGTACAGATCCTCGATTATCTCGGCGTCGACTACAAAGGCATCAACGTGCTTGCCGATGCGGACATCCGTCAGGGCATCAAGGACTATTCCAACTGGCCGACCATCCCGCAGCTCTACGTCAAGGGCGAATTCGTCGGCGGCTGTGACATCGTAAGAGAGATGTTCCAGTCGGGCGAGTTGCAGAGCCACTTCCAAGAACAGGGTATCAGCGTCCGCGGCGCGGCCTGATTTCGGCCGGTTCATCCGGCCCACCCTGATTGTCAGAAATTTATGCCAGGCGTTGCTTCATGCAACGCCTTTGCCGTTCTTTTTGGGGCAATCCTGTGACAGAACTTTCACAATCCACCGCTTCGCGCGCAGGCTCGATGGGGCGTACGGAATTCATTGCGCTGGCAGCCATGCTGATGGCAATGAATGCGCTCGCCATCGACATCATGCTACCCGGTCTTCAGGAAATCGGCGCCTCGCTGGGCGTGGAGAATGAGAACCATCGCCAGTACGTCATCTCCACCTATCTTCTCGGCTTGGGCATAGCCCAGCTCGTCTACGGACCGATCTCGGACCGTTTCGGACGTCGCAAGCCAATGCTTTTCGGCCTTGCGATCTACATCGTTTCAGCCGTTGCCGTCGTCTTCGTGCCGTCCTTTGCGGGCCTGCTGTTCCTGCGCTTCATTCAGGGCATCGGTTCGGCAGCAACGCGCGTCATCACCATCTCGATCGTGCGCGATATCTATGGCGGCCGCCAGATGGCGGAAGTCATGTCGCTGATCATGATGGTCTTCATGGTTGTTCCGGTCATCGCGCCCGGCACCGGTCAGATCGTGCTTTTTTTCGGCAACTGGCACCTGATCTTCGCCTTCATGGCCGGAATTGCTGCCATCGTGACGGCCTGGATGTATTTCCGCCTGCCGGAAACCCTGCATCCTGATGACGTCAGGCCTTTCACGGCTCGTTCGATCCTTAGCGGCTTCAAGATCGTGCTCACCAACCGTATCGCGCTCTGTTATACGCTTTCCAGCACCTTCATCTTCGGCGCGCTGTTCGGCTTCATCAACTCGGCTGAGCAGGTCTACAAGGGCATATACGGCCTTGGCGCATGGTTTGCGGCGGCCTTTGCGGGCGTTGCCCTGTTCATGGCCTTCTCGTCCTTCATTAACGCCAGGCTGGTCGGCCGGTTCGGCATGCGCAAGCTGTCGCACGGATCGCTGCTGGGCTTCATCGCCATCACCTTCGTCTGGCTGGTGGTGCAGGTGCTGGGGCCGGAGCCGATGCCTTTCGCCATCTTCATCGTGTTCTTTGCGCTTGCCATGTTCCAGTTCGGCTGGATCGGCTCGAACTTCAACTCGCTCGCCATGGAGCCGCTCGGCCATGTCGCCGGCACCGCCTCTTCCGTTATCGGTTTCATGGGAACCGTGGGCGGCTCGCTGATCGGTGCGGCCATCGGCCAGGCGTTTAACGGCACTGCGCTGCCCATGGTGGCAGGCTTTTTCGTGGTCTCCATCATCGGCCTGATCTTCGTGCTGATCGGCGAAAAGGGCATGCTGTTTCAGGCGCATAACAAGCCGACACGGTAACACCGGTTGAAAAAGAAAAGGGCGCGGAATTCTGTTCCGCGCCCTTTTTATTTGATTGACGGCTGGCGTAACACTCAGCGTCGGCCAGTTTCAGCACCCATTCCCCACTCTTGGCGTCATCCTCGGGCCTGACCCGAGGATCCATCGCTTCAACCGCCTGTGGATCCTCGCCTCAAGGGCGAGGATGACAGAGGTGAGGTAGATGATGTCCACCATCAAGCCGCAACCTTGTCACGCCACCTCAAACCGTAAAAATCTTCTCCCGCAGCAGCTCCCATGTCTGCTGGTCAGGCGCAAGCAGCAGCCCGCCATCCACATGGCTTGGCAGATAGGGCGAGCCGTCGAGGCGCGCCGCATAGGCGCCCGCTTCCTGCGACAGCAGCGTGCCGGCCAGATGGTCCCAGGGCATCAGCTTGTTGTACATCAGGAAATGCATGTGGCCGCCGCAGAACAGGCGATATTCGTGCGCAGCACAACGGTAGCTGGTGAAGAGCCGCACATCCGCCAGATTCATCAGGATCTTGCGCCGTGTTTCCACCTCGAAATAGCCGGTATTGGCGATGCCGACCATCTGCGACAGTTCCGGCGCCGGCACGACCGACATCTGCGTCTGCGAACCATCGGCGCTGCACAGCCATGCGCCGGAGCCCTTTTCGGCAATCGCCCAGTCGTTGCCCATGGGGTCGAAGATCAGCCCCGCAACGGTCTCGCCCTTGGAAATGACGCTCATCATCACGCCGAAGAGCGGCAGGCCGGAAGCGAAATTATAGGTGCCGTCGATGGGATCGACCACCACAGCCAGATCGGCATCGGCAAGCTTGCCGAGCAGCGAGGCATCCGCCGCCACCGCCTCTTCACCGATGAACAGGGCGTCAGGCATGATCTCCTGAACGCGGGCGCGGATCAACCGCTCGGCGGCCTCGTCGCCCTCTGTGACGAGGTCTATCGCCTCGGTCTTCATCCGTACATCGCCTTCGCCCAGATTGCGGAACCTTGGTAAGATTTCCACTGCCGCCGCCTCCTGAAGCGCATTGGCAAGAGAGGCGATGTCGAGTTCGAGAGCCATGGGCGATATCCTTCTATTTGGGCGTGATGTTATAAGGCGACGATTTCCCGTCGCAGCATCTTCCAGCTTTCCTTGTCGGGGGCGGATAGGATGCCGCCCTCCGTTTGTCCCGGCCGATAGGGCGTATTGTCGAAACGGGCCGTGTAGCCACCCGCCTCTTGATGAATGAGCACGCCGGCGAGATGATCCCACGGCATCAGCTTTTCATGGCCGATGAAATGCAGCTTGCCGGCCGAGGCGAGCCAATATTCATGTGCCGAGCAGTTGAGCGACAGTGCCATCTTGATCTTGGCCATATTGGCGGCAATCACCGGCCGGCGATCCTGATGGCTGTGGCCCCAGGAAAAGATGCCGACCATATCGGACAATGGCGCGGGATCGGCAACACTGAGCTTCGCCTGCGAACCGTTCCTGCGGTTGAGAAACGCGCCCTCGCCTTTCAGGGCAACGATGGTATCGCCCATCACGGGATCGTGGATGATGCCCGCCACCGTCTCGCCCTTGACGGTGACCGCAAGCAGCGTGCCGAAAGCGGGAAAACCGGAAGCGTAATTGAAAGTGCCGTCGATGGGATCGATCACGAAGGCAAGCGGCGCATCGGCAAGGGCTGGAATGACGGATTGGTCCGCCTCATAGGCCTCTTCGCCGACGATATGGGCCTTCGGAAATCGCTGAAGGAGAGCAGCGGTGATCGCCTTTTCCGCCAGAACATCGGCCTCGGTGACCAGATCGACGGCCGAGGTCTTTTCGGAGATCGCACCGGCGCTCAGGTTTCGGAAGCGGGGAAGAATTTCATTTGCGCCGGCAGCGGCAACGGTGGAAATAAGAAAATCGATATCTTTGTCGGAAAGGGTCATCGGGCGGGGCACTTCTTCATAAGGGGGAGTTGGCCTCCCTACGCTCTTCAGGTGACGCCCCGGTGACAGAAAGCGCCGAAAAATCAAAAAGCTTGGGATCGAGCAGATGCGACGGATTGACATGGGCAAGCGCCCTCAGCATCACGTCCTTGCGGCCCGGCATACGCCGCTCGATGTCGGCCAGCATCTCCTTCATGGCATTGCGCTGAAGCCCGTCCTGCGAGCCGCAGAGGTCGCAGGGAATGATCGGGAATTCCATCGCCGCCGCGAATTTCGCCATATCTTCCTCGGCGCAATAGGCGAGCGGGCGCATGACCATCAGGTCGCCCTCATCATTCAAAAGCTTCGCCGGCATGCCGGCCAGACGGCCGCCATGGAAGAAGTTCATGAAGAAGGTTTCGAGAATATCCTCGCGGTGATGGCCGAGCAGCAGCGCGTCGCAGCCCTCCTCCCGCGCGATGCGGTAGAGATTGCCGCGCCTGAGCCGCGAACAGAGCGAACAGTAGGTGCCGCCGGACGGCACCTTTTCCTTCACCACGGAATAGGTGTCACGATATTCGATGCGATGGGGCACACCGATCTTCGCCAGATATTCCGGCAGGACATGCTTTGGAAAATTCGGCTGGCCCTGATCGAGATTGCAGGCGACCAGTTCCACCGGCAAAAGGCCGCGCCATTTGAGATCGAGCAGCAGCGCCAGAAGACCGTAACTGTCCTTGCCGCCGGAAAGGCCGACCAGCCAGCGCTTCTGGCCCTTCAGCATGCCGAAATCTTCAAAGGCCTGGCGGACGTTGCGCAGCAGCCGCTTGCGCAGCTTGTTGAACGAGACCGAGCGCGGCGCGTTGTCGAACAGCGGGTGCGAGTTACCGCTCTCTTCCGGCGGTTCCTGATCTGCCCCGACCTTCTCCGCGATGTCATCGATCCTGGTGAGAATGTTCATCATCCGCTCGCTCCGGCACGACTGCCGTTCTTCATGCAGGCAATGCCCCCATCCGCCGGCAAGATCAAGCCCCGAATACCGACCAGCCGGTTTTCGTTGCCAGCAATTCCAGCGCCTGTGACCCGAGCGCCGAGTTTCCGACCTTGTTGAGACCCGGCGACCAGACGGCGATCGAAGCCTTGCCCGGCGCCACCGCCATGATGCCGCCGCCGACACCGCTCTTGCCCGGCAGGCCGACATGATAGGCGAAATCGCCCGATCCGTCATAATGGCCGCAGGTCAGCATCAGCGCATTGATACGCCGCGCCCGCCGGTCCGACACAACTGTATGCCCCGTCAGCGGGTTGCGGCCACGATTGGCAAGAAACAGCCCGGCGCGGGACAGCTGAGCGCAGGTCATGGAAAGCGCGCACTGGTGGAAATAAACGCCGAGCGTATATTCCACGGGATGGTGCAGATTGCCGAAGGAGCGCATGAAATTGGCGAGCGCAAAATTGCGGAACCCCGTCGCCTGCTCGGATTTCGCCACCGTGTCGTCAATGCTGATCGTATCGTCATCCGCGAGGTAACGAACGAAACGCAGAAGCTCGCCGATAGCCTCGCGCGGCTGGTGGCCGGCAAGCACGATATCGGTCACCACGATGGCGCCGGCATTGACGAAGGGATTGCGTGGGATTCCGTGCTCGTGCTCCAGCTGGACGATGGAGTTGAAGGAAGAGCCTGAAGGCTCGCGCCCTACCCGGTTCCACACCGTCTCACCGGCCTTGCCGAGCGCCAGCGTCAGCATGAAGACCTTGGAAATGCTCTGGATCGAAAACGGCGTTAGCGCATTGCCGGCCGTATAGGTGGTTCCATCGACAGTGGTGATGGCAATGCCGAACTGGTTGGGATCGACCTTGGCGAGTTCGGGAATGTAATCCGCAACCTTCCCCTCACCCAATCTCGGCAGCATGCTGTCATAGATGGAATCGACGATACCCTGAATGTCTTGCATGCAAAGCCTTCCCCAACCAACAAAAAAGCCGCCCCGAAGGGCGGCTTTCTGAATACTGAAACGCGTCGATTAACGCGAGTAGAATTCGACGACCAGATGCGGTTCCATGACGACCGGGTACGGAACGTCGGAGAGCGAAGGAACGCGAGCATAGGTCGCAACCATCTTGTTGTGATCAACTTCGATGTAGTCCGGAACGTCGCGCTCTGCGAGCTGAACGGCTTCGAGAACCGTAACCAGCTGCTTGGACTTCTGGCGAACTTCGATGACGTCGCCCGGCTTGCAGCGGTAGGAACCGATGTTGACGCGAACGCCGTTAACCGTGACGTGGCCATGGTTGATGAACTGGCGCGATGCGAAAACGGTCGGAACGAACTTGGCGCGGTAGACGATGGCGTCCAGACGCGACTCGAGCAGGCCGATCAGGTTTTCGGAAGTGTCACCCTTGCGACGGTTTGCTTCGTCGAAAGTGGCGCGGAACTGCTTTTCGCGCAGTTCGCCATAATAGCCCTTGAGCTTCTGCTTGGCGCGCAGCTGCGTGCCGAAGTCGCTCATCTTGCCCTTGCGGCGCTGGCCGTGCTGGCCCGGGCCGTATTCGCGGCGGTTAACCGGGGACTTCGGACGGCCCCAGATGTTTTCGCCCATGCGGCGGTCAATTTTATACTTAGCCGATTCGCGCTTGCTCATCGTATTTCCTTCTCAAAAGGTTATACCGATCTGTTGCCAGACCGGTTTAAGGAAACACGCCCTCCTCTGAGGCCCGTTTCAGGGCCTCTGACAGGCTTCTCACATGCAAATGGAGAAACCACGGGACATGTCGGTGATATTGACCGCCGAACGTCAGTTCTTAAACTGCAGGGCAGTCAACAAAACACACCGGACATCACTGCCCGGCGTTGGGGCGGCTTCTACAGAGCTTTCACGGTTTTGTCAAACAAGCCCTTTCGCTTTTTTATGAAGTCTCCTCTTGAAAAGCGACAGTGCCCACCCATCTCTTCGTCGTGATCAGAACTCGGGCCCCTCTGGCGTGTTACCGGACAACACGTGATGTCGAGTTTGTTAAGGTTGGGGCCACGTATATTTTTGACGCACGTTCCCCATCCGTAAAGCCAACCTCGTCCGGCTAAAGGTTGACTGATGGACTTTCTTCTATCGGATTTTCTCGGCACCCCCACATGGATGTGGGCTGTCTTTATTTCTCTCGTGCTTGGCCTGCTCGCACTCGATCTCGGCGTGCTGCACAAGAACTCCAAGGAAATCGGCGTTCGTGAAAGCCTGCTGATGTCGGGCTTTTATATCGTCATCGGCTTGGCCTTTGGCGGCTGGATCTGGTATCAATCCGGCGAACAGTCGGCGATGGAATATGTCACCGGCTTCGTTGTCGAAAAAAGCCTGGCGATGGACAATATCTTCATCATTGCCATGATCTTCTCCTATTTCGCCATTCCCCGCCAATATCAGCACCGCGTGCTGCTCTGGGGCATCCTCGGCGTGATCGTTCTGCGCGGCATCATGATTGCAGGCGGCGCGGCCATCGTCGAAAACTTCCACTGGGTGCTTTATCTCTTCGCGGCCTTCCTCGTCTTCACCGGCCTCAAGATGCTGTTTTCGTCCGACCATGATGAATCGGATATCGGCAATAACCGCATCCTGAAATTCCTGCGCAGCCACCTTCCGGTGACAAACAGGCTGCATGGCGAGAAATTCTTCGTCAAGGAAACCGATGAGGCCACCGGCAAGCTCAAGACCTTCGTAACGCCGCTCTTCCTGGCGCTCATCATGGTCGAAATCGCCGACCTCATCTTCGCGGTCGATTCGATCCCGGCAATCTTCGCGATCACCACCGATCCGTTTATCGTCTATACCTCGAACATCTTCGCGATCCTCGGCCTGCGCGCGCTCTATTTCGCACTCGCCGCCCTGATCCACCGCTTCGCTTATCTGAAATATGCGCTGGCTGCGGTTCTGGTCTTTGTCGGTTCGAAGATTTTCGTGGCGGACATGCTTGGCATCGCCAAGATCCCGCCCGCCGTCTCTCTCGGCGTCACCGTCGCCATCCTCGCAACCGGCATTATCGGTTCGCTGATCGCGACGCGGAAGGAAGAAAAGGCCATCGAGTAAGGCTTCCAACGGCAAGCGGCAGGGAAACCTGCCGCAACCTCACTCAGCCGCAAGCCTCTTATCATCCTCAGCCGCATCCGCATCGCCGGGTGCGGTCTTCGCGTCGAGATCGGGAAACGCCACGATGCGCTTGCCCGAGAAATCGGCATGCACCACCACAAGCTCCTTCTCCTCGAAATAACCGAGAAGACGGCGGGCACGGCGGGCGGAATGGGTGCCATAGGCGCGGGCAATACGGGCGTCTGAGGGGCAAGGCTCTTCACCAAGCGCCGCCTTGACCAGAAGCAGGAAAACACCCTGCAGGTCATCGGAAACCGAGGTCGAAAGCTCCAGTGCCTTTTGCCAGCCTTCGCTTGCCGCCATCGCCGCATCCACGCCGGAGCGGGCAATCGCCACCTGTCGGCGGAATTCGGGAAGCGTCATCGGCGTGCCGGGAATGCGGCGCATGCGGGCGCGAACCAGAAAATCCTGATAAAGCACGGCATCCGTGCGATAGGCCGATTGCGGATCATCGAGAATTTCGACGAGAACCGCCCCGATCTTTTCCTCGCGCTCCTCCGGTGTCATCTCCGGCTGGCCTGCACGCTGCGACTGCTCCGATGAAGGGCCAACGGCAGCGGGCGTGGAGCGGGAAAGCTCTGCCAGAATATCGGTGGTCGGGCGCGGTGCGGGGGGTGTACGGCGCACGGCTGCGCGCGTGAACTCTTCCGGATCAGGCGTGAAGATAAGGTCTTCGACATCCTGCGGGGCATCCGGTAGCGGCATCAGCTTCGGTGAAGAGGACCGCGCCGAGGTTTCCACCGCCCCGATGACGATTGGCAGCGGACGGCGCGACAGCGCCGGCCCGAGCGCCACGAAATTGCCACGCTGGAGATCACGGAACATTTCCGCCTGGCGACGGTCCATGCCGAGCAGATCGGCGGCACGCGCCATGTCGATATCGAGGAAGGTTCGGCCCATCAGGAAGTTCGAGGCTTCCGCCGCGACGTTCTTGGCAAGCTTGGCAAGGCGCTGCGTGGCGATGACGCCCGCAAGACCGCGTTTACGGCCGCGGCACATCAGATTGGTCATGGCGCCAAGCGACGCCTTGCGCGCATCCTCAGTCACCTCGCCGGCGACGGAGGGCGCAAACATCTGCGCCTCGTCTACCACGACAAGTACGGGATACCAGAATTCACGGTCCGCATCGAACAGGCCGTTGAGGAAGGCGGCGGCGGCCCGCATCTGTTGCTCGATATCCAACCCTTCCAGCGTCAGCACGCAGGAGACACGGTGCTGGCGGATGCGGTTGGCAATACCGGCCAGCTCGGCTTCCGTGCGCTCGCCATCGACCACTACATGGCCGAACCTGTCGGAAAGCGTGACGAAATCGCCCTCGGGATCGATGATGACCTGTTGCACCCATGGCGCCGATTGCTCCAGCAGCCGCCGCAGCAGATGCGACTTGCCGGAACCGGAATTGCCCTGCACCAGCAAACGCGTCGCAAGCAATTCCTCGATATCGAGCTTGGCCTGCTGCCCGCCCGATAGGGTCCCCATGTCGATACCGACCTGCAATGTTCCATTCCTCGTGCTGCATCTCACCCGACCGATTCCCTGAAGGACGGCCGAACATGCTCTTTACCAAAAAATCGGCTCTTGCGTCTCATCCGTGCCGATAATGCACAGGCAATTCACGCTCAGCCCTGCGGAGACCTGACCCAGAAGCGTGCAATGCCGATGCGCCGACCGAAGACGTTAAGTGCCAGCCCGAGAATGACCAGCGCCGCACCGATGATTTCGAAAACGGTGATGTGTTCTGCAAAAGCCAGATAGGCGCTGATGAACCCGACAACAGGCACCAGCAGCGAAAACGGCGCCACCGTTCCGGCGGGATACCGCAGAAGCAGATAACTCCAGATGCCCGCGCCGACGATGGTTGCACCATAGGCCATATAGATCACCACGAGAGCCATGGTCGGCGTCGCATTGATCACTCCTTCGGCAATCGCTTCCGGCCCTTCCACGACCAGTGAAAGCAGGATCAGCGGCAGAACGGGCACAAGGCTGGTCCAGGCAATGAAGGACACCGCATTGACCTGCCCGATGCGGCGATTGACGATGTTACCGCAGGCCCACGCAATCGCGGAACCGACGCCCATCAGAAGCGGCACCAACCCTGCCGCCGTCATGCGCTCCACACCGATGACCGCCAGCCCGCCAAAAGCGATGAGTGCGCCAAGAATCTGCGACGGCAACGGCCGTTCGCCCAGAAACACCACGGCAAGCGCCAGCGTGAAGAAAGCCTGCGACTGCATGACCAGCGACGCAAGACCGGCCGGCAGGCCGAGCTTGATGGCGGGATAGAGCAGGCCGAATTGCACGAAACCCATCGCCATGCCGTAAACGACCATATGTCGCCACGGCACATTGGGTTTCGGCAGGAAGAACACCAGGGGCACCGCCGCAACAAGATAACGCACCCCCGTCAGAAACAGGGGCGGCATGTCCGTAACCCCGATCTTGATGGCAACGAAGTTGAAGCCCCACAAAAACACGGTGATCAGGGCGAGAAATATATGCGGCAATGCCATTTTGTTATGTCCGAATTTCAGGCGATCGAGATGTGCCTTACGGCGCGACCGCCCTCTTCCAGCCAAAGGCAATGAGACCGGCGCCAACAAGGAGACCGCCGCCCGTACGGTTGACGATACGCTGAACCTTCGGCTTGCGGATCGTATTACGAGCGGCGCTTGCCAGAAGTCCATAAAGCGCTGCATTGACAGTAGCAAGCACCAGGAATGTGACTTCAAAAATCAGCACCTGCGGCCAGAAGGGTAATGTCGGCACCAGAAACTGCGGCAGGAAGGCCACGAAAAACACGATGCTCTTCGGGTTCAAGGCCGTGACGATATAGGCGTGCAGGAAGATTTTGAGCGGCTTTTCGCGTCCCGTCACGCCCGTGTTTTCCGCCGCGTCACCAACCGGCGAACGCCACAGCTTGATGCCGAGATAGATGAGGTAAGCCGCACCGATCCATTTCAGACCGGTGAAAAGTGCAGCCGACGTGGCAAGCAGCGCGCCAAGTCCCAGCATCGAGGCCGTCATGGCGGTGAAATCGCCGAGCGCCACACCCGTCACCGTCGCCGTGCTGGCCTTGCGGCCGTGGCCCAGCGCATAAGAAATCACCAAAAGGATCGTCGGTCCCGGAATGGCGAGCATGATGGCAGATGCGGCCACGAAGGCCAGCCAGTTTTCTATCGGCATGATGAGTCTCCTGTCTCATATTGGGGGAGCAAGCCACGGAAAAAACTCCGCATCAAGCAGGATTTTTCGCAGATCGCGCCGCGGCCGCCTGCATTTCGTGGTTTGCCAGCGGGCGTAATTCGACGACGAAGCCTCCCCGACATTTCTTTGCCGGAGAGGCCTTTGCCAATCAAAACCGGGGCGCCCAGTAAGGAACCTCCCAATCCCGCCGCCGCTTCACCCGCGACGGGTCAAGGCCGATATCGGCCAGAAGGCGCTCTGGCAGATCGGCAGGATCGGTCGGCGGCGCGCGTGGCACGACAGCCGCGAAGACGACCGTCTTCAGGGTCTTCCAGACGCCGAATGTGACGAACAGACGGTCCACCGCATCCGGCAGCGCATATGCTACCAATGGTTGATCATTTTGCATGGGAAATCCATCCCGGCGCGGCAAAGCGGCCAGGTCCTCTATCGATGGAAAACGACAGGACGAAACGACGGACGCAGCACGCATGCCACGCGGACGCGCAAGTCACATGTCGGACGAAGTGAAAATGCCAAACGGCAGGAGAATCAGGCCATAAGCCTTATCGGAGGGAGATGCCTCGCACCACATAACCGCCGACAATCACGCCAAGGAGGCCCGAAATGCCATTAAGGCGCATATTCATGTCATTGCTCATTCCACGCCTCCATTTAGTGCGGTTACAGACAAAATACATCTTACACAGGAAAACAGACGCGACAAGAGGTCGCAATCTCGAATTGCAAAAGACGAATAGTGGCGATGCAAAAATGCAACAGGTGATCAGGTAGCGGAAACGCTGAGACCGAAACCCTGCATTAGCCGCCGCGTGGCGAAATCCGGCTTGCCTGACGTGAAGACGGCAAAGTCGAAACCGTCGGGATGCTCCGCATCCTGTGGCAGCGGCACCAGATGGCGGGCCCGCCTCGCAATCGCCTCGGCGGGATCCAGCCAGTCCACCGGCCATGGCGCCAGCCGGCGGAACACATTGGCCATGAAGGGGTAATGCGTGCAGGCGAGAACGACGATATCGGTACGCTTGCCATCGCTGTCGATGAAGCAAGGTTCGATTTCGGCCAGCACCGCCTCGTCGGGCACGGGTTCACCTCTGATCCAGCTTTCCGCCATGCGCGCCAGATTTTCCGACCCCACAAGACGAACATGGCATTGCGTGGCGAAGGACTGGATGAGATCGCGCGTATAGGCGCGCTTGACGGTGCCGGGCGTCGCCAGCACGGAAACGAGGCCGGAGCGGGTCCGCTCCGCCGCCGGCTTGATGGCGGGAACGGTGCCGACGAAGGTCATGTCCGGAAACCGGGCGCGAAGATCGGCGCCCGCAAGCGTAAAAGCGGTGTTGCAGGCGATGATGCAGACTTCCGGGCTGTAATCCTGCAGCAGCGTCTCGAAGAGCGAGAGAATACGGGCTTTCAGCGCCTCCTCTTCCCAGCCGCCATAGGGAAAACCCGCATCGTCAGCCACATAGATGAAGCCGCGCTCGGGCATCAGCACCCGCGCCTCGCGCAGAACCGTCAGCCCGCCAATGCCGGAATCGAACACCAGCACCGGTTTCATCACATCGGCCGCCGCCTCACTCGTCTTCAGCATTCTCCCCTGCTCCCTCAACCGACGGCCCTGCAGCCCGGCCCGTCTTCTTCGGCCATTGCCGCGGGAAACGGTCGAGCGAATTGATCACGCCGCGGAAAACGCTGATCTCCTGCTCGGAAAAACCGCGTCGCGACAGCACGGCGCGCAGATTGTCGACCATTTTCGGTTTTTTTTCAGCCGGATGAAAATAACCGCGCGCATCCAGCGCTTCCTCGATATGTTCGAACAGGCCGAAAACCTGCTCCTTGGTCGAAGGCCGCTGCTCGACGGACTGGAACAGCGTCTCGCCCAGATCGTCCATGCCTGACTTCATCCATTCATAGGACATCAAAAGCACGGCCTGCGCGATGTTCAGCGAGGCGAAGGCGGGATTGACCGGGAAGGTCACGATCTCGTCGGCCAGCGCCACTTCCTCGTTCGTCAGCCCCCAGCGCTCGCGCCCGAACAGGATGCCTGTCTTTTCGCCGGCCTTGAATTTTGCCCTGAGCGTATCGGCGGCAGTAACGGGCGCACGCACCGGCTTGAACCCGTAACGCTCGCGCGCCGTTGTGGCATAAACGAAATTCAGATCCTTGATCGCCTCTTCCAGCGTCTCGAACACCTTGGTGCCGTCAATGACGTGATCGGCCTTGGAGGCCGCGGCGCGCGCCTTCTCGCTCGGCCAGCCGTCACGCGGATTGACCAGCCGCAATTCGGCCAGGCCGAAATTGGCCATAGCCCGCGCCACCATGCCGATATTTTCGCCAAGCTGCGGTTCGACAAGAATGATCGCCGGGCCTTCCGCCACAAGTTCGAGATCGCTGTTTGTGCCTGCCATCGTCTTTTGTCCGTTTGTTGAAGCGTCGCATCGATTTTCAGCCCGACGCGCTAAAGCGCGCTTCACTGGCACAGATCGACGCCAAAATCAAAGCCGGCGCGGAGAAAGCCCGGACCCGCCCCGCTGGCAAAGACGCCCCTTATTGCTCTCCCTTGATGATCGTTGCCATCTCTTCGCGCAGCGAATCCCTGCCCTCATCGCCAACCCGGTGAATATCGCTGATGACAGGGCGGCCGTCTTCCTCGACGACATCGAAATGAACTTCGTCAACCGTCGCCTTCATCTCCGCCTCATCCATGCAAGCCCAGAGCTTGAATTTCGCCGTCACGTCCGTCACGCCGTCCTTGACCGCGCCCGGCGTCACGGAAACATCGGCCAGCGGGCAGCCATCCTGCGAGTTCGTCACGACATCGTAACCGAAGGGATCGCCGGTCTCACCGCTTTCGGCCTCGTAAGCCGGCTTTTTGGACGCTTCGCGATATTGCGCGACGAAATCCTTGCTGAACAGGCTGGTCAGCATGTCCTCGTCGAAAATGTATTTCCAGTTTTCCGCATCGCCGGACCAGTTCTTCACGGTGATATCCATCACCTTCTGAACGGGATCGGCCGGCCCGGCAGCGAGCGCGCTGTGGGAAAAGAGGACGGCGGCAGTCAGAAGCAGAATTTTCCGCATGGTGTTATCCCGGTAGAGGCCCAGAGACGGGCGAAGCGATTCGCCTGACTGTATTCCGGCGTTATGGTTTGGCAATGCGTAAAGCGTTATTGCGCTGCGCCAAAAAAGCGCCCCCAATGGCTTTGCCTCAGGCGCGCGCGATGCTATAGCCGCACCGGATATTTTTCCGGATACCGGCGCCATCCGGCGCCACAGCTTCGAAGGTGAGGAATTCATGGCAAAGATCAAGGTAGCCAATCCGGTCGTCGATCTCGACGGCGACGAAATGACCCGTATCATCTGGCAGCTGATCAAGGACAAGCTGATCCTGCCTTACCTCGATCTCGACATCGAATATTACGATCTCTCGGTTGAAAACCGCGACGCCACCAACGACCAGGTCACGGTCGATGCGGCACACGCCATCAAGAAGCATGGCGTCGGCATCAAATGCGCCACCATCACCCCCGATGAGCAGCGCGTCGAGGAATTCGGCCTGAAGCAGATGTGGAAGAGCCCGAACGGCACCATCCGCAACATTCTGGGCGGCGTCATCTTCCGCGAGCCGATCATCTGCAAGAACGTTCCGCGCCTCGTTCCCGGCTGGACGAAGCCGATCGTCGTCGGCCGTCACGCTTTCGGCGACCAGTACAAGGCAACCGATTTCAAGTTCCCCGGCAAGGGCAAGCTGACCATCAAGTTCGTCGGTGAAGACGGCCAGGTCATCGAAAAAGACGTCTTCGACGCCCCGAGCGCCGGCGTGGCACTGGCCATGTACAACCTCGATGAATCCATCCGCGAATTCGCCCGCGCCTCCATGAACTATGGCCTGATGCGCAAGTGGCCGGTTTACCTCTCCACGAAGAACACCATCCTCAAGGCCTATGACGGCCGCTTCAAGGATATCTTCGAGGAAGTGTACCAGACCGAGTTCAAGGCGCAGTTCGACGAAGCCGGCATCACCTATGAGCACCGCCTCATCGACGACATGGTCGCTTCCGCGCTGAAGTGGTCCGGCGGCTACATCTGGGCCTGCAAGAACTATGACGGCGACGTTCAGTCCGACACGGTCGCGCAGGGCTTCGGCTCGCTCGGCCTGATGACCTCGGTTCTGCTGTCGCCCGATGGCCGCACGGTCGAAGCCGAAGCTGCGCACGGCACGGTCACGCGCCACTACCGCCAGCACCAGAAGGGTCAGGAAACCTCCACCAACTCGATCGCTTCGATCTTCGCCTGGACCCGTGGCCTCGCCCACCGCGCCAAGCTGGACGACAATGCGGAACTGGCAAAGTTCGCGGCAACGCTCGAAACCGTCTGCGTCGATACCGTCGAAAGCGGCTTCATGACCAAGGACCTGGCGCTGCTCATCGGACCGGACCAGCCCTGGCTTTCCACCACCGCTTTCCTCGACAAGATCGACGAAAACCTCAAGAAGGCGATGGCGGCTTAAGCCTGCTTTCCCCGAGACTTCAAAACCCGGCCTCAGCGCCGGGTTTTTTATTTGCACGGTATAGAAGAAACGTCAGTCCAGTAGAAACGAAATGGACAACTAGATAGCGAACAAACATCATCGAGTGCCAGAGGCGCCGAAATAGGAGAAAGAAGTCCGGCGCAATACCAGGTTTCTTTTTTGTTCACGGCACCTTGATTAGCCGTTGCACTAGGCGCAAAATTTGATTCCGCGTGCTTAGGGCCAGCACAACAATAAAACTAAGATAAACAGCATCTACTTGCACATAACTTGCCCGGCACAGTCACCGTAACATCCATGCGGCCCCAGGGAACATGCGAGGGATGTTGCGGACATAAAATGCGAAGCGCAGGCATGAA
This sequence comes from Agrobacterium salinitolerans, assembly GCF_002008225.1. Lineage (GTDB taxonomy): Bacteria > Pseudomonadota > Alphaproteobacteria > Rhizobiales > Rhizobiaceae > Agrobacterium > Agrobacterium salinitolerans. The sequence goes on along the minus strand of NZ_MRDH01000006.1, from coordinate 1,287 downwards.
ATTCTGTTGGGTTTTACACGATGCTTCGACGATTTTGCTTGGGGAGGCAAAAGCATGAGTGAACTGATCTTCTACACCAATCCCATGTCGCGCGGGCGCATTGCGCGATGGATGCTCGAGGAAGTGGGCGTTCCCTATAAGACCGAAATACTTGGTTTCGAAACCTCGATGAAATCGCCCGCCTACCGGCTGATAAACCCGATGGCGAAGGTGCCGGCGATCAAGCACGGCGATACCATCGTCACCGAGGCGGCGGCGATCTGCGCTTATCTGGCTGACGCCTTTCCGGGCGCAAACCTTGCCCCGACGCCGAAGGCGCGCGGCCTTTATTACCGCTGGATGTTTTTCGCCGCCGGCCCCCTGGAAATGGCGGCAAGCATGAAGGCCATGGGTTTTGAAGTGTCCAAGGAGAAGTTGCGCATGGCCGGCTGCGGCAGCTATGCGGATGTGATGAATACGCTCGAACGCGCGGTCAGTGAAAACCGCTTCATCGCCGGTGATCTCTTTACCGCCGCGGATGTCTATGTCGGCGCGCATGTCGGTTGGGGGCTGCATTTCGGCACGATCGAAAAACGCCCGGCGTTTCTGGAATACATGGCGCATCTCACTGACCGACCGGCCTTCAAGCGCGCCGCCCAGCTTGACGAAGAGGCAGCGAAGGACTTGCAGGCGACGGGATAATCGCCCCTGTTTCGCCAAAAACAAACCATGGCCCGTCCGAAAATCACCCACAGGGTCGATCTTCGCGGCGGGTCTATACGTCGGACAGGCGGAGTGGCTCTCCGATCTCGATTGCATGCCCGTCCGGATCATAAAAGCGGAATACCCTCTGTCCCCAGGCCTGTTTCTGAACGGGATGGATGAGCTCCACATACGGCGCGATATTCCGAAAAGCCGCATCCACATCTTCATGCTCAAAGTAAAGCAGCAGGTTTCGCCTGCCATAGGGCTCTTCCGTGCCTGACGTTATCTGCCAGACAGTCTCCTCGAGCGAGCGTCCCTCATGGATGGCGAAGCCGCCCTCAAAGAGAACGAAACTTCCGAAATCCTGCAATATTTTGAGGCCGAGCCGGTCGCGATAAAACGCTCTGGAGCGGTCTATGTCGCGCGCAAAAGGGATGGGATTTACAAAGCGCATTACCTTCCCCGTCTTCCGTGCTCGCGAGCCTCAGCCTAGAATTAAAAAAGGCGGGGTAAAAGCCCCGCCTTCAGACCGCTGACAAACCCGTCGATATTTTCGGCGGGTTTTTTCTTTTTCGGGATGATGACGTTTTGTTGTGGTCTTTT
>NZ_MRDH01000009.1 GCF_002008225.1 Agrobacterium salinitolerans | reverse complement strand
CTCATAACCTGAAGGCCGCAGGTTCAAATCCTGCCCCCGCAACCAACGATCCCTGTGATTGCGCCAAGCCCTTGCCACGCAAGGCCTTTTTTGCGTTTCTGGCCCTCAGGTATTCTGCCTCAAGGTAACGGCCCGATTGCTACCGCGGGGAATATGCCTTGACGCGTGCGACGATCTCCTCGTCGAGGACGAAGCAATCGAGGAACTCCTGCCTTTTTTTGGCAGACCTACGCGCGTCGGCCAGCATTTGCCTGAGTTCGTCAATGCCATTGTCTGTCAGAGCGGGTGTACTCTTGTCATCTCCGGTCACAACGCTGATGATGTTCCCATAGATCAGGTTGTCGAGGTGGCTCGGGAAATCTGCACAGCTAGGATAAGTGGAGTTTCCGCCTGACTTCGGCTTAGATGCCGGGAACAGGAGATACCATGACGAGACGACCGTGCCGGAACCACAGCCCGGCTTTCAAGGCAAAAGTGGCGCTCGCCGCGATCCGAGGTGAGCAGACGCTGGTGGAATTATCCCAGCAATTCGACGTGCATGCCAACCAGATCAAACAGTGGAAGGACCAACTCCTTGAAGGGGCGACCGGCGTTTTCAGCGATGAAGCCAAGGCAGACCGGCGGGTCCAACCGTCGGCGTCAAAACGCTTCACGCCATGTGACAAACTGCGTTTGCAGCGAGATCGGTGAGCTGACACTGGAGAGCGATTTTTTAGCCGGAGCGCTCGGCAAGGCGGGATTGCTGCGCGGAAAGAAATGATCGACCGAACACACAAACTGTCGGTCGCACGTCAGGCCAGGGTTCACGGCTTCAGCCGTGGCAGCATCTACTATTCGCCGCGTCCGGTAAGGTATGGAACAGAAGAACGAGCCAGCGCGTCATGTTGTCGGCGGTGTCGAGTGCACAGGCAGTTATGGTGCTGGGCTGCTGCGATATATGCAGGCCGCGGGCGTGAAGGCCCTTGAAGTTACCACACCAGATCGTCACGACCGTCGTAGCACGACCTATTTGTAGACGCGAATAATGACCCGTTGCCCGACCCGGAACGGAGCGTCGCGGCCCACCATCACGATGGAGGTTGCTGTGCGAATGTCATTGCGTTCGCCGGGCATGCCGGTTGACTGCATCAGAACGGGAGAAATGCGGCTGATGCGACCCTCATATGCCTGCCCCGATCTGTCTTCTGCAAGCACCTCAACAGGCACACCGGGTTTGACGTTGTCGAGAAACTGCTCGGGGATTTCCGCCCTGACGATCTTCTGGCCTTCCGGCAGGATGGTGAACATCTCCGTCGCGCCGCTGGCGGCGGCAAATTCCCCGACTTTAATCCCCTGCCTGATGATGAAACCGTCGACCGGAGCGCGGATTGTTCGTATTTCGACTTCGCGGGCGGCGATATCGCGCCGCATCTTTGCGGCAGCGAGAACCGAGGCGGCCACCTTCAATTCGCCGGTGAGATTGTCCCTGGCTGCTATGGCTTCATCGAGAGCTTGGTCCGAGACGGCATTTCCCGCTGCGGCGCGCTTGACCCGATCTGCCTGGCGAGAAAGGTTTTTCATCTTCATCTGAAGAAGATTATGTTGCTCTTCGGCCTGCAGAGCTTCCTCCGATGCGATCTTCGCCGATAACGTTTCCTGACTGGAGTCGAGTACCGCCATGACGTCCCCCGCTTTGACCTGGTCACCCTCGTTGACCAGCAGGGACGCAACGATGCCATCGCGGGGGGAGGCGACCCGCAGAAGACCGCCCGGGATATCTACGACCCCCCTAGCGGCAGCCAGGATGGGTGGACCGACCAGATCCGGCCGGTCGGTATCTTCCTCGGCGTTTGGGGAAAGTGCGGTGAAATACAAGAGCGCCACGCCGATCATCCCAGCCGAAACCGTTGTCACTGCCGGACGTTTAATACGAGGGAGAAATTTCATGTCTTTAAGATCCTGTGGAACTTTTACCGGAGATGGGCCTGATGTCTCGGAGCAGGCGTCCGTCCTCCATCTGGAGGACACGATCAGCCTGCTTGACGAGACGCATGTCGTGCGAAACACACAGCACCGCCGAACCGGAGTCTTTTGCGATGGACTGGAGAATCTCGACAATGTTTCGACCGTTTTCGCTGTCGAGGGCGCTGGTCGGTTCGTCTGCGAAGAGAATGGCGGGTTTTTTGACGATAGCGCGGGCAATAGCAACACGCTGTTTTTCACCGCCGGACATCTCCGATGGCCGTAGATGACTTCTCTTTGACAAGCCGACGCTTGCCAATGCGCTTTCGGCCCGTTCGCGGGCCTCTGCAGCGGGAACAGACATGTAATTAAGCGGTATCTGCACCTGCTCGACTGCGGTGAGGCCCGGGAAAAGATTGAACCCCTGAAAAACAAATCCGCAATTCTTAAGGCGAAATTCGTCCCGCGCTTCATCGCTTAATGTCGACAGCATGACATCACCTGCGCTCACCGACCCGTCATCGGGCTTCGTCATGCCGCTGAGGATGGCAAGCAGCGTGCTCTTACCGCAGCCCGAAGGGCCAATCAGTAGCGTGAATTCTCCAGCGAAAATGTCGACCGACACATCCGACAACGCCTGCATGTGAATGTTATGTATTGTAAAGGACTTACCGATATTGCGCGCGCTGAGGACAGGCAGCATGGTTCACCTCAAAAGCGTGGCGGGATCGGTGTCCCGCAAACGATGAATTGCCAGAAGACAGGCGACAGCCGCGACAAGAAGCACCACCGTTGAGGCTGCAGCAACGATGGTGAAGCGCAGTTCGAAGGGAACTCGGTAAACCGCCGCCATCAGGGCGATTGCAACGCTTAAAAACAGGCTGATGATAAAACCGAAAAGACCGACCCAGCCCGCCTGTTCGATGACGATGAAACGGAGCCGGTCGAAGGGTACGCCAAGCGCCCTGAGCGTCGCATATTGAGGCACCGTGCCGGCCACCGCACCCATCAAGGTCTGGCTCGTTATGACGGCACCGATCATCACGGCGATGAGGGTCGCGAAAATGAATGCAATCCCCGCACCCGAATCCAGCAACATGTACATCGTTGTCATCGATGCGAGTTCTTCAGCCGACCAGACCTCGAAGCGGCGTATGTCGGTACCGCTGTTGAGGCGCGCCTGTATGGCGGCGCCGTTGGTGCCCGGCTTGAGATCATAGAGGAAATAGGTGGCGCCGCCGTCGCTGGGCAGGCTGTGATCGAGATTACGGGCGGTCTCCCTTGAGGCCACCAAATTGACGCCGCCCAGGCCGCGAAGGCCGTCGATATAATCGACAATCCGCACCGAACGCCCGTTCACTTCGGCAATACCGCCCTTTTTTGTAGAAAGCTTCGAAGCGTCTGCAATGTCCACAAGGACGGTGCCGGGCTCGCTCAACTGATTTCGCAGCGATCCGGGAATGATGCGCGCGAGGGCATCGGCGTCATTTGCCGTATCGATGCCGAGCACGGTGACGCTGACACCGCCGCCGCCATGCGTGCCTCTCCAGTCGCCGGAGCCGAACAGGACCGGCTCCACATGCGAAATCGCCGGCTCGGCATAGAGATTTGTCGCCACACTCGCCGGGATGGCGCGGCCTAGGTCGACACTCTGCGTTCCCGGAAAACCCACCCAGTATTCGGCTTTGGATTGCGTGACGTAAAGACCATTGGCGCCCACGATGCCCAGCAACAAGGCACCCTGGACCGTCATCAGGACGCCCGAGAAGGCAATCGCGATTGTCGCGGGTAAAAAGCGGCGCCATTCGTGAAGAAGGGTCTTGCGCGCAATCGAGATCGTCATGATCCGCTTTTCCTCCGTTTATCGGGGGAGGTTGCGATACCCGACGCCTCCGCGGCGAGACTTCCGCCCGTTGCTTTCGCAAAGGCAATCAGGGCTTCCGCTTCGTCCTTCATCGCTTCGGTGAGTTGACGGCGGGTTTCTGCGGCTGCGAGTTGGCGACCCGCAAGGACGGAGGCGTCCGACAGTCCTTCGCGGGACAGCAATTGGGCCTCCGCTGAGCCCTTTTCAGCCGTGGCATGCGCCGATTTTGCACGGGCAGTTTCCAGGCGCGCGGCAAGCAGCGCCCGCAAGGCCGAGGAGGCTTCACCATGGGCGACAAGAACCGCCTGTCGGTAAGCCGCGACGGCCTCACGCAATTGCGCTTTTTTTGCCTCCACGACATCGAGCCGTTTCCCGTAGTCGAAGAGGGGCATTTGTAATGACGGACCGCCCATGATGCCGAAAATGGACCCAGAGACGGGTGATCCGATACCGATCATCCCCGAAAGGTGAAGTTGTGGATAAAGATCTGACTTCGCAATTCCCACTTCGGCCCCAGCCTTCAGGACGGCGAATTCCGCCCTCCTGACATCCGGGCGCTGCCGAAGTACATCGGCCGGGACCGCCGTTACCCGTGCTTTGCTAGCCACGGGTTGCGGTTTTACTACCGATAGTACCGCATCACCCTCCATCGCGCCCTGAAGCAAGGCAATGCGCTGGATTTCGTCCGCGATGGCATTGTCGAGGAGACGTTTTTGTTGCGCCATCGCGGCACTATCGTCGGTTGCCGACTGGGCTTCGAGCCTTGTCGCCAATCCGCTTCGTGACCGCACGGTCGCCACATCCCTGGCTATTGTTTTGGCGGACGAAAGGAGATTGGCATTTCGTCGCTGGTGCTGCAGCGCCCGCAGACGCACGTAACTTGTTGCGGCCTCCGCCGCGACGGAGAGCTTTGCCGCATTTACGTCTTCCGCCGCCATGTATCGGTCGAGATCGGCAGATTGCTGGGCGAGCTTATCTTGCCCGAAGAGAGCGATTTCCCAGCCGGTCTCAAGATTAAGCTGAGCTGGACGGCGGGAAATGTCGTCTACCTTTGTCCTGCTGCTGGAACCCGTTGCAGACCCGGAGAGGCCGACATTGGGCAGGAAGCCGGAAGACGCAGAGTGTGAAATGGCGGCGGCGGCAGCCAGCCGCTCGCGGGCCTGCGCCACGGTGAGATTGCCCTGCTCTACACGCGCCACGATGGCATTGAGTTGACTGTCGTTAAACGCCAGCCACCAGGCTTCGCTGCCTTGGTGGGGTCGCGGCGCGCGCACCGGCGAAAACTCTGCCGGTGCGATGTCCGAAAAAGTCGGTCCGCCCTGATGGCAGGAAGACAGGAGGAGAGCAATGAGCACCCAGCGATGCCGATTCAAGACGACATTGCAATTCGACCTCGAACGATCGACGCAATCACGACGCACCCTATTCATTTTGGACCACATGAAACACGCATTACCCAGAAAAAGAGCTGTTGATCCCCAGTGCCGGTCGCTGATGCGACAATTCGAATGAATGCCGCCGCATTCATCACCCCTCCCAAGACCATTGCAGGCTCAAGATTTCGCGCAGTCACTGTGCAGATTTGGTCGAGGACGCCGGTATCGCCCTTTCCTCCGGTGCCGTCGACACACACCAGGCACCCGCAATGATCAGCGCACTTCCGCCCAGTTGAAGAGCGGATACCGGTTCGGAATAGAGGAGCCAAGCGCTTGCGAGCACGAAAACATAGCTGACCGCAGAAAGCGGAAACGCTTTGGACAGGTCAGTCTGCTCAAGCACACGCAGCCATAGGACGAAACAGACAATTTCGGCAATGATGGCCAGAATAAACCAGGGTGATGTGGCAAGACTAACCAACCATTGAACGCCGAATTCGCCTGAAACATGGACAGCGCTCTCCTTGAGAAAAATCTGCTGCAGCGTATTCAACAGGGGGATGGAGAGCCAAAGCGTCGGCAGATCCTTCATTGCTTCTCCAATCCATCGGAGCTGAAAAGCGGTGAAACCCATCTCAGCAGCGTGTGCAGGGCGGGGTTCTGGTGCCTGAAAAACATGGAGTTCGCAGTCAATGTGCTGCCGAGGCGGAGCTTGTTTTGATAGTAGGCCTGCCCGCTTTGATATCGGGTGAGCCCATGCTCGAGGCAAAAACGCAGATTTTCAAACCAGCTAAGATAATAGAGATTGTACGGCTTGCCGCGTACGGCATCCATGCAGAAGAATTTATCGATGAGCCGATTGCGGTCGTGCAAAAGCAGGTTGAAGGCGAGAATGTCGTCTCCAACGCGATAGACGGTGCAGAACGCATTCTCAGGCAGATTTGACAGGACACCGGTGAAGTAGTCCGACGTCAGCTCTTCGAACTGCCACTCACTTCGGTTACGGGTATCGTGATAAAGTTCGAGAAAGCGGGGCAACATCTCGCCAAGGTCGGTAACCCTCTCCACTTTCACCTCGGAGGCTGCGCGGCATTTGCGACGCATGTCCTTGCGTGTCGAAGACGACAATCCGGCGAGATAGGTCTCGATATCGGGAAAGTCCACGCTCAACCATGCGGTTGGCAAGCCGGGCATGGCGACGAACGCGCGCCGGTGGACCGCTGCCGAAAGCGCTCGTCCCAGAGGTATCGGCACGTCTTTCAGCGCGAACAGGCAGTATCCTGACATCTGGGCCCATCGTTCCGTGCATTCCAGTAGATAGGTCATCAGATCAGCTTCCCAAACGCCGGGAATATCTGGATGCATTCCGATGTTCGCGCTTTCCGTACAGGGAGAGCCGATACAGGCAAGCCGGAGTGACAGAAACCGTGGGAGTCGTTTGCGAATGCCTTCGACAAGAGACGTCAGTCGCCCTCGTTCCAGCGTCGTTTCCAGACGGTAATCGCATAGAAAAATCGGAGCGGCAGCGATGATTATCCCGTGATAGCTGATGGTTGCATACCGCCACTCAAAGCCCTCAAGGCCGGACTGTTCGACTGCCATCAAGTAGTCATAGCGCTCTATATCGGCGCTGAAGCACGCATCCCAGGCATCCCTGTCGACGGCGACAAGAGTCTCGTGGATCCGGAATTCGAGGTTTCGGGAGTTGAGACCCGGGCCGTCGCCAAACTCAAATCGGGTTTCTAAACGCATGTTTTGTCTCAAAAAACCGGGCGGAAAGATCGGCGACTTTGCGATGTTCCCTGTCCACGTGGATCATATGGTAGCTGTCGTTCAACCAGTGCAGCGCTCTTGGGCCGCCAATCTTTGCGGCGATGTAGCGGGCGTGATCGGGACCGCTGAGATCATCTTCAGTTGAATGAATGATGAGAGATGGCGTGGTGATCTGAGGCAGATGCTTCTTGAGATGGTGGCCGAGCCGGCTCATCTCGACGAGACCGCGCCCCGGGAAATGGCTGAGAACACCTTCATTTTCCATGGCCGCAATCATCCGTCTCAGGCGCTCGTCCTTGATGCCGAGGGAAGGCGTTTCGCTGAAATTGAGACGATCGATGAAGGGTATCAGCCTGATCCATCTGATGTGCGGTGACAGGATCGCGTAATAGCGCGGAACATTCCAGCCATCGTAGTGGAAACAGGGTGAGTAGAGCGCGACCGACTTGATCGGGGACGCTTGCATATGCGACGCGAGCAGCGAAAGCTTTCCGCCAACGCAAATGCCGGCGGAAAAGACGATGTCGCTTCGCGTTGCCAGCCAGTCTGCGGCGATCGCGATGCTGTCGAGCCAGTCTTCAAAGCGGGAACGCCGCAAGGCGGCTTCCCCACGCCCGTGCCCGGCGAGCAAGGGGGCAAAAACCGAATAACCCCTGCGGCTGAATTGCCGCGCCACCAGACGCATTTCGGCAGGGGCGCCGCTCATGCCGTGTACAAGCATGACGGCCTTGCCGTTCGTGCCCTCTTCGAAAAAGGAAAGACCGTCGTTTGACGGATTGAACACTTTCGTCTTTTCGTCTGTCGGAGCTTGAGGGAAGGGGCGGGATAGGCTGGATTGTGAGCCGGCGAAAGAAAACGTCATAATCCCGATACTCCCACGCAGATGACGCCGCCCGATACCAGGGCAACACCGATCGAGTGCCGCAGGCCGACTGTTTCCCTGAAAAGGATGGCGCTAAAGATGGTAATGACGGCATAGCTCGAGGCCATCAGCGGGAATGCGATGGAAAGCGGAACGTGCGAAAGGACATAGGTCCAGGCGACGAGCTCTACGCCCCAGAACACGACCCCGATTAATGTCCAGGGGTGGAGATAAATGTTGCGCCGGTCCTTGGCCGAGGCCAGTTTGAAGCAGACTTCCCTGCCGGCCTCCGTCAGCACGCAGAAAAGAATGAGAGCAAGCATTGTGTTACTGAGCCCGTCCGTCATGACAGTATGTCCGAAAAAGACCTTAAAAGCGTAAGGTTGGTGATGGTATTGCGATCGCGGGTCATCACCGCATCGGGGGCGCGCAACGGCTGGTCGATCAGGATTTCCCCCTGCTTCAGAAGTCGTGTGAGCAGGGTGCCGCTATAAACCGGCGTCGAATAATCACCGATGACGTCAGCACCCACGATACGATGTCGCGTCGCAATATCGCTTAAGAGCTCGAGGATCGTGGAAAGCCGCAATCGGCCCTGATCCCAATTGGTGATCGCGTCGTCCAGCGACAGGCAATCCTTGTCTATGGTGATGTAGACATTGGACGTGAATATCCGCGAGAGCAGGTGCTCTCTGAATGCCGCCAGTCCCATTTTTTTCATTGTCGACCAGATGAGATGGTTGCTCGCCTGAGTGTAGCTGACGCTCTCCCCATAGGCGCGTTTGACGCGGCTTGGCAGGCGATCGTAAGGGTAGAGTTCAACCTTGCCGTTAGCCAGATTGCCGAGGTTAGCACCCTTGCGCTCCGGCGATTGCAGGTCATCGCTGCAGACACCAAGCGTGATGATTTTTTGAACATTTGGATGTTCTGCAACCTCATTGACCCACGAGCCGCAATGGAGACCGTTGTCGAAATTGACCCAGTCAGGGTGATTGTCGATATGGATGACGGTGAGAGGTCCATCGAAACTTTCTGCCGCCTCGGCAATCAGCATTGCTGAGACATGATGAAAGTCGCCCGATCCAAGGAAACACAGTCGAGGGGACGCGGGCGCGCCGGCGGGGCGCGCTATACCGGGTTTCAACAGATCGAGCGACTCCCTCCTGCTCCAGAGACGAACGGCGCTCCCACAGCGTCGTTCGTCAACCTCGCGCGCGCCCACCGAAAGTGCGGCATCAACAAAGGTTGGCTGCAGATGTAGGGCATCGTCGAGATGGAGCAGAAGCGTATTCACGAGATTACCTCCGTTCGGCGCGGGTCAGAAGCTGATCGAGCAGCTCGATCGCCAGATTGATTTCGTCGAAGGAGATGTTGAGGTTTGGCGCGAACGTGATGACGTTCTTGTGGTAACCACCGACATCGAGCACCAGGCCGTATTTGCGCCCGTTGACGATCATGTCGCCCTTCATGCCCTCATCCGACATCCAGTCGAGCGTGGCCTTGTCAGGCGTGAAGCTGTCGTCGAGGCAAATTTCCATCCGCAGCGCAAGGCCGAGCCCGTCCACTTCGCCGACGATCGCATGTTTGCTTTGCAACTGCTGCAAACCATCAAGGAAGGCGATGCCCTTCGCCATGACACTGGCGCCGATATTCTCTTCTTCGGCCATTTTAAGCGTTTCGAGGGCAACAGCCGTTCCCATCGGGTTGCTGGCGAAGGTGGAGTGCGTGGAACCGGGCGGGAAAATCGTCGGATTGATCATCTCTTCGCGTGCCCAAATGCCGGACAGCGGATTGAGACCATTGGTAATCGCCTTGCCGAAGACCAGAACGTCAGGGGAGACGCCGAAATGTTCGATCGACCAGAGCTTGCCCGTGCGGTAGACGCCCATCTGGATTTCGTCGACGACAAGAAGAATGCCGTGCTGATCGAGAACCTTCTTCAGCTCGACGAAGAAGTTCATCGGCGGGATCACGTAGCCGCCGGTGCCCTGAATGGGCTCGATGTAGAACGCCGCATATTCGGACTTGCCGGCCTTCGGATCCCAGACCCCGTTATATTCGCTCTCGAACAGGCGGGCGAACTTCTGGACGCAATAGTGGCCGTACTCTTCTTTCGACATGCCCTTCGGGCCGCGAAAATGGTAGGGAAACTCGATGAACTGGGCGCGTTCGCCAAAGTGCCCGTAACGACGACGGTAACGGTAAGACGAGGTGATGGATGTGGCGCCCAGCGTGCGACCATGATAACCGCCCTCGAAAGCGAACATCAGGCTTTTCCCGCCTGAAAAGTTCCGGACGATTTTCAGCGAGTCCTCCACCGCCTGTGAGCCGCCGACGTTGAAATGCACGCGACCCTTGCGGCCGAACTTTCTTTCCGCGTCCTGGGCGATCATCGTCGCCAGTTCGACCTTCTCACGATGGAGATATTGCGAGGCAACCTGGGGCAGTGTGTCCAGCTGGCGATGGGCTGCTGCATTGAGGCGCGGGTTGCGGTAGCCGAAATTGACCGCCGAGTACCACATCTGCAGATCGAGAAAGGCCGTCCCAGCCTCGTCATACATGAAGGAACCATCGCATCCCGAGAAGAACTTGGGATGATCCGTGTAGTGAACCGTGTCGCCGTGGGAGCAATAGGTCTCCTCCAGAAAGCGAAGGTCCTCTTCGGATACGGTATCTGGCTGGCCGTTAGCCGGCTTGATGAGAGAATGCATTTTCATATTCCTGATTAGGCGGTTTGGGAAAGGTGACGATCCGCTCCGCGAGCGGTGATGATGTGCCGCAGCCGTGCAGCCGCCTCGGTCTGCACATCCTTGAAAGTCGTGTAGGAGACGAAGGGGATGGCGTGGCTTGTGCAATGGGCGACCAGCTTGTGCTTTGCGAAAAGAAGGTCCGCACGCGCCGAGACGCAAAAATCGCTTCGCCCGTCGCCGACATAGAGGTGGGGCGTGTGCGATGCGACCACGGCGCATTTGCAAACGCCCGATCCGGCCTGGCAATCGGGCTGCATGAACGGTGCTTCCAATCGGTAGTGAAAGCGGCTCGCGTTCTTTTCGACACAGAGGCGATTGGCGATGATGTCGAGGTGACGGAGGCCGTGATTGGACAAGACGCGGTGAATGAAGCGATCGACCCCATCACTGACAACGGTAACGCGAATCGAATTTTTCGAGCACCAGCGGACGAATTCGGGGAACTCCGGGTCGATTTCGACTGTGTTGAGAAATTCATCGATGTCGTTCATGGCCGCTTGAATGAGCGTGATTTGCGCGCTCATGCATTGCCTCGCGTCGATGCGCCCCGCTTCCCAGGCCCGCTCGAGGTCGTGCCACTCCGCCGCCGCAAAGCGCTCGAGAACGGCATCCGTAACGTCGATCGTGGCGATCGTGCCGTCAAAATCGCAATAGGCGTGCATCAGCGCGCCATCCCTGTGCAGATGATGCCGCAAGACCTGGAAACGCGATAAGTGTTGCCAAACGTAGGCGACCGGCCGGACGCTGAGGGGCTATCGGCACGATAGGAGCGGGTTTTCACCGGCGATTGTTCGATTGTTGGTTTTTTCATATCCGAAAGGCTCTCCGTCAATTCCCAGCGCGTTGGGAAACGGAACAGTGCCGTTTACCGGTGCCGTGCTGGCGAAAAGGCAAGTGCGCCTCGTCTGTCGAGAAAGCGTGGAGAAAATCGTCGTGTTCGGTGGAGCGGGAACCCTCCGACCACATCACCGATTGACGCGCTTCAATAAGTTGGTCCAACTGCGGAAAGAATGCCGAAGCCGCACTGCGATCGCGACGTCAGCACGTTGAACCAATGTCGACGACGCTTGATCTCAACGCCTGCAAAAATTGCTTATCGAGAGACAATCCATGAACAACGCCCTCATCCTGATCATAGAAGACGACCCGGAAATATCCGATATCATCGAAACCTATTTCGCGCGCGAAGGCTTCCGCGTCGTCACCGCGAGTGACGGCACAGTTGGATTGGGCCATCATCAGCGCCTCCGGCCGGATCTGGTCGTGCTCGATATCAAGCTGCCGCGTCAGGACGGATATGAGGTGCTTGCCGCCATCAGGCGGGTGTCCGACACCCCTGTCATCATGGTGACGGCGCTTGCGGATGATCTGGACAAGCTGCAGGCTTTGCGCATCGGCGCCGATGACTATGTCGTCAAACCCTTCAATCCCCTTGAAATCGTTGCGCGCGCCAAGGCGGTCCTTAGGCGGGTTGCAGGACGCAGTCCGGACCATGTGTTTCGCGTTGGGCCGCTGAGCGTCGATCCCCAGGCACATCGTGCAGTGGTAGAAACGGGTTCCGAACATGTTGTCCTCGATTTGACCCGCACCGAATTTCGGATTCTGGCCCACATGGCGGCTTCCCCCAATCGCGTGTTTGAGCGCTCCGAACTGGTCGACGCCTGTCTCCCGGAAGGTGAGGCGCTCGACCGTACGGTCGACAGCCACGTCAGCAATCTCAGGCGCAAACTGACTGCCGCGGGCGCCGGAGGCGTTCTAACGGGTGTGCGCGGCGTAGGATACCGGATTGATGACATCTAAGCGTGCTAACCTGAACGCCGGGCTTGTACGGGCGATGGTGTTGCTGACACTATTGGCCTTCGTCGTCGTTTATGCCGGCCTGGTGGCTTATTTTTTCTTCATCTATGATTGGCTTTATCCCGACGCGGACTACGACAGTGCATGGCAGTTTGGTGATACGATCACTCTGGGCCTGCTGCTTGGGATAGGGATATTGACGGCCTCGTTCGTCGGCTGGAGGTTGGCGCGCTACGTCACCGAGCCGCTGAAATCCGTTGCGAGCGCAGCGAGAACGATTGCCCAAGGTGATTTTTCTGCGCGCGCCGTGCTTCCTCGCCGCAGCTTTGGCGAAGCGGGTGAGCTTGTCTCGGATTTCAACCTGATGGCTGAGCGGCTGGAGCGGGCAGAGACCGAACTCAAATATTCGAACTCCGCGATAGCCCATGAGTTGCGGACCCCGTTGACCATTTTGCGGGGCAGATTGCAGGGCCTGCTCGACGGTGCGTTTCAGCCCACCCCTCAGCTTTATCTTCGCCTCATTGCTCACGTCGACGACCTTGGCGGCATCGTCGAAGAGCTGCGGACGCTCGCGCTCAGCAATGCCGGGCAGCTCGATCTGCAATATTCTCGGCTGGATCTTGCATCGGAAGTCGCGGCCGCTGCCGATTCCATGGAGGATGACCTTTCAATCGCAGGCAGCCTGGTCGTGAGGCGGCTGAAGCCCGCTGTTACGATGGCAGACAAGCCCAGATTGCGTCAGGCGATCGTTGCTCTGCTCGATAATTGCCGGCGTTATGCCCCGCATTCCACCGTCTATCTCGAGACCTGGCAGGACAAGGATTATGTGTATTTCCGATGCACCGATACAGGTCCGGGCCTTGCCGATGAGAGCCGGAACCGCGCCTTTGAACGGTTTTGGCGGGCCGATGATTCCCGTAATCGTGTTTCCGGCGGTTCGGGCCTTGGTCTTCCAATTGTAAAGGCGATCATGCAGACGCACGGAGGCGACGCTGTCATTCTGCCGACCGAAGGACGCGGTTTTAGCATTGATCTGCGGCTGCCACGTCGGGAGGAGGCGCCGGTCTGACAATCAGACACGACTTGCTTTGCAGCGACGCCTCGCCGACGCCGAGCCGCGGGTAGCTCGCGCGAGGACAAAAGAGCCAAAGGGGATGGAAAGGAAGGGACGCTTCGGCGCCCCTCTTTCGTTTCAGGCCACCGATCATCGACGTTTTCTCCACATAATCTGGACCTGCACTTGGTTAGTGACACCCACGAGCAATCTCTGCTCTTAGCGTCGGCGCCAACGTGCCGGCGGAAATTTGATACGAGGTTTTCGATGCGAAACGCGCTCATTCTCGCGGCGGCAATTGCCGGCGCAGCCATCCTTGGAAACACCACCGCCCAGGCCGGTTCTTATGCCGCTGCCGAAATCAACATGCGGGCGGGTCCAAGCACACACTATCCTTCCATGGGTATCTTGGCCGAAGGTATGCCACTCAACGTCATCGGTTGCACGAAGGGTTTTCGTTGGTGCGATGTCGAGGCCGCAGGGCGCCGGGGCTGGGTGTCGGGTGCTTACATCGATATCGATCACGACGCGCAAAAGCTTCGGGTGCCCGCCTACGCCCATTTGGTGCATGAGCCGGTCGTGCCGACGGTGTCCTTCAATATTGGCACCTACTGGTCCGATCATTATGCCGACCAGGATTTCTATGGCGACATCGACACTTGGGATGACTTCGCCTGGGAAGACGATGTGCCACCGCCCGGTTGGGATTCCAATTGGTGAGACGGCGCTTAGGCGGATGGGTTGCCGTGCGACCCCCGCCCAAGGCATGCCGGGGCAGACGCTTCATGACAGAACGAAAACTTCTCGTTGTCTGCATCGTCTTCTCCATCCTTGAGGTGGTTTTTGCCTGGCATACGACCGGCTCGCAGATAAACGACCATTTGCGGACGAGCGTTCAGCAGGCCGCAACACCATGAGTCAGACGACAATGAAACGCAAAATCGCCAGAAAGAATCGTCTCATCATCGGCTCCGTCATCGCGGTTCTGGCGATCGGCGGGGCCTCGGCGCGGACGGTTTTTTCCGGGACGGATGATCAGGGCGAGATCGTTATGCCGGTTGTTCAGGGAACCGTCGAAGAAGCGGTTGTCGCCAGCGCCGTCCTTGAGCCTGCCCGATTGGTCAATGTCGGAGCACAGGTGTCCGGGCAGCTGAAAAACCTGCATGTCGAACTCGGGCAGAAGGTGAAGCAGGGCGATTTGATCGGCGAAGTCGATTCTACACCGCAGGCAAACGGTCTGCGGATCGCCAATGCCGCCCTTGCGAACCTGAAGGCACAGCGGCGTGCGCGGGACATACAGCGGCATCAGGCTGAACTTGCTTATAGCAGGCAGAAAACGCTCAACAGCGCGAACATTGTGTCCACCGCCAACCGGGAATCGGCTGAAGCGGCGTTTCGTGCCTTGCAGGCCGAAGTCGAGGCGCTCGACGCGCAAATCCTTCAGGCTTCGGTCGAAGTTGAGAATGCCGAGGTCAATCTCGGCTATACGAAAGTGCGCGCTCCGATCGACGGCACGGTTGTCGCCGTCGTCACCAAGGCAGGCCAAACGTTGAACGCCGTTCAGGCCGCACCGACAATCGTTTCTCTGGCGCAACTGGACACGATGCGTGTGAAAGTTCAGGTTTCGGAAACCGATATTGGGCGGGTCCGGGTTGGGCAAAACGTCCGTTTTACGATCATGGGTTATCCCGACAGCCCGATCTCGGCGAAACTTGAGCAGATCGAACCGGCGCCCACGACAATCGCAGCGGATTCCACGAGCGGCACGTCAGGCGCGGTTCAGGGTGTGCAGGCGGTATATTATAACGGCCTGTTCAAAACCCCCAATGCGGATGGCCGCCTCAGGCCCATGATGACCGCGTCCGTCAGAATTATCGTCGGCAAGGCAGAGAACGTCCCTCTCGTGCCCTGGTCGGCCCTCACCCATCGCGATGAGGACGGCCGCTATCATGTGCGGGTGCGTCAGGCTTCCGGCGCTGCGGTCGAGAAGCTCGTGACCGTTGGGCTGACGGATAAAATCAACAGTCAGATCATCGACGGGCTTTCCGTTGGCGATAAGGTCATCATACCCGCTGAAGGTGAAACGTCGACCAACACAGATATGGTGACGATGTGACCCCTCTTATCCACATCGACAATGTCTACCGCTCGTTTGTAGCCGGAGGCGAAAAAATCACCGCTCTGAACGGTGTCAGCCTTACGATCGAAGCGGGCGAGCTTGTCGCGATCGTTGGCGCCAGCGGTTCGGGCAAATCCACGCTCATGAATATCCTCGGATGTCTTGATCAGCCCACTGAGGGGGAGTATCTGATCGACGGCAAAAGTGTTTCAGGGCTGACTGCCGATGAGCTTGCGGCGTTGCGACGGGAACATTTCGGTTTCATCTTCCAGCGTTATCATCTGCTCGGTCCGCTCAAAGCCGTCGAGAACGTGGCAATGCCTGCCGTTTATGCCGGTTTGGATCCGGCTGCCCGTCATCGCCGGGCGAAGGCACTGCTGGATCGTCTTGGACTTGGCGAGCGTCTCGATCATCGCCCGGGGCAGCTTTCCGGAGGCCAGCAGCAGCGTGTCTCGATTGCCCGCGCCTTGATGAATGGTGGCGAAATCATTCTTGCAGACGAGCCCACCGGCGCACTTGACAGTAAAAGCGGCGAGAACGTTCTTGAGATCCTCAAGGAGCTGCACGGTGAAGGGCACACTGTCATCATGGTCACGCATGATATGCAGGTGGCGGCCAACGCCGATCGTATCATCGAAATCCGTGACGGCAGGATCGTTTCCGACCGAAGAACAAGGGATGTCCCGGAGGCAAGCATCTCGCTGCCACCCCGTGACGAAACACCGGTCGGCCGGTTTTCCGCCTTCCGGCAGCGCCTGTCCTATGCGGGTCCTATGGCGCTTCGCTCCATGGCAGCTCACCGCATCCGCACGTTCCTGACGATGCTCGGTATCATCATCGGCATCGCTGCCGTCGTTTGTGTTGTGGGTCTGGGGGAAGGATCGCGTCAGAAGGTTCTGGCTCAGATGAGCGAACTTGGGGCCAGCACGCTCTCCATCTATCCCGGGCGTGATTGGGGCGACGAGCGTGCGGCGAATATCACGTCTCTTGTCATTGCCGATGCCGAAGCGCTCTCTGCGCAATCCTACGTGCGCGGTGTGACGCCGCTCATCTACGTTTCGGCGCGCGCACGCTCAGACCATGCGTCTCTGACCACAAACATCAACGGCGTCGGGCACGACTATTTCACCATTAACGGCATGAAGCTGATAGCGGGCAGGGGCTTCGCCTCCGGGACGCCATCGAGGCTCGGCCAGCAGGCCATTCTGGATGACAGGACAGCAGCTGCACTGTTCCCTAATAAGCGGGTTCCGCTTGGGCGCACCATCATGATCGACCGCATGCCGGCGACGGTGGTGGGCGTTGTCCAACGGCCGAGAAGCGCTGCGGGCGACAGAACATTGCAGATCTATGTTCCCCATTCCAGCGTTGCGGGCAGGGTGTCTGGAACTGCCAGCAGCCTCGGCGGATTGACCGTGCGTGTGGCAGATGGCGTCGATACAGCGGCCGCAGAACGCGCGATCGTCAACCTTGTTACCCGGCGGCATGGGACAAAGGACTTCTATGTTTTCAACAGTGATCAGATGCGAAAGGCGCTTGAGAAGACTTCCGGCACGATGACCCTTTTGATTTCGTCGGTTGCCGTTATTTCGCTGATCGTGGGCGGCATCGGCGTCATGAACATCATGCTCGTGTCCGTCACGGAGAGGACGCGCGAAATCGGGCTCCGAATGGCCGTGGGCGCAAGACGCCTCGACATTCTGTTACAATTTCTCATCGAGGCGGTCTTGATTTGCCTGGCGGGCTCGGTCGTGGGCATAGCCCTCGCGTTTACGATCGCGGCAATCATCGGCGATCAACAGGGTGAGATGCCGATGATCATCTCCATGCAGGCGGCGCTCGGATCCTGCGTCGTCGCTTTTCTGATTGGCCTCACCTTCGGCTTCCTGCCCGCCAGCAATGCGGCGCGGCTCGATCCGGTGGACGCTTTGTCGAGAGAGTAAGTGGCAATATCATGGATTGTGCCATCCAAGCGAAAGAGAGAGTTCAATGAGCAGACACGGAAATTCCGTCGATGTGACGCTGGATATAGCGCAGGAGGCGGATTTACCCGATTTCAAGAAGGCCTTGCAGCGCGCCTTCATGCTCGCCGTTGTGGAGGAAATGGGGGCGACGGTCGAGACGATCCCGGCTGACGAGGACATTGAAGGCGCATTTCAGGCTCCCGGCTCTGTCGCGCTTCGCGTTCTCGCCGACGGGATGTGGGTGGGAGGTGCGGTCGTTACGATAGACGACAAGACGCACGAGAATGAGCTCGCCTTTTTTTATGTGGAGCCGGATGAGCATGGCCGTGGCGTCGGCCAGAAAGCGTGGAAAGAGATAGAGCGGCGGTATCCTGAAACCCGCTTATGGACGACGCACACGCCCTATTTCGAAAAGCGCAACATTCACTTCTACGTCAACAAGTGCGGGTTCAAGATCGTCGAATATTACAATTCGCGGCATCCTGACCCGCACGATACGCAGGACGCTGATCCCAATGACAGTGGCATGTTCAGATTCGAGAAAAACATGGCCTGTGCAAAACGCTAATCCTTCCCTGCGATCTTGTCGGTGAAATGGGCCAATAATCCACCTCACCGGTGATTGCCGACGCCGTCTGACCAGCGTCTCGTCTTGTGATCGGCTCCCGACCCGCATCAAACCATGCGGGAAAGGACGTCGGTCGGACCGCCCTTGTCCATCAGCCGGTGTTTCAGCGCTCCCAGCACGTGAACTCCGATCAGCACCAGAATGGCGTAGGCGCCGTACCTGTGCAGCGTCTGGAAGACAATAAAGGCATTGTCGTTCTTGGGAAGCAGTTCCGGCAGATGCGGAATGAAGAAAAATGGGACACCATCACTCTGCGAAAAACTGCTGGAGAGCGAATAGCCGAGCAGCGGAACAAGGAGTGTGAGGAGAATGAGAAGCTTGTGAACTGCATGCGAGAGGATTCTCTCCCAAGGCGCAAGCGCCGAGGGCGCTGGCGGCATGCTCGTTGCGTAACGCGAGCGAAGCGCAAGGTGGACAAGTGCAAGCAGCCAGACGAGAATGCCGAACTGCTTGTGGTTGGGATAGAAGATCGAGGCGATCACCATATCGCTTTCCGGCAGGCGCGTCATATACCACCCCGATACGATGAGCCCGATGATCAGGGCGGCTCTTACCCAGTGAAGACAGCGGATCGGAAGCGGGTATTTAACGGCCTTGGGATTGTCGGTGTCGATGGCTGACTTCACGATGGTTTCCTTGATGGGAATAGTTATCTCGCCAGATTGGCGCTGGCGAATGAGAAAGAGGGGCTCAGTGGCCCGCCTTGACGTTTTTGAGGGCAAGGAATACGGCTGCCGAAAGCAGGCCGATCAGCGTGCCCGCCGCGGTCAACAGAACCGCATGCGCCTGCGAAAAGGCACTCTTGCCGGCGGTTACCAGTGCCGCAGCGACGTTTTCGGGCAGTTTGCCTGCCAGTACGTAGGTATCTCCGATCGAATGGCGTGCAGCATCTGCGAGTTCTGCCGGAACGCCTGCCGGGAGAACCAGTGCACCCATATAGATTGCCGACAGCGCCACGCCGAAGAAGGTGATACCGAGGCCGGCGCCAAGCTCGTAGCCGGTTGCCTCGAGCGAACCGGCGGCACCGGCTTTCTCAGCCTCCACGGCTCCCATGATGGCGATCGATGAAGCCGTGAGGCCGATGCTGAGCGATAGTCCGAGCAGCATCAGACATGCCGGTACGATAAGGCCGGGGTCATGAAAATCCATTCGCGCCAGCCAAAGAAGGCACAGAGAGGCAATCAGCAGGGACGCGCTTGCGACCGAGCGAAGGCCGAGCCGGTTCGACAGGAAACCGGCGAAAGGGCCGCCAACAGCGGCAGCAATCATGATGGGCAGCATGAAGAGGCCCGCCTGCAGCGGCGTCTTGTCGAGAACAAACTGCATCTCCTGGGCAAGGGTCAGTTCGACACCCGCCAGCGCCCCCGACGTGACGATCGCCATCGCCACACCCGTCACGATCGCGGGGCGGGAAAAGAGGGCTATGTCAAGCATTGGCTGCGCGACCGAAAGCTGGGAGCGAATGAAAATCGCCAGGGCCGTTGCGCCGACGAGAAGAGCGAGCACGACGATCACAAACGGCTGCTTGCCACCGAAACCGGTTTTGACGGCATAGACCAGTCCGATGAGACCGACGATCAGCAACAGAGCCTGGCTTATCTGCCACTTGCCGGGAGAAACCATTTCGTTTTTCGGCAGGATGAAAGCAATGATCGGCATGATGACGAGCACGACGGGAATATTGATCAGGAAGACCGATCCCCACCAGAAATGCTCGAGAAGCGCGCCGCCCACCAGTGGGCCGACGGCGGCGCCGGCGGCACCGACCGTGCCCCAGAGACCGAGCGCCATCGCGCGTTCGCCCGGGTCTTCGAACGTGCGCCTGATAATGCCGAGAACGCAAGGCATTATCATCGACGCGCCGAAGGCAAGCAGGACACGCCCGGCGATCAACATCCAGGGCGTCAGCGAAAATGCAGCCACGAGGGAGGCGATGCCAAAAACGAACAGGCCGGTCAGCAGCATTTTTCTATGACCTATCCTGTCGGCAAGGGTTCCCATCGGCACGAGCAATCCGGCCATCAGGAGAGAATAGATGTCTATGATCCAGAGCACCTGCGTGGTTGAGGCTTGCAGAGCCAGCGTCAGCGACGGCACGGCGATGTGAAGGATCGTCATGTCGATCACAACGGGCGTAAATGCCAGCATGACCGCAATGAGAATGAACCACCGACGCGCGTGCAGCGCGGAGGGTGGCGTGACGTTATTCGGGTCGACAGACACCGTCATTGTTTTCACCATCAGAAGTCTTGATCGCGCAAGGCTGATCCCGGCTGAAGCCGCGGCCTGTACCGTATTGGCAGCCCTTTGTCGTTCCATGGAGGCATTGTGGAGAAAGCGTGGAGACGACGTCCTTCGGTCACGCGGTGACCGTGGTCAGGAGACCGGCCGGGCGAGCGAAATTTCGAACATCGCGCCGCCTTTGGCGGATGGCGCATACCGAATCCTGCCGCCATGGGCCTCCACGATCGCGCGCACCACGGACAGACCAAGCCCGTTGCCGGCCTTTTCATGAAGGCTGGTCCTGGCGCCTCTTCTGAAGGGTTCAAAGGCCCAGGGCGCGATATCGTCACCGAGACCAGGGCCTTCATCGATAACGCGCAGGCGCGTGACGCGGTCTTCGACCCCAAGCGTCACATCGATAGCGCCGCGCACGGCGTGACGGCGCGCATTCGTCACGAGGGCAAGAAGCACCTGCCGAATCCGCATAGAATCCGCCTGAACCACGACATCGGCGAGGCTGAGCCGAAGTTCGAAACCCTCCTCCCGCAGTTCCTGTTCCAGCAGGTTACCAAGCTGTTCGATTTCCTGCTTCAGCCGCACCGGCTCGATGCGCAGGTCAAGGTGGCCGCTGTCCGCCAGCGTCACAGTGCGCAGATCCTCGACAAGCCGCGCCAGCGAATCCACTTGCATCACGAGGGCATGAAGCGAGGTTTCGTCAGGTTCGAACACGCCGTCTATCATCCCTCGAAGACGGCCCTTCAGGATCGTGAGCGGGGTGCGCAACTCGTGGGCAATTGTGGCGTTCCAGAGTTTCATATCGGCCGCCATGTCCTCGAGACGCTGCGCCATGGCGTTAAAATCCTGGACGAGATGGGCGGTTTCCCCAAGCGACTGGTCCCCCGGCAGAGCGCGCGCGGAGAGATCGCCGTCCTTGATGCGTCGTGCGCTTTGGGCAAGTGATTCAAGCGGCTGTAGAATACGCCGGGTCAATCGGACTGATGCGATAGCGGCGACGATGAGGGCTATGAAGATGAGAATGGAGAGGATGATGAAGTCGACGCCTGTTAGCCAACTCTCCTCGTATTGCGACCATGGCGAAAAGTAAAAAATGATGCCGAAGGCGATATAGGTGCCGAAAAAGACCACCAGACAGACAACCACGGTCATTGATGACATGGCCAGCAATATTTGCCGGCTGAGGCCCTTCTTCAGCATCATGGCTCGACCGCCAGACGGTAGCCGACGCCACGAATGCTGGCGAGCATTCCCTCTCCGCCGGCCTGATCGAGCTTTTTGCGCAATTTGCTGAGATGGCTGTCGATGGTGCGGTCGAGTGCATCGGAACCGGGAAGGCAGGCGTCGACCAGCTCCCCCCGGGTGAAAACCTTGGTCGGCGTTCGCGCCAGATGTGTCAGCAGGCGGAACTCTGTCAAGGTGAGCGACAGTCGGATAGTTTCGCCGTCTTTGTCGACCTTTGCCTGATAGCTGTCGAGATCGATGGTTAGATTGCCGACCCGGACGACGGCACCCGCCTGGGCGAGCCCGGCGCGTCTGAGGACTGCCTTTGCCCGCGCCACCACCTCGATTGGGTTGAACGGTTTGACGATGTAGTCGTCGGCTCCGATGCGCAGCCCCTGAAGGCGGTCGACATCCTCGTCGAGCGCGGTAACCATGATGACGGGGGTATGGCCGCGCCTTTGTATCTCGGCCAGAACCGCCCATCCGTCCAGCCGCGGCATGGTGACGTCAGCCAGAACAATATCGGGTTTGAGTGAGCGGTGGAGTTCAAGGGCCACCTTGCCGTCGCGGGCATGCGCCGTGCGGAAACCCTCGCGGACAAAATAAGCCTCGAGTATGCCGGCAATTTCCATGTCGTCTTCAGCGATCAAGACCAGTTCAGCCATCGTCTTCACACTCCTTGACACCTCCATGCCACCGAATGTCGGCGCCGTCGAGTGAGAGACTGCGGCCTCCACGAAACCTCAACAATTCCTACACATAGCCACCACCCTCAGATCATAGAGGGTCGCCATCAAAGAGATTTTTCAAGAATTCAATGGTGGACATACATGCAACGCGGATCACGCTTCTGGAAACTCGGCGCATTGTGCCTGCCGATCATTCTTCTGTGTTCATGCAGCGACAGCGGGCAGGGCGAAGGCAGCGCCTCCGAAGTAGCGGCGCCTGCACGCGTCAGTGTCATGACGGTAAAGCCGGAAACGGTGACGGTGACGGTGTATGACGAGCTACCAGGCAGGGTTTCGGCCTATCGGACTGCGGAAATCCGCGCCCAGGTGGGCGGCATCATCCAGAAGAAGCTCTTCACCGAAGGCGCGTTCGTCAAAGCCGACACGCCCCTGTTCGAGATCGACCCTGCACCGTTCTCCGCCGATGTGGATGCGGCAGCCGCCGTGCTTGCGCGCACAGAGGCAGAACTTCTCAATGCCCAGGTCAAATATGAACGGGCGAAATCCCTGTCGTCGCGCGAGATCACCAGCACCGAGTCCTTCAACAATGCAACGGCGGCTTTGGCGCAGGCAAAGGCAAATGTGGCGGAGGCCAGGGCCATTCTGGCGCGGCGAAAGCTGGAGCTTTCCTATGCCACCTTACGCAGTCCCATCGGCGGCGTCATTGGCCAGTCGTTCATGAGCGAAGGCGGGCTTGCCTCGGCCTCTGCAACGACACCGCTTGCCGTCATTCAGCAGATCGATCAGGTCTATGTGGACGTTCGCCAATCCGCTATGAGCCTTGAAGCGCTGCGCGACACGGCTGCAGAGGCGGGATCGCAAAATCCGGACGAACTGCCGGTCAAGATCGCGACGATTGCCGGTAAACCCTTTGCCCATGACGGAAAGATCCTGTTTTCGGATATTTCCGTCGATAGCGCCACGGGAAGCCTTGGTATTCGCATCCTCGTCAGCAACCCGGAGGAGCAGTTGCTTCCGGGCATGTATATCCGCGCCATGGTGCCTCGCGCCATCTACAGCGACGCAATTCGCGTGCCGCAGGAAGCCATTACCCGCGATCCAGCCGGTCGGCCTCAGATCGTCGTCATCGGACAAGACAAGACCGGTGTGCGACGAACCGTGGAGTTGGGGCCGATAACGGACGGTCAATACATCGTCACATCAGGACTTGCCGCCGGAGAAACGGTCGTCGTCCTGGGGCAGGATCGCGTCGAAAACGCACAGCCGCTTGAGACAGTACCCTTTTCCCTCGCCGCGCCAGAGACAAAAAGCTAAGGAGCGGACATATCATGCCGCAGTTTTTCATTAACAGGCCGGTTTTCGCCTGGGTTATCGCCATTTTGATCGTGATTGCCGGGGTCATTTCCATCCCCCAGCTCCCGGTCTCGCGCTTTCCCGTCATCGCGCCGCCAAGCGTCTCGATCTATGCCACCTATACCGGCGCGACGCCGAAGACGATCAATGACAGCGTTACCAGCCTAATCGAGCGCGAACTTTCGAGCGCCAAGAATATCCTTTATTTCGACTCGTCGGCCGACTCCTCCGGTTCCGCCAACATCACGGTCACCTTCAAGCCCGGCACCAATCCCGAGCTTGCCCAGGTGGATGTGCAGAACAGGCTGAAGGCCGTGGAGCCGCGCCTGCCGGAACAGGTTCGCCGCGCGGGTTTGACTGTTGAATCTGCATCGTCCGGCTTCCTGATGATCGTTTCGCTGAAGTCGAAAAACGGGTCGCTCGACGCGCTTGCCCTTGACGATTATCTCGTGCGCAATATCGCGCCCGAGCTCAAGCGCGTCGGCGGCGTCGGCCGTGTGCAGTCGTTCGGTTCGGAAGCGGCGATGCGCATCTGGCTCGATCCCGTCCGCCTTGTCGCCCATTCCATCTCGATGGCTGAGGCGACCCAAGCGATCCAACAGCAGAATGTTCCGGTCGCCCCTGGACGCCTCGGTGAATCTCCAACTGTGCCGGGCCAGAAGGTCACCGTGCCGCTGAATGTAAACGGCCAGTTGCAGACCCCGGAACAATTCGCGCAGATCATCCTGCGCTCCAATTCCGATGGTTCCAGACTGACATTGGGGGACGTCGCGACAATCGAAGTTGGATCCCAGAGCTCAAGCTTCTCCATCCTCGACGGCGGTAAACCCGCAACGGCGGCCGCCATTCAGATGACGCCGGGCGCCAACGCGGTAAGCACGTCCAATGGCGTGCGTGAGCGTCTGGCGGAGCTTGCCGCGACCATGCCGCAGGGGATGGAATACGCCATTTCCTATGACACGGCGCCGTTCGTTAAGGTTTCCATCCAGAAGGTGGTTCAGACGCTCGCCGAAGCCATGGTCCTGGTTTTCCTGATCATGCTGCTGTTCATGCAAAACCTGCGTTACACGCTCATCCCCGCCATCGTCGCGCCTATCGCCCTTCTCGGTACATTCGCGGTCATGCTGGCGATCGGTTATTCGATCAACGCGCTGACGATGTTCGGCATGGTTCTCGCAATCGGCATCATTGTCGACGACGCCATCGTCGTCGTAGAAAATGTCGAGCGTCTGATGGCAACGGAAGGGCTTTCGCCTCTTGAAGCGACCCGCAAAGCGATGACGGAAATATCCGGCGCCGTCATCGGCATCACGCTTGTTCTGACGGCGGTTTTCCTACCGATGGGCATGGCTTCCGGTTCGGTTGGGGCAATCTACCGGCAGTTTACCGTGTCGATGGCCGTTTCGATTCTGTTCTCGGCCTTCCTTGCGCTCAGCCTCACGCCCGCGCTGTGCGCAACGTTGCTGAAGCCGATCAGTCCCGATCACCATCAGAGAAAGGGATTCTTCGGCTGGTTCAACCGTGCTTTTGAACGCCTGACCGAGCGGTACGCCGGCTGGGTCGCCATCCTCCTGCGCAAGACCGGACGGACCATGGTGGTCTACCTCGCGATCATCGGCGCGGTCGCCTATGGGTATGCGACTGTGTCAACGGCCTTTGTGCCGGATGAAGATCAGGGCTCGTTCATGACATCCTACACTCTACCGGCGGATGCCACGGCGGAACGGACGCGCGCTGTCGTCGATCTGTTCGAAGAACACGTCAAGACCCGGTCGGATATTGCCAATAATTTGACGATTACGGGTTTCGGCTTTTCGGGCTCGGGACCAAACACCGCCATGTCCTTCACAACGCTCAAGGAGTGGGGCGAACGCAAGATAACCGTCGATGAAGAAGTAAATGCCGCGACGGTCGCGATGGCTACGGCAGAGGAGGGACAGGTTTTCAGCCTCAAGCCACCGGCAATCGATGAACTCGGCACGACATCGGGTTTTGCGTTGAGGTTGCAGGACCGTGCCAACCACGGGGCAGAGGCGCTTGCCAAGGCTGTGGCCCAGCTCACGCAGCTCGCGGCTGAGAGCAGGCTCGTTCGCGATGTACGCATGGATGGACTTCCCCGTGGTCCAAGCGTCACCTTGAACGTCGACCGGCAGAAAGCAAGCGCGCTCGGCGTGCCCTATTCAACCATCGCCGATACGCTGAGCGGCGCGGTCGGCTCGACCTACGTCAATGATTTCCCACGCGATGGACGCCTGCAGCAGGTGATCTTGCAGGCAAAGGCCTCAAGCCGGATGCAGGTGGATGACGTTCTCAACCTCCACGTCCGCAACGATGCCGGCAAGATGGTCCGTCTCTCGGAAATCGTCAAACCCGAATGGTCAACAATGCCGCTGCAATTCACCCGCTATAACGGGTATCCATCCAGCAGCATTTCTGGCTCCGCCGCACCAGGCGTCTCCAGCGGCAAGGCGATGCAGGAAATGGAGCGGCTCGCCGCGAAATTACCGAAAGGCTTTGCGGTTGAGTGGACCGGTCAATCGTTGCAGGAACGCCAGTCCGGTGCGCAGGCACCGATTTTGATGGCCTTTTCATTCCTCATCGTTTTCCTGGTGCTCGCAGCGCTTTACGAAAGCTGGGCCGTTCCGCTCTCCGTCATGATGGTCGTGCCGCTTGGCATCCTTGGGGCCGTCATCGCGGTTCATCTGCGCGGGTTGGAAAACGACGTGTTCTTCAAAGTCGGCCTCATCACACTCATCGGCCTGTCGGCAAAAAATGCGGTGCTGATCGTGGAGTTTGCGCGAAAGAGGCAGCAGGATGGACAATCCCTCAAGGACGCCGTCATCGAAGCCTCCCGACTTCGACTGCGGCCCATCGTCATGACCTCGCTCGCCTTTACGCTCGGCATCGTTCCGCTCGTTATCGCCAGGGGCGCAAGTTCCGAAACACAAAATGCGATCGGAACGGGTCTTTTCGGCGGGATGATTTCCGCAACCGTCCTTGCCGTTTTGTTCGTCCCTGTGTTTTACGTCATCGTGGCGTCGGTGAGACGACCCTGAAAAGAGGAGTTATGAGGGTGCGCAGGCGCCCTCATAATGACCTGGACGGAATCCATCGCCGGACGAACCCTTCGTGTTATATCCTTTCAACCAGCGTCTCCTTGTTTGGGGAACAAGTGCAGGGCAACGGTTGAGTCATACCCAGCCGCTTGGCACGCCCGCAAGTCCGGCCTTCGAACCCGAACTCAGTAAAAAACTGACGGCGCCGCGAACGATTTCCTGCTCCGTCCGGTGCAAGCCTTCTCTTGGCACCTTTTCTCCAATCCCCTGTGGTTTCAGCGCACCGGCCTCCAGGATCCATATCGCTCCAGACCATGCCAATCAGGGCGCTCCGCGAACAGGCGGGGTTGAGTGGTGGCGTGGGCTCGCCAAATGCAGATCACTGTTGCAGAAATCGCTCGGCCAAGCGCGCCCATAGGGCTGCTCCGACCGTGAGAGTTTCGTCGGCGAAGTCATATTTGGCGCTGTGCAGCATGGCAGAATTCATGCCGTTGCCAAGGCGCAGAAAGCTCCCGGGCTTCTTTTCGAGGAAATAGGAGAAGTCCTCGCTGCCGGGAATGAGCGGGCAGGTGGTGACCTTGTCGCTTCCAATCAGTTCCTCCGCCACGCACCGCGCAAAGGCGGTTTCGGCTTCCGAATTGGCAACGACTGGATAGCCGTGCTCATACTCGATATCGATGGCGGCGTCATAGGCTTCCGCCATGGATTGCGCGAGCTTGGTGATGCGACGCTCCAGCAGATCGCGCACCTTGGGTTCGAAGCAGCGCACGCTGAGCGCCAGTTTCGCATATTCCGGAATGACGTTGACCGCCTCTCCCGCATGGATGGTACCGACGGTGACTACCGCCGTCTGGGTGGGGTCGATGTTGCGCGAAACGACGGTCTGGAGTGCAACGACGAGGTTACAGGCCACGACGATCGGATCGACCGTCAGATGTGGGCGGGACGCGTGGCCGCCCTTGCCCCTGACCGTGATCTTAACCGTGTCGGAAGACGCCATCATCGGTCCGGAGCGCGTCAAAATTGTGCCTTCCGGTGCGCCGGGATGATTGTGCAGACCGAAAATCGCGTCGATGGGGAAGCGCTCGAAAAGGCCGTCCTCAATCATTTTCTGCGCGCCGGAGGGTTTGCCGTTTTCTTCTGCGGGCTGGAAGATCAGGGTCACGGTGCCATCGAAGCGGCGCGTGCGTGCCAGATATTCGGCAGCGCCGAGCAGAACGGTCGTATGGCCATCATGGCCGCAGGCGTGCATCTTGCCGGGGGTCTTGCTGGCATAGGCAAGCCCGGTCTCTTCCATGATCGGCAGTGCATCCATATCGGCGCGAATGCCGATGCTCTTGCTCCCGCTGCCGTTTTTCAGGCGGGCGACGACGCCGTGACCGCCGACATTGCGGGTCACCTCAAAGCCCCAGGCTTCGAGTTTCTCCGCCACATAGCGAGCGGTTTCTACCTCTTCCTGTGAAAGCTCGGGATTGGCGTGCAGATATTGGCGCGTGGCCTTGAGTTCCGCCTCCATGGGCTCGAAATCGGAAACGCGGGCATATTGGTTGTCGTTTAGCATGGGTCCACCAGGGTCTTGAAAAGGACGCCAGCCGTTAAATGGCGTCAAGTTGGGGAGAAAACGTCTCGCTTACAGAAAGCGGGAGAGGAAAGCCTGTGTTCGCGGATGTCGCGGGTTGCCGATAACGTCCTCCGGCTTGCCCATCTCGACGATATTGCCACCATCCATAAAGATGACCCGATCTGCCGCTTCTTTCGCAAAACCGATCTCGTGCGTCACGACGATCATGGTCAGGCCCTGGCTTGCAAGGTCGCGCATCGTGGCGAGAACTTCGCCGACGAGTTCCGGGTCGAGCGCGGAAGTCGGTTCATCGAACAGCATGAGCTTCGGTTTGATTGCCAGAGCTCGTGCAATCGCCACACGCTGCTGCTGCCCGCCGGAAAGCTGGCGCGGATAGCTGGATGCTTTTTCTGACAAGCCAACCCGTTCCAGCAGGCGCATGGCGTTTTGGGTTGCATTCTTGCGGCTTTCGCCATGGACGCCCACCGGCGCTTCGATGATGTTCTGCAGCACCGTCATATGCGGATAGAGATTGAACTGCTGGAACACCATGCCGATCTTGCGACGCTGACGTGCGATGCTGTTGGAGGAGAGCTTCTCCAGCCGGTCGTTCTTCACCCGATAGCCGATCTGTTCACCATCGACGGCAATCGATCCCTTTTGGATTGTCTCCAGGTGGTTGATACAACGAAGGAAGGTGGATTTGCCTGAGCCGGACGGCCCGAGGATGACCACGACTTCGCCTGGCATCACGTCCAGATCGATACCCTTCAGAACCTCCAGATGATCGAATGACTTGTGGACGTTGCGGGCCTGCACGAGAGGCTTCTGGTCTGTAGCTGAGATCAATGACTAGCCTCCTCTTCCCGTGCTGGCTTTGTAACGTCGGTATTGCGGCGGTCGCTACGGCCGTAATAGGCCTCTATATAGTTCTGACCCACATTGAGGACAGATGTGATCAGCAGATACCAGATGACGGCCACGAGAAGCATCGGGATGATCTCGAAGGTCCGGTTGTAGATGGACTGAACCGAGTAAAGAAGATCGGCCATGGCAATGACGCTGACAAGTGATGTTGCCTTGATCATGCTGATCAGCTGGTTGCCGGTGGGCGGAACGATGGAACGCATGGCCTGAGGGATGATGATGCGCCAGAGTGCGCGTGCCTTGGTCATGCCGAAGGCTTCTGCCGTTTCCGCCTGCCCGCGATCGACTGAAAGAAGACCACCGCGAATGATTTCCGCCATATAGGCCGCTTCATTGAGGGCCAGACCAACGATTGCAGCGGTCATTGGCGTAATTACGGAATTGGTGTCCCAGCTTGCAAGCGTCGGCCCGAAGGGGATCGAGATGGAGAGCTGCGGAAAGAGGGTGGACATATTGTACCAGAAGATCAGCTGGACGAGCAGCGGCGTGCCGCGGAAGAACCAGATGAAGAGCGAAGCGAAAGAGTTCGCCAGACCGTCTTTCGACATTCTGGCAATCGCGATGATGAGGCCGAGAATGATGCCAAGGATCATGGCGATGACGGTTAGCCCGAGGCTGACATAGAGACCGCTGATGACGGTCGGATCGAAGAAATATTGAGCGACGACGGGCCAGCCGAAGTTCTCGTTGTTGGCGACGATCCAGCCAAAATTGGCGACGACGAGGACGATGACGACCCACAGCACAAGTCTTCCCGTACGAAACGGGGTATGGGCTGTCGCCACATCCCGCAGATCAGCGCCACCCGAAAGCGGCACTTTCATTTCAACAGAGCTCGTCATTTTGGCAACTGGCCCCCGAGATTGATGCCGGGCTGCGTGAGGATGTTATTCTCAAGACCCCACTTCTTCATGATGGCCGCATAGGTCCCGTTGTCCATCAGCACCTTGATGGCATCGAGAAGAACCGGGCCGAGTTCAGAGCCCTTGGGAACGACAGCGCCCTGATAGAGGTCATCGAAACCGTTCTTCTGTCCGACGCCCGTCAGTTCCAGCTGGCCATTGGCCTGGGATACGAAATAGGTCAACGGCGCCTGAGAGGAGAAGAAGGCGTCGGCGCGCTTGGAGCGAACCGCCAGAATGGAGCTTGGCTGGTCGGTGTAGGACTGAACCTCGATCGCGGCCTTGCCATCGGCCTTGCATTTTTCCGCCTGGGCCTGGATCACGCGCTCAGCCGAGCCGCCAGCCATGACGGCGATGCGCTGGCCGCAGGATGTGTCGAGCGAGACGATGTCCTTGGGATTGCCCTTCTGAACAGCGAAGACGACGAATTCCTGTACCCAGTCGACGAAGTCATTCGCTTCTTCGCGGCTCTTGAAATCGCCGACAGGACCAAATGCAAACTGGTACCGCCCGGAATTGACGCCTGCCAGAAGCGCTGGCAGGCCGCCGACGGTTGCATGCTCGATCTTGATGCCGAGCAGCTCGCCCAGCGCATCCGTCAGGTCGGCGCTTGCGCCTTCCATCTTGGTGCCGGTTACGATCTCATAGGGAGGAAAGGATCCATTGTTGACGGAGACCATCTTTCCTTCGGAGCGGATTTTTTCCGGAAGCCGGGCGCGAAGTTCCTCGTTCACGCTCTGCTTTGGAGCGGGCGCCGTCTCGGCAAGAGCCGGTCCAGCGAGAATGAGCCCGGCAAGGGCGACGGAAGCAATGAATTTCGTTTGCATTTTGGTATTCCCCTTCTTGTTTGCAACGGTTGAATTGCCAAGGTCTGTCTGTTGTCGTCAGTTGCCTGCGGCGTGCAGCGGAAACAGCTCCGCGGGCGTCAAAAGCCGCGGCAGAATGCCTTGAGCGTGAAGCTCATTGGCGAAATCGACGATCATGACTTCGTTTTTTTTAAAGCCGCTGGCACTCCAGTCCGGCGGCAGATCCGCAGCGCAACGGCGCAACTCGTCGATCATCCATGGCGTTGTGTCGGCGTATTTTTCGCGCTTGTCGAGCCACATGCGCTGGGAGGCGTCGATAAGCTCGCTGAGCTCATCCATGATCCATGGATTTTCGCGCACGATATGGGCCTTGAACCCGATAAGATGCATGCCCGGCACATAACCGACGTCGTTGAAATAGGCGACTTCAGAAGCCCGGTAATCCGTCAGAACCTGTCGGAAGGGGGAGTCCTGATCGAAGAAGCCCTTCGGCATGAAGGGGGTGAACACGGCGTCGAGCCCGCCATCCTTCAGCAGATCAACCATCGGGCGTTCGCCCGGCGCCGCCTCGATGCGGCCTGGACGACCGAAACCATCCAGACGGTCGGTGATAGGATGGGCTTCCGTCAGACGGCCAGCATACCACATGGCGTCTTCCACCCCCACGCCTTCGCGACGGCAGGCCGCGCGGGTCCATATATTGCCGGAATCGCGCCAGCCGGTCACGCCGATCTTCTTGCCCGCAAGATCGGCAAGCGTGCGGATCGGGCTATCCTTGGTGGTGATGATGCAGCGGTGGCGGAAGCCGCGCATGATAAAGTTCGGCATACCGATAACGCTCTCATCGCCATCGTGACGCATCTGCGCGTAGCGGCTGAAGGAGGTTTCGGCAGCGTCGTGAGCCTCGTCTTCAGCGATGTTCGAAATGAGAGTGCTGACCCGATCGACCTCGATCTGGAGTTTTGGAGACGAGACATCTCCCAGAACGAGCGGTGTCATATAGTCCCAATCTCGAAGGGCAAGACGAAGTTTCAAGGGCATGATTTTTTACTCGTTTGTTTTTTTGATGCCTCGAGAGTAAATGTACACTTGAAATCGTACAAATGTTATTACGTTATTGAACATTTAAAGTGAGAAAAAATTGAGCGAGATTGTGAAAGCCCGCTGGCTTGCTGAAAAAATAACCAACAAAACCATTCGTGGCATTGCGCTGGAAACGAGTGCGCTCGTAAGAGCCGGATTGCTGCCGGTGGGAACGCGGTTGCCCGCCATTCGCGATCTGGCTTATGAGCTTGGGGTTAGTCCGGCTACGATCTCCGAGGCTTGGAGCGAATTGCGCCAGCAGAAGATCGTCAGCGGTCGCGGGCGTAACGGAACCTGGGTCTGCGCGGAACGCTTCGTCGCAAAGCCGGAGCGGTTGGCGAGTGCCGGCCATTATGGCGCGAATGTTCTCGATCTTTCCATGGCAGTTCCTGATCGGACATTGCTGCCGCCGCTTGCAAAGGCCATGGTGCATGCAACGTCTGTCAGTGATCTGAACAGCTACGAGCGCAGCCGCATCGTGCCTGAGTTGAAAGATGCGCTTGCTGACGACTGGCCCTATGCCGCCGAAGCCTTTCTTGCCATCAATGGTGGATATAATGGCGTTTACACCACCATCCGCGCGCTCGTGCGTCCGGGCTCGGTGGTTGCAGTCGAACACCCGACCGCTATGCGTCTTCTCGATATCCTCGAGGATCTGGGCGTGAAAATCGTTCCCGTGCTGTCCGATGAAGAAGGCCCTATGCCCACTGCGCTGAAACAGGCGATGACGGAGCGGCCCGCTGCGTTTCTTTTTCAGCCGCGCTTGCATTCGGTAACGGGACAGACCGTTACCCCAGAGCGAATGCAGGCGCTGGCCGATGTTCTGGCAGATAGCGACACTTTGATTATCGAAGATGATGGTATTGCTGATATCTCGGCTGCACAGCCGGTGTCGCTCGGCTCGCGCTTTCCAGACAGAACGGTGCGTATTGTGTCTTTTTCGAAGACATTAGGGCCTGATCTGCGGCTTGCGGTTCTCTCAGGATCAAAAGCCATTGTCGAACAGATCCAATCTTACCGAGCGTTCAGCGCCGGTTGGACAAGCCGCGTCTTACAGGCTGCGGTGGCCTGGCTCATCCGAGACAAGGAAACCTCCGAAATCGTCGCGAACGCACGCGCCATTTATCAGAAACGACGCGATGCGTTGGCGCGCGAACTGCTTGAGCGTGGCGTTACCACCATGCCCGGCAGCGGCCTTTGCCTTTGGGTGCCGGTGGAATCGGAATCTTTCGCTCTGGTAACGCTTGCGGCACGAAATATTGCGGTCGTGCCAGGCAACAAGTTCTCCATCCTGCCAAGTTCCCATATCCGAGTTGCTACCAGCAAGCTGGATTCCGGACATGGGCAGGTTGCCGAGTCCATCGCGCTCGCGCACCAGAGATAAAGAGAGCGTCTTGTTCACTGAAAACAGAGAAAACGGTACGAATGCTGTCTAGCGGACCAGAGAAGATGCAAAGGCAGACGTGTTCGATTACATCGAGCGCTCTACAATCCGAAACGTCGCCACTCGACACCGGGCTATCTCAGCCCGATGGAATTTGAAAACAAGGTGGGATTAGCTTGATTTCGTGTCCGAAAAACCGGCAGCAGGTCACGAAGCTCGTGAATTCTTGCAGAGCAATGCTCGGCGTACTCGATCTCCAAATCTTTAGCGCGGTTCGTTTGCTAGTCCTTTCAGGATGGCGAAGCAGGCGAGCAAGAGGACGATGGTGAATGGGAAGCCTGTCGATACGGCCATTGCCTGAAGTGCTCCCAGTCCACCACCAAGCAGAAGGGCAATGGCGACGAGGCCCTCAAATGTCGCCCAGAAGACCCGTTGGGGAACCGGTGCGTCCACCTTGCCGCCGGCGGTGATGGTGTCGATGACGAGCGAGCCGGAATCAGACGAGGTTACGAAGAATACGATGACCAGTACGATGCCGATGAAGCTTGTGACAGCCCGCAGGGGCATGGCTTCCAGCATGGCGAACAATTTAAGCTCCAGCGGAGCATCGACCACGGCCTGGTAACCATCGTTCACGATCTGACTGATCGCCGTCCCACCGAACGCCGTCATCCAGAAGACCGATACCAGCGAGGGAATGATGAGCACGCAGATGAGGAACTCGCGTACCGTCCGCCCGCGCGAGATGCGTGCAATGAACATGCCGACAAAGGGCGACCAGGAGATCCACCAAGCCCAATAAAAAGCGGTCCAGCCCTGGCGGAAATTGTCGTCGGTCCGACCGAAGGGATTCGACAGTTCGGGCAGGTAGCGGATGTATTCGTAGAGGTTGGTGAAGAAGCCCGTAAAAATGGCCAGCGTCGGACCGACTGCCACGACAAAGGCCAGGAGCAGCGCGGCCAGGATCATGTTGATCTCCGAAAGGCGTTTGACGCCGGCATCGAGCCCAGCCACTACCGAGGTGAGGGCCACAGCGGTGATAACACCGATCAGGACGACCTTCGAGATGTCGTTGACCGGCATCCCAAACAGGTGATTCAGGCCGGCATTTGCCTGTTCCGCGCCGAAACCAAGGGAGGTGGCAAGGCCAAAAAGCGTGGCGAAGACAGCGAGCACATCAATCATGTGGCCCACCCAACCCCAGACACGCTCGCCGAAAATCGGATAGAAGATCGAGCGTATTGTGAGCGGTAGGCCCTTATTGTAGCAAAACAGCGCCAACGCCAACGCGACCACCGCATAGATCGCCCAAGGATGGAGGGCCCAATGGAAGATCGTCGCGGCCATGCCGATATGCCGGGCGGTCGCCGTGTCCCCTGCCGCGCCTCCGAGTGGCGCCCAACTCTCGGGACTTCCGGCATTCCCCGCGACGGCGGAGGAATAATGTGATATTGGCTCGGAGACGCCATAGAACATCAGGCCGATCCCCATACCGGCAGCAAAGAGCATCGCAAACCAGCCGGAATAGGAATAATCCGGCGAAGCATCGCGCCCGCCGATGCGGACCCTGCCGTAGGGCGAGACGATCAAGAAAAGACAAAGAAGCAGGAAAACATTGCCGGCAGCCAGGAAGAACCAGTCGAAGGTCGCTGTCAGCCAGTCGCGCAGGGCGGAGAAGAGCGGTCCCACATACTGCTGGAGAGCGAGCGTCAGCAGGACGAAGCCAACGATGGTCAGACCCGAGATCAGGAAAACAGGGTTATGCACGTCGAGGCCGAACGGCCCGATCCGGGGTGTGATGTTGTCTTGTCCAACCATGTAAGTTGTATCGATCAGTTCGGTTGGACCTTCGGGAACGGGAATGCCGCTGTCGCTCATAGTGTTCTCCAATGATAACGAGTTTTCCGTCTGGGTGACACGCGCTGCGGACGGCAGCAAATCAGGACGGAGAAAATCCCCGTAGCTTCTTTGAAAGTTTGGAACATCTTGCCCGCATAATGCAGTATTGCTGACAGGAAGACGCGGCATGGATCATGCATCGACCAGATTTGGTCTATATGCGACCTCCATATCTTTCATGTTCCACCCCGAACCGTAATTGCGGAACGCGAAACAGCCGACCGGTTGCTTAAAAGCGTGTCTGCCTGGTCGTGTGCCCTGCTGCGAACGACCCCTTCCGGTCCGATCGCACAACTTCAGTTTGACCAGCTTCTTCGAGAGGCGGGGTTTGATGTGACAATTCTGCGGCCTGGCGAGAAAATAGAAGCGGCGCTATATGACGTTGGCGTCTATGTTCTCGCTGAAGAAGAGATGTCCGCCAGGGAACACCTTGGTCCGCGGTGGGCAGATTTGCACGGGCCGTTTCCCGCATCGATGGAAAGATTGTGGGACTATCTTCCGACCATATATGTTTCGCTCGGTTCCCCGTTTCTCCTTTACCATATGCCGGAATGCGAAACGTTCGTGAACGGTTATTCTCCGATTTTGCCGGTACAACGCGCAACCGTTGCGGCTTTAACCGGAAAAATTCCATTCTCCGGTCAGAGCCCGGCAGATCCTTCTTGCGGGGTCGCGCCGGGAGCGCCCTTATAGATCAGGTGATCGCGGCTAGACGCCGGAAACAACGCGGCGGGACTTGACTGGAAATGTCAGGCCCAAGGAAGCCTGTTCGATCAAGCGCAGGGAGGCGGGCAAAAAAATATCTCTGCTTTGATAAAATTATGTCGCCCTTTTGGGCGGCAGCGCGCGAAATGTTGCAATCGCCGTCGTGGATGGAACGTGGTATCCTGACGAGCCTGACCACTGAACCAGTACTGAGACAGTGTGGAGGATTCGGGATGGAGGCACGCTTTCCCTTGAAATAGCGCCCTCGCACGTTGCTGGCCGCCGCGGGGTTGTCACCATGTGTCTGCCGAGCATGCGAGCGGCACGTTCTTGATTTACTAAACTTTCAGAGGAACTTGAATGCTCGTTCTTTTCCCAGTTCCCTCAAGAATCGCCGTCGACCCGCCCACCAGGGCCACTCCCTTCACAATCGCCTGGGGCAGGTATCTTGGGTGGTTCGATATCTTCCCGAACACTCTTTTCTTCACTGAATTGCTCCGGGCCGTGACGGGTTCTATCGGCCGCCCGATGACCGCCGCAACTGCAGGAATGGTGGCTCCGAGGCATTTCACGGGCGTCATCGGCGCTGTCACCGAAACCTTGGGCGGCGCGATCAGTCGCTTCTGGCTCGCTAAACGTTTCGGGCTTGAGCTCCCCGTGGCGCTGGTCGAAGACACCGTTATCATAGCGTTCGCGCTTCTCGTCGTGGTGGCCGTGTCATGAGAGAGTACGACGCAATCTTCATCGGGGCCGGACAGGCCGGGCCGTTTCTCGCCGCTCGTATGGCGGCGATGGGCCGCAAGGTGGTCCTGATCGAACGGAAGTATCTCGGCGGAACCTGCGTTAACGCCGGGTGCATGCCGACCAAGGCCTTGGTCGCCTGTGCCAAGACCGCCCAGATGGCGCGGCGTGCATCCGAATTCGGGGTCACTATTCCTGGTGAGCCGACGATGGATATGTCGGCCGTGGCGGCCCGCGCCAGGAAGGTGACCCTCGATGCGAGAAGCGGCCTGGCGGCCTGGTTCGATAGCCTCGAAACGATGGATGTGGTTTATGGCCAGGCCAAATTCGCCGGTGCGAAGGACGTTTATGTGAACGGTACACGCTACACGGCGCCGCAGATTTTCATCAACGTGGGCGCGCGACCACACATCCCCGATGTGCAGGGGTTGACCGACGTGCCGTATCTCACAAGCACTTCGATGATCGAACTCGCGGAATTGCCAAGACACCTGGTTGTCCTCGGCGGCAGTTATATCGGACTGGAATTTGCCCAGATGTATCGGCGCTTCGGCGCGGCGGTCACTGTCGTCGAGCGCGGACCGCACCTTGCGCCCCGGGAGGACAGAGATATCTCGGAAGCCATTGCGGATATCCTCACCAGGGACGGCGTCAACGTTCTTCTCAGCCAGAAACTGTTGTCAGTCGCCATGGACGGCTCAGACGTCGTCGTGCGGTCCGATCAAGGCGAAGTCCGGGGCAGCCATGTATTGGTCGCCCTCGGGCGCCAGCCGAATACCGACGATCTCGGCCTCGATCTCGCGGGCGTAGAGACTGATCGTCATGGATTCATTCAGGTGGATGAGCGACTTCAGACGAATGTCGAAGGTATCTGGGCGCTTGGCGATTGCAACGGACGAGGCGCCTTCACGCATACCTCCTACAATGATTTCGAGATCGCCGCCGCGAACCTCCTCGACGGCGGCGATCGCAAATTGTCCGATCGCATTCTCGGTTATGGCCTCTACATTGATCCGCCTCTCGGGCGCGTGGGCATGACGGAGCGCCAGGCGAAGGAGGCCGGCCACCGGGTCAAGGTCTCGACCCGACCTATGAGCCGTGTCGGTCGAGCCGTCGAGAAAGGTGAAATACTCGGCCTCATGAAGCTCGTCGCCGACGCTGACACCGACCGGGTGCTCGGCGCCGCCTTTCTGGGGGTCGGGGGTGACGAAGCGATCTACGGGGTGCTGGACGCCATGAACCTCGGGGCGACGACCGAAAAACTCCGCTGGGCGGTGCCTATCCATCCGACTGTCGGAGAACTGGTGCCGACACTGATTAACGACCTGAAGGTAACAATTTCAGCGATGTGACCGAGGGCTGAAGACTTATTCGGTGGCCTTTGTTCTGCGAAATTATACCGTTAAAGTGGCCTTGTTCGGTACTTTTCCGGTCACCTGAAACTCCTCAAGACTGCGGCGACAATTGCTTCCGGGCAATCTTCCTGAACAAGGTGGCCGGTCTCGGGTAGCGAAATACAGTCTTTAGCGGAAATCAACGCCGCAAGACGCTCGCCCACGTGATGGGGAATCCATTCGTCATTCTTTCCCCAAAGTACGCTTACCGGGCAGTCCATTCGGGTATAAAGAGTTTCGACTTCATCTGTGAAACGCTGGTCCATTTGCGCGATTTGCCGGTAAAATGCAGGCTGCCCGACAGGACCAGTCCAAGGCGCGCTGTATATTTTCAGCGCCTCTTCCGACAATGGATTGCGCGCGGCGGATTGTAGGTAGGCGCGCAACACGGCACGATGCATGTAGGCTGGCATGTCGGAAAACGCCATTTCGTGCTGACGAACATGCTGCACAAAAGGGGACCCCCATGGGGCAAAAGCGACAGCATCGAAGATCGTTAAGGCGGAATAGCGCAACCCGTTGAGAAAGTAGGCACGAAGGACGGTTGCCCCGCCAAAGTCATGGGCCAGCATCTCTGGCCGTTCAATATTCCATTCTTTAAACAAGTTCTCCAGAACATTATTCTGTATTCCGAGCGAAACATCCTGTCCTTCGCGCATCTCAGACTGACCATAGCCAACCATGTCGAAGTAATAGATGGTCCGATCATGGGCAAAATGCGGGATGATCTTACGCCAGACCTGAGAAGAAAAGGGTGTGCCGTGAACGGCAACCAGCGGCGGACCGCTGCCGATCTTCCCCCACCGAACAGCATTGCCTTCGATTGTTGACGTATTCGGGAGTTCCAGCATGAAAAATCCTATCCTCTCTCGAACCAAGTGACGCGACGCCCTTGCCTTGATTTGGGAAAGCATCAGTTTGAGAGAACAAAATCACCAGTTCATAATTTTTAGGATAAGGATCAGTCCGCTTGAGCCGCCGGCGCCATCGCCCATTTTGGCGGAGCCAGATCGACGGGCCTTCGACGCCATGTCCCCATTCGGCAACCGTTCGATAGTCGCGGCGGATTGAGGCTGGAATGAACCGTTGGCTCGGGCAAGCACTGATCGAACCCGAACTTTCAGATCCCAGACCCATCAAGCTCCCGGTCGTCCTCGCCCTCCCAGGGAGCGGGCATCGTAAGACCATCGATATTGGCTGAAGGCATAGGCATCCAGCACTTCAATTCCGACTCCGAATATTCGATGATCCGCCCCGGCGAAGAGTCTGAAGCGCGCCAGCCCTCTGAGCCGTACTGGTCGCCCTTCGACCAATAAGCGAGGTCTACCTGGGACGGCCCTTGTTCGGACGACCGTATCGTGATGAGGATCCGATCTCCGGTTTTCGGCGCGCTCGCCATATGTCGCCATGGGTGTGGCTTGTCCATCGTCTCCCCCCGTAATACGCTCGGCCCTCAACGGCTTGCGGGCTGCGCCCGCACAAAAGAGCCGCCTTTCTGGATTTCAGGCTTCGACAGCTTCGCTGACATCATCCAGAAGAAAGTGCACGATCACATAGCGTGTCGTGTATTTCTGACCGCTATCGGAGACGCTTTCGATGCTGCCGCCGTCGGCGGGGTGCCAATTCTGGTAATGGGGGTTGTTGGCGATCAGCGTAATCGCTTTGCCTGACAACCTGCCGCCCAGCCGGTAGCGGGCCTCTGCGAGATGCCAGATATTCTCAAAATCCTGTTGGCTGATACGGGCTTTCAAGGCCTTTCTGGATATTGTTTTTCCGGGCGAACCATCGTCATGCGCCGCCGATGGAATATGTAGGTCAACTTCTTCTGCACCGTCCAGCAGAAAGGTGAATTCGTCTGGCCACATCCGTCTCACGTATCGCTCCTCCCAAAGCTTACCGTCCTACAGCGCCATCATGATAGCGTCTCCGCCGCGAGAGGCAATGGCGGATATGCACCTGTGCTTGCCTCGCATACCCTCAATCGATGTTACGAGTTCCAATGCCCGGAACTTGAAATTGACCGGGAGATCGTGCTTGTTCACCTTCGGGAGGGCACGTCCGCGTCCCCGCCAGTCGACGAACTGCATCGAGGAGTAAAGGCATGAAGAAGCTCATCAACGATCCAGCCACCGTTGTGCGGGACATGCTTGAGGGCGTGGTGGCCCTCAGCCCCGCGACGGTCCTGCTAGCGGATGAGAATGTCGTCATCCGCTCTGGCCTTCCGGACCCGGAAAAGCGCAGGGTGGCGGTTCTGTCGGGCGGCGGCAGTGGCCATGAACCAGCTCATGCGGGTTATGTCGGCGCGGGTATGCTGACCGTTGCGGTGGCAGGCGATGTCTTCACTTCGCCGAGCACCGATGCGGTTCTTGCCGGCATCAGGGCTGCGGCCGGACCCGCCGGCGCTCTGGTTATCGTCAAGAACTATACGGGTGATCGACTGAACTTCGGATTGGCGGCCGAGCTGGCGCGGGCTGAAGGAATTCCGGTCGAGATCGTGGTCGTTGCCGATGACGTTGCGTTGAAGGATACAGTTCCCGACGATCGCCGCCGGGGTATTGCAGGTACAGTGCTTGTTCACAAGCTCGCTGGCGCGGCCGCGGAGCAGGGACTTTCCCTTCAAGAGGTGGCCCGCGTCGCCCGGGAAGCCGCTGGAAACTTATCTTCCATGGGAATATCACTGGGCTCCTGCACGCTCCCTGCCGTTGGCAGGCCGGGCTTCGTCCTTGGCGACGCTGAAATCGAAGTCGGGCTCGGCATCCATGGAGAACAGGGCGTTCGGCGGATGCCCATCGCACCGGCGGACGAGCTCGTGAAGCTGGTGCTCGAAACGATTGAAGCCGATGGCAGGCTGAAGAGCGGCGACCGGGTTGCGCTTCTGGTCAACGGACTGGGATCGACGCCGCCAATGGAACTTGCGGTCGTGGCGCGATCCGCCGTCACACGTCTGGAGGCAAAGCGCGTCGTGGTCGAAAGGGCATGGGCCGGCACCTTCCTCTCCGCCCTCGATATGCCCGGCTTTTCCCTGTCGGTCATGCATGTGGACGACGCAATGCTCAATCTCATGGATGCGCCAACCGACGCCGGTGCATGGCCGCGCGGCGGTGTGGTGAACCGCAACCGCGTCTTGCCTTCGGCAGGCGTCAAGACGAGCGTGACCGCGCAAAGCAGCGTCACGGTCGCCGGTGAACGACTGCGTTCCGCCGCGGAGCGGGTCGCCGGTGCACTGATCGCTGCGGAGCCCAAACTGACGCAACTGGACAGTGTTACGGGCGACGGTGACCTTGGAACAAGCATGGTGCGCGGCGCCGAAGCAATACTGGCGCTGCCACGGCAGAGCTTCGCAGATATATCCGGCGGCTTGATGGAGATGGCAAATGCGATGCGGAAGGCAATCGGCGGAAGCTCGGGCCCCTTTTACGCCACGGGCCTGATGCGCGCTTCGCGCCATCTTGCCGGGATCGAAAAGCCGACGGCCCAACAGATGGCGGAAGCATTCGTGGCGGCCGTTCTCGCGGTCTCAGAACTCGGCGGTGCGAAGCCGGGAGACCGTACGATGATAGATGCGCTTCACCCAGCGGCAGCAACGTTCCGGGATAAGCTCGCAGCCGGAGCGTCGGCCGACGACGCCTGGCGATCCGCCTTGGCGGCAGGTATCGCAGGCGCCGAGGCGACGACGTCGATGAAGCCGCGGCTCGGGCGCGCGAGCTATCTTGGCGAGCGGGCTATGGGACATCCCGATGCGGGAGCGGTCGCCGTCAGCATCTGGCTTGAAGCAATCGGGAACGATTAGCGCCGATGGGGGGCAGGCTTGATGAGAAAGCGGATTGCCGCCGTGGCCATGACGTTCAGATGCGCCGCGTTTTAATCGTGTTCATGACGAAGCTGGTCTCGATGGTCTCGACGCATTTCAGCTTTGCAATCTTGTCCTTGATGAAACGCTCGTAGTCCTCCAGCCCACCGCACATGACCTTGAGCATGTAGTCCCTCGGACCCGTGACCAGATGACATTCGAGAACGTCGTCCCAGTCAAGAACGGCCGCCTCGAACATCCGGATTTCGTCATCGTGCTGGCGGCTGAGGCGGACGGACGCAAGGGCGGTCATCGTCCATCCCTCGATTGCCGGATCAATGATCGCGGAGTACCCTTTGATGGCGCCTATCTCTTCCAGGCGTCGAAGCCGCCGCAGGCACGCCGATGCTGACAGTCCAACCCGCTCGGCAAGTTCGTTGTTCGTGATCCGCGCATCGGCAGACAATTCCCTGAGTATCCGCCTGTCGATCGGGTCTGCAATTTTTTGCGACATAAATGACCATTCTCCGCAATATATTGCTTTATGAGACAACTCGACGCTTCAGAATGCAAGGTATTTTGGTTTCACTGCGTGTAACCTGCAGGTAGTTCAACACCAGCTGAGGGATCATCGGAAATGACCGCGCCGCATCCGTCCAAAACCCACATCGGCAACCACGCCCTCCATCCTGAAACCCAGATGCTCAATTACGGTTATGATCCG
Organism: Agrobacterium salinitolerans; assembly: GCF_002008225.1. Lineage (GTDB taxonomy): Bacteria > Pseudomonadota > Alphaproteobacteria > Rhizobiales > Rhizobiaceae > Agrobacterium > Agrobacterium salinitolerans. The sequence goes on along the minus strand of NZ_MRDH01000009.1, from coordinate 65,400 downwards.
GAATTGTCGGAGGGCGCCGTAAAGCCTCCCGTGTTCCTGACATCGACCTTCGTTTTCAAGTCGGCGGAAGACGGGCGTGACTTCTTCGACTACGTCTCCGGCCGCAAGGAGCCGCCCGAAGGCAGGGGCGCGGGCCTCGTCTATTCGCGCTTCAACCATCCAAACAGCGAGATTGTCGAGGATCGTCTTGCCGTTTATGAGCGAACGGAGAGCTGCGCGCTCTTTTCGTCCGGCATGTCCGCCATTTCGACGACGCTTTTCGCCTTCGTCCGGCCCGGTGATACTGTGCTCCACTCCCAGCCGCTTTATGGCGGTACGGAGACGCTGCTGGCCAAGACCTTCCATAATTTCGGCGTCTCGGCAGTGGGTTTTGCCGATGGCGTCAGCGAGACTTCGGTGATGGCTGCCGCAGAAGAGGCGATGGCGAAAGGCAGGGTCTCCGTCATCCTCATCGAGACGCCGGCCAATCCGACAAACAGCGTTGTCGATGTCGCGATGATGAGCCGGGTCGCCGACGCGATCAGCGAGAGGCAGGGGCACAGGCCGATCATCGCTTGCGACAATACGCTCCTCGGCCCGGTGTTCCAGCGGCCCATCGAGCATGGCGCGGACATCTCGCTCTATTCGTTGACGAAGTATGTTGGCGGGCATTCCGATCTCATTGCCGGGGCGGCGCTCGGTCGGAAGAATGTCATGAAGCAGGTGAAGGCGTTGCGTGGAGCAATCGGCACGCAACTCGATCCGCACTCGTGCTGGATGCTCGGACGTTCCCTTGAGACGCTGCAAATCCGGATGGAGCGGGCGGACAGCAACGCCAGGGTCGTGGCGGAATTCCTGAATGCGCATCCCAAGGTCGAGAAAATCCATTACCTTCCGTTCAGCGATCCGGCATCTGCCGCTGGCAAGGTGTTTGCCGCTCAATGCTCCGGCGCGGGATCGACCTTCTCGTTCGACATCGCCGGCGGGCAGGCCGCCTCTTTCAAATTCCTCAATGCGCTCAACATATTCAAACTCGCGGTCAGCCTCGGCGGCACGGAGTCTCTCGCATCTCACCCCGCAACGATGACGCATTCGGGAGTTCCTGCCGATATCCGCCAGCGCATCGGTGTGCTGGATTCCACGATCCGGCTGTCAATCGGCATCGAACATCCCGACGATCTTGTCGCCGACCTGACCCTTGCCCTGGATCAGGCCTGACGAAAACGGGAGCGCCGATTGCCGGGCGCTCCCCGGACTTGATTGAAAGCCGCTCTTCAGGAACAGGCCTGAATAGGTCACTCATGGTCGCGTCGCGCGGGTCGCTTTCCAATGTCTCTCATTTGCGGCATTAAGTTTTGTGAAGTAAAGAGCACAAGATGGATGTGTCGGGAGGGGGCATGAAACTCAGGAGCCAGATTCTCGCATTGGCCATCGGGCCACTTGTTCTTGCGATTATCGTCATTACCGCATTGATCACGTGGCAGTCTATGACGCTGGCGCGCACGAGCATCGATGCGTTCGAACGAAACATGCTCGCTGCAAAGGAGGCTGAACTCCTCAACCTCACCAATCTCGCCCTTTCGGCGATCCGCTCGGTCTATGACAGGGCAGGACCGGATGACGAGGCCGCGAAGGAAGAGGTCAAGCGCATCCTGACCGGTCTCGACTATGGCACTGACGGCTATTTCTTCGTCTATGACTATGACGGGCTGAACGTGGTCCATCCACGACAGAATTTCCGTCCGGGGAACAACTGGCTGGATCTCCACGATCCCGATGGCAACCGGGTGATCTACGATCTGATCGTCGAGGCGAAAAAGGGGGGAGGGCTCGTCCAGTACAAGTGGGAAAAACCCTCCACCAAAAAAATGGCCGACAAGCTTTCCTTTGCGGCCGGCCTCGACAAATGGCGCTGGATGATCGGTACCGGCGTTTACCTCGACGACGTTTTTGCGACAACGGCGGCGGCGAAGGAGGAGTTGCGGCATTCAATCACCTGGAACTTCCTGATCGTCGCCCTGTTTGCGGTTCCCGCCGTATTGCTGGTGTTCGCCACCTGCATGCTGCTCAATCTGCGCCAGCAGCGGCTGGCGGATGGCCGGCTCAAGGACTTGATGCAAAGGATCATCGATACGCAGGAGGAGGAGCGCCTTCGCATTGCCCGGGAACTGCATGACGGCATTTCCCAAAATCTCGTCGGCGTGCGTTTCGCGATCGATCTCGCGCGGCGCAAGGTCACACCGGATAATGTCGGGGCTGTAGAGGCGATCGGCAAAGGCGCCATTGCGTTGAACGAAGCGATCAAGGAAGTCCGCCGTATCTCGCACGATCTTCGCCCGCGTGTCCTCGACGATCTGGGGCTGACGGCAGCTCTGGAATCCCTGATCTCGAGTTTTTCCGAACGCACGGGAATTGCGGCGACGCTTGAATCCGTGGCCTTCAAGCATATGCTTGTCCCGGAGGCGCGGGTTGCGCTTTACCGTGTCGCACAGGAAGCGTTGACCAATATCGAGCGCCATGCCGGCGCGACGCAAGTCGCCATCCGGTTTTCCAGCCGCGATGAACGGGTCCAGATGGATGTCAGCGACAATGGTCGTGGATTTCCGGCCGTTCGGAAGGAGAACGGGATGCCGGCAAGCAAGGGGCTCGGTTTGAGAAACATGCAGGAACGCATGACGCATTTCGGCGGCAGGCTGGATGTCGAAAGCTCCGCCAGGGGAACCGTTCTGCGCGCGGTGCTGCCCATCACTGCCATGAAGGATCGCAATGACGGCTTACAGGAGGCCGCCGAGTGACCGTTCATCCGATCCGTGTGTTGTTGATCGACAACCATCCTCTGGTTCTGGACGGGTTGAGGGCCGTCCTTGAGACTTACGAGCATCTCGAAGTCGTTGGAACCGCGGTATCCGCCATGGCCGGTATCGATGCGGCTGTCGCCACGCGGCCCGATGTGGTGCTGATGGATATCAATATGCCGCAGATCAATGGCATCGATGCCCTGGAACTGTTCAAGGAAAAGCAGCTTTCCGCCCGGGTGCTGATGCTGTCGATGCATGACAGCCGGGAATATATATCGACATCGGTGATGTATGGTGCAGCCGGTTACATTCTGAAGGACGTGGCGACCGAAGAAATAGTCGCCGCAATCGAAACCGTGGCTGCCGGCGGCACCTATTTTTCCTCTGGCGTTCGCGATGTGCTAATGGAGGGGGCGTCCGGCAGGCTGAAGGCGCTGACGACACGCGAACAGGAAGTTCTGCTGCTGATCGCGCGCGGAAAGAGCAATCGTGACGCTGCGCTGGCGCTCGACATTGCCGAGCGCACGATGGAAACCCATCGCAAGAACATCAAGAGGAAACTGGATATAGCGACGACTGCCGGTCTCATCCGCTATGCGATCGATAACGGGCTTATCAAAGAATAGCCGCCAAAGGCCAGAGGCCCCGGAATGTCGCCATCCAGGGGCCTCGTAAAGTCTATGCCTGCTTATTTGCCGGCCGTCTGCATGGCATAGCCGTAGCTGTCATAGGTATATTCGGCGACGCGGAACCATTCGAAGCTCTCGTCGCGGAACTTCTTCCAGCCCGGATAGATCTTGGCCCATGCGGGATGCTTCTGGGTGTACTCGTCATAAAGTTCGAAGGTCGCCTTATAGGCGGCGTCGAGCACATCGCGGGGCAGCGGGCGAAGCTGCGTGCCCTTGGAAACCAGCGAGCGGATCGCATCCTTGTTCTTGACGTCGTACAGCGCCTGCATGTTGATGTTGGCGGCCTTGCAGGCGGTGTCGAGCGCTGCCTTGTATTCATCAGGCAGTGCTGCATACTGGTCCTTGTTGATGAAGAAGTGGATCGTCAGTCCACCCTCCCAGAACGCGGGATAATAGTAGTATGGCGCGATCTGGTAGAAGCCGAGCTTTTCGTCGTCATAGGGACCGACCCACTCCGCGGCATCAATGGTGCCCCGTTCCAGCGCCGGATAGATGTCGCCGCCCGGAAGCTGCTGCGGCACCGCGCCAAGCTTGGCGAGCACCTGTCCGGCGACGCCGGCAATACGCATCTTCAGGCCCTTGATATCCTCGAGGCTCTTGATCTCCTTGCGATACCAGCCGCCCATCTGGGCACCCGTCGCTCCACCGGGAATGCCGATGACGCCGTAGTCGGAAAGAAATTCGTTGTAAGCCTCGTTGCCGCCGCCATGGTAGAGCCATGCGTTCTGCTGGCGGGCGTTCAGGCCGAAGGGGATGGTCGAACCGATGGCGAATGTCGGATCTTTCCCCGTGAAATAGTAGCCGCAGGTATGGGAAATCTCGACGGTATTGGCTTTTACGGCGTCGATGGCCTGGGCTCCTGGAACGATTTCACCAGCCTGAAAGACCTGGATTTCGAACTTGCCGCCCGTAATGGCCTTCAATGCATTGGCCATGACCACGGCGCCGCCATAGATCGTGTCCAGATTGTTCGGGAAGCCGGACGTGAGACGCCAGCGAATAGTTGGCAATGACTGGGCTATGGCGGGTGTCGCAAGTGCCGAAGCAGCCGCAGCCGCTCCTGCAAGTACGCCGCCCGACAAGAGTTGTCTGCGACCTGGGTTGACCTTCATAGATTACCTCCTCCTATTGAATGTCAGCGATGTTTGTTACGGGGGGCGCTTTCGCGCCCGGCCGATTGTCAGGGCGCGCCCGGCTTTCCAAAGCTCGGTGCGCTGTTGCCCGGCGCCAGGAAAGGATTGGCGAAAGGATCGGCGTCCGTACCTGCGCCCGGCATCGGTACATTGATATGGACGGCGGAAGGATCGGCCTGTTTCACGCCTGACTTGTAGTGCATCACGATGCCGGGGAAGGCGATGATGATGATGACCATGGTCAGCTGGATGAACAGATAGGGAATGGCGCCCAGATAGATCTGGGACGAGGTGACCGGCTGGATCGTCTGTCCGGTGATCCGGTCCTTGTAGGCGCGCGTGGGTGCAACGGACCGCAGGAAGAACAGCGAAAAACCGAAGGGCGGGTGCATGAACGACGTCTGCATGTTGACGGCCAGCATCACGCCGAACCAGATCAGATCGATGCCAAGCGCATCGGCGACCGGCGCCAGCAGCGGGATGATGATGAAGGCCAATTCGAAATAGTCGAGGAAGAAGGCCAGGAAAAAGACCAGCAGGTTGGCGACGATCAGAAAGCCGATCTCGCCGCCCGGAACCGACGTCATCAGATGCTCGACCCAGACATGGCCGTTTACGCCATAGAAGGTCAGGGAAAAGACGCGCGCGCCGAGCAGGATGAGCAGAACGAAGGACGACAGCTTTGCCGTGGCGTACAGAGACTGCTGGATCAGCCCGAAATTGAGCTTGCGGTTGGCAAGCGCAAGGGCGAGCGCGCCGACAGCACCCATAGCGCCGCCTTCCGTGGGTGTGGCGATGCCGAGGAAGATCGTGCCAAGCACGAGGAATATCAAGACGAGCGGCGGTACCAGCGAGGTTATGACCTTGAGCAAGAGCTTGGTGCCGCGCAGGGTCCGCGCCTCCGGCGGCAGGGCAGGGACTTTCGTCGGACTGATGATCGAGGTCACGATGATATAGACCGTATAGGCGGCCACGAGCATGAGACCCGGAACGAGCGCGCCCTTGTACATGTCGCCCACTGAACGGCCGAGCTGGTCAGCCAGCACGATCAGTACGAGGCTGGGCGGGATGACCTGCGCCAGTGTGCCGGAAGCCGCAATCGTGCCGGCGGCGACCTTGCGGTCATATCCATAGCGCAACATGATGGGAAGCGAGATGAGGCCCATCGAAATAACCGAGGCGGCGACGACGCCGGTGGTGGCGGCCAGAATTGCCCCGACGAAGATGACGGCGAAGGCGATGCCGCCGCGGACCGGTCCAAACAGCTGGCCGATCGTGTCCAGCAAGTCCTCCGCCATGCCGCTCTTTTCAAGAATGAGCCCCATGAAGGTGAAGAACGGGATGGCCAGCAGCGTTTCATTCGACATCTGGCCGAATATGCGATCGGGGATGGCCTGGAACAGCGTCACTGGCAGCAGGCCGAGCTCTATTCCGACAAAGCCGAAGAAAAAGCCGACGAAGGCCAGGGCGAAGGCGACGGGGTAGCCGAGCAAAAGCACGATGATGAGCGCCGCAAACATGATGGGCGCGAGATTTTCCGCAATGAATGCCATTGTTGTTGTTTCCTTCGATCAGAGCAGTGCGGCGGCGGCGTCAGCCGCTGCAACCGGATCGGGGATATCGCCGCGCAGGATCGCGACACGCTTGATGAGTTCCGAAACGCCCTGAATGGCCAGCAGGCTGAAGCCAATCGGTATCAGCGCCCAGACGGGCCATTGAATGAGGCCGCCCGTGTTGTTCGAAACCTCACCGGACGCAAGTTTCTGCAGAAACACCGGCCAGGAAAGATAGACCGTGATGAGGCAGAAAGGCATGAGAAAGAAGATGGTCCCGAGAATATCGACCCACAGCTGCCCCTTGCGCGGAAGACTTCCATAGACCAGATCCACCTTCACATGCTCGTTGTTGAGAAGCGTATAGGCGGCGGCGATCAGAAACACTGCGGAAAACAAATACCACTGCGATTCAAGCCAGGCGTTGGAGCTCATCGAAAACGCCTTGCGCATGGCTGCATTGACGGCGCTGATAAAAATGGCCGCGAGAAGCAGCCAGGAAACACCTTTGCCAATGGCTGCATTGGCGGCATCAATGGCACGCGAAGCGGCCAACAGAAATTTCATGACATCCTCCCCGAAAGCGGTCGCGTATTCCTCAATACGTGTGTGACCGCCATAATTCGGGCAGGATAACCACGGCGGCCCGATGCTCAAGGGCGCGCGCCGGCGAACTTCTCAGGACGTACCAAGAACTGGGTATGGGCAAGATCAAAACCCACATCCAAGCATATGTTTCTCCTCCCGCTGTTTGTTCCAGGAGGCGTTTTTGCGACGCGTACGGTCAGTATCGCGATCGGCGATCTCAAAACCGCCCAGGCGGCGCCACCGACATCCGACGACAAGCACGGCTTTGGCAATGCAGATTTGCCGCTTGATTGGCGACCATGCCACTATTTGGTTGCGGTCGCCTCTTTTACCGCCAACGCCGCCATGGCCAGTGCAGCATCGCGGGTTCTCGCCGCTGCGACAAACCGGCCGTTGTGGCAGAAGCTTGCGCCTTCGACGCCGCAAACCGCTTCCAGATCCTTATCCGTCAGGCCTGCCCAGGCGGCCGGCAAATCCGCCCGCAGCTCAAAACCTTCATCCGCGCGACGAATGCCGGTAAGGCACCAGTCGTTGTGACGTGGATGAACGACGAAAAGCAAATGGTCCGCCCCCGCCTTCACGATGGCGGGCCGGAACGGCATGCCCACCGGCAGTTCCAGAATATGACCCTCGCCGGCATCCGCGATAGCCCGGTTTACCAGCGTCTCGGCCCGCAATTTCGCGGCGCTGTTGGCAATCTTTGCCTCCACGAAGCTGCGGGCGATGGCCAACGCCGCGTGGAAACTGCGATTGTCCGCTTCGGGATCTGTCTCGTCGAAAACAGGCTTCAGAGTTTCGAGCAGGACGGGCAGGGTCAGTCCCGCGAGCGGCCCAGCTGTGGAGGGGCTGAGCGCACCGTTGTCGACCAGATCGACCGGCAGCACGAAGCTGGCATCGAAAGAGGCGTGAATGGTTTCGATATGGTCTTCCGGAACGCCAAAGGCGGCAAGATAATCGCGGCCGAAATGCTTCCAGATCAGTCCGAACGAACTATAGGGCTGACCGTCCTTGCGCAACGGCGCGCCGCGCTGGTGGTGATCAAAGGCTCCCTTTGCTGCGTCATAAGCGCCGCCGACGTCGTAGACGATGCGATCTGCGCCGGGTGCGATCCATTCGGGCGCCCTGCTGCGGATCAGGCGTGCCTGTGGGAAAAGCCGCGTCAGCACAACGCTCGACAGCAGTTCGTCGGCATGGAAGCCACCGGAATGGGTGACGAGGAAGTCCGGTATCATGTCAGGATGCGCCTTGTTGTTTGCGGAAGGTCCGCCTGAGAGTGGCACCTGATACCCTTTGCCGGAGGTCATCTCAACCCGCTATTCGCCATGGAGGCTAAAAGCAATGACATGCTGGATGTGGTGATGTGTGGGAAGGGTGGTTTGCGAAAGCGCCAAAGAATTTGCCGGGTCGTGCGCCCTGCTCGCCATCTTCGACGCCAACGCGGCGATTTCATTTAACACAAAGGGAGCGGAATCGCGCGGTGACTTCTATATTCAGGGGCGTTTCTGGACGATGGAGGCTCTTCTGGACAATACACTGGGGCACGTAACGGCCATGAGGCGTCATGCCCAGCCCTTCAGCGCCCGCCCGGAATAATAGCTGGGCGTGATGGCGCGGTAGATCGGTATGCTGGCGGCGCCCAGGTGAGGCAAGTCGCTCATGATCGATTTGCGTATCTCCGGCGGCTCGACGAAAAAATCCTCGCCGAGTATATCCAGAGAGCCGATACGCCGCACGATATGTTCGACAATCCAGTCCGGCAGCGATCCACCGAAAATGATGGCTGCCGGATCCATCGTGCGGGCGACTGTCAAAGAAAGCAGGCGAAGCTGATCCGTTGCCCGTTCAAGCCAGGACGCCACGGCGGGATGGTCGGCATAACTCTCGTCAATATCCTTCAGACGTCGAATGGCGACGCCCTGAGCAGCCAGAGTGTCGCACAAGTCCTGTCCCGAGGGGCGGGGATGGGATTTTGGAAACAGTCCGCCGAACTCGCCGGCATTGCCATTGGTGCCGCGATAGAGATGGCGCTGCACCACCAGCGCACCACCGATGCCATATGTCAGCCAGATCATCGCGAAGTTTCGGATATTGCGGCCTGCACCATAATAGAGTTCGGAAAGAATGACGGTATTGCCGTCATTTTCGTGAAAGACCGGGAAATCGAAATAGGGCTGAAAGTCCTTGTCGACGTCGATATCGCGCCAGCTTTCGAACTGCTTGATGCGGAAGACATGGCCGCGATCCCGCTTGAAATGGCCGGGAAAGCTGATGCCGCAGCCTAGCACATCTTTTTTTCTTATCTTCGCTTTTTCAAGCACTTGCCGGGCGGCCGCCTCGGCCATCTCCATAATGTGCTCGAAACTGTGCCCCTCCAGTTCCGATCTGATTTCCTGTCTTATCGTGCCATTGAGATCGGCCACGCAGACACGCAGATCGTCAGGATTGAAGTAGACCCCCAGCGTGAAAAGCCCGTTCGGGTTGATTTCGATGGCTGTGGACGGTTTCCCCCGTTTGCCGTCATTGCGGGCTTCCTCCGCTTCGATGATGAGGCCGGATTCCAGCAGATTGGCCGTCAGGCGGGTAAGGGTCGGTGCGGAAACATCCATTTCGCGCGCCAGTTCGATGCGCGACATGCTTCCCTTGCCGCGCAGAATCTCGAGCAGACGCCGCTCATTGTAGCCGAGATCGATCAAACAAGTCTCCCGCGAGAAATTATGCCTGATGATTAGCGAAAATTACGCGATTGTATACCGCGTTTCACCGCAAAAACTGGCATTGAAATTGGGCGGCTGTAAGTCAAAAACAGGAAATAATGTGGTTTTTCAATGGGATATTTTATTGTCATAATCGAAATAAATTTCGGCTTGACTAATTAATTTACGTAAAGAAAATAAATAGCAGACAACGGGTAGCGGCAGGCAAAACCAAAAAAAATCATGTCGCAGGGCCGGTCTGTCAGGGAACAAAAAAACGGAGCCCCCTCATGCGTCAATCATGCACTATTTTCGCGCGCCTTTTTGCCGGCGCGACTTTCCTTGCCAGCGCGGCTTTCGCTCATGCCGAAGGCAGCGTCGTGGTCTATTCCGCTGCCCCGCAGCAGCTCATGGACGAATTGCTGCCCATGTTCGAAAAGAAAACCGGCACCAAGGTCGAGCTTGTCAAAGCCGGATCGGGCGAGCTGATGAACCGCATCAAGGCAGAGAGCGGCAAGCCGGCGGGCGACGTGATCTGGAGCGTCGACGGGACGGTTATCGATTTCTCCGCCGACCTTTTCGAGCCATACAAGCCGGTTGAGGCTGCATCGATCAACCCGGCCTTCTCACCGAGCACGAATTGGGTGCCTTTCACGGCTGTCGTCACGGCCTTTATCGTCAATAAGGAGGCCCTGAAAGGTGCTCCCGTTCCGACGTCCTGGGCCGATCTGGCAAAGCCGGAATATAAGGGCCTGATTTCTTCGGCCCGCGCCGATCAGTCCGGCTCGGCTTATATTCAGATGGCAACGGTATTGCAGGATTTCGACAGTGAGGAAAAAGGCTGGGAAATTTATACCGGCATCCTCACCAACTCTGTTCTTTCCACCTCTTCAGGCGCGGTGCCGCGTTTCGTCAACGATGGCGAACAGGCCGTTGGCATTACGCTGGAAGATGCCGCGCTGCGCTACAAGCTCGGCAACGCGCCGGTCGAGATCGTTTATCCGAAAGAGGGTACGGCAATCGCGCCTGACGGCATGGCGCTCGTCAAGGGAGCGCCGAATGCTGACAATGGCAAGGCTTTCATCGATTTCATCGTCTCCAAGGAAGCGCAGGAAATCGTGGTGAAGGCGGGTCGTCGCTCGGTTCGAACCGATGTTCCCGCCAATCCGGCGCTTGTTCCGCTGGCCGATGTTCCCGATGCGAAATACGATTTCAAATGGGCTGCAGACAATCGCGCGCGTCTGATGGAAAAGTGGAACGAGACATTGCTCGACGTTCAGTAAGATAATTGCCGGGGACGGCGCAGCGGCGACCGTCCCCCTTTACTTCATTCACAATTCGCTTTTCGTTTGTCCAGCGTGGTCACGGGCCGTGCAGGATCTGTCATGGAGCAGCACATGGCCGCCGTGGAAATTACCAGCATCAAGAAAAGTTACCGGGATGTCGTCGCTCTCTCCGACATCAATATCTCCATCCCCTCGGGATCGTTCTTTACGCTTCTCGGTCCGAGCGGATGCGGCAAGACGACCCTCCTGCGCACGATTGCGGGGTTTCACCAGCAGGATAGCGGCAGTATCAGCATCGAAAGACAGGCGATCGAACATGTGCCCGCACACAAGCGCGATGTCGGCATGGTTTTTCAGGATTATGCGGTCTTCCCGCATATTTCCGTCTTCGACAACATCGCCTTCGGTTTGAAGCAGCGCAAGGCGTCTTCCCCCGAGATTCGCGAACGGGTCGGCAAGATTCTCGACATCGTGCAGCTCGCTCCCTACGCCAAGCGCATGCCGCATGAATTATCCGGCGGTCAGCAGCAGCGTGTCGGCCTTGCGCGTGCGCTCGTCATCAATCCCAAAGTGCTGCTGATGGACGAGCCGCTATCCAACCTCGATGCGAAACTGCGTGTGGATCTGCGGCGCGAGCTGCGCGAAATCCAGCAAGCCATGAACATTACCACGGTTTATGTGACCCATGATCAGGAGGAGGCGCTTGCCATGTCCGATCTCGTCTGTGTGATGTATGGCGGCGTCATCCAGCAGGCCGCAGCGCCCTGGGAGGTTTACAACAACCCCGCCAATCGTTTCGTCGCCTCCTTTGTGGGGGCAAACAATTTCCTGACGCTGGATCGTGCGGGTGGGCGGACCTCCATTTCCGGGCACGGCGTAGGGTTGCCGCAGGCCGACGCCATTGCGCCGCAACGAACGGTCGTTGCCGCCATCCGTCCCGAAGCCATTACCGTCGGTTCGCCTGCGACAGATGGTGAAGGCCGCATCGAACTGCCTGTCACCATAAGGCAGGTCAGCTTCACCGGCCGCGAGATGAATGTCGCCGCGGTGCTGTCGTCGGGAGAGGAAATCGAGGCGATCACCAAGCCGTCGCCTGACATCATCGCCCTTCAGCCCGGCCAGAAAACGGTTTTCTCCTGGTCTGCCGGTGATACCAAGCTCTTCGGTGAAGGCGTTACCGGGGAGCGCCTGTCATGACGGATATGACCGCGACTTCAATGCCCGGAGGTTTTCGTTTGCGGCTGCCGGGTTTCTGGACAAGCGTGACGGTGCTTGCCGTTATCCTTTTGGCTGTCTTCCTGGTCCTGCCGATCTTTAGCGTATTCTTCATCAGTTTCTTCGACGCCAAGACGGGTGCTTTCGGTTTCGGCAACTATGTGCAGGTGCTGACGCGGCGTTTTTATACCGTGGCATTGTGGAATACGTTGGTCATCGGCGTGCTCGGCATGTTGGGGGCCTGCCTGCTCGGTATTCCGCTTGCCTTCTGCACCTCGCGTTACCGCATTAAGGGCCGTACATTCATTGCCACCTTCGCGGTGCTGGTTCTATGTGCACCGCCCTTCATCGGCGCCTATGCCTGGATCATGCTGTTCGGCGCCAACGGCGCAGTCACCAATCTCCTGTCTTTCGCCGGTATTTCCTTGCCGACCATTTACGGGATACCCGGCATCGTGATGGTCTTCAGCCTGAAGTTTTTTCCCTATATTTTCCTGATGACGGAAAATGCGCTGAACACCATCAACAAATCTTATGAGGATGCGGCGGAAAACCTCGGTTGCACGGCGTTCCAACGGTTCCGCAAGATCACCTTGCCGCTGGTCTTTCCGGCAGTCAGCACCGGCGCGATCATCTGCTTCGTCTTGTCCATCGCAGACTTCGGAACGCCGGCAATCCTCGGCAAGGGCATCAGGACGCTCTCGACCATAGCCTATGCGCAATATACCTCCGAAATGGCGGGCACGCCGACCATGGCAGTCACGATTTCCATGGTGATGATCGCTATTTCCATGGCCGCACTTCTGTTGCAGCGGCACATTCTCGCCAAACGCCGTTACGCCAGTTCTCTGACGAACCGGCCGGTTAAACAGCCCATGCGCCCGTTGAAATCGTTCATCGTGCATGGCTTCTGCTATCTGGTCGTCTTTGTCGCCATGCTACCGTCCCTTACGGTCATCTACACATCGTTCCTTGCGACGAACGGCCCTGTCTTCACAGGCGGTTTCGGGTTGGACAGCTATGCCCGCATTCTTCGCGATTCACCGCAGGCGATTGCCAACAGCTTCACCTTTGCGATTGCAGCCGTGGTGTTGATCGCCATCGTTTCCGGCCTGCTCTCATTCATCGTGGTCAGGCGGGACAATGCAGTATCGGGTTCGCTCGATCTTCTGCTGATGGTACCCTATCTGATACCTGGCGTCGTCATGGCAATCGGCTACGTCACGACGTTCCGTTATCCGCCTTTCGACATCACTGGCACGGCGCTCATCATCATCCTGTTGGTGTTTATCCGCCGCCTGCCTTACGGCGTCCGCTCCACGACCTCGATCCTGCGGCAGATCAAACCCTCCATCGAGGAGGCTGCGGTCAATCTCGGCGCTTCTCCGGCAAAGACGTTCATATCGGTGACGGTGCCGCTGATGTTGCCAGGTCTCATCATCGGTTCCTTGATGAGCTTCATCACTGCCATCAACGAATTGTCCTCGACGCTGATCCTCTACACGGCGCGGACGATTACGATGCCCGTGCTGATCTATATTCAGGTGATTGACGGCGAGTTCGGCACGGCCGCGGCTCTTTCCACCTTGCTTCTCGTCAGCACCGGACTTTGCGTCTTCGTCGTCTTCCGGCTTTCGGAGGACAAGGAAGCCTCTTTCGTCTGAAGCCATCAAACATCATTCAAAACTGCAGCAGCGGCGACCATGTGTCGCCGCCAGCCTCCCTCTGCAAGGACACCGGAAAGATGAATATCGCGAGCTTTTCGCAATCGAAATACAAGAACGCCGCAAAGCCGGGGGACGATGTGGCGCTTCTCATTCCCGGACGGGTTCTGGCCGTTTTCGACGGCGCGACCGACCCGACCGGAGCAAATTACGGCGGGCTGACTTCCGGCCGCATTGCGGCTCTCGCCGCCGCCAATGCCGTGGCTGAGATGAGCCTTGACGGCAGGCTGGAAACGCTTGCCGCGCCCGCGCTTTTTCAGAATATCAGCGATATCCTGAAAAAGGAGGCGCAGCGCATCAATGCCGGCCATCCGCCATCGACCACCCTGGCGATCGTGGCGGATATGGGCGACAGCTTCCGCCTGCTGCTTGCCGGCGATTCCGGCGTAAGGATCAACGGCACCCGTCTGTTTCAGCACACGAAGCTGATCGATACGGTAAGTACTTCGGCGCGTATATTCGTATTCAAACAGCTTCTCGCCGTCATCGGTGACGGTGATGCGGCCGAAGCAAGAACGCGCGCGACGATCTTCTCCGGCCTGCGTTCGGCGGTCGCAAACGGTATCATGACGGCGCGGGATGCGGAAAATGCCGTCACTGCCGCAGCCGGGATGAGCGGTCTTGAGAACGACGTTGAAACGGTCGAGGAATTCCTGATGGGCGGCATCCGTGTCCAGCCGCAATTCGCAAACCGGCATGGGCATGTGCTGGGTTACGCCTCGGTGAATGGCGGAACGGTCATGCAGGAGGGGACGGTTGACCTCCGCATTGCCAAAGACGGGCTCTCGAGCGTTGAAATATTCTCCGACGGCTATTTGTCCTTGCCGGCGGGGACGGATGTGGCGGCCTGGGAAGCGGAATTCGCGCGTGTCGAGGCGGCGGATTTTCACAAGCTGGGCGAGTATCCGTCCGTCAAAGGTTCGACAACGGCGGAGTTCAGTGATGACAGGACCGTCATTTGCCTCAACCTGGCTCAAGGGTAGTCCAGTTGTGCCGACGGCGGGCATCTGATGTCTCCAATTTAAACAACAGGCGACAAAGGCGCCAGAATTTGATAAATTACAAAACAGCCGGTTGCGGTTTTACGCCTCGATAGAAGTCACCGAGCGTTCCTGTACCGCCAGCCGGATCATGGCGCAGGAGGAGAAGTGCTATGACGGCATTCCATGTCATGTCCGGTGCGAGTGGTGAATTTGCCCGCCCGGAAGTCCGCAAGATTGGCATCCCGGATATCGTGGATGCGTTGAAGCTGGGACTTGAGGACTTTAAAGAAAAGCCGTCCCACTATGTTTTTCTCTGTCTTATGTATCCGATCGCCGGTGTTTTTCTGGTAATGTGGAGTTCCGGCGCCAATTTGCTGCCGGTTATTTATCCGCTGATGTCGGGTTTTGCACTGATTGGTCCGATCGCGGCCATCGGGCTTTATGAAATCAGTCGGCGGCGCGAAAAGGGGCTGGATAGCTCCTGGCGGCATGCACTGGAGGTTCGTCACTCTCCGGCCCTGCCGTCTATCATCGCGGTCGCCGTCATGCTGTTGGTGCTTTTCGTCGTCTGGCTGATTGTTGCGCAGAGCATCTACACTGCGACTTTCGATGCGACCGGTCCGGTTTCGCTCTCTACCTTTCTGTCGGACGTATTGACGACCTCGCAAGGTCTCTCCCTCATCATCTGGGGCAATCTCGCGGGTTTCGTTTTCGCGGTCGTCGTGCTGGCGACAACGGTGGTGGCGTTCCCGCTGCTGCTCGACCGGGATGTCGGCGCAGTCGCGGCGGTGGATGCGAGCATCCGCGCCACGCTTGCCAACCCGGTTCCCGTGGCGCTTTGGGGATTGATCGTCGCGGCCTTGCTCGTTGTCGGCACGATCCCGGTTTTTATCGGCCTCGCGGTCGTCATGCCCATCCTCGGCCACTCGACCTGGCACCTCTATCGGAAACTGATCGTGTCCGATTATCCGAGCCGTACGCCTTGAATTGATAGAGGAAATATATCCGTAGATCATCCTTCCTGCCGTTGCGGCCCCGCTGAGGGGAGCCGCGGCGGTTGGAATGGCCACGCAGAGTGCGGGGACGCCATGTGGTATCGTTTTCTTCCGATCCGTCTGCTTTTCGCGATTGCCTTCCCGATTGATGCAGGCGCACAGGAAGGAGCCGCTACCATAATTGCTCGCCCGACTCATTTATGAGATAATGCTAATATATTTTGCGATGGGTTTTGGAAGCAGTCGTGGCCGGGTCACGGGAGGAGACGATGGCTGTCGTTGTGGTTCTCGTTCTGCTGGTAGTGGGATCGATCGTGTTCCACCTGCTGAGCCCGTGGTGGTGGACGCCGATAGCGTCGAACTGGAGCTATATCGACAATACGATCATCATCACTTTCTGGATCACCGGCTTCGTTTTCTCCGCCATCGTGCTGTTCGTCGCCTATTGCGTGTTCCGCTTCAGGCACCGCGCCGGAAACCGGGCGGCATATGAGCCTGAAAACAAGCGCCTGGAATGGTGGCTGGCGGGCGGGACCGGGGTTGGGGTGGCGGCGATGCTTTTGCCGGGCCTCTTCGTATGGAACCAGTTCGTAACCGTCCCTGACGGTGCGAGCGAGGTGGAGGTCGTCGGTCAGCAATGGCAATGGAGTTTCCGGCTGCCGGGAGCGGACGGACGGCTCGGGCGGGCGGATACGCGCGCTATTGGACCCAACAATCCGCTCGGCCTGAACAGGAACGACCCCGCCGGAATGGACGATGTCATCGTTGAAGGCGGCGAGTTGCATCTGCCCGCCGGCAGGCCGGTGAAAATGCTGCTGCGCGCGGTCGATGTCGTGCATGATTTTTACGTGCCGGAGTTCCGGGCAAAGATGGACATGATCCCCGGTTCGGTCACCTATTACTGGTTCACGCCGACCCGGACGGGGACATTCGAGGTTCTCTGCGCGGAACTGTGCGGTGTGGGCCATCCGCAGATGCGCGGCACCGTCGTCGTTGATACCGACACCGATTATCAAGCCTGGCTGCAGCAGCAGCCGACTTTCTCGAAATTGCTGGCCTCGGCGGAAACGTCGGCGGCCAGATGAGCGTCGTGCATATTGAGAGGGGAAGACCGCATCGGGGGAACAGGGAGGATGGAACATGGTCGAGATTGGATCCGGCGCCGGGCAGGTCATTCAGCCCGCTGAAGTCGAGGACGTCGAGCTTTATCACCCGAAAAGCTGGTGGACGAAATATGTTTTCAGCCAGGACGCCAAGATCATCGCCATTCAATATTTCCTGACAGCCATCGCAATCGGCATGCTGGCGCTGGTGCTTTCCTGGCTGATGCGCCTGCAGCTCGGTTTTCCCGGCTATTTCTCCTTCATCGACGCGGAACATTATTATCAGTTCATCACCATGCATGGCATGATCATGGTGATTTACCTGCTCACCGCGCTGTTTCTTGGCGGTTTCGGCAACTATCTGATCCCGCTGATGCTCGGCGCGCGCGACATGGTGTTTCCCTATGCCAATATGCTGAGCTACTGGCTCTACCTCTCCGCCGTCCTTGTGCTGGTGGCCGGTTTCTTCGCACCCGGCGGGCCGACGGGCGCCGGCTGGACGCTCTATCCGCCGCAGGCGCTTCTTTCTGGAACGCCGGGCGGGCGCGACTGGGGCATCATCCTGATGCTGTCATCGCTGATCCTGTTCATCATCGGCTTTACTTTGGGCGGGCTGAATTACGTCGTCACCGTGTTGCAGGGACGCACGCGGGGCATGACGCTGATGCGCATGCCATTGACGATATGGGGCATATTCACGGCGACCGCCATGGCGCTGCTCGCTTTCCCGGCGCTCTTCGTCGCCGCCGTCATGATGCTGTTCGACCGGCTGCTCGGCACGAGCTTCTTCATGCCGGCCATCGTGGAGATGGGCGAACAATTGAAGCAGGAGGGCGGCAGTCCCATCCTGTTCCAGCACCTGTTCTGGTTCTTCGGCCATCCGGAAGTCTATATCGTCGCACTTCCCGCCTTCGGCATCGTCTCGGATCTGATCAGCACCCATGCGCGCAAGAATATCTTCGGCTACCGCATGATGGTTTGGGCGATCGTCATCATCGCGGCGCTGAGCTTCGTCGTCTGGGCGCATCACATGTATGTCAGCGGCATGAACCCGAATTTCGGGTTCTTTTTTGCAACCACGACGCTGATCATCGCGGTGCCGACGGCGATCAAGGTCTATAATTGGGTGCTGACGCTCTGGCGCGGCGATATTCATCTCACCCTGCCGATGCTATTTGCGCTCGCCTTCATCGTCACCTTCATCAATGGCGGATTGACCGGCCTATTCCTTGGCAATGTCGTCGTCGATGTGCCGCTTTCGGATACGATGTTCGTGGTCGCCCATTTCCATATGGTGATGGGGGTCGCGCCGATCATGGTGATCTTCGGTGCGATTCACCACTGGTATCCGAAAGTCACGGGCCGGATGCTGAACGAGGCGATGGGGCACGTCCATTTCTGGATCACCTTCCTTGGTGCCTATGCCATCTTCTTCCCGATGCATTATCTCGGGCTGATGGGCGTGCCGCGCCGCTATTACGAGCTGGGCGAAACCGCCTTCATTCCAGATTCGGCGCACACGTTGAACATATTCATCACCGTGGCCGCGCTCATCGTCGGTGCGGCGCAATTGCTGTTCCTGTTCAATCTCGAGTGGAGCCTGCGGTGGGGCAAAAAGGCCGTCGGCAATCCGTGGCGGGCCACGACACTGGAATGGCAGACGCCGCAGACGCCGCCGGTTCATGGCAACTGGGGCAAGGAACTGCCGGTCGTTTATCGCTGGCCGTATGATTACAGCGTGCCCGGCGCGGCTGAGGACTTCCTGCCGCAAAACCAGCCGGCTTCGGCGGGGTCGTCCGAGAGGGCCTTGTCATGAGCGCCATCCTTGTCTTCATGGCCGGTATC
The DNA here is from genome assembly GCF_002008225.1 of Agrobacterium salinitolerans. GTDB lineage: Bacteria > Pseudomonadota > Alphaproteobacteria > Rhizobiales > Rhizobiaceae > Agrobacterium > Agrobacterium salinitolerans. The sequence goes on along the minus strand of NZ_MRDH01000009.1, from coordinate 46,816 downwards.
GCCGGCATCATCGGCTGGTGGATGGCGCGGCAGCGGCTGGCCTCGAAGCCCTGGCTGGAAGTTGGTCTGGCAGGCGATGCGCCGGAGATGCAGGGATCGTCGGTGACAATTGCGAAACTCGGACTTGGGATATTTCTGGCGGTGGTCGGTGCATTGTTCACCTTGCTCATCAGCGCCTATCTCGGCCGCATGGGCGGCGCCGACTGGTGGGGCATTCCGCTCCCCGGACTGTTATGGGTGAACACCGCGGCGCTCGCCGCCAGCAGTCTGGCGCTGCAATGGGCGAAAACCGAAACCCGTCCGGATCATCGTGACAGGCTGAATGCGGCTCTTGTGACAGCCTTTGCGACGGCTGTTTTCTTTGTGGCCGGTCAATTCCTGGCGTGGAGGCAACTTATCTCCGCAGGCTATATTCTGGCGGATAACCCATCGAACAGCTTCTTCTACATGATTACCGGCCTGCATGGCCTGCATATATTGGGCGGGCTCCTCGTACTTGGGCGCACCGCAATCCGTGCCCGGAGAGAGCCCTTGTCGGCAAGAATGCGCCTGAGTGTGGAGCTGTGCGCGATCTACTGGCATTTCATGCTGGTCGTCTGGCTCATCCTTTTTGCGCTTTTCGCCGGCTGGGCGAATAGTTTTGCCGATCTCTGCCGTCAATTGGTCACCTGAGGAGTGTCGATCATGGCCGCATCCATGGAGGAAAGACCGATAAGTGATCCGCATCTGCGGCCGGCTGGACTGCGCGGCGTCGCCGCCGATCTGTCATCGGACCAGCGGGCGTTCAAGAACGTCTCCTGGGGCAAGGCAATGATGTGGATATTCATTCTGAGCGATATCTTCATTTTCGGCTGTTTCCTGCTGGCCTATATGGCGGCGCGCATGTCGGCCACCGCGGCCTGGCCCAATCCCAGCGAGGTTTTCGCGCTCACGATTGCCGGCAGGCACATTCCGCTGATCCTGATTGCCATCATGACCTTTGTTCTTATCAGCAGCAGCGGCACGATGGCCATGGCCGTCAACTTCGCATATCGCCGCGACCGTCGCAAAACCGCCGCGCTGATGGTGGCGACGGCAGCGCTTGGCGCCACATTCGTGGGAATGCAGGCATTCGAATGGAGCAAGCTGATCGCAGAGGGCGTTCGTCCCTGGGGCAACCCGTGGGGTGCAGCGCAGTTCGGTTCGGTTTTCTTCATGATCACGGGCTTTCACGGCACCCATGTTTCCATCGGCGTCCTGTTTCTTCTCATCGTCGCGCGCAAGGTGTGGCGGGGAGATTTCGATGAGGAAAGGCGGGGGTTCTTCACCAGCCGCAAGGGGCAATACGAGATCGTCGAGATAACGGGGCTTTATTGGCACTTCGTGGATCTGGTGTGGGTCTTTATCTTCGCATTCTTTTATCTGTGGTGAGTGAGGATGGCATCATGGCGCAGCAACAGTCACAACAGGGACAGCAGCATCCGATAAGACTTTACATGGTGGTCTGGGGGCTGCTTTTCGTTCTCAGCGCCTTCTCCTATATGATCGATTATCTCGGTATCCAGAGCTATCCGAGATGGTCTCTCATCATCCTGTTCATGATCCTGAAGGCGGGGTTGATCATGGCGATTTTCATGCACATGGCCTGGGAACGGCTGGTCCTGATCTACGCAATCCTGTTACCGCCGGTTCTCGTGCTCGTCTTTGCAGCCTTGATGGCCTCGGAATCCAGCTATACGGCTCTTACCCGGCTGACCTTCATGGGGGCGGGTTCCTAGAACCGACGCAAGATTTTCAGGATTGTGGAAGCAGCACGCCGACGGCGAATTCCTCGTCGGTCGCGACGTGGCCGACCTGAGTCTTGCGGTATTCGCTGGGGGTGAAACCGCGCTCGGCTCTGAGCGTGCGGGAAAGGTGCGGCGCATCGCAAAAACCGGTGGCGAGCGCAATCTGGGTGATGCTGTCACGCGTCGTGCGCAGGAGCGACAAAGCGCGATCAAGCCGCAGTTCGAGATAGACCTTTGAAGGCGTTGCGCCCAGGTCGGTGAGGAAACGCCGTTCGAGGCTGCGGCGGCCAAGGCCGAGATCACTCGCCAGTTCCTGCACGGTTCTCGGAACCTCGATATTCTGCTGCATCCGCAGGATCGCTTTTTTGATGAGGGGATCGTTGGCCTTGCGCGCGCTCTGCTGGCCGGGTTGAGGTTTTTCGCCGCTCAGCGCACTGTCGATCATCATGATGTTGAGGCTCTTGATGGCGGCGGACTGGCCGACATGGCGCTCGACAAGGAACGCCGCCAGATGCGCTGCTCCATGGCCGCCGGAACAGGTCAGCCGGTCGCGGTCGATGACGAAGATCTGGTCGGAAATCATCTGGACGGTATCGAAACGGTCGAGAAAGTCCTGGCGGTGGAACCAGCTCACGCAGCAGCGATAGCCATCGAGCAGGCCGGCCTCATGCAGGATGAAAACGCCGGTGCAGAGCCCGACGATGGGAACGCCGGCCGCTGCCCGCTCTTTCAGGAAGCGCAGCGCTTCATGCGGCAGGGCGCTGTGATCGCTGATCAAACCGCCGACAACGACGATATAGTCGTAATGCGCAGCGTCCATCAGCCGCGTGTCCGGCTGCACCTTCACGCCGCAGCTCGACTGCACGCTACTCAAACTTGCCGAGAGCACCGACCATTCGCACAGGATAGGCCGTGAACGGTCCGCCTCATCGGCCGCAAGGCGCAGCACATCGACGAAATTCGCGAAGGCCGACAGCGTGAAGCGGTCGGCAAGCAGGAAGGCGACGCTGAGGCGTTTTCTGGCGCGGTGTGAGGTCATGACGCAAATATTCATGCAAACAGACGCGATTGTCCAGCCGGGGCGCGGCAAATGCTCCTAGCTTTTGCGACACGAGATTTTCCAACCATCGGGTCCCGCTCATGACGCGTTTTAATGCCTTCAATCTTTTGCGGAATGCTCTGACCGGCCACAAGAACTGGGACGAGCAATGGCCCGACAGTCAGCCGAAAGCCGAATATGACGTGGTCATCGTCGGTGCCGGCGGCCATGGTCTGGGCGCTGCCTATTATCTGGCCAGCCAGCACGGCATCACCAATGTCGCCGTCATCGACAAGGGCTGGCTCGGCGGCGGCAATACCGGCCGCAACACCACGATCATCCGCTCGAACTATCTCTATGACGAGAGCGCCCGTCTTTACGATCACGCCGTCGATCTGTGGGAGAACCTGAGCCAGGAATTGAACTACAACGTCATGTATTCAAGGCGCGGCGTGTTGATGCTGGCGCATAATGTGCACGATGTGCAGAGCTTCAAGCGCCACATCCATTCCAACCGTTTGAACGGCGTCGACAATCGCTGGCTCAGCCCGGAAGAGTGCAAGGATTATTGCCCGCCGCTCAGCATTGCGCCGAATGCGCGTTACCCCGTCATGGGCGGCGCGCTTCAGGAACGGGCCGGCACGGCGCGACACGATGCGGTCGCCTGGGGTTATGCGCGCGGCGCCGCAGCCCGTGGTGTCGATATCATCCAGAACTGTCCGGTCACCGCCATTCGCCGTAACGCCGATGGCTCCGTTGCGGGCGTCGAGACGGCGAGGGGCTTCATCAAGGCGAAGAAAGTTGCGGTCTCGGCCGCCGGTCACACCTCGGTCGTCATGGACACGGCCGGCGTGCGTCTGCCGCTTGAAAGCTATCCATTGCAGGCGCTGGTGTCGGAGCCGATCAAGCCGATTTTCCCCTGCGTGGTCATGTCGAACGCCGTCCACGCCTATATCAGCCAGTCCGACAAGGGCGAGCTGGTCATCGGCTCGGGCACGGACCAGTATACCTCCTATTCGCAGCGCGGCGGCCTGCCGCTGATCGAACATACGATCGCGGCCATCGTCGAAATCTTCCCGATCTTCAACCGCATGCGGATGCTGCGCAAATGGGGCGGCATTGTCGATGTGACGCCGGATCGCTCGGCCATTCTCGGCAAGACGCCGGTCGACGGGCTCTACGTCAATTGCGGCTGGGGCACCGGTGGCTTCAAAGCAACACCGGGCGCCGCCCACACCTTCGCCTGGACTATCGCCAAAAACGAACCGCACCCGATCAACGCGCCTTTCACGCTGGAACGCTTCCGCTCCGGCCGCCTGATCGACGAGGCCGCCGCCGCCGCCGTGGCGCATTAATTTCCACGCATTTTCCGGAAATGCTCCGAGGATTTGAACCATGCTTTTGATCCGCTGCCCCTATTGCAACGAAACGCTGCCCGAAGCCGAATTCACCTATGCCGGCCAGGCCCATGTCGTCCGCGCCGCCGATCCTTCGTCGCAGACCGATGAACAATGGGAAGATTTCCTGTTCATCCGCGAAAACGTGAAGGGTCCGCATTTCGAGCGCTGGCGGCACATGCACGGCTGCGGCCGCTTCTTCAACGCCGTGCGTGACACGGTGAGCGACCGTTTCCTGACGACCTATCGAGCGGGTGAGCCGCGTCCTGAACTTTCTTCCCTGACCCGCTTGACCACAAGTTCCGAGGTGTCGAAATGAACTCCTATCGCGTTTCCGGCCGTGGCCGTGTGGATGCCGCCCGCTCGGTCAGCTTTACTTTCGACGGCAAGGCCTATCGCGGCGTGAAGGGCGATACGGTCGCCTCGGCACTTCTGGCCAATGGCGTGCACCTGATGGGCCGCTCGTTCAAATACCACCGCCCGCGCGGCCCGGTGGCGGCGGGTTCCGAGGAGCCCAATGCGCTGATCGGCACTCGCCGCAGCGCCGGACGTTTCGAGCCGAATACCCGCGCCACGGTGCAGGAGATCTGGAACGGGCTCGAAACCACCTCGCAGAACAAATTTCCGAGCCTGAAATTCGATATCGGCGCCGTCAACGACATGGCCTATATGCTGTTTTCGGCGGGCTTCTACTACAAGACCTTCATGTGGCCGAAGAGCTTCTGGAACAAGGTCTATGAGCCTTTCATCCGCGCGGCCGCCGGTCTTGGCGTTTCGCCGACGGAAGAAGATCCCGATACCTACGCCTCGCGCAACCTGCATTGCGACGTGCTGATCGTCGGCGCCGGTCCTGCCGGTCTTGCAGCGGCGCGCGCGGCGGCGGTCGATGGTCTCAAGGTGGTGCTGGTCGATGAAAATGCCGAAGCCGGCGGCACGCTTTTGTCCGAACCCCAGGCGAAGATCGACGGCAAGCCAGCGTGGACCTGGCTTGCGGATGAATTGACGGCCCTGAAGGATCGGGGCGTCAAGGTCATGACGCGCACGACGGCGATTGCCTATTACCACCAGAACATGATCGGCCTTTGCGAAAAGCTGACCGATCATCTGGAAACCGTGCCGAAGGATACGCCGCGCGAGCGCCTGTGGCGCGTTCGGGCGCGTCAGGTGGTGCTGGCGCAGGGCGCGCTGGAAAAGCCGCTGGTTTTCCACGGCAACGACCGGCCGGGCGTGATGCTGGCGGGTGCTGCCCAGACCTATCTCAACCGCTATGGCGTCAAGGTCGGCAACCGGCCGGTGGTCGTGACGAGCCATGACAGCGCCTGGTATGCGGCTTTCGATCTACACGGCGCCGGCGCGCGCGTCCAGGCGATTGTCGATACCCGCGCCAAGGTGCGCGAGGAGCTGGTGAACGAGGCGCGTGCGCTCGGCATTCCCGTCAAGCTGTCGCATACGGTCACGGCGACGTCGGGGCGGCTGCGCGTCAAGTCGGTCCGCGTCAATGCGGTTAGTGGCGCGTCGGTCAGTGCGGGGCAGGAGATTGCCTGCGACGCGGTGCTGATGTCGGGCGGCTGGACGCCGTCGTTGCATCTCTTCTCCCACACGCAGGGTAAGCTTGCCTGGGACGATGAGCGCACGACCTTCCTGCCCGCCTTCACCAACGAGGATTGTGTGATTGCCGGTGCCGGTCGCGGGCTGTGGGGCATCGAGGCCGCGCTGAAGGACGGCGAAGAAAGGGGCCGCGACGTCGTCGCAGCGCTTGGCAAGACCACTAACGTTTCCAGCCATGCGGTGGATCATGATCGTACCGGCAGCGGCGTTTCCCACACCGAACTGCCGAGCGACCGCGACGCCGGCAAGGCCAAGGCTTTCGTTGATTACCAGAACGACGTGACCGCCAAGGATCTGAGGCTCGCCGTGCGCGAGGGCATGCGCTCCATCGAGCATGTCAAGCGCTACACCACCAATGGCATGGCCACCGATCAGGGCAAGATGTCCAACATCAACGGCCTGAACATCGCGGCGGAAGCGCTTGGCAAGCGCCAGCCGCAGGTGGGGCTGACCACCTTCCGTCCGCCATACACGCCGACAACCTTCGGGGCCTTTGCGGGTTATCACCGCGGCGCGCATTTCGAAGTGACGCGCAAGACGCAGATCGACGGGTGGGCTGAGGAGCATGGCGCGGTCTATGAGCCGGTCGGGCAATGGCGTCGCGCCTGGTATTTCCCGAAGCCGGGAGAAGACATGGATGCGGCCGTCGGCCGCGAATGTCGGGCAGTGCGCCAGAGTGTGGGCATTTTCGACGCCTCGACGCTCGGCAAGATCGAGGTGGTCGGTCCCGATGCGGTCGAGTTCATGAACCGCATGTATACCAATCCCTGGACGAAGCTTGCCGCCGGCCGCTGCCGTTATGGCCTGCTGCTCGGCGATGACGGCTTCATTCGTGATGACGGCGTCATCGGCCGCATGACCGAAGACCGTTTCCACGTCACCACCACGACAGGCGGTGCCGCCCGCGTGCTGAACATGATGGAGGATTACCTCCAGACGGAATGGCCCGATCTCAATGTCTGGCTGACCTCGACCACCGAACAATGGTCCACAATTGCGCTCAACGGTCCGAATGCGGCCAAGCTGCTTGCGCCGCTGGTGGAAGGCGTCGAGCTGACGGAGGGGGCCTTCCCGCATATGTCCTGCGTGGAATGCACGGTGGCCGGCATGCCGGCGCGGCTGTTCCGCGTCAGCTTCACCGGCGAGATCGGCTTTGAGGTCAACGTGCCGGCACCTCTCGGCCGCAAGCTCTGGGAAATCCTGTGGGAAGCCGGCCGTCAATATGACATCACGCCTTACGGCACCGAGACCATGCATGTGCTGCGTGCTGAAAAGGGTTACATCATCGTCGGCCAGGACACCGACGGTACGGTGACGCCCTATGACGCCGCGATGGGATGGGCGGTCGGCAAATCAAAGCCCGATTTCGTCGGCAAGCGCGGCCTTGCCCGCCCTGATCTCGTCGCCAAGGACCGCCGCCACCTCGTCGGCCTTCTCACCGAAGACCGCTCCAAGCTGGAAGAGGGCGCGCAGATCGTTTTCGATGCGAAACAGCCTATCCCGATGAAGATGGTGGGGCATGTGACCTCTTCCTATCATTCGGACGCGGCCGGCCAGCCGATCGCGCTGGCCCTGGTGGAAGGCGGCCATGAGCGGATGGGTGAGACCGTCTATATTCCGATGCTGGAGCGCACCATTGCCGCAAAAATCACCGGGATGGTCTTCGTCGATCCCGAAAATACCCGCCTGAAGATTTGACCTGGAGATGACAATGAATATGCGCGTTTCCTCCCCTGTTCCCGGCACGCTGGCCGAGAGCAAAGCTGCCCGGGTCAGCGTTCTGGCCGCGCAGGCGCGGCTGTCGCTGCGCGCGCGCGGCGATCTCGCCCCGCTCAACGCCGCCCTTGGCCTGACCTTGCCCGACCGGATCGGCCTCCGCGCCGCTTCGGGCGAGATTGAGGTTCTGCGCCTCGGCCCCGACGAATGGACCGTGCTTGCACCTGTCAGCGCGGTTGACGGGCTGATTGCCGCCTGCGCAGGCGTTTACGCCAGCCATCCGCATAGTCTCGTCGATATTTCCGGACGGGAAGTGACGCTGCTGATCGAAGGTGCGCAGGCCGCCGAGTTGCTGACGCTGGGCTGCGCCCGCGACATCGACACCATTGCGGTGGGCGAGGGACGCCGGACGATTTTTGACGGCGTCAGCGTGGTGCTCTGGCGCGATGCGGAAAACCGTTTCCGTATGGATATCTGGAACAGTTTCGTATCGCATCTTGGCCATCTGCTTGAAACCGGCTGCAAGGAACTTGCGGCGGACATCGCCTGATCTGGAGGAGAAAAAATGCTCAACCGACTGTCACATAATACCGTTTCGGACACGGTGATCGCCGACGCCATCGCCGAGGAACTCGATCGCCAGAAGACGCAGATCGAGCTGATCGCTTCGGAAAACATCGTCTCCGCCGATGTTCTGGCGGCGCAAGGCTCGGTGCTGACCAACAAATATGCCGAGGGTTACCCCGGCAAGCGTTATTACGGCGGCTGCGAATTCGTCGACAAGGTCGAACAGGTCGCCATCGACCGGTTGAAGCAACTCTTCGGCGCGGAATTCGCCAATGTGCAGCCGCATTCCGGCGCGCAGGCCAATCAGGCGGTGTTCCTGGCGTTGCTGCAGCCGGGCGACCGGATCATGGGCATGTCGCTCGCCCATGGCGGTCATCTGACCCACGGTTCGCCGGTGACGATGTCTGGCAAGTGGTTCGATGTCGTTTCTTATGAGGTCGATGCCGAGACGCACCTGATCGACATGGAGAAGGTGCGCGCGCGAGCGTTGGAAACGAGGCCGAAGCTGATCGTGGCGGGCGCATCTGCCTATCCACGCCAGATCGATTTTGCCGGCTTCCGTAAAATAGCCGACGAAGTCGGCGCCTACCTTATGGTCGATATGGCCCATTATGCCGGTCTGATCGCTGGCGGCAAATATCCGAACCCCGTGCCGCACGCCCATGTCGTCACCTCCACCACCCACAAGACGTTGCGCGGCCCACGCGGCGGCGTGATCCTCACCAACGATGCCGATCTCGCCAAGAAGCTGAATTCGGCGGTCTTCCCCGGCAATCAGGGTGGCCCGCTGATGCATGTCATCGCCGCCAAGGCCGTGGCTTTCGGCGAGGCACTGCGCCCGGAATTTTCCGATTACGCCCGTCAGGTCATCGCCAACGCACAGGCGCTGGCGAAGGTACTGACCGATGGTGGGCTGGGGATCGTCTCTGGCGGAACCGACAGCCATATGGTGCTGGTCGATCTGCGCCCGAAGGGCGTTACCGGAAAGGTTGCCGAAATCGCGCTGGAGCGGGCGGGTCTCACCTGCAACAAGAACGCCATTCCCAACGATCCGGAGAAGCCCTTCGTCACCTCCGGTATCCGGCTCGGCAGCTCCGCCGGCACCACACGCGGCTTTGGTATCGCCGAATTCGAACAGATCGGTGCGCTGATCCTGCGTGTCATCGATGCCCTGTCCAAAAATGCCGAGGGTGACGCCGCAATCGAGGCCGAGGTGCGGGCAGAGGTTGCTGCACTTTGCGAGGCCTTTCCGATCTACGGTTCGTAAGCCGCCTCGCCGGGCTTCGGCAAGTCTCAATCGCCGTCCTGACCATGGCCGGCGGTTCATCGGCAATCGGCGGGAAAGCGTAGGCGATCCGTCCGTGCGGCAAAGACCCAGGGAGCAGAATTTGACAACCTATATCATGACAGTCGCGTGCCCGGCGCGCCGTGGCATCGTCGCCGCCGTATCCGGTTACCTCGCCCGGTCCGGCTGCAACATCAATGACAGTTCGCAATTCACCGACCAGGAGACGGACCGCTTCTTCATGCGGTTGAGTTCGTTTCCGAACAGGGATCGGGACGCGATGGGCTGCTCGACGGCTTCGGTCCCATCGCGGCCGATTTCGATATGGATTATGACATTCACGACCTCTCGCGAAAGACGAAAGTCGTGATCATGGTCTCGCGTTTCGGCCATTGCCTCAACGATCTGCTCTATCGCTCCCGCATCGGTGCGCTGCCGGTCGAGATCGTCGCGGTGATTTCCAATCATCTGGATTACCAGAAGCAGGTGGTGAACGAGGATATTCCCTTTCACCACATTCGTGTCACGCCGGAAACGAAGCCCGAGGCGGAAGCCGCGATCTTGCAGGTGGTGCGGGATACCGGAGCGGAGCTTGTGGTGCTGGCGCGTTACATGCAGGTCCTGTCGGACCGGCTGTGTCAGGAAATGTCCGGCCGTATCATCAATATCCACCATTCCTTCCTGCCGTCTTTCAAGGGTGCCAACCCTTACAAGCAGGCCTATGAGCGTGGCGTGAGGCTGATCGGCGCGACCGCCCACTACGTCACTGCCGATCTTGATGAAGGGCCGATCATCGAGCAGGATACGATCCGCGTGACCCATGCCCAGAGCGCGATGGATTATGTCAGCCTTGGCCGGGATGTGGAAAGCCAGGTTCTTGCGCGGGCCATCCACGCCCATATTCATCACCGGGTCTTTCTGAACGGAAACCGAACTGTCGTTTTTCCCGCGTCCCCCGGAGAACATGTGTCCGAGCGCATGGGCTGAGCGCAGAGCCCCAGCCCATGCAATTCAGGTCTATCCCGAGCGGCTTTTCGCCCGGGATGACCTAGATCCTCTGTTCTTACTCCGCAGGTTGCTGCATTGCGGCCGCAGGGCCGGATCGTTCGCGATTTCCGGAAAGGGCGCGCTGGCCGAGCCCAATGATGACGACGGTCGAAAGGCTGGCGGCGACGGACACCCAGAAACCGTTATCCGGGCCGAAATTATCGATCACCCAGCCGGAGACGAAGGCGCCGAGCGCCATGCCGATACCGATGCCGGTCATCACCCAGGTTACACCTTCCGTCAGCATCGATTCCGGCACGCGGCGCTCGATCAGGCCGAATGAGGTGATGAAGATCGGCGAGATTGCAACGCCGCTGAGGAAAACGGCAAAAGCGAGAAGCGCAACGGAGGTGTTGGCGACAAGCAGCGGCAGGGCGGTGAGCGCAAGCACGCTGACGGCAATCAGCAATTGTCGTTGCAGGGGCATTTTGGGATTGAGCGCGCCAAGGATGAGGCCGACCACGAAGGAGCCGATTGCGTAAACGCCGATGACGAGGCTGGCGGCTTCCGGTTGACCAAGCGCCTTGGTGATTGCGACGGCGCTCACCTCGGCCGTGGCGAAAGTCGAGCCGACGAAGATCAGGGCAAGCGTGATGATCTGGACCGGCCGCAGGAAGATAGCCGAACGCTGCCGGCGGCCGCTTTCAACCGGCCGCACCTTGGGCTCGGTCGAGCGTTGCAGAAGGAAAGCAAAGGTGCCAAACGCCAGGAAGGTGGTGCTGATCATCATGCCCGCTTCCGGAAAGAGCGAAACCGCAAGTCCAACGGAAAGCGAGGCGCCGGAGATGTAGACGAGTTCATCTGCGGCGGATTCAAAGGCGAAGGCGGTGTTCAGTTCAGGCCGGTCGCGGAAGATTTCCGTCCAGCGGGCGCGCATCATGGCGGGAATGCTTGGCATGGCGGCGGCGAGGAAGGCGGAAAGGAACAGCGTCCAGGCAGGCCATTTCTGATTTGTCGCAATAATCAGTACCGCAAAGGCGATGACCGAGACGATGGTGGCGGGGATGAGGACCTTGCTCTGCCCTTTGCGGTCCACCAGCCGGGAAATTTGCGGGGAGAGGGCGGCATTGGTCAATGCGAAGGTTGCCGAGACGGAGCCGGCCAGCCAATATTCGCCATGGGTCTGGGAAAGCATGGCGACGATGCCGATCGGGGCCATGGCAATGGGGAGGCGGGCGAAGAAGCCGGCGGCGGAAAAGCCTTTTGCGCCTGGAGCCCGGAAAATTTCTCTGTATGGATTAGACATCGGGATGCACCTTGTTCGAAGGGTGTCCACCACATATATACGTGGCGTATGTTAATGAGATAATTGCATACGGCGCGTATGTCAACTAATATACGCGACGTATGAGAAAAATGGAGAAGAAATGCGCAAACCTCGCAGTGAAATGATTGCCGAGACGCGGGCGAAGCTTCTGGCTACGGGCCGCAAGGCCTTTGGCAGCATCGGTTATGCTGAAGCGTCTATGGACGACTTCACCGCCGAAGCCGGTCTCACCCGTGGCGCGCTCTACCATCATTTCGGCGATAAAAAAGGCCTGCTTTCGGCCGTTGTGGCCGAAATCGATGCGGAAATGACCGCAAGGCTTTGTGATATTTCTTCGAGGGCCGATTCCCGGTGGGAGGGTTTTGTCGAGGAGAATCTCGGTTATGTGCGCATGGCTCTCGAACCGGAAATCCAGCGGATCATGTTTCGCGACGGACCGGCGGTGCTGGGTGATCCATCGCGCTGGCCAAATGCCAATGGCTGTATTTCCGCTGTCGCCCGAAGTCTGGAGGCGCTCCGGGAGGAAGGCACCATCGGTGACATTGATCCGGAGGCATGCGCCCGCTTCATCAATGCAGCAAGCAGCAGCGCCGCCCAATGGATCGCCAATTCCGACGATCCCGAAGCCACCTCGAAGCGGGCGGTTGAGAGTTTCCGGGCCTTTCTGGAAGGACTACGGATCAGGAAAGGTTGATCGATCCGGGCTATCGTTTGGTCTCGCGGGTGTCGATTGCTCCAGCGAATCGGAGGCTTGTTGAACGCGTCCGACGGCCTGTTCCGGCGGCGGATGATGAGAAACTCGAGACATCTCGATACAGTTTTTCCGACGCAAAGAAAAACCGTCCGATCCAGCCGATTTCTGTTTACTTTTGCCGAAATTGCACGCCATCACGCTTGCTGAATTCGCTGCCAGGCGTATCGCAAAACCACGGAGGATGAGATGAAGGCACTGGTGCTGGAAGAAAAGGGCAAGCTCTCGCTCAGGGATTTTGATATTCCCGGTGGAGCGGGTTCAGGTGAGCTCGGACCGAAGGATGTGCGCATCCGCACCCATACGGTTGGCATCTGCGGCTCGGACGTCCATTATTATACCCATGGCAAGATCGGTCATTTCGTCGTCAACGAGCCCATGGTCCTCGGCCACGAGGCTTCCGGGACGGTGATCGAAACCGGTTCCGATGTCACCCATCTGAAGGCGGGTGATCGCGTCTGCATGGAGCCCGGCATTCCCGATCCCACATCACGCGCCTCCAAGCTCGGCATCTACAATGTCGATCCGGCTGTCCGCTTCTGGGCGACGCCGCCGATCCATGGTTGCCTGACGCCGGAAGTCGTTCACCCCGCAGCCTTCACCTACAAGCTGCCGGACAATGTGTCCTTCGCCGAAGGCGCGATGGTCGAACCTTTCGCAATCGGCATGCAGGCGGCACTGCGGGCGCGCATTCAGCCCGGTGATATCGCCGTTGTCACGGGCGCCGGCCCGATCGGCATGATGGTTGCCCTGGCAGCATTGGCCGGCGGTTGTTCCAAGGTCATCGTTGCCGATCTCGCTCAGCCGAAGCTCGATATCATCGCCGCCTATGACGGCATCGAGACCGTCAACATCCGCGAGCGCAACCTTGCCGAAGCGGTTTCGGCCGCCACGGATGGCTGGGGTTGTGATATCGTCTTCGAATGCTCGGGTGCTGCACCCGCCGTGCTTGGCATGGCGAAGCTGGCGCGGCCGGGCGGTGCCATCGTGCTTGTTGGCATGCCCGTCGATCCGGTTCCGGTCGATATTGTCGGCCTGCAGGCCAAGGAACTGCGGGTCGAAACGGTCTTCCGTTACGCCAATGTTTATGACCGGGCCGTTGCGCTCATCGCCTCCGGCAAGGTTGACCTGAAGCCGTTGATTTCCGCGACCATTCCCTTCGAAGACAGTATCGCCGGTTTCGACCGCGCGGTCGAAGCACGGGAAACGGATGTGAAATTGCAGATCGTCATGCCGCAATAACGACTGAAGCCTGCCGCTGATGATTGAGCGGCAGGGACGTTGCGGAAAAGTATGAGTGTGGCCTGCCGGCATCCGGCAGGCCACACGTCAAAATTTCACCTGAAATCGTCTTCGGCTGCGCATTGTCTGGGCGCATCACGCCAAATTGAGCGGAAAAATCGCCACGCCCGCCGCGTTTATAATCAGCCCTTTCAGACGACTCTTCAATTCTCGACAAAAAAGAGTCAAAAAAGTATCGGCAATTTCTTCGGCGTGATGTGGATGCAGAGATGCCGCACGCCATATGCTCTCATCAACGCCTTGGACGAGCCATAAAGAGGAATGGCCCGCTCCGTGAATACGGCGGACGTAAGGATGGGAGGAACTATGATGCAGCCCGATCTGGAACTGGTGCACATCCGCAAGGGCGAATCTTTCGCTGCCTGGCGGCATGGCTATCCGTTCCGTACCGTGCGCTGGCACTATCATCCCGAATACGAAATTCATCTGGTCGTCGCGACGTCAGGCACCTTTTACATTGGTGACTTCGTCGGCCGCTTCGGCCCCGGTCAGCTCATCATGACCGGCCCCAATCTCCCCCAGAACTGGATCAGCGAGATCGAGCCGGACGAAATCGTGCCGACACGCTCTCTCGTGATCCAGTTTCCGGAGAGCTTTATCGAAGATGCCTGCGCCTCCATGTCGGAAATGGAGGTCGTGCGCGGCCTCCTTGATCGCAGCCGTCGCGGTATCCTGTTTGACGACGAGACGAGCGACCGCGTTCGTCCGCTCATCCTTAGGCTTATCGAGGCGCAGGGCCTGACCCGTCTGGCGCTCTTCTGGGAAATTCTCGATCTCCTGGTCAATGCGCCGTCTTCAGAAGTGCTGGCGAGCCTGAGTTACGAGCTCGATCTGACCGGTATAGGCGATAGCGGCATCAACCGTGCACTCTCGCATCTGCGCGAACATCTGACGGAACAGGTTGAGGAAATCGATCTCGCCGATATGGTGGGCCAGAGCCCAAGCGCCTTTTCCCGCGCCTTCAAGCGCCATACGGGAACGACGCTGGTGCGCTATCGCAATCAGTTGCGCATCGATCTTGCCTGCCAGATGCTGCTGGCGGATCAGGACGTGAAAGTGGCGGAGGTCTGCTACGATGTGGGCTTTTCCAACCTTTCCAATTTCAACCGGCATTTCCTGAAATTGAAGGGAATGTCGCCGTCGAGGTTCCGAACCATTTTTGCGGCCCAGAAGGCAGCTGTGATGGCGGAGTAAACCAGCGACACATCGCCGATTTCTAAGAATTCGGGCAGAGGTCTGTCCGGAAACGGGCACCTGTTGCCCCAACTTTCCAAACGGGAGGAAGAGTGAGATGAAAATGAAATCCAAGTTTCTGATGGCGACAGCCGCAATTGCAATGATGGCCGCTCCGGCGCTGGCGCAGGAAAAGCTGAAGATCGGCATGACCTTCCAGGAACTGAACAATCCCTATTTCGTATCGATGCAGGAAGCCTTGAAGGAAGCTGCCGCCAGTATCGGCGCTGACGTCGTGGTCACCGACGCCGGCCACGATGTGGCAAAGCAGATTTCCGACGTTGAAGACATGCTTCAGCAGAAGATCGATATCCTGCTCCTGAACCCCACCGACAGCGCCGGCATCGAAGCTGCCGTACACGCTGCCAAGGCTGCCGGCGTGATCGTTGTTGCTGTCGACGCCAACGCCAACGGCCCGGTCGATACCTTCGTCGGTTCCAAGAACCGTGATGCTGGCTATCAGTCGTGCAAATATCTCGGTACGTCGTTGAACGGCAAGGGTGAGGTTGCCATCCTCGACGGTATCCCGGTCGTTCCGATCCTGCAGCGCGTCGAAGGCTGCAAGGCTGCTCTCGCGGAATTCCCCGAGATCAAGCTCGTCGACACGCAGAACGGCCGTCAGGACCGCTCCGTTGCTCTCGGCGTCGTCGAAAACATGATCCAGTCGCGCCCGAACCTCGCCGGCATCTTCTCGGTGAATGACGGCGGTGCCATGGGAGCGTTGGCTGCTATCCAGGGTTCCGGCAAGGACATCAAGCTGACCTCGGTCGACGGTGCCCCGGAAGCGGTGAAGGCAATTGCAGACGGTGGTCCTTTCATCGAAACCACCGCGCAGTTCCCGCGTGACCAGGTCCGTGTCGGCCTTGCCATGGCGCTCGCCCAGAAGTGGGGTGCTCGCGTTGTGCCGAAGGAAGTACCGATCGACGTCATGGTCGTCGACAGCAAGAACGCCGGCGAGTTCAGCTGGTAAGAACGCCTCCCACGTCCCGTCCCCGCTTCATGCGGGGGCGGGGCAGTCCCGACCATTGAGGAGGGTGAAATGCTGGAACTGAATGGAATAAGAAAAAGCTTTGGCAAGATCGAAGTCCTGCGTGGCGTCGACCTTGAGGCGCGCGCCGGCGAGGTGCATGCGCTTCTGGGCGAAAACGGCGCAGGCAAGTCGACGCTGATGAAAATCCTGTGCGGCATTCTGCAGCCCTCGGAAGGGACGATCCGCATTGATGGCAAGGATCGCCGCTTCGCCAATTATGATGAGGCGATTGCCGCCGGTGTCGGCATCGTTTTTCAGGAATTCAGCCTGATCCCCTATCTCAACGCCGTGGAAAACATGTTTCTTGCCCGCGAAATCCGCGGGCCGCTGCGCCTTTTGAACAAGGGCGCGATGCGCAAGCGCGCCGCGGAGATCATGAGCCGGCTGGCGGTTGATGTACCGCTTGACGTGCCGGTGCATCGCCTCTCCGTTGCCCAGCAACAATTTGTCGAGATCGCCAAGGCACTGTCGCTCGATGCCCGCATTCTCGTGCTCGACGAGCCGACCGCCACACTGACGCCTTCCGAGACGGAGCATCTATTCACGGTCATGCGCGAGCTGCGGCGTCAGGGTGTGGCGATCATCTTCATTTCGCACCACCTCGAGGAAATATTCGAGATCTGCGACCGCATTACCGTTCTGCGCGACGGCGAATTGATCGGTTCCTGCCTGACCTCGGAAGTCGACAATGACCGCCTGGTGGAGATGATGGTCGGTCGGCGCATCGAAGCCAGCTTTCCGCCCAAGCCGCAACTTGATCCCGCCGCCGCAAAGGTGATCGAAGTCGAAGAGCTGCAATTGAAGAAGGGCGGTCCTGTCTCGCGCTTTGCTCTGCGCAAGGGTGAGATCCTCGGCTTTGCCGGGCTCGTTGGCTCGGGCCGCACGGAAACCGTTCTCGCCATGCTCGGGGCACATTCCGCCTCGCGCCGCAAGATCAAGGTCGACGGTGTGGACACGCGCTTTTCCGGCCCTGATGAGGCGCTGATGCGCGGCATCGGCCTGCTGCCAGAAAGCCGCAAGGAAGAGGGGCTGATTACCAGCTTCTCCATCCTCCAGAATATTTCGCTGAACAACTATCGCAAGTACCGCAAGGCTCACTGGTTCCTCGATCTCAAAAAGGAACTGGAGCATACGACAAAAGCGATGGCGCAGGTGCAGGTCAAGGCGCAGGGGCCGTACGCCCGCGTCGACACGCTGTCCGGCGGCAACCAGCAGAAGATCGTGATTGCCCGCTGGCTGAACCATGACATGCGCGTCTTGATCTTCGACGAGCCGACACGCGGCATCGATGTCGGCGCAAAGGCAGAAATCTATTCGCTGATGCGCGAATTTGCCGCCAGGGGCCATTCGATCATCATGATCTCCTCGGAGCTGCCGGAAGTGATCGGCATGTCCGACCGGGTCTGCGTCTTCCGTTCCGGCGGCATCGTCGCCACCGTCGAAGGCGCAGACATCAATTCAGAAACAATAATGACAAACGCCACCACCGGGAGAGTTGAACATGTCGCTTGATGCAAACACCGGCACCGCCGCGAAAACGGGCGGCTTCAGTCTTGGCGCCATGCTGCGTTCGCCGCTCGCCCTGCCGCTGGCAGGCCTGATTGTCGTCTCCATCCTCATGGGGCTCGCGAGCGACAATTTCTTCAGCGTTAACAACATCATGAACGTGCTGCGGCAGGTTTCCGTCGTCGGCATTCTCGCCGTCGGCATGACCTTCGTCATCCTCACCGGCGGCATCGACCTTTCGGTCGGCGCGGTCATGGCGCTTGTCGGAACACTGTCCGCTGGCCTGATGGTGAACACCGGCCTCTCGCCCGCAATTGCGCTGCCTGCCGGCCTGTTTATCGGTCTCGGCATCGGCGTCTTCAACGGGGCGCTCGTCGCCTGGGGCAGAATGCCCGCCATCATCGTCACGCTCGCCACCATGGGCATGGCCCGCGGTCTCGGCCTCATCTATTCCGGCGGTTACCCTGTCAGCGGCATTCCGAGCTGGATTTCCTGGTTCGGCGTCGGCCGTATCGGCGTCGTTCCGGTGCCCGTCATCATCATGGTGGTGATTTATGCGGTGGCATGGGTGCTGTTACAGCGCACGGCGTTCGGTCGCCACGTTTACGCGCTCGGTGGTAACGAACTGGCGGCCCGCCTCTCGGGCGTTAAGACCCAGCGCGTCAAGCTTGCCGTCTATGGCATCTCCGGTGTGACGGCCGCTTTTGCCGCCCTCATCCTCACCGGCCGCCTGATGAGCGGTCAGCCCAATGCCGGTGTCGGCTTCGAACTGGACGCCATCGCGGCCGTCGTTCTCGGCGGCACGGCGATTGCCGGCGGCAGGGGCCTCATCCTCGGCACGCTCATCGGCGCGGTGCTGCTCGGCATTCTCAATAACGGCCTCAACCTGATGGGCATCAACCCCTATCTGCAGGATGTCATCAAGGGCGGCATCATTCTGCTGGCCATCTATATCGGGCGCGAATGGCGCTGAGCCGGCCCGGAAATATCTTCATAAACGCAGGAGAATTAAATGTCTGAATCGCTGCAAGGCAAGATCGCGGTCATCACCGGCGCCGCATCCGGCATCGGGCTTGCCACCACCGAAGCGCTGTTGGAACAGGGCGCAACCGTGGTCATGGTCGACTGGAACGAGAAAGCCTTGGATGATCTGGCCGCCAAGCTCGGCGAGCGCGCCATCCCGCAGGTGACGAACCTGCTGGACGCCGACAGCTGCAACGCGATGATCCCTGAGATCCTCAAGAACGTCGATCATATCGATATTCTCTATTGCAACGCCGGCACCTATATCGGCGGCGATCTCACCGAAACGACGCCCGAAGCCATCGACAAGATGCTGAATCTCAACGTCAACGCGGTCATGAAGAATGTTCATGCCGTCGTGCCGCATATGTCGGAGCGCAAGACTGGCGATATCGTCGTCACCTGCTCGATTGCCGGTCATTTCCCGACCTACTGGGAGCCGGTCTATTCTGGCTCGAAATGGGCAATCACCAGCTTCGTGCAGGGCATGCGCCGCCAGATGATCCCGCACGGCGTGCGCGTCGCGCAGGTCTCTCCCGGCCCGGTCGTTTCCGCACTTCTCGCGGACTGGCCGGAGGAAAATCTTCGCAAGGCCAAGGAATCCGGCAGCCTTATCGATGCGAGCGAAGTGGCTGATGCCGTCGTTTATATGCTGACGCGCAAACGTACCGTCACCATCCGCGATATGCTGGTCTTGCCGACCAACTTCGACCGCGTTTAATAATCTCTGAAGCGGCGGAAGAACCGGAACGGTTCCGCCGCTTTAACCTGTTCAAGCACCGGATGATCCGCTCCGAGGAGTATCGCAAATGGCTTCCTATCTTGTTGGCGTCGATGTCGGGACCGGCTCGGCGCGGGCCGGTGTCTTTGATGTCGCGGGCAAGCTTCTCGCCACCGCCAAACGCCCGATCGGCATGCATCGCGAGGATGGCGGCATTGCCGAACAATCGAGTGACGAAGTATGGCAGGCCGTTTGCGACAGCGTCCGGGAAAGTGTTTCCCGCGCCGGTATCGATCCGGCCGAGGTCGCCGGCATCGGTTTCGATGCCACCTGCTCGCTGGTGGTGCGTGGACCGGAAGATGAGACCCCGCCGGTGGGCGCACCCGATCATCCCGAGCGCGATATCATCGTCTGGATGGATCACCGCGCCGTCGAACAGGCGGAGCGTATCAATGCCGGCGAACATGCTGTGCTGAAATATGTCGGCGGCCGTATTTCCCCGGAAATGCAGACGCCGAAACTGCTGTGGCTCAGCGAAAACAGGCCCGACATCTATGCCCGGGCCGAGCATTTTTTCGACCTCACGGACTTTCTGACATGGAAGGCGTCGGGCGCGCTTGATCGCTCCGCCTGCACGGTAACTTGCAAGTGGACCTATCTCGCCCACGAAAACCGCTGGGATGCGGAATATTTCACCAAGATCGGCCTTGGCGATCTGGCGGAGCAGGGCTTTCGCCGCGTCGGTGAAAGCGTCGTCCATCCCGGCACGGCGCTGGGTAACGGTTTGACGGAAGACGCTGCAAAAGCCATGGGTCTGGTTGCGGGCACAGCCGTTGCGGCAGGTCTGATCGACGCCCATGCCGGCGGCGTCGGCACGGTGGCTGCGGGCGGCGATGCGTCGCGATGCCTCGGTTATGTTTTCGGCACTTCGTCCTGCACGATGACGACCACCACCGAACCCGCCTTCGTGCCCGGCGTCTGGGGACCCTATTATTCGGCCATGGTTCCTGGCGCCTGGCTCAATGAAGGCGGCCAGTCCGCTGCCGGCGCAGCCATCGATTATCTCGTGCAACTGCACCCGGCCTATGCAGAGGCGAAGGCGCTTGCCGACAAGGAAGGCAAAGCCTTGCCGGTATGGCTCGCTGACCGGGCGCTCAATCTTGCCGCATCCGCTTCCGCTGCTGCAAAGATCACCGAGGATTTTCACGTGGTGCCGGAATTTCTCGGCAACCGCGCGCCGTTTGCCGATCCCCATGCCCGCGCCGTCATCGCCGGTTACGGCATGGAGACGGGCGTGGATTCCCTTGTGGCGCTTTATGTGGCGGGTCTTCTCGGCCTCGGTTACGGGCTTCGCCAGATCATCGAAACGCAGGCCCGCAGCGGCGCGCCGGTGGAAACCATCAGCGTCAGCGGCGGGGCAGGCGCTCATCCGCTTGCCCGGCAGTTGCTGGCCGATGCGACGGGGCTTCCCGTTGAACTGACCGAATGCGAAGAGCCGGTGCTTCTCGGCTCGGCCATGCTGGGCGCCGTTGCCGCCGGAACCTATCCCGACCTCATTGCCGCCATGCCGGCGATGTCGCGGATTGTAAGCTGCGCAACGCCCGATCCTGATTTTCAAAAGGTTCATCAGGTGCGTTACGACTCGTTCCTGGCGCTCCAGAGCGCTGCCCGCGCCATTCGCGCCTCCAGTCATTCCTGAGCGGCTCCAAGAACTCACATCATCCGGCCGTCATGGCCGCAAGAAATAAAGAGGATTCCATGCAGTTTTCCGGAAAATCCGTCATCATCACCGGCGCAGGAAAAGGCATCGGCCGTGCCTGCGCGCAACTGATGGCCGCCCGCGGTGCGGACGTGGTGGCGATCANAAAGGCATCGGCCGTGCCTGCGCGCAACTGATGGCCGCCCGCGGTGCGGACGTGGTGGCGATCAGCCGCACGCAGTCCGATCTCGACAGCCTGAAAAGCGAAATCGGCGGACGTGCGATCCGCGTTGATCTTGCCGATGTCGCCGCCACCCGCGCTGCGATGGCGGAGGCTGGCCCCTGCGATTTCCTCATCAACAGCGCCGGCATCAACGTGCTGGAAAGCGTGCTCAACATGAGCGATGCGGGTTATGAAGCCGTGCTGGGCATTAACTTGCGTGCGGCCCTCGTCACCTGCCAGGAATTTGCCCGCGCCCGCATCGCAAATGGCGGCGGCGGCGCCATCGTCAACATCACCTCAATCGCCGGTCATCGCGGTTTTCAGGATCACCTGTGTTATGCGGCCTCCAAGGCAGGTCTAGAGGGCGCAACGCGCGTTCTCGCCAAGGAGCTCGGCCCCCACGGTATTCGCGTCAACGCCGTCGCCCCAACAATTACGCTGACTGAACTCGCAGCGGAAGCCTGGAACGACCCCGCAAAGAGCCAGCCGATGATGGTTCGTCATCCGCTCAACCGCTTTGCGGAAGCAGAAGAGGTGGCGCAGAGCATCGCGCTGTTGCTTTCCGATGACAGCAAGATGATTTCCGGCGCCGTATTGCCTGTTGACGGCGGTTTCCTCGCTGTTTGATGTGCGCGGGAAGTCTGACGCGCAAACGCCTGCCCGACAATAAAAGAACGCCCGACAAACCGCCGGGCGCTCCTCTTAATGAATGACAATGCTATTAATGACGATGTTCTGGCATGTCCTTCAGCTGGTCCTTGGTCCATGACGTGACCGCGTGGACATCGCCGTCCTCATCCCGCATGAAATCAAGATCGCTAAGCGGTACTGCGACGGGCTTTGCGCCGATACCAAGAAAGCCGCCGACATCGATGATGGCGGTGCTGCCTGCCCCGACGCCGTGAACATGATCGACCTTGCCGACCTTGTGATCGTCTGCACCATAAACGGTGGCACCTTCAAGAACGGACGGCGTCAATTCGGTTTCAACCAGGCGGACGTGATTGGTGTGATCCATTGTTCTTGCTCCTGTCGTGGTTTGCAGAAAACAAACTCCTCCAACGCAAAACCGTTCCATCGAATGGCGCTGGCCGGCGTCAGTCGGTGAGGTCTGGTGATTTCTCATCGGTACATTGTTGGGGTTTGCGGCAGGCGGTTTCGAAAAGGTTGCGGAATGGTCACACCTTTTCTCTGGAAGACAAGTTTTCGCTAAATTGCAACCGCTAAAGTTGTTGCGATGACGTGGCTGGATGTTATCTCTGCGTCAGGTTGAATCATCAAGGGGATGAGGGATGAAAAAGTTGGGGGCGGTTTTGCTGGTGGCTCTTTTGAGCGCATGTGCAAAGCCATCTGACGGACCGACCGCAGGCAATATCCGATCTGCGACTTTTCCTCGAACCAACGAAAAAATCCCAGTCATCGAGCTCGCGAATGCGCCGGCGGCTACGGTTTCCGCCGGAAGCCTGCAGAATGCTTCCGGCCCCGGCCTCACAGCGCTTCGCAACACCGGCTACAACGCCCAGAGATTGCGTCGCGGCGACGTGATCGACATCACCGTGCTGGATACCGGCGAAGACGGGCTTTTCTCCCCGACGCAAAGCAAGACGCTCAATCTCGGACGCTTTACGGTGGACCAGAGCGGATCGGTGAATATCCCCTTCGTAGGCAAACAGAGGGTGGTGGATTCGACACCCGAGGGGCTGCAATCGCAGGTCGTCGCCGGGCTCAAGGGATCAGCCGTGAACCCGCAGGCCGTCGTCACTGTCGTCGACAAGCCGACGAGCGCCGTCATGCTGAGCGGTGCGGTGAAAAACCCCGGCAAAATAATGCTTACCGCCCGTCAGGAGCGGGTGCTCGATGCGCTCAATCAGGCTGGCGGCCCGACCGTCGCTCCGGGCGCTGCCACGGTTACCGTCGTTCGCGGCTCGCACAGGGCGAGCGCGCCGCTTGACCGCGTCATGCGGGAAGACCGCCAGAATATCCGCCTGTCGCCGGACGATCAGATCATGATCGATGGCGATGCGGCGAGCTACACCGCGCTCGGCGCTTTCAAGAGCGCCGGCGAATTCCAGTTCGAAGCCGGAAAACTCACGCTGGCGCAGGCTGTCGGCCGCGCCGGCGGGTTGCTTGATGACCGTGCGGACGCGCGCAATGTCTATGTCTTCCGCAACGAGATCATTCAGGTGCCGTCGGCAGCTGCATCGGGCGCGAAAGGCCCGGTTGCGACGGCCACGACCGTGCGGCCGGTGATTTATCACGTCAATATGCGCGATGCTTCCAGCATTGCCCTCATGCAGCTCTTCCAGATGCAGAAGGGCGATGTGCTCTATGCCAGCAACGCGCCGCTGGTGGATTCGGCCAAGCTCCTGACCGTGTTCCAGAAGAGCGTGCCGACGGCCGCAGCACCGCTTCCCGGCGGCGGCAACTGACCAATTAAGCGCTACAAAAGCTGTAGCGCTTCCATCGCCGATTGCGGACGCGACGCGGGTTCGCCTTGACAACAGGCGTCCGCAAAATCCGTCAGCCTTTGCGTTGTTCGCACCTCGCCCGTCGCGATAAGCCGCCGGGCAAGCCGCCCCACGGAGAATATATCCTGATCCGGCTTTGCGGTTGCGTCCCGCATCCGTTCCGGTGCTGCAAATTCGTGCGAGGCGGCAAAGCGCATGCCCCGGTCCGCGTGTTTTTGGCCGATTTCCAAAGCAATGCCGAAATCGCCAAGCCTGCCCCTTTCGAAATCGCCATCCTCCAGCAGAATATTGGCTGGCGTGACATCGCAGTGGACGTACCCCCGTGCATGCATGGCGCTCAGCCCTTCCAGGAGCCGGCGAAGGATTGCGATCGCCTGCGGCGCGGTAACCGGCGGCTGCGATGCAAGCGATGCCAATGATTGCGGAAACCATGGCTGCAACAGGCCCGGCCGGCCATCGGCCAGTCTCAGCAGCGCCGATGTTTCCACCAGAAACGGATGGCGCAATGTCAGGCCGAGCTGCGCCTCCTCGCGTAATCTTTGCAGCAGCGCCGCGTCGTTTCTCAACGCCGGCGGCGTGGTTTTCAGGGCATGAAGGGAGCCGAGATCACGGTGCCGCACCTGCAGCAGCAGCGTGTTTTCGCTTTCGTAGGCAATCCGTTCAAGGGCAAAACTGTCGGCGATCCAGCTGGGTTTCGCATCGGAAAAATACGAGATTTTCCGGTCCAGCGCATTTCTGACCTGATCGATCAGGTCTTTCTGTTCTTCGGCAGGCCTTTCCCGCATGCCGTCATGGCGAATGCTTTGCCATAGATCGGAAAAGCGCTCGGAAACCTGCGGATAGGCAGGCCCGTCGCCCGTTTGTTTACCCTTACTCAAGCCGGTTTCCAATCACGATGGCGCTGACATTCTCGCGTGCGTCCTCGATCAACGCTTCCTGGATCAGGGCGCTGGCGCAATCCTTGATCGCAGTGTCGCCGACAATCTCGGCAATGGCTCGCTCCTTCAGGATTTGTACCAGCGGATAGCTGCACAGGAGCAGCCTGTCCTGCGCCCCCCAGTCTTCCCCGACGATATCCGGGCGGAACTGCTGGGAAAGGCCGACACATTGCGCGAGCTGCCTTTTCATGCCGACAACGACGTGATCGCGCGAAAGCTGATGCATGGTTCCGTTTTTCAGGAGATAGGCGCGCGCATCGCCGGACCACAGGACGCTCAGTCTGCGGCCGATAATGGAGGCAATGATGACGCTCGCCATCGGCCTGCCGTCGGCGCCCAGGGCTTGTCGGGAAAGAAGCAGGCTGTTGACGGTGCCGAGCTTTCCCCTGATCTGCTGCGCCATCACCCCGGGGCTTTCGGCATCGGGTGTCTCGGCAAGAGTATTTGTGGCCAGACGTGCTGCTTCCACGGCGCTGTGCGTATCGCCCTGTCCATCCGCTATGGCGAAGAGGGCAGGGGTCTGGGAAACGAAGAGCGAATCCGCGTTCAGGGAAAGCCGTGTTCCCGGGTGCGTGGCATAGCTGTAGATCACCGATGACGGCTGTTCGGTTGGCGGTGCGGGCGCGGACGTCATCACGGGCGGAGTTTTTTGTTTCGCACTTTCCTGCGCCTGTACGGATGTCGAGCCGTCCTCCTCGCTCTTTCCTTCCATGTCGCTGAAGAGGCGCAGGAAATCGGAAGCTTTCGGTTTGCCGTCGAATTTGAGACCGCGGGCACGGCGGCTGACGGGATCGATGCGCCACCAGAGGCTCGTCGGTACGCGGCCACGCACCATGTCCGCCGCATCATCATCGTCTTCCCGTGGTTTCGGCAGGCGCAATTTCTTGACGGAGGTATTAAACCGGGACATGTCGAAATCGCCCGTCATGGATGTTTCGGCCAGCGCCTCGGCGGCCATGAACCAGGTATCGTCTAGATAGAGCGTTCTCGGATGTTTTCGGAAGCTATTGAGCTGCGCGATGATGGCAAGCGGATATTTGCGCCCCACCCGGTCTGCACTGGGCACCAGCACGCCGGCATAGGCGCAGTTTCCCCATATGCCGTTTTCGATGATAAAGCGTATGGGCGGCGATGACGCAAATATTTCGGGCCATCGGCTCGAGAAAGTGTCCGCGCAGGCGTGCAGGCCGGATCGCATCCAGTCGTCAAATGTCCCGATCAGCTCCCGTTCAAGCCCATCGGAGATGAAGTCGCCATGGCTGGGGACCTTGCCGAAGAAGCCGATACGGTCGCTTTCCGCCGCGGTTTCGGCGGGCCTCGATGCCTGATTGGCCATCAGTCGTTATTGACCGCGTTGCTTTTCATCGTTGTTTTCATCATAGATCCCCTCCTTAAAAAAACGGTGCGCTGCCCCGCCGCTAAAATTGCGCGGGGCAGGCAAAGCCGGCGATGGCGTCCAGCCTGAACGGGTTGAGAACTGAGCCGAACTGAATATCGAATTCGGCAGCCTGCCCGCCATTTGCAAATCGCACCCGCAGCAGATCGCCCGACTGGTTTTCGATGTCGGCGCCGTCGAACAGCCGGAATGGCGACCAGTCGCCGTTTTCGGTTTTCGCCTGCTGCCAGCCGCCCGGCTGGAAAGCGATGCGCGACAGGCTCGCCGTGTTTTCGCGCGAGGGCCAGGTGATCGATTTCGCCTGAATGGGGCCGTGATAATAAACCACCCGCTCGCCTTCGATTTCCAGCATCACCGCGCTGGAGGCATTGGTGAGCGAAACGGGTTTGACATTGATAGACACCGCCGGCGTCTCGCTGCCGTTCGGGAAAAAGGCGCGCGAAATCTTGTCGGCATTTTCGAACTGGGCAACGGCGCTGCTTGGAATGCCTGCGGCGCCGAAGGTGCCTTTCCAGCTCCAGGGGTTGGTCGTCTTGTCGACAAAGGCTTCCATTCGCTGTTTGAAGAAGGACTGGAAAACACCGGTCGGCCCAAAGAGACGGGTGAAATCCGCGATGGCGACATCGCGGGAAGATGACCTGTCGAAAGGATAACGTCCGGTCACGATGGAAGAGCAAAGGGATGCCGCATCGGCCGCCCAGAGTTCGGCAATGCGGCTGCGGGCGGATTTGACCGCAAGCGAGCCGACATCAGCCGCCACACCCGCCACCCACACATCGAGGGGCGCCGGCAATTCACGGGCCTGCTGCAACAGATCCTGATTGGCCTTGGTGAGTTGACTATCCACGTCGAACACCTTGGCGACTTCATCGGAGGTGGTTGCCGAACGGGCAAGCTGCTCGTTCAACATCTTGAAATGCGCGAGCAACTGTTCCGATGGCGAACCTCCGGTCTTGCCGCCATTGGCCTGCTCGCCCGTTGTGGCAGCGCCCTTCGCCGCCAGCATGTCCCGCAGTCTCGCATAGGGATCGGCTGCGTTCACCGTGGCGGCCAGAACGGCCGATGTTGCGTCGTCTTCAGCGGCGGAGGCGAGGGCGGCGGGGTCTGCTCCGGGGCGCAGATCGGTCGCCTCCGCGATCGATCTGGCAGCCTCCATCACGATATTGCGTTCATTGGCAAGCGCGCGGGTTGTTTCCACCGCGTCGCCAAGGGTCTGGGACGGCTTGACCCGAAGGTCGGCTAGCGTATCGGCCCATTTTTTCTCGAAACGGTCGAAATAGATTTGCAGCGCGGCCTGCGCCACCTGCTCGACGGTTGCGCCACGGAGTGCATCATCGGAACCGCGCACCCATCCTTCGGAAAGTGCTATGCGCGCCGCATGGGCGATCTGCGGAATGACGACGCTGCGATATCCCTCCGCCGTGAAAAGACCTTCGATGCCTTCCGCCATCGGCGCTTTGCTGCGCCGCTCGAAGGCGCGCTCTCCCAGCGGGCCGAAGGCCGTGGCGGGTGTCCATTCCATCAATTCCCGCGCCTGCGGAAGACCGGCGAGAATATCATAGGCGCGCGTGCCGACAGCCTGGTTGCGAATGGTTTCACGGGCAGTTGCGATGAGCCGTGCGTCGAGCTCAATCGGGGCGAGTACGCCGTCCGCCAGCGCTTTTGCATGCTGGTCGAGCGCTTCTCTCGCCGCCGCCCTTCCATCGCCGGGATAGAGGGAGGCAAACATCTGGTGCGTCTGCACGGTCAGGAAATCAGGGTCCAGCGCACCCATGCCGCCCAGCATTCCGTAGAGCTTCAGCGAATTGAAGGTGCGCGTGACATCCTTTTCATCCTTGAGCTGTTTCTGCAGCTGCACGATCATGCGCGGCAGGAGCAGGGCATTGAGCGCGCGCTGATAGGCGTCACGCTGCCGTCCCACGATCTTGCCTTCCTGATCGAGCCCGAAACTGACGTTCCACACTCTCTCGCGGGCAAAGCCGGAATTGACATCGCGCAGATTGTCGAGCGCGGGAAGGATGCGGAGAAAATCGGCGTCTGAAACATCGCGCACGGGAATGCCCTGAACAAGCTGTTCATAAGCGCCAAGTTTGCGATCCGCTTCGGCAAGCGCCTGTGTATTGGCGAAATAGGTGAAAATCCAGCCGGTGAAGACGATGGCGACTGCTGCGGCCGAAACACCATAGGCGATGCGTCGCACCAGCAATTGCCGTCCGGAAAGGCGCTTGTCGCGCATCACCAGCGCGGCTTCGGGGAAGATGACATCCTTGAAAAGCCGCGACAGGAAGTAGCTTCGGCGGGTTCGGGGCGCTGCGGGAGACCTTTCCGTTTCCGGCTGCGTTCCCGAAGCGAGATAAACGCCACGCAAAAGCGGCGCTTCGATCAGCGGGGACCGTGCGCAAAGTTCGGTCAGAGCCTCATGGAGCCGGTCTTTCAGCCGCGCGAGTTCGGCGGGGAAGCGGAAGATGCGGCCGCGCGTCTCGGCATTCTGCTCCTGCTGCAGGCGCTCGATCAGCATCGCATCGACCCGCTGTTGCAGCAGTTCGAACTCTTCCGTCAGGCGTTGCGGCAGATCCTCGGCGGTATAGCTCTCATCCAGCTTGAAGGTCGTGCCCCATACCTGCTGGCGGTCGGTCTTGTTGAAACCGTCGAAGAATTCGACGAAACCATGCAGCAGATCGGCCTTGGTCAGCACGATATAGACCGGAACGCGGGCGTGCAGATATTCATCCAGTTCCGAAAGCCGCTGGCGGATGGAGCGCAGTTCCTGCCGCTGTTCTTCGGGATCGCGGGTGAGAAGATCGGGGATGGACAATGTCACCAGCGCGCCGTTGATCGGCTGCGAGCGGCGATAGCGTCTCAGAAGGCCGAGGAATCCTTCCCAGCCGGCTTTGGATGAGCCATCGAGATCATCCTGTGTGGTGTAACGGCCGGCGGTATCGATCAATATCGCCTCGTCGGCGAACCACCAGTTGCAGTTACGCGTGCCGCCAATGCCCTTCACTGCGTTTTCGCCGAGCGCATCGCCAAGCGGAAATTGCAGGCCGGAATTGGTGAGCGCCGTCGTCTTGCCGGAGCCGGGTGCGCCAAAGATCACGTACCAGGGAAGGTCGTAAATATAACCGAAACGCTTTTTCGTGACCCGCCGCAGCAGCGCCAGCGCTTCCTTGAGACGCATCTGGATCTCGCCGACCTCGGCCTGGCGGTTGGCCAGGGCTTCGCGCTCGATACTGTCGACAAGGTCCTTGTCCTGCTTGCGCCCGCGATAAATGGTGATGGAGATATAAAGCAGCCAGATGGCGAGAACAATGCCGATGGCGATGAGCCGGGCCTGCGTCGTTCCCAAGGGCTTGAAATCACCCAGCGCGACCAGATAGCCGTAAAACCAGATGACGATGCAGAGCGCGACCACCCATAACAGCGACAGGAAACGGCGGCCGATGAGAGCGGCATAGCTCTCGACATAGGATCGGATCGTATAAAAATAGCTCAATGGATTCATGGCTGTGCCTCTTGCGACTGCTGTCCCGAACTGTTCTGGATGGTCGGCGAGAGAATGCCGGCGTCGCTCAGTTTTTCATCGGGATTGGTCAGGACCATGATTTCCGTTCTGCGGTTGATCTGGCGGCCTTCCTCCGTTTTGTTGTCGGCGATCGGGTCGCTGTCGGCACGGCCTTCCGTCAGGATCGCCTCCGGGCCGGTGAATTGTGAAAGAATGTCCCCGACGGCCTTGGCGCGGGCTTCGGAAAGGTGCCAGTTGGACGGAAATTCCACCGTCTTGATCGGCACCGTATCGGTATAGCCGATGACAACGGCGCGGAATTTCTCAGCCGCAAGCGCGCCGCCGATACGCTGGATGAGATCGCGGAACTGCGGGCTGACATCGGCGCTGCCGGTGGAAAACAGGCCCGAATTGTTGATGCGAATGCGCAGCCGCCCGTTTACATCCGCCAGCGTGACAAGCTTCTTTTCGACTTCCGGCTGAAGGAAGGCCATCAGCTTTTCAAGCCGGGAGGGTTGCCGTGGTTCCAACGGCTTCGGCGGTTCCACGACCTTGGGCGTTTCGACGAGCGCCGGCGGCTGGGGCGGGCTTGCGATCAGCACGCTCGGCGTCTCGTTCGGTGGGAGATGGGCGAGCCTCTCGAATGTGACATCTGATGCGTTGTTGAGCGACAGCGTGAAGAAGAGATAACCAAGCGCAAAGGCAAGCGCCATCAGGGACAGCAGGGTCCACAGCGCGGCCATCGTGCGCAATGGCGTATGACGGGCTTCCACGCCTTTCCAGTGCGGCGAAAGCTCCCGTTCGAAGGTGCCGTATTGGCCAATCAGCGTCTTGTAGAGGCTGTCGCGGATGCGCGAAAGCTCCAGCGCCCCCTTTGGCGAAACGCGGGTGCGCCCTTCGAAAGCCAGCGACAGGCAGAGATAGATCAGCAGCAGCAGATCCTTGCTGGCGCCGGGCGACTGGTGGAAATGGTCGAGAATGTCGAAAACCCGGTCGCCGCCGGTGACATCGTTGTGGAAGGTGGAGACAAGGCCGGAGCGCGCCCAACCTGCCCGCACGCCCCAGGGTTTGCTCAGAACGACATCATCCACCGTGGCGCAGACGACATAGTGCGCCGCTCTTGCCCGCTCGGGGCTGATGCGGGCGGAAGCGAGATCGCGCTCGTAGCGGGTGATCGCCTCAATGCAGGCGCGGCGAAGCTGATCGGGATCCGGCTCCGCATCGCTGAAGCGCAGCAGATGCGCGAGGTTGAGGAGGGGAGCGGCCGATTGCACGAGCGTCGGCACATCGCCGCCGCCGAAATGGAAACCGGAGAGCAGCTGATCGACCGGCATGGCGGCCGCGTGTGCCTTCGGTTGCCCGGCCGGCGCGTCAGTCTCGACAATGTCTTCGAGGATCGCCGCCATGTTGCGGGCGTTCTGGTTGCGTCGGCGGCTTTCCTCGGTGATTTCGACCACCGTTGGCAAATCCTGCCAGGAGGAGGGGTTTTCCTTGCTCATTCGCGTAACGCCCACATTTCCATCTCAAGTCCGGGGAACTCGCCTGCCAGATGCAGGGCAATCGCGCCGGAGGTCTCAAGCTGCTTCCAGAGGGGCGATTGCGTGTCGATCTCGAAATAGACGGTGCCGGACCGATAGGGCAATTGCCGCGGCAGGACCGGCAGGGAGCGCACTGGAATGCCGGGCAGAGCCACATTGACCAGTTCAGAAATCCGCTCCACCGGCCCGACCTTGATCTGTGCCGGCAGACGGCGGCGAATGTCTTCGGCGGCCATATCCGCGCGCACTGCGAGCACGAAGCCGGCATCGCGCAGCAGCGTGCGATCGTGGATGGTGCCGACGCGGACGCCGTGGCGGCGCTCCACCAGTTCGATCGCCACGGCTGCCTGTTCCAGGACCGCTGACAGCGATGTGCGCAGATCGTCGAAAACCGCCCCGAAGGTGGCTTTCAAGTCCTCGTGCCGATAGGGCGGGAAATCCGTCGCCCGCTTTCTGTCCGTGGTGAAGGTTGCAAGCTCGCCGGCAAGCTGGATGCAGTCTTCGTAAAAACGGATGGGGTGAAAGCGCGTGGCGTTGGCGCAGCGATGCGCCAGCAGCGGATCGGCCCGATTGAGGATTTGCAGCAGGAAATAATCGCCCACTTCCGCCGTTCCCCTTATCGTCGGATCGCCGATGCGTTCGGCAATTGCCTGGGCGCGGTGGCGCACGATCCCCAGAAGCTCCGTCAGCAATTCGTTGAGGCGGGGTGCCGCCGCGCAGCTCAGGCTCGGAGGAATGAAATCCGGGTCCAGAATGACCGCGCGATCAGAACGGACCTCGATGACCCTTGCAAGACCGATGAGATCGTAACCGGAGAGATCGTCGCCGGTTTTGAGGAATTTCAGGCTAAGACGGCCGACATCGATGGGCGCCACGAAATCCGTCTCGATATTGGTGTCGGAGACCTCATAGCTGGAGGCGGTGAAGCGCACATTGTTCGCATCGTTGCGGCCGCTGGCGGACATATCCGCCTTGCCCGGCTGCCGGGCCGGCAGGGCGAGATAGATAACGGCGTTCTTGACGCTTTCGTCGAGATCGAGCGGCGGCGGCAGGTCGGCATCTTCAGGCGCTTCGAAGGGCGTTCCATCGGGAAGAACGCCGCGCAGGTTCGACAGGGCGAATTGACCTATCGACAACGCGCTGCGGTCAATGCCGATTTCGGCGATGCCCCACGGATAAGGCGAGAGGTTGCGTGTGGCGTTGCGCACCAAGCGTTCGGTCCAGCGGTCGGATTGCTGAAAATGCTGAACGCGAAGAAACATGCCCTCGCTCCAGGCAACACGGTTCTCATGTCTCATCGTGGTTGTTTACCCCCTTTGCATGGGCCTTTATCGCGTCAGGTTCCTGCGTGGGCGCGGCCTCACCGCGCGCTGCCCGCTGCAGGAACTGCCTGACCGGCAATGGACGGCCGTTTTCCTCAAATTGCTTTTTGTAAGTGGACCAGTAGTCGGTCTTCATGATCAGCCCCTGCCAGTCGCGGCGCTCGATTTTGGCACGAAGATCGTTGCCGGCATCGACAGAGGCTTCGAGAAGCCTCGGCTCGAGTTTTTGCGTGCAGCCATGGATCAGCGTTTCAAGCGAGGCGGCGAGCCGCCGCTGCTGGCGGATGAGCTTTTCCATCCGTTCGCTCAGGGAGGCTGACGAACCGTGGCCGGCGCTCTCGCCTTCAACGTCGAGAATGGCCAGACAGTCGGCGCTTTCCTGCTCCAGCACGGTCAGAAGATCGCCGATCTCCTGCGCAGTCGAAGCGCCCGCAGCCGATGCGCCCTCTGGTGTCAGGTCTTCACCCGTTTCCGGGAAAACGCTGTCGAAATCCTCGTTACCTGAGGCCGAAACCGGACGAGAGATCATCACCGGCGTGTTCAGGGCGTCGGTATGTTCGTGCTCGCTGCTTGCAACCGGCTCCTCGTCCCAGTTATCCGGCAGAACGGTGCCTGTTCCACGCGCCGCGGGCGGCTCGCTCCAGCCGATCTCGACATTTCGCGAAATGGATTTCGCCTTCCGCTTCGCGCCCTCGCGCCATGTTTCGGACCAGTCGTCGGCGGAGGCGGTGTTGCCCAACACGCCGCCGGCCGAGCGGCCATTCGGGGCGATGTCGGCAAGTATCGCCGAAATGGTCAGCGGCTCGTCACTCATGCGCAGGGAAGCATCGGGATCGGAAAAATCCAGCTCGGCATCGCCGCTGATGGCGACCTGAAAAACCTGCCCGCCAATGTTGATTTGCGAACCGTCGCGGAGACGCGCGCTTTCGCCTTCCAGCAGCAGGCGGCCATCGACCAGCGTGCCGTTCGCGCTCTGGTCCAGTATCGTGAAACCTTCGCCATCGCGGCTGAGCGTGCAGTGCATCTTGGAAACGCGCCGCTCATTGTCGTCGATCTGCCAGTCGCAATCGCGAGACCGGCCGATGACGCGGCGGCCGCGCTCGAAGCTCCACTGACTGGCTCTTGCGGCTCCGATATTTCGTGTGTCCTTGAGTGCAAGCTTCATGTTCATGCCCTCACGCGGAAATCGCCGAGCCTTCCCGCTCGGTCACCACAGCATCGGCGCTGTCTTTTTCTGCGGGCGCCACGCGAGCCCAGCTATTCCAGCCGAGGCGGGCGGGGGCATCGGACTGGCCGAGGCGGCAAAAGGGAATGTCCTCCTTTTTCAGGATCACCTGCACATCGAAATGCAAGGCGCTTCCGACGAACAGGCGTGTCAGCGAAAATATCTCCGTAAGCCGCTTCGATCCGGGCGTCAGGGCCAGATAATCCGCATAGGCGACGGGACCGATCACGATCCGGAAGCCGCCGCTCATATCTTCGACAGCGCTTCCTGCCGTCGTGTTCTGTCCGAGCCTCAGCCCGGATGCCTGCCCGAGCTGACTTTGTTCGTGAAGCGGCAAAGCCACCCATCGCCGACGAAACTGCTCGACATTCACCGGAAGTCCCGTGAACTCGCAAAGCATGGAGGTCAGGGCCGAAACATTGCGGTTGCGGCCGGCCAGAAGGCCGCTGAAACGCAGGAGCGCATCTTCGCTCACGCCTGCCTTTTCCACCAGACCGGCTGTTCGGAACCCGGTGAGTGCAAGCAGGGTTTTGCGAAAACCGTTCTCCCGCTGCTCGGCCGACCAGCGCAATCCCCTTGCGAGGCGGTATTTTTCGGTCGCGGATACAAACAGTTCGCTGAACCTTGCCGCGAACAGATTGAAGAAGCTTGCCAGCGCGCCGGAGCGATTGCGCTCTTCCCGCTGCAGCAATTCGCCATAGACCGGCGGCAGCGAACCGAGCGGCCCGACAATGGGCGCGAAGGCGGATTTCAGTTCGGCCTGGCCGCGTTTGCGGTTGAAACCGCTGATCGCCAGCGGGGTCGGCTGTGTTCCGCCATGAGCGCCGACGACAATCCCATCATCCGCCGAAACCAGCTGGGCGACGCGAAACGCGGTGGCGGGCTCGAAACGGCCGGGATCGTCGCTGAGAAGCGCGGCCTGCCGGTCTTTCATGGTTGGCGTCTGCTGTTCCATCCCGGTCTCCTAGAGCAGCGGCCGGTCGGCCGCGCGGGCCGGCCAGCGGGCAATCGGTTTGGAGTGGCCGCGCATCGTCGCGGTCAGCCGCGTGAAACTGTTGATCGAGGTGTAGAGCCCGAAGAAATGATTGAGGACATTGGCGAACACAAATGCGGCAGGCCGCGCGATCAGCGCGGGGTCGAACTCCACGGTGATATCCGTTCCCGGCACCATGGCCGAGCCGATCCGGGCATGGGAATTCTGCGCCTCGACATTGCTGATCGCCTCCACGAGCTGCCGGGTCTCCGGGCTGTCCCTGAAGGAATAGAGCGACAGAATGTCCTTCAGTGCCGCGCCGCCGCTGTCGGTGAGGGAGAGATGGTTGAGGAGGAGATGCGAGATCAGCCGCCATTCACGCGCCGAGCGCTCGTTGACGCGGATCGCCGCGGTCGGCGGCATTAGCGCATGGATGGATTTTATAGCCTCGTTACCGGTAGAAAGCTGCAGGAAGGGGTGGCCTCCGCCAAAGGGAAGCTGGCTTGGCAGCTCGCGATTGATGCACAGCGTATCGATGCTCGCCACCATGTCGAGCGGTCCAAGCGGTCCGCGCTTCTGATCGACGAAGGCGATGTCCGTATCGGAAGAACCATCGTCGTCGAAACGGCGCTGTATCTGCCAGAAAACGTTTGCACCGTTGTTGCGCTGGGTGCGGCCGAAAAACGGGGAGGTCTTTTCCGTCTGTCCGGAACGGCTTGTCAGTTGAACGTTTTCGACGGCATAGATTTCGCGGGTCCGCTGCCGCCGTGCATCTGGCAGCAGCCGGTATTCCGTGCGCGTGCCATCGAGGCTGAGCGGTTCGCAGCTTTGTTTGAACAGGTTGATGACCGGCGAGGCGTTCAGCACGAAATCCCGGACCGATACCATGCGTTCAAGCTGTGTGTCCGCTGCATCCAGATAAATGTAAAGTTCGCAGTCGCCGCCGCTCCATTTGTCCAGCCCGTCGATGTCGAGAAAGAGAAATTTCTGTGGCAGCGCGAAGAACTCGGTGAGAAGCCGGTATCCGTCAAAACTGTTGGCCGGATAGGGCAACATGGCCTGATCGCGGGTATAGCCCGATGGCGTGAGATTGCCGGCGGGCAGGAAAATGGCTTCCTTGTCCTCGGCGTGCCGCGCAAGCGCCATGCCCACGCAATGATTGGTCAAAAGCTCGTAAAGCGCCGTGGCCTGCTGCCATGCGGCGGACAGAAAAACCTGAAGCTTCGTCAGGCCCATTTCCGGGAAAGTGCCGCCGCGCGGCGCCGTGCTGCGCAGCGAAAGCCGCAGGCAGCTGGCGGCGCCGGTAAACGAGGCCGAAAAAGGCGCGTCGATCGGCTGGCCGGACAGCGTTGCGGCTGCGATTTGCAGCGGCGCGATTTCCACTGCCTGCGTGGTGCGAAAACGGCAGCTTTCACCACCTACCGGCTCGGCAAGGATTTCGCTGTGTCGGGGAAGTGTCTGCACGGTTGCGAGCGCCGTGCTTGAGGTGAATTGAACCACGCTCATGGACGGGATCGGCGCAAGATAATGCGGGTAGAGCGTTTCCAAGAGGCTGTCCGACAGTTCCGGAAACTCGTCGTCCAGCTTCTGGCGCACACGGGCGGCGGAATAGGCGAAGCTCTGGATCAGCCGTTCGACATGGGGATCGTCGGCGACATCGCCCGTCATGCGCAGCCTGCCGGCAATCTTCGGAAACGCCGCCGCGAAACGCGATGCGCGTTTTCGCAGCGCGAAGAGTTCGTCATTGTATTTTTCGAGAAAGCCGTCAGCCATTCGTCGCCTCCACCAGAAAAAGCTGCGTTGACGGATCGATCCGGGATTCGAAGCTGATCGGCGGCATGCCTTCCTGAAGGCGGAAACTTGCCTGTATGCGCATGCGAAGCGCCCGGTCGCCATCCGTGCGGTTTTTCAGGATCGTCACATGCACATCGGCAAGACGGGTTTCGAACAGGGAAATCCGTCGCTCGATGCTGCGTGCGAGCCGCGCCTTGGAGGCATCCGTCACCAGATTGGCCGAAAGAATGCCGTCCACGCCATAGCTCACCAGCGCATCGGTAAGCTCTTTCAGCGCTGCCGGGGGGCCGGCGGGGTTGCGGCGGGTATTGAGCAATGCCTCGAGATCGCGGCGGATCACCTCGCGCATCTCGCGTGCCTGATCCTTCAGGCTGACGAGCATATCCGTTTCCGCATCCGGCGCGTCATCGAGAAGCCGGTCCAGAACGGAGCGTGACAGCGTTCTCTGCCGCGCGCGATATTGCTCGAGTGGATCAACCACGGGCGATCTGCCTTTCATCGTCGGAGGCGGCGGAAAGGGAACCGATCTCGTGGAACGGCACCACATCGTCGCCAATGAGCAGGCAGCGCTGGCCTTGCCCGGTTGCCAGAGGCCGGTCATCCTCGCTCCATCGGGTTTCCCGGCCGAGGAGGAGGCCGACATCGTCCTTCGCACCGTAATAGATCGCCGGGAGCAGCACGGATGCGACCGCGCCGTCGCGCAATGTCAGCTCAGCCCCGCGGAAAGCGAGGTCGCGCGGGCGGCTCATCGGGTCGATGATGAGGCTTTCTATCCGATCGTAATCGATCCACAGGTAGCGACCGCCATTGGTCAGCACTTCCAGCGCATGCGGAATCCGGTCGTCCAGATCGCGAATATCGCCGGCGCTCTTGCCGTTGCGGCTGATTGGTACGTTGCCGCGTTTTTCATCGAGTTCAGCCAGTGCGGTTCTGGCGGCATCCGCATCGCCGCTGCGTGCAGCGATATTCGCCCGGATGGCCAGTTGGTCGAGTTCGGACGGACCGCCGGGAAAATCTGGCACCGCGCCGGTTTCGAACCACGCATTGCGCGCGGCCATGGCGCGCAGCTGGTGGCGAAAGAGGGAGAACCCGACGCTGTCCTGCGGCGAAAATGTTGCGGCGAGATTGCACTGTGCATCGGCCTTTTCATAGTCGCCGGCAAGGACCAGCAGGTCGATGTAGAAATGACGGCCATCCTTGTCGGTCGGCTTTGATTTCACATGGTCCCGCGCGAGCCCAATTGCGTCTTGCAGCCGGTTGTCGTCCAGGAGGTGGGAAATATCGTCGCGCAGTGTCATGCGGATATCCTTTGCGGCTCGGCTGAAGACCGGGATGCGGCGGCGGGCGGCATCACGGTTTCGGCAATGAGGTGGAAGCTCGTGGAGACGTCATCGAGCTGGAAATGCGGCTGAAGGCGCACGGTGCAGGAGAATGTTCCCGGCTTGCCGGGAACCTCGAAAACTTTGATCCCGGCGGAGCGCAGCGGGTAGCGCGTGCGCAGCGCCGCTTCCGCATCGTCATTGCCAAGCGTGTATGAGGAAAGCCAGCCTTCCAGCTTGCGCTCTATCGTCGAGGCATCGCTCAGCTGGCCGATATCGTCGCGCATGATGACCTTGAGGTAATGCGAGAACCGGGAGGCGCACAGCACATATTGGAGCATGGCCGCGAGGCGGGCGTTCTGTCTTGCGGCTTCGCTGGAATAATGGCCGGGGGCATGCAGGGACTGGTTGGCGTTGAAGATCGCCATGCCGGAGAGATAGGTGGTGGAGACGGGCACGATGCCGAGATCGGAAAATTGCTGCTCCTGCCCGGTCGTCAGCTGCACTTCGACGGGCGGCTGTGCGGAAAGGCCGTTGCTTTCGATGCCGAGATCGAGCGGTGGCAATTGCCGGGAAGAGAGCATGCCGCCATCCACGGCATCCTGCGTCACACCGCGCAGATCCGCAAACCAGCCGGAATCGACGAAATTGCGCACGACCACCGTTGCAAAGGCGAAAGCGGCGTTGCCCCAAAGCAGGGTCTCGCCGCTTTCCGCCACATGCTCGCGGAATGGAAATCCGTCATCGCGCCCCCGCGCGTAGGGCCTGTATGGCGAGCGCATCAAAACGCGCGGCGCAACAAGGCCGACAAAGCGGGAATCGTCGCGTGCGCGAAGCGCATGCCAGCGAAGCCGCGATTTGTCCTGCTTCAGCGAGGAAAAGTCGTGAACTCGGCTGAGTTCGGAAAAATCCTGCAGGCCGACGGCGGAAGGTGCTGCCGCTGCGACGAAGGGGCAGAAGGCGGCCGCAGCCACCATGCCGATCTGTGACAGCGTGGTGATGGAATCGGCGCCCTGAAGATCATCGGGGGAAAAGGCGTAGTCGCCGATCAACAGGCCGACCGGCTCGCCGCCCGGCATGCCGAATTCGCGATTATAGACGACTTCGAAAAGATGGCTCTGGTCGAAGTCGGTGGCCCTTTCCGTGTTGCGGGCAAGATCGCGCCAGCTGGCGTTCAGCAGCTTCACCTTAACGTCGGCGCCGCGGCCAGCCTCACGAACGACCATGGCAAGCCCGCGCCATCTCGCTTCCATCGCCTGAAAATCAGGGTGATGGAGAATGGCGTTAACCTGACCGGTCAGCGCATCGTCGATGAGGGCGATGAGCTGATCGGCAAAAATGCGGGCGTCCGGAAAGGACTGATGCGCCATGAGCGGGCTCCGGGTGACGAACGGGGCCGGGGTGGCGGACCACCCCGGTCCAGGTTCAGTTCTTGGACGGAATACGCGCGACCATGCGCAGCGAGGTCGTCAGTTCTTCCATCTGCAACCAGGGCCGCATCCATGCGACCGCATTGTAGGCGCCGGGTTTGCCCGGCACTTCCTGCACGGTCACCTTGGCGTCGCGCAGCGGATATTTCGCCCGGCTTTCTTCACCCGCTTCGTCATTGGCGTTGACGTAGTTGGCGATCCAGCGGTTGAGCCAGACTTCGCAATCGGACGCTTCCATGAAGGAGCCGATCTTGTCGCGGCCCATCACTTTGAGATAATGCGCGAAGCGCGACGTGGCCATGATGTAGGGCAGGCGGGCCGAAACGGCGGCGTTGGCCGTTGCTTCCGGCTTGTCGTAAAGCTTGGGCTTGTGCGCGGTCTGGGCACCGAAGAACACTGCATAGTCTGTGTTCTTGTAGTGGCAGAGCGGCAGGAAGCCGAGCTTGCCCAGTTCGGCGTCGCGACGGTCGGTAATGCCCACTTCCGTCGGGCATTTCAGATCAAGATCGCCGTCATCGCTGGAGAAGACGTGCATGGGCAGATTTTCCACCCGGCCGCCATTTTCCGCACCGCGGATCGCCGTGCACCATCCGCTCTTTGCAAAAGCGTCGGTCAGCTTGGTGCCCATGACGTAGGCGGCGTTCATCCAGCAATATTCGTCATGCTGAAGGTCGCCATTCACCGCACCCTTGGTCTCGTCATAGGCGAAATCGTCGATAGGGTTGGTCTTCGGGCCATAGGGCATGCGCGCCAGCACACGCGGAAGAGCGAGCGTTACGAAGCGGGAATCGTCGCTTTCGCGGAAGCTGCGCCACTTGGCGTATTCCACCGTATCGAAAATCTTCTCCAGATCGCGCGGGCGTGCAAGATCGCGATAATCCTCGAAGCCGAACATGTGCGGGCTGGCCGCCGAGATGAACGGCGCAAAAGCGGCCGCCGCAATCGACGAGACACCCTGCAGCAACTGCACGTCGTCGAAGGAATTGTCGAATTCGTAGTCACCGATGATGGCGCCGAGCGGCTCGCCGCCGGGGGTGCCGAATTCGTCTTCATAGATCGCCTTGAAAAGGCGGGACTGGTCGAATTCAACGGCCTTTTCCAAATCGCGCGCCAGTTCCCGCTTGCCGGCGTTCATGACGCGGATCTTCAGGTTGACGCTCGTCTCGGAATTCTTGACGAGATAGTTGAGCCCGCGCCAGGTGCCTTCCAGCTTGGCGAATTCCGGCGCCTGCATGATCGCGGCGAGCTGTTCGGAAATGGTCCGGTCCAGCTCGGCAATCGCATGGTTGAGGGTGACGGTGAGGTTGCGGTCATATTTGACCGTTCCCTTCAGCGCCTGGTCTGTCAGCGTGCGCAGGAGGTTCTGCGCGCGGTCCGGTTCGGTCTGGCGGGTTGCGGCAACCACCTTGGACAGCAGTCCCTGATCTTCGGCGGTCGTTGCCTGGGCTTCGCTTTTCAGCAGGCTTTCAGCGCTCATGTTTCAGTCCTTCCACATGCGGCTTTTAAATGCCGCTTGAACAGTTGAAGCCCCGGAGCGGGGCCGTTCGGGGAGGTTTTCCTCCGCACAGGCGATTATTCGCTCGCGCCGTTCTTTTCCTTGAGTTCGGAAACCAGCGTTGCGAGGTCGGTCTTGTTCTGCAGAATATCTTCCAGCAGCCGTTCCAGATCTTCCGAGCGGTCGGCCTTGGACAACAGGTCGCGCAGTTCGTTGCGGGCGTCCAGAAGCGCCTTGAGGGCGGGAACTTGCTGCACGACGGCGCCGGGTTCGAAATCGTCCATGCTTTCGAACTTCAGGTTGACCTGCATGTCCGTGCCGTCTTTTTGCAGCGTGTTGGCAACGGCAATGTTGAGGCCAGGCGTCATGCGGCGCATCACCTCGTCGAAATTGTCGCGGTCGATCTGAACAAATTTGCGCTCGCCGAACGGCTTCAGCGGCTGTGTTGGATTGCCCGAGAAATCGCCGAGAACGCCGACAACGAAGGGCAGTTCCTTGACCACCATCGCGCCTTCGGTTTCGACTTCGTATTTGATGTGGACGCGGGGCTTGCGAACCCGTTCCAGCTTTTCGTGTACACTTGCCATTTCAACCTCCTTGATGCCCCTTGGCATGGCTGACTGTTACGGGACGGCGTCTCCGTCCCTTGCCTCGTTATTTTCCGTTGTTGTCTCCGCCGGGCTTGATCCCGGCGGCCGTCAGAACGGCATTGCGGGCCTGTGCCTCGGGCAGAAGCTCCGCCAGCAGTTCGGAAAAATCCATGCGCCCCCTGCGAACCAGCGTTTCGATGGAAAGAGAAATCGGCGAATGCGGTTCGGTCCGGCGAAAGTAACGCGCAACCGAAAGAAGAGTTTCAAACGCTTCATCGCGGGAAGATATGCCTTCCGGAGAAGTTGCGGATGTCCGCATGGCGGGCTGGCCGCTTTCATCCGCACTGGTAGCCGCAGCCGTAGCCCGTTCGAGCGGTGCCGTTTCCTCGTCGCGCCCACCCAGCGTGCGAAGCGCCGCAGCCGCTTCGATAAGCGTGTTGCGTATATTGGAGCTCGGCGGGGCGGCCTGGCCGCAACGTTCGGAAAGAACGGCCGTGATGGCATCAAAAGAGGAGAGGCAGGCATTTACCTCGGCCAGATGGGAAGACATGGCGGCAACGCCTGCTTCTGATGCGAGCCGATACAGTTCTTCGCGCCGTTTGCTCTCGTTCGGTCGCTGCGCCAGCTGGAAATCCCAGAGGCTGTGCTCTCCAAATTTCCTACCGGGGATCAGCGGCGCAAGCCGAAGCGGCTGCACAAGCGTCCCCTCGGCGCCGATGCCGTTCAATCCCGCAAAAGGTGCAAATTTTTCCTCATCATTATCATCGCTGATGGAGCGCAATGAGTCCCAATGGTTGTAGAAAAGATCGCCACAAAGCTCATAGATTTCTCGCAGTCCAGGAAAGCCGCGCAGCCGCAGGCTTGCTTCGGCAAGCCACGCCAATATTTCTATGTCCTTGCTTTCGGAATATATAATCTGCAATCCAAGATTGCTGACACTGTCCCAGCTACTGGAGATCTTTAAGTTATCCTGTGGGGACGTGGCACGCTCTTCTGTGCGTGCCTGATTTCTTTCATCCTTAATTCTGTAGTATATTTCACGCGTTCTTGAATCGATCCGGATATTTTCTCCGCAATCGCCAAAAAATTCTGTATCTCTTTTAACATGCGGCGCGTTCAAGAGCAGTTTATCCCCAGAAAATAGTAATTGATTTTTTGTAGTTACTTCCCTTACGTAAGGCTATTCCTCAGACAGACTTATTCAAAATGTGTCTAAATTGTGGCGCCTACCACCTAATCTAACCCGATAAAAAATAAACTTCGGGGTGGACAACCCGGTTTCATCATCATAGTTATTCCACGTCACGTTGTGGAATGAACCCGGGCAGGAGGCTCATTGCATGTCGCATATCGATCTCAATCGCCTCGTTGAAGCGCTTGAGCCTGACCTGCGCGTCTCGCTTGAAGCTGCGGCTTCTGTTGCGGTGCGTATGGGGCACAGGTACGTGGATATCCCGCATTGGCTGCTAGCGGTTGTAGATGCCGGCATCTATGCGAAAACATTCGAAGAATTAAAAATTCCACTTCCGGTATTGCAGACGGAAATCGGCCGCAGCCTGGAAGAGGCTGTTATCGGCGATGGAGAGGCATTGTCGCTCTCCCAGAACATTCTGACGGTGGGCCGTGAGGCATGGGTTCTCGCGTCGCTGGAGGCCGGGCGCGACCGCGTGACGCTTTGCGATCTGCTTCTGGCGATGGACGAGGAAACCTCACTCCGCTCTTTTGTCCGCTCGGCATTTCCGTCGCTGAAGGCGATGGATCGCGCGGCTCTCGAACGCCTTCGCAGTTCGGTTGAAGACAGCAGCGGAAGAGAGGTTCCTTCCGCGACGGCGGGCGCCGCGCCGGCCGCCGGCCAGAACGATTTTCTGCGTCTTTACACCCAGGACATGACCGCCGACGCCCGGAACGGCAAGGTCGATCCGGTGATCGGGCGCGATGATGAATTGCGCCAACTCGTTGATATTCTTACGCGCCGTCGTCAGAACAATCCCATTCTGGTGGGTGAAGCCGGGGTTGGCAAAACGGCGGTCGCCGAAGCGCTGGCGCTCGAAATCGCTTCCGGAAATGTGCCGGAAAAATTGCGCAACGTTCGCCTGCTGAACCTCGATATTTCGCTGCT
Organism: Agrobacterium salinitolerans; assembly: GCF_002008225.1. Lineage (GTDB taxonomy): Bacteria > Pseudomonadota > Alphaproteobacteria > Rhizobiales > Rhizobiaceae > Agrobacterium > Agrobacterium salinitolerans. The sequence continues at coordinate 3,527 of NZ_MRDH01000009.1, read as the reverse complement.
GCAGGCCGGTGCCGGCGTGAAGGGTGAGTTCGAGCGCCGTCTTCATGGCGTGATCGATGCGGTAAAACGCTCGGCCGAGCCGGTCATCCTGTTCATCGACGAGGCGCACGGGCTTGTCGGCGCCGGTGGTGCGGCCGGACAGGGCGATGCGGCCAATATTCTCAAGCCTGCTCTCGCGCGCGGCGAAGTCCGCACCGTCGCGGCTACGACCTGGAGCGAATACAAGAAATATTTCGAAAAGGATGCGGCGCTGACGCGTCGTTTCCAGCCCGTGCATGTGCGCGAGCCGGATGAAACGACCGCGATCCGCATGTTGCGCGGTGTCGCCGATAGCTTCATCAGCCATCATAACGTTATCGTTCGTGACGAGGCGATTGTGGCGGCAGTGCAATTATCGGCGCGTTACATGCCGGCGCGGCAATTGCCGGACAAGGCCGTCAGCCTTCTCGATACGGCGGCGGCGGCCGTTTCGTTGGCGCGGCAGACCCTGCCGGAACGGCTGCGCGCCATGGAAAGCGAGCGGCGTCTTCTGACCGATGAGTTCAACTGGCTCCTGCGTGAACCGCAGGATGACGAGATGCAGGGCCGTATCCAGTCGATACGCGACGAAGTCGAGAAGCTTGAGAGCGGGATCGACGATCTGCGTGGCCGTTACGATGCGGAAATGGCTGAACTCAGCGAAGAGCAGCCCGTTGAAACCGGCGCGTCGAATGTGTCGCGCCTGCGGCCTGCGGCTGAGACCAAACCGGCAAATGCCGAAAGACTAGTGCCGACGATGGTCGATCGTGAAGCGATTGCATCCGTCGTATCGCGCTGGACCGGAATTCCGCTCGGTAAACTTCTGGCCGACCAGATCGAAAGCGCGCGCACATTGGATGCGCGCATGCGCCAGCGAGTCGTGGGGCAGGATGCTGCAATCGGCCGCATCGCCGATGCCATGCGCACCGCCCGTGCCGGATTGTCCGATCCACGCCGCCCGCCTGCCGTGTTCTTCCTCGTCGGCATGTCCGGAACGGGCAAGACCGAGACGGCGCTGTCGCTCGCCGATCTGCTCTATGGCGGCAACAGCCATCTGACGACGATCAACATGTCGGAGTTCAAGGAGGAGCACAAGGTTTCGCTGCTTCTCGGTTCGCCGCCCGGTTATGTCGGTTTCGGCGAAGGCGGCGTGTTGACGGAAGCGGTTCGCCGCCGGCCGTTCGGCGTTCTCCTTCTCGATGAGATCGATAAGGCTCATCCCGGCGTCCAGGATATTTTCTATCAGGTGTTCGACAAGGGCGTGCTGCGCGACGGCGAAGGTCGCGACGTCGATTTCAAGAACACCACGATCTTCATGACGGCCAATACCGGTTCGGAACTGCTGGCCGCGCTTTCCGCCGATCCGGATACGATGCCGGAAGGCGAGGCGCTGGAAGCGCTGCTGATGCCGGAGCTGACCAGACAGTTCAAGCCCGCATTCCTCGGGCGCACGATCATCCTGCCTTTCATGCCGCTCGGTGCGGAAGAACTCGCAAGGATTGTGGATATGCAGATCGGCAAGATCAGGGAACGCGTGCTCGCAATATACGGCGCCGACCTGACCCTTTCCGATGCCGCGCGCGACGCGTTGGTGGCGCGTGCCGGTGCAAGTGAAATCGGCGCACGCGCCATCGAAATCATGATCGGCAGGGATCTCCTGCCGCCTCTTTCCAGCTTTTTCCTCGAGAAGGTCATCGCGGGAGAGCGTGTCGGGACGATCATTGTCGATTTTGGTGAAAACGGGTTCGGCATTCGTGCCGAAGAGGCTGGGGAAGCAGATGAATTCGCCGTAACCGAAGAGGTTGGGGTGGATAAAGTTGCCGCGTCGGATGGGGCTACCCGACGCATGCGGCATTAAACGAAGGGTAACTCGGCCTCGGAGCAAGAGGTCATTTCAGCTACAGGAGCTTACAGCATGCCAATTTATCTGCAGATTGACGGTATCCAGGGCGACGCCACGCATGAGGAGCACCGCAAGTGGATGGATATTGAAGCCATTCACTGGAACGTGGCCCGCAACATGAACACCTCTGCTGGTTCTGCTGCAAACCGCGAAGCATCCGAGCCGACGATCTCGGAAGTCATTCTGACCAAGGTTAGCGATTCTTCTTCCACCAAGCTTTTCCAGGAAGCCTGCGCCGGCCGCACTGGCAAGCTCGCAACCATCCATCTGGTGACCACGGGCAATCCCGGCAACACCTATATCGAGTATCTGCTGACGAACACACTCATCGCCAGCTACTCGGTGGATTCCAGCGGTGACCGTCCGGTGGAAACGATCAAGCTCAACTTCACCAAGATGGAAGTGAAGTACACGCCGTTCGACGACAACAACTCGCCGCAGTCTCCGATGATCGCCTCTTACGATCTGGCGACGACGAAGGCCGCCTGATGACAAAGGTCCGGTGCCTTAGCGGGCACCGGACCATATATCCGGGCTTGCGGACCAACAGCTCGTAACGCTGACGGTGCCGCATTTTTCGTTATGTCGTCCAGAGGGAGGCGTGTTGAATGCCTAATTTTTCCGTTTCTACAGACAGTTTCACCGTCCGTCCCGTTCGGCAGGACGAAGTCCTGGCACCTCAGAAGATGGGTCGAGGACCCGATCTTTCGTATATGAGCCTTCCCGACGGCCCGAGGCAATTCAATCAGCGCGCAGCTGTTGGTGGAGCGGCGGCAGCCGTGTTCAGCCAGGCTGCCGCCGCTCTCAACGAGGGCGCAATTTCCGTCTGGTTGCGGAAGTGGCTGCGAGCAAATGAAACCAAGATTGGCCAGGCTTTGCTGCAGCACCGGCACAGTGCGTTCGCCTTGCAGGTGAATTATGCCGTCGCTAATTCGTTCGGCAATCAGATGTTCTTATCGAGAGACATATATCTTCTCGGAACCGCACCCACGGCGAAAGAGATCGGGACCGTTCTTACCCCGGATGTGATGTTTGGCCCAAAGATGGATGTGACGACCAACTATGCAACGAAACTCCAATACGCTTATCTGGTTGGGGAGCGACGCTGACGGAAGTTCGAGCATGGAGACCCTTGGCTCTCTTTCTGGCACGAACGAATTCAGGTGATGAGTGACGGCGCCGAGCGCCCTCGCTTCACGATCAGCAATAGTTGAAGGCGATAGCCCATGCATGCCGCTTCTCATTCTGTACATTGCGGAGATAGACAATGAGCGACCAGCCCTCGCCGTCTGATTTCATTCAGGCGAGCCGCGTTCTGAAGGTCACGTCCCCGTTGGGCGAGGACCAGCTTCTTCCGGAGCGTCTGACGGTCGAGGAAGGCGTGTCGCAACTCTTCGACATCCGTCTGACGGTGCGGGCCAAGAAAGAAGCGGTCAAGCCTGAGGAACTGATCGGACGGCTGGTCGATGTTTCAGTCGAGGTGCAACAGGGCTCTGGCGAAGAGGGCAGCGGCGTGCGCCGCCCCTTCAACGGCCTGGTTACCGAGTTGCATGAGGGTCCGCCTATCACTCGGGGCCTTCGCTCCTATGCCATGACCATCCGCCCG
>NZ_MRDH01000023.1 GCF_002008225.1 Agrobacterium salinitolerans | reverse complement strand
GCACCCAAACCCGCCTGGGGATGAGGAAACGAGGCTCATCTTATCTCCCATCCAGCATCGTAAAAGACGACAACAAAACGTAATCATCCCGAAACAGAAAAAACCCGCCGAAAATATCGACGGGTTTGTCAGCGGTCTGGGCCGCGCTTCGAAGCGCGGCCCTTTTTTGTTTGCATGTTTCTTACTGCGCGCGCTTCAGCGCATCGCCGAGGATGGAGACGATATCGTCGAAATGGGATTTTTCGGCGATCAGCGGCGGTGAAAGGGCGATGATGTCGCCGGTGACGCGAATGAGCAGGCCGCGCTCGAAGCAATCCACGAAGACGTCATAGGCGCGTGCGCCGGCAGCACCGTCGCGCGATTGCAGCTCGATGCCGGCGATGAAGCCGATGGTGCGGATGTCGATGACATTGGGCAAGCCTTTCAGGGAATGGATGGCGTCGTGCCAGACATCCTGCAATTCGGCCGCGCGTGTGAAGAGACCCTCGTCGCGGTAGATGTCGAGCGTCGCGATGCCGGCGGCGCAGGCGACGGGGTGGCCGGAATAGGTATAGCCGTGGAACAGTTCGATCTGGTTTTCCGGGCCGTGCATCAAAGCATCATGTACCTTGCGGCTGGTAAAAACCGCACCCATGGGGATGGCGCCATTGGTCAGGCCCTTGGCCGTGGTGACGATATCTGGGGTAACACCGAAATAGTTGCTGGCGAAAGTGGAGCCCATGCGGCCGAAACCGGTGATGACCTCATCGAAAATCAGCAGGATGCCGTGCTTGTCGCAGATGGCGCGGAGACGCTCCAGATAACCCTTCGGCGGCACCAGCACGCCGGTGGAGCCGGCGACCGGTTCGACGATGCAGGCGGCGATGGTTTCCGCGCCATGCAGGGCGACCAGCCGTTCCAGATCGTCCGCAAGCTCGGCCCCATGCTCGGGCTGGCCCTTGACGAAGCTGTTCTTGGCCGGATCATGCGTGTGGCGCAGATGATCTGCAGGGATTTGCGGGAAAACGCGGCGGTTGTTGACCAAGCCGCCCACGGAGATGCCGCCGAAGCCGACGCCATGATAGCCGCGTTCACGGCCAATCAGGCGGCTGCGCGTGCCCTGACCGATGGCGCGCTGATAGGCGATGGCGATCTTCAGCGCCGTATCGACCGATTCAGAACCCGAGCCGGTGTAGAACACGCGGTCGAGCTTTGCGCCTTCCGGGCCGGGGGCGATTTCAGCCAGCCGTTCGGCGAATTCGAAGGCGACGGGATGGCCCATCTGGAAGGAGGGCGCATAATCCATGGTCGAAAGCTGGTGCTTGACGGCCGACGCGATCTGCTGGCGGCCGTGGCCGGCATTGACGCACCAAAGGCCAGCCGTGCCGTCGAGAACCTGGCGGCCGTCATTGCTGGTGTAATACATGCCTTCGGCGCTCGTCAGCAGGCGGGGATTGGCCTTGAACTGCCGGTTGGCGGTAAATGGCATCCAGTAGCTGTCAAGCGAGGTGGAATTGGATCGGTTCGGATTGTCCATGGTGATCTCCTGTTCGTTGCCGGTGATTGAAAGCTATTTTCTCGACTGAACAAGCCCTTTTCTTTCCGTGGCCAAGCTATTGAAAATGTTATAGGTGTGGAGCCATATTTTCGATATTTCGAACAAGGGCAACGGAGGCTTGCGCATGTCGGTGGATTTAGGCGGACGTTTGCGCCATTTGCGGCTGCGTCACAATATTTCCCAGCGCGAACTGGCACGGCGTGCCGGAGTCACCAATTCAACGATTTCGCTGATTGAGAGCAACACGTCGAACCCATCCGTCGGCGCGCTGAAACGCATTCTCGATGGCATACCGATCGGTCTTGCCGAGTTTTTCGCCTTCGAGCCGGAAACCAGCCGCAAGGCCTTTTACCGGGCGGATGAACTGGTTGAAATCGGCAAGGGGCCGATTTCCTTCCGGCAGGTGGGGGAGAATGTTTTCGGCCGCAGCCTGCAAATCCTGAAGGAATGTTACCAGCCGGGCGCCGATACCGGCAAGGTTCCGCTGGTTCACGATGGCGAAGAAGGCGGCATCATCCTCTCAGGGCGTCTGGAAGTAACTGTCGATGAGGAGAGGCGGGTGCTTGGCCCCGGTGATGCCTATTATTTCGAAAGCCGCAGGCCCCACCGCTTCCGTTGTGTCGGTCCGGTGCCCTGCGAAGTGATCAGTGCCTGCACGCCACCGACCTTCTGATTCCCGCCATATACGGTGGTTTGTGGCACCGGTGATAGGGTGAAATCCCGCCGGGCGAAGAAAAAACGCCACGAGCTACGGCAATTTTGCGTGGCTGCTATGACGGGAATGCGGTTCCTCGCCACGCTTTTGCCGTCTTTGCGCCCTCCTTGCGATTTTTCCATCGCTTTTTATTGGCGTAGCGACAATGACGGGCAAAAAATCCCGGCCAATATGTCAAATTTTATATGCATTGCCAAAATCTTGCTGCGATGCAAAAAACTTTAATAGTCTTTTCGAGAGATGCCTTTTCTTGGCGTTCCTGTCCCATCTGCGCAAGTCATAAGAAACATATAAGAAAAGACCGCCGAAGGTCCAAAACCCAATACATGGCGCGGTACTACCCATGCTCTCCACACATGGCCGTCGGCGCATTTGTTGCTTTTTTATGCAACCGTTAATATTGCTCGGACGTTGATCGGCCGTTCGCGCAAGAAATCGCATAGACGGTTATGGCCAATGTGCCTTACAAAAAATCCATTAGCATCAAATTCCGAACACAGACTTGTTATCTCCTTTAGACGGAAAGACGCGCCTCCGGGCACCGACCAATCGCAAAACATAAATGGAGTTCTCTCTATGAAGTCCGCGACCCAATCGGCTGAACAGACACTCAGCAGCTCCGAAGATTTCGATGTCAGTTTCCCTATCGGGGGCATCGCAAAACGCAGCTTCGATATGACATCGGCTGCGCTTGCGCTGCTCATCTTCAGCCCGATATTCCTGTTGATCGCCGTGCTGGTGAAGTTGTCCGATCCCGGCCCGATCTTTTATGGTCACCGGCGTGTGGGGCATAATGGCCGCTACTTCCATTGCCTGAAATTCAGGACGATGGCGATGAACGGTGATGAGATTCTCCGGCAATATCTTGCGGCCAATCCGGAAGCGGCCGAAGAATGGCGCGCCACCCGCAAGCTCAAGAACGACCCGCGGGTTACTGCCGTCGGTGCCGTGTTGCGCAAGCTCTCGCTCGACGAACTGCCGCAGCTTCTCAACATCATCCGCGGCGAAATGAGCGTGGTTGGCCCACGCCCGGTCGTCGATGAAGAACTGAGTTATTATGAGAGCGCCGCCGCTTATTATCTCAGCACCCGCCCGGGCCTGACCGGCCTGTGGCAGATCAGCGGCCGCAACGACGTATCCTACAAGACACGCGTCGCTTTCGACACGCACTATGTGCAGAACTGGTCGATGCGTCAGGATGTCTTCATCATCGTCAAGACCATACCCGCCGTGTGCCTTTCACGCGGAAGCTACTGAAAACCGATATTGAGTTCGGCTTTATCGATCTTCGTTTCGACACGCACCCCGACCGGGATCCCAAGTCCGGTCTTTGGGTGCGTCATTGGTGCTAATCATACCGGCCGCTTTTCGCGGCGCTGCGCAGACGGCCCTGCCCAGTTGCGCGACGGCCGGCTCGCCCGTGTGGCGATCCGCTAACAGGGAGTTTCCCGATGAACGGCTTGTCTGCCGCCCGCCGCCCGTTTGTGGCCTTCGTATTTGCCGCTTCCGTCGCCCTTTCCGCGCCGCTCTCCGCCATGGCTGCGGATGGCGCCCAATATAAGCTCGGTACCGCTGACAAGCTGCGTATCCGCGTTGCCGAATGGCAGCCGGCGGATGGCAGCATCCGCAACTGGGATGTGATCAACGGTGATTATTCCGTCGGTCCGTCGGGGGCGCTGTCTCTGCCTTTCATCGGCCAACTGGATGTTGCGGGCAAGACCCCATCGGAGGTCAGTGAAGAGATTGGAGCCCAGCTTCAGAGCAAGTTCGCCCTTCGCAACCTGCCTTCGGCCTCCGTCGAAATCGCGCAGTTCCGGCCGATCTTCTTGAGCGGCGATGTGCAGACGCCGGGTGAATATCCCTATGCCGCCAATCTCACGGTGCTGAAGGCGGTCAGCCTTGCCGGGGGGCTGCGGCGCTCGGATGCCGGGCAGCGCTTTGCCCGCGACTTCATCAATGCCCGCGGTGACGCAGCCGTCTATGACAATCAGCGCGCAAGGCTGCTTGCCCGTCAGGCGCGGCTGATTGCCGAGGTCAAGGGTGACGCGACCATCGCCAAGACGCCTGAAATGGAAAAGATCGGCGATATCGACCTGCTGCTGGCCAGCGAAAGCGCGCTGATGAAATCGCGCACCGAACGTTACACCCTGCAACTCAAGGCGCTAACGGACCTCCACGCCCTTCTGGAGAGCGAAGTCGAATCCCTGAAGAAGAAATCGGAAACGCAGAACCGTCAGCTCCAGCTTGCCAACGAGGACCGCGACCGCGTCAACCGGCTGAACGAGCAGGGGCTTGCGCTGTCGCAACGGCGTATTTCTGCGGAAGAACGCGCCGCGGAAGTGGAATCCAACCTGCTCGATATCGATACGCAGTCGCTGCGCGCCAAACAGGATATCAACAAGGCGACCCAGGACGAGATCAACCTGCGCAACGACTGGGTGGCGCAGCGCTCCAAGGAATTGCAGGACACGGAAGCGGAACTGGACAAGCTTAACCTGCAGCTGACCACCAGCCGCGAATTGATGTCGGAAGCGTTGGCGCAATCGGCAGAAGCGATCCGTTTCGATCCGTCGGGCAAGTCCGCGACGATCAGCTATGTCGTGGTGCGTGAGGAAAACGGCAAGCCGAAGGAGCTGAAAGTGGATGAAAACGCCATGCTCCAGCCCGGCGATGTCATCAAGGTCTCGTCTGAAATCCTGATGCAGTGAGGTTTTTATGCGGATCGCCAAATCGGCGCTGATCGATCCCGAACTTAATGAAATTTACGGAATGACGGCGGTTGCGCTGTCATTCTTCGTCTTCGCTTACTCGTCGCGTTTCGGGCAAATCTCGGTTCTGGCCTATTATGGCATGTGGCTGCCGCTGGTGGTGGTCGATTATCGGCGCGTGCTCGGCAATTATCCGCGCTATCTCTGGATATTCGCCTTCGGCACATTGACGGTTCTGTCCAGTTTCTGGTCGGAAGCGGCGTCGGTGACCATGCGTGCCTCCATCCAGTATATGACGCATATCGTCTGCGCGCTGATCGCCATGCGGGTGATCTCGATCGGGACGCTGACGCGCGGTGCGCTGATCGGCATCGCCGTCGTTCTGCTCTATTCGCTGCTGTTCGGCATTTATCTCTTCGATGCGCTGGATGGCACCTATAGTTTCGTTGGCGCTTTCTCTTCCAAGAACCAGCTCGGCTTTTATGCCTCGCTCGGCGTCATTTTTGCCGCCGCATCGGTGCTGGTGCTCAAGCAAAGGGGCATCTGGTTGCCGATTGCCGGGGTCACCGGGCTCCTGTCGGCCTATAGCCTCCTTGCGTCCCAATCGGCCACATCCACTATTACCACGGCGGCGGTGGTCGCGCTCATCATCGGCTTCATTCCCATCGGCATGCTTTCGCCGGCGAACCGAAAGATGACTTTTTTTGTGCTCGGTGGTCTCGGCGCATTGCTGGCGGTCGCTTCCCTGCAATTCGGCCTGCTGGACGCCATTCTCGGCATTTTCGGCAAGGATTCGACGTTGACCGGCCGAACCTACCTCTGGCAGCAGGGCATTGAGGCAGCGAAACAGACGCCGATCCTCGGCGTCGGTTATCAGGGATTCTGGGTTGCAGGTTTTCCCGATGCCGAACGGTTGTGGAACGATTTCTTCATTACCGGCCGCAGCGGCTTTCATTTCCATAATACCTACATCGAGACCGTGGTGGAAAACGGCTTTGTCGGCATGCTGCTGCTTGGCATGGTGCTTTATGGCACTTTGCTCGGGCATCTGCGCTCGGTGCTGATGCGCAAGAGCGATCCGCAGGGCGTCATCCTGTTTGCGATCTGCGCCCTGTTTGTCGTGCGTTCCTTCGTAGAGATCGACATCATCTTCCCCTACCAGATAGGCTCGTTCCTGCTTTATTTCGCGGCCGGGAAACTATGTCTTCCGGCAAGGGTTTCTGAGGGGAGCGAGCAACACCCGGCAATCGGAATGCGGTTGCAAACGAGAGCCTAGAGATAATCCGCCGAGACATGCGGACTGGCGTGGATGAAACTCCACATGTCCTTGCTGACATCGACGATGTCGGCGATCGATTTCTCCAGCTGCCCGATTTCTTTCTCGTCCATGCGCTCCACCTTCCCGTAGCGCACCTGGCTGTCATCCTCCACCAGCCGCATGAGTTGCGTGCTGGCGATCTCGCCTTTTTCATCGAAGGAATAGATGCAGTGATTATATTTGTTGCGCGTCTTCGCTTCCTTCTTCAGCCGCGCCATGATGGAGAGTATGGTCTTGCGGTCCTTCGCATCGGTGGAAGGAAGCTTCGCCAGGCGCTCGATCAGATCCATGCGCGCCCGTGTGGTGTTAAGCGTCAGGAACACGACGATTGCCGCTTCCTTCTCCACTTTCAGGAGATGGACGATCAGATAGATCATCAGGCTTTCCGTGTTGGTCCACACGTAATTCAGCCTGCCGACCAGCAGCAATACATCCGACATCGCCGCCATGCCCGCTTCCCCCACCCCAAAAGAATTATACGGGCATTATATGCCGACAGGGGCGGGATTGACAGTGTAAATCCCTGTTATTTCTTCATCTTTCCTTGAAAGCGCGGGACATGCTTTCGGAGATCGGTTTGGTCAGATATTCGAAGAAGGTACGCTCCGAGGTCTGGATCAGCACGTCGGCCGGCATGCCGGGCACGGGATGGAAATTATGGACCTTGGCGATCTCTTCGTCGGGTATCTGGACGCGCACGATATAGACGTCCTTGACCTGAAGGCCGGCATTTTCCTCGATACTGTCGGCTGAAACGTAAAAGACCTTGCCGTTCAGAACTGGCGTGGTGCGGCGGTTGAGCGCTGAGAGGCGGATTGCGGCGGTCTGCCCTTCATGCAGCTGGTCGATGGAGGTTCTGAGCACCTGTGCCTCGAGAATGAGGGGAACATGGGCGGGCAGGATTTCCATGATCGGCTTGCCTGTCGTGATGACGCCCCCAGGCGTGTGATAATAGGCGCGCACCACGGTGCCGTTGACGGGGGAGCGGATGATGGTGCGTTCCAGCACTTCAGCCGCGCCGCGCACCTGTTCGCGTACGCTGTCGAGATCGGATTCGGCGGTTTCCAGCGCATCGAGTGCCGCCTGCTTGTTGGCGTTGACGGCAATGACCGCTTCCTGCCGGAACTTGGCGATTTCCGCCTCGCTCTGGTTCATCTCGCCGCTCAGCCGGGCGATATCGCCCATGGCGTCGGCGATGGCGCGCTCCAGCGCCAGCATGTCGGTCTTGCGGATGACGCCGTCCTTGGCGAGCCGTTCCTTGGAGTCGCGCTCCTGTGTCAAAAGCGCCAATTGCCGGTCGAAGGATTGTTTTTGGCCTTCATACCCCGCATAGCGGAACTCCAGCGACTTGATGTTCTTGTCGATAAGGTTCAGCTGCTCTTCCAGCTTGATGAGCTTGCTGTGGAACACGATGTTCTGGCTCTGGATGATGGAAGTGATATCCGGATCGCCGGCTTCCTTCATGACGATATCGGGCACCTTGAAGCTTCTTGCGCCCTGGGCCTCGGCGCGTAGGCGCACCACGATGGTTTCGAGGCGAAGCCGCCGCAGTTGCAGCATGCGCTCGTTGGCAAGCGCCGTCGTCTTGTCCAGCGTCAGAAGGACATCGCCTTCCTTGACCGTGTCGCCTTCGCTGACCATCATTTCCTTGATGATACCGCCTTCCAGATGCTGCACCACCTTGTTGTTGCCGGTGGCGACGAAACTGCCCTGCGCGATGATGGCGGAAGAGAGCGGTGCGGTGCCGGCCCAGAATCCGAAACCGCCGAACGAGGCGAGCAGCATGGCAAGGCCGATCGAACTGTGCAGGCGGATCGAGCGCGGCACCTCGCTGTACCACTCCAGCTGGCCCTGGGGTTTGACTTCGGCAATGGTGGTTTTCTTTTTGAACATGACGGTCCTCAACCCTCGATTTGCGGGGACTGGTTAGCCTGGCGGCCATTGCCGGAAAGCGCCTTCAGCACGTCCATCCTTTCGCCGAACATGGCGACCGATCCGTCTTTCAGCACCATGATCTTGTCGACGCATTGAAGCAGCGCCGGCCGCTGGGTGATAGTGACGGTGGTGATGCCCTGTCTTTTGGCGTGCAGCAGCGCCTTGGCCAGCGCCTGTTCGCCCTGTGTATCCAGATTGGAGTTCGGCTCATCCAAAACCACGAATTTGGGATCGCCGAAGAAGGCGCGGGCAAGTGCGATACGCTGTTTCTGGCCGCCAGAAAGCGGCGCGCCATCGGCGGCGACCACGGTCTCATAACCCTGTGGGAAACCGGCGATCAGTTCGTGCACATCCGCCAGTACCGCGGCCTCGTAAATCTGCCGATCTTCGACATCGTCGCGCATGCGGCAGATGTTGGCCTTGATGGTGCCGGGGAAAAGCTGCACATCCTGCGGCAGGTAACCGATGCTTTCACCGAATTGCCGCTGGTCCCAGTTACGCAAATCCATGAGGTCGAGGCGCACATTGCCTGACGTGGGCAGGATGGAGCCGACCAGCATCTTGCCGAGCGTCGTCTTGCCGGAGCCGGAATTGCCGATGATGGCGAGCGATTCCCCTTTTTTCAGCGAAAAGGAAATGCCGTTCAAGATCACCTTCTTCTGCGGCGGCGGTACGAAGAGGATGCGCTCGACGTCGAGACGCCCTTCCGGGTTGGGCAGGCGCAGGCGCGGGAAATTTAGCGGCGAATTGACGAGAAGCTGTTTAATGCGGCCATAGGAGGCGGCGGATTTGTTGAACTGGTGCCAGCCTTCGATCGCGCCCTCGATGGGCGCCAGCGCGCGGCCGGAAATGATGGAGGCCGCGATCACCATGCCGCCGGTCAGTTCGCCGGATAGCGACAGATGCGCGCCCCAGCCGAGCAGAGCCACCTGGGTGATCATGCGCGCCGCCTTGGAGACGCCTGAGAACATGATGTTGCGATCCTGCGCCGCCACATGCGATTTCAGCGAACCGGCGGTTTCGCGGCCCCACATCTTCACCGCTTCGGGGATCATGGCGAGCGCATTGATGATCTGCGAATTGCGCGACATGGAATCGAGGTGGAAATTGGCGCGGCTGAGATAACCTGATGCTTCGGCGAACTGTCTCGCAGTGAAGCGCTGGTTCAGCCAGGCGATGGTGAACAGCACGGCGCAACAAACCATGATGATGATGCCGAGATGCGGATGGACGAGATAGACCACCACGATGAAGAGCGGCATCAATGGCGCGTCGAGAAAGGCGATGAGCGTACCGGAGGTAAGGAAGGCGCGCAATTGCTGCAGATCTTGCAGAGTCTGATAGTCCTTGCCGTTGCCATGCAGGGAGGCGCGGGCGGCGGCGGACAGGATCGGCGCGCCCAGCTGCACCTCGAGTTCGACGGCGGTGCGCATCAGGATGAAGCGGCGGATGGCGTCCATGAAGGCCTGCAGCAGAACCGCGCCAATGACGGCGACAGTCAGCATCACCAACGTATCCATCGAGCGGCTGGTCAGAACCCGGTCGGAAATCTGGAACAGATAGAGCGGGATGGAGAGCAGCAGGATGTTGATGGCGACCGTGAACAGCATCACCACCACCATGTTACGCCGCACGGCGGCGATGCCCTTGGCAAGGCTTGCGGCGAAATTGATCGGCTCGCTGCGTTTGTGAAAACCGCTCTGGCTTCCACCGCCGCCGCCGCCACCACCGCCACCACCGCCATTGTCCGTCGGCTCCTTGCCGCCGCCGCCCGTCACCGGCCGGCGTTCGTTTTCACGGACCGGCCCGTCATTATTGTCGATGGTCTTGACGAAAGGCAGGTCGCCATTGTCGATCTTGGCCTGTGGTTCCGGCGGGGAGGCGGGTTGCCGGTCCCGTTGCGGTGCCGGCCTTTCCGGGGGAACATCCCGCAACTCTTCCGCCTGCTCCGTTTTTGCATGCGGTTGGGAGAGAACTTGTGGGGAGGCGGTCTGTGCAGGGGTGGAAACTTCTTTCGCCGTCTGTTCCGCGCCGGATAATTGGCGAAGGTTTTCGACGGCTTCATTGATTGCTGAAATACAGGCGTCCGTCAGTTTGCTGTCTTCCGCGTCCTGATCCAGCGGCAAGTCCAGCGAGCGTCCGTCGGCAATGGTTTTTCTAGAAATATGATCCATTTTATATCGGTCCCCTCGGTGATCTCACGGTGTTTGCGGTTCGGCCGTGACGGGACGCGGTTATCGCCCCGCCAACCGAATCTACGCCGTCACCGCCTGCATGACGTCGGCCGAATGCCCGTTCGACCATGACAGGTCGTGACCGGCATTGATGACGCCATTGGATTCGTTTTCGATGGTGGCGGGATCGTCGTGAAGAAAGGCAATGACCTCGTTCGCCAGCTGGCCTTGCTGGGGTTGCGACATGTCGTTTTCGATGATGCCGCCCTGTATCAGTATGGCATCGGAATAAACGCCGCCGGCGACATAGGTGGTGGAGCCGAAGCTGTCGTAGTCGATGATCTGCGCCAGATTGACGACGGCATTGCTGCCGGTGTCGACATGGATGGTGGCGTCCTCGTTATTTTCGGCGAGCTTGGCGGCCGCCTGCGTCACATCGTCGGAATCGCCCAGTACGCTCACCTGTTTTATGATGCTGACGTCATAAAGATTGCCGGTGATGTAGAGGACGTTCAGACCCTCATAGCCGACGAAATTGACGTCATGAGCAAGCGCATCCGGCATGTTGGGATCGCGCTCGTTGATGGCGTTCACCGTCTGGTTCATATAATCCGGCATGGTTTCGAAACGGTCGTTGCTGCCGACGTTGTGAATGGCGGCATCGTTCCACAGCAGGTTGTTGCCGGACTGGATGGTGGCGCCTGCCGGTGCATCGGGATTGGCGCGCGCCCAGTCATTGTCGTAAAGCACGGCCATCTGGCTGATGATGTTCATGTCCAGCACATTGCCGCCGACGATGATCAGGTCGTATTGCATGCCGATGCCGAGGAAATTCGCAATGTTGAGCGCGGCGTTCCCGCTTGTCAGCAGGCTTACGGTGGCGCCCGAGGTCGTTATCGTCAGCGTGTCGTTGTCGCTGACGAACTGGTATTGCTCGATCCAGTGCACGAAGGAAACGTCGCCTTCCAGCACGCTGACGCGCCAGGCGGTGGGAAATATCGGCGGTTCGCCGTTTTCCTGGCTGCTGTTCTCCGTGTTTTCCGCGCCCGGATAGACGCTGCGCTCGAAGCTGGCGATATTGAAGGCTGCCGTCGCCGCCTGATCTTCCGACCGCGTGAAAACGGAGTCGATCTCGTCCCGGTCGCTATAGATATAGGCCTGTGTGATCGCGTCGATCTGGTGATAGTCGCCCATGACGGCGGTTACCGACGTCATGACGCCGGTATTGACCAGCGTGGCGATGTTGGCGACGACATTGGCGCCTGCGGCGACATCGAGGCTGTTGCCGGCAGGGCTGTCCTCATGCAGCGAAACATCGCTCCTTTCCGGCTCTTCTGCCGGCTTGGCGATACCGCGATCAGGCATGTAGTCGTCGAGCATCGGCTTTTCGCTGGCTACCGAGCCGTTGATATAAAGCCCGTCGATGTCGTGGCCGGCGAGAACGAAATCCTGATCCGCGCCTGTGCCGAGCGACGTCGCGTCGTTTTCGCGGGCGTGAGCGATATAGTCGTGCGCAGATTTGGCCAGCGCCTGCAGGGCATCGTAATTGTCTGTGCGCTGGAAACCGGCAAAAGGCGTGAACGTGGACGCCTCATTGTAGAACTCGACGGTGCGCGCGGTGACAAAGCTCGTATCGCGGGCCGCATAGGGGCCGTCCGTCATGTTCAGGTAGTCGTCGTCCTGAAGAATATTGACCTGCGTCACATGTGCGATGACCGAGCCGGGACCGGTGTGAACCACCAGTTCGTGCTCCTCCTCGAACGAAAGACGGCCGGGAAAACGGAAATGGGCGGCGGAAATATCGATAGGGACAGCATTTGCGAGCTGCTGCATGTCGTATTCGACCATGCGCGCGAAATGCGGCTGCAGATAATCGAAATCATAATAACCGGCGCGGTAGTTGACGCCGGGATCGTAGTCCTTGAGCGCAACATCGTAATTTTTGTCGAGCAGTTTTGCCGCCTCATCGTCCGGCAGACGGTCCGGATTTGAGTATGCCGGGCCTTCGCTGTAGTTGCTTCTTAGGCGCGCTTCCTCGATCACCGTGTCGAACAGGCCGATGAAATGCGCAATCATGTCCGAAATCTTGTCGATATGCATCGGAGGTCCCTCCCTGATCGCTGCGGCTGACGGGGAGGCGGGCGGCACACGTCTCAGAGGCGGTGCTTCGTTTTACCCAACCTGGTCGTTCAACCGCAAGCTGCACCGGTAGGTGCCGGTGCAGCTATTTTCTCGAGAGGCGCTCGTCAGGCGCTGGTATCCTCACCGACGTCAGATACATGCGAGTTACCGCCTGTGATCGTGACATCAACTGCATTGGAGAGCATGTTGGCGCCCTGCACCAGTTCCAGATGGAAGCCGGAATTTGCAAGGATTGCCGATGCATCCGCAGTGCTGGTGCCTGCTGCGTCGTCGCCGGCCTTGAGGTCCCAACCCTTGCCGTCCATGCCTTCGGCGCCGTAGGCGTCACCGGCATTGGCGCTCAGGTGGTTTTCAGCGCCGCCGTTCTGCATCTTGACGTCGTAGGCGATATCCTGATCCGCCAGGTGGTTGGCCTGCACCATGCTGAAGCCGGTGTCATTGCCGGCGCCGTTGAGCGAGCCGTTGAGGATATTGTCGACATCGAGGGTGAAGGAGAAGTCGTCACCCAGATTGAAGGTGAGATCTCCGCCGGCGACGCCGAGGTTGCCAACATCCTTGACGCCCATGATGTTGCCGAAGTCGTCATCAGACTTGTAGAAACTGTCTGCGGAGTTGAAGCTGTCGGAGGTCGTGGTGGTCTTGGTGGAGGTGTCGTTGTCGGAATAGGAGAACGTCTTGTTGTCCGTATCCGTGATTGTCTTCACATTGGTATCGTTGTCGCTGTACGACTTGCTTTCATAGCTCCAGTCGTAGTCGGTTTTGATATCAGTGCTGGTTTCGGTGCTTGTTTTGACGGTCGTGTCGTTGTCGCTATACGACTTGCTGTCATAGCTCCAGTCATAGTCGTTGTCGCGATTGTCACCGTTATTGGCGTCGACATCGATCTTGGCGTCAACATCCACGTTGGTGCTGTTGTCGCTGTTGTCGTTGTTGCGGTTTTCGCCGTTTGCGGTGCCGACATTGCTGTCATCGACCTTGGCGTCATTGGTCGAGGTGTTGGCAAAACCCTCGGAAAGCGCGCCGATCTTGGTGATATCGTCGTCGCTGCCAGATGCCTTGTGATCATAACCCATTTCGATTTCCTCCGAAAAAGCTCGGAGCAGCTTTCGAAATCCCTCTCATCTAAAACGGGATTTTTATCGCGCTTGCTCCAGGTAGCATGAAGATTGATGTTTTGCAGATGCACTCGGTACGCATCATCTGCGGTTCGGTATTGGCCCGTGAACGGGCTCTTTTCGTTCAGCCCTTGCGCGCTACTCGGTAAAAAGGCGCACAAATCCGTTCCTCGCTCCAGCAGGGAGCGCGGTGGCTTCGTCTTTTTGCTTGCATGTTTTCTTGAAAAGGGACCGGCGTTTTCAAACACACGTCAAGGCCGGAGGTGTCTTTCCATCGGCCGCCGTTCAGCGACGGTCAGACTGTGCCGCAGAAAAATTGCGCTTCCTAGATATCAATTCGGGCTAAACATATCGGCACTGTTACCCCGAATATATATGCCGCAGGGTTGTCCGGTGTGCCGCGTCGTAGGTTTGGCCGGAGATTAAGAGGGTTTCGGCGGGTAAAGAGGGCTCTTTGAAACCAGGGTTAGTTGCGGCGGGAAATGATCTTTATCCCGGAAAGGAACAGCTCCGCGCTTCGTTCGCTGGCAAGCTATGTAAAGGGATATCAACCAAAAGTTATATATTCCCGGATTGCAAAACCACAGCGAAAGCTTTTCCGATGCGCCTGTTTTTGTGGGCGTTCCCGAATAGGGGATTCTATTGCGTCGTAGCCTGTTTTGTATGTCAATTGTAAAAAATAACCCGTTTGGGCCATTTATTTACACAGCTTTTCGTATTAGCGTGTATTAATTAACGGGTGATTAATAATAGTTGACAGGACTTAAGGCGGAGATTCGCCCCCAAGTATGAGGGGGGGGGAAGATAGCCGACGGACAACAGGCAGCACAACCAAAAGAAAGTAATGCGTAAGCGCTTGAGGGAGGCGTCAATGTTCATGGGAACGTCAGATTATGCGGCAAAACAAAAAAACGCCGTTGCTCCTATAAATGGAACTTTATTGATCATAGCGGATCCGGACCTGTTTTCCGAGTGCCTCATGGAGGCGCTGGGCAAAAAGTTCCCCACATTCGCGGTGGTAAGCGTGAGGTCGTCGGGGAAGATCGAAGACGATTACGGTAATAATGTACGGCTGGTTTTGCCTTACCGCATGTCTGGCGATCGTCTTCACGCCGTTCTATCGGAGGTTCGGGCAAAACATCCCGATGCGCCGATCGCGCTCGTTGTCGAAACCATCGAGAAATTCGAGGAGTCGTTGAAAAGACTGGTGGGAATGCGCGTCATTGACGGCGTGTTGCCGCTCAACCTCAGGCTCGATGTCTTCATGGCGGCCGTCGATCTGCTGATGAAGGGCGGAGAACATTTTCCGGCTGCCCTTCTCGGCAAACTCACGCCCTATTCTTCTTCCGTCAGCGGCAAGAGCGTTCAAAGCAACGCCGTTATCGCCAACCGCGCCGATGCGCTTGCCGCAGGCAGGAGCGACGTGGCGGCGCTGACGACACGTGAGGTGCAAATCCTCGATCTGCTTTGCAAGGGAACGCAAAACAAGATCATTGCTGATCGGCTGCATCTGTCCGAGAACACCGTCAAGGTTCACGTTCGCAATATCTATAAGAAAATGAACGTGCGCAACCGCACGGAGGCTGCGTCGCGCTTCTTTAACAAGGACGAAGACACGACCTTCCCCGGCGGCTGGAAGAACTGAGCGTCAGGACGGAGAGAGCCGTCCGGACGCCGGTTCCTTCCGGTGTTTCTCCAGGAGGCTTAGGGCCTCAGGAAGCAGCGGGATTTCTGCCCGAATCCGCTCGGTGAGCAGATATAGGGAGATGAACCCGAGTAGGACTGTCGCGATATCGCGGGCGTGTCCGAGGCGTCGGCAACGAGCGTAACGGCCACGTTGCCGGTTTTTTGATAACCGTAGGTCGCCTTCGCCGGAGCGACCCGGCCTTGGATCGCGGCGGTATTGGCCGACGCGGTCTTGATGAGAACGGCGTCTTCGACCACGGAGCATGAAGCCGTCGCGAAGGTGAAGGTTACAAGTGCCGAGGCAACAAGTGCGAAGCGACAATGGCGGGCTGCTTTGCCGCTATGGGAATAAGGCATTTCATTCGTCATGTGTGTCCCCTGAAATCGACTGTCTGTCGCATCTCGCCGGGCGGTTTTGTTCCCGGTGGACCGAGCCTTACAAAACCAGCATAGCCCCGACTGGTTGAGCGAAGCTTGCGCTAATGCTCAATAAGAAAGGCATAATAGAGGCATAGTTAAAAAGTATTAAATCAAGGGCTATTTCGAGTGGTTTTGGGTAATCAATTGTAATATTTCGATAAAATGAAGTTGACCTGTTTTCTTCTGCGCCTATCATGAAAGTTGAAATTTATCCGATCGAAAATATTAACCTCCAAAAGAAGTAAAAACCGGAGGGTGGTATTAAATACATCTTACAATCTGGGGTTTGATCCAGTTTAGGTGAATCAGCTGCGCTGATTCCTCTTGGGGAGGAGTGTGTAATGCGTAATTTCGTTCCCAACGAACACGACAACGGCGTCACCATCTACTCCGAATGGAGACCTGGCCAACGCGTTCTCGTTAACGGCGGCGCCGGTTTTCTCGGTTCTCATCTCTGTGAACGCCTGCTGAGCAGCGGCCACGAGGTGATCTGTCTCGACGATCTTTCGACCGGACGCACCGCGAATGTGGCGCATTTGCGGGACAATAAGCGGTTTCTGCTGGTCGAGCACGATGTGCGCAAACCCTATGACATTGATGTATCGTTGATCTTCAACTTCGCTTCGCCGGCTTCGCCGCCAGACTATCAGCGCGATCCGGTCGGTACGCTGCTCACCAATGTCCTGGGCGCGGTCAATGTACTGGAAGTGGCGCGCAGATGCGGTGCAACGGTGGTGCAGTCCTCTACCTCGGAAGTCTACGGCGATCCGCACATCAATCCGCAGCCGGAAACCTATTTCGGTAATGTAAATACAATCGGACCGCGAGCTTGCTACGATGAAGGGAAACGCAGCGCCGAAACGCTGTTTTTCGATTATCACCGTAGTTTCGGTGTCGATATCAAGGTGGGACGCATCTTCAACACCTATGGACCGCGCATGCGACCCGACGATGGGCGTGTGGTTTCGAACTTCATCGTCCAGGCTCTGAAGGGCGCTGACATCACCATTTATGGCGATGGCAGCCAGACACGGTCCTTCTGCTATGTCGATGACCTGATCGACGGTTTCCTGCGCTTCTCGGCCAAGCCGAAAGATTGCACCGGGCCGATCAATCTCGGCAACCCGAGCGAAATTCCGGTACGGCAGCTCGCCGATATCGTCATCCGTATGACGGGTTCCCGTTCGCGCATCGTGCATCTGCCCGCTGCGATCGACGATCCGCAGCAACGCCGCCCCGATATTTCACGGGCAAACGAGCTGCTGAGATGGCAACCGCGTGTGCCGCTCGAGATCGGTCTGGAAAAAACCATCGTCTATTTCGATGCACTGCTGGCCGGTAAGGCTGTGGCGGAGGCCGTATGAGATGCCCCGCACAATCCTCGTCACGGGCGGGGCCGGATTCATAGGCAGCCACATCTGCAAGGCGCTTGCCCTCTCCGGCTTCAAGCCCATCGCTTACGACAATCTCTCGACGGGTCACGCGGATTCGGTTCGCTGGGGCCCCTTTATCGAGGGCGACATTCTGGATCGCGGCCTTTTGAAAGCCACGCTCAGGGAGTTCTCACCGGCCTTCGTCATCCATTGCGCCGCCAATGCCTATGTCGGTGAGTCCGTCGAGGATCCACGCAAATATTACCGCAACAATGTCGGCGGGAGCCTTTCGCTGCTGGATGCCTGTCTCGACCAGGATATCGGCGGGCTGGTGTTTTCTTCCAGCTGCGCCACCTATGGCGTGCCGCCGCAATTGCCTATCCGCGAGGAGACGGCGCAGATGCCGGTCAATCCTTACGGGCGCACCAAGTTGATCTTCGAGATGGCGCTGGAAGATTATGCTGCTGCCTACGGTCTGCGTTTCGTGGCGCTGCGTTATTTCAATGCCGCCGGCGCCGATCCGGACGGTGAGCTTTACGAGCGCCATGAGCCTGAAACCCATCTGATCCCGCGGGCGCTGATGGCTGCGGCCGCAAGGCTGCCGCGACTGGATGTCTTCGGGGCGGATTACGACACCAGCGACGGCACCTGCATTCGTGATTACATCCATGTCAGCGATCTGGCCGACGCCCATGTGGCCGCCGTCAATTATCTTGCCGATGGCGGAGAGACGCTGCGTGTCAATCTCGGTTCCGGGCACGGTACATCGGTCGGCGATATCATCCGCGCGATCCACCGCGTGACGGGGCAGGAGGTTCCGGTCCATTTCGGCGCAAGGCGCGCTGGCGATCCGCCGGCCCTGTTTGCGGATATAAAGCGTGCGGAAGAGACGCTCGGCTTTATTCCGAAGCGTTCGGATATCGACACCATCATCCGCACGGCAGGTCCCGGCTTCGGACTGGAGGTGCGGTCATGAAGATCCGTTCCGCCGCTTCCGTTCCATCGACCCGTTCGGTCGCCGTTGCCAGCGACCTGAGGATGCAACCGGTCTTCACCGGCTGGAACCGGTTGGCCTATCGCCTCGGCATCGGCGGTTGGCTGGTGACGCTCGCCTGGTTCTGGATCTGGTGGCTTGATCGCGACCGCGTCATCGACTGGCCCTATTACACCGTCGTCACGATCACTCTGGCGTGGATCACGCTTCTGCCGTCCTATTTCATCTTCATCTTCCTGAATGCAAGGGTCGTGGACCGGCGCTCCCCTCTGCCACGGGGCAGGGTGGCGATGGTTGTCACCAAGGCGCCGTCGGAACCCTTCGCGGTGGTGCAAAAGACGCTTCTGGCCATGCTCGATCAGAGAGGGCTCGATCAGGGAGGGCTGGAATTCGACGTCTGGCTTGCCGATGAGGCTCCGGATGCGGAAACGCTGAAATGGTGTGGTGCGCACGGCGTTTTCGTTTCCACGCGACAGGGTGTTGCCGAATATCATCGCAAGACCTGGCCGCGGCGCACGCGCTGCAAAGAAGGCAATCTCGCCTATTTCTACGATCGTTACGGTTACGAGCGTTATGATTTCGTCGCTCAGTTCGATGCGGATCATGTGCCGGAGCCGGAATATCTCAGCGAGATCATCCGTCCCTTTGCCGATCCGAAAGTTGGCTATGTTTCGGCCCCGAGCATTTGCGACGCCAATGCCAGTGAAAGCTGGGCCGCGCGCGGCAGGCTTTATGCCGAGGCTAGTCTGCATGGCGCGTTGCAGCTGGGTTACAATAATGGCTGGGCGCCTCTGTGCATTGGTTCGCATTATGCCGTGCGCACGAAAGCCCTGCGCGAGGTCGGCGGTCTTGGCCCGGAGCTTGCCGAGGATCATTCCACCACGCTTCTGATGAACGCCGGCGGCTGGCGCGGCGTCCACGCCGTCAACGCCATCGCCCATGGCGACGGCCCGGTGACCTTTGCCGATCTCATCGTGCAGGAATTCCAATGGTCGCGTAGCCTGATGACTATTCTGCTGCAATATTCAAGGCACTACGTGCCGAAGCTGCCTGCGCGCCTGAAGTTCCAGTTCCTGTTTTCGCAGCTCTGGTATCCGCTGTTTTCCGGCTTCATGGCGCTGATGTTCTTGCTTCCCGCTGTTGCGCTGATACGCGGCGATGTACTGGTCAACGCATCCTATCCGGCGTTTCTGGCGCATTTCCTGCCGGTTTCACTAATCATGATCGTCTTTGCCTTCTTCTGGCGGGCCACGGGCGCATTCCGTCCGCACGATGCGAAGCTTTTCAGTTGGGAGGCAATGGTATTTCTGTTCTTGCGCTGGCCCTGGTCGCTGTTGGGGGTGCTGGCGGCGATACGCGACACGATCCGTGGCGACTTCGTCGATTTCCGCATCACGCCCAAGGGCATGCAGGCAAAACCGCCGCTACCGCTGAGGGTTGTCGCGCCTTACATCGTACTGGCGGCGCTCAGCCTTGCGGCCATGGTTCTGGCGCCCCGTGAAAACGGCGCGGAGGGTTTCTTCATCTTCGCCGCCATCAATGTGGCGATCTATTCGGGCCTCTGCGTGTTTCTGCTCATCCGTCATGCCACGGAAAACGGCTTGCCCAGGCTGCCGGCATTGCGCGGTGGAGCGACTGCCGCAGCCTGCTCGTTGCTGCTGGCGGCGGGAAGTGCTGTAGAACTCAGTTCCCATGCAATCGGCGGCCTGGAAGCCCTGTCGCACGGGCAGCCCTATGTGAGTTTTACCGAAACGCGGTTCACGGTCGCCGGCGCGGGTGTGGAAGGTGCGAGATCGGTGCGTCTGAAACTGCGCATTACCGTACCGGGCTTGCGCGAACCGCAGGAAATGCAGGCGGAACCCATCGTGACGCCGCCGCCAGCGGTGGCGCCCGGAGAGATCATGCTGGCCGACAATAGGGTCGGACAATGAAGGAGGAGGCTGTGATGAAAACAACAATAAGCAAATGCGGATTCTCCGCTTTCGTACTCTGTCTTGCGGTGGTCTTGCCAAGCGCGGTCCATGCTGCAGGCGGCACGAAGACGCCGAAACCGCTCAGAACCAGCGAGGTCGTGAAGATGTACTTCGACAAGACCTGGAAATGGGAAACGGGCGGCGGACGCTTCATTGCCGAAGACCGCAAATTCATCGCTGCGACGCAGGAAAAGGGCCAGAAATCCACCGGTAAAGGCCGCTGGACTGTCGACGCCAACGGCACGCTCTGCATGCGCGCCACCTGGAAAAGCGCCGCTGGCAAAGGCAAGGCCGATACCTGTTTCGATCACGGCCGCATCGGCAAGGTGATCTACCAGCGCAAGCAGGGCGGGCCATGGTACGTGTTCCGGCACAACCCGCCACGCCCAGGCGATGAATTCCTCAAACTTGTCCGCAAGGACAATGTCACGCCGCAGATCGCCGCATACGACAAGGCGATGAGGGCAACAAGGTAGGGAGTAGGGTGTCATGCAAATAACAAGAAGAAAACTTCTGTTCGCAGGTGGTGCCGCCGCAGCCTTTACCGCCGGCATGTATCCGGTGCTCAAGCTCGACGCACAGGGTGTCGCCCCCATGACGTCGACGGGCATGAAGACGCTTGCCGACAAAAGACCGACATTGCATGCGGACGGTATTCGTTTCGGCGCATACGATCCGCACGGCGATTTCACCGGCCAGGCCGGGGTGGCGACGGAACATCTGTTCCTGCCCTGGGAGGACGTGGATCTCGACAGTCTGGCGCTTGCGGATGCCTATGCGATGGAACGCAAGCGCAACGTGCTGATCACGGTCGAACCCTGGTCCTGGGACGTAAACTGGCGGCTCACCTCCGACGAATTGCGCCGTAAGGTGATGAGAGGCGACTACGACCAGAATATGCAGGCGATCGCCGCGCGCATGTCTGCGATGAAGAGCCCGCTGATCCTGCGCTGGGGACAGGAAATGGAGGACACGTCCGGCCGCTTCTCTTGGTCGGGCTGGAACCCGCGTGACTACATCGCGGCCTATAGACGTATGGTGGACATGACCCGTAAGGCGGTTCCCGGCGTCAAGGTGATGTGGTCACCCAAAGGTATGGATGGTCTGCGGGCTTATTACCCCGGCGACAGTTACGCGGATCTTGTGGGTCTTTCGGTCTTCGGTCTCGAGGAGTACGATAAGATCGAATATGGCGCGCCACAAACCTTTACCGACCTGTTGCGCAAGGGCTATGGACTTGTCGAAAACTTCAACAAGCCGGTCTGGGTTGCCGAATTGGGCTATGAAGGCGGCGATTCCTATGTTCGTCCGTGGATGAACGACGTGACGCTGAAGCAGGCGGATTTTCCGAAACTGGAAGAAGTCGTCTATTTCAATGACAAGGATGTTCATCCCTGGCCGCACAATCTCGGCAGACCTGATTGGCGCGTGGTCAGACCGGCCAAGGTTTGATCGCCATCGATACCAGCGAGCGGCGATGCCGCTCGCCCGCAGCTTCGATATTATTGATCCGCTGAAAGCACCGCCTCCGCCTCATATATGGCGCAGACGATGTGATAAAACGTGCTTGCCGGCGCCGGCTCATCGAGCATCGGCTTATCCGCTGGCCATTTGTCGAACCACAGGCCCTTGACCGTGGTGTCGAGGAAAGGTTGCAGCGCGCCGATGGCGCTGAGACCGGAGGCGAGGTAACGCTGCCGCTCCTCGCCGCTCGTGACGCTTGCAAGCCGTACCGCCGCTTTCAGCCATTCCGTCTGCGGCCATAACCGCGCCAGCCCGTCATGCACCGAAAAATCGTCGTAGAGGCTCATCACCGCCACTTTGCGGCGCGGGCAGATGCCATGTTCTTCGCCGATCTGGAACAGCCGTTTTGCCTTCCTGATCGCTTCATCGTTTCCACGCAGGGCCCCCCAGCGCACAAGAAGCCATGCCCATTCGAACTGGTGGCCCGGCTCCATGATCCGGCCCTTGTCGCTATCATGGGGTGTCCAGTCATGACCGAAGAATTCGCGCAAGCCGCCATTGCCGCGATCGATGAAGCGGTTAAGCGCAAGACCGGCGATCTCGTCGGCCAGCGCCGACCATGGGCCGTCCGGGTCCTGCACCTCCCAGGCCAGCATCGCCTCGAAGAGATGCATGTGCGGATTGGAGCAGAGCGGCGTGCGCGGCGGGTTCGCTTCCTCGAAGCCGGCGACCGGATGTCTGTAGTCGCGTTCGAGGATGGCAAGAATATCGAGCGCCCGGCCGCGCATCTCGTCCCGGCGCTCGGGAAGGCTTGCGGCCGCCTGTGCGGCGGCAAACAGCGCAAAGGCCTGATTGTAGAGATCGAAGGAGGGATCGATCAGCCTGCCGGTCTGGTCGGCAAGGTTGCCGTAAAGGCCGTTTTCAAGGCGGTAGACCTTCTCAAACCAGGAAAGCCCGTGCAGGAGCGCGTCCTTCCACGGTCCCTGCCAGCCATGCTGGCCGGCGGCAGCGAAACAATAGGCTTGGCGCGGCTGCACGCGGGCGCGGCGGTCATCGGAAAAAATCGGTTTCGCATCCTGACCGAGACGCTCGTAAAAGCCGCCATCCGGGCGGGCCGATCCCGCCTCCCACCACAGGGGTAGGGCGTCCTCATCCAGCCATTTGCGTAATGTTCCGATCTCTTCGGCAAGCGCCTGCGCGATGCTCGGAAATTGCAATGTCATACGTCAACTCTCTGTTTTTACAGTTGAATAAAAAAAGGACCAATAAAAATACGTCATCATGGAGCCAAGTAGACCATGGGACATATTGCGCTGCAACCGCAAAATTATCGATCTCTATCCAAACTAACCGATAACAAGGCAGTCGGTTCCGTCATCTCATCGGTGGGTCCATGCACGCTGTTGATTCGAAAGACCAAAATGTCAGAAATTACAACGCGAGTTTGATACTTCCTAAAATTCGTATTGCTTATTTGATCCCCTCCCGTATTTCGTAACAATGGTCTGGTCATTAGTGATTCGGTCTCCTTTTAACCTGGGCGGCGTTGGGGAAATAAAGGGGCGCAAGGCAGTGAGATTTTCTGCCTTTACTTCATTGCTGTTCTCCGTTGCGGTTCTTTCGGGCTGCAATACTCCCGCGGGCGTTCGGTCCTTCGGGGGCGCACAGATGTTGTCTCCGTCCGAGGCGTTGGTTTTCCCGCCGCCCGGTGGTCCCGAAATCGTGACCGTGGTCAACCGCACCTATTCCAACGCCGTGGCGCAGCAGGTCATTTTGCGCTCTGAGGCCGCGACCCCCGGGCAGAACTATATCAAAGCCGAGTTTTTCGGTCCGCAAAAGGCAGGGGATACCGGTGGCGATGCGCTGACTTTTTCCGGTTTCAGGGCATCTTCCGTTGCGCGGGAGATCCGGTCCGAGTTTCCAGGCCAAAACATCGCCATGTCGGCAAATTACCTGCAGAACGGTTATGGCGCGTTCGCCTATGCCGCCGGCAGCGGCCGTGGCGACGATACCTGCCTTTATGGCTGGCAGGACATACGCTCGCCGGAAAGCATGCGGCAGGATTTCCGCAATCTCGGGCGCATCAAGGTGCGGCTGCGCCTTTGCCAGTCAGGCGCCAGTGTCGAGCGGCTGCTGGCGGTCATGTATAATTACACGATTACCGGCGCCTACGCCTCGCCAGGCTGGAACCCTTACGGCACGCCGCAGGCGGTGGATAAAAATCTTGGACGGCCGGGCCACCCGGTCTATCCCATAGAGGCGGATGAGGTGCCCATGCGGCCCGGCGGCGAGGTGACCGCGAGCGTGCCGACCCGGCCCGTTCGTCGCACGGCTGCCGTTGCGCCGCCCGCCCAGCCGGAACCGCAGCCACTTCCACCCGTTGCTGCAGTCAGTATCCCGTCGCCCGCATCGGCTGGCGCGCCCCTCCAGCCTGCAAGGCCTACGGTGGCGGGCAGGCGCGTCGATGGTGCGCCGGCGGGTGGCGGCCGGCAACCATCGCAAGTCCCGCAGGTATCCATTCCGTCGCCCGCATGTCTGTCCGGTTCGGGGGTGACGCCAGGATGCAGGTGATCGCCGGAACCAGCGGGAAAGAGCACGCCAAGGCGAAGATCGCAAAAAATCCGGGCCGAAATTCCGGGTTGGGAAGACAACGGAAAGTTTCTAGATGAGCAAGGCCATCACAATCATTGTCTGGTTACTTGTTTCGGTTTGCGTTCTGGCCATCGTCACGATGCCGGTCAGCCTGCAGACGCATCTGGTCGCCACGGCGATTTCCCTCATTCTGCTGGCGACGATCAAAAGTTTCAACGGGCAGGGGGCTTGGCGTCTGGTCGCGCTCGGTTTCGGCACGGCCATCGTGCTGCGCTATGTCTACTGGCGCACCACCAGCACGCTGCCGCCCGTCAATCAGCTTGAGAACTTCATTCCCGGCTTTCTGCTCTATCTGGCGGAAATGTATAGCGTCATTATGCTGGCGCTCAGCCTCGTCATCGTATCGATGCCGTTGCCGTCGCGCAAGGCGAGGCCCGGTTCACCCGATTACCGGCCGACGGTGGATGTCTTCGTGCCGAGCTATAACGAGGACGCGGAGCTTCTCGCCAATACGCTCGCAGCGGCCAAGAACATGGATTATCCGGCCGACCGGTTTACCGTCTGGCTGCTGGACGATGGTGGCTCGGTGCAAAAGCGCAACGCCAGCAATATCGTCGAGGCGCAGGCGGCGCAGCGCCGCCACGAGGAGTTGAAGAAGCTCTGCGAGGATCTCGATGTGCGTTATCTGACGCGCGAGCGCAACGTCCACGCCAAGGCCGGAAATCTCAATAACGGGCTTGCCCATTCGACCGGCGAGCTCGTGACCGTGTTCGACGCCGACCACGCGCCCGCCCGCGACTTCCTATTGGAAACGGTTGGCTATTTCGAAGAGGACCCGCGGCTCTTTCTCGTTCAGACGCCGCATTTCTTCGTCAATCCCGATCCCATCGAGCGCAATTTGCGCACCTTCGAGACGATGCCCAGCGAAAACGAGATGTTTTACGGCATCATCCAGCGCGGCCTCGACAAGTGGAACGGTGCATTCTTCTGCGGCTCGGCCGCGGTGCTACGGCGTGAGGCGTTGCAGGATACCGAAGGGTTCAGCGGTGTCAGCATCACGGAAGATTGCGAAACGGCCCTGGCGCTGCATTCGCGCGGCTGGAACAGCATTTATGTCGACAAGCCGCTGATCGCCGGGCTGCAGCCGGCGACCTTCGCAAGCTTTATCGGCCAGCGCAGCCGCTGGGCGCAGGGCATGATGCAAATCCTGATCTTCCGCCAGCCCCTTTTCCGGCGCGGTCTCTCCTTTACGCAACGCCTCTGCTACATGTCGTCGACGCTGTTCTGGCTGTTTCCGTTCCCGCGCACCATCTTCCTGTTCGCACCGCTGTTCTACCTGTTCTTCGACCTGCAGATTTTCGTGGCTTCCGGCGGCGAGTTTTTGGCCTATACGGCGGCCTATATGCTCGTGAACCTGATGATGCAGAACTATCTCTATGGCAGCTTCCGCTGGCCGTGGATTTCGGAACTTTACGAATATGTACAGACGGTTCACCTCCTGCCCGCCGTCGTTTCGGTGATCTTCAATCCCGGCAAGCCCACCTTCAAGGTGACGGCGAAGGACGAATCCATCGCCGAGGCGCGGCTTTCGGAAATCAGCCGGCCGTTTTTCGTCATTTTCGCGCTGCTGGTGGTGGCAATGGCCTTTGCAGTTTGGCACATCTACAGCGAGCCTTACAAGGCGGATGTCACGCTCGTGGTCGGCGGTTGGAACCTGCTCAATCTCATCTTCGCGGGCTGTGCGCTCGGTGTCGTCTCCGAGCGCGGCGACAAGTCGGCGTCGCGGCGCATAACGGTCAAACGGCGTTGCGAAGTCAAGCTCGAGGGCAGCGACGCCTGGGTGCCGGCTTCCATCGATAACGTGTCTGTTCATGGCCTGCTGATCAATCTCTTCGACAGCGCGACAACCATCGAAAAAGGCGCCACAGCCATCGTGAAGGTCAGGCCGCATAGTGAGGGCGTGCCGGAAACCATGCCTGTCAACGTGGTGCGAACGGTGAAGGGCGAGGGGTTCATCTCGATCGGCTGTACGTTTTCGCCGCAACGCGCCGTCGATCACCGCCTGATTGCGGACCTGATCTTCGCCAATTCGGAACAGTGGAGCGAATTCCAGCGGGTGCGCCGCAAGAACCCCGGCCTTATACGCGGCACCGCCATCTTCTTGGCGATCGCGCTCTTCCAGACGCAGCGCGGCCTTTATTATCTGGTCCGGACGCTTCGGCCTGCGCCCAGAGACGTCAAATCTGTCGGAGCGGTAAAATGACCGACCGTAAACCCATCCGGGATTCTCTGGCAATATTGGTATGGGGAGCCGTCACCACGGGCGCTATGGCGCAGTCCTCTCCTTTCGACATGTCGCCGGAACGGCCCGCCCAAACTGCTCCGACACCCGAGCCGCCTGCCGCACCGTATCAGCTGCCGCCTGCCCAGATGCCGGCCCGGTCGTCGTCTCAGCCATCCACCCCGCCGCCATTTGCCGTTCAGCCCGCGCCGCAGTCGCAGCAGAGCCCCGCCGTTCCGTTGCCGCCGCCGGTTGCGGCTCCTCCGCGTCAGGAGGGCGCAGGACCTGCTCCAGCACCGTCGCTCAACGCCGACAGCCGCCGACGTTACATCCTGCCTTATGAAAAGCTCAGCCTTTCCGGTGAGATGGATCGGCGGCAATGGAGTATCTACCTGACGCCGGAACAGGTGAACGCCGCCGTTTCGCTCAATATCGGGTATCAGAACGCCATTGTCGTCGCGCCGGAAAGCTCGAATTTTCAGGTCAGCCTGAACAATGTCGCGCTGGATCCGGCGCGTATCGAAGCGCCCGACAGCGAAGGCAATGTCTCCTTGACGATTCCGCCCGGTGTCTTGCAGGTCGGCTCTAATGTCGTGAGACTGGGCGTACAGCAACGCCATAGAACCGATTGCACGATCCAGTCCACCTATGATCTGTGGACCGATATTGACCCTGGCAATACCTATATCGGCTTTAATGCGGATGTCGCCGGAAGCTTTACCAATATCGACGATATTCAGGCGACCGGGCCGGATGGCAAGGCGATGACGTCGATCGAGATTGTCGCACCGGCACTCGGAAATCCGGCATTTGCGGATTCTCTCCTGCGCCTTTCACAGGCGCTGGCGCTCCGAACCCAGATGCCGAACCAGACGATCCGCTTCGTGGCTGCTCCTTCCCCTGAACGCAAGGCGGGCACGCTGACGGTCTTCGTCGGCACCGCCCGTGAGATCGCCGGGATCGCAGGAACGCTGCCACCCGAGGCTTCGGCAGGCGCTTTCGCCGGCTTCGGCGCTGCCGCGCCGGGCGCTCTTTCCCCGCTTTTTGTGAGCGGTCCCACCTCTCAGGCGGTGCAGGCGGCAATTGAAACGTTGTTTTCGTCGATATCGCGCACCCCCGGTGCGCAGAGAACGACTTTTTCGACCCGCAGCTGGCATGCGCCGGATGTGCCGCTCATCATGTCTGATCGTCGTATCGCGCTTTCCGAACTTGGTCTCGAAAGCACCGAATTTGGCGGGCGGCGTTTCCGCAACGAATTTTATGTCGGCATGCCGGCTGATTTTTACGCATCTGCCTATGGTGAGGCGTCGCTTCTCCTCGACGCCGCCTATTCGTCGCAGGTACTGCCGGGCAGCCATGTCGATATCTACGTCAATGACCAGATAGCCTCGACCGTGCCGATTTCCAACAATGGCGGCGGCATTTTCCGGCATCTGCCGATCAATGTGACGATGCGTCATTTCAAGCCCGGGCCGAACAAGGTGACCATCGAGGCGGTGTTGATGACGGCACAGGATCAGGCCTGCGCCCCCGGCGCGCCCGCCAGCACGACGCCGCGTTTTGCATTGTTCGACACGTCGGAACTTCATATTCCGGACTATGCGCAGATCGGCCGCAAGCCGGATCTCGCCGCGATGGCGGGGGCCGGACAACCCTATCGGACCGGCGGAGCACCTGTTGCCCTGTCACTCGACCGTTTCGACACCGATACCATGTCTGCGGCAGCGACGCTGATCAGCCGTCTGGCAAGCGTGGCGGGGCATCCCATCGACATTGAGACTGTCGCCTCGCCACTGGTGATCGGCGATCGCGACGCGCTGTTCGTCGGCACGATTTCGCAGTTCCCGCAGGCATTGATCGGCCAGTTCAATCTCGTTTCCTCCAGCCAGATTTCCTGGAAAATGGGAACCGGCGTCCAGCCGCCCGCCCAAAGCAGCGATACCCTTTTCAACGACTGGCGCGAGCGGGTGGATGGCGGTGTCTGGGAGGGGCAGGTGTCCTCCCTCGAGGAGTGGATGAAGCGGAATTTCGACCTGAGTTCGGATACGCTGCGCTTCCTGCCGGCAGCCGAGCAGCTCTATGCGCCGCCAAGCAATGTCTCCTTCATGCTGGCCCAGGGGCTGAGCCCCTCCGGCGAGGGGGTGTGGACGCTTGCCACTGCACCGACTTCAGCCGAACTTCGTGACGGGATGGCGGCGATGACACGGGAAAACCGCTGGAGCGGCGTGAGGGGACGTGTTGCCGCTTACGATGCCGCTGCCGAAAAGCTGGAGACAGTGGAGGTGGAGCGGCCTTATTTTTACGTCACGCGGGCGTTTTCCCTTTCCAACTGGAGGCTGATCGCCGCCAACTGGTTGTCTTCCAACGTTCTTTCCTATTCGCTGGCGTTCATCGGTTTCGTGTCTCTCCTTGGCCTCGCCACTTTCGCGATGCTGCGCATGATGGGACGGCATCGATGAAGAGCGGAATTTCGAAACTGGCCGGTATTTTCTTCCTGTCCATGATGACGATGATTGCAGGTATTTCCGTCAGCCGCGCCGCTTCGGTTTCGCCGGAGGCGTGGTCCGCCTATAAAGGCGCGTTTCTCGATCCCGGCGGCCGCGTCATCGATACGGGCAACGGCAATATCAGCCATAGCGAAGGCCAGGGCTACGGCATGTGGCTTGCCGTGCTTGCCGACAACCTGTCCGACTTCGAGCTGATCTGGAGTTTCACGCGCACCGAGCTTTTGGTGCGTGACGACGGGCTTTCCGCCTGGAAATGGGATCCGCGCATCAAGCCGCATATAACCGATATCAACAACGCCACGGATGGCGACATTCTGATCGCTTATGCGTTGGCGCTGGCGGCAGGGCAATGGAACCGGCAGGATTATGCCCAAGCATCGGCAGCCATCGCATCCGCCATTCTCAAGAAGACGGTGGTGCGACGCGGCGGGCGAACGCTGCTTTTGCCGGCGGCCAGCGGTTTTAACGAGGATGACCGGGAGGACGGGCCAGTGCTCAATCCTTCCTATCTGATTTTCGAGGCCTTTCCGGTACTCAATCTTGTTGCGCCATCGCCGCTTTGGAAAGCCATTGCCGATGACGGTGCGGCGCAGATCGAGACATTCGCTTTCAGCGATCGAAAACTGCCGGCCGACTGGGTATCGGTGAAGACGAAGCCGCAGCCAGCATCGGGCTTCCCGCCGGAATTCGGCTATAATGCGGTGCGCATACCGCTTTATCTGGCAAGGGCGAATATGGGATCGCCGGTGCTGCTTGCCCGGCTGAAAAGCGGCATGACGCTGGAAAGCGGCGCTGCCGGAACCTTCGATCTGAGGAGCGGCGCGGTCAAGGATGTCCTGTCCGATCCCGGCTATCGCATCATCCCGGCGCTCGCAGCCTGTATCGGCGGCGGGCCGGACGTTTCCGCCGAACTTAAGAATTTCCAGCCAACACTTTATTATCCTTCCACATTGCATCTTCTGGCATTGTCGTTTCTGGCAAGGAATAACGGGGAATGCCGATGAACAAGCCACTGTCGACCTCGGCTCTCATTCTGCTTCTTATAGCGCTCGCCGCCTTCCACTGGCGTGACAGCATCCTCGGGCGGGTGTCGGAGGTGCATACCTCGGCGGTCGGCGACAACCGGACGACGCAGCGTGTTTTGTCGACTGCGGCCAATCCGGCGCAGATAAATGCTTTCGTCAAGAACCGTGAAATGGCGCAGGTAACGCAGCCCGAGACACCGCCGGTGACGGTGCCGGCGACCGACCCCTTGCCGGTCACGCCGTCTGCCGGGCAGGCACCGCAAACGAAGACGACGCAGGCACCGGCCCCTCGTGCCACCCAGCCTGCCTCGGCCGATATGCCCGAGGTCGATTTGAGCGCATTGCGCTATTTCGCGGCGAGGGGCGATACGCAGCGTCTTCAAGCCGAAATCGCGCGCCTGCGCGCGCTCTATCCCAACTGGACGCCGCCTGCCGATCCTCTCGCCATTCCCGAAAACGGCGATCCTCAGCTCGACGCGATGTGGCAGCTTTATACCGACGGCCGTTATGCCGAGGTGCGGAAAGCGATTGCCGACCGCCAGCAGGCGGAGCCCGGCTGGCAGGCGCCCGACAATCTGATGGGCATGCTTTCCCTTGCCGAAGCGCGCCAGCGCCTCGTTAATGCTTCCGATCTCAAGCAATATGCAACAGTGGTGGATACAGCTGCCAACAACCCCGGCCTGCTGACCTGCGGCGAGGTCGATGTGCTGTGGCGGGTTGCCGATGCTTTCGCCAATACCGACCGGATGGGACGGGCGCGCGACGCCTATCTCTACATTCTCAACAATTGCACTGTCGCCAGCGACAGGCTCGCCACCGTGCAGAAGGCATCCGCGCTTTTGCCGGCGGAAATGATGGACGAGCTGCTTGCCAGGGAAAAACCGGGTGTGGACGGTCAACTGGAATTCGAACCGGTCAAGAATGATCTCGCCCGTCAGTTCGTGGCAAAGGCAGGGGAGAAGGAGGGCGTCAACGTTCCCTCGACCTATGTGATGCGGCTTCAGCGACTTGCCGAGACCGACAAGCTTGCAAGCGACGCCCTGCTGCTCGGCTGGTACAATATCCGGCAGAAGAACATGGCGGAGGCGGAAAAATGGTTCCGCAAGGCGCGGGAAGAAGAAGACAGCGCGTCGGCGTCGCAGGGTCTGGCGCTGGCGCTGATCGACCGTAACGAGCCGCGTGAGGCCGAGGACGTCATGTATAAATGGCGCAACGCATCCGACGAAGCGCTTGCGACCTATCTCGCCGCAACCGCCAATCTTCTGGCGCTGGAGCCGCCGGTCGTTCTACCTCCCGATGTGCTGCAACGTATCGCCGCCGAAACGGTGGCGCGCAAGGATGCGGCGACGGCGCAGCAATTCGGCTGGTACTCGCTTGCCTTCCGGCAGACGCCGCTCGCTTTGCAATGGTTCAGTACGGCCCTTGGCTGGAAACCCGATGATGAGCCATCAGCCTACGGCATGGCCGTCAGCTATCACGATCTTCGCAATCTTGCCGGCCTGCGCGGCATCCAGCAGCAATGGGGAGGCCGTTCGCAACGTATCGCCGATGTGGGAACCGCGCGCATGGTGGATCAGTCCGGGCAGGCGGTTGCGGCACAGGTGACGCCGCCGCCCCTGCAGGCCAATGCCCCGCAGGGGGAAACGGCGGTGGTGTATAATCCACCCGTCGTCCAGCAACCTGAACCTTCGCGCAAGCAGGCGCGCCGCGTAGTGCAGGTGCGAAGGGAAACAAGCGCCGCATCGCGCCCACGCTCCTGCGTTGCCTATCCCGATCCGCAACGTTTGCCGCCACAGCAGGCGCTCGATCTCGGTTGGTGCCTGATGGAGACGAACCGGCCGGCGGAGGCTCTCAAAGCTTTCGAATCCGCGATAGAAAGCGGTCAGTCCAATGTCAAAAGCGATGCGGCCTATGGCCAGAGCCTTGCCTATCTGCGCATGGGCTTGACGGACCGTGCAGCCGTCTCGGCAACGAAGTCGCACATGGATCGCCCGCGTGCGACGGAACTGCAAGTCGCGATCCTTGCCGATCGAGCGGTTTCCGCATTCGGGTCGAAGCGATATGTTGAAACTCTTCTCCTGCTCGATCAGCGCGCGCGGCTGGCGGATGAACGCACTGACCTGATGGTGCTGCGCGGTTATTCCTACCTCGCCATGCGCCGTTATGGTGAGGCCGCCCAGATTTTCGAAAGCCTGACGGCTATCGGAAACAAGGATGGTATCCGCGGGCTGGCTGCGGTGCGCGCCGCCCGGCCGAGCAACGGCCCCCAGGGCGGCTGACGTTCGGCTGATCGTGGCTGGATGTCTTCGGCCGCTGCTATTTTGCGTCGGACAGGTTGCGGATGATGCGCATGAAAATGCGCGCGCCGGTGCCGATCAGCGCATCCGGAAAGTCGTAATCCGGATTGTGCAGGTTGGGATAATCCCGGCCTGCGCCGAGAAAGAACATCGCCGATGACGAAACGGCGCGAAAGCGGCCGAAATCCTCGGAAGCCCGCATGGGCAGCCCCTCCGAACCGTGGGAGATTTTCTCCTCGTCCAGCGCGCGCCGGATGTGCCCGACCGCGTCAGGCGCGTTTTCGCAATGCAGGAAAATATCGTCATAGGTGACGTCGAGTGTCAGCTGCTGTTTGTCCGCCGCCTTTTTAGCCAGCGTTTCCGCAGCCTCGCAGAGTTTTTCCATCCGGTCGTCGGTCAGTGTCCGGAGTGTCGCCCAGATTTCAGCATCGGCTGGGGAAATGCCGAAGGCGGCTTCGCCCATCGCGGCATGGGTGATCGTCACCATGGAAAAATCGGGTTCGGGCGGGAAACCGGAGCCCAGTTCGGCCAAGGCCGGCATCAGCCAGGATATTGCCTGCATCGGGGAAATGCCATGTTCGGGCGAAGACGCATGCGCGGTCTTGCCGGAAAGGCGGAATTTGATCCCGCGTGACGCGCAGTTGACCGGACCTTCCACGACGCTGACATGGCCGAAAGGAAGGCCGGGGAGGTTGTGAAGCGAAAAGGAATAATCCGGCTTTATCTGCCCAAAGTGCGGGTCGGCGAGGACGGCGGCGGCGCCCGCGCCGGTTTCTTCCGCCGGCTGGTACAGAAGGATGACGCGGCCGGTCTCCGGGCGCTGCCGAGAAAGGCCGAGCGCAAGCGCCGTCAGAATGGTGGAGTGGCCGTCATGGCCGCAAAGATGGCCCTTGCCGTCGGTGCCGGAGCGGTATTCGGCGTCACTCTTTTCGTGAATGGGCAGAGCATCGAGTTCCGAACGGATCAGAATCGCCGGGCCGCTTTTGCCGCTGTCATAGACCGCAGCTACGCCATGGCCGCCGAGAGCGGTGAAAAGCTGGTCGGGCTGCGCCCGCTCGAGGAAAGCGCGGATGCGCCGCGCCGTTTGCTTCTCCTCGCCGGAAATTTCCGGATGACGGTGCAGATCATGGCGAAGCTCAATGAGATCGAGCATGTCCTTGTTGGTCAGAAACATCAAACATCCTTGCAAGTCGACCGGCCGGTTTTTCCTGCCGCAACTTACAGGGCGTTGCCTTTAATGCAAAACCTTTGGCGGGTGCCAGCGCTTGCCTGCCGCTTTCGGCTTGATGGAGAGCGTGACGACATCGGCCGGCAGCGGAACCTTCGCCTTTGCCAGTTCCAGCCGGGCAAGGGCTGCACGGGCCTTTTCCGCATATTCCAGATGGGCTGCATCGTCCGAGTGATAGTGCTGCAGCCTGTCGAGGATTTCCGCACCTTCCATCGTTCTTTCAGCGGCAATCAGCGCCACGGCGCATTTGTAAAGCGCTTCCCGGTGGAAAGGCGCGCGGTTGGTCACCTGGCGGAAGGCCTCGGACGCCTCGTGGTAGTGCTGCTGCGCCAGCCGCGCCTCGCCGATACGCAGCCAAAGGACGACGGGTTCCTGCCCGGCGGCCAGAAGGCTGAGAAAGGCGATTTCGGCCTCCCGGAATTCGCCCCGGTCGAACAATAGATTGGCGAGCCCGAATTGGGCGCCGAGATGGTCCGGCGCCGCAGTCAGTACCTGCGCGAAGGCAATATTGGCGGCCGCCTTCTGGCCTGCCTTATAGAGCTTGAGGGCCTGTTCGTAGACAAAACGGATGCTGCGCGGGTGAAGCTTGCCGCCGAGATTGTCGCCCGAGCGGGTGCGGAACAGCGTGCAGCTCAGCTTCTGCTCCTCCGGCCCGAAGAAATATTTGTAAGGCTCGTTACCGCGCAGGAAATCATAGGTTTTAAAACCCTGCTCGATTGCCCTGCGAATGCAATGGCCATGCAGCACGAGGCCGGGGGAAGGGGTCTTCCAGTTTTCGTCGCGGCCGGTAATGTAGAACAGGACCGATTTCTTCTGGCGGTCGATGATATTGGCGAGTGCCCCCAGCGGCTGTTCGCCGAACCACAATACCGGTACTTCCAGATCGCCACGGATATAGACATCCATCAGCATCTGCCGCGTCGCGCCGATCAGAAGCTCTGTGCGTTCCTTGCCCTTATGCGGCGCCCAGCGGATGCGCCAGAAATCGAACAGGATGTCCATATCCCGCCTGATTGTTTCCCGCGTTGCAAAGGTGATGCGATATTCGTCGCCGCCCTCCACTTTTCTCAGGAAACGCCTGAGCTTCTGCCGGGTCTGGCTGCTCATATGGCTGTCGAGATAGCCGTCGAACGTCTCCGGCAGGGTCACGACCGGGCAGATGCAATTGTTAATGTTGTAGGGGTTGGTCGGCATGTTGTCACGAAACATGACGAGCGGGCCCTGAAGTGCGCGGATCATCGCGTCGCGGCGTTCCGGCGGGCCGCAAAGATAATCGAGCTTCAGCTCGGTCCAGTTCTGTTGCCGTATGTATGAACAGAAGCCGGCGACTGCGCGATTTTCATAATCCGGCAGGGTGATGAAACCGGTGTAATCCGCCGCCGCATTGCCGGCCATGACGATGCTGTCGTGGAAGCGTCCGGTTTTTTTGTCCGGTTCGGTGACGATGCGCAGCGGGAAAAACGCCACATAGGGCGAGCCTTCCTGTCGTTCGCGCAGCGCAAGAATGAACCAGCGCCTGCGGCGCGGCATGTAATCCCTGAGCCACCCCCAAGAGAGGAAATGCCGGGCATGGGGATCGGCCATGAACACCGCATCCCAGTTTTCGCGGATCGCCTCGAAGCCGGCGTCCGTGTCGATGATATCGATGCGCATTCTTGCCCCCTCCCAATACTGATCACACATTCGGGAGGCTTCATTTTATGGGTAAACGGTCGGCTTCAAATATTCCCTTCGGGTGAAAGCCGTGCATCAAATGGGATTAGCCCGTCGCCGATCCACCAACGCCGCGCCGCGACAAAAAAGACCTTGTCAGCCGGTGGCGGCGCTCTAACATGCCGGGCTGAATGCGCGGCCGGCTCAACGGCCCGCGTGGCACAGGAGTTCTCATATGGCTGTTCCTTTCATGCTTTTGACCGGCGCCAGCCGCGGAATAGGGCACGCCACCGTCAAGCTGTTTCAGGAAAAAGGTTGGAGAATTCTCACCGTATCGCGACAACCTTTCTCCGAGGAATGCCGTTGGCCGTCTGCGCGGGAGAGCCATATTCAGGCCGATCTGGAGGACCTGTCCCGCATTGGCGATCTCGCGAACGAGGTGCGCTCACGCCTGCCGGAGGGAAAGCTTGCGGCGCTTGTCAACAATGCCGGAATTTCGCCGAAGGGGGAGGGCGGTAGCCGCCTCGGTGTCATGGATACGACGGCGGAAATCTGGACGCGGGTGCTGAACGTCAATCTCGTTTCGACGGCGCTGCTCGCCCGCGCGCTTTTGCCGGAATTGGAAGCGGCAAAGGGTTCCATCGTCAACGTCACATCGATTGTCGGCTCACGGGTGCATCCTTTTGCCGGCGTGGCTTATGCCACGTCGAAGGCGGCGCTTGCGGCGCTGACGCGCGAACTGGCGCATGAGTTCGGCCCGCGCGGCGTGCGCGCCAATGCGATTGCGCCGGGCGAGATCAACACCGCCATCCTTTCGCCCGGAACGGCCGAACTGGTGGAAGCCCAGGTGCCGCTTGGACGGCTCGGCACCACGGCCGAGGTGGCGCAGACCATCTATTTCCTCTGCTCGGAACAGTCGAGCTACATCAACGGCGCGGAAATTCACATCAATGGCGGCCAGCACGTCTGACGCGCCGAGCATCAACCAAAAATGGAGCCTTTATCGATGACCATTCTGCCGAATTCCGTCGAGGCACGCGATATCGCCTATCAGATGCATCCGAACGTCAATCTGCGCAAATTCGAAAAGACCGGCGGTCTGGTGATCGAGAGCGGTGAGGGCATCTATGTCACCGACAGCAGCGGCAAGCGCTATATCGAGGCGATGGCGGGGCTGTGGTCGGTGGCGCTCGGCTTCGGTGAGCAGCGGCTGGTGGAAGCGGCAACGAAGCAGATGCAGAAGCTGCCCTATTACCACACCTTTTCCTATAAGACTCACGGCCCGTCGGTCGATCTCGCCGAGTTGCTGATCGAGCTTTCACCGGTGCCGATGTCCAAGGTGCATTTCACCTCCTCCGGCTCCGAGGCAAACGATCTCGTCGCCAAGATGGTCTGGTATCGCTCGAATGCGCTGGGCAGGCGAGACAAGAAGAAGATCATCGGCCGCATCAAGGGGTATCATGGCGTAACCATCGCCTCGGCCTCGATCACCGGCCTGCCGCGTAACCATGAAAGTTTTGACCTGCCGCTGGACCGGATGCTGCATACGGCCTGCCCCTCCTATGTGCATTTTGGAAAGGAAGGGGAAAGCGAGGGGGATTTCACCGCGCGCATCCTGAAAGAGCTTGAGGATCTGATCCTCCGCGAAGGCCCCGAAACGATTGCCGCTTTCTGGGGCGAGCCGGTCATGGGCGCGGGCGGCGTTCTTTTGC
Organism: Agrobacterium salinitolerans; assembly: GCF_002008225.1. GTDB lineage: Bacteria > Pseudomonadota > Alphaproteobacteria > Rhizobiales > Rhizobiaceae > Agrobacterium > Agrobacterium salinitolerans. The sequence goes on along the minus strand of NZ_MRDH01000023.1, from coordinate 237,881 downwards.
CGCCGGAAGGTTATTGGGCGGGCGTGCAGGCGATCCTGAAAAAATACGATATTCTGCTTGTGGTGGATGAGGTGATCTGCGGTTTCGGTCGAACCGGCAAGATGTTCGCCTGCGAGACCTATGGCATCGAGCCGGATGTGCTTGTCGTCTCCAAGCAGATTTCGTCGTCCTACATGCCGCTTTCGGCGATCATCATGAACGACAATTTCTACCAGCCGATTGCCGACGAATCCGACCGTATCGGCTCTTTCGGCCATGGTTACACCGCCTCCGGCCATCCCGTCGCGACGGCTGTGGGACTGGAAAACCTGAAGATCATTCAGGAGCGCGATCTGGTCGGGAATGTCGCCCGGCTGGAGGGCAAGTTCCTCAGTCATCTGAAGGCGCTGGCCGATCACCCGCTCATTCATTCCTCGCGCGGTATCGGCCTGATCGGCGCGCTGGAGGTGAAGCCGTGGGAGGGCATGAAACCGGGCGATACGACGCTGGCGCTGGCCGCGGCTATCGAAAGCGAAGGTGTCATCACCCGGCCGATCGGTGAATCGATCTGCTTCTGCCCGCCGCTGATCATCACGGCCGAGCAGCTGGACGATCTGTTTGCCGGCGTAAGACGCGGTCTCGATAAGGCATCGGCCGCGAAAGGCTGACACTGCACGGTTTGGAGTCCCGCAACGCAAAAGCCCGGAGTATCGCAAGATGCTCCGGGCTTTCTGTATTTGCCTGCCCGGGAAAACCGGGACAGGCAGGACCTTGGGAGGTCGTGTTATTCGGCCGGCTGGACCGATGCCGGAAGCTGATCCACATCGGCGATGCCGGTGAACTCTTCCTTGCCGCTCAGAACGCGGGCGAGCTGCTCCTGATCCAGTTCTCCTTCCCAGCGGGCAACGACGATTGTGGCGACTGCATTGCCGACGAAGTTGGTGAGCGCGCGGCATTCCGACATGAAGCGGTCGATGCCGAGGATCAGCGCCATGCCGGCGACGGGAACCGAAGGTACGACGGAGAGGGTTGCCGCAAGCGTAATGAAGCCCGCGCCGGTAATGCCGGCCGCGCCCTTGGAGGAGAGCATGGCCACGAGCAGCAGCAGGATCTGTTCGCCGAAGGAGAGGTGGATACCAGTCGCCTGTGCGATGAAGAGGGCGGCCAGCGTCATGTAGATGTTGGTGCCGTCAAGGTTGAAAGAATAACCGGTGGGGATGACGAGGCCGACGACGGAACGTTTGCAGCCTGCCTTTTCCATCTTGCTCATCAGGCCCGGCAGGGCGGCTTCCGAAGACGAGGTGCCGAGAACCAGCAGCAGCTCTTCCTTGATGTAGCGGATAAGCGCGACGATGGAAAAGCCGTTGTAACGGCAGACCGCACCGAGAACCACGAACACGAACAGCAAGGACGTGATGTAGAAGGTGCCGATCAGCATCGCGAGGTTGGTGACGGACGAGATGCCGTATTTGCCGATGGTGAAGGCCATCGCGCCAAAAGCGCCGATGGGAGCGGCCTTCATCAGGATCGCGACCAGCTTGAAGATCGGATACATCAGGGCGTGCATGAAATCGGTGACGGGCTTGCCCTTTTCGCCGACGATGCCAAGCGCGATGCCGAAGAGCACCGAGAAGAACAGCACCTGCAGGATATCGCCGCTGGCGAACGCGCCGACGATGGTCGTCGGAATGATGTTCATCAGGAAGCCGGTGATGGTCTGCTCATGGGCCTTGTCAGCGTAGGTCGCGACGGCCTTGGCATCCAGCGTGGCGGGATCGATGTTCATGCCGGCGCCCGGCTGCACGGTATTGGCGACGATGAGGCCAACGATAAGCGCAAGCGTGGAGAACACCAGGAAGTAGATCATGGCCTTGCCGGCCACACGTCCAACCTTCTTCATGTCGTTCATGCCGGCGATGCCGGTTGCGACGGTGAGGAAGATGACGGGAGCGATGATCATCTTGACGAGGCGGATGAAGCCGTCGCCGAGCGGCTTCAGCTGTTCGCCGAAAGTCGGGTAAAAATGGCCGAGCGCGATACCGGCGATGATGGCCACCAGAACTTGGAAATACAGGTGCTTGTAGAATGGCTGCTTGGCGTGGCCTGCGGCCACGGCTGTCGTATCGATCATATTTTTTCCTCCTCGGCCTCACCCTGCCTTTATTGGCCTCCCGGGATCGCCGTGTCGTTGACGGCTTCGCGCCGATTGCGGAGTCATGTGCAATACGCATGCCAGACTTGATTATTTGCTGTAACTGGCTGATTTCAAAAGTAGTTTTTATTGAAGCTTCGCTGGCTCACGGCCATTTGTGCGGAATTCCGGACAAAATATCTTGATGTCTGTGCGTAAATCCGCACAATCATCCCATGACCTATCAGGATCACGCACCTCATTCCCAAGCTAAGCGGCGGGCGCAATGGCTGGCGCTGGCGGGCCTGTGGTTGCTCGTCAGTCTTGGCGTTCTGCTGGTGGCCGATGAGTTCGCCCGCAATCAGGCGCTGCGCATGGCCGGTTCCGAGGCCGCCACGGATGCCGAACTGAAGATCGCGCTCCTGAATGTCGCGCTGGAGCGGCCGCGCGCCATTCCCCTTGTCCTCTCCGGAGATCCCGATCTTGCCGCCGCGCTGGATGGCGGTGGTGCTCCCGCTCTCGACCGGTTGAACCGCAAGCTGGAAGGCCTGATCGAAGGCACGCAGTCCTCGGTGATCTATGTCACCGGGCCGACCGGATTGACCATCGCGTCAAGTAACTGGCGGCAGGACGACAGCTTTGTCGGCTCCAATTATGCTTTCCGCGAATATTTCCAGGCGGCGATGAAGACCGGCATGTCCGAACATTATGCGCTTGGCAATGTCAGCCGCCGACCGGGTCTTTATATCTCCCGCCGCATCGATGCCGCCGACGGGCGGCCGCTTGGCGTCGTCATTGCCAAGGTTGAGTTCAATCGGCTTGAGACCGACTGGAACATCGGAGGCAAACCGGTCTATGTGGTCGACAGAAACGGCGTCGTGTTGATGACCAGCGTGCCGGAATGGCGCTTCAAGACCGTCGCACCTATTGACGAGGCGCAGCGGAAAATCATTTCCGAGAGCCTGCAATTCGGCAATGAGGCGCTTTCAACGCTGCCGTTTCGCGCAGCGCGGCGAGCGAGCGAGGGCGTTCCGCTCATTCATGTCGATGAACCGGGGAGTGTGCGTGGCGATTATCTGCGGCTGGAAGTGCCGGTGCCGACGACATCATGGACGCTGCATTATCTCCAGCCTGTGGCGCCGACGCTGAACGCCATAATTCGTGAGGGCAGGGTGGTGGCGCTGGCGACGCTGATGCCGCTGATGGCGCTTTCGGCCCTTTGGTTGTGGCGCAGGCACAAGGCGCTCAAGGAAAAAGAAGAGGAGCAACGCGCCCGCGCGGAGCTGGAAATGAAGGTGCAGGAGCGCACCCGCGACCTGACGAAAACACGCGATCATCTACAGGCCGAAATTACCCTGCATGAAAAGACCACCGGCGAGTTACGCAATGTGCAGCACGAGCTGGTGCAGGCCAACCGTCTTTCCATTCTGGGCCAGGTGGCGGCGGGCGTAGCGCATGAAATCAACCAGCCGGTGGCGACCATCCGTGCCTTTGCCGATAATGCCCGCACCTTGCTGAAACGCGATCGGCTGTCGGAAGTCACCGAAAATCTGGAAGATATCGCCGCTCTCACCGAGCGTATCGGCACCATCACCACCGACCTGAAGATACTGGCGCGCAAGGGCCGCACCGCCGCCGAACCCGTGAGTGTCAGGCTGGTCATCGAAGGTGCGGTCGTGCTGTTGCGTAGCCGTTTTTCCGGGCAGATGGATGCGCTGGAAATCGCCCTGCCGGATCAGGATCTGAAGGTACTCGGCAGCCGTATCCGGCTCGAACAGATCCTCATCAACCTCCTGCAAAACGCGCTGGAAGCCACGGAAACGATTGACACCGCGCGTGTCGAGGTGCGGGTGCGGGAGGAGAGCGACATGATCGTGATTTCGGTCAGCGATAATGGCACCGGCATTCCGGAGGCCATCCGCGCCCAGCTTTTCTCGCCCTTCAACACATCAAAGGAAAGCGGTCTCGGCCTCGGTCTCGTCATCTCCAACGATATTGCTTCGGATTATGGCGGGCGTATCGAGGTGGCGAGCAGCGAGGCGGGCACATGTTTTTCCGTATTTCTGAAGCGAGCATGACATGACGGTGGATGGAACCATATTCCTGGTGGACGACGATTCCCAATTGCGCAAAGCGATGGTGCAGACGCTGGAACTCGATGGATTGCCGGTTACTTCCTTTTCCCGCGCCGAGCAGGCGCTTGCGGCCCTGAGCGAGGATTTCGACGGCATCATCATCACCGATGTGCGCATGCCCGGCATGACGGGTCTCGAATTTTTCGACCATGTCCGCAAGATCGATGCCGACCTGCCGGTCATCCTCATCACCGGCCATGGCGATGTGCCGATGGCCGTCGATGCACTTCACAATGGCGCCTATGATTTCATCGCCAAACCCTTTCCCGCCGAACGCATGGTGGAAAGCGCGCGCCGGGCGCTGGAAAAACGCCGCCTCGTGCTGGAAAATCGGGCGCTTCGCCGGGCGGTGGGACAGGCGGAAGACGATCTGCCGCTGATCGGCCAGACACCCGCCATGGAGCGCCTGCGGACCACGCTGCGCCACATAGCCGATACCGATGTGGATGTGCTGGTGGCGGGGGAAACGGGCAGCGGCAAGGAAGTGGTGGCAACGGCGTTGCATCGCTGGAGCAAGAAGCGCGCGAAGGGCAATTTCGTGGCGCTGAATTGCGGTGCGCTGCCAGAGACGGTGATTGAAAGCGAGCTTTTTGGTCATGAGCCGGGTGCTTTTACCGGTGCGCAGAAAAAGCGTGTCGGCCGCATCGAACATTCGAGCGGCGGTACGCTGTTTCTCGACGAGATCGAAAGCATGCCGCTTGCCGTTCAGGTGAAGATGTTGCGTGTTCTGGAAATGCGTGAAGTTTCGCCGTTGGGTTCAAACGAGGAAAGGCCGGTCGATATTCGCGTGGTGGCGGCGGCAAAGGTGGATCTCGGCGATCCGGCCGAACGCGGCACTTTTCGCGAGGATCTCTACTACCGGCTAAATGTGGTAACGCTGTCCATTCCGCCACTGCGCGAACGCAAGGCGGATATTCCACTCCTGTTTTCCCATTTCGTCACCAAGGCTGCCAACCGCTTCAACATGCCGGTGCCACAAATCAGCGCGGGCACGTCCCGGCGGCTTCAGGAGCACGACTGGCCGGGCAATGTTCGGGAACTCGGGCATTTTGCGGAGAGGGTGGTGCTGGGGCTGGAGGCAGAACCGGCCGCTACTATCGCGTCACAATCGGCCATTCCCGCTTCCGGCACCCTGCCGGAGCGCATGGACGAGATCGAGGCCAATATCATCCGTGAAACGCTGGAGCAGTCGAACGGAGACGTGGCGGAAACCATCACAACGCTCGGCATCGCCCGCAAGACCTTTTACGACAAGCTGCAGCGCCACGGCATTAACCGGGCGGATTATGTGAAGAGCGGTACGGCGTGAGGTAGCGCGGGGCGCTCATGGAAAAGCCGCGGACGTTTCTGTCCGCGGCCTGACAATAACGGGAGTATTTATGTTGGCGGTCTTCCCGATCAACCCGCTACGCAGAAATGGCGCTGACCATCGTTACCGACATAGGTGCCGGACCGGCTGTTGAAGCTGCGATAGCGCTGCGAGCAATAATCGTACCAGGCATTTGTCCAAGGCTCGATGGTACGGTAGGTCCGGCGCGGCTGGTAATAACCGGGATTGGTGTCATAGACCGGCTGGGCGCGGTAAACCGGTGCCGGACGATAGACCGGAGCGGGGCGATAAACCGGCTGTGGTGCCGGCTGATAATAGCGATAATCCGGCTCTTCATACACGTAGCTCGGCTCATAACGACGGGGCGGGTCGATATAGACGCGCTCATCATCCACCGGCGCCGGGCGCGCCATTGCCGAGCCAACGGCGACACCGGCGGCAAGACCGAGTACGCCACCCAGAATGGCGGCGTCGCGACGGTCGTGGCGATCCCAGTCGCCGGCGGATGCGCTGCTGAAGGGAACGAGCGTGGCGGCGGCCACAGCGATCGTCAGAACTGTTTTAGCTGCGAAGGACGACATGGTGTTTTCTTCCATCGAAGTGGCAGGGCGCTGCCAGTTGCAAATTCGATGGTTAAGGAAATACCGTCCGGCTGCTGAACGGGCGCTGAATGAATTGTGGCGGACCGGCGGCTGCCTGCAATTCCTGTTTGCGCGGACCGTACTTCGCGCTAGAACTCAAGAGTAAACAGGACGCACCGATGAGCCTTTCCCACATAACCGTCAATCCCGATTCCTCGCATGAAGACCGTGCACAGGCCATTCGCGATACGCTGCGTGACGCCATTGTCGACCGGCGGCTTGCACCGGGGACGAAACTGTCGGAAGCGGAAGTGGGAACCCTGTTCGAGGTCAGCCGCACGGTGGTGCGGGCGGCCCTTCAGATGCTGGCCTATGAGGGGTTGGTCAAGGCCGAGCGAAACCGGGGCGCTTTCGTATCCAACCCGACGCCGGATGAGGCGCGACAGGTTTTTGCCTCGCGCCGGCTGATCGAACCCGGTGTGGTGGATGCGGCGATCGAAAAAATCACCCCTGCGGCGGCGAAGAAGCTGAGGGAACATCTGGTCGAGGAAAGCCGCCACCAGCTTGAGCGCGGCCCCACCGCCAGACGTGCGGAGATCAAGGCGTCGGGCGATTTTCACCTGATGCTCGCCGCGCTTGCCGGCAATGCCATTCTCGAGAAATTCATGGATGAGCTGGTGGCCCGTTCATCGCTGGTCATTGCGCTTTACGGTCGCTCGGGTGTCTCGAGCTGCGGCCACAATGACCATGCCGACCTTCTGGATGCGCTGGAGGCGAAGGATGCGGCAAAAGCCCGTGCGCTGATGCTGCGGCACCTCGACCACATCGAAGCCGATCTCGACCTTCGCATGAAGGAAGGACTGGCGCTCAGGGACGCGCTGGCGCTTTGATCGCCGCCTGTCCCGCCTTGCCGGCGGGAAGGGGCTTTTCTGTCCCGCCTCAGGCGGCGTAGCGGCTGATGGCCAGGTCGTGTGTATCGATCTCCGGCTTGTTTCCGCTGATCAGGTCGGCAAGCACCCGGGCCGAGCCGCAGGACATGGTCCAGCCGAGCGTGCCGTGGCCGGTGTTGAGATAGAGATTGCTGTAGCGGGTGGCGCCGATGACAGGCGTGCCATCGGGCGTCATCGGGCGCAGGCCGCACCAGAATTTCGCCTGGTTCTGATCGCCCGCGCCGCCGAACAGGTCTTCCACCGAATGGGCGAGCGTTTCCTGGCGTGCGGCCGGCAAATCCTTGCTGAAACCGGCAATCTCAGCCATGCCGCCGGCCCGGATGCGTGAGCCGAGACGGGTGATCGCCACCTTGAACGCCTCGTCCATGACCGTGGAAACGGGCGCGCGCTCCTCTTTCACGATCGGAACCGTGATGGAGTAACCCTTGACCGGGTAAACCGGCAGAGTAAGGCCAAGCTGGCGCAGGAATTGCGGCGAATAGCTGCCGAGTGCGGCGACGAAAATATCGGCCTCCGCCAGCCCCCGGGTGGTTTCCACGGCCTTGATGCGTCCTGCTTCAACGATGGGGCGCATGATGCCGGTATCGTAAAGGAAGGTAACGCCGGCTTCGTCTGCCATGCGGGCAAGTTCAGTCGTGAACATGAAGCAATCGCCGGTCTCGTCGCCCGGCAAACGCAGGCCGCCAACGATCTTTTCCTTCGAAGGAGAAAGGCCGGGTTCGATGGCGGCGCAGCCGTCGCGGTCGAGAATCTCGAAAGGCACACCGCCCGCCGTCAGCACGTCCACATCCTTGCCGATGGCGTCGAACTGTTTCTGGGTGCGGAACACCTCCAGCGTGCCCTGCATGCGCTGATCGTATTCGATGCCGGTCTCTTCGCGAAGCGCCATCAGGCAATCACGGCTATATTCGGCAACGCGCACCATGCGGCTTTTGTTGATGGCGTAACGCGCCGAGGTGCAGTTGCGCAACATCTGGCTCATCCAGCGCCAGGCGGCCGGGTCGGCGGTTGGGCGAATGATCAGCGGTGCATGTTTCATGAACAGCCATTTCATCGCCTTCATCGGAATGCCGGGGGCAGCCCAGGGCGATGAATAACCGGGGGAAACCTCGCCGGCATTGGCAAAGCTGGTTTCGAGCGCTGCGGCCGGCTGGCGGTCAATCACCGTCACCTTGTGTCCGGCTTTGGCCAGATACCAGGCAGATGTCACGCCGACGACGCCGGCTCCGAGGATAGTGACGTTCATGATCGTCTCACTTGTGATTGGCTGATATTGAAGCGGTTGTCGGGGTTATGCCCGGCTGAATATAGCTGCGGCGGTAACGGCGGCCGAGGCCGGTCAGGATTTCATAGGCAATCGTGCCCGCATCCTCGGCAATGTCTTCCAGTGTCTGGTCCGGCCCGATCATCTGCACAAGGCTGCCCTGGGTCAATGCCCCTTCGGGCAGGGCGGATATGTCGAGAATGATGCTATCCATCGAAACGCGCCCGACAATCGGCAGACGCACGCCATTATACCACGCCGCGCCGCGATTGCTGAGCGAGCGCGGCAAGCCATCGGCATAACCGGCAGCGATTGTCGCCAGCCGTGTCGGACCGCTCGCCGTGAAAGAGCCGCCGTAACCGACGAGTGAGCCGGCGGGAACGGTGCGGGTCTGGATGACGGCGAGATCGAGACGGACGACCGGCTTCATCGGGTTGGGGCCGGCAGCGGAAGGCGCGCCGCCATAAAGCGCGATGCCGGGACGCAGCAAAGCATTATGATAGTCGTTGCCGAGAAAAATACCGCCCGAATTGGAAAAACAGACCGGCGTCTCGGGAAAAGCTGTGGCGGCCTTGCGCATCACGGCAAGCTGTGCTGCATTCGAGGCATGATCGGGCTCGTCGGCGCAGGCGAGATGGCTCATGACGAAAGCGATCTCAATTCCATCGAGCAGCTGCGGCTCGGCGGAGAGGATTTCAAGCTCCCCGGGCGAGAGCCCAAGGCGGCACATGCCGGTATCGATCTGGACGGCGGCGGTGAGTGTCTTGCCGAGCTTTCTGGCATGGCCTGACCATTGGGCGATCTGTTCCAGCGAGTTCAGAACCGGTGTGATGGCCATGGCGGCGCAGGAGGTCTCGTTGCCGGGCTGTAGACCATTGAGGACAAAAATCTGCGCTTCTGCCGAAAGTCGGATCCTGAGTGCCGGCGCCTCGTCGATGTGGGCGACGAAAAAATTCCGGCAACCCGCCTCGAACAGGGTCTGCGAGACGATATCCGCGCCGAGGCCATAGGCATCGGCCTTCACGACCGCCGCCGTTTGCGATGCGGGGGCCAGGGCGGCAAGGCTAAGGTAGTTGTCCCGCAATGCGCCGAGATCGATGGTCAGCTGGCCGCTTGCACCACCGGCTGCCTGCTGGCGGCTGATCTGCATGTCCATGGTCGTTCACCCTCATTTTTATCCCATGAGGGTATTGCAACGATTGTCGAATTTCTTGGCGATTGTTCGAATAATATGCGACAAATTACATAATAGAGCAATTTTACTCTCATTATTGGAATTTCCTATGTCGTCACTCGATGCGACTGACCGCCATATCATCCGTCTGCTTCGGCTCAATGCCCGCATCAGCAATGCGAAACTGGCAGCAGAAGTCGGGCTATCTGCGTCCGCCTGCCTTCGCCGCGTCGATATTCTCGAGCGGGAAGGGATCATCCGCGGTTATACGGCGCTGACCAGCGGCCTTGCTGGCGGCGAGGTGATTTCGGTCATCGTGCAGATTACGCTCGACCGCCAGACGGAGGATTTTCTCAACCGTTTCGAAAATGCGGTGCGGCGATATCCGGAAATCCGCGAATGTTATCTGATGACAGGAGGATCGGATTATTTCCTGCGCTGCGAGGCGGAAAGTGCGGGGGATTTCGAGCGGATTCACAAGGAAATCCTATCGAAACTGCCAGGGGTTTCGCGCATTCATTCGAGCTTTGCGATCCGGAATGTGCTGGCGACGCCGAAGGCGCGGTAGTGTATGCGGCCACCCCCTCTGTCCTCGCGTCACTACCCCCACCACCGATAAAAATGATGCACTGGCCCCCGCCCGTGCCCAACAGCAAGGCCCCGCCCGGCATCGAGCGCCCCATTCAGATAATCCTTCGAAAGCTCAACCGCCTCCCTTAACTCATATCCCTTTGCAAGATGAGCCGTAATCGCCGCCGCCAGTGTGCAGCCGGTGCCGTGGTCGTTTTTCGTCTCGACCCTCGGCGCGGAAAGCGCCTGCATGGCGCCATCTGCAAACAGATAATCCGTGCTCTCAGGCCCATCACCATGGCCGCCCTTGATGAGCACGGCTTTTGTGCCCGCCTTCAGGATCAATTCAGCCTGCTGGGCGATCTCGGTATCCGTCTTCGCCATGGAGGTCCCGGTCAGCAGCGCCGCTTCCGGCAGGTTCGGCGTAACGATGGTCGCGAGCGGCAGCAAGTCGCGCCGCAATGTCTCGATGGCGTCTTCATGCAGCAGCCTGTCACCGGAGGTCGCTACCATGACCGGGTCCAGCACCACCGGCTGCGATTGCCGCCGGAGCCGTTCCGCGATGGCGGCGATGGTTTCGATCCGCGATACCATGCCGATCTTCACCGCATTGACGGCGAGATCGGATAATACCGCATCCATCTGCGCAATAATGGTGGCGACCGAAACATCCTCGACCGTCGTCACGCCTTTGGTGTTCTGGGCGGTGATGGCAGTGATGACGCTGGCGGCATAGGCGCCGAGTGCGGAGAAGGTCTTGATATCCGCCTGAATACCTGCGCCGCCGCCGCTGTCGGAACCGGCAATGGTCAATGCAATGGCTGTCATGGCTGTCTCGCTTTCAGCGTGGCGTCAATTTCGGAGCGGAAGTCCTTGGTCGCGCTGGCAATATTGCCCGCGCGGAAAATGGCGGAAATGACCGCGACACCATCTGCGCCCGCCTCGATGACGGACGGCACACGCGCAAGATCGATTCCGGCGATAGCGCCCACCGGCATATCCGGCCTCCACTCCTTCAAAAGGGCGCGCAGCGTGGTAAAACCGTCTATGCCGACCGGCTTGTCCGGATTGACCTTGGAAACGGTTTCGAACACGCCGCCGATGCAAGCATAATCGACGGACATTGAGGCTGCCCGTTCGGCATCGGTGCGATTTTTGACGGTGAGGCCGACGATCGCCTTTTCGCCGAGAATGCGCCTTGCGGTTTTGGCGTCCATGTCGTCGGCGCCGAGATGTACTCCATCGGCGCCCGACGCGAGGGCCACATCCACCCGGTCGTTGATGACCAGCGGCACGCCGGTGCCGGCGATGGCCTCATGAATGGCGCGGGCGTTTTCGATCATCTCCCGCGTCGAGCCGTGCTTGTCGCGATATTGCAGAATAGTCGCGCCATTGAGTGCGGCTGCCAGAGCAAGCTCCGGCAGCGGCGCGACATCGCTAAGGCTAGCGTCGACCAGCGCGTTGAGGCGGTAATCAACCTTATTCATGCTCTATCCTCGCGTGATTTGTGACGTCCCCGGCGGAAATCTCGGAAAGCGCATCCAGAAACGCCGGTTCGAAGGTGCCGGGGCCTCCGGCGTGCTTGGCCGCAAGTTCGGCGGAGACGCCGGTGACCGCAAGGGCGGCGGCGGCCGCTGTCAACGCGTCCTTTTCCACCGCCATGAAGGCGGCGATGACGCCGCCCGAAAGGCAGCCCGTTCCCGTCACCTTCGCCATCCACGGATGGCCGTTGACGATCCTGACGCTGCGGGTTGTGTCGCTGAGGTGATCCACAGGCCCGGTCTCGATCCTCACCACATCAGGCACATCGCCGATCAGGCTCATTTCGGCGTGATTACCGCGCACGATAGTCGGGGAAAGTGCGATGAGTTCGCGCGCGAACTCCAGCCGCGACGGTGAGTAGTCGCAATGCACGGGGTCGACGATCCACGGCTTGCCGGATGCGTTGGCGATCTCGATCGCCAGCCGGATGACCTTGCGCCGTTCGGCATCCAGCGTGCCGAGATTGACAGTCAGCGCATCTGCCTTGGCCACGAAACTCTCGATTTCCTCGAGCGAGGTGGTCATGGAAGGAATGCCACCGACGACGGTGATGCCGTCTGCGGTGAATTTCTGCACCACGGTGTTCATCAGGCAATGCACACGCGGGCGCGTGTTGCGCACGCGCTCCAGTATGTCGGCGGCCTTTGTTGCTGTCGGATAAGTCCTGGTCATGGCTGTTGCAGTTCCACGGCAATGTCGTCCGCCGCCGGCGCCTGCTTGATCAGTTGCATCTCCTGCATGAAAGCCCCGAAACGGGCGTAACGCGCGCGGTCGAGTGCGGCGGGGCGCTTGGCGAAGCGCGGCAGCGTATCGAAGAAGGCCTGTTTGTTCAGCGCGTCATCAAGGTTCGGATAGGCCTTGATGAAAAGCTGCCAGGCTTCCTGCGGGTGGTTGGTGATGAAGATCGCTGCCTGTTCCACCGCGGAGAGGAAACGCGGCAGGCGGCCGTCTTTTACGAGATCGCGATGGGTGACGAAGATCAGCTCGTCATAGGCCGGCACGCCATGTTCCTCCGGGAAGAAGGAGCGGCCTTCATGTCCCTCTAGCTTCATCTGCGTCAGCTCGAAATTGCGGAAGCCACCCAGCGTGGCATCCACCTTGCCGGCGATCAGCGACGGCGAGAGCGAGAAGTTGACGTTGACGAGTTCGACATCGTCCTTCGTCAGCCCGTCCTTTTCCAGCATGCGCTTCAGCATGGCGTCTTCGAAGCCGGAAACGGAAAAGCCGACCTTCTTGCCTTTCAGGTCCTTCAGGCTCTTGATCGGACCATCGGCCAAAACGGTGACAGTGTTGAGCGGGGTTTCGACCAGCGTACCGAAACGCACGAGCGGCAGGCCGGCGTCGTGATCGAGATAGAGGTTCGGCTGGTAATGCACACCGATATCGGCCTGCTTTGCCGAGACGAGGCGCGGCACGGCGGAGGGGTCTGCGGGCGGAACCAGTTCCACCTCCAGCCCGGCATCGGCAAACAGGCCGCGTTCCCTGGCGACCACCATCGGCGCATGATCCGGGTTCACGAACCATTCGAGCAATATGGTGAGCTTGTCGGCCGCCTCAGATTGCATGGGTGCTAGTACGCTTGCCGCTGCGACGACGAGGGAAAGAAGAGTTCGTTTCATGGTGCCGAAAGTCTCCGCAAGTATCTGAAAGGAATGGTGTGTTCTGTTTCCTTGGCCCAGGGAGCCAGATGGGCTGTCGATAAGTCGACGACGAGCCGCAGCAGCACCGCCATGACGGCCAGAATGGTCATGGCGGCGAACATGGTGTCGGTCTGCATGCGGGCATTGGACTGGATCATCACAAACCCGAGCCCGGCCGATGCGCCCACCCATTCGCCGATGACGGCGCCGAGCGGGGCAAGCGGCGCGGCGAGCCTGAGGCCTGAAATCAGCGAGGGCAACGCCAGCGGCGCACGCAACCGGGTAAGGATCTGCCAGTGGCTCGCCTCAGTCAGCGAGGCGGCGTCGAGGATGGCGCGATCGGTGCGGTTAAGGCCATCCGTGAAAGCGGAGGCGACGGGGAAGAATATGATGATAGCCGTCATGACCACTTTCGAAGCCATGCCGAAACCGAACCAGAGGACGAGGATGGGGGCGAGCACGAAGACCGGAAAGGCTTGCAACACCAGAACCATGGGCCAGACGAGGCGGCCGAGGCGCGGGATGGCGGCAATGGTGAAAGCGACGACAATGCCGCCGGCGACGCCCGCCACAAGCCCGAGGGCCATTTCGCCGAGCGTTACCAGTGCCTGCCCGAACAGGAAGCCCGGCTGACGCCAGAACGCGCCAGCGACATCGGCGGGCGATGGCAGGATATAGCGGGGCGGTGAAAACAGCCACGTTCCCGCCTGCCAGAAAACCAGCAGAAGACCGACTCCGTTCAGTGCATGGGTGGCACGCATGAGCCGGACCTCAGACGCAGACGCACCGTGTGCGAAGGGCGGAAGGTTTCAGCATCGTCACTCGTCTCCAGATGTGGCAATCTCGGAGATCAGGCAAAGCGAAGAAGAGAAAGGGCGGCGCCCCTTGGGCGCGACAGTTCCGTTCCTACGCCGGCATGACCCGGATCAGGTTCAAGGGTCCGGCTCAACGCCATCTCAGCACCGTCTGGTGCTCCCCTCGGAAGAGATTGTTTTGTAGGACAAGATCTAAAAATGTCAACGGCCTCCGCTGACAGATCATGGGTCGTATATATATTACTTAAATATAGTTATTAGTAATACCGAATTTATTGTAAATTAGTTATATCGATAAACTATATCGCAACGGCACTCAAATAAACCTCATCCGAATTCTGATAATTCGGAGATGAGCTTGAAAAACATCTGGCGGGACAAGTCTGGAAACTTTGCAATTCTTAGTGCTCTGTTGATCATACCGATCGTCGGATCTGCCGGCGTTGCGCTGGATGTCGTTCGGGCCATGAGCGTGAAATCCGATCTTCAGATGGCAGCGGACTCTGCGGCTCTGGCCGTGGTTGCGGAAAGTTCAGCCAGTGCCGAGGCTGCACGGCGAATGGCCAGCAACGGCGTCATTTCGGTCGGAAAGGAAGAGGCTGAGGCTTTTTTTCACAGCAATCAGCGAGGGAACCCGGAATATCGCCTATTGGCGCTCGATGTACAGGTGAAGAAGAATGGCACCGTGATCGAATCGTCAGTGAGTTTTAAGGCTTCGCTTAATACAACGCTCTCCAGAGTACTGGGAAAGGATTTCCTGACTGTCTCCGGCAGTGCAACTGCCAAATATGAGACGGAAACCTATACCGATTTCTATCTGCTGCTCGATAACTCGCCTTCCATGGGTGTCGGCGCAACGCCCGCCGATGTGGAAACGATGAAAGTTGCCCTCGGTTGTGAGTTCGCCTGCCATCTCTCATTGCCAGACGGGTCTTCCAATCCCAACAGCAGCTATTTCCGGCTCAGAAACAAGGATCCGAAGGCCCGAGGTTACATAAACGCGACGACGCGCATTGACGTGGTCGCAAAGGCAACCGCAAGCTTAATGGATACTGCCGAGGACACTCGCAAAAGACCCGACCAGTATCGCATTGCGGTCTATACTTTTGGAAAGACAGCAGAGGATGCCTTTTTTAACAAAGACCTTCCGGAAATTGTCTCGCGCACCTCGGATTTGCAGGGGGCCAAAAAAAAGGTCAAAGAAATTGAGTTGATGTCAGTTCCAGACCATCATTACAAAAGCGACCAGCATACGAATTTCGACCGTGCACTGACGAGAATCACACCGAAGATGGGAACATCGGGGAATGGCGCGAGTTCCGCTACACCTGAAAAAATCCTGTTCTTCGTGTCGGATGGCGTGGCCGATGCTGCAAAGGCCGCATGTACCAAGAAAAAGATTTGGAATGGACGCTGCCAGGAACCCATAGACACCAAGCTGTGCGACAACCTCAAGAAACAAGGATTCCGTATCGCCGTGCTTTACACGACGTATCTGCCGCTTCCTGATAATCCTCACTACAAGAATTGGATCGCACCATTCGAAACGGAAATCGGCCCGCGCATGCAAGCCTGCGCCTCCCCTGGCTTGTTCTTCGAGGTCAGTCCTTCGCAGGGCATCAGCGAGGCCATGTCGGCGCTTTTTAAAAAGGCGATCAGCTCGCCACGCCTGACCAACTGATGACCAGCATAGCGGAAGGCTGGTTGGATCGGTATTTAGTTATTTAGGAAATTAGATTTATCGAAAATTAGTTATCCTTTGAAACTGCCCTTCAACATTCTTTTTCTAAGTTCTGTCTCCAAAAGCGCTATGGGGGCAGATTTGAAAAATATCTGGCAGGATAGATCAGGAAATTTCGGAATTCTAACTGCTTTGCTTTTGGTGCCGCTCATCGGTACGGCCGGCGTTGCGCTGGATGTGACTCACAGCATGGCCGTAAAATCCGATCTGCAGATGGCAGCGGATGCCGCAGCCCTTGCGGTGGTTGCCGATACATCGTCGAGTGTTCAAAAGGCGAAGGAAATGTCGGGCGATGGCGTCATTTCGCTCGGCGCTGATGACGCCTCCGCATTCTTTGAAAGCAATGAGCGGTCCAATCCCGATTACAAGCTTCTGTCTCTGGATGTGTCGGTGACCAAGCACGGTAACGCGATCGAATCCTCGGTCAGCTTCAAGGCTTCCATTGACACGACGCTTTCACGGATACTCGGGGAGGATCTCATTACCGTTTCGGGCAAGGCGACCGCCAAATACGAGACGGAAACATTCAGCGACTTCTATGTGCTTCTTGATAACACCCCCTCAATGGGCGTCGGCGCCACGCCAACCGACGTTGCCACCATGGTCGCGAATACGAGCGACAAATGTGCTTTCGCCTGTCACATCGTGAAAGACGGTGTCGTGGATACGAACAGCTATTATTACAAGGCGAAAAGTCTCGGCGTGACGACGCGCATCAATGTGGTCGCAAAGGCAACAGCGAGCCTTATGGACACGGCGAAGTCCATGCGCAAAAGCAGCAATCAATATCGCATGGCAGTCTATTCCTTTGGAGAGAAAGCCGAAGATACGAAGCTGCTTGAGGTCGTACCGCTCACGTCGGATCTGGCGACGGCGAAGAAGAAAGCCGCTGAAGTTGATCTCATGTCTATCCCCAAGCAGGGATTCAACAACGACCAGCAGACGGATTTCGACCGGGCACTGACCCAGATCGGGGACAAGATCGGCACCTCCGGCACGGGCGCGAGTTCGGCGAGCCCGGAAAAGATCGTCTTCTTCGTGACCGATGGTGTCGGCGATAGCTATAAGCCATCGACCTGCACCAAAAAAACGACGAGCGGCCGCTGTCAGGAACCGATCGACGTCAAATATTGCACGAAGCTGAAAGAAAAGGGTTTTCGCATCGCCGTGCTCTACACCACCTACCTGCCGCTGCCGACCAATGACTGGTACAATAGCTGGATCAAGCCGTTTCAGCCGGAAATCGGCACGCGCATGCAGTCCTGCGCTTCTCCGGGCCTGTTCTTCGAAGTTAGCCCGTCGCAGGGCATCAGCGATGCGATGACCGCGCTTTTCAAGAAGGCCATAACATCACCCCGTCTGACGGGGTGATGACAGGGACGACCTCGGCTATCGTTCAGTTGATTGTGCGAAGCTGCTCAAACAGCGGATGATGGCTGCTATCTGCACGATAGAACACCGCTGGTTCGCCGAGCGGCGCCGCCACGGTGACGTTGTGTCCGCCGGGATAATGCGCACCGCTCCACAGGTGTACCCATTCACCGTCGCCCGGAAGATAGAGCGAGCGTTGCGTTTCACCCGCTTTCCACACAGGTGCGACAAGTATGTCCGGCCCGTAAAGATAGCAGTCCTGAATCGCAAAGGTCTGGCGATCATTTTCGTAATGCAAGAAGAGCGGACGTTGCACCGGCAGGCCTGTTCTTGCCGCTTCCGCGGAGAGCGATTTCAGATAGGGGGCCAGCGCGACATAGATGGATGTCATGCGGGCGAAATGGGAAAGAATCGTTTCATCCTGATCGATCTGGAGATTGTCGCGCGGCCGATTGCCCTCGTGGGTGCGCATGACCGGCGTGAAGGCGGCCATCTCCGTCCAGCGCATGATGAGTTCCGCTGTGCGGACATTGCCGAACAGGCTGGTGTAACCGCCAATGTCGGAATGGTGATAGGCATTGCCCATGAGGCCGGAGGAGAGCGCGCCGCAGATGACGGTGACAAGGCCGTCGTGACGGGAGAAGTCGACCGATTGGTCACCGCCCCAGATCAGCGGGCAGTGAGTCTGCACGCCGGTGAAGCCTGCGCGCATGAAGAACAGTGCTTCACCGGTCTTGCCGCGACTTTCGACGCCCTTCGCATTGACCTCGGCCCAGAGCGTGGGCCAGGCATTGTGCATCAGCTTGGCATCGACGCCGTTGGACAACGTGATGTCGATCGGCAGATATTCGCCGAAATCGGCCATCCAGCCGGAGAGGCCGAAATCGAGCATGTTTTTGCCGATGATCTCTTCGGCGAACCAGTCGGCGGCGGCTGGATTGGTGAAATCGACTACGCCGCAATCGAACTCGCCGAAATCCACCAGCGCCGTTTTGCCATCGGCGTCGGTTGCGAAATAGCCGGCTTTTTCGGCGACCGGGAAAAGCGGGCCGTCGACGCAGAGATAGGGGTTCACGTAACCGAGGAAACGAACGCCCTGATCGGCCAGCTCGGCAATCTTCTGGCGCAGATGCGGGTAGCGGGTCTCATTCGCCTGCCAGTCCCAGAACAGACGGGCGCCGAAGGATGTCTGGCGCAGACCCACCCAGTCCTCGCACCACAGGCCCGACACCTTCGTTCCGGCCGCCCGGATTTTCTCCAGTCTGGTGAAGGAGTTGACGCCGTCCTTTAACCCTATGATCGCACCGCCATAAATCCATTCCGGCAATTCCGGCTGGCGGCCGAACCGCAGTGAAAGCGCAGACACGATATCGGTGAAATGATCGCCGGCGAAGAATTCGATCTTTTCTGGGATGGCCCAGATTTCGATCTCATGGAAATCGTCGTTGCGGAAATCGAAGACCGAATAGGCGCTTGTCTCCACGTGCAGGGCGTATTTGTGCGACGACAGGTAAGTCGGCTGCGGGTAGTTGGTATTGTAATAATCGCCACCCGCCTTGCCGCTGACATCGGACTTGAAAGTGATTTCGGTGGTCTTATCGCGGCCGACCCCGGGCTCGGAGGTCCAGAGCGGGAAGCGCCGGCCGCGCATGTCGAAATAGGACATCTGCTCGCCGCCGCCCCAGACATGCTCGTCCGCCTCCGCGACGACGCGCAGCCAGAGGCGGTTGATCGTCTCGTCCATCGCCGTCAACCTGATAGCGTTGCCGTCGAGCGTCAGGCGAAGGCGCGGCGCCTGTCCTGGCGCGGATGAGAGCGTGACGCTGTCGCCACTCACCTCGGCATGGCGCAGGGCCGTTCTCTCGATGACATAGTCTTCGATATCGAAATTGCCGCGATACATGTCCATTCGCTCTTTACCGAAACCGGCGAAGAAGGCCGGATTATCGGTCGAATGGGAAAGGATTGTGCGATTGCCGATCGCAAGCGTGAAGCCGTCTTTGGTCGTTTCGAAATACATGACTTACCCTTTTAGCCCTTGAGACCACCGGCGGTGAGACCCGAGACGACCCGTTCCTGGAAGATGACGATCAGGATCGCAACCGGCACGATGCCGACCACCAGCGCTGCCGAAATGACCGGCCAGGGGAAGGCGAATTCACCCTGATACAGCTGGATGCCGACGGGAAGCGTGCGGAGCGCTGGGTTCGAGTTGAACGAGAGTGCCAGTAGGAACTCATCCCAGGCATTGACGAAGGCAAGGATGCCGGCGGTGAAAACGCCCGGCGCGCAGAGTGGCACGACGACCTTGAACAGCGCGCCGATGCGGGTGCAGCCATCGATCATGGCGGCGTTTTCGAGGTCGCGCGGGATGCTTTCGAAGAAAGAGACGAGCATTAGCGTGCAGACCGGAAGAGAGAGGACCGTGTAGGGCAGGATCAGTGCCGTCCAGCTGTTGAGCAGGTTCAGCGCGCGCATGATTTCGAACAGCGGTACCAGCAGCGTCACCAGTGGGAAGGTGGAAACGGCGATGATGAGCGACAGGATCAGCGCCCGGTATTTGAGGTTCAGCCGCGCCAGTGCATAGGCCGCCAGCACCGAAATCAGGATGGTGAGCGCGGTGGAAAGCAGCGCCACCATGAAGCTGTTGAACAGGAAGAGGTGCAGCGGCTGGTCGGAAAAGGCCTGCATGTAATTGGCGAGTGTCGGCGCATGCGGAAACCAGGTAATGGGTTTCGCGGTCAATTCCGCTTCGGTCTTCAGCGATGTGAAGAGAATCCAGATCGCGGGGAAGAGGCCGTTCACCAGAAGAATGGAGGCGGCGATGAAACGCAGCGGCTTGCCGGAGAAGAAGGAGGACAGACCGGAGGAGGTGGCAACGGTGCTCATGGGATCAGTCCTTCGTCCTGATAATGCGGAGGTAAACGGCGGTAACGCACATGGAAAGCGCAAACATCATGACAGCAAGCGCAGAACCGTAACCGAGATCGAGGAAGGAGACGGTGTTCTGGTGAATATACATCGCAAGCGTGGTGGTGGATGTGCCGGGGCCGCCGCCGGTCATCATGTAAGGAATATCAAAGGTCTGCAGCGCCGTGATCGTGCGGAAGATGAGCGCGACGACGATCGACGGCTTCAAAAGCGGCAGAGTGATTTCGAAGAACTGACGGATTTTGCCGGCGCCATCCACATCAGCCGCTTCATAGAGCGAGCGCGGAATGGTCTGCAGGCCGGCGAGGATCATCAGCGCCATAAACGACGAAGTTTTCCAGATGATCGTCAGGCAGATGGCCGCAAAGGCCCAGTTCGGCGAGTTGAACCAGATGATGCCTTCGAAGCCCAACCGGTTCAGCACGTCATTGACCACGCCATATTCATAATGGAAGAACCACGCGAAGATGAGACCTGCAAAGGATAGCGGCAGCGCCCAGGGAATGAGAAGGGAAAGCCGCATCGGCCACTGCATGGAAAAAGGCAGGTTGGCAAGCAGTGCGAGACCAAGGCCCATGAACAGCGCGCCCGGTACGGTGATCAGCGTGATCAGAACCGTATTCCAGGTTGTTTCCCAGAAAATCGGATCATCGAACATGGCGGTATAATTTTCAAAGCCGATAAATTCCGCCGGCAGCCCTGATGTCAACGAAAGGCTGAAAAAGGAGGTATAGACGAGCCGCGCCACCGGATAGACGATGATGAGCGACAGCAGGATCGCCGCCGGCGTTAGGAGAAGCACGGCCAGCGACCGGTCGCCGAGATCGAGCCATCGCGTCCAGCGCGGCAGCTGCTTTTCGTCCACCCGGACCATGGTTCTTTCCGGCATTGTCACGTCTGCCACTCCCGCAACTGGATTCACGTCGTCGTCTCCCGATCGGACCGGTTCTTATCCGGCCCGTTTATCGCGCCCTTCAGGCGGCTTTATTCCTGTCCGTCGAAACGGCCGGAAAGGGCATGGCAAGCATGCCGCCTTCCGGCCTGAAGTTTAGCGCAGAACGCGCCGCAGACGGCTTTCCATCTGCTTTGCACCGTCTTCCGGTGTCATCACGCCGGCAAGAACGCCATTGACGGTGGTGCGGATCGTCTCGCTGACCTCGTTGTAACGCGGGGTAACCGGACGGGCCTTTGCCGTTTCAACGACGGGCAGGGCGTCCGCGAACCACGGGATCGTCTTGGTTACGTCGGCATCCTTGTAGAGGGCGGCATAGGTGGGCAGAAGCGCTGCGTTGATCGCCATGAACTTCGACACATCCTGACTGGAGAGATATTCCACCAGCTTCTTGGCTTCATCCTGCTGTTTGGAATAGGCCGAAACGCCGAACTCCCAGCCGCCGAGGCAGGTCGTCTGCTCGCCGCCCTTGACGGCCGGCAGACGGGCAACGCCGACCTTGTCGTTCACCTGTGATTCCTTGCCCTGGAAATGGGTCCAGGCGTAGGACCAGTTGACGGCGAAGAGAACCTTGCCGGCCTGGAATTCCTTGCGGGTGTCGTCGGTCGCGACTTCCGAAATATTCTTCTTGGAAATGCCTTCGTCGACAAAGCTCTTCCAGAGCTTCAGGGAATCCACCGCTGCCTTGTTGTCGAAATTCAGCTTGCCGTTTTCAACCAGCGACTTGCCCTCGCTCCAATAGGGCAGGAGGAAGGTGCAGACCGCGCCTTCGATCGCCTTGCCCTGGAAGGACAGGCCCTGAAGTTCGGGGTTCTTTTCGCCTTCCATGACCTTCTTGGAGGCTTCCTTCAGCTCGTCCCAGGTGGTCGGCGGCTTGAGGCCGTATTTGTCGAGCAGGTCTTTACGGTAATAGAGGAACATGGAGTCGGCAAACGCGGGCAGCGCCACGATTTTGCCGTCTACGGTATTTGCTTCGGCATAGGTCGGCAGATAGGCCGACATGTCCTTGCCTGAGAAATCGCTGGTCCAGCCAGCGGTGGCGAACTGCGCGGGACGGATGACGTCGAGCATCAGCACGTCAAGGCTCGAATCCTTGGCCGACATGACGGTATTGAGATATTGCGCCTGCATTTCCGAGGTGTTGCCGCCGGTCTCGATGACCACTTTCACGCCGGGCGTCTTCGCTTCATATTGATCGAGCGCCTTGCGCCAGACATCCGGCTGATGCTGGCTGGAAACGAAGATCTTCAGTTCGGCATCGGCAAAGGCCTGTCCCGAAAAGGCGAGCATGGTTGCGCAAAGCGCGGCACCCATGAGGGCTTTGCCCCTGGTGGTTTTAAATGTCATGTGTTCCTCCCATTATTAAACCTGTTGGCCGCAGCGTCTCTTCGCCCGGCAATCAGTGAATCGAGCGTTCCGTCGCGGCGTCGAAAAGATGAACCTTGGACGGATCGACGCCGATCTTCAGTTCCTCATTCGGAGCAGGCCGCAGATGCGGCGGCATACGTGCGGTCAGCGCCGCATCGCCGAGGCTGAAATGGACGAGCGTGTCCGAGCCGAGCGGTTCCACCACCTGCACCTTGACCGCAAGCTGCGTGTCAAAGCCCTCGACGGGGCCGAAATGTTCCGGGCGAATGCCGACGATGACTTCACGCCCGTCGAGGCCTGTTTCGCGCGATGGCCGGATGGCGGTCATCGGCAGGGAATTGCCGTCGGAGAATGCCAACCGGTCGCCGCTCACCTTTGCGCGGGCGAAGTTCATCGCCGGAGCCCCGACGAAACCGCCGACGAACACGCTTTCAGGCCGGTTATAGACCTCGTCAGGTGTACCGACCTGCTCGATATCGCCGCCACGCAGGATGACGATGCGATCTGCAAGCGTCATCGCCTCCACCTGATCATGGGTAACGTAGATGATCGTCGTGCCGAGCTGCTGATGCAGGCGCTTGATTTCCGTGCGCACCTGTCCGCGGAGTTTAGCGTCGAGGTTGGAAAGCGGCTCGTCGAACAGGAAGACCTGCGGGCGGCGCACGATGGCGCGGCCCATGGCCACACGCTGGCGCTGGCCGCCGGAGAGCTGGCCGGGCCGCCGGTCGAGAAGGTGCTCGATGCCCAGCATCTTCGCGGCCTCATCGATGCTGGCATTGGCCTGCGATGCGCTGACACCGCGCACTTTCAGACTGAAACCCATGTTTTCACGCACCGTCTTGTGCGGATAAAGCGCATAGTCCTGAAACACCATGGCAATGTCGCGCTCACGCGGCGGCAGCTTGTTGACAACGCGGTCACCGATCTTCACTTCGCCGCCGGTAATGCTCTCCAGCCCCGCGACCATGCGCAGCGTCGTGGATTTGCCGCAGCCGGAAGGGCCGACGAAGACGACGAATTCGCCATCGTTGATTTCAAGGTCGATGCCCTTGACGATGCGAAGCGCACCGTAACTCTTGTCCAGCTTGCGCAGGCTGACCGAAGCCATATTTTCCTCCTCACGACCGGCGCGTCCAGAATTCGAATGGACGCCATTGCCGGTATCAACCTTCAAGTTCCACGCATCGCATCGTCGAAAATCGATCCCGATTGTCTGGCGATATCGTGGGATGGCGAAACGCCTGTCTCCCTGAGGTCGTGATATTACCTTTCATAAAAAGGAAATCAATAGTGTATCAATTTTATTTCTGACAGAAATCAAAAACTATTAACCCGTTGATTAAAAGAAATATAACTGCAAAATCAGCTCGACGGCAGGCTGCTGCTTGCTTGCCTCCCGTCAAATTCTTTCATCTATGTGGAGCACGCGAAATTTTCGCAGTCTCAACGTATGCGTGAAACGTATCGTGCGACGGTATGGTCGAACCAGGTCCATGAAACTTCGGCCACCGCGCCATCCTGTGCCTGGCTGAGGCGCAGCACCCGCGGCACAGAGGCGCCGGCTTTCTGGCCGAAAACCTCGGGTGTCCATTCGGGCGCGTCACCGAGATCGATGCGATCCTCCGCCTTCGATATCCAGAGATTGAGGCGGGTGCGGTAATAGAGGTAGAGGGATTCCGACATGTTTTCGATGGCGATGGTGTCCACGTAAGAACCGTCCAGCCAGATCTCCTCGATGGCCGCGGGTTTGCCGGCGATGCGCCGCAGCCGTCTTATCCTGTGCCCTTCGGTCGATGTGCCGAAAGCGGGCAGGTCAGCGGGCTTGGCAAGGCGCGCCACATCCAAAACCTCCGCCGTCGGCAGGCCGCCGCCTTCGATCAGTTCAAGCCGGAAGAAGGCGTAGACGCTTTGCGGATCGCTGACGGCGCGAATGTAATTGCCGGAGCCCTGCACGCGCTCCAGAAGGCCGCGCTCCTGCAGTTCAGCAAGCGCCTTGCGCAGCGTGCCGACGGCGATGCCGAGATCGGCCGCCATGTCGCGCTCCGGCGCCAGCTTCTCGCCATCGATCAACCGGCCCGCCGCCACTTCGCGCACCAGCATTTCGGCGATCTGCATATACATGGGCAGGCTGCCGCCAGTGTGTTTCATATACCGTTTCCTCCCCCGAAACAAAAATTGATACATCATTGATTTACATATTTCTTGATGTTATGCAAGAAAAACGAGAGCGGCCCTGAGGAGGAATTGCATGACCGTCGTACCCGTTACATCCGCTGATCTCGATGCTGCCGAGGTCTCCTGGTTTTCCGCTTTGTGTTCCGATGACTACGCCTATCTTGGCGTGCCTGACGGTAGCTTGCGTTCCAGTTTCGAGCATTGTTCCGATATCGTTAAAAAGGCCGAAGAACTCGGTTTTCGCAATATCCTCTGCCCCTCATCCTATCAGGTGGGGCAGGATACGCTGAGCTTCGTCGCCGGCTGTGCGCCGATCAGCGACCGCATCAATTTTCTTGCTGCTATCCGTTGTGGCGAAATGCAGCCGATCATGCTGGCCCGTACGGTAGCGACGCTCGACCATATGTTGAAGGGCCGCCTGACGCTCAACGTCATCAGCTCCGATTTCCCCGGCGAAGTGGCTGATAGCGCCTTTCGCTACAAGCGCAGCCACGAGGTCGTTGAGATCCTGCGCCAAGCCTGGACGCGTGACACCATCGACCATGACGGCGAAATCTACCAATTCAAGGGCGTCTCCACCGAGCCGGCACGGCCCTACCAGCAAAATGGCGGACCGCTCCTTTATTTCGGTGGCTACTCGCCGGATGCGCTGGAACTCTGCGGCGCGCAGTGTGACGTCTATCTGATGTGGCCTGAGACGAAGGACCAGCTGGCGGATCGCATGCGCGCCGCCAACGAGCGCGCCGCCGCCCATGGCCGCACGCTGGATTACGGCCTGCGTGTCCATATGGTGGTGCGCGATACCGAACAGGAAGCCCGTGAATATGCCGAGCATCTTGTCTCGAAGCTCGATGACGAGTACGGCCAGCTTATCCGCAACCGCGCCCATGACAGCGGTTCGCTCGGTGTCTCCCATCAGGCGCGCGCCCGTGAACTCGCCGACAAGTTCGGTTATGTCGAACCCAATCTATGGACCGGCATCGGCCGGGCGCGTTCGGGCTGCGGTGCGGCGCTGGTCGGTTCCACCGACAAGGTGCTTTCGGCGCTGGAGGAATACCAGAAGATGGGCATTCGCGCCTTCATCCTGTCCGGTTATCCGCATCTCGATGAAGCGGAGCACTTCGGCACCAAGGTTCTGCCGCAGATGAAAACCTGCTCCCTGCCGCATGCCTACGGCCGGGTGCCTTCCGAAACGCCAGCGACGCCGCTCGGCAACGGGGAACGCCACTGATGGAACGTATCGCTCTTTCTGACAAACTCGAACTCAGCCGCATCGTTTACGGCATGTGGCGCATCGGTGACGACGCCGACACGTCACCAGCCCATGTTCAGGCGAAGATCGAGGCTTGCCTCGCGCAGGGCATCACCACCATGGATCAGGCCGATATCTACGGCGGATACACGGCGGAGGCCATTCTCGGCGCCGGCCTGAAGGCTGCGCCGGGACTGCGCGACAGAATAGAAATCGTCACGAAATGCGGCATCGTCGCGCCGGCCGGTCGCCACGCCGCCGCCCGTGTCAAACATTACGATACGACGGCCGGCCACATCAATGCTTCGGTCGAAGCCTCGCTACGTGACATGGGAACCGATCACGTCGATCTGCTCCTCATTCACCGCCCTGACCCGCTGATCGATGCGGAAGAAACCGGTAAGGCGCTCGATGCGCTGGTG
The DNA here is from genome assembly GCF_002008225.1 of Agrobacterium salinitolerans. Lineage (GTDB taxonomy): Bacteria > Pseudomonadota > Alphaproteobacteria > Rhizobiales > Rhizobiaceae > Agrobacterium > Agrobacterium salinitolerans. The sequence goes on along the minus strand of NZ_MRDH01000023.1, from coordinate 211,558 downwards.
GCTTCCGGCAAGGTCAAGGCAGTGGGCGTCTCAAACTTCCGCCCGTGGGATTTTTCGCTGCTGCAATCGGCCATGAGCAACCGGCTCGTGACCAACCAGATCGAAATGAGCCTTCTTGCCACCGATACCTTCACCAATGGCGATCTGGCTTACCTGCAGGAAAAGCGGGTTTCGCCCATGGCATGGTCGCCGCTCGGGGGCGGTTCGCTGTTCTCCGGCGCGCATGGGGGCACCATGGCTGCCTTGCAGCGTATCGGCAAGGAACAGGGCGTCGATGCGACGGCTGTCGCGATCGCCTGGCTGCTACGCCATCCGGCAAAGATCGTGCCGGTTCTCGGAACCAACAATCTCGAACGCATCAGAACGGCGGCCGATGCGCTCCGCGTGACGATGGACCGCCAGACATGGTTTGAACTCTACACCCTTGCGATTGGAAAAGAGGTGGCGTGATGACAGTGGCAGAGGCAATCAAGATGCCCAATGAGCATGTATTCGTTCCCGGCGGCGAAAACAGCCGCAGTTTCCGCAATGCGCTCGGCGCTTTCACGACAGGCGTCACGGTGGTAACCGCCACCACGCCGGAAGGTCCGATTGGCATGACGGTCAATAGCTTTGCGTCGGTATCGCTCGATCCGCCGCTGGTTCTTTGGTCGCCGGCCAAAAGCTCGTCGCGTTATGAGGCCTTCAACGGCGCCACGCATTTCGCGATCCACGTACTGAGTGCCGATCAGGATGTGCTGAGCGCCCGGTTCACTCGTAATGGCCGTGCTTTCGACGATCTGGATTGGGAGCTGAACGACGAGGGCGTGCCGGTCATTCCCGGAACGCTCGCTCGTTTCGAATGCCGCCAGGCGGCAGCCCATGATGCGGGCGATCACACGATCATCGTCGGAGAAGTTCTGCGCGCAGCCCATCGTGACGGGGACCCTCTATGCTTTTCAGGCGGAGCCTTTGGCCGGTTTTCGCGGCAATAAAAGAGCCTGGCTGGATTTTCAAAGTCGCTGGCGAGGCTCTGTTATTGCAGCCGTAGTGCCGCAGCGGGTTTCGAGGCGCTGGAGCGCCTCGAAAATCTGCGTTAAGCGGCAACGGATTCCGGTTCGCCGGTCCCTTCCGGCTTTTGCGGTTCGGTGTTTTTTTTCGCCCTTTTCCGGCGGGAAAACACCCTGGTGAGGAATTGGCCGAACCGGTCCATTTCCACGAAGATGACGGGCGTGATGAACAGCGTCAGCAATTGCGACACGATGAGGCCGCCGACCACGGCGATGCCGAGCGGCTGGCGCAGTTCCGAACTCGCGCCCGAGCCGAGTGCGATGGGAAGTGCCCCAAGCAGCGCGCAGAAGGTCGTCATCATGATCGGCCGGAACCGGCGCACGCAGGCCTCGTGAATGGCGGTTGCTGGTCGTTCCGCTTTTTCGCGTATCAACTCCACCGCAACATCGATCATCATGATCGCATTTTTCTTGACGATGCCGATCAGCATCAAAAGGCCGATCAGCGCGATGATCGAAAAATCCATGCCCATCACCTTCAGCGCCACCAGCGCGCCGAAGGCGGCGGCTGGCAGTCCGGAGAGGATGGTCAGCGGGTGGATGAAACTCTCGTAAAGCACGCCGAGAACCACATAGATGGTCAGCACCGCTGCCAGAATAAGGATGCCGGTATTGCCCTGGCTCTGCTGGAAGATCGCCGCCGTGCCGCCATAGCTGGTGAAGACATCCTGTGGCAGACCTATCGTGCTCTTGATCTGGTCTATCCGGCTTGTGGCATCGGACAGCGCCACCCCATCCGGCAGGTTGAAGGAGATGGTGGTGGAGACGAGCTGGCCCGTCTGGTTGATGGTAACAGGCGCCTGCGTGCGGGTAAGGGTGGCGAAGTTGGAAAGCGGAACCAGAACCCCGGATTTTGCCGAAAGAATGTTGATATCGCTGAGGAAATCGTCCTTCCAGGGTTTGGAACTGTCGAATTCCACAATCACGTCGTAGCTATCGCCAGTAGACTGGATTTGCGCCGCCGTATAACCTCCGAAAGACATTTCCAGCGTCTTGCGCAATTGGTCATTGGTAATGCCGAAGGCGGCGGCCTTTTCCGGATCAACGGAGATCGTGGCGGCGATCGCACCGTTCTGGGCGTCGGAGGTGACGGAGGTGAAGGTGTGGTCGCGACGCATCGCGTCCATCAGCTTATTCGACCATTCGTTGGTCGTGTCGGCATTCAGACCCTGAACGACGAGCTGGTATTGGCTGGCGGAGCTGCGCCCGCCAAAGCGCAGGCTCTGCTGCGGATTGATATAGGTGCGGATGCCCGCCACTTTCGATGCGGCCTGACCCAGTTCCGCCAGCACCTGGCTGAGCGGCGCCCGCTCTTCCTTGGGCTTCAGTTCCACGAACATCGAGCCGTTGTTCAACGGATTGCGGGAATTGCCGCCGACGATAGAGGTGACGTGCACGACGGCTGGATTCTTGCGGATCTGATCGGCGACCTGCGCCTGGAGATCGCGCATCGCCGTATAGGAAATATCCTCACGCGCCCGTGTCGAAACCGAAAGACGTCCGATATCTTCCTGTGGAAAGAAGCTGGAGGGCAGGGTTTCGAAGAGATAGAGCGACGCCGCGACCGAAGCGAGAAACGATGCCAAAACGATGCGGCGGTGGGAGAGGCACCAGCCGACGGCGCGGCCATAGGCGCGCAGCGTGCGTTCGAAACCCGCATCGAACCAGCGGATGATCGCAGGTGGTCTGGAGGAGTGGCCGGAGAGGCGCGAAGCGAGCATCGGCGTCACTGTCAGCGAGACCAGCGCCGAGGCCATGATAGCCAGCGTGACGACCATGCCGAACTCGTTGAAGAGCCTGCCGATAACGCCGCCCATCAACAGAATGGGAATGAAGACGGCCACCAGCGAGATTGACATGGACAGAATGGTGCCGCTGACTTCCGCCGCGCCCTGCAAGGCCGCCTCGCGCATAGGCAGGCCTTCTTCATGCAGGCGCAGGATGTTTTCCAGCATGACGATGGCGTCATCCACCACCAGCCCCACCGATAGCGTCAGCCCGAGCAGCGAGATGTTGTCGATGCTGTAGCCCAGAACATACATCATGCCGAAGGCGGTGATGAGAGACAGGGGTACTGCAAGACCGGGAATGATGGTCGCCGTCAGGTGCCCGGTGAAGAGATAGATGACCGCAACCACCAGCCCGATGGTGAGAAACAGGGTGAACTGAACGTCTGAGATCGCATCCTTGATGGCGGTCGAGGCATCATTCATGACGTTGATATTGACGGAGGGCGGCAATTGCTGGTGAAGCGCCGGCAGCTTCGCCTTGATGGCGTCCACGACGTCGACGGTATTGGCGTCCGGCTGACGCTGCACGGCGAGAACGATGGCCTGTTCGCCATCGAACCAGCTGCCGGCATTGGTGTTGTCGATGCTGTCGGTGACATTGGCGATATCGCCGAGATGGATCGGCGCGCCATTATTCGTCGAGACGACCAGCGAGCGGAAGGCGGCCGCATTGGTGCGCTGGGTATCGGCCTCGATCGTCAAGCGCTGATTGTCGGTCTGCAAGGCACCAACGGGCACCTGATTATTCGCCTGGGCGATGGCCGTGGTGACGGTGTCGACGCCAAGCCCTCTTGCCTGAAGCTGGGCCGGATCAAGGCCGATGCGCACGGCATAGGTTTGTGCACCATAGATGCTCACCTGCGCGACGCCGGAAATTGTGGAGAGAAGCGGTGAGATGATGTTTTCGGCGATCTCATCCACCTTGCTGGTCGGCATTTCCTTGCTGTTGACGGCGAGCAGCAGCACCGGCGCATCGGCCGGGTTGGTCTTGCGATAGCTCGGCGTCGTCGTCATGTTGCTGGGCAATTGCCGCTGCGCGCGGGAAATTGCGGCCTGCACATCGGCCGCCGCGGCGTCGATATCGCGGTTGAGATCGAACTGCAGCACGATCGAGCTGTTGCCGAGCGTGTTGGTGGCGCTGATTTCGCTAACGCCGGGAATGGTTTCGAACTGCTTGACCAGCGGCGTGGTGACCGATGTGGCCATGGTTTGCGGCGAAGCGCCTGACAGCGACGAGGAAACGTTGATCGTCGGAAAATCCACCTTCGGCAGGGCGGCGACGGGCAGCAGGCGGAAGCCGGCAAGCCCGGCCAGCACCAGGCCTATGGCGAGAAGCGTGGTGGCGACGGGCCGGTTGATGCAGAAATTAGGGATCATTGGCCGCCAACCTGTACCTGCGGAATATTGGCGGCCAGATTGGCAGCCGCACCGCCCTTGTCGGAGAATTGCTCGACAACCGTCTGGCCGTCGGCAAGTTCGGATTGACCTTCAACGATGATATGTTCGCCACCATTAAGGCCGCTTGTTATGGCGGTGAGATTGCCATTCGAGCGGGCGACTTCCACCGGCGTCATGTGGGCATGATGCTCACTATCGACGGTATAGACGAAATTGCCCTTCGGTCCGGGGCGCACGGCGACTGTCGGCACCACGATCATTTCATCCCCCGAGACGAAATGGGCCGTGACGTTTACCGACTGGCCGGGCCATAAAAGACCGCGATCGTTCTTGAACTCCGCCTTGGCGAGCACCGTGCCGGAGGTCTGGTCCACCGTATTGTCGTAGAACCGCAGTACGCCGCTCATCGGTTCGCCTCCCGTCGCCGCGGGGTCGACATCGACTGCGGTATCCTTTGCCACGCCTTCACGAAGTTGCGGCAGGTAGCGCTGTGAAAGCCGGAAACTGACCGAGATCGGGTCATATTTGGTGATCGTCACGATGTTGACGCCCGCACTGAGATAGGCGCCGGGGCTGACCGTGATGTCGCCGAGCCGCCCATCGAACGGGGCGCGGATTTCCATATGTTCGAGCGCCACCTCATCGGATGCGAGCGTTGCCTTGTCGGCGTCGGTCTTGGCACTGGCGCTGTCGCGCGCTGCCCGTGCCTGATCCAGTACCTGTTGCGATTCAGCACTTTGCTTGACCAGATTAGCGGCGCGCTGGAAGGCGGCCTCGGTCTGTTCCAGCGTTGCCTGATCGGCGGCGATATTGGCCTTGTCCTTGTCGACGGCGGCCCGTGCGATGCGATCATCCAATTTGAGGATCAGATCGCCCGCCTTGATATGCTGGCCGTCCCTCGCGCTGATCTCCGTGACGAGACCAGCCTGAAGCGGCGCGATATTGGTGATATCGGCCGCAACCGCCCATCCCGTCGCCGTTGCATCCATCGGCAGCGTCGCCTTGGCGACGGCGATGGTGCTGACCGTGGGTGGTCCACCGTTACGCCGTCCGCCGCCCTGCCTTTGTCCCGACTGCCGGGCCGGCTGGCCGTTCTGGGAGGACTGCGTTGCAGTGTCAGCGCCGGGCTGGGGAGATACGCTGGCAAATTGTTTGAGATAGGGAATTTGATCGAGCGGCAGGCGATCCTTGAAATACCAGGCACCGGCGGCTGCGATGGCAAGAACGCTGAGAGCGGTCCAGAAACGTTTCATCTGACGATTCCGCGTAATGAGAGCGATACATGTTTCCCGAACATGTGCGGCAAGCCTTGGGAGCAGCTTTCCCCCACAAGACACCCAATGCGTTGCGAAATCACCTTAAACTTTTGTAATGGCGGTGATGATGACCGTCGCCATATCCCCTGTCTTTCAAGGGTGGACGGCTTCGGTTCCCGCCCCAAGGCAATGTTTGATCACCTTCCTGTTCACCACTGGTTCCGGCCAAGGAAAAAGCCGCCTCGTTTCCGGGGCGGCTTTGGGATGAACGGCGAAAAGCCGCCGTTTAGAAGGCGCGGATGGCGTTGCGGGTCGCAAGAACGTCCTCGGCGACATTGCCCGTCGTTGCCGGTACGGAGCCGACGAGATCCAGGAACTTGTAAAGTTCAGTGGCCTGCGAGTTGGTGACATAGATGATGTCGCGATCCTGCATCGGGAACTTCGTGGCGGCGAAGAAGGTCGATGGATCGCGCAGATTGGCGCGGAAGATGACCGGCACGTCCTGTCCGGGGAACTTCGACGTATTGATGCCGAGCTTCACGAGAAGATCGCGCTTGACGATACGATAGACATAGACCTGAGCCGGGTCAGCGCGGGAATCGAGCAGTCCGCCCGCTTTGCCGAGTGCATCCGACAGCTTGAGATCGGCATCCTCGAACTCGAAACGCCCGTTGAGACCAGAAGCACCGAAGGCAAGGTAGGTGCGGCGTTCACGCTCCACCATGATCGTGTCGCCCGGAACTACATAGATGTTCTCGGACGGCGTGCTGACAAGGTGGTTGTAATTGACGCGGGCGGTCTTGCCGCGGCGGATCAGCGTGACATAGGATTCGATATTCGGAGCGCTGAGGCCCTTTGCGTAGGAAATGACGTCGAGAACCCGATCGCCCGCTTCCGAAAGCTGAACCTTCGTCGGCTCCTTGACGTCGCCCAACACGGAGGCCTGTGCGGAGCGGCTGGAAATCTTGGTGATGAGAACCTGCGGCTCGATGGCGCGGTTGGCGAGCCGTTCCTCGATTTCGCTCTGCACATCTTCGACGTTGCGGCCGGTGGCGCGAATCTTGCCCGCATAGGGAACGCTGATATTGCCTTCCCGGTCCACGGTCTGGTTCGGCAGGCTGATGAAGTTGCCGGGACGGCTGCCGGCGTCGTTTGGAATGAAGAGGCCGCCGGCCTGGCTTTCAAAAATTGCAACCTGCACCACGTCACCGACGCCCATCGGCAGTGCCGGAACGCCGCCCTTGCCGCCGCCGAAACTGCCGAGCAGGGTAGTGGTTGTGGTGTCGCCGACGTAATTGAGGACGGCGCTGTTGATGTCGAGCAGTGCGTAGTCGACACCGGCGGTTTTCTGCTTGTCCTTGGAGGCGAATTTCACCGAAGCGTTAGATTCGATCGAGGCTGCATCGGGGCCGGAGGCTGCGGTAACCGTGCAACCCGCCAGTGCTGCAGAGGCAAGCATAATCGAAACATTCAATAAACGCATTTGGTCCTCGAAATGAATGCCGTCCGAAAAGCAGAAATAATTCGGACATCGTATAAGTTTTTAAAAATAAGCACTTCATAAATGACACCGGTAAAGGAAATCCAAACCGGCATTACATCCGTTCAGCGGAATCGCATCCCGGGATGTTTACGTCCTCTGTCAGGCATATGCCTAATTTCAGACGATGCTTCAAGTTCATCATCGTTCAACTGTGCCGAAAAATTCCGGGCGAGGCGCGATGGTCGAACCCCAGACGGTGTCAGTATTGTTGCGCTTCAATATTCAGTTGGACGCCATCATCTCTTCGATTGCTGCATTGCGCTAGTGCAGTTTTGTCACGCCTGCGCGGTTTCTTTCGTTATTGAATTTCGTGAAGCCCAATCATTTATTTTATGGATGTTTTTATGCATCCGTCATGCCCGTTCAGCCAGCGCGAAATTCACGGTATCCGCGAATTCCCGCAGGAAACGTTCGCGGGAGAAGCGGGCGGCGTTGTTGATGCAGGCGTTCTTGTCGAAGCGGTCGGAATTGTCGACGAACTCCTGTACGGCGGCGCAGATCGCCTCCGGTGTCTGCTCCCCGAAATAAAGGCCGGTCGGATGGTTGGAGGAGCCGAGCGGGACGACGGTTTCCAGTACGCCGCCCTTGCCGTAGGCGATGACCGGTGTACCGAGCGCCTGGGATTCGACGGGCACGATGCCGAAGTCGTCTTCTGCCGCAAAGACGAAGGCCTGGGCCTCGGCCATATATTTGTGAAGCTCTTCATTGCCGACGAAACCGAGGACTTCGACATTCGGCGCGGCGATTTCGCGGATGCGTTTCATGTCCGGACCGTCGCCGATGACGACCAGCCGTTTGTCCGGCATCGTTGAAAAAGCCTCCACGATAAGGTGTACTTTTTTGTAGGGCACCAGCCGCGACGCCGTGACGAAATAGTCACCTTTAAGGTCGGACGGGGAGAGATGAGACGTGTCCACCGGCGGATATATCACGGTGGAATCGCGGCCATAACACTTGCGCACCCGGTTGCGGATGAATTTGGAATTGACCGTCATCAGGTCGACGCCGTTGGCGGTGCGAATGTCCCACATGCGGATATAGTGAAGAACAGCGCGCGCGATCCACGAGGTGAAGCCGCGCGTCAGTCTGGTCTCCTTGAGATACTGGTGCTGGAGGTCCCAGGCGTAGCGTATCGGGCTATGGATATAAGAGACATGAAACTGGCCCGGGCCGGTGATGACGCCCTTGGCGACCGCATAACTCGAGGAAATAACGAGGTCGTAGCCGCTGAGATCGAACTGTTCGATGGCGAGCGGCATCAGCGGCAGGTAGGAGCGGTATTTTTTCCGGGCGAAAGGCAACTTCTGGATGAAGGAGGTGTTGACGGGACGGCCGCCGAGAAAGCCGCGATCGCGCTCGCTCATGAAGTCGACAAGGCAGTAAAGATCCGCGTGAGGATAAATTTCAAGAAGGTTGTGAAGCACCTTTTCGGCCCCGCCTCTGTCGGTGAGCCAGTCATGCACGATTGCCGTCTTCATGATTTCCTCAATAATTTCAACGTAATAAAAATTAGTTTTCCGCCATGGAATAAAGTTTGGCGGTATAAAGTATCAGGTCTTTCTGCAGCCCTTGAAAACACGGCTGACGGCGTCAAATAGCGTAACGACTAATAAAAATGCGCGGGTATGTCTGTGGTGGCGTAGCGTTAGTCCGCTCTTTAATAGCACTTTGTTCGCAAATGCGAAATATCCAACCTTGTTAATTCCCTTTCTTCCTTTGCAGTCAAGCGCCGGTCGTCATTCCCTCTCTTCCAGCCGGAAAAGATGGATATCACGGCGCACCGTTTTTTCGGCGAAACTCCTGTTTTTTCATTGCCTTAAACGATTCCGCCACCTTTCGCAAAGACCTGTCTTGCGTTTCGCCGATCATGGAAACCGATCATCGGGCCGCATTGTCATTGACAAGGCGTCTTATCGAGATATTCTGTTATAAAGATGCATATAACATAATAATGGAACACATAAGAGCTGGGAGCTTGTCCATGAGACGTAAACTTGCATTTCTCGCCACCGCCGCTTTGCTGCTTGCGCCGGGTGTAATGATGGCTGCGGAGAAGGGCGGCGTCATCAATGTCGCCACGATCGGCGAGCCGCCGACACTCGACCCCATGGCGTCTACCGCCGATCTGGTCGGCATCGTCACGCAGCATATTTTCGAAACGCTCTATACCTTCGACAAGGGTTGGAAGGTGACGCCGCTTCTGGCGGAAAGCTTGCCCGAGATCAGTGCGGACGGCAAAACCTACACGATCAAGCTCAGGCAGGGCATCAAGTTCCATGACGGCAGCGACATGACGTCTGAAGATGTCGTCGCCTCGCTCGGCCGCTGGATGAAGATCGCCTCGCGCGGCAAGCAGGCAGCCGGCTTTATCGACAATATCTCCGCGCCGGATGCCGGAACGGTGACGATCGCTCTCAAGCAACCCTATGCGCCGCTCGTCTCACTGCTCGCCTTCAATAATTCGGCGGCGATCATCCTGCCGTCTGAAAAGCAGGCGGAGCCGATGGCCGAATTCATCGGCACCGGTCCCTATATGCTGAAGGAGCGCAAGGCCGACCAATATATCCAGCTCGTGCGCTTCGATGGCTACAAGTCCCGCGATGGCGAAAGCGACGGTTATGGCGGCGCACGCCATCAGTATCTCGATGAAATCCGCTTCGTTCCGGTGCCCGATCCGAATACCCGTGTCGAGGCCGCCGTTTCCGGCCAGTATGATTACGTCGATTCCATTCCGGTGGAATCCTTCGACAAGGTGAAGTCGTCGTCGGCCTCGCAGCCGCTGATGCTGAAGCCTTTCGGTTATCCCGTCTTCGTCTTCAACACGAAGGAGGGGCTGTCTTCCAAGCTTGAAGTCCGCAAGGCGGTGACCGAAGCGCTGAACATGGAAGACATGCTGGCGGCCGCTTTCGGCAGCACGGATTTCTACGCGCTCGACGGCGCCTATTATCCTGATAATTTCTCCTGGCATTCCGAAGAAGGCGTCGAGGGCAATTACAACGTCGGCAATCCGGAAGCCGCCGCCGAGAAACTCAAAGCCGCCGGTTACAACGGCGAACCTCTCCGCATCCTCACCAGCCGCCAGTATGAGTTCCATTACAAGATGGCGCAGGTCGCGGCGGAATATCTGAAGCTTGCCGGTTTCAAGGTTGATATGCAGGTGGTGGACTGGGCGACGCTGACGCAGCGCCGCGCCGACCCGAAACTCTGGGATATCTACATCACTCACAGCCCCTTCCTGCCGGAACCGGCGCTGATCGGCGCGCTCTCCACCGGCTCGCCGGGCTGGTGGGATACGCCGGCGCGCAAAGCCGCGGTTGACGCCTTCACTTCGGAAGCCGATCCCGACAAGCGTATCGCGCTCTGGGCCAATGTGCAGAAGACGATCTATGCGGAGCTGCCGCTCATCAAGATAGGCGACTTCAATGCCGTGGCGGCCAAGTCCAACAAGCTGGAAGGCGTCGATCCGGCTCCATGGCCCTACTTCTGGAATGCTTCGGTTACGAAATAAGGCCGGTTTGGCAATCGGGTGCCGGGTATTGCATCCGGCACTCTGTCGCCACGGATCTAGGGTCCTTGCCGCTCCCCTCATTCCTGTGCTCGTCACAGGAATCCAGCCGACGCGCGTCTGCGTGGCGAGAAGAGTCCTTTCAGCCCAAGGACTTGGGCTGGCTAGATTCCTGTGACGAGCACAGGAATGAGGGTGGAGTATAAGGCGGACGTGAGAAGAGAACGCTCGATTTTACTACCGTGAGTGCCGGAATTGCTGGCGCTCATCGACACCATTCAACCGTCGCCTGATAGCGGCAATCACGCGCCTTGGAGCCTTCATACGTGATACGGTATATTTTCCAGAGACTTGCGGGAATGATCGTGGTGATGTTCCTCGTCGTCACCATCGTCTTCGTCATCTTGCGCGTCACGCCCGGAGATCCAGCCGCCGTGATGCTGGGGCCGGACGCCTCGGCGCAGGATATTGCCGAGCTTCGCACCCGGCTCGGTCTCGACCAGTCGCTCGGCGTGCAATATGTCTATTATATCGGCCAGTTGCTCAAGGGCGATCTCGGCCAGTCGATCTTCCTCAACATGCCGGTCGGCTCAGCACTTCTGGACCGGGCCGAACCGACGTTTTTCCTGACGATTTTTTCGCTGCTGATTGCCAGTGTCATCGCGCTCCCCATCGGTATCTATGCTGCTTACCGGCGCGGTTCCTTCGTGGACCAGGCCGCGACCACCATCGCAATGCTGGCGGCGAGCATTCCGAGCTTCTGGCTTGGCCTGATCCTCATGCAGGTCTTCGCCGTGCGGCTCGATATGTTTCCGGTATCGGGTTATGGCGGACCGGGCGCGAGCTTCCTCGAGCGCATGTATCACCTGACCCTTCCGGCAATAGCGCTCGGCCTCGTTTCCTCCGCCCTCATTTTGCGCTTCACCCGCGCCTCGATGCTGGATGTTTTAGGTGACGATTATGTCCGCACCGCGCGCGCCAAGGGCGTCAAGGAACGCCGGGTGGTGCTGAAACATGCTTTGAAGAATGCGCTCATCCCCATCCTCACCGTGCTTGGCCTCACCGCCGCCGTGCTGATTTCCGGCGCAGTCGTCACGGAAACCGTCTTCGGCCTGCCGGGTGTCGGCAATCTTGTCGTCTCCGCCGTGCTCCGGCGCGACTATCCGGTCATTCAGGGGGCACTTCTCGTCATCGCCGGGCTTTACGTGCTCATCAATTTTGCAATCGACATGCTCTATCTGCTGGTCGATCCGAGGGTTCGTTACTGATGGCCGATATTGTTTCCACCGCCCCCCCGGCACGCAACCCCACCATCCTGTTCCTTCGGCGTCTCCTGAAGCGCAAGACGGTCGCTGCCGGTCTCATCGTGCTACTCGTCTTCGTGCTGTTTGCGGTTCTCGCACCGATGATTGCGCCCTATTCACCGTCGAAACTATCGATTGTGAACCGCCTGAAGCCGCCGAGCGAGCTTTACTGGTTCGGCACCGACGAGTTCGGCCGCGACGTCTTCTCGCGCACCATCTATGCCGGAAGACTGTCGCTTCTGGTCGGTGCCGCCGTGGTGGCGCTTTCGGCGCTGATCGGCATCACGCTTGGTTTGCTCGCCGGTTTCTTCCAAAAGCTGGATACGCCAATTGCGCGGCTGATCGATGCGATGATGGCCTTTCCGGATATTTTGCTGGCGATTGCGCTGGTGGCGGCGCTCGGCCCGTCGCTGACGACTGTCATCATCGCGCTTGCCGTCGTTTATTCGCCGCGCCTTGCCCGCATCGTGCGTGCCTCGACGCTGGTCATACGCGAATTGCCCTATGTGGAGGCGGCGAAGGCGCTCGGCATTTCCACCTTCCACATCATGACGCGGCATGTGCTGCGCAATCTGGTTTCGCCGATCCTCGTGCAATGCACCTTCCTTTTCGCCAGCGCCATGCTGGCGGAGGCCGGGCTTTCATTTCTGGGGCTTGGTGTCAGTCCGGAAATTCCCACCTGGGGAACCATGATCTCCGCTGGCCGCCAATATATCGGCCAGGCCGACTGGATGACCTATTTCCCCGGCTTTGCCATCATTCTTTCCGTGCTGTCGCTGCAAATGGTCGGCGACGGGCTGCGGGACATGCTCGACCCAAGACTGCGAAGGGATCTGTAATATGTCGTCCGGCGAACAGGCGAAAGCGCCTCTTCAAGCTCCCATTCTTCTCACCAATGTCAAACCCGTCGGTTTCGGAAAGGGTACATCACAGGCTTCGACCGATATTCTGATTGGCGGCGATGGCAAGATCGCCGCGGTCGGGCCTGCCATCCAAGCGCCCGTTGATGCGCGGCGCATCGATGCCAAGGGCGCCTTCATCTCTCCCGGCTGGGTGGATCTGCATGTGCATATCTGGCACGGCGGTACCGATATCTCCATCCGCCCCTCCGAATGCGGGGCCGAGCGCGGCGTGACCACGCTGGTGGATGCCGGTTCGGCGGGCGAGGCGAATTTCCACGGTTTCCGGGAATATATCATCGAGCCCTCGAAGGAGCGCATCAAGGCCTTCCTCAACCTTGGCTCCATCGGTCTCGTCGCCTGTAACCGAGTGCCGGAACTGCGCGACATCAAGGATATCGACCTTGACCGCATCCTCGAAGTTTATGCCGAAAACAGCGAGCATATTGTCGGCCTGAAGGTGCGGGCGAGCCATGTCATCACCGGCTCCTGGGGTGTGACGCCGGTCAAACTCGGCAAGAAGATCGCCAAGATCCTGAAAGTGCCGATGATGGTGCATGTGGGCGAACCGCCAGCACTTTACGACGAGGTGCTGGAAATTCTCGGCCCCGGCGATGTCGTGACCCATTGTTTCAACGGCAAATCGGGTTCCAGCATCATGGAAGACGAGGACCTGTTCAACCTCGCAGAACGCTGCGCAGGCGAAGGCATTCGGCTTGATATCGGCCATGGTGGCGCGTCTTTCTCCTTCAAGGTGGCGGAAGCGGCGATTGCACGCGGCCTGCTCCCTTTCTCGATCTCAACGGATTTGCACGGGCATTCGATGAATTTCCCGGTTTGGGATCTGGCCACCACCATGTCGAAGCTGCTGTCGGTCGATATGCCTTTCGAAAATGTGGTCGAGGCCGTCACCCGCAACCCGGCTTCCGTTATCCGCCTCGATATGGAAAACCGCCTCGATGTCGGTCAGCGCGCCGATTTCACGGTTTTCGATCTCGTCGACGCCGATCTGGAAGCGACCGATTCCAATGGCGATGTGTCGCGCCTGAAGCGCCTGTTCGAGCCGCGTTATGCGGTCATCGGTGCGGAAGCGATTGCCGCCAGCCGTTATATTCCAAGGGCGCGCAAGCTGGTGCGCCACAGCCACGGTTACTCCTGGCGCTGAACTCCACTGGAACGGCGAAGGTCAGTCCTCCGCCTTCCGCAGGCATTACGGGATACAAGTCCCGGCATTATGAGGAATTTGCGTGAAACAGTCTTCGCTCGACGCAGAAGGGCGGCTTTCGCCCTATGACCGGCTCGCCGCGCTCGGCATCTCCCTGCCGCCGCCGCCGCCGCCGATTGCCAATTTCGTCACCCATGTGGTGGAAGGCAACATGCTTTATCTTTCGGGGCAGGGGCCACGGGAAGAAAACGGTCATCTTTACGCCGGCAAGGTGGGCGCGGAAATCGGGCTGGAAGAGGCCTATAGCCATGCGCGCCTCACCGGCATCAACCTGCTTGCCGTCATGCATGAGGCGCTGGGGGACCTGTCGCGGGTAAAGAAGGTGGTCAAGCTGCTCGGCATGGTCAATGCGGTGAGCGATTTTCGCGATCACCCGAGCGTCATCAATGGCTGCTCCGATCTCTTCATCGATGTGTTCGGCGATGTGGGACAACATGCCCGGTCCGCCGTGGGTTTCGGCTCGTTGCCGGGCAACATCACCGTTGAGATCGAGGCAATCGTCGCGCTCAAAGGGTGAGGCCGTTTAATGGTTGCGCCAGCCCATCAGTTTTTCGATCCGTTCTGCCGAAACCCTGACCTGTTCGGTGTAATGGTTTTCGTCCGCCAGCACTTTCTGTTCCGGCAGCACGATGGAAATCGTCGCCACGCATTCGCCCCTGTTGTCGCAGATCGGCGACGCGATGCAGGCGACGGCATAATCGGATTCGGCGACCTGAATCGACAGGCGGTCATGAAAAGCGGTCGCCGCCGATTGCGACAGGGTCTCGGGGTTGATTTCCGCACGGCCCGTGGGCGAGGAACGGGCACAACGCCTGAAAAGTTCGAGGCGCTCTGCCTCCGGCAGGTGACCGACGAGCAGGCGACCGGATGCCGTCCAGTTCAGAGGAACGCGGGTACCGACGCGCGACGCGACCTGAAAGTGGCTCGGACCATCGGCCATGGCCAAGACCAGCATATGGTCGCCGTCGCGGCCGCAAAGCTGCACGGTCTCGCCCGCATGACGGCACAGATCGTGCATTTCGTGGGTGGCGACACCCATGAAATCCAGCGAACGGGCATAGGCAAGGCCATAATGGTAAAGCCGCGCGCCAAGCCAGATGTTGCCATCGGCATTGCGCGCCAGCATGTTCTTTTCAACGAGATCGTCGATGATGACATAGACGGTGGAAAGCGGCGCCTTGATCGCCTTGGCGATGGCGTAAGCACCGGCGGGCGATCCGGTTTCGTAAAGATAATCAATCACCTGAAGCGCGCGGTCGATGCCGCTGACGCGCGAGCGCTTGGCCGCCTTCGCGTTCGCGTTTTCGGCGGCGTCGGACAGGGCGGTTGAAGGCGTTTCGTCCAGTTTATGGGCGTCCAATTTTGGCTCCTCATGAATTTTGAGAAGCTATTACATTATTATGGCATATGTGTCGATGCCCATCGCATCGCAAAGGACAGGAGAAATACATGACCGAGGATATCAGAAGCAGGATCGGCCTTCGCCCGGTCATCAACGTCTCGGGCACCATGACCTCGCTCGGCGCATCGATTGTCGTTCCCGAGGCCGTTCAGGCCATGGCGGACATCCTGCCGCAATTCGTCGAGATCAATGATCTGCAACGCAAGGCGAGTGCGATCATTGCAAGGCTGACGGGCGGCGAGGCCGGTTTTGTCACGGCCTCCTGCTCGTCCGGCATCAGCCTTGCGGTGGCGGGCGCGATCACCGGCAACAATCTCTTGGCCATCGAAAAGCTGCCTGACGTGACCCCGGAAAAGAACGAGGTTCTGGTGCAGATGGGCCATGTGGTGAGCTATGGCGCGCCGGTGGATCAGGCGATCCGGCTTGGCGGCGGCAAGGTGGTGCTCATCGGGCAGGCGACATCGACCCACCGTTTCCACATGGAAAACGCCATCACCGAAAAGACGGCGGCGGCGGTCTATGTCGTCTCGCATCACGTCGTTGATTATGGCTTGCTGCATCTTTCCGAATTCGTCGAGATCGCCCATGCCAAGGGTGTGCCCGTCATCGTGGATGCGGCTTCCGAATATGATCTGAAGCTGTTTCTGGCCACTGGCGCGGATGTGGTGCTCTATTCCGGCCACAAGTTCCTCGGCGGCCCGACTTCCGGCATCGTCACCGGCAAAAAGGAGCTCGTGCGCAACGCCTTCCTGCAGAATATGGGCGTCGGTCGCGGCATGAAGGTCGGCAAGGAAAGCATCTATGGCGTCATGGCGGCGCTGGAAGCGTGGGAGAAGCGCGATCATGCCGGCATTCGCGAGCGCGAAACCAGCTATCTCAACCTCTGGAAAAAGACGCTGGACGGGCGCCCCGGCGTGACGGCGCTGATCGAGCCTGATCCGACCAACAACCCGCTCGACCGGCTGCGCGTCATCATCGATGCCGAAGAAGCGCATATCACCGCCTGGGACCTGACGACGGCACTTGCGAAAGGCAATCCTCCCATCATCACCCGCGATCATGAGGTGGAACACCGCTATTTCTATCTCGACCCCTGCAACCTGCATCCGGGCCAGGAAACCATCGTGGCTGCGCGTCTGACGGAAGAGCTGGATAGGGCGCGCGCCTCCAACGAGGTGATTGCAACGCCGTTCGAAGACCGCAGCCGCCACCGTTTCGACGGCATGCTGCGCTGGCCGGACTGATTAAGCGAGCGGGTGCCGCGAGTTTCTTCTCCCCGAGGGGGAGAAGGTCGCGGCAGCGGGATGAGGGGGCGCCCTCGCCGGATTTCGGAAACGGTGCCCCCTCATCCGACCCTTCGGGCCACCTTCTCCCCGGCGGGGAGAAGAAACTTGCGGCGACGCCGTGCCTGAACAGTTCAAACGAGAAGAAAAGAAGGGAACGATCATGACCATGCCGCAGTCAGCACCGCTTGGTGCCGAAGATGCCGTGCTTTCCGTCCGTAATCTCACCACGTCATTTCACGTGGATGGTGGCTGGAAACCGGTGGTGCGTGATATTTCCTTCGATGTCGGTCCGGGCGAGACCGTCGCGATCGTCGGCGAAAGCGGCTCGGGCAAGAGCGTGACATCGCTCTCCATCATGCGGCTGCTGGATCGGGAAAGCAGCAGGGTTCAGGGTGAAATCCTGCTTGGGCGTCGCAACCTGCTCTCCCTTTCCGAGGACGCCATGCGGCGGGTCAGGGGCAACGAGGTTGCCATGATCTTTCAGGAGCCGATGACCAGCCTCAATCCGCTTTTCACCATCGGTGACCAGATTTCCGAAGCTCTGTTGTGCCATCAACCGATGTCGAAAGCGGATGCGCGGGCAGAGACGGTCCGTCTGCTCGAAAAGGTTCGTATCCCTTCCGCCGCCTCGCGTTTCGATGAATATCCGCATCGCTTTTCCGGCGGCATGCGCCAGCGCGTGATGATCGCCATGGCGCTGGCGTCCCGGCCGAAGCTGCTGATTGCCGACGAACCGACAACGGCACTCGATGTCACGATTCAGGGCCAGATTCTTGATCTCATCAAGACGCTTCAGGAAGAGGAGGGCACCTCCGTCCTGTTCATCACCCATGATATGGGCGTGGTGGCGGAAATCGCCGACCGCACCGTCGTCATGTATCGTGGCGAGCAGGTGGAGGTCGGCGCGACGGCCGATATCTTCCATCGCGGCAAACATCCCTATACCCGGGCGCTTCTGTCCGCAGTTCCCGTTCTGGGCTCGATGAAAGGCGAGGAAAGACCGCTCCGTTTTCCCATCGTCGACACCACCACCGGGGAAACGCAGGAGCCGGCGCGCCCCGCCGACACTGTCAACGCCGCTGCACAGCCCGTTCTCAAAGTAGAGGGGCTGACCAAGCGTTTCGATATTCACTCCGGTCTTCTGGGGAGGCTCAGCGGCCGCGTGCATGCGGTGGAAAACGTGTCCTTCAATCTCAGGGCCGGGGAAACATTGTCGCTGGTTGGCGAAAGCGGCTGCGGTAAGTCCACCACCGGCCGCGCCATCATGCGGCTTATTGAGCCGGATGCGGGTTCGGTCGAGGTCAACGGCGAAAACATTCTCGCGCTCGACAAGACGGGCATGCGAGACATGCGCAAGACGGTTCAGATGATTTTTCAGGACCCCTTTGCCTCACTCAATCCGCGTATGACGGTAGGCGCGGCGATTGCCGAACCTTTTCTCGAGCACCGTATGGGAAGCGCTCGCGAGGCGAGAGATGTGGTGGCGGACATGCTGAGGAAGGTTGGTCTCTCGCCAGATATGGCTGCGCGTTACCCGCATGAATTTTCCGGCGGCCAGCGCCAGCGCATCTGCATCGCCCGCGCGCTGGCATTGCAACCGAAGGTCATCGTTGCTGACGAAAGCGTTTCGGCGCTGGATGTTTCGATCAAGGCGCAGGTCATCAATCTGATGCTGGATCTGCAGCAAAGCCTTGATCTCGCCTTTCTGTTTATTTCCCATGACATGGCGGTGGTGGAACGCGTCAGCCATCGTGTCGCGGTGATGTATCTGGGTGAGATTGTCGAAATCGGTCCGCGTGCGGCTGTCTTCGACAACCCGCAGCATGATTATACCCGCAAGCTGATGGCGGCAGTGCCGGTGCCGGACCCGGGCCGTCGCAACACACGACGCGGCGTTGCGAATGACGAGTTGAAAAGCCCGATCCGCGCGGTTGATCATGTCGTTACGCCACGGCAGTATCGTGAGGTTTCGCCTGGCCATCTTGTTGCCTGCTGACGGATCGGGCGTCTTCAGCAGCGTTTTCCCGTTCGCACCGGCAGATAGTTCGATTCTCTCGTTCGGAAGCTTTACAGGTGCGAGCATTTTTCTATACCGCTTCTGGCCGTGCAGCAGGGATGACGCGCGAAAGGCAGCCGGATGGCGATACTGGAAAAACAGGGGCGCTATAGCTTCGAGAGGGTGGCCGCGGCAACTCTGTCGCGCTTCGACAGTGCGCTCGGTGCGGTTGCCGCCGCGCTTCTCGCCGCGCTTCTCGTGGTGGTTCTGGTCAATGTCATCCTGCGTTATCTCTTTCACACCGGCTTCATCGGTTCGGAAGATCTCGGCATATGGCTGAATGTCGCCATGATCGCGGTCGGCGCGCCGCTCAGCCTCAAAAGCGCGCTTGCCATGCGGCTCGATGTCTTCGTGCGGTTCCTTCCGCAACGATTTCGCGCGGCGACCGAAATTCTCGCCGATGCCTTTTCTTTCGTCGCCGCACTCATTCTTGTCTTCGGCGGTGTGCAGATCGCGGCGATGCTGGGCGGCACGTCGCCTACACTCGGCCTGCCGGAATGGGTGCGTTTCGGCTTTCTCGGTGCAGGCGGCGTGCTGATCCTTCTTTATCTGGCGCTTCAGCGTGTCAGCGAAGGCAAGGCGTTTGCCGTTCTCGCATCTCTCGCCATCGCTGCCGTCGCCTATGTCAGCCTGCCGCAACTCTTCATTGATACGAACCTGCCGCCGAGCCTGTTTCTGGCGTTGACGGCGGCTGCGGGGCTGGTGCTGGCCGCGCCGCTTGCCCACGCCTTCCTTACCGCCGCCTATGTGGCGATCGCCTTCGGCAGCACCTTGCCGGAGCCGGCCATCGTTTCGTCGACGGTAACCGGCATGTCGAAATTCCTGCTGCTTGCCGTTCCTTTCTTCCTGCTGGCAGGGAGCCTGCTGACGATATCCGGTGTTGCCAGTCAGCTCGTCCGTTTCGCTGCCTCCGTCGTCGGTCATCGCCGGGCAGGTCTGGCGCAGACGACGCTTCTGACCAGCGTGCTGTTTTCCGGCGCATCCGGCTCATCTGTCGCCAATGCTGCCTTCGGCGCGTCCACCTTCCAGCCGGAACTCGTCAAACACGGCTATCCGCCGGCGCAGGCCGGCGCGATCATCGCCGCCACCTCCGTGCTGGACAATGTCATTCCGCCCTCCATCGCTTTTCTCATCCTTGCCACGGCCACCAATCTTTCGGTCGGTTCGCTGCTGGTCGGCGGCTTCTTCGCCGGCGGGCTGATGGCAGCCTGCCTCGGCGTGGCGATCCATTTCAGCGTGCGCAGCGACGATACCTTGCCGCGCGCGACGGAGGCTGAGCGCTGGCGCTCGGCTGTCGCCGCCATACCAGCCTTCGGTCTTGGCGTCATTGTGGTAGTCGGTATTCGCATCGGCATCGTCACCACCACGGAAGCCGCCGCCCTTGCCGCACTTTATACGCTGCTTCTCGGCTTCGGTTACCGACTGGGCGCGGGCCGCATTTTCGCGACCTTTCGCCAGTCGGCGGGTGAGGCGGCGGCCATCGGTCTTCTGATCGGCACGGCGGGGCCTTTTGCCTTCCTGCTGGCGGTCGACAATGTCTCCGGCCTCGTCACGGACTTCGTCACTTTGCTCGGCGGCAGCAAGATCGCGGTGCTTCTGCTCTCCAACCTCATTCTGCTTGTCGTCGGTCTGGTGCTGGATATTGGTGCTGCCATCCTGCTGTTCGGGCCGATCCTGCTGCCTGCTGCCGTTGCGGCCGGCATCGATCCCATCCATTTCGGTGTCATTCTTGTGGTCAATCTGATGATCCATGGCCTGACGCCGCCGCTCGGGATGCTTATCTTCGTGGTCAGCGGCGTCACCCGCATTCCGGCGACAGCGCTTTTCCGGGCGGTCATTCCCTATCTCGTCGCGCTTCTCGTCGCCCTTGCCATGTTATGTGTCTGGGCCATAGTCTTCTAAGTCAGGGGTTTTCGTCATGACCTTTATCGACCGCCGTCATTTCCTCAAACTCTCCGCTCTCGGCGTCGCGACGCTTGCCGCACCTGGTCTGGTGCGCCCGGCGCATGCCAGAACCCGCAGCCTCACGGTTGCGTCGTTATTTGCCGACGACAAGCCGGAGACGAAAATCTGGGTCAGGATCAGCCAGCTGGTGGAGGCGAAATTGCCTGGCCGTTTCCGTTTCAACATCGTCAAAAGCGGTGCTCTGGGTGGTGAGAAGGAAGTGGCGGAAAACATTCGCCTCGGTTCGGTTCAGGCCAGCCTCTCCACCGTCTCTTCCCTGTCAGGCTGGGTGCCGGAACTGCAGATCCTCGATCTGCCTTTCCTGTTCCGTAATAGTGAGCATGTGCGCAAGGTGGTGACGGGCGAGACCGGCGAAGAGCTGAAGGCAAAACTTGCCGCGCAGCAATTCATTGCCGCCGATTTCATCAATTACGGTGCTCGCCATCTTCTGGCGAAGGAGCCTGTGACCCGCGCGGAACAGTTGAAGGGTAAGAAAATCCGCGTCATCCAGAGCCCGCTGCACACCAGATTGTGGAGCGCCTTCGGCACCACGCCGGTCGGTATTCCGATCACCGAGACCTATAATGCGCTGGCGACCGGTGTGGCCGACGCCATGGACCTCACCAAGTCCGCCTATGCCGGCTTCAAGCTTTACGAAGTCGTTCCCTATATGACGGAAACAGGCCATATATGGGCCTCGGGTGTCGTCTATTACGGCGCGACCTTCTGGAACCAGCTGGATGACGAAGAAAAGAAGGTTCTTTCGGAAGCCTCCAGCGAGGGCGCACAATATTTCAACCAGCTGATTGTCGAAGACGAAACGAAGTCCGTTGAGCTAGCGCTCTCCAAGGGCGGCAAGGTGCTGCAGCCGGAAGCACTGGATGAATGGCTCAAGGGTGCGCAGGATGTGTGGCGGGATTTTGCCGGAACAGTCGGCGGCATCGACAAGATCAAGGCTATCCAGTCAGCCTGAGATTGCTGGATCGAAAATGAAAGGGGAAGGCGCGGAAGCGCCTTCCCCTTGTTGCTAGCGGATATCCTCAGGCAGAACGTCCGAAGGGATGTTCTGGTAGGAAACCGGGCGCATGAAACGACGGATCGACATGGTGCCGACCGAAGTTGCGCCGAAGTTCGTGGAAGCCGGGTAGGGGCCGCCGTGAACCATGGCTTCGGAGACTTCAACGCCGGTCGGGAAGCCGTTGGCGAGAACGCGGCCGGCCTTGCGCTCGAGGATCGGCAGCAGCTTGCGGCCGAGTTCGGCGTCACCTGCGTCGAGATGCAGGGTGGCGGTCAGCTGACCTTCGAAGCTCTTGGCCACTTCAAGCATTTCCTCGGTGCTATCAACCGTCACGATCAGGCCGAGGGGTCCGAAGACCTCTTCTGCAAGTGCATGGTTGGCAACCCAATCCTTGCCCGAAACGCGGAACAGGTAAGGCGTCGCATTGCGCAGGTTGCAGGTGGTGGTCAGAACGTCGCGCACGCCGTTGCCGGCAGCGATGCGGTCGCGGCCATCACGATAGGCGGCAGCGATGCCGTCGGTCAACATGACCTGCGGGCCAACTTCGGAAAGTGCCGCACGGGCAGTCTCGGCAACCGCATCCGCCTGCTCGGAGAGAATGACGGCAATGCCCGGGTTGGTGCAGAACTGGCCCGCACCCATGGTGAGCGAACCGGCCCAGCCCTTGGCAATGGCTTCGCCGCGGTTGGCAACCGCTTCCGGCAGCAGGAACATCGGGTTGACCGAACCCAGCTCTCCGAAGAAGGGGATCGGCTCGGGGCGCTGGGCGCAGAGATCGAACAGCGCGCGGCCGCCGGCGAGCGAACCGGTGAAGCCGACCGCCTTGATGCGCGGATGCTGAACAAGAGCGGAACCGACATCGCGGCGGCCGCCCTGGATCAGCGAGAAAACGCCGGGATGCAGATTGTGCTTCTTGACGGCGGCGAGAACCGCTTCGGCAACGATTTCACCGGTGCCGGGATGGGCGGAGTGGCCCTTGACGACGACGGGGCAACCGGCAGCCAGAGCCGCTGCGGTGTCACCACCGGCCGTGGAGAAGGCGAGCGGGAAGTTCGACGCGCCGAAAACGGCGACAGGTCCGATCGGGCGCTGCATCAGGCGGATATCCGGGCGCGGCAGCGGCTGGCGATCCGGCAGCGCTTCGTCGTGGCGACGGTCGAGATAGTCGCCCTTGCGGATATGCGACGCGAAAAGACGCAACTGGCCAACAGTGCGGCCACGCTCGCCCTGCAGGCGTCCGGCGGGCAGACCAGTTTCGGACGAGCCGATTTCTGTGATGGCGTCGGCGCGGGCTTCAATCTCATCGGCGATGGTATCGAGGAATGCGGCGCGTTCTTCGCGGGTGGTGTAACCATAGCTCCAGAAGGCGTCTTCGGCTGCTTCACAGGCTGCATTCACCAGATCGACGGTGCCGACCGAAAAATCGAAAGCTTCGCCATGTGCAGGCTCGCTGCGGAATTTTGCTTCCGTTGCGACCCATTCTCCTGCAACCAGATGTTTGCCGTGCGGCTTGAAACTCATTGTGCTCTTCCCTGAAAATCTGATCCTGTGTGGAAAATCCACCCGACACCGTGACGTTGCACCGAAAGGCGACGGCATAAAACGCCATCAGCCGCGATCCTCGCCCGGTTGCCATCTGCCTTAGCCCGTGTGGGGCCTGAGCGAAAGCCGGTTTTTCAACTATCTGACCAAAAAGTGTGATTAATGGGGCGAAGCGTGAAAAAGACCCGCTTCCGTTTACACGTACGGCGCTTTATTGTGACGTCATGATGACAAATAGATTTCCGAAATATGTCGCCTGGTCGGTTCTTCTGCTGATCTTGATCGTTACAGTTTGCCCTATCGGTTTTCGTCCGCACACGCTGACGACGGTGGGCCTGGACCGCGCCGCGGCCTTCGCCTTCTGTTCTGCCGCTTTCGTGCTCGCCTATCCGCGTTACTGGCTGGCGATTATCGTGGCAGGCATTGCGGCGGCTTTCGGTATCGAGGCGCTGCAATTCCTCTCGCCCACCCGCCATCCGCATCTGATGGACGCTATCGTGAAAGCCGCCGGCGTCATTGCCGGCGGGCTCACGACTTTTTCCTACCTGCTGTTCAGGGCGCGGCTGGCTGCAGGCTGACGGAACGCCTACAGCCGGGAACATTGTTCAGCGTGTCCCACCCGCCAGCCCGAAATGGCTGTGCGATAACGTGCGTTCGATACCACGCAGCTCAGCCAACCCCTTCAGCCGGCCAATGGCGGGGTAACCGGGTTGTGCGCCGCGCGTCAGGTCATCGAGGATTTCCTGACCGTGATCGGGCCGCATCGGAATGGTGTGGTCTTCGCGGCCCTCAGCCCGGCGGCGCGCTTCTTCGGTGAGGAGTGCCGCGATGACGGCGACCATGTCGGTTCCGCCTTCCAGATGTTCATCCTCGAAGAAGGAGCACGGCACGGTGTCGGTGTCGCGCGTCACGTTGCGCAGATGCACGAAATGGATGCGATCTGCAAAACGGCTGGCGATGAAAGGCAGGTCGTTATCCGCCCGCGCGCCCAGAGAACCGGTGCAGAGCGTCACGCCATTGGCGCGGCTGTCGATCTGCAAGAGCATATGGGCGTAGTCGGCTTCGGTGGAGAGAATACGCGGCAGGCCGAGCAGCGGCCACGGCGGATCGTCGCCATGGGCGCAAATGTTGATGCCCACCTCTTCGGCAACCGGCGTCACGTCCGAGAGAAAGTCGATGAGGTTCTGTTGCAGCCTTTCGCGGTCGATGCCGTGATAGGACCGCAGTTTTTCCAGTAGCTGGGTGAGCGTATAACCATCCGCCGAGCCGGGTAGACCCGCGCCGATATTGCGCCCGAGCGCGGCGATCTTCGTATCCGGCATCTCGGCAAAACGTTTTGCCGCTTCCTCCAGCAGCCAGTCCGGATAATCGGCCTTTGCGTCAGGGCGCTTCAGGATGTGGATATCAAAGGCGGCGAAATCGGGAAGATCGAAACGCATCGCCTTTGCGCCGTGCCTTGTTTCCCAGCGCAGGTCGGTGCGGGTCCAGTCCAGCACCGGCATAAAATTATAACAAACGGTGCGGATGCCGGAGGCGGAGAGGCGGTGCAGCGTTTCCTGCCAGTTGGCGATATGGTTTTTCCAGTCGCCGGTCTGGGTCTTGATATCCTCGGAAACCGGCACGCTTTCCACCACGTCCCAATAAAGCCCACCCGCCTTGATTGCTTCATGTCGTTTGGTGAT
The DNA here is from genome assembly GCF_002008225.1 of Agrobacterium salinitolerans. Classification (GTDB taxonomy): domain Bacteria; phylum Pseudomonadota; class Alphaproteobacteria; order Rhizobiales; family Rhizobiaceae; genus Agrobacterium; species Agrobacterium salinitolerans. The sequence goes on along the minus strand of NZ_MRDH01000023.1, from coordinate 186,659 downwards.
TTCGTCCACCGGCCAGACATCGCCGGTGGGGATGTGATGCAGCGCGCTGACGATGCCTTCCGCGCCCGCCTGAGCCGCATCCTGAACCGTGACCTTGTCGACCGGACCGAACCAACGCCATGTATGTCTCATCTTTGATCCTCAAATGTCAGTCTGCGGAAAACGTCAGCTGCACCTTGCAGGCGGCGGAGCGGTCCCCGGCCTGTTCGAATGCCGCTTTCGCCTCACCAAGCGGGAAGCTGTGGGAAATGATCGGCCGCACGTCGATTTTGCGGGTGGAAATGAGCCCGGTGGCAATGGCGAATTCGTCATGGAAACGCTGCGAGCCGCGCCAGACGATCTCTTTGCCCACCAGCGCATTGAGCGGAATGGTGATGTCGCCGGTCACACCCACCTGCACGATGGTGCCGCGGGGGCGCACGCAGGCGAAGGCGCTGCGGAGCGCGGGACCGGCGGCGGAGCAATCGAAAATGACGTCGAAATAACCCCTGTGGTCCTGATAGGGTAAAAGTGCATCGGGGTCGCTTGCGACATTGATGGTGCGGTCGGCACCCATGGCGGGGGCCCGCTCCAGTGCCGCATCGGTGAGATCGGTCGCGACGATGATGCCGGCACCCGCCTGGCGGGCGGCGGCTATGGTGAGGAGGCCGATGGGACCGGCGCCGGTCACCAGTACCTTCGCACCGGCCAGATCACCCGCCTGTGCGACAGCGTGCAGGCAAACGGCAAGCGGCTCGGTACAGGCGGCCTCGGCGGGCGAGGTGGCGTTCAAAAATGTCGCGCACTGTTTTGCCGGAACCACCAGCCTGTCGCGGAACATGCCCTGCTCATGCGGCAGGCGCATGGCGCTGCCCATGAAGCGCATGTCGAGGCAGTGGATCGGCTGGCCCTTCAGGCAGAACTGGCAATGGCCGCAGGGTTGGGAAGGGTTTACGGCGACGAGTTGGCCGATCGCAAGCTCGCTGACGCCTTCTCCCAGTGCCTGCACATGGCCGGATGCCTCATGGCCGCAGATGATCGGCTCGCGCACGCGCACCGGGCCGAAACCGCCATCCTGGTAATAGTGCAGATCGGAGCCGCAGATGCCGCCTGCCGCCATGGCAAGCAGCACTTCTCCGGGGCCGGGGCGCGCAACGTCCTGCGTTTCGACGCGGATATCTTCACGGGAATATAGACGTGCCACGCGTGTCTGCATGACGTAATCCTCTTGGGTGCACTCATATTGGAGAAACTGCGCGGCAACAGGCCGCGCAGGGCTTGCTTGATCAGCGGATGAGGCCGAGCTGGGTGGGTAGCCACAGCGTAATCGCAGGAATGAAGGTGATCAGTGCCAGCGCCACGAGAAGCGGGATCATCCAGGGCAGAATGGCAAGCGTTGTGCGCTCCACCGACATTTTCGAAATACGTGACAATACGAACAACACCATGCCGACCGGAGGGGTCAGAAGACCGATCATCAGGTTCAGCGTGACGATGAGACCGAGATGGACGGGATCGATGCCGTAGCGGGCCGCGACCGGCATCAGGATCGGCACGAGGATGCTGATGGCGGCAATGGTGTCGAGAAAGGCGCCGACGATAAGGAGCAGGATGTTGACGATGATCAGGAAAGTCCACCAGTTGTCCGTCATCGAGAACATGAAGTCGGAGAACAGCTGCGCCGCCTGGCTTACCGTCAGCAGCCATGCGAAAATTGACGCCGCCGTGACGATGAAGAGCACGGAAGCCGTCGTCTCCACCGTGTCGAAGCTGGCCTTCGCCAATGTCCTGAACGTCATGGTGCGGTAACGCACCAGCCCGAGGAACAGCGACCACAGCACCGCAGCGACCGCCGCTTCGGTTGGCGTGAACCAGCCCATGGTCATGCCACCGATCAGAAGCACCGGCGTCATCAGCGCCATCACGGCGGAAAAGTCGTAGTACCAGTCGAGAGCGACAAGTACGGCAAGGCCTAAGAGAACCGCAATGTTGATCGACAGCCCCGCAAGGATCATCAGATAGATAGCGACCGGGAAGCTGAAGACAATCACTATTTCCATGGAGGCTGAGAGCAGCTGCTTCAATTCGAACGGCGTGTCGGACCCCCAACCCTTTCGTTTTGCAAAAATATAAACGGTCACCATCATCAGCACGGTCATGACGACGCCGGGGATGATACCGGCCATGAACAATGCGCCGATCGAGGCGTTGGCCATCATGCCGTAGATGACGAAAGGGAGTGATGGCGGAAAGATCGGGCCGAGCGTTGCGGAAGCCGCGGTGACGCCAACGGCCGCATCAACGGGATAACCATGATCTTTCATGGCCTTGATCTCGATGGTGCCGATGCCCGCCGCGTCCGCAAGTGCCGTACCCGACATGCCTGAAAAAACCACAGAGCCGATGATATTGACCTGCGCCAGGCCGCCCTTCATCCATCCGACGAGCGCCAGCGCGAAGCGATAAATGCGGCTCGTCACCCCGGCGATGTTCATCAGATTACCGGCGAGGATGAAGAAGGGAACGGCGATGAGCGGAAAACTTTCGACGCCGGCAATCATGCGCTGGGCTGCGATGATATCGGGGGCAACACCATAAAGCACAAGATAAAGCAGCGAGCTGACGGCCATCGACACGGCGACGGGCGTACCGATAATGAGAAGCAGAAGAAATGAACCGATAAGCAGGAGCATGGCCTAAATTCCCTGTGTGCTGACGGCTTCCTGAGCCTTTTCACGCACGGTTTTTTTGCCGGTGATGTCCTTGATGAAATTGTGCAGGGCACGCAGGAACATCAGCGCGAAAGCGGCGAAAACGGTATAAAAGACGATACCGCGCGGCAGATCGACGGTGACCATGCGCTCATCGCCGACGATTTCCAGATAACGCCACATCAGCCAGGTGATATAGGCGAAAAAACCAATGGTGATGAGATCAACGATCAGTTCAAGAAACCGCCCAACGGCTTTCGGCACGAAGCGGTAGATCAGGTCGACGTGAATATGGCGGAACATGCGCACGCACATGACCGAGCCGAGGAAGACGACGACGACGAGGCAATTGGCGGCAATCTCCTCCGTCCAAGCGAAACTGTCGTTCAACACGTAACGGGTGAAGAATTGCAGGAAAACACAAAGGCCCATGCCCCAGAAGACGGCAAGCGTTATCCAGTCTTCCACCGCATAGGGTGAAAGATCGACAGGGCTGTTTTCTTCCTCGAAGGCATGCGCCATTTCTTCCACGCTGACGGGCGCGTGCTGCTTGTCAGTCATTGGCTGGAACTCCAGTGGGTCTTGGTCGGCGATATCCCGACGCCGGAAATGGCGCCGGGATAGGCTCAAACATCACTTGATGGCGCGGATGGCTTCCCAGTCGGCCTTTTCGTAACCGAAATCTTCAAGCTTCACCTTTTCGACCACGTTTTTCTCGAAGTCAGCCTTGTCGACGTCCGCGACGGTGATGCCTTTCGATTTGAACTCATCAACGAGCGCCTTTTCACGGGCTTCGATTGTCTTCGTCGTGCGGGCCGCGGCTTCCTGCATCACTTCAGTGAAGATTTTCTTGTCCTCATCCGAGAGGCTCGCCCAACGTGTCTTGGAAACCAGCGTGTTGAGATGGTCAACGATATGACCGGTCAGAACGATGTTCTTCTGCACCTCGTAGAACTTCTTCGCCTCGATTGTCGTCAGCGGGTTTTCCTGAGCCTCGACGGTGCCGTTCTGAAGCGCCAGATAAACTTCCGCAAAGGCGATCGGCGTCGTATTGGCGCCGCAGGCGCGCGGCATGGCCAGATAGGCAGGCACATCGGGAACGCGCATTTTCAGCCCTGCCATGTCGGCGCATTTTTCAATCGGCCGGTTGGAGGTTGTATGACGCGTGCCATAATAGCTGACGGCGACGATGTGGTTGCCGGTCTTGTCCTCGTAACCTTTCGCGAGCTTCTTGAAGACATCGCTCTTGGTATAGGCGATCAGATGGCTCGGATCGCGGAAGATATAAGGAAAGTAAGTGACGCCGATCGGCTTGTAGTCACGCGCCGCGAAGCTCGATCCGGAAATGATGATATCGACGGTGCCGAGTTTCAGGCCCTGGTTGATATCTGCTTCCTTGCCAAGCTGCGACGCCGGAAACACATCGATCTTGTAGCGGCCGTCCGTGCGTTTGGCGATCTCTTCCGCAGCCCAGACCGAATCCGTGTGGAACGGCTCGGAGGTTTCGTAGACATGTGCCCATTTGAGCGCGGTCTGCGCCTGCGCCGCGAGCGCGGAAAGCAGGATGGCGGCTGTTGCACCCATCAAAGTCGACAATCTGATTTTCATTCTTAACTCCTCCCGAATTAAAGCCAGATTTCTCATTTTTCCCGTCGCCGGTCGCGGCGGCGGTCATTCTTCTCCGATCGTTTCCTCCCCGAAACTTTCGGAAAATCTCTTTTGCGACAGCATCAGATGCTGCCGCATCGCCTCACGCGCGCCTTCCGGGTCGTTGGCGGCAATAGCGTCGCGGATTGCGCGGTGTTCCTGAACGGCAAGGTTCCATGTATGCGGCCCCTCGAAATAGCTGGCGAGCTTTTCGAAAAAGGGTGACAGGCTGCGCTCGTCATATATCAGGCCGGTAAAGCGATTGAGTGCCGAATTGCCGATGATATCGGCGATGGCGGTGTGGAAGGCCCTGTCGAAATTGAGTGCCTGTGGCGAGTTGTCGAGCGCGCCGGCCATGCGTTCGATGATATCATCGAGCTTGGCGATGCATTCCGGCTTGGCAAGCCTTGCCGCTTCCTCCGCAATTGCGCTTTCGATGATGCAGCGCGCCTGCAGGATTTCGAATGGCCCATGCGCATCCGGCACCGGTGGCTTTTCCTTGGCCTGCTTGCCGGCTGCGCTGACATAAACGCCCGAACCCATGCGGATATGGATATGGCCTTCCACTTCCAGAACGATAAGCGCTTCGCGGACCGTCGGCCGCGATACGCCGAAGCGTTCGGCAAGATCCCGTTCCGCCGGCAGGCGCTGGCCTTCGGTCAGTTCCCCACTTTCGATGAGCAAACGAATTTGTTCCGCGACCAACCGGTAAAGGCGGCGCGGCTCAAGAGCCACAAACATGATATCCTCCCAGCGCGAAGGTCTCCCCCCATTCGCGCAAGCGGTAAGATGGTCTTACCAATTTCATTAGGGCGCATTTATGCCGGGCTGTCAATTAGCCGCTTTGCAAAAGTCTGCTGTTATATGGAAATGGCTTTTCAGGCTTTATTGCTCGTCAGCCTTAGGTTGCGGTTCTCCCCGATGACCGCGCTCACCTCGCCATATCCGCCAATGGAAAGATGAGAGGTTTCCATCGGGTGGGAGTGGGTGACGTTAATCACCACGACCGCAGCCCCCATTCGTTCTCCAGCCTCAATGCCTGCGGGTGCGTCCTCGAAGACAACGCACATTTCCGGGGCGACACCCAACCTATCAGCGGCCTTGCGGTAACCTTCAGGATCGGGCTTGCCGTTGACCACATCGTCTGCACAGATCATGACGGCCGGAGGGGTGATGCCCGCGGCGGCAAGCCGGCGTTCAGCCAATTCGCGCACAGCCGAGGTGACGATGGCCCATTTACTTGCCGGTAAGGTCGCAAGAAATTCTGCCGCACCCGGTATCTGGATGATGCCATCCACATCGTCCATTTCGGCACGTAATATCATGTCAGCTTCTGCGTCGATATCAAGGCCGGGAACCGCTTCGCGACGGATGACCTCGGAGGCGCGCATGCCGTGAATGCGCTGAAGAAAGGCGTCTGGCTCGATGCCATTCGCGACGGCCCATTCCCGCCAGACGCGCTCGACGACGGCGATCGAATTGACGAGCGTTCCATCCATGTCGAACAGGAAGGCCCCAAAGTCTTGCGAAAATATACGGTTCTGCTGGGGGACTTTGCTGTGCATCTCATTCTTCCGTTGAAACTGTCGGGGCAGCCCGTGTCTATCTTATATGGAGACTTAACGGAATCGATTTTCCGAAGGAGTGGTCGATGAAGGCGTAAGGGAAGGTAGGCGACGTTGTATCAGAATCGGGCAACCATGATTCCGCTAAAACACGCGGCGGGCGCGGGCTCGGTCCAGAACACGCCCGACATGACCCCAAGTCAGCCTCCTGCAAGGATGGCATGTCATCATGAGCGTTCATAGGGTTCAGAATGTTGTGTAATCAAAGGGGTGGCACGGTTTTTGAAAGTTCCTTTAAAAGAAATTCACAAGGGAATTTTCTTAACGCTTTCGTCCATTTAGGTGTGGCGTTAACCATTTGTTAACCATATTCGAGGTACCTAATTGTCAACGATTTGTTTACCAAGATGACCAAAGTGCTAACAGACCAGCGTTCGATCCGTATCAAAGGCCGCTCCTTCCTCGCAGTCGTGCTGTCTCCCGAATCTCCGGTCGATCAATGGCTGGAAAGGCTGGATGATCTTGCCGCCCGTTCGGCGGGCTTCTTCCTCTCGCGTCCGGTGGTCCTGGATGTGTCGGAGCTGTCGCTCGACAAGGCGGGGCTGAAGGAGCTGCTGGCGGCGCTGACGGAGCGCAATGTCGGCATCATGGGTATTGAGGGCGTTCGCCCCTCGATGATCGAGCCGGGCATGCCGCCGTCGCTGAAGGGCGGAAAGCCCGCTTCCGATGTCGAGGTTGAGCCGGTCGCCATCGCCGCCGAGTTGCCGGAGGAAAAGCCGCGCGCTGCCGGAGAGGTCAGGGCCGTGGTGCAGTCGCTGGTCATCAACGAGCCGGTTCGCTCCGGCCAGTCGATCATGTTTCCCGAGGGCGACGTGACGGTCATCGGCTCGGTCGCCTCGGGGGCGGAAATCATCGCTGGCGGCTCGGTGCATATTTACGGCGCCCTGCGCGGTCGCGCCATGGCCGGTTCGCTTGGAAATGTTTCGGCGCGCATCTTTTGCCGCAAGCTGGAGGCGGAGCTTCTGGCCATCGACGGGGTCTACAAGGTTGCCGAAGACATTGACGACAAGCTACGCGGCCAGCCCGTTCAGCTCTGGCTGGAAAACGATACGATCAAGGCCGCAAAGCTCGGCTGATAATATAGAAACGAACAGGAACAGGAGAGCCGTATGGGGAAGGTAGTCGTTGTAACTTCCGGCAAGGGCGGGGTTGGCAAGACCACCTCGACCGCAGCGCTTGGCGCCGCACTGGCGCAGAATAAAGAGAAGGTCGTGGTCGTCGATTTCGATGTCGGCCTGCGCAACCTCGATCTCGTCATGGGTGCTGAACGCCGGGTGGTTTACGATCTCGTCAACGTCATCCAGGGCGATGCCAAGCTGACGCAGGCGCTGATCCGCGACAAGCGCCTCGAGACGCTTTTCCTGCTGCCCGCCTCGCAGACCCGCGACAAGGACAATTTGACGCCGGAAGGTGTCGAGTGGGTCATCAACGAGCTGAAGAAACATTTCGACTGGGTGATCTGCGACAGCCCGGCCGGTATCGAACGCGGCGCGACGCTGGCCATGCGCCATGCGGATGTGGCCGTCGTCGTCACCAATCCGGAAGTCTCCTCGGTGCGTGACAGCGACCGCATCATCGGCCTGCTTGATTCCAAGACGCTGAAGGCCGAGCGCGGCGAGCGCATGGAGAAACACCTGCTTCTGACGCGTTACGATGCTTCCCGCGCCGAGCGCGGCGACATGCTGAAGGTCGATGACGTTCTGGAAATCCTTTCCATTCCGCTGCTCGGCATCATTCCCGAAAGCACGGATGTGCTGCGAGCCTCGAACGTCGGTGCGCCCGTCACGCTGGCGGACGCCCGCTGCGCGCCGGCTATGGCCTATTTCGACGCCGCTCGCCGTCTGTCCGGCGAGGATATTCCGGTGGTCATCCCGGGTGAGAAGCGTGGCATCTTCTCCAAGATCTTCGCAAGGAGGGCTGCATGAGCATCTTCAGCCTCTTCCGCAAACAGAAGTCGGCACCGCTTGCGCGCGAGCGTCTGCAGGTGCTGCTCGCTCACGAAAGGGCGTCATCGGGCTCCGATCTCGTCGCCATTCTTAGGGAAGAAATTCTCGCCGTCATCGCCAAACATGTGCAGATCGACAATGACCGGGTGCATGTGAAGATGGATCGCGACGAGCATGTCTCCATTCTGGAGATCGATGTCGAAATCCCGCTCGGCGCTGACCTGCGCGCTGCCTGAAGACATTTTACCAAAGACGGATGCCGCCCGCCTCCGGGCGGCTTTTTATTCCGCTGTCGTGTCGACGGGGTTGCGAAAGGTTTCCTCCAGGTCATCTGGCAGCGGGCGTTTCAGGTTTATCCCGTTCGGCGGGATCGGCGTGTTGAACCATTTGTCGTAGATTTTTTCGATTTCGCCGCTGGCATAGATTTTGCCGAGCGCCTCATTGACGGCGTCGCGGAAGCCGGTATCGCCGTGGCGGAGCATCAGGCCATAGGGCTGCGGCGGGGCGAGATATTCGTCCGAGATGACGTAGTCTTCGGGCTTGCCGGTTTCGGCAACGAAGGATCGCAGAAGTATATCGTCCATGACGAATGCCGAGGCGCGGTTTTCCGTCACCATGTCGAAACTGCCTTCCGTGCTGTCATTTTGCAAAACCGCGACGTTCAGACCCAATTTGCGATTGAGCACGTTGAGTTGGGTGATGTTGATGGTTCCCGTCGTCACCACCACCGTTCGCCCGGCAAGATCGGCGACAGTGTTCAGGCCGCTCGATTTCAGCGCCACATAACGGGTGCCGGTGATGAAGTGGCTATAGGAGAACCACACGGCCTTGCGCCTTTCTTCCGTATTCGTGCTCGCCACGCATTCCATGTCCATCGTGCCGTCATTGAGAAGCATGATGCGGTTGCTGGGCGTGCGTTTGACGAACTCGACCTTCAGTTCAGGCAGGCCGAGCTTTTTCTTGATGGAATCCGCCACCCTCAGGCACAGTTCTATGCTATAACCGATAGGCTCCGTCCCGGCGCCGAGATAGGAGAAAGGGATGTTGCGATCGGCATAACCGAGCTTGATCGTGCCGGTTCTGGCGATAGTTTCAAGTGTCGGCGGTTGGGCGTCCTCGCTCACCGCCTGAGCGGGAAGAAGACTTGAAAAAACCAGCATAAGCCATAATGTCGATCTCTGCATCGCGCATCTCCAGTCAAAATAATCCGTCAAAACATTTTCATGAAAATCGATACGGGTTGGCGCCTTGCGCGCTCAGTCCTGGTATTCGCTCGGATGTTCGTACGCCTGTTTCAGAGAGGCGGCCATCGGCAGGTTCAGGTTCATGCCGTTTGGGGGAATGGGCTTGGTGAACCACTTTTCATAAAGGCCATGAATGACCGGCCCGGTGAAAATGTGCCGAAGGCTTTCATTGACCGCCGCCTTGAAATCCGGGTCGTTGCGGCGGAAAACCAGGCCATAAGGTTCGGGTGCGCTCAGCGTTTCCTCGGAAAGCGCATAGAGGTCCGGATTCTCTGACGTTGCCGCCAGCGCCGCAAGCAATATGCCATCCATGACAAAGGCGGAAGCCTTGCCGGAAACCACGAGTTCGAAGGCCTCCTCATTGGTTTTCGTCGGCATAACAGAGATATTGAGGTTCTTCGCCCGGTTCACGGCGTTGAGTTGCTCGATATTGACGGTGCCGGAGGAGGATGTGACGGACCGCCCGGCGAGATCGGCAAGGCTTTTCAGATTGTCCTGCTTGCGGGAGAGAAATTGCGTTGCGGTCATGAAGTTGGGATAGGAGAAATCCACGATCTTGCGGCGTTCGCTATTGTTGGTCGTGGCCGCGCATTCAATATCGATCTGCCCGCTGCGGACAAGGATGAAACGGGTCGCGGGCGTCGCCTTGACGTATTCGAGTTCAATCCTGTCGAGCTTCAGCTTCTTGCGAATATCTTCGCTGATCGCCCGACAAAGATCGGTCGAGAAGCCGGTGACCTCACCATTCGGCAATTGATAGGAAAAGGGCGGTTCGGCCTCGCGATAGCCGATGCGGATCTTTGCGGTTTTGGCAATTTGCTGAAGCGTATCGCCTCCGCCTGCTGCCTGAAGGGGCATGATGGGAACAAGGCATGCGAGGAAAAGGCAAAATACTGAAAGACGCATTTCATGTCCTCTGGGCCGGGAGCCGGTTTCTCAAATGGCTTTTTGTGGTGGGCAATAGGTTTCCTGTGTCGGCAGACCGGGATCGCCGAATTCATCCTGCGCGATCGAAGCTATGACGGCGCGGTTCTTCAAAATACGGGCAAGCGGGGCGGGCTCGGCAAAATAATAGCCCTGCGCTTCGTCGCAGCCGGAAAGCTTAAGCGCTTCCACCTGCTCCCTGTTTTCAACGCCCTCGGCGGTAACCTTCAGGCCGATCTGTTCAGCCATGTCGATGACGGTGTTGACAATGGCGGAACACATGGGATTGGACGGCAGGCCGGAGACGAATTCCCGGTCGATCTTTATCTTGTCGAAGGCGACATGGGTCAGCGTGCTGAGCCCCGCATATCCGGTGCCAAAATCGTCGAGCGCGAGGCGCACGCCCCTTTCCTTCAGCAGTTTCAGGATCCGCGTGCTGTTGTCGCGCTCCAGCATGACCGTTTCCGTGACTTCCAGTTCAAGCCGTTCCGCCGGTAAGCCGGATGTTTCAAGCGCCCGGTCCACTATCGGGACGATGTCGTCATTGCTGAGCTGAACGGCGGAAAGATTGACAGCCAGCCTGATATCCTTTGGCCATGTCATGGCATCCATGCAGGCTTGTCCCAGAACCCATTCACCCAACGGCTTGATGAAGTTGTTTTCTTCGGCAAGCGCAATGAAGCGGTCCGGTGCGATGAGGCCAAGCTTGCTATGCCGCCAGCGGGCCAGCGCTTCATAGGCAACGATGCGACCGCTCTGCAGATTGACGACCGGCTGGTAATGCAGCTCGAATTCCTGGTTTTCGAGCGCCGATTTCATGTCGATTTCCAGCGCATGCTTGTGCTGCGCCGCCATGTCCATGCCGGGCTCGTAAAAGACGAAATAGCCGCAGCCCATGGATTTCGCCCGGTAAAGGCCGAGATCTGCATGTTGCAGAAGCTGCGTGGCGGATGTGCCGTGGCCCGGAGCGCAGGCAATGCCGATGCTGGTGTCGATGCTGATATCGCTGCCTTCCAGACTGAAGCTGCGCGAGACGGCATGCACTACCCGCGCGGCCAGCATCGCCGCATCGCTCTCGCAGTCGGCATTTGCCGATTGGATGATCGCGAATTCGTCGCCGCCGAGACGGCTTACCATGTCGTTTTCACCAAGTACGGCGGAAATCCGCGAGGCCACCGCCACCAGCAGGGAATCGCCGGCGGCGTGGCCCAGCGTGTCATTGACGGCCTTGAAGCGGTCCAGATCGAGCAGCATGACATTGAACGGCTGGCCTGACGCGGCAAGCTGTTCGAGACGGTTTTCCAGCGTCTTCATCAGCAGGACGCGATTGGGCAGCCCGGTCAGCGCATCGTGATGGGCCATATGCTCCAGCTGCTGCGCCATATCGCGAATCTGCCGCAGGCGTCCGCGTTCCAGAACCGCCTCGCGCAACGTTTCAATGGCGGTAGCCATGTCGCCGATTTCGTCCCGCCGCTCCTGAAATGGCGTGGCGACATCCGTTTCCTCGCGGGCGATCCGAAGCGTCGCCTGCACCAGCGCCGGGACCGGTTTGAGGAAATGCCGGGCGATGACGGTCACAAGTGCGCCGGTGACGGTCAAGACCACGATCAGGGCGGCGAGCGAATTATAGATCAGCTTGCGCTGCGCGCCATAAAGCGCGTCCGAGCCGCCAATGCTGACGGCGACCGCGCCGATGGGTTTCTTCGTTTCCGTGCTGATGATCGGCAGCAGGCCGATATAATGGCTGGATTCGCCGATGGTCGCAAAACCGGTGGAAAAACGCGCGGCGACCGCATCGCGGGAAAAGATGGGATCGGTCGCGAGCGGCTTTTCATCGTCGTCCGTGGCGTTGTCGAAGGCCGCCGCGATCTGCCGGAAGCCGGAATCCGCCTCGTCATAACGGAAAAGCCAGACGGCATTCTTGGTCTGTGCGCCGATAAGCGCGAGAACGTCGCTGGGGTTGAAGCCGGTGACGAGAATGGATTCGTCGTCGCCGATGGGTTTGTCGGTCAATATGCCGTTGACCTGCCCGTCGGCATCGGCGGTAACGCTGACATAGGTGTAGATGCTGCGAAGCGTGGCGCTGGCGATCTGCGAATTGACGCGGGCCTGGTTGAGCCATTGCTCGCTGGCGGCGGCGACGAACATATACCAGCCGACAAGCGCGCCGATGCTATAGGAAAAAATCACGCCGCCAAGGAATATCAGGGTTATCTTGCTGGCGAGCGAGCGCCGTCGCGAAAACCGGCCTGGTTCCGGCTGCGTTGGCGAGCGAAGCGTGTGGCCCGGTTCAACCTGTCTATCTGTCCCGCGATAGGCAGTCTCTTCCATTCGCGATAGTCCCCCGCGATGTCGCGTTATAATTGTTTTATGGAATTTTATAGGGCATGCATTTCAATGCTGTCTGCTAAATAATTCAACAAAGTTTAGATGCGATTAAGAATTAATCCCTCTTTTTTATAGTCGTAGCTTATATAAGAGGTGTTGCTCTTGCACCTTAGGTTGAAAAAATCGGGGGATAGAGATGAGCCGTTAAGGATAAACTCCAAAATTCTGCGATCTCCGCCAAGTTTCCCGATCCGGTATGTCTGTCATCGATAGCGCAGCGATTGGCCTTGCCAACTGGCCGATAAACGGCATCTTGTGCGCAACATGCCGCTTTCAGGAAAGATATCATGGCTCATAAAGGCAAAAACATCGCGCAGCTTTCCGTTCTCCTCCAGAGCGGCCACCTCGATCCGCGTGTCCTGGTGGAAGAGACGCTGGATGCGATCGGCGGAAGGGAAGATCAGGCCGTTTTTGTCGAGTTGACGGCAGCACGGGCGATGTCGGAGGCGGAAGACGCGGCAAAACGAATTGGTGAGGGTCGTTCTAGTGGTGTGCTCGATGGTATTCCGGTGGCCTGGAAGGACCTCTTTGACCTTGAAGGCATGGCGACCACGGCCGGCTCGACGGTGCTCGCGGACGATAAGCCTGCGTCTCGTGACGCGGATGTGGTGACGTCGCTAAAACAGGCGGGCATGATCTGCATCGGCCGCACCAATATGAGCGAGTTCGCGTTTTCCGGTCTCGGCATTAATCCGCATTACGGCACGCCGCGCAATCCTGCTTCCACGGATGGTCACCGTCTGCCGGGCGGCTCTTCGTCGGGTGCGGGCGTCGCCGTGGCTGCCGGCCTGGTGCCGGTGGCGATCGGCACTGATACCGGCGGATCGGTGCGTATTCCCGCCGCTTTCAACGGCGTGGTCGGTTACAAGGCGAGCCGCGGCCGTTATTCGATGCGCGGCGTTTATCCCTTGGCGAAAAGCCTCGATTCGCTCGGGCCACTCACGCACACCGTACAGGATGCCGTTTGGGTGGATGCCGCCATGCGCGGTAAGGCGGTTGCCGATCTCACACGCACGCCTCTTTCCCGCCTGGCGCTGGTGGTGCCGGAAACGGTCTTTTTCGAAGGCATTGAAGATGGCGTGGCTACCGCCTTCGAGCAGGCGGTGGAACGTCTTGTCCGCGCCGGTGCTTCGGTGCGGCGGCAGGCAATTCCCATTTTTTCGGAGTTGTTCGATCTTATCAGGGAAAAGGGCGCGTTGGTGACGGCGGAAGCCTTTGCCCTGCACAAGATACGGCTGGAAGGTGCGGATGCGGCGCACATGGACCCGCGCGTGGTTGCGCGAACGAAGCTCGGGGCGAATATTTCCATGCCTGATTATATCGCTATCAACGAGGCGCGCGAACGCATGACGGCGGCGTTTACCAACATGATCGACCGGCAGGAGCTGCTGGTATCGCCGACATTGCCGCACGTCGCGGCCAAGGTTGCGCCGCTTCTCGATGATGACGATGCCTTTTTCGCCATGAATGCGAAAACTCTGCGCAACACCCAGATCGGCAATTTTTTCGATCTCTGCGGCGTTTCCATCCCCTGCGGAAAGGGCGATGCGGGCATGCCGGTTGGCCTGTTGCTTTCCGGTCTCCATGACACGGATGACCATGTGCTAGGCGCGGCGATGGCGGCGGAAGAGATTATTCGCGGCTGAGGAAAGGAAAAGGCGGCCTTGTTTGGCCGCCTCTCAACGTATGCTTCAACGCGCCGCCCAGTTGGCGCCGCGGCGGAACATGGTTTTCATCTGCGGCACGGAAAACTCCTTGGCCTGATGGCCGAGCGCGGAATAAAAGACGCGGCCCTTGCCGTATTTGCGTTTCCAGACCACCGGCATGACCACACCGTCGATCCACCAGGCATGGTCGCCGGTGAACTTGGTTGTCGCCAACACCTCGTTGGAGGGGTCGACATGCATGTAATATTGCTCCGACGTATAGGGGAAATCGGAAATCCCCTCCATCAGCGGGTCGTCGGGGCGGGTGATGTTGACATGGTAGTCGATGATATTGCCGGGATGAGCGACCCATTGTCCGCCGATCATGAACTGATATTCCACGCATTCGCGAAAACTGTCGCCCGCACCGCCATGGAAACCGGCAATGCCGACGCCGTTTTCGACGGCGGTCGTCAGGTTCTTGATTTCTTCCTTCTCGATCTTCGACATGGTGACAATAGGTACAACAAGGCTCAGATCATGCACCGAAGGATCTGCAAAAGCCTCCGTTGAGTGCTCCACATAGACCTTGAAGCCATCCTCTTCCAGAATGTCCTTGACGATGGTGGCGCATTCCTGCGGTTCGTGGCCGCTCCAGCCGCCCCAGACGATGAGTGCTTCGCGCATTTATTTCCTCCTCGGGATTATTTGCCGAGCTGGCCGTCGACCAGCGATGTTTCAAGCGGAGCAGGGCGCTCCGCCTTGGTGGTGATGGAAACGGTGGTGCCGCTGTCCGATGCCGTCTGGAAGGCTTCCATCACCTCCAGCACATGCAGGGCAAGATCGCCATTGGCGCGGTGCGGGCGGTTCTCGCGGATGGCATGGGCCATGTCCGCCACGCCGATGGACCGGTAATTGCCGTCGGCATAGGGGGACGACAGCGCCTGCGGCTCGAACTCGCCGCCCTTTTTCAGCAATTGCACCTCGCCGCCGAAATGGTTGGGATCGGGCACGATCAGCGTGCCTTCCGTGCCGTAGAGTTCCAGCGGTACATGTTTGTGGCCGGCTACATCGAAGCTCATGCCGACCTGAACCACAGCGCCATTTTCGAAAGCGAGCACGCCGGAGACATGGGTGGCGACATGAACGGGAATTTTTTCGCCATTCTTCGGCTCGCTGGTGATGAGGCGCTCATTGCGTGGCGCAATGGCAAAGCCTGCCACCTTGGCGACCGGGCCGAACAGGTTGACGAGATCGGTGATGTAATAGGGTCCCATATCCAGCATTGGCCCGCCGCCAACCTCGTAATAGAAGGCGGGGTTCGGGTGCCAGCGTTCATGGCCGGGGCACATGAAAGTGGCCGTTCCGCCGACTGGCTGACCAAGTACGCCATCGTCGATCAGCCGGCGTGCCGTCTGGTGGCCGCCACCGAGGAATGTATCCGGGGCCGAGCCGATACGCAGGCCCTTTGCTTTTGCGGCATCTGCAAGCCGTTTACCTTCAGCGAAATTGATGCCGAGCGGTTTTTCCGAATAGGCGTGTTTGCCGGCGTCCAGCGTCCGCAGTCCCACCTCCACATGCGCCTTGGGGATCGTCAGGTTAACGATGATTTCCACCGAGGGGTCAGAAAGAAGCGCGTCTACGCTTGTTGCCGGAAGGCCAAATTCTGCGGCGCGGGTTTTCGCCACCTCCTCGTTCATATCCGCGAGACCGCGAATGTCGAGAATGGGAAACGACGCCATGGCCTTGAGATAGGCGCTGGAAATATTGCCGCAGCCTATGATGCCGATGCCGACCTTGTTCATATGATTCCTCCCGTAAATTAGAAATGCCTGGGCCTGTGCTCAAAATAGCGGGTTAGAGCGCCGGTCCCGTGGTGTTCCATGGCGATTCGTAAAGCTCGTAGAGCGCAACGGCCGCAGCGCCCTGCGCCCATAATTCGTCGCTCGCAACGTCGAAAACCAGCTCCGCGACACCGGCCAGCGAGGGCGGCACGGCGGCGTTGTAGCTGTCGCGAATGCTGGCGATGAAGGGTTCGCCGAGTTCGAGGCTGGAGCCGGTGATGATGACACGCGGCGGCGCAAACAGCGTGACGATATTGGCAAGCGTCAGGCCGAGCGCTGCGCCGGCGCGCGAAGCGGCCGCGATGAGGTCGTTGTCTTCCGCCGCAATCAATGCATGGGCATGCTGCATGCCGCGACCGAGCCGGATCGCCTCGGCAAAGCGCCCATCCGCCGGGCGGGAGCCTAAAATGGCGTTCTCGCCTGCCTGGCTCGCGAGCCGCACCGTGCCTTCACTGGCAAGACCGATGACGAGGTCGCCGAGATTGTGGCTGAGGCCACCGGCACCGCGAAACAGCTGGTTTTGATGCAGCACGCCAAGCCCAAGCGTCTGTTCGAGCGAAATCAGCACCATGTCTTCGAGATCACGCGCGTGGCCGAACCAGTGATGGGCGAGCGTAATGGCGTGGGCATCGCTTTCGATGATGGTCGGCGAATTCAGCCGCGCCGTCATTTCCTCGGCGAAATTGACGTTCACCTCCCGCAGGATCGGGCTGCTGCGGATTTTGCCGGTGCGATGTTCGATGACGCCGGGCAGGCCAAGACAGACCATGTCCACATCTTCGAGTGAAAGACCCGCATCGACCACACAGCGCCGTACTCCGTCTTCAACGAGATCGGCGATAACGCCGATCGGCTGGCGATCGACACGGATTGGAAGAGCGAGGGTGGAAAGGACGTTGCCGCAAAAATCGGTGACGACGAAAACCATACGGTTGGCGGCTATCTTTGCCCCCACGACGCGAGCGGCATCCGGGTTCAGCTCCAGCATCACGCGCGGTCTTCCGCGTCCACCTTCCGTCCTGATGTCGCCGAGATGGCGGGTGAGAATCAGCCCATCATCCAGAAGAGAAGCGGTGATGGCGGAAACGGTCGTCGTGGAAAGCTGGGTGCGTTCGCTGATCTCCACCCTGGAAATCGGTCCATGCCGGCGGATGCTGTCGAGCACGCTCAGCCTGTTGATCGCGCGCATCAATTCTGGGTCTGCGGTCTTCATGGGGTCCTGCTGCGATCAATGCCGTTGCCTCCCGATTTATATCGGAATACGGATTAAATAACGGGGTGAGGGTGGGGTATGTCAAGCGCCAAGCGCAAAAAATCGGCATTGTGCCTTGACAATGAGCGAACCCTGATATGAATTAATCCGCATCGGGGAATAAATGAGGATATCCCCAGGGAGGATCACCATCATGACGATTTGGCACGCAGGCGCAAGCCTGAGCGGCAAGCTCGTAAGCTTTGCCACAACGACAAGTATTGCTCTCATGCTCGGCGCAACAAGCGCCTCGGCCGCGACGGTCGTAAAATGGATGCATGTGGAACTGGACCCGAAATCCGTGGCCGTCTGGGAGGAGATCGCCAAGGAATACGAGGCCAAGCACCCCGATGTCGACATCCAACTGCAGTTCCTCGAAAACGAGGCCTTCAAGGCGAAGTTGCCGACGCTGCTGCAATCCAACGACGTGCCCGACTTCTTTTACAGCTGGGGCGGCGGCGTCCTTGAGGAGCAGTCTAAGACTGGTGCGCTGAAGGATCTGACCGAGGTTTTCGATGCCGATGGCGGCAAACTGCGCCAGGCCTATAATGCGTCTGCAATCGACGGCCTGTCCTTTGACGGCAAGGTCTGGGCCGTGCCTTATCGTGTCAGCCTTGTCAGCTTCTTTTATAACAAGGAACTGTTCGCCAAGGCAGGTGTGAAGGCCGAGGATATCAAGACCTGGGCGGATTTCAGCGCAACCGTCAAGAAGATCAAGGACGCGGGCATCGTGCCGATTGCCGGCGGCGGCGGAGAAAAATGGCCGATCCATTTCTACTGGAGCTACCTCGTCATGCGCAATGGCGGGCAGGCCGTGTTTGATGCCGCCCGCAAGGGCGAAGGCGAAGGCTTCATGGACCCTGCCATCATCAAGGCGGGTGAGCAGCTGGCCGAGTTCGGCAAGCTTGAACCTTTCCAGCCCGGTTATCTCGGCTCCACCTGGCCGCAGGCGCTCGGCGTCTTTGGTGACGGCAAGGCTGCAATCATTCTCGGCTTCGACAATACCGAAGCGAACCAGCGCAAGAATGCCGGCGACGGTAAGGGTCTGGCCCCTGAAAACATCGGGCGCTTTGCCTTCCCGGTTGTCGAAGGCGGTGCCGGCAAGGCCACCGATACGCTGGGCGGCCTGAACGGTTGGGCGGTCACCAAGAATGCGTCCAAGGAAGCGATCGATTTCGCCACTTTCCTCACCAGCAAGGAAAGCGAAGAGAAGATGGCGACCGCCGGTATGATCCTGCCGGTCGCCACGGGTGCAGCCGGTGCGGTGAAGAACCCGCTGTTGGCGGATTCGGCCAAGCAGCTCGCCGCCTCCACCTGGCACCAGAACTTCTTCGATCAGACGCTCGGCGCCGCCGTCGGCCGCGTCGTCAATGATATTTCGGTCGAGATCGTATCCGGCCAGATGACCGCCGAAGAAGGTGCCCAGCAGATTCAGGACGCATTCGAGCTGCGCTGATCTGACGATTTCCATGGCAGCGCCGCGAATGTGCGGCGCTGCTTATCTGCCTCCATGAAAGCGGATAGAGATGACGGATATTTCCATGACTTCTGCGTCCATGCCGGCGCGTGGCGCGACAAAGGGTAGGCACAAGCGGAGTTCAGTCGCGCATGATCGGGCGCTGACCCTATTGGTGTTCCTGCCGCCCGCCCTGCTACTCTTTACCCTGTTCGTCATCCTGCCCATGGGTGAGGCGGCGTGGTATAGTCTTTATCGCTGGAACGGTTACGGCACACCGACCGATTTTGTCGGCCTGAAGAATTTCCAGGTCCTGTTCGGCAATGCCGCCTTTTCGCAGGCTTTGCTCAATAACGGCCTGATCATCCTCATCTCGATCCTGATCCAGATACCGCTCGCCATCTGGCTTGCCATGATGCTGGCGCATCGCATTCCCGGCGTCGTTGCCTTCCGGCTGGTGTTCTTTCTGCCTTACGTTCTGGCGGATGTTGCTGCGGGTCTGATCTGGCGCTTCGTTTATGATGGCGACTATGGCCTCTTTGCCGCGATTTCCAACTTCTTCGGATTCGCCAATCCTTACGTGCTGGCCGACAGGGATGTGGCGATCTATGCCGTGCTCGGTGTCATCGTGTGGAAATATTTCGGTTTCCACATGATGCTGTTCATCGCGGGCCTTCAATCCGTCGACAAGAATGTACTGGAAGCGGCCGAAATCGACGGCGCGTCCGGCTGGCAGAAATTCCGCTACGTCACGCTGCCGATGCTCGGCTCTACGGTTCGCCTTTCCGTCTTCTTTGCGGTCATCGGCTCGCTGCAACTGTTCGACATGATCATGCCGCTTACCGGCGGCGGTCCATCCAACTCCACGCAGACCATGGTCACCTTCCTCTACACTTACGGCGTCATGCGTATGCAGGTGGGCCTTGGCAGTGCGGTGGGCGTTGTTCTTTTCGTCATCTGCGTGACGCTCGCCTTCGGTTACAAAAGGATATTCATGCGCCATGACTGACACATCCACTTCCGTGCGCATGCCGCTTCAAACCAAGCTTTATCTCTATATCTCGCTGAGCCTGATCGCGGCCGTCGTGCTCATTCCTCTTCTGACGACGGCCCTTGGCGGCTTCAAGACGCTGGGAGACCTGCGCGTCAACCCGTTCGGTATCCCGGCCGAATGGCAATGGGCCAATTACGGCGATATCCTGCTTGGCAAACGCTATTGGCTGCAAATCTTCAATTCGCTGGTCATCGCATTGCTGACGGTCTTTCTCACGCTGACCGTCTCGGCCATGGCGGCCTTCACCTTCGCGCATGTGAAATTCTTCGGCTCGTCGTTCCTGCTCAATTATTTCCTGCTGGGGCTGATGTTTCCGGCGGCGACCGCCATCCTGCCGCTGTTCATCCGCATTCGCGATTTGGGCCTTCTCGACACCTATTGGGGTGTGGTGCTGCCGCAGGTGGCTTTCGGCCTTGGCATGAGCATTCTTCTGTTCCGCAACTATTTCCGCAATTTGCCGGATGAGTTGTTTCAGGCAGCCTTTGTGGATGGCTGCGGGTATCTGCGCTTCTTCTGGCACATTTCCGTGCCGCTTTCGCGGCCGATCGTGGCGACCGTTGGCATCGTCTCTTTCGTCGGCAGCTGGAACAGCTACATCCTGCCGCTCATCATGCTGAATTCGGAATCGAAATATCCCTGGCCGCTCGGCATCATGGTGTATCGCGGCGAGTTCGGCACGGAATGGCAGCTGGTTCTCGCCTTCATCACGCTGACGATCCTGCCGACAGTCATCGTCTTCTTCCTCGCACAGAAACACATCATCGCGGGCCTGACGGCCGGTGCCGTCAAATCGTGACATGAAAGGAGCAAAATATGGCTTCCGTCGAACTTAAGGATATCCGCAAGTCCTATGCCGCGCTCGATGTCATTCACGGCATCTCACTCGATATTGCCGATGGTGAATTCATCGCGCTGGTCGGCCCTTCGGGTTGTGGCAAGTCCACGTTGTTGCGCATGATCGCGGGGCTGGAGGAAATCACCGATGGGGATATTCTCATCGGCGACAAGGTGGTCAATGGCATGACCCCGCGCGAGCGCAACATCGCGATGGTATTCCAGTCCTATGCGCTTTATCCGCATATGACAGTGGCTGAAAACATGGGCTTCAACCTGAAGCTTGCCGGCCAGCCGAAAAGCGTGATTGAAGAGCGCGTTGCGGAGGCCGCCCGCATGCTCGATCTCGGAAACCTGCTAGACCGTAAGCCCTCGCAGCTTTCCGGCGGCCAGCGCCAACGTGTCGCCATGGGGCGCGCCGTTGTGCGCAACCCGGCCGTCTTCCTGTTCGATGAGCCGCTTTCAAACCTCGATGCCAAGCTACGCGTGCAGATGCGCAGCGAAATCAAGGCGTTGCACCAAAAGGTCGGAACGACCTCGATTTATGTCACCCATGACCAGATCGAGGCGATGACGCTGGCCGACCGGGTGGTGGTGCTCAATCAGGGCCGTATCGAGCAGCAGGGTACGCCGCTCGAACTTTACAAGACCCCCGCCAATCTCTTTGTCGCCGCCTTCATTGGCTCGCCCGCGATGAACCTGATCGAGGGTGTGGTGGATGGCGAGGGCGACCAGCCTGCCGCCCGGCTGAAGGATGGGACGGCGATCCGCATCGCCGCTGACAGAAAGGTCAAGCGCGGCCAGTCGGTCACGATCGGGCTACGGCCGGAACATATCGGTTCGGCGATCGGCGGAGATATCTCGCTTACGGGCAGAACGGTACTTGTGGAGCCAACCGGCGCACAGACCCATGTGGTCTTCGAACTCGCAGGCGATCAGGTCACCGCAGTGGTGGATGGCGAGCAGCTGGTGAAGGTCAATACACCCTTTGCCGCCAGCGTTCATCATGAGCGGGTACATGTCTTCGACAGGGCGAGCGGGCTCGCGCTCTAAGCGCCCCCAATGTTTTGATGGAATGCTGAAATTCTCTTGCCCTTTCGCTTTTGGGGCTTGTCTGAAAATAACGAGCGGTTAGCTTGGCGCTTGGGATCGAAGCGGGTTACCGCGCAACTGTATCGATGCAGGAGGAGATTTTAATGAGAACGATCAAGGGACCGGCGCTTTTTCTCGGCCAGTTCGCAGGCGATGCCGCACCGTTCAACAGCTGGGACAGCATAACCAAATGGGCGGCTGAGAAAGGCTATATCGGCGTGCAGGTGCCGACCTGGGCAAGCCAGCTGATCGATCTCAAAAAGGCCGCGGAATCGAAGGATTATTGCGACGAGTTCGCCGGTGTCGCGCGCCAGAATGGCGTGGAAGTCACCGAGCTTTCCACTCACCTGCAAGGTCAGCTCGTCGCAGTTCACCCGGCTTATGACGAGGCCTTCGATGGTTTTGCCGCACCGGAAGTGCGCGGCAACCCCAAGGCGCGCCAGGAATGGGCGGTGGAGCAGGTAAAGTTTGCGCTGAAGGCCTCAAGAAATCTCGGCATCAAGGCACATGCGACATTCTCCGGCGCGCTTGCCTGGCCGTTCGTCTACCCGTGGCCGCAGCGCCCGGCTGGTCTGGTGGAAACGGCCTTCGACGAACTGGCGAAACGCTGGACCCCGATCCTCGATTATGCCGATGAACAGGGCGTGGATGTCTGCTACGAAATCCATCCCGGCGAAGATCTGCACGATGGCGTGACATTCGAGATGTTCCTGGAGCGCGTGAAGAACCACAAGCGCGCCAACATGCTCTACGACCCCTCGCATTACGTGCTGCAATGCCTCGATTATCTCGACAATATCGACATATATAAAGACCGTATCAAGATGTTCCACGTCAAGGATGCGGAGTTCAATCCAACCGGACGGCAGGGCGTCTATGGTGGTTATCAGGGCTGGGTCAACCGTGCCGGCCGGTTCCGCTCGCTCGGTGACGGGCAGGTTGATTTCGGTGCGGTCTTCTCCAAGATGGCGGCCAATGATTTTGACGGCTGGGCCGTGGTTGAGTGGGAATGCGCATTGAAACACCCTGAAGACGGCGCCCGCGAAGGGGCGGAATTCGTCAAGGCGCATATCATCCGCGTCACGGAAAAAGCCTTTGACGACTTCGCATCAAGCGGCACCGACGATGCGGCCAACCGCCGTATGCTTGGACTTTGAGAGCATTGCAGAGGAAACATTATGGCTATTGAAGGAAAGACAACCGACAAGGCGAACAAGCGGATTCGTCTTGGCATGGTGGGCGGTGGTTCGGGTGCCTTTATCGGTGGTGTTCACCGCATGGCAGCAAGGCTCGACAATCGTTTCGATCTCGTGGCAGGGGCCCTGTCCTCGACCCCGGAAAAATCCCTGGCTTCCGGCCGTGAGCTGGGGCTCGATCCCCAACGATGCTACGGCTCTTTCGAGGAAATGGCCGAAAAAGAAGCGCTGCGAGAGGATGGCATCGAGGCGGTGGCGATCGTCACCCCAAACCATGTCCATTATCCGGCCGCGAAGGCGTTTCTGGAGCGCGGCATCCATGTCATCTGCGACAAGCCGCTGACCTCCAATCTGGAAGACGCCAAAAAGCTGAAGGAAGTGGCCGACAAGGCGGACGCTCTGTTCATCCTGACGCATAACTACACTGGCTACCCCATGGTACGGCATGCGCGGGAACTGGTGGAATCGGGCGCTCTCGGCACGATCCGTCTGGTGCAGATGGAGTATCCGCAGGACTGGCTGGCGGAACCCATCGAGCAGACGGGCGCCAAGCAGGCCGTCTGGCGCACCGACCCGGCGCAATCGGGTGCGGGTGGTTCCACAGGCGATATCGGCACGCATGCCTATAATCTTGGATGCTTCATTTCCGGCCTGGAAGTCGACGAACTGGCGGCGGATGTGCACACCTTCGTCGAAGGCCGCCGGCTGGACGACAACGCGCATGTGATGCTGCGTTTCAAGGCGAGGGATGGCAAACAGGCGGCCAAGGGGCTGCTGTGGTGCAGCCAGGTTGCGGTCGGTCACGAAAACGGGCTGAAAGTTCGTGTGTATGGTGACAAAGCCGGCATCGAATGGACGCAGGCTGATCCGAACTATCTCTGGTTCACGAAGCTCGGCGAACCCAAGCAGTTGATCACCCGCGGCGGTGCAGGCGCCGGGGCTGCTGCGGCGCGCGTCACCCGCATTCCATCGGGCCACCCGGAAGGCTATCTCGAAGCGTTTGCCACCATCTATACTGAAGCGGCCCATGCCATTGAGGCCAGCCGCGACGGCTCGGCGCTGGACAAGGCGGTGATTTATCCGACCGTCGATGACGGGGTAAAAGGCGTCGCCTTCGTTACGGCCTGCGTCGAATCCGGAAAAAAGAACGGCGGCTGGGTGAAGCTGTAAGATTGGACACGACCCTGCCCGCGCATTTCTTCTCCCCGCCGGGGAGAAGAAATGCGCGGTACGGGCTCGCTCCTTCGTTATCGCCTAGTCTCAAGGCTCAAGACTATTGATAAGAGCCAGGAGACATCGACTGCACCCGTTGCGTTACGGGGCAACCGTCCTCGATCTTGGTCCAGGACGAAACGTTGAGCTTCATCTCGCAACGTGCGAGATAGGAGCCGCCATCGACCTTCAGGCAGGATGTCTGGCCGAGTTCGAACATGGCACCGCGATTTCGGCATTTGCAATTGTGGGCATCCGCCAAAGTCGGAATAAGGGCCATGATCAGGCCGAATATGAGTACTCCAGAACGCATGGCTGAAGCTCCAAAGGATATCGCGCTAGATTACTCCTCTCCGAAGGCATAGTCAAAACGTCTTCCCTCCGAGAAGCCCGCGTCGGAAGGCCCATAATAGTCACTGCAAACTTCTCCGCTATTACCCGATCAGAATCGCCCTGATATCATTCACATTCGTCAGGGTCGGTCCCGTGACGACAAGGTCTCCTGCTGCATTGAAAGCGGTGTAGCTGTCGTGGCTCATGAGCGACTGGCGCGGATCGACACCGGCTTTGCGCATGCGGGCAAGCGTGTCCGGTGTCACCACCGCACCTGCCGCATCCTCCACGCCGTCTATGCCGTCGCTGTCGCCGGCAATGGCCCAGATGCCATCCGCACCCTTCAGCGTCAGCGCAAGGCTCAGCAAGAACTCCGTGTTGCGACCGCCCTTGCCTGCCGGTCCCTTGCCGCCAACGCCCCTGTTCAGCGTGACCGTGGTTTCGCCGCCGGAGAGCAGGACGGCCGGGCCTTTGACCGGAAGGCCCTTGCGGCTGGCGGAAAGCGCGATGCCGGCCATGACTGCGCCGACATCTTTTGACTCACCCTCCAGTGAATCTCCGAGGACGAGCGGCATAAGCCCAAGTTTCACTGCCTCATCCGCTGCCGCCTGCAGGGCGAGCGAGGGGGCGGCGATGAGCCGGATATCTTCCGCGATATCGCCCGCCTTCGGGGTTTCCTCGCCTTTTTCCAGCACCTTGCGCACGTTTTCGGGAAGATCGAGCGCATAACGGGAGACGATTTCCCGCACGGTTTGAATGTCACTCGGATCGGCAACCGTTGGCCCGGAGGCGATCTCTGAGGGGTCGTCACCCGGAACGTCGGAAATCAGCAGTGAAACAACCTTGGCGGGTTTGGCGGCCAGCGCCAGCCGTCCGCCCTTGATGCGGGAGAGGTGTTTGCGCACCGCATTCATTTCGGAAATCGTCGCGCCGCTGGCAAGCAAGGCACGGTTGACAGCCATCTTGTCCGCAAGCGTCATGCCGTCGGCTGGCGCGACCATCAGTGCCGAACCGCCGCCGGAAATCAGTGCGATCACCATATCGTCGGCGGTGAGCCCTTCGACTGCGGCGAGAATGCGTTTTGCCGCTTCCGCGCTCTTCTCGTCGGGCACGGGATGGGAAGCCTCGATGATTTCGATACGCGCCGTCGGCACGGCATGTCCGTAACGCGTCACCACCACACCTGAGAGCTCCACATGTGGCCATGCCGCTTCAAGCGCTGCGGCCATGGCGGCGGAAGCCTTGCCGGCGCCCACGACCACGCAACGCCCTTTGGGCGGGGAGGGGAGGTGGTGTTGCAGCACCTTTGCCGGATCGGCGCTGGCGACTGCGGCCATGAAAATGCGGTTGAGAGCGTCTCTTGCGGAGGTGTCGTTCCATGCGGTCATCAGGTCATGCTCCAAGCCAGAGGAAGCCGAGCGCAAACAATGCCGGCAATGCCTGAATGAACAGGATCTTCATATTGGCAGTGATCGCGCCGAAAATACCGGCGATCAGAACGCAAGTCAGGAAGAAAACCTTGAAGCTGAGCCCGTCATCGCCCTGTGTGAGCCCATAGATCAGCCCGGCTGCGAGAAAGCCGTTATAAAGCCCCTGATTGGCGGCAAGCACTTTTGTCTGCCGGGCGAAATCCGCCGAGAGACCAAAGGCTTTTCGGCCGGCCGGCTTTTCCCACAGCAGCATTTCCAGAATGACGATGTAGATATGGATCGCCGCAACCACGGCAATCAAGATGCTGGCGATCATCGGTGGTTCCTCCAAACCATGATGTCCGTTGCCTGCGGCTGTCGGGGGAAAACAGGCGGCGAGCGGACAATTCCGTTTTAACGATGGGGCAGAGCGCCGCAAGGCCGGAATCCTCTCTTCCCGTGCAAACTGTTGAAGAGCGCCAACCTGTTGCTTGACTCTTTACCGAAATAGGAACAAAACAAGAACAATTAAGATGAATAACCGGAATTGAAACCTGTCATGCCATGCAAAAGCGCGCGGATCAGTTGCTCCTTGTCGAAGAGCTGCGTGAAAGGCTGGAAAGGATCGGTAACGGCGCTCCGCGCCTGCACGAAACTTTGCCTTTCGGCGTGGATGCCCTCGACCATCACCTGCCGGGAGGCGGGCTAAAGCTCGGCTGCCTGCATGAGGTGAGCGGCGGCGGCAATGGCGCTGTCGATGGCGCGGCGGCTGCCCTTTTTGCGGCCGGTGTGGCGGCAAGGCTTTCCGGCAAGGTTTTATGGTGCGTCACCCGACGGGATCTGTTCATGCCGGGGCTGACGCAGGCGGGCCTATCGCAGAACCGGCTCATCATCGTTGAATGCCGCGATGAGAAAGGCGTGCTCGATTGTTTCGAGGAGGGCCTACGCTGCAATGGTTTCGGCGCGGTGATGGGCGAACTGGCGAAATTGCCGATGAACGCCTCGCGACGGCTGCAGCTGACGGCGGAAACCTCTGGCGTTACCGGCATCGCCATCCGCCGTTTCAGGCGTCCGGCCGATGCGGCGCTGTTCGGCGAGCCGACCGCGTCCGTTACACGCTGGCGGATTTCCGTGCGGCCCTCGTCGCCTTTGCCGGTGCCGGGGGTGGGCAGGCCGCGCTGGTTTCTTGAACTCTTGCGATGTCGCGGCGGCGAAAGCGCCGAATTTGAAGTGGAAGCCTGTGATGCAAAGGGTCGTCTCGCTCTACCTGCCGACATGGCCGACGGATCGCTTCCGGCGTCTTTCGGGCAAGGACGCGCCGCCGGTTGAAACGCCGCTGGTCATGATCGGCCGCCAGGGCAGCCGCCGGCTGGTGCTGGGGCTCGATAAGGCGGCAAAGGCGGCGGGCATCCGCCCCGGCACGCCGGTCAGCAAGGCGCAGGCGCTGGTGCCGGGTCTTCTTATGGAAGATCTGGACTCGGCTGGTGATGCCCGCGCCCTTGAGCAACTGGCCTTTCATTTTTTACGCATCTACGCCCCCATTGTCGCTGCCGACCCGCCGGACGGGCTGGTGCTGGACACAGCGGGTGCTGACCATCTGCACGGCAATGAGACGCTGATGCTGAGCGGCATGGTCAACCGCCTGCATGCTGCAGGCTTTGCCGCCCGCGCCGCCATTGCCGATAGCTGGGGGGCGGCTCATGCGCTGGCACGTTTCAGCCGTGAGGAAATCAGCATCATACCGCCGGGTAGCCAGAGAGCGGCGATCAGCGGCCTGCCGCTTTCTGCGCTGAGGCTGGAGGAGCGTATCGTTTCCGGGCTGAAAGTGCTCGGCTTCCGCAGCATCGGTGAGCTTGCCGAAGCCCCGCGCGCGCCGCTGACCCTGCGTTTCGGCCCCGAGCTTGTCCGTCGTCTCTCCCAGGCTTTCGGAGAGATCGGCGAACCCATCGAACCGGTGCGGGTGGCCGAGCTGGTGGAGGTGCGGCGCGCCTTTCCCGAACCCATCGCAGCAGCGGAGACGATTGCCCGTTATACGCAGAAGCTCGTTGTTGACCTTTGCGCCGCGCTGGAAAAGCGCGGTCTTGGTGCTCGCCGGGTCGATCTGGTGCTGCACAGGGTGGATAGTGGTCTGCAGGCCATAAGGGCGGGCACATCAAGACCGGTGCGCGATGTCAAACAGCTGGTCCGGCTTTTGACCGACCGTATTGACACCATCGATCCCGGCTTCGGCATCGAGATGATAGTGCTGACCGCCACCCATGCCGAACCGCTTCTCGCCGCACAGGCCCGATCCTCGCTTCTGGAGGAGGGGCGTGCGGACATCGCCGATACGGTCGATGTCATCCTCAATCGTGGCCACAGGGTCTATCGTTACGCGGCGGTGGCGAGCGATGTGCCGGAACGCTCCCTTACCCCCGTTGCGGCGCTTGCGCCAGAAGATAGGCTCGGCTGGCCTGGCCACTGGCCGCGTCCGGTCAGGCTTTTTGCAAGGCCGGAACCCATCGAAACGCTGGCGCTGCTGCCGGACCATCCGCCGCGTTATTTCCTCTGGAAGGGCGTGCGCCACAATGTGCGGCGCGCCGACGGGCCGGAGCGGGTGTTCGGTGAATGGTGGAAACGCGACCGGGAAAAGGCCGCCGTGCGCGATTATTTCACGGTGGAAAATGAAAGCGGCGAGCGCTTCTGGATTTTCCGCTCCGGCGACGGCGAACATGCCGAGACCGGTTCGCAAGGATGGTTCATCCACGGGGTCTTCGCATGAGTACGCCGCGTTATGCCGAGCTGCAGGTGACCACGCATTTTTCCTTCCTGCGCGGGGCCAGCTCCTGCGAGGAGCTTTTCGAACAGGCCAAAAATCTTGGCATCGAGGCGCTCGGTATCGTGGATCGCAACAGCCTTGCGGGCATTCCCCGCGCTTACGAAGCCGCCAATAATCATGGCGTCCGCCTCGTCATCGGCTGCCGGCTCGATCTGGATGACGATATTTCCGTGCTTGCCTATCCCATGGATCGCCAGGCCTACGGCCGTCTTTGCCGGCTGCTTTCCGTTGGCAAAAAAAGAGGCGGCAAGGGCAAATGCCGGCTGACATGGGACGATCTCGTCACCTATGGCGAAGGACTGATCGTCGTGCTGCTCGCCGATCTAGCCGACGATCTCTGCGCGCTTCGCCTGCGCCGGCTCAAGGCTGCTTTTTTCGACCGCGCCTATATGGCGCTCAGTCTCAGAAGGCGGCCCAACGACCAGATGCGGCTTTTCGAACTGTCGAACATGGCGCTAGCCGCAGGGGTGCCGACCGTGGTGACCAATGACGTGCTGTTTCATGTGCCCGAGCGCCGCATGCTGCAGGATGTCGTCACCTGTATCCGGCACAATTGCACCATCGATGAGGCGGGGTTCCGCCGCGAGCGCCATGCCGACCGTTATATGAAACCGCCGGAAGAGATGCACCGGCTGTTCGCCCGTTACCCCGAGGCGCTCTCCCGCAGCCTTGAAATTGCGAAACGCTGCAAATTTTCGCTGAAAGAACTGGTCTACCAATATCCCGAAGAGCGCAGCCTGCCGGGGCTGACGGCGCAGCAGGCGCTGGAAAAGATGGTGTGGGAGGCGGCGCCGGGGCGGTATCCGGATGGTTTGCCGGATAAGGTGGAAAAGGCTTTGCATCACGAACTTGGCCTGATCGGCAGGCTGGAATATGCTCCCTATTTCCTGACGGTGAATGCTATCGTTCGTCATGCACGCTCGCTGGATATTCTCTGTCAGGGACGCGGCTCGGCCGCCAATTCGGTGGTGTGTTACGTGCTTGGCATTACCGCCATCGATCCCGTCAAGGTCGATCTCCTGTTCGAACGTTTCGTTTCC
Organism: Agrobacterium salinitolerans; assembly: GCF_002008225.1. Lineage (GTDB taxonomy): Bacteria > Pseudomonadota > Alphaproteobacteria > Rhizobiales > Rhizobiaceae > Agrobacterium > Agrobacterium salinitolerans. Next base: position 157,009 of record NZ_MRDH01000023.1, on the reverse strand, counting down.
GAGGAGCGACGCGAACCGCCGGATATCGATGTGGATTTCGAACATCAGCGGCGCGAGGAGGTCATCCAGTGGGTCTATGATACCTATGGTCGCGACAAGGCCGCGCTGTGCTCGGTCGTCACCCGTTATCGCGGCCGCGGGGCGTTGCGCGATGTCGGCAAGGTTCTGGGTCTGCCCGAAGATTTGACGAAACTGCTATCCTCACAGGTCTGGCGCTGGAGCGAAGGGGTGGATGAGAAGCAGCTCAAGGAGCTGAACCTCAATATGGAGGACCGCCGCCTGAAACTTGCATTCGAGCTTGCCAACCAGCTTGTTGGTACGCCGCGCCACCATAGCCAGCATCCGGGCGGCTTTGTTCTGACCCATGACCGGTTGGACGAGTTGGTGCCGATCGAACCTGCTGCCATGGACAAACGGCAGATCATCGAATGGGACAAGGACGATGTCGATATCATGAGGTTCATGAAAATGGACTGTCTGGCGCTCGGCATGCTCTCCTGCATGAAGCGCGGCTTCAACATGCTGGAAGAACGTACCGGTGATAAGTACGATCTCGCTACCGTGCCGCAGGATGACGATCCCACCTATGAGATGATCCAGAAGGCCGATACGCTTGGTACCTTCCAGATCGAAAGCCGGGCGCAGATGTCGATGCTACCGCGGTTGAAGCCGAAGATATTTTACGATCTCGTCATACAGGTCGCGATTGTTCGCCCCGGCCCCATTCAGGGCGATATGGTGCATCCTTATCTGCGCCGCCGTGATGGGAATGAGAAAGAGCATTACCCTAAAGAGGAATTGAGAGGGGTACTCGGCAAGACGCTCGGTGTGCCGCTGTTTCAGGAACAGGCCATGCGTGTCGCAATCGAATGCGCCGGTTTTTCACCCGGCAAGGCGGATCAGTTGCGCCGCGCCATGGCAACCTTCAAGAATGTCGGCACCATCTCCAAATTCAGGCAGGATCTGATCGATGGCATGGTGGAGCGCGGTTATGAGAAAGAATTCGCCGAACGTATCTTCAAACAGCTCGAAGGTTTCGGCAGCTACGGTTTCCCTGAAAGCCATGCGGCTTCCTTCGCGCTGATTGCCTATGCCTCCTCATGGCTGAAATGCCATTATCCAGATATTTTCTGTACGGCGCTTCTCAATTCGCAGCCCATGGGTTTTTATGCCCCGGCGCAGATCGTGCGAGATGCGCGTGATCATGGCGTGGAGGTGCGCCCAGTCTGCGTCAATAACAGCCGCTTCGATTGCACGCTGGAGCCGACGGGCAAACGAGATGTAAATGGCAAGGAGCGTTATGCCGTGCGGCTCGGCATGCGTCTGGTGAAGGGGCTTGCCAACAAGCACGCTGCCGATATCGTCGCCGCCCGGCAGGACCGGCCTTTTGCCTCGGTGGACGATCTCTGGCGAAGGGCGGGCGTTCCGACCGCCGCCCTGGTCTGCCTAGCGGAGGCCGATGCCTTTCTGCCGTCGCTTTCGCTTGCCAGACGCGAGGCGCTCTGGGCCATCAAGGCTCTGAGGGATGAGCCGCTGCCGCTTTTTGCCGCCGCCGCCAGCCGGGAAAACACTGTCGTGGACGAACTTCAAGAACCCGCCGTCGCGCTCAGGCCCATGACGGATGGCGGTGAAGTGGTGCAGGATTACGGCCATGTGGGGCTGACCCTGCGCGAGCATCCCATGACCTTCCTGCGCCGCGATCTTTCCCGCCGCCGCATCGTCACCTGTGCGGAGGCGGCGCGTGTGCGGGATGGCACATGGCTGGAAACGGCCGGTCTGGTGCTGGTGCGCCAGCGCCCCGGTTCGGCAAAGGGCGTGATCTTCATGACGCTGGAGGATGAGACGGGTATCGCCAATGCGGTGCTGTGGGTCAAAACCTTTGAAAAATACCGGCGCGTGGTGCTGTCGGCCGGCATGGTCGGCATTTACGGCAAGATCCAGCGGGAAGGCGAGGTGGTACATCTGGTTGCCCACCGGTTGACCGATCTGTCGCAGGCGCTGGCCAGTGTGGGCGAGCGCAACCGCGCCTTTCCCCTGCCGCATGGGCGCGGCGATGAGTTCCACCATGGCACGCCGCCGGAGGATCATCGCGCGTTCCGCAAACGTCCCCAACCTGTCTTGGAGAATGATGACACGGTCGAGCGGATAAAGGTCATTTCACGCAATTTCCACTGAGAAGCTTTTAAGCCGCATCTTCCAACCCGGCCGCATCTTTCCTGCGAAACTGGCTCGGTGGCGCACCGAGCACCCGTTTGAAGGCCCGGCTGAAGGAGGCTTCGGAATCGTAACCGAGCTTTTCTGCCGCCACCGTCACGCGCATGCCTTCGCGCAGCCAGAGCCGTGCCTGATGCATGCGTACGCGCACCACATAACGCGCCGGGCTTTCGCCCACTATGCGGGTGAAGCGTTCCGCGAAACTGGAACGGGATGCACCCATAAGCGAGGCGAGTTCTTCCACGCTCCAGTCTTTTTCTGGGTTGAGATGAATGGCGGCCAGTACCCGGCCGAGTTCGGGATTGCGCACGGCGGCGAGCCAGCCGCTGGAATCGCCGCAGCCATGTTCCACCCATGTGCGGATCAGGGTTGCGGTCAGCACATCGGCAAGCCTTGCCAGAATACCGCCTGCGCCGACGCGGTTCAGCTCCACCTCGCGCGCCATGGCGTCCAAGAGATGGGGAATTGCCGGGTCGCTTTTGGCCAGATCGCTGGTCAGCATCACATCCGGCATCAGCTGCAACAGCGGGTGCAGATTATCCATATTGAACCGCATCGAGGCGGTAAAGGCCACGGTATCGCCGCCCGCGCTGGCGCATTCCATATCAAAAATGCCCTGGCAAACTTCCTTTTTGCCAAACCGGTCAAAGGGAGAGGGCGTCACATTCTCGCCGCTGGCAAGCACATGGGCGTGACCCCTGGGCAGAAGCACGGCATCGCCGCATTTGAGCGTCTGCCATTCGCCGGAAGGCTTCTGCAGTTTCGCCTGACCGACGCCGATGAAATGAAACCGTGCGGCGTCCTGTTCGGGAAAAGCCGTCGCCCAGGGTGTCGCCATGCGGCAACGGCCGTATTCCACGCCGTCCAGTCTCAGGCCACGCAGCATCTCGGTCAGGGCATCATTCATGGCAGCTCTTAAAATTCGGACGATCGGTTAAGGAATTTTGATTTTATGGCATGAAAACGCCTGGATGTCACGTGCTGCGTGAAGAGCGGCCTGCGAAGCGGGCCACTGTGGTTCCGTGCCGGAGGGGGCTCTAAACCGTCTTGATCGCGTTCTGCGTGCGGTCCTTGCCGACCTCGATCACGTGACGCATAGCCTTTACCGCCGCATCCGCGTCACGCGCCGCAATTGCATGCACGATGCGCAGATGGTTGGAGGCGATTTCGGCGATGGTGCCCGTCGAAGCGGCTGGCGACGACAGCTGGAAGGAGATGGCCAGCGCGGCTTCAATCAGGCCGCTTGCCGAGCGCATGAAGGGATTGCCGGACATATGCGCCACGGCAAGGTGGAATTCGAGATCGACTTTGGCGATGCTTTCGGGCGTATGTTTCGGATTGTCGAATTTGGCGGCGATGACATAGAGGGACACGATGTCGTCATTGGAGGCCTGCAGGGCCGCTGCGGCTGCCGCCGCCGGTTCCAGCGCCAGGCGGATTTCCGCCAGATGCTTGACGAATTCCTGGTCTATGCCGGCCTCGCAGCGCCAGCCCAGTACATCCGGATCGAAGAAGTTCCAGCTCGAACGGTCGAGAACGCGGGTGCCGACCTTCGCTTTGGGCTCCACCAGTCGCTTCGCCGCCAGCGTCTTCATCGTCTCGCGCAGCACTGTTCGCGAGACGCCGAAGCGCATGGAAAGCTCCGCGTCGTTGGGCAGCAGGGAGCCTTCCGCAATTCTGCCCGAAACGATGGCGCTGCCGAGTTCGGAAACCACATGGGCGTGGCTGTTCCGGCGTTTTCGCCCGCTAATCGTCGTTTCGAGCAGCCCCAAGCAAGCCTCCCTTGGCAATTATGCCGGATGCGGTCCGGCCAGTCTCCTGTTTGAATACCAGATGATTGCGCGCTGCAACACGATGAAGATGAAAAGCAGCACACCGATGACGATTTTCGTCCACCAGGAAGAAAGCGTTCCGTCAAAAACGATGTAGGTCTGGATCAGCCCCTGTATCAGAAGGCCGATGAAGGTTCCTGCCACCAACCCCGTGCCGCCGGTCAAAAGCGTGCCGCCAATGACGACGGCGGCGATGGCGTCGAGTTCCACCCCCACCGTCGCCAGCGAATAACCCGACGAGGTGTAGAGCGTGTAGACGATGCCGGCGAGGCCGGAGAGGAAACCGGAAAGCGCATAGATGCCGATGGTCGTCGCCCCGATCGGCACGCCCATCAGCTCTGCCGATTGCGGGTTGCCGCCAAGCGCGTAGACATTGGCGCCGAAGCGGGTGCGGCTAGCGATCAACATGCCCGCCGCAAAAACGAGGAGCATTAGCATGGCCAGTGCCGTCAGCCTGCCGCCGCCGGGAAAGCGATAATAAAAGCCCTGTATCGCATCGATGAAGGGATGCGAGATCGGCACAGACTGGGTGGAGATGAGGTAAGCCGCGCCGCGCGCCAAAAACATGCCGGCCAGCGTCACCACGAAAGGCGGGATCGACAGGAAGCGGATCATCGCCCCCATCAGGCAACCGAACAGCGTCGAGACCGCCAGCACGATGGCGAAGGCGAGCAGCGGATGGATATTATAGGTGCCGACCATCACGGCTACGAAGACGCTGGTAAAGGCGATGACCGAGCCGATGGAGAGATCGATGCCGCCCGACAGGATGACGAAGGTCATGCCGACGGCCGCGATGCCGAGAAAGGCGTTGTCTGTCAGAAGATTACCTATCACCCGTGTCGAGAACATCGCCGGATATTGCAGCACGCAGAGGAAATAGGCGACCACGAAGATCGTCAGCGTGGTGAGGAAGGGCAGGTTGCGGCTATGGATCATCGCACGGTTCCTTCCTTGGTCATGCCATCGGCGGCGGCCGGTTTAGCGTTTGGCTTGGGTGGTCTGACGAAGCCCAGTACCGTGATGATTGCCGGCGATTGCAGCGTCAGCACGACCATGATGATGCCGGCCTTGATGATGAGGTTGAATTCCGGCGGAAAGCCCGAGACGAGGATGCCGGTATTGATGGTCTGGATGATGAGGGCGCCGATCAACGAGGCGGTAATGGAGAAGCGCCCGCCATTCAGAGAGCCGCCGCCGATGACCACCGCCAATATGGCGTCCAGCTCCAGCCACAGGCCGGCATTGTTGGCATCCGCGCCGCGAATATCTGCGGTCACGATCATGCCGGCGATGGCCGCGCAGAGGCCGGATACGGCATAGACGAAGAACAAGAGGAAGCGCGCCTGAACTCCGGCAAGAGCTGCGGCGCGGCGATTGATGCCGGTCGCCTCGATCAGGAAACCAAGCGCGCTCTTGCGCACCAGAAGGCCGATCAACAGCGCCGCCGCCACCCAGACGATGACGGGCAGCGGGATGCCTGCGAACGAGCCGGAGCCGATGGCGGCGAAGCTGTCATTGTTGAAGGTGAGAATGACGCCTTCGGTGATGAGCTGGGCGATGCCGCGTCCCGCCACCATCAGGATCAGGGTGGCAATAATCGGCTGAATGTCAAGAAGGGCGACCAGCACGCCGTTCCACAGGCCGCAGGCAATGCCCACCGCAAGTGAGATGACGATGACCGAGGGAATGGAATGGCCATTGCTGATCAGCGTGGCCGCAACCGCGCCGCAGATGGCGATGACCGCGCCGATGGAAAGATCGATGCCCTTGGTGGCTATGACCAACGTCATGCCGATGGTCAGCAGAGCCACGGGAGCGGCGCGCACGAGAATATCCACCAGACTGCCATAGAGTCGGCCGTTCTGGAACGAAACATGCAGGAAACCCGGAGAAATGATTGTAATCGCTGCCAGAATGATGAAGAGCGCGGCAAGCTGCGGAGCAAGTCGTTTGAAGCGTCGTGTCATTGCTGCCATCATGCCGCCTCCGTTTTCGCCGCATCGGCAATCGCTCGCATGATGTTGTCGGCGGTCAATTCGCCGCCCTTCAATTCGCTGACATGGCGGCGGTCGGACAATACGACGACACGATGGGCGACGGCGGTCAGTTCTTCCAGTTCGGAGGAGATGACGACGAGCGACATGCCCTCGCTGCAGAGTTTTTCGATCATTTTCAGGATTTCCGCATGCGCACCGATATCGATGCCGCGTGTCGGCTCATCGAGGATCAGAAGCCGGGGATGGGTGGCGAGCCAGCGCGCCAGAATGGCCTTCTGCTGATTGCCGCCGGACAGGAATTTGATCGGCCGTTCGGGGTCGGCCGGACGGATATCGAGCGATTTGATGAAGCTTTCGGCAAGTTCCGCTTTTTGCCGGCGGGAGAGCGGCCGTGCCCAGCCCTGCCGGGCCTGCAGCGCCAGCGCAATATTATCGGTGACGGAAAAGTCGCCGATGATGCCGTCTGTCTTTCGTTCTTCCGGACAGAAGCCGAATCCGGCCGCTATCGCGGCCTCGGGCGACGAAATCGTCACCGGTTTTCCGTCTATCGTCGCGTTGCCGGTATCGGGACGATCAATACCGAACAGCAGAAACGCGGTTTCCGTTCGGCCGGAGCCAAGGAGACCGGCGACGCCAACGATCTCGCCTGGGCGGATGCCGAGATCGAAAGGGGCGATGCTGCCGCGTTTGCCGTAACCTTCGAAACGGATCGGGGGTTCACCCTCGATAACGGTATCGTCCGCCGCCTGATGTTCCTGGGTGATGTGCTGCATTTCGCGACCCAGCATCATCGCAATGAGTTCGGATCGCGGCAGACTGCCGATATCGCGCGTGCCGACGAGGCGACCATTGCGCAGAACCGTGACGCGGTCGGCAATATCATAGACCTGATTGAGGAAATGGGTGATGATGATGATGCCGATGCCGCGCGCGCGCAGGTTTCTCAGCACCCCGAACAGCATTCCGACCTCGTGGGCGTCGAGGCTGGCAGTCGGCTCGTCCAGCACCAGCACCTTGCCGGAAAGATCGACGGCGCGGGCGATAGCAATGATCTGGCGGATGGCGACGGAATAGCTGGAGAGCAGGGCGTTGACGTCGATGGAAAGACCATATTGCGTCAGCAGCGCCTGTGATTGCTTCTGCATTGAGGCGCGGTCGATCATGCCGAAGCGGTGGGGCTGGCGGCCAAGAAAGAGATTTTCCGCAACCGTCAGGTTTTCGAGAAGGTTCACTTCCTGGTAAACGGTGCCGATGCCGAGCGCCTGCGCCTCGCCGACATTGGCGGGCGCAATTTCTGCGCCCTCCAGAAAGATCGAGCCGCTGTCGCGGTGATAAACGCCGGTCAGGATTTTGATGAGCGTCGATTTGCCCGCGCCGTTTTCGCCGAGAAGCGCATGGATTTCACCGCGTCCGAGCGAAAAATCAACGCTATCAAGCGCTGTTATCCCGAGAAAGGATTTGCCGATGGCGCGTGCTTCCAGAAGTGGTGCCGTTTCGGACATAGAGCAGTTTCCGTATTGCAATGGGTCTCGCCACGAGGGCGCAGAATGATCACATAAAGCGAGCGGTGGCCGCTCGTTTCTTCTCCCCGCCGGGGAGAAGGTGGCCCGAAGGGTCGGATGAGGGGGAAACATTACCGGATTTCGGAGAGCTTGCCCCCTCATCCCGCTGCCGCGACCTTCTCCCCGGCGGGGAGAAGAAGCAGGCCACACCCGCTCGCTCCATGAAATCATTCAGTATCGGATTTTCGCCCGTCGTTTCACAACCGAAAGAAACGGCGCAGCTCCTGCGCCGTTTCCCAGAAGAAATGGCTTAGTAGCCCAGATCCTTCTTTGCCTCGTAGACCTTCATCGGGTCATCGGACGCCGTGTAGAGCTTGGATTCGGTCTGAATCCACTTCGGCGGCTCCTTCTTGTCCTTCAGATAGGCTTCAAGGGCGTCGAAAGCGGGTCCCGCCATGTCAGGCGTGAGTTCGACGGTGGCGTTGGCTTCTCCGGCCGCCATGGCCTTGAAGATGTCAGGCACCGCGTCGATGGAAACGATCTTGATGTCGGTTCCAGGTTTCAGGCCGGCTTCCTTGATCGCCTGGATTGCCCCAACGGCCATGTCGTCATTGTGGGCGTAGACAGCGCAGATGTCCTTGCCGCCGCCTTCCGCCTTGATGAAGCTCTCCATCACTTCCTTGCCCTTTGTGCGGGTGAAGTCACCCGTCTGCGAGCGCACGATCTTGATGTTGGCGTGGGAAGCGATGGCCTCTTCGAAACCCTTCTTGCGGTTGATGGCGGGCGAAGAGCCGGTCGTGCCCTGCAATTCCACAACCTTGCAATCCTTGGAGCCGACGTCCTTGACCAGCCAGTCGCCGGCAACCTTGCCTTCGTGAACCTGATCGGAGGTTACGGCCGTCAGGTAAAGATCGTCAGGAGCCTCTATCTGGCGGTCGAGCAGGATGACAGGGATTTTTTCTTCCTTGGCTTCCTTTAGCACGGCGTCCCAGCCCGTTGCGACGACGGGTGCAATCAGGATCGCATCGACGCCCTGCGCAATGAAGCCGCGAACGGCCTTGATCTGGTTTTCCTGCTTCTGCTGCGCGTCGGCGAACTTCAGCGTGACGCCGCGCTTCTCCGCCTGCTGCTTGGTGACGGTGGTTTCAGCCGCGCGCCAGCCGGATTCCGAACCGATCTGCGAGAAGCCGACGGTCAGCGATTGTGCGGAAACACTTGATGCAAGGCACAGCGAAACGGCGACAGTAACTGTCGCGAGAGCTTTTCTCATCTTAATCCTCCCAGAGATGATGTCAGCGTGACGCCAACACTATGAGCATATAGTAATACTCTTGAAAAGAGGCATTTTCGAATAATTGAATTTTCGGGCACGATATTCATTTGCAAATTTTAGCATTTAACTTTTAATATCAATTAGATGTATAATTCGAGTTTATCGTTTCGAACGATCTTGTCTGCCGCGCCTTCTGGTGTCGCCGCGCTTGACAGCATATGATTTTATCTAATAGTAATACAAATAAGAAAACGATTTTTGCCGGAACTTTCGCGCCCCCGGGACGAAATTTAGTCGGCAAAAGAGGGAGGGAGATTCCGTTGCGTAATCCCGCGATGGGCGTAAATGCCGAAAAATATTCGGTTAAAGCCGAAGTGCAGCTCGATGCCACTCGTCTGGGCTCACTCTGTCGGTTATGCGTGATCTCCGAAACGCTGATTCCATTTTCCTTGTGCGCAACATAAGCTTGTCGCATTTCGTAATATTTTACCGTTGGCCACTTCCGGCTGGAGACCCGCATCATGACGACATCTGATAATCTTCCTGCAACTCAGGGCAAGCTGCGTTCGCGCGCGTGGTTTGACAATCCCGCGAATGCGGACATGACGGCGCTTTATCTCGAGCGCTACATGAACTTCGGTCTCAGCCAGGCCGAACTGCAGTCCGATCGCCCGATCATCGGTATCGCGCAGACGGGCTCTGACCTTTCCCCCTGCAACCGCCACCACCTGGAGCTGGCAAACCGCCTGCGTGAAGGTATCCGTGAAGCCGGCGGCATCGCGATTGAATTTCCCGTGCATCCGATTCAGGAAACCGGTAAGCGCCCAACCGCCGGTCTTGACCGCAACCTCGCTTATCTCGGCCTCGTGGAAGTGCTTTACGGTTATCCGCTCGACGGCGTCGTCCTGACCATCGGCTGCGACAAGACCACGCCTGCCTGTCTCATGGCGGCGGCCACCGTCAACATTCCGGCCATCGCCCTTTCCGTCGGCCCCATGCTGAACGGCTGGTTCCGGGGCGAACGCACCGGTTCCGGCACCATCGTCTGGAAGGCGCGCGAACTGCTGGCGAAGGGTGAGATCGATTACCAGGGCTTCGTCAAGCTCGTCGCCTCGTCGGCTCCCTCCACCGGTTATTGCAACACCATGGGCACGGCAACGACCATGAACTCGCTTGCCGAAGCGCTGGGCATGCAGCTTCCGGGCTCCGCCGCCATTCCGGCGCCTTACCGTGACCGTCAGGAAGTCTCCTATCTTACCGGCCTGCGCATCGTCGAAATGGTGAAGGAAGACCTGAAGCCTTCCGATATCATGACCAAAGACGCCTTCATCAACGCCATCCGCGTCAACTCGGCCATCGGCGGCTCCACCAACGCGCCGATCCACCTGAACGGCCTTGCGCGCCACGTCGGCGTCGAGCTGACGGTGGATGACTGGCAGACCTATGGCGAAGACGTGCCGCTGCTCGTCAACCTGCAGCCGGCCGGCGAATATCTGGGCGAGGATTATTACCATGCGGGTGGCGTTCCCGCCGTCGTCAACCAGCTGATGACCCAGGGACTGATCATGGAAGACGCCATGACGGTCAACGGCAAGACTATCGGCGACAATTGCCGTGGCGCGATCATCGAAGACGAGAAGGTCATCCGCCCCTATGAGCAGCCGCTCAAGGAGCGCGCTGGCTTCCGCGTTCTGCGGGGCAACCTGTTCTCCTCCGCCATCATGAAGACGAGCGTGATCTCGGAAGAGTTCCGCAACCGTTACCTCTCCAACCCGAACGATCCGGAAGCCTTCGAAGGCCGTGCCGTGGTGTTCGACGGTCCGGAGGACTACCATCACCGCATCGACGATCCGTCGCTGAAGATCGACGCCAATACCATCCTCTTCATGCGCGGCGCCGGTCCCATCGGTTACCCGGGTGCGGCGGAAGTGGTGAACATGCGCGCACCGGATTATCTTCTCAAAGAAGGCGTCAATTCGCTGCCCTGCATCGGTGACGGCCGTCAGTCCGGCACGTCGGGCAGCCCGTCCATCCTCAACGCTTCCCCGGAAGCAGCGGCCGGCGGCGGTCTGGCTGTGTTGCAGACGGGTGACCGCGTCCGCATCGATGTGGGCCGCGGCAAGGCGGATATCCTGATTTCTGGCGAAGAACTGGCCAAGCGTTACGAGGCGCTTTCCGCCGAGGGCGGTTACAAGTTCCCCGACCACCAGACGCCATGGCAGGAAATCCAGCGCGGTATCGTCAGCCAGATGGAAACCGGCGCGGTTCTGGAACCGGCCGTGAAGTACCAGCGCATTGCCCAGACCAAGGGCCTGCCGCGCGACAACCATTAACATCCATCGTCGGATTTGCGCGGCCTCGAGGTTTTCCCGGGGCCGCTTTTCGTTTGGTTTGACGGTAAACTGAAAATATCGAGGTTACGGCGCTTGTCTGGCGCAGTAGCCCACGCGCCCCGTAGCGATGAGGCAACGGAAAACCTATTTTGCCGATGGTTTAAAAGCTTGCCAGGCAGGCATCAGATCACCGGGTAAAGCGACCAGAAGAACAGTTCATATTCCTGATCGCGGTCGTCATCGTGCGACTCGTCGTCGGGTCTGCGCGGCGTTTTGTCCTGAAACTCGGTCTCCATCCGTTCCTTGACGACGGGCATCCTTCGGCCGATGCCAAAGAGGTCAAAGGAGAGCATGTTGAAACCTGCTACCATGGCCATTTCCCTTCTTCACGCGAGTTAACAGTGTGTTAAGTTTCGCGCGTTGCCATGATTTCGTCAAGATTGGCCGGGGAATTTGTCTACCATTTTTAACGACAATGCCGTGACTGACATTTCAACGCCGCAGGATTCGGCGCAATGAACGTTTATCAGGGGCGTTGAACGCTGTTCGCAGGAGAGTCAAAATAGGTTTTTTCGGCCGCTTCCAGCGCGGAATCGGTATCTGCGGCATGGCCGAGGCTTTTCAGGGCGCTGGCGAAGGCCGCGATATTGGCTTTCACAGCCTCCGGATGCGCCCGCCGACCGGTGTGATTGAGCCTTATCAGTCGTTCAGCGCCGGGGCCGACACCGTAAGAAAGATCTGCGCCCTGTTTTTTGGATGCAGCCGCGAGAAAATCTCCGGCTTCCAGGGTATCCGGCAGGATCGCCGTGGAAACGAGGGCGGAGGCGTGCGCCTCCTCCACCCAGGTCAGGATACCGAGCGCCCTGATGCCGCTCCGGGTGGCCGCCGCCGCTCTTTCGTGGCGTTCGTTGGCGGAAGTCAGACCTTCGGCCTCTATCCTGTCGAGGGCGGCCTCCAGCGCGTAGAATTCCAGCGGAGCGGGCGTTCCGGGCAGCGCGCCGCGGCCGGCATCGAGCCAGAGTTTTTTCTGGTCCAGAAGCGAGAGCATGGAGTTTTCCAGCGCCCTACCATGCGAAAATAGATCCCACGCCCTTTCACTGATGGAAATGGCGGAAACCCCGGCCGGGCCTGCCAGCGCCTTTTGCGGGCCGATGACGGCGATATCGATGCCCAGCCGGTCGACCTCGAAGGTATGGCCGCCGATGGACGCCACGGCGTCGACAAGGGTCACGATACCCCTTTGCCGAGCGAGCGCGGCAATGGCGGGCAGGGGGTTGAGAATGCCGCTTGCCGATTCCGCATGGACGATGGCGAGAAGATCGAAGTCCGGGCCCTCGTTCAACGCCCGCTCCACCTCCTCCAGCGTGACCGGCTTTGCGGGACTGGCCGTCAGGTTGCGCACCGTCGCGCCGCCTCTATTGAGCCAGCCGCCGAACCATGCGCCATAGGGGCTGGTGACGATGTTGAGCGCTCTAAGACCCGGTCGGGCAAGGCTCGTCGCCGCCGCCTCGAGTGCCAGCACGGCTTCCGCCTGTATGAGAAGGACGTCGTTGCCCGTGCCCATCAAGGCTGCCAGTCGATCAGCCAGAATGGCGTAACGCTCCGCGGGAAAAGCGGGTGGGTCAAGCAGCAATGCATAATCGGGAACGGGCATGTCTTTTCCTTACGTGGCAATGGTCAGGCGCGGTGCGGCGTCGATCAGGGTTCTGGCGGTCGAGGATTGCGGCGCCGAAACGATATTTCCCGTCCTGCCGATTTCAACGATCTGTCCCGCTTCCATGATGGCGACGCGGTGGCAGACGGCGCGGATAACCGCGAGATCATGGGAGACGAAAATACAGGAAACGGCCGTCTCCCGCTGTATTTCCACCAGCAGTTCGAGGATTTGCCGGCGAACCGAAACATCGAGCGCGGAGACGGCCTCGTCCAGAATGAGAAGCGACGGTTCGAGCGCAATAGCCCGTGCAATCGCGACACGCTGTCTCTGGCCGCCGGAAAGCTCGAAGACCGAGCGGCCGGCATAGCTGGCGGGCAGGCCCACGCGCTCGAGAAGACGGTGTATTTCCGCCGCGCGGTCGCGTCTTTTCACCATACGATGGATGCGCAGCGGTTCACCGATGGCATCCTCGACGCTGGCGCGCGGATTGAAGGCGCCATGCGTGTCCTGAAACACCATCTGCATATGCCGGCGGGCGGCACGAAGCTTGCCTCCGTCAAGCGCCAGCCAGTCACGGCCTTTGAAATGGATCGTGCCTCCGTCGGGCGGGATCAACCGCATCAGAATGCGCGCCAGCGTCGATTTCCCGCAGCCGGAGGGACCGGCAAGTCCCAGGGTCTCGCCGGGCTGAAGCGAAAAAGAGATGTCGGCAAGCGCCGCCACTGTTCTTGCGCCGGTGCGATAGGTTTTCGACAATCCGTCGACGCGCAGAAGGGCTTCGTTCATGACGCGGCCTCGCTGATGAGCGGCGGAGTGGAGAGATCGAGATAATCGGCAAGCAGCGCGCGCGTATAGTCATGGGCAGGCGTGGAAAGCACCCGCCGCGTCGGGCCGTGTTCCACCAGCAGCCCCGCGCGCAGAACCGCGATCTCGTCGGCAAGGCTGGAGGCGAGGCCGATATCATGGGTGATGAACACCAGCGTTTTGTTTTCCCGCCGCACCAGATCGTCCAGCAGCATGGCGATGGCGGCCTGGCTGACAGTATCGAGCGCGCTCGTGGCTTCGTCGGCGATCAGGATCGAAGGATTGGCGGCAATGGCGGCGGCAATTGCCACGCGCTGTCTCTGGCCGCCGGAAAGCTGGTGCGGATAGGCGGCAAGCAGGTGGGAAGGATGCGGCAGCCGCACCCGGTCCAGAAGGTCGCGGGCAAGATCGCGCGCCTTCCTCCACGACAGATCGAGATGCCGAACGGCGCCTTCCGCCACCTGTTCGCCGATGGTGAGAACCGGGTTCAGCGTCGCGCCGGTATCTTGAAAGATCGTACCGATATCGCGTCCGGGCTGCGGCCTGCCGTGAAACAGGCCGCTATCGCGGCTCCAGGAAATATCGCCGGAAACCCGCGCATTGCCGGGAAGAAGACCGGCAATGGCTCTGCCGAGCGTGGATTTTCCCGAACCGCTTTCGCCGATGATCGCCAGCCTCTGCCCCTGCCGGATCGTCAGCGAAACAGTCTGCAGTGCCGGTGCATCGCCTGCCGCATAAAAAACGCTGAGATCGTCGATCCGGCATAGCGCATTTCCGCTCATGGCTCTTGCCTCCTCGTCGCCATCGCCCTGTTGACGCCTTCTGCGAAAAGATAAACGCCGAGAACGGTGACCAGAAGGCCGATGCCGGGGATGACGGATAAAAACGCGGCCGAGCGCAGGACGTTACGTCCTTCGGCAATCATAGAACCCCAGGTGACGATATTGGGATCGCCAAGTCCGAGGAAGGACAGCGCCGCTTCGGTGAGAATGGCTGCCGCAACGATGATGGCGGCCAGCGCCAGAACCGGCGGCAGGGCGTTCGGTAAAATCTGCCGGAAGGCGATTTCTAACGGATGCATGCCGATGGCGCGGGCGGATTGAACATAATCGCGCTCGCGTATGCTCAAGACCTGCGCCCGCATCAACCGCGCCGGATCCGCCCATGCGCCGAGCGCAATGGCGAGAATGACAATGGGCATGGAAGGGCCGATGGTGCTGACGAAGGCGAGCGCGAGCAAGAAATTCGGCACGATCTGGAAGGCGTCGGTGACGCGCATCAATGCTTCATCCACGAGGCCACCTGCAAAACCGGCAATGGTGCCGATGACGGCGCCGATCACCAGCGCCGCGGCGGCGGCGCCAATGCCAACGAGCAAAGAGGACTGCGCGCCGTGGGCAAGTTCGGCCAGCACATCTCGGCCAAGCCGGTCGGTGCCGAGAGGCAAAGCGGCATCCGTAAAGGGCGCGATCAGCGGCTCACCGGCGATGGCCAGCGGGTCACCGGGAAAAACGACGGGCGCGGCGAGCGCCGTCACGGCAAGCAGCGCCAGAATGATGGCGCCTGTGGCGCCTTCGAAACTGCGCAGCAGCCGGAGAGCGAAACTCATGCCTGTCGCTCCCCGCTGCCGATGCGCGGATCGAGAACGGCATAGAGAATGTCGACGGCGAGATTGACGAGGATGACGAAGACGGCGCTTGTTAGAATAATGCCCATCAAAAGCGGCGTGTCGCGACCGCTGACCGCCTCCTGCGCCAGCCGGCCAAAGCCGGGAATGGCAAAGACGCTTTCAACTACCACGCTGCCGCCCAGCATGGTTGCGGCCTGCAGGCCAAGCACGGTGACGAGCGGAAGAGCGGCATTGCGCGCGACATGGCGCAGCACGATCCGCCGTTTGGAAAGCCCTTTTGACCTGGCGAACAGCACGAAATCCAGCGGCCAGACCGCCGCCATGGCGGTGCGCATGACGCGCAGGAAAAGCGCGAGATAAATGAGGCCGAGGCTGGCGACCGGCAACACGAGATGGCGGGCAATATCGAGCGCCCTTGCAAATCCCTGTTTGCCCGAGGCGATGGTTTCGATGCCGGACGTGGGCAGCCATTTGAGTTGAACGGCAAAGACGATTGCGAGCACGAGGCCAAGCCAGAAGCCGGGCGTGGCGTAAAGCGCCAGCGAAAACGTTGAAAGCACGCGGTCCGCCAGCCCGCCAGGACGCGCCCCCGCAACGATGCCAAGCCCGGTGCCGAGGATGAAGGCGAGTGTGGTAGCGCTGCCCATCAGGAGAAGCGTGTTCGGCAGTCGCTCGAGGATCAACCCCAGCACAGGGCGGTCGAAGGCAAGCGACCAGCCGAGATCGAGCCGCAGCACCGAGCTGGCATAGAGCCAGAAACGGGCCAGCACCGAACCGTTCAGGCCATATTGCTCGCGCAATACATCCCTGAGCCCGGCATCACCGCCGCCGATGGAGACGAGATAGGCGTCTACCGCGTCTCCGGATGCGTTTTCAAGCAGTACGAAGGTGAAGACGAGGACAATCAGCAGCACCGGAATGGCGCTGACTGCCCTACGCTTCAGCAATGTTGTTGCACGCTTCACGGCGCGTCCTCAGCCGTCGACCGTCGTATCCGCCCAGTTGGAGACGGCCCAGCGGGGATTGCTGGCGACATGTTTGACCGTATCGCGCGCCACGGTAATGAAGCCCCATTCGGCAACGTTGATCAGCGGCAGATCGGCGGCGACCTGCTTCTGGAAATCCTTGTAAAGCGCCGTGCGTACCGCCGTATCGACTGTTATCGCCGCATTGTCGATCAGTTCGTCCAGAGTCTTGTTCTCGTAACCGCCCTGGTTGGAGAAGCCGACGCCGGTCGGAATGCCGGAACGCACGAGAATGGTGGTGGAAATTGCCGGGTCGCCGCGGAAGACCGGCGGCGCGATGGCGAGATCGAAGGCATGATCGGTGTAAACGGCCTTCTGGTGAGCGGCTGAATCATTGTTGACCAATTCGGCATCGATGCCGATTTCCTGCAACGCCTGACGAAGATAGGAGCCGAACTGCCTGGTTTCATTGAAGTAAGGCGCCGGCAGAAGTTTCAGCGAGAAACGTGTTCCGTTCGGGCCGCGTGCATAACCCGCCTCGTCCAGCAGGGCGTTGGCCTTGGCCACATCGAAATCATAGGTTTCGACATCGTCGGTGTAGAATTCAGGGGCGTTCTTCGGTACCGGGCCGGTGGATGCCGTGGCGTAACCGAGAAAGACCTTGTCTATGACGAATTTTTTGTCGATGGCGTGGGCGATGGCCTTCCGGACCTTGAGGTCGGCCAGTTCCTTGCGGCGATGGTTGATTTCCACCACCAATTGATAGGTCAGCGCCTCGTAACCATCGGCGATGACCTTGATCCCAGGCACCTTCGAGATGCGGTCGAGATCGGCCAGCGGCACGGCGGAGAAGGCGGCCAGCTGTATTTCTTCCGCTTCCAGCGCCGAGGCAGCGCCTGCGCGGTCGGGCAAGACGCGATAGATGATCTCTTCGAGCTGCGGTTCGTCCTTGCCCCAGTAATTGGGATTGCGGGTCAGGCGATAATATTCGCCGGGTTTGTATTCGGCAAAGACGAAAGGCCCGGTGCCGACCGGTTTGGTATTGGCCGGGTTGGTGGCGATATCGGTGCCTTCATAAAGATGTTTCGGCACGACGCTGGTAACGACCGGCAGCGCGTTGCGGATGAGCTGGAACGGCGTTGGCTTGGAGAAGCGGAAGATTGCCGTGTGTTCATCCGGCGTGTCGACCTTATCGAGATTGGCAAAGACCAGCCGTCCGAGGTTTTGCAATGGTTTCCAGACGTAGAGCGCCGAAAAGGCAACGTCCGCGGAGGTAAAGGGTTTGCCATCATGCCAGGTCACGCCCTCACGCAGCTTGAAGGTGGCGCTTAACCCGTCATCCGATCCCGCCCATTCGGTTGCGAGGCGCGGTTCCAGGCCGTCCTTGCCGTTGAAGGAGGCCTCGGCCAGCGGCTCGATGATCTTGCTGGCAATATAAAACACGCCGTTTGAGGCGACGATCGCCGGATTGAGGTTCTTCGGCTCCGAATCGGCCGCAACGATCAACCTTCCGCCGGGCGCCGCCTGCTGCGCAGCGGCAATGCCTGCCAGCCCCGTGGTTGCGGCAAGAAGAAGCGAGGTCTTGAGAAGCGAGCGACGGGACAGATGGACAGGCGACATGATTCACTCCGGAAATGAGGGCTGGACGGGCCTTTCCGCTTGGGCCGCGGCAGGCCGATCTTAAGGCTGCAACCTCGGCAGTGTCCACGTTAATTCGCGGGCTTTACAGCAATGATTTTACGTTGCGCGCACCTTTGCGGAAACAATATGCTTTCCGGCGGCAATACGCTTTTCTCACCGTGTCATCTTGCCCTCGGTAATGCTCTGAAAATTTGATATAACCTAATAAAATTAAGTGGTTGGAGTGCCGTTCCCTCGATGGCATGTGCCCCGTGCCGCCTGTGGACGAAACGAAAATCTACCTCGTCGACCCCGTTTGGAAAGGGGTAATTAACCTTTATTTTTTATTTCAGGGAGACCGAAATATGTACGTTTATGATGAGTGTGCACGCTGCCATGAGCTTCTCCCGATCCAGATTCCAGAATTCGTCCAATAGCGTAGGGGAGGGGAGCGAGAAGGCTCGTCATGCCGGCGGCCAGTCGGTTGCCGGTCAGCAGACGGCGGCGATGAAGGCCGGCGCGGCACCCAAGCCGAATGCCGATGTCAGCGCAGCCGACGCCATCGAAGGCCGCGCCGAGATGCCCGGCTGGCAGAATGCTTTCGTGCTCGGCCCGAATGTCCGTTTCACCCGCACGCCGGAAAGCGCGTTTGCGCGGCGCATGCCGGTCGAGACCCCCAATATTCCGGAGGAGGAAGTCCTGGCTGTCGCTCCGGCTGAAGCACCGGAGCCGGAAGTGGTGGAGCAGCAACAGGCTGTGCAGCAGGAGGTTGCTCCTGTCTCTCAGCCGGTCATAAAGCCGGCGGAGCCGCGCATGCCGCCGCCGCGCATGCCGTTCCTGCCGCAGCCGCCGGAGGCCCGGGGTGCGAGGGCGTTGACCTACAAATTGCGGCTGGAGCTTGCCCGCAAGCAGGCGGAAGAGGCGGCTGCCGCTGCCCGGGCGCCGGTTCAGGCGGAGGTTTCCCTAGCTTCAGAAGCGCCCGCGCAGCAGATATTCTCGCCGGTTCAGCCGCCATCCGTCGAACCCGCCATCGATGCAGTTCAGACCACCGCGCCGCAGGCTGCCATTCCAGCTTTCGCCGCCCATCTGCCTGATGAGCTGTTCTGGGAAGTGATGACGCTTGATCTGCCGGGCGCTGCCGGCGAGGGCGTCTCCGCGTCCGCGCGCGCCGTTCTTGCAAATTCGGTCACGGCACCTGCTGTTGTCGCGCCGGTCGCCTTTGCATCGCCGGCGGCCGCGGCGGCCGTACTTTCGTCCGTGCCTCCGGTCATTACCGTGCCGGGTGGTTCCGCAATCCGGCTTTACCGCGAGATCGGCGTGCGCCAGTCCGTCGTTCCTGCGGCCCTTCCGGTCGTTGAACAGGAAGTCGCGCCGCCGGCCGTTACGGAAACGCCAATGGTTGCCGAAGCGCCGAAACCTGTGGAGCAGGTTCAGCCGGTTGAGAGAATTACGGCAGAGCCGCGCTTTACGCCGCGCGCACCCATCCAGGCCTCGCAGCCGATGTTCCGCGACGCGCCTGTCTTTGCCGAAGGCGAATATGAATACCCCTCCATCGATCTTCTGCAGGAAGCCCGTGTCCAGCAGACCACGACCATGACGCCGGAAGCGCTGGAGCAGAGCGCCGGTCTTCTCGAAAGCGTGCTGGAGGATTTCGGCATCAAGGGCGAGATCATCGATGTTCGTCCAGGCCCGGTCGTCACGCTGTACGAATTCGAGCCCGCGCCCGGCGTCAAGTCCTCGCGCGTCATCGGCCTCTCGGACGATATCGCCCGCTCCATGTCGGCGCTTTCCGCGCGTGTCGCCGTCGTACCCGGCCGCAATGTCATCGGCATCGAATTGCCGAACCCGGTGCGTGAGACGGTTTATCTGCGCGAATTGATCGAAGCGACCGACTACGCCGAGACCCGCCAGAAGCTCGCACTTTGCCTCGGCAAGACCATCGGCGGCGAACCTGTCATCGCCGAACTGGCGAAGATGCCGCACCTTCTTGTCGCGGGCACCACCGGTTCGGGCAAGTCGGTCGCCATCAACACCATGATCCTTTCACTGCTCTATCGCCTGAAGCCGGAAGAGTGCCGCCTGATCATGGTCGATCCCAAGATGCTCGAGCTTTCGGTTTATGACGGCATTCCGCATCTGCTGACGCCTGTGGTCACCGATCCGAAAAAGGCGGTGATGGCCCTGAAATGGGCCGTGCGTGAGATGGAAGACCGGTATCGCAAGATGTCACGTCTCGGCGTGCGTAATATCGACGGTTATAATGCAAGGGCCGCTACCGCCCGCGCCAAGGGTGAGACGGTATTCTGCAACGTGCAGACCGGGTTTGATCGCGCCACCGGCGAAGCGGTCTACGAGCAGGAGGAAATGGACCTCACGGCCATGCCTTACATCGTCGTCATCGTCGATGAAATGGCTGACCTGATGATGGTCGCGGGCAAGGAAATCGAAGGGGCGATCCAGCGCCTGGCGCAGATGGCGCGCGCCGCGGGCATTCATCTCATCATGGCAACGCAGCGCCCGTCGGTCGATGTCATTACAGGCACGATCAAGGCCAACTTCCCGACCCGCATCTCCTTCCAGGTAACCTCGAAGATCGACAGCCGCACCATCCTTGGCGAACAGGGCGCGGAACACCTGCTCGGCCAGGGCGACATGCTGCACATGATGGGTGGTGGCCGCATCGCCCGTGTCCACGGCCCCTTCGTTTCGGATGAGGAAGTGGAAAAGGTGGTCGCGCATCTGAAGACGCAGGGACGTCCGGAATATCTCGGCACCGTTACCGAAGACGCCGACGAGACCGACGAAGATGTGGAAGAGGAAGCCGCTGTTTTCGACAAGACCGCCATGGGTGAGGACGATAGCGACGATCTCTACGAGAAGGCTGTCAAGGTGGTGATGCGCGACAAGAAATGCTCCACATCCTATATCCAGCGCCGCCTGTCCGTGGGCTATAATCGCGCCGCTTCGCTGGTCGAGCGCATGGAACAGGAAGGCATTGTCGGGCCTGCCAATCATGTCGGCAAACGCGCGATCATCGCCGGCGAACGCTCTTCTTACGATGCCACGGGAACGGAAGACTGATTGAGCCTTCGGGCGCGCGATATTCGATTGCAAAAACGCGCCCCGTGAATAGCTTGTGCGGCATGGATTCTGGAATTGGGAGGATTCCCTTATGGCGCACAGCACTGAAAAAGCCACTGTCCTGGCGAGGCTGGATGAGCTGGAGCGGTTTTGCCGCGCCGTTTTCCTGGCCGCCGGCACCGATGACGAAACGGCCGATGCGGCGACGCGCGCCATGATGCACGGCACAAGGCTCGGTGTGGACAGCCACGGTGTCCGCCTGCTCGCCCATTATATTACCGCGCTCGAAGGTGGACGTCTCAATCGGCGACCGCAGATCCGCCGCGTTTCGGGCTTCGGTGCGGTGGAGACGATCGACGCCGACCATGCCCATGGCGCCCGCGCGACTTATGCGGCGATGGACAGCGCCATGGCGCTCGCGGAAAAATTCGGCATTGGCGCGGTGGCGATCCGTAACTCATCGCATTTCGGCCCCGCCGGCGCTTATGCGCTGGAAGCGGCGCGGCAGGGTTATATCGGCCTCACCTTTTGCAATTCCGACAGTTTCGTGCGCCTGCATGATGGCGCCATGCGTTTCCACGGTACCAACCCCATTGCCATCGGTGTGCCGGCAGCGGACGGCATGCCCTGGCTGCTGGATATGGCGACGAGTGCCGTGCCCTATAACCGCGTTCTGCTTTACCGCAGCCTTGGCCAGCAATTGCCGCAAGGCGTCGCTTCGGATGGCGACGGCGTCGATACGCGCGATCCCAATGCGGCCGAGATGCTTGCCCCTGTTGGCGGTGAGTTCGGGTTCAAGGGCGCGGCGCTTGCGGGAATGGTCGAGATTTTCAGCGCTGTTCTCTCCGGCATGAAGCTCAGTTTCGATCTCGCTCCCATGGGCGGGCCGGATTTTTCAACGCCGCGCGGGCTCGGAGCCTTTGTTCTGGCACTGAAGCCGGAGGCCTTCCTGGAGCGCGACGTGTTCGACGAGGGCATGAAACGTTATCTCGAGGTCCTGCGCGGATCCCCTGTGCGGGAAGACTGCAAGGTCATGGCGCCAGGTGACCGGGAGTGGGCGGTGGCGGCAAGGCGGGAGAGGGAAGGCGCTCCTGTCGATCCCGTCACACGGGCGGCCTTTTCAGAACTTGCGGAAAAATTCTTGCTCAGCCTGCCCGCCTATCATTAAAGCGGCCAGTACATGAGGGCAGTCTGCGCTGACATCGCTGGATCAGGCGGGGCGCAGCAGCATGTTGGGGCGCGGATAGGGCGCCGCCGCCGCGCTCAGCCTCTCGGCCCCGACCGGACGCCCAATATAATAACCCTGCGCGTAGTCGATCTCCATCTGCCGCACGAGTCTTAGCTGTTCCTCGGTCTCCACGCCTTCGATCAGGATCTTGTGGCCGCGATTGCGGATGAGGCGGATCATGTCCTGCAGCATCGCGCGTCCGCGCGGGGCCTTGCTGTCGTGCAGGAAGGAGCGGTCGATCTTGACGGTATCGAAATCCGTCATGCGCAGCCAGGAGAGCCCGGCAAAACCGGTCCCGAAATCATCAAGCCAGATATTGATACCAAGCGTTTTCAGGTCGTTCAGACACCGTAGCACGTCTGAGTGCATTTCCATGTCGACGCCTTCGGTGATTTCGAAGGCGAGCCTGTTGCCGGCAATGCCGGCCTCCACGAGAATGGCGGCCACCGAGGTTGCGAAACCGGGATTCTTCAATTGCATCGGCGAGACGTTGACGCTGACGACGGCCACCGTGTCATCGGCCAGGATCTGTTTGCAAACCGTCTTGATGGTCCACAGGCCAAGTTCCATGATCGTGCCGGTACGTTCGGCAATTGGAATGAAGACGCCAGGCGCGACAGGAGTGCCATCCAGCAGGCGGAGCCGCATCAGCGCCTCTACCCCTGCCGTCTCGTTGGTCGAAACGTTGAGAATAGGCTGATAGACGAGGGAAACCAGATTTTCCGCGACGGCGATTTTCAGCAGGGCGGCAATATTCTCGGTCTCGTCGCTGGTCTGCGGATCGTTCGGATCGAACAGCTTCATGCAGTTGCGGCCATTGCCCTTGGCTATATAGAGCGCGCGGTCTGCTTCATTGATGATCTTTTCCAATTTGCCGTCCGGATTGGGACGGGTGAACGACGCACCGATGCTGACGGTGACAATGAAGGTGCCATCGCGGCGCTGGTCATGCGGGAGCGACAGACTTTCAACTGTGTGGCGGATCGTCTCGGCAAGCTCACCCACCTGCTGCCTGGTCTTGAACGGCGCCAGCACGATGAATTCTTCGCCGCCATAGCGGCCGATGGAAGCGCCGTGTTCGGTGATCGCATCCTGCAGGGCGTTGCCCACAGTCACCAGGCATTTGTCCCCTTCCTGATGGCCGTAACGGTCGTTGTATTTCTTGAAGAAGTCGACGTCGATGAGGAAAACGGCAAAGCCTTCTTCCTTCCTGATCCAATTTTCCCACAGAAGGCGCAGATGGTGGTCGATGGCGCGGCGGTTCTGCAGGCCCGTCAGGGAATCGGTATTTGAAAGCCGCAACAGCGCCTGGCCACGCTCGTCCGCCGCCTTTTGCTGGGCCTTCGCCTCCAGTGCGTTGACGAACACATGGTAGCGTTCCCGGTTCAGGTTCCAGTTCACGTAAGAGGTGAAGACGAAGCAGGAAATGTAGAAGGTGCCGAAGGCGATCTTGTAGAAGCCATCTTCGGGAAACTGCATAGCCGCCACAAAATAGGAGACGAGAATAATACCTGAAGACACCAGTGACAGATGGAAGCGGAAGGTGAAAAACAGATTGGCGCCCATCATGAATATTGCCCCGAAAACCATGTAATAGGACATGTTTTCAGTATTGTCGGTCAACAGCGAAGGGAGCAGCCAACCGATATATCCCATGACGAGAGCCGTGGCGCAGGTGAGATCGAGCGCGGCAGTACTTGCACCCTTGCGCAGCTGGATTTCCAGCGTCAGCAGGGATGACAGGACGACGGCGAAGCGTGCAAGAATGGTATAGGACGCGACGTCGGGTATGAGAATGATGTCGGTTGCGGCAAATAGCAGATAGATTAAAACAGCGGTCCACAGGCCCCGGCGGATCGAACCGCGGCGGCTGCGTTCACCTTCCTGCTGGTAAAGGGCAAGAAGTTCATCAGAAAACCGGGAGTCCGGCCGCCGATAGTCTTGCTGTCCACTCACCTCTCCCAATGTGTGCTTCATGCACTTTCCCATAGTGTTGCGTATACTTTATTAAGTAACTGCTTATTCCACTTTTCCGTGTGCTTCCGCACCCGTTGCGGGTTCCCGTCGATCTCTGCCGATGCGTGCGGAGAACATGGAAAGGAAGAACGCATTATACGTTCGCAACATTAAGTTTCACTAAATCGCGTATCTGCTTTCTCCCGTCCTCACGAGTGTGACCAAAAAAATACGCTAATTTACTAATGTATCCCTACACCGCTCAAAAATCGAAAGCGAGTGGCCATCCGCCTCCCAGAAACGTATAGTTAACAATGTGTTAATACTGGAGGCTGAAGTGGTGCGGGTAAAGAAAAAAAATCTTGACGGGGCAAGTCTGATCACCCCGGATACTGTCGCAAAGGAGATTTTTGCGCGCAGAACGGAAACATTCGATGAGCAGTTCGCAGTTGCGAAAGCAGAGGTGGCGCTCATTCTCGAATTGGCACAACAGCAATTCGACAATCGTGTTTCAGCACGTGAGATAATACATAGAATAGCAGGTGCACTTCATCTCCTGCGTGATAAGCTCCACTCCAGCGTGTGGGCTGAACTGATACCGCTGGTACAGAATCACCCCGTTTCGCACCGTTTTCTGGAAGACCCGTTCACGCGTTGGTCCTTCGAAAAGCCGCGTGGCTATTCGGGCGACGCGCAGTTGCTGGATTTCATTTATGGCCACGACAGCGTTGCGGAACTGGTGAAAAAGGCCACGCCGCTCGGTGCGGCCCTTTACGACTACACGAAGGACGCCAGTTCCTCGGTCGCCGTGCGCGAGCGGCGCGATTTGCTGACGCGGTTCGTTGACGAGGCCGCAGCCCGGCATGGCGATGAGACGGAAATCCTCACCATCGCTTCCGGCCATCTGCGCGAGGCGGATGCCTCCGTGGCGCTGAAAGAGGGCCGGATCAAGCGCTGGGTGGCGCTCGATCAGGATCCCTTGAGCGTCGGTTCCGTCGCCCGTGATTTCAACGGCAGCTGCATTGAGGCGATCGATGGTTCCGTGCGTGATATCGTGCTGCGCACGCAGGAACTAGGCACTTTCGACCTGATCTATGCGGCCGGTCTTTACGATTATCTGAACGACCGCGTGGCGATCAAACTCACGCGGCGCTGCATGGAGATGCTGAAACCCGGCGGCATGTTCCTCTTCGCCAATTTCTCGGAAGACATCGTCGTCGACGGTTACATGGAAACCTTCATGAACTGGGCGCTGCTGTTGCGCTCCAAGGCGGATATGTGGCGAATCGTCAATGCCAGCGCCGATCCTGCGAGCATCGAGGCGGAGGTGTTTTTCGGTGAGAACCACAATATCGTCTACGCGACAATGCGGAAGAAGGTGTGATGTCCTTCGGACCGATCTCTGTTTGCCAATAACTATTTGATTAAACGCCGGCGCGGCCTTAAGAATCCGCGCCGAATGCGTTGCTGAATGGAATGGCTGAAATGAAGAGATATTATTCGGATATGGGTGGTCTGCCGGGACAGACGGAACTTCTGTCGAGCAAGGCGGTGTTCAAGACCGCCTATGCGGTCATTCCCAAAACCGTCATGTCCGATATCGTAACAAGCGTTCTGCCGCACTGGACCGGCACTCGCGCGTGGATCATCGCCCGGCCGATGACGGGTTTTTCCGAAACCTTCGCGCAATATATCGTCGAGGTGCAGCCGGGCGGCGGCAGTGAGCGGCCGGAACCGGACGCGCGGGCTGAAGCCGCGATCTTCGTCGTTGACGGCGAAATGACCGTGGAATTCGAGGGCGTGCAGCACGCGCTGCGGGAGGGTTCATTCGCCTTCCTGCCTGCCGGTTCCCGCTGGCGGCTTCGCAATTCGGGCAAGGCGCCGGTCAAGTTCCATTGGGTCCGCAAGGCGTTTCAGGCGGTTGACGGGCTGGAGCTGCCGCCGGCGATCTTTTCGCATGAAGACGAGGTCGCCCTGTCGGCCATGCCTGACACGGAAGGCAAATGGGCAACGACCCGTTTCATCGATCCGGAAGATGTGCGCTATGATATGCATCTCAACATCGTTACCTTCGAGCCGGGCGCGACCATTCCCTTCATGGAAACCCATGTGATGGAACATGGTCTTTATGTCCTAGAAGGCAAGGCCGTCTACCGGCTGAACGAGGACTGGGTAGAAGTTGAGGCGGGTGACTTCATGTGGCTGCGCGCCTATTGCCCGCAGGCCTGTTATGCGGGTGGACCGGGCCGGTTCCGTTACCTGCTCTACAAGGATGTGAACCGCCACGTGAAGCTCTGGTAACGGGCATCATAGTCACAAAGCTCAGGAATTATCGCCCAATCTGACGGTTTGCGCGATAAATGCTTGCGTTAAATCGAATATCCCTAATAAATCCGGAGATGCGGGCGGCCATTGCTGCCCCGCACCCTTTCGGCCTTCATCCGCATTTACCTCAAGAAGAATGCCCGCATGAGTGAGACGACCGATACCAGCATCTTCAATCTTGCGCCCGTGGCGATGTGGATAGAAGATTTCAGCGAGGTGAAAAGCCAGTTCGATATCTGGCGGTCTCAGGGCGTGGAGGATATCAGGGCGTTTCTTCTCGAAGATTTATCAAGGGTAGCGGCCTGTTCGCAGAAAATCCGTGTGATTAAGGTCAACCCCAGGACGCTGGAGCTGTTCGAGGCCCGTGATCAGGCGCATCTCGTTGACAATCTGCACCGGATTTTTCGTGACGACATGCTGGAAAGCCATGTGAACGAGCTTTCCGAACTCTGGGCGGGCAAGACGGAGTTCACCAGCAACGCGGTCAATTATTCAATCGGCGGCAAGCGACTGGATATTCAGCTGCGCGGCGCGGTCATTCCCGGCCACGAAGAAACACTCGGGCGGCTGCTTTTGACCACCGAGGATGTGACGGAGCGGGAGGAAGCCCGCCGCAAGGAGCTTCTCAACCGTCGTTATGCCGAAGGTATGTTCAAACACTCACCCGTTTCCCTGTGGGTGGAAGATTTCAGCCGGGTGCGGCGATTGATCGAGGAGGTCAGGGACCGCGGCATCGTCGATTTCCGCGTGTTCATGGATGTGCATCCCGAATTCGTGCGGCAATGCATGAGCGAAATCCGCGTCATCGACGTCAACCGCGCGACGCTTGACCTGTTCTGCGCGCCGGACCGGCAGGTTCTGTTGCAGCGGCTAGGCGATATTTTCCGTGGTGAGATGGAAAAGCCGTTCCGGGAACAGCTGATGGAGCTTTGGAACGGCAATCTCACCCACCATCGCGAGGTGGTGAATTATGCGCTTGATGGCTCGGAGCGGCACGTTCTCCTGCATTTTTCCGTTTTTCCGGGCCATGAGCACGACTGGTCGCTGGTGCAGGTGGCGCTGACGGATATTACCGCGCGCAAGAAGGCGGAAGCCTACCTCGAGTATCTCGGCAAGCACGATGTGCTGACCAAGCTGCACAACCGCGCTTTCTATTCGGACGAGCTGAACCGGCTGGAGCGCAGCGCGCTCAGGCCGGTTTCCGCCATCGTCATCGATCTCAACGGCCTGAAGGATGCCAATGACAAGCTCGGCCACGATGCCGGCGACGCGTTGCTGCGGCGGGTGGGTGAGGTGCTGAACGGTGTGGTGACTGCGCCGAACCATGCCGCGCGCATCGGCGGTGACGAATTCGCCATCCTTCTCCCCGGCGCCGACAAGCAGGTCGCCGCCGCCATGGTGGAAACCGTCTACGAACTGCTGAAGATCAACAACCAGTTCTATTCCAGCGCGCCGCTAAGCCTCTCGCTGGGTTTGGCGACCAGCGAGGCCGGCGAGACGATGGAATCGCTGGTGCGCCGGGCGGACATGAATATGTACGAGCAGAAGAACGCCTATTATGCGGCATTGCGCAACAGAGCCGCCGACAATAACGACACGACGAAGGGCGGCCCGCAGCCGGAAGCCTCCTCGCTGAAGCGCCTGTTCTAAGGAAAGGCGAGGGGAGTTCTTGTCTTCCGCGACGGTTTGCATGGTCTCGACGACATCCCTGCGCTTGTCTTACTGCTGTCCGGTTTAAATTTCCGGACAGGCTGCAGTCTCTTGAAGTCGGTGATGAAGGGTGAGCATTCCCTCAACGTCATCCTCGGTCTTGTGCCGAGGATCTAACCACGTCGAATAAAATCGATACGGTGGCAGATCCTCGGGACAGGCCCGAGGATGACGTCGGCGCAATTGGCCCGACTCTCCCTCGCATTTCACGGTTCCGCTCTTCCTTGGTGTTCTTTCAGGGTCGCACACATCTTCACAAGCGCGTGAGAGCGCTTTTGCACTGCAGCAATTCTATTGCCGAAATTTTACATACGTATTAGTATGTATGTAAATGTGACTTATTTTATGGATTCGGAGCGCAGTATGGCGAAGAGATTTGGGCAGATCGTAGCGGTGTTGTTGACAGGCATCGTCCTGGTCGGGTGTAGCGACGAGCAGGCGTCCGCGCCCGCCGCCCCGCCGCCCGGTGCGGTCAAGGTCGTGGCCGTGAAGCCGGAAGAACTGCCCATCACCAACGAATTGCCGGGACGCATCGCGCCGACGCGGCTTGCCGAAGTACGTCCGCGCGTTTCCGGCATCATCGTCGAGCGGGTGTTCGAGCAGGGCTCGCTGGTGAAGGAAGGCGACGTGCTCTACCGGATCGATCCCGCACCCTTCCAGGTGCGCGTCGATAGCGCCGAAGGCACGCTGCGCCGGGCGCAGGCTGCGCAACTGCAGGCGCGGCAGACCGCCGACCGTCAGCAGCAGCTGCGCCGCTCCAATGTCGGCTCTCAGCAGGAATTCGACAATGCCGTCGCTTTGCTGGCGCAGGCCGATGCCGAAGTGGCGGTGGCGGAGGCAGGCGTTGCGGAAGCAAGGCTCAATCTGCAATATGCCGATGTGAAGGCGCCGATCAGCGGCGTCATCGGCCGGGCGCGCATCACCGAAGGCGCGCTGGTCAGCGCGACCGGTTCTGAAAGCCTGGCGACGATCCAGCAGCTCGATCCGATTTATGCCGATTTTACCCAGCCGGCCGCCGATCTCATTCGCCTGCGCAAGGCGCTGCAAGACGGCCAGCTGATGACCGGCAAGAACGAGGCCGAAGTCAACCTGCTGTTTGATGATGGCAGCCGTTATCCGGTGTCTGGCCGCCTGCTGTTCTCCGAGGCAGCGGTGGATGAAACCACCGGCCAGGTGACGTTGCGCGGCGAATTCCCCAACCCGAATGGCGATCTTTTGCCGGGCATGTATGTTCGCGTCCAGATCCAGCAGGGTATCCAGAAGGCGGCCTTTGCCGTGCCGCAGCAGGCGGTGCAGCGCGACGCGGGCGGGCAGGCAAGCGTTCTTGTCGTGAATGCCGAAGACACGGTCGAACAGCGGCGCGTGAGCGTCGGACGCTCCATCGGTGATCGCTGGGTGATTTCGGAGGGGCTGAAGGATGGTGACCGCGTGGTTGCCGAAGGTTTCCAGAAAACCGCGCCGGGCGCGAAGGTGAAGCCGGAACCGTGGTCGCCGGAGCCCGATGTCACTGCCGCCGCCGGCAGCGAGAGCGCTGTCCCGGCCGCAAAGCAATAAGGACCGATTTCCATGGCACGTTTTTTCATCGATCGGCCCATTTTTGCCTGGGTCGTCGCCATCTTCATCATGCTGGCGGGCCTGCTCGCCATTCCCATGCTGCCGATTGCGCAATATCCGAATGTGGCCCCGCCACAGATTTCGATCGGCACCAACTATCCGGGCGCCTCGCCGGAAGACATCTATCAGAGTGTTACCCGGCCCATCGAGGAAGAGCTGAACGGCGTTCCCGGTCTCATCTACTTTGAGTCGACGTCGGAATCCTCCGGTCGTATTTCGATCAACGTGACCTTCGAGCCCGGCACCAATATCGGTGAAGCCCAGGTCGAAGTCCAAAACCGCATTGCACGCGTCGAACCCCGTCTGCCGCGCTCTGTGACGCAACAGGGACTGCGTGTGGAACAGGCCGGCACATCGTTTCTGATGATGGTGGCGCTGACCTCCGTCGACGGCAACACCGATGCCATCGGTCTTGGCGATTATCTCAGCCGCAACGTGCTGGGTGAATTGCGCCGTGTGCCGGGTGTCGGTAGCGCGCAGCTGTTCGCCACCCAGCGCTCCATGCGCATCTGGATGGATCCCGACAAGATGTTGGGCCTCAGCCTGACCTCGGACGATGTCATCAACGCCATTCAGGCGCAGAACTCGCAGGTTGCCGCCGGCCGCATCGGCGCATCGCCGAACCCCGTCGGCCAGCAGATTTCCGCGACCGTCAACGTCCAGGGCCAGCTGACCTCGCCCGAGGAATTCGGCTCCATCGTGCTGCGCGCCAATCCCGATGGCTCATCGGTGCGGCTGCGTGATGTCGCACGTGTCGAAGTGGGGGGCGAGAGCTACAATTTCTCGAGCCGTCTCAACGGCAAACCCAGTGCGGCCATCGGCGTCCAGCTGTCGCCGACGGCAAATGCCATGCAGACCTCCGAAGGCGTGCGCGCGACGATGGAGGAGTTGTCACGTTATTTCCCGCAGGGCATCGAGTATGAGATACCCTATGATACCAGTCCCTTCGTCAAGATCTCGATCGAGAAGGTCATTCACACGCTGATAGAGGCAATGATCCTCGTCTTTGTGGTGATGTTCGTCTTCCTGCAGAACATCCGCTACACGATCATTCCGACACTGGTGGTGCCCGTGGCGCTGCTCGGCACCTGCGCCGTCATGTATGTCTCGGGGTTCTCGATCAACGTGCTCACCATGTTCGCCATGGTTCTCGCCATCGGCATTCTGGTGGACGACGCTATTGTTGTCGTGGAAAATGTTGAGCGCATCATGGCGGAGGAGCATCTGCCGCCGAAGGAGGCGACCCGCAAGGCCATGGGCCAGATTTCGGGCGCCATCATCGGCATCACGCTGGTGCTGACCGCGGTGTTCGTACCGATGGCCTTTTTCCCCGGAGCCGTTGGCATCATCTACCAGCAGTTCAGTCTGACGATGGTGGTTTCCATCCTGTTTTCGGGCTTCCTGGCACTGTCTCTCACGCCCGCGCTCTGTGCTTCTTTCCTGAAGCCGATCAAGGCAGGGCATCACGAGAAAAAAGGATTTTTTGGCTGGTTCAACCGCAATTTCGATAAGGCGTCGCACAAATACTCCTCGTCGGTGGGGGGCATCATCAAGCGCTCCGGCCGTTTCATGATCATCTATGCGGCGCTGCTTGCCGGTCTCGGCTGGGCCTATATGCAGCTGCCAAGCTCGTTCCTGCCCAACGAGGATCAGGGCTATCTGATCGTCGATATTCAGGCGCCGGCGGAAGCCAGCACCGAGCGCACGCTGCAATCCATCCAGCAGATCGAGAAAATCTTCATGGAAGAGCCGGCGGTGGAGCGCGTCATTGCGATCTCGGGATTCTCCTTCTCCGGCTCCGGCCAGAATGCGGGTCTCGCTTTCGCGACGCTGAAGGACTGGAGCGAACGCGGGCCGGAGGATTCGGCTGCCGCTATCTCCGCCCGGATCAACGGCAAGCTGTGGGGACTTCCAGACGCGATGTCCTTTGCCTTGTCGCCGCCGCCCATTCAGGGTCTGGGCAACTCGAGCGGCTTCACCTTCCGTCTTCAGGACAGGTCGGGTGCCGGTCAGACCGCGCTCAGCGCAGCGGGCGCCCAACTCATGGCCGCCGCCCGCCAGAGCCCCATCCTTGCCGGTCTTCGCATCGAAGGCATGCCGGATGCGGCGCAGGTCAATCTCGTCATCGACCGTGAAAAGGCCAATACCTTCGGTGTGACCTTCAGCGACATCAACGCCACCATCTCGGCTAATATGGGGTCGTCCTATGTCAACGACTTCCCCAATGCCGGCCGCATGCAGCGTGTGACGGTGCAGGCGGAGCTGGGCCAGCGCATGAAGACCGAGGATCTTTTGAACCTCAACGTCCGCAACGCCAATGGCGGCATGGTGCCGGTCAGCTCATTCGCTTCGGTGGAATGGGTGCGCGGCCCCTCGCAGGTGGTCGGTTATAACGGCTATCCTGCGATCCGTATCAGCGGCCAGTCCGCACCGGGTTACTCCTCCGGCGATGCGATTGCCGAAATGGAGCGTCTGGCGCGCGAACTGCCGGGTGGTTTCGGTTTCGAATGGACCGGCCAGTCGCTGCAGGAAATCCAGTCGGGCTCACAGGCGCCGGCCCTGATCGGCCTTAGCGTGCTGTTCGTCTTCCTGCTGCTGGCCGCGCTTTACGAAAGCTGGTCCATCCCTCTCTCCGTCATGCTGGTGGTGCCGCTCGGGGTCATCGGTTCGGTGGCGGCGGTGATGATGCGCGGCATGCCGAACGACGTCTACTTCCTGGTGGGTCTTGTCGCCATCATTGGTCTCTCGGCCAAGAACGCGATCCTGATCATCGAATTCGCCAAGGATTTGCGGGCGGAAGGAAAATCCACCTATGATGCGACGGTGGAGGCGGCGCATCTGCGCTTCCGGCCGATCCTGATGACCTCGCTTGCCTTCTCGCTCGGTGTGTTGCCCATGGCGATCGCATCTGGTGCCAGTGCGGCGAGCCAGAACGCCATCGGTACCGGGGTTCTCGGCGGCATGATCTCGGCGACGATCCTCGCGATCTTCTTCGTTCCCGTCTTCTTCGTCTTTGTCATGAAGATTTTCGGGGATCGGAAGAAGGGCAGCGAGATTGCTGCTGACGCCGTATCGCCAGCGGAATAAAACGGGTGTGACAGCTGGGCGAAAAGTCACATGAATGCGTTCATTTGGCTGACAGCCCGGCACTGCAAACAAGGTACGGTGCGAAAGCGCCGTGCCGCGACTGGAAGGAGGCATCAGCATGCGCCGAACCAAGGCCGAGGCAGAAGAGACGCGTCAGGCGATCCTTGCCGCCGCCGAGCGGGTGTTCTTCAAGAAGGGTGTGGCCAACAGCTCTCTGGATGAGGTGGCGGCTGCGGCCGGCGTCACGCGTGGTGCCATATACTGGCATTTTTCCAGCAAGAGCGATCTCTTTATCGGCCTCTATCAATCGGTGTCCCTGCCGGAATCGGATTTGCTCGATTTCGGCGACCCCGACGTCAAGGGGCTGGCTCTGCTCGCCAAGATCGAGGAAGCCGCCTGCAAATGGCTGACGCTTCTTTCAAAAGATGAACAGCGCCAGCGCATCATGACCATCAGCCTGCGCACCAATTACTCCGATGAGTTCGCTCCGGTGCTGCACGCGCAGGAAGAACTGGATCGGTATCACAAGGATCGGCTCGAGGCCGCTTTCGCACGGGCGCAGGCGGAAGGCGCATTCAACGACAACTGGACGGCGGACTCTGCGCTCGATGCGCTATACTGGCTGCTGAAAGGCATGTGCTCCGACTGGCTGCTGTTCGGCAAGCGTTTCGATCTGGCCAGGGAAGGTGCCGAAGCCGTGCACCGCCTGATGAAGGGTTTCCAGCGCTCCTCCGCATCATGACGGGACTTCCGGGACCTTCTGGTTTGCGGTTCATACGGTCAAATTTGAGTGTATTCTAAAAGACCAGCGAAAATTGCTTTACGTACCTCAAAACGAACGCTAGCTTCTTCTTCGGGCTTTGGGAGGAGTTCGCACATGGTCATTTCAAATAAAATTAAGGGACAAGCGCCGTCCGTTCCTACGGGACACCGGTGAGGGCGCATGGCTTTTGCTGACGAATCTCCAGACCCGGCCTTGATCCGGACGGTTGGGCTATCGAAGTCTTTCGGTCCGGTACAGGTTCTGAAGGACATCGAGATTGCGGTGCAGGCCGGCGAGGTCCACGCGATCATCGGTGAGAACGGCGCCGGCAAGTCGACGCTGATGAAGCTTCTGGCCGGCAATGAGAAGCCGTCGGGCGGGGAAATCCGCATCGATGGCGAGGCCGTTGCGCTCACCGGACCGGTGGACGCCGAACATCGCGGCATCGTCCTCGTGCATCAGGAAATATTGCTGGCCCCGGATTTGACGGTGGCGCAGAACATCTATCTCGGCCGTGAATTATGCAGAGGTCCGACGGTGGATGATCGCGCGATGCGCGCCGGTGCCCGCAAGGCGATCGCCGATCTTGGCGGTACGATCGATCCGGACGCCATTGTCGGCAGCCTGTCGATTGCCCAGCGGCAACTCGTGCAGATCGCCCGTGTGCTGCTGGTGCCGCACCGGGTGGTCATTTTCGATGAGCCGACGGCGAGCCTTACCCCCATCGAAACGGATGCGCTGCTGAATGTCATCAGGGACATCCGGGCGAAGGGCGTGGCCGTGCTTTATATTTCGCATCGTCTGCCGGAGGTGAAGGAGATCGCCGACCGGGTGACGGTTCTGCGAGACGGCAGACTGGTCGCCTCCCATCCGGCATCGACGCTGGAGCCTGCGGATATGGCGCGTCTGATGGTGGGGCGCGACGTCGCCAAGCTTTATCCGGACCGTGTCGCCGGCGGAGAACACGAGCCGGTTCTGCAGGTGGAGCATTTTACCGTTCCGGCCTATGCTCAGGATGCCGGTTTCAGCCTGGGCAGGGGCGAAATCCTCGGTTTTGCCGGTCTGGTTGGCGCGGGCAGAACGGAGCTTATGGAGGGGATACTCGGCCTGCGCGCCGGTCGGGGAACGGTGCGTCATCACGGCAGGCCGGTGCATTTCGCAACGGCGGAAGACAGCCTGAAGGCCGGAATCGTTTACCTGAGCGAGGACCGCAAGGGCAAGGGCCTGCTGCTCGCCAAGGATTTGCGTGTCAATCTCACGCTTGCCGCGCTCAAGAAATTCAGCCGGCTGTTTCAGATCGATACCCGCCGGGAAACGGCGGCGCTCGATGATGCGGTCCGGGATTTCGACATCCGCACCGGCCGCAAGGATTTGCTGGCGGGCCAGCTTTCCGGCGGCAACCAACAGAAGCTTCTGCTGGCCAAGATGATGCTGCTCGATCCATCCATCGTCATCATCGACGAACCGACGCGCGGTATCGATATCGGCACCAAGGAGCAAATTTACCGCTTCATCGCCAGGCTTGCGGATGAGGGGCGTTCGATCATCGTGGTTTCTTCGGAAATGCCGGAGCTGATCGGCATTTGCGACCGCATTCTGGTGATGCGGTCGGGCCGGATCGTCGGTGAGGTGACGGGTGAGCGCATGACCGAGAACGACATCGTGACACTGGCGACGGGCGTTCATACGCAGGAACCCGCCTGAGCGCCCGTGTCCCGGGAAACATGGCCTGACAAAAGAGACTGAGGGGAAATATGACTGAGGCCGCATTTGACAACGGCAAAACGCCGAAGACCTCGAAGGACTGGGACCTGCGCGCCGTCGCGCCGTTCGTGGCGCTGGCCCTGCTGCTGGTTCTCGGCGCCATCGCCAATCCCAATTTCATCGGCATCGACAATTTGTTGAACGTCACTACGCGCAGCGCCTTCATCGCCATCATCGCGCTCGGCGCAACTTACGTCATCACATCGGGCGGGCTTGATCTTTCCGTCGGGGCCATGGTCGCATTCGTCGCCAGCCTGATGATCCTGTTCATGAATAGCGGCGTCATCGCAAGTCCGCTTTTAATGCTGCTCACCGCCATGGCGCTGGCGCTCGCCATAGGTGCTGCCTGTGGGCTGACGAACGGTCTCATCACGACCATCGGCCGTATCGAGCCCTTCATCGCCACGCTCGGCACCATGGGCATCTATCGCGGCTTGACCACATGGTTGTCGCAGGGCGGGGCGATCACGCTGCGCAATCCGGAAATCCAGACGCTTTATCGTCCGGTCTATTTCGGCAATGTCTTCGGCGTGCCGGTGCCGGTCATCGTCATCTTCGTCACCGCTGCAATCGCCGCCTTCGTGCTCTATCGCACCCGTTACGGCCGGCATTTGACGGCCGTCGGCTCCAGTGAGGATGTAGCGCGTTATTCCGGTATTTCGGTCACCCGGGTGCGCACCATCGCCTATGTGGTGCAGGGGCTGTGTGTCGCCGTTGCGGTGCTGCTTTACGTGCCGCGCCTCGCTTCCACTTCGGCCACCACAGGCATGTTGTGGGAGTTGCAGGCCATCACCGCCGTCGTCGTCGGCGGCACGGCGCTGAGAGGCGGGGTAGGGCGCATCTGGGGGACGATCTGCGGAGCCTTCATTCTGGAGATCGTCGGCAACATCATGATCCTGTCGAACTTCGTCAGCGAATATCTGATCGGCGCCATTCAGGGGGCCATCATCATCATCGCCATGCTGGTGCAGCGCTCGCTCAGCCGCAGGTGACGTATCACGCCGCGCCAGTGGGGCAGGCGCGGTCGAAGGAGGAACGCCCCGGTCTTGGGAGGAAAGAGACTATGCGTAGAAAATTCATCGGCGTGGCCTTTGCCGCGCTGGCTGCGGTGCTGGCGGGTCCGGCTCACGCGCAGGACAAGAAGGTCACCATTGGCGTTTCCATTCCAGCGGCCGATCATGGCTGGACGGCGGGCGTCGTCTATCATGCCGAGCGTGTGGCGAAGCTGCTGATGCAGGAGCATCCGGGCCTCAACGTCATCGTCAAGACGTCGCCGGACGCCGCCAATCAGGCAAATGCGCTGCAGGATCTTGCCGTGCAGGGGCTCGATGCGCTTGTCGTGCTGCCATCCGATCCCGATCCGCTGGTCAACGCCATCAAGGAGATCAAGGACAAGGGCACCTTCGTCGCGCTGGTCGACCGCGCGCCGAGTGTCAACGACAATTCGATCCGCGATCTCTATGTTGCCGGCAACAACCCCGCGCTTGGCCAGGTGGCCGGCGAATACATCAAGAAGACGACGCCGGATGCCGAAGTCGTGGTCATTCGCGGTCTGCCGATCCCGATCGACCAGCAGCGTCAGGATGGTTTCGACAAGGGCATCGCAGGGTCGAACGTCAAGGTTCTCGACCGCCAGTACGGCAACTGGAACCGCGACGACGCCTTCCGTGTGATGCAGGACTATTTGACCAAATACAAGAAGATCGACGTGGTCTGGTGTCAGGATGACGACATGGCTATCGGCGTGCTGGAAGCCATCCAGCAGGCGAAACGCACCGATATCCAGTATATCGTTGCGGGCGCCGGCTCCAAGGACATGATCAAGAAGGTGATGGACGGCGACAAGCTGGTGCCTGTCGACGTACTCTATCCGCCGGCAATGGTGGCGACAGCCATGCAACTGACCGCTGGGCACTTCTACGATCAGGTGCCGGTCGCGGGTGAATATATCCTCGATGCGACGCTGATCACCAAGGACAATGCCGAGCAGTTCTACTTCCCGGATTCGCCATTCTGATCTGATTTTCCGCTAGTACCGACGCCCGCCGCAAGGCGGGCGTTTCATTTTGCGGGCTACCCGTTCTTCCTGAACCAGGCCGAGAGATAGTCCACGAAGCTGCGCACCTTGGCGGGCAGGTAGCGGCGATGCGGATAGACCGCATAGATACCCCTGTCCTTGGAAATATAATCGTCGAACAGCGTCACCAGTTCGCCGGACTGGATATAGGGTCTGGCGATGAAATCCGGCACGAGCGCGATGCCGAGCCCGGCACGGGCGGCGCGCAGCGTCGCCTGCGGGCTGTTGACCTCGATCGGTCCGCTGATGGTGACGGAGTTCGAACCGCCATCCGGCTCCAGATACCGCACCGTATTGTGAAACCGTGTATTGGTGTCGATGATGAAGGGGACGCGGGAGAAATCCTGCGGGCCATGGAGTGGCCCGTGTTTCGCCACGAAATCTGCCGTCGCCACCGCATAGACCCGGAAATCGGAAAGCTTGCGGGCTATGAGGCCCGAATCCTCCAGCCGGGTTATCCGAACCGCGAGATCGAAACCCTCCTCGATCAGATCGACGAATCGGTCTTCCGCGACGATTTCGAGCGAGAGTTCTGGATTTTCCTTGGCGAAGTCGATCAGGCTCTGGCCGACATCGGCGTCGATGAAGGTGCGAGGAACGGAAATCCTGAGCTTACCCTTCAGATCGGCATTCTTCTCGCGCACCAGATCGGCAAGGTTATCGATCTCCTTCAAAATGTCGGAAGCCGTGCGGTAATAGGTGTGCCCGGCCTCCGTCAGCGAGAACTGCCGGGTGGTGCGATTGAGGAGCAGCGCGCCGAGATCGTCCTCCAGTTCCCGCACATATTTGGACAGGAGCGCCTTGGATCGCCCCGTCTTGCGCGCCGCGGCGGAAAAACCCTCCGCTTCGACGACATCGATAAAGGCGCGGATGCGGGTGAGCGTGTCCATGAAAATCCTCCGGTTCGTTCCATATAATTGAACGGCGAGGACGGACTGTTCAACCCTTAATTCATTGCCGAAAAAATCCGCTCTTTGGCGAAAAAATCCTCTTGATTATGACTGCGAATATTCTTATCTCCCGTGCTGCCCAAAGTCGCACGTGCCCATGTGTGTCCGCCGAGTCCTCGATGTGGTGAGGATTTAGGTAAGGTACCTGGAACTAACCCCTCCAGTCGCTATTCCGGCCAACCGGGAAATGCGAGGACATACGAAGCAACGACGGTGCGGGCCTTTCTGGTTCTCTGCCGGCTTTCCATCAGCCGGGGTACTAAAGAGGCACACCATCATTGCCTGAAGTGCGGTCGGGTCATTCCCTCCAATCAATGGCAGACAAAGCCGAATGATGCTCTGGCAGGGCGTCGTTCACATTCGCGCCTTGAGCGTATGCTATCGATTCTGCGCCTCCACCGGCTGATTCGAATGCATATCTCGAGCGTCCTTTGTCCTTCGGATTTTTCCGAAGCCGGTTTAACAGGGAATACATCGATGACGACTGCACGCATTCTCGACTTCATCAAGACCCGACGTCCCGAAGGCCCTTGCCTCGTGGTTGATCTCGACGTCGTGCGCGACAATTTCAACGCTTTCCGGCACTCCCTGCCGAACAGCGCCATCTACTATGCCGTCAAGGCAAACCCGGCTCCGGAAATCCTGAAGCTGCTCGCTTCGCTCGGCTCCAACTTCGATTGCGCCTCCGTGGCTGAAATCCAGATGGCGCTCGATGCCGGTGCGACGGCCGACCGTATCTCCTTCGGCAACACCATCAAGAAGGAACGCGATGTTGCACGCGCCCATGCGCTCGGCATCGATCTCTTCGCCGTGGACAGCCATGAGGAAGTCGAGAAGGTCGCCCGCGCCGCTCCCGGCGCGCACGTCTTCTGCCGCGTGCTGACGGATGGCGAAGGTGCGGAATGGCCGCTGTCGCGCAAGTTCGGCTGCGTGCCGCAGATGGCTGTCGACGTTCTCGTTTACGCCCATCAGCTCGGTCTCGAATCCTACGGCGTATCCTTCCACGTCGGTTCGCAGATGATGAATCTCGACGCATGGGATGCGGCGCTGGCCGATGCCAAGCGCGTCTTTGCGTCGCTTGCCAAGCAGGGCATCCACCTGCAGATGGTCAATATGGGTGGCGGTTTCCCGACCAAGTATCTGCGCGACGTTCCGGCTGCCGAAGAATACGGCCAGGCGATCGACACGGCACTGCGCAAGCACTTCGGCAACCAGATCCCGAAGACGATCATCGAGCCGGGCCGCGGCATGGTGGGCAATGCCGGCGTCATCAAGGCGGAAGTCGTTCTTGTCTCGAAGAAGTCCGACAATGACAACCACCGCTGGGTGTTCCTCGACATCGGCAAATTCGGTGGTCTCGCCGAGACGATGGACGAGGCGATCCGTTACCCGATCCGCACCGAGCGCGATCAGGACGAGATGGAGCCCTGCGTTCTGGCCGGCCCGACCTGCGACAGCGCCGATGTGCTGTATGAAAAGAACATGTACCCGCTGCCGGTCTCTCTGACCATCGGCGACGAAGTTCTGATCGAAGGCACGGGCGCCTATACGACCACCTATTCGGCGGTCGCCTTCAACGGCTTCGAACCGCTGAAGGCTTACGTCATCTAAGCATCGGGCCGAAAAGTGTAACGCGGTTTTCGGAAAACCCGATGCGCAGGTCAAAAAGTCCGAGCGCCGTCCGCTGAAAAGGGCGGCGTCTCGACCAAGCTTCCGTTCCGGCACTGCCGATTGTGCTGTTGCGCAAATCCCTGCTTGCTGCACCTCTTCCAGCCGAGGAAAGCGTGTCGGCGGGCCGGAACGGCTCCACCAATTTTCATCAAGGGCCGCGTGTGGGCGGTAGTGTGACGGGAGGCCAAGGATGGCCGCTCTTTTGAATTCGGTACGGTCGTTTTTCACGCCGCAGACATTTCATATCGATCAGGAAAATCCGGGCGATGTCGTCGCCCGTGAGAACCTGCTGGACCGCGCCATGGGCGCAGGCCGCCGCCGCAAGTCTTCCGAAAAGCTGCGCGCCGGCCGCGTTCCGGCCGAAGGCTTGGCGCTCGTCGCCCGCGATGAGGACGGCCATGTCATCGGCACGGTGCGCCTGTGGAACGTCGAGGCCGGCATCTCGCGCGAAGGCCGCGCCGTCGAAGCGCTGCTGCTCGGCCCGCTGGCCGTCGATGCCGCCCATGAGGGGAAAGGCATCGGCTCGGCGCTGATGCGCGCTGCCATTGCCGAGGCAACCAAGCGAGGCCACGGCGCCGTTCTTCTGGTTGGCGATGCACCTTATTACGAGCGCTTCGGCTTTTTCCCCGACAAGGCCCAGCACCTCATCATGCCCGGCCCGTTCGAGCGCAGCCGTTTCCTGGCGCTGGAGCTGAAAGCCGGCTGGCTTGATGGCGTTGCCGGCCTGCTGGTGGCAAGCGGCCGCAGGCTCTCTGCCTGAGATAAGGCCCGATACTGATATCAACCCCCGGCCTAAAACCGGGGTTTGTTTTTACGCTGTGATCCGAGCGCGCGGTCTTTCCCGTCGATAGTTTTCAGTCGCCTCTTGCGCATAGAAATTTACGGGTATATACCCGAGACAAATGCCAAATGATCGTTGCCACTGCATTCTGTTGCGCAAAGCATCCCGCAAGGTTTCGTCTTATTATGACGAGGCGCTGGCGCCGCTTGGCGTCAATATCGGTCAGTTCAGCCTGTTGCGGAATATCAACCGCACCGCGCCTGTCTCGCTGACCGATCTGGCCGCGCGGGTGGAACTGGATCGTTCCACAGTCGGCCGCAACGCCAAGGTGCTGGCTCGCATGGGTCTGGTGGCCATCGGTCACGGCGAGGATCAACGGGAAGCGATGCTGACCGTGACGAGGGAAGGGCATGCGATCCTGAAAGCGGGCGCGCCGCTCTGGGATGGGGTGCAGGATGAAATCGAGGCCCGGCTTGGGCCTGAGAAGACAGCACAATTACAGGAACTGCTCACAGCTCTGTAATTTTTTGGGACATAAGCGGGTATCTGCCCGCAATATAGGGTATATACCCGTAAACTATCGGCCGCGGCCGCTGGAAAGGGAATTTGAACATGCTCTCCACACGCCTCGCCAGCTGGATGGCCGGCAGAAATCTGCACTATGGCTGGCTCGTTGCTGCAACCACCTTCCTGACGATGTTGGCCACCGCCGGTGCGATGGGGTCCGCAGGGGTGATGATCCAGCCGCTGCATCAGGAATTCGGCTGGGATATCGCCGATATTTCCTCCGCAATGGCCGTCAGGCTGGTGCTTTTTGGCCTGCTCGGGCCTTTTGCCGCCGCCTTCATGAATCATTTCGGCGTCCGGCAGGTGGTGTCCACCGCGCTTGCCCTGATCATGGGCGGCATTGTCGCCTCTTTCTTCATGACTGAGGTATGGCAATTGCTGCTGCTCTGGGGCGTGGTGATCGGCATCGGCACCGGCATGACCGCGCTGGTATTGGGCGCTACCGTGGCGACACGCTGGTTCTCCAAGCGTCGCGGCCTGGTGATCGGCCTCATGACGGCGAGCAACGCTACCGGCCAGCTGGTTTTCCTGCCGCTGCTGGCGGCGTTGACGGAAGCCTACGGCTGGCGAACCGCTTTGACCCTTTCCGTTGCGGTGATCGCAACCGCGATGGTCCTCGTGCTGCTTTTGATGCGTGACCATCCCGCCGATGTCGGCCTGCCGGCCTATGGCGAGACAGCGGTGGCAAAACCGGTCAAGCAGGATCACAATCTCCTCGCCACACTGGCATCGCCGCTGGTGACCTTGAAGAGCGTATCGGGCAACCCGGTGTTCTGGGTGCTTTTCGGCACTTTCTTTGTCTGCGGGCTTTCGACCAACGGTCTCATCCAGACCCACTGGATTTCGATCTGCGGCGATTTCGGCATGGCCGCGGTGACGGCGGCGGGTACGCTGGCGGTAATCGGTATTTTCGATTTCTTCGGCACCATCTTCGCCGGCTGGCTTTCCGACCGGTTCGACAATCGCTTCCTGCTTTTCTGGTTCTACGGTCTGCGTGGCCTGTCCCTGCTTTATCTCTCATTCTCGGGGTTCAGCTTCGTGGAGCTTTCGGTCTTCGCCGTCTTTTATGGGCTGGATTGGGTGGCGACCGTACCGCCGACGGTGAAACTTGCCGCCGAGAATTTCGGCCGTGAAAAGGCCGGTCTCGTTTTCGGCTGGGTGTTTGCCGGCCATCAGTTGGGAGCCGCCACCGCCGCCTTTGGCGCCGGGTTCTTCAAGAGCGATTTCGATACCTATATGCCCGCACTGCAGATTGCCGGTCTGATGTGCATGATCGCGGCCGTCTCGGTTCTGCTTCTGCGCAAGCCGGGCTCCACAACCCTTACGCCCCAGGCCGCGTGATAGAGATGATGCACTGGAAGGAGGCCTGCAAATGCAGGCCTTTTTTGTATTTTTCCGGTATCTGCCGGGCGCGTTGTGCATCCGCTTTTCGATCGCTGGACGGCGCTTGTTGCGTAATTGTCACAATGTTTGCCGGTTGATCGTTCCGATCCATGATCGGCGTCCCGGTTTGATCCATCTCAATCGGCCTGCCTTCCCCTTCGTCATAGTGGTTCCGAAGCGGTTGCGGCGGGCGAAGATTCGCTAAAGCCCACCGTCATCAGCCGGTTCCGGGGACTTGCCCGGCTGCAGTGCGCTATAGGAGAGATGGAATGACGAACAGAAACAAAAAAACCGCCTTGTTTGCCAGTGTCGCGGCTGGTGTTGCGGCCATGCTGGTATCCGCCAATGCCATGGCCGCCGATCTGGCCCAGGCAGCGCCGACCCCCACCGCCGAAGAGGCGATTGCGGCGGCAAGCCCGTGGATGCTGCGCGTGCGCGGCCTCGGCGTCATCACCCATGACAGCGGCAGCGTCGATGGCGTGCCGGGCGCGGGCCTGTCCTATTCGGACACCGTGATCCCGGAACTCGACATCAGCTATTTCTTCACCGAAAACTTTGCGGCCGAACTCATCCTCGGCACCACCTATGCCAAGATCAACGGCGAGGGCGTGCTCGCCGGCACGCCTGTCGGCAAGACCTGGCTGCTGCCGCCGACGCTGACGCTGCAATATCACTTCACCGATTTCGGCGCTTTCAAGCCCTATATCGGCGCGGGCGTGAACTATTCGCTGTTCTATAACCAGACGGAAAAGCCCGGTTTCAGCAATCTCGACGTCAAGAACAAGCTTGGTGCAGCCGTACAGGTCGGTTTCGATTATATGCTGGACGAGCATTGGGGCGTGAACTTCGACGTGAAGAAAATCTTCCTCAAGACCGACTGGACCGCCGAACTGGGTGGCACGCCGATCAGCGGCAAGGCCAAGCTCGATCCCTGGCTGATCGGCGCGGGTATCACCTATCGCTTCTGATCACGGGATCGGCTGCGCGCTGCCTTTGACGGGCGACGCTTTCTGAGCTATAGGGACGGCCACGGGCGTAAGAGCCCCGGCCGTCCGCAGGTGTTTACGCCCTTGGTGAAGCTCTTTCTTCAATAACGGTCATCCCATGTTTTGCATGTCGTCGATGGCAACGCGGACCCCCTTCGGAATAGTCGGCATGCGCATGTTGGAGAACCGTTATGAACGTGTCCAAACCGCTTCCCGCGCTTGAGGGGCTGAAAGAACAGGCAAAACGCCTGCGCGCCGCCCTTGAGGATCAGGGGCAAGCAATCACCCATTCGAAAGCGCTGGAACTCATCGCCGCGCAATATGGCTTCCGCGACTGGAACACCCTCCACGCATCGGCCGGCAACCGCCCCGCCTTCAACCCCTATCTTCTGGGGTCAAGGGTGGAAGGTTTTTACCTCGGCCAACCCTTCGTGGCTTCCGTTCTAGGTGTGCAGGCGCTCGGCGGCGATCCCGAACGCTACCGGCTGACCCTGCATCTCGATGATCCCGTGGATGTGGTGACTTTCGAAAGCTTTTCCGCTTTCCGGCAGCGCGTTCATTGCAATGTCGATACGTCCGGCCGCACCGTGGAGAAAACCTCCAATGGCCGGCCGCAGGTGGAACTCGTCTGGTAAGGAGCTGGCGGAGATTCTAGCGATAGTGCGAGCACCCGCCGACTGGCGGGTGTCCCTTTTCGTAGGCAAGTTTAGATTCTCTTCCCCGCCGCATCGAACAGGTGAAAATCCTTTGCCTGTGCGGCTATCTTCAGCGTTTCGCCGATGCGCAGTTGCGAGCGGCCGTGAACGCGGAAAACGATGGTGGTGCCGTCAGCGAAGGAGCCGTGCACGTAGCTTTCCGCGCCCACCAGCTCCACGGCGTCCACCTGCACGGTTCCGGTGAAGGCGGCATCTGCGGGGGCTTCATCGGCGAGAGTAATATCTTCGGGGCGGATGCCGAGCGTGGCGACGCCCTGCGGCAGTGCCGGGGTTCCCTGCACCGACCAGCCGGAAGAGCCGTTTGCCGATGTC
The DNA here is from genome assembly GCF_002008225.1 of Agrobacterium salinitolerans. Classification (GTDB taxonomy): domain Bacteria; phylum Pseudomonadota; class Alphaproteobacteria; order Rhizobiales; family Rhizobiaceae; genus Agrobacterium; species Agrobacterium salinitolerans. Next base: position 112,208 of record NZ_MRDH01000023.1, on the reverse strand, counting down.
GCGTCATGGTTCAGCAGGTTCATGGAAGGCGAGCCGATAAAGGTGGCGACGAAGGTGGTGGCCGGTTTTTCGTAAAGCTCAATCGGCGTGCCCATCTGCTCGATACGGCCGGCATTCAGCACCACCAGCCGGTCGGCCAGCGTCATCGCCTCCATCTGGTCATGGGTGACATAAACGCTTGTCGTGGCGAGCGAACGTTGCAGGCGGCGGATTTCCACGCGCATCTGCACACGCAGCTTGGCATCGAGGTTGGAGAGCGGCTCGTCGAACAGGAAGGCCGCCGGCTTGCGCACGATGGCGCGGCCCATGGCCACACGCTGGCGCTGGCCGCCGGAAAGCTGGCGCGGTTTGCGCTCCAGGAACTGTTCGATCTCCAGCGCCTTTGCCGCCTCGGTAATTCGCCGTTCGATCTCCTCCTTCGGCGTATTGCGGTTCTTCAGGCCATAGGCAAGGTTTTGGCGCACCGTCATATGCGGATAAAGCGCATAATTCTGGAACACCATGGCGATATCGCGGTCGGAGGGCTCGAGATCGTTGACGACCCGTTCGCCGATGACGATCTGGCCGCCGGAAATACCTTCCAGACCGGCGATCATGCGCAGCAGGGTAGATTTTCCACAGCCGGAGGGGCCGACCAGGACGATCATTTCGCCGTCGGCGATGTCCATCGACACGCCCTTGATGGCCTCGACATTGCCGCCATAAACCTTGCGGACGTCTTTCAGCGCAATTTTTGCCATTACTTTTCGGTCTCCACCAAACCTTTGACGAACCAGCGCTGCATCAGCACCACAACGATAATCGGGGGGATGATGGCGAGGATCGCCGTCACCATCACATAATTCCAGGGCGTCGAAGCGTCGGTAAAATCCACCATGCGCTTGAGGCCGATGATGATCGTGTTCATCTTGGCGTCGTTGGTGACGAGCAGCGGCCAGAGATATTGGGTCCAGCCATAGATGAACAGGATCACGAACAGAGCGGCGATATTGGTTCTCGACAGCGGCAGCAGGATATCCCGCATGAAGCGGAACGGGCCGGCATTGTCGATGCGCGCCGCCTCGACCAGTTCACCGGGAATGGTCAGGAAGAACTGCCGGAACAGGAAGGTCGCCGTCGCGGACGCCATTAATGGCAGCGTCAGTCCCGCATAGGTGTCGATCAGCCCAAGATCGACGATGACCTTGTAGGTCGGCAGGATACGCACTTCCACCGGCAGCATCAGCGTGATGAAGATCATCCAGAAAAAGCCCATGCGGAAGGGAAAGCGGAAAAACACGATGGCGAAGGCCGACAGGAACGAAATGACGATCTTGCCGATGGCGATGGCGAGCGCCACGACGAAGCTGTTGAACAACAGCCGTTCGAGGCTCACACCGACCACTCTTTCGACACCGCCAACCATGGCCTCGGCGTAATTGGCGCCAAGATGGTCACCGGGCAGGAGAGACATGGGCGGGCGGATGATATCCGTCGACGTCATGGAGGAGGCGACGAAGGTGTAATAGATCGGGAAGGCCACGATGATGATGCCGAGTACCAGCATCAGATGGGCGACCACACGGGCGACCGGGCGATTTTCAATCATGGGAAATCCTCAGCCGTAATGCACGCGCTTCTCGACGAAGCGGAACTGGAAGGCGGTGAGCGCTATGACGATCACCATCAGGATCACGGATTGCGCGGCGGAAGAGCCGAGATTGAGGTTCACGAAGCCATCATTATAGACTTTGTAGACCAGTGTTTCCGTCGCCTTGGCAGGGCCGCCACCGGTGACGGCATGGATGATGCCAAAGGTATCGAAGAAGGCGTAGACCGTGTTGACGACCAGAAGGAAGAAGGTGGTTGGTGCTAGCAGCGGGAAAACGATGGTCCAGAAGCGCCGCGAACCGCGCGCGCCGTCAATGGAGGCGGCTTCCAGCAGTGATTTAGGAATTGCCTGCAAGCCTGCGACAAAAAACAGGAAATTGTAACTGATCTGCTTCCAGGCGGCAGCCGCGACGACGAGCAGCATGGCCTGGTCGCCGTTGAGCAGCGGGTCCCACATGATGCCGTTACGGCGCAGGATATAGGAGAAGGTGCCCATGGCCGGGTTGAACATGAAGAGCCACAACATGCCGGCAACCGCAGGGGCGACGGCATAGGGCATGATCATCATGGTGCGGTAAAAGCCCTTGCCGCGCACAACGCGGTCGGCAGCCGTCGCCAGAAGCAGCGCCAGCCCCATGGAGACGAGCGCGGTCAGGATGCTGAAGATGATCGTGACCTGCAGCGAGTTCAGATAGCTTTCGTCTGAAAGCACAGCGGAAAAATTCGCCAGACCGACGAAATTGCTGTTCAGCCCGAAGGCATCCTCGCGCATGGTCGATTGGTAAAGCGCCTGGCTTGCCGGCCAGAAGAAAAAAATCACCGTGAGGATGATCTGCGGCGCGACCAGCAGATAGGGCAGGATTTTGTTGGGGAATACGACGCTTTGCACGGCGATCTCCTGATGAGATGGGAATGCCGCCCGCACCCTGTCGAGGATGCGGGCGGGGCAGGGGATCGTTTAGTTGCCGGCGGCCTGCTTGATGGCGGCGTCACCGCGCTCCACGATCTTGTCGAGGGCGGCTTTCGCGTCCTGCTTGCCGGCCAGCATCGCCTCGAACTCTTCATTCATGATATCGCGCACCTGTGGCAGGTTCACGAGACGCACGCCCTTGGAGTTTTCTGTCGGCGGCTTGCCCATCATCTGCAGCAGCGGCGTTTCACGGGCGGGGTTCTTGTCATAAAATCCGGATTTCTTGGTTTCCTCATAGGCCGCGATCGTCACCGGCATGTAACCGGAGACCTGATGCAGGCGCGCCTGAATCTTGGTCTGGGAGAGGAAGTGGAAGAACTCGGCCACGCCCTTATATTCGGCGTCGCTTTTGCCGCCGAAGACCCAGAGGCTGGCGCCACCGGGAATGGTGTTCTGCGGACCATGGCCCTCATAATAAGGAAGCTGGCCGATGCCGTAATTCATGCCGGTCTTGACGATATCGCCAAGGCCGCCGGAGGATTCGGTCAGGATGCCGCATTCGCCGGACATGAACAGCTGCTTGGCTTCTGAAGTGCGGCCGCCATAACGGAAAGTGCCGTCCTTCGCGAGGTCTGCAATCGCCTGGAAATGCTCGACGAAGAGCGGCGCATTGACCGCAAGTTTCACATCCGTGCCACCAAGACCGTTTTCATTGCTGCCATAGGAGACGTTGTTCCAGGCGGCGAAGTTCTCGGTCTGGATCCAGGTGAGCCAGGTGGAGGTGAAACCGCATTGGGCGGCGCCGCTGGTCTTGATCTTCTTGGCGGCTTCGAAAACTTCCGGCCACGTCTTCGGCGGGTTGTCGGCGTCGAGGCCGGCTTTCTGGAAGATATCCTTGTTGTAATAGAGGATCGGCGAGGACGAATTGTAGGGGAAGGACAGCATGGTGCCGTCGGGCTTGGAATAATAGGCCACGATGCCGGCCAGATATTCATCCTTGTTGAAGGTGTATCCCCCTTCCTTCAGGACGTCCGCAACGGGCTTGATGGCGCCGGCGGCCCCCATCATCACGCCCGAACCGGCATCGAAGACCTGAATGATCGCCGGCGGCTGCTTGGCGCGGAACGCCGCAATCCCGGCATTCAGCGTCTCCGGGTAAGTACCCTTGAAGACCGGTGTGATCTTGTATTCTTTCTGGCTGTCGTTGAATTCTTTCGCAAGCGTATCCACGACCTCGTTATTCGCGCCGGTCATGGCGTGCCACCACTGAATCTCCGTCGCAGCGAAAGCATTCGATGTGACAAAAAACGAAAGCGCGGATGCCGCAGCAAGGCGGTAGCTGAGTTTTTTCAAGGCGATTCCTCCCGTTATGAAAACAGTAAAAGATACAGCCCCTTATTGCAGTCGTTCCTCCGTGATCCGGCTGCGGGCGATCTTTTCTGCATTAGCGATCTGATTAAAAGCGAACTCTAATGAAAATGCAAGAGAACGTGGAACGATTAAAACGAAAGTGAAGGAAACGGTTTTATTATTCCATTTTCTTCGTTCCGTGGTTTTTTCATGCGCCTGCCCGTTGGCGACGCGCTGGCGCTGGTTTAGCGCGCGCCAGAAATCAAATAATCGCAATTGATATGTTATTACATTACGTACTATGGTGCGGCGAATTTTTGGATGGTGAAGGTGCGGATATGTTCGGAATGAAGCGGAAGAATGCGGTCGATCCCAGGGACGATTCGGCCGTCGCGCCACCTGCCCGCACAGTGCCGGTTACCCTGCTGACGGGTTTTCTGGGCGCAGGCAAGACGACGTTGCTGAATGCGCTTCTGACTGAGCCGGCCATGCGCGACGCCGCGGTCATCGTCAATGAATTCGGCGCAGTTCCCATTGATCACGGTCTGGTGCGGACGGGGTCTGAGCGATATTTCAGAACGACAACGGGCTGCATCTGCTGCACCGCCACCAGCGATATTCGCACTTCGCTTTACGAGCTGCATCAGGCCTTTCTGGAAGGGGTGATGCCGGAAGTATCGCGGGTCGTCATCGAAACCACCGGCCTTGCCGATCCCGCACCTATCATCAACAGCCTGATCGCTGGCGGAACGCCGGCGCTTGGCCTGCGCGATCACATCGTGGCGCGGCATTTTCATCTTTCCGGCGTGGTCACGGCTTTCGACGTTGTCTCCGGCCCGGCGATGCTCGACAGCTTTATCGAAGGCTGGAAACAGCTTGCCTTTGCCGATCATATCGTCCTGACGAAAACCGATCTTGTCGATGCTGCAGCCGTGGACCGCGAAAGCCTCGCCGATCTCAATCCTGCGGCCTCGTTTCATGACCGCAATGCGGTCGATTTCGATCTGATGTCGTTGTTTGCAACCTCGGATTATTCGCTGCGCGGCAAGCCGGAGGATGCGCCGGGATGGCTTGCGGCAGACAGGCTGAGCCTTCATGCCGCCCACCAGCACGATATCAACCGCCATGGCGTCGGGGTCGAGGCTTTCGATCTTACCTTTGACGGCGCTTTTGATCCGCAAGCGATTGTCACTTTTCTGGAGCTCGTCACCAGCAATGTGCATTCCGGCCTGCTGCGACTCAAGGGAATTTTCGGCGCGACGGATGATCCGGAGCGACCGGTTATCGCCCATGCGGTACAGCATCGGCTTTATCCATTGACCCGCCTGGAGCGCTGGCCGGATGGCAATCGTGGCACGCGCATCGTGCTGATCGGCATGGATATGCCGCAGCAGCCGATCCGCGCTCTCTTCGAGACATTGGCCGCGCAGGCGGGGCGAAAGGGCAGGGTATGAACAATCCGCTTGCGCGCAGCGGCTCCGCAATCGTCTCGCAGGCCCGTCTTGTGAAGCAATGGTCCCGCGATTTGCTGCATCTCCACCCCGAAGACATTATTACAGTCACCGAGCTTTCCTGCGCCCTGCCGGATTGCCCGCCGCGCGAAACGGTGATCGTCATCCTGTCGGCTTCCGGCACAAGCCGGCAACTATCCATCCACAAGGCGCTTCTCGCCGTGGATCATGACGATATCGTGCGCGCCATCGCCGCGAATTCGGCTTGAGAACCCGTTTTCAGGCTCAAGATGCGCTTGACCGCCGCCGCCCTCATCCGCCACGTCAGGGGCAGCGACGGGATTCGTGGAGGATGAAGGGCGGGCAATGGCCGATCTGGCGGTATATGCGGGTTTGTTCCTGACGGCGTTCATAGCAGCGACCATTCTACCCATGCAGTCGGAGGCCGCATTGGCCGGCCTCATCCTTCTGAAATCACAGCCCGTCTGGCTGCTGGTCGTCGTGGCCAGCGCCGGCAATGTCGCCGGCTCCTTTGCGAACTGGCTGCTCGGCCGCGGCATCGAGCGCTTTCGGCGTGAACGCTGGTTTCCGGTCGGTGAGGCGGCGCTGGAGCGCGCCCAGAACTGGTATCGGCACTATGGCAAATGGTCCCTGCTGCTCAGCTGGGCGCCGCTGATCGGCGATCCGCTGACGGTTGCCGCCGGGATCATGAAGGAACCGCTGCCAGTGTTTCTGCTGCTGGTCACCGTCGCCAAGGTTGGGCGTTATCTCGTTCTGGCGCTGGTGACGCTGAATTTTCTGTAGTGTTTCGCAAGAAACGGGGCGGCCTGTTTCTTCTCCCCGGCGGGGAGAAGACGAAAGGCGCACACGCCCGGCTAAAATAAGGGCGAGGAACGATCAAGCCGCCTGCCGGTCCCAGCTTGCGAAAGGATCGGGCAGGTGCCGCCATGCATCCGGTGTGAATGCCTCGGTATCGATCAGGCAGGCGTCGAGCTGCGCGCGGATGCGCGCCTCGTTCATCGGATCGGAGCCGATGAAGACGATTTCCTGCCGGCGGTCACCGAAGACCGGATCGAGATAGGGCTTCATCATATCGAGGAACTGCTTCTCGCGCGGCCATTGCTCTTTCGGCACGGCGGACCACCACAGGCCCATCTTGCCGGTACGCACCAACGCGCCGGCCTGGCTGATCTCGCCGACATAACGCGGACGCGTCGCCAGCCAGAAGAAGCCCTTGGCGCGCACCACGCCTGGCCAGGCGCGGTCGATGAAGCGTTGGAACAGCACAGGGTCGAAGGGTTTTTTGGCGCGGTAAACAAAGGAGCGGATGCCATATTCCTCGGTTTCGGGAATGTGGTCCTTGAAGCCGTGCAATTCCTTGAACCATAGGGGGTGTTCTTCCGCCCTGGCGAAATCGAAACGGCCGGTGCCCAGAACCTCCTTCAACGCCACCTTGCCGAAATCGGCCTCGATGAGTTTTGCATCCGGGTTCAGCCCGACGATGATCTTGTGGGCGGCGTCCCGTTCCTCTGGCGTCGCGGTGCCGATCTTGTTGAGGACGACGACATCGGCAAATTCGATCTGCTCCACCAGGAGATCGACGATGGTGCGGTTGTCGCCATCGCCTGCCGTTTCACCCCGGTCGGCCAGAAAATCGGACGAACCGTAATCGTTGAGAAGATTGGCGGCATCCACCACCGTCACCATGGTGTCGAGACGCGCAACATCGGAAAGGCTGCGGCCGTTTTCGTCGCGAAAATCGAAGGTCGCAGCGACCGGAAGCGGCTCGGCGATGCCGGTGGATTCGATCAGCAGGTAATCGAAACGACCCTGTTCGGCCAGCGCCCGCACCTCCTTCAGGAGGTCGTCGCGCAGCGTGCAACAGATGCAGCCATTGGTCATTTCCACCAATTGCTCCTCCGTGCGGGAGAGATTGGCGCCGCCATCGCGCACCAGCGCGGCGTCGATATTGATCTCGCTCATGTCATTGACGATCAACGCCACACGCAGACCATCGCGATTGGCGAGAATATGGTTGAGGAGCGTCGTCTTGCCAGCGCCCAGAAAGCCGGAAAGCACGGTGACGGGAAGTTTGTGCGACATAAGGACCTCGTTCTTTGGCAACGCTCGCGTGCACCTCATGGCGACCACGCGGACGATCTGAAAACGACGGGTTCGGTGCTACCCCGTCTCTGTGATGTAACGTAATAACATTACAAATCGTCCGCCTGTCAACGGGCGACAGAAAAAAAGTGTCCCGCTATGCGGGGGCTGTGACTTATGCGAAGCGCAACGCATCTTTCCGATAGTTAATGTTATTTCATTACGTATTCGTTTGACGAATGTAATAACATTACATATCAAGGGCCATCGAATGACATCCTGCCTTGGAGGGATCGATGAGCGATCCGTGCCTCACCTTCAAAAACCTGACGCTTGGATATGCCGGCCGCGCGGCCGTGCATCATCTGAATGGCGATATCGCCAAAGGCTCGCTCACTGCGGTGGTCGGCGCCAATGGCTCTGGAAAATCGACGCTGATGAAAGGCATTGCCGGCATTTTGAAACCGCTCGGCGGGGAATGCCGGTTAAGCCCAAATCTGTCCGTCGCTTATCTGCCGCAGCAATCGGAACTCGACCGCTCCTTTCCGGCGCAGGTGCGGGATCTGGTGGCGCTTGGTCTCTGGCCGCAACGCGGCCTGCTTGGCCGCCACCGTCCCGAAGACCGGGCAGCGATGGGCCGCGTGATGGAGGCGGTCGGGCTTTCCGGTTTTGAAAAGCGAAATATAGACTCACTGTCCGGTGGCCAGATGCAGCGTGCCTTGTTTGCGCGCGCGATGTTGCAGGATGCGCAGCTGATCCTGCTCGACGAACCCTTCAATGCCGTCGATGAGAAGACTGTTGCCGACCTTATGGTCCTGATCAAGTCATGGGTGGCTGAGGGGCGCACGGTGCTGGCGGTCCTTCATGACTTCCAGCTCGTGCGGCAGCATTTTCCAGAGACCCTGTTCCTCGCCCGAAAGCTCGTCGGGCTGGGTCCTACGGCCGAGGTGTTGAAGTCCGAGAACATCCGGCAGGCGCGGCATTTTCACGAGGCGTGGGAAGAAAATGCGCCCTGGTGCGATCCGGCCGAAGCACCTTCGCTGCAGATCGTCGGGGCAAGTTCGCACGCTGCCGCCGCCCATTCCCATTCCCATTCCCATTCCCATGACCACTCACGCGCGAATTCGAATGCCCATGGCTGATATCTTCATCCAACCCTTCGTCCAATATGTCTTCATGCAGCGGGCGCTCGCCGGTGCGCTGATCCTTGCCATCAGCTGCGGCCCGGTCGGGGTGTTTCTGATGCTGCGCCGCATGAGCCTGACGGGCGACGCCATGTCTCATGCCATCCTGCCGGGGGCGGCAGTCGGGTTTCTGTTCTACGGGCTGGAAATCCTGCCCATGACCATCGGCGGGCTGGCTGTCGGCCTTCTGGTCGCGCTCGGCGCCGGCGCGGTGTCACGCTTCACCATCCAGAAGGAAGACGCTTCCCTTGCCGCCCTTTATCTCATCTCGCTTGCGCTCGGCGTGCTGCTCGTCTCATGGCGCGGTTCCAGCGTCGATCTCATGCATGTGCTGTTCGGCACGGTGCTGGCGCTGAACAATGAGGCGCTCGGCCTGATCGGCAGCATCTGCATCGTAACGTTGGTGGTGATGATCACCTTCTGGCGGGCGCTGCTGGCGGAATGCCTCGATCCCCTGTTTCTGCGCTCGGTCAGCAACTGGGGCAGCCCGGTGCATTTCCTCTTCCTTGCCATCGTTGTGCTCAATCTCGTCGGCGGCTTTCAGGCGCTGGGAACGCTGCTCTCGGTCGGGCTGATGATGCTGCCCGCCGCCGCCAGCCGCTTCTGGTCCAACCGTGTCGCACCAATGTGCTTCATTTCCATCGGCATCGGCATGGTGTCCTGCTTTGCGGGCCTGCTCCTTTCCTATCACGCATCGCTGCCATCAGGCCCGGCGATCATCCTGTCCGCGGGCGTCATTTACGCCCTCTCCATCCTCGTCGGCACGCGCGGCGTGCTCAGCGATCTTCTCGGTTCCGGCCGTCACAGGACGGCCTGAAAACAGCGTTCGAAAAAGGAGAACCTTCATGTTCAAAACCCTCCGTCTCGCCACTGGCGTCAGCCTTCTTTCCCTCTCCCCGGTCCTGATGGCGCAGGCGTCCGCCGCCGAACTCAAGGTCGTGGCGAGCTTCTCGATCATCGCCGATTTTGCTAAAAACGTCGGCGGTGACCGCGTGGAGATCACCACGTTGGTGGGGCCGGATGGTGACGCCCACGTTTATGAACCCCGCCCGGCCGATGCCGTCGCCGTCAGCAAGGCGGATGTGGTGCTGGTCAACGGTCTGGAATTCGAAGGCTTCCTGAAGCGGCTGATCGACACCAGCGGCACCAAGGCGCCGGTGGTGGAACTGACCAAGGGTGTGGAGCCGCTCAAGCTTTCTGAAGAGCCGGCAGGTCACGCCCATCCGGAAGCCGAGGAAGAGGATGGCCACGACCACAAGGCCGAAGAAGCCGGCCACAGCCATGAGACCGCCGAGGCCCATGATCACGACCACGGCCATGAGGGGCATCACCATCACGGCGAATACGATCCACATGCCTGGCAGTCGATCAAGAACGCGGAAATCTACGTGAAGAACATTGCCGGCGCATTTTGCGAAGTCGACAAGGCCGGTTGCGCCACCTACACCGCCAATTCGGACGCCTATATCGCCAAGCTTGCCGCGCTGAACGAGAAGGTGAAGACCGAGATCGCCGCCATCCCGCCGGAAAAACGCGTCATCATTACTTCGCATGACGCCTTCGGTTATTTCGAGCATGCCTATGGTCTGAATTTTCTTGCGCCCGAAGGCGTATCAACGGAATCAGAAGCCTCGGCCGCCGATGTCGCCAAGCTCGTTGACCAGGTAAAACATGACAAGGCCTCGGCGATCTTCGTCGAGAACATTACCGACAAGCGGCTGATCGACCAGATCGCCAGCGAAACCGGTCTCAAGGTTGGTGGCACGCTCTACTCCGACGCGCTTTCGACTGCCGATGGCCCGGCTTCGACCTATATCGACATGATCAATCACAATATGCAGACGATCACGGCGGCGGTTCTCGGCCAGTAAGTTCAGCTCTTTCGTTGTGGAGTCGGGGAGGGCGGCTTGCGCCGCCCTTTCTGCTTTTCTGCCCGCGCTTTTTGGCTGCCTGCGAGGGGGAAACGCTATTGGCACCGAAGAAACCTTCTCAAATGGCGTGTTGCTTTAGTGGTTTCCGATTGGGTGCTACACAACCCGTCATGTCCGATGCGCTTCACATTTTCACCGACGGCTCCTTCGATGACGCCTCCCGTTCCGGAGGATGGGCGTTCGTCGTTTATGAAACAGCCGACCAAATCCATTCGGCCTCGGGCAAGGCGGCCGGCACATCCAACAATACGTTCGAGGTCCTCGCCGTCCTGAATGCCATGTTGTGGATCGCCGCTGAGGCGCCAACGCGGGCAGTCACGCTCTGGACGGATGCAGTTCATGTCATTGAGGGCTGTCGGCGGTATAGAGCGATCTGGCGCAACAATGGCTGGACGCGCATCACGCCCAACCAGCGTAGCCGCCGAAGACCGATCCCTGACAGGGAAATCTGGCAGCAGCTCGACACGTTGCTCGAGCAGCATCCCCATGTGGCCGTAGAATGGTGCAAGGGGCATTCCGGCACTGTCGGCAATGAGCATGCCGACGCATTGGCGCGTCAGGTGGCTCGCGTGAAGACGGCTTAATCGGCGGCTCTCAGTCGTCGTGATGCGGCACAATCGATTCCCTTCAAGCCCGCACTCTGACTTTTCGATATCGAGGGATCGCGCAGTTACTTTTTTGCTGCACCAATAATCCAAGAGACACATTGGGCATTTCATTATTTCTATTTTTTCAGCAGCATACGAGATTTTGCTGAGAGGAGCGTACAGCGTCCCTTGCCCGTTGACATTCCTTTTACCTTTTGAAATGGTAAGATGTCAGACCAATTTAGGGGATGCGTTTTGGACAGGTCCAGCCGGGAACTCATGCAGCCGATTCCGCCGAGCGACCGTGTGCGCCAGGTGGAGGCTGCGCTTTCCGAGTATGTGGAGCGGGCTGGACTGAAGGCGGGAGATCGGCTGCCGGCGGAGCGGGAACTTATGGCGGCGCTGGGCGTGGGGCGGTCCACCATCCGCGAAGTCATCCGCAAGTTTCAGGCGCTCGGTGTGATCGACAGCCGAAAGGGCAGCGGGAACTACCTCCTGAAACCGATTTCCGCCGCCACCGTGCATATGCCGATCTCCATCGATGCCGAAAGCCTGCGCGACGCGCTGCTGATGACGCTGGAAGTACGACGCGGCATCGAAGTGGAGGCCTCCATGGCCGCCGCTCGTCGCCGCACGGCAGACGATATCGCCACCATGGAAGCGCGGCTCGATGAGATGGAGCGGGTGCATCTGGCCGAAGGCACCTCCGGTAAAGCCGACCTTGCCTTCCATCTGTCGATCTACGACGCCACCCACAATACGCTGTTCAAGCAGCTTCTGGAGCAGATGCGCGAAGGTTTCGAACGTTTCTGGTCGAAACCGTTCGACCGCCCGGATTTCGCCGGTCGCTCCTTTCCCTTTCACCGTACCCTGTTCAACGCGATCGCTGCGGGCGATGCGGAGACCGCCCGTGAAGAAACACTGAAAATCCTCGCCGTCGTCGAGGAGGATATCAAGGACATGTCGAAATGAACCATGGCAACGATCTCTTTGATCCCGCCTCTTTGATCGTCGCCCATGACGAAGCCCACGCCTTCGACGCCGTGGTGCCGCCCATCGTGCAGACCTCGCTTTTCACCTTTTCCAGCTATGACGAGATGGTCTCCACCTATCGCGGCGAAAAGGTGCGGCCGGTTTATACGCGCGGGCTCAATCCCACCGTGCGGCTGTTCGAGGAAATGCTGGCGAAGCTCGAAAGGGCGGAAGATGCGCTCGGTTTTGCGAGCGGCATGTCGGCCATTTCCTCCACCGTGCTGTCCTTCGTCTCGCCGGGCGACCGCTTCGTCGCGGTGCGCCATGTCTATCCCGATGCCTTCCGCCTGTTCGGCACCTTCATGCAGCGCATGAATATCGAGGTCGTCTATGTCGATGGTCGTGATGAGGCGGCGGTTGAAAAGGCGATGCCGGGCGCAAAGCTGTTCTACATGGAAAGCCCGACGAGCTGGGTGATGGAAGCGCATGATGTCGGTGCGCTGGCCGCCATCGGCAAACGGCATGGCGCCGTCACCGTCATCGACAATTCCTGGGCAAGCCCGGTCTTCCAGCAGCCGATCTCGCTTGGCGTCGATCTCGTCGTGCATTCGGCCTCGAAATATCTCGGCGGCCATAGCGATGTGGTGTCCGGCGTGGTTGCCGGTTCGAAGGCGATGATCGACCGCATCCGGGCGGAAACCTATCCCTATCTCGGCGGCAAGATGTCTCCCTTCGATGCATGGTTGCTCATTCGCGGACTGCGCACCCTGCCGCTGCGCATGAAGGCGCATCAGGCCTCGGCTTTGGATATCGCAACGCGTCTTCACGCGCTCGACGTCGTGGAAACCGTCTGCCATCCCGGGCTGGCGAACCGCCTGCCGCCGGGTCTCAACGGCACGTCGGGCCTGTTTTCCTTCCTTTTCAAGGAAGGGGTGGATGTGCGCGCTTTTGCCGACCGGCTCAAGCTTTTCAAATTGGGTGTTTCCTGGGGCGGGCATGAAAGCCTGATCGTTCCGGGCGAAGTGGTGCTCGAACAGAAGGCGCAACCAAACTCCGCCCACACCTTCGGCATCAGCGCACGCTCCGTGCGCCTGCATGTTGGGCTGGAGGGCACGGAAGCGCTCTGGAACGATCTCGAACCCGCGATCAAGGCGGCCTCCGCCGCCTGACGTTTTTTAAACTGACCACAAAAAGGGGAGAACGACATGAAAAAACTGGTAGCAGCAGCAATTTTCACCGCCCTGATGACCGGAACGGCGCTGGCGGACACGACCTTGAAACTGGTGGAAGTCATCACCAGCCCGGAACGCACCGAAACGCTGAAGGGCATCGTCTCGAAATTCGAAGCGGCCAATCCCGGCACCAAGGTAGAGATCATCTCGCTGCCGTGGAGCGAGGCCTTCCAGAAATTCGCCACCATGGTTTCCGCGGGCGATATTCCCGATGTGATGGAAATGCCTGATACCTGGCTGTCGCTTTATGCCAATAACGGCATGCTGGAGAGCCTTGAACCCTATCTCGCCAAGTGGGAACACACGGCGGGCTTGAGCGAGCGCACGCTCGAACTCGGCCGCGATGTGAAGAACACCGCCTATATGCTGCCCTACGGCTTTTATCTGCGCGCCATGTTCTACAACAAGAAGCTGCTGGCCGAAGCCGGCGTGAAGGAGCCGCCGAAGACGCTCGAGGAGTTTGCCGACGCCTCCAAGAAGGTCGCGGCACTGCCCGGCAAATACGGCTATTGCCTGCGCGGCGGCCCTGGCGGCCTCAACGGCTGGGTCATGTTCGGCGCGTCCATGGCTGGCTCGAACGAGTTCTTCACCAAGGACGGCACTTCCACATTCGATAGCCCCGGCTGGGTGAAGGGCCTGACCTATGTGATCGATCTTTACAAGAACGGCCTGGCGCCGAAGGACAGCGTCAACTGGGGCTTTAACGAGATCGTCGCCGGTTTTTATTCCGGCACCTGCGCCTTCCTCGATCAGGATCCGGATGCGCTGATCGCCATTGCCCAGCGCATGAAGCCGGAAGATTTCGGCGTCATGACCATGCCGAAGGGACCCGATGGCAAGACGTTCCCCACCATTGGTTTCGCCGGCTGGTCGATGATGTCGAAATCCGAGAACAAGGACCTTTCCTGGAAGCTGATCGAGACGCTTGAGGGACCGGAAGGCAATATCGAGTGGAACAAGAAGACGGGCGCGCTGCCGGTGCACAAGTCGGCTGAGAAGGACCCCTTCTATGCCAGCGAGCAGTTCAAGGGCTGGTTCGATGAACTGGCGGACAAGAACGCCGTGCCGACGACGATGCCGACCTATCTTGAGGAATTCGCCTTCTTCAAGGACTCGCTCGTGATCAAGACCTCTCAGGAAGCGCTGCTCGGCGACATCACGCCGGAAGACCTCGCCAAGCAATGGGCGGATTACATGACGAAGGCGCAGCAGAAGTTCCTCGCCTCGAAGTAACGACACGCACCAGCCGTGCGGGCGCAAATGCCCGTGCGGCGGGTCTTGCCGGCCTTCGCTGCGACAGGCTTTTTCTTGCAATTTTTCGGATCGGTGAGCCGAGAGGCTGGAAAACCCGTCCGTTCCGTCGTCCGATCAGGGAGCGATACAATGTCCTATGCCCATGGCGCCGGGCCGGTGGCTGCGCGCAAACCGGCTGGCAAGCCCGCGATGCGGCGGTTTGCTGATTGGGCCGAACCATGGCTCTACAGCGCGCCCGTTCTGGTGCTCATCGTCGCCGTCATGCTGGTGCCGCTGGTGCTTGGCCTCTCCTATGCGTTTCGCGACGTGCAGCTGCTCAACCCGTTCTCCGGCGGTTTCGTTGGCCTGAAACACCTGGAGGCTTTGTCGCAGGACGCGGCCTTTTACCGGGCGCTGAAAAACACGCTCTGGTGGACAGGCGCTTCGGTTTTCCTGCAATTCTTCTTCGGCCTCATTCTGGCACTGCTGCTGGATAAGCCTTTCGCAGGCAGGGGGCTCGCTCAGGCGCTGGTGTTTCTGCCATGGGCCGTGCCGACCTTTCTCGCCGGTCTCAACTGGGCATGGCTGTTCAACCCGGTCATCGGGCCGCTGCCGCACTGGATGGTGTCGCTCGGGCTTTTATCCGCACCCAACAATATTCTCGCCGATCCGCATCTCGCCATGTGGGGGCCGATCATTGCCAATGTCTGGTGGGGCATTCCCTTCTTCGCCATCACTTTGCTTGCCGCATTGCAGGCGATTCCGCGCGATCTCTACGAGGCTGCGGAAATCGACGGGGCGAATCCGCTTCAGCGTTTCACCTCGATCACCCTGCCGTTTCTCGCCCCCACCATCGCCATCACCATCCTGCTGCGCACCGTCTGGATTGCCAATTTCGCCGATCTCATCATCGTCATGACCAATGGCGGACCGGCCGACCGCACGCAGATCGTCGCCAGCTACATCTTCACCCAGGCCTTTAGGCGTCTGGATTTCGGTTATGCCTCGGCCATTGCGCTGGTGCTGCTGGTGTTGCTGCTTGCCTATTCCATGCTGATCGTGCTGCTGCGCCAGCGCCTGATCGAGAAGGATTGACCGATGACATCAAGGATATTTTTCACCCTTGCCCATCGTCTGGCGATCCTCGCCTATATCGCTTTTGCGCTGTTCCCGCTGTTCTGGCTACTCAAGGTCTCCGTCACGCCGAATGACCTGCTCTACAGCGAAGGTGTGCGAATGTGGCCGTCGCGGGCGACATGGGACCATTATCGTTTCGTCATAGAAAACAGCGCCTTCCCGACGTTTTTTAAGAACAGCGTCATCGTCGCTGGTTCCACGGCGCTTGCCGTAACGGTACTCTCCTCGCTCTCGGGTTACGCGTTGTCACGCTTCCGTTTCAAGGGCAAATACTGGATCGTCGCCCTGATGCTGATCACCCAGATGTTCCCGCTGGTGATGCTGGTCGCGCCGATCTTCAAGATGCTGTCGCCGCTCGGCCTCACCAACAGTCTGACGGGTCTCGTCATCGTCTACACCGCCTTCAACGTTCCCTTCGCCACTTTCCTCATGCAGTCCTTCTTCGACGGCATTCCGAAGGATCTGGAGGAGGCGGCGATGATCGACGGTGCAAGCCGGTTTACGGCATTCCGCCAGATCATTCTGCCGCTGACGCTGCCGGGCATTGCCGCAACGCTCGGCTTCGTCTTCACCGCCGCATGGAGCGAGCTGCTGTTTGCGCTGATGCTGATTTCCGGCAACCAGAGCGCCACTTTCCCGGTCGGCCTTCTGACCTTCGTGTCTAAATTCTCCGTCGATTTCGGGCAGATGATGGCGGCGGGCGTTCTGGCGCTCATTCCGGCCTGCCTCTTCTTCCTGCTTATTCAACGTTATCTCGTGCAGGGCCTGACGGCCGGCGCGGTGAAAGGATAATCCCATGGCTTCCATCGAGCTGAAGAATGTCGGCAAGACCTATGGCGACCTCGCAGTGCTGCATGGCGTCGATCTTGATATTGGTGATGGCGAGTTCATCGTTCTCGTCGGCCCATCCGGGTGCGGAAAATCGACGTTGCTGCGCATGATCGCGGGACTTGAGGAGATAACGTCCGGCGACCTGTTCATCGACAGTGAGCGCGTCAATGATCGCCGGCCGAAGGACCGGGATATCGCCATGGTGTTTCAATCCTACGCGCTCTATCCGCATATGAGCGTTGCCGACAATATGAGCTATAGCCTTCGCCTGCGTCGCAGCCCGAAAGAAACCATCGCGGCGGCGGTGGCCGGTGCTTCCGCGAAACTCGGCCTCGATCCCTATCTCGCCCGCCGCCCGAAGGCGCTCTCCGGCGGCCAGCGCCAGCGCGTCGCCATGGGCCGCGCCATTGTCCGGCAGCCAAAGGCGTTCCTGTTCGATGAGCCGCTCTCCAACCTCGATGCCCGGCTGCGCGAACAGATGCGCGCCGAAATCAAGCGCATGCATGCCGATCTCGGCGCAACCTCGGTTTACGTTACCCATGACCAGATCGAGGCGATGACGCTCGCATCGCGTATCGTCGCCATGAATGCCGGCCATGTGCAGCAGATCGGGGCGCCGCTCGATCTCTATGACCGTCCCGCCAATCTCTTCGTTGCCGGCTTTATCGGCTCACCGGGCATGAATTTCCTCGAAGGCCGGATCGGACGGGAGAATGGCGGTAGTTTCGTCGTGCTGAGTGACGGCACGCGCCTTGAGCTTGGCCGGGATGTGAAGCTGGCCGATGGCGAGCCGGTCACGCTCGGCATCCGTCCGGAACATGTCACCGTTGCGCCGGCCGAGGGTGATGTTGAAGCGACGGTCGATCTGGTCGAGCCGACCGGCCTCGGCGTCATCTTGCATCTCACCGTGCACGGATTGCCCTTCAAGCTGTTTTCGTCAGACCGGGCGCTGTTGCAGCCGGGCAAATCCCTTCGGGTCGGTTTCCCGCAGGAGCGGCTGCATGTCTTCGACAGGAGCGGCGCCCGGATCGATGGAACCTGATACTTGAAGCTATTATACTTATGTTATGAGAACGAATGTATAGTTTGTACGCTCTGATGTTTTGCCTTCCGGGAGGCGCATATGATCGGTCTTTCGCGACAGGAAAGAGCGATGTAATCTACCCATGATTCTTTCATTGGGGGTAACATTGTGGCCAAGTCTATCAGGACGATGGAGGAATTTTCGGAGTTCGTCGGGTTCTCTCGCCCGACGGTATCCAAATACTTCAATGACCCGTCCTCGGTGCGTAAGAAGACGCGGGACACAATAGAGGAGGCGCTTAGAAAATCCGGCTTCCGGCCGAATATGTTTGCCGTCAATCTCAACCGCCGTCGCAGCAATATTATTGGCATTGTCATTCCGAATTATGCCGACCCTTTCTACATGGCCCTGACGAACCGTATCGAATCGATTGCCAACGAGGCCGGTTTTCTTGCCTTCGTGCTGTCTTCGGATGGAAAGCCGGAAATCGAAGACCGTGCCATCCATACTTTCAAGTCCATGAACATCGCGGGCGCGATCATCGCGCCGCTGGGTGTTACATCGCACTGCTCGACGCTAGAACAGCTCGCCGCTACCATCCCCATCGTCTATGTCGACTCGCCGCTGGACGAGATGTCGGCCTTTGTCGGCACTGATAACAGGCAGAGCGTTGACCTGATCGTTGATTACCTCTGCCGCTCGGGTGAGCCGCCCAGCTATTTCGATATGCCGCAGGTCAACAACAACTCCTCGACGCGCCGTATAGCCTATGAGGAGGCTATGCGGCGTCTCGGCCGCGAACCCTTGTGCCTGGATGTCGCGAAGCCCGCGCGATGGGATTTCGAGCGGTTTGCGTTCGATGAGGCGAGCCGGCTTTTCGAACGAATGGGAGATCTGCCCTCCCGAACCATCCTGTGCGCCAATGATCGGATCGCTTTCGGCGTCATTTCGGCTGCCTCGCAGAAGGGCATGAAGGTCGGCCATGGCACCGGGTATGATCTGCGGGTTGCCGGTCATGACGATCATCCGCTGTCGCGTTACGCCAACCCGCCGATTACGACCGTGGCGCAGAATTATAACGAGATCGGCAGGCTGTCGATCGAGCTTCTTTTTCAGAAGCTGAACGAGGAGGCGGGTCAGTCGACCCGCATTCGTGATCGCATTCTCCTCAGTGCCGACCTCATGTTGCGAAAATCGGCCTGATGCGGGGCGGCGGTCAGGTTTGAAATGACCGCCGCTATTGGCCGGTCCTAGCGGTGGCTCGGCAGTTTCGGCAGGAACACTGTCAGAAGGCCGAGCAGCGGCATGTAGGAGCAGATGCGGTAGACGAATTCGATGCCTTCCTTATCCGCATAGACGCCCAGAACCGCAGCCCCGATGCCGCCGAAACCGAAGGCGAAACCGAAGAACATGCCGGCGATGAGGCCGACGCGGCCCGGCACCAGTTCCTGCGCGAACACGACGATGGCCGAGAAAGCGGAGGAGAAGACGAAGCCGATGACAACCACCAGAACCGCCGTCCAGAACAGGTTGGCATAGGGCAGCATGAGCGCGAAGGGAATGACGCCGAGGATCGAGAACCAGATGACGACGCGGGAGCCGAAACGGTCGCCGATCGGGCCGCCGAAGAACACACCGAGTGCCGAAGCCCCGAGGAAAAGGAACAGCAGAACCTGCGCGTCCTGTACGCCAAGGCCGAACTTGTCGATTGTATAGAAGGTGAAGTAGCTGGACAGGCTGGCGAGATAAGCATTCTTGGTGGCGGTGAGAACCACCAGCACCAGTAGCGTCATCATCACCGTGCCGCGCGAGAGGGGCAGGGCGCGGCTGGCCGCGGCCTTGCCGACGGTTGCGCGGCGGTGGCGGGTGTACCAGACGCCGACCCAGGAAAGCACGCCGAAGCCGAGGAGCGCGATCAGCGAGAACCAGCTCAGGCTCGACTGGCCGAGCGGGATGACGATGAAAGCGGCGAGCAGCGGGCCGATAGCCGTGCCGGTATTGCCGCCCACCTGGAAGAATGATTGCGCCAGACCGTGGCGGCCGCCGGATGCGAGGCGCGCAACGCGAGAGGCTTCCGGATGGAAGATCGCCGAGCCGATGCCGATGAGGCAGGCTCCGATCACCAGAACCTCGAAACTATGGGCGAAGGCGAGCGTGATGAGGCCGGCGCAGGTGGACAGCATGGCGACGGGCAGGGAAAACGGCATCGGCCAGCGATCCGTCACCATGCCGACGACCGGCTGCAGCAGCGATGCGGTGACCTGAAAGGCGAAGGTGAGCAGGCCGATCTGTACGAAATCAAGCGCGTAATTGGCTTTCAGCAACGGGTAAAGCGACGTCAGCAGCGATTGCATGATGTCGTTCAGCATATGGCAGAAGCTGGCGGCTGCGATTATTGAAAACGCCGTGCGTTGCGGGTTGAACCCGGTGCTAGTGACGGTGGCCATGGTAAATCCTCTTCAGATTCCCGCTCAAACAACGGGAAACACGTCTTTATTTCTTCCCGCTTTTATTCATATTGTTTCTGGCCTGCATTTGTGTTCTGGACGATTTTCTTTGTGAGTGGGCCAAATGGCTAAAATCAAATCTGCGCAGTTCGTGGGCGTAACGCTTGAAGAGCATGAGCGTAGCCTGAAATTGATTGACGGCACCAACGAGCCGGTACTGGCGCTTCATCGGGTTTATCCGACCGGGCATCGCACACCGCCCCATAACCATAGCCGTGTGCAGATTTGGTGCGCGCGCCGGGGTGTGGTGCTCGTCAGCACGGCGGACGGGCGCTGGATGATACCGCCCGGTCACGGGCTGCTCATTCCCGCAGGCCTGCAACATGAGGCCGAAGTCATATCCACGGTCGAGATGCACTCGATCTACGTCCATCCCGATCTCTTCCAGGCAATGTCTCCAAAGGTCGTGGAAGTAACCGATCTGGCCTCGAGCCTTATTTCCGAATTGTTGGCCGAAGAGCACCAGCCGTCAGCCTTTCACCGGCAGGGCCTGGTGCGCTCCCTTTTGCTGGATGAGGTGAATCGCCTGCCGGAACGCCCTTTGGGCTTGCCTTTTCCGGACAATCAGCGGCTGGCTGCGCTTTGCCGTGACTTCCTTAAAAAGCCGGTGGCGCGGGTGGAGATCGACGACTGGGCCGCGGCAATGGGCATCAGCCGCCGCTCCTTCACACGCCTTTTTCGTCGGGAGATGGGGGTGAGCTTCGTTACCTGGCGCCAGCAGGCCTGCATCTTTGCCTCATTGCCGAGATTGGCGGCGGGCGAAGCGGTGACCAATGTGGCGCTGGATGCGGGTTATGAAAACATCCCGGCTTTCACCACCATGTTCCGGCGGATGCTCGGCAGTTCGCCGCGCGCTTACCGTCAGGCGGCGCGGCAGCGCAGCTCCGCTTTCGCCGATAGTGAAGATTAAGCCGCCGTCGCCCGCATATCGCGGCGGAAATCGGAAGGCGACATGCCTGATATCTGGCGAAAGGCCTTGTTGAAGGCGCTGACCGAGCCGAAACCGCTTTCCATGGCGATTTGCAGAATATTGTCCTTGCCCGTCATCAGCATCGCCTGTGCGCGGGAAAGCCGGAGCAGGGTGAGATATTTGATTAGCGTCATGCCCGTCGATTTGCGGAACAGGTTCATTGCATATTTCGGGTGCAACGACGCGGCGCGGGCAATCTCCGTCGCGTCGATATCGTCGAGAAAATTGGCGGCGATGAAGTCGCACATGCGCACCACGCCAATGGAGGGCGCCATGCCCTCGTCATCCTGTCTGCGTTTTCCATTGAGGGCAGAGGAGATGACGGTGTACGGCTCGAGGAACATCCGCTCGACCCTTAGCAGCAGTTCCTCCACCGCATGCTGGGCTTTCACCGGATTGCCCGAGGTGACGTAACGGAACCAGCGGCCGAAATTTTCCGCATCCGCCCTATCCGTCTCGGCGCTCACCATTGTCGCACCACCCATCAACTGGCTGGAGACGGCGGCCGGCAGGCGCATGCGAAAGAAATGCACCAGCGGCAGATGCGCACCCGCGTAAAAGGAATCATCGGAAGAACGGTCCATCTGATGCGGCTGGCCACCCCAGAAGATACACATCTGGCCGGCGTTGAGCGTCAGGTCGTGATCGCCCATGCGGTAATGCACTGATCCCGACATCAGGTAATTCACCTCCACCTGCGCGTGCCAGTGGGGCCGGAGCATGATGGGCGGGTGGTTGTGGAACAGCTGAAGCGTTGTTGGCATACCTTCGATGCTGCTCGCACCGGGCTGGTAAAAAGCTCTTTCGGCAACCTTACTTTTCGCCAAATCGATATTCCCTTTGTACGAGACAGATTTCCTGCCGCCGCTAATGTGCCCATGTTCGCTGAAGAACGGCAATTGAAAAAGGGAGGTTTTCAATGTGCTTGAAATTTCTTGGCGCGTCTACGGCCATGCTGCTTCTCGCAGCTCCGGCTTTCGCGCAGACCGAAACCGTCACCATCTGGAGCTGGAACGTCGCGGCTTCCGCGCTGAAATCCACGGTGGAAGGCTTCAACAAGCAGAATCCGGATATCAAGATCGTTGTTGAAGACCTTGGAAACAATCAGGTTTTTGACAAGACACTGGCTGCCTGCGCAGCCGGCGGTGATGGTCTTCCTGATATCGTCACCATCGAGAATTTCGAGGCGGAACTGTTCTGGAGCCGTTTTCCGGATTGTTTCGCCAATCTGACCGAACTTGGCTATACGCCTGAGAAACAGGCGCTTTTCCCTGACTTCAAGCGCACGGAGCTGGAGGTTGACGGCGTCGCCTATGCGGTTCCGTGGGACTCCGGCCCGGTGGCCGTGTTCTACCGCCGTGACTTCTATGAAAAAGCAGGCGTCGATCCGGCGAACATCAAGAGCTGGGATGATTTCATTGCGGCCGGCAAGAAGGTCATGGCCGCCAACCCCGGCACCGTCATGGCGCAGGCCGATTTTAACGGCGACAGCGAATGGTTCCGCATGATCGCCAATGAGCAGGGATGCGGTTACTTTTCGACCGATGGCCAGACTATCACCATCAACAAGCCCGCCTGTGTCGCGACCCTTGAAAAGATCAAGGAAATGAAAGACGCAGGCATCATCACGGCGGCGATCTGGGATGAGAAAATTCAGGCCAATACCGCCGGCAAGGCCGCAAGCCAGATGTATGGCGCCTGGTACGAGGGCACCATCCGCTCCGGCTCTCCCGATCTCTCCGGCAAATGGGGCGTCTATCTGATGCCGAGCCTGACGCCGGACGGTCCGCATGCCGCCAATCTCGGCGGTTCGTCGCTGGCGATCAGCTCGACATCCGAGCACAAGGAAGCCGCGTGGAAATATATCGATTACGCGCTCACCACCAACGAAGGGCAGGTGACGATGCTGAAATCCTTCGGCCTCGTTCCCTCGCTGCTGTCTGCCATCAATGATCCATTCGTCAAGGAAAAACAGCCCTATTGGGGCGGGCAGGCGGTGTGGACCGACATTCTCGCCACCCTGCCGAAGATCGTGCCGAGCCGTGGCACGGCGTTCCAGTCGGATGCGGATGCGATCTACAAGGCGACGCAGACGAAATATTTCGCCGGCGGATATCCCGATGCGAAGGCCGCGCTCGACGATGCGGCCAAGCAGATCGAAACGGCGACGGGTTTGCCGGTCGCGGAGTAAACCGGTGGTTCAGGAGCCGAGCGGGTGCCACGGGTTTCTTCTCCCCGGGGGGAGAAGTCCGCGGCAGCGGGATGAGGGGGCGACGTTAGCGATAGACCGAGAGCTCGCCCCCTCATCCGACCCTTCGGGCCACCTTCTCCCCCTCGGGGAGAAGAAATATGCCGCGCCGTGTTGCAATGGCATTTTCCCTTGAGGGGTGAAGTCATTTCTGCGGAGTGATCCGCTGGTTCAGGAGCCGAGCGGGTGCCACGGGTTTCTTCTCCCCGAGGGGGAGAAGTCCGCGGCAGCGGGATGAGGGGGCGACGTTAGCGATAGACCGAGAGCTCGCCCCCTCATCCGACCCTTCGGGCCACCTTCTCCCCCTCGGGGAGAAGAAATAGGCCGCACCGCCTTGCAATGGTCTCGCCCTCAAACGGGGGCAGGCCTCAAAGCTTTTCCATTTATCCGGCCCATCGTCCGGCATATGGAGGTCGTCATGCCGTCCAGGAACAGGATCGCTTATGCGTTCCTTGCGCCCTATCTCCTGATTTTCGCCACCTTCTGGGTCTGGCCGATCATCAGCTCGTTCATGCTGTCGTTCCAGAATACCCGCATCAACCCATGGCGGTTCGCGCCCTCCATGAACTGGGGGCGGCTCGTTTCCGATCCGGCCTTTTATAATGCGCTTTATAATACGCTGATCATTCTGGTCATTCAGGTGCCGGTCATGATCGCGCTCGCCACCGTCATGGCGGTGCTCTTGAACTCGCCGCTGCTGAAAGCACGGCCGCTTTACCGTTTTGCCTTCTTTGCACCTGTCGTTGTCGGCGAGGTAGCCTATGCGGCGGTTTTCCGGCTGATGTTCAGCGCCGATTTCGGCATCATCAACAAGCTCATCACCTCCGTCGGCCTTTCGCCCGTCTCGTGGTTCGACAATGCCAATGCGGCCATGGCGCTCGTCATCATCGCGGTCACCTGGCGTTGGGCGGGGTATAACGCCATCATCATCCTGGCCGGTCTGCAATCCATTCCTGGCGATGTCTATGAAGCGGCGACGCTCGACAAGGTCAGCAAGCGGCAGCAGTTCTTTTATATCACCCTGCCGTTGCTTAAACCCATCATCCTGTTCTGCGTCGTGCTGTCGGTCATCGGCACCATGCAGCTGTTTGCCGAACCCTTCCTCATCACTAACAGGGGCGGGCCGGGCGGCGGCACGGAAACGCTGGGGCTGTTCCTCTATCGCCAAGGCTTCACGTCGCTCAATTTCGGTTACGCCTCGGCCATTGCCTACACCATGGCGGCGCTTGCCATCGCCATTTCACTCCTCAATCTCTGGGTCGGGAGGGAGCCGAAATGAGATCGAAATCGAGATCGCTTTTCTGGCAGAAGATCGCCCTGCATGCGGCGCTGACGCCGCTTGCCATCGTCTGGCTGTTTCCGCTGTGGATGATGTTCGTATTCTCCACCATGCCGGATTACGGCATTTTCAGCCCTGATATCGTGCTAGCGCCCTCCACCAACTTCATCGAGAATTTCAACAACCTGCAGGCGGATACCAATTTCCTCAGGGCCATGTTCATCTCGATCACCGTTGCCGTCATCTACACAGTTCTTTCGGTGTTCCTGACCTCCATGGCGGGCTGGGCGCTGGCGCGTTACCGCTTTGCCGGACGCAGGGTGGTGATCGCCATCATTCTCGGGACCATTACCTTGCCTTTTGCCGTTGTCGTTATCCCGCAGTTCATCATGGTGGCGCGCGAATTCAAGCTGGCCAACACCTGGGTGGCCCTGATCGTGCCGCCGCTGTTCAATTCCCTCGGCGTTTTGTTCATGCGGCAATCCTTCTCGATGATGCCGACCGAGCTTTTCGATGCGGCAAGGGTGGAGGGCGTCAAGGAATGGCAGATTTTCCTTCGCATCGCCCTGCCACTGGCACGGCCCACCATGGCGGCACTGTCGATCATTCTCTTCCTGGCCTCGTGGAACAATTACCTCTGGCCGCTTCTCATCAATTCCCGCCCAGGAATGATGACCGCACCCGTGGCGCTTGGCACCCTCATCGGGCTGACCAAAGTGTCATGGGGCGGCATCATGGCGGGGGCCGTGCTGCTCACCGCACCCATCCTCGTGGTTTTCGTGGCTTTGCAGCGCCACTTCATCGCCGGCATTTCCGCCGGGGCAGTCAAGTAAGGGGAGGCCGCATGGCGGAACTTTCGCTCAAAAACGTTGTGAAGCGTTATGGCGCGCTGGAGGTGATCCATGGCGCAAATCTGGAGGTGAAAGACGGGGAATTCGTCGTTTTCGTCGGCCCCTCCGGCTGCGGCAAATCCACGCTTCTCAGAATGATCGCCGGGCTGGAAGATATTTCCGGTGGCGATATCGTGATTGGCGGCAAGACGGTCAGCGATGCCGATCCGGCCGATCGCGGCATTGCCATGGTGTTCCAGTCCTATGCGCTTTATCCGCATATGACGGTGGCCGAAAACCTCTCATTCGGGCTCAGGATGAACGGTAACCCCAAGGCCGATACGCAAAAGCGGGTCAAACGCGCCGCGGAAATCCTGCAGATCAACGAGCTGATGGAGCGACGCCCGAAACAGCTTTCCGGCGGCCAGCGCCAACGTGTGGCCATCGGCCGCGCCATCGTGCGCGAACCGCAGGTCTTCCTTTTCGATGAGCCGCTGTCGAACCTCGATGCGGAATTGCGGGTGCAGATGCGCGTGGAAATCTCGCGGCTGCACAAGCAGCTCGGCACCACGATGATCTATGTGACGCATGACCAGACCGAGGCGATGACGCTTGCCGACAAGATCGTCGTGCTGCGGGCGGGCAATATCGAGCAGGTCGGCGCGCCGCTCGATCTTTACGACGATCCCGGCAACCGTTTCGTTGCCGGTTTCGTCGGTTCGCCGAAGATGAATTTTCTCGACGCCACCATCGTCGGCAGCAGCGCGGAGGGCGTCACGCTCTCCCTCGACAGCGATCCTACTGTGCGGCTGAGCCTGCCGGTCACGGCCCGTTTGAACGAGGGAGCCAGAGTGTCGCTCGGCATGCGGCCCGAACATTTTGCCGATGCGGGCGCGGGCGATGCCGATCTCACCGTTCATGTCGATGTCGCCGAACATCTCGGCAATACCAGCTATGTCTATGCCCGGACCGAAGGCGGCGAGCAGCTCATCATCGAGCGGCCGGAATCGCGCGATGTCGGCAATCGCGACCGACTGACTGTCGGCCTTTCCGCCCGCAGGGCTTTCCTTTTCGACAGCAAGGGCGACCGCCTGCGCTGAACCCTTTCCCAAGCACCCAAGATTGATATGAAGGACGAGGATTTCATGACGACCGAACAACCGATCCGCTGGGGCATCATCGGCCCGGGCACCATCGCCAGAACTTTTGCCGATGGCATTGCCCATTCCCGAACCGGCAGGTTAGAGGCCATCGCCACACGCAATCCGGACAGGCCCGGCCTTGCCGAGGCCTTTGCCGGTGCGCGTGTGATCCATGGGTACGATGCGCTGCTTGCCGATCCCGATATCGACGCCGTCTACATCGCCACACCCCACACCGGCCATGCCGAATGGGCGATCAAGGCGATCCGGGCGGGTAAGAACGTGCTGGTGGAAAAACCCATCGCGCTCTCAGCCTATGATGCCGACGCCATTTTCCACGAGGCAAAAAAGGCCGGCGTTTTCGCCGGCGAAGCCTATATGTATCGCCTGCATCCGCAGACGTCGAAATTGCTGGAACTCGTGAAAGCCCGCGCCATCGGCGATATCCGCATCATCCGCTCCAGCTTCGGTTTCAACATGGGCTCGTTCCGGGCCGATCACCGGCTTTTCGCCAATGAAACGGCCGGCGGCGGCATTCTCGATGTCGGCGGCTATCCGGTTTCCATGGTGCGGCTGATCGCCGGCGCCGTGGTCGGAAAACCCTTCGCCGAACCGGAAAAGGTGGCGGGCGTCGCCCATCTCGGCCAGTCGGGCGTCGATGAATGGGCCTCGGCCGTGCTGAAATTCGCAAACGGCATTGTCGCCGAAGTTTCGTGCTCGATCATGGCGGCGCAGGACAATGTGCTGCGCATCATCGGCTCGGAGGGCCGTATCGAGGTCAAGGACTTCTGGTTCGCCGCCGGCCACAAGGGCGGCACCGGGCGCATCGATATTATCAGGGGCGACAAGGTGGAAACCATCGAGTTGCCGGAGGATCGCTGGCTTTATTCTTTTGAGGTCGACGCGGCCGGCGAGGCGATCCGGCATGGCAAAAAGGAATTCGACGCACCCGGCATGGCCTGGGCGGACAGCCTCGGCAATCTGCGTGTCATGGATCAATGGCGGGCTTCCGTCGGGCTTGAATACAGCGTTGAAAAAGCAACGTCGCGCGTCGCGAATATTGCCGGCGGCAAGGTCGTGGCCGGAAACGCAGTGCCGAAACGGCAGATTCCGGGCCTTGCCAAACCCGCTTCCGTGGTCGCGCTCGGTTTCGAATTCTTCCCCAATTTCGCCTCCGCGTCGCTGACGCTGGATGCCTTCTATGAAGCGGGCGGCAACCTCTTCGATACGGCCTATGTCTACGGTGCAGGCAGGACGGAGACGATTTTCGGCGACTGGCACACCAGCCGCAACGTGCCGCGCGAAGAGATCGTGCTGATCGGCAAGGGCGCACATTCGCCGCTCTGCTATCCTGATATGATCGCAAAGCAGCTCGATCAGTCGCTCGCGCGGCTGAAGACGGATTATGTCGATGCCTATTTCATGCATCGCGATAATCTGGAGGTTCCGGTCGGCGAGTTCGTCGACGCCATGGATGCCGAAGTCCGGCGCGGGCGCGTTCGCGGCATTTTCGGTGGCTCCAACTGGACACGCGAACGTATGGATGAGGCGGCCGCCTATGCTGCGAAGAACGGCAAGCAGGCGCCGGCCGCGCTTTCCAACAATTTTTCGCTGGCGGAAATGCTCGACCCTATCTGGGCGGGCTGCGTCGCTGCATCGGATGACGAGTGGAAAGAATGGCTGCAACAGCGTCAGATCCCCAACTTCGCCTGGTCCAGCCAGGGGCGCGGTTTCTTCACCGAGCGTGCCGGGCGGGACAAGCAGGACGATGAAGAAATCGTCCGCGTCTGGTATTCCGACCGCAATTTCGTTCGCCGGGACAGGGCGATCGAGCTTGCCCAAGAACTTGGGCGGCACCCGATCCATATCGCGCTCGCCTATGTCATCGCCCAGCCTTTCCCGGTCATTCCGTTGATCGGGCCGCGCACGATTGCGGAGCTGGAGGACAGTCTTTCGGCGCTGGATATCAGGCTGACAGCCGAGCAGGTGAAGTGGCTGGAGGCGTGAAAAGTAATGAGGCGGCGGGTTTATCCGCCGCCTCAACGATATTGGGCAAGATGTTGTCGCCCGTTTCTTCTCCCCGCCGGGGAGAAGGTGGCCCGAAGGGTCGGATGAGGGGGCCAGCTCTCCGGATAACTCTACCCTTGCCCCCCTCATCCCGCTGCCGCGGACTTCTCCCCGGCGGGGAGAAGAACAAGCGGGAAGCGCTCGCGCAACTGACAACACTCGGCATAGAGATGTCTTCCACCTTCTTTCCTCTCCCGGTGACTGCTAAAGCGTAGGTTCACAAACCTGCCGCCAAACAATCACCGGGGTTCCCATGAGCGATATCGACCGAAGCCGTGCGCAGCAGCTGATGCGGGAGGCGGACATTGATGCGCTGGTGCTGTTCCAGCCCGAAGCCTTCCGTTATGCCGTCGGTGCTCCTGCCGGCGTGGCGACCATGTGGGGCAGGGCTGGTTCAGCGATTGCGCTTGTTCCAGCCGATGCCGGGGTGACGCTCGCCGCCGTTGTCAGCGATCATGCCGCTCCGCTTGTGAGAAAGGCCGCGCCGGAGATCGATCTGCGCTGCCATCGCATCTGGATCGACATGGTCGATCTGTCGGAAGTCAAAACCATCGCGCAGGTGGACGACGCCTATCGCCGCAACAACTCCGGTGGCCCGAGACCGGAGACATTCGACCGCGCCGCCTGTTTCGGCCTGCTGGCCGACCTGCTGCGGGAGCGCGGACTGTCGGGCGCGCGCATTGGCGCAGACCTAGAATTCATGCCTGCCGCCGATTTTTTGGCCCTGCGTCAGGCGCTGCCCCACGTGAACTGGATTGATGGTTCTACGGTGCTCAAACGTCTGAGGGCGGTAAAATCCGAACGCGAGATCAAACTTCTCAGGCAGGCGGCAGCCGCTGCTGAGGCAGGGTTGGTCGCGATGGCGGCCGCCGTCCGACCGGGAGCAGCCCTTGGTCAGCTCTCCGCCGCCTGGAAATCCGGCGTACAGGCGCATGCTGCGACATCCGGTTTTTCGCTGAGCGGGCATTGGGACTATATTTCCGTCGGCCCGGCCCTGTCGGATATGGCGGCGGTTGTCACGCCGGGAGCGCTCATCAAGGCCGATGTCGGCACGCTGGTCGAAGGTTATTCATCGGATGGCGCGCGGAGTTTTTCGTGGGGGCCGGTCTCGCCGCTGACCGCCGATGTTTTCAGCGCGTTGGAGGCGGCCTTTGCCCGTGGGCTGGAAGCGCTTCGTCCCGGCAACACATTCGGTGCGGTGCACGCCGCCATGCTGGCCTCGATGCGCAGCGATGGTTTCAGCGAATATTATCGCGGCCATTTCGGCCATTCCGTCGGCGGCGGCGTGGGCATTGAGGAATGGCCGTTCTTTTCCCATGACAATCCGGAAATCATTCTTCCCGGCATGGTCGTTGCGGTTGAAGCGCCGTTTTATGGCGAAGGATTGGGCGCGCTGATGATCGAGGACCAGTTCCTCGTCACCGCCTCCGGAGCGGAATGCATGAACAGCCTGCCACGCACCCTGCGGGATTTATCGGCGAACTGAGCGCCGGATCAGAGGAAATCGTCGCGGCGCGGGGTAAAGCAGTCGATCAGCTCGCCCTCTTCCAGACACAGGCAGCCATGCTCGATATGGCCGGGAATGACGAGACTGTCGCCCTTCTGAAGATCGTAGGCCTCACCGTCGCGGTAAAAGCGGAAGCTGCCGCTGGCGACATAGGTGGATTGCACATGCGGATGGCTATGCAGCCTGCCTTCGGCGCCGGTTTTGAAGCGGAAGGAGACCACCATCAATTCCGGCGCTTCGGAAAGCACGGTGCGCTCCACGCCATCGTCGGGGGAAACGGTGGGGAAGGTCGGAAGCTGCTGCATATCGTTCTCCTCGGTCATGCAATGCGGTTTTAACTGGCGATCTCAGCGCGGCGCGCGCAGCATGGAGCGATAACGCGTCTGGCTGCTTTTCAGGTGGCTGCGCATGGCGCTGCGCGCCGCCTCTTCGTCGCCGTCCTGTATCGCGATCAGGATCGCTTCGTGTTCACCGACGAGTCGGGCGAGATCGGCGGGCGAAAGCACGGTTTCAGCGCCGTTTTCGGCCACGGCGCGGCGCGGAATGAGGGTGGGGCCGAGCACCTGCAAAAACTCGCTGAAGCGGGGATTGTTGGTCGCTTCGGCAATGGCGAGATGGAAGGCGAAATCGGCTTCCGCCGTAGGCACGCCCCTGGTGGCGCTGGCGCGGAAGGCATCGAAGGCCTCGATGATCTTTTCCTCCTGCGCCGGCGAGCGGCGAATGGCGGCAAGACCGGCGGCATCACCTTCGACGGCGGTGCGCAATTCCAGCATTTCGATCAGCGAGGAGACGCGCGCAAGATCGACATTGTGGAAGGGACGTCGCTCCGTAGGTGCGGGTTCCAGTACGAAAACACCCGCGCCCTGACGCGGCTCCACCAGACCGTCGGATCGCAGCGAGGCGATCGCCTCCCGCACCACGGTACGGCTGACACCGAATTCCTGCGTCATCTGCGCTTCGGAGGGCAGACGTTCGCCCGTCTTGTAACGGCCCTTGGCGATCTGGCTGCGGAGTTCCTCCGAAACCTTCACCACAAGCGTTCTGCCTTGTGGAGATGCCGGTTCGGAGCTTGTCGCTTTTGTCATCTTGGTCGCCGTTCTAAAAAATGTCGGTTGCGTGCACCGTTCCTCGATACGTCATTCGCGGCCTGGCATGCAATCCCGCCTTTTTAGCGGGAAACGTCCGTGCGACATTTCACGTCTCCTTGAAGATCGGGTTGTCGACAAACACGCCACCCTGAAAGCGGACAATCGGGTCGCGCGCATCCGGCTGCGGCGTCGTTTCGGCAATCTTCCGGCGGAAGGCCTCGGCATTGTCCTTCGGTTTCCATCCAAGAAAGCCGAGATGCGAATTGTCCCACCAGCTCGCATCGTTGGCCGACGCCCCCCAGACGATGGGGCAGCCGAGCACGGGGGCGCGGAACGCCGTCTCGATCAGCGAGACGAAATCGTCATGCGAAAACCAGGTGGACAGCATGCGGTAATTAAGGGGTTCCGGCGTGCAGGAGCCGATGCGGACAAGCGCGGTCTCCTGGCCGAATTTCTCGAAATACATGCGGGCAAGGCTCTCGCCGAAACATTTGGAGACGCCGTAAAGCCCATCCGGGCGGAAGGGAACATCCGGTCCAAGCCTCTCCGTCTGCGGGTAATAACCGATCGTATGGTTCGAACTGGCGAAGATGATGCGCGGCTGGCCGTGGGCGCGGGCGGCCTCATAGAGATTATACAGCCCGATGATATTGCCCTGGAGAATCTGCTCGAAGGGCTTTTCCACGGAGATGCCGCCCAGATGCACGATGCCGTCGCAGCCGGCCACCATAGCGTCGACGGCTGCCGCATCGGCCAGGTCGCATTGCACACATTCCTCGTTAGGCCCAGCCGGATCGAGCGGGGCGAGATCGGCAAGACGCAAAATCTCCGCCATTGGCGCGAGACGTTGACGCATCATGCGACCGAGTTGGCCTGCCGCACCGGTAACAAGAAGCCGTTTCATTGCCAGTCTCCCTTAGCGCTTGCACGTCTCCGATGCGGTCGAGATATGGCTTCACCCCTTGACCTTGTCATACAGATCGTACAAAAAGCGGATAACATATATTATGTGCTATACGCAACAATCATGAGGGATGAGTTTGATGTTGACCGTTGAAACAAGGCAGGCCGTGAACCCGGAATATGCAAAAACGCTGGATACCGAAGGGCTCCGTCGGCATTTCCTCGCCAACGACATGTTCCGTTCCGGCGAAATCAGGCTGATCTATACCCATTATGACCGCTTCGTGATGGGCGGTGCTGTGCCGAACGGTGCGCCGCTGACGCTGGACAAGGTGGAAGAAACCAAAACACCGTCCTTCCTCGACCGGCGCGAGATGGGCATCGTCAATATCGGCGAGACCGGAACGGTCAGCGCCGGCAGCGAGATCTACACCCTTAATCGCGGTGACGTGCTTTATCTCGGTGCAGGCAGCGGCGCGGTGACCTTTGACGGGGCAGGGCGATTCTACATCACCTCCTGCCCGGCGCATCGCAGCCTGCCGGCGAAGCTCGTGACGCTGGCCAGCAGCAAAGAGGTCAAGCTCGGCGCGACCGAAACCTCCAACAAGCGCACCATCAACCAGTTCATCCATCCGCTGGTCATGGAAAGCTGCCAGCTGGTGCTGGGTTATACGACGCTGGAGGACGGTTCCGTCTGGAACACCGTTCCCTCGCATATTCATGACCGTCGCATGGAGGCCTATCTCTATTTCGGCATGGATGAGAAGTCCCGCGTGCTGCATCTGATGGGTGAGCCGCAGGAGACCCGGCATCTGTTCATTTCGAATGAAGAGGGCGCGATTTCCCCGCCCTGGTCCATCCATTCCGGCGCCGGCATCGGTTCTTACACCTTCATCTGGGCCATGGCGGGCGACAATGTCGATTACACCGACATGGACTTCATTCAGCCGGGAGACCTGAAATGAAGAATCCCTTTTCGCTTCAGGGGCGTAAGGCGCTCGTCACCGGCGCGAATACGGGGCTTGGCCAGGCGATTGCGGTTGGGCTCGCCGCGGCCGGTGCGGAGGTGGTCTGCGCCGCCCGCCGCGCGCCGGATGAAACGCTGGAGATGATCGCCAGTGACGGCGGCAAGGCCAGCGCATTGTCCATCGATTTTGCCGATCCGCTGGCGGCGAAGGACAGTTTTGCCGGCGCCGGTTTCGATATTCTCGTCAACAATGCCGGTATCATTCGCCGTGCCGATTCAGTCGAGTTCTCCGAACTCGACTGGGACGAGGTGATGGACGTCAATCTCAAGGCGCTGTTTTTCACCACCCAGGCTTTTGCGAAAGAGCTGCTGGCGAAAGGCCGGTCCGGCAAGGTGGTCAATATCGCTTCGCTCCTTTCCTTTCAGGGCGGTATTCGCGTGCCGTCCTATACGGCGGCGAAGCATGGTGTCGCCGGTCTCACCAAGCTTCTGGCCAATGAGTGGGCGGCAAAGGGCATCAATGTGAACGCCATTGCGCCCGGCTACATCGAAACCAACAATACCGAGGCGCTACGCGCCGATGCAGCCCGCAACAAGGCTATTCTGGAGCGCATCCCGGCAGGGCGCTGGGGGCATTCTCAAGACATCGCCGGGGCGGCGGTTTTTCTGTCATCTGCGGCGGCGGACTATGTGCATGGCGCCATTCTGAATGTCGATGGTGGCTGGCTGGCGCGCTGATCCGCGCCAGTTTTCAAAATTCATCATATAACTTGTATGATGAATTGTTGACAAATCTATGGCGAGCAGCTTAGGTGACGTTCAGTCAGTGAACTTGCAGAGGAATTTCGATGATGAACCCCGAACAAATCAAGACGGCGCTCGGCTCCGGTCTGCTGTCCTTCCCGGTCACCCATTTCGATGCCGAGGGTCGTTTTGCCGCCGATAGCTACAGGGCGCATGTGGAGTGGCTCGCCGGTTACAAGGCGCCGGTGCTGTTTGCCGCCGGCGGTACGGGCGAATTCTTCTCGCTGAAACCGGATGAAATTCCGACTATCGTTTCCGCCGCCAAGGATGTGGCCGGTGAAACCGCCATCGTTTCCGGCTGTGGTTACGGCACCGAGATCGCCGTCGATATTGCCCGCTCGGTCGAAAAGGTCGGCGCAGACGGCATCCTGCTTCTGCCGCATTACCTTATCGATGCGCCACAGGAAGGGCTTTACGCCCACATCAAGAAGGTGTGCCAGTCGGTCGGCATCGGCGTCATGGTTTACAACCGTGACAATTCCGTGCTGCAGGCGGATACGCTGGCGCGTCTCTGCGACGAATGCCCGAACCTCGTCGGCTTCAAGGACGGCACCGGCGATATCGGCCTCGTTCGCCAGATCACCGCCAAGATGGGCGACCGCCTGATGTATCTCGGTGGCATGCCGACGGCGGAACTGTTTGCCGAAGCCTATCTCGGCGCTGGTTTCACCACCTATTCCTCGGCCGTCTTCAACTTCGTTCCCGGTCTTGCCAATGAGTTCTACGCCGCCCTGCGAGCCGGCGAACGCGCCACCTGCGAGCGTATCCTGACGGAATTCTTCTATCCGTTCATGGCGATCCGCAACCGCGCCAAGGGTTACGCCGTCTCCGCCATCAAGGCTGGCGTGCGCCTGCAGGGCTTCGATGCCGGTCCGGTGCGTGCGCCGCTGAAGGATCTGACCAATGAGGAAGTCGGCATGCTCGAAGCCCTGATCGGCACGCACAAGCGCAAGGCCTGAGGACGGAATGACGGGAGGGGAGCGATGAAAATCACAGCGGTGCGGACGCATCTGCTTGAACATCGTCTGGACACGCCGTTCGAAAGCGCCTCCATGCGTTTCGACCGGCGGGCCCATGTTCTGGTGGAAATCGAATGCGACGACGGGACCGTCGGCTGGGGCGAATGCCTCGGTCCGGCGAGGCCCAACGCGGCCGTGGTTCAGGCCTATTCCGGCTGGCTCATCGGCCAGGATCCGCGCCAGACCGAAAAGATCTGGGCCGTGCTTTATAATGCCCTGCGTGATCAGGGCCAGCGCGGCCTCAGCCTCACGGCATTGTCGGGCATCGATATCGCGCTCTGGGATATCAAGGGCAAGCACTATGGCACTTCAATCTCGATGCTGCTTGGCGGGCGCTGGCGCGAAAGCGTGAAGGCCTACGCGACCGGCAGCTTCAAGCGCGATGGCGTCGACCGCGTCTCCGACAACGCCTCCGAAATGGCGCAGCGGCGGGCAGAGGGTTTTCACGCCTGCAAGATAAAGATCGGCTTCGGCATCGAGGAAGACCTTCGCGTCATCGCCGCCGTGCGCGAGGCGATCGGGCCGGATATGCGGCTGATGATCGACGCCAATCACGGCTATACCGTCACCGAAGCCATCACGCTCGGCAACCGTGCCGCCGACTATGGCATCGACTGGTTCGAGGAGCCGGTTGTCCCCGAACAGCTTGATGCCTATGCCCGGGTGCGGGCCGGCCAACCGATCCCGGTTGCAGGCGGTGAGACCTGGCATGGGCGATATGGCATGTGGCAGGCGCTTTCCGCTGGTGCGGTGGATATTCTCCAGCCCGACCTCTGCGGCTGCGGCGGATTTTCCGAAACGCAGAAGATCGCGACGCTCGCCACGCTGCACGGCGTGCGCATCGTGCCGCATGTCTGGGGCACCGGCGTGCAGATTGCCGCCGCACTGCAATTCATGGCGGCGATGACGCCCGATCCGGTGCGGGTCAATCCCATTGAGCCAATCATGGAATTTGACCGCACCCATAATCCGTTCCGCCAGACCGTGCTGCAAAAGCCTCTCGAGGCGGTGAACGGCATTGTCGCCATTCCCGATGGTCCCGGTCTCGGCATCGAGATCAACCGCGACGCGTTGACCGAATTCAGGATGCCAGACCCATGAGCGAACTCGTCAGAAAACTGAGCGGCGCAGCGCCGAATCCTGCCTTTCCGAGAGGCGCGGTCGATACGCAGATGCACATGTACCTGCCCCACTATCCTGCCTTGCCGGGTGGCCCTGGCTTGCCTCCGGGCGCTCTGCCGGGGCCGGAGGATTATCGTCGCCTCATGCAATGGCTCGGGATAGACCGGGTCATCATCACGCAGGGCAACGCCCATCAGCGCGATAATGGCAACACGCTCGCCTGCGTCGCAGAGATGGGTGAGGCAGCCCGCGCCGTGGTCATCATCGATGCGACGACGACCGAAAAGGACATGGAAAAGCTTACCGCCAGCGGCGCGGTCGGGGCGCGCATCATGGACCTGCCGGGCGGTGCGGTAAACCTGTCCGAGCTCGAAGCTGTGGACGAGCGCGCGCATGCGGCCGACTGGATGGTGGCGGTGCAATTCGACGGCAATACGCTGCTCGATCACCTGCCGCGTCTTCAGAACATCCGCTCGCGGTGGGTGTTCGATCACCACGGCAAGTTCTTTAAGGGCATCAAAACCGATGGCCCGGAAATGGCGGCGCTTTTGAAACTCATCGACCGCGGCAATCTCTGGTTCAAGTTCGCCGGCGTTTATGAAAGTTCGCGTGAGAACTGGCCCTATGAGGACGTCGCCGCCTTTTCGCGCGTTGTCGCCGCCCATGCGCCGGAACGAATCGTGTGGGGCACCAACTGGCCGCATAATTCCATTCGCGAGACGGCCGCCTATCCCGACGATGCACGCCTTGCGGAACTCATACTCGGCTGGCTGCCGGATGAAGCGGCGCGCCATCGGGCGCTGGTGGAAAACCCGGAAGCGCTGTTCAAGCTGCCTCCATTCAAGGCGGCATAGGTCAATTCGGGACAATCATACTCTTCCGTTACAAGGCCCCGCTATGTCGGGGCCTTTTCCATTTCATCGGCAAGCAGCCTTTGCTGTTCGTGTTCGTCAAAGGCCATGAGATTGCCGTGCCGGCTGCGGCGTATCCGGTTCATATGGTCGCGCGGACTTAAGCCCAGCGTGCGTTTGAACATGCGTGAAAAATAATAGGGGTCGCCGTAACCCACCTCGGCGGCCGCTGCCGAAACCGAAAGACCCGCCTCAAGAAAATGCATGGCGCGTTCCATGCGCTTGAACTCCTGATATTTGCGCGGCGTCCGACCGACCCGCTTCTGGAATTCCCGCAAGAAATAATCGCGATTATAGGGAGCCGCCTCGGTCGCCCTGCCGGCAATATCAGGGTCGAGCGGATTGGCCGAAATCATGGTGATCGCCTTCATCACCGCAAGATCGAGGCCTTCCGTCCCCTCCGGCTGGAAACTCGGGCGGTCGATCCATCCGAGGAAGGCGTCGTCGATGAAGGCGATGAGAAGCACCATGAAAAGATGGTGCTGGCCAAGCGTGACGGAGGAGGGTGGGGCGCTCTGCCGGTAGTGGCGCACCAGCGGTTCCAAAAGCGGCCAGCGGCTCAGCTTCACTTTCGGTTTCAGGTCCATCTGCGCGATCAGGTTGTGGCGGCCGTAAATATCCAGCGTGAAATGCTGCGCCACCCCGCGATAGGTGACGGCCTGCTCGTTCCAGCCGATAAAACGCTGACCCCGAAAAATCAGCATCGCGTCACCCGGTTCCAGCATCCGCGCCTCGCCATCGATAAGATAGTGTCCGCACCCTTCCAGACAAATGATCAGATCGTCGACCGGATTGGATTTGTCGATTTGCCAGGTGCGCGAATGCTCCATCTTGATCGTGGCGCGCGTCAGGTTGAGGTTGAGCGCCGCAGGCGGAACGGACGAGAGTATGCCACCTTCGATTTCGTCCATCTTTTTCCTCGTCTTTGTTAATTCACCTTGGCGCGGAAATTTGGTTTTGTCACCGCATAAATTACTTTTATGCGCCGTATCAATGAGGGAGGAGATCGGTCGCGGCGAGAAACTGCGCCATCACGCGCCCGCCGCCGGCCGTTCCGGGAGAATCACTTGTACGAAATTGTATTCTGTCATTCGCGTTCCGTCGGGACGCGGGGAGGAGCATTATGAAATCTCAGCGTTTCCTCGGGCTGGGATATCTGACGCCTTATATCGTCGGGCTTTTGGTCTTCACGGCCATCCCGTTCCTCGGCTCGCTCTATCTCAGCTTCACCCGTTACGATCTAATGAGCGATCCCACATGGGCGGGCCTTGCCAATTATGAGCGGCTTTTCACCCGCGACCGCACGTTTATGAAATCGCTGAACGTCACCCTGTTCTACGTGTTCCTGACGGTGCCGCTGAAGCTTGCCTTTGCCCTCTTCATTGCTGCGATCCTCAATTACAAGCTGCAATTCATCAACTTCTTCCGCACTGCCTTTTATGTGCCGTCCATCCTTGGCGGTTCAATCGCGATTGCGGTGCTGTGGCGCTATATCTTCGCGAGCGAGGGGCTTGCCAATATGGCGCTGGCCGCCGTCGGCCTGTCGCCGGTGGACTGGTTCGGCGATCCTGGCAACGCCCTTTTCACCATCACGCTGCTGCGTTGCTGGCAATTCGGTTCGGCGATGGTGATCTTTCTCGCGGCCCTGCAATCCATTGACAAGTCGATTTATGAAGCGGCCGCCATCGATGGGGCCGGCAAGGTGAGAACCTTCTTCTTCATCACGCTGCCGCTTTTGACACCCGTGATCTTCTTCAACCTCATCATGCAGATGGTGCAGGCGTTCCAGGAGTTCAACGGACCTTACATCATCACCCAGGGCGGGCCGCTGAAGTCCACTTACCTGTTGCCTCTCTACATCTATGACGAGGCCTTCAAGAAGTTCAACATGGGTTATGCCTCCGCCATTGCCTGGGTGCTTTTCACCATCATCACCGTGCTGACCCTCGTGGCCTTCTGGTCTTCGAAGAAGTGGGTCTATTACGCCGGCGACAAGCGGAATTGATGCCATGACCGATATCGCAATCCTCAACGACATGCAGGCGGCCCGCCGGGCGCGGCTGAGGCTCGTCTCCACCTCGGTGCGCTACGTGCTTCTCTTCGCGGTCGGCCTCGTCATGCTCTACCCGCTGATCTGGCTGGTGGGCGCAAGCTTCAAGACCAATTCGGAAATCTTCTCCGGTGCCGGTTTCATCCCGGAAAACCCGACACTGGACGGCTATGTCCGCGGCTGGGAAACCTCGACGCCTTATACGTTCGGCCGGTTCTTCTGGAATTCTTTCCTGATCATCCTGCCGAAGGTCATCGGCACGGCGATTTCCTGCACCATGGCGGCCTATGCCTTTGCCCGCTTCGATTTTCCGCTGAAGAAGATCCTGTTCGGCTCGGTCATCGCCATCCTGCTTTTGCCGAATGTCGTCACCCGCATTCCGCAATATATCCTGTTCCGCGATCTCGGCTGGCTGGACAGCTTCCTGCCGCTCTGGGTGCCGTCCGCGCTCGCTGGTGATGCCTTCTTCGTCTTCATGCTGGTGCAGTTCCTGCGCTCGCTGCCATCGGATATGGAAGAGGCCGCCCGGGTGGATGGCGCCAACAGCTTGCAGACGCTGATTTACATCGTCGTGCCGATGCTGGCGCCGGCGCTGATTTCGGTCTGCCTGTTCCAGTTCATGTGGACGATGAACGATTTCCTCGGACCGCTGATCTACCTGTCCTCGGTCGACAAATATCCGGTGAGCCTTGCGCTCAAACTCTCCATCGACACCACCGAAGCCTTCGAATGGAACCGCATCCTGGCGATGTCGGTGCTGACGATCGCACCTGCGCTGATCGTGTTCTTCGCGGCGCAACGGTATTTCATTGAAGGGATCTCGTCTGGCGGGGTCAAGGGCTGAAAATGGCAAGCGTTCAACTTAAAAATCTCGAAAAAGTCTATGGCGGCAGTTTCAAGGCGGTGCACGGCATCGATCTCGATGTCGAGGATGGTGAGTTTATGGTATTCGTCGGCCCTTCCGGCTGCGCCAAATCCACGACGCTGCGTATGGTGGCGGGGTTGGAGGAAATCACCGGCGGCGAAATCCTGATCGGCGACCAGCGTGTCAACGACCTGCCGCCCGGCAAGCGCTCCATCGCCATGGTGTTTCAGAATTATGCGCTTTATCCGCATATGAAGGTGCGCGGCAATCTCGCCTTCGGCCTGAAGATCGCCGGTGTCGCAAAACCCGAAATCGAAAAGGCAATCGACAATGTCGCGCGCATTCTCGAAATCGAGCCGCTGCTAGACCGTCTGCCTAAACAGCTTTCCGGCGGGCAGGCGCAGCGTGTGGCGCTGGGCCGCGCGCTCATCAAGAAGCCCGGCGTGTTCCTGTTCGACGAGCCTCTGTCCAATCTTGACGCCAAGCTGCGTGCCTCCATGCGGGTGCGCATCACCGATCTGCACCGTCAGTTGAAGGCGGAAGGCCTGTCTTCGACGGTGATTTACGTCACCCATGACCAGACGGAAGCCATGACCATGGGCGACCGTATCTGCGTCATGCAGGCCGGCCGCATCATGCAGGTCGCGACCCCGAAGGAGCTTTATAACCACCCCGCCAATCTTTTCGTCGCCGGCTTCATCGGCACGCCGGAAATGAACCTGGTGGATGTGGCAATCGAGGGCGCGGAGTTCGTCATCGCCGGCCAGCGCCTGCCCATCGGCGCGCATCTGGAGCAGCGGCTATCGGCCAGACCCGCGGATGCGGTCATCGGCATCCGCCCGCAACATCTGTCATTGACGGAGGCGACCGATGGCCCGGCGCTGCAGGCGAAGCTCACCAATGCGGAATTCATGGGCCACGAGGTCTATCTGCATGCCGATCTCGGCGGCCAGAAGCTGGTGAGTGTTGTGGGTGCGGCGGAATTCGAGGCGCTTGGGCGCGACGGCATCCTGCGGCTGAAGCCGGACCCGGAGAAGCTGCATATTTTCGACAAGGCCGATGGCCGCAACGTCTCGCTGTGAGGAGGGAACGGGCGTGCCTGATTTTTCGAGGAGGAGAAGAACAATGAAGACGATGACCAGAATGATGGCGATGCTCGCCGGCGCCGCCTATGTGGCGATGGCAGCCGCTCCGGCGGCAGGTGCTGCGGAACTGCGAATGTCCTGGTGGGGCGGCGAAAGCCGCCATGTCGCCACCCAGAAGGCCATTGCCGCCTGCGGTGAGAAATATGGCCATACAGTCAAGGGTGAATTTACCGGCTTCGACGGCTATCTGGAAAAGCTGACCACGCAGATGGCCGGCAAGACGGAAGCCGATATCGTTCAGGTCAACTGGCCATGGCTGCCGCTGTTTTCCAAGAACGGCGAGGGTTTTGCCGATCTGCGCCAGCTGAAACCGCTCGATCTTTCCCAATGGGCCGAGAGCGATCTGGACGCCGGTTCGATGAACGGCGTGTTGCAGGGGCTTTCCGTTTCCACCACCGGCCGCGTCTTCTTCTTCAACGTCACCACCTTCGAAAAGGCCGGTGTTGAAATTCCGAAGACATGGGACGAGTTCTTTGCGGCAACCAAGACCATCAAGGAAAAGCTCGGCAAGGACTATTACACCTTCAATGCCGTGAAGGAGACTGCCCAGCTGTTGGTGACGCTGGCTGTCGTGCAGAAGACCGGCAAGGATCTGGTCGATCCCAAGACCAACCGCGTGGCCTGGACGCCCGAGGAACTGGCAGAGGGCATCTCCTTCGTCGGTAAGTTGGTCGAAACCGGTTCCATCCGCTCCCAGAAAGAGGAAGCGGCCGACGGTAACGTCAATCTCTATGAGAAGCCGTCCTGGTCGGAAGGCCGCATCGCCGGCTCCTATGAATGGGATTCGACCTATTCGAAATATGCCGACCCCCTGAAGGAAGGGCAGGTTCTGAAACCGGTACCGATGCTGAAGCGTGCCGATGCCGTGACAGAGGGTGTCTATCGCAAGCCTTCCATGGTGTTTTCGATCTCGAAAAACTCGAAGAACCCGGAAGCGGCTGCGCAAATCCTGAACTGCCTGCTGAACGAACCGGAAGGCATCGATGCGCTCGGCACCTCGCGCGGTTTGCCCGCATCGAAGGCCGCGGCGGCGCGTCTGGGGGGCAAGGGCGAGCCGGAAGTGCGGGCCGCCAACGCCATCGTCATGGCGGCATCGGGACCAGTGGTTTCGCCCTTCAACGAACATCCTGAAATCCGATCGGGCTTTATCGATACGCTTGAGGAATATGCCTATGGCCAGCTGACGGCGGAAGAGGCCGCCGAGCAGATCATCGATACGACCAACGATGTTCTTGCCAAGTTCGATTGATGACAATGGCCCGCCGCCTCCGGTGGCGGGCCCTCTATCCGGACGCCGGACGATATGAAGCATGTCCGCCAAGGGTTTGGTCGGCTATGCAAAAAAAGACGAGAAGAGAGCATGAACGAACCCCTTATCATCGCGTCTTCGGCGCGAATGGCTGCGCTTTGCCTTGCTGCGCCCGGCGCCCGATATTTCCTTCCGTCTAAAACGGCATGGCGTCTGACGTCGCCGGATGGCGACGAACGGCGCGGTGAAACCGCGTCCGTGGTGACGCTGCTGCATGATCTCTCCCCGGATACTCGTTATCTCTTCGAGGCGGAGGGGTTCGCGACGCTGGCGTTCAAAACCGCCTCCTGCGCCGGGCTTGTCGAGGCTGCGGCATTTTCCCTGATGTCGAATGTTGCGCTCGATGATGAAGAA
This sequence comes from Agrobacterium salinitolerans, assembly GCF_002008225.1. Classification (GTDB taxonomy): domain Bacteria; phylum Pseudomonadota; class Alphaproteobacteria; order Rhizobiales; family Rhizobiaceae; genus Agrobacterium; species Agrobacterium salinitolerans. The sequence goes on along the minus strand of NZ_MRDH01000023.1, from coordinate 69,586 downwards.
GGTGTGCGCGCCAACGCGCAGGCGCTGGAAAGGGCCGTGGCCGCGGTGCCGCACGGCGGCACGTTGCGTCTCGGGGGCGGTCTCTGGACGGCATTTCCCGTACGCCTCAAAAGCAATATGACCTTCCACCTTGCCGAAGGAGCCGTGCTGCGCGCGCCCTCCACCCGCAGGAGCTGGCCGATCCTGCCTGCCCGCGATGAGGCAGGCCGTATGCTCGGAAGCTGGGAAGGCTTGCCGGACGCCTGTTTCGCCGCGCCGGTTCATGCGATTGCGGCAGACAATCTCGTCATCGAGGGCAGGGGCGTTCTCGACGGTTCTGGCGACAGAGGCGATTGGTGGAGCTGGCCGAAAGAAACCCGCGACGGCGCGCGCCGGCCGCGCGGCCTGCATCTCGTTTCCTGCCGGAAGACAAACCTGCTCGGTTTCACGATCCGAAACGCTGCCTCCTGGACGATCCATCCGCAGGGCTGCGAAGACTTGATTGCCGCCGGCCTCAGCATCGTCGCGCCCCATGACAGCCCGAACACCGATGGTTTCAACCCGGAAAGCTGCCGCAACGTCACGATATCAGGCGTGCGCTTTTCCGTCGGCGACGATTGCATTGCGGTGAAGGCGGGAAAGCGCGGTCCTGATGGCGAGAACGATCATCTTTCGGAAACGCGGGGCGTTCGGGTGCGCTATTGCCTAATGGAACGAGGCCATGGCGGGCTGGTGATCGGTTCGGAAATGTCCGGCGGTGTGCGTGACGTGGCGGTTGAGGATTGCGAGATGGTCGGCACGGATCGCGGCCTGCGCCTCAAGACACGGCGCGGGCGCGGCGGCACCGTCAGCAACATTGCCATGCGCCGGGTGCTGCTGGATGGCGTGCAGACCGCGCTTTCCGCCAATGCCCATTATCATTGCGATGCCGATGGACATGACGACTGGGTGCAATCGCGAAACCCGGCGCCGGTCGATGGCGGCACGCCCTTTATCGACGGCATTAGCGTGGAGGACGTCGAGATCCGCAATCTCTCCCATGCGGCCGGCGCTTTTCTGGGCCTTGCCGAAGCGCCCATCCGCAACGTCGCCATCCGCAATCTCACCATCGTCTCGCGCGATCCTTCGGCCATCGCAACGCCGCCGATCATGGCCGACGGGGTGCGTCCCATGCGCCATGAGGCGATTGTTTTCGAGCAGGCGCATATAGTCTGCGATAATCCTGCCCTGTTGAGCGATGCTTCCGTTTCCATTGTGTCAGATTCCAATTGAGAAAACAGATGAAAGCCACTGAATATTTTGATCAATTCTCCAGCCTTTATAAACATTACAAGGGCGGAAGCTGGTGTTATGAGGATGGATGCATTTATCGCGGTCTGCAGCAGCTGTTCGAGGCGACCGGGGAGGCGCGCTGGAACGATCATCTGCATCGTCTCGCCGATGCGCAGATAGCGCCAGACGGCACGCTCGCCGGTTACGATCCGCACGAATATAATATCGACCATATCCTTGCCGGCCGTATCCTCTTTCCCCTTGCGGCGGAAACGGGCGATCCGCGTTACCTCGCTGCGGCGGAACATCTGGCGGGGCAACTGCGCAGCCATCCACGCATCGCATCCGGAAATTACTGGCACAAGAAGCGTTATCCGCATCAGGTCTGGCTGGACGGGCTATATATGGGGCTTCCTTTCCAGATAGAATATGCGCAGGCGACGGGCCGGACGGAACTGATCGACGATGCGCTGCGGCAGTTTTCAGCAGCGCTCGCGGCGACGAAGGATAGCGGCGGGCTTTATGTCCATGGTTATGACGAGAGCCGCAGCCAGCGCTGGGCCGATCCTCAAAGCGGAAAATCTCCCGCTATATGGGCACGCGCGGTGGGCTGGCTCGCCATGGCGCTGGTGGACGCGCTGGCCACCCTGCCGGATGACGATGCGATGGTGGCGCTTCGCAACAAGACGCAGTCGCTTCTGGCCGGTATCATCGCCCGGCAGACCGAGACCGGCCTCTGGATGCAGGTTGTCGACAATCCGGACCTTGCGGACAATTATGAGGAAACATCCGCCTCGGCCATGTTCGCCTATGCCTTGCTGCGCGCGGCGCGGCTTAAGCTCGTGCAGGGCGAAGAGGCGAATGCCGCCCTTTCGGCGGGTCGCCGCGCGCTTGAGGCGCTTCTGGAAACGCGGCTGAAAGCCGATGAAGAAGGCGTGACGCGCCTCACGGGCATCGTGCACGTCGCGGGCCTTGGCGGCTTCGAGGGCAATTATCGCGATGGAACGCCGGAATATTATCTGACCGAGCCGGTGGTGTCTGATGATGCCAAGGGCGTCGGGCCGTTGATGATGGCCTATGCTGAAAACCTGCTTCTGGCCAAGCGGCAGGCGCAGGCTGTTTCAGCGGCGTGACGTCACGCTGCCCTTGCGAAGGTCACGGTCTGGATAAGGCCCTGTTTCTTGTGGTTGGCAATGGTGATCGTGCCGCCGAAGCGCTCGATGATTTCCCTGGCGATGGCAAGACCAAGACCCACGCCGGGGATTGATTTGCGCCGCGCGAGGTCCACCCGGAAGAAGGGTTCGAAAACCCGCCCGATCAGTTCCTGCGGAATGCCGGGGCCTTCATCCCTGATGGTCACGACGATTTCGCTCTCGTCTCCGATCAGATCGATATGAGCCTTCTTGCCATGGGTGACTGCGTTCAGGATGAGGTTGCGCAGGGCTCTCTTGAGCGCCAGCGGGGCCGCCTTGATGGTCATGGCGGCTTCCGGCTCGATGAAGACAAGCGAGCCCGCATGACCGAGACCGGAAACATCGCTAACGATTTCGCTGAGAAGCCTGCCGATGTCGATCGTCTGGATGCTGTCCTGGCGGACCTCTTCCCGTACCAGCAGGATGGCGCTGTCGGCGATGGCGTCCAGTTCCTCGAGATCCGCCAGCCATTTGGCCCGTTCCTCGCCGTTTTCGATGAATTCCGCCCTGAGCCGCATGCGGGTCATCGGGGTTCTGAGATCGTGGCCGGCGGCGGCGACGAGGCGCATGCGGCTTTCCATCGCCGCCTTCAGGCGGGTGGCGAGTTCGTTCAGCGCCCGCGCCGTGGCGCGGATTTCGCCCGGTCCGATTTCCGGCAGGTGCGGCAGCGAACCGTCAGGCCCGATGCTGGCGGCCGCATTTTCCAGCATGTCGAGCGGGCGGGTGATCTTGCTGGCGGCAAAGATCGAAACGGCGGCACTGCCGAGAATGATCAGCCCGATCCACATGCCGAAAATCTTCCAGCCGCCCGGCGGCGGACCCATATGCGGAATTTCCGCAACCAGCCAGCCGCCTTTTTCCAGCGCGATAGCCGCCACGGGGGCAGGATTTCCCGGTGAGCGGATGACCATCGCGGTGCGCGGCTCTCCGACGCGGGCCAGCGCCTTTTCCAGAAATTCCGAAAGCATGCCGTCGAGATCGCCTTGCGGCGGCTTCTGTTCTATCTGGAAATAGCCGGGCTGCTGCAGGGAAGGATCACGTTCGGCCATGGTCACGGCAAAGGCGAGGCTGCGGGCCAGCGGCTCGATAGTGGCGTCGGGCGGCGGCGGCTGCAACGTCCGGTCCGCCACAAAAGTCGCAAGTGCGATGACGGCGATGATGGAGACGATCATCAGCGCCGTGATGCGGTTTTTAAGCGAGCTCATCGCTGCACCGGTAGGGTTCTGACCTGAACCGTCATCTGGTAACCGCCATTGCGCACGGTCTTGAAGATCGGCGTCTGGGTGTCGGCGTCCAGCTTCTTGCGCAAGCGGCTCATCAGCACGTCGATGGAACGGTCGAACGGGCCGCGATCCTTGCCCTGCGTGAGATCAAGAAGCTGATCGCGGGAAAGCAGCCGACCGGGCCTGTCGAGAAAGACTTTCAGCAGATCGAATTCCGCTCCCGTCAAATCTATCTTTTCACCGCTGGCGCGGATGACGGAGCGCTGCTCGGGATCGGCGGTAAAATCCGCAAAACCATAGGCGGCGGATGAGGGGCGGGGAGCCTCCTGCGGTGTCGCGCGGCGCAGCACGGCCTTGATGCGCGCGGTCAGTTCGCGCGGATTGAAGGGTTTGCCGAGATAGTCGTCTGCGCCGATTTCCAGCCCGACGATCCGGTCGACATCTTCCTTCAGCGCAGTCAGGAGAATGACCGGCGTGCGCGGCCGGCGGCCCTGCAGATCGCGGCAGATATCGAGGCCGGAGCCATCGGGCAGCATCACGTCGAGCACGATGAGATCGGGATCGGAGCTGGCGATCTTTTCCTCGAACTCACGCCTGTCGGCGGCCATCGACACGCGAAACCCCTGCGAGCCGAGATATTTCGCGAGCAATGTGCGTATTTCCGGATCGTCATCGACGATCAATATATGTGTCACCGAAACTGTCGTCATATCGTCCAACCTTTTGATGCCACTATACATAAGCGCTGAAAAGAAACGGCGGATTTTTGCAACGAAAGCTTTCCGGGGCCATTCTGGCAACATTCGGTTACAAATAGGCGGTTTGCGGAAGCAGCCTGGAAACATTCGGACCAAAGCCGGAAACGCGATGCTCCTATCATCCTTTCATGTTGGAAAACGGAAGGAAGGTAAGATGAGACACTCGCTACTGGCCGCCGCCATCGCGACAGCAACTATGGGCGTTTCCGCCGCCGCGCAGGCAGCGGAAGAGAATGCGCCCGCACCCCAGGCGACCGAACAGGCTGCGCCGCCGCCCGCCAATCTCGATCTCGGCCCGGACATCGGCCCGGATCGGGGTCCGGATGAAAGGCCGCTGCCGCCGCATATGCGCAGAATGCCCGGCCCGGATGTTCTGGGGCTGGCGACGAAGCTTTCGGCGGCCGAAATCTATCTCGGCGTCACGCCGGAACAGCTCGGTCCATGGCGCGCCTATACCACGGCGTTGATCGATCTCGTTTCCCCCGGTCCGGAGCGCAATCCGCCGCCGCCGGTGGCGGGTGAAGGCAAGGCCAAGCCCGAGCCGCGTCTTGCGGGAGAGGAACTGGCAGGCATCATCGCGCAGAAGGCGGAAAAGGCCAAAGCCCTGCAGGACGCCGTTGCGGCGCTGAAACCGAAGCTTTCGCCGCAGCAGGTGCTGAAGCTTGCCGAACTCGAGCGTGCGCTGATGCCGCCTCCGCCTCCCGGCCCGCGTCATGGCCCCGCAGAGCGCGGCGGCTTTGCTCCCCCGCATGGCGATATGAGGCCGCCGGTTCCCGAGGCGGAACGGGGCTGAGGCAACCTTTCGAAGTTTCCTCCTTTAATCTGCCCCCCAGTAAAGGAGGAAATCAGCCGGCAACGGCTGGAGCCGGGGGATCGCACGCCTGCGATCCCCCGCGTGATTTTCAAGCAGGAACATGATGATGAGATATTTCTATCTGGTGCTGGCAACGGCTTTTGGTTTGAGCTTTGCCTGGTCGGTGGCCGTGGCAAAGGACAAGCCCGTGCAACAGCCGGCGGCCAAGTCCCGGCAGGATGAACAGCGGCGCCAGCCCGCCTGTGCGAAGGATCTGCGCGGAAAGACGGACTCCAGACGTCTTCGCAGCACCTGCTTCAAGGCCGCGGTGCGAAACTCGGCCTCTGCCTATGAATGGATCGAAGCGGAGAGGGGTTTCATCCTCGTGAAACACGAGATGACGCCGGTTTCTTCCTTCGAGTGAACCGGCTGGACAGGACATCAATATGAAAACGGCACGCAAGGCAGGCGCATTGCTGGCGGTTGTCGCTCTCGCTGTGGGCGGCTACTGGCTGTCCTCGCAATATACGCGGGCGGCCACACCCGGCTATATCACCGCGCCGGTGACGCGCGGCGATATCGAGCGGACGGTGCTGGCGACGGGAACGCTGAAACCCGTTCGCCTTGTCGCCGTCGGCGCGCAGGCCTCCGGCCGCATCACCGCCGTCAAGGTGGCGCTCGGCGATACGGTCAAGGCGGGCGATCTGATCGCCGAAATCGATTCCGTTACCCAGACGAACAGTCTGCGCACGGCGCAGGCGGCCCTGGCGAACGTGAAGGCGCAGCGGGTTGAGAAGCAGGCGACGCTTCTTCTCAACCGCCAGAGCCTTGCCCGTCAGCAGGAGATGGTGTCGAAGAACGCGGCCTCCCGCGCCGATTTCGAAAGCGCCACCGCAGCCCTTGCCGTCACCGAGGCGCAGATCGAAGCCATCGACGCCCAGATCGAGGAAGCGCAGGTCGCGGTGGAAACGGCCGAGGCCAATCTTGGCTATACCAAGATCACAGCGCCCATCGAAGGCACGGTTCTGTTGATCGTCAGCCAGGAAGGGCAGACCGTCAACGCCACGCAATCCGCGCCAACCATCGTCATTCTGGGCCAGCTCGACCGGATGACGGTGCGCACGGAAATTTCCGAGGCGGATGTAACGCGGGTCAAACCGGACCTGCCGGTCTATTTCACGGTGCTCGGCGAGCCGCAGCAGCGGTATGACGCAACGCTCGCCTCGATAGAGCCGGCGCCGGAATCGGTGCGCAGCGATTCCAGCTTCAGTTCCTCGACCTCTTCATCCTCCAGCTCATCCTCTTCCAGCACGTCGTCATCCGAGGCTATCTATTATAATGGCGTGTTCGAAGTGCCGAACCCGGAAGGCAAGCTGCGTACCTATATGACGGCGGAGGTCCATATCGTTCTCGGCGAAGCGAGGGACGTGCTGACCGTCCCCTCGGCGGCCCTTGGCAGCATGAACAGCGACGGCAGCTATGCGGTGCGTGTGGCCGGTGCCGATGGCAGGGTTTCCGAGCGCAAGGTCGAGATCGGGCTGAACAACAAGGTCACTGCGGAAGTGCGTTCCGGCCTTGCCGAAAACGAGCGCGTGGTGACCGGCGAGCGTTCCACCGACACCGCCACAAACGCCATGCCGGGGCCGGGCGGCCCGCCGATGGGGCTTTGAACCATGGCTGAACCTTTGATTTCGCTTAAATCCGTGCGGCGGGATTATCCCTCCGGCGAAGGCACGATCAGCGTGCTGAAGAACATCGACCTCACCATCGAGGCCGGTGAGATGGTGGCGATCGTCGGCGCGTCCGGGTCGGGCAAGTCGACGATGATGAATATTCTCGGCTGCCTCGACCGCCCGACATCGGGTAGCTACAGCATCAGGGGCCGGGAAACGGGTAATCTCGATGCCGACGCGCTTTCGGCGCTCAGGCGTGAAAATCTCGGCTTCATCTTCCAGCGCTACCATCTGCTGGCCGAACTGACGGCGCTGGGCAATGTCGAAATTCCGGCAATCTATGCCGGCAAGACGCAGGGCGACCGCAGGCAAAATGCCGCAAGGCTGCTTGGCCGCCTCGGCATGGCGGAACGCCTCGATCACCGTCCCGGCCAGCTTTCCGGCGGCCAGCAGCAGCGCGTTTCCATCGCCCGCGCCCTGATGAACGGTGCAGAGATCATTCTTGCCGACGAACCGACCGGCGCGCTCGACAGCGCCAGCGGCGACGAGGTGTTGCGCATCCTCGGCGAGCTGCATGCCGAAGGCCGCACCGTCATCATCGTCACCCATGATATGTCGATTGCCAGACGCGCCGGGCGGATCATCGAAATCAGCGACGGAACGATCATTTCCGACCGCAGGACGGATGCAACGCTCGTACCGCAGGTCGATGCCGAACCCGCTGCCGTTTCCGTCGGGTCTTCGGGTCTTGCGGGTCTCGTTTCGTCTCTGCGCGAGGCGTTGCGCATGGCGCTTCTGTCGATGCGGGCGCACAAGCTGCGCACCTTTCTCACCATGCTCGGCATCATCATCGGCATCGCCTCGGTCATCAGCGTCGTGGCGCTGGGGCAGGGGTCGCAGCAGCGGGTGTTGCAGAACATATCGAGCCTCGGCACCAACACGCTGGAAATCTTCGCCGGCAAGGATTTCGGCGACATAAGGTCGGGCAAGATCACCACGCTCGTCGTTTCCGATGCCGACGCGCTTGCCAAGCAATCCTATGTCGCGGCGGTGACGCCGACGGTCTCGACCTCCAGCACGGTGCGTTTCGGCGCGAAGGAGGCGAATGCGCTGGTGAACGGCGTCAGCGAACGCTATTTCGTCGCCAAGGGCACCAAGCTGTCGCAGGGACGCTTTTTCGATGGCGGAAGCGTCGCGCAGAAGGCGCAGGACGTGGTGATCGACGAAAATACCCGCAAATCGCTGTTTGCGGATTTCGACGGCAGCCCTGTCGGCCAGGTCATTCTCATCGGCAAGGTGCCGGCCCGCATCGTCGGCGTCACGCAGGCGCAGCAGGGCGGTTTCGGCTCAAGCCAGAACCTGTCGCTTTACCTGCCCTATACCGCCGTCCAGTCGCGCTTTCTCGGCAACCTGTCGCTGCGCAGCATCACGGTGCAGGTGGCTGACGATGTCGATGCCTCAATCGCCGAGCAGGCAGTGACGACACTTCTGACCCAGCGGCACGACACACGGGATTTCTACATTCTCAATACCGACGATATCCGCCAGACCATCACCAGCACCACGCAGACGCTGACTCTTCTGATTGCGGCGATTGCGGTGATTTCGCTGCTGGTCGGCGGCATCGGGGTGATGAACATCATGCTCGTTTCGGTGTCTGAACGCGTTTCGGAAATCGGCGTGCGCATGGCGGTGGGCGCGCGCCGCACCGATATTCTGCGGCAGTTCCTCATCGAGGCGGTGCTGGTCTGCATCATCGGCGGTACGCTGGGCGTGCTCGGCAGCCTCGGCTTCGGCGCGCTTTTCTCCGCCTTCAGCAGCAATTTCGCAATGGTCTATTCCACGGCGCCGATCATCGCCGCCTTCGTCTGCTCGACGCTGATCGGTGTTGTCTTCGGTTATCTGCCGGCGCGCAATGCGTCGAAGCTCGATCCCGTCGCGGCTTTGTCTGCGGGGTAAATCCCCCCGCCGGTCACGTCTTGTTTTTTTCGACGAAACGGATGGCGTCGCCAACGGTCAGGATCGTGCTTGCGGCGGAATCTGGAATTTCCACCCCGAATTCCTCTTCGATTTCCATGACGATCTGAACGGTCTCGAGCGAATCCGCACCGAGATCGTCAGCAAAACTGGCCTCATCCACGATGGTGGCAGGGTCTGCGCCAAGCTGGTCCACGATGATTTTTCTGATACGTTCTGCAATGGTGGACATGGTGAGACTCCGCGAAAGTTGCCTGCCGCCGAACGCCGCTCCATCTGAATTTGCGCCGAAGATATCCAAGCGAAATCAAGCTGAGTTTCGAAAGGACAGGCCGCAGAGTCAAAGGCTCGAAAGATCGATGACATCCGGACGTAGCACGCCTTTCGCAGCCGCGAAAGAGTGTCGATCACCCGTTAGTATTCCATAATAATATGGGACGTTCGCCACGTTAAACAGTTTGTGACTGGCGGCGGTGAACCGCAACGCGGTAAAGCTCGTTGCCTGTGAACCTCAAATCCGTCAGCCACACCGAGCCTCATGCCATGGTCCAGTCGTCCCCGGAACGCTTTATATTGCTCGATGGCATAAGGGGCGTGGCCGCACTTTTCATCGTCCACCGCCATGCCGAGGATCTGTTCGGGAAAAGCACGGCTTCGAGTTATCTCGCCGTGGATCTGTTCTTTGCGCTCAGCGGTTTCGTGCTCGCGCATGCCTATAGCCGGAAACTGGCCGAAGGGGCGATTACGCCAGGCTTTTTCATGAAGGCGCGCTTCGCACGTCTTTACCCTCTTTATGGGCTGGCGCTGGCCCTGATGGCCGCCTATTTCATCTGCCTCTACGTGCTGGGCCTGCCGACGCCGATCGACGATCTGCACCGTCTCATCGATCCGGGCGAGCTTGCTTTCGCCTTGGTAACAGGGCTGCTCTTTCTGCCGGCGCCCTTTACGCTCACGCTGAACGGTGCGCTGTTTCTCGTCAGCCCGGCATGGTCGCTTTTCAATGAGCTGGTAGTGAATGCGTTTTACGCCCGCTTCGGTGTCCGGGCCACGCCGAAACAAACCGCCGCGGTGCTCACGGTCAGCGCCCTTGTGTTGATGGTGGCTGCCGCCGAGTTTGGCCGTTTGCATGCCGGTTTTCGCTGGCATGAAATGTATGCCGGCATGGGGCGAGTGTTCTTCTCGTTTTTTGCTGGCGTGCTTATTTACCGTTTCCGCAATCGCGTGCCGCAGTTGAAACCCTTTCAGGCGGTGCTTTGCCTTCTGCTGGTCTGCTTCATTCTGGCCGTGCCGATGTCGCGCGAGCTTCGGCCGTTCTTCGATCTTGCGGTTGTCCTTGTCGTCTGGCCGCTCCTGCTGTTTATCGCCAGCAAGACGGTTCCGGGGCGCGGGGTGTCAATGGTGTCGGTGTTTCTCGGCACGGCGTCCTATGCGGTCTATGTGCTGCATATTCCGCTTCTGGCCTGGACGGAGCTTCTTATCCCCGCGGTGCACCGGGAAAACCTCGCTTTGTCGGCCGGCCTTGTTTTTCTCATCGGCACGACATGCCTGTCATGGTTGCTGACGGTCTATTACGATCAGCCCGTTCAGAAATGGCTGAAGAACCGGTTGAGAAAGCGGAGCGAAATCCGCCAGCCGGTATGACCCTGCCTCGCGGCTGAAAACCTCAATAATGGGCGAAAATCGGGGCTGTCAGCACAAAAGCTGCGACGAGGCTGATGATCGTCAGTTTCGCCGCTCGCATGCGGCGCATTTTGCGGCCGCTCCAGTCATACGTCATACTCACCTCCACGCAGACGCAAAACTTACCGGTATGGGAAACAACCGAAACCTGGCGCAGACCTGTCATGGCCCCGCAACGCACCGGATGCACATTCGATACCCAAACTCCCGGACGCGCCTGATCGCGCGCGGGATGCTCAATTTCAGTGTTGCCTGATATACGACTTTTGCCAAGCCGTTATTTTCATCGGTGATTTTGAAGGCCGCCACGAAAAGGGCGGCAAGCCCATCACTGGTAAAGAGGCGGCAGGCCCTGAATGGCGTAACGCGGCAGCGGTTTCCACGGTTTGACGCGCTCATGTTTGTGAACGCCGAACAGGAACAGCATTTCCTTCGAAATATCGGCAGGGTCGGTCAAGCCATCCTGAAAGAGCTGGATCACCTTGCGGGCGGCATTGTCGTAGAGAATGACTTCGTCATCCATGGTGCGGCTATCGTAACCGAGACCTTCCAGGACTGACTGAAGCATTTTCAGGTCCTGCGATGTGATGATGCAATTTTCGTGTGCGGAAGACATGAGGTCGTCCTTTCCTGCGGGAGTTAGAAAAAAACCGGAGCGTCGCGCTGCCGTCCAGAGATGGCGCTGGGACGCTTCAACGTTTCGAAATGCGGACGCGTCAGATAAACCGTTTCCGGCGCGTGCTGTCATCCATGTCGCGTGAATTGCGGATCGTTACCGCCGTCAACAGGCGGGACAGGGCTGAGGGCGCAACAGACCAGACGGTGGCAACGCCGCTTAGTTAACTATCACGGAGCCTGCGCCGTTTAAGGGGAATAGGCAAGTTAATTCCGCTAAACACGGTGGGAGGTATAGCCGCTGACGCAGGCAACAAAAAAGGCCGGGGCAATATTGCACCGACCTTCCTCATATCGCTCTCAACACCAGTGCCAGTACATCCGTGGTCAAAAGTCTAAAAGCGACTGGAGCAACTGCGAACATCGATTTCATTCGCGCTCACCAGCAGTTGCTATGGAAGAGATTTAGTTTGGCAATGTGGCTAAATCAAGACCTGCATTCATGGCGATGCATTTATTCGTTCTGATTTCCCAGCCACAGGTGGCGTCATGTCTTCTTGCCATCCCCGGTGGTTGCATTGGCAAACTTAACCTGCGAGCCTGGCGGGGCTGCTGCTGGCGTTTTCGTCTTGTCTTTTTTAGGTTTGCGGATTTCCTTGTTGCTGCGCAATTGACCCTTGGCCATGGTGTCCTCCTCCTGCTGAATTCATGAGGTCTCGAGCGGGTATTGATCATCCCCTCAAGACCCGTTTGACGGGGCGGTTCTGGAAATCCCGTCCGGCTATTTCTTGCCGGATCGTTTCTTTGCGGATGCGGGCGCGTCAGCGATAAATGACGCTTCCTGTGCCTCACGAAGCTGGCGAAGGCGCTCTGTTTTGCGGGCGCGCTGGTCGGCCTCGGTATTTATGATCTGTTTTGCGGCGTTATCCGTCAGTGATGCTTTGTCCTGTGCGGATAGCTTGCCGGGCTTGAAGAAAGCTTCTTTAGTCGCGGCCATGTCATTCTCCTTGACGTAAGAGAGCAGTATCAAAGGGCTTAGCGGGTGCGGGCGGCCTTCTTTGGGCCCGGCAGCAAGCCTTCGCGTTGCATCTTCTTCTTTTCCATCTTGCGATGGCGGCGTACGGCTTCGGCCTGTTCGCGGACACGCTTTTCCGAGGGCTTCTCATAGGATTCCCGCGCGCGCATTTCGCGGAAGATGCCTTCGCGCTGCATTCTCTTTTTCAGAACACGAAGGGCTTGGTCTACATTGTTGTCGCGGACGAGTACTTGCAAGAAATTCTCCTTCAGCAGCCCATGCTGCTACTTTCTGACTTTAATGGAACTCAGGTTGACCCAGCTGGATCCCGCTTCGCGCACCGAAGTGTTTTCGCTGACGCGTGGCGTCGGTGTGGTGGACGCTGACAAATCTATTTCGTCGATCGCAATACTGCGTTCGAAATTTTCATGCTGGAAGCGCACCCTGAGACGAACGACGCCCTGTCCCTCCGGCATCACGGACATCACGCGCGCAGGACCCTTGGGCTGGTTGTTGCCGATGACACCGGGCTTCAGAAAAACCGTGTCGCCGCACTTGTAGGAATTTTTACGCATAGGACCTCCATGGCCCAAAACAAAAGGCCGGGCTTTGACCCGACCTCTCACAGTCATCCTAACCTGCAGCCAGTACATCCGTGGTCTGCGAGTTGGAGATGACGAATATCAAGCTGCCTGAAGGTTATCAGCCGAGCTCTTGCCGGACCGACGGTCCTGGACGATCTCGTAGCTGATCTTCTGGCCATCGTTCAGCGAACGCATGCCGGCGCGCTCAACTGCGGAGATGTGAACGAAAACGTCCGTGCCGCCATTGTCAGGCTGAATGAAGCCGAAGCCCTTGGTGGCGTTGAACCACTTTACAGTACCAGTGTTCATAACGATTTCCTTTCGTAGAATCGTTGTGGTTCCCGCGATACCTTGCGGGATAAGATCGATTATTTGAGAGGAAATCCGACGGGGAACAGTCTGTTCCAGAACGACGTCACAAGCAATGGTCGATGAAGAAAATATAGGCGCAATTTTTGATTTTGCAATGGGCCCTGAAGGAAAAAGCGCCGGCGAGCAACGCTTGATCCGCTAAGTGTCTGTTTTACGGCGTTATTTCCCGATGGGCCAATGTTAACCCCGGTCTGGCGCTGCCTTTGGTCTCACGCGCATCAACCTCCGCCGGGAGACACGTCTTTCGCATCGTCATCCGGCAGACTGCCTGCGCCCGGCGTCTTGTCGCAGTCAGTGAGGGAAGGTTTGGCGTGCGGGCCGGCCGGGGGACTGTCGTTCGGGCTGGAAGGCCCTTTGTCGACAGTTTTCGGCTTCGTTTTCTTCGTCATGTCGCGTCCTCCTTTTAGCAGGAAAACGCCAGGGAAAAGGCGCGGGTTCCGTTTCCACACCGCGCGGGCGCGCTTTTCCGCCGTCAGCGGCGGGAACGCGGCTTTTTCTCTTCTCGGTTCATATCTCGTCCGACCCATTTGAAGAACACAACGAGGCTGGCGCCGATGATGATGAGCGGAACGAAGGATTCAAAACTGGACATGACTCACTCTTTCTTCCCCCGGCGGCCATTTTACCGGCCTGAAAGAAGAGCGTAATCTGCGGAATATCGTCGGTTCTTTTTTGGCGATTGCCGTCTGCGGCCCAGTTGCCGATGAGGTCGCAGACGACAGCGGTTAAACGGGCAACGATTTCACCGTTGCCGTCCCGCCTTCACGGGCGCTTTTCAGCGCCGCCACGCCGGTCAGAACGGACATGGCGCCGGCGCGCGACCCCGCCCGCTGCCGCAGCCGGTCGTTGGAGCCAGGCTTGAAGATCATGTCGCGCATGCGGTTGTCGCCGCCATAGTGGCCGCCCGGCTCATGCGGCACCCAGATACGTTCCACGCCGCCGCCAAAACTTTTCACCAGCAGGATTTCATCGGCCGGCGGTTCCGTCCAGGGCTGCTTTTCATACTGGCGCATCTCGATGCGCCCCTTATGACCGTTGAAGGCGATATGGTGGCCCTCGATCGGCATATAGGTATTGAGTGAATAGGAAACCTGCACGCCGCTGGCATAACGGATCGAGGCGCTCATGGTGTCGGGAATGTCGATTTCCTCGCGGAAGACGCAGGCATCGCGCACATAACCGTCCACCGTCGAAGGATCTTCATATAGCGCATCTAGAAAAGGATCGGCGCCCAGATCCATGAAATAATCGCACTCGCTTTTGTGCGGACAGGTGCGACAGCGCGTTCCCCGGAACGGACCGTTCTTGCCATAATGCAGCAATTGTCCGAACCCCTTCACTTCCACGGGATCGGAATCGAGATACCAGTTCAGGAGATCGAAATGGTGGGTGGCCTTGTGCACGAACAGGCTGCCGGAATGTTCGGTGAAGGCATGCCAGCGGCGGAAGTAATCCGCGCCGTGGTGATTATCGAGATACCAATGGAAATCGACCGAGGTAACCGTGCCGATGGCGCCGTCATCGATCAGTTCCTTTATGCGAGCGGCCGTGGGCGAAAAACGATAGTTGAAGGACACATCGACACGTCGGCCGCTTTTGGCTTCGGCTGCGCGAATGCGGTCGATCTTTTCCGGGGTGGTGGTCATGGGTTTTTCGCTGATGACATCAGCCCCGCCCTCAAGCGCACGGATGATGATGTCGTCATGGGTGTCATCAGGTGTGCAGACGATCACCAGTTCCGGGCGTTGCTCCAGCATCATCCGGTCGAAGTCGTCGTAAAGCGGCGCGTTCGATCCCATCATTGCGCGGGCGCGCTCGGCGCGCATCAGGTTCAGGTCGCAAATGCCAACCAGCTCGACATAGTCGCTCCAGCCGGCCAGCAATTCGCGGCCCCACATGGTGGTACCGCGATTGCCGGTGCCGACCAGCGCGTAACGTTTGCGTTTCACCTTTTCAGGCATTGCCTCTCTCCCGGATATCTCAACAAACAGTCTTGAAGCGCTCAACCACGGTGGCGAGGACTTCATCCATCGGGCGTGCCTGCCAGCGATGCGAGAAAATCTCAACTTCCTGCGGGCCGTGGAAGCCGGCGGCCTCGATCATGGCGCGAAATGCCTTGAGGTCTATCACGCCGTCGCCCATCATGCCGCGATCATTGAGCGGATCCGTGGTCGGCACCAGCCAGTCGCAGATGTGATGGGCAAGGATTTGCCCGTTCCGGCCAGCCCGCGCCACCTGTTCCTCCAGCTCCGGATCCCACCAGACATGGTAGACGTCGATGGCCACACCGGTGCCGGCACCCAGCCGGTCGCAGAGATCAAGCGACTGTTTCAATGTGTTGAAGCAGGCGCGCTCGGCGGCGTAAAAGGGGTGAAGCGGCTCGATGGCCAGTGGCACGCCGGCGGCCCGCGCATAGGGAAGAAGTTCGCTCATGCCGTCCTCCACCATCTGCCGCGCACCCTTTAAATCACGCGAGCCGGCGGGCAGCCCGCCCACGACAAGTACGAGGCAATCAGCTTTCATGGCGGCGGCCTCATCGACCGCGCGTTTATTGTCCTCAATGGCGAGCCGACGGCCTTCCTCGGTAGGAGCAGGGAAAAAGCCGCCACGGCAATGGCCGCTGAGGCGCAGCCCATTCTGCTCAACGATGCGTGCGGCTTCAGTAAGACCGACGCCGTGTACCTGTTCGCGCCAGGGCGAAATGGCGGTGATGCCATGGGCGAGGCAAGCATCGACGATTGCGCCAAAATCTCCGCCCTGACGCACGGTGGCGAAATTGATGGAAAGGCCTTCAAGGCTCATCTCGGTATCTCCCCTCGTTTTGCTTCACCCGATGCCGCGGACGGCTAGAAACGCCTTCATGCGGTGCGTGGCCAGATCAGGCTCGGTCAGCACATTGGCCTTGTCCGCAAGTCGGAAAAGCTCGGCGAAATGCTGCGTGGAGCGGGTGCTTTCCTGCCCGCCGATCATAGTGAAATGATCCTGCAACCCGTTGAGATAGGCGAGGAACACCACACCGGTTTTGTAGAAGCGGGTGGGAGCCTTGAAGATGTGGCGCGAGAGCGCCACCGTCGGCTCCAGAATATCGAAGAATTCATTGTCCGCCCCGTGCTTCAGGCAGGCCAGCGCTTTCGAAGCCGCCGGCGCGATGGCGTCGAAAATACCGAGCAGCGCGTCCGAATGGCCCTGTTCGTCACCGGCGATCAGTTCGGCGTAGTTGAAATCGTCGCCGGTATACATGCGCACGCCTGCCGGCAGACGGCGGCGCATGACGATTTCCTTTTCCTTGGAGAGAAGCGAAATCTTGATGCCGTCGATCCTGTCAGCATTCTCCTCGATCATGGCAAGGCATGTTTCCATTGCCGCCATATGGTCATTGGCACCCCAATAGCCCTCAAGCGCGGGGTCGAACATTTCGCCCAGCCAGTGGATCACCACTTTCTGCTCGACGCGGGAGAGAACCCGCGCATAGGCCTTGAGATAATCATCCGGCGAGCGGGCGGTCGCGGCCAGCGCGCGGCTCGCCATCAAGATCACACGTCCACCTTCTCCCTGAACAAAATCAAGCTGTTCGAGATAAGAGTCGATAATCTGGTTCAGGTCGTAACCGCCGCCATTCAGATGGTCGGTGCCGACGCCGCAGGCAATCAGAGCATCCTTGCGGCTGGCTGCTTCCTTCAGCGAACGGGAGATCAGTTCTTGCGCCTGCGGCCATGCCAGTCCCATGCCACGCTGCGCCGTATCCATCGCCTCGGCGACGCCGAGGCCGAGGTCCCACAGGCGGTGACGAAAACGTAAGGTGGCGTCCCAGTCGATGGCGGGGTTAAGCCATGGGTCGTTATCGGCAAAGGGATCGGCCACCACATGGGCGGCGGCGAAGGCGACGCGGTTGAAATCCGCGGCACTTCGTTTCTCAACGGCGACCGGCGTGCCTGATAGCCTGTAGACCTCGATGCTGCGGTCGTCCTTCGGAAGCTTGAGTTCACTCACGTCTGCCTCCTTAGGAAATGGCGGGAACGTCGAGCCAGCGGCGTTCCTTCCACGATCTAAGACCCAGTTCGGCAAGCTGCACGCCCTTCACGCCTTCCATCAGCCCATAGGGCCAAGGGTCGTTGTCGACGAGGTGGCGCACGAACATTTCCCATTGCGCCTTGAAGCCGTTATCGTAGACGACATTGTCCGGCACTTCCTGCCAGGTCTTGTAGAAATCGATGGTCTGCGGCTGGTCGGGGTTCCAAACCGGCTTAGGTGTGTTGGTGCGGTGCTGGGTAAAGCATTTGGTCAGGCCCGCCACCGCCGAGCCATGGGTGCCATCGACCTGGAAGGTCACGAGGTCGTCGCGACGCACCCGCACCGCCCATGAGGAGTTGATATGGGCAATGGCGCCGCCTTTAAGTTCGAAAGTGGCATAGGCCGCGTCATCCGCATCCGCCTTATAGGCTTTGCCCTGTTCGTCAAAACGTTCCGGAATATGGGTCGCGCCGAGGCAGCTTACCGATTTTACCGGTCCGAACAGGTTGTCGAGCACATAACGCCAGTGGCACAGCATATCGAGAATGATGCCGCCGCCATCCTTCAGACGGTAATTCCAGGAGGGGCGCTGCGCCGGTTGCCAGTCGCCTTCAAAAACCCAGTAACCGAACTCGCCGCGGACCGAGAGGATTTTTCCGAAAAAGCCGCTGTCGCGCAGCATGGCGAGCTTGCGCAAGCCCGGCAGGAACAGCTTGTCCTGCACCACGCCGTGTTTGATGCCGGCGCTTTCGGCCAGCCGTGCAATGGCCAGCGCCTCTTCCATCGTGTCGGAAATCGGCTTTTCGCAATAGACGTTCTTGCCGGCCTTGATGGCTTTCTCCAGGAGGCTGCCGCGCATCTGCGTTGTGCCGGCATCGAAGAACAGCGTATCGTCGGGGTTCGCCAGCGCCGCATCGATATCGGTCGTCCAGCGTGCGACGTCGTGCCTTTTGGCTATTTCCTCAATCTTCGCGCCGTTGCGACCAACCAGAATGGGGTCGAGCATGACCCTTTCGCCGTTCTTCAACAGCACGCCGCCCTGATCGCGAATGGCGAGAACGGAGCGCACGAGATGCTGGTTGTAACCCATGCGGCCGGTGATGCCGTGCATGATGACGCCGATACGTTTCATGAATTTCCTCCCAAGGCGGCCTTTTCCCGAAAGCCGCTTCCGTCAAACATGGCAATTTGTAACCATTTGGTTATTTGTGTTCGTGAAAGGTGCGATCTGTCAAGGTGTTTTTGACAGGAAAAATTCATGAGGTGAGGATCGCTGAACTTACGGGTCTCCACCGCGTCGCAAAAAGAAAACGGCGCGCTTCGCGGATGCGAATGGCGCGTCGTCGCTGTTGTTAAAGAGAAAATCGGTTCGGCCGGTTCAGGCCGGCCGCACTGCAGCAAGCAGGGTATCGACGATATGCTGGCCCCAGCGTTCCAGTTCGGCAGGGTCGGTCAGGTCGCGCTGGAAGATGGTCGACAGCGTGAACCGGTTCGAAAGATAAAAGGCGCCGAGCGAAGCAATGGTCAGATAGACGTCGATCGGATCTAGACCGTCACGGAATTCGCCGGCGTCGCTGCCCCGCCGCAGCACGTCTTCCAGCTCTGAAATGAAATTCGAATGCATCGCCGTAATCGTCGGGGATTGCCTGAGATAGCGGGCTTTATTGAGGTTTTCCGTGGCGAGGATGCTCAGGAATTCGGGGTGGTCGAGGAAGTAGTGCCAGGTAAAAAGCGCAAGTTCCCGCAGGCCCTCCGACGGGGCCTTTCGGGCCAGGTCAAGCCGTCTCTCGGTGTGGCGGATATGGCGGTAAGCGTCTTCGAGAACGGCGAGATAAAGCGCATCCTTGTCACCGAAATAATGGTAGATCATCCGCTTGTTGGTGCCGGCGCGCCGGGCGACGACATCTATCCGAGCACCCGCCAGCCCCTTGGCGGCCACCTCACGACGGGCGGCTTCAAGAATGGCGGCGCGCGTCCTTTCCGGGTTTCGCACCTGTGCCGTCGCGCGTTTGCGCTTGGGCGACGGCGTTTTCTCCATGGTGGCATCGGGGGCCGGATCGGACGGCTGGTTTGTTGTCGTTTTTTCCATTTCAGCACCCGCTTGACAATGTTTGCGATCAGTGTTCCCATGTAACCAATTAGTTATAAAACGGCAAGCGTCGTTTACGTTCATCATCAATTGGCAGTCAATAGGGAGGAGTTGCCAATGCCCATGATGCTTCACAGGAGAGGTGTGCTTTCAGCGGGGCTCGGCGCTCTGTCGCTTGCAGCACTGGGAGGTGGTTCAGCGCAGGCCCAGGCCGCGCGCCTTCGCATGTTGTGGTGGGGTTCGCAGGAGCGCGCCGACCGCACCAACAAGGCGATAGCAGCCTATAAGCAGGTCAAGCCGGATCTCGACATTGCCGGTGAATTCGCAGGCTGGAGCGACTACTGGCCGCGCCTTGCCACGCAGGTGGCGGGCCGCAATGCGCCTGACCTGATCCAGATGGATTATCGCTACATCTTCGAATATGGCCGGCGCGGCGCACTTGCTCCGCTGGATGACTATATCGGCAAGGGCCTGAAGATCGAGGATTTCGGCAAGATGAACATCGATTCCGGCCGGGTCGATGGCAAGCTTTATGGCATCAATCTCGGCGTCAATTCCAGCGCCGTCTTCTTTGATGAGGCGGCCTGGGAAAAATCCGGCGCGACGCCGCCGTCGATCGGCCAGACCTGGGAGGAGTTTGCCGAAAACGCCACCAAGCTCAGCAAGAACAAGCCGAAGCCCGGTTATTACGCAACGGCCGACGCCAGCGGCGTGGAGCCGAGCTTTGAAAACTGGCTGCGCCAGAACGGCAAATCGCTCTACACGCAGGATGGCGGGATCGGCTTCGATCCGACCGATGCCACCAAGTGGTTCACCCTGTGGGCTGATCTGCGCAAAAGCGGCGCCTGTGTGCCAGCCGACGTGCAGGCGCTCGACCAGCTCAACATTGAAACCAACCCGCTGACGACGGGCAAGGCGGCAACTGCATTTGCCCATTCCAACCAGTTCGTCGGGTATCAGAAGCTGAACAAGTCCAAACTTGCCATAAGCTCCTATCCGAAGAGCACGAAGGATGGCCCTTCTGGCCATTATCTGAAACCCTCCATGCTCATCAGCGTCGCCAATGGCAGTGCCGGGATAGAGCAGGCGATTGGGTTCATCAACTTCCTCGTGGCTGACCCGCAGGGCGTCGACATTCTCGGCGTCGAGCGTGGCGTTCCGGCGTCGGAATCCATGCGTAGCCAGTTGAGCAGCAAGCTCGACGAGGTCAGCAAGACGATGGTGGACTATATTGCCGAGATTACCCCCGGCGTCGGCGATCTGCCGCCGGCGCCGCCTCCGGGCGCGGGCGAATTCGCCTTCGTTTTGAAACGCACGGCAGAAGAAGTTGGCTTCGGCAAGATCACGCCGGAAGAGGGCGGTGACCGCCTCGTCAAGGAATCCGAAACCGTTATCAAACGGAAGTGATGGTTTATGGCCTTTCGATCTGAAACTCTTGTGGAGGAGAGCCGTGGCGCGGCTCTCCCGAAACGGGGCGGCCTGAAGCGGGTTTTCGACCGCAACATTCACGCCTACCTGTTTCTGCTGCCCTGGCTGATCGGCTTTTTTGGCCTCACGCTTGGCCCGGCGCTGGCGTCGCTTTATCTGTCCTTCACCAATTACGATCTGTTGCAGTCGCCGGATTGGGTGGGTGCGGCGAACTATGTGCGCATCGCAACCGATGACCCGAAATTTGCAGCAGCCATGCAGGTGACGTTTACCTATGTGCTGCTGTCGGTGCCGCTGAAGCTCATCTTCGCGCTGCTGGTGGCGCTCGCCTTCAATCGCGGCATAAAGGCGCTAACGCTCTACCGCGCGATCTTCTATCTGCCGTCGCTGCTGGGTTCCAGCGTCGCGATCGCCGTTCTCTGGCGCCAGCTTTTCGCGTCCGATGGCCTCGTCAACATGCTGCTCTGGCAGGCTTTCGGTTATGAAGGCCCAAGCTGGATTTCCAATCCTGATTATTCGATCTACACGCTGGTCATCCTGTCCGTCTGGCAGTTCGGTTCGCCGATGATCATCTTCCTTGCGGGTCTGAGACAAATCCCGCAGGACATGTATGAGGCCGCCGATATCGACGGCGCGAGCAAGGTGCGGCAGTTCTTCCGCATTACCCTGCCGCTTTTGACGCCGGTGATCTTCTTCAACGCCGTCATCCAGACGATCGACGCCTTCAAGGCCTTCACGCCCGCCTTCATCATTTCCGAAGGCTCCGGCGGGCCGATCAACTCGACGCTGTTCTACACGCTCTACCTCTATCAGGAAGCCTTCGGTTTCTTCCGCATGGGTTATGCCTCGGCGCTGGCCTGGATTTTGGTGATCATCATCTCGCTGTTCACGGCCTTCTCGTTCCTCAGCGCAAAATACTGGGTGCATTACGATGACTGACGCTGTTACCGCCCCCCGGCCGGGACAAGGCCCGCAACGCTCGCCGCTGAAATCGGTGATGCTCCACACGGCGTTGATCATCGCGTCCTTCGCGATGCTCTATCCGATCCTGTGGATGATATCGGGCTCTTTCCGGCCGCAGGATGAGCTGTTCGGCTCTTCCTCGCTCATTCCCTCGGCAGTCGATTTTGGCGGTTATATCCGTGGCTGGACGGGGCTGCAGGTGAGTTTCGGGCAGTTCTTCTGGAACTCCTTCTTCATCTCGGTGCTCGCTACCATAGGGAATGTGGTCGGCTGCTCGCTCACCGCTTTTGCTTTTGCAAGGCTTCGGTTCGGCGGGCGCAATTTCTGGTTTGCGCTGATGCTCGGCACGCTCATGCTGCCCTATCACGTCGTGCTCATCCCGCAATATATCCTGTTTCTGGAAATGGGCTGGGTGAACACGTCGCTGCCGCTGATCGTGCCGAAATACCTCGCGACGGATGCCTTCTTCATCTTCCTGATGGTGCAGTTCTTCCGCGGTATCCCGCGTGAACTGGACGAGGCGGCGGTCATGGATGGCTGCTCGCCCTTCCGCATCTACTGGAAGATTATGCTGCCCCTGTCGCTGCCGGTTCTGGCGACGGCCGCGATCTTTTCCTTCATCTGGACATGGGACGATTTCTTCGGTCCGCTGATCTATCTGAACGACATCAACACCTACACCGTGCAGCTCGGTCTCAGATCCTTCGTGGATTCCACCGGCAGCTCGGATTGGACCTCGCTTTTCGCCATGTCCAACCTGTCGCTGGTGCCGGTCTTCCTGTTCTTCCTGTTTTTCCAGCGGCTGCTGATCGAAGGCATCGCGACGACGGGAATGAAACGCTGAACCGAGAGAACATTTTATAAGACCATCAACACTGTCGCGGCTGCCCTTTGCGCGGCGCGACAGTCGGGAGAAACAGCATGGCAAGCAGCATTACTCTGGAAAAAATCGTCAAGCGGTTCGGCGCTTTTCCGGTCATCCACGGCATCGATCTCAAGATCGAACCGGGCGAATTCACAGTTTTCGTCGGTCCCTCGGGCTGCGGAAAGTCCACGCTTTTACGCATGATCGCCGGACTGGAAGAAATCTCCGAGGGCGATCTTCGCATCGATGGCGAAAGGGTCAACGAAACCGCCGCCTCCAAGCGCGGAATCGCCATGGTCTTCCAGTCCTATGCGCTCTATCCGCATATGAGCGTCTACAAGAACCTCGCTTTCGGTCTTGAGACGGCAGGCTACAAGAAACCGGAAGTCCAGGCGCGGGTGCAGAAGGCCGCCGACATCCTGCAGATCGGGCCCCTGTTGCAGCGCAAGCCGAAGGCGCTTTCGGGCGGTCAGCGCCAGCGTGTCGCCATCGGCCGCGCCATTGTGCGCGAACCGAAGATATTCCTGTTCGACGAGCCGCTTTCCAACCTCGATGCGGAACTGCGCGTGCAGATGCGCGTCGAAATCGCCAAGCTGCACCAGACGCTTGGCAGCACCATGATCTATGTGACGCATGACCAGGTGGAAGCCATGACCATGGCCGACAAGATCGTCGTGCTGCGCGAAGGTCGCATCATGCAGGTCGGCCGCCCGCTCGATCTTTACAACAACCCGGCAAACCAGTTCGTCGCCGGTTTCATCGGTTCGCCGAAGATGAATTTCCTCTCCGCCAAGGTGGCTTCTGGCGACAGTTCCAACCGCACCATAGAGGTGGCCGGTCAGCGCATCGTGCTGGAAAAACCGGTCGCCGCGCAACAGGGCGAACCGCTCACCTTCGGCGTGCGCCCGGAACATGTGAACCCGCAGGAGCAGTCCGCCTCGCTGGGTGAGGCTTCCATCCAGCTCGTCGAACATCTCGGCGGCTCAACGGTGGTCTACACCGCGACCCCCGACGGCCAGCCCGCCACCGTGCTGCTGGACGGCCAGCGCCATATCCGCATCGGCGAGACCATTCCCTTTGCGTTCGATTTGGCGAAGACGCATCTGTTCGGGGCGGATGGGCGGCGGATATAGCGCTGCCGGCAGCCGTCTTACGCTGCGTGTTTCGGGCGTCCTGGCCGGCGGGGACGAAAATGCGCATGCATGAGAAGCGGGTCGCGCTGGGTGGCCCGCAGCAGCATCTTGATCGCGTGGCTTACAGGCGTGCCCGCACGATAGTTGTTCCACGTCCGTAAAGTGACGCCGAGAAAATCCGCCGCCTCATTATTGGAAAGGCCGATTTCCTCCTGCCATTTGCGCAGGTCCTCCACATCGAAATCCCGCTGGTCCTGCGCGATCTGGTAAAGGTGATAGGCATCGATTGCCAGGTCGTCTCCGTCCCATTCCACGCTCGCGCCATAGTCGGCGACTGTCGCGGTCTGCCAGATATCTGCCGAATGGAGCGGATTGAGCAATTTTCCTCCGGTCGCTATCCATCCGGTCAGATCGGCAGTCGACTGGCTTCCGTCCACCCAGTCGATGGTGAGCGTGCAAGGTGGATGGGGCAGGATGGTTTTGATGCGCGGTGTCATGACTTCTTTCCCTTTCTTACAATGGGAAAACGCGGGTTCGTCCGATTCCATTCATCGACAATCAGGTTCCCATTGTTTCTCGCCCATGCCAAAGCTTCGGCTTCAGCCCTGCGGGATAGCTTGCCGCACAAGATCTCCAGATTTTCGATGTCGACACGGGCATCGGCATCCGGTTTCACGATGTGAAAATGCGGTGGCAAATGATCGTTCGCATAGACGCGTATAATGATGTTCCCGATCTGAACCAGTTTGTCCATGCGCCCCCACGCATCAATAAAACATAGTGCATAAATTTCACTATGTGAAGGGGGCAAAGAAGCATCTTCCTGACCAGTGGGCAGTCATAGGGCGGGGTTCTATGTTCTATAAAGAATGTCGCCGAGAACCGCCGCATCTTCCGCGAACTGCTCGATATCGTCACCCTTGACGAATTCCAGCATCGCGAAAGCCGTCTTCGTCCAGTCGCCTTCCGGCAATGCATCCACGCACGCCCGCCAATAATCCGCGCGTTCGTGAAGCGGCAGGCGGCTGGCGTCGGCGAGCCAGGCGAAGACGTGGAGATGGCAGATGCGGGAGCCGAGTGCGGATATTTCCGTGAGTGCGTCCTCCAGCGGCAGTCCGGGGGCGGGTTGCCAGTAAAAGAAGAGGTTGGGCATCGGCAAGTCCTGCATGAGTTGCAGGGCCGAGGGCAGGGTGTCCGTCAGTGAGTTGGGGTGATATTCGAGGCCGATTGTGATGCCATCGTCGTGCGCCCGGCGGGCGATTGTCGCCAGTGCTTCCGCCGCCGCGCGGCGTTCGCCAGGGGAGTAATCGGCAGACGGGCGTTTGCGGCTGCCGGGCCAGATACGGATATGGCCGGCACCGAGGGCCTTTGCGGTTTCGAGCACGGCAGCCACATCTTCCGGCGTAGAATCCGGCGCAAAGATATAGGAGCCGTAGGACGAGACGGAGAGGCCGGCCTCTGCCGTCCGCGCCGCCACATCCCTTGCATTTTCGAGATCGCCGGGCGGTACATGGATATCCGCACCCCATTCGATTGCCTTGATGCCGTTTGCGGCAGCAAGGTCGATGACGGCCTGTGGCGACAGGGAGCGGAAGGTGACGGAGCAGAGGCCCGGCTCGAAAAATCTCATGCGATCAGTTCCAGATGTTCCGGCCGCACCTGCTGTTGCAGGGGTGCCGCGCGGCAGAAGCGTTCGATTTCGGCAATGGCCATGTCACCGAGCCTTGCGCGTTCAAGGCCGGTGGCGCCGGCGATATGCGGCGTCAGGAACACGTTGGGCAGGCTGTAGAAGGGTGAATCCGGCGGCGGCACTTCCGGGTCGGTCACGTCGATGACGGCTTCGATGCGTCCGGTTTTCAGTTCGGCCAGAAGCGCGTCTTCATCCACCAGCGCGCCGCGCGCCGTATTGATCAGGGTCGCGCCGTCCTTCATGCGGGCAAGCGCTGCCGCGCCGATCATATGCTGTGTCTCCGGCAGGGAAGGCGCATGCAGGGAAATGACGTCGCTCACCGCCACCAGCTCCTCGAGCGAGACGAGACGCACGCCGAGCTTTTCCGCCTCCGCAACGCTTAGAAGCGGGTCGAAAAGGATAAGGTTGAGATCGAAGGGCTGCAACAGATTGATGACGCGACGTCCGATGCGTGAGGCGCCGACAATGCCGACCGTGAGGCCGAGATTGCCGATGGCCTGCGCCTGCAATCGTTCGACAGGGGCGCGATCTCGGTGCTCCAGATAGAGACGCCGGAAGCCGAAGCTACGCTTGCCGGCGAGCAGGATCATCGCCAGCGAAAATTCGGCGACCGGCTGCGCATTCGCCTCCGCCGCGCTGCACACGGTAACGCCACGATCGAACACCGCCTGGGACAGGAAATATTTGACCGTGCCGGCGGCATGGGAAATCAGCCTGAGGCACGGCATCAGCGCCAGCTCCCGCGCGCCGATATCCGGACAGCCCCAGCCGGTCAGAAGAATATCCGTCCGTGCCAGTTGCTCTTTAACTGCGGGATCGTGGAAATCGCAGATCCGCCTCGTATCGAGAATCTCGACGTTCTGCGACAGCCTGTCGAGCGCCTGCGGTGTCAGCACATGCTGGGTTCGCTCCGGGTCCATGGCAAGGCTGAGACGCGGAAGCGGGTTCGTCATTGCGGCTCTCCCGTTGCCGCCATGCTGCTGACCGAAACGCCCCGTTCGGCAAACAGGCGGTCGAGCGCCTCCATATCCGGAAAGACAGGTGGCGTCGCCAGCGCTTTTTCGCTTTCTGGCCCGGCCATCCCCGCAAAGACCGCGCAGGCAAGTAGGGTTTCGCCCGCCGGAATCTCGCCCCGCAATTGCGGCACCGTGGTCTTGGCGTTGACGAGATTGGTGTTGGGCAGCGCCTTCAGCGCCACGCCGCGGCGGGTTATGCTGGAGCCGAGATCGACAATGTCGGATATGTCCGTGCCGCAATCGGCAGTCGCCCGGCCCGACTCTTCGCGCACGGCGTCGCGGTCGCCGTCGTTGCGGTTGATAGCGAAGCCGCCTTCGGTCACCGAAAGGGGACGGGCGGAGGTGATCCGGTGCAGCCTTATATGCCAGTCGCCAGCCGCAATCAGCGTCGTTTCAACCGCCACATCCGGGAACGGCTTCCATGTCGCCCGCAGGCTTTCCCCGGCCAGCAGAACCTTTTCGTTGGTCTCGCGCACGCGGTAGTGCAGGCCGTCTTCGGAAAAGGCCAGCATGTTGTCGAAACCATTGGTCTTGAAACCACGCTCGTCCACTTCCACGCCGAAACCGTAACGCGAGGAATAGGCGAATTTGGCATATTTCTCCGGCCCGCCACGCATGGAAAGGTTTTCCTGGCCACTGGAAAGTGCCGTGACATTGCCGGCGGCCCGCATCAGCACCATGCCGGGATGAGCGAGCGGCTTTGGATTTGCGGATGTTTCAGGCTGTTTTTCCTGCGCCAGCCAGAAGGGGTGGCTTTCCGGCAGGGCCAGCGGCAGAAAGGCCTTGAAGGCCCAGTAGGGCGAGCCCGCCGAATTATAGCTTTCGGACATGGTGAGCTGCGGATAGGCGTAACCGATGGAGAGCACGCCGTCGCGGTCGGCAATCGGCTTTTTCGCCCACCAGCGCAGATGTTGCAGATAAAGCCCCTTGATTTCGCCCCAGGGCAGCGCCTCCTCATCGGCAAAGGCAAGGCCGGCCCAGAAGCCGCCGCAGGCGAAGCGATAGGTCATGGAGCGGCCGAAGGCGAGCGTGCCGCCATCCTCATCGAACCAGCTGGCGAAATCGCCGGCGAAGAGGCGCGCCCGCTCCCGGTAACGTGCGGCGTAGGCGTCGTCAGGCTTGCTGAGTTTCGAGTAGATCAGGCCGTAAAAATGCATGGCGAAGGCGATGTAATGGTCGATGCGGCGATAATTACCGTCACGATACCAGCCGTCGGCAATATAGAACTCGTCCAGTTCCTTCTGGAATGTCTCGGTCAGGCTGCGGTCGAATTCGATGCCGAGATGATCAAGCGCCATATCGACCATCACCCGGAAGAACTTCCAGTTATTATCGGCGTAATTGCGCTCGCGCGCCGCCAGCAGATAACGCCGCACATTGTCTTTCTGCGCGTCGGACAGCGGTTCCCACAGGTGCTGCGGCGCAAGCCGCAGCGCAAACCCGATTGCTGCAAGCTCCACCAGCCGCTGGTCCTTCTGGCGCACATCGCCCCAATATTCGGGATGGGAAGGATCGGTGCCGTTGGCAATTCCCTGTGCCAGAAGCGGCCAATGGTCGAATTGGTCGCCGCTCAGCGCAAGCGGTGCGATGCCCCAGAGCGGCCGAGCGAAACCTTCCAGATCGGCCGCCGCCCGGTCGAAATGCGCGGCGGCTCCGCTGAGCGTCACTCTTGCGCCGCCCGGCGAAAAATAGGGAAGAAGCGGTGCGAAACTGTCATCCAGCGCCCGTCGGACATCGGCGCGGCTTTTGAGCGGATTGCCATGCAGCGGATTGAATCTGGCCATGGTGGGCTTACTCATGGTGTCATGCATCGCGTGCTGCCTTTCTCGTCTTTTTCGCCTTTCCGGCCGTCTGTCCTTCCACCAGCTGCACGCCAAGCTGCACCTGACGGGCATTGGCGGAGGGTTCCGTCAGCCGGCGGCGCATCAGTTCCACCGCCTCACGGGCGATTTCTCGACGGTCGACGCGGATGGTGCTGAGACGGGGCGTGGAAAGTTCGGCAAAGGGCAGGTCGTCGAAGCCGATGATGGAAAGATCGTCCGGCACGGCGAGGCCAAGCTCCTGCGCTGCCCCGAGCGCCCCGAGCGCAATCGCGTCATTCATGCAGAAGATGCCGGTGAGTTCAGGGTTTTTGGCCAATAGCTGGCGAACTGCATCGCCTGCCTGTCCGAAGCCGCTATCCGCCGTCGAAAGCAGAAACTCCTCATAGGTCGTTCCCTCTCCCTCAAGAATCGTGTGGCGGAAGCCGCGCATACGCTCCCTTATGGTGTGGCGATGATGCGGGCCGATATAGGCGACCTTGCGGTGCCCGAGCTCCAGAAGCCGCCGCGCCGCCAGCGCCCCGCCGTAAAAATTGGAAGGCGAAACGCAGTCCAGCATCATCAAGGGATCGGCGCTGTTGACCAGAACCGGTTGCAGCACACCCTGCGTGATGCGGTGGATGATTTCATCCTCGGGATCGAGACCGATGGCGAGAAGACCGTCCACCTCGCAGACCCGCTGGGTCAGCGCATCATCCACCTGTTTCTGGTGCAAAAGCCGGATGTCGAGTTCGAAACCGTCCGTCTGGGCAAGGCTGCGCAGCATGTCGAAAATATCGTGATAAAAAGCGCCGATATCGCCGGTCGCCCTTTCGGCGGACATGAGGGCGAGGATTTTCTTGCCCTCCAGCGGCACGCCGCCGGTCTGGGTTGTGACCGGCCGCAAGGGATAACCAAGTTCCGCCGCCACCCCCAGAACCTTGGTCTGGATTGACGCGCTGATACCCTTTTCCCCTGCAAGAACGCGCGAGACGGTGCTGATGGAAACGCCGGCGCGCTGGGCGATATCCGACTGGCGCGGGCGGCTGATGTCGGGCGTATCGTTCATATCGTCTCCTGCGCTTGCAAAAAAATCTAATATGATGCAAATATTGCAAACTGAGAAAATTTGCAAGAATTTAAGTGGTAAATGAAAAATTTGCAAAACGCGGGAGGAGCAGATGCAAACTATCGACAGACGTGGATTTTTGGTAACGGCGGCGCTGGCCGGTCTCGGCGTGGCGGCGGGCGGTTTTCGGGCGGCCGCGGCCGAAACCCGGCTTCGCTGCGTATGGTGGGGATCTGCCGACCGCAGCAAGCGCACTAACGACGTGATCGCCCTTTACCAGAAGGCAAACCCGCAAACGGAGATCAGCGGCGAAATGATCGCCGGTTCCGATTACTGGACCAAGCTTGCGACATCGATGGCGGGGCGCAACGTCGCCGATATCTTCCAGCTCGAACCTTCCACCATTGCCGATTATTCCGGCCGTGGCGCCTGCATGGAGCTGGACCAGTTCGTCGGCAAGTCGCTCGATCTTTCCACCTTCGGCAAAAGCGAGGTCGATCTCTGCCGCATCGACGGCAAGCTTTACGGCGTCGGCCTCGGGCTGAATTCCTTCTGCATGATGTATGACGCCGACACGCTGAAGGAAGCCGGCGTTTCCGTGCCGCAGGACCAGATCACCTGGAAGGCGCTTGCGGAACTGGCGCGCGATTTCAAGAAGAACGGTCCGGCAAAACGGAACTACTGGGCCGTGCCCTATGGCGCGCGTTATCATTATGTTTTCGATGTCTGGCTGCGCCAGCGCGGCAAGCTGCTGTTTCAGGACGGCACCATCGGCTTCAACAAGGAAGACGCCAAGGAATGGTTCGCCTATTGGGAGGATTTGCGCGAGAACAAGCTTTGCGTTTCCGCCGACATTCAGACCCGTGACGACAATACCATCGAATCCAACGCCCTGACGCTCGGCAATTCGGCTATCGGCTTTGCCTATTCCAACCAGCTTGTCGGTTATCAGAAGCTCAATAAACAAACGCTGTCCATCGGCATGCTGCCGGGCGAGGGGCCGGGCAAACCGACAGGTCATTATTACCGGCCGGGACTCATCTGGTCCATTTCGTCCACCTCGACCAATGCGGAAGCGGCGGCGAAGTTCATCAACTTCTTTGTCAACGATCTGGAAGCCGGCAAGGCGCTCGGCGTCGAACGTGGCGTGCCGCCGGCCAAGGCCGTGCGCGAGGCCCTGTTGCCGACGCTCAATGAGACCGAGCGCAAGACGGTGGATTATATCGAAAGCCTGTCCGGAAAGACCGATGCCTATCCGGAACCCGCCCCGATCGGCGCCAACGAGTTCGACCGTGGCGTGATGCGCCCCATCGCCGATTCGCTCGCCTTCGGCCGCGCCAGCGTGGATGAAGCGGCGCAAAATCTCGTCGACACCGGCACGCGGACCCTGCGCAAGCGCGGCTGACGACGAAACGGGCGCCGCCACACGGTGTCGAGCCATGTGGCGGTGCTCTTTTTTGTGAAGCACCCGGGCTGAATGGCGCTTCATGCCTTTCAAAAGCGCCTGTATGACAAACAGCACTGGACAAGTGCATGGCATTTAAGCCAGAAATTCTGATCTGGATCGATAAATCTGAAGATTAGAATATGGCGCCCAATTTTCTCCTCGTTGATGCTGAAAAAGAATTCGATGTCCTGAAGGCGGCGGCGTCGCTGATCCGCGTGCAAATATTAAAGCTGCTGCATGAGGCGAGCGGCCTCAACGTCAACGAAATTGCACAGAGACTGGAACTCCCCCAGTCCACCGTTTCCGCCGGCGTGGCCGTTCTCGAGGAGGCGGGGCTTCTGCGAACCGAAACGCGCAAGGCGCGCAAGGGAAGTCAGAAAATCTGCTTCGCCACCTGTGACGAACTCATCGTTTCGTTCCGAAAACCCGAGGCGCCTGTCACATCAAATTACATCGCGGTCGCCATGCCGCTCGGTCTTTACACCCAAAGTTCGGTCACCGCGCCCTGCGGCATCTGCTCGCCGGAGGGAATTATCGGGCTGCTTGATGTGCCCGATACATTCATGGATCCAGACCGCATGAAGACGGCGCTTCTGTGGTTGACCTCCGGCTTCGTGGAATATCAATTTCCCAATAATGCCAAGATTCAGGGGCGGGAAGTCGAGGAAATCGAGTTTTCGATGGAGGTCAGCTCCGAAGTGCCCGGAACGCACAGCAACTGGCCGTCCGATATTACGCTATCCGTCAACGGCCAGGAAATCGGGGTGTGGACCTCACCCGGCGACTTCGGCGACAAGCGCGGCACGTTTACGCCGGACTGGTGGAAGCTCTCCGGTTCCCAATATGGCATGCTCAAGACCTGGCGCATCACCGAACAGGGAACCTATGTCGACGGAACCCGGATTTCGGATGTGACACTGACGGATATCGATCTGACCAGCCACCGTTCCATCCGCTTGCGCATCGAGGTCAAGGCCGATGCAAAACATCCGGGCGGGTTGAATATATTCGGCCGCGGCTTTGGCAATTACGATCAGGACATCATCCTGCGCCTGCGTACCGCGGGCTGAACCCTCAATTTTCAAAAGTATGATTTTCGCGGTTGACAGGCGCGGATTCCCTCGGCAACTATATTATCAAATATGGTTCATATCATATTTTAAGATATAAATGCGCAGGGAGGAGAGCCTTATGAAAGCGCGGGTTTCAGTCCACCGGGACTTCCGGATTGGGCGTATCGACGATCGTCTTTATTCCGCCTTCATCGAGCATATGGGGCGTGCGATCTATGGTGGGATTTATGAGCCCGGCCATCCGCAGGCGGATGCGAATGGCTTTCGCAAAGACGTCCTGAAATTCGTGCAGGACCTGAAAATTCCCGCGATCCGCTATCCCGGCGGCAACTTCGTGTCAGCTTATCGCTGGGAAGACGGCATCGGCCCGCGCGATCAGCGCCCCATCCGTCTCGACCTTGCTTGGCGTTCGAAGGAAACCAACCAGATCGGCATCAATGAATTTGCCGACTGGGCACAGATGGCCGGCATCGAGATGATGCTCGCCGTCAATCTCGGTTCCCGTGGGCTGGACGATGCCCGCAACTTCCTCGAATACGTGAACTTTCCAGGAGGCACGGCTCTCAGCGATCTGCGCCGCAGCCACGGCACTGAAAAGCCCCACGGTGTGAAAATGTGGTGCCTCGGCAACGAGATGGACGGCCCCTGGCAGATCGGCCACAAGACGGCTGTGGAATATGGCCGCCTCGCCAATGAAACCGCCAAGGCCTTCAAGGGCTTCGACCCGACGATTGAAGCGATTGTCTGCGGCAGTTCCAATGACGGCATGCCGACCTATCCCGAATGGGAGCGCGAGGTGCTGGAGGAGTGCTACGAGAATGTCGATCATATCTCGCTGCACAAATATTTCGGCAATAGCAGCCGCGACACGCTGAACTATTTCGGCAAGATCGAGGAAACCGGGCGCTATATCCAGACGATTGCCGGGGTCATCGATTACGTGAAGGCGAAGAAACGCGCCAAGAACGATGTTTCCATCTGCTTCGATGAATGGAACGTCTGGTATCACATCCGCGAAGAAGACGGCAAACGCATCAAGAGCTGGGACTGGCCGGAAGCGCCCGCACTTCTGGAGGAAACTTACAACTTCGAGGATGCGCTGTTCGTCGCCGGTCTGCTCAACGAGTTCATCCGCCGTTCGGACCGGGTGCGCATCGCCTGCATCGCCCAGCTCGTCAATGTCATCGCCCCCATCCGGGCGGAAAAGAACGGCCCGGCCTGGCGGCAGACGATCTATTATCCCTATCAGTTCGCCTCGCTTTATGGCCGTGGTGTCGCGCTGAACATCGCCGTCGATTGCCCGACTTACGATTGCAACGCGGCCGATGACGTCAAATATCTCGATGTTGCCGGGGTTTATGACGAAGCGGAAGGTGTGGTGACGCTGTTCGTGCTCAACCGACATCTGACAGAAGCGGCGGAGATCGATGTCAACTTCACCGGCTATTCATCCGCCACGCTCAGCCTGCATCTGGCCATGGCGGGATACGATTTGCGTGTCGGCAACGGGCCGGACCAGCCGGATCGCGTCGCGCCGGTGCCGGGCAGTGGCGTCGCCGTGGAGGACGGGGCATTGAAGGGTTCTGTGCCAGCGCTGTCCTATCACGTGCTTCGGCTGAAGGTTCAGTGAGGCGACCATGGGTGTCCGTCTCAACAATGTCGCCAAGTCCTTCGGATCCTTCGCGGCGATCCGGGATGTTTCGATGGAAATTCCAGCCGGCAGCTTTGCGGTCTTCGTGGGGCCTTCCGGCTGCGGAAAATCGACCCTGTTGCGCATGATCGCAGGCCTTGAGGAAACCAGCGGCGGGCGCATCGCCATCGATGAGCGTGATGTCACCGCAGTCGAACCGGCGGATCGCGGCGTTGCGATGGTGTTCCAGAACTATGCGCTCTATCCGCATCTGACGGTGTTCGAGAACATGGCGTTCAGCCTGCGTCTTGCACGCCGGCCGAAGGCGGAGGTGACGGAGAGGGTGGGCGAGGCCGCGCGCGTCCTCCAGCTCGAGGAGCATCTGCACAAACGGCCCTCGCAGCTTTCCGGCGGGCAGAGGCAGCGCGTGGCCATCGGCCGCGCCATTGTCCGGCAGCCGAAGGTATTCCTGTTCGATGAACCGCTGTCCAATCTGGACGCCGAACTGCGTGTGCAGATGCGGCTGGAACTGACCCGGCTTCACCGCAAGCTGGGCGCGACGATGATCTATGTCACGCATGACCAGGTGGAGGCCATGACGCTTGCGGACAGGATTTTCGTGCTGAAGGGCGGCGTCGTGCAGCAGGCGGGTGCGCCGCTCACCCTTTATGACGATCCGGACAACCGGTTCGTCGCGGGCTTCATCGGCTCACCGGCGATGAACTTCCTGCAGGCGCAGATTGTCGAACAGCGAAACGGCGTCGTGACGCTTTCGCTCGATGGCGGCGAGAGACATCTCGAAGCACGGCTTCTGCAGCCTGTTTCCGCCGGCCAGCGGGTCGAGATCGGCGTTCGGCCCGAGCATCTGACGATAACGCAGGAGGGCGCCTTGCCCGTCAATGTCGAGGTGGCGGAGGAGCTGGGGGATGTTTCCTATCTCTACACCCGCGCGCCCTCGGGCAAGGAAATCATCGTGCAGCGGCAGGGCTCACGCGAGAGTCTCGATGGCCGGTCCGTGTCGCTCAGCGCTTCGCCCGAACACATTCTGGTGTTCGACAGCGACGGCAAGAGATTGCGATAGGCGCGAGGAGGCGCCTTTCGATTGAGCAGACCGCCTCTTCAAGGGGTGTTTCCACATAAATGGGAGGAGTGAACGATGAGACTGATCAAGACATTGCTTGTTGGCACGGTTCTGGGTTTGACCGCCCTGCCGGCGCTGGCCAAACAGGATATCGTCTGGTGGGACTTTCTGTCCGGCGGCGATGGCGTGCGCATGAAGGCGTTGATCGATGCCTTCAACAAGGAGCACCCGGATATTCAGGTCAAGGGAACGACACTGGAGTGGGGCGTGCCCTTTTATACCAAGGTGCGAACCGCCTCAGCCGTCGGCGAGGGCCCTGACGTCATGACCTATCACCTGTCCCGCGCGCCCCTGGCGCTGCAGGAAAAGGTGCTGAGCGAAATCACCGACAAGGACCTTGAAGATGCTGGCCTGAAGAAAGACGATTTCTTCAGCGCTCCGCTTGAGGCGGCGACCCATGACGGCAAGCTTTATGCCGTGCCTTTCGATATTCACGCGCTTATTCTTTACTACAATGCCGATCTTCTCAAAGGCTCGCCCTATATCGATGCCGAGGGCAAGCTGACCGGCATCAAGACGATGGATGACTTTGAGAAGGCGTTGGCCTGGGCGAAGGAGAAAGGCGTCGAGACACCGGTGACCTACCAGTCCGGCGGAGAAGCCGGGGTCTGGCGTGTCTTCTATACGTTGTTCTCGCAACAGGGCGGCGAACTCGTCACCAATGGCGAGGTTCTGGCCGGCGACAATGCCGAAAAGGCCGCCAAGGCGATCGATACCATGTCGAAATGGCGCGAAAACGGCTGGGCGCCCGAGCAGGCGGAATATCCAGCTTCCGTCGCGCTGTTCTCTGCCGGAAAATCCGCCTTCCAGCTGAACGGCGTCTGGGAAGTGCCCACCTACAAGGATCTGGAGAAAAACGGCAAGCTGGGCTTCAAATGGAGCGCTGTTGAAGTTCCACCGTTCATGGGCAAACGCGCCACCTGGGCGGATTCGCACGCTTTTGCCATTCCCAACCAGGGTGACAAGACCATTTCCGGCGAGAAGCGCGCAGCCGTCATGAAAGTGATCGGCTGGATGGAAAAACACGCCATCAGCTGGGCCGATGCCGGCCATATCCCGGCCTATAAATCGATCACCGAAGGCAGCGACTACAAGGCGATGCAGCCGAATGCGACCTATGCGTCGCTTGCGGAAGCAGCTGTGTTCGATCCGAAAACGACGATCACCGGCGTTGCCTCACCCGCCTATGATGCGGCGCTCAACGTCATCGCGCCGGCCATTCAGGGCTTCATGAGTGGCACGGATGCGGTGGCACAGATCAAGGAAGAGCTGCAAAGCAAGCTGAAGTGACAGGAAACCAGCCCTCCGGTCTATGGCCGGAGGGTGCCTGCAATGCATGAGGTCCCGGAGATATCCCATGGCTATGATTGAAAACCGGCGCAAGAAATCGCTGATCGCGCTGTCGATGGTGACGCCGTTCATCGTGGTCTTCGTCACCTTCTTCCTTTATCCTTTGATCGAGATGGTGCGCATCAGTTTTACCAATGCGCCGCTGATTGGCGACGGTGACTGGGTAGGGCTGGCCAACTACACCAAGTTGCTGAGTGACAAGCTTTTCGTCACCTCCCTCAAGAATAACGGCTATTTCGTGCTTCTGACTGTCGTGCCGACCACAGTTATCGCCCTGATGATCGCTCTTGCCGTCAGCCGCCTCTCGGGTGTCAAGCAGACGATCGCAATGAGCCTGTTCTTCCTGCCCTATGTGCTGCCGGTGTCTGTCGTCACTGAAATCTGGGCATGGATGCTCGATCTGCAGTTCGGTATTCTCCAACCGGTGATTTCGCTGATTGCCGGAAAGCCGGTCGCGGTATTCAAGAACCCATATTGGGTGATGCCCATGGTCGCCGTCGTCACCATCTGGTGGACGAATGGCTTCAACGTGTTGCTGTTCATCGCGGGCCTTCGCAATATTCCGGCCGAGCTTTATGAGGCTGCCTCGCTGGACGGTGCAACGACGTGGCAACGCTTCTGGCGCGTCACCTGGCCGCTGTTGTGGCCGGTGACAGCTCTCGTGCTCACTCTGCAACTGATCCTGCAACTGAAGATATTCGACCAGATTTATCTGCTCAGCGGCGGCGGACCCTTCAATTCCAGCTTCGTGCTGCTTCTCAAGGTCTATCGTGAAGCCTTCCAGCTCAACAATGGCGGTTACGCCTCCGCTGTCGCTACCGTGCTGTTCCTGCTGATCATGATCGTTTCCATTCTCCAGTTCCAGCTGCTGCGCATCCGGAGGAACTCATGAGCCTCACAAGAAGACTAGAAAACATTATCCTGACCGTGCTGACCTTTTCGGCCGCACTGGTCTGGATTTTCCCGCTCTACTGGACGTTCGTGACGTCCATCCGTTCGGATGAGAATGTTGCCGGCAACACATCATTGATCCCCGATGAATTCCGGCTGAGCGCTTATGTCAGCGCCATCTTCAACACGAAATTGATGAACTGGTACATCAACTCCGTTGGCACGGCGGCCATCGTCACCGTGTCGGTGCTGCTGATCTCGATGTTATGTGCTTATGCCCTGTCGCAGATACGTTTTCCGGGCCGGCGGCTGCTTTATGGCATCGTGCTGGCCAGTTTCATGGTGCCGGCGCAGACGCTGGTCGTCACGCAATTTATCCTGATGAAGAACCTTAACCTTATCAACACCTGGGCGGGCATCATCCTGCCGCAGCTCATCACGCCCATCGTCATCATTGTCTACAAGCAGTTCTTCGACAGCGTGCCGAAGGAGATGCGCGAGGCGGTGGTTCTGGATGGCGGCGGCGAATATACCATTCTTTTTAAGGTCTATCTGCCGCTTAACTGGGGCATCACCACCGCTATGGCGATTGTGACGTTCATCACGGTGTGGAACGCCTTCTTCTGGCCCTTCCTCGTCGTCACCTCGGAAAACATGATGACCATCCCTGTTGGCATCACCCAGGTCAACGACACTTTCGGGGTCGCCTATGCGCGGCTGATGGCCATCGCCATGCTGGCGGCGCTGCCGGTCATCATCGCCTATGTCATCTTCCAGCGGCGCGTAACGGAAGCGATCATGATTTCGTCAGGCGTAAAAGGGTGACGGCCGGACCCGTCGCATGATGCGACGCGCCTGCCAAACAGGCTTGATCTTAGTTGCGGGTCCGGCGCGGAGAGAGAATATTCCAAACCGTGCCGGACATGTCTCGCAGAAGGTTCAAACCGCGAGCAGCTTCTCGTTTATGCTTCGGGGGGTCTCCGCCATACCTTCCGCTTCGATCCGTTTGCCGGTGGCCGGATCGAAAAAATGAAGATGGGCGGGTGGAAGATCGAGATGGATGCGCTGGCCGGGTTTTACGGAAAGGTCCTCACCGATGGCGGCGGAAAAGGTCTCGCCTGCGATATCGGCATGCACGATGCGGCCCGAGCCCAATTCTTCGACGAAATCAACAACCGCCGGTACGCCGGCGCCATCCGTGCTGACCACGCACTGCTCCGGGCGGATACCGACCGTGACGTCGCGACCGCGCAGTTCCAGCGCGATTTCGGGGAATAGTTTCACCGGCGCGCCATTCAGCATCACGGCGGGGGATTCCACCTCCACCCTTGTGCTAAACAGGTTCATGGCCGGCGAGCCGATGAAGGACGCTACGAAGGTGCTGGCCGGGCGGTGATAGATATCCAGCGGATGGCCGACCTGCTCGACATTGCCCTTGTTCATCACGACCAGCCGGTCGGCCAGCGTCATGGCCTCCACCTGATCATGAGTGACGAAGATGGAGGTGGCGGAGAGGCGCTGGTGCAGCTTGCGGATTTCCGCGCGCATGGTCACGCGCAGCTTGGCGTCGAGGTTGGAGAGCGGCTCGTCGAACAGAAACACCGCAGGTTCGCGGATGATGGCGCGGGCCATGGCGACGCGCTGGCGCTGGCCGCCGGAAAGGGCTGCCGGCTTGCGCTCCAGATAATCGGAAAGGCCGACGATCTTTGCTGTCTCCTCAATGCGGCGCTGGCGTTCGGCTTTTGCAACGCCGGCGACTTTCAGCGCATAGCCGATATTACCGGCAACTGACATATGCGGATAAAGCGCGTAGTTCTGAAACACCATGGCGCACCCGCGCTCACGCGGTTCCAGCATGTTGACCACACGCCCGCCAATGGCGATCTCGCCGGAGGTGATATCCTCCAGACCGGCGATCATGCGCAGAAGCGTGGATTTGCCGCAGCCCGAGGGGCCGAGGATGACGACGAATTCGCCGGAACCGAAAGAGAGGTCCACGCCGTGCAGGGTAGGCGTTTTGCCATAGGATTTGCGGACCTGACGGATATCGATCTGAGCCATGATTATAAAACCTTTGTTGAAAGCCGCGCTGTCACTTGTCGGACGAGACGAGACCGCGGACGAACCAGCGTTGCAGGAAGGCCACGACGAGGAGCGGCGGCAGGATGATGATGAGGGAACCGGCCAGCGTGACGTTCCAGTCCGGCGTGCCGTCATCGGCGGGCAGAAGCGCGCGCAGCGACATCATCACCGTCTTGTAGGACGGGTCGGTGATCATCAGCAGCGGCCACAGATACTGGTTCCAGGCATAAACGAACATGATGGTGGTGAGCGCCAGCATGTTGGTGCGCGACAGTGGCAGCAGCATATCCACAAAGAAACGTGCCGCACCCGAACCGTCCATGCGCGCGGCTTCCGCCAGTTCGTCCGGGATCGTCATGAAGAACTGCCGGTAAAGAAAGGTGCCGGTGGCGGTGGCGATCAGCGGAAGGGTGAGGCCGGCATAGGAGTTCAGCAGGTTCCATTCGAGGGTGATCTCGATGCCGAACAGGCCGAGGACCGAGCGGAACGGCTGGAAAACATCGGCGGCGACCGAATAGGTTGGCACCACGCGCACTTCGAGCGGCAGCATAAGGGTGATGAACAC
Source organism: Agrobacterium salinitolerans (assembly GCF_002008225.1). Classification (GTDB taxonomy): domain Bacteria; phylum Pseudomonadota; class Alphaproteobacteria; order Rhizobiales; family Rhizobiaceae; genus Agrobacterium; species Agrobacterium salinitolerans. The sequence goes on along the minus strand of NZ_MRDH01000023.1, from coordinate 30,210 downwards.
CGTCCAGAAGAACAGATGCCTGAGCGGCGAGCGGAAGAATACGATGGCAAAGGCGGTGAAGGCCGAAAGGGCCACCTTGCCGATGGTCACCAGCGTCGCCATGATCATGCTGTTGAGGAGGGCATTGCCGAGATTGGCGCGTTGCCATGCCGCCTGTGCATTTGTGAAGAATTCGCCCTGCGGCATGAAGTTGAAGGGGACGCTGTTGACCTGCTGGACCGACTGGCTGGCGCCGGAAATGACGACGATGAAGGGGCCGATGAGCAAGAAGAAACCGGCCACCATGATCGCATAGGTCAGGGCGTCGGCATAGGGTGTGCGCTGGATCATCGCCGCCTCACTTGTAATGGACTTGCCGCTCGACGAAGCGGAACTGGATGAAGGTGAAGACCATGATGAGGCCGATGAGGACGAGGCTCTGCGCCGAGGCGCCGGAATAGTTCAGTCCCTCGAAGGCCTCGCTGACGATGCGGTAGACCATCACTTCGGTGGCGTGGTTGGGGCCGCCCTCCGTGGTGGAGGCGACGATGCCGAACGTATCGGCGCCAACGAAACCTTCGGTCATCATGATGACGGTGAGAAAGAACAGGGTCGGGGCCAGAAGCGGGACCTGAATGTCGATGGCGCGGCGAACGGGCCCGGAGCCGTCCATGGCGGCGGCCTCCGTCAGCGAACGCGGCACGGATTGCAGGCCGGCGAACAGGAAGATGAAGGTGTAGCCCGCCCATTTCCAGATGAAGATGACGATGACAAGGATGAGCGCGTGCTCGCCGTATTTTGCAGGGTTCCAGATATCGGGCCACCAGGAATTCAGCGATGCGGCGATGCCGCGTTCCGGCGACAGGATGAAGCGGAAGGCCATGCCGGCGGCGGGACCGGCAATCGCGTAGGGCAGGATATAAAGCACCCGGAAAAAGCCGGAGCCGGGAAGCTGGCGATCGACCGCAAGGGCGAGCACAAGGCCGATGAGGATCGCGAAAAACGGCCCGGCCACCGCAAATATCAGGCTGGTGAGGATCGATTGCCAATAAAGCGGATCGCCGAAGGTTTCGATGAAATTGGCTAAACCGACGAATTCCGCCTGGCCGCCGAAAGGCGGCTCCAGGGTGAATGCCCAGTTCAGCACCGCCGCAACCGGCCAATAGAAGAACAAGAGGATGAGCAGGAACTGCGGCAGGGCGAAGAGCACAGGCAGCCATGTGCTTTTGAAGACGGTACGCTTTTCCATTGGAAACCGGCAGGGTTCGAGAATTCGGCGGGCCTGCCCGAACCATGTCCGGACAGGCCTTTGACGGCGATGAAAGCGGGCTTAGTTCAGCTTGGCGCCTTCATAGGTCTTTTCGAAGCGGCGCAGGCCGGTATTGGCGCGCTCGACGGCCTTGTCGAGTTCAGCCTGGATATCCGCGTTCTGCATGAAGATGGCTTCGAGCGAGGTGGCGACTTCCTTGCGGATCTGCGTGAAACCGCCGAGGCGGATGCCGCGGGTATAGTCGGAAGGCGGCGTGAACGTCAGGCTTTCGATGGCCTTTTCGCGGCCCTTATAGGGAGCCTTGTCGTAAAAACCGTTGGCCTTCATGGCGTCGAAGCCGGTCTTGGTGACCGGAATGTAACCGGTGACCGTCGACCACCATTCAACCATATCAGGCTGGGCGATGAAGTTCAGGAATGCGGCCGCACCCTTGTATTCGGCGTCCGGACGACCGGCCATGACCCATAGCGAAGCGCCGCCCACCAGCGAGTTGTGACGCTCCGTGCCCTTCCAGATCGGCAGCATGGCGACGTCCCACTTCACGCCTTCCGGCATGGATTTGCCAACGGTGCCGTGGTTGGCGATGGAAGTCATGAACATCTGGCAGGTCTGGGAGGTGAAGGCCGGCAGGATATCCATGCCGAGCTGCTTGGTCTTGACGACGAACAGCTTCTCGTCCTGCATCTTCTTGAAGAATTTCACGTGGTCGACGAACTTGGTCTTGTTGATCGCAAGTTCCGCGTCCAGACCCTGATAACCGTTGGCCTTGGTGGCGATCGGCTGGTTGTGGATGGCGGAGAATTGCTCCATCAGCATCCATGTGTCGAAGTTAAACGCGAGCGGGCATTCGAAACCGGCGGCTTTCAGCTTCTTGGAAGCTTCTTCGACCTGTTCCCATGTGTCGGGCTTGAAGGTGATGCCGGCTTTTTCGAAAGCATCGACGTTGTAATAGAACATCGCGGTCGAAGAATTATAGGGGAAGGAATTCAGCTCGCCTGCGGCCGTGGCGTAATAATTGGCGATGCCGGGGAAGTAATTGTCCCAGTCGATCTTGTAACCATTGTCAGCCATCAGCTTCTTGGCTGGAACGAAAGCCTTGGACAGCATCATGTCCAGCGTGCCGGCGTCATAAATCTGGGTGATGGCGGGCTGCTTCTTGGCACGATACGCGGCAATGGTGTTCTGCAGGGTGGATTCGTAATCGTTTTGCGAGGTGCAGACGATCTCGAATTCGGTCTGGGATTCGTTGAACTTCTTGCAGGTTTCCTGCACGCGGTCGCCGAGATCGCCGGAAAGACCGTACCAGAATTCGAACTTGGTCTTTTCTGCCTGGGCGGCCGTGGCGCCGAAGGCGGCGGCGATGGCGACGCCGGCCACGAAGGAAGTCAGAGCGGAAGATTTCATGAGTTAGCCCCGTTGATGGAATGATGGCCTGCTCGGCAAGGACCTCATGTCCCCGGCACGTAGCCACGGGCTCTGCTAACAGTCGTATTTAACGGATCGCTTACATTTTGTTGAACGTTTTATGATGACTGGCCGCGCAGTGTATTCTGCGCGGCGAAAAAAGCGCGACAAATGCGGAAAATCGGAATGTAACCTTGTTTATCAAGCGCTTACTGTTTCCGGATTGCGTCGCTACTTACTGCTGAACAGCTTTTTCCAGTCAACCGCGACGTGCAGCCTCGATGGCGGCGACGTCGATTTTCTTCATGTCCATCATCGCGTCGAAGGCGTGTTTGGCCTCCGCGCCGCCGGCGGCCATGGCCTCCATCAGCACGCGCGGCGTGATCTGCCAGGAAACGCCCCATCTATCCTTGCACCAGCCGCAGGCGCTTTCCTCACCGCCATTGCCGACGATGGCGTTCCAGTAACGGTCGGTTTCTTCCTGGTCTTCGGTCGATATCTGGAAGGAGAAAGCCTCGCTCTGCTTGAAGACCGGTCCGCCATTGAGGCCGATGGAGGGGATGCCTGCAACGGTGAACTGCACCGTCAGCACGTCTCCCTTTTTACCGGAGGGATAGTCGCTCGGCGCATGGTGAACACCGGTTACCGCGCTATCCGGAAAGGTTTCGGCGTAAAATCTGGCCGCGGCCTCGGCATCCTTGTCGTACCAGATACAGATCGTGTTCTTTTCCATCTGTGTGTTCCTCCCAAGTTGGAATCGCCCTCGTGCCGGCACGTAAATGCGCCGGCAATTGCCGGTTCCCCATTCGGTATAGAATGCGGCCAAGTCTTGAACGTTCCAAAAAAGAACGGCGGCAAGGGAACATCGACAGACACCACTCTGCCACGGTTTCCGCAACCGCAGATGACGAACATCAAATTTATCCTTAAATATTATTTAAGAATGTAATAATAATATTCACGAATGATTTTGAATAGAAATCATCCCTTTCTAATGGAGGACTGCGCGTGAGTATTCTTGATCGTGGTGCCAATGCTTTTGCGGTTCTTGCCGCGCTTTCCAAATCCCAGGCCATCATTGAATTCGACCTTTCGGGAAAAATTCTCAACGCCAACGAGAATTTCTGTCGGGCGCTCGGTTACGAGCTTTCGGAAATCCTCGGCAGGCACCACAGCATGTTCGTGGAACCTGCGGTCGTGTCTTCTGAGGATTACAGGGCCTTCTGGTCCAAGCTTTCGGCCGGTCAGTTCGATCAGCGGCAATATAAGCGCATCGGCAAGGGCGGCCGGGAAGTCTGGATCGAGGCGTCCTACAATCCGGTGTTTCGTCGCGGCAAGCCGGTGAAAGTGGTCAAGATCGCCACCGAGATTACCGACCGCAAACTGAAGGCGGCGGAAGACGCGGGCAAGATCGACGCCCTGTCTCGGGCGCAAGCCATCATTGAATTCTCCCCGAACGGCGAGGTTTTGACCGCAAACGAGAATTTTCTGGCCGCGCTCGGTTATTCGCTGGCGGAGGTGCAGGGCAGGCACCATTCCATGTTCTGCGAACCGGCCTATACGCAGTCGCCGCAATATAAGCAGTTCTGGGAAAGGCTGGCCGGCGGCGATCTCGTGGCGGACGAGTTCATGCGGCTTGGCAAGGGCGGCCGCAAGGTCTTCATCCAGGCGTCCTATAACCCGATCTTCGATCTCAACGGCAAGGTGTTCAAGGTCGTCAAATTCGCGACTGACGTGACCGGCCGCGTCGAGAATGTCGAAAAGCTGGCGCAGTGCCTCACCGATCTGGCCGAGGGCGATCTTGCCCAGAACATCGACAAGCCCTTCATCCCCTCGCTTGATAGATTGCGCACGGATTTCAACGCGGCTTCGGAAAAGCTGAAAAGGGCCATGACGCTGGTGTCTGAAAATGCAGGCGCCATTTCTTCCGGTTCCAACGAGATCAGGTCTGCTGCCGACGATCTCGCCAGACGCACGGAGCAGCAGGCCGCCTCCATCGAAGAAACGGCAGCTGCACTGGAGGAAATCACCACCGCCGTCAACGATTCCAGCCGCCGCGCCGAAGAGGCTGGCAAGATCGTCGCCCGCGCCCGTGACCACGCGGAACATTCGGGCCAGGTGGTGCGCGATGCGATCGGGGCCATGGACCAGATCGAAAAATCATCGCGTGAAATCTCCAATATTATCGGCGTGATCGACGAAATCGCCTTCCAGACCAATCTTCTGGCATTGAATGCAGGCGTGGAGGCCGCCCGTGCCGGTGAGGCGGGCAAGGGTTTTGCCGTGGTTGCCCAGGAGGTTCGCGAACTCGCGCAGCGTTCGGCAACGGCTGCCAAGGAAATCAAGAGCCTGATTAATGCCTCCGGGGCGCAGGTGGAGAACGGTGTCGGCCTTGTCACCAGGGCCGGCTCGGCCCTGCAGGAGATCGCCGAGCAGGTGCGTGACATCAACACCAATGTCGTCGCGATTGTCGATGCCGCGCGCGAACAGTCCACGGCGCTTGCGGAAATCAATCAGGCGGTCAACACTGTGGATCAGGGCACCCAGCAGAACGCCGCCATGGTCGAGGAGCAGACCGCCGCAAGCCACAGCCTTGCGCGGGAAGCGGCGGCGCTGTTCGAACTTCTCGGGCAATTCCGGTTCGAGGACATGGCCCGATCCTCCGCCTCAGCGCGCAGTGGCTTCGAGCAGCAATCCGCGCCGGCGAGCTCGCATCGCAGCGCATCCCGCCCGCTTGCGGCGCGCGGTTCCGCCGCGGTTGCCGTAAAGCAGGAGGAGTGGCAGGACTTTTAGGGTGAGGCCTCAGCAAGCCGAGCCAATCACGCCCACGTCATCCTCGGGCTTGTCCCGAGGATCTGCAACGTATTGATTTTATTCGACGTGATTAGATCCTCGGCACAGGGCCGAGGATGACGTCGAGAGAAAGTTGACCCTCCACTATTGACTTAAAAGGGGCTGCCCGCAGTCCTCGCCCCATCCGATCACGCCAGTCCATTGGAAGTTCGATACGTGATGACAAGCCGGAAAGCTGGGCATATCTTCCGGATTGGCCGATAATCGGCACATCGTGTCTGGAGTTTTCGGGGACTTTCGCTTGGCAGGGATATCGACAAGCCGCATGGCTCTTGCCCTGTGTCTGCTGACCGCAGCCTTTGGGGCGGCGCAAGCCGAAGAGCCCGCCAGGGAAAAAACCGCCTGCGCTTATACCCATGATGTCGCGCCGGATTTGTGCATCAATGCCGACAGTTACAATAACGATCTTTGCCATGCCATTGAGGTTCTCGCCGTCCGCCATGCCGTTCCGCCGGATTATTTCGCCCGGCTGATCTGGCGAGAAAGCCTGTTCCGGGCGAGTGCGGTCAGTCCGAAGGGGGCGGAGGGCATTGCCCAGTTCATGCCGGGAACGGCGCAGATGCGCGGTCTCGAAGACAGTTTCAACATCATCGCCGCGCTTGAGGCATCTTCCCGATATCTCTCCGAATTGAACGTGCAGTTCGGCAATTTCGGCCTTGCCGCCGCAGCTTACAATGCGGGGGAGGCGGGCTTGCGGAACTTCATCGCCAACGGCCGCCTGCCCACCGAAACCCGCGATTATGTGTTCGCGATCACCGGTTATCCGGTGGAGACATGGAAGGACAATCCACCGGAAAAGGCTGCACCGGCGCTGGATGACAACCGTTCCTTTCTCGATGCCTGCGTGCGTCTCGCCGACACCCGCACCATGAAAGATCCCGTTCTCATTGCATCGGCTGACTGGGCGCCCTGGGGCGTGCAGCTTGCGGCGCATTATAATCCGGCCGTGGCGAACCGGCTTTTCACCCGGGCGATCCTGCAGCTTTCCGAGCCGCTGAATGCCGAGCGGGCTTTGATCGTGCGGCAGCGGGGCGGCAATTTCGGTTCGCGGCCGCGTTATGCCGCCCGCATCGGCCGGGAAACCAGAGCTGAAGCCAACGCGCTTTGTGGCGATATCCGGCGGGCGGGCGTTCCCTGCACCGTGTTCCGCAACAGGTAAAAACTGCGCGCGCTGGACCGGTAAATCGGCTTCCCGCGAAGGGGCTGATCATAACAAGTTGATCGGCTTCAGCACCAGGACGACCGAGATCATCGGCAATTGCGGCAATTGCGCGGATAGTCTCAATCGTCCGGCGTCGTGAGGCGGGCCGTTATAGCCGTCCCGGTCGCCAGATATCTCAAAGCGAAATCGCGACTGTCTGCCTATCCCGTTTCTGTGGATGAGGCTCAGTGCGGTTGTTACTGTGAGCCCGTGCGCATATGTTGGAATACTCAATCTTGATTTCCGGGCAAGGCGGACAGGCGCATAATGACCTCCCAGTTGGATTTTTTCTCTCCCGCGGCAGCGCGGCTTCCGCAGGCTGAAAGAGGGCGAAAAGCGGGTGGTCGCGAAACGACCCAAAAGACCGCTACGGACGATGAGGCCCTTGCTGCTTATCTTGAATCCACCGGTAATTATCGTATCCTGCGCCGGTTGCAGCCGCGCGCGGTCATCGATCGGCCAAGGCCGGAATTCGCCCGTCAGGGCGTGATCCTCGATACGGAAACGACGGGCCTCGACCATCGGACCGACGAGATCATCGAAATCGGCGTCATCACCTTCACATTCGACGATAACGGCACAATCGGCGATGTCACCGGCATCTATGGCGGGTTGCGGCAGCCTGGTATCGCCATTCCCGAAGAAATCACCCGTCTGACCGGGATCACCGACGAGATGGTGGCGGGGCAGTCGATAGACATGGGCCGGCTGACCGCCCTCATTGCCCATGCCGATCTGATCATCGCCCACAATGCCGGTTTCGACCGCCCCTTTTGCGAGGCTTTCTCGCCGATCTTCCGCGACAAGGCATGGGCCTGCTCCGTTTCGGAAATTGACTGGCGCGCGCGTGGTTTCGAGGGCAACAAACTCGGTTATCTGATCGGGCAATCCGGCTATTTCCACGACGGCCATCGTGCCGTGGACGATTGTTTCGCCCTGCTGGAAGTGCTGGAGCAGACGCGCCCTGGCCAGAGTAGAACGCCGTTTGCAGAACTCCATGAGGCGAGCCTGCGCTCAAGGGTGCGCCTCTACGCGGAAAACAGCCCGTTCGACATGAAGGATCATCTGAAAAAGCGGGGCTATCGCTGGTCCGACGGTTCCGATGGACGGCCGAAATCCTGGTGGGTCGAACTGCCGGAGGAAAAGCTCGAAGAGGAACTGCATTTCCTGCGGACCGAAATTTACCGCTGGGATGCCGATCCTACGGTCAAATATCTCACCGCTTTCGACCGGTTCAAGGCCGGGTGAAGCGCGGGGCGTTTCGGATTTTTGGATTGCATACAATTTCTGCAATGAATCGAAAACAATCGACGTAAAATTGGGCAAGTCCGGGCAAAGCTTTCCGGACCGCAGAAGAATATCATTTTACATCAAAGGCTAAGCCGATTGGCACGCCTCCTGCATGACAAAGACGTCGCAGGAGAGTGTTTATGAGCAAAGCCGCAGCAATCGACATCGCGTCCGTATCCAAGATTTACGGCAACACCACCGCCGTGCATGCGATAAGCCTCAAAATACCGGCCGGGAGCTATTGCTGCCTGCTTGGGCCGTCGGGCTGCGGCAAGACCTCGACGCTCAGAATGATCGCCGGCCACGAAAGCATCTCCAGCGGTGACATCAGGCTCGGCAATGCGGTCGTCACCGATCTGCCACCCGCCCGGCGCGGTACGGCCATGATGTTCCAGTCCTACGCGCTGTTTCCGCATCTCGATCTCGTCGACAATGTCGCTTTCAGCCTCAAGATGAAGGGTGTGGACAAGGAAACCCGACGGGCCAAGGCGCTCGATATGCTGCGGCTGATGCAGCTCGAACCCTATGCCAGCCGCCGTCCGGCCCAGCTTTCCGGCGGGCAGCAGCAGCGGGTGGCGCTGGCGCGTGCGTTGATTACCGATCCCGAGGCGCTGCTTCTGGACGAGCCGCTTTCGGCGCTGGACCCGTTCCTCAAGATCCGTATGCGCGCCGAGCTGAAGAAACTGCAGACCTCGCTCGGCATCACCTTCGTGCATGTCACCCACAGCCAGGAAGAGGCCATGGCGCTTGCCGATATCGTCGTCGTCATGAATGACGGCCGCATCGAACAGGCGGCCACGCCGCGCGAGGTGTTCGAGCGTCCGGCCACCGCCTTCGTCGCCCGCTTCATGGGCGACCACAACGTCATTTCCGGGCGCTACCGGGAAAAATCGGGAGACCTCGTCACGCTCGAAGTGGCGGGCGGCGGTACTTTCACGGCAGGCGGCGTCGCCTCGGATGAGGGCGCGGTCGATATCGCCGTGCGCACCGACCGCGTGCGCGTGGGTGAGGCGCAACAGCCGGGCCTCGGTTTCACCGGCATCGTCTCGAACGTCGAATATCGCGGCGCAAGCGTGAAGATCGCCGTGACGGGCGCAGGCATCGAGGATTTCAACGTGATCCTCAGCGATGCCGCCTTTTTCGAGAATCCGGTCAGGACCGGCGACGCCATACCGCTTTCATGGAATGCGGCCGATGCCATCGTGCTCGGCCGGGTAGAGAAGTGACCCCAAAAATAACCAGAGGAGAACTTTGAAATGACCGATACCACCAAAAGCAAGAAGGGCCTGTCCCGCCGCGGCCTCCTGAAGGCGGGCGCGGCCGCCACGGGTGCGGCGATCGGCTCCGGCCTCATCACCGGCTTCCCGACCATCTGGGCACAGAACCCGATTACTATCCGCCAGTTCGGCACCGGCGTCTCCAACCTCAATGCCATTGCCGAGAAGTGCAAGGCAGACCTCGGCATCACGCTCGAAATGACGGCGACGGATTCCGACGCCGCCGCCCAGCGCGCCGTCACCCAGCCGAACTCCTACGATATCGCCGATATCGAATACTGGATCCTCAAGAAGGTCTATCCGGCCGGCGTCATTCAGCCGATGGAAATCAAGAAGCTGAAATATTACGACAAGATCGTGCCGCTGTTCAAAAACGGCAAGCTGAAGCCGGACAGCGTGGTCGCGCAGGGTACCGCGCCGCACACGGTCGGTTTCGTTGAAAAGCCCGGCGACAAGACATTCGCGAAGGGCGAGACCGATTATTTCACCATGGTTCCCACCATCTACAATGCCGATACGCTCGGCATCCGTCCCGATCTTGTCGGTCGCGATATCACCAGCTGGGCCGATATCATGGACCCGAAGTTCAAGGGCAAGACCTCCATTCTCAACATCCCCTCCATCGGCATCATGGATGCGGCGATGATCATGGAAGCCATGGGCAACATCAAATATGCCGACAAGGGCAACATGACGAAGGAGGAGATCGACAAGACCATCGAATTCCTCATCAAGGCCAAAAAGGACGGCCAGTTCCGCGCCTTCTGGAAGAGCTTCGATGAAAGCGTCAACCTCATGGCCTCGGGTGAAGTCATCATCCAGTCCATGTGGTCGCCGGCCGTTGCCGCCGTCCGCTCCAAGGGTATCGCCTGCAAATACCAGCCGCTGAAGGAGGGCTATCGTTCCTGGGGCGGAGGTCTGGGTCTCGCCAAGCACCTGTCCGGCGCGAAGCTCGACGCAGCCTATGAATATATCAACTGGTACACCTCCGGCTGGGTCGGCGCCTATCTCAATCGTCAGGGTTATTATTCCGCCGCCATGGATACGGCGAAAGAACACATGTCGGCCGACGAGTGGGGTTACTGGGTGGAAGGCAAGCCGGCGCAGGGCGACATCATCGCGCCCGACGGCAAGGTCATGGAAAAGGCCGGTGCAGTGCGCGACGGCGGCTCTTTCGAGGAGCGCATGGGCAAGGTGGCGTGCTGGAACTCCGTCATGGATGAAGACCGCTACATGGTCCGCCGCTGGAACGAGTTCATCGCTGCCTAGTACCCGAAACAGACAAGATCGGTGGCGTTGGCCGCCGGTCTTGACAGCAACAGAGCCTCTAAACGCGACGTCATCCTCGGGCTTGACCCGAGGATCTAACGACCCACCACATCAAACGTGGTTGGATCCTCGGGACAAGCCCAAGGATGACGTCGCGTTTGAAGAGAACTTTGCCTGACACACTACCCGGTGCGAAAGCCGCCGGGCTTCTGCAAATACAGCGAAAGGCTTCACCATGGTGACGGTCAGACTCATTGGCGTCAGTGAAAAAAAGGACAAGCCGCCCCGCAGCTTTGCCCTGCCGCAGAAGCTTGTGTCCTATATTCAGTCCCTGCCACTTTTGCTGATCCTCGGCTTTTTCCTGGCTCTTCCGATCCTGATGATCGCCATCGTCAGCTTCTGGGACTACGACTTCGCCCAGATGTATCCCGATTTCGTCACCTTCAATTATAGCGAAACGTTAGGGTCCTGGGTCACCTGGCAGACCTATCTCAATACCCTGAAATATGCCGCCATGGTCTGGGCGATCACGCTTTTCTGCGGTTTCTGGGTGGCGTACTTCCTTGCGTTCCACATTCGCACCACCACCATGCAGATGGTGTTGTTCCTTGTCTGCACCGTGCCGTTCCTGACTTCGAACATCATCCGCATGATTTCATGGATTCCCGTTCTCGGGCGAAACGGTCTTGTTAACAGCGCATTGGTGGGTTCCGGCATCATTCCCGAGCCGATCGAATGGCTGCTTTATTCGGATTTCGCCGTGGTGCTGGCCATGGTGCATCTTTATACGCTGTTCATGGTCACGCCGATTTTCAACACGCTGATGCGTATCGATAAATCGCTGATCGAGGCGGCGCGTGATGCGGGCGCGACCGGCTGGCAGACACTCACCAACGTCATCATTCCTCTTGCCAAGCCCGGTATGGCCATCGGCAGCATCTTCGTCGTCACCCTAGTCATGGCGGATTTCTCCACGGTTCAGGTCATGTCCGGCGGACAGAGCGCCTCGGTGGCGCTGATGATGAAGAACCAGATGTCGCTGCTGCAATATCCGGCCGCTGCGGCGAACGCCGTCATCCTGCTCATCCTCGTTCTTCTGATGGTCGCGGGCATCCTGCGCATCGTCGATATCCGCAAGGAGCTTTGATCCCATGCATCAGGAAAAACGCGGCCGCGACTTCTACATCCTCGCCTTCTTTTTCGTCCTCTTCGTGCTGTTTCTATACGGCCCGCTGTCGGCCATCCTCATCCTCGCCTTTCAGGGGCCGAATGGCGGCCTGACTTTCCCGCTGAACGGCGTTTCGCTGCACTGGTTCGGCAATCTCTTCGAACAGCAGGCCGTCGGAGATTTCGGGGGCTCCTTCCGGCGCTCATTCGCACTTGGCCTGATGGTCATGGCCGTTACCGTGCTGGTCTCGCTGCTGGCGGGCCTTGCCTTCCGGCGCAAATTCATCGGCGCGACGCCGCTATTTTATCTGTCGGTCGCAAGCCTCGTGGTGCCGTCGATCATCATATCGCTTGGTATTGGTGTTCTATTCCAGCAGCTTGGGCTGGAACCTTCATGGTATACATCAGCTTTCGGCGCGCATCTCACCTGGACGCTGCCCTTCGGCGTTCTCATCATGCTCGCCGTCTTCAACCGGTTTTCGCCGTCCTATGAGGAAGCGGCCCGGGATCTCGGCGCTTCCTCCTGGCAGACCTTTGCTCATGTGGTGCTGCCGATGATCGCGCCGAGCCTGATCGGCGTCGGCCTTTTCGGATTTACGCTTTCTTATGACGAGTTCGCCCGCACATTGATGACGTCAGGCACTTACAACACGCTGCCGCTGGAAATCTACGGCATGACCACCAATGTCACAACGCCGGTGCTTTACGCGCTCGGTGCTGTAACAACCCTGTTTTCTTTCCTCGTGATCGCGGCCACGCTCGGCCTGATCGTCACGCTCAATCGCCGCCGTTCACGCGGATAAAGAAACGTCAAATGCGCATTCTCGTCATCAATCCCAACACCACGCAATCCATGACCGCGACCATTGCCGACGCCGCGATGCGTATAGCCGGCCGCGATACGGACATATTGGCCGTCACCTCCTCCATGGGGCCTGTCTCCATCGAAGGTTATTACGACGAGGTTTTCGCCGTGCCCGGCCTGTTGCTGGAGCTGGCAAAGGCGCCGACGCTTGGAGCCGACGCCGCGATCATCGCCTGTTTCGACGATACCGGGCTCGATGCGGCCCGCGCGCTCGCCGATATTCCGGTTATCGGCATCTGCGAGGCGGCGGTCTCCGCTACCGCCTTCATCGCGCAGAAATTCACCATCGTTACGACGATGGAGCGCTCGCGGCTGCCGCTGGAACATCTCGTCCATCGTTATGGCATGTCCGCCCGCTGCAATGTGCGCGCCGCCGATATTCCTGTCCTGTCGCTGGAAGATCCCGCCTCGAACGCCCGTGAAAGGCTGCGCGCGGAAATCGCGCTGGCCCTGAAAGAGGACAGGGCGGAGGCGATCGTGCTCGGCTGCGCCGGCATGGCGGATCTTGCCGCCGAACTCCGCGATGAGTTCGGTGTGCCGGTTGTCGATGGCGTCGCGGCGGCCGTCAAGCAGGCGGAATCGCTGGTGTCGATGGGGTTGTCCACCGCCAAGCGCGGCGCTTATGCCACGCCGCTCGCCAAGCCCTATCGCGGCTTGCTGGAGCCATTCCAGCCGGACAGGCTCTCGGGGGCATCCGCGGACAGTGGAGACGTTCTCACTGCCTCCGTCCATAAAACGACGAAGGCGAGCTGATAGGCCAGATCGCGCTGGACGTTCTGCAATGCCAGCTCGCTCAGAACTATTCTGGGTCCGTTTCTTTTCAAGATTTTCAACCGTTCGGCCCTGGCGAGTATGGCCGTGACATGAGCACGGCTGACCCCATAGGCGCGCGCCGTCGCCTTGCGGGAGAACACGCAACCTGTCGCATCGCACGCGTCCGCTTTCGCTGCGGACAGCAGGTCCAGCAAGATCAGGAAACCCGGCGCATGCCCAAGAAACATCCGCACTTCCTCTGAGAGAAAAGGCAAATCCTGCGCGTGCCGCAGAAGCCAGCTCACACCGTCGACAAGCACGCCGGTTCCGATGGCTTCCTCCGCAGGCGTTTCCGTTGCCGGGAGGGTTTGCCACGGCGAGGCCGCGACGCGATAGGTGCTGGCAAGCGTCTCGATGGCCGAAATAATCCAGCCGTTTAGCGACCATGGCCGCTCGCGGTTATCGTCGCCGGGCGGGTGACGCTGCGCGGTATTTTCCAGCTCCAGCCAGTCGATCAACGCCCGTGTCCTGCGGCTGGAAGCCCAGCCACGCGGAACGACGACTGCCTGCACCGCCGCCAGCGTAAATTGCCCGCCATGGACCGATGCGATGCCCACCGCGCACATGACAGTGGCGAATGCGCCGAAATCTCCAAGCGCGCGGACGAGGCGCTGCTCCTTTTTGAAGGCGGTCGATATGTGGCTGCAAAGATGGGCGACGGCATCACCGAAGGCATCGTCGTTCAGGATTCGGTTCGCAAGTAAGCCCAGCCTCTCTCGAAGCATGTCCGGCCGAGGTCGGGCGAAGTCCCTTTTCGGGTGCGTCTTTGAAGTTGGGGCGCCTGCTTTTCCGGATACCTTTCTCCCGTGGTTTTTTGTTATTCGCTACTTTATGGCGAATTCGAAAGCGTGAGTTCTGTTCGCTGACAACGGCCGCTTGGGGCAGGGGTGACAGCCGAAAGGTTCCGCTCCGGAAGATGCGTGCATTTTGTTGCACTCCCCCGAGGCTCTGTTGCGGGGTATTAAGAAATACTCTCATAAATTGAATGTTAAGGAGCGCGTTAAAATGTGTTCCCTTTTGAGACGGTTTGCGAGAGTGACGCTGAAAATGAAGTTATCGACTGTTTTTATTGCATAAATTAGTGAAGTCGTGGATGCGAAATCTTTTGTCTATTTGCCATGAATACAATCTTTGATGGTTGCTTTTTAGGCGTTGACGACATCGTGAAAGATACATCCGAAACCACATGACACCCGAATGTTACTGCCATGTCTCTGGCGCGTTCGGCAGCGATGCCGGGCGGCGCGTAGAGCCCTTCATGCCCTTTATTCATCCCCGATTCTTCAGAGGAGGTTGAAATGATTCAACTTAAGCATGTTGTTTTTGCAGGCCTTGCGGCCTTCGCAATGAATTTCGATATCCCGTCCATGGGCCAGCCGACCCTTGCGAACGCGGCGACCCTCACCGCCGAGCAGACGGCGGCTTTCCAGTCGAAACTGGAACAGGCGGAAGCGAGCCGCGAGCTGCTCGGCCGTCGATCCGCGTGCCTGATGGAACATCTGACGGCGCAACAGCAGCTCAGCGTTGACCGCGAGAAGGCGCTGGGGCAGGCCATGTACCTGCAGATCGAACTGGAGCGGCAGGTGGTGCAGTCCGAAACCAGCGTGAAGGGCTACGAGGAGCTGGTCCAGTCCGAGAGCGAGAACGTCAGGGCGCGTCAGGCCACCTTCGAAAAAGCCCGGAAGGAAATGGACGAGCAGGCCAAGCGAGTAAAAATATGCAGCGGCGTCCTCTTCTTCCTGCCGGGAATTTGCCAAGCCGGTGACGCGGCGGTCAAGGCGCTGGGCTGGATGAATGATGCGGAGAGGGAATACCGCACCGCGCGGCCGCGTCTGGACAATGCCCGGGCGGCTCTTGAAGGCGTTCGCAACCAGCTCGAAAACAATCGCCGCCAGCTTGCGGCGGCACAGCAGAGCCACGCGGAAAACCAGAAGGCGGTGAAAACTCTGGAGGAGCAGATCACCAGGCTCAAGGCGGCAATCTCTACCATCAACGTCAAGGTTCAGGACTTCAACATTCAGGTCGCCAACTTCACCAGTGCTCTGAAGGAAGCGAGCGAGGTCAATCCTGACGACGCGAAAATACGTCAGGTTACGCGGCTGTCGACCGAGATCGACGGCCTGACCAAAGACGTGCCGCAGTTCATTTCCTCCACCGAGGCCGGGCTGCCTGACGACGCGAAGAAACAATGCGGATCGTGAACGATCACCCCCAATGACTCTCCGCAACCACCCATCAACAGGAGCATGAAAATGAACAATGTCGTGACTTTCGAGAGCCGGACCGCCCAGATCAACAGCGCAATCGACGCCGGCGTCGATGCGATCGTTTCGCAACCGAATTTCAGCCTTCCCAAGTCTGATACGGCGCTTGTCCGGTCCTATGTCGATAAGATCCAGGGAACCTATGATGTCGAGCGCGCCAAGCGCGACACCGACAATGCGATCGATCTGCTTTACATCGCCTATAACACCACGCCGCAGGAAAACGGCGATATTCGCGTCCGCATCAGCGCTATCATGAACAGGCTGATCACGTCGCAGCAGAAAAGCGAAATAGTCATGAAGAACGCGATGGCGGCGGCGACCCGTATCGGCCTGTCCATCGCCGATCTTTTCCCGGACTGGCTCGATGTCAGGGAAGAAAACGATCAGGCCGAAATCAAGGCATTCGTCTCCAACGATCTGATAAAGCTCGCAACGGGCATCCGGGATAGGGCGCTCAGCGTTCGAGACGAGCTTCTGGCCCTTGCTGCGACCTACGACGCCATCATCAGGGACACGGCGCAAACCACGGATATGAGCGAAACGGCCTTGAGCAAACGCCTCGCCGATAAAGCGGTGATGGAACGGGAAATCCGGGAGGCGGACGCACGACGGGAACAGCTTGAATCGCTTGTCAACGATCTCAAGGAACAGGTTTCGGCATTCGAAAAGAAGGCCCGGGAATATGAGCAGCGGGCCAATACGGCGGAGCAGCGTGCTTTTGTCATGTCGATCGTCCGGGTCGGCGCGCAGATGATTTCAAGCGCAATTCCCGCCATTGCCATGGTGGCAGGCGGTCCCGCCTCCATGCTGGCCTCGTCGGTTGGCGGCGCGCTTTCGGGACAATCCAAGGCCGGACAGGATGCGGACGGGCAGGGCCAGGGTGGCGGCTCCCGCACCCCGTCAGGCGGCGGAAGCAAGGCCGATGCGGCCGCCAAGCAGAGCGAGCTTTCCGAAAAGAAAGCCGAGCTTCGCAAGAGCGAGGAAAAACGCGACGCTCTGAAGGGAGATGTCAAGTCGCTCGAGGACGCCAAGGCGAAGCTTGCGGACGACGCGGAAAGCGCCGACCCCAAATCGAGCAAGGCCATCGAGCTTGCCGAACTCGATAAACGTCTGGCTGCACGCGCCGCGGAACTCAAGGCGCAGGAAGAAAAGATCGCCGCTCAGCAAACGGTTATTTCCAGTCTGCAGGCCTCGCTCGATGCTTTGGACAAGGGGCTGGGCAAGCTTTCCGAAGAGCAGCAGCAGCAGGCTGCCAGCCTGCGCGAAATCCAGATGCAGATGATCGACAAGGCGGAGGCCTATGAGAAGGAGCGCCGTACCCAGGCGGCAGAACTCATCAGGATCAACGCCCTCCTGAAGGGAAAGCAGGCAGAGGATGACAAGATCAAGCTTGCGGTGCAATCGCTCAATGTCAGCATTTCGGCGCTGAAACGCATGAAGGAAATCGTTGAAGAAATCGCCTTCTTCTTCAAGGGCTTCGCCGATTTCATGCAAGCGGTCGCAGATGATGCCCAGCATCAGATCACCGGCATTGAAAATGTCGCCGGGCAGGAGACGCTGCGAAAGAACCGCTTCGCGCAGCTCATCCGCTCCGTCGACGAGTTCTTCGTCAGGCAAACCGCCCAGTGGCACGCGGTGGTTATCGTCTCCGACCGCTTCAATCGCAGCTTTGCCGAAGGATGGTCGAAGCTGAACAAGTTGCAGGGCGGATATATCAAAAGTGACGATCTGCCGGCCTATCTGGCGGGTGTCGCGGAGAAGCTCTCGGCCATCGTCGCCGAACGCGAGGCCGCCGCGGACGCAAAAATCGCGTCGTTGCAGGCCTATCGTCAGGATCTGAGCAAGACCGCCTGATCCCTTGAGACCCTGCCGTTCCTTTTCCGGCTCGGCAGAAACGCATCCATGATCTCAGCCGGAATCGTCCCCCTCGGGCATGGGATCATGGGCAATGTCCTGCCGGCGCAGATGCCGGCAGGACGGCCGCCGAAACTTCGACATTCACCAAATCAACGACAGGCATCCGGCCGCCATCGAAGTGCCTCATGCCACGTCATTTTCAGAAAGGAGAAGACCATGCCGACAGTCAATAACCCTCCCGTTTTGGTGCCTCAGGACACCCCCGCCTGGTGCTTTGCCGCCGTCGAGCAGATGGTGCGGGCCTATTACGGGCTTCCCGCCGCCACCCAATACGAGATTGCAAGGCGCAACACCGAGGCGCTTGCGAGCGTCGATCCGCAGGTTCAGGAGCGCTGGGAGCTGGCGCAGGTTCTGGATCAATCCGCCGGCATCGATGAGCAGGGCGGTGCCAATGCAAACAGCAATGTCGTCAAGCTGGTTTCCAGCCAGTGGAACGCCTTCGATCACACCACGACAAGCGGCCACTTCGTCAATGGCCTGACAGCCGATACCGTCAGACACGAGATCGATAACAACCGCGTCTTCGTGATCGGAACGGAATACCACTATTACCTCGTCTACGGCTACACCGTGAACGGCAAGAATCTCGAACTTCATATTCTCGATCCATGGCCGGCAGGGCGAGGCGGCGCCAGAACCCGCATCGGCTTGCAGGAATTTCTGGCAATGCCGGCCCGCGTCGCCATCGTCTTCGGTTAGGCCGGCAAACCGACTGCATTTCCCTCGATTGCCGGAGATATCCGGCGCCCCAATAACACAAAATCCCACCATGCGCTCCTGCACGTCGACGTCCGGGAACAGGTGGCCCATGTCCCAAAAGGAGATACACATGCCAATTCTCAGCAATTTCGTCGTCAAGCATATTCGGCCCTTCGGCGAAGCGGGCTATGATGCTTTTAGCAACAATGCGCAGACCATCGAATTCTTCTCAAGCCTTGGGCTCGGCACAGGGGATATCGCCAATATCTTCGCCGCATGGCGCCTGGCGGCCCTGGCCGATCCCGTCGGCGAGAGCAATCTTCTCGTTGCGGCAGCGAATGCGCTGGCGCAGGCGCGATGGGAATATCTCTATGAGACGCAGATGAGCACGGTGCTTTTTCTCGACGATGTCCAGCTCGAATCCCTAAGCCATCTCGAGCCCGGGGCGAACCGCAACTTTTCGTGGCGATCCCCGACCCCCATCGCCGCCGCGGTGACTATTCATAACGGCAGCAACAGGCATCACATCATCTGGGAGGCAACGGGTTTTTCCGGCGGCACCGATGAAAATGGCTGGATCTCGCACTTCGCCGACCTGTTGCCGACCGAGCGATAGGCCCTTCGCTGGATAATCGCCAAACGACGCCGGAACGTTATCTCAACGTTCCGGCGTCGATGCGGCCAGCCCCTTCATATCCCTGTCATAATGGTATCTGATACCGAAACCGTTTTGAGGCTGATATGTGTTGACGACTAGCCGTTGCACGCAGGGAGTTCTTTGGTGAAATCGTCAACGCGAAGCATAGAGACCGAAGTGCACGGCCAGAGACACGGCACGCCCGGCGAGGTTTTCGCGGCATTCCTGAAGCTCGGCGTCACCTCCTTCGGCGGCCCCATCGCCCATCTCGGTTACTTTCGCGATGAGCTCGTCGTGCGGCGCAAATGGATCGATGAGGCCGGTTATGCCGATCTCGTGGCGCTCTGCCAGTTTCTTCCCGGTCCCGCCTCCAGCCAGGTGGGGTTTGCGCTCGGACTGCGGCGGGCAGGTCCGCTCGGTGCGCTGGCGGCCTGGACGGCTTTTACCCTGCCATCCGCCATTTTTCTGTTTTTCTTCGCCATGGTCGCCGCCTCCATCGAAGGGCCGGTCGGCACCGGCCTCCTGCATGGGCTGAAAATCGTCGCCGTTGCCGTCGTGGCGCAGGCGGTCTGGGGCATGGCAAAAAGCCTTGCGCCGGATCGTGAGCGGGCCAGCATCGCGCTTGCTGGCATCGTCTGCGTCGTGTTTGTCGCCGGCGCCTTCGGGCAGATCCTGGCGCTTGCCGTCGGCGCGCTCGCCGGGCTTGTCTTCTGTCGTGCCGATGCCGCGCGTCAGGCCACCCATCTCGCCTTCCGGGTGCCGAAAAGTGCGGGATACATTGCGCTCGCCACCTTTGCCCTGCTTCTTGGCCTCCTGCCGCTCTTTGCGGCCGTCGCGGCTTCACAAGGCCTCTCCTTGTTCGATGCCTTTTATCGCGCCGGCGCGCTGGTTTTCGGCGGCGGCCATGTGGTGCTGCCGCTGCTGCAATCGGAAGTCGTCGCCACGGGCTGGGTTCCGGAAAATGCCTTCATCGCCGGTTATGGCGCAACCCAGGCCGTGCCCGGTCCGCTCTTCACCTTCGCTGCCTATCTCGGTGCGGTGGTGGGGCCGCAGCCCAACGGTGTTACAGGCGCGGCGATCGCCCTTGTTGCGATCTTCCTGCCCGGCATGTTGCTGCTCGTCGGCGCGCTGCCCTTCTGGGAAGGGTTCCGCAAACACCTTCTGGCGCAGGCCGCCATGCGCGGCGCAAATGCCGCCGTCGTCGGCATTCTCGGTGCGGCACTTTACGATCCGGTGTGGACAAGCGCGATCTTCACGCCGAAGGATTTTACCCTTGCGCTCACCGGCTTCATCCTGCTGACGGTGTGGAAAACGCCGCCATGGGCCGTGGTCCTGCTCTGCGCGTCAGGCGGCGTTCTGCTTGCCTTAATGTGATAGGGCCGATCACGCAGCACTGATGGTCTCGAACAGCCAGTCGGAAAAGGCCTGCATGGCGGGTGTAGGCGGTTTCGATTGCAGCCGGGTCAGCCAGTAGCTCCCGAGCGAAATGGTAACCGGAAAAGGCTGTATGATCGCGCCGGAGGCCAGATGCCGCGAAAACATCGATGGCGGCGCCAGCGCCACGCCCAGCCCCTGAAGCGCGGCCTCCATCATGCCCAGAGACGTGTCGAAGACGATACCGGCATTCACCTGTGCCGCAGGTATGACGCCGGCCGCCGCAAACCAGTTGCTCCATTCATCTGCTCGGTAGCTGCGCAACAGCGTCGCTTCCATCAGATCGGCCGGCTTTTTCAGTGTCTCCGCCAGTTTCGGCGTGCAAAGCGGTGAAAGTGGCGCCTCGAACAATCGGAAGGCATCCGTGCCATGCCAGGATCCCTGGCCGAAGCGAATGGCGAAATCCAGCCCTTCAGCCGCCATATCAACCCGGTTATTATTGGTGGAAACCCTGACATCGATGAAGGGATGCTGCTTTTGAAACGCCTTCAGCCGGGGCAGCAGCCAGCCCACGGCAAAGGTTCCCACAACACCCAGAAACAGCAATTCGCGCACCTGCCCGGCCTCGATCCGGTCAAGCGTCGTCGCCATCTGGTCGAAGGAGCTGGTTACCGTCGGCAGCAGGGCCTCGCCTTCGGCGGTAATCTTCAGGCCGCGCGGAAGCCGCTGAAAAAGCGAAACGCCAAGCCGCTTTTCCAGCCCTTTCACCTGCTGGCTCACAGCCGCCTGCGTCACACACAATTCGATGGCCGCGCGGGTGAAGCTCAGGTGTCGCGCCGATGCCTCAAAAGCCCGTAGGCCGTTCAGGGGGAGAAATTGCCGAACCATTCAAGACCTAGATTTTCTTGTGCCTCCTCCGAGATATCATGATTTGTTCGTGCAATGTAGGCCGGTTAAACGTCTTTCGCTGGGGATGGCAAACACGCCTAAAATCCACTCTAGGTTTTGGAGAACGCGAAAGATGAAACTCAACAGCAGACATGTCGCACTGGCGGCCTTGCTCTCGACGAGCCTGTTAACACAGGCTTTTGCCGCCGATGAGGCAAAGCTGAAAGCGATAACGGATGCCGCGATCAAACCGATCATGGAGAAAAACGGCATTCCGGGCCTTGCCGTTGGTATCAGTGTCGATGGTGAAAGCCACATCTTCACCTATGGCGTCATGTCCAAAAGCTCGGGCAAGCCGGTGACGGCGCAGACGCTTTTCGAACTCGGCTCCATTTCCAAAACTTTCACGGTTACCCTCAGCACCTATGCCGAAATGAATGGCCAGCTTTCGCTCTCGAGCAAGGTCGAAGATAATCTTCCGTCCATGAAGGGCAAGCCCTTCGGCGATGTCACGCTGATGCAACTCGGCACCCACACTGCCGGCGGCTTTCCGTTGCAGGTGCCGGATAACGTCAAGACGGAACAGCAGTTGCTGGCCTATCTCAAGGCCTGGAAACCCTCATACAAGCCAGGAACGCACAGAACCTACGCCAATCCCAGCATCGGAATGCTCGGATACATCACCGCAAAGGCCATGGGCCAAAGCTTCGATGACGCCATGAAAGATACACTCTTCCCCGCTCTGGGCCTGAAGAACACCTTCACCGTGGTGCCCGAGGCAAAGATGGCCGATTACGCGCAGGGCTATAAGCGAACGGGCGAGCCCGCCCGCGTGACCCCCGCCGTTCTCTCTTCGGAAGCCTACGGCGTCAAATCGACAGCGGCAGACATGATCCGCTTCGTCAATGCGAATATGGGACTGGAAAAGCTGGACGGAAAAATCCAGCAGGCGCTCACCAACACCCATACGGGATATTTCAGCGTCGGCGCCATGACGCAGGACATGGTCTGGGAGCAATATGCCCGTCCCGCGCAGCGGGAGACATTGCGAGAGCTGAATTCCGGTGCCCTGCTCAAGACTGTTCCGGTCTCTGAAATCTCGCCGCCCATGAAACCGCGTCAGGATGTCTTCATCAACAAGACCGGCTCCACCAATGGTTTCGGCGCTTATGTGGCGTTCATCCCAAAGCAGAAATTGGGCATCGTCATTCTGGCCAATAAAAACTACCCCAATGAGGAGCGGGTTTCTGCGGCCTATGAAATCCTGACGGCGCTTGAAAAAGCGCAATAACGCCGTCCACCCGATCTTTTACCGGCGCGGGAGCTGATTGTTTCCGCGCCGGAAGCAACAGTGGGAAACAGCCCATAGCCGATGACAGGGACAGGCAATCGCGTTAACGGAGAAAAAGATGCGCCGGCTGCCGATTCGATCTCGGACGGTGGGCGCAAATCATAAAAAGCAAATTTTCTTGCGCGGTTGCGAACTGAAACGGGAAGGCCCCGGGAGGCGCGTGCCGGCTGTTTGCCAGGGGGGCGATATGAGCGATACCGGTGGTTACTTTCCGCGCTGGAGACTGAAAACAGAAGGACGCATCCTGCCCGATGAGCGTCTGCCTGCGGGACAGACCGCGGTGCTTGGTCTTCAGCATGTCGTTGCGATGTTCGGTTCCACGGTTCTTGCTCCGCTAATCATGGGGTTCGATCCGAACGTCTCGATCCTGTTTTCAGGCATCTCGACACTGATCTTCTTCATCGCCGTTGGCGGACGTGTGCCAAGCTATCTCGGCTCGTCCTTTGCGTTCATCGGGCCGGTGCTCGTGGCAACGGGGGCAGCCGCCGGGGCAGTCAGTCCCAATATCGCGCTGGCGCTCGGCGGTATCATCGCTGCCGGGGTGCTTTATGCGTTGATCGGCGTCATCGTCATGATCGCCGGTCATAACTGGATCGAAAAGCTGATGCCGCCAGTGCTGACGGGCGCGATCGTTGCGGCGATCGGTCTTGTCCTCGCACCAATTGCGATCGCAAGCGCCTCTGGCTCGGGCCCGGGCAACCCCGATGGCGACCAGCTGTCGCGCTGGATTGCTATCCTGACGGTCACATCGGTCGGTGCGATTGCGGTCTATGCGCCCGGCATGGCGCGCCGTCTGCCCATTCTTCTCGGCGGTGCGATTGCCTATCTCGCCTATCTCGTGCTTGCCAACGGCTTTGGCCTCGGCAAGCCCGTCGATTTCTCCGGCGTGGCGGCCGCATCGTGGTTCGGATTACCGACATTCACCGCACCGGTGTTTTCAGGATCGGCGATTGCGCTGATCGCGCCGGTCGTCGTTATTCTCGTGGCGGAAAATCTTGGGCATATCAAGGCGATAGGCGCGATGACCGGGCAGAATCTCGATCGTTATCTCGGCCGCGCCTTTATCGGTGACGGCATCGCGACGATGTTTTCAGGCGCTTTCGGCGGCACCGGCATGACGACCTATGCCGAAAACATGGGCGTCATGGCGATAACCCGCATTTTCTCGACACTCGTCTTCATCGTTGCTGCACTGGTCGCCATCATTCTCGGCTTCTCGCCGAAATTCGGTGCGCTCATTCAGACCATACCGGGACCCGTCATCGGCGGCCTGTCTGTCGTGGTCTTCGGCCTGATCGCGGCGACCGCAGGGCGCATCTGGGTGGAAAACAAGGTGGATTTCTCCGAACCCCGCAACCTCATTACCGTGGGTATCGCTCTGGTGCTGGGCGCTGGCAACTTCAAGCTCAATGTCGCCGGCTTCACGCTGGATGGTATCGGCACGGCGACAATCGGAGCGATTGCCTTTTACCACCTGCTTGGCCTTGGCAGACCGGAATCGGGCAAATGATGTCCGTCACCTGAACGTTTTCCATTCATAAAGTCAGCATTGGTTTTCCGTTGCTGCCATGCTGCCTGTCTTCGCCATTCCCTATCGTGGGCGCCGGTCGGCCAATGCCTAGATCGCCGAATAATCCATGGCTCTGAGATCATCGAGCAGGCCCGGACCTTTCGGCGCCCAGCCCAGCTTTTCCCGTGTGAGGGCGCTGGAAGCCCTGAGATCCATGGAGGCAAACAGGGCAAACCAGCCGAAATGGCCGGCAGCCTCTTCTTTGCCTATTGATAGCAGCGGTAGCCCCAGCCCCTCTGCAACGATCCCGGCAACATCGCGAACCACAACGCCTTCTTCCGCCACGGCATTATATCGAGCACCGTGTTCGCCTCGAGCGAGCGCCATCACATAGAGTTTCGCCACATCATCGACATGACCGGCCGACCAGCGATTGCCGCCGTCCTCGACATAGGCGACGATGCCTTTGTCTCGCGACATCTCGATATAGGGCGAGATGAGGCCCTGCTTTACCGTGTCATGCACCTGCGGAAGTCTGATGACGCCGAGATTGACGCCAGCCTGCAATTGCTCCTGTCCCGCGAGTTCAGAGGCGATGCGCGGGTTGAAATGATGTGTATCGAACACATCTTCCCGCGCAGGTTCGCCATTGCCGGGATCGCCCATGCCGACCGCTGAGGTGATGAGCATTGGCCGGTCGGAGCCAGCCAATACGGTACCGATCGCAGCGATCACCCGGCGATCCTTTTCGCAATTGGCGGCGAAATTCGCAAAATCGTGATCGAATGCCGTGTGGATCACGGCATCGGCAGTTTCCGCACCCTGCGCTAGCCCTGCCGCATCTTCAAGCGTTGCAATATGTGCGGTGGCGCCGGCGGCCTCCAGCGCTCTTGCACCGACCTCCGAGCGGGTGAGGCCGACCACCTCATGGCCGTCCGCCAGCAGTTCACGAAGAATCCGCGAGCCGATGAACCCGGTCGCACCTGTCAGAAAAACACGCATAAAAATCTCCCGCGTTGACGGGAGAGGTGATCTCATGAAGAATTGTCCTGTTAAAGTAGTGACCTTATCATGGTATAATTCTCAACAGGCTGTGCCGGGGAATGCGATGACAGACAATGCGCTCAGTGCCTTCCTGCGTGATCGCCGTATGCGGCTTGATCCCGCGACGTTCGGTTTTGCCACCGGCCGCCGCCGCACACCGGGCCTGCGTCGGGAAGAGGTCGCTCAGCGCGCTAATATAAGCCCGACCTGGTATACCTGGCTGGAGCAGGGCCGGGGCGGTTCGCCCTCGGCGGATGTGCTGGATCGCATCGCCAAGGGATTGATGCTAACCGATCCCGAACGCGACCACCTGCATATACTGGCCTTCGGCCATCCGCCCGAGCCGCGTTACCGTCAACCCGAGACCATAACGCCCCGGCTGCAGGGTGTGCTTGACGCCATGCCCTTCAGCCCCGCCATCATCAGAACGGCGACATGGGACGTTCTTGCGTGGAACCGGGCCGCCGCCCTAATCCTTACCGATTACAGCAAACTGGCGAGGGAGAACCGCAATATTCTGCGCTTGATCTTCTCAAATGACCGGGTGCGCACCGCGCAGGAGGACTGGCGCAATGTTGCCCGTTATGTCGTCGGCGCATTCCGGGCGGACGCTGCGCGCGCTGGCGCTGGCGCCGACGTCCGGCAACTGGTCGATGAGCTCTCGGCGGCCAGCGCCGAATTCAAGGCCATGTGGGACGACAACGAGGTCACAAGCATGCATGAAGGGCTCAAGCGCCTTCACCATCCCGTTCTCGGAACGATTGAATTGGAGTTTTCAAGCTTTGCGGTGGAGGGGCGCGGGGATCTCAA
Organism: Agrobacterium salinitolerans; assembly: GCF_002008225.1. Taxonomy (GTDB): domain Bacteria; phylum Pseudomonadota; class Alphaproteobacteria; order Rhizobiales; family Rhizobiaceae; genus Agrobacterium; species Agrobacterium salinitolerans. The sequence goes on along the minus strand of NZ_MRDH01000023.1, from coordinate 4,325 downwards.
CATGATGGTCTATAATCCTGCCAACCCGGAAATGAGCGACCGGTTTCGCTCGTTCATTGCAAAATCTCATTGATCCCGTCTCGCCGTTCTATTCGCCATCGGGGCGGTTCAAATGCGCTCACACCCATTCGGTTTTCGGCATCCACCGCAACATAGTCTAGCGGTTCAGGCCAGCGCCGCGCGATATTTCCGAGCATTGGCCGCACATCGAAATCAAGCAGCACGGCATGTGCCAAAGTCGTTGCACGTTCAGGCCCGGAGGTGAATGCCGGCCATGCTGTGAAACCACAATGCCTATTGCCCCACATAGCGCGCGCGGGGCCGGATGAGTTTATCGTCCAGCTTCTGTTCCAGAGCATGGGCAATCCAGCCGGTGGTCCGTGCGATGGCGAAGAGCGCCAGGGCCGAGCCACGCGGCAGCCCGAGATTGCGACGCAGGCTCACCAGCGCTACATCGCAGGTCGGCAACTGCCCTGTGGTGTCGTTCATCACTCGCAGAAGCTCAGCACGCTTCACATCCGATGGAAGATGGGGCAGGAGGCCCGCGGCCCGTGGATCACCGTCCGGGTAAAGCGGATGGTGAAAGCCCGGTATGGCTTCGCCGCGTCGAAGCCGTTCATCAATCACCCGTTCCACATCATCACGCCGTTCCAGCTCATCGAACAGGAGCTCGACGAGGCTTGTCATGCCGCCATGCATGGGTCCGCTCAGCGCCGAAAGGCCTGCATTGAGACAAGCACCGAGCGAGGCGCCTGTGGAGGCGACAACGCGCGCAGCGAATGCGGAGGCATTCAACTCATGATCGGCCTGAAGCACGAGAGCGCGGCGGATGAGATCAGCGCCTGCCGCATCCGTCTTCCATACGTCAGCGAGAAACAGGTGAACCGGCTGCGTGCCCGGCTGGCCGAGGCTGCAGGCGCTGGCGACAGCTCGCAGCAGAACGGCGGCGCCGGACCAGAGACGATTGTTTTCGCGCCTCCACGCAGTTAGGCGGCCTGCTTCAACGAGAGGGAGAAGTGTTTGACACCGCTCCGTCAGCGGCAGGGTGCTGACGTAATCAAGGATCGGCTGTGGCCATGGGGCAGGTGCGGCTTTCATGTCATCGAAAGGGTTAGTCTCACCGCAATCCCACAGCAGACAGGCCACATCCTCCAGGGTCGCGGTTTGTGAAAGCACAAGCGCATCATGCCCCCGATAGCGCAGGCGTCCTTCCGTTATCTGCGTAATAGAGGACTCGAGAACCGGCAGCCCCCAGTCAAGCGCGGAAGCGGCAACCTGTCCGGGGCGTCGCCCAACGGTTTTCCTTTTCTTCAGCGCCTCGACATCATGGGTGCTGTAGAGCTTGCGACGCGGGTCACTTTCGGCTGCGCTCGTCTGGATCAAGCCACGGCTGACATAGGCATAAAGCGTTGCTCGGCTGATGCCGAGCTCGGAAGCCGCGCGGTCAGCGCTCATGTACTTGTCGTAAGGCTGCATTCCATATCTCATATTGATTATATCAATCAATATTGACCATATATATACGATGCCGCATCCTCAAGCGCATTCGTATTCAGATTGAGGAAAATTACATGTCCGCGATAGCAGCCTTGAGTGACAATAGGTCGGTGATCGGCCTCGATGATGTCGTCGCAGCCGAAACCATTCTCAGCCATGTGGACGGGACGGCTGGTGAACTGATTATTCGCGGGCACCATCTGTCAAGCCTGGCGGGCTGGTCTTTTGAACAGGTTCTGGAGCTTCTATGGGCAGAGCAAGTCCCCCAGCCTGCGACGGCGCAGGACATTCGTTCTCAGCTGGGTTCTGCCCGGCAGCGGGCTTTCCAGCTGATCCAGCCGCTTCCTGACCTGTCACATCTTTCTTCCATAGAGGGCCTGCGCTTCTTGCTGTCCGCGTTGCCTGATGATGAAACGACTGCGCACCACATCATGGCCGTTGCGGCGGCGCCGGTCTTTGCCGCGGTCATCATCCGCGACAGGCAAGGGCTTCCGCCGATTGCACCCGATATCACGCTCGGCCATTCAGCGGATTTTCTGCGAATGATTTCCGGCGTTCACCCTTCGCCGGAGAAGGTGCGCGCACTCGATACTTACCTCACGACGGTTTCCGATCATGGACTGAACGCCTCGACCTTTACGGCCCGCATTATTGCTTCGACAGACGCCGGAATGTTCTCAGCAGTGGTTGGTGGGCTGTGTGCGTTAAAGGGGCCTCTTCATGGTGGGGCGCCGGGTCCGGTGCTTGATATGCTGGATGCGATTGGCAGTGAGGCTGACATTCAAACATGGCTGGAGGATGCGCTTTCGCGCGGGGAGCGCCTCATGGGCTTTGGCCATCGGATCTATCGTGTCCGCGACCCTCGCGCCGACGTGCTGAAAGGCGCGGTGTCGGCTCTCAAGGATGGATCCAGCCGCATTGCCTTTGCCGGCAAAGTGGAGGCGGCGGCGCTGGCGCTCCTCAAGGAAAAGAAGCCGCTTCGGCCATTGCAGACAAATGTAGAGTTCTACACGGCCCTGGTGCTGGAGGCGTTGGGTTTTCCACGCGACAGCTTTACCAATGTCTTTGCCGCAGGTCGCATGGCAGGATGGACGGCGCATGTGCTGGAGCAGCAACGGACAGGGCGGCTCATTCGTCCGCAGTCCCGCTATGTCGGTCCATCGCCCGAGTGAGGCCTTTCGTCAGCAAAGATTGAGTGACGAAAGGCGGAACATCCCCTGATCTTTCACCCGTGCTCACATGGCGGTTTCGGGGTCGAATTTGTTCAAATCCTTCCGAGACAATGAGAAGTCCTGAAACTTTTTCGGGTGCGATGAGTTTAGTGCAGGAGCACTCGGCTCACGTTTCTCACTGCACATAATCACCGCTACGCGGAGGACTGATCGTCCTTTCGGAGGAGATACCGCATGAATTCCATCATCTATCTAGTTGGGCTCGTCGTCGTTGTCCTGTTCATTCTCTCACTGCTGGGGCTACGCTGATGGTTGATCCAACGGGTATCGAAACGAATCCAAACCGCAGCTATGTGGACTGGCCAGCGATCTTCGCCGGTGCCGTCATCTCTTCGGGCGCCATGGCAGTCCTCACCGCATTTGCGGGCGGCCTAGGCCTGAGTTCGATCTCGGCCGACGATGGCGGCGAGATCAGCACAGTCTGGCTCATCATAACCGCGCTCTTCGTCATCATTTCCATGGTCGGCTCCTACATGCTGGGTGGCTATATTGCCGGCCGCATGCGTCGGCCTGCCGGCGCTGCCGACAGGAACGAACTGACGGTCCGCGATGGTGTGAATGGCCTGGTCGTATGGGGGCTCGGAACGGTCGTCTCGGCATTTCTCGCGCTCGGCGTACTGTCCGGTGGCGCCAAAGCTGTTGGCAGCGTGGCGCAGACCGCCGTCGAGGCCACGGGTTCCGCAGTCGGCGGCGCCGTTCAGGGGGCTGGCCAAATGGCGGGCGGCATCATTTCCGGCGCTGGCAGTGCGGCCGGTGGTCTGGCGCAAGGAGCCGGTCAGGCTGCAGCGCCCAGCATTGAGCAAATGCTTCCGCAGGGCCTGAGAACTAACCCGATCGACTATTTCACGGATACGCTACTGAGGACCGATACGCCCGCCACCCCTGTGACGGGTGAACAGAGCGCCAGTGACTATCAGCGCCAGATTAGCGGCATTCTCGGCAATCTGATGGCAACAGGCGAGATATCTGATGCCGACAAAACATGGCTCGCCAATCAGGTCGCTGCCCGCACAAGCATCAGCCAGACCGATGCGCAAACGCGCGTGAACCAGACGGTTGAACGTGTGCAGGCCGTCAGGGCGGAAGCGCAGAAGAAGGTCGATGAAGCGCAGAAGCAGCTCGAGACCGTGAAGGCTGAGGCGCAGAAGGCATTGGACGATGCCAAGACCAAGGCTGCGGATGCCGCAGAAAAAGCACGCGTCGCTGGTATTCTGACAGCATTCCTGCTGGCCGCTTCCGCGCTCGTTTCCGCTGCGGCTGCCTATATCGGCGCAGTACACGGCGGTCGCCACAGAGACGAAGGCCGCATCTGGGGTGGGCTAGCCTACCGCAAGTAACCAGAGCGACGGCAAGAAAATCGGCTGTTCAAAAAAGTCCTGCCCGGACCACATTCCGGGCAGGACTTACGTTTTAGGCATCTGGCGTCACGGACAGGATCAATCACGACGCTGCAGCAGGGCCAGAGCGACCGTGGATGCGGCCAGTATCGCGGTCAGCGCCAGCGGCGCAGTGGCACCGTAGGAATCGACGATATAGCCGCCGAAGACCGCACCGATACTGATGGCCACCTGAAAGGAAACGACCATCAGGCTGCCT
>NZ_MRDH01000027.1 GCF_002008225.1 Agrobacterium salinitolerans | reverse complement strand
CTGTTCAGGAGCAGGTTTCTTCAACATGTCCCAATGAATCATAAACCCCCAGCTCACGCCAGGGGTTTGTCAGCAGTCTGGCGGCGCATTTTATGCGCCGCCTTTTTATTTCACCGCCTTGCCGTAGCGGGCGAAGCTTTCCGCTAGCGGCGTGGTGCTAGCGCCGGGGCGCTCCGGACGTTTGTAAACACCGTCCCGCACATGGATCGGCTCTTCGAAATGATCCTTGATCCACGGAATATATTCGAGAACAGTCGAGGCCGGGTGCCAGTAGCTCAGATGCACATGCACCTGGCTCATCTCGCCGGCATGCGGCACAACGGGCAGGCGATGGGCAAGCGCCAGATCGGCGACCTGAATATATTCGGTGATGCCGCCGAGCCGGGTCACATCCGGCTGGACATAGGCGACCGCACCCGCATCGATGAATGAGCGGAACGCATCCACCGTGTAGAGCTGCTCCCCGAGCGCAATCGGAATGGATGTATTGCGCGCCAGCCGCGCATGGCTCGTCACATCGTCATACCAGAGCGGCTCCTCGAACCAGTAAATGTCCAGATCCTTCGCCGCCGCGCAGAAACGCTGGCAGGTCGGCAGATCCCACTTGCCGTTGCCATCGATGGCGATGCGGATGGACGAACCGACACGCTTACGCACGGCCGCAAGGCGGGCAATGTCGATATTCGGATCGTCATGCCCGACCTTGATCTTCAGGCGGGTGAAACCGTCTTCCTCCACCGCCCTTGCGCTGCCCGCCAGCAAATCTTCCAGCGCGAAGGAAAGCCAGCCGATATCGGTATTATAAGCCTCCACCGCCGCCGTGCGCGCGCCGCCGAGATAGTGCCAGAGCGGCACGCCCGCCTTTTTCGCCTTCAGGTCCCAGAGCGCAACGTCCACTGCCGCCAGCGCCAGATGGGTGATGCCCGCCCTGCCGACCCATTGTAGAGCCGGATAACGGGCCAGTTTCGTCCAGAGCCTCGAATGCTCCGACGCATCCTCCCCCACCAGCAAGGGCGCGTAACAATCGCTGATGCAGGATGTGATCAGCCTGTCCGACGGCAGATGCGCGTGGGTGCCGGTAAAACCATAGCCCTCAAGGCCATCGCTGGTGGTGATCTTTGCACCGACGACGCCCCAATGGGTGATGCTATGGGTGGAATCGGAAATGGACTCCGATGTCAGCGGCAGGTGCAGGATGAAAGGTTCGACAGCGGTAATTCTCATGATCGGTCATTCCTCGATGCTTGATCGCTTCCGGGGAGGAATAGACGCCGCGCGCCGCGACCACGGGCCGCGAAGATGGCTTTCGGGAAATTGCCAGACCGCCCTCCTCCAGCAGCCGGCTTCCAATGACGGATAGAGCTAAAGCAAAAATGGCCTTTGTAAAATAAAAAATTTTTTATTTTTAATATTCCGCCATTGCCAGTCCCGCAAAGCTGGGCGATGATGCCGCCATGAACTCGCTGGTCAAAGTCACGCTCGCCGAACAGGCGCATCAGGAACTGCGCGCGCGCATTGTCAGCGGTAGATTGCGCGGCGGCGAACGCCTGCTCCCGAACGAGCTTGCCGCCGATCTCGGCATCAGCCCCACGCCGGTCAAGGAAGCGTGCCTGAAACTCGAGGCCGATGGACTGGTGGTCAATTCCTCCCGGCGCGGCATGGTGGTTCGCGATTTCACCGTGGAGGATGTGGAGGAACTTTACGCCGCCAGAATGCTGCTCGAAAAAGGTGCGGTGGAAGTGGCCTTCGATGCCGGGCAACTGGATGGAGCCCTGCACGCGGAGCTTCTGGAAAGCCTTGCGAAACATCGCGAATTCGCCAAAGGCTCGACGCTCGACGAATTGTCGAAAGCGCTTTTTTATGACCGCAGCTTCCATGCGACCCTTGTATCGGCGGCGCGCATTCCGGTCATTTCCGGCTCGCATGAGCGCATTCTCGACCAGACCCACACGGTTTTCGTCTCTATCCTCGGCGATTACGCCCGCTCGGTCGAGGAGCACCAGAATATCGCCGATGCCATCACCGCCGGCAGCAAGGCCCAGATCGTCGATGCCCTGTGGCGGCATCTCGAGCGCAGCCGCCAGAATACGCTGCGCCAGGTCCGGCTACTCAAAGAGGCCGGCGCCTGATCATTCCGCATGTGAGGGGAGGAACCGACATGATGTGCCACAAGCCGGACGTCGCAACGAGAGCGGCGCAAGCCACAACCGCCCCGTTCCGCATGGGGATTTTGCATCGATGACAGATCGGCTTTCCGCTGCAACCCTGCCCCGCCTGGCGCAATCCGTCACGACACCCGCCTATGACCGTCAAAGCGTCACGCCCGGCATCGTCCACCTGGGCGTCGGAGCCTTTCATCGGGCGCATCAGGCGGTTTTCATCGACGATTGCCTTAATCGCGGCGAAGCCCGATGGGGCATCGTCGCGGCATCGCTGCGCAGCCCTGATACGCGCGACGCCATCGAGCCGCAGGATAATCTCTACACCTTTTGCCTGCGAGACGGTGAGAGCGAGCGCATGCGCGTGATCGGTTCTATTCTCGAAACCATCGTCGCGCCGGAAGAGCCTGAACGGCTGTTGGAGCGGATGGCCGATCCGCGCGTCCTCATCGTCACCCTGACCGTGACGGAAAAAGGTTACCTGACCAATCTCGCCTCCCGCAGCCTGCTGCGCGATCATCCCGATATCGTCCATGATCTCGAAAACCAGGAGCGGCCGCGCTCCATCTTCGGCTTCATCCTTGCGGCCACACGGCGCAGGCGTAAAGAGGGTTCCCGGCCCCTGACGCTCCTTTCCTGCGACAACCTGCCCGCCAACGGCCATGTGCTGCAAAAGCTTCTGCTGGAGTTTGCGGAATTGACCGATCCGGAACTGGCATCCTTCATTAGAACCAATATTGCCTGCCCCTGCTCGATGGTGGACCGGATCGTTCCCGCCACCACGGATGCCGATCGCGAGGCGATTTCGACCGCACTCGGCCTCAGCGACGCCTGGCCGGTGGTGGCCGAACCCTATTTCCGTTTCGTCATTGAAGACCGTTTTCCGCATGGAAGGCCGGCGCTCGAGAAATCGGGCGTGGAATTCGTCGGCAATGTCGAGCCATACGAGCATATGAAGCTCAGAATACTGAATGGCTCCCACAGTGCCATCGCCGCCATCGGCCAGATTGCCGGCCTTGCGACGGTGGCGGATGCATGGAATGAAAAGCCCGTGCGCGATTTCGTCGACGCCTATTGGCGCGAGATCGAACGGACGCTCGACCCCGCCGTCGACGGGGCGGAATTCGCAGACGGCCTGCGGGAGCGTTTCGCCAACCCCTCATTGCAGCACAAGACCATGCAGATCGCCTCCGATGCGTCGCAGAAAGTGCCGCTGCGCATTCTTGGCCCCTTGCGCGAATTGCTTGCGGAGAAGGCTGAAAGCCGGGCGGTCATTTTCGCCGTCGCGCTCTGGATCAGGTCCTGCGCGGACAAGAATGAAAAGGGGCAGCCGATCACCATTCTCGATCCCGCTTTCAAGGAGTGGGATGCGCCGGATCAACTGGCAATGACGCCGGATGCAGTCGTCGACCGATTTTTGACTTTCGAGCGCACATTTGGCAGCGACCTTCCCAGGAACGAAACCTTCGTCCCAGCCCTGAAAGCCGCCTATCGCGACATTCGGGAACAGGGCGCGCTTGCGGCAATCGAGCGTTTCCTGAAGTCCTGAAAAAAGAACAGGCCGGAAATCCGGCCTGTTCTTAACCTCGGTCGTCAGCCGTCAGGCCGTCGCTGCCAGCCGTGCCGCCTTGCGGCGTTCCACGCGGGCGCGGATGGCATCGACATCCGTAATCGGTGTCGCGGCGAAAAGCTGGCGGGTATAGGGGTGCTTCGGATCGGCGAAGAGTTCCTCGCGCGTGCCCTGCTCCACCGCCACACCCTTCGAAATGACCATCACATCGTCGGCGATGTAACGCACCACCGAAAGATCGTGGCTGACGAAAACATAGGTCAACTCGAATTCTTCCTGAAGGTCGGCGAGAAGGTTCAGCACCTGCGCCTGCACCGAAAGATCGAGCGCGGAGACCGGCTCATCCAGCACCAGCAGCGCCGGGTTCAGCATCAGTGCGCGCGCAATGGCGATGCGCTGGCGCTGGCCGCCGGAGAACATGTGTGGATAGCGGTTGAAATGTTCAGGACCGAGACCGACCTTCACCAGCATGGCTTCGGCCCGCTCGCGTCGCTCGGAAGCCGGTATCTTGGTATTGATGACCAGCGGCTCCATCAGGACGTCGCCCACCTTCTGGCGCGGATTGAGGCTGCCATAGGGGTTCTGGAACACCATCTGCACCTTGGAGCGCATCTCCGTATCGGGACGGCGTCTGGCGATATCGACCGGCTTGCCTTCGATCTTCAGTTCGCCGCCGGATGCCGGATCGATCAGCGCGATGATCCGCGCCAGCGTCGATTTACCGGAGCCGGATTCACCGACGATGGCGAGCGTCTTGCCGCGCTCGACGGTAAAGTCGATGCCCTTCAGTGCCTGCACCGTCTTGGCGCCGCCGAACATGCCGCCGGGAACGTGATAGTCGCGGGTAATGCCCTTGCCTTCGACAACGATACTCATTGAACGCCCTCCTTGCCGAAGAAATCGGAAACCGTGGGCAAACGGTCGCCGGTGGCATTTTCCGGCAGGGCCGAAAGCAGTGCCTTGGTATAGGGGTGCTGCGGGGCTTCGAACAGGCTCAAGACATCCGCCTCCTCCATCTTGCGGCCCTTATATTGTACCACGACGCGGTCGGCGGTTTCCGCCACGACGCCCATGTCATGGGTGATGAGGATCAGCGCCATGCCGTATTCTTCCTGCAGATTCATCAGCAGATCGAGGATCTGCTTCTGGATCGTCACATCAAGGGCGGTGGTCGGCTCGTCGGCGATCAGCAGGCGCGGCTTGGAGGCGATTGCAATCGCGATCATCACGCGCTGGCACTGGCCGCCGGACATCTGGTGCGGATAGGCCTTGAGCTTGGTTTCCGGCTCGGGAATGCCGACAGCCCGGAACAGTTCAAGGGCGCGGGCGCGCGCGGCAGCGCCGCTCATGCCGAGATTGAGGCGCAGAACCTCCTCGATCTGGAAACCCACCGTGAAGGACGGATTGAGCGAGGCGATGGGCTCCTGGAAGATCATGGTGATCTCGCGGCCGATCAGCCTGCGGCGCTCCTGCGGCGACATGGCCAACAGGTTCTTGCCGTCGAAGGTCATCTCATCGGCGGTGATCGTCGCCGTATCGGGCAGAAGCCCCATGACGGCGAGCATCGATACCGACTTGCCGGAACCGGACTCGCCGACGATGGCCAGCACTTCATGCTTGTCGACAGAGACGTCGATGCCGTCGACGGCCGTGAAGGCGCCGGTGGCGGTGGCGAATTTGACGGTGAGGTTTTTGATTTTCAGCAGGCTCATCGCTCAGCTCCGCTTCAGTTTGGGATCGAGCGCATCGCGCAGGCCGTCACCCATGAGGTTGATGGCGAGCACCGAGATCAGGATCGTCAGGCCCGGAAGGGTCACGACCCACCAGGCGCGCAGGATGAACTCGCGCGCTTCCGCCAGCATCGTGCCCCATTCGGAGGCGGGCGGCTGCGCGCCCATGCCGAGGAAGCCGAGAGCGGCGGCATCGAGAACCGCAGACGAGAAGGAGAGCGTCGCCTGAACGATCAGCGGTGCAAGGCAGTTCGGCAGGATGGTCTTGAACATCAGCCGGAAATTGCCGGCACCGGCCACGCGGGCGGCGGTGACATATTCTCGTCTCAACTCAGTCATGACGGCCGCACGCGTCAGACGCGCAAAATGCGGTTGGTAGACGATGGCGATCGCAATCATGGCGTTGGTGAGACCCGGCCCGAGGACCGCAACCAGCACCAGCGCCAGAAGCAGCGACGGAAACGCCAGAATGACGTCCATGACGCGCATGATGACGGTATCGACCCAGCCGCCGAAGAAGCCGGCAATGAGACCGATGACGATGCCGCCGACGAGCGCGATGGAAACGACGACGATTCCGATGAACAGCGAATATTGCGCACCATAGATCAGGCGGGACAGCATGTCGCGGCCCACCGCGTCGGTGCCGAAGAAGAAGGCGGCACGACCGCCTTCCTGCCAGACCGGCGGCACGAGCAGCGCATCGCGATATTGTTGTGTCGGATCATGCGGGGCCAGGATAGGCGCGAAGATCGCCACCAGCACAAGCAGGATGAAGACGGCAAGCCCGATGACGGCGCCGCGGTTCTGGCGGAAATAGAACCAGAAATCGGCAAGCATCCGGCGGCGGATGGCGGCGTCCGAAAGGCGGACGCCGGGAGTGGTGGTCACATCGGTCATTTGTGACGGATCCTCGGATTGATGAGGCCATAGGTCAGATCGACGAGCAGGTTGACGATCATCACCAGACCCGCAATCAGGAGCAAGCCGCTCTGCACGACAGGATAGTCGCGGCGCGAGATGGAATCGATCATCCACTTGCCGATGCCCGGCCAGGAAAAGATGGTTTCGGTCAGGATGGCGCCCGCCATCAGCACGCCGATCTGCAGGCCGATGGTGGTGATGACCGGGATCATGGCGTTGCGCAGCGCATGAATGCCGACGACACGGGCTGGAGACATGCCCTTGGCGCGGGCGGTGCGCACATAGTCCTCACCCATGACTTCCAGCATGGCCGAGCGCGTCTGGCGCGCAATCACCGCCAGCGGAATGGTGGCGAGCACGACGGAGGGCAGGATAAGATGCGAAAAGGCCGACACGAAGGCACCCTTCTGGCCCGAAATCAGGCTGTCGATCAGCATGAAACCGGTAACGGAGGGGAAGAAATACATCAGCGAAATGCGGCCCGACACCGGCGTCCATTGAAGGATGCCGGAGAACATGATGATCAGCAGCAGTCCCCACCAGAAGATCGGCATGGAGAAGCCGACAAGCGCGGTCGTCATGGAAATCTGGTCGAACCAAGAACCGCGACGGATGGCAGCGATGACGCCGACCGGCACGCCGATCAAGGTTGCGATGATGATGGCGACGAGACCAAGCTCGACCGTCGCGGGGAAGAGCGACAGGAACTCGGTCAGAACCGGCTTCTTGGTAACCAGCGAATTGCCGAGATCGCCCTGAAGCAACCGTCCGAGAAAATGAAGATATTGTTGCCAGATGGGCTGGCTGAAACCGAGTTGTTCGGCAAGCTGCGCATGCCGTTCGGGTGAAATGCCGCGTTCGCCCGCCATCAGCAGCACGGGATCTCCCGGCAGGACGCGCACGAAGGAGAAGGCGACAAAAGTGATCCCGAGAAATGTCGGAACGAGATAGAGAAGTTTGCCGAGAATGAACCGGATCATGGCTTTTTCCTGAAAAGACGCGCGGAAGAACAGGGTCCTTCCGCGCGTCCGTTGTTTGGGATTATTCCGCGATGTCGACGTTTTCGAAGGTGAAGTCGCCAAGCGGGCTCATGGTGAAGCCGGAGACCTTGGCGGACATGGGAACGAACTGCGTGGAATGCGCAAGCGTCGCCCACGGAGCCTGTTCCTTGAAGATCACCTGCGCCTGTTCGTAAAGCTTGGTGCGCTCGGCAACATCTGTCGCCTGCTTCGCCTTGGAAATCAGGTCGGAGAACTCCTTGTTGCACCACTGCGCACGGTTCGTGCCGCCTTCGCCTGCCGAAGCGCAGGAGAGCAGAACGCCCATGAAGTTATCAGGGTCACCGTTGTCACCGGTCCAGCCGAGGATGACGGCGCCGTCGCGGTTCACTTCCGTCGACTTCTTGAGATATTCACCCCATTCATAGGAGACGATCTCGGCCTTGACGCCAACCTTGGCGAAATCCGCCTGGATGAGTTCGGCGGTGCGGCGCGCGTTCGGCATGTAAGGACGCTGAACCGGCATTGCCCAGATCTTCATCGACAGATCCTTGACGCCAGCGGCTTCGAGGGCCTTCTTGGCAGCTTCCGGATCGTAAGCATCGTCCTTGATGCTGTCGTTATAGGACCACATGGTCGGCGGGATCGGGTTCTTGGCAACCTGACCGGCGCCCTGGAACACGGCATCGATGATCGCCTGCTTGTTCATCGCCATGTTCAGCGCCTTGCGGACTTCCGGCTTGTCGAAAGGCGCAACGGTGGTGTTATAGGCGAAATAGGCGACGTTCAGACCCGGCTGTTCGTCGAGCTTGAGGTTGGAATCGGCGCGGATGGCGGCAAGATCGGCCGGAGCCGGGTACGGCATCAGGTGGCATTCGCCGGCCTTCAGCTTCTGCAGGCGAACGGCGGCGTCAGGCGTGATCGCGAAGATCAGGTCGTCGATCTTCGGAGCTTCACCCCAATAGTCGGCATTCTTCTGGTAGCGGATGACCGCGTCCTTCTGATAGGCGACGAACTTGAACGGGCCGGTGCCGATCGGCAGGTTGTTGAAGTCTTCCTTGGTGCCGGCCTTTTCCAGCGTATCGGCATATTCCTTCGACACGATGGAGGCGAAAGGCATGGCGATATTGGCGAGGAACGGCGCTTCCGGGCGGGTCAGCACGAACTTGACGGTGTAATCGTCGACCTTGACGATGTCCTTGATCAGCGACGGCATTTCCATGGAGTTGAAATATTCGTAGGTGATGCCTGCGATATACTGGTTCCACGGGTTCTTAGCATCGCGCTGGCGGTCGTAGCTGAAGATCACGTCATCGGCGTTGAATTCGCGGCTCGGCGTGAACTTGTCGTTGGAGTGCCACTTCACGCCCTTGCGCAGGTGGAAGGTATATTCCAGACCGTCGCTCGAAACTTCCCATTTTTCGGCAAGGCCGGGCTCAACTTCGGTCGTGCCCTTCTTGAACTCGGTCAGGCGGTTGTAGACCGGATGCGCGGAAGCGTCGAAGGTGCCGCCGGCGGTGTAGGGCGACGGATCGAAGCCTTCCGGCGATGCCTCGGAGCAATAAACGAAGGTCTTCGCCATGGCGGGCATGGCGGAAGTGATCGCAATCGCAGAGGCGATAAGCAAACTGCGGGTCAGCGTTTTCATCTGGTGGTCCTTTCCCTCTTTTTCTGAGTTCCTGCGGCCCCGTCAGGGGGCCTACCTCTTCTGGTCAGCAGCGACGCGGGAGCCCCATGTCGCCGTTCGGTCCTTTGCCTCCCGACCAATTACCCGGCGACCGGCTGAAACAACCGGTCGAGGTTCTTCTCCGGCGGGCAGAACCAGCGCGGTCCCGCCTCCGTCATATAGGCTATGTCTTCGAGACGGACGCCGCATTCGCCATAAACGCACAGCATCGGCTCGATGGAAAAACACATGCCCGGCTTAAGCGCCGTGGTGTTTCCTGCAACGATATAGGGTTCTTCGTGAATATCCAGCCCAAGCCCGTGGCCGGTGCGGTGCGGCAGGCCGGGAAGCTGATAATCCGGGCCGAAACCGGCCGCTTTCAGGCTCTCGCGCGCGGCCCTGTCCACATCCGAACAGGCAGCGCCGACTTGGGCTGCGGCAAATGCCGCCGCCTGCGCGTCGCGCTCGGCGTTCCAGAGGAAACGCTGCCGTTCCGTCGGTTTGCCGAAGACATAGGTGCGGGTGATATCGGAACGATAACCGTGAAGAATGCCGCCGAGATCGACCAGCACCATATCGCCTTCGCTGAGCGTCTGCGCATGGGGCACGCCATGCGGATAGGCCGTCGCCTCGCCGAACTGGACGGCCACGAATAGTGGCTTCAGGCCAAGGGCAATATGCGCCGTGTTGACGAAATCGGCGACTTCCGTGGTGGAAACGCCGGGACGCAGCCCTTCGAAAACCGCCTTCTGCACGCGGTAGCTCGCGTCCATCGCCGTCTGGATGATGGCGATCTCGGCTGCGGATTTGACCTGCCGCTGGGCGACGATCATCGGCTGGGCGGAAATGATGCGGCCTTCCAGACGTTGCATGAGGGCCGATGCGAAGACAAAGGGGGTGGCGGGATCGATGGCGACAAGATGACCGGGACAGGCCAGCGCCTCAATGCGCCTTGCCATCAGGTCGAAGGGGCTTTCATCCTCTTCCCAGACGGCAACCTCACCCGGAATGCGGATGAGCGTCTGAAGCTTCGGCTCCTCGAAGGTCGGACTGACATAGACCGGAGGGCCTTCCGCCGGCACCAGGGCGCCATGAATGCGCTCGGAAAGACCAAGCGACAGGCCGGTATAATAGGTCAGCGACGATGATGCATCGAGCCAGACCGCCTTGATATTTTGCTGGATCATTCGCGCCTGCAGGCCGCGTAGCCGCAACCCGAGCTCGTCTTCAGCGATCGATGAAACCGCGATCGGCTGAAACCGCTTCAGCGTCTCTTGAAAGTCTGCCATTCTCTCCCCGCCGCTTTCGGGCCGCAGACACAGGCGTGCCGGCAACCTCCCAAGCGTTCTTTTGCACATGCTTAAACACAGGGCGGGGGCTAAGCAATGGCCCGGCCGGGCGCACCACGACAAAACTGTGCAAATTTATCTAGACATAACGGAAATGTGATCGACGCACGCCTGATTTCAACACGCGTTGCCTTGACGGAGAAATTCAAAATCCCCTGGAAATCCAAGGGCGATCACGGCTCGCCCTCGGCACTGAGCCGGCGCGCAGGAAGTCGTCAGCCAAAAATATTCAAGGAAAACACGCCCAAAAAGGAAAAAGCCTGCCGCGGGAGGAGGTGCGGCAGGCTTCAAACTTGATCGGCGATTGGGAGGAGGAGTACCACCGATCCACATCGAGCGACGCTGGGAGGAGGAGTGCGTCGCTTCGATGATTTGAATATAGCGGTATCCGTGATTTTTAACAGAGCAAGTCTCGCAATGCAGCATTGCATTTCTGCATAGCTCGACAATTCCTGCCCGGTTTTTCAGCACTCCCCGGAATCGTGGGAAAATCAGCTTTCCCGATAGACCTGGAAACCGGCGAAGGACTGGTTGACCGGCATGAGTTCGAGGCTGTTGATGTTGATGTGCTTGGGCTGCGAGGCGACCCAGTGAATGGTGTTGGCAATATCGTCCGCCGTAATCGGATTGACGCCCTTGTAGAGATTGTCCGAGGCTTCCTGATTGCCGCCGGTGCGCACCAGCGTAAATTCCGTTTCGCACATGCCGGGCTCGATGGACGTCACCCGCACGCCCTTGCCATGCAGGTCGGAACGCAGGCCAAGCGAAAACTGCCGCAGGAACGCTTTGGTGCCGCCATACACATTGCCGCCCGTATAGGGGTAATGTGCCGCCACTGACGAGAGGTTGACGACAATACCCTTGCGCCCGATCAGCGTCGGCAACAGATGATGGGTGATGTTGAGGAGACCGGTGATGTTGGTGTCCACCATGGTCTGCCAGTCTTTCAAGGGCACCTGCGGTGCGGGCGCGGTGCCGAGTGCCAGACCGGCGTTGTTGACGAGAACGTCGATATCCCGAAAGCCCTCCGGCAACCCGGACAGCGCCTTTCCAGTCGCCTCCTCGTCGGTGATATCGAAGGCGAGGCCATGAAAGGCGGAGCCGAGTTCGGCGGAAAGCGCCTCCAGCCGCTCCGCCCGCCGACCCGTGCCGATGACCTTCCAGCCCTCCTTGACGAAGCGCCGCGCCGCGGCCTGTCCGAAGCCGGATGTCGCGCCGGTGATGAGGATGGTTCCGCTCATGATGATGCCTCCACTCTATTCGTTTTTTCAGGGTCAATCGGTGTCAGTAACTTTTCGGCCGCCGCCGCGAGACAGCGCCTGTAGGCCTCGAGATCCGTATACAAGGCCTCTTCGGGAGCATCGCCAATGATGATGACGCCGCCGCGCCGCAAAATCCCGCCATGCAGCATGAGATTGTCGACCATGTCGAAATTCTCGATCGATAGCCCGTCCGGCCCGCGATAACGGCCCGTTTCATCCAGGGTGGCGACGCCGCCATAATGCGCCTTGATGCGGGTGAAGTGATTGGCCGCAACATTGGTATAGGCAAAGACCGGCTTGCCCAGCGCGCACATGAAGCCCAGTTCATAGCTGGTTCCCGTATCGGCCGCGATGCCGCGAAACGGCGTGAGATTGGCGATCACCGCATCCGCTTCCAGCATCATCCGCTCATCGACGGCATTGATGTTGCAGCCGTGACCGACCCTGGTATCCGCCGGCGGAATTTGCAGATCGCCCGGCGAAAGCGGCGTGAAACCGGCTTCCCGCGCCAGCGAGGCCTTGAGATCGAGCATTTCGCGCGCGTTCGGCAGGAAGACTTCCGGTCCGGCGAGATAGATTTTCTTTGTCATCAGGAATTCATGCGATTTGTCAGGAAAGAATGTCTGACCCTAACCCGGGGACTTTCGCAAAGGCAAGTACCAAGGGCGGTGGAGCGCGATGCGCTGGGCGGGCCGATAAAACGGTATCGTCCCGCCGCTCTTTCCGTTATAGCCGGAGCAGGAAACTGGAATTTCTGGAGCAGGACATGGCAGCACCCATCCGTTACCACGAAGGCGATATTTCCGCCGAAGATGCCGCGCGTTACAACGGCGCCATCGCAATCGATACGGAAACGCTGGGACTGGTGCCGCGCCGCGACCGCCTCTGCGTCGTTCAGCTTTCGCCGGGCGACGGCACCGCGGACGTCATTCGCATCGCCGCCGGCCAGAGGCAAGCGCCAAACCTCGTGCGGATGCTTGCCGACCCCGCCCGCCAGAAGATCTTTCACTATGGCCGTTTCGATATCGCTGTTTTGTTCCACACCTTCGGCGTGACGACCACGCCGGTCTTCTGCACCAAGATCGCCTCGCGGCTGACCCGCACCTATACCGACCGGCACGGGCTGAAGGATAATCTCAAGGAAATGCTGGAAGTCGATATTTCCAAGGCCCAGCAATCTTCCGACTGGGCTGCCGAGACCCTGTCGCCGGCCCAGCTCGAATATGCAGCCTCCGACGTGCTGCACCTGCACGCGCTGCGCGACAAGCTGACGGGGCGTCTCGTGCGTGACGGCCGCCTCGACCATGCCGACGCCTGTTTCGCCTTTCTGCCGACCCGCGCGAAGCTCGATCTCCTCGGCTGGGAAGAAACCGATATTTTCGCCCATAGCTGAGCCTTCTGCCGCTTCGTTTAAGCACTGATTTACCAGAATTGCCTATTCTCGGCCGCAACTTTGGGCGGCCGGGGATTTTCCAGATGATTACTCCGTTACAGCGGACGGCGGGCATTGCAGTCAGCGACCTCATGCGCTCGATGGTTGAAACTATCGAAGAACGCCAGCGCGAAGAGCAGGAAAAGGCCAACGGCACCAAAAAGAACGATGCGGTCAAGACAAACCCGCTCCCGGACGAAAGCCAGCGCGCCGCCAACGAGAAGATAAGCGCCTATCTCTTCGGCGCCATGAAACTCGATCCTGACGCTTTCTTGTCCCTCATCTCCCGGTTTGTTTCTGCGCTTGGCGTCACGCAGGAAGCAAACGAATCGAGCTTTGCCTTCGCAAGCCGGCTCCAGGACGCGCTTACGCTGACCCAGTTCGAAAAATCCGACGCACTGGGAAATGCCAGGAAGATTTCCCTGATATCCTTTGGCGTTTCGGAAGCGCAGGTCGTGGATGTGCTGAACAACGGCGCCAACGCCAAGACCGCCCCCATGGCCGCGCTTGCCGCCCGCATTGCGAAGGGCGCAGGCCTGACCGGCACGGAAGAGGATTTCGGCGAGCAGATGTCGAATGCCATCATGGCGGCGCGCGCGACCCTGCCGAAAAACGTCGACGATCTGGAAGAATCGACCGGCATCAAACAACTCGGCGTCTCCGCCCGGCAGATGATCGCCGCCATCGCCAATCCCTATGGCGATGAGGCGCGCGCCGTTAAGGACGCGCTGAACCACCAGACGCAGAGCGCCAGTTTCATGACGCGTGAAACCCTGAAGGTCATCCAGCGTCTGGAAGACGTCGCCGATCCCAAAACCAAGGAAGAGTTGCAGGCCGAACGTGGTGAAGAACGCATCGGCGAAATCAACGATGCCGAAGTGAAGGCCGAAAGGAAACAGGATATTCAGGCCCGCAATGCGCAGGGCAAGCTTGACGACGTTAAAGAGCTCCAGGACGTCGTGAAGGAGCATATCGATGCTTCCGGCGACGAAAAAACGGCAGGCGACGACCCGCAGGCGCCGGCCGACACGTCATCGGAAACGACACTGATCTCCGTACTTGCAGCTGCGCCCGCTGAGCAGGCCGCCCCGGCGGAAACCGAAAATGTGCCCGCGGAGACAGACACCGGCCGCAATCGGGCCGAGACGGAAACGGACGGCCAAAAACTGCTCGATGCGCAGGCGCTTGTCGAAGACGCCCGCAGAGCCATTTTGCCGATCTCGATCGACGACAATGGCCTTTATGAACTGCTGAAGAAGAAGGCGGCATGATTGCCGCTCCCGATCATTCCCTTGAACAAAACATGATGTGAGTTCAGACATGACCGATATTTCCGGCCTGGCTGGCAGCGCCGCTTACGACACAGAACCCAATGCCGCGCAGGCGCTGCTATCCATGGCCGCCCCGCCGCTCGTCCCCGATGATGCGGCCTTCACCGCGCCCGCTGACGAAGCCAGCCCCATCGACCCCGCGAACGCTCAACCCGAAAGAAGACTTCCCAAGGCAAGCTGGCTCGACGCCATGCCGCCGGAAGCTTTTGAGACGGCACCCAGCGATCCCGACCATATTTCCTCGGTCAATTCCGACGATAACGGCCTTTACCGGATGTTCATCGGCGTTTCTCCCTAACGGACGCCAATTCGTTGGTTAGCCAAATCTTAATATCTGCAAGCCAAGATTGAGCTTGATGATTCTGTATGCGCTGCCGCCCGCATTGCGGGCAGAGGCGTATACGGCGCTCCCGCATGAGCGGGCGAGATGACACCTGTCCATCACCGGCGCGGCGATTTTTTCAACATTCAAGCCAGATGCGGATCACAGAGCCAATGGGGATTGGCCCTTTCGCCGCCAGCGGCGGTCACCGATAGAAACGGAGCGCAGCATGTTACCGCCTGTCGCGAAAATTGCGGCAACCGACGCCGCCTATGGAGCCACGGTTTCACTGACACCGCGCGAGCAGGTGAAAGAGATCGCACCGCCATTGCCGAGCACCCCCGCCCCTGAAAACAGCAGCCTTTTTGCCCGTGCGGCAATCGCCTCCCTTACCAGTGAGTTTCAGCTCTCGCGCAGCACCGCGATTCTCGCGGAAGCACTCGGCAAGCTGATGAACCTGCCCCGGCGGGATGGCGAGGCCATAGAGACCTATGTGACGCGGCTGACGGAAGCGCTCCGCACCCTGCCGGCGTCACAACGCCTGGCGTTGGAACAGCAGGTCGGCAAGGCCCTGCAGGGTCTGACCCTTTCGATGCTCGCCGAAATCCTGAAACAGCCGACCGGACCGGATGCCGCCCGCCTCGCGCTACTGGTCGAGCTTTCCCGTTACAGGGGAATGGATCTTGCGGCGAAGGCGGTGATTTCCTCCTATCAGCAGAACAATTCCTCCAATCCCGCGCCCGCGCAATCGGCCCAGCCGAAACAGCAGAACGCGCAGAGCCAGAATGCGGAAGCTCGCCCGTCTCCGGCCGCGACAGCGCAGGCGGCAAATTCCGCCACCGTCAGCCGGCTCCTGCCGCTGCTCATCGGGCCGCTCGCCCTCAGCGGCGCAGCAATGAAAGCAACGGTGGCGGCGCTAACGGCGCAACTGGACCCCCGGCCTGCGCCTTCCACTCCGCCTGCCGACACACTTGAGATGCCGACCAATGCCGCAAAGCCGGATGGAAGAGCCGAAAACGCGGCACGTCCGCTTCCGCCACAAACCGGCAGCGTGACGAAGGAAGTATCGGCCGAGGTCCGCCCGGCAAATCCGCCCCGCGCCGAAACGGGCGAAGCCCGCCCCGCCCTTCCGCATCGGGAGACGATGAAGCCGGAGCAGAAAGAAATCCGCACGGGATTTACCCCGCCATCCGGTCCGCTCGCGGACGACGCCGAGACCATGAACACCCTGCTGCTTGCCGCCACAGCCGGCAAGCTTCCTGCCAAGGCAGCCGGTACACAGCAGCCTCTGCCCACGCCGCAAAGTGGCGCACAGCAACCGCCCGACGACCAGGCCGCTGAAAAAGCCACCGTCGCAACGGCCGCCGCCCGCCCCTCGGGTGAAGAAACGGAGACGGCGACCCATCGTCCAGAAGCCCAGCCCCTGTCGCGCGCCACACTGGACCCGGAAGCGAGAATGGCGATGCTGGAGCAATCGGCTTCGCAGTCATTGATCGCCGCCGCCCTGGTAAAAGACGGCACGCCGCTGCCGCTCATCGCCTATCCGCCGGCGGACGAAGACTATGAATCGGAAACACCGCCACGCGGAGGCGGTCCCTTTTCCGAGGATGAGGCGGAAGGTGAGGCCGAGACCGAGGCTGAAAATTCCGATGGTCAGGATGATACGGAAGAACGCATTGCTGCCAATGACCCGACCGACGAGCAGGAAAGCACGCCTGCAGCGGCTTCCGACGACAACGCAGAAAATTATTATCTCAAGATGAGCGGCATGCTCTGACAAGCGGGGGCCATTGCCCGCCCACCGGCGCGACCTGGAAGCAACAAAAAACCCGCCGGAAAATTCCGGCGGGTTCTTCATTTCAAAGATCGGAGCGATTATTCGCCGCGGTTCTTCAGAGCCGCGCCGAGGATGTCGCCGAGCGAAGCGCCCGAGTCGGAAGAACCGAACTGTGCGACGGCTTCCTTCTCTTCAGCGATTTCCAGAGCCTTGATCGAAAGCATGACCTTGCGGTCCTTCTTCGAGAAGTTGACGACGCGGGCGTCGACAACCTGGCCAACCGAGAAGCGCTCAGGGCGCTGCTCGTCACGATCACGGGAAAGGTCCGCGCGACGGATGAACGAGGTGAGGTCTTCGTGGTTGACGAGCTTCACTTCGATGCCGCCATCGTTGACCGCGGTGACTTCAGCGGAAACGACTGCGTTCTTGCGCAGGTCGCCGGAAGAAGCGGCTTCGCCAACAGCGTCCTTGCCGAGCTGCTTGATGCCGAGCGAGATGCGTTCCTTCTCAACGTCAACGTCGAGAACGACAGCCTTAACGACGTCACCCTTGTTGTACTCTTCGATGACCTGCTCGCCCGGACGGTTCCAGTCGAGGTCCGACAGGTGAACCATGCCGTCGACATCGCCTTCGAGGCCAATGAACAGGCCGAATTCGGTCTTGTTCTTGACTTCGCCTTCGACTTCCGTGCCAGCCGGATGGCTGTAAGCGAATGCCTGCCACGGGTTTTCAAGCGTCTGCTTGAGACCGAGCGAGATACGGCGCTTGGACGGATCGACTTCGAGAACGACAACGTCAACTTCCTGGCTCGTGGACAGGATCTTGCCGGGGTGTACGTTCTTCTTGGTCCAGGACATTTCGGAAATGTGGATCAGGCCTTCGATGCCCGGCTCCAGCTCAACGAATGCACCGTAGTCGGTGATGTTCGTGACCGTACCGGAGATCTTCTTGCCAACCGGGTACTTGGCGGAGATGCCATCCCACGGATCGGACTCGAGCTGCTTCATGCCGAGCGAGATACGGTGGGTTTCCTGGTTGATGCGGATGATCTGAACCTTGACCTGCTGGCCAATGTTGAGGATTTCCGAAGGATGGTTGACGCGGCGCCATGCCATGTCGGTAACGTGCAGCAGGCCGTCGATGCCGCCGAGGTCAACGAACGCACCGTAATCGGTGATGTTCTTGACGACGCCGTCAACAACCTGGCCTTCTTCGAGGTTCTGAACGATTTCAGAACGCTGCTCGGCGCGCGACTCTTCGAGAACCGTACGACGCGAAACAACGATGTTGCCGCGACGCTTGTCCATCTTGAGGATTTCGAAGGGCTGCGGGTTGTGCATCAGCGGGGTAACGTCGCGGATCGGACGAATGTCGACCTGCGAACGCGGCAGAAACGCAACAGCGCCGTCCAGATCGACGGTGAAACCACCCTTGACCTGGTTGAAGATGACGCCTTCGACGCGCTCGCCAGCTTCGAACTTGGCTTCGAGCTTGACCCAGCTTTCTTCGCGGCGAGCCTTCTCACGCGACAGAACAGCTTCGCCGAGAGCGTTTTCGATGCGCTCGACGTAAACTTCGACTTCGTCGCCGACCTTCAGCGTGCCGTCCTTGGACTTCGCGCCGAATTCCTTGAGCGGAACGCGACCTTCGACCTTGAGACCGACGTCAACGATCGCGACGTCCTTCTCGATTGCCGTTACGATACCCTTGGCAACATAGCCTTCGGCAAGATCGTTCGAGGCAAAGGATTCTTCGAGAAGCGCTGCGAAATCGTCGCGCGTGGGGGTAGATACTGACATGAAATCTCCTGAATGCATCCGCGTGAGCGCGAATACAAAGCGCCGGTGGGCTAGTGTTGTTGATACCCGAACCCATGCCCGCCTTTTCAAAAGGCTTTCCGGCGCAAGGACATGTCTTCAGGCAATTCCGGACTAAACGCAGAGGGCGGCAAGCCGTTCCGCGAAAAACCTATCTCTTCAGGGCGGCGTCGATAATCGTGCGCGCGGCCTGAAACGCCGCCTCTATACTCATTTCCGACGTATCTAGCAAGTGCGCGTCTTCAGCCGGCCTCAACGGGCTGTCGGCGCGGCCCATATCGCGCTCGTCGCGCTGTTTCACCTCGGCGAAAATGGCATCATAATCGCCATTGCCGCCATTGGCCAGAATTTCGTCATAACGGCGCCGCGCCCGTACATCGGCAGAGGCCGTGACATAGAGCTTCACCGGCGCCTCAGGGCAGACAACCGTGCCGATATCGCGGCCGTCAAGCACCGTGCCCGGCTCTCTCAAGGCAAAAAGCTGCTGGGCCTTGACGAGCGCCCGCCTCACCGGCGTCATGACAGCGATTTTCGACGCCGCCTCGCCAATCTCGTGCCGGGAAAGAACGGCGCGGTCTAGCCCGGCAAGATCGAGTTCCAGCGCCATTTTTTCCGCGACCGCTTCATTATCGAGCGGCAGGCCGGCATCCAGAAGCGCTTTGGCCGTTGCCCTGTAGGTCAGCCCGGTATCGAGATGATGAAAGCCATAGGTCTCCGCGATCTTCCGCGAAAGCGTTCCTTTGCCCGCCGCAGCCGGCCCGTCTATGGCAATCGTAAAGGTCATGAAGCGTTCCGTCCGTGCATTCGTCGTCATTATAATAAAGTGTGCAAAGCCTCTCCTATTACATCAGCATTGACGCATAGGGCTTGCGCCAGCGGAGGCCGCACCCGAAGTTTGTCTTTGACACGAAAGAGCGCAACGATTAAGGGGACCGGCTATAAATTTTACCGTCTATGCCGGTTTTACGGCGTACACACCGAAACTCATTCGACAATTTGAGGCTTAGACAGTGGCAAAAGCGGAACTTGGTACCAAGCGCACAGACCCCGATACCGGCAAGAAGTTCTACGATCTGAACCGCGATCCGGTCGTTTCTCCCTACACCGGCAAGTCCTGGCCGCTCTCCTTCTTCGAGGAAAGCACCGCCCAGGCCAAGATGGAACAGGCTGAAGAAGAGGAAGTGGCGGAAGTCGATACCGAAAACACGGAAGTCGAACTCGTCTCGCTGGAAGATGCCGACGGCGACAACAGCGGCGACGATATCCCTGATCTGGGTGACGACGACGACGTCGAAATCGATGACGACGACGACACCTTCCTCGAAACCGACGACGAAGATGACGACGACGATATGTCCGGGATCATCGGCGTACCCGGCGACGACGAAGAAGCTTGATTTTACTTGATAATTCGGCCCGACGACAAAAAAATGACGCCGGGCCGTTTTTTATGCTTGCACTCGCCGGAAAGCCGCAGTAGTAAGCCGCCACCGAACGGAACAACAACCGCTTCGGTTCCCGGAACCGGAAGAAATGCCGGAACCCTTATGGGGCTATAGCTCAGCTGGGAGAGCGCTTGCATGGCATGCAAGAGGTCAGCGGTTCGATCCCGCTTAGCTCCACCAAATTTCCAAGACGAAAATATCTCGCATTCGGCTAACCAGTTTATCGTTGTGCGGCACCGCCTGAAGCAATCGTTATTGCAACAACGCCCGCACATCCTGGCCGTTGATCCGGCACTCCACAGACCGGGGCGCACTGCCCTGCTCACCCACCGTCCGACATTCGAGAGATCTGCCGTGCAGACGGTTCTGCAGCGCCTTGAAGGCATTGAGGCCGCAGGCGTAACGGCGACCGTCGGGGCCGGTGCAGACGCGGTCGCGTTCGACCTCCTCCACACCAGCGAGCTGGAATTCCTGGCCGTTGAAAGTGAAGCGGCTGCTGGAGATGACGCGCAGGCGCTGGTCCGCATGCATTTTCAGCGGATAAAGATCGGGAGGCGGCGGAATGCGCTCGTAATTTTGGCTACGCGGATCGACCCGCACCGGCGAGGTTGTCCATAGCAGTTCCGTATTGGCCGCAAGGCCCGCTGGCGCCGACGTCGCCTCACCATTGATAAGCGAGGCGATGCGGATGCCGGCTATGCCGAGGCCAATGGCCAAGACGATCTGAAACAGCAAAATTGCGATCTGCCGGACCATTCCACCGCAACATCAAAACGATGAACGAACTAAAATCGATCGGCCGCCGCCTCGCGAGGAGGTTCGCCGCTTATCACATCAATAAAACCTTGCTGGCACTGACATCCCGCACCGTGCCCATGGCCATGATCGGGATCCGATCGCCATCCAGGATCACTCTTCCCGTTGTCCGCAGCCAGCGGAAACCGCCGGATTTAAGCATAATGCGGTATTCCTGATCATAAAACACGCCGTTTGTCAGCGAATTATAAACCGCCTTGGCGACACGCTCCCGCGAGCCGCTTTCGATCTGCGCGATGAAATCTTCGACCGGGATGCCGCAGGCGGCATCTTCCGGCGAAAATTCCCGCAGGCGGGCGGCCACGGCATCCAGGTAAACCAGATTTTGCCCGACATTCCAGGTGTAGTAACCCACAAGTGTCTCTTCGAGAGATATGTTTTTCAGCATCGGCCTTCTACAGTCTGAAATGCTCGTGCGGCTCTGTACCATATCAGACGGCGGACGACTAACTACAAGAATTCATCTTTTTGTCTGATGGCGTCCCTTTTTCAGTAAGACTACTTATCGACAGCCCTTTTTGGCCGTCATGTTGGCGAAGCAACCTTCTTGTGCCAAAGAAGATTGATCTTGCGCCAACGACCAGAGGAGCCGCCGTGACCATCGGCCTTGCCCATGCCGAACTCATCGCCGTCGTCACCGCCATCACCACGGATGAGCCGCGGGTCATGACCGTTCGGGAAGGTGCAGCGCTTCCGTCGGGACCGTTCGAATTCGGGCACAGAACCCTCCAGAGCGGACTGCGGGAATGGATCCACGAACAGACCCATCACCCCGTGGGCTACCTCGAGCAGCTCTATACTTTCGCCGATCGCGACCGCAATAACGACATTTTAGGCGGCAGAACCATCTCCATCGGTTATCTCGGGCTGGTTCGCGAACAGGAAGCCTCCGGCGGCAAACGCCCGCTCTGGCACGGCTGGTACGAATATTTCCCCTGGGAGGATCACCGTCAGGGACGCCCGGACGTTCTGGAAAGCATCATCGACAGGCTGCGCGCCTGGGCGGATTCCGATCCCGCCGCGAAAAACCAGCGCCATTTGCGGGCCGATTTCACCTTCGGGCTGGATGGCGGCGGCTGGAACGAGGAATTGACCCTGCAACGTTATGAGCTGCTTTATGAGGCCGGGCTGGTCGCGGAAGCGCAGGGCGAACCGCGGATCAATTTCGGCAGGCCGATGTTTGCCGATCACCGCCGTATCCTTGCGACCGGCATCGCCCGTCTGCGGGCCAAGATCAAATATCGCCCCGTGGTGTTCGAACTGATGGCCGACGCCTTCACGCTCCTCCAGCTGCAGCGCGCCGTCGAGGCGCTGGCCGGCCTGACGCTGCACAAACAGAATTTCCGCCGGCTGATCGAACAGCAGCAGCTGGTGGAAGAAACCGGTGAGATAGCGACCGAAACCGGCGGCCGCCCGGCAAAGCTCTTCCGCTTCCGCCAGACTGTTCTCGATGAACGCGCCCTTTCCGGAACGAAACTGCCACTCTCCCGCAATTGACATATGCTCACAATGAGAATATGTCTTTGTTTTAGATATACTCAATAAGAGTATAAATGGGAGAGCACCGTGAACGAGCAGATTTCCGCCGCCAGCCTTTATGATCGCGTCGCCCGCGTCATCCCCAAGGCCGAATGGATGGGCTTTCAGGACGATGTGGAGGCGATCCTGGCGCTAAAGCGCCAGCGCAACGCCGTCATCCTCGCCCATAATTACCAGACACCGGAAATCTTCCACGGCGTCGCCGATATCGTCGGGGACAGCCTTGCCCTTGCCCGCAAGGCAATGGAGGTGGAAGCGGATGTCATCGTTCTGGCCGGCGTGCATTTCATGGCCGAGACGGCAAAGCTGCTCAATCCGGAAAAAACCGTGCTCATTCCGGATATGGCCGCCGGCTGCTCGCTCGCCGATTCCATCACGCCCGAAGACATCGCACTTCTGCGCAAGGCCTATCCCGGCGTTCCCGTCGTCACCTATGTAAACACATCAGCGGCGGTGAAGGCCGCTTCGGATATCTGCTGCACTTCGGGCAATGCCCGCCAGGTGGTGGAATCGCTCGGCGTGCCGCGCGTGCTGATGTTGCCGGATGAATATCTGGCGAAGAACGTGGCCAAGGAAACCAATGTCGAGCTGATCGCCTGGCGCGGCCATTGCGAGGTGCACGAGCTTTTCACCGCCGATGACATCAGGGAATTGAGAGAGAGCCATCCCGGCGTCGTGGTGCTGGCGCATCCGGAATGTCCGCCCGATGTCGTCGAGGCTGCGGATTTTTCCGGCTCCACCGCCGTCATGTCTGACTATGTCGGCCGCGAGCGCCCCGCCCGCGTGGTGCTTCTGACGGAATGCTCGATGAGCGACAATGTCGCCGTACATCACCCGGATGTCGAATTCATCCGCCCCTGCAATCTCTGCCCGCATATGAAGCGCATCACGCTTGGCAATATCCGCGCGGCCCTTGAGGAAAACCGCCACGAAGTGACGGTCGATCCGGCCATCGCTGTCGCCGCCCGCCGCGCCGTGGAAAGGATGTTGGAAGTATGAGCGCATTTTCGCCGCAGCGGAACTGGACAGTCATCGTCGGCAGCGGCATTGCGGGCCTGATGGCGGCGCTAACGCTTGCGCCGCAGCCCGTGCTGCTTCTGACACGCGGCGCGCTCGGCGGCGAGACCTCCAGCGCCTGGGCTCAGGGCGGCATCGCGGCAAGTCTCGGCCCTGATGACCGCGCGACCCTGCATCTTGCCGATACGCTCGCTGCGGGCGATGGCCTTTGCGATGAAGATCTGGCCGTTGAGATTATATCCGCGACCCCCGCCGTCATCGATGCACTGGAGGGGGCGGGCGTCAGGTTCGACCGGGACGCCTCAGGCAACTATGTCTTCGGGCTGGAAGCCGCCCATAGCCGGCGGCGCATTCTCCATGCAGAAGGCGACGGGTCGGGTGCGACGATCGTCAGGGCGCTTGCAGCCGCCGTTCTTCGCACGCCGTCCATCACCATGCTGGAAGGCACGGAAGTGCGCCGCCTGCTGACCGAGGACGGCGTCATCGCCGGTCTCGCCTGCATTGGGCCAAAGGGCTGCTTCACTTTACCGGCTACACAGGTCGTTCTCGCCACCGGAGGCCTCGGCGGGCTTTATGAGGCGACGACCAATCCCTCCGGCAACTTCGGGCAGGGCATCATGCTCGCCGCCCGCGCCGGCGCCATCCTCGCCGACATGGAATTCGTGCAATTCCACCCAACCGCGCTTTCCTCGCCCCGACGGCCGCTGGCGCTGGTGAGCGAGGCGGTGCGGGGCGAAGGCGCGCTGCTTCTCAACGAAAACGGCGAACGTTTCATGGCGGGAGTTCCGGGTGCGGAACTTGCCTCGCGCGATATTGTCGCCCGCGCCATCGACCGCGAAATATTGCGTGGCGGCAGGGTTTTTCTTGATGCCCGCAAGGCGCTCGGCACGGGCTTTTCCACCCGCTTCCCCTCCATCGACCTGCTCTGCCGCGAAGCCGGGATAGACCCCGCCCGAGAGCTCGTTCCGGTGCGCCCGGCGGTGCATTACCATATGGGTGGCGTCGCCACCGATGGCAAAGGCCGAAGCTCGGTGCCGGGTCTTTGGGTTGCCGGCGAAACCGCCTGCACGGGGCTGCACGGCGCAAACAGGCTTGCCAGCAATTCCCTGCTGGAAGCGGCCGCCATGGGCATGCACGCGGCAGAAGATATTGCTGGCAGGCGCACTTATCCTGGAAAAAAGCCAGCTGAAATCGCAACACTCCCCGCACCTGACTTCCCGGCAGTCGACCTCTCTTCCGTGCGGCCCATCGTTTCCCGCCATCTCGGCATCGTAAGACAGGCGGAAGGGCTGAAGGGCGCAATCCGCGATCTTCTCCCACTGACCGAGCGGAACGGCCCGGCATCCGATCCCGCCCTTGTTGCCCTTGCCATCGCAGTCTTCGCGGCGCTGCGCACGGAATCGCGCGGCGCACATTTCCGCGATGATTTTCCCGAAAAGGATGCGACGACCACTAGGCGCAGACTGAGCCTCAGCGACGTCCTCGCCATCGCCCACGAATTTTCCTCCTCCAGCCATTCTTCGGCCAGCCTTGCGCGGAGCGCCTGACATGACCCTTTCTCCCCTGCCACGCCTCATCATCGAACCGCTTGTACGCAACGCCCTTCTGGAAGACCTTGGCCTGGCGGGCGACATCACGTCCGCCGCCGTCATTCCCGCCGATCATCGCTCGGTCGTCGTCATGGCCGCGCGCGAACCGGGCGTTATTGCCGGTCTCGACGCGGCGGAACTGGCTTTCCAGCTCGTGGAGCCGGCCATCGTGATGAAACGGCATGTGCAGGACGGAGCCACCGTGGCGCCCGGCGATATCATCGCAACAATCGAAGGCCCCTCGCGCGGCCTTCTGACGGCGGAGCGCACGGCGCTGAATTTCCTAGGCCATCTCTCGGGAATCGCCTCCGTCACCGCAAAAATCGTTACCGCCATTGCCGGCACAAAAGCGTCGGTCGCCTGCACCCGCAAGACGACGCCAGGGCTACGGGCACTGGAAAAATATGCCGTGCGCGCCGGCGGCGGCATGAACCACCGTTTTGCGCTATATGACGCGGTTCTCATCAAGGACAACCATGTCGCGGTTGCCGGCAGCGTGCGTGAAGCCATACGTCGTGCAAGGCAGGGTGTCGGACATCTCGTCAAGATCGAGGCGGAAGTCGATACGCTCATCCAGCTGCACGAGGCCATGGAAGAGGGCGTGGATGCGGTTCTTCTCGATAACATGACGCCGGAACAGCTGCGTGAGGCGGTGGAGATCGTTGCCGGTCGCGCCATCACCGAAGCCTCGGGCCGTATCAATCCGCAGACAGCGGCAGCCATCGCCGCCACCGGCGTCGATCTCATCTCCATCGGCTGGATCACCCATAGTGCGCCTGTCCTCGATATCGGGCTGGACTTTGAGAGCCAAGGTTGAATTTGCGATAACCCACACGTCTTGCGGAACAAAACTTCCGCCTCTTCGTTAATAATCGCCTGGGGTCAATTCAAGGCGGGGGGACGTGCGCAAAAAATGCGGGTCCATATGCCTCTGACCTCTCTCTAGAAAGGAAAGGCCTGTTATGGAAGACGCACAAGTTGGCTGGATTGCAGCAATCATCATCGGCGGCGTAGCCGGTTGGCTCGCCGAACAGTTCATGAAAAGCAATATGGGTGTTTTCATGAACATTATCCTCGGCATTGTTGGCGCTATCGTCGCCAATTTCCTTCTGGGGCTCATCGGCGTCTCGCTCGGAGGCTGGATTGGCTATCTCATCGCCGGTTTCATCGGTGCCTGCATTCTCATCGCCGTCGGGCGCGCATTTCGCAGATAAGGGGAGGACAGAATGAGCTTTTTCAACAAGATCAAGAACGCGATTTTCGGCAAGGCCGAGGCTGCGCCGCAGACATCCGCTCCGGCCGGAACACCGCCGACTACGGCCAGCCCGACCGCAGCAAGCCCGGCAGCACCAGCCCCGACAACGGCGGCTCCGGCGCCGACCGGCAATGTCGATGTCGCGTCCATTCTGGATGAGGCTGTCAAGAAAAACGGGCAGAAGCTCGACTGGAAACATTCCATCGTCGATCTTCTCAAGGCTCTCGACCTCGACAGCAGCCTGAGCGCCAGAAAGGAGCTCGCCAGCGAGCTCGGCTATACCGGCGATACCTCGGATTCGGCGACGATGAACATCTGGCTGCACAAGGCCGTCATCAAGAAACTTTCCGAAAACGGCGGCAAGGTTCCGGCCGACCTTCTGGATTGAGATAAACGGGAGCGCCGCGATGGACGACTATTCCAGCCTTCGAGAGCAGATCGGCCAAGACCTCGACACCCTGCACCGGACCGAGAATCCGAAGTCGATCTTCGAGATCGCCGACGACTATCTTCTGGGAAATCCAAATCTCAAGAGGGCCATCGTCGAAGACATCATCAAGGAAGAAGCGGACAAGCGCGGCATCGCGATCCACTGAAGCCGCGCATCGCAGGCACGGCTGCTGTCCACAAAGGGGCGTCATCCCAACCGGATGCCGCCCCCTTTTTATGCCACGGACCTCGAAGCTTTATTTATCCAGCTTCGCTTGCGCCTTTTTCGCGTTTTCTTCCATCAGCTCATACCACATCGCGTTCATGACGGCGAAGATGGCGGCGAGAGGCAGGCCGAGCAGCCAGGCGAAATACCACATGTTCGATCTCCTTCTTTCTTGTGTCTCAGTAGGCATGACCGCTGTCGTCGCGGATCGCCTTTTCATCCACCTTGCCCCACAGCACGCGGTAGACCCATGATGTATAGGCGACGATGATCGGGATGAAGATGAGGGCGACGACCAGCATGATGAACAGCGTCATATGGCTGGAAGATGCATCCCACACTGTCAGGCTCGATTTCGGATCGACCGAAGACGGCAGGATGAAGGGAAACATCGTCAGCCCCACCGTTGAGATGACGCCGAAAATGGCAAGCGAGCTGGAAAGCAGCGCCAGCACTTCCCTGCGGGCCCGGAGCAAGACGAAAGCGACGAGCGGGAAGACAAGACCGAGCGCTGGCGCCAGCATCATCCAGGGATGCGCCGCATAATTGGCAAACCAGACACCGCCCGCAACCTCGACCGTCTTCGAGAGGGGATTGGACGGACCGTCGGTCACGACCTCCGAGGTAAAGCGATAGCCATCGATACCGAGCCACAGAAAGACGCCGCCGAGCGCGAAAAGAACGGTGGTGGCAAGCGCCGCGATGCTGCCGAAACCGCGAGCGCGAGCGGCTACCGGACCATCCGTTTTCAGTACCAGCCATGCGGCACCGTGCATGACGAGCATGGCGACGGAAACGAGGCCGCAAAGGATGGCGTAGGGGTTCAGAAGCTCGAACAGCGTCGTGCCATCATAGAAAATCCTGAGGTCGTCATTGAGGTGGAAGGGAACGCCCTGCAGCACATTGCCGATCGCCACGCCGAAGATCAGCGCGGGAACGAAGCCGCCGATGAAGAGCGCCCAATCCCAGGCGCTGCGCCACGCGGTGCTTTCACGCTTGGAGCGATATTTGAAACCGACCGGCCGCAGGATCAGCGCAAACAGGGTGGCGAACATCGCCAGGTAAAACCCTGAAAACGACACCGCATAAAGCGGCGGCCAGGCGGCGAAGATCGCGCCACCGCCAAGGATGAGCCACACCTGATTGCCTTCCCAGACGGGGCCGATGGAATTGATGACGACACGGCGCTCGATGTCCGTTTTCGCCACGAAGGGCAGGAGCGCGCCGGTGCCGAGATCGAAACCGCCGGTCACGGCAAAACCGATCAGCACCACGCCGAGCAGCAGCCACCAGATAACGCGGAGGATTTCATAGTCGATGAGTTGGTGCAATATCATGATCGTTTACTCCGCAGCGACGAGTTTTTCAGGAACGAGCGGCGCTTCCGGCTCATGGTCAGGCTCGGGGCCCTTGCGGATCGCCTTCAGCATCAGCCCCATTTCGACGATGAACAGCACCGTGTAGATGGCGATGAAACACAGGAGCGTGATGAGGACGGTGGAGGCACTGAGGCTGGAGACGGCGGCCGCCGTGGGCAGCACGCCCTCGATGATCCATGGCTGGCGGCCGAATTCGGCCACGATCCAGCCCATTTCCGCCGCGATCCACGGCAGCGGAATGGCAAAGACCGCCACTTTCAGCAGCAGTGGATAATGATCCAGCCGCCGGCGGGCCGAGAGATAAAAGAACGTCGCCGTCAGCAGAATGAAGAACATACCGAGGCCGACCATGATACGGAACGACCAGAACAGCGTCGGCACATGGGGGATCGTATCGGCAGCCGCCTTGGCGATCTGCTCTTCGCTCGCCTGACGCGGATCATCGACGTAGCGTTTCAGCAGCAGGGCATAACCAAGCTCATGGCCGAGTTCCGCAAAGGTGCCGCGCACCTCTTCCGGCAGTTGCGCACCTTTGCCGGTGGCGCGTATCTGCATCAGCGCATCATAGGCCTTGATGCCGTCGCGGATGCGGCTCTTCGCCTGCTCCACCAGATCGTTGATGCCCGGAATTTGCGTGTCGAGCGAGCGGGTGCCGATGAGGCCCATCACCCACGGGATCTTCACCGCGAAATGCGTTTCGCGTGCTTCCTGATCAGGAAAACCGATGGCCGTGAAGGGGGCAGGCGCCGGCTCCGTTTCCCACATGGCCTCGATGGAGGCGAGCTTCATCTTCTGGTGTTCGGTGGAGAGATAACCGCTTTCATCCCCCAGCACGACGACCGACAGCGCGGACGCCAGACCGAAGGAAGCGGCAACCGTCATCGAACGCTTGGCGAGATCGACATGGCGGCCTTTCAGCACATACCAGGCCGAAACGCCGAGCACGAAGATGGAGGCCGTCACGTAACCCGCAGAAACCGTGTGAACGAACTTCGCCTGTGCCACCGGGTTGAACAGAACCTCGAAGAAGTCAGTCACCTCCATCCGCATGGTCTGGGGGTTGAAGGCGGAGCCCGTCGGGTTCTGCATCCAGCCATTTGCGATCAATATCCACAGCGCCGAAAAATTCGAACCGAGCGCCACGCACCATGTCGCGACGAGATGGCCGAGTTTCGACAACTTGTCCCAGCCGAAAAAGAACAGGCCGACGAAGGTGGCTTCCAGGAAGAAGGCCATCATACCCTCGATGGCCAGCGGCGCACCGAAGATATCGCCGACATAATGGCTGTAATAACTCCAGTTCATGCCGAACTGGAATTCCATCACGATGCCGGTGGAAACACCCAGCACGAAATTGATGCCGAACAGCGTGCCCCAGAATTTCGTCATCTGCCGCCAGACCGTGCGGCCGGTCATGACATAGACCGTTTCCATGATGGCGATCACCACCGACAGCCCAATCGTCAGGGGAACGAACAGAAAGTGATATAAAGCCGTCACTGCAAATTGCAGGCGCGACAGCGCCACTATGTCGAGTTCCATAGTCTTACCCACCTTTTCCGGAAGACCGGCCTTCCATTTCAAAGACGACGCCGGCTCTCAAAAATCTCAGTCCGGGCGTAGTGTCTCAAGCACTACGCCGTATTCCGGGGTGCCGCTTTGACATTGATCAAGTTGGCGCCCGTCTTTCAGCACGATGATGCGATCGGCAAATTCCGCCTCGCGGCGATTATGGGTGATCATCACGACAGTCTTTCCCTCCGCCCTCGCAAACAGCCGGGTGAGCACGTCGCGGGCTGTCTCGCCGTCCAGCCCTTCCGTCACCTCGTCGAGAAGCCAGAGCGGCCGGTCGGCGAGCAGGAAACGGGCGAGCGCCAGCCGGCGCGACTGGCCGCCGGAAAGCCCTTGGCCCGCCTCGCCAAGCCTTGTCTCCAGCCCGGCGGCCAAGGTTTTGACGTGTTCGGCAAGGCCTGCCGCCTCAAGCGCGTCCCATAGCTCGGTCCCGGTTGCGGCGGGTTTCGCGAGCCGCAGATTGTCTGCGATACTGTCGCGGAAAAGCTGGCTTCGCTGCGTCATAAGAGTGGACGGCAGGGCGCTGACCGTGCCTGCAACCGGCTGCAATTCACCCCCCAGAAGCTGGATGAGACTTGTCTTGCCCGCGCCGCTCGGGCCGACGATCGCAACCCGTTCCCCGGCAGCGATTGCAAGGTTGATATTCGTCAGGACAGGATTGTCGTTCCCCTCCCGCTCTAGATGCACATCTTCGAGTTTTGCCGCCATCCCGCTGGCCGGCAAGACGGGACAGCGACCCTCAACCGTTCCCGAGAGACGCGGCGCGATGCGCCTTGCGGAAAACAGCGTGCGCCCAAGCTCCATCGCCCCGCGGCGCAGCGCCGTGAAAGGCTCCAGCGCGGCAAAACAGACCAGCAGCCCGAGCGCCGCCGTCGGCGCGGTGACCGCCCCCCGTTCGGCAAGCCAGGCCATGCCGAGAAGGGCCGCGCTCAAAATAACGGCCGCTGAAACCCCGAAGGAAAAACCGGCACCGGTCTCGATGCGGTTCAGGGTATCATCGCAGGCAGAGAGGTAATCATCCGCCCGTTTCACCGCCGTGACCTGCGCGGAGAGGCGGCCGGCGGTCAAGAACTCCGTCTGCCCGTTCACGAGATCGGCCGTGCGGGCGCGAAGGGCTTCCAGCCCGACTGCCCGGCGGCGCGAGAATGTTTCCGCCCGCAAGGCGGCGCGCACCGAAATTCCAAGCCCCGCCGCGATGAGGAAAACCGCCGCCAGAATGCCCGCCAGAGGATGGAGAAAAGCAAGCCCGAGGCCTGTCGCGATTGCGGCAAGGATCGCCACGGCGGCGGGAACCAGCACGCGCAGATAAAGCGAATCCAGCGCGTCGATATCCGCCGTCAGCCGGTTCAGCAGGCGCGCAGGCCTCGCCTCCAGGGATTTCGCAGCCTGCGGCGCGGCAAAGCCACGAAACAGCTTTTCCCGAAGTGCTGCAAGCACGGAAAGCGTGGCGTCATGGGTCGTCATGCGTTCGCCGTAACGGGCGGCGGTGCGCGCCAGCGCCAGAAGACGAATGGCGGCCGAAGGCGCAAAGACATCGAAAGCATAGGCCGTTGCCGGCAGAAGGCCGGCAATCGCCGTAGCGGTGATGAACCAGCCGGAAACGCCGAGAAGGCCGATGCCCGCCAGCACCGTCGTTACCGCCAGAGCCGCACCCGCCAGCAGCATGCCGCGCCGCGTCGACCAGAACAGGCCAATAATGGGTCTCAATATCGCAAAATGCGCGATCATGGCTGCCCCCTCGAATGGATCGCCGTCATATCCACGATCCTGTCCATGCGCGCCGCAAGCACCGGATCATGGGTCGCGACGATCAATGTCCTGCCATTTGCCAGTTGCAGCAGGTTATCCGTGACGAGAGCAGCCGTTTCCCGGTCGAGATGGGCTGTCGGCTCGTCGGCCAGAACTAGCTGCGTTGCGGGGTCTGCGAAAGCACGCGCAATGGCAAGCCGCACCGCCTCCCCACCCGAGATTCCATATCCGCCATCGCCGATCTGCAGGCGCCGGCGTGCATGCGACAAGCCGTCGAGCCCGGTGCGGCGCAGCGTCTCTTCCACCATGCCGTCACTGACAGCCGAACGGCCGAAGCGAATATTCGCCTTCAGCGAACCGGCAAAATAGAACGGCTTCTGGCCGACCCAGCCGATCGTCCTGCGCAGCCCATCCGCCGTCGCATTATCGAGCTTGACGCCGCCGACCCTGATCGAGCCCTCTCCAGCCTCGGCCAACCCGGCAATCAAGGAGAGTACAGTGGATTTGCCACAACCGGAAGGCCCAAGGATCGCAACTCTCTCACCCCGCTGAACCGTCAGGTTGAGATTTTGGATGACAGGTGGGGCGCTCGGATAAGCGAAAGAGAGATTATTGATCTCCACCAGGCCGGGCATCGGGGATGGGATAGACGCCACATCCGCGCCCTCGCCCGTAATAGCCGCGCCGCCGGCCGTCAATTTGCCGAGCGCATCAAGCGCCGCTTCGCCGGCTGCGCGGTCGTGCCAGACGGCGGAGAGTTCCCGCAGCGGCTCGAAAAAGGCCGGCGCCAGAAGCAGGATGAAAAGACCTTCGGCGAGTGTCAACTTGTGGCCCCAGGCGCCGAAATTGAGAAAACCGAGCAGATGAAAACCGATATAGACGGCGGTCATGGCAACGCCGAGCGCTGCGAAAAGCTCCAGCACCGCCGAGGAGAGAAAGGCGATCCTGAGCACTGCCATCGTCCGCTTCTTCAGGTTCTGCGCATCGGCGCTAAGACGCTTTGCAGTCAGATCGACGGCTTTAAGCGTGCGGATCGTTTCCAGCCCGCGCAGGCGATCAAGCAGGAAGGCATTCATATTGCCCGTCTCAACAAGCTGCTTTTCACTGGCAGCCTTCGCCTGCCAGCCGATGAGCGCCATGAAAAGCGGGATGGTTGGCATGGCGAGCAGCAGCACCAGCGCCGCAATCCAGGTGAATGGCAGGATCGCCAGCACGAAAACCAGCGGCACGAAGGTCGCCTTCATCCGCGCCGGCTGGAAACGGGAAAGATAGGGCACCAGCGCTTCCGCCGCCTCGGCCACGACGCCTGCCGCCTCACCGGAGGCGGTGCGTGACAGATCGAGCGGGGAAACCTTCGCCACGGCCTTCAGCGCTTCCAGCCGCCGTTGCGACAGCGCCGCACGGGCGGCACGAAACGACAGACGCGCCGCCATCTTTTCCAGCCATGCCTTGATGAGGCCGAGGATGAGAACCGCAGCCGCGGCGGGCACGATCGCCATCATCGGCGCGCCGTCGGCAATTCTTCCGACTGAAAAGGCAAGCAAACCTGCCTGCGGCAACCAGAGCAGCGCCGCCAGCACATGCGGCAGGGCAACGAATTTCCCCACCACCGGCGCGCCTGTCATTTTCGCCCGCCCGTCAGCTCTGTCGCGAAAGGTTTTGCGGTTGGCTTTGCGCCGCCCCATCGTATCGGGCGAGACTGCAGCCGGAACGGGACAGACTGCCCCGTCACCATCGGACCCCTGGCGAATTTCCACTGATATGCTCACGGCCGATCTCCTCACCCGTCCTTCTTCGCGCCGCGGGGTCTGGCGAGGGAGACGATCTTGTCCTTGGCCTCCAGAAACTTCGTGACCTTCGAACCGAGCGCGAGAAGCGAAGCCAGCCGTTCCGTCTCCAGCCGCTTCACATCGTCATACCAGTCGGTCAGCTGCTCGATCAGCGTTTTCATCTCATCGATGCGCTGTTGCGCATGCCGCTCGTCTTCGTTTTCGGGCGTTTCCATCAGAATTTCGCGCAGCACGCTGAGCGTGGGATCGATCTCGCGTTTCTTGCGCTCTTCTGCAAGCGTGCGGAGAATTTGCCAGACATCGTCAGGCGTTGTGAAAAAATCGCGCCGGTCGCCGGGAAAATGCTTGAGAATTGCAAGGTTCCACGCCTGTAACTCCTTCAGGCTCATCGACACGTTGGAACGGGAAATACCGAGGGCCTCCACAATATCGTCCGCACACAGCGGCTGCGGCGAAATATAGAGCAAAGCATAGACTTGGCCGACCGTGCGGTTGATGCCCCAACGGCTGCCCATCTCACCGAAATGCAGCACGAAGGACTGAACGAGCGGCGAGAGGTTGGTCGGCATTTCTTCGTTTCCTGAATTTTCAGTAATTTCTGAAACTTCGATAACGCAAATAGCGGCAGGCGGCAAATCACGTTTTTGACTTGCGTCAAAATGTGCAAACCAGCCGTACAATGAGGCGAGGAAGCATCAACAACCCAGCGAACGCCCATGATACCGATAACATTCAGGGCGGAATGACGCGATCCACGATGGCAAATAAGAAATTGGTGGCGGAGGCTCCGCCACCGACTCAATAAGCCAGCCCGCTATTTCGGGGAAACGCGCTTACGAAAAAGCGATCTGCACCTTCATGGCGCGGCTTCGATCCGAGGCGAATTGGAAAGCCGAGATGGCGTCGGCGAGATCGACGGTCTGGGTGATGAACGGTTTGACGTCGATCAGGCCCTTACGCATCAATTCAACGCCGGTGGCAAATTCTTCGTGGAAGCGGAAAGAGCCGCGCAGATCCAGTTCCTTGGCGGTGATCGCCATCATCGGCAGACTCATATCGCCGCCAAGCCCGAGCTGGACGATGATGCCGCGCGGACGAAGCGCGGTAATGCCGCCGGAAAGTGCGACGGCTGCGCCAGAGCATTCATAGAGAACATCGAAAGTTCCCTTGTTCGAACCATAAGCGGCAAGTGCGTCGGGCTCATCCTTGCTATTGATGACACGATCCGCACCCGCCTCACGCGCCTTGGCAAGCGTGAAATCGGAAAGGT
The DNA here is from genome assembly GCF_002008225.1 of Agrobacterium salinitolerans. Lineage (GTDB taxonomy): Bacteria > Pseudomonadota > Alphaproteobacteria > Rhizobiales > Rhizobiaceae > Agrobacterium > Agrobacterium salinitolerans. The sequence goes on along the minus strand of NZ_MRDH01000027.1, from coordinate 228,214 downwards.
CGGTGGCGACGATTTCCGCCGCACCCGCCCGGCGCGCAGCCAGAATGGACAGGATGCCGATGGGTCCACAACCCGTGACAAGCACGCGTTTCCCCAGCAAATCGCCGGCGCGGCGCGTGGCGTGAAGCGTCACCGCCAGCGGCTCCGCCATGGCGGCCTCGCCAGCGCTCAGGCCATCGGCCGGCACGCATTGCAGGGCGTCGGCCACCAGAACCTCACGGAAAGCGCCCTGAATATGCGGAAAAGGCATGGCGCTGCCATAAAACCGCATGTTGAGGCACTGGTTGTGCAGGCCTTCCTGGCAAAAGCGGCAGGTTCGGCACGGGCGGGACGGCGAAACGGCAACCAGACCGCCGACCTTCAGCCCTTCCACGCCCTCGCCCAGTTCTTCGACGACAGCGGAGACCTCATGGCCGAGCACCATGGGTTCACGAAGCCGCACCGCGCCGAAGCCGCCATGGTTGTAATAGTGCAGATCGCTGCCGCAAATTCCGCCCCGGACCAGACGAAGCCGCACCTCTCCCGGCCCCGGCGCTTCCTCGGGCCGCTCCTCGATGCGCACATCCTTTGCCCCATGGGCGACAATCGCTCTCATAAATATCTCCCGCTCGACATCGCGCCTGAATGGCGCGACGAATAATCCGCATCCCTGTCACCGCCGCCTGCCGCGCATTTACACGTCGTGCGGCCTCCCCGCGCGCCCGGCCCGTACCGAGAGCGGGCGTTTAAGCCTTGACATCCACGCCCGAAAGGGATGAATGTTATCGATAACATAATTCTGTACGAATGCAATGTCGAGAGACTGGAGGAAACAGTGGGCCTTAATTTGTTCGATCTTTCCGGCCGCCGCGCCCTGATCACGGGTTCGTCCCAGGGCATTGGCTTTGCGCTGGCGCAAGGGCTTTCTGAAGCGGGCGCGGAAGTGGTGCTGAACGGGCGTGACGAGGCGAAGTTGAAAGCCGCCGCCGCCGGCATCAAGGGTGCGAAAACACTCGCCTTCGACGCCACCGATCACGAAGCGGTGCGCAAGGCCATCGACGGTTTCGAGGCGGAGGTCGGCCCCATCGATATTCTGGTCAACAATGCCGGCATGCAGCACCGCACCCCGCTGGAGGATTTTCCAGCCGATGCCTTCGAGCGCCTGCTGCAGACCAACATCGCCTCGGTGTTCCACGCCGGGCAGGCTGCCGCGCGCCACATGATCGGCCGTGGCCGTGGCAAGATCATCAACATCGCCAGCGTGCAGACCGCCCTTGCCCGCCCCGGCATCGCGCCCTACACCGCCACCAAGGGGGCCGTCGGCAACCTGACGAAAGGCATGGCGACGGACTGGGCCAAATACGGCCTGCAATGCAACGCCATCGCACCCGGCTATTTCGACACGCCGCTCAACGCGGCCCTGGTGGCGGACGAAACCTTCTCGGCATGGCTTGAAAAGCGCACGCCCGCCGGTCGCTGGGGCAAGGTCGAAGAGCTTGTCGGCGCCTGCATCTTCCTGTCGTCCGATGCCTCGTCCTTCGTGAACGGACATATTCTCTATGTCGACGGCGGCATCACCGCTTCGCTTTAAAACACCGAAACCGGACCGGCGGCTGCGGCCGCCATCCGGTTTTGAACCGACGACACCACGACACTTTGGGAGGAGGCCGTGAACACCATGACCGAGAAGAACAAAGTCGCCCTGATCGGCGCCGGCGCCATGGGCGGGGCGATCGGCACACGGCTCATCGAGACCGGAAATCAGCTGACGGTTTTCGATCTGGATGCGGAAAAGGTGGCGGCGCTGACGAGCCTTGGCGCGCAGAGCGCGGGGACGGCTGCGGAAGCGGCTTCGGTTTCCGATGTGGTCATCCTCAGCCTCAATTCACCGAAAATCGTTCGCATCGCCGTCTTTGGCAAGGATGGCGTCGCGGCGGGGGCGAAACCCGGCACGCTGATCATCGACATGTCCTCCATCGATCCGGAAGCGACGAAGGAACTGGCGGCCGACGCTGCGGGAAAAGGCCTGCGCTGGGTGGACAGCCCCCTTTCCGGCGGTGCACCCAAGGCGCTCATCGGGCAATTGACGCTGATGGCCGGCGGCAGCGACAAGGATGTGGCCGATGCGCATCGCGTGCTGCGGCATGTGGCCAGCAACTACACCCATATGGGTCCCTGTGGCGCAGGGCAGACGACGAAACTCATCAACCAGGTTCTGTGCGGGTTGAATTTCCTTGCTGTGGCGGAAGCAACGCAGCTTGCGCTGGATGCCGGCGTCGATGCCGCCAAGATACCGCAGGCGCTGAAGGGCGGCCGCGCCGACAGCGCCATCCTGCAGGAATACATGCCGCGTTATGTGGCGAAAGATTACCGCCGCACCGGACGCATCGACAATATGGTGAAAGACCTGAACGGCGCGCAGGATCTCGCCCGGCGCACCAACACGGCCATGCCGCTGACAGCCGTTTGCGCCGAGGTGCACCGCATGCTGACGGCGGCCGGGCTGGGTGGGGAGGATCAGGCCGCGCTGATGGAATATTTCAGCGGCGCGAAACGCACTTTTCCGGACTGACTGCACGGCGGACCCGGAATGGCGGAGCCTATTGATACGGCCCTTGCGGGCCCTTAACGGCCATTGCGAAATTGTCCGTCAGCGAAGATGATCGGGCGAATCGGCACGGCAGTCGCCCCGATGACCGCAGATGCATGTATGCAAAGGACAATTCCCGATGACTACCCCCACGACAGGCACGGGGATTGCCGGTGTGACCGTTTCTGGAAACGGTTTCACAGCCGAAGTCGCTTATGAGGGCGCGACGCTTCTAAGCTGGCGGCCGGTCTCTACCGATGGCGGCGAAGGCGAAAATCTTGTCGACGGCTATTCGACGCCTGCCGAAATGCAATCGCACAATGGCGTGAGAAATGGCATTCTCGCACCCTTCACCAATCGCATCCCGGATGGCCAGTTCAGTTTTGACGGACAAGCGCACCGCATTGAACCGGTGCTTGCCCATGAAGACCTCGTCTTCCACGGATTTGCCAGAGCCCTGCCCTTCGCGCTTACGCAGTCTTTCGAGGAACACGGCGCTCACACTCTCGTCTTCCGCGCCGAAATAGCGCCTGCGGATTTTGAGGGTTATCCCTACCGTCTCGCCATCGAGGTGGAATATCGTTTCGCCGGCCATGAGGTCACCATCGACATACGCGGCATCAATCGCGATGACCGGCCCCTGCCTTTCGCCGCCGGGTGGCATCCCTATTTCCGCCTGCCCGGCACGACGTCTATCGACGATCTTCTCCTCACGCTGCCCTCGCGAACGGCGATTGAAACAGACGAGGACCTGATCCCCCTTCGCGGCGCACAGGGCGGGATGGTCAAACGGGACGACACCCGCTTTCTTTACGCACCGCTGTCCGGCCATGTACTCGATGTCTGCTTCACCGATCTCATCGCATCCGAAAACGGGCTTTACGAGACGAGGCTGGAAAACCACCACGACGGTTCGAGCCTGACGGTTTGGCAGGAGCGCGGGCACATGCATGTCTTCACCGGCGATACGCTTGCACGCGGCAGGCGGCAATCCATCGCGCTCGAACCGGTGGAAACGCCGACCAACGCCTTCAACCAACCGGAACTCGCGGATGCGATTACGCTGCAAGCCGGCGAGACGCGAAGCTTTCGCTTTGGCGTCCGTTTTAAGGCGGCGCGCTGATCAAGGCCCGACGAACACTCAGATATGTGTCGTCGGCAGCGAAGACGACAGCTTCACCGTCTCCATGGAGATATAGGCGGACATGTCGTAAAGCTCGACGCGGCGCAGGATCTGTTTGTAGATCGTGTCGTAATATTCGACATTCGGCAGCACCAGTTTCAGAATATAGTCGAAATTGCCGGTCAGCCGGTGAACCTCGACAATTTCGGGTATGGTGCTGACGGCGGCATGGAACCGGTCCAGCCAGTCCTCCGCATGCAGGCCGGTTCTGACCAGCAGGAAAACCGTGGTCGGCAAGTTGATCTTGCGACGGTCGAGAAGCGCCATCGTACCCGTCACATAACCTTCCGCCCGCAGCCGCGTGATGCGCCGCGAACAGGCGGATAGCGACAGCGCCACTTCCTCCGCAATGTCGGCGAGCGGCGTTTCTGCATTTTCCTGGAGAATCGCAAGGATTCGGCGGTCGCGATCATCAATCATCGTTAAAGAATGCACAGGTTAACGCAATAGCGCAATAAATTTGCGATCTTCATAGAAAGAACGCCCTGATTTTGCATATATATCGTGAAATCCTTGCAAAAACGCATGCCGTTTTCGCCCCGACGATGGCATTCTTATTTTCAATCAAACTCGATAAGGGAACTCTTATGAAACGGATCGGCCTGATCGGCGGCATGAGCTGGGAATCCACCGCAACCTATTACCGCATGATCAATGAGGCCGTGCGCGACAGCCGCGGCGGGCTGGTTTCGGCCGACATCGTCATGCATTCGCTCGATTTTTCCGAGGTCGTCGCCCTTCAAAAGGCCGATCGCTGGGATGAGGCAGGCGCACTTCTGGGTGCTGCCGGTGCGCGCCTTGCCAATGCGGGCGCCGATTGCGTGCTGATCTGCACCAACACCATGCATCTTGTCGCTGAAACCGTAGCGAAAATGTCCGGCGTGGCGCTTATCGATATCATAGACGAAACCGCCGCTGCCCTGAAAGCGGACGGACGCCGCAAGCCGCTTCTGCTCGCCACCCGCTACACGATGGAACATGGTTTTTACACCGAGCGCATGCGCCGCCATGGCGTCGAAGTGATCGTGCCCGATGCGGAAGACCGGGCTGCGATCCACGACATCATCTTCGGCGAACTCTGCCGGGGCGAAATCAAGTCCTGCTCGCGCGAGCGCTATCTCGCGGTCATCGAGAAGGCCCGCGCACTTGGCGTCGATTCCGTCATTCTTGGCTGCACCGAGATTTCGCTGCTGATCGATCCCGATGCCCTGCCGCTGCCGGGTTACGATTCGACCGCAATTCACGCGAAGGCCGCCGTTGGCTTCGCGCTCGGAAACAAGGCCCTGAACAGAGCCGCATGAATGTGCCGCCTCTTTGCCTATTCCGGTAAACCCGTCTGGCTCGACAGCCTGCTGATCGAGCCGGAAGCATCGCTGGTCAGCCAGTCCATGGCCGCAAGGGAAGCGAAAACCGTCGTCAATGGCGATGGTTGCGGCCTTGGCTGGTATGGCGAACGCGGAACGCCCGGCGTCTTTCGCGATACCAGACCCGCCTGGTCGGATGCCAACCTCGCGGCACTCTGTCACCAGCTTCGTTCGGGCATGTTCATGGCCCATGTCCGCTCCGCCACGTCGGGCGAAGTATCCCGCGCCAATTGCCACCCATTTGCGCATGGGCAATATCTCTTCATGCATAACGGCCAGATCGGCGGTTACGAGCAGATAAGGCGCGATATCGACTCCCTTATTCCCGATGATATCTATGCATCCCGGCGCGGCACCGGCGACAGCGAAGCTATTTTCCTCATCGCCGCCGGCCTCGGCCTTGATGCCGATCCGGTACGCGCCATTTCCACCGCGCTTCGCCTCTGTCAGGAAAAGATGATCGCAGCGGGCGTCTCCTCCGCCCTGCGCTTCAGCGCCGTGCTGATGGACGGCGATTGCGTGCATGCCTTCCGCTGGTCTAGCGATGACAAACCACCGACGCTCTACTGGCGTGGGTTGGAAGAGGGTATTGCGCTGAGTTCAGAGCCCTTTTCGTTTGATTGCACCCCATGGTGCGCCGTTCCACCCAATACCTGCGTAACGATCCGCGCCGGGGAAATGATGACGCGGCCTTTTTGCCTCGGGTGAACACGGCGATATCGCCCGGTTCACGCCGCCGCCACCGGCAACAGGTGCGGCTGCGGCGAAGGCCGATTTATTTTCATTGAATTGTTACAGCCGCGAAGGCTAGTGTGTGATCCTAAGTATCAGACCGAACCCGCTAAGCGGTTTTCGGCCCGGTGTTTAAAACAGGATACATTGAGCGAAACAGATTTCAGGACCGGTGAACCATTTAAAAGTGTTGCAGCCTCTTTCCCTTTTTTGAACGATGCCCGGCATCGCAATGACCACGCAAACCTTTTCGGTAACGGCGGATAAAGGGCCGGCAATGCCTTGCGCGATCCTTGGGATGCGGAAGAAAAGGTCTTATTTTTCATAATCCTAAGCCGCTCAACTTTCCGCGAAAATTGCTGTTGCCACACCTCCATATCGATGCATAAACTGGCATCAGCAAAGGCAACACGGATCGACCTCTCAGACCCTCTCCTCCCACCAAGGTGCTGACCGACCAATGATCAATAACCTCAACACCGCCGATCTTCCCCGCCCCGCCCCGCGCAGTTCCAACCCGGAAATCATGGCCGCGGAAATCATCGAACGACTGACCTATCGCATCGGCAAGGACGTCAAGGTCGCCAAGCCCCATGACTGGCTGACCGCAACCATCCTCGTCGTGCGCGACCGCATCATCGACAAGTGGATGGAATCCACCCGCAAGGCCTATGCCAACAATTCCAAGCGCGTTTATTATCTGTCGCTGGAATTCCTGATCGGCCGCCTGATGCGCGACGCCATCTCCAATATCGGCCTGATGCATGAAATTCGCGATGCGCTGTCCTCGCTCGGCGTCGATCTTGACGTTATCGCCGGGCTGGAGCCGGATGCCGCACTCGGCAATGGCGGCCTTGGCCGTCTAGCCGCCTGTTTCATGGAATCCATGGCGACCGTCGACATTCCCGCCTATGGCTACGGCATCCGTTACGTGCACGGCCTCTTCCGCCAGCAGATGGCGGATGGATGGCAGGTGGAACTGCCGGAAACCTGGCTTGCGCATGGCAACCCCTGGGAATTCGAGCGACGCGAAAGCTCTTATGAAATCGGCTTCGGCGGATCGGTGGAGACGATCGGCGGTTATGAAGATCCGCAGCGTTTCGTCTGGAAACCGGCCGAACGCGTGATCGCCATGGCCTATGACACGCCGGTCGTCGGCTGGCGCGGCACCCGCGTCAATACGCTCCGCCTCTGGTCCGCGCAGCCGATCGACCCCATTCTACTGGCCGCCTTCAACGCCGGCGACCATATCGGCGCATTGCGCGAGAGCAACAAGGCGGAAAGCCTGACACGGGTTCTCTACCCTGCCGACGCGACGCCGGCCGGTCAGGAACTGCGCCTCAGACAGGAGTTCTTCTTCTCCTCCGCCTCGCTGCAGGACATTCTGCGCCGTCACCTGCAGCAATATCCGGACTTCACTTCGCTGCCCGAGAAGGTCTCGATCCAGCTCAACGACACGCATCCGGCGATCTCCATCGCCGAAATGATGCGTCTTCTGTGCGATGTGCACGGTCTGGAATTCGAGGAGGCGTGGAAGATCACGCAGGGCACCTTCTCCTACACCAACCACACGCTTTTGCCGGAGGCGCTGGAAAGCTGGCCGGTGCCGCTGCTCGAGCGTCTTTTGCCAAGACATATGCAGATCGTCTATGCGATCAACGCCAACACGCTGCTTTTCGCCCGCAAGGAAAAGAAGATGGCGGATCAGCAGATCCGTTCGATCTCGCTGATCGACGAAGGCGGCGAGCGTCGCGTGCGCATGGGCAATCTCGCCTTTATCGGCTCACATTCCATCAACGGCGTTTCCGCCCTTCATACCGATCTGATGAAGGAAACGGTCTTTGCCGATCTGCACAGCCTTTACCCTGACCGTATCAACAACAAGACCAATGGCATTACGCCGCGCCGCTGGCTGATGCAGTGCAATCCGGGCCTCACCAGCCTGCTGCGCGAGGCGATCGGCGACGATTTCCTCGACGATGCGGAAAAGCTGACAGCACTCGACCGTTTCGCCGACGATGCCGGTTTCCGCGAAAAATTCGCCGAGGTGAAACGTCTGAACAAGGTGCGGCTTGCCAATACGGTAGCGCAGCGCATGGGCATCCGCGTCGACCCTTCGGCCATGTTCGACATCCAGATCAAACGTATCCATGAATATAAGCGCCAGCTTTTGAACCTCGTGGAGACGGTCGCGCTTTACGACCAGATCCGCTCCCACCCGGAACTGGATTGGGTGCCGCGCGTTAAGTTCTTCGCAGGCAAGGCGGCGCCGAGTTATCATAACGCGAAGCTGATCATCAAGCTTGCCAATGATATTGCCCGGGTCATCAACAACGATCCGGCCGTGCGCGGGCTTCTGAAAGTGGTGTTTATTCCGAACTACAATGTCTCGCTGGCCGAAATCATGGTTCCCGCCGCCGATCTTTCCGAACAAATATCGACGGCCGGCATGGAAGCCTCCGGCACCGGCAATATGAAATTCGCACTCAACGGCGCGCTCACCATCGGCACGCTCGATGGCGCAAATGTCGAAATGCGCGATCATGTCGGCGCGGAGAATATCGTCATCTTCGGAATGACGGCGGATGAAGTGGCCAAGGCGCGCGCCGAAGGCCACAATCCCCGCGCGATCATCGAAGGATCGGCGGAGTTGTCGCAGGCGCTGTCCTCCATCGCCTCCGGCGTCTTCTCGCCGGATGACCGCTCTCGTTTCGCCGGCCTGATCGACGGTATCTATAACAGCGACTGGTTCATGGTCGCCGCCGACTTCGACGCCTATGCCAATGCACAGCGCGAGGTGGACGCGATCTGGAGCGATCCGAACAGCTGGTATGCCAAGACAGTGCGCAACACGGCGCGTATGGGCTGGTTCTCGTCCGACAGGACGATCCGCCAATACGCCACCGAGATCTGGAGAGCCTGATGAAAAAACCGCTCAATTCGGCCGAAGAGAAAAAGACTGGCGATATCACGAAGGCTGAAATCGAGGCGATCAAGAGCGGTTTGCATTCCAATCCCTTTGCCCTTCTCGGCGTTCACGAAACGCCGGAAGGATTTTCCGCCCGCTGTTTCATTCCCGGCGCCGAGGAGGTTTCCGTCCTGACGCTGGACGGAAACTTCGTGGGCGAATTAAAGCGGCTCGATCCCGACGGCTTTTTCGAAGGCCGGATCGATCTTTCAAAGCGCCAACCGGTGCGGTATCGCGCCAGCCGCGACGATGCCGAATGGGCGGTGACCGACCCTTACAGTTTCGGCCCGGTTCTCGGACCGATGGACGATTATTTCGTTCGCGAAGGATCGCATCTGCGGCTCTTCGACAGGATGGGCGCGCATCCGCTGAAGCTCGAGGGCGTCGAGGGTTTCCACTTCGCCGTCTGGGCGCCCAATGCGCGGCGCGTTTCCGTTGTCGGCGATTTCAACAATTGGGATGGCCGACGGCATGTCATGCGTTTCCGCAAGGATACCGGCATCTGGGAAATCTTCGCGCCTGACGTCTATGCCGGCTGCGCCTACAAGTTCGAAATCCTCGGCGCAAACGGCGAGCTCCTGCCGCTGAAGGCGGACCCCTATGCGCGGCGCGCCGAGTTGCGGCCGAAGAACGCCTCCGTTACCGCGCCTGAACTCACCCAGGAATGGGAAGACCAGGCCCATCGGGAACATTGGGCGCAGGTGGACCAGCGCCGCCAGCCTATCAGTATCTATGAGGTGCATGCCGGCTCCTGGCGGCGGCGCGAGGACGGCACGTTCCTGAGCTGGGACGAACTGGCCGCCGAGCTCATTCCCTATTGCACGGATATGGGCTTCACCCACATCGAGTTCCTGCCGATCACCGAACATCCCTATGACCCTTCCTGGGGTTATCAGACCACTGGCCTTTACGCCCCGACTGCCCGTTTCGGCGATCCGGAAGGTTTCGCCCGTTTCGTCAACGGCGCCCATAAGGTCGGCATCGGTGTTCTGCTCGATTGGGTTCCCGCGCATTTTCCGACCGACGAGCACGGGTTGCGCTGGTTCGATGGCACCGCGCTTTACGAACATGCCGATCCGCGCCAGGGTTTCCATCCCGACTGGAACACGGCCATCTACAATTTCGGCCGCGTCGAGGTGATGTCCTACCTCATCAACAACGCGCTTTATTGGGCCGAGAAATTCCATCTCGACGGCCTGCGTGTCGATGCGGTCGCCTCGATGCTCTATCTCGATTATTCCCGCAAGGAAGGCGAGTGGATCCCCAACGAATATGGCGGGCGCGAGAACCTGGAATCCGTCCGCTTCCTGCAGAAGATGAATTCCCTCGTCTACGGCACCCATCCGGGCGTCATGACCATTGCCGAGGAATCCACCTCCTGGCCGAAAGTATCGCAGCCCGTCCACGAGGGCGGCCTCGGTTTCGGTTTCAAGTGGAATATGGGCTTCATGCACGACACGCTCAGTTATTTCTCGCGTGAGCCGGTGCATCGCAAGTTCCACCATCAGGAGCTGACCTTCGGCCTGCTTTACGCCTTCACCGAAAATTTCGTGCTGCCGCTGTCCCACGACGAGGTTGTGCACGGCAAAGGATCGCTGATCGCCAAAATGTCCGGCGATGACTGGCAGAAATTCGCCAATCTGCGGTCCTATTACGGCTTCATGTGGGGTTATCCCGGCAAGAAGCTGCTGTTCATGGGGCAGGAATTCGCGCAGTGGAGCGAGTGGAGCGAGAAGGGTTCGCTCGACTGGAACCTGCGCCAATATCCGATGCATGAGGGCATGCGCCGCCTCGTGCGCGATCTCAACCTCACCTATCGATCCAAAGCCGCCCTGCACGCCCGCGATTGCGAACCCGACGGCTTCCGCTGGCTGGTGGTCGATGATCACGAGAACTCCGTCTTTGCCTGGCTGCGCACGGCGCCCGGCGAAAAACCGGTGGCGGTCATCTGCAATCTGACACCGGTCTATCGGGAAAACTATTATGTGCCGCTGCCCCAGGCGGGGCGATGGAGGGAGATTCTCAACACCGATGCCGAAATTTATGGCGGCAGCGGCAAGGGAAATGGCGGGCGCGTTCAGGCGGTCGATGCCGGAGGAGACATCGGGACAATGCTCGTCCTGCCACCGCTCGCGACGATCATGCTCGAGCCGGAAAACTGACAGACACAGAGGGAGGACACCATGTCGGAAAAAAGAGTTCAGCCTTTGGCACGCGATGCAATGGCCTATGTCCTCGCAGGCGGCAGAGGAAGCCGCCTGAAGGAGCTGACGGACCGCCGGGCAAAACCCGCCGTCTATTTCGGCGGCAAGGCGCGCATCATCGATTTCGCGCTCTCCAACGCGCTCAATTCCGGCATTCGCCGCATCGGCGTCGCCACGCAATACAAGGCGCACTCGCTCATCCGCCACCTGCAGCGCGGCTGGGACTTCTTCCGTCCCGAGCGTAACGAAAGCTTCGATATTCTGCCGGCCTCCCAGCGCGTTTCCGAAACGCAATGGTATGAAGGCACGGCCGACGCCGTCTACCAGAACATCGACATCATTGAGCCCTATGCGCCGGAATATATGGTCATTCTCGCCGGCGACCATATCTACAAAATGGATTACGAATACATGCTGCAGCAGCATGTCGATTCCGGCGCCGATGTAACGATCGGCTGCCTTGAAGTGCCGCGCATGGAAGCGACCGGCTTCGGCGTGATGCATGTGAATGAAAAAGACGAGATCATTGATTTCATCGAAAAACCGGCCGATCCGCCGGGCATTCCCGGCAATGAAGGCTTCGCGCTCGCCTCGATGGGCATCTACGTCTTTCACACGAAATTCCTGATGGAAGCGCTGCGCCGCGACGCCGCCGATCCGAGCTCCAGCCGAGACTTCGGCAAAGACATCATTCCCTATATCGTCGAGCACGGCAAAGCCGTCGCCCATCGCTTCGCGGATTCCTGCGTGCGCTCCGATTTCGAGCATGGCCCCTACTGGCGCGACGTCGGCACCATCGATGCCTATTGGCAGGCCAATATCGACCTGACGGATGTGGTGCCGGACCTCGATATATACGACAAATCCTGGCCGATCTGGACCTATGCGGAAATCACACCGCCGGCGAAATTTGTGCACGATGACGAGAACCGCCGCGGCTCGGCCGTGTCTTCGGTCGTCTCCGGCGATTGCATCATTTCCGGCGCCGCCCTCAACCGCAGCCTCCTCTTTACGGGTGTGCGGGCTAATTCATATTCCCGCCTTGAGAATGCCGTAGTACTGCCAAGTGTGAAGATCGGGCGTCACGCCCAGCTCAGCAATGTCGTCATCGACCATGGCGTGGTCATTCCGGAAGGACTGATTGTAGGAGAAGACCCAGAACTGGATGCCAAACGTTTCCGCCGCACTGAAAACGGCATTTGCCTTATCACCCAATCGATGATCGACAAGCTGGACCTGTAGAGCCCATGAATGTCCTTTCGGTTTCATCCGAAATCTATCCCCTGATCAAGACCGGAGGGCTCGCCGACGTTGTTGGCGCACTCCCCATCGCGCTGGAAGCCCATGGCGTCACGACGCGCACATTGATACCCGGATATCCGGCGGTGAAAGCCGCCGTGACGGATCCCGTCAAATGCTTCGAATTTACCGATCTGCTCGGCGAAAAAGCCGATGTGCTCGAAGTGCGGCATGAGGGACTGAACCTCCTCATTCTTGACGCGCCCGCCTATTACGAGCGCTCCGGCGGCCCCTATCTCGACCAGACTGGCAAGGACTATTCTGACAACTGGAAACGCTTCGCGGCGCTTTCCCTGGCCGCCGCCCGCATCGCCGCCGGTGCGCTTCCCGGTTGGCGGCCGGATATGGTGCATGCCCATGACTGGCAGGCCGCAATGGCGCCGGTCTATATGCGTTATGCCGAAACGCCCGAGATTCCGAGCCTTCTCACCATCCACAACATCGCCTTTCAGGGCCAGTTCGGCGCGAATATCTTCAGCAAGCTTGGCCTCCCCGCCCATGCCTTCGGCATGGAAGGCATCGAGTATTACAACGATGTGAGCTTCCTGAAGGGCGGCCTGCAGACGGCAACGGCGCTCAGCACCGTCAGCCCGTCCTATGCCGAGGAAATCCTCACCCCGCAATTCGGCATGGGCTTGCACGGCGTCATCGGCAGCCGCGCCCATGTGCTGCACGGCATCGTCAACGGCATCGATGCCGACGTCTGGAACCCGGCCACCGATCACCTGATTCACGACAATTATTCAGCCGCCAATCTCAAGAACCGTACGCTGAACAAAAAGGCGGTCGCCGAACATTTCCGCATCGACGATGATGACAGCCCGCTTTTCTGCATCATCTCCCGCCTCACCTGGCAAAAGGGTATCGACCTCATGGCGGAAGCCGTGGACGAGATCGTTTCCCTTGGCGGTCGCCTCGTGGTGCTGGGCGCGGGGGAAGTAGCGCTGGAGGGCGCGCTTCTGGCGGCGGCGTCCCGCCACCATGGCCGCGTCGGTGTCGCTATCGGTTACAACGAGCCACTCTCGCACCTGATGCAGGCGGGCTGCGATGCGATCATCATTCCCTCTCGTTTCGAACCCTGCGGCCTCACCCAGCTTTACGCGCTGCGTTATGGCTGCATTCCGGTCGTCGCCCGCACCGGCGGTCTTGCCGATACCGTGATCGACGCCAACCATGCCGCCATCGCCAATAAATCGGCGACCGGCGTGCAATTTTCACCCGTCACGCTCGATGGTCTGAAACAGGCGATCCGCCGGGCCGTCCGTTATTACCACGACCCGAAACTGTGGACACAAATGCAGAAACTCGGAATGAAATCCGATGTTTCCTGGGAAAAGAGCGCCGGTCTTTACGCCGCGCTTTACAGCCAGCTTATTTCGAAAGGCCATTGAACCAATGATCAAGACCGTTCAGACGAAGCCCTATCAGGACCAGAAGCCGGGCACTTCAGGCCTGCGCAAGAAGGTGCCGATCTTCGCCCAGGAAAATTACGCCGAGAACTTCATCCAGTCGATCTTCGACGCGCTTGAAGGCTTTGAAGGACAGACGCTGGTGATCGGCGGCGACGGCCGCTATTACAACCGCGAAGTCATCCAGAAGGCGATCAAAATGGCTGCCGCCGCCGGTTTCGGCAAGGTGCTGGTTGGTCAGGGCGGCATTCTCTCCACGCCGGCCGCCTCCAACATCATCCGCAAATACAAGGCCTTCGGCGGCATCGTTCTTTCCGCCAGCCATAATCCCGGCGGCCCGAACGAAGATTTCGGCATCAAATACAATATCGGCAATGGCGGCCCCGCGCCGGAAAAGATCACGGACGCGATATATGCCCGCTCGAAGGTCATCGACAGCTACAAGATTTCCGATGCCGCCGATATCGACCTCGACAAGATCGGCAGCTTCAAGGTGGATGAGCTGACAGTCGAGGTGATAGACCCGGTCACAGACTATGCCACCCTGATGGAAGAACTTTTCGATTTCGACGCCATCCGTGCGCTCATCGCTGGCGGCTTCAGGGTCGTCATCGACTCCATGAGCGCTGTCACCGGCCCCTATGCCGTGGAAATCCTCGAAAAGCGTCTCGGCGCGCCGAAAGGCTCCGTCCGCAATGCAACGCCGCTGCCGGATTTCGGCGGCCATCATCCAGACCCGAACCTTGTCCATGCCAAGGAGCTTTATGACGATGTGATGAGCCCGCAAGGCCCCGATTTCGGCGCGGCCTCCGACGGTGACGGCGACCGCAACATGGTTGTCGGCAAGGGCATGTTCGTCACCCCGTCCGACAGTCTCGCCATCATCGCCGCCAATGCGAAACTGGCCCCCGGTTATGCCGCCGGCATTTCCGGCATCGCCCGCTCCATGCCGACCAGTGCGGCAGCGGACCGTGTGGCCGAAAAACTCGGCCTTGGCATGTATGAAACGCCGACCGGCTGGAAATTCTTCGGCAATCTCATGGATGCCGGCAAGGTGACGATCTGCGGTGAAGAAAGCTTCGGCACCGGCTCCAACCATGTGCGCGAGAAGGACGGCCTGTGGGCCGTGCTCTACTGGCTCAACATCGTCGCCGCCCGCAAGGAAAGTGTGAAGGACATCGTCACCAAGCACTGGGCCGAATATGGCCGCAACTATTACTCCCGCCATGACTATGAGGAAGTGGATTCGGATGCTGCGAACACGCTGGTCGCCACCCTGCGCGAAAAACTCGCCACACTTCCCGGCACCAGCTATGGCAATCTGAAGGTCGCGGCGGCGGATGATTTTGCCTATCACGATCCGGTCGATCAGTCGGTCAGCAAAAATCAGGGTATCCGCATCCTGTTCGAAGGCGGCTCGCGCATCGTGCTTCGCCTCTCCGGCACGGGTACTGCGGGTGCAACGCTTCGCCTTTATGTCGAGCGTTACGAGCCGGATGCGGCCCGCCACGGCATCGAGACGCAGACGGCGCTCGCCGATCTGATTTCCGTCGCCGATACCATCGCCGGCATCAAGGCTCATACCGGCCGTAGCGAGCCGAGCGTTATTACCTGAGAGCTTTGTCCAGTTGCATCAGCGGTTGCTGGAGAGGCGCGGAATCGAAAAGACGGGAGGCGGCCACAAGGCCGTCTGAGAGTAGTAACAGACCACTCTCCAAACTCGACGTCATCCTCGGCCTTGTGCCGAGGATCTGCCAACGTATCGTCCAATCAATGCGTAGCAGATGCTCGGGACAGGCCCGAGCATGACGGAGGAGTGGTTTTCGTTTCGCCATCGATCATAGGCGGACGCATACCCGCCTTCCACTACCGGCCACCTTCTAGCGTTACAAAGAAGAAACAACTATCCCTCGGAGAGACCGACCATGCAGACACCTTCCGTTTTCCCCAAAGGCGCAATCCAGACGGAAAACGGAACGGAATTCACGGTCTACTCCCGGCACGCCTCGCAGATCGATCTCTGCCTTTTCGATACGAAGGGCGAAAAAGAAACGGCGCGTTTACCGATGGCGCGCGGTGAAGATGACGTTCACCGGTTAACCGTCTCCGACGCGGGCCCCGGCACGCGATACGGCTTTCGCACTCACGGCATTTACGCCCCTGAACACGGCCTCTGGTTCGATCCTGCGAAACTGCTGCTCGACCCCTATGCCACGGAGATCGACCGCCCCTTCCGGCACGACCCCGCGCTTTACGCCTTTGGTGCGGAAACCGGCGGGATCATGCCGAAAGCGATCCTTTCGCAATATGAGCCGGTCAGGCGTCAACCGCCGCTTTTTGCCGAAGGCGGGCTGATTTACGAACTCGCCGTCAAATCCTTCACCCGGCTGCATCCTGAAGTGCCGGAAGAGATCAGGGGCACCGTTGCCGCACTTGCGCATCCCGCCATTGTCGCGCACCTGAAAAAAATCGGCGTCGATGCGGTGGAGTTGATGCCGATCACCGCATGGATCGATGAGCGCCACCTTCCGCCGCTCGGCCTTTCCAATGCCTGGGGTTATAATCCCGTCGGTTTCATGGCACTCGATCCGCGCCTCTGCCCTGGCGGCGTGCGGGAATTGCGCGACACGATTGCGGCACTGCATGCGCAAGGCATCGGCGTCGTTCTCGACCTGGTCTTCAACCATACCGGCGAAAGCGATATCGAAGGCTCGATCCTGTCGCTGCGGGGTCTCGATAATCTCACCGCCTTCCGCCACCCGCCGGGAAAGCCGGGCGTGCTGGTCAACGATACCGGCACCGGCAACACGGTTGCCTGCGACCACCCCTATGTTCGCCAGCTCATCATCGATTCGCTGCGGCATTTCGTTCTCAATGCCGGCGTGGATGGCTTCCGTTTCGATCTTGCGCCGGTGCTCGGGAGGACGGCCGCGGGTTTCGACATGGCGAGCGAGACGCTGGCCGCGATGCATTCGGACCCGGTGCTTTACGACCGCCTGCTGATCGCCGAACCCTGGGATATCGGCCCCGGCGGTTATCAGCTCGGCAATTTCCCAGAAAGTTTCCTGGAATGGAACGACCGCGCCCGCGATGACATGCGCCGTTTCTGGCGTGGAGATGCTGGCACGACGGGGGCGCTGGCCAATGCCCTGTCCGGCTCCTCGCCGATCTTTTCCCGCCATGGCCGCCTGAAAAGCCGCAGCGTCAATTTCCTTGCCGCCCATGATGGTTTCACCCTGTTCGATCTCGTCAGCCACGAACACAAGCACAATGAGAAAAACGGCGAGAACAATCGCGACGGCCACAATGAAAACCACTCCTGGAACAATGGTTTCGAAGGCCTGACGGATGACCCTGCCATTGTCGCCGCCCGCATTGCGGATGTGAAGGCGCTGCTTTCCACCCTGTTCGTCAGCCGCGGCGTCTTGATGCTGACCGCCGGCGATGAGGGCGGCCGCAGCCAGCATGGCAACAACAACGCCTATTGTCAGGATAATGACATCACCTGGGTCGACTGGTCTTCGCTTGTCCCCGAACTGATCGATCACACGGCATTTCTCGCAGCGCTTCGCAAACGCTTCGGCGTCTTTTCCGAGACCGGCTTCTTTTCCGGCAGCGGCGATGTGACATGGCTTGCTCCGGGCGGGGAGCCCATGACGATTGCGGACTGGGAAAGCCCGAATGGACCCGCCTTCGCCATGGTGCTTTCAACGTCGGACCGGGAAACGGGCGACGAGGTCGAGCTTGCGGTTCTCATCAATCGCGGTCGCGAGGTCGTTCCTTTCACGCTGCCCGGCGATGGCTGGCATGCGATCGGCACGGATTTCGGCAATCCCGCCTTCCTGCCCGCCCGTTCCGTGGTGTTTTATCTGCGCAGTTGATCCCTTCGCGTCGCCAGCCGTATAAGTCCCTGGAAACAATGCGGACGAGGTAACATGACAAAAGAAATTGCGCTGGCCGACATGAAGGACCGCGT
Source organism: Agrobacterium salinitolerans (assembly GCF_002008225.1). Lineage (GTDB taxonomy): Bacteria > Pseudomonadota > Alphaproteobacteria > Rhizobiales > Rhizobiaceae > Agrobacterium > Agrobacterium salinitolerans. The sequence goes on along the minus strand of NZ_MRDH01000027.1, from coordinate 210,510 downwards.
CGGCACGGAAATGGGCGTTTCCGACTGGATCACCGTCGACCAGACGATGATAAACGCCTTCGGGAAAGCGACACTGGATGAACAGTTCATCCACATGGACCCCGAGCGCGCCCGTGCTGAAAGCCCTTTTGGCGGCACCATCGCCCATGGTTTCCTGACGCTGTCGCTGCTTTCGGCGCTGAATTACGACGCCCTGCCCCGTATTCGCGAACAGACCATGGGCATCAATTACGGCTTCGATACCGTCCGTTTCGTGACGCCGGTCAAAAGCGGTGCGCGGGTGCGCGGCCGTTTCACGCTGGCGGAAGCGCGTTTTCGCGGTGCGGCCATGCTGATGACAACCTATGACGTGACGGTGGAAATCGAAAACGAAAAAAAGCCGGCGCTTACCGCCCGCTGGACCACCATCAGCCAGTTCAACCCGGAAGACAGGCCGGAAGACGCCTGAACGCAAAAAGGGAGAGACCGCATGCATGACGAAGCCGTAAGGAACGCGTTTCTCGTGCAGGCAAAGGCCTGCGACAGCCTCGGCTCTCCCTTTACCGCACGGCTTTGTCGCGCCGTGGCCGCAAGGCTCGACCGCCAGACGGAAGTGGGGGAGACAATCCTGTCCTGGCCCGGCGATGTCGGCCCCTCCGGTGATTCCGTTCCCCTGCGGCTGGCGGGCGCCCTGCATGCGCTCGCCATCGAGGAAAAGATCGCGCCGCTTGCCGATATTGCGCCGGAAGACGAAGAAGCGCTCTGGCAGGCCTGCGCCAGCGCCCTTCGTTTTCATTCGCCCTTCATCCTCGCAAGGTTGAAATCACCGCCGCAGACCAACGAGGTTCGCCGTTCCGCCGTTCTGCTGCCGGGCTTTCTTTCGATAGCGGCGCTGACCGGCAAGCCGCTCGTGCTGTCGGAGGTGGGAGCGAGCGCCGGGCTCAACCTGCAATTCGACCGTTACCGATATCGCCTCGGCGGCCTCACCTGGGGCGAACAATCCGATGTCTTCCTGTCTCCGGAATGGCGCGGCAACACCCCGCCGGATGGCCGGATCGAGGTTATCGAGCGCGCCGGCTGCGATCTCAACCCGCTCGACCCGTCTTCCGCCGAAGATCGCCTGCGGCTGATGTCCTATGTCTGGGCCGATCAGACAGACAGGCTGCAGCGAACCGCCGCCGCCCTGCGGATAGCCGTAGAACATGGTCTGCATGTCGAGAAGGCGGACGCGGTCGACTGGCTGAAACGCCGCCTTGCCAGGCAATATCCGGGTGCTGTCCACGTCGTCTATCACTCAGTCGCCTGGCAATATCTGCCCGATGCGTTGAAGGAGGCCGGCGAGGCTGTAATTAGCGAAGCTGGAACCCGCGCTACGCCGGATGCCCCGCTTGCCCGGCTGCAAATGGAGGCAGACGCGACGCCGGGCAGCGCCGCCATTACCCTTCAGATCTGGCCGACCGGCGAGAAGCAGGAAATCGGCCGGGCCGATTTCCATGGGCGATGGGTGGAATGGCGAGGCTGGATGGCGGGTTAAACCGCCACGTCCCCGGCCGCCTCCTGCAACAGCCCGCCGACATATTCGGCAAAGGAACGCCAGCATTCCACCCGGAACGTATCGTCCGCCGTGCGCAGCAGCACCACTTCCGCCTTACCGAAAACCGTGCGTGAGCAGGCGCCCACCGGGAACTGTGCCGGAGACAGGTCCTGCGGGCAGCCGGCATTGAGTGCTGCTTCCGCGCCTGGGCCGGAGACGATGACGGCCGTGTTGCGGTGGGAAACATCGGTTGCGGAAAACAGCCCGGAGACGCCGGCAAGCGCAGCCATCAGGTCGCTTTCACCCTGATCGATCACCAGCCATTCATCCGGGCCAAGCCATAGAGCCGAGCGCAGACCCGACGTGACGGAGCCTTTCGGGTTGGTGGGCAGAGCAAGGCCGAGTGCCTCCGAGAGCGCCGGTACGGCACTTTCCCGCGCCCGCAGAGACAGCCGCGAGGCGGAGGCGGCGGTTTTCAGCGAAACGAAAGGCGAGCCGCCGTGAAAATCCTCAAGCACGGATTTGCGTTTTGCGTGCAGCATGTCAGCCATTGAGACGGGCTCCTTCCTTGTCGAGGAAGACCATGTCGGTCACTTCGACGGCAATGGTTTTATCGGCAAGCGGAATATAAAGCGTTTCACCCATGCGCGCCCTGCCATCCGCCACCAGCGCAAAAGCGATGGAATGGCCGAGATTTTCCGACCAGTAGGCCGAAGTGACATGGCCGAGCATGGTCATCGGCTTCGGCTGGTTCGGATCGGCAACGATCTGTCCGCCTTCGTCAGGCACGGTCAGTCGGTCTTTCGTCTTCAGACCGACGAGCTGCTTGCGGCCGGTGCGCGTCAGGTCAATGCGTTTCAGGCCGCGAATGCCGACGAAATCCGTCTTCTTCTTGGAAACGGCCCAGGCAAGCCCGGCATCGTCAGGGGTCACCGTACCGTCCGTGTCCTGACCGACGATGATATAGCCCTTTTCCGCACGCAGGATATGCATGGTCTCGGTGCCATAAAGGCAACCGCCAACGGCTTCCGCCCTGTCGCGGATCGCGGACCAGACGGCTGCGCCATAATCGGCAGGCACATTGATTTCGAAACCGAGTTCGCCGGTGAAGGAGACGCGGAAAAGCCGCGTCGGCACGCCGCAGAACTTGCCCTCGGCCACCGCCATATGCGGGAAGGCTTCGGGCGACAGGTCGATGCCCTCGACGAAGGGCGCGATAACCTCGCGCGCCTTCGGCCCCTGCACGGCAATGACAGCCCATTGCTCGGTGGCCGAGGTGAGCCAGACATTGAGATCGGGGAATTCGGTCTGAAGATAATCTTCCATATGCTGGAGAACGCGCGGCGCGCCGCCCGTCGTCGTCGTGACATGGAAACGGTCCTCGGCCAGACGCCCGACGACGCCGTCATCGTAAACGAAGCCGTCTTCGCGCGTCATGATACCATAACGGCACCGGCCGGGTTTCAGCGTATCCCAAGCATTGGTGTAGATGAGGTTCAGGAATTTCGCCGCATCCGGGCCGACCACCTCGATCTTGCCGAGTGTGGAGGCATCGAACACGCCCACGCTTGTCCGCACCGTCTTGCATTCGCGGTTGATCGCCTCATGCATGTCCTCACCCGCACGCGGGAAGAACCACGCGCGTTTCCAGTTGCCGACATCTTCGAACACCGCACCCGCCGCCAGCTCTTCCTCGTGCATCGGCGTCTTGCGGGTGGGGTCAAACAGCGCACCGCGCGAATGGTTGATGAGCGTGCCGAAGGTGACCGGCGTATAGGGCTGGCGGAAGGTGGTGAGACCGACCTTGGGCAAATCCCGGCCGAGCGCTTCCGATGCGATGGCGAGGCCATGCATGTTCGACATCTTGCCCTGATCGGACGCCATGCCATTGGTGGTGAAGCGCTTGATGTGTTCGACGGAATGCATGCCCTCGCGCACGGCAAGGCGGATATCCTTGGCGCAGACATCGTGCTGGAAATCGATGAAGGCCTTGACGCCGGTGCCCTCACCCGCGCCTTCGGCCGCACCGATCATGCCGCCCGTCCATGCCCGGGCATTTTCGCCGGAGAATTCCACCGAACCGCCCCCAGCAGCTGCCGCTTCGGCAATGATCGCGGAAAGATCGTCCGTGCCGTTGCAGGCGCCGATGGAGACGCAGTTCTGCACATGGATATCAGGCAGGAAACGCTGATTAGCCGCGTCAAACTTCAGCTTGCCGCGCGATTGCGAGAAGAGATGCACCGACGGTGTCCAGCCGGCGGAAACGACAAGCGCATCGATGGCGATCTTGCGCTTGTTGGAGACGCCATTGCGGCCAACGGTCATGGAAGAGACGCGCAGGCGGCCGGCGGTGTTGTAGACGCTGTGGCCCGCCAGCACCTCGATGCCGAGCGCCCGGGCCTCGTCCAGCAGACGCTGGTCCGGATTTTCGCGGCAATCGACGATGGCGGCGATCTTCACGCCCGCCTTCTTCAGGTCGAAGGCCGTCTCATAGGCCGAATCATGCGCAGTGTAGACACCGACATTGTGACCGACGGCGACGCCGTACTGGTTGAGATAGGTGCGGGCCGCCGAAGCCAGCATGATGCCGGGGCGGTCATTATTGGCGAAAACCATGTGGCGCTCGATCGCGCCTGCCGCGAGCACGACCTTCTTGGCGCGCACCTGCCACAGCCGCTCACGCGGCTGGTGTCTGGCGGGCGTGGCGAGATGGTCGGTGACGCGCTGCGCCAGCGCCACGAAATTGTGGTTGTAGTAACCGAAGGCCGTCGTGCGGGTCAGAACCCGGACGTTGGGCATGGATTGCAGTTCGGCAAGAACCTTCTGCGCCCACTCATAGCCGGGCAGGCCGTCGATCACCGCACCGGTGTCGAAGCGCAGCGCGCCGCCGACTTCGGCATTTTCATCCACCAGAATGACGCTGGCACCGGTTTTTGCCGCGGCAAGCGCCGCCGTCAGGCCGGCGACGCCGGCGCCGGCCACCAGCACGTCGCAATGGGCATAACGGCCGGAATAATGATCCGCATCCGGCTCGCTCGGCGCTTTTCCGAGACCAGCGGCGCGGCGGATCAGCGGTTCGTAAATCTTATGCCAGGCGGCCTTCGGCCACATGAAGGTCTTATAATAAAAGCCCGCTGCGAACATCGGCGAGAGAAGATCGTTGACGGCGCTCAGATCGAAGGAGAGCGACGGGAAACGGTTCTGCGAGGCGATGATCGCGCCGTCGAAGACTTCCTGCACCGTGGCGCGCACGTTGGGTTGCTTGCGCAGGCTGTCGCGGGAGACGTCGATCAGCGCATTCGGTTCCTCCGGCCCGGCGGACAGGAAACCACGCGGGCGGTGATATTTGAACGAGCGGCCAATCAGATGCACGCCATTGGCCAGCAACGCCGACGCGACGGTATCGCCTTCCAACGCCGGATAGATCTTGCCGTCGAAGGTGAAACGGGCGGTTCTGGCCGGGGTCAGCCGGCCGGCACCCTTTATACGATAATCGCCGCTCATTGCCCGGCTCCCTTTTCTGCGGAAAGGACCGTCTCAGTATCCGGTTTCGGTTCGCCCGCCCTGTAGGTCATCAAGAACTTGTCGCTGACTGAATCGCGGGCGGCGTTGAAGAAGCGGCCGCAGCCGTGAATGTGACGCCAGCGCTCGAAAACAAGGCCCTTGTCATTGTCGCGAATGAAGAAATATCCCGCGAAGGCCTCATCGGAGATATCGGCAATGTTTGTCGGACGCGCGATATGGGCTTCGCCCGACCAGCGGAATTCCAGTTCGGAACGGTCTTCCCCACAATAGGGGCAATGGATCAGAAGCATCGTCGCTCCACCTAGAGAGAGTTTTCCGGAAGTATGGTTCCGGCGGGTTGGTCACACAGCCGCTTTCCCATGGCTACGAAAGGGGAAAGCCGCTTTAAAAGCTGCTCGAAATTATCGAAGGGACGCAGCGCCGAGGCCCGGCCCATATTGACGATGGCGACCGCCATCATGTCGGTATCGATCGCGAAAGGGTAATCCTGCTCGCCATCCTCCTTCTCGCCGACAAAATAAACCATCTTGTTTGCGAGACTGGGAGCACAGAGAAGCAGGCCTTTTTCCGCCGCGAACGGCCAGTCTTTCTCGCCCTGCATCTTCGCAATCTTCTGACTGCGAAAATCCCTGGCCTCGGGAATGGCGCTGCCGGCGGGCACGGCCGCAACCGCGCCTGATATGTTGATCGCAAGCATGGCCGCCGCCAGCATCAATGCGCCACCGCGGCAGCGGCAGCCTCATCGATCAGGCGGCCGGTACGGAACCGGTCGAGCGTCAGCCCGGCCGCCAGGCGATGCGGTTCACCGCGGGCGATGAGATGCGCGAAGAGATTGGCCGAACCCGGCGTCGCCTTGAAGCCACCCGTGCCCCAACCGCAATTGACGAAGAGGTTTTGCACCGGCGTCACGCTCTGGATGGCGGAGCGGTCGGGTGTGTTGTCGGTGATGCCGCCCCATTGGCGCATCATCTTCACACGGCGGAAAATCGGGAAGAGTTCGCAGATGGCGTCGAGCGTATGGGTGATGATCTGCAAACCACCGGTCTGCGAATAGGAATTATACTGGTCGGTGCCAGCACCGATCACCAGCTCGCCCTTGTCGGACTGCGAAATATAGGCGTGCACCGTGTTGGACATGACCACGCAGGGGAAGATCGGCTTCAGCGGCTCCGACACCAGTGCCTGTAACGGATTGGAATGCAGGGGAACGCGGACATCAGCCATTTTCATGATGACGGAGGAGTGGCCGGCGGCGGAAACCCCGATTTTTTTCGCGCCGATGAAACCGCGATTGGTCTCCACACCCGTCACCGCTCCGTCCGGCCCACGGCGAATACCCGTGACCTCGCAGTTCTGGATGATGTGCACGCCGCGGTCGGAGGCCGCACGGGCATAACCCCAGGCCACCGCATCGTGGCGAGCCGTGCCGCCGCGGCGCTGGAGCGCTGCGCCATTGATCGGATACCGCGCATTGCCTGAGATATCGAGCGGCGGGCAATAGGCTTTCGCCTGCTCCGGCGTCAGCCATTCATTGTCGATGCCATAAAGTCGGTTGGCATTGATATGGCGGCTGAAGGACTGCCGGTCGTGAATATTGTGCGACAGCATCATCACGCCGCGCGCCGAATACATGACGTTGTAATTGAGATCCTGGCTCAGGCCTTCCCACAGTTTCAGGGAATGCTCGTAAATATCCATGCTCTCTTCATAGAGATAGTTGGAGCGGATGATGGTGGTGTTGCGGCCCGTATTGCCGCCGCCAAGCCAGCCTTTTTCCAAAACTGCGACATTGGTAATGCCGTGTTCCTTGGCAAGGTAATAGGCCGCTCCGAGACCATGTCCGCCACCACCGATGATGATGACATCATAGTCCTTGCGCGGTTCGGGCGAGGCCCATTGCGCATCCCACCCCTTATGACCCCTGAGCGCCTCACGCGCCACGGCAAAAACGGAATATTTGCGCATTCGCAATCTGCTCCTCAAGAACCGGCCAGAGGCCGTAAAGATAGTCCCGGCCCATATCATACACATGGCAAATCGGGAGGGGAGGCAATATTCATTTTGCGACGTCGCAATGATTTTGTTTCGACATTGCGGGACGAACGCGGGACAGCCCGTATTTTGCAGGCGGATTATGCGCTACCGGCTGGACTTGGCGCAAATGATCTGTTATTGCACGTCACCAATCGCCCAGCTGGACAGCCGGACGAACCATTTTTCGTTTGCGTGCGAATGCCTTTATTCTCACAGCAAGATAACCAAACTAAAGGAACGGGTTTAACGTGCAGGTACTAGTCCGCGACAATAACGTTGATCAGGCGCTTCGCGCCCTCAAGAAAAAGATGCAGCGCGAAGGCATTTTCCGTGAAATGAAAATGCGCGATTATTACGAAAAGCCCTCCCAGAAGCGCGCCCGCGAAAAGGCTGAAGCCGTTCGCCGCGTTCGCAAGCTGGCACGCAAGCGTGCACAGCGCGAAGGTCTGGTTGCAGGCCCCCGCGCAGGCCGTTAATAGGCCGTCTTTTGGACGTTTTTGAATGCTTGTTGGGCGGGGGCGATCAATTCGCCGCCGCTTTTTGTGTTTGTGGCCGGAGAATGTTCTTGAGAACGATCGTGAGACCGGCCTGCGAGGGAACCCACACCGAATGATCGCTGTCGACGCCTGTGTTGTGAAAAACGCCGATGCCTCTGCGCGCCGGTTGCCACTGAAAAACAACAGAGGGTTCCGCGCTTCTCTGGTCGTCTGCACCATCCTTGCCGGTCTTTCCGGCTGTGCGACATCCAACCAGACGGAAGATGTGTTCCGGATCGACCGCGCCCAGGGCTCGCAGGAAAACATCGCCTCGCTCACCTCGGTCATCAACGCCAATCCGCAGGACCCTGAAGGTTACAATGTTCGCGGTTCGGCCTACGGCCGCGCCGGCGATTCGCGCCGCGCCATCGAGGATTTCAACAAGGCGCTGCAGCTGAACCCGCGCTTTTACCAGGCCTATGCCAACCGCGCGCTGGTTTACCGCAATAGCGGCCAGCAGCAACAGGCCCTTCAGGACTACAACGCTGCCCTGCAGATCAATCCGAGCTACGATGTGGCGCTCATCGGCCGTGGCAATCTTTACCGCCAGTCCGGCCGCGTGAACGAAGCCTTCAACGATTTCTCCCGCGCCATCGAGCTGGAAACAACCGACGGGCGCGCCTGGCACAATCGTGGCCTGATCTACCAGCTGCGCAACCAGCATGCCCAGGCCATCGAGGACTTCTCCAAGGCGATCTCGCTGTCATCGACGTCGCCCGAGCCCTATAATGGCCGCGGCCTTTCTTATGTCGCGCTGAACGACGATGAAAACGCCTTCGCCGATTTCAACCACGCGATTTCGCTTGATGGTAATGTGGCGGAATCCTGGGCCAACCAGGCGCTGGTCTATGAGCGCCGCGGTGAGATGGCCAAGGCTGCCAAGTCCTATGCGCATGCGGCGCGACTCGATCCTAAATACAAGCCCGCACTGGATGGCGTTGCCCGCACGCGCGGCGCCGCTAGCGCCTCCTGAGGCGTACGGAACCAACAAAAAGCCGGCTGGTTTATAACCCGCCGGCTTTTTTATTGAAGAAAAAGAACCATCAATGGCTGTCGCGGCGTGCCTCGGGCGTGGCGTCCCCCGCCCACAATTCAGCCTGCACGGCGTTTTGAAATTCCATGACCTCGCGCCGCATGGCGGCGTCCTCATAGCCAAGCGCCGTCAAACGGGCGGCCAGTTCACGGCACTCCCTGCGCCAGAAATCATTCGCCTCCACACCATGCAGCCGGTCGAGCATGGTTGCACATCGTTTTACGTCGGCAATGCGGTTCTTTGCCGGAAAGGCGATTACTTCTGAACTCGTCGTCACGCGGGCACCCTGCTCTTCGAGGAATCAATACCGACTTTTTAAAGGCGAGATGGTTAACGAAGTCTGCAGAGCGTGACAGACAACCCGCAAGGGCCGCCCGCAGCACAGTTCTGGCGCTTCCAGACGCAGGAGCCGGTGTCGTCAGGCAGGCCTGATCGGCGCGAATCGGCAGTTATGGAGGAATTTACCAATCCAGATTACCGAAATTTCATGCCGCAACCGTTAGAAGAACTATATATGTGTGTTGAAACAGCACCGGTCTCATCGTATATTTCTTGCAAAGAAAAAAAATGCCGCAGCGCAGCCAAAAATGGAGAAATCGTTCTCGGGAGGAGAGCACCATGTATGCACCTCGTGTCTTTTTCAGCATGATCGGTGCATTGCTTGCCTTTGCGGTTGGCACGTATTTCATCCACGGATCATTCTATACCGCATTCATCCAGACGCTCATCTGTGCAGTCATTCTGCAAATCGGCTATTTTATTGGAATTCTGGTTCTCGTCGCCCGAGAAAAACGGCGGATGCGGGAAACCTTTTCGCGTGATCGCAGCGCCGAGACCATGGCGGCGGAACCGGCAAAAAGCGCCCCGCCGCACGGCGCCAAACTCACCGATATGTAAGCTTTTACGCAGCTTCTTTTATTGCGCCGCAAAAAATCGCTTGCATCCATACGCCTGACACTTTCTGCTGGCCAAATCCTGACGGTTGATCAAAGCAGAAGGACACCACATGGTGAGCGGTTCACAGCCCATTTGCGTCATCATCGCTGCGAAAAACGCATCTGAAACCATCGATATCGCCATTCGCTCCGCCCTTGCGGAGCCCGAGGTCGGGGAAGTCGTGGTTATCGACGATGGCTCCACCGACACGACAAGCGACGTGGCGCATGCGGCGGATGATGGCACAGGCCGTTTGCGGGTCGTGCGGTTCGATGTGAATCGCGGTCCTTCGGCCGCGCGCAACCACGCGATTTCGATTTCATCTGCCCCGCTCATCAGCATTCTCGATGCGGACGACTTCTTCTTCAGGGGTCGCTTCACTGCCATGCTGACCGATGACGACTGGGATCTCGTAGCTGACAATATCGCTTTCATCCAGCAATCGGTTTCCGGCGCTTCCTCCATGCAGCCGGCCCGTTTCGAGCCGCAGGCGCGGTTTTTATCGCTCACGGAATTCGTCGAGGGCAATATTTCCAGGCCCGGCGTGGAGCGCGGAGAAACCGGATTTCTGAAACCGGTGATACGCCGCTCTTTTCTCGACAAACATGCGCTGCGTTATGACGAGGCTCTGAGGCTTGGCGAAGATTACGAGCTTTACGTGCGGGCGCTGGCCGCCGGCGCGCGCTACAAGGTCATCCACCATTGCGGTTACGGCGCGATCGTGCGCGGCAACTCGCTGAGCGGCCGCCATCGCACCGAAGATCTTCGCCGCTTATACGAGGCGGACAAAGCCATTCTCGCTGGTTGCCGGCTTTCGGCAGAGGAAACAGCGATCCTGCGCGAACATGAAAAACATATCCGCGCCAAATTCGAGCTTCGCCATTTTCTCGATACGAAAAAGCAGAAAGGCATGGGCGGCGCGTTAAGCCACGCCCTTGCGCGCCTCCCCGCCCTGCCCGCCATCACGCGCGGCATCTGGAGCGACAAGACTGCCCGCTTCCGCAAATCGCCACCGGTGCGTGATGTGCGTTATCTGCTGGACGGCACGCCGGTTTCGTAAGGGAAAAGGCGACCTCCGCCAATTTCTCGCCGTCATCCTCGGGCTTGCCCCGAGGATCTACTCACGTATCGTATGATCGGTCGGTTGCAGATGCTCGGGACAGGACCGAGCATGACGATAGAGACCCTAGAGGATGGCATCCTCATGCGAAGGCGGCAGAAAACTCCCTGCCGCATCCACTCTTCGCCCTCAGAGATAATCCCGCTTCACCGTTTCCAGAACGGCGGCGAAACGCTCCTTGCGCTCTTCCAGCCGGCCATCCGGGCTGAGACGCGGCTCCGCGCGGCTTGCCTGCCAGAGCGCCAGCGTGGAAGGCGCGGCCAGCACCTGCTTGGCCAATTTGCGCAATGACCGGGACTGCGTTTCCTGCGGCCGGACCAGCACGTCACCCTCATGCGCCGGACCTTCATGCACCGGAACGGAACCGGCCTCGGCAATGGCGGGGCCGGGCGGCGGCGGGAAGCTCATACCCCAGAAGCGCGAGCCCTTTTTCGCCGCCTCGGCGCGGGTCGAAACCGGCACATAGCGCGGCTGATAGTCGACACCGACGCTGCCGGCCCAATCGCTCCATTTGAAGCTGTTGATCGACGGCGAGGTGCTGACCGCGACCCACGGCACGCGGAAGGCATCGGCAAGGATTGCACCATGCATGGATTCAGCCACGATGAATTCCGATTGGGCAATGGCGCGGATGACAGCTTTCGCCTCGCCGCGCGGGTCGAGATAGGTGAGGCCTGCCGGCTCGCAGACCGTTTCCCACATGCCGAATTCCGCCGATTCCCAGTGCGGAACAAAGGTCTTCTTGTAAAGTTTCGGCAGGTCTTTGAAATCGGGCATCTCGGTGACCATGACGGCGGGATCGACAATGCCTTTTTCGGGCGCGAGCCCGAGCTTGGCGGCAGTTTTTTCGCCGCGCACGCAGCGAATGTCCCAGAATTCGGTGCTGGTATCCGGCACCGCGCCGTAACCATAACCGCTGCCGATCACCAGCTTGCGCTGTTTTCCCGGCAAAAGAACATCGTTCAGGACAGTGCCGACTCCGACGAGCATGACATCGTCATGCACATCGCGCAGGCCCGGAAGCAAAAAGTCCCACAGCCACAGATTGAGATCGTCACCGAAATTTCCGTGATGAGATTCCCAGTGGTAAGGTTTCATGAGGTCACTCCTGGGTGAAAAACATATAAATTCTTGCGGGCGAGAATTCGCTCATCGCGGGCGGACGATTTTTCCGGCGCCGAGTTCGAAAGCAGCACGCAGCAGTGCCGGATCACGCATCGCCCACTTCAACAACAGTCCGAATTCGGGCGCCTTTCGCCGTTTCAAGTTGCCCGCCTGGCTCCACAGCGCCTGTTTGCGCGCCGTGTTTTTATAGGACGCAATGGAGGCGACATCGTCCGGCCGGCGTGAAAAACGCCCCTCCAGCGTATCGAGCGCCACCCAGGTATTGAACTGCTGGCGCAGGAATTCCGGCGAGGTATTGTCGATGCTGTGGAAGATATTGACGCCCATTCCGCGCATCGCACCGGCATCGTCACAGAGCAGCGTCCGCTTCGATGCGAGGATGGAATCGCAGAAAAACAGCACGTCTTCCGCCGCCAGTCTGAGCGCCGGATCGAAGCGGATTTTCTCAAAAAGAGGACGGCCGATTACCATGCAGGAGAGATGCAGGAAGCTCCAGTTGCGTAGCATCACACTTGCGAGATCCGGCAGCTCGATCACCAGAGGCTTCTCGGAAAGCCGTGCCGCGCCCTCATTTTTCTCCAACTCGGAAATGGCAAAATGATAATAAAATTCGTCACTTGCCTGCATCGATGCCCAGTAGCAATCGCCGTCGTAAGTCTCTAGTGCGAAGGCCGCATTCTGCAGATGATCTGGCGTCCAGATATCGTCGGAATCGAGAAAGGCAACGTAGTCGGTGCCGCCAGGCACATGGTCGAGACCGGTGTTACGCGCGCCGCCCGGGCCGGCATTGGCCTGCTTAATGACAAGAATCCGGTCTTTCTCACCCTGCGAAAGTTCCGCAAGTTCCTGATCGATCGGGTATGGCGATTCGTCATCGACGATGACAAGATCGAAGTCCTGGTAGGTCTGCGCAAAAACCGATGCGAGTGCACGTCCCAAGACACCGTGCTGCTTTTGGTAGTAGGGAATGACGACAGTAAACCTTGCCATTGTTTCGCCCCTTGCGTTGATCAAGAAGTGTCGGGCCCGATCCTAAAAGCGGCCCCGATGGTATCGGCAACTCCCAACCGGCTTCCTCCCGCCGGCCTCCAGAAACAGGATGCTTGTATGCCCCCAGCGCCAAATGTAAAGACCATCACCACGAATGTCGGCTGGAGCGTTTTATCAAAAACAGGGACATTCGGGCTTAAATTTGTCACGGTCCCAATTCTCGCTCGTCTCCTCACGCCGGAAGAATTCGGGGTGGTGGCGGTAGGACTTACGGTTGTACAGTTCCTGACCATGATCGCCGGGGCGGGCCTGACGTCCGCCCTTATCGTCGAGAAGGAAGAGGATATGGAAACGATCCATACCGTCTTCTGGGCCAATCTCGCCATCTCCTGCACAATGGCCGCCGTCCTCTACATCTTCGCGGAATTTTTCGGCGAACTGCTGGGTGCGGTGGAAAGCGCCTATCTGCTGCGCATCATGGCATTTCTCATCCCGCTGCAGCTTGCCGGTGATGTCGCCTATTCGCTGCTGGCGCGACGGATGAATTTCAGCAAGGACGCGCTGTGGAGCATGGCATCGGAAAGCATCGCGGCCATTGTCGCGGTCGCACTTGCTTTCATGGGTTTCGGCGTCTGGGCGCTGATCATCCAGCTTTTTGCCGCAGCCCTCATCCGGCTTGTCGGGCTTTATGCCGTTTCCCGCTATTGCCCGCGCTTCGTCATGAAACCGCGCCGACTGGTGCCGCTTCTCGGCTTCAGTTCGGGGCTGATGGGCTCGGAAATCGCCAATTTCGTTACCTTCCAGTCACCGATGGTGGTCATTGCCCGGCATCTTGGGCTGGCGGATGCCGGCGCCTATTCCGCCTCCAACCGCTTTGCCAGCATTCCCAACCAGGTGGTTCTGTCGGCTGTCATGGGTGTCCTGTTTCCCGCCTTCAGCCGCATGATGGACGATCCGCAGCGCCGGCGCGATGCGCTGATGTTCAGTACGCAGGTGCTGACCGTGCTTTTGGCACCGATGATGTTCGGCCTCTGGGCCGTGGCGGAGCCGGCCATGCTTGTCATCTTCGGGCAGAACTGGGCCTATGCCTGGCCCGTTCTCGGCCTGCTCGCCCTGTCGAAGGCCATTCTGACGCCGTGCAGCACCTTCATCCCGTATTTGAAGGGAGCAGGTTACGGCCGCGTGCTGTTCTGGTCGGCGACGATCCGCGCCATCGTCACCACCGTCGCGGTCTGGCTTGCCGCGCTTTATGGCACCCTAATCGACGCGATGGTTTGGCTCTGCATCGTCAATGCGGTAACGCTGGTCGCCTATTCCTGGGCGGTGTTCAAGGCAAGCGATACACCCTTCTTCCGCGGCCTTTATGTCAGCAGCCGGCCGATGATCGCGGCGCTGATCATGGCCGGTGCGGTGCGTTATCTGCTTCACGTTCTGGCTGAGCGCGTTCCCAATGCCACGCTTCAGGTTCTCATCGGCGCTGCCGTGGGTGGCGTCATCTATGCGGTGCTGATCCTGCTGACTGAACGGGCGCTGCTCGGGAAAATTCTCGGAATGGTCAAATCGCGGCGCATGCAGAGCAATGCAACCCAAGGTTAGTTCAATCGCAGAAAAACGCGCCTCATTTCCGCCGTTAACCGGCCTTTTCCGCGGTGATTTCCCTCACCGCGGCAGGGGCGTATGGCGGTTCTTTTTGCAGCGCAATATCACGACAAATGACAATTTCACACGCTAGGGCGATTTTTAACGATAGCCATTTTTATAAAAATGACAATAATTTCAAATGTTTGAATTTTTAAAGCGACAGGAATGACTGGAACGCCAGACATTCACCCGCAAAATCTAAGCTTGTGTTTTTCCCGCGTCGCCACATTTTATCCCAAAGTCGAAACCAGACTTTCCAGTGCGGGCTTAAGTTCGCTCTGGTTGCAACGCGGCGTGGGTGGACGCCGCCCAATAGGGGTGACTGATGTGACTGTCGATCAGAACCTATCCTCCCGTATCAATTTGATGCGCATATTGCTGATTTCAGGGATCGTGTTCGTGCATGTGCCGCACGATGCCGAAACCAGCCCTTTTCTCGGCCTTTACGGCTTCTTCGATTGGCTGCGCGTTTTCCTGGGCGATGCGCTCTTCCGTATCGGCGTGCCCTGCCTCAGCGCCATCTCCGGTTACCTGCTGTTTCGCCGCGGCATGAGTGAATTCAATTATCCGGCAACAATCCGCTCCAAATCGAAGACCGTGCTTTTGCCCTTCCTTCTGTGGAATGGCGCGCTGTTTGCCGCCGTATTGCTGATCCAGCTCTTCGATGTCGGCGTGGGGTATTTCCCCGATCTGTGGAATGCCAGCCCGCGCGAAATCCTCAGCCATGGTACGGCACTCGAAGAACTGCCGGTGAACGTGCCGCTTTATTTTCTGCGCGACCTTTTTGTCTGCATTCTGCTGTCGCCGGTGCTCGCATTTCTGATGCGCCGCTTCGCGCTGCCGACGCTCGCAATCCTGTTGATCATCACGGCCATGCCGGACCTGACGATCTTCATCGTGCAGAAGAAATCGATCCTCTTCAGCTTTTCGCTCGGCATTGCGCTCGCTCTGCACCGGGTCGATGTCAAGGCGCTTGATCCCTACGCCCTGCCGATCATGGTGCTAACCTTCACGGCATCCGCCATTCTTGCTACGGGTCTTTATTTCACCGGCCCGGAATTCACCTTCTGGCTCAACATGTCGCGCAATCTGCTCGCGGTCTTCGGCGCGCTTGGTTTCTGGGTGTCTTCATCGATCCTGATCCGCAGCAGGCTTGGCCAGCGGCTTGCCGAGACCGGCAGCCTCAGCTTCTGGATATTCTGCGCCCACTACCCGCTGCTGGTCATCATGTGGATGGTCTGGAACAAGGGCGGGCCGGACTTTTATCCCGCCTTCTATATCAGCGCGACATTGTCCGCCTTCGTCATCCTGATCATCAGCAACGCGCAGACACGCAAATATCTGCCCACCGTCTATTCCGTGCTCACCGGGAGCCGCAGCGGCAAACGCAAGACGGCAACTGCTTCCCCGACCAAACGGGCCTCCATAATCGGCCCGCCCACATCCGAAACGCTTTATTCGCAACGACAGAGGTGAACCAATGACAACATTTGTCACCCGCGTTCAGACACGCATTCTTCTTGCCGCAGCCCTTTCGGCCACGGCTTTCGCAACACCGATGCAGGCGCAGGAAGGCAACGGCGCGTCCTTCACCGAGAATTTCGACCAGATGGACAGAAGCTTCTGGTACGTTTCAGACGGCTGGAACAACGGCGCGCATCAAAACTGCACCTGGTCGAAAAAATTGGCGACGGTGGAAAACGGCCAACTCACACTCGGTTTCGAAGAAGCCAAGGCTGGGGACCGCAAATTCGCCTGCGGCGAAATCCAGACCAAGGGCCGCTATCGTTACGGCACCTATGAAGCGCGCATGAAGGCCGCCACCGGCTCCGGACTGAACTCCGCCTTCTTCACCTACATTGGCCCGACCGACAAGAAACCGCACGACGAAATCGACTTCGAGGTTCTCGGCAAAAATACCGGCCAGGTGCAGCTCAACCAATATATCTCCGCCAAGGGCGGCAATGAGAAGCTGGTGCCGGTGGAAGGTGGAGCCGATGCCGGTTTCAACGACTATGCCTTCGTCTGGGAACCACAGCGCCTGCGTTATTACGTCAACGGCAAGCTCGTTCATGAAGTCACGGACGCAACGAAAATCCCGCAAAACGCCCAGAAGATTTTCTTCAGCCTGTGGGGCACCGATACGCTGAAGGACTGGATGGGCAAGTTTGCTTATGCCGGGCCGTCGCAGATGGTCGTTGACCGCTTCTCATTCACTGCCCTCGGCGACAAGTGCCAGTTCCCGGAAAGCATCGCCTGCGCTCTGAACTGACCGGATTTTTTGAACCAAAACCTGTGCTGCGACGTCTTTGACGCGCGAACCAACCGGAACCCTGCATGACCCATATTCTCTATCTCGCGCATGATCTGTCGGACCCCGCCATTCGCCGGCGGGTGCTGACCTTGCTCGCGGGCGGGGCGCGGGTCACGCTGGCAGGTTTCCGGCGCGGGCAGAACCAGCTGGCGGAAATCGAGGGCGTCGTGCCCGTCGTGCTTGGGGAGACCGCCGACGGGCAGTTTCTGCAACGCATGGCGGCTGTGGCAAAAGCCAGCCTTTCGCTTGGAAAGGTCCTGAGCGGCATCCCGACACCCGACATCATTCTTGCCAGGAACCTCGAAATGCTGGCTCTGGCAAAGCGGGCCATGTCGATCTATAGCGGCCAGCCAGCACTGGTTTACGAATGTCTCGATATTCACCGCCTGCTTCTCAACAAAGGCAGGCCCGGACAGCTGCTGAATGCTGCGCAACGTTATTTCGCACGCGACGCCAAACTGCTGGTCACGAGTTCTCCGGCATTCGTGGAGCATTATTTCAAACCTGTGTCGGGCCTCGACCTTCCCGTCCTTTTGCAGGAAAACAAGGTGCTGGCGCTCGACAGCACCGTTGCCGCCGCGCCGCAACCCCGCCCCCCCAAGCCCGGCGAACCATGGAAAATCGGCTGGTTCGGGGCGCTTCGCTGCCGTAGGTCGCTAGAAATCCTCGCTGAGTTTGCCCGCCGCATGGAAGGCCGGGTCGAAATCATCCTGCGTGGCCGGCCGGCCTATTCGGAGTTTACCGATTTCGATGGCTTCGTGGCCGCTGCCCCGCATTTGCACTTCCACGGACCTTACAAAAACCCCGAGGATCTAGCCGCGATCTACAACGAGGTGCAGTTCACCTGGGCGATCGACTTCTTCGAAGAAGGCCAGAATTCCAGCTGGCTGCTGCCCAATCGGCTTTATGAAGGCGGCCTTTATGGCACCCTGCCGATTGCGCTTTCCGGCACGGAAACCGCCCGATTCATCGAAAAACGCGATATCGGCTTTGTCTTGGCAAATGCAAGCCCGGACGACCTCGCCGCACTGTTCGGCCAAATGACGCCGCAAACCTATGCGAACGCCTTCGACACCCTCTCGGCAATCGACAGGAAACAATGGCTGACGGACCGCGACGATTGCCGTCGGCTGGTCCAGCACTTGTCCTCGCTCACCACATCCGCTTCCGGCCATGCCCGTGAAGCGCAGTTTTCAACCGTGTAGTGCGTAGGGGGCAAATTATGGAAGGTCTTGGTCATTCCGGCATCAGAACGCTGATCGTCATTCCTTGCCTCAATGAGGCAAAGACAATCGAGGGGCTGCTTGTCAAATTCACCAATGCAATGCAGGGGCGTCTCTTCCGTATCGTGGTTGCCGATGGCGGCAGCACGGATGGAACCCGCGATATCGTTTCCGCCTTTGCGGCGACGGATGACCGCGTCACACTTCTCGCCAATGCGAAGCGCATCCAGAGCGCTGGCATCAACCTTGCCGTTGCCACCTTCGGCGAGGATTTCGACTATCTCATCCGCATCGACGCCCATGGCGATTATCCCGATGACTATTGCCAGCGGCTGATCGAAGATGCGGAACGCACCGGCGCGGATTCTGTCGTCGTCGCCATGGACACCATCGGCCACGGCCTGTTTCAGAAAGCGACGGCCGTCGCCCAGAATTCCAAGCTCGGCAATGGCGGTTCCAAGCACCGCGAGGGTGCCAAAGGCCACTGGATCGACCATGGCCATCACGCCTTGATGCGGATTGCCGCCTTCGACGCGGTCGGCGGCTATGACGAGAGCTTCAGCCACAATGAGGATGCCGAACTGGATTTCCGCCTGCGCAAATCCGGTTTCCGTATCTGGATGACCGACAAGACCCGCATGACCTATTATCCGCGCGCCAGCGTCATGCCGCTGTTCCGGCAATATCTCGCCTATGGCCGCGGCCGGGCGAAGAACCTCCTGAAGCATCGCTCGATCCCGAAAATCCGCCAGATGATCCCGCTCGCCGTCTTGCCGGTGTTCATCTTCGCGCTGCTATCGCTCGTGCATTGGGCGGCCCTTATCCCGCTCGGCCTCTGGATCGCCGCATGTTTGGGTTATGGCTTGTGGATGGCAATAGGTCAGAAAAACCCATACGGCCCGCTCGCCGCCTTTTCGGCGATGGTGATGCATCTGGCCTGGTCCACCGGCTTCTGGCTGGAACTCCTGAAATTCCGGGGAAGAAAGGCTGTCTCATGACCGACAACACCGTCACCCGCCCAGATGATTCGAAAACCGTCGATATCGGCATTTGCACCTACAGACGCCCGGCACTTATCGCCACACTTCTGTCACTCTTCGAGCTGGACGTGCCGGAAGGCGTGAAAGTTCGTCTTATCGTCGCCGATAATGACGAGGAGCCGAGCGCCAAGGCGAGCGTCGATCGCCTGCGCGAAACCGCCCCGTTCGAGATCACCTATGTCCATTGCCCGAAATCGAATATTTCGATTGCCCGCAATGCCTGCCTGTCGGAATGCAAGGCGGATTACCTCGCCTTCATCGATGATGACGAAACCGCCCCGCCGCACTGGCTCTCCGCCCTTCTGGAAAAAGCCGGCGAGACCGGTGCGGAAGCGGTTCTCGGCCCCGTAGCGGCCGTTTACCGGGACAATGCGCCGGGATGGATGAAACGCGGCGATTTCCACTCGACCGTTCCGGTCTGGGTGAATGGCGAGATCATCACCGGCTATACCTGCAACACGCTGCTCAAGATGGATGCGCCTTCGGTGAAGGGCCGGCGCTTCGCGCTGGCGCTCGGCCAGAGCGGCGGCGAAGACACCCATTTCTTCTCGCATCTTCACGCCGCCGGCGGGCGTATTGTCTTTGCGGAAGATGCCATGTTGTCCGAACCCGTGCCGGAAAATCGCGCAAGCTTCCTATGGCTTGCCAAACGCCGCTTCCGCTCCGGCCAGACCCACGGCCGCGTGCTGGCGGACAGGAAACCCGGTATACGCCGCGTGGGGCAGGTGCTGAAGGCAGGTTCGAAAGTGCTTTATTGCGCGCTCTTCGCCGCCTTGAACGGTCTCAACGCCGTGCGCCGCAATCGTTATGCGCTGCGTGGCGCACTGCATATGGGCTCGATGAGTGGCGCTTTCGGCGTGCGCGAAATCCGCCAGTATGGCGCGGTGGAGGCGACCTGATGGAAAACCTTGCCTCACCGCCCGATATCAGCTTCATCATCGCCGCCTATAATGCGGCCGATACAATCGAAGCCGCCATCCACAGCGCGCTCGACCAGCAGGGTGTGACGCTGGAAGTGATCGTCGTCGACGACCGTTCCGCCGATGACACTATCCCATTCGTTGAGGCGATTGCCGCCATTGACCCACGTGTGCGCCTGCTTGCGCTGGAAGAAAACCGCGGTCCGGGTGGTGCACGCAATGCCGGCATCGAGGCCGCGACGGGACGCTGGATCGCCGTGCTCGATTCCGACGACGTCATCCGTCCGCAGCGTTCCGCCTGCATGATGTGCCGGGCGGAGGCCGCGAATGCTGAGATCGCTGTCGATAATCTCGATGTCGTCTATACCGACGGCAGACCGATGGAGACGATGTTTCCGGAAGAGTTTCTGGAGGAACGCTCTGCCCTCACGCTCGAGGACTTCATTTCCTCCAACATCCTGTTCCGTTCCACCTTCAATTTCGGCTACATGAAGCCGATGTTCCGGCGCGATTTCCTCAATAGCGAGGCTCTGCGCTTCCGCGAGGATATACGCATCGGCGAGGATTATATCCTGCTCGCCTCGGCGCTCGCCGCCGGCGGCCTCTGTGTCATCGAACCGAAGCCGGGCTATATCTACAATATCCGCGAAGGCTCGATTTCGCGTGTGCTCGAACTTCATCACGTCGAAGCGATGATGCGGGCGGATCAGGAGTTCCTCAGCCATTACACTTTGCTGCCGGCAGCCATGGATGCGCAGCAGGCGAGAGCCCGCAGCCTGCGGCTGGCGCATAATTTTCTGACATTGGTGGAAAACATCAAGAGCCGCTCGGTACTCGGCGCCTTGAAGACCACGATAAGGGATCCTGCCGTGCTGGGGCATTTGCGAATGCCAATTGCAGTGCGGCTGAGGAGGTTGCGGGACGCCATGTTTGCGCCCGCGGCGAATACAGGGGTGAAAAGACAGATTTCGTGAAATTGACGCGTGGACGAAATCTGCGCGGGGACTGGGGACAGATCAAACCTTGATGAAGGAGAACGCGATGGACCTGAACAAAACTGTCAGAAAAGCCGTCATTCCCGTAGCTGGCAACGGCACACGGTTTCTGCCCGCCACCAAGGCGATGCCGAAGGAAATGCTGACGATCGTGGATCGTCCCGTCGTGCAATATGCCGTCGATGAGGCCATGCAGGCTGGCATCGAACACATTATTTTCGTGACGAGCCGCAACAAGACCGCCATCGAAGACTATTTCGACAGCGCGCCGGAACTCATCAATACGCTGACCCGCTCCGGCAAGACCGTGCAGGTGCTGCAGCTGGAAAAGATGCTGCCGGTTGCCGGCACCGTCAGCTATACGCGTCAGCAGGTGCCGCTCGGTCTCGGCCACGCCGTCTGGTGCGCGCGCGAGCTGGTAGGCAAGGAGCCTTTCGCCCTGCTTCTGCCGGACATGGTTTCTTACGGCGCACGCGGCTGTATCGCCGGGCTGATGGAGCTTTACGATGAAGTCGGCGGCAATATTCTCGGCGTCGAGGAATGCCTGCCTGAAGAAGTCTCGTCCTATGGCGTCGTTGGCGTCGGCCAGAAGGTCAATCACGGCTTTTCCGTCACCGAGATGGTCGAAAAGCCGGAACCATCCAAGGCGCCTTCGAATTATTACCTGAATGGCCGTTACATCCTGCAGCCGGAAATCTTCGATATTCTCGCCAAGCAGGAGCGCGGCGCGGGGAATGAAATCCAGCTGACCGACGGCATGAAGCGGCTCGCCGAAAAGCAGTCTTTCCATGCGCAGAAATATTCGGGCCGCACCTTTGATTGCGGCAGCAAGCAGGGCTTCATTGCCGCCAACGTCGCCTTTTCGCTGATGCGGGCGGATATGGAAGCCCATGTCCTCGCTTCGGTGAAGGAACTGATTGCAAACCACGAAAGCCGCGTCCAGGCGGCCTGACGTTCATCGCGCCGCCGGGGAGGCGGCCGGCGCACCAATAACGGGAGGCGGGAAGGCGAGTTTGCTCGGCTTCCCGCGTACCATTTTTAGTTCACAAGGTAGGTCCATGCACCACAAGACCTTTAAATCCAATATCGGTTTTCCGGAATCCGGCAAGGATTCCGACACGTTCATCGACCTCGACCGCCTGTGGGCCGCCGTGGTGCGCCGCGCCAATGTCATTGCCGCCTCCGTCATCGCCGCCGTGGTTCTGGCCGGCCTCTACCTGGTGCTTGCGACCCCCGTTTACACCGCGATGACGCAGGTGCTCCTGGATGAAAGCCTTTCCCGCTATGCGGAAGAGGAATCACCGGTGCCCGCAGCCCAGATCGTCGACAACCGCATCGCCAGCGCCGTGGAAATTCTGAAATCCAAGGAAATGGCGCTGACCGTAGTCGACAAGGCCAAGCTCGATGAGAACGACACCATCGTCAATCCGCCGATGTCGCCGGTCCAGCTCGTCAAATCCTCCGTGCGCGGCATTCTCGATCTCGTCCTGCCGGGCGATCCGCCGGTTTCCGAAGCCGCAATCCGCGCCGGACGCCGCGAGAAGGCCGCCGCGGTGCTGCAGCAGTCGCTGACGGTGGAACGTGTCGGCCGCAGCTCGGTCATCGCCATCTCCACCCGCTCGACCGACCGCCAGCTTGCAGCGCAGATCGCCAAGACCTATGCACAGGCCTATCTTACCGAACAGCTTAACGCCAATTTCGACGCCAGCGAGCGCGCTTCGGTATGGTTGCAGGAACGCATGACCGACCTCAACCAGCGCGCCCAGGCCGCTGAACTGGCGGTGCAGAAATTCAAGTCGGACAACAACATCGTCTCCTCGCGCGGCGAACTGATGTCGGAAAGCCAGCTTGCCGACCTCAACGGCCAGCTGATTGCCGCGCAGGCGGATGCCGCGACGGCCTCCGCCCGTTACAACCAGTATAAGTCGATCATCGACCGTGGACCGGAAACGGCGGTCGATAACGCCGTTGTCTCGGCCCGCGATACCGACAATTCGGTCATTCAGGATCTGCGAAAGCGCTACATCACCATCTCTGACCGACAGCGGGGTATCATCCAGCAATTCGGCGCCGACCATCCGCAGGCGACCGCGCTTGAGGCCGAGAAGAAAGAAGTATCGCAGCAGATCTTCCAGGAATTGCAGCAGCTCACCGGCAGCTTCAAGAACGAATATGACGTCGCCAATTCCCGCGTGCAGTCGTTGCGCGACAATATCGACCGGGTGGCGGGCCGCAATTCGCAAGCCAATATCACCATGGTCCAGCTGCGCGAACTCGAGCAGCGGGCAACCGCTCTGCGCACCCTCTACCAGTCCTATCTCGGTCGCTTCGAGGAGGCTTCCCAGAAGCAGTCGCTGCCCATCGCCAAGGCGCGCATCATTTCCGAAGCGGGCCTGCCGACTTCGCCTTCCAGCCCGAAAAAGACCATGACCATGGCGCTTTCGGTCGTTCTCGGCCTGATGCTGGGCGGCGGCATTGCAGCGCTTCTCGAATTCCGGGATCGCTTTTTCCACACCGGCAACGATGTACGCGACAATCTGCGCATGCGCTTTCTCGGTTACCTTCCCTTTATCGGGGAAAGGGGCGTGGAAAACGCCAAGACCGGCGACAGCGCCGCCACCCCCGGCGGCGAGAACGCCACGCTTGATGACAGCGGCCAGGTCTCGTTCCAGAAGATGCTGCGCCTTGCCGTCGATAGCCCGCGTTCCAGCTTTGCGGAAACGCTCCGCAATGTGAAGCTGACGGCGGACGTCGTCATTCAGGAGCGGCCCTGCCGGGTCATCGGCGTCATTTCCTGCCTGCCGAACGAGGGCAAGTCTGTCGTGGCGCTCAATCTCGCCGGGCTGATCGCCTCCACCGGCAAACGAACGCTTGTCGTGGATGCAGATATCCGCAATCCCGGCCTCAGCCGCATGCTGACCACACGGCAATCCGCCGGTCTGGTGGAAGTGGTGCTCGATGAAATCCCGTGGACGCAGGCGGTGAAGGTGGATACGCGCACGAAAATGGGCATCCTGCCGGTTTCCACCAGCAACCAGTTCGCCCATTCGAGCGAGCTGCTCTCCTCCCCCGGCATGCGCAAATTCATCGAATCTGCCCGGGAGGCCTGCGATTACATCATCGTCGACCTCGCGCCCGTCGTCCCCGTCATCGACGCCAAGGCCTTTGCGCCGCAGGTGGACGGTTTCGTCTTCGTGACCGAATGGGGCAAGACACCGATCCAGATGGTGCAGAACCTGATGGCCAACGAACCGCAGATCGCCAACAAGACGCTTGGCATCGTGCTCAACAAGACCGACATGACGGAATTGCAGCGTTATGCCGGCCCCGGCGGTTCGGAGCATTATCACGAGAAATTCGCGGCCTATTACGGCGATGCAAAGCCGCCGGTGAAGGAAGACGCGTAATGGTGAAACGGTCCGGTGAAAACCGGGCCGTTTCATTCCGTTGACGATTCGAACGACTAACCCATGGTATTGTCAGCCGAAATTGCGCATTGATGGCGCGAAGCTAAAATCGCAAGCAGGATCAGTCTCATGCCATCACCCATAGCCTTTGTTTCGCGGATGAATGCGGAAACGGAGACCGTCTGGAAGCAGGCGCTGCGCGCCGCCATGCCGGAAGAGAACATTCTTTCCTTTTCCGAACTGAGCGCGGAACAGAAAGACCAGGTGGATTTCGCCATCGTCGCCAATCCGGATCCTGCCGATATCGCGGCGCTTCCGGGCCTTAAATGGATCCACAGCCTGTGGGCAGGTGTCGAGCGGCTGGTGCTGGAACTGGGCGAAAAGGCTCCTCCCATCGTTCGGCTGAAAGATCCTGAGCTTTCGCGTGTGATGGCCGAAGCCGTGCTGGCATGGACCTATTATCTGCAACGCGATATGCCCGCCTATCGCGAAAACCAAAAAAAGGCGCTCTGGCAGGAGCTGGATTACCGCCACCCCGGCGAAACGACCATCGGTCTCCTCGGCCTCGGGGCGCTCGGCACGGCTGCGGCGGAGCGCCTCACCCATGCCGGATTCAACGTCGCTGGCTGGAGCCGTTCGGCCAAGACGGTCGATGGCGTGGAAACGCTGTCCGGCGATGACGGGCTGCAGGCATTGCTGGAAAAGAGCGACATTCTCGTCTGCCTCGTGCCGCTTACCGATGCGACGCGCGGTCTTTTGAACGCCGAGCGTCTCGCCGCAATGAAGCAGGGCGGGGCACTCATCAATTTCGCCCGCGGCGCAGTGATAGTCGCAGATGACCTGATTGCAGCGCTCGATTCCGGCAGGCTTTCGCACGCCGTTCTCGATGTCTTCGAGCAGGAGCCCTTGCCCGCTGCTTCCGCCTTCTGGCAACACCCCAAAGTGACCGTCCTGCCGCATATTTCCGCGCCGACAAGCCGGGAAAGTTCGGCCCGCATCGTGGCCGGCAATGTGCGCACATGGCGCGAGACCGGCGGGCTGCCGGAAACGGTCGACATGGCCCGCGGTTATTGAGCCGGCAAAGCGGCGACCAGCCTATTGCGTCGCCGCGCTCTTTGCCGTGTGGGCCTGTTTGACGGCCGCGACAATCTGCTGTTCGTCATAGGGCTTGGTCAGGAGAACCGCGCTTGCCGGCGCTCCTTCCGGCAAATGGCTATCCCCCGTCGCAAAAACAATGGCAAGCCCTGGCTTTCGGCGCAGGGCCTCCACCGCCAGTTCGCCGCCCTTCATGTCCGGCAGGCCGATATCGGTGATGAGAACGTCGACCTGATCCGCTTCAATAACCTTTAGCGCCTGCGCCGCATTTCCGGCCTCGACGACGGCAAAGCCGCTCTCTGACAGCATCTCCATCGAATTCATCCGTATCAGCTCGTCATCCTCGACCAGAAGAACGCGTATAGACCGGCTTTTATTTTCGACCGCCCTGACCGGCTCGGAAGGTTTCGAAGAATCCTGCGCAGACGTCGGCTGCGCTCTCGACAACGACACCTGTTTGCGGTTGGCGATGACGTGGCGAATGCGCCGCGCCAGCGCTTCCCGCGTATAGGGTTTGGAGAGAAGCTCCACCCCGGCATCCAGCTTGCCGCCGTGCACGATGGAATTTTCCGTATAACCCGAGGTGAAGAGAACGGCGAGATTGGGCAGCCGTTCCTGCGCGCGGCGCGCCATTTCCCGGCTTTTCAACGGTCCGGGCATTACCACATCGGTGAAGATGACATCGATTGGAATGCCGCTTTCCACCACGGTCAAACCGGCCTGCGCATCACGGGCGGTGAGCACGCGGTAGCCGAGATCGCCCAATGTTTCGACAACGGTGTTGCGCACTTCCTCGTCATCTTCCACCACAAGAATTGTTTCGGTTCCGCCCTCCACGGGACCGTTCGGCGTCACAACTTCCCTGTCCTCATCGGCGGCGGAGCGGGGCAGATACATCTTCACCGTCGTGCCCTGCCCCACCTCGCTATAGATGTTGACATGGCCGCTGGACTGCTTCGCAAAACCATAAACCATCGAAAGCCCCAGCCCGGTGCCCTTGCCTTCCGGTTTGGTCGAAAAAAACGGCTCGAAGACCTTTTCGAGAATCTCCGGCGACATGCCCGACCCCGTATCGGTGACCGCGAGCATCACATATTGCCCCGCCGAGACTTCCGAGTGCTTGCGGGCATAATCGCGGTCGAGAACCGCATTTCCGACCTCAATGGTCAGCTTGCCCTGCCCTTCCATGGCGTCGCGCGCATTGATGGCCAGATTGAGAAGAGCGTTCTCCACCTGGTTGGGGTCGGCATAGGTGTTCCACAGACCGCCCGAGGTGATGACTTCCACCTCGATCGCTTCGCCAAGCGAGCGGCGAAGCAGATCGTCCATGCCGGTCACGAAACGGGCAATATTGATGACACGCGGCTCCAATGCCTGCCTGCGGCCGAAGGCCAGAAGCTGGCTGGCCAGTTTTGCGCCGCGATGGACACCGGCAAGCGCATTTTCCAGCCGCCGCTCCGCACGTTCATTGCCGATCACATCCTTGGAGAGCAATTGCAGATTGCCGGCGATCACTTGAAGAAGATTATTGAAATCATGCGCCACACCGCCGGTGAGTTGGCCGATGGACTCCATCTTCTGCGCCTGCTGCAATGCCTTTTCGGCCTGGCGGCGCTCCGCTATTTCCGCCTCGACACGCGCCTCTAGGCTTTCGTTCAATTGGCGAAGCTGCTCTTCCGCACGGATGCGGTGGCGAATTTCACGCTCGAGATTGCTCGCATGTTCCTTGAGGGTATTTTCGGCCTGCCGCTGTTCGGTGACATCCGTATGGACGCCGACCCATTCGGCGATCGCACCGGCCTTGTCGAAAATCGGCACGCCACGGATCGCAAACGTGCGGTAGACGCCGTCGTGGCGGCGCACCCTATGCTCCCAGATATAGGTCGACTTTTCGGCGACCGCTTTGTTCCAGCTGTCGACAGACCCCTGCCTGTCCTCGGGATGGACCGCGTCCGCCCAGCCAAAACCCCGATACTCTTCCGGAGTCTGGCCCGTCAAAGCGCTCCAGGCGGGTTGCTCACCCAGCATCTTTCCTTCGGCGCTATTGGTCCACAGCACACCGTGAACGGCGTCCACCGCGGCGCGGAAGCGATTGTTGCTGATGAGGATTTCCCGCTCCGAGCGCTTGCGATCCTCGATATCGATGATCAGCACATAAATGCCGTCGATGGAGCCGTCGGCGATGTAACGTGGAACATAACGGATTTCGGCGGCGCGCGCCGTGCCGTCGGGTCTGCTGATCACGGTATCCGAAACGATCTTCTCACCGCTAAGTGCGCGGTCGAGATAGGCCCTGCGGGCCTCGAAAAAAGCCTCGCCGACGATTTCGGGAACGCTGCGGCCTATCACCTCGTCGGCGCGGCGGCCAAACCATTCCAGATAGCCGTCATTGGCGAATTTATAAACATAATCACGGTCGACATATCCGACCAGAATGGGCAGGGCATTGGTAAGCCGGCTCAGCTCCTTGCGGCTCTGCTCCAGCGCCTCCAGGGCCTTCACCTTGTCGGTATTTTCAAGCACGGTGCATAAAACGCCGTCCACCGTGCCGCCTTCATTGTAGATCGGCGTGTAGAACAGATCGAAGATCACCTCTTCCGGCACGCCATGCCGCTTCAGCGTCATCGGCTGGTCGCGATAGGCCATGACCTCGCCGCGAAAACCGGCTTCTAGAATGCGGCTGTTCCAGTCCCATATTTCCGGCCAGATGCCGGGCACCGTTCCCCCCAGCGCCTGCGGGTGATAATTGCCGGCGATCTCCGCATAGCCGTCATTATAGATCATCACATGATCCCTGCCCCACATCAGCACCTGCGGAATAGGGGAATTGACGACGGAGTTGGCTTTTTGCCTCAGATTTTGCGGCCAGTCGCAAATAGGACCGAGCGATGTCTTCGACCAGTCGAAGCGGCGCACAAGCTCACCCGTTTCACCGCCGCCGATCGGCCATACCGGGGCAGCACGAAGATTGGTCATTCAACATCACCACAAATCGAGAGGAAATCTCCCGTAATATATGACGAGAGAAAAGTCCACGAAAACAGAAACTTCCGCTGATTGTTCCAGAAGTTTTTTCAAAAAATCGAAAAAGTTCCACGGTGCCGGAAATTTCCTGTCGCATCCGCTAAAGAGCATGAAAATTCAGGGCCTTCGCACCGGAAAATTTACTCATATCC
Organism: Agrobacterium salinitolerans; assembly: GCF_002008225.1. Classification (GTDB taxonomy): domain Bacteria; phylum Pseudomonadota; class Alphaproteobacteria; order Rhizobiales; family Rhizobiaceae; genus Agrobacterium; species Agrobacterium salinitolerans. Next base: position 181,887 of record NZ_MRDH01000027.1, on the reverse strand, counting down.
CCCCGGGGAAAGCGGGTAGTCTGAGAATTGGCATCCTCAATACGCCAGAAATTGCCGCAAACGGAATGGCCACAAAGAAATTATTAAGCCTCAATAAGAGTGCTGGCGGTCGCGGTGTCGTCAGCACCCGGGTCTTCGCCACACCGCGACCAGAGGGAACAAAAATGAAAATACTTTTGGGTGCCACAATTCTTTCAGCCGGCTTCGCCTTTTCGGGGGCCGCCTATGCCGCCGACTGCGGAAACGTGACGATTGCCAGCATGAACTGGCAATCCGCCGAAGTCGCCGCCAGCCTCGATAAATTCATTCTTGACAACGGCTATGGTTGTTCCGCCGAAATCGTGACAGGCGACACTGTGCCGACATTGACCTCCATGGCCGAAAAAGGCCAGCCGGATATCGCCCCGGAAGCCTGGGTCAGCCTGCAGCCGGAAATCGTCAAGCGCGGCCTGGAAGGCGGCAAGGTCGTCGCAGCAGCCAAGATCCTTTCGGACGGCGCGGTCCAGGGCTGGTGGATTCCGAAATATGTCGCCGACGCCAATCCGGATCTCAAGACCATTCCCGACCTCTTCAAGCACCCTGAACTGTTCCCCGCGCCGGAAGACAAGTCCAAGGGCGCCGTGTTCAACGGTCCGCAGGGTTGGGGCGGCACGGTTGTCACCGCACAGCTTTTCAAGGCTTTCGGTGGTGAAAAAGCCGGTTTCACCCTCGTCGACACCGGCTCGGCCGCAGGTCTCGATGGCTCCATCGCCAAGGCGTATGAAGCCAAGCAGCCATGGGTCGGTTATTATTGGGCGCCCACTTCGCTGCTCGGCAAATACGAGATGGTGAAGCTCGGCTTCGGCACCGACTATGATGCCGCCGAATGGAAGCGCTGCACCTCGGTTGCCGATTGCGCCGACCCGAAGCCGAACGCATGGCAGGTGGATGACGTACAGACACTTGTCAGCAAGGACTTTGCCGACCGCGCCGGCCCAGCCATGGACTATCTGAACAAGCGCGCCTGGACCAACGACACCGTCAACAAGCTGATCGCCTGGATGACCGACAACCAGGCGACCGGTGAAGACGGTGCCAAGCACTTCCTGAAGGAAAACGAAGCACTGTGGACAGGCTGGGTATCTCCCGATGTCGCGGAAAAGGTCAAGGCCGCCCTTTAAAAGCTGGTTCCTGCATATCTGCCTGGGAAACGGCGTCCGCCAGCGGCGACGCCGCACCCGCATCGGCTCTGGAACGCCTTCCGGCTTTCCGGTGACGATGCGTTGGCTCAACAGAGCGTTCCGCCCTTTCGTTCTGATGGACGCGCGGCGCTCTTGCGATTTTACTCCCGGAGCGCGGAGGATATCGATCCCCGCCTCCGGTTCGTCATGGAGAACAGGATATGGAATGGCTTTTCAAATTTCCGACCATGAATGACGATGCTCTGCGCGCGCTGAAAAAAATCATCGACGAAGGTTTCCGGGGCTTCACCCGAACCTATGGCGGCGCGATAGAGGGGCTCTTCACTCCCCTCCAGAGCTTTCTCATCTGGGCGGAAAGGCTTTTGATCGGAACCCCCTGGCCGATCGTTATTCTTATTGTCGGCGTGCTTGCGTGGTTCGGCAGCCGCAGCGCCACCATTGTTTCGCTATGTTGCGGCATTCTTTTCGCCATCGGCTGGTTCGGCATGTGGGAAGACACGATGAAGACGGTCTCGATGATCTTCGTCTGCGCCGTGCTGTCCATCATTGTCGGCCTGCCGATCGGTATCGCCATGGCGCGCTCCAACCGCCTGCAGAGCGTGGTCAATCCCATTCTCGACGTCATGCAGACGATGCCGAGTTTCGTCTATCTCATTCCCGTCGTCATGCTGCTCGGCATCGGCCGCGTGCCGGGCGTCATAGCCGTTGTTATCTACGCCATTCCGCCGATGATCCGGCTCACCAATCTCGGCATCCGCATGGTCGACAGCGATGTGCTGGAAGCAGCGGACGCCTTCGGTTCTTCGAAGCGCCAGAAGCTTTTCAAGGTGCAGCTGCCGCTCGCACTGCCCACCATCATGGCCGGCATCAACCAGACAATCATGATGGCGCTCGCCATGGTCGTCATTGCCTCCATGATCGGCGTGCAGGGTCTTGGCCAGCCGGTGCTGAAGGCAATCGCCAACCAGTATTTCACGCTCGGCGTGTTCAACGGGCTTGCCATTGTCGGCATCGCCATCATCTTCGACCGCATCAGCCAGGCCTATGGCCTTCGCCTGCAAAAACACCGGGAAGTGGCGCATGGCTAGTCAATCGATCGAAATTCGCAGCCTTTACAAGATTTTCGGGCCCAAGGCGGCCGACTATGTCGAACCCGTCAAGGCCGGCATGTCCAAGGCGGATCTCAACGCCAAACATGGTCATGTGCTCGGCCTGCGCGATATCAACATCACCATGCCGGGCGGACAGATCACCGTCATCATGGGCCTTTCCGGCTCGGGCAAGTCGACATTGATCCGCCACGTCAACCGGCTGATCGACCCGACCGCCGGTGAAATCCTCTATGGCGGCACCGATGTCTGTCGCCTCAACGAAGCGGACCTTCTGGAGTTTCGTCGCCACAAGACGGCGATGGTGTTCCAGAAATTCGGGCTGCTCCCACACCGCAACGTGCTGCAGAATGTCGTCTACGGTCTCGAGGTGCAGGGCGTCGACAAGCGCGAGCGGGAGGAAAGGGCGGAAGTCTGGATCAGGCGCGTGGGGCTGGAAGGCTTCTCCAGCCACTATCCGAACCAGCTTTCGGGCGGCATGCAGCAGCGTGTGGGCCTTGCGCGCGCGTTGACCAACAATGCCGAAATCCTTTTGATGGACGAAGCCTATTCGGCACTCGATCCATTGATCCGCGTCGACATGCAGACGGTGCTGCTGGAATTGCAGAAGGAACTGAAAAAGACCGTCGTCTTCATCACCCACGATCTCGACGAGGCGCTGCGGCTTGGAGACAAGATCGCCATCCTGCGCGACGGCGAGATCATCCAGCAGGGCACCGCCGCCGAAATCGTCATGTCGCCTGCCGACAGCTATATCGAAGCCTTCGTCGAAGAGGTCAATCGCGGCCGGGTCATCCGCCTCGGCGCCGTCGTTCAGCCGGAATTTTCCGGCCAGTCGCGGCTTCAGCTCGATGCGGGCATGACGGTCGAAGAGGGTTTGCGTGCGCTCGTCCGCGAAAATGTCAGCAGCGCCACGGTCGTCGGTGAAGACGGCAAGGCGCTCGGCGCCGTCACCACCGATGCCATCATGCGCTGCCTCGTCAGAACCGCTTCCGGCGAAGATGCAGGCATGGCGGAACGGCTGTCAGGCTAAGTTTCGAGCCACGCGGCCATGCCCTTTGCAGCGGCCTTCCCGGTGGCGAAACAGGCGGTCAAGAGATAACCGCCGGTCGGCGCTTCCCAGTCCAGCATTTCCCCGGCAGCAAATATGCCGGGGAGCATTTCCAGCATGTAGTTCCCATCGAGACCGTTCCACGCCACGCCGCCGGCCGATGAAATCGCCTCGGCAATCGGTCTCGGCCGCAAGAGCGGTATTTCGGCATGTTTTATTCTCGCGGCGACGAACTCATCCGGCATGGCGGCGATGTCGGGAAAAATTTCCCGCAGAAGCCCGACTTTCACCGCCGATAAGCCGGCCGTCTTGCGCATGCGGTTTGCAAAACTCTCCTTCCGCCCGAGCTTCGCCAGATCGCGGCTGAGGCGTTCCACCGTACGTCCGGGCGCAAGATCGGTTGCGAGGGACACTTTGCCCGCCTCTTCCAGCCGGTCGCGCAGCGCAGCGGAATGGGCGTAGATAACGCTGCCCTCAATACCATGCTTCGTGATGACGAATTCGCCCTGGAAGGCCCCTGCCGGCGAAATGGTGATCGTGGATTTCACCGCTTCACCCGCAAAACGCGTGCGGAAGACATCGCTCCAGTCCACGTCAAAACCGCAATTGGCGGGGCGGAACGGGGAAAGCGCCACGCCTTTCTCCGCCAGCGCCGGAACCCATGCGGCATCGGAGCCGAGACGCGGCCAGCTTGCGCCGCCGAGCGCCAGAAGAACGGCATCGGCCTTGATGGTGATCTCGCCCTCCGGTGTCGCGAAAACCAGGTGCTTGCCGGAAAAACCCGTCCAGCGATGCCGCGTCCTGATCGTCACCCCCTGCGCCTCCAGCCGGGCGAGCCATGCCCGCAGCAGCGGCGAGGCCTTCATGACGGTCGGAAACACCCGGCCCGAAGTGCCAACGAAAGTTTCCTGCCCCAGCCCCTGCGCCCAGTCGCGCAGCCTATCCGGTGTAAAATCATCGAGAGCGGCACGCAGCCTCGGTTCCGCATCGCCGAACCGGTGACAAAAGCTGTCGTAGTCTTCGGCATGGGTGATGTTGAGGCCGGATTTTCCGGCCATCAGCAATTTACGCGCCACGGTCGGCATCGCCTCGAACACCGCCACGGCATGGCCTGCGGCCGAAAGCATCTCGGCCGCCATCAGCCCCGCCGGTCCGCCGCCGATAATCGCGACCTGCCTCGCCTTTGCCAAAACCCTCTCCATCGCCATCTTCGCCATTCCGAGCCTTATACCGATTTCCGCATGCGAATATATGCGATATTGAAACGCCCATGTTCACGCTCGACCGACCCGTCACCTTTTCGCAGGATATCAAGAAAAGCCGCTTCATCGCCTTTGCCACGCCGGTGACGGGTGAAGAGGATGCGAAGAACTTTCTTGCGGCGCATTCCGATCCGGATGCGAACCATAATTGCTGGGCATGGCGAAGCGGCCAGGCCTATCGTTTCAGCGATGACGGCGAACCCTCGGGAACGGCCGGAAAACCGGTCCTTCAGGCCATCGACGGCCAGACACTCGATAATGTCGCCGTTCTCGTCATCCGCTGGTTCGGCGGCATTCTCCTTGGCAGCGGCGGCCTGATGCGCGCTTATGGCGGCACCGCGGCTGCCTGCCTGCGACTTGGCGAGACGTCACCGGTCATCGCCTATGTCATTGCGACGCTCAGCTGCCCTTTCTCCGATCTGGCGCTGGTGAAATCGCGCCTCTCCGCCACACCGAACCTGCGTCTGGAAAGGGAAGATTTTACCGGCGCCGGCGCGGATATGCTACTCTCGGTTCCGACGGAAGAAGCCGAACGGCTTACCCGTCTTCTCAGCGACCTGACCAGCGGGCGGGTCAATCTCCATATTCCCGACTAGAGTTTTCGCTTTTCTTCGAATCGCGAAAACACTCTAACTCTTTGTTTTGGCGCATTTCCGGACGGAAAACCGGGTTCCACTTTTCCTGGGAATGCTCTCGCGCCTGTCCGAATGCGCAATTCGTGCTAAGGAAGCGACATGTCATCCAAGCTTTCCAACCCCGTCTATCATCCGCCGCTCGACCCCTGGCTCACCATCGTGCACCGCGACGACGATCTTCTGGTGCTCGACAAGCCAAGCGGGCTTCTCTCCGTGCCGGGGCGCGATCCGGCGCTTTCGGACAGCCTGATGTCGCGTGTGCAGAAACAGTTCCCGAAAGCGCTGATGATCAACCGGCTCGACAAGGACACATCGGGTATCGTGCTGATGTCCCTGAACCGCAAGGCGCATGCGGCGATTGCGTCGCAGTTTGAAAATCGCCAGACGCGCAAATCCTATGTGGCCATTGTCTGGGGAGATGTCGCGGGCGAAGAGGGCGAGGTGGATTTGCCGCTGGCCATCGATCCCGAAAACAAGCCCCGTCACCGGGTCGACCAAGAAAACGGCAAACCGGCGCAGAGCCTTTGGCGGGTGCTGGAGCGACTGCCGCTTCCCGCAACCAGACTGGCGCTGACCCCGCTTACCGGCCGCACCCACCAATTGCGGGTGCATATGAAGGCGCTCGGCCATCCGATCCTCGGTGACGAATTTTATGCCGAAGGCGAAGCGCTCGCCGCCGCGCCGCGCCTGATGCTGCATGCGCAGGAGGTCGGGTTCCGCCATCCCGATGGCCGTGACGTCACCTATATCGTACCCTGCCCGTTCTGAGGTCCAGATGAAGGAACAAAACGAAAGCTTCGTGGTGGATTTTGTCGGCGGCGCGGTCGGGCACCGTTTCCGCTCCGGCGAAGGGCGCGGGCAGGCCCTGCCGAAAGCCGCCGGTTTCACCAAAGGCCGCATGCCAAAAATCGTCGATGCCACGGCCGGGCTCGGGCGGGATGCCTTTCTGCTTGCCTCACTCGGCGCGGAAGTGACCCTCATCGAACGCTCGCCGGACATGCATGCTCACCTCGCCGATGGCATTCGCCGCGCGCTGGAGGCGGGCGGCGCCTATGCCGAGGCGGCGGCGCGCATGACGCTGCTTCACGGAGATTCACGCCAGTTGCTGAAAGAGCTTTCACCGGAGGTGGTGATCGTCGACCCCATGCATCCGCCGCGCCACAACACGGCGTTGGTGAAAAAGGAGATGCGGGTGCTGAGGGAACTGGTTGGCTCCGACCCGGACCAGGTGGAGCTGATGGAGGTTGCACTGGAGAATGCAACGAAGCGGGTGGTTCTGAAATGGCCGCTCCGCGCCGATCCGATGCCGGGCATTCGCAAGCCTTCGCATCAGATAACGGGCAAGAATACCCGCTATGATGTCTTCATGATCTTCGGAAAATCTATCGACCGGCAAGAATGATCAGCGAAAGCTCGGCTTGCGCTGCGCATTCATCAGAAGCTCGTGCCGCGAAGCAAATTCGCCGAACAGCTTTCTGAGCCGGGTTTCCTCGGCCTTGTCCAGCCGGTAACGCCGGCAGAATTCCGCGACGTTGAGGATCGGCTTGGCTCTGTTCCCGTCTACGGTCTTGTTGTCGATGATCTGCATGGCGCCCTCCGTGTAACAAAGAGGAAAACGTGACCGCAGGCCGGCGGTTCCTTATGAATTCGCATGGATGAGAAAAGAGCGTGCCGTCTGCACACGCAATGATCAAGTTTTCTTGAAACTATCGCAGGAAACGAAATGCTCCCCAAATGGTTCTCGACCAGACGTAAACGATGGAAGGGAGACCCATGTTCCACAACAACCGATTTCTGAGTTCGACGATCCTGTGCGCGCTGCTCACCATGCCGCTTGCCGGGATTGCGCAGGCCCAGGCCCCGGCTGCCGAAACGAAACGGCCGAACGCGCCGGATCAGAAACCGGCTTTTGAGGGGCAGACCCGCGCGCCGCAGGCCGCCGCGCAGCCAAGCGTTGAAAAAACCGTGATCGCTGACGGCCTGCCGCATCTCTGGTCGATGGAGTTTCTGCCAGATGGCCGCATGATCGTCGCGGCCAAGGAAGGCGCCATGCATATCGTCGCCGACGGCAAGGCCGGCCCGGCGATAGAAGGTGTACCGGAGGTGGCGTCCGACGGACAGGGCGGACTTCTCGACATCGCGCTGGCTCCCGATTTCGAAACATCGCGCACGATCTTCTTCTCCTTCTCCGAACCGCGCGATGGCGGCAATGGCACGTCGGTAGCCTCGGCAAAACTGGCCGAGGAAAGCGGCGCGGCAAAGCTGGACGATGTATCGGTTATTTTCCGTCAGATGCCGACCTACGACGGCGACAAGCATTTCGGCTCCCGCCTCGTTTTCGGGCCAAACAGCGAGCTTTATGTCACTGTCGGAGAACGTTCTGACGCAAAGCCGCGCGTGCAGGCGCAGGACCTGTCGAGCGGGCTTGGCAAGGTCTTCCGCATCGATACAAAGGGCAAGGCCTTTGAAGGCAATCCCTTCGCCAGCCAACAGAACGCCCTGCCCGAAATCTGGAGCTATGGCCACCGCAACCTGCAGGCGGCAGCGCTGGACGGAGAAGGCAGGCTCTGGACCGTGGAACACGGCCCGCGCGGCGGCGATGAGCTGAACATGCCGAAAGCCGGCCTGAACTACGGCTGGCCGGTCATCACCTATGGCGTCGAATATAGCGGAAGGTCGGTTGGCGAAGGCGTTACCGCAAAAGAAGGCATGGAGCAGCCGGCTTATTATTGGGACCCGGTCATCGGCCCCTCCGGCATGGCCTATTATGACGGCGACCAGATCCCCGAATGGAAGGGCGCTTTCATCGTCGGCGGTCTGGTAAGCCAGGGTCTCGTCATCCTGCATATCGATGGCGACAGGGTCGCGACCGAAAGCCGGTTGCCGCTGGAGGCGCGCATTCGCGACGTGAAGGTCGGGCCGGATGGCGCGATCTATGCCGTGACCGAAGAGCGCGGCGGAGGGAACTCGCAGATTCTGCGGATCGCCAAGGCCGGCTGATTAAAAAGACCGGCTGAGAAAACTCACGATTGGAGCGACAGGCCGCCGGAACGAAGGCGGCCTGTTTTTCGTTTGCCGCAGCGTGAAACCTGCCGGGAAAAACAATGCCACAACCGCCAACCCGCCTTCTTGCCAAAATCGGACTTGCCTATGTCAACGATCAGGAGCCGGGCATTGCCCGGGAGAAACGCGGGCGCGGTTTCTGTTACCGCCTGCCGGGCGGCGAGCTTCTCTCCGACAGCGTCGAACTGAAGCGCATCAAGGCGCTCGGCGTGCCGCCCGCCTATAGGGACGTCTGGATATGCATCGACCCCGCCGGCCATCTGCAGGCTACGGGCTTCGATTCCCGGGGACGAAAACAATATCGCTATCATCCCGACTGGCACGCGTTCCGGGGCGAGACGAAATTTTTCCAGCTCAAAAGCTTCGGCAAGGCGCTGCCTGCCATCCGCCGCCGCGCCATCGCCGATATAGAAAAACAGGACCACGGGCAGGAAATGACGCTTGCAGCGCTCACACTGCTGCTCGATGCCGCCTATCTGCGCGTCGGCAACCGCTCCTATCTCGAAACCAACGGCACCTATGGCGCAACGACGCTGCTCAAGCGGCACGTCTCCTTCGGTGAAACTATCGAGTTGCGATTTGCCGCCAAGGGCGGGCAGAAGGTAAAACGGCAATTGCGCCACCCGCGCCTTCAGAAAATCCTCGAGGAGATCTCCGACCTGCCCGGCAAGGAACTCTTCGTCTGGCAGGATAGCGAAAACCGGGTGCATTCCGTCGATTCCAGCGACCTCAACGCCTATCTTTCGCGCATTGGCGGTCAGGGCATTTCGGCCAAGACCTTCCGTACCTGGGGCGGAACACTGGCAGCCTTCTGCAACGCGATGGAGCACGTCGCAGCGGGTGAGAAACCGAGCATAAAGGGCATGTGTCAGGCGGCCGCATCAGAGCTTTCCAACACGCCCGCCATCTGCCGCAAGAGCTATGTGCACCCTGCCGTTCTCGACATTGCGACAGAAGAAAAAGCCCGGAAAAAACTCGGGCGCATCCTGAAGGTCGGTGCAAAACCCGTTTCCGGCCTCAGGGCCGATGAAAGGCGGCTGCTGGCCTTTCTTCCCTAAGCGGTCAACGGCTAGCAGCCCATTCCGCCAGTTCCCGTTCGGCTCTTTCCAGCGCGCTGTAATTCAACAGCTTACGCAGGAAAGCGACGGTAACCGCACGGGTGCGGAGATTATATCGCCCCTCCGCCTCGTCGTCGCCGGCCGCCTGATGCACGTTCAGCTTCTCGTAGAGGCTTTGCAGCCGGTTCTGCACGCTGCGCAGCGACAGGTTGCGACGGCGGGCAATCGCCTTGTCGGTGAGGCCGAGCGCGACATCGATCAGGATTTCATATTCGGAATCGGTGAAGCCATGGGCCTTGCCCAGGCTCTTTTCCTGCAGGCCGCGTACCTCCCGGTCGATCACGCATTGCGCCTCGATGAAGATGCTGCGCAGCGCCAGCCGCAGGCGGTCATCGGAGGCCGATTTCAGTACGTAGCCATAGGCGGCGCCTTCCGGCACGATGCGGGAAACACCGCGCACATAGGCCTCGTCGGAATAGTTGGACCAGAACAGGATGCGGGTATCCGGCCTTTCCTTCCAGATGGTGCGCGCCGCCTCGATGCCGTTGCGCTCGTTCATCTGCAAATCCATGACGATATGGGCGGCCCGGTTTTCCCGCGCAAGCTTCTCGCCGGTCCTGCCGTTCGCCGCTTCCACCACATTGTCGCATTCCGGCAGCGCGGCGCGCACCGCTTCGTTCAAATAGGCGCGGTGCAGCGCATCGTCCTCGACGATCAGCACGTCCATGTCATACATCCTCCCGGTGATCGAAAGCACCTTCCGGCAGGGTCACGGTGATGCATGTGCCCGCCCCGTTGCGGTTGCCGCCAATATCGAATTTCGCCGAAATCAGCCGCGCCCGCGTCTTCATATTGCCGATGCCGAGGCCGCCGGAAGCCGCGCCGTCACCGCCGCCATTGCCATCATCGCTCACCGTCACCCTCAGCCCGCCATCGACGGCGGTGAGGTTCACGGCAATGGTTTCCGGCTGGGCATGGCGAATGGCGTTATTGACCGCCTCCTGCACGATGCGGAACAGCGAGATGGCCACCGTCTTGTCGAGCCTCTCCACCAGCCCGTCCGTCTCATCCATGACCGACCACTCTATAACCGAGCCGCTATCGCGCACGGAGCGGTCCACATAGGTCTCGATCGCCTCAACGACACCGAACAATTGCAGGATCGAGGGTTTTGCCTCCTCGATGATCTCGCGCAGGTCCTGCATGCAATGCTGCAGGCTGCGCACCACCGGTTCCAGCATCTCGCCGGAAACATCGGGCGAATGGCTCATCCGCTCGATGCGCCGCGCCAGCCGCGTCAAATCCGCCAGCGTCTGGTCGTGCAGATCCATGCCGATACGCTGTCGTTCGGCCTCCAGTGCCTCCGTCAATTGCAGCGCCCCCAGCCGCAGGCCCTCTTCGCGAGCATTGGCGCGCGCCTCCTCGATGGCGGAGCGTTTGGCCTGCTCGGCGGCGCGGATGGCGTAAAAATAAGGGGCCAGCAAATCCGCGACGGCGCGGGCATTCGCCACATCCTCCATCGTATAGGCGTCCGACTGGTGGGAGGAGCAACTCAGCGCGCCGATAATGTCGCCATGCACCTTCATCGGTACATGCAGCCGGCTATGCAGGTTAAGTTCGATGATCGGGCTCGAAAACGACCCTTCGAAATGAAAGCGCGGATCGGAGCAGGCATCGCCGCTCAAGAGGTATTCCACCTCGCCTGACAGCAGTGTCCGGATCGGGCTGCCGGTCAGAAGGGCGGGCGGCTGCCGGCTCCAGGCGCTGACGAGGCCGCTCTCATAAGCGATGTGATATTTGTCATCCAGCTGCTTGATGCAGACATCCATATGGTCATGCGGAATGATATGGCCGATCTCGGTGGCGACCGCCTGGATGATGGCGTTGAATTCGAGCTGCCCGGCAAGCAGCCGCGAAATGCCCATATAATGATGAAAAAGAGCGCTTTTCGGCGTATCCAGCATGTGCGGACGCCCTCCCAAGCGCCTGCCTTCGACCATCGCGGCGAATTCAATCCTTTGGGCGCCGCACCGTTCATTCTGCGCCCGGCGGCGGCGTTTCGTCCTGCGGGTTCCCGCATGCTTTCTGCGGAAACCCGCAGGAAGATTGCCGTGATCCGCCTATACAAGCCAAATCTTCTTGGTCATTCTCGCTTTTACTGGGGAAAGGAGCTCCAGTGCAAAGGAATTCCGCCTGCCGCCGAGGAGATTTGCGGTGTTGCGAGAATTCCGGGCTCGAAAAGGGCAAGCCACGAGGGAGGAAATCAAATGGCTTTCAGGAAGATGCTTATGGCATCGGCCGCTGTCGCATGCGCAGCTTTGCCGATCACCGCTCATGCCGATACGTCGGCCAAAAAAATCGCGCTTTCAAACAATTATGCCGGCAATTCCTGGCGTCAGGCGATGCTGACGAGCTGGGACAAGATCACCAAGCAGGCGGTTGCCGACAAGCAGGTCGCCGCCGCTGACGCCTTCACCACAGCCGAAAACCAGGCGACCGAACAGGCCGCGCAGATCCAGAACCTCATTCTCCAGGGTTACGACGCCATCGTCATCAATGCCGCTTCGCCCACCGCCCTTAACGGCGCGGTAAAGGAAGCCTGTGATGCCGGCATCACCGTCGTATCCTTCGACGGCATCGTCACCGAACCCTGCGCATGGCGCATCGCCGTCGATTTCAAGGCGATGGGCGCAAGCCAGATCGACTATCTCGCCAAGGCCATGCCGAAGGGTGGAAACCTGCTCGAAATTCGCGGCCTCGCCGGCGTTTCGGTCGATGACGAAATCCATGCCGGCATCGTCGACGCCGTCGCCAAGAACCCGCAGTTCAAGATCGTCGGTTCGGTCAACGGCGACTGGGCGCAGGATGTTGCCCAGCGCGCCGTCGCCGGCATTCTGCCGAGCCTTCCCGAAATCGCCGCTGTCGTCACGCAGGGCGGTGACGGTTACGGTGCGGCACAGGCTTTCGCCGCCGCCAAGCGTCCAACCCCCACCATCGTCATGGGCAACCGCGAAGACGAGCTGCAATGGTGGAAACAGCAGAAGGATGCCAGCGGCTACGAAACCATGTCCGTTTCCATCGCCCCTGGTGTTTCGACGCTGGCTTTCTGGGTGGCGCAGCAGATTCTTGACGGCAAGGATGTGAAGAAGGACCTGACGGTTCCGTTCCTGCGCATCGACCAGGCCAATCTTGAGGAGAACCTCAAGAACACCCAGAAGGGTGGCGTGGCGAATGTGGAATATTCGCTTGAGGATGCCCAGAAGGTGATTTCGTCGACAAAATAAGTCGCGCATTCACAAACTTCTCCTGCGGCGCTTTAAAAAGAAGCGCCGCAGCGACCTCCATATTCAATTTCAGATCACTGGCGTAATTGCTCATGAATGACATCATCGAGGCGCAAGAAGTCGTCGCCGCGCGCGGCGTGAAGGTCGTGTTCGGCGCGGTAAGAGCGCTGGATGGGGCCGATCTCGTCATCCGCACGGGGGAATGCCTCGGGCTTGTCGGCCATAACGGCGCGGGAAAGTCCACCATCGTCAACGTTATCAATGGTGGGCTAACGCCACATGAGGGTTCCGTTTCCTATGGCGGCAACGAAAACCGCCACGGCATTGCCGCCGCGCGCGCGAACGGCGTTCGCTGCGTGTTTCAGGAACTGTCGCTCTGTCCGAACCTGACGATCAGCGAAAATGTCCGCATCATGCATGCCTCCGCGGGTGGGCGAAACTGGCGCGTCCGTGCGCTGACGACGATCCGGCAGGCACTGGATGAAATTTTTCCCGGCCACGGCGTCGATTGCGAGCTGACCGTGGCCGAGCTTTCCATCGCCGAACGGCAGATGGTGGAAATCGCCATCAATTTCTGCCGCATGCCGCACGCACCGAGACTGGTGATCCTCGATGAGCCGACGTCCTCCCTCGATGCCGGTCTCGCCGAGCAGCTGATGGATTATGTCCGCCGTTTCGTGCGTGAGGGCGGATCGGTTCTGCTGATCTCGCATATTCTCGGCGAAATTCTTTCGACGGCCACCCGTATCGTGGTGATGAAGGATGGCCGGGTGGTGGCCGACCGGAAGGCCGCCGACTTCACCACCCGCTCGCTGGTTGAGGCCATGGGCAGCGTCGTCAAGGAACAGGACAGGCGACGGGGTGAAAGCCGCAAGGCGGGCGAGAAGGTGCTTTCCATGCCGGCACGCCGGGGCGAAGGCCTTGCTTTCGAGGCCTTTCGCGGCGAGATCGTCGGCCTTGCCGGTCTCGGCGGCCATGGCCAGACCGAAGCGCTGCTCGATCTTTACCTTGCCCGCAACAATAGCTGGCTACCCGCGCGCAAGACCGATCTCGCCTTCGTGGCGGGCGACCGCAGCCTGAACGGTACTTTTCCGCTGTGGAGCATCCTCAAAAACCTGTCCATCGCCTCGCTTAGAGATATTTCAACAGCAGGCATGGTGGACAGGGGCAGGGAAACCGACCTTGGGGCGCAGTGGAAAAAGCGCATCGAAATTCGCACGCCCGACATGGGCAACAAGATCCTTTCGCTCTCCGGCGGCAACCAGCAGAAGGTGCTATTCGCCCGCGCGCTCGCCACCACCGCCAGCACCGTTCTGATGGACGACCCGATGCGCGGCGTTGATATCGGCACCAAACAGGAGGTCTACGACATCTTGAGAACCGAAGCCTCGAACGGCCGCACCTTCATCTGGTACTCCACCGAAATGGATGAAATCCGTCTCTGCGACCGGGTCTATGTGTTCCGCGACGGCGCCATCCAGGCGGAACTCGTCGGCGACGATATTACCGAGCAGAATGTGCTGGCCGCCTCCTTTTCCGGAGAAGACCACGCATGAAACTCTCCGCAAACGCGCTCCGCCTCATCATTCCCGCCGCCTCGCTCGCCTTCCTGCTAGCCGCCGTCTTCTACATGCAGCCGCGCGCCATGAGCTATACCGGCATGAACCTGCTGTTCAATCTGGCCGTGCCGATTGCGCTCGCCACCATTGCGCAGATGCTGATCATGTCGGTCAACGATCTCGATCTGTCGATGGGCGCCTTCGTCAGTTTCTGCGCCTGTGTAACCGCCACTTTCCTGCAAACCACGCCCGCCCTCGGAATTGCGATTTTTGCCGGTGCGATTGCGGTTTATGCATTGCTCGGCGCCATCATCCATATCCGCAACCTGCCCTCCATCGTCGTTACACTTGGCATGAGCTTCGTCTGGGGCGGCCTCGCCGTCCTCATCCTCCCCTCGCCCGGCGGCCAGGCGCCTGCCTTCATCCGCACGCTGATGACGGCGAAACCGCCGCTCGTGCCAATCGCCATCGTCGCCAGCATCCTGATCGCGGCGGTCGCCCATTATATCGTCATGCGCTCTTCCTTCGGAGTGTTGATGCGCGGCGTCGGCGGCAATTTCCGCTCGGTCGAGCGCTCCGGCTGGTCGGTCATCGGCATCCGCGCCGCCACCTTTGCGTTGGCCGGTTTCTTCGCGGTGCTGTCCGGTATCGCTCTTGTGGGGCTGACGACATCGGCGGATGCTAATATCGCGCTGCGTTACACGCTGCTGTCGATTGCCGGCGTCATCCTCGGCGGCGGCGAATTCGTCGGCGGCAGGGTCTCCCCCATCGGCGCCGTCATCGGCGCGCTGACGCTGACGCTCGCCGGCTCGTTCCTCTCTTTCATGCGCATTTCGCCCGACTGGCAGATCGGCGCTCAAGGGGCGATCCTGATCATCGTGCTGGCGCTGCGCATCCTGCTCAACCGTCTTGAAAAACGGGAGAAAAATCAATGAACGGGCTCTCTTCCCTCACCGGAAAACCATGGATCTGGTCCTTTGCCGCAACCATTGCGGTCTGGATCGTCACCGTGCTCTTCACCGGCGGCGCAAGCTCCTTCGGCCTGTCGCATGCAGCACTCACCTTCGCGGCCTTTTCGGTCATCGTCGGCATCGGCCAGATGTTCGTCATCACGCTCGGGCCCGGCAATATCGACCTCTGCGTTCCCGCCACAATGACGCTGTCAGGCACGCTGGCGCTCAAATTCATGGATGTGTCGGACGGTCTCATTCTGCCTGGACTGCTGATCGCCATCCTGATCGGCATCGCCATCGGCATCGGCAATTATGCGCTGATCAAACTCCTGCGCATCCCGCCGATCATCGCGACGCTCTCCATGAGCTTCATCGTGCAATCCATCGCCATCTGGTCGAACCGCGGCCTGCGCATCAAGCCGCCGGACACTTTGGCCACATTCGCCACGTCGAGCTTCTTCGGCATCCCCAACGTGGCGCTTGTCGCCCTGCTGCTTTCCGTCATCGCCTGGCTGCTTCTCGACCGCTCGTTTTACGGCCGCTGGATTTCCGCCATCGGCCAGAGCACCTTCGCCGCCCGTATGACCGGCATTCCGGTGGACGGCGCCCGTTTCGTCACCTATGTGCTCTGCGCGGTGCTGGCGGCGATTGCCGGTTATCTTCTCGCCAGCTTCTCCGGCGGTGCTGCGCTCAACATGGGCTCGGAATATCTGCTGATGTCCATCGCCGTCGTCGTCATTGGCGGCACGGCGGTCGCGGGTGGTGATTCCAATGTGCCTGGCATCTGGGGCGCCTCGCTTTTCATGTTCCTGGTGGTATCGATGCTGAACACCTATGGTTTCGGCGCCGGCATCCGCCTCATCCTCACCGGCCTCATCATCATCTCCGTCATCCTTCTGGCAAGCGGCCCCAAAGCCACGCGCTGAACGACAAGCTCTCAAGCGGACCACGCTCATGACCACAGACAAGACCTCCCCTTACGAAATCCACGATGACCGCTTCCGTCACCTGATCGTCGGCAATGCGGAGCTGGAAGAGCTTTATTCCGGCTGCCGCTGGGCCGAAGGACCGGTGTGGTTTGCCGATCTCAACTGCCTGCTGTTCAGCGATATTCCCAATGAGCGCATGCTGCGCTGGGTGCCGGACGGCGGCATTTCGGTCTTCCGCCAGCCTTCCAACTTCACCAACGGCAATACCCGCGACCGGCAGGGGAGGCTTGTCTCCTGCGAACATGGCGGCCGACGCGTCACCCGCACCGAGGTCGATGGCTCGATCACGGTTCTCGCCGACAGCTACGGCGGCAAGCGGCTGAACTCTCCCAATGATGTGGTGGTGAAATCCGACGGCAGCGTCTGGTTCACCGATCCGACCTACGGCATTCTTTCAGACTATGAGGGCTACAAGGCCGAGCCGGAGCAGAAGACCCGCAACGTCTATAGGCTCGATCCCGCAACCGGAAAGATCGACATCGCCATCGACGATTTCGTGCAGCCGAACGGCCTTGCATTCTCGCCCGACGAAACGAAGCTCTACGTCGCCGACAGCTCCTATAGCCATGATGTATCCCGCCCGCGCCATATCCGCGTCTTCGACGTGGTGGATGACGTGAAGCTTACGAATGGCCGGGAATTCTGCAATCTCGACAATGGCTTGCCGGATGGATTCCGCCTGGATACGGCTGGCAACCTCTGGACCAGTGCAGGCGACGGCGTTCATTGCTTTGCACCTGACGGTACGCTGATCGGCAAGATCAAGGTGCCACAGACGGTGGCGAACCTCACTTTCGGCGGCCCGAAGAAGAACCGCCTGTTCATTACCGCAACGAAATCGCTCTATTCGGTCTATGTCGCCGCCACCGGCGCACAGACGCCCTGAGACACCGAAACCGGAGAATTCAGGCCGGGAGGGAACTGGCAAGACGGCTCAAGCGCGTTATAAATGCGCCATGAGTGACGATTCCAGCCCCTTCCTGACTGACGATATGGAGTTCGACGACGAAGCACAGGCCATCGAGCCCACCAGCCGTATGCTCTCCTGGGCGCGCAATTCCGCTCTCTACCGACTGCAACAGCGGATGATGACGGAAAAGCAGCTGCGCGACGCCATCATGCGCAAGGCCCGGGAAAAATTCGAGGATATCGGCGCGGCGCAGGTAAAGGCGCTCGGCGAATTTGCGGTGACCTTCGCTTACGGCATCAAGGCGCTCGACGATACGGCTTTTGCGGAAATCACCGTGCGAAGCGGCCAGCGAAGCGGCAAGTCAAAACGCGGGCTGGCGCAGAAACTCCAGATCAAGGGAGTCGCCCGGGAAACGGCCACGGCCGCGTTGCAGGAGACCAACGATCTGGTCGCCGCCGTCATTTTCGCACGCAAACGCGCCTTTGGGCCTTATCGCCGTGTCGAACCGGACGAGAAACGCAAGGCCAAGGAATTTTCCGCTTTCGCCCGCAACGGCTTCAGTTTTGAAATCGGCGCGAAGGTGATGGCGATGACAACGGAAGAGGCGGAGGACATCCTCTCCGACGCGCCGCTTTAACATTTACTGCGGCAGGGGATGCGTCTTCAGATAGGCGATTAGATCAACAATATCGGTTTCGCTCCATAGCCCGAAAAAGCGCATCGCATTTCCGGGGATTGCCTTTTTCGGGCTGGCGATGAATTTCTGCAATTCTTCTTCTGTCCAGACCCGGCCAGATGCGCCTGCGTCCTTCAGAGACCGTGAATAATGACCGTAATCGGCCACGCTCGCCATCGGCCTGCCGACCACGCCCATCAGATGTGGCCCCATGCGGGTACGCGGTGCCTCGATGCTATGGCAGGTGGAACAGCGGCTGAAAACCTTCTCACCACGCGCAGCATCCCCCTCGGCAAAGGCGCTTGTCGCAAGAAGGAGGGGAAACGCGGCCACGGCCGCGGCTTGTCTGAAGACGGAAATCATGGTCCGGATAATACAACGCCCTCCCCGTCTGGCAACGAAGAGGACGTGTTTTGACGCGCGACACAATGCCCGGTTAAAAACACCGGGCAATTCGCCGATCAGTTCATGGCCGTCAGCGTCACAGACGTGCCGGTGGCAGCAAGGTTGAGGCCAACCTGACCCGTTACGCTGACCGTCTGAAGCTGGATGGAGCCGGAGGTGCCGCCAACGAGGATGTTGGTGCCGACGCCGAGACCGACGGTGACTTCAGCCGTTGCGCCCTGATAGAGGCCGCCCAGCGAACCGCGGTGATAACCGGCAGTCGGGGCGAAAACGGCCCAGACCAGACGGCCCTGCGTGGTGAAACCGAGGTCAACACCCATCTTGCGGATGGCGCCGGTGTAATGGTCTGTGCGACGCGCGCCCATGGTGGACTGGAAGGTGCAATCCAGTTCCTTGGCCGAGCCGAGAACGTAACCGACACCGCCGCCGATATCGCAGGTGAGGTAACCGATCTTGACGCCGTTGCGATCGTCCTGCTCCTGTGGAGCCGGCTCATATCTTGCAAGGTCGGCGGCGAGCGCGGATACGGTTCCGCCAAGGCCCATCGTCAATGCGGCAAAAGTTACGGCAACAGCCTTTTTCATCTTGTTTTCTCCTGTTTTATCCTACCCGCAGCAGCCCTTCTTGCCCTCTCCGGATATTGAATTCCGCACTGTTAACGTTTGTTCCGAAAAATCGATCCAAAACAATTGAATTGGAGGCGATGAAAGCGAAACGGTTAACAATGTCTGATGGCGGTAGGCTGGCATTAAGACATTGTTAGGGCGACAAATGCGCGCGGAATTACCATCAACAGCAAGCGTTTCCGCCCGTTGTTTTGCTGCAACATCTCAAAGCGGCAAAGCGACAGGAAGGCCGGTGGCGGCATGGGTCATGACATCCATGCGCACGCCGTAGATGCGCTCCAGCGTCTCCGGCGTCATGATCTCCTGCGGCGTTCCGCGTGCAATGAGTTGGCCGGAATGAAGCGCGACGATCTCATCGCAGAAACGTGCCGCCATGTTGACATCGTGCAGCACCACGATGACGCCGAGGCCCTTTTCGCGCGACAGTCTCTGCACCAGAGACAGCACCTCGAGCTGGTGCGCCATGTCGAGCGCGGAGATGGGTTCGTCGAGAAGTAGGCTTTCGGCGTTCTGGGCCACCAGCATCGCAAGCCACACGCGCTGGCGCTCACCCCCGGACAGCGTGTCCACCAGCCGGTCGCGGAAGGCGACGGTGTCGGTGAGTTCGATGGCTTCATCCACCTTCTCCTGATCGGCTTTGGTGAACTGCCCAAGCGCGCCGTGCCAAGGATAACGGCCGAGCGCCACCAGTTCCTTAGCCAGCATGCCGGAGGCGGCCGGCGTATATTGCGGCAGATAGGCGAGCTTTCGCGCAAATTCACGATTGCCCCAGGCGCCGAGCGTCTTACCCTCGAATGAGACCCTGCCCGCCGTCGGCTCCTGCATGCGCGCGAGAATCTTGAGCAACGTGGATTTTCCCGAACCGTTATGACCGATCAGGCCAATGGTCTTGCCGGTCGCAAAACTGGCCGTCAGCGGCTGCAACAATGTCCTGCCCGGCACTTCCATCGTCACGCCGTCGAGAGAAAAGAGCGGAATATCGTCATCATCGACGGCAAGCGCTGCCTGACCCATTGTTATCATCTCCGTACACCGTTCAAAAATTTAGTCATCGCCTGCCTGAAAGCCAGATCAGGTAAGGCGCGCCTGCCAGAGCCGCAAAAAGCCCGAGCGGCAGTTCATAGGGAAAGGTGACTGTCCGTGCGCCGAGATCGGAAAGCGCCATCAGCACCGCGCCGAACAGGAAGGAGGCGAAGAGATGGTCGCGCGGCGTGGTGAAACCGGCGCGCAGCGCAATATGCGGCGCCATCAACCCGACAAAACTCAAGGGGCCAACGAGCAGCGAGGCGGCACCGGTGGCAATGCCCGCCACCGCGATAACGGCGATACGCGCGGTGCTGAGCGGCAGGCCAAGCGATAGCGGCACGTCCCGCCCCAGCGGCAGGATCGTCAGCCAGCGGGTCACCGAAAGGGCCGCCGCCAGAAGCACGATGGAAAGGATGGAGAGAAAGATAGCCGAAGCCGGTGTCGCCGACGAACCGGAGCCGCTGAGCCAGGCGAGAATCTGCCATGCCCGCTGGTCGCCGATGGCAAGCAGCGCCGAGAGAACGGCCGAGCAGAGCGAACTGACGGCAATGCCGGCGAGTAGTATTTTTTCCGGCGCGAGGTGCCGGCGCATGGAAAACAGCAGGACGAGGATCATGACGGCCGCAGAGCCGATGCCGGCGCCGCAAAACAGTTCGAAAAGACCGGCGGCCGGAAAAATCGTAATGGCGGCGGCAAAACCGAGGCCTGCACCGCCGCTGACGCCGATCACTTCCGGGCTTGCCATGGGATTACCGGTAAGCCGCTGGAGAAGTGCGCCCGCCATGGCGAGCAGACCGCCGGCGGCCACGGCGGCCAACAGCCGCGGCCAGCGGAAGGGCATAAGGCTTTGCAGGTCAGTGGCCTTGAGCATTGTCCAGCCATCAGGCCCCTTGCCGATGGCGAGTGCGGCAAATACCAGCACTGCCATGATGAAGAGCACCGGCAGCAGGGCCGCAAGCCCGCGTCGTGTGGCGAGATCGACGCCTTCGCCACGATGCACATCGGTCGGCCGGATTTTCGGCAGCAGCCATAGAAGCAGCGGCCCGCCGATCAGCGCCGTTACGGCACCCGTCGGGAAAACTTCCGCCGTCGTACTCGCCAGAAGCTGCACGAGACCGTCGCAGAACCAGAGCAGCAGACCGCCCAGCAGGGGCGAAACAAGAAGGACGGAGGATGACCGTCGCACGCCGAGCGCCCGGGTGAGCGCCGGCGCGGCAAGACCGATGAAGCTGACGAGGCCGACCGCTGCGGCAACGAAAGCGGCCAGCATGACCGCGACGGCGGCGACCGCCAGCCTGATCGAAAACAGCGAGACGCCGAGCGATCGTGCACCGGCATCGCCGAGACCGAGGACCGTCAGCGGCTTAATCAGCAGGCCGGTCAGAACGAGCCCGGCAAGAAGCTGAAACGCGAGAGACAAGGCGTTCGACCAGTCCTGCTGGCTGAGCGAGCCGCCGTTCCAGACGACCAGCGACATCAGATATTCGCCCTGCGCCAAAGTCAGCGCCGCGGAAACGGACGCGGCGGTGATGCCGACCAGCAGCCCCGACACCACCATGGTCACCGGCTCGAAGGAGCGTCGCCAGCCTAAAAGGAACACGACGCCGGCCGCAGCGGCCGCGCCGGCGAGCGCGACCAGGGCGCGGTTGCCATCCAATACCGAGGGAAAAAACAGGGTGGCGATGACGATGGCGAGTTGCGCGCCGGCCGAGATGCCGAGTGTCGAAGGATCGGCAATCGGATTGCGCAGCAATTGCTGCAACAACGCACCCGACAGTCCCAGCATCGCGCCCGCCAGAATGGCGACCGCCATGCGCGGCAGCAGGCTGAAGGCGAAGATGATCTGATCCATGGACATGGATGCGGCATCGAATGGCAGGCTCGGCCAAGCACCGAGGGGCAACCGTTGCAGGCCGGCATACAGGGAAAGGCCGCAAGCGAAAACAAACAGAAGCCCGAAGAAAAACTGGAGAGGCCGTGCCGTCACAGGGCTTCTCCCTGTGCCGTCAGCGCTTCGGTCAGAAGCCGCGCAAAGCGCATGCCGGCGGTGATGCCGCCATAGGGGCCGACATTGCCGAGCGTGACCACCCGGTTTTCCCGCACGGCAGGCAGCGCGCGCCATATGGCGCTGCTGCGCAAGGTTTCCCGCGCCTCGACCGGAATGTCGGAGACGATGACGATGCGCGCATCGGGCGAAGCGGCGAGATTTTCAAGCGGCACCGGGGCCGCAAAGGTGAATTGCGAACGATCCACCCAGGCATTGGCAAGCCCCAGCCGGCCAAGAACATCCCCGAACATGCTATCAGCACCGAAAGCGCGAAAATGCCGGGCGTCGCCGATGTTGATCACATAGGTCGGCCGCGCCGCAAAACCGGCAAGGCGGGCCCGCATGGCCTGCAGCGCCGCTTCCGTTTCGCCCAGCACCCTGCGCGCCTCGTCTGCCCTGCCGAGCTTGTCGCCAAGGGCTGAGACCGCCGCCAGCGCCTTTGCGAAAGGCGGTTCGCCCTTCACGTAAAAGGGCAGCGAGAAGACCGGGGCAATCGCTTCCAGCCTGCCGATATAACGGGTGTAGAAGGGCGAAATCAGAATGAGATCGGGCCGGGTCAGTTGCAGAAGCTCGAAGTTCGGCGCACCGCGCAGGCCGAGATCGGCGACGGTTGCAGGGATTTCCGGCTCGACCGCGTCCACCCGGAACTGGATGAGTTCGGTCGCCGCCACCGGCATGACGCCGAGCGCAACGGCGGTTTCCAACATGGCCCAGTCAATGGCGGCAAGGCGTGGCGTGACCGCCGCGCGCGCCTTGCCGGCAAGAGCAGAAGCAGCGACCAGGCCCAAAAATTCCCGCCGCCCCCAGAGGGGGGACATCCATCGATCCTTGCGCGTCATGCCCCTACTGCTTCACTTTGATATGGCGTCACCAACGATAGGTCAGCTTGCCCATAACCGTTCTTCCGTCACCGTAATAACATCCGAAAGTGGAGCAACTAGAAATATATTCTTTATCAGTCAAGTTTTGCACCTGAAGCGAGGCGCGGTAGCCGTTCTTCTCGTAATGCACGCCGAGATCGAGCAGGGCGAGGCCCTTCATCTCGAAGGTATTGGCGGCATCGCCATAGCGTTTTCCGACATAACGCACACCGCCGCCGATGCCGAAACCCTCAAGGGCGGTATCTTCCGGGAAAGTGTAATCCAGCCAGAGGCTTGCGGCGTGCCGGGGCGTGCTGTCCAACTCCTTACCGTTATTCACACGGCCGGAGACCTCGCTGTCCATGTAGGTATAGGCCGCGCGCAGGTCGAGCCCGTCGGCAAGGCTTGCGACACCCTCGAGTTCAAGGCCTTTCACATGCGCCTCGTCCATCTGCTGCGTCACGCCGCCCACAGTCGTCGTGACGTTTTTCTGTGTCAGATCGTAGACCGCGGCGGAGAAGAACCCATCGAAACCCTCGGGCTGGTATTTGACGCCCGCTTCCCATTGTTCGCCGGTGGTCGGTTTCGGCGCGTCGCCGACAGCCGGCTGCGGCACCGGTTCGAAGGAGGTCGCATAGCTGACATAGGGCGCGATGCCGCCATCGAACAGATAGCTGACGCCGACGCGGCCGGTCAGCTTGTTATCGTCCTTGTCGAGCGAGCGGTAGGTGGCGCCGTTGAAGGTCGTGCCGCTGGTGCTTGCCCAGTCCTGCCGCAAGCCAGCGGTGACCCGCCAGTTCTCGAAGGCCATCTCGTCCTGCGCATAAAGGCCGATCTGGGAAATATCCGTCTTCACATCGGCATAGAGCGTGCGCGACGTGAGGCTGATCGGCCCGCCATAGACCGGATTGACGGGATTGAGCGGCGTCGCGGCCCAGAACTCGGTTTTGACGTTATTGTCGAAATAACGGTAGTCCAGCCCGACAAGCAGGGTGTGGTCGATTGGCCCCGTGGAGAAATCCGCTTGCAGGCTGTTGTCGATGTTGAAGGTGTTCAGCAGCTCGTCCTGGAACGTCGCATTGCGACGGATGAGATTGCCGATCATGCCGCCGTTGGCCGACGACATGCCGAGCGCGCGGTAGGACCAGTCGAAATTGGAATAACGAGCATTCTGCCGGAAGGTGAAGGTCTCGTCGAAACGGTGCTCGAACTCATAGCCGATATTGGTGAATTTACGGTTCGACGTATCGAAGGACGGATCGCCGACATAAAAGCTGCGGTCCAGCATATTGCCGGGTCTGAGATAGGTCAGCGCCGCCGGCAGGCCGGAGGGCGAACTCGGATTGTCATGCTGATAGGAGGCAAGAACCGTCAGCTTCGTATCCTCGTCCGGCTGCCAGGTGAGCGCCGGTGCGATGAAATAGCGGTCGTTCTGCAGATTGTCCGTCTGAAGGTGGGCGTTGCGCGCAAGACCTGTCAGGCGATAGGCGAAACTGTCGGTGCCCGCGACCGGTCCACCGATATCGAACATCGACTGGTAATAGTCGAAGCTGCCGATCTGCGCCCCCACTTCGCCGAAACGCTCGAAGATCGGCCGTTTGCTGATGAGATTGATGAGGCCACCGGGATTGCCCTGACCATAAAGCACCGAGGCCGGCCCGCGAATGACTTCCACCCGCTCCAGACCATAAACTTCATAGGACGGCGCACCGGCCGTGCGCATCAACCGCAGACCGTTTAGAAACTGCAACTGGTTCCCCTGAAAGCCGCGGATACGCGGCGCATCGAAACGCGGATCGGCGCCGAACGGCTGCGCAACCACACCGGGAACATAGTTCAACGCCTCGCCGAGAGTGCGGACGTTCTGCACATCCATCTGGTCCTTGGTGATGACGGAGACGGATTGCGGCGTCTCGATCAGGGATCGCCCCGTCTTGGTGGCGCTGGCGCTCGTTTTCGCCACATAGCCTTTCACCGGAGCCTTGGGGTCCTGATTTTTGGCGCTGTCCACTGTGATGGTCTGCAGCACCGTCGTACCGGCCTCCTGCGCAAAGGCGGAAGCCGGGGCAAAAAACGCCGCATGAGCGATGACGGCGCAACCGCCAGCCAGAATGGAAATGTGTTTGGTTTTTCCCTGCACGCCAAGACCCTTCATCACCCGCGCCACCACAAGACGGTATTTTCTGGAGAATTTAAGTCATCTTATTACGCAAGGGACGGATTGTGATCCAATAAGCGCAGCCGGTTTTTTTCAGAACTATTGATTATGAAAACTCACATCGATAATAGCTTTGAATTATTCAAATCTGCCGGGAAAGGCCGTGACGATGGGCAGGAAACCGGCAAGCCGGGCGGAGACATTCGAATTACGCCACCTGCGCTATTTCACCACGCTGGTAGATGAGCGCAATTTCGAGCGCGCCGCCGCCCGCCTCGGCATCGCCCAGCCGGGCTTGAGCCAGCAGATCATGGCGCTCGAACAGATTGTCGGCATGCCGCTTCTCGACCGAACGCGCCGCTCGGTGAAGCTGACCACGCCCGGGCAGCTTCTCTATGAAGACGCCCGGAAGATCCTCGCCAATGCCGAGGCGACGCTTGCGGCGCTCAAACGCGTCGACCGCGGCGAAACCGGGCGCATTTCCATCGGTTATGTCGCCTCGGCCGCCTATTCCGGCCAGATGATCCGGTCCATCGCCGGTTTCCGTGCTTCCCATCCCGATGTGGAGATGCAATTGATCGAGATGGAGATGCGGCTGCAACTGGCCAAGATTGCCGACGGCAATCTGGATTTCGCCTTCATCCGCCCGCCCGCGCCTGTTCCGGAAGGTGTGACGACCCATGTGGTGCTGCGCGAACCGCTGATGGCCGCGCTTCCTGAAAACCATCCCCTGGCCTTTGCGCTGCAGGTCGATCTGAAAAACCTTGCCGGCGAGACCTTCATTACCCCGCGACAGCCGCCGGATGTCGGGTTTCACTACAATACGATAGAGGCCTGCAATGAAGCCGGGTTCCAGCCGGCGATCACCCCGGAAGGCAGGGACTACACCACGATCGCCAGCATGGTGGCCATCGGCCTCGGCGTCGCGCTGGTGCCGCGCTCGCTTAATTGCCTGAGGTTGCCCGGTGTGCGCTACCTGCCGCTTGCCGCCAGTTCCACGACCTCGGACCTCGCCATCGCCCACCGGAAAACGGAAGCCTCTCCCGCCGTCAGGGCCTTCATTCTCCACATGCGCAATTGAAGCGGGCAGCATCCGCCCGCCTGTCGATCCCGTGGAGGAAAAATCCGTCATCATCCGTTTGCGCCGCATTGGCGGCAAAAGGCGGGGGCGGCGTAACGCCATGAAATTGCGAAAAGAATGACGCTCTTGCGGGCAGGCCCAAGACGAGACCGAAATCCTCTCCGGATATTTCCTGTACCCGCTTTTCCCCATGGCCGCAGCGCATCCCATAATCGCGCCAGATTTCGATTCACGGGAGACAGCAATGGCTGAGACTTACGAACACCACGCCGCCGGCCTCGAATCCCCGGCATCCCACGCTTTCGATGTGGTTCCGGACGATACGAGCCCGCTTCCTTCCCCCACCCGCGCCATCTATGTGGGCAATGGCGGCCATCTCTGCCTGACCCTGCTTTCCGGAGCGACGGTGACCTTCCAGAACCTGCCCGCAGGCAGCCTGCTGCCGGTCAGGGCCACACGCATATTTGCAACGCGCACCACCGCCACAGGCATCGTGGGCCTCAATTAAGGGCTCTATCGTCATCCGCCAAACGGCCACCACGGAGAGTGACACTTTCATGACAAGCTTTCAGGTTGATGTCAGCAAAATGACGCATCCGCCATTGGTCGGCCCATGCGGCAGCCTTTCCGGAGGCGTTTTCGCCCCGTCTCCGTTGCCGCCGGCCTATTGTAAATCTGGTGGATCTGACAGTGGCTCTTTTTACCGCGAAAGCGACGGGAACAGTAACATATCGTCCGGAAATCGGCAGCGTGCCGCTCAGCCTGCTGACGGCGGCCTATCTGCTGTTTTTCACGAACCGGACATTCTGGTCGAAGGTTCACACCTATCTTTCAGCCTATCCGGTCGCCATCGTCGCGCTTTATGGCGCCATGGCCGCCCTTTTCGGCGCGCTAATCATTATTTTTTCCGCCAAATATCTCATCAAGCCGTTCTTGATCTTCCTGATCTTCGCGGCGGCGGCCGCTTCCTGGTTCATGGATCGCTACGGCATCGTCATCGACAGCGATATGATCCGCAACGCCATGGAGACGACACAGGCGGAAGCCGGCAATCTGATCACGCCCGGCTTTCTCTGGCACATGGCGATTTACGGACTGGTGCCGTCCCTCCTCATCGTCGCCGTGCGTGTGCGGCACCGGACGATTCTCGACAAGCTTTTATGGAACACGATCAGCATCCTGATCTGTCTTACCATCGCCGGCATCATCAGCTTCGCCAATTCCAAGACCTTCACCACCGCCGTGCGCCAGCACAAGGACATTGTCAAAAGCGTCAATCCCCTGTCGCCGATCATGTCGGCCATTCATTATTTCACGCTGGCCGGCAAGGAAGTCGATATTCAGGTCAGCCCGGTCGGCAGGGATGCGAAAATCCTGCCTTCATTGGGCGGCGTCCGCAAACCCCGCATCACCGTCATCGTGGCGGGCGAGACCGCGCGGGCCGCGAACTTTTCCCTGAACGGTTATGGGCGCGAGACCAATCCCGAACTCGCAAAACGCGGCGTGATTTATTTTCCAAACACGACCAGTTGCGGCACCGCGACGGCGATTTCCATTCCCTGCATGTTCTCGAAGTTCCCGCGTTCGCAATATAGCCACAACAAGGCGCTCGCCAATGAAAACGTCATGGATGTTCTCGTCCATGCCGGTGTCAGCGCCACATGGCTGGACAACAATACCGGCAGCAAGAACGTGGCTGACCGTATCCCTTATTTTGATCTGCCCTCGACCAATGACAGCCGCTTCTGCACTGGCGGAGAATGCCGCGACGATATCTTCTTCGACAAGCTCGATTCCTGGCTCAATAACGTTACCAGAGACAGCGTGATCGTGCTGCACCAGATGGGCAGCCACGGGCCGACCTATTATCTGCGTTATACCGACGAATTCCGCAAATTCACCCCGGATTGCCGCACGGCCGAGCTTGGCAACTGCTCCGACGCGGAGATCGTCAATTCCTACGACAACACGCTTCTTTACACCGACCATTTCCTCTCGACCGTGATCGACAAGCTGAAGGCCCGTTCCGACAGGCTGGCGACGAGCATGATCTATGCATCGGACCACGGCGAATCGCTTGGCGAGAGCGGCGTCTACCTGCATGGCGCGCCGTATCTGCTGGCGCCCGACCAGCAGACCCATGTGCCGTTTCTCGTCTGGTTCGATGACGATTTTGCCAAATCCATGGGGCTCAACAAAGCCTGCCTCGCAAAAACCGCGGCGGAGGGCGGGCGCTCGCACGACAATTATTTCCACAGCATCCTCGGCATGATGAATGTCTCCACATCGGTCTACGATCCATCGCTCGATGTGTTCGGTGGCTGCACCCAGCGTCAGAACAGCTGAAACACTGTGCTTGACGCTTATCCGGAGAAAGAGATACGCAAGACGAAGCGATAGAGGGAGCTGTCTTGCGGGTTCTGCTTGTTGAAGACGATCATGTGCTGGGCGAAGCGCTGCGGGACCATGTCGCAGCGGCGGGTCATGCTGTCGACTGGTTCAAGACGCTGGGTGACGCCATGGCCGCGACGCTGACGATGGGTTACGGCCTCATCCTGCTCGACATGCGCCTGCCGGACGGCGAGGGCATCACCCTTCTGCAAGGCCTGCGCCAGCGCGATGACGCGACGCCGGTCATCATTCTGACGGCCCACGACCAGGTCTCCGACCGCATTGCCGGACTGAACGCCGGTGCGGACGATTATCTGGTCAAGCCTTTCGATCTCAACGAGCTTTCGGCCCGCATGCTGGCCGTCTCGCGCCGTTACGAAGGGCGTTCTGCTCCCGTCATCCGCCTGCCCGGCATCGAGATCAATCAGGTGGCGCGCAACATCACGGTCGATGGGACTGCGCAGACGCTGAGCGCCCGGGAATGGGCCGTGCTGGAGAAACTCGTCGAACATCCTGGCGCCGTCGTTTCCAAAGCGCAATTGCACGACACGCTTTATGAATTCGGCGCGGAAATAGAAAGCAACACGGTCGAGGTCTATATCAGCCGGCTGCGCAAGAAAATCGGCCATGACCGCGTCGAGACCGTGCGCGGCGTCGGCTACACCATCAGATAGTCAGAATTGCAAGCAGGCAGAAATGGCCAGACCGACCAGCATGACCCGCAAGCTCGTGACGGCGCTGACCAGCGTTGTCGCCATATCCTGGCTACTTGCCTGCGCGCTGGGCGTCATGGTGATGCAGGATGAGTTCGCCGAGATTTTCGACGCGGGCCTTGAGGAAACCTCAGAAAGGCTTCTGCCGCTTTTGCTGGACGATCTTCGCGAAAACAATACCGCGCCCGCCTCGCAGAAACTCAACAAGTCGGCGGAAGGGGCGGAATATCTGACCTACCAGGTTCGCGACCGTGAAGGGCAAGTCGTGCTGCATTCACATGACAGTTCGACGGAACCTTTCGAGGTACCGCTCGATCCCGGTTTTTCAGAGACATCGTCGCAACGTATCTTCACGATCGCTTCGCCGGACGACAATTATTTCCTGCAGGTCGCCGACGCCTTCGCCAATCGCCGCGAGGCGATCGAAGAGGCGGGCGCCGCGCTGCTTCTCCCCGTTCTCATCCTCATTCCCGCCAGCATTTTTGCCGTCATTGTGGTGGTGCGCAGAACGCTGCGACCGATACAGACCCTGCGCGACGATATCGGCAAAAAGGACGGCGGCAATCTCGCGCCGCTGCCGACGCAACCATTTCCGGGAGAACTGCATCCCATTGCCCGTTCGGTCAATCTGCTGCTCGGACGATTGCGATCGGCAATCGAGGCGGAACGGGAATTCACCGCCAACAGCGCCCATGAATTGCGCACGCCGATTGCCGGCGCGCTGGCGCAGGCGCAGCGGCTGCATGCCGACATTCCGCCGGAGCTTGCGCCGCGTGTGGAGAACATCGAAAAATCCCTGCAGCATCTCGCCCACCTGGCCGAAAAACTGCTTCAGATGTCGCGCGCTGAAGCAAAGATCGGGGTCACCGATAAAACGAGCGACGTCATCCCCGTGCTCGAACTCGTGATCGATGACATGAGCAGAACGACAATCGGAACGTCGCGCATCCGTTTCAACAATCGCCGCGACGGCGGTTTACCCTGCAGGATCGGCGCGGATGCCTTCGGCATCATCATTCGCAACCTTCTCGAAAACGCGCTGATCCACAGTCCGGCGGAAAGCCCGGTGCAGGTCATCGCCGAAGCAGACGGCACGATCCACATCGTCAACTCCGGGGCGGCTATCGATGGGGGGCTATTACCCAAGCTGACGACGCGTTTTACCAGGGGCCAGACCACGGCGGACGGAACCGGGCTTGGTCTGGCCATCGTCAAAAGCCTCGTGGAGCAAGCCGGCGGAAAGCTGCTGCTTTCCTCTCCGGCGCCGGGCCGGCAGGATGGTTTTGAGGCCCGTATCGTCCTTCCTGTCGAACCCGCCTGACTGCAGAAAAGAACAAGCCCCGCCGGAAGGGCGGGACTTTTGCCGGTCTGGATGCGGGTCGCTCAATCCTCGTGAATATGGCTGTGATCGCGCGTGTCGCGCATCTTCACATAAACCACCAGCGACAGAGCGATCATGATCGTCACATACCAGAAGAACCAGCTTTCGTGGCCGATTTGCTTGAACTTCAGGGCCACGAATTCCGCCGTTCCGCCGAATATGGTGTTCGCCAGCGCATAGGGGAGAGCCACGCCAAGCGCGCGGATATGGGCAGGGAACATTTCCGCCTTCACCACCGCATTGATGGAAGTATAGCCGGTAACGATCAACAGACCGACCAGAACGAGGGCGAAAGCCATGATGGGATCGGTCGTCGTCGAAAGCGTGCTGAAGATCGCATAGGTGCACAGCGTTCCGAGAATGCCGAAGCCCACCATCAGCGGCTTGCGGCCGATCTTGTCGGACAGCGCGCCGGCGAGCGGTTGGCACAGCATGAAGACGAAGAGCGCCGCCGTGGTGATTTCCGTCGCACTTTCCTTGCTGAAGCCGGAAGTGTTGACGAGGAATTTCTGCAGATAGGTCGTATAGGCGTAAAAAGCGAGCGTGCCGCCGGAGGTGAGCGCCATAACCATCAGCGCTTCCCTTGGATAGTGCTTGAACAGCGCCCATCCGCTGGACTTCGGCTTGTCGACAGCACCGGTCTTGGCATTTTCGAAGGACTGCGTCTCGACAAGGCCGCGGCGGATATAAAATACCGCAATCGCCAGAAGGCCGCCGATGAAGAAGGGAATGCGCCAGCCCCAGGAGCCGAGTTGTTCCGGCGTCAGGACCCGCTGCAACACCAGAAGCACCGCAAGCGCCAGAAGCTGACCGGAAATGAGCGTCACATACTGGAAACTGGAGAAGAAACCACGGCGATTCTTGCCGGCCATTTCGCTGAGATAGGTCGCGCTCGCGCCATATTCACCGCCGACGCTGATACCCTGCAGAAGCCTTGCGAAAACCAGAATGGCCGGCGCGGCAATGCCGATCGCCTCGTGGCCGGGCGTAATCGCGATCAGCAGCGAACCGAGACACATCAGCGTGACAGATAAGGTCAGGCCGGCCTTGCGGCCCTTGCGGTCGGCATAGGTGCCCATGAACCAGGCCCCGATGGGCCGCATCAGAAATCCGACTGCGAAAACGGCGGCTGCGCTCAGAAGCTCGGCGGTCTGGTTCCCGGAAGGGAAAAACACCGGCGCAAAATAAAGGGTGAAGGCCGAATAGACATACCAGTCGTACCATTCGACGAGATTGCCCGCCGATCCGCCGATGATGGATTTCAAACGGGTTTTCTGATCCGGCGCGGTGGCGGGACCATTTGCCATAATATTCACGGGTAAACTCCAATTCATCTTCGTCTGGAGATGGAAGGGCGAACGGAAGGTGTGATAATTTGTCGCTCTCGGTGGGGGTATATACCCGCCATGTTGCAGTGCGCAAGTTTATACCGCGCCGCAATATTGACGAAAAAACAGCAAGGGCGAGCAAAACCCTCGTCCCGCCATTTCTGTAACCACACGGCTTTTCGTCGGGATTTTGGGTGAAAACCGCGAAAGCGGAGGTGCCCGACTGTGATCCGCCTTGTAAGCCGCCCGTGCTCAAACTAAAAAATATCAATGATTTACGATATATCGGACGTACAGATCGAAAAGCTCCTCATTGCCGCCGCCCGCGCCGGCGAGGCGCTGGCGCGGCTGGACGAGCGGATCGACCGGTCACCGATGAAACAGGGCTTCATCGAAAGGCAGGATTTCACCGATGCGATTTCATCCATGTGGGTGGATGGCGAACTCGTTCACATGGAAGATCTTGTGCTGCATGACGCCCATATGGATGTGCGCGCGCCAACCCATGAAATGACGGCGGCGCACCGGATTCTCCGCTCGCGACGGCTGATCTTTTCCAATGCCTCCGGCTGGGCCTTTACCGCGCCGGGCCTTTCTAGGCTACGCGGCAGGGCCGCGCTTGCCGAAGAACCAGCACCTCCACGGCAAACACTCGACCATTCCCGCGATGAAGATGCCGACGCAGAGGAGGAAACATCGCTGGACGGCGCTTTTTCCGAGCTGGACGCGCTGCTGGCGCGAAGCGCCGCAACGCTCGATGCGATCACCACCGGAGGCGCGCTTCAGCCAATGCACAGGGAGGAAAGCCATGCGATCATCAACGAACCCGACTGGGACGAAGACGAACGGTTGAAAGAATGGTGGGCTGTCCTTGCGCGCACGGAAGAACTGCCGGCAATCCTTCGCACCGCCATCCTGCTCGACGCGTGGAACATGATCGAGGTGCTGCAACGCAGCCCCTGGCTCGGCCGACTTCTGGTCTCCGCCTTTCTGCGCGACGGCGCCGTCACACCCGCTCACCTGCCGGCCCTGAGCGCCGGTCTGCGTGCGATCCCACGGGAGCGCCGGCACGCCCGAAACCAGACGCAGCGCATTGCCGCACTTCTCGACAGCTTTTACGAAGCGGCGCAGGCCGGCATGAAGGAACATGACCGCCTGACCCATGCGCGAGAACGCATGATGCGCAAACTGGCCGGCCGACGCTCTTCCTCTCGCCTGCCGGAACTGGTGGAGCTTGTCGTCTCTCGACCGGTGGTTTCTGCGGCGATGATTGTCAAGGAACTCGGCACCACGCCGCAGGGCGCTATAGGCCTCGCCAACCAACTGGAATTGCGGGAAGTGACCGGCCGTGGCCGGTTTCGCGCCTGGGGCATGCTGTAGCGAAAGCCGCCCGTCCTCGCAGGAGCCCTGAAAACGTGGGATTTTCGGCCATTTTCGGGCAGGGCGTGCCGCAGGAATGCGGCGATCACGAATCTTAACAAAATTTAACTATTGCGTAGGTCGATGAAGCCGCTATGTTCCTCGCTGCGTTGCAGCACCGATATTCTTCTCCGGCAACGCGGTCGCATTCGGCCCCGGCAACTTTTCTGTGCCGCCCGCATTTAAGTGTCCATTCTGAGGGAGATGCAATAATGACAATTTCAATCTCACAACCCGATTCCGATCACGAAACCGATGCTCCATTTGCCAAAAAGGTCCTCACCGCACGCAATCTCGCCGGATATACGGTCGAACAGCTTGCCGTGACCTGCGGCCTGACCACCAGCGAAATACGCGCGCTGGAAGACGGCACGGACAGCGATCCGCTGCGCATCAGACGCGTTGCCGCAGCACTTCATATTCCCGTTGAAACCGTTATCTGATCCACCTGGCGATCATTAAAAATCTCAGCGCCGCCGGGGACGATGTTCCCGGGAACATCCGGGCGGCGCGCGTGGCCTGATTAAGCCAATCCCTTCCGGAACATTTTCCGCGCTCCTCTCTTAACATTTTCGTTATCCGGCACCACATGGGGTTCGCGAGCGACCATGTTTCGCCTTTGCGACATGTGCCCCGCTTGCGCGAGAGCAGCAACAACCTCCGGAATCCTGCCATGACACTAAGTCTCGACACCGAAGAACGGGTTTCTTCAGCACTGGATGAATTGTGGCCGGCGGAGAAGACGGAAATTCTTGACTGGCTGATCACGGGCACCAAGGACGAACGCTTTATCGACGACATATTCGTCGAACTCTGCAACAGGCTTCGGGAGAGCGGAGTTTCCGTGGCGCGGGGCGTGCTCGCTTTCCGCATTCGCCATCCGCAATGGCTTGGCGCGCGCATTCTGTGGAAAGCCGGCCTGTCCTCCGCCGAGATCGCCACCTATGGCTACGGATCTGAAAATACGCCTGAATATCTCAATAGCCCCATCAACGACATTCATCAGGGCGCCACCGAAGTCCGCCACCGGCTGAACGGAGAAGACATCGATGAGCCCGGCTATACGATCTACGAAGACCTGCGGGCCGAGGGGCTGACGGATTATTGCGCCTGGCCGATCGAGCATACCTTCGGCAAGCGCCATGTCGCCACATTCTCCAGCGACCGGCCCGGCGGTTTTTCCGACAGCGAAATCCTCGCCCTGAAAAACCTGCTTCCGGCACTGGCGCTCGTCAGCGAAATACGCCTGAAGAACCGCATGACGCGCACCCTTCTGGAGACCTATGTGGGGCCGCATGCGGGCGAAAAAATTCTCAACGGCGCAACGACACGCGGCAGCGGTATGACGGTGGGTGCGGCGATCCTGATCTGCGACCTGCGCAATTTCACCCATATTTCCGACCTTTGGCCGCGCGACGATGTCATCGAGCTTCTGAACGGTTATTTCGACGCCATGTGCGATCCCATCGAGGAATTCGGTGGCGAAATCCTGAAATTCATGGGCGACGGGCTGCTGGCGATTTTCCCGCTCAGCGACCCGCAGGCCTGCGAAAACCTGCTGAAAGCCATTGCCAGCGCGCAGAAGAGCCTCGTTGCGCTGAATGAAATCAATCGCCGCAAGGGACACGATCCTCTCGGCTACGGCATCGGCGTGCATGTCGGCGATGTCATGTATGGCAATATCGGCTCGAAAACCCGCCTCGATTTCACCGTCATCGGCCCTGCCGTCAATATCGCGTCACGGCTGGAAACGCTGACCAAGGAGACCGGGCGCAATGTGCTTTTCTCAGAAGAATTCGTGCGCACCGCCGGATATCAGGGAAAGCTGGAAAATCTCGGCCCATGGCTGCTGCGCGGCCTCGAAACCCCCGTTGAGGTATACGCCCTGCCCCATAATACGGCCCTGACAGCTTCGGCTGATTGATTGTTGCGCGGGGCTTTTCTCGACACCAGCCATCCGCGCCGCACCATCTTCCTGAAGGCGTGATTTCGGCCCCCTGGATCATCGTCAAAACGCTTGACACATCTGCGATGTCGAACTAGCAAAATAGAACATATATTCCATATCGAAACATTGCTTGTATTCATATTCTGTCCTTCCGGGAGTGAGGGATGGGTGTGAGAAACCGGAGGAAAGATGGTTACGAAATTGGCGCTGCTCGGCGCTGGACGGATCGGCAAGGTCCACGCCAAGGCGATCACCACCGACAGCCGTGCGCAGCTGGCGGCCGTTGTCGACGCCATGGCCGGCGCTGCGGAAGCAATCGCCCGCGAAGCGCAGTGCAAGGTCAGCACGATCGATGAGGTTCTGGCCGACAAGACGATCGACGCCGTCATCATCTGCACGCCGACCAACACCCATGCCGACCTGATCGAGCGTTTCGCCCGCGCCGGCAAGGCGATCTTCTGCGAAAAGCCCGTCGATCTCGATGTCGCCCGCGCGGAAGCCTGCGCCAAGGTGGTCGAGGAAACCGGTGCGAAGGTGATGCTCGGTTTCAACCGCCGTTTCGACCCGCATTTCCAGGCCGTCCACAAGGCAATCGACGATGGCCGCATCGGCAAGGTGGAAATGGTCACCATCACCAGCCGCGACCCCGGCCCGCCGCCGGCCGACTATATCAAGGTCTCCGGTGGCATTTTCCGCGACATGACCATTCATGATTTTGACATGGCCCGCTTCCTGCTCGGCGAGGAAGTGGAAACCGTGTTCGCCACCGGTTCCGTTCTCGTCAATCCGCAGATCGGTGCGCTGGGTGACTTTGACAGCGCCAGCATCATCCTGACCACGAAAAGCGGCAGGCAGGCGATCATTTCGAATTCCCGCCGCGCCACCTATGGTTATGATCAGCGCATCGAAGTGCACGGCTCGGAAGGCTCGGCGGCTGCCGAAAACCAGCGCCCGGTTTCCATCGAAATCGCCAATGCGGAAGGTTACACCCGCCCGCCGCTGCATGATTTCTTCATGACGCGCTATACGGCGGCCTATGCTGCGGAAATCACCGCCTTTATCGACAGCATCGAAAACAATGTCGCACCGTCGCCCTCCATCAAGGACGGTCTGATCGCGCTGAAACTGGCCGACGCCGCGCTGAAATCCGCGGCCTCGAAGTCGGCCGTGACGATCGGCTGAAGGCCTTAAGCGCGACGCCGTCATGTGGGCATGAACCCCACCAGACATGTTGCCGTCATCCTCGGCCTTGTGCCGAGGATCTAAACACGTCGAATACAACCAGCAAGTCGCAGATCCTCGGGACAGGCCCGAGGATGACGTCGATGCAATTGGCATGAATTAAAGACTTGCGCCTTTTCGAGAAATCTAAACCAGACAGTAGCGCAGGCTAAGCCGGCAATCCGCCTGCCAAAAACGCAGCTTCCACACTTGCATGGCAGCTATTCGGAAAATAAGGTTGTCTGACAAGGTGCCGTCATAACATATGGCCGACACCCACCTCATTCATCCCGAATACTCTTTTGCCGACGGCAGTCGGATAGCGGTTTTCTTATGCCATCACCCAGAACCGGCTTTCTTTATGCGCTTGTCGCCTTCACGATCTTTGCGGCGCAAGATGGCATATCGAAACATCTGGGCAGCGCCTATCCGCCGGTTTTTATCGCCATGCTGCGATATTGGGCCTTTGCCGTTTTTGTTCTGCTGATGGCTGCAAAATCCGCCGGCGGCATCAGGGGCGCCGTCATGGCCAACCGCCCTTGGCTGCAGATCGGCCGTGGCGTGCTTCTTGCCGTACAGATCGTTTTTTCCATCTTCTCCTTCGCCGTCGTCGGGCTGGCGCACAGCCATTCCATCCTCGCCTCCGCGCCGCTGATCGTTGCGGCGCTGTCCATGCCTTTGCTGAGAGAACATGTGGGCTGGCGGCGCTGGAGCGCCATTTTTGTCGGCTTCATCGGCGTTCTCGTCATTCTCAAGCCAGATGGCGAAGGCTTCGACAACAAGCTGATGATCACCTTCGTGGCCGCCTTCATGCTGGCGCTCTACAGTGTCCTGACCCGCCTTGGCAGCAAGAGCGATTCAGCGATGACCAGCTTCTTCTACACCGGCGTGGCCGGCGCGGCGGCCCTGACGCTGGTCGGCCCGTTTTATTGGGTCAACCTCGCTCCGCAGGATTGGGGCTGGATGCTGGCGCTTTGCATTACCGGCATGAGCGGCCATTATTGCCTGATAAAGGCGTTCGAACTGGCGGATGCGGCCTCCGTGCAGCCCTTTTCCTATTACCAGCTGGTGCTCGTCTCCATCATCGGCGTCACCGTCTATGGGGAAGTGGTGACGCCCAACATGGTCATCGGTGCGGCGATTGTTATCGCCGCCGGCCTCTTCACCATCTGGCGGGAGCATGTGGTTGCCCGCAGGAACCGCCGGGAAACGAAATAGACGGCCAGCGCTGGAAATCCCTAGACGAGGGCCGCCTCACACCGCAACAGCATCCCAAACAGGTCACGTGGTTCATCCGGGTCGGCCAGCAGATCGAGCTCGGTATAAAGCCCGGTGGATGGCAGCTTTGAGCGCACGTAACGCAGCGCCGAAAAATCTTCCGTCGCGAAGCCGACGCTGTCGAACAGCGTGATCTGCCGGTCGCTTGCCCGCCCCTGCTTTTCACCCGATATGACCTGCCAAAGCTCGGTGACGGGATAATCCGCCGGCAATTGCTGGATTTCACCTTCAATGCGTGTCTGCGGCGGATATTCCACAAAAATATCCGATCGCAGCAGAATGTCCCGGTGCAGTTCCGTCTTGCCGGGGCAATCGCCGCCCACGGCGTTGATGTGAATGCCGGGCCCGACCATGTTGTCGGTCAGGATCGTCGCATATTGCTTGTCGGCGGTGACTGTCGTGATGATATCCGCCCCTTCGACCGCTTCCTGCGAGCTTTCACAAATCTTGATGGCAAAACCCTGCCCGGCGAGATTGCGGGCGCATTTTTCGCTGGCGGAAGGGTCGATATCGAATAGCCGCAGCGTGTCTATGCCGAGGATAGCCTTGAAGGCGCGCGCCTGGAATTCGCTCTGTGCGCCATTGCCGATGATGGCCATGGAGCGGGAGTTCTTGCGGGCGAGATATTTTGCGGCAACAGCGGAGGTGGCGGCGGTTCGCAGCGCCGTCAGGATGGTCATCTCGGTCAGCAGCAGCGGATAACCATTGCCGACATCGGAAAGCACGCCGAAAGCCGTCACCGTCTGGCGGCCTTCCTTCATGTTCTTCGGATGGCCGTTGACATATTTGAAGCCGTAAAGCGTGCCATCGCTGGTCGGCATCAGTTCAATGACACCTTCCTTCGAATGCGAGGCAATGCGCGGCGTCTTGTCGAAGCTTTCCCAGCGGCGGAAATCCTCTTCCACCACCCCGGCAAGCTCGCGCAGAAACGTATCGATGCCCACGCGCAGCACAAGTTTCATCATGTGATCGACGCTGACGAAGGGGACGATATTGAGGTTCGGTATCACGGTCATCATATCACCCCTTTCAGCCGGCCCGCGTCGGGCGGTCCATGACCCGCTTGCCCAGCAGGCTGGCGGCGAGATCCACCATCAGCGTCGCGGTTCTGCCGCGCTCGTCGAGAAACGGGTTGAGTTCCACGAGATCGAGACTGCAGACCAGCCCGCTATCATGCAGCATTTCCATCACGAGATGCGCCTCACGGAACGTCGCGCCGCCCGGAACCGTGGTGCCGACGGCGGGCGCGATGGAGGGCTCGAGAAAATCGACATCCAGACTGACATGCAAAAGCCCGTTCGCCGCCTGAACCCGAGCGAGGAATTCGCGCAGCAGGACGGCAACACCGTGCTCGTCAATCGAGCGCATGTCGTGAACGGTGATGCCGCTCTTTTCCAGTGCGGCCCTTTCGGCCGGATCAACGCTGCGGATGCCGATCATGCCGATATTTTCCTCAGGCACCGCATGGGAAAGCGGCGGGAAATAACCGTCAAAACCCTTTCGCCCGCTGAAATAGGCAACCGGCGTACCGTGCAGATTACCGCTGCGCGTCGTCTCCAGCGTGTGATAATCGGTATGGGCGTCGAGCCAGAGCACAAAAAACGGACGGCCCTTTTCAGCCACCCGGCGCGCCATGCCGGCGACCGTCCCTGCGGAAATCGCATGGTCGCCGCCGAGAAAGATCGGTACGGCATCCGCGCTCTCACGATAGGCAGCCTCCGTCAGCGCCTCGGTCCAGGCCACGGTTTCAGGCAGATGATGCACGGCGGGATTGGGATGGTTAAATTCGCGGAAGGTCGCCGGCGTCACATTGCCGGTATCGACAACGCGATGCCCCAGTTCTTCGAGAGCATAGGCAAGCCCCGCAACGCGATAGGCGCTCGGCCCCATTTCGCATCCCAGTTGCCCGGCCCCGATCTGCAACGGCGCACCAACAAGCCTGATTTCCATTCCCGTCCTCACTTTCCTGCCAACAAGCCCAAGTTCACCACAGCGATCCGGCGAAATGAACATCAAATATTGGCAATATTATCGAAATAAACTATCGATGTGGTAAAATTGATTTACCGAATTGGTCATATGGACAATCTCGACGAGCGGCTCATAACCCTTCTGCGCCACAATGGCAGGCGCAGCATTTCCGATCTCGCAATCGAGACGGGAACCTCGCGCGCGACGGTGCGCTCGCGCATCGAAAGAATGGAAAACGACGGCACGATCATCGGCTATACCGTCATCCTGCGTGCCGACGCCGTGGAGGCTGCAATCCGCGGCATCATGATGATCGAAATTGAAGGCCATGTGACGGACCGCGTCATCCGCACACTCGGCGGTTTTCCGGAAATCTCCGAAATTCACAGCACCAACGGCCGCTGGGATCTTATCGTGGAACTCAACGCCGCCACGCTCAGCGATTTCGACGCGGTACTGCGCCGCATCCGCTTGGTGCCCGGCATTACCGGCAGTGAGACCAGCCTCTTGCTCTCCACCCCGCGTTCCACCCGCGCACGGCTCTGAGCCACGGGCAAACGCAAAACAGGGATAAAACGCATTTTTCGATTTTTTCGACTTGCGCCCCGGAATAAATCATCTATATGACGACCCACCAAAGCGAACGCGCCACGCGCTTTAAGGCTTTTGGGGAATAGTTCAATGGTAGAACAGCGGACTCTGACTCCGTCGATCTTGGTTCGAATCCAGGTTCCCCAGCCAATTCTCCCTAAAAGCCCTAAATTCCTTGATTTTCCAGTCGTGCCGGATAGTGTTTTGGCATCATTGGCGACCTGATGCCCAAAGGTGATGCCCACGCCGTTCAAGCGCGAGGGACAAAGCAGGGCATTCGTCATGGCCGTGCGCCACGAAGTCGAGAATCTGATCCGCCGCGGAAACATCTTCTATTGGCGGCCACGCGTCCCGGCCGCCCTCATCAACGGCGGTCCCGGTACGTGTCAACTGGGTGGTCGCCAATCAGTTCGATGAACAGCGCGAGGCGACTCTGTGCTGTCGAAAGATCGCGTTCAATGTTAGCTCCGCCTCCGAGGCGTCGCGCGGCTATATATGTCGGGATCACATCGGTCAGTGTCGGCTGAGGCGACTTCGGACGCTTAACCGTTCGTCGATCCAGCTCGAAGGCCGGAATGAGCCTCCCATGAGCATCGCGACGGGTGCCGTCGTCATCCGGCAGGGGCTGAGGAGGTGCGTGTCCTTTATCCGTCTCCCGTTGCGGCAACGACGATGCCGTAGACGGGGGAATGGTCGGGACCTGTTTCGACACAGCGTCCGAGACCGCGGACGACGCCGAGAGTTTTGCGAGGGCGGACTGCTTCAGAATCTCTGAATGGCCGACAACAAGTTCGTTGAACGGCTCGCCGCGGGCCTGCTACTCCAGTCCCCTATTGAGGCTGACGAGGTCGCGGACGCCTGCAGTTCGCCAATAGGGATCGGCGCGTCCGAGCGGTCGATCATCCGGAGATAGGCCTTCAGCGCGCCTTTCATCTCGATGACGGCTTCAAGAGCCCGCATCTCGCCGTCGTCGTCATCTTGCATGCCTTTGCCGTGCCTCATCTCATCGAACATCAACCTGGCCTTCGCCGCCAGAAGGTCGGCTAACAGCCTGGCGCGCCTGTGGGAGCAGGCACCGAGGCTGAGCCGCAACGGAGGAATAGCACATGTGCCGCCGCTCGTCTTTGGCAGCTTGATCTGGAAGATGTAGACGGAGCCTGATTTGGCAAGATAGGGACCGGGTCCCCTGCCTTTGGGCTTTGCAGACGGCGTCTGATTCGACGCTTCGGGCGATACCCCGACGTGTACCGGAAGGTGTACCGGGCGCGATACCTGCATGATTTTCACTCCTCAAGAGCCGCTGGCGAGCAGAGGTTTTACGAGGAAATCCAAGGATTTGCAGGTAACTGGCGGAGAGTGATTACAACTTGGCGGAGAGGGTGGGATTCGAACCCACGATACCCTTGCAGGTATGCCGCATTTCGAGTGCGGTGCATTCGACCACTCGCCACCTCTCCGCATGCGCAAGCTCTGTGAGTTGACGCGGGCTGTCTCGTAGCGATGAACGCAGGGGCTGCGGAGTTGTTACGCCGCCGGAGAGGGAGTGGCCGCAATGTGCCGCCACATCGCCTCCAACGCGCACCATGATTCTAGCCGCCCAGGGGCCAACTCTTCCGGGTCCGAAGAAAGCTGTCGTCTACGAGAAAGGTATAGAAAAATTCCCAGGTCCCGAAAAACGCATCGTGCCCCTCTTTGTAGACCGCTTTATAGGCCACCTCTTTGTAAATAGCCGAGAGCCAGCGGATGAGTGTCAGAGTGTAGTAGCGCGCCCATTTCTGAACGATTGCTGTTTGTCCCGTCCTGCGTGATGCTGTTTCCACGTCCGTCATCAACTCTCGTGTCTCACTCGTATGATGCACTAACGTGACGTCGCCGATTAGCTGATCAATCAACCGAGCATTTGATTCCACACGAGCTTGGGCTTTCGTTCCCCGGTAATGCTGGTCAAGTATCGGCTCCGCGACCTCTGTCCACCACTTGCTAATCGGCTCGTGAGACGTC
This sequence comes from Agrobacterium salinitolerans, assembly GCF_002008225.1. Taxonomy (GTDB): domain Bacteria; phylum Pseudomonadota; class Alphaproteobacteria; order Rhizobiales; family Rhizobiaceae; genus Agrobacterium; species Agrobacterium salinitolerans. Next base: position 139,712 of record NZ_MRDH01000027.1, on the reverse strand, counting down.
AGATTGGGGTCGCCCAGAGCCTCAAAATTTGCATATCTCCCCCTTCGGGCATCAGCAAATGCATCAAGATTGGAAACAATCGCCGATACAGTCGCGCTGCTGGGACGGCGGTGAGCGGGGCTAAGCGATTGGCCTGCAGCTACAGAATTTACCTTGTTGATCAGTTGCTCCAACTGATGTCCGTATTGTCGAACAACGCTTTGTGGCGGCATCTGGCCACCATTTTGTATTGCGTGATCGACCACCAGTGTGAGCTTGCACAGCCGTTCAAGACCGACCGACAGGGCAAAGAATGCCGTGTAATACTCTCCCTTCTTGTCAGCATAATTTGCTCGGCCAAGCGAGGTCGCACCAGATCCCAACAAATGGCGAACCAACTGGGCTTCTTGCCTAACAAAATGCCACTCCGGAATATCCCACGGGTTAGTCACGATTCAGCCTCACTACCTCCGCCGCCGCTTCTATCAACCCCAAGGACCGCACCGAGGGTCATGTCATCGCCTTCCCTTAGCCAGTCATTGTAGCCAGTGGAACTCCGGCCTTTGACAAGCGCAGAAGCTGGCGACGGCTTCGAGAAATTGATGTCTTTCATAAGCTCAAGGTAATCGCCTCGCGAGATCAGGCTTCCCTCTTTGATCATGTCCTCTCGGAGCTTTCGCACATTGGCCGGTAGACTGTCGGTAGCCTTCTCGCTGATCTTGGAACCGGCGAGGAGGATATAGGCCCCGTTAGAATACTTGAGACGAGCGAGATCGCCCGGACGCTTAGACAACGTTGTGTAGAGGTCCAGTGACAGCGTGAGCGGCTCTGGCACTGCCGGATCGGTTTGTGGCGCTGGAGAAACCGAAGTTCGCTCCTGCACAGAGAAAAGATCATAACCCAGCGCTTCCAACACGTAGATCATATTGCCTAGATAGGTCTGCATTGTCGCGATATCAGCGCGAGGCAGATTCGAGCTTGTGGGTTTGTTTACGTTGGCGACCAGCACTTTTCCGCTGTTACCCCTAAGAATGGACCACAGTTTCTCCTCAAGCCATTTGACGTGTGCCCGCGTCAGGTTGTCGTCCTTGCTCGTGAAGATCAGAAATGTGTCGAATTCGATGGGGAATTTGCCGGTCGTGTAGCGCTGCGAGAAATCGTCGCTTTCGCCGACATAGATCTCGGGAAGGTCATCGTCCGCACCACTCTTGATCAAAAGGTAGACGCACGATCGTGCCAAAACTTCCGCTTCAAGCGCCTTCTTGAAGAACTCCGGCTGCCCGGTGATCGCAACACCAGTCCAGTTGTCGAGCTCAACGGTCCGAAGGCTGCGAGGATCCTGCCCCGTAATAAAGATCTTTACTACCCGACCGACGGTTTCCCGGTAGCTCATGAACTGCGGCGCTCCCTTTACCTATGATTGAATCCTAGTAACATGAAATATCGACCAAAAGTCAAAGCCCAGCCTGAAACTTCTCCTCCTGGGCGTGCAATTCGACTTCCCTATTCCATTCGCTGTTCATAATATCACGAGCATGAACGAAACGGCTTTTCATCCTGAGGATCGCGCCCGGTCGCTTATTGACCGGCAACTGATGGCGTGTGGCTGGACCGTTCAATCGAGATCGGACATGAATCTGGGCGCCGGCGTGGGCGTCGCCGTCCGCGAGTTTCAAACAGCCTCGGGTCCCGTTGACTATGCTCTCTTCGTAGGGCGTCGGTTGTGCGGTGTCGTCGAAGCGAAAGCAGAGGGCACAACCCTTTCAGGCTTCTCGGATCAAGCTGAGCGCTACATTCACGACATGCCGGGTCATCTCATTCGAGAAGATGGCCAAGTGCGCTTTGAGTATGTCGCCTCCGGAAGCGAGACCCTATTCCGCGACCATGCGGATCCTCAACCAACGTCACGCCGCGTCTTTGCCTTTCATCGACCCGAGACCATGGAGCTATGGCTGCGCGAACCGCAGACACTGCGAGCGCGATTGCACCACATGCCACCTCTCATCGAGGATGGATTACGAGACTGCCAGGTCGACGCTGTTACCAATATCGAGCAGTCGCTTGCCGAGAACCGGCCGCGTGCCTTGGTCCAGATGGCGACGGGTGCCGGCAAGACCTTTACGGCAGCCACACTCAGCCATCGTCTGCTGGCCCATGCCGGATTCAAGCGCATTCTGTTTCTCGCCGATCGGGCAAACCTCGTTCGCCAGACGCGGGATGAGTATCTCGCCTATCGTCCACCCGGCACCGGACGCTCGTTTTCTGAGATTTACAACGTTCAGAAGCTCGGCAGCGCCGGGATCGACAAGGATGCTCAGATCGTCGTGTCCACGATCCAGCGCGTCTATTCGGTGCTCACCGGCAAGGAGCTGGCGGAAGACGACGAAGAGGCCTCGGCCTTCGAGGGCATCGCAGGCGGCCAGGAGCGGTTCGTCAGCTATAATTCCTCTATTCCGATCGAGAGCTTCGACCTCGTCATCACCGACGAATGCCATAGATCGATCTACGGAACCTGGCGGCAGGTCCTAGACTACTTCGACGCCTTCATCGTGGGACTGACCGCAACGCCCTCGCTGCACACACTGGGCTTTTTCGGGCGCAATCTCGTCGCGCAATATCCTTACGAGCGGTCAGTGGTCGATGGTGTCAATGTCGGCTTCGAGATCTACCGTATCAGAACTGAGATCGGCGAACGCGGATCGACCGTAAGGGCCGGCTATGATCTCCCGGTTCGAGACAAGCGCACCCGTGCGGAGCGCTATGAGACACTCAACGAGGACTTTGCCTATACCGCTGACCAGCTTGACCGGACGGTGGTCGTCCCGAACCAGATTCGCACGGTGCTCGAAACCTATCGAGACTCCCTCTTCACCGAGCTGTTTCCGGGCCGGACTGAAGTGCCAAAGACCTTGATCTTCGCCAAGGATGATCATCACGCAGAGGAGATAGTTACAATCGTCCGCGACGTGTTCGGCAAGGGCAACGACTTCGCCAAGAAGATCACCTACAAGGTCGACGGCGCCGATCCGGAACAGCTCATTCGCGCCTTCCGCAACGACTACAATCCCCGCATTGCCGTCACCGTGGACATGATTGCGACGGGCACTGACGTGAAGCCGCTGGAGGCCCTGATATTCCTGCGCGACGTGAAATCAGAGCTCTATTTCGAACAGATGAAGGGGCGCGGCGCGCGCACCATCACACCGGAAAAGCTGCGGGAGGTGACGCCAGACGCAGACGCCAAGACACGCTTTGTCCTGGTCGACGCAGTCGGCGTTTCCGAAAGCCTCAAGAGCATTTCGCAGCCGTTGGAGCGGAATCGCGCCATCTCCTTCGACAAGCTGATCGATGAGATCGCCGCTGGTCGCAGGGATGACGATGCTTTCGCAACCTTGGCTGCACGCCTCTCAGCGCTCGACCGCCGCATCAGTGACAAGGACCGCGCCGCCGTAGCAAAGGCGACGGGTGGGCTGGACCTCAAGGCGATGGCTTCGCAGCTTCTGGATGCAATAGACCCGGATGCCCTAGCAGCCCATGTGCCCAAATCGGCACCGGAGCCGGAACAGCAGCGCGCCAAAGATGCCGTAAAAGAACAGGCGGCAATGCTCTTTGACGATCCCAAGCTGCGCACGCTGTTGAAGGACGTGAAAGCAGCCGCTGATATCCGTATTGATACGATCTCGGTCGACGCCGTCGTTTCCTCCGGCTGGGATGAGGCCAAGGCGGGCGACACGGTCAACCGCTTCAAAACTTTCCTCGAGGAAAAGCAGGATGAGCTTGTCGCTCTCCAGATCCTTTATCACCGCCCCTATGCGCAAAAGCGCCTGACCTATGAGGCGGTTGATGAGTTGCGCGAGGCTCTCAAGCGACCACCATGGTTGCTGGAGCCAGTCGATATCTGGCGCGCCTACAAGCGGATTGCGTCGGAGAAGGTGCGTGGCAACCCCGCAGGCACGCTGGCAGATATCGTCATGCTGGTTCGTTATGCTATTGGAGAGACCGAATCGCTGGAGCCGTTGTCGTCTCTGGTCGCCGGCCGGTTCAATCTCTGGCTCGGTCGCGAAGAAAAAGCGGGGCGAACCTATAACCACGAGCAACGCGCCTGGCTTCTGGCGATCCGTGATCATTTGGCGGTCAATATCGAAATTCGCCCGGAAGACATCATGGACGCGCCGGAATTTTCTGGCCGCGGGGGCATGATCAAAGCGCGCGGCCTGTTCGGACAACGGCTGCCGGCGCTCCTGGATGAATTGACGGAAGTTTTGGTGGCGTAATGGATATGAGAGTGACGGCAGAGGCGAGCGGGTCGGAGGGTCAGCCTTGGACGCTGCCGGAGGGGTGGTGTTGGGCCGTTTTGGGCGACCTTGCCAACCTAATACGGGGAGTTAGTTACAAAAAGGAGCAGTCGACCTCAGAGTATACCCGTGAGAAAATTCCACTTCTCCGTGGAAACAACATTCAATCTGGCTATATCGATAACACTGAATTGATATACGTTAATTCAGACTGCGTATCCCCACCCCAAATACTAGATGAATCTGACATCATATTAACCATGTCCAGTGGGAGCATCTCGTTGATTGGGAAAAGTGCTTATTTTACCTCTCCTTCCGAAAAGGTTACATTTGGTGCATTTTGCGGATGCCTGAGATCAAAAGATATTATATTTGCGCGCTGGATTTATCATTACCTTCAAACGTCCTACTACAGAAAAAAAATATCTACCGCCGCAAAGGGAACCAGCCTCAACAATCTGAAGCGCGATCATCTGCTTTCGCTGCCTATTCCGTTTTGCACGCCGGAAAATATTCAGCAAATTTGTCACAAAGTCGATCGCCTGATGGCAGAGGTGGAAAACGGCGAAGCAGCCCTTGAGGAGGCACGAAAGGGGCTGGAGACTTTTCGTCGAGCCCTGCTGAAAAGCGCCGTCACCGGAGAGCTTACCCGCGACTGGCGGGAGAACAATCAGCCCAATGAGACCGGTCACGATCTTCTTGCCCGCATCAAAGCCGAGCGTGACGCGACCCCGAAGTCGGGACGCGGCAAAAAGGCTGCGGCAAGCCCGCCGCTCGACGCATCGGACTTGCCGGAACTACCGGAGGGCTGGGCGTGGGCTAGATTAGGGCAGTTGCTCTCGCATCTGACTAGCGGTTCGCGCGACTGGGCCGAATACTATGACAAAGGTTCTAAAGTATTCGTGATGGCTCAAAATGTCCGTCCAGGCCGTTTTAACCACGCTTATACGAAGCACGTTGATCCTCCGGACCACCTTAAGGACGTTAAGCGAAGTAGGATACAAAGAGACGACCTCCTAATCACGATCGTAGGTGCCAACACAGGCGATGTCTGTCGGGTCAATTTCGAAGCGACAGACTTTTTCGTGTGTCAGAGTGTGGCCTTGATGCGTCCAGCATTGGCGGAGCTCTCACAATACCTTGAGATGTATCTAATTGCCCCAGACGGCGGTCGACGAGACATGGAAAAGGTAATCTATGGTGCAGGTAGACCTCACCTGAGCTTTGATCAGATTGAAGCGTTGCTCATACCTATACCGCCCCCTGCTGAAATGCTGGAAATCCTTGGCCGCACTTCTGGGCTGTTGAGCGCATACTCGGACACATTGATGATGCTGGAAGCTGAGACAGCCGACGCCGCCCGGCTCCGCCAAGCCGTCCTGAAAGCAGCATTCGAAGGAAAACTCGTGCCGCAAGACCCGGCAGACGAGCCGGCCTCCGGCTTATTGAGCCGCCTCAAAGCGCAAGAGAGTGCCAATCTCAAGCAGACGAAACGCCGCAAAAAGGTATAATGATGTTGTTCGAACCAATGGAACTGGAGCCGATCAAGGCTGGCCAGGAGCGACTGAGCCGCGTCTTCAGCGACGAGTTCGCATTCTCTATCCCCACCTATCAGCGACCCTACGCTTGGGAACAGGAGCAGACGCAAGCCCTGCTCGATGACATCTTGTCCGCCCTGCAGGACGCGATTGATACCAAGGAGCCGATCACATACTTCCTGGGCAGCATAGTGTTGATCAAGCAGCCTGGATCGCCGGAAGCGAAGGTGGTCGATGGCCAGCAGCGCTTAACGACTTTGACCATTCTCCTGTCGGTCTTGCGCGACCTCTCATCCCACGACGTCAGCATGAAACGACATAGTTACATCTGCGAAGAGGGCGACCCGGACAAGGGGACGAAGAGCCGTTACCGCCTTACACTCCGCAAGCGCGACGATGAGTTCTTCAGGGAAACCATCCAGGTCAGGGGGCAGACGGACAAACTGCCTGAGACCAAAGGGCTGACCGATAGCCGTCTGCGCATCGTTGAGAACGCACACTACCTCCGCAGGCGACTTGAGACGCTCTCTGCTGAACAGCGTGACAGCCTGATGGCATTTCTGCTGCAGCGCTGCTACCTCGTCGTGATCGCGGTATCGAACGTGGACGTCGCCCATAAGGTCTTCACCGTCCTCAACGCACGCGGGCTAGACCTCACCCCAGCAGATATCTTGAAGGCCGATCTCTTGGATCGCGTGCTAGAAGCTGAGGAAAAAGATTATTCCGATACCTGGGAAGCGCTTGAAGAGCAGTTAGGAAGAGAGCGGTTTGCGGAGCTATTCCAACATATCCGCATGATTTACCAGCGCGACAAACCGCGTGAACGCCTCGAAGTCGGCTTTAAACGGTTTGTCACCGACTTCGGCGACTATCGCCACTTCATGAAAAACGTGCTGCAACCGTTCGGCTCTACCTATGCGCTGTTGATGTCGCCGGTCCTTTTCGCTCAGAGGTTCGGAGAACCAGCAACAAAACGGCTTAAGTATCTGACAAAGCTAGACAACAATGACTGGCTGCCGGTCGCGCTCAAGTTCTTCGCCCATAACAAACCGGACCCTGCGGACGCAGGCGACTTCATGCGGCGGCTCGAAACGCTCGCCTATTTTCTCTTTGTTACGAGAGCAGACATCAACGAACGCATTAAGCGCTTCGCACTCGTGTTGACGGATCTGCACGAAGGGGCGTGGCGGGATCGGTCGATCGTCTTGAGCGAGACCGACAAGGCGTTCTTCCGGCGACAACTCGATGGCCCGATTTATCTCGCAACCAGGGTTCGCTTGCCCTTGCTGCTGAGGCTGGATGCTGAGCTGTCGTCCGGCGGCGCTACCTATGATCACAGCATGGTATCGGTCGAACACGTGCTCCCGCAGAACCCTCAGACAGGCAGCAATTGGTTTTGGGACTTTAGTGACGATGCGATCCGAGAACACTGGACGCACCGCCTTGCGAACTTGATGCTCTTGACCATCAGGAAAAACGCACAGGCGAGCAACTGGGACTTCGCCACCAAGAAACAACGCTATTTCATGGAACATGGCGGTGTGTCGCCGTTCGTGATCACGACTCAGGTGCTCGACAAGTCTGAATGGACGCCGAGTATTCTCGAGGAGAGACAGCAATTGCTTCTCAACAAACTCTTTAGCACCTGGGACATTGCCCCGGAGAAAACAGCATGAATTCGCAAACGCTTGTCGCCAAGGTCTGGAATTTCGCAAATGTGCTTCGCGACCAGGGCGTCTCCTATCAAGCTTATATCAGCCAGATATCTTATCTCCTCTTCCTGAAGATGGATGACGAGCGCGTCACGCAGATCGGCGAAGCCTCTATGCTGCCTGAGGGAGCAGCTTGGTCGGACATTCGGGATCTCTCTGGAGAGGCACTGAGTGCCGCCTATGGCAAACTGCTGGAGACCCTGTCGAAACAGGGCGGCATCATCGGTGCGATCTTCCTCAAGGCGCAGAACGAGATCCAAGATCCGGCGAAACTGAAGCGTCTGGTGGGGCTGATTGACAGTGAAACCTGGCTTGGCCTGCCCGTTGACGTCAAAGGCGACATCTATGAAGGCTTGCTTGCTCGCAACGCTGAAGACGTAAAGTCAGGTGCTGGCCAATACTTCACACCGCGCCCTGTCATCGACGCCATGGTGGAAGTTGTAGACCCAAAGCCGCATCAGACCGTGCATGATCCTGCCTGTGGCACCGCCGGCTTTTTGCTCGCGGCCTGGGAGCATATGAAGAAGCACCCAAAGGCGCGCGACCGGGCCGTCTATTCGGCATTGAAGAACAAGTTCTCCGGCGCAGACATCGTGCCCGAAGTCGTTCGGCTTGCTGCGATGAACCTCTATCTGCATGGCATCACTGGCGTGGAGTCGATCGTTGAGGCCAAAGATGCGCTGCTCGGCGCGGGTGGCAAGACCTATGATGTCGTGCTGGCCAACCCGCCCTTCGGCAAGAAGCAGAGCTATCGCGTCATCCGCGACGATGGCGAAATCGACACCGAACGCGAGGATTACGATCGCCAGGATTTCTTCGTCACCACGTCCAACAAGCAGCTGAACTTCTTGCAGCACATCATGACTGTGCTCGCCCCCAACGGCGAGGCCGGCGTTGTGTTGCCCGACAACGTGCTGTTCGAAGGCGGGGCCGGTGAAACCATTCGTCGACGCCTCCTGCAGAATTTCGATTTCCACACGCTGCTGCGCCTGCCGACCGGCATTTTCTACAAGCAGGGTGTGAAGGCCAATGTTCTGTTCTTCGACAAAAAGCCGCCCTCGGAAGACGCCTCGACCAAGGAACTCTGGATCTATGACCTAAGAACCAACAAGCGCTTCACCTTGAAGGAGCGCCCGATGGTTCGCGCGGATCTGGACGACTTCGTGACCAGTTACAAAGGCGGACGGCGTCACGAGCGTGCGGAGAGCGAACGGTTCAAGCGTTACCCGCTCGAAGCCTTGCTGGCGCGCGACAAGGTCAATCTGGATATCTTCTGGCTGAAGGACGACAGCCTAGACGACCCTGCGCTCCTCCCGCCACCGGACGAAGTTGCCGCTGAAGTCGTCGAAAGCCTGGAGCTTGCTCTGGATAAGTTCCGCAACGTGGCGAAGGCGCTCGGAGGACTGAGTGTCTAACTGTCCTGTTGCGGAACCTGTCTGGTTGACTCAGGGGTGCTCACCGGCTGGCTCTGAGCTATTGGTCGATGTCGGACAGCGGAAAGCGAGCGACGCGCGCCGGTGAGTCGTTCTGGCGCTTTTGTGTCTGCGCGCTTAGATCGACCACATTTTGATCCGGATGAATTTTGAGATGCCGAAGAAGCAAAAACGCGACAGCGCTTATTACGAAGAGCGACTGAAGAATGAATTCCCGCTGGTTTATGCTGATTTGAAAGCCGGGAAGCACAAGACGGTCACTGAGGCGGCGATAGCTGCAGGCTTGAAGAAGTCAAGAACCCGACTTCACGAGCTGAAGAACGCGTTCAATAAGGCGAACAAATCCGAAAAGACTGCCTTCCTTAGGCTGGCTTGCGGCCAAAGGGCATCTTATCGCACCTAGATCAACGACTGGCACGGCTAGCCCCACGATCGCAATAAACGGGAAGTTATTGCCCGCCACAAAGAACCGGATCGAGGAGATCATTGCAAAACGCCATCTGAAGGTTGGCAACGTAATGGCGGAAATGGGTTTCCCAAAGCTCAACGCGTCGCTGGGCCGGGCCCTTCATAGAGGAGACAGGGTGCAGGCGGACGTGATCATTGGCTTAGAAAAGTGGCTGAAAACGAATGCCTCCGTTTAAACAGCCACAATCAAGCGCCACCTCTACTCCACAATTTTCTGAGCAATGACAGCTTTAAGACTGGCGGTTTCGCTCTTGTAGATCCTGTTTAACGTGTTCAGAGCATCCGCATCTTCCGGATAGCATTTTGAGCCACGAATGCTAGCTTCTGACTGCCTACGGTGCTGAAAATGGGAGATCACGCCACTTATTTTCAACCCTGGCACATCCATCAGAGTTTCGATGACCTGTCCCTCGAGCATCGGATCAACTGCGATTTTGCAGCTGTCCGAAATCGCTCTAATCCGCGCCGCCGTTGTCGCCAATACATTGACTATGGCGCTCAGTTCATCTGCAGCCCCCGCAGGACATGAGAGTAACGAACTGACGACAGCGAGCACGATGGGTTGCGACTTCATCTTCATTGGCAATACCGTTCAAAAAGGCACCGCACAAAAGGGAAGGGTTCCGTCATAACGAACCAGCGTTCCGGCACGTCCCGCTAAGGTATTGATTTCCTTTAACGTCGCGAGCGCTGTCAATAAAAACCCTATGCCGCACAAAAAGGTTCCTTTAAATCAATGGCTTGGCGGGTATTCTGTGGTGAATACCCACCCCGGTTGCAGGATCAGAACGGAATCGACATGCCCAATTTCGGATACGCTCGCGTCAGCACGACCGAGCAAAACATGGACCTTCAACTCACGGCACTGAATGCGGCTGGTTGCGTCAGAGTATTGACCGACGAGGGCTTCTCCGGCGCGAATTTTTCGCGACCCGGACTGAATAAAGTGCTGCGGGTCCTGCGAAATGGTGACACATTGACCGTCTGGCGACTGGATCGCCTCGGTCGCTCGCTGTTCGAGCTACTCAAGCTCGTCCGCGATCTCAACGAGCGCGGCGTCGAGTTCCGATCGCTAAGCGAAAGCTTAGATACCAGCACCTCAGGCGGTCGGCTGCTGCTGCACGTCCTCGCATCGATGGCTGAATTTGAGCGATCGCTGATCAGCGAACGAACGCGTGCAGGCATGGCTGCGGCTCGGGCTCGCGGCAGCCGGATAGGCCGGAGACCAGCGATGACGGCAGAACAACTCGTCAACGCAAGGGCGGCAATCGATATTAATCATCGCCCGGTTGCAGAGGTTGCGGGTGAATACCGAATCCACCCGCGCACACTTTCGCGATTGCTGCGCGAGCAATCTGATAATCTCGGAGACTCGATATTGTGAACCGCTCCGACATCAAAAGATCCCGAAAGCCGGATTCCTTGACATCGCACTCTTGGCCTCTGTCTCTGCTCCCCGCATTCTCTCCCGCTGCTGCTGACGAAGCAAAAGCCCGGCCTGAATATCAGATACTGCAAGCCCCTTTGCTTCTTGGCGCTTGATAAAGTTCGCGTCGGCGCGCTGGTCACGCTTCCGCTGCTCCTTCTGCTCGGCAGTCAAGTGCGACAAATCTTCGTTCGGCTTGATGCGAACCCGCCGACGGCTCGTATTACGTATCTCCCTACCGTCACGAGAGCGCCATTCATCAATATCACGCAACCTGCGCCAATCATCATCGGCGCCACGCTTCTTCTCCTTCTCGAACCGGTCCTCCGCCTTTTTGATCAGATAATCCAGTTGAGCCACGCTGCGCTGGCCATACGGCCGCTTCAAAAGTTCATCACGCTTTTGCTCCAGAGCGCGAAGTTCCTGGAAACGCTTATCATACGGAGTGAGCCTGATTACTGCGGGCTCAAAGACATACGTCACGTCATCGTTCAAATTTTCCATGCCGGAAGTTCCTCTGCCACTCTTGTTCGTCGGAACTTATAGCGGTCTCCCGGAGGAAGTGCTTCAAGTCATGAGCAAAAGTGGAAAAATGGGACGAACCGGAGCGTGAACTTTTGGCCGTTATTTAATATTATTTATTATTATTACTATTTATTAATTTCTTATATGAGAGAAAAATAGAACGGACAAAAGTTCACGTTCCCGGCGTGGTAACGCAGTTATACTCTCCGGGCGCGCTACGCTCCGGTCGCCGAACCTTTTCGGAGCGAAGCAGGTTGGCTCCGTTTGTCCACACATCCGATCCTTTACCCGTCTATAATCAAACGATGAAGAGTCATTTTCGACATAGCAGGCTGATGAGCATGCTCTTTGACTCAAGGATGCGTGTAGGCGCGATCCGGTAGTCGATATGCAAATGGGTGCTGTGGTGTCGCTGGCGCTCGCCTACGCGCTTCCCAGTCGATTTCTAGCATGGGAGGATAGAACGCTCGATCATCGCCAGCACGGAATGCATCCCCATCGTGGAGCTTAATTTCTTCTAGGACTTCGATGTTTGCTCATAGACCAGGGCTCGACCGTTGATCGCCGCAGCCATGGCAGAGGAGGTCCAACGGCACCGGGCGGACATGAAAGAGAGGTAGACGCTCTGCGCTCGATCGTCCACGGCGACGCGGGGCTTTGGTGCCGCTCGACTGCTGTCAGCTTCGTGTCGGGGTGGCGCGAATCCCCATGCGAGGATACGCTGAAATAGATTGATCTACGGCTGCGTCCTCGCTCGCCGGTGAATATGTTTTCGCCACTGGCACCTAAGGGGTCGGTAGCGTTGCACATCCGGCTCAACCGTGCGCCGGTCGCGAAATTTGGCAGACACAGCCGGTTGACTGGCAGGAGACGAGGCACCAAGCGACCAACGCAACTCAGGCGGGTTGCGCAACCTTTACACAGACGCCAAAAACGCTCGAAACGGGCAAATCCGTCAAGTTAATGTAAACTTCGTGTAAAGGTCGGCAATGAAAATCCGGCATTTTCGCAGGTCTCGGCAAGGAAATATGCAACCCTAGATTCATATTTGGAGCCAATTTTGCCCGCAACCTTGACGCATGCGGCTCTCAGGCAAGGTTGATGTAAACGTTGCGCAAGGCAACGTCGTCAGCCGTAGATGAATCTATCCCAGGCGCGCGACCAGATCGTCGGCGCTGAGATGTGTATAGCGCTTCAGCATCCGGAGCTCTTTATGTCCGGAGATGCTACTGACCTCAATAATGTTCAGACCCCGCTCGAATAGACGGCTGACGCCCTCGTGACGCAAGTCATGGAACCGGAGCGACTTGATCCCTGTCCGGATGAGCAACCGACGCCACGCCTGCTCCAGCGCTCCTGCCGTCATCGGGAAGACGGTAGATTGATCCACCTGCGCGCGCTCCTTCCAATCCATCAGCGCGTCGAACGCACGCTGAGACAAAGGCACCTGGCGACTGGAGCCATTCTTGGTTAGGGCGAGCGTGATCACCCGACGATTGTGCGAAATGTCGGACCATTTCAGACCGAGGATCTCCCCTCGCCGCATCCCTGTCTCGATGGCGAGGATCAGAAGCGTCTTGAAGTATGGCGTCTGTCCACTGTCGCAACCATCGAGCAGACGCTGCTCCTCATTGCCGGCCAATCTCCGGCTGCGCTCGTTACGGATAACCGGGCGACGCACCAGCTTCACCACGTTCTTTGCGAGCGGCAGACCCCAATCACGGATAGCAACCTCGAGAACGTGGCTCAGGATCGCAAGCTCCCGAACAGTGGTCGACGGAGCTACGGATTGAAGCCGCTCGTCACGGAAGGATGCTATATCCTGCTGGCTCAAACCGATCATCGTCCGGTATGCGAGTTCGTGGCGACGAAGCACGTCGATCCGCTGTATCTCTTGGAGGGAGCCGCGTTTAAGAGGTGACACTTCGCGCTGATAACGTTCGAGAAGCTGCCCGAGCGTCGTGCTTTCAAGAATTTTCGTGTCTGGGGCCGCGCCGAACCTATCGACCTGTGCCTCGAGGTCGCGCGCCCACTTCTCAGCTTCGAGCTTCGTGTCGAACGATTTGCACCGGGGCTTCATACCACGCCGACGAACCTGTGCCTGCCATCTTCCCCTGAGTTTTCGGATTGTCGCCATCGTGATCTCCAACGTTCATTGTCGATCATGCGTAGGATGCCCCGAAGAGGGGGCCAAGGATTATCCCGGCGCAGCATTCACACGCATTAACTGCAATCAAAAATCATAGGCGATTTATGATTGAGCGCCTTGCACGCGCGGCGTCAGTATAGTTTGATATGCATGGGTAAAGGGTATTGCGTATGCGTGGATTACTTCGCTTTGTTAGCGCCAGCGTTATTTCATTGGCAACTTTTTCCGGAGCATTTGCCGGCGAGAGAACATTCGGTCCTTTTGCTGTAAGTGACGCGAATCCGGACGTGATTGCTTTGAATGGCGATATCGACGTCAACTCAGGCCTAAATTTTCGTCGTGCGCTTCAAGCAGCGCCAAATGCGAAGCTCGTCACCCTCAATAGTCCCGGTGGCAATGTCCAGATGGGCTTGCTCATTGCGGACGATATCCATCAACGCAAGCTGGCGACCTACATTCCTAAAGAAAGCAAGTGCTTATCCGCGTGTTCGTTCGTCTTTCTTGCTGGCAATGAACGGAAGGTCGATGGAGCCTTGGGCGTTCATCAGATTTCATCCGACTCGCCGGACTTGGTTGGAGCGCAGCTGGCGATCTCAGATATTATCGAAGTCCTCAATCGCTTTGGAACGCCAGTAGACGTGATGCACGTCATGTTTAAGACGCCCCCTGATGACATGCATATATTCAGCCAAGACGAGGTGGATAAATACAAGCTAAATCGAACGGCGCAGGAACAATCAACGACGCCGACGGTTGTCGATGTTCCCGTTGCAGCCGCTGGCCAAGATAGCGACCAGAAACCAAATGATGCTAACCTTCTGGGAGACAGTCGCATGTCACCCCCTGCGCCAGATTCAAAACAACAGGCAAAGCTATCGACCCTCGACGAATTTACCCGCCGACCTAATCGAATTGCTATTTATACCGGGCTGGACCTCTTTGGAGATGACATCTCATCGCAGCGTGTCGCCGACGCTAGCGAATGTGCTCAACGCTGCCTGATTCTGAATGGCCAGTGCAAAGCTTTCACATACAACGCCAACCCGAAAATCAAGAGAGGGCCGAACTGCTTCCTGAAATCGAACGCGGGACGAGCCGATGGAAATAGCGTTGCATTTTCGGGCCGCTTTCTGAGTGGAGCCGAAGCAGATCCATCTGCCATCACGCTTGGAACGATCGATCCGCAATCAGCGCTGTTTGATGACGTCGATTTACCCGGTGGCGATTTATCCCGGCGGCCAGAACGTTCGGCGAAGACTCCTCTGGAATGTCGTCTGGCCTGCATTGACGAGAAGCAGTGCGTGGCCTTCACGTATATTAGGCCAAAGAAGGAATGTTGGCTGAAAGGCGCTGTCGGAACACCCATGCCGGGCAAAGGAATGGTGTCCGGGCTAAAAAAGCTGGAACGGTTTGCACCCGCCAAGATCATCAGCTTGGACTGAAACGGAAACAAGACCATGCTTGCTGTAACCGACCGACCAACACTCACCCAAGTCCAGATAATTCAGTCGCTCGCCGAAGCGCTGTCTTGGTTCGAGAAGGAAGTCAGCTGGGGTGTTAGCCCCGGCGAGCTCAATCACCTCACAGGGCGCATTGGCGAGCTTTACGCTGCAATGATTACTCGCGGCCAAATGGCACTCGATACCAATCAGCGGGGTTACGACGTTGTCTCCGCCTCGAACGAACGAATATCGGTCAAGACCGTCACCAGTTCCTCTCACGTCGATTTCAATGAGAATACGTTTCATCATGTCGATCGCGTGATGGTCCTCCGGGTTAACATCGATGATGACAAGGGAATATCAGTGGAAGAACTGTTGGACGAGACCGTAGACACGGCTCGTCAATTTATGCGGGGACAGGGTGGTAAGCTTGTTTATCCGATCAAACGTGGGACCCGCGAAGAGCGTCCTGTTGAGTCGCTCGAAATATCCGGAAAGGCCACTTACTCCGACTTCGAAATTGTAAAATATGAAAACGGCGCAATCCGTATTTTTCAACACGGAGAACCACAACAAGTCGTCGTCAAAGAGAGACTACGTTCGGTTGCGGCAGAAATCGGTATCGATTTGTTCAATTCGAAAGGCGGATTGAAAAATACACAGCAACTCGGTGCTGATGTCATTCGTGCATTGAACGCTATAGGTGATCTGTAGAAAGCATGCGCTGACTGCAACCAGCGACAATCCCGAGAGCGTTATGATCGCAGTCGTGATTTCTTTAGATATTTGTTGCCTGTGCAGGACGAAATGAGAAGGGGGACGTCCATATTGAACATTCCAAGTTTTCTGACGATGTGGCGCGGTGAGAATTTTTTAAAAGATAGATGCCAGTGTTGAATCTATCCTAGGGTTGTAGCGCTTGCGATGAAAGAATGTGAAAAATGCCTTTGAATCTTTTTTTGGATACCAACATATACCTTTCATTCTATTCGCTATCAAACGCTGACGTGGCACAATTAGACAAACTACGCCAATTTGTTGCTCAAGGAGAAGTTCGCCTTTTTGCAAGCACTCAACTTCGGGATGAGATTCGCAGGAATAGGGAGAACAAAATCCGTGAATCATTCAAGGCGCTACGGGAGACCGCTCTCAAATGTCAGGTTCCTGCGTTCGTAAAGAATTTAGACACCTTTTTACAGCTTCAGGAAATTCTTAAAGAGGCCAACAAAAAACACTCGCAGCTCATAGCAGAAGTTGAAGCTTCGATTGAAGCGAACGAGCTAGACGCGGACAGAATGATTGATGCGCTTTTAAAAGCAGCCAACATCAAAGAGATCACTGAAAAAGTTTTTGTTGCCGCAGTTAATAGATACAGGGTTGGAAATCCTCCGGGAAAAAAGTCCCAAACATGTGGAGATGAAATTAATTGGGAATTCGTTCTTTCCGAAGCTCCCGATAGCGAGCCTCTGCATCTCGTGTCAGCTGATGGAGATTATTCTTCCCCGCTCGATCAAAATAAAATGAATTCATTTATGCAGAGCGAATGGAAAGAGAAGAAGAAGGCTGAAATTTTCTTTTACAGGGATTTGCCGAGCTTCTTTTCCAAGCACGTCCCCACGATTCAATTAGCGATGCAGCAACAGCTCGCCGGGTTAATCGCCGAATTGGCGGCAAGTGGGAGTTTCTCGACGACTCATTCAGTGATCTCACAGTTTCCTGAGAACCCCGAGTTCACCGACGCTCATATTAACGAATTGGTAGACATCCTCCACAACAACTCACAGGTGGGCTGGATATCCGAAGACCCCGACGTCAAATCATTTTACAATCCAGTTTTGGCTCGTCACCATCAACTCAACTCGACGCAACAGGCCACTACCGCTATGGGTGCTAGCCCGATCATCAACGCGCCTTGAACGTGGCCTTCAAAGAGATGGGCGCTATAAACGCTGAGAAAACTTAGCCGTCGATCTCTTCAAAGGAGCCGAAAGTCTAGAACCACAAGGATTTTATGGCGGAGAGGGTGGGATTCGAACCCACGATACCCTTGCAGGTATGCCGCATTTCGAGTGCGGTGCATTCGACCACTCTGCCACCTCTCCGCATGCGCGAACGCTTGCGTTGCGCGCTCCTCTTAAACATCAATGGCGGGGCTGACAAGGGGAATTTCGTGTTTATGTCACAAATTATTCGCCATGGATCAGGCTAGGGAAATGCTTTTGATGATGGCCGTTTGGCAGATATTTTTAAGGTGAGGCACACGATCCGCTGCGGTGCGCGTTACAGTCGCTCACGGCGTCAGAGCCGTTGATAACGCCGCAAGATTTCCAGGATTTTTTCATCCTGCGCTTTATCCGGCAGAAGGGCCGGTTGGCGACTGGCGCCAACGGAAGAGTCCTGGAGATAAAGCGAGCGCTTGACCATGGCCGGTGCGAAGCCGAGGGCGTAGAGATCGGTGCGGAAGTCAGTGTAGATCGCCTGCTGGCGTTCGGCCTCGGTGATATCGCCGGCGTTGAAAGCGTTGAGAATGCCGGCCAGGACATCCGGCAGTGCGTTGCCGAGGCCGGAAATGCAGCCCGCCGCGCCGTTCTGTAACGACCAGAGAACGAGGTGATCCGGGCCGGAATAGACCTCGAAACCCGGCATCTCCTTTGCCACCTGAAGATAGGCTTCGAGCGTCTGCTGAGCGCCGCCGGAATCCTTGATGCCTGCGATATTGCCATGGATGGCGAGTTTGCGTGCGGTTTCAGGCTCTATGTGGTTCTGGGTGCGGGCGGGAATGTCATAGAGATAGACCGGCGTTTCAACGGCATCGGCCACTGTCGAGAAATGGCGGATCAGGCCATCCTGCGTGCAGGCGATGAAGAAGGGCGTGATGACGGCGATACCGTCGACGCCGATGCGGTCGAAGGCTTTGGCAAGTTGCAGGGTTTCGAATGTGGCGGGCATGCCCGCATTCACGATGACCTTGGCACGGCCGGCAACTTCGTCCACCACCTCTTCGGTCAGCCGGATTTTTTCCGTATGCGTCAACGCGGTAAAATCGCCATTGGTCCCGGCGCACATAATGTTGTTACCGGCCGCCACCTGGCGGCGCACCTGCGCGCGGGTTGCCTCATAGTTGATGGTTTCATCCTCGTTGAAACAGGTAACGAGCGCGACGAAAGCTTGTTTGCTCATGAAAGAACTCCGCTTGAATTTGCGACGGCATCGCCGGAAACGGACGGATGACGCTGGGATTGCATATCAGGGTCTGGATCGAGGCTCGCGGACAGAAGGGCACGGGTATAGGCCTCGCACGGCGCTTCGAACACCTGTCGAACGGTACCGAACTCTACAATCTCTCCCCCCTGCATGACCATGACGTGATCGGCAAAATCCCGAACAACCGGCAAATCATGCGCGATGAAGATGAAGGAGAGGCCCATTTCGCGGCGCAGCTTATCCAGAAGTGCTATGACCTGCGCCTGAACCGAGACATCGAGGGCCGAGACCGCTTCGTCGCAGATGATGAGCTTGGGTTCCAGTGCCAATGCCCGGGCAATCGCGATCCGCTGCCGCTGACCGCCGGAGAACTGGTGCGGATAACGGCGCATATGTTCCGGCGAGAGACCCACCTGATGCAGCAGTTCGGCAACCCGTTCACGCCATCTTGCCTTGGGCAATATCTCCGGATGGATGACCCAGGCCTCGGAAATTAATTGAAACACGGTCATGCGCGGATTGAGCGACTGGGTGGGGTCCTGAAACACCATCTGCAAATCGCGCCGGAGCGCAAAAAGTTCAGCAGGCGAGAGCTTGAAAAGGTCGCGGCCCTTCCACAAGGCGCTGCCCGCATCCGGCTCGTCCAGCCGCAAGAGAATACGCGCCAGCGTCGATTTGCCAGAACCGCTTTCACCGACGACGGCAATGGTTTCTCCGGGCATGAGGTCGAAGGAAATGCCCTTCAGCGCCTCGAAGGCGCCGTAACGCTTGCGCACGTCACGCACGCTGAGCAGCGCTTCGCCCACCCCCTGCGGCTCATGCATGTCGCCCTTGCCGGGTGCTGCGCTGATGAGCTTGCGGGTATAGGGGTGTTGCGGATTTCGATAGACCTCGCGAACCGTGCCGGCCTCGACCAGAACACCCTTTTCCATCACAACCACGCGATCGGCGATTTGGGCGACGACGCCGAGATCGTGAGTGATGATGAGCACGGCCATGCCGGTTTCCTGCTGCAATTCCTTGAGCAGCGAAAGCACCTCAGCCTGCACCGTCACGTCAAGCGCGGTGGTCGGCTCATCGGCGATCAGGAGATCGGGCCGAAGCGCCAGCGCCATGGCGATCATGACGCGCTGGCGCTGGCCACCCGAAAATTCATGCGGATATTTCTTCAAGGCCCCGTCCGGGTCGGGAATGCCGACGCGGGCGACAAGCCGCCTCGCCTCCGTTTCCGCCGCCGCCTTGCCCATGCCATGGGTGGTCATCGCCTCGCGGATCTGCCAGCCGACGGTATAGACCGGATTGAGGTGGCTAAGCGGGTCCTGAAAGATCATGGCGATGCGCCGGCCGTTGATCTCGCGGCGCGCCTCGGTCGGCATGGTCAGGAGGTCCTGACCGTCGAGCAATATCTGACCGCCGCCGATATGTCCGGGCGGCATGTCGATGAGGTTCATGATGGCCGAGGACGATACCGACTTGCCCGAACCGCTTTCGCCGAGGATGGCCAGCGTTTCGCCACGGTCGATATGGTAGGAGACATCCTTTACCGCATGGACGACACCGCTTGCGGTGTGGAACTCCACGGACAGGTTGCGCACGTCGAGAAGACGGTCAGCCATGCTTGCGGCCTTTCATTTCCAGGCGCCAGCGCTGCACGGGATCAAGCGCGATGCGCAGCCAGTTGGAAAGCAGGTTGAGCGACAGGGTTGTGAGGATGATGGCAAGTCCCGGCCAGAAGGACAGCCACCAGGCATTGGTGAGATATTGCCGCCCCTGCGAAATCATCAGGCCCCAGGTGATTTCCGGCGGCTGAATGCCGATACCGAGGAAGGACAGCGCGCTTTCCGCCAGCATCACATAGGCGAAATCAAGCGTGGCAAGCGTCGTCAGCGTCGGCAACACGACGGGCAGGATGTGGCGGAACAGGATGCGCTTGCCGGATGCGCCCATCACGCGCGCCGCCTGCACGAACATACGCTCGCGCACCTCAAGCACCTCCGCCCTTGTCGTCCGGATGTAAACGGGAATGCGGGTGATGGCGAGAACCAGCATCAGGTTGAGGATGGAGGAGCCGAGCAGATAAAGCACGATGACCGCAATCAAGAGCGACGGGAACGACATGATAACATCAGCAAGCCGCATGATGATCTGACCGACACGGTCGGAGGAAAAACCGGCAATCAGCCCGAGCACGGCGCCGGTAATGGAGGAAAGAAGCACCGCGCCGGCGGCGATCATCATCGTGTTTTGGGTGGCGGCGACAATGCGCGCGAGAAGCGAACGGCCGAGCGCATCCGCCCCCAGCCAGAAATACCACTCGCGCTGCCAGTCGAACGGGGCGAGGTTGCGCCCGCGCAGGTTCTGTTTCGTCGCCAGATCGCCAAGCCATGCCGGGCCGACAAAAGCGAGGATAACGACGACGATGAGGAAGATCGCGGCGCAGAGCGCGAATTTATCCGCCCACAACATGCGCAGCATACGTGTTGCGAAGGACGGCTCGGCGGTGATCTCGTTGTCGGCGCTGTAAAGGCTCATGGATGAACGGCCTCCTCAGTGCCGGATACGCGGATCAAGGAGCGCATAGGCGATATCGATCAGAAGATTCATCAGGAAGATCGCCAGCGCGGTCACGAGAATGGCGGCCAGCACGACGTTGAAATCGCGCTGAAGAATGGAATCGATCATCAGCTTGCCAACGCCGGGAAAACCGAAAATCGTTTCGACGATGACGGCGCCATTGAGAAGGCTTGCCGCCTGATCGCCAATGACGGTGATGACCGGCAGCATGGCGTTTCGCAAAGCGTGGATGAAAATGATCGGACCCGACTTCACGCCCTTGGCGCGCGCCGTCTTGACATAGGCCGAGGACAAAGCACCGATCATCGAACCGCGCACCACCTGCACGATAATGCCGAAGGGGCGCACAAAAAGGACTGCGATCGGCAATATCCAGTGCAGCACGGAGCCCGTTCCCGACGTGGGCAACCAGGCGAGATTGACAGAGAAGACGACGATGGCGACGATCGCCAGCCAGAAATCCGGCACGGATGCACCGATGAGCGAGATACTGGAAGCCATGCGGTCGAAGAAGCCACCAGAGCGGAAAGCCGCAAGCGAACCGATGACTATGGCGGCGGAGGTAACGAGCGACATGGTGATGACAGCGAGCCAGAGCGTCCAGACAAAAGCCTCCAGCACCACATCCAGCGCCGGGCGCGCTTTTCTCAGTGATTCTCCGAGATCACCCGTCATTACATCGCCCGCATAGCGCAGGAACTGCACCGTCAGCGGATCGTTCAGCCCGTGCAGCGCCCGAAACTGCTGCTTCAACTCCTCCGAAGCCTCCACCGGCAGAAACAATGCAGCCGGGTCCCCCGTCAGGCGCGACAGGAAGAAAACCATCACGATGAGGCCGATCAGGGAGATCAAGCTCGCAACGGAACGTTTTCGGATGAAACTCAGCATGGTTGCCTCCGGTTTTTCAATGCGGCGGCGAAGCTTTCGCTGCGCCGCCGCTTCTCAATTGACAAGACGCGGGGTCTTATTTGATGCCGATTTCCGAAAGCTGCAGCATCGAGTTCGTGGAGATGGTGGGCTTGAAGTCCAGCCGTTCCGAGACGCGGGAGAAGCCGACCATGTGGAACAGCAGCACGTCGGCCACCACATCGTCGTGCAGATAAGCGATGAGTTCCGACCAGAGCTTGGCGCGCTCGTCACCGACCGCTGCGGATGCACGTTCAATCAGATCGTCAACCTTCTTGTCCGAGAAGCCGGACTGCGTGCCCTTGGTGGCATATTTGAAGAACATGGTGAAGGACGGGTCGCCCTTGGAATTGTCGTGCATGGCGGCGACAATCTGCGGTCCGCGGCCTTCCTTGAAGGGCTTGGAATAATAGCTTTCGTGCTCGGCCACTTCCACGAATTTCAGGTCGATCTTGAAGCCGACATCCTGCAATTGCTGCTGGATCGCCTCCATGATCTCGGTGACGTTGGGGAAATTCGCGGTACGCGCGATGATGGTGATCGGCGTATCCACCTTCACACCGGCAGCCTTTGCTTCCTCGAGCAGCTTTTTTGCGCCCTCGGGGTCATAGGGGAAGACCTTGACGTCGGGGTTCCAGCCAAGCGTTGTCGGTGGAACGAGCGCGGTGGCCAGCACGGCGCCTTCTGGAACCAGCGTGCCGAGGAAGGCCTGCCGGTCGATGGCGAGGTTGAGCGCGCGGCGCACCCGCACATCGTTCAGCGGCTCAATATTGTGATCGAGACGCATATAGACCGTCTCGCTGTCGAGATAGGAAAAGTCGGTCTTCGTATTGGTGGCGTCCAGCTGGGAAATCGAAGGCGAGAGATCGGCTTCGCCGGTCTGCACCATGGCCGCGCGAACCGAAGGATCGGCGCGGAAAAGATAGGTCGCTTCCGTCACCTGCGGTTTGTCCCCCCAATAATCGTCGCGCGCGGTGAGCACAATTTGCTGACCCGGCGTCCAGTCGGTCAGCTTGTAGGGCCCGGTGCCGACAGGCTCTCGGATGAATTCCATCTTGGTTTCTTCCGGAACGATGGTGACCAGCGACATCAAGAGCGGCAGAATAGGCTGCGCCGGTTCGGCCTTGAAGTCGATCGTGTAGTCATCAACGATTGATGGGGTCACCGTCATGCCACCGAAATAACGACGGGACTCGCAGGCGTTCTTGTCGCTCATAATGCGTTCGAAGCTGTGCTTGACGTCCTTGGCATCGAACGCCGTGCCGTCGGAAAACTTTACGCCTTCACGCAGGTGGAAACGCCAGCTTCCATCGGCATTCTGCTCCCACTTCTCGGCAAGGCGCGGCTGAACACCCTTGTTGCCGCGCACATCAAGCTCCGTCAGCGTCTCGCTGACATTTTCCATGATGATGCGACCGATGTTGGAGCGGGTGGCCATGCAGGGCTCCAGCAGGTCCGCCTCTTCCGCCAGCACGATCTTGATCGGACCCGATGCCGCGAGCGCCGGCGAAACCGCGGCGCTGAAGGAACCCAAGACAAGGGCGCCCGCAATCAATGACTTCTTCATTCCGTTCTCCTCCCAGATTCAGAAATTCAGCAACATGGCGGCGCGCCGCAAGGGGCATTTGAAAAATCCCCGTCTCCTGCATTAAGGAGCATGGCATGCGGATGATTGTCTCCTCCACCCGTTAGCGAAGCATCGACGCTATCACGTTTTTTGTCAATTTATTTTTCGAAGGCAATTTTTATTAAAGCCAAATTCATTAATTTTATTATTTAAAAACAAAAGTTTAATTCCAAAAATCAAAAATATCGAATCCTCATTTTCTACCAAATAAACTTGACAACTTTTTGAATATGTCATTTTCATCGAGACAAGAGGAGACCACGATGACCCCTGATGACATCGCTCGCGCCATGACCGGAGCCATGCATGCTGTGTCGGAAAACCGGCAGGAAGCCTTTCTGCCGTCGCCCATGATTCAGAACCATGCGAGCTTCCTGCACCTTCTGGACGATGGCGCCCTGCTCTGCGCATGGTTCGGCGGCACGCTGGAAGGAAAATCGGATATTTCGATTTTCGCATCCGTACTGACGGCGGGTGCAACCCGGTGGGGACCGCCGCAGCGACTGAGCCACGACCCCTCCCATTCCGAACAGAACCCGGTTGTCTTCACCGCGCCGGATGGCGTTCTGTGGCTGTTTCATACCGCTCAGCCCTCCGGTAATCAGGATGAATGCCGCATTCGCATGGCGCGGATCCACCGCGACGCGACTGCGCCGGAAAAGCTTGTTTCCGAGGAAGGATGTTTTCTCGATCTCCCGCAGGGCTGCTTCATCCGCGCGCCGCTGCGCATCCGAGATGACGGTGCCTGGCTGCTGCCGATCTTCCGTTGCATCCAGCGCCCCGGCCAGAAATGGAACGGTAGCCACGATACGGCAGCGCTCGGCATATCCACGGACAATGGTGCGACCTGGCGATTGCAGGATCTGGAAGAATCGACCGGCTGCGTGCATATGAGCCCGGTTGCGGTGACGAATGGGGACTACGCCGCCTTCTTCCGCCGCCGTCAGGCTGACTTCGTCTACCGCACGCAAAGCGTCGATGGCGGCCGCTCGTGGTCAAAGCCGGAGCCGACCGATGTGCCCAACAATAATTCCTCCATTGCGGTCATCAAGCTCAACGATGGCAGGTTGGCTATGATCTGCAACCCCGTCAATGCCGCGCAGTCGAGCGATCGCCGCGCCTCGCTTTACGACGAACTTGGAGAGGACGACGACAGGCCGGATGCCGATCCGAGCGGCGGGTGCGTTCCCGTCTGGGGTGTGCCGCGCGCGCCTGTTTCGATCTGCCTGTCCGACGATGACGGGCGCAGTTTTGCCACCCGGATCCTGATCGAAGACGGGCCGGGCACCTGCCTTTCGAACGATTCGACCGATGGGCGCAATCTGGAAATGTCCTATCCGTGGCTTCTGGAAGCGCCGGACGGTACGCTGCATGCAAGCTACACCTATCATCGCCGCGCAATCAAATATGTCCGGCTGGCGCCCGGCTGGGCTGACGAGAACGACGGGAGACAAAGATGAGCAATATTATTGGCATCACCATGGGTGATCCCTGTGGTGTCGGCCCGGAAATCACGGTGCGGGCGCTCGCCGAAATGTCCGGTTCGGATCGTGCAGCGAC
Source organism: Agrobacterium salinitolerans (assembly GCF_002008225.1). Taxonomy (GTDB): domain Bacteria; phylum Pseudomonadota; class Alphaproteobacteria; order Rhizobiales; family Rhizobiaceae; genus Agrobacterium; species Agrobacterium salinitolerans. Next base: position 114,874 of record NZ_MRDH01000027.1, on the reverse strand, counting down.
GCGGATTTACGGCAACCTCGCCACGCTGGAAGCGGCGCAGGATGCGCTCGGCGTTGATATCGATCTTTCTCAGCACGTGGTCGACCTGCCAGTGGAGGGTGCGCCGCTGCCCTGGGGTACATTGTCGCCTGTTGCCGGAGACGCCGCGTTCCGCTTTATCGAAAAGGCTGTTCGCGATGCCGAAGCGGGCGCAATCGGCTGCATCGTTACCGCGCCGATCAACAAGGAAGCCCTGAATCTCGCCGGTCACCATTATGATGGCCACACCGGCATGTTGCGAAGCCTCACCGGCTCCTCGGCTGCCTATATGCTGCTCGCCTCCGAACGGTTGAAGGTCATTCACGTTTCCACCCATGTCTCCTTGCAGGAAGCCATTACCCGCGCGACGACGGAGCGCGTGCTTGCGACCATCCGCGCCGGCAACGCGCATCTGAAACGCATCGGTTATGGTCAACCGCGCATCGCGGTTGCCGGCATCAACCCGCATTGCGGTGAAAACGGCCTGTTCGGCAATGAGGATGACAATCAGATCGCACCGGCGGTCGCCGCCGCACGCGCCGAAGGCATCGAAGTGCAGGGACCGATTTCCGCCGACACCGTGTTCCACCGGGCTTATTCCGGCGCTTTCGATCTCGTCGTCGCGCAATATCACGATCAGGGCCATATACCGATCAAACTTGTCGCTTTCGACACCGCCGTCAATGTCTCCGTCGATCTGCCGATAGACCGCACCTCCGTCGATCACGGCACGGCTTTCGATATCGCCGGCAAGGGCATCGCCAATCACGGCAACATGAATGCGGCCATCGCCTATGCGCGCAAGCTGGTGGCCGGCAAGGATCGAAAGGGATGAGCACCATGTCGACAGCTCCCATTCTCATCCATCAGCCACGCCGGCTCGCCGTTGGCGCCGGCACCGTTTCACAGGTCGGCGTCTGGGCGGGGAAAACCGCATCGACCCTCGTTATCGCCACACCGCTGACGGCCAAATTTGCCGAACGGCTGCAATTGCCGGGTCCTTTCACTGTCTTCGACGCCATTCCCGGCGAGCCGGACACCACAACGCTCGAAGCCGCCCTTGCCGCGGCAAGCGCCGCCAAGCCGGATCTCGTCATCGGCCTCGGCGGCGGTTCGGTAATGGATGTGGCGAAGCTGGTCGCGGCGCTCTGGAATTCCGGCCAGACGCTTGAGGATGTGGCTGGACCGAACAGGGTTGCCGGGCGCGACACCCGGCTGGTGCAGATCGCCACCACCGCCGGAACCGGCTCCGAAGCCGGCATCCGTTCGCTTATCACAGACGCGGTAAAAGGCAGCAAGATCGCGGTCGAAAGCCCTCATCTGATTGCGGATTTCGCCGTGCTCGATCCGGAACTCACCTATTCGGTCCCACCAGCCGTTACGGCGGCAACGGGTGTGGATGCCATGGCCCATTGCGTCGAAGCCTTCACCAACCGCAAGGCCCACCCGATGATCGACGGTTTCGCACGCATGGGATTTGCACTGGTCGGTAAATATCTGGCGCGCGCCGTCCGCGATGGTGCGGATACTGAAGCGCGGGAAGGCATGATGCTTGCCTCCTATTATGGCGGCATCTGCCTTGGTCCGGTCAATACGGCCGCCGGCCATGCCATCGCCTATCCGCTCGGCACGCTTCTTAACCTGCCGCACGGGCTGGCGAACGCCATCGTCTTTCCGCATGTTCTGGCCTTCAACCAGCCCGCGGTTTCTGCGAAGACGGCGGAGGTGGCGGGAGCGCTCGGGCTTCGCGAACATCTTTCGCCTGATGATTTGCGCAAGGCGGCGACGGATTTCTGTGCCGGACTCGGCATCGAAATGTCGCTTGCACGGCACGGCGCCATTGAAGCCGATCTTCCCCGCTACGCTGAGAATGCGCATGCCATCCGCCGGCTGATGGACAACAACCCCGTCGACATGAGCCTCGAGGATGTGCTCGGCGTTTACCGCCACGCCTTCTGAGCAAAATTCCGGTGCGCGGGCGCGCGCATCGGTCTTCGGTCACCCGCTTAATCCGTGTGCGAAGACTCAAACAGGCGGTCGCGCGATCCGGTCAGGTGCTGGAGCATCAGCTGGCGTGCCGCCTCTGCATCCCCATCGGCAATCGCCTTTGCGATTGCCTCATGCTCGGCAAAAACACGCGTCAGGCCGGATGCTTCCCGCTTCAATGACATGCCGTGGAACTTCATTCCCACGGCAATATGGTCTTTCAGCGCTTCCATCGCAGTGGAGAAATAACTGTTCCGCGCCGCCCGTGCGATGGCGAGATGAAACTGATAATCGGCATCCTCGCGGTGGGACTGGCGATTGGTCGCATCCCGCATCAGTTCGAGCGCCTTCCGGATCGCCGCAAGTCTCTCACCATCGTGCCGAAGAGCCGCCGCTGCCGCCGCGGCCGGCTCCAGCGTCAGCCTGAATTCGTAACAGTTGAGAAGGTCCGCGACGTTTTCAAGCTGGCCGAAGCCGAGCGGCTCGCGCAGGCCGAAGGCCCTGACATAGCTGCCGGAGCCTCTGCGGGAATAGATGAAACCCTGTTCGCGCAGCCGCCGGAGTGCCTCGCGCACCACCGGTCGCGATACTTCGAATTCCATGGCGAGTTCATGCTCGGTCGGCAGCCGCTCATCCGGCTTGTAGGCGCCGGATTTGATCGCGCGGTGCATTCTCTCGAAAATAATGTCCGGAAGTGCCTTGCGCGCCGTTTCTTTCATCAGCCCCATCTGGTCAGCTCTCTCCAGCGTCATTGTCGCCAAGCATCATTTTCGCGATCCGTTTCAACGTGTCAGCTTGCCCAAAACCGCCGGACTTCGCAATGATGCATTGATCGCCGGACCAGCCCACGCCGAGACCCGGCAGGCATTCGCCGGCAAGACGCAAGCGCGAAACGCCCATGGCCCGCAGCACGGCCTCCGCCGTGGCTCCACCTGACAACAGCAGTCTTGCCGCTCCGGCGGTAAAATGCGGCACGACGCCTTGCGCCAACCGGTCTGAGACCGCAAGCGGCGACAGATTTTCCGCACCCTGCGTCGCTTGAACCAGCATCAGACCGGCACCGTCATCGGTGTGGCGGGGCATGACGCCATTCGGCGCCTCAATGATCGAAACAGGTCCAACGCTTTTGAGAACGTCAATCTGCTCCACCGTGATCGGATCGCGAGACCCGATGACAAAAAGCCCCTTTCCGGCCGGAATGATCGCGGCCTCAGGAACAGCCTGCGCCGTCATCGCCTCAGCCAGCGCCTCGGCAAGCCCGCGCGCGCCGACCAGAAGATCGGCCCCTTGCGCCTGCGCGGCGGCGAGAGCCTCGGCGATTTCGCCCTTTGATCGCGTATCGGGTATCGCGCAACGGTCGGCATGCCCGCGCAGCCTTTCATGAACCGGAATGGCAGCGTCGACGCCAAAGCCGGAAACGGCTCCGCCAATAACGACGCGTCCAAAATCCGGAATTGCGGGCGCGACAAGCGCGTGGCGATAGGAAATCGCATCCATTTCCGCCGCAATATGCCCCTTCAGGCGGGAATCGATCTTCTTGAAAAGGATGGTATCGACCGGAAGCAGCCCCAGCAGTTCCCGCGTGCGGCGGCGGGCTTCATCCGCCTCGCCGTCGCGGCAGCCGAGATCGACGCTAAGGACGGCAGGCGCATCCGCCAACGCCGCACGCGCACCGTCAAGCCCGATGGCAACCTCGGTCGCCAGCCCGCGCCCGGCAAAAGGGGCGGCGGCGTCGAGCGCTCCGGTCAGATCATCGGCAAAAATTAATAGCAAGGGCGATGTCTTCATAAAAGTTGTAATGTTTTCTGTCGATAAATTTATTTATAATCAATAGATAAGTGGATGTGAATAACAAAATTTGCGACACAGCTTTTCGCACTGACCAATCAGCCGCAAAGAGGCTCGAAGGACGAGAAAAAAACCGGAAACGGCAAAAGTGAACGCCAAATGCGAGCCGCAGAAACATCTGGCAAGACGGCCGAGAGATGGCGAACGAACAAGGTCGCTAGATGAACCGGAAGGGCAAACCTGAAATGAGCGCCTTGACGAAACGCTTTTTCTGAAAGCGACCATTCAGCGATACACGCGGCAGCTGCGTCGGCTTTTCAAGGCATCGGGGATCGATAACGCCAGCCTGCGTGGTCACGGCTGCAGAAAATCCTGCGTCGTGAACCGCTTTCGCTTCCCGTTCTCCCACAGCCTTTACCCAGCCATAGGGATATGAAAAGGACCGTGGCCGGTGGTCGACATAAGCTTCCACCCGACGCGTCGATTCCGCAATCTCATAAGCCAGACGCGTCGCATCGACCTTGCGCATATTCACATGCGTCACGGTATGTGCGCCGAAATGCACCAGAGGGTCTTGCGCCAGCGCCTTGAGCTCGTCTTCATCCATGACAAGTTCGTCCACGATCGCGATGGGATCGACGCCATGCTGCCTCGCGACACGATCGATCCTTTCCACCGCCTCGTCTTCCGAAAAATTCTGGACGAAATCTTCAAGCCGCGTGAATGCCTCCGCTTTCTGCGAAGGGCTGGCGCACGCCACCTGTTCCGGCCCCGCCCCGAAATCGAATTCGAAAGACGCGGCTTTCTGCGTCAAGGCGGCAGCGGTTTCCCACCAGAGGCTGCGTGTTCGCTCCACAAAACCCGGCGTGATGAAAATCGTGTAGGGAACGGCATATTTACGGAAGATCGGTGCGGCATACTCGGCATTGTTTCGATAGCCGTCGTCGAGTGTGAAGGCGCAGAAGGACCGGCCCTCGTGATTATCGGCTAGCAGAGCCGGCAGATCGTGCAGATGGACAGGAACAAGACCGCATTCGAGTGCGGTCTGTATCGCCTCTTCCAGAAATTGCGGCGTGACGGACAATTGCACATTGGGTGCGAAAGCCGAAACAACCCCTCCGGGGCGCACATGATGAAGCGTAAAGATTACGCCACGCCCGGCAAAAGACGGAAATGCCGAACGGACGGCCGGGAGAGAACTCACCTCCAGCCCCGCCCTTATGACTCCATATTTCACAAGGCGTTTTATCGGCTGAAAGAAAATTCTCCCCGATTGTCCTGATCTCAGGCCGGGAAGAAGGCGTTTTCTCACGACTCTCGAGACCGTCAGCGGCAGATCGATCAGGCCCGGCAAGGGATCCTTCGGCGCAAAGGCGGCCCAGCTGCGGATCTTGCCCAGAGAAGCAAGGTAGTTACCAATTTTCGCCTGCCCCCTCCGGGCCAATGTGAAAGCGGCAACGGCGTCGCGGACAAGATAGGACCAGGAAACACCCTGCCGCACATCGCCGGGCGGACCGACCGGCTCACCGTTGGCGACCCGCCATAGCAGGGCGCCAAGGTCGACGCCCGCCGCCGAGCAAAGGCCAAACCATGACCATGGGCGCGGATTGACATCGAGAAGCTTGAGTTTCCCGTCCCGATGGTCGAGCTTGAATTCCGCCTCGACCAGCCCGCTATGGCCGGCCGATTTCAGTATTTTTCGGGCCGCCTCCACCGCTTTCCCGTTGTCGACGACCTCGACGCGGGTGCTGGTATAGCCGAAATCGACAGGATATTGCCGGACGCGCCGGGCAGTGAATTCCGCTACCGGCTCTCCGTTCAGCCAGAGCGCCGCGTAGGAGAACTGGCTTTCTCCCCCACCCGGAATGAGTTCCTGCACGACGACATTGCCGACGCCGATCTCTTCACTCGCATCGGCAAAAGCCGTTTTCAAAGCATGGCGGTCATCGGCACGAATGACTTTTGCCCGGGCGATGGTGGTATCGCCACCCCCCATATTCGGCTTGAGAATGACGGGAAACAATATGTCCAGCGTGTCGATGTCAGCGGCCGATGTCAGTGCATAGGTACGCGGAATATCGACGCCGAGTTCTGCGGCGCGCTGATAAAGCAGCGGTTTTTCGCAGAGCCATTGCAGCTCCGCCCAATCCGGCAAAACGATCTTGTAAAGAGCGGAAAGCTCCTCACGATGCTGCGCAACGAGCTGGACCTCTCCGTCACCGGATGGCACCAGCAGACAGCCCTTCAAACCACGTTTCGCCGCCATCTGACGCAGGAACTCCATTGCTCCGGCGTCGTGCGGGCCATCCCAGCGGATTGTTTCCCGCACGAAGCGCGACCAGCCTGGCAACGGTGAATCATGGGTGAGATAATAGACAGGCACATTCAGGGCGCCGAGGCTGCGCGCAAGGGCGAGCGTGCCGTGAGCGCCGCCGACAATAACAACACCTGGAATGGTCAAAGCCTGATCCCCGTCCTATTCCATATCTTGATCGCAAAAATTGATAAATAAATTGGATATTTCTAAAGTATTGAGCGGACGGATATCGAATTGCGAAAAATCCGAAACGCCTATGCTTCTAGTCATTTGCAGGCGCCTCGGAATTGCTTTGAAAAAAAAAGCGGAAGCCGTCTCACGCCTCCTTGCCGACAGGACGCGGATCGCCGTTGTCGTCCACCGCGACCATGATGAAGACGGCCTCCGTCACCTTTTCGCGCGAATCCTGATAGTGCCTGCGGGTCCACGCCTCGATCTTCAATGTGACGGAGGTACGGCCGATCTTTTCGATTTTTGTATAGACACACAATGTATCGCCGATCTTGACCGGCTTCTTGAAGACAATCTCATTGACTGCGACGGTGACGGTGCGGCCGCCAGCCACATCATTGGCGCGGACGAAAGCGGCAAGGTCCATCTGCGACATGACCCAGCCGCCGAAAATATCGCCGGCCGGGTTGGCATCGGCGGGCATCGCAAGCGTTCTGAGCGTGAGTTCCATATCGGCAGGCGGTTGCTGGTCCATGTCTCAAAGTCCTTTCACAAGCCTCCCGCTGCCGGACTTAAACAACCGCACCCCATCCGCCAATAGCCGATTTGTCGCGGCAGCCCTTCCAAAACAGCAAGGAATCATAGAGCCGTCGTAAGCTTCGGTTAACCATGATGAGGCACGATTCCAAAAAACGCGAGGGCGTGCGAATGGCCTATGACTGGAGTGGAAACAACGCAATACAGCAGCGCTACGACCGTATTGTCCTGGTGGTCGCCAGCGTCGTCGCCATCAGCCTGGCGACCGGCACATTTGCCTTGCGTTCGCAGGTGGAGCCGGACACCACACTAAGCCTTGTCAAACAGTCGCGGCTCGCTTCGGATCAATGGCATCTTCGGCTATAGCCCGCTCCGAACAACTCCATAGCCCAACGGCCTATAGCGGAGCGCTGTCTGCCGGGGAGATATTTTCCTTCTGCGCGGTATGGTCGAGATGCGCCACGGCCGGGGCGAGAACCGACAGAAATGTTTCGGAGCGGCCGATGTAGATGATCGCCGCACTGTCGATCCCGTTCAGAACTTCCGCCAGCGTATCCTGCGTCTGTTTTTCCAACCCTTCGAGCAAATCATCGATAACGAGGAATTTCGGCTTCAGCAGCAGGGCGTTTGCAACCCGGATGCTGGCCTGCTCGTCTGAATCCAGTTTTTTATCCCAGCGAATGTTTTCATCGAGACGGGACGCCATCTCGCCAAGCCCGCAGGCAGCGAGCGCCGAGATATAATCGGCATCGGCAAAACGCTGGGGAGCGCGCGGATAGGCGAGGATTTCACGCAGCGAACCCGCCGGCAGATAGCCGTGCTGGGCGATGAAAAGCGTGTCGGACTGTTCGGGCATCTCTATCCTGCCCTGTCCCCAGGGCCACAGGCCCGCCATGGCCGCAAAAAGCAGCCTTCGGTTCACGCCCTGCTCGCCATTGATCATCAGTCGTTCGCCCGGCCCGATCGTGACTTCGCTCTCGCGCAGCTGGAAGCCGCGATCCAAATCCTGTCCGCCCGCATCACGGCAGATCACCACCGACTGGAGGCGGATTTTTTCATTCTCCGCGCTGCGTTGCAGATCGATCGCCAAGCCGTGCTGTTCGACGCTGTCCATCTCGATAAGGGCGTTACGGAACACCGAAACGCGCTGTAACGTGGCCTTCCAGCTGGCAATCGGTCCGAAATTGTCGATGTACCAGCGCAGCGCCGTGTTGACCTGGTTGAACGCACCCACGGCCATCATCAACCCGCCGAATGTCAGATTGCCGGAAAAATAAACGGGAGCTGCGATCAGGATCGGCGCCACCACTGCCAGCCAGCCATATCCCGCCGAAACCCATGTTAGATTTGTCAGGGCCATCGCCAGCCCTCGAATGACGCCAATCACCGCATCAACATCGATACCGATCCGCCGCCTTTCGTTCTTTTCACCGCGCGCAAGGGCAATGGCGGCAAGATTTTCGCTGGCCCGCATCAGCGAGAAGCGAAGCTCCGCTTCTTTGGAGTAACGCTCGGCATTCAGTCCAACCAGCCGATAACCGACGAGATTGCTGAGCAGGGAGGCTGAACCGGCGTAAAATATCGCCGCCCAAACCATGTAGCCGGGGATAGCATAGGTATCGCCGCCGATGGTGACAGCAAAGCCCGCCGAGAGCGACCAGAGGACGCCGATAAAGCTGATGAGCAGGATCGTCGCATTGACGAGCCCGATGGAAAGCGCCGTACTGCTTTCAGCGAGATTGCGGACATCGTCATGCAGGCGCTGGTCGGGGTTGATCGCAATCGTGCCGAAACCGGCAAGACGGGCGGCGCGCCCGGGTTTCAGCCATTGATCCACCATATCCTTGGCAAGACCTTCGCGCATGTTCAGCGCCGTCATCTGGTTCAGCCAGGTCTGGATGACGTTGAGGAGAAGCAACGCCCCCCCGATGATGGCGAAGACCTCCAGCTGGTGAATGAAGGCGGCAAGATCGCGCCGCTCCAGCGCATTGTAAAACGGCGCGTTCCATTCATTGAGCCTGATCTGGCCGTAAGCGGTGAGCAATATTACCGTGAGCAACGCCATCGACAGCAAGATCAGCCGATTGCGCACCGGCGAGGTCCAGAAGGCGCGCCCCATCATGCGCAGCTGCGCGGGAAAATCGAGATCGAAACCCGAAAGATTAGCCGCGCTTTTGCGCTGATCGTCGGTCACCGTTGTTGCCATTCATTCCATTCCGAAACGTCAGTCGGCAAAGAAAGCGGGGCGCGATTCTGCGCCTTTCGTTGCCAAGCAATAACACGCCGTTCAACCTTGTCCACAATCCCGGCGAAATCTCAGCTGCGATGATTGAAAAGCCCAGACAATTCTTCCCGCGGGCAAATATCGCGGCTTAACCCAACAATGCTGTCGCTTCCGGAAATGATCCTTGCTTTCTTTTCCTGCATTGCACAAAATCCGGATAATTTCAGAGGGGCGGACAAACCGCATAAGCCGGAAAACCGGGCAAGGCAGATTAATGGCGATCAAAGCGAGCATCTATCATCTGACGCATTATAAATACGACAATCCTGTTCGCCTTGGACCACAGATCATAAGATTAAAGCCCGCCTCGCACTCCAGAACCCGTGTCATCAGCCATTCGCTCAAGGTTTCGCCCTCCAATCACTTCGTGAACCTTCAGCAAGATCCTTACGGCAATTACCTCGCCCGCTTCGTTTTTCCCGAGCCGGCGACGGAATTTAAGATCGAGGTCGATCTTGTCGCCGATATGACGGTTTACAATCCGTTCGATTTCTTTGTGGAGGAAGAGGCGACAAAGTGGCCGTTCGATTATCCGCAGGAATTGCGGGACGATCTCTCCATCTACATGAAGCCGGAACCGACAGGCCCGCTGCTTGCCGCCTTCATGGCCACCGTCGACCGCACGCCGGGGCAGCAGACGGTGGACATGGTCGTTGGCCTCAATGCCCGCCTGCAACAGGAGATCGGTTACGTCATCCGCATGGAACCCGGCGTCCAGACGCCGGAGGAGACGCTCGCTTCCGGCAAGGGCTCCTGCCGCGATACCAGCTGGCTGCTCGTGCAGGTTCTGCGGCATCTTGGCCTCGCCGCCCGCTTCGTGTCGGGATATCTCATTCAGCTTACTCCCGATCTCAAGGCGCTGGATGGCCCATCCGGCACCGAAGTGGACTTCACCGATCTTCACGCCTGGGCCGAGGTCTATATGCCCGGCGCCGGCTGGATCGGGCTTGACCCGACCTCCGGGCTTCTGACAGGTGAAAGCCATATTCCGCTGGCCGCAACGCCGCATTATCGCAATGCCGCACCGATTTCCGGTGGTTATTTCGGCCACGCCAATACCGAATTCGCCTTCGACATGCAGGTCCGGCGTGTTGCCGAGACACCGCGTATCACCAAACCCTTTTCGGATGAAAGCTGGGAGGAGCTCAACGCGCTCGGTGAAGCGGTCGACGGCGTTCTGAACAGCCATGACGTCCGGCTGACCATGGGCGGCGAGCCGACCTTCGTTTCCATCGACGATTTCGAATCCGACGAATGGAACACCGGCGCAGTCGGGCCGACAAAGCGTGAAAAGGCCGACGCCCTGATCCGCCGCCTGCGTGAGCGTTTCGCACCGGGCGGCTTCCTGCATTACGGGCAGGGGAAATGGTATCCGGGCGAAACCCTGCCGCGCTGGACCTTTTCGCTCTACTGGCGGAAGGACGGACTGCCGATCTGGCAGAACCCGGCCCTGATTGCGGAGGAAGACGCCGATACGGGCGTCAAGGCCGAGGATGCGCAGAAGCTATTGGGTGGTATAGCCACTCAACTCGGCATTGAGCCTGATCTGGTGCTGCCAGCCTATGAGGATCCGGCCGAATGGATCATCAAGGAAGGCAGCCTGCCCGACAATGTCGACCCGTCCAATTCCAGACTGAAGGATCCGGAAGAGCGCAACCGTATCGCCCGCGTTTTCGAACGCGGTTTGACGACGCCCACCGGCTACATCCTGCCGGTACAGGCATGGAATGCGCGCGCCGCCGGCGAACGCTGGATCAGCGAAAAATGGAAGACGCGGCGCGGCAAGATTTTTCTCGTTCCGGGCGACAGCCCGGTCGGTTACCGCCTGCCCCTCGGCACCCTGCCCTATGTGCCGCCGTCGGCCTACCCCTATATTCATGAGGCCGACCCTTCTATCCCCAGGGGCCCGCTTCCCGATGTCTTGACGCCCTCCGGTCGCGCCATGCCCGAAGCCTCGTTCCAGGCAAGCGAAGTGGCCGGGCAGGAGCGCATAGAGCAGACGCTTGGTGAAATCGGCGGCGCGGTGCGCACCGCCATGTCAGTGGAACCGCGTGACGGAAGGCTTTGCGTTTTCATGCCGCCGGTCGAGCGCATCGAGGATTATCTCGAACTGATCGCGGCAGCGGAAGCGGCTGCCACAGAGCTTGGCCTGCCCGTCCATATCGAGGGTTACGCACCGCCGCATGACGAACGCCTCAATGTTATCCGCGTCGCGCCCGATCCCGGTGTGATCGAGGTCAACATCCACCCCGCTTCGAGCTGGAAAGATTGCGTCAATATCACTACGGCAGTCTATGAGGAGGCGCGCCAGTCGCGTCTCGGCGCCGACAAATTCATGATCGACGGCCGCCATACCGGCACCGGCGGCGGCAATCATGTGGTTGTCGGTGGGGCAAACCCCAATGACAGCCCCTTCCTGCGCCGGCCCGATCTTCTCAAAAGCCTCGTGCTGCACTGGCAGCGGCATCCCTCGCTCTCCTACCTCTTTTCCGGCCTGTTCATCGGCCCCACAAGTCAGGCGCCGCGCATCGACGAGGCCCGCCACGACAGTCTCTACGAACTGGAAATTGCGCTGGCGCAGGTGCCTGCCCCCGGTGAGGGCGCTCCGCCTCTGCCATGGCTGGTCGACCGGCTGTTCCGCAATCTTCTGACGGATGTGACGGGTAACACCCACCGGGCCGAAATCTGCATCGACAAGCTGTTTTCACCCGACGGGCCGACCGGGCGCCTCGGACTGGTGGAATTTCGCGGTTTCGAAATGCCGCCGAACGCGCGCATGTCGCTTGCCCAGCAATTGCTGGTGCGCGCCCTCATCGCCCGCTTCTGGAAAAATCCGGCCGCCGGCAAATTCGTGCGCTGGGGTACGGCGCTCGCCGACCGCTTCATGCTGCCGCATTATATCTGGGCGGATTTTCTCGATGTGCTTGCGGACCTCAGAGAAAACGGTTTCGACCTCAAGCCGGAATGGTTCACCGCCCAGCAGGAATTCCGTTTCCCCTTCTTCGGCGAGGTGGAATACGAGGGTGCGAAACTTGAGCTGCGCCAGGCGCTGGAGCCCTGGCATGTGATGGGCGAACAGGGCGCGATCGGCGGCACCGTGCGTTTTGTCGACAGCTCCGTGGAGCGCCTGCAGGTGCGGCTGGAAACCTCCAACCCTTCTCGTTACACCGTCGCCTGCAACGGACGCGCCGTGCCGATGACACCAACGGAAAACCGCAGTGTCGCGGTGGCCGGCGTGCGCTTCAAGGCGTGGCAGCCCTCTTCCGGCCTGCATCCCGTCCTGCCCGTCAATTCACCCTTGACCTTTGACATTTATGATACATGGTCGAGGCGATCGATCGGCGGATGCATCTATCATGTTGCTCATCCGGGCGGGCGCAATTACGAGACGTTTCCCGTCAACGGCAATGAGGCCGAGGCACGCCGCCTCGCCCGTTTCGAACCATGGGGGCATACGGCCGGGCAATATCCGCTGATGGCGGAAACCGTGTCGCCAGAATTTCCGCTGACGCTCGATCTGCGTCGGCCTTACGGAGTGTAAATTGTCCAAAGCCCCGGCAACGGAACGCAAGACGGAAACAGGCGCGCAACCACGCGGGCTTGAATATTCCCCCTTGCCGGGCGTTGCCGACGAAATGCTCGATACCAATGGCAAGGTCAGGCCGGTCTGGAAAACCCTGCTCGACGCCCTGTCGCGCATGTCGGAACGGGAATTGCACGAGCGCTTTGCCCGCACCGACCGCTATCTGCGCGACGCCGGCGTGTTCTACCGCGACTACGGCAAGGGCAGCAGCGAAAGAAACTGGCCGATCTCGCATATTCCGGTCCTGATCGACGACAGGGAATGGACAGTACTTTCCGAAGGACTGAAGCAGCGCGCCAATCTTCTCGAAGCCATGGTTGCCGATTTTTACGGCGAGAACCGGCTGGTGAAGGAAGGTTATGTGCCGCCAGCGCTGATTGCCTCCAATCCGGAATTTCTAAGGCCCATGGTCGGCGTGAAACCGGCAACCGGCCACTATCTGCATTTCTGTTCCTTCGAGATCGGCCGCGGACCTGACGGCAACTGGTGGGTACTGGCTGACCGCACGCAGGCACCGTCCGGCGCCGGTTTTGCTCTCGAAAACCGGGTGGCGACCACTCGCGCGCTTTCCGATATCTATGCGGAAACCCATGTCCACCGTCTCGCCTCGTTTTTCGGTGCTTTCCGCGACGCGCTGCAGGCGCAAAGAAAGCACCCCGATGACCGGATCGCCGTGCTGACGCCCGGTCCCGCCAACGAAACCTATTTCGAACACGCCTATATCGCCCGTTATCTCGGCTTCATGTTGCTGGAAGGCGAGGACCTCACCGTCGTCAACGGCCGCGTCATGGTCAGAACCGTGGCCGGGCTAAAACCGATCGGCGTTCTGTGGCGGCGTCTCGACGCCTCCTATTCCGACCCTCTGGAACTCAACCAGCACTCCCATATCGGCACGCCCGGCATGGTGCAGGCGCTGCGCAATGAGGCGCTCACCATCGTCAACGCGCTCGGCAGCGGCATTCTCGAAACCAGGGCGCTGCTCGCCTTCATGCCGCGCATCTGCCGCCACATTCTGGGCGAGGAGCTGAAACTGCCATCCATCGCCACCTGGTGGTGCGGTCAGGAAGCCGAACGCCGCCATGTCGCCGGCAATATCGAAGGCATGGTCATCGGGCCTGCCTATTCCCGGCTTCCCTTCTTCGACGACAACGGCCAGTCCGTGCTCGGCTCTTCCCTGAGAGAAACTGCAAAGGAATCGATCAGCGACTGGCTTACCTCCGACGGCCACAGGCTGGTGGGCCAGGAAGTGGTGAAGCTCTCGACCACCCCAGCCTATATCGACAACAAGCTCGTGCCGCGCCCGATGAGCCTTCGCGTTTTTGCTGCGCGCACCCAGGATGGCTGGCAGATCATGCCGGGCGGCTTCGCACGAATCGGCAGCGGTGACGATGTGTCTGCCATCGCCATGCAATCGGGCGGCAGCGCTGCCGATGTCTGGATCGTCAGCGACAGACCTGTGGAACGCACCACGCTTCTGCCGGCGGAAGAGAGCTTCACCCGCAATATGCCGGGCAGCCTGCCGAGCCGCGCAGCCGACAATCTGTTCTGGCTCGGGCGTTATATCGAGCGTTCGGAAGGCGCCCTGCGCATCCTGCGCGCCTGGCACGGGCGTTATGCCGAATCCGCCGATCCGCGCCAGCCGCTGCTTGCCCATGTGACACGCTATCTCGAAACGCTCGATGTGGAGATGAACGATGCCGTGCCGGAAAGCCTGCTGAACAACATCAACAGCGCGCTTTATTCCGCCAGCAACATTCGCGACCGCTTTTCGCCGGACGGGTGGCTGGCGCTGAACGACCTTGCCAAGACCGCCCGCCGTTTCCACGCGAAAGTGGCCCCCGGCGACGACGCTACCCATGCCATGACGATCCTTTTGCGCAAGCTTGCAGGCTTTGCCGGTCTCGTGCACGAAAACATGTATCGCTTCACCGGCTGGCGTTTCCTGTCGATCGGCCGTTACCTGGAGCGCGGCCTGCATATGACGCGTCTTCTCGGCCATATGACCGGCCCGGACGCGCCTGACGGCTCCTATGACATGCTGCTTGAAATCGGCGACAGCGTCATGACCCATCGCCGCCGCTACAACGTCAATACGGCCGGCCTGACCGTGACCGATCTTCTGGCGCTCGACCCGCTCAATCCCCGCTCGATCCTGTTCCAGCTGAACGAGATCCGCACCGAGGTGGAGCAGCTTCCGAACGCCTTCGTCAACGGTCAGATGTCGCCCTTCTACCGCGAGGCGATGCGCCTGCATTCCGGGCTTGCGGTCATGACGCCGGAAAACATGAACGGCGCGATCTATCGCCAGCTCGAAACCGACATGGAACATCTCTCCGATGTTCTGGCCCGGACCTATCTCGGATAATCCTATGCTTTACGATCTTTCCCTGCATATGGGTTACACTTACGACACGCTGGCCCACGGCGCGCGCCACATCATCCGCGTCCTGCCGCTCTCCATCCCCGGCCGGCAGCGGCTTGTCGCCGGCTCCATCGATGTTTCGCCTGTGCCGGAAGAACGTGCCACCTTCGAGGATTTCTTTCATCAATCGGCCACGTCAGTGCATCTGCGCGCACCGCATGAGAAGCTGGATATCCGCATGCAGGCCCGCGTGATGGTGGAGGCGCCGGCGCTGACGGCGGATTTCTCGCCCGAGCTTTCCCGCCTGCCGCAGGATCTGGCCGATGTCTGGTCGCTCGATTTCCAGTCGCCGCACCACTTCATCGGTGCGAGCCCGAGGATCGGAATGGACGCAACAATATCCGCCTATGCCCGGGAATTGCTGAAACCCGGAATGACCATTCGCGAGATCGCGCTCTCTCTATGCAAACGCATCCACAAGGACTTTACCTATGACGGCGAGGCGACGACCGTCGATACGACGCCATCGGAAGCCTTCAAGCTGAAGCGCGGCGTGTGCCAGGATTTTTCGCATATCATGATCATGGCGCTGCGCAGCCTCGGCATTCCCGCCGGTTATGTCAGCGGTTTCCTGCGCACCATTCCGCCACCGGGCAAGGAACGGCTTGAAGGCGCCGATGCAATGCATGCCTGGGTTCGCGTCTGGTGCGGAGAAGCGGCCGGTTACCTGGAACTCGATCCCACCAATGATATAGTCGCCGGAAGCGACCATATCGTTGTCGGTTACGGCCGGGACTATTCCGATGTCGCCCCGGTGATCGGTGTCTTGAAGAGCTATGGCAACCAGCAGATAAAACAGGCCGTCGACGTCATCCCCGTCCAATAATGACACGATGTGTATTATCGCGGCCATCGCGCCAGACAATTCTTGAAAATACTTCGAAAACTGCTCCAATGTGAACACTGTGTAAAATTGAACCGATCACGTTAGCGGATTTTACATCGTTTGCGGCTTTTCTGTGCTCAGTCGAATATTCTAATCTGTGAGCCCGTCATGACCGCCTCTGCACATCAAAAACCCAAGCGCCGTTTTCTTGCCAATACCAGCGGCAATTTCGGCATGATGACGGCCATCCTGCTGCCGGTCCTGCTGGGTTTTGCCGGCGCCGGCATGGAGTTGGCGAATGTGATGCAGGTGAAAGCGGATATGCAGAATACCGCGGATTCGGCGGCCCTTGCGGCGGCGACCGAGGCCCGTTTGAAAATGGGCGATATGACGGACGAGCAGATCAAGGAAATCGCTAAGAACTTCATCGCCGCCCAGATGGAAAAGAGCCTGACCGAGGAAGAGAAAAAGGAACTGGAGCAGAATTCTCCGACCAGCATTGCGACGACGGAAAATGCCCGCGGCAAGACCTACACCGTCGAGACCACGATCAACCGTCGGATAGAACTCAATCCGCTCCTGGGATTCATTGGCGCAAAAACGCTCGATCTTTCGGTAACGGGCACCGCAAAGAGCACCGTCAACAAGGGCGCACCGATCTCCATGTATCTGGCACTTGACCGTTCCGGTTCGATGTCATTCAAGACCGATACCATCAATACCGCAAAAAAATCGTGCCCGGTTTATACGGCAGACAATTGGGGTAGCAGCGAAGCGAGGGCCACATCCAGCCCTTGCTACATCAACAAGGCCACCTCGCTCAAAACGGCCGTTGGGTTCCTCGTCGCAACATTGAACAAGGCTGACCCGACCTACACGGCTAACGGCGGTTCAGAGCTCGTCCGAACAGGCGCCTCGGTCTATACGCATGAGACCTATGCGGCCCAGCCCATCAGCTGGGGTACGGGCAGCGTTGTCAGCTACGTTGACAAGCAAATCCCGGAATTCCCTACCGGAGGCACAGATGCCCGCAGCAGCCTGAACGCCGCTTATAACGCCCTTAAAAAATCCAACACCACCGAAGCGAAAGCACATAAAGACAAAGGCAGTGAATCGTTCGAGCGCTACATTGTTCTCATGACCGACGGCGAAATGACGGGCAACAGCGCCTCGTGGAACTCCAGCATCGACCAGTCGGTACGCACCACCTGCGAGACCGCCAAGAAAGACGGGATCAAGATTTTCAGCGTCGCCTTCATGGCGCCGGACAGGGGCAAGTCGCTGTTGCAATATTGTGCATCGAGCGCTGACAATTATTACGCGCCGGAAAACATGGAACAGATCGTCACAGCCTTTGGCGAAATCGCCCGCAAGGCTGCCGGCAGCATGGCCACGCTCACCAACTGATTCTGTTTCCGGAGCGGCTTCTCCGGAGCATCTTGTCGGCTGCATGGCTGACACGACACGTCCGGCAGGTGACAGTGGCGGCGGCCCGTGGCATAGGAGGGCCGCTCCCATTCACAGGCCCTGTCATGATCCGCATCGAAAACATCAGCAAGTCGAACAGTCACCGCATTCTCTATATCGAGGCTTCCGCCGCGCTCAATCGCGGCGAGAAGATCGGCCTTGTCGGCCCGAATGGCGCCGGCAAGACCACGCTGTTCCGGATGATCACCGGCGAAGAGCAGCCCGACGAGGGCCAGGTCGTCGTTGAAAAGGGCATGACGGTCGGTTATTTCGATCAGGATGTCGGTGAAATGTCCGGCCGCTCGGCCGTCGCGGAAGTCATGGAAGGGGCAGGCCCCGTCAGCGAAGTGGCGGCGGAGCTTCGGGAACTGGAAGCCGCCATGTCCGACCCCGACCGGATGGACGAGATGGACGCCATCATCGAACGTTACGGCGAAGTGCAGGCGCGTTATGAGGAGCTGGACGGCTACGCGCTGGAAGGCCGTGCGCGTGAGGTGTTGGATGGCTTGAGCTTCAGCCAGGAAATGATGGACGGCGATGTTTCCAAGCTTTCCGGCGGCTGGAAGATGCGCGTGGCGCTTGCCCGTATTCTTCTCATGCGCCCTGACGTGATGCTGCTCGACGAACCGTCGAACCATCTCGATCTCGAAAGCCTGATCTGGCTCGAAGACTTCCTGAAGAACTACGACGGCGCGCTGCTTATGACCTCGCATGACCGCGAATTCATGAACCGCATCGTCACCAAGATCATCGAAATCGATGCCGGCAATCTCACCACCTATTCCGGTGACTACGGCTTTTACGAGCAGCAGCGCGCGCAGAACGAAAAGCAGCAGCAGGCGCAGTTCGAGCGCCAGCAGGCTATGCTCGCCAAGGAAATCAAGTTCATCGAACGCTTCAAGGCCCGCGCTTCGCACGCCTCGCAGGTGCAGAGCCGTGTGAAGAAACTCGAGAAGATTGACCGCGTCGAGCCGCCAAAACGGCGTCAGACGGTTGCTTTCGAATTTGCGCCCGCTCCTCGCTCAGGCGAGGATGTCGTGGCGCTGAAGAAGGTCAACAAGACCTATGGCAGCCGCACGATCTACGACGAGCTCGATTTCATGGTGCGGCGCAAGGAACGCTGGTGCATCATGGGCATCAACGGCGCCGGAAAATCGACGCTGCTGAAGCTGGTGACCGGCACGGCGGAACCGGATTCCGGCAATGTCACCCTCGGCGCCAGCGTCAAGCTCGGCTATTTCGCCCAGCATGCCATGGATGTGCTTGATGGCGACAGCACCATTCTTGAATGGCTGGAGGAGCGTTTTCCGAAGGCGGGGCAGGCGCCGTTGCGCGCCCTTGCCGGCTGTTTCGGCTTTTCCGGCGACGACGTGGAAAAACGTTGCCGTGTTCTTTCCGGCGGCGAAAAGGCCCGGCTCGTCATGGCCGCCATGCTGTTCGATCCGCCGAACTTCCTCGTGCTGGACGAGCCGACCAACCATCTCGATCTCGACACCAAGGAAATGCTGATCAAGGCTCTGTCAAATTATGAAGGCACGATGCTGTTCGTTTCGCACGACCGCCATTTCCTGGCCGCACTTTCGAACCGGGTGCTGGAACTGACGCCTGACGGTATCCACCAATATGGCGGCGGCTATACCGAATATGTCGAAAGCACGGGACAGGAGGCACCGGGTCTTCGCAGCTAAGATATCTGCCGGACGCATCGCCCTGTCACGGCAGCTTTCGTTTGGAGACTGGAGAAACAGATGCGGATCGTGGTCTACAGCGCCAAACCCTATGACAGGCAGTTCCTTGACGCTGCAGCCCACGCTGACATGCGGATGCAATATTGCGAAGCACGTCTGTCTCCAGAGACAGTTGGGCTGGCGGAGGGAGCGGCGGCGATCTGCGCCTTTGTTAATGACGACCTGTCGCGGCCGGTGCTTGAAAAGCTTGCGGAAATGGGTGTCCGGCTCATCGCCCTGCGCTGCGCCGGTTTCAATCAGGTCGATCTCGCCGCCGCCGAAAAGCTCGACCTGACCGTTGCGCGCGTGCCAGCCTATTCGCCCTATGCGGTCGCCGAACACACCATGGCGCTCATCCTGTCGCTCAACCGCAAGATCCACCGCGCCTATAACCGTGTCCGCGAAGGAAACTTCGCCCTCGATGGCCTGCTTGGCTTCGATCTTCACGGGAAGACCGTCGGCATTGTCGGCACGGGCAAGATCGGGGCGATTTTCGCGCGCATTGCGGCCGGCTTCGGCTGCCGTCTCGTCGGCCACGATCTACGGCCAAATCCGGATTGCGAGGCGCTGGGCATGGTCTACGTCACGCGCGAGGAGCTGTTCCGAACATCGGACATTCTGGCGCTGATGTGCCCGCTCACACCGGAGACCCGTCACCTTATTCGTGGAGAGACACTGCCGCTTCTGAAAAAGGGCGTGATGCTCATCAATACCAGCCGCGGCGTCATCATCGACACGCAGGCGGCAATTGCAGGCCTGAAAGACGGCACGATCGGCAGTCTCGGCATCGATGTCTATGAAGAAGAGGCCGATCTCTTTTTCGAGGATCTTTCCAACGACGTGCTGCGCGACGATGTTTTCGCGCGGCTGCTGACCTTTCCAAATGTTCTGGTCACCGGTCATCAGGGCTTCTTCACGCAGGAGGCGCTCAAAAATATCGCGGACACCACGATCGGCAATATTGAGAGCTTTTTCAGGACCGGCAGGGCGTTGCATGCCGTTTCCACGGAACAGTTTGCTGGCCCGGCCTAGTGTCTCCGGTCAGAATCGGGAAGATTTTTAGTACCATTCTGCGCCTCCTCTGCATGAAGGCAGGTAAAATTGGTATGATCATTGAGTTTTAATGAAATTCATCATACATATTTGACAGGCTCCACGCCTGCCTCGATTTCAATGCATGGTGACCGACGTGCCTGAACAGCAAAAACAGCGCAGCAAATCCTCCGGTTCTCTGGTAAGCAGAGTTAGCCTCAGCCTGAGAAACGCGATTGCCTCCGGGCAATATGGGCCCGGCGACCGCCTGCCCAGCGAGATCGAGATGACGGAAACCCATGGCGTCAGCCGCACCGTCGTGCGCGAGGCGGTGACGGCGCTACGCTGCGACGGACTGGTGGAGGTGCGTCAGGGAGCGGGCATTTTCGTACTGAAGCATGAAAAGGACACGTCACCCACACCCGGTGTTGACCGCGCCCGGCTTTCTTCCGATCTGGAGGTGCTGGAAATCAGGACGCCGCTTGAAATCGAAGCGGCGGGGCTCGCCGCCCTCCGCCGCTCGCCATCGCAAGAGGAAGCGATTTTCGACTGTCACGCCCGGCTTCTGCAATGTATCGAGGAGAACCGCTCCATTCGTGAGGCGGATCTGGCGCTGCATCTCGCCATTGCGGCCGCCACCAACAATCCGCTTTTCACACAGTTCCTCGAACTGCACGGCCAGACCGTGATTCCACAATCGCGCGTGGTTTCCGAAACCGGCGAGAACGACCAGACAGCTTACCGGCGATTGATCCACAAGGAGCACGAGGCAATCGTCATCGCCATATCGGACCGGAACGAACAAGCCGCAAAGCTGGCGATGCAAGCGCATCTGCGCGGCAGCCAGCACCGTTACCGCGACATGATGCGCGACATGCGCGGCATCGCACACAGCTAAAGGATTTCACGTAAACCCGGGTCGTCGCTTTGTGTTCTGAAAGGCGCGATCAGGGGCTACGGCGCTTCCCGCAGATCCGCCCCCCAGACCTCGATCTGCGTCAGCGCGGGAAAGGGCGAAGGGTCGTCCGCTTTTTTAAGATCATGCAGACGGATCCACTCCACCCGGCGCGGCACAACCGGGAAGGTTTGGGCCACACCGGTTTTCTGCAGGGAAAAGCTCGCACTTTCGCCGTCGGAAAAAGTGACGCTCGCTTTTTCCCACCAGGCATCATGGGGAAAGTCCGCCCGCAGGTAAAAAGTCAGCTGGTCGATAAGGACTGCGCGGCCGAATACAAGGGTCAGCGAAGCTTCGGGATCGCGGTTGATGCCCCAGCTTGTATAGGGCCAGAAGCCGTGGCCCGCGCTCGCCTTTTCACCATCGATAACATTGCGGGCTGCGAAGGCCGCCTCCCCACGCGTTTCCGTGCTCGCATAAACGTGCGGAAACAGCGAGGTGTTCTCATGATCGTCAAACGGGTTGAGCGCCAGATTCCTGCGAACTCCAATTTCACCGGCAAGTGTGCGGCGCGCGGCGATCCTGTGAAGATTGCCGCTGAACGCCTGCGGCGGATAGGATTTGCGTTTCGCCGCGGAAGGAATGGGCAGGGTGAATTCATTTCCGTGCAGGAAAACCAGCGTCGGCTGCATGCCGGCGTCGAGCGCAAGCCAGATATGACCGGGCTGTGAAATCTCAACGACAAGCCTGTCACCCTCGCAATATTCTGCGCGATAGACGAGCAGAGCTTCGTCCTCCGCTTCGGCTTTCGCCAGAACATCACCCAGCGCATTGACGACCTTGAGTGTAAGTTTCATCGGCACTTCCTTAACTGATCGTCAGGCACAGACGCTGGGCTGCGATGGGGATGAGAATGCGATAGATCACCGGGGGCCAGGACTGGCGAAGGCGGGCATCGTCGATTGTTATGGCTTCGATTGCGGGTTCTCCCGCGCCTTCGCAGGCTATCTCTCCCAACCCCGCAAAGTTCAGGACACCCGGCGTGACAGCGGGCTTTTCGGCAACCATCAGCGACAGAACCGCCTCCTGCCCGCCGTGATAGTCGTCAACGACTTCCACATGGCTGCCACGCAGCAATCGGACGCGGCGACGATAGTGTTCAACACGCGCCATGGCGGGATAGGCCCTGGCTATGTCAAAAGAGACTTCCGCCTGCTCTTCGGAAAATTCGGTCGCAAAATCTGTCGCGGCAAACTCTGCCCCGGCAGCCTGCATGACGCCGCCGAAAGTCGGCAGATTGTGAAAGGCCGATTGCATCGTCCAGATGTCGTAGCGTTGCGGCGAGAAGGTTTTTGCGGTGTAGGCTTCCACCCCGACATCGATGATGAACGGCCGGCCGTTCTTATAAAGCGTGAAACTGCCGACATCGTTATGATTGTGGCTCTCACCATTATTACCCGCCTTAACGGCAAGATCGAAAACCCCGTCGCGGGCAATCGCCAGACCGATACCGGGATAGGCGATATCGATCTTTGCCGGTTCCGCCGGGACAGGCGCGGACAATTCCGGGATGGCGAGAACTGCCTGGACCCGATACCAGAGATTCCACTCCTTGCACATCATCCGGTCCGGTGAGCGGTTCCAGCAGGCGGCAGCGAAAGCCTGAAGCGGTAGCGAAGAAACGGCCCTGCCGAAGAGATATTCCCGCACGCCGGATGTCTCGACCTTCGCCGGCGCATCGGCGAAGTTGAAGAACCGGTCTTCCGCCACGTGCATGTTGAGAATGAATTCGGCCATGCTGCGCAGCTTCGGCGCATGAAAGAGCGACGCCATGAAGCCCGGCGCAGAGGCTTCGAGAATGCTCATCGCCCCGAACAGGCAAAGCGCCGCATGGCCATAATAAAGAACGCCCTCTTCGCAGGCGCCGTCTTCCGCATAATCCTTTTGAAACGCATCGAGACTCTTGAGCGCCTTTTCCACGACCGCACGTCTCGTCGACTGGTCTATGGGCAATAGCAGGGTCGAGAGAAGGACGTTCTGGGTGATCCAGGCCGTCCAGTTGTTCATCCGTTCGTCGCCATTTCCCATCCACCAGAAATGCCGGGCGAGATAGGGCTTCGTGATACGCCTGTCGATCTCGGCGCGGATGCGGGAAACAAGGTTTGCATTCGCTCTTTCCAGTTCCGGTGCCAGCAAATGCAGGCACAAAGCGAGATTGGCGCCCGTTTCGGCGGCGAACAGGTCGATCACCGGGTTCTGCGGATCGGGCAGAGAATCTCGCGGGCCGCCGCGAATATGGGAATTATGGGCGGGCAATTGCCAGCCGCTTTCCTCGCATATCAGCCAAAGACCATCGATGATGGCATCGAGAAAGCGACCCTGCCCCTCGGCGCATTCTCCAAGAACCAGCGCGTTCAGCTTCAGTCTTCGGGAAAAATAAAGCGCCTCGAAACGATCGCGATTGCCGGTGCGGCTATATTCCCGGTAGTCGCCCGCCAGAATTGTGGACCAAGGTTCGTCAAGCGTCTGCTCCGCCGCCTCGATGAGACCACGGGAAACCGCGCCCGGCGCTGAAGACCGTATTTTCTGCGCCGTCAGTTCCGCGCCGAAATCGGCGAACCGCTCTGGCAGAAAACGCATCCTTTCGACAAACACGCCCTCAAACCTCCCGCGCGTTCCGCAATCCGATACGGGCCTCCTATCATACGTATTTCCGAAAAACCAGAAAATTTGTCTGACTTTATGCAAAGTTGTTTGACCAATATCGATATTGTGTTATCCAGAGCGCGGGAGGCGGCAGGGCGAAGACCTGGACCGCAATGGAACATGCAGGCAGCCGCCACCGATTAAGCGGTGAAACGGCGGCAATGGGAGATATGCTGTGGCAATCGCAACCGCGACCATGTCCGACAAGCAGGCGACTCCGTATCGCAGGAAAAAACGCCGCATCGTCTCCAAACGGCGGCGCGGAATAGAAAATGCGCTCGTCGCCTATTCCTTCATTGCGCCCAATTTTCTCGGCTTTGCGATTTTCACGCTCGGACCGATCCTCTTTGCCTTTGCGTTGGCCTTCATGCATTGGGACGGCTCCAATGCCATGCGTTTTGCCGGTCTCGATAATTTCTGGCGGCTTTTCGAGGATAAGGCCTTCATCGCGGCCTTCTGGAACACGGTCATCTACACCGTCGCGTCAGTGCCGGCCACGCTCGCCTGCGCACTCGGTCTCGCGATTCTGCTTAACCAGAAAATCCTCGGCCGCAATTTCTTTCGCACGGCCATGTTCTTTCCCTATGTCGCATCATTGGTCGCCGTGGCCGTCGTCTGGAACATGATTTTCAATCCGGAGATGGGTCCGGTCAACATGCTGCTCTATACGCTCGGCCTCGATCCCGCCGACATGCCGGGATGGGCGGCGGACCGGCACTGGGCCATGGTCACGGTCATTCTCTTCGGCGTCTGGAAGAGCATGGGATATTACATGGTCATCTATCTCGCCGGGCTGCAGGGCATCAACTCGGAGCTTTATGAAGCCGCGGGGCTAGATGGCGCCAATGCCTGGCAGAAATTCATCCACGTCACCCTGCCACAGCTTGCGCCGACGACCTTTTTCGTCACCGTTATGCTGACGATCCAGTCCTTCAAGGTTTTCGATCAGGTCTATATGATCACGCAGGGCGGTCCCGGCACCTCGACGCTCGTTCTCGTCTACCACATCTACAATGAGGCCTTCATTTCCTGGGATCTCGGCTATTCCAGCATGATCGCGCTCGTCCTGTTCTTCCTGGTCTTGGTGGTCACCATCGTCCAGTTCAAACGGCAGCGGGAGGATTGATCCATGCGCATCATGGGCCGCAAAATCCCCGCCGCCACGATCGGCATCTATCTGACCGTCATCGTCGTCACCATCGTCATGCTTCTGCCCTTCGCATGGATGCTGTCGGCGTCGCTGAAACTCAGCCGCGATGTCTTCGCGTTCCCGATCGAGTGGATACCCTCCCAGCCCCGTTGGGAAAACTATGTGGAAATCTGGACAAAAATCCCGCTGGCGCTGTTCATCTACAACACGTCGAAGCTGACGATCATCGTCACGCTACTGCAATTGCTGACCTCAAGCTTCGCGGCCTACGCCTTCGCCAAGCTGCATTTTCCCTACAAGAATACGCTGTTTCTCGGCTATATCGCCACCATCGCCATGCCCTGGCAGGTCTATATGGTGCCGCAGTTTCTGCTGATGCGTGAATTCGGGCTCAACAACACCCATCTCGCGCTGATTTTCCTGCAGGCCTTCACCGCCTTCGGCGTCTTCCTGATGCGGCAGTTCTACATGTCTATCCCGAACGAGCTTTGCGAGGCGGCGCGCATCGACGGCATGAACGAGTACCAGATCTGGGCGAAGATCATGCTGCCGCTTTCCAAACCGGCGCTTTCCACCTTGACGATCTTCACCTTCGTCACGACCTGGAACGATTTTCTCGGGCCGATGATCTATCTCACCAAGACCGAGCTGAAGACCATCCAGATCGGTCTTCGCATGTTCATTTCGCAATATTCGGCGGAATACGGGCTGATCATGGCCGCCTCGGTGGTGGCGCTCATCCCGGTTCTCGTCGTTTTCCTGGCATTGCAGCGCTTCTTCGTCGAAGGCGTCGCCTCCACCGGCCTCAAGGGTTGATTTCATGCTCGATTTGACCACGTCCCTTCCAACCCCGATCACCGCAGCGGAAATCGACGTAGCGCTGACGGCCGCCGTCGCGCAGGTCAGGCGCAATCTGCCTGAGTTCACCTATGCCGCGCAGAACCATTCGAGCGTGAAGAATTTTTACCCCGCAGTGGCCAACGACCAGTGGACCGCCGGTTTCTGGCCCGGCCAGATATGGCTCGCCTTCGAACATACCGGCGACAGGACCTTTCAGCATGCGGCGCAAATACAGGTGCAGAGCTTCCTGCACCGTATCGAAAAGCGCATCGAGACCGATCATCACGATATGGGCTTTCTCTACTCGCCCTCCTGCATCGCCGCATGGAAACTGGTGGCCGATGAGGATGGAAGACGCGCGGCGCTGATGGCGGCGGACCAGTTGATGGAACGGTTCCAGCCGGTCGGGCAATTCATCCAGGCCTGGGGCCGCAGGGACAATCCCAACGAATATCGCTACATTATCGACTGCCTTTTGAACCTGCCGCTGCTTTATTGGGCGAGCCGTGAAACGGGCCGGGAAGACTACCGCACCGTGGCGCTTGCCCATGCCCGCACCACACTTGCCCATTCCGTCCGGCCGGACGATTCCACCTATCATACATTTTACATGGACCCGGAGACCGGCGCGCCGGTGCGCGGTGTGACCAAGCAGGGTTACAGCGACGAGAGTTACTGGGCCCGTGGACAGGCCTGGGGCATCGCCGGCATGGCCATTTCCTATCGTTATGAGCGTCTGCCCGCCTATCGCGACACCTTCGAGCGGCTTCTCGCCTTCTATCTTAAACGCCTGCCCGATGATCTCGTACCCTATTGGGACCTGATTTTTGCGGGTGGCGATGGCGAACCGCGCGACAGCTCGGCGGCGGCCATCGTCGCCTGCGGCCTCCTGGAAATGGCGGAGCTGGAAACGCCGGAAAAGGCCGCGGAGTATCGCGACCTGGCAAGGCGCATGGTGAAAAGCCTCGCCGATCTCTATTCGGTTCGCGATCCCGCGATCTCCAACGGGCAGCTTCTGCACGGCACCTATTCCAAGAAGACGCCCCACAACACCTGCCGGGGCGAAGGCGTCGATGAGTGCGTCTCCTGGGGCGATTATTATTATCTGGAAGCGCTGATCCGGCTTTCGCGCAACTGGTCTTCCTATTGGTGAGCGCGAGGCACAGATGGCTAGCATTTCCCTGAAAAAACTCAACAAGACCTTCGGCGCGCTCAAGGTCGTTCACGATATCGATCTGGATATTGCCGACAAGGAATTCATCATTCTGGTCGGCCCTTCCGGGTGCGGAAAATCCACGACGCTCAGGATGATCGCCGGGCTGGAGGAAATCTCCGGCGGGGAGTTGCGCATCGGCGAGGACATGATGAACGATGTGCCCTCCAAGGACCGCGACATCGCCATGGTGTTCCAGAACTATGCACTTTACCCGCATATGACGGTCTACAAGAACATGGCCTTCGGTCTGGAACTCAGAAAGGCGCCGCGCCATCTCATCGACACCAAGGTCAAGGATGCGGCGAAAATTCTCGACATCACCCATCTCTTGAACCGAAAGCCGAAAGCGCTTTCCGGCGGCCAGCGCCAGCGTGTCGCGCTTGGCCGCGCCATGGTGCGCAATCCGGAAGTCTTTCTGCTCGATGAGCCGCTTTCCAATCTCGACGCCAAGCTGCGCGGAACGATGCGGTCGGAAATCTCCAAACTGCACAAACGGCTCGACGCCACCTTCATTTACGTCACCCACGATCAGGTGGAAGCCATGACCATGGCAGACCGCATCGTGGTGATGAAGGACGGCCATATCCAGCAAGTGGATACGCCGCAAAATCTCTACGACCGACCGATCAACATGTTCGTCGCGGGCTTCATCGGCGCGCCGCAGATGAACATGCTGCCGGTAACGCTACGCCGTGACGGCGACCGCTTCACCGCCCTGTTCGACGGCGCTTCCTTGCCACTGCCGGCAGGCATCGATACCGCACGCCTGCGCCCCTATGAAGGAAAGGACATCGTTCTCGGCATCCGCCCGGAAAACTTCCACGAATTCGCCCCGGCGGATATCGACGCCGCCAATGTCGCACCCTTCCGGGCGACGGTGGAACTGGCGGAGCCGATGGGATCGGAGGTGCATCTCAACCTCGTCTCCGGCGGGCGAAACCTCGTCGCGCGCGTCTCACCGCGTTTCAGGGCGAAGATCGGCGATCCCGTCGAACTGGTGGCGGATCTGACGAATGCACAGCTTTTCGATCCCGCCACCGAGCGATCGATCCTTTATTGAGGCGACGGGGAGAAACGCGATGCAATGGCTGGAAGGTTTATGGACAAGGGAAGGGGCCGGGATCGACAAGAACGCCCCGCAGCTTACCGGCCTTGCCCTGTTCCTCGATATCGTCAAGCGCGAATGGTGGGAGATGGTGAAGCTCAACCTCCTGTTCATCATCGCCAGCCTGCCGGTGGTGACGATGCCAGCGGCGATGCTGGCCACGGCCCGCATCTCAGTTTCCTTCGCAAATGACGAGAATACCTATCTGCTGCGCGACTTTCTCGAAGCCTTGCGGAAATTCGCCCTGCGCGGCACCGCGCTTGTGGTTTTGAGCGCGCTGCTGGTGAGCGCCGGTGTTTACGCGACTGTCAGCTATGCCGGGGCCGCCCGGCTTCAGCTCGTTTATAGCCTGCCCTTTACGATCAGTCTGGCAGTGACGCTGCTTCTCATCCTTCTCAGCGCCTACGCCATTGTTCTCATGGCGAAACAGGACTTGCTGCTTGGAGAAACGCTGCGGCAGGCGGCATTTTCCGCACTCATCAGACCGTTGCCGATGCTGGCGGCGCTCGGCTTCGTCACAGCGCTGTGGATCGCACACATCCTCTTTTATCCGGTGTCGGTGTTCATGCCGGCCACCATCAATTTTTCGCTCGGCATGTTCGCCCTGTGTTTCGCAGCGAGAAACGCTGCAGCGAAAACACGCGCGCCGAAACCCGAACCGGCGGGGAGCGGCGCTTAAGGCAGACTAAAATCAAAACGACATCAGTCAGGGAAGGAGAAACGGGCTATGGAGTTTAAGACAACCAGACGTGCATTTGCTCTCGCAACCGCCGGTCTCGGCATTGCGATCGGCATGGGAGGAACAGCGCTTGCTGCGGGCGATGCGCCCGTCACGCTTAAATGGGCGCTTTGGGATTTGGACAAGGGCGCTTATTTCAAACCCTTGATGGAGGCCTACAAGCAAAAACATCCGAACGTGACGTTCGAGGTGGTCGACCTCGGCTCGCAGGACTATACGCAGATGATATCCACTCAGCTGACCGGCGGCTCCAAGGATATCGACGTCGTCACCATCAAGGACGTGCCCGGCTACGCCAATCTGGTGCGCGCCGGCAACATCACCGATCTCAGCGGCTTCATCAAGGACCAGAAGATCGAGACGGCGCCCTATGGCGGCCTGATCGAGGAACTGACCATCGACGGCAAGATTTACGCCCTGCCGTTCCGCTCGGATTTCTGGGTGGTCTATTACAACAAGGATATTTTCGACAAGGCCGGCGTGCCCTACCCCACCAATGACATGAGCTGGGCGCAGTTCGATGAAATCGCCGGCAAGCTGAAGGGTGGCATGGGCGCCAACCGCACCTACGGCGCGCTGCTGCACACCTGGCGTTCGACGGTGCAGCTGCCCGGTATTCAGGACGGCAAGCACACGCTGGTGGACGGTAATTATGAATTCCTGAAACCCTGGTATGAGCGTGCGCTTGCCCTGCAAAAGAGCGGCGCGATACCGTCCTACGCCTCGCTGAAAACCTCGAATACCCATTATTCCGCTCTTTTCTTCAACGGAACGATCGGCATGCTGCCCATGGGCACATGGTTTGTCGGCACCCAGATTGCCAAGGTGAAATCCGGCGAGTCGAAAAGCGCCAACTGGGGCATCGTGAAGTTCCCCCATCCGGATGGTGTGCAGGCAGGGGCGACGGCCGCGCAGATTGCAGGGTTGTCGGTCAATGCCAATTCCGACCACAAGGAAGCGGCGCTGGATTTCATCCACTTCGTTACCGGACCTGAGGGTGCGGCGATCATCGCCTCCACCGGCACTTTCCCTGCGCTCAGAACCGATGATGTGGCCGAGAAGATCGCAGCACTGCCGGGCTTCCCGCAGGATCAGAACAGCAAGGACGCGCTGCAGGCGGGCAAGGCCTATCTGGAAATGGCGGTCAACCCGAATGCGGCCAAGATCGAAGTTGTGCTGAACCGCGTGCATGATGCGCTGATGACCGACAATATCTCCATCGATGATGGCATCAAGGACATGCATGACGGCGTCAAGGCCATTAAATAATGCCCCAGGGCCGCGGGCGATGAGCCTGCGGCCCTTCCTTCGATCATGAATTCCGGATATTCGTCACCGTGCCTCACGAGACCGCCACAGCCA
Organism: Agrobacterium salinitolerans; assembly: GCF_002008225.1. Classification (GTDB taxonomy): domain Bacteria; phylum Pseudomonadota; class Alphaproteobacteria; order Rhizobiales; family Rhizobiaceae; genus Agrobacterium; species Agrobacterium salinitolerans. The sequence goes on along the minus strand of NZ_MRDH01000027.1, from coordinate 84,703 downwards.
ATCCGCTCTTTCACAATCCGCTTTTAAGCCGGGACGATCTCGCAAAGGCGGTGATCGATCTCTTCAACCCGCTGCTTGCCTGTTTTTCACCCGGCGGCGCGCGTGTCCGACTTGGAGCGACGGGGGCGATTTTCGATTTTCCTGCGGCGGAACTGGAGGGTTTTGCCCGGCCACTATGGGGCATCGTTCCACTTGCCGCCGGCGGTTATGACTTTCCCCACTGGGATCTCTACAGGCGTGGACTGGCCAATGGCGCCAACCCCGCCCACCCCGAATATTGGGGCGACACGGCTGATCGGCACCAGCGGCTGGTCGAGCTGGCGGCGATAGGATTTGCGCTCGCCATGGTTCCCGAACATATCTGGGAGCCGCTTGCCGAAACGGACAGGCAGGCCGTCGTCGCCTATCTTCTTGCTGCCCGCGAGCGGGAATTCGTCGACAATAACTGGAAATTCTTCCGGGTTCTGATCGATCTCGGGCTGGAACGGGTCGGCGTGGAATTCGACCGCGCCAAGACCCAGACCTATCTCGATGAACTCGAGGCTTTCGATATCGGCAACGGCTGGTATCGCGACGGGCCGGTGCGCCGGGTCGACCACTATATTCCCTTCGCCATGCATTTTTACGGCCTGATCTATACGGTGCTGGCAAAAGGCGACGACGCGCGAAAAATGCGCTTGCTCGAACGCTCGCGCATTTTCACCCGTGACATACGCCACTGGTTCGGTCCTGACGGGGCCTCGCTCGCCTTCGGACGTAGCCAGACCTACCGTTTTGCGGCGGGCGGTTTTTGGGGCGCTCTTGCCTTTTCCGGTCTGGAGGCGCTGCCGTGGCCGGAGATCAAGGGTTATTACATGCGCCATATCCGCTGGTGGTCGAAGCGGCCTATCGCGGACCGCGACGGCGTCCTGTCGGTCGGATATGGCTACCCAAATCTTTTGATGAGCGAGAGCTACAATTCTCCCTGTTCCCCCTATTGGGCGCTCAAATTTTTCCTGCCGCTGGCGCTGCCCGCCGATCACCCATTCTGGACTGCGGATGAGGCAGAACCGCAGGAATTTGCCAAACCGGTTCCCTTGGCGGAGCCCGGTATGGTGGCCTTTCATACGCCGGGCAATATCGTGGTCCTGTCCTCCGGGCAGCAGCACGACAGGATGCGCGGCGCACAGGAAAAATACTCGAAATTCGTCTATTCCACCCGTTATGCCTTCAATGTCGAGGCGGATGACCGGCATTTCGCCGCCGCGAGTTTCGACGGCATGCTCGGCCTTTCCGACGATGGCGTGCACTTGCGCACCCGCGAGACGATGGAAGAGGCCTTGATTGCGAGAGACTGCCTCTATTCCCGCTGGCGGCCATGGGCGGATGTCGAGATCGAGACCTGGCTCGTGCCACAAAACCCCTGGCACATAAGGCTGCACCGCATCCGCACCCCGCGCCCCTTGCAAACATCGGAAGGCGGATTTGCCATAGAGCGGGCCGATTTCAATCGCGACTGCACCGAGGCGGGTGAAGGTCGCGCCGTCTGTTACGGACAGACTGACACCAGCCTCATCGTCGATCTTTCGGCTGGCATTCGGCGCGAAGGCGTGTGCCATCAGGCAATCGCCAATACCAACCTCATCCACGCCAGAACCCTTGTTCCGCAATTGCGCGGCGCCATCGCATCCGGCGAAACGCTCCTAGTGACGGCGGCCATGGCACTGCCGGCCGGTAGAGAAGCAGAGGCCGCATTGGCTGTCCTCCCCGAAAGTCCAGATCTCCCGAGGCTGGAAGAGATGTTCAGGCGGGAGGGGCGACGCGTTCCCGCCTATGCTCTCGATGAAACCCGCGCAGGCTGGCGGAGATGACAGACGAAGTATCGAGCTTTTCCCAAAGGTCGGATCGGCTGAACATCCTGACCTGGGAGCGGAAGCAGGAGGATATCGACGGCCCCGACCATCAGGCGCGGTTGCGTGGCCTCAAGCGCTCTGCCAACACCGTTTTCGGGCAGGGCGTCTACATCGCCGCCAAGGCCGAGGTACATACGGATAGACTCCTTATGGGTGCGTATTCGTGGATCGCCGGTTACGCAATCGTGCGCGGCGATATCGAACTCGGCGACAATGTCTCGATCAACCCCTATGCCTGTCTTTCCGGCAAGGTCACAATCGGCAATGGCGTGCGCATCGCCTCACATGTCAGCATCGTCGGCTTCAACCATGGCTTCGACGACATTGAAACTCCGATCCACCGCCAATCGCTGACCTCGCTCGGGATAGAGATCGGCGACGACGTCTGGATCGGCGCCAATGCGGTTGTGCTTGATGGCGTGAAGATAGGACGCGGCGCTGTTGTCGCCGCAGGCGCGGTGGTGGCGAAGGACGTTCCCGCCATGGCCATTGCAGGCGGCGTTCCCGCCCGGGTTCTGCGATATCGCGGAAAAAAAGCGGCCGCGCCGACGCTGATGGAACCCGATAGCCCGCTGCGAGAACTCGGCAAGGAGATTGCGGACGACTGGCTTGTGGCCATCCGCTCCTATGGCGAGGATGGCGTCTATCGTTCCGCCGATGCATCTGGAGGTGAGGTCGAAAGCGTCAGGCATCTGTGCGATGCCATCGAGATCGCAGCAGCCTTCGGACAGGAAAAGATCGCTTTCGATACCGGAAAAACCGTGGCCAATCTTCAGGCCTTGCAGGATCAAGAAACGGGGCTTTTTCTTAACCGTCACCACCGCTCTTCTACATCTCCCGAGAAGGACCCTGCCGTCCTCTATAATATTCTGGCTGTCGGATATGCGCTTGAATGTTTCGGAGCTGCGCCAAAACAGCCGATCGCTTTCATTGAGCGTCTGCGCGCCGAAGAACTCATCCTCCTGCTGGAAGAATTGCCGTGGCAAAGCCGGGCATGGCATTGCGGCGCCACAATAGACGCCATCGCCACCGCGCTTTATTTCAACAGGCGCTATTTCACATCCGGCGACAACCTCACCGTTCTCTTCGGTTGGCTGGCGATGAATGCGGACAAAACCACCGGGCTTTGGGGTGAGCCGACTGCCGCACAGGGCCTGCTGCAACCGGTCAACGGTTTTTACCGGCTTACCCGCGGCTCTTACGCGCAGTTCGGCCTTTCCCTTCCCTATCCGGACGCAGCAATAGACTCCGTTATCGCCAATTATCGTGCCTATGGCGGTTTCCACGGCGAGGATTTTAATGCCTGTAACCTGCTCGATACAATCCACCCGCTTCTTCTGTGCCTGAAACAGACGGATCACCGGCAGGACGAGGCGAAAGAGATAGCCCGCGAAATTCTGCGCCGAAATGAGGGACGCTGGCAAAGGAACAGAGGATTTGCCTTTGCCGAGGGGCATCCGGCCGGCCTGCAGGGCACGGAAATGTGGATGTCGGTTCTCTGGCTTTCAGCGAAGCTCCTCGATGCGGAACATCTCCTGCCGTTCCGACCTCGCGGCATCCATCGCTTCGAGCCTGCGGAAATCGTCCGTGGCCTGATTGCCCGCTCCAAATCTCCGGTATAGGTTTCCGACACTCTTTTGAAAGCTTTCAAACCTGACCGGTCGAGTAAAAGATGCAACTCAAAGACTGCTATAATTTCCACGATTTTCGCCGCATGGCCAAGCAGCGTCTGCCCGGACCGATCTTCAATTATATAGACGGCGCCGCCGATGACGAGGTGACGTATCGGCGAAACACGGCCGCCTTCGAGAAATGCGATCTCGTTCCCGATGTGCTGCGGGGCGTGGCCGATGTGGATATGTCGGTCACCGTCATGGGGCAGAAGCTGTCCATGCCGGTCTATTGTTCGCCGACGGCGCTGCAACGCCTCTTCCACCATCAAGGGGAACGGGCGGTTGCGGCCGCGGCGGGAAAATACGGCACGATGTTCGGCGTTTCTTCGCTCGGCACCACGAGCCTGGAAGAAGCGCGCCGGATCAGCGGCGGCCCGCAGGTCTATCAGTTCTATTTCCACAAGGACCGAGGCCTCAACCGCGATATGATGGCGCGCGCCAAGAGCGCCGGTGTCGAGGCGATGATGCTGACGGTGGACAGTATTACCGGCGGCAACCGCGAGCGCGACAAGCGCACCGGCTTTGCCATTCCGTTCAAGCTCAATCTTTCCGGCATCGCACAATTTGCCATCAAGCCGGCCTGGGGCATCAATTACCTGACGCATGAGCGCTTCAGCCTGCCGCAGCTCGACGACCACATTAAAATGGACGGCGGCGCTCTTTCCATCAGCCGCTATTTCACCGACATGCTCGACCCTTCGATGAACTGGGACGACGTGGCGCAGATGGTGCGCGAATGGGGCGGGCCGTTCTGCCTGAAGGGCATCATGTCGGTGGATGACGCCAGACGCGCCGTCGACATCGGCTGCAGCGGCATCGTGCTTTCCAATCACGGCGGCCGCCAGCTCGATGGCTCCCGCAGCGCCTTCGATCAGCTGGCCGAGATCGTCGATGCGGTCGGCGACCGGATCGACGTGATGATGGATGGCGGCGTGCAGCGCGGCACCCATGTTTTGAAAGCACTGTCTCTCGGTGCAAAAGCCGTGGGGCTCGGCCGCTATTACCTTTTCCCCTTGGCTGCTGCCGGGCAACCGGGCGTGGAAAGAGCGCTCGAGTTGATGCGTATCGAAATCGAGCGCGGCATGAAACTGATGGGCTGCACCTCCGTCGATCAGCTGACACGCCGGAACCTTCGGTTTCGTTGAACACGCTGGACGTTGGAAAAGAGCTGGGCGAAGCGCGGTCGCAACCGACTACGTGAAACCGCATGCCATTTCAGCCGCGTTTCGTCGCTGCTCCTGAAGCGCCATACTGATGTTCCAGACGAGCGCCAGACAAACAAGCCCGCAAAAGCAGGCTGAAATCAGCGAGCGATGACGCTTGGCTCCGGAGAGAAACTGAATAGCCCCGCGTTTCGTAGACACCCTCGGGTTACGTTTTCTGCCGTTCTTCGAACTCGACGGGTGACAGCATCCCGTTTTAGACATGTTTGCGCTTCGGGTTGTAAAACATCTCGATGTAGTCGAACACGTCCTGCCCGACTTCGTCTCTTGAGCGATAAACCTTTCGCCATACCCGCTCCCGCTTCAACAGATCGAAGAAGCTCTGGTGCACGGTATTGTCATGGCAGTTTCCGCGCCGGCATCCTCCACTTCAAGAGGGGGTATCCTCGCTGCGAGGCAAATGATCAGATAATCACGGCGCTAGATTGGCGAACCCTGGTCGCGGAACGACCGCGGGCGATCTCGTGCTTAGAACCAACAGCAATAGCTCGACACTACTCCAAAGTGGCCAGATGCTCACGAACAATCCCGCGTATCAGGGCCTGAGGTTTAGACCGCACGAGGTTGTAGAATTAATGTGTTTTCCAAGTTCTCAACAGCATTTCCACGAATTTTTCCGCCGCCGGAGACAGCGCGTTACTCCTTCTCCGCACGATGCCTATCGTGCGGGAAACCACCGGGTTGACGATCGGCCGGGTGATAAGGAATGGGTGATCGCCCTGCGGCGTTGCCAACCGCGGCAGGACGGAAATCCCAAGTCCAGCTTCCACAAGACCGAGCGATGTGTTCAGGTGCGTCACCTCGTAAAACCAGTTCAATTTTAGATTGCATCGCGCAAGCGCGCTGTCGAGAAGCGTCCTGTTGCCACTTGAACGGTCCACGACAACCAGCGGAAAGGCCTCCAGCTGGTCCCACTCGATTGTCTCGTAAGCTGCCAGAGGGTGGTCTTTCCTCATCGCCAGCACGAAGGGGTCATCGATGAGGGGCTCGAATGAAAGCTCGGGATCGGAATTGCCCATCAGGTTGATGCCGAATTCCACCTCGCCTCTGGCGACCGCCTGAAGACCTTCATTGGCTGTCAAATCCCTGATCCTCAGCCTTATGTGGGGATATTGCTGGCTGAAGGTCTTGATGACGGTGGGAAGAAAGTAAAAGGCGGCGGTCGGAACACAGGCCATGGTGATAAGCCCACGCCGTTGCGCGCCGTCCTTCATGGCAAAAAGCGATCCGTCAAATTCCTCGAGCATACGCCGAACGAGCGGCATGACTTCCTGTCCCATGGCAGTGGGGGCAACGTGGCGTGTCGTTCTTTCCAGAAGGGGCGCCCCGATCGCCTGCTCCAGTTTCTGGATACGGCGGGTGAGCGCCGGTTGCGAGATGTGAAGCGCCTCGGCGGCCCTGTGGAAACTGGCCAATTCAACCACCGCTTGAAACGCCCGCAAATCCAGAATTTCGCAATTGATGCTCATATCGCAATAAAACTCCAAAACATTGCATTTAACAGATTAGACTCTTTTGCTCATATTGCAACAACACGACGCATTGATCCGCCAAATGCAATATTGAGGCAACCCATGAACGACCTGCTGAAGATACCCTGTGTGCTGATGCGCGGTGGAACGTCGCGTGGACCGTTCTTTCTCGCATCCGATCTTCCCCGTGATCGAGTAGACCGGGACGCGGCCCTTCTCTCCATCATGGGGTCGGGCCATCCACTGCAGATCGACGGCATTGGCGGAGGCAATCCGGTTACGTCCAAAGTTGCGATTATCGGCCCTTCCACAGTCCGGGGCGCGGACATTGATTACCTGTTCGCGCAGGTTCGGACCGACAGGCAGTATGTCGATTATTCGCCAAATTGCGGAAACATGCTGGCCGCTGTCGGCCCTTTTGCTATCGAAGCGGGACTTGTCGAAGCACGGGGCAAGGATACTCTTGTGAGAATCCATAACGTGAATACCGGCAAGCTGATCGAGGCGAAAGTTCCGACACGCGGTCGTGAGGTTATTTATCTCGGCGACGCCTCGATCGACGGCGTTCCGGGTCTGGCGGCACCCATCGCATTGACATTCATGGATGCAGCAGGTGCGAAGACCGGCCAGCTGCTACCAACTGGAAAGCCGGTTGATCTGATCGATGGCGTCAACGTTACGGCCATAGACTGTGCCATTCCGATGGTTCTCATCCGCGCACCCGATCTCGGCGTGACGGGGTACGAGGATCCGCAAACCCTGAGCGCTCACAAGGACCTCATCGCACGGATGACCCGCATCCGCATCGAGGCTGGAAAGTTGATGGGAATGGGTGATGTCAAAGACATGGTCATTCCGAAACCGGTGCTCGTTGCGCCCGCCCGCAGAGGCGGCACTCTCTCGGTACGGTATTTCATGCCCAACGAGTGTCATCCTGCACTGGCGACGACCGGTGCTGTTGGCATCGCAACCGCGGCTGTCACCAAAGGCTCTGTCGCTTATGATATGGTTGGAGGCCTTTCGGTGCCAACCCAGATCCGCATCGAACATCCCGCCGGCTGCCTCGACGTGCAGCTGGAGATGCGAAACGGAGCAATAACGGCCGGACTTGTAAGAACGGCGCGCAGGCTTTTCGAAGGCTTCGCCTTTGCCAAACCAACCGCTGCGATTGAAGACGCAGCCTAGACGCGGCCATAGTGGCGCAAAATATAGTTGAACCGGGAGGAGACCCTTATGCGTAAATATCTGCTTGCAACCGCCGCGCTCTGTGCGCTGGCAGCATCAGCCAATGCCGAAGCCGTCAGGATGAGCGTTGGCTCTTACAACCTCAACAACCTGCCTTTCCCCGTGGCTGCGAGCCTTGGCTTCTACAAGGAGGAGGGCCTTGATGTAACGACCGAGAACTTTGCCCAAGGCGGGTCGAAGGTCCTGCAGGCGCTTGTCGCGGGTTCCACGGACGTTGCCGTGGGCTTCTACGATCATACGATCCAGATGCAGTCGCAGAACAAGCATGTGGTCGGCTTCGTGCAGCTTGCCCGTAACTCGGGCCTGGTTCTCGCCGGCAAGAACGACACGGACTTCGATCCGGCCAAGCCCGAGACGATCAAGGGCAAGAAAATCGGCATTACGTCGCCCGGCTCCTCCTCGGACTTCTTCATTCGCTATTACATGAAGCAGCATGATCTCAGCGACAACGACATCTCCATCATCGGCGTCGGTTCGGGTGCTGCAGCCGTAGCCGCTCTGCAGCAGGGCAAGATCGACCTGCTCGTCAATTACGATCCTGCCGCGACCATCGTCGTGGAACGCGGACTGGGCAAGATCCTCATCGATGCCCGTAGCGATCAGGGCGCCAGGGATGTCTATGGCGGCATCTATCCGACATCGGTCCTTTACGCGACGCAGGACTATATCGATGCCAATCCAGAAGTGGTTCAGAAAGTCACCAATGCAACGGTTCGGGCGCTGCACTGGATGAAGCAGCATTCTGCGGAAGAAATCGTCGCGAAGCTTCCCGATGATTTCGTGTCCGGCGACAAGCAGACCTACATCAAGGCTGTCGAAGCAGCCAAGGCGATCTTCTCCGAAGACGGCAAGTTCGAGCCTGCCGATCTCGAAACGCCGCTTTCCGTTCTGAAAAGCTTCAATGATGCGGTTGCCAAGGCGACGATCGATCTCAACACCACCTACACCAACAAGTTCGTCGAGGCTGCTGCCTCGAAGGCCGCAAACTGAGAGGCCGCCATGTCTTCGCCAGCCAGAAAGCTAGAACCCGTGACGGAACTGAAGCCCCCGCCGATGGTAGCAATCGATGATGTGACCATGGCGTTCGGTTCGTTTGTTGCCGTACAAAACGTAAATCTCAAGGTCGGCGATGGCGAGTTTCTCTCCATCGTTGGGCCTACGGGATGCGGAAAGTCCACCATTCTCAACGCCATTGCGGGCCTGTTGAAGCCAGCGCAGGGCAAGGTTTCCATCGACGGCTCGCTCGTCAAGGGCGTACAGAACAACATCGGATATCTGTTCCAGCAGGACGCGCTTCTTCCCTGGAAGACAGCGTTTCAGAATGTCGAGCTTGGCTTGATGTTCCGCGGCGTTCCCGAAAATGAGCGGCGCGCCAAGGTTCAGTCCTGGCTTGAAAAGGTCGGCCTGAAGGGATTCGGAGACCGCTTTCCGCACCAGCTCTCCGGTGGGCAGCGCAAACGCGTGCAGATGGCGCAGGCACTCATCACCGAGCCGAAGGTCATCCTCATGGACGAACCCTTCTCCGCATTGGATATCCATACCCGCCACCTTATGCAGAACGAATTGCTGCGCCTGTGGCAGGAGGACCGCCGTGCGGTGGTCATGATCACCCATGATCTGGAAGAGGCGATTGCGCTCGGAGACCGGGTTGTTGTTCTCGCTGCTGGCCCGAAGAGCCGCGTCATCGAGAGCTTCCCTGTCGATCTTGAACGTCCCCGCAACGTTGCGGAAATCAAACTCGATCCAAAATTCATGACGCTCTATCGCGATATATGGGCGTCCCTGCGTGGCGAAGTGGAGAAAAGCTATGCAAGCCGTTAATGTTCGTATCATCCAGGTCGTTCTTCTGGTCGTGCTTTTGGGAGGCTGGCAGCTCGGTGTCACCTCGGGCGCCATCGACCGGTTCTTCTTTCCGGCGCCCTATGACATCGTCAAACAGGTGATTGACTGGGTTGCCGATGCCGGTTTTTACAAGCATGTCGGCATCACGCTGAGCGAAACGGTGCTTGGCTATCTCATCGGTACAGGTCTCGGCGTCGGCGCCGGCGTCTGGCTGGGCCTCAGCCCCTTCGTCGCCCGGGTGCTTGATCCGTTCATCAAGGCGGTGAACGCCATTCCGCGTGTGGTTCTGGCTCCGATCTTCGTGCTGTGGCTCGGCCTCGGCCTGTGGTCGAAGGTTGCGCTTGCGGTTACGCTCGTTTTCTTCGTCACTTTCTTCAACGCCATGCAGGGCGTGCGCGAAGTGAATCCGGTCGTGCTTTCCAATACTCGCATTCTTGGCGCCAAGCGTTCGGATCTGCTGCGTCACGTCTATTTCCCCGCTGCGGCGAGTTGGATTCTGTCGTCGCTGCGCACCTCCGTCGGATTTGCCGTGGTCGGCGCAATCATCGGCGAATATCTGGGAGCTTCCGCTGGCCTCGGTTATCTAATCGCCCGCTCGGAAGGCAACTTCGATGCGGTCGGCGTCTTCGCGGGCATCATCATCCTGGCGGTCTTCGTTCTTGTTATTGACCTCATTCTGGATTTTGCGGAGAAGAGGTTGATTACCTGGCGGCCGAATGCAGGCGAGGAACGTCCCGCGTAAGCGGAATGAAACAAGACTATTTCCATCGGGGCGGCCAGTCGGCCGGCCCGCTTTTTCTTTAACGACGTTGCTACACTTACTGTTAACGCCACAACGCCGCGATTGGGACAGCGGATAGCCGCTCTCCGAACGGGATCACCTTGTCATGGTCGTACATGACAATGCCTAAAACAAATCGTTCCCTTGTTGCTTCAGCCAATATTCGCGCTTGAGATCGAAGGGTACGTTCTCAACAGCGTGTGGACGCTCCATGCCGCGCGGTAGGTTAACGGTCAAACCACGAACCGCAATCACCGCGTCATCCGGCAACACAGGCTCGGTCGTAACGACCATGCCAGAGACAATATTCCTGGGCCGAAACTCTGACTGCCACGAGAAAAGCCTGCTCAAGGCAAGGCCTGGAGGTGAAGAGATTAACAGAAAGCTAAATCCAACATTCACTAGTCATTAATTGCAGCCTTTATGAATTGGCGGCAAATTGGGATCAAACCGGAAACCGGACTGATGGATGTAAGGACGCTCCAAATGCGTACAGAACCCAATTTCGCCAGCACGCTCGACACCCTGGAAACGCCCTGCCTTATCGTGGATGCGGATCGGATGGAGAGAAATATCACGCGGCTGCGGACGCGTCTCGATGCACTGGGCGTTTCTCTACGCCCGCATCTGAAAACTGCCAAGTCGATCGAGGCCGCCCGCAAGGTCATGACCTCGCCGGAAGGGCCTGCGACCGTATCGACCTTGAAGGAGGCCGAACAGTTCGCCGCAGCAGGCGTGCGCGACGTGATCTATGCGGTTGGGATTGCACCCGACAAGCTCGCTCGTGTCGCCCAGATGCGGGACCGCGGCATCGACCTCATGGTCGTGGCCGACAATGTCGAGCAGGCCGAGGCTATTGCCGCAGCATCCAAGGCGGCGGGTTTACGCATTCCAGCCCTCATCGAAATCGATTGCGACGGCCATCGGTCCGGCGTTCCGCCCCATGACCATGCCCGGCTGCTTCAGATCGGCGAAGTACTTGCCGCCGGCGCCGAGTTGCGCGGCGTACTGACCCATGCCGGTGATAGCTATCGCGGCGGCGGCCCGGAGGCTCAGGAACGCTTCGCCGAGGCAGAACGCCGGGCTGTCGTCGAGTCCGCGCAGGTCCTGCGCGCCGCCGGCCTGCCCTGCCCCATCGTTAGTGTCGGCTCAACGCCGACGGCTCATCACGCAAAGGATTTGACCGGCGTGACCGAAGTCCGCGCTGGAGTCTTCGTGTTCTTCGATCTGGTCATGGCCGGGATCGGCATCTGCCGGGTGGATGACATTGCGCTCAGCGTTCTCGCCACCGTCATCGGCCACCAGCGCGATAAGGGCTGGATCATCACAGATGGCGGCTGGATGTCGCTGTCGCGGGACCGCGGCACCAGCAAACAGCCCGTCGACATGGGCTTTGGTCTGGTCTGCGACGTCAACGGCGAAGTTTTCAACGACGTGATCGTTGCAGATGCGAACCAAGAGCACGGGATCATTGCTGTCCGGCCGGGTTCCAACGGCCGCCTTCCAGACTTGGCCGTCGGAGACCGCGTCCGCATCCTGCCCAACCACGCCTGTGCGACCGCGGCACAGCACGGCGCCTATCATGTCGTGCGCGGGGTCTCGCGCGATGTGGAAGCCGTCTGGCCGCGCTTTGGAGGCTGGTAATGACAAGATTGCTGGACATCAGCACGGATGACGCGCCGCGCCCGGCTGGGCATTATGTCCAGGCAAGGCGTGGCGGTGATCATCTTTACATATCCGGCCAGTTGCCGATCCGCCCCGATGGGGAGCCCCTGCCCGACGACAGTTTCGAGACGCAGGCTGCGCAAGCAATCGACAACATGCTGGCGATCCTCAAGGCGGCCGACGGGCAGCCGGCCGATCTCGTCCGCGTGACGGCGTACATCGTTGGGGTCAGCAATTGGCCGCGTTTCAACGCGGTCTATGCCGAACGGCTGGGTGAGGCGCGCCCCGCCCGCACAGTCGTTCCCGTCCCTGAACTGCACTATGACTATCTCGTCGAGATCGACGCGATTGCCGTCATTGGCCAGTAAATCCACCGAACATCCGGTCGCAAGAACACCACTCACCTAGGTCAAGATTCATGACTCCAATGCTCAGATCCATCCCAAGCGACCCGGAACTCCCGGCCAAGGCCGATGTCGTGGTCATCGGTGGCGGCATCATCGGTGCGTCCGCTGCATTCTCGCTGGCCGAACGCGGTCTCTCGGTAGCGCTGCTGGAAAAAGGTCTGGTTGGCGCGGAGCAATCGAGCCGCAACTGGGGCTGGTGCCGCCGGCAGAACCGGGATGAGCGCGAATTGCCACTCTCGGGCGTAGCCATGGACCTGTGGGACGAGATCGCGGCGAAGATCGGCGAGGATGTCGGTTTCCGCCGGTGCGGCCTGTTCTATGCCACGGACAATCCGCAACAGCTGGCGGAATGGGAGCAATGGCAGACGACTGCCCGTAAGTTCGATGTCAATACGCGCATGCTGAGCCCCAAGGAGGCACATGAAAGCGTTCCGGCGCAGGGGCGTCGATGGCTCGGCGGGGTTCATTCCGTTGATGATGGCAAGGGCGAGCCGGCCATTGCCGCTCCGACAATCGCGAGCGGTGCCCGCAAGTTCGGGGCAACCATCCACCAGAATTGCGCCGCGCGCGGGCTGGATGTTGTCAACGGCGCAGTCGCCGGGGTCATCACCGAAAAGGGCACGATCAGGACTCAGGCCGTCCTCAATGCCGGCGGCGCATGGGCATCCATGTTCAGCCGGCCCTACGGCGTCATATTTCCGCAGGCAAGTGTCCGCCAGACGGCGGTGCGCACAGTACCGACGGTGAATGTCGGCGATGCCCTTTACACCCCCGAATGTTCGCTGACGCGCCGGCTCGATGGTAGTTACACTTTGGCCGTCAGCGGCAGGGCAACACTTGACCTGACGCCCCAGGGCATGCGCTATGCCCGCTGGTTCATGCCGATGTTCCTGAAACGGCTCAAGGCCGTACAGGTCGGCGTCAGTACGTCGATGTTCCGCGGTCCGGAAGCGCTGGCACGATGGACGATGCAGGAAACATCGCCCTTCGAGCGGATGCGGATTCTTGATCCGGCCCCCAGCAAGCGGACAATTGCCACCATGCTGAAGGGTGTCCACGACCAGTTTCCGGCGCTTGCCGGCGTCACGATCGCCGATAGCTGGGGTTCCTATGTGGACTGCACACCGGACGCAGTGCCGGTGATCTCTGCAGTCGACCGCGTGCGCGGCTTTTATCTGGCGGCCGGCGGGTCCGGTCGCGGTTTTGGCATCGGTCCGGGCATTGGACGACTCGCGGCCGACCTGGTTGCCAATGATAAACCCTGCGTTGATCCCACGCCCTTCCGGCTGTCGCGCTTCTTTGACGGATCGAAGGTGAATGTCGGCGCGCTTTGATTGCAATCGAGATCGCCACCGCCGGCTAAAGGCACGCGTCCGGTTCGATCGCCGTCGGCAAACTTTATGCGCAAGCCGCGACATCAATCACAACAATCTGCGCTCACCGGCAGTCTATGCGGCGAAAAATGAAGACAAATATCGGGCATGGTCATCACACGAGCAGTCGCTTGCGACTGCAGGAAACTGCGAGCAAACCGATGTCAGCGATGCAAACGCTCCTACTCAACAAGGATCAGGTAATGCGCCTGATCGACATGCGGCAGGTGATAGGCGCTGTGGAAGACGCCTACAGGGCCTATAGCAGCAACCAGGTCGCACAACCCGACTATATCGGCATCCACCTGCCGGACGGACGCGGAGAGATCGATTTCAAGCTTGGCTATCACAAGCAGGCGGAAATGATTTCGATGAAAGCCCATTCCGGCGGCTTCGCCAACAACCCCGAGCAGCATGGCGTGCCGAACAGCATGGGAACCATTCTGCTGTTCGACGCCACAAGCTGCGCGCTTATCTGCATACTGGATGGAAGTCTGATCACAGGCTTTCGAACTGGGGCTTCTGGCGCCGTCTCAGTGAAGGCCCTTGCCCGAAAAAATTCCCGTGTCATTGCATCGATCGGTACGGGCAATCAGGCGAGAATGCAGATCCGCGCGATTAGCAGGATCATGCAGATCGACGAGATTCACGCCTGGAGCCGCACGTCGGCGGCCCTGGCTGCTTACAAGCAGGACATAGAGCGCGAGTTTAACATACCGGTTACGCTGGCGGCGTCCAAGAAAGACGCTGTCGAAAAGGCGGACATTCTGATCACGACGACGCGCGGCAAAGGCGATCTGGTGCAGGCCAATTGGGTAAAACCTGGAACCCACATCGTTGCGATCGGCACTGATCAGCGCGGCAAACAGGAACTCGAACCCGAAATATTCCGAAACGCGAAGATTGTCGTCGATTCCATTTCGCAGTGCTCGCAAAAGGGTGAAACCTTTCATCCGCTCGCAAACAACATCATCACCATGGACGACATCCATGGCGAAATAGGAGAGGTCCTGCTCGGCGCGAAATCCGGTCGGACAAATGATGAGGAAATCACGATCTTCGATTCCACCGGCATGGCGATCCAGGATAACACGACTGCCCGGTCCATCTACCAGAACGCCCTCGCCAACAATGTTGGCGCATTCTTTTCCTTTTTCGAGTGATCACCATGACAAGCTTCCCGACCCTTCAGGACATCCAGGACGCGCGAGCGCGCCTGAAACCCCATATCCGGCATACGCCCCTGTTGCGCGCAGACAAGATTGAAAAGGTTGTCGACTGCGAACTCTACCTCAAGCCTGAGACCTTGCAGGTTACTGGCGCCTTCAAGATTCGCGGCGCGCTCAACAAGGCTCTCTCGCTGTCCAGGGACGAAATTGCAAACGGGATTATCGCGACATCTTCGGGCAATCACGCACAGGGGTTAGCCTATGCCGCCCGTATGCTGGGCGTGAAGGCTATTCTGGTGCTGCCGGTCACATCACCGAAGATCAAGATCGAGAACACAAAAGCGCTGGGGGCAGAGGTCGTTCTCTTTGACGGAGACAATGCAGCGCGGTGGAAACACGTCTACGCGATGGCCGCCGAAAACGGATATGCCCCCATCCACGCTTTCGAGGATCCGATTGTGATGGCAGGCCAGGGAACGATCGGCTGCGAAATTCTCGATGATCTATCGGACGTTGATACGGTCATCGTCCCCGTCGGCGGTGGCGGACTGATTTCGGGTATCGCAACAGCCATCAAGGAAACTAGTCCCTCCGTGCGCGTCATCGGCGTAGAGCCCTCTTTGACGCCGAAATATTACCAGAGCCGGATCAATAAGGAGCGCACTTCGCTTCCGTTGCTGAACACGATTGCTGACGGGCTGCGGCTCAGCGTGCCGGCCCAGAATCCGTTTCCCATCATTGAAAAATACGTCGATGAGATTATTTTGGTTGAAGACCGACATATCGTTGATGGCATGCGTGCGTTGGCAAAAGATGCCAAGCTGATTGCTGAACCGGCGGCCGCGATCACGGTGGGGGCGCTGCTGGCTGGCTCGATAAATCTGAAGCCAAATGAAAAGGTCTGCGCCGTGCTGTCTGGCGGAAACTGGGACTTAAGCGATCTCGCTGAAGTCTATGCCGAGGGATAAGCATTTGAGTCGGTCTCACCAGGCAGCCGGCGACCAAACGTCTCATTGTATGGATTGACTGCTCATCCCTACCGGAAATGGTCCGGGAGAACACATCGGTAACTTGCGCCGTCTGGACGAAAGCCGTTCTTATTCTGGTGCAGGTTGGCTGCTGACTTGAGACAGATGCCTGTTCTTGAACGTCGCAGTTCTTCAGGTGACCGTGACGAAGGTTACGCAGCGTCTCGATCGTCCTCCAGGCGCCGACATAGCCTAGCTTCATCACGAAGCTGTCGCCCGCGCGGCCGCGAAAATCAAGGCTTTTCCGCGATTCTTCGATCAAACGTCTTGCCTCCTGACCATGAAGATGAAAATTAATGCGATTAGAATATTAAATTCAGGATGAACTTAATGCTTACATCCGATGATCTCGCCTTTTTCTCGGTCCTTGTCGGCTCGCGATCCCTGGCGGAGAGCGCGCGCAAGCTCAACGTGACGCCGCCAGCCGTCACTCAGCGGCTGCGTGCGCTCGAAGAAAAAGTGGGTGTCAGGCTGATTGATCGAACCGGCAAAAGCCTCTTTTTGACCGAGGAGGGCTCGCTCGTCGCTTCGCACAGCGTTATCGTCAGCAACGCAATCGATGAGCTGTCAGAAGCCCTGGCGGACCGCAGGGGCGTGGTGCGGGGACATCTGAGGATCGCAGCCCCACACGGGTTCGGCAGGCAGCATGTCGCACCCGTCGTGGAGGCGTTCGCGCGGGAGCATAAGAGCGCGCTCGCCACGCTGGAACTGTCCGACCACCCTTCCGCCTTGCTCATGGAGAGTTTCGAAGTGATCATTCACATCGGCGCGCGGGGACATCTCGACCAAGTGGTAACGACGCTGGCGCCGAACCGGCGCATTCTCTGCGCCAGTCCGCACTATCTGACTTCGGCGTCGCCGATTTTGGAGCCGGCAGATCTCGCGAGGCATCGCTGCCTTGCCGTCCGCGAGAACGAAGAGGACGTGACGCTGTGGCGTTTCACCGGGCCCCGGCAGGAGACTGCGACAGTGCGTATCAACCCAGCCATGTCGAGCAATGACGGTTCGGTCATCCGAGACTGGGCGCTGGCGGGCCAGGGCGTAATGATGCGGTCGGAATGGAGCGTCGCTGAAGACCTCGTCGCCGGCCGATTGCAGGAAGTGCTGCCCGACTGGCAGCTTCCCTCGGCCGACATCATCGCCATGCTGGGATCGAGGCACGGGCGGAGCGCCCGCTCCACCGCTTTCTTGAAGCTCCTGCGTCAGTCGCTCAAGCCGCCGCCATGGCGAAGCGGCAACTTGGCATCAGTCGGTCAGTAGCCGAGGATTGACTTCGTCTCGAGATATTCCTCAAGTCCGTGGACGCCGTATTCGCGCCCATTGCCCGACTGCTTGTAGCCGCCGAATGCCGCCGCACCGTTCCAGGCCGGATAATTGATATGAACCTGACCCGCGCGGATGCGGCCCGCCACGCGTCTCGCCCGGTCGATATCGCCTGACTGCACATGCGCGCCGAGACCGTAGACCGTGTCGTTGGCGATTGTGATAGCCTCTTCCTCGTCCTTATAGGGCATGATCGCCAGGACAGGGCCGAAGATTTCCTCGCGCGCGATGCGCATGTCAGGCGTGACGTCGGAAAAGACCGTCGGCTGTGCGAAAAAGCCACTCTCGATCCCGCCAGGACGACCAGGTCCGCCTGCCACGAGCTTGGCCCCGCCATCGATGCCGGCCCTGATCATGGTCTGAACGCGTTCGAACTGGGCGCGGTTGGCGATCGGCCCCATCGTTGTCGCGGCGTCGCGCGGATCGCCAACCACCATGGCATGGACGGTGTTGCGCGCCAGTTCCTCTACTTGGGAAAGCCGGTGCGCTGGCACCAGCATCCGCGTCGGCGCGCTGCACGATTGGCCGGCATTGCGCATGCCCGCCTGCAGTCCTTTCGGGACCGCGATTTCGAAATCGGCATCATCCAGCAGGATGTTGGGCGACTTGCCACCCAATTCCTGAACCACGCGCTTGATGGTCGGTGCGGCCGCCTGGGCGACCAGCACGCCTGCACGCGTCGAGCCGGTGATGGAGATCATGTCGACATCCGGATGGCTGGACAGAGCAGCACCAACGGCCTCGCCCGTGCCGTTGACCAGGTTGAACACACCGGGCGGTGTGCCCGCATCGTGCATCAGTTCGGCAAACAGCACTGCGCTGTAAGGCGAAAGCTCGCTGGGCTTCAGGACAATCGTACAGCCAGCGGCAATCGCGGGCGCCACCTTGGCGGTGATCTGGTAGAGAGGCCAGTTCCAGGGGGTGATGAGGGCACAGACGCCGATGGCCTCTTTCGCTGTCGCGAGGCCTCCGTTCACCGACAGGAACGGATATGTCTCGAGCGTCTCCATCTGGACGCGGATATGTTCGGCGGCAAAGAAGACCTGCGACGACCGGGCAAAGCTGATCGGCGTCCCCATTTCGCTCACGATCGCCTGAGCGAACAGCTCGGCGCGTTCCATGACGAGCGCATGCATTCTTTTGAGAAGCGCAAGCCGCTCCGGGATACTCGATTGGGCAAAGGCCGGGAAGGCCTTGCGCGCGGCGGCCACGGCCAGGTCGACGTGGCGGGCGCTTCCGGCAGGGATATGGCCGGTAACCTGTTCAGACGCCGGATCGACGACCGGCAGCAGGTTCACATCGGCGAATGCCTGCCATTCACCGTTGATGTAAAACTGGTTCTCTCGTTTCATCGCTACGTCTTCTCCTTGGTCCTGCACGACGTATTCCGTGCGCTTCGAACAGGATGACTGAAAGGGCAAGAGATCGACAGACGATCTCGCCTGAGTGCCCGATTAAGGCTGGGCTTAACAACGGCGGCCCGAATGGGCAGGCCGGCCGGTCACCTCAGCATGATCAGCCAAGTGTCTGGCTGGCCAGTGAGTAAGTCACCGGCGCACGCGTTCCCTCCGTCGCAAAATCCGCAAGCCGCTTGCCCCGCGACATAGTCAGTACGGTATCGTAGACGGTAAGACCGCTGCGCTGCACGAAGAGCGCAAAGTCACCTGTTTCGTAGTGCGTATCGAGACGAAGGAACCGGCCCTCATGATCGCGGATATGCGGCGAAACAACAGCGATGGCCTCCGCGTCGTTCGAGGCCACAATCGGCCCGACGACATGGCCGCGCCCGAACTGGCGACAGAGGGCAAAGGCCTTCAGTACGCCATCGTGGAAAAGGCCGTAGCTTCGCGAATGGGCCATGAGCTTTTCGATGACGCCTGAGCGCACCACGCCAAAGGCCGCCGCGTCGAGCGCCGTCACTGCGGCGAGATCATCAGCGCCCAAGACCCGCAAGTCACCGGAAAAATCCTGCTCGACGGGCGCATCGGTGACGATACCCTGGCACTGATAAACAATCTTTTCCGGCACGAAGTCGAGGGACAGGTAAAGCCTCTGGGCAGCCCGCGTTGCGTTGAGGCGCAGATCTATGCCGTCAAGATCTTGTAGCGCATATTCCATCAGCCAGAGGCCCGTGCCATGCGTCTGCAAGCGCGGCGAGGTGATGACCATGCCGATCGTTGCGAGTTCGGGCGATTGACGGAACCACATGGCGGAACTCATGATGCGGCCGATGTCATCGATCGCAACGACGCCTTTGCCGACGTCGCGCAAGAACTGCCAGTCCTGCGGGCGGTGCGGCCAGCCGACCGAAATCGACAGCGCATGAAGCTGCTCAAGGTCCGCCCTCGCCACATCGTCGATCTGCATCGCGAAGGCGTCGATCTGGTTTCTTTCTCCGAGCTTGAGGATTTCACTCACACGCATGTCCTCTATCAATTCCCACCATTTCGTGCCGCTCGTGGCGCATAGCGGCTCGATCATAACCCCACCGCGCCGCAGCTTTTGCTTGAAATCAGTGGAGCTTTGCAACATTTCACCGAAACGGTGATGCGTTCGGCATCACATCCTTCACAATGCCGTGCCTGATAGCTGTCGAACCGTGCCAAAGACGGCCGAAGCCTGCACCCGTGACCCGGTGAACGTGGCTGAAGTTCTGAAAAAACTGGTTTGCTTCATTAGCGTGTTCAGGACGCTGAATGCCGCGATCGTCGAATGGATCGAACGACTGCTGGTCGCAGCCCTGCGACGTCGAGGGCATCAGGAGGAGATGGCACAAACCCCTCGCTCCCGCCCCCTGAACCTGTAGAGCCCCGAAATGGAGCTATTGCAAAACATGGATTCCATCTTGTGCGTTACATACAACAGAGTTTCGGAGGATGTGGTGGGAGAGGTGAATAGGCATTGACCTTGCGATCGTCGCCATCACCCTGTGCTTTACTAAAATCTCTTACTGCCGGCGACCGTATTGGCTTATTTCGTAACGCAGCGTAGGAGCGCCGGTGTCACGACGGCCTGTATCCGCTTATCCCTTGAGATAGCGACGCATGCAGTAGAGCAGCGTTGCCTGCTCTTCGCTCTCGCGAATGTCGATCACACACCCGAAAAGAATTCGGTGCGTTGCTTCGTCGACGGCATTGGTCAGCTCGCATTCAAAGCTGACCGAGGCGTCAGCCAGAATCGGGACACCCGTGAGGCCGTCTTTCCATTCGCCAAGCGCAAATCGATCCTTCACCGGTCTCTTTCCGCCGAAAGCGTTCGAGATATCCTCCTGGCCCGGCATCAGCGTGTTGACGCAGAAGTGTCGCGCGCGCTCAAACGCATGAAAAGATGAGCTGGCTCGATTGATGCAGACGAGAAGTGTCGGCGGCGTGTCGCTGACACTGCAAACCGCCGATGCGGCGAAGCCGTAACGCTTCCCGCCGTATGTGGTGGTGACGACGTTGACCGCAGAGCCGAGACGCGACATGCCGTTGCGAAACGTGGCTTTGTCCACAGTATCGAAGCGGTGGTTCACCATGTTCATGTCGGCCTCCTGCGGCTCCGGTAACGCTAGGCTGACAGTTCTTTTCGAACGATTTCCGCACCTGCGGCGAGAGCATTCAGCTTGCCTCGTGCTACCCGGCGAGACAGGGGTGCCATGCCACAATTGGTACAAGGGCAAAGTTTGTCGGCATCGACAAACTGAAGTGCCTTTCGCAGAGTAGCGGCCACTTCCTCCGGCGTCTCGATGGTATTGCTCGCAACATCGATCGCTCCGACCATCACCTTCTTGCCGCGAACCAGTTCCATAAGATCCATCGGAACGTGAGAGTTGTGGCATTCCAGGGAGATCATGCCGATGCTGGATTTCTGCAGCTTGGGGAAAGTTTCCTCATACTGCCGCCACTCCGACCCAAGAGTCTTTTTCCAGTCCGTATTGGCCTTGATACCGTAGCCGTAGCAAATATGAACGGCAGTCTCACATTTCAGGCCTTCGATTGCCTTTTCCAGAGTGGCAACACCCCAGTCATTCACCTCATCGAAGAAGACATTAAATGCGGGTTCATCGAACTGGATGATATCCACCCCGGCAGCCTCCAGTTCTCTAGCCTCCTGGTTCAGGATCCCGGCGAATTCCCAGGCCAGCTTTTCGCGACTTTTATAGTGATCGTCGAAGAGCGTATCGATCATCGTCATCGGCCCCGGCAGAGCCCATTTGATCGGCTGTTTGGTCTGCTGACGCAGGAACTTGGCGTCTTCGACAAAAACCGCCTGTTTGCGCGACACGGCGCCGACGACTGTCGGAACGCTCGCATCATAGCGATCCCGGATTCTGACGGTCTCGCGTTTTTCGAAATCGACACCATCGAGATGCTCGATGAATGTCGTGACGAAATGCTGGCGCGTTTGCTCGCCGTCGCTGACGATATCGATACCTGCCTGCCGCTGGTCGTCCAAGGACAAGCGCAAGGCGTCCTGCTTGCCCTCGATCAGTTCGTCATCCTGCAATTTCCAAGGCGACCAGAGTTTCTCAGGCTCTGCAAGCCATGAAGGTTTCGGCAAGCTGCCGGCGGTTGACGTGGGCAACAGTGTTTTCATGATGGGGGACCTTATGCTTTCAGTTCATCAAAGGGCGTGTTTGGTAGACCATTGCTCAAGAACAGTCCCATAGGGTTTGATGAAGTGCTCCTCAGCGAACCTTCCCTGCTCGACAGCCAGCCGGCTACGCTCTTCGCGATCGTAGACGATACGCGTCAATGAGTAGTCCTGATGCCCGAGACTCGGGCGATAACAGGCCCCTGCCGCGGAATTGGCGTTATAAATTTCGGGCCGGTAAATCTTCTGAAAAGTCTCCATGGTGCTGATTGTGCTGATGAGCTCGAGATTGGTGTAATCGTCGAGCAGATCACCGAGAAAATAGAATGCAAAAGGCGCGACGCTGTTCGGCGGCATGAAAAATCGGACCTTCAATCCCATTTTCTGGAAGTATCGATCGGTCGACGACAATTCATCCTGCTGGTATTCGACCCCCAATACAGGGTGCTGATTACCGGTCCGGCTGTATGTCCTGCTGCTGGAGGCACTCAGGCAGATGACAGGAAGTTTTTGAAAGTGTTCTTTGTAGGCATCTGAATTCAGGAAACACTTGAACAGGTTTCCATGCAGATCGCCAAAATTCTCCGGCGTGCCAAATGCCAGGCGATCCTTATTGTAAGCCGGCAGCACGACGCTGAAGTCATAATCCCGAACATACGAGGAGAAATTATTCCCGACGATGCCTTCGATGCGTTCGCCTGTCTTATGATCGACGATATTCGTTTTCAGGATTTCGATCAGGGGGAAAGCATCAGTATTGCCTTCAGCATCAATCCTCATCTCGACGGAAACGATCTCGAGCTGGACAGAATAACGATCGTTTTTCGGATTGTCCCAATGCGCCAAGGCGTTGAAGCGATTGTCGATCATCCTCAGCGCGTTGCGCAAATTCTCCCGGCGGCTCTCCCCTCTGGCCAGATTGGCGAAGTTAGTCGTGAGCCGCGTATTTTCCGAGGGTTGATAATCCTCGTCAAAAGGAATGCTCTTGAGAGAGAACGTAAATTCACCGCTCATGGCAATATTGTTCTCATGGACCGAGAAAAAACCTGAATCTGTTTCTTTTTCTTTCAGTGCTCTCATTTTTTCTCTCGTGTTTCTCAATCAACAATCTTTAGCTTGTCTATGGCCTGGAGCGCGCCCCTCTTATGCCTGAGCCGTTGATGGAGAAAAATTGATTTCATTTCATTGAAGCATGAGCCGTCCTCATGGTTTTGGGTAAGCGACATGGCTTGCGGGACAAGTGGGTCTGGCCCGCCGACCGGAAACGAGGCCTTGACCCCACGAGCGGCATGGGACATTGGTTTACCGTCGTGGTTCTGTGGACGACAGTCCGGAGCTAAGAGGGAATTCGGTCAGATGCCGGAGCTGCCCCCGCAACTGTAAGCGGCTAGCGAACGTCCATTTTTGTCACTGGGTTTATCCCGGGAAGACGGGCGGGAGCGGTCATCCGCGAGCCAGGAGACCTGCCACGACAGATAACGTCCACGGGCGGGGTGTCCCGGAGTGCCGCTTTCGCGATCGGCATCTCCGCGCCGTCGTCTCTGCGTCATTGCCCAGCCCTGCCACAACCTGATGGCAGCGCCGATGATCAGCACCGACACGACAGACAAGCCCATGCAGCACCTGTCGACAACACAACTCGTCGATATCGTCTTCCCTGGTGACACAAACCATCACGGAACTCTGTTCGGAGGGACCGGCCTCGCCCTTATGGATCGAGTCGCTTTCATCGCGGCGACCCGCTTCGGGCGCGCACCCTTTGTGACCGCGTCCTGCGAACGTATCGATTTCAAACAGCCCGCACGCATCGGGCACATCGTCGAATTCACGGCAAGACCCGTCAAGGCTGGCCGCCGTTCCCTGACTGTTGAGGTCGAGATGGTGGCAGAGACAATTGTCGGCCGTCAACGGCATACCTGTACGCGCGGCGTCTTCCATATGGTTGCCGTTCCAGAGGGCGAGAACGCCGCGCATTACGCCTTACCCAAACTGCTTCCCGAGGACGCGCCGGGCGAAAGCGATATGCTTGCCATGGTCGAAATCGTCTTTCCGGATCAGGCTAACAGCGTCGGCCGGATGTTCGGGGGCGAGGCAATCGCCTACATGACAAAAGCTGCGTTCGTGACGGCATCGCGCTACTCCGGCAAGCTAGTGGTGCTGGCATCATCCGAGCGTATCGACTTTGCAAGGCCAATCGAGATCGGCGAAATCGTCGAGGCGGAGGCACGTGTCGCGAGCGTTGGCCGCAGTTCCATGTCCGTCGAGACAAAACTCTGGTCGGAAAACCTTCTGACGGGCGAGCGGCATATCACGGCTACCGGACATTTCACCATGGTCGCGGTCGACGAAGATCACCGGCCGGTTCCTGTTCGAGACAGCGAACAGATAGAAGTCTTTCCCCTCGACCAAGGAGGCGCATAACGATGCTGGACAGGCAACATCTGTCGATCCTGCGCGAAGTCGATCGCATGGGCAGTCTGACGGCGGCGGCAGAACGGCTGAATGTGACCCAGTCCGCGCTGAGCCACACGATTCGCAAGCTCGAACAACGCTATGGGGTCTCCATGTGGGAAAAGGACGGCCGCAATCTTCGTCTCACCGAGGCCGGCCGCTACATCGTCGCGCTGGCGCAGCGCGTCCTGCCACAGATCGAAAGGGCTGAGGATGTCTTGTCCGACTACCGCTACGGACAGCGAGGCTCGCTCAAGATCGGGATGGAATGCCATCCCTGTCACCAATGGCTGATGGGCGTGACAAAGCCCTATCTGGTAGACTGGCCGCATGTGGACCTGGAACTGACGACATCATTTGCTTTTGGCGGCGTGGCGGCGCTGACCGGATACGAGATCGATATCCTGATCACCCCGGACCCGATCGAAGCGCCTAGCATCCATTATCTACCGGTGTTCGACTACGAACTGGTTCTTGCCGTACCGGCCGATCACTCTCTGGCGGCCAAGGACCATGCCGAACCTGCGGATCTGCTGGATGAAACGCTCTTCACCTATCCTGTGCCACCCGAGCGGCTGGATGTGTTCACGCATTTCCTTGCGCCTGCAAATTGCCGCCCGCGCCACCACCGGAATGTCGAGACCACGGAAATGATGCTACAGCTCGTCGCGGCCGGTCGCGGCGTCAGCGCCATCCCGAACTGGCTGGTGCGTCGGGAAGCCGCCGAGCTCGGAGTTCGTCCCGTCAGTATCGGCAAATCAGGGATACAGAAGAGTATTCACCTCGGTTTGAGAAGCGGCGAAGAGGCCGTTGACTTCATCGCCGGTTTTCTCGCGACGTCGCGCATGGCCTCAGCCTGACACGTCGTTGTCAGCATCGGCATTGCTGTAATAGAGCTTGCCGATCTCGATCGGCTCACGGCCCTGGCTGCGGCGGTGGATATTGCTGTCGCGCAGGGAACAGACGCCGCCGCACTATGCCTGCTGGTAAAACTCGTCGCGTTTGCTGACATCAATCATCCCTCAATGATAGCGCCATCGCCTCAGGTGAGCTCAGCGACCAATGATGGCGTTCAAATGCCGCATTGTACAGAATCCGCATAGCATATAGTGTCTGAATTGTGTCACAAGAGGCACTATGGGGATCGATGATCAAGCGATTGGGCTTTGCCGAACAATGCGTCGTGCGCACCATGTGCGCGCTTGCCTTGTTGTTGGTAGGCTTTGCCAATAAGCTACCGACGCTGGCTAACAGCCAGATCCCTCTCAGCGAAATAGCACAATAAGTCCTTCCGGACGGAACTCTTCCGGTTCTCTGCCTCCCATCGGAGGATGGCAAGGCCAAGCACGATCACCACAAGATCGGATCCGGTTGCGAAGCGTGCCGTCTGACGGCTTCGGTGCTTTTGCCCGCTCCTGCCGATGCACTCGGGCTGCCAATCCTTCGTGAGGCTGAGCGTGTCACGCCGACCCGTGTTGAAGCGTTCTACCGTCAGCTCTTTCCGCCGAATACATCGCCTCGCGGACTTCCATCCGGCCTGACTGCATAAATCGCCGCTGGGATCAGCGACTATTTCAGTCTGTGCCGGTTTTCTCCGCCTGTGGCGGAATACGTTCCGGCACATTGCCGGAACCCTTACCATGTCACACGGAACCACCGCGTCCGCATGCGCGGATTGCTGGCGCCGGCGGTGATCCGTCCGCGACGCAATCCGCGGGTTGCGTCGGACACTTTTATGCAGGCGCGTGACCACCAAGCGGTAAACCGGGCCCTTCGGGCCGATCGGTGTCTTGCCCTTCAGGCGCACAGTCATCGACTCTCCGCCCTCGGAGCTGAAGGTAAGCAAATGTGTCCGAGACAAGCCGTGAAGTCTCCGAATGCCGACGCCCTACTTTCTGCTTGTGGTGCGCAAGCTCCGCGAATGCCTACAGCCGGGAGAGCCCAAACGTTTTCCTGATACCGCCATCCAATGCCTTGGCTGGAATAAACCGTTTCAGGCGGCTCAGAAGCGTAGCCTGTTTTCCAACCGGTCTGCGCATTTTGTGAGGACCTGTGATTGCTGCCATGATTTCGGCGGCGACAGTCTGAGGACTGCTTGCCGTCCTAATGGCGGAAAGGACGGCCTCATTGGATTTGGCTAATTGATTGGCGTAGTCGTCGATACGCGTCTCCGTCTGCTTCGCATTGACATCGAGACTTGTCCTCGTGAACGTCGGCTCGACCAGGACGGAGCGAATGTTAAATTGCCGAACTTCGTGGTCAAGCGTTTCAGACAGTCCCTCCAACGCATGCTTGCTGCTGGCATAAAGGCCCATATAAGGTGCGGGGAGAAAGCCGAGAACCGAACTGACATTGACGATCAGACCGGAATTCTGCTGTCGCATCGTAGGCAATACCACTCGTATCATGCGCAGTGGGCCAAAGAGATTGGTTTCAAAAAGGGCCTTCGCCTCATCGTCCGACGTGCTTTCGACCGGCCCGACGAGAGAGACGCCTGCATTGTTCACCACGACATCAATCCGGCCTGAACGGGACAGAACCCAATCGACGAATTGCCTCACTGACTCGTCATTGTCCACATCGAGACGCCCGTACTCGACACCGGGAACCGGTCCACTTTTGTCCGGATTGCGCGATCCTGCAAACACCTTGAACCCATTCTGTGACAGCAACCTCACGGTCGCCTGCCCTATGCCGGAGGATGCTCCGGTCACCACAACAATCTTGTCTGTCGACATCTACGCTCTCCAAAACTAGCGTTGGACTAGAAATCAATATAGATTTCGTTTGTAATCTATATTTCAATTAGATTGCAAGCGAAATAAAACACGCTTGCAGAAATTGAGGAGGCACATGGTCAGAAGCGGGAAACATCGGTCGAGTTAATGCGGGATTCTCGCCTGGGGAGTGACAGGTGTGACGGATGCTTATGCCGTCAATTCACGCCGTTCGCCTGTCCGCTGGTGGATTGCCCAGCGCACGCTGGAACGCGGATCGTTGCTCGCCTCTTTCGACATAGTCCTGCAAGCCAGGGCTATCCAGCAGAATACCAGAGTGCTTGAGCGGCCGCAGTACGCTCACCATCATGAGATCACCGGCGCTGAACTGAGCCCCCTCAAGCCACTCCTTCCCTCCAAGCGTATCGCCCAGTTGCTGGAGCCGCTGACTGAGATGACCAACGCTGCCAGAGACGATACAGGGCTCGATCGTATTGACCGCTGCAAACATCCACATGATGGAACGCGAGCGCGCATTTGCTTCATCGGGAAGGAGGCCAGCGAAACGCTGTGCTATGTGAAGCACGATCGCACCGGATTCGAAAAGAATGAGATCGCCCTCCTGGTAGATCGGCATCTGGCCGAATGGCTGTATTTCCAGATATTCGGGGCGGCGCATCTCGGAAAAAGTCAGATACCGTAGAGTGTAAGGCTGGCCGACTTCCTCGAGAGCCCACCTGACGCGCATATCCCGGTGATATCCCCTACCCCCGTCCGGCGGATGTTTGAAGATGGATACGACAGGGTTCATGTCAAGGCTCCTCATTGGCAGGATTGAAGCGGGACGAGGGCATGGTTTCCGAAAGGGTCCAGTGGGCACGCAAACACACGCCACTTCTCGCCAGGCAGTATGATCCCTCCGCGGCATCATCTGCTGCGGAGGGACGGGTTGGCTATTCCGCAGCAAGCGAATGCTGCGCTGTTTCCGAGTTTCCGTGCTCCGTCGAACCCATGTCTGCCTTGGGTGGCTTGATGCGGAACCATGCAGCATAGAGCGCCGGCAGGAAGAGCAGGATGATGAGCGTACCCACCGCCGTTCCGCCGATAAGCGTGTAAGCCATCGAACCCCAGAAAACCGAATGCGTCAGGGGAATGAAGGCTAGGACCGCGGCAAGCGCCGTCAGGATGACGGGCCTCGTTCGCTGCACCGTGGCTTCGATAACGGCATGATAGTCGTCCAGGCCCGCGGCCTTGTTTTCCTTGATCT
The DNA here is from genome assembly GCF_002008225.1 of Agrobacterium salinitolerans. Taxonomy (GTDB): domain Bacteria; phylum Pseudomonadota; class Alphaproteobacteria; order Rhizobiales; family Rhizobiaceae; genus Agrobacterium; species Agrobacterium salinitolerans. The sequence goes on along the minus strand of NZ_MRDH01000027.1, from coordinate 56,600 downwards.
GCTCGGTGAGGATCAACGTGTTGCGCATGAGGATGCCCGCCAGGCCGATAAGACCCAGGATCGCGTTAAACCCGAAAGGCTGGTTGAACAGGATCAGGGTCGGCACGACGCCTGCAAGACCGAGCGGTGCTGTCAGCATCACCATCGTCATCGTCGACAGGCTGCGCACCTGAAGGATGATGACGATCAGGGTCGCTGCGATCATCAGTGGGAACACCTTCACAAGGGCAGTATTCGCCTTGAGGGACTCCTCGATATTGCCGCCCATCTCGATTGTGTAGCCAGCAGGCAGAGATGCAACGAGTGGATGAAGAGCGGTCATCACCTGTTGCGAAACCTCCGGCGGTTGCGTCGCCTCGTTAATGTCGGATCGGACCGTCACCACAGGCGTTCTGTCACGGCGCTTGAGGATCGGCTCTTCGAAGCGCACCTCCGTGTGGCCGATCTGATCGAGCGGGATCGCACGGCCGTCTCTCGTCACGAGCGAGAAGTCCCCGAGTCTGGCAGGATCGAGGCGGATTTCGCCGGCACTTCTCGCCACGACAGGAACGTTTCGGATGTTCTCACGGACTTGCGTGACGGGAACACCGCTCAGCAGGAGCTGTATCTGCTGGGCAGCCTCGGCGGACGACATGCCGATGAGGTTCAGGCGATCCTGATCGGGAACGAACCGGACAACGGGTGTTCGATTACCCCAGTCACGGTTGGCATTTCTGACATCAGGTACCGAGCTCATGAGAGCAAGTGCCTGCTCGGAGATTTTGTACAGCTCTTCGGCATCCGGTCCTTTGATCCGAAACTCGACGGGGAATGGCGTGTAGGGACCAAAGACGAGTTGCGTCACGCGGACGAATGCCTCGGGCGCCAGCCCTTGCGCAACGGCTTCCCGAAGACGCAGTTTCAGCACCTCACGCTCATGTGCGTCGGATGTCAGCACAACGATCTTCGCAAAGGCAGGATCGGGCAGTTCGGGCGACATGGCGAAGAAGAAGCGGGGGGCGCCCTGGCCGATGTAGCTGGTGGCGATCTTCGCTTCGGGTTGCTGCTTCAACCACGCCTCGAGTTTCTTGACCGTGGCGGTTGTCGTTTCGATGCTCGTGCCTTCTGGCATGCGGACTTCGACAAGAACCTCAGGACGGTCCGATGTGGGGAAGAACTGCTGCTTCACCGCACCCATCCCGACAACCGAAAGCGCCATGACAACGCCAACAATGGCGCAGGTCAGGAACTTGTGCTTGACGGTGAATTCAATCGCACCGCGCAGGCGTCTGTAGTTCGGCGTATCGTAAATCGCATGATGGCCGCCTGCCACCGGCTTGATATCGGGAAGCAACTTAACGCCGAGATAGGGCGTAAAGATCACCGCCACGAACCAGGAAACAATCAGTGCGAAACCCACGATCCAGAAGATATTGCCGGCATATTCACCCGCTGCAGAGGCGGCGAAACCGACCGGCATCAGGCCGATAATGGTCACAAGCGTTCCCGACAGCATCGGTGCCGCAGTGTGGCTCCAGGCATAGGCAGCCGCCTTGATGCGATCCATACCCTCTTCCATTTTCACGACCATCACCTCGATGGCGATGATGGCGTCGTCGACCAGCAGGCCAAGTGCAAGGATCAATGCACCGAGCGTGATGCGGTCGAAGAAGCGCCCCGTCTCGAGCATGATGATGAAGACGACAGCAAGCGTCAGAGGCACGGCAAGCGCTACGACAATGCCCACCCGCCAGCCCAGCGCAATGAGGCTGACGAAGAGCACGACGCCGAGGGCCATGGCGAACTTCACCATGAATTCACCCACCGCCGCGTCAATGTTGACGGCCTGATCGCTAACCTTCGTCAGCGTTATGCCAAGGGGCAATGATTGTGCGATCTGGCTCGAGCGCTCTTCAAGAGCCTTGCCAAGCTCCAGACCATTCCAGCCCTGCTGCATGACCACGCCGAGCATGATGGCCGGCTCGCCGTCATGACGGATGACATAGCCTGCCGGCTCCTGATAACCCCGGCGTACCTCAGCAATGTCGGAAAGCTTCAACGCGCGGCCGGAAGCGACGATGGGCGTATCAGCGATAGACTGAACACTGTCATAGGCACCATCGAGACGAATGAACACCTGCGGACCCTGCGTATCTATTGAGCCAGCGGGCGTAACGGTATTGCGCCGTTGAAGGGCTGCGGCAATGTCCTGAGAAGATATGCCGAGCGTGGCGAGCTTCTCATAGGAGAACTCTACGAATATCTGCTCGGGCTGTTCGCCGAGAATGTTGATCTTCTTCACGCCGGGAACATGAAGCATGTCCTGCCTGATCTTTTCGGCTTCCCGGACGAGATCGCGCATCGGCATGCCCCGCGCCTTGAGAGCGTAAAGGCCGAAGCTGACGTCGGAGTATTCGTCGTTCACGAACGGCCCCAGAACACCCTGCGGCAGGTTTCTGGCTTCATCGCCGAGCTTCTTGCGCGCCTGATAAAATTCTTCAGCGACGGCGCTTGGCGGCGTATTGTCCTTGAGCGTGACGGTAAGATAGGCAAAGCCGGGGCGCGTCGTTGTCTCGACCCGGTCGTACCAGGCCAATTCCTGAATGCGCTTCTCCAGCGGCTCGGCAACGAGATCCTGCATCTCGCGCGCGGTTGCGCCCGGCCAGACAGTCGTGACCGTCAACGTCTTGATGGTGAAGGAAGGGTCTTCGGCGCGTCCCAGCTTGACGAAAGCATAGACGCCGGCAAGCGACAGAAGGACGATGAAGAACAGCGTGACGGCGCGTTCGCGAACCGCAAGGACGGACAGATTGAGGTTCATCAGTTTGTCACCTCTTTTGTCCCAACGCTGGTGCGAACTTGCGCTCCATCCTTCAGAAGATGTGCGCCAAGCGCAACGACCTCCTCTCCCGGCTTGACGTTAGTGACGACCACTTTCTCTTCGCTTACCCGCTCTACTTTCACATCACGAAACTTCACGACGGACGATTGCTGATCGATCACCCAGACGCCAGTGCGCGTCCCGTCATCCAACAGGGCGCCTATCGGCAGTTCGGCGTGGTTTTGCGCATCTCTGTTCTCGATTTCGATAGTGACGGTCGCCCCCAGTGGAGCATTGGACGCAGCCCCTTCAAGCACCCAGCGCGTTTCATAGGTGCGGGTCTGCTGATCGGCAGAATCGGAGATCTGGCGCAGCTTGGCCTTTTCGGCATTGTTTCTGCCATAAACCGATGCAGAAGCCTGAACTCCAATGTCAGGACGCATGGTTTCGGGAAGCCAGACAATGGCTTCGCGCGGACCAGACTTCGCGAGCCGGACAACCGGCTGCCCGGCGGTTACCACCTGGCCCGGCTCACCGAGCGTCTCGACAATGGTTCCATCCGCATCGGCAACGAGAACCGCATATTTTGCTTCGTTCTCCGCGACATCGGCGTCAGCCTGAGCGGCGGCCAACTGTGCCGTCGCCGTATCCAGCAGGGCCTTCGATCGTTCATATTGCTGCGTCGAGGCAGCAGAGGTCTTCACCAGCACGGCAAAGCGTTTCTCATCGGCTTTCGCTTGGACAAATGTCGCCTGTGCTGCGATGACAGCGTTTCGCTTGGCGGTCAGAGCAAGACGAAGATCGGTCTCGTCAAGCCTCATCAATGGCTGTCCAGCGCTTACCTGCTCCCCGACGTCGACAAAACGTTCAACGATCTTTCCGGGAACGCGAAAGCCGAGATTACTCTGGACCCGGGCACCAACGGTTCCGGTAAAGCTGCTGCTCGAATTGCCAGGAAGCCTGGCCGTCGCGAGGTTGACCAGTGGCGCCAAAGTCCGGGGATCGGCAGCCTTTGCCTCGGGTGCCTGCGTCGGAAGCAGCAGCGCTGCGGCTCCGCCTGCGGCCAGCGCCAGCACTGCTGCTGCAGTGACAACAAGTTTCCGTTTCATTTCATCGCCCCTTCTTGACGGCCATCCTGAAAATATTAGATTGCACTCTAACTCTAAAAGACATATAGATGTCAAATGAAACCTAATTGGAGGTCCACATGAGAGTGAGCCGCGTACAGGCAGAGGAAAACCGGGAAAGGGTGATCAACGTCGCCAGCCGCTTGTTTCGAGAGCATGGTTTCGACGGGATTGGCCTGAAAGACCTGATGAAGGGTGCGGGGCTCACCCAGGGTGGATTTTACAAGCAGTTCGCATCCAAGGACGATCTTGCGGCGCTTGCATCACGGCGTGCTCTCGAGAGCGCCACGAGAAGGTGGTCTGATGCCGCAGCAGACACGTCGGATCCGCTGGAATCGATCATCACCTTCTACCTTTCCAAAGACCATAGTGGCGAGAAGGCAGAAGGATGCCCGCTCGTTGCTCTCGGCTCCGACGCTGCGCGTCAAACCGCCGAAGTTCGGCGCCCGTTTGAAGACGGTATCCGAGCACACTTCGAGGTGCTTGAAGAGCTTATCGGAGAGGGTGGCGATAAAGCTCGAAGCGAAAAGGCCATGGCAATATTGTCCATGATGGTCGGTGCGGTGACGCTGTCCAGGATCATTGGGGATGAAGCGCTTTCGACGAGTGTACTCGATGCGGCAGCGAGCGAGGTCCGGCGCATTGCTGGCCGCGATGGCGGCTAACGGATGGTTTTTGGATATTCGTCGCCGATAGCTGGCACAGCTCGGCCGTAGCCCCACGCTATCAGAAGAGAATAGCGCGAACCGCATGTCCCAAGTTCACGACCGGTCATTCGGTCGGGTGCCGAAGGCATGCCAAAATTTTGATCGTTAACAGGTGGAAATGCAAATGCGTCGTGTCGTTGTCACGGGAATGGGAGCCGTCAGCCCCCTTGGTGCAAATGTCGATATCTCCTGGTCCCGGCTTCTTGCTGGCAAAAGCGGGATCCGACGGCTGGGTGACGACATCGTCGGGGATTTGCCTTCAAAAATCGGAGGCGTGGTCCCTTCCCTGACTGAAGATCCTGAAGGAGGATTTGATCCTGACAAGACCCTGCCCTCGAAGGATCAACGTAAGGTCGACCGTTTCATCGTCTTTGCGCTGGCGGCGGCGGAAGAGGCTCTCGCACAGGCGAACTGGAAGCCAGCTTCCGAAGAAGAAAAACTGAGAACGGCGACAATCATCGCATCGGGCATCGGTGGCTTTCCCGCGATAACGGAGGCGGTGCGTACCGTCGACCAACGCGGCGTCCGCCGCCTCTCGCCCTTCACCATTCCATCCTTTCTCGTCAATCTCGCTGCCGGACAAGTCTCTATCCGGCATGGTTTCAGAGGCCCGCTGGGAGCGCCGGTGACGGCATGCGCCGCCGGCGTTCAGGCGATTGGCGATGCAGCGCGACTGATCAGGTCCAATGAAGCCGACATTGCGGTTTGTGGCGGAACCGAGGCCTGTATGAACATTGTAAGCCTTGGTGGTTTCGCAGCGGCAAGATCGCTATCGACAGGCTTTAACGAGACCCCGGCCAAGGCCTCACGTCCTTTCGACACCGCCCGCGACGGCTTCGTGATGGGTGAAGGCGCAGGCATCCTCGTCATTGAAGCGTTGAGCCACGCCCTTGCTCGTGGTGCGACGCCGATTGCCGAACTCGTCGGGTACGGAACGACCGCCGACGCCCATCATATTACGTCGGGGCCGGAAGACGGAAGCGGCGCCCGCAGGGCAATGCAAATCGCCATCGCCCAGGCGGGTGTCGCCCCGCACGAAATCGGCCATCTGAACGCACATGCGACTTCGACCCCGGTTGGAGATCTCGGAGAGCTCAGAGCAATCAAGAGCCTGTTCGGCCAAAGGAAGTCGATCGCCGTCAGCGGCACGAAGTCGGCGACGGGGCACCTGCTGGGGGCCGCCGGCGGCCTTGAGGCTATTTTTACGATCCTGGCGCTCCAGCACCAGATCGCGCCCCCGACCTTGAATCTCAGTTCACCTGACCTTGAGGCCAATGGCATCGACTTTGTCGCAAACGATGCCCGACCTCTCGATGTTGAGTATGCGATATCCAATGGCTTCGGCTTCGGTGGGGTCAATGCAAGTGCAGTGTTTCGACGCTGGCCGGAGGAGAGGCAATCGTACGCCATTGGCTGACTAGCCCCCGCGCGTGGTCACCTTTGAACAAAGTCTCCACCAGGACACTCCCACTATGCAACCAACGACTGTCGTTTCACCGCCCGGCATAACGCTCCTCAAGCCAAGGATTGCCGTCATCGGCGTCGGCGGTGGCGGCGGCAATGCTGTCAACAACATGATCATGCAGGGTCTCGAGGGTGCGGAGTTTATCGTTGCGAACACCGATGCCCAGGCTTTGTCCATGTCAAAAGCGCCACGCCTTATCCAGCTTGGCCCGACCGTCACGGAGGGACTTGGCGCCGGATCATTGGCCGATATTGGACAGGCGGCAACCGAAGAGTCGATTGACGAGATCATGGATCACCTCCACGGAACCCATATGTGTTTCGTGACGGCGGGCATGGGGGGCGGAACGGGAACAGGTGCCGCACCCGTTATCGCCCATGCTGCGCGCAAGGCAGGCATACTGACGGTCGGCGTCGTCACCATGCCCTTCACATTCGAAGGTACGCAGCGAATGCGAACAGCGCGGCAGGGAATCGAGCGTCTCAGCGAATGCGCAGACACGGTGATCGTCATCCCCAATCAGAATCTGTTCCGGGTTGCCGATGCGAAGACGACCTTCGCGGATGCATTCGAAATGGCAGATCATGTGCTGCATGCCGGGGTCAGTTCCGTCATCGATCTGATCGTCAAGGAAGGATTGATCAATCTCGACTTCGCCGATGTAAGGTCAGTCATGTGTGACATGGGCAGAGCGGTCATGGGCACGGGCGAGGCAACGGGAGACGCCCGCGCCCGACATGCCGCCGAGGCAGCAATTGCCAATCCGCTGTTCGATGAAGCGTCCGTCAGGGGAGCGAAAGGGCTTCTCGTCTCGATCTCTGGCGGACCGGACATGACCCTTTTTGATGTCGACGAAGCTGCAACTCGTGTTCGCGAAGAAGTCGACGACGACGCGAATATCGTCGTCGGCGCGACTTTCAATGATGCGCTGACAGGGCGGTTAAGAGTTTCCGTTGTCGCAACCGGTTTGCGGCAACCGGCAGAGGTGATCTCTCTTTCAGAGAGAATGGCATAACGCTCGCTCAAACTGCCAGGCATGCAAATGCCGACTTATAAAGTTGATGGCGATGGAGATTTTAAATGTTGAAACGTTTTCGAGAAAAATGGCGATCGTGGGAAGATGTCGTCCTGGGTATCGACGATCCGCAGGGAGACTACCTCATCGCGCTGGAGAAACGGCTGGACCGGCTGGAGACCGAAGTGGCTGGCTTAAAGGCACAACCCCATGAGGAGGTAGTACGGGAAGACGGCGCCGAAAATAGAGGGTGATGGCTGTATCCTTGCAGTCAGTTGCCGGTGTCGGCTGCGCGCGGCCAATGCCAGGCTCACGCGGTGGAGAGTTCGCTGAGCATCCGACATAGGCTGAGAACATTCAGCATCCCGCCAACCTTTTTCGCCAGTGCATCTTCAAGTTCCTGAAGACTTTCAAATGCCACTACAAGGCGCTCACTTCCATTGTCGGTGAGCAAAAGTCTTCGCGCCCTGCGATCATCGACATCCACGGACATCGTCACCCTGTTCTTCCTTACAAGGGGTTTTAGATTTGAAACGACGGTTGAGTGGTCAAGGCCAAGAAGTAGCGAAACTTCCGATATTCGAGGGGAACCTGCTTCACCAATCGCTGCAAGAAGAAATATCTGCTCTGCCGTTAGTCCTGTCGAGCGCAATGCATCGTTGATCTGGCGGGAGATGATGCGGTTTGTCCGCTGCACGGCAAAGCATAGGTCCCCGGCAAGTGGGTTTTCCACCATTTCAGCTTTTATCGATCCTTGATCGGAAACATGGGTTTTGAACGCCTGCACGGGCTCCGGTCTCACGCTCGGAAGTGATATTTTAGATTGCGAATGAACTCTATATAATTTAGATTTCAAAAACAATCTATTTTCAAATTCTGAGAACCGGTTGCGAGCCCATGGCCGTGGGAACGGAGCAGAGCCTCGGAGAACTTTTTAGGATCAGCCATGGCCGATATGCCTGACAGCAAAAATTCTCACGTCTCAACAATTTCACAGAAGACACCATATGGAATTCTTCATGGAGCAATCACACCCGCGCTGTTTCGGCTGGCATTGCCCACGGTCGTCGTTCTCGTGGTCCAGACCTTTGTTGGGGTCGCGGAAACCTATTTCGTCAGTTTCCTTGGGACCGAGGCTTTAGCAGGTGTGACCCTCGTCTTTCCGGTCCTCATGCTGATGCAAATGATGTCGAATGGCGGAATTGGAGGCGGAGTTTCCTCAGCCGTGGCGCGAGCGCTGGGTGCCAACCGCCACGCTGATGCCGATGGGCTCGTCTGGCATTCGATTGTTCTGGCCACAGTATTCGGAGCCATTTTCTCAGTCGCTGCAATCCTCCTTGGACCTCTGCTCTACCGCTCAATGGGAGGGACGGGAGAAACCCTGAAGGCCGCCCTCATCTATTCAGGAATTGTGTTTGCAGGCTCCATTCCGATCTGGATCACGGCTTTGCTTTCGGCAGCCCTGCGGGGCGCTAGCAACGTGAACGTGCCTGCACTCGTCATCATCTCCGGCGCGTTCCTTCTCCTCGTCCTGTCGCCGCCGTTGATTTTCGGCTGGGGGCCCTTCCCGCAGCTCGGCGTGGCAGGCGGAGGCGCTGCGGTCTTCATTTATTATCTGATCGCGGCACTGGTGCTTGCCCTTTACCTGCGCTCGTCAAGCAGCCCGCTAAAGCTCAAAATTGTGCCGCTGCAAGGTCGACTGTTCAAGGACATTCTGGGTGTCGGCCTGCCTTCCGCTGTCGGCACGATCCAGGTCAATCTGACGGTTACTTTCGTAACGGCAGCCGTTGGCCACTTCGGCGCAGATGCGATTGCGGGGTTCGGCATCGCATCGCGGCTTGATTATCTGCAAATTCCCATCATCTTCGGTCTTGGAACCGCTATCGTCACCATGGTTGGGATTAATATCGGAGCGGGCCAGATCGAACGCGCCCGCCGGGTCGCCTGGGTTGGCGCAGGTATTGCATTTGGCATCACGCAGACAATCGGCATTCTCGCCACTCTGTTCCCCATGATTTGGATGAGATTGTTCACGGCAGATCCGGATGTGCAGCAGCTAGGCTCGCAGTATCTGCAAACCGTCGCACCGGCCTATGGTGCGGTTGGATTGGGACTGGCACTTTATTTTGCAAGCCAGGGACTGAAGCGTGTTCTTCTCCCGGTTCTTGCCGGAACAGTCAGGATGATCCTGGCTGCTTTCGTCGGGTGGGCTTCGGTGATCTGGTTTGAGGCGAGTCTCAATTCCCTTTTCCAGATCGTGGCGGTGGCGGCCATCGCATACGGTGGATTAACGGCCGTCGCCGTGCTGCCGCGCCGCATTTTCCATCTTGGCAGGCAACAGGACGTTCAAACTGCCCGGTAGAGACGTCGAGTGCCCAACCAGAAGATCGCCATCGCAAAGGCGTCAACCGGTTGGTTCTCACCGCTGGCTTCGAAAATCATATCAAGATAGACGGAATTTCACCGCTGATGAACTGTCGACAACACGTGTCACCCCAGTCAACAAGCTTGCCTGTACTGCTCCGCCTGCGACAGGCAAGCCGTTATGTAGTTGTAGTTCAGAAAGACGATCGCACGATTAGCTCGAAACTGTTCTGGAACGAGTTGCAGGCGCTTTTGGCAATGGGGATACCCAACGAATTCTGGCCATACGTTCGAACGGAGGTGCTCTCAATGATCCACCACAGCGACCTACCGCCTGGAACGGTTCTCTTTGCCAGAAAAAACAGGCGTGGCGACGTCCTAAGCGTCGTCTCGTGGCGCGCTAAAGGCATCGATACCGAGATTTACACGTCGATTGAACAGGCTTTGGCTGCCGTGAATGCCAAAGATGCTTCGAAGAGGTCCTACGCTTAGACTTTGGCCAACGATATTGTCCGTTGAGATTGATGTGGTCCTATCCGAGCGGCGAGATACGGGCCAACAAATCTGGCAATAGCGCTTTGCCTCGCGGTGAGAGTTCGGCAGCGACCGGAATTCTTTGCACCAGGCGCAAAGCGAGTAGCGGCCTACATAGTGAATTTCGTCTGAGTATTTCCGTGGGCGACAGGCCGTGCAGCGGCCGAGACCGGCAATCTGACGGTTCACGCTTCATAGGCCCGACACATCGCCGGTCCCCGCCGGCTCCCGACGGTCCTATCCTCCTGCAGCACAGACAGGAGAGAACGAAATGCGTGGAGCGGATATTTTGGTGGAAATGCTCATCGGTTACGGGGTCGACACGATTTTCGGCGTCCCGGGGGACACCAACGTTCCTCTCTACGAGGCCCTTCAGTTGCGTGAAGACAAGATTCGTCATGTCATGGCCCGCGATGAGCGTTCAGCCGGCTACATGGCTGACGCCTATGGGCGGTTCACCAATAGACCGGGGGTTTTCGAGTGCCCCTCAGGCGCGGGCGCGATGTATTCGCTGCCCCCGGTCGCCGAATCGAACGGCTCGTCCGTGCCAGTAATTCTTCTCACCATCGATATCCCGCTTCCCGGCGAAGGCCGCGGCGTTCTGACGGAACTCGACTGCGCTAAGCTCTTCGAGCCAGTGACGAAACTGTCCGTTCAGGTGAAATCGCCGGAAAAACTGCCGGAAATCATCCGCCGGGCTTTTCGTGTCGCATGCTCTGGCAAACCCGGCGCCGTGCATCTGCAAATTCCGGAGGACATGCTGCTTGCCGAAGTGGACCCGGGGCGGATCTCCCTTCATGTCGAAGAGGAATGCCGCACCTTCCCCGCTTACCCGACACTGCCGCCGCGCTCGAAGCTGGAGGACCTGCTCAAACTTCTGGCCAGGGCCGAGAGGCCGCTGATCGTGGCAGGCGGCGGGGTAAACCGCGCGCGTGCCGGCGACCGGATCACGCAGCTTGCCGAAAAATACAACGTGCCCATGTGCACGACAATGACCGGCCAAGGCGCCATTGACGACGACCACCGCCTCGCCATCGGCGTCATCGGCGACAACGGCTTTCATCCCCATGCGAACTGGGCGCTGGAGCATTCGGATTTCACGCTCTTCGTTGGCTCGCGCATCGGCTCGGTCGTCACCATCGGCTGGACCTTCCCGCGGATCACCCTCAATCGCCGTCTGGCGCAGATCGATATCTCCCCGGAAATCATGGCGAACAACTATGAGAATCTGCTGTCCATCCAGGGCGATGCCCTGTTGGTTCTGGAAGAACTCCTGACACTGGACGCTGCAATCGAACCCGCCCGACACGAAGCGTGGATCGGCAGCCTCAATGATCGTCGAAAGGTTTTCTGGGAGCACGCCGAGGAAGCGCTTTCCGACGAGCGGGTTCCCTTGCGGCCGGAGAGGGCCGTACGTGCCTTCAATGAGGCCCTCCATGCCTCCTGCAAGCCGGCTTTGATCTACTCCGACGCCGGCACGCCGACGCCCTACATGACGCGCTTCCTTAAAATCAATGATCGTGAAACGCGTTTTGCCATTCCGCGCGCCTTCGGTGGACTCGGTTCGGCCCTTCCCGCCACGGTCGGAGCCTGGCGGGCCGATCCATCCAAGAGGCCGATCGGTCTCTTTGGCGACGGATCGTTCGGCATGACGGTCGGCGAATTGGAAACGCTGGTGCGCTTGCAGGTACCGGCAATCCTTATCCTCTTCAACAACGGCACATTCGGCTGGATCAAGGGCCTCCACCGGCTCAAAGGTCACAATCAGTGCTTTGGCGTCGACTTTCTGGCGCCGCGCGGTCAGGCAATCGCGGAAGCCTATGGCCTCAAGGCATGGACAGCCAAGACAGGTTCGGAACTCGATGCCGCACTCGCAGCCGCCTTTACCCATGACGACGGACCGTGCTTCATTGACGTTCACGTCGAATCCATCGCAGACCGAGTGCCGCCGGTCTATTCCTGGCTATTGAAGCGGGGAGAAGATCCGCTTGAACTGAAGCCCATAGAAAAGTCCTATTTTTGACTTAAGGGATGCGTCAGAGGCAGGAATTGCCGCCGGCGCGCGAATTCGGTAGCAAACCAGTCGCGGAAGATCCGCACATTGGCCGAGTTCATCCGCGCCTGCGGGAAACAGAGATAAAAGCCCTCGCCCGATGTCTGAAGCCTGCTTAGAGCGGGGTTCAAAATCCCCGCGGCCAGTTCGGTGCGCACATGGAATTCGGGAACGATTGCCAGTCCCATACCGTTGATGGCGCATTCAAGGATCATATCGAAGTTCGGCAGGCGCGGGCCATAAATGCGGCTCTTGTAGTGCACGCCTGCACCCCGCAGCCAATGCAGCCACAGGCTCGGGCGGCTGGAATTCTGGATCAGCGGATATTCCAGCAGCGCCTCGTCGTTCGGGAGACCTTGCAGCGGCATCAGCTTCGGCGCGCCAACTACAACCAATTCCTCGTCGAAGAGCAGCTGGCTGCGCGCTCCGCTCCAATTTCCGGTGCCGCGCAGAAACGCCAGATCCAGCTCGGATGTCGCAAAATCGAGATCGTGACGGCAGGGATAAACCTCGAACCATGTCTGGGGATGCGCGGCTGCAAACGCGGTCAGCATCGACGCGCCCCAACGCCGCATCAGTGTCGGCGGAAAGCCGATCTTCAGCATGCTCTGTGCTTTTCGACCGCGGACGGCATCGATGGAGACATCTTCCAGCTTATCGAGAAGGCGCGAAATCTCATCATAATACCGCGTGCCCTCCTCCGTCAGGATCAGTTTAGGCCCGGCGCGCTCGAACAGGGTAAGACCCAGAAAATCTTCAAGGTTTTTTATTTGCCGGCTGATGCCGCTTTGGGTGATCCCCATGTCCTCGGCCGCCTTGGTAAAACTCAAGTGACGCACGGATGCATCGAATGCATGCAGGGCACTCAAGGATGGCAGAAAACGGCGCATGACGAAGCTCCTGTTGGGGATCATGAATAAAAGTCATGAAGAACCCATTTTTCAATGCTTTTCTTTGGGAAAGTTTGAACGCAGTCTTTCCACAAAAGAAAGTGGGAACGACATGGACTACGGCGACAGCATTGACCGCAATCTGCTCAGCATCCTGGAGGAAAACGCACGCGTGCCTGCCAGTGAATTGGCCCGACGTGTCGGCCTCGCACGATCGAGTGTCCAGGAGCGCCTCGAGCGGCTGGAACGCCGCGGCGTCATTCTCGGCTATCGCGCGATCGTCGGTCGCCGCGAGATCGATCAAAGCGTTTCAGCCTATATCTTCATCACTACCGCCATGCGCGCCACGCAAAGGTTATTCGTGGTATTGCGCGGCTACCCGGAGATCTTGACAGCCGATGCGATCAGCGGCCCGGCAAACATCCTCTGCCGTGTGAACGTCAATTTTTTGGAAGATCTGGAAGCCCTGATCGAAGAGCTTGCCCGGATCGAGGAAATCGAGAGCGTGACCTATTCGGTCGTGCTTTCCAATAAAATCAATCGCGACAACGCATTGATCGCCCGCAAGGCGCAATAGGGAACGAATAATCAACTGGGGATATGGCCATGAACAGACGTGACTTCGGAAGAGTAATGCTGCTTGCAGGGGCTGCAGCACTCCTCCCATCTTCCGCACTTCTCGCAGCAACCGAAGGCGCAACGCTCGAAGCGATCCGAGCCCGCGGTACGTTGCGGATCGGCGTGTTTGCAGGCACCGAGCCTTATTATCACAAGAACCTGGCGACCGGAGAGTGGGAAGGTTTCTGCGTCGCAATGGGCCGTGATCTGGCGCAACATATCGGCGTCAAACTGGAGTTGGTCGAGACGACCTGGGGCAATTCCGTGATCGATCTGCAAAGCAACAAGATCGACATCATGTTCGGGCTTAGCAACAATCCGGAGCGCGCCAAGGTTGTCGACTTCACCAAGGCGTTGATGGACAATACTTTCACCCTCGTTGCCCGCAAGGACCTGGAAGTGACGAAGTGGGAGGAGATGAACAGGCCGGAGATGCGGGTAGCCGTCGACCTCGGCTCGACGCAGGACAATTTCGCCCGCAAGAACCTGCCGAACTGCACACTGGTCGCGCTCAAATCTGCGGATGAGACCATTCTGGCGCTTCAATCGGGCCGCGCCGACGCCATCATTCAGGTCGCCCTGCTTGCTGTCGTGACGACGAAGAACCTTGCGCCGAATGTCAAGCTTATCATTCCTGAACCCCATGCAAGCCAGCCGACCACGATTGGTGTGCGCCGCGATCCGAATGGCGAGTTCCGCGATTATGTCGATACCTGGCTTGCGGAGCGCCGCGAGCAGGGCAAGATCTCGAACTGGATTGTCGAAAGCCTCGCACTCGTCGGGGTCGACAAGGCTGCATTGCCTGCAAATCTGACGTTCTGACAGGAACCCAATGTCCGCTTCCTCAGGTGCCTTGGGCATCATCATGCTGGATACGACGTTCGAGCGTCCACCTGGTGATGTCGGCCATGCCGGGTCATGGCGTTTTCCGGTCAAGTTTCGCAAAGTGCGCGGTGCGTCCGTTTCCCTCGTCGTCCGTGCAGGCGGCGAGGGTCTCGTTGAAGATTTCATCGCCGCCGGACGAGAGCTGATCTCGGAGGGCTGCAGCGCAATCATCACGTCTTGCGGCTTCATGGCGCGACATCAGCGGAAATTGGCCGAGGCGCTCGGCGTGCCGGTCGCCGCCTCCAGCCTGATGCAGCTGCCCATGGTGGAAATGACGCTTGGCGCCGGGCTGCGTCCCGGCGTGATAACCTATGATGCCGCCAGCCTGGGTGATGACGTGTTCGAAGCCTGTGGGGCCGATCCATCGGTGCCCGTGCGCGGCGTGCCCTCCGGCGGCGCTTTTCATGCGCTCATCGAGGGCTCCGCGGCATATGATCATGCGGCGCTGGAGGCCGAAGTGATCGATGTTGCCCGAAAGCTCATCGCCGAGCATCCCTCGGTCGGCGCGATCGTGCTGGAATGCACCAACATGCCGCCCTTTGCACAGGCGATCTCGGCAGCCCTCGGCCTTCCGGTATTCGACATCCTGACGCTTGGCGAGTGGCTTTTTACATCAACCTCTCCCCGGATATTCCGCGGGGCCGAACAAAGCGCGCTGTGATGCAGTATCAATGGGACTTCTCCGGCCTTTGGCAGTACCGCGGCCTGTTTCTTCAAGGCTTGGGTTATACGGTCGGCTTTACTGTTCTGACCATCATCTCCGGCATCGTCGTCGGCACGGTCTTCGCTCTTGCCCGGCTCTCTGGGATGAAAGTCGTTACCGTTCCGATCATGACGATCGTGGAACTGTTCCGCTGTACACCTGTCCTCGTGCAACTGGTCTGGTGTTATTATGCCCTGCCCATGCTGGTCGGTATCCAGATTTCGCCAGCGATGGCGGCCTTCATCACGCTGACCATGTACGGCGCCGCGTTTTATGCCGAGATCATCCGGGGCGGCATCGTCTCGATCGATACGGGACAATGGGATGCGGGCCGCGCGATCGGCATGCGGCGAGGCCAGTTGATGGCCAAGATCATCCTGCCGCAGGCATTGCGCCGCATGGTGCCGCCGCTGGTGAACCAGTCCGTCCTGCAGCTCAAGAACACCTCGCTTCTCTCCGTGCTCGCGGTGCCCGACCTGCTCTATCAAGGTCAACTGGTGACATCCGCCACCTACCGGCCACTCGAAACATACACCCTGATTGCAGCCATCTATCTGGCCGTCCTGTTTCCCATGACACGCCTGGCGCATTGGCTGGAGGGCCGCAGGACATGAATAACGAGATCCAGACGATGGCCGGCACGGAACCGATGATCGAGGTCGTGGGCTTGAAGAAGTCCTTCGGACCGCTGGAGGTCCTGAAAGATATCAATCTTTCCGTGCCACGCGGTCATGTCGTGGCGATGATCGGGCCGAGCGGTTCGGGAAAATCCACCCTGTTGCGCAGCCTCAATCTGCTGTCATTGCCCGATGCGGGCTGCATCACCATCGGCGGAAGGCGAATGGACTTTTCCTCGGGCCACGTCGCCATGCGCGACCGGCATCTGGCAACCTTCCGCGCCAATACGGGAATGGTGTTTCAAAACTTCAATCTGTTCCCGCACATGAGCGTCATCGACAATGTGATGATCGGGCCGGTGAGCGTGTTGAAACAGGAAAGCAATTCTGCGCGGACACTCGCGATGGAGCTGCTCTCCAAAGTCGGGCTGGTCGAGAAAGCCGATGCACGCCCGGAGCAGCTTTCCGGTGGACAGAAGCAGCGCGTGGCGATTGCCCGGGCACTGGCCATGAAACCGGAGGTCATGCTGTTCGATGAGGCCACCTCGGCACTCGATCCGGCACTGGTGGGTGAGGTTCTGGCGGTCATCCGCCAACTCGCCGAGCAGGGTATGACGATGATCCTCGTCACCCATGAGATGGCTTTCGCCCGCGATGTCGCCGACACCGTCATCTTCATGCAGGACGGCTTCGTCATCGAGTCGGGCGATGCGCGCCAGGTCATCAACGAACCCCGCGAGACGAAAACGCGGGAATTCCTCAGCCATTTCCATGGCGGACTTTCCTGAGAGCAGGACGAAAACGGCAATGACAGGCAAGGTAATCGTGGTCGGCGCGGGCATCATCGGTGCCACCACAGCTTTAAGATTAGCGGAAGCGGGCTGGGATGTAGTTCTTTGCGATGGCAATGCGCCAGGCAGCGAGGCCGGCGCAAGCTATGGCAATGGCGGCTGGATCAGCCCGGCATCGATCATCCCGATGAGCATGCCTGGCCTGTGGCGGAAAGTCCCCAGCTTCCTCCTCGACCGAAACGGGCCGCTGACGATCGATTGGGCGTCTCTGCCGCAGCTGGCGCCGTGGCTCCTCCGTTTTTTGTGGGCAGGTGCGAGCAAGGCACGCGTGCGCCGGACGGCGAAATTACTGAACTTCCTGCTGCACGATGGACCCGAACGGCATCTGGAGCTCGCGCGGAAGACCGGACAGGAGCAGCTCATTCTTCAAAAGGGGCTGCTCTACGCCTATCCCGACCGAGCCTCCTTCGAGGCCGAAGCACTGAGCTGGGAGCTGCGTCGCGAGAATGGCGTTGCCTATGCGGAATGGAATGAGGCTGAAATCCGCGAAAGGCTGCCGGCGCTCGGCCCTGCCTACCGGTTCGCCATCCATGTGGTCAACGGTGCCCATTGCCGAGACACCGGGCGCTATGTAGCCGGCATTGTGGACGCCGCGCGGCGCAGGGGCGTCCAATTCCACCAATCCGCCGCGACCGCCATCCTCGACGGCGCGACACCGCAGGCCGTGCTCGAGGGCGGCGAAACGTTATCTGCCGACCGCATCGTCGTGGCTGCGGGCATACATTCCGGCCATCTGCTGCGCCCGCTCGGCGTGCGCATTCCGATGCAGAGCGAACGGGGTTACCATGTGACCGTTACATCGGGGCAAACGCCTTTCGAGATCCCGGTGATGCCGAGCACCGGCCGGATGGCCAACACACCGACAGACATGGGTCTGCGCCTTTCGGGCCAGGTCGAGCTCGCATCAGTCGATAAACCTCCGAATTGGGAGCGCGCGCAGGTGCTGCAACGGCATGCCCTGGCGAGCTACCCCTATCTGTCCACGGACAAGACACTCAGGCTTCGGCTCTGGATGGGGCATCGTCCCTCCACACCGGATGGCCTGCCGGTGATCGGCCCGCTGTCGCGGCACCCTGGTCTTGTCGCCGCATTCGGCCACGGGCATGTCGGCATTGCCGCCGCTCCCAAGACAGCAGATCTCGTGCTCGACGCACTCGAAAGTCGCATCAGCGGCGAGGCGCTTCCGTTTCTGCCGAACCGTTTCAGGCAATAATTGAACATGACCGGAAATGAATAGAGTCCGATGACAGTCGGCTCCTGTGGCGCACTCAAGAACCTTGGCGCCTTGAAGGGAAGTGCACCTGCGACCCGCTGATCTAACGAGTGAAATCTTATGAAGCTCAGCGGCTTAATCGGCTAGGGATTTACAGGAAGACGACTTCATGAGCTCGCCGAGTATAGTTACGCGCGGCGCGTTGACTCGTTAGAGAAAACCCGTGGCAAGAGGGTACTATTGTTCCGTCGCCAGCCAACAATCTCTCGGCTTGCAGCTCACTGGCCAGGCGGAAGGAGAAACCTCGACATCGTTTCAAACTCTTCTATGGATTTGGACTGACGTTTAGCGTCTCAGATCAGGTTGTTCCTCCAGTCACTATCAGGGCAATGATGAGGACGAAGAAAAATGCCTGAAGGTATACCTTCAGAGCCAGTATCAAAGCTGTTAGAGAGGTTGTAGCCAGAGAACGTCTAAACTGAAGCGCCTGTACGTAAAGGTACCAGAGTGTTACTACGACCAACACCGCAGTCCCGATAGCGGCTGCTCCGGCAAACCTCTGGCCACTGACGATATAGGATAGCGAGACCATCAATGCATAAGCCGCAGCCAAATAACATTGTCCGAAAAATGCGGGGCGCAGGTTCTTCCGCTCAAGAGATAGTCCTCGCTTGCGTACGTAGCAAAGTGCAGCGAACAGAGGCAAAAGTCCGAACAGGAACGATCTCATTATTATCAAATTTTGGTCGGAACTGATAAACGATTTTGCGACTTCGCTCCCGGGATGAATGTGTTCGAGATTTAGACCGAGTTCGGTGAAATGCACAACCGCTAGGGTGATCAGTAGCAGTAATGGCGGACTGAGCGCGTCGGTGTACTGCCGCTCGACACCTTCTTTCAGCTCATGGTCTGAGTAGTCGATCATACGCAGTGGGTGCGTGATCGTAAGCCACATTGTACGTGGATAGTAAATGAACCACGTCATGACTTCGAAGAGTAATTCTTCGAATGAGCGAAGAAGTTTTAGGAAATCCAATCCGGCCTCTATTGATCGGCACCAGGACACTGTTCGATGCCACCGAAACATCTCTCATCGAAAAAGTGGTAAAGCCTCGTCAATACGGAGCGTCTGTGATTAGCGTCGTCATGAAAAAGCGTACCATTGTTTCACGACAGAACACTAGCCATGCGCCAGCTCGATGGCAACTCCTCGAACAATCGGCAGTTTAATCGTGTCCACATCCCCACTGTTTGATGTCACCGGTTCTTCGTGAGGTATGTAGTTGCAATCGCTGAATTCCTAGCCTTTCCGGCTTCCCTATTCGGCTCTGACGAGTTACGTTTCGCTCGACGCATCTCCAGAATTTGCTACCAAGGTGTAGTACACGAAGCGACGCGCGCATCAGAGTGACGGACCTTGAAAGACACATTTCACTCTGCCGGTTAGGAGAAGCCATTCGATGAAGGCCATCAAGTTCCTGATTTTCAGCGCTGCCATTTTTGCGACAGTTCCAGCTTTAGCAAACGACGTAAGGCGCGAAGTTGTGCATTTTGCCGCAGGCTCCTCGACTTCGACCATTACGTCCTCGATCAAGGGCTATCAGACTGTTCAATACGTGATGTCGGTTACTGCCGGCCAGACGATGAACGTTCAGCTCGACTCGCGAAATACGAGCTTGTACTTCAATGTGACAGCGCCTGGCGCCGACGCAGCGATGTATAACAGCGCCATCGACGGCAATGGCACAAGCATCTCAATCCCCTCAAGCGGAAATTATGTAATTGATGTCTACCTGATGCGAAACGCCGCCCGTCGCAACGAGTCCGCGGGTTACGATCTCACGCTCTACGTCGAATAGCCATCTCATCAGAGGCTCCGAGATGATCTCATCGGAACGCGATCTCCCACTATACAACGGAAGGCCGGTTGAGATTGAAGGGATAGGATGGCTTTTTCTTATGGCGTCAGTGATGATCGCCTTTCTGGCGCTCATTTTCATCCCGATGCGCAGCTTCCCGTACAATATTGTCCCGGCGCTTCTGTTTGCCGCTATCCCGCTGATGGTTCTCCGAAGAGCAGCCGGGTCGTGTTGGAAGTGCCTATTCCGACCAATTAACCGTCAATCTTTGGCTCTCATGGTGCTCTTCGGCTTGATCACGTTTATCGGATCGCTTGCAACGGGCTGGATGCTCCAACGGTATTTCGAGCTTCGTCCAAACCCGATGTCGGACGCGTTCGCGACCATGTCCACCGTCAAGATCGGAGAGACGTTTGTAGTCACCTGTATCCAGTTGTTAGGAGAGGAGTTACTAGGCATCCTACCATTCCTTGGAATACTTTGGTTCTGCGTAAGACGCCTCCACATGGCGCGAACGCCAGGGATTGTTATAGCTCTGATCATGTCTGGGCTTCTCTTCGGCGCTGCGCATCTGCCAACATACGACTGGCACTGGGCGCAATCTTTAATAGGGATTGGCGTCACCCGTACCCTTCTGACGCTCGCCTTCATCGCTACAAGAAATATCTGGGTGTCTACCGGTGCTCACATCATCAATGATTGGACGGGACTTGTCCTTGCGATTGGTCTCGGGCATTTTCCGATCAACCCGTAGTAATGACACGGCGATATATCAGCCGGACTTAGAAATCGCGTCCCCAGGGAAAAAAGAAAAAGTAAAGTTGCGAGCCGCATCTAACTTTCTGTGATACGTGTGTCGCTGCGCGACTGGCAAGACGCAAGCCACGTCCATCAAACAAAGTGCTGGCGCGCGTGGGAAGGCTGAACTCCGGAAATCTGCGCGAGTATTATTTAATGCCTGCGTCCTGTGGCCGGAAGGCGATCTCGAAGGCCGTCAGTTGCAGCCCGCACGATACTCTTGCCAGCGGCATGAACTACCAAGCACAGACGGAGAGTACCGATGACTCGAAAATTTGTTGCAATCGAGTGATCACATTGGCCCTTTCGGTCACGTCTTCAGGCGAAAAGCTCTTCGACGACTTGCTCCCCCAGTGCAAAACCCGTCGATGCGCCGCTGCCACTGGTCACAATTACGAGTCGGACATTGTCGGCGGGCTCGTCGAGCATGACCGGATTACTGGCCGAAGCATAGGTGCCACACCAACGCGAAACCACCTTTCGACTGGGCAAGTCAAATATTTGATCGAACGCTTCCATCACGAGGTGATCGATGCGTTCCTTGGCAAACGGTTCAGGTGCATCGCCGTAAACGTGACTGTCGCCCACGACGAGTGAGCCATCGGCCGATTGCACCGATATAAGATGAATTCCTTCTGAACGCATCTCTCCAAGCTCACTATCCAGGCGGTCGCAGAGCGCCCGGGCTGGAGCCAGATCGGCAAAGCCTTCGTACCGGCCATAACTCATGTCGGACATTACCGCCGCGCCGAACCGGATAGGCTGGTCCGGCATCACACGGAGCATCTGCAAACTGCAGATACTTGGATTAACAGCCGCTATACGTTCTGGAAAAAGGGTCGAGAAATCATTGCCGGGACATACGATACAAGCCTGCGCTTCGATCACGCCTCGGCTTGTCACGATCTTGGTGCCATCGATCGCGGTGACCGCCGTGTTCCACTGAAATGCCACGCCGTGACGCTGTTCCAGCCACGCAGCAATTTTGGGAAGTGCTTCACGCGATTCAACGCGCAGTTCATGCGGGCTCCAGAGAGCTGCTCGCATGCCATCTTGCCGTATACACGGCACATGCTGCAAAGCTTGAGCAGGTGTTAGACGGCCGCAATCTTCACCCATCGGCGTTGCCAGAAAAGCCTCCATCACCGCTTCGGCTTCGGCTCTGTAAGCTGGCATGACCAACCCTGTGTGAAGCACTTCGATCCCGGCCTCTTTCGCGACGTCTTCCCAGATTTCCCGCGAGCGCCGGGCACGCTCCCACTGCTGGCCTTCCTTTTGTCCAGAGACAGTGATGAAACCGAAATTTCGAATAGACGCGCCGATTGCTTTTGAGTTGCGCTCCACGATCAGAACTGTCTTGCCCCTTCTTACGGCCGCAAACGCCATGGAAAGGCCGACAATACCCGCCCCGACGACGACAAGGTCAAGCTTGCTGTTCATATGATCTTTTCCGCTTTACGGATTGACGCGCAAACCTCGCCGTCAATCAGCTCGTTCATTTCTGTTGTTTCCAAGATGGCCTTCCGCACGCCGCCGGTCATCTCCAGGCCTGCGTGCGGATGAGGATTCCTCGCGCAACGCCGGCATGGATGAGCTTGGCGATAACGTTCGTATAGAAAATCATCATGCCCATCGCGGCTGCGGGTGCGATGTCACCTGCATCATCCATGTTGAGCACAGCGACAGACGCGAGCTTCGTGTCAGAAGCGTAGAGAAACACCACGGCGGACACCGTCGTCATTGCATTGACGAAAAGGTAGATCGCGATGCTGAGAATCGCAGGCAGGCAAACGGGAACCGTAACGCGGAAAAACAGTCTGTAGAAGGGCTGTTTCAACGATGATGAGACTGATTCGAACTCAGGATCCATCTGCTTCAGTGCAGTCAGGGCCGTCAGGTGCGCGACGGTGTAAAAGTGTGTCACCGTGCAGACGACCAGAATGGTCATAGTTCCATAGATGGAATTAAGGGGGTTGGCGGGATTGTTGAAGAAGAAGATGTAAGCCAGCCCGAGAACCATTCCGGGGACCGCCATAGGCATCATCGCCAGAAAATGGAACATCCCCCGACCAAGAGCAAAGCCTTGCGCCTTTTCGACCATATACGCCCCGGCGAAGACAACAATGGAACCGAATATTGCAGTCAGAAGCGCGAGATGGATTGAATTATAATAGGCATCCCATCCGCCGCCATCCATGAGATCGAACGCAAAATTTTTGGCCGTAAGGCTCAGATCGTAGGGCCAGAATTTCACCACGGCTGCGAGTTGGCACATGGCGATGATCCCAAGGACAAACAAGGCCACGAGACTACAGAATGCGAAGCAGGCCGTATCGAACCGCGGATTTGGCTTCGGGGCATATGGAACGGCGCGAGCCGAAAGCAGTGCAACCTGCCGCCTTTGCATCAATCGGTCGACCGCAAATGCAAGAACGGCGGGGAACAGGAGGATCACGGATACGACAGCGCCCATCTCGAAATTCTGCTGACCGATAACCTGCTTGTAGATGTCAACAGCCAGCATGCCATACTGACCACCGATAACCTTCGGCAATCCGAAGTCAGTGATGACCAGCGTGAAGACAACGAACGCGGCCGAAACAACGCCATAGCGCGCTCCAGGCACCGTGACGGTCCAGAACGTCCGCCACTTGCTGGCCCTCAGCGAAGCTGCAGCTTCGTAGTGGCGTGCATCGGCGATCGACAGAGCGGTCGAAATGATCATGAACGCATGCGGCAGCGTGAAGAAGATCGAACCAATAACAATCCCGATCGGCCCGTAGATGGAATAACCCAGCAACCAGTCCTTGAATACCCCCTGGTTGCCGAACAGATAAACAAGCGCAATGCCTGGCAACAAGGATGGAACGAGGATAGGAATGGTCAGGATACCCCTCACCGCTCCCTTCCAGGGCATACAGCTCCGTGCGAGTGCATAGGCGAGCGCGAACGCGATGCTGACCGTGGCAACGGTGCTGATCGTAGCCATCAAAACAGAATTACGGATAGATTGTGCAAGAGCCGGCGTGGAGAAGTAAGTCAAGAAATTTGAAAGGCCGAAGTCACGAGCCGGACGAAGAACAACGCGACGAAATGTATTGGAATCGTATTCCTGCCAACTGGTGTCCCTCTGCAACGTCGATCCAACGAGATAGGCAGCGTCGTCTGATGTGCCGCGGATTCGATACTTCACAGGACTGCGGAAGTTGAATTCGGCAAAAAGTTTCGTTGCGGCCAGACGACCGTCGGAGGTGGTGTCGAGGTCTGCGCCCGAAAAGGCACCGGTCGCTGCATTCAGTTTTGCGGCACTTGTCGGATCGGTCCAGTTGAAACCACTTTCATCACTGACCTGGAATTCAAAACTGCCGAGGTCGAAACGGTACGTCGAAAACGACTTGGAAAGCATGACATACAAGGGTGCGGCCAAGGCAACGAGCAGATAGAGGCCAATCACGACCATGAGCCCCCGCTTGACAAACTCGTCTCGTGAAATGTCCTGCTTGAGTGTCCTGCCCGCAGGCATCCCGTCCATCACAAGTGACATTATCAGGTTCCTTTCGGATAAAGGAGGAGGCGGTCACGGGGGATTTCGACCTGTATAGCACCGCCGACCTCGATCCTGAGGCGACGCACCGCATTAACGGAAAAGTCCGCAACCAGAATAGTCTCCCCGAGCCGTGGAGCGGTCAGGCGCGTGCGCCAGAACATGCCAAGAAACTCCATATCAAGAACCTGTGCATCAATCAGGTTCTGGGGTGTCACTGGGCGGTCAGCAGCATTCGCGGCGTGGGCATCCGCGCCATGCGGAATGATATCCACCGGGCGGACGACGGCGGTTATTTGCGTGCCGATTGCCATTTGACTGGCATCGCAGGAAAACTCTGAACGACCGATCTCGATCGAACCTATTGTCGCGACGCGCGCTTCAAACTGGTTTGTCTCGCCGATGAAATCGGCGACGAAGAGGGATTTCGGATGCCGGTAGATTTCGGTCGGGGTCCCGATCTGTTCGATCACGCCGTGGTTCATCACTACGATGCGATCTGCCATTGCCAGGGCTTCCTCCTGGTCATGCGTTACCATGATCGTCGTTACGCCGAGCTTTCTTTGCAGCGACTTGATCTCATGGCGCAGGTGAACGCGGACTTTCGCATCAAGAGCTGAAAGCGGCTCATCCAGCAGCAGAAGGCCAGGCGATACCGCAATCGCACGGGCAAGCGCAATACGCTGCTGCTGACCGCCGGAAAGCTGTGACGGATATTTTTTTGCCTGGCTTGAAAGCCCCACAAGCGACAGTAGTTCGGAAACGCGCGCGGCGATCTCTGCGGGGCGACGTCCGGCATTTTCCAATCCGAAGGATATGTTTTTTTCGATCGTCAGGTTTGGAAACAGCGCGTAGGACTGGAAGACAATACCGTAATCGCGCTTCGAAGCCGGGAGGGTGGAAATATCCTTGCCTGCCTGAACAATCGAGCCGCGCGACTGGAGATCCAGCCCTGCGATTGCCCGCAACAACGTCGTCTTGCCGCAGCCGGATGGCCCAAGAAAACAGACGAACTCACCCTGCCTGATCAGGAGCGAGATATCCCTAAGCGCGACGAAGTCGTCATATTGTTTCCACAGGCCGGCAACTTCCAGATACTCCGGCCTCAAACTGTCACCCTCCAGAACAGGGCGCTGTACACTCGTATGTGTCGGTTCGACTGCCAAAGCATGTCTCATGATGTTGCTCCGATCAAAGAAGGCAAGCCTTTCGTTTGACGGGTGGCCGCCGGCCACCCCGTCTGGGTCCCGAGTGGACTACCGCCGCATCAGCTCTTCGGTTCCGACTTTGCGTCAAAGCGTCTCTGCCATTCTTTGAGGATTTCGCCACGATGGTTTGCGGCCCATTCGAAATCGTTCTTGATCATTTTGGACGGAATGTCGGCAGGAAGAAATTCGACCGCCTTTGCAACGCCCGGATAGGCAACAACGGCATAGCCAACGTTGTACATTTCGTTGGCTTCCTTGGTGATCGACCAGTCGACCAAGGTCTTTGCCGCTTCGAGTTTCGAGGTGCCCGCGATGATGGCAGTCGCTTCAGCCTCCCATCCAGAGCCTTCCTTCGGGAAAATGATGTCGATAGGCGCGCCGGCCGCCTTTGCCTTGGCTCCCGGAAACTCGAAGGATACGCCGATGACCGTTTCGCCGGACGCCGCCATCTTGCAGGGCTTGGATCCGGAATGGGTGTAGGCTGAGATATTTTCATGGAGCTTGTCCATGTAACTCCAGGCCTTTTCTTCGCCGAATGTCTGTATCCAGCCGGACACGTCCAGGAAGCCGGTACCCGAAGAGGCTGGGTTGGGCATGACCACGTGCCCCTTGTACTCGGGTTTGGTCAGATCTTCCCAGCTGACGGGTGCCTTCAAACCAAGTTTCTCGCCTTCCTTGGTGTTGTAGCAAAGTGCTGCGACGTAAGCGTCCATTCCCACCCATGAAGGTGGCGTGTCGGCATCAACGAACTTCTTATCGAGGGCTTCGACACCCTTCGGCTGATAGGCTTCAAGCATGCCTTCGGACTTCAGGAGTAGCAGCGAGGTCGCAGCCACACCCCAGACGACATCCGCCTGCGGGTTGTCCTTCTCGGCGAGTAGCTTGGCGGTCATGACGCCGGTCGAGTCCCGCACCCAGTTTATCTTAATGTCAGGATTTGCTTTCTCGAAAGCCTGCTTGTATCGATCAAGATCAACCGCCTCAATTGAAGTATAGACAGTCAATTCTGTCTGGGCGAGTGCAGCAGAGGAAAGCATAGTGGCTGCTGCCAAAGCCATGAAAAAATGCGTGCGCCTGTTCATGTCCGGTTCCTTCATTGAAAATTGAAATGTGCCAAAAATCGCAGGAGACGACCGCATTTTCCGCCGTGGCCCGTCCGCTGGTACCCATTCTGCACGCACGCATCAGTTAGTAAAATTTATTATTCTTATCATTTCCAAAATTGAATCGATGAGATGCACGCCTATGTAACAGGCATATGACGTTCGTCATGCGCAAATATAAATCACTTTTCTAGACGATTTATACTATGTGCCTTAAAATATAGCAGGATTGATGAACTACAAAAAAAGGGACGCGAAAGCGCCCCTTTTTCAAAAGACCGGCATATATGCGTTTACCAGGGAAGAGAGAAGGTCTTGACGTTGGTGAAGCTCTTCATCGCTTCGCTAACGCCTTCCTTGTAGCCATTTCCGGAATCTTTGATCCCACCGAAGGGCGACATCTCGATGCGATAACCAGGTACCTCCCAGATATTGACGGTTCCAACCTTAAGCCCTGCGATATATTTCTGAATTCGACGGAAATCGTTCGTGCAGACGCCAGAAGATAGGCCAAACGCGGTGGAGTTCGATAAAGCGATCAGGGCGTCGTCGTCATCGGGGGCCCGGACAATCGGTATGATCGGTGCAAATGTCTCTTCCATAACCAGCTCGGAAGAGTGCGGGACATGATCGAGGACAATCGGTGGCAAAAGTGCGCCGTTACGGCCGGGATTGTAGAGAACCTCCGCTCCTTGCTCGGCCGCCATGTGAACACGCTTCTCAAATGTCTCAGCTGCCTTGGCGTGAACGACCGTTCCAAGATCGGTCGAGCGATCCATCGGATCACCAAACCGAAGCCTCTTTGCCCGTTCAAGCACGAGGGGAACGAAACGGTCCGCAACACTTTCCTGGCACAGGATACGTTTGACGGCCGTACACCTTTGTCCGGAGTTCTTGGTCGCACCGGCGACGGCAAGGTCGGCCGCCCGCGCGAGATCGTCGTCGGAAAGATCGTTGAGAATAATAAGCGGGTCGTTGCCCCCCAGTTCCAGAACCTGCCGCTTGTAACGGGCATTGGCTGCGATCAGTTTGCCGACGGGTACGCTACCGGTAAAGGTGATGAGATCGAATTCGGGATTGGTGATCATTTCCATTCCGATATCGACAGGCCAACCGGTAACAACGGACAGCATCTCCGGTGGCAGGCCGGCCTCGTAAAGGATATCAGCCAGGACAAGTGCCGTCATTGGCGTCAGTTCGGTCGGCTTCAGGACGACGCAATTGTTCGTCGCGATGGCAGGCGCGATCTTGTGCGCCACCATATTGAGAGGATGGTTGAACGGTGTGATCGCTGAAATCGCAGTCAGGGGCTCGCGCATCGTGAAAATCTTGCGGGCTTTGCCGTGCGGGGTCAGGTCGCAGGAAAAGATTTCGCCGTCGTCGCGAATGCACATCTGCCCGGAGAGCGTCAAGACATCGTAGGCACGTCCGACCTCATAGAGGGAATCCTGCTTCGATATGCCAAGCTCCAGCGTAATCAGATCGGAAATCTCTTCCTTTTTGGCCACCAACGCGTCGGCAGCCGTCAGCAAGATACGTTGTCTCTCATAACGCGTTAGCTTTGGCTGGTACGCCGCGGCGATTGCAAATGCCTCCCGTGCATGTTCAGCATGGCCCGCCGGCACAGTGCCGACAACCGCATCGTTCCAGGGATAGCGAACTTCGATGACAGCATCCGTCGAGACCGGCCTGCCAGCAATGCGCATCGGTTCATTTCGAAGCTTGAAGTCTGTTTCAGCCTTGGTCATGAAATCACCTCAGCTAGCCGGCTGCGCGGCGGCAACAAGCGCGTAGAAGAATGCATCGAAGTTTCGCAGGGAGTTTGCACTGAGCAGATCGGGAAGCTTCCGGTTGACGATGAAGGGAACCCTCTGTTCGGTAAGCCCACCGTGGGACCGCAACGGCTCATTGAGGGCGGCAAGATCGTGGCGATGCTCGCTGGTTCCAAGAGTCTTGTTTTCCGAAGAGATCAGAACGATGTCGCCGATCCGGTCGTCTGGAAGTTCGAACCGCACACAGGCCTCCGGCCTTGCCAACACCAGATCGATCCCATCGATGGCCGCAAGACGCTCGATGATGTCCTCGCGGCTTGCATCCTCTGGCAGATAGGCGGTCGCAAAGGAGCCCAACGCACCGTGATGGACGACGTAGGGATCGGTGATCGGCAGGATCACGCGCGCTGCGTCTTTCCCCAGCCACTGGTCGAGTACATCCTGGACATAGATCACGTCCGGCGTGCCATCGGCTTTGTGCTTGGGCTTCATGCCGTGGTCGGCGGTAACAACAATGGCAGCACCCATCGCATCAAGCTGCGTCAGGTACTTATCGAACATCTCGTAAAATGAATTCGCTTCGGGAACGCCCGGGGCATACTTGTGCTGAACGTAGTCCGTGGTTGTCAGATACATAACGTCAGGACGAAATTCCTTCAAAAGCTTGACGCCAGCTGCAAAAACAAACTCCGAAAGATCGGCCGAGTAGACTTCGGGCACGGGGAGCCCCAGCCAGGCCGAAGCGTTGTCGATGCCGTTTGCCGCCTTTGTCGACGTGTCGGATTTTTCCGAGGAAAAGCAGATCGCCCGATTATCGTCGAAGCTCAAGCCCTTTCCGAGCAAAGCGCGCAGCTTGTCCTTTGCCGTCACGATGGCAACCTTGGCTCCAGCATCGTAGAACGCCTTGAAGATCGTCGGCGCGCGCAGGAAGCGCGGGTCGTTCATCATGACTTCCTTGCCCGTCTGCGGCTCGTAAAGATAGTTGCCGCAGATGCCATGGATCGATGGCGGCCGGCCGGTCGCAATCGACATGTTGTTCGGGTTGGTGAAGCTTGGAATGACGCTCATCGCCATCCTTTCAGTCCCACTCGCCTTGATGCGCTTCAAGGTCGGCATCAGGCCCGCCTCGATTGCCTCGTCGAGATAGGCTGGTTCGCAACCGTCCAGGCAGATGGCGATCGCCGGCACCAGAGGCCATGGGTAGGAACGCCTGTTTGCATCAACGGTGATTTTCGAAATCTGATTCATTGGAAACTCCGGTATCCTTGATTGGTCAGGCAGCCAAGCGGCTGCGTTCTGCAAGAGCGACTTCGGGAGGGGCTGCGCTGGTAACACCCATTTCTGCGAGCGAAGCACGGGCGGCTTCAACGACCTTGCGCATGACGTGTTCGTCCATGCGACCGATGCAGCCGACACGGAAGCTTTCGACAACAGTCAACTTGCCGGGATAAATGATGAAACCTTTGGTCTTCATGAGATCGTAGAATGTTTCGAACCGGAATTTCGGATCAGCCGGACTGAAAAAGGTGACAATTATTGGCGACAGCCAGTCATCGCCGAGCAGCGTCTCGAAGCCCGCGTCTCGCATTCCAGCCACCATGATATCACGGTTGCGGGTATAGCGGCCTCCTCGTCCAGCGACACCACCTTCCTTACGGTGCAGGCGCAATGCTTCGATGAAGGCTGCCACGACATGGGTGGGCGGCGTGAAGCGCCATTGCCCCGTCTTGTTCATCGCGTCCCATTGAGCGTGAACATCAAGACTCAGCGAGTGGCTGCGGCCTTTGGCGGCCTCAAGCTCTGTCTTGCGTGCAATGACGAAGCCGAACCCGGGAACACCCTCGATGCATTTGTTGGCGGACGAAACGATTGCCTCGTAGCGGAAATCTGCAATCCCCGCCGGTACGGCACCAAACGCACTCATAGAGTCCACAAGAAGCTTGCGACCGCGCGCGTATACAGCTTCCGATATCTCCCTCAAGGGGTTGAGAATGCCCGAACTAGTCTCGCAATGCACGACGATCACATGTGTTATCGCCGCATCGGCATCGAGAGCCGCGGCAACCTCTGCTCCTCGCGGCGGCATATAATCACCCTTGTCGATGATTACATGGCTGCGGTTGATATAGCCCAGCGTCTGCGCAATGCGCTTGCCATAGGCACCATTGATCAAAACCAGAACCTTACCGTCTTTGGGAACAAAGCTTCCGAGCATGGCCTCGACCGAGAACGAACCGCTGCCCTGCATCGGCACGCAGTCGAACTCGCCATTGACGTCTCCTGCAATGTCCAAAAGTTCACGACGAAGCTCTGCGGTCATGGCGCGAAAGTCGCCGTCCCATGAACCCCAGTCCCGAAGCATGGCTTCTTTCACTTCATAGGCAGTCGTCAGAGGACCCGGGGTCAGCAGATAAGGTTCCCCTAATCTCGGAGACTCCAGTGGCTGACGACTTTCCTTCAATGTCTCGATTGTCATTTCCAGTCCTCGCGTTAGAGCTTGTAGGACAAGGATGAGACCTATCGACATATATGTAAAATCGTTCTTTTAGATAAAATCATTACTTACGCCTATACATCAGGCGACGGATGTCAGGCGGCTATCGAGCAGGTCACCGCTTGCGATAAGCCGCGGGTAAGCCATGGTCGTGACCAACGAATTGATTTCTTTCAAAGCGCGCGCCATTTCCAAGTGCATGTTGCTGGACTCGATGCTGGCTTGAACACCTTGCTGCAGGCGTAGGATGTGCCGGGTACTGCTAGCCTGTACCATCCGGCGCACATGCTCCTTCTGTCGCACAAGCTGGCGGGCGATCGACGGATCCGGAGACATCAGAAGGCTGGATGCAAGTTTGACATTTGAGGCTACCGTCGAATGGAGTTCGGTTAGTTCCCCCCAGCCCTCTGAAGAAAAATTCTTACCATTCTCAAGTCGCTTCTCAGCCAATTGCAGCAGGCTTTTCACGATCACATCGCCGGCATATTCGAGATGGATTGCTGCTTCCGCCAGTTCCATTCCAAACCTGGCTTGTTCCTCGTCAAGAACTCCCCGGTTCACGGCGGCGATATAATGTTTGATCTCGCGATGCGCTCGGTTCACCTCGTGATCAAGGTCCTGAAGTTCACAGATTTCGGGCATTGTCGGCGCCTGCATGATTTTCATCACCGGCTCGAGCATGCGAGAAACAAGTTCTCCCATATGCAACACTTCGCGAGCAGCGGCCGCCAACGCAAGGGTTGGAGTCGAAATCAGCGCCTGGTCCAAGGCACTGTCGCGATGGTAAAAGCTTTTTACCTCATCCGAAGGAGGTTTTACGATGAGCTTAAGAAACCTCCCCATTGGATTACACAAGAACAATCCGCAGCCGACAAGCCCGGCATTGAAAATGACGTGCAGATTGACGAGTTGTGCGGCGTCGGATGCGCCAGGTAGCCAGACCATGGGAAGGCCAGCATACAGGGATGCAAGTGTCACGAGGGCTGCACATGCGCGGAAAAGGAGATTACCCAGTGGCGGACGGCGTGCATCGAGCGGCTGCCCCCTTGTCAACCAGACAGCGATCATGGCACCGCCAAGATTCGTGCCAAGGATAAGTGGCACGCCAACATCGACGGAGATGACCCCCTTCGAAGCAAAGGTCAAAATCAGCAAAATAGCTGCAACGCTGGAATGCAGTGCCCATGTGAAAACAGCAGCGAGCAGCATCGCCGTAACAGGATCGCGTCCGATATAGCTCACCAGGATTGGCAGAACCGAGTTTTGAGCGATAGGCGCGGTCGCACCTCCCACCATCTTCAGGGAGATCAAAAGCAAAGCAGCTCCCAAAACTGCGGTTCCGCCATTCCTGATCACAGCTGATCCCGCCTTAAGATGCATGAGACCGCCCACGATCAGGAGTGCGGGTGCCAACAGGTGCAGATCGAAAGTTAGCACCTTGACCACCAATGCGGATCCGAGATCGGCGCCTAACAAGACAGCCAGCCCGGTCTCCAGACCAATAAGGCCGCTCGCGGAAAACCCTGCGGTCAGCATCGCAACGGCAGTCGAACTCTGGAACAACACAGCAAGCGCGCACCCGCTGATCGCGGCCCGTATCCGGCCCGTCGGGCCTGACATCGTCCTTCGAATGATTTCACCGAAGGATCGTTCGATACCGGTTCGAAGCAGGCTGATTGCAAACAGCAACAAGACGACCGCAGCCGTAAGTTCGAGCAAGACCGAGTAAATGTTCATGCCAGCGCTCCGCAATGCTCCAGAAAAATCAGGCCAGCATCACTTGACCCTTTACATAAATCAAATCGTTCGTTTTGATGCATTCATTGGCTGATGCTATACTTGGGGTAAGAAGATGCGGTATGTGCAGTTGCGTGCTTTTCACAATGTGGCGATCCACGGTGGCTTCTCCCGCGCGGCCGAAGCGCTCTTCCTGACCCAGCCAGCCATTTCCGATCAGGTACGCAAACTTGAAGAGGAATACGACGTCCTGCTGTTCAACAGGACCAAGAAGCAGGTCGTACTCACCCACGCGGGCCAGCAGCTCCTGGAAGTCACACGCCGCATGTTCGACACGGAGCAGCAGGCGCTCGACATGTTATCGGAATCGCGTGCGTTGCGCTCCGGAAAACTCCGCATCGTCGCCGACGCGGCGCATCATCTGCTTCACATTCTAGCGGTTTTCCGTAAGACCTACCCTAACGTCCAGATTATCGTCGATGCAGGCAATACCGAAACCGTGACGACCAGCCTGCATTCCTACGACGCGGATATCGGCGTGCTTGGTGAAATCCCCCAAGGCAACGAATTTGAAGTCCTGAAACTCAACTCAACGCCCATTATCGCTTTCGCCAGCAAGGATAATCCGTTGGCTTTGTCCGGAGTGGCCACCTTCGAAGAATTGTCAAAATACCCCTTGGTCATGCGTGAACAGGGATCGAAGACGCGCCAGAAATTAGAGGCCATGGCCAGTGAATGCGGCGTGACATTTATGCCGAGAATTGAAGCAAGAGGCCGGGAAGCAGTACGAGAAATCGTTGCATCGGGTGGTGGTGTCGGGTTTGTATCCTACGCCGAATTCGGACACGATAATCGCCTTCTTCCCATCCGGATCGACGGCCCGCAGATCCTCATGGATGAGGCTCTCATATGCCTGCGCGAACGCAGCGGAGGCAAGCTTGTGCGGGCGTTTTTTGATATAGCTCGTTCGGTGTCTGTAACCTGACAGGTCATCCATGACGGATGGTAACCGCTAGCAATCTTAAGAGAGTATATTACTTTGTGGAAAGGAAGCCTGTGCAGATGGCATGCTCGCGAAGTTCTTCATCTTGATAGGAATCAAACCGCTGGACTTCGACCTAATCCAGCCAACCCTCTGATTTTAAGTAACGCTATGCGCCAAAAGCATCTAATGATGGCATCTGGTCTGCAACGGTTTCCTGACCTGACACGGCAGGCGTTTAAAACAAACTGAACGCCTGCGACATCGAAGCCCACAAACGGGTGAGGCTTCCCGCAACCATTTCGGCAGTTGCAGGAAGCCAGCGGCGTTTCACTTCGAGATCTTGCGATCAAGGAAGCTTCGAATGAGCGGCGCCATTTCATCCAGCTTGTCTTCAAGCGCAAAATGTCCCGTGTCGATCAGATGGAACTCAGCTTCAGGAAGGTCACGCAGATAGGGATGTGCGCCTTGTTCCGGGAAGATCTGGTCGTTCTTACCCCAGACGATCAGCGTCGGCGGCTTGCGACCGCGGAAGAAAGCCTGGAACTGCGGATATAGCGGCAGGTTCGTGCGGTAGTCGTAGAAGAGGTCGAGTTGGATATCCTTGTTGCCCGGCCGGTCGAGTAGAGCCTGATCATGGACCCAGTTGTCGGGGCTGATGCGGGACAGGTCCTTGACGCCATCGGTATACTGGAACTTGGTTGTTTCAGGTGCGACGAGCACTGAGAGCGCTTCGCGGTCCTTCTTCGCGCCCGACTTCCAGTAGGCGCGGATCGGGTTCCAGAAATCACGAATGCCTTCATCATAGGCATTGCCGTTCTGGACGATCAGGCCGGTGACGCGGTCCGGGTGCTTGAGCGCCAGCCGGTAGCCGACAGGTGCGCCGTAATCCATGACATACATCGAATATTTGGCAGCACCGAGCTTGGTCAGCAGCGTATCGACGATATCGGCATAGTGGCCGAAGGAATATTCGAATTTTGTGTGGTCCGGCGCATCGCTCTGGCCGAAGCCCGGATAGTCAGGGGCGATGACGCGGTAGCGATCTGCGAGCAACGGGATCAAGTTGCGAAACATGTGGGACGATGTCGGAAAGCCGTGAAGCAGCACGACGACGGGGCCGTCGGCGGGGCCGGCTTCACGATAGAAGACGTTGACCCCATCGATCTTCATGGAGCGATAATGGACCGTTGCAGGCGCCTGCTGCGTGATGGCAGGTGTTGCGGCGAGGGCCGTCGCGCCTGGAGCGGAAACAAAGATGCTGGCGGATGCGAGAAGCAGTACGGCGAGAGTATGAGACATTGTGGTTCTCCTCAGGAGTGATTGCGGGAGGCTTGTTGCCTGCAACCACCATCGCTCTTTCTTCCTGGAGGGAGAATGCTCGTACTCGACAAGGGATTATTTCATCAGATGATATGAATGCGACATAATGAGCATGCCACAAGCAACCTGATCGCCGACTATTTCACCCTGGAAAGCCAAACATCAATTCAAAAGCCGGTTCTCGCGTAGTCTGGATGCAGCCATATCGACGAAGGCACGGACCTTTGCTGGAGCATGGCGTCCTTCAGGATGGAGTATATGAATTGGCAAAGCTGGTTCCTCGAACTCGCTGAGAATGATCTGGAGTTCTCCTGCGACGAGGGCTGGGCCGATCTGGTAATTGAGAACCCTGGTCAGGCCCCATCCCTCACGCGCGGACTGTATCGCCGCTTCGTTGGTATTGCATTGCAGGGCCGCATCCACGGATACGCGCAGATCGCCGGCAAACTTCCATTCAGGTGAAGCCCATGCCGCTGTCGATGCAGCGATGCGGTGGTCTTTGAGATCGTCTGGCGATTTCGGAACGCCGTGGCGCTCGAAATACTTTGGCGAACCGCACATGACGCGACGGACCGTTCCGACCTTGACGGCAGAGAGATTTGAATCCGGGAGATGACCGATACGCACAGCGACATCGATCCCTTCCTCAACAATGTTGACCGGTCGATCGATGAACAGCGTCTTGGCCTTCATCGTCGGATATGTGTCGAGGTAGCTTGTAACAATCGGGAGGACGTACATTTGGCCGAACAGAGCTGACGCGGTTATCGATAAAGTTCCCGTCGGCGTAGCATAGGAGCCGCCGGCGGCCGCCTCCGCTTCAGCGATATCGGCCAAAATCCGGCGACAGTCTTCAAAATAGCGAGCCCCCGCTTCGGTCATCTTCACAGAGCGGGTGGTCCGCACCAGGAGGCGAGCTCCAATCAGGTCTTCGAGCGAGGCAATCGCTCTCGTGACGGCCGGGGCGCTCATGAACATCTGGCGAGCGGTGTCTGCGAAGCTCTCGGTTTCGGCAACCTTTACAAAGATCCTCATTGCCTGCCACCGATCCATCCTCGTCCCCAATCGCGTTTGTTTCCAGCACCTTAAGTGCTCGGAACCGAAGCCTCAAGAGGCAACTGAGGTTCAGGCGGCCTGCACACGAAGAGAAAGCGCGATGCGTTCGATTTCCTCACAGGTTTCCTCGGAAATGCCAGCGCGTATTGCGCGCTGGCGCGTTTCGCGACAGGCATTCAAAGCAAGTGATAGGGCGATTGATGTATTGAAGTCGAAGCTTGAACCCCGCCTTGCCACATCCATCTCGGCGCCGGTCATCCCGAGGGCACGACCGGCTTCTTCTTGTTTGGCAAGTAGAGGCTTGCTCGCATTCGTTCCTGTGAGGGCCAGTTCTATTGAAAGTCTTGCCCGTGGATCAATTGACGAGCCGACCATTCTTCATCTCCTCGGGTTAAGGCTTAAAAGCCGAAATCGGTCAGGCCAGGATGGTCGTCTGGTCTGCGGCCGAGGGGCCAACGAAACTTCCGGTCGGCTTCGGAAATCGGGTGTTCGTTGATGCTGGCGTGACGTTCCCGCATCAGACCATCCTCGGCGAATTCCCAGTTCTCGTTGCCATAGGCGCGGTACCACTGGCCGCTGTCGTCGCGATATTCGTAGGCATATCGCACGGCGATACGATTGCCGGTGAAAGCCCATAGTTCCTTGATGAGGCGATATTCGAGTTCCTTGTTCCACTTGCGCGTCAGGAATGCCTCGGCCTCGGCGCGGTTCTTTGCGAACTCGGCGCGGTTGCGCCAGCGTGTGTCGAGCGTGTAGGCGAGCGCGACCTTGGCAGCATCGCGACTATTCCAGCCATCTTCGGCTAACCGGACCTTTTCGATGGCACTCTCTCTGGTGAATGGGGGAAGCGGGGGACGAGACATGGAAAAGTTCCTCTGGGGTTGATGGTCAATCGTGGGCGAGGCGGAGCGTCTTGCACCGCCTTCCGGCCAGGCATCACGCAGCTGCTCGGTGGATGCGGGGGAAATCGATTTCTGTGTCGAGGGCCTCATTCACATAATTCGTGAAGGTATTGAGGGCGACATGGGCGATGATCTCAACGATTTCCGCGTCGCTGTAGCCTGCGTCGCGAACCTTGGCGATTTCCGCTGGCGCGACGGAACCACGAGCCACCGTCAATGCCCGGGTAAATTCGACGGCAGCCGCCGCCTTGGGGTCGTTCGACGTGCCGTTGCGGTTGGCGGAGATTTCGCTCGCGTCGAGCTTGGCGAACTTCGTGCCGGTGAAGGTGTGCGCCGAGAGGCAGTAGTCACAGCCGTTGGCTTCAGCCATGGCGAGCGCAATGCGTTCGCGGGTGGCCGGCGGCAGCTTGCCTTTGCCGAGTGCGCCCTGGAGCGAGGTCAAGCCCGTCAATGCGGCAGGGCTGTTGGAAACCAGCCGAAAAATGTTCGGAACGGATCCGATCTGCTTCTGGATGGTCTCAAGGATCGGACGAGAGGCTTCCGGAGCGTCTTCGATGGTGGCCGGGGTAGGAATGCGTGACATTGTATTCTCCTTTTTCGGTTGAGAGAGACGTTGCTCTCTTGAGATTGAATATGATCCGGTGGCGCAACTTGCTGAAGATCGAAAGGAAACAAGGGACTGTTGCGCTGGACGCAGCAATCGCCGCTTACACAGCAAGCTGCAGGCCGCCTTCCTGTTCGGCTGGAACGGCGCAGCAGAGCAGCACTTCGTCGACGCCGATCTTCGCGGTGGGCTGCTTGACATAAGCGACGGCACCCTTGACGAGCTTCGTCCGGCATGTCCCGCAATTGCCTTCGCGGCAACTGAATTCGGGCTCGAGGCCTCGCGCCTCGGCGAACTCCAGGAGAGTGCCGGAACCAGGTGTCCACCGTGCTTCTTTCAGGGATTTCGTGAATATGACCGGCACCGGTTTATCCGACGGCTGCGCGGCGGGAGATATCACGGCTGGTGTAGCGAGCCCCGTGCGGATGAGCGACGACGGGCCGAAGGCTTCCGCCTGGATACGATCGTCAGCGATGTTGAAAGCCCGCAACCCGTCATAAAGCCCTTGCGTGAACTGGGCAGGTCCGCAGAGATAGAAATCATAGTCGTTGAAGGGGAGAAACCGCGTCAGCATCGCCATATCGATCCGCGCCGCGGCGTCGTAATCCCTGCCCTCTTCAGCATCCGTGGGGTCGCTGAGAACCCTGACCAAGCGCACGGCGCCCTTCGTCACGCCGATAAGGTTGGCGATCTCCTTGTCGAAAGGCCTATCGGCCTTGGAACGAGACGCATGGAATAGCGTCACCGGGCGGACGCGTTGCTTGCGGAGCCCCTCATAGACGACATGACGGAGCATCGCGAGCAGCGGCGTGATGCCGACGCCGCCTGCGAGAAGAACCGCCGGACGGGTCGACCCGGCGTCGATGCTGAAGTCGCCGGCCGGCGCGCGCACCTCGATGACATCGCCAACGGCAGCATTATCATGCAAGAACTGCGAAATCCGGCCGTCTCGCTTGACGCTGATGCGGTAGATACCATCGGACGGCGCAACCGAAAGCGTATAGGTGCGGATGATCGACTTTTCTTCGCCGGGCAGCTTTATCCGTATAGGTAGATGTTGACCCGCCCTATGGGGGAGCAGCCCTGCGCCATCGCCGGGCTGCAGATGGAAAGACTTGATCGTTGCGCTCTCATCAACGATCGCGGTGACGGTCATTGGCCGCCAGCTTGTGGCAAGCTCTGTCGCGCGGAGACGGTCGGCGGCTTGGCTCCAGCTGCCTGTCATCAGGGAGCTTGGCGACCAGCCGTCTTTCTGGAATGCCCATCTTAAAGCCAATGCATTGCGGCGACGAACGATACGTGTCGGCTTGAATGTCCAAAACCGCTCAGCGCCTTGAAACGCGTCGATTTCGGGTGAGTCGAATATGACTTCGGCCTTCCCCGTCATCTGCAGCACATCGCCCGTTGCGAAATCCACGAACAGAAGTCCTGCCTTTCCGTTCAGCAGGATGTTGCCAAGCGTCGCGAAGAAAAGATTTCCATCAAAGTCGGGGATCGTCAGGACGCCGTCGTCGCCAACGCGAACAAATCCGGCATTGCCGCCACGGTGGGAGACATCCACCTGGCGCCGGTCTTCGCGATCGACGTAGGAGGCAACAAAAAAAGCATCGGCTTGCTGGATGATCGCGCGTGCCTGATCATCCAGCACGGGCAGTTCCTCCGCCTCACCCTGGAACGGTGCTCCCGGTTGGCGCTCGAACGCGAAGTCGCGCAGCTGGATGTAACGCGGGCAGTTTCCAAAACTCTGGTCAACATCGACGCGGAAACCGCCCTCTATCGTTGAGACAAAACCGTTCATGCGGTTGCGACGACGGGTGTGCATCTCGATACCGAGAAGACCAATCGGGAGGCCGTCCGCCAACCCTTCACTTGCGGGATCACTTGGATCTCGGGTCGCGGCGATGTCCAGCACAACAGGCGAAGGCGACGACATGAACCCCGGCTGACCTTCGACAAAAGTCGCCCAGGCATCACCGGCTTGGTCGACGCTGCCAAGGACGATGAACGGCAGTTGCGCATAAAAGTCGCGATGCTGGTCCGGCATGAAATCGCGAACGACACGCTGACCGACTGCGGCCATGCGTTCCTTTACGCCGAGCTTTTCCTGGATAAAGGTCTCGCCTTCATGCCACGTCGGCAGTTTTGTGAGGGTCATGGACATCTGCGTTCTCCAGGGGAAAGAGGCGAAGGGCGCGCGACGTATCGCACACCCTGTCGAGGGTCAGGCGGCAAGGCCGACCGGCGTCTTGACGAAGTCGACGAAGCCCGGAAGTTGTTCGACCCGACGCAAGAGAGCATTCACGGACGGATAGGCGCTCAGATCGACATTGCCCTCCGGAGCGCGCGCGACGTAGCTGTAGATAGCGACATCGGCAATCGTCGGGTGATTGCCCACAAGCCATTCCCGCCCTTGCAGCTGGCTCTCGATCCGGCCAAGGATGGTGTGTGCACGGCCAATGACCTCTTCCGGATTGAACTTGGCGCCGAAGACCGTCACCAGACGGGCAGCGGCCGGTCCGTAGGCGATCTCGCCTGCCGCAACCGAAAGCCAGCGCTGAACCTCAGCCGCCCCTTTTGCGTCTTCCGGAAGCCATTCCGTCCGGCCTGCCTTCTTGGCGAGGTAGACCAGGATCGCGTTGGAGTCGGAAATGAAGACATCGCCATCCGCCAGCACCGGTACTTGCCCGAAAGGATTCATCTTCAGGAAGTCGGGGTGCTTGTGGGCGCCAGCCTTCAGATCGACCTCGACCAGCTCGTGGGGGAGCCCGATCAGCGAGAGGAAAAGCCGGGCACGGTGCGCGTGGCCTGACAGCGGATGGTGATAAAGTTTCATGTGATCGCTCCTGATTGAAGACCGGGTCCTTTCCCGATCCATGCGCAAAGGATGCAACGGGCGATCAGCGGGCTGAATACTCATCTTTGACAGTGCACCGTTACGCTGTGTGCAACAGTGCTTGGAACCGATCCGCGTGGTGAGCTCGATGGATGGGCCCGCTAAAAGCTACTGGTTACCGCAGAGTTGGCGAGAGATTCCTCAGTCCTGAGGCTGGGTCTCAACGTGGCTGCCGTGTCGAACGTCCCTGATGAGATCGACGAACCGCCGCAGTTTGGCGGGGATATTCCGCCTTCCCGGATAATAAAGGCAGAGCCCCGGATAGGGCGGGGTCCAGTCGGCAAGAACCTGCTCCAGCCTTCCAGCCGCGACGTCGTCTGATACCTGCCATTCATTCAGATAGGCAAGTCCGGCTCCTTCCCGGGCCGCCCGGAGCATCAGGTCGCTATCGTCGAGCGTGAGCTTGCCGGGAGCGTCGAGCATGATGCTCTCTCCTCGCTTTTCGAACTCCCAGCGATAGAGCGTGCCGCTCGCCATTCTGGCCCGAATGCACTCGTGGTTCTGAAGATCTGACGGAACCTGCGGCTTTCCATGCTGGCGGAAATATTCGACCGAACCGACGATGGCCGGACGGACGCTGTCGCCGATAGGAACGACGACCATGTCGGGCGGAACGGCTTCCCGAATCCTTATCCCCGCGTCGAAACCCCTGGCATTGACATCGACGAGTGCCCCCTCCGTGACAATCTCCACCGCCATCTGCGGGTTCCTTCGCATGTATTCCAGGATCAGCGGCGTCAGGATCATCCGGGTCGCACCCACCGACGTGTTGATGCGCAGAGTACCCGTGGCTTCGGCACGATGCTCGTCGACATGCTCGACGGCGTTGCGAATGGCCTCCAGCGCCGGACCGACGCTCGCCACGAATTGTTCGCCTGCGGCGGAAAGGACCACGCTGCGCGTCGAACGGTTGAACAGTCTGACGCCCATGCGCGCCTCCAGCGTAGCTATTTGCTGGCTGAGCGACGACGACGGGATCCCAAGCTCGCGCGCTGCGGCCCGAAACCCGCCTCTGGAAGACACCGCGAGAACTGCTTCGAGTTCGGCGAGCGAGCCACGCATCATTGTCCGTCATCTCCTATCAGGCTGAACGATTTTGGCCAGCTTATCAGGACAGTCCTGAAATGCCACATAGGCCTGGCAGTCGGAAGGAGTTTCAAATGCGCAACATCGACAAGATCTATATCGACGGTCAGTTCGTCACGCCAAAGGGCACCGAAATGGCCGATCTCCACAATCCGTCCACGGAAGAGAAGATCGGCACGGTTAGGCTTGGCGGCGGCGAGGATGCCTGGGAAGCCGTCGCGGCGGCAAAGCGCGCCTTCCCCGAGTTCTCACGCACGTCGAAGGCCGAGCGCATCGATATGCTGAAACGCTTGAACGCCGCAGTCGCCGCGCGCGTCTCTGACCTCACCGAAGCAATGGCGCTCGAATATGGCGCTCCGCAGAACTTCACGCGTTTTGCTATTCCCCATGCCGCTTCGAGCTTCCTCACCATGGCGTCCGTTCTGGAGGACTATGAATTCGAGCGCCAAATGGGCCGCGCCCGCGTGGTCATGCAGCCGTCTGGCGTTGCTGCGGCTATCACCCCCTGGAACAGCAATATCGGTTTCATCACCTCAAAGCTCGCAACCGCCATCGCCGCCGGTTCGACCATCGTCATCAAGCCGAGCGAAATGAGCGCGATCCAGACGCAGATCCTGACGGCGTGTTTGCATGAAGCGGGTCTGCCGAAGGGTGTATTCAACATCGTCAACGGGTTCGGCAATGTCGTCGGTGCGGAACTCAGCCGGCATCCAGACATCACAAAGGTGACCTTCACGGGCTCAACCGCCGTTGGTAGGGAAATCATGCGAAACGCGGCCGAGAGCTTCAAGCGCGTCACGTTGGAACTTGGCGGCAAGGGGCCGAACATCATTCTCGACGATGCCGATCTTGACGTCGTCATTCCTGCCGTACTGCGGATGGGCTTTATCAACAGCGGTCAGGCCTGCATCGCCGGCACTCGCATTCTGGTTCCGAGCCCTCGGCTCGATGACGTCCTGGTCCGGCTGAAGCAGGAGATCGAGACGTTCAAGGTCGGCGCCCCGAGCGATCCCGACGCAATGATCGGGCCGATGGTGAGCCGCAAGCAGTACGATCGCGTCCAGTCCTACATCGAACTGGGAACGCGCGAAGGCGCCCGTCTCCTGACGGGTGGCCCTGGGCGGCCCGCCGGTCTGGATCGCGGTTGGTTTACGAAGCCAACGATCTTTTTCGGCGTGGACAATCAGATGAGGATCGCACGCGAAGAGATTTTTGGGCCGGTCCTGTCGGTCATCGCCTACCGCGACGAAGACGAAGCCATGTCTATCGCAAACGACACCCCCTACGGCCTCCAGGCCTATCTGCATGGCACCGACGCCGCTCATATGCAGCGGCTTGCGGATCGACTGGACAGCGGGCGGGTGGTCGTCAACGGCGCGCCGCATGAACCGCTCGCTCCCTTTGGCGGGTTCAAGCAGTCGGGGATCGGTCGCGAGTATGGGGTGTTCGGCCTCGAGGCGTTCTTAGAACCGAAAGCCGTTATCGCCTGATAAGCTGAGTTTGAGCGGACCGCGTCACGGATTCCGAATTTGGAGGAGGACCTTTCCGACAGCCTTGCCGCTCTCCTGAAACTCGTGGGCATCGGCCACTGCGTCGAGGGCATATGTTTTCGCGATCTGCGGAACGTATGTCCCCAAAGCGGCGCAGGCCGAAATCTCCTCAGTCGCCTGACGCATCGCCGCTTCCGGCATGGTGTAGACATAGACGAAACGGAACGAGAAGCCTCCAAGCAGCGCCTTGAAGAACGGGATTGTGAGCTTAGCCTCCGGTGATTCCGTCGAGTAGGCCGAAACGACACCGTCGCGGGCGAGGCAGGAGATTGCCACTTCGATATTGGCGGAGATATCGACATCCACGATACGATCGACACCATGGCCGCCCGTCGCCGATCGTATGGCATGCGGGACGTTCTCCTCGTGCCGGTTGAGCACAAGGTCGGCCCCAGCCGCTCGCGCCACCTCTGCCTGCTCCTCGCGGCTCACCGTCGCCGCCACCCATGCCCCCGCCCATTTCGCAAGCAGGATCGCCGCGTTGCCGACCGCCCCAGCGCCACCCTGCACCAGAACCCGCTTGCCGCGCAGGTCACCATCGGCGAACAGGCAGCGATGCGCCGTCATCGCAGGAACGCCGAGTGAGGCCCCGATCTCAAAGGACACGTTGTCGGCCAGCATGACGGCCTGCGCGGACGGCACGACAACGAATTCCGCAGCTGTCCCAAACGCGCGGCCCCATTGCGCCATGTAGATCCAGACCCTCTCGCCGATTCTTGTATCAGGGACGCCGGGGCCGACGGCGTCGATCACGCCCGCGCCGTCCTGATGTGGAACGATCCGCGCGAATGGCATGGCCTTATCCCCGAATCCGGTTCTCGTCTTGATGTCGGAAGGATTGATGCCCGAGGCAGCCACCTTCACCCTGACCTCGCCGGCGCCCGGCTGTGGGTCGGGCAAGTCACCGACAACAAGCACCTCTCTCGCAGCTCCTTGTTTCTCGTAAAACGCAGCGCGCATGACAACACCTCCAATCAACTCGCTCCAATTAGGCGCGGTACAGGCAATCTTGCAAGTAGGCAACAGTTCTGCCTATAGGGATAGAAAGTACACCATTGGAGACCAGGATGAGCCTTGGCCAGAAGTGTCCCGTCGAGACCACCGTCGATGTCACCGGCGGCAAGTGGAAGCCCATGATCATTTACCGGCTGCTGGACGGGCCACGCCGGTTTGGCGAGCTGCGCCGCCTGGTCGGCGATCCGAGCCAGCGATCATTGACGATGCAGCTCCGGGAGCTTGAAGCTGACGGGATTGTCGCCCGCGAAGTCTTCGCTGAAGTCCCGCCGCGCGTGGAGTATTCGCTCACACCGTTCGGGCAGACGCTCGCGCCCGTGCTCATGGCCATGCGCGACTGGGGCGTCGCGTTTCAGGAGCGTCGGCTCTCCGCACGAGGTTAGGACGCATCCCCTGCGGCGCTCGCCGAGAACCGCGCGACAAAGAAATCGATCAGCACCCTGACCTTCCGCGAGACATGCGATCCCGGCGGCCGCACGATGTAGACGCCGATCTCCGGCAGGCTGTATTCCGTCATGATCGGCACGAGCGCGCCCGCCGTCACGTAGCTTTGCGCGATCACGACAGGAAGGGCCGCGACACCCAGCCCGGCCGCCGTCCCTTCGGCGATGCCCACGGCGCTGTCCGCCTTGAACCTTCCCTGCCCGTTGACG
This sequence comes from Agrobacterium salinitolerans, assembly GCF_002008225.1. GTDB lineage: Bacteria > Pseudomonadota > Alphaproteobacteria > Rhizobiales > Rhizobiaceae > Agrobacterium > Agrobacterium salinitolerans. Next base: position 12,180 of record NZ_MRDH01000027.1, on the reverse strand, counting down.
ACGACCGTGCGGCTGCCGTCCGACACCCTCCAGCTTTCGGTCCCTTGAAGGATGGCCTGGTGTTCGAGCAGGTCCGAGGGCGTTTTCGGGATGCCGCGGGCACTCAGGTAGTCTGGATTGGCGAACAATCCGGCCGCAAAGGCGCCGATCTTGCGCGCCGTCAAATTTGAATCCTGAAGGTAGCCGACCCGTATGCCGCAATCGAACCCTTCTGCCACCAGATCAACGTACCGGTCGCTGTAGTGCGCGTGAAGCTGCATCAGCGGATGGCGGCGGGCAAGCTCGGCCAGCGCCGGCGCGAAGTGTCCGGGACCGAAGGACGAAGGAACCGCCACGCGTAGTCGTCCCCGCAACTCCCCGGTCGGCAACATTTCCTCGCGCGCCACGTCCATTTCCAGGCACATGCGCGCCGCATGCTCGCGGAAGGAAACACCGGCTTCGGTGAGTGATGCGCCTCTGGTCGTGCGCGCTAAAAGCTGAACGCCCAGTTCGCTTTCGAGGCGGACGAGCCGCCGGCTGACGATCGATTTCGGCAGTCCGAGACGCCGGGCCGCGACCGTGATCCCTCCGCCGTCGGCAACCTCAACGAAGGTCTGCATGTCCTCCAAGCTGATCATGTTTGCGTTCCATTTTTCGTTCTACAGAGTGGCAAATCATAGAGCTACCGCACCACCGATCGCAACGCCAAATTCAAGTCATCGAGCGGATCGAAACCGAATTTCACCCACCGCCGACAAGCAAAAGGAACACGACAATGCATAATAACGTCTTCACCCCCCGAAAATTCCGCCATGCTGCTGATCGACCATCAGATCGGCACGATGGCCTGGACCCACTCGCACGATATCAACCTGGTCAAGCAAAACGCGCTGAAACTCGCCCGAATCGCCAAGGCCGCCAATATCCCGACCATCCTGACATCCAGCATGGAAGACCAGATCCAGGGACCGCTGCTTCCGGAACTCAAGGAAATCCTGCCCGAAGCCTTTGACGCCCGTATCAAGCGCCCCGGTATCGTCAACGCCATGCACCACGACGGCTTCAACCAGGCGGTCAAGGCGACCGGCCGCAAGAAGTTGTTCGTTGCAGGCGTCACGACAGAAATCTGCGTCACCTTCCCGGTCTTGCAGATGCTCGACGAAGGCTACGAGGTTCAGGTCTCGGCGGATGCTTCCGCCTCCTACACCAAGTACGGCGACGACCTTGCTCTCCGTCGCATGGAAAAGGCCGGAGCCATCATCACCACTGTCGATCAGATCATCTCCGAACTTGCCGTCGACTGGACGAGCCCGCTCGGTCAGAAGCTGGTCGGCATCCTGAACTATCACTGATGTCGGAACGATATCGTGTTCATCGGCGCGGGCAACAATCGCCCGCGCCCGAAATGGAAGGAAATTCCAATGACCATCACCAAGATTTCCGCAGGCCGGATGCGCGGGAACATCGTCCAAGGCTTCGGCGTCGAAATCCTGTATCCGGGTTTCTCCCTAACGGGCGATGATAGCGGGATCGGTCCGATCGGCAGGATCGATCGCGCCCAGGTGCAACCCGGTCACCTCATCGGCATGCACCCGCACAAGGACGATGAGATCCTGACCTACATCCGCAGCGGCGAGATGCTCCATCGCGATACGGTCGGAAACGAGAAGAAGCTCGACAAGACGCATTTCATGATGATGAATGCCGGCCACACCTTCCAGCACGAAGAGCTGATGCTCGGAAACAGCCCGGTTCGAGCGCTGCAAATCTTCCTGCGGCCCAACGCTCCCGATCTTGAGCCGATGGTGCAGTTTCATGATTTCGTTGACGCGAGCAGTGAAAACGAGTGGCGATTGATTGCCGAGCCAACGGAGGCGCCGCTTATTGTGCGATCCAATGTCCGGGTGTTCGATGCCCACATCAAGAAGGGCACGCAGCTGGGCCTCCCCGCCGCGGCCGATCCCGGGACAGCTTTTCTGCTCTATGTCTTCGACGGGGCGATAGATTTCGGCGACGTCACGATCGTTAGCGGCGAAAGCGCGTTCGCGCGTCGGGTTGATGACAAGCCCATAGCAAAAACCGATTCCGATGTCGTCCTGTTCGCGCTCAACCCGGAAGCCGAGGTGTTTCGCGGCGGCATGTTCAGCGGGAACCAGAAACGTATGGGATGAAACTCAAGAAGACACGATTATGGATGGCGGAGTGGGAGATCATCGTTCTGCTCCTCGCCTTGAAGGGAACCGAACGACGGCAGCTATCAGCTGCCTGCTCATCTGCCGTTTAATGATTTCCTGTTGCGGGGAGCCTCAACTCCAACGCGGCGGAGTCCCGATGTGATTTTTGAGCGCCTCGGTGAATGCTCTGATCTTCGCAGATGGCACCTGGAGCGCACGAAGAAGATAGATCCCGGAAGGCCTTTCATTCCAACCTTCGCCCGATAGCGGTAGGCGGACAAGATCACCCGCCTGGACGGAAGGCCCCGAGACCCAGCTCGGCAGGAACGCCACCCCCATCCCGGCGATCGCAGCCCCGTTCATCGCTTCAAAATCGTCGGACCGGAATACGACGCGCTCGCAAGCCTCCCCTGTTGGCGTGCCAAGAATATTAGACCAACCGAGAAGATCGTTACCGTGGAGCTTATCGAGGACACGATGTTGGCGAAGCGCATCTGCACTTTCCGGCACCCCATATTGCTCAAGATAGGCAGGGCTCGCCACGATGATGCGATCAAGAGGCGCCAGCCTGGTTGCGATCAACGTGCTATCCTGGAGATCCCCCATCGTCACCACCAGATCGAGCCGCTCTGCGACCGGGTCGGCCAGCCGCTCGGTCAGATCCAGTTCGACATGCAGGCTCGGATATTCCCGCGCGAGAGATGTCAGAACGGGGATGACGTAGCGTTTTCCGAACGTCGGGAAGCAGGCGATCCGCAACGTGCCGCTGACCGCACCATCGAAAGCAGCAACCTCGGCATGGGTGTCGGCCAGATCGTCAAGCAGGCGCTGGACGCGCTCAAACAGGTGACGGCCCGCGTCCGTCAAAGACAGCGCCCGTGTCGAGCGAACGAGGAGAGGAACTCCGAGGTCCTTCTCCAGCGCATCGATCTGTCGAACGACAGCCGAGGGCGTGACGGCCCGGCGCCGAGACGCAGCCGAGAAGCTTCCGGTGCGGACGACATCGACGTAAACAGCGAGATGTTCTGCGAACCGTCGGTCCCTCATCTTTGCCTAAGACGCAAAACCGTTTCGACCATTCAGTTCGTTATCATCTGCAGGCATTTGTAGCACTTTCCTTCTCGTGAAGGTGTCTATGGCTCACAAAGCTACGGCGACAGCACTATTCTCGGGCTTGAAGTCGCTGGTCAGGTCATCGCCATGGGGGACGGGGTGAGCGGATTTGCAGTCGGAGACCGTGTCATGGGCATTGTCGGTGGCGGCGCCTACGCCCAATATGCGCGCCTAGACTACGGGATGGCCGCTCCGGGCTTGTCGCAAATTTTCTAGCTTAACGGAAAGTTGACCATCGGAAGAGAAATTCGCGCTCCAAAAGTTGCGGAGCAAGCCAATGATTCTGAATGCCATTGCCGAAAAGCTAAAGCGCCAATCAAAGGACGATTTCAAGGGAAGGCATTTCGAGGCGTGGGTGATCGTGCAGGCGGTTACGTGGTATTTGCGATACCCGCTCAGTTATCGGGATCCGGACGAGATGTTCCGTAAGCGTGGCTTCGAGGTCGATCACAGCACGATCAATCGGTGGGTTCTGGTTTATGCGCCCATTATCGAGAAGCGGCTTCGCCGGTTTCGCCGACCACATTGTGGATCGGTGCGGATCGACGAGACTTATGTGAAGGTCCGCGGCAAATGGCGATACCTGTATCGCGCCATCGACAAAGCAGGAAATCCCGTTGATTTCCTGCTGACAGCCAAGCGCGACCTCGATGCCGCCAAGCGTTTCTTCCGCAAAATGCTGAAAGATGATCCGTTATTGTCGCCCGGCAGGATCGGCACGGATGGCGCCAATACGTTTCCATCGGCGATTAAAACGTCGGTTGACGATGGGCTTCTGCATCCGGATCCCGTGCACTACGTCACCAAACACCTGCAGCAAGGCATCGAGAGCGACCATTTCCGCGTGAAGAAGAACATGCCGAAGATTGGTGGCTTCCAGTCATTCAACACGGCGCGGCGAACGATCGCGGGTTTCGAGGCGATGCTGTGGCTGAGGAAGGGCTTCGGTTTTTCAGGCGGCTGGACCGTAAACGACCAGAATGATCTCCTTGCGCGCCTCTTCGGACTTCAAAAGGTTAACAAAGCGTGAAAGCAGCGGCGGTCAGAGGGTAATTGCGACGTGCAGAAATGATTGCGACAAGCCCGTTTTTGGCTTCTGAACTTCTGCTTTCGCTTCCATGATGATCCTCCTAGCCTCACCAACAGGCTTCTGGTCACGAACTTTTCCAACATATATGTGCTGACAGAGGCCGACAGCGCCCCTGTCAGCTAGGCCTTCAACTCACAGGAACCGGCTGTTTTCTCGACACGGATTCAATGGCAGCAAGGGCGATCGCCAGAGCGTTGCGAGCATCAGCTCCCGTGGGTGCATTCTGAACAACACCGCGACGAGCCGCCTCAACGAAAGAAGCAAGCTGCGCCGTGTAGGCTTGGACGAAGTGGTCCGTGTCGCGCCGCCATGTGTCGTTGGATACGCCAGTCGCGTCGAACAGCGTCATGCTCGAACGTCGTACGTCGCCCATCGTGACCATTCCGCCGGAGCCGAATACTTCGCCGCGAATATCGTAGCCGTACATTGCAGAGAAGTTTGCTTCCGCAACCGCAATAGACCCGTTGTCAAAGCGGATATTGACGACCGCCGTGTCTAGGAAGCCCTTGTCGCGTGCATCCGGGCGAACCAATACATCTGCCATTGCAAACACTTCGACAGGCTTTGCGCCGGGGTTCAACCAAAGCAATGTGTCGAAGTCGTGTATAAGGGTTTCATAGAAGATCGTCCACAACGGAATCCTGTCAGGATCACCGCCGAACGGACCGGGATCGCGCGTCAGTGACCGGATGAGCTGAACCGCGCCGACCTTTCCGGCATCGATCGCTTCGCGGCCTTCAAAAAATGCCTGGTCCCAACGGCGATTAAAACCGACCTGCAGGGGAACGCCTGCGGCCTTGGCGGCTGCAATACCGCGGTCCGCATCTTCAAGCGTGAGTGCCATCGGTTTTTCGCAGAAGATCGCTTTACCGGCCTCCGCCGCCTGCACAAGGATATTGGTGTGAAAGCGTGCAGGTGTGGCAATGATGACCGCATCCAGACCGGGGTGAGAAAGCATTTCTGCGACGTCGGTATAAGAAGCGTCGGCGCCCAGCGCGTCTGCAAGTTTTGCGGCGGCCCCGGGAGCGGGATCAGCGACGGCCACAAGCTCCGCGTCTACGAGCCTTTTTGCGACACTCTCCCCATGGAATGAACCGATGCGCCCTGCCCCGATAAGTCCGACGTTGACTGTTTTGACCTTGGTCATGATTTTTAGTCCTGTTTTTGAAATCAGAGAGTGAAGGCTTCGCGGAAGGCAGCGAGCGCGGCGTCGGCATCTCCGGATGCCCAAGCTTCCATCCCGATCGGGCCGGAGTAGCCCATATCGCTCAGGGCTTTTGCGATCCCCTTCCAATTCACCTCGCCGGTGCCCGGCTCAAATCGGCCGGGTACGTCAGCCACCTGAATCTCACCGATCCACGACAGGCTCCTGCGGCAAAGTTCGATCAGGTTCCCCTCACCGATCTGCGCGTGGTAGAGGTCAAGGTTCAAACGCAGACGCGGGTGATCGATGCTGGACACGAGCGCCAACGTGTCTTCGGCGCGCCCGAACGGCACGCCGGGGTGATCGACGGGAAGGTTCAGGTTCTCCAGTGTGAAAACCACATTTTCTTCTTCCGCGAGGTCAACGATACGGCATAGCGTCTCCTGAGCCTTCAGCCACATGGTTCCCGTGACGACCTCGACAGGCTGAACCGGCAGTCCACGATCCCCGAGGCCTGTGCCGTGAAGATTGAGGCGCTGAACGCCAAGACGTTTGCCGATATGAGCCGTTTCGCGTGCGGTTCTCAAAAGTTCGGCTGCGCCCTCATCATCGGTGAGGCAGCCTGTCAGGTAACCGTTCATAATTGTGAAGGTTGCACCGGTGGCTTCGAGCTTGCTGATGTCGTGCTCTTGCCAATTCCAGAGGCCGACGCCAAATCCCTGCTCCTTCAATCGGGAGGCGCGCCATTCGATCGGCTTGTCCCGCCACAGCATCTCCGCGCAGGCCGCTAACGGAAACGGGCTAATATTCGCATTGCTCATTTGGGGTGGTTTCCTGGATTTTGGATATGGCTGTCCCGAGGCCCGGCGAATGCGCCGAGCCAAAATTGATGTTTCCAAGTGTCTTCAAATGGTGCCGCCCAGCTCCGCGGAGATCGACTGTAGTTCCTTGCCGCCGGCCATCAGATTCTGCAGGCCATCGAGGTCGATTTCATGCTTGGCAAATGTCCCCAGCGTCTTTCCCCTGTTCAGAGCTGTGAAACGGTTGCCGACGGCAAAAGCGTGTCTGACGTTATGGGTAATGAAAATGACGCCCAGACCTTTGCTACGAACCTGATCGATGTACTTCAGGACCATCGAGGTTTGCGCAACACCGAGTGCAGATGTCGGTTCGTCAAGAATGAGGACTTTTGCGCCGAAATACACGGCGCGTGCGATCGCCACGCATTGACGTTCGCCACCGGAGAGCGTGCCGACGGCCTGTCCGGGTTCACGAACATCGATGCCGATTCTCTTCATTTCTTCGCTGGTAACGCGATCCGCGAATTCCATGTCCATGTATTTGAACGGACCGAAGCCCTTCAATGGCTCGCGACCCATGAAGAAGTTTCTTGTGACAGACATCAGCGGGATCATCGCCAGATCCTGGTAAACGGTCGCGATCCCCGCATCGAGCGCATCTCTTGGACCGGTAAAGAGATGTTGTTTCCCCTCGACGAGGAAGTCGCCGGATGTCGGTCTGTGAACGCCGGAAAGAGTATTGATCAGGGTTGATTTGCCGGCTCCGTTATCTCCGAGAAGGCACAGAACCTCTCCTGCGTGGACACTCAGCGAAACGCCGTTAAGTGCGATAATCGAGCCGAAGTGCTTGACGAGGTTCTTGACCTCGACGAGTGGTGTCTGGGTCGTGCTCATCAGCGTTCTCCCGTCACACGCTTACGAATGATGTTGTTGAAAATAACGGCGGTCAGCAGCATCCCGCCGAGGAAGACGAGGTACCAATCCTGGTCGATTGACGTGTAGGTGAGGCCGATCAAAACCATACCAAAGACGATCGAACCGAAAAATGCGCCGATCGCCGAACCGTAGCCGCCGGTGAGAAGGCATCCGCCGATAACGGCCGCGATAATTGCTTCGAATTCTTTCTGAAAGCCGCGTCGGGCATCAGTCGAACCGGCGTCGAGGACAGTTAGAATGGCGACAAGAGTGGCGCACATCGCGGTTACGATAAATAGGGTGGTCTTTACACGGGCGACAGGAACACCCGACTTGCGGGCAGCCTTCGGGTCACCGCCCGATGCAAAAATCCAGTTTCCAAATCGTGTGCGAAGCAGAACCCATGTCGCGACGAGTGCAATGAGCACAAACCAGAGGATTTCCACCGGAATACCCGGGACTTTCGGCGTTCCGTTCGGGAAGGTCTCGATAATTCCTGCATTGCCAAGCCATGTGAAGAGACCCGGGAAGGCATCGCCTGAAAACAGCGGCGCAAGGGGACTGTCCGCAACAGCCTCTCTCATCCCGCGAAGCTGGGTTGAACCGCCGCTCGCCCACTTCAGGCCGACGAGCGTTAAGCCGCGAAGAATGAAGAGAAACGCAAGCGTCACTATGAACGATGGAAGCCCGGTGCGCATGGTGAGCTGGGCATTGGTGACACCTATGACCACGGCAAAAGCAAGCGCGATCAGGATCGCGACACTGAGCGGGAGATTAAGGACGACAAGGGCCGTGCCGAAAACCAGCCCCGCGAATGCGACCATCGAGCCGATGGACAGATCGAACTCGCCGCCGATCATTAGAAGTGCCGCACCAACCGCAAGAATTCCGAGCTGGGCTGCTGGCGCCATGAAGTTTACAATACCGGCAAGTGTGAACATGGCTGGGTTTGCGGTGAGCATGAAGAATATCGTAACGAGCACCAATCCTGCGACGGCGCCGAGTTCCGGACGTCGCGCGAGCGCGGTCAAAGTCGAAACCTTTTTCAGGCGCTCGTCGGATCGAGTCGGTGACCCGTTCTGTTCGTTGGCCAGCGTCATGGGCATACCTCAGATGTAAGTTTTCTACGTGCGCCATCGGTTGCCGTTCACGCGTCACGCGGATCGGATGCCAGGCGATGAGGGCAGCTCCCGCCGGAGGTGCGAGAGCTGCTAGATGGGTCCCGCTCAGCGGATACCCTGGGAGGATTTCTCAATCACCGAGGCTGCCGCATCCTTCTCGACGAAGCTCGGACCCGAGGCGACGTTTCCAGCAGGAATAGTGCCATACTTGGCATTCAGCGCGAGGAATGTGACTGGCAGATACCCCTGAAGGTAGGGTTGCTGGTCCACGGCAAACAGTGCCTTGCCTTCCGAAACAGCCTTCAGGAAATTCGCCGAAAGATCGAAAGAAGCGACCTTGACCTTGTCACCATTGCCCATCTTCTCGACAACAGCGACCGCCCGCTCACCAACGAGGGGTGCCGACAGGCCAAGTACGACATCGACGGAAGGATCTGAGGTTAAAGCAGCCTGAATCTTCGATTCAATTTCCGCCGGATCGGCTGTCGTCGGCAGGACCGTAACCTTTCCACCTTCGAAGCCCTTCGCCGTCCCCGCGCAACGCTGGTCAAGAGCGGCATTTCCGACCTCCTGGTTTACGCAAAGGACGTGTTTCTTGCCGAGCGACTTCAGTTTTTCGCCGACCTTCACGCCTGCGGTAAGTTCGTCCTGGCCAACATGGAGCCTGATGCCCAGCTTTTCCGTTGCGGCAATGCCGGAGTTCATGGAAATGACGGGGATACCGGCCGCAATAGCCTTGGCAATCGCCGGGCCCAGCGCATCCGGATCGGGATTGGAAATTACAATACCCGCCGGGTTCTGATTGACTGCAGCTTCAATGAGCTGAGCCATCGCGACCATGTCGAAGGTCTCAGGTGCACGATAGTCAACCTTGGCATTGATGTCCTTGCCGGCCTGCATCATACCGTTTTTCACGATCGACCAGAAGGGGTCGGACGCTTGCCCATGAGTGACAGCAATGATGCTGGGCTGTTCATCGGCTCTGACGCCTATCGACCCCGCTGCAGCCAGTGACACAGCAATAGCCGCAGAAGCGACATTCTTCCAAATGGATTTCATTTTTTCCTCCTCAATGTCACCCACTCCTCTGGATGACAAATTCGAATGCTACCGGGTGCAAATTTGTTTGCTACCGGGTGCAAGCAGGTGCATGTTATGTCAGAATGCGTTAAAAGCAAGCATTCATTTCACTGTATCAGAAAAATGGAATTTATGTTCCATTCCCGGAGAGTTCATGCGGAAGAGAGCAACGGCAAAACAGGTAGCGGATGCGGCAGGAGTCTCGAAGTGGACCGTAATCCGCGCTTTCACACCGGGCGCCTCTATTACTGACGAAAGCAAGCGGAAGGTACTGGAGACTGCCGCAGCTTTAAACTATACGCCGAACCTCCTTGCACGAAGCCTCGCAACCAACTCGACGGGACAGATCGCCGTCTTCGTGGATGACTTTTCCAACCCGCAAAAACTCCCCTTCCTTGAGGCGCTCACCGAGAAGCTCCAGGCGGCCGGCCTGGTGGTGATGCTGATCAATATCAACAGTCACTTTGACCATGTAAACGCCCTTCTCCACGCGGACCAGCGTCAGGTCGATGCCATCATTCTCTTTGGTACAGCGTTTCGTGACGAAACTCTGACAGACCTGCAGCAGGGGCAAGGCATGCCGCCTATGTTCGTGCTTGCACGCGACAGTCAGATCGACGGCGTTCCCGCTGTTGTCTGCGACGCGGAACTGGCCCTCAAGGAAATCGTAGACCACCTTCATGCGAGGGGATATAGGCGCCCAGGCTTCATGAGTGGTGCTACGGCTTTGTCTACAGCTTTAAAAAGAAGCTACTATTTCACGGAGTTTTGGGCGGAAAAAGGTATCCAGGACATTGTCCACATGAGCGCGGAAAAATACAGCCTGGACGCTGGCGCCGCCTCGGTGAGGAAGTACTTGAGTGAGGCGTCTCCTGACGATCGCATCGATGTCCTGATGTGCGAAAACGACATTCTGGCGATGGGCGCCATGGATGAAATCCGGGCGCGGTTCCACCTTCAAGTGCCTGAAGACATTGCGATAGTGGGCTTCGACAACTACGAGCTATCCGGTTCGTTCGGATATGGCATTACCACCTATGAGCAACCGCGCGACGAAATGATTGATGCAATTCTGAGTATGATCAAGGGGCACTCGGATTTAAAGACGGTCACTCTCCGGGGAGAGCTCGTCGTTCGAAACTCAACATTAAGGTCGGCTGACCTTGCCCCGTTGAAATAATCCATTTTGAAGTAAGCTCTGGCCCATTGAGAGGACCAGGGAATGAAGCGCAATCGTTTCACAGACGAACAGATCATCGGCATTCTGAAGGAGCACGAGGCTGGCACGCGGGTCTCGGAGCTTTGCCGCAAGCACGGCGTCAGCGATGCCAGCATCTATAAATGGAAGGCCAAATTCGGCGGCATGGACGTATCCGAAGCCAAGCGTCTGAAGACGCTGGAAGACGAGAACACGAAGCTGAAACGGCTCCTTGCAGATGCGATGCTCGGCAATGCGGCTTTGAAAGACCTTTTGGGAAAGAATGGTGACGCCCGCAGCAAGGCGGAACGCTGTCACTCATCTGATGATCCACCACCAGATGAGCGAACGGCGGGCGTGTAAAACCATCGGCTTTTGCCGGATGACGATCCGTTGCGAAACCAGGCGCAGCGATGACAATGACCTTCGCGAGCAGATGAAGGCGCTGGCGCATGAACGTCGCCGCTTTGGATATCGACGCCTTCATGTGCTGCTCAGGCGTGAGGGTCACCTTGTGAACCACAAGCGTCTCTTCCGGCTCTATCGGGAAGAGAAGCTGACGGTGCGCAAGCGCGGCGGTCGGAAACGAGCGATAGGCATACGAGCACCGATGCTGGTCCCGCTTGCCGCCAATGATCGCTGGTCACTGGACTTCGTGTCGGATCAACTCACCGATGGTCGCAGGTTCCGGGTGCTGACCGTCGTCGACGATTGCACTAGGGAATGCCTGGGCCTCGTCGCCGATACGCCTCTTTCCGGCCTGCGGGTTGCCCGTGAGTTGGACCGGATCATCGAGGGACGAGGCAAGCCGAAGATGATCGTCAGCAATAATGGCAGCGAGTTCACCAGCAACGCAATCCTGCAATGGACGGATCGGACCAAAGTGGCATGGCACTACATCGCGCCTGGCAAGCCGATCCGGAACGCCTTCATCGAAAGCTTCAACGGGCGGCTGCGAGACGAGTTTCTGAATGAAACGCTCTCTCGTCACTGCCCCATGCTCGATCAGGGCTTTCAAACTGGCGCAGCGATTACAAACGATCACCGCCCACACTCTGGCCTCGGCTAGCTGACACCCGCCGAGTTCGCCCAAGACCATCAACCCGCGACGTGATGCGGTGCTGCGCAGCCGAAATGGCTCCGCACCGCCACCCGCCGCTACCGCCCCGAATACAGCAACCCAAAACCGCTGGAGCAAACTCAAAACTGGATAAAACTTGGGGGCAAGGTCACCATCGAAATCCCAACCCCGAACCGCGCCGCCGACTGGCGCGCAGACATGCCCGCCGCAGACGCTTTTAACACGCGTAGTCGAAGATCATCGCTCAGTGCTCGTCCCATCATCCACCTCTTTCGCAGTGGATGTTGAATCAGCTTCCGCTCGCCCTGTCCCTTCACAATCGATTCATCGACCACAGAATCTGCCCTAGCGTTGTGCTAGGGATAAAAACGACTTCGGCCTCCCGAAGGAGGCCGATTAAAGTCTTGATAGTCATATAAGTTTTGGTTGCGGGGGCAGGATTTGAACCTGCGGCCTTCAGGTTATGAGCCTGACGAGCTACCGGG
>NZ_MRDH01000016.1 GCF_002008225.1 Agrobacterium salinitolerans | reverse complement strand
TGTTCAGGAGCAGGTTTCTTCAACATGTCCCAATGAATCATAAACCCCCAGCTCACGCCAGGGGTTTGTCAGCAGTCTGACGGCCCCATGAAGGGGCCGTTCGTTTTGCATGAAGGAGGCTTAGTTGACCTGAGCCGGCGAAATCTGGGCTTCTATGGTCTTCGGCGCATCTGCGCTGTCGGACGAGATCGCAATGCGGCGCGGCTTCATGGCTTCCGGAATATTGCGGACGAGGTCGATGTGGAGCAGGCCGTTCTTCAGGGAAGCGGTCTGGACTTCGACGTGGTCGGCAAGCTGGAAGCGACGCTCGAAAGCGCGCGTGGCGATACCGCGATAAAGAAACTCGCCTTCCGTGGATTTCTCATCCGCGGATTTCTCGGCTTTTACAGTCAGCGCATTGGCGCGGGATTCGATGCTGAGTTCGTTCTCATCGAAACCAGCGACGGCCATGGTGATGCGATAGGTGTTCTCGCCGGTCCGCTCGATATTGTAGGGCGGATAGGACTGGGCCTGCTCGGGCTGGCCGAGGCCGTCAAGCATCGAGAAAAGACGGTCGAAGCCGACGGTGGAACGATAGAGCGGGGAAAAATCAACGTGACGCATGGTGTCCTCCTTAAGAAGCGACTGTTTGCGGTTAAGCCCGGCATCCCGTTCTGGCGACGGCCGGACATTTGGCGCGGTCCCGTTCTGGCGACCGCATGAATGAGATGGGAATGGCTTGCCGCCGCGTCAAGGGGCGTGAAAAGGCGAAAGCAACATGAACCATGGCTGAACGTCAGGTTCCGGCATCGTTCAGTTTGAGAGCCATAAAACATCGGTCATCGGAGACATTCTCCGTGGACAGAAGCAATAACGTCCCTTCTTCTTCTGTCTTATTCGCCGGAACCGCGACTGCTTTAACTGACGGTTCCGGCAATTTTTTCTTTGACCTTCCCGCGCCGCCGACCTATCCCGAAGAGGCAGAAAAGCCGGAAAAGACCGATGATCGAAGCCACATTGCGCGCCAGCGAAGACAACCCGGTTCCCGACAACCATACCGTCGGATATTTTACCGGCTATCGCGGCAAACAGCTTCGCTATGCGATCTTTCGCGCCAGCCGCCAGGTGGCCCGCGGAACCGTGGTTCTGCTGCATGGCAGGAACGAATGTATCGAGAAATATTTCGAAACGGTGAGCGATCTCACCGCCATGGGTTTCTGGGTTGCGACCTTCGATACGCGCGGGCAGGGCGGTTCCGAAAGATTGCTGAAAAAACCGGGCGCCGGGCATGTGCGAAGGTTCTCCGACTACCAGCGTGATATCGGCCTTTTTCTCGAACAGGTGGTGTTGCCGGATACGCGGCTGCCGTTCTTCATGATCGCGCATTCCACCGGCGCGCTTGCAGCGCTTGCCGCCGCGCCCGGCCTGTCGAACCGGATCGACCGTCTGGCGCTTTGCTCGCCCTTCATCGAGCTGGACAGCCAGCAATCCGTCCCCTCATCCGTCATTCGGGTGGTGGCGACGGCTCTAAGTCTCGTTGGCCTCGGGCGGGTTCAGCTCGGCAAGGATCAGCGCGAGCGGGATTTTGACGGCAATCCGCTCACCTCGGACTCCAGACGTTTTGCAAGAAATCTCTCGCTGCACAGGCAGTTTCCGGAGCTTTTCATCGGTGCGCCGACGGCGCGCTGGGTCTATGAGGCGCTGAAGACCATGGGACGGGTGGTCACTCAGGACCATCTGACGAATATCACCATTCCGACCCTCATTCTGGCGCCGATGCTGGATACCATTACGCCCTACAAGGCACAGGAAGAACTCTCACGCAATTTCCGGGCAGCGCAGCTTCTTCCGATCACCGGTGCGCGCCACGAATTGCTGCATGAGCGCGATGTTTTCCGCAAACAGGCGCTGGCGGCCATCGACGCCTTTTTCGCGCCGGAGTGATGGCCGCTTAAGCGGGCTGCCTAGAGTTTCGAGAGAATGGCAAGAGCTTCTTCGTGCACGGCCTTGGAGCCGGCCGCCAGAATGCGCCCGCCATTTTCCGGACGCCCGCCATCCCAGGTCGTCATGATGCCGCCGGCCTGCTCGATCACAGGGATCAACGCGCCGACATCATAGGGCTTCAAGCCGGATTCGATCACCAAATCGACGTGGCCGGCCGCAAGCAGGCAATAGGCGTAACAATCCACGCCGTAGCGGAAAAGGCGGACCTGATCCTGTACTTTTTCATAGAAGGGCTTTTCTTCCGCAGTAAAGATGTGGGGTGTCGTAGTGAACAGCACGGCGTCCGATAGCGACGCACAGTCGCGCGTGTGGATTTTCCGCTCGCCATCCGGCCCGAAATACCAGGCCGCTTCGCCATCGGCGAAATAACGCTCCTTCGTGAAAGGCTGGTCCATCATGCCCATGGTGGCGCGGCCGGCGGACTGGAAACCGATCAGCGTGCCCCAGACAGGCACGCCGGAAATGAAGGCGCGTGTGCCGTCAATCGGGTCTATGACCCAGATGTGATCGCGGTCGAGACCAATATTGCCGTGTTCTTCGCCCAGAATGCCATGCTGCGGAAAACGCTGTTCGATAAGCGCGCGAATAGCTGTTTCTGCCGCCTGATCGCCTTCTGTCACCGGATCATAGCCGCCATCCTGCTTGTTGGTGACGGCAATGCCCGTGCGAAAGCGGGGGAGCGTTTCTGCGCTGGCGGCATCGGCAAGTTTGAAGAAGAAATCCCGGTCGGGCAGCATGCGAAACCTCATTGCCTGGATATTTGGTCTGAATTTTGTGGGGCAATGCATAGACCGGAATCACATCCGCCGTCCACTCATACGAATGGCGGTGCCGGTGTTTCCATATTTTCAGCATAAGCCTAAAAAATATGCATATAAAAAAATGATTGACAATTGTGCAATTACTGCGTAGCGTGATCCTGCAGTCTTTGACTGTAAATACCCTCCTTGGGTGTTTCCTCCCTAGACTTGACCGCGCCAAGGCGCGGTTTTTTTTGTCCGGCGGGCCGCCAGACGATACGGGATAAAAATTGAAATAGCGGATGATTCGCGCTGCTATTCGGCAGCGAGCGACGTTTCTATCGCGTATTCGGAAACGAAGGCGCCGAGCTGGCGCATGAAGATTTCAAGCGACGCCTGAATGGCGGGAAAATCGGCTTTTTTCAAAAGCGTCTTTTCGTCCACGTAAAGCGCCCGGTTGACTTCGATCTGCAGCGCATGGAGAGAGCGGATGGGTCGGCCATAATGTTCGGTGATGAAGCCGCCGGCATAGGGTTTGTTGCAGACCGCGACGAAACCCAGTTCTTCAAGAAAATGCAGCGCGGCGCGGGAGACTTCCTGGGATGCGCTGGTGCCGTAGCGATCGCCTATGATTACATCCGGCCTTAGATTCGAGCCGGCAACGCGGATATTGCCCGGCATGGAATGGCAGTCGATTAGCACCGCCATTCCGAAATTGGCGTGGGTGCGAGACAGCAGGCGGCGCAGGCAGGCATGATAGGGCTTGTAGATCGTCTCGATCCGCGAAAGCGCCTCGTCGACCGGCAGGCGGTGGGCATAAATATCCATATTCTCGGCGACGATGCGCGGCACCGTTCCCAGGCCACCTGCGACCCGCATGGAGCCGATATTGGCATAAGGCGGAAGCGTGCCTTCGAACATGCGGGGATCGAGTTCGTAGGGCTCGCGATTGACGTCCAGATAGGCGCGCGGGAAATTCGCTTTGAGAAGCGGCGCGCCGATCTCCGGTGCCGCCGCGAACAGCTCGTCGACGAAGTGATCTTCGGAGCGGCGGATCTCGTGCGAATCGAGCCTTGCCGACTCCAGGAAGGAAATCGGGTAGCAGCGGCCGCTATGGGGGGAATTATAGACGAATGGCAGGGTTTGAACGGCAGGTTCCGTTACTTCAAACAGCTCATATTCACCCGTTATCCAGTCCATTCAGGGTCATTTACCATGTCGCAAAACTATCAGGATGTTCATGTTGCCAGTTACGGCGCGGCAAGTCCATACTATCGCCCAATCAGCGCTATACCGATTCACGCGTTCACAGGATATTTACCGTGAAAATCCTATAATCGGGCTAGGGTATTCCAAACATTGAGTAGTTACGGTCACTTATGATGAATCAGAAAATTCTTCTCGCTGAAGACGACAACGATATGCGCCGCTTCCTCGTCAAGGCGCTGGAAAAAGCCGGTTACAAGGTTTCTTCCTTCGACAATGGCGCCAGCGCCTATGACCGGCTTCGCGAAGAGCCCTTTTCGCTTCTGCTGACCGATATCGTCATGCCCGAGATGGACGGCATCGAGCTTGCGCGGCGCGCGACCGAACTCGACCCGGACCTGAAAGTCATGTTCATTACCGGCTTTGCAGCCGTTGCGCTGAATGCCGATTCGAAGGCTCCGAAGGACGCCAAGGTGCTTTCCAAGCCGTTCCATCTGCGCGATCTGGTGGATGAGGTCAACAAACTCCTTGTGGCGTAAGGCCTCTCAAAAAACCTTCACAAAACCGAAAAAAAGCAGTTGACGCATGAACCGGTTTTGTGGTCTATCCGCCGCCACGGAGGGCGTGTAGCTCAGCGGGAGAGCACTACGTTGACATCGTAGGGGTCACAGGTTCAATCCCTGTCACGCCCACCATCCGAATTTTGATATCATTGAGAAATCCCCTTCTGGGGATTTTTCATTTTTAGCGACTGACACGCTTCTGACACGTGAACTAGCCTTGGAACAGTGTAGGTCACAAGCCAAGCGACTCGAAATAAGCGTCTATGGCCATTCGACCTGCGCTCGAGTAATCCGGCGCGAGAAGCTTTGTCTGGCGTGCGACCGACAATTTGTGCCCGCGGTCGATCATTTCTTTGCGCCCAGCAATCCTGCCTTGCCGAGCGCACCGGATAAAAATCGTTCTCCAGTGTCAGTTCGCCGATCTCCGTGCAAACGCAGTTTGTCACATGGCGTGCAGCGTTTTGACGTCGACGGTTGGACCCGCCGGTTCCGCTTTGGCTTCATCGCCGAAAACGCCTGTCGCCCCCTCGAGGAGCTGGTCTTTCCACTGTTTGATCTGGTTGGCGTGCACGTCAAACTGCTGCGATAATTCCACCAGAGTCTGCTCGCCGCGGATCGTAGCGAGCGCCACCTTTGCCTTGAGAGCCAGGCTTTGGTTCCGGCGCGGTCGTCTCCTCGTGGTATCTCCTGTTCCTGGCATCTAAGCCGAAGTCAGGCAGAAATTCCACTTATTCTAGCGGTGCAGATTTCCCGAGCCATGTGTGGACGGCCCCGTTTTTGTAAGTGGAAAAAGTAAGTTTCGATGCGGTCGGGTGCAGCCATGTGTCAGGCCTCGACCTGCGGAGCACATGTGGCCGCGGGCCTTGATGAAGTCCGCAGATTGGATCCCAATCACCTCTATGCGCACGAAGCGCTTGGCTCGGAAGGGTTGTCCCAATCCCCGGCTCGACCGGTGCGTCATCAATACTCAGTCCTCATGCAAACCACTTCGAGAAGATATGCCTCGAATGTGGATAGGTATTACGCAACCGCCGCTGCGTAGGATTGCTTCCGGATCAGCAAGGCCCAGACGATGCTCGAGGCGCCCCGAGTGGAATAGCAACATTTGCTCCTCGGGATTTGCGGGGCCGGTCCTTGTCAACCTCAGCACGCATTTCATCAGCTGTGGTCTTGTGTCCCTGTCGGCCTCGGATGCGATCGCGCGATGAAAGCTACAATATTTTCCTAATCAGCGCGGCTCAGTGAAATAGCGCCGGCGATCCGTCATCGAATTCCAGGCGTCTAACAACGTCCCCGCCGTCCAGCCTGGAACATATTGGGAACATACGCCTGTTCGCAAGTTAAGTTTTTCATCATTGAAATCAAGGGCTCCACTTACAGATGTGATGGTCGCGGGTTCGATTCCAATCAAGACCGCTTACCTCGTAATCGCTCCGCCGTCGTTAACACTCACGGAATACACGTGTGTTGATCAGCGTCGAAGTCCGACGAGGGAGGTTGATTTACGTGGGATGAGGGTCGGAGCTGACAAGCGAATGCGGTCATCTGCAGATGCGGCACCGTGTGTCAGCAAGTCGAGTGCATTAGAGGCGATTTGTTCGAAAGGTACACGCACCGTTGTCAGTGGGGTCGGCAGATGACTGACGATTGGAATGTCGTTATAGCCGACTATTGACACATCATCCGGAACTGAAAGACCCAGGCGCGATAAGCTTGATAGGGCGCCAATTGCCGTATTGTCGTTGACGGCAAAAATCGCCGATGGCCTGTCTTTCAGCCGCATCAACGTTTCGCCTGCGTGCGCTCCTGCATCTATTCCGAAGGTTGAGGGTACGATCCAATCCGGGTGCACGGCGAGGCCAGCCTCGTCAAAGGCCTGGCGATAACCTTCGAGGCGCCGGCGGGCACTGGAGGCATAGGACGGGCCGGCAATCACTCCGATCTTACGATGCCCAAGATCGAGCAAATGTCGTGTCGCCAGATAGCCCCCTAGCCGATCGTCACCTATGGCCGAGAGATTTCTGCCATCGGTACGCAAGGCCAGTACAAAGGGAATGCCCCTCTCCACCAACGTATCTGCAAAATCGTCGCCCTCCCGCGCCGTCGAAAGGATCAGGCCGTCTACGCCCCGCTTCAAAAGCGATTCGGCGGCGAGACGATCTGCACCGGGCTGGTCGTCTGTCGTCGCTACGATAGCAAAACGGCCATTTCGGCTGCATGCTTTGGTCAGCGCTTCGTAAAGCATGGCCATGACGGTATCCGTCAGTCGCGGCACGATGACCCCGATTGTCTGCGTGCTCCCACGCCGCAAACTTGCGGCGGACACATCGCGTACGTAGCCCATGTCTTCTGCAATTTTTCGCACCCGGCGCGCTGTGTCGTTGTCCGAGCGCGGCAGCCGTTCGTCGAGTATGCGCGATACTGTGGACTTCGATACCCCCGCGGCCAATGCGACATCGATTATTGTCACCCGCGTCTGTCGGCTCGTCTCGTCCGTCTTTGTCTCAAAGTCGCTCATTACTGGCACCAATCAATATTCTGCACCGTGATCATGCACCAAAATGGGGATTGACTCCAACATATTCGGAAACGATAGTGGGAACGTTCCCGATAACGATCCCAACGCTGCTTTAGTAGTGGCAGCGAGCACAACAGGAGGAGATGTTCGATGCAAGCAATGGATTTGAGAGGTCTGAGCCCCGCTCCGGTAACCGTTTTCACCCGCGACGGTGAAGTCGACTACGCGGCCAATGCTCGCCTGGCCAAGTGGTTGGTCAGCATGGATGGCGTGAAGAGCCTAGTCATTCTTGGTCACGCTGGGGAGGGCACTTTCCTGACCGAGGAAGAGCGCCTGAAGCTCGTCAGAACCTACGTCGAAGCCGTCGATGGCGCGGTTCCGATTATCGCCGGCATTACTGGCGAAGGCACGAAGGTTGCAGCCGAAGAGGCAAAGAAGTGCAAGGCTGCTGGGGCAACCGGCGCGCTGGTCTATCCCAATCACGGTTGGCTGCGCTTCGGCTTCCAGAAAGGCGCGCCGCAGGATCGCTATAAGGCGATCTGGCAGGAATCCGGGCTTCAGTGCATCCTGTTCCAGTATCCGGATGCGACCAGGGCAAGCTACGACCTGGATACTCAGCTTGCGATCGCTACGCAGGATGGCGTTGTCGCGACCAAAAACGGCGTGCGCAATATGAAACGGTGGTACGTCGAGATTCCTGAGCTCAAGAAGGCAAATTCGAACCTTCAGATCCTCAGCTGCCATGACGAGTGGCTGCTTCCCACTATGTTCGATGTCGACGGTCTGCTTGTTGGATATGGCAACATCGCTCCAGAGCTTCTCATCGACCTGATTGCAGCCGGCAAGGCACAGGATTATTCCCGTGCTCGCGAAATCTTCGAGCGTCTGTTGCCAATCACTCGTGCCGTCTACCACCGCGGTTCGCATATGGAAGGCACCGTTGCACTCAAGCTCGGCCTCGTGCATCGCGGCGTGCTCGACCATGCAACGATCCGCGAGCCGCTGAAGAACCTGGGCGAAAAAGCGGAAGCTGAGATCTTCGCCGCGTTTGAAGCTGCCGGAATCGGTCGAGCCAAGGACTTGATCGCCGCCGAATAAGAACGCGGCCCCGTGCTCCTGGCGACGCGGGGCCAGTTCGCCCGTATTTGATGCAGGATCGACGCACAGCGTGAAGGAGCTGTATCAAGTTGGATGTCACGCCACCGCACGTTTCGGGAGGACGAAGTGTGTATGTGGCTCGAGGAGGAGGACACGCCTGTGCGTGAGCAAAATGATTCCGTGCTGCCGGCCATGCGCGCCGCAGCTGTCGAGAATTCGAAACCGTCTGCCTTGACCTGGAGCAAACGCCTGGCCCTTATAGGTCCGGCTTTCGTTGCTGGCGCCTGGCAGTTTGGTCCCGGCAATCTGACTTCGGCCGTGGAGGCTGGCAGCGCCTATGGCTATTCACTGATCTGGGTAATCGTCTTGTCGACGATCTTGATGATCGCCTTCACCGACATGAGCGTGCGTATCGGTATCATCGCCCGCGGCTCTGTAATTCAAACGATCAAGGACACGTTGGGCAAGCCCGTCGGTGTGCTGGCCGGTATCAGTGTCTTTTTCATTACTCTTTGCTTTTCCGTCGGAAATGCCGCGGGTTCAGGTCTTGCGCTCTCCATGCTTTTTGGGGGCTCATCGATCCTGTGGACGCTCGTTTGCAGCTTTGCCGTCGGGTTCATCCTGCTGATGCGCAACGTATACAGCGTTGTGGAGCGCATCCTGCTTGCTCTCGTCGCGATGATGGCAATTGGCTTTGTCTGCAGTGCCATCCTCGCACGACCCGATTGGGTCGCCAGCGCGACCGGTGTCATTCCAAGCTTCCCCCCAGGCGCCCAACTCCTGATTATCGCCCTTGTAGGGACAAACTTCTCCATCAATGCGGCGTTCTTCACCAGCTACGCTACGCGTGCCAAGGGGACGCGCGCCGACCAGTACCGGGACTCGACGGTCACCGACACGCTCCCGGGCATTATTGCGCCCGGCATAATGACCTGCCTCGTGATCATGGTCGCGGCCGCTGTGCTCGGCCATACGGGGGAGCGTGTGCAGACACTGATGCAGCTTGCCAATGTGTTTCAACCGTTGGCGGGGTCCGTCGGCAGCACGCTCTTTGTCCTTGGCTTCTTCGCCGCCGCCTTCTCGTCCATGCTCGCCAATTCAACCGCGGGCGGGACGCTACTCTCCGATGGCGTTGGTTGGGGCGGTTCGTTCGATGCCCTGCGGACGAAAATTCTGGTCGGATGCGTACTCGCCTTCGGCGCTCTGGTGGTCGTGCTTGCACCCGGGTCACGTGTCCAGTTGATTATCTTCGCCCAGGCAATGACGGTATTGGTGGCACCGTTCCTGGCGGGCCTGCTGATGATCATCTCCAATCGTCGGGAGATGGGCACGCTGCGCAACAAGCCTTTTCAGAACGTGCTCGGCGTCTGCGGTTTTCTGTCCATCCTGGCTGCAAGCGGACTTCTCATCTACAAGCTGTCGGGCATGCTTGGCAGTTGAAGGCGTCAACTGGCTCACTACATGCACGGGGTTGAGCCCCGTGCATGTTCACATTTATCAGCCTTCGGTGTCTGCTCCGAATTGTAGGCGTTGGATCTCATCCGCTTGTTCTTGATTACCGAGTTTTGATCTGTCGGCGACTGCGTCGATTGCGACGAATTTTTAGATTGTCGTAGGCGCGCGAGAAAACTACGGTGCCCCGCGTTTGTCTCCGTTCAAGACGGAGAACTGCTATTTCGGTGGCCGTGCTAACGTCCGCGACATCGCTAGATGAGGCGCTGCGGCGCAGCGCCGCCCAGGGCTGGACGACGACACGCTACGCTTCTTGACGGCCCTCGATGGGGCGATGTCACGGTAACGCCTTGTGAGGAGCGGTTGCGATAGACGCACATGCATGAACACCTCGCCAGTCAGCTACAAGCGCCATCGCTCAACCGGGCTGATATCGCCGAGATCATGACCATAAAGCGAGCGCGCCTGGTGCGGTAGCTTGTCCTTGAAATATCCTTCCTGCAACCGATAGCGCCGCTCAATGCGGCGCAGGATATTAAAGCTGGCAACGGAGCAGGGCACGCGCTCCCCCTGCATCCAGGATAGCAGCGTCTTGTTATCGAATGTCTCATCCAGATGAACAACAGCGCGGTGGAGCTGCCAATATGTGTCACCGAAACGACACATATGGTATATCAATGCGTCCTGAAAGCTCGCCGGATCATTTGTCGCTTCAAATAGTGCTTCCGGGAAAGGGCCTTATTGCTTTTGGTGCAGGCCCGCGCTGTGTCGACGCAGACCGGGCAAAGGCACCGTCGGTTGCCGCGCATTGCAGCTTCCTGGTTGAGGATGCAGAAGCTGCCTTCCTGGCGGGCGCCATCTTGCCCGAGCTAACTGTCGACTTTGGCGGTCGTCGTTCTTCGGCTGTTGGTGGTGCGCCGAGCCAGCGGATGATTGCATCCAAGCCTGGCCGGAGCTGCTTTTTCAGTTCTGCCGTCAGCTGGGCTTCGATCCCACGGGCCTGACTGATCATCGTCCAGTCGATATGGCCATTCAGAAGCGGTGGCGATGTGCGGGGACCTCTTTTCTCGCCTGATCGATGAAGCGGGGCCTCCTCGACTTCCCTTCTTGGCGAAAAAAGCCGTCGCCTTCTTCAGAATATCCCGCTCCTGACGCAAAATCTCATTCTCCCGCCGCAGCCGTTTGAGTTCAGCCGCCTTATCTTCATCGCCTTCACGACGTCCGGGATCATCCATAGCCACATCCCCGCTTCGGCTAAGCCATCGCGTCAGTGTCGACAGCCCGATTCCAAGATCATCAGCTATCTCGCGCCGCGTACGCCCGTTCGTTTCGGCCACGCGAACAGCCTCACGCTCGTATTCTTTCGTAGAGGCCACTTTCTTCGTCATAACGGTTTCCTTTCAACTCAAGAAAACCTCTCCACTTTTCCGAAGCAAGTCCATCATGAAGCCGCGCGCCTCGACTGGAGAGCGACCTAAGTAGTGATTGCCACAGACGCCGAGTCAGTAAGGACGCGTATTAGTCATTATTGTTTGGAATGTTGAGCAGGTGTCCGCAGGCCTTGCAATGGACCGCGTCAACCTCGTGCCTTTGCAGTCCGCATTTTCCGCACGGAAAGAGTACCTTGCGGGGGCGCGCGATCGACTGCGCCAACCTGACGAAGAGAGAAATACCGACAATCATCGTAACCACGGAGGTCAGTTTTCCGAGAGGTCCAGGAAGCGTAATGTCGCCGAAACCTGTCGTCGTCATCGTCGCGACCGTAAAGTAAAGGGCGTCGATGAAGCCGACTAAACCGCTCTGGTGATAGAAGAAGGTCGTGTAGACAAATCCTGTCACCATGAACAGGAAGACGAGGAAGTTAAGTGATGCGCGCGCAACGTCCTTGTAGTGATGGCAACCGAGCCGTTTCAGGATGACGGCGAAGAGCGGGCTTTCGCCCACGGCCCAGAGACGCATCGCCCTCAGGAAAGCAAAATTGAAAAGCGCGTTTGGAAACAACAACGTGGCAAGAATAACAAGATCAATCCAAGTCATCGGCCTCTTGAGGAGCGCGCCTAAAGAGCCAGTTGCGAATGCGCGTGCGAACAGTTCGGCAAGTATCCACACCGCGATCATGTAATCAATGATCAGATAGGAAGGCCCGCTGCGCAAAAATGGCCCGAAAATGAAGAACGAGATGATGCTGACATCGATAACAGCAAGCACAGCTTGCCAACGAAGTGCCCATGTGTCGCGCCCGCGCTCGATACGACGCAACTTCATCTGCAAGATTTCGAGACGAGACGAGACGGACCTTCTGGTTTTTGTCGTGAATATCATTTCTAACGGATAGGCGCGAGTGAAGACCGGGTCAATGCCAAGCAAAAGGCGCGTCATGCGGCAAGGCGGCAACGCTATTGACGAAGAAGATGGAGCCAAATCGTCGTTTCCGCATTCTCCAACAGCGGAAGATGTCCAGTCTGTGATGATCTTTTGCCGAAACTTGGGGTAAAATCAAAGAGCATATTTAAAATCCATCTGCTCATACGCATAAGGGAAGGCCATTGCAGCTATGAAATCGTTCATCATCAATCCGCCGGTGTTCTACGGGTCGGTGATTGTCATCACCTTGTTCGTCGCCATCGGTATCGTGCTCCCCGGCCAGGCGGAAGCACTTTTTGGTATCATTCAAGGTTCCATTCTCGGCGCTTTCGGCTGGTTCTACCTGCTTTCTGTCGGCGTATTTCTGGCGGCGATGCTGCTATTGTGTTTCGGCAGGTTTGGCCAGCTCAAACTGGGACCGGACGATTCAGTTCCCGATTTCCGTTTCCTGTCGTGGATTGCGATGTTGTTTGCCGCCGGGATGGGCATCGGTCTCATGTTCTATGCCGTTGGCGAACCGATGACCCACTATATGGCGCCGCCGACCGCCGAACCGAAAAGCGTGGCGGCAATGCGCGAAGCGATGACTGTGACTTTCTTTCACTGGGGCATACACGCCTGGGCGATTTACGCCGTCGTTGGCTTGTCGCTCGCCTATTTCGGTTACCGCTACAACCTTCCGCTGACAGTTCGCTCAGGCTTGTATCCATTGTTGAAGAACAGGATTAACGGCCCGATCGGACACGCGGTCGACATTTTTGCGATTGTCGGCACCATGTTCGGCATTGCGACATCGCTAGGGGTCGGCGTCGCGCAGATCAATGCCGGCCTCAACCACCTTGTCGGCTTGCCGATCAGCACCAGCGTACAGCTTGTCCTGATTGTCGTGGTGACCGGTATGGCCACCATCTCGGTTGTGACAGGCCTGGATAAAGGCGTGAGAATATTATCGGAGACCAATCTGGTTGTCGCCGTACTGCTCATGCTTTTCGTGCTGATCGCCGGACCGACGACACAGCTCTTCCGGGACTTCGTGCAGAATCTCGGCCTCTATCTCGATACGATCGTCCTGCGAACCTTCAACATTTACGCCTACGAGCCCACGCCCTGGATCGATTCGTGGACGCTGTTTTATTGGGCCTGGTGGATTTCCTGGTCGCCGTTCGTGGGAATGTTCATCGCGCGGATATCTCGCGGAAGAACCGTGCGCGAATTTGTTGCTGCCGTGCTGTTCATCCCGGCCGGTTTTACATTCTTCTGGATGACGGTTTTCGGCAACACGGCAATGTTCATTGATACAGGTGTAGCCGCGGGCGCTCTGGGCGCCGCCATCTCGAACGACGTTTCCGTAGGCCTTTTCCGCTTCTTCGAATATTTGCCTCTTTCTGGCGTCACTTCGACACTGGCGGTTCTGCTGGTCTCCATATTCTTCATCACTTCGGCTGATTCCGGGGCGCTCGTGGTGGATTCCATCGCCGCTGGCGGTGAAACGGAAACGACAACGGGCCAGCGGATTTTTTGGTGTTCGATGGAGGGGCTCGTTGCCGCATGCCTGCTGATGGCGGGTGGTCTCACCGCGTTGCAGTCCGCAACCGTCGCCAGCGCATTGCCTTTTACCGTGGTAATGCTGGCCTTGGTCGTGTCGCTGTATCTTGGAATGCAGCAGGATTTAGCGCAGCGTGAGGTGCACAGCAGCCGAAACGTTGGGCCCGCGGAGCCCGCTTCTGGTCAGACCTGGCAACGAAGGCTCGCTCTGATGCTGAGCACCACGACGGAGAGAGAAGTTGCGATCTTCATCGATGACAAGGTCGCACCCGCGCTTGACAAGGTTGCTGCCGAACTTCAGTCGCGCGGGAGGCCGACGGAGGTAGATCGGGAGGGAGCCGGCGTTGTCACCCTTCGATCTCCTGCGTCTGACGTCCGTGACTTTATCTATGGTGTATCGGTCCAGAAACATCGGGTTGCAAGCTTCACCACCATCCGCGCAGGCGAGGCAGAGTTTCGATACGAAGCGAGAACCTTTTTCTCCAGCGGCAATAGCGGTTACGATCTGATGGGCATGTCGCAGGATCAGATCATCAGCGATGTCTTGATTCAATTTGAACGCTACCTGCATCTGGTCAACTCGCCGGAGTTTCAGCTCGTCCATGGCGCGCCGGAACACACGGCATAATGTTCGGATTGCACGAGTTTTGACCACCCGGCACAAGCGACGGTCCGGGTGGTCGCTTTTGAAGGGAGCTGGCGAGTGATGAAGTCAAAGTGGCGGTGGTGGCTGGGCCAGATCGTTCGACGGATATGGTTCAGGGCAACGCTTTTTTCCATGGCTGGTGTCGTGACTGCTCTGCTTGCCGTCGCGCTTTCGCCTTACATCCCGCAAGAACTGCCAACAAAAATAGGCGCGGACGCCGTTGACAAGATTCTCGGTATTATTGCCTCCAGCATGTTGACGGTAACGACTTTCTCATTGAGCACAATGGTTTCCGCCTATTCCGCGGCCACCACCAACGTCACGCCGCGAGCCACGAAACTGGTCATGGAAGACAGTACGACACAGAATGTGCTGGCTACCTTCGTGGGCTCCTTCCTGTTCAGTCTGGTCGGAATAATTGCGCTTACGACAGGTGCATACGGGGATCGCGGACGCCTCATCCTTTTTGTGGTCACCATAGGCGTGATCGTTCTCATTATCGTCACGCTGCTGCGCTGGATTGATCATCTTTCGCGACTTGGGCGAGTGACCGAAACCACGGAGCGGGTTGAACGGACAACGATTGAAGCACTGACGGCATGGGTGGAAACGCCAAATCTCGGCGGCCACAGATTGCTTGAGGGTGACCCGAGATTAGGAGAGCCCAATACGCCCATTCACCAGAACGAGGTTGGCTACGTTCAACACGTCGATGCAACGCTTCTCTCCGAGATCGCCGAGGAGTTCGATTTTGACATTTTAATTGTCGCGATAGCGGGCAAGCTGGTTGCACCCAACACTCCGCTGGCCTGGGTTAACGGTGAGGTTCATGACAATGTTTACGAGCGTATCGCCTCGGCTTTTACTATTGGTAATGTCAGGTCGTTCGATCAGGATCCTCGCTTCGGGGCTGCGGTTTTGTCTGAAATTGCCTCCAGAGCGCTTTCACCGGCTATCAACGATCCCGGCACTGCGATTGATGTGATCTCCCGAGCGATACGCGTGCTGTCCGTCTGGGATTTGCAGGACAGCAAAACAAAGGTGGTGCATCCTCGGCTCTTCGTTACCCCAATTCGACTTGAAGACCTGTTTGATGACCTCTTCTTGCCCATCGCCCGAGACGGGGCGTCCATCATCGAAGTCGGGCTTCGATTACAGAAAGCCTTTCTTACCCTATCGAAATTCGGCGATGCGGAGTTCAAGAAGATTGCAATGCTGCACGCGGCAAGCGCTCTCAAGCGTTCTGAAGCAACTGCAATGATTGACGAAGACTTGGCCAGGCTACGACATACGGCAGCGCTGCTGAACAAAAACCAGGCGTAACAAGAATGTTTCGCCTGGCCTCTGCTTCCTGCGGAAGAATGAGAATTATAACCGAATGGCAAGACGTTCTCTTTGCGCCTTGGACTATGTTTTCCTGCAACTATTAAATTTACGGGGTGACGCCAAGATCGTTGCCATCAAGCAGCCGAACGGCGTCATTCACGTCATAGACAAGGTCCTGCTTACCGAAATGTAACCCTTTCGGCCGTGCAGATGGAAAGGGCTGGCTCCATTCAGGGGGCAGCCCTTTCATTCACGTTTTCATTGTCGCGACAAAGGCTCACATTGCGGGGAGAACGGTGATGTCGCGCAGCTCACCCTCGGCGCCGGTAATGGAACCAATTTCGGTCGCAGCGCCTGTTTCCAGATCGACGGTGTAAAGCATCTTGCCCGCGGCGAGATAGGCAGTGTTCTTGCCGCCTTCTTCTCCCTGGATATCAAAGGCATAGTTTGCCGGCATTTCCTTCAGGCCGAGCTTGCCGATCGCCTTCAATGTTCCGTCATTGGGTTTTGTCTGTTGGATCAGGGCACCGATGGTGGCATCGATATTGTACATTGCCGTTTTCTCGGGCTTGCCGGTCGAGTTGGTGTAGGCCGCAGCGACGATGTTTGGCGTTTCGCCCTTATGCATGTCGCCATCCTCGAAAGCGAGTGCGCCATCCACCGTGACGGCTCCGGTATCGGGATGCACGCGGTGATTTGTCGTGCCCGTCATGAAACGCAGACGGTCAGCGGCAGGATTGAAATCAACGACAACCGGCGCATCGGCAAGGGTAAGCATCTTGTCCATCTTGGCGACCTCGGTTGCAGCGCCGGTTTCGAGATCGATGGTGACAATGTTATGATCCGGCGTCACACCGACGACGGTCTTGTTGCCCGGACGAAAGTCGATGCCGACAAGCCTGTCTACACCAGTCACATCCATCGACTTCGTAACTGCGGGCTTCTCCGTATCGAACATGACGAGGGTCTTGTCTCCCATGAGGCCAAGGACCGGCGCTGAAACGGCAATGCCTGCCGATGCCGTCAGGGCCATTGAGGCGAGAAGAGTGAGGCGGATAGTGCGCATGTGTTTCTCCCGTGAATTGAGCCATTCGGAAGGCGTCGTTTGAACGCTTCCGTCTCTAGGACACGGGGGGCAACGCATTTGGATGCAGACAGGAAAAATTATTTTTTAAGTGCATCCATTAACCTGTCTGATGGGTATTATGCACAGTTGACGGTGCTTTCGATCACGAGTGGAAAGGATTCAAATGCAGACGGGCCCTGTGCCGAACGATCTCGACAGGGCGCTTGCAGCCTGCGCGAAAGGCGATAAAAGCGCCTTGCGCTTGATTTTCGATCGCGAGGCCGGACGTCTGGTCGCGGTCGCCCAACGCATTGTCAAGCGGCGCGAACTGGCCGAGGAGGTCGTTCAGGAGAGCTTTGTTCGGATCTGGACACATGCTCATCAATACCGTGCCGACCAGGGATCGGCACGAGGATGGATTTACGCGATCGTTCGCAACCGGGCACTCAATCTTGTCCGTGATACGAGACGCGAGCTCATCGTTGAGGATGTCGAGATGCTTCGCGATGGTGAAGAAGCAACGGAGGTGGTTGCAGTCTGGCAGAAACTCGACAGGAATTCGCGGCTCTATGAGTGTCTCGGAAGTCTCGATGAGACGAAACGCCAGGGAATCCTGATGGCCTATGTCGCGGGATACTCCCATGGGGAAATCGCCGGCAGGCTTCGCATTCCCCTGGGAACAACAAAATCCTGGATCAGGCGAGGGCTTATCGCTCTGCGGGAGTGCATGGCATGAAATTTGATCGCAAAGACATTCCCGATCTTGCCGACGACTACGTTCTGGGATTGCTGGACGCTCTCGAGGCCGAGGCTATTGAAGCTGCACTCGTGCATGATGATGCTCTGCGGGCGGCAGTCTCCAGAAGCCGCGAGCGTTTTCTTCCCCTCGATACCACTGTTGAACCTGCCGCAATCAAAGACGACCTGTGGGAAAAAATTGAAACCCGCCTGTTGCCGCAGACCGGCGCTGCATACGCTACGTCGCCCAAGACAGCAAACGACAATAGGTCTAACAGCTGGCGTGGCATCGCCCTCTCTGCCATTGCCGCGAGTTTCCTCCTGGCCGCGGGTCTGGCCTTCAGCCTTACCCGCCCGATCGATCCGCTCGTGATCGCCGTGCTCCTTGATGAGAACGGTCAGGTTAAGGCTGTTGTCGAGGATTTTGGAAACGAGAAGGCAACCGTGCGGATGCTGGCTGATTTTGCAGTGCCGCGCGACAAGACGATTCAGTTGTGGACCTTACCTTCGAAGGAGGTCGGCCCCGTTTCTCTCGGATTGATCGAGGGTGTGCGTTCAGCAAAGCTAGAAGGGCCGGCTCTGCCGGCTCCCAGAAGCGATCAGCTCTACGAAATCACCCTCGAGCAGGCGGGTGGTTCGCCAACCGGCAGGCCCACCGGGCCCATTCTCGCAAAGGGATTTGCTCGAATGCCACGATAGGTGTGTTCAGTCCCCGAGAACCGCTCCTTCGCGTCTTGGATCGGCGCTACCGGCCAAACCCTGGGCGGTCAGCTCGATCGCATGCAAACCGGAATTCATCTCACCCGGTTTCACCTCGTAACCCAGCGCCTTCAGCGGTCCTGCCAGCTCCTCCGCGCTGGTGTCTGCCTCGATGTCGTAGGTGCCGAACCGGTTGATGAGATGCGGCTGGGCGACGATCGCCTCAACCGGCATGCCCCAGTCGATATAGGCGATCAGCGCCTGCGCCACATAGCCGATGATCTGGCTGCCGCCGGGCGAACCAATAGCGAGCAGCGGTTTTCCATCTTTCATCACGATAGTCGGGGCCATCGAAGAGCGCGGCCGTTTGCCGGGCTCGACTCGGTTGGCGATCGGCAGGCCGCCATCGTGGGTCTTGAAGGAAAAGTCCGTCAATTCGTTATTGAGCAGGAAGCCATTCGTCATCAGACGCGAGCCGAAACCGCTTTCGATCGTCGTCGTCATCGAAACAACGTTGCCCTGCCTGTCGACGATGACGAAATGGCTCGTCGAGGGCAACTCAAGCGCGGCATCCCGGCCGAAAAGCAGCGCATGGTCCCATTCCGGCTCGCCGGCCTTGACGACATCTTTGGCCAAGGCCTTTTCGCCGTCGAGCAAGCTTGCCCTTTCGCCTAGATAGGCCTTGTCGAGCAGGCCCTTGACCGGTAGCGGCACGAAATCGGCGTCAGCGACGTAACGCTCGCGGTCGGCGAAGGCAAGACGCTGCGCATCGCCGATAATGCGCCAGCTTTCGACATTTTTGGGCCCCAGCGAGCTTAGATCGAAGTTCTCCGCCATGCCGAGTATCTGGCCAATGGCGACACCGCCAGAAGATGGCGGCCCCATGCCGCAAACATCAAGCGCACGATAGATAAAGCAGACAGGTTCGCGTTCGATGACGCGATAATTGGCAAGGTCGGAAAGCGACAGCACGCCGGCATTGTCGGCCGCCTCGCGCACGGTTTTGACAATGGCCTCGGCAATTTGCCCCTTGTAAAACGCATCTGCACCGCCTTTGGCGATCATTGCAAGCGTTTCGGCATAGGAAGGATTTTTCAACGAAGTACCAGCCTGCAACGCGGCCCCGGCGGTGTCAAAGAAATAGGACCGCGCCTCTGGATATGTCTTCAGCCGGTCACCCTCGGACGCGATCAGAGAGGCAAGGCGAGGCGACACCTGAAAGCCCTCGGTCGCCAGCGTTTCCGCCGGTTTCAGCAGGCTCGCCCATTCAGCCTTGCCATAGCGTTTATGAGCTTCCTCCAGAAGTCGCACCGTTCCCGGCGTTCCGACGGAACGGCCGCCGATGACCGCGTTCATGAATTTAAGCGGCTGGCCATTTTCATCCAGGAAGAGTTTTGGCGTGGCTTCCATCGGTGCCGTCTCCCGGCCATCCAACGTTGTCAGCTTGCCGCTTTCTGCGTGGTAATAAACAAGGAAGGCGCCGCCGCCGAGACCGGAGCTCTGTGGTTCAACGAGGCCCAGCACGGTCTGCACCGCCACCATCGCATCTATGGCGTTGCCGCCCGCCGCAATCACGTCGCGTCCCGCTTTGGTCGCCAGCGGATTGGCTGCGGCGACCATGAAGTTCTTCGACTCGACACGTTTGGCGGTGGCAAGCCCGGTTGCCCTTTCCGGCGCCACCGTGTCGGACGCCTGCTGGGCGGAGGCGATTGCGGTGGAAAACATCAAGGCGAGAACAGCCTCACAGAGAAATCTCATTTTCATCGGCCTCATCCTTCAAAGCGGCGCAAACCATGAATGTGAGAAGGGCAAATCTCGCAGGGCGCTTAAGATCAACTCTCGGGCGACTGCCCTTCCCGGTCAAACATTCGATTTTAATGGCAGTGTGATCAGTCAATCTGGAACGACGATCTGCCGGCGCCGTTCAGCGTTCAAGTTCGTAAGAAAACACAACAGCCTCCGGGTTGGCCAGAATATTCGGCGCCAATGGAATGCAGCAAGCTCCCGCAAGTCCCAGTTCATTTCTCACTATCGCCTTATGTCAGGCCTTCACCCCGTGCAGGATGAGGCGCTATCCCTTTATACCGCTCGCTGCGATACTGGAGATGAACAGTCTCTGCAGGCAGAGATAAAAAATCAGCACCGGCAGCGTGATGATGGTCAGATAAGCCATGACTTCACCCCAGGGCGTGTTGAGCTGGAAAAAGTATTGCAGCCCGACCATGACAGGTCTGTATGTCTCGGATTGAGTGACAAGAAGCGGCCATAGATATTGCTGGCTGTACATGACGAGAAATTTCAAGATCGCAGCGGTTGCGATCACCGGGCCGCTGAGCGGCATCACCACCTGCGCATAAATCCGCAGCCAGCCGGCCCCGTCGATGCGCGCCGCCTCCAGCAACTCCTTCGGGAGATCCTTGAAATATTGCACGAAAAGGAAAATCGTCAGCCCGTCTGCGATCCATGGGATGATCTGCACATGCCAGGAGTTGAGCCATCCCCAGGTAAACCCGTTGCTGCCAATCCATGGCAGGCTGTTGACTTCCAGCAGCAACGGCACGGCAATGGTTTCAAAAGGAATGATGAGCGTGGCGAGGATGATCGAGAAGAGAACGTCCTTTCCGCGCCAGTTCAAGAAGGTGAAGGCGAAGGCCGCAAGCGAGCCAAGCAGCAGGGCGAGAAATACGGTAACGCCCGTCACCAGCACCGAATTGAATATGAAGGTCGCAATCGGCGCCCGGGCGAAAGCTGCTGTATAGTTTTCAAACGAAAGCTCGCCGACCGGCAGAAAGGCTCGTATCGACGTGGCGTCATTCAGCAGCTGGTCGTTCGGTTTTAGCGACGAGAACCCCATGAACAACAGCGGCAAAATGAATATCGCCGCGAAGGCAAGCAAAAGTAGATAGTTGCCGATGAGAAAGCCAAGGCTTTTGCGTTGTCCGGCCCGCATCATTGCTTCTCCCTTGTGAGGTATCGCTGGGTCAGCGAAATGCACAGAACAAGCAGGAACAGCACGACCGAAATTGCGGAACCGGCCGCAATGTCCTGCTGGCGGTATCCTCGCTCAACCGCTTGATAGACGATGCTTTGTGTAGAATCGCGAGGGCCGCCTTTGGTCATCACGTCGATCTGCGCAAAAAGCGCAAAAGCCTGCATGGTAATGACGATGACAATCAACACCGCCGTGTTGCGCAGCAGAGGCCAGGTTATCATGTGGAACCTCTGCCAGCGACTAGCCCCTTCGATGTCGGCTGCTTCGTAAAGATCCGGAGAGATGGTTTGCAGACCGGAGAGCCAGATGACCATGTGGAACCCGACGCCCTGCCAGACCGACATCACCAGAATGGCCCATAAAGCGGTATCGGTTCTGCCCAACCAGTCGACAGGTTGAAACAGTCCGAAGCTCATGTAGCCCAAAAGGCTGTTCAAGAGCCCGTTATCGGCTGCATAGATAAACCGCCAGAGCAGCGCCACCACTACAACCGACAGCACCACCGGCATGAAGTAGATCGCGCGGAAAATCGTGACGCCGGGTATCTTCTGGTTCACCAGCAGGGCAAGAAACAGCGCCAGCGCCGCCTGAACCGGCGCGACGACCGCCACGAAAGCCAGCGTATTGACGAGCGCTGTTAAAAACACGACGTCGCGCGCCAGAATGACGACTTGATTGTCGCCCCAGGTGAAGCTCTTATATTCCCGCATCCCTTCCAGATGGGGATAGTCGGGATTGTTGCGGGTGAAATTGCGAATTCGCGGATAGGAGACGGAGCCATCCGCATCCTGGCTGATGCTGCCGTCCGCCTCTTTTTCCGGCTCGAGCGTCAGCACGCCGATCCCCAGCAGCCGGGTGTAATTTTCAACGCCGACAAACTCGGTCGGATTGGGAGATGTCAGCCGCTGGTTGGTGAAGGAAAAACCGAGCCCCAGCAAAAAGGGCGCGATCAGAAACAGCCCGATCAGCACCATCGCCGGGGCAGCCATGAACCAACCCGTGAAGCTGTCCCGGGTCAGTTTTCCCTTTGAAGAAAAGAGCGCCATCGATAACCTGCCCCTATTTGGGTCGGTAACCGGAATTGCGCTCTATATTATTGTTTATCTCGTCGGTTGCGTTATCCAGCGTATCGGCAACATCCGCGCCGTTGGCAATGTCGGAAAGAGCCTTGGAAAAGACCGGCGAGATGAAGGCGTAAGCCGGAGTGACCGGCCGCAATGTCCCCTGACGTTTGGACAGCTCGAAGAATACCTCAAGCGGGCCGCCCTGTTTGTAGTTCTTCGTCATCTGGGCAGCCGAAGACGTGGCCGGGATAAGACCGATCGCGTCGGAAAACTGCGCGAGATATTTGTCCTGTATGGCGAATTCGATGAAGGCCGATGCACCTTCGGGATGCTTGCTGGTGGCCGATACGCCAAACTGCCATGACCCGGCGCCGATCTTCGGGCCTTTCCCGAAATCGGGCGCAGGCAGGAACAACAGATCATCGCCGTATTTCTCCAGCGCCTTCACCGCAACCCAGTTGCCCATCCATTGCAAGGCGTGGCGACCTTCCAGAAATCCGGTTTCGTGATCGGCAGGCGATTGCGAGGTTCCCGGTGCGAGCTTCTTTTCGAACAGGGACTGCCACCATTCTCCGAACCTGACGGCGTTGTCTCCATTCAGCGCGCCCTCGGCGGTCTGGTTGTTTTCCTTGTTGATCAAGCTGCCGCCGAAACTCTCCAGAAACGGGCTGAAGGCATAGCTGTACCACTCGGTTTTATCGGCCATGCCAAGATCCAGCGCATATTCGAACTTGCCGGTGGCTGCGAGTTTTTCAAGCGCCGCGTTGAACTCTTCGCCGGTCCAGGGCTGTTCCAGCGTTGGAATACGAATACCATTTTCATCGAGAACGGATTTGCGGGCGAATACAGCTACGGCTGCATCCCACAACCCGACGGAATAGAGCTTGTCTCCCCACTTGCCCACGGCGCCGGGCAGGAAGTTCGCAAGCTTTGCCTCATCGATCTTTAAAGGTTGCAGATAACCGGACCAGGCCCAGTTCGGCATGTTCGGCCCATCGACATCCAAAATGTCAGGCAACTTGCTGGAAAGCGCAGCGGCGGTGACGGATTCGTTATATGCGGTTTGAGGGAACTCTTGTAACGATACCCTCCAGTCTGTCTGGGATGAATTGAAGTCCTCGATGATGCCGGTCAGGATCTTGCGCTCTTCAACGTTTCCGGCACCATGATACCACATCGTCAGCTCGGTCTGCGCCAGCGCAACGGTGGAAAAAAGCGTCGACAAGGCAGTGGCTGCCCCCACTAAAATGGCTTTTGCGATCATGGATAGTCCTCCTCCTGATGAAGGGTAACTTCAACATCCACAGATTGTTCCGCAAAAAAATGCGTTCTGGCATTGCGTCGTCTCGAGAACGCGACAGGAAGAAGCTTTCCAGGCATGAACATCAAGGAGAAACAACAAGGGGGCCGGGCCATGCCTGCGAAGGTCGACGTTGCCAGCACCACGCCCTGGAATTCAGGCGGCCGGGGTGTTCCACGATCAACGTTCGGTCAGTGTCGGCGCAATTTGACAAGGGCATCCAGCGCTATCCGGCCGCCGCCATAGACCACGAGGGTCAGCGCCATGGCAGCCCAGGGCAGATGGAAATTGGCCCAGCCATCCGGAACGGTAAGCTGGATCACCGCCGTCATCACCAGCAGACCCAAAGCGGCGTAACGGGTGAAAAGGCCAAGAACCAGCAGCACGGGCAGAACGAGTTCGGCAATGCCCGAGGCCGCCGCCATGACCAGCGGCATAGGGTAGGGGATCAGGTTGCCGAAGATATGCAGCCTGAATTCCTGTTCGAACAGATATCTGGCGCCGGTCGATAACGTCAGAAATCCGTCCCATTTGGTCAGTCCTGATTTGAAGAACGGAATTGCCAAGCCAAACCGCAGTGCCAAAAGCGGCAATGATTGCGGAATGGAGGCGAGCAGGCATTCGGCGTGGCGATGAAGTGCTGCAAGCGAACCGCCGAGGCTGCGTGCGGAGGCAAGTTCTGTGGTCATGGAAGGTCCCCTTCACGGTGTTCAACGGCGCTAAAAGCGCCAAGGCCGATCAGGCCAATCAAGGCCGATCCGAAATCAAACGAAGATGTTGCGGCCAAAGCCGTCTCAGCCGCTTCGCCAAGGCTTGCGCCGGCAAAGAGACGCGCCGCGAAGGCAACATCTGCCGATGGCAGGACGTTGATCTCGACCTGCATGGCCGGCCGCACGACAAGCACCGTTTCGGCTCGCCAGTCGACAGGCGGTGTCACGGTTTCGCCCTGGTGGGCGTTCCAGATGCTGCCGGCCGGAAACGGCGATTGCACAAGCCGGGCCGAAGGATGCGGGATAAGCACCCTATCGAGAAGGTGTTCGGGTGAAAGGGCGGCGAGTTGGGAGACTTCGAGCGGCGCTCTGTCTGCCGCGTGATAGGCCGTGCTCCACGCCGCCTCGATCCGCGCCACATCCGCGAGATAGGCGAGAGACGATGCTGGCGGGAAAGTCGCAACAAAATCCGGGAAATCGTCGCCGTACTGCATGATGAGCGGTGAGGCCGGTTTGCGGTCGGCGGCATAGGCACGGGCCATTCCGGCAAAGAACTCAACGCCAACCAGCCGTTTCGTCACTGGAAAACGTAGCCCCAACGCCGTCGTCAGCCCGACATAGACGTTGTTGCGATAGATGGCAAAACGCGAGGGATCGGCAGCACCGCGCGCGGTGGTGATACCGTACGGTAGCGGTTGGTCCGGATCGAGCAGGGCGGAGGCAAAGGCGCCTTGGCTTTCGTAAAACTGCATGGTCACGCCGCCTGGCTGGATCGGCTTTTCAGGGCCGCTTCGTTCAACAGGATGTCAGCGCGCACCGCTTCTGCCTGAAGCGTCGCAAAGTCTGGCACGTCGTTGTCCCATTCGATCAGGGTTGGCAAAGCGCCGCTGCGCGATAGCGTGTGCCGGTAAAGCTCCATCACATCGGATCTGACGGCGGTGCCGTGGGCATCGATCAGCAGCCGGTCTCCAACGCTGTCGATGGTCTCGTCATAACCGGCAAGGTGGATTTCACCCACCAGCTCGACCGGGAAACGGTCGATATAGGCGACCGGATCGAGGCGATGGTTCACCGCCGAGACCATGACATTGTTCACATCGAGCAACAGCCCGCATCCGGTTCGGCTGGCAATGGCGGTGAGGAAATCCACCTCATCGATGGTGCTTTCGGAAAACAGCACATAGGTTGATGGATTTTCAAGCAGCATTTGCCGGCCCAGCCATTGCTGGGTCTCATCGACATGGTCGGCGACACGCGACAGGGTTTCGGCCGTGTAGGGCAAGGGCAGAAGATCGTTGAGGAAACCGGTGTCATGGGTCGACCACGCCAGATGCTCCGAAAAGCTCTGCGGCCGGTAACGATCGATAAGGTCGCGAAGCCGTCTCAGATGCCCGGTGTCGAGGTCACGGGCCGAACCGATCGACAGGCCAACGCCATGCAGCGACAGGGGATAAAGCGCTGCAACGGCTTCAAGATAACGGTGCGGCGGGCCACCGGCGCCCATATAGTTTTCCGCGTGGACTTCGAAAAAACCGATATCCGGCCTTGCGTCGAGGATAGTGTCGTAGTGTTCCGGCTTGAGGCCGAGGCCAGCACGGGGTGGCAGGACGGTGGCGCGGTCGGCTGAAACGGTCATTGCTGGTCTCCCGGTTTTGACGGATGAGGAGGAGGCCCGGCAAGCGGGCCTCCGGTGTCGCGGCTCAGCTTTTAGACGGCTCCAGCATGCCCTTGTGGCCATCCACGTTCAGCGTGGTGCACGTGCCGGCGGGTACGGCCTTCCAGGCATTGCCCTGGTAATCCATGGTGGAGGTTCCGGCGCAGGTCGTGCCGGCGCCGGCAGCGCAATCATTCTGCCCCTTCAGGGCGATGCCGTAGCATTTCTCGTTTCCGGCCATCTTTTCCGGTGCCAGCGGCGCAGCAAAAGACACAGATGCGACAGCGCTTGCGAGTGAGCCTGCCAAAGCGAAGGTGAGCGTGGAACGGTTCATAAATGATCTCCTCTTGAATGTCCGCAGACCGTTCATCGGCCGCGTATGGCTGTATTCGATCTTTCCGGGAGTGACGTTACAGCGTGAGGCGAACACGAAAGCGTGACCGCAATCTGTGACCAACGATTTTCGTCTCAACGTTCGGTGCGCGTCATCACGGCCTGCAGAGGGCGTCGGCCGTCGCAGTATTTGATTTTCCCGCTCTCTCAACCCGAACCCGGTTTTCGCCGAGCAACTCGACATTGAAAAAAATATCATGTCGTGATATAAAATCGGTTGGGAGACTGTATCATTCGGGGGGAACAGATGAACGACGTCAGTGAGATTGCAAAATTGTCTTCGTTGCTTGAAACGCGACTTTTGCAACATGGCCTGATTGAAAGGCCGGGCGGTGCAGTTCGAACCCTACCCGCTGATTTTCTCGAAAAATTCGATGGGCTGATTGATAATTCAACGGAACTGGAAGGTCTTTTGCGGATTGGCTATGCGGCCAGGCAGGGCGAAACCCTATCGGCTCCGGTCGCGAGCGCCGCACGATTTATGATTCAGGAAGTGTGTGAAGCCCTCTTCGACCGGAATGAACTGCAAGCGTTTCGCCGGACACACTGATTGATGGGTGTGCGTGACATTTTGTGTTCTTCGGTTTCTCACTGTGGCTTTCGTCTTGTGCGCCCTGCTGAATTTGGTTGGTGCGCCAGCCGTTGCCCAGACTGACTGTGCCGCCGCCGCTGAAGCATTCATGCGTGGGACGTCGGACAGATTGCTGTCGGTAAGCTCCAGAGGCGATCAATGTGTCGTCACTTATCTGATGCATCGAAGAGACAAACGGCCGATTCGGGTATCGCAGGATTTATCATTGGGAAGGGCTGACATCCTTCAGGCCGGTGATGAGAAGGACTTCTCGCAAAATAACAACGTCGATGAGTAGCTGAATTACGACTGCGCCTCCTGAGATTGCGCGGTCGCCAGCCGATTGATCAGCGATCTGTCCGCTTGGGAACTCCGGTGCGGCCGGTTATCCCTCTTCAGTTTTGTCAATCGTTGTTGTCGGGCTAACATGTTTCTCGTCGCTTTATCCCGCCATACGTGTCGCGCAACACCTAAATGTGACCAAAATGTGTTCAGTACGGCCGGGCCGCGTCTGCCGCTTTATGTCACCCCGTGATATACTTCGCGGCTATCGGCTGAGGAGGATGTGGTCGTGTTTCATGCGGTGCCAACAACAACTCGGATATTGGCTGCAATCAAGGTTGCTGGCCGCGCGCTCGATGAAACCTACGGCTGGCTGATCTTGTGGCTTCCAATCGCTCCGGTAATCATAGTTGTCGGTGCAACGATGATTGCCTTGACTGGTGATAGTGTAACGCCACTCTGGTTAAGGCTGTTGGCCGGCCTCGTCACTGCGACAAGTATTTTTGTCATTATATTTGGTGGATTTTTCAGCGCGTTGTTTTTCGCAGGGGCGGCGTGGCGACTTGCGCGGTCGCCTCAGCCTGGCAAAAAATCGACCGGCTCCTCTCAGCTGGAGCTCGGTCGATGGTTTTGGGTGTCGGGCACTGTATTGACATTGCTGTGGCTGATTCCATTTGCGATTACCATGGAGAATATCGCTTCAATGGTCATATCGTCCGCGGTTGTGACGCAGCCTTTAGGTTAGTTCGTTCAGATCGCGCAGTTTCCCAAGGGATTCGACAAGCAGGTCTTGATTGGCCAAGAGTCCTTCCAGATGTATTCTGGCAAGCGTTCGCAAAATGTGTTCGCCCTTTGGGGTGAGGCTAATCAGAATGCTCCTTTTGTCTCTCTGTGACGGTGTTCTTTCCACCAGACCGGCCGCCGCCAACCGGTCGACCAATTGCACCGCCCCATGCGCCTGGATGAGCATCAGTTCCGAGAAATCCCGTATTCTCATTTTCCCTTCCGGTGCGGTCTTGATGACCAGCATGGCCTGGTATTGCTGAGAAGTGACGTCGGCTTTTGCGAGAGCAGCGCCACTGAGCGACAGGAAGCGCCGCATGGCAAGCCGAAAGCCGGCAAGTCCATCATAGAGAGTAGAGGGGAGTTCAGCGTCTTCTGCGACATCTCCAGCGAGGCTCATTCGTAAAACCCTTCCAATAATTCACGGTATGACACTACATTATTATGGTCCGATTTAGGAGGACTGTGCGCGCAGCAAACCCTATGAACACAGGCCGGAAATG
Organism: Agrobacterium salinitolerans; assembly: GCF_002008225.1. Lineage (GTDB taxonomy): Bacteria > Pseudomonadota > Alphaproteobacteria > Rhizobiales > Rhizobiaceae > Agrobacterium > Agrobacterium salinitolerans. Next base: position 127,935 of record NZ_MRDH01000016.1, on the reverse strand, counting down.
ACTTGGGGTCACTGCGGTTCCCGCGAACCCTAATCTGCCGTCGCGGCCATAAAAAGATGGCGAGTTGCAAGAAGGCTGGCGGCGGCTCGTCGCCGAGCGATCGATAGGGCCGCACGCGCATGTCCAACTATGTTTCCACCAGCGAGATCCGTGCAGCGTTTTCAAGCGCCATGTCAGAAATGTACCGTGAGGAGGTTCCTGCCTACGGCACGCCGATGGCACTCGTGGCACGCGTCAATGACGAGGCGCTGAAGCGCAATCCTTTCCGTGTCTTCGGATGCCGACTGTTTCGTAAAGGAGGTGCTGGAAACATTTCGTTGGCATGACAAGGCCAATGTCGATTTGCATATGCCTTTCGGAGAAGCCACGCGTTCCGAGGACTCCTATTACGTCGTTTATCCGGAGAGAAAGGCGAATAACCGCAACGTTGTGCTGTTCGGAGACTGGCTTATCAGGCAATCCCGAAAACATGCAGATCAAGAGGCCAATCTACCAGGCATTTGATATTCCATAAATCGTGATTTCGATGCTCGGAGCCGTCTGCGGCGCGGCGAATTGTCAGCACTTGCCTATCCCGGGTAACACTTCATTTAGTTATTTTGTGAAATCTAAAATACGCAGGTTCCAAGGTTTCATCGGCGGAGCCGGTAGAACAAGCGGACCCGGAACGACCCGCCCGGCGGCGACTCGAAAAAAGGCGTCCGCTTGTCGCCCTATGAGGGGCAACAGCTACCCGCGATGTTTCATTATATATTCTCCGGCCTCCCGCGAGGGCGGCTGGAGAAATGTTTGCCTTGAGGCCATTCATGTCTTTCCTGAACAATACCAAGATAAAAACAAAGGTCGTTTTTGTCATCGCGCTGATGAGCCTGATGTCGCTTTCCGGCATAGGCTACGTCAGCCTGCAATATAAAAGCACCGACAACGTCTATAGCGATTTCATCGGCCATGAGGCCCTTGCTGCGGTTCTGAACGCCAGAACCAGCGGAAACCTCAATGCGCTTGGCATGCAGATGCTTCGCGCCAGCCTTAACGACCCGACGAGCGCTGATTTCGAAGCCGCTGTCAAAACCTTCAGAGCCGACCGTAAGCAGCTTGAGGAACGTCAGAACAAGATCATGGAGCTGGTGCCGGCACGCACCGATGCCGCGCGCGATATCCTCAAGGGTGTTGTCGAAGTCGAGGAGATCGGCAATCAGGTCATCGCCCTCATGCAGGCAGGGCAACGCGCCGAAGCGCAGCAGATGGCGCTCAACGTGCTTCGGAAAATTGCCGAAGTCTCGCCAAAGATCAGCGCCGGCAATGAGCAGCTCATCCAGGTGATGAATGAGGGTAGAGAACGCCTTACCGCCAGCACCAATACGACGATCTGGACAGGCCTGATTACGCTCGCGCTCGTTTCGCTGGCCGTGATCGCACTTGGCCTGCTCATTTCCTCCCGGGGCATCACCACCCCGATTGCGCGACTTCGCGCGCGCATGGAATCGCTCGCGGCCGGCGATACGGCAAGCGAAATTTCCGGGATGGATCGCAGGGATGAAGTCGGCCAGATGGCGGCCGCGGTTCAGGCGTTTCGCGAGAGCGCAGTCGAACGCCTCCGCCTTGAGACTGAGACGGAAGCCAACCGGTCGACTTCGGAAAAGGACCGGATCGAGCGTGAAAAACAGAAGACCAGGGAGGCCGCCGACGTACAGTTTGCCGTCGACAATCTTGCCACGGCCCTTTCTAAAATAGCACAGGGCGACGTTACTTACCGGATCGTTCAGCCGTTCGTCTCCGGTCTCGACGGTATACGTGGTGATTTCAACCGGGCTGCGGAACAGTTGCAGTCGACCTTAAGCCAGGTGGCGCAGAACGCCCGCGGTATCGACGCCGGCGCCAATGAGATCAGGTCTGCGGCGGACGATCTGGCCAAGCGCACGGAGCAGCAGGCGGCTGCCGTTGAAGAGACTGCGGCTGCGCTGGAAGAGATCACCACGACGGTGAAGGACGCCACGAAACGGGCGCAGGAAGCGGGTCTCCTCGTCGGCCGCGCCAAAGTCGGCGCTGAAAAATCCGGAGAGGTGGTGCAGCAGGCCGTCGCCGCAATGGAGCAGATCGCAACATCCGCCAATGAGATTTCCAACATCATCGGCGTGATCGACGAGATCGCCTTCCAGACCAACCTTCTGGCGCTGAATGCGGGCGTGGAAGCTGCCCGTGCCGGTGAGGCGGGCAAGGGTTTTGCCGTTGTCGCGCAGGAGGTTCGCGAATTGGCGCAACGATCCGCCGGCGCCGCCAAGGAGATCAAGAACCTGATCACGACATCCAATGGTCAGGTTCAGCAAGGCGTGCAGCTGGTTGGTGAAACCGGCAAGGCGCTGGAACTGATCGTGACGGAGGTGCAGGAAATCAACCGGCACGTCGCCGCCATCGCGGAATCGGCGCAGGAGCAATCCTCCGGTCTTCAGCAGATCAATACGGCCGTGAACCAGATGGATCAGGACACCCAGAAGAACGCCGCCATGGTGGAGGAAAGCACCGCCGCCAGCCACGGGCTTGCACGCGAGGCCTCTTCGCTCAACGGGCTGATCGCCCAGTTCAAACTGTCCGAAGGCGGTTATGGCGAGACCTCCGCCCCCGTGCGCACGGCGTCGGTTGCCGACAGGCCCACAGCGTCTCCCGCGCGTGCGCTTGGCGGCAGGATAAGGGCTGCTTTTTCAGGCAATGCCGCGTTGAATACCGCCCCCGACAATTGGGAGGAGTTTTGATCCTTGCCCTGTCTTTACGGCGTCTTTAGCTGAGGCGCTGAAAGCGTGGCTCTAAAAATTGGTCCCGGTGATCGGAGGTTTCGGACTCCGATCACCGGGACCTTGCTTTTGGGCAATGTCAGCCGGCCCGTCGCGGAGCAGGAATTGTGGCCGTCCCGACCGGAGAAAACAGCGGTGCGACCCTAGCCCAGCATCACCATATGCGCGGGTAATTGCTCTTCGAAGAATTTCGAGAAAGTCGCGATGCGGGGCGGCAGTGCCTGATAGGGCGGATAATAAAGCGTCAGCCAAAGTTCCGGCGGAGCCCAGTCAGGCAGGACATGAACGAGCCGGCCGCTGCGGATATGTTCGGCAATGTGAAATCCCGGCAGCATGGCCACACCGGCGCCTTCCGCCGCCATATCGGCCAGAACCTCGCCATTATTGGCGCTGAATGCGCGGCCGGCCGAGATGGCGATGCTCGATCCGCCGTCCGACAGGACCCAGTTCTCCCGCCGGCTTTCGCCGCTATAGGCAAGGCAATCGTCAGGGGTCAGTTCGCCCGGATGTTCCATCTGCGTGAACCGGCTGCCCGGGGCCGCCACCAATATTCTCGGCACGGCCCTGATCTTGCGCCAGATGGTGAATTTGTCCGATGGGGCCGACGAAATGCGGATTGCCAGATCGTAGTCGTCATCCACGATATTGATCAGGCCGTCCGAGAGCGAAATCTCGAAGCACATTTTCGGATAGAGTTCCCGGAAGCCGGACAGGATCGGCGGAAGGACCGTCTTGCCGAGCCATGTCGGCGCGCTGATCCTCAGGCGCCCCTCATCGGCCTTGTGCGCGTTGCGGACATCGCGCCGGGCATTCTCCAGCGCCTCGACCGCCGGCTGGATCTGTGCGGCGAAGACGGCGCCGTTGGTCGTCAACGACACCTGGCGGGTGGTGCGGACGAATAATTGCACACCGAGATCGTCTTCAAGCGCGGCAATTGCACGGGTGACGGCAGCCGCCGTCATGCCCAGTTCGCGGGCGACCTGCGCGAAGTTGCGCTTTTCGGCCGCCATCAGGAAGGTTTTGAGAGCTTTATAATCGTTCATCGCTATTATTTCAAAAATCGCAATTCATTCGAGAGGAATATTGCAATTCCGCGAGGCAATCAAGCAGGTTACATCTTTATCCATCGAAACGGACACACCAAAGATGAAAGGCGCCGACGATGATCAAGGATATCAAGGGCCTGCACCACGTCACCTCCATGGCGTCGGATGCGCGGCAGAACAACAGTTTCTTCACCGATACGCTCGGCCTGCGCCGGGTCAAGAAAACCGTCAACTTTGACGAACCCAGCGTCTATCACCTCTATTACGGTGACGAGAAGGGAACACCGGGTACGGTCATGACCTATTTTCCCTTCGCCAACATGATGACCGGTCGTCCCGGTGTCGGCGAGGTGGGCGAGACGCAGTTTTCCATCCCGAAGGGTTCGCTGGGCTTCTGGAAAGAGCGTCTCATTGCCAAAGGCGCCGCCGGCATTCAGACCGACACGGTCTTTGGCGCCAATCGCCTGCGCTTCACTGGTCCCGATGGCGATGGCCTTGCACTGATCGAAACCGGCGATGACGCCCGTGCCGCCTGGCTGGCCGAGGGAATTTCCGAAGATAACGCCATACGCGGTTTCACCGGCGCACGCTTTAATTTGCATGACACTGCCGCAACCGAAGAACTGCTGCGTTTCATGGGTTATGATCGGACTGAAGTTGAAGGCAATGTGACACGTTTCGTCATTCCCGGCGGCAACGGGGCAGATACGATCGATCTTGCCGCCCTGCCCAAGACGCCCTTTGCCCGTCCGGGAGCAGGTTCTGTCCACCATATCGCCTTCGCGGTCGAAAACCGCGAGAAGCAGCTGGAAGTGCGCAAGGCGCTGATGGATACGGGCTATCAGGTCACCCCCGTCATCGACCGCGATTATTTCTGGGCGATCTATTTCCGCACGCCGGGCGGCATCCTGTTCGAGATCGCCACCAATGAACCCGGTTTCGACCGCGACGAGGATACCGCGCATCTGGGCGAAGCGCTCAAGCTGCCGAACCGCTACGAACCTTTCCGCAATCAGATCGAGGCGAACCTCGCTCCGCTTGCGGCATAAGGCGGGCTTTTGCTCCGCATCGACTGACTGAAGCATATCCAAGCCATTCAAGACGGCTGCCCCGCTGGCAGCCGACCGGCCAAGCCTTCTCAATTTCCATAGCCGCAGACCGGCAACAACCACCTGAACGGAGAACTGAAAATGTCCAAGCTCGAAGTCCTTACCCCCGCCAACAGCCAGCTCATCTTCATCGACCAGCAGCCGCAAATGGCTTTCGGTGTGCAGTCGATCGACCGGCAGACCCTAAAAAACAATGTCGTCGGCCTCGCCAAGGCGGCAAAGATTTTCAATATCCCGACGACCATTACCACGGTCGAAACGGAAAGCTTCTCCGGCAACACCTTCCCTGAACTGCTCGCGGTCTTCCCGGAAAACGACATTCTGGAACGTACTTCGATGAATTCCTGGGATGACCAGAATGTCCGCGATGCCCTGGCGAAGAATGCCGCCAACGGTCGCAAGAAGATCGTCGTCTCGGGCCTGTGGACGGAAGTCTGCAACACCACATTCGCGCTCTCGGCGCTCCATGATGTCACGGATTACGAAATCTACATGGTGGCGGATGCGTCTGGCGGCACCTCCGCCGATGCGCACAAATATGCCATGGACCGCATGGTGCAGGCCGGTGTCATTCCCGTCACCTGGCAGCAGGTGCTGCTTGAATGGCAGCGCGACTGGGCACGCAAGGAAACCTACGACGCCGTCACCTCGCTGGTGAAGGAACATTCCGGCGCCTACGGCATGGGTATCGATTATGCCGTCACCCATGTCCATGGTGGTGAAGAACGCGTCAAGCACGGCAAGCGCATCGGCCCGAACCCGGCCAAGAAATAAGCTTTCACCCGCGCCGCGCCGGCAGGATCGCCATCCAGCCCGGTGCGGCTTTCACCCGTCGAGGAGGTTCCCATGAAAGTCTATCTTCTGTCCCTTGGCGCCGGTCTGCTGGTCGGCATCGTTTACAGCCTGCTCAATGTGCGCTCTCCCGCACCGCCCGTCATCGCTCTCGTCGGTCTGCTCGGCATATTGGTCGGAGAGCAGATCATCCCCTTCGCGAAGACGATCGCCGGCAAGGAACCGGCCGCCGTTTCGTGGTTCAACCAGATCAAGCCGCACATGTTCGGCCATATGCCGAAGGGCGGCGCTGAAACAACTGGCCTTGCCGAAGTCAAGCAGCCGACCGAGCGGGAGAGAAGCTGATGACGACACGTCGCACCTTTCTTGGCGCGGCCTCGAGCCTTGCCTTTCCGAATCTGTTTTCACCGGCTAAAGCCGCTGATCCCATCAAGAGCGGAGGTTCTTCCATGCATCCAGATACGATCCTTCACAACGGCCGCGTCACGACGCTCGATCGCGGCAATCCGAATGCAACGGCGGTCGCCATCAAGGACGGACTGTTCCTGGAGGTGGGAAGCGACACCGAGGTCATGGCCCTTGCCGGGCCGGACACGAAGATCATCGACCTGAAGGGAAAGCGGGTTCTGCCCGGCCTGATCGACAACCACACCCACGTCGTGCGCGGCGGCCTCAACTTCAACATGGAACTGCGCTGGGATGGCGTGCGCTCGCTTGCAGATGCCATGGACATGCTGAAGCGCCAGGTGGCAATCACGCCGGCCCCGCAATGGGTGCGCGTCGTCGGTGGTTTCACTGAACATCAATTCGTCGAAAAGCGCCTGCCGACCATTGAGGAGATCAATGCGGCGGCGCCGGACACGCCGGTCTTCCTGCTGCATCTTTACGACCGGGCGCTGCTGAACGGCGCCGCCCTTCGCGCCGTCGGCTACACCAAGGATACGCCGAACCCGCCCGGCGGCGAGATCACCCGCGATGCGAACGGTAATCCGACCGGCCTGCTGCTCGCCAAGCCGAATGCAGGCATTCTCTATTCGACGCTCGCAAAGGGACCGAAACTGCCGCTCGATTATCAGGTCAATTCCACCCGCCATTTCATGCGTGAGCTGAACCGGCTGGGTGTGACCGGTGTGATCGACGCCGGGGGCGGCTTCCAGAACTATCCCGACGACTACGAGGTGATTCAGAAACTGTCGGATGAGAACCAGATGACGGTTCGGCTGGCCTATAATCTCTTCACCCAGAAGCCGAAACAGGAGAAGGAGGATTTCCTCAACTGGACGTCATCGGTCAAATACAAGCAGGGTAACGACTATTTCCGGCACAATGGTGCAGGCGAAATGCTGGTCTTTTCCGCAGCCGATTTCGAGGATTTCCGTCAGCCGAGACCGGACATGCCGCCGGAAATGGAAGGCGAACTCGAAGACGTCGTCCGGATACTGGCGGAAAACCGCTGGCCCTGGCGTCTGCACGCCACCTATGACGAGACGATTTCGCGCTCGCTGGATGTGTTCGAGAAGGTCAACAAGGACATTCCGCTGGAAGGACTGAACTGGTTCTTCGATCACGCGGAAACCATCTCGGAACGCTCCATCGATCGTATTGCCGCGCTTGGCGGCGGTATCGCGACCCAGCACCGGATGGCGTATCAGGGCGAATATTTCGTCGAGCGTTACGGCCAGGGCGTGGCGGAAGCCACACCGCCTATTGCCCGGATGCTGGAAAAGGGCGTGAATGTTTCGGCCGGTACGGATGCAACGCGCGTCGCCTCCTATAATCCGTGGGTATCGCTGTTCTGGATGGTGACGGGCAAGACGGTGGGCGGCATGCAGCTTTATCCGCGCGCCAACTGCCTCGACCGTGAGACGGCGTTGCGCATGTGGACCGAAAAAGTCACCTGGTTTTCCAACGAGGAAGGCAAGAAGGGCCGCATCGAAAAAGGCCAGTTCGCCGATCTCGTGGTGCCGGACAAGGATTATTTCTCCTGCGCGGAGGATGAAATCTCCTTCCTTACCTCCGAACTGACCATGGTCGGCGGCAAGATCGTCTATGGCGCCGGCGACTTCAGGACACTCGATGAAAGCAATATTCCGCCGGCCATGCCCGATTGGTCGCCTGTGCGAACCTTTGGAGGTTATGCCGCCTGGGGAGAGCCGCAGGGTGCTGGAAAGAACTCGCTCAGACGCGCAGCCATCACCTCTTGCGGCTGTGCCAGCGATTGCGGCGTCCATGGTCATGACCATGCCGGTGCCTGGACGTCGAAACTGCCGATTGCTGACCTCAAGGGGTTCTTCGGCGCGTTGGGCTGCTCCTGCTGGGCAGTCTGAGCCGATCTTAAAGACCCAACGGGCGGCACATGCCGCCGCCCGTTGGCATGAAAATCGACCGCAAACTCAATATTGCGAAAATAACAATTATATCGAAACTATTGATGCAATTGTTGGCGGTAATCCTTTGCGCCAATATCGCTCCATCAGATGAACGCAGCGCCGCTCGAACCGACCGGCCAGATCGCAGGAGCAAAAAATGACCGAGCCATCTTCAACCCTTCGACTTCGCGGCTTCCTAGCAAATGTCGTTGCCGCCCCCACCACAAAGACCCTTGCGCTTCTGGCGCTTTGCTCTGCCTATATTCAGGGGCCGCTGACCAAGATCTTCGACTTTCCCGGCGCGATCGCCGAAATGAACCATTTTGGCCTTCAGCCGGCGGCCGCATTCGCTGTCGTCGTCATCCTGTTTGAGCTTACCGCCTCCACTCTGGTCGTGTCGGGCTTCCTGCGCTGGGCCGGTGCGCTGGCGCTTGCAGGTTTCACGCTTCTGGCCACCTTCATCGCTTTGCGCTTCTGGGAAATGGCGCCTGGCATGGACCGCATGATGGCCACCAACGCCTTCTTCGAGCATCTTGGCCTTGCCGGTGCCTTCATCATCGTCGCCGCAATCGATCTCACGAAAGGAACAGGCAAATGAGTGCCGCAAAATCCTCCGCGAGCAGCTTTGCTCCCCTTGCTCAACCGGTTTTCGCCGTCCTCTGGGCGGCGACGGTGCTTGGCAATACCGGCAGCTTCATGCGCGATGTCGCCAGTTCATGGCTGATGACCGATCTTTCAGCCTCGCCGGCGGCCGTCGCCATGGTTCAGGCGGCAGGGACGCTGCCGATCTTTCTCTTGGCAATCCCGGCCGGCGTGCTGACGGATATTCTCGACCGCCGCAAATTCCTGATCGCGGTGCAGCTTCTGCTGGCCTCGGTCAGCGTCACCCTCATGGTTCTTGCTCACACCGGACTTCTATCCGTCAGCGCCCTGATCGGGCTCACCTTCCTCGGCGGTATCGGTGCGGCGCTGATGGGCCCGACGTGGCAGGCCATCGTGCCGGAACTGGTGAAGCGTGAGGATATCAAGAGCGCCGTGGCGCTGAACTCGCTCGGCATCAACATCGCCCGCTCCATCGGTCCTGCCGCCGGCGGCATTCTGCTTGCGGCCTTCGGTGCGGCCGTTACCTATGGCGCCGACGTTGCCAGCTATTTCATTGTCATCGCCGCCCTATTGTGGTGGCCGCGGGTGAAGAACGCCGACGATGCGCTGGCCGAAGGTTTCCTCGGCGCTTTCCGGGCAGGCCTTCGTTACACCCGCGCCAGCCGGCCACTGCATGTCGTCCTGCTGCGGGCTGCGATCTTCTTTGCATTTGCCAGTGCTGTGTGGGCGCTGTTGCCTTTGGTCGCCCGGCAATTGCTCGGCGGCGATGCGAGCTTCTATGGCATCCTGCTCGGTGCCGTCGGCGCCGGCGCCATTGGCGGCGCGCTGATCATGCCGAAGCTGCGCGGCCGTTTCGATGCCGATGCCCTGCTGCTGGGTGCGGCTCTCACCACTGCGCTCGTCATGGCGGGGTTGTCCTTCGCACCGCCAAAGTGGCTTGCCATCATCATCCTGCTCTTCCTCGGTGGCGCATGGATCACGGCGCTGACCACGCTGAATGGTGCCGCCCAGGCGGTTCTGCCGAACTGGGTGCGCGGCCGTGGCCTTGCCGTTTACCTCACCGTCTTCAATGGCGCGATGACGGTCGGCAGCCTTGGCTGGGGCGCTGTTGGTGAAGCGACAGGCGTTCCGGGTGCGTTGCTGATTGGCGCTGCGGGATTGCTGATTGCGGGCGTCGTCATGCACCGCCTGAAATTGCCTGCGGGCGATGCGGATATGGTGCCGTCCAACCATTGGCCTGAACCGCTCGTTGCCGAGCCGGTCGCCCATGATCGCGGCCCGGTTCTGATCCTGATCGAATATAATGTCGAAAAGCATCACCGCTCGGCTTTCCTGCATGCGCTGGACGAACTTTCCCAGGAACGTCGCCGCGATGGCGCCTATGGTTGGGGTGTGACGGAAGACTCCGCCGATCCCCAAAAGATCGTTGAATGGTTCATGGTGGAATCCTGGGCCGAGCATCTGCGCCAGCACAAGCGGGTTTCCCACGCTGATGCGGATTTGCAGGGCAAGGTGCTGGCTTATCATTCCGGGCTGGAAAAGCCTGTCGTGCGGCACTTCCTCACAATCAATCGTCCGGGGAAGGCATAAGACAGAAAGGGGCCGAAAGGTCCCTTTTTTGTTATTGCCGCTGCAACTATCCGGCTATTGCGTAATCCGCTCCAGCACGCGGCTCAATGCTTCTTTCAGAGTCCTTGAACCTCCCTTGCCGTTAAAGTCCAGCAGCACTTGCTCGTTGAGGCCGCCTTTGGTGGCGAATTCGCGGCTGGTCTCGCTAAAATCAGCCTTGCTTCCGGCCAATACCGCCACCTCGGAGAGACCGGCGAAGAGGGGAGTAATATAGGAACGGGCCTTTTCTTCTGGCAGACCGTTTTCAGCCAACCATTCGGTCGTTGTCTGCATGATGCCGAAATAGGTGGCCATCAGCGCGCTGGCGGCGGCCAGAAGATCGTATTCCGCTTTCGTCTCGCATTCCACCGCATTACCAAGCACGTTGAAGATTGCAGCCGTATCCGTATCGGCGGGATAAATGGCGGTGACGCCCTTGCGCCGGGCGACGAAGGGCAGCGGGATCGCCTGGGCGAGACGCACATCCGCGCCGATCCAGTCCACAAGCGTCTCGCGGCCGGTTGCGGCAACGACGCTGATGACTTTCTGCGCGTCCTGGAACCGGAGAGGCCGAATGACTTCCTCGGCTATCTGCGGCCGGATAGCCAGCATGACGGTATCGCAGCCATCGACGATTGCCTGATTATCGCCAGAGACGATCACCTGTGGGAAATCGGCGGCAAGCCTGGCGGAAATATCGGCACTGCGTTGTGACACCATCACATGTGGAACGGCGGCGGGCTTCGCGAGCAGGCCACGCACCATCGCGTCGGTGATGGCGCCGGTTCCGATAAAGCCGATTTTCTGGGGAAGTGACATGAAGTCTCCGCTGCGGCGATTGGACCGAGAGAAGCATCGGCCGTTTCATTTTTCGTCCGATGCTAAATTTTCTGCCGGGAATTGTCGACAAGCAGGCGACGCCAATCTGCGGGACCATAGTGATTATGCTGGGCGGTGCTCGCGAAATGCCGCGGCGAGTGTGCGTAACGCTTCCCGAGATCTGCCGTCCGTCAGGGTCGAGAACATGATGATTTCCGTGGAAGGCAGTGGCGGCAGGCCAAAACGCTGGCTGACCTCCACGGTGCCGGGTGGCGCAAGACGGCAGGAGAAGGCGGAAACCGCAAGGCCCGCCGAGACGGCGGCGGTCACCATCGACGATGTGCCGCCGAGAAACACTTCCGTCCACGCAATCGCAGCCGCATCCAGGGCGCGGGTGGCGATGTCACGCACGCCACAGGCGGGTGAGAGCGCCGCCAGCCGCAGCGGTTCACCCCGACGATATTCGAATTGCGGGGTCGCATACCAGCCGAAATGTTCCGGTCCGAGCACTTCGCCGTCGCGCCGGTCATCCTCACGCCGGATGATCGCGGCATCGATCTCCCCACGGTCGAAGGCGTCCAGCAAGGATCGGGAATGATCCATGCGCACTTCAATCGTGAGCCCGGGGTCGTGGTCGTTGAGACGTGCAAGCAGGGTCGGAACCTCCGGTCCCGCAACGTGGGCGGCAATGCCAAGGCTGAAGCGGCGGCGCGGCGAGGAAAGACCCGCCAGCGCCCGATCATGCGCGGCGAGAAACTCGCGGGCGGGGGCCAGAAACACCGCGCCCTGCGCTGAAAGCCGCACGGAGCGCGGCGTGCGTTCGAGCAGCCGCTGGCCGAGCCTATCTTCCAGCCGCTTGAGCTTGACGCTGATGGCGCCCTGGGTGGTACCGAGCGCTTCGGCAGCACGGGTGAAGCTCTGCATATCGGCGATGGCAACGAAGGCCTCGACGGCCTCAACATCCAGCGTGCTCATATCGATCATTCCAATTTGTTGTCTCTGAAATAGCCAATCATCCAATTCAGTTATGGTCAAGCTTTGTCTAGCGTACCTCCTCCACAGACCGGTTTTCGCAGTGGCGGACCGACCCATGAAAGGCTGAAGAATGACCCTTGCCGTTACCGCACCAGCAAACAGCAGAAGCGCCATGGCGCTCGCTGCCGTTTGCCTCTCCGCCCTGATGTTCGGGCTGGAAATTTCCAGCGTTCCGGCGATCCTGCCAACACTCGAACAGGTGCTGCATGCGGATTTCCGCCAGCTTCAGTGGATCATGAACGCCTACACGATCGGCGTGACGATGGTGCTGATGGCGACGGGGGCGCTGGCAGATCGCTTCGGTCGCAAACGTGTCTTCATCGCCAGCATCGCCGCTTTTGCACTCTCCTCTCTGGCCTGCGGAATGACGGAAAACGTCTCGGTGCTGATCGGCGCCCGTTTCCTTCAGGGGCTGAGCGGCGGAGCGATGCTGGTGTGCCAGATCGCCATCCTGTCGCATCAGTTCCGCACGGCACGTGAACGCGGCATGGCGTTCGGGTGGTGGGGTGTCGTCTCGGGCATGGGGCTGGGCTTCGGCCCAATCGTAGGCGGCGTCATCGTTGCGCTTTGGAGCTGGGAATGGGTTTTCCTCGTTCACGTCCTGCTCGGCGCGGGAACATGGCTGCTTGCCGCCGGCAGCGTTGGGGAATCGCGTGATCCGGAGGCGGCGCGTCTCGATCTTGCCGGCATGGTCACGCTTTCGGTCGCCGTTTTTTGCCTTGCCTTTTTCATCACCCAGGGACCCGCGCTCGGTTTTGTGAGCCCGACGGCGCTTCTGATCCTTGGCATTTCTCTGGCAAGCTTCATCGCCTTCGTGATTGCTGAAAAGCTTAGTTCAAGACCGATGTTCGATTTCTCCGTCTTCCGCATCAGGCCTTTTTCGGGGGCGATCATCGGCTCTGCGGCGATGAATATCAGCTTCTGGCCATTCATGATCTATCTGCCGATCTGGTTTCAGGCTGGCCTCGGTTATGACAGCGTCACCGCCGGCCTCGGCCTGCTTGCCTATACGCTGCCAGCGCTGGTGATGCCGCCCTTGGCGGAGCGCCTGTCGTTGCGCTACCAGCCGCTCCTCGTCGTTCCGGCCGGATTATTCACCATCGGCCTCGGTTTTATGCTGATGAAATTGGGAAGCGGCATCGAAAATGCGAGCTGGCTCACCATGCTGCCCGGCTGCATCCTCGCCGGTATCGGGCTGGGGCTGACCAATACGCCCGTCACCAACACCACCACGGGTGCGGTTTCTCCCGCCCGTTCCGGCATGGCCTCGGGCATCGACATGAGCGCACGGATGATTTCGCTCGCCATCAACATCCCGATCATGGGCTTTATTCTGGTCGAGGGCGTCCAGGCTTCGCTTTGGGCAAACCTGCCTTCCGGTGCGGATGTGCATGAAGTGCAGTCGCTGGCGGAAAAGATCGCGGCAGGAACTGCCGGCGCCTCGGCGCAGGGGATTTTGGAAGAACTCGTCCATCGCGCGCTTGCGGACGGGTTCGGGCTGGTCATGCTCTATGCCGGCATCAGCGTCTGGTTCCTTGCCGCCATCAGTTTCATGATCTTCGGTCCGGCGCGAAAACCCGCCCGAGGTTAGGGCGACGGCTGCAAGAGGGAAAGCTGTTTTCTTCGCCTCGTCATTAGCAGCGTTGCGCCTGGAAGCGCGGAAACAGGGCCGCAGCATGCTGGAATGGATCAGCTTTAGGGATGATGCCAGCTCGGGAAAATCTGCGATCCCGTGGCTTCTTTACCATCGTATCGCACACGCCTGTGCGGATCTCTCACAGGCGTGTGCAACTGCCGATGTCTTATTTCACCTGGGCGACGACCAGCTTGCCGTTTTCGCGTTCGGCGACGAACTCGATATTGGCGCCTTCCTTGAGCTTGGCGAGGATCGCATCGTCCTTGACGCGAAACACCATCGTCATGGCCGGCATGTCGAGGTTCTTCAGTTCTTCATGGATGATGGTGACCTTCTTGGCTGCGGTATCGACCTTTTTGACCGTTCCCTTGGTGAATTCTTCCGCGAATGCACTGAGGGGAGCGGTGAGCAGGAGTGCCGTTGCAACGGCGATTTTTACGAGGGTCTTCATGGTCAGATTCCTTTGTTGCCGGGTTACTTTGCAGAAACTTTGAGATCGCCGCGCATGCCGGCCTCGTAATGTCCGGGCTTCAGGCAGGCGAATTCGAACATGCCGTCATTGGTGAATTTCCAGATGATTTCGCCGCTTTCGCCGGGCGCGAGGCTGATCGCATTCGGATTGTCGTGCTCCATTTCCGGAGCCTTCTCCATGGCGGCCTTGTGCTCCAGATTGGCCTTCTGTTCGTCGAGAATGAATTCATGGTCCAGTTCGCCGACATTCTTCACGGCGAAGCGAACCGTTTTGCCCTTTTTGAATTCGAATTTGGTGGGCGTGAACACCATCTTTCCATCAGGCGTTTCCTTCATCGTCACCTGAATGGTCTGGGTCACCTTGGCCTTGTCGCCCGGTTCACCGATCGCCATCGCTTCATGGCCGCCGCCATGAGTGCCCGATGCAAGGGCGGGCGTGGCGAGAGCGGCAAGAAGCAGTGCAATTTTCAGTTTGGTCATTCCATATTTCCTTGATTTTGGTGAGGGATCTTGTGGGTGTGTGTGGCTGCGCGATCAGCCGTGTTTCATCGGTTTCGGCGTGATCTGCGTTTTGGGGTCATTGGTCTTGGTCGTATCCGGCAACGTGCCGGTCCATTCCCAGGCCTGGGTTCCGGGCGGATTTTCGTACCAGCCGGGATCTGAGTAATCGCCCGCGGAGATGCCTTCGCGGACCTTCACCACGGAGAACATGCCGCCCATTTCGATCGGGCCGTGCGGCCCCCAACCCGTCATCATGGGTACGGTATTTTCAGGGATTTCCATTTCCATCGCGCCCATATCGGCCATGCCGGCGGTGCCCATCGGCATATATTCCGGCCGCACCTTGCGGATTTTCTCTGCGACAGCCTTCTTGTCGACGCCGATGAAGGTCGGGACGTCATGTCCCATGGCGTTCATCGTATGGTGCGACTTGTGGCAATGGATCGCCCAGTCGCCGACATATTTGGCGTCGAATTCGTAGGCGCGCATGGCGCCGACGGGAATGTCGATGCTAACCTCCGGCCAGCGCGCCTCGGGCCGCACCCAGCCGCCATCCGTGCAGGTCACCTCGAAATCGTAACCATGCATGTGGATCGGATGGTTGGTCATGGTCAGGTTGCCGACGCGCACGCGCACCCGGTCGTCCTTGGAAACCACCAGCGGATCGATGCCCGGAAACACCCTGCTGTTCCATGCCCACAGGTTGAAATCCGTCATCGTCATGATCTTGGGAACGGAGGCGCCGGGGTTGATGTCGAAGGCGTTGAGGAGGAACACGAAATCGCGGTCTACCGGCATGAAGGTGGGGTCCTTCGGATGGACAACGAAGAAACCCATCATGCCCATCGCCATCTGCACCATCTCGTCCGAATGCGGGTGGTACATGAAGGTGCCCGATTTCACGAGGTCGAACTCGTAGACGAAGGTCTTGCCGACAGGAATATGCGGCTGCGACAGGCCGCCCACCCCATCCATGCCGGACGGCAGGATCATGCCGTGCCAGTGGATCGTCGTATGTTCCGGCAGCTTGTTGGTGACGAAAATACGCACCCGGTCGCCTTCGACGGCCTCGATGGTCGGGCCGGGCGACTGACCGTTATAACCCCAGAGACGGGCGGTCATGCCCTCCGCCATTTCGCGCTCCACCGGCTCGGCGACAAGGTGGAATTCCTTGACGCCGTTGTTCATCCGGAAGGGCAGGGTCCAGCCGTTCAACGTGACCACAGGGTTGTAATCGGGGCCGGTAGTGGGCTTGACCGGGGCCTGGGTCGCGGCCGTTTCCATCACGGCCGCTTCCGGCAGGCTGGTGTTGGATGTTTTCGCCCAGGCCGCCGAGGAGACCATGGCGGCGCCGACACCCAGAAAGTTTCTTCTATTGAACATGGTGATTTCCTTTCTCAGTGTCCGCCACCGCCGCCAGCGGCGGCAACCTCGGTCTCCGCACCTGCCGCAGCACCCGTACCTCCCCCGTAGATGGCGGGAGCGAGGCCGGCCTCCGCGAGCCAGAAGTCGCGTTTGGCATTGATGGCCAGCAGGTTGGAACTGACCTTTTCCCGGCTGTCGGCCAGAAGCTCGAAGGTGTTGGTGATCATGCCATTATAGGTCAGCAGCGACTGCTCCTCGATTTTGGTGCGCAGCGGCACCACGCTGTTGCGGTAGTGTCGGGCGATGTCGTAATTTGAGCGATAGGCCTGATAGGCGGAGCGGGCTTCCGAGCGGACATTGACCGCCTTTTCCGCCAGCAGGTTCGCCGCACGCATATAGGCGAGTTCGGATTCCCGCATGCGTGCCTGACCGGAATCGAAGATCGGAATGACGAATTCCAGCTCTGCATTGCCGGTTGTCTGCTTGTGTTTTTCGCCATCCTCCAGCTCGCGTTCGGTCTCGAAGCCGGAGCGGATTTCGAGATCGGTCACATATCGGGTGGCTTCGGTGAGCTTGAACGATCGGGCGGTTGCCTCCAAATCGAGCCTGGTCATCTGCAGGTCCACGCGGCGCTGCAGCGCCTCGGCCTCGATCATGTCCCGTTTGGCAAGCGCCTTCGGAAGCGGGGGCAGGCGGTTGGGAATGGTGTATTCGATGTCGGCGCCCCACAGTCCCATCAGCCGCGTCAGTTCCTCCTTGGCAAGGCGGGCCTCAAGCCGCGCCTTGGCGATCTGGCCCGTCAGTTCGGCGTAAAAGACCTGCTCGCGGGCTTGGCCTTCCTTGTTGAGCGAACCCGCTTCCCCAAGCTTGACGGCAAGTTCCGAGGCGGCATCCGCCGCGGTCTGTGCCTGCGCCAGCTGGCCGACATTTTCCCATGCCGCCACTGCGGTGATCCAGGCGCGGCGGGTATCAGACGCCAGTTGCAGCGTCTTCAGCGCGGCGCCAAGCTGCGCCTTACGGAAACCGGTATCGGCGATCTCGACATTTTTCTTGAGGGTGGCGAGCGCCAGAATATTGGTGACGACGACACCTTCGATCGCCTTGTAGGCCCTGAGACCTGGGGTGCCGATCCCCGTCAGCCCGATGCCGATCCGCGGATTGATCAGCATGGTCGATTGCCATGCGGTGGCGGCGGATTCGCCGAGATCGGCATAGGCCGCCTGAAGGCCTTTGTTGTTCAGCAGCGCAACCTGCACCGCCGTCTCGACATCAAGGGTCTTGCTCTCTGCCATCAGCGATTTAACGCGGGCCTGCGTCGCCTGCGCCTCGGTCCGGTTCTGCACCCAGACCGCCTGTTTTCCCGTCGCCTCGGATGTCCTGGCCGAAACATTGGTGAAACCGGCGTCGCGCGACGCATACTGGGCGGCCGTGACACAGCTGCCAAGAAGAAACGGCAGGCAAAGGGTGGCCGCGAGTTTCGCGCCCAGTTTGAAGGTAAGTATCGTCATGATGCGTCTCCTTTCGGAGCCTGCGCATCGTTCTGGTTCCGCCAGGGCTTCGGATCCACCGGCGTGCGGTGCGCGTAACCCGCGACCGGGGTCTGATAGCGGATAGGGGCGGCGCCGAGCGACGGGTTTGCCGCGTCGTCATAGGAGGCGGTCTCGTTCATCAGGGATGTGGCTGTGCAGCCGCCCAAAAGCAGGGGCACTGCAACCACAATGTAAATTGGGTTCATGGTTATTTTCCGAACAGGAGATTCAACGGCGCGACGGCGCTAAAGCCGCTCACGCACGGTCATTGCCCAAAGGCGGGCTTTGCCTGTTCAGATATTCGGGGGACGGTGAAGCAGCGGAGTCTGGCCCAGCGCCTTGCTGTCATCGAGGAACGAGCGGATGCTGTTGACGACGGGTCTGCCAGTGGTGTCGTGGCTGATCAGGACCGCCATGCCGAGACAGAAATCGCCGCAGCATTGGGGCTTTGCGGTTTTTTGGGCGCCGCTATCATGCTCGGCGGTCATGTCGTTGTGATCATGACTATCGGACATCATGGTTGAACCGCCATGGTCCATCATCGCGCCGTGGTCGATCATGGCGGACTGATCGTGCTGCATTCCACCGGCTTCGGCAGGATGCATTGCGGCATCGACAGTGGAAACGCTATAGCCCGCCAGTGACAGGATCATCACCAGTCTGAACAACAGGGCCATTAATTTCGATGCTCGCAACATCTCACGCATGCGGGATAGAAAAGCTGCACTCCTGTGATTTGTCAATGGATATACCTCATAACCATTGACGAAAGCCGTCATGTCGCATTCCCGCGCAGCGCGGGTGGCAAGCGTACTGGCGTAGCTTGCGGCCTATTCTCCCGTTGCGCGACATTGAAGAGGATCGAGCGGATAGGGTCGCCCCTGTCCGCCGAGGGCGGAGCGTCCCGTCTGTTCGAATCCCAGCCGGCGATAACCCCATGGCCCCAACGATCCTGCTCCCGCATCTGCCGCCCATCTCTCCTGTCAAAAAATCTTTCCCGAAAAAAGTGCTTGCAAAACGGGGTTCGAGAAAAATAGATAAAACGAACTTCTATCTATTTATTTTGAGGGAAAGATCGACAGATGGGCCAGATCGTGACGCAAATTGACAGAAATCTAGCTCCAATTGCGAGTCCTGGAGATCGTTCGTCGCTTGAGGAAGCCATAATTATCTATAATTTGCCGTTTAACGATCTTCTGTTCCGCGCCCAGCAGGTGCATCGCTGTCATTTCGATCCGAACGCCATCCAGATGAGCCGGCTTTTATCCATCAAGACCGGCGGCTGCCCGGAGGATTGCAGCTATTGCAGCCAGTCCGCCCGCAACCCGACAGGCCTCAAGGCCTCCAAACTCATGGAAGTGGAGCGGGTGCTGGCTGAGGCGCGCAAGGCGAAGGAAGGCGGCGCGACGCGTTATTGCATGGGTGCTGCCTGGCGCAATCCCAAGGAGCGCGACATGGAGGCCGTGGTGGCCATGGTCGAGGGCGTGAAGGCGCTCGGCATGGAAACCTGCATGACGCTCGGCATGCTGACGCCGGAGCAATCCGAACGGCTAGCCGATGCCGGTCTCGACTACTACAACCACAACGTCGACACTTCCGAGCGGTTTTATTCTGAGATCATCACCACCCGCACCTTCGAGGACCGGCTGGAAACGCTGGCCAATGTCCGCGATGCCGGCATCAAGGTCTGCGCCGGCGGCATTCTCGGCATGGGGGAAACGGTGGAAGACCGGATCTCGATGCTGGTGACGCTCGCCAATCTACCGGTTCCGCCGGAAAGCGTGCCGATCAACATGCTGATCCCGATCCCCGGATCGAAGCTTGCCAATGCCGATCCCGTCGATCCCATCGATTTCGTCCGCACCATCGCGCTGGCGCGTATCCTCATGCCGCATTCGCATGTGCGGCTTTCGGCCGGGCGCACGGAGATGAGCGATGAGACACAGGCGCTCTGTTTCCTGGCCGGCGCCAACTCCATCTTCATCGGCGAGACGCTGCTGACGGCGGATAATCCGGGTGAGGACCACGACACGGCGCTTTTCCGCCGTCTGGGCCTGAGGCCGATGGAATTGCAGTCCACGGAATTGCAGTCTGGGGAGGCGGGAGGGTGCCGGTGAACCTTGCGGCGTTCTCCCCCTACGAGGCGAAGCTTGCCGGCCTGGAGCGCAAATCGCGGCTGCGCGCGCTTGCTCCTCAACAGGGGGTCGACTTCACCTCCAACGACTATCTGGGGCTTGCCGATTCACCCCGGCTGAAGGCGGCAATCGCCGACGCCATCGGAAGGGGCGTGCCGGTGGGGGCCGGCGGCTCGCGGCTGCTGCGCGGCAACCATCCCGAACATGAGGCGCTGGAAGCGGAAGCGGCGGTGCTTTTCGGGGCGGAAAAAGCGATCTATTTCGGCAGCGGTTTTACCGCTAATGTCGCACTGTTCTCCACATTGCCGCTGCGGGAAGACCTCGTTCTTCACGACGCCCTGATCCATGCCAGCGTCCATGACGGTATCGTGGCCGGCAAGGCGAAGGCGATCGCGGTGCCGCATAATCAGGTCGAGGCATTCGAACGGGAAATAATCCGCTGGCGGCAAGAGGGTGGCCGGGGCCGACCGTGGATCGCCGTCGAAAGCCTTTATTCCATGGATGGCGACCGTGCGCCGCTTTCGGCCCTGGCTGATCTTGCCGGGAAATATGAGGGCTTCCTTGTCGTCGACGAGGCTCATGCCACCGGTGTTTTCGGCCCCGGCGGGCGTGGCCTTGCCGCGGAGCTGGAAGGCCGGGACAATTTGGTGGCGTTGCACACCTGCGGCAAGGCGCTCGGTCTTTCCGGTGCGCTTTTGAGCCTGCCGGCGGTTCTCGCCGATTATCTCGTCAACCGCGCCCGCGGTTTCATCTATTCGACCGCACCTTCGCCGCTGATGGCTGCTGCGGTTCGGGAAGCCCTGCGCATCGTCGACGATGAACCATGGCGGCGCTTGCGGCTGGCGGAACTGGTAAACTTTGCCGGCGAGGAGCTTCGCTCCCGGCTCGGCGTTGCGCCCAGCGGCTCGCAGATATTACCGGTGATGATAGGCGACAATGCCCGTTCGCTGCGTATCGCCGCGCATTTGCGGGAGGGTGGTTTCGATGTGCGGGCGATCCGCCCGCCGACGGTGCCGGAGGGCACGGCGCGCCTGCGCATCGCCATCACGCTCAATGTGGATGAAAGCCAGATCGCCAATATGATCGGGCTGCTCGCCCTTTCGCTTGCGGAGGAGCGGAGATGAGCCCTCGTTTCGTCATCTCCGGCACCGACACGGGCATCGGCAAGACGGTTTTTTCCGCAGCGCTGACCCAGGCCCTGCAGGCATATTACTGGAAACCCGTGCAATCCGGGCTGGAGGAAGAAACAGACAGCGAGACGGTGGAACGGCTGGGTGGCGTGCCGCGCGGGCGTATTCTACCGGAGGCCTATCGCCTCAAAATGCCGGCTTCGCCGCATCTGTCGGCACGCGGCGAGAATATAACGATCGATCCCGCGCTGCTGCTGCCGCCGCAAACGGATGGACCGCTGGTGATCGAGGGGGCGGGCGGGCTTCTGGTGCCGCTGACGGACACGGTGCTCTTCGCCGATATCTTCGCCCGCTGGCAAATTCCGCTTGTGTTATGCGCAAGGACGTCGTTGGGCACCATCAACCACACGCTGCTCTCGCTCGAGGCGTTGCGGCACCGTGCCATTCCCGTGCAGGGCGTGGTTTTCATCGGAGACGAGAACCGGGAAAATGAGCGCGTCATCGCCAATATAGGCGCCGTTCGCCCGCTTGGACGTCTGCCGCGCCTGCCGGAGATGACATCGGAGGCGCTGCATCGGGCCTTTGCGCGACACTTCAATCTCGCTGATTTTCTGGAGACGCCGGCATGAGCCGTTCCCCGATCTGGCATCCCTTCACCCAGCATGGGCTGGAACCGCCAATGAAACGCGTGGTTTCTGCGGAAGGCGCATTTCTCGTCGATGAGGACGGCAATCGCCTGTTCGACGCCATTTCCTCCTGGTGGGTCATCACCCACGGGCACCGGCACCCGGCGATCATGGCGGCCATCCGCGCTGCGACAGAGGCCTTCGATCAGGTCATTTTCGCCGAGTTCTCCCATGAACCCGCCGAAACGCTGGCGCGCGGGCTGATCGAGCTTGCGCCCGCCGGGCTAAACCATGTGTTTTATTCCGATAGCGGCTCGACTGCGGTTGAGGTAGCGCTGAAAATGGCGCTGGGATATTTCCATAATCGCGGAGAAAAGCGCGACCGTATCGTGGTAATGGAACACGGCTATCACGGCGACACTATCGGCACCATGTCGACCGGTGAGCGCGGTGTCTTCAATGTCGCTTACGAACCGCTGCTCTTCGGCGTCGACCGGCTGGCTTTTCCGGAAGCGGGCAACGAACAGCACACGCTGGACATGTTCGAAAACTTCTGCCGTTCAGGCCGTATCGCCGCCCTGTTGGTCGAGCCGCTGGTGCTCGGGGCGGGCGGCATGAAGATTTACGGCGCGGATGTTCTGGCCGGGCTGAAACAGATCGCCGAACGCCATGGCTGCCTCGTCATTGCAGACGAGGTGATGACGGGCTGGGGCAGAACCGGAACCATGTTCGCCTGCGAACAGGCCGGCATTGCCCCGGATATTCTGTGTACCTCCAAGGGCCTGACCGGCGGCTCCTTGCCGCTGGCGGCAACGTTGTGCAGTGCGGAGATTTTCGATGCGCATTTTTCGACGGATCGCCGCAAGACCTTCTTCCATTCCAGTTCCTATACGGCTAATCCGATCGCCTGTGCTGCGGCTGTCGCCAATCTTCAGGTCTGGCGGGATGAGCCCGTGCTTCAACGCATGGGGCAATTGCAACAGGTTCTGCACGACAATCTCCAGCGATTTGCAGATGACCGGCGTTTTACCGGTATTCGGCAAATGGGGACCATCGCGGCCCTCGATCTCGTGACGCCCGCCGGCGGGTATCTCGCCGAGGCGGGGCCGCGCATGCGGCAATTGTTCCGTAAGCGCGGGTTCGTTATCCGGCCCCTCGGCAATGTGCTTTACCTGATGCCGCCCTATTGTTCGACGGCGGAAGATTTAAGCAGCGTCTTTGGCGCCATCGACGAGGTGGCCGGGATCGTCACCGAAACCGCTCCGCTAAAATCGCGCGCGCTCGGCATCGCGTGAAAACAGGGTGCGGCCATTTTCAGCCTGTTCCAGAACTGTCTCCGAAAGTCCTGACAATGCAGACCCGTTCTTCCCGCATGGCCGGTTTTGGTCATGCCGTTCCGTCAAGATGTGTTGAAAATGCCGAGATTGAGACCAGTCTCGGGCTGGAAGCCGGCTGGATCGAGCGGCGCACCGGCATCCGCACGCGTTATTGGGCGCAAGAGGGCGACACGCTGAGCGGCCTTGCGGCGAGAGCCGGTCGCATGGCGCTGGAAGACGCCGAAATCGCCTCCGATGACATCGCATTGACGCTGCTTGCGACTTCCACGCCGGATCATCTTCTGCCGCCCTCGGCGCCGCTGCTCGCACACAGGCTGGGCCTTACCCGATCCGGCACGATCGATCTTGCCGGGGCCTGTTCCGGCTTTCTTTATGCGCTCACGCTTGCGGATGGCTTTGTCCGCACCCACGGCCGCGCCGTGCTCGTCGTTGCCGCCAATATATTGAGCCGTCGTATCAATCCGGCGGAAAGGGCAAGCGCTGTCCTGTTCGCCGATGCCGCCGGCGCTGTCGTACTCAAGCCCTGCCGCCAGGCGCAGCGTGGGCTTTTGTCGGCCGATCTCGTTGCGGATGGCGGCGGTTACGATCTGATCCAGATAGCGGCGGGGGGCAGTAGCCAGCCCTTCTCAGCCGATACATCCACTGAGGAGGCGCTGATGACAATGCGTGACGGCCGCGAGGTTTTCTCCCGTGCCGTGACGCTGATGACCGAGACCGCGCAAAGGGTGTTGCATGAAGTCGGAATGACGGCAGTCGATATCGACCGTTTCGTGCCGCATCAGGCCAATGCCCGTATGTTCGACGCCGTCTGCGGCAATCTCGGCATTGACAGGCAAAAGACGGTCCGCACCATAGAAAGCTTCGGCAATTCTTCCGCCGCAACCATTCCGCTTTCGCTCTCCGTCACCAATGCCGAAAGGCCTCTCGCGGAAGGCGAAATCCTGCTTTTGACCGCCGCCGGCGCCGGTATGACGGGTGGAGCGGCCGTTTATCGCGCATGAACGATGCAGGGCACGGGATGTCGCGATGCTGTGCTGTATTCACAACTCAGGAAGCTGACTTTATTTGGAGAAATTTGGCTGGTGAACCTGGACCTTCATGGGGTGCGGAGGTGCTGCATAAGGCGGGTTTCCACATCAAGGATGAGCTGCCTGATTTAGGCAGGTTGTTCAAGCTGGGCCGTGTGGTTTCGCGACATTAAGCGCAGGATGCCGATGAAAGCTGCGACTGCAGCTGAACCGAGCAAGGCGGCGACCGACAAGGCCCATGCGACGCCGACCTCGTTCATCATGAAAGCCAAGACAAACGGTGCAGTCGACGAGATGACCAAACGGATCGAAAGGATTTGGCCTTGACGTTTTCCGTAACCTTGGCTTCCGAAGAGGACTAGCGGAAGAGTGCCTTGCACAATGCTGCTGAGGCCTGAACCCAGGCCGAAAACCACCGCAAACACCAGAGCACCTGGAACAGATGGAGCGGTGGCGATCAGAATAATGAGCGCCGCTGGCAACAGAACGGCGGAAATGAGTGCCAAGGTCAATTGAGACAGACCGCTCCCGAAAACCATATTAACGAAGCGGCTCAGAACTTGAGATGGACCAAACAGTGTGCCGACCATGACGGCCATGGCTCCAAGCCCGAGTCCGGAGAGAACGGGAACCATGTGTACGAGCAGCGCGGCGTTGACGAAACTCTCAAGCGCAAAGCCCGTCACCATCAGGACGAACGCAGCTGGTCGTATCGAAGGTTGCAGACCGGGAGCCACTTGCCTGGCCGGTTCTCCGCTCGCGCCCTTGTGGTTTCTTGTAACCTTGAACGACAGCCACGCCTGAAGTGGCAAGCAGACCGAGAGATTGAGCGTAGCGAAGACCATATAGACCTGCTGCCACGACATGTGAGCCTGTAGCGCTGTCGTAATCGGCCAGAAGATCGTTGAAGCGAAGCCGGCGATCAGTGTCAGGTAGGTGATGCTGCGCTGCGCGACCTGCGGCTTGATCTGGACGAGCAATGCGAAGGCCGCTCCGTACTGCACCAGGTTGGATGCCGTCTCGATCGCGATCAGTGAGAGAACGAATGCCACCTTGCCGGAAGAGAGGGCGCAGGCCACCAGCGCCGCGGCGGCGATTGCCGAGCCGCCCGTCATGACACGGCCGGCGCCGAACCGATCGATCCATTTCCCCATCGTGGGCGCGGCGAGGCCCCCGATCAGGAGAGCGGCGGATAGTGCGCCGAAAATCCATTCCAACGACCAGTCCAAATCTCGCGCCATGGCGGGCGCGAGAATGCTGAAGCTGTAATAGAGACTTCCATAGCCAATGATCTGGGTCAGACCGAGGGCAAGGATCGCGGCGGCAGGAACCTTGTTATCGCTCATCGAACCTGTACCAACGTGTTGTCGGCACGGGCAGCACCGTTGCATCCGCATCCCGTCTGCTGGGCCGCCTTCGCCGCCGCGTCGGCCACGCAGCAGGCATCAACATTCGCTGGCGCCGGACCGCCGCAGCATTGCCCAGACCCCGCTCCTTCCGTCAGGCTTACGCCGAGATCGACACTGCAAACGCCTGTCTTCGGCAATACCAAATGGACCTCGCGCGCCGCCTTGTGATCGCCGGCGATCTCCGCCGCCACGGAGCGCACCTGCTCGTATCCGGTCGCCATCAGGAAGGTGGGCGCGCGCCCGTAGGACTTCGACCCGACGATCGTAAAGCCAGGTTCCGGATGCGCGAGTTCGACGATGCCATGCGGAGGCACGTCGCCACAGGAGTGGAGATTGGGATCGATCAGCGGCGCAAGCGCCGGCGGCGCCTCGACGGTAGGATCGAGTGCGATACGCAGTTCGCGCAGGAACGAGTGATCCGGCCGGAATCCCGTGGTCACAATGATCCGATCGACGACGATCGAGTATCGCGCACCAGCGAGCATTGCCTCCACGCGCAGACTGTAACCTTCCTTCTGAATCCTGTTCACCGCGAACGGTGTCAACATATTCAGGCGACCATCCTCCATGGCGCTCTTGGCGGCAAGGCCGAGCGCGCCGCGCTCCGGCAACTGATCGTTCAATCCGCCGCCTAGCAGGCGGTCGAGGCCACCACGACGAAGCGCCCAGAATATCTCCGTGCCCGGTTCTGCCTCCTGAACCTCCATCAGCGCCAGCGCCGCATTGATCGCGGAATGGCCGCCGCCAATCACGAGGACGCGCTTGCCCGCAAACTTACCCCTCTCTACGCCAGCGACATCGGGAATGCCATACGAGATGGAATCGGAAGCCGCCGTCTCGCCGGGGACGGGTAGGCCGTCGACGCCGATCGGGTTCGGTTGCGTCCAAGTGCCGGAGGCGTCGATCACAGCGCGGGCCCGAACCCGAGCTTCCTCGCCATCTTGGTCCCTGTATCTGACGAGGAAGGCCGAAACGTCGCGGCCGGCGGACGAGACTTTGTCCAGACCCTCGCGGGTGATCGCGGTGACGGTGACGCCCAGCTTGAGGTTCCGCGCGATCTGCGGGAGTGAGGCGAGCGGCTGCAGATATGCGCCAACAATGTCGGACCCGGTTGGCAGAGCATCTTCATCAGGGCCTTGCCATCCAGCGTTCTCAAGAAGGGAGCGGGCGGCTGCGTCAATATTGTATCTCCATGGAGAGAACATGCGGACATGTCCCCACTCGATCAGCGAAGCGCCAACCGTGTCGCCGCGCTCGAAAACAATTAACGGGATGCCACGGATGGCGAGATGCGCTGCGGCGGCGAGACCGACCGGTCCGGCACCAATGACGGCCACGGGAAGTTCACCAGCATTCAACATGACAGTTCCTTCGATATTTCTAGTAATTTAGAATTATATGGGCAAAAAAAGGGATCATTCCGCGGCCTCCACGGTCTTCGATGAACAGTTGGCATCGGCACAGCATTCGTCAACGAGATAGCCGACTAGTGCCTGCATCTCCGGATAGTTGGCGCGGCAGATCAGCGTCGTCACCTGCCGTTCCTGGGTCACAAGGCCGGTATCGACCAGGCGCTTCAGATGATGGGAGAGCGTCGACGCCGCGATATCCAGCTTTTCCTGAATGCGGCCTACGGGCAATCCATCCTCTCCGGCGCGAACAAGCGTCCGGTAGAGTTGGAGGCGGGTGATATTCCCGAGGGCTTCAAGCTGGGCGGCTGCTACTTCGATTTTCATGGAAATAAAATGACTCGCATTCACCACGACGTCAAGGCTATTTCGACAGATGTGGAAATAGCCTTGACGCGGTCAGATCGTAGCAGGAGGATGGCTTCATGCGCCCGTCGGCGTCGAATTCCTGAAATGCCTCGGCGACCGACGACTGGTTGGGAACGGTGATCATGCGCATCCAGCGGCTGAGAACCCGGAGCTGGTTGATGGCGTTGAACGACTGCGATCCGCTCAACACCTGTATGAGCGCAAGCGTCTTGCCCTGCGTCGGCCGGACTGAGTCGACAGACAGCGGAATCCAGTCGATCTGCGCTATCGGCAGCAATGGTCGGAAGGTCATCCGATGAACAGCCAACCCAACAGTGCCATCGAGAACGGCTTGACCGCCCAGTTCACCAGCAGCGTTACGCCGATGCCGCACCAATCGACCGGACTGTATCTCGCCGTCAATAAAGCGGATCAAAGTGGTCGGCTCCGTATCCACGAAACGCGGCTTCAACGGCTAATTCATCGGTATCCACGCCGAGAGCGCACGATCATCGAATGAAGCGGATTGTAGCAGAATTCAGGCGGAATCTTGCCAGTCATCCGCGCGCGACAGGCGGAATTTCGCCCGCTGTCGTTCGGGACTCTTTTTCTTCACCGCAAATTCAATTAGTTAGAGTTGGCCCGTCTTTTGCTGCTTCGGCGTCACGCGGTTCCGTTCCGGTAACGGTCGCGTCGATCACAAATGAGTGGGAGGAACCCAGTGAACAGCATATTGAAACGCGCCATCATTTTGGCAATCGCAAGCACGTCCATCACCTTTTCCGGGACAGCGGCAAAGGCGGCGGATTTCATCAACATCCTGACCGGCGGCACATCGGGCGTTTATTACCCGCTCGGCGTTGCGCTCTCCAAGATCTACGGCGAGAAGATTGAAGGTGCTCGCACCCAGGTTCAGGCGACGAAGGCCTCGGTCGAGAACCTCAACCTGCTGCAGCAGGGTCGCGGTGAAATCGCCTTTGCACTGGGGGATTCGGTCAAGCTGGCCTGGGAGGGTAACACGGATGCCGGATTCAAGGCCCCGCTCGATAAGCTGCGCGGGATCGCGGCCATCTATCCGAACTATATCCAGATCATGGCGTCGAAAGAATCCGGTATCGCCACCCTTGCCGATTTCAAAGGCAAGAGCCTTTCCGTCGGCGCGCCGAAATCCGGCACGGAGTTGAATGCCCGAGCGATTCTTGCCGCTGCCGGCATGAGCTATGCAGACCTCGGCAAAACGGAATATCTGCCCTTTGCCGAATCCGTCGAGTTGATGAAGAACCGGCAACTCGATGCGACGCTGCAGTCTGCCGGTCTCGGCGTCTCCTCTTTCAAAGATCTGGCAACCTCCGTCGAGGTACAGATGGTCACGATACCCGAGGAAATCGCCACGAAACTCGGCGCGCCCTACATCAGCGCAACTGTTCCAGCCGGCACATATCAGGGCCAGACTAGCGATGTGAAGACGGTTGCGGTCGTCAATTTCCTCATCACACATTCCGAGGTTTCCGACGAAACCGCCTACCAGATGACCAAGCAGTTGTTCGAGAACCTGCCGGCGCTCGAGGCGGCGCACAAGGCGGCAGCGAATATCCGCATCGAGGACGCGCTCAAAGGCATGCCTGTTCCACTCCATCCAGGAGCTGAGCGCTTCTATAAGGAAAAAGGTCTGCTTTAACGGCGACGGGCGGCGTCCGGCGCCGAGGTTGCTGCTGCGGCCATTGCGCGTCGGCCTCTGGAAGCACGGCCCTCCAGCGGGCCAGCGCCGCCCACATTTGCTCGGATTTTCGGGAGGAATCCATGCTCGACAATACAAATGAACAAAATCATGCCGCGGAGCTTAACGGGCACGAGACTCTGACCCAGGCCTTTCCGAAGACCTGGGACGGACGACTCCTGTTTGCGATCGCGCTTGCCTTCTCCATTTTCCAGATCTCGACCGCTGCGCATCTGCTCGACTTGCCGAGTCAGATCGTTAGGGCAGTGCACGTCGGCTTCGTCACCGTGCTCGTATTCCCGTTGCTGGCGACATTCGCCGGGCGCGGCGTGCCCGCAAAGACGTTTGCCTGGGTCCTTGCCCTGCTTGGCGCGGCCGTGGCCTTCTACCAGTGCTACGAATATGCCGAACTGCTCGTTCGTGCCGGCGATCCGCTTCCGCGCGATGTTGCCGTCGGCGTCCTGGCGATTACTATCGTCTTCGCCGCCGCATGGGCGATCATGGGACCGGCCTTGCCAATCATATCCGGCGTCTTTCTCGCCTACAGCCTGTTCGGTGAATATCTGCCGCCGCCGCTTGATCATCGCGGCTATGGTTTCGCACAGGTGATAGACCATATGGCCTATGGTACGGAGGGCATCTACGGCATTCCGACCTTTGTGTCGTCGACCTATATCTTCCTGTTCATTCTCTTCGGCGCCTTCCTCGAAAAGGCCGGTATGATCCGGCTCTTCACCGATGTCTCACTAAGCTTCGTCGGCCACAAGCGCGGCGGTGCGGCGAAGGTGGCAATCATTTCCTCCGGCCTGATGGGCACGATATCCGGCTCCGGCGTTGCGAATGTGGTGACGACCGGGCAATTCACCATTCCCCTGATGAAGAAGTTCGGTTATCGACCGGCTTTTGCCGGCGGCGTCGAAGCGACGGCCTCGATGGGCGGGCAGATCATGCCGCCGGTCATGGGCGCTGTCGCCTTCATCATGGCAGAGACGCTCGGCGTCGAATATCACGAGATCGTCAAGGCGGCGATCATTCCGGCTATTCTTTATTTCGCTTCCGCCTTCTGGATGGTGCACCTCGAGGCCGGCAAGCGCGGGCTGCTCGGCCTGCCGAAGGCGGATTTGCCTTCGGCCAAGGCTGCGGTCGTCGAGCAATGGTATCTGATCCTGCCGCTCGCCGCGCTGGTCTGGCTGCTGTTCTCGGGCTACACGCCGCTCTTCGCAGGCACGGTCGGCCTTGCCTTCACGACCCTGCTGATCCTCGGCAGTTCGGTTGTCTTGGGTTTGCCCGCCGGCGTAATCCGAATCATCTTCTGGATCGGCCTTGGTCTCGTGGCGGCCGCCTTCTTCCAGTACGGCATCGGCGTGATCGTCGCCGCGCTGGCATTGCTCATCGGGGCCAACGCGTTCTCGAAGGGCGGCCGGGAGACGCTGGTGACCTGTCGCGACGCCCTTGCAGAAGGTGCGAAGACGGCCTTGCCGGTCGCAATCGCCTGCGCGCTTGTCGGTGTGATCATCGGAACGATGACGCTGACGGGTGCGGCCAACACCTTCGGCCAGTTCATCGTCTCGGTCGGCGGCCAGAGCCTCTTCCTGTCGCTGCTCCTGACCATGGTGACCTGCCTCGTGCTCGGCATGGGTATACCGACGATCCCTAACTACATCATCACCTCGTCGATCGCTGGCCCGGCGTTGCTGGAACTTGGCGTGCCGCTCATCGTCAGCCACATGTTCGTCTTCTATTTCGGAATCCTGGCGGACCTGACGCCGCCGGTCGCGCTCGCCTGCTTTGCGGCAGCACCAATTGCGCGCGAAAGTGGACTGAAGATCGCGATGCAGGCGATCAAGGTGGCGGCGGCGGGTTTCGTCATCCCGTTCATGGCCGTCTATTCGCCGGCGCTGATGCTCCAAGACGGCGGAGCGATGGCCGCGGCCGTCGGCTATCCGCTCGCGGTCGCCTATATCGTCATCAAGACCGGCCTTGCGATCGGGCTCTGGGGTACGGCCGTGATCGGCTTCGTTGCCGTCCGGCTGTCGATTGCAGAGCGCGCGCTTGCGGCCGCGGCTGCTTTTACCCTGCTTGCGGCCCTTCCTTTGACCGATGAGGTGGGCTTCGGGCTTGCCGCTCTCTTCGTATTTCTGATCTGGCGGCGGGCGCGAACGGCGAATGGCAAGCCGGCGTCGGAGGCCGTGTGAGCACGCTGGTCTGCATCATTGCTGGCAGCAAGGCCGTTGCCTTGGCCGCCAGCGTCTTCACGCTCGGCTGGACGCATTCTGTCGAGAAAATCCAGTGGCAGGAGCGCTGGGCTGCCACATCGCAGGGCCTTCTTCTCGAGGAGGCGCGCGTCCAGGGCTCGGGCGCCGGTATGGAACCGGGAGAAAATGCCCATCGCGAAGGCGGCTGGTCAATCTGGACGCCGGACCTTCCGCCGATCCCCGAGTTGGTCCTGGCCGCTTCCGGGGCGACAATCTCCGGCTGGACGCTCTGCGATGTCGGTGGTTGCCGCGAGTTCGGGCGAGAGAAACAGGAGCCGATCGTCCTGCGGCCATGTGACGCCCCTCCGCCGTGAGGCCTGCTGCAGGGGTCCTTAAATCGCAAGGTATTTGAAGAGGGAACGATGCAGCAGTTCAGATCGCTCGCTTGCGGATCTGCTGTTCTCTCTGCAAGAAAGAGGCGCTACACTTGATGCATCGGACAATTCTTGCGGCACGACACGGTTTTCAGATCCGCAAAGGTCGCTGCAACACTTACAATCCGTCCTTGGGTCGCTTTCGATCTAAGGACACATCCGGAAGGCAGGTCGACTCGGCAATGGCGCGCAACATCGGCAGAATGACTGTCCTGATGCTGGTCGTGACCTGCATTGCGCCTTTTGTCGCCTACCATCTTGCGAGCAGTTCGGCGACCGGCGCCCTGGAAGGGCAGATTCAGCGAAGTCTTTTCCTGACCAACAGGGCGATTGCCACGGAGATCGAACGGTTTCGTTATCTACCACTTGTTATGGGCGAAGATGCCCGCATACGCGCCCTTGCAGAAAGCGAACCCAGCCCGGCTGTTCTTGATGCCGCCAACCGCTATCTTCAGACAGTCGTAAGGCAAGCCGGCGCCGCCGAGCTCTACGTGCTCGACGCCCGCGGGATCGCGCTTGCCGCGAGCAATTTCGCGACTGGTGAAAGCTTCGTCGGCCACGATTACAGCTTCCGCCCTTATTTCCAGGATGCGCTGCGTGCGGGCGAGGGACGTTATTACGCGATCGGCGTTACCACTCGCAAGCCTGGCTATTTTCTCACGTCGCGGATAGACGTGCCCGGTCGTCCGCCGATCGTCGCCGTCGTTAAGGCGGATCTGCTGCCGCTCGAATTGACCTGGGAGGCTGCGGGTGTCCAGACTGCGATCGCCGACCGCTGGGGCATCGTCTTTCTCTCTGGCAACCCGGATTGGAAATACCGGCCGTTGGCGGCACTTTCCGATGAAGCCGTCGAGCGACTTGCCAAGGAACGGACCTACGAGGGGGCCGATCTCGCGGCGAGACAACCTATCCTCCCTTCGGGCGTAACCCCGCCGGCGGACAATACGGACGAGCGGGCGGTCCATGTGGAGGAGGGCGGGCAGCGGCTCCTGGCAAAATTCTCGCGCGTCGAGCCGGACGGTTGGATGGTGCTGGCGGCAACGAGCACGGGTGACGCCGGCAAGATCGCCGGCTTCTGGGCGCTCGCGGCGCTGATCGCCGGCCTCATATCCACCGGCGCGCTCTACTTCCTGCATCAGCGCGCGCTCATCATCCGGATGCGGCTGCGCCAGGGCGAAATCCTGGAACGCAAGGTGGCCGAACGCACGCAGGACCTCGCCCGCGAGATCGACATGCGCAAGCGGACAGAGGACGAGCTTCGCCGCGCGCAGGAAGGGCTCATCCATTCCGAAAAGATGGCTGCCCTCGGCCGGATGTCGACTGCGATCGTGCATGAGGTCAGCCAGCCGCTGGCGGCGCTTGAAGCCACATTGGCGACCGCCGGTGTTCTGGCGGAGAAAGAGGCCGCCGCGAAAGTGGGCGACCGGCTTCTCGATGCGCGCGCGCTGGTCAAGCGGATGCAACGAACGGTCAAGCACCTCAAGACATTTGGCCGTAAGGGGGCTTCCGACCTCGAAGCGGTCACCATCGACGCGGTCATAGGAAACGCTCTCGATCTTGCGGCTCCTCGGGCGAAGGCGCTTGGTGTCACGCCGGCGTTCGAGGCGAGGGGGCCGTCGCCGGTTGTCGTTGCCGTGGCGGTGAAGCTCGAACAGGTGACGCTCAATTTACTCCTGAACGCTCTCGATGCGGTGGAAGGCATACAGAACCCTTCTGTCACCATACAACGGACTGCGCATGCCGGGCGGGTGAGCGTAGCGGTGATCGACAACGGTTCGGGTATCGCACCGGAGCACCGTGATCGTATTGCCGAGCCCTTCTTCACCACCAAGCTCACGGGTGAGGGCCTTGGCCTTGGCCTGTCCATTGCAACCGCGATTGTTCGGGAGTTCGGCGGTGAGATTCTTTATGCCGAAACGCCAGGCGGCGGGACAATGGCGACGATTTCGATGCCGGTGGGCAAGCGGCCCGCACATCCGCTCGAGGCGGCGCAATGACCCGCGGACATATTCTTCTTGTTGATGACGACCGCGACCTCCTGAAGGCGGCAACCGACTGGTTGGAGGTCAGCGGGTTTTCCGTATCCGCTTTCCATCGGCCTGAAGAAGCGTACCAGCAATTCTTTCGCGACGAGCCGGATGTCGTGTTGAGCGATATCCGCATGCCCAGCATAGACGGCATGACGCTTCTGAACTCTCTGATCAAGGCCCGCAGCGAGGTTCCTATCGTTCTGATGACTGGTCACGGCGACGTTACCCTGGCGGTCAAGGCGATGAAGCAGGGAGCGGAGGACTTTATCGAAAAGCCCTATGATGCCGAGCATCTGCTTTCGATTCTCGACAAGGCGGTCGAGAAGCGTCGGATGAAACAAGAAATCGCCCGCCTTCAGGGGTTGGTCCAGACGGGCGGCGGCGTCGAGATCGTCGGCGACAGCCCGGCGCTCCGGGACTTGCGCAGCCGCATCCAGATGCTGGCGAATGTCGATATCGACGTGCTGGTCGTCGGTGAAACCGGAACCGGCAAGGAGCTCGTCGCCCAGGCGCTCCACCAGCAAAGCCGCCGGGCGGGCGGTCCCTTCGTGGCGATCAATTGCGCAGCGCTGCCCGAAAGCATCTTCGAGAGTGAAATTTTGGGTCATGCGAAGGGGGCCTTCACCGGCGCGCTCGCCGACCGGCAAGGCAAGTTCGAGCATGCCGCGGGTGGAACCATCTTTCTCGATGAAATCGAGTCGATGCCCCTGGGACTGCAGGCGAAAATCCTGCGCGTGCTGCAGGAGCGCTTGGTCGAGCGACTGGGCGAAAACCGGCTGCGACCGATCGATGTACGGGTTATCGCCGCTGCCAAGAGCGACCTTTCCGGCGAAATCGCCGCCGGGCGGTTCCGCGAAGATCTGTTCTACCGGCTGGCGACCGTGGATGTGCGCATCCCGCCGCTCAGGCAGCGCCGGCAGGATATCGGCCTACTCTTTGGTCATTTCGCTTCGCTCGCCGCCCATCGCTACGGCCGGGCCGAGCGGAGCGTATCCGCCGATCTCCTGGCGCGATTGCGGCAGCAGGAATGGCGAGGCAACGTCCGGGAGCTCAAGGCGTACGCCGAGCGCTTCGCTCTTGGGCTCGATGACGCCGCATCCGGAGGGGAAGTCCTGCAGCCCGGCGATCCCCTGACTTTGCCCGAGCAATTGGTCGCCTTCGAGGCTGACGTCATCGGCCGCGCGATCGATGACAGTAACGGCAATACGGCTAAGGCGGCCGCGAGGCTCGGCATCCCCCACCGCACGCTCAATGAGAAAATCGCCCGTCTCGGCCTGAGGGATCGGCCGGGAGAGCCCGCGGATACAGGGTTAAAGCGATAGAAGCGCGCAAGAGAGATCATGCTGAAGGGCTTCCGGCACTAAAAAAGCGTGCGATTGGCGATGCTCCTGGTTGGCCCGCGGCGGATTCGGATTCCTTCGATGCGAAGATAAAGTTGCCGCCCGCCTCAGTTGTGTAGGCCCAGCGTTTTTCTGAGCGCTTCCGACCAGACGGCATAGCCTGCCGCATTCAGGTGAACCAGATCGGATAAATAATAACGGAACATCGGGAGGCCGTTCTCACCAATGAGGCCGGCGTTCGGGTTAAGCCATGTTGTGCGTTCGCTGCTATTGCACCAGTCGCGCGCCATCTGGTTGAAGAGATCGAATTCATGGCGGTATATCCAGCGCGCCGGACTGTGCTTGATCGCCACAACAAACACGTCCGCCTGCGGTAGCGCACGATAGATTCCATCCCGCAAATCGTGCAGGTGCCGGAGCGACGTCTGAGCCTTGAGGCCGTCGCTGGCAATATCGTTTTCGCCGAAATAAAGCACCACTCTGTTTGGTTTTAAAGGAACCAGAAGCTGGTGCATGTAGTGGCTGGCGGAGAGGTAAGTGCCGCCGCCAAATCCCAGATTGACGATATCCAGCGAGCCGAGATCTTCGGCAATGGAACCCCAGATTCGAAACGAGGATGAGCCATAAAAGGCGATCGGATTGTCTGGGAGGCCGATGCGTTGAAGGCGGACCAGAGCGGTAATGATATCGTTTTCGTGACGGCTGGTGCCGATATTGGCTGGGAAGTCGTACATGACGGTCCTAAAAACATGGGGTTTGAAAGCAGGATGCCGCCATTTGGGCATCCGGCGCTCGGCAGAGGTTACGAAATAGCTTGGCGCAGGACAGCCAGGGCACCCTTCGTGAGAGCATCGTCCGCCCCCATGGATGTCTTGAGCCCGAAAACATCTGCGGCAACCAGATAGAGATCGTTCAGCCCGTCATTGCCGACGATCGCTGCCTCGTCTCCCTCCGCATACCATCCGGCATCGCGGGCCTGCCGAAACTCCTGCCCGATGACCAGTCCCCGCACATAGGAGCGCAACTGATCCGGCGAAAGCCGGCCGGCAAGCCCGCCAGTTCGCGCCGAAAACAGCAGCGACAGCATGGCGGCGGATCGTTTTGCCTCTTTCAGACCCCAGCGATAGGCCTGCGGATCATCGACCGGCGGCTGCGTGGAACCGCGCGCGATGAAAGAGTGATTGATCAGCAGATTAAAGATTTCACCGGTCACGAATGTCTGGAAACCGTCGATCCGACCCGCCTTTATCCGCGCCCATTTGCTGTGCGTTCCGGGGATGATGAGGGTGGCGTCTTCGCCGAGGCCATGGCCGACGATCTGGGTTTCTTCGCCGCGCATCACGTCGGGAAAGGGCTGGCGGGCGGGGTCATTGAGACCCGGCAAGAAGACGAGATTGGAGCCGTTCGGCAGCGATTTGCGCACCGTTCCGGCGGCAAGTTCCGCCGGGCCTGCCGGGCACGGCACATAAGCGACTTCGACCCAGCCGTTGCGGCTGGTGATCATGCCGAGCGCTGCGACGGGCAAGGCCCCGTGACGCGAAAACCAGGGCGCGAGTGCTGCCATCAGCGCAGCTTCGTGTTCACCCTTGCCAAGGCTCGTAATGCCGTCGGCGGTTTCGAGATGATCGAGTTCTGCGCCGCCTTCACCAACGAGCGCCGCCCTCAGTGATGTCGTTCCCCAATCAACGATGATCGATGTCGCCGGTGCTGGCATGTCTTGAACCTCCTCGTTCATTTCATCTTGGGGCTTGTCATAGGGTGCGAGTCTATGTAGTGTCAATTAGTGAATTCAAGGTATCAATATATGATACTTAATTGGGAGGAGAATGATGGTGGCTGGCCTCAAGGGGATTTTGCCTGTTCTGCCCACGCCTTTTCTGGCGGATGGCGGCATTGACGAAGGGGGTATGAAGCGGCTGGTGGTCTTTGCGCTCGACAAGGGCGTGGATGGTGTCGTGTTTCCCGGTTTCGCCAGCGAGGTGGAGACTTTGAATGCCGCCGAGCGTGCAACGCTCTTGAAGATCGTCGTGGATGCGGTGGCCGGTCGGGTGCCTGTTGTGGCCGGCGCCAGTGCGGCCGACTGGCGTGAGGTGGTCGAGCACGGGCGGGCGGCATCGGCGCTTGGCATTCGCCACCTGATGGTGCAGCCGCCCAAATCCGTCGGCACGGATGCGCCGGCGCTGATCGAATTCCTCGGGCGAATAGTCGAGGCACTGCCCGAGGTTGAAATCATCCTGCAGAACGCGCCTGCGCCGCGCGGCTCCGACCTTTCGCCACAGGCGATTGTGGAGATCGTGGGCGCCTTGCCGCAGGTCGCCTACGTCAAGGAAGAAACGCTTCCCGCCGGTCCGGCCATCAGCCACATCATCGCCCACGCGCCTTCGACGCTGAAGGGCGTCATCGGCGGCGGCGGTGCGCGGTACATTCTCGACGAATATGCCCGAGGCGCTACGGCGGCGATGCCGGCGCTGGAGATTGCCGAGGAACATGTGGCCATCGACCGGGCGCTTGTCGCGGGGCGGCAGGAGGAGGCTCGGAGAATCTATATCCGAACCCTGCCGCTTCTGGTGTTGCAGGCTGTTTATCGCATGCGGCTGACCAAATATGTGCTGGCCCGCCGAGGGGTGATCGACGGCATTGGCGTGCGCGCGCCGACACCCGAGCTCGATGCGGCGGCGCTTGCCGATATCGATGCCAATCTGGTCGAACTCGGCCTTGTTGCCGCGGAGGCCGCATGAATAGCCCCATTGCAACAGTCGAAGTCTTCACGCTGACCCAGCCGCGCAAGGTGCCCTATCTTGGCGCGCTCAGGGAAGGCGAGGTGGTCAATCTCAATGGCTACATCGTGCGCAAGGGCAATCGCACGGTCTACCCCACCTTCGACCGCAGCGTGTTGGTGCGCATGATGACCGAGGCCGGCACTGTCGGCTGGGGCGAGACCTATGGCATCGTCGCCCCCGGCGCGGTCGCCGCCCTCATCAATGATCTTCTCGCCGGTTTCGTGATCGGCCGCGATGCGTCCGATCCTTCGGCTGTTTATGACGACCTCTACGACATGATGCGGGTGCGCGGTTATACCGGCGGCTTTTACGTCGATGCGCTCGCCGCGCTTGATATCGCGCTCTGGGATATTGCTGGGCAGGAAGCCGGAAAATCCATCCGCGATCTTCTTGGCGGCGGGGTAGATACGTTTCCGGCCTATGTTTCCGGCCTGCCTGAAAAAACGCTGAAGGCTCGTGGAGAGTTGGCGAAATACTGGCAGGATCGTGGTTTCGATGCCTTCAAATTCGCAACGCCGGTGGCTGATGACGGCCCGGCGGCGGAAATCGCCAATCTCCGGCAGGTGCTTGGTCCGCAGGCGAAGATCGCCGCCGACATGCACTGGAATCAGACGCCGGAACGGGCGCTGGAGCTGATTGCCGAGATGAAACCTTTCGATCCTTGGTTCGCCGAGGCTCCGGTCTGGACGGAGGACATTGCGGGTCTTGAGAGGGTTTCGAAGAACACCGATGTTCCGATAGCCGTCGGCGAGGAATGGCGCACCCATTGGGATATGCGCGCCCGCATAGAGCGCTGCCGTATCGCCATTGTGCAGCCGGAAATGGGACACAAGGGCATCACCAATTTCATCCGCATCGGCGCTCTTGCCGCCGAGCATGGCATTGATGTCATCCCGCACGCAACAGTCGGCGCCGGCATTTTCCTTGCCGCCAGCCTGCAGGCGTCATCGACATTGTCGATGCTGAAGGGGCACGAATTCCAGCACTCGATCTTCGAACCCAACCGCCGCCTGCTGGAGGGCGACATGGATTGCCGCGAAGGCAGATATCACCTGCCTTCGGGACCGGGACTTGGGGTAAGACCGTCGGAGGCGGCACTCGGTCTGATTGAACGCATCTGATTTGGTTTTTTGGAGGAGGAAACCATGACAAAAAGAATGAAAAAGCTGGCGCTCAGCACCGCGGCCGCCGTTTTGGTAACGATGGGGGCCGTTGCCCCTGCCATGGCCGATACCGTGCTGAAGTTCATTTCCTGGCAAACCGATGATGCCGGCACGGGCGAATGGTGGCGTTCCGCCATTGCCGCCTTCGAGAAACAGCATCCGGGCGTGAAGATCGAGTTCACCAAGGCGGAGCGCAGTTCCTATGCCGACACGATGACGACGCTTTTTGCAGCCAACCAGCCGCCGCAGATCGTGCATCTGGCGTCTTTCGAATTCCAGATGTTTGCCGATAGCGGTTGGCTGGAGCCGCTCGACCCGTGGCTGAAGAAGGACGGTATCGACATGACGGGCTGGGCCGGCCAGCAGAAATGCGAATGGAACGGTGAAACCGTCTGCATCATGACCAACTATTTCGGTTTCGTGATGGCCTACAACAAGAAGCTTCTCGAAGAAGCGGGCGTTGCAGTTCCGAAGACCTATGACGAGTTTCTGGCCGCTGCAAAAGCCACGACCAAGGATCTGAACGGCGACGGTATTGTCGATCAGTTCGGAACAGGCCATGAAACCAAGGGCGGTCCGGGGCAATATCTGACGGAAATGCTGAACTATATCCTCGACGCCGGCGCCTACTGGACCGACAAGGACGGCAAAATCACCATCGACACGCCGCAGATGGTGGAAGGTTTGACCCGATGGAAAACCGTGATGAAAAGCGGCATCAGCCCGGTGGACATGAGCGCCAGCGACGTGCGCAAGCTGTTTGCCGATGGCAAGATGGCCATGCGGCTCGATGGGCCGTGGCTTTATGGCACAACCGAAAAGGGTTCGGCCAAGAGTGACATTGTTTATGCCGTACCGCCGCTTCATCCGCCGCTTGGCGGGTCTTCCAACGTGCTTGCCATGCCGGCCGATATTCCCGACGACCAGAAGGCATTGGTCTGGGATTTCATCAAGCTGACGATGACGCCGGAATTCCAGCGTAGTTACGCTATCCTCGGCGGCAACACCCCGCCTAGCCCGAAAGCGGATGTCTCTGGCGTCGAAAAGACCATCCCGCATTTTCCGGTGCTGATCGAGACAATGAAGGCCGCGTCTGAAGCCGGTATCGACCGCATTCCGACCGGGCTTGAGCTTTTCTACAACGAGTTCAGCAAGATGGTGATGGAAGAAAGCCAGCGGATGATCATTCAGGATCTCGATCCGGCGGAGGTGGCGAAAACCATGCAGGCAAAGGCCGAAGCCATCAAGGGTTGATCCCCCATTGTCCTGA
This sequence comes from Agrobacterium salinitolerans, assembly GCF_002008225.1. Lineage (GTDB taxonomy): Bacteria > Pseudomonadota > Alphaproteobacteria > Rhizobiales > Rhizobiaceae > Agrobacterium > Agrobacterium salinitolerans. The sequence goes on along the minus strand of NZ_MRDH01000016.1, from coordinate 87,912 downwards.
TCTTGTTGTCTTGCCATGGCCCGCAAAGGGCCATGGCCATCATCCGCATCCGGCAGGAGGACCATCCATGACCGAACCCGTTCGGGCTGGGCGTCGCAAGTTCTTTGATCTTGCGCGTCCCAGCCGGCAACATCTCCTCGGCTATATTCTAATCGCGCCAGCGGTCCTGATGGTTGCCGCCATCATCGTCTGGCCGCTCGTTTTGGCCATCGACCTGTCGTTCCAGCAGGTCAAGATACCGAGGCTCGGCGGCGCCAGCCGCCCGTTCTCCTTGACGAATTACAACTGGCTGTTTTCGTCGCCGGAATTCTGGCTGGCCTGCTGGGTCACGCTAAAACTGGTCATCGTCGTTACTGCCGGCAGCGTCGCAGTTGGCCTCAGTACGGCGCTTCTTGCCAATAACCGTTTCAAGGGCCGCACCGTCGCGCGGCTGGGGATGGCGCTGCCCTGGGCGGTGCCGGAAATCATCGCGGTCGTCATCTTTGCATGGATGTTCGACACCTCCTTCGGCCTTTTCGGCTGGCTGGCGATCAAGCTCGGTTTTACCGACCAGATGATCCCGTGGGTGAGCAGCTCCACGGCGGCCTTCTGGGCTGTTGCCATCACCATGGTGTGGAAGGGTTTTCCTTTCGTGTCGATCATGTGTCTGGCCGGCCTGCAGTCCATTCCCGCCGATTATTACGCCGCCGCCAAGGTGGATGGCGCAAGTGTCTGGCAGCGTTTTCGCTGGATCACCATGCCGCTTCTGATGCCGGTGCTGGGCGTGACGCTGGTGCTGACGCTTCTGTGGGTGTTCCGCGACTTTTCGATCATCAAGGTTCTGACCGGCGGCGGGCCGCTGCGTTCAACCCAGACGCTTTCGATCATGACCTATGACCAGGCCTTCCAGTACCACAATTTCGGCCGGGCCGCCGCCGTCGGCGTGCTGACGCTGGTGATCTGCATCGTCGCGAGCCTCCTGATGCTCGGCCGGCGCTCGAAATCGATCTATTGAGGAGGCTTTGATGAAACGGACATTTTTACAGAGCCTTGCCCTTTACGCGACTGTGATCTTCACGCTGGTGATCATCCTGTTCCCGGTCTACTGGCTGCTGGTCACGGCGCTCTCCACCACCGATGAACTCTACCGCCTGCCGCCAACCTTCTGGCCGGACGATCCGCAGTGGGACATCTTCGCCCGTGTCTGGGCGGCAAAACCGATCCTGCTGTGGCTTTGGAATTCGATGCTGGCGGCCATCGGCTCGGTGGCGCTGTCGATGTTGGTCTCGGTCAGCGCCGGTTATGCGCTGTCGCGTTATTCCATGCGGGGCGGCGCGACCATGGGTCTCTTCGTCCTGACGGCGAAGATGCTGCCCGCGACGCTGCTCGTCATTCCGCTGTTTTCGATTTTTTCCAGCTTCGGCCTGATCGGCAGCCTGTGGACGCTGGTTCTGGCGCATTCGACAATGATCATTCCTTTCGCCACATGGATGCTGAAAGGCTATTTCGACACCATTCCGAAGGAACTGGAACAGGCTGCCATGGTCGACGGCTGCTCGCCCATCGGCGCGATGGTGCGTGTTGTGCTGCCGATCGCCACGCCGGGGCTTGCCGCTACCGCACTTTATGCCTTCGTGCTCAGCTGGGCAGACTATGCCTATGCGCGCACCTTCCTCGTCAACTCGCCGGACAACTGGACGGCCAATCTCGGCATCACCACGATGCAGGGCGAATATGTCACCTACTGGAACGACATTTCTGCCGCATCCGTGTTCATCGCCCTGCCGATCATCGCAATCTACCTGTTCCTTGAACGTTATTTGGTCGGCGGCCTCACCGCTGGCGCGGAGAAATAAGCATGGCCAATATTTCCATTCGCAACGTCAGCAAGTCCTACGGCGCGCTAAACGTCCTCAGGCCCTTTTCGCTGGAAATCGAGAACGGCGAGTTCGTGGTGCTGGTCGGGCCTTCCGGCTGCGGCAAGTCGACGATGCTGAAAATCCTCGCCGGTCTCGAACCGGCAAGCGAAGGCCAGATCTTCATCGGCGACAACGAAGTGACGGATCTGGCGCCGGGTGACCGCGACATCGCCATGGTGTTTCAGAACTATGCGCTTTATCCGCACCTGACCGTTCGCCAGAATATCGGCTTCGGTCTGAAGATGCGCGGCACGGACAAGGCCGAGATCGATCGCCGGGTTGACGATGCGGCGCGCATTCTGGAAGTGACCCCCTATCTCGATCGCAAGCCCAAGGATCTCTCGGGCGGCCAGCGCCAGCGCGTCGCGCTTGGCCGCGCCATCGTGCGCCAGCCGCAGGCCTTCCTGATGGACGAGCCGCTGTCCAACCTCGATGCCAAGCTGCGCGTCCACATGCGTGCCGAAATCGGCGCGTTGCACAAGCGCATCGGCGTCACCACCGTTTATGTGACGCATGATCAGGTCGAGGCGATGACGATGGCGGACCGCGTCGTCATCATGCAGGGCGGCATCATCCAGCAGATCGCCGCACCCGACGAGCTTTTCAACAATCCGGCCAATCTTTTCGTTGCCGGTTTCATCGGCTCGCCGGGCATGAATTTCCTCAATGCGGAACTGCACGACGGCACAGTGACCCTCTTTGGGCAACAGGTCTCTCTGCCGGGGGTCGTCGACCGTCAGGGCGGCGTGATCGTGGGCCTGCGGCCGGAGCATCTCGTTCTGGGCGATGCGCCTGTTACCTTCGATGTCCGACCGACACTGGTGGAAAGCCTGGGATCGGAAAAATACGTGTATTTCGATGCGGAAGGCGCAAGGGTCGCAGATGGCGAAGAAGGCAAGTCAAAGGGGCTGATCGCGCGTGTCTCGCATACCGGCAACCTTCCCGGCAATGGGGCGCTCCGGCTCGGTTTCGATCCAATGCAGCTTTATCTTTTCGATGCAAAGACCGGAGCACGGCTATGATCCTCGTCACCGGATCGGCAGGTCGTGTCGGCCGTGCCGTTGTTGCCGCCTTGCGCGCGCAGGGTCGCACCGTTCGCGGTTTCGATCTCAGGCCATCGGGAAGCGGCGGCGAGGAGGTTGTCGGCTCGCTGGAAGATGCGCGGGCGCTGTCCGACGCCATCGAAGGTGTGAGCGCCGTTCTGCATCTGGGAGCTTTCATGTCATGGGTCCCGGCGGATCGCGACCGCATGTTCGCCGTCAATGTCGAGGGCACGCGCCGGCTTCTGGATGTGGCTTCGGCGGCTGGCGTGCGGCGGTTCGTTTTCGCTTCGTCGGGTGAGGTCTATCCGGAAAACCGGCCGGAATTCCTGCCCGTCACCGAGGACCATCCGCTTCGTCCAAATTCACCTTATGGCTTGACCAAGCTTCTCGGCGAAGAACTGGTGCGCTTTCACCAGCGAAGCGGCGCAATGGAAACGGTGATCCTGCGTTTTTCGCATACGCAGGATGCGGCGGAACTGCTGGATGAGGAGAGTTTCTTTTCCGGTCCCCGGTTTTTCCTGCGGCCGCGCATTCGCCAGCAGCAGAATTTCGGAAACACTGTCATCGCCGAATTGCTTCAGTCCCGCGATATCGGTGAGCCGTCGCACATTCTGGCGCGCAATGAAAACGGCCGTCCATTCCGCATTCACATCACGGATACGCGCGATATGGTGGCGGGCATTCTGCTTGCCCTCGATCACCCCGACGCGGCGGGCGGCACCTTCAATCTCGGTGCCGATGAACCGGCCGATTTCGCCGTGATTTTGCCGAAGATAGCGGCGCTGACCGGCCTGCCCATCGTGACAGTCGATTTTCCCGGCGACGGCGTTTATTACCATACGTCCAACGAGCGGATCAGAAACACTTTGGGGTTTGAAGCTGAATGGACGATGGACCGGATGCTGGACGACGCGGCGGCCGCAAGGCGGCTGCGATTAGCGAAGGAGCAGAGGCGATGAAACCGGAGACACCGGGCGGCACGGCGGCGCTGGCCAAGGGGCTGACCCTGCTCGACATGGTCGCCGATGCGCCGGAACCGCTGCGTTTTGCCGAGCTGTTGCGTGCCTCCGGTCTGCCGAAGCCGACATTCGCGCGCATCCTGCGCACTCTCATCGCCTATGGCCTCGTCCGTCAGGATGAGGCCCGTGGCACTTATGTCCTGGGCCAGCGTTTTCTGGAAATGTCCCACAAGGTCTGGGAGAGCTTCGATCTCGTCTCGGCGGCGACGCCGGAACTCGAGCGGCTGGCGGCCGAGCTGGGGGAAACGGTTGCATTGTGCCGGCTTGACGGCACCATGACGCAATATCTGGCGGAACGTTCGCCGAACGGTCTTTCGGTGCGCGTCGAGGTGGGACGCCGTGTTCCCCTGCATTGCACCGCACCGGGCAAGGCGCTGCTCGCCTTTCAGGACCCCGCCGTTGGTCGTGCGCTGCTGGATCGCCTGACGCTCGATCTGCAGACACCCAAAACCATTACCACCCTCGATGCGCTGCAGGCCGATCTGACGCTGACCCGGGCGCGGGGTTATTCGATTTCCTACGAGGAGCATCTGCCGGGGGTGAATTCGGTCGCCGCCCCTGTGATGGGGCGTGACAATACGCCGATGGGCGTGCTCGTTGCGCTCGGGCCGTCCTCGCGACTGGATTCCTCCAATATCCATCCCGCCGGGCGTGAATTGATTGCCGCCGCCCGCCGCATTACCGGCGCCGCCGGGGCCGTGGCGATCAGCTCGCGGCCCCGCCCACGTTCGGCAACGGGCCGCCCCAGCGCCGAACTCAGTTGCATTCTGCCATGGGGTGCGCAGTTGGGGGAAAGCCCGGTCTGGCACGAGGGGGAAAACGCGCTCTACTGGGTGGATATCCTGCATCCGGCGGTGCACCGCTTCGATCCCGTGACTGGCCGCAACGAAACCTGCGAGACCGGCAAGCTGGTCAGCGCGGTCATTCCGGTCACCGAGGGACGGTTACTGGTGGCATCGCAGGACGGCGTCGAATGGCTGGATTTCGCCTCCAGCCGGCTAACCCCCTTCGTCAGCCCGGAGGCTGGCATTGCAGATAACCGCCTGAACGACGCCAAATGCGGGCCGGATGGCGCGATCTGGGTCGGCTCGATGCGTATCGACGCCTCCAAGCCCACGGGTGCGCTTTATCGGATCAATGCCAATGGCGCATCCGAGCGCAAGGAAGGGGGCATCATCGTCTCCAACGGTCTCGGCTGGAGCCCCGATGGCAGGACCTTCTATTTCGTCGACACCGTGCCCGGCCTTATCCACGCCTATGATTGCGATCCGGCGACGGGCGCCCTGTCGCAGCGCCGTGAGTTCGCCCGCATTCCCGTGTCAGACGGCCGGCCGGATGGGCTGGCCGTGGATGCGGAAGGCGGTGTCTGGTGCGCGATCTGGGATGGCTGGTGCGTGCGCCGTTATCTTCCGAACGGCAAGCTGGATCAGGTGATCGACATGCCGGTGCCGCGTCCTTCCAGCATCGCTTTCGGCGGGCCGGACCTGTCGACGCTGTTCATCACCAGCGCCCGCACGCGCCTGCCGGCGTCGACACTCGCCGACGCGCCGCTCTCCGGCGGCCTGTTTTCCTGCCGCCCGGGAATCGCCGGCGCGCACATCTCGCTGTTTGAAGGATAAAGGATGCGTCTCGAAAGCGTGTTTGGACTGAAAGGCCGCACGGCGCTCGTCACCGGTTCCAGCCGCGGCATAGGCGCCGCCATTGCCGAGGGGCTGGCGGGCGCGGGTGCCCATGTCATTCTTCATGGCGTGAAGCCGGGCGCCGCAGCAGCCGTGCAACAGCGGATTGTCGCAGGCGGCGGTACGGCGCAGGAACTGGCGGGCGATCTTTCCCAGCCGGGCGCCGGCCGTGATCTCATCGAGCGGGCCGAGGCGGTCGCATCGGTCGATATTCTTGTCATCAATGCCAGCGCCCAGATCAACGCCGTGCTGTCGGAACTGACGCCTGACGATCTGGCGTTTCAGCTGGCGGTCAATCTGGGCTCGACGGTGGATATGCTGCAGGCGGCTCTGCCGCGCATGGCGGCCCGCAAATGGGGCAGGGTGGTTTCCATCGGCTCGGTCAATCAGCTGCGGCCGAAGGGCATCGTTACCGCTTACGCCGCCACTAAGGCGGCGCAACACAATCTGATCCAGAGTCAGGCGCGGGACTACGCGCGCGACAATGTGCTGCTCAACACGCTCGCGCCCGGCCTCATTGACACCGACCGCAATGCCAACCGTCGTGATGAGGATCCCGAAGGCTGGGCCGAATACGTCCGGACGCTGAACTGGATGGGCCGTGCCGGGCAGCCGCAAGAAATGGTGGGTGCCGCGATCTTCCTGTCGTCGCAGGCCTGTAGCTTTATGACAGGCGAGACCATCGTCCTGACGGGTGGTTATTGACGGATTTGCCGGTGTAGCCGAATTGGATAATCGTTTGCGATCAGCGCTTGAATAAATCCAGATTTGGCAAGCTGTATGGCCGGATCAGTCGGTACCAGCTATCGATAAAGGTGCGCCGTTGAATCTCGTCCTGGGCCGCCAGCAGTGTGGGTCCAATGCGGATGGGCCTCCCCACTCCGGATTCGATCAGATCTTCAGGTCCTTCTACACCCTCGGGAAGTGGCGCATTCTCGGCGAAAAAGAAAGACGAGCGCGACGCGATGTCTCGGCTGCGATCAGAGAGGAGATAGTCGAGAAAGTGGCGCCCCAATACAGCGTCTCGTGCTGTCGAAGGTATCATCGCGCCGCGAGACAGCACCAGAGTGTAATCCTGGGGAATAACGATACCCAGCGCCGGGTTGGATCGCATCGCGAAATAGGCGTAGGACCCAAGGACGTTGTAGGCAATACGAATCTCGCCCGTCGACAAGGAGCCGAGCACCTCATTGTTGCAGCAACGGATCACGGGCTCCACGCGGCTGATGCTCTCGAGCAGGCGACCATAGGTCGTTGGCGCCTGGCGCGAGTCGTAGAAGGCCAGAAGATAACCAATTCCAGAGGCGCTGATATCATAGGTGCCGATGCGTCCGCGATATTCATCCGGCTTGCGGCGCAAAAGATCGACCAGCGCCACGTGGCTGGTCGGAACGTCTTCTGGTGGAATCGCACGCTTGTCATAGGCAAATACGACAGGTTCGAAGGTAAAGCCAAACACTTCGTCACGCCAGTTGGCCCAGTTGGCAACCTTGGCGGTTTCACTGGACTGGTGCGGTTGTGCGCAGCCGTCATTTGCCAAGCGAACGAGTTGATCAACGGAGGAAGACAGGATGATGTCGGCATTTTGCCTTCCGTCCGCGCAGGCAGCAGCAACCTCACGAAACAAATCATTGGTCACAAAGTCGAGGATCTCGACAGCGACCCCCGGCGCGGTCTCCTGGAAATCCAAAACGATTGGACGCATGGCTTCAAGATCCGTGGCCGCATGAATGAGAAGGCGCCCCGTTTCCTCAATTCCCTTCGCCGGGAACAACTCCCTATCCCCTTCCACTGCATGGGCGTTGGTGATGAGGCAGAAACATGAAATGGCTGCGATGGCGGAGTAAACGTTTTTCATGGCCGTTCCTGCTTGATCAGCGGCAGTTCCAAATAGACGGCAAACAAATCCGTTTCTGTCTTCTCGCGAAACCCAAGCCTCCCCCCCAGCGCGCGCGCTACTTCCGCAGCAATTGCAAATCCCAAACCAGACGCCGGTCCCTGGCTGCGCGTCGAGAAGAAACGTTCGGTGACGCTCTCCCAATCGGCTTGAGGAATGCCAGGACCGTCATCCTCGATGACGATCAACCCGAAGTCGCCACAATTTTCCACGCGCACTGCCAGCTGTGTCTCGGCTCCGTGCCGCAATGCATTGTCGATAATGTTGGCCACGGCCTCTCGAAGGCTTAACGTGTCGCCCATCACTTGAAGCTCTTGTTCATCCGGCTCGAAGGACACCACCATATCCGGATCGATCGTGATCGGTATTGCCTGGCGAAAGGCTGCACGGGTGACCTCGTTCAGGAACAGGGGTGCAAGTTGCGCAGAATCGACCCGATGGATCACCATGGCATGATTGAGGAGTTGGTTGGTCAAGCGTGAAAGCTCCGACGTTCTGTTGCGGACACGCTCCAGATGGCGCCGATCCTCCGGTGCAAGCCTTTCCTCATTGATGAGACTAACCTGCGCCGATAACGCTGTAAGGGGCGTTCGTATCTGATGCGCGCTGTCTGCGACGTAACGCTGCATCAAACGCACGCGTTCATCGAGCCTTCGGATGAAGTGGTTTATAGAGGCAACGAAGGGCCAAAGTTCGCCGGGGACCGACACGGACAAGGGTGTTAGGTCTTGCGGTTCGCGGCTTGCCAAAGCCTCGCCAAGCGTCTCGACCGGTCGCAGCGAATAGCGGATTGCAAAGGCAGTGCCGACGAGCGCAAGCAGGCTCATCAGGCTCACGATGAAAATCGCCCTCGTCATCAGTTCCGAGATGAGCGCACGGCGTGCCTCCGTCGTTTGGGCGACCATCATATAGGCCCATTTCGTTTCCTCATTGATCGTGATCGCGTGGGATAGCGTGACCATGCGAACATCGACGCCGCGATAGACGGCGTTTTCAATGAGCGGAGCGGGGCGGCTGTGCGAAATCTCCAGGGGAGCTCCAAGATCGCGATAACCTGTCAGCGTCTCCCCTTCAGTATCAAGGACGCGATAGAAGATGCGGTCGCGTTGCGCGAGCCCCAGAAGTTCAAACGCAGAGGTTGGAAGTTGAAAAGTGAGTTTGTCATCGGAGACGACGAGCCCTTCGCTCATCTGAAACGCAGCACCCAGCAGAAGCCGGTCATACGCTTCGTCGGCGGCAGCGCGCGCATAATACAACGCAGCTGTGATCATGGCTGCTGCGCCCAGGGCCAGCACGATGCCGACGCGGCGCATCAGGCGAGAGAAGAGGGAGCCTCTATGCGCCAGCATCGGAAACCAGTTGGTAGCCCATGCCACGCACTGTCACGATGCGGGTCTGGGCGCCTTCGAGCTTTTTACGCAACCTGCCCACATAAAGCTCGATCGCATTCGGGCCTGCCGCCTCGTCGAAGCCAAACAGGCGGTCCAGCAGTTCCTCCTTGCTGAACACTTTGCCGGGGCGCGAAGCCAGCACTTCGAGCAGCGTCATCTCCCTCCGCTTCAACTGCACCTCCCGTTTGCCGACCCGAACGCTGCGATTGGTCCTGTCGAGACTGACATCGCCGCAGACGAGTATGTTCGTGGCGTCGCCGCCGCTACGTCGTCGCAGCAGCACCCGCGCGCGCGCCTCCAGCTCACGGAAATCGAACGGCTTTATCAGGTAATCGTCGGCGCCAAGATCCAATGCGCTGACCCGATCGTCGATCTCGGAACGAGCAGTCAATACGAGGACAGGCGCGGTGCTGCCAGATTTTCGCAACGCCTTCAGTATGGCAAAGCCATCCATGCCCGGCAGCATCACGTCGAGAATGATGAGGTCGTAGTCGGTGTAGGAAAGGACGTTGGACGCAGAAAGCCCATCCGAAATCCAGTCGACGGAATGCCCCGTCTGCTGAAATCGGCGGCAAATTGCCTCTCCAACATCTTGTGTATCTTCGACCAGAAATACCCGCACCTGAAAACCATCGCATAGCACTCTGTGCAGATCAAGATCGGCCCGATCCAGAGGGTCAAGGCGGTCGCTAACGGCTTGACAGGATCGTGACAGGAACAGGCTTTATTTTCTGCGCGTCGACTTCAAGGGAGAGAACAAGTCGACCCGAGGAGGAATTCTGCACCGTCGCCGATAGCCAACCACTGTTCCGGTTGTGCTGGACCAATGCGAGCATTGCGGTCCTCCCGGTCTCAGGGATGAATGGGAGAGATCAATGATCCGTATGACGATGAAGACAATCGCCGCTGCCGCTTTCGGTACGCTCTGCATGACCATGGCCGCATCCGCCGAACCATCGAAGCCTGAATGCCTCGCTGGTGCAAAACCCGGCGGCGGCTTCGACCTGACGTGCCGATTGGCCGGCAATGCTCTTTTGGAGACCAAACAGATCTCCAGACCCATGGTTGTGACGTACATGGAAGGGGGCGTCGGGGCGGTGGCCTTCAACCATGTGATTGGCAAACGGGGCAAGGACGGCAATCTGATCACGGCTGCTTCGTCCGGTTCCGCCTTGCTGATCGCCCAAGGGAAATTCGGCAAATATGACGAAACGGGTGTGCGCTGGCTCGGGGCGCTCGGCGCCGATTACGGTGTTCTCGTCGTGGCCGCCGATTCGCCATACAAGACGCTCGGCGAACTTGTTGATGCATACAAGGCAAGCCCGAACGATTTTCCTATTGCCGGTGGTGGCGCCGTTGGCTCGCAGGATTGGATGAAGGGGTCGCTGCTCGCAAAGGCAGCCGGCCAGGACGCCAAGAAAATGCGCTATGTGGCTCTTGAAGGCGGCGGAGCGGTGCTGACTGCACTCGAAGGCGGCCACGTGAAGGTCGGTTCCGGTGATGCAGCTGAAATGGTCAAGCATCACGTTGCCGGCAAGGTTCGCATCCTGGCCGTGATGGCGCCGGAGCGTCTGCCGGGTGAGCTGGCGAGTGTGCCCACGGCCAAGGAGCAGGGATTCGATATCGATTGGCCTATCTGGCGTGGCTACTATGTCGGCAAGGATGTTTCCGACGAGGACTACAACTGGTGGGTCGACGCCCTCAAGAAAATGGCCGCCACCCCTGAATTTGCAAAGGAGCGCGAAGCGCGCGGTCTCTTCGAGTTCACCCTTCTCGGTCAAGATTTCGAGAACCGCGTCAAGGAAGATGTGGCGCGCTTCAAGGTTCTTGCCAAGGAATCCGGCATGTGAGGCAACCCTTGCCGGGCTCGATGCTTTCGCCCGGCAAGTTTCGATCTGGAGCGATCTCCGGACCACGGGATTGGTGCGAGAGCTTCGAAATCCGTCCAGCTTTTTACACATGGCGAGGGCTGAAATCAGCCTCGCCTATCATCCCCTTTTGTGAGGCTATAATGTCAGAAGCCCGTAACACCGAGCCGCGCAACGCCCGGCTGATTGGTCGCGTCTCGGCTGTCATTCTCCTGCTGCTTGCGATTGCCTATGGCTTTGGCGGAAGCGTCATCGACTACGCTTTCGCCTCCGATCCGCTCGGCCCCCGCGTTTTCCCGGTGGCCCTTGCCTTCATCCTCGGTGCGCTCGCAATCGTCTATTACCTTTCGCCCGGTTCGGTGGAAGGGTTTCCAGACGGGCCGCTTCTCATCAGGGTGCTCGCCATACCGGCTTTGGTCTTGATCGCTGCGCTGCTTTTTGAACCCGCCGGCTTTTTCGTCTCCATTCTCGTGCTGACCTTCGGCTCCGGTCTCCTCTTCGGTGCGCCGCTCAAAACGGCTCTGGCTGGTGCTGTGGGACATGCGCTGCTTTGGTGGTTCGTCTTCGACTTCTTGCTCGAAGTCTATCTGCCGGTCGGTTCCATGTTTGGTGGCTGAGCCAAGTCGCAATCCCGAAAGGTTCTTATCATGAATTTCGACTATCTCTGGCACGGCTTTGCCGTTGCTCTCACCGGGCAGAATCTTCTTATCGGTTTCATTGGCTGCTTCATCGGCACAATGGTTGGGGCACTGCCAGCCATTGGCCCGATCAACGGGATCGCGCTGCTGATGCCGATCGCGTATTCGATGGGGCTGCCGGCGGAAAGCACCATGATCCTGTTGGCCGCGGTTTATTGTGGCGCAGAATATGGCGGACGTATTTCCTCAATTCTGCTCAATGTTCCAGGTGATGCCGGCGCCGTCATGACGGCGATGGACGGCTATCCGATGGCCCGGCAGGGACGCGCTGGCGAAGCGCTGGCGCTTTCCGGAATTTCATCCTTTGTCGGAGGTATCATTGGCTCTATCGGTTTGGCGCTGTTTGCGCCCGTGCTATCCGGGCTTGCCATCGGTTTCGGTCCCGCCGAATATTTTGTGCTTATGGTCTTCGCCTTTGCAACGCTCGGATCCATGGTCGGCTCCCAGCCCGCCAAAACGCTGATCGGCTGTATGCTCGGTTTGATGCTGGCAACCGTTGGCCTTGACGCCACCTCCGGCGCTTATCGGTTCACCTTCAACGAACCGGAACTGGGCGACGGTATCGAATTCGTCGTGCTCGTCATCGGTCTGTTCTCGATTTCCGAAGCAATGCTCATTCTGGAGCACCAGGGCAGGGGCGTCACGGTGATCCGCGAACTCGGGCGCACGACCGCTCGCTGGGCGGATGTCGTCAAAAGCGCCGGTGCGACGGTGCGCGGGTCGCTTATCGGCTTTGTCGTCGGCGTCTTGCCAGGGACCGGCGCGTCGGTATCTTCCGCTGTATCCTATACCACTGAAAAACGCATCTCGGACTCGGAAGGCACCTTCGGCAAGGGCGATGTGCGAGGATTGGCGGCGCCCGAGGCGGCGAATAATGCGACAGCCGCCGGCGCCTTCGTTCCCATGCTCACACTCGGTGTTCCCGGATCGGGCACCACCGCCGTGATGCTGGGTGCGCTGATGCTTTACAACATACAGCCAGGCCCAATGTTGCTTGCAGAGCGCCCCGAAGTCGTCGGCGGCCTCATCGCCTCGCTTTTTGTGGGCAACTTTATCCTGCTCGCACTCAACCTGCCGCTCGTTAACATATTCGCTCGCGTGCTGACGGTGCCGAACTGGTTGCTTGTTCCAGGCATCCTCGTCCTGTCGATCGTCGGCGTCTATTCCACGCACGCCTCGGTCTTCTCGATCGTGCTCATGCTGGCTATCGGCTTCCTGGGCTGGTTGTTGCGCAAGGTCGGTTTCGATATGGCGCCGATCATCCTTGGTTTCGTGCTGGGACGCGTCATGGAGGTGAACTTGCGCAATGCCCTCGCGATCTCCGGGGGAGACGTCTCCATCCTCTTCAGCAGCACCATCTCCATCGTCTTGTGGTGCATGGCGGCAGGTGTTGCCATCCTCCCATTGGTGCTGGCCCGCCGCGCGCGCAGGATCAAGGCCATGGCTCTTGCCAAAGAGTAAGGCGTGATAACGACCGTTGCCGTTCTGACGGCAACGGTCTTGACGGGATATCGGTCGCTATTGGTATCGCCCATCCCCGCAGCGCGGATGGGATGTCCCGCTTTATCTCAAGACCGACCAGCAGGACGAGGCCTCCCAAGGCCCTGAGACCCAAGTTTCCTCCGGAATTTCGGAGAGTCTTCGATTTCTTGCTCCGCGACCAAAATTCGGAAGAAGTTCAGTGGCTCAGGTCAACGCTTAGAACCCGCACTCGGCGAGAAATGCTCTGCTGGCCGCCAGATCGTCCAGAATGCCGCCGGCATTGCGCGGGTCGCGCTCCTGTTCGATGGTGATATAACCGCCATAGCCAAGTTCCGTCAGAAGGCGGCGGATGGCCGGATAATCGATTGAGCCGCGACCGATAGGGCACATGACGCCCTTGGCGCAGGCGTCGAAGAAGCGGATGCGTTCTGCCATCACCTTTTCAAAAACCGTGGCGTCGATGTCCTTGAAATGAATATAATCGACGCGATCCCAATAGCGACGAAGCGTGGTGACGGGGTCCATGCCCGAATAGGCCATATGGCCGGTATCGAGGCACAAGCCAGCCAGATCGGCGGGAATGTCGTCGACGATCTGCTGCAACTCATCGGCAAATTCGATGTAACCGCCGGCATGGGGGTGGATGGTGGCGCGCACGTCATATTTGTCACGGGCGAGGGTTGCGATGGCGCGGATGTTTTCGACCACGCCGCTCCATGCGCCGCCATCGAGGCGCGGCGCACGATCGGAATGGCCGGCGGCATAGTCCCGCTCGTCATGGCCCCAGTCCATCACCGTCAAATAGGGGGCGGAAAAGCGTTGGCCGGCATGGGTTTCCGGTTTCGGCAGGCGGGTGATCAGCGCGCAGATTTCATCAGTCTGGCGCAGCAGATTGTCGCGGTTCTGAGGTGAGACCAGATCGTCGAAGATCGTGCCGGCGACGATCTTCAAGTCGCGCCCATTGAGCGCCTGCGAAACGCGCTCAAGGTCGAGCGGCAGATAACCGTAGGGGCCGAGTTCCAGGCCGCCGAAACCGGCGGCCTTTGTCTCGTCCAACACCTTTTCCCAATGGGGCAGATGGGGGTTTTTGACGTCGTCGACGCCCCAGCAGCAGGGAGCGGTGGTGATGGTGATCTGGTTGGTCATGGCATCCTCGGGGCGCAATTGATGCTGGCCGCGTTCTGCGGCCCGAAGCAGGTCTCGGCGGCTGATAGTGGCTTGAAGGGCGTGTAGCCAATCTGATTATGCGAAGTCGATCCAGGCGGCGCCGGCGTCGGCCGAGCGGACGCAGTTCTCCAGCCAGCGAACGCCTTCGGTGCCGGCCGCGATGCCGGGATAATGGTGGGTTTTCAGGAAAGCCCTGTCACCGCGGTTTGCCGCGTCGATCGCCTGGGCGATCCAGAGATAGATATTCGACCAGCTATCCCCAAGACCTTCGGTATGCAGCGCGCCCATGCGGTCTATGGCGAGGCTTTCCTGTTCCAGATAAGGCATGCCGTGATGCAAGATGCGTCCGGGTTCGCCCTGAACCTCGTAGATCAGCTGGTCGGGGTGGGAATCGGACCATTCGAGTGAGGCCTTGGAGCCGACGAAACGGTAACGCTGCGACCCCATATTGCCGGCATTCACCGAAGAGACCCAGAGACGGCCGCGTGCGCCATTGTCATAATGCATCAAGACTGTGGCGTGGTCTTCCAGCGGCGCGCGCGTGGGGATGAAGGCCTTGCGGTCGCAGAGCAGCCGTTCCACCTTCATGTGAGGGAGCACGATTTGCGAGAGATAATAGAGATGCGTGCCGATATCGCCGAGCACGAAGGTTGGGCCGGCAGTGCGGGGATTGGTGCGCCACTTGACGGCTTCGCCCGCGCCCACGTCGTCACCGGCATTGAAGCCGTGGGTATATTGCAGGTCGACGATACGGATGTCGCCCAGCATTCCCTTTTTGACCATGGCCGCCATCTGGTGGACGAGCGGATGCCCGGTATAGCCATAGGTAACGCCGACAATCAGCCCCTTCTGTTCGGCCAGCCGCGCCACCTCATCGCATTCGGCCACCGTGAAGAATAGCGGTTTTTCGCAGATGACATGCAGTCCCGCCTGAAGACAGGCTTTAGTGATTTCGTAGTGGGTGAAATTGGGGGTGGCGATGGAGACGACGTCAACGCCGTCTTCGCGCGCGGTTTCGCCGGCAATCAGCGCCTTGTAATCCTGATAGCAGCGTTCCGCTGCCACGCCGATGTTGACGCCGAAATCGCGGCCCATTTCTGCATCGAGATCGAAGGCGCCGGCGACGAGTTGGTAGCCGCCGTCGCGCAGAGCGCCTGTGCGATGTTTGTAGCCCACCTGTCCTGTGCGACCGCCGCCCACCATGGCCCAGCGCAACGGACGCGAAATCAGTCTTTCTCCATTGATCATGTCAATCGTCTTTCCATTTGATCGTTCGAATGACGGTGTTCCCCAAGGGCCGTCTCGGCCGCAGCGCCCGGCTGCCTCGTTATTTTCTGAAATAAAGGTCGATATAGTCCTGCATCTTGGTGCGCATGAACCGGCCTGATTCATCCGCCCTGTCCTCCCAGGCGAAGACGCAGGAGGTCATGATGCCGTCAAAGCCGATTTCGGAAAGCGTGGCGAAGAAGTCGTCCCATGGCACTTCGCCCTGGCCGATATTCAGGTGCTGGTGCACTCGCGCCTGCGTGCCCGGCGGGTTGAGGATATAGCGCAACCCGGAGCTGGCCTTGTGGTTGAAGGTATCGCCCACATGCACATGGGCGAGCACGTCCTTGGCTTCGCGCAGCATCGCCTTGGTGTCGTCGCCGAAATAAAAGGTATGCGGTGCGCAATAGAGGAACTTGACGTTCTTCGAATTGACGGTGCGGATGATGTCCAGCGCCGGCTGCAGCGTTTCGCACCAGTCTTCCGGATGCGGCTCGACATGCAGGTTGATGTTTTCGCGCTCGAATATCGGCACCAGTTCTTCCATCGAGCGCCACCAGGCATCCTCGCAGGCCTCGATCATCGAGCCGGTGTGGCAGCAATAACATGAACCCTTGTCGGGATGCGGTCCGCGGCCGAATTCGGAGTTCATCGTGTCGACTTCGAGTTCGATGGCGATCTCGATGGCGCGTTTCCAGTGTTTGACCGCCGCCTGCCGCTCGGTTTCGTCATTGGAGGCCCAGCGATACATCGGCAGCAGCGAGGCGATGCCGACATCAGCGTCCCTCAGCGCCTTCTTGAAAGACTTGATCCGCTCGGGAAAGGCGCGCGGTGCCTTGAACCATTCGAGGAAATCGGCGCGCGGACAAGTTCCTTCACCTTGGCGGGAAGGACTTCAAGGCTGAGATGGCGGTGCATATGGGGGTCTAGGGCGATTTTCAACGGTCCTGATCCTTGCTTTGTGTTTTTGTTTTTACAAATTTTCCGGACGTAAAAGCGCAATCGCTCTTACTCAAAATGCTTTAATTCGATGGCGGCTGCGGCGGATGGCCGTCATGGTTGGCCATTAAATTTTCCACCTCGGCGCCGAGATCGGCGAGCGCCTCACCGCGACCTTCTGGCCGATGGCGGCCTGGATCAGCTGCACCACATCTGGCGCGAAATTGTCATAGGTCTGCAAACGCAGGTAGTTGACCTTGGCGCCATTCGCCTCGGCCGCGAGGCGTGCGTTGTTGACATCCTTTTGGATGAGGTTCCAGACCGCATCGTCATTCTTGTCGCCGACAAGGGCTATAGTGGCTGCAACCGCGCCGGACGCCACCGCGAGCGCCACCGCGCCCGTTGCGAGAAATTTCCTGAGAAATGCCATTGCTTCCTCCCTGCCCATTCTCCCGACGGGCCTTAACGACAGGAGGGTTTATATCTTCCATCCTCGTGGAAATGGAATTTATATTTCATTTAATGTTGCAATAAATATCATTTTATGTCATTCATGGATGATACAATTGTGAGGCGTCATGAATCGACCGACCATTGCCGATCTTGCGAAAGCCGCCGGTGTAAGCATCTCCACGGTCAACCGGTTGCTGCACGGCTCGACTGCCGTACGTCAGGATACGATCGACCAGATATTCAAGGCGGCGGAGGAGATCGGTTTTTATGGTCTCGGCACCATCAGGGACCGTCGCCGCGAGGCCATGCCTCATCACCGGCTCGGTTTTCTGTTACAGCAATCCCACCGGTCGCTTTACCGGCTTTGGGCGGAAGGGATTGTCGCTGCCGCACGCCAGCGGCCGGATAGCATCATCGAGCCGGATATAGTTTTCGAGGATGATCTTTCACCGGAAGCTGTGTCCTCCGATCTCTTGAAAATGGGACAATCCTGCGGCGCAATCGCGGTGGTGACGGCCGATCATCCGCTCGTCAGCCAGGCGATCGACGAGCTGCGAGGCAAGGGCGTTCCCGTGGTGACTTACGTATCCGATCTGTCGGCGGCGAGCCGCGCGGGCTTTGTCGGCACCGACAGCTGGAAACGCGGCCGCACGGCGGCATGGTTCCTCAGCCAGACGGTTAAGGGCGAGGGCGTGGTCGTGCCGCTGATCGGTAGCAATCGGTATCAGTGCCAGGATGTTTCGGACGCAAGCTTCCGCTCCTATATGCGCGAAAACACACCCGAACTTCAGGTCGTGGAAACCCTGCTGACCCACGAGGAACCGGAAAATGCCTATGTCATCGTGCGGGATATGATTGCTGCCGAACCGGGGCTCAGGGGGATTTATGTCAATGGCGGCGGCATATCGGGTGTTCTGCGTGCACTCAGGGAATTGCCTGCCGAGCGGCAGCGCGACATAAAAATCATCTGCAACGACATCGGACCGGAAACAAGAAAAGGCCTCAACGAAGGGCTGATCACCGCCTCGCTGCCGCTTCCTCTCGACAGGATGCCGCAGCAGTTGATCGACGTGATGTTGCGGCGCATCGAGAACGGAGATTCGTCCTCCGTTGAACAGCGGATCGTTCCTTTCGAAATCCTGACGCCCGAAAGCATCTGGACCTGACCGGCACGATCACTGGAATTCGAGGCTCATCCGGGCAAGGTCGTCCCACAGGCTTTCGGCAAAACCGCGCAGCACGATGACTTCGAAGACCCGCCCGTCAAGCCGGGTGAGGTGGGCGGCGATGTGGCCGATCAGCGTCGCGACGGAATGTCCTACCGGGAAGGCTACTAGAGACAGGTCGACCGCCGTGCCTTTGGCCAGAACCCGCTCGGCCATCTTGCCTTCGATGCGAATGCGAACGCGTCCCTGGCTCTGGTCGACACCCGTTGCCTGAGGTTCGAGCGCCGTAAGAAGCGCCTTCACATCAGCGTGAGGCAGAGGTTGTTCACCGACGATAAACCATTGGCCCGGTGAGACCGCGCGTATATCGCCTTTGGCAAGGTGGCGAAGGCGGGCTTCCAAATCCGTTGCGTCGGGTGCGGCCAGAACATGGATGATCGCGCCTTCCGGCAGGGGAGAGAGCTTGATGGCGGTGGAGGCAATTGCCCGCTTCGCGCCCAGCACCGGGCGCAGCGCCGGCCGGAAGCCAGACTTGAAATCAGACATGGAGTTTCTCGTTTTGAGGATCGACAAAAACCGGGTTGCAAAGGTGGGCTTGAGTAAATTCGCTACGCAGGCCGTTCCAGACTATGATTTCCTCGCCATGCCGCGCAGGGCCATTCTTGACCAGGGCGAGACCGATCGTTGAACCTAAATGCGGTGAGAACGCGCTGGAGGTCACATAACCCTGATCGTTCTCCAGCGTTGCCGCGGCATCCTTCGCAAGAATATGCGAGCCGGTGCGGAAAGACTGTTTTGGATCAAGCGGCACGACGCCGACGAGGCTCGGACGGTCGGTGGCGGAAAGCCCCTCGCGTTCCAGCATCCGTCGGCCAATGAAATCGGCCTTCGTGGCGGAGACCATTTTGCCGAAGCCGAGATCGGCAGGCACCACCGTGCCGTTGATTTCATTGTGGGTGACATGGCCCTTTTCGATACGCAACACACCGAGCGCCTCTACGCCATAGGGCATGATATTCTCCGGCCTGCCAGCTTCCAGCAGCGCGTCGGCAACGCTTTCACCGTAACCGGCCGGGACGGCAAGCTCGTAGGCCAGTTCACCGGAAAAGGAGATCCGGAACAGGCGTCCATGCAGTTGCCCGCCAAACAGAGAGACTTCCCGGGCTGCAAGGAAGGGAAAGGCCTCGTCGGAAATATCTTCATCGACGATTTTCTGAAGAATGGTGCGCGCCTCTGGTCCGGCAATCGCCATCTGCGCCCACTGGTCTGTGACGGAGGCAAGTCGCACGTCGAGGTGCGGCCAGAGCGCCTGGGCGCAGAATTCCAGATGGTTCATGACGCCCGCCGCGTAGGCAGTGGTGGTCGTCATGAAAAAGCGGTTTTCTTCCAGCCGGCTGGTGGTGCCGTCATCATAGATCATGCCGTCTTCACGCAGCATCAGGCCATATCGCGCCTTGCCGACCGGCAGCTTTAGGAAAGCGTTGCAATAGACCCGGTTGAGAAATTCGGCGGCGTCCTTGCCACAGATTTCGATCTTGCCGAGCATTGACACATCGCAGAGCCCGGCATTCTTGCGAACATTCAAAACCTCACGGTCGACGCTTTCCCGCCAGCCGTTTTCACCCTCGCGGGGAAACCAGGAGGAGCGATACCAGAGACCGGTTTCAACGAAGATGGCTCCATTTTTTTCGGCCCAACCGTGCAGCGGCGATTTGCGTACCGGTTGGAAATGATGGCCGTGATAAGCGCCGGTGAGCGCACCAAAGGAGACGGGCGTATAAAAAGGCCGAAAGGTGGTGGTGCCGACCTCCGCCGGGGAAACGCCACGCGCTTCGGCCAGCAACCCGATGGCATTGACATTGGAAAGCTTGCCCTGATCGGTCGCCATGCCGTTTGTCGTATAACGCTTGGCCAGTTCGACATGGCCATAACCTTCGCTGACGGCAAGACCGAGATCTTTGCGATGAACATCATTCTGGTAATCGACAAAGGCTTTGGCCTTGATGCCGGGGATGGACCAGAGTGCCTTCGTAGGCGAGGCAACGACATCATTTTCCACGCCGCCGAATGTCGGTGTTGTTGCCGTAAAACCGAGATCCTGCGCAAGTGCCGCGCCCTTCCGCGCACCATCCTCAAGGCAGGTGGCGATACCGTTTGTTGCGGAAACTGCGCCGGCGAGCTCCAGCCCCTTGAGATTGCCGGGTGCCAGAAAAGCGGCTTGGTCTTCCGACCAGACCGGCTTGCCGCCGCGATGGCAGGCGAGATGGATGATGGGGCTGAAGCCGCCCGACATGGCCAGCGCATCTACATTGAGGTTTTCCGAGCGGCCATTCGCATAAATCTCGATGGCGGAAAGCGCCTTGCCGCCCTTGGCATTGGATACGACGCCACCCCTGATGACGCGTGCCTTGCCGTCATAGCCCGAGTGACCCTGTTCGCGGCTATCGATGATGGCGGCAAGAGGAATACCCCGTGCCTCCAGATCTTGGGCGAGCGCATACCCGCTGTCGTTGGTGGTAAAAATTGCCGTCGCCGTGCCAGGGCTTATGGCATAGCGGTTGAGATAGCTGCGCATCGCGCCGGCCATCATCACGCCGGGAATGTCGTTGCCGCCAAAGACCAGCGGCCGCTCTTCCGTGCCGGTGGCAAGCAGTGCGCGCTTGGCCACGATGCGCCACAGGCGCTCGACTGGCACATGCGCTTTCGGGCTTGCCAGGTGTTTCTGCACCCGCTCCACTGCGCCGAAGACATTGCCGTCATACCAACCGAAAGCCGTGGTTCGCGTCAGCACCGTCACATCAGGCAGGGCTTCGAGTTCGGCGACACAGTGCGCGGCAAAGTCGGGAGCGCTCCTGCCGCCGATGATTGCGGTTTCGGACAAAAGTCCGCCGCCTGCCACAGAATGCTCATCGACAATGATAACGCGTGCCCCTGCGCGGCCGGCTGCAAGAGCAGCGGCGAGTCCTGCCGCACCAGAGCCGATCACCAGCAGGTCGCAATGCGCCCAGCATTTGTCATAGATATCCGGGTCCGCCTCGTGGCTCGCCTTGCCGAGACCGGCGGCCTTGCGGATGAAAGGCTCGTAGATTTTTTCCCAGAAGGCGGCGGGCCACATGAAGGTCTTGTAGTAGAACCCCGCCCCGACGAAGGGTGAAAGCAGGCCGGTCAACGCGCCGATATCAACGTCGAGCGAGGGCCAGCGGTTCTGGCTTTTCGCTTCCAGCCCGGCATAAAGCTCCTGCATGGTGGCGCGTGTGTTCGGCTCGGTGCGGCCACCGCTGCCAATGGTCATTAGCGCATTCGGCTCGGCGGCGCCTGCCGTCAATATGCCGCGCGGGCGGTGATATTTGAAACTGCGGCCGACGAGCTGCTGGCCATTGGCGAGCAGGGCGGAGGCGACGCTGTCACCCGCAAAGCCTGACATCGGCCTGCCGTCGAAGGTGAAGGAAAGCGGTTTGGAGCGGTCGATCAGACCGCCGGTCTTGAGGCGGTGGAAACTCATGCGCTTGTCACTTTCGTCTTGTCGGCAGCGTCGCGGCAGGCGGATATTTCGTGGGTCACGGTATCGCGGGCCACGACCAGCCAGCGGCGGCAACCGGAGGTGTGGTGCCAATATTCCTCATAAGAGCCGCGCGGATTGTCGCGCAGATAGACATAGTCGAACCATTCCTCGGTGCCGACATCGGCGGCGGGCCTTTGGAGGGCAGCACCCTTGATGGTGAATTCTTCCTTGGGTCTTGGCCCGCAATGCGGGCAGGGCACGAGACTTGCCATTTCGGATGTCCTTGCTGCGCAAAATCAGTGAAGGTTGGGCTGGGCGCCCTGACCCTTTTCATCGATGAGATAACCGCGCCGGAAGCGGTCCAGCCGGAAGGCCGTCGCCGTCTCCTGCGGTGTGCCGCGAGCGAGAAGATGGGCGAAGCAGAAACCGGAGGCGGGCGTCGCCTTGAAGCCGCCGTAACACCAGCCGGCATTGAGATAGAGATTGTCGATAGGGGTCTGGTCGATGATTGGCGAACCATCCATCGACATATCCATGATGCCGCCCCAGGAGCGTAACACCCGGACGCGGGAGAGCGCCGGTATCATCGCCTTGCCGGCTTCCGCCACATGCTCGACCGTCGCCAGATTGCCGCGCTGGGCGTAGGAATTATAGCCGTCTATGTCGCCGCCGAAGACGAGGCCGCCCTTGTCCGATTGCGAGACGTAAAAATGGCCCGCCCCGAAAGTGACGACGCCATCGATAAAGGGTTTCAGCCCTTCCGACACGAAAGCCTGCAAGACATGGCTTTCGATCGGCAGCTTCAGTCCGGCCATGGCGGCGACCTGCGAAGAATTGCCCGCCGCCGCCAAAGCCAGCTTGCCGCAGCCAATGAAGCCGCGGCTCGTTGCGACGCCCACGACCGCGCCGTTTTCGCGGCGAATGCCTGTTACCTCGCAGCCCTGAATAATATCGACGCCGCGGCTGTCTGCGCCGCGCGCATAACCCCAGGCCACGGCATCGTGACGCACGGTACCGCCGCGTCTTTGCAGCAGGCCACCCTGCACCGGAAAGCGGGCATTGTCGAAATCGAGAAACGGCAGCATGGCCTTGACTGCGGCGCGGTCCAGCAAATCGGCATCGACGCCGTGCAGTCGCATGGCATTGCCGCGCCTTGTATAGGCGTCGCGCTGGGCATCCGAATGATAGAGGTTTAGCACACCGCGCTGGGAAACCATGGCGTTGAAATTGAAATCCTGCTCCAGCCCTTCCCACAGTTTCATCGAAAGCTCGTAAAACGGGTTGTTGCCCGGCAGCAGATAATTGGAGCGGATGATCGTGGTGTTACGGCCGACATTGCCGGAGCCGATGTAGTTTTTCTCCAACACCGCGACATTGGTGATGCCGAATTCCTTGGCGAGATAATAGGCTGTCGCCAGCCCATGCCCACCGCCGCCAACGATGATGACATCATAATGCGGTTTCGGAGAAACGTCCCGCCAGGCGGGTTTCCAGGATTTGTTGTCGAAGAGACCATTCTTGAAAATGGAAAAGGCGGAATAGCGCATCTGCGTACCTCGAACGATATGGCGCAAGCTTATCGGCGTCGTTCGAAAGGGAATTGCAAATAAAGGACATAATGATTTAAAAAAGAGACATGACGATCATTGAGCAGAAGAATGTCCAGCGCATTGGTTTCATCCTAGTTCCGAATTTCGCGCTGATGTCTTACGCCTCCGCGGCAGAGCCGCTGCGGGCCGCCAATCTGATCGCCGGAACCGATCTTTACGATGTGGTTCCGCTTTCTTTCGATAGCGAGGCCGTCAGAAGTTCTTCCGGTATCATTGTCGGCTGCGAGGCGCTCGCCGCTGCCGGCGAGAAATGCCACACGATCTTCGTCTGCGCGGGGGGCGGGCCGCAGGACTGGACCGTTGCGGAAAATTCCTATGGGACGTTAAGGCGGCTGGCGCGGCAGGGTGTCCGGATCGGGGGCATTTCCAGCGGCGCTTATGTGTTGGCGGCGGCGGGATTGCTGGAAAACCGCGATTTCACCATCCATTGGGAGCATGCGCCGGTGCTGAAAGAGGCCTTCGGCCATCTGACGCCCCGGCAGGCGCGGTTTGTTTTCGATGGGGACCGCATCACCTGCGCTGGCGGCGTTGCCCCCCTCGACATGATGCATGCGATGATTTCGCAGAGAATGGGCGCTAACTTCGCAAGGCGTGTCAGTGACTGGTACCTGCACACGGCGGTCGCCGAACCCGGCGCACCGCAGCGCGGTTCCTCGGCGGAACGTCATGGCACCAACCATCCGGCCCTGTTGACCGTGCTGGAAAAAATGGCAACGACCATTGAAAGCCCGCTTGATCGGCAGACCATGGCGAAATTGGCGGGAACCAGCGCGCGCCACCTCGACCGGCTTTTCGCAACCCATCTGAAAACGACGTTTTTGGGAACATACCGCGCGATCCGCCTCGATCACGCCCGGCGATTGCTCGAGCAAAGCCCGCTCTCCATCGCGGAAGTTGCCTTCGCCACCGGCTTTTCCAGCGCCGGACATTTTTCAGGGAGCTTCAAGGCCCGCTTTGGCCATACGCCGAATATCATGCGGCAAAGATTTCCTCCGAATTAAAATAGTTTTCCTGTAAGGAAGGGAAAACACGACGATACCGGAGGATACCATGGCCAAGGATGCCACCCAGAGCGAAGCTGCGCAGTTCCTGTCACAGGATCCGCATGCCGTTCGCGAGCCGAGGGTCAACAATCTGGAAATGGCGATTGGCCATGAGGTGCGCGCCTATCGCAAGAAACTCGGCATCACGGTCACCGATCTGGCATCGGCCACCGGCGTC
This sequence comes from Agrobacterium salinitolerans, assembly GCF_002008225.1. Lineage (GTDB taxonomy): Bacteria > Pseudomonadota > Alphaproteobacteria > Rhizobiales > Rhizobiaceae > Agrobacterium > Agrobacterium salinitolerans. The sequence continues at coordinate 63,613 of NZ_MRDH01000016.1, read as the reverse complement.
TCCGTGGGCATGCTTTCCAAGATCGAAAACGGCAATATCTCCCCATCGCTTACCACCCTGCAGACGCTTTCAAAGGCGCTCGGCGTGCCGATCACGGCTTTCTTCCGCGGTTTCGAGGAACCGCGCAGCGCCACTTTCGTCAAGGCGGGGCAGGGCGTGAATATCGAGCGCAGGGGTACGCGCGCCGGTCATCAATACAGCCTGCTTGGCCATATCGACAACAATACCAGCGGCGTCACCGTCGAGCCCTATCTCATCACGCTGACCAAGGACTCGGATGTGTTCCCAACCTTCCAGCATGAGGGAATGGAGTTTCTCTACATGCTGGAAGGCGAGGTGGTTTACCGCCACGGCGAGCAGCTTTTCACCATGCAGGCCGGCGATAGCTTGTTTTTCGACGCCGATGCACCGCACGGGCCGGAGGAATTGGTGAAGCTTCCCGCCCGTTATTTGTCGATCATTTCCTATCCGCAAAGGCGGCTAGGCAACGATTGATAATTTGCCTTAGAAGAAAAAAATATTCCTCATAGTTGACGGAATAGAATTCCATATGTTAGCCCTTCATTCGGAAACGAATGGAGGCGCCTATCGATGTGCGGCATTGTTGGACTATTCCTGAAAGACAAAAGCCTTGAGCCGCAGCTGGGTCAGCTGCTCTCGGACATGCTCGTCACCATGACCGATCGCGGGCCGGATTCGGCCGGCATCGCGATCTATGGAAGTGCGGCCGATGGCCGTGCGAAAGTGACGATCCAGTCGGCCGAGCCGACCGCCGATTTCTCCGGCCTTGCCGAGGCGCTCACGGAAAACAGCGTTGACGCCGTGGTCACGGTAAAAAGCACCCATGCGGTTCTCGATATTCCCGCCGGGAAGCTGGATGGTATTCGTGCGGTTCTCGCCGCCATCCGGCCGAATGTGCGGGTGATGGGTTCCGGCGACAGTGTCGAAATCTATAAGGAAACCGGCCTGCCGAAAGATGTCGTCGCCCGTTTCGACGTGCGTTCCATGGCCGGCAGCCATGGCATCGGCCATACCCGCATGGCAACGGAATCGGCAGTGACGACGCTTGGCGCGCACCCCTTTTCCACCGGTGCCGACCAGTGCCTGGTGCATAATGGTTCGCTTTCCAACCACAATAATCTGCGCCGTGAACTGGTGCGCGAAGGCATGACGTTCGAAACCCAGAACGACTCGGAAGTCGCCGCCGCCTATCTCACGGCGGAAATGGCCAAGGGCAAGGATCTGGGCGAAGCACTGACAAGCGCGCTCGATGATCTCGATGGTTTCTTCACTTTCGTCGTCGGCACCAAATCCGGTTTTGGCGTGGTGCGTGATCCCATCGCTTGCAAGCCTGCTGTCATGGCCGAGACCGACCAATATGTCGCTTTCGGTTCGGAATATCGCGCTCTGGTCAACCTGCCCGGCATTGAAAATGCCCGGGTGTGGGAGCCGGAGCCGGCGACCGTCTATTTCTGGGACCATGAAAAGGCTGCCTGAGACCCGTCATCGGCGCCTGTTTTGAAAGTCATAATCCATGCCAGTTTTCGATCTCTCCCAAACACCCTTGCGTGAATTGAATAGCGCGCTCCACGGTCTTTCCTCCGGTGTCAACGATACCGAATTCGAAGTCGTCAATCCGCGCGGCCACCATGCCGTCGCCGTTGGCATCGACAGCCCCGTCACCGTCGATGTGCGCGGTTCGGTCGGTTATTATTGCGCCGGCATGAATGATGGCGGCACAGTCACCGTTCATGGCTCGGCCGGACCGGGCGTTGCCGAAAACATGATGTCGGGCACCGTCGTCATTGAGGGCGATGCTTCGCAATATGCTGGCGCCACCGGCCGCGGCGGGCTTCTGGTCATAAAGGGCAATGCCGCCTCCCGCTGCGGCATTTCCATGAAGGGCATCGATATCGTCGTGAAAGGCAATATCGGCCATATGTCCGCCTTCATGGGCCAGTCCGGCCATCTCGTCGTCTGCGGCGATGCGGGCGATGCGCTGGGCGATTCCCTTTATGAGGCGAAGCTTTTCGTGCGCGGCTCGGTGAAGAGCCTGGGTGCCGATTGTATCGAGAAGGACATGCGGCCGGAACATCTCGAAAAGCTTGCAGAACTCCTCGAAAAGGCCGGCGTCACGGATGTCAGCCCAAGCGAGTTCAAACGCTACGGTTCGGCCCGCACGCTCTATAATTTCAACATCGACAACGCCGACGCGTATTGAGGCGAGGGATATTCCGATGAGCTATCACAACCCCTTCACCCCGCCGCGCAAGTCCGCGACTTTCGACGATCATACACTGGCGGAAATCCGCCGCGCGGCGGCGACCGGCATCTATGACATTCGTGGTGCGGGCACCAAGCGCAAGGTGCCGCATTTCGACGACCTGTTGTTTCTCGGCGCCTCCATCTCGCGTTATCCGCTCGAAGGTTATCGTGAGAAATGCGATACGACCGTGACCCTCGGCACGCGCTTCGCCAAGAAGCCTATCACGCTGAAAACGCCGATCACCATTGCCGGCATGAGTTTTGGCGCGCTTTCGGGCAACGCCAAGGAAGCGCTCGGCCGCGGCGCGACAATCGCTGGCACCTCCACCACGACGGGCGATGGCGGCATGACGGATGAGGAGCGCGGCCACAGCCAGACTTTGGTCTATCAATATCTGCCCTCCCGTTACGGCATGAATCCGAAGGATCTGCGTCGCGCGGACGCCATCGAGGTCGTTGTCGGCCAGGGTGCGAAACCGGGTGGTGGTGGCATGTTGCTCGGCCAGAAGATTTCCGATCGCGTCGCCAATATGCGCAACCTGCCGAAGGGCATCGATCAGCGCTCCGCCTGCCGTCATCCTGATTGGACCGGCCCCGACGATCTGGAAATCAAAATCCTCGAACTGCGTGAAATTACCGACTGGGAAAAGCCGATCTATATCAAGGTCGGTGGTGCGCGGCCCTATTACGACACGGCGCTGGCGGTGAAGGCCGGTGCCGACGTGGTGGTGCTGGATGGCATGCAGGGCGGCACGGCCGCCACGCAGGATGTCTTCATCGAAAATGTCGGCATGCCCACGCTGGCCTGCATTCGCCCCGCCGTTCAGGCGCTTCAGGATCTCGGCATGCATCGGAAGGTACAGCTCATCGTCTCTGGCGGTATCCGATCCGGTGCCGATGTTGCCAAGGCGTTGGCGCTTGGTGCGGATGCTGTCGCCATCGGCACGGCGGCGCTGGTAGCGCTGGGTGATAACGATCCGAAATGGGAAGACGAATATCAAAAACTCGGTACGACAGCAGGCGCTTATGATGACTGGCACGAAGGCAAAGACCCCGCAGGAATCACCACGCAGGATCCCGAACTTGCCGCACGCCTCGATCCCGTCGCCGCCGGCCGCCGTCTTGCCAATTATCTGAAGGTCATGACGCTCGAGGCGCAGACCATCGCGCGCGCCTGCGGCAAGAACCATCTCCATAATCTGGAGCCGGAAGATCTGGTGGCGCTGACGATGGAGGCCGCCGCCATGGCGCAGGTTCCGCTGGCGGGAACCAGCTGGTTCCCGGGCAAAGGCAGCTTTTAAGCCATAAAGACGGACGGGCGCATTTGGGAGGATGTGCCCGTCTTTTTTGATGAGTGTCTGATATTCAAAAAAGGGGAATGACGTGACACTGGACCTCTCCAAATTTGCTGCCGAAAAGGGCGTCAAATATTTCATGATCAGTTATACCGATCTCTTCGGGGGCCAGCGCGCCAAGCTGGTTCCTGCAGAAGCGATCGCTGATATGCAGAAGGATGGCGCGGGTTTTGCAGGCTTCGCCACCTGGTTCGATTTGACGCCCGCCCATCCCGATCTATTCGCCGTGCCCGACGCCTCTTCGGTCATCCAGCTTCCATGGAAAAAGGATGTCGCCTGGGTCGCCGCCGATTGCATGATGGAAGACCAGCCGGTGGAGCAGGCGCCGCGCGTGGTGCTGAAAAAGCTCATCGCTGAGGCGGCAAGCGAAGGGCTCAGGGTCAAGACCGGCGTGGAGCCGGAATTTTTCCTGATTTCGCCGGATGGTGCGAAAATCTCCGACGAATACGACACAGCGGAAAAGCCCTGCTACGACCAGCAGGCGGTGATGCGCCGTTACGATGTGATCGCCGAGATTTGCGACTATATGCTGGAGCTGGGCTGGAAGCCCTACCAGAACGACCATGAGGACGCGAACGGCCAGTTCGAGATGAACTGGGAATATGACGACGCGCTGCAGACCGCCGACAAACATTCCTTCTTTAAATTCATGGTCAAATCCGTCGCCGAAAAACACGGGCTGCGCGCCACCTTCATGCCGAAGCCTTTCAAGGGCCTGACCGGCAATGGCTGCCATGCCCATATTTCGGTCTGGGACCTCGACGGCAAGGTCAACGCCTTCGCCGACTGGGAAATGCCGTTCGGTTTGTCGGCCAAGGGCAAGACGTTTCTCGGCGGCATCATGAAACACGCGTCGGCGCTTGCGGCCGTCACCAATCCGACGGTCAATTCCTATAAGCGCATCAACGCGCCGCGTACCGTTTCCGGCGCGACCTGGGCGCCGAATACGGTGACCTGGACCGGCAATAACCGCACCCATATGGTGCGCGTGCCGGGGCCGGGACGGTTCGAACTGCGCCTGCCGGATGGAGCCGTGAACCCTTATCTGTTGCAGGCCATCATCATCGCGGCTGGCCTTTCCGGTGTCCGCTCCAAGGCCGATCCCGGTCCGCACTACGATATCGACATGTATCGCGAGGGCCATACGGTCACGGATGCACCGAAGCTACCGCTCAACCTTCTCGATGCGCTGCGCGAATATGAGAAAGATGCGGAATTGCAGCAGGCGCTCGGCATGGAATTCTCGAATGCCTATCTGAAACTCAAGCAGGGGGAGTGGAACAGCTATTGCGCGCAGTTCACCGCATGGGAGCATCAGACGACCCTCGATGTCTAAGCCCGATTTTCCCCGCCGCGCTTGCGGCTTTCCCCGCGCGTCCAGCCGCGCGGGCGTTTTCCATATTGATGACAGAAAGATCGCCAGATGACGAACTTCGTCCTGACCGTGACATGCAAGTCTACCCGCGGCATCGTCGCCGCCCTTTCAGGCTTTCTCGCTGAGAAGGGGTGCAACATCGTCGACAGTTCGCAGTTCGACGATCTCGGCACAGGCCGTTTTTTCATACGCGTGGGTTTCATTTCCGAGGAGGGTGAGACACGCGACGCGTTGATGGACGGGCTGGCGCCCATCTCGGAAAAATTCGGCATGGAGGTGGCGCTGCACGATCAGGCAGAGCGGATGAAGGTTCTTTTGATGGTGTCGCGCTTCGGCCATTGCCTCAATGACCTGCTCTATCGCTGGCGCATCGGGGCGCTGCCGATCGATATTGTCGGCGTCGTCTCCAATCATTTCGATTACCAGAAGGTTGTCGTCAATCACGACATTCCGTTCCACCACATTCCGGTGACGAAACAGAACAAGCCGCAGGCCGAAGCCCGGATCATGGAGATCGTGGAAAGCTCGGGTACGGAACTCATCGTGCTGGCACGTTACATGCAGGTGCTTTCCGACAGGATGTGCGAGGCGATGTCGGGCAGGATCATCAATATCCACCACTCCTTCCTGCCCTCTTTTAAGGGCGCCAACCCTTACAAGCAGGCCTATCAGCGCGGTGTGAAGCTGATTGGCGCGACGGCGCATTATGTGACCGCCGATCTGGATGAGGGACCGATCATCGAACAGGATATCGTGCGCATCACCCATGCCCAGTCGGCGGAGGATTACGTGTCGCTCGGCCGCGACGTGGAGGCGCAGGTGCTGGCGCGCGCCATACACGCCCATATTCATCGGCGTTTATTCCTGAACGGCAGCCGAACCGTGGTGTTCCCCCCCGGTCCCGGCTCTTACGCTTCAGAAAGAATGGGATGAGCATTCTGCGTGAGGCGGGTTGATGTTGTCGACACCTATCCCCGTAAGCGTGGTTTGCAACATTTCCCGAATGGCGGCTACCAGATTGTTGAGCGGCTGGTCATCGCGGTAAAATGGTGCCGCCGTCCGGACGCGCTGATAAAGCCTATCGGTGCCGGGCGCACGGCCGCCTTCGTCAGGCTGCATGTCGTAAGCCTGCGCGGCGCTCATGATCTCGATTGCGAGAATGGTTTCCAGGTTGCCGATAATCGAAAGCGTCTTGTCGGCGGCGGCGGTGGCGTGAGTCAATATATCCTCCTGCAAGGCGGAGGTGATGCCGCCATCGAGGCTGGCGGGGGCGGCGAGGCGGCGGTTTTCCGCGGCAAGCGCTGCGGCGGTGTACTGGATGATCATGAAACCGGAACAGACACCATCACCTTCCGCCAGAAAGGCGGGCAGCCCGCTGACAAGCGGGTTGACGAGCCGGTCGATACGCCGCTCGGAAATCGCCGCGAGTTCGGCTGCGGCCGTTGCCAGCCCATCCATGGCAAGCCCGAGCGACGCACCGACGGCGTGGGCCTGGGAGTGGACCTCGGGCGACTGCGGCGTGCCGCCGACGACCGGGTTGTCCGTGACACTCGCGAGTTCGCGGTCTACGACGTCCGCGATCTGCGCGACGCTGTCGCGAACGGCGCCGTGCACCTGCGGCACGGCGCGCAGGCTAAGCGGATCCTGCGTGCGGGATCCGGCTGACCGGGCAAGCAGCGGGCTTGCCGCCAGAAGCTGGCGCAGGTTTGCGCCGACAGTCTGGATGCCGGGCGAGCTGCGCAGTGCCAGCGGCCCTGCGGCGAAGGGATCGGCCTGCGCGCCAAGGTTTTCATAGCTCATTGCTGCTGCCGCATCGGCCCATTCAAGGAGCGAAGCCGTGCGCGCAAGCGCGAGGCTGGCGAGGCCGGTGGCGCAGGGTGTGCCGTTGACGAGGCTGAGCCCTTCCTTCGCCTGCAGAACCATGGGTTCGAGGCTAAGCTTTGCGAGCCCCTGCCGGCCGCTGATGAGTTCGCCCCCATGGCGGGCCCGGCCTTCGCCGATCAGCACCAGCCCTATGGCCGCGGCATGGGTGAGGTAACCCACCGAGCCCTTTGACGGAATAACGGGAAGAATATCGCCATTCAGCAGGGCGAGCAGCGCTTCGACCGTTTTGACCTGCACGCCGGAATAACCATGCGCGAAGTTGTTGATCTGGGCGGCCATGATGGCCCGTGTTTCTTCGCGCCCGAGCGGTTCGCCGACGCCGCAGGAGTGGCTGAGCAGGATGTTGCGGGAAAGAGCCTGCTGCTGTGGGATGTCTACAATCACATCGCAGAGCGCGCCGACACCTGTGTTGATGCCGTAACCGCGCACCCGTTTTTCGACGAGCGCATCGACGACGGCGCGGGCTTCGGCAATGCGCCGCCACGCTTTGTCCGACAGGGAAAGCGTGGCGCCTTTTGCAACAGCGGCGATCTCTTGCCAGGTGAGGGGACGATCGATGGTGATCGTGTCAGCCATGCTGGCCTTCCCCCGCACCCGCGCGGCGTTCCACGAAACGGGCGACATAATCATTTGCGGGGCTGTTGAGAATCTGATCCGGCGTTCCAACCTGCACCAGTTTGCCGTCCTTCAGGATCGCGATCTGTGCGCCGATGCGGAGCGCCTCGTCGAGATCGTGGGTGATGAAAACGATGGTCTTGTGCAGGTTCTTTTCGAGCTGCAGCAACTGGTCCTGCATGTCGGCGCGGATCAAGGGGTCGAGCGCCGAAAAGGCCTCGTCCATCAGTATGACGTCGGTATCGGCCGCGAGTGCCCGGGCCAGACCGACGCGCTGCTTCATGCCGCCGGAAAGCTGGTGCGGAAACTTGTCCTCATAGCCGGAAAGGCCGACGGTCTCGATCCACTTCATGCCGATGGGCCGTGCGTGGGCCTTGGTCAGCCCGCGCACGCGCTGGCCATAAACGACGTTCTGCAAGACGGTGCGGTGCGGCATCAGACCGAAATTCTGGAACACCATGCTGACGCGTCGGTTGCGGAAGTCGCGCAGGTCTTTGGGCTTCAGTGCTAGAACATTGTCGCCGCCGACGAGAATCTCGCCGCTTGTCGGTTCGATCAGCCGGTTGATGTGGCGCACCAGCGTCGACTTGCCGGAACCAGAGAGGCCCATGATCACGAAAATGCGGCCGGCTTCGATGTCGAGGCTGACATTGTCGAGGCCGACGCTGCATCCCGTTTTTGCCAGGATTTCGCTTTTTTCCGCGCCCTGCTGGGCCATGGTCAGCGCAGCTTTCCAGTTGCCGCCGAATATCTTGGACACGTTGCGGATATGGATATCAGTCATTGCCCATTTCCTTCCGGCTGGATCGACCGAAACCCTGGGTGATGCGATCGAGCACGATTGCGAGAATAACGATGCCGAGACCTGCTTCGAGGCCCTTGCCGACATCGAGCGTCTGGATGCCGTTCAGAACCTGCTCGCCAAGGCCGCGCGCGCCGATCATCGAGGCGACGACGACCATGGAGAGCGCCATCATGATCGTCTGGTTGAGGCCGGCCATGATCGTGGGCGTGGCGAGCGGCAATTCGACGCCGAAGAGGATTTGTCTCGGGCTGCCGCCAAATGCGGTCGCCGCCTCCACCACTTCCCGGTCCACCTGCCGGATGCCGAGATCGGTCAGGCGGATCAGCGGCGGCACGGCATAAACGATGGTGGCCAGTACGGCCGGGACCTTGCCGAGGCCGAAAAGCATGATGGCGGGAATGAGATAGACGAAGCTCGGCATGGTCTGCATGACATCGAGTATCGGCAGGGTGATGCGCCGAGCCCATTCGCTTTTGGCAAGCAGGATACCCATGGGTACCCCGATGACGATGGAAATGAGGCTGGCAATCAGCATCAGCGCCAGCGTCTGCATCGTCAGGTCCCAGAGACCGAGCGCGCCGACGATGAACAGCATCACCGCCACCATGATGACGAGCGAAATCTTCTTCGACGCGAACCAGGCGAGCACCAGGAAGACCAGAAAAATGGCCCACCACGGCAGACCGCGCAGCACCCATTCCACAAAGAGGATCGCCTGCAGGATCGTCTGCGAGATCGCCTTGAAAACGGAGCCGTAATTCACCACCAGCGAGCGCACGATCTCATTGATCGGGCCGCGGATGGAAATATGGAAAACTTCAGGAAACATTGGTGTCGTCCTCGCGCCTGCCGACCCCATGTGCGGTAGCCGGCCCCTGTCCTGACGGGAAAAGGCGCGCCGGAAGCCCGGCGCGCGTGCGATGTTTACTTGACGGCGGCTTCGATACGCGCCTTGGCGTCGGCAGAAACCCAGCTGCCCCAGACATCGCTCTTGGTCTGAAGGAAGGTTTTGGCGGCGGCTGTCGCATCGACCTGCTTGTCGGTCATGTAGGCGAGGCTGGCGTTGATCTCCGTCAACGGGAAGGTCGCCTTTTCAAGGATCGCAATGATCTCCGGTGCTTCCTTCGCAAAGGTGCTGTTCACGCCATAGGCCACCTCGACGGAGGGGAAGGCGCAACCGGCGTCGCGCTTTCCATCGGCGCTCGTCAGTTCCTTCCAGCAAGCGTCGCTATAGGCCGGCTCCTGCAGCTGGATGAGCTTGTATTTGCCCATGATTGCCGTCGGGCTCCAGTAATAGAACAGCATCGGTTCGCCCTGGAGATAGGCGGCGGCAATTGCGGCGTCGAGAGCGGTGCCGGTGCCGGGCCGGAAGTTCACATAGTTTGCTTCCAGCTTGTAGGCCTGCAGCTTTGCGGTGTTGACGCCTTCGCAGGTCCAGCCCGAGGGGCAATTGAGGAAGCGGCCCTTGGCGGGCTCTTCCGGATCCTTGAACAGTTCAACGATCTTCGGGTCGGAAAGCTGGTCGACGTTCTTCAGGTCCGGAGCTTTGGCTTCGATGCCTTTCGCCGGGTCGCCCTTGACCAGATACTCCGGCACGAACCAGCCTTCGGCGGCGCCGACGAAGGTCTTGCCGACCGATGTTACCTGTCCGGCTTCCGCAGCCTTGTTCCAGACGTCGGAGCGGCCGATCCATTCTTCAGCAAAGATCTGCACGTCGTTATTGGCGGTTGCCTGTTCCAGCGTCACGGAGTTACCGGGAATGGAATCGACCTTGCAATCATAGCCCTTGGAGAGGATTTCCTTCATGACTTCGGTGATGAAAGCGCCGCTTTCCCAGTCGATGCCGGCGAAGGTGATGGTCTTTCCAGCGGCGCAATAGCCTTCTGCTCTCGCTGACCCGGCATAGGCTCCCATGATAAGCGCGGTGGTGGCCAGCGCGATTTTCAACTTTGAATTCAGCATTGCATTCCCCTTTTGGTTTGATGATTGGCAAGTTGCTGGCATGCGTTTTGTGATTTCAGCCGGGCGTGCCCTGGGCAGATGTCTACCCCTGAGCGCGGCGGTCATTGGTGCATTTCATGTCCCTGCGAAATCGGCGGTCGGGCGCTCGTCGAATCAACGTGGAATTGGATGTTCGCCTTGAAGCGGTATGCTGGAAGTTCACTATACAACTTTGAAAAATTCGCATGGGACGCGCGTATCGGCGACGTTGGGTCGAACGCGCCTGCGCTGGTTGGTTCTGAAAAGGGTGAGCTTTCAGCACATATTGCCTAGGCGCGCCATCAAATACAGCTTCGCCTTCGGCATGGCAGCCGCTGCCCTTGCGCTGGGCGGGCATTTGAGTATCGCCACGGCCATCGGCGCGAGACCTGCTGTTGCCAGAGATCGAGTCTTCGCTCGCCATTATTTTCCCCTCAAGTTGTATATGTAACTTCACACATTTGCGAAAGACAAGCAAGGCGGGATGTGATAATTTTGTGCTTGTGCGGATTCTGGCTGCGTTTTGTGCAGTCGCCCGATTTTTAGGAGTTTCAATGCTGTCCGTCATCGAAAACGAGTTTCCTGTCTCGGGCGATCGCTCCTCCCTGCCGCTGTATGAGCGAGTGAAAGAACAGATCAAGGAAAAGATCGCCGGCGGAGAGTGGTTGACGAACCACAGGATACCCTCCGAAAACGAAATCGTGGACATGCTGGGTGTCAGTCGGATGACGGCGAACCGAGCGCTGCGGGAGTTGGCAACCGAGGGGGTGATCGTTCGTGTGCAGGGGCGCGGGTCTTTTGTCGCCCCGAAAAAGCGAAGCGCTGGCATGATGGGCGTGCGCAACATTGCCGACGAGATCAAGGAGCGCGGTTCGACGCATCGACCGAGCCTGATCCTTGCCCAGACGGAAGTTTGCGGTCCCGATCTCGCAACGGCGCTGGAGATCGCCGTGGGAGCGAAGGTTTTTCACTCCATCATTGTCCACCACGAAGACGATGTGCCGATCCAGCTTGAAGATCGCTTCGTCAATGCGGAGATCGCTCCAGATTATCTGATGCAGGATTTCAATACGCTCACCCCGAATGCCTATTTGACAGCGGCGGCGCCAATTTCGCGAACAGAGCAATTCATCGAGGCCGCGTCGCCCCAGCCCTGGGAGTGCAAATTGATGGCCATAAGCCGAAACGAGCCTTGCCTTCTCGTGCGCCGCAGAACCTGGTCATCGAGCCGCGCCGTCACATCCGTACGGCTGCTCTACCCCGGTTCCCGATATCGGCTTGAAAGTCAGGAATAGAGGTCCGCGGCCGCGTGCCTTGATGCCTATGCCAGCAGTCCGCGCATAATCAGTTCGAGATGAATCTTGAGAACAGCCTGCCTGTCCAGAATGCGCCGGTCGTTGAAAATCAGCCGAAACACCAACGTTCCAACCATGGGCGACATCACGACCTTGGCGAGTTCGGGGGGATTAGCCCTGAACCTTTTTTTCGCCACGCCCTCCTCCAGGATCGTATCGATGCGCGCAAAGACCGGCGCCATCATCGTGTCATAGTGCTGGTCGATGAGATCCGGGAATTTTGCGCCTTCCGCGACGATTAGACGAAACAGTTCCCGCATTTTTCTGTTGTCGACGAGTGAGTCGAACAGGAATTCGAGCAGCAGGCGAAGCTGCTCGACGGGATCGTCTGACTTATGCGTATAGGCGCTGAACGTCTCCCGGAACGGCATGGAGGCACGTTTTACCATGGCCTCGAAAAGCGCCTCCTTGGTTTCGAAATAGACGTAGACCGTGCCTTTCGTCACTCCCACCCGTTCCGCGATGTCCTCCACCCGGGTCGCGGTAAATCCCCTTTTGGTGAATTCCTCGAATGCTGCATCGAGAATTTGCAGCGGACGTTGTATCTTCTGTTCAGCACGTGTCAGCTTTGCTTTCGGCATGGCCCCGGATCCTTCTGTTTTCGACGCGCGCCCTTCCGTCCGTCGCGATTGGCGGAAGTGAGAGACGGGTTTGCCTATAGCACCGGCGCAAAAACCGGAACGATTTTTGTGAAGGCGCGCACATGCTTCGCTATGCCGGACCATTGCCAATGCGCCCGCAGGTATGTGCCGGACGACGAGGGAATGATCATTCGGGAACCCGTGCGGATGCTCCGCACAGCTCCCCGATCAGCAGCATAAGAATTTCATTGACTATTCAGTCAGTCAAATATTATAGGATGAGGCGAAAATCAAGAGGTCACCATGAGAACCATTCTTATCGCGGCGGCGCTTGGCGGCATTTTCGCCCTGTCGTCCTGCAGCAATGACGAGCCGCCCGCCGAAAAGCCGCTTCGCACCGTCGATGTGGTCGCGGTTGAGAAAAAGCCCGTCGATCGCGGTAGCGTCATCACGGGCGAAGTAAAGGCGCGAGTCCAAACGGATCTATCCTTCCGGGTCAGCGGCAAGATCACCGAGCGGCTGGTGGATGTGGGCGCACGGGTCAAGACCGGGCAATTGCTTGCCCGCATGGATCCCGAAGAGCAAAAGGCCGATCTCGATGTCGCCTTGGCCAACCTGCAATCTGCGGAGGCGCAGCAGACGCAGGCGCAATTGACGTTCGATCGTCAACAAAGCCTTTTCAAGACGCAGGTGACCTCGCGTTCGGCGGTCGACAAGGCCCAGGAAACCCTGCTCACGACGCAGGGTGCGGTAAGATCGGCGCAGGCGCAGCTCGATACGGCGCGGGATGCGTTGTCCTACACCGAACTCAGGGCCGATGCGGACGGCGTTATCACGGCCCGCAATGTCGAGGTCGGCCAGGTCGCGCAGGCCGCCCAGCTTGTCTTCACGCTGGCGCATGACGGGCCGCGCGATGCGGTCTTCGACGTCTACGAATCCCTCTTCCTCGAACGCGATATCGACAATCTCGTCAATGTCAGCCTCCTGTCGAATCCTGCCCAAACGATAGCGGCGCCCGTGCGTGAGATTTCGCCGACGATCGATCCGGACAATGGAACGATCAGGGTCAAGGTCGGTCTCAACGGCGATATGACCATGCCGCTCGGCGCGCCCGTATCCGGCCATTTCCGCTTCAGGCAGATCGATGCGATCGAGCTTCCGTGGTCGGCAATGGCCTCGCAGGATGGCGCCCCCGCTGTCTGGCTGGTCGATCCGCGATCGTCGGAAGTCGCCATGCGACCGGTTCAGGTCGCCGATTACGAGACCGGTCAATTCGTCGTCACGGATGGGCTCAATCCGGGTGATCTCGTCGTCACCGTCGGTACCAAATTTCTTCGCACCGGTGAAAAGGTCGCCTATGAAAAGGGGCAGGCACAATAATGTTCAGGATAAACAGAAGTTTGTTTTTGTTGCTCCCCGTAATCGCGCTCTCGTCCTGCCAGGAAAAGCAGGAGGCGGCGGCTGAAGCGCCACGCCCGGTGCTCTCCGTTGTCGTGGAAGAAAGGCCGGCCGATGCATTGCGGCTGACGGGCACGGTGGAATCGCGTGTTCAGACAGATCTTGGTTTTCGCGTTCTCGGACGCATCATCGCCCGCAACGTCGATGTGGCCGATCTGGTCAAGAAAGGCGACGTGGTGGCCTCAATCGATCCGCTTGCGCTGGAACTGTCAGTGAAAAGCGCGCAGTCCGATCTTTCCAATGCCGAAGCGCAGCTCGCCAATGCGGTGACGACGGAACAGCGCCAGCGTGTGCTGGCCGAAGCCCGCAGCGGCACGGAAGCGGCACTGGAAGAGGCGGAACAGGCCACGCGCACGGCCAACGCATCCGTCGCCAAGGCCCGCGCCAATCTTGACAAGGCCGAGGAGCAGCTGGGTTATGCGCAGCTGCGTGCGGAATTCGACGGTGTGGTGACCGCCACGTCGGGCGAAATCGGCCAGGTCGTTTCCGCCGGCCAGACGGTGGTGACCATCGCCCGCCCGGAAGTGCGCGACGTGGTGGTGGATGTTCCGCAATTTGCGGCGCAGCGGCTGGAAATCGGCTCGACCTTTGAGATCGCCCTGCAACTCGATCCGAAAATCCACACGACCGGTGTGGTGCGCGAGATTGCTCCGGAAGCGGAAACGGCAACGCGCACACGCCGCACAAAGATCAGCCTGCAGGATGCGCCGCAGGCATTCCGGCTCGGATCCGTCGTCACGGCTCTGGCGCTTACCGCCTCCGAACCGCAGATCACGCTTCCCGCTTCTGCGCTGTTGAAAACCGATACCGGCTGGGGCGTCTGGATCGTTAATGCCGATACGGCGACGGTGACCTACCGCCCGGTCACGATAGAAGGCGAGCCGGCCGAGGGCGGCAGCGTGCGCATTACCGGCGGTGTCAAGCCCGGCGAGCGTGTTGCCAGCGCCGGGGTGCACAAGCTTAAGGATGGACAAGCCATCAGGATCGATCAGGAGGTCCGTCAGTGAAGAAATTCAATCTTTCCGACTGGGCGCTCGAACACCGTTCGCTCGTCTGGTACTTCATGCTGGTCTTCGTTCTCGCCGGCGTTTTCTCCTATCTCAATCTTGGTCGCGAGGAAGATCCGAATTTCACCATCAAGACCATGGTGATCAGTGCGCAATGGCCGGGCGCTTCCGCCGAGGAAGTGACCCGTCAAGTGACAGACAGGATCGAGAAGAAGCTCGAGGAACTCGACAATCTCGATCATCTGCGTAGCCAGACGGTGGCCGGCCGCACCACGATCTTTGTGGAACTGGTGCCGGAAACCAAGGCACGCAACGTCGAACCCACCTGGGTGCGGGTGCGCAACATGATCGGCGATATCAAGGGAGAATTTCCGTCCGGTGTCGTCGGCCCCTTCTTCAACGACCGCTTCGGCGACGTCTATGGTAATATCTATGCCTTCACCAGCGACGGTCTCAGCCAGCGGCAATTACGCGATCTTGTCGAGGATGCCCGCGCCAAGGTGCTGACCGTCGAAAATATCGGTAAGGTCGACGTCATCGGCGCGCAGGATGAGGCAATCTATCTGGAGTTTTCCACACGCCAGATCGCGGCTCTCGGCATCGACCAGCAGTCGATCATCAAGACGCTGCAATCCCAGAACGCCGTCACGCAATCCGGCTTCGTTAATGCCGGGCCGGAGCGCGTGGCCCTGCGGGTCAGCGGCCAGTTCACCTCGGAAGACAGCCTGCGGTCCATCAATCTGCGCGTTAACAACCGCTTCTTCCCGCTGACGGAAGTGGCGACGATCCGGCGCGGTTATGTCGATCCGCCATCCTCGCTGTTCCGTTTCAACGGCCAGCCGGCCATCGGCCTTGCGATCGGCATGAAAACCGGCGCGAATCTCCTGCATTTCGGCGAGGCGCTGGATGCGCAGATGAAGCGCGTCGTCGCGGATCTGCCTGTCGGCGTCGATGTACACCGGGTGTCCGACCAGCCGGCCGTCGTTGATGAAGCTGTTTCCGGCTTTACCTCTGCGCTTTTCGAGGCCATCGCCATCGTTCTCGTCATCAGCTTCATCAGCCTTGGTCTCAGGGCTGGCATGGTGGTTGCCGTCTCGATCCCGCTCGTGCTGGCGATTACCTTCGTCTACATGGAATATACGGGCATTTCGCTGCAACGTATCTCGCTGGGTGCGCTCATCATCGCGCTTGGGCTTCTGGTCGATGATGCGATGATCGCGGTGGAGATGATGGTGGCGCGGCTCGAGGTGGGAGACGATCTCAGGAAAGCAGCGACCTATGTCTACACCTCCACCGCCTTTCCGATGCTGACCGGCACGCTGGTCACCGTCGCCGGCTTCATACCCGTTGGCCTGAACAACAGTGCGGCCGGCGAATTCACGTTCACGCTTTTTGTGGTGATCGCCGTTTCCCTGATCGTGTCATGGATCGTCGCAGTTTTGTTCACGCCATTGCTCGGGGTGACGATCCTGCCGAAGACGATGAAGTCTCATCATGAAAAGAAGGGGCGATTTGCCTCGGCCTTTTCCTGGCTTCTTGGTCGGGCGCTGCGCTGGCGCTGGGTGACGATTGTCGCCACGGTGGCGTTGTTTGCCCTGTCCATCGGCGGCATGAGCCTGGTGCAGCAGCAGTTCTTCCCGTCATCCGACCGCGTGGAGCTTATCGTCGACTGGAACCTGCCGCAGAACAGCTCGATTGCCGAAACCAACCGGCAGATGGCCAAGTTCGAGCAGGATATGTTGGCCAAAAATCCGGATGTCGATCACTGGACGACCTATGTCGGTGAGGGCGCGCCGCGTTTCATCCTGTCCTTCGACGTGCAGACGCCGGACGTGACCTTTGGCCAGACGGTCATCGTCACCAAGGGGCTGGATGTGCGTGACAAGGTGCGTGCCGAATTACAGGCTTATCTGGACCGTACATTCATCGGCACCGACGCCTTCGTGAAATTGCTCGATATCGGCCCGCCGGTCGGCAAACCGGTGCAATATCGCCTGAGCGGCCCCGACATCCAGAAAGTCCGCGAGCTCGGGCAGCAATTGTCGGGCATTGTCGGCGAACACCGGCTGCTGTCCAATCTGGTCATGGACTGGAACGAGCCGACACGCGTGGTCAAGGTCGATGTTCTCCAGGATAAGGCCCGCCAGCTCGGGGTTTCCTCGGAAGATATCGCCAATGCCATGAACAGCATTGTCGAGGGTTCCACCGTTACCCAGGTTCGGGATGACATCTATCTCGTTAATGTGGTGGCGCGGGCGCAGCTGGCGGAGCGTGGGTCCATCGAGACCCTGCAGAACCTGCAATTGCCGGCGACGAACGGCAAGGCCGTACCGCTCTCGGCCATTGCCAATTTCCGCTATGAGCTGGAACAGCCGACCATCTGGCGTCGCGACCGAATCCCGACGGTCACCGTCAAGGCCGCCATTATTGGCCCGACCCAGCCTGCGACGATTGTGGAACAGCTGAAGCCGAAACTCGAGGCTTTCGAGAAGATGCTGCCCGTGGGTTATAAGCTGGAGACGGGAGGCTCTGTTGAATCCAGCGCGGATTCGCAAGCGCCGATCGTTGCGGTGGTACCTCTTATGCTGTTTGCAATGGCAACGATCCTCATGGTTCAGCTGCAAAGTTTCAGCCGGTTATTCCTGGTCTTCGCCGTGGCGCCAACGGCCCTCATCGGCGTGGTGGTGGCGCTGCTTTTCTCCAATGCGCCGATGGGGTTCGTCGCCATTCTCGGCGTGCTGGCGTTGATCGGTATTCTCATCCGCAACTCGGTCATCCTCGTGGTGCAGATCGAGCATCTGAGGAGCGAGGGTGTGTCGGCCTGGCACGCCGTCATCGAGGCGACCGAGCACCGCATGCGGCCGATCATGCTGACGGCGGCGGCAGCCACACTTGCCCTCATTCCCATCTCCCGGGAGATTTTCTGGGGGCCGATGGCCTATGCGATGATGGGTGGTATCGTCGTGGGCACGGCGCTGACGCTGCTTTTCCTGCCGGCGCTTTATGTTGCGTGGTTCCGCATTCCGCGTGAGGATGACAAGCCGGAAGGACACGACGTCACGGCCTGATATCGGAAACGGAGTGAGGGCGTCATGCCCTCACTCCCATAAAAATATCCGCCATCGTTGTTCCCATGGGCAGGATGATGTTAGGAAGGTCGGCTTAGCCGCGAGAGCGGCGGCCGTCCTTTCGTTTCTGGACGGTCGCGTGATCTCGCCTATCGAATCTGCTGTGTCGCGCCTTGCAAAATCCTTCAGGATTTCGTGCCGATATTGCCGATCATATTAGGGTGCCGGAGGGTTTGAATATGGGCGGGTTGTCGGATTGGCTAACAGAGGCACAGCCGATCAATCGCAAGAATGCCGCGGAAGCGGTGTTCGATGATATCCGTTCCGCCATCACTTCGGGTCAGCTTGCGGTCGGTACCCGATTGCCTGCCGAGTCCAATCTGGCACTGCGATATGGCGTCAGCCGTCCGATCATCCGCGAGGCGCTGCGCTCGCTTCAGACCCTGGGCCTGACGCAGACCCGCACCGGCAGCGGCACCTATGTGATGACGCCGACACCGCCTTCGGAATTGAGTTACGGTGCCTATTCCGCCCGCGATCTGATCGAGGCCCGGCCCTTCATCGAAGTGCCGGCCGCCGGCTGGGCGGCGGTGAGGCGCACGGATGCGCAACTGGCCGCCCTTCTGGACCTCTGCGACCGGATGGACGCCGAAGAGAGGCCGCATCCCTGGGTGTTGCTCGACGGGCAATTTCACTGCGCCATCGCGGAAGCTTCGGCCAACGGACTATTCGCCAAGGTGGTGGCCGATGCCCGCGAAGCGCTTTCCCAGCAGTCCGAGATGGTCAATCTGATGGCGGGCCGCCGTGTCGCCTCGAATTTCGAGCACCGCCGGATCGTCGAAGCGATCCGGCGGAATTCAGCACCCGAGGCGCGTGAGGCGATGGAGCTTCACCTCGGCCAGGTGAAGCAGGTGGTGACGACGATCATCGGCGAAGATCGGCTTCGCCAGCCGTAACGGTAACCGCGGGCAGGTTGGCAAGATGCCGCGGGCTCAGCGCCTGCTGCAATTGCGCTTCCGTTAGGTAACCCCGTTCCAGAACCACCTGCGGCACGGTACGGCCGCTGGCAAGCGCCTCCTTCGCCACGTCAGTCGCGGCGTAATAACCGATCAGCGGATTGAGTGCGGTGGCGAGACCGATCGATTCTTCCACACGCTGCGCCATGATGCCGGGGTTTGCGACGATGCCCTCGACGCAGCGTTCCGCCAAAGTGCGGCAGGCGGCGCTGAGCTGGCTGATGCTCTGTGACAATGCCCGCACGATGATCGGCTCGAAAGCGTTCAGCTGCAACTGCCCGGCTTCGGCGGCCATGGTGATGGTGATGTCATTGCCGATCACCGCATAGGCCACCTGGTTGACCACTTCGGGAATGACCGGATTGATCTTGCCCGGCATGATGCTGGAACCCGCCTGAACGGAGGGCAGGGTGATCTCACCGATGCCGGCGCGCGGACCGGAGGAGAGCAGGCGAAGGTCGTTGCAGGTCTTCGACAGCTTGACGGCAACGCGTTTCAGCACGCCGGAAAGGTGCACGAAGGCACCGGGGTCCTGTGTGGCTTCGATCAGGTCGGCAGCCGTCACGAGCGGCCTTCCCGTCAGTTCCGCCAGATGCTGGCAGGCGAGCGCTGCATAACCGCGCGGTGCATTCAGCCCGGTGCCGATGGCGGTGGCGCCGAGATTGATTTCGTGCAGGAGTGCTGCGGATTCGATGAGACGCGCCTGATCTTCTCCCAGCATCACCACGAAGGTACGGAATTCCTGGCCGAGCGTCATCGGCACGGCGTCCTGCAATTGGGTGCGGCCGATCTTGATGAAGCCGGCAAATTCCTGCGCCTTGCGGTCGAAAGCGTCCTTCAGAACGCCCATGGAAGCCGCCAGATCATCGATCGCCTCGATCAGGCCGACATTGATCGCGGTCGGATAAGCGTCGTTGGTCGATTGGCTGAGATTGACATGGTCATTCGGGTGAAGCCGGGCATAATCGCCTTTCTCGTGACCAAGCAGCTCAAGCGCGCGGTTGGCGATGACCTCATTGGCGTTCATGTTGGTGGAGGTACCGGCGCCGCCCTGGATTTCATCCACCACGAATTGCTCATGCAGCGAGCCGGCGCGGATTTCGCGGCAGGCTTCCGCGATCGCTTCCATGCGTTCGGCATCGATGAGGCCGAGCTCGTGATTTGCGCGTGCGGCCGCCTCCTTCACATAGGCCAGTCCCCGGACGAGATAAGGGTTGTGGCCTATGGTCACCCCGGTGATCTTGAAGTTTTCCACAGCGCGCGCCGTGTGCACGCCCCAATAGACATCCGCCGGAATTTCCTTCGTCCCGAGCAAATCATGCTCCTTGCGCGTCACGCTCACTCTTTCCTCCACTGGCTTTTAAGTGTTGTAATATCTGTAAAGCTGTCTTACAGATTTTTCGACTTTAAACTTGGTGGAGGAGAAGGTCAATCATGTCGAATACCCTTGACGAGCGGCATTATCTGCCATTATGACGGCAAAAATCTGTCATGCAGCTTTACAGCATGTTTGCATTCGCTGGCATATTTCCAGCATTGGGGACGACGCCAGTTCCACTTTGATTTCCGGCTTATTGCCGACTACAAGCGTTTTATCGGGAGGATAAATCCATGCATTCTGGAAAAACGGCACCCGCCGAACGTGAGGTCTTCGTCGAAGAGGATCTCGGTTATCATAAAGCCCTGAAGCCGCGCCAAATCCAGATGATCGCCATCGGCGGCGCCATCGGCACGGGTCTGTTTCTGGGTGCCGGTGGGCGTCTCGCGCAGGCTGGTCCGGCGCTGGTTTTCGTTTATGCGCTTTGCGGCTTCTTCGCGTTTCTGGTGCTGCGCGCGCTCGGTGAGCTGATCATGCATCGCCCGAGCTCCGGCTCCTTTGTGTCCTATGCGCGCGAGTTCTACGGCGAGAAGATGGCCTTTGCAGCCGGCTGGATGTATTGGCTCAACTGGGCCATGACCTCGGTGGCCGATGTCACCGCTGTTGCGCTTTATATGAATTTCTTCAAGCAATACGTGCCGTGGCTTGCGGGTATCGACCAGTGGGTCTTCGCGATGACGGCGCTGGTGGTCGTGCTGGCGATGAACATGCTGTCGGTGAAGGTGTTCGGCGAACTGGAGTTCTGGTTCAGCCTGATCAAGGTGCTGGCTCTCGCGATCTTCCTCGTCGTCGGCATTTATTTCGTCATTTTCGGTACGCCCATCGAGGGCCACGTCACCGGCTTCAGCCTCATCACTGACAATGGCGGCTTTTTCCCCAACGGTATTCTTCCAGCCTTCGTCATCATTCAGGGTGTGGTTTTTGCCTATGCGTCGATCGAGTTGATTGGTACGGCAGCAGGCGAAACCGAAGACCCGCGCAAGGTCATGCCGCGCGCCATCCGCGCGGTGGTTCTGCGCCTCGTCGTCTTTTACGTCGGCTCCGTGCTGCTGTTCACGCTGCTTCTGCCCTATACCGCCTACAAGGCCGGCGAGAGCCCCTTCGTCACCTTCTTCGGCTCCATCGGTGTAGAGGGCGCTGACGTGATCATGAACCTCGTCGTGCTGACAGCCGTGCTCTCCTCGCTCAATGCCGGCCTGTATTCCACAGGCCGCATTCTCCACTCCATGGCGGTTTCCGGCTCGGCCCCGGCAGCGTTGGCGAAGATGAACAAGAATGGCGTGCCCTATGGGGGCATCGCGGTTACCGCCGTCGTTACCGTATTCGGCGTCGCGCTCAATGCCGTTGTCCCCTCCGCCGCGTTCGAAATCGCACTTAACCTGTCAGCGCTTGGCATCATCTGCGCCTGGGCCGTTATCGTGCTCTGCCAGCTGAAGCTCTGGCAGCTGTCGCAGCGCGGTGAGATCGTGCGTCCGGATTTCTGCATGTTCGGCGCGCCCTATACCGGCATCCTCACACTCATCTTCCTTTTCGGTGTCCTTGTGCTGATGGCGTTTGACTATCCTGTCGGCTCCTGGACCATCGCCTCGCTGATTGTCATCATTCCAGCGCTCGTCATCGGCTGGTATCTGTTGCGTGATCGCATCTACCGCCTCGCGGACGAGCGTGCGGGAGCGATACAGTGAGCGGGCAGGGCGCAACGCCTCTGGTGGCGGTCATCGCCACCGGCGGCACCATCGCTAGCCGGCGTGGCGCCGATGGCGCAAGCCAGCCCAGCCTTTCGGGTGAGGACCTGCTGGCGCTGGTTCCGCAGATCAACGCCCGGCTGAAGCCGGTCGATTTGATGGCGAAGGATTCCTCAAGCCTGACATTGGCGGACATGCAGCGCATCAGTGATGCGGTGGGAATGGAGCTTGATGATCCCGCCGTTGCCGGCATCGTGGTTCTGCATGGCACCGACGCCATGGAGGAATCCTCGCTGCTCGTACATTTGCAGCGGGCCATCACAAAGCCGGTGGTCTTCACCGGCGCGCAGTTTACCGCAGACCATAAGGACGCGGACGGACCGGCCAATCTGGCCAAGGCCATAGAAACAGCGCTCGATCACGCGAATGCCGCAAAAGGTGTGCTCCTTTCCTTCGGCGGCCGCTGTCTGCCGGCCTGGGGGCTTTACAAGCTGAGCGCGGACGAGGCGGATGCCTTCCGCTCGGCCCGGCCAATGGTGGCTGCCGCAACGCTGCGGCTTTCCGCCCCGGTAACCGATCAGCGCGTCGATATCGTCGCCATTCATCCCGGCTGTGACGCCACCCATATCGATGCAAGCCTGCAGGTGGGCGCGAAAGGCATCGTTCTTGCCGCACTTGGTTCCGGCAATGCCAATCCGCGTATCGCCGAAGCCGTGAAGCGCTGCGCAGAACGCGGCGTTCCCGTCATCGTTTCCAGCCGCGTGCCGGAAGGGCGGCTCGTGGCAAGTTACGGCGGCGGTGGCGGCGGGCATGACCTTGTCGCAGCGGGCGCCGTGCATTCATCCACCCTTCGTCCCGGACAGGCCCGCATTTTGCTGGCCGCGCTGCTTGCCAGTAAAAGCCCGGCGGAAACCATCGTTTCCGCTTTCGGTGACAGCCGGCTTGCTTAGAGCACTTCCAGGAAAAGTGGACCCCGGTTTCCCGTCCGGAGATGCGTCAAGACTCTAAGTAGCGGTAGCGATGCCCGCAACCGGCGGGCATAAAATTCCTATAGGATTCCTATTTTATTCCATCTGTGGCCGTCTCGAACCTTTATGCGGTTCGGGTGCATTCTTCTGTTCGGGAAGGGATGGTGTTCCCTTTCCAGCCAGAAAGATTGAAAAGCGACGTCCCACATGACGGCGCTTTTCTTCCTGTACGGCTCCTCGATTAAAAAGGAGTCCCATCGATGATGGATGTTGTTCTGATTGGTGCAGCCACGGTGTTTTTCGCCCTCTGCTTTGCCTATACGCGCGCCTGCGACCGGCTTTAGACGGAGGCTGCGATGACATTCGACTATATCTTGAGCGGTGCTGTCACGGTCTTTATCGCCGCCTATCTCACCTATGCTCTCATTCGCCCCGAACGCTTCTGATCGGGAAGCGGCGGCTATTGAAAGTTAAAGTACCATGACCCTCAATGGATGGTTTCAGATTCTGCTGTTTTGCGGGATCATTTTTGCGCTGGTGAAGCCGCTCGGCTTCTATATGGCGCGTGTCTTTAATGGCGACCGCACCCTGCTGTCGCCGGTTCTCGCACCCGTAGAGCGTGGCCTCTATGCCCTTGCAGGAACAAGCGAGCGCGAGGAACAGCACTGGACGACTTATGCTTTCTCCATGCTTCTCTTCAACCTCTTCGGCTTTGCCCTGCTTTACGCCTTGATGCGCTTTCAGGCCGTGCTGCCCTACAATCCGCAGGCGATGCCGGCCGTCGGGCCTGAATTGTCCTTCAATACGGCGGTCAGCTTCGTCACCAACACCAACTGGCAGAACTATGGCGGGGAAAGCACCCTGTCCTATCTGACCCAGATGGCCGGTCTCACCGTGCAGAACTTCGTCTCTGCCGCAACAGGCATGGCCATAGCCATCGGCCTCATCCGCGCTTTTTCGCGTGCTTCCGGCAAGGCGATCGGCAATTTCTGGGTGGATATGGTCCGCGCGACCCTCTACGTGCTTTTACCCTTCTGCATCGTGCTGACCCTCGTTTACGTCTGGCTCGGCGTGCCACAGACGCTCGGCGCCTATGTTAATGCGCAGACGCTGGAAGGCGCAAAGCAGACCATTGCCGTCGGGCCCGTGGCGTCGCAATTGGCGATCAAGATGTTGGGCACCAATGGCGGCGGCTTCTTCAGTGCCAATTCCGCGCACCCGTTCGAAAACCCCAACGCCATTTCCAACATGATCCAGATGGTGTCGATCTTCGCCATCGGGGCAGCCTTCACCAATGTTTTCGGCCGCATGGTCGGCAACCAGCGTCAGGGCTGGGCGATCCTCGCCGCCATGGGCGTGCTGTTCATCGCCGGCGTCGCCGTCACCTATTGGGCGGAAGCGGCTGGAAATCCGCTGATGCATGGCTTCGGTCTTGCCGGCGGCAATATGGAGGGCAAGGAGGCCCGTTTCGGCGTGGCGCTCTCGTCGCTCTTCGCGGTCATCACCACCGCGGCCTCGTGCGGTGCGGTCAATGCCATGCATGGCAGCTTCACGGCGCTGGGTGGTCTAATCCCGCTTATCAATATGCAACTGGGCGAAGTGATCGTCGGCGGTGTCGGCGCGGGTTTTTACGGCATTCTGCTCTTCATCGTCATCGCCATCTTCGTGGCAGGGCTGATGGTTGGGCGGACGCCGGAATATCTCGGCAAGAAGATCGAGGCCAAGGAAATGAAGATGGCGGTTCTGGCCATTCTCTGCCTGCCGCTCGCCATGCTTTTCTTCACGGCAATGGCCACTGTTCTGCCTTCGGCCGTAGCGTCGATAGGAACGGCGGGGCCGCACGGCTTCTCCGAAATCCTCTATGCCTATACCTCGGCGGCCGCCAATAACGGATCCGCCTTCGGCGGGCTTACCGGCAATACGACCTGGTACAACATCACGCTTGGTTTCGGCATGTTGATGGGCCGTTTTCTGGTTATCATTCCAGCACTCGCCATTGCCGGTTCCTTGGTCGCCAAGAAGACCGTTCCGGCCTCGGCTGGCACCTTCCCGACGGATGGCCCGCTTTTCGTTGGTCTGCTGGTCGGCACGATCCTGATTGTCGGCGGCCTTACCTTCCTGCCTGCGCTAGCGCTCGGCCCCGTTGCCGAACATCTGGCGATGGCGGTAGGCCAGGTCTTCTGAGGTGATGCCATGAACGACGACAAATCCCGAAGTAACCGCGTCGTTTCCATCCGGAAAGGCGCTCCCGGCAGGGGGAGCGCGACGCCCGGCGGCTGGTGCGCTTCCAATGTCATTCTCGCGATGATGGCGGCTCTTGTCGCCGCCGTCGTCGCTCTCGAAGTTATCACGGGCTGATCGATCTTTATCGGTCGCCCCGTTTCAAACGCTGGAGCCTCTTCATGAGCCAGTCCAAACAAGCGAGCATCCTCGATTCTCGCATTCTCGTTCCGGCCATCGCCGCCGCATTCAAAAAACTCAATCCGCGCACATTGGCCCGCAACCCGGTCATGTTCGTGGTCGCGACGGTGTCGGTGCTGACAACAGTGCTGTTCATCCGCGATTTCATCATGGGTGGCGACAATCTCGGGTTTTCCTTCCAGATCAATCTCTGGCTCTGGTTCACCGTATTGTTCGCCAATTTCGCGGAAGCCGTCGCCGAAGGGCGCGGCAAGGCGCAGGCGGATTCACTGCGCCGGACCCGCACCGAAACCCAGGCGAAACTGCTCACCGGCGATGACCGCAGCCAGTATAAGATGGTGGCGGGCGCCGGCCTGAAGGTGAACGATGTCGTTCTCGTCGAGGCCGGCGATATCATTCCCTCCGACGGAGAGGTCATCGAAGGTGTCGCCTCCGTCAACGAGGCGGCAATCACCGGCGAATCCGCTCCCGTCATCCGTGAATCCGGCGGTGATCGCTCTGCCGTCACCGGCGGTACGCAGGTGCTGTCGGACTGGATCAGGGTTCGCATCACGGCCGCCGCGGGCTCCACCTTCCTTGACCGGATGATTTCGCTGGTTGAGGGTGCTGAACGCCAGAAGACGCCGAACGAGATCGCGCTCAACATTCTGCTCGCCGGCATGACGCTGATTTTCGTGCTGGCCACCGCGACCATTCCGAGCTTTGCATCCTATGCCGGCGGTTCCATCCCCATCATCGTGCTGGTGGCGCTGTTCGTGACGCTTATCCCCACCACTATCGGTGCTCTTCTCTCTGCCATCGGCATTGCCGGTATGGACAGGCTGGTGCGTTTCAACGTGCTCGCCATGTCCGGCCGCGCCGTCGAGGCGGCCGGCGATGTGGATACGTTGTTGCTGGACAAGACCGGCACCATCACGCTTGGTAACCGGCAGGCAACCGAATTCCGCCCCGTTGCCGGCGTTTCCGAGCAGGAACTGGCCGATGCAGCGCAGCTTGCCTCCCTTGCCGACGAAACGCCGGAAGGCCGTTCCATCGTGGTTCTCGCCAAGGAAAAATACGGCATCCGCGCCCGTGACATGCAGAAACTGCATGCGAATTTCGTACCCTTCACCGCCCAGACCCGCATGAGCGGTGTCGATTTTGAGGGCTCCTCCATCCGCAAGGGCGCAGTCGACGCCGTTCTCGCCTACGTCAACGGCGGCGCTTCGCAACAGGGCAATGCGGCGGTTGCCGTCAAAACCGAAACGGACGCCGCACGCGGCATCCGGACAATTGCGGAAGAGATCGCCAAGACAGGCGGCACGCCGCTCGCCGTCGTGCGGGATGGAAAGCTGCTCGGCGTCGTGCAGCTGAAGGATATCGTGAAGGGTGGCATTCGCGAGCGTTTCGCGGAGCTTCGGCGCATGGGCATCCGCACCGTGATGATCACCGGCGACAATCCGATGACGGCCGCCGCCATCGCAGCGGAAGCCGGCGTCGATGATTTCCTCGCCCAGGCGACACCGGAAAACAAGCTGGAGCTTATCCGCGAGGAACAGGCCAAGGGCAAGCTTGTCGCCATGTGCGGCGATGGCACCAACGACGCGCCGGCGCTGGCGCAGGCCGATGTCGGCGTTGCCATGAATACCGGCACGGTGGCGGCACGTGAGGCGGGCAATATGGTCGATCTCGACAGCGATCCGACCAAGCTCATCGAGATCGTCGAAATCGGCAAGCAATTGCTGATGACGCGCGGGGCGCTGACGACGTTCTCCATCGCCAACGATATCGCAAAATATTTTGCCATCATCCCGGCAATGTTCCTGGCGCTCTATCCGCAGCTTGGCGTCCTGAACGTCATGGGGCTCTCGACACCGCAGAGCGCCATCCTCTCTGCCATCATCTTCAACGCGCTCATCATTATCGCGTTGATCCCGCTGTCGCTGAAAGGCGTCAAATATCGGCCGATCGGCGCGGGCGCGCTGCTGTCGCGCAATCTGGTCATTTATGGCTTCGGCGGCATCATCGTTCCCTTCATCGGCATCAAGGCCATCGACCTCACTATTACGGCGCTCGGTCTTGCTTGAGGAGTAAAGACAATGTTTAGACAGTTTCGTCCCGCACTGGTGCTGATCCTTGCCACCACGGCCATCACCGGCCTCGCCTATCCGCTGGGCATGACGGGCCTCGCACAGGCGATCTTTCCCGTTCAGGCCAATGGCAGCCTGATCGAGAAGAATGGCACTGTCGTCGGATCGCAATTGATCGGGCAGGCTTTCTCCGGCGAGAAATATTTCCATGGCAGGCCGTCGGCCGCCGGCGACGGCTACAATGCTGCTTCGTCTTCCGGCTCCAACCTCGGTCCGACGAGCGCAAAGCTCATTGACCGGGTGAAGCAGGATTACGAGGCGGCGAAAACCGAAAATCCGACAGCTGAGGTGCCGGCCGATCTGGTGACGGCCTCGGGCAGCGGCCTTGATCCGCATGTTTCGCCAGAGGCCGCCTATTTCCAGGTTCCGCGTGTCGCCAGGGCAAGGGGCATGGATGAGGCCGCACTTCGCGCTATCGTAGAACGCCATGTGGAAGGACCGGAACTCGGATTTATGGGAGAGCCGGTCGTGAATGTGCTGGCGCTCAACATGGCTCTTGACGCAGCCGGCTCATGAACTGAAATGGCTATGGCTTGTTCGCAAGCCATAGCCTCGACCACTGGTGGGTTCAATGCCTGACGATATCAGCAATATGCCAAGCCGACCATCGCCCGATGCGCTGCTGGAACACGCCCGGCGCGAGGCGCGGGGCCGGCTGAAGATTTTTTTAGGGGCGGCGCCCGGCGTCGGCAAGACCTATGAAATGCTGATGTCCGGCCGTGCGAAGCTGGCGGATGGTGTCGACACCGTCATCGGCGTTGTGGAAACGCACGGCCGCAAGGAAACCGAAACGCTGGTGCAGGGCTTCGAGATCGTTGCGCGAAAGCGCATCGATTATCGCGGCCAGACGCTGGAGGAGATGGATCTCGACGCCATTCTCGCCCGTCGTCCCGCCTTGGTTCTGGTCGATGAACTTGCCCACACCAATGCCGCCGGCAGCCGCCACCCCAAGCGCTACATGGACGTTCAGGAAATTCTGGCGCAGGGAATCGACGTCTATACGACGCTGAACATCCAGCATGTCGAAAGCCTGAACGATGTCGTTGCGCAGATCACCCGCATCCGTGTTCGTGAAACGGTGCCCGATAGCATCATCGACCGGGCCGACGATGTCGAAATAATCGATATTACGCCAGACGACCTGATCAAACGGCTGCAGGATGGCAAGGTTTACCTGCCCCGCACCGCCCGGCGTGCCATCGAGAATTATTTCTCGCGCGGCAATCTGACGGCGCTGCGGGAGCTTGCGCTCCGGCGCACCGCGCAACGGGTGGATGAGCAATTGCTCAACCACATGCAGTCCCACGCCATTTCCGGCCCTTGGGCGGCAGGAGACAGGGTTCTGGTCTGCCTTGACCATGGCAGCAACGGCCCGGGGCTGGTGCGTTATGCCCGCCGGCAGGCGGATCGCCTACGCGCGCCCTGGACGGCACTGCATCTCGATACGCCGCGTTCGCAACAATTGTCAGAGTTGGAGAAGGACCGGCTGGCTGGCGCGATGCGGCTTGCCCAGCAGCTCGGCGGCGAGACGGTGACCCTGCCGGCGCTTGATCTCACGCGGGAAATCGTCTCCTACGCCAACGCCAATAATTTCACCCACATCATCATCGGCCGCCCGCGAAAATCCTGGTGGCAGCGGATTTTTCAGCGTTCGCTGACGCATGATCTGATCGACCATGCGGGCGATATCAGCGTTCATGTCATTTCCGGTGATAAAAAAGAAGAGAAACTGGGCCAGGCCGCAAAGCCGGCCTCGGCGCAATCGCATCCTTCTATACGACCATATCTTAACAGCACCCTGTTCGTCGGTTTGGCGATCGTGGCCGGCATCGTGCTGGACCAGACACTCGATGTCAGAAATCTGGCGCTGGTATTCCTGATGGCGGTTCTGGCCGCCGCCGTACGCGGCGGGCTGGGGCCAGCGCTTTATGCTTCCCTGCTCGGCGCTTTTGCATTCAATTTTTTCTTCCTCGAGCCGCGTTACACCCTGACTGTTCGCGATCCGGAAAGTGTCGTGGCGCTGCTGTTTTATCTCGGCGTGGCGCTTGTCGCCTCCAATCTCACGGCGGCCGTGCAAAGACAGGCCGCCGCCGCGCGGGCAAGAGCGCGAACGACGGAAGATTTATATCTGTTCTCCAAGAAGCTTTCGGTGACGGGAACGCTGGACGACGTGCTGTGGGCGGCTGCTTTCCAGATGGCCTCGATGCTGAAGGTTCGGATCGTTCTGCTTTTACCGGAAAACAATACGATCATGGTCAAGGCGGGATATCCGCCGGACGATACGCTGGTGGATGCCGATATTGCCGCCGCGCAATGGGCCTGGGAACATAACAAGGCCGCTGGCAGGGGCGCGGATACGCTTCCTGGCGCCAAGCGGCTTTACCTGCCCCTGCGCACCGGCAGCGGCGCCGTCGGCGTGGTGGGACTGGACGATGACCGGCTCGGTCCGCTTCTGACGCCGGAACAGCAGCGGCTGTTCGATGCCCTGGCCGATCAGGCGGCGCTCGCTATCGAGCGAATCCAGCTTGTCTCGGATGTCGACCGGGCAAGGCTTGCGGCGGAAACCGACCGGCTGCGCACCGCGCTCCTGACGTCCATTTCCCACGACCTTAAAACACCGCTTGCGGCCATTCTGGGTTCGGCCGGAACGTTGAAGGATTTCGCCGAGGACATCCCGCCGGATGCGCGCGCCGAACTGCTTTCGACGATCATTGAGGAATCCGAGCGGCTGAACCGGTTCATCTCCAATCTTCTTGATATGACGCGGATCGGCTCGGGCGCGATGGAGCCGAATTACGGTCTGCATTTCTTGGGCGATATGGTTGGAACCGCGCTGTCGCGCGCCGCCAAAATCGTCGCCAGGCATGAGATTGTTCTGGATATTCCCTCCGACCTGCCGATGCTGAAGGTCGATCCCGTGCTTTTCGAACAGGTCCTGTTCAATCTCATCGACAATGCCGCCAAATACGCTCCCGAACATACCGCCATCGAGATTCGCGGCTGGCGGCAGGGCAAGAATATCTTCCTCTCCGTGGCCGATGCGGGACCGGGTATTCCACCTGACGATACGGAGCGGGTGTTTGACAGCTTCTACCGCGTGCGCAAGGCGGATCATGTGCAGGCCGGAACCGGCCTGGGACTATCCATCTGCAAGGGGTTTATCGAGGCCATGGGCGGTTCGATCCACGCGGAAAACAGGTCAGGCCGTACCGGTGCGCAATTTACCGTCAGTCTGCCGATTTCCTCCGGAGCTCCGGTGATCGATCATGATTAAGGCGCGATTGCCGACGACAAGCGATCATGCCGCTGAAGGAGATCGGGAATGACCAATTCCGCCGTTCGTATTCTGATCGTCGACGACGAACCGCCGATCCGCAAGCTTTTGCGTGTAGGGCTGTCGACCCAAGAATATGCGGTGAGCGAGGCGATGAACGCCAAGGTCGCCATGGAGTTGGTCAGCGAGGACAAGCCCGATCTCGTCGTTCTCGATCTCGGCCTGCCGGATATGTCGGGGCATGATCTTCTGGCGAAATGGCGCGGCGAAGGGCTGGCGCTGCCGGTCATCATCCTCTCCAGCCGCACGGATGAGGCGGGTATCGTCAAGGCGCTGGAGCTGGGGGCCGATGACTACATCACCAAGCCTTTCGGCATGAACGAACTCGTCGCCCGCATCCGTGTCGCCCTGCGCCATCGTCTGCAAAGCCAGGGGGAGAGGCCGGTGTTTCAGACCGGTGATCTTTCTGTCGATCTGGTCAGGCGTATCGTCAAGGTGGAGGACCGGGAGGTGAAGCTCTCACCCAAGGAGTATGACATCCTGCGGGTTCTGGTGCAGCATGCCGGGAAGGTTTTGACCCACCGTTTCCTGCTTGAACATGTGTGGGACGAATTGACCGACGTGCAATATTTGCGCGTCTATGTGCGCCAGCTTCGGCAGAAGATCGAAAAAACCCCGGATCAGCCGCGCTATATCCTGACGGAAACCGGTGTCGGTTACCGGCTGCAGGAGGTGTGAGGGCGCCGCAAGGCGACGCCCTGCGATAGTTTAAACGGCGGCGCAGATCGACAGGAATTCGTCCACATCGGCTTCTGTCGTGGCAAAGCTCGTGACCATGCGGATCAGCACTTCGTCCTTGCCGACATTTTCCGGCATATCGCGCGGCTCCAGCCAGTCATAGAACTTTGCACCCTTTGCCGTGGCGGCTTCTGCGGCGGCCTTTGGAAGAATAGCGAAAACTTCATTGGCCTGAGTCGGCCATGCAAGGCGGGCGCTGTTCAGCGAAGCGAAACCGGCACGCAGACGATTGGCCATGGCGTTGGCGTGGCTGGCGAGACCGAGCCAGAGGTCGTCCTGCAGATAGGCCTCGAATTGCGCGGCGATGAAACGCGATTTCGAGAAAAGCTGGGCGGTGCG
Organism: Agrobacterium salinitolerans; assembly: GCF_002008225.1. Lineage (GTDB taxonomy): Bacteria > Pseudomonadota > Alphaproteobacteria > Rhizobiales > Rhizobiaceae > Agrobacterium > Agrobacterium salinitolerans. The sequence goes on along the minus strand of NZ_MRDH01000016.1, from coordinate 31,857 downwards.
CTTGCGCAGGAAGGAGAAATCCCTGGCGAGCGAGGGATCGAAGAAGACGATCGCTTCCGCACACCAGCAGCCATTTTTCGTGCCGCCGAAAGACAGGACGTCGACGCCGCGTTTCCAGGTCATTTCGGCGGGTGTGGTGCCGAGTGCGGCCAGCGCATTGGCGAAACGCGCGCCATCCATATGCAGCGGCAGGCCATTGTCTTTTGCGATTTTGGCGATGGCATCGATTTCATCGAGTGTGTAGACCGTGCCGGCCTCGGTCGCCTGCGTCATGGTGATGGCTGCGGCGCGGCCGTGATGCACGGCATCCTGCGGATAACGCGCAATGCGCTCAATGAGGTTCTCCGGCAGCATCTTGCCGTTCGGTCCCTCGACGGCGACCATGCGCATGCCGGAAAAGAAATCCGGCGCGCCGCACTCGTCCTCGATCACATGCGCTTCGGAGTGGCAGAAGGTCAGGCCGCCGGCGCGGGCGATGCTGGCCAGCGAGAGCGAATTGGCCGCCGTGCCGGTCGCGACGAAAAACACCGCGACTTCGCGTTCGAAAATCTCGTTGAAGCGCTTTTCGATGGAGAGATCGAGTTCGCTGGTGCCATAAGCCGCGGCAAAGCGTGTGGATTCCCGCGAAAGCCGTTCGTTGACGGCCGGATGGGCGCCAGCCCAATTGTCTGAAGCAAAAAACATCTCTGAAGGCTTTCCGATAGCTGAGGTTCTGTTCGGGCTGTTCGAAGCGATAACGGGGAAAGTTCTAGGTCGGAACATTGAGATTGGCAAATCCGGTAATGAAAGCAACGGGTCGACCTGCTTTGCGACAAGAAAGTTTCGCGCAATAGGTCAGTATCGAAACTTCGCTGCGAAATGCGGCTTTCACTAATTGGATTCGCACCCTTGCTAAATCCGCCCGTTTCTGCCAAAATCCTACTGAATTGAGACAGCTTTGCTGTCCTAAATTGACCAAAGCCGGGTTGAATGCGAGTTTTGCGGGAAGCGAAAATTCGTGTCGAGCCGGATCTTCGCATGAAACCATGCAAGTAATTTTGCAGGAGGGACACAAATGACGAACAAGCCGCAGGCGAACATCGCTGCCGCCACCCTGACCACAGACTGTCCCACCGCGGCTGCGGCCGCGCCCGTTTCTGCGAAAGCGCGTTTCGCGGGCGGTTTGCCGGAAAGGCAGGGTCTTTACGATCCGGCTAATGAACATGATGCCTGCGGCGTCGGCTTCGTTGCCCATATGAAGGGCCAAAAGTCGCACCAGATCGTCAAGGACGGCCTGTTCATCCTGGAAAACCTCACGCATCGTGGCGCTGTCGGCGCTGATCCGCTCATGGGTGATGGTGCGGGCATTCTGGTGCAAATTCCTGATCGTTTCTTCCGTGAGGAGATGGCGACGCAGGGCGTGACGTTGCCGAAGGCGGGTGAATACGCCGTCGGCCATATCTTCATGCCGCGCGATCCTTCCCGCATCGAGCACTACAAGAAGGTCATCGTCGACGTTATCGGCGAAGAGGGGCAGCAGTTCCTCGGCTTCCGCGATGTGCCGGTCGATAATTCCTCTCTTTCCAAGGCGCCGGATATCGCCGCGACCGAACCGCACCACGTGCAGGTCTTCATCGGCGCCGGCCGCGACGCCGCGAGCAATGCCGATTTCGAGCGCAAGCTGTTCCTGATCCGCAAGGTTCTCTCCAACCGCATTTATGACGAGGGCGGCGGCAAGGAAACGCAGGATTTCTATCCCGTTTCTCTCTCCTCCTCGACCATCGTCTACAAGGGCATGTTCCTCGCCTATCAGGTGGGCGCCTATTACAAGGATCTCGCCGATCCGCGCTTCGAATCCGCTGTCGCCCTCGTGCACCAGCGTTTTTCGACCAACACCTTCCCGTCCTGGAAACTGGCGCACCCTTACCGAATGGTCGCCCATAACGGCGAAATCAACACGCTGCGCGGCAACGTCAACTGGATGGCGGCGCGTCAGGCGTCGGTTTCCTCCGCGCTGTTCGGCGATGACATCTCCAAGCTCTGGCCGATTTCCTACGAGGGTCAGTCGGATACGGCCTGCTTCGACAACGCGCTCGAGTTCCTCGTGCGCGGCGGTTATTCCATGGCCCATGCCGTGATGATGCTGATCCCGGAAGCCTGGGCCGGCAACCAGTCCATGTCCGCCGAACGCAAGGCGTTCTACGAATATCATGCAGCGCTGATGGAGCCGTGGGACGGTCCGGCTGCCGTCGCCTTCACCGACGGCAAGCAGATCGGCGCGACTCTCGACCGCAACGGTCTGCGCCCGGCGCGTTACCTCGTCACCGATGACGACCGCATCATCATGGCGTCTGAGGCAGGCACGCTGCCCGTGCCGGAAGAGCGCATCGTCAAGAAGTGGCGTCTGCAACCCGGAAAGATGCTGCTGATCGATATGGAAAAGGGCTCCATCGTTTCCGACGAGGAAGTGAAGCACGAGCTCGCCGCCAAGCATCCGTATCGTAGCTGGCTCGACCGCACCCAGCTCATCCTTGAGGATCTGAAGCCGGTGGAGCCGCGCGCGCTGCGCCGCGACGTGTCGCTGCTCGACCGTCAGCAGGCCTTCGGTTACACGAGCGAAGACACCAAGCTCCTGATGTCGCCGATGGCGACGACCGGCCAGGAAGCCATCGGTTCGATGGGTACCGATACGCCGATTTCGGCCATGTCGGACAAGTCGAAGCTGCTTTACACCTATTTCAAGCAGAACTTCGCGCAGGTCACCAACCCGCCGATCGATCCGATTCGCGAAGAGCTCGTCATGAGCCTCGTCTCGTTCATCGGTCCACGCCCGAACCTGCTCGATCACGAAGGGGCAGCCCGCGCCAAGCGTCTGGAAGTGCGCCAGCCGATCCTGACCAATGGCGATCTGGAAAAGATCCGTTCCATCGGCCACACGGAAGACCGCTTCGATACCAAGACGCTCGACTTCACCTATGATGTGGAGCGCGGTGCGGAAGGTATGCCCGAAATGCTCGACCGCCTCTGCGAGCGGGCGGAATCGGCCGTTCGTGGCGGTTACAACATCATCGTTCTTTCCGACCGCCAGCTTGGCCCTGATCGCATCGCGATCCCGGCACTTCTGGCGACGGCCGCCGTGCACCATCACCTGATCCGCAAGGGTCTGCGCACCTCGGTTGGCCTCGTCGTGGAAACCGGTGAGCCACGCGAAGTCCATCATTTCTGCCTGCTTGCCGGTTATGGCGCGGAGGCGATCAACCCCTATCTCGCCTTCGATACCCTGCTCGACATGCACAAGCACGGCGCCTTCCCGAAGGAAGTCTCCGACGACGAAGTCGTTTATCGTTACATCAAGGCTGTCGGTAAGGGCATCCTGAAGGTCATGTCCAAGATGGGCATTTCCACCTACCAGTCCTATTGCGGCGCTCAGATTTTCGACGCCGTCGGCCTGTCGTCGCAATTTGTCGAGCAGTATTTCTTCGGCACCGCTACTTCCATCGAAGGTGTGGGCCTGACGGAAATCGCCGAAGAAACCGTAACGCGCCACACGGCCGCTTTCGGCAAGGATCCGATCCTTGCCAATACGCTCGATATCGGCGGTGAATATGCCTACCGTATGCGCGGCGAAAGCCACGCCTGGACACCAGATGCGGTTGCCTCGCTGCAACATGCGGTGCGCGGCAACAGCCAGGACCGCTACCGCGAATTTGCCGGCATGGTGAATGAGACGGCGTTGCGCATGAATACCATTCGCGGCCTGTTCAACATCAAGTCTGCGGAAGCGCTCGGCCGCAAGCCTGTTTCCATCGATGAAGTCGAGCCGGCGGCTGAGATCGTCAAGCGCTTCTCGACGGGCGCCATGTCCTTCGGCTCGATCAGCCGCGAGGCGCATACCACGCTCGCCATTGCCATGAACCAGATCGGCGGCAAGTCCAACACGGGTGAGGGCGGCGAAGAATCCGACCGTTATCTGCCGTTGCTCAATGGCAAGCCGAACCCGGAACGCTCTGCCATCAAGCAGATCGCGTCTGGTCGTTTCGGTGTGACGACGGAATATCTCGTCAATGCCGATATGCTTCAGATCAAGGTTGCGCAGGGTGCCAAGCCCGGCGAAGGCGGCCAGCTGCCCGGCCACAAGGTGGATGCGACGGTTGCCAAGACCCGCCACTCCACACCGGGCGTCGGTCTCATCTCGCCGCCGCCGCATCACGATATCTATTCCATCGAAGATCTGGCGCAGCTGATCTATGACCTGAAGAACGTCAATCCGGAAGCCGATGTTTCGGTGAAGCTGGTGTCGGAAGTCGGTGTCGGCACGGTTGCGGCCGGTGTCGCCAAGGCGCGCGCCGACCACATCACCGTTTCCGGTTTCGATGGCGGCACGGGTGCTTCGCCGCTGACGTCGCTGAAGCACGCGGGCAGCCCTTGGGAAATCGGCCTTGCCGAAACCCAGCAGACACTGGTGCTGAACGGCCTTCGCTCGCGCGTCGCGCTGCAGGTGGATGGTGGTCTGAAGACCGGCCGTGACGTCATCATCGGCGCGCTTCTGGGTGCTGATGAATTCGGCTTTGCAACCGCGCCGCTCATTGCGGCCGGCTGCATCATGATGCGCAAGTGCCACCTGAACACTTGCCCCGTGGGCGTCGCCACGCAGGACCCGGTTCTGCGCAAGCGCTTCAAGGGCACGCCGGAACACGTCATCAACTACTTCTTCTTCGTTGCCGAAGAAGTGCGCGAAATCCTCGCCTCGCTGGGCGTGACCAAGCTGGACGAGATCATCGGCGCTTCCGAACTGCTCGAAAAGGATGAGATGCTGGCGCACTGGAAGGCAAAGGGGCTGGATTTCAGCCGCATCTTCCACAAGGTCGAGGCTCCCAAGGAAGCGACCTTCTGGACCGAACGCCAGAAGCATCCGATCGACGACATTCTCGACCGCAAGCTGATCGAGAAGTCTCTGCCGTCGCTGGAAAACCGCGAGCCCGTGGTCTTCGAAGTACCGATCAAGAACGTCGATCGTTCCGCCGGTGCCATGCTTTCGGGCGCGTTGGCGAAGCGCTGGGGCCATAAGGGTCTCAAGGACGATACGATCCATGTGACGCTGCGGGGCACGGCGGGCCAGTCCTTCGGCGCGTTCCTTGCCCGTGGCATCACCTTCGATCTAGTGGGTGATGGTAACGACTATGTCGGCAAGGGTTTGTCAGGTGGCCGCATCATCGTGCGCCCGCCGGAAAATACCCGGATTATTGCGGAAAACTCGATCATCGTCGGCAATACCGTGCTTTATGGTGCGATCACCGGCGAGTGTTATTTCCGCGGTGTGGCGGGTGAGCGCTTTGCGGTGCGTAACTCCGGTGCCGTTGCTGTTGTCGAAGGTGTCGGCGATCACGGTTGTGAATACATGACCGGCGGTATCGTCGTCGTTCTCGGTGAAACGGGCCGTAACTTCGCAGCCGGCATGTCCGGCGGCGTGGCTTATGTTCTCGACGAGAAGGGCGACTTTGCCACCCGCTGCAACATGGCCATGGTCGAGCTGGAGCCGGTTCCGGAAGAAGACGACATGCTGGAAAAGCTGCACCATCACGGCGGCGACCTCATGCACAAGGGACGTGTGGACGTTTCCGAGGACATGACGCGTCACGACGAGGAGCGGCTCTACCAGCTGATTTCCAATCACTTCCACTACACCAACTCTGCACGCGCCAAGGATATACTCGACCGCTGGAGCGAGTTCCGTCCGAAATTCCGCAAGGTCATGCCGGTCGAATACCGTCGTGCGCTTGAGGAAATGGAGCGCATGCGCATGGGCGTGGCGGCGGAGTAATCCGCCGCGTGAGGATACTACACCAACTGATCTCGCTGATGATCGCGGTCGCTGTTCCCATGGCGGTCACCTGGACGAGCGGCGAGACCGGATTTGAGTTCATCGTGCTGGGGGCGGCTATGGGTTTCGCTTACTGGTACTGGGGCCCGACAGGCGCTCCGCTTTGACGTGAGGATTTAAACGTGGGCAAGGTTACAGGTTTTCTGGAGATCGACCGTCAGGTGGGCAAGTATCAGCCTGCATCGGATCGTATCCGCCATTTCCGCGAATTCACCATTCCGATGTCGGATGCCGAAGTGCAGAAGCAGGCGGCACGCTGCATGGATTGCGGTATTCCCTACTGTCACGGCCCGACGGGCTGTCCCGTGCATAACCAGATCCCGGACTGGAACGATCTGGTCTATAACAACAATTGGGAAGAGGCGATCCGCAACCTCCATTCCACCAACAACTTCCCGGAGTTCACCGGCCGCGTCTGTCCGGCACCCTGCGAGGAGGCTTGCACGCTGAACCTCGAGGATGCGCCGGTCGCCATCAAGACCGTCGAGCAGGCGATTGCCGACAAGGCCTATGAGCTGGGTTTCATCGTGCCGAAGCCCGCGACGATCCACACCGGCAAGAAGGTCGCCATCATCGGTTCCGGTCCTTCGGGCATGGCGGCTGCGCAGCAGCTGGGCCGCGCCGGCCACGAGGTTCATGTCTATGAGCGCGAATCTAAGCCCGGCGGCCTGCTTCGTTACGGTATTCCGGACTTCAAGATGGAGAAGAACTTCATCGACCGCCGTGTCGAGCAGATCAAGGGCGAAGGCGTCACCTTCCATTGCGGCGTCAATGTCGGCGTCGATGTAACGGTCGAAGCGCTTCTGGCCGACCACGATGCCGTGCTTTATTGCGGCGGTTCGGAAACCCCGCGCCCGGCCGGTATCGGCGGCGCCGATCTGCATGGCGTCTACGATGCCATGCCCTATCTCGTGCAGCAGAACCGCCGCGTCGGTCGCGAAAATATCGACAGCATTGGCTGGCCGGCCGATCCTATCCTTGCCGGCGGCAAGCATGTCGTCGTTGTCGGTGGCGGCGATACCGCATCCGACTGCGTCGGTACGGCTTTCCGTCAGGGTGCCGTGAAGGTCACCCAGCTCGACATCCGCCCGATGCCGCCGGAAAAGGAAGACAAGTTGGCGGTCTGGCCCTTCTGGGCGACGAAAATGCGTACCTCGTCCTCGCAGGCCGAAGGCGCCATCCGCGAGTTCCAGGTGGCGACGCTCGAATTCGTCGGCGAAGACGGCGTGCTGACAGGAGTGAAGTGCTGCCAGGTGGATGACCGCCGCAAGCCGATCGCTGGCACGGAATTCATCATCAAGGCCGATCTTGCGTTCATCGCGATCGGCTTTTCAGGTCCCTTCACGGACAGCGTGCTGAAGGAAATGGACGGCAAGCTGAAGCTCAACACTGACCGTCGCGGTTCCACCAATGTGATCGCCAATGAAACCGACTACAAGACTTCGGTCGACAAGCTTTGGGCGGCGGGCGACGTGCGCCGTGGCCAGTCGCTGGTGGTCTGGGCGATCCGGGAAGGCCGCCAGGCGGCGCGTGCAATCGATGAAGCGCTGATGGGTGCGACCGTCCTTCCGCGCTAAGCACTGACGGTAATACGAGCCGAAAAGGCCTGTTGCAGATGCAACAGGCCTTTTCTTTTGGTTGCGAAAATGAGGACTTTTCTTCAGCAATAAGGAAGGGTGATACGGAAGCAGGCGCCACCGGTGGAAGCATCGCTGATGGTAATTTCCCCACCGTGATAGCGGACGATTTCCTGCACGAGGTTGAGCCCAAGCCCGGTGCCGCGATCTTTCGGTCGCAGGCGGTGGAAGGCATCGAAAACCAGTTCCCGGTCCTCTTCGGGAATGCCATTGCCTTCGTCGGCTATCTCGATCACCCGGTTTGCTGCCACCCTTATCGTGATCGTGCCGCGATTGCCGCCATGTTCGATGGCGTTTTGCACGATGTTCATCAGGGCGCGCTGCAACGAAGCGTGGTCTGCAAGGGCGAGGATCGGCTCTTCCTCCGGTTCGAAGGACAGCGCATATCCCTGTGATATGGCGAGCGGGGCCATGTCAGCGACGACCGATCTGCACAGGTTGACAAGATCAAGCGGGACCAGAGGGGCCTTCTGCCCGCCAAGGCGCTGCAAATCGAGCAATTGTTCGGCCAGCACGGCGACACGGCTGGCATCCGCCAATATTCTGCTGCGAGCCGGGCCGTCCAGCAGCGTTTCAACACGGGTTTGGAGAATGGCGACGGGGGTTCGCAATTCATGGGCGGCATCGAGAATGAAGCGCTTGTGTCGTTCGTAGCCGTCGTCCAGCCGCTTCAACGCGCCGTTGACGGCGTGAACGAGAGGCTGCACTTCCTTCGGAATATCGCCATCCGGCAATCGGTATCCGCGCCTGTCGATATCGATGGTTTCCGCTGTGCGAGCAATGGTGGAAAGGGCGCGAAATTCCCTGCGGATGATCCAGGGGATGGTCACGACCGTCACGATGGACATGAGAATGAGGACAGGCATGATCAAGATGTTCGAAAACAACAAAACCGGTAACGTCATGCTGAACGGCCCGCCTTTGCCGATCATGACGAATTCTCCCGCCGGCCCCGAAGCGCGGCGAACGACGGCGATTCGCACCACGGCGAGGTAGGAATAGGACAGCGCCGCGTCGCGCACGTCTGAGACCCTGATGTCGCTCAATTGCTGATCCATATTGCTGAATGCCTCGGGCACCTGCCCGCCCTGCACGATCTCACCGTTTTCGCTGACCGCGACGAACCAGAAATCGGAGGTATTGTTGCGCAGCTTGACGAATTCGGGCGTCTCTTTGAGAACCAGCCGATTATCTTCATTCCGTATGATCGCGTTGGCGGTTGTCTGGGCCGCCTCCGGGCTGAGCAGCGCGCTGCCTGCGCCGCCGCTCGACATATAGGTGACCATGGCGGCGGTGACGAAGAACAGGCTGCCGATCTGGAACAACAGCAGTTGAAGGGTCAGCCGGCGCTTGAGCGATTTTCTTCTGGCCAGCTTCACGAGGTCGCCCTCAGCAGGTAACCCACGCCGCGAATGCCATGGACCTCAAGGCCCGCATCCGCGGCCGCCAATTTGCGGCGCAAGCGGGAAATATGGGAATCGAGTGCATTGGACTGGATCTCATCGTCGAAATTATAAACGGCTTCCTCGAGCAATGAGCGCAGCACCGTCCTGCCCTGTCGCCGCAACAGGGCTTCGAGGATCAGCAGTTCGCGTCTGGTCAGCGGAAGGAATTCACCCTTGATGCGCACTTCGCGGGTTTCGAAGCAGAATTCCAGCCTGCCCAGTTTTGCCGTCATCGTCACGGCGCCGGCCGGCCGGCGCATCAGGGCGCGGATGCGCGCAAGCAGTTCCTCGACCGCGAATGGTTTGGCCAGATAGTCGTCCGCGCCGAGGTTCAGACCGTTCACCCGATCCACAAGCGCTCCCTGCGCCGTCAGCACGATGACGGGCGGGGTGAGGGGCAGGAGCCGCAAATCTTCGATAAGCTGGATGCCGTCACCATCGGGCAATTGCCGGTCAAGCACGACAAGGTCATGGACGCCGTCCATGATGGCGTGACGGGCAAGATCGAGCGTGCCGACCGTATCCACGATAATATCGAACCGGTGGAGCGCGGCGGACAGGGCTGCTGCCATTTCGCGTTCGTCTTCAACAAGCAGCAGGCGCATGAATTCCATCTCGGTATTGTCCGGTATCCCTTCCGGGAAGGGGCGCGGCGAAAGGCAAAAACGTCGACGCCGCTCGCGCTAAGGACAAGCGAGGCGTCGCCGCTAAATCGATGTCACCATGCAAAAAAAAGGGACTGGGATGGCGGATGACCAACCCCGCATTCCTGCAAAGCTGTACCTATCCTGTCATGTGCGGATTGCCTAAACATTACGCCCGCTGCGGGGCGGTCGGGCCGCTCCGAAAGCCTCTATTGTTTTGTCTGCGCGGTATCGGGCGCCACACGATAGTCATCGATTCGGCCTGCCGGCGCATCGGCCATCTCGCCGCGCTTGGTCAACCTTTCGCGTGGCGATTCCACCACGGAGACGCGTGTCGGCCCGGCGGCCAAAGGCGCATCGCCTAACAGCTTGTCGCCGCCGTCGAGATTGGGATCGGTGAGACTGATAGGCTGGGTGCGCACCTGCCCGGCATCGATGCCGAGTGCGGGCAGGGAGGTAAGTGCCGGTAGATTGCTGCCGTCCAGTTTCACAAGGTCCGGTCCGGCGCTATCGAGGTGTCTGCGCACGAATTTCTCAACGTAAAATGCAAGCTTGCGTTTGCCGGCCTGGGTCATGCCTATGCCATCAGCCTCGCGCAGGCGGGCCTGTTGGCCGTTCATGTCGTAACCGGTAATGACGAATTTTCCCGCCTCATCGACGAAACCGTCCCAGACGTCCACGAATTCACCGCCATATTTTTCGACATGGCTGCGATAAAGCCGGTTGAAACCGACAAGATCGGCCGAAAGCGACGGCGACTGGAAGGCAGGCAGGCCGACCCACAGCAGCGGCGCCTTCTGGCGTCCGGCAAGCGCCAGCAGCTCGTCGATCCGCCGTTCATATTCCTTGAACCAGACCTCCGTGCCGAACTTTTCCCTGGTGTCGCCGATCTGCATCTGCTGGCGATCGTTCGATCCGATCATGATGACAATGGTAGCCGGATTGGTTTCGCTGATAAACTGCGGAAGGTTTTTGAACCAGTCGTAATAATCGGTACGCACGAGGCCGGAGGAGCCGTTGGCACGCACATCGACGGCGATTGCAGGCGAATTGGCAAAGGCATTGACCAGTTCGTCCCCCATGCCGCCGGCGAGAAAATCGCCTATGACCAGAACGCGCCGCGCATTTTCAAGCTTGGCGGCTGGCTCCGGCTTTGCGGTCCGCATCTGAACCACCGAGGGCGCTTTTCTGGCGGGTTGGGGGCGGGTGACCGATCTTTCGCGCGGAGCAGACGGAAAGTCGCGGCGGTTGCGGGGCTGGTAGTCGCGCCCGGATCCGCCGTCGCGGCCCACCGGTTTGCCAAAGAGCATTTCAAACAGTGTACGCCGTTGCTCCTGTGCGAAGCTTTCGGAAGGAACGAGCGGCACGGTAAGGACGGCTGAAAGAAGGACGGCCAAGAAACGCCAGCCGGTTCTTCCGTTTTTCACCTGAGGCTTCCCACTCATCACATCAACCCTTCCGGATATTTCGGCGGCGTTTCTTGATAGCCGCCGAATTCACCGGCACATTATCAATTACGCAAGGCTCTCAGCAACCGCTGCGACGGCTGGCCGTCGGTTTCCATACCCATGCGCGACTGGATGGCGCTGATTGCGGCTTTCGACCCGGAGCCGAAGTTCCCATCGACCTCACCGTTATAATAGCCGAGTTCCTTCATGCGGGTCTGCAGCTCGAATTTTTCGCGAATATCCAGCGTTCCATCGGGGCGTGGCCACTTCTGCTGCATACCGCCATAACCGGCGATCTCATCCGCAAGCAGGCCGACGGCGAGCGCATAGCTGTCGGAGGCGTTGTATTTCTTGATGGTGAAGAAGTTTTTCATCATCAGGAAACCGGGGCCGTTTGCCCCGCCCTGCAACTTCAGCATGGCGCGATCGGATCCGCGGGTGAAGTTCTTGCCGTTCGGGCGGGTGAAGCCAAGCTTCGCCCATTCCGCAATGGTCTTGGTCTGCCCTTCATAACGGGCGCCGCCACGCGGAACGGCGGTTTCATAACCCCAGGTCCGTCCGGGCTGCCAGCCGTTCTTGGAAAGCAGATTGGCCGCGGTCGCCAGCGCGTCCGGAATGGAGCGCCAGATGTCGCGCTTGCCGTTGCCATCCGCATCCACCGCATAAAGCAGGTAGCTGGTCGGGATGAACTGGGTATGACCCATCGCGCCCGCCCAGGAGCCCGTCAGCTGTTTCGGCGTCACATCGCCCGCCTGGAGAATCTTCAAAGCGGCGATCAATTGCGTGCGCGCGAATTTGGCGCGTTTGGGGTCGGAATAGCCGAGTGTTGCCAGCGCCTGCGGAATATTGTGCAGCCGCTCAGGCTTTTCGAGAACCGCACCGTAATTCGATTCCATCGACCAGATGGCCAGAATGATATGCTTGTCGACATTGAAGTTACGCTCGATCCAGTTGAGGGTCGTTGCGTGCTTCATCTTCATCTCGCGGCCGATCCGCACTGTATACGGATTGACGCGGGAATCGAGATAGTCCCAGATTTGCGTGGTGAATTCCGGCTGGAAGGTGGCCTTGCGCAGCGCGTCGGGATCCGGCTCGCTGACACCGGCAAAGGCTTTCTGATATGTCGCTCTGCTTATGCCTTCTTTTGCGGCTGTTGCGTAGAACTGGTTGATCCACTGACGGAATCCTTGATCGGCGCGGGCCGAAACGGGCGCCAGCGAGATTGCCAGGCCTGCAACCACCATGCAGCCGAATTTGCGGACATCGGAAAGGATCATCTTTGTCATCGTCTGTCTTTCGTTCTCTCGAATGTCATTTCGATTGCGAAAACGCATCGGGCGTCATCATGGATAACAAAAGAACGTCAACAAATTCTTTACCATTAATAGATGGTAGCGTCACCCTTTACAAAACGTTGTTATTTTTGAAATAACAACAGCGTGCGGGGATTGTGATCAAGCTTTATCTCTCAGGAGGGATATGTGGTAGAACAGAAGAAAATTCGGAAGGCCGTATTTCCGGTCGCGGGTCTCGGCACGCGTTTCCTGCCCGCAACCAAGGCGGTTCCGAAAGAAATGCTCACCGTCGTCGACAAGCCGGTCATTCAATATGTCGTCGATGAGGCGGCGGAAGCGGGCATTGAGCATTTTGTATTTGTCACCGGCCGCGGCAAGGCGGTGATCGAAGATTATTTTGATATTCAATTTGAACTCGAACAGATGCTGCGCGAGCGCAACAAGAATGCCGAGCTGACATTGCTGGCCGGCCTTCTGCCCAAGGCGGGCACCGCGAGCTTCACCCGCCAGCAGGTGCCGCTTGGTCTCGGCCATGCGGTCTGGTGCGCCCGCGATATCGTCGGCGACGAGCCTTTCGCCGTGCTCTTGCCCGACATGATCATGCATTCGCAGAAAAGCTGCCTGAAGGGCATGGTCGAACTATACGACCAGACCCAGGGCAACGTCATCGCGGTGCAGGAATGCGCTCCCGATCAGACGCATAAATACGGTATCGTCGGCGTGGGTGACGCCGTGGGCGAAGGTTTCAAGATCACGGAAATGGTCGAAAAGCCGGCCAAGGGTACGGCGCCGTCGAATTTCTATATCAACGGCCGTTACATCCTTCAGCCCGAGATTTTCGACATTCTCGAAAATCAGGAGCGTGGCGCCGGCAACGAAATCCAGCTGACGGACGGCATGCTGACGCTTGCCAAATCACAGCAGTTCTCCGGCTATCATTTCCGCGGCCAGACCTTCGACTGCGGTGCCAAGGATGGTTTCATTCTTGCCAACGTCGCTTTCGCGCTGGAGCGTGGCGATATTCGCCCTGCGATCGAAGAGCCGATCAAGGCCCTGATCGACGGGCTGAAGTAATCCACCAGAACAGAAACGGGATCCCGGCCTCAGCGCCGGGATTTCTTTTTGGCCGAAGCCTATCGCTTGAGGACAAGTCCTGCGCCGACACGTAGCTCGCTGCTGTCATAAACCGGTGTCCACTGGTAGCTGACGTCCGCCGTCAGGTCGAGATAGCGGTTCAACCCCCAGGTCAGGCCGGCGCCTGCGGTATATTCAACGGCATTTTCTATGTCTGAAGAGGGGAATGTGCGATGCACGACCTGTCCCGTCAGGCGGGCAACGAGGTTGCTGCGCAATTCGTGGGTCAGGCCGGCATCCAACCGATAGGAAACCCAGCCGCCCTGTGGTCCGCCGGCGAAGTCCTCTATCGTCGTGCGCAGACCGAGATTGACGTTCGTGCCGCGTTGGGGTGACCAGTTGAGCTCGCCATCCAGCGTCAATGCGCCGATCGAGGCAAGGCGATCGTCGTCATATTGCTTGCGCAAATAACCGATGGCGGCCTCGCCGCGGGTCTTCTCGCCAAGATCGACTTCCGCGCCGACCTTCGCCCCATAGGCATTGGAGGAACGGGCATAGCCGGAATTGTCGAGACGCCTGTCATATTTGGTCGTCCCGGCATTCAGTTCCAGGAAGGGGATGAGCGCCGGCGACAACTCATAACCGATGCGTCCACGCAGGTTCGCGCCGTTCTGATCGCGGTCGCTGAGGCTGATCGGCCGGCCGTCGATGCCTTTCGCATCCGTATAGACCGTGCGCGACAGATCGAGCGCCGCCAGGCCGCGCAGCTTGCCGAAATCCCGCTCTATCGACGCGCCGGTGGTGAAGCGGTGCTCACCGCCCTGCACGGCAGCGCCGGTGAGAGCATTGGGGTCCGTCGTGTCCTCGCGGCTGAATTCATAACCTGCCTTGAGATTGGCCGTCGTTTCTTCACCGAGATCGAGGCGTAGATCGGCCTCTATCCTTGCCCGGGGCTCTTCGCCGTCCTTGTCGCTGCCGAAGTTCCTCTCCCAGGCCCCGTCGCCCGTCACCGTCAAAGCGTGACGGGACCAGTCGCTGGTGAGCGTGCCGCGTATGCCTGTCGTCAGATAGTTGCGTCTGGAGGGGCCGCCGGTATTCGTCTGCTTTTCCGTATTGATCGTCTGGCTGATTGACGGTCGCAGCAGGAACGTGCCGAGCCGGATGCCGGGCGTCTGTCCGGGTTCGGTCGCTATCCGTGGGTTTTCGCCACCGTCTACCGTCGGCTCATAGGGGTTTTCGGCCTCGGCAGAGGGTTGGCTTGCGTCGTCCTGCTGTTCGTAAATAGGATCGCCGGGATTGGTGGAGGGACGCCAGAGTTGTGGTGCGGGCGTGGTCGTAGCTGTGGCCGTGACAGCGCCAGTGCTCACCCCGCTGTCCGTTGCCGGTGTGGGTGAAGCTGCTCCGTCGACGGCAGAAGCGGCGCCCGGCAAGACAGGTATGGCTGTCGTTGCAGTCTGCGCGAAGACGCTTCCCTGCGGGTAAAAAATCGTGCAGGCGAGCAGCAGGGTTGCTGCTTTCCGCGACGTCGGCAGACGTGTGGCGGCGCCCTTCACGTTCATTCCTTTTCACCCGGCAAGTTTGGCCGATGCCGGATCGAAGGGCCACCAAGACATCCCCTCAGGCCCGATGAGTAATAGGCCGATGAAATGACGTGAAGAAACCAGGGACCAGACAGGCGACGCAAGTTTTAACATCGCTTTAACAATAGGTTTTTTATGGTTAACAGTTGATAAACATCGCCGGGATTTCGGTGTTATGGTAGGAGCGCAAAGCCAACGGCGCCGATCATCAGGCCCGGTGGGACGATTTCACCCGTCACCATGACTGGAAGAAAATGGTCAAGAATGCAAAATATTCCTAATATGAGAAGATTAAAACGTTTCAATTTGGTGCGGAATCGCCCTATGGTTTATATGGGCTGATCTTCTATTGCCCAACAAGTGGTATTGAATTTTATTTTGTGTGACAGCATCGTTTCATGAATCCGGTTTTGAACACCAAGCAGCTCGGTTTTTATTGTTGGGATATTACCAATGACCGTTTCTATCTAGACGAAGTATGTGCCAAACTCTTTGGGATTCCGCTGCGACAGGCAATGCAGGGGATCAGCATTTTTCAGATGCTTGAAAAAGTAGATATCGATCATCGAAACCGCGTGATCGAATCGGCATTGATCACCCTGAAGGCCGCAAGTTTTTATAATCAGGAATACGCCGTGCGCCGCAGCGACGGCTCGGTCTCATGGGTAAGGACGCTCGGGCGGTATCTGGTCGACGAGGAAAACATCCCCTTCAAACGGCTTGGAACGATGGAGGAGATTTCTCCGCCGGATCGGCGTCATTGACGAGGCGCCGCTTTACCGAAACCGTTGGAGATTTTCGGGCGGTATCTACTAAAACCCTGCGCCCGCCGGTGAAGAGTGGACTTATTTCGGTTGAAAGAGTAACAGTCGGCCATGATTACACGCGCCGTCAAATTGGTCGAAGACAACGCCATCGAATCCGCCGTGCGGACGATCTCAATGGAGCGGGCTGGCCTTGCCGCCCTCGAGGATGCTCTGAGGAACGGTCTTTCTGACCCATTCTGCAAGGCGATCGAGACCATCGGCCAGTCGAATGGCCGTCTCATCATTACCGGGGTCGGGAAAAGCGGCCATATAGGCGCAAAACTTGCCGCCACCTTCGCTTCCACTGGCACGCCCGCCTTTTTTGTGCATGCGGCTGAGGCCAATCACGGCGATCTCGGCATGATCGGCGGCGATGATGTGATACTGGCCATTTCCAAGGGTGGTGAAAGCGCTGAATTGCGCAGCATCATCAATTATTCCCGCCGTTTCTCGATTCCGCTGATCGCGCTCACCTGTTCGGAAAATTCATCGCTGGCGCGGGCTTCAGACATCGTGCTGCTGGTTCCCAATGAGCAGGAAGCCTGCCCGCTCGGCCTTGCGCCGACGACCTCTACGTTGATGCAGCTTGCGCTGGGCGATGCCCTGGCCGTTGCGCTGCTGGAGGCGCGCAATTTCACTGCCGGTGACTTCAAGGTGTTCCATCCCGGCGGCAAGCTGGGGGCAAGCCTGACGCTGGTCGGCGATATCATGCATACGGGCGATCGCGTGCCGCTGGTCAACAAGGGAACGGCCATGCCGGAAGCAGTCGGTGTTCTCTCGCGCAAGCATTTTGGCTGTGTCGGCGTTCTGGACGAGGATGGCCGCCTGTGCGGCATCGTCACCGAGGGCGATATGGCGCGCAACCTGTCGCGCAACCTCGCCGAGATGACGGTCGATGACATCATGACCCGCACGCCGAAAACCGTCAAAAAATCCGTGCTGGCGACCAGTGCGCTGGCGACGCTGGAAAAATTCCACATTGGCGCGCTGATTGTCATTGATGAGGATAACCGGCCCATTGGGCTGGTGCATTTCCACGATCTCTTGAGAATTGGCGTGGCTTGAAGCCGTCGCCGATCTTGAACTTATCGGTCTAGCGGCTCGATTGTCAGCGTGCGTCCGCGTGCGGAAGCTATTCTTACCCGGGTGCCGGCCGGCAGGTCTTCGCCGTTGACCGGCCACCATGTGTCGTCCAGCCTGATCCGGCCACGCCCTTCGACAATAGGTTCCTGAAGGGTCGCGGTGCGTCCGACAAGGCTTGCCTCCCGCTGGTTGAGGAAGGGTTCGTCGCTTGCAGCCCGGTTTCTTCCGAAATATTTCCGGCCGAGCAGGGCGAAAACGATGGAGAGCGCGGCAAACAGCACCAACTGCAATTGCCAGGCCCAGAATGCAGCATCCCACAAAAGCAGCGAGACCGCGCCGATAACCAGCGCGGCGAGGCCGATCCAGATCAAGAACACGCCGGGAGCGATGAGTTCGGCGGCCAGAAGCACGAAGGCGACGATCCACCAGCTCCACGGCCCCAGCTCAGTGGCAAGCTGTTGTAACATCGTCATTTCTCCGACGAAGAACCGAATGGATTACCAGGGATCGTGACGTTGATGCTCTGGCCGGAGGGTCGCGTCGGCGGCACGGAGCGGGACGCCGTGGAGGTGGCAGGCGCAGTCGGTGCGTCGCCCCTTTCGCCGAAAACCTCTTTCGCAATCGTGCCGATACCGCCGAGGGAACCGATCAGCGCCGAAGCCTCCATCGGCATCAGCACGATTTTGGAATTCTTCGCGGTGCCGATCTCGGCGAGCGCCTCGGTGTATTTCTGGGCGACAAAATAGTTGATGGCGTGGACATTGCCGGCGGCAATGGCTTCCGAGACCATGCGGGTGGCGTTGGCCTCGGCCTCGGCCAGACGTTCGCGCGCCTCGGCGTCGCGGAACGCCGCCTCGCGTTGGCCTTCGGCCTCAAGAATGGCGGATTGCTTTGCGCCTTCCGCGCGCAGAATCTGGGCGTTGCGGGCGCCTTCGGCTTCCAGCACCTGTGCGCGTTTTTCGCGCTCCGCCTTCATCTGCCGCGCCATGGAATCGACGAGATCCTTCGGCGGCGCGATGTCCTTGATTTCGATGCGGGTGACCTTGATACCCCATGGCCCGACGGCCTCATCGACCACGCGCAGCAGGCGATCGTTGATGGCGTCACGGTTCGACAGCAACTCGTCGAGGTCCATCGAGCCCATCACCGAGCGGATATTGGTCATGGTAAGGTTCTGGATGGCGTTTTCCAGATTGGCGATCTGATAGGCGGCCTGCGCGGCGTTCAAAACCTGGTAGAAGGCCACCGCATCGGCAGAAACGCTGGCATTGTCGCGGGTAATGACTTCCTGGGTGGCGATATCCAGCACCTGTTCCATCACATTCATGCGGGCGCCGATACGCTCGAAGAAGGGTATGATCAGGTTAAGGCCCGGTTCGAGCGTGCGGGTATAACGCCCGAAACGTTCAACCGTGTAGCGATATCCCTGCGGCACGGTCTTGATGCCGGCAAACAGCACCAGAATGACCAGAACCACTGCCGCCAGCACGACGATATCGAAACCGCCCAATGCAATCATCACTTTTCCTCCAGATCAGAACCATGCGGGTTTTAGCCCGGCATCGTTATGGCAAGATTACACCCACCCTTGCAACTCCCGTCTCACAACCTTTTCGAGAACATTCATGCCCTCGGCACTGTCGTTCAGGCAGGGAATATGGGTAAATTTCTCTCCGCCATTATGCAGGAAAATCTCGCCCGCTTCACCGGCGATTTCTTCCAGTGTCTCAAGACAATCCGAAACGAAGCCGGGATTCATCACGGCGATGCGCTTGACGCCTTCCGACGCCAGCTTTTCCACGGTCTTGTCGGTATAGGGCTGCAACCATTCCTCCGGCCCGAAACGCGACTGGAAGGTGATCATGAAATTTTTCTCTGTACGCCCCAGCGCCTCGCGCAGCAGCCGGGCGGTTTTCTGGCAGTGACAATAATAAGGATCGCCTTTTTTGAAATAGGATTGCGGAATGCCGTGGAATGACGTGATCAGCATTTCCGGTTCCCAGTCCAGCGTCGCCAGATGGTTTTTCACCGAGGCGGCAAGCGCCTCGATATAGGCCGGATCGTCATGATATGGCGGGACGGTGCGGATGGCTGGCTGCCAGCGCAGCTTCATCAGGTGTTCGAAAGCCTTGTCGTTCACAGTTGCCGTCGTCGACGCAGCATATTGCGGATAAAGCGGGAAGAGCAGGATTTTTTCGCAGCCCAGTTCCTTCAGCGCGTCGATCCTCGAGGCGATGGAGGGCTGGCCGTAACGCATGCCCCAGTCGACCACAACATTTGGCAGGTCTTTCAGCGCTTCCGCCAGCAACTCGCCCTGGCTGCGTGTATAGGTGCGCAGATAGCTTTCGTTGCGCTCGTGGTTCCAGATTTCCTCATAGGCCTTGCCGACTTTCTGCGGGCGCTTGTTGAGGACAATACCGTAAAGTATCGGATACCAGTAGAGACGCGACCATTCGATTACCCGCTTGTCGCTCAGGAATTCCGCCAGATAACGGCGCATCGACCAATAATCCGTACCGTCAGGCGTGCCGAGATTGACCAGCAGGACGCCGACCTTGCCAAATGCCGTGCGGGGATGGTTTGCGGGGAGTGCGGATAGTTCTGTCGCCATGAATGACACCCTGAAACTCTGACTGTTTGCGTGAGGAGCGGTTCGTTCCGGATAAGGGCTGAAACGCTCCATCTTCTGTTGATGCGCGCCGAACGCCAACCGCGGCGGGGTTTGGGCCGACGATGCCCGAGCTATACGCTCGTGCGGTCAATTCGTTCACGTGTTCTAGACGAAATTTTTCAGGATTAAACTACCGGTGAAGGCTATTTCCCGGGGGGAGAAAGCCACGCGCGGTCCCTTGCAAAAATTTGATCCGTAACGGTTTGTTTTAAAAGGAAAATAGGAAGCCGGCCCCGATATCCGAGGGCCGGCTTCCTGTCTGCGGCAAATTGCCCTGTCTGTTCCCGTTCGGCTTATTGAGCCGGCAGTTCCAGTTCCTCACCGATCTCGATGTGGTTCGGCTGCTTCAGCGTGTTTGCCTTGGCAATTCTGCTCCAGAGAGCGCCGTCGCCATATTTCTCTGCTGCGATCTTCCAGAGCGAGTCGCCCTTTTCAACGACATATTTGCTGGCGGCTGCTTGTGCAGTTGCAGGCGCTGCCGGGGCCGTCGCAGCGGGCGCCGGTGCAGCAGCGGTGGTTGCGGCGGGCGCGGCGGCGGCGGGGGCTGATGCCGGCGGTGCTGGCTGTTTTGCAGGCGCCACGTAATCCGCAGGAGTTGCGTCGGTGATGCGGCCATCCATATGCGGCTTGTAGGGGCTGTTGGCACTGATATAGGCCGCAACCGCGTCTTCAAGGCTTGGGCCGAAGTCATAGGGGTTTATCGCCTTGGTCGCGAAGACCTTGTAGCCGTCACCACCCGAGCGCATGTAGTTGTTGGAGACGACGCCATAGGTCTTGTTGGGGTCGAGCGGCACGAAGCTTTCGCCTTCCTTGACCTCGACGGAAACAACGCGGCTACCTGGCGGTTTGGAGCGGTCGAACGAATATTTGAGGCCGGCGACCTGCGCAAAACGGCCGGCGCCTTCTTCGATCTGGCTTGCGCCGTTCTCAAGAGCCGCGACCAGATCCGAACCTTTCAGCTGAAACGTGGCAATGGAATTCTGGAACGGCAGGACCGTCAGGACTTCACCCATCGTTACCGTTCCGGCATCGATGGAAGCGCGCAAACCGCCGCCGTTCTGGATGGCGATGGTCACGCCCTGATCCTTGACGCGATCCAGCAGCGCGTCGGAAACGAGATTGCCCATCGTGCATTCCTTGGCGCGGCAAACTTCACGCGAACCGTCGATCACACTTTCGGAGGAGCCGATTTCCTTTTTCTTCATCTCCTCGAGCGGGCCGGCAAGCTCCGTCACGCGTTTGGTGAATGCATCGTCCGGCGTAACCGAGACATCGAGAAGTTTCGGTGCGCCTTCGGCGGATTTGACGACGCCATTGTCATCGAAGGTCACGGCGAGGTCGCCGAGATATTTCGAATAGGCGTAGGCCGTTACGATTGGAACATCGATCCCCGACGGGTTCTTGACGAGTGTGGGATAAGGACCGGCGGCCTTGGGGTCGGTGCTGGAAAGCAGGGTGTGGCTATGACCGCCGACAATGACATCGATACCGTCCACCGCCTGCGCTATTTCCTGATCCCGGACGTAACCGACATGCGAAAGCAGCACGATCTTGTTGACACCCTGATCCTGAATTTCCTTTACGGCGCCTTTCAGATAGGCGATCTCGTCTTCGAAGCTGATCTTGTCGCCCGGCGAGGAGGTCTCGTTGGTGTCGGTCGCAAGCACCGAAACCACGGCGACCTTCTGACCGCCCAGATCCTTGATGACGTAGCCCTTGTACTTATCGGCCAGAATGGAGCCTGCGGCCGCCTTGGTGTTTCCGGAAATGATCGGGAACTTCAGCGCGTTGATGAATTTCAGCAGCTCTTCCGGACCGTCATCGAATTCATGATTGCCGATTGCCATGGCATCGAAGCCGATGCCGTTCATGAATTCAGCAATCGGTTCGCTCTTGTACTGCGTGTAGAACAGCGAGCCCTGGAACTGATCACCGGCATCGAGAACGAGGAGGTTGGCGTTGCTGCCAAGCTCTCCGCGGCGCGCGTCGATCGCGCCTTTCACACGGGCGATACCGCCGAAGCATTCCTTCTTTTCCGTTTCGGCAGGTGAGCAGGTCGAATCGAATTTGTTGATCGCCTCGATACGTGAGTGAAGGTCATTGATGTGAAGAATGTTAAGTTTGTAGTCGGCCAGAGCGACCCCGGCTGAAAGCGTCATTACCGAAACGCTCAGCATACCCAGCGCCAAAATTTTCCTCATCGTCCCTCTCTCTTGTTCAAAGCGGAAGTACAGGCCGGCTGATCATCCTCCGACCGAACTCATTTTTTAATCCGAAAACATGTCAGTCTTTCGAACGCCGGATGTTTCCATTTAGCGGCAGCCGCCGCAAGCGAAATTATGACAGGCGCGCAATAAAGAAAAACGCACGCTGAAGGCGTGCGTTTCAGAAGGTCATCCCATTAAAAAACGGTGTTATCAGCCCTGGCGCGTCAGCGAGAACTGGCTGTTCGTATCCGTCGTGCAGTTCAATTGTGACGGGGAGACGAGGGCGCAGTTTACGCGCGACTGCGTGTTGCGCACCAGCGAGGTCATGTTGATTTCGTAAAGCGTCGGCGAAATCGTGACATAGGTGCCGGAGGCCAGAAGCGTGTTGGTGTCGGTCGAACGGGTGGAGAAGGCGCCGTTCTGGAAGGTCGATACGATGCCGTTACGGTCGATCCAGCGGCCATCGACGGCCGGGCCGCGGGAAAGCGAAGGCGCCATCGAGGACTGCTGCGAGGGTCCCGGCGCGACGCATGAAGACACCGCTATGGCGGCTGAAAGCAAAGCAGCGCTTGTCTTGAAGTTCATGAGCCTGTTCTCCTGCGATTCGATGAAACTTTCTATGCTTCGACCATGCCGTGAAGCGTTTCTTATTTCAAGGCAACGTTGCTCGCTCTCCCCGGTTCCTGACGTCATTCAGGAAAGCCTCTGCGTGACAAATATGAGACTCCGTCCCGTCAGCGCACGAGGATGTTGCGAAACTGCCAGGGGTCAGACGTATCGATGTTGTCGGGAAACAGGCCGGGGCGACCATCGGTCGGTTTCCAGTCGGTATAATGGCCCTCCACGGGTCCGAGATAGGGGCGCTGCACCTCGAGACAACGGCGGTAATCCATTTCATCCGCCTCGACGATGCCGGCTTCAGGATTTTCGATTGCCCAGACCATGCCGGCCAGAACCGCGGAACTGACCTGCAATCCGGTGGCATTCTGGCTGGGCGCAAGCAAACGCGCCTCCTGCAGGCTCAACCGCGACCCATACCAATAGGCATTCCTGTCATGGCCATAAAGAAGAACGCCGAGTTCATCAGCGCCGTCGACAAGCTCGTCTTCGGTAAGCACATGCTGGATGGGCTGAGGGGTGCCGCCATTGCCGAAAAGTTCATGCAGGGAAAGAATGGCGTCGTTGCAGGGATGATAGGCATAATGGCAGGTCGGCCGATACGTCACGTCGCCATCATCGTTGCGGACGGTGAAATAGTCGGAAATCGAAATCGCTTCGTTATGCGTTACGAGAAATCCATATTGCGGACCCAGACCCGGACACCATGTCCGCACCCGCGTATTGGCGCCGGGCTGGTCGAGATAGATCGCCGCCTTGCTTCCCTTTTTCTGTTTTTTCGCGTTTTTCGGCATCCAGTTTTCATGTGTTCCCCAGCCGAGTTCGGCGGGCTGAAAACCCTCCGCGATAAAACCTTCAACGGACCATGTGTTCCAGAAAGCGCCGAAGGGCTTGGGTTCCTTCGCCCGCTGGGTGTCGCGTTCGGCCACGTGAACGCCTTTGACGCCAAGCCGCTTCATCAGCTTTGACCAGCCCTCCCGGTCATGTGGCTGTGGCTCCTCGATGTCGTGGCCGGTATCCTTGGCGAGATTGACGAGCGCCTGTTTCACGAACCAGGACACCATGCCCGGATTGGCGCCGCAGGTGGAAACCGCCGTCGTGCCGCCCGGCTTGCGCGCCCTTTCCTTCAACATGGTCTCGCGTAGCGAATAGTTGGTACGGGACGCATTGTCGGCATCGGCGTCGAAATAAAACCCGGGCCAGGGTTCGACGACCGTGTCGATGTAAAGCATGCCATGCTTGCGGCAAATCCGCATCAGATCGACGGAGGCGGCATCGACCGAAAGATTGACGCAGAAGCCCTGGCCCTGAACGCCCTTGAGGAGCGGCTTCAAAATCTCGCGGTAATTTTCCTTGGTCAGATGCGTCTGGATATGGCGGATGTTCCTTTCGGCCAGAAAGGCCGCGATGTCCTCGCGCGGGTCGATGACGACGAGCCGGGTCCTGTCGAAATTGAAATGACGTTCGATCAACGGAAGAGTACCGCGCCCGATGGAGCCGAAGCCGATCATGATGATGGGGCCGTCAATATCGCCGTAAATCGGGTGGTTTGCATCCGTCATTCGTCAATTTTCCTTTTTTAGCCAATAAGTAAGCTAGATCACAAAAGCGTGCCACAATAAAGGGCAGGTGGATGACGGACATATGACGATGGTTATGACAGGACGGGTTCGGGCAGCCTTTTCACCGCATTCTGCCTCTTCGCATTTTAGAGAGTGCGTTTATAATTAAGTTCTCCTTTTCCTCTCTATGTCCAAAGGCTTGGGGGCTTTGGCCGGATGACGACGGGGGAGTTTTCGCCATCGCAGGGGAGTTGCCCGTTGAATAATCTTATCGAGCGTGTCGCAGCGCTTCAGAGCGCCACCCCCGTTCTTATTGCCCTTTACGATTCCGAGGATCGGTTGCGCCATGCCAATCCGTCGTTTCGGGAAAGCTTTCAGCTTGCTGCCGGCGATTTTCCGACCTGGGCGGACATCATGCGGTTGAACCATCGGCTGCGCAGCGGCGTCGTCGTCCGCAACAGTGATTTCGAGGGGTGGCTGTTGTCGGCGCAATCCCGACGCGGCAAGCTGCCTTATCGCGCCTTTGAGATGGACATGTATGACGGCCGCTGGTTCTGGATGACGGAAACGGTGCAGCAGGATGGCTGGATGCTGTGTGTCGCAAGCGACGTTACCGAATTGCGCCAAGGTTACAGGACGCTAAGACAGGACAGGGATCTGGCGGTGCGCGCCTCGCAGACGGATGAATTGACCGGGACCGCAAACCGCCGCTTCGTCTTCGCCAAGCTGGCTCTGCAGGTGGAGCGGGTTACCAAGGGGCTGGAAACGCCCTTTTGCCTGTGCACGCTCGATATCGATTTCTTCAAGCAGATCAACGATCGTTTCGGCCATAAATGCGGGGATGCGGTGCTTCGCGATTTCGTCGGCATCGCCCATTCCGTCATCCGGCGGGTGGATTGTTTCGGCAGGATCGGCGGCGAGGAATTCATGCTCATCCTGCCGCGCAGCACGGTGGCCGAGGGCCGGGAGATCGTTGAACAGCTGCTGCAGAAGGTGCGTCTTTCGAGACCCCTCTCTGAATTCCCGGATTTTTCCTATAGCTGCTCGGCCGGGCTGACGGTGTATCGCGCACCGGAAAGCACGGATGATGTTTTCATGCGGGCGGATCAGGCTCTTTATGCGGCCAAGGACAAAGGCCGCGACCGGCTTCTAGCGGTGACTGTTTAGACGAGTTCCGCCGCAATCAATCCATGCAGCGAATTGCCGACGAAGAGTTTCCGGCCGGCAATGTCGTCCGGTTTCAGCGACTGTCCGCGCGCCCTGCGGTCGCGGATCAGATCGGCGCGCAGCACACCCGGCAGAATGCCGCTGTCGAGCGGCGGCGTCAGCAATTGCCCATCCGGCATTTCGACGAAAATGCTGGTCGACGATCCCTCGCACAACTCGCCGCGCTCGTTGAGGAGCAGAACCTCGTCGGCCTCTCCGGCTGAAAATTCGGCCCGGGCGGCGTCATAGGGCTCGCGGCGTGAGGACTTGTGACGATAGAAGGTGTCGGAAGAATCGAGCGTGGTCTGCCGGGCGATGCGAACCCGCCAGACGGTATCCTGCCGCAAGGGCTGGAAGTCGGCGGTTTCGACGTCGAGTTCGCCCTTGTAGTTCATGACCAGCCTGACGCAGAGCGGCTTTTCTCCGCCCACCTTCTTTTCCAGTACCTGAAGCGCATTGACCGGCGCGCGAAAACCGAGCGCGTCGGCCGAGCGCAGCAATCGGCGCATATGCTGGTCGATGCGCTGAAAGCCGGTCTGCGGCTCCCAGCGCAAGGTTTCCCTCAAGGTCAGATCGGCGGGTTTGCGTTTCATTACCTGTGCTCGTCGCCTGAATTGTTTACCGGTGTTTCCGCCGGCAATATCAACCGGCAAAGCTTGTCCGAAATAGGATAGCCCTGCCGGCGGAAGAGATTAAGCCTGTTTGTTATCCAGCGCTTCCAGCTCGTCGATCAGCCCTTCGATCATCGAAAGCCCCTTGTCCCAGAACGAGGGATCGGTCGCGTCGAGGCCGAAGGGTTTCAGAAGCTCCGAATGGTGTTTGGTGCCGCCCGCCTTCAGAAGCTCGAAATATTTCTCCTGAAAGCCCGTCTCTGCCTTCTGATAAACCGCATAGAGCGAGTTCACCAGGCAGTCGCCGAAGGCGTAGGCATAAACATAAAAGGGCGAGTGAATGAAATGGGGGATGTAGGTCCACCATGTCTCGTAGCCTTCGGAAATCCGGATCGCCGGACCAAGGCTCTCGGCCTGAACGGACAGCCACAATTCGCCGATCTGCCCGGAAGTCAGCTCGCCCTGCTTGCGGGCGGTATGCAGCTTGCGCTCGAATTCATAAAAAGCGATCTGGCGCACGACCGTGTTGATCATATCCTCGACCTTGCGGGCGAGCATGGCCTTGCGTTCCCTGATGTCTCTGGTGTCGTCAAGCAGCTTGCGGAAGGTCAGCATTTCCCCGAAAACGGAGGCTGTCTCGGCAAGCGTCAGCGGCGTGGCGCACATCAAGGCGCCCTGTTCGCCGGCCAGAACCTGATGAACGCCGTGACCAAGCTCATGGGCAAGCGTCATCACGTCACGCGGTTTACCGAGATAGTTGACCAGCACATAGGGATGGGCCGAAGGCACGGTCGGATGCGCGAAGGCGCCCGGCGCCTTGCCGGCGCGCGCGGGGGCGTCGATCCACTCTTCATCGAAGAAACGACGAGCAATATCGGCCATCTCGGGGGCGAAACTACCATAGGCGGAAAGCACCGTGTCCTTTGCCTCATCCCAAGGGATGATCGTGTTCGACGTATCGGGAAGCGGCGCGTTGCGGTCCCAATAATTCATCTGCTCCATGCCGAGCCATTTCGCCTTCATGGCGTAATAACGATGAGAGAGGCGCGGATAGGCTTTCTTGACCGCCGCGGCCAAAGCATCGACCACTTCGCGCTCGACGCGGTTGGCGAGATGACGGCTATCGGCAATATCCTCGAATTTGCGCCAGCGGTCGGAAATATCCTTGTCCTTGGCGAGCGTGTTGGTGATGAGCGTGAAGACGCGCAGATTGTCCTTGAAGGTGGCGCTCAGCGCCTGAGCCGCCTTCTTGCGGGTTTCCGGCTCCGGCTCCTGCAGCATGTTGAGCGTCACTTCCAGCGGCAGGCTCGCACCGTCTATGTCGAAACGCAGATCGGCCATCGTTTCATCGAACAGGCGGTTGAAGGCCGCTGCGCTGGTCATCGATTTTTCGAGGAAAAGCTGTTCAAGCTGATCGTCGAGCTGGTGCGGCTTGTCCTTGCGCAAATCCACCAGCCAGGGGCGGTAGTGACCCGCTACTGCGTCATTCGCCATGCAGGCGTCCATTGTGGCGTCATCGATGCGGTTGAGCTCAAGGGTGAAGAACAGGAGGTGGGAGGAAATATCCGTCAGCTTCGCCTGGGCATCGCCGTAAAGCTTGCCGTTTGCCGGGTTCGACGTATCGGAAAAATAGGTGAGCCCGGCAAAGGAGCCGATGCGGCCGATGAGATCATCCAGCGCTTCATATTCCTTGAGCGCCGCGCCGATGCCCTTGTCGCCCGTCGCCTTTGCAGCAGCTTCAAGCCTGCCCTTCCATTTCTCCTCGAAAGCCGCCGCCATCGACGCCGCCTTGTCGAGATCGCCCTTGTATTCCGGCGAATCCCCCGATGGATAGAGGTCCGAGAGCTTCCAGCCGGGAAGGTCGCCAAGTGCCGGACCGGCGGTTTCGGCAAGGGAGAAGACGGGTTGCGGGGTCGGGCGGTTGAGGGTCATCGAACGTGTCCTTCTGATTATGCGTGCGAAGCATATGGGGACCTTGTTTCCCGCGGCAATGGATAAAATGCAAGCAATTCTCAAAACTGGATGTTCAAGTCTCCCATGCCAGAGTGCGGAATAAGGGACCGCATGAAGCAGGTCCATAAACCGGAAACCGGAGCTAAAAATGACCGCGCATGTTCTCGTGATAGACGATGATCCCGTCCAGCGCCGCCTGCTCAAAAATGCGGTGGAACGTTATGGGCATCTCGCCTTGCTTGCCGAAAACGGCAAGGCGGGGCTGGAACTGCTCAAGCAATATAGCGGCGAGATCAACGTCATTGTCCTCGACCTCATGATGCCTGAAATGGACGGGCTTACCTTTCTCAAAGCTATCGGCGAAGTCGGCACCGATGTTCCTGTCATCGTTCAGACCGGTCAGGGCGGCATCGATACCGTCGTACAGGCCATGCGCGCCGGCGCTTTCGATTTCGTCGTCAAGCCGGTTTCGCCGGAAAGGATCGGCGCTGCCATCTCCAATGCGCTCAAGCTCGACAGGAGAGAGGCAAAAGCCCGCACGGGAAGGCGCGGACGGAGCAATGCAGTGAATTTTACCGATATCGTTTCCGCAAGCCCGGCAATGCTGAGGGTTATCGAACTCGCGCAGCGCGCTGCCCAGTCCAGCATTCCCGTGGTGCTGGAAGGCGAATCCGGTGTGGGCAAGGAAATGGTCGCCCGCGCCATCCAGTCGGCCGGAGACAGGGCGAATAAGGCCTTCATCACCGTCAATTGCGGCGCCATTCCCCATAATCTCGTGGAAAGTATCCTCTTCGGCCATGAAAAGGGAGCCTTCACGGGCGCGACGGAAAAACATGTCGGCAAATTCATGGAGGCGGACGGCGGCACGCTGTTCCTCGATGAAATCGGCGATCTGCCGCTGGATGTGCAGGTGAAGCTGCTGCGCGCGGTCCAGCAAGGCGAAATCGAAACCGTCGGCTCCGCACGGGTGCAGAAGGTGAATGTGCGGCTGATTTCCGCCACCAACAAGAACCTCATCGAAGAGGTGAAGGAAGGCCGATTCCGCGAGGACCTTTATTATCGCCTCAACGTCTTCCCGATCACCATTCCGGCGCTACGCCGCCGCAAGGAAGATATTCCCCATCTGGCGCGCGTTTTCGCCGAGCGCTTTTCGGCGGAACAGAAATTGCCCAATCCTGTTGGCCTTGACGCCAGCGCGCTGGCGCTGCTCACGGCCTATGACTGGCCGGGTAATATCCGTCAGCTCGAAAACGCCGTCTTCCGCGCCGTGGTGCTGTCGCAGGGTGAGGAACTGTCAGATTCCGATTTTCCGCAGATCGCCCTGCAACTGCCGGAATTTTCGACCGGCGACGACGCGGACGATGTCATTCGCTCGCCTTCAGGGGCATCGCTGAAGCTTGCGGCCTATTCACCGCCCCCTCCGGCGGTTGCTGAAAGCCATGCCGTCATCGAGGAGCCGTCGGATATTTCCACCACCATCTACCGGGGCGGAAACCTGATCTCCAGCATGGATGAATCGGGCAACATCCGCAAACTGGCAGAAATCGAGGAAGAACTCATCCGTTTCGCTCTGCGCTTCTATCGCGGCCAGATGAGCCAGGTCGCCAGAAAGCTCGGCATTGGCCGCTCGACGCTTTATCGCAAGCTGAAGGATTATGGCATCGATCCCGACGATCCCCTTCGAGATGCAGCCTAACGGCACAAACCCCGCATTTGGAGGCAGATCGCAAAATTCGTTAACTTCTGAGCAAGGATATCCGCTTACCGTCTATAAACCTCTTGTTAGTGGCTGATTCACTATATAGAGGAAGGTTGTATGTGTGTGGCAATTTTGCCATCGTGTCACCGTATTTGACGTTCATTTGAGGCAATGTGACAGAAATTGTCTTCCAGGCGGGGATCGAATTGCCATATCTGCATCGGAATAACGCGCTTTCGACCAAGGTCGCGCGCGGCTTGATCAAGGATATATGCACGAAGCTGTCGGCGCGCGCTGTCACCTTTGCCTGCCTGATGCTCGCCGCAATGCCTTTCGTCGGTGTTTCGGCGACGGAAGCCGCCGCCGAAACACGCAGCCTCAAACTGTATTATATTCATACACGCGAGAAGGCGGTCATCACCTTCAAGCGCAATGGAAAATATGACCAGAAAGGTCTGCAGGAGCTGAACCGATTCCTGCGCGACTGGCGTCGCAACCAGCCGACACGCATGGATCCGCGCCTTTTCGATCTCGTCTGGGAAGTTTATCGCCGCAGTGGCGCGACTGACTATATCAACGTTGTTTCGGCCTTCCGTTCGCCCGAGACCAATGGTCTGCTGCGCTCACGCACGAAGGGCGTTGCGGAAAAAAGCCAGCATATGCTCGGCAAGGCCATGGACTTTTATATCCCCGGTGTGAAGCTTGCCCGTCTTCGCGAAATCGGCATGCAGATGCAGATCGGCGGCGTCGGCTTTTATCCGACCTCAGGCTCTCCCTTCGTGCACATGGATGTCGGCGGCGTTCGCGCCTGGCCGCGCATGAGCCGCCAAGAACTCGTCCGCATCTTCCCGAACGGCAATACGCTGCATCTTCCTTCCGACGGCAAGCCGCTTCCCGGTTATGAGCAGGCGCTTGCCGATTACAAGAAGCGCGTCAGCTCCTCCTCCATTCAGGTTGCTTCCAGCGCCGGTGCAGGCCCTGCCTCATCTGGCGGCGGCAAGCGCAAGACGCTGTTGCAGGCCCTCTTTGGCGGCGGTGACGAGGATGAAGATCCAGATAGCATCGCAGCGCCGGCGCCCGCAGAGCGCCCCGCCGTTGCTCGCCCGGCGGCTCCGGAGCCTGAACCCACGATTGCAGTTGCTTCGGCACAGACGCTTCCGGGTGTAAACGATGCGCCGCTGCCGACGGCCCGACCCGCCTTCGGCAATCAGCCGCCTGCCAATACCGGCCTTGCGACGGCGCTTTATTCTCCGGCTCGCAATGCCGCGCAGGATGCCCTGCAGGCGGCGACCACG
The DNA here is from genome assembly GCF_002008225.1 of Agrobacterium salinitolerans. GTDB lineage: Bacteria > Pseudomonadota > Alphaproteobacteria > Rhizobiales > Rhizobiaceae > Agrobacterium > Agrobacterium salinitolerans. The sequence goes on along the minus strand of NZ_MRDH01000016.1, from coordinate 1,163 downwards.
CCGACGCCGGCTTCCGCGCCTGCCGAGCGCCAGCAATTTGCCGATCTGGCTGAGGTATCCGTTCCGGTGCCCACGCTTCTCGGCCCGCGCGGCATGAGAGGTGATGCGGAAGGATCGATCCTGACGGCTTCTGTAGAGGGTGCGACACCGGTTGCAACCGGCGAACTCGCCTCTGTTCCGGTTCCCGCCAATCGTCCGGCCGTGGCGGAAGCCCTGCTGGCGGCGGCCAATGCCGACGCTGAAGGTGAGGACGATCTCGCCGAGGCGCAACAGGGTACGCTTTCGCCCACGGTGGTTGCCGCTCTTGAACAGAGCAGTCAGGCCGCCCGGTCGCAGGTCCAGTCGGCCGCGATGCCAACAGCTGCGCCATTCCCGGCCGCCGTCAACCACAAGGTTACCGTTGCGCCCGTCGAAACGGCCAAGGCCGAACCGCAGGCTGGCTTCGGTGATGCTTTCGACCTGAAGCCTGCCATCAATGGCGGCCTCAGCGCCGGCCTTCCGACCAAGGGTTCGCGCCCGAGCAAACAGGATGCCGCCGTTTCCCAGCAGGCCATGGTGGGCGGTGGACGCCTGACGCAGGATCTTATTTCGGATTGGGCGCTCAACCAGAACAAGGGTACGACCGGACGCTCGGTAAAGGCGCCGCGTGTTGTCGCCAATCGCATGCTCAGCAACGATATGTCGGCTTCCGCGACCTCCGCGAGCTTCAAGCCCGGTGCCGCGGCCATCGAATCCAGCCGCTTCAGCACGCCGGTGAAGATGCACTGAGCCAACTTTCATAAGGAAGACGGCCGAGAGGCCAACAAAAAACCCGCCGTTACCGGCGGGCTCAGACTGCTGACAAACCCCTGGCGTGAGCTGGGGGTTTATGATTCATTGGGACATGTTGAAGAAACCTGCTCCTGAACAGACCGCTCTCGAGATNGGCTCAGACTGCTGACAAACCCCTGGCGTGAGCTGGGGGTTTATGATTCATTGGGACATGTTGAAGAAACCTGCTCCTGAACAGACCGCTCTCGAGATGGTGACGCTCGATAGCCTGGTCCCGAAAGATCACCTGCTTCGCAAGATCGACGCGGTGGTCGACTTCTCATTTATCCATGATCGTGTTGCCGGTCTTTACTGTGCCGACAACGGCCGTCCGCCGCTCGATCCCACACGCA
>NZ_MRDH01000033.1:560-1352 GCF_002008225.1 Agrobacterium salinitolerans | reverse complement strand
GGGAGATAAGATGAGCCTCGTTTCCTCATCCCCAGGCGGGTTTGGGTGCTTTCGTGAGCGCCATTGCGATTTTCTTGATGTTCTGGGCGCTCGCGGCGAGCAGGCACTGCCATCTAACCTTGATCAAGCCGCGGAAGCGGGCATAGCGGTGCCCGTGAAGCTGCTTGGCATCGGCGAAGGAGCGCTCCACCGTTTCCTTGCGCCGCTTGTAGATCGCCTTGCCCCACGCCGTCTTTCGATGAACATCCGTGCGTTCGCGTGCATCTTGCCAGACATGCCGGGTGATGGTTCGTATCGAGCCGGCATTGGACGTGCAGGAGGCAAGAAGCGGGCAGTCACGGCAGATGGAGGGGTCTGAGCGATAGTGCCTGTAACCGCTGCGGTCGGTCGTCGCATAGGTCAACAGTTGTCCTTCAGGGCAGCGGTAGCCATCGGTCTCTGGTTCGTAGACGAACTTCGACTTGCGCATCATCCCGTCTTTGGGCGGGGTCGGGTTGCGATAGCCGGTCACGCCGAGGATATCTCTGTCCTCCAGACCCTTGGCAATGCCTGCCGTGGCATAGCCTGCGTCCAGCCCGACCGCCCCGACATGCAAGTCGAAGCGTTGGCGCTGCCGGTCGAGCCGCTCCAGGTAGACGATACTGTCATGCACATTGGCCGGCGTTAAATGCGTATCGGTGATGATCGCATGGCGGCCATCGACAGTGCGGTGATCGAGATAGAAGAAGCCCTTGGGCTTACCGTCGCGCACCATATAACCGCTATCGGGATCGGTACGACTGACCTTCGTTT
>NZ_MRDH01000033.1:0-517 GCF_002008225.1 Agrobacterium salinitolerans | reverse complement strand
CTGACCTTCGTTTCCTTCACCTCCGGCTCGCGCTGTTTCTCCCTCAACGGCTTCTGCCCATGGGATATGCGCTCCGCCTCGATCGCTCGATCCAGATCGGCCCAATAATCGGCCCGCGACTTCTGGAGCATGGCCAGATCGTATTTGCCCTTGTTGGCATTGGCCTTCAGATGGGTCGAATCCGTATAGAGCACGGTCCCATCCACCAGACCATGCCGGATCGCCTGCTCCACAATGGCATCGAAGATATCCTGGGCAACCTCCGTCCCGTTGAAGCGACGGCGGCGGTTCTGCGACAGCGTCGAGGCATCGAAGACAGGATCGGTCAGCTTCAGGCGCAGAAACCAGCGATAGGCGACGTTCACCTCGATCTCGCGCATCAACTGCCGCTCCGAGCGAACACCGAACAGGTAGCCGATGAACAGCGCCTTGAACATGCGTGTGGGATCGAGCGGCGGACGGCCGTTGTCGGCACAGTAAAGACCGGCAACACGATCATGGATAAATGAGAAGTCGA
>NZ_MRDH01000037.1 GCF_002008225.1 Agrobacterium salinitolerans | reverse complement strand
TTCAGGAGCAGGTTTCTTCAACATGTCCCAATGAATCATAAACCCCCAGCTCACGCCAGGGGTTTGTCAGCAGTCTGAACCGGCAGGATTGCTCCTGCCGGTTCTTTTTATGGACGCGACACCTGATTAGATGGTCTTCGCGAATGCGACAGCCGTGTCCGACATACGGTTGGAGAAGCCCCACTCGTTGTCGTACCAGGACAGGATGCGCACGAAATTGCCTTCCATGACCTTGGTCTGGTCGATTGCGAAGATCGAGGAATGGCTGTCGTGGTTGAAATCGCGGGAAACCAGCGGCTCGTCGGTGTAGCCGAGCATACCCTTCAGCTTGCCATTGGCGGCAGTCTTGATGGCTTCGTTGATTTCTTCAACCGTGGTGGCGCGCTTGGCAATGAACTTGAAGTCGACAACCGAAACATTCGGAGTCGGAACGCGGATCGACGTGCCGTCCAGCTTGCCCTTGAGGTGCGGCAGAACGAGGCCAACGGCCTTGGCGGCGCCGGTCGAAGTCGGGATCATGGACAGGGCTGCGGCGCGGGCGCGGTACAGATCCTTGTGCATCGTGTCCAGCGTCGGCTGGTCGCCGGTGTAGGAGTGGATCGTGGTCATGAAGCCATGATCGATACCGACGACGTCATCGAGAACCTTCACGACCGGCACGAGGCAGTTGGTGGTGCAGGACGCATTGGAAATGACGAGGTGATCCTTGGTCAGCTGGTCGTCGTTGACGCCGAAGACGACTGTCAGGTCCGCGCCGTCAGCCGGAGCCGAAACGATGACGCGCTTTGCGCCGGCCGTCAGGTGAGCGGCGGCCTTGTCGCGGGCGGTGAAGATGCCGGTGCATTCCAGCGCGATATCGACGCCGAGTTCCTTGTGCGGCAGCGTTGCCGGATCGCGAACGGCGGTCACCTTGATCGGCTTGCCGCCACCGACGGTGATCGTGTCGCCTTCGACCTTCACTTCGGCCGGGAACTTGCCGTGGATCGAATCGTAGCGCAGCAGGTGGGCGTTGGTCTCCACCGGGCCGAGGTCGTTGATGGCGACGACTTCGATATCGGTGCGGCCGGATTCGACGATGGCGCGCAGGACGTTACGGCCGATGCGGCCGAAGCCGTTAATGGCAACTTTTACAGTCATTTACAGTCTCCCGAACAAAAATGGGCGTGGTCTTTGCGGAGTGGTAAGGGCTTTTGAAGCCCTCACGCAAGTTTTGCCTCGACTGCGGCGACGACGGCTTCCGCCGTGATGCCGAAGTGCTTGAAGAGATCCTTCGCTGGCGCGGAAGCTCCAAAGGAGTGCATGCCGACGAATGCACCATCGTTGCCGATGAAGTAATCCCAGCCCTGGCGAATGGCGGCTTCGACCGCGATCTTGACCGGAGCCTTGCCGATGATGGCGTTGCGATAGGTTTCCGGCTGTTCCTTGAAAAGCTCGAAGCAGGGAACGGAAACGACACGGACGGAAACGCCGTTGTCCTTCAACGTTGCGGCGGCCTTCAGCGCCACTTCGACTTCCGAGCCGGATGCGAAGATTGAAACCTTGGCGTCGCTGGCGGAGACGATTTCGTAAGCGCCGTAAGCCGAGAGGTTCTTCTCTTCATATTCCTTGCGCGAAGGAGCCAGATTCTGGCGGGTAAGCGCCAGCGCCGAGGGACGGTGCTTCTGCTCGAGAGCCAGCTGCCAGCATTCCGCCGTCTCGGTTTCATCCGCCGGGCGGAAGACGAGCAGGTTCGGGATCGCGCGCAGAGCTGCGATCTGCTCGACCGGCTGGTGGGTCGGGCCGTCTTCGCCAACGCCGATGGAATCATGCGTCAGGACGTGGACGACGCGGATGCCCATGAGGGCAGCCAGACGGATCGACGGACGGCAGTAGTCCGAGAAGATCAGGAAGCCGCCGGCATAGGGAATGAGACCGCCATGCAGTGCGATACCGTTCATGGCAGCGGCCATGCCGTGTTCGCGGATGCCGTAATGCAGGTAACGACCGGAGAAATCCGTCGGGGTGATGGACTTCATCTGGCTGGTCTTGGTGTTGTTGGACGGCGTGAGGTCAGCAGAGCCGCCGATCATTTCCGGCAGCACGCCGTTGATGACTTCGAGCGAGTCTTCCGAGGCCTTGCGGGTCGCAACGGTCGGGTTGTTCTCGATGATCTTCTTCTTGAAGGCGTCGATCGAGCTGTCGAAGTTGCCCGTCAGGTCACCGGCGAAGCGGCGCTTGAACTCGGCCTTCTTGGCCGTCTCGGTTGCTTCGAGGCGAGCTTCCCAGTCCTGGCGGGTCTTGGTGGAGCGCAGGCCGGCGAGACGCCATGCGTCGAGCACATCTTCCGGAATGACGAAGGCTTCGGCTTCCCAGTTCAGGCTCTTGCGGGCGGCGGCGATTTCTTCTGCGCCGAGCGGGTTGCCGTGAACCTTGTGGGTGCCCTGCTTGTTGGGCGCGCCGAAACCGATGACGGTCTTGCAGGCGATGAAGGTCGGGCGGTCGGATTTCTGTGCGGCTTCGATGGCGGCGGCAATCGCGTCCGGATCGTGGCCATCGACGCGGATGGTGTTCCAGTGAACGGCTTGGAAGCGGGCGATCTGGTCGGTGCTGTCGGACAGGCCGACTTCGCCGTCGATGGTGATGTTGTTGTCATCCCAGAACAGAACGAGCTTGTTGAGCTTGAGATGGCCGGCAAGAGCGATGGCTTCGTGGCTGATGCCTTCCATGAGGCAGCCGTCGCCGCACAGGACATAGGTGAAGTGGCTCTGCAGGTCGGAGCCGAATTCCTCTTCCAGCTTGCGTTCGGCGATTGCCATGCCGACGGCGTTGGCGATGCCCTGGCCGAGCGGGCCGGTCGTCGTTTCAATGCCGGTCGCATGGCCATATTCGGGGTGGCCGGCGGTCTTGGAGCCGAACTGACGGAAACGTTTGATCTCGTCGATCGTCATGTCCTCGTAGCCCGTCAAATAGAGCAGCGAGTAAAGCAGCATCGAGCCATGCCCTGCCGATAGCACGAAGCGGTCGCGATCCGCCCAGAGCGGAGCCTTGGGATCGAATTTCAGGTAACGGGTGAAGAGAACGGTGGCGACATCGGCGGCGCCCATCGGCAGACCGGGATGGCCTGAATTGGCCTTCTCCACTGCATCCATGGCAAGAAAGCGGATCGCATTTGCCATCCGGTTGTGTTTGTCGCGAGAAATCATGGCTTTTCCGTCTGTTTCCGGGTGAAAGGAGATAGTTTTACGCAACTATCCAAAAAGCGGGTTGATCCATAGCAGGTGAGGCCGGCAAGTCAATAAATCCACGGGCGTTTGCGGTTCGTCCGAAGATAAAAATCGTTTAGAAAATCGGCTGTCACGATAAAATTCATGCGACAGAGGCTAGTGCTTCTTCGTTCATCCACAGAGCAAAACGCCTCAATGCACTGGTTTGATTGACGGGATGGTAAATCGGGTAATAACCTCTTGGATGTTGAAAAGGCCTGAAACCGGACGATTCGGCCGGTGGCGTGCGAGTTGGAAAAAACGATGTCGGCTGACAAGACCGTACAATCTGCGCTGACGGAGCTGAATGCTGCCATCACAAATCTCGAAAACGCCATCGATATGCGTATCGAGCGGCAGAGGGAGACGGGCGAGATCGATAATGAGGTCAAGCGGGTCCATGTCGACCGCGCACGGCTGGCGCATGAGCTGGATCAGGCCGAGTTTCGCGCCAACCGTCTTGAAGAAGTCAATCGCGAGGTTTCCCGCCGGCTGGTAACGGCCATGGAGACGATCCGCGCGGTGCTGGATCGATAGGAGCGGTTTCATGGCCCAAGTCACTGTTATGATCGACGGCAAGGCCTATCGCATGGCGTGCGAGGCGGGACAGGAAGACCACCTGACCGATCTTGCCACGCGCTTCGATCGTTATGTCGGGCATCTCAAGAGCCAGTTCGGTGAGATCGGCGATCTTCGCCTGACCGTCATGGCGGGCATCATGGTGATGGACGAGTTGTCCGAACTCAATCGCAAGATCGAGAAGCTGGAAGGGGAGGTTACATCCCTTTCTCTAAACCGCGACGGCATGGCCGAGCACCAAGCGAAATCGGACGAAATGGTGGCGCTCGCCATCGGCGATCTGGCCGACCGCCTGAACGGGATTACCGAAAAACTGCTGGCGCGGCCGAAGCCCGCCGCGCATTGATGGCCTGAAGGGTTCTGAGGCGACAAAATTTCGCGCGCTGCCCTCTGGCGGTTTCCTCCAATCCGTCCTATATCTGGGATGCGTTCTGCGCTTCCCGACAGGAACCACAATCCCTGGGGCCATACTCGATCCAAAGGGAGCTGTCCCTGGCCAGTCCCGTGGGGCTGGACACACGGTGCCCACCTACTTTTGTAGGCGCCCAGGATCGTAAATCTCCATCGGTCGCCGTGGATCGCGCTTGAAGTTTCGGATCAACCCCCCGGGCTTCCCTGTACTCTTGATATATTCGACAGTCATTTTTCATAACTGCCGGACGCGGCTTTTTTATATTGCCGTCATTGCAATGGCGGAACAATTCCCTATTATCCGGAGTGGTATGTCTGTCATGCCCTTTAAAAAAGGGTGCTGCGGTCAAAACCGCGACGTGCCGTTCAACAGCCCAAAGAGCTAAACTTGTTTACTGAAATTATGATCGTGGTCCTGCTCACCGTATTGAACGGTGTGCTTGCCATGTCCGAGCTTGCCGTTGTCTCCTCCAGACCGGCGAGGCTTAAGGTGCTTGCCGCGCAAGGCAGCAGGGGCGCCACCATGGCGCTCGGCCTTTCCGAAAATCCCGGGCGGTTCCTTTCCACGGTGCAGATCGGCATCACGCTGGTCGGCGTTCTCTCCGGTGCGTTTTCCGGCGCCACGCTTGGCGCCAGGTTCACCGGATGGCTTCTGGAGCAGGGTGTTCCCGATCGTGCCGCCGATGCCATCGGTGTCGGCTCCGTGGTCGTTGCCATTACCTATCTGTCGCTGATCGTCGGCGAGCTGGTGCCAAAGCAGATCGCCCTGCGCGATCCTGAAAAGATCGCCGCCCGTGTCGCGCCCACGATGGTGATGCTTTCACGTGTCGGCGCGCCGCTCGTGTGGCTGCTGGATAAATCCGGCAAGGTGGTTCTGGCAATTCTTGGCCATAGCGGTGAGTCCAACGCTTCGGTGACGGACGATGAAATCCGCACTGTTCTGGCAGAAGCCCACAGCGCCGGCGTGATCGAGACCGAGGAATCGGCGATGATCACCAGCGTCATGCGCCTTGCCGACCGCAATGCGCGCGGCCTGATGACGCCGCGTCGCGATGTGGAAGTGGTCGATATCGAAGACAGCGCGGAGGAAATCCGCGAGCAGCTTCGCCAGACGCAGCGTTCGCGCCTGCCGGTGCGCAACGGCGCCTCGGATGAAATTCTCGGCGTGCTTTTCGCCAAGGACGCTTTCGATGCGCTGGCTTCCGGCAAGGAACTCAATATTCGCGAGCTTCTGCGCGAAGTTCCGGTCGTATCGGATCTGACGAGCGCGGTTGATGTCATCCAGTCCCTGCGTCGCTCCACCGTGCACATGGTGCTGGTCTACGACGAATACGGTCATTTCGAAGGCATCATCAGCTCCGGCGATGTGCTGGAAGCCATCACCGGAGCCTTCCAGGAAGATGATGACGAGGAGCCGGCCATGGTCGAGCGCGAGGATGGTTCGTTCCTCGTCGCTGGCTGGATGCCCGCCGATGAGTTCGCTGATCGTATGGGCTTCCAGATCGACGAAGATGCCGAGTTCGAAACCGTTGCCGGTCTGGTTCTGGACGAATTCCGGCGCCTTCCGGAACTGGGCGAACACGTCACCCGCAATGGCTGGCGTTTCGAGGTCATCGATCTCGATGGCCACCGTATTGACAAGGTTCTCGTGAGCCGGGCCGCCTGATGCCCGGTGACGTTGCCGAAAAAGCAAGGTTGCGCGGCGAAAGGCTCGCCGTGCGCGATGCGCTGACGCTCGCGGAACGGCAGCAGAAAAGCCAGTCCATTGCGGCCCATGGCTCCGCTGGCATCCCCTTCACGCCGGGCGTCGTGATTTCCGGTTTCATGCCGATCCGCTCCGAGGCCGATACCCGGCCGCTGATGGAAGCGTTGCGGACAAGGGGCGGGCGTCTTGTCCTGCCCGTTGTGCTGGATCGTGAAACCATTGTCTTCCGCGCCTTTGAAACGGATACGCGGCTGGTGAAAACCGGCTTCGGCACGACCGGGCCAGGCGAGGATGCGGCGGTTCTCGATCCGGACATTTTGCTCGTGCCTCTTTCTGTCTTCGATTGCAAAGGGCAGCGGGTCGGTTATGGCGCGGGTCATTATGACCGCGCCATCGCGCGGTTGCACGCCAGGGGCCGTCGGCCTGTTCTCATCGGCGTCGCCTTTGATTGTCAGGAAGTGCCGTCCGTCCCGGCCGAGCCGCATGATGTGCCGCTTCACGCCATTCTGACGGAAAGCGGCCTGCACTGGTTTTCCGCTCCGTCATCGATCTCCGATGGTGGGCAAAAGGTGCTTTAGCACTTTTTAAAAGATGGATTACCCGCTAGAGGGGACGGAATTTTTAAAACATGCGCAAGATCGGGGCGGGTGAATGAGGCTTCTTTTTCTCGGAGACATGGTTGGCAAGACCGGACGCACGGCTGTCTGGGAGCGATTGCCTGGGCTGATTTCCGATCTGAAGCTCGATTTCGTCATCGTCAATGGTGAAAACGCCGCCGGCGGTTTCGGCATTACCGAGGATATCTATCTCGAAACCATCAATGCCGGCGCCGATGTCGTGACCACCGGCAACCATGTCTGGGACCAGAAGGAAGCCGTTTCCTTCTGCGAGCGCCACGACCAGTTCCTGCGACCGGCCAATTATCCGGATGGGACGCCGGGCAAGGGTTCGGGCATTTTTTATGCCCGCAACGGCGCGCGTATCCTCGTCGCCAACATCATGGGCCGGGTGTTCATGCATCCGGAATTGGACGATCCCTTCAAATCGGCGGAAACCATTCTGGCCGCCTGCCCGCTGAAGGAACAGGCCGACGCCATCATCTTCGATTTCCATGCGGAAGCGACGAGTGAAAAACAGTGTTTCGGCCATTTTGTGGATGGCCGCGCGAGCTTCGTTGTCGGCACGCATACCCATGTCCCGACGGCGGATGCGCAGATATTGAATGGCGGCACGGCCTACATGTCTGATGCCGGCATGTGCGGCGATTACGACAGCTCGCTTGGCATGGAGAAGGAAGAGCCGATCAACCGCTTCATTTCCAAAATGCCGAAGGGCCGTTTCGAGGCTGCGAGCGGGCCGGCGACGATCTGCGGCGTTGGCGTTGAGATTTCCGACCGCACCGGGCTTGCCGAAAAGATCGCGCCGCTGCGCATCGGCCCGCGGCTTTCGGAAACACTGCCTTCCTTCTGGGCTTAAACTTCTGCGGTAAGCGTTCACAATGACGAGAGTCTGAGCCTTTCGCCGTTCTTGTAACTGGACGCCCCGCAAAACCTGCCTCATCCTCCCAACCTTCGCAAGTTCAAGGGAGTGGCATGATGCTGCGCGTGCTAATGCTTGCAATGACAGGGCTGATCGCCTGTGCTGGAGCCGCCTTTTCGCAGTCGGCAAGCAGGCCTCCAGTCAGCCAGTGCCAGGCGATCGCCAGCAACATTCCGGGGGTCATGTTCGCGAGCTTCAATCCGTCGGGTGTTCAGCTGGCGCAGGCGACGGCAAAGGAAGAGGTGAAGATCAGCTTCATCGGCCATTCCACCTATCTCATCGAAAGCCCCGGCGGTGTGACCATCGCCACCGACTATAACGGCGTCTATCGTCCGCCCGTCACGCCGACTGTCGTGACGATGAACCGGGCGCATTCGACGCATTTCACGCTCAATCCGGACCCGGCCATTCAATATGTGCTGCATGGCTGGAGTGATACGCCGGGAGAAAAAGCCGAGCACAGGGTTCTGGTGGGCGATGTCTATATCCGCAATGTCGCAACCGACATCCGCAACCGCTGGGGAGATTACGAGTCCTTCCAGGAGAACGGCAATTCCATTTTCATCTTCGAGGTTGCCGGGCTGTGCATCGGCCACCTCGGGCATCTGCATCATGAGTTGACGGATACGCATTATGCCGAGATCGGCCGTCTGGATGTTCTGATGGTGCCGGTGGATGGCGGCCTGACCATGGGGGCGGATAGCATGAGCCGGGTGGTCAAGCGCCTGCGCTCCGCCTTGATCTTGCCGATGCACCGCACCGGCCCGCCGCTGGAGCAGTTTCTGACGATGTTCGGGGAGAATTTCCAGATTGCCTACGCCATGGATCCGGTGATCCGGGTTTCGATGAGAAACCTTCCCCGCCAGCCGCAGATACTGGTGCCAAAAGGCATGTAGCATGGCGGCGGGCGAGGAAGGCCGGGGAGCCGTTTCTCAGGCAAAGGTGAGATGCTGGCGAACGCCGACATCAGGCGTCTTGTCATCCGACATATTGGCCTTGGCGATTTCCCAGCCGAATTTCAGCGTGCTGTCGGTCGACGCCCAGATGTCGGCATCATCAACGTGAAGCGCCAGCATCGTCAGTTGGGGATCAGTCTTTCCATGCTCGTACCAGGCGGCGGTAACGGAATTCCAGTATTCGTCGATCTTTGCCTTGTCGTCTCGCGCCTCCAGAATACCGGAGAGGCAGGCGTGGTAATCATGATCCTTGCCGACGACGCAGAAATGCGCGCGCGAGCCTGACTTCAGGGATTTTACGAGATCGGTATCCTTCTTGGAAAAAAACCAGATGGTGTTGGTCTTAGGGTCAGCATGAGGCGCCATGGGCTGCATGTGGTTGTGCAGTCCTTCGAGACCGAGCATGCCGGCATGGACGGAATTGATCTCGTCCCAGAGCTGGCGGGCCGGTGCTTCTCGTGCTTCAGTCAGGCTGACCATATGTTTTCTCCTTCCGGTCTGTTGCTGCGATGGAGAGAAATCATGTGCCCTTCCGTCGCGTTCATGATCAGAACGAAGAGCGGATAAATCAGTTCCTTCTGATGTTGCGGCAAGAGAAAGCGCTTGCGGGGTTGAATGGCGCGGCTATCGCACTTATAAGGCCCGCAATCTCCAAATTACGACAATCAGGTTTTCCATGGCTGGTCATTCACAGTTCAAGAACATCATGCACCGCAAGGGCAAGCAGGACTCCGTACGGTCCAAAATGTTTTCCAAGCTTGCGCGCGAAATCACCGTTGCGGCAAAGACGGGCATGCCCGACCCGAACATGAACCCGCGCCTGCGTCTGGCGATCCAGAACGCCAAGGCCCAGTCGATGCCGAAGGACAATATCGAGCGTGCGATCAAGAAGGCGTCTGGTGCGGACGGCGAAAACTATGATGAAGTCCGCTACGAGGGTTACGGCCCGGGTGGCGTTGCCGTCATCGTCGAAGCCCTGACCGACAACCGCAACCGCACCGCCTCCAACGTTCGCTCCATCTTCACCAAGGCCGGCGGTGCGCTTGGCGAAACCGGTTCGGTCTCCTTCTCCTTCGACCGCGTCGGCGAAATTTCCTACAAGGCTGAAGTCGGCGATGCCGACAAGGTCATGGAAGCCGCCATCGAGGCCGGTGCCGACGATGTCGAATCTTCCGAAGACGGCCACACCATCATCTGCGGTTTCGAAGCGATGAACGAGGTTTCCAAGGCACTGGAAGGCGTGCTGGGCGAAGCCGAAAGCGTCAAGGCCATCTGGAAGCCGCAAAACACGGTGCCGGTGGATGAAGAAAAGGCGCAGTCGCTAATGAAGCTCATCGACAATCTCGAAGACGATGACGACGTGCAGAACGTCTATTCCAACTTCGAAGTGTCCGAAGAAATTCTCGCCAAGCTTTCGGCCTGACGTCTCATGTTTCAAAAAAGCCCCGATAGCGATCCGCTCCGGGGCTTTTTGTTTAGGCGGCCTTTTTTATGGAGGTTCGGACCTCTGCGAAAATCTCGAGCGACCGCAGCCGCTTTTCGATGTCATGGATCGGCATCGAGACAATCAGCTCATCCGCCTGCGTTTCCGCCAGGAAACCGTCGAGATGGCGCTGGATCGTCTCAGGCGAGCCCACGGCTGCGAAACGCAGCGTGTGTTCGACAGAGAAACGCTCCATCTCGTTCCAGTAATCGTCCATGCTGTGCACCGGCTTCGGAAACTGCGTGCGCAGGTTGCGGCGCAGGTTGACGAATTGCTGCTGCGACGAAGTGAAGAGGTGTTGTGCCTCCTCGTCCGTATCGGCGCCGACCCCCATCACCCCCACCATCACATAGGGCTTGTCCAGTACTTCGGAAGGCTGGAAGCGCTCACGATAGATATGGATTGCTTCCATCAGCATATCGGGGGCGAAATGCGAGGCGAAGGAATAGGGCAGGCCTAGGGCTGCGGCGAGATGTGCGCTGTAGGTGCTGGAGCCGAGCAGCCAGAGGGGTACGTTGGAATTCATGCCCGGCACGGCAAGGATCGCCTGATCCGGCTGCGGCGGGCCGAGGTAACGCTGGAGTTCGACGATATCGTGCGGGAAATTTTCCGCGCCGGCATCCAGGTTGCGGCGAAGCGCCCGTGCCGTGCGCATGTCAGTTCCGGGCGCGCGGCCGAGACCGAGATCGACACGGCCGGGAAGCAGCGCCGCAAGCGTGCCGAACTGCTCAGCGATGACGAGCGGAGAGTGGTTGGGCAACATGATGCCGCCGGAGCCGACGCGGATATGTTTCGTGGCCGCGCCCACATGGGCGATGACGAGCGATGTTGCCGCGCTGGCAATGCCCGGCATGCCGTGGTGCTCCGCCAGCCAGATGCGGTTATAGCCGTGCTCTTCAGCCTTGATCGCCATGCGGCGAGAGTTTTCGAGCGCCTCGCTGACGCTCTCGCCCTCGCCGATGGGCGAAAGGTCGAGAATGGAAAAGGGGATCATCCGACGCTCCTGCGAAATTGAAATCTTTGCTGCGGATGTAAGGCGCGTGTCCCGATTTACCAGAGAAGTCGCGCAGAATTGAAGGATGGTTCAAAAAAATTGGGGCCTCCGAAGAGGCCCCGGTCTTTTGCCTATCGACCGTCTCAGCCCGCCCGCCGGAATTGCCGGTTCGCGCGATGTCCAGCGGCCGCATTCTCCGGAGCCATTACGAACTGTCCGAGCCTGCCGTCCATTTCGCCCGCTTCGGAGGCGAGATTGTGAATGGCGGCCGTCGTTTCTTCCACCATGGCGGCATTCTGTTGGGTCATGGTGTCGAGGCTTGTGACGGTGCTGTTGATTTCCGAGAGCGTATGCGCCTCCTCGCGGGTGGATTCCATGATCTCCTCAATGCGCGCGCTGATGGTCTGGACATGCTCGCCGATGCCGGAGAGCGACGTGCCTGCTTTTTCCACCAGCGCCACGCCGGCGGAAACCTCGTCGGTGGAGCGTTTCAGCAGACTGGTGATTTCTTTTGCGGCCGCCGCGGATCGCTGCGCCAGTTCGCGCACTTCCTGCGCCACGACCGCAAAGCCCTTGCCGGCTTCGCCTGCGCGGGCTGCTTCCACGCCTGCATTGAGGGCGAGAAGATTGGTCTGGAAGGCAATTTCGTCGATAACGCCGATGATCTGGTTGATCTGACGCGACGAGGTCTGGATCGCTTCCATGGCGGCGATTGTCTGCTCCATCACGCGGCTGGATGCCGTGGCCTCTGCACTGGCGTCGCGGGCGATCCGCGTTGCCTGTTCGGCGCGCTCGATCTGGTCGCGGACGGCTTCGGTGATCGCCTTGATAGCGCTTGCCGTTTCGGTGATGGAAGCTGCCTGCCGCTCGGTGCGTTCGGCGAGCTGGTCAGCGCCCACCCGCATTTCCTCGGAGCCGCCACGAACGGCGGCGGAATTGCCGCCGATGGCCTGCATGGTTTCGCTGAGCCGGGAAAGCGCCGTGTTGAAGTTATGGCGCAGGCTTTCCAGATCTTCGGGGAAGATGGTTTCGATACGATAGGCGAGGTTGCCGTTCGCCAGCCGGTCTAGCCCCTCATCCAGCGATTGCACGACCATCTGCAGGGTGCCTGCCTCGGCCTCACGCTCGGCAAGATGCGCGCGCCGCGCCGTTTCGGCTTCCTCCCGCGTGCGCGAAGCAGTCTCTTCCATTTCCCGTTGAAGGATGAGTTTTTCACGGAAACTTCCGAGCGCTCGTGCCATACGGCCAATCTCGTCCTTCCGGTCCTGATTGCCGATTTCGGCATCGAGACGGCCCGCTGCCACTTCGCCGGTCAATCCTGCAAGCTTTTCCAGCGGTGCGAACAGACGCCGCGCGAAGAAGGCCGTCGCCGCGCACATCGCGGCCAGAACACAAAGGCCGATCATGGCAAGCGTGCCGGCAATTGAAACCGAGCCCGCATTCAATTCACTGCGCAGCATGCTTTCCACCGCCAGATATTTTTCACCGGCGAAAGAGAAAGGGCGGGCATAGGCATTGGCCTCGCCATCCGCACGGTCGATCTTGGCAATCGTCATGCCTGTCGCATTCAACGCCTGCCCATGGAAGCCATAGATTGCCGGATCGAGGCCAACCAGCCTGTTGCCCTCCACGCCGATAACCTTGCCATCGGCGGACACGATTGCGGATTGTTCGGAACTGCCGGCCGTCACACCCTTCGTGAGGATCTGGCTGAAGACCTCTTCCTTGACCCGGAAGAGAACGACGCCCTTGAACGCGCCGAATTTGACGACCGGAACGCCGAAATAAACGCCGGCCTCTTTCGTGGCCGCATCGATGCGCAGGCCGGAGAAGCTGGTCTGTGCCATGTCGTTCACGGCCTTTTCGGCATTCGCAGCGCCGCGTGCGAAGGCCGCGCCGAGGCCGCTTTCCGCCCAGGCGCCGCCTGCGACGGTTTCCCCGAAGGCCGGTCCTTTCAGGTAGGAATAATAGACTGTGCCGGCCGGATCGATGAAGAGGACGTCGCTGAACGGCGTTTCCTGCAAATAACCGCCAATATCCGTCTGGGTCTTCTCGTGGGTCGAATAATAAAAGCCGCTCGGGCTTTCCGGCTTGATCAGCTTTTCCTTTTCGTTGAAGGGGTTTTCCCTGACGAAGACGCGCTGCAGTTCCGCCTTCGCGTCGCCGGAGTTCTTCTGCACGGTTGCCCAGCCGCTGCGCATGGAAACAACGGCCATCTGCAGCGATTCGATCTTGGCGATGGAATCCGCCTGTGTTTTCAGCTGCTCAAGACGCTCCTGGAGCATGTCGCCACGAAAGACGAGAATGCTCTCCATGGATTTCGACGCCTGTTCTTCGAGAACGCCGCTGCTGCTCTGATAGCCGAGAAGTGTCAGAGCTCCGGTCGAGATCGCCATAAGCGCCAGGAAAATCGCCAGCACTTTGGTGGATATGGAATGAAAACGGTTCAACATGGCCGATGCAGCCCTCAATGCCGGATCAGTTCCCGCGCCATGCATGCATGGCGCCATCGGACGGCTGATATGGCGAACATATTGCGCTGCGGATCGTCATGTCCGCAGCTCCCCTTTTTTTGATTTTGTGGGTGAACAATGCGACACGCGGTTTAAGCAGAGGTAAATGCTGCACTGCAAATTTGACGAATGTTGTCGTTTTGTTCACTTATGGCTGGCAGGGTCGCAGCCGGAAAGATAAGGTGCCTCATGCAACAGACGATTCGAATCATCGGTATTGACCCCGGATTAAGGCGTACCGGCTGGGGGGTGATCGACACCCTCGGAAACAGCCTGCGGTTTGTCGCCTCCGGCACGGTGACGTCGGACGGTGATTTGGATTTGGCCTCCCGGCTCTGCCAGTTGCATGACGGGCTAGCGGATATCGTGCACAGCCATCGGCCCGACGAGGCGGCGGTGGAGCAGACTTTCGTGAACAAGGATGCGGTTGCGACCTTGAAACTCGGTCAGGCGCGCGGCATCGCCATGCTGGTTCCGGCACGCGCAGGACTGCCGGTCTTCGAATATGCGCCGAACGCGGTCAAGAAGGCCGTGATCGGCGTCGGGCACGGCGAAAAGCAGCAAATTCACATGATGCTGAAAATCCTGATGCCGAAGGCCGAATTCAAGGGTAACGATGCGGCGGACGCGCTCGCCATCGCCATCTGCCACGCCCATAATCGCGGCGGTGACAGGATGCGGCGACTGCTGGCGGCCGGTTAATATTTAAAGTCTCATTGCAGCGGGCGGCATCATGATCGGAAAACTGAAAGGCAGCATCGAGGAAATCGGCGCGGACTATGTGCTGGTGGATGTGCACGGCGTCTGTTACGTGGCCTATTGTTCGGCGCGCACGCTGGCGAAAATCGGCTCCGTCGGCGAGGCGGTGGTGCTGTTCATCGAAACCTATGTGCGTGAGGACCAGCTGAAGCTTTTCGGCTTTCTTTCGGCGCTGGAGCGGGAATGGTTCAACCTGCTGCAGAGCGTGCAGGGGGTGGGCTCGAAAGTGGCCTTGGCCGTGCTTTCCACGCTGTCGCCCTCCGAATTGGCCAATGCCATTGCGCTACAGGACAAAACGATGATCTCACGCGCACCGGGCGTCGGGCCGAAGGTGGCGGTGCGTCTTGTGACCGAGCTTCGCAACAAGGCGCCTGCCTTCGCAGGAGAGGCTTCCGCCTCGATCGGACTGAAGCAGGAGCTTGGCGAAGGCGTCGCATCCGCGCCGGTTGCGGATGCCGTCTCCGCGCTTACCAATCTCGGCTATTCGCGTGACCAGGCCGCCAATGCGGTTGCCGCCGCGCTGAAGAACGGCGGTGAGGGCGGCGACAGCGCCAAACTAATCCGGCTCGGGCTGAAAGAGCTTTCGCGGTAAGGACGCCCGTCAAGCGGATATGGAGCCCGGTCTATCCTGAATTTCGTGAAGCGCTTTGAAGCGATAGTCGTGATATAGGGGCGACGACCACCTGATGAATTCGGTTAGAACAATGGAATGCCCTGAATGAGCGATGCGGAGAGACTGATCACCCCCGAAAAGCGCGGTGAGGACATCGACACCACCCTGCGTCCGCAATCGTTGGACGATTTTACCGGCCAGGCGGAGGCCCGCGCCAATCTCAAGGTATTTATCGAGGCGGCCAAGAACCGTGGCGAAGCGCTGGATCATGTGCTGTTCGTCGGCCCGCCCGGTCTCGGCAAGACCACCCTGGCGCAGATCATGGCCAAGGAACTTGGCGTCAACTTCAAATCCACCTCCGGGCCTGTCATCGCCAAAGCGGGTGATCTCGCCGCACTTCTCACCAATCTGGAAGAGCGCGATGTGCTCTTCATCGATGAAATCCACCGCCTCAATCCGGCGGTGGAAGAAATTCTCTATCCGGCAATGGAGGATTTCCAGCTCGACCTCATCATCGGTGAAGGACCGGCGGCGCGCTCGGTGAAGATAGATCTTTCCAAATTCACCCTTGTGGCCGCGACGACCCGTCTGGGGCTTTTGACGACGCCGCTGCGCGACCGTTTCGGAATTCCCGTCCGGTTGGCTTTCTATACCGTCGATGAGCTGGAACTGATCGTCCGGCGCGGCGCGCGGCTGATGGGATTGAACATGACCGACGAGGGCGCGCGCGAGGTCGCAAGGCGCGCCCGCGGCACGCCGCGTATCGCTGGGCGGCTATTGCGCCGCGTGCGCGATTTCGCCGAGGTGGCGCGGGCGGAAGCCGTTACCCGCGAGATCGCCGATGAGGCTTTGACGCGGCTTCTGGTCGACAATATGGGCCTCGACCAACTGGACATGCGTTATCTGACCATGATCGCCGTCAACTTCGGCGGCGGTCCTGTCGGCATCGAGACCATCGCCGCGGGCCTTTCGGAACCGCGCGACGCCATCGAGGACATTATCGAGCCCTATATGATCCAGCAGGGTTTCATCCAGCGCACGCCGCGCGGGCGTATCCTGACCGCGACAGCCTGGAAACATTTGGGCATGCAACCGCCGAAGGATCTCGAGGCGGCGCAGTTCCGGCTGACGCTGGAAGATGATTGAGGGAACAAAGCAGACTTGTCGGCCTTGATCGTCTTTTAAACGGAGATGATCATGTCGGCATATCGCAAGGGTACGAAGGTTCGCTGGAAATGGGGTAATGGAACCGGCGAAGGAAAAATCGTCGAGATCTTCACGGAAGATGTGGAGAAGACGATTTCCGGTTCCAATATAAAGCGCAAGGCAAGCAAGGACGAACCCGCCTATTTCATCGAACAGAACGATGGTGCGAAGGTTCTCAAGAGCAAATCCGAGCTTGAACACGCCGATTGAAAGGCGCCGCATCAGGCGTCACAGGAAAGGACGCCCATGCCGTACGATCCGTTGCGGGTCTTCCGCAAACTCGCTCGCAACAACCGCCTGGCCAATTTCAGGCTGCATCACGCGTGTTTCCAGCTTCCGCAGGATGATTTCGTCGCGCACCGTGTCAGTTTCTTCCCGACGCTCAGGGCAACGCTCAATCATATCTACATTGTCGACCGGTTTTATATCGACGCCCTCAAGGGCGGCACGCTGGGCTATGCCGCTTTTGTCGATGAGGAACCCTTTGCCACCATCGCGGCGCTGCACGAGGCTCAGGTGGCGCTCGATGAGGTGTTGATCGCCTTTGTCGATGGCCTCGATGAAGACGGTCTTGCTGCGATTGTTGATATCCATCGTGGCACGCGTATTCAGCAGGATCGGTGCGACGATGTCCTGTCACATCTCTTCCAGCATCAGACTCACCACCGCGGGCAAGCGCATGCGATGTTGTCGGGAACAACCATCAAGCCGCCGCAACTGGATGAATTCATTGTGGGAGATGATGCAAAAGCGAGAAAAGACGACATGGATGCGTTAGGGTGGACGGAAACCGATTTGATGTTTCCAGTCCGCAGGCCAGTACCATGACGCACGATACCAAGCAGGACACTCGCATCCGCATGAAATTCAAGCCGAAGCGCATCTTCCAGATGCGTGTTGCGGGATTGGCGTTTCGCGACGGCCATGTGCTCGTGCACCGGGCAACGCATGAAAAATTCTGGACCTTTCCGGGTGGCCGCGCCGAAATGGGCGAGCGTTCCGACGAAACGCTGGCGCGTGAAATGGTCGAGGAACTTGGTGCCGAGGCCAAGGTCGGGCGGCTCCTCTGGGCAGTGGAGAATTTTTTCCACTACGAGGGCAAGGACTGGCACGAACTCGGGTTTTATTACCTGATGGATTTGCCGGACACACTCGCATTCCATCCCTCTGACATCATTCACCGCGTTCAGGACGGCGATAACGAACTCGAGTTCCGCTGGGTCGCGGCAACCCGGCAGGCATTGACGGCGCTCGATATTCCGCCCTATTTCATCGCCGACGAAATAGAGAACCTGCCGAAGGCCACACGACACCTCGTCTGGCATGACGGCGATCTGGACGATAAATGACCTCTGCGCCTGAACGCCACATGATCCGGCTGGAGCGGAAACCGCAGCTTTTCAGCATGCGGGTTGCGGCGCTTATTTTCCAGAATGATCATGTTCTCGTTCAGCGCGGTGTTGGCGACAGCTATTGGGCCCTGCCGGGTGGTCGGGCGGAAATCGGCGAAAGCTCTGAGGAAACCATTATCCGCGAAATCGGTGAGGAACTTGACCGGGATTGTTCGGTCGAACGCCGTCTCTGGTCGGCCGAGAATTTCTTCACCTTTGGCAAGTACGCAGCCCACGAGCTGGGATTTTATTATCTGATCTCACTTCACCAGCCTTTGCCGTTCCATGAAAGCGATATCGTGCATCGGGTGCTGGATGGAGTCGAAGTGGAATTCCGCTGGCTGGCCGCCCAGCGTGCTGCCCTACTGCAAAATGATCTCCGACCCCGGTTTATCGCGGAACGTATCGAGGCGCTGCCTCCGTTGCACGCGCATCTTATCGTTCGGGAAGGTCGGGCCCGTGTAGCCAAAATTCTCAAGGAGACACTATGAGCGAGCTTGTAGTTTCGCTTTCGGGCGAACTCATCGACCATGGCCACCGCCTGACACAACGCGTCTATTATGAGGATACGGATTTTTCCGGTCTCGTTTACCACGCCCGTTATCTGCATTTTCTCGAGCGCGGCCGCACCGATTACCTGCGGTGCCTGGGCTGCGAACAAAGCGCGCTTCTGACCGCCGATGAGGAGGGTCTGGTCTTCGTTGTTCACCGCATGGAGATCGATTTCAAGAGCCCGGCGCGGATGGATGACGTCTTGACCATCACCACCATCACCGAAAAGGCGGGCGGCGCGAAAATGGTGCTCAATCAGGAAATCCGACGCGGCGAAACGCTGCTTGTCGCCGCCAAGGTCATCATCGCCGTCATCAATGCCAATGGTCGGCCGAGGCGCCTTCCGGAGACGGTAGCGGAAAAATTCCTGAAGTAATCGGCGGCCCGGTCCAGTAAACTCGTCCTGCGTGGCCGGGCTGTAACACTCCTTTAACCATAATGGTGTCTTACTTTAGCAACTGGTATTTGTGCGGCGCACGCCTTCCTTTCACCAAATTTATTGGCAAGTAAGGCTTACTGGCAAGTATCGGGGTATGGCTAAGGGGTTGGCGGCTGCGGCCGCATAGCTTCGAGCGTTAACACGCGTTTGAATCGCCCGGTCCCGTACCGGGCGTTTGGATTCGGGGATTGGATATTTATGGAACAGGCAGGTTTGGCAGCGGCGACGCACGATGTAAGTCTCTGGGCGCTGTTTATGCAGGCGGGCCTCATCGTGAAGCTCGTGATGATCGGACTTATCGCCGCCTCGGTCTGGACGTGGGCGATCGTCTTCGACAAGTATGTGAGCTTCGGCAAGGCAAAACGCCAGTTCGACCAGTTCGAACAGGTGTTCTGGTCGGGCCAGTCGCTTGAAGAGCTTTACCGCACGCTGGCGGAACGCCAGAACGGCGGTCTTGCGGCGATTTTCGTTTCCGCCATGCGCGAATGGAAAAAGTCCTTCGAGCGCGGCGCACGCTCGCCCATCGGTCTGCAGATGCGTATCGACCGGGCGATGGACGTGACGATTGCGCGTGAAGGCGAACAATACGAGGCGCGCCTCGGTTCGCTCGCCACCATCGGTTCGGCCGGTCCCTTCATCGGTCTTTTCGGTACGGTCGTTGGTATCATGACCTCGTTCCAGGCGATTGCCGGTTCGAAGTCCACCAACCTTGCGGTCGTGGCGCCGGGTATCGCCGAAGCGCTTCTGGCGACAGCTATCGGTCTTGTCGCGGCTATTCCCGCGGTTATCGCCTACAACAAGTTCACGGCCGACGCGCATAAGCTTTCCGCCCGCATGGAAGGTTTTGCCGACGAGTTCTCCGCGATCCTGTCACGCCAGATCGATGAAAAACTTCAGACACGGCAGGCCGCCCAATAAGCGGCCGCATGCTGTGCAGTAATTTGCCGCAAGGCAAAATGGAGTAGATGATATGGGTATGTCAGCAGGTGGCGGCGGCGGTTCCGGTGGACGCAGGGGGCGCGGCGGACGACGCAGGGGCGGTGCGATCAGCGAGATCAACGTGACGCCGTTGGTCGACGTCATGCTCGTGCTGCTCATCATCTTCATGGTGGCGGCGCCGATGATGACTGTCGGCGTGCCGATCGACCTGCCGCAGACATCCGCCAATGCGCTGAACTCGGACACGCAGCCGATCACGATTTCCGTCAATGCCAATGGCCAGATCCATTTGCAGGAAACCGAAATCCAGGCGGCCGAAGTGGCCGACAAGCTGCAGGCGATTGCCACGACAGGTTATAATGAACGCATCTTCGTGCGCGCGGATTCCGTTGCCGCATATGGCGTCGTTGCCGATGTGATGGCGCGTATCCAGGCGGCTGGTTTCAAGAATATCGGCCTCGTGACCCAGCAGAAACAGGACAATTGACGTAAAGCGATGAAGGGCAGCCTTACCACATCCGCGATCGTGCACGCGTCGCTTCTGGCTTTCGCCCTTGTTTCCCTGGGCTCGCCGGAGCCGCTTGACGTGTCGCAGGCTGAGGCCCTGCCGGTGGAACTGGTGCCTATCGAGGAGCTGAGCCAGATCCAGCAGGGCGACAAGAACGCGCCGAAAGCGGAAAAGTCAGCCCCGGTGCCGACTACGCGGCCGGATATTGTCGAGAACGCCCAGAATGTCGGCAACAACACGGCCGATATCGAAGCGCCGCCGACCCCGACCACCAAGCCCAACGACAATCTCAGCGCCGCCGCTCCGCCAAAGCAGGAAAAGCCGCAACCCGTCGTCGATACCAAGGCGAACGAGGTAAAGGAAATCGTCAAGGAAGAAACCTCGGCTCCGAAGCCGCAGGAAATGGCCGCCTTGCCGCAAACCAAGCCCGAGATCGCGCCGCAGCCGAAGCCGGAACCGCCGCCGCAGGAAACCAAGGCCGAAGAGCCGCCGCCCGCGCAGCAGGAACCGGCCGAAATCCCCGTGCCGCAGAACGTTCCTCGCCCGAATTCCCGCCCCGAGCCGCCGAAGCCGGAAGAGCCGAAGCAGGCTGAGACCAAGCCCGCAGAGCAGAAGCCCGCTGAAAAACCGGCCGAGACCAAGCCCGATCAGGCGAAGTCCACTGACAAGCCTTCCGACAAGAAACCCGGCGAGAAGAAGCAGGAGACTGCGAAATCGGCCTCTTCGAAGGAAAGCGATTTTAACGCTGACGATATCGCCGCGCTTTTGAACAAGCAGGCGCCTTCGGGCGGTGGCGCAAAGCGTTCCACCCAACAGGCCTCGCTTGGCGGCAAGAAGACGACGGGCGGTTCGACGCTCAGCCAGACGGAAATGGATGCGCTGCGCGGCGCGATCCAGAAGAACTGGCAGATCATTCCCGGCATGGCAGATGCCTCGGACGTTCGCGTCCGGGTCACCATGAAGCTCGACCGTGATGGGTCGATCATCGGTCGGCCCGAGATCGAGGCGACCGGCGGTTCCGAAGGGACGCGCCGTGCTCTTTCTGGCGGAGCGTATCGCGCCATCATGCGTTCTGCTCCTTTCACGAACCTTCCTGCCGATAAATATGACGCATGGAACGAAGTTGTCGTGAACTTCGATCCCAGTGAATTGCTATGAATGCTGAAAGGCCTGGCAACATGAAGATATTTTCGCCGATCCGGCTGGTGCTCGCTGTCGCGGCCCTCATGTCGGTTTTCTCCGCACCGGCTTTTGCGCGGGTGGAAATCAACATCAACAAGGGCAATGTCGAGCCGCTGCCCATTGCCATCACCGACTTCATGTCGAGCGACGGCATCGGCGCACAGGTTTCCGCGGTGATTGCCGCCGACCTGCAGCGCTCCGGCCTATTCGCGCCGGTCAACAAGAACGCTTTCATTGAAAAGATCAGCAATCCGGATCAGCAGCCGCGTTTCGAGGACTGGAAGGTCATCAACGCCCAGGCGCTCGTGACCGGCCGTGTCACGCGTGAAAGCGATGGCCGCCTGCGCGCCGAGTTCCGCCTGTGGGATACGTTCGCGGGCCAGCAGATGACCGGCCAGCAGTTCTTCACCCAGCCGGAAAATTGGCGGCGCGTCGCCCACATCATCGCCGACGCCATCTATGAGCGCATCACCGGTGAAAAGGGCTACTTCGATACCCGCGTCGTTTTCGTCTCTGAAAGCGGCCCGAAGACGGCCCGCAAGCGCCAGCTGTCGATCATGGATCAGGACGGTTTCAACGTCCGCAACCTCACCAATTCGAACGATATCGTTCTGACGCCGCGTTTTTCGCCGAACCGTCAGGAAGTGACCTACATGTCCTTCGAAGGCCAGCAGCCGCGCGTTTACCTGCTGCAGCTGGAAACCGGACAGCGTGAAGTTGTCGGCAATTTCCCCGGCATGACCTTCTCGCCGCGCTTTTCGCCGGATGGCCAGAAAGTTATCATGAGCCTGCAGCAGGATGGCAATGCCAATATCTACACCATGGACCTGCGTTCGCGCACCACGACGCGGCTAACGAATACAGCCGCTATCGATACCGCGCCGTCCTATTCGCCGGATGGTCAGCGTGTTGCCTTCGAAAGCGACCGTGGCGGCCGCCAGCAGATCTACATCATGAATGCCGATGGTTCCGGGCAACAGCGCGTTTCCTTTGGCGACGGTTCCTATTCCACACCGGTATGGTCGCCGCGCGGCGATCTGATCGCCTTCACCAAGCAGTCGGGTGGCAAGTTCTCGATCGGCGTGATGAAGCCCGACGGTTCGGGCGAGCGCATCCTGACCAGCGGCTTCCATAATGAAGGTCCGACCTGGGCGCCCAACGGTCGCGTGCTGATGTTCTTCCGTCAGAACGCCGGCGCGGGCGGTCCGCAGCTCTATTCGATCGACCTGACGGGCTATAACGAACAGCTCATCAAGACGCCGACTTTCGCTTCGGATCCGGCATGGTCGCCGCTTCTGGACTGATATGACTGCCATGACGGCGTCGGTATGAACCGGCGCCGTCATGTTTTACTTGATACGATGGGGAAGTGCGCCTCTTTCTTGCCGCAAAGTGTTGTGAGGGAGCAAAAGGTGGGACATTTCCTTTCTGTTAACCATAAGCGTTTGCCGGCTATTAACCGCGATCAGTTAGTGTCCGGCAACGTTATTGAAATCCTAAGGAGAGACCGGCGATGAGCCGTACACACATTTCGGCACTCAGCCCCATGCAGAAACTGGCCCGTAACCCGGCTGTCATCGCCATGACGCTCGCGCTTGCTCTCGCAGGCTGCGCGAACAAGAAGAACATGCCGAACAGCGCCGGTGAACTCGGCCTCGGTGGCGCGGGCTCCGCAACGCCGGGCTCCCAGCAGGACTTCACGGTCAATGTCGGCGACCGTATCTTCTTCGACACCGACTCCACTTCGATCCGCGCCGACGCCCAGCAGACCCTGCAGCGTCAGGCCCAGTGGCTGGCCCGTTATCCGAACTACGCCATCACCGTTGAAGGCCATGCCGACGAACGCGGCACGCGTGAATACAACCTGGCGCTGGGCGCTCGTCGTGCGGCTGCAACCCGTGACTTCCTGGCTTCCCAGGGTGTTCCGGCAAGCCGCATGAAGACGATCTCCTACGGTAAGGAAAAGCCGGTCGCGGTTTGCGACGACATTTCCTGCTGGTCCCAGAACCGCCGTGCTGTGACGGTTCTCGGTGGCGCGGGCATGTAATGGCCTGACGTTATTGTGAACGAGAATGAAAGGCGGCCTTCGGGCCGCCTTTTGTTTTTTTCATAGTTTGGCCGAAGTTAAGTTGCTTTTTCGGTTGATATGGAAAAAATCCGGCTTGCGCCATTCCGGTGCAAATCAGTTAAGGCAGGACGAATGAGATGAAGAAACTTGTCGTGGCGGGAATGCTGGGGCTTGCAGCCTGCACCGGCTTGAGCGGCATCGCCGTTTCGGGTCCGCTGTTCGGTGCGGGGGGTAGCTTCGGCACGATCAACTCTCAGCAGCCCCCGGTCGTCCGGGTTCAAGCCAATGAAGCCTATCGGGTTCAGCAGCTTGAAGAACAGATCCGGCAGCTCAACGGCCGTATCGAGGAAATGAGCTTCCAGCTTCTGCAGATGCAGGAGACGATCCGCAAAGCACAGGAAGACAATGAGTTCCGCTTCCAGGAACTGGAAAGCGGCAAGGGTGCAAGCCCGACCGCTGCGCCGAAAAAGAAGGCTGAAGCCAGTCCGGTCAATCCGGCCACGCCGCCGACCGACGACGTTGCAACGATCATCGAAACGCCACCCGAGGGTGGCGCTTCCGTTTCTCCGTCTGCTCCCTCCAGTGCTCCGACAGGCGCGCCGGGTGAGACGACGCTCGGCTCGATTGAACTCGATTCCAAGGGAATGCCGGTTGGCGGCACGTTGAATCAGGGTGCAAACAATTCCTCCGCCAGCCTTCCTGGCGTCAACACGGGCAATAGCCAGCGCAAGACCGATCCGGTGAATACGGCCGCGCTTACCAGTGAAGGCGATATCTATCAGGCCGCTTACGGCCATGTTCTTTCGGGTGACTACAAGCTGGCGGAACAGGGGTTCCAGCAATATCTGCAGGGTTATCCCAAGGGCGCGAAGGCCGCGGATGCGAGCTTCTGGTTAGGCGAGGCGCAATATTCCCAGGGCAAATTCAATGAGGCCGCAAAAACCTTCCTGAACGGCCATCAGGCCTACGGCAAATCTCCGAAGGCGCCGGAAATGCTGATGAAGCTCGGCATGTCGCTTGCCGCTCTCGACAATACCGAAACCGCCTGCGCCACGCTGCGCGAGGTGCCGAAGCGTTATCCCAGTGCCTCGAAGACCGTGCTGAACAAGGTTGCCAGCGAACAGAAGCGCCTGAGCTGCTGATTTTTCCCTGTCATGGCGGGTATTTCCATGCCGGTTGACGCCCGCATTCTGAGCGAAAAGACTGTTGCGCCGCTCGCGGCGGCGAGGTCTTTTGTCAAAAATCTGCACACACCCGCCCATATCCTTGTCGCAATCTCTGGAGGCAGTGATTCCTGCGGCCTGTTGCTGGCATTGCATGAGGCAGCGGCGGAGATGGGTCAGGAACGGTTACACCTTTCCGCCGTCACCGTCGACCACGCGCTGAGAGCGGAATCCGCCGATGAGGCGCGCAAAGTGGCGACACTCTGCGCCGAACTTGGCATCCCCCATTTCATCTGCCGATGGGGGGGCGACAAACCGGTCTCAGGCCTTTCCGAAGCCTCCCGGCTTGCCCGCTACCGCCTGATTGCCGAGGTCGCCCGCGAGACCGGCGCTGATCTTGTCGTGACTGGACATACAATCGGCGACCAGCGCGAAACCGTGGCGATGCGCGCCGCCCGGAACGGCGGTTCTGACAATCTTGGTCTCTCCGGCATGGCGGATGCGGTCTTATACGATGGCCGTCACTGGGTCATGCGGCCGTTCCTGAGGTGTGAGAGGCAGGCGATCCGCGACTATGTGTCTTCCCGCTCACGCGGCTGGTTTGACGATCCGAGCAATGAGAACACCCGATATGAGAGAGTGCGTGTACGGCAGACGCTTCTCGTCTCTCCCGTCCGGATCGATGCGGAAACCTCTTTCAAAAGGCAGGCGCTTTCCGAAACAACGGCCGCTTTCCTGCGCGGCCACACACAGGTCTTTCATGCTGCGCTCGCCAGATTGCCCGGCGATAGTGTCAATCCCGATCTTCCCGCGTTCCGGCATGGGCTGGCGACGCTGATCGCAACCCTTGGCGGAAGGGCATATTTTCCGGCCGCAAGCAGCTTCGAGCGCGTTTTGCGGTTCCTCGATAAGGCTGAAAACGGGCGGTTGACGGTTGGTCGCGTCCTGCTCGATCGCCGGCGGGACGGGCTTTATATGTTCCGCGAGCAGCGAAGCCTGCCAGAGCTTCATATCGGCGCATACGAACAGATGCTGTGGGACGATCGCTTCTTCGTAAAGAACGGATCGGCTTTTCCAGTGCATGTCAAAGCGCGCAGAGCGAGCAATGCTGCGGAAGCCGCCGCACTTTTTCCGTCAGTACCTGTTGGCGTGGCGAAACAGGCAATGGCGGGCCTGCCGCAAATTGCCGTAGCGGCCGACGGGCCGGTTTCGTGGGTGGAGACCGTCACCATCACGCCGAGGCTTGCGCCTTTCGATCTTTTCCTGCCGCGTTTCGACCTTGAGTTGGCGAACGCAATCGCCAATTTATTCGGGCGCGCCGCATATCCACAGCCCCCGGTTTAAATCGGGCCTCTTTTTCGTGAATTGCCATGGAATAGTTTTTACACCAAAACGCATCAGAAAATGCGCTTTGCCTTGGCAACGGCATATGTCGTCCTTATGTTAGGGGGACATAATGGCGGGCAGCAGATATGTCCGTGTGAGTTCGGGGAGTTCGATGAACCCAAATTTCAGAAATTTCGCCTTGTGGGCCGTGATCGCCCTGCTGCTGATCGCGTTGTTCAGCATGTTCCAGACGTCGCCGACGCAAACGGGTTCGCGGGAGATTCCGTATTCCCAGTTTATTCGTGACGTGGATTCCGGGCGAGTTCGCGACGTGACCGTCACCGGTAACCGGGTTCTTGGAACCTACACCGAAAACGGCACGGCCTTTCAGACCTATTCCCCCGTCATCGACGACAGCCTGATGGAGCGCTTGCAGAGCAAGAACGTGACCATCGTGGCGCGTCCCGAAAGTGATGGTTCCTCCGGTTTCCTGAGCTATCTCGGCACGCTTCTGCCGATGTTCCTCATTCTTGGCGTCTGGCTGTTCTTCATGCGGCAGATGCAGGGCGGTTCGCGTGGTGCGATGGGCTTTGGCAAGTCCAAGGCCAAGCTCCTGACGGAAGCCCATGGCCGCGTGACGTTTGATGACGTTGCAGGTGTGGACGAAGCCAAGCAGGACCTCGAGGAAATTGTGGAATTTTTGCGTGATCCGCAGAAGTTCCAGCGTCTCGGCGGTAAAATTCCGCGCGGCGTGCTGCTCGTCGGACCTCCCGGTACGGGTAAGACGCTTCTCGCGCGTTCCGTCGCCGGTGAAGCCAACGTCCCGTTCTTCACGATTTCGGGTTCGGATTTCGTGGAAATGTTTGTCGGCGTCGGCGCGAGCCGTGTGCGTGACATGTTCGAACAGGCCAAGAAGAACGCACCCTGCATCATCTTCATCGACGAAATCGACGCCGTCGGCCGCCATCGCGGCGCTGGCCTCGGCGGCGGTAACGACGAGCGCGAACAGACACTGAACCAGCTGCTGGTCGAGATGGACGGTTTCGAGGCGAATGAGGGCATCATCCTGATCGCCGCCACCAACCGCCCCGACGTTCTCGACCCCGCACTTCTGCGTCCCGGCCGTTTCGACCGTCAGGTCGTCGTGCCGAACCCGGATATTGTCGGCCGCGAGCGCATTCTTAAGGTGCATATCCGCAACGTGCCGCTGGCGCCGAATGTCGACCTCAAGGTTCTGGCCCGCGGTACCCCCGGTTTCTCGGGTGCGGACCTGATGAACCTCGTCAACGAAGCCGCCCTCATGGCTGCCCGCCGCAACAAGCGCGTCGTCACCATGCAGGAATTCGAAGACGCCAAGGATAAGATCATGATGGGTGCGGAGCGCCGCTCTTCCGCCATGACCGAGGCCGAAAAGAAGCTGACCGCCTATCACGAAGCGGGCCATGCCATCACCGCACTCAAGGTTGCCGTGGCCGATCCGTTGCACAAGGCGACGATCATCCCGCGCGGCCGTGCGCTCGGCATGGTCATGCAGCTGCCGGAAGGCGACCGCTATTCCATGAGCTACAAGTGGATGGTGTCGCGTCTCGTCATCATGATGGGTGGCCGCGTTGCTGAAGAATTGACCTTCGGCAAGGAGAACATCACATCGGGCGCATCGTCCGATATCGAGCAGGCCACCAAGCTTGCCCGCGCGATGGTCACGCAATGGGGCTTCTCCGATGCTCTCGGCCAGGTGTCCTATGGTGAAAATCAGCAGGAAGTCTTCCTCGGCCATTCCGTCTCGCAGTCGAAGAACGTCTCCGAGGCGACGGCCCAGACCATCGATACGGAAGTTCGCCGCCTGATCGACGAGGCTTACACGGAAGCACGGCGTATCCTCACGGACAACCACGATGGCTTTGTCGCTATTGCCGAGGGTCTTCTCGAATATGAGACCCTGACGGGTGACGAGATCAAGGCGCTGCTGAGGGGTGAGAAGCCCGCGCGTGATCTGGGTGACGATTCTCCCGGCAGCCGTGGTTCGGCGGTGCCGAAAGCCGGCGCCAAGAAGGACGGTCCCAGCGAAGCGAAGCCCGATGGTGAAACAAAAGGCGACGGCGAGGCCGAAGGCGGCATGGAGCCGCAGCCGCATTGATCGTGCGCGCAAGCTGAGAATTGTAAAAGGCCATCCGGGTTTCCGGGTGGCCTTTTCATTTTGGTAACAAGATATAAGCCATTTTTGCGGTAATTTACGTGCTGTTTGTCGTGGTTTGTGGCATCTAGCCAAAAACGCTTCCGGCTGTTTTCAGCTTTTGCCGGAATGCTGGAAAAGATTTGGAGTTTAAATGGCACGCCGTTATTTCGGAACCGATGGTATCCGCGGACAATCGAACGTATTCCCCATGACGCCTGATCTGGCGATGCGTGTGGGCATTGCGGTCGGGACGATATTCCGTCGTGGCCATCACCGCCATCGCGTCGTCATCGGCAAGGATACGCGCCTTTCCGGCTACATGCTGGAGAACGCGCTGGTCGCCGGTTTCACCGCCGCCGGTCTCGATGTCTTCCTGCTCGGGCCCATTCCCACACCGGCCGTCGCCATGTTGACCCGTTCGCTGCGCGCCGATATCGGCGTGATGATCTCGGCCTCGCACAATCCGTTCTCCGACAACGGCATCAAGCTTTTCGGACCGGATGGCTACAAGCTCTCCGATGAGCTGGAACTGGAGATAGAGGATCTTCTCGACAAGGATATCTATGCGCAGCTTGCCAAGCCGAGCGAGATCGGCCGTGCCAAGCGTGTGGACGGCGACATTTATCGTTATATCGAATTCGTCAAGCGCACCTTGCCACGCGACGTGACGCTAAGCGGTCTGCGGATCGCCATCGACTGCGCCAATGGCGCGGCCTACAAGGTGGCGCCCGCTGCGCTCTGGGAACTCGGCGCGGAAGTCGTCACTATCGGCAATGAGCCGAACGGCATCAATATCAATCTCGAATGCGGCTCCACTCATCCTGAAGCCCTGCAGAAAAAGGTGCACGAGGTGCGGGCCGATATCGGCATCGCGCTCGATGGCGATGCGGACCGCGTCATCATCGTCGACGAGCGCGGCGAGATCGTCGACGGTGATCAGCTCATGGCTGTCATCGCCGATAGCTGGGCTGCCGACAACATGCTGCGCGGCGGCGGCATTGTCGCGACCGTCATGTCTAACCTCGGGCTGGAGCGCTTTCTGGGCGACAAGGGCCTTACCCTTGCCCGCACCAAGGTGGGCGACCGGTATGTCGTCGAGCACATGCGCAACCACAACTTCAACGTCGGCGGCGAGCAGTCCGGCCATATCGTCCTGTCGGACTATGGCACGACGGGCGATGGCCTTGTCGCGGCCTTGCAGGTTCTCGCCAAGGTCAAGCGCTCGGGCCGTACGGTCAGCGAAGTCTGTCGCAAGTTCGAGCCTGTACCGCAGCTTTTGAAGAATGTGCGGATTTCCGGCGGCAAACCGCTCGAAAACCCTGTTGTGCAGCAGGCAATTGCGGATGCGGAAAGCGCATTGGCCAATAATGGCCGTCTCGTTATTCGCCCTTCGGGTACGGAACCGCTGATCCGCGTCATGGCGGAAGGCGACGACAGTGCGAAGGTGGAACAGATCGTCAACGATCTCGTCGGCGTTATCGCCAACGCCCGCTCGGCGGCGTAAACGTCCGCTATGGTAACGTGTAAAAAAGCCGGCTCTGCAGCCGGCTTTTTATTGGGTATTTGTTGATAAATGGAGTGGACGGTCGTGGGTTTCATCGAAGCGATGGACTGTCTGAATAGATTCGAAGTTCGTTGCCGCCTTCGGCCTGCCGCCATAGATACCGGGACGGCGCTTGGAGCCAATCTGCGCCTTGACCTCGGCGAGCCGGATCAGACGGCAACGCGGTTCGGGCAGCACATCTCTCCTGATTTCCTCGGCCTGGTCGTTGTCCTTGGCGTTTGACGCAGCAAACTGATCGGGTCATGTGCACATATCCTGCCCAGGGTCTTCGAAGGTGACCAATGGCAGGATTTGAAGAACCGAAGCTAAAAGCATGTCGCATCCCGCCATGCTATGTTCAGGTTCAACATGTTCTGCCTCGTTATGACTGAGACCATCGCGGCACGGAACAAAAATCATGGCTGATGGGGCGACCCTATTCATAAAAAGTGCAT
Source organism: Agrobacterium salinitolerans (assembly GCF_002008225.1). GTDB lineage: Bacteria > Pseudomonadota > Alphaproteobacteria > Rhizobiales > Rhizobiaceae > Agrobacterium > Agrobacterium salinitolerans. The sequence continues at coordinate 385,370 of NZ_MRDH01000037.1, read as the reverse complement.
CGTGAAATGCGCCCGACAACATGCGTTCGGTCGGAAAACCACGCTCCCGCGCAGCGCGGTCCAATGCCGAGACGATGCTATCCTGGAAATTCGCGGGTGACATGTCGAATATCTGTTCAATCGTCGCGTCGCACTTTTGGCCCGTCGCAGCTTCGTGCACGATCGCGCGGATTTTGCTCTCCATCTTGGTGAGTGTTTCTGATGATGGATGCCTGATATCGACGGTAAAAGTCACGGATTGTGGAATGGCATTGACGGCGCCAGGTTGCAACGCCATTCGGCCGACGGTGAACCGGGCCGCAGGATCCTGCGGCATCATGGCGGGGAAAAGCGATCCCAGTGCATTGACCGCCGCATGAAAGGGATCGCGTCTGTATGCCAAGGCTGTTGTGCCTGCATGGGCGGTCTGGCCGGTGATTGACACCTTCAGCCAGCGTGTGCCCTGTATGCCCGTCACGATCCCGATGGGAATGCCCTGTTTTTCAAGGGATGGACCCTGCTCTATATGCACCTCGACAAAAGCAAAGACCGGAAAACCAAGATCGCGCATGGTCGCTTCCGGCAGGCTTTTAAGGGTGGCGTCAAGCTCACCTGCAAAACCGGCGCCGTCATCCGTTGCCACAAGATGAAGCCAGTTGTCGGGGATATTACCGGAAGCAAAAGCCATGGAACCCATGCAGCCGGGAGCGAAGCGGCAGCCTTCCTCATTGGTGAAGGCGACCACCTCAATGGGGCGCTCCGTATCGATTCCGAAATCTTCGAGCGTTTCGAGAACCTCGAATGCCGAAAGCGTTCCCAGCGCTCCATCAAACCGGCCGCCTGACGGCTGGCTATCCAGATGGCTGCCGATCAGAAGCGGTGCAAGGCTCTCGTCGCGGCCACTCCTGCGAATGAAAAGATTGGCAAGGGGATCCTGAAACACGGAAAAACCCCGATCAATGGCGAGTTTCGCCAGCAGTCGTCTCGCCTCTCGATCCAGCACGGTCAATGCCTGCCGGTTGACGCCGCCCTTTTCAGTCGCGCCGATCGCCGCAAATCGATCAAGATTTGCCAGCAGTCTCTCGCCGTTGATCGAAAGTTTTGCCATTGCTGTCTCCTTTTCAGCCATCGAGGCCGCTCTGAGCCGCTGCAACGAAAGAACGTACCCGGGACAGTTCGACCGGGTTCCACCAGACACCGCCTTCCTTCAGCGATGAGGCTACGATCACGCCGCTGGTGCGTTTGAGGATGTCGACGATATTGCCTTCATTGACGCCCGACCCGACCAGCAGCGGCAAATGTGTTGCCGCACCGATTTCCTCGATTTCTTCCAGGGTCGCGCTGTTGCCGGTGCGCTGGCCCGTGGCGATGACCCCGTCGGCGTCGAAGAAGGCAAGGTCGCGAGTCAGTTCATCAATGCTACGATCCGCCGTGATGGCGTGGGCGCCATGCTTGACATGGCTGTCGGCAAAAACCTTTATGTGCTCTGCCCGCAGCAACGAACGGTAGCGCATCGCCTCGGCTGCACGCCCCTCCATGAAACCCTCATTGGCCACATAGGCATTGGCCCATTGATTGACACGGATGAACTTTGCCCCGCCCGCCATGGCGATGGCGAAGGCAGGAATGGGGGCATTGGCCAGCACGTTGACGCCAACGGGAACGCCGGCGGCGCGAACGATACGGTCTGTCACCACGCTCATGAAAGCCGAGGTTTCCGGCCCGATATCGTCGGGCTTGGAAAACGGCACGTCGCCATGGTTTTCGATCATCAGACCGTGCATGCCACCTTCGACAAGCCGTTCGGCATCGCGCATGCACGCATCGTAGATGGCATCCATGCTCGCGTTGCGATAACGCGGCGCTCCGGGAAAGGCCGGGCAATGGATCATGCCGATCAGCGCCTTGCTTCGACCGAAAATTTCCTTGATAGCATTGGCCGCATTGTCGGATATGGTCTGCATTTCAGTCCCTTTCGAAAGTTCTCCATGCGCGCCTTTGTTATCGGCAATATCGCACTTGATGAAACCTATTCCATTGCCGCGCTGCCCGAGGCAGGCGCTTCAATCTTCGGCGAGCAGGCCTCGCGCAGTCTGGGTGGCAAAGGCTGCAACCAGGCCATCGTTCTTTCGCGGTGCGGTGTCGAAACCACGCTGGTCGCCGCCGTCGGCAGGGATGACCGCGCCGTTGCGATCAGAGAAGCGCTTGCCCGCGAACGCCTGACACCAAAACTCATTCCCGTCGACAGCACCAGTAGCGATATTTCCATCATTCTGACGACCCCGGACGGCGAAAACTCGATCATCACCACCTGGTCGGCAGCCGCAGCGCTTGATAAAGACGCGGCCCTGGAGGCACTCGGTGATGCCGTATCGGGTGACCTCGTTGTCCTGCAGGGCAATCTATCGGAAGAAACAACCCTCGCCATTCTCCATGCGGCGAGATCAAAGGGGCTGACGACTGCCTTCAATCCTTCGCCCCTGCAACCCTGGTTCGCAAGCGTCCTGCCGCTCATCGATATCGCCGTCCTCAATCGCATCGAGGCAGAGGTGCTATCAGGCGAGAGTGGCGCTGAGGCCGGCGCTTTTCTGCTGCGGGCCGGCGTCGGCCTCGTTGTCGTCACACTCGGCGGACAGGGCTGCGTGCTCGTGTCTGCCAATGGTGCAATCGAGGTGCTGGCCGCGCCCGCCACGATTGTCGACACCACGGGTGCCGGCGATTGCTTCGCGGGTGTTGCGCTCGCCTCCGCCACGCGTCGCGGCGTCGCCGTGGATACGCGTGCCCTTGAGGATGCCGCGAGGGCCGCAGCCATCACGGTCGGCCGCCGTGGCACGCAGGACGCCTTTCCCAGCCATGAAGAACTGACAACCATCCTGCGGGCCTGAGCCTGCCGATCACGGCTTTTCCGTCAGCCAGCCGAGAATGTTCTTCCACAGGCGCCCATAGCCGTCCCACTCGCAGAAGGCGGGAGAGAGCCAGTGGGGGCCGATGTCCGAGGTCCATGCGGCCGTGCGGCCCTGGCCGAAACGTCCGGTGACGAGCAAAGGATGGGAACCCTGATCTTCCGGCAGACGGGCAACCACCTCGACATCGGCGCGGTCACGCACCTCGACCTCGTTCACCCCCAGCAGAAGCGGCCATTCGCCGGAAAGGCCTGCGACGGTTGGATGGTCGGGTTTAAGAATATCGGCTGTCGAGCCCTCCGGAATTTCCACACGGTCGTCCCACGGAAGGCAGGTAACGGGAAGGGTGTCTTCCACCGGCGTGCGACGCCAGCGCGCCTTGCCGTCGATGCCCTGGAAGGAAAAATAGCCGCCGACCATCAGCAGGCCGCCGCCCTTTTCCACCCATGCCTTGATGAGCTTCAACCGGTTCGGCACGGTCTTGGATTGCAGCCAGACGGCGGGTGGCAGCAGGAGCGAATTCGCACCGATATCCGAGAGAATGATGACGTCATACGCGTCTAGCCCGGCCATCTCGAAGGGGAATTTTTCCACCGCATCATGGGCTGTCATGTAAGTCAGCTCATATTCGCTGCCGTCTAGCGCTTTCACCAGCGGCTCGGCACCGAGGTGAAACGTCACGCTGCCAAATTGATCGAAGCCCTTGTAGTGGGTGGCGGAGCTGACCCAGCTTTCACCGACGAGGAGCACTTTTTTTGTCATGATCTTTCCATTTCCATAGTTTCGTCAGGTCTTCGCCTGGAAGACCGAGCGCGGATTATCCCGCATGAGGGTTTGAAGGGTGGCGTCGTCGAGCCCGTGCCGCTTCAGGCGCGGCAGGAAGTGCTTGAGAATATAGGCGTAGCCATTGCCGCCATATCGCGTCAGCATCATTTTCAGGAAGACGTCGTGGGAAAGCAGAATGCGGTCGAGGTAACCGCCCTCCGCCAGCGTGACAATCGAACGGGCGGCATCCTCGTCGCTGGGGCACTGCACCTGCTGGTCGGCATAGAAAAAATCCATGCCGATCATGTCATATTCGATAAAGGCGCCGCGGCCTGCGAGTTCGCTCTGGTAGGTAATATCCGCGTGGGAAGGGTTCATATGGCAAAGAACGGTGTGGTTCAGATCCGCACCTTGCTCCGCGACGATGTCGAGAACCTTATGCCCCAGCCGCAGCCATCCCGGCAGATGAACCATCAGGGGCAGGCCGGTGCGAACATGCGCCTGCGCCGCTCCCCGCAGGGATTTTTCCTCCGCTGCCGTGAAATCCGCGGAAACACCGATTTCGCCGATCAGGCCGATGCGGACATCGGTCCCATCGACACCGTGGAGCGCCTCGTGCACGATCTCGTCGGCTATGGCTTCGACCGTCAGCCCGGCCACCTTTTCGGGGTGAGAGGACGCAAGGTAATAACCCGCCCCCATGACGATATTGAGCCGGGTTGCCTCTGAAATCCTGCGCAGCGCCAAGGGATTTCTGCCGATACCCTGACAGGTCGGCTCAACAACCGTCTGTCCACCGGCCGTGGCGAAATCCTTCAGTTCCGCAATCGCCAGCGGTTCGTCGTCAAGCGTGATATTGTGCTTGTTGACGAAGGGATCCTGACGCAGCTCACCGAGGATTTCCATGCAGACGAATCCCTCGGCAAGATATTGCCGCTCCGGTGTCTTGGGGGCGTGCCACCAGCAACGGCAATCGTTGAGGATGTGCTCGTGCATCAGCGTGACGCCGAGTTGATCCGCAGCGATTGCGCCGCGCACGGTCATGACCTTTCCCGACCGGATATGTCCTTCAGACAGTTCCGCGGTCATCGCATCAGCCCTTTCTCTTCGCGCCCAGGCGGAAGTTCGCGGTGAAGATGCGCGTATTGAGCCAGATTGCGGCAAGGATGATGGCGCCCGTCACGATCTGGGTGAAGAAGGGAGAGATGTGCATGAGGATCAGACCGTTGCCGATCACGGCGATGGTCATGGTGCCCAGCACCGTGCCGAGAATGGTGCCTCGGCCGCCCATCAGCGATGTGCCGCCCAGAACCACGGCCGCCACCACCTGAAGCTCGAACCCGACTGCCGCATTCGAGGATCCAGACCCTAGCCGCGCCGCAATCATCAGGCCGGCAATGGCCGAGGCCACGCCCGCAGCCAGATAGACGGAGGCGAGAATCCATTTGGCGGGCATTCCCACACGGCGCGCCGCTTCGGGATTGGAGCCGACGGCCACGACGCGACGACCATATCGGGTGCTCGAAAGAACGATATAGGCAATCACGGTGACGACGACGCCGATCAGGGCGGGCACGGGCATGCCGAGGAAATCACCCCGCCCGAGGTAAAAGAAACCGGGTGCTTCCGGTATCGGCACGGAATAACCCTGCGTGATATAGAGGGCAACGCCGCGCAGGATGGAGAGGCCGGCAAGCGTGACGATGAAGGCTGGAATGCCCTGATAGGCAATGAACCAGCCCTGCACGAGGCCAAGGCCGCCGCCGAGCACGAGCATGGCGACGACAACCAGCGGCCAGGGGTAACCGGCTGCAAGCAGGATCGCCCCGACGGCATTGATCAGGGCAACCATGGAGCCGACGGACAGATCGATACCGCCGGTGATGATGACGAATGTCATCGCGACGGAGACGATCAGGATAGGTGCGGCCTGACGGACGACGTTCAGAAGATTGCCGGCCGTCAGAAACGTATCCGTCGTCGCGGAGAAGAACACCAGGCAGAGGGCAAAAAAGGCCGCGATGGAAAGCACCTGCGCATTTTCGGCAAAAAAGTCCGAAAGCGGTGAGCCTTTGGCGCGTTCAGTATAGACGGTCAATGACGTTGCCCTCCCACGATCAGCCTTACCAGATCCTCAAGGCTGGTGTCGTTGATCTGGCGCTCCGCCACCTTGGTGCCCTCATACATGACGGCGATGCGGTCACAGACCCGAAAGAGATCCTGAAGGCGGTGGGTGATGAGAATGACCGACACGCCCTTCGCCTTGACGCGATTGATGAGCGAAAGCACCGCTTCCACCTCCGCAACGGCGAGCGCGGATGTCGGCTCGTCCATGATCAGGACCTTGGGATTGAAAGAGGCCGCCCGCGCGATGGCGATTGCCTGCCGCTGGCCACCGGACAGTTTTTCCACCTTTGCGGTGAGACGCGGAATGCGGATTTCCAGCGCATCCAGCATCTTGCGGGCTTCCGAAAGCATGGTTGGCCGGTCGAGAAACGGCCCCCTGGTAATCTCGCGTCCGAGGAAGAGATTGCCGACGACGTCGATATGGTCGCAGAGGCTCAGATCCTGAAAGACCATTTCAATGTTGCGGTTACGAGCATCGGCGGGCCCCGAAAAGCGAATGGCTTCGCCTTCCATCGTGATCGTGCCTTCATCGGGTATGTAGGTGCCGGAAATCACCTTGGTGAGGGTGGATTTACCGGCCGCATTGTCGCCGACGAGACCGAGGCACTCGCCAGGGAAGATATCGAGATCGACGCCGCGAAGCGCCTGATGCGAGCCGAATGTCTTGCGGATATTGCGCAGGGAGATACGCGCTTCACGGTCGGGCTGCCGGGAGAGAATATCTCCCCCGGCGCCGTCGACAGCGCCTGTGTGCTGTCCGGCCGCAATCATTTGAAGACCGCGCGGTAGGGTTCGACGTTGGCCTTGGTGACGATGGTAACCGGCACGGCTATGGTCTTTTCAACGGTGCCGCCGTCGGAGACGGTCTTGAGCGCCTTGACCGCCGCTGCACCCATGGCGGAAGGATCCTGCTGGATGACGCCTGCGACATAACCCGCATCGATGCCGGCAATCGCCTGTTTGGTCAGGTCCCAGCCAAACACCTTGATGTCTTTCTGCTTGCTCTGGCTTTCAACGGCGGCGACCGCTCCAAGAAGAGCCGGTTCACCCGTGGCATAAATTGCGGTCATATCAGGATTGCCGGTGATGAGGTTTTCCGCTGCCGACAGAGCGGTGTCCTGAACGTTCTGGCCATCGACGACGCCAGCCGTCGTGATGCCGGACTTATCCTTGATCGTGTCTTCAAAGCCCTTCTGGCGGATGTTCTGGATGAAGGAGTTCAGCGCGCCGACGACGCCGATCTTTGCCTTGCCGCCCATGTCCGACTTCACGTAGTCGAGGAAAAATTGCCCCATGTCGGCGCCCGCCTTGCCATTGTCGACGCCGATCTGCGCTTTTTGCGGCCCTTCCGGCAAAATGGCGTCAATCGCGACGACGGGAATATTGGCGGCAGCAGCCTGCTTTACGGCCGGCATGATACCGTTGACATCGATGGCGACCACGGCAATGCCGTCCACCTTCTGCTGGATATAGGTCTCGATCGCGCTGTTCTGGGCGGCGGGATCATTGTTGGCGTTGAAGATCACCAGCTTGACGCCGGCTTCCGTGGCGGCCTTTTCCGCGCCTTCATTCATCTGGTTGAAAAACAGCGCCTGCTGGTTGATCTGCACCAAGGCGATTGTTTTTTCGGCGGCGGTGGCAAGACCGGCAGACAGGGTCGCGCCGGCAAGAACGGTCGCAGCGAGCGCTGCGGAAAAATATCGACGTTTAAAATTCAGCATTATCGTTCTTCCTCTGTTGGTTTCGTTGCTTTTTATTTGATCGCGGGCGGCGCAACGGATTCACGCACGACGATTTCGACGGGCAATAGCTCCTCTGACAGCAAAGGAGGTTCCTGGTCCCAATTGGTTTCGAGCAAAAGCGACAGGGCGCGTTGGCCAATGGCGCTGACAGGCTGGTGAATGGCGGTGAGCGGCGGGGCAAACAGATGCAGCGGTCCGACATCATCGAAACCGATCATCGACACATCTTGCGGGATACGCACGCCTTCGGATCGCAGAACTTCGATGAAGCCGATGGCGATTTCGTCCGAACTGGCGAAAACAGCCGTTGCCGGGCGCCCCTCATCCAGAAAGCGGCGCGCGGCAGCCCGGCCAAATTCCACTGTATATGCGCCGCAATATCTGGAAATCGAAAGCTCTGCCTCCGCCACCCGCTCGGTGAGAGCAGATTTTAGACCGCGAAAACGACGCTCCGTACTGATCATCTCCTCTGGTCCTCCGACATAAAGGACATGTTTATGCCCATGCATAGCCAGATGCGCGCCAGCCAGACGACCGCCCTGCTCATTGTCGCAGAAGAGTTTCGGCACGGTGGCGCCGGGCACGTCTTCATCGACCACCACGACCTTTCCGGTGGTATTGATCAGCTCCGCCAGTTCATCGGTATTGGGGTGGTTCGTGATGAAAACGAGCCCATCGACATGATTGCGGGCAAGCAGACGAAGATAGGACAATTCCCGACCCGTACGGTTCAGCGTGGCGAAAAGCGAAAGGGCAAGTCCTCGCCTGTCGGCTTCTTCTTCCACGGCCGCAACGAGCATGCCGAAAAACGGGTTTCCAATATCAGGAACGACAAGGCCGATCGTGTCCGAGCGCCCTCGGCTCAAACGTCTGGCATGGGGATTGGGCACGTAATTGAGTTCACGGATCGCGGCCTCGATGCGCGCTTTCGTTTCTGGCGGCAGCTCCAGCGTGCCGTTCAGAAGCCGCGATACGGTCGCAACTGAAACGCCTGCCGCCAAGGCGACATCTTTGAGGCTGGTCGCAGGGTTTCGCGCCATCACACTCCCGCTTTCTGTTCCACTCTACCGGGTCTTTTCGACCTCTGTTTGGCTTGTAAAGCGATTTACTAAACCGCTTTACAAAAAAGTCTAAATGCTAGGCCGAGTCAACACGGTTTTATAGCCTCTTTAAAATTTGTCTGTTTCACTGGAGCCGGATCAGGGGACCTGAAAGCCCATGGCGGAGCCTTGCCGCTTCATTTTTCTCCAGAATCTCGAATAGATAGAGACACCCAGGCATGGCGGGTCTCCTCATAAACGCTCTGCGTTGGTTCCATGGCGCTTGAATCTTCAAAACAGCCCAGGGCGATGGCGACGAGCCTGGGCCGAAATTCCGGTAACCAATAAACCGTGGATCCGCAGGCGGGGCAGAAGCGGAACTCCAGGTTCTTTCCGCTATCTCCGGGCCGCATGTAGGTTTTGTATTCTCCCGACGCAGTGACTTGATCGGCTTCATAAAACACTGCGACGCCGAACGCTGAGCCGGTGCGATGCTGGCACGCACGACAGTGACAAACGGATACCTTGCGGGGTTCTCCATTTGTCACGACAGTTAGCTGACGACATGAGCAATGGGCCAAGCGCACAATGTTGTTCCCAGTTCTGAACCCGGACTTTTCGGCTCCGAATATCCCCGCCACAACCGTATCGGAGCAGTCGACTTTGATAAAGGTAACAGTCGGGAAGAATATCAGAACTTTTGCGCCGACATGTCGAAGTGGAGATAAGGAGGCGCTGACCCTTGCCTACCAAGCATCTTCGTAGATTCTGGCGGCATCGGACAGCAACACCGTGCGTGGATTGTTAACCAGCAGGCGTGTCTGTTCCATCGCATTTTCCGCCAGCAAGGCAAGCCCGTCTTTTGGTATTCCAACATCTCTCAGTCGCACCGGCAGGTTCAGGCGCACGGGAAGCAAGGCCAGCCCTTCCAGGAAGCCGGCAAGTCGTCCTGACCTGTCGGCAGGCTCCAGCTGAGGAAAAAGACATGGCGCCAGTTCCGCATAGGCATCGCCGCACACCGTTGCGTTGAAATGCAACACATGCGGCAGGACCAGGCTGTTGGAGAGCCCGTGTGGAACATGATAGAGACCGCCAATCGGGTAGGCGAGAGCATGAACGGCCGCCACCGGCGAGTTGGCAAAGGCCTGACCGGCCAACATCGCACCAAGCAGCATGGCCTGTCTGGCAACCATGTCGGTCCCGTTCTTTACGGCGGCCTCGATATTTGCTCCAAGTAGCCGGAGCGCCTCTTTGGCAAGTGTGCGGGAAACAGGATTGTTGTTCGCGCTTGCGGAGGTGAAAGCCTCGATGGCGTGGACCATCGCATCAATTCCCGTCGCCGCCGTTACCGACGGAGGAAGGCCGACTGTCAGACTTGCGTCCAGGATGGCCGCATCCGGCAGCAGGGTTGGCGACACGACACCCTTTTTCTGGTGTGCATCCGTGGTAACGATGGAAATCGGTGTGACTTCCGATCCGGTGCCGGCCGTCGTCGGCGCCAGCACCAATGGCAGGCGTTCACCGGTCACCTTGCCGACCCCGTAAATATCGCAGAGCGCTTCACCGCTCCTTGCCAACAGCGCCACGAGTTTCGCGACATCAAGCGATGAGCCGCCGCCGATGCCTAGTATGCCGGTGGCCCCGAATTCGATTGCACGCGCCACAGCGTCGTGGATGACGGCTTCCGGAGGATCAGCGACAACGCCGGTGAAGATCGATGTTTCGGCCCCGCCCTCCGAAAGACTTGCAAGGGCGGGCTGAACAAGCCCAGCCCTGACGACGCCATCGTCGGAAATTACCAGAATACGCGACCCAAGTCCGGTCTTCAGCTCCGAAAGTCTTGAGATACTACCGGGGCCTGCGATTATCTGCGGGACGGTTGCGAATGTGAATGTGGACATCTTGTCGGTCTCTCACTCATGCCATTTGACGAGAAGCCGATAGTGATGCGGCTGGCGCATAAGGACAAGACCATTTCGCCGGACAATGTTCGTGGGATAGGGTGCATCGGAGTTGGTGGTGTCGGCTGATGCGGCCGCAATCCCGTCCTCGTCCACAATTGCCGGTTTCTGGCGCGGAAAGCTGCGGAAACCCGGCCGCAACACAGCATTTTTGCCCAAATACACCCGTTGTGCATCCAGCATGTCGTTCACCGAAATCAAGGGCATCGTCGGTTTCGGAGACTGACCGTTACAACCCATCTCCTATCGTGACGCGTCATCGGGACTCGCCTCGAAATCGGGAAGCGCTAGACCTTCATCCCCATCGCGCAGTGCCGACAGCGATAACAGGGCCGGTTGCCTGACCAGTCGGCGAGCCGCCGAAAGGTTCGACGCTGATGGCGAAGGTTGTGCCTTCGGTGATGCTGTTGCGCATGTCGGCGGGGATGATGAGGTCGCCATTCGTTCCGGGCTGGAAAACGCCGAGCGAGCGGGTCTTGCCGCCGTCCATCACCAGCCACAATTCCAGTGATTTTTCGTCGGTCTTGCCGGTTGCAACAGGCACAATCCGCATCCGTCCGGATTCCGCGTCGTAGGAGGCAAGGAGATTGACCTGGCTGTCCGTCGTTGCAAGTTCGGCCACCAGCGGTGCGGTGCCCTGCCGCTTTTCGGGGAAGGCGGCGTAAACGACGGCGGCAACGGCGGTTGCGCTGGTGGCAACCGAAATCCAGCGCCACAAGGATGCGGAATTCCACAGGCTGCCATTGGTATTGACGGCCTTGCTTCCGAACAGTCGTTGTTCGATACGCTCAAGAACAGTGGCGCTCGGTACGTGCTCCTCGTAATCGGCATTGAAGTCGGAAAATTCCGCTTCCCAACGCTGTACCAGCTGTGCGAAGGCCGAGTCGTCCTGCATGCGTCGTTCCAGTTCCCGACGCTTTTCAAGCGGTAGGACGCCCAGAACATATTCACCGGCGAGGATATCGTCGCGCGAATGCTTGCCGCCGCTCTGTTCGCCCGTGGTCATCGCTGCATGCACTCTCTGAGTTTGAGGAGACTGCGTCGTAGCCAGGTTCTGACCGTGTTGAGCGGCACGCGCAATTCCTCGGCGAGTTCGAGATAACTCAAGCCCTCGACATAGGCCCGGCGCACCGCCTGCGCGTGTACGGTCTCAAGTTCGCGCATGCAGTCTTCGATCCTGCGGCCTTCATCGGCGAGAACGATCTGCTGCTCAGGATCGCGGACGCTCTCGTCGGCAAGATCGTAGGCTTCCTCGATGTCATCGGTTATGGGCTTGCGCGCCCTGATCGTGTCGATGGCATGGTTGCGGGCAATGGCGGCAAGCCATGTGGCGGGTTTTCCGGCACTGGCGGCGAATGTTCGGGCCCGCTGCCAGACCTTGATATAGATTTCCTGCAGCGCCTCTTCGGCTTCCGTTCTGTCACGCAGGATTTTCAGGCAGATTGCGAAGAGCTTCGGACTGGTCGCCTGGTAAAGCGAGACGAATGCTGAACGATCACCCATGCCGACGCGGTTTATAAGGCTTGCGATCTCTGTGGCCTGCATTCGAACCTTCCTTGCTGCGTCTCCTTTATAGAGCCGTCTTTCGCAGGAAGACAAGAGATGTATGCCGGGAACCCGGCAACGGATACGCTGCAGGGGTATCGGAACGAAGCTGCCGGTAAGAGAGGATGTCGTCATCACAGGCCCGCCGGATTTTCCAGCGGGCCGACGAGCCGCGCCGTGATGAAATAGCCGATTGTGGCCGCCGCTGCGGAGACGAAGGTTCCCCATAAAAGATCGGCGACGGTCAAGGTCGTGGACCAGCTTTTCAACGTCGCCTGATTGGTCAGGTCGTAAGTGGCGTAGGCCATGAAGCCGACCACCGCGCCATAAAGCAGCGCGGTCGTCCATTCCCCCGTCTGAAAGGCCGGGCGAACCGCGAGAAAGGTCAGGCCGGCGGCATAGATGAGGTAAAAGACGACCGCTGGAGCAAGCCTGAAATTGTCCGCCAGAAGATCGCCGATAGCCGGGCGGTAAAGGCGCGACGCCATCGTACTCAACCAGATGAAATCGATCACCAGAAAGGCGACGAGGGTAACAAGGTATGCCGCGAAATAGGTCTTCATCGGTGTTTTCCTTTGCAGGGCATTGATGCGGAAGCGAAGATGCGAGGGCAAAGCAATGTGGAGATGTGGCTAGTCGATCCTTGTCCAGTTTATGCCCTTGCACAGCAGACCGGCGACGATACAGCCTTTCGTGGTCATGCCGTTGCCGTTCACTGTCACTGTTATCCTGTAGGACTTGTCACGCTGGGGGTCGAAAGCGGTGCCGGAATAGCTGCCCGCCTCTGTCTGCTTTATGTCCATGATCAGCTGGTCCCCGGTTTTTTCTTTCGGGGTTCCCGGCTTGATCCAGGTATTTGTGGCGCAGATATTTTCGCCGCAGGGCGCGATCATTACTTTCGCCTTGCCGTCTCCGCGCGCCCAGTTGCCGTCGATATCGGCCGCCATGGCGCTGGATGCAACCAGCAGTGGCCACAGGACGGAAGCAGCTGTCAATCCATTGATCATCATTGTCTCACTCCGTAGTTTGGTCCCGCCTTATCCGTGTTCGATGGTGTAGAATCCGACGTTTATGGTCCCCTCGGCAAAACCTGCCTCGCAATAGCAAAGGTAATAATCCCAAAGCCGCCGGAAGCGGTCATCGAAACCGAGCAGGGATATCGTCTGCCACCGCGCATGAAAACGCTGACGCCATTCGGCGAGCGTGAGCGCATAGGACTGGCCAAAAAGCTCGTTATCCGTGAGCTTCAGGCCGGCCTTGCCGACCGCCTTTTCGAGCGCGTCATTCGAGGGCAAAAAACCGCCGGGAAAGATGTATTTCTGGATGAAATCCGCCTTACGCCGATATGTATCGAAGCGGCTTTCTTCAATCGAAATGATTTGCAGCACAGCGCGGCCGCCGGGTTTCAGGCATCTTTTCAGCGTTTCGAAATAGCTTGGCCAATAGGCCTCGCCGACTGCTTCGAACATTTCGACGGAGACGATCCTGTCGAATTGGCCATTCAGGTCACGATAATCCTGCAGCCTCAGATCGATGCGGCCTGTCCTTTTCGTTTTTTCCGCTGCATTTTTTGCCCATTTCAACTGGGAGGGGGAAAGGGTGATGCCGGTGACGTTGGCTTTGGCCTGGGTGGCAAGGTGAATGGCGAGTGCGCCCCAGCCGCAGCCGATCTCCAATATGTTTTCGCCGCCACTCAATTGCAGTTTATCGACGATACGTTCCAGTTTTTTCAGTTGGGCGGCCTCGAGCGTAGACGCCGTGTCATCGAAGATCGCCGATGAATACAGCATCGAAGGATCGAGCCATTGCCGGTAGAACTCGTTGCCGAGATCATAATGTGCTTCGATATTGCGGCGGCTGCCCCGTCTGGTATTGGCATTCAACCTATGCGCAGTGCGGTGGAGAAGGCGCATGGGCAGGCTGCCGCGCATCGACCTTGTGAACGCCTCGCGATTTTGGGCCGCGAAGCGAATAAGCGCCGTCAGATCCGGTGTTGTCCAGTCGCCTTCGATGAACCCCTCGGCAAAGCCGATGTCGCCGTTCAGCAGCATTCGCCGGAGCGCGCGCCAGCTATGCAGGACAATGGTCGCCTCGCTGCCATTTGTTGCGCCGGATTTTTCAATGAAACCGCCGCCGGGAAGAATAACATGTAATCTTCCTCGGTCGATATTGCTCAACAGCCGGCTGATGAGCCACATGCCAGGGCTGATGCGGCGGTCAAGACGCGTATTTTTCACCGATGATTCCGTGAGATTGTCAAACGGGGTCATGAATTTTGGCCTCGGTTTGCGACGATGAAGGATGAAGGAAGGAGACTGGACTGGCAGGCGGCAGCGGACGTTTTCTGAAACGCACACCCTTCAGCCAAATTTTCAGCGCCTCCCAATGAATGCCCAGAATGACCTTGAGCGTCAGGAGGGGGATGGCGAAGAAAGCTTTCACAAGTGCGCTGTCCGTCAACTCGACACGTCGGGCCAGATGGCGGGCGGTCAGGACCAGGCCGTCATCGTCGAAAGTCTCGATGACGATTTTCAGCCTGTCGCCGGGTGGGGTGACGCGGAAAACATAACGGAGATCCATGTCCATGAAAGGCGAGACATAAAAGGCCTTTTCGCATCGCTGGACGATCTCGGTCGATTTGCCGGCTTCCACGGGGATCAGGTATGCGTGTCTCTCGCCAAACGTGTTGTCCACTTCCCAGAGGATAGCTTTGAGCGACAAGTCGCGCCCGTAACAGAAGAAGACACTGAGTGGGTTGAAGGCCCAGCCGAGCACACGCGGCATGGTGAGCAGACGTATCGGTCCTCCGTCCACCGGCATGCCTGCCGCCGTCATGGCTGTTTCGATCTGCTGGCGCAGCCCGATGGCGCTGCGGCTGCCGCGGTCCCTGCTGTGGAATGAGAAAAGGTTGAACCGGTCTACGGAGAAAAACCGCAATTTTCGGTCAAGCACATTCAACTCATCGAGGTCGAGGAGCAGCGAATAAATCCGGTAGGCGAGTTTATGGGTTTTCGGCTTGAAACGCGCATGCGTTACATGGCCGGGAAAAAGCGCCGAGTTGAGGGGGGACGTCATGCCATCACCTCCATCACTTCCGTGCCTGCCGCAACTGTCGCCAAATTCAGGCGAATGATCCGGCCATTGTCATCGGCAACCTTCCATGGGCGGGATACGCCGCCAAGATCTTCGGCGACGGCGAGGCCGGCCTGAAGGCCGTCCTCGTGGAAACCGGATCCGAAATAAGCGCCGCAGAACCAGGTGTTTCGCAGGCCCTGCAAGGCCCATAGCTCCTGACGCATCTGTTCGGTGCCAGCGTCAAAAACCGGATGGTGATAGGTTTCCTCGGCGATGATTTTTCCTTGATCCGGTTCCCGCGCCGGGTTCAGCGTTACGAAAACGTCCGGGATTTCGCCCAGCGGCTGAAGCCTGTTCATCCAGTAGGTAATGCTCGGCTGGCCCGTTTTAATGCGCGTGTCGGCCACATAGTTCCAGCTTGACCAGGCAGCGCGGCGGCGCGGCATGAAGCTGCTGTCGGTGTGAAGCACGGCGCGGTTTTGGGTATAGGTAAAAGCGCCGAGAATGCGCCGTTCGGCGCGTGTTGCGTCGGCAAGGATGTCGAGCGCCTGATCCGCATGGGTTGCGATCACCACCTCATCGAAGCGCACGGCTTCGCCGTCCGCAGTAGTGATTTCGACGCCGTCCGGCAGGCGGTGGATGCGCTTCACTGGTGTCGACAGGCGAATTCGATCCGCAAAAGGCGCCGTGATGCGTTTCACATATTCGCGCGAGCCACCGACGACGGTGCGCCAGACCGGCCGATTGCGCAGCAACAGCAGGCCGTGATTGCGGCAGAATTTGATGAAATGCGCCGCCGGATAACGGCCGACCTCCATGGCCGGCGTGGACCAGATGGCCGCAGCCATGGGATAAAGATGATCGTCGCGAAACGCTGAACCATACCGATTGCGGGAGAGATATTCATCGAGAGACAGATCGCCCATCACATGCAGGTCCCGTGGGGCGTTGCGGTAAAAGCGCAAAAGGTCCGCAAGCATCGCCCAGAAACGTGGCCTCAGGATATTGGACTTCTGGGCCAGCAGGCCAAGGCCGGTTCCGCCGGAATATTCGAAACCGCCATCATCCAGAGAAACAGCGAAAGACATGTTCGAAGCCGCCGTGGCCACGTCCAGTGTTCGAAAAAGAGCGGTGAGATTGGGATAGGTCTGCTCGTTGTAGACAATGAATCCGGTGTCGACATGGACTTGTCCGTGGTCCGTCCTGAACGTCACCGTATTGGTGTGGCCGCCGATGCGATCAGCAGCTTCGAAAACAGTTACATCGTGCCGTTGCGACAAAAGCCAAGCCGCCGACAAACCGGAAATTCCCGTTCCAACCACGGCGATGCGGCGCCGGCTTTGTTGTTTTTTCGCTTCGGTGTCGACCATTTTTCCTCGCTATCGCATTGCCAATCCAGTCTTTGGGTCTGCGACATGTACGAGGAGGGCGCCCGATCAGTTTCACCGGCGCATTGATTTTCTGAAATTTTGTTCGACGCCTGAAACTCTTTTGCCGGTTCGGTCGTATTTCCCATCACGAAACCCGACCTCAAACTGTTCACAAGGGCGAGCAAAGTGGTGATATTTTCTGTTGTCCTGGCGCTGGCCATTCTTATGTCGCTTCTGATGGCAGGCGCCTGGGCGTTGCAGAGAGCAACCGGTTCAAGCGGCTGGATCGACACGGTGTGGGCGGCGAGCGTCGGGCTTGGCGGAATTTTCGCTGTTGTTTTCGCCGGCGGAGACGGCTGGCGGCGCGGCGCTACACTTTTCCTGGTCGTTGTCTGGTCCCTGCGGCTTGCCGGCCATATCGGCATGCGCACGCGAGGAGGCGGGGAAGATCCCCGTTATGCAAAGCTTATGGAGCAATGGGGGAGCGCTGCCGCCCTGCGGCTCTTCATCTTCCTGCAAATACAGGCAATCGCCGCTTTTGTGCTCGTTCTCGCGGTCTATCTCGCCGCAAGCAACACCCATGGTTTTCCGCGTATCGTTGACGTGATCGCCATGGTGCTTGCCCTTGGCGCGCTGGCAGGCGAAGCGCTCTCCGACGCCCAGCTCTCGAAATTCAGAAAGACCGCAGCGGCAAAAAACAGTGTCTGCGAAACCGGCCTGTGGCGTTATTCCCGCCATCCCAATTATTTTTTCGAATGGCTTTTCTGGTGCAGTTTTCCGCTGCTGGCCATTCAGGGGCTGGCCTTGTCATGGGCGTCGCTCGCCGCACCGGCGATGATGTACTGGCTGCTTGTCCATGTCTCCGGCATTCCGCCGCTTGAAGACCATATGCTGCAATCGCGCGGGGAAAAATTCCGCGCCCTTCAACAACGCGTCAACGCCTTTTTCCCGGGGCCGCGCAAGAACGAGGACAGGCCATGAACATGCTCGCACTCGCCATCAACGCCGCCGAGCGCACGCCGCTTAGCGATAGCGTGACGCTTGCCGGAATAGATATGCTCTGCGGACGGACGAAGCGGCGGCTTGCCGCCATCCCAGCCGATGCGGAAGAGGTTTTCGCGTCGGATATGGTGAAATTTCCCGTCGCCAGCCATACCGACGACGCGAACAAACAGCATTATGAAGTGCCAGCGGCATTTTTCGCGCTCGTTCTGGGAGAGCATCGCAAATATTCCTGCTGTTATTATGACGATGCCACGGCGACGCTGGATGAAGCTGAAAATGTTGCTTTGGCCAAGACCTCGGCCCATGCCGGCCTTGAAGACGGGATGGATATTCTGGAACTTGGCTGCGGATGGGGTTCGTTGTCACTTTATATGGCCGGCCGTTTTCCCAATGCGCGTATCACGTCAGTCTCGAATTCCGTGTCGCAGCGCGAATATATAATCGGTCGTGCGCGAGAATCTGGGTTTTCAAACCTCTCTGTAATAACGGCCGATATGAATGATTTCACGACGAACGATCGCTTCGACCGTGTCGTATCGGTGGAAATGTTCGAGCACATGTCGAATTGGCGCGTGTTGTTTGAGCGTGTTCACGCGTGGCTGAAGCCGGACGGCAGGTTTTTCATGCATGTGTTTAACCACCGCGACCGATCCTATCGTTTCGACCATAACAATCCTGCCGACTGGATCGCCCGGCATTTCTTCACCGGCGGCATCATGCCGGCCTTTGACCTTCCCCATCGTTTCAACCAGCTTTTCACCGTCGAGCGGGAGTGGCGCTGGTCAGGGTCGCACTATCGTCGGACAGCTCTCGATTGGCTCGAAAACTTCGACAGAAAAATTGACCGCATCCGACCCATTCTGCAACAAACCTATGGTGCCGATGCGCGGCTTTGGGAAAGGCGGTGGCGATTGTTCTTCCTGGCCACCGCGGGGCTTTTCGGGCATGATGGTGGTGACGTGTGGGGGGTGGGGCACTACCTCTTGAAGGCGGTTTAGTGTCAGCGCCCCGCAATCGGCATGGGCGCGTTTCAAAAACCGCTCTCGAAACGTTTGCCGAAACGAACGTTTACATCCCCGCAATAATGAATAGGCTGGCCGCATCTTTTGAGCAGGTCGAACGTTCTTGCACAAGGAGCAGCTGGAGAAAGTTATGAGTTCAGTTACGCCGAAACTGGATAGTTGCGGCGCCGAGCCCATCCATATCCCCGGCGCTATTCAGGAGCATGGGGCTCTTCTGGTCTTGTCTGCGCGGGAATTTTCCGTGGTGCAGACCAGTGACAATTTCGCTGACTATATTGGTCGGGCAGTGCCGATCGGTGCCGTTGCAAGCGAGGTGGTGTTGCCGTTTCTCGCAGCATTGTCCGCCTGGTATTCCAGTGAAGAGAGCATTTTCCGATATGTCTGGGCCGAAAAGAAACTCGATGTTTCGGCGCATCGATCCGGCCCTCTGATTATCGTTGAGGTGGAAAAGACGAGGGAGGGCGAATCGGCTGAAAGGCTGATGGGCGAACTCACCCGTCTGGCGCAATATCTGAATAGCGCGCCGTCGCTGGAAGATGCGCTTTTTCGAACAGCGCAACTGGTCTCCGCAATCAGTGAGTATGATCGCACCCTGATTTACGACTTCGGGCCGGACTGGAGCGGCCACGTCGTGGCGGAAGCCGGTAGCGGGGCTTTGCCGTCTTATCTTGGACTACGTTTTCCGGCGGGTGATATCCCGCCGCAGGCGCGGCAACTCTATACCATCAACCGTTTGCGAATGATCCCCGATGCCAATTATCGGCCCGTCCCGGTGAGACCGCAGGTGAATGCGGAAACGGGGGCGGTACTCGATATGAGCTTTTCACAGCTGCGGAGCGTGTCTCCGGTTCATCTTGAGTATATGCGCAACATGGGCACGGCCGCTTCCATGTCGGTGTCGATCATCGTTAACGGCGCCCTGTGGGGCCTGATCGCCTGCCACCACGCCACACCTCATGCGGTGTCCCTTGCCGTGCGAGAGGCCTGTGATTTTGCGGCGCAGCTGCTGTCGATGCGGATAGCGATGGAGCAGAGTTCTCAGGATGCATCCCGCCGCGTGGAGCTTGGCCACGTTCAGGCGCGTCTGCTGAAGCGGATGGCGACTGCCGAAAAATGGGTTGACGGTCTGATTGCAGGCGACGACGAAAGAGAAGACCTGCTGAAACAGGTGGGAGCCGATGGTGCTGCGCTTATTCTTGGCGACAAATATGAACTTGTCGGCAAGACGCCTTCACGGCAGCAGGTTGAAGAGCTTGTCCTGTGGCTTGGTGAGCAGGATTTAACCGATGTTCTTGCGACCGACAATCTGGCAGGTGATTACCCTGCTGCGTCGGCCTATGCATCCGTCGCCAGCGGGATTATCGCGATGCGGGTTTCGGAACTGCATGGAAGCTGGCTGATCTGGTTTCGGCCGGAGGTCATAAAAACAGTGCGCTGGGGTGGCGATCCGCACAAGACGGTGCAGGAAAGCGGACGCATCCATCCGCGCAAGTCCTTCGAAATCTGGAAGGAGCAATTGCGCGGCACGGCGTCTCCGTGGTCGGAGCCCGAGCTTGCAGCCGCAAGGGAGCTGCGCAGCGCGATCATCGGTATTGTCCTGCGCAAGGCGGAGGAAATGGCGGATCTGACGCGGGAACTGCAACGGACCAACAAGGAACTGGAGGCTTTTTCCTATTCCGTTTCGCATGACCTGCGCGCGCCTTTCCGCCATATCGTCGGTTTTGCGCAATTATTGCGTGAGCGCAGCAACGCCTTGGACGAGAAATCCCTGCATTATCTTCAGATGATATCCGAGGCGGCGCTCGGCGCTGGCAGGCTGGTGGACGATCTTCTGAATTTTTCTCAGCTTGGCCGCACGCAGATTACCATGAAGCCGGTCGATATGCAGAAGGTGGTGAGCGAAGTCCGCCGTTCTCTCGATCCGGCGGTTGCTGGCCGCCAGATCGAATGGCGGATCGGAAAACTGCCGGTGATATTCGGAGATCCGACCCTGTTGCGGCAGGTCTGGTACAATCTGATCGAAAACGCCATCAAATATTCCTCCCGGGAGCCGATTTCGATCATCAGCATTTCAGCGGTTGAAGGCGAAGACGACATCACCTATTCCGTCGAAGACAATGGTGTCGGCTTCGATATGGCCTATTACGGCAAGCTTTTCGGCGTGTTTCAGCGGCTTCAGCGTGTCGAGGATTTCGAGGGCACGGGCATTGGACTTGCGTTGGTGAGACGAATTGTCGAGCGCCATCACGGTTCGGTCGGCGCTGAGGGAACTGTCGGTGAGGGAGCCACGTTCTCCTTCCGATTGCCGATTGTGAAGATTAAAGAGGACGACATTGCCTGAACTCAGACCTATTCTGCTGGTGGAAGATAATCCGCGCGATCTGGAATTAACGCTGACCGCTCTCGAAAAATGCCAGCTGGCGAATGAGGTGGTGGTGGCGCGCGACGGCGCCGAGGCGCTCGACTATCTCACTGTCACTGGCAGCTATCACAACCGGCCTGCCGGCGATCCGGCTGTCGTCCTTCTCGATCTCAAACTCCCGAAAGTGGACGGGCTTGAGGTTTTGCAGAGGGTAAAGGGCGCTGATCATCTGCGGCACATTCCGGTCGTCATGCTGACGTCATCTCGAGAGGAGCAGGACCTGGTGCGGAGCTACGAACTGGGCGTTAACGCCTTTGTCGTCAAGCCCGTGGAATTCACACAGTTTTTTAAGGCTATACAGGATCTCGGAGTTTTCTGGGCTCTCCTGAACGAGCCGCCACCCGGTGCACGTCGCAATGGTGGATGAGGCGGTGCGGCGAATGGAAGCAGGCAAGCTTCTTCTCCTTGAGGACAGCTCGGTCGATGCAGAACTGATTGAGGACCAGCTTTCGCGTATTTCACCACCTCCGCTGGTGACCAGGGCGGTCGGCAAGGCGTCGTTCATAGAGGCTTTGGAAAAACAGCCGTTTGATATCATTCTTGCGGATTTCTCCCTGCCGGACTTCGACGGCATGGCGGCGCTTGACGTCGTCATGCAGACCCGACCCGATACGCCGTTTATCTTCGTGTCCGGAGTTTTGGGCGAGGATGCTGCGATCGACGCATTCCGGCGCGGCGCCACGGATTACGTGCTGAAGCAGCGGCTGGTGAGATTGCCGTCCGCCGTCGAGCGCGCGCTGGCGGAAGCGCGGGAAAAACAGGAGCGGAAACGGGCAGAGCTGCACAAGGAACTTCTTGTTCGTGAGCTGAGCCATCGCGTCAAGAACACCATGGCGATGGTCATATCCATTATCCGCAGAACGGCAAAAGGCAGTACCTCGATCGAGGATTATCAGGAACGGCTTGTGGCCCGCGTGAGTTCACTGGCGGAGAGCCATGCCCTGCTTTTTCAGAGCAATTGGGGAGAGACTGACCTCAGAGACGTCGTGAAGCGCGCGATCGAGCCGCATAATGTCTTTGCGAGCAGGGTCGAACTTGACGGTCCGGATGGCGTGCATGTGTCGCCAAAATCAGCTTTGGCGCTGGGAATGATCCTGCATGAACTGGCGACGAACGCGCAGAAATACGGTTCTCTGTCCGGCGCAAACGGAAAGGTCGAGGTTTTCTGGAAGAAGTTGCGTGACGGAGATGGGCGCAACCGTGTTGACCTAAGGTGGCAGGAAAGCGGAGGCCCGCCTGTTTCCGCGCCGAAGGAAACCGGCTTTGGAACGACCCTGATAACAAAAGGCGCGCAATACGAATTGCAGGCTGAAAGTGAAATTCGCTACGATCGCGGCGGCCTGAAATATCAGGTCCTCTTTCCCCTGGATTGAATCGCCGGATGAAAAGATGCCGGATGAAAAGATGAAGGTGGGGCGCCAAGCCGCGATCGGCTCGGCCCTAGTCGATCAGTGAAAACTCATTGGCCAGAACACGCGAGAGATTGTCGAAATCGCAAGGCTTGGAAACGACTGTCAGGCCGTCCAGCTGAGCCCGGACACCGGGTACTTCCGCATATCCGCTGCAGATGACGAAGGGAATGTTCGCCGCCTTGAGCTCTTCGATGACGGGGAAGGACAATTCTCCTCTCAGATTGAGATCAATGACCGCACCGTCGAGATCGGTGACGTTTATTTTTTCGAGCGCGGCGTCAACATGGGAAACCGGCCCGACAACATTGACGCCGAGGTCGGAGAGAAAATCTTCCATATCCATCGCGAGAAGTGCGTCATCTTCCAATACGAGGATCTGTTTTCCCTGGAAATCGTAGCTCATTGTCACCGTATTCTCATTACTTCGGCCCCGCAGGCCTCTTTCAATCAACATTGCAAAACCCCTGAACCCCGCGCTGGTTCCACGGATCGATAAAAAGAAAACAGTCGCCTCCGGTGTTGTCATACTCTAGCTTGCGCAACTAATTTAGCGCCTACCGGGAATGTATTGCTGTGACTGGTTTTTCACCGTTTGCCAAACGAAGCCTTTTGATGCTGGCCGTGGGTGTTGCGATTTTGATTGGCATGGTCTCCGTGTCTTTATGGCTCGTCCAGGTGAACAACAGGTACTCACAGGAGACTGCGGAACTCCGACGTTTTCGTGCCGCGGTTTTCGATGTGCTGACGGCGATGCAGGACATTGAGACCGGGCAACGAGGATATCTGCTTGCCAACAACTCGGAATATCTAGCGCCTTATGAAGAGGCTCTGCGTACATTGCCGCAACGCCAGTCGAGACTCTTCGACCTGCTGAAGGAACAGCCTCAATATGCGCAGTCTCTTTCCGGTTTGAGGCGGGCGATCGAAGCCAAGCTGGCGGAGACAAGCGAAACCATTGAGCTGCAGCGCACGGGTCGAATCACGGAGGCAATTGAGATCGTTCGCAACAATGACGGCAAGCGCTTAATGAGCGAGATCAGAGGCATCTTGTCCAATCTGCAATCGAATGTCGACGATCGTTTGCGTGTCATTGTTAATGATCAGCTCGATGCCGCCAATACACTCCGATGGGTAACCGTGGGCGGCGCGCTTGCAATTCTCCTTGTCGTCGGCGGTTCGATCTTCCTTGTCTTCACCTATATCAAGGCTCTGACCCGGTCTCGGGAGGATGTTGACGAGCTTAACCGGAATCTGGAGGAACGTGTAGAAGGCAGGACACGCGATCTCCGCCGCGCCAATCAGGAAATCCAGCGCTTCGCCTACATCGTTACACACGACCTGCGGGCGCCGCTGGTAAATATAATGGGCTTTCTCTCCGAGTTCGACACCTCGCTGAAGTCGGTGAATGCTTATGTCCTTGCGGATGGGAAAACCCTGGCCGACGACGTCGTCCGCGAGGCGCGGTTGGCGGTGGAAGAGGATATTCCCGAGGCTATCGGCTTTATCCGCTCATCCACCCGCAAAATGGATCAGCTGATCAACGCGATCCTTAAAATTTCCCGCGACGGCCAGCGCAAGCTGCAGCCCGAGAAAGTCGACGTAGAAACATTGCTCTTGTCACTTTCCGAGACGGTACGCCACCAGATCACGGCGAACGGCGGCGAGATCGACGTCGACACGCCGAAGCTGACGATCGTGACCGACCGCATATCACTCGATCAGATTCTCGGAAATCTGTTCGACAATGCGGTGAAATACCAGATGCCTGGTCGTCCGCTGCGGCTGACGGCGCGCGCCTATCCGGCCGGGCGTGGTGCGATCTGTATCGAAGTCGGCGACAATGGGCGCGGTATCGGTGAAAAGGATCTCGAAAGGGTTTTCGAACTCTTTCGCCGGGCGGGCAATCAGGACCAGCCGGGAGAGGGTATTGGCCTTGCCCATGTTCGTTCGCTAATCAGAAATTTAGGAGGTGACATTAGAGTTGAGTCCAAACTCGGTGAGGGCAGCACGTTTTTCCTGCTGCTGCCGAGTGACCTCAGACGAGTGACGAAGGAAGGCGACACATGAAAGCGACCGGTCAGGAAGTGACGATCGTGATGATCGAAGACGACGAGGGCCATGCGCGGCTGATCGAAAAGAACGTGCGGCGGGCCGGCGTGAACAACGAGATCGTGCCGTTTACGCTCGGAGCTGAGGCGCTTGACTATATACTGGGCGAAAGTCGAGATGGCCTTGTGAGCAAAGACCGTTATCTTCTTGTCCTGCTCGACCTCAATCTCCCTGACATGTCGGGCATCAACATTCTCGAGCAGATCAAAAGCAACGAATACACCCGTCGTTTGCCCGTCGTGGTTTTGACAACTACCGATGACGAGACTGAAATTCAGAAATGCTATGACCTGGGCGCGAATGTTTACATAACCAAGCCGGTCGATTATGAGGGCTTCGCGACTGCCATCAAAAATCTTGGCCTGTTCTTTTCCGTAATTCAGATACCTTGAAGGCACGATGGCTCTGCGCGTTTTATATGTCGATGACGACCCGGCTCTGGCCCGGCTTTCGAGCCGCGTTCTTGGTCGCCACGGAATGGAGGTGGTTCATGCCGCCTCCGTGGCGTCCGGACTCGAGCTTTTTCAAAACGGGCAGTTCGATATCGTCGTTCTCGACCATTATTTCCAAACCGCGACGGGCATGGAATTTCTCGCCGCTATCGAGACGATACCGGCGCGTGTTCCCATCCTTTATGTGACGGGGTCCAACGAGGCGCAGATCGCCATGGATGCGCTCAGGGCAGGTGCCGCCGACTACGTCATCAAGAATGTCGGAGATGATTTCTTCCCGCTTCTGCTCACAGCCATTAATCAGGCATTGGAAAACCATCGCCTGCGCCAGACGAAGGAGGAGGCCGACCGTTTGCTGGTGAAGGCCAAAGAGCACGCGGAAATGATGGTGAAAGAGATGAACCATCGTGTCGCGAACAGTCTCTCACTGGTTTCCGCCATGATCCGACTACAAATAAATACCCTGAAGTCGCAGGAAGCAGAAACCGCGTTGCTGGAAACGCAGAGCAGGATTTCGGCAATCGCCGGCGTTCACCGCAGCCTCTATAACACCGCGAATGTGGGCCTGGTCTCTCTCAATTCCTATCTGACCTCGATCATCGGTGATCTGTTTCAGGCCGTGCCCGGCTCTTCCTCCATCACTGTTGAAACGTCGCTGTGTGAGGTCGATTTGAATGCGGACCATGCCGTTGCGCTTGGCGTCATCATCACAGAACTTCTGACCAACGCGCTCAAATATGCCTACCCCGATCAAACCGGCGCCGTCCGGGTCAAGCTCTCTGAAGAGAATGGGCAATTCATTCTGGTTGTGGAAGATGACGGGATAGGGTCGAACCCGCACATATCGCCGAAGGGCACAGGGTTGGGCACGAAACTGATCATGGCGATGGCGCAGAACATCGGCGCCCGTGTCGATCAGACACATACCCACCCGGACCGGAAGGTGGGTACGCGTTATACGATGAGTTGGAGCGAGAGATAGGGTCGGCGTTCTCGCCGGCAATCCCAAGGTTCGCTTCCGCCATCGTGCCGTCCGGCGCATTCAGCACGCCAACCTGGCGGAACTTTGTCACGATCTCTTCTGCCTTGCGCGGCTTTTCGCTGCCATTTTGTCAGGGGGCCGTCTGCCTTCCGTGCAAAGAGAGATGCCGAATTTTGTAAGGCTTCCATCCATAACCGGATCAGCGCAATAGCTTTTGCACTTCCTTAACCTATGCGTTTTAGGGTTAAGAAAGCGCAAACCGTATCAGTGTGTTTACCATTTTCAGTAACGATTGTTGTAATACAGGTTTCCATTTTAATCGGGACTTAACCATTTTACGACAATCTTCATGACTGAAGAATTCACTGGCATCTGACGCCGAAACCGCATGTGTCTCTTCTGGAGTGGAAGTCATGAAAAACGCCCTGGCCGGATTTCTGGCCGTCCTGCTGACCGGTACCAGCGCCATCGCTGCCGATCTCTATCAAGCCGAGCCTGCCCCTGCTTATGTCGATGCACCCGAAGTGACCGTCACCCAGGCGAGTGGCTGGTACCTGCGCGGCGACGTCGGTTATTCCTTCAACAAGCTGCGCGGCGCCCATTATTATCAGGGTGGCCCCGGCGGCTATCTCGCGGATTTTGACACCGCGACGATCAAGGACAGCTATGTCATTGGCGCCGGCGTCGGTTATCAGTTCAACAACTATTTCCGTAGCGACTTGACCTTTGACTATATGGGTAAGTCGGATTTCCGCGGCTCCACGAGTGGCTCCTGCGGTTCCGTTCCCGGTCGCTGCGTCTCAGAGGACCTTAGCTCACTTCGCGCCTATACTCTGATGGCGAATGCCTATGTCGATCTCGGCACTTATGGGCGGGTGACGCCTTATGTCGGTGGCGGTATCGGCGGCTCCTACGTCAAGTGGGATAAGCTGCGCAACACATCCTGCAGCGTCAACGGCCTGGGTTGCGACCCGACCACCGAACATGGCGGCAAGGGCAAATGGCGCTTCGCCTACGCCCTGATGGCCGGCGCATCCATCGATGTCACCTGTAACCTGAAGGCCGATATCGGCTATCGTTTCCGCCACATCAACAAGGGCGATATGTTCGCTTACGAAAATGGCGGCGGTCCGGGCCGTGACAAGGGCCTTTATTCGCACGAAGTCCGCGTCGGCGGCCGTTATGTCTTCAACGGCTGCGATACCGCACAATACATGCCGCCCGCCGATATTCCGCTGCAGCCTGCCGTTTATAAATAAACGTCACGCCCTGCTGGTAGTTTCAGACCGTCCGCATCCTCCGGGTGCGGGCGGTTTTGTTTTACCGGCACCTGACGCGGCGCATGACGCATATGGACCAAGATTCTTCTGCGTAGCGACATATTCCGCTTGACTGGGATGGGCGACAGGAATAGCAACGGCGTCAGGACACTCCACCCTAACGTGGAGCGCCTATCTGGAAGGGTAGTCAAATGACAGATATCGTGAAACCGGACGTCCGTCCGGGCAATACGCATTTTTCCTCTGGTCCCTGCTCGAAGCGTCCCGGTTGGTCGCTAGATGCTCTCTCCGATGCGCCGCTCGGTCGCTCGCATCGCGCCAAGGTTGGCAAAGCCAAGCTGAAGCAGGCCATTGATCTCACCCGTGAAGTTCTGAACGTTCCTGCCGATTATCGCATCGGTATCGTTCCCGCATCCGACACCGGCGCCGTTGAAATGGCGCTATGGTCGCTGCTCGGTGAACGCGGCGTCGATATGCTCGCCTGGGAAAGCTTTGGCGCTGGCTGGGTCACTGACGTCGTCAAGCAGCTGAAGCTGAAGGACGTCCGCAAATTGGAGGCCGATTACGGCCTGCTGCCGAACCTTGCCGAAGTCGATTTCGACCGTGACGTCGTCTTCACCTGGAACGGCACGACATCAGGCGTTCGCGTTCCCAACGCCGATTTCATTCCCGCCGACCGCAAGGGTCTGACCATCTGCGACGCCACTTCGGCAGCCTTCGCGCAGGACATGGATTTTACGAAACTCGACGTCGTCACTTTCTCCTGGCAGAAGGTTTTGGGCGGCGAGGGTGGCCATGGCGTCATCATCCTTTCGCCCCGTGCCGTCGAGCGTCTCTTGAACTACGCACCCGCATGGCCGCTGCCGAAAATCTTCCGCATGGTCTCCGGCGGCAAGCTGATCGAGGGCATCTTCACCGGCGAAACCATCAACACGCCGTCCATGCTCTGCGTTGAAGATTATATCGACGCGCTGCTGTGGGCGAAAAGCCTCGGTGGCCTCAAGGCGCTGATCGGCCGTGCCGATGCCAATGCCAAGGTTATCTACGACTTCATCGAGAAGAATAACTGGATCGCCAATCTGGCCCTCAAGCCGGAAACCCGCTCCAACACCTCCGTCTGCCTGAAGATCGTCGATCCCGAGGTGCAGGCGCTGGATGCCGCCGCACAGGCCGATTTCGCCAAGGGCGTAGTCGCCCTGCTCGAAAAGGAAAATGTCGCCCTGGATATTGGTGCTTATCGCGACGCCCCGTCCGGTCTGCGCATCTGGGCCGGCGCGACCATCGAGACGGCCGATATGGAAGCCGTCATGCCCTGGCTCGCCTGGGCTTACCAGACGCAGAAGGCAACACTTTCCAAGGCTGCCGCCTGATTTCGATACCGGCCCTGCGCTGATGCAGGGCCGCATATTCCCCGCTTTCAAAACTGCACCGCTTTTCAAGGAGCCCGTAAACCATGGCACCTCGCGTACTCGTATCCGACGAACTGTCGGAAACCGCCGTCCAGATTTTCCGTGATCGTGGCGTCGAAGTCGATTTCCAGCCGAAACTCGGCAAGGACAAGGACAAGCTGGCTGAAATCATCGGCAATTACGATGGTCTTGCCATTCGTTCGGCCACGAAGGCGACCGAAAAACTGATCGAAGCCGCGACCAACCTCAAGGTTATCGGCCGCGCCGGCATCGGCGTCGATAACGTCGATATCCCGGCCGCCTCGCGCCGCGGTATCATCGTCATGAACACGCCCTTCGGCAACTCCATCACCACTGCCGAACATGCTATTGCGCTGATGTTCGCAGTTGCCCGCCAGCTTCCGGCAGCCGACAGCTCCACGCAGGCCGGAAAGTGGGAAAAATCTAAGTTCATGGGTGTCGAAATCACCGGCAAGACGCTCGGCGTCATCGGTGCCGGCAATATCGGCTCCATCGTCTGCTCGCGTGCACTTGGCCTCAAGATGCATGTTCTTGCCTATGACCCCTTCCTGTCGCCGGAACGCGCGCAGGAAATGGGTGTGACCAAGGTTGAGCTGGACGAACTTCTGGCCCAGGCCGATTTCATCACCCTGCACGTGCCGATGACCGACAAGACGCGCGGCATCCTGAACGCTGAAAACCTCGCCAAGACCAAAAAGGGCGTGCGTATCGTCAACTGCGCCCGTGGTGGTCTTGTGGATGAAGCGGCCCTTGCCGAAGCCATCAAGTCCGGCCATGTCGCCGGCGCCGGTTTTGACGTGTTCGAAGTCGAGCCCGCCACCGAGAGCCCTCTTTTCGGCCTGCCGAATGTCGTCTGCACGCCGCATCTCGGTGCTTCCACCACGGAAGCGCAGGAAAACGTCGCCCTTCAGGTTGCCGAGCAGATGTCGGATTATCTGGTCAAGGGTGCGGTTTCCAACGCCATCAACATGCCGTCGATCACGGCTGAGGAAGCGCCGCGCCTGAAGCCCTTCATCCGTCTGGCGGATGTTCTCGGCTCCTTTGTCGGCCAGGTGCAGGAAAGCGCCACCAAGGAAATCGAAATCCTTTATGATGGCGCAACCGCCAACATGAACACCAAGGCACTGACCAGTGCCCTGCTGGCCGGCCTGATCCGCAGCCAGGTTGCGGATGTGAACATGGTTTCGGCTCCGGTGATGATCAAGGAAAAGGGTATCATCCTTTCCGAGGTCAAGCGCGACAAGACCGGCGTTTATGACGGCTATATCAAGCTGACGGTCAAGACGGAAAACCAGATCCGCTCGGTTGCCGGCACGGTCTTCTCGGATGGCAAGCCGCGCTTCATCCAGATCAAGAACATCAATATGGATGCGGATGTCGGATCGCACATGATCTACATCACCAATACCGACGTTCCCGGCATGATCGGCTTCATGGGTACCACGCTCGGCGAAGCTGGCGTCAACATCGCCAACTTCCAGCTCGGCCGTGAAAAGGAAGCCGGCGACGCCATCGCGCTGCTTTATGTCGACGGTCCGGTTTCCGAAACCGTGCTCGACAAGCTGCGCGCCAACCCGGCGATCCGCCAGGTCAAGCCGCTGACCTTCAACGTCGACTGATATCGTTCCTCCCAAGGGGACAATAAGGCCCGGCGCAGGGGAGACCCTGTGCCGGGTTTTTCGTTTATCCAGTGTCTCTTTCGTCGCAGAATATATGTGACTATCGCATTGGTTGCATATCACGAAAAATTTAAGGTAACTGCTCTAAAAATGATGATCATGAGTTGCTATATCGCCTGCTGACATGCCGCTCATGGGAGGGCGGCCAACAGGAGATAACGATGTTTGCTGCCTTTCGGCGCTTCAAGGGTTTGTTCGCAGTCGCCGCGCTTGGTATCGCGGTGTCTTTCGTGGCGGTTGATATGGCGGAAGCGCGTCGCGCCAGCGGCGGTTTCGGCAGCCGCGGCACGCGGACCTATTCCGCTCCGCCTTCGACCAGCACGGCACCCGGCCAGACCGCGCCGATAAACCGCAGCATGACTCCCAATACCAATCAGGCAGCGCCGAGCGCTGCTCAGCCGGCCCGTCCCGGCGCGCAGGCGCCGCAGCAGAGCCGCGGCTTGTTCGGCGGCATGATGGGTGGTTTGATGGGCGGCCTCTTGATGGGCGGTCTGTTCGGAATGCTGCTGGGCGGCGGTTTTGGCGGCATGGCCGGTTTCTTCGGTATGCTGTTGCAGGTGGCTCTGATCGGCCTTCTGGTGATGCTCGCCATGCGTTTCTTCGCCTCGCGCCGTCAGGGCCAGCCCGCTTACGGCGCGGCCGGTGCCTCGCAGCGTAGGGATCATTCCGGTTCTTCCTATAATGGCGGTTCGCAGCCGGGTTCTGCTGCATCCTCCTTCAAGATTCCGAAGATCGGCGCGCTGGCCGGCGCTGCGGGCGGCGTGGCCGCCAATGCCGCAACGGCAAAGCCTGCGCCTCATGCCCCCGCGCCTCATGCCAATGCCATGTCGGAAGGCGATGAAATCGGCATTACCCAGGGCGATCTCGAAACTTTCCAGAAAATGCTGGAAGACGTGCAGGCCGCCTATGCCGCCGAGGATTATGGCACATTGCGCAAGCTGACGACGCCGGAAGCCATGTCGTATCTCGCCGACGAACTGAGCGACAACGCGACCAGCGGCGTGAAAAACGACGTGCGCGATGTGACGCTGCTACAGGGCGATGTTGCCGAAGCATGGCACGAAGAGGGCCAGGATTATGCAACGGTGGCTATGCGCTACTCCGCCATCGACGTGATGCGCGACCGTACCTCCGGCAAGGTGATCGAAGGTGACGAGCACCAGCCTTCTGAGGCGGTGGAAATGTGGACCTTCGTCCGCCGCCCCGGAAACGATAACTGGCAGGTCGCCGCTATTCAGGCGGCCGCCTGACGAATCGTAGCTTATTTAACAAATCAAGGCCCGGCGGTTCTCGTTACCGCCGGGCCTTTGCTCGTCACGCTCGCGGAAAACATGGTCACGCCGACGCTCGCTCGGCTAAGGGACAAAAAGATGCGGTCAAAAAAACGACTGATAAATCTAACGGGTGATATCTCCCGCGGCCATCGGCGGTGAATTCCGCTTCGTCCTGCTATGCAACGTTTTTAGCCCTGTTTGTCGCGACATGTTACCCGCGCATGGCTCTTCCGCTTCACGCAATTGCCTTTTTTCATTCATCCGGCATTCAGTCCCGGCGTCCTAACCACAGGGCACACACATCGATGTGACTTTTCGCGCGGGTTCTACACCGCTTTGGAAAGGGAACCTGAGGCGCGAAACAGCGTTGACAATCCATACCCGGCCCCTCCCAAGCCGGGCTGGATGGCCGGGCAATGCAGGCCCTGCGAGAACGGAGAGCTATCGAGATGAAACGCTTTGACCTGATCGACGGGATGCGTGGTTACTTCCTCGTCTTCATGCTGATCAACCATCTGGTGTTTGCCGGCGGCTTCTGGCTGGTGGAAATCAATCACCGGCAGTTTGCTTTTGTCGAGGACGCGCAGGGTTTCGTGTTCCTGTCCGGCCTGCTGATCGGCATGGTTTATGCGCGCAAGATGATGAAATATGGCTATGACGCCGGCAAACAGATGATCTGGAACCGCGCGATGGAGCTTTATCGTTATGCCATGGGCCTTGTCATCGCCGTGCTGTTTTTCCGCATGGTCATCCCGCATGCGCCTTATATCTGGTACAACTGGCTTGGCATGACGTCGTTCGACGATCCGCTGCGTCTCGCGGCGATTGCGACATTCCTCTTCCAGCCGACCTTCATGGATATTCTGCCGCAATATATCGTCTACATGATCTTTGCGCCGGTGCTGGTGAAGCTTTGTCTGGATGGTAAGTGGGCCTATGTCATGGCCGGCTCCCTGCTGGTCTGGATGGCGGGCCAGCTTGGCCTGCAGCAAATTGTGACGACCCCGCTCAACGAACTCGTCAAGGGGGCGGATGAGCAAGGTATCCGTGTCAGCTTCAACCTGCTCGGCTGGCAGCTGGTATTCTATTCGGCGCTGGTAATGGGCGCGATGACGGCGCAGAACCGCATTCCGTGGAAGGCGATCTTCTCGCCTGAGCGTACATGGTTGCCGAAAGCGGCGCTCGCCATCTGCCTGTTCTTCATGCCGCTGCGCATCGCCACTGCCTGGGGCCTGATGCCGGATTTCATGATGGGCAAATTCTCTACCATGGAAATCCGCGCCGATTTCGGCCCGGTCTATCTCATCAACTTCCTCGCCGTTGGCGTCGGCTTGACCTGGCTGGTGATTGCCGGTCCGAAGCACCACCGTCCGCTCGTGCGTTCCATCGCCGAAGGCGTCATCTGGGTGCTGTCGCTGAAGTTCCTGCAATTGCTCGGCCGCCATTCGCTGCAGGTCTATGTCTGGCATGTGGCGATCGTCTACGGCGTCTATTATCTCGACGGCCGCACGGCAGAACTGTCGCAGCTCAACAAGACGCTGATCGCCGTCACGGCGATTGGATTGCTGGCCTTGCCAGCCCTGTGGCGGGAGCGCGACAAGTGGTTCGGCAGCAGCGGCCAGAAGACGGCTGGCGCCTGAGGGCCGGGTCCCAGCCCGAATCTGACGGCTTTGCGGGGCGGTTTTCCGCCCCATACTTGCGTGCGCGGCCATTCCTTTCTATATGCAGCCCTTAAATCCGCAGGATGATGAGACAGGACGGCCAACGAATGGCCAGGTTTCTCCCGACGGATGACCGACAGGCGGCGGGGCCTTTACCCCCGTTATGACTGACGATGGGAAAAAACGTGAATACGCTCGATTTTGACAAGAGGCCGGAAGATACCCGGATCGTTGTCGCCATGTCCGGTGGCGTCGATTCTTCTGTGGTGGCCGGTATCCTCAAGCGTGAGGGCTATGATGTCCTCGGCATAACTCTCCAGCTTTACGACCACGGTGCCGCTGTGCACCGCGCCGGCTCCTGTTGCGCCGGGCAGGATATCGACGATGCGCGCCGGGTCTGCGAAACGCTCGGCATTCCCCACTACGTGCTGGATTACGAAGCGCGGTTCCGCGAAACCGTCATCAACCCCTTTGCCGAAGCCTATGCGATGGGCGAAACGCCGATCCCCTGCGTGGCCTGCAACCAGACGGTAAAATTCGCCGATCTGCTCGCCACCGCGCAGGAACTGGGCGCCGATGCGCTGGCGACCGGTCATTACATTCGATCGCGCCCCAATCCCGTTGCCGGCCAGCCGGGGCGGCGTGCGCTCTATCGGCCGATCGACAGCGACCGTGACCAGAGCTGGTTCCTGTTTGCAACCACGCAGGAGCAGATCGATTATCTGCGCTTTCCGCTCGGCGGCCTCTCCAAGGCCGAAACACGGGCGCTGGCGGAAGAGATGGGGCTTGTCGTCGCCAAGAAGGCCGACAGCCAGGACATCTGTTTCGTGCCGCAGGGCAAATATACCGATATCATCAACAAGCTGAAGCCGAATGCGGCATTGGCGGGCGATATCGTTCATCTCGACGGCCGTGTGCTCGGCCGCCACGATGGTATCGTGCATTATACGATCGGCCAGCGCCGTGGTATCGGTGTCGCGACGGGGGAGCCGCTTTATGTCGTGCATCTCGATGCGCGCGGCCGCCGGGTCATCGTTGGCCCGCGTGAGGCGCTGGAAACCCGCCGGGTCTATCTGCGTGACATGAACTGGCTGGGTGACGGCGAACTGGCCGTCGACGCCGGGCAGGGCTTTGCCTGTTTCGCCAAGGTGCGCTCCACCCGCCCGCCGACGGAAGCGGTGCTGCATGCGGACGAAAACGGCATCTATGTCGATCTGATGACCGGGGAGGCCGGTGTCGCTCCTGGACAGGCCTGCGTGCTTTATTCCGCGCCGGGGGCCGATGCCCGCGTTTACGGCGGCGGTTTCATCGAACGGTCGGAACGCTCAGTGGATGCCGAGGCGTCGCTCAAGGCGCTTCTCGAAAAACCGGTTGCCGCCTGAAACCATTCGCTTTTTGCCATGATGCGGAAAGCGAATTTTTTGCGCATCTTGCGCTTGACACTTTGGGGAGCGGCACCTTATAAGCCGCTCATCCTGATGGAACGGTCGGTCACATGACTGTCACGTTTCCCCTGTGGCGGGGTAGCTCAGGTGGTTAGAGCAGCGGAATCATAATCCGCGTGTCGGGGGTTCAAGTCCCTCTCCCGCTACCATTTTCCTTGATCTGAAAAATCCAGACCGCGCCGTTCTGCGCCCGTGTTTCGTTGCTTTTCCGAGGCGGAGAAGCGATTGATTCTGCCAGCAAGTTTCGCCCAAAAAAAGGGAAACCCGCTTACTGCAAAAATGCAGCCAGCGGGTCTCAACCTCTACCCCCTCCCACAAGGGCGGCTGCACAAAAGCACATTGAAAGAATTATGGCAAGATCAAGGCGACCATATTGTTGCTGTTGACGGTCCTGTTCGCCAATTTAGCGGCGGATGGCAGAGCGTGACCTGTTCCGTGTGCCGTTCATAAGGGGAGCGATAGGACACGATATTTTCGGTGCAGTTCATTTGTACGGGATTGGAATAGGTATTTTCGATCCGTTGCGGTTGATGATGTGTTTTGTGCGGTAAAACCCGTTCCTCACGATAAACCGTGGTATCGGCGGCATGCGATGTGCCGGGTATCGACGAGGCGGCGAATGCGGCAATCAAGAGAATTCTTCTGGGATATGCGGACATGGCTCTTCCCCACGTTGAACAACGCAGGAGAACGTGCTGTGCACATAAGCTGTTCCAGCGACATCGGCAAAAAAATGCCCGCTCAAGGCGGGCAATCAGAGGGGAACTGAGGTTAGGAGCCTCGCGTCTGAAACGGACATCTTCCGCATAAGTTCCGCTTGCGGAATAATTTCCGTCGCGCTCTGCGGATAGGCGGCTGCGAAGGCCAAATTTCAAGCCGCACGACACGGAACGATGCGCCGCGCGCGAACGACTATATTTAGAAGGCAATTCTATCTTTAGGGAAATTTGGAGCGGGCGAAGGGATTTGAACCCTCGACCCCAACCTTGGCAAGGTTGTGCTCTACCCCTGAGCTACACCCGCTCAAATCCACCGGTCCGGGGTAGTTCGCTGAACCGTGGGCCGCCAAGCGGCGACGGGCGCTATATCGCTCAATCGATTTTGGAATGCAACAGGGAAATGACAAAAACGCGAAAATTTCTTTGAGAAATGCGACAAGCGGCGGAAATGATTGAGAATTTTTCATCTCGCTGTTTTTTCCTGCGTTGCCAAGCGTCGGTTGCCCGCTTAATCAGGAAACAAGGATTGTGGAATCGGCAGAGACAGGCGGCAGGATATGGCGGAAAATTCCCGGAAGACGGCAACGGAGCTGTTCGAGTTTCTCGACGGACTCGGCATTTCCCACAGCACGAAGCAGCACGAACCGGTGTTTACCGTCGCCGAATCCCAGTCGCTGCGCGACCTCATTCCCGGCGGCCATACAAAGAACCTCTTTGTAAAGGACAAGAAGGATCAGTATTTCGTTCTGACCGTTGAGGAAAACGCGGTCGTCGATCTGAAAAGCGTTCACAAGACCATCGGTGCGGCAAGCCGTGTGTCCTTTGGCAGACCGGAAAAGATGCTTGAATATCTGGGCGTCGTGCCGGGCTCGGTGACAGTGTTCGGCGCCATCAACGACACGGACAGGCAGGTCACCTTCGTGCTCGACAGCGATCTTCTGGAAAACGAGTTGGTGAACGGCCATCCGCTTTCCAACGACCAGACGACAACGATCGCGTCCAAAGATCTCATTCGCTTTCTCGAGGCAACCGGACATGCGCCGCTTGTCTTGAAAGTCAGCGAGTGAGATACGATCTTTGCTTCAAATAAGCCAGATGACAGAAGTTTACGGGAGACCGGCATGAGCGGCGACAATAATCCTTACGGCGGTTCCTATAGCGGGCAGATGACTGCAAGTGCCCATCATAATGGCGAGCTGAACGGTGCGGCCTCCGGCCACATCAAGGACACCACGACGGCGGCTTTCTCCAGGGACGTTTTAGAGGAATCGCGTCGCCAGCCGGTACTGGTGGATTTCTGGGCGCCCTGGTGTGGCCCGTGCAAGCAACTGACGCCGGTGCTCGAGAAGGTCATCAACGAGGCGAATGGCCGCGTGAAGCTGGTGAAGCTGAACATTGACGATCACCCGTCGATTCCCGGCCAGCTCGGTATCCAGTCCATTCCGGCAATCGTCGCCTTTGCCGACGGCCGGCCCGTGGACGGCTTCATGGGCGCCGTGCCGGAAAGCCAGATCAAGCAGTTCATCGAGAAGATCGCCGGGCCTGACGCGGGCGACCCCAAGGCCGAGATCGAGGCTGTTCTGACAGAGGCCAAGCAGCTTCTGGCGGATGGCGATTTTAATGGTGCTGCGCAGCTTTTCGGCGCCGTCATGCAAGCCGATCCGGAAAATCCGGCAGCGATTGCCGGTATTGCCGAATGCAT
Source organism: Agrobacterium salinitolerans (assembly GCF_002008225.1). Classification (GTDB taxonomy): domain Bacteria; phylum Pseudomonadota; class Alphaproteobacteria; order Rhizobiales; family Rhizobiaceae; genus Agrobacterium; species Agrobacterium salinitolerans. Next base: position 348,269 of record NZ_MRDH01000037.1, on the reverse strand, counting down.
GATCGCTGCCGGTCAATATGAGCGGGCAAGCGAACTGCTCTCTTCGCTGCCTGCGGAACTCAACGAAGATGCGGGCATTCAGCTCGTTTCGAAAAAGATCGCGCAATATGAGGAAGCCCGCAAGATCGGCGACCCGGTGGCGCTGGAGCGCGAGCTCGCGCTCGATCCTGATCGTCACGAGGCGCGGGTGAAGCTTGCCAAGGTGCTGAATGCTCAAGGCCGGCGCGACGAGGCCGCGGACCATCTGCTATACGTCATGCGCAAGGACCGGACCTTCGACGATGACGGCGCGCGCCGCCAGCTTCTGGAGTTTTTCGAGGCCTGGGGCTTCAAGGACCCGGCAACCGTTGCCGGCCGCAGGAAGCTTTCGGCGATACTGTTTTCGTAGTGCGGGCATATCCCGGCTGTGGCGGTCGATCCGCCGGCCGGGCAGCAGTGAACAGGGGGCGTGATTCCCATGCATGTCGGAAATGCGAGATATGTGAAGAACGACGATCTGCCGGAAACCGTGCCGGTGTTTCCATTGCCGGGCGCGCTTCTTCTACCGGAAGGCCATCTTCCGCTCAATATTTTCGAGCCCCGATATCTCGCGATGATCGACTGGGCATTGTCCGGCCATCGCATCATCGGCATGGTGCAGCCCGCCCTGCATGTCATCGAGGCGGGGCTTGAGGGCGGTCCGCTGAGCGCGGTCGGATGCCTCGGCCGCATCACGTCCTTTTCTGAAACCGGTGATGGCCGTTATATCATCTCGCTCACCGGCGTGTGCCGTTTCCGTCTGTTGGAAGAGGTGGAGGCGGGCAAACCCTATCGCAGCTTCCGGCATGCGCCTTTCATCGCCGATCTTTCCGGCGAATACGATGAGGATGCGGTGGACCGTGAAAACCTGCTGCGGGTATTCCGCTCGTTTCTGGAGGCCAACCAGCTGGAAGCGGATTGGGAAAGCGTGGAAAGGGCGGGCAATCGCGTTCTCGTCAATTCGCTTTCCATGATGTCTCCCTTCGGACCGGCTGAAAAACAGGCACTGCTGGAAGCGCCTGACCTGAAGACACGGGCCGAAACATTGATCGCCATCACCGAGATCGTCCTCGCCCAGGGATCGGGCGAGGGCGGCAACGTGCTGCAATAGGATCGCCGCCATGGACGACAGGATGAGCAATGTCGATCCCAAGCTCCTGGAGCTTTTGGTCTGCCCTTTGACGAAAGGGCGCCTTTCCTATGACCGCGCCCGCAATGAGCTTATCTCCGAAAGCGCCAGGCTTGCTTATCCGATCCGTGACGGTGTGCCGATCATGCTGATTTCGGAAGCGCGAAAAATAGAAGACTGACCTTCCCGCTTAGCCGTCTTCGCACATTGCGCGTCGCGAATTGACGAAGATGCGTTGACAACCATGCGTGGATTTGACCAGAGTCCCGCCCGACATGTCTGTTGCGGGGAGAAAACTGATGTCGTTGCGCGCGCTCGTCCGGATTTCGCTGGTTGCGGTTTCCACCGCCCTGTTTTTCCCGCCAGCCATGGCGGCGGAGCCCTCCCGCAAGGTCGTTACGACCCAAAACGGCGATTATTTCGGCTTCGATCTGAGGACGGAGCAGAATGTCTCGCTGGAGCAATGCGGCGACATTTGCGTCGGCGATACCGCCTGCAAGGCCTTCACCTACAATCCCAAGGTGAAATGGTGCTTCCTCAAATCGGATTTCAATCAGCTGAACGCCTTCCCCGGCGCAGTGGCCGGGAAGATCGTGGAAGTGGCCACGGAAGCCGATATCGGCGCGCCGCAGCGCCTGTCCTTTGTGACCGACAGCCTGCAGCAGGAAGCGCGCCGGCTGAAATCCGGCCTTGCGGCGAATGAGGGCGAGGGCGAACAGGGCCTGGAAGCCCTTGTGCAGATCGCGCGGCAGCAGGCAGCAGCAGGCAATATTCCCGATGCCGTCACGACCTACAAACAGGCCCTTGCTATCACGCCTGACGATGGCGCGCTCTGGGCGGAATTGTCGGAAAAGGCGGCGCAGGTTACTGATAATTATTCCATTGCCGGGCAGGCGGCGTCTGCCGCCATCAATGCCTATCAGCTGAGCCGCACGGTCAGCGCCCGCACCGAGGCCCTGAACCGGCTGGCGAAGGCTTTTGAGCGAACCCAGAATTATCGCGCGGCGCTCAGTGCTTATAAGGAGAGCCTTGCACTTACCGACAATGCGCGGACAAAGGCCGCCTATGCCGATCTGCGCACGCGTCAGGGTTTCCGCGTCATCAACAATACCGTGGATACGGACAGTATCAGCCCGCGCGCCTGCGTGCAATTTTCCGAGCCGCTGGTGAAGAACGGTGTCGATTATTCCTCGTTCGTCACGCTGGACGGGGCCGCTCCCAAGGCCATCGAGGCGAAGGGAAGCGAGATTTGCGTGGAAGGCCTGACCCATGGTCAGCGTTACAAGATCGCGCTTCGCGCCGGCCTGCCGTCTTCAGTGGAAGAGCCACTGGAAAAGCAGGTCGATCTCGATATTTATGTGCGTGACCGCGCCGCCAGCGTTCGCTTTACCGGCGAGAATTTCGTGCTGCCGGGCACGGCCCGCCGCGGCATTCCAATCGTTTCTGTCAATGCCGACAAGGCGGACCTGAAGCTTTATCGCGTCGGCGACCGCAATATCACCTCGCTTCTTTCAAACTCGCAGTTTCTGACGCAAATGGACGGCTATAATGCCGACCGCATTGAAAACGAGATCGGCGAGCTTGTCTGGCAGGGGTCGATCGATATCCAGCCTGATCTCAACAAGGATGTGGTAACGAGCTTCCCGGTGGATGAGGCCTTGCCCGAGCGCAAGCCCGGAATCTATGTGCTGACCGCCGTGCCGCCGGGCGTAGCACCGGAAACCTGGGATTCGCGCGCCACGCAATGGTTCCTCGTATCCGATACCGGCATCACCACCTATGCCGGAACCGATGGTCTGAATGTTTTTGTTCGCGCCCTTGGCAGCGCAAAGCCGCTGGCAGATGTGGATTTGCAACTGCTCGCCAAGAATAACGAGGTGCTGGGCACGGCAAAGACCGACGCGGATGGGCGTGCGGTGTTCTCGGCCGGCCTGATGCGCGGTACCGCGGCACAGGCGCCGGCAATCCTGACGGCGCGCAACGGCGACAAGGATTACGTCTTCCTCGACATGACCCGCGCTGGCTTCGATCTTTCGGATCGTGGCGTGACGGGCCGTGCAGCCCCCGGCGCCATCGACGTGTTCAGCTGGACCGAGCGCGGCATTTACCGCGCCGGCGAGACCGTGCACGCCGCAGCGCTTGCCCGCGACGTCGACGGCAAGGCAATCGAGGATCTTCCGCTCACCTTCATCTTCTCGCGCCCTGATGGCGTCGAGGACCGGCGTTTCGTCAGCGATGGTAAGGCGCTGGGCGGCCATACGGTCGATCTGCCATTGCAGGCAAATGCGATGCGCGGCACCTGGACTTTGCGCATCCACACCGACCCGAAAACGGCTGCGATCAGCGAAAAGAGTTTCCTCGTCGATGATTTCGTGCCTGACCGGGCGGAATTCGACCTCTCCAGCAAGGCGAAACAAATCGATCCGGGCACGGAAACGGCAATCGACGTCGATGGACGTTATCTCTATGGCGCGCCCGCCGCCGGCCTGACGCTGGAAGGCGAGATCGCCATCAAGCCGACGCGCACCAGCGCCGATTTCGAAGGTTATTTCTTCGGTCTGGCCGATGAGGAGAGCGAAGAGGAAAACCGCACCACGCTTGCCGATCTGCCTGATCTGGATGAAGAGGGCAAGGCTAGCTTCAATGTCGATCTGACCGATCTGCCTTCCACTACCCAGCTTCTTTCGGCCAACATCACCGTGCGCATGCAAGAGGCCGGGGGCCGTGCCGTCGAGCGCTCGCTGACGCTGCCTATCAAGGCGGATGCGCCTGTCATCGGCATCAAACCGCAATTTTCCGGCGATCTCGCTCAAAATTCCGTTGGTCGTTTCCACATCATTGGCGTCAGTGCCGACGGCGCCAGACAGGCGATGAATGGCCTGACCTGGAAACTCATCAAGGTAGAGCGGAACTATCAATGGTATCGTCAGGGTAACTCCTGGCGTTACGAGCCGGTGGAATATACCAAGCAGCAGGAAACCGGCACCCTGTCCGTCGATGCCAATGGTGGCGAGATTTCCGTGCCTGTCACCTGGGGCCGCTACCGGCTGGAAGTGGAGGGCGCCGGCAATGGCGCGCCGGTTTCCAGCGTTGAATTCGATGCCGGTTTTTATGTCGAGGCAAGCTCGACGGAAACGCCGGATGCGCTGGAAATCGCTCTCGACAAACAGAGCTACAAGATCGGCGATACGGCCAAACTCAAGATTTCGTCGCGTTTTGCCGGCGAGTTGATGGTAACTTCCGGTTCAGAAAAGCTGATTTCCGTTCAGAATGCCGAGATCGGAACGGATGGCGGCGAGATCGATATTCCGGTCACCGAGGAATGGGGCGCGGGCGCTTATGTCACGGCCACGCTGTTCCGCCCGGGCGATGCGCAGGAAAGCCGTATGCCGATGCGCGCCATCGGCATCAAATGGCTCGCCGTCGATCCGGCCGAGCGCAAACTTGCCGTCACGCTTGGCGCGCCGCAGAAAACGCTGCCGCGCCAGCCGCTTGAAATTCCGATCACGGTCGCCGGCGCTGACGTGGGCGAAAAGGCCTATGCCATCGTTGCGGCAGTCGATGTCGGCATATTGAACCTTACCCGCTACGAGCCGCCGAAGCCGGATGAATGGTACTTTGGCCAGCGTCGGCTGGGACTGGAAATCCGCGACCTTTACGGCCGCCTGATCGACGGTTCACTTGGCGCCACCGGCCGGCTGCGCACCGGCGGTGACGGCGGACAGGTTGCTCTTCAGGGCAGCCCACCCACGGAAAAGCTCGTGGCTTTCTTTGCCGGTCCGGTCGAACTTGACGCTGACGGCAAGGCGACAGTCAGCTTCGATATTCCGCAGTTCAACGGCACGGCCCGCATCATGGCGGTGGCCTGGACGAAGACAGGCGTGGGGCATGCGGTTTCCGATGCCGTCATTCGCGATCCTGTCGTTGTCACGGCCAGCGCGCCGAAATTCCTCGCACCCGGCGATGTGTCGCAATTGCGGCTCGATATCGCCAATACGGATGGCGAGGCCGGTGATTACCGGCTGGATGTGACCAGTAATACGGCGCTGACGGTCGATCAGGGCGAGATGTCGCAAACTCTCGCGCTTCAGAAAGGCGGCAAGTCGTCGCTGACAGTGCCGCTGACGGGCGAACAGCCCGGCAATGGTGCGATCACCATCAAGGTCTCCAATGCATCGGGTGTCTCGCTGGAGCAGGTGCTGAATGTTCCGGTGCGCCCGGCCGTTCTGCCCGTTACGACACGGCGCGAAATCAGGATCGCGCCCAATAGCAGCCTGACGATCAACGGCGATCTTCTGGCCGATAGCATGCTTCTCGGCTCTTCCGTCGCGGTTAACGTGACGCGCTCGCCCGCTTTCGATATTCCGGCGCTGGTGATGATGCTGGACAAATATCCCTACGGCTGCGCCGAACAGACGACGAGCCGCGCTTTGCCGCTGCTTTACGTTTCGGAGCTGACGAAGGATAGCGGCATGGCTGAGGACCCCGATACCCGCAAGCGGGTGCAGGAGGCGATCTACCGCGTGCTGTCCTTCCAGTCGAGTTCTGGCAGCTTCGGTCTCTGGTCGCCCGGTTACGGCGATCTGTGGCTCGATGGCTATATCACCGACTTCCTGACCCGCGCCCGCGAGCAGAATTACGATGTGCCCGAAGCCGCCATGGTACAGGCGCTGAACAACCTGCAGAACGGTCTTTCCTATGACAGCAATGTCAAGGATCGCGGCAACGAGATCGCCTATTCGCTTTATGTCCTGGCGCGCAACCGCAAGGCGGCGATCAACGATCTCAGATATTACGCGGATACGGCGCTGGCCGATTTCGCCACGCCGCTCGCCAAGGCGCAGGTTGCTGCCGCCCTTTCGCTTTATGGCGATCAGGCCCGTTCGAAGGCCGTATTCGGCGCTTCGCTCGACATGGCAAGCCGCACCACCAATGTCAGCTTCGCCCGCGCCGATTATGGCTCTGCCCTACGTGATGGCGCGGCGACGCTGGCGCTTGCGGCGGAAAGCCGTCCGGTTCCGGCCGTCGTGCCGCAGCTTGCCGGTGCCGTGGCCAAGGAATGGGAAAAGAAGCCTTATACCAGCACCCAGGAACAGGCATGGATGCTGCTGGCCGCCCGCGCCGTGAAAGGCGAGGACAAGGATATTCGCCTGGATGTGAACGGTGACTTGCAGACCGGCGGCTTCGGCAAGCGGATGAGCGGCGATGAATTGCTGGCCGCCCCCTTGAAGATCGCCAATGCCTCGGCCGATCCGGTCACGGCTGTCGTCACCACGGTGGCGCCGCCGGCGCAGCCGCTTGCCGCAGGCGGCGAAGGCTTCACCATCACCCGCACCTATTATTCCATGGATGGCGAGGAGGTGAACCCGAGCGAGGTGATCCAGAACGAGCGTTACGTCGTGGTGCTGAATGTGGTACCGCAGAATAACTGGCAGTCGCGCATTCTGGTGACGGATCTGTTGCCCTCCGGTTTCGAAATCGACAATCCGAGCCTCGTCAATTCGGCAGCGCTTTCGAATTTCGACTGGTTGCCGGAAACGGAAGCGGCACATACCGAATTCCGCTACGACCGTTTCGTGGCGGCCTTCGACCGCTCGGCCGGCGACAGTTCGGAAATTGCGCTGGCCTATGTGGTCCGCGCCGTCACTCCAGGCACCTATGACCACCCGGCAGCTTCGGTTGAGGATATGTACCGGCCGCAATTTGCCGCCCGCACGGCAACCGGCCGCATGGAGGTGCGCTCGGCAAACCCATGAGGCGACGCAAGGCGATCATTGTCGGCATCATGACGGTCGCTCTGCTTATGGGCGGCGCGGCCTTCGGTCTCGATGCGCTGGACAAGGCCTATCCGCCGCCGCTGGACGCTGCGCAGCAACGCTCCTTCGAGGTTCTGGACCGCGACGGCAAGCTTTTGCGTGCTTTTGCGACACCCGATGGCCGCTGGCGACTGAAAACCACGGCGGCCGAAGTCGACCCACTGTTCCTACGCATGCTGGTGGCCTATGAAGACCAGCGTTTCTATGAGCATCACGGCGTCGATCCCTTCGCGCTTTTGCGCTCCGCCTGGCAATTGGTCAGCAACGGCCGGATCGTTTCCGGCGCATCGACGCTTTCCATGCAGGTGGCGCGGCTGATCGAGCCGCGCGCCGATCGGTCGTTTTCGGCGAAATTCCTGCAGGCCGCGCGCGCGCTCCAGATTGAGAGGCGACTCACCAAGGCGGAAATCCTCGATCTCTATCTGAATATCGCGCCCTATGGCGGCAATCTCGAAGGCGTTCGCGCCGCAAGCCTCGCCTGGTTCGGCAAGGAACCGGGCCGGCTCGATACGGCGGAGGCGGCCCTATTGGTGGCGCTGCCGCAATTGCCGGAAAAGCGACGCCCGGATCGTTTTCCAGAGGCGGCGAAACAGGCGCGCGAGCGCGTATTGCAACGGCTTGCCGTCGAGCGCGTCGTGGGTGAGGGGGAGGCGGAACGTGCGGCTCTTGCGAATACGCCTTCCAGCCGGCGCGATCTTCCGGCCTATGCGCCGCATATGGCCGTCGCCGCGCGGGTGAAATTCCCAAATACTGCCGCGGTGCGCTCCACGCTGAAACTGCCGATCCAGCGGGAGCTGGAGGGTGTCGCCCGCCATGCTGCGAAAAAGCTCGGCGACAGGGTCTCCGTCGCCATCGTCATGGCGGATGCGCAGAACGGCGATATTCTGGCGGAAGTGGGGTCGGCGGACTATCTCGATACGGCAAGACGCGGTTTCGTGGAGATGAGCCGGGCCATTCGCTCGCCGGGCTCCACCCTCAAGCCATTCATCTACGGCCTTGCCTTCGAAGACGGTCTTGTCGGACAGGAAACCATCATCGAAGACCGCCCGGCCGACTTTTCCGGCTACAGGCCGCGCAATTTCGACATGCATTATCAGGGCGATGTCAGCATCCGGCAGGCGCTGCAACTGTCGCTTAACGTTCCTGCCGTCAAGCTGCTCGATGCGGTCAGCCCCTCGGCGCTGATGGTGCGGTTCCGGCGGGTGGGCGTCAAACTCGCACTTCCCGCCAATGAAGCGCCCGGGCTTGCCATCGCCCTTGGCGGCGCGGGTATTTCGCTGGTCGATCTGGTGCAGCTTTATGCGGGGCTTGCCGGCGGCGGCGATCCCGTGCGGCTTGGAGACGGTGTCCGCTCCGCCCCGGAACGGCTGGAGAGCGACCGTTTATTCTCCGATGCGGCGATCTGGAACATCTCCGACATCCTGTCCGGCGTGCTGCCGCCGCTCGGCATGAAACAGCGCGGCATCGCCTACAAGACCGGCACCAGCTATGGCTATCGCGATGCCTGGTCGGTGGGTTATGACGGGCGGCATGTAGTTGGTGTCTGGGTCGGCCGGGCCGACAATGGCGCGGTGCCGGGCATTGCCGGTTATGCGACGGCCGCCCCGATCCTGTTCGAGGCTTTCGAAAAATCCGGCGTGGCGATCACGCCGATGCCGGCCGCACCTTCCGGTGTCGCGCGGGTCGCGGTCAATGACCTCCCCGCCAACCAGCGCCGTTTCACCACGACGGCCAGCGGCCTGCTTTCTGCTTCAAGACGTGAAAGCGCCCCGCGCATCGTTTACCCGCCCGAGGGCGCGCGCGTGGAGCTTTCCAGTCAGTCAGGCATCTCGCCGCTGGTGCTGAAGCTGCAGGGCGGGCGGGCACCTTTTCGCTGGCTCGCCAACGGTTTGCCTTTGCCGAATGCGTCCCATCGCCGCAACAGCGAATGGCGGCCCGAAGGTCAGGGATTTTCCACACTCACGGTGATCGACGCCGACGGACGTGCCTCGAGCGTGCGGGTTTTCGTCGAGTAATTCGCAGGAAAATTTGGTGTCCACGAGAGGATTCGAACCTCCGACCCCAGGATTCATACCGCTTCGGCTTTCGCCGCCGTCCCGCCGTTTGCCGGCAAGACGTTCGTGGTCTGGACTGTCCCTTCACCATGGGCCGTCAGGCCTTTAGGTGCTGCCCATCCAGTCTCTACACCTTCACCGGATTTCTCCGGAGCTTGGCTCGGGATTGGCATGCTGGAAGACCAGCGAAGCTTTCCCCGACTTTGAGCAGATCGATTGCGTCGTTTCCGGGCGCAACCCCCAATTTGTCTTAGGAATCCTGTGCTCTATCCTGCTGAGCTACGTGGACACTGAATTGCTCTTTAACCCGAGGCAGCTATTGGATCAACCGCGTTCTTCATCGCGGTCGATCTCTTCCCCGGCTTTCTTCGCGTTGACCGGCAATCAGCTCGTCAGGCGCTGTTCGGCCAGTTTCACCCAGTAGGAAATGCCATAAGCGATGGCGTCATCATTGAAATCATAACCGGGATTGTGAAGCCCAGCCGAATCGCCGTTGCCGATGAAGATGAAGCAGCCCGGCCTTTCCTTCAGCATGAAGGAGAAATCCTCTCCCGCCATGGAGGGATCGACATCGGGGTCGACATTCGGTTCGCCCGCCACATCGCGGGCCACACGAATGGCGTGGTCGGTCTCGGCGGCGTGGTTGAAGGTGACCGGACAATAACGCTCATAAACGACTTCCGCTTCCGCGCCGTTGGCAAGGGCGACACCTTCAGCCATCTGCTTGATGCGATCCTGCGCCAGATCGCGCACTGTTTCATCCAGGCTGCGCACCGTGCCGGCGATCAGCGCCTCGTTGGGAATGATGTTGTGGCTTGAGCCGGCCTGAAAGCGGGTGACGGAGACGACAACCGAACGGATGGGGTCGGCGTTGCGCGAGGCGATCATCTGCAGGTTACCGACGATCTGCGCGCCGATGGTAATGGGGTCGATGGTGCGGTGCGGCTGCGCCGCATGGCCGCCACGGCCCTTGACGGTGATCGAGAATTTGTCGGGTGCCGCCATGATGCCGCCCTTGCGGATGGCGAAGGCGCCGAGCGGAATGCCCGGCATGTTGTGCATGCCATAGACCTCGTTGATGCCGAAACGCTCCATCAGGCCGTCCTCGACCATGGCAAGCGCGCCGGCGCCGCCTTCTTCCGCCGGCTGGAAGATGACGGCGATGGAGCCGGCGAAGTTACGGGTCTCGGTGAGATATTTGGCCGCGCCGAGCAGCATCGCCGTGTGGCCGTCATGGCCGCAAGCATGCATGGCGCCCGCGGTTTTGGAGGCCCAGGGCTTGCCGGTTTCCTCGAGGATGGGCAACGCGTCCATATCCGCGCGAAAGCCGATGGTGCGATTGCCCGGAAGATTGCCCCTGATGATGCCGACGACACCCGTGCGTCCGAGACCGGTCACGATTTCGTCAACGCCGAAAGATTTCAGCTTCTGCGCAACGAAGGCTGCGGTGTTGTCGACATCATACAAAATCTCGGGATTTTCATGCAGGTGACGCCGCCATTCGCTGACTTCCTGCTGGAGTTCGGCGGCTCTGTTCAAAATTGGCATTCGTTCATTCCTGGGTTCATCGGTACGGCGTGCGGTAAAATCCTATCCTCCGTGCCGGATAGTGCGCCGCATAATTGACGTAATCAATGTACTTTGCCATTGCTAGGACATATATGGTGAATATTGCCATTCCCCGACCGAAGACGGGAATTCGAGGACAAGCCTTGCCACAGATTTTTAAATCGTCAAACGCCGCCCGACGGCTCTCCGCAGCTATTGCCATCGCGACCGCAGGCCTCGTCGCCGCGGCGCCCGTGGCCAATGCCAATCCGAAAATGGTTGTCGATGTTAAAACCGGCAAGGTGATTTCCCATCAGGAAGCCTTCCGCAAATGGTATCCCGCTTCGCTCACCAAGCTGATGACCGCCTATATCGCCTTTTCGCAGATGAAGGCCGGCAAGATCAGCCCGCAGACGGAAGTGGTGATGAGCAAGAAGGCCGCGGACCAGCCGGCCTCGAAAATGTATTTCAAGCCCGGCCAGAAGCTGACGATGGATAGCGCTTTGAAACTGCTGCTCATCAAATCCGCCAATGACATCGCCGTGGCGATTGCAGAGACCATCGGCGGCACCAGCGATAATTTCGTGGCGCAGATGAATGCGCAGGCCCAGCGGCTGGGCATGAGTTCCACCCGTTACATCAATGCCAATGGCCTGCCCGGCAAGGGACAATATACGACAGCCCGGGATCTGGCGCTGCTGGCGCTGATCATCAAGCGCGAGTTTCCGGAATATGCCCATTATTTCTCGCTGGAAGGCGTCAGCACCGGCAAGAAGAACTATGCCAATTTCAACATGCTGGTCGGCCGTTTCGATGGCGCGGACGGTATGAAGACCGGCTTTATCTGTGCCTCCGGCTTCAATCAGGTGTCGTCGGCCGTGCGCAATGGCCGCTCTGTCATCACGGTCGTGTTGGGTGCGGACAGCCTCGCCGGGCGCACCGACCAGTCGGCCGATCTGTTGCAGATGGGTCTGACGGCCCCTTCCGGCCAAGGCGTTTCGCTGGCCGCGCTGGCGCCCTATGGCGATACCGGTGATGTGAACGATATCAGCGCCGAGATCTGCAACCCGAAGGCCGCCAAGGTGCGCAGCGAAAGCCGCGACGAGGCCGGCCGCATGGTCATCCATTCCCCCTATGTTCAGGAAATGACCCGCCCGCCCGAATATTCCTTCGCCGGCCTCATTCCCGGCAGCGAGACGGTGGCGGTGAATGCCACCAAGGGAGCCGGTAAGGGCGAACTCGCGAACGTGCCGATTCCGATCCCGCGCCCGACATTCTGACGATCGGTGACTGCCTTAAGGGAGAGCCTCGCGGTTGCAATGCGGTTTGTGTATTCGCAGGTCGATGATGTTATGATATTACAGTGTCGCTCGCGGCTTGCAGGCGCGGGCGATTTCTTTTAGCTCCAAGCGGCTCCGGGTTTCGTGTCGTCCAGTGACCTGCCGGAGCGGCCATCAACACACAGGCAGGTCATGTCTCGCGATCGCATCCCGGTTTCCATCATCACCGGATTTCTCGGCGCCGGAAAATCGACGCTGCTCAACCGGCTCCTCAAGGATCCGGCGATGAGCGATGCGGCGATCATCATCAATGAATTCGGCGATGTCAGTATCGATCATATGCTGGTCGAAAGCGCTGGTGAGGGCATTATCGAACTGGCGGAAGGCTGCCTGTGCTGCACGGTGCGCGGCGAGCTGGTGGATACGCTGGCGGAACTGATGGACGGCATCCAGACAGGCAAGCTGAAGCCGGTAAAACGGGTGGTGATCGAGACGACGGGCCTTGCCGATCCTGCCCCCGTCATGCAGTCTGTGATGGGCAACCCGGTCATAGCGCAGAATTTCGTTCTGAACGGTGTGATTACGGTGGTGGACGCCGTGAACGGCCTTTCCACGCTCGACAATCACCAGGAGGCGGTGAAACAGGCCGCTGTGGCCGACCGTCTGGTGATGACCAAGCGCGCGATTGCCGATGCCGCGACGATTTCCACGCTGACAGCCCGTCTACAAGCGCTCAATCCGCGTGCGATCATCGAGGATGGCGACAAAACCGATTGGAGCGCTGCGGGGCTTCTGGACAACGGCCTTTACGACGCCGGCAGCAAGAATGCCGATGTCGGTCGCTGGCTGGGCGAGGAGGCGGAGCACGATCACCATGAACATGATCACGAACATGGTCATCACCACCACTATCATGGCGAACACGACCACCATCACCACGACGTGAACCGGCACGATGCGTCTATCCGTTCTTTCTCGATCGTTCACGAAGAACCGGTCAGCCCGATGGCGATCGACATGTTCGTGGATCTGCTGCGCTCGGCGCATGGGGAAAAGCTTCTGCGCATGAAGGCCATTGTCAAGCTGTCGGATAATCCGGGCCGGCCTCTGGTGCTGCATGGGGTGCAGAATATTTTCCACACGCCCGAGCGCCTGGCGGCCTGGCCGGATCCGGTCGATCAGCGTACGCGTATGGTGCTGATTACGAAGGATTTGCCTGAGGCTTTCGTCCAGGACCTGTTCGCGGCCTTCACAAGCACACCGGGTGTCGACCGGCCGGACAGGCAGGCGATGACGGATAATCCGCTGGCGGTCTCCGGGTTGCGGTTTTAGGGCGTGTCGTGATGGTCTAGGTCGGTGGGAGTGGTTCACCCCCCTCTGTCCTATCGGACATCTCCCTCTCAAGGGGGGATCGACAAGCGGCTTGCTCCGAACATCTTTATGGGGACAGCAACCCGAAGTGCAGAGCTGGTGAGAAAACGAGCAGTCGCCGCAACTGATCTCCCACCTTGAGGGGGTGATGCCGGGCAGGGCAGAGGGGGTAAGCCCGGAGCGTCAGCATTGAACGCCGGTTACCCGCCCTTCACAATCCGAAACCGGTGTCCCTTATCCAGCGCAGTGGTTTCCACCAGGCTATGCCCATCCTCATTGCACATATGCGCAATATCGATCACCGCCAGCGGATCGGTCGTCTCGACGGTCAGAACATCTCCCGCCTTCAGGGTTGCGAGTTTCTTGCGGCTTCTCAAAACCGGAAGGGGGCATTTAAGCCCCCTCAAATCATAGACGATCTCGGCCGTGTCGCTCATTCCTTGGCCCAGAACTTCCAGAACGGCTTCTTTTCCGGCGCTTCCGGAGCAGCAGGTGCTGCGGAATAGGCAAGCGGGTTCATGGCCGGAACCGGGACGCTTGGCCCGGCTGCTGCGGGGGTAGCCGAGGCAACCATCGTCGGTGCTGCGGGGGCCGGGTTCGATTGCGGTGCTGCGGGCTGTACTGCCGAAGGACGCGGGCCGCGCAGGGAAGAGGCCGTTGCGGTCGTCGCCGGTGAGGACGACGTCACCTGCTGCGCCTTTTTCTCCATCAACGCGGCATATTCGGTTTCTTTCATCAGCTTGCCGGCCTTCAGCGCCGAGCCGGTCGGGGCATAGGCGGGCTCGCGGCCTTTGCGCTTTTCGGCCACCAGCGCCTTGCGCTCGGCTTCGCTCGGGTCGTACCAGGCCATGCCGTCATATTTCTTCATCGCCTTTTCATAGGCGAGATCGTAGGTCTTCTCGTAGCTGGAGAGTGCGCTGACGAGCGCCGGCGGTGTGCTCATGGCCGGGCATTGGGCAGACGCATTGAAGCTGCCGCCTTCCGTCTGCTGGTTGAAGACATATTTCTTTTCGCAGACATTCACTTCCGGCGGGCGCTTGGTCACTTCGAAATTGTCGTAACCGACCTTCAGCATCTTCCAGAATTCGAGATGTTCGCTCTTGCGATGACGGGCCATGTTTTCCGCCGTCATGCGGAAGGGGAAGGCCTGCAGCTGCACTGTCTTCTGGCCGCCCTTGAAGGCGTCGCGCGCAAAACCGTAGATTTCAAGAATCTGCGCATCCGTCATCGAATAACAGCCGGAGGAGGAGCAGGCACCGTGGATCATCAGATTGGTGCCGTTGCGGCCATTGGCGGCATCATAGCGGTTCGGAAAGCCGGTATTGATGGCGAGGTAATATTTCGAGTTCGGATTGAGATGCGCAGGCGTCAGGTTATAGAAACCTTCAGGCGCCTGCCGGTCACCCTCTTTCACCTTGGGGCCGAGCTTTCCGGACCAGGCGCATATCTGGTATTCGGCGATTTTGTCGAAGCGGTTGTCGCGCTTGGCCTTCCAAATTTCCAGCGCGCCTTCTTCCTTGAAGATGCGGATCATGATCGGCGAGGTGCGATCCATGCCCTTTTTGTCGATCTCGGCCAGGATGGACGGAGACAGCGGGTAATCGACCTTGTTCTTGATGTGGGACACATCGCGTTCGACGGTTTCGAGCGTGTCGTTGCAACCGGCAAGAATGAGCGCAGTGCAGGCAAGAAGTGCAAAATGTGTCAAACGCATGATCTGATCCGAAAGACGATGGCACGAAACGGCGGCAGTTCTACACCGTCCCGTGTGTATTTTAAATACGGTATTAACCGTTTACATCTTCTTAACTCAAATCGGATTCGCCCCGCGGCCGCCGATACATCTTTTGATGTGACCGGACTATGGCCGAGTTGGGGCGATATCAAAGGAAAATAAGGCCGGACTTAGAGGTTCCGCCCGATATCCAGGAATTTCTGGCGGCGTTCGGCGCGCAGCTGCGTGCCTGAGCGCTGGGAAAGATCGGCCAGAGCCGTGGCGATAACGTCACCCGTCGCGTTGATGACGGTTTCGGGAGCGCGATGCGCGCCGCCGATCGGCTCGGGAATGATTCCGTCGATAACGCCGAGCGCCTTCAGATCCTCCGAGGTGATCTTCATGTTGGTCGCAGCTTCCTTGGCGCGGGTCGAATCGCGCCAGAGAATGGAGGCGGCGCCTTCCGGCGAGATCACCGAATAAATCGCATGTTCGAGCATATAGACGCGGTTGCCGGTGGCGATGGCGATTGCGCCGCCCGAGCCACCTTCGCCGATGACGACGGAGACGATCGGCACCTTCACGTTGAGGCACATTTCCGTCGAGCGGGCGATGGCTTCGGCCTGGCCGCGCTCTTCCGCGCCGACGCCGGGATAGGCGCCTGCCGTATCGATGAGGGTGATCACCGGCAGCGAGAAACGGTCGGCCAGTTCGAGCACCCGGATCGCCTTGCGGTAACCTTCCGGGCGCGGGCTGCCGAAATTATGCTTCAGGCGGCTTTTGGTGTCGTTGCCCTTTTCCTGGCCGATGATGGCGACGGGCTGACCGTTAAAACGGGCAAGGCCGGCCTGAATGGCGGCGTCTTCGGAAAATTTGCGGTCGCCGGCGAGCGGCGTGAAATCGGTGAACAGCGTCTTGGCATAATCGACGAAATGCGGACGCTGCGGGTGACGCGCGACCTGCGTTTTTTGCCAGGCGTTCAGCTTGGAATAGATGTCCTGCATCGCGTCGTTGACGCGCGATTCCAGGCGGTTGATCTCCTCCGAGGTGTCTATGCTCTCGTCTTCATCGGCAAGCTTCTTCAGCTCGATAATCTTGCCCTCAAGGTCCGAGATAGGTTTTTCGAAGTCGAGATAATTGTGCATGAGATCCGTTTCCGATCGTTTTGCGCAAGGTTTGAGCCGGATTATCCGGCGGTTCCGGTCGCTCTAATCAAGGTTTTTGCCCTGTTTGGCAAGGGGGTGATGCGTTTGTACCAGCTCTTGCAAGCGTTCTTCCAGCACATGTGTATAGATTTGTGTCGTGGAAATGTCGGAATGGCCGAGCAGTTCCTGTACCGCGCGCAAATCCGCACCGTTCTGCAGCAGGTGGCTGGCAAAGGCGTGACGCAGGACGTGCGGCGATATGGCGGACGGGGTTAAGCCCGCACGGACGGCGATGTCCTTCAGGTCGCGGGCGAAGACCTGGCGGGGCAAGTGGCCTTCCTTGCTGCTGGAAGGAAATAGCCACGGGCTTTCCGGTGTCTCCGGTTTTTTCTGCGAAGCGGCCACCTTGCTTTTCTCGGATGCGAGCGCCTTTCTGGCAGCCTCGTATTTTTCCATCGCCTCGATGGCGGCGCGGGAAAGAAGGACCATGCGGTCCTTGTTGCCCTTGCCGCGTATCATCAGGAAGCGGCCCTCCTGACGCAGCACCTTGACCGGCAGCGAGACGAGTTCGCTGACACGCATGCCGGTGGCGTAAAGCAGTTCGAGCAGAAGATGCATGCGGATGCGGGCAAGCTGGCCCGGGCCTTCGGTTGCCGCTTCCTGCGCCGCGAGACCAAGAAGCCGGTTCACATCGGCGACGCTCATCGTTTTCGGTAAAGCGAGACCTTTCCTCGGCGCGTCGATGATGCCGGTCGGGTCGTCGCCGCGCAGCCCTTCCGAATAGAGAAAGCGATAAAACTGCCGCATGGATGAGAGGCGCCGCGCCTGCGAGGTGGCGGCAAAACCCTGCGCGGAAAGATGGCTCAGATAGGCGGAAAGGTCAGGCGTCTGCGCCTGTGTCAGGGACTGGCCGCGCTGACCGAGAAATTCGCGCAGATCGGAAAGATCGCGCTCATAGGAAGAGAGCGTGTTGGCGGCAGCCCCGCGTTCGGCGCTCATCATTTCCAGAAAACTTTCCAGCCGCGCACCGTCGCGCCCTGCCATCGGTTGTCCGCTCATGGGGCGCGCCCTGCCGGTTCGGTCGACGGCGGGTTCAGCCGCTCGGAAGGGATGCGTACCGTCACTTCGCGGTCGCGCGGTTTGACGACCATGACGAGCAGAACCATGCCGCCATAGATCAGCCCCGCGATGGTCGCCAGTATCATCGTGAAGCGGAAGAGGGTGGGCATGGCGGCTCCGTGAAAGTGGCGGTCGAAATTTATATGCGGTGCGGTGAAAGCGGCGACAAGATCAAAATGCCCGCTCTGCCCCATGCCGCATGCGGCGATGATTGTGATTCACCGCAATTCAGTCAGCAATTTGGCTTGACGCTTCGTAAACATTTGCAGATATCCATGCCAAACGGGCTTTCAAATCTATGAATGAAACGAATTTATCCGTCCCGGCCACACTCGGGGAGCAAGCGCGGGCAAAGCTCGGACGGCGCAACATCGTCTTCGTCGGGCTGATGGGGGCTGGAAAGTCGGCGGTGGGCCGCATGGTCGCCCAGCAGCTCAGGGTTCCTTTCATTGATACGGATGCCGAGATCGAGCGCGTGTCGCGCATGACGATATCGGAACTTTTTGCTACCTATGGCGAGGAAGAATTCCGGGCGCTGGAAACGCGGGTCATCAAGCGGCTGCTGCGCGGCGGCCCCAAGGTCATTTCCACCGGTGGCGGTGCTTTCATCAACGACAATACCCGTCGGCACATCGCGCGCGGCGGCATTTCATTGTGGCTGAAGGCCGATCTCGAGGTGTTGTGGGAGAGGGTCAACAAGCGCGATCATCGCCCGCTTCTCAAGACCGAAAACCCCAAGGCCACGCTGGCGGCCCTGATGGAGAAACGCTATCCGATCTATGCAGAAGCGAATCTGACCATCGAATCCCGTGATGTCCGCAAGGAAATCATCGTGACCGAAGTGCTGGCCGCCATAGCCGGCATCGAACAGAAAGACTGATCCCATGACGCCTTCCGAAATTCACGCCGATGAACGTCTCGTCCATGTGCCGCTTGGCGAGCGCGCCTATGACATTCTGATCGGGCCGGGCGTCATCGGCCGGGCGGGCGGCGAGATTTCGGCGCGGCTGAAGGGCAAACGCGCGGCGATCATTACCGACGAACATGTTGCGCCGCTTTATCTCGAAGGCCTGATGGATGGGCTGCAGACAGATGGCATTGAGGCCGTCTCGCTGACGTTGCCGGCTGGCGAAAAGACCAAGAGCTTCGAGCATCTGGTCACCGTCTGCGATGCGGTTCTCTCCGCAAGGGTGGAGCGTAACGATGCGGTGATCGCGCTCGGCGGCGGCGTGATCGGCGATCTCGCCGGTTTTGCCGCCGGCATCGTGCGCCGTGGTGTGCGCTTCGTGCAGATACCGACCTCGCTTCTGTCGCAGGTGGATTCCTCCGTCGGCGGCAAGACCGGTATCAACACCCGCCACGGCAAGAATCTGATCGGTGTTTTCCACCAGCCCGATCTGGTGCTGGCGGATACGGCGGTGCTGGATACGCTAAGCCCGCGGGAATTCCGCGCTGGTTATGCCGAAGTGGTCAAATACGGTTTGATCGACAAACCGGATTTCTTCTTCTGGCTGGAAAAAAACTGGGACGACATCCGCACCGGCGGCCCGGCCCGCATTCAGGCGATTGCGACCAGCTGCCAGGCCAAGGCAGACGTGGTGGTGGCCGATGAAAAAGAAAACGGCGTGCGCGCCCTTCTGAACCTCGGTCACACTTTCGGTCACGCACTGGAAGCGGCAACCAATTACGACAGCAAGCGGCTGGTGCACGGCGAAGGCGTCGCCATCGGCATGGTGCTGGCCCACCAGTTCTCCGCCCGCCTCAATCTGGCAAGCCCCGACGATGCCGCCCGCGTCGAGGCACATCTGAAGGCCGTCGGTCTGCCGACCACGATGAAGGATATTCCCGGCGAATTGCCGCCGGTCGAGACGCTGATGGCGGCAATCGCGCAGGACAAGAAGGTCAAGGGCGGCAAGCTCACCTTCATCCTTACCCACGGCATCGGCCAGTCCTTCGTGGCTGACGATGTGGCGGCGTCCGAGGTGCAGTCTTTCCTGTCGGAGAAGCATCCGGGGTGAACTGGCGCCGGGCAGTACGGTGAGGGCGCCCCCTCATCGCCTCGCTCCGCTCCGGCACTTCTCCCCGGCGGGGAGAAGAACAAGCCGCTTTGGCAATGCTATACGGGGGAACGGCGCTGGCGCTTTGAGCAAGGCGTTGCCGCCCGGTTTCTTCTCCCCGCCGGGGAGAAGGTGGCCCGAAGGGCAGGATGAGGGGGCTTGCTCTCGGCTCAAATGACCACCTAGAACCGCACCGCTTCCCCCGGTGCCGCCGCCTCTATCGCCAGCGCATGCAGCCCGGCGTCGAGTTCCGGCTTCAAAACAGCGTTGATCGCCCGGTGGCGTTCGACGCGAGACTTGCCGGAAAAGCTTTCCGACACTATCTGAACACGCATATGTGTCTCGCCCGTACCGGTTATATCCGGCTGGTGGCCGGCATGCATCTGGCTTTCATCGACAACCCTCAGGCGTTCCGGCGAAAAGCTCTGCCGAAGCTTCGTTTCTATGCGTTCTCGCAGGGACATGCAGAGGGCTCCAATTCTGTTTGCAGGTCTTTGAAGGGGGCTCCCTAAAAGCCTGTAACATTCCACTTTGTCAATTCTTGTTGTGCGGCTTTTCGCACCCCATAATCAGGGCATCATGAAACTGGATTCGAAATATTTCGACCGCATCCGCACGCGCCGGAAAAGGGAGCGGGAACCTGAGGTTCAGGCCCCAACCTGCCAGTGGGACGGATGCGACAAGCCGGGCGTTCACCGGGCACCCGTCGGCCGCAATGCCGAGGGGCAATTCTTCCTGTTCTGTTTTGAGCATGTGAAGGAATACAACAAGGGCTATAATTACTTTTCCGGCCTCTCCGACAGCGAAATCGCCCGTTACCAGAAGGAAGCGATCACCGGCCATCGCCCCACCTGGACGGTGGGCGTGAACAAGACTGCGCGCGACAGCCCGCTGCATTCCACTTTGCGCTCCGGCTCAGCCAGCGGCAACGCGCGTATTCGCGATCCTTTCGGCTTTACCGGCGGTTTTGCCGGCGGAGGAAGGGCCGGCGGCACGCGCATGCAACAGGACCGCAAGCTGAAGACGCTGGAGGCAAAAGCCTTCGATACGCTCGGTCTTCCGTCCAGCGCAAAGCAGGAAGACATAAAAAGGCGTTATAAGGAGCTTGTCAAAAAGCACCATCCTGATGCTAATGGTGGCGATCGTGGTTCGGAAGAACGTTTTCGGGCTGTTGTTCAAGCATATCAATTGTTAAAGCAGTCAGGTTTCTGCTAAGCCAACTTACGTGTTTACCGCCTGATTGATGATGTGGCCGGGTGGCTGCCGCCCGCCTTGGAGACGTGATGAGCAAAATCGACCTTGATATTTCCAACCTGCCCGACACGACGGTGTCTGTGCGGGAGGTTTTCGGCATTGATACGGATCTGCGGGTTCCCGCCTATTCCCAGGGCGACGCCTATGTGCCGGACCTCGATCCCGACTATCTTTTCGACCGCGATACGACACTCGCGATCCTTGCCGGTTTTGCTCACAACCGACGTGTCATGGTCTCCGGTTTCCACGGCACGGGTAAATCCACCCATATCGAGCAGGTCGCCGCCCGCCTGAACTGGCCCTGCGTGCGCGTCAATCTTGACAGCCATGTCAGCCGTATCGACCTCGTCGGCAAAGACGCAATCGTCCTCAAAGACGGCAAGCAGGTCACTGAATTCAAGGACGGCATTCTGCCCTGGGCCTACCAGCACAATGTCGCGCTCGTTTTCGACGAATACGATGCCGGTCGTCCTGACGTGATGTTCGTCATCCAGCGTGTGCTGGAATCTTCCGGCCGCCTGACGCTGCTCGACCAGAGTCGCGTCATCCGTCCTCACCCGGCGTTCCGCATTTTTGCGACCGCCAACACCGTCGGCCTTGGCGATACGACCGGGCTCTACCACGGCACGCAGCAGATCAACCAGGCGCAGATGGACCGCTGGTCCATCGTCACCACGCTGAACTACCTGCCGCACGAGCAGGAAGTGAACATCATCGCCGCCAAGGTGAAGAGCTTCGACAATCCGAAGGGCCGTGAAACCGTCTCCAAGATGGTGCGCGTGGCCGATCTTACCCGTTCGGCTTTCATCAATGGCGACCTTTCCACGGTCATGAGCCCGCGTACCGTCATCACCTGGGCGGAAAATGCGGAAATCTTCGGCGATCTTGCTTTTGCTTTCCGCGTAACCTTCCTCAACAAGTGCGACGAGCTGGAGCGCACGCTGGTTGCCGAACAGTATCAGCGGGCCTTTGGCGTCGAGCTGAAGGAAAGCGCTGCGAACATCGTTCTCAGCGCCTGATCGTCCCCGGCTTGTCCGGAGACGATTTCGATGACTTGAAGACGCTGGCAGACTGCGCGCATATCGATGGGCGGTCTCCACGCGTCGGCAAATGACAGGAAAGACAATGGCAGGGCGCGGCGACAATTCCAGAGCAAAACCGGGTACGGCGGTCGATACGGAGCCGTTGCGTCAGGCGATTGCCGGATGCGTGCGATCCGTCGCTGGCGATGCCGAAGTCGAAGTCGTCTTCGCCAATGAACGGCCGGGCCTTGCCGGCGAGCGCATGCGCCTGCCGGAAATCTCCAAGAAACCGACAGCGCAGGAAATCGCCATCACCCGCGGACTCGGCGATTCCATGGCGTTGCGCCTTGCCTGCCATGATGCCGATACCCACGCAGTCATGTCGCCGCAGGGTGCCGAAGCGCGGCTGATCTTCGATGCTGTCGAACAGGCGCGCGTGGAATCGATCGGCGCGCTGCGCATGCCCGGCATGGCCTCCAACATCCAGGCCATGAACACCGAAAAATACGCCAAAGCCAACTTTGCCGGCATCAACAACAAGGACGATGCGCCGCTTGCCGAAGCTGTGGCGCTTCTGGTGCGCGAGAAGCTGACGGGTGAGAAGCCGCCGGAAAGCGCCGGCAAGGTTGTCGATCTGTGGCGCGATTTCATCGAGGACAAGGCCGCCGGCGACCTCAAGGATCTCTCCAGCGTCATCACCGACCAGAAGGCGTTTTCGCGTCTGGTGCGCAAGATGCTGACCTCAATGCAGATGGCGGAGGATTTCGGCGACGAGGATAACGAGCCCGAGAGCCAGGAAGCGGAATCCAACGAGGACCAGCCGCGCACCAACGAGACCGAAGAGGAACAGGTCGAGGAAGAGGCCGGCTCCGACGCGACGCCCGCCGATGAAAACGAGGCCTCGCAGGAGGAAATGGAAGAAGGCGAGATGGACGGCGCTGAGATGTCGGACGAGGAAATGTCCGACGATCTCGACGAGGATTCCGAAACGCCCGGCGAGACCCGCCGCCCCAACAGCCCCTTCGACGACTTTAATGAAAAGGTCGATTACCGCATCTTCACCCAGGAATTCGACGAGGAAATTCACGCCGAGGAACTGTGCGACGAGGCGGAACTCGACCGTCTGCGCGCCTTCCTCGACAAGCAACTCGCTCATCTTCAGGGCGCCGTCGGACGGCTGGCAAACCGGTTGCAGCGCCGCCTGATGGCGCAGCAGAACCGTTCCTGGGACTTCGATCTGGAAGAGGGCTACCTCGATCCGGCCCGCCTCGTCAGGCTCATCATCGATCCGATGCAGCCGCTTTCCTTCAAGAAAGAACGCGACACCAAGTTCCGCGATACCGTCGTCTCGCTCGTCATCGACAATTCCGGTTCGATGCGCGGCCGTCCGATCACCGTTGCAGCCACCTGCGCCGATATTCTGGCGCGCACGCTGGAGCGGTCCGGCGTGAAGGTGGAGATTCTCGGCTTCACCACCAAGGCGTGGAAGGGCGGGCAGTCGCGCGAACAGTGGCTCGCCAATGGCAAGCCCGCTTCGCCGGGCCGTCTCAACGATCTGCGCCATATCATCTACAAATCGGCGGATGCGCCTTGGCGGCGCGCGCGGCGCAATCTCGGCCTGATGATGCGCGAGGGACTGCTCAAAGAAAACATCGACGGTGAAGCGCTGATGTGGGCGCATAACCGCCTGATCGGCCGCCCCGAGCAGCGCAAGATCATGATGATGATCTCGGACGGAGCGCCGGTGGACGATTCGACCCTGTCGGTCAATCCCGGCAACTATCTGGAACGGCACCTGCGCGCGGTCATCGAGCAGATCGAGACACGGTCGCCGGTGGAACTGCTGGCAATCGGTATCGGCCACGATGTGACGCGCTATTATCGCCGCGCCGTGACCATCGTGGATGCGGACGAACTGGCCGGCGCGATGACCGAGCAGCTTGCGGCGCTCTTTGAGGATACGAGCGGCGCTTCCGGTTCGTCCCGCAGGGTTCGCCGTGCGGGATAAGCGGGGTAAGGCTTCTTCCCTCTGCAAGACGCTTGCGATGGCCGCCATTCTCGCGGCCGCCTGGCTGTTCCCGGTTTCCATCGGCGCTTCCACCATCGATGTGCCGGTGAGCGCGCGTCTCCTCTCCTCTTTCGAGGTCGGCACCAGCGAAAAACGTTTCGGCAAGCTGGAATTTGTCGGCGGCATGGTGATGAGCGGGCCGGAAAAGCTGTTCGGGGCGATATCGTCCATCCGTTTCCGCCCCAATGGGGAGGACTTTGTTGCGGTGCTGGATACCGGCCATTGGCTGACGGGCAGGGTCTTGCGTGACGCTCGCGGTGCTTTGTCCGGAATTGCCGATGCGCGCATCACCCCCATGCTGGACATGGGCGGGCGCGAACCGCCGCGCAAGATGGAAATGGATGCGGAAGGGCTGGCGCTGCGCGATGGCAAGGTGTTCGTCAGTTACGAACAGCGCCACAGGATCGATATCTATCCAGATCCGGGCTTCACCACCTCAAAGCCGCTCGAACGTCTGCCATATCTCATCCCCAGCAACGAGTTGCGCCATAATGGCGGCCTGGAGGCTCTCGCGGTATCGCCGGGCGATTCGTCGCTCGCCGGCGCTCTGGTCGTCGTGGCTGAAAAAAGTATCGATACGGACGGCAATCTTCTCGCCGCCATATTGGAAGGCCCGCTGAAGGGCACATTCGCCGTCACGCATCATCCGTCATTCGACGTGACGGACGGTGCGTTCTTGCCCAATGGCGACCTGCTGCTTCTCGAGCGCCGCTTCAATTTCGCTGAAGGCGTGGGCATGCGCATCCGTCGCATCCGTGGTGCTGATATCCGGCCGGGTGCTGTGGTGGATGGCGAAATCCTCATGGAAGCCGGCATGGCCTACCAGATCGACAATATGGAAGGCATGGATGTGGTGAAGGGGCCGGACGGCTCGACGCGCCTCATCATCGTTTCCGATGACAATCACTCGTTCCTCCAGCGCAACTTGATGCTGGAATTCAAGCTGGTGGAGTAAAATCAGGCCTGCTGCTGTGCCGCCTTGTAGGCTGCCATCAGGTCCTCGACGGGAATGCCGTCGATCTTCATGCCGGTCATTCGGCATGACGTTATCTGCGCACCCGACAGGTTTGAGTTGCTCAGTTTCAGACCGGAAAAATTGACGTCATCGATCGACCAGCCGGACATGTTGTTATCCGTGAACGACGCACCTGACAAATTGATATTGTTGAAGCTCGCCCCGGAAAGATTGACATTGTCGAAGACCGTGCCGGATAGATTGACGTCGTTGAAGGTTGACCCTGAAAGCGTGGCGCTGGCAGCCTCCACGATGTCTATAACGTCCTTGATCTGCATGTCGACCTGCCTCTGCGCTGTGCCACGGACGACAGACTGCAATGCTGACGGCTGGCTTGCAAGCGCGATTTGATCCGCGCTTGCCCGGCCTCAAACGCGGCCCGTTTTGACGGTGTCCGGCATCGGCTTCAGCGTGTTCATCAGCGCGCCGTAGGGCAGGAGCATGACGAGGCCGACGAGAACCTTGACCGACAGATCGCCCAGCGCCCAAGAAATCCACCGAGGGGCCTCCAGAGCGAAAACGCCGAGCAGCGGCGCGCTTTCGGTGGCGAAGGCGTCGTTGGGGCCGACAAAGGAGAAGCTCGCGGCAAAGGCGATGGAGAAGAACAGGGCCGTGTCCAGCACCGATCCCAGCATCGAGCCCGCGAGTGGCGCATGCCACCAGCGCTGGCGGCGCAGGCGGTTGAACACGGAAATATCCAGCAACTGGCCGATCAGATAGGCGGTGCCGGACGCAACAGCGATGCGCGGAATGGATGTCCAGAAGGACAGCGTGACACCAACGACGAAGCCGGCAAGCACGACGCGACGCGCTATGGACGGGCCGAACTGGCGGTTGGTGAGGTCCGTGACGAGGAAGGCGATCGGATAGGTGAAGGCACCCCAGGTCAAAAGGTCGCCGAGATTGACGCCGAACAACGAGCCGGAAAGCGGGTATTGCACCAGAATATTGGACGCGACGACCACCAAAGTCATCAGCAGAACATAGATAAGCGTAAAACGCAGATAGGGCATTTTTTTATCCTGGGTGATGCCACCAGTTGGAGCCAAGCATCGGAAGAGAACGTCTCAAACGGTTTTCGCAAAACCCGATGCAACGAAAATCTGGAACAAACAAAAGGCTTGAGCGGCAAAAGCCATCCAAGCCTTCTGAATATCAAATGATGTCGAAGCCGCTATTAAGCAGCTTCAGCCGTCTTCTTGGCGATCTGGCGGCGCAGTAGACGAGCGCGCATGCTCAGTTCGTTTTCGCCGGACTTCAGAAGGAAGGCATCGAGGCCACCACGGTGTTCAACGGAGCGCAGAGCGGCTGCGGAAACACGCAGGCGGAAACGCTGGCCGAGAGCATCGGAGATCAACGTGACCTGGCAGAGATTCGGAAGGAACCGGCGCTTGGTCTTGTTGTTGGCGTGGCTGACGTTGTTGCCCGTCTGGACGCCCTTGCCGGTCAATTCGCATACACGGGACATGGGTACACCTATTTCGTTTCGTCTGTTTCACCACTGGCTCGCCACCGGCAAAACCGGGGTGGCAATCCAACTGGCCATGATTGGAAAGTTGCGGTTCTATAGTCAGACGGGACCTAACAGTCAAGCCGCTCGCGATCAAATGAAAGGAAATTCCGGCGTTTTCAACCGGCATCCGCTTTTTTATTGCCACAAGTCAGCGTATATGATCGCCCGATAAGGCCGCTTCCGCGCCTCTTTTAAGGTGATATCGAAATGATTGCCAGAGGAAAAAGCATTTTCGTGGCCGCGACAATAGCGTTAACGGGCGTCTCCCCCTCGCTCGCCGCCGAAGCGCGCCACACAAGCGAATACAGCATCAATCTGGGCATTTTGCCGATTGCCAGGGCGAGTTTCTCGACTCGCATGGATGGGCCGAATTATTCGATCTCCGGTTCCTTCAGCGCCGCCGGCCTCGCCAGTATCCTCAAGGATATTTCCGGCAAGACGACCGTTTCCGGCGCCAAGCGCGGCCACCGGCTGCAGGCCAACGAATATTCGCTGGTCTACAAGGACGGCAAGCGCGTACGCACCTATGACGTTGTCTATCGCAACGGCAACGTCACATCGACGACGGTGAAACCCGAGCCGAAAGCCCGGCCGGACAACTGGGTGGATGTGAAGGACCGCGACCTGCGCTCGGTTCTCGATCCGATTTCCGGCCTCATCATTCCAGCCGGCGGCCGCATCTGCCCGACTCGCCTGCCGATCTATGACGGCGAATCGCGGCTCGATCTGGTTTTGAGCTCCAGCGGCACCAGGCCGTTCAAGACCAACGGTTTTAACGGCGACGCCATCGTTTGCAAGGCGCGGTATGTGCCGAAGTCGGGTTACAGGCAGGGGCGCAAGGATATCGAATATCTGAAATCCATCTCCATGGAGATCTGGTTCGCCAAGTCGAACAACATGGATGTCTATGCGCCTGTCTACGCCATCATTCCGACCCGGGTGGGGCAGGTCTATATCACCGCTACGAAATACGGCGGCTGACCAAGATTGATGGCACGGCAATTGAAAGTAGGCGTCGCCGCGTATTTCCTCTCCCCGGCGGGGAGAAGAAACAAGCGGAGCACGACCGGGCCTCTAATTGCTCTCAGGGTTATGCCGCATCACCTGGCGACCAGCCCGGCTCGGCCATAACGAAGCTCGAAAAGGCAAAGCCCGGCGAGACGGTGCAGCCGACGAGCGTGAAGTCACCGCGGCTTTCGGCCGATTGCCAGCAATTGGCGGGAACGATGACCTGCGGGCGCTCGCCTTCAAGAATGGCGGGGCCGAGCGTGAAGGTCCGCACTTCCTGACCGTCCTGCGAAAGATGCAGCGCAATCGGCGCGCCGGCATAATAGTGCCAGACCTCAACCGCATCGGTGACCCGGTGCCAGTGCGAGCGGTCGCCCTTTTCCAGGAGATAATAGATTGCCGTCGAATGACCGCGCTCACCGCCTGCCTTGTCGCGGAACGTCTGGTGGTAAAAACCGCCCTCGGGATGCGGCTCCAGCCCCAGTTCGCGAATGATCGCCTGCGCCGATATCTCCGTTCCCATCAGAAATTGTCCTTGCGTGTGCGGATTTCCGCGAAAACATCGGCATCGGTGGCGCTTTCAAGGCCGAGATATTTGCGAATGCCGGCATCAGCCACCCGCATATAGGGGTTGGTCTGTTTTTCGAGCCCGATGGTGGTGGGAATGGTGAATTCATTCGCCTGCCGCACCTTTTCGATGTGGGCCGCGCGCTCGCTCAGTACAGCATTTTCCGGGTCGACGGTGAGGGCGAAACGGGCGTTCGTCAGTGTATATTCATGGCCGAAATAAACCTTGGTCTCATCCGGCAGTGCCATGAGCTTCTGGAAGGAATGCCACATATCCGCCGCCGGACGTTCGAACAGGCGGCCGCAACCCATGGCAAACAGCGTATCGGCGGCAAACAGCAGCCCGTCATCGGGCAGATAATAACAGATATGGCCTGCCGTATGTCCGGGCGTGGCGATAACCTGAACGCGGCGGCCGGCGAATTCGAATTCGTCGCCATCGGCCTGTGAACGGTCGAGGCCCGGAATCGCAACCGCTTCGTCATAGGGGCCGTGAATTTCGCAGCGGAACCTGTCTTTCAGAGCCAGATTGGCTTCCACATGGTCCTGATGGTGATGAGTGGTCAAGATATGGGTAAGTTTCCAACCGTGGCCGTCGAGCGCCCGCAGGATAGGCCCTTCTTCCGGGGCGTCTATGGTGGCCGTCGCGCCGCTTTCAGGATCGTGCAGGAGCACCCCGAAATTGTCGCTGCGGCAAAGAAAGACGTCTATTTCCAAAGGTTTCATCTTATCCTCTCCATTTGCCGGCCAAAACCGGCGCATTCGCCCGCCTGCTTTCCTATGTAAGGGCAGACGCCTTGAAGTCCAACCGCCTGATGCTACATTCTCGCCCATGAATACCGATATCGTCGATCTGCGCGAATTCTATCATTCTCCGCTTGGCCGCGCGGCCGAGCAGGCGATCACCATGGCGCTTTCGACGCTGTGGCCGCCTTTGCCGGAAGAGCGGCTGGTCGGCCTTGGTTACGCCGTGCCGTTTCTGGAGCGGTTCCGTCGCGATACGGAGCGCACCTTCGCCTTCATGCCGGCGGGGCAGGGGGCTGTGAACTGGCCGGCGGGCGAGCTGTCTTCCACGGCGCTGGTCTTCGACGAGGAACTGCCGCTGCCTGATTCGTCGATAGACCGGGTCTTGATGGTGCATGCGCTGGAATTTGCCGAAAATCCGCGCGAAAGCCTCAAGGAACTGTGGCGGGTGCTGGCGCCCGGCGGCCGCCTCGTCATCGTGGTGCCGAACCGGCGCGGCGTCTGGGCGCGCATGGAACATACACCTTTCGGTTCCGGAAGACCCTATTCACGTGGACAGCTGACGGCGCTTTTGCGCGAAACCAATTTCACACCGGGCGCCTCCGCCGAGGCGCTGTTCTTTCCGCCCACCACAAGCCGGCCAATACTGAAATTCCGCCGTTATCTGGAACATACGGGCCGCAGGCTGTGGCCGCTGTTTTCCGGTGTCATCGTGGTGGAAGCGCAAAAGCGTCTCTATCAAGGGCTGCCAGTCACCCAGCGCGCCTCGCGCCGGGTTTTCGTGCCCGTGCTGGCCCCACAGGGCGTGCCCACCACCCGCACCGCGGCAAGCCAGAGAAAGCCGCGCTGACCCTCGACAAAGTGCCCATTCCGGTCTAATGCCTCCGGCATTGCTTTTGCCGGGTTCTCCGGCGTTTTTCCAAAGGTCGATCAAATGAGTGCAGAGCTTAGCCAACCTGTTCCGCGTCCGGGTATTCTGGATATCGCCGCTTATGTTCCGGGCAAGGAACATGTGGACGGCGTCGCGAAGGTTTATAAGCTCTCCTCCAATGAAACGCCGCTTGGGCCGAGCCCGAAGGCGATCGAGGCTTTCAGCGCTGCCGCCAGCCATCTGGAAATCTATCCGGACGGTCAGGCGATCGCGTTGCGTCAGGCGATTGCCGACGTGCATGGCCTCAACATTGCAAACATCCTGTGCGGCAATGGTTCGGACGAGCTTCTCGGCCTGCTTTGCCACGTCTATCTGGGTGCCGGCGATGAAGCGATCATCACCGAACATGGTTTCCTCGTCTACAAGATCCAGATCATGGGCGCGGGGGCAACCCCGGTGACGGTGAAGGAAAAGGATTGCGCTGTTGATGTGGATGCGATCCTCGCCGCCGTGACGCCGAAGACCAAGATGGTTTTCGTGGCCAACCCCGGCAATCCCACCGGCACCTATGTTCCCGTCGCGGAAATCCGCCGCCTGCAGGCAGGCCTGCCGAAACATGTCGTGCTGGTGCTGGATGCCGCCTATGCGGAATACGTGCGCAAGAACGATTACGAGGCGGGTCTCGAACTGGTCTCTGGCAACCGCAACGTGGTGATGACCCGCACCTTCTCCAAGGTTTACGGTCTGGCCGCGCTGCGCGTCGGCTGGATGTATGCCCCTGTCGATATTATCGACGCGCTGAACCGCGTGCGCGGGCCGTTCAATATGAGCGCGCCGGCTATCGCGGCGGGCGCTGCGGCCATCCGCGATCAGGCATTCGTTCAAAAGGCGGTGGCGCATAACGCCCTGTGGATGGAAAAGCTGGTGAATGCTTTTGCCGGCCTTGGCCTTACCGTCACGCCTTCGGTCACCAACTTCATCCTCATCCATTTCCCGGATCGGGACGGCAAGCGGGCGGCGGATGCGGACGAGTTCCTGAGCCGCCGCGGTTATATTCTGCGTGCGGTGCGGGGGTATGGTTTCCCGAACGCGCTGAGAATGACCGTCGGTTCTGAAGAGGCCAATCTCGGCGTCATCGCGGCCCTCACCGCGTTCATGGGGCAGGCGTGATGGCTGAGATCATGTTCGAACGCATCGCGCTGATCGGCATCGGCCTGATCGGCTCGTCGATTGCCCGCGATGTCAGGGAATTGGGGCTTGCCCGCCATGTGACCATTTCCACCCGCAGTGAAGAGACGCTGACACGGGCGGAGGAACTGGCGCTTGGTACGGATTACACCGTTTCGGCGGCTGAAGCGGTCAAGGATGCCGATCTCGTCATCGTCTCGGTGCCGGTCGGTGCTTCGGAAAGTGTGGCGCAGCAGATCGCGCCGCATCTGAAGCCGGGCGCCATCGTCACCGATGTCGGCTCCACCAAGGCTTCTGTTATCGCGCAGATGGCACCGCATATTCCTGACAACGTGCATTTCATTCCCGGCCATCCGCTGGCGGGTACGGAAAAATCCGGCCCGGATGCCGGTTTTGCCGGTCTCTTCCGCGAGCGCTGGTGCATCTTCACGCCGCTGCCGGGCACGGATGCCGCGGCGCTGGAAAGGCTGAAGGATTTCTGGCGAGCGCTCGGGTCGCGCGTGGATGAAATGGATGCCGAACACCACGACAAGGTTCTGGCGATTGTGTCGCATCTGCCGCACATCATCGCTTACAATATCGTCGGCACGGCGGACGATCTGGAGACGGTGACCGAATCGGAAGTCATCAAATATTCCGCCTCCGGTTTCCGCGATTTCACCCGTCTTGCCGCCTCCGATCCCACCATGTGGCGGGATGTCTGCCTGCATAACAAGGATGCGATCCTTGAGATGCTGGCGCGGTTTTCCGAAGACCTCGCTTCGCTGCAAAGGGCGATCCGCTGGGGAGAAGGCGACAAGCTGTTCGAACTGTTTTCCCGCACCCGCGCTATCCGACGCTCGATCGTCCAGGCCGGTCAGGATGTTGACGCGCCGGACTTTGGGCGTCACGCGCTGGATCAGAAGAAGTAGGGCGCATTTAGTCTCCCTCTGTCATCCTCGGGTCAAGCCCGAGGATGACAGAGGGTATAAATCAACTGCTCAAATCGGCGGGATTTTCCCAAGCGGAATAAAGCCGCTGACCGTGGCGCGGCCACGATCTACCACGAGATCGACGGATGCCCGGTCACCGCCGCCGGCGAGCGCGCCGAGCAGTTTGCGGGCAGTATCGATGGTTGATTGCAGCTGCGGAAACGCCTGTTTGGCATTGTCGGACCACGACCCCAGCTTTTCGATTTCCAGCTTGAACTTTCCGGAGAGATAACCCTCATTGTCAAATGAGAAGGGGCCGCTGATGCGCATGGTGCGGCCCTCGCCAATATCGGCCACCAGCCGGCGAAGCTCGCCGCTCGCGCCATAAAGGCCGGATTTGTCGCTGCCATCCACCATGCCTGCCTTGCCCGCCAGCGTCACGTCCAAGATGGCGTCGAGGCGCGGAAGAACCTGCGGCCAATCCTTGATGACGGTTGCCGAATCGGTGAGCGTGATCGCGCCATCGAGATCGGCGCCGTTCTGGCGCAGATGCATTTCCGTTTTGACCGCGTCGAAGTCGATGGTCTGCCCGGTGACGGAAGAAATCGCCTGCGCCTTCAGCCCGTCGATGACGAGCGAGCTGCGGTCGATGCCCTTCAGCTTGGTGACGATGCTGGACTGCATGTTCTGCCAGGCGGCTGAGATCGTCAGGCCATGGGCGGAACGGATTTCCGCCGGCGAATCGAGTTCCCAGACGATGTGGCCGGGATTATAGACCTGCGCCGCCGAGCGAAGTTCGCCGAAGGAAGCGGAAACGCCGTTCTCCTTGTCATCCACCGTCACCCTGGAGCAGAAGAGGCCGATGCGGAAGGGATAACCCTTGAAGGCGATATCGCCGCATTCACCGCTGACGTTGCGGGCCTGCGAGGGGGCGATGACGTTCAGAACCGTCTGTTTCAGCCTATCGGCGGCATAAAACCACCCGGCGGTATAAAGTCCGATGACCACGAGGATGGCGATGGCGAGCCAGAGGAATTTTTTGGCGGTGCCGGATTGGCTTGACGCTGCCATATTGATCTCCGATGAACAGACTTCAGACAATTTCGATTTGGCTTGCGATATGGACGATTTTTGGGTCTTTGGCTACGGTTCGTTGATGTGGAACCCCGGCTTCGCCTTTGAAGAGCGGCAGCAGGCGCGGCTTTACGGGTATCGGCGCTCACTCTGCATCAGTTCCAATTTTTATAGGGGCACCGAAGAAAAGCCCGGTCTCGTTCTCGGTCTGGAGCGCGGCGGTTCCTGCCTTGGCGTCGCTTTCCGCGTGCGTGGAGAGGACCGGGAGCCGGTCATGGTCTATTTGCGCGAGCGCGAACTGGTGACGAATGTCTATAAGGAGCGGCTGGTTTCCATCGCGCTTTCCGATGGCAGGCGCAGCAGCGCCGTAACCTATGTGGCCGATCCCGCGCATAAGCAATATATCGGCGGTCTCGGCGTTGCCGAGTCGGCGACCATCGTTGCAGCCGCATCGGGCCGCTCCGGGCCGAATACGGATTATGTCTTCAACACCGTGCAGCATCTGCAGGAGATGGGCATTCGCGATTCCCTGCTGGAGAGCATCGCCAAAAATGTCGGCGCGCTCGTTGCTCAGCCGGCGGCGGTTTCCTTGCCCTGAAGTTCGGCGATCCGCTTCACGGCGGTCGGCGGCAGCGGCAAATGCGGGTTGTTGCGCACGGTTTCCAGCAGCAGCTCGTCGCTCGCCTTTTCCGTCACATCGATCAGGCGCTTGAAGAACACGTCGGGGTCCAGCCCCGGCTCGATGGCCGGCAGGATACGCACCTTGAAATGGCCGGGATAACGCATGGTGGACCGGCGCGGCCAGAACAGGCCGGGATGCATGGCGACGGGAATGACCGGCACCTGAAGGTCCCGGTAAAGCCTTGCGATGCCATAACGATATTCAGGCTCCGCACCCGGCGGGCGGCGTGTGCCTTCGGGATAGATGATGAGTTCGCGGCCGGCGGCCATTTCCTCTTTCGCCCGCTCCATCACCTTCAGCATCACTTTGCCGCGGGCGGCGCGGTTTACCGGGATCATGCGCTGTTTCATGGCGTACCAGCCGAACAGCGGAATCCACAAAAGCTCGCGTTTCAGAATATAGACCGGATCGGGAAGATTGGGCAGCAGCGCGTAGGTATCCCAGAAGGACTGGTGCTTGGGCGCGAAGATGCAGCCGGTTTCGGGAATGTTTTCCAGCCCTTCGATCTCGAAGGTGGTGCCGACGATGGTTTTCATCAGCCAGTGGTTGGATCGCGCCCAATTCTTGGGAATTTCGTAGGCGATCTTGCGCGGCAGGATGAAATAGATCGGCGTCAGCACGATCATGCGGACAATCAGGTTGAGATAAAACAGCGTATTGAAAAGAAAAGAGCGCAGCTTGAGCATCAACAGCCTTCCCGGAGCGCAGCCGTTCCGAAGCCGTGCATATGCCTCGATACCGGATGCCGATGCCAGACGCCTACACGAAAACAAGGGGCCGCAGCAAGCACGTTCTCGCCGGTCAGGACGAAGCGCTTGTCGTCTTTATCCGGGAATAATCGGCGGCGGCCTTGCGCAGACCGTCGCCCTTGCCGAAACCGGTGAGGTCGCGTCCCGCCGCCGCCACGAACTTCAGATATTCGTAAAGCATGGTTCTCACCACATCCGGCTCCACGAACCAGTTGGTGCGGACAAGATCTGCGCTGATGACGGGATAGGCGATGAATTGCGTCTGCGGGCTGGCGCTGCGCAATTCATGCAGGCTGCGATGCATGTGGTAATTATTCGTGACGACGACGATGGAGGAATAATTGTGGTCGCGTATCCAGCTTGCGGCCTCACTGGCGTTGCCGATCGTATCGATCGCCTTGTAGCCCATGTCCACGCAGCAGGAAAACATGTCGGATGACCCTTGCGTCATCTTGCGGATTTGCGAGCGAGTGGTGGCCGGGTTGACGCCGGAAATCAGAAGCCGCTTGCCCACGCCGTCTCTGAGCAGGCCAACGGCCTGTTCGATGCGCTGATAACCGCCCGTAAGAACGATGATGGCATCGCCTCTCGCCCCCTCCGGCGGACGCATGGAGGCGACGGAATCGGCAAACCACAGGAAACCGCCGGAAAATGCGCCGAGCGCAATGACGCAAAGCAGGATGAGGACGCGAATAAAACGGCGCAAAGGACCGCGCCGCGACAACAGGCCTTTTCTGGCCGGCCGCGCCGTCGTCTGATCCTGGTCCATCCGACTCACAAACATTCCTCCTGAATACTCGCCGATTAAGGCAAGGAACAGGCATTTTTGTCCACCGTCTGCAGGTTACATCCGGCTTGTGACGGTTTCAGTTTTCCCGCGGAGTTATCGGGGATAACCTCACGATGCAAGCCCATCGCTCTTCGAAGGATCGGAGCGGACGCGGTCGATATCGTCGATGGTGCGGATGACGGTTATGCGAGCCGTGAGGGTGGTCAAAAGCGCAATGACGATCATCGTCATGGCGATGCCGAGATACCCGCCGAGACCCACCGAAAACGAGCCGAAAAGCGCGCTTGCCTGATCGCTCTGCGGCGTGGCGACAGTGCTCGATTGCCAGAAACCGGCGACAAGGAATACGCCGGCGGCCAGTGCGCTGCCCGCCGCCGCCCCCTTGAGGCTGATCTTCAGGAAGTGCTTCTGGAATTCACGCGCCACAAAGCTGCTTTCGGCGCCGACAAAATGCAGAACCTCGACGATATGCCGGTTGCCGGAAAGCGCGCCGCGCGTCGCAAACACCACCGTCAGCACCATGGCGGTGAACACGAGGATAAGAACACCGACGCCGATCATGACAGTGGTTCTGGCCATGGAGACCAGCCTGTCGACCCAGGTGCGGTGGTCGTCCAGAAATGCCTGCGGAATTTCGGCCTTCAGCATATCCCGCATCGCCTGGAAATCGGGTGGATTGTTTTCGTCGATGGTGATGACGACGAGACGCGGCACCGGCAGTTCCGAAAGATCGAGACCGCTGCCGAGCCACGGCTCCAAAAGGCGCGACGTTGCCGCATCGTCGAGGATGGTGCCATCCCGCGTGCCCACGAAGGTAAGCGCCAGATTGCGCGCCTTGTTTAGCGCCGCATTCATGTCCAGCCCGTCCTCGGGCTTGATCTGGATGGTGATCTCGCGGGAAATCTGGCTCTGCCAGGTGGCGGCGGTTGCGCGCACCATGGAGACGGCACCAAGGGTGAGGCAGGCGAGAAAGGCCATGATGGCGATCACCACCATCAGCGCATTGCCCTGAATGTTGGAAGGCGGCAGGATCGGCGCCATCGGGCGGATGCGCATGGGCGGGCGCTTGGGCTGCGCCGCTTCCGGCTTCAACGGCTTGCGGTTGATCTCATTCATAGATATCGAGCCGCCCTTCAGTGAGGATCATCCGGCGCGCATCGATCTGGTCCATCAGGCCAAAATCATGGGTGGCGATGACAACGGCCGTGCCCAGCCGGTTGAGTTCCAGGAAAAGGTTGAGAAGGCGCTTGGCCATCGGTGGATCGACGTTGCCGGTCGGCTCGTCGGCCAGCAATATTTCCGGCTGGTCCATGAGTGCGCGGGCGATGGCGGCACGCTGCTTTTCCCCGCCGGAAAGAATGGCCGGCAGCACGTTGATGCGCTCGCCAAGGCCGACCCATTTCAGAAGCTCTATCACGTCGTTGCGATAGGCGCTTTCTTCCTTACCGCGCACGCGCAGCGGCAGGGCGACGTTTTCATAGGTCGTCAGATGGTCGAGCAGCCGAAAATCCTGAAACACTATACCGACGCGACGGCGCAGCATCGGCAACTCGCTACGTGGAATGCGCGAAACGTCACGGTTGAACATGCGGATATGCCCGCGCGTAGGCTGCAGCGACATCAAAAGCAGGCGGAGCAGCGTGGTCTTGCCGGCACCCGAAGGGCCGGTCAGAAACTGGAACGAACCCTTGGGGATATCGAAGGTCATGTCCCTCAGGATCTCGGGTCCCATGCCGTAACGCAACCCGACATTTTCGAAATGGATCAACGGACTTCCAGTCTCTTCGTTTCGTGGTGGTTCGCAAGCCGCTGGCTCGTGGGGTTCGGATGTCGGGGTTTAACCCGGATCCGGCAGCCTGTGCGAGCCGCTTTTGCGAAGCATTAACCAATTAAATTTAAAACTTGGCAGGATTCGTTGCAATGCCCAGTTTTGCGGGCCGGAAAACCTCACCCAAGGAATTCTATGGCTATGTTCCGTTCATCTCGCCGGCAAGCGGCATTCGATTTCGACCTCCTGATGCCGGAAACGCCGGTACGCCGCACGGCGCGGGCGGCAAATCCCGACCGCGATGTGGTAGACGCGGAATTTGTCACCATCAAGGAAAACCGTTCGCGGCAACCCGGAAACGACAATCGAGGCGCAGCGCGCCGGCAGGTGAAAAAAACGCCCGTTACCCTCGCCATTCTTTGCCTCGCTTTCATCGGCTGGGTGGATCGCAGATTGTCTCGCCTGTCGGCGGATGCCTATTCGGCACTGGTGGCCGGCCTCGCCATTTTTGTCTTCGTATGTTCGGGCGGCCTCTCGGTCGTGGTACCGGAAAAGACGGCTGTCGCGGCCTCGGTCAATCCTCTCGCCATTTCCCATGTCACCGTAACCCCGCAGGAAGCGGGTGGCATGGATATCCTGCTCATCAACGGCATCGTGGAAAACAATGGCGGCAATCTGGAAGAGGTGCCTGCCCTGCGCGCCGATCTCTTCGCCGCCAAGGGGCAGCTGGTAGCCAGCATGGTCATCGAGCCGCCGGTCAAGGAAATGCAGCCCGGTTTCAGCCACGGTTTTTCGGCAAAGTTGCGCCATCCCGGTGGAAAAACGCCTGAGATCAAGCTTTCCTTCGTCGAGGCGGGTGCGTCTGAACGCTGACTGTGCTAACGCGTGTCTTCTATTTTTACTGAAAGGTAAAATCGGCAAGGCGCAGCACAGGAGTAAGAATGCCCGTCGTCCGTGGAAAAAACATCGAGCCGCTTTATAGCGCCGAGCAGATCGCCGAGCGCAATCGCGACATGGCCAAGCACATCGCCAGCGGCCCGACCAAGGATTTACTGGTCATTGCCGTGCTCAAGGGATCATTCATTTTCGCGGCCGATCTTATCCGCGCACTGCATGACAGCGGCCTCGCTCCTGAGGTCGAGTTCATCACGCTGTCGAGCTATGGCGCCGGCACGGTGTCGCAAGGGGTCAGGATCGTCAAGGATATCGACAGCGACGTGAAGGACCGTGATGTGCTCCTGATCGACGATATTCTCGAATCCGGCCGCACGCTGCGTTTCGCCAAGGAACTGCTTTACGAGCGCGGTGCGCGCAATGTCACCATCGCGGTGCTTCTCGACAAGAAAGTGAAACGCAAGGAAGATCTGGAGGCCGATTATGTCGGTTTCGAATGTCCTGATTATTTCGTCGTGGGTTACGGCATGGACGTGGCTTATGCCTTCCGCGAATTGCCCTTCGTCGGCGTCGTGACCGGCGACGCCTGAGTACTTCGTCGTGCCGGAACGGCACAGCACGGAGACGCCTCATTAACCATTCACCCAGCCAAGGGCTGGGTGTTTACCTCTTGAAAAGAGGAGCCTGCGATGTTGCTCACGGCTGGAAATGATGCCCAGGAGCAATGAATAATGGCGAAGATTCTGATTACCGAAGACGAGGATGCACTGCGGGCTTTCGTCGCTCGCGCGCTGCGTCTCGACGGTCACGAGACCTATGAGGCGGCGGATGGCGAGCAGGGGCTGGAGAAGCTCCAGGAAACCAGTTTCGATCTTCTTCTTTCGGATATCCGCATGCCGGTCATGGATGGCATCGAGCTGGCGCACCGCGCCGCCGAAAGCTTCCCGGCCATGCGCATTTTGCTGATGACGGGTTATGCCGAGCAGCGTGAACGGGCTGATGATCTGGCGACGAAGATTGTGGATGTGGTTTCCAAACCCTTCGCGCTTCCGGATATTCGCAAGGCCGTGGCGCGGGCGCTTGCGGCGTGAGTGATAAGATCATACAGATTTGAGGAAGGCGGCCCCATGGGTCGCCTTTTTTGTTGCGGAGTTGTCAACTCTCTCCTCGTCATGCTCGGGCCTGTCCCGAGCATCTGCTACGTATCGGTTTCGTGGGAGGTTGACAGATCCTCGGCACAAGGCCGAGGATGACGTCAAAGTGTTTCGCGACCCGCCTAGTAGCTTTCGCCGCGGCCTGCTTTTCCGGAAAGTCACGAAATTAAAGTGGCGGGCTGGATCGCCGTGAATGGCTTCTGATCCTCACCGTATATCCAGCAACCGCTCCAGATACCGCCGCTCGATTTCACCGGGCGGGTTGTTGCCGAGTTTTTCGCGGATCGCCTCGAGGATTTCGCGGGCGCGCTGCACGTCGATTTCGTCCGGCACCTTCACCTGGTCGCCGAAATCCGGGCCGGTGGTGCTGCGCGGGCGGCCGAGCGGGTCGCGGCCGTTCTGACCGCCCTGGCCTGCCATGCCCTCCTGACCTTGCCCCGGCTGCTGGCCCTGCTGGCGCATGGCCTGCATGATCTGGCCCATCATGTCCTGTGCGCCCTGGCGCAGCGCATTCAGCGCATTGCCCTGACCTTCGACAGCTTGTTCGCCCTGGCCCTTGCCCAGCGCCTCGCCGGCGCCTTGCATTTCCTGCTGCGCCTTGCCGAAGTTCTCGCCCGGTTCCATACCGAGATCGCGCAGCCCCTGCTGCAATTCGCCGAGCTGCTTGCCGAGCGCATCCTGCTGCGCCCGCAGGTTTTTCAGCGCCTCGCGTAGCTGTTCAGCGGTCATCTGGTCGCTCGGCTGTTGTCCGCCCTGCTGACCATTTTGACCCTGTTCGCCTTGCTGACCCTGCTGCGGCTGCTGGCCGTTTTCGCCCATCTGCTGGTCGTTTTCGCCTTCGCCGCCCTGTTGCGGGTCGCCGCGCTGCATGCGGTCGCGCAGCGCCTGATCCAGCTTGAAGGTCTCGTCCATCAATTTCTGCTGCTGCTGCAGGATTTCGCCCAGCTTGTCGATCTGCTGGCGCATCTTGCTGCTCTGCTGCTGCCCCTGCTGGCCCTGACGCTGCGGGCGGCCCGCCTGCAGATTGTTCATCATGCGCTGCAGCTGCGAGAGCATTTCCTGCGCCGCGTCGCGGTTGCCGGAACGGGCGAGGTTCTCGATCTGGTTCATCATGTTTTCCAGATCGCGCTGGCGCAGCACATTCTGCGCTTGGCTGTTCATGTTGGCCTGCGGCGCATTCTGCATGCGCTGGGCAAGCTCGCTCATGAACTGCTGCATCGCCTCGCGCAGTTCCTGCATCAACCTGGCGATTTCCTCGTCGGAAGCATTGCGCTGAAGCGCTTCGGAAAGCGCATTCTGCGCATCGCGCAGGCGTCTTTCGGCTTGCGAAAGATCGCCGTCCTCGATACCGAGCGCGATTTCCCAGAGATAATCGGCCGTGTCCTTCAGCATCTCCTCATTATAGGCGAGCCGCATGCGGGTCTGGGCCGATTGCAGCAGGAGATAATGGGTGGTGTTGGGAATGGTCTCTTCCGGGCGCAGGCCCACCGCCTCGTTATAGGCGATAGCTTTCGGCATCTGGCGCGTATCGAGCGAGAATATCTGCCGCTGCTCGGCAATGGAAGCGGCCAGCGGTTCGGAGAAATTGCGGCCCGGCAGCACCATTTCATGCGCGGGGCTACGACCCGTCTGGCCGGCACCGTCCGTCGCCACCAGTGTGATGCGCACGCGCTTTCCCGCCATCGGATGTTCGGTCAGGTTGCGGCTGGTCAGGCCCTTGATCTCGCGATTGTTCTGCCGCGGCAGATCGAGCTTGAATTCCGGCGGCGGGTAAAGCGCGCTTGCACCTTCCGCAACGCCCACAGGTTCGATGATGGCGTGGGCTTCCTTCAGCCCATAATCGTCCTTGGCGGTAAAGCCCACTTCCAGCGCGCCGTTAACGGCCCGGCGCGGCATGTTGTCGAAGGCGATGCTGGGCGGCTGGTCGGCGATGACGTTGAACACCCATTGTTCGCCATTGGCGGTGATCATGCCGCTTTCGGTAACATCCATGGTGAAGGTGCGCGGCGCGACGGGCTGATCCGCCGAACGAACCGGCGTCTGAACGGCGATATCGCCGCTTGCGCTGTCGACACGCGCCGTTTCCGGCGCAAGCTTTTGCAGCGCGCCTGCCATTTCAGGCTCGAAAGTCACTTCCTCGCCGCCATCGCCGCCGGTCATGCGGATCGTCAGCTTGGAGGATTGCGGCACGGAAACCGCGTCACGGTTGGTTGCGTCACGTCCTGTCAGGAAAATCGGCGCGCGACCGGTATAGGATGGCGGCGTGACCCACGCGTCGAGACGAATATCGGGATTGAGCGGACCGACGGCCGGTCGGCTACGGAAGGCATCCGCAATCGTGCCCGCG
Source organism: Agrobacterium salinitolerans (assembly GCF_002008225.1). Lineage (GTDB taxonomy): Bacteria > Pseudomonadota > Alphaproteobacteria > Rhizobiales > Rhizobiaceae > Agrobacterium > Agrobacterium salinitolerans. The sequence continues at coordinate 307,399 of NZ_MRDH01000037.1, read as the reverse complement.
CCGTTGGAATAGGAAAAACCGAAGGCGGCGGCCAGAAGAAGGGCGGGAATGGCGCGCAGCGCCAGACGGTCATAACGGGCGATATCGGGTTTCGGCAGGCCGGCATTCAGAGCGGCAATGCGCTCCGCCATGCGGATCTGGTGTTCTTTCCACAGCGTTCGGGAAAAGGGCGTATCGAAGGCGGGCTCGTCCTCCTGCACGCCAACCGGCTGGTGCGCGAGACCGTTGCGGTCTTCAAGCAGGCGCGAGGCTTCATGATCCGTCGGCCATTTCAGCCGAAGGATCGGTAAAAGCGTGGCGATGAAACTGAAAACCAGCACGAAAACGACGCCGAGCCGCAGGAAATCCGGCATATGCCGGTAGAGGCCGAACCAGGCAAGGGCTAGAAACACGGCGGCGATGGAAAGTGGCCACAGCGTTTTCGGCGCAATTTTCTCCGAGAGCAGCACGATTTTTGCGAAGAAGCGCTTGGCGACGACCCGGCGGGCAAGGTCCGGCCGCTGCGCAAACGCACCAGTCGCGCGCTTTCCGCCAGTCTTGTCCTCTCCGGCTGTGGTCATCAATCCGTTCTCCCGGTTCTGGCCACGTCGAACGCCATTCCCGGAACGGCGAGCTGTTTGTATCACGGGGGCAAGGATAACATTCTTTGTGGCGAAGACGAGGGCGCCCAAGCCCTCGCCCCCATTTTTTAGGCAGCTTCGCTTGATTGTGATCGGCAAACCGGTGATACGGGCGAGCTCAATCGAGCCAGGCGGGTACGGAATCGAGCGCGATCAACTCTTCATAGGTGCCGCGCGGACGGATCACGTGGAATTTGTCGTCCTTCACCAGCACTTCCGGCACCAGCAGGCGGGAATTATAGGTGCCGGCCTGCACCGCGCCATAAGCGCCGGCGGAGCTGACGGCAATCAGATCACCCGGCTGCGGTGCCGCCATCTCGCGGTCGAGCGCCAGATAATCGCCGGTCTCGCAGACCGGGCCGACAATATCGGCCTTGATGCGCGGTGTGTTTTCGGCCGGCTGCACCACCGGGCGGATGCCGTGATATGCCTCGTAGAGCGTCGGGCGGATAAGGTCGTTCATGGCGCCGTCAACGATCACGAAGGTCTTTTCGCCGCCGTCCTTCACATAGATCACTTCCGTCACCAGAATGCCGGCATTGCCGACGATCAGGCGGCCCGGCTCGGTCACGATCTTGCAGTTGAGGCTCTTCAGCTCATTCTTGACGATATGCGCATAGGCATCCGGCAGTGGCGGCGGGTTGTTGTCATCGCGATAGGGAATGCCGAGACCGCCGCCAATATCGACATGGCTGATCGTGTGGCCATCGCCGCGCAGCGCCTCGACGAGTTCGCGCAGCAGCCGGAAGGCGTCCTCGAAAGGCTGCAATTCGGTGATCTGGCTGCCGATATGCATGTCGATGCCGGTCACTTCGATGCCGGGCAGGGTGGCGGCATGGGCATAAACCGCGCGGGCGCGTTCATAGGAAATGCCGAACTTGTTTTCCTTCTTGCCGGTGGAAATCTTGGCGTGGGTGCGGGCATCCACATCCGGATTGATACGGAAGGAGACATGCGCCCGTTTGCCGGCCTTGACGGCGCGCAGGTTGAGGACTTCCAGTTCCGGCTCGGATTCGATGTTGAAGCAATAGATGCCGGCTTCCAGCGCATAATCCATTTCCGCCACCGTCTTGCCGACGCCGGAGAACATGATGCGGCTTGCCGGCACGCCGGCTGCAAGTGCGCGGCGCAATTCGCCGCCGGAGACGACGTCGATGCCGGCGCCGAGCTTTGCAAGCGTTTTCAGCACCGCCTGATTGGAATTGGCCTTCATGGCGTAACAAACCATGGCGTCCACATCCGCGAAAGCGCCTGCGAACACCTTGTAGTGGCGTTCCAGCGTTGCCGTGGAATAGACGTAGAAGGGCGTGCCGACCGCCTTGGCGATCTCGGACACGGGCACGTTTTCGGCGTGCAGCACGCCGTCGATATAGCCAAAATGGTTCACGGCTTTTTACCCGTCAGAGAAGCTTGTCGAGAATGAACGGACGCTCAGCCGTCGCCGGCTTCGGTTCGCTTCCATCGGCGGCGCGTTTGTTGCGCATTTCGACCGGCGTGCTCGGCGGATCGATATCGCCCTTACGCCCGCAGGCGGAAAGAGCAAGGCTGACGGCGAGCGTCATGCCGATGGGAACGATGAGTTTGCGCGCGGTTTTTGAAAGCATGGGCCTGTCCAAAGGAAATATGTGCCTCTCTGATAACGAAAAACAGGGCGCTTGTGCACCCTGTTTCTTGTGATCGCATTGTAACGCGAATTTATCAGTTGCGTTCACGCCACCAGGCGATCTGCTTGCGCACCTCCGAAGGGGCCGTGCCGCCGAAACTCGTGCGGCTGGCGACCGATGCTTCTACGGACAGAACGTCGAAAACACCCTTGGTGATGCCGGGGTGGATGGCCTGCAATTCTTCCAGCGAAAGATCGGCGAGATCGCAGCCCTTTTTCTCCGCCAGTGCCACGGCATTGCCGGTCACATGGTGGGCATCGCGGAAGGGCAGGCCCGCTTCGCGCACCAGCCAGTCGGCAAGATCGGTGGCGGTGGAATAACCCGAACCGGCGGCGGCACGCATACGATCCTTGCGCACTTCAAGGTCGCGGATCATGCCGGTCATGGCGGCAATCGCCAGTTCCAGGCTTTCGGCGGCATCGAAAACCTGTTCCTTGTCTTCCTGCATGTCCTTGGAATAGGCGAGCGGCAGGCCCTTCATCACTGTCAGAAGGGCGATCAGCGAGCCGTTGATGCGGCCGGTCTTGGCGCGCACCAGTTCGGCGGCGTCGGGGTTTTTCTTCTGCGGCATGATCGACGAGCCGGTGGAAAAGGCGTCCGACAGGCGGATGAAGCCGAATTGCGGCGTCGACCAGATGACGATCTCTTCGGCGAGACGCGACAGGTGCGTGGCACAGATAGAAGCGATGGACAGGAATTCCAGCGCGAAATCGCGATCGGAGACGGTGTCGATTGAGTTGCGGGTCGGTTCGCGGAAACCAAGAGCCCTTGCCGTCATGTGGCGGTCGATGGGATAGCCGGTGCCGGCAAGGGCGGCTGCGCCGATCGGGCTTTCGTCCAGATGCTCGATGGCGTGGCGCACGCGGGCGCGGTCACGGCCGAACATTTCCACATAGGCCATGCAATGATGGCCGAAGGTCACCGGCTGCGCCGTCTGCAGATGTGTGAAGCCCGGCATCACGGTATCGGCATTTTCTTCGGCGCGGTCGAGGAAGGCGGCGATGAGGGCGGTCAGCATCCCTTCCGTCTTCTGCAGTTCTTCCTTGACCCACAGGCGGAAATCGAGCGCCACCTGGTCGTTGCGCGAGCGGGCGGTGTGCAGGCGACCAGCCGCTGTGCCGATGAGGGTCGCAAGGCGCGCTTCGATATTCATGTGAATATCTTCGAGTTTGCGCGAAAATTCGAAGGTGCCGGCTTCGATCTCTGACAGGATCGTGTTCAGACCCTCGATGATCTTGTCTTTATCTTCAGGCGAAATAATGCCTTTAGATGCCAGCATGGTGGCATGCGCCATAGAGCCGCGGATATCCTGGGCGTAAAGCTTCTTGTCGAAGCCGATGGAGGCATTTATCTCTTCCATGATGGCAGATGGCCCGGAAGCGAAACGCCCGCCCCACATCTGGTTGGAGGATTTCTGATCTGTGCCGTCAGCCATGTTAAGTGCCCTGGAGTATTCGATGACAGAAAAAACGCCGTTCAGGCTTCCTTCCGCCAAATTGGTTGCAATTGCTGCCGTGGCCGGTGTGCTCGCCGGTGCTGGCGCGGTCTGGTTCAGGCATATTGGGTCTGAGAGCCCGGTTCAAGGGGCAGCGGTGGCAGACGGCGGTTTATGTGAGGGTGCGGCAAACCGCATCGCCTCGCTGAAACCGTTTCTGAAAGGGCAGGTCGCGGCCATGTCGGCGGCGGACAGGCCGCGCATCATTCCGCTGTCCTTCAAGGGGCCGCAGTCACAAGACATGACGCTTGCCGATCTCAAGGGCAAGGCGGTTCTTCTCAATCTCTGGGCCACGTGGTGTGTGCCCTGCCGCGAAGAGATGCCGGCGCTGAACGCGCTGGAGAAGGAAAAGGGCGGCGAGAATTTCGAGGTCGTTGCCGTCAACATCGATACTGGCGCGGATGAAAAACCGAAAGCTTTTATGGATGAATACAAGATCGATGCTCTGAAGCACTACCGCGACAGCTCCATGGGCGTCTTCAACGTTCTGAAAAAGGAAGGTCTTGCTTTCGGCCTGCCGGCAACCCTGCTGCTGGATGAAAACGGTTGTCTGCTCGCGGCCATGAACGGCCCGGCGGCGTGGGACAGTGAAGACGCCGAGGCGCTGGTGACCGCGGCTACTGGAAAATGATGCGGTGGCCGGAATAATGGGCACTATGAGCCGCAACCGCCGTCAACGCCCGGCTTTCCAGCGGACGGGCCGGTGCAGACAAGCCCGTACCCGCCTCGTATAATGATACTGGCTTCCGCCATGAATGGGTGCCGATATGGAGTTGCTAATTCCCCGGCTTGGTCTTGCTCTCGCCATCGGCCTGCTCGTCGGCCTTGAGCGCGGCTGGCGGGAGCGCGATGCGCCGGCGGGCAGCCGTACCGCCGGGATCCGGACCTATGGCATTACCGGTCTGCTGGGTGGCGTCTTCGGCGTGTTGGCCGCAGAGCAGAATAGCGTTTTCGCTTTTGCGGCGGGTTTTCTGGGGTTCGCATTCAGTTTTTCATGGTTCAAGCTGCGCGAAGCGCGTCATGACAATGATTTCAGTGTCACCGGCGTGGTTGCGGCTCTCTGCGTCTTTGCCCTCGGCGGGCTTGCGGTAACGGCGCAATATCAGGCGGCGGCGGCTGGTGCTGCTGCCCTTGCGGCATTGCTTGCCGGCAGGGAAGTTCTCCACCGCCTGCTGAAACGGCTGACTTGGGTCGAGCTCCGCTCCGCGCTGGTGCTTGCCGTGATGACCGCCGTTGGCCTGTCGATCCTTCCGAACCGGGCGATCGATCCGTGGGGCGGCTTCAACCCGTGGGAAATATGGCTGTTCACCGTGCTCAGCGCCGCGATCTCCTATTGCGGCTATATTGCCGTGCGCCTCCTCGGCTCAACTCGCGGGCTGCTGGTGACCGGGCTGGCGGGCGCCCTTGTTTCATCGACCGCTGTAACCGCCAGCTTTGGGCAGAAGGCGAAAAGCGGTGAAAACGCGTGGCCTCTGGCCGGTGTGGCGGTGCTGGCCGCGGCTGTATCGTTGCTCCGGATTCTCGTTATCGTTCTCGCCCTCTCGCTGACAACGTTTTCGCTTATCGCACCGGCGACGCTGACTGCGGCACTGGTTCTCGGATTGAGCGGCGCCGGCCTGATAAGGCTGCAGGACACGCAGACCGGGCAAGAACTCAATGCAAAAAACCCGTTCGACTTGGCGCCCCTTGCCATCTTCGCCGCGCTTTTTGCCGCAACGCGAACGCTGAATGCCGTTCTTCTTGTCTGGATCGGCGCCGGCGGCTTCATCGCGCTCACGGCTCTGTCCGCCATATTCGATGCCGATGTCGCGGTTCTCAGTGCGTTGCGAACCAGCGCGCAGAGCATTTCGCCGGACATTTTGGCCAGCGCAATCCTCGCCGCTCTCGCCGCCAACGCGGCAGGACGCGTATTCGTCGCCGCCGTTTCCGGAACGCTCGTTTATTGCGGATTGCTTACGGCCGCATCCATCTTTGCCGCGGGTGTCGGAGCGGTCACCTATTTGCTGATTGCCTGAGGGTTCAGCCGAAGGCAGAGACGATATTGGTCCGGGCTCAGCGCGTCGGAACCGGCGTCTCACCCCGATAATCGTAGAAGCCGCGGCCGGATTTGCGGCCGAGCCAGCCAGCCTCGACATATTTGACGAGCAGCGGGCAGGGGCGGTATTTGCTGTCGGAGAGACCGTCATGCAGCACCTGCATGATCGACAAACAGGTATCGAGACCGATGAAATCGGCAAGCTGCAGCGGACCCATCGGGTGGTTTGCGCCGAGACGCATGGCGGTATCGATGGCTTCCACGGAGCCGACGCCCTCGTAAAGCGTATAGATCGCCTCGTTGATCATCGGCAGCAGGATGCGATTGACGATGAAGGCCGGGAAATCCTCGGCGACGGTGATCGCCTTTTCGAGCGTCCGCACATAATCCTTGGCCGCGTCGAAGGTCTTTTCATTGGTGGCGATGCCGCGCACCAGTTCCACCAGCTTCATGACGGGGACCGGGTTCATGAAGTGGATGCCCATGAACTGTTCGGGACGGTCGGTGGCCGATGCAAGCCTAGTGATGGAAAGTGACGAGGTGTTGGTGGCGAGAAGCGCTTCCGGCTTCAGAACCGGGCAGACCTGCGTGTAGATCTTGCGCTTGATCTCTTCGTTTTCCGTAGCAGCCTCGATGACAAGATCCATCGGCGCCAGATCATTGACGTCGGTCGATCCGCTGATGAGCGTCAGCGCCTGCTTGCGGGCCTCGTCGGAAAGCTTGCCGTTGGTGACCTGGCGGGCGAGATTGCCGTTGATCGTGGCAAGGCCGGCCTCAATGCCTTCCTTCGAAAGATCGTAGATGTGGACCCTGTATCCGGCAATGGCGGAAACATGCGCTATGCCACACCCCATCTGACCGGCTCCGATGACACCGATATTCTTAAAGGGGGCGGTCATATGCTGTTCTCCCATGTGCTGCATATAGTAATTCGCTGGCGATGTTACGCATATCGCCGAAAAAGAGAAGGCGGCGCGTTCAAAAAACGCGCCGCCTTCATCATGTATTTAAAATCAAAGGGCTTTTTGCAGTTCCGGCAGCGCCTCGAACAAGTCTGCGACGAGACCGTAATCGGCAACTTGGAAAATCGGCGCTTCTTCATCCTTGTTGATGGCGACGATGACCTTCGAATCCTTCATGCCGGCCAGATGCTGGATGGCACCGGAAATACCGGCCGCGATGTAAAGCTGCGGCGCGACCACCTTGCCTGTCTGCCCCACCTGCCAGTCGTTCGGCGCGTAACCGGCATCGACGGCAGCGCGCGACGCGCCAACGGCGGCGCCCAGCTTGTCAGCGACGGGAAGGATGACTTCCTTGAATTTTTCCGAAGAGCCAAGCGCACGGCCGCCGGAGATGATGATCTTCGCGGAGGTCAGTTCCGGACGATCTGACGAGGCCAGCGCGTCGGAAACGAAGCTGGAGACACCGGGGTTTTCAGCGGCTGCAATGGTTTCGACTGCCGCCGAACCACCTTCTGCCGCTGCCGCAAAGGCGGTCGGACGCACGGTGATGACCTTCTTCGCGTCGGTCGCCTGCACTGTCTGGATGGCGTTGCCGGCATAGATCGGTCGCTTGAAGGTATCAGGGCTGACGACCTCGATGATTTCCGAGACCTGCGCCACGTCGAGAAGGGCCGCAACGCGGGGCGCTACGTTCTTGGCGGATGCCGTCGCTGGGGCGATGATGACATCATAAGAGGGGCTGAGCGAAACGATCAGTGCCGCCAGCGGCTCGGCGAGCGCATTGGCATAGGAGGCGTCGTCGGCGAGCAGCACCTTGGAAACGCCCGTCAGCTTCGCGGCCGCGTCGGCCGCCGCTTTCGCGCCAGAGCCAGCGACCAGCACGTGGACGTCGCCGCCGATCTGCGTTGCCGCCGTCAGCGTCTTTGCCGTCAGGTCGGAAAGGGTTGCGTTGTCGTGTTCTGCCAGAAGAAGAATGGCCATAAGAATATCTCCCTTTTCCGAAACCTTAGAGGACGCCGTCGGCTTTGAGCTTTTCGACCAGTTCGGCAACCGAGCCAACCTTGATGCCAGCCTTGCGGCCCGCGGGCTCCTCGGTCTTCAGCACCTTCAGGCGCGGCGAAACGTCGACGCCGAAATCGGCCGGCGACTTTTTGTCGAGCGGCTTCTTCTTCGCCTTCATGATGTTCGGCAACGATGCATAGCGCGGTTCGTTGAGGCGAAGATCGGTGGTGACGACGGCGGGAAGTTTCAGTTCAACCGTCTGCAAACCGCCATCGACTTCACGGGTAACCGCGACCTTGCCGTCGGACGGTACGACCTTGGAGGCAAAGGTGCCCTGGCCCCAGCCGAGAAGGGCTGCCAGCATCTGGCCGGTCTGGTTCGAATCGTCATCGATCGCCTGCTTGCCGACGATGACGAGACCGGGCTGCTCGGCCTCGGCCACAGCCTTCAAAAGCTTGGCGACGGCGAGCGGCTCGACCGTCTCGTCGGTTTCGATCAGGATGGCGCGGTCAGCGCCCATCGCAAGCGCGGTGCGCAGCGTTTCTTCCGCCTTGGCCGGGCCGATGGAGACGACCACGACCTCTTCGGCCTTGCCGGCTTCCTTCAGACGAAGGGCCTCTTCCACCGAGATTTCGTCGAACGGATTCATCGACATCTTCACATTGGCAAGCTCAACACCTGAACCATCCGATTTTACGCGGATCTTCACGTTGTAATCGACGACTCGTTTGACGGGGACAAGGATCTTCATCGGCGGCTTTCCTCAAACTCCTGTCCGCTTTGGCCAGTTGACCGCGCGGACCTCCAAAAACAGGTTGGCGACATGGATAAGCATTTTTCCCGCAATTACAACGGAGCAATCTTCATTATCGCATGCGCGTAAGGCATATCTTACGTTGACGTTCACGTAAATACTCTATCTCTTTTGCAAGAGCTCATCTGCTCCCGTCATAGCCCCGTTCGATTTGCGACAACCCCGCCGTTTGCGACGGATTCTTGAACTGCGCCGCCCTTGGCGGAACAATCGTGCGGTCAAAAAGGGGAACGCCCCGCCTGCGCATGAAAATCACCATGATCGCGCCAGCCATGATGCCGCCGACATGTGCGCCCCAGGAGACGTTTTCCTCAAGCCCGAGTGCCAGCATCAGGAACTGCTGGCCGATCCACAGCGCCAGCGGAACGAAGGCGGGCAAGGGAAGCGGAATGCGCATGAGAACCAGCACCCAGACGCGAACCCTGGGATGCAGAAGGAAATAGGCCGCGACGACGCCCGAAACCGCACCCGAAGCGCCGATCAGCGGCCCTTCCGAGGTGGGGGCGACGAAACCGTGAAACAGGGCGCCGGCAATCGCGCAGATGATATAGAAGATCAGGAAACGGAAATGGCCGAGCGCATCCTCGACATTGTCGCCGAAGACCCAGAGAAACAGCATGTTGCCGGCCAGATGCCAGAAATCGAGATGCAGGAAAGCATAGGTGACCACGGTCAGGTCATCGGGAACGACCTGCAGGGCGGGTTCCAGATAGGCGTAGTCGAACACCACTGCCGGAATGAAACCGAGGCCGAGCGCTGCTGCATTGGCCTGCACGTCGCTGGCAAGGACGCAGGTGAACAGCCAGACCAGCACATTGACCACGATCAGACCGATCGTCACATATTGCAGACGGATATGTTTGAGGGAATTCGCATCGTGCAGCGGTATGAACATCGAACGCCCTTTGGTTGCGTCGTTGAAACGCTTTAGCGGTTCTTGCCGGGAACCCACAATATGTCGGCCTTGCCGGCCTCATTGGCGAAGCGGGCGGCGACGAACAGGAAATCGGACAGGCGGTTGGCGTATTTAAGCGCCGCCGGGCTGACGATCTCGTTCTCAGCGACGGACAGTTCCACCATCAGTCTCTCCGCCCGCCGGCAGACGGTGCGCGCCATGTGCAGATTGGCCGCTGCCGCGCTGCCGCCCGGCAGCACGAAAGAGGTCAGCGGTTCAAGCGCGACATTGAGATCGTCGATTTCGTTTTCCAGCCGCGTGACCTGGCTTTCGACGATGCGCAGCGGCTCGTAAGAAAGCGGCTCGCCATTATCAGGCGTGGCGAGATCGGCGCCGAGGTCGAAAAGATCGTTCTGGATCCGGAACAGCATGGCATCCAGCTTTTCAATCCCGCCCGTATAAAGCCGCGCGACACCGATCGCCGAATTGGTTTCGTCCACCGTGCCGTAGGCTTCAACGCGAAGGTCGTGCTTGAGGCGACGCGGGCCGGAAACCAGCGCCGTCGTGCCCTTGTCGCCGGTACGGGTGTAGATCTTGTTCAGCTTCACCATGTCAGCGGCCACCGCCGGTGAGCCAGAGGGTGAACATGATCAGCACAATCGCCACGGCCTGCAAAAGCAGGCGAAGCTGCATCAGCTTGTTGGAACGGTTGGCGTCCTGTCCCTTCAGCATGTTAAAGAGGCCGCGTATCAGCACGATGACGACGAGGCCCATAACGATAAGGGCCAGAACGGTGGTGAAGCCGGACATGCGGTATTACTCCTCCTCAATCGAATCTGCGCAGCAGACGATAGAAAAGTCCGGCAGGCAAGAGCCGTTTCAGGATAAGCCCCTGTTTGGCCGGCACGGTAACGGGATAATGCGGCTTCGGTTTTGCCGCCGTCAGGGCGTGTTTCAACACGGTATAAACGGCGTCCGGACCAAGCTTGTGGCGGTTGACGGGGCCGGAACCATCCATGCGCGCCAACTGGCGTTTATATTCCGCCGCATGGGCTGAATTTTCGAGATCGATGTGCTCGTTGATATGGGCAAGCGCGGTGGCGGTGAATTTGGAGGTGATCGGACCCGGTTCGATCAGGCTCACATGGATGCCGCTGCCCTGAAGCTCCATGCGCAGCGTGACGCCCAGCCCCTCAAGCGCAAATTTCGAAGCGGTGTAAGCGCCGCGATAGCGATAGGGAACGAGACCGAGAATGGAGGAGCAATGCACGATGCGGCCCGAACCACGCTTGCGCATGAAGGGAATGACCCGCCGCGTCAGATCGTGCCAGCCGAAGACATTGGTTTCGAACTGTGCCCGCAGCGCTTCGACAGGCAGGTCTTCCACCGCGCCCGGCTGGCCATAAGCGCCATTGTTGAAAAGCGCGTCAATGCGGCCGCCGGTGCGGGCGGCAACCGTATCCACCAGTGCTGCGATGGTTTCGGGCTTGGTGTAATCCATGATCAGGGTTTCGATGCCCTGATTTTCGAGCGCTGCCATGTCAACGATACGCCGCACGGTGGCAAAAACCCGCCAGCCATCCCTGTGCAGCGCGCCGGCGCAATGAGCGCCGATGCCAGAGGAACAGCCGGTGATGATGATGACCGGTTTTTCAGACATGTTCTGCCCCGCCAATGGACTTTGCGCCAAGGGGCGCTCAGATTCCCAAAATTAAATTGCGCAAAATCCTTTTCGGAAATGGAACCGAAAGCCGGGTTTGCGCGCTGTACAAAGCGAAGCTGATTTCCCATATTCGGGGCGAAGTTACAAATGAAATGCCGATGAATGGAGGTGACATGGTTGCCGCAGTGCGCCTGGCAGGCAAGGTTGCCTTTGATGCCTATTCCCATTTCGCCGAGGATGACGGCTGGGCGATGGCGAGCCATATGGCGCTGTCCATCCTGCTGGCGCTGTTCCCCTTCCTGATCTTCGGCACGGCGCTGGCCGGTTTTCTCGGGGCCGACCAGTTTTCCGAAACGGCGGTGCATCTGATTTTCGATACATGGCCGGAAGCGATTGCCGGGCCGCTGGCGGCGCAGGTGCAGCAGGTGCTGACCATTCCGCGCGGCGGGCTGCTGACGATTTCGGTGCTGGCAGCTGCCTATTTTGCCTCCAACGGCGTCGAGGCGCTGAGAATTTCGCTCAACCGCGCCTATCGTGTCACGGAGACGCGCTGGTGGTATATCACCCGTCTGCTCAGCCTGCTTTACGTGCTGATTGCGGTTGTGGTCTTTGCCGGCATCAGCATCGTCCTCGTCGCCGTGCCGGTCGCCACCTCTTTTGCCGAGCAACGGTTCCCCTGGTTGACAGACGTGCTGAATACGGTCTCCAGTCTTGGTCTTTACGGTACCATCGTTGTGCTGACGGCGGGGCTGGTGGCGGCGCATCTGTGGCTTCCGGCCGGCAAACGCCGCATCTGGGATGTCTGGCCCGGCATTCTCCTGACGATGATATTCTGGGTCATCGGTGCGGCGATCTTCGCCTATTACCTCTCCACCTTCGCCAATTATGCAGCCACCTATGCCGGTCTCGCCTCGGTTATGGTGGTTTTGGTGTTTCTTTATATGGTCGGCGTCATCTTCATGCTCGGTGCGGAGGTGAATGCGGCGCTGATGAAATACAAGGTGCGGCAGATCATCCGCCGCAATATCGGCGGCAGCGGCGCGCGCCGGGAGCGGGCGCTAGAGGAGACCGACAAGCCGGCGGATATCTGAGGGCGTCGCTCCTTCTGCACGAAGGGCGGAGAGCCCGGTACTGCCTTCGCTTTTCGAAAGCTTGCGCCCGTCTGCGCCCAAGATCAGCCGGTGATGGTGATAGGCCGGTTGCGACAGGTCCAGCAGGTGTTGCAAAAGCCGGTGGATGGCGGTTGCGTGATAGAGATCCATGCCGCGCACCACATGGGTGATACCCTGCAGCGCATCATCCACCACGACGGAAAGATGATAGCTCGAAGGCGCGTCTGAGCGCGACAGCACCACATCGCCCCAAAGGGCGGGCTGGGCCTCGATTTTCCCCGTCTCGCCATCGCCGCTCTCCTGCCAGAACAGGGGGATGCCGGCGGCGCGGATCGCCTTTTCCATGTCGAGCCGCCAGGCGTGCGGCCGGCCGGAAGCGAACAGCGCTGTCCGTTCCGCCTTTGGCCTCTCCCGGTCTATGGTCGGGTAAAGCGGCGCGCCATCGGGATCGCGCGGCCACAACCCTCCCACCGTTTCGAAGGCTCTGACGATCGCCTTGGTTTCTCCGCGGCTAAGAAAGGCAGGATAGGCAAGGCCTGCCTCGATAAGCCTGTCCAGCGCCATGCGGTACTCATCGAAATGCTCCGATTGCCGCCGCGCAGGTTTCTCCCAGTCGAGACCCAGCCAGCCAAGATCGTCATAGATTGCCTGTTCCAGCTCCGGGGTGCAGCGCGTCTGGTCGATATCCTCGATGCGCAACAGGAAGCGGCCGCCATTGTCTCGCGCCATATCTTGGTTCAGGAAGGCGGAAAGCGCATGGCCGAGATGCAGCAGGCCATTGGGGCTTGGTGCAAAACGGTAAACCGGTTTTTGACGGAACTGCGAAGGCATGGTTTCTTCTGCCATGTTTTAAAGAGCCAAACCAGCCGGCTGGCGGCATATGGAATGACGGATATGAAAATCATTACCGGGATGGATGACATCAGCGAAGGGCTGGAACATCTCACTCTTCTCGATCCTGCGCTTGGCCCCGTCATTGAAATAGCCGGTCCGCTGGAACTGCGCATCCACGAGCCCGGCTTTGCCGGCCTTGCCCATATCGTCGTCTCGCAGATGGTGTCGCGCGCCAGCGCCAATGCCATATGGGCGCGTATCCTTGCCGGCACCGGCGGCGCGGTCACGGCGGAGAATTATCTGGGTGTGCCGGAGGAATTGCGCGCCACCTTCGGCCTTTCCCGGGCCAAGGCGACGACACTGGAGGGACTGGCGCGCGCCGTCACGCAAGGGCAGATCGACCTTGACGGCGTGGTGCGCAAGGAGGGACTTGCGGCCCTTTCCGAACTGGTGGCGCTTCGCGGTATAGGCCCGTGGACGGCGGAGGTTTATCTGATGTTCTGCGGCGGGCATCCGGATATTTTTCCGGTCGGTGATGTGGCGCTGAGATCGGCGGTGGCGCATGCACTCGATATGGAAGTGAGGCCGGAAGCGAAATGGCTGGCGGAGCGGGCGGCGCTCTGGTCGCCGTGGCGCTCCGTGGCCGCCCGGCTTTTCTGGGGTTATTATGCCAACATCATGCGGCGCGCCATGGCGCCGCTGCCCTGAGTGTGGTCAAAAATCGGCGATACTGTAGGGTAGGGCCCCGCGCGACAGATGATCGAAATGCAGCTTGCGTTTCAGCGGCGGCACCGCGCGCTGTACGCAATCCACCCTCTCGCAGACCCGGCAGGATATGCCGATCGGTTTGAAGGAGGCCGCATTGCCGAGATCGAGCGTATCGGCATAAACGAAATTCTGCGCGTGGGAAATTTCGCAGCCGAGCGCGATGGCATAGCGCGGTCTATCCGTGTTGAAACCCGCGCCGGCTTTCTCGATCTGCGTGGCAATGGAAAGATAGCGTACGCCGTCAGGCGTTTCCGCCAGCTGCCGCACGATCCTGTCGGAGCTTTCGAAGGCCTGATGGATATTCCACAGCGGACAGGCCGCGCCGAAACGGGCAAATTGCAGCCGCGTGGCGCTGTGGCGTTTGGTGATGTTGCCGGCGCGGTCGATCTTGGCGAAAAAGATCGGCACGCCCTTCATGCCCGGCCGTTGCAGCGTGCTCAGCCTATGCGCCACCTGTTCGAGGCTCGCACCGTACCGCACGGCGAGAAGTTCGAGATCGTGGCGCAGCTCCTGCGCCGCCCGATGAAATTGGCCATAGGGAAGGATGAGGGCGGCGGCGAAATAGTTATGTAGTCCGATACGACAGATTTCCGCCGCTTCCGCATTGCGGAAACCTGCACCGGAAAGCACCCTGTCCACCGTCGCGCCGGCATGAAGCTGGGCGATCTGCAATGCCAGCTGAAAACAGCGTGTCGGCGCGGCCATGTAGGAGCTGAGGGCAAGCGTCTTGCCTGTGGGATCGAAATGCCGGATCAGGCCGTCCGCCGCCTCGGTTCGGGTGATATGAATGCCATAACGGTTGCGCAGATGCGACGCCAGAATGCCGTAGGTCTCGCCGCCTTCGATCTCCAGTTCCTCCGCCAGTTCCTCGGCCAGAAGATCGATCTCGGCGACGTAGTTGTCGACGAAGTGGAAGAAGTCGCGCACCTCCTCGTAAGGGGTTCTTTCCACCTGCGCGGTGCCGCGACCCAGCCGGTCATCCAGCTGCACCAGCTGCTCGCTGTTCTGGCGATAGGCTTGATGGGCGCGCAGCAGCGCATGGGCAAAACCCGGCGCGTTCTGGGCGATCAACTTCAATTCCTGGAGCCCAGGCTCGTAATTCAGGAATAGCGGGTCTTTCAGCGCCTCGCGCACGGCGGAAACCAGCCGGTCGCTTTCACCGGTCGCCAGCTCCGCCATGTCGAGCTGGAATTTTTCCACCAGCGTCACCAGAACGCTGGCCGAAACGGGTCGCTGGTTGTTTTCGATCTGGTTCAGATAACTCGCGGAGATACCAAGCCGCTCGGCAAATTGCGCCTGCGTGGCGCGGGCGTTTTCGCGAAGGCCGCGAACCTTGCGGCCGATGAAGAGTTTTTCCGTCGCCATGTTGCAACTTTGCAAAATTAAACATTGCAAATATTTATGGCACGCATACGCGCACGATCAAGGCTTCTAGGCGAATGTTTTCTAAGCTATTGATTTTGAGGAAACGCATGGAGGAAACATGCCCGGCATTCTGGAGCAATTGGAAACGCGGCGCGCCGAGGCGCGGCTCGGCGGCGGCGTCAAGCGCATCGAGGCGCAGCACGCCAAAGGCAAGCTGACGGCGCGCGAGCGCATCGATGTGCTGCTGGATGAAGGTTCCTTCGAAGAATACGACATGTACGTGACCCACCGGGCGGTGGATTTCGGCATGGCGGAGCAGAAGGTGGCCGGCGACGGCGTCGTCACCGGCTGGGGCACCATCAATGGCCGACAGGTCTATGTGTTTTCGCAGGATTTCACCGTGCTCGGCGGTTCGCTGTCGGAAACCCATGCGCAGAAAATCTGCAAGATCATGGATATGGCGGTGCGCAACGGCGCGCCGGTGATCGGCCTCAACGATTCCGGCGGGGCCAGAATTCAGGAAGGCGTGGCCTCGCTCGGCGGTTATGCCGATGTGTTCAAGCGCAATGTCGTCGCCTCTGGCGTCGTGCCGCAGATATCGGTCATCATGGGCCCCTGTGCGGGCGGCGCCGTCTATTCGCCGGCCATGACCGATTTCATCTTCATGGTGCGCGATACCTCCTACATGTTCGTGACCGGGCCGGATGTGGTCAAAACCGTGACCAACGAGATCGTTACGGCGGAAGAATTGGGCGGAGCCTCCACCCACACGAAAAAATCCTCCGTCGCCGACGGCGCTTATGAAAACGACATCGAGACGCTGGAGCATGTGCGGCTGCTGTTCGATTTTCTGCCGCTCAACAACCGCGAAAAGCCGCCGGCGCGCCCGTTCCACGACGATCCGGCGCGGCTGGAAGCACGTCTCGATACGCTGATCCCTGATAGTTCCAGCAAGCCCTATGACATGAAGGAACTGATCCACGCGCTGGCCGACGAAGGCGATTTCTTCGAGTTGCAGGAAGCTTTCGCCCGCAACATCATCACCGGCTTTATCCGTCTCGAAGGCCAGACGGTGGGCGTCGTCGCCAACCAGCCGATGGTGCTGGCCGGCTGCCTCGATATTGATGCCTCGCGCAAGGCGGCGCGTTTCGTGCGCTTCTGCGACGCCTTCAACATTCCGCTTCTGACGCTGGTGGATGTGCCGGGTTTCCTGCCCGGAACGGCGCAGGAATATGGCGGCGTCATCAAGCACGGCGCGAAACTTCTGTTCGCCTATTCCGAGGCGACGGTGCCGATGGTGACGCTGATCACCCGCAAGGCCTATGGCGGCGCTTATGACGTGATGGCCTCCAAACATATCGGCGCGGATGTGAATTATGCCTGGCCGACGGCGGAAATCGCCGTGATGGGCGCAAAGGGGGCGGCGGAAATTCTCTATCGTTCCGAGCTCTCCGATCCGGAAAAGATCGCTGCGCGCACGAAGGAATATGAGGAGCGTTTCGCCAATCCCTTCGTCGCTGCGGAGCGCGGTTTCATCGATGAGGTCATCATGCCGCATTCCTCACGCCGCCGCATCGCTCGCGCGTTTGCGTCGCTGCGCAACAAGAGCGTGGAAACCCGCTGGAAGAAACACGACACTATTCCGCTCTGATCCGCCGCAGGGCTGGAAAAATGCTTCGGCCACCTTACTATATGGATGTTCAGGCGCCCGGATGTCCGGATGTCCTCCCGAAAAGCAAAAGGACACATTTTCATGGCCGAAAATTCCTCCGCAGATAATTTACCCGCAGGATATGAAGTGCCCAAGGTCTGGACCTGGGAAAAGGGCAATGGCGGCCAGTTCGCCAATATCAACCGCCCTATCGCCGGTCCCACCCATGAAAAGGAACTGCCTGTCGGCAAGCACCCGCTGCAGCTTTATTCGCTGGCGACGCCGAACGGCCAGAAGGTCACCATCATGCTGGAAGAATTGCTGGCCGCCGGCCACAAGGACGCAGACTATGATGCCTGGCTGATCAAGATCGGCGAGGGCGACCAGTTCGGCTCCGGTTTCGTCGGCGTCAATCCGAATTCCAAGATCCCGGCGCTGATGGATCACTCGACGGCTGAGCCGACCCGCGTTTTCGAAAGCGGCTCGATCCTCGTTTATCTCGCGGAAAAATTCGGCGCTTTCCTGCCGAAAGAGGGCAATGCCCGCACGCAGGCACTGAACTGGCTGTTCTGGCAGATGGGCTCCGCACCCTTCCTCGGCGGCGGTTTCGGCCATTTCTACGCCTATGCGCCGATCAAGATCAAATACGCCATCGACCGTTACGCGATGGAGGTCAAACGCCAGCTCGACGTGCTGGACCGGCACCTGGCTGAAAACCGCTATCTGGCGGGTTCGGAATATACCATCGCCGACATGGCCGTCTGGCCGTGGTATGGCAAGATCGCGCTCGGTCAGGCCTATGGCGATGCCGGTGCGTTCCTTGAGGCGGACGGTTACAAGAACGTCATGCGCTGGACGCTCGAAATCGGCGAACGCCCGGCGGTCAAACGCGGCGTGATCGTCAACAAGACTTCGGGCGATCCGTCCGAACAGTTGCATGAGCGCCACGACGCCTCCGACTTCGAGACGAAGACGCAAGACAAGATCGGCAAGGCGTAAGGAAGGATTAGAGCGCCAAAAGCGCTCTAACTATTTGAATTGACGCATTTCCGGACGTAAAAGCAAGGCAGCTTTTACTGGAAATGTTCTGGAAGGACAAAAGATGGCGAACCTGCCCGAAATGACCAAACACAAGGGATTTCCCTCCGGCATGCCGAGCACGGGCGTCCAGTTCACCATCCGCCGCGCCAACCCCAAAGGGGTAACACCTATCAAGATGATACCCCGAAGGGCTCGCAACGACACCAAGGAGCATCGCATCGATGCCGCCTTCCTGCACTCGCTCTGGCACCATTTCGGGCCTGAGCCCTTCGAGCGTGGCAATCTCGACGCCGCCCGCCTCAACCTCCTCTTCGGCCGCGAGGTGGTGCCGGCGGAAAAGAACTTCGATCCGCTTTCCTATCAGGCGATGCTTGTTATCGATGAGCGTGTCGCACGGCAGAATTTCCCGGAATCCTTCGAGAATTTCTTCGAAATTTGACGACTACTCACGGGTTTGCGCTGAGGGAAGAGGGGCAACAACCGCATGATCAAGAAAATCCTCATCGCCAATCGCGGCGAGATCGCCTGCCGGGTGATCAAGACGGCCAGGAAGATGGGCATCGCCACTGTCGCGGTCTATTCGGATGCGGATGCCAATGCGCTGCATGTGAGACAAGCGGATGAGGCCGTTCATATCGGCCCGGCCCCCTCGTCGCAGTCCTATATCGTCATCGACAAAATTCTGGAGGCCATCAATAAGACCGGGGCGGATGCGGTCCATCCCGGCTACGGCTTCCTGTCGGAAAATGCTGTCTTCGCAGAAGCGCTGAAACAGGCGGGCGTCGTCTTCATCGGCCCGCCTGTTGGCGCCATCGAGGCCATGGGTGACAAGATCACCTCCAAGAAACTGGCCGCGAAAGCGGGCGTTTCCACCGTCCCCGGCCATATGGGGCTGATCGAGGATGCGGATGAGGCGGTCAGGATCGCTTCGCAGATCGGTTATCCAGTCATGATCAAGGCGTCGGCCGGCGGTGGCGGCAAAGGCATGCGCATCGCCTTCAACGATGCCGAAGCGCGCGAGGGTTTTCAGTCCTCCAAAAACGAGGCGAAGTCGTCTTTTGGCGATGACCGCATCTTCATCGAAAAATTCGTCACCCAGCCGCGCCATATCGAAATTCAGGTGCTGGGCGACAAGCACGGCAATATCCTTTATCTCGGCGAACGCGAATGCTCGATCCAGCGGCGGAACCAGAAGGTCATCGAGGAAGCGCCGTCACCCTTTCTGGACGAAGCGACCCGCAAGGCCATGGGCGAGCAGGCCGTGGCGCTGGCGAGAGCGGTCGGTTACCATTCGGCCGGCACGGTGGAATTCATCGTCGATGGTGACCGCAACTTCTATTTCCTTGAAATGAATACCCGCCTGCAGGTGGAGCATCCGGTGACGGAACTGGTTACCGGCATCGATCTGGTCGAACAGATGATTCGCGTGGCGTCAGGTGAAAAGCTCTCCTTCGGGCAGGCGGATGTGAAGCTGAACGGCTGGGCGATTGAAAGCCGGCTTTATGCTGAAGACCCCTACCGCAACTTCCTGCCCTCTATTGGCCGGCTGACGCGTTATCGCCCGCCGCAGGAAGGCGAACAGGAAAACAGAACGGTCATCCGTAACGATACCGGCGTTTTCGAAGGCGGCGAAATCTCGATGTATTACGATCCGATGATCGCCAAGCTGTGCAGCTGGGGCAAGGATCGGACGACTGCCATCGATGCCATGGGAGAGGCATTGGATCGTTTCGAGGTTGAAGGCATCGGCCACAATCTACCGTTCCTGTCGGCCGTCATGCAGCATGAGCGTTTCCGCGCCGGCCACCTGACGACGGGCTTTATTGCGGAAGAGTTTCCGGAAGGCTTTTCCGGCGTCGAGCCGGATGAGGCCGCCGCGCGCAAGCTTTCCGCCATTGCGGCCATCATCAATCAGCGCCTGCAGAACCGCGCGGTTGAAATTTCCGGCACCATTGGCAATCACCGCCGCATTGTCGGTAGTGACTGGGTGGTTTCGTTTGGCGCGCTCCGCCACGGGGTCAGCGTCGAAACCGGTGCGGATGGTACGGCGGTCCGTTTTGAGGATGGGATGGCGCTGACCATCGATACCGGCTGGCGTCCCGGCCAAAGCCTTGGGCTGTTCACAGTGGCGGGCGAGGTCATCGCCGCCAAGGTCGATCTTGCAGGCGCAGCGGTTCGCTTGCGCTGGTGCGGCATGGATGTTCTCGCCCGCGTGCGCAGCCCGCGCGTGGCGGAACTGGCGCTGCTGATGCCGGAAAAACTGCCGCCGGATACATCCAAACTGCTGCTCTGCCCCATGCCGGGCGTCATTACCGGTATTTCCGTGGGTGAGGGCGAAGAGGTGGAGGCCGGGCAGGCGCTGGCGACCGTGGAGGCCATGAAAATGGAAAACATCCTGCGTGCGGAAAAACGCGGTCGCGTTGCCAGGGTGGCGGCAAAACCGGGCGACAGCCTCGCGGTGGATGAAGTCATCCTCGAATTCGAGTGACGACCTTTGGCCGTTTTTGCGGAACGGATGCGGATCGGAGTGGTTTAAGGGGGCGGGCCTGCGGGCGGCCGTTCGATTTTCGTCACGATCAGCCGCCACAGTGCTAAAATGAAATGCAGAAGGGGAGAGATGCATGTCGGGTGAAAAAACGGTGCGGGATTGGCTGCAGCTTGCCGAAAAGGAGCTGAAGCGCTCACCGGACACACTCGTCTGGCACACGCCGGAGGGCATTGAGGTCAAGCCGCTCTATACGGCTGACGATCTGCAGAAGATTTCCCATCTCGACAGCCTGCCCGGCTTTGCGCCCTTCACGCGCGGCCCGCGCGCCACCATGTATGCCGGGCGGCCCTGGACCATCCGCCAATATGCCGGTTTCTCCACGGCGGAAGCCTCGAACGCCTTTTACCGCAAGGCGCTGGCCGCTGGTCAGCAGGGCGTTTCCGTCGCCTTCGATCTCGCCACCCATCGCGGTTATGACAGCGATCATCCGCGCGTGGAGGGCGATGTCGGCAAGGCGGGGGTGGCGATCGACAGCGTCGAGGACATGAAAATCCTGTTCGACGGCATCCCGCTCGAAAAAGTCTCGGTGTCGATGACCATGAATGGCGCGGTTATTCCGGTGCTCGCCAGTTTCATCGTTGCGGGGGAAGAGCAGGGGGTGCCTCGTGCCGCCCTTTCGGGCACCATCCAGAATGACATTCTCAAGGAGTTCATGGTTCGCAACACCTATATATATCCGCCGGAACCCTCGATGCGGATCATTGCCGATATCATCGAATATACGGCGAAGGAGATGCCGAAATTCAACTCCATCTCCATTTCCGGCTATCACATGCAGGAAGCGGGGGCGACGCTGGTGCAGGAGCTTGCCTTCACGCTGGCGGATGGCCGCGAATATGTGCGCGCGGCCCTTGCCAAGGGGCTGAATGTCGATGATTTTGCCGGGCGTCTGTCGTTCTTTTTCGCCATCGGCATGAATTTCTTCATGGAGGCGGCGAAGCTGCGCGCCGCGCGCCTGCTCTGGTCGCGCATCATGCAGGAATTCAAGCCGCAAAAAGCGTCATCGCTGATGCTGCGCACCCATTGCCAGACGTCAGGTGTCTCGCTTCAGGAGCAGGACCCCTATAACAACATCGTCCGCACCGCGTTTGAGGCCATGTCCGCCGTGCTTGGCGGTACGCAGTCGCTGCACACCAATTCCTTCGATGAGGCGATTGCCCTGCCGACGGAGTTTTCCGCCCGCATCGCCCGCAATACGCAGCTTATCCTCCAGCATGAAACCGGTGTCACCAAGGTCGTCGATCCGCTGGCCGGTTCCTATTATGTCGAGAGCCTGACCGATGAACTGGCAGAGAAGGCCTGGGCGCTGATCGAGGAGGTGGAGGCGCTTGGCGGCATGACCAGGGCGGTGGCGGAAGGCCTGCCGAAACGGCTGATCGAAGAGGCGGCAACACGCCGCCAGGCGGCGGTGGACAAGGGCGAGGAGGTCATCGTCGGGGTCAACCGTTATCGTCTCGAAAACGAGGAAGATATCGATGTTCTCGATATCGACAATGCCGCCGTTCGCGCCGCGCAGATCCGCCGAATTGAGGAGACGCGCCGCCGCCGCGATGTCAAGGATGTGACCTCCGCCTTGGCGGCACTTTCCGAGATCGCCCGCAGCGGCAAGGGCAATATTCTCGAAGCCGCCGTTGTCGCCGCCCGCGCCCGCGCCACGGTGGGAGAGATTTCCGATGCACTGCGTGCGGTCTTCGGTGACCATGCCGCCGTGCCGGAGGTGGTGAGCGATATTTATGGCGAGGCCTATAGGGATGAGCCTGAACTTGCCACGCTCTCCGCCCGGCTTTCCGGTGTTGCTGAGAGGATCGGCACCAAGCCGCGCATCATGGTCGCCAAACTCGGGCAGGACGGACATGATCGCGGCGCGAAAGTCATAGCCTCCGCCTTCGGCGATATCGGTTTCGATGTGCTGGCCGGCCCTTTGTTCCAGACGCCCGTTGAAGCGGCGGATATCGCCGTTCAGAACAGGGTGCATGTGGTGGGCATGTCGTCGCTCGCCGCCGGTCATAAGACGCTGGCGCCGCAGCTGGTTGAGGCGCTGAAACAGAAGGGCGCGGAAGACATCATCGTCGTGGTCGGCGGCGTCATTCCACGGCAGGATTATCAGTTTCTGCTCGATCACGGCGTTTCGGCAATTTTCGGACCTGGCACCAATGTCATGGATGCGGCCAACAAGGTTCTCGACCTGCTCGAAGGCGTCAGGCGGAACGTGTGAGGGGAATACGGCCATGTTCGGAAGATTGAATCACGTCGCCATCGCGGTGCCCGATCTCGATGCCGCTATTGCCCGCTACAGCGCACTTGGCGCAGAGGTCTCGGAGCCGCAATCGCTACCTCAACACGGGGTGACGGTGGTTTTTATTCAGGCTGAAAATACCAAGATCGAGCTTCTTTATCCGCTCGGCGAAAATTCGCCGATTGCCGCTTTTCTCGAGAGAAATCCGGGCGGCGGCACGCACCATCTTTGCTTCGAAGTGCCTGACATTGTCGCGGCGCGCGACGATCTCGTCAAAAAAGGCGTTCGAATTCTGGGTGACGGCGAGCCGAAGATCGGCGCGCATGGCAATCCCGT
The DNA here is from genome assembly GCF_002008225.1 of Agrobacterium salinitolerans. Classification (GTDB taxonomy): domain Bacteria; phylum Pseudomonadota; class Alphaproteobacteria; order Rhizobiales; family Rhizobiaceae; genus Agrobacterium; species Agrobacterium salinitolerans. The sequence continues at coordinate 284,358 of NZ_MRDH01000037.1, read as the reverse complement.
TCTTTTCCTGCACCCAAAGGATATGGGCGGCGTGCTCTATGAGCTTGAACAGGTTTCTCGGACACATGGCTGAAACACAGACCCCGTAAGAGGCTGACCATACGGTGGATGGCGCGCAGCGGCCGTTCGCCTTTGCCGGAACGTGTTTCGTTTGTTTTCTTTTGACATTCGTTTTGTTTTCGTTTTTATGGCAATTGTCTTTCAACGATGGGGACGAGGTCCCCCCGACGCTGTCGTGGAGGCTCTATGTCCGGCGAGAATATTTTCGATCTTTTTGTCATCGGTGGCGGCATCAATGGCTGCGGCATTGCCCGCGATGCCGTGGGCAGGGGCTATTCTGTGGCGCTTGCGGAAAAGGGCGATTTCGCTTCCGGCACGTCTTCCGCGGCCACCAAGCTCATCCATGGCGGTTTGCGTTATCTCGAACATTACGAGTTTCGCCTCGTCCGCGAAGCGCTGATGGAGCGGGAAATCCTCTGGGCCATGGCCCCGCATGTCATCTGGCCCATGCGTTTCGTCCTGCCAATCCAAAAAGGCGGCGTGCGCCCGGCCTGGATGGTCCGGCTCGGCCTGTTTCTTTATGACAATCTCGGCGGCCGCAAACTTTTGCCGGCGACCCGCACGCTCGATCTTCGCAAGGACCCGGCGGGCAAGCCTCTGAAACCGGCTTTCGCCAGGGCTTTCGAATATTCCGACGGCTGGGTGGATGATGCCCGCTTCGTGGTTCTCAACGCACGCGATGCGGCGGATCGCGGCGCGACCATCATGAACCGCACGCGCGTCGTTTCCGCACGGCGCGAAGGCGGGCTGTGGCTCATCGAGACGCTGGACGAAAAAACCGGTCGTTCGGCCACGCATAAAGCGCGCATGCTGGTCAATGCTGCCGGTCCCTGGGTGGATACTGTGCTTTCCGGCGTCTTCGGGCGCAACGACGTGCACAATGTCCGGCTCGTGCAGGGCAGCCACATCGTTGTGCGCAAGAAGTTTTCCGATCCGCGCGCCTATTTCTTCCAGAACCCTGATAACCGCATCATCTTCGCCATTCCCTATGAGCGCGATTTCACGCTGATTGGCACCACGGATCGCGACTACAAGGGCGATCCGGCCAGGGTTCGCATTTCCGAAGACGAAATTTCCTATCTCTGCAACGCGGCCAGCGACTATTTCAGCGAACCCGTTCGGCCGGAAGACATTGTCTGGACTTATTCCGGCGTACGGCCGCTCTTTGATGACGGCGCTTCGAAAGCGCAGGAAGCCACACGCGATTACGTGCTGAAGGTTGAAGAGGCCGAGGGTGAAGCTCCACTCCTCAATATTTTCGGCGGCAAGCTCACCACCTATCGGCGGCTGGCGGAACATGCGCTGGAAAAGATCGGCGCGGCAATTGGCGAAAAGGGCAAGCCGTGGACGGCGGGCTCCCACCTGCCGGGTGGCGATTTCGGCGCTGAGAGATATGAGGCGCAGGTTCGGGCGCTCGTCTCCCGATACCCTTTCCTTGATGGACGCCATGCCGAGCGGCTTGTCAGAAACTACGGTACGAAGGCTGCAGAACTGTTGGGAGGCGCCACCGATGTCTCCGGCCTCGGCCGGCATTTTGGCGGCACGCTTTATGAATGCGAGGTGCGCTGGCTGGTTGAACACGAATGGGCCTCCGCGGCCGAGGACATTCTCTGGCGACGCACGAAACAGGGCCTGCGCCTGAGCAAGGAAGAGGCTGCCGGTCTCGATGAATTCGTGGCCATGCTGACGGGCGGCGAGCAAAAGGCCGAAGCCGTGGCGGAGCGCGCCTGAAAATCCGCCAGCCGCCCTGTCAGCTCCCTGAACTCTTCACCGGTCTCTCCGGGCCGTCGGCGCTCAGGATGTAGTCGTCTGCGGCTGAAAGCGCGTGTTCCATATGCCCTTCAAACACCAGTTCCGGTTCGTTGGGCGCTATGGCAATTTTCGGCATGCCGCCGAAACGCACCGCCTGCGATTGCGCCAGACCGTCGCGCAGGCCGCTTTCCAGAAGATCGAAATAGCGGGTGCCCGGGCCGGTGATGAAAACCGGCATATGGCCATGCAGACTGAAGAGGCGTGAAAGACCGTTGCCGAGCGCAAGTCCGGCGGTGCGAAAGGCGAACCGCGCCATGCGGGCGCCGGTGCGGGCCGAGGCGGCGATCTTGTCCACCTCCGCAATCGGCACGAATTTCGCCGGTTCCGCCTGCGGCGGGGCTTCGAAAGCAGAACGCAGTATGGCGTAAAACCCGGAATAGGCCTCAATGCAGCCTTTGGTGCCGCAACGGCACAGCGCGCCGTCGGCCAGATGCAGCATATGGCCGAAATTGGGGGCGCTGACCTCGATTGCGCCGCGCGCCGCGCGGGCGATGCCAAGGCCGATGCTGTGGCCGAGGGAGAGGGTGACGAGGGCCTCCGGCGCCGGGTTTTCTTTTGCCTGCTCCCGCATCCAGATGGCTTTTGCGGCCAGCAGCGTTTCGTTGTTCAGCGTCACGCGAATGCGGCCGTCCCCGGATACCAGCCGCTGGAAATCAATCCTTTCGTCACCGAGAACCGGCGACCAGACGAGTGTTGCCGTGGCCGTATCCACCAGCCCCTTGCTGCTGATCGAGACCTGGAGGATATCGTGCCGGTCAATGCGTGAGCGATCGGCAAGTCTTGCGAGACCGGCGAGGATCGCGCCGCCGAATGTGCCTTTTTCAGCGGCAATCCTTTGTTCGGTGAAACGGTCCACCAGCTTGCCGGCATAATCGACCAGCGAATATTGCACGCTGTCGGAAGAGATGATGATGATGGCGACATGGCAGAAAGCGCCGCGCGGGCCGAAGAGAATGCGCGGCCGGCCGCGGCCGGCGGCGGCGAGTTGCTCTTTTCGCAGGATGAGACCGGCCCGCTCAAGCTCGGTGGTGATGGCGGACACGGTTGCGGAGGCAAGCCCGGTGGAAGACGACATGTCGGTATGGGAAAGGCTGCCGTGCAGGCGCAGCGCCGCCATCACCGACAGGCTGTTTTTCTGGCGCACCAGTTCCGTACTTGCAATGGCGGACATGGGCTGGGGCATGCTCCCTGAACGGCCTTTTTCCTGTTGTGCTGATCTGCTCTGATGGCGCATGCCAAAGCGAAGATCAAGGCACCCGGATGCTGCCCGCAGCCGTTGTTGACAGCATGGGGAATCTCTGACATTAATTTTCTCGACTGTCGAGAAAATTGTGAAACCACAGAGACCGGCAGCTTTTTCCGGGCGATTTTCCTGCATGGAGGTGTGGGGCGTCGCCCTTACCGGGAGGACATCATGAATTCTTTTGCCAAGCTTTTGGCGGGTACAGCCGTACTCGTTTCCCTGCATACCGCGGCTATCGCGGCCGATCTCGTCGTCGGCGTTTCCTGGTCGAATTTCCAGGAAGAACGCTGGAAAACGGATGAGGCGGCCATCAAGGCGGCGCTTGACAAGGCCGGCGCGAAATACATCTCCGCCGACGCGCAATCATCCGCCGCAAAGCAGTTGACCGACGTGGAATCGCTGATCGCGCAGGGCGCCAACGCGCTGATCATCCTGGCGCAGGACAGCGACGCGATTGGCCCGGCTGTTGAAAAGGCCGTTGCCGAAGGCATTCCGGTCGTGGGTTACGACCGCTTGATCGAAAACCAGAACGCCTTCTACATTACCTTCGATAACAAGGAAGTCGGGCGTCTTCAGGCTGCCGAAGTCTTCAAGGTGAAGCCCGAAGGCAATTACGTCTTCATCAAGGGCTCTTCTTCCGATCCGAATGCGGACTTCCTGTTCGCCGGTCAGCAGGAAGTGCTGAAGGCTGCCATTGACGGCGGCAAGATCAAGAATGTCGGCGAAGCCTATACCGATGGCTGGAAGCCGGAAAATGCCCAGAAGAACATGGAACAGTTCCTGACCAAGAATAACAACAAGGTCGATGCGGTCGTCGCCTCGAACGATGGCACAGCCGGCGGTGCAATCGCCGCTCTCGCCGCGCAGGGCATGGCCGGTTCGGTTCCCGTTTCCGGTCAGGATGCCGATTTCGCCGCACTGAACCGCGTTGCGCTCGGCACGCAGACGGTCTCGGTCTGGAAGGACAGCCGTGAACTCGGCAAGGAAGCGGCAGGCATCGCGCTGGAACTGGCCGGCGGCAAGAAGATGACGGAGATCAAGGGCGTCACGGCCTTTGACGGTGGCCCGAAGAAGGTCACGATGCAGTCGGTCTTCCTGAAGCCGATCGCCATCACCAAGGACAATCTGAACGTCGTCATCGATGCCGGCTGGATCAAAAAGGAAACGGCCTGCCAGGGTGTGAAGGCCGGAACCGTCAAAGCCTGCGATTGATCGAATACGTCCCGGTTCGGGCGCTGCGCCATGGCTCATGGCGCAGCGCCTTTTAGAGCATTTCCAGGAAAAGTGGGCCCCGGTTTTCCGTCCGGAGATGCGCCAGAAAAAAGCGTTGGAGCGTTTTCGCGATTCAGGGAAAAACGAAAACGGTCTAAGATGTAAGGAGCACCGGCAGTTCATGGCCGATACGACCCAATCCAATTCCACAACGTCGCAAAAGACGGAAAAAGCAGGCTCGATAACGCGCTTCATCAACGCCACCGAGCTGGATACCAGGCTGCTCGGCATGGTGGGTGCACTTCTTCTGATCTGGATCGGATTTCATATCCTGTCGGGCGGATTGTTTCTGACGCCGCGAAACCTCTGGAACCTTTCCGTGCAGACCGCGTCCGTGGCTGTCATGGCGACCGGCATGGTGCTCGTTATCGTCACCCGCAATATCGACCTGTCGGTCGGGTCGATCCTCGGTTTCTCCGGCATGATCATGGGCGTCACACAGGCGGAAATCCTGCCGCAAATCCTCGGTTTCGAACATTGGGCTACCTGGATCGTCACGCTTCTAGTCGGGATTCTCGTCGGCGGCGCCATCGGCATGCTGCAGGGCTCCATCATCGCTTTCCTGAACGTGCCGTCCTTCATCGTTACGCTTGGCGGCCTGCTGGTCTGGCGCGGCGGCACATGGTTCATCACCAGCGGCCGCACCGTGGCGCCGATGGATTCCACCTTCCGCCTGATGGGCGGCGGCACCAGCGGCTCGATTGGCGCGACATGGAGCTGGATCGCTGCGATCATAGCCTGCGTCGCCATCATCGCGGCAATCCTCAATTCCCGCCACCAACGCCGCCGCTTCGGTTTTCCGCTGCGGCCCGTCTGGGCGGAATATTTTCTGGCAGCTCTCGGCTGCGTCGTCGTCATCGGTTTCGTGGCGGTGGTCAACAGCTATCCATGGCCAATCAACATCGCCCGCAACTATGCCGATGCCAATGGCATCGCCTGGCCTGAAGGCGGCCTGTTCATTTCGCACGGTATCGCCATTCCGGTACTGATGGCGCTTGCCGTCGGTGCGGTCATGACCTTCATCGCCACAAGGTTGCGTTTCGGACGTTATGTCTTCGCCATCGGCGGCAATCCGGAAGCAGCCGAACTCGCCGGCATCAAGACCCGCTGGGTGACGGTGAAAATCTTCACGCTGATGGGCGTTCTGTGCGCCATCGCCGCGGCCATCTCGACCGCCCGCCTCAACGCGGCCACCAATGCCCAGGGCGAGCTGGACGAGCTCTACACCATCGCGGCGGCCGTCATCGGCGGCACCTCGCTTGCCGGCGGTGTCGGAACCGTAGCGGGCGCGATGCTCGGCGCGCTCGTCATGCAGTCGCTGCAATCCGGCATGGTGCTGGTGGGCATCGATACGCCCTTCCAGCGCATCGTTGTCGGTGTGGTCCTGGTCGTCGCCGTCTGGCTCGACACCATCTACCGCGCCCGCGCCAAGTAAGAACCGAGGAGAACTCCTATGACGGACCAAGTCACGCCCCTCGTGGAAATGCGCAATATTTCCATTTCCTTCGGCGGTATCCATGCGGTGGAAAACGCCTCTGTCGATCTTTTCCCCGGTGAGGTGGTCGCCCTTCTCGGCCACAACGGCGCGGGCAAATCGACCCTTATCAAGATACTCTCCGGCGCATACCGGCGCGATGGCGGCGATATTCTCATCAATGGCGAGGATGCCGATATCCGCAATCCCCGCGACGCCAAGAAATACGGTATCGAGACCATCTACCAGACGCTGGCGGTGGCGGATAATGTCGATGCGGCGGCCAATCTTTATCTCGGCCGCGAGCTGAAGACGAAATGGGGCACGCTCGATGATGTCGCCATGGAAGCCTCGGCCCGCGAGGTGATGGGGCGGCTCAACCCCAATTTCCGGCGGTTCAAGGAGCCGGTGAAGGCGTTGTCGGGCGGCCAGCGGCAATCCGTCGCCATCGCCCGCGCCATTCTGTTCGATGCCCGAATCCTCATCATGGACGAGCCGACGGCCGCACTCGGGCCGCAGGAAACGGCGCAGGTGGGCGATCTCGTCAAGGAGCTGAAACGGCAGGGCATCGGCATCTTCCTCATCAGCCACGATATTCACGATGTTTTCGATCTGGCCGACAGGGTCTTCGTGATGAAGAACGGCAGAGTGGTCGGCCACGCGCGGACCGAGGATGTCACCAAGGATGAGGTTCTCGGCATGATCATTCTGGGCAAGGTGCCGCCGGGCGCAGTGGCGGGTCCAGGCGCCGTCGTCGTCTGACAACAGGATTTGCCAGTCTTTACCTTTGATATAAATCGAGGCCCGGTAAAAACCGGGCCTCGACAAACGCTAGGAACAAATTTTATAAAATAGGTGCGTCCGGTGTGTTTCAGCCCAGCCGGAACCGCAGACGAAAAATGTCTGCAGCTCTGCGCAATTGCAGACGCGGTCTTTTAAATGCGGTTGTTTAATGTAGTTCGGCGTGTGCCAAACCGCTGCCGTTCATCTCTGCAGCTGCGTTCGGCAAGCCATGCTGATTTATGTCCTGCGCCAGCGACAACAGCGCCATTTCCAGGAAATAGGTCGACATGCCCAGTTCCAGAGATTTCGAGCGCTGGCAGAGATAGGAAACCATCCGCCCGAGCGCCAGAATCTCGTCCGCATTGTCCTGTTCAAGTATAGCCGTGGTAGACGCCGCCATGATTCCCTCTCGACAGTCGACACTATGAAAACGCGATGATGTTGCGTTGTTCATTTTCGACCACATCGAGCGTCACGCGAGCGTCACACCTGTGTCAATCGCCGTTTTTGTCCGCCGGCGCGGCGGCGTTTTCCGCCGCTTCAGTGGCGGCAAGCGATGTCACGAGAGCGACGATGCTTCTGCGCACGGCGGCGCTCTTGATACGCGAAAAGGCCTGGTTGAGCGAAAAGCCTTCATTCGAGGCCACGAAGGTCTGCATGGCATTGATCGTACCAAGAGCCGGGTTGGCCGGATCGCCATCGGGCGTGGCGTTGGCGAACAGGGAACTGACCTCAACGCCGAGAATCGACGCGATGGCCTGCAGACGGGACGCACCGACACGATTGGCGCCCTTTTCATACTTCTGGACCTGCTGGAAGGTGATGCCCAATCGCCCGGCCAGCGCACTCTGGCTCATGCCGAGCGACTTGCGGCGCATTCTGATTTGTGCGCCGACATGGACGTCGATCGGGCTGGGTAGTTTGGCGTGCATTACAAATTCCTCCGCTTGAGGTTCTTAAATCCGATGATTATCAATTAATATTGTTGAAGGTATACATTCAACACAATTTCCACGGGTATTATGAAGCTTTATTGACAAAATTGCACGGTTTTTTGTTCATAATCGCGTGTCCGGGCCGCGATTTATTATTTTTGTCGCACAACGCAACGCACCGTTGCGGCTGGAAAGGTGGCTCCATCCGCTCACGCCGATGGTTTGAAAGCCGAATCCATCCCAAATTCTTCGGTTCATTGCATCGAATTCCTCAAGCGGTTCGGTATCGCCGAAATGCGGAATCCAGACGAATGGCCGTTTCTGACCGGAACGTATGACATTTTCAAGAAATACATTGTTGTAAAGTCTGGGCAGGCATTTGTTGGTGTCGATGGCCGGCGAAATCGGGATGGGATTGCGCTCGATCGCAAAGCCCTGCCGCGCGAGCCAAAGCGCCGAGGCGTCCAGTTTTCGTTTAAGCTCCGTTGCGGCGCGGGCATCGCATCCGCCATGGGCGAGGGGGTCGGCGAGGAGCAATAGCGGCCGGCCGCCGCTTCTCAGACCAGTGACGGAAACGAACTGGTCAACGTGAAAGCCGCATTGGTGCATTTTTTTATCGGCAACCTCCGCTCCGCATGTTTCCATCGCGGAAAAATCGGAAGAAGCCGGAATTTGACCGAGATCGCCCGGCCGATATCCGAAACTGAAAATGCTGCTGCCGTCGAGAGCCTCAATCTTTCGCAACCGCTGCGAAGGGATGGGCGCATTCCTTCCGATTCCCCTGTCATCCCGTAGGCTGGAATGGCCCACCAGCCGAAAATCCGGGCCGACAAGCTGGTTGCCCCCTGCCAGGGCGACATCGGAATGGGTTGTCGCCGCTCCCATATATTCGGCGAGGCTGGCGCCAACGGCATTCTCTGCCAACAGCACGAATTCCGCCGTAATATCCGCCGCACGTACATGGAACATATCCTGTATCCATGGATGGGAAACACTGTCGTTTCCGGCAAGGGGTATCAGATTCGTGCTGCAGCGTGTTGGCAGGCTGCCGAGCCAGGCTCGTGCCGACTGGAGACAGGCGTGATCAATCACGATAACGGCGGTGATATCTACAGGCAGGGCCGAGAGCAGGTTTCCGATCGGAATGAGCGGTGAAACACAGTCAGCGGTCCTGTTTTTCGCAAATAAAGAGGCGGGCAGTGCAAGCGCAATCGTGCGGATCAGCCCGCCGCAATCGGGGATCAGAGACAAGGGCTGGATGGCGCTCAAGACGTTTTGTTCCCTGCCGGCCGCCTTGCCGCCAATTGCTGGAAAAACATCGTATTCTGGAGTTTCCATGATGGCGACGGTGGCGATGGCAATGTTTCTCCCGTGAGCATTGTCAGAAGCCTCGTCGCATCGTTTCTCTTGACGGAAACCGCATTGGCCGCGAGCAAATCTGCCGTCGCGGTGCCGAGACCGGCTTCGGCAGCGATGGAGCGCCATGTCCTGCCGGCAAAATGCAGGTTGCTGGCGGCACGCGCGAGCGCGCCAGATTGCTCCGGGGTGAGCGTCTCGCGGCAGGCCGCAAGCGTCGCCTCGGCGTCTACCAGCGCAACCGTCAGCGGGCGGTAATCGAGCGCACCCGGCGCGTGGCTCACCGCTACATCGGCATCGGAAACACGCCGCCCATCCCGATAAGCCTCGAAAATCTCGCCGATGCCGATCATGCCGAAGGGCGCGCATTCCGCCGCCCTGAGCGCACCCATGCTGGCAGCGCCGATAACGATAACGCCGTTCGAAAGCGCATAGAGGATTTCCTTGTGCCAGACGGCGGCGCAATCGCCGTAAAGCCCGTCTATCAGTCCGATTGTGCCGACACCGTGCCGAACCGCATCGAAAATATCGCCGCAGGCGGCCGGACCGCAAAGATCGAGACCGGCAGTATATTCGCCTGCGATGCCGTGGATGGACGGGCCTGCAAAAACCACCGGCTTCATTCGAGGCCCCCGACAGTCAGCATGCGATCGAGAGTGCGCTGCGAGATGTGTTGCAGGCCGCCGCCGGCCGGGGCAAGGCCGCTTGCCAGAACCCGCACCACATGCAGGCCGGATACCTCCGTTTCCAGTGGAAAGACATAGATATCCTCAATGCCGCCGGCGAACAGGTGCGTCGCAAGTTGACGCCATGGCGGCGAAGACGCGGCGTCATGTATAAAATCGAGATTGGCCGACGCCCTTTCCATCGGCTGCACGCCGGCGGCCGAAGACCCGGCCGCAACCATATCCCGCTGGTAGCGGAGAGGAGAAAGATCGTCCCTCGCGCCACTGATATCGGTCAATCGCGACTGGATCGCCTCCAGCAGCGCTGCAATCGCAGCGCCATGAATATCAGGCCGGCAAGCGGCCCCCGCGGCGCTGCGGGTGGCAGGCCCATCCTGCGCCTGCAGCGACCGGGGCAGGCTCGCCATCGCCACCGGCACGCCAAGCCCATTCGTCAGGTCGAAGAAGGACGGCGGCAGGCCGATGTCCGACAGATGTTGGACAAGACGGTCAAACGAAGGATCGACGCCGGCCGGAATGAGGATCGGCTGCGGTGCGACGGCGCGCGTCTCGAAAGTGTCGACGAGAAAGCAGGCGTCGTTTTCAATGAGTTCGAGCAGGGCATGGAGAACCGCATGGTCATGGTTGAACCCGGCCGCGAGCCCTTGCGAACTCATGCGGAAGGCCCGCCGGTCCCATGGGAAATCCACGCGGAAATCCATGCCGACAAGTTCGTAAGGCGCAAAAACCTCCTGTTGCCGGCGAATGGACGTTCCCTTCACCCAGGCGCGTTCTTTTCGCGGATCGAGCGCGTCGCAATCGACCCTGCCGACGGTTTCGAAGGGAATGATGGGAGTTCCCTTCTCCCGCATCTGCTGAACGGAGCTGAAGGCGGCGATATGTTTGCGGGTTTCTTCGGCAACTGCACCTTCGATCGCTTCCATGATCGCCGATAGCCGGGCCTGTTCCGGGACAAGCCCCTTGCCCTGCGAGACCGACAGCCCGCGCGAATTGGGCCGGGCCGCGAACCAGACGGGAGTACCGATAATATCGAGACCGGTTACATCACCGACACGGGTAATCCCGAACCGCCGAAGCAGTCCGGGATCGAAGAACGAAGCGTCGGCATGCCTTGAAGCCGCTGTCGCTGATATGGGAGCATCGGCGCGGGCCAAGGCTGCGCGACCCCGATCAGGGCGCGGTGTTGCTGTCGTCGGCAAGAATCGCGTCGAACAGCTCGCCGGTGACGGCGCCGGCCGGGCCGACAGCCTTCAGGGCCGCTTCGATCGGCGCCTGCACCATGCGGTTGAAATCCCAGCCGGCGTCGACCACTTCGCCGATAAAGGCGAAATCGGCTTCGGAAACCACGGCGCCGCCGGCGACGAGGGCTTCGATGCCCTGGATCTGCACCTGATCCAGTTCCGCTTCCGGCTGGCCGTCCTGGCGAACGAGCATGGACTTTGCGGCCGCGGCCACACGGGCATAGCCATCCACGCCCGGATGGCTGGTTTCATACGCGGCAATCGTCTCATGCGAGACGGACGCAACCCGAAGCGGCGCCGTGCGAATGAAGAGAACGCCAAAACCCTTTTTTCCGACAATGAAGAAATGCGAGGACATAATATCTCCTATTTAATCCCAGCTAATCGAAGTGCGTGATAGAATTTTTCATTCGCTACCGGGTCCCGGTCCGGAGACAGACTGCTGATCTCCCTCGCCGTCATACCCGGATAGTTTTCCTGAAGCCTGTTGCCGGTTTCCAGAGCGGCGGCCAGATCGCCATGCAGGGCGTGGCTTGCGGTCAGGACGCGCAACGCAGGCTCGTCATTTTCCATTCGCCCGCACAGTTCCACCGCCATGCCGTAATCCTCGCGCTTGAACGCGATGCTGGCGCCGGCCCACCAGTAGATGTCGGGCGCCAGAGGATTGAGATCGATGGCCTGCTGAAATTTCTCCCAGGCGATTTCCGCATCGCCGAAATGAGCAAGCGCGTCGGCATGCTGGAGCAGGAGGTCGGCCGAGTTGGGCGCCAACGCCTCCGCCTCGAAGAATTTTTCGGCTGAGACATCGAAATCCCGCTGGTAGAGCGCCACCACCGCGCACATCCAGTGGCCCACCCCAAGGGCGGGGTCGATTTCGACGGAGGAGTCTGCTTCCGCCTTGGCGCGATGCAGGAGATGGGGGTCGTTGCCGCCCAGCATCAGCCATTCCAGTTGCAGGCTCTGCGCCACGCGGGCGCGGGCAACCGCCATGCCGTGGTCGAGATCGACCGCCTTGCGGAACATCGAGCGGGCTCTTCTGAGAAGCGGCAGATCGCATTTGCCGCGCAGAAGCTGCTGGCCCTCCAGCAATTGCCGGTAGGCCTCGCCGCTGTGGTTGCGGTCGGGCTCCACCTGAAGCCGCTCGATTTCGCGGGCAAGCGCTGCGGCCACCTGTTTGGAGAGCAGGCGGAAAGCGGCGTGAATATGTCGTTCGGTCAGGACCGCCTCCAGCGACCAGACGATTTCACCGCTGGCGTCCTCGATCAGCGCAACCGACATGCGGGTTTCGTCGAACACGGTCGAAATGATGCGGTAATCCGCCCGCAGCATGGCGTAGCCGTCATCGGCCCGGTCATGCGCCAGTGCAAAGGTGCTGTGCGGCGAAAGCACGGTGAAGGTGCGGTATCGGACAAGGCTGTTGGCGACATCCTCGACAAAGGCCTGCATGACCGGCGAGACCGGCTGCCCGTCGACCCTTGCCGGACGAACGAATGCGATGCGCGGTTTCGTCTGGGATTTCCGGCGAATGCCCTCTTCCGCCTCGGCGGGGGCCGCTATCGTGGCGGCCAGGCTTTGTATTCGCCGTCGCAGCGCCACGGTTTCCGCTTCCGGGGAACGACCTTCCTGACGAAGCTGCTCCATCAGAAGCTGGTGCATGCCCTCACAGGCGCTGATATTTCCGATCCGCGCATAGGCCGCCATGGCGGCGCGGTAGGTTTCTTCGCGTTCCGGTTCGAGCTTGCAAGCGCATTCGGCAAGCCTGGAGATGTCGTTCGAACTGGCGCGGCCAAACCGCGTCAATTCCTCCAGAAGCTGGGTATAGCTCGAAAAGAACAGGTCCCTGAGGCGGCGGCGCTCAGAAAGCAGCCAGAGATAGAGATGGTCCTGCCCGGCCTCCAGCCCCTCCAGCAACTCGCCGCCGAATTCCAGCAGCGCATTGAGCCGCCGCATCGGGTCTTCGGCCCTTGCGCCGGCAAGGAAGAGGGCAAGGTCGGTGCGCTGCGCCAGTCTGCCGGCCTTCAGGTCGTTTCCTTCGGTCAGAAGGATGGCGTCGTCCTCATTGGGCAGTTTCTGCAGGCGCAAAATCAACTGCCGCAAATTGCCGAGAGCCCTCTTCTGCTCGACATTTTCCCACAGCAGCGATGCGGCGTACTGGCGGGAAAGGGACTGGTTCGGCGCAAGGATGAGGGCGGCGGTCAGCGCGAAGCCCTTGGACGGAAAAAATGCCTCCCGCACCGCATCACAGCGCGGGGTGCCAAAAAGCCGGATCGGTATCAGTTCAGCGTTCCCAGCCACTTTCGTCCCCTCATGAACCATCATCTAACAACGTGTCCGGGAAATTGAAAGTCATCATAGCGTTCCATTTGACGCTGGTGTGACGCGGCTTGGGTATTGTCGCAGACAGAAGCATGAATGACGGGTGGAAAACAGCGGACATGCGACGGGCAGGCATCGGGAATTTTCGACAGTGATAGCGTTCAACGGAAGCTACATGGCCTTCGAGCCGCGTATCGAGCCTTACCAGCGTGCCGACGATGTCGGATATGCGGTCAGTGAATTCATGTGGTTCAAGGGTCGTCCGTTCTATCCGGTATCGGCGCTCGTCCATGCGAAGGTCGCGCATGCCAGGCTGTCTGCGGAAAAGGGCGACGACGAGGACGAGGATAATCTCGATATTCTCTTTCGCATGCCGCTGGTGGCGGGCGGGCACTTTTTCGAGATTGTGCTGCGTTCAAATGAAGGAACGTCCTACGGCGGCTGGGTGTGGGGAGAGGAACTGGAAATCCTCAATGAATTCGTCAACGGTTATCGCGTTCTGGCGGGGAAGTTCGACGACAGGCTCATCCGATTCGAATATTCCAGGCGATTTCAGCGCTACCGGACGATCGAGCCGCTGCCGGTGGAAAAATCCGTCTTCCTGATCCAGCGGGAGGCGAAACCTTATGCGGGCAGGCGTGATCTGCCGGGGGTCCCGGTAGCCTGATGACGGGGGCGGCCTTTGGGTCGGCGGGGGAAGCATGGACGCGCTTATCGCGGCATGTCCGGTAAAGCGCAGCTTTACCGGAAGTAACTCGTGAATATTTTTATTTTTATTGTGTGGAAGATTATGATGCCCAATAGAGGTAAAGTGCGTAACAGGGGGGTATCATCGCAGCTTGTGGCGGTGAATTGCGTTTCCGGCGACGATACGCTTTCCGATGCGGAGAGCGTCGGGGATAATTCGCGTCCGCGCGGCGACAGGCTCTACGTTGTCGGCGAACCTGTTTCGCAAACATTATCTTCATCTGTCGTCGTGGACGATCGAGCCGGAGACGAGGCGTCGGGCAGGGCCGAGATTCGAAACAGGATCGTCGATGCCGATATCAGGGCCGCCAAATGGGCCTGGGCGATATTGGCCATTGCGCATTGCTGGCTGATTTATTTCATGGTGTACAATCTCGGTTAGCGCCTTCCGTCCGAATACATGCAGCTTTAACCCGCCGGTGCGAAAACCCATCGCCGCAATTTGCGACCAATCCGATTTTGAGCGGACCCGAGTGTCCGAAACCGGACCTTGCGACAATTTCCCCCGCCCGTCTTCATGATGCCGCTGCTTGTCCAGGCGCGCGGCGTGCGCTCCCTGCCGTTTGCCAGCGGAAATGTCATAAAGCTGTAAATGAAGAAACTTAATTGAGGGATCGGTTTCAACGGAAACGGATCACAATGTCCCGTTCGCTTTCCAACACAACGGCGGCGACCCTGGACTTTCTTACGATATCGCACCGCCCGGGATAGACGACGCCAATATCGGCCGCCCGGACCTGCTGGAAGTGGCGTCGCATGCACGGCGCCCGAGCTCCCATGACCTTTTTTAACCCTGGAGATGACGACGTGAGCAATCTTATAGGTACCGGCTTCAACGCCCACTCGGATGACGGCGAACTGGCCACCCTCGAACACGATCTGCGCGCGCTTGCCGAAATCGGCTGCGATACCGTGGAAATCGCCGCAACAAGCCTCGACATGATCGCCGGCGGCCGGCTCATCGAGGAGCGCGCCGATCGTTTCGTAGCGCTCGCGAAGCGGTTCGACTTCCGTTACACCGTGCACGGTCTCGTCTCTTCGAATTTCATGGATCCGGTGACATGCCGTTACCAGATCGACGCGGCCAAGGCGCTTGCCGTTCTATGCGACCGTATCGGTGCGGGCATTCTCGTCCAGCATGGCGGCGCGCTGCGTGCCGACCAGATCGCCGAACGGGCCGATGCCGACAGCCGCGAGCGGGACGCGCTTTTCGAACTGGCTGAATTTTGCAGGCCCTATGGCGTGCGCATCGCACTCGAGAACATCTTCTCCACCGAGCCCGGCCAATATCGCCAGACGCCGGCCGAGGTGGCCGCAACCGTGAAGGCTGTCGGGCACGACAATCTCGTAGCGCTGATCGACTTCAGCCATGCCTATCTCGAATCCACCTATCGTGGCCTCGATTTCCGCGATGAACTTCGCGCCATGGCGCCGGTTGCCGGCCATCTGCATGTGCATGATTCCTTCGGCCGCCCGCAGGGCTTCTATCAGCCCTATTTTCCTCAGGAAAACACAGCGCTCGGCATCGGCGATCTGCACATGCCGCTCGGCTGGGGCGATATCGACTGGCAGGACATTTTCTCGGAACTTTCCTTCCTGCCAAATACTGTGCTGATGATGGAAATCGGCCGCCGTTATCGCGCCGAGCAGCCGGCAAGCCTTGAAACGGCGCGGCATCTGATTTCGCTGAATGCCGCCCGCACCCAGCTCGCGGCCGAGTGATGGGCCTAACAAGGCGTGAGCCGAGAGGCTGATGTTTGAAACACCGGCAGTCCCGATGCGACTGCCGGTGTTTTAATTTATGCGGCCCAGTCGGAGAGCGAATAGGCCTTGATGTAATCGATCATCATCTGCGAGCCGTCGCTGAAATCGGCTGCCGATGGCGTTCCCGCCATGCCGCCGACGGCAAGGTTGACGACCATGTACATGGGGTCATGCATATCGTCAGGCGTATCCGTCTGCGCCACGGCGACATCATCGAAATACCAGGTTATGTGTTCGGCATCCCACAGCACGCCATAAGTGTGAAACCCGTCGGTGCTCGGTACACTGACATTGTTGATCACCGAGGTCTGTTCACCGGTGGCGTTGGAATGGGCGGACATGATGAGCGTATTGGGGTTCTGGCCGCGCATTTCGATGACATCGAGTTCGGGCGGCCAGGAGCCATCTTCGGGCAGCAGCCAGAAGGCAGGCCAGGCGCCCCGGTCGGTCGGCATATCCGCGCGGATCTCGAAATAACCATAGGTCTGGCTGAAGGAGGAATAGGTGTTCAGCATCCCCGAGGTATAGTCATAACCCTCGACCTCGTCGGCAATCGACTGCGGGGTCTCCTCGGCGGTGATGGTCAGGACGCCGTTTTCGGTGCTGAAAGGATTGACCTCCGATGTGCCGGCATAGGCCGGGTTGATATACCATTGCGCCTCACCATTCGTCGTCAGCGAGCTTCCCTTTTCCGGCGCCCACCAATATTTGGCGTCCCAGATACCCTGATCGCCATTGCGCAGCGAGAGCGTATCGAATTCATCGGCAAAGGTCTGGGTAAGTGACGAGCGGTCGAGGCTGAGTTCGAACTGGTCGGCCTGAAGGTCGTTTACGGTCGTTCCAGCAAGAACGATGGCCTCGCCATTCGAAAAATTGAGCCACAGGTCGTCACCTTGCTGTGTGGCGCTGCCGACAAGCTGATCGAAAGATGTGATGCCGTAGCCATTGAGCCGGATCGTGTCGTTGGCGCTGAAATCGGTAATGAGATCGGTGCCGTTGCCGCTCGTGAAAACAAAGGTGTCGGCCCCGCCGCCGCCGATCAGCACGTCGTTGCCGGCCCCGCCATCGATCGTCTGACTGCCCGACCCGCCGGTAATGATATTGTCGAGCGAATTGCCGAAGGCATAACGCCCGTCACCCGTTACCCGCAGATTCTCGAAATTGTCGGGCAGGGTGTAACTCATCCATGTATCGATGGTGTCGATACCTTCCCCGGCATTTTCGGCGGCGCGATTGATGCTCGAATAGAGATAATAAATATCGTCGCCCGTGCCGCCGACCATGGTCACGTTGACGGAACTGTCTCCCCACATGGAATCATTGCCTGCCGTGCCGGTGAGCAGCGGGCCGGAACCCGTGGCGGAGAAAAATCCCGTGGAGCTGCCGCTGTAATAGAGTGTGTCTCCAAGCGCATTCACTACTGTCCGGGCCATGAACCGTCTCCTGTCCGTTAGCGTTGGCGTCTCACTCCTCCTGCTGCACACTCTAACAGGGCAAAAAGCCCCCTGTTAGGCCGAAATATGAGGGGTATGTTCCGTTGCGGTTGCATTGAGCTGTTGAACGAGCACGTTGTCCTGACCCGCTTGCGCCTGTTACATGTCCGTTTTGAACCCGCGCAGCGTGCTCTTGCGGGCGCCTGCGAGCGATGGCAGGATTGGGGCATTCGGGAATGGAGTGTCAGGATTGAGCGTAGCCTTTACCAAGGAAGACAGTGCGGAAACCGCAGCCGAAACCGTTCTGCCGGACCGGATAATCTCGCCTCATCCGAATTTGGTAACGCGGTCCGGGCTGAAGGCCCTGGAAGAGCAGCTGCGGCTGGCGCGCGAAGCCTGTGAGGCGGCTAATGCCATTGAAGACATCAATGAAAGACGCCGCATTTCCGCCAGCCCGCTTCGCGATCTGCGATATTTCTCCGAGCGGGTCCGTACCGCGCAATTGATGCCTGATCCGCCAGCGGACGGCGTCGTCGTCTTCGGCAGCCTGGTGACGTTCAGCCGCGATGACGGGCGAACGCAACGGTTCCGGATCGTCGGTGAAGATGAAGCAGATCCCGCTGCGGGAACGATGTCCTATGTCTCCCCGGTTGCAAGGGTGCTGATGGGAAAAGCGGCTGGCGATCTCGTCCGTTTGGGCGGGAGGGAGATCGAGATCGTCGATGTGGCCTGAACGTCCCGTCAGAACACAGGCGGCCTTAGACCCGGCGGGTCGCTGATGAGGCTTCGTTCTCCCCTGTTGCGCGCATTGTCTGCCGTTCCCAGCATCCGCATCATTGTGTTTCTCAGGAAAAGCCTGAAGTCCAGATCAATGGCGGCATAGGCAAGCCCAAGCCCCACATGAGCCATGAAGACGGGGTTGAAATTCAGCTCTTCAAATTGATAGCCAATAATGACGCCGATTGCTGAATAGGCGAAAAAGCCGATTTTGCGTTTTCGGAAAATTACATAAACCAGCGCAAAGGCGCTCATGATGCAAAATCCCAACCCGGAAGCGTAGGCGGTGGCCATAAAACCATTATGTGGTGTGCCGATCCTCGATATCCGCGCAAGTTCTTCGTATCGCGCGGTAAACCCTATGCCCACAGGATGCTGGAACATGACCTGAAAACCGCCGGTGATCGTCTCCCACCGCTCATGCAAATTGTTGCTGCTGTTGCTGTCCTCAAGAAAACGTTTCGTAAAGGCCTGTTCCGCAAAGTCGAAAGCACCGAGCGGCAAAACGGCGGCGATGACGAGCGCGCACAAGGCAAACCCGAAATAGGTGCTGAGCAGCATTTTGATCGAAAAATTCCGAACGTAGAAATAGAGCCCGATAGCGAGGACGGCAAACACCCCCGAGCGGTTGAGCGTGAGGGTGAAGCTGGCGAGATATACGAGCAGAAACACGGCAAACAGTGCGGGGCGTTTGTGGCGTTCGGCGAGATAGGCCGCCGCTGCTCCGGCCAGCGCGAAGGCCGGTCCAGCTGTATTGCCGACGGGCCAGATGCCGCCTGCCTTTTCGACGCGCAAAAGCAACGGTGTCACTTCACCTTTTGCCGCAAGCTCCAGGACGCCTGCCTCATCGAACATGAAGGACAATCCGAGCGAGGCGAGCTGGTCATGGATGACGGTGTCCAGGAAAAGCAGGATCGTCACCGCTATGAACCCCGCAAATATGCCCCAGCAGAACAGTTCGAGGAGGTTTTCCTTGAACAGCATATAGGCAAAGAACAGAAAATAGACGGCATAAAAATAGGTCATCGCCGTTGTATAAAACTCGCCATCGCCGCGCGCGTCGGCAAACAGCGTCGTGAGGACAAACAGCATCGTCAGCGGAACAAGATAAAACAGGATAATCGACAGCGTCAGGCAGCGAATGTAAAGCAGGGCGAGGACGGGCAGCGTCATCAGCACCAGCATGTCGGTAATATTGAGGAAACGCAGGCCGAGATTGCTGGTCAACACATTGCATTGAATGAAGAAACCGATGGAAAATACGAATATCGCGAGACAGACGCCGGGAATATTGATCGTTTTTGACGGGTAAAGCGGCATTGCCAAAACAAAACCCGGTATAGAGGGCTGGCGCGACGCCGCATGATTTGCTGGTCTTCTCATCAGCAGTCTCTATCTTTTGTGAGCGGATTTCGACTGTCCATAGGAGAGCTCTACCGCCTGGCAATGAATATAATATAACGACTATTAGTGGGCTGGATGGCGCCGCCACGCAAGACATTTTATCGTTTCGTCATGAGATCAGATTGCCTTTCGGCAAATCCCCTTCGACGGCGATGATGCGCTGAATATGAAGTGGCTCATTCGAGCCGGGCGCGCCGGTGCCGAATGCCGGAAGGATTCGCAGATAAAAAGCATACCCCGACGGGTTGATGTCGGGGTCTATGGCAATCCCGTTGGCGATCGCCCACATCCAGCCGCTATTGCCGGAGATGTTGGCCCCTCCAAATTGCAGGGCGGAGCAAACGATCGTCCGGACTGCGCCGCCGCTTTTTGCAACCAGCGTTATGTAGGGCAGACGCTGCTTTCCGTTGTTTTTATAAAGTACGGCGAAGGAAACGGTCCTGCCGATCATCGCGACGGCCTCCGCATTGCGGAAATAACGTGTGAGCCCTGCCGTCTGGCTGCCATTTGCATAGAGGGCGAGGCTGCTTGCAAAGGACGGGGAGAAGACGATTTCGGTGGTTTGGGTGGCGGAACCTGGCGAAGTCATGCCCCAGCCCGTCGGGACGGAACCAGTCCAATCGGTGAAATCACCATTGCCGATGAGATTGGCGGCGGGCAGCCTTGGCCAGCAAGGTGTCTGGAAGCTGTTATCGCGTGCCGACCTCAGATAGGAATCGAGCAGGGCCTGGGCTACCAGGCAGGAACCCGCCTCGTTGGGGTGAATATTGTCCCGATAAAGGGCGGCGTCCTTGCCCTTCGCCATAAATACGGCATGCGTATCCACCAGCGTGAGATTCGGATGGGAACGGGCCAGGTCGAGGATCGCCTGATAGACCTTGTCGTAACCCGTGCCATCACGCCACGGGTTCTGCGTGGTGATGAGTTGAGGAGCATTTGGCCATTTCCATTCGGTCATTCCCAGTGGTCCGAACAATGCGGCTCGTCCGGAGCTCAAAATGCTGCCCGGCATTTCGAAAGTTTGCATATTGTGGCCATGATGCATGATGCAGAGGTCGGGACGGGGAATCTCCAGCGCTGCCGAGCGTTGTTCCGCAAGCATGTACCCCGCCATGCCGCCGGGCAGCGTCGCAAGATGGAGCGTCAGCGTCGCTCCCTTGCCGGCGCGCAGCGTAACCGGGGCCGCATAGGTTTTTGGTCCGGTGGCGGCGCTCGTCTCCCATTCCGCCCAGCGGTATAACACAACAGTCGTATCGTGCAGATCGCCGAGCATCATCGCAAATTGCTGAAATGGTCCGGCTTCGGCATGGGCGGTGCTGTCGCCGTTCACGAAGATCGCGGCATTCTGGCCGACCGCCAGACGGGCCCGCAAGGGCGAGAACGCGGTCAGGGAAAGACCGGCGTCGCCCATGTTTCGGGAACCTATGCCGAGCGTTAAGCCGATCATGCGGCCACCTCTTCCGTTCGCGCCATATATATGCATATGTTGTATCCGGGCGGTGTCATTGTTCGCTCTCCTGGTCTGGCCTTAGAATAATCCCGCTGCGAGACCCGGGGAAAAATGCGGGGGGCGAAACAGAAAACAGCGCATGAAAAAGAGCGTCGTAAATTTTTCTTTGATTTGGCTCGAAATATAGAAATAGAATATTATTCTAATTACTATTGGTATTATTGAATTTTATTAATAAAATGGGCTTTGATTCAGTTGTTTTTAACTATCGGTATGCGTTTTTCCGCAGATTTCGGTGAGGATATTCCTGTTGCTTTCGGGCAGGTTCGTTGTTTTTGCCGGTCGTCAGTTCGTGCCCGCAATTACAGGCGGATGCGTCATGGGTCCTCCCATCCGGCGGGGGAGACGCCATGACATCGGCTCTTTTCGTCAGCCATACCGGAGAGAAGGGTGGCGCCGAACTTTTTCTGACGGACCTCGTCAAGGCGGGCCCGCACTCCTGGCGCGCCTGTTTTCTCAGTGGCGGTGCGGCCGCAGATGATCTCATTGATGCGGGGCGGACTCCGGTCATGCTGTCCGCTGGAGAAAAAATGCTGTCTATACGCCGCGATGCGTCTTTCGGCGCGCTGTTGCGCGGAGCGGCCGACGTGGTGGCGGTTGCCTGGCAATTGAGCCGGGAGGCGAGGCGCTATGATGTGATCTGCGCCAACTCGCAAAAGGCGCTTTTTGTCTGTGCGCTGGCCGCGACGTTCAGCCGTCGGCCGCTCGTCTGGATTTTACACGATATTGTCACCGATCCCGCTTTCAGCGCCGCCAATCGCCGGGCCTCGCTGGCATTTGCGCGCCTTTTCGCCAGGCTGGTTGCTGTCAACTCCGAGGAGACGGGCCGGGCTTTCATCGAGGCCGGCGGCGAGGCGGATAAGGTTCGCATCGTCTACAACGGCTTCGACCCCGCGAAAGCAAGGATTTATGAGCCCGGCGCGGCCGCGCGGCTGCGTGCGGAACTGGGCCTTGGTCCGCAACCGCTTGTCGGCCTTTTTGGCCGGCTGAGCGAATGGAAGGGACAACATGTGTTTCTGGACGCGATTGCGGCGATGGAGGGCGTACAGGCGGTCATCGTCGGCGGTGCGCTTTTCGGGCAGGAAGCGTATGAAGCGCGAATCCGCGAACAGGCGTCCCGTCTCGGTCTCGAAGGCCGCGTCCGTTTCCTCGGTTTCCGCCCGGATGTGCCGGAATTGATGGCGGCAATGGATGTGGTTGCTCATACCTCGATTGTTGCCGAGCCCTTCGGCCGGGTGGTGGTGGAGGCGATGATGTGCGGGCGTCCGGTTGTCGCCACGCGCGGCGGCGGTGTTACCGAAATCATCCGTGACGGCGAAACCGGCCTTCTTGTGCCGCCGGGGAATGCGTCGGCGCTGGCAGCGGCGATCGGCCGCATACTGTCGCAACCGGCTCTGGCGGAAAGGCTGGCGCGAAAGGGGCGGGAGGATGTGAGCCAGCGTTTCTCACTGGAGGAAACCTGCCGCTCCGTTTCAGCGCTGCTGACGGAGGCGGCGTGAGGTTTCGCGCGGCGATCGACAGGAACAGGCAATGCCGGCAGGCGGAAGGGCCAGGATGCGCATTCTCATAAACATGCCGAGCCAATATGGCGGCAAGGCCTCCGGTGTGGCCCGCGTGACCTTCAGTCTGCTGGAGCGGCTGCTGGAACAGACGACCGATGACTATGTTCTGCGCTCTCCCTGGATGCGGGCGCAACTGCCTGAAAACCTGCGCGACAGCCGGTTGCAGCTCATCGAGACCCCACGGCCGCGCGTCATGGTTTTCGATGTGGTGCGTCAGGCCGTGACGCTGCCCGCGCTCTGCCGCCGGCATGGCATCGATGTGCTTTTTAATGCCGATCCTTTCGGAAGTCCCCTCGGCGGCAAACGGCGTCTCACCCTTGTTCATGATCTTTATTTCAAAACCATTCCGGAACAGATCGGCTGGCGGGCGACCCTGACGACTGATTTCATCTTCAAGCTGATGATGGCCGGTTCGGATCGGATCGTCTGCGTATCCGAAGCGACGCGGAAGGATCTCGGGCGTTTCTATCCCGCCGCTGTCGGTAAGAGCATCACCATTCATTCCGACAGCACGCTAAATGTCGATCCCGGGGCTTTCGACACGGTGCCGCCTGTTCCCGGACGCTACATACTGGCGGTCGGAAACGCGACGTCCAATAAGAATTTCGCTCTCCTGGGCAAAGCCTTTGCCATACTAGGCAAAAAATGGCCGGATTTGCGCATCGTGCATGTTGGCCGTGACGAGGCGGAGGAAATCGCCGGCGCGCTGGACGATCCGCAGTTGCAGGCCCGGCTGATCCGGCTTTCCGGTATAGATGACCGGCAACTGACCGAACTTTACCGTCACGCAGCCTGCCTTTGCGTCCCCTCCACCTATGAAGGCTTCTGTCTGCCGGTGCTGGAGGCGCAGCAGCTGGGATGCCCGGTCGTCTGCTCCAATCGTTCGGCAACACCGGAGATTGCCGGCGAAGGCGCCCTGACTTTCGATCCGTCGGATGCTCAAAGCCTCGTCATCGCGCTTGAGCGACTTTTGGATAATCCGGAGCTGGCAGAAAATCTCCGTCAGGCGGGTTATGAAAACCGCAAATCATATTCGTGGCAGAAGGCTGCGGAGAGCTACGCGCAACTCTTCAAGCAAGAAGCCGCCTGAGGAGGGACGCCGTCGTCACGATCATGCGGTTTTGCACACATCCGCATAGAGCTTTTCATAGGCCGCGACGACCCCACGTGGCTCAACGCCTTGGCGAATTCGTTCCCGGGTCTCAAGCGTTTCCGCAAGCATGGCGGGATTGCGTATAGCCTCCGCCAAGCGCGCGGCCAGTTCGGTGGCATTACCTGGGGTGAACAGGCGTTCCGGCCTGTCCGCGCCGATCTGTTCGGCGACACCCGCAAGATTTGCGCCGATGACGGGTACGCCGCGCAGAATGGCTTCAGCGACGGTGCGGCCAAAGGCCTCCGGCCATAGGGGCGGTACGATGAGGCAATCTATGCCGGCGAAGAAATGATCGGCCTCCACATAGCCCGGAAATTCGACCGGTAGGCCGGCTGCCTTTTGTTGATAGATCTCGATACCTTCCGGCGCGCGCCCTGCCATGACCGCGCGCCAGCCCTGCGGCGGCAAAAGCCGCAACGCTTCTATCAGCAAGTCAGCCCCTTTCGGTGCTTCGATGCGGCCCAGATAGCCGAAAACCAGAGGGTTGCCGGGTGTGCGGGCAATGCGCGGTTCCGGCGAATCTGGCGGTGAGATGGCGTTCCAGATCACCGCGCGGCGGTTTTCCCGTATATGGGTGAAAAAACCGGCCCGCATGTGGCGTTCGACGATATCGCGACCAACGCCGGCGACAGCATCGACCGCGCATTGGCAACGCCGGTGTAGGTAAGAAAACGCACGGCATTTTTTGCTGCCGCCGTCGCAGATATGCCCGTCATGAAACAGGGAGCCATTGGTGCACATGCTCGTGAAATCATGCAGCGAATGAACCAGCGGAACGCTACGCCTGCGGATCATCGGCCAGATCAGCGGCGTCAGTTCAGACAGCGAATGCGTATTGACCACGTCCGGCCGGAAATCATCGATGACACGCGCAAGCCTGCGAACGAGGCGCAGATCCAGTTGAACGGCGATCTTATAATATTTTCGTTTCCATTCCGGTTGCTGCCCCCAGTCGCCGATAAAGAACGGCGTGGTATGCCCGAGGCGGTGAATGGTGAAACCATCGCGTTGTTCCCCTGCCTGCTCTTCACGTGAGATGGCGGCCACCGCGACCGTGTGCCCCTTATCCACAAGTCCACGCGCAAGGTCTTCCACGAATATTTCCGCACCGCCCACCCGATCCGGAGAAAATAGCGAGGTTATCTGCAATATCCGCATGCTCAATTTCCTGCGCCTTTAAGATCACGAAACCTGTTTTGCATTCGTTAAATCCGTTATTGCAGACGAAGCGGCGTTTGTACTGTCGGACCTGAACGGTCCGGCGCCGGCATTGCGGCATCGTCTGGAAATTGTCTGCGCCTTTTGCGGCCTTCCCGCTCCATTCCGGGCGGGTTCAGGCAAAGCGTGACGACCGGGGCGAGGAAAACGGCATAGGCCATGGCAAAGCCCGGAACTTGCAGCGAAAAATCCAGCGTTGAATGCAGCAGGACGAGCAGCAGTGCGGCAAGGCCGAGATGAGAGGCATAACGATAATTTCTGCGTTTCAGCGCCCCGCGAATGAAAATCACCAGTTGGATGAGCACAAAAAAAGCGAGATAAAACGGGAAGGCTGCGCCGAGTGTCAGCAATCCCTCGGCGTAGACATTGTGGGCATGGGTGACGACGGCGTCCACCCCGCATCGCGCCACATGATAGGGCGCATAGATTTCCGTAAAGCTTGCCAGACCTGATCCTTGTGGCCAATTGTCGGCGATGACGCGTGCGATGCCCGGCATGTAGCAAAAGCGCATATCGTCTTCCAAACGCATTTCCATGCGAAGCGCCACCCGGTTGGCGAAAAGCGCGAAGAGGGCGATGGCGACAGCAATCAGCAGCGCGGCGCGACGTCTCGTCCCGCGCTGCCTGCGCCGGCTGGAGGCCCCATTGCGCCCGGTTCTGGCCGGAGAGTTGAACACAATCAGCAGGATCAGTAAAATCAGCGCTGCGAGGCTTGAGCCGATCCCCGCACGCGATCCCGTCAACATCAATGCGATGAAACAAAAGCCTGCGAGGACACCGAGAAATGCGGCCCTGCGGATGAGCTGTTTTTGCTCCACCGGCACGGTCAGGCGATTTGCCACGAGCGCCTTTACCCTGACCCAATCCGGAGCGAGGAGGCTTTTATGTAACAATGCGGCGAGCGTGATAAGGATGAGGCCGAAAAAGGTCGCGGCGGTATTGCGATTGACAAAAAGGCCGGTGAGGCTGCCGAGATAGAAACGCTTCTGGATGAAGCCGAGAGCTTCGGGGAAAAGCACGAATTGCACGATGGAAAACAGCGCGAGCCAGCCACCGGCGATTGCGAACCATCGCAGCGTCTTCGCCGCGCGCTCGTCGCTATCGAAAATCACGAGGCCCGTCATGAAGACGCCGAAGGGCAGGGCGGCGCTCATGAGGCCGATCCGGTCATCCGCCGGTGTCAGTGAGATTGTGGCGGCTGGCGCATTCTGCATGAACATGGCAGCGATGGACCATGCCGGGTTGGGGCGCGCGATGCCAGGCATGGAGGAGGCTTGCAACAGCACCTGAACGATAAGCGCTCCCAATAAAAGACAGGCCGCCGTAAGTACTTTGCCTGCACCGCCCTTTGGCGGCCCGAACAGCAGGATTGCCGGCGCCAGCAGGAGATAGATCGCCATCGTGACAACGATGCGACTTTCGATTTCCGTTGCGCCGCGATTGAGAAGCGCCAACAGAAATATTGCCCAGAACGCGATTATTGCGACCGGCCGGACATAGTCCCGAACCGCCACCGGTGGGGTCTGCAAGGAGGGGAGCGGTTCTGATCGGGATTCGGTGAGCGACATATCTTTGGGCTTTGTCGGAATTGTTTGTGGTAACTATGCCGCGAATATCGACGAGGCTCAGCCGTTTCATCGTTTCAGATCATGACGGCGGCGCGGGGCGTCTTGTGTCCGCTGGTACTGGCTTTGGACAAACCTCCGCCAGGGTCCATCGCAGGATTTCCCCCTGTTTGCCGCAGACGACGGCCGTATCCGCCTCGCGGGCCGCCTCGGCCTCGGGCAAGGTGTTCTTCGGAAATTGCCGCCACATCACGAAACGCCCACGGATCAGATTGGCATCGGCAGGCCCGTAGAGCTGGGAGAAGTTCATCAGCACGGTGACTTCCATGGGTGAGGCGTTGCGCAGCGAGCGAACCATGGCAAGACGCAGCCAGACATCGCCATTTGCGGGAAAACAAAAGAGCGAATGGCGAATAAAGGTCTCGGCAAAGCCGAGACGCGCCGCGCCGGAATCGGATGCCGGATCGACGCCATTCGCATCGAGATCGGCCAGAACGAGCCTTAGACCGGCTTTGACGATATCCGAACGGCAGATTTTTTCGGTGACGATGGGCTGAAGTTCAGGGATTGTTTCCGCAAGGAGATCAGGCGCAAGGCCATTATTGTCGTCGGCGATCCGCGCCAATGCGACAATATCGGAAAAACGCCGGCTTTGCGAAAAGGCCTGGGCGGCGACGGACAGGACAAAGATGGAAATGACGAGAACCGGTACGACCGCGAGGGCTTTCCGCAGGCGCGTCACGCCGTTACGCCTGATCATGGTAATATCGTGTATAGCGCGAATGATAATATTCGCTTGAACCATAGGCGCGGTAAAGCTTCAGCTTTTCGGTGTCCACCTTGTTGAGGATGACCCCGAGGCACTTCTTGCGGATATGAACCTCATTCTCCACCGTGTTCCGCACCGCCCGGCGGGCGGTTCTGCCCCATTCCGTGACGAAGATGAAACCGTCGATCCGGCCCGCCATGGCGCGGGCGTCGACCACCGGCCCGAGCGGCGGCAGGTCGACGATGATATAGTCGAAAGCCGTGCTCGCTTCGGCCAGCAGCTTGTGCATTTGCGCCGAGGTCAGCAGTTCGGAAGAATGAGGGACACGCTGTTTGACCACCGTGGGCAGGAAAGCGAGACGCGTCTTTTCGTCATGAAGCAGCACGTCCTGCACGCTGCGGCCTTCCAGCAGGACTTCGAGCAGGCCCTCACTCGCGTGACGCGCCATGGCGCGCGTTGCGCCGGGATTGCGAATGTCGGCGTCCAGCAAGAGGACCCGCGCACCCTGCCCGGCGAGCAGCTGCGCAAGGTTGATGGAGATCGTGGATTTCCCTTCGCTCGGTAAGGCCGAGACGACGCCGACAATCCGGGCCCCGCTTTTGGCGGGAACGCCGAGATCGATGGCAAGCCTGGTGCTGCGCAGGGTTTCGGCGAAAGAGGAGAGCGGATGGTCGACCGCATAGCGCGCAACGCTGGTGGGGCGCGTCAGGGCCGGATGGCCGCCTTCCTGATCTTCTATTATGGCCTTGTTGTTCTGGATGAGCGGGGTATTGCCGAGGAATTCCAGCCCAAGAACATCACGGACCTGTTCCCCGGTGCGGAAAAAACGATCCCGGAATTCGCGGAACACGGCAATGCCGCCGCCTGCTGCGGCGCCCATGATCATGAACAGCGCCAAGATCATGGTTTTGTTCGGCTTGCTCGGGATTCTGGGCGGCATCGCCTTGGAAATCACCCGCGCCTCCGTCACGGGGAAGGATTGCTGCTGCATCGCTTCCTGATATCGCTGCAGGAAGGTCTGGTACATGTTCTTGTAGGTTTCGGCTTCACGCTGCAATTCGCGCAGCTGAACCTGTGTCTCGCTGGCGGAGTTGCTGATGTCGGTCGCCTTGGCGACACTTTCGGCGAGCGACTTTTCCCTCGCTTCCGAGACTTCCAGATCGCTTTTGTAACTTTGCGCGATGCGGCTGATTTCCTGGAACATCAGCCGGCGGTATTCCTGCATTTCATTGCGCAGACGTACCGCCTGAATGTGGTTGCTGCCGAGCCTGCTGGTAATTTCCGCCTCAGTCTTGGAGGCTTCGAGATATTTTTTGCGCAGATCGTTGGCGACCGAGCTGTCGAGAATATCGGTAACGACCGCATCGACATCGTCGGTGGCGAGAATATGTTCGATGCGTTGCACCCGCGCCCGCGCCCTGGCCGTTTCCGACTGCGCCAGGATCAGCGCGCTGTTGGATTCCGCCAGCTGCTGATCGGAGAGCAGGCCGTTAACGCCGGTCGAGATCAGATTATGTTCGGCGCGAAACTTCTGCACGGCCAGATCGGTTTCGAGCGCCCGCTGGCGCAGCTCCGAAATACGGTCGGACAACCAGTCGCTGGCGCGCCTCGTCGCCTCGTATTTGGAATTCAGCTTGTCCAGCAGATAGGCCGAGGCCACGGCATTGACGATCTGCGCGGCGAGAACCGGCGATGTCGAATTATAGGTGAGTTCCAGCGCGTAGGTCCGGCCGATGCGCTTGACACTGAGGCCGTTGAGCAGCTGGTCCGACAGCGCTCTCTTCAGGGTTCCATCGTCAACCACCGCCTCTTTTTTCTTCGCTGGCGAGAACCATTGGGAAACATTGACGAGTGAGCGGATGGTGCCGAATATCGAGCCTAGAAGTGATGCGCGTGTTGCCCTGAATTCCTGGTTTTCGGTGAGGTTGAGACTATCGACGACGGCAAGCCCGATGGTTTCCGATTGCAGAACCTCGACCTGGCTGAGAATGGAAGCTTCATCCTCTATGACGCCGCCAATCGTCGAAAGCTGTTCGACAATCTGGCTGTTATTGCGGTCGATCAGCAGCGTCGCCGTCGCCGAATAGATCGGAACGGCCGTTGCCGCAAAAGCGAGGCCGATTGCCCCGGCGACTGCGACCGCGGCAAGCACGATGCGCCATTGTCGGCGGATCATTGCAAGAACGGCGTCGATATCGATAAACTCGGACGTCAGCCCGCCTTTATCGTAGTCAGCCATCGTCAGGGGATCGTGCCTTTGCAACAACTGTCAGCCTCGCTCTTTTCGGCGGGCGCAGCGCCCGCCAAGTCACGGTTGCATCACAGAACTGGCGGCAGCCTTCCCCGCGGGAAAGGCGACAAAGCCAAACTCAAACGGGACTTGTGCTGACAGGCGTGGTGGTGCTGCCGGTCGAGAAGAAATTGTTGATCGTGGTGAAAAAGGACGTGCCGGTGCTGCCTGTCGTTCCGCCACTACCGCCGCCGCCGACAGGTGCGCTTCCGCCGCCCGCCTGTGCGGTGCCATCTGCGGCGCCCGCCGTTCCCGAACCGCCGATGCTGTTGGCGCTTGCCGGCGAGGAACCGGCTCCGCCGATCGGCGATGCCGTCGCCGCGGCAGCCGCAGGGGCGGCCGGACCGGCAGCCGTTCCTTGGATATTCTCGCTAAAGGCGATCAGAAGATCGGCGGGCACGTTTGCGCCCTTTGTCTGCAACTGAATGGCGGCTGCCAGTATCGTATTGCCGTTCCTCATTGCGGTAGCATGGGCAAGCGCCAAGCCTTCGCCGACGACTTCGGAGAAGTCCTTGTTACCGACCTTTTGGGCCAGTGCGACGATGGTGGGCAGCTGGCCGGAGTCACTCAGGATGAGGCCGGAAAGCTGTTCGGAGAACTGCGCTGCGCTGGTGGACACGGCGATGATCGGAAATCCGCTCGTCACTTTTCCGGTTACATCGGCCGTTGCCGCATCCGTGCTGGAGGCGATGGTGATCAGATCACTGATCATCCCCTGCGTCGGAGACTGCTTGAACAGTTCCGCCGTAGCAATCGAAACCGTGTCCGGATTGCTGGTGTTGACGCGGTTCAGAAATGCGGCGGTGGTTTCATCGGCGGCCTTGACGGGCCCGCCTGTTGCCCCGCTCTCAACGGAGGGCGTCTGCTGCGGTGCAGTTTCCACGTTCTGTGCGTTGGCGACAACGGAAAACAGACCCATGTTGGCGATGAACATCGCACCAACGAGCATCGAGCCGTTACGAATGCGGGGCATCCAACTCTCCAAATCTTTTAAAATACGACTTTAAATACATCCAATGCCAGGCAAGTTTACCCAACATCTAAAATTTCCTTCTAAATCGCACAGCCCAAGCAAAGGATCAAGCACTAAATAAACTTGCTGCGGAAACCCTCAGCTATTGTTAACAGTTGCCCTTGCCTTGTTTCGGTTTGTTCATGACACGGCGACTTTCCGTGGTGACGTTATCAGCCGGTCACGCAGCCAGATATTGGCCGGCGTCTCGACAAGGACGTGAAAGACATGGGCTATGGCGACGGTGCTGACGACAATGACGAGATAAACGAGGTTGCCCCATTCGGGCGGGAACGTCACGCCGCCGAGCGCGATCTTGAAACCCCGGAAGATAAAGGGGTGTAGCAGGTAAAGCGCATAGGATGAATCGCCGAGTTTCGCCAGCGGCTGGGCGAAACGGGGCAGGGAGATGTTTCTGGTCAAGGTCGCCGCCGACATCAGCAAAATCGCGCCGCCGCCGAAAACCAGCAGCCGCGAAAACGAATAACAGCCCGGATCGCACTTGAACCCTATCCTGTTCAGATCGGTGAGCATCCAGATTGCCATGCCGCACAGGGCCGTTGCAAGTCCGAGCAGGGGCGGCAGGCGAACGCCTCGCAGGAAGAGGACCGCGATGAACATGCCGGCGACAAATTCGAGAATGATCGGCTGGAACCAGAAGCTGAACGGCAGGCCGAGATCGAATGCGGAGCCGATCATGACGGCGGCAAACAACACGCCGGCTGTCGTGAAAACCGCGCGCTCCAGCGGCAGGAAGATGAACGCTGCGAAAACGATGTAAAAGAACATCTCGTAATTCAGCGTCCAGCCGAGATCGATCAGCGGAAACGGATAGGCGTCGCCATAACCCATGCTGTCATAGGGAATAAACAGGTAGGAGGTGAGGATCGACTGTAGTGGCGGAAAGGCCTTTGCGCTGATAATGGTCACGCTGGCGGCCATGGCGAGCCGCAGGGTCAGCACAAACCAGTAAAGCGGGACGATGCGGAGGAACCGGCGCAGCAGAAATGCGGAACGACCGCCCGTCGCGGCAAAATAGGGCCGGGATGCATAAACGATGACGAAGCCGGAAATGACAAAAAACAGGTCGACACCGCCTCCCAGCCTCAGCAGATGCAATGGAAAAAGTGTGAATGGCCAGTTCACGTCCGCGTGCAGCGCAACGACCATGGTTGCCGCAACGGCGCGCATTAGCTGAAGGACATCGAGACGCTGCGCGCCGGCAGCGGGCGCTTTCTTAAAATTTTTCATCATCGTCAATCTATAAAAATAAAGATATATTTAGTATTATATCGCACCCGCTTCTGCGGGGCGGAAGTCCAGTATTCAAGCAGGCTATCATGCAATGGCGCGACGCGATACACACAATTTTGCGATGCGGCATTTCCTCCGCATCAGTCAGAAGACTTCCAGAACCGTAAGCTGGTCGCTGACGGAAAGCCGGTATTGCCCGCTTTCCTGCGTCATTGTCTGCTGGCTCACGGAGCCGTCATCGCGGAAACGGTGTGCGATAACGTGACTATGCTGGCCGGCCACCGAAAATGTGGCAACCCGTTCGGCGGGCGGGTTTTCGATGCGGGCTGGCCACTGCCAGCCGGAAATTCCAAGCCAGACAGGCACGAGCAGAGCACCGTCCGGTCTTGTAAGGTGCAGGGTCAACCTTTGGGAATCGGCGGTAAGGAAATCGAGCTGTCGTTCCGCCGGTCCGGTCTGCCGTTCCGCCCTGCAAAGGGAAAGAAGGCTGCGAACGGCCCCGTAAGCGGGGGTGCGGCTTAGATCATGGCGCAGCAGGCCGAAGGAGGATTCCGGGTTTGTCTCATCGGCGGCGAAGCTTGAAACCATTTCATAGATGTAGGACCGGCGGATGCCGCTGATGAAACACCAGAGCAGCATGCGCGGCATATAGCGCGCCTTGATGCCTTCGGTGACGGGGAAATGAAATGTCCTGGTCTGCAGAGAGGTATGGTAACCCATTTCCGTGGCGAGCACCGGCCTGCCGGCCGCTATATGCGCCGAAGCGGCGACGGATTTAGAGAGCGCCCCCGGACCGGTGGTTTCGGGATGCTCCATCCCGGCATAAGGGTGGATATTGCCGTAATCGCAGGCATTTTTCAGGTCCAGCGCCAGCGCTCTGTTCGACAGGACATAACTTGGCGCCGCAACGGGCACCGCACTCAGGCGCGGAACCGAGCGGATGGTGTCGTGCAGCGCCGCCTGATGCTCCGCCGAAATGCGCGGAGCATTTTGCGGGTCCTTCGTCAGGTTGGGTTCATTGCTGCCTTCGAAAATATCGATACCCGCATCGCACCAATCGTAAAAATCCGTGAGTCTGTCGAGCGGCGTGGAAACGTAAGGGTTGAGATTGTCGTAACAGATGACGGTGAGGCGAACGCCAGCCGCCACGATCCGTCGCAGCCGCCGAAAGACGGGGCTGTCGCGACTGTCTCTCGCGGCGATGAGCCCGTCGTCACGCAGATGCCGGACGCCCAGCGCTTCGAGCTCGGGCACGATCCGGTCGAACCGTTCCGGATAGACGCCCGTGGGGCGGGTGAAGTGACCGCACACCCCGACACTGTCGAGAAAGGCTTCGGTACCGGCCGAAGCAAGTCTCTGCGCCCTTGCCGAAGTAGCGCTAAGACCCGAGGCGGCGACCAATGCAAGGGGTGCTGCTGAAAGCAGGTTGCGCCGCGTCAGGCCACCCATCGTGGCTGGCGTTCTTCCATTCATCTGCGCCTCCTTGAGAAACGATAAGACAGACGCCGTCACATGGGCGTCGCCGTTTGAATGGCGGTCACGGTTGCCCGGTCTCGATATCAAAATGGTCCGGAAATCTTGGCATTTGCGGCCGCCCAAAATCCATCTCTTTGAAATAAAATGATATTATGAATTTCAGTTAAATCATTGCCTGCAACGCAACCGATTGCCGATTGCCTGCACTTTAAAGTGGCTAAACCGTAACACGAGGTCGGTTCTTTTCGCAACACCGCATGGCTTTTGCCGCGCCGCAAAAAAAATCACTTGAAATAGCGTCGATTCCCGTGCTTTTTGAAAAGTAGATTTTGGTAATTCATATTTTCAAACATTAGTTCTGCTCCGGCTCTTTATATTTTTGCAGATGTCTCACTAGTCTCCTGGAATGAAGGGAGACAAACGAGCCCGGGATGGACGCCATAGATTTTCGATGAAGGAAAACAGAGCGTATCCGCATGAGAATTCTCCATCTTAGCAGCCTTTATCCGCCGCATATCGTTGGTGGATGCGAGCGTTCGGTCGAACATCTCGCCGAGGAACTCGTCTCCATGGGACATACGGTCGGCGCCGCTTGTATCGAGCGGCAGGCCGAACCGAAAACCATGCGCAACGGCGTCTCCGTCTACCGCATGTTCCATAATAACGATTTCTGGCTTGAGGACTGGCCGCAATATTCGCCGCAGCAGCGGCGCATGCAGAAGCTCAAGCAGCAGTGGAATTTCGACGTCGAAAAACAGTTCGAGGCCGTCCTCGACGATTTCAAGCCTGACGTTCTCAACACCCATTCGCTGCTGGATGTGACGACGCTGGTGTGGCGGGCGGCGCATAAGCGCGGCATTCCGATCGTTCACACGATCTGCGAATATGATCTCCTGTGCGGCAATGCCGCCATGTTCAAGGGCGGTAAGCCCTGCGAGCACATCCATCTCGGCTGTCAGGCGGTGAATTTCACCAAGAAATTCACCCAGCGTTATATCAGCGCTGTCGCAAGCGTCGGCACTGAAATCCTCAAGACGCATGTCAATCACGGGCTTTTCCGTCACATCCCGGAAAACCTGCGCCGCGTTATCTTTTATTCCTGCACGGTTCCGGAGGGCGATCCGGTCGCCCGCCGGCAGATCGACCGCACTGGCCGGCCGCTGACTTTCGGTTATATCGGCCGTATCAATACGGAAAAAGGCGTCGGCAACATGGTCGATGCCTTCAGGGAAATCGGTCACGGGAACTGGCGCTGTCTGGTCGCCGGCCATGCGATGGACGATTCGATCGAGCGTTTCACGGCTCAGGCCGGCGATCTGCCGATCGAATTCGTCGGCTGGGCGAAACCGAAGGAGTTTCTCGAAGAGATCGATGTGCTCATCGTCCCTTCCTTCTGGGCCGAGCCTTCGCCACGCACGATCTACGAGGCTTATGCCATGGGCGTGCCGGTCATCGGCGCAGCCTCCGGCGGCATTCCGGAGCTGATCGGCGAGACCAACCATGACTGGCTGTTCGAACCGGGCAACGCCACCGACCTTGCCGCCCGTATCCGCCGCGTGCTGACGCTCTCGCGCGAAGAATTGCCGACGGAGGCGGATTTCGGAAACATCGTCGAGGAATCCACCTCGCGTCGGGTCGGCGAAAATTATGTGAAACTCTATGAGGACGTCCTGACGAGCAGCAGGCAAAGCCGAACCCTGCGTGCATCTTAACCGGCAACGGACCCGGTCCGTTGCCGCGGTTTTCTTTGAAGGAGAGGGCATATGGCGGGAAGCAATAAGGGCAGCCTCCGCTTTCACGGCCTGGGCGTCGACTGTTTTGCGGCGGTTGCGCATGGTGCGTCGACTCGGCCGGGTTTACGGATGGTGGATTGATGTCCGAAGCTACGTCGATAGGCAACGCCGCCGTTACGGGTGTCTTCTGGTCCATCGTCCAGAACTGGGGCGGTAAGCTTTTCACCTCCATTCTCTTCATCGTTCTGGCCCGTTTTCTCAGCCCTACCGATTATGGCATGGTCGCCACCGCCGGGCTGGTGCTGATGTTGATCCAGATGGTGTCGGAGTTCGGATTCGCGGACGCGATCGTGCAGAAACGCAACCTGGAACCCGGCGACGTCAATCTGCCCTTTTATGCCTCGGTCACGGTCGCAACGCTGCTGGCTATCGCCGTCTGCGTGTTTTCACCGGAACTGGAACGCTGGTTCGAGGTCGAAGGGCTGGCGCCGGTCATCGTGGCGATCTGCATATTGCTGCCGCTGAACACGGCTTCGATGTTTCAGGAGGTGAATTATCGCCGTGCTTTGGCTTTCAAACCGCTGGCAATCAGAACCTTCATCTCGAACATCGTCGGCGGTGGGGTGGCGATTGTTTTCGCGATCACGGGCATGGGCGTCTGGAGCCTGGTGGTTCAGGGCTATGTCGCGACCGTCGTCAATCTCGTCTGGCTATGGCGAAAGCCGCACTGGCTTCCGGGAACGACCCTTAAACTCGACACTTTTATCCAGTTGATTCGTTTCGGTTCCTCGGCGCTGAGCCTGCGTATTGTGGAATTCGCTTCAACGCGCCTGATCGATTTTATCATTCTGGGACGTTATGGCGTCGCCGTGTTCGGGCTTTACACTGTTGGTAGCCGCCTCTACCAGCTCATGATGCAGCTGCTTCAATCGGCGCTTTATGACGTTTCGTTGACGGTCCTGTCCCGCGTCTCGCATGAGCGCGAGCGCATGGCGGAACTCTACAAGCAACTGATTGCGATATCTGCAATTGTCTCGACACCGGCCTTCGTGCTTTTAGCCGCGGTGGCGCCGGAGATTTGCCGCGTTCTGTTCGGGGTACAATGGCAAGGGGCAGATGAGATCGCGCGGCCCCTGCTTCTTCTTGGCGCCCTGCAATGCGTGCAGTTTCAAAATGGTCCGTTTCTCTCCGCGCGCGGCAGCCCGAACAAGGTGCTGATTGCCGGCACCGTCAAATCGATTGCAACAATTCTCATGATTCTCCTGATACCGACACACAATATCGGCGAACTCGTGATGGTCTATGTTTTCGGACAACTCGCGTCCACGCCCTTCACCTTCTTTTTTGTTTCCCGCGAGCTCAACGTCCCACTCCGGCGCATAGCACTTGTGCTGCTGCCGAGTTTTGCCTCCAGCGGCCTGTGCTTTGTGCTGATTCAATGGATGCGCCCTGAAGTCGCCGGTTTGGGTCTGGGCGATTTCATGTCCGGCCTCCTGCTGGGGTCCACGTTTATTGTCACTTACCTCTCACTCATGGCGCTGTTCGCCCGGACACAGGCTCGATCAGCCCTGATATTCGTCATGAGCAAAGTGCTCTCACGAAAGGAAGCGCATGCGTAAGCTCGTCAAAAAGATAATCCCCGCACCGCTGCATCGGGAATGGGTCAAATATAACGAGCGCCGCAACAGGGAACCCACTATGGACGAGTTCTTTCGGGCTTTGCAGAAGGAGAAGCGTAAGCTGCGATTCGCGCGGCCCGAGAGCATTGTTCTTAGGCGTCTTCTAATCGTGGCCTGCGATCCCAAGACGGTTTTTGGCTCCATCGGTGATGATGCGATGATTACCGCGGTTGCGCAACACGCCCGC
The DNA here is from genome assembly GCF_002008225.1 of Agrobacterium salinitolerans. Lineage (GTDB taxonomy): Bacteria > Pseudomonadota > Alphaproteobacteria > Rhizobiales > Rhizobiaceae > Agrobacterium > Agrobacterium salinitolerans. Next base: position 247,647 of record NZ_MRDH01000037.1, on the reverse strand, counting down.
GCAATAAACGAAGATGTCGACGTCGATGTTATGGTTAACGGGTTGGAATGCGCAGATATTTTAAAAGCGCGCGGCTTTTTTCCTGTCGATATTTTTGGAAGGCCTGATTTTGTCAGTGCGTTGCAGCATCAATTCAAAACGCGAAAATACGATTGTGTGGTTGTCGTTGGCGCTGACGTTATGGACGGCTACTACAACGCCTTGGTCAGCGCAAAACTGCTGGCTGCTGCGGACTTGGCGGCAGCGGCTGGAATCAAAAATGTAATCCTTGGCTTCAGCTTTAACGAAACGCCCCATCCTGCTCTTTCGATGTTTTACAGCGCGCTTCATCCGCGTGTTTCGATCAATGTGCGTGACCCCGTCTCCCTTGCCCGCCTGCAATCCTTCGCGACGACAAATGCGGCGCTGGTGGCTGATTCGGCGTTCAGTCTCGTTTCGTCGGAGCCTGATGAAGAGACGAGCAGCTGGATCGCGCGAAAGCGTGCCGAGGGCTACAGGGTGATGGGTTTCAACCTTCATCCCATGCTCTTCAAGGATGCGGACCGGAGCCAGATCGATACGATCATCAGACGCGGAGCGGAGGCGCTGCGGTTTGTCGCTGATGAGCGGCCAGTGTGCTGGTTGCTTATTCCACATGATTACCGTGAGGGTTTTGGTGATCAGTTGTGTCTTCAGGGGGTCGCCGCTCTCGTGCCTGATTCACTGGCAGATCGGGTTCGATATCTGGACGGCGAGTGGTCAGCCCCGGTCCTGAAAGGCATCGCTGGCAAGCTTGATGGAATTGTCAGTGGCCGAATGCATCTGGCCATAGCCGGGCTGGGGAAAGGCGTCCCTGTGATATGCGTCGCATATCAGGGGAAATTCGAAGGGCTATATCAGCATTTTGGTTTGGCGACATCCGAATTGCTGTCACCGTCCGCCTTCTACACGGATCAGGGTCTCAGAGACGCCTTGCTGCAATTCGTCGATCAGGTTGACAACATTGGTGAACGGGTACGACAGAAATTGCCTGACGTACTCGGCCTGTCAAAAAACAACTTCAGATTATTCGAAACCTTTTCCAGAGAACGTTGATCAACGTATGAAAATCGCTTTCATCTCAGCCATTCCGGCGGTACCTGCCAGCGAGGGAAATCGCAGCAGAATACTCCAGTTGACTCGCTCCGTGCGGGCGCTTGGTCACGAGGTTCATTTCGTTTATGTCGACACACCGATGGTGCTGGATTTTGAGGAAGAGGCCCATGCCACCGAATTTACCCCCGCATGTTTCCACAAGATAACCCGGCGTCGCGAAGGCTGGAAAACCCGATTTGTCGCGGATTTTGGTTTCAAGTTCAGCCATAAAGCCTTCCGGGCGGTCCGAAAGGTTCATCGGCTTCTGGGCCGCGATAGCGGTTTTTACAATTATCTCGACGAGTTCTATTACCCGGAAATCGGCCGGCAGGTGAGGGATATTCAGCGTCGACTTGGCATCGATGCCGTCATTGTCGAATATGCCTTTCATTCGCGGGCGTTTGTTGGTTTGCCGGACGATGTGCTGCGAATTCTCGACACCCATGATTCCTTCGCGGACCGACATAAGGCCTTCATCAACACGGCCAACAAATACGGCTATTGGTTCTCGGTTCCGCCGGAGAAGGAATGCAAGGCTTTCCGCCGTGCAGATGTGGTTATCGCCATCCAGGAAGAGGAGGAGCGGACGTTCAGGCAGCGGCTCGGCAAAGAGCCGCCAGCTGTTGCAACCGTCAGCCATATTCTCGATCTTGACGGACGAGTGGAAGACCTCAGTTCGAGCGACTTCCTATTTCTTGGTTCCAGCAATGACGCCAACATCATTTCCCTGACGGGCTTCATTGACAACGTCCTGCCGATCGTCAGGGCGACACGGCCGGATATTCGCCTGGTCGTGGCTGGCAGCATATGCGGCAAGATCGGGGATAGGGACGGTGTTGTCAAACTTGGCCGTGTGGACAGCCTGAAAGAAGCTTTCACCCGTGCGCCACTCTCGATCAATCCCATCACGCTTGGAACGGGCATCAACATAAAATTGCTCGACGCTCTCGCCGCAGGTGTTCCCACGATCAGCACCCGGACAGGTGCGAGGGGACTTTCGGAACGATACCGGCGCGGCGTGGTCATTGTCGGCGATGGCGATCATCAGGCTTTTGCCGACGCAATCCTGCAACTGGCCGCGAGCCAGGAACAGCGCCAGGAACTGGGAAACAAAGCCTTCGAGGACGCGATTGAGTGGAACCGCCAGCAAATGACGGTGCTGAATAATATTCTGACCGGCAGGAAGCCTGAATAAGGTATGAGTTTTCCGCTGGATGCCGTCTCCCGCCGAGGGGACCGATAATCCGTGATGTCCGTCGCTGCGCCCGTCAAAGGGTTGTTCTTGGTGGGCGGATCGATGTATTCAGGGGCCGGATCGTCACTTGAACCCGCTGGTATATGGAAACGTCGCTTTATCTGCCCGTCAAAGGCTTTCTTGAAAAGGCTGGTTACACCGTCAAGGGTGAAGTTGGTGGTTGTGACCTTGTGGGTCTGAGCGACGACGACCCGGCTGTTGTCGTGATCTGTGAGCTGAAACTGAGCTTTAATCTGGAACTTATCCTGCAGGCTGTCGATCGGGCGGCTGTCGCAGATGAGGTCTGGATCGCGGCGCGGGTCTCGGCCAAGGGCAGGGGCCGTGAGGCTGACAAACGTTACCGGGATCTCTGCCGCAGGCTCGGGATCGGCATGCTCGGTATTTCCGATGCCGGCGATGTCAGCATTCTCGTCGGCTCCGTGACCCCCATGCCGCGCACCAATCCGAAACGGCGCTCCCGGCTGATGCGCGAACACCAGAGGCGGCGTGGCGATCCGGCAGTGGGCGGCAGCACACGCGCGCCGATCATGACCGCCTATCGCCAGCAGGCACTCGGCTGCGCAGAGGCGTTGGCATCAGGCCCCTTGCGCGTACGCCAGATCAGGTCCAGCGTCCCGGATGCCGGCAAAATCCTGCTCGCGAATGTCTATGGCTGGTTCGAACGGCTCGATCGGGGAGTCTACGGCCTGACCGAGGCCGGGCAGGAAGCCCTGCAGAGATGGCGGCAACCGGCAACCTGACACGAAACGGCGCGTCCCATAAACCGGAAGCCCGAGGCCATTTGCACCTGTCGATTTGACCGTGACCGTCAGCGTTCCCGGTGTGCTGATGAAGCGGCCGAGCGCCTCCACCGCATTTTGCAGTTTCGGCTGTTCAGCCGCGACCTGTTGCAGCAGGGCACTTGCCACCAATGTCAGGTTGGCGCGAACCTCTGCCTCGCTCATGTGGTTTTCCAAAGAATAAAGCTTGATCGCCTTGGCCCTCAAACCTTCGTCCTTGATCGTGAGTTTCACCTCGCTGCCGGCAAGCCCGAAGAGTGCGGCCTGGGCGCGACCGATGTCGAAGGAGAAGAATTCTTCCGTAAACCCGTTCGCGAGACCGGAGAAATTGACGCTGCCAATATCCTTGCCGCTGAAGCAGATTTCCCGGATCATCAGATTGTTGTTCGGTTCGTCCCAACCCGCGGAAAGGCCATAAGACAGGGTGAACGACTCGATGCCCAGCTTGCGCGCTTCAACAAGAACCTCCTCCGACGAGTCCGCCGGGATGGGAAGAGTCAGATCGTCCTGCCGGATCGTAATGTCGGTCGGAATGCCGTTGAAGGGTTTTGTCAGCCCCATTTCTTGAGTGTGAACTTGACGCGCTCCGGCGTGCCTTTCGTTTCCTCGTTTGCCTCCTCGTCCGATTTTTCGGGCGCGGCCACATCGACATTGATGCCGCCAACACGGATCGTTCCGAGTTCCGGTGTCAGACGGTTGAACGGAAAGGTCTCGATCTCGGTATCATCGAGCCCGGCGAGCTCGGAAATTGCCTTGATCGACGAACTCCAGTCAAAGCCCTTGAGGCTTGCCTCATCGACCTTGATCGAGTTGTCGCCATTTTCGACCGGCATGCCGTTTATGCCGAAATCGAGTTTGCGGCTGTCCATCTGCATGTCGATACGATTGATGGTGGCCTTAACCCTCTTGCCAGCCGCGCCCTCGCTTTCGTCGGGCGCATCCACCTTCATCGCTTTTGCCCAACAGCCGCCGCCGCCCGGTCCGGCGGATGGTATGGGTCGCCCCGATGCGTCGCCTCCACAACCGCCGTCAAAGGGCGCGAATTTCCGCCTCGAGCAGGGCGATAGCAAGATCGATGTCAAATGTGCCGATGACGAGCCGATGAAGGCGTGCTCGGACATCCTCATGCAGCTGATCGACAAGATCAACGAGGAGTCCGATAGGAGACCGGAAGCGGCGTTACGGCGCCGCTTCACGCCCTCTCACGGCGTCCTCATGCGCGTGTCAGAGCAGCAACGTTGCAAGCGACGCCAGCAAGGCCGGCGTCATGACAAGGGCGCCCAGTTTGAGGAAGTCCAGCGCGCGCACATGCAGGCCTTCGCGCCGGAGTGCTGACAGCCAAAGGATGGTTGCAAGCGAGCCCGTGACCGACAGGTTCGGTCCCAGATCGACCCCGATCAGAACAGCGGCAGTGACATTGTCCGGCACCTGTGCAGCCTGAACGGCACTTGCGGCGAAAAGACCAGCCGGTAGGTTGTTGACGAGGTTGGAAAAAAGCGCGACGGCGACGCCGCCGATCCCAATGGCCTGTGCCTGCGAATGTTCACTCAGCGCCTTCAATTGCTCGGCGACCACGGCGGTGATGCCCGTATGGCTAACGGCTTCGACGATGACGAACAGGCCCGCAACGAGCGGCAGCACACCCCAGCTCACATCCTTGATGATCTCCACCGGGTTCTGCCGCACGATGGCAAGAACGAGGATAGTCGTGATTACGCCAGCGAGGAACGTCGGAAGGCCGAGATCCATGTGGAATGCAGAGGCTGACAGCAGCACGGCGGCGGTTGCCAGCAGGCCGACGCCCGCCAGTTTCGCCGGCAGGCTGAGGGTCGGGCGTTCCACCCGATCCGCGACGGTGTCTTCCGCGAGAACACGGCGCTGCGACCAGTAAAGCGCAAGAAAGGTGACAAGAATTGCCGCAATCGACGGAAGCAGGAACGTGTCCAGCCAGCGGGACAGCGGCGGCATCTCGCCGCCGGCAAAAATGACGAGGTTGGCAGGGTTGGAGATCGGCAGCACAAAACTCGCCGCATTGGCAATGAAGGCGCAGATATAAAGGTAAGGAAGCGGATCCTTGACCCTGGCGGCACGGCAGGCCGCATAAACGGCAGGCGTCAGGACGACGGCGGTTGCGTCGTTGGAGAGAAGCGCGGTCACGACGACGCCGATCAGGTAGATCAGCACGAAGAGGCGCCGCGCCGACCCTCTGGCGTAAGAGATCGCAACGGCGGCGACCCAGTCGAACAGACCTTCACGCCGGGCAAGCTCAGACAGCAACATCATGCCGGTCAGGAACAGGTAAACGTCGAGACCCTTGATCACCCCTGACCAGACTTCCGCAGGAGTCAAAATGCCCAGCGCGAGGATCAGCAGCGCTCCTGCGACGGCCCATACGGCCTCGGGCCACCGGAACGGCCTGATAACCACCCCTGCCGCAGCAGCGACCGCAATGGCCGACGTATAATACGCAGCGCTCATGTGTTTCCTTGATGCTGGTTGTTGAGGTTGATCAGGTGGTGGGTTGCGTCTGGTTATTTCAGTGTTGTCTTCGCGTTCGGGAAGCCCGGCGGGAACAAAAGGGATCACCGGCATTCTATACAATGTCGGAAGCGGGCTGACCACAAGTCTGCCGACAATTACCTCAGTGAGGAGGCCAGTCCTGTTTCGTGCTTGAAGCTTTGCCGTGCATTTCCGACGCTTGCAATCGGCGAGGAGACCATGCTTGTTCACTGTTCAAACCGCATCTACGCGTTTTCCAGCGCGCGTAAATGCCAGAATACCGCCCGCCCGCCGACGCACTGCATCGAGGAGTAAGGCATGAAGAAGCTTATCAACGATCCATCCACCGTTGTCCGGGACATGCTGGAGGGCGTCGTGGCGCTCAGCCCGCAAACCATTCTGCTTCCGGATGGGAACGTGGTCATTCGATCCGGGCTGCCCGAGGCGGAGAAGCGCAGGGTGGCGGTGCTTTCGGGCGGCGGCAGCGGACATGAGCCTGCCCATGCCGGTTATGTCGGTGCGCTGGTCATCGTCAAGAACTATACCGGCGACCGGCTGAATTTCGGCTTGGCGGCGGAGCTGGCGAGAGCCGAAGGAATCCCTGTCGAGATCGTTGTCGTCGCCGACGACGTTGCCTTGAAGGATACGGTTCCCGTCGATCGCCGCCGCGGGATTGCGGGAACGGTGCTCGTCCACAAGCTCGCCGGGGCCGCAGCGGAAAAGGGGCTTGCTCTTGAAGAGGTGGCCGGCATCGCCCGGGACGCCGGCCCAAGCTCTCTTCGATGGGTGTCTCGCTGGGCTCCTGCACGCCGCCGGCTGTCGGCAAGCCGGGCTTCGTGCTGGGTAAGACCGAGATTGAAGTCGGGCTCGGAATCCATGGTGAACAGGGCGTGCAGCGGATGCCCATCGCCTCGGCTGACGCGCTCGTGAAGTTGGTGATCGAAACGATCGAGGCCGACGGCAAGCTCGCTGGCGGCGATCGCGTCGCGCTGCTGGTCAATGGCCTAGGGGCAACGCCGCCGATGGAACTCGCTATCGTGGGCACGGTCGGCGGTCGTGCTGCTGGAGGCGAAAGGTGTCGTCGTGGAACGCGCCTGGGCCGGCACCTTCCTTCGGCCCTCGATATGCCGGGTTTTTCGTTGTCGGTCTTGCAAGTCGACGATGCAGCGCGCAGAGGCGGCAGCCTCGATGAAGCCACGGCTCGGGCGCGCAAGTTACCTCGGTGAGTGGGTGGTCGGTCATCTCGATAGGGGCGCGGTCGCCGTCGGTATCTGGCTCGAAGCTATTAATGGTGTCTGAGGATCGGCCTTATCCCCGGTTAACTGATGTGGCGGTGGAGATGACTGTCCGCCGCCCGCTCCGTAAAGCGGGGATGGCCATCGCTGACACAGAGACTTACCGGCGGCCTGAAGCCGGAGTGGATTTTTCGAAGGTTGCCAGAATGTCTGTGAGCAGCTTCCGGCTCCTGGAAAGTCCGTTCATCTGTTCTTCAACCCTGCCGATCTGCATCCGCAGTTTTGATTTCAATTCGTCGCATGGCTGGAAGGCTTGCCGCTGATCAAGGGAGCAGGGCAGGAACTCCCTGACATTGGCGAGGGTCATGCCGGCATTGCCGAGCAGAAGGATGCGCTCGACGGTATCGACGTCGGCGACACTGTAGTCCCGATATCCGGCCTTCGTGCGGCCGGGCGTGAGAAGGCCTTCGGCCTCGTAATAGCGGAGCATTCTAATGCTTACACCTGTTTTCAGGGAGAGTTCGCCGATCTTCATTTTCAGCCCTTGACTCTGACAGCGCTGTCAGACTGTAGGGAAGACGCTCCAATATGTAAACACGCTTCAGGAGCTTGAAAATGACTGGAAAATCCCACTTTCGTACCGAACTCGATGGCCGGACGGCGACCGCACAAGACTTATCACCTCTGGCCTTCGCAGGTTTTGCGCATTTCACCGCCATGCAGGTGCGGGACGGCGCCGCGCGCGGGCTGGATTTGCATCTCGCCCGACTGAAATCGGCGTCGCAAGAGTTTTTCGGCAGAGCCCTGCCGGATGATCTGGTGCGCGACCGGTTGCGGACAGCGATCCATGCAGGCCCGCCGGCCCTGTCCCTGACGGCTACCCTGTTTTCGCGCAGTGGGGAATTCACTCGGACGGGAGCAGAGAACGACCCCGCCATTCTCGTTCGCACAACGCCTGCCTTTGATGATCCGAAACAATCCCTGCGTCTGGCACTCGTCAACCATGAACGCCCCTTCGCAACGATCAAACATGTGGGTGAAGCATCAAAAACCTATTTCCTTCGCAAGGCCGTCGAGGGTGGATATGACGATGCGGCCTTTGTTGACGCGCGGGGATATCTGAGCGAAGCAACCATCTGGAATATGGCCTTTTGGGATGGCGAGGCGGTGGTCTGGCCAAGGGCCGCCTTCCTTGCTGGTATCACGATGAGCATCATTCGCCGCCAGCTCGACGCGCTCGGCATCGCTCAGCGCGAGCAACTGATCCGTCCCGCCGATCTCGGCGATATCAAGGGCGCGGTCGTGATGAATTCCCTGACACCTGGCATTCCGGTCGAAGCTCTGGGGCCGCATCGCGTGCCCGTGGCGCCTTCTTTCGTGAAAATGCTCCACCAGACCTACGAGCGCGAGCCGCTGGTGAAAATCTGACCGAGGCTTAGCCGATCAGGTGCAGGCCCGCATCCGAGAGCCTGAGAATGGTGAGCCTGCCCGTGGTGTAAGCGCCGGTGTCGATGCCGATGCGCTGCGGGCCGGTCTCCGGTTGCTCCACTGGTGTGTGTCCATGGACGACGAGCAGGTCGAGTCCGGCTCCCTGTGAGAGGAAAGGCTCACGGATCCAGAGCATGTCCTCATCGGTCTGCGCATCAAGCGGCAATCCCGGTCTCAAGCCGGCATGCACGAAGATATAGGAGCCGATGCGGGCATAGACGGGCAGGCTGGATAAAAGCTGGCGATGCGGCTGCGGGATCGCGCCTAGCAGCGCATCCCTGAAAGGCTGTAGCCTGAGACGGCCTTTATTCATGAAATAGTCGATATCGACCCCGTAGGACAGAAGTGTCTGGCGGCCGCCGAAGTCCAGCCAGTGCATATTCTGCTGCGGACTTTCGAGAAAATCATGGAAGAGCTGCTCATGGTTGCCGCAAAGCGCAATACGGCGCAGCGGCGCGGGCGGGGGCTGCAGCAAATGTTCGAGAACGCCACGGGAGTCCCGTCCGCGATCGACATAGTCGCCGAGGAGAACGACCAGCGCGGGTGCGGGCTCGGGTCCCAGATCGGCGAGGATTTTCCGCTCCGCCTGCAAAAGCAGATCGAGGCAGCCGTGCACGTCGCCAATGGCGTAAATAGGGAAAGTGGCCGGCTTGTCGCCAAGGTCTATTCTACGCCGCCTCCGGTCGTCGCGGGGGGCTGGTTGCTTACGACCGCGAATCCAGTTGAATACCTTGGGCATAGCTGCCGATACTGTCTCTGCCGCACAAGGTCAAGGGCGTTGGAAACGGCTGTCGCATCCTGCGTCAAAGCCCGTGTCGAAGCCCCCACGAAGGAAGCCCACGAGTGCAGGACTGACGGTCTAGAGTTTCAGCCAGATGCGCGGGTTCTCATGCGACTGGATCTTGATCCATTTCAGATCCACCGCTTTCCATGGCTTGACGACATTGGTGCGGTTATCAAGCACCAGATCGCCCTGGCTGGTGCTGACGACCAGAACGGCGTGTCCTGTGCCATCCGTCGTGCGCGCCGTTGCGATGCGCAACGCGCCTGAGGGCCAGCCGGCGCGCAGGAGGCGTTGCCGCTTGGTCACCGCGAAATCTTCACAGTCGCCGCTTGCCGGGTTCAGTTTCCAGTCGTCGTCGCCGTCCTGTTCGCTGGCATAGATTATCGACGTGTTGATCTCGGCGTTGATGCGCTGGAGTTCCGCGCGCTTCTGTTTGCTCAGTTCCACCATATCGCGGTCGCCGATCCGGAGGCACTGGTCGGCGGCGCTCTCGCAGAATTTCGCAAAGGCAATGGGCGCGATGGTCGGGCGGCTCGTGGTCATGAACTGGCCAGGCCGCGATGCGCCGGGTTTCTGGGTGAGGCCGCCGAGCTGGACGGCCGATGCCGTTGTCGCAATACTTGCCGCCACGCTGGCAGCGACGGCAAAGATCTTTGCCAGACGGATTGTTTTCTTCGCCATGTCCTTGCCCCTGCACAATTGTCGTCTCTTATGCCTGGCACCATAGCGACCCATTCTTGCGGGCCGTTTAAGTCGATAGATTGCATTTTAACGAAATCTAATTTTGTTGCAGCGTGCTAGAAACAGTCGGAAAATTGGGCTCGCGCTCACCTGCAGCGGGTTCTACCCTCGGTGTCGATGATACAGGTTTGCTGCGGGACAGCGCGCCTGAGTTCACGCCGTGTATCGGGGGAGGCGCGGTTTACCGGCGGCCGGTCGTAATTTCGGTAAATTTCGAAATTGCGCCCGCCGATCGTTCCCTGCGCTCCGCCGCGGCCATCCGGCGTCACTTCGTAATTCTGGTACTGCTGGGCATGGGCGCACGCGAAGAGACCGATCACGGCGACGAGCACGCCGGCCGCGAGGCTGCCCCGCAATGCTGCCGCTTGCCGCCTGCCCAACCTCATGACCGTTCCTCCATTGACGAAATGACGGACGCCGCCGCACATTTGCCATGCCGGGCGCGCATTGATGTTCCATTGGTCCGTCGGGGGTAATCATATCACCGATAGTGCGTCCGGTGTGAGAAGGATTTGTGTCTGGCAAAGGCCCGAATCGCCTCCCTGCCGCATCGGCCCGCGGTGTCCCTGGCCAGGAGGCTCCACCGTGCCGCTTGATCGTCAGGAATGCGAAAAACGCCATTTCAGGGCTCAAAAATTAAGCTCTTCGCCGCTGCATTTATAGGCTTCACAATCCTGTAACAACGGACCTAATATACAAGTGCAGATGCCGAATCGCTCAGGAGAAGCCCTTGACGATTGCAGTTTCACCACAGGCCCTGCCGGCGCTCGTTCTGAACGCAGACTACAGGCCACTGAGTTATTATCCCTTGTCGTTATGGTCCTGGCAGGACGCGATCAAGGCCGTCTTTCTAGACCGTGTGAACATCATTGCAGAATATGATCATGCGGTGTCGTCCCCCAGCTTTTCCATGCGGCTGCCGAGCGTCGTCAGCCTCAAGACCTATGTGCAGCCCACCCGCAACCCCGCTTTTACACGCTTCAATGTTTTCCTTCGGGACAAGTTCGAATGCCAGTATTGCGGCACGCGGGACGAATTGACCTTCGACCACGTCATTCCCCGCGCGCACGGCGGTGAAACGACGTGGCACAATGTCGTTGCGGCGTGCTCTCCCTGCAACCTTAAAAAAGGCAGCAAGCTTCCCAAGCAGGCGGGCATGTTCCCGGCGCAGAAGCCCTTCCAGCCCACGGTTCAGGATTTGCACAATAACGGGCGACTGTTCCCGCCCAATTATCTGCACGAAAGCTGGATGGACTATCTTTACTGGGATACCGAGCTGCAGCCCTGATCTTTTAAGGACTGCAACGCGGTTTTCCGTTTACCGGCTTTTACGGCTCGCGCCAAAAAAGGCGACTGCCGCAAGTGCAACGCTTGCGATGACATTCCAGCCCGCAAAAGAAAGGCCGAGCACCCGCAAGGCGGCGTCGTTGCAGGAAGGCGCCTTGATGGCGTTCAGATTGCCCAGTAAATCGCCGGCATTGGTGGTGATGGAAGGCGCCCCGGTGGCGCAGGTGATCGGTCCTTCCCAGAAACCCCATTCCACACCGGCGTGATAAACGCCGAGCCCGGCGCCGATCAGCATCGCCACACCGATAAGGGCAAGCAGCAACCGGGTGATCTGAACCGGCAATTTGAAGATGCTGGTCGCAATGGCCAAGATACCCAGCGGAATGGCGTAATAATAGGGATCGCGCTGCAGCAGGCACAGCGCGCAGGGCGTATAACCGCCAATATGCTGAAAACCGAGGGCGGAGCCGACGGTGAAGATCATTCCCGCCGTGACGCCGAGAGCGGCGAGCGTGCGGCTGTTGTCGGCGGTGGTCGCATTGGCCATGTTGTTTTCCTCAAACTTCGAAAAGAAGCAGATATCCCGAACGGGCTTTCAAAAAGGCGGGCGTGATGGCGAAATTAAGTCGCCGGTTTCCACGGTGTAACGGGATTCGTCTAATCCAGTCCGCTGCGTCTGGCAAATGAAAGCCCGGCACTATTGGCGGGATGAACAAGCAAAGTTTTGTGAGGGTTGCGATCGCGGCTGTCATGACAGCGCCTTTTCAAGGGCTTCGTAAAGCGATCGAGGTCCGCGTCGTTACACAAAGCGGGCGCGCACCGCAGCCGCCCACCTCCGGGGGCTGAAACACAGGGCCGACCGTAAGTCTTCGGCGAAGCGTCTATGCCGTGAGGAGGCCGGCCTCGCTCTCCTGCGGATGGTGAATGTGTGCCATGATGTGCTGGCTCATATCGGCATAGATGCCGTTGTTTTCGACGATGCCCTTCACCCTGTAACGGTCCATCACGACGATGCGATCCGCCAGTGCCACCATTTCCGGCATGTCGCTGGTAATGATGAGAATGGCGGTGCCGCTATCTGCCAGCTCGCGCAGCAGATCATGCAGATAGGCCTTGGTCTTGATGTCGATACCAACGGAGGGTTCATCGACGATCAGCAGTTTGACGTCGGCGGCGAGCCATTTGGCGACACTGATTTTTTGCTGGTTGCCGCCCGATAGATTGCCGACCGTTTGGCTGAGGCTTGGGGTCTTTACTTCGAGCTTTTTCAGGAAAGGCGTCACCGCCGAGCGGATGCGCCCATCCGACAGCACGCCGAGCGCATTCGCGAGCTTGCGCCAGATGGGAACGCCTGCATTGGCAAGAACGGAGTGCTGGAGAATGAGGCCATCGCCCTTGCGGTCTTCGCTGACATAACCGACACCGTAGTCGTGGATCGCTTCGGCAACGGAGCGGATGCGTGCCGGCCGGCCCGAAATACGCAGGTCGCCGGCCGTGACCGCGAATTTGCCCATGATCGATTTTGCGAGTTCAGTGCGACCGGCGCCGACCAGCCCGTAAAGGCCGACGATCTCGCCCTTGCGCACGGACAGGCTGACATCGCGGTGACCGATCGCGGTCGATACGCCCTCAAGTTCCAGCACCATGGGATGGTGTTCGACCGTGCGTTTGCACCAGCCGCCGCCGCTTTCGGCGCGCCCGATCATCAGTCGCACGAGATCTTGACGTCCAAGCCCTTCCATCGAGCGGCTTTCGCAGGCGTTTTCGCCATCCCGCAGCACCGTCACCCGGTCGCAGATGTCGAGAACCTCCTCCAGCTTGTGGCTGACGAAGACGAGGCTTGCGCCATCGTCGCGCAGGCGTCGCAGAATGCGGAAGAGATTGTCCGTTTCGCTCGGCGTCAGCGATGTCGTCGGCTCATCGAGGAGGAGCACACGGCTTTGCAGTGAAAGCGCCTTGGCGATTTCCACCAGCTGCATCTGCGCAACGGAAAGCTCGGATACCGGTGTTGCCGGATCGATTTCCAGATTGAGTGCCTCAAGCCAGCGGCGCGCGTCGCGGTTCAGGGCGGCATAGTCGATGGGTTTGAGATAATGCGCGCCGAGCTTTTCCATGTGGATATTTTCGGCAATCGAGAAGCGCGGAATGAGGTTACGTTCCTGATGGACGACACCGATGCCGCGGGCAATCGCCTCGCGCGGATTACCGAAGCGCACTTCCTGCCCATCGATGAGAATCTGGCCGCTGCTTTGATGATGGACGCCGGTGATGACCTTGATCAGGGTGGACTTCCCGGCACCATTTTCACCGAGCAGGGCATGGATCGAGCCAGATTGCAGCGAAAGATTGACGCCCTTGAGAGCTCTGACGCCGGGAAAGACTTTTTCGACGTTTCGCGCCTGAAAAACGGGTTGTTTGTCCATGATGTCAGGCCTTCCCTGTCTTTTTGCCGAGATGCGTTTCGCGCAGGCGGTTGATGCCGACGGCGGCGAGGATCAGTGCGCCCAGCACCACCTGCACGAGGAACGGATCGATGGAGAACAACACCAGTGCCTGCGTGATGATGGCGACGATGACGACGCCGAGCAGGGTCGCCCCGACGCTGACATGCCCGCCGGCCAGCACGGCGCCGCCGATGACGGGGGCGGCAAAGGACAGGATGAGCCAGTCATCGCCGATCGAAGGCTGGCCGATCTGCAGACGGGAAACGAGCAGAATGCCCGCTACCGATGCCAGAAGGCCGGAAATACCATGCGCCACGATCACCGTCATGCGCACCGAAATGCCGGAAAGCTCCGCCGCATGGCTGTTGCCGCCGATGGCAAGGATGAAGCGGCCTATCGGCTGGCGTCGCAGCATGAACCACAGGGCGAAAGCGATGGCGATGGTCGGGACTGCGAGCCACGGAATAGGCCCGGCAATGAGGGCCGAACCGAAGTCTTTCACCGACTCGGGTATGCCATAGAAAGGCTCCGCCCGCGTAATGCCGAGGTTGATGCCCTTGTAGATCGACAGGGTCGCCAGCGTTATGACGAAGGCGGAAATGCCGGTGATGGCGATCAGCAGGCCGTTGAGCATGCCGCAGACAATGCCGATCAGCACGGCGGCAATGGCAGCCACCGGTGCCGGAAGCCCCCAGACCTCCATCAGTCCTGCAAAGGAGATTGCCGCAAGGCCGCCGATTGCGCCGACGGAGAGGTTCATCTGGCCGATGGCGATGATGATCATCTGTGAAAAGGCGATGAGCGCATTGACCGAAATGGCCAGAAGCAGGATCTGGATGTTGAAGGAAGACAGGAAGTTGGGGCTGAAGCCACGGATCAGCACAATTGCCAGCACCGTGACAAGCAGGGGGCCGAACCAGTCGGTTCTGGCAAGGCGTAGAAGGGTGTTGTCGGTCGTCATCGTCCAGTCCTCAAGCCAGATTGCGCCGGGCGAGATAGCTTCGCCGCGCCTTGTCCATCAAAACCGCCAGCAACAGCAGCAGGCCAAGAAATGTCTGGACCCAGAATTCACCGAGCTGGAGCAGCAGCAGGCCGCTGGTCAGCATGGTGACCAAAAGTGCGCCGAGACAGGTGCCTAGAACCGAAACCTTGCCGCCCTGCAACAGCGTGCCACCGAGGACAGGCCCCAGGAAGGCCGGCAACAGCCAGTCCTGCCCGAGTTGGCCGGCCATGGAAGGAATGGCGGCGCCCGTGCGCGTCACCAGCATCAGGGCAGCAAGTGCGGCAAGCAGGCCCGACAGCATGTGACACGCAATAAAGATGCGGTCGACGCGGATGCCGGAAAGTTCCGCCGCTTCCGGGCGTGCGCCTGCCGCCAGCATTTCGCGGCCAAGAACGGTGCGCCGGTAGAGAAAGGACAGGGCGAGGGCAGTTGCGAGCGTGACGAGAAGCAGCGGCGAGAAATAGGTCGCGAGCTTCATCTTTCCGAAGGCTGCGAAGATCGGCGGCAGGCCGCGATAGGCCTCGGCCCGCGTCAGGAAGATCATCACCCCGAAAAAGATGCTCATGGTGGCAAGCGTGATGATGAAGCTGTGCAGCCCCGTGCGAATGACGGTCCAGCCGTTGATGAAGCCGAGCGCTGCACCTGTGGCGAGACCGCCAATGACAGCGAGCGGCCATGGCATGCCAAGCACCTCGATCAGATAACCGCAGGCCATGGCTGCCGAGACGCCGATCGCTCCAACGGCAAGATTGAGGCCGCCGGTCACGATCACCGCCATCATCGACAGGCCGATCATGATGTTGATTGCGGCACTGCGTCCGAGCGTGAACAGGTTGAAAGGCGAAAGGAAGCCGCTGGCTGCCACGCCAAAAATGATGGCGAAAACGACGATCAGCAGAATGAGGCCGAATTCATTGGTGAGGAAAAAACGGCTTTGCAAAATGCGCGAGCCCATGCGTTCCTCTGTCTCCTGCACGCCTTTTGTAAGCAAACTATCGTTCACGGTCATGAGAATGTTCCGGTATTTGTTTGGCCCGCAGACCTCGGCGGTCCGCCTTGACGTTGCGCCGCCGCCGGAAGGCGTGCTTTCGGCGGTGCGGGATTGCCGGGCGTGATCGCGGCCCGCCCGGCAGGTGTTAAAAAGCCTGATTATTTGCAGCTCAGATACGTCGCATCGAAGTTCGCAAGCAGCTTTTTGGTCTCGGCGCGCATGGCATCGACATAGTTATCGACCTTGCTGGCATCGACATACGCCGTGCCGGAATCGATGAACTTGGTCGTCAGTGCGTTGGACTTGAACGGCGCGTCCGCCTTCACCTTGCAGCCGGACTGCAATTTGCTCAAAGCGAAGGAGCCGACATAACCCTGGCCATAGGGGTTCTGCAGCATCGTACCATCAACGAAACCATCCTTGATCGCTTTCAGCACCACTTCGTCGTGGTCGATGCCGACCATGTGGATGCGTTTGTCGCCGATCTTGCGCAGCGCGTTGGAAGCAACGACCGCCGGAACCCAGGCCGTGGTAACGATGCCGTCCACTTCCGAGGCATGGGCGGCGAGGTAGGCATTGATCTTTTCCTCGGCCGGTTCCGGCGCGTCGATATCGGCGATGACCTGAACGACCTCGGCACCGCCTTCGTCAGCCGCCTTCTTCACGGCATCGATACGAAGCTGGGTGTTGGGGTCAACAAGGAAGCCGGTGAAATGGGCGATGCGTTTTTTGCCCGTTCCCATTGCCTTGATGAGTTCCTTGGTGCCGAGATAGGCCGAATTGCCGGTATCGGTGCCGAGGCAGAAAGCGGCAGGCGAAGGGTCCTTGAAGCAGCCGGCGCCGGCAATCACGTTTGCGCCGTTGCCGGTCAGTTCCTCGGCTGTGGAGACCGCGCCGACGGGATCGCCGGGGAAAATCAGGAAGCCGTTATAACCCTGGCTCAGAAGGCTTTCTAGAAGCTGGTTCTGCTGTGCCAGTTCCCATTTCTGCGGCACCTTATAGTCGGCGCCCGCCAGACCGAAGTCCTTGGCGGCGTCCTTACCGGCCTGCTCCCAGGCGGCGAAGTAAGGGTGCGGACCGCCTGGAACGAGGGCGACCTTGCTGGCGTCCGCCGCCTGCGCAACACCGCAGGCTCCAGCGCCGATGATTGCGGCAGCGACGAGGCTGCGCATGAAATGCGTCATGTTTTTCTCCTCCATGAAACGGCCTGTTTCTTTAAAAAAAGCGACTGGAACCTCCCTTAATCGCTTTTTCTCCCAACAGCCGACTTGCGTAAGCACCATGGACACTAGTATACTTGTATCCAAGTTGCAATCAGATTTTCACGACGGCCTTTCAAAAGGGGGAGCGTTCATGACGAAAAACACCAATGCCGGCTTTGCCGGACGCGGGGGCCATCAGGAGGCCTCGGGCCCTGGAATCGAAAGCGTGGAGCTTGTGGTTAACCGCTATGGATCCGTGGCCGATCAGGTTCATGCGGCCCTGCGTCAGGCCATTGTCGAAGTGCGGCTGGCGCCGGGTGCGCCGATCAGCGAGAACTCGATCTGCCGTCAGTTTTCCGTGTCGCGCACACCGGTGCGCGCCGCCATCCAGCGCCTGTCTGAAGAGGGGCTTGTGGATGTCTATCCCCAGCTCGGCAGCTTCGTCGCACCGATCAGGCTCGGTGAAATCCAGGACAGCCATTTTATCCGCCGTTCGCTGGAAGTGGCGCTGCTGCGCGAAGTTGCGCCGAAATGGACGAAAGAGATGAGCCGGACGATGCGGGATGTCATCGCCGAGCAGGAAAGGGTCATCGCCGCCAACGACGCCAACGGCTTTTTCCACGCCGACGAGGCGTTTCACCGGCTGCTCGGCACATTCTCCGGCCGCGAGGGCGTATGGCAGGCAATCCTTGCCGCCAAGGTGACGCTGTCGCGGTTCCATCGCTACTGGGCGAAACCGGAGCGCCTGCCCGCCGTGATCGAGGAGCACCTGGCGGTCGTCGACGCCCTCGACCAGGGCGATGCCGGCGCCGCGGAAAGGGCGCTGGTGACGCATCTGGATATGGTTTTCGTGATCTACGAACAGTTGCCCGAAGAAGAGCGCAAGCATTTGTCCATTTGATAGTGGACGTGGAGGAGACGGAATGGAACTGAAACACAAGACCGCGCTCGTGACGGGCGCGTGCGGCGGCATCGGCCGCGCCGTGGTTGCGGCGCTGGTGGCGCAAGGGGCAAGGGTGCTCGCCTTCGATCGCGATATTGAGGCTGTTACAGCGCTCGCGGAGGGGTTTGGCAACGCCTGTGACCCCATTGCCGTCGATCTCGGTGATGCGGCGGCACTCCAGGCCGTCATGAAAGATGTCGCCAATCGTTTCGAGGTCATCGACATTCTCGTCAACAATGCTGGCGTACTGTCGCCGCACAAACTGGCCGCGACCACGCTTGACGAATGGCACAAGCTGATGGCCGTCAATCTTGATGCCGCCCTGCTGCTGACGCAGGCCGTCGTTCCCGCCATGAAGGAAAACCGCTGGGGGCGGCTGATCAACATCTCGTCTTATGCCTGGAAGTCCGGCGGACTGACGGCGGGCACGGCCTATTCGGTGTCGAAATCGGCGATGGTCGGTCTTACCTATTCCTCCGCCCGCGAACTTGCGCCCTTCGGCGTTACCGCCAATGCGGTCGCGCCGGCCTATGTGGTTTCGCCGATGATCATGGAGCAATTGTCTGAGGAAGACCGTCAGCGGCAACTCGCAGCCATTCCCGTCGGGCGGTTCTGCCAGCCGGAAGAGGTGGCCCATACCGTACGTTTCCTCGCCTCGCCGCTGTCCGGCTTCATGACCGGCACTGTCGTTGACATGAATGGCGGCCTGCAATTCGGCTGAGATACGGAGATAAATGATCATGACAGAACGCCTCTCGTCCCTTGCGTTGCCGCATCTGCCAAACGACGTCCTTTTGCCCGCCTATGATCGCAAAGCGGTGACACCGGGCATCGTGCATCTCGGCGTTGGCGCTTTTCACCGCGCCCATCAGGCCGTGTTCATCGATGATTGCCTGGCGCGGGGCGAAACCGGCTGGGGCATTGTTGCTGCCTCGCTGCGCAGCCCCGATACGCGCGATGCCATCGCGCCACAGGACAATCTCTATACATTCTGCCTGCGTGACGGTGAGAACGAGACGCTGCGGATTGTCGGTTCCATCCTCGAGACCATCGTCGCTCCTGAGGATCCGGAGCGGCTGCTGCAAGCCATGACCGATCCGCGTGTCAGGATCGTCACTTTGACGGTGACGGAAAAGGGTTACCTCGCCGATTTGTCGGCAGGCGCGCTTCTTCGTGACCATCCCGATGTCGTTCATGATCTGGCGCATCCACAAAAGCCGCGCTCCGCGCTCGGTTTTCTGCTGGAAGCAACAAGACGCCGGCGGGCCGCGGGGGCTGTGCCGCTGACTTTGCTCTCCTGCGACAATCTTCCGTCCAACGGACGCATCCTGCACCGTCTTCTGGTGGAGATGGCTGGTATCACCGACGAGGATCTCGCTGCCTTCATCGCAGAAAATCTTTCCTGCCCCTGCGTCATGGTGGACCGCATCGTGCCCGCCACCACGGCTACCGACCGTGAGCGTGTGACGGCGCGTCTCGGCTGTGAGGATGCCTGGCCGGTAATTGCGGAACCCTACTTCCGCTGGGTGATCGAGGATCGCTTTCCGCACGGTCGCCCTGGCATCGAGCTGTCAGGTGCCGAAATCGTTGACGAGGTCGAGCCCTATGAGCATATGAAGCTCAGGATGCTGAATGGCGCCCACACCGCCATGGCCGCAATCGGTCAATGCAGCGGGCTTGAGACGATCGCCGATATCTATGCCGATCCGCGTGTGCGCGGTTACGTCGACCATTACTGGCGGGAGGTCGGTTCGACCTTGAGCCCGGCCGTCAGCGGTCCGGACTATGTTGCCGGTCTGCGCCAGCGTTTCGCCAACCCCGCCCTTCGTCATCGCGCCGCCCAGATCGCCTCTGACGCTTCACAGAAAGTGCCGCAACGCATTCTCGCGCCGCTTGCGGAACTGCGTGCCGCAGGCGCGCCGAATACGGCCGCTCTTTTTGCGGTTGCGATGTGGATACGGTCCTGCGCAGCGCTGAACGAGGAGGGAGAGGCAATTGTCATGGCCGATCCGGCCTTTGCGGAGTGGGGTGCGACCACCGGGAGCGGCGAGGAGCCGGACGCGGTCATCGACCGGTTTTTAACATTCCGTCGCGTCTTCGGGCCTGAATGGCAGGCGGACGAGGCGTTCGTCACGGCGCTTCGGGCCGCCCACCGCGACATCGTCCAATACGGCGCTCTCGGCGCCATCGAACAGCATTTTTCGGAGGAATAGACTATGAAGGAAACCTGGCGGTGGTTCGGTGAATCGGACCCCATCACCTTGGAGCATGTGCGGCAGACGGGTGCGAGCGGCGTTGTAACGGCGCTGCACCAGATTCCCGACGGCACCGCGTGGCCGGCGGAAGAGATCGCCAAACGCAAGGCGATGATCGAGGCGGCCGGTCTGGAATGGAGTGTCTGCGAATCCATTCCCATGGAACAGTCCGTCAAGCGTGGTGATGCCGATGCCCCGAAGGCGATTGTGCGCTGGAAGGATACACTCGCCCGTCTCGGCCGCGCTGGCGTTCCCGTCGTTTGCTACAATTTCATGCCTGTCGTGGACTGGACGCGCACGAACCTACGCTGGCAGGCACGTAATACCGGATTGGCGCTGCGCTTCGAAATGGCGGATTTCGTCGCTTATGACGTCTTCATCCTGAAGCGTGTTCATGCGGCGGAAAATTACGATCCTGCGCTGGTTGCACGGGCCGAAGCGCGTTTTGCGCAAATGAGCGAAGAGGAGCAGTTGCTTCTAGAGCGAAACATCATAGCAGGGCTGCCAGGCGGCGCGCTGGTGCAGACGCGCCAGTCCATCGCCGCGCTGATTGCATCGTTCGATGGTATCGACAGCACGACCATGCAGGGCAATCTTCTCGCCTTTCTGCGGGAAGTCGTGCCGGTTGCGGAAGAAGTGGGCGTGCATCTCGGCATCCACCCTGATGATCCTCCATTCTCGTTGTTCGGCCTGCCGCGCGTGGTCTCGACACCTGCCGATATCCGCACCATCCTCTCGGCCGTTGAAAGCCCGAACAACGGCATTACCCTTTGCACCGGCTCCTACGGCGCGCGCAGTGACAACGATCTCGTGGCAATGGCACAGGAGTTCGCGTCCCGCGTCAATTTCGCCCATCTTCGGAATGTGACCGTTGAAGCGGATGGTTCCTTCTTTGAGGACGATCATCTTGATGGCGGAACGGACATGATCGGCGTCATCGAGGCATTGTTGCGCGAGGAGCTGGCCGCCGCCAAGGCTGGCCGCCGCACCAATATTCCAATGCGACCTGACCACGGCCATCTGCTGGGTGATGACATCACCAAAAAGACCAACCCCGGCTATTCCTATATCGGCCGCATGAAGGGTCTCGGCGAACTCCGTGGTGTCATCCGCACCGTCGAGCGCCAGCTTCGCCGCGAGGAGGGGGCCGCATGAAAACCCGCAAACTTGGCCGCACGGCGCTGTCGCTGAGCGAGCTTTCTTTCGGCGCTGCCGGTATCGGCAATCTCTACCGCAGCGTCAGCCGCGAGGATGCGATGGCGACGCTGCAAGCCGCCTGGGACGCCGGTATCCGTTATTTCGATACCGCACCCTATTACGGGCAGGGCCTCTCCGAACGACGCGTCGGGGATTTTCTTCAGGGCAAACCACGCGACGAATTCGTGCTGTCCACCAAGGTCGGGCGGATCCTGAAACCGGCTGAAGCGGGCGTGACACCGGATTACGGTTTTGTCGACGCGCTGCCTTTCGTGGTGGAATACGACTACAGCTATGACGGCATCATGCGCTCACATGAGCAGAGCCTTGCCCGGCTTGGTCTCGGTTCGGTGGATATTCTCTATGTTCACGATCTGGAGGAGACCACGCTTGGAGAGGAAGCCTATCGCCATCATTTCGGAATATTCACCGAAAGCGGCATCGAGGCGCTGCACGAGTTGAAGGCGAAAGGCCTGATCGGCGCGTTCGGCCTTGGTGTGAACGAGGTTCCGGCCTGTCTGAACCTCATGGAGATAGACGAGATCGACTGCATCCTTCTGGCGGGCCGTTATACGTTGCTCGACCGGTCGGCGGCGGCGCGGCTGCTTGGGCGTTGCGCGGAAACCGGCACCGCGCTTGTGATCGGCGGTGTCTTCAACTCGGGCATTCTTGCAACCGGTGCAAAGCCGGGCGCGACCTTCAATTACAATGAAGCCGCGCCTGAAGTCATGGAGCGGGTGCGCGCCATGGAAGATCACGCCGCCAGCCACGGCGTCGCGCTCGCGGCGGCCGCTTTGCATTTTCCGCTGCAAAACGCCGATGTCGCCAGCGTGCTGATCGGCACGGCGAAACCGGACAGCCTCCGGCGCAATCTATCCATTTTCGAAACGGCCGTGCCGGACGCCGCCTGGGCGGGTTTTGACGCGCTCGCTCTTGAAGATTGACGGGCACGACAGGGAGAAGGACGCCATGGACCTCATTGATACCCACCAGCATCTGATCTTGCGGGGCAAACTCGGTTATGCCTGGACGCGCGGCGAGCCGAGCCTTGCGGGAAGCTTCACCCGGGCGGACTATGCAGCTCTTGTCGAGGGCAGCGGTGTCGTCGGCACGATCTTCATGGAAACCGGGGTCGATGACAATGATTATAGGGCGGAAGCCCGGCTTGTGGCCGGCATGGTTGGGGAAGGGACCTTGCCGATGTTCGGCCAGATCGCCAGCTGCCGGCCGGAAACGGATCAGGGGTTCGACGCCTGGCTGGAGGAATGCCGCGACCTCAAAGTGGTCGGGTTCCGGCGTATCCTCCAGGTTATGCCCGACGATACCAGCCGTGCGGAAAACTATCGCCGAAATGTGCGCAAGATCGGCAAGGCCGGGTGGCCGATCGATCTGTGTTTTCATTCCCGTCAGCTGGCCATTGCCGCCGAACTTGTCCGTGCCTGCCCCAATGTCCGCTTCATGCTTGACCATTGCGGCACGCCTGATATCGCCGGAAACGATTTTTCCGCCTGGAGCGAGCGCATGGCCGATCTGGCCCGCCTGCCCAATCTCTTCGTCAAGCTTTCGGGTGTCACCGCCTATTGTGCGCCGGGGCAAACGACTCTGGAAAACGTGAGACCTTACGTGGAAACCGTATTGACGCTGTTCGGCCCCCAAAGAATGGTCTGGGGCGGCGACTGGCCGGTGGTCGATCTCGGTTCCGGCCTGCCGGAGTGGATCGCCATGACGAGAGCATTTCTGTCGGCGCTTTCACCGGATGAGCAGGCAGATATCGGCCATGGCAATGCCAGACGTTTTTATCTGGCGGCATAGCATGATCCTTGACCGGATATGGTCTCGTTCATGCCGATAAAGTCGTGCAAATCGTAAGAGGTGGTGCGGGTGGTCGGGGTCGAACCGACACTCCTTTCGGAACCGGATTTTGAGTCCGGCGCGTCTACCAATTCCACCACACCCGCATTTCGATGCCGATTGTGTTTCAGGTCACTGAGGCAATGCCACGGCGTCTATCACGGGCGAGACCTTGCGTGCAAGCCCAAAAGCAGGAAATTTGCCTTTACGAAAGGCTATCCCAGCGCGCGGTGGCGTAGGGCGAAAATCACGAGCCGACATTTAAAAAAATCGGCGAAATTGCTGTGGCACAGGCATTTCAATCAGTCTCACCTGTTTCAAAACAATACACCTGGGGTTGAATTATTCGGATAATTTTAGATATATCTAATAAAATGGCATATACGCAATTACTAATTGAAACTATGATGCCGATGTGGAGTTTCCACGCGGGGCGGGAGTAGCCAACTCATAGGGAGGAAATTATGAGGGCTCTTTCTCGCAATTTGTTACTGTCTGCCTGCCTGATCCTACCGGTCAACGCCCATGCGCTGGATATCGGGATCGGCGGAGAGAACGGGGTTAATGCTAGCGTGGGTAGCAATGATAGCGGTGGTCTCGGTGTCGGCGCTTCCGTTGGCGGCAGTGGGGGGGTTAATGCCGGTGCTGATATCGGAGGCCGCAGCGGCGGCGGGCTGGGTGCGGATGTCAACGCTTCGGTCGGTGGCAGCAATGGGGTCAATGCGGATGTCAACGCATCCGTCGGCGGTTCCAGCGGGGTCAATGCCGGCGTGAATGCCTCCGTCGGCGGTTCCAACGGTGTCAACGCAAATGTCGGAGCCAATGTGGGCGGATCAAGCGGGCTCGGTGTCGATGTCGGGCTGGGCATTGGCGGCTCAGGTTCGCCGAGTAACCCTGGCAATCCGGGGAACCCGGGAAATCCTGGCAATATCGGAAATCCGAACAATCCCGGCCGGCCGATGACGCCTCGCGCCATGCGTCAGGTCATCCAGTCCTATAACGACATGTCGCGCACGGAGCAGATAAAGCTTGCCCGCCGGTGCGTCGATATTCTGGGTGGCGGATACGATGCCGCTTTGACGCAATTGTGCAAGATGATCAGGACGGCCTCGCGCTAAGACGGGTCCCATCCGCGTCCTGAAATCCGAAGGGCGCTGCCAGCGCCCTTCGGATCAATTGCCCTTGCGTCCGAAGGACAGGATTTTCTGCCGCAGGCTGCGGGCGAGGTTGCGGGTGTTGCGGTACATGTCCACCTGGGTGGAAACCTGCCGCACGTCCCGGTCGCTATTCTGGGCAAGCCCGACAACCAGCGTGCCCATTTCCTGCCGTTCCTGCCAGAAGCGGCTCATGATCGGATGATCGGGCACGGCGCAGCTGTCGCTGCGCAGAATATTGGCGTCATCCAGATGCCAGTCGGTCAGTCTCTGCACCAGCAGCTTGCCGGGAGAAAATTGCGCATAGTTTTCGTCGAAAGCGGTCTTCCACGTATAGGCTTCGCCGGCTGCGATGAAGACGACCATGGAAGCAATCGCGCTGCCGTTGAGATCGATGGTGTGGATACGCACCGCATCCGCTTCGGCCAGATTGGTGATCGCCTCGCGGGCGAAGGCGGCGCGATAACGGTCATTGACCAGCGCGGTGCGCTTGCGGCCTTTCCAGCCGCTCGCCTCCAGCGCCAGAAACTCCTCCATGCGGTAGCGCACGTCCGCTGGCTGGCGGGTAACGGTATAGGAGAGGGGCCCAAGTTTTTCGAGCTGACGCCATTGCCTGTTCATTTCGCGCAAATGGTGCGGCGCAAGGGCGTTTCGCAGATACGCCTTGCCGTCGAGAAGGCTTTCCAGCATCGGCCGGTAATAATTGCCCGTCGTCGTCACCGGCAGGTTGCGGCTGAGCGCGATGGCTTTGAACATTCGGGCAAACGGCCCTTCCAGCCGGACATCCGGCAGAACCAGAACATTCGGCAGACGCATGTTGCTGTCGGACAGCGCATCGAAAAGATTGTCGAGGGTTTCGGCAGCACCTTCGGTGTCGACCAGCGGCGTGCCGAGCGGCCCGAATGGATTGGCCCAGACGCGAATGATGGAGGGACCGATGGAAAAACCCGGCTTTTCCACGGTAAAGGGCATCAGGAAGCGCATGCGGCTTCTGGCGCCGTTCTCGTCGCGGATGAGGGCGAAACGCACGGACTTGTCTTCGATGCGCGGCATGGCGGGTGCGAGAAGCCTTCCGGTGAAGAAGACATTCGCCTCCATGACGCGATTGGACAGAAAGTCGAGTTCTTCCTGCATGTCATAACCGAGCTGACCCGGATAGATACAGAATTCCCGGCCATCGCGGCCCACGCGTCGGCTGCTGTCGGCCACGGGACGGTCACGCTCCGCAGACGCCATCAGCGCCGCGATGCGCGGATCCTGAAAATCCGGATTCTTTGGATCGCTGGACATGCTTATCGTTACACCGCCTTCCCAGTGTTTTGACCCGCCCGGGGATCGTTGAAGGCAAAAAGGACGATCCCGAGTGTGCGGCGAATGGCAATATGCAATAGCACAGCTTCTATACACATGGCTATCGCCACCGCTGCCGCGGCCCCTGCCAGACCATAGACCGGAATGAGCGCCATGTTGAGTGCAATGTTGCAACCAAAGATGATAATATAAAGCGCGACGCACAATTTTTGTTTGCCGGCCATGTTCAGCAATGTTTCTCCCGGGCCGATCAGCGCCTTGGCGAGGAAGCCTGCGAAAAGGAAGAACATCAACTCATAGCCCTGAACGAAGCCGGGGCCGAACAGCGACAGCAGGAACGGGCCGGCCAGGAGCACCACGCTGCCGACGGCGAGCGACGGCCAGAAAGCCCAGCGCGCGGCCTGGCTGGCGAAACCGGCAAGCCCCTGCCTGTCATTGGCCGACATCAGGGCGGCCAGGCGCGGGGCGGCGGCCGCCTGCACCGAGAAAAACACAAATTGCATCAGCACGATGGTCTTGGCCGCGGCAAAATAAATGCCGACCTGATCCGGCGGCAGGTAAAGGCCGACGATCACCACATCGGAATTGGTCATCAAAAAACCGATGCCGTCGATCAGGAACATCGGGAAGGCGAAGCTTATCCAACGGCGGAAATGCACCCTGCGGGCCGTGCTGCGGAAATGCCGGTTGAGCCGGCGGTTCATGAAGACGAAATGGAAAAGCGTGGTGACATAGGTGGCAAGAAGCGCCGTGAGCATGGCTGTCGTTGCGGTTTTTCCCGCGCCAAGACCGATTGCCGCCAGCATGAACAGTAGGATAAGCACCGGGCGAACGATGTAGGTGGGGCTGAGAGCGGAGACCGCCCAGCCATTTGCGCGCGCCGTGCCGTTCAGCACATCGCCCAACGCAACCATGGGCAGGGTGAAAAGCGCCAGCGACATGGGAATGAGATAGTAGGAAGCGATGCGCTCGCCGAAGAAATACAGGAAAACGAAGCCGAAGATCGCAAGCGCGCTGGCCGAAAGCATGGCGAAGACACGCGCCGTCGAGGTCAGTCCCATGATCTTGTCGTGGGCGTCCTCCAGACGATAGCCGGGTAAAAAGCGTATGACCGTGGTGTGAAAACCGAGACAGGAAAGATTGCCGAACAGGATCACCAGTACCCAGACAAATGCGAACAGGCCGTATTCGAATTCGCCCATCAGGCGGGCAAGAATGATCTGGGAAATGAAGGCGATGCCGGCGCTGACGATGCGCACCGCAAACGCAACGAGCGCCATACGCTGCGCACGGGAGAGTTCATCTCCGCCGGAAAGAAGAACGGCGACTTTCGTTACCAGCGGCGAAAGCTTCGCGCGCAGGTCTGCGGGTAGGGCTTTTTCCGCCGTGTTGAGGATAGCCATGATCCACACGCCATCATTTCCAGTTGAATAGGCAGGCCGATCATACCCGCTCCATCCTTAACGAAGGGTTTGGGACGCGCCGGCCCGTGTGCCAATATTGTCCATCACGCGTGGCCTGCGGATGCCGTTGAACAGGAAAAGGGCGAGCGGGCTGCAACGTATCGCCTGATGCAGCATATAGGCCACCGCCGTGGTGGCCGCGACGATGATGGTGAATTCCAGGATGGGCGGCAGCGCAATGAGGATGAACAGCGTTCCGAAGGCGTAGATGAGCGGATGGTGAAACAGGTAGATAGTGAAGGATGCATCCGTCATGCCTCTGGCAATCCGGTTCGGCCTGTCGAAATAGCGGCAGGCGAGGTGGATCAACAGACGGCTTGTCGCCACCGCCGCAACTGCCGACACCAGCACCAGCAGCGCCGAATTCGAAAAGGGATGTTGCAGGCGCAAGGTCACCGCCGTCGCGATGGCGCCCGCCGCGACGATGCCGGTGGGAAGACCCGTCTGGCGAAAGCGGTGAAAGAGGGCGCGGTCACGCTGCAGAAGCGCGCCGATGAGGAAAAATGGCATGTAACGCGCATAGGGGTCGGAGGCGCGTTCATAAAGAAGAAAAAGGGGGCTTCCGCTCTTTGCCGCAAGCAGGCCGGATCCGTAGATCGTCAATTCCCATAAAACAGGCAGGATGCACAGCGCCGCAAAAAACAGGGCGGCATGCCGCTGGCGCAGGCTGCCGAACCAGTGTCTGATATGTGCCAATGGCGGACGTTCCGCGAGAAACAGCAGGCCGGCAAGCAGGATCGAATAGAAGATAAGGGCCGGCAGGAACCAAAGATGCATGATCCATTCTTCGCTCGGACGCAGCAGGCCGGGTAGCCTTTCAAGCAGCCGGTCGGCCGGGATGTCGCCTTTGGCGACGCCGGCCAGTTGCAGCAGGAAAAGCTGTGATGGCCCGAGCAGAAGGACCGCCACGACAAAGGGCACGCCGAGACGCAGGAAACGTTGCCTCAGCCAGCGCATCTTGCCCTTCTTGCCGATGACCATGGTGGAGAAGTAGCCGGCAACCAGAAAGAATGACGGCATACGGAAGGTGACGAGCGCAGCACCCAGCGCGCTCAGAAGCGGGCTGGTGTCGAAATCCTTGATGTCCCATGGCAGAGCATGGCTGTAGAGAAGGGAGACGTGATAAGGGATGCCGAGCAGCATGAGGAGGGCCCTTAGCGGGTCCCAGTAATGCTCGTAATCTGATTTGCCCGGTTGCATTTTCCCCTCGCGCCGTAAGCGCGATCCCGTTTGATCAGTAATGACCAGCACGACTATTGGTGGAAAACGCTAACAAACCCTTCACGCCCCGGAGGGTGTGGGCGGAGCCTTTTTCCTGGGCAGGAGATCGAGAACCAGGGCACAGCCTAAGATGATGATGCCGGCGCCGAAAAGCTGGGGAAGCGAAAGCGGTTCATCCAGCACCAGTGCGCCGATGAGAACCGCCACGACGGTCACGGCGAATTCCACGCTGATCGCCCTGGTTGCACCGATCGAGGAGACAAGCCTGAAATAGGTGATGTAGGTAAGTCCGCTCATGACAACCGCCTGTATGAGCAGATAACCGTAGTCGATGAAGCGCGGCGCTCCAGGCAGGGGCACGGCCAGAAGAAGCGGTAAAGTCATCAGCCCGCCCGTGAGGAAGGAGCCGATGGTGATTTCCCACGAACCCACGCCCTTGAGATGGCGGCTGGCATAGTTGCTGCCATAGGCGGCGCAGATGCAGGCGGCAACGCAGGCGGCACAACCGATGAAGAAGCTGCTTGTGACGGGAACCGCGGGAAAGCCGACGAGCAGGATAATGCCGCCGAAACCGATGACGAGACCGGCAAAGCCCCGCTGCGTCAGACGCTCAAGACCCCATAGCTGTGAGATGAGCATTGAAAAGAGCGGGATGGTGGCCACCAATATGGCCGCCATGGCGGTACCGACCAGCGGCGTCGCATAGGAAAGGCCGATCAACTGTCCCGCGACGGTTGTTGCGCCGACAACGGCAAAGGCGCGCCAGCTGGCGGAAAATGCAAGCTTTCGGCGGGCCGTAATCGCGATCAGAAAGAGGGCGACGGCGGTGACAAGCGAGCGAAGCGTAACCGCGCCGATCCAGCCGAAGGCCTCCACGACATGCAAAAGCAGCAGGAAAGACATTCCCCACGCGAGTGCGAGAAAAACATAAGACGCAAAGTCGCGAGGAGCCATGAAAGCGTTTTCCGAAAGACGATGAGGCTCCCATATTGGAAATTGCCGATATCCGTCAACAGCGATCAAGTGGCGCAACGAAAATCACCCGCAACCGAAGGTGCGGGCGATTTCGTTTGACTGTCGGGAACTGCTTCAGGCCTGTTCGTAAACGCCGTGGCAGTGCTTGTATTTCTTGCCGGAGCCACAGGGGCACATTTCGTTGCGGCCGATACGGCCCCAGGTGGCCGGGTTTTCCGGATCGCGATCCCCCGCCGGCACGAAAGCGGCCTGCGCGCTCTGTGCCATTTCATCTTCACCCGTGAGAGGGTCGAGATGATGCGCCGTCATTTCCGGCAGCTCGGGCTGCTGCGGTTCCTGCTGCACGAGCTCAACGCGCATCAGCTGGGCGGTGACGGCCTCGCGCAGATTGGCGAGCAGGGCCTGGAACAGTTCGAAGGCTTCCGCCTTGTATTCCTGCAGCGGGTCGCGCTGTGCATAACCGCGGAAACCGACGACAGAGCGCAGATGGTCGAGATTGACAATATGTTCGCGCCACAGATGGTCGATCGTCTGGAGAATGACCGAGCGTTCCACATAGGTCATGATCTCGGGGCCGAAACGTTCCGCGCGCTCGGCGGCGTATTTGTCGGCGGCCTCGGTGACGCGCTGGAGAATATCGTCCTCGGCGATGCCTTCTTCCTTCGCCCATTCCTCCACCGGCAGGTCGAGATTGAGGAACTGCGCGACACCGGCCTTCAGGCCTGCAATATCCCACTGTTCGGCATAGGCATTTTCCGGAATATGCTTGGTGACGAGCGTTTCGATCACTTCGTGGCGCATATCGGTTGCGGTTTCGCCGATATTGTCTGCTTCCATCAGTTCGAGACGCTGCTCGAAGATCACCTTTCGCTGGTCGTTCAGCACGTCGTCATATTTCAGAAGGTTCTTGCGGGTCTCGAAGTTGCGGGCCTCGACCTTCTTCTGGGCGCGTTCCAGCGCCTTGTTGATCCACGGATGGACGATTGCCTCGCCTTCCTTGAGGCCGAGCTTCTGCAGCATCGAGTCCATGCGCTCGGAACCGAAGATGCGCATCAGGTCATCCTGAAGCGACAGGTAGAATTTCGAGCGACCCGGGTCGCCCTGACGGCCGGAACGGCCACGCAGCTGGTTGTCGATACGGCGGCTTTCGTGGCGCTCGGTGGCGATGACGTAAAGACCGCCGGCGGCCAGCGCCTTTTCCTTCAGCACCTTGATTTCGGCGCGGATAGCCTCTTCCTTCGCGTCACGCTCAGGGCTGGACTCCATGCCTTCCAGCTCGCGCTCGAGGCGCATGTCGACGTTGCCGCCGAGCTGGATGTCGGTACCGCGACCAGCCATGTTGGTGGCGATGGTAACCGCGCCCGGAACGCCGGCCTGCGAAACGATATAGGCTTCCTGCTCGTGGTAACGGGCGTTCAGAACCTGGAAATCGGTAAAGCCGGACTGACGCAGCATATGGGCCAGAAGCTCGGATTTCTCGATCGACGTCGTACCCACCAGAACCGGTTGACCGCGCTCATGCGCCGCCTTGATCTCGGTGATGATCGCCTGGAACTTCTCCTCGCCGGTGCGATAGACCTCGTCGTCCTCGTCGATACGCTGGATCGGCAGGTTGGTCGGCACTTCGATGACGTCGAGACCGTAGATATTGCCGAATTCTTCCGCTTCCGTCGATGCCGTACCGGTCATGCCGGCGAGCTTGGAGTACATACGGAAATAGTTCTGGAAGGTGACGGAAGACAGCGTCTGGTTTTCCGGCTGGATCTGCACCTTTTCCTTGGCTTCGAGAGCCTGATGCTGACCTTCGGAATAACGGCGGCCCGGCATCATACGGCCGGTGAACTCGTCGATGATGACGATTTCGTCGTTACGGACGATATAGTCCTTGTCGCGGGTGAAGAGCTTGTGCGCCTTCAACGCATTGTTGATGTGATGGACGATGGCGACGTTTTCGACGTCGTAAAGCGATTCGCCCTTCAGGAGGCCCGCCTGCCGCAGCAGGTTCTCGAGCTTTTCGGTGCCGTCTTCGGAGAAGTTGGCCGAGCGCTGCTTTTCATCGATTTCGTAATCTTCCGGCGTCAACAGCGGAATGAAGGCGTCGATGGTGTTGTAAAGGTCGGAACGGTCGTCCAGCGGGCCGGAAATGATGAGCGGCGTGCGCGCCTCGTCGACCAGGATCGAGTCGACTTCGTCGACGATCGCGTAGTTGTGGCCGCGCTGAACCATCTGGGCGCGGTCATACTTCATGTTGTCGCGCAGATAGTCGAAGCCAAGTTCGTTATTCGTGGCGTAGGTGATGTCGCAGGCATAGGCCTCGCGGCGCTGGTCGTCGTCCAGCCCGTGGACGATGACGCCGGTCGTCAGGCCGAGGAAACCGTAGAGCCTGCTCATCGTGGCCGCGTCGCGCTTGGCGAGATAGTCGTTGACGGTGACGACATGCACGCCCTTGCCGGCGAGCGCGTTGAGATAGACCGCAAGGGTCGCCACCAGCGTCTTGCCTTCACCGGTCTTCATTTCGGCGATGGCGCCTCCATGCAAAATCATGCCGCCGGTCAGCTGCACGTCGAAGGGGCGCATATGCAGAACGCGGCGCGATGCTTCGCGGGCAACGGCGAAAGCCGGGATCAGCAGGTCGTCCAGCGTCTTGCCATCGGCAAGCTGCTGGCGGAATTCCGCCGTCTTGGCCGCCAGCGCTTCATCGGAGAGCGCCTTGGTGGCCTCTTCCAGCGCATTGATGGCTGCGATCTTGCTTTTATAGGAGCGGACGCGGCGGTCATTTGCCGAACCGAACAACTTGCGGGCTATTCCGCCGAGACTGACCATATTACTGGCCCTTTCTGAAATTCCGTTTTGCCGGGCGCTTTTCTCCGTCACGCCGATTTCAGCATAAATGACGGACTTCGCCCTTCAACGTATCTGGACGCGAGGTTGCGTGACAGATAAGAGGGGGGGCAAATGATGTCAACGGTTCTGCCCGTTACAGAATGGCCACAATCCGGTGTTTGGAAGTTTTTTCAGAGCCGGAAACCATGTCTGGAGCCGGCATTGTCCCCGAAAGGTTCAAAATGTTGCGCTATAATAAAATTGCGGCTGCGGTGATTGTGGCCACGCTCGGCCTCCAGCTTCCGGCTTTTGCACAGGAAGACAAGGTTGTCGCCAAGGTCGGCGATCTGGAAATCCACCAGTCCGAACTCGACCTCGCCATGAGCAATCTCGACCCGCAGCTCGCGCAGCTTCCCGATGAGCAGAAGAAGGTTGCAGCCTTGTCCGGTGCGATCGACGTCAAGCTTCTGGTGAAGAACGCCAGCGCCGAAGGGCTGGAAAAGACTGAAGATTTCAAGAAGCGCATGGAATTCATCCAGGACCGTGAGCTTCACAACGCCTATTTCCGCAAGCACGTGGTCGACGCCGTCACCAATGACGAAGTAAAGGCCCGCTACGACAAGGAAGTCGCAGCCCTGCCGCAGGAAGAGGAAATCAAGGCCGCGCACATTCTCGTCGCCAGCGAGGACGACGCCAAGGACATCATCAAACAGCTTGATTCGGGCAAGGATTTCGCCGCGCTCGCCAAGGAAAAGTCGACCGATTCCAACAAGGATGACGGCGGCGATCTCGGCTGGTTCGGCAAGGGCCGCATGGTGCCGGAATTCGAAGAGGCCGCTTTCGGCCTCGAAAAGGGCGCCTACACCAAGGTTCCGGTGAAGACCCAGTTCGGCTTCCACGTCATCAAGCTTGAAGACAAGCGTATCGCGCCGCCGCCGGCTTTCGAGCAGGTCGAGCCGCAGGTTCGTCAGCTTGTCATGCGTGACAAGTACGTTGCCCTCATCGAGAAGGCAAAGGCTGACCAGAAGATCGAAATCATGGATGAGACGCTGAAGAAGGGCTACGACGAAGCCACGAAGGAACAGCAGGCTCAGCCGCAGCAGTAAAGACAAATGTTACGGGGCGGCTATGGGCCGCCCCGTTTCATCTCAGGCATTCCAGACCCCTTTTCCAGAATTTCAGGCGCTTCCCATGTCCGTTGCCGTTTCCCCGCTCGCTCCGAAATCCTATCCCGACATGCCGGCGCTGCGCGGCGTTCGCATGGCGACGGCCGCCGCCGGCATCAAGTACAAGAACCGCACTGACGTTCTGTTGATGGTGTTCGACAAGCCGGCAAGTGTTGCCGGCGTCTTCACCAAATCGAAGTGCCCTTCCGCCCCGGTCGATTTCTGCCGCGCCAATCTCGGCGGCGGCGTGGCGCGCGCCGTGGTGGTCAATTCCGGCAATGCCAATGCCTTTACCGGCCTCAAGGGCAAGGCCGCGACCGAATTGACGGCGAAATCCGCCGCCGCCGCCGTCGGCTGTGCTGAAGGCGAGGTCTTTCTCGCATCGACGGGCGTGATCGGCGAGCCGCTGGATGCAACGAAATTTGCCGGCGTTCTCGGTGATATGAATGTCAGGGCGGAAGCCGATTTCTGGTGGGAAGCCGCCAAGGCGATCATGACGACCGACACCTATCCCAAGGTCGCGACCCGCACCGCCGAGATCGGCGGCGTGGTCGTCACGATCAATGGCATTTCCAAGGGTGCCGGCATGATTGCCCCCGATATGGCGACAATGCTCTCCTTCGTGGTGACGGATGCGGATATCGAGCCCGCCGCCCTGCAGTCGCTGCTGTCTGCCGGTGTCGGCCCGACCTTCAATTCCGTGACGGTTGATAGCGATACCTCCACTTCCGATACTCTGATGCTGTTCGCCACGGGTGCGGCGGCAGAAGACGGCCAGGTTAAGGTGACGAGCGCCGATGACGAGCGCCTGTCCTCCTTCCGCACGGCGCTTAACGATCTCCTGAAGGATCTCGCGTTGCAGGTGGTTCGCGACGGCGAAGGCGCGCGCAAGATGGTGGAGGTCACCGTGACTGGTGCGGAAAACGACGCCGCCGCCAAGAAGATCGCTCTTTCCATCGCCAATTCGCCGCTGGTGAAGACTGCGGTTGCCGGCGAAGACGCCAATTGGGGCCGCGTCGTCATGGCTGTCGGCAAGTCCGGCGAGATGGCAGACCGCGACCGTCTCGCCATCTGGTTCGGCGGCGTGCGCGTGGCCGTCAACGGCGAGCGCGACCCGGATTATTCGGAGGCGGAAACCAGCGCGGTGATGCGTCTCGAAGACATTCCAGTGAAGGTGGATATCGGTCTCGGTCAGGGAACGGCCACCGTCTGGACCTGTGACCTGACTAAAGAATATGTTGCGATCAACGGCGACTATCGGAGCTGACCGTTGGAGCCGAAGAGAATGCAGGACAATAAAGCCGTCAATCTGCCGCTGGTTCGCCGTCTGGAAGCCGTCAGCTTCCGGGCATGGCCTGCGTCGTCAGTGATTTATGACGGCAGCTGGCAAATCCGCCTGACGGGTTCACACCCCTCCAAACGCATTAACTGCGTGGTGCCGCTCGATCCATCCGATTACGGAAACAGCGCGCTGCGGCTGGAAAAGGCACGCAAGCGTTTCGAGGATTTCGGCCGGCCGCTGGTGGTACGCGAAACGACACTGATGCCGCGGCAACTCGTGGATTTTCTGTCTGCTGATGGCTGGTCTGTCTTCGAAGAGGTCATGGTTATGACGGCCGATCTCTCCAGCATGGAGCTGCCGGAAACGCTGGTCAGTCTTCCGAGCCATGATATCGGCCGGTTTGTCGAAGCCAGCATCAAGGTCAGCGATGGCGATCCGGCGCTGCGCCCGGCAATCGCTGAAATCGTCAGTTCCATCAAACCGATGCTCGGCCTTTTCATCAACGAGGAAGTGGAGGGTAACCCGCTCGCCACCATGATCTGCGTGCAGGATAACGACCTTGCCGGCGTCATCTCGCTTGATGTCGAAAAGTCGCAACGTAAAAAGGGGCTGGGCACGCAGGTTCTGTCGTCGGCACTGCGCTGGGCCAGAATAAGCGGCGCAAAAACCGCCTGGCTGCAGGTCGTCTCCACCAATGCGCCTGCCATCGCCCTTTATCAAAAATTCGGCTTCTCTGAGGCTTATCGTTATCGCTACTGGCGCAAGGGTTCAGGTGAATGAGCGAGGCGGGAAAAAAAATCCTGCTGGTCGCCGCCTGCGCACTTCTCGATCAGGACGGCCGCATTCTTCTGGCGCAGCGTCCCGAAGGCAAGTCGCTTGCGGGCTTATGGGAGTTTCCAGGCGGCAAGGTGGAGCATGGCGAGACGCCAGAGGAAACCCTTGTCCGTGAACTGGACGAGGAACTGGGTATCAAAACCAAGGTCGCCTGCCTCGCGCCGCTGACATTTGCCAGCCATACCTACGAGACCTTTCACCTCCTGATGCCGCTTTATGTGTGCCGTCGCTATGAAGGCATCGCCCATGGCCGGGAAGGGCAGGCGATTAAATGGGTCAAACCCCAGGCGCTGCGCGATTACCCCATGCCGCCGGCCGATGAGCCGCTCATCCCCTTCCTCCAGGATTTGCTGTAGAACCGAGGGGTCACTACGGCCCTCCTGCCTTATCCCGTCACAGCTTCGTGAAAACACCTCTCTTCCAGTGCTTTACCGTGCCAAAACGGGGCTTCGTTAAGAGATCGTTCAGCACCCTCTGGCAGATTGTTAAGCTAAAGAAGCGGTAAACTGCGCGAGACGAGGTTGGTCATGAACGAGGATTTCTGGAAGACGGTGGAAGGTCGTCACTCTTATCCTGACAAGTCCCGTCGCACCGGCGTGCTCAATGTGGCGCTGCTTTTCGGCACGGCGGTTATCGCGCTCTCGCTGATCGTCACTCCCATGCTTGCCGGAAAATCCTCCACAAGGGTGGCGCAGTTTCCTGACAATTACGACATGATCAGCACGGGCTCCATCAAGAAGACCGATGTGGGCAAGACCTATTCCATCCGCCGCAGCATCACCCAGCCGATGCCGGAAACGCCCTGCGTGGTCATGGGTTATAGCAACGAGAGCGGTTGCTGATCGTTTACCATCAACGGTAACGGATTCCTCACATCGCCGGCCTAATATAAAGCTGATTTCAACAGGGTGGACGCCGGTTGTCGCAACGCGCCGGATGGCGGATGGGGAATATCCTGTGCTGCATTTTCTTATCAATTTATGCAAAAACGAAAACGGTGCGACAGCGGTGGAGTACGGCCTGATTGTCGGGGTGATTTCCGCTGCCCTGATCGTTGGCGCAGGCAGCATCAGCAGCAACATCAATGACGTGTTTCAGTTCATCGCAGACACTTTGGCCGAGTAGAAACCTTTTGGCTGATCGCTCAGGGCAGCTTCACCTCTGTTGTCTTCAAGGCATCGGCAAGCCGCACCTTGGCGGAACCGGGTTTAAGCGGTTTCTGCTGGCTTTCATGCGGCGCCCAGCCTGATACGTAAATAACCGAAAATGTCGCCCTTATCCGTCCGTCAGGATCGGAATATCGCTCGGCGTAAAGCTCTGCCGCGCGCAGAAAAAAAGCGCGGTTGAGCGGCTTTCTGCTGCGGCTTGCCAGTGGGTTGGCCATGCCCATGGCGCGCAGGTCGCGCATCAGCGGGAAAATTGAATCGTAACGCACCGTATAGCTTTCCGCATCGGTCACGGGGAGCGCAAACCCGGCGCGCTGCAAAAGCGCGCCGACGTCTCGTACATCGGCGAAAGGAATGACACGTGGGCTGGCACCTCCGGTCAGTTCGGCCTCTGCGGTCAGCAGCACGTCGCGCAGTTCCTGCAGGGTACCGCTGCCTGGAATGGCGCCGAGAAACAGGCCGTCCGGTTTTAATGCCCGCCGGATCTGGATCAGCGCGCCGGGCGTATCGTTGGTCAGGTGCAGGGCAAGCGGTGAAACGATGAGATTAGCGGAGGCCTCCTCAAGCGGCAGATGCTCCATGGAGGCGGCCTCGGGAATATTCGCATCCGTCGCGAAAGAACTCTCGGTTTCGATACGGCGAATGGTATCCACCTTGCCAGTCTCAGCCAGGCGTCGCGCCGTGACGCCGGTTCCGCCGTGAAGTTCGATCGCGGTCTCGAACTGGCGCTCGACGATGGCAAGCCTGTCGGCCAGCTCTTCGGCTGCCATATCGAGAAGAAACAGGGCCTTGTCGTCGCGCCTGGCCCACGCCCGGTGACGGTTTTGTTCGATCAGGGCCTGGTCAAAGAGAATATCCATCGTCTTGCCTGCTCGGCCTCAAGCGCCTTTGAGATCGGCGGGCCGTATCGTTGGTCTCATGCCGCTTGGGGCATCGTTTTCCCGGTGTCGGGAGGAAACTATCGCTCTCGCAAAGGCACCCGTTCGGCGGTAAAGTCAACCTCATGGGTGCTGGTGAAAGTCTGTTTTCGGGTTTGCTGTCGAAGTCTGCGGCCGTGCCGGCGGCGGCGGGAGACATGTGGCGTGCGGTCTTTCGTATGGTCTATCCGCCAACCTGCGCGGGCTGCACCCGCATGACCGGCGGCGAGGGCGCCTTATGTGCGGATTGCTGGCGGGATGTGGCCTTTATCGATCGTCCTTTTTGCGAGGTTCTGGGCATTCCCTTCGCGCGGGATCACGGAGACGGTTTCGTGAGCGCGCAGGCGATTGCCGAACCGCCGCCTTTTGACCGGTTGCGCGCCGTCGCAAGCCATGAGGGAACCGCCCGCAAACTCGTGCACCGGCTGAAATATCAGGACCGGACCGATCTCGCCCGCCTGATGGCGCTGTGGATGCTAAGGGCAAGCGACGGAACGGTGGATGCCTGCGATTGCATCGTGCCGGTTCCATTGCATCGCAACCGTTTCCTGCGCCGCCGCTTCAATCAATCCGCCGAGCTGGCCCGGCATCTGGCCAGGGTCGCCGGCAAGCCCTTGGCTGCCGGCACGCTGCTGCGTGTGAAGCCGACGGAGCGGCAGGTTGGGCTTTCCGCACTTGCCCGGCGCGACAATGTGCGCGGCGCTTTCTCGCTTGCGCCCGGCCGTGAAGGTGATTTCCATGGCAAGCGCGTGGTGCTGGTGGACGACGTCTATACAACCGGCGCGACGGTGGGTGCGGCAAGCCGCGCCCTGCGCAAGGCCGGTGCCGCGGATGTGACGGTTTTGACCTTTGCAATGGCCATTTCCGGGCCTATATGAAACGTGAATGACGACTTTATCGTGCGTTTTACCGCACGTTTGCGAGGGCTTCGAGAACATGGCACCGGTGACGATCTATACGCGGGATTTTTGTGGTTATTGCGCGCGCGCCAAGGCGCTGCTGGACAGCAAGGGCGTGGATTACGCCGAATATAACGCCACGACGACACCGGAATACCGGCAGGAAATGATCGAGAAATCCGGCGGAACGACCTTCCCGCAAATCTTCATCAACGGCCAGCATGTCGGCGGCTGTGACGATCTGCACGCGCTGGAGCGCGCCGGTAAACTGGACGCGCTGCTGGCCGCCTGATCGGCCGCGATTCTCGCGGGTATGGAGGATGTGATGAGTTTCAAGGCTGCCGCCATTCAGATGCGCTCCGGCGTCGATCCGGCAAGAAACGCCGCCGATATGGAACGGCTTGTGCGCGCGGCCGCGGCCGAGGGCGCCGTTTATGTGCAGACCCCGGAAATGACGGGTGCGATTCAGAAGGACAGGCAGGCGCTGCGTGCGCAATTGCGTGATGACGATGGCGATATCATCGTTGCGACGGCCGCCCGTCTCGCCGGTGAGCTCGGCATTCATGTCCATGTCGGCTCGACCGCGATTGCCCGGCCGGATGGGAAGATTGCCAATCGCGGTTTTCTCTTCGCGCCGGATGGTTCGCGCATTTGCAGCTATGACAAAATCCACATGTTCGATGTCGATCTCGACAATGGTGAAAGCTGGCGTGAAAGCGCCGCTTATCAACCCGGCGAAGTCGCGCGTATCGCCGAACTTCCGCTGGGGAAATTCGGCTTCGCAATCTGCTACGACGTCCGTTTCCCGCAGCTTTTTCGCGCTGAAGCGCTGGCCGGTGCAGAAGTTCTGACGGTTCCGGCGGCTTTCACCAGGCAGACGGGGGAAGCCCATTGGGAAATCCTGTTGCGCGCCCGCGCCATCGAAAATGGTGCTTTCGTCATCGCCGCCGCGCAGGCTGGCGTGCATGAGGACGGGCGCGAGACCTTCGGCCACTCCATCATCATTGACCCATGGGGCAAGATTCTGGCCATTGCCGGCGGCACTGGCGAAGAGATCATCTTCGCCGAGATCGATACGTCGATGGTGGCTGCCGCGCGTGGCAAAATTCCCAATCTGCGCAATGCCCGCGAGTTCGGACTGGACACTGTCATTCCCTTGAAACCTGCTGGAGGTGAAGCGGCGTGATCCGTTATGCGCTGGCCTGTGAAAAGGGCCATGAGTTCGAAGGCTGGTTTGCCGGTAGCGACGATTTCGACAATCAGTTGCAGCGCGGTTTCCTGTCCTGCCCGGTCTGCAATTCCGTGCAGGTATCAAAACTACTGATGGCGCCTTCGGTCTCTACCGCCCGCAAGAAAGACGAACGCCAGACGCTCGCCATGGATACGGCCAGAAAAGAGGCGATGGCGAAAATCCGCGAGGCTGTCGCCAATATCCGCGCCAGTGCCGAGGATGTCGGCGATAAATTTCCGGAAGAAGCCCGCAAGATCCACTATGGCGAAGCGGATGAGCGCGGCATCATCGGCAATGCCTCTGCGCAGGAAGCCAGGGCCCTGCTGGATGAGGGTATCGAGATCGCGCCGCTGCCGGTCTTGCCTGATGACGTGAATTGAGTTTGTTGATGTGGCTCGCGATCTATAATTTCGGAATACAGATCGCGCCCTATGACGATCCGCTTGTTGCAGGGTTTTCTCGCCGCGAGCCGCTCAACTTCCTGGCGGCGGAACGTTCAGAGGGGTTTATCGCGAGATCCGGTTATGATGGCGAGCCCGGTCCGCCAAGTTGGGGGGAGCAGGTTTTTCCGCGATTTCTGAAAGAGAACGGTGCCGCGAGCGGCGTCTCGTCCTTTTCGCTCTGGCGGGATATCGAATCGGTGATGGCCTATTCCTACGCGGGGGTGCATGCCGAAGCGCTGAAACACGGCCGGCGCTGGAACATTCCGCAGCGGTGGCCGCCGCTGGTCCTGTGGTGGGTTGATGCCACACACCAACCGATATGGTCGCAAGCCGTTGAACGGCTGGAACATCTGCACGACAATGGCCCGTCGCCGCGCGCCTTTCATTTCAAAACACCCTTTGGCCCAGACGGCGCTCCAACCGCCATCGATCGCGTAAGGGTGAAGAATATAGCCGAAGGAAATGCCGCCGGGCAGCAGGAGCTGCTTGCGCAGGTACAGGCTATTCCCGTCTGACGGCTCGCTACGTCGGTCGTTTCGCCAGCATCATGTAGTTGACGTCCATATCCGGTGAGAGATTCCAGCGATCCTGCAGCACGTTGTAAAAGACGCCGGTGCGGTGGATGATATCCATGCCGCTCGCCACCAGCGGCCGCTCGAGTTCTTCCGGGCGGACCAGCTTTTCATACTGGTGTGTGCCGCGCGGCAGCCAGCGCAGAACGTTTTCGGCGGCGAAGATTGCCAATGCGCGGGCTTTGAGCGTGCGGTTGATGGTGGCCGCGAACATCAAGCCGCCGGGCCGTACCATTTTCGCGCAGGTGGTGACGAAAAGATCGACATTGGCCACATGCTCGACCACCTCCATGTTGAGGATGACGTCGAAGGTTTCGCCGGCTTCCTGCAACTGTTCGGCGGTCATGGCGCGGTAGTCAACGCTTACCCCGCTTTCGCGGGCGTGGGTGGAAGCGATGCCGATATTCTTTTCCGAGGGATCGGCGCCCACCACATCCGCGCCCATGCGCGCAACCGGTTCAGAGAGAAGGCCGCCGCCGCAGCCAATATCCAATATGCGCAGCCCTTCCAGCGGGCGGTGCGCCTTCGGGTCGCGGCCGAAATTGTCGCAGATGCGGTTGCGGATATATTCGAGCCGCACCGGATTGAACTTATGCAACGGGCGGAACTTGCCGGTCGGGCTCCACCATTCCGCAGCCATCGCGGAGAAGCGATCCACTTCGCTCTGGTCGACGGTCGTCTGTGCGGTTTCGCCCATGGTTCTGCTCCATATTGCTGTTGCATTGAAGTCGGATGATTGCCCTCCGAAGTCAAGACCGGTCGTCCATTCCGGCGGCGATTTATCGGGCGCTCATTGCCGCAGGTGGAACTGATTGGATGCCTCATTTGTTTCATGCTGCGTTCATGCAGCTGCGGGTATTTTCCGATCGTGGCAGTATGCGGAACGCGTACTCGTCCGTCCAACACGGTGGATGCCGACAAGGGCAAAGCGGGCCTTTGCTTGAGGAGAAAGAAGTGAAGAAAAAACTGTTAGGCGCAATTGCGCTGGTGGCCATGCTCGCCGCGCCGGCACTTGCCGAGGCTGCGACGCGCGGTTTCGCCACCGCGAATGTGAATATGCGCTCCGGCCCGAGCACGGCCTATCCGGCTGTTGTAGTGATCCCGAATGGGGCGCCGCTCACCGTCCACGGCTGCCTTTCCGATACGCCGTGGTGCGATGTCTCGTTTGTGGGCGGTCGCGGCTGGGTAGCCGGGCGTTATATTGCCACGACCTACAGGCAGAACCGGGTCTATGTCGAGCCGCGTTATTACCGCGATCTCGGGGTGCCGGTGATCACCTTCGAGGTCGGCCGTTATTGGGACCGCTATTATCGTGACCGCGACTTTTACCGCGAGCGCGACCGCTGGCGCCGTCCGCCGCCGTCAGGTGGTTACTGGAACGCCACGCCGCCCCGCGCCGACTGGAATCGTCCACCTCCGCGTGACGAGTGGCGTGATCCCCGTCAGGGTGGTCCGAATGAGGGGCGCTGGGAACGTCGTTATGGCGACTGGAATGAGGGCGACCGAAATCAGAACAGGCCGCGTCGCGACGACGACCGCCGCCGTTTCGAAGATGAGAACCGTGACCGCAGTCGCGATGGCCAGCGGAACCAGGATGAAGGCCAGCGTCGCCCAGAGCGTCGCCAATGGGATGACCCGCGCCGTGCGCCTGCTTCGGAAAATTTTCGCAACGGCTGCCGGATCGGCGATCCGGGTTGTGACCCGCGCTAAACAGATAAAGCCCGGCATGATTGTCGGGCTTTTTTCATTTATGGCATCGGCTTAGCTTTACGGGCGGCTACTTCGTGGCGGCAGCCTTGCGGGCGCGAGCCTTGGGTTTTGCAGGGGCTTCCGCATCCGGTCCGGATTCTGCCGCAGCGGCCTTGGGAGCGGCCTTCTTGCGCGCGGCGGGTTTCGTCGCTTCCGATGTCTTCAGCAGCGAAAATTCATGTTTGGCCTGTTCCCAATGGTGCGCATCGCGCCCATGCGGGTGGCCTTCCTTTTCCCAGAGTGTATATGCCCGTTTACTGATCCATTCATGTTCCGAAACCTGCATGCTCGTCTCCCGTTGCTGTTGACAGCGCCTATGAGAAGGCGACATTCCGCTTTGGTCCGGCACACGCTCGACAGGAAGCAATGCCGGCATTTCCAGAGCCCATTACATGCCATGATTTTCCGGGCGTCAAGCAAACATGCTGCATTGCGAA
This sequence comes from Agrobacterium salinitolerans, assembly GCF_002008225.1. GTDB lineage: Bacteria > Pseudomonadota > Alphaproteobacteria > Rhizobiales > Rhizobiaceae > Agrobacterium > Agrobacterium salinitolerans. The sequence continues at coordinate 204,937 of NZ_MRDH01000037.1, read as the reverse complement.
AACGGATTTCCGGCATTTTCTATCTATTGAAGCGGTTTGAGCGAAAGACGTTCCCGCAGGACAAGATCAACATTGCGCGATCGCGCCAAGGCCGCCAAGATGGCGGGATGAATGGGCAGCGGAGGAGGCGACCTTGGAACGGAGAGCGGAAGCGGATGCACAGGTCATCATCGAAAAACGGGGAGGGACCGGCATCATTCGCCTCAACCGCCCGAAGGCCATCAACAGCCTGACATTGCCGATGGTGCGCGACCTGTTTCAGGCGCTTCAGCGTTTCGAGGAGGATCCTGATGTTTCCTGCGTGGTGCTGACGGGAGAGGGCGACAGGGGGCTTTGCGCCGGTGGCGATGTCCGCATCATTCACGATCTCGGCAAGGCGGGCGACCCGCAGGTGCTTGATTTCTGGCGGGAAGAATTTCCGCTTAATTATCGCATCGCCCGCTTCGCCAAGCCCTATATCGCCCTTATGGACGGTATCGTCATGGGCGGCGGCGTCGGCATTTCAGCCCATGGCAGCCACCGCATCGTCACCGAACGCACAAAACTCGCCATGCCGGAAACCGGAATCGGTTACTTTCCTGACGTCGGCGGCTCCTGGCTACTGCCACGCGCACCGGGCGAATGCGGCACCTGGCTGGGAATGACGGGCAACGCCGTCACTGCCGCCGATGCTATCTATGCCGGTTTTGCCGATTATAGTGTTCCTTCGGACCGTCTCGACGGTCTGGTCCAAGACCTGTCGCAAGCAGCGGATACAGACAGCATCGAGGCGGCGATCATGGCGCACGCAGTCGAGGCCGATGAAGGCGTTTTATCCATCAATCGGGATATCATCGACGCGACATTCCGTTTCGACACGGTCGAGGAGATTTTCGCCGCCCTTTCGGCGCGTGCGGATGCGTTTTCGCGCGAGACCCTCGAGGTCCTGCAAAAACGCTCGCCCACCAGTCTGAAACTGACCCTGAAGCTGCTGCGTCTCGGCCGCGAAAGCGCGAGCCTCATCGAATGCCTGGAGCGGGAATTCGCCGCCGGCACGGAAATATTGCGCCAGCATGATTTTTACGAGGGCGTGCGCGCGGCGCTGGTCGACAAGGACCGTAATCCCCTCTGGCAGCCGGCGCGGCTGGATGAGGTGCGGGAGGAGGACATTGCGCCTTATTTTGTCGCGCATTCCGGCAATCTGTTTCCCGATCATCGTCTTTAAACCGACGCAAAAGAAATCCGGCTTCTTGACGTATATGAAATGATCGCCTCTATAGTCGATGCTTTTTGGGCTAAATTTCCAGTGAGTGCACCCGGAAAGCATGACTGTTTCTCGCCCCTGTTGCCTTCGCCCGCTATGTTGAGCGTCATTCGAATTGCCGGGGGTATTCATGAAACGTCTTCTCATCATCGGTAGCGCTATTGCTGCTCTCTTGGCAGGTGCGGCGCAGGCGCAATCGCCGACAACCATCCTCAACGCGTCCTATGATATTGCCCGCGAAATTTTTGCGGCTGAGAATGAGGCGTTCATCAAGCAGCATCCGGGCGTAACTGTCGACCAGTCACATGCCGGCACCTCCAAGCAGGCCCGCGCCATCGTCGAGGGGCTGGAGGCAGACGTTGTCACTTTCAACCAGGTGACCGATGTCGATTTTCTGGTGAAGCAGGGCTTTGTTTCCGCCGACTGGAAGAAGGATTTCCCGAACGATGCGTCGCCGTTCTATTCCTTCCCGTCCTTCCTCGTGCGCGCCGGCAATCCCAAGAACATAAAGGACTGGGACGACCTTGCCCGCGACGACGTAAAGATCGTTTTCCCCAACCCCAAGACTTCGGGCAACGCCCGTTACACCTATCTCGCCGCCACAGCTTACGCCAAGGAGAAGTTTAATGGCGACGACGCGAAGGTTCAGGCATTCGTCAAGAAAATCTTCGACAATACGCCGGTGTTCGACACCGGAGGCCGCGCCGCCACCACCACCTTCGTTGAGCGTGAAATCGGTGACGTACTGATCACCTTCGAGGCAGAAACCCGCGGCATCGCCAAGCAATATGGTGCAGACAAGGTGGAAGGCGTCGTGCCCTCCGTGAGCCTGCTGGCCGAATTCCCGGTGGCCGTGGTGGACAAGGTGGTCGACAAGCGCGGCTCGCGTGATCTGGCGAAAAACTATCTCGATTTCCTCTATACCGAGGAAGGTCAGCGCATCGCCGCCGAATTTGGCCACCGCGTCCACAATGAAAAGGTTGTCGGCGAATTCAAGGACAAGTTCCCGGCCGTTCGCCTCGTCAACGTCGATGATGTCTTCGGCGGTTGGGACAAAATCCAGAAAGAGCATTTTGCATCCGGTGCGACGCTTGATACGCTTTATGGCAGCCGTTAATCACAGCGATACACAACAGGTAAAAGACCCGGCGGGAAACTGCCGGGTCACTTTTTGATGAATTGGGGGCGGGGTTTGAAGCGGAATGTTCTGCCGGGGCTGAAATTATCCCTTGGCGTCACCCTGACTTATGTCGCCATCATCGTGCTCCTGCCGCTCTCGGCGCTGGTGTTCAAGGCGGCAAGCCTCGGCCCTGCCGAATATTGGTCGATCATCTCTTCACCGCGCGCGGTCGCAAGTTATCGTGTTACCGTGCTTAGTGCCCTGGCCGCCACGCTCTTCAACGTCGTTTTCGGGCTGGCGCTCGCCTGGGTGTTGACGCGTTACCGTTTCCCCGGCTGGCGCATTGTCGACGCAATCGTCGATCTGCCGTTTGCACTCCCCACCGCCGTTGCCGGCATTGCGCTGACGACACTGTTCGCAGGCAATGGCTGGTTCGGCTCGGTACTTGCGCAATTCGGCGTCAAGGTGGCCTACACGCCGCTCGGCATCATGGTGGCGATGGCCTTTACCAGCCTTCCCTTCATCGTGCGCACCGTGCAGCCGGTGCTCGAAGACCTCGATCCGGCGCTTGAGGAGGCGGCGCAGTCGCTCGGTGGTTCCGATTTTGAAATCTTCCGCAAGATCATCCTGCCGCTGTTGACGCCGGCATTGCTGGCCGGTCTGTCGCTGTCCTTCGCCCGCAGCCTCGGCGAATTCGGGGCGATCATCTTCATCGCCGGCAATCAGCCGTTCTCGACGGAAATCACGGCGCTGCTGATCTTCATCCGGCTGGAGGAATATGATTATCAGGCTGCCGCCGCCATCGCTTCCGTGCTGCTCATCACCGCCTTCGTGATGCTGGCGGTGACCAATTATCTGCAGGCGCGCGCGCTTCGTTATACGGTGAGGGGCTGAGAGATGAGCGCCGTTTCTTCACATCGCAAGCCGCCGCGTGTCGGTGACGCGCCTCTCGTTCGCCGCAGCCTGATCGGTTTCGTGCTGGTCATGGGCGCGCTGCTGGTCGTGGCGCCGCTTATCGTCATCGGCATCGAAGCCTTTTCGCAGGGCTGGAAGGCCTATACGGCCACCATCACCCATCCCGATACCCGCCACGCCATCATGCTGACGGTGCTGACGGCGCTGATCGCAGTGCCCGTCAACACGGCCTTCGGGGTTGCGGCCGCATGGTCGATCACCAAGTTCGATTTCCCGGGTCGACGCTTCCTGCTGGTGTTGATCGAAATACCCTTCTCCATCTCGCCGATTGTCGCTGGTGTCGCCTATCTTTTCGTTTACGGCTTGCAGGGGCTTTTCGGTCCGTTTCTCGATGCGCATGACATCAAGATACTGTTTGCGCTGCCCGGCATCGTCATCGCCTCGATGTTCGTCACGGCCCCTTTCGTGGCGCGGGAACTCATCCCGCTGATGCAGGCCCAGGGCCGCGATCTGGAAGAGGCGGCAACCTCGCTTGGCGCATCCGGCTGGCGCACTTTCTTTTCGGTTACCTTGCCGAATATCAAATGGGCGCTGCTTTATGGCGTCGTGCTGTGCAACGCCCGCGTGATGGGCGAGTTCGGCGCGGTATCGGTCGTATCGGGCAATATTCGCGGCCAGACCAATACGCTGCCGCTGCATATCGAGCTGCTCTATCACGATTATCAAGCCGCCGGCGCGTTTGCCTCGGCCTCCATCCTCGCCTTGCTTGCAGTAGTCACAATCATCGCCAAGGTGGCGCTGGAACGGCGCGGCGCCGGGCGCGGGGCCAAGAAGACCAACGGCGATGCCGCCATCGCCACGGAGACCTGATTCCCATGAAAATCCGCCTCGAAAATGTGGTGAAGACCTTCGATACTTTCCGCGCCGTGCGCGATGTTTCGCTGGATATCGAAAGCGGCGAACTTCTGGCGCTGCTCGGTCCCTCAGGCTCCGGCAAGACCACGATTTTGCGCATGGTCGCGGGTCTCGAATATGGCGATGGCGGCCGAATCTTTTTCGCCGACGAGGACGCCACCAATATTCCGGTGCGTGATCGGGGCGTCGGTTTCGTGTTCCAGCATTACGCGCTCTTCCCGCATATGACCCTGCATCAAAACATCGCTTTCGGCATGAAAGTCTCGAAGGTGAAGCGGGACAAGGCGGCAATCGACGCCCGCGTCGAGGAACTTTTGCGGCTGGTGAAGCTCGATGGCCTGGGGGACCGTTTCCCGGCGCAGATTTCCGGCGGGCAGCGGCAGCGTGTGGCGCTGGCGCGTGCGCTTTCGGTCGATCCGAAGGTGCTTCTGCTCGATGAGCCTTTCGGGGCGCTGGACGCCAATGTGCGACGGGATCTTCGCCGCTGGCTGCGCGAAATTCACGATGCGCTGGGCATCACCACGATTTTCGTGACGCATGACCAGGAAGAGGCGCTCGATCTCGCCGACCGTGTCGTCATTCTCAATCAGGGCGAGATCGTGCAGCAGGGTACGCCGAAAGAGGTCTGCCGCCAGCCGAACAGCGCCTTCGTCATGCGCTTTCTGGGCGATGCCAACCGGGTCTCCGGCGTGGCGCGCGGCGGCAAGGTCTATGTCGGCGATAACGAGCTGCCTTTCTCCTATGCCCAAGGCGACGGCGCGGTGGACATCTATGCTCGCCCCGGCGATCTCGAATGGGAAGATTTGCATGATGGCATTCCGGCCTCTGTGGCGCGGGTTCTCGACCGCGCGGGCGAGCGTCGGGTGATCGCCAGCACCGATGGCGGCGACCTTCTCGAGTTCGACGTGCCGCCGGAAAACGATGTCGCCGCCGGAGACCGCGGTTCCGTCATCATCCGCCGGGCGAAGATTTTCCCGGCGGCGTGAGCCGCGATCAACCCAGAAGCTCGAAGGCGCTTTCCGCCACAAGCTTGCCGTTGATCATCAGGTCAACCCTGTGGATGCCCGGATAGTGTTTGCGGGTCGTGAAATCGCGTATGGCGCGGCTGATCGACAACGCGCACGTCTCGTCAGGCTGAAGCTCGATTTCTTTCCACTTGAAGACTTTCGCCGAGGCGTCGCCGCTCTTCTTCACGTAATGCACGGCGTAGTCGATCACCAGTTTCTGCGGGCGTTTCGCCGTTGAGGTGAAAGAGGCTGAAATCCGCACCGGATTGCCGAGCGCAACCTTGTCCGGCGTAACCTGAAATGCCGCAAGGGAAATTTCCGCTTCCTCATGCGCGCCGAGATGGGCAAGGGCGGCGGCGTCGCCCTTCTTGATCAAGGTGCGCAGGGCCTGCCGTGTAATCCAGCGCGTATGCGGATTGTCCTTCGGCCATGCATCGATGAGCGCCAGCACGAAAGCGGGATTGTCCTTGGTGATATCGTTCAGATGATTGGCGACGGATTTGCGCACATAAAGCGCCTCGTCGGCTTTCATGGCCTCAAGGATCGCGGTGACCGGCGAAGGATCGTCGATGAGAGGCTTGAGCTGGAACGACCATGGCAGGCGCGGCCGGCAGCCCTCGCTCGCCAGCCGCCGCACATGTTCGTTCTCGTGCCGTGACCACGTTTCCATCACGGCAAGGGTGGCGCCTAGGTCCTTCTGCAGAAAATGACGGATAGCGAATTCCGAGGAGCCGAAGCGAGTGAAATAATGCAGCGCTTCCATGGAAAGATCAAAATCATTGAGACCGTAGAGCGCCACATATTCCGGTAACGAAATGGATGCGAAGCCATTGCCGATGCCGGGGGCTGCGGCGGTCAGGATTTCGATGTTGCGGGCATAGTCGCCGGGAAGCGTGGCGTGCAGGCTCGTCGCCACTTGCCGCATGCGTTGCATGATGCCAAGCGCTTCAAGGTTTTCGGTGGCGAGCGCCATGAAGGCGGAAACGTCGAAGGGCGGATGAACCGCCTTGGTCTGATCGGCGATATGCCGCAGTTTTTCGCGGTTGAAGATTTCCTTCAATGCCGGTGCCGCCGTGTCGTTCATAATGCCCCCAAAGTTCACTTTTTGTTCTTTTAGGGGATGGTGAAGTGTGAGGCAAGATAAGGCTGAGCGATTTTCAGACAGACTGCGTGGTTGCAGCTCGCTTCTTCTCCCCGTCCGGGAAGAAGGTCGCGGCAGCGGGATGAGAGGGCAAGGGTAGCGATAAGTCGCGATCTTGCCCCCTCATCCGACCCTTCGGGCCACCTTCTCCCCGGCGGGGAGAAGAAATTTTGGAACACTCAGCTCATCTGGCTGACGAATTTGGTCTCCAGATAGGCCTGAACCGCCTCCGAGCCGCCTTCCGTGCCGTAACCGGAATCCTTGATGCCGCCGAAGGGGACTTCCGGAAGCGCAAGGCCGTTATGGTTGATGGTCAGCATGCCGGCCTCGACCTGCTGGCCGAGTGCATGCGCGGTCTTGACCGAGCCGGTGAAGGCATAGGATGCAAGGCCGAAGGGCAGGCGGTTCGCCTCGGTGATGGCGTCATCGAAGCTCGAGAAGCGATTGATGATGGCGACTGGGCCGAAGGGTTCGTCATTCATGATTTTGGCGGTGGTCGGCACATTGGCGAGAACCGTCGGCTCGAAGAAATTGCCCTTGTTGCCGATGCGGCGGCCGCCGGTCTTCAATTCCGCGCCATGGGAAACGGCGTCGTTGATGAGGCCTTCCAGCGCCGGAATGCGGCGCTCATTGGCGAGCGGCCCCATGATGACGCCGTCTTCCAGCCCGTTGCCGACCTTGATGGCCTTCGTCGCTTCCACGAAACCTTCAAGGAAACGGTCGGCCACGCCGTCCTGCACGAGGAAGCGGGTGGGGGCGACGCAAACCTGGCCGGCATTGCGGAATTTCGCAAGTGAGGTGACCTCTATCGCCTTGTCGATATCGGCATCATCAAAGATCATGACGGGCGCATGGCCGCCAAGCTCCATCGTGGCGCGTTTCATGTGCTTGCCTGCCAGCGCCGCCAGATGTTTGCCGACGGGGGTGGAGCCCGTGAAGGAAATCTTGCGGATGACCGGATGCGGGATCAGATATTCCGAAATTTCAGAGGGAACGCCGTAAACGAGGCCGATGACGCCAGCCGGGACACCCGCATCCACGAAAGCGCGGATGAGTTCGGCCGGCGATGCCGGTGTTTCCTCCGGTGCCTTGACGATGATGGAGCAGCCGGTGGCAAGCGCTGCGGACAGCTTGCGGACGATCTGGTTGATCGGGAAGTTCCAAGGCGTGAATGCCGCCACAGGGCCGACCGGCAACTTGATGGCAAGCTGCGAAACGCCGGTCGCACGCGCGGGAATGACCTGGCCATAGGTGCGGCGGGCTTCTTCCGCGAACCAGTCGATGGTATCGGCGGCGCCCATGATTTCGGTGGCGGATTGCGCCAGCGGCTTACCCTGCTCGCGGGTCATGATGTAGGCGATCTTATCCTTGCGCTCGCGCAGGATATCGGCCGCCTTGCGCATGATCTTCGAACGCTCGTAGGGGGAGGTGTCGCGCCACAGCTTGAAACCGCGCTCGGCAGCGGCCAGCGCCAGATCGAGGTCTTCCTTCTCGGCATGGGCAATCGCGCCGATGATCTCGTCGGTTGCCGGATCGGACACGGCGATCGTCTTTCCGGAAACGGCGTCTCGCCATTCGCCATCAATGAGAAGTTTGATGTCGGGATAGGTGTGCATTGGGGCTACCTTCATGATGCGGACGATACGGCGGATGCCGTCCGGCCCGGAGACGTGAACAGAATTTTCCTGGCCGGACGATATCCGGCATCGCGGCTTTCGCTGCGCGGAATATGTGTCTGGATATTTCCGACGGGGCTAGTGGAATTGCCGGAAACGACAGCCTTTATATTAAGGTCCGGGCGACGTGTTTCAACCGTGCACACCGGCAATCGGCACGATTTTTCCGCGGCGGAGAATCTGTCATCCCTCTTTCACCCCGGCGCGCAGACGGGGCGCCGCGTATCCGGCTGCCTCAGACGAATCAGATGAGGTGCGCGGTGAAGGAAAGGTTCTCGACACAATTCGGCCTTTGCCCAACCGGGTGAATTATCGGGAGGGTCTCCGCAGTCTGCCACTTGCGTCATATCGGGGCGTGTGGCCCGAAAAATTACAATAAGGCGGAAAAATTATCCAAAGGGTTTACTCAAAACCTAGAGAAAATACGGATAAAATCTCAGTGAGGATATAACACTGATTCCTGATATATATTACTGGCACCGGTTCACTTGAACTTCAAAGGTTGGCGAAAACCCTCGACCTGAACGTTATCGATGGAGAAAAAGCATGAGTTTCGCCCGGGTACTTCTCAGTGCGTTCTTGTCGCTCGCGTGGCTTTCCTGCGCCGAAGCCGGCGAAATTGCCAAACCGCAAGGAAAACCGATATTAACCATATCCGGCAACATCACCAATACGAATGCCGAAGGCGATGCGGTGTTTGATCGTGACATGCTGGAAGCGCTTGGCATGGACACAGTGGAAACAATGACACCCTGGCATGATGGCCGGGTCCGTTTCGATGGTGTTTCGCTGGCAAAATTGATGGATCTCGTCGGCGCAAAGGGCACCAGCGTCACGGCAGTCGCTCTCAACGACTATGTCAGCACGATACCTATTGAAGATTTTAAGAAATTTAACGTTATCCTGGCGATCAAGCTGGATGGCAATTACATGACAGTTCGCGAAAAAGGCCCGTTGTTCGTCATCTATCCTTATGACAGCGATCCGGAGCTGCAGAAGCAGACATACTACTCGCGATCAGCATGGCAAGTTGCCAAACTGATAGTGGAATAAAGGTGCCGTTTGCGAAAACTTGTGGCGGTGATCATCTGTTGCTTCGTCCTGGCAACGGGCTATATCGCTTTCGTCATTGCCGAGCGGCAGACTGCTCTGCAGAAATTCGCCCGCTACAATGATTCCTGGGCCGTCAGCCAGACGGTTGCAGAATATCTGCGTCTCCAGAACAAGCTGGCCGTATTCGCCCTTGACCCCGGCAAGATTGATCGGGACGAACTGCAGTTGCGTCTGGATATTATGCTGAGCCGTCTGGAGCTTCTGAAACAGGGAAATCTGGGCGCCTTCATCAATGAGAAACAGCAGTGGCGGGATCTCGTAACCCATCTTGATGCGGTTCTGGTCCATCTTGAGCAGCGGATGAGCGATCTCAATCCGGCCGAGGTTCCGGATATTCTTTCCGCGATGAGCGCGCTCGACGCGCCGATGACGACGCTCGCCTCGTCTTCCGTCGCTTTTGACGTCAACCTTATCGACACCGCCCATGAGGATGTGCGCAAGCTGCATATCGTTTATACGGCGCTGGCCGGCGGCCTTATACTGTGTGGTATCGCGCTTGTCATATTGCTGCTCCGCCAGAACGATCTCCTGAACCGGGCGCAGAAAAGCATGCGTGGTCTGACGGACGATCTGCGTGCCGCCACGCTGGAATTGCAGGCCAAGAATGTCCGGCTCGAACATGACGCCTATCACGACGCGCTGACGGGACTGCCGAACCGCGCGCTTTTCCGGCGGGAGTTGATCGAGAGATTGCGTCGATCCTTCGGCGGGACTGGAACGACAGCCATCCTTCTGCTCGATCTGGACGGGTTCAAGGACGTCAACGATACGCTCGGCCATGACGCCGGCGATGCCCTGCTTCAGGCCGTGGCGCAGCGCCTGTCGGGCATCGGAGGCGATTATGATATGGTCTGCCGTCTGGGCGGTGACGAATTCGCCGTCGTCTCCGACGATCTGAACGAGGATTCCGCCCGCCGCATCGCCAACAGGCTTATCGACCAGATCAGCCGCACCTACCAGCTTGGCGAGCAGGAGGTCAAAATCGGCACCTGCATCGGCATCGCCATATCGCACGGCGCCGTCGACGCGGATGAATTGTTCAAGCGCGCGGATCTGGCGCTTTATGAGGCGAAAGCCATCGGCCCCGGCCGGGCGAGTGTCTTCAAGGTCCGCATGCAGAAGCAGCTGACCGAGAAAAAGTCTTTCGAGGCTGACTTGCAGACCGCTCTGCAGAACGACGAGATGGAAGTCTATTACCAGCCGCAGGTGGCGACGCAGACACGCAAGCTTTGCGGCTTCGAGGCGCTGCTGCGATGGAAACATCCGGTGCGGGGCGATGTGCCGCCCAGCGTGTTCATTCCCGTTGCGGAAAGAACCGGCCTCATCCATTCGCTCGGAAAATGGGTGATGGAAACCGCCTGCCGCGAGGCGATGGGCTGGGACGAGGACATGAAAGTGGCGGTCAATCTGTCGCCAGTCCAGTTCCACAGCACCAGCCTCATCCAGAACGTCATGGGCGCGCTTGAGAAAAGCGGGCTGGAACCCAGCCGGCTCGAACTTGAAATCACCGAATCGATCCTGCTCAACAAGAGCGACCAGACGATCAACACACTTTCACGGCTGAAAGCCGTCGGCATCCAGATCGCCATGGATGATTTCGGGACAGGTTATTCATCGCTCGCCAATCTGCGCGGCGTGCCTTTCGACAAGATCAAGATCGACCGCTCGTTCCTGCGCGATATCACCAGCGACCGCGACGCGCTGGCGATCGTGGAATTCGTGGTCGGCGTCGGCCGCAGTCTGCGGATGACGACGATTGCGGAAGGTATCGAGACGGAAGAGCAATATGAATGTGTCAGGCGTCTGGGGTGCGATCAGGTTCAGGGATATCTGATCAGCAGACCGTTGCCGGCCAAGGAGCTTGTGGCCTGGAGTTCCGTCTGAGGCGCGCCTGTTTTGGCGGCGACCGTATCTTGGATTTTTTACCACGTCATAGTGTTGCTTGCGAAAACCGATACCGGTTGGTGCAACGATGCTGTAGAGCATTCCCGGTCGATATGGGATCATTGCGGCAAAGCGGCCGAGTTTTGCGAAAAGGCTTGAGACATGGAAATACTGGACGTGCATGGAATTGCCCTTCCTCTCTCTTCCGATGAGGTGTCGCCGGTCATCTGGCAGGCGCTGACCGACGGCAGCTATGAGGCGAAAGAGGCCCGCAGCGTCCTGAAAGCCATCAAGCCCGGCGATCGGGTGCTGGAGCTCGGCTCCGGTATTGGCATCATCACCTCGATCATTGCCGGCATCGAGGATGTTTCCGTCTGGGCCTTCGAGGCCAACCCCTCCACCGCGGCGCTGGCAGAGCGGGTGATCAAGGCCAATTGCCGCGGCAATGTCGTGTTTTCGCAGGGGCTTCTCACCGCCGATGAGCCGAGCTCCTATCCTTTTTACGTCCGCAGGGATCTCTGGATGTCGTCCATGGACGAAAATCAGGGTCCCTATGAAAAGCGCATCGAAATTTCCTCCGCCAATATCGACGAATTTATCGCCAGCCGGGGCATCACCGCGCTCGTTATGGATATCGAGGGTGCGGAACGCGATCTGCTCGGCAGGGCCGACCTCTCCGGTGTGGAGCGGATATTCGTGGAACTGCACGACCATCTTTACGGTCTTGCCGGAGTTCGCGATATCATGCAGGCGCTGACCGCGAAGGGATATGCCTATGATCCCCGGGGCTCACGTGGGCCCTGCGTCCTGTTCTCGAAGGACGAAAGCCCGAGGGAATACGATCCCGAGGTGGACTGAGGCCGCGCCGAATTCACGGAACCGTCCGCCTGTCCTCTCCGTTCTCACATTTGCATGAGGGCGCGGAGCGGGTCGATGCGCGTATCGTAATCGGTACGCCACGATAATTTCATAAACAGCAATTCATTCCCAATTATTGTTGCAATTGTAGCAACCGTTATCCTGCGTCATCATCCCTCCATCAAACCGGCGCACAAAAGGATGCACCGGAGATGCCAACGCAACCGAAGGAGTAACGATCATGGGCTTTGTTAAGACGACAGACGGAACCGAAATCTTCTACAAGGACTGGGGCCCGAAGGACGCCCAGCCGATCATGTTCCACCATGGCTGGCCGCTCAGTTCAGATGACTGGGATGCGCAGATGCTGTTTTTCCTCTCCAAGGGTTTTCGCGTCGTCGCCCATGACCGCCGTGGCCATGGCCGTTCCGCCCAGGTTGCTGACGGTCATGACATGGACCACTATGCCGCCGACGCCTTTGCCGTCGTGGAGGCGCTCGATCTGAAGAACGCCGTCCATATCGGCCATTCCACCGGCGGCGGCGAAGTGGCCCGTTATGTCGCAAAACATGGCGAACCCGCCGGCCGCGTCGCCAAGGCGGTTCTCGTTTCCGCCGTGCCGCCGCTGATGCTCAAGACCGAGGCCAATCCGGAAGGCCTGCCGATGGAAGTATTTGACGGCTTCCGCTCTGCGCTTGCCGCAAACCGCGCCCAGTTCTTCCGTGACGTACCGGCCGGCCCGTTCTATGGCTTCAACCGCGATGGCGCGACCGTGCATGAAGGTGTTATCCAGAACTGGTGGCGTCAGGGCATGATGGGCGGCGCGAAGGCCCATTATGACGGGATCAAGGCCTTCTCGGAAACCGACCAGACCGAAGACCTGAAGAATATCAGCGTTCCGACGCTGGTTCTGCACGGTGAAGACGACCAGATCGTGCCGATCGCCGACTCGGCTCACAAGTCGGTGAAGCTTCTGAAAAACGGCACGCTGAAGACCTATCCCGGCTTCTCGCACGGCATGCTGACCGTCAACGCCGACGTGCTGAATGCCGACCTGCTGGCCTTCATTAAGGGCTGATACTTTTCCGACATCAGAATGCGGCCGATCACTCGGTCGCATTTCTATTTGGGCAAGGTGAGATGGCCCCGCCAGGCGGTGCGATAGGAAGTCAGCTCCGGAATATCCCCCGCCGTGAAATGACGCTCTCGACCGGCAACCGGCTTGATACCGGTGAGCAGCGCAGCACCCGCGCTAGTCCCCGTCGAGCCTTCCATGGCAATGACGTCGGTTGTGGCAAAAGCGGCGAGTGCCCTCAAATACAGCGTGTTTCCGGCGAAGGGTCCCTCGACGACAACAGGCCCTCTGCGCTCAACGAGCGAAAGACAGAACTCCGTCATCAGGGCGAGATAGAGTGAGGCAGCCGCATGTCGCTCCGCCTCTGTTGCATCGCTATCGGCGATCCAGCGTGATGCGCTTTCCGGAAAAGGGCCGGAGCCGCTAACGACGCTCGGCAGCAGCATTATCCCTTTTTCGATAACCCCGCCGAGGGCTGCTTCGATTTCGTGGGGTGTCGCAGCTCCGAATTGCTGCGCCAGAATTTCATATTCCCTGCCGCCCATGAAACGGGAGGAGGGAACGGGTCGCCCGAGAGCATCGACATTCAAAAGCGTATCGCGGTTGGGATCCAGCGCATCCGCCTTGCCGCCAATGGAGAAATTCACCACCCAGGTGCCGGTTGAGACGACGGAAAAATCGCCGTCGCGGCGAAGTAGATGCGGCAGGAGCGACGCGTTGGAATCGTGGATGCCGCAATAGACCGGCATATCAGGTGACAGCCCGGTTTCCTGCGCCAGCGATGGGCGGATCGTGCCCAGCACATCGAAAGCGGAGCGGACAGGCGCCATCAAATGTTCGATGCCGAGACGCTCGACCAGCGATGAAAACCTCTTCAAGCGTGGGTTCCATAGGTCCGTGTGGCAACCAAGCGAGGTGGTTTCGGTTGCCTGAATGCCCGTCAGTCGTCCTGCCCAATATTGCGGGTAAGTAACGATGTCGCGCACCCTGGCGAACTCGTCCGGAAAGGTGGTTTTCTGGAAATGGATTTGTGCGCCGAGGTTCAGTCCCGCAGGAAGCTGCGGCGAGCCAGTCTCTACGAAATCGGGCCTGATCTCGCGATAGGCCTCCTGAACGGGTTCGGGGTAGACATGCTCGTAATCGAGCACGGGCATGGCGAGGTCGCCGTTTCCATCGAGAAGTGCTGCTGAAGCGCCATGGGTGGTGATGGAAATCGCATCAAAACCCGGCTCGTGGCCAAACCGTTGAAGCGCGGCAAGAATGAAGTGCCAGAGCATCTCCACATCGTAATGCGGGTAGGGGCCTTCGCGAAGAACGGGATTCGTCCGCTTCTCGCCGGCAATTTCCTCGCCGCTGCCGGTGTCGATGACGACCACCTTGGCATTGGTCTTGCCGATATCGATGACCGCGACCCGGTTCGGTTTGGTGCTGTCGCTCATGGCAGATGGAACACCATCACCAGGTCTATTGCAACGGGCGAATTGTCGGGATTGCTCTCCATGATATCAGCCATATGCGCCCACCATTTCTTCATCACGGGGTGGTCGGGCAAAGCCGCCATGCCGTGGTTTTTCGGCCGCGTCAGCACGCCGAAGAGAATGTTGGTTTCCGGGTCGAGATGGATGGAGTAGTCGCGGACCCCCGCCTCGTGCAGCAGCGCCACCAGCTCCGGCCATATCTCATCATGGCGCTTTTTATATTCGGCTTCCTTACCGGCGAAGAGTTTCATCTTGAAGGCGTGTTTTTCGAGTTCCGGCATGGTTCAGCCTCTCATGGCACGAAGGCGACGGACGACGATGGGGATGGCGATGGTGATGATGAGCAGCAGGCCGACGAAGATCGACATGACGATACCAGGCACGTTCAGAAGCCCCAGCCCGAAAGTGACGAGGCCCATGACGAAGGCGGCGATGACGACGCCCGCAATGGTGCCGGAACCGCCGAGAATGGAAACGCCACCCAGCACCACCATGGTCACCACCTCAAGCTCCCACCCTTGAGCGATTGACGGGCGCGTGGAACCGAGCCGCGAGGTGAGGCAGACGGCGGCGATGCCGCTCATCAGGCCGGTGAGCAGGAAGAGGATGAACTTCACGCGCTCGACGGGAATGCCGGAAAAGCGGGCGGCGAAGGGATTGGTGCCGATGACATAGACCTGCCGGCCGAAATTGGTGGCGTGCAGCAGAATGGCGAAGAGGATGGCCATGACGATGAACAGTACGAATTCGAAGGAGATCACCCAGAACACGTAGCCCTGACCGAAATAGGCGAAATCCGCCGGATATTTGCCATAGGCCTGATCCCCCAGCACCATATAGGAAATGCCGCGAAACAGGCTCATGGTGCCGATGGTGACGACGATGGAGGGCAGCTTGAGCCCCGCGACCAGAAAGCCGTTGAAAGCCCCGCACAATAGCCCGGTGCCGATGCCGATGGCGACGAGGCCTGATGTGCCGACCCCCATCTGCACCGCCGCACCCATGGCGGTGGAAGCAAGCGCGATGATGGCGGCGACTGACAGGTCGATTTCACCGGCGATGATCAGAAGCGCCATGGCAAAGGCGATGATCGCCTTTTCAGTGAAGTTGAAGGTCGCGTCGGAGAGATTCCAGGCGTTGAGGAAATAGGGCGAGGCGAGCGAATTGGCGATGAAGATGAGGATCGCGACACCGAGCAGCAACACTTCCCAGCTGGCCATGATGCGGCTGAGCGGCGTGCCGAGTTTGTCGGGAATGACGCGCGGTGCCTGTGACGGTTGGGAATTCGTGCTCATGCGGATGCTTCCTTGCCATGGTCTGCTGCGGCCCGATCGCGCAGGATGATACGGCCTTTTCTGGCTTCGGCGCGGGCATTGAAGACGACGGCGAGCACGATGACCACGCCTGATATGGCCATTTGCGCGAAGGGTGAAATGCCGATGACGGGCAGCGCGTTCTTGATGACGCCGAGGAACAGCGCGCCAAGCACCGCTCCGGCCACCGAGCCGATGCCGCCCGCAATCGAGATGCCGCCGATGACGTTGGCTGCCACGCTGTCCAGCTCGAAGCCGGCGGCGATATCCACATAAGCAACGGCGTAGCGCGACACCCAGAGATAGCTGGCAAGACCGGCGAGCGCCCCCGACAGGACGAAGGCGAAGAAGCGGGTGCGGCCGACATCGATGCCCGCATAGACCGCAGCACCCGGATTGCCGCCGGAGGCGTAGGCGGAACGGCCGAAGGAGCTGCGTGTCAGCACCAGCCAGGCTCCGGCGATGATGAGAATGGCCACCCAGGACAGAACCGGCATGCCGAGGACCATCGTGCGCGGCACATTGAGGAAGGTCGGCGAAAACTGATGCGCATTCACCCAGCCGCCGCCCGACAGCACGAAAGCCATGCCGCGATAGATGGTGAGCGTGCCGAGCGTCACAACAATGGGCGGAATGCCAAGCCACCAGACGAGTATGCCGTTGATGGAACCTAGAAACGCGCCGATGCCGACCGCCATGACAATGAGTAGCGGCAGGGGAATACCCGGAAAGGCGGCATTGGTCATCGCCACCGCCATGCCGGTAAAGGCGAGATTGGCGGCGACTGAGAGGTCGATGGATTTCGTGAGAATGACCGCCATCTGGCCAAGCGCCAGGATGATGAGGATGGACGTATCATTGAAAATATTGACGAGATTGCCGGGCCGGGCGAAGCCGGGCGCGCGCAGGGCAAAGCCGGCAATCATGATGATGATGATACCCGCCAGCAGCCATTCGCGATTTTTGAGTAGACGTTGCATGTTTGTGGCCCCTCTCAGGCATTGCCGGTGGCGGCGCGCACCAGCTTTTCCGGAGAAAAATCGGCGCGTTCGAACTGGCCCGCCATCAGGCCTTCGCGCATGACGATGGCGCGGTCGGACATGCCTAGGATTTCGGGAAGTTCGGATGAAATCATGATGATCGACAAGCCTTCGGCCGCAAGTTCGCTGATGAAGCCATGTACAGCGGCCTTCGAGCCGATATCGATGCCCTTGGTCGGCTCATCGAGAATGATGACCTTCGGCTTCGTGGCGAGCCATTTACCGATCACCACCTTCTGTTGGTTGCCGCCCGAAAGCGTGCCAACAGGCACCGAAAGCGCGGCGGCGCGCAGATCGAGCCGCGCGGCATATTTGCGCGCCAGCGCGAATTCATTGGCGGCGGCCAGAAACCCC
This sequence comes from Agrobacterium salinitolerans, assembly GCF_002008225.1. GTDB lineage: Bacteria > Pseudomonadota > Alphaproteobacteria > Rhizobiales > Rhizobiaceae > Agrobacterium > Agrobacterium salinitolerans. The sequence continues at coordinate 187,805 of NZ_MRDH01000037.1, read as the reverse complement.
TTGCGCGAGGTGCGGGTGAGAGAGGGCAGCGACATGTTCTGATAGATCGGCATATCGAGCGCCAGCCCGTGGCGGCCGCGCTCTTCCGGCACATAAACGATGCCGGCGCGTATCGCATCTTCCGGCGAGCGGATGGAAAGCGGCTGGCCGTTCAGCATTACCTCTCCCGAAGCCGGGCGGGTGATGCCGAACAGCGACTGGCAGAGTTCGGAACGGCCGGCGCCGATCAGCCCGTAGAGGCCGAGAATCTCGCCCTTGCGCAGTTCGAGCGAAATATCGCGGAATTCCGTCTGGTGCGAATAGTCGCGAACTGACAAAACAGTTGACCCCAGCGTGACGGCCTGTTTGGGAAAGGCATTCGTCACGTCGCGGCCAACCATCAACCGCACGATTTCATCTTGCGGGGTGGTGGCAAGCGTGCCGGCGCCAACCATTTTCCCGTCACGGAACACGGCATAATTCTCGGCGATTTCATAGACTTCATCGAACTTGTGGCTGATGAAGAGGATCGCCTTGCCCTGTCGCTTCAGATTTTCGACGATGCGGAAGAGATCATCGATCTCCTTTCGGGAAAGAGCAGCGGTCGGCTCGTCCATAATGACGATGCGTGCCTCGACCGATAGCGCCCGGGCGATGGCCACCAGATGGCGCTGCGCAATCGACAGGTCTTTCAGCCGAATGGAGGGATCGATAGTGCTCTCCAGCTGCTCCAGCAGAACCTTGGCGCGCGCATTGATGGTCTTCCAGTCGATCAGGCCAAAACGGCCTTTTGGCGCATGGCCGAGGAAGATGTTTTCGCCGACGGAAAGCTCATCGAACAGCACGGTTTCCTGATGAATGGCGGTAACGCCGGCATCGATGGCGTCCTGTGCGCTGTGGAAGTGGACGGCCTTGCCATCCAGCATGATTTCACCCTCGTTCGGGCGATAGATGCCAGTAAGGATTTTGACGAGCGTGGATTTACCCGCACCGTTCTCGCCGATCAGCGCGGTGACCTTGCCGGGGTATAGCGCGATATCGACGCCATCAAGCGCTTTGACGCCGGGGAATATCTGGCTGATGCCGCGCATTTCCAGAATGGGAACGGCGCTGGAAGCCTCTGAGATGTTTATGGTTTGGGTTTCAGCACGCATCATTCCGTCTTACCGGTCTGTTTTGATGAAGCCGCGAGGGGCGCCCCCCTCTGCCCTGCCGGGCATCTCCCCCTCAAGGGGGGAGATCGGCAAGCGGATAGCACCCTGCCTTATGGATCGAGCGGGTGCGGCACATTGATCTCCCCCCTTGAGGGGGAGATGCCCGGCAGGGCAGAGGGGGGTGCCCTCCACGCACTGCCGTCACTTCTCAAGATCAGAAAATCTTCGAGAACTGATCGATATTCTTCGCGTCATAAACAAACGGATCGGCCATCGCCGCTTCGCTGTTTTCACCAACCTTGATCTTGCCCATACGACCGGCTTCAATTTCCGAGCCCGGCTTGCCATCCGTTTCGCCCTTCACCAGGCGATAGGCGATCTGGGTGGCGGAGTAACCGAGGTCGATCGGGTTCCAGATGGCGAATTCCTTGGTGGCGCCTGATTTGATGGCGCCGGCCATTTCAGACGGCAGGCCAAGGCCCGTCACATAGACCTGACCGATCTTGCCCGCATCCTTGACGGCCTGCGAGGCGGCGAGAACGCCGACCGTCGTCGGAGCGACGATGACCTTAACGTTCGGTTGCGAGGAGAGCAGTCCCTGCGCTTCGCGATAGCTCTTGTCGGCGAGGTCGTCACCGTAGACCGTGGTGACGAGGTTGAGGCCGGGAAAGTCCTTCAGCTGCTTTTTCATCTCGTCGATCCAGATATTCTGGTTCGTGGAGGTGGTGGTGGCCGAAAGAATGGCGAAATCGCCCTTGCCGCCTTCGAGATGTGCCGCGGCCAGCTGCAGGCACATCTTGCCGATCAGCGCGTTGGAGGACGGGTTGAGCTGGAGAATGCGGCCTTCAGGCGCCACGCCTGAATCCCAGGAAATGACTTTGATACCGCGCTGCGCGGCCTTCTTCAGCGCCGGAACCACGGCGTCCGGGTCATTGGCGGAAATGGCGATGGCGTCCACACCCTGCGCGATCAGCGAATTGATCACTTCGATCTGGCCTTCCGCCGTGGTGCTGGTCGGGCCTGTATAGATGATCTGCACGCCGCCAAGGTCTTTCGCGGCCTCTTCAGCACCCTTGTTGGCGGCTTCGAAAAAGCCGTTGCCGAGCGATTTGACCACCAGTGCGATCTTGACGTCGGCTGCCTGGGCAACGCCGCCAAGACCCGCAACGGATAGCGCCGCGCTAAGTGCCAGGACGCTCGTCAATGTTCTGCGTGTAAGTTTCATGTTCCTTTTCCTCCCGTTTTGCACCTGTTCCTCTCCCCGGTGCTTCCTCAAGCGACCGAAGAGGAATCCTCCCCATCAGGCGGGTTGGCTGTCTTGCCATCCCCCACCGCCCCGGCGATCAGCAATTCCACGCCGGCATTTTCCACCATCCTTGCCGCCTCGTCCGAAATCCCGTCATCGGTGATGATGGTCGTGACGTTTTCGAGCGGGCATAAAATCAGGCTGGAGCGTTTTCTGAATTTCGAGGAATCGACCATCACGATCAGCTCTTCCGCCTGCCGCATCAGCTTCTGTTCGCTCTGGATCACGAGCGCGTCGGACTCCATGATGCCAAGAGCGCCCACGCCCTGCGCGCCGAGAAAAATCCGTCGCGCATAAAAATTGCGGATAGCGTCATTTTCGAAGGGCGAGAGGATGAGGCTCTGATCGCGATAGATCGCGCCGCCCGGCACATTGACGTTGCACTTGGAATGTTTGACCAGATGCTCGGCGATGGCAAAGGAATTGGTCATCACCTGCAGGCGACGCGCCGCCATGTAATGCACCATCTGGAACGTGGTCGTGCCGCCATTCAGGATGATCGCGTCGCCATCATTGCAGAGATCGACCGCCTTGCGCGCAATTGCGCGTTTCTTATCGATATTGACCGATTCGGAAACACGGAACGGCCGTGCGGCGAGATTGCCAAGCTGCGGCGGATGGACCGCTTCCGCTCCGCCGCGCACGCGCCGCAACTTGCCCTGCACATGCAAAGACGCAATATCCCTGCGGATCGTCGCTTCCGACGCATCCGTCAGTTCGGCAATATCCTGCACCGTCACGACAGCTTTTTCCTGCGTGGCGCTCAAGATGATGCGATGGCGTTCGCGTTCGTGCATGGGGTCCTCCTGATCGTGATTATTCTCAATCTCTTTACGTTGTCAATCAAGAACGATCAAATTAATCAGTTTCGCGCTGCAACATGAAAATTTATGATCGTTTTTGATTGACATTGTCCTTTTGAATGCGCGATATCTGCCATCAAAGGAGGCGGGCCGATATCGGCTCCGCGAATGCAGGAAGATATTGGGAGGAAGACATGACGGGTAAATCCCGCCTTCTCGAAAGCCATTGGGACGACGCCTACGCCCGGACGCTTGATGAGCCCGGCAAGCTGCTTTATCGCTCCAATCTGCTCGGTGCCGACAAGCGCATCACCAATTATGGTGGCGGCAACACATCGGCAAAGGTGCTTGAGACTGACCCGCTGACGGGTGAAAAGGTCCGCGTCATGTGGGTGAAAGGGTCCGGCGGCGATGTCGGCACCATCAAGCTCGATGGGTTTGCCACCCTTTATCTCGAGAAGCTGGAAGCGCTGAAGGGCATCTACAAGGGTGTCGAAGATGAGGACCGCATGGTCGGCTTCCTGCCGCATTGCACCTTCAACCTCAATCCGCGCGCGGCCTCAATCGATACGCCACTGCATGGCTTCGTGCCCTATGATCATGTCGATCATATGCATCCGGATGCGATCATCGCGATTGCAGCCTCGAAGAATTCGAAGGAACTGACGCAGCAGATCTTTGGCGATGATATCGGCTGGCTTCCGTGGCGCCGTCCCGGTTTCCAGCTCGGTCTCGATCTGGAAGCCTTCGTCAAGGCCAATCCCAAGGCGAAAGGCGTCGTGCTCGAAAGCCATGGCCTCTTCACCTGGGATAACGACGCCAAGGCATGTTACGAACTGACGCTCGCCATTATCAATAAGGCGATCGAATGGTTTGCAGGAAAGACCGAAGGCAAGGTGATCTTCGGCGGTGCCGTGGCCAAAAGCCTGCCGGTTGCCGAACGCCGCGCCATCGCCGGCCGGTTGATGCCGGAAATCCGTGGCCGCATCGGCCGCGAGGAACGCAAGCTCGGCCATTTTGACGATCAGGATGCTGTCCTGGAATTCGTCAATTCAAAGGAACTGAAGCCGCTTGGCAACCTCGGCACATCCTGCCCGGATCACTTTCTGCGCACGAAAATCCGCCCGCTGATCCTCAACCTCGATACCGCAAATCCCGATGTCGATGCGCTGACGGCTGGTCTCGACGCGGCGCTGGAGGCTTACCGCGCGGATTATACGCGCTACTATGAAACCTGCCGCCATGAGAATTCGCCCAAGATGCGCGATCCGAACCCGGTGATATTCCTCATCCCTGGCGTGGGCATGTTGTCCTTCGCTAAAGACAAGGCGACCGCCCGCATTGCCGGTGAATTTTATGTCAACGCCATCAACGTAATGCGCGGGGCGTCCACCGTATCGGAATATCAGGGTCTGCCCGAGCAGGAAGCCTTCGATATCGAATATTGGCTGCTGGAAGAAGCAAAGCTGCAACGCATGCCGAAGCCGAAAAGCCTTGCCGGCCGTGTCGCCTTCGTCACCGGCGGCGCTGGCGGCATCGGTCGGGCAACGGCGGAACGGCTGGCGGGTGAGGGTGCCTGCGTGGTTCTGGCGGATATTGACGAGGCGGCATTGGAGGCCGCCAGGGGCGATTTCGTCAAGCGTTACAGTGGCGATGCGGTGCGCACCGTCAAGCTTGATGTGACGCAGGAAGATGCGGTCATTTCCGCCTTTGCGGAAGCGAGCGTGGAATTCGGCGGCGTGGATATCCTCGTTTCCAATGCCGGCATCGCTTCTTCCGCCCCGGTGGAAGATACGACGCTTGCCATGTGGAACAAGAATATCGACATCCTCGCGACAGGCTATTTCCTCGTTTCGCGAGAAGCATTCCGGCTGCTGCGGCGACAGAATCTCGGCGGCAACGTCGTGTTTGTCGCTTCCAAGAATGGCCTTGCCTCTTCACCCAATGCATCGGCCTATTGCACGGCGAAGGCGGCGGAAATTCATCTCGCCCGTTGCCTTGCGCTCGAAGGGGCGGAAGCGGGCATTCGCGTCAACACCGTCAATCCCGATGCCGTGTTGCGCGGTTCGAAAATCTGGAATGGCGAGTGGCGTGAGCAGCGGGCGGCGTCGTCCAAGATCGAGGTGACCGATCTCGAAGAACATTACCGCAAGCGCTCGATGCTGAAGCTCAATGTCTTCCCGGAAGATATCGCCGAGGCGATCTACTTCCTGGCGTCCGACGCTTCGGCCAAGTCGACCGGCAACATCATCAATGTCGATGCCGGCAATGCGCAGAGTTTTACGCGATAATAAGGGACGGTCATAGGCGGCGATCACGTCGCGTTGGCCGGGGAGGAAAAAATGACCGAAACGAAGATCGCAGCCGATGTCATCGCGGCGGAAAACGAAAAGCGCGCCGGCGCACAGAAAGACGACTATCAGGCGCTGGGCAACCAGCTGGCGCGCCGCAACATCGACATCGATACCGTTACGGCCAAGGTGGCGGAATTTTTCGTCGCCGTGCCGTCCTGGGGCGTCGGCACGGGCGGTACACGTTTTGCCCGTTTCCCGGGCGCGGGCGAGCCACGCGGCATTTTCGACAAGCTGGATGATTGCGCCGTCATCAACCAGCTGACGCGGGCGACGCCCAATGTCTCGCTGCATATTCCGTGGGACAAGGAAGATCCGAAGCGGCTGAAGGCCCATGCCGATGCGCTCGGCCTCGGCTTCGACGCCATGAATTCCAACACCTTTTCAGATGTGCCGGGCCAGAGCCACTCCTACAAATACGGCTCGCTGAGCCATACGGATGCCGCGACGCGCCGGCAGGCCGTCGAGCACAATATCGAATGTATCGAAATCGGTAATGCCATCGGCTCCAAGGCGCTGACGGTGTGGGTGGGCGACGGTTCCAATTTCCCCGGCCAGAGCAATTTCACCAGAAGTTTCGAACGTTATCTCGCGGCCATGGCCGATATCTACAAGGCGCTGCCGGATGACTGGCGCATCTTCTCCGAACACAAGATGTATGAGCCGGCCTTCTATTCCACCGTCGTGCAGGACTGGGGCACCAATTACCTCATTGCCAATACGCTCGGCGAAAAGGCCTTCTGCCTCGTCGATCTCGGCCATCATGCGCCCAACACCAATATCGAGATGATCGTCGCCCGGCTTATCCAATTCGGCAAGCTCGGCGGTTTCCACTTCAACGACAGTAAATATGGCGATGACGATCTGGATGCCGGTTCAATCGAGCCCTATCGCCTGTTCCTCGTTTTCAACGAGTTGGTCGATGCCGAACATCGCGGCGTGAAGGGTTTCCATCCCGCCCATATGATCGACCAGTCGCATAATGTGACGGACCCCATCGAAAGCCTGATCTCCAGCGCCAACGAAATCCGCCGCGCCTATGCGCAGGCATTGCTGGTGGATCGCATCGCTCTCGACGGTTACCAGCAGGATAATGATGCGCTGATGGCTTCCGATATGCTGAAGCGGGCCTATCGCACCGATGTGGAACCGATTCTTGCTCAGGCGCGGCAATTGGCGGGCGGCGCTATCGATCCGGTCGCGACTTATCGTGCGAGCGGCTATCGCAGCCATGTTGCGGCGAAGCGCCCGGCTTCGGTTGGCGGCAGCGGCGGTATTGTGTAAGTTCGGTGTCGCTAGAATAGAGGGAAGCTAAGGCTGACTACACACCTTGCCTCTATCTCGACGTCATCCTCGGCCTTGTGCCGAGGATCTGCCAGCGTCGCATAAAATCGATAGGTAGCAGATGCTCGGGACAGGCCCGAGCATGACGCAGGTGAAGGTGTTGGTCACGAACTCGCCCGCCCGCTCGCTGCGCGCCTTCATTACTTCCCCGAAGGCGATTGCCGTCGCACCTGAAACGTATGCTCCGGCCCTGGAAATGCACCGGAGCGCACCTCATCAGCATAAGCCGCCGCCGCTTCTGAAGCCGCCGTGCCGAGATCGGCGTAGCGTTTTACGAATTTCGGTTTGAAATCGGAAAACAGGCCGAGCATGTCGTCGGAAACCAGCACCTGTCCGTCACAGGCCGGCGATGCGCCGATGCCGATGGTGGGGACGGCAAGTTTTTCCGTCAAATCGCGAGCCAGCGGCTCGACGGTGCCTTCCACGACGATGGCGAAGGCGCCGGCCTGATCGACCGCAATCGCATCGCGCCAGATCTTCTGCGTTTCCGCATCCGAATGTCCGAGCGAGCGGAAGCCGCCGGCGGTGTGGACGAGCTGCGGCATCAGCCCGACATGACCGAACACCGGAATGCCGCGGGCGACCAGAAAGGCGATGGTCTCCGCCATTTCCTCGCCGCCTTCCAGCTTCACGCCGTCGCAGCCGGTTTCCTGCATCAGCCGCACCGCATTGCGGAACGCCTGTTCCTTCGATTCCTGATAGGTGCCGAAGGGAAGATCGACGATGACGCAGGCATGCTCGACACCGCGCATGACGGCGCGGCCATGGGCGATCATCATGTCCAGCGTGACGCCGACCGTCGTGTCCATTCCGTAAAGCACCATGCCGAGGGAATCGCCGACCAGGAGCAGATCGCAATGCGGATCGAGCAGGCGGGCAATCGGCGTGGTATAGGCGGTCAGGCAGACGATGCGCGCCTCGCCTTTCATCTGTCGGATGGAGGCCGTCGTCAGCCGCTTATGTTTGCCATGGGCGCTCATTCGACAGCCTCCCGTTGATTGATCCTGTCGCGCCCGATGACACGGTTGTCGAGGAGCCTCGTGCTGCCCAGGCGCACGAACAGCGCCACCAGCACTGGTCCCGCCTGCAACGAAGCAACGGGGGCGAGCGTATCGGGATCGCGCACCGCGACGACTTCCGGTGAGGCCAGCGGCTCGGCGGCGATGAATTTTTCTATGGCCGTCTCGAATGCGGCAAGGTCGTCGAAGCCCTCGCCATAAAGCCGTTCCGCTTCGTCCAGCGCGCGCGGCACGATCACGGCTGCGGCGCGTTGTGCGGGGTTAAGATAGACATTCCGTGAGGAGCAGGCCAGCCCGTCCGCCTCGCGCACGGTGGCGACGGGAACGACCCTGACAGGTTGGGCAAGGTCCTCGACCATGCGGCGGATCAGCGTTACCTGCTGGTAATCCTTCTCGCCGAAATAGGCCGCGTTCGGCTGAACGAGATTAAAAAGCTTGGTCACGACGGTCGCAACACCGGCGAAATGCCCCGGCCGCACCGCGCCTTCCAACTGGTTTCCCAGTTCGGGCACATCCACCACGGTCTGCATCGGGCGCGGATACATCTCGGAGACTTCCGGTGCGAAAAGAATGTCGATGCCCGCCTCTTCCAGCAATGCGCTGTCGCGGGTAAGATCGCGGGGGTAACGGGCCAGATCCTCATTCGCACCGAATTGCAATGGGTTAACGAAGATCGAAACCACTGTCACGTCGTTTTCCGCCTTGGATTGGGCAACGAGCGTCAGATGGCCGATATGGAGAAAGCCCATGGTCGGCACGAAGCCGATGGTTTTGCCCGCACGGCGAAAGTCGGCGGTGGCGTCCCGCAATTCGGCGACGGTTTTTACAAGCTGCATGGGTCTCCTCCGGCTTCCCCAATCGCCGCCCGGCGAAAGGTGCTGGATAGAACTCGATTTGCCGAACAGGGTCAACGGACGCATCGGGATTATATCGATTAACCCTATGACGACTTTCGAGAGAACCGGAGTTCGGACAGATGACGGCGATCACTCCAACCAGAGCGGTTTCCTTTTTTCGGCAAAAGCCAATCGCCCCTGCCGCGCCTCGTCGCTGACGCTGATCGTGGCGATGACGCTCTCGGCAAAGGCAAGCCGCTCGATGGACGGCATATCGCGCATCTTCAGCAACGCCGCCTTTCCGGCCGCGATGGCGCCCGGAGCATTCTGCCGCAACCGTGCGAGAACATCTTCCACCACGACATCGAGTTCGGCCGAAGGGACAGCCCGATTGACGAGGCCGAGACGCTCCGCATCAGCGGCGTTGATCGCAGCGCCAAGATAGGCCATTTCCTGAAGCTGGCTCAGGGGCATCTTCGCCAGAAGCTTTGCCGCCACCATGGCCGGGAAAAGTCCCACGCGCACCTCAGGCATGCCGAATTCGGCATGGTCGGCGGCATAGGCGAGATCGCAGGCGGCAACGAGGCCAAGCCCGCCGGCCAGAACCCGGCCGTTGATGCGGGCGATGACGGGCCTGTCGCAGCCCTCGATGGCGCGCATCACATCGGCAATAGGGTTGGCTCCATCCCGCGAGAGGAACATGCCGCCGGCGCTTTCCTTCAGATCGGCCCCGGAGCAGAAGCTGCGGTCTCCCGCCGCCGTTATTACCACGGCGCGCAGGCCGCCATCACCGGATGCCGCGCCGATGGCTCTCGTCAATGCGTCCGTCATCGCGGCATTCAGGGCATTGTGCACCTCCGGCCGGTTGAGCGTCAGCCAGAGAATGTCCTTGCGCCTTTCGCTAAGCAGTTCATCCGCCATGCGCGCCATCCTTCTGTCTTGCCGCAAGCAGTGCCTTGCCGGCGCGGGCCGCATTCGGTCTACCGAGATGCCGGCTGATCCAGTCCCCGGTTTTCGCCACCGCCAACAGGTCGATACCGGTTTTAATGCCAAGCCCCTGCAGCAGATAAACGACGTCTTCGGTGGCGACGTTACCGCTGGCGCCCGGTGCAAAGGGGCAGCCGCCCAGCCCGGCGACCGAACTGTCGAAGACGGAGATGCCTTCATCCAGCGAGGCCAGCACATTGGCGACGCCCTGCCCATAGGTATCGTGGAAATGCATGGCGAGTTTTTCACGCGGGATGCGGGCAGACACCCGCTTGATGATATTGCGAATCTGGTCCGCCGTGCCGATGCCGATCGTATCGCCGAGCGAGATTTCGTAACAGCCGAGGCCGATAAGCGCTTCGGCCATCGCCGCCACCTCATCCTGTGCAACCTTACCGTCATAGGGGCAGCCGGCTATGCAGGAGACGTAACCGCGTATGAGGATGTTCCGCCCGGCCGCGGCTGATGCGACATCGCGCAGGCGCTCAAGGCTTTCGGCGCGCGAGCAGCCGATATTGTGCTGGCTGAAACCTTCGGACGCGGAGACGAAAACGGCGACTTCCGTCACACCGGCATCAAGGGCAGCCTCGAAACCTTTCATATTGGGAACGAGCGCCGGATAGGCGGTGCCGGGTCGCCTTTCGAGCCCCTGGAACACCTCTTTCGAATCCGCCATTTTCGGCACTTTTTTGGGTGAGACGAAAGCACCCGCTTCCACCGCCGCCAATCCGGTTGCGGCCAGCCGTGCGATCAACTCGATCTTGATGGCGGCTTGAACCTCGGCGCTTTCGTTCTGCAAGCCGTCACGCGCGCCCACTTCGACGATTTTTACCTTTCGGGGCCAGCTCATTTCAGCCGCCCTCCGGCTCGAAATCCACCAGCACCGCACCGGCCGCGACCATATCGCCCTCAATGCAATTGATGGCCGTGACGGTGCCTTTCGCCGGCGCGCGGATCGTGTGTTCCATTTTCATCGCCTCCATCACCACAAGTGCCTCGCCGGCCTCAACCGCAGCACCGTTGCTGCTCAGCAAGGCGCGGATGACGCCGGGCATGGGCGCTTCCAGGCCGCCGGTATGGGTAGCGGCATCCGCGATATCGACGGGATCCGGCTGGTCGATGCGATAATGCTCGCCATCCAGAAAAAGAGTGTAACGGCCATCCTCGGCAAAGAAATGGCCCTGCCTTTTCCTGCCTTCCACGGTCGCTTTGAATTTGCCATCGTCCGAGAGGTCCCCATGGACATTGATGGCCCGTCCGTCGATCTCAAACGAAAAACCATCCGCCTCATGCGTGACGCCAACGCTAAGCGGCTGGTTGTCAAAGACGAAACACAGCGTTTCCCTTGCCGGCGCGTTGAGGCGGAAGGCCGCCGTCTTGTTCCATGGGCTATAGGGATCTGCCTGTGAAACAGGCTTTCCGTTTTTCTGCCGCGCAAGCAGCAGGCCAAGCGCGGCCATGGTTATCTCGTTCCCGTCCGTTGCTGCCGGAGCAAACAGCGCCACTTCGTGACGGGCGATGAAGCCGGTGTCGAGATCGGCGTTCGCGAAGGCCGCCAGTCCCGCAAGCCGCGTCAGAAAGGCGGCATTGCTGGTGACGCCACAGATCGCCAGATTTTCGAGCGCCAACCGCAAACGCCGCAGCGCCGATGGGCGATCACGGTCCCAGACGATCAGCTTGGCGATCATCGGATCGTAATGCACGGTGATGGCGTCGCCGGCGCGGATGCCGCTGTCGATCCTGACATGAGGGCCCTGATCGGGGAAAACCAGATGGCTGATGGTGCCGATCGACGGCAGGAAATCATGCGCCGGGTCCTCGGCATAAATCCGCGCCTCGATTGCATGGCCGTTTATGCTGAGACCGGTCCAGTCTTCCGGCAGGGCCTCTACGTTGGCGACGCGGATCTGCCATTCGACCAGGTCGAGACCGGTAATATATTCCGTGACCGGATGTTCGACCTGCAGCCTCGTATTCATTTCCATGAAATAGAAGTCGCCGGAAGGGTCGAGCAGGAATTCCACCGTTCCCGCGCCGCGATAATCGATGGTGCGGGCGGCGGCGACCGCCGCTTCATACATGCGCTGGCGAAGCGCATCGGGCAGGCCGGGGGCAGGAGCTTCCTCGATGACCTTCTGGTGCCGGCGCTGGATCGAGCAGTCGCGCTCGAAAAGCGAAACACAGTTGCCATGGCCATCGGCAAAGACCTGCACTTCCACATGGCGCGGCCGCTCGAGGTATTTTTCGATCAGCATGCGGTCATTGCCGAAAGCGGCCAGCGCTTCGCGTTTTGCGGCGGCAAGCTCCGCTGCGAAGTCGCGCTTCTGCCGCACGATGCGCATGCCCTTGCCGCCGCCGCCGGCCGAGGCCTTGAGCAGAACGGGATAACCTATGGCGTCCGCCTCGCTGCCCAATCGCTCCTGCGCCTGTTCCTCACCGTGATAGCCGGGAACGACCGGAACGCCGGCCCTTGCCATCAGCGCCTTTGCCTCGCTTTTCCCGCCCATGGCGCGGATTGCCGCTGCCGGCGGGCCAATGAAAACGAGCCCGGCGGTGGCGCAGGCTTCGGCGAAGCCGGCATTTTCCGAAAGAAATCCGTAACCCGGATGAATGGCTTGTGCGCCGCAGGCATTTGCGGCGGCGATGATTTTTTCGCCGTCGAGATAGGAGGCCCGCGCGGCGGCCGCGCCGATGGCGATGGCCTCGTCGGCCAGCGCCACATGCATGGCGTCACGGTCGGCATCCGAATAGACGGCAACGGTGCGGATGCCCATCTTGGCGGCGGTGCGGATGATACGGCAGGCTATTTCGCCCCTGTTGGCGATCAGTATTTTTGAGAACATCGTCGCCTCACATCCTGAATATGCCAAAACGGGTGGGTTCAATCGGTGCATTGAGCGCGGCGGAGAGGCCAAGGCCAAGCACGAGGCGGGTATCCTTCGGGTCGATGATGCCATCGTCCCAAAGTCTGGCGCTGGCATAATAGGGATGTCCCTCCCGCTCGTATTTTTCCCGGATCGGCTGTTTGAAGGCCTCTTCCCCTTCCTTGGACCAGTGACGGCCATCGGCCTCGATGCCATCGCGACGGATTTGCGCCAAGACGGACGCCGCCTGTTCGCCGCCCATCACCGAAATGCGGGCATTGGGCCACATCCACAGGAAACGTGGCGAATAGGCGCGGCCGCACATGCCGTAATTGCCGGCCCCGAAGGAGCCGCCGATGATGACGGTGAATTTCGGCACTCTGGCTGAAGCGACAGCGGTAACGAGCTTGGCGCCATCCTTGGCGATCCCGCCCGCCTCATAGGCCTTGCCGACCATGAAGCCTGTGATGTTCTGCAGGAAAACCAGGGGAATGCCGCGCTGGCAGCAAAGCTCGATGAAATGCGCGCCCTTCAGCGCCGATTCCGAAAACAGAATGCCGTTATTGGCGACGATGCCGACGGGATAACCGTGGATGTGGGCGAAACCGCAGACCAGCGTGGTGCCGTAAAGCGCCTTGAACTCATCGAATTCGGAACCGTCCACCAGACGGGCGATGATCTCGCGCACTTCGAATGGTTTGCGCGTATCGGCGGGAACGACGCCATAAAGCTCTTCACCCGGATAAAGTGGTTCTACGGGTTCGCGGATATCCAGCCCCACCTGTTTGCGACGGTTGAGGGTGGAGACGATCCGCCGGGTCAGCGCCAGCGCGTGCCGGTCGTCGCGTGCATAATGATCGGTGACGCCGGATTGCCGGGAATGCACATCCGCGCCGCCCAGCTCTTCCGCACTCACCACCTCGCCGGTCGCGGCCTTCACCAGCGGCGGGCCGCCGAGAAAGATCGTGCCCTGATTTTTGACGATGACGGACTGGTCGCTCATGGCAGGCACATAGGCCCCGCCCGCCGTGCAACTGCCCATCACCACGGCAATCTGGGCGATGCCTTCCGCTGACATATTGGCCTGATTATAGAAAATGCGGCCGAAATGATCGCGGTCGGGAAACACCTCGTCCTGATTGGGCAGGTTCGCGCCGCCGGAATCCACGAGGTAAATGCAGGGCAGGCGGTTCTCCGTGGCGATTTCCTGCGCGCGCAGGTGTTTCTTCACCGTCAGCGGATAATAGGTGCCGCCTTTCACCGTCGCATCATTGGCGACGATGACGCATTCGCGGCCCGAGACCCGGCCGATGCCGGTGACGATGCCGGCGGCGGGAACGGGTTCGTCATAGACCTCGTAAGCCGCAAATTGCGAAAACTCGAGGAAAGGACTGCCGGGATCAAGCAAAACCTCGATGCGATCACGCGCCAGCAATTTGCCGCGGGAAAGATGCCGTTCACGGGCCTTGTCGCCGCCGCCTCTCAATATTTTCTCGACGTGCTGCTGCAGGTCATCGACCAAGCCTGACATGAAATCGACATTGGCGGCAAAGGTGGGGTCGCGGTTCAGGCTGGATGTAAGCTTCATCTTGTGTCCTCACCCGTTGCCCTTGACCAGTTCGCGGCCGATCAGCATCCGGCGGATTTCGCTGGTGCCTGCGCCGATTTCATAAAGCTTGGCGTCGCGCAGCAGCCGTCCGGCCGGGCTTTCATTGACATAACCGGAGCCGCCGAGAAGCTGAATTGCATCCAGCGCCACCTGTGTGGCCCGTTCGGCGGCGAACAGGATTGCACCTGCCGCATCCTGCCGCGTGATGCGGCCATTGTCGCAGGCCCGGGCCACGGCATAGACATAAGCGCGCGATGCGTTCATCGCCGAATAGATATCGGCAAGCTTTCCCTGCACCAGCTGGAATTCGCCGATGGGTTTGCCGAACTGCTTGCGCTCGCGGGCATAGGGCAGCACCAGATCGATGGCTGCCTGCATGATGCCAACAGGGCCGGCAGCCAGTACGGCGCGCTCGTAATCCAGCCCGCTCATCAGCACCGTCACGCCATCATTGAGGCGACCAAGGATGTTTTCCTCCGGCACCTCGCAATCCTCGAATACCAGTTCCGAGGTGGGGGAACCGCGCATGCCGAGCTTGTCGAGTTTCTGGGCCGGGCGAAAGCCCTTGAAGCCTTTTTCGATCAGGAAGGCGGTGATGCCGCGCGGGCCAGCGGACATATCCGTCTTGGCGTAAACCACCAGCGTATCGGCCTCGTGACCGTTGGTGATCCACATTTTCGCGCCGTTCAGCACATAGTGATCACCTTTGCGTTCCGCCTTCAGCCGCATCGAGACGACATCCGATCCGGCTTCCGTCTCGCTCATGGCGAGCGAACCGACATGTTCGCCGGAGACCAACTTCGGTAGATATCTGCGCTTCTGCTCTTGCGTTCCCCAGCGGTGAATCTGGTTGATGCAGAGGTTGGAATGAGCGCCATAGGAAAGACCGATGGAAGCGGAAGCCCGGCTTATTTCCTCCATCGCCACGCAATGGGCGAGATAGCCCATGTCAGCGCCGCCGAATTCTTCCGAAACGGTGATACCGTGCAGGCCAAGCTGGCCCATTTGCGGCCAAAGCTTGCGTGGAAAACGGTCGTCCCTGTCGATCGCCGCCGCCAAAGGAGCAATTTTATCGTCTGCGAATGCACTTGCGCTGTCGCGCAATGCTGCGATTTCCGGGCCGAGATCGGCATCGAAAATGGCGGCGAGATTCAAACTCATCGCGTCTCCTCCTCCGGACGGCATCTGCCGCCGTCCCTTTTGTCAGCAACCGGCACCTCCTCCGCGCCGGCAACCCCTGATTATGGCGCGTCACCTCCGGTGAAGGCGGCGGAACGGCGCACGAATGTCTTGATGGCGAAATTGGACTGGATGCGCGACACGCCGGGAACCGTGGTCAGGAAATCCAGTAGCTCCTGATAATGCGGCAAATCCCGCACCATGGCGTGGATCAGATAATCGGAACTGCCGCTGGTCTGATAACCGCCCACAACTTCCGGAATGGAAGCGACGTGGTGTTCGAAGGTGGTCAACGCTTCCTTGATCTGCCGCTCCAGCGTGACGGAGATGAAGACGCCCATGTTGCCGAGCAGACGGTTCTCATCGAACACGGCGGTATAACCGCGAATGATGCCTTCCTCTTCCAGCTTGCGCACGCGGCGCAGCGTCGGCGTGAAGGAGAGACCGATGCGGGCGGCAAGATCCCGCCAGCTGACCCGCCCGTCATCGCCGAGAACATGCAGAATCTTCTGGTCGAAACTGTCGAGCTCAATCATGGATCATTTGCTCTATGATATGACTATTTGTTGGATCAAAGATATCGCCAATCAAAAAACTGTCAATCAAAATAGCTTTGAAATGAATTCGAGATAGTGATAGCGTTCACATCAGTCGCGGTCTGGAGGAGATCTGCGGCGGGCCGGTTCCTCACATCAGGGCTGGCCAAGGGAGGTGAATTTGGCTGTGCATGACCCTGTCGTGATCGACGGGGCCGCCCATGCTTTCGTGGGCAGGCCTCAGAACCAATTCCAGTTTGCGACGTTGCCGGCATCAGGCGACGTCGACGTGTTTCATGCGCTTCGCCTTTTGGGGGAGAGGCCGCGATGATGCTCACCGAAGCCCAGCAACAGATCAGAGATATGGCCCGCGACTTCGCCCGCGAGCGGCTTGCCCCTGGCGCCGCTTCGCGTGACCGGGAAAGCCGTTTTCCCAAAGACGAATTGAAAGCGATGGGCGAGCTCGGTTTCCTCGGCATGCTGGTCTCCGAAGAGTATGGCGGGGCGGAGACCGGCGCCGTTGCTTACGCACTGGCACTGGAGGAAATCGCTGCCGGGGATGGTGCCTGTTCCACCATCATGAGCGTCCATAATTCTGTGGGATGTGTGCCTATCCTAAAATTCGGAACCGAAGGCCAGAAGCAGCGCTTCCTGCCGAAACTGGCTTCCGGCGAATGGATCGGCGGTTTCGCGCTGACCGAACCGCAGGCTGGCTCCGATGCGTCAAATCTCAAGACCAAAGCGCGGCGCGATGGTGATCGTTATATTCTTGATGGCGCTAAGCAATTCATCACATCAGGTAAAAATGGCGATGTCGTCATCGTTTTTGCCGTCACCGACGCGACGGCGGGCAAGAAGGGTATCACCGCCTTCATCGTGCCGACGGACACGCCGGGTTACGAGGTCATAAGGGTCGAAGAAAAGCTCGGCCTGCATTCATCCGATACCTGCCAGATCGCCTTTACCGACATGGCGGTGCCAGCCGAATTGCGGCTGGGCGAAGAGGGGCAGGGGTATCGCATTGCGCTTGCCAATCTGGAAGGCGGCCGCATCGGCATCGCCGCGCAAGCGGTAGGCATGGCGCAGGCGGCCTTCGAGGCGGCGCGGGATTATGCCCGTGAGCGCAAGGCCTTCGGGCAGGCAATCATCGAACATCAGGCAGTCGCGTTTCGCCTCGCGGATATGGCGACGCGCATTCAAGCGGCGCGGCAGCTGGTGCTGCATGCGGCGGCGCTGAAGGAAGCGGGTGAGCCCTGTCTTTCGGAGGCTTCGATGGCGAAGCTCTTCGCTTCCGAAATGGCCGAGCGCGTCTGCTCGGACGCCATCCAGATTCACGGCGGTTACGGCTACATGGCGGATTATCCGGTGGAGCGGATCTATCGCGATGTGCGCATCTGCCAGATTTACGAGGGGACCAGCGATGTCCAGCGAATGGTGATCGCGCGGAACCTTTGAGCGTTGTTTCGCGGTCTGGAGGAGACCGCGACGGGAGGAGTAGAATGGACATAACCGAAACGCCACGTCTCAGCCTGCATGTTCCCGAACCTGCGGTGCGGCCCGGCGGGGAGCCGGATTTCTCCAATGTGAAAATACCCAAGGCTGGCTCCGTGCCGCGCCCGGAGGTTGACGCCGCGCCGGAAAGCATGCGCGATCTTGCCTATTCGATCATCCGTGTCCTCAATCATCAGGGCGAGGCCGTTGGGCCATGGGCAGGGCTGCTTTCGGATGAGGACCTGCTGGTGGGCCTGAAGAATATGATGCGGCTTCGGGCTTTCGATGCGCGCATGCTGATGGCGCAACGGCAGGGTAAAACCTCTTTTTACATGCAGCATCTGGGCGAAGAGGCGGTGAGCTGCGCCTTCCGCAAGGCGCTCTCCAAAGGCGACATGAATTTCCCGACCTACCGGCAGGCCGGGCTGTTGATCGCCGACGACTATCCGCTCGTCACCATGATGAACCAGATTTATTCCAACGAACTGGATCCGCTGCATGGGCGGCAGTTGCCGGTGCTTTATTCCTCGAAGGAGCATGGTTTCTTCACCGTCTCCGGCAATCTCGCCACGCAATATGTGCAGGCGGTCGGTTGGGCGATGGCGTCGGCCATCAAGGGCGATACGAAGATCGCCGCAGCATGGATCGGTGACGGTTCGACGGCGGAGTCGGATTTTCACTCGGCGATGGTCTTTGCCTCCACCTACAAGGCTCCGGTGGTTCTCAATATCGTCAATAACCAATGGGCGATTTCCACCTTTCAGGGCATCGCGCGCGGCGGCTCGGGAACCTTTGCGGCACGCGGCCTGGGCTTCGGCATTCCCGCACTGCGGGTCGACGGCAATGACTATCTCGCCGTTTATGCCGTGGCGCGCTGGGCGGTGGAGCGGGCTCGCTGCAATCTCGGCCCGACGCTCATTGAATACGTCACCTATCGTGTCGGCGCCCATTCCACTTCCGACGATCCGAGCGCTTACCGCCCCAAGACGGAGTCCGAGGCATGGCCGCTGGGCGATCCGGTTCTGAGGCTCAAAAAACATCTCATCCTGCGCGGCGTCTGGTCGGAGGAACGGCACCGGCAGGCAGAGGCGGAAATTGCCGATGAGGTGCTGGAAGCTCAGCGCGAGGCGGAAAGCCACGGCACGCTGCACGAAGGCAAAAAACCGCCGAAAAAGGATATTTTCGAGGGTGTCTACGCCGAGATGCCGCCGCATCTCGTCCGGCAACGTCAGAAGGCAGGGTGGTAAGGCATGGCAAGAATGACGATGATCGAAGCCGTCCGTAGCGCCATGGATGTGTCCATGGAGCGCAGTGACGATGTCGTGGTGTTTGGCGAGGATGTGGGCTATTTCGGTGGGGTCTTCCGCGCCACGCAGGGGCTGCAGGGAAAATACGGCAAGACCCGCTGTTTCGATGCGCCGATCAGTGAATCCGGCATTGTCGGCACTGCCATCGGCATGGCTGCTTATGGGTTGCGGCCCTGTGTCGAAATCCAGTTCGCCGATTACATGTATCCCGCCTATGACCAGATCACCCAGGAGGCGGCGCGTATCCGTTATCGCTCCAACGGCGATTTCACCTGCCCGATCGTTCTTCGCATGCCGACCGGCGGCGGCATTTTCGGCGGGCAGACACACAGTCAGAGCCCGGAAGCGCTTTTCACCCATGTCTGCGGGCTGAAGGTGGTGGTTCCTTCCAATCCCTATGACGCCAAGGGGCTGCTGATCGCTTCCATCGAAGATCCCGACCCGGTTATGTTTCTGGAGCCGAAGCGGCTTTATAACGGTCCGTTTGATGGCCATCACGACCGGCCGGTGACGCCGTGGTCCAAACACGAGATGGGGGAGGTGCCGGAAGGGCACTACACCATTCCCATCGGCAAGGCGGAGATACGCCGTCCCGGAAACGCTGTGACCGTCATCGCTTATGGCACCATGGTGCATGTGGCGCTGGCGGCGGCGGAAGAGACTGGCGTGGATGCTGAGATCATCGATCTTCGCAGCCTCTTGCCGCTCGATCTCGATACAATCGTCAAGTCCGTTTCCAAGACCGGCCGTTGCGTCATGGTGCATGAGGCGACGCTGACCTCCGGCTTCGGGGCCGAAGTCGTGTCTCTGGTGCAGGAGCATTGTTTTTATCACCTCGAGGCTCCCGTCGTCCGCGTCGCGGGCTGGGATACGCCTTACCCCCATGCGCAGGAATGGGACTATTTTCCGGGACCGGCCCGCGTCGGGCGCGCCCTTGTCGATGTCATGGAGGCCTGATTATGGCGGAATTTGTTATCACGATGCCCGATGTCGGTGAAGGTGTGGCGGAAGCCGAACTGGTGGAATGGAACGTCAAACCGGGCGATCTCGTCCATGAGGACATGGTGCTGGCCGCGGTGATGACCGACAAGGCGACGGTGGAAATCCCATCCCCGGTGGCGGGGATCGTCACCTGGCTTGCCGTGACGGTTGGAAATACCGTGCCGGTAAAGGCGCCGCTGCTGCGCATCGAAACCGATGTCGCCGTCGCCGCTCCCAATGGCAGCGCGCCGGAAGCGGAAGTGCCCACCCAGATGACGCAAGCGCCTGCCGACATGACGGACACGCCGCCACCCGTTGAAACCCAACCTGCGGCGCGAGAGGCCGAGGAGGCGCCGCCGGCGCCCGCCGCCGAACCGCATCATAAACCGTTGGCGTCTCCCGCTGTTCGCCAGCGCGCCGACGATCTCGATATCGATCTCACCAAGGTCAAGGGCACGGGGCCTGACGGGCATATCACACATGCCGATCTCGACGGGTTTTTAACCGTGCGGGGACGGCCGGACCGTCCCGAGCCGATAGCGCCCCACGATAGCGCTGTCGAGGAGGTGAAGGTGACCGGGCTCAGGCGTAAGATCGCCGAGAAGATGGTGCTTTCCGCCTCCCGCATTCCCCACATCACCTATGTCGAGGAAGTCGACGTGACCGATCTGGAGGATTTGCGGGCAACCATGAACGGCAATCGCCGTTCCGGGCAACCGAAGCTGACGATCCTGCCGTTCCTGATGCGCGCGCTGGTGAAAGCCGTTGCCGATCATCCCGGCATGAATGCCACCTTCGATGACGAAAAAGGGGTCGTCAGCCACTATGAAGCGGTTCATATCGGCATCGCCACGCAGACGCCGTCGGGCCTCACCGTTCCGGTCGTGCGCCATACGGAAACGCTCGGCCTTTGGGAATGCGCGGACGAAGTCGCACGCGTCGCCGAAGCGGCCCGCACCGGCACGGCCCATCGGGAAGAATTGATGGGCTCCACCATCACCGTCAGTTCGCTGGGAGCCTTGGGCGGTGTGGTCTCGACACCCATCATCAATCACCCGGAGGTGGCGATCATCGGCGTCAACAAGATCGTGACGCGCCCGGTGTGGGATGGGACGCGGTTTGTGCCGCGCAAGATGATGAACCTCTCATCGAGCTTCGATCACCGGGTTGTCGATGGCTGGGATGCGGCGATATTCATCCAGGCCGTGAAGGCGCTTATGGAAAAACCGGCGCTGATCTTTATCGACGGCTGAAGATTCATTCGTAAGAAGCTTTTCTTCCATGAGGCGCTCCGGCTTCATGGAACTGTTTCGGTGTTGGTATAGGCTTGCGTTCGTTATCTTCGGGTATAGAAGAGAAGAACGAGAAACATGTTTTCTCATCATGATCACAGTGGCGGACGAGGGCGCTCCGGTGCCCGGCGGTCCGCCCTCCGCCGACAACCGAATGAAGAAGAAGGTCCTCCCATGCGCACTCCCAAACCCGTTGTCCTGACTATTCTCGATGGCTGGGGGCTGAACGAGGACACATCCAGCAATGCGCCGGTGCTGGCGAATACGCCCACCATGGACCGGCTTTTCGCCACCTGCCCGAATGCGAGGCTCACCACCTTCGGCCCGAATGTCGGTCTGCCCACCGGGCAGATGGGCAATTCGGAAGTTGGCCACACCAATATTGGCGCGGGCCGCATCGTCGCCATGGATCTCGGCCAGATCGATCTGGCGATCGAGGATGGCAGCTTTTTCCGCAATGCGGCGATGCTTGATTTCGCCGCCACCGTGAAGGCCGCGGACGGTGTGGCGCATCTGATGTGCGTCGTTTCCGATGGCGGCGTCCATGGCCATATCCTCCACGGCCAGGCGGCGGTGAGGCTGATGATCAGCCACGGCCTGAAAGTGGTGGTACATGCCATCACCGACGGCCGCGATGTCGCGCCGCAATCGGCTGAAGAATTTGTGGCGGCACTGGTGGCGAGCCTGCCGCAGGGGGCAAGCATCGGCACGGTGATCGGCCGCTATTATGCGATGGATCGCGACAACCGCTGGGAGCGCGTCGAGAAAGCCTATGACGCCATGGTTCTGGCGAAAGGAGAACACGCGCGGGATGCGGTAAGCGCCGTTGCTCAGAGTTATAGGAACAACGTCACCGACGAATTCATCCTGCCGACGGTGATCGATGGTTATGAAGGTTTCAAGGCCGGCGATGGCCTGTTCTGCCTGAATTTCCGGGCTGACCGTGCCCGTGAAATCCTGCTCGCCATAGGGGCGGACGATTTCGACGGTTTTTCGCGCGAAAAGCCTGTCCTTTCGGCTATGCTTGGCATGGTGGAATATTCCACCCGCCATAATGAATTCATGACGACGGCTTATCCGAAACGGGATATCGTCAATACGCTCGGCGCCTGGGTGGCAAAGCAGGGGCTCACGCAGTTTCGTCTCGCCGAAACGGAAAAATATCCCCATGTCACCTTCTTCCTGAATGGCGGTAAGGAAGAGCCGGAAGTGGGCGAAGACCGTTTCATGCCGAAATCCCCGAAGGTCGCGACCTACGATCTGCAGCCGGAGATGAGCGCGCCGGAAGTGACGGAAAAATTCGTCGAGGCGATCGGCAAGGGTTACGATTTGATCGTCACCAACTACGCCAACCCCGATATGGTGGGTCATACCGGCGATCTGCAGGCCGCAATCAAGGCCTGTGAAGCCGTGGATCGTGGGCTTGGTGCCGTCGTTGCCGCTCTTGAAAAAGTGGGCGGCGCGATGCTTGTCATTGCGGACCACGGCAATTGCGAAACCATGGTCGACCCAGTGACCGGCGGCCCGCATACGGCCCACACCACCAATCCGGTGCCGGTGATCCTTTTCGGCGGCCCGGAAGGTGCGAAGCTGCATGACGGCATTCTTGCCGATGTCGCGCCCACCCTGCTGCAACTGATGAATGTGCCGCTGCCGCCGGAAATGACGGGCAAAAGCCTGATTGACCTCTAAATAATCACACGCCGTCGCGCGGGAGCGTTCCAGCCTCGCGCGACGGCCCGTTTCCCCGCCCCGAACGAGTCTTGCCTTCATGGCTGCTTTGCGTAGAGGCGGTCGTGGATCAGCATGCCGGCAATCATGGCGCCGACGAAAAGAACGACCGGCGTCAGCCCGAGGGCGAAAGCCGATAGTGCCGGGCCGGGACAGAAACCGGCAAGCCCCCAACCGATGCCGAAAATGGCCGAGCCTGTTATGAGCGGCCGGTCGATGCGGGTTTTTGCGGGAAGGCTGAAACCTTCTGCGAGGACCGGTTTGGCGAGACGCCGGCTGAGCAGCACACCCGGCACGGCGACCATCACCGCACCGCCGAGAACGAATACCAGGCTCGGATCCCAATGGCCGCTCGCCACGTCGAGAAAGCCGGAAACGCGGGCCGGATCAACCATGCCTGAAAGCGAGAGGCCAAAGCCGAACAGGGCTCCGGCGGCCAATGCCAGGAAAACACTTGCCACGGCTGGATTTTTCAAGACAGGGCTCCAGTTATCGTCGCGGCGCAAATACCGGTAATCAAGAAGGTGGCGGTCGCGGCGATGGAGCGCCGGGAAAATCGCGCCAGCCCCATGATGCCATGGCCGGATGTGCAGCCTGAGCCCATGCGCGTGCCAAAACCCACCAGCAGCCCGGCAATGAGGATGAGCGGCCATGGTGAAACGATGGTGATGGCCGGCAGCCGGCCGAATGCCGCGGCATAGATATAAGGTCCGGCCAGCAAGCCGGCGACGAAGGCGAGATCGGCAAGACGCCGCTCCCTGCCGAGCATTTTGCCTATGAGCCCGCTGATGCCGGCAATACGGCCATTGAAAAGAAACAGCAGAATGCAGGCAAGACCGAGCAGCATGCCGCCAAAAAGAGAGGGCCAATAGGGGCTCACGGGGTCTCCTCCTCTGGCGCGCAGAATATGGTGTAAAGGGCCTCGATCAGTTGCGCTGCTTTCGCTTCGCTCAGTTGGTAAAAAATCTGCTTGGCGTCGCGCCGGGTTTCGACCACGCCGGCTTCCCGCAGCACGCCCAGCTGCTGGGAGAGCGTCGGCTGGCGAATATCCAGCTTGGCCTCCAGCTCGCCGACGGAGAATTCCCCCTGCGCCAGCGTGCAGGCGAGCATCAGCCGCGCCGGGTGTGCAAGCGTTTTCAGAAGCAGTGCGACCTCGACAGCCCTCTCCTCCATGGCGGGAAGGGGAATTTCAGCAATGTGGGGGGGCTTTTCCAGCTTGTTTTCCTTTACCATATGCTTCCCTCCAGCACGTCGAGCGGGAATTTCAGATAACGCTTGCCATTCGCCTCCGGCTCCGGCAGGCGACCGCCGCGAATATTGACCTGCAGGGCGTGGAGAATGAGCTTCGGCATCGGCAAGGTGCGATCCCGCGCTTGCCTGAGACGGATGAAACCCTCCTCCGTCACGCCGGCAAGATGCGGATTGCTGTGTTTCTGTTCGCCGACCGTGCTTTCCCATTTCGGCGTGCGGCCGCCGGGCTGATAATCGTGGCCGGTGAAAAGCCGTGTTTCGTCGGGAAGGGCGAGAATGGCCTGAATGGACGCCCAGAGTTCGCTGGCGCTGCCGCCGGGGAAATCGGCGCGCGCGGTGCCGGAATCGGGCATGAAAAGCGTATCGTGCACGAAGGCGGCATTACCTACCACATAGGTGACGGAGGCCAGCGTGTGGCCGGGCGAAAATAGCACGCGCGCTTCAAGGGAGCCGATATTGAACCTGTCGCCCGCCTCGAACAGCCGGTCCCATTGCGAGCCGTCGGTTTTTAGATTCGGCCAGTTGTATTTTTCCTGCCAGAGCTTTTGGACGCCGGTGACTTTCGCGCCGATGGCTGTCTGCGCACCGGTCTTCTGCTTGAGATAATGGGCAGCGGAAAAATGGTCGGCATGCGGATGGGTATCGAGAATCCATTCCACCGTCAGGCCCTGGCTCTCCACATAGTCCAGAATGGCGTCGGCATTCATCGTTCCGGTTGCGCCGGATTTCTCATCGAAATCATAGACCGGGTCGATAATGGCGCAGCGCCCGGTCGAGGGATCGGACACGACATATTGCACGCTACATGTGCGCGGATCGAAGAATGCCTTGACGTGCGGAGCCGCCGCTGCGCGCCGTTCCAGCCAGCGGGTGGCGCCGGAAAGGTCAAAGCCGTGCGCCTTGCCGAAAGCCTCGATATCGTCCCTTTCGATGCGCCCATCCAGAGCTTCCCCGAGAACATGAAGCGTGAGCGCGCGGGCGCCGCCCTTGCAATGGGCAAAAACGGGGCCTTCCGCTTCCGCCATTTTCTGCTGGAAGGCGCGGATATCGGCTTCGGTGATGGTTTGGCCGCTGACCGGGATAAAGCCATAATCCATGCCCGCGGCGCTGGCGGCGCTTTTTTCCTGGGAATTGCCCGGCTGGCCGGGCTCTTCACCATCAGGCCGGGCATTGACGATGCTTTTATAACCTTGGGCGGCGAGCAATGGGAAATCGTCGATCATCGGCTGGCCCGCAACTGTCAGACGCTCGTTGATCTTCACGGCATTCATCGACATCTCCTGTTACTATAATTTAATATATATTATTGTATAATGTATATTGTTTGTTTGCAAGGCCGCAAAGTGGCTTCGTTCCGGATATCTCCTGCTGCATCGTTCAGGAAAGGTTCGGAAGAAAATCCTAGAGGTGGGATTTCTTCGTTTTGTGACGGCTGGACGGAGATTGCCTGTCTTCTGTATGCGAAAAATGCCTTGCGGCCTGAATATGGAGGCACAAGGCATTTTCGTGGACACCGGTTCGAATTCGGGCTCGTTTCAGACGACGAGCCTGCGGCGTGTCGCTTTCCAGCCGAGACAGATGGCTGCAACAAGCAGAACCGTCTGGGCGACGACGAAGGGCGGTTCATTGCCGTTCGGCGCCAGATTGTTGAGTGTTTCGACCTTGAGAAATGCCTGAACGATCAACACGAACATATTGAGATAAAGGCTGATCGTAGCGGTGATCGTATAAATAATGCGCGCCCTGCCATTCAGGCCGTATCCATAAAGCGCAACCAGTGCAATTGCCAGAACGAGGGTCGAGATGACGCCGACACCGAGCGCCGGCGTGAAGTTTCCGATTGGAAACAGGAAGCCGGTGAGTGTGGTGGCGAGCGTGGTGACGAGGAAAAGCGCCATCATGCGCGGCATCCATCGCCCCGCCGCATAAGCGGGTAGGGCGATCAGTCCGGCGGCGATGCCGATGAAGCTTAGGCCCACATGCAATGCCGTGAATTGGGGAATGGTCAGTCCGAGGATCATGATACGTCTCCCTCTATTCGGTTTTGGCTGCACGATACCGGCTGGCGGCAAGTGCATGCGACAGATTGGGCCTTAACGCCGCGCGCGCTGCAAGGAAATTTTCAAGATCAGCCGTATCCGGCAGGGACGGAATGGTCAGTGCTTCGCCGAGGTCGAGACCGGCAAGGGCCGCATCCACCATTTCGTAAACATCCATGACCATGGCGGCCGGAATGGCGTCGAGCCGTTCCTCTTCCCAGATCGCGGTGCGGGTGATGCCCGGCAGGACGGCCTGAACTCGCACGCCGGAGGGGGAAAGCTGCGCCTGCAGCGCCTCGGTGAAGGCAAGCACGAAGGCCTTGGTGGCCGGGTAGACGGCGGTGAATGCCGCCGGCATCAGCGCCGTGACCGAAGTGATGTTGATGATCGTGCCCTTGCCATCGTCGGCAAGACGCGGCGCGATGGCCGCTGCGAGCCGGGTGACGGCAAGGATGTTGAGGTTGATCATCGTTGTCACATAGGCCGGGTCCAGCGCCGTGATTGCGCCTTCCCCGGCAATACCGGCATTGTTGACGAGGCCGGTAATCCGCCGGTCGTCGCGCAGCCGCACTTCCACCTTTTCGAGGTCTTCCGCCTTGGCAAGATCGGCGGAGAGAACCTCGACTGCGATGTGATGATCCTTTTCCAACCGTGCGGCCAATGCTTTCACCTTTTCGGCACGCCGCGCCACGAGGATGAGGTCATGGCCGCGTTTTGCCAGACGTTCGGCATAGACCGCACCGATGCCATCGGATGCGCCGGTGATGAGAAATGTATTCTGTGTCATATCCGTGTCTCCTTTGTGCTGCGGTTTCAGGCGTTGATGAAGGCGAGAAGGTCGGTGTTGAACCGGTCCTGATGGGTCTGCGTCAGGCCATGGTCGGCGCCCTCATAGATTTTGAGCACCGCATGTTTGACTATTCTGACCGTGGAGAGCGCCGAAGCGCCGACCGGCACGATCTGATCGTCATCGCCGTGCAGAACCAGCGTCGGCTTGTCGAAAGCCTTCAGGTCCTGATGGAAATCGCTTTCCGAAAAGGCGCGAATGCTGTCGAGCTGACCTTTCAGGCCGCCCATCATGCCCTGCCGCCAGAATTCGTCGCGGATGCCTTCGGATATCACGGCGCCTTCGCGGTTGTAGCCGTAGAAGGGAATGGTCAGGTCCTTGAAAAACTGGCTGCGATTGTCATAGGTGCCCTTGCGGATGCCGTCAAAAACATCGATTGGCAGGCCGATGGCATTGCTTTCCGTCTTCAGCATCAGCGGCGGCACCGCGCCGATGAGGGCGATCTTGGCGACGCGGGCCGTACCATGACGGCCGATATAGCGCGTCACCTCGCCGCCGCCGGTGGAATGGCCGACCAGAATGATGTCGTGAAGATCGAGCTGTTCGATCAGCTCGGCCAGATCGTCGGCATATTGATCCATGGTATTGTTATGCCAGACCTGATCGGAGCGGCCGTGGCTGCGGCGGTCATGGGCGATGGTGCGGAAACCGTGATTGGCGAAGAACACCATCTGCGCATCCCAGGCATCGGCGCTGAGCGGCCAGCCATGGGAGAAGATGATGGGTTGCCCGTCTTTCGGGCCCCAGTCCTTGTAGAAGATATGCGTTCCGTCTCTGGTGGTGATCGTTGTCATGGCTTTCTCTCCTGTTGCAGGGAGCTTGCTTGCGTCCCGTGGGAATAGAGATACTCTGGAGACAGCCGGGACTGGATTGGCGCTTCTGACAGAAAACGAGCCAAAACTGACAAAACGGGGTGTGGGTCATGGCAGGTGTAACGGGAAGCGCGCTGGAAGTGGGACTGGTCCTCTATAGGGACTGTCAGATCGCCATGGTGCATGGGATCACCGATCTTTTTGCCATCGCGTCGGTATTTTCTCAGGATCGCGGCGGGCCGAAATTGCGGGTCAGTCACTGGAGCATGGGGGAGGGCGGTGAATTCGCGCGCTGTCAGGATACCGATCCAGGGCCGGGGCATCCCGATATCTTTATCGTACCCGGGAGGCTGACCGGGCCAGCCGAAATCGAGGAAGCCGAGCCTTACGCCCGCTGGCTGCTGGATCGGCATGCGCAGGGGGCGACGCTTGCCGCCAGTTGCGGCGGCTCCTTTATGATTGCGGCAACGGGCCTCCTGTCCGGCCGCCCGGCTACCACCCACTGGTTGTTTGCCGAGCGTTTCCGCGAGCGTTTTCCCGATATCCGGCTGGAGATAGACAAGATCGTCATCGAGGATGGCGATATCATCACGGCTGGCGGGCTGATGGCATGGACAGATCTTGGCCTGCGCATCGTCGACCGGCTTCTCGGACCTTCGGTGATGATCGAGACCGGCAAGTTCCTGCTGATCGATCCCTCGGGGCGTGAACAGCGCCATTATAGCAGCTTCGCCCCAAGGCTGACGCATGGCGACGAGCCGATCCTGAAGGTGCAGCACTGGCTGCAGGCCCGCGCCGGGCGGGCGACGAGCGTTACCGACATGGCCGGCCATGCAGGGCTGGAGGAGCGGACCTTCCTGCGCCGCTTCAAGGCCGCCACCGGCATGAAGCCCATCGAATATGTCCAGCATCTGCGTATCGGCAAGGCGCGGGAACTGCTGGAATTCACCCGCCGTTCTGTCGATCAGATCGCCTGGTCGGTGGGTTATGAGGACGCGGCCGCCTTTCGCCGGGTGTTCCACCGCATTCTCGGCCTCTCGCCGGGTGAATATAGAAGCCGCTTTTCCAGCAGTTCGGCCATGGCTGCGGCGTGAGGGCGGCCGACCGTCCCGGCGGTGCGCGGCCCTTGCAATGTGGCGGGTGTTTGCTAACATGCCAGACAAGTTTGAAACAGGTGGGCCGGAATGGACGTTGAGAGCAACACGAAGCAAGGGGTATCGCTCGCGGCGAAAATCAGTTCGGCATTGCGGCGGGATCTGTCCGAAGGCGTTTTTCGCCCCGGCGACCGTCTTCCAAGCGAAAGCGAACTCACGCGGGAATATTCGGTGAGCCGCACAGTGGTACGCGAAGCCATCGCCATTCTACGCGCCGACGGCCTCGTTGAAGCCCGCAAGGGCGCGGGCGTTTTTGCCGTCGAAGTAAAGCCGGCCAAGGAGCTGCCTTTTAACGATCTGGCCGTGGGACGGATTTCCTCGGTGATCGAGTTGCTGGAATTGCGCACGGTCTTTGAGGTTGAATCCGCCGGGCTTGCGGCATCGCGCCGTTCCGCCGTGCAGGTGGAGGCGATTGTGGATGCGCACCGGCGCGTCGGCGACTGTCTCGCCGCCGGTTTGCCGACGCGGGACGCTGATTTCGAGTTCCATCTGGCCATTGCGCAGGCGACGCAGAACAGGAGGTTTCCCGAGTTTCTTCAGCTCATTCGCACCGGCATCATTCCTCGCGGCGAATTGCAGGGGGCAGCGCCCGGATCGCGTCCGAAGGACTACAACCTGCATCTCCAGGAGGAGCATGCGAGGATTGTCGACGCCATCATCGAAGGTGATGCCGATGGCGCCCGCCAATATATGGCGGCGCATTTGCGCGGCAGTCTTGAGCGCTACAAAGTGCTTCTGCGCTCCCGCACTGCCGCTGAGTGATCCAGAAATTGCTCATGAGTCAATGGGTTAAACGGTCGCTCGCCGATAAAAGGCTAGCGAGGCGGCGAGCGTCAGAAGCGCGCCGCCGCAAATCCGGTCGAGCCACAGGGCTCCGGATTTCCGCAGCAGCCGGACGGCCTGCGAGCCGAGCAGGGCATATCCGAACATCACGATGAAATCGACGGCGGCGAAGATCAGCGCAAGCGCCGCATATTGCTGGAGCTGCGGTGCAGCGGGATCGATGAATTGCGGCAGGAAAGCGGAAAAGAACAGATATCCCTTGGGGTTGGTGACCGCCACGAGAAAGCTTTTGAGGAAGATCGAGGGAACGGAAGCAGCCCCGTTGGCCTCTGCCGGTTGAAGGGCGCCATCGAGCATGCCTCTTGAGCGCAAAAGCATGATGCCGAGGAAGGCTAGATAGCAGACGCCCACCCATTTGACGACACCGAACCAGAATTCGGAAGCGGCGAGCAACGCCCCCAATCCTAGTGCTACTGCGCCGATCAGGACAAAATCCGAGAGAACGGCGCCAGCCATGCCGCTCATGGCGCGGCGTACTCCGAATCTTGAACCATTTGTAAGCGCGAGCAAAACGGTAGGGCCGGGCGTGGCAATGCCGATAAAAGCGACCACGGCAAATGCCAGAAGTGTCACGTCAACCATATTTCTCCCCCCTGAAGGCGCGGGTGTCATCGGCATCATCGCCGGAGCAGGCGTCCGTGCATTCTGCGCGGTGGGAGAATACAGGCTTTTGCTGGCGCCACAATGCATGTGCTTTTCCCAAAGCAGAAAGAAAGCCCGACGGTTTCGGCACGCCTTCAGGTTCCTGGGCAATACGGATTTCGCCGGTACTCGCTTGACAGCCTCCAACACCTGTGACAACTTGTGAATAGTTGTCAGACAGGATTGCGCTTTGGTCACTTGCGCAATCGATCTCTGGCAAGGGAGGAATCATGTCAAAAAGACGCCTTTCGCTTTATGGCCTTTCCGGCCAGATCGGAAGTATTGCGGTTACGCTGCTTGGATTGCTGCTGCTGACCTTTTTTATCGGCCGCCTGATGCCCGCCGATCCCGTGCGGGCGATTGTGGGCGAGGACGCGACGCGCGAAACCTATGAACAGGTCTACCATGCGCTCGGTTTCGACCGTCCGCTCTGGCAGCAGTTCATCTATTATCTCGGCGATGTCTTCACCGGCGATTTCGGAACCTCGATCCGCACGGGCCAGCCCGTCATCCAGGATATCATACGCGTCATGCC
Organism: Agrobacterium salinitolerans; assembly: GCF_002008225.1. GTDB lineage: Bacteria > Pseudomonadota > Alphaproteobacteria > Rhizobiales > Rhizobiaceae > Agrobacterium > Agrobacterium salinitolerans. Next base: position 156,913 of record NZ_MRDH01000037.1, on the reverse strand, counting down.
CGCGACGATGGAGCTTGCGACCTTCGCGATCCTGATCGGCGCTGGCCTTGGCATTCCCATGGGCGTTTATGCCGCGGTCAATAAAGACCGCTGGCAGGATCATCTGGTACGCGTCCTCAGCCTGTTCGGCCATTCCATGCCGATTTTCTGGACCGGCATGATCGCGCTGATCGTTTTTTACGCCCATCTCGGCCTTGTCGGCGGCGGTGGCCGTATGGACCAGTTTTATATCGGTCTGGTGGACGAGCGCACCGGCTTTCTGTTGATCGACAGCCTGCTTGCGGGCGATATGGAAGTGTTCTGGTCGGCCATCAACCACCTCATCCTTCCCGCCGCGCTGCTCGGTTATTCCTCCTCGGCCTATATCACCCGCATGACGCGTAGCTTCATGCTGGACCAGCTGGGCCAGGAATATGTGACGACCGCCCGCGTTAAAGGCCTGTCGCAACGCCAGACGGTGTGGCTGCACGCGTTTGGGAATATTCGCGTGCAGCTCGTCACCATTATCGCCCTTGCTTACGGTTCGCTGCTGGAAGGGGCGGTTCTCATCGAGACCGTCTTCGCCTGGCCGGGATTCGGCCAATATCTCACCAGCAATCTTATCATCGGTGACATGAATGCCGTGATGACCTGCGTTTTGATCGTCGGCGTCATCTTTATCGGGCTCAATCTCCTGTCCGACATTCTCTACCGCTTTTTCGATCCGAGGACCCGCTGATGACGGCCCGCGCAGAAACCTCTTTCCGCCTTCCGGCGCCCTTGAACGCGCTGAAGAACATCGTCGTTTTCCTGCTGAAAAGCCCGACATCGGTCTTCGGCCTGGCCGTCCTGCTGTTGCTCGTCATCGCCGCGATTTTCGCTCCCTGGCTAGCGACGCATGACCCCTACGCGCAGGATCTTGCCAACACGCTGCAGGCGCCGGGTAATGGCCACGTCTTCGGTACGGACGAGTTGGGACGGGATATCTACAGCCGCCTTCTCTGGGGCGCACGCATCACGCTCACCATCATCTCGCTGGTGTCGATCATCGTCGGTCCCGTCGGCCTTCTGGTCGGCACGGCTTCCGGTTATCTCGGCGGCAGGTTCGATACGGTGATGATGCGCATCACGGATATCTTCCTGTCCTTCCCGAGCCTCATCCTGTCGCTCGCCTTCGTCGCAGCACTTGGGCCAAGCCTCAACAATGCGATCATCGCGATCGCGCTCACTTCATGGCCACCGATTGCGCGCCTCGCACGCGCCGAGGCCATGACCTTCCGCAAGGAGGATTACATTGCCGCCGCAAGGCTTCAGGGCGCCTCTCCGCTGCGCATCATCGTCAAATCGATCATGCCGATGTGCCTGCCTTCTGTCCTGATCCGCCTGACGCTGAATATGGCGACGGTCATCCTCACCGCCGCCGGCCTCGGCTTCCTCGGTCTCGGCGCGCAGCCGCCGTTGCCGGAATGGGGAGCGATGATCGCGACCGGACGCCGCTACATGCTCGACAGCTGGTGGCTCGTCACCTTCCCCGGCGTTGCGATCCTTTCCGTCAGCCTTGCTTTCAACCTGCTGGGTGACGGCCTGCGGGATGCGCTCGATCCAAAGCAGATGAACCGGAGATAGGGCCATGGAAAAACCAATCCTCGATGTCGAAAATCTCCGCATTCGCTATGGCGGCTCGCCCACCGAGGCGGTGCGCGGCATCTCCTTCACCCTTGGTCGGGAACGGCTTGGTATTGTCGGCGAAAGCGGCTCGGGTAAATCCACCGTCGGCAGGGCGCTGCTGCGGCTCCTGCCATCGGCGACAATAACCGCCGACAAGCTTGATTTCGACGGTCTCGATCTTCTGTCTCTGAGTGAAAAGGAGATGCTGAAGGTTCGCGGCCGGCGCATGTCGATGATCCTTCAGGATCCGAAATTTTCCCTCAATCCCATCCGCCGTGTCGGCGATCAGGTAACGGAAACCTATCTGCGCCACTTCAAGGCTTCGAAATCGGAAGCCCGGGAAAAGGCGCTGGCCATGCTGGATGCGGTGAAAATCCGCGACGCCGCCCGCGTCTACGAGCAATATCCGCATGAAATTTCCGGCGGCATGGGCCAGCGTGTGATGATCGCCATGATGTTGCTCGCCGATCCAGATCTCGTCATTGCCGATGAGCCAACCTCGGCGCTTGACGTGACGGTGCGGTTGCAGGTCCTGAATATTCTCGACGGTCTGGTGCGGGATCGCGGCATCGGCCTCATCATGATCAGCCACGATCTCAATCTCGTGCGCAATTTCTGCGACCGGGTACTCATCATGTATGCCGGCCGGGTAGTGGAAACGCTCGCCGCACGCGATCTCGATCAGGCGAAGCACCCCTATACGCGCGGCCTTCTGGCGGCGCAGCCGCGCATCGGCGGCAGGCGTGCGCCACTTGCGGTGCTCGACCGCCGCCCCGAATGGCTGGAGGAGAACGTATAATGGCCGTTTCAGTCGAAACCCGCGATCTTTCAATCACCTTCGGCAGCGGCCCTACTGCGCTGAACGTGCTGCCTTCCGTATCCTTCCGCGTCGAGCCGGGCGAATGTTTCGGGCTGGTCGGCGAAAGCGGTTCGGGCAAATCCACCGTCCTTCGCTGCGTGTCGATGCTCAACGATTTCTGGACCGGCGACATCCTCATCGATGGCAGGTCGGTGCGCGATATGCCGTTGATCGAGCGGTGCCGCATGCTGCAGATGGTGTTTCAGGATCCCTACGGGTCGCTGCATCCGCGCCAGTCGGTGCGCACCGTGCTTTCGGAATCGCTAGCCATCCACAAGCTCGGCGACCGCGAAGAGCGCATGCGCAAGGCCATCACGGATGTAGGCCTGCCCGTAGCCTTTCTGGATCGTTTCCCGCACCAGCTTTCCGGCGGCCAGCGGCAGCGTGTGGCGATTGCCCGGGCGCTGATCCTTGAACCGTCACTGCTTCTGCTAGACGAGCCGACGTCTGCGCTCGATGTTTCTGTGCAGGCGGAAATCCTCAACCTCCTCCAGCGCCTGCGGGAAGAGCGTGGCTTCACCTATATCATGGTGACCCACGATCTCGCCGTCGTCGATCACATGTGCGACCGCTTCGCGGTGATGCTGCGCGGTGAAATCACCGAAACCCTGCCGCGCGACGCTATCGCCGGCAATGGCGCGACGCATCCCTATGCGCGCGAACTGATCGGCGCCTCTCTGGAATATGAAGGCGCGTGACGGCTCCAAGAACCTGACCGTGCTCCTCCGGGGCGTTGCGATAACAACATCCTCCTTCCTTGCCCGGCTTCACTGCCGGGCTTTTTTTGGGAGTGATGCCGGGCGTGGGGTGAAAAAAGAAAAGGCGCGGGTTTAGCCGCGCCTCAGGGATTGCAGACGACATTCTACTACCATATTGGCTTCCCTCCGCCTTCATCCTCGGGTCAATCCCGAGGATGAAGGCTTATGGATGCATCACCGCTCCTTGCTCACCTCTTCAAACCGCGAAAGCCAGGGGCTGACGATCATGCCCTTGACGTCGCTGCGGAAGGCGGCGGTGTCGATGACTTCGGAGAAGGGCTGAATGGACATGACGATCTCGTCCATATAACCCTGCAGGTCCTCATAAAGCTTTGTCTGTTTCGCCACGTCGCGCTCGACCAGCGCCGCCTCGATCATCTTGTTCAGCTTCTCATCGAAGAAACTGGTGCGCCAGCTCTGGTAATTGGTGAGCTTCGCGTCATCGGCATTGTTGGGATTATAGGCGATGGAGCGCAGATTATTGTCCGGATGCGGCTGCTGGCCGCCGCCGCCGCGGCCGAGCAGCAGTTCGAAATTTCGCTCGCGCATCGCGCCGTAAATCTGATCGCCGGAGCCGCTGATCAGTTCGGCCTGAATGCCGGCCTGGGCCAGCGTGTTCTGGATCGCCGTTGCCGCTTTCATGAAGGGGTCTTCCGAAAGCACACGCAGCGTCGTCTTGAAACCGTTCGGATAACCGCCTTCGGCCAGAAGCGCCTTGGCTTTTTCGATGTCGAGCTTGTAGCCCTGATCCGGAAGCGAACCCATCACACCGGTGCTGAGGGAGCGCTGATGCAGCTTGCCGTAATAGGGCATGACCGCCTTGTCGAGGCCGGCGTAATCGATCAGGTAACGCAGGGCCTCGCGCACCTTCTTGTTCGCAAATTTCTCATCCTTCATCGAAACGCTGAGGTAATAAAAACCGGAGCCGGGCGTGGATTCGATGGTGATAGCCTTGTCGGCCTCAAGCGATTTCAGATCCGGGGCCTGCAAGGAGTAGGCGACGTCGATATCGCCTTTTTCCAGCATCAGCCGCTGCGATTGCGATTCCGGCAGATGGCGCATCAGGATGCGCTTCATGCTGGCCTTCTCCCCCCAATAATCATCGTTGCGGGTGAGGATGATATATTCGTTGGATTTCCATTGCGTCAGCTTGAACGGGCCGGAACCGGCCGAATTCAGTGTCAGCCAAGCGCCGCCGAGATCGCCGTCCTTTTCGTTCTCAAGAGCCATCTTGCTGTCGATGATCGAGCCTGGGCCGTTCTGCGCAAGGATCATCAGGAGAAGGTTGGGATCGTCCGGCTTCGGAATATTCAGTACGAAGGTCTGGTCGTTTTCGGCGACGAAGAGCTTGTCGGCCTCTTCCAGCTTGAAACCGCGGGTTTTCAGGAAGGACGACTGCGCCAGATTGCGGGCGAGCAGCCGCTTCAGGCTCCAGGCCACGTCTTTTGCTGTCACCGCATTGCCGGAGGCGAATTTCGCATCGCCGCGCAGATGGAAACGGATGGATTTGCGGTCTTCGGCAATTTCCCAGCGTTCGGCAAGGCGTGGCTGGACGCTGCGGTCTTTTGGTGAAAGCACGACCAGCGTGTCATAAACGTTGTTCAGAACCTGTACGGTCTCGCGGCCGGTAATGGCGGCGGGATCGAGGGTCAGGATATTGCTCATGGTCGTGGCGACGATGAGCTGGTCTTTCGGCGTTTCGGCGAAAACACCGAGCGGCATCGCGCCGATCAGCAAGGCGCCAAGCGCTGCGGTTGCAAGAAAATGTTTCATCTTTCCTCCCAATACGGCCGGTTCATACGGCCTTTCCACGTTTTGATCCACGCGCCTGGTTCCTCCACAGGTGTCGCTTGATCAGCCAAGAATCTCTCTGACCTGAGCTGCGAGCGCCCGGCCGATTGCGGTCGTTGCCGGCGCATCCAGATGCACGCCATCCACAGGTGAGGCGCTGGCAACCGACCCGGCATCGAAGAAGGCGTGCCCCAGTTCGGCGGCGAGTTTGCGGTAAAGCGGCGCAAGCCTGAGCGATTGCCCGATATCCCTCCCGCCCGCCGGCTCTTCGCCAGGACCTGCAACGCAGGGCGGCGGGGCGACGATCAGCAGTTTCGGCACGGCCTCGCGCGGTTTGTAGATGAAGGTCTCGACGATCTGCGCCAGTCGCCGCATACCGGAAACGGCCGCTTCCGCCCGTCCGCCATGCGCCGGTTTGATGTCGTTGGTGCCGAGCATGATGATAACGAGATCGAGCGGCATATGGCAGGAAAGCGCGACTTCAAGCGCCCGCGCGCCATTGCGGCAGGCGGGGCCGGTATGATCGTCATAACAGGTGGTGCGCCCGCCAAGGCCCTCGGGGTAAACCTTCGCCTTTCCCGCAAGCTCTGCCTCCAGTACCTCCGGCCAGCGGTGTTCGGCCGGGTGCCGGAGGCCCGTTGCCGGGTTTGCGCCCCAGGTGAGGCTGTCTCCGAAGGCGAGCACGGTTTTCATCGCCCGTTACCTCACCCGGTTGTTGTCGATGAAGGTAAAATCGATGTCCTCGCCAAGGCCCGGCCGATCAGGGACATGCACGAAGCCGTCGCGGTCCATCGGGTCGGACAGCGACTTCAGATAATCGTGGCCGTCATCGTATTCGAGGAAGGGATGCAACAGGCCGCGCTCATACCAGCGGCAATTCTTGGTGGCGGCGACAACATGCAGGTTCATGGCTGTGTTGCCATGCACCTCGCATTCCATGCCGAAAGCCTCGGCCAGATGCATGGTCTTCAGCGCCGGGGTGATACCGCCGACATCGTTGACGCCAGTGCGCAGAATATCGCAGGCACCGGCCTTGATCCATTCGGCGCGATGCCAATGCTTGCCGGCCGCACTTTCCGGGCCGACGACCGGAATATCGAGATTATCGGAAAGCCATTTGTAGGAGGACAGCGATTGCTCATCCATCGGCTCCTCGATCCAGTCGAAGCCGAGTTTTTCGAGGCCACGGCCCAGCGCCAGCGCGTCGGTGCGGGAATACCAGTGGAAGGCGTCGATCATCAGGCGAATATCGGGGCCGACCGCCTCACGCACGGCCGCGCAGGCCTTGAGGTCCATCTTCACATCCGGCGCCCAGCTGACGGGCGGCATCCAGGTGTGCAGCTTGATGCCCTTGTAGCCGCGCTTCACCAGCGTTTCGGCAAAACGGCCGTAATCTTCCGGCGTCGCCAGCCCGCCATCCAGCTCGTCGCCGCACATGATGGAGCCATAGGCCAGCACCTTGTCGCGATAGCTGCCGATCAACTTGTATACAGGTTGATTGAGCGAGCGGCCGGCAAGGTCCCAGAGCGCGCAATCCACCACCGCCAGCGTACGGTCAGTCAGCTGTGCGGCTGAGCCACGCTGCCAGTGGGCAAGGTCCTGCCACAGCCGTTCCCGGTCGCGATGATCCTCACCAATCAGGACTTTCTTGACGAATTTTTCGATGACATGGGGGCGAACGATCTCCGGCGCGGTGAAGGAATGACCTTCCTGACCATCTTCCGTGCGGATGGTCAGCATGGCCTGTTCCACCTGATGCGCCGGACCCGGATGTGCGTGACCGGCACTGTCCGAGTGCCGACGGGTCGTCGTGCGGAAAACACGGACCTCGACGTCGGTGATGATCATAATTCCTCCCTCATGCCGGTATGGCAGCGTTTGCGGTTGCTGCAATGTCATACATGTATGCGTTATTTGTCAACATGTAAGATAATCTGTATTACATGTTGGTGCCGAAAATCAAGACCATTTGCGCACGCTGTTTCACAGGGAATCGGTGAAACTTGGCTCATGAGGGAGGTTTTGCGTCTTGGTGGAAGAAAATCTGGCGGGGCGCATGAGCGCGGGCTGAGCCGAATGGCAGCTACCTCGGCTTGGATGATCTTTCGCGCCGGGTGATGGCGTGCGCATTCTCGGTGCAGATGGTGCGGAAGCCTCCGGCCGGCTTGCCGCCGTCGCGCTCCTTGAGGATCAAGGCGTGAAGCCATCCCGCAACTGACCGGCGCGGATGTGCGTCGCATCCTACCAAGGGAGGGTCAGAAATCCGCGACTTTGCCCCAGGAAGAACCAAGGAAACGGCTGGGGTGATAGGGCGTGGGATCGACGATCGGGCTCGAGCCTGTCACAATATCGGCGATCAGATGGCCGGCGCCCGGTCCGATGCCGAAACCATGACCACTGAAACCGGCGGCGAGAATGAAGCCGGGCAATTCGCTGGTTTCGCCAATGGCGGGCACGCCGTCGGGCGTGCTGTCAATGAAACCGGCCCAGGCGGCGGAAATCTGCGTTTTGCCCAGGGCGGGCAGAAGCTCCAGCGCCCTTCTATGGGTCTCGCGGATGGCGGCGGCATTGGGTTTCGGGTCGAGAATACGCACCCGCTCCATGGGTGTCGGCGCATCGAGGCGCCAGTGCTTCAGGGTCTCGTGGCCACCGCGAATGCCCTCCAACCCGCCTGGCCGCAGGCTTCGCCAGCGCTTGAGGAACATCGGGATGAATTCTCGGGCAAACCGCATCTGCTGCGCCGTCGGGTCAATGCGTCCCAGCCCGCTGATGGCGAGTGTGTAACCGCCGTTTTTTCTCTTCGTTGCCGAAACGGCGGCGGTGTGCAGTGCATCCGGCAGGCCTTCAGCACCTGGTGCGACCGACAGGATGGAGGAGCGGACGGACGCCTGCGGGAAACGAATTCCGAGCTGTCGGCAAAAGGACGACGCCCAGGCCCCGCCGGACATGATGGCGGTATTGGTGCGGATCGTGCCTTTTTCGGTGACGACGGCGCTGACCCGGCCGCTTTCCGTCTCAAGCCCGCGTGCGGCGCAATTCTGATGCACCGTGCCGCCCAGCTTGATGATGGCACGCGCCACGGCGGGTGCTGCCATGGAAGGATCGGCCGTGCCGTCGGTCGGCGAAAACACGCCGCCCTTCCAGCGCTTTCCCGTGGATCGGCCGCGTTCGCTCGCCTCATCGGCGCTCAGCATATGGGTCGTCACGCCTGCGGTAATGGCAAAGTCGCGCCAGCGTGCCCAGCCGGCAAGTTCGGCCTCATTGTCGCTCAGGTAAAACAACCCGCAACGGCGAAAACCCGTGTCCTCGCCGCTCTCTGCACCAAACTCTTCCCAGAGCGACAGGCTCTTGGTGGAAATCGGCAATTCGCGGGCGTCGCGGTTCTGCTGGCGGCACCAGCCCCAGTTGCGGCTGGATTGCTCCGCCCCGATCAGACCCTTTTCGACCAGCGCCACTTTCAGGCCGCGCCGGGCAAGATAATAGGCGGCGAAGACACCGACGATGCCGCCGCCGATAATGACGGCGTCTGCGGATGTCGGCAGTTCCGGCGATGTCGTGATCTGTTGCAGCGGGGCGGGCATGGTCGGACTCCTTGTATTCGTCCTAATTTACCCTAGCTGACGTGTAAACGCTGCCAGACTCCGCGTCTTGCCGGAATCTCCTGCTGTTGGGTGACGCCTCTGCAACTCTTTATGCTGCATCAAAAAAATATCCCCACGTCGACAGGGCTCGCCCATGTGGTAAGATTTCCTTTGCCGCGCCAGAATTTTATGCCGCGTGTTCAAAAAACACAAAAGGGGTTCCGCACGTGATGAAACTTGATCGGATCGATATCAAGATCCTCTACGAATTGCAGAAAAACGGTCGCATCACCAATGTCGAGCTGGCGGAGCTTGTCAATCTGTCGCCAAGCCCCTGCCTGATGCGCGTGAAGAAGCTACAGGCGGAAGGTTATATCGAGGGTTATTCCGCGCAGATCAACATCAACAAGCTCGGCCAGACACTGACGGTATTTACGGAAATCACGCTGAAGAACCATCGCCAGATCGATTTCGCCCGCTTCCTCGGCGTTGTCGAAAAGATCGACCAGGTAGTGGAATGCCACCTCGTTTCGGGCGGTTACGACTATCTGCTGAAATTCGTCACCTCTGGCATCGTTGAATATCAGTCGATCATGGAGCGGCTGACCGATATGGACGTGGGCATCGACAAATATTTCAGCTTCGTGGTGCTGAAATCGCCGATCATCAAATCGCATATGCCGCTGACCAGCCTGTTTCCGCTTTGAGCTGTGAGAAAACGGCCCTTTGCAGGGCCGTATCATTCCATTCTCACCTTTTCGAAAAAGCCCGCACCAGCTCCGCATCCTGCTGAAGATTGTCGAGCCATGTCGGGTCGAGTTTCGGCACCGAGGAGAACAGCAGTTTCGAATAGGGGTGGGAGGGCGATTTGATCGCTTCGGTTTCCAGATGCTCCACCTTCTGCCCGCCATACATCACGACGATCTCGTCGCAGATGGTTTCCACCACCGAAAGATCGTGGCTGATGAAGATATAGGAGAGGTTCAGCTCCCGCTGCAGTTCTCCGAGAAGATCGATGATTGCGGCCGCAACCACGGTATCGAGGGCCGAGGTGATTTCATCGCAGATGATAAGCGAGGGCTCGGCGGCAAGTGCGCGGGCGAAATTGACGCGTTGTTTCTGCCCGCCGGAAAGGCCGGAAGGGTGGCGGTGGCGGACCGAGCGCGGCAGCTTCACCATATCGAGAAGCTCATCGATCCGGGCGTCGCGCGCCTTACCTTTCATGCCGTGATAGAAGGTCAGCGGCCGGCCGAGAATATCCTCGATGGGTTTCGACGGGTTGAGTGCGGTATCGGCATATTGGAACACGATCTGCATACGTCGTAGCTGGTCGCCGGTTCGATGCCGTGCATCCGCATCCAGTTCCCGGCCTTCGAAGATGACGTGGCCACCGGCCGCCGGCAGAATGCCGGCAATGGCGCGCGCCAGCGTCGATTTTCCGCAGCCGGACTCGCCGATGATGCCGAGATTGCGACCGGGATAGACCGAAAGGCTGACGCTATCCACCGCACGCACCAGCGGCATCTTGTCTCCGCCCTTCGTTCCGTAGCCGGCGATCAGGTTTTCGATATCTAGCAGCGGCGTTGCCTGCTCCGGTTTGGCGGGTGTGATGACGCGCGCCTTGTCATGAAAGGCGGTCAGCAGTTCCTTCGTATAGGGATGCCGGGCATTTTCGAGGATATCCGTGGTCGTACCGGTTTCCTGAACCTCGCCGCCTTTCAGCACAACGATCCGGTCGGCGATCTGGGCGACGACGGCGAGATCGTGCGAGACATAAACGCCGCCGATGCCGTTCTCGCGCATTGCCGATTTGAAGGCGCGCAGAACCTCTATCTGGGTCGTGACGTCGAGCGCGGTGGTCGGCTCGTCGAAGATGACCAGCTTCGGATTGCCGATCAGTGCCATGGCGGCGGAGAGGCGCTGAAGCTGGCCGCCGGACACCTGATGCGGGTAGCGCTCGCCGATGGTTTCGGGGTTGGGCAATGACAGCGCCTTGAAAAGTTCTACCGCCCGTCTGCGCGCCTCCTGCGGCGGCATCAGATGGTGGATGCGGGTGACTTCGATGACCTGATCGATGATCTTCTGCGCCGGGTTGAAAGCGGCGGCCGCGCTTTGGGGCACATAGGTCACTTTTGTGCCGCGGACTTTGGCGCGTTCGGTTTCGGAAAGCTGCACCATGTCTTGGCCCGCCACCTTGACGCTGCCGCCGGAAATACGGCAGCCCGGCCGGGCATAGCCCATCAGGCTCAGCGCGATGGTGGTCTTGCCGGAACCGCTTTCACCGATCAGTGCGACGATTTCGCCATCGGCGATGTCGATGTCCACGCCTTTGATGATGTCGATACGGCGGCCAGAATCGGTGGTGGCCTCGACTTTCAGTCCACGGATTTCAACAAGATTGCTCATTATTCGCTCCTGTCGCGGATTTTCTGCGGCAGATTGTCGATCAGCAGGTTGACGCTGATCGTCAGGCTGGCAATGGCCAGCGACGGGAAGATGACGGCGGGGGCCGCAAACGGCAGGCCGCCGATGTTCTCACGCACCAGCGCGCCCCAGTCCGCATTTGGCGGCTGAAGGCCGAGGCCGAGGAAGGAGAGGCCCGACAGAAGCAGCACGATGAACACGAAGCGCACGCCGAGATCGGCCAGTACGGGCCGGACGATGTTCGGCAGGATCTCCGAGCCGATGAGGTAGAACAGGCTTTCACCGCGCACCCGGGCGACCGTGACGAAATCCATGGTGTTGACATTGACGGCCAGCGCTCGCGCGAAACGATAGGCGCCCGGCGTGTAGATGACCGAGAGCGTGATGATCAGCACCGGTATGGAAGAGCCGACGGCGGCGACGACCACGAGGCCGAAAAGCTTGCTCGGAATGGAGTTCACCGCATCGAGAAACCGGCTGAGTGCTGCATCGAACCAGCCGCCGATGACGGCGGCGCACATGCCGAGCAAAACGCCGGAGGTGCAGGCGATGGTGACGGCTGCGAGCGATATGCCGACCGTGAAACGCGCGCCCATGAGAATGCGGGAAAATACGTCACGGCCGAGATAATCGGAACCGAGCCAGAGATCGGATGTCATCGGCCCGAAATAATCGAGATCGACGATTTCACCGACCGGATGCGGAATGAGATAGGGCGCGAAGATTGCGACCATGGCCCAGAAAAAAATGACGAGAAAGCCGAAAACGCCGACTGCGTTGATCTTGTAGCCCAAACGCGAGGTCCCCGAAGTTGTTTTGATATTGTCGGCCATCAGCGCAGCCTCGGATTGGACATGATGGCGATGATATCCGCCGTCGTGATGAGGAGGAGATAACCGACGCAGAAGATCATCGCGCAGCTTTGGATCAACGGCAGGTCGCGGGTGGCGACGCCATCGACCATCAACTTGGCGATACCAGGATAATTGAAGATCGTCTCGACGATGATGACGCCGCCGACGAGATAGGAGAGCGACAGGGCCACCGCATTGACGATGGGGCCGAGCGCATTGGGAAGCGCATGGCGAAGCACGATGCGCATCCGCGGCGCACCCTTCAAAAGCGCCATTTCCACGTAGGGCGTATCCAGCGTCTCGATCACGGCGGCGCGGCTCATGCGGATCATCTGTGCGGAAACGACGAAGGTCAGCGTGATGACTGGCATTGCATAGACCCGCAGCACATCGAAAAGCGTGTGAACTTCGCTCACCAGCGACAGCGCCGGCAGCCATTTCAGATAGACGGCGAAAAGTAGCACGGCGAGTGTGGCGATCATGAATTCCGGCACCGAGATGACGCCGATGGTCAGCACGGTGACGGCCCGGTCATAAAGCGTTCCGCGCAGCATGGCGGAACTGATGCCGAGGGTCAGCGCCAGCGGCACGGCGATGACGGTGGTAATGCCGGCGAGCTTCATGGAGTTGACGAAGCGCGGACCGATGAGATCGGCAATCGCCATGTTGTTGGCGTAGGACGTGCCGAGTTCACCCTGCAGCAGGCCCAGAAGCCAGCGCACGAAACGCAGCAGGGCCGGATCGTCGAGATGCATGGCGGTGCGCAGGCCGGCCACGGCTTCCGGCGTGGCCGCTTGGCCAAGAAGGATCGTCGCCGTATCCCCGGGCAGCAGGCTGGTGGCCGAAAAGACGATAAACGACACGATAAGCAGCGTCGTCAGCATGACGACCAGCCGCCTGGCGATAAGGGACATTATTTGGCTGTTCATTCCATATGCTCCTGCGACCGACCCTTATTGTGGAGGCTTCCCGCATCGGCGGAAAGGTCGCCGGGCAGTTTCGTGCCCGGCTCCGTGGTCTATCAGGCTTCGAGCCAGACGTATTCCGCAAAGGCGTAACCCATCATGCCACCCAGCGGATTGGCTTCCAGACCCTTCAGCTTGGAAGAGATGGCGTCCACATTCGATATATAGGCGGGGATGATGGTGCCGGCTTCATCGGCGATCATTCTTTCCATCTCGAAGTAAATCTGCTTGCGTTTCTCGATATCGAGCATGCCGCGTGCTTCAAGCATCATCTTGTCGAATTTCGGCGACTTGTACTGGCTCTCATTCCACGGCGCGTCGGAGGCATAAAGCAGCGAGAACAGAATATCCGGCGTCGGGCGCGGGTTGATGTTGCCGAAGTGGATCGGCGCCTTCAGCCAGTAGTTGCTCCAATAGCCATCCGATGGCACGCGTTGAACGTCCAGCTTGACGCCGATCTGCGCCGCGGAAGCCTGCATGATCATCGCCATGTCGACAGAGGAGCCCGCAGCATCCGATGCGATGACCGGAATGGACTGTCCGATGACGCCGGCTTTTTCGAAATGGAACTTGGCCTTGTCCAGATCGAAGGCCCTCGGTTTGAGGTCCGGGTTATGATACGGGCTCATTGGCGGAACCGGCTGGTCGTTGCCGACTTCACCGAGGCCGCGCAGCGCCGCCTTGACGATCTGCTCGCGATTGATCAGCGATTTCATGCCCGCGACAAAGTCTGTTTTGTTGCCCGGTGATTGATCAAGCCGAATGTTGAGGTTGGTATAATTACCCGATGTCGTCTTGGACAGCACGACACCTTCCTGCTTGTCGAGCAGGCGGAGCGCGCGGGGGTTGATGGCGGCAGCAAGCTGGATGTCGCCGGAAATAAGAGCATTGACGCGGGCATTGTCGTCCGAAATCGCCATGAATTCGAAACTGTCGATGTGTGGGCCGCCGGACTTCCAGTAATTGGTGTTTTTGGCCATGATCGAACGCACGCCCGGCTCGAACTTTTCGAGCTTGAAGGCGCCGGTGCCGTTGCCCTTGGAGAAATCCGTGGTGCCATCGGCAACGATCATGAAATGGTGCAGGGCCAGAATGGACGGCAGGTCGGCGTTCGGGTTCGCCAGCGTGATTTCGACCGTGCTCTTGTCGAGAGCCTTGAAGCCGGTCATCTGGGCGGCGATCTTGGCGACCTTGGAGCCGACGGCCGGATCGAGATGGCGCTTCAGCGAATAGACCACGTCGTCGGCGGTCAGCGCCTTGCCGTCATGGAAGGTGACGCCGGAACGCAGCTTCACGGTCCAGGTCTTGGCATCCTTCGTCTCGATGGCTTCGGCCAACTCCATCTGTGGCGTGCCCGAAGCATCGAGGAAGCTCAGGCGGTTATAGAGCGCGCAGCAACGGACATAGTCCGTCGAAAGCGAGGCTTTCGCCGGATCGAGCGTATCGGCTGTGGAGGAGGACCAGCCGGCGGCTTTCAGCATGCCGCCGGAGACCGGCGTTGCGGCCACGGCATTTGAGGCGCGACCAAGAATGGCCGAACCGGCGGAAAGGGCGACGCCGCCCGCCAGCAGCATGTGAAGCAGCTCACGCCGCGTTGCGCCGCGCCGGATGGCCTGTTCAACGGCGGCATCGTCGGAACGGGTCCAGTTTGTAATCCTGTCACTCATGGTCTTCCCCTTTTGTATGATTTGTTGAAATGCGTCTGAATAAATTTCCGGCATGCCGCATCCCAGTTCGCGGCGCGCCATTGGCGGGGCGGCTCAGCCGCCCGTCTGTCTCAATGCTTCGGCAAGGCCGGCCATCGAGGTGAAGTGGTAGTCCGGCTCGGTAAAGTTTTCCGGCTCTATCGTACCGCCATATCCCTTCTGGGCGTGGCGGCGTTCGATCCAGCAATTGGTCATGCCCAGTTTCCGGGAAATGCCGATATCGTGGTACTGGCTTTGCGCAACGTGCAGAATGTCGTCCTTCGATGCGCCCTCGCTTTCCACAAAGGCGAAGACCTTTTCGAAGAAAGCGGGATTTGGCTTTTCGGTGCCGGTGTCATCCGCCGTGAAAGCGGCATGAAAAGGATTGCCGAGTTCCTGCGAGAAATATTCGAAGGCCCAGCGCTGGGCGTTGGTCATGGCGATGAGGCGATGCGTCTTGGCAAGCACGGCCATGGCGGCGCGGCTGTCTTCAAAGCCTTTCCAGCTTTTTGCCGCATCGCGCAGGCGCTCACCGAATGCGCGTTCCGCCGGCAGGCCGAGTTCGGGAGCGATGATCAGGTACACCCGCACGAGGTCATCCGGAAACAGGTCGGTCGCGTCGGAATAACGGGCCGCACGGTAGAGCGCGAGCGCCTTTTCACCATCGACCTCCACGCCGTTTTCCGCGCCGATTGCGGTCAGCGTCGATTTCAGGCCGCCTTCGAAATCGATGAGGGTCCCCACCACGTCGAAGCTCATATATTTGAAGTCGCTCAGTTTTTTGGGCAATGTCGGTCTCCGCTTTGCCGCCTCGGTCTCTTGGGGAGACTGCGGCAGATTATTCTGTTCCCGGACGGGGTCCTTGCCCCGTTCCCATTTGCGATTACGCCCTTTTTTATGGCGTTTATTGCCGTTTGCATTAATAGTTTGGCACTTTTGGCGCGCCGGATTCGCCGAAATGGAATAGCTCTTCGGCAGAATATTGCGAATATGCGGTGCGTTGCGACATTTCGAGAGGGTGGCGCAACGCCTCCCGGCTATAGCCTCAGGCCATGGCGGCCCGCACCGCGGGGTCTTCGAGCGTCTGATCGAGGGTCTTCAGCGTCCGCTCGATGATGGCGTCGATCTCGCTGTCGGTGCAGCAGAGCGGCGGCGCGTAACCCAGAATACCGTTCGCAAAGGCACGCACGATCAGGCCGTTTTCCCAAGCGCGGTCGAAAACTTTTCGCGCGGGGGCGGCCGCGGTCGGCAAGGGCGTCTTCCTGTCCTTGTCTGTCACGAGTTCGAGGGCGGCGAGCATGCCGCGCCCGCGGACATCGCCGACCAGCGGATGGCTTCTCAGGCTCTCAAGCCCGGCCATCAGCCTTTGGCCGGCGCGGCGGCCGTTTTCCAGCAGCCCGCCCTCGTAAAGTTTCAGCACTTCGAGACCGACGGCGGCGCTGACGGGATGGGCGGAATAGGTGTAGCCGTGCCCGATTGCGGCCTCGCCTGCGAAGTCGGCTATTGTATCATAGACGTGGTCCGCCATGAAGACGGCGCCCATCGGCACGTAGCCGGAGGTGAGGCCCTTGGCGGTGGTGATGAAGTCCGGCACGATATCCTCGTCAGCGCAGGCAAACAGCGGCCCCGTCCGGCCAAAGCCGGTGATGACCTCGTCGGCGACGAAGAGGATGCCATAGGACCGGCAGAGGTCGCGCATGGCCTTGATCCAGCCGGGAGGCGGTACGAGAACCCCGCCGGAACCCTGGATCGGTTCCGCATAGAAGGCGGCGACACGGTCCGGACCGATCGTCTCGATCTTGTCCTTCAGGATTTGCAGGGAGGATGCGATGATGGCGGCCGGGTCGCTTCCCACCGGGTTACGGTAGGCGTAGTGCGACAGGATTTTGTGCTGCCAGTCGTAGGGCACGCCAAAACCGGCATGGAAAGTGGGCAGGGCGGTGAGGCCCGAACCGGCGGTGGTGGAGCCGTGATAACCCTGTTCGATGGAGATGAACTGGTCGCGTTGCGGCTGACCTTTGGCATGCCAGTAGTAGCGGATGAACCGAATGGTGCTGTCCACCGCATCGGAACCGCCAAGCGTGAAATAGACATGGTTGAGATCGCCCGGCGCGCGGTCGGCAAGCTCGGAGGCGAGCCGGATCGCCGGTTCGCTGCCAATGTCGAAATAGGCCGTCGCATAGGGCAATTCCCGCATCTGCTTTGCCGCCGCTTCAACGATGCTGTCGTGACCATAACCGGCATTGACGCACCACAGGCCGGCAAAACCATCGATCAACTGATGGCCGGTCATGTCGGTGACGGTGGCGCCGCTTGCCGATTTCAGCACCCGCACGCCGAGTTTTTCATGGCCGCGGAAGGAGGAGACGGGGTGCACCAGATGGGCGCGATCCAGTTCGATCAGTGAATTGCTTAACATGGGTCTCTCCGGATTCAGCCGAGTGCCTGGCTGGTCAATGCAAATGTTTTGAATTGTTTGTCGGCTGAGATGTCGGCTTTCGGCCGGCGCATGGCGATGCCGCCACCCACATGGGCAAGGCCGTGTTCGGCAAGCCAGGGGGCAAGACCCGTATCGACCGTGGTGTCCAAACGCAGGAATTCACCGGCTCGTTCGGAAATGACGAAAGCAATCAAATCTTTCGCAATTTCAACATTTTCCGCCACGACGGGGCCGATGACTTCGCCACGTCCGAAGGCGCGCAGGGCGGCAAAACCCTTGGTGACGCCTTGCTCCTGCACGAGTGCAAAGCGCGCCCTCTCTGCAAGCTCTACAAATAGGTTGCCTCGATCTGCACCAAAGGCCTGCGCATCAATCACTGCAAGTTCGGCTGGCTCAACCCTGTCTGCCCATGCAACGCCAGCCGGTTTGTCGGTGGCGAGTGGAACACCCTGATACTGAAGCACCTGGCCGCAGGCAACAAAGCCCATTTTTTCGTAGAGCGGCAGCCCGTCGGACGTCGCCGTCAGACGGCATTCCCGATTTTCTGCTGCTGCCAGCGCCGCCTGCATCAACTGACGGCCGACGCCGCGGCCACGCATCGCCTCATCGACGATCACCATATTCACCGTGGCACAACTGTCGCCGAGCAGGCTCGCCATTGCGGTCCCGACGACGCGGCCGTTCTCAACGGCGACGAAACCCTTGCTGATGGAAAGGACCATGGCCCAGTCCTCTTTCCGGTGCGGCCATCCGGCCTGGCGGGAAAGTTCAACGGCCGCGTCGAGGTGGTCCGGTTGAAACGTTTGGATATCGATCAGGCTCGCCTGCATGCCGGTACTCCCTTGTTCTGCTTATTCATTGATAGACCGATGCCGAAAGAAGATTGTCCCGACAAATGGGAAGGTTCGATATGTTTCGCTGTTGCTTTTATCCGCCGCCGCATCTTATGCCGCGTCTTGTTCGCATCGGTCCGGAGTGCCGGAGAGGGGGATCTGCCAGTCCGCCCCGGCGCAACTCTCTGCCAAACTGGCGGCTGGATACGCAACAATCTGCTTCCGCGAACAGCAATTGCGGTGCGCCGATCGGACAAAGGCATCTATGATCTGATTATTGCAGCCACCACCAATCCCCAAGCAAGGATGACGACGAGATGACAATCTTCCGCCCGAAATACATCACTTTCGATTGCTACGGCACGCTCATTCATTTCCAGATGGCAGAGGCTGCCCGCGATCTCTACGGTGATCGTCTGGGAGAAGCGGAGATGGAGGAATTCATCAAGAATTTTTCCGCCTATCGTCTTGATGAGGTCATGCATGACTGGAAGCCCTACGCAGAGGTCGTTCACAATGCCCTGTCGCGCACC
The DNA here is from genome assembly GCF_002008225.1 of Agrobacterium salinitolerans. Taxonomy (GTDB): domain Bacteria; phylum Pseudomonadota; class Alphaproteobacteria; order Rhizobiales; family Rhizobiaceae; genus Agrobacterium; species Agrobacterium salinitolerans. The sequence goes on along the minus strand of NZ_MRDH01000037.1, from coordinate 138,543 downwards.
TGCAAGCGCAATGGTGTCGCTTTCAAGGACGAGGATGCGGCAATGGTCTATGAGCGGGTTCCGACCTGGGGGCCGCATGCGGACGTTCCGGCGGGTCTTTCAAAGGTCGCCAAGGAGATTCCGCTGGTCATTCTGTCCAACGCCATGAACTCACAGATCATGTCGAATGTTGCAAAACTCGGCGCACCGTTCCATGCCGTCTATACGGCCGAACAGGCACAGGCCTACAAACCGCATTTCAAGGCGTTCGAATATATGTTCGACATGCTCGGTTGCGGCCCGGAGGACATCCTGCATGTGTCGTCCTCCTTCCGCTACGATCTGATGTCGGCGCACGATCTCGGCATCAAGAACAAGGTCTGGGTTAACCGTGGCCATGAACCTGCAAACCCCTATTACGGTTACACGGAAATTGCCGATATTTCCGGCCTTGCTGGCGTTGTCGGACTGTAAGAGAGGACATTGATCATGAAGCTCGTCTCCTATTGGCACGACACGGCGCCCCTCTTTGCGGGGGCGGCGCAAGGTCCTGTCGAAGGCCATTATGATGTGGCCGTCATCGGTGGCGGCTTCACGGGTCTCGGTGCCGCGCGCCAGCTTGTGAAAGCCGGTGCGCGCGTCGTCGTTCTGGAAGGGCAGCGCGTGGGCTGGGGCGCTTCGGGCCGCAACGGTGGCCATCTCAACAATGGCCTTGCCCATTCCTATCTCTCCGCCAAAGCGGAACTCGGCAAGGAGCGGGCCATCGCGCTCTACCAGGCGCTCGATTCCTCCATCGATACGCTGGAGGCGCTGATTGCGGAGGAGGGGATCGAGTGCAATTTCCGGCGCGCCGGAAAGCTTAAAATGGCATCGAAACCACAGCATTTCGAAGGACTTGCCAGGAATTTCGAAGCCGTTCACGCCGAGGTCGATCCTGATACGGCGCTTTTGTCCGCCGCTGATCTGAAGGCGGAAATCGGCTCGCCTTTCTACGGCGCGATGCTCTCTAAAAAAAGCGCCATGATGCATATGGGCCGTTATGTCGCCGGTCTTGCCGAAGCCGCCAGCCGGCATGGCGCGGTGATCTTCGAAAATGCTGCCGTGACGAAGCATACTCAGAACGGCAAGCTCCATGAGCTGGAAACCCCGCGCGGCAAGGTGACGGCCGACAATGTTCTGGTCGCGACCGGTGCCTATACGCCTTCCGGCTTTGGTTATTTCCGCCGCCGCATCATCGCGGTCGGCAGTTTCATCATCGCCACGCGGCCGCTGACGGATGCCGAGATCAAGGCTTCGGTTCCGGGCAACCGAACCTACGTCAATACCATGAATATCGGCAATTATTTCCGTCTGGCGCCGGACAATCGCTTGATTTTCGGCGGCCGCGCCCGTTTTTCCGCGACATCGGACCAGCGTTCCGACGCCAAGAGCGGTGCGATCCTGACTGAAAGCCTGCATCGCATCTTCCCGCAGCTTGCCCATGTGCCGATCGATTATTGCTGGGGCGGACTGGTCGATATGACCAAGGACCGTTATCCGCGCGCCGGTTTTCATGACGGTGTCTGGTACGCCATGGGCTATTCCGGCCATGGCGCACAGCTTTCCACCCATCTCGGCATGATCATGGCTGACGCCATTCTGGGACGGCCGGACAGGAACCCGCTAAAAGGGCTGGATTGGCCGGCGGTGCCGGGGCACTTCGGAAAGCCCTGGTTCCTGCCGCTGGTAGGCTATTATTACAAGATGCTCGACACGTTTCGATAATTCAAGAGCGGCCTCCGGGCCGCTTTTTTGTTGCATCTGCAAAAAAGAAGGGCCGCAGAGCGGCCCTTTAGGCGGGGAGGAAAGAAGTGGGCGTCAGGCAAGCCCACCGATATGAAAGGCCTTGGTTTCCAGATATTCTTCGATCCCGATCTGCGCGCCCTCGCGGCCGAGACCGGATTGCTTGACGCCGCCGAAAGGGGCGACCTCTGTGGAGATCAATCCGGTATTGAGGCCGACCATGCCGAATTCCAGCGCTTCGCCCACGCGCCAGGCGCGCTTGAGGTTCTCGGTGTAAAAATAGGCGGCAAGGCCAAAGGGTGTTCCATTGGCGATGGCGAGCGCCTCTTCTTCCGTCTCGAAGCGGAAGAGCGGAGCGACCGGTCCGAAAGTCTCCTCGCTCGCCAGCTGCATCGCCGTCGTTGCGCCCGTCAGCACCACGGGCGCTGTATATTGCGGACCATCAGGCAGATTGCGCGGCTTGGTGATGATCGTGGCACCCTTGGAGACGGCGTCATCGATATGGGCGCGGATTTTCGCGATGGCCGGTTGGTTGATCATCGGGCCGATGGAAACGCCCGCTTCCGTTCCGGGGCCAACGCGCATGGCGTCGACGCGATCCGCCAGCTTCTTCGCAAAGGCGTCATAAACGCCAGACTGCACCAGAATCCGGTTGGCGCAGACGCAGGTCTGGCCACCATTGCGGAATTTCGAAACCAACGCACCTTCAACGGCGAGATCGAGATCGGCATCGTCAAAAACGATGAAAGGCGCATTGCCGCCCAGTTCCAGCGACAGCCGTTTGATGCTGTCCGCAGCGCCGCGCATCAACAGCGAACCGACGCGGGTGGAACCGGTGAAGGAAATTTTCCGAACCGTCTCGTTGGCCATGATTTCATTGCCGATATCAGTCGGCATGCCGGTGACGATGTTGATGACGCCTGCGGGGATGCCCGCCCGTTCGGCGAGCACGCCAAGCGCCAAGGCCGAATAGGGCGTGAATTCCGAAGGCTTGATAACGACGGTGCAGCCGGTGGCGAGTGCCGGCGCGACCTTGCGGGTGATCATCGCATTCGGGAAATTCCATGGCGTGATGATGCCGCAGACGCCGACCGGCTCCTTCAGCACCACGATGCGCCTGTCTGGCGTCGGTGAGGGGATGGTGCCGCCGCCGATGCGCCGGGCCTCTTCGGCAAACCATTTGACGAAGGATGCGCCGTAGCGGATTTCTCCCTTGGCCTCATCAAGCGGTTTTCCCTGTTCGATGGTGAGGAGCAGGCCGAGATCGTCGATATTCTCGATCATCAGCGCAAACCATTTTTCCAGAAGGGCGGCACGCTCCGCATGGGTCTTTTTCTTCCATGGACCGAAGGCCGCGTTGGCAGCCTCGATTGCCGCGCGGGTTTCCGCGCCGCCCATATCAGGCACGGTGCCGATAACCGCCTGTGTCGCCGGATCGATGACATCCACCACCTTGCCCGATGCTGCCGCCTTCCATGCGCCACCGATCAAGCCCGTCTGGCGAAAGAGTTCCTTGTCCTTCAAGCCTTGCATCATAAGTCTCCGAAATCAGGCGAGTGCCGCGAGAACCGCGGCGGTGATGGTGTCCGTCTTGTCCTTGCCCGGCACGGTGCCGATGCCGCGAGCGGTCGCCGTTTCCAGCGCCGTCATGATCCTTGCTGCCGCATCCTTTTCGCCAAGATGCTCCAGCATCATCGCGCCGGACCAGATGGCGGCGATGGGGTTGGCGATGCCGAGATGGGCGATATCAGGGGCGGAACCGTGCACCGGCTCGAACATCGAGGGCGCGCTGCGGTCGGGATTGATATTGGCGGAGGCGGCAAAACCCAGACCGCCCTGAATGGCCGCGCCGAGATCGGTCAGAATGTCTCCGAAGAGGTTGGAGGCGACCACGACATCGAGACTTTCCGGCGCCATCACCATGCGCGCCGCCATGGCATCGATGTGGTAGCTCGTGACCTCGACATCTGGATACTCCGCCGCGAGCTTATGGGTCACCTCGTCCCAGAACACCATCGAATATTTCTGGGCATTGGACTTGGTGATGGATGCGAGCTTGCCGCGACGTTTTTGCGCCTGTTCGAAACCGAAGCGCAGGATTCGCTCCACACCCTTGCGGGTGAAGATCGAGGTTTCGACGGCGACCTCGTCGTCCGTGCCCTGATGCACACGCCCGCCAGCGCCGGAATATTCGCCTTCCGTGTTTTCGCGGATGCAGAGAATATCGAAGCCGTCCGCCTTCAAGGGCCCTTGCACGCCGGGCAGCAGCCGGTGCGGGCGGATATTGGCATATTGCACGAAAGCCTTGCGGATCGGCAGCAGTAGACCGTGCAGCGACACCGAGTCAGGCACTTCCGCCGGCCAGCCGACCGCGCCGAGCATGATGGCGTCGAAGCCGCGCAGCGTTTCGATGCCGTCCTTCGGCATCATCGACCCGGTTTCCTTGTAGAAGGCGCAGGACCAGGGGAATTCGGTTCCTTCGAGCGCAAAACCGGAGGTTTGGGCGACGGCATTGAGGACCTGCCACGCCGCGTCCGTCACGCTTTGGCCGATGCCGTCTCCGGGAATGAGTGCGATGCGATGCGTTTTCAAGAGAATTCCCCTGTTACAGTCCGATAAGGACGCTTTTGCTCTTGCGGTTGGCGAGATAGGCCGCGCGTCCGAGATCCTTGCCGATGCCGGAGCGTTTGTAACCGCCGGTCGGCAATATGTGGTCGCGCGAACGCCCGTAACGATTGACCCAGATCGTTCCGGCCTGGATCGCGCGCGACAGTCGCAGGACACGCGAGACGTCGCGGCTGAAAAGACCCGCCGCCAGACCGTATGTCGGATGATCGGCAAGCGCCAGAGCCTCTTCTTCCGTGCGGAAGGTCTGTAGTGTCAGCACCGGCCCGAAGATTTCCTCGGTGACGGCAGGGGAGGTCTGGTCGACATTGGCGATCAGCGTCGGCTGATAGAAATAGCCGGGGCCATCCATCACTGCGCCACCCGTCAGGCATTCGCCGCCATGGGCGACCGCCGCCTGCACGATGCCATCGATGCGCTTGCGCTGCACCTCGGAGATGATCGGGGAATATTGCGTCGTCTCATCCCAGGTCGGGCCGGGCCTCACCGTTTTCATGCGGGCGATGATCGCGGCGCAAAGGGCGTCGGCCGCACTTTCCTCAACGATGATGCGCGAGCCGGCGACACAGGCCTGTCCCGCATTGGAAAGAATATTGCCGGCGATCGCTGCTGCCGCCTTTTCAATATCGGCATCGGCAAAGACCAGCTGCGGGCTTTTGCCGCCGAGTTCCAGCGTCATGGGCTTGATGCCGGTGCGGGCGACATTGGCCATGATGGCGGCACCGGCGGCGGTTGAGCCGGTGAAGCTGACCTTGGAAATCTCGGGATGGCCGGTGATGGCGTTGCCCGTCACGGGCCCGTCGCCGAGTACGATGTTGATGAGGCCGGCGGGCAGGCCGGCCTTGATGGCCAGTTCAGCCATGAAAATGCTGGAGAAAGGCGTCATTTCCGATGGTTTCAGCACCACGGCATTGCCGGCCGCGAGCGCCGGGCCGAGTTTCCAGCCCGCCATGGAGACGGGGAAATTCCAAGGGGTAATCGCGCCGACCACGCCATAGGGTTCGGTCATGATCATGCCGAGGCTCGTATCGTCGGTCGGTACGAGATCGCCGCCTTCCTTGTCGGCGAATTCGGCGAAGAAGCGGATCTGTTCGGCGGTCACGGCAATGTCCCCGGCAATCAGCTGGCCGACGGGCCGCGTGGAGGACAGCGCTTCGATCTTCGCCAGGGTCTCGGCTTCCTGCTCGATCAGGTCGGCCCAGCGCTGCAGGGCCTTCGTGCGTTCGCGCGGGCGCACGCCACCCCAGTTGCTGCTTTTCAGCGCGGCCTTGGCAGTCTGCACCGCTTCATCGACCAGCGCGGCATCCGCCCTGGGGCAGCCGGCATATTCGACGCCGTCCGAAGGGCGATGCATGTCGATGCCGTTTTGAGCCGGGATCAGCTGACCGCCGATGAAATGGCCGATCGGCAAGGACAGGCTGTCTGGATCGAAGCTGAGCGTCATGGGAAACCCTCTGTGGAGATGCCTCAAACCTAGTCCCTGATGGCAAGCAGCATCGACCGACTGCGGTGGGGGCGGTGAACGAAAATCCTGTTTTGCCGCCGGCGGACAGCGCAATCTTCGGTGCGTGTGTCCGCCGGTATTTTCCCGGCACAAACCCTCACGGGCGATGCCGGAATGCAGGATCTCAGCTCATCCGTTCACGGTGACGTAAATCTTGCGCACGGTCTCGATGGTCTTCCACACGCCGACGAAACCCGGCTTCATGACGAAGCTGTCGCCCGCCGTGTAACGCAGCGGCGCGCCGCCCTCCGGTGTGATTTCGATGACGCCTTCGAGAATATGGCAGAATTCGAAGGTCTCGCCCTTGATGGATCGGGTTTCGCCCTGGGTGGCTTCCCAGATGCCGGTGTGGACGGTGCCGTTGCGGGCTTCGTCCAGCGCCCAGGTCTTGAAGGCCGGATCGCCGGCGATGAGGCGTTCAGGCAGGGCCTTGGAGGCCTTGGGTTCGAAGGCGGGATTGGTGTCTATGGTCTTGAGAAGCGGCATGGGTGTCCTTTCCTGGAACGGTGTGGGTTAGTATCCGCGGTTACGATCAACGAGGCCGAGCGGCTCGAGACCGGACTGGTATCGTTTGATGTTCTCGACAACGGTGCGCGCTGCCGAATGCGGCTGGGTGACGCTGGCGATATGCGGCGTCAGGAGAATTTTCGGATGGGTCCAGAAGGCATGGTTTTCCGGAAGCGGTTCCGGATCGGTGACGTCAATCATCGCGCCCGAAAGCAAGCCCCGATCCAGCGCATCGATAAGGGCGTCGTGGTCGAGCTGTTTGCCGCGCCCGGCATGAACCAGCCCCGCGCCCTCGGGCAGCATCGCCAGACGTTCGCCGTTCAAAAGCCCGGTGGTCTCTTCGGTCAGCGGTAGCAAGCAAACGAGAATATCGCTTGTCGAGAGGATGGTGGCCAATCCGGTTTCCCCATGATGGCAGGTCACGCCGTCGATCTCGCGCGGTGAGCGGCTCCAGCCAGAAAGCGGAAATCCGAAGGGTTTCAGCTGTTCCAGCGCCGCAACGCCCAGCATGCCGAGGCCGAGAACGCCCACCCGGCACTCTTCCGCCTGACGCTGCGGCAGGGCCTTCCAGAGTTGCTGGCGCTGCTGCTTCAAATAAACCGGCAGGTTGCGGTGAAGCGCCAGCACACCGAGGCTCACATATTCTTGCATCATGCGGATGATGCCGTCATCCACCATGCGCACGACTTTTACATGCGCAGGGACGGCTTCGATGTGGAACTGATCGACGCCAGCACCGATGGAAAACAGGATTTCGAGATTGCGGTAGCGGCCGATATCATCAGGTACAGTCCAGGTGATGAGGTATCGAACCGCATCCGGATCAACGCTGGCTGCATCCATCGAAAAAGGCAGTTCCGGCAAGTCGCGGGCCAGAGCCTGCCGGAAAATCTCGCCGCGCTTCGCGTCGGAATTGAAGAAGAAAGTCATCTGAAATCCGTGGTTCCGAAGGTTTAAACCGTGCAGCGGTTCGCCAGTGTTTCCAGCATTGACTGGCAAGCCGACAGTTCACCGACCGTTATGAATTCGTTCGGCTTGTGGGCGCGGCCGATATCGCCCGGGCCGCAGATGATAGCGTCGATGCCAGTCGCCTGAAAAAGCCCGGCCTCTGTGCCGTAGCTGACGGCGGCGATGCATGGCGCGTCGGTCAATTCTTCCAGAAGCTTCACGAGCGGTGCATTGGCGGCAAGGGACAGAGCCGGATAATCGCTCATCGGCGTCCATTCGATATCGATGCCCTCGGCGGCAAGCGCTTCGACGCCGTCGCGCACCGGCTGGAGCAGAGCCACCGGCGATACCCCGGCAATTGCCCGCGCTTCCAGTTCGATGGCGCAGAGATCGGGGATGATATTGATCGCCTGTCCGCCTTTCACCGTGCCGATCTGCAGGGAGGAATAGGGCGGCTCGAACGTCGCTTCGAAGGGCCCCTCCGTGAGAGCCCGTGCGGTCTCGACCGCCTTTGCCATGATGCCGGTCATCAGATGAATGGCGTTCACGCCCTGATCCGGCCGTGAGGAATGGCCGGAGCAGCCGCGAATAGTGATGCGTGCGGCGGCCTTGCCCTTGTGGGCGCGCACGGCGCGCAGATTGCTCGGTTCGCCGATGATCGCGCCCGCCGGTTTTGCGCATAGTTCCGGCAATCGGGCGATCATGTGCGGCACGCCGCGACAGCCCGCCTCCTCGTCATAGGAAAAGGCAATATGCACGGGCCGCTTCGACGCCATGCGCGAAAATGCCGGTGCAGCGGCGAGAACCGTGGCAAGAAAACCTTTCATGTCCGTGGTTCCGCGCCCGTAAAGACACTCGCCTTCGGCTCTCAGCGTGAAGGGATCGGAGGACCATTCCGGCTCACCGGCAGGTACCACATCCATATGGCCGGATAGGATGTATCCGGCGACATCCGTCGGGCCGAAGCTCGCGAAGAGATTGACGCGGTCGCCCTCCGGGCCGGCAAGCAGCGATACTTTCGCGCCGTGGCTTTCCAGATAATCGGCGATCCATCCGGCGATATCGCCATTGGCGGTTCCGACGACCGATGGGAAGCCGACAAGACGCTCCAGAATGTCGATTGCGTTCATGGCTGTCTCCGTCGCTTCAACGCCGAAAAGCTTAGAGCGGCCTGCGGCGTTTATCTGCTGAAATAGGGGTGATTTCAGTAGATTGTTGTGTCCTTCCAGCGCTTTCGGAAAATTCCTGCCGGCAAGGCTGGTTATCTTCGGATGTCGTGGGCTGGGTTGCCGGGATCAAGGTTCCGCGCCGGAGGAAATGAGAGCCGTTTGTCATGGAGCTGCTCAAGGTCGATAGTTTCGAGTTGCGAACCGTGGATATCGCCGATGTGGAGGCCGATCATCTGCACGCCCTCTCCATGGCTGTCGGGTGGCGATATCACGCGAATGAATGGTGTTTCCTGCGTCAATGTGGCGTCGGTCTTGCCGCGCTTGACGAAATCGACCGCGTTTTCGCAACTGCGATGCTGTTTCGCTATGATGAGGGTTTTGCGACGCTCGGCATGGTCATCGTTTCGCCGCGCCTTCAGGGGCAGGGCGTGGCACCATGGCTGGTGCGGCTGCTTCTGGCGAAATTCCCTGCCATATCCCTGAGGCTCAACGCCACGGACGAGTCGAGGCGGTTGTTTGCCGGGCTGGGTTTTGCCGGAGAGACGGAAAAAGTACATCTCCTTCGGGGCAAGGCGCGCTGCCTTGCCGAGATGCCGGCGCTTGGAAGAAAACAGAGGATCGAGCCACTTTCGGAGGACCATTTGTCCGCTGTTGCGGATCTGGATGAGACGGCTTTCGGTGTCTCGCGCCGGCGCGTCCTGCAGCGTCTCCTGCGGGAAGACGAAGGTTATGGCCTGTTTGAGGCGGATCGTCTTGAGGCATTTGCATTGCGACGCGCAGCGGGGCGGGGCCATATTGTCGGCCCGGTCGTTGCGGGCGACGAAACGGCGGCCATCGCGCTGGTCAGGCGGCATTTTTCCGATTTGGGCGGTCAGCTTGTCCGTCTTGATGCCGTTCGTGACAGCGGTCTTCTGACCGACTTCCTGGCGCAATCCGGGCTGGTGGTGATCGAAACGCTCACCACCATGTCGAAAGGCGCGCCGCAACCGGCAGGCTGCGGTTCCGCAATGATTTTCGCCCTGGCAGGCCCGTCTTTGTGCTGAGGTGCGGCACTATCGCAATTGACGCCCCGCTTCTTGCCCCTTATGTGAGAAAGCGACGGTTCCTGCAGCCGAAAGGCGAAGGGATTAATAGGGAACATGGTGCGGGCGATCTTTTTCGCCCAATGCCGTGGCTGCCCCCGCAACTGTAAGCGGATTGTCGTTCATCCCCGTGACGCTTCAAGGCGTCATGCCACTGTATTTTTCGGAATACGGGAAGGCAGATGAGAGACGCAAATCCGTGAGCCAGGAGACCTGCCGTCAAAATATGAACCATCGTTACGGGCGGGGAAGCCCGGAGGAGGATTTTGTAATGTTATTTCATAACATTTCGTTTGCGTCCTATTACCGTTCTCCGTACAAGACGTCCCGCTGTTGCTGCGCGTTCTGACGCCTGCTGCTCTGGAATAAGTTTTACTTTCGACTGGAGAACACATGTTTCATTCTAGACGCCTGCCGGTTCACGCCGGCTTTCTGGCAACCGTGCTTTCGGTTTTGCCTGTGGTCGGCGCCAATGCCGCCGAAACCACCTATCCCCTGACAATCAACAGCTGCGGTCAGGAGATCACCTTCAAGCAGGCGCCCACCCGCACCGTTTCCGTTGGCCAGAGCACGACAGAGGTTCTTTACCTGCTTGGCGTTGCGGACAAGGTCGTCGGCACGGCGCTGTGGATCGGTCCGGTTCTGAAGGGCTACGAGGAGGCCAATGCCAAGGTCGAGCGACTGGCCGATAATGATCCGAGCTTCGAGGCGGTCGTCGGCAAGAAGCCGGACCTTGTCACGACGCAGTTCCAGTGGCAGATCGGTCCCGAGGGTGTTGTCGGAACGCCGGCGCAATTCGCCGAACTCGGTATTCCCGTCTATACCTCGCCTGCCGATTGCGTCGGCAAGGACAATTCCGGCGGTGGTGATGGTGTACGCAACACCGGCTTCACCATGGAGTTGATCTATCAGGAAGTCCGCGACCTCGCCAAAATCTTCGACGTGCAGGACCGCGGTGAAGAGGTCGTTGCCGACCTGAAGAAGCGTGAAGAAGCCGCCCGTGCCAAGATCGCCTCAGCCAATGGCAAGCTTTCCGCCGTCTTCTGGTTCTCGAGCGCCGAGCTGGATATCGATCCCTATGTCGCAGGTCGCAATGGCGCTCCCGGCTACATCATGTCCGCGCTGGGGTTAAAGAACGTCATCGAAAGCGATGAAGAATGGCCGACCGTCGGCTGGGAAACCATCGCCAAGGCCAATCCGTCCATCATCGTCGCCGGCAAGATGGATCGCCGCCGTTTCCCCGCCGACGACATCGCCGTCAAGTTGAAGTTCCTCGCCACCGATCCCGTGGCCAGCATCATGCCCGCCGTCAAGGAAGGTCATGTGTTCGAGATGGATGCACAGGCGATGAACCCGACCATTCGAACCATCGAAGGTATTGAAACGCTGGCCGAGGCGATTTCGGCCGCTGGCCTCGCCAAGTGAACCGTTTCACCACCCATCTTGGTAGGGCGGGGCTGGCATTTGCCGCGCTCGCCCTGCTGCTCGTCGCGCTGATGGCCGGGGCGGCCATCGGCGAGACTGCCATCCCTTTGGATGTTGTAGCAAAGACGATTGCCAACCGCGTTTTCCATGCGGGTTATCCGCTTGAACCGCTGGATGAAGGCATCGTCTGGAGTTACCGCCTCAGCCGCGCCGTTGTTGCCGCTTGCTGCGGGGCGTCGCTGGCGCTCGCCGGAGCAGTGCTGCAATCTCTTTTACGCAATCCGCTTGCCGATCCCTATATTCTCGGCATCTCCGCTGGGGCCTCCACCGGTGCCGTCGCCGTGGCACTTCTGGGCTTCGGCGCGGGCTTTCTGACGATGCCGGCGGGCGCGCTCATCGGCGCTTTTGTCGCTTTTTCGCTGGTCAGCCTTCTGGCCGTGCGGGCGGGGCATGGCAACAGCGCCATCATTCTGGCGGGCGTTGCCGGTTCGCAACTGTTCAACGCCATGACCTCCTTCATCGTCACCAAATCCGCCAATGCTGAACAGGCGCGCGGTATCATGTTCTGGCTGCTCGGCAATCTTTCCGGCGTGCGCTGGCCGGATGTCTGGCTGGCGCTACCGGTCAGCCTTGCGGGCCTTATCGTTTGTCTCTGGTACGCGCGGGCGCTCGATGCCTTCGCATTCGGCGGTCAGGCCGCAGCCTCGCTCGGTATTCCGGTGCGCTGGGTCTATACCGTGCTGATCTCGGTTTCGGCGATCATGACGGCTGCGATGGTGTCGCTGGTCGGCTCCATCGGCTTCGTGGGCCTCGTCATTCCGCATGCTGCGCGCATCTTCGTCGGCGTTCGCCATGGTATCTTGCTGCCGGTGACGGCGCTGACCGGCGCGGTTTTCATGATCGTCGCGGATATTCTCTCTCGCATCGTCATTCCGGGCCAGGTGCTGCCCATCGGCGTCATCACCGCGCTCGTCGGCGCGCCCGCCTTTGCCTTCATCCTCGGGCAGAAGAGGGGGCGTTCATGAAACTGTCCGCCCACGACCTGCATTTCCACGCCGGCAATATAGACATCTTGCGCGGCGTTTCACTCGATGTCGGTTCCGGTGAGTTTCTCGGTGTCATCGGACCGAACGGTTCCGGCAAAAGCACGCTGCTCTCCATGCTGGCAGGCATTCGCAAGCCGCGCCGGGGTCACGTTACGCTCGGAGATGAACCGCTTGCCTCGCTGGGACGGCGAGACCTTGCCCGCCGGCTCGCCTTCGTTGAGCAGCAGGCTGAAACCACCGAACGCATCACCGCACGACAGGCCGTGGAGCTTGGACGCACGCCCTACCTCGGGCCGCTTTCCGCCTGGTCGCAGCAGGATGACGCCATCGTTGACGCAGCACTCGCCAATGTGGATATGGCTGATAAGGCGGAGCGCAGCTGGCACCATCTTTCCGGCGGCGAACGGCAGCGCCTGCATATCGCCCGCGCGTTGACGCAGGAGCCGCATGTCCTGCTTCTGGACGAGCCGACCAACCATCTCGACATAGGTCACCAGATCGGCCTGCTCGATCTGGTGCGCCGACAAGGCCTGACCGTTGTAGCGGCGCTGCACGACCTCAATCACGCCGCCATGTTCTGTGACCGCGTCGCCATCATGCACCGGGGCGAGATGATCGCGGTCGGTCCGCCGCGCGAGGTGCTGACACCGGCGACAATAGCCGCCGTCTTCGGGGTGGAGTGCGTGGTCACCACGGATGAGGGGGGCTTTTCCCATATTCGTTTTTTGCCGGCCCATGGGCGGGCCGAGCATGCAAGGAAAGTATTGGCACGATGATGACAGTCATTACGTTCGCAAGCTCTGCTGCAAAGGCCAGACGGTTTTGTGCCGCTGCCGCAATCGCCGTTTCGGCCGCAGGGTTTCCCCTTCACGCTTTGGCCGAGACCTTCGAGGTGAAGATGATGAACAGGGGCGAAAAAGGCCCGATGGTGTTCGAGCCCGATTTTCTCGAGATCGCCCCCGGTGACCGCGTGCGCTTCGTGCCGACCCACAAGAGCCACAATGCCGCGACCATTGACGGCATGGTTCCAGAAGGTGTCGAGGGTTTCAAGAGCCGGATCAATGACGAATTTGAGACCGGCTTTGAAAAACCGGGCTTTTACGGCATCAAATGCTCGCCGCATTATGGCATGGGCATGGTCATGCTGATCAAGGTCGGCGAGGCCACCCTGCCGCAGAGCTACCGGACTGTGGACGTGCCCGTCCGGGCAAAGCCAAGGTTCGAGGACCTCTTCGAGCAGGCGGAAAAATAAAGGGATACCGCCTCACCCCTTTACGGAAACACCCGGCTTCACCGCGCAGACCGCATAACGGTGCTGCAGCCCGCGCAGAATGCCTTTCAGCAGGCTGAAGTTTTTCGCCTGGGCGCGGTGAATGGCTTGAAGCTCCTGATCGATTGCAACAGGTTCGAAGCCAGCCGCACGCAACAGCGCCGCGACATCGCCGGCCCTTGCGCCCTTCGAAAAATAAACGCGGGAAAGAATGCTGTTGAAGGTATTTTCCGGGTCCGCCGGCTTGTGCGGCTGGTCCGGTTTGACGAGGCCGATGCTCTCCAGGCCGGTGGCCAGTTTCTTCACCAGCTTTTCGCGCCAGCCGGTATTCACGAAATCGCCGTCGACGATCAGAAGCCGCCCGCCGGGTTTCAGAACACGGAACCATTCGGCAAAGCTTGCCTGCGGGTCCACCAGCGTCCAGACCAGATGGCGGGTGATGATGACGTCGGCGCTTTCATCCGGCTCCATCGTATTTTCGGCATCGCCGACAAAAAAGCGGATGCTGCGCCCACGGCTTTTTGCCTTTTCCCGGGCAAGCCCCAGCATCGTCTCCGACCAGTCCATACCGGTGACCTGAAAACCGAGATCGTCCATCAGGTGCGAGATGACGCCGGTGCCGCTGGCAAGATCGAGCGCCTTGCGGCCTTCTCCGTGGCCGAGATGTTTCAAGATAAGCGCGTGCCAGGCCTCGCGCTCGTCTTGGGAGAAAATTTCATGTCCGGGGGAAAGGTCGAAAGTCGCGGCGCGGCCGGACCAATAGGATTTGATTTCGTCTCTCAGACTGTCGTTCTTGCCATATTGGGTAGTATCGATCATCGGCCTTAAACTCATATACCGGTCAGTTAAGAATGGCTCTAAAACATAAATGTTGACTAGTACAGTCAGAAAATAATACAGCCGCGCCAGTCAACACTGGAGAGCAATATCCGATGCGCATTTCAGCCAAATCCGCGGCACTTGCCCTTGGCCTTCTCGTATCCGCCGCATGGCCGGCTTTCGCCGAAAAGGTCACCGTCAAGGATGTGACGGGCCGCGATGTCGAAGTCAATGTGCCCGTTTCGCATGTGATCCTCGGCGAAGGCCGTCAGATCTATTTCCTGGCTGCGCTCGACAAGGAAAATCCTTTCCAGCACGTCGTTGGCTGGCGCGACGACCTGGCGAAAGCCGACCCGGAAACCTATGCAGCCTATCTCGCGAAATATCCTGAGATTGCCAAGCTGCCGACTTTCGGCGGCATGAAAGACGGCACCTTCGACATAGAACAGGCTGTCGCACTGAAGCCTGACGTGATCCTGATGAACATCGACGCCAAGACGGCGACCGAAGAAGCGGGCTATATCGAGAAGCTCGCCAAGGTCGGCATTCCGCTGGTCTACGTCGACTTCCGCGAAAAGCCGATGGAAAACACCGAGCCGAGCATGCGCCTCATGGGCCAGCTGACGGGCAAGGAAAAGATCGCCGAGGACTTCATCAAGTTCCGCGCCGACTCCATCGCCAAGGTCACAGATACGCTGGAAAAGGCCAATCCGAAGAAGCCCGTCGTGTTCATGGAGCGCGCCGGCGGTTACTCCGACGATTGCTGCATGTCTTTCGGCAACGAGAATTTCGGCAAGATGGTGGAGCTTGCCGGCGGCATCAACATGGCCAAGGACATCATTCCCGGCACCTTCGGCACCGTCAACCCGGAACAGATCATCGCCTCCAATCCAGAACAGATCATCATCACCGGCGGCAACTGGAACGGTTATGTTCCGGGCGGCAACTGGGTCGGCGTCGGTTATGGCGCGGATCTGAAGGAAGCCCATCGCAAGCTTGAAAACCTGACCAAGCGTCCAGCTTTCACCGGCGTGCAGGCGGTGAAGGACGGCAATGTCCACGCCATCTGGCATCAGTTCTACAACAATCCCTATCAGTTCGTGGCCATTCAGGAAATTGCCAAATGGCTGCATCCGGATCTCTTCAAGGACCTCGACCCCGAGGCCACCTTCAAGGAGCTGCATGCGCGCTTCCTGCCGCTTGACTACAAGCCCGGCTACTTCGTGTCGCTGAAGGACGGGAAGTAATTCAGGGACGGTGAAGGGGAGCGCCGTCCGATCGATGGATGAAGCCGCAGCGCTGCGGCTTCATCGTTCTGCTTAGGAACTCAGTGAGGATTTCTCATGCGGCTCAACGCTCTCAGGCATCTTGCGGTGCTGGCATTTTCCCTTCTCGCCATGACGGCACATGCCGGGGAGATTACCGACGTCGCCGGGCGCAAGGTCGAGCTGGACCTGCCGGCCAAGCGCATCATCGTCGGTGAGGCCCGCCAGGTGCATGTGATCGCTGCGCTCAAGGGCGACAAGACCTTCGATACCATCGTCGGCTGGCGTGACGATCTTCTCAAGAAGGATCCCGACAGCTATGCCGCTTATGTCGAGCGTTTTCCGCAGATCGAGAAACTGCCGCGTTTCGGCTATGTGCCGCAGGGCGATTTCAGCCTCGAAACCGCCATCACCCTTTCGCCAGATGTGATCACCCTCAATCTGGAGGCTGAGAAGTCCGCGAAGGAAAGCGGTTTTGAAGACAAGGCCGCCGCCGCCGGTATCAAGGTCATCTATCTCGATTTCCGCATCGATCCTGAAAAGAACAGCGAAGCCTCGGTTGAAATTCTCGGCAAGCTGTTCGGCGCCGAAGAGCGTGCGAAGGAATTCATCGCCTATCGCCGCGCCGAAATCGCCCGCGTGACCGACCGGCTCGCCAGCGTCAAGGACCTGAAACGCCCGAACGTCTTCATTGAACGCGCCCCCGGCATTTCCGGCGAAAACAATTGCTGCCGCACTTTCGGACCGGTCAATTTCGGCGCGATGGTCGATCTCGCCGGCGGCCAAAACATTGCCGACGGCATCATCAAGACGACGTTCGGCGACCTCAATCCCGAACAGCTCGTGATTGCCGATCCGGACCAGGTCATCGTCACCGGCTCCAACTGGGCAGCCGAATCCGACATCAACCAGTTCGTTCCGGTCGGACGCGGTGCGGATATGGTTCTTTCCCGTGAGAGACTTGCCAACCTGATGAAGCGCACGCCGTTTCCGGAGTTGAAGGCCGTGAAGGAAGGCAATGTCCATGCCGTCTGGCACCAGTTCTATGGCGCGCCCTACGAATTCTTCCCGATCCAGCAATTCGCCAAGTGGTTTCATCCCGATCTCTTCGCCGATCTCGATCCGGAAAGGAATTTTGAGGAGTTTCACCGCAAATTCCTCCCCATCACCTACAAGCCGGGCTATTTCGCCTCGCTCGACAAAGGTTTGAACCAATGACGTCGCTGAATGAAAGCGCAGTTGGCATGAGTGGGCGCGATCAATATCGCGCTCTTGCCGCGCGCAGGATCATTATCCTTTTCGGACTTTTTATCGCGCTGTGCTTCAGCCTGGCCGCAGACATGGCGCTCGGCCCGGCCCGCTACACGCTATCAGAGGTTCTGGCGACCGTTGCCGACCCGGCGGCGGTCGGTAACCAGCTTCGGGTGGTGATCTGGGACATTCGCATGCCGATCGCGCTGATGGCGGTTACCGTCGGAGCGTCGCTTTCTGTTGCCGGCGCACAAATGCAGACAATTCTGTCCAACCCGCTTGCAAGCCCTTTCACACTCGGCATTTCCGCCGCCGCAAGCTTCGGCGCGGCGTTGGCGCTTGTCGGCGGCGTGGCGATCTTTCCGGGAGCCGTGCAGTATATGGTGCCCATCAACGCCTTCATTATGGCGATGATTGCGGCTCTCTTCATTCATTTCGCCTCAACGATGCGCGGCGTAACGGTGGAAACCATCGTTCTGCTCGGCATCGCGCTGGTTTTCACCTTTAATGCGGCGCTGTCCCTGCTCGAATATCTGGCGTCCGAACAGGCGCTCGCTGCCGTCGTGTTTTGGACAATGGGCAGCCTTACGAAAGCGACTTGGGAAAAGGTTTACATCACCGGCGCCATTCTCCTCGTCACCGTGCCGCTGTTCATGCGCAATGCCTGGGCGTTGACGGCGCTGAGGCTCGGCGATGACAAGGCGGCCAGCATGGGCATCAATGTGCGCCGTCTGCGGTTGTCGACCATGCTGACGGTCAGTCTTCTGGCGGCGATTCCTGTTTCTTTTGTCGGCACCATCGGCTTCGTCGGGCTGGTCGGTCCGCATATCGCCCGCATGGTTGTCGGTGAGGACCAACGCTTCTTCCTGCCCGGTTCTATCATCTGCGGGGCTCTGCTTCTGTCGGCTACCTCGGTCATCAGTAAAATCCTCATTCCCGGCGCGATCCTGCCGATCGGCGTCATCACGGCGCTTGTCGGCGTTCCATTCTTCTTCGCGCTCATTTTCGGTAACAGGAGACGCGCATGGTAGCGCTCGCACTGAAAGATGTCGGCGCCGCCTATGGGCGCATCACGGTACTCTCCAAGGTTGGCATCGATACGCTGCAAAGCGGCAGTGTTACGGCCGTGATCGGCCCGAACGCGGCCGGCAAGTCCACGCTCTTCAAGCGCATCGCCAGCCTGATTTCCGGTCCGGGTCTGGTCGAATTGTCGGACACGGCGCGCGGCAACCGCGCCATCTGCTATATGCCGCAGGATACCGGCGCCAACGCCGTGCTGACGGTCTATGAATCCATACTTCTTTCCGCCAAGCAGGGCGGCGGCTGGCGGGTTCACGACGATGAGCTGTTCGAGATCGACGCCATTCTCAAGGCGCTGAAAATCCACGATCTGGCCTTCCGCGGGCTTGGCGAATTGTCCGGGGGCCAGCGGCAGCTTGTGTCGCTGGCGCAAGCGCTGGCGCGCAAGCCGGAAGTGCTGCTGATGGACGAGCCGACCTCTGCGCTCGATCTTCACCGGCAGATCGAGGTCCTGGGTTTCGTCACCGATCTGGCGCAGAAGACCGGCATGATCGTGCTGATCGCCCTGCATGACCTCAACCATGCACTTCGTTATTGCGAAAATACGATGGTGATCGCGCGCGGTGAAATGGTGGTGAGCGGCAGCACGGAGGCGGTTATAACCCCGGAGATGCTGCGCGATATCTATCGCATCGATGCGCGTATCGAGCCCTGCTCGCAGGGTAGGCCGATGGTTATCGTCGACGGGGCCATCTGACAGGTCAAAGCCCGGCCGCCCTTGCTGCCGGGTCCGCTCGATGCGGCCTGCACAAATTCTTGATGATAATAGTCATGAAATATCTGTTCGAGCCATGGTTTGAATGCTAGAGCTTTGAACGGCAAAACTGCGCGGCCACTCGGCGGACGGCAGGTTTCGTCGATCCCCTCAAATTTCTCTCGGTTGAGACATGGGCATACGGGAAGATGACAAGCGTTATAACGCTTACGTCGCGCATAGGGTCGACCTGATCAAATACGCCACCGTCATATTGGGGTCGCGGGCGGATGCGGAGGACGTGGTTCAGGAAGCGTTCCTGAAATTCGTTCCCGAGGCCTCCGGTAATCCCGCCAATCTCAAATCCTATCTCTTTCGTATCGTTCGCAATCTTGCCCTCGACAATCGCCGGCGCAGCCGCCAGGACATTCGCGAACGGCCGGACGATACGCCGTTCTGGGGTGTGCCGCAGGACAATGGCACGCCGGAGGAACACGCCCTTTTCTGCGATGAAGTCCGCCAGATGCGGACTGTTTTGGCCGGCCTGCCGGTTCAGGCAAGAGTGGCGTTGGAAATGCACAGATTCGGTGGTTACAATATGGAGGAGATTGCGCGTCACCTTGGCGTATCCGTGGCCAGCGCACACCGTCTGATCAAGGGCAGCATTGCCGCGATCACCAGAGAAATGAAGTAAATAGTCCCGATTGTCCCACCTTGTGAAAAAAATCTCTTCGTTAAACGTCTTTATAACAATGCAGAAGACGACGCTCCTGCTGCGCGCCCCAAAGGAACTGGCCCGGTTCAATGACCATTGATCCAGAGAAAAAAACTGAATTGCCGGCCGGTAAGGCGGAAGAGGCGGCCGACTGGTTGCTGCGTTTGCAGTCCGGCTCGGCGGAATCGCGGCTGAAGGCGGAATTTGAGCAATGGCTGGGGGCAGAGCCGGCAAACCGTCTCGCCTGGGAACGAACATGCAGGACGTGGCGAAACCTCGGACTGGTGGAGCCAGAATTCAAGAGCCTCTGGGAAGGTGCCCCGCATCTGCCGGGCAAGGCCGCGATAAAGCCGCAGCGGCGGCGCTGGTCCGGGCGGCGCTATGCCGGCGCGGCCGTGGCGGCGGCCTCGCTCTGTCTTGCGGTGCTGTTCGTTCCGGCATTTTTCGTTCGCTTGCAGGCTGACTATCAGACCACCACTGCTGAAAGCCGCACGATCACCCTCGAAGACGGCAGCAAAGTGCAGCTCGCCGCCGCGAGTGCGCTTTCAGCGGATTTCACGGATGGCCGTCGCAATGTCACGGTGTTGAAGGGGGAAGCTTTTTTCGACGTGGTGCCGGATAAAACGCGTCCCTTCGTCGTGAAGGCAAAAAACCTGACCGTTCAGGTGCTGGGCACGGCTTTCGACGTCGACCTGACGGATGGAGTAACCCAGGTGGCGCTGGCGCACGGTTCCGTGGAGGCGTCCTTCCGTAATGCGCCGCCAACGCGGCTCGTGCCGGGCGAGATGCTGATCGTCGACGCTTCCGGCGCGATCCGCAAAGAGACCGTTTCCGTCGAGGATATTGGCGGCTGGCGCAATGGCGAACTCTATGTGGTCGATGCGACGATAGGCTCGGTCGTGGAGCAGATCCAGCGTTACCATCCGGCGTGGCTTACCATGGCCGACAAGCGACTTGCCGAGCAGAGAGTGACAGGGTTTTACGATCTGCGCGACCCGGATCGCGCGCTGGAAGCCCTGGTGGAACCCTATAAGGGCAAGGTGCATGCGATTGGGGACAGTGCCCGCATCATCACCCGTTTCTGAAACATTCCAAAACAAAAAATCATATTTATTTTCAGTGATTTATAAAATTTCTTCCGAAATCCTGAAAAAAATCGACGAGGCAATCGTCTTTTTGTTGAGTAATCCGGTCAAGATATATCCGGAGCGAAAGACAGGAAGACAAAAGCAATATGCGCCTCCAGACATGCAAGACCGGTTCAGGGGAAAAAGCAGCAAAGCGGGCTCGCAGGGCCGTGCTGCTGGCGACAACGGCGGTCATTGTTTCATTCGCGACGCCCGTTCTGGCCCAGACCGGAGCTGACGCCACCAATTCCCAGCGTCCAGGCGGCGAGCAGGGGGCGACGAGGCCATTCAATATTCCCGCCCAGTCGCTGTCATCGGTCGTGGGTGCTTTCGGGCGGCAATCCGGCCTTCAGGTCACGCTTGCCACGCCGGCGGCGGGCAATGTGCGCACCAATGCCGTCACCGGCAGTTTCACGGTGCGGGAGGCGCTGTCACGGCTGTTGGCGGGAACGGGCGTCAATTTCCGTATCGCCGGCAATGGCAGAACCGTCGTCATCGGCACGGGGCAATCGACCGTCGATCTTTCCGCGGCGGAGGGTACGACGGTTCTGGAAACCATTACCCTGACCGGCAAGACCGGGCGCAACTCCATTGCCGGTTCCGGTTATCAGGGGACGCCCGACTGGGTTTATGAAACGCCCGCCAGCGTCAGCGTGGTCGGCCGCGAGGCGATCCAGTCGGCCGGCGTGCGCAACACGCGCGATGTTTTCAACCGAGTTTCCGGTGTTTATGCCGGCGAGGGCAATGGCAGCTTCCCAACCGTTTCGCCGAATGTGCGCGGTTTGCAGGAAAGCGGCCGCGTGGTTGTCTCAATCGACGGGGCCCGGCAGAATGCGCAGCGTGGTGCGACCTTCGGCGGCACCGCAAGCTATACTGCGAGTGCCGGGCAGGGCTATGTGGATGTCGCTTTCATCCGTGCCGTCGAGATCGAAAAAATAACCAATGCGCGGTCGGGTAATGCGGGCTCCCTGGGCGGTAAGGTCGAGTTCCGAACCGTCAGCGCCGACGATCTGATTGCCGAGGGTGAAAACAAGGGCGGGGAAGTGAATGTTTCCCGCGGCACCAATGGTTATGATTTTCAGGGTTCGGTTCTCGGCGCTGCTCGCTCGCCGGATGGTCCTCTCTCCTTCGTCGCCGGTTACAGCCGCACGATCATGGATGAATACAAGATCGGAACGAAGGGCGAGGCCCGCAGCACCGCGCTGACGATGAAGGATTTGCTTGGCCGCGACGGCTGGTCCACCTTCTTCAAGGGCGAAGGCGAATTTGGCGACGTGAAGGCTTCGCTCTCCTGGATGCATCAGGAGAATGACTTCGTTCAGGGCGCATCTGAGGTGATCGACCGGGAAAGCGTGCGAAACGACAGCGTCGTCGCGAAGCTGGACTGGGACCCGGAGAGTGAACTCATCGATTTCAAGTCGTCGCTGTGGCTGAACGATAATATGACGCATGAACTGCGCGCGGCGCGCAATAAACTTGATGGAAGCGTCGGGTATGCAGCGGAAACCAACCTCGATATGGGCCTGCGCAGTTTCGGCGGCAGCCTGGAAAATACCAGTCGCTTTGATACGGCGGCGGGCGCGCTCAGCCTGAACTACGGAGCGGAAGCCTTCCGGGACATCGCCACGTCCGTTGCGACAAGTGCCAAAATCGCCGAAAATCCTTCTTTCGCCAGCAGCTACACGTCATTCAGCCCTGCAGGGCGACGCGATGTCGCCAGCCTGTTCCTGAATGGTGAGCTTGAGCCGGCCGATTGGATCACGCTGAGTGGCGGCGTGCGTTACGACTGGTCGCGTCTCAAGGGATCAGCGACTTATTACAGTACTCGTAACTATCAGATCGATACTTCCATCCCTTGCGATCCGGTCAGCAGCCACTACACGCCTCTCGATTATTTTAATCAGATATTCCGTCCCGCTAACCCAGCCTGGCCCTACGCGCTTTATCTGGCGCGGGCTTGGCCCAACATCGCGGCAGGCTGTATGCCTGGCACCGGAACAACGGGGCGGCCGATACCGGTCATCGAGTACCCTGAGCACAATGTCGATATTGATCGCACCTACAGCGCCTGGCTGCCCTCCGCCACCATCGAGCTGAAACCCGTCGACTGGTTCCGTCCTTACGTAAGCTATTCCCAGAGCCTGCGTCCGCCGACAATCCTCGAGGCATTTTTTGCCGGTGCGCGTCCGGGCGACAGCGCCGGATACGAATACGCTCCCAATCAGGCTCTGCGCGCCGAAAAGGCGACGACCTATGAAATCGGCGCGAATGTGAGCTTCGACGGCGTGCTGCTGGACGACGATTCCATTCGCATCAAAATGGCCGCCTTTCGTCGCGAGGTGAAGGACTATATCGCGCTCGGTTATCTCGTCACCGATCAGGTTCTCGACCGCACCTATACCAGCTTCGTCAATCTGGACGGTACGACCTATATGCGCGGGCTTGAATTCGAGGGCAATTACGATGCCCGCAATTTCTGGCTCGGCGGCTCGGCGACGCTTCTGAAGACGGAATGGCCTGAAAAGACGCAGGTTTTTTCCAACGGCACGACCACCACGACGGGCGAAATCGTCGCTTGGCCGGGCGATGTCGCGCCCAAGGTGAAGCTGACGCTCGATGGCGGCATGCGTTTCTTCGATGAGAAATTCTCGCTGGGCGCAAGGCTCAACCATGTCACGCCGACACAGTCGCGCACACTGGATACGGAAGGCAATCTCCGCGAGGTGACCGATCCCTACACGACGGTGGATCTCTATGGGTCCTATGCCTTCAACGACAAGGCCACCCTTCGCTTTGCCGTCAACAACCTGACGGACCGCAAATACATCCCGGCAGCCAGCGCTTATACGGCGCCCGGCCGCACCTTTATCGCGACGATGAACATGAAGTTCTGAACCGTGGAAGAAATTCTCCGGGTTGGGGTTGCAGCCCGTCCCGGAGATGAAACGCCTTCGTCACATGACCAAGGTATCCCTATTGGCCAGCAAAGGAGTACACCTATGGCTACCACAATTCAACTGACGCAGTCTTCCTCCGATCTGATCGGCTACCTCAACGGTTGGACGAGCGGTTTCGGTTCGACCTATGGTGCGTTCTACGACGCTCAGACCAGCTCTCTCGCCACCACCACCATCGATCCGAACACGACCTATGAGGCGTGGGGCGATGGCAGTTCCGGCGGCAAGGGCATCGTCATGAGCGGCGCTTTGCAGTACTCCCAGGGCAACCTGACGGGTTCGGTCGACAGCATCGTTCTAGGCGCCGGCTACGGCCAGTCCACCAGCGGCATCGCCGTCAGCCAGCAGGAACTGCTGATCGATCCCGACAGCGCCTATTCGCTTGCCGGCGCTCGCGATCTTCTCGATCTCGCCGTCTACCAGCTTGCCCGCTTCGGTTCGCTGGCCGGCTTCTATGATTACTTTGCAGCCACCGGCACGGTGATCGAGGACACGGCTGCCTCCAACACCCTGACCGGCTTTGCCGGCGCAGACACCTTCGTATTTTCCGGCGGCAACGACGTCGTAGCGGCCGGCCCGACCGGAACCTACGGCTATCAGGACGGTACCGATACGCTCGATGTTTCCGCCTGGGGCGCAACTTCGGTGGACGATTTGTTGTGGTATAATGATAACGGAAATGCCGTTATCCTTTCGGCCACAGACACGTCCGTCTCCGTCACACTGAATGGTGTCGATGCAAATGTGCTCGACGCGTCGGACTTCATTTTCGCCAGCGCATCGGCGCTTGCCGCGTAAAGGAAAATCAGGCTGTGGGCTTTCAAAACCACCAGCAGACGCCGCCGCAGTCCCTCACTGCGGCGGTTGTTTCGCCCCTTAAAAGCACGTTTCTCGGCCTTGCGCTCGTCAGCGGCGTGGTCAATATACTCGCGCTCACTTCGCCGCTCTTCATGCTCCAGGTTTATGACCGGGTTCTGGCCAGCGGCAGCCTGCCGACGCTGGTCGGGCTCGCCATTCTCGCGCTTGGCCTTTACGGCTTCCAGTGCCTGCTCGATATCATCCGCGCTCGCGTTCTGATCCGTATCGGTGAAGATTTCGACTTGCGTTATTCCGGTAAGGTGCATGATGCGGTCGTGCGCCTGCCGCTTGTCAACCGCATGCCGGGGGACGGTCTGCAGCCGCTGCGCGATCTCGACAATGTGCGCGGTTTTCTTTCCGGCACGGGGCCGACGGCCTTTTTCGATCTGCCGTGGATGCCGCTTTATCTCGGCATATGTTTTCTGTTTCATTTCTGGATCGGTGTGACGGCGCTTGCCGGCGCGATATTGCTTGTCTCCCTCACAATCCTGACCAACATCTTTTCGCAGAAGCCGATCCGCGACACCATGGTCGAGAATATGGCCCGCAACCGGCAACTGGAGGCTTCGCGCCGCAATGCCGAAGTCGTGCAGGCCATGGGGCTTGGCGGTAGGCTCGGAAAACGCTGGCAGAATTCCAACGAGGCCCATCTCGCCGCCAATCGCAAGGCGGGCGATGTGGCCGGCGGTCTTGGCAACATCGCGAAGTCTTTGCGGGTCGTGCTGCAATCGGCAATTCTGGCGGTCGGCGCGTGGCTCGTCATCAATCAGGAGGCCTCCGGCGGCGTGATGATCGCCAGTTCGATCATGATGGGCCGGGCGCTGGCGCCCGTCGATCTTGCCATTTCCAACTGGAAGTCCTTTGTGGCCGCCCGGCAGAGCTGGGCGCGGCTGAGGGAGCTTTTTGCACAGATGCCGGCCAATGCCGCCGCCATGGCCCTGCCGAGGCCTGAAAAGGATTTGCGGGTCGAAAACGTCACCATCGTTCCGCCGGGAGAAAGAAAACCAACCGTCACCGGACTTGGCTTCATCGTGACCGCTGGAAACGCGCTCGGCGTTATCGGCCCCTCCGGCTCGGGCAAATCCACCCTGTCGCGCATTCTCACCGGCGCTTGGATGCCTGCGGCCGGCAAGGTACGGCTGGACGGTGCAAGTTTCGAGCAGTGGGACCGTGAGGCGCTGGGCCGCCATATCGGTTATCTGCCGCAGGGCGTTGAGTTATTCGATGGCACGATCGGCGAGAATATCTCCCGTTTCGAGGATAATCCCGATCCTGAGGCCATCATCGCGGCGGCCAGGGCTGCGGGTGCGCATGAACTGATCCTGCGTTTCGAAAAGGGTTATGACAGCGATATCGGCGAGGCGGGTTCGGCGCTTTCCGCCGGGCAGCGCCAGCGCATCGGCCTTGCCCGCGCGCTATATGGCGATCCCTTCATCGTGGTGCTGGACGAACCCAACGCCAATCTCGATGCGGAAGGCGAAGCCGCCGTGGTCAAGGCAATTTCCTCGGTCAAGGCGCGGGGCGGCATTGCCGTCGTCGTCGCCCACCGGCCGAGCGCCATCGGTGCTGTCGATTTCATTCTGATGATGGAAGAGGGGCGGATGAAGGCCTTCGGCCCGCGTGACGAGGTGCTTTCGAAGGTACTGCGCGTTCCGCAAGCGCAGGCGGCCAAGGGATTTACCGCATCCGCCCAGACCATCTCGCCGCTGCGCGTCGTCGCCAATACCCAGCCTCACGCGCTGGTGCTGGAAGACGTCCGTGAAGAGAACAGCCAGGAAGGAGATGCAGATGTCAAACATTGACCGGCGCAGCCATGTGTCCCGCTCCATCCGCAAGCATCTCGTTGCCGGCCTTGCTGCGGGCGTAGCGCTGCTGGCCGGTGTCGGCGGATGGGCTGCTACGACCAATCTTGCCGGCGCGGTTGTCGCCTCCGGTCATCTGGTGGTGGATTCCTACACGAAGAAGGTGCAGCATCCGAGCGGCGGTGTCGTCGGCGAAATTCTGGTGAACGAAGGCGATAGAGTGAAGGCCGGCGATGTGGTCATGCGCCTTGATGCGACCCAGACCCGCGCCAATCTCGCCATCGTGACCAAGCGTCTGGATGAGCTGAATGCGCGCATGGCAAGGCTGGAGGCCGAGCGCGACGATCTGCCGGAACTCGTCTTTCCGCAGGCGTTGATGGCGCGAAAAGACGATGCCGATGTCGCCTCCGCCATGCGCAGCGAGACCAAGCTGTTCGAATTCCGCAAATCCTATCGCCAAGGGCGCAAAGCACAGCTTTCCGAGCGTATCACCCAGTTCGAACATGAGATCGAAGGGTTGAAGGCGCAGGAAGTCGCCTATGATAACGGCCTTGCCGTGCTGGAGGCTGAAATCACCTCGCAGAAATCCCTGCTTGAACAGGGTGTCGTGTCCGTGCAGCGGCTGAACAGCCTGCAGACGCAGGCCGCGACATTCGGCGGTGAGCGCGGCGAGAAAATCGCCTATCAGGCGCAGACGGCGGGGCGCATCACCGAAACCAGGCTGCAAATCCTGCAGATCGATCAGGAATTGCGCACCGAGGTCGGGCGGGAACTGCGCGAGATACAGGCCCAGATGGGCGAATTCGTCGAGCGCAAGGTTGCGGCCGAAGACCAGCTGAAACGCATCGACATTGTCGCGCCGCAATCAGGCGTGGTGCATGAAATGGCCGTGCACACCCTGGGCGGCGTGGTGACGCCGGCGGATCCGATCATGCTCATCGTGCCTGACGGAGACGAGCTGGCGCTGGAGGTGCAGATCGTGCCCAAGGATATCGATCAGCTTCAATTGGGGCAAAAGGCGATGCTGCGCATGACCGCATTCAACCAGCGCGTCACGCCGGAACTGGAAGGCCATGTCAGCCGCATCGCGGCGGATATCACCACCGATCAGCGCAGCGGTCTCTCCTATTATCTGGCGCGGATTTCCGTACCGGTCTCCGAGCGGCGGAAGCTGAACAATGCGCCGCTGGTGCCGGGCATGCCGGCCGAGGCCTTCATTCAGACGAGCGAAAGAACGGCGCTGTCCTATATCGCCAAACCGCTGACCGACCAGATCAGTCGCGCCTTTCGGGAGGAATAGGGTTCGGAACCCGGCTTCCGGACGTTACCTACCGTCGCCAAAGCGGAAGCCGGCAAACCCTTTCGTCTGAGTGGGGATCGCCCAGACGCCACCTGAAAATGGCGCTTTGTGCAGTCGGTCCTCGGACATGTTGTGGCGGTGGGATGTCAGGAAAAGAGTACTGAAATCCGTGCCCCCGAAGCAGAGCATCGTGGGGTGGGGCACTGGGGCTGCTATCACGTCCGCCAACGCGCCGTCGGGCGTGAAAACGTTGAGCAGGCCGGCCGACACGCCTGCGCTGTAATAGTTGCCGCTGCTATCGAGGCAGCCGCCATCGGGCCTTCCAGTCTCTTCCGTCATTTGGGCCACCAGCACGCCCTCATCGAAGCTGCCGTTCCGGCTGTCAAAATTTCGCCGACGTATCCATTTCTGGACGGAATCGCTCTGCCACATGATCGATCCGTCCTCGGAGAAGGCGAGCCCGTTCGGGCATGTCAGCCCCGTCTGAATACGCTCGGCGTTCTTTTCGGTGATCCGCCAGAGTTCGCCATGGGGCTCCATCTCCGGGAGCGGGACATTGTGCATGGTTCCCACCCAGAAAGCGCCGTCGGGGCCGATCCGCCCGTCGTTCAGCCGGCAGGGGATGCCTTTTGGCGCAGGAATGGAATGGAGGAGGCGCGTTTCGCCGCTATCAGGATCGAGAATGATAACATCCATGCCGCAGGCGATGACGAGATCGCCGTTCTGACAAAGTCCAAGGCTCGATACGGTGTGGGGGAACGACCATTCGCGATAACGCCCGGGCTCGAGCGCTGCGGACCGCACCGTCCCGCCGAGAATATCGCACCAGAAAAGCACCTGTCGCCGCTCGTCCCAAACAGGAGATTCCGCAAGTGTGCTCATCGTGTCGCAAAGAAGTTCCGCCTGCGACATGGCAAGCGTGTGTCCGGGGTTTGCCGTATTCATGATGCTCGAACCGTTGAAAAAATGCTGCGGAATTATTCGAAGTAGTCCTGATGGTTCTCGAAAACTTGTGAGAGAATGCCTAGGACGCGTCTCAGGTGCTTTTGCAGACAATCCGTCGCGCGGGTGTCGTCACCCGCCCTGATTGCGTCGTATACCGCCTCATGTTCGGAAAGCAGCCGCGCCATATGCGCCTCATCGGTGATGGCCAGGGCGCGCAAACGATCCAGCCCCGCCTTCTCGCGGATCAACAGAGATTCCAGCCTTTCGAGGCCCGTTGCGGCGGCAAGCGCGCTGTGAAACTGGTCGTCATGGATGCGGAAAGCTTTTCTGTCGCCGTTGCGCATCGCCGCCCGCTGGCCATTCAGCGCATGCTCGATCTCCTGCTCGGCCTCTGGCGCCAGGCCAATCTGGCAAAGCCTGCGCACTGCGGCCACTTCAAGCGCCTCGCGGATGAATTGCGCGCTACGGATGTTCTTTTCCGATAGTCGCGAGACATAGGTTCCACGGCTTGGCAGCGTGACGATCAGGCCGTCGTCGCGCAGGCGGCTCAGCGCCTCGCGTACCGGCGTTCGGCTCGAATTGAACGACTGTCCGATCTCGTTTTCAGAGACGGCTTGCCCGGGAAAAAGCTCCCGCGAGAGGATGGCTGATTTCAGCGCGGAGTAAATCTGGTCCACGACCGGACGGTTGAGGTCCAGCCGCTCCATCGTCGGCACGCCTGTTACAGGAATTTTCGGCATGTACCCTCCACTGTTCTCATAACCGGTATACCGGAACACAAGTCTGTTGACAACCGGCATACCGGTATGCAAATGATCGCGCATTGGGAAGGAGGCTCCCGAAATGCAAAATATCAAGACCTGTGTCATCGTTGGCGCCGGAATGGTGGCGAAGACGCATGTGCTTGCCTGCGCGGCAAGCCCGGAAAAAATTCGCGTGAAGGGCATCGTCGATGGTGGTTCCGGCCGCGCCAAGGCGCTGGCTGCCGAGGCGTCGAAACATACCGGATACGCGGTGGCGGTTTATTCCTCCGTCGACGAAGCGGCGCGCGATGCGGATGTCGATTTCGCCATTATCGCCACGCCGCCCAATGCCCGCATCGATATTGTCGGAAAACTGGCGCAGGCTGGCAAACACATCCTGATGGAGAAGCCGGTCGCTCGCAATACGCGGGAAGCCGAGGGTCTCGTCGCCCTGTGTCGTGACGCGGGTGTCGCGCTCGGCATCATCTTCCAGCACCGCATGCGGGTCGCATCGCAAAAAGCGCGCGAGCTTGTGGACGGCGGAACGCTCGGGATGCTCGGCCTCTGCGAAATCTCGGTGCCCTGGTGGCGCGCGCAATCCTATTACGACGAACCGGGTCGCGGCACGCTGGCGCGCGATGGCGGCGGCGTACTGATCTCCCAGGCAATCCATACGATTGATCTGGCCTTGAGCCTGACGGGGCCGGTCGCCCGTGTTCAGGCGATGGCTGCAACGACGCGTTTCCACCGCATGGAAACCGAAGATTACGTGTCTGCGGGCCTGCGTTTCAGGAATGGCGCTGTCGGCTCGCTGGTGGCAAGCACCGCAAGCTTCCCCGGGGCTGCGGAATCGATCCTCCTGCATTTCGACAATGCCAGCCTGCGGCTCGCCTCCGGCCTGCTGCATGTCGACTGGCGCGATGGCCGGCAGGAAACCTTTGGCGGCGCGGCCGCTGGCACGGGCGGCGGCGCCGACCCCATGGCTTTCACGCATGAATGGCATCAGGGCGTTTTCGATGATTTCGCAGACGCCATCTCTTCAGGACGCCCGCCGGTCGTCACCGGCGAAGCGGCTCTTTTGTCTCACAGATTGATCGACGCGATCATCAACTCGGCCGACACCGGCAAGGAAGTGGAACTGCAGGATGAGTAAAGCAATCAAGTTCGTCGCTCTTGGTATTGAGCATCGGCATATTTTCGGCATGGCCCAGAACCTGCTGGATGCCGGCGCCGAATTTGCCGGCTGGTGGACAGAAGGCGAGCCCGATGTCGTGGAGGGCTTCGTCAAGCGCTTCCCGAATGTGCCGCGCGCAGCATCGAAAGAGGCGCTGCTGGCTGACGGCACTGTCGATCTCGTCGTGATCGCCGACATTCCCTCCAAGCGCGCCGATCTCGCTATCGCCGCCATGGAAGCCGGCAAGGACGTCATGTCGGACAAGCCCGGTTGCACCACCTTCGAACAGCTCGACCGCCTTCGTCAGACTGTGGCAAAGACCAAGCGCATCTGGACCGTCGATTTCTCGGAGCGTTTTGAAGTGCCGAGCGTGACCAAGGCGGCTGAACTCGTTGCCCAGGGCGCTATCGGCCGCGTCATCCAGACCGTCGGCCTCGGCCCGCATCGTCTGAACCGCCAGATCCGCCCGACATGGTTCTTCGAGCGTGAAGCCTATGGTGGTATCCTCACCGATATTGCCAGCCACCAGATCGATCAGTTCATGTTCTTCACGGGTTCGACCGAGGTTGAGATCGTGTCCGCCACCGTTGCCAATTATGCCAACCCCGGCGATCCGGGTCTTCAGGATTTCGGCGAAGTTGTGCTGCGCGGCGACAAGGGCCACGGCTATATCCGCGTCGACTGGTACACGCCCGATGCGCTGCCGACCTGGGGTGACGGCCGCCTGACCATCCTCGGTACCGAAGGTTACATCGAACTGCGTAAATATGTGGATGTCGGCAATACCGAAGGCACGGACCGCCTCGTTCTCGTCAACGGCGACCGCTGCGAGTATATTGATGCTTCCGGCGCCGGTCTGCCCTATTTCGCCCGCATCTGCGACGATATCCGCAACCGCACGGAGACGGCGATGACGCAGGAACACGTCTTCAAGGTCTGCGACCTCTCGCTTCAGGCGCAGGCCAAGGCTGAGGGAGCCTCGAAATGATCGGTGTTGCCATCATCGGCGCCGGCATCGGCGCCCAGCATCTGAGCGGTTATCGGGCGCTGCCCAAGCGCTTCGTCGTCAAGGCGATCTGCGATCTCGATCTGGAGCGCGCGCGCTCCGTCGCCGGCGATGACACCTCCATTCGTCTGACCACCGATCTCGATGAGGTTCTGGCCGATGAGAGCATTCAGCTCATCGACGTCTGCCTGCCGCCTCACCTGCATTTTCCTGTCACTCTGAAGGCGCATGCGGCGGGCAAGGATGTGGTCTGCGAAAAGCCGCTGGTTCGCTCTCTGGAAGAGGCCAATGCGCTGATCGAGTCCGTCAAGAAGACCGGACGCGGTGTATTTCCCGTCTTCCAGTACCGTTTTGGACATGCCATGCGGCAGTTGCGGGCGCTGATCGATGCCGGTCTTGCGGGCAAAGCCTTTGTCGCAAGCTCGGAAGTTCACTGGAACCGTGGCGCCAGCTATTACGACATCCCGTGGCGCGGCACCTGGAAGGGTGAGTGCGGCGGCGCGATCCTCGGTCACGCCATCCACGCCCACGATCTTCTCTGCCACGTCCTCGGCCCGGTCGAGGAAGTTTTCGCCATGGCCGACACGCGCGTCAACACCATCGAAACCGAAGATTGCGCAGCACTCAGTTTCCGCATGAAAAGCGGTGCGCTGGCAACCAGCTCCGTCACGCTCGGTGCAGCAGAAGATACGTCCCGTCTGCGTTTCTGCTTCGAAGGCTTCACCGCCGAGAGTGGCACGCTTCCCTATCGCCCGGCCGAAGACACATGGCGTTTCATCGCCCGTGCACCCACCACGCAGGACCAGATCGATGCCGTTCTGGCAAAGGTTGCCGACGGCGAAAACGGTTTTGCCGGTTTTGTCGAAGCCATTGCCGACGCGATGGAAGGACGCGGCGGCAAGGAAGTGACGGTCAATGACGGCCTGCAGTCCATAGAACTCGTTACCGCCATCTATCGCTCGGTACGGGAAAGAAAGCCGGTCCGCCTGTCCGACGCCGCAGAAGGTGAATGGATCAAAGGCTGGGCTCCGCACACATCCGCCAACGCATAATCATCTAAGGGAGGAAAAGAGATGATCGGTAAATACAGCATGGCATTGGCGCTCGCCATTGGCGCGGCGTCCTTTGCAGGCGCCGCCCAGGCGGCCGAGGAAGTGCGCTTCACCTGCGCTTATGACGGCAATGGCTGCGAAATCCTGAAGGACATTCTCGCCCGTTACGAAAAGCAGCATCCGGACGTGAAGATCGTTACTGACATTGTGCCCTACAAGGCGTTGCTGGAAGGCCTGCCCGTCCAGCTCGCCGGCGGCAGCGGGCCGGATTTCGCAACCGTGACCGACCTCGGCGGCCTCAACCGCTATTATCTCGATCTCACGCCCTATGTGGACGCGAAATATTGGGAAGACAATTTCTCCAACGTGCTGAAATGGTACCGCAGCGGCCCCGACGACAAGGGCATCTACGGCATGCATACCCAGCTCACCATCACCGGCGCTTTCATCAATCGTACCCTGTTCGATCAGGCCAATGTCGCCGTACCCGGCAAGGATGCAACGCTGGACGATTGGGCGAAGGCTGCCAATGCCGTCGCCAAGGCAACCGGCACACCTTACCCGATGGCCATCGACCGTTCCGGCCATCGCATCGCCGGCCCGGCCATTTCCTATGGCGCGAAGATTTTCGATGCTGACGGCAAGCCGATCCTCGTCGACGAAGGCTTTACGACTTTCGTGAAGAAGTTCGTGGAGTGGAACAAGGACGGCACCATGGCGCGTGACGTCTGGGCCGGGCAGGGCGGCAATACCTACCGCGACGCCGCGCAGGAATTCATCAACGGCCAGCTGGTCTATTATTATTCCGGCAGCTGGCAGACCGCGCGCTTCGACAGCCAGGTGGGCGATGCCTTTGACTGGGAAGTCGTGCCGCAGCCCTGCGGTGGCGCCGCCTGCACGGGCATGCCGGGCGGTACCGGCATCGTCGGCTTCAAGCAGACCAAGAACCCGAAGATCGTCGCCGATATCCTGAACTTCCTCGCTCAGGACGAAAATTATCTCGACTTCACCGTTCGCACTCGCAACGTTCCGGCCCACAAGGCCGTGGCCGACAAGGGCGTGACCTATACCGGTGCGACGCCTGCGACGCAGAAGGCCATGAATGCCTGGCTGGACCAGATTCCCGGCCTCAGCCCGATTGCCTATGCCTATCAGGGCTACAAGAACAATCGCGCCATGTTCAACATCTCCGTCCAGCGCATTACGCAGGCCATCGTCGGTGAGAGCACCGTCGATGAGGCCATGGCCCGTGCGAAGACGGACCTCGAGGAAGCGTTGAAACAGGCGAAGTGATCCATCGCCTTCCGGCGCGGCGCATGCCGCGCCGCGCCGGATCGAAGGAGGACCCTCATGTATAAATTTCTTGCGCCCGTCATGGGCATCGTCGAACTGCCCTTTGCCTTCCTGCAGAAGGTTCTTGGCCACCGGCGGATTGCGTGGGTGTTTCTGACACCCAACCTGATCCTGTTTGCGGTCTTCGCCTTCCTGCCGATCCTGCTGAACATGGCCTATTCCGTGACCGGCAGCGAACACATATTGCTTTCCGAGCGCCCTTCGGTGGGCGGCGAAAACTTTTCGGTCCTTCTTTCCTGTCAGAATTATCTTGATCCCAATTCCTGTGCGCGCGACCTGTTCTGGCGCTCCGTCTGGAACACGCTGTTCTTCGTCGTGCTGCAGGTGGGTTTCATGGTTGGATTCTCGCTGATCACGGCCATCGTGCTTAATCGCGATATCCGCGCCCGTGGCTTTTTTCGCGCGGTCTTCTTCTTCCCGGTTCTCTTGTCACCCGTCGTGGTCGCGCTGATCTGGAAGTGGATTCTCCAGCGTTTCGGCGTTCTCAATGCGGCGATGGAGGGGCTCGGCCTCGGTTCGGTGGACTGGCTGCTCGAGGCCAACCTTGCCTTCGGCTGGTCGGTCTTCCTGTCGGTCTGGGCGCATATGGGCTTTTACACGCTCATCCTTCTAGCCGGCCTGCAGGCGATCCCGCGTGATGTCTATGAGGCGGCGCAGCTGGACAAGGCAAGCCCATGGCGCATCTTCCGGCGCATTACCCTGCCGCTGCTTGCGCCCACCATGCTTGTCGTTCTCGTCCTGTCGGTCATCAAGGGCGTGCAGACTTTCGATGAAGTCTTTGCCTTTACCGGCGGTGGTCCGGGTTCGGCGACGACCTTCATCATTCAATTCATCTATCAGACCGGCTTTGCCGGGACGCCCCGGAATTTCGGACTTGCGGCCGCCGCTTCGCTGCTGCTCGCCGTGGTGCTCGTGGTGCTGACCGCGCTGCAATTCCGGGCAAACAGGAGCAAGGTCGATGGCTAGGATTGGCGCATTTCTGACCCGTACCCGCGGCCGCAACGGCAGGCTGCACTGGACCGACTGGCTGTCCTACGCCTATCTCGGCGTGGCCGTGCTGATGATGTTCGGCCCCGTCGTCTGGCTGGTGCTCTCCTCGTTCAAGACGGAGGCCGACCTTCAACGCTTCCCGCCGCGCCTTCTGCCCTATAGCCAAGAAACCGTGGCGGTTGATGGGCAGGCAGCGCCGCTGCCGGCCTATGTCGACAAGGATGGCCGCAAGCTCGGCATGATCCGCCGCATCGGCCTCGTGGCCCAGGTGGTTGACCCGGCCAAGCCGACCGAAGTCCTGAAGATGCCGTTCAACGAGCTGAAACCGGCTGAAAAGGTGGCGCTGGCGACGGAAAACTACACCGAGCTTTTCCAGCGCTTCAATTTCCCGCTCTATTTCTGGAACTCGACCTTCATCACGGTGACGTCGACACTCATCATGCTGATCGTCAATTCCATGGCCGCGTTTGCGCTCTCGAAATATCAGTTCAAGGGCAGGGGCGTGGTGCTGGCGCTGGTTGTCGGCACATTGATGATCCCGCAGACGGTCGTGCTGGTGCCGCTGTTTCTCATCACCAGCCAGCTTGGCATGATCAACAGTCTCTGGGGCGTCATCATTCCCGGTGCCGCGACACCCACGGGCGTTTTCCTGCTGCGGCAATACATGCTGACGATACCCGATGAAATCCTCGATGCGGCGCGCATGGACAAGGCGAGCGAGTGGAAAATCTACTGGCGTATCATCCTGCCGTTATCGGCTCCGGCGCTTGCCGTTCTGGCGATCCTTGCGATCATGTGGCGCTGGAACGACTTCCTCTGGCCTCTCATCGTGCTGACCCGCAACGACAACTTCACCCTGCAGCTGGCGCTCAACTCCTTCCAGGGGGAGATGACGACGGAATGGAGCAACCTTCTGGCCATGACCGTGCTGACGCTTGCGCCCATCGCGCTGGTCTTCATGTTCCTGCAAAAATATATCGCCACCGGCATTGCGTCCACGGGCGGCAAATAATCCTCAGGGAGGAAATACGACAATGGCAAGTATTCAGCTTCGTCAGGTCAAAAAGACATATGGCGCCCTCGATGTCATCAAGGGTATCGATCTCGATATCAAACATGGCGAGTTCTGCGTCTTCGTCGGCCCATCCGGCTGCGGCAAATCCACCCTGCTGCGCATGATCTCGGGTCTCGAGGAATTGACAGGCGGCGATATCGTCATCGGCGGCGACGTGGTCAACACGGTGCCGGCGGCGGACCGTGGCCTTGCCATGGTGTTCCAGTCATACGCGCTTTATCCGCATATGACGGTGCGCGAAAACCTGTCTTTCGGCCTTGAGAATATCGGCACCCCCAAAAAGGAAGTCGCCGAGAAGATCGCTCAGGTAGCGAAGATGCTGCAGATCGACCAGCTGCTGGAGCGTCGCCCCAAGGACCTGTCGGGCGGCCAGCGCCAGCGCGTCGCCATCGGACGCGCCGTGGTGCGCGAGCCGCGCGTGTTCCTCTTCGACGAGCCGCTTTCCAACCTCGATGCGGAACTGCGCGTCGATATGCGCGGCGAAATTTCCAGCCTGCACCGGCGTCTCGGCAACACCATGATCTACGTGACGCATGATCAGGTGGAGGCCATGACCATGGCCGACAAGATTGCTGTTCTGCGTGCCGGCAAGCTTGAACAGTTCGGCGTGCCGCTCGATCTCTACAACCGCCCGGCCAATATTTTCGTGGCAGGCTTCATCGGCTCGCCGAAGATGAATTTCTTTGCGGGCGAAGTGACTTCGGACGCAACGCCTGCTCTCAAAATCGCGACGGGCGAGACTATCCCGCTGCCGCAGACCGGCTTTGCCTATAAGCCCGGTCAGAAGGTGACGCTCGGCGTCCGCCCGAACCATGTGGAACCGGGCGAAGGTGGTGCGTTGACGATGTCAGTACGCACCGCAGAGCAGCTGGGCGGCGAGTCCTATCTCTACGGTAATCTGGGTGACGGCACCCCGGTGACGCTGCATCTTTCCGGCCAGACCTCGACATCGGCGGGCGAAGTCATCCGCCTCTCCGCACCGCTTCAACACGTCCACCTTTTCGATACGACGAGCGGGCTGACGCTCCGGCAGGACTGACAGCCTTTGGCGCAACCCGCAACGCAGGACCATTGACATGACAGATAAAAAACTCCGTTCCGACCGCTGGTTCGCACCCGACGACCTGCGCAGCTTCGGCCACCGCTCGCGCATGATGCAGCTTGGTTATGCGGAGGAGGATTTTGTCGGCAAACCCGTCATCGGTATCCTCAACACCTGGTCGGAGCTCAATACCTGTCATTCGCATTTCCCTGAACGGGTGAAGGATGTGAAACGCGGCGTGTTGCAGGCGGGCGGTTTCCCGGTCGAAATGCCGTCGCTCTCGGTGGACGAGAGCTTCACCAAGCCGACATCGATGCTTTACCGCAACATGCTGGCAATGGAGACGGAGGAGATGATCCGCTCGCATCCGCTCGACGGCGTGGTGCTGATGGGCGGTTGCGACAAGACGACGCCCGGCCTCGTCATGGGTGCAATCTCAGCCGGTGTGCCGATGATTTATCTGCCGGCCGGCCCGATGCTGAGCGGAAATTATGCCGGCAAGGTGCTGGGCTCGGGTTCGGACGCCTGGAAATATTGGGATGAGCGGCGCGCGGGTAATGTCACGGACGAGGAATGGCGTGGCGTGCAGGGCGGTATTGCCCGTTCTGCCGGTGTGTGCATGACGATGGGTACGGCCTCGACCATGACGGCCATTGCCGACGCGCTCGGCATCACCCTGCCGGGTGCCTCCTCCATCCCGGCAGTCGATTCCGAACATCAGCGCATGTCCGCAGCCTGTGGCCGCCGCATTGTCGAGATGGTGTCGGAAGACCTGACACCGAACCATATCCTGACGGCGGCAGCGTTCCGTAATGCCGCCATTGTTGCGATGGCGACCGGTTGTTCCACCAATGCCGTCGTGCACCTCATCGCCATGGCGCGGCGCGCCGGTGTGCCGATGACGCTGGACGAGCTGGACGAACTTGGCCGCGTGACGCCGCTCATCGCCAATGTCCGCCCCTCCGGCAAGGACTATCTCATGCAGGACTTCTTTTACGCCGGTGGCCTGAGGGCGCTGATGAAACAGCTGGAAAGCCGTCTCGATTGTTCGGCGCTGACCGTGACCGGCCGTAGCATGGGCGAAAATCTCGAAGGCGCGAAAGTCTATAATGACGACGTCATCCGCTCGCTCGATAATCCCGTCTATGCGGAAGGCTCGCTCGCGGTGCTGCGTGGCAATCTCTGCCCCGACGGCGCCGTGATCAAGCCTGCCGCCTGCGATCCCAAACTGCATGTCCATCAAGGTCCGGCGCTGGTGTTTGACAGCTACCCGGAAATGAAAGCCGCCATCGACGATGAAAATCTCGATGTGACGCCCGATCATGTGCTGGTGCTGCGCAATGCCGGACCGCTTGGCGGCCCCGGCTTTCCGGAATGGGGCATGTTGCCCATTCCCAAGGCGCTCATCAAAAAAGGCCATCGCGATATGCTGCGCATTTCCGATGCACGCATGTCCGGCACGTCCTACGGTGCATGCGTACTGCATGTCGCGCCGGAAAGCTTCGTCGGCGGTCCCTTGGCGCTTCTGAAAACCGGCGATATCGTGCGCCTCGACCTGCCCCAGCGTCGTCTCGATATGCTGGTTAGCGAAGAAGAGATCGCCCAGCGCCGGGCGGCATGGCAAGCGCCTGCGCCGCGTTATGAGCGTGGTTATGGCTATCTTTTCTCCAAGCACGTCACCCAAGCTGATCAGGGCTGCGACTTCGACTTCCTGCAAACGGATTTCGGCCGCACCGCCGGCGAGCCCGATATTTTCTAAGAGGCGCCATCATGTTGAAGCGATTGCTCATCACCGGTGCCGGCGGCAAGCTGGGAAGCATGCTGCGCGGGCGGCTTGGCCACGTTACCGAAACTATTCGCCTGTCTGATGTCGTCGATTTGGGTACGCCAGCTCCTCACGAGGAACTCGTTCGCTGCGCGCTCGAAGACGAGCAGGCGGTGCACGATCTCGTCAAGGGCTGCGACGGCGTCGTCCATCTCGGCGGCGTTTCCGTCGAGAGGGCTTTCGATCCGATAGAGGCGGCCAATCTGCGTGGTGTCTACAATCTCTATGAGGCGGCACGGTTGAACGGCATGCCGCGCATTCTGTTCGCCTCCAGCAACCATACGATCGGTTATTACCCGCAGGGTGAGCAGCTTAGCCCGGAGACGCCTTTTCTGCCAGATGGCCTCTATGGGGTTTCGAAGATTTTCGGCGAGGCGATGGCAAGCCTCTACCATTCCAAATTCGGCCAGGAGACGGCCATTGTCCGCATCGGCTCCTGCGAAGAAAAACCGTCCAACTGGCGGATGTTATCGACGTGGCTGAGCTACGGTGACTTCGTCTCGCTGATCGAGGCCACATTCCGCGTGCCGACGCTCGGCTGCCCGGTCATCTGGGGCGTTTCGGCCAATGACGACAGCTGGTGGGACAATTCCCATGTCGATTTTCTCGGCTGGCAGCGGCGCGACAATGCCGCGCGTTACCGTGCGGAAATCGAGCGCGACGTACCGCGCCCCGACCCGGAGGCTGCGATCGCAAAATATCAGGGCGGCATTTTTATCGATGAGCCCATTCACAGGACTTGAAACGCATTTATCCGCCATTGCGAGGAGACAGAGATGAACAATGAAACGCGCGAAAAACTGATGACGATTTCCGTCGCTACCCTGGCGACGGCGCTTTACAAGCGCGGCCTGCGCAACCAGGTCATTCAGGGCGTGCGCCCTCTGGGCTACAAGGGTAAAAACATGGTGGGCCCGGCCTTCACCCTGCGCTACATGCCGGCCCGCGAGGATCGCAACCAGCTCGTGGAATTCCGCAATCCCGCCCATCCGCAGCGCGTCGCCATCGAAACCTGCCCGCCCGGCCATGTGCTTGTCATGGACAGCCGCAAGGACGCTTCTGCCGCCTCGGCGGGCGATATTCTGGTCACGCGCCTGATGGTTCGCGGTGGTGCAGGCATCGTTTCCGATGGCGGTTTCCGTGACGCGGCCACCATTGCCGAGCTGGATATTCCAGCCTACCACACCCGGCCCTCCAGCCCGACCAACCTCACCAAACACGAGGCGATCGAGATCAACGGCCCGATCGGCTGCGGCGACGCGCCGGTTTTCCCGGGTGACATTATCGTCGGCGACGCCGATTGCGTTATCGTCATCCCGGCGGGCATTGCCGACGAGGTGGCGACCGAGGCGGTGGAAATGACCGCTTACGAAGATTTCGTCGTGGAGCAGGTCAAGGCCGGCCAGACGATCATCGGGCTTTACCCTTGCACCAAGGAAGAGCACCAGACGGCATTTGCCGAATGGCGCAAGAAGAACAACCGCTGAACCTTACAGCCAGCCCAGTGCTTTCGCCGCGCGGATTGCCTCCGCGCGGCGTTTGCAATCCAGCTTGCGGAACAGGTTGCCGAGGTGAAATTTCACCGTCACTTCCGAGATGTTGAGCGTCTGGGCAATCTTCTTGTTCGACATGCCGCTGGCCAGCAGTTGCAGCATCTGCGCTTCCCGTTGCGAAAGCCCGCCATGCAGCGCGCGCGCCTGCGGTGAGTTCATTGAGGCGGCGAAAATCGATAGTGCGCTGCGGACATCGGAAGAGGTCTCGATGAAACTGCGGATGCGGCGATTGTTCAGAAGCGGCGACAGGAAGATGCGTTCCTCCGACAGGACGCCGCTGCATCCAAGCCGGGTCGCCGATTCAAGGGCGGTGAGGATATGGGCGCGGGCGGCGGCGTTGTCGCGACGCTGGTGCGCGGCATAGCTCTGCCAGATTCTCAGCGCGACCTTCTCGCGGTTGGTCACCTTGGGATTGGCGATCATCGCGTCGATCTGGCGGGACAGATAGGCGCGCGGCGTGAAAAGATGCACCGCATCCCGCAGCCAGGCCATGACATAGGAGATTTCATCGCGCCGCGTCAGGCGGGAAAGATCCTCGTGCGCGCTCTCCACCCAGTTGCGGCCCATGGGCATGCGGATTGCCGAAAGGGTTGCCGCCGCGTCCGCCCAGCGGTTGGCGTTCTGATAGGCGATGGCCGTCCTGATTTCCATCATCGCATGGAATTGCAACCCTTCCGAAAGGTGGATCCACAAGCCATCGAGAAAGCCCGGGCGAACGGTCATCGGAAAATGGTCGATCAGTACCTGCGAGGCGTAAAACAGGGCAAATTGCATGAGGCTCGGCCAGATTTCGGCAGCGGCGAAGTGATCGAATTCATGTTCGACGAAATGCAGGAGGTCGCGGGGCTTTCCAGCCTCATAGGCAAGGCAGGCTTCCGCCAGCCGCAACATCCGGAACTCCTGCACGGCGTCATGCGGCACCTGTTCCAGCCGCGTGCGCGCCTCCTGCGCGGCCCGGCGCGCCAGAAGCACGTCGCCGCTCATCAGCCGCAGCACGATCTGGTGCAGGTGGATGAAGAACTCCAGCAGGGGCTGCCCGCCCATTTTGCGCAGATAGATCAAAGCGCGGGCAGCGGCGGCCTCCGCCTCGCGGAAATTGCGGCGGCGGATTTCGAATTCCAGCAGCGCATTGTAATAGGCCGCCCATTTGCCGTGGTCGTCCATCGGGTAATCGGCCATGAACTCGCCGAGCCGCGTTATCATCGCGTCATTGGGAGTCAGGTCCTCGGCAATCATCAGGTTGAGCCGGAATGTGCGGGCGGCGAAGGAAAACCGTGAACCCCGGGCAAGCACCTTCAACGGATCGAGATAATCCGATCCGAGGCTCTTGCCGAGCAGATGGCGCACACGCTGCAACTCACCCTGTTTCAACAGGGCGCGGGTAACGGCGAAGAGCACGGTTTCATTCGTTGCGATCATATCCTGCGAAAAACGCATAATGATCTCGCGAAACCTGCCGACGCTGCTTCTGTAAATCAGTTCGCGGCCATGGGCGCGTTCCAGAATTTGTGCGGCATGGGTCTCATAACCGCGGTCGAGCAGCATCGCCATGGCCGCAAGCGCCCGTCCTTCCTTTTCGAAAGCCGATGCGACCTCCACCACGGCGCTCCCGGCCTGCAGCGTAGTGAGACGCTCCCGTGCGGCCACGCCCAGAAGCCTTATCAGGGTGGGATGATTTTCGGGATTTCCGGTCAGGAAGGGCGGCAGCAATTCGGTCCATTCCGCCTCGGGGTCTGCGGAAGGGTTTTCGAGCCAGAGCGAAAGCTCAACCGTCTGGGTGGGCGAAAGATGCGGCAGGTAGTTTTCGCGCAGATAATCGGCACAAAGCGGTTCGTTTGGAAGACGGACCAGTGACAGTAAAGCCGGCCAGCCGGCATAGTCGTGAAGGGCGAGACGCTTCTGCTCAGGTGGCAGGTCTTCAACCTCCTCCTGCCCAAGAAGCAGCTCATCCGGGCCGATGGTAAGCGAACCGTGATGCAGGATCTGCCGGGCCAGTCCGCTGATCCGTTGATCCGGGCGGCAGGCGATGACCAAAAAACGGACCTTTTCCAGAATGGCGGCGGGCATGCGCACCGCCCGCGCGAAAACCGGCACGTCCCATAGAAGGCAGTCATTTACGGCATCATCGCTTCGCGGCTGGTGCGTGCGGCATATCTGCGTTCCCAACTCCTTTGCCAGCATTTCCAGCAGCACGCTTTTTCCCGCACCCGCCGGAGCGCGCAGGAAGACTACGCCGGCGGTTTCGCTGGCGATGCGGCGGCAGAGGCGGGTGCGGGGCAGGAGCGTCATTGGCAACGGGATAGGGGACTTTATCTTAAAAACCTATACTCATGTTTCAAAAAACTATACCTTTTTTAGATTGTTCAAAAGGGTTGGTGATGAAAACTTGTGCTCAGGCAACCGATGCACAAGGAACGTTCCACCGATGCAGCAACATCCGTTGGTCGCGATTTTGAACAGGCTCGGCACCTTCGTGCTGGTCATGATCGCCCTGTCCATCATGATTTTCGCGCTCGCCCGCGTCGTGCCGGGAGATCCCGCGCGCATGGCGCTCGGCCCTGCGGCGACGCAAGAGCAGGTGGATGCGTTGCGCGGCGAGATGGGCCTCGACAAGCCGCTGGCCGTCCAATATCTCGACTATATCGGCAATGCCCTGCATGGCGATCTCGGTTTCTCGCTGGTGTCGCAACGCCCGGTGACTACCGATCTGGCACAGACCGTTCCTGCGACGGTCGAACTGGTACTGGTCTCGGTCATCTTCATGTTTGCCGTGGCTATCCCGCTCGGGGTCATTACGGCGCATTACCGCGACCGGCCGCTGGACCATATCGGCCGCATCCTGTCGCTTACCGGGGTGACGATCCCGAGCTTTCTTTTCGCCATCACGCTGCAATTGCTGGCCGCCCGTTTTCTTTCCGGCTGGCCGATCATCGGTAGGCTCGACCACGGGCTTGGCTGGCAGGGCGGCCCGACCGGCTTCATCCTGATCGACGGGACGCTGGCCGGGCGTTTCGATGTCGTGCTCGATGCGCTGAAACATCTCGCGCTGCCGGCCTTTGCGCTCTCCATGGCCGGCATCGGCCAGATCACCCGTATCACGCGCTCCTCGATGATCGAGAACCAGCGCAAGGACCATGTTTTGACCCTGCAAAGCTTTGGCGTGCCGGAGCGTGTCATCATCTTCCGTTACCTGCTGAAGCTTTCTTCCATCGCGCCGCTGACGATCATGGGGCTCGAATTCGCGTCGCTGATCGGCAATGCCTTCGTGATTGAGATGGTCTTCGCCTGGGGCGGCTTCGCTTCCTACGGGCTCAACGCCATCCTGCAGAAAGACCTCAACGCAGTGACCGCCGTGGTGCTGGTGGCCGGCCTGTTCTTCATCGTTGCGAACCTGATCGTGGATGTCCTGATCTCGATCATCGACCCGCGCCTGCGCCGCAAGGAGGCTCGCTGATGGCTGACATAAAAATGCTCGAACCCACCGATCGAGGCCTGAGTGCCGGTTACATGATGTGGTATCGCTTCAGCCGCAATCCGGCAGCGGTCATCGGCTCGCTGATCCTTCTGTCGGTACTGGTACTGGCGGTCTTCGCGCCATGGCTTACGCCTTATCCCAAACATATCGGCGCGGTCGTCGATTTCCGCGCCCGCCATATGCCGCCGGACCTGGAGCACTGGTTCGGCACCGACAAGGCCGGCCGCGATATCTTCTCCCGCACCATCTTCGGGCTGCGCGTCTCGCTGCTTCTCGTCATCGGCGTGCTCGGTATTTCGGTGCCAGTCGGAACCGTGCTTGGCCTCATTGCCGGTTATTTCGGCGGCTGGACCGAGAAACTCATCAGCGGCCTGACGAATGTGATGCTGGCCATGCCGCCGCTCGTCATGGCGCTCGCGGTCTCCAACCTCCTGGAACCGACGCTGACGAACGCCATGATCGCGATCACGTTGTTATGGTGGACCTGGCATGCACGGCTGATCTATTCGGTGTCAAAGTCTATCGCTTCGGAAG
The DNA here is from genome assembly GCF_002008225.1 of Agrobacterium salinitolerans. Lineage (GTDB taxonomy): Bacteria > Pseudomonadota > Alphaproteobacteria > Rhizobiales > Rhizobiaceae > Agrobacterium > Agrobacterium salinitolerans. The sequence continues at coordinate 94,571 of NZ_MRDH01000037.1, read as the reverse complement.
ACTATATCGAGGCGGCACGTCTTGCCGGTGCAGGCCCGCTGCATATTCTTTTTCGCGAAATCCTGCCCAATTGCGTTTCGGTCATATCGGTCAAGACCACGCTCGATGCCGCCTTTGTCATCCTGTTCGGTGCGACGCTGAGCTTCCTCGGTTTCGGCGTCAAGCCGCCGACCCCCGATCTTGGATCTATGGTCGCCGACGGGCGCCAGTTCATGCCGGATTTCTGGTGGGAAGTGCTCTGCCCCGGCGCGGCCGTGCTTTACGTGACGCTGGGTTTCAATCTGCTGGGCGACGGCCTGCGCGACATGTTCGACGTGGAAAGCTAAAGTCATGACTGAACCGCTTCTCAAGGTCGAAAACCTCAACGTCACCTTCACCAATTACGGCCGCACCCGGCAGGTGCTGCGCGATGTCGCCTTCACGGTTGCCGCGGGTGAGCGCGTGGCGCTCATCGGCGAAACTGGATCGGGCAAGTCCGTCACCGCCAAGGCGATCATCGGCACCCTGCCGAAGAATGCCGCGATCACATCAGGTGCGATCGTCATCGATGGCCGGGATGTGCTGTCCATGCCGCGCAGGGAGCGCGAGGCGCTGAAGGGCACGGCGTTTTCGCTGATCATGCAGGACCCGCTTTCCTCCTTCAATCCGGTCTTCAAAATCGGCACGCATCTCGATGATGTCATGCGTTTTGCCGACAAGCGCGACGGTATCAATTCGTCGAAGGCGGAGCGCCGCGACCGCATCGCGGCGGTGCTGCGCCGGGTACAGCTTGCCGATACCGAACGGGTGATGAACGCCTATCCGTCCGAACTTTCGGGCGGCATGCGCCAACGCGTTCTGATCGGGCTTGCCCTGCTGCACCAGCCGAAGCTCCTGATCGCGGATGAGCCCGGCACGGCGCTCGACGTCACCACGCAGGATGAAATTCTCAATCTCATCAACCAGCTGGTTGCCGAAGAAAACATGGCGTTGCTGATGATTACCCACAATCTCGGCGTCGTGCGCAAGGTGGCGGACAGGGTCGTGGTCATGCATCACGGCGATATCGTTGAGACCGGACCCTGCACGCAAATCCTGCATACGCCTGCCGAGGACTATACGCGCTCGCTTCTGGATGCAGTGCCTCCGCTTTATGGCCCGCGCGTCACCGATCTGGCGCAAAGCACGCGCTCGCCCATCGTGACGATTGAAGGGCTGAACAAGATTTACGGCAGGCGCAACGGTTATCACGCCGTGCGGGATGTGAACCTGACCCTGAACGAGGGCGAGGTTTTCGGCCTGGCGGGTGAATCCGGTTCCGGTAAGACCTCGGTTGCGCGCATGATCATGGGCCTTTCGCGCCCGACCTCCGGCAATCTCGTGATCGACGCTCCAGCACCTCAGCGCGGCAAGCGGCTGACGCAAATCGTCTATCAAAATCCGGGCACCTCGCTCAATCCGAAGCGTACGGTGAAACAGACGCTTGCCCTGCCGCTGAAATCCATCGGCATGGACGGGCCTGCGCGTGAAAACCGCATGCTGGAACTGATGGGGCTGGTGCGGCTGCCGCAATCCTATCTCGGCAAATATCCGCATGAACTGTCCGGCGGCCAGAAGCAGCGTGTGGCAATTGCCCGGGCGCTGGCGGCCGAGCCGAAAATCCTCATCCTCGATGAGCCGACGGCCGCACTCGATGTGTCCGTCCAGAAGACGGTGATCGACCTTCTTTTGCAGCTGCGCGAGGAGCTTGGCCTGACCTATCTGATGATCTCGCACGACCTGTCGCTGATGCGCAATTTCTGCTCGCGCATCGCCATCATGCTGCGGGGCGAGATTGTTGAAGAGGGCGTGACGTCGGCGGTCTTCGCCGAGCCGGCCCATCCATACACCCGCGCCCTGATCGCGGCCATACCCGTCGTCACCGACGAGGAAGAACGTCTCAAACCCACCGTGACCGAGGAAGAGCGCATGCGCTTCCTCGTCAAAACGACCGATTGATGAAAGAGGAGCCTGACGTGTATCGCGTTGGAATTGACGTCGGCGGCACGAATACCGATGCCGTTGTGTTGCAGGATAAAACCGTTCTGGCGGGGGTAAAAGCCTCCACGACAGAGGATGTGACATCCGGTGTCATCGAAGCCCTTGAAAAGGTCATCGAGGCGTCGGGCATAGACAGGGCGCGCATCGGCGCCGTGATGATCGGCACCACGCATTTCACCAATGCGGTGATCGAGCGCCGGCATATGGACGAGGTGGCCGCCATCCGTCTCGGCCTGCCCTCCGGCGCCGGCCTGCCGCCGATGGTCGACTGGCCGGATGACCTCCGGGAAATCGTCGGCAACCACGGCTATCAGGTGCGCGGCGGTTACGAATTCGACGGCCGCGAAATTTCGCCGCTCGACGAGGACGAAATCGTTCGCATCGCCGCGGATATCCGCGCCAAGGGCCTGAAGGCGGCTGCCGTCACCTGCGTTTTCAGCGGCATCAACGATGCGATGGAGTTGCGGGCGAAAGAAATCCTGCAAGAGCGTTGCCCCGGTCTGCCGGTGGTGATGTCCAAGGATATCGGCCGGCATGGCCTGCTTGCACGGGAAAGTGCTGCAATCATGAATGCCAGCCTGCTGTCGCTGGCCGACCGCACGGTTGCGGCTTTCGGCGTGGCGCTGAAGGCTGCGGGCATTACCTGCCCGTTCTATATCACCCAGAACGACGGCACGCTGATGGCGGCTGATGTGGTGCGCGGTTTCCCCGTGCTCACCTTCGCGTCCGGTCCGACGAACTCCATGCGTGGTGCGGCCTTCCTCACCGGTCTCAAGGATGCCGTGGTCGTGGATGTGGGCGGCACCACCTCCGACGTCGGCTCGCTGTCCCACGGTTTCCCGCGTCAGGCCTCGACCACGGTGGATATTGGCGGCGTGCGCACCAATTTCCGTATGCCTGACGTTTTCTCCATCGGTCTCGGCGGCGGTTCGCTCGTGGTCAATGGCGATCACGGCCTGACCGTCGGGCCGAAATCCGTCGGTTATCGCGTCCGTCGCGAGGCGCTCTGCTTCGGTGGCTCGACGCTGACAGCGACCGATATCGCGGTTGCCTCCGGCAAGGCGGACGTTGGGGAGAAAAAGCTGGTCTCCAGCCTCGACAAAAAACTGGTGGATGCGGCGGTCGACAAGATCAACGACATGCTTGAGGCCTGCGTGGAACGCAGCCGCATCTCGTCGTCGCCGGTGCCCGTGATCGCCGTCGGCGGCGGTTCTATCCTGATGCCGGATCGCATCGGTGATCTTGAGGTCATCCGGCCCGAGAATTTCGCGGTGGCGAATGCTGTCGGTGCGGCGATTGCGCAGATCAGCGGCGAGACCGACCGGGTCTTTTCTCTGGTGGACGGGCGCACGCGCGAGAGCGCGCTGGCAGAGGCAGAAGCGGAGGCCCGGGAAAAGGCGATTGCCGCTGGTGCGATTCCCGAAACGCTTGAGGTCATCGAGCGCGAGGATATGCCGCTTGCCTACCTGCCCGGCAATGCCACCCGCATTCATGTGAAAGTTGTTGGAGAAATGGGAGCCAATCATGGCTGAGACGCGCAAGCTGAAATATGACGAAGCGGCATTGCGGACGCTGACCCGTGAAGATCTCGACGCGCTGGAAATCGGTGCCGGCATTCTCGGCACGGGCGGCGGCGGCAATCCTTATCTCGGCAAGTTGCTGGCGCTGGAAGCCATGAAAGCCGGGTACGAAATGAAGATCCTCGCGACCGACGCAATCGAGCCGGACGCGCTGTGCATGTCCATCGGCGGCATCGGCGCACCTGTTGTCGGAGTAGAGCGCATTCGTGAAGGCCGCGAAGGCCTGCGCTGCCTGCGCGCGATGGAAGAGCTGATCCGCACGCCGGTAGACGCCATCGTCTGCGAGGAAATCGGTGGCTCCAACTCCATGAACCCGCTGGTAACGGCGGCGCTGGGTGGCCTGCCAATCCTCGATTGCGACGGCATGGGCCGGGCATTCCCGGAAATGCAGATGACCACCTTCTCCATTTACGGTCATAGTTCCACGCCATCGGTGATGTGCGATCTGCACGGCAATGCCGTCATCTTCAGCCATGCCGTTTCCGAGGTCTGGCACGAGCGCATGGCGCGCGCCTGCGTCGTCTCGCAGGGTGGCGGCGCGATGCTGGCGACCGCACCGATGCAGGCGCATTATGTGCACCAGTACGGCATTCCGAAAACCTACACCAAGGCGATTGCCATCGGCGAGGCCGTGATCCGAGCCCGCAAGCAGCAGGAAGACCCGATTGCCGCGGTCTGCGCGCTCGAAGGCGGGCGGCGCATCTTCAACGGCAAGATCACCGATCTGAAGCGCCATCTGCGCGGTGGTTTCGCGGTCGGCGATCTCACGCTGTCCGGCTTCGACGATTGCGCCGGCCAGACGGCGGGCGTCGCCATCCAGAACGAATTTCTGCTGTTTTCCCGTGATGGCAAGGTGGAAGTGACGGTCCCCGACCTGATTGTCCTGCTCGATGTCGACACGGGTTACCCGATCACTACCGAAGTGCTGCGCTACGGCCAGCGTGTGGCCGTCATCGCCATCCCCTGCCACGACCTGCTGCGCAGCGCCCGTGCGCTCGAAGTCGTCGGGCCGGCGGCCTTCGGTTACCCCGACATTCCTTTCTCACCGCTGCCCGTTCCGGTCAGCAAGGCTGCCTAACCATAAGCGGGGCCAATGACCCGCAATAAAGAGGAGAACGATAATGAAAATGCCTGTAGTTTCTTCCCGTCTCGCCGCGCTGGCACTCGGCACGGCGCTTACGTTGCCGCTTGTCTCTTCCGCATCCTTTGCGGAAGACAAGGTGTCGGTGGCGGTCAACACCATGCAGATATTCAGCTCGCTCGACCCGGCGAAAGTGACCGACTACACCGGCTACATGGCCATCGTGAACATGTATGACGGTCTGACCACGGTGAACGCCAAGGGCGAAATCGTGCCGCATCTGGCGAAATCCTGGGAGATTTCCGAGGACGGCCTGACTTACACCTTCCACCTGCGCGACGATGCGAAATTCCAGGATGGCACGGCGGTGAAGGCTGCCGATCTTGCCTGGTCGATCCAGCGCCTGCTCGGTATCAACAAGGGGCCGTCGAACCTCATCGTCGGCGTGCTGAAGCCCGAAAACGTCACCGCGCCTGACGATGCCACGCTGGTCATGAAGATCGAGCGCCAGTTCTCGCCCTTCATGGCGGCGACGCCGTTGATGATGGCGATGAACAAGACGCTGATCGAGGGCAATGCCAAGCCCGAAGACAAATGGGGTGAGGCCTATGTCGGCGAACATTCCGCCGGTTCCGGCCCCTACAAGCTGGTCAGCTACAATCGTTCCGCCGATATGGTCATCGCCCGCAATGCCGATTATTTCCTCGGCTGGACCAAGGGCAAGCCGATCGATGAAGTGCGCTTCGTGCAGACCAGCGACGACGCGACCGTCAAGGCACTGGCGGAAAAGGGCGAACTCGGCCTGTCCTCACACGGGCTTGGCAACGACACCTATGAATCCATCGGCCGCATGAAGGGTTACAAGCTGATCCAGACCCGCACCGCCGGCGGTTTCGTCATCAAGCTCAACACCAAGGTCTATCCGACCGACGACGTTCATGTGCGCCGCGCCATCGCCTATGCGACCGACTACAAGACGATCCAGGAAGTGATCTATCCGGGCTTCGATATGACGGGTCCGCTTTCCGACGCGTTCAAGGACGCGCATAATGGCGATATCCAGCCCGGCGTTTACGATCTGGAAAAAGCCAAGGAAGAGCTGGCGAAGTCGAAATATGCCGGCCAGAAGATCACGCTCGTCAACAGCTACGTCGCGTCGCTCGCCTTTGAGGCCGAAGTGGCGCTGCTTCTGCAATCCAGCCTCGAGCAGATCGGAATCACGCTCGATATCAAGCCGGAGCCGTGGAACCGCATCGTCGAGCTTTCTTCCAAGCCGGAAACGACGCCGGCATCGACGCAGGTGAATATTTCGCCGACCTATCCGTCGCCGGATGCGATGTTCTACAACCAGTATCACTCCAAGGCATCCGGCACCTGGATGTCGATGGAATGGTTGCAGAATGCGGAAATCGACGGGCTGATCGACAAGGTTCGCGCCACCACCGATGTCAACGAGCAGAACGCCACCTACAAGGAACTGCAGACGAAGATCGTTGATCTTCAGCCTGACGTCTGGGCCGTTGCGCCGAACCGCCGTTATGCGGCGAACAAGTGCCTTCAGGGTTACGAGTTCATTCCCATGCAGAGCTGGGACCTGAACTTCTCCAACTTCCATTGGGACTGCAAGGCGGAGTGATCTTCACCTCATGAAAACCGGCCCCGCCCAGACGGCGGGGTTGGCCAGACTTGGAACTTCAAAGGGAAGGAGCATCGCCTGCGGCCGGAAAGGCTACGGCATGCCCGAGGATGACGCATGATCCAGGAATTTTCCGAAGACGATATCGAACCTCTGGCCACCGGCGCCTGGATTCTTGGAACCGGTGGGGGAGGCAATCCCTATATATCGACGCTCAACCTGCGCCGTCTTTATGCCGAGGGCAGACGGGTGAAGGTCATGGATCCCATGTCGCTCGCCGATGACGATATGGTTGCCGTCGTCTCCAAGATGGGTGCGCCGCTTGTCGGTCAGGAACGGCTGGGGGACCCCGTGCATCTTGCCCGCGCCGTCGAGGTGATGGAGGATTATCTCGGCAAGCCGTTCCGGGCGATCATGAGCGTGGAGATCGGCGGTTCCAATGCGCTGTCATCCTTCCTCGCCGCCGCCGTGCTCGACCGGCCGGTCGTTAATGCCGATGCCATGGGACGGGCCTATCCGGAAGCGCAGATGACATCCTTCGCCATCGGCAACCTGCCGATGTTTCCGCTGTCGCTGGTCGATGTGCGCGACAATGAGGTTATCGTGACGCGCGCGGCTTCGTGGAAATGGATGGAGCGCATCTCGCGCAAGGTCTGCACGGAAGTCGGCTCAACCGCCGCCACCTGCAAGGCGCCGCGCACCGGCAAGGAAGTGAAGGAATGGGGCATTCATTACACTGTCACCCAGGCGACAAAACTTGGACGCGCGGTGATGGAGGCGCGTGCGCGTCATGACGATCCAGTTCAGGCGGTTCTCGACCATGAGGGCGGCAAGCAACTGTTCCGCGGCAAAGTGGTTGATGTGGCCCGTGAGACCACGGGTGGTTTCCTGCGCGGCAGCACGACCATTGAAGGCGTCGATGCCGACCGCGGTTCGCGCATGGAGCTGGCCTTCCAGAACGAATGGGCGGTCGCTTTCCGCGATGGCCAGCCGGTCGCCATGACGCCGGACCTGCTCTGCCTTCTCGATACGGTTTCCGGCGGCGCCATCGGTACGGAATCGGTGCGCTACGGCCAGCGCGTCACGGTTGTCGCCCTGCCTGCGCCGGAACTTTTGACGACACCTGCCGGCATCGCCGCTGTCGGCCCGCGCGCCTTCGGTTATGACATTGATTTCAGATCGGTATTCCCATGAAACGCATCGGTATTGACGTTGGCGGCACCAATACGGATGCCGTTTTGATCGATGGAGACACCATCGTCGCGTCCATCAAGGTTCCAACCACGCAGGATGTCCTCTCCGGCGTAAAGTCGGCGCTCGCTCATGTGGCGGGCCACGTAGGCGCTGCGGACCGGCCGATTGATGCGGTGATGATCGGCACCACCCATTTCACCAATGCGGTGGTGGAGCGCGCCCGGCTGGAGCGGGTTGCGGCGATCCGCATCGCGTTGCCCACCGGTTCCTCGCTTCCGCCCATGTGCGACTGGCCTGGGGATCTGCGCGATGCCGTCGATCCGCTGATCTTCATGGTCCATGGCGGCCATGAGTATGACGGCAGTCCGCTGGTGCCCATGGTTCCCGATGAAATCCGCGAAGCGGCGATGAAAATTCGCGATGCGGGCATCACCTCCATCGCCATTTCGGCGACTTTCTCGCCGTTGACGACGGAGTGCGAGGTGCGGGCGGCGGAAATCGTCCGTTCAGTCATTCCCGATGCACGCATCACGCTCTCCCATACGCTTGGCCGTATCGGGCTTCTGGAGCGGGAGAATGTGGCCCTGCTGAACGCAGCGCTGCAAACGCTCGGCAAGACCACGGTGCAGGCATTTTCGGATGCGCTGCGCGAAGCCGGTGTGAAGGCGCCGTTTTATCTGACCCAGAATGACGGCACCGTGGCGCTCGCGGATGTCGCGGCTGCGAACCCCGTACACAGCTTCGCTTCCGGCCCGACCAACTCGATGCGCGGGGCAGCCTTCCTCACCGGGCTTTCCGATGCCATGGTGGTGGATGTTGGCGGCACCACTTCCGATATCGGCTGCCTTGTCGGCGGTTTTCCACGGGAGGCGAACAATATCGTTCATATCGGTGGGGTGCGCACGCTCTTCCGTATGCCCGATCTTCTGCCGATTGCGCTCGGCGGCGGCACCATCGTCGACCCTGAGACGGGCAAGATCGGTCCGCGCTCGGTCGGTTACCGCATTCTGACGGAAGCCCGTGTTTTCGGCGGTGAGACGCTGACGACATCGGATATTGCGGTGGCCGCAGGCCTGATCGAGATGGGTGACCGCGACCGTGTAAAAGACCTTGATCCGGCATTCGTGCAGGCCACACTTCAACGCATCCGTGACATGGTGGCGGACAGCTTCGACCAGATGAAGACCTCGGCCGAGGATGTGCCGCTCATTGCCGTCGGCGGCGGGGCGTTCCTTATCCCCGAGCGGGTTCCTGGAGCGTCGGAAGTGCTGCGCGTGGAAAATGCTGGCGTCGCCAATGCGCTCGGCGCGGCGATGGCGCAGGTTTCCGGCGAAGTCGATCAGGTCTTTTCCGGCCTGAGCCGGGACGAAGCACTTGCGAAAGCCGAGACCGAGGCGCAGAACGCGGCGGTCGCGTCTGGCGCGGAGCGGGCAAGCCTCAAGACGCTTGAGGTGGAGGATATTCCGATCGCCTATCTGCCTGGCGGCGCTCGCAGGGTGCGCGTGCGGGTCATCGGCGATATCGCCTTTCATTGACGGGAAGAGGCCCTGCCGCTGGCGGGGCGACGAGGGAGTGAGCACATGACGAAGATCGCACTGGCCATTCACGGTGGTTGCGGCGTGATGCCGGAAGACAGCATGACGGCCGGGGAGTGGGCTGCCGCGCGCGACGATCTGGCAGCGGCGCTACGCGCCGGTTATGGCGTGCTGAAGGCTGGCGGAACCGCGCTTGAAGCGGTTGAGGCGGCGGTCGTCGTCATGGAGGACAGTCCGCATTTCAATGCCGGTCACGGGGCGGCGCTCAACGAAAACGGCATTCATGAACTCGATGCCTCGATCATGGACGGCGCGACGCTGGCGGCGGGCGCGATCAGCGCCTCCCGCGCCATTCGCAACCCGGTAAAGGCGGCCCGCGCGCTGATGGCGGATGAGCGTGCCGTCTATCTGACGGGGGAGGCGGCCGACTGCTTCGCAAAGGAAAAGGGGCTCGCCACCGAGCCTCAATCCTATTTCACCACGCAAAAACGCCTTGAGGCACTGGCAGCGATGAAGCGCCATGCCTCCGCCGGTACCGAAGCGACGGAAAACGAAAAGCACGGAACCGTCGGGGCTGTGGCGCTCGATGCGGCGGGGCATCTCGCCGCCGCCACCTCCACCGGCGGTTACACCAACAAGCCGGAGGGGCGGGTTGGCGACAGCCCGGTGATCGGGGCCGGCACCTATGCGCGTGATGGTGCCTGCGCCGTTTCCGGCACCGGCAAGGGCGAGTTTTTCATCCGCTATGTCGTCGGCCACGAGATTGCGTCCCGCGTCGCCTATCTCGGGCAGGATCTGGAAACCGCCGCCGGCAATCTCGTCCACAAGGATCTGGCGCCTTATGAGATCGGTGCCGGTCTCGTTGCGATCGATGCCGAAGGTGGCATTGCCGCGCCTTACAATACCCCCGGCATGTTCCGCGGCTGGGTGACGCCATCAGGAGAGGCATGCGTGGCCACCCACGACACGGTTTGTGAGGTGGAACTGTAACCGGCAACCATACCGGCTAACGGGCGACGCCGAGGATCTGCGCAATGGCGCGGCTGGCCCGAAAATCGTCCGCATCGGCCTGCCGAGCAGCATGTGGGAGAATTTCGCGCCCGCCATGCTGATCAATTATGTCAGGGATTTTTCCGGCGTTCGGATAGAGACTTTTTTGAAACGACGACCGCCATCAACAAGTTCGTCGGCGAACGGGTGATCGATCTCGGTTTCCTGCGGATGGAAGGCGAGATCGGTCCGGGCATCGATGTCGAGCGTCTCGCGCCCGGCAAAAGCGTCTGTGTGGTCCGGGAGGATCATCCCCTGGCCGCGCTTGACGAAATCACCGTCAAGGACCTGCCCAAACATTCCGCTCATTGTGATCGGCCGGCAGCGATCCCCTCTTCGATCCGCGTGTGGTTGCCGAATGAAAAAGTTCACACTTAACGGGCTTGTCGGCGGCTTTTTCACCGCCCACCTGCTCACCACCGCCGTGACCGGCCTGTTCTGGACGCCTTATGATCCTCTGAAGCTGGGCTTTGCCTCGCTTTTGCATCGCTCTGTAACAAGGTCACGAAGAAAGCATTGACGTTCAGGCCAAAAATGGAATAAATATATCGGGCAGGCAGAAATTCGGTTTCATTATTCCGTTTTCTGATGTGAGGAGGTTGCGGCGGGCTTTAAGGTCCGCCTCCGGCTGGGAGAGGCGGCGCCGGACGCCATGGAGGAGAAAAACAATGAGGAAATTTATCATCGGCGCAGCCATGTCTGTGCTTCTCGGCACAGCGGCCCACGCGGAGACCATCGGTGTCTCGATGGCGCTGTTCGACGACAACTTCCTGACCGTGCTGCGCAACGGCATGCAGGATTATTCCAAGGAACTGAATGGCGTCTCGCTGCAGGTCGAGGACGCGCAGAACGACGTCGCCAAGCAGCAGAGCCAGATCCAGAATTTCATCGCGTCCAAGGTCGATGCGATTATCGTCAATCCGGTTGATACGGATGCGACAGCGGCCATGTCGAAGCTCGCCGCCGACGCCAAGATTCCGCTGGTTTACGTCAACCGCCAGCCGGTGAACGTTGATAGCCTGCCGGACGGCCAGGCATTCGTTGCCTCCGACGAAACGGTTGCCGGCACGCTTGAAGCGAAAGAAGTTTGCCGCCTTCTCGGTGGCAAGGGCAATGCGGTCATCATGATGGGCGAGCTTTCCAACCAGGCGGCGCGCATGCGCACGCAGTCTGCGAAAGACGTTCTGATGACAGACGAATGCAAGGGCATTTCGGTTGTTGAAGAGCAGACCGCAAACTGGCAGCGTACGCAGGGTTCCGACCTCGTGACCAACTGGCTCTCCAGCGGCATCGAATTTAACGCCGTCATCGCCAACAACGATGAAATGGCGATTGGCGCGATCCAGGCCCTGAAGGCCGCAGGCAAGGATATGAAGAGCTATGTCGTTGCCGGTGTTGACGCCACGCAGGACGCCCTTGCCGCCATGCAGGCGGGCGATCTGGATGTGACGGTGTTCCAGGATGCGGCAGGCCAGGGCAAGGGTGCGCTCGATGCTGCGTTGAAGCTCGCCAAGGGCGACAAGGTGGAGAAGAAGGTCTACATTCCGTTCCAGCTCGTCACGCCTGAAAACGTCAAGGACTACGTGGCCAAGAACTAACGGCCGCCTTCCGGCATCTGCGCCCGTTCAGATTGATATTGGAGGCAGATGCCGGTTTCCGACGCCATCGAAGACAAGTTTCGGTGCGTGAGCGGATTACGATTGAATTTCAGTCAATTCAAAGTGTTGCAGCGCTTTCATGTCGTGGTCGGCATGGCGCTGCAAGCCTCCCCGGAGGCAAGGTGTGCCGTCTGGCAAAGCCTGTTTCCGGTCATTTTTGTCTATTGTGGAGGGTGAGATGGTCGTCAGTCCATCGACAATGGCCGCCGTGCGCGCCAGCGGAGCCGTGCCGAATGCGGAGTATCTTCTCGCGGCGGAAGGCATACGCAAGGAATTTCCCGGCGTCGTGGCGCTCGATGATGTGCAGTTCAAGCTGAAGCGCGGCACCGTGCATGCGCTGATGGGCGAGAATGGCGCCGGAAAATCGACGCTGATGAAAATCCTGGCTGGCATTTATCAGCCGGACAGTGGCGAAATTCGCCTGAAAGGCGCCGGCATACGTCTCGATTCTCCGCTCGATGCGCTGGAAAACGGCATTGCCATGATCCATCAGGAACTGAACCTGATGGCCTATATGACGGTGGCGGAAAACATCTGGATACGACGCGAGCCAAAAAACCGGCTGGGCTTCATCGATCACGGCGAAATGTATCGTCGAACCGAAACGCTGCTTCAAAGGCTCGGCATCGATCTCGACCCGGAGACCCGCGTTGGCGAGCTTTCGGTGGCAAGTCGCCAGATGGTCGAGATCGCCAAGGCTGTTTCGTATGATTCCGATGTTCTCATCATGGACGAGCCGACATCGGCGCTGACGGAGCGCGAGGTCGAGCATCTCTTCCGCATCATCCGCGATCTCCGGGAACGCGGCATCGGTATCGTCTACATCACCCACAAGATGAACGAACTGTTCGAGATCGCCGATGAGTTTTCGGTTTTCCGCGACGGCAAATATATCGGCACCCATGCGTCGACCGAAGTCACGCGCGACGACATCATCCGCATGATGGTGGGTCGCGAAATCACCCAGATGTTCCCTAAGGAAGAGGTTCCGATCGGTGACGTTGTGCTTTCGGTCAACAATCTCACGCTCGACGGCGTTTTCCATGACATTTCCTTCGAGGTGCGCGCCGGTGAAATTCTCGGCGTCGCCGGTCTCGTCGGATCTGGCCGCTCCAATGTTGCGGAAACGGTGTTCGGTGTAACGCCCGCGTCCAAGGGCACGATTGCAATCGACGGTAAGCCGGTTTCGATCGACAGCCCGACGAAGGCTATCAGTCACCGCATGGCGTTCCTGACGGAGGATCGCAAGGATACGGGATGCCTGCTGATCCTGAACATTCTGGAGAACATGCAGATCGCCGTCCTGCAGGACAAATATGTCGCCAATGGTTTCGTGCAGGAAAACGCGCTTTCGGAAGCCTGCGAGGACATGTGCCGCAAGCTCCGGGTCAAGACGCCGCATCTTTACGAGCGCATCGAGAACCTGTCTGGCGGCAACCAGCAAAAGGTGTTGATCGGCCGCTGGATGCTGACCAAACCGCGCATTCTCATTCTGGATGAGCCGACGCGCGGCATCGATGTCGGGGCTAAGGCCGAAATCCACAAGCTGGTTTGCGAGATGGCGCGCCAGGGCGTCGCCGTGATCATGATTTCATCCGAAATGCCGGAGGTTCTGGGTATGAGCGACCGCGTCATGGTCATGCATGAAGGCCGGGTGACGGGGTTTCTTGATAGAAGTGAAGCCACGCAGGTTAAAGTGATGGATCTCGCATCGCGGTGAGGCGCGCCGGGATTTCTCGAGGAGGAATAACTATGAATACGAACGCCGCCGCCAACACAGAGTTGGACGCAAAATCCGGACGCAAGCCGCACCGGCGCATCCCGCCCGAAGCCAATATCTTTTTCGTGCTGATCGGCATCGCGCTGGTCTATGAAATTCTTGGCTGGATTTTCATCGGCCAGAGCTTCCTCATGAACCAGCAGCGCCTGACGATCATGATCCTGCAGGTCTCGGTGATCGGCATCATCGCGGTTGGCGTGACCCAGGTCATCATCACCGGCGGTATCGATCTCTCTTCCGGTTCCGTCGTCGGCCTGACGGCGATGCTCTCCGCCAGCGTGGCGCAATCCTCAACATGGCCGCGGGCGCTTTATCCGGGCTTGACCGATCTGCCTTTCTTCATACCGCTCGCGGTCGGCATATTGGCCGGTACATTGGCGGGTTTCATCAACGGACAGCTCATCGCCCGCACCAAAATCCCGCCTTTCATCGCAACGCTTGGCATGATGGTGACGGCGCGTGGTCTTTCCAAGTGGTATACGAAGGGCCAACCGATCTCCGGTCTGACTGATGGTTTCAATTTCATCGGCACGGGCATCTGGCCGGTCGTAGTGTTCCTCGTCGTCGCCCTTATCTTCCACGTGGCGCTACGTTACACCCGTTACGGCAAATTCACTTACGCTATCGGCGCTAATCAGCAGGCGGCCCGCGTGTCTGGTATTAATATCGAAGCGCATCTGATCAAGGTCTATGCCATTGCTGGCATGCTCGCCGGTCTTGCCGGTGTTGTCACCGCCGCCCGCGCACAGACGGCGCAGGCCGGCATGGGCGTGATGTATGAACTCGACGCCATTGCCGCAGCCGTCATCGGTGGCACATCGCTCGCCGGCGGCGCCGGCCGGATCACCGGAACGGTGATCGGCACCATCATCCTCGGCGTCATGACGTCGGGCTTCACCTTCCTTCGGGTGGACGCCTATTACCAGGAAATCGTCAAGGGCCTGATCATCGTGGCTGCGGTCGTTGCCGACGTCTACCGACAGAAGAAACGCGCAAAGCGCTAAATCCTCCTCCCAGACTTGGGGCAGGCCTTCGGGCTTGCCCTTTTTTTATGTTCTTATGAGCCGGGGGGATTAATGGCGGATTATGCCTTGCTGTTGCGATAGTCGTGGACCGCCTTGCCGAAGGCCTCGAACAGCGCCCGGGAGGGCGCATCCGTCTCAGCCCAATATTCCGGATGCCATTGCACGCCGACGGCAAATCCGTTGGCGTCGATGACGGATACGGCCTCGATGGTGCCGTCCGCGGCTGTCGCCTCCACCTGCAGGCGTGGCGCGGTCTCGGCGATTGCCTGCCGGTGCAGCGAATTGATCTGGATTTCGCCCGACATGCCAAGATGCTGCGCAATGCAGGAGCCTTCGCGCACATGCACCGGCTGGCGGATGGCGAAGGCCACGTCGCGGTCGTCATGCTCCGGTTTTCGGTGATCCCATATGCCGGGCTGTTCCTGAATTTCGGAAGCGAGCGTACCGCCAAGCGCGACGTTCAGCTCCTGAATGCCGCGGCAGATGGCCAGCATCGGGATGCCGCGTTCGATGGCGTGGCGGATGAGCGGCAGGCTGGTTGCGTCGCGGGCCTGATCGAAGGGGCCGTCGCTCTCCTGCGCTTCTTTTCCGTAAAGGGAAGGGTGGACATTGGTGGCGGAGCCGGACACGAGCAGGCCATCCACCCTGTCGAGAATGGCGTCGACCTCGTTCCCGTCCTCGAAGGCCGGGACGATGAAGGACATGACGCCAGCGACTTTCAGTGCAGCGGAAACATACTGGTTCTGCGCGGCGTGCCAGTCGGCTCCGGTGAAATGCCGGATGTCTGCGGGAACGGCGATAATGGGTTTTGGCATGGTGGCTCCGGGACGAATCTTCGAAATTTGTGCGACTGCCGGAGGGTCAAGTCAAGCATACGTTTTGCGTTCCGGAGGGTCTTTATGCGCCTAAAGTATAAGGCGATGCCGGGATATTTCAGTTGAAAATAAAATGCGAAGAAAAGTTCCCGAAGAATCCCGGAAAGGCCGGTATTTCTGCGATTAATTCTTGGTGCGGGTGCTTGTCAGCCGGGTCGTAACCGTGCTTACTTTGCTGCGATGCCTGAACAGCACCGAGGGGAATTCAAAGCTGCGGGCAGCGTTCATATCTGGGAGGATATAGATGGATCGCCGTTCCTTTATCAAAAAGGGCGCGCTTGCGGGAGCTGCAACGGCAGCTCTGGCTGCGCCCGCCATTGCACAGCAGAATACCAAAATCACATGGCGCCTGACGTCGTCGTTTCCGAAATCGCTGGACACGATCTATGGTGGCGCGGAAGATATTGCCAAGCATGTTGCAGCCGCAACCGACGGTAATTTCACCATTCAAACCTTCGCCGCCGGCGAAATCGTGCCCGGCCTGCAGGCCGCCGATGCGGTGTCTTCCGGCACGGTGGAAATGTGCCACACCTGCTCATATTATTACGTCGGCAAGGATCCGACCTTCGCCATCGGCACGGCGATACCTTTCGGCCTCAATGCCCGCCTGACCAATTCATGGTTCTATGAAGGCAACGGCAACAAGCTGCTCAACGAGTTTTACGCCAAGCACAATCTCTATGGCATGATTGCGGGCAATACCGGCGCCCAGATGGGCGGCTGGTTCCGCAAGGAAATCAACACCGTCGACGATTTCAAGGGCGTAAAGATGCGCATTGCCGGTCTCGCCGGCAAGGTGGTGGAAAAGCTGGGCGTGGTGCCGCAGCAGATCGCCGGCGGCGACATTTATCCAGCACTGGAAAAAGGCACCATCGACGCGGCGGAATGGGTCGGTCCTTATGACGACCACAAGCTCGGTTTCTACAAGGTGGCCAAATATTATTATTACCCGGCCTTCTGGGAAGGCGGTCCGGTCATCCATTCCTTCGTCAATCTGGAAAAATGGAACAACCTGCCGAAGAATTATCAGGCTGCGTTGCAGGATGCCTGCGCTTTCGCCAACACCAGCATGATGGCGAAATACGACGCCAAGAACCCGACCGCCGTGCGACAGCTGGTGGCCGAGGGAGCTGTGCTGCGGCCGTTCAGCCAGGAAATTCTTGAGGCCTGCTACAAGGCGGCGCTGGAAGTTTATGCTGGCATCTCGGCTACCAACCCTGATTTCAAGAAGATTTATGAGGATCAGGTGGCCTTCAAGCGCGAGGGTTATCTCTGGATGCAGCTTGCGGAATATACATTTGACACGTTCATGATGATTCAGCAGCGCAACGGAAAGCTGTGATCTTTCGGTAAAAGGCGGACCGGGCAAAAAGCCCCGGAGATTTCGGTCTCCGGGGCTTTTTGTGTCTTTGTTGCAATGGTTCCAAGGTGGGGTTTTCAAGGGGGCGCGGCTTCGGACGACGTCCCTATTGATGCCGCGCCGCGCCGTTACGGTCCGATCTTCGGCGGTTGGCTGAGATCGGGCTGGCTATTCTGCGCAGGCTGCTGGGGTTGCGGTCCACCCAGGTTTAGGGGCGGCAGGCCAAGGGAGGGCGGTGAGGTCGGCGCACCGCTTTCCTGACCCGACGGCGCCGCCGCGGGGCCCCCGAGATTGAGCGGCGGCAAGCCCATGGATGGCTGCTGCGGAGATGTGCCGCCGCCGCCAAGCGGTGGCAGGGACAGGCCGCTGCCTCCCGGGCCACCGGGTATCTCGATCTTGACGCTATTGGGATCGACGCTGGTATGGCCGCTCTTATAGGTCAGCACCAGGCCGGGGAATGCGATGACGACAAGGATCATCACGAACTGGATGACGATATAGGGCAAGACGCCCCTGTAGATCTCCGTCGTTTTTACACCAGGCATTTTTTTGCCTGTCACCTTATCCACCCATGCGGCGTTCGGGGCGATGGAGCGCAGGAAGAACAGCGAGAAACCGAAGGGCGGTGTCAGGAACGAGGTTTGCAGATTGATGCCGAGAATGATGCCGAACCAGACGAGATCGATCCCGAGCTTGTCCGCGACCGGTGCCAGCAACGGGACCATGATAAAGGCGATTTCGAAGAAGTCGAGAAAACAGCCGAGAATGAAAATAATGATCGTGACCACGACCAGGAAGCCGTATTCGCCGCCGGGCAGGGCAAGCAACAGTTCCTCGATCCAGACATTGCCGTTGATACCATAGAACGTAAGGCCGAAGACGCGGGCGCCGATGAGGATCATCATGACGAAGGCAGAAAGCTTCGTCGTCGCATCCAGCGCATTCTTGATCGTCGCAAGCGAAAGCCTGCCCTTGGCAAGTGCGAGGATCAGCGCCCCGGTCGCGCCCATTGCGCCGCCTTCTGTTGGCGTCGCGATGCCGAGGAAGATGGTGCCGAGCACAAGGAAGATGAGCGCCAGCGGCGGCACCAGAACGATAATGACCTGTTCGGCGAGGCGGGAAATGACCTTCCTGCTTGCGACGCTGTTAAAAAGCGCAACCAGATAAACCGTGAAGACGGCGAAGGCGAGTGCAGCGACCAGTCGCCACTCCGGACTGGCCATGCCCGTGAAAAGGAGGTGCATTCCTATGAAATAGAGCGCCACCGAAACGGCGATCATCACGAAAAGCGAGGTCACGCCGTTGCCGAGCGTGCGCGCTTCTTTCGGAAGGGCAGGGACGAGCGACGGTTTGAAAATGGAGACTGCGAAAATATAGGCGCAATAGCTCGCGATGATCAAAAGAGCGGGATAAAGAGCGCCGACATACATGTCGCCGACGGAGCGGCCGAGCTGGTCCGCCATGACGATCAGGACGAGGGACGGGGGGACAATCTGCGCAAGAGTGCCCGAGGCGGCGATCGTACCCGCGACGAGGGGGCGATTATAACCGTATCGCATCATGATCGGCAGCGAGATGAGCCCCATGGCCATCACGGAAGCCGCCACAACGCCGGTGGTGGCTCCCAGCAGCGCGCCGACGAGAATGACCGCATAGGCGAGGCCGCCGCGGATCGGGCCGAATAATTGTCCTATCGTATCGAGAAGATCTTCCGCCATGCGGGATCGCTCAAGAATGATGCCCATGAACGTAAAAAACGGGATCGACAGCAACGTATCATTATACATGATGCCGTAGATTCGTTCGGGATGGGATTGCAGCAGCGGCCAGAAGAGGCGGATTTCAGGGGAAATCCATGAAAGCTCCACGCCAAGCACGAAATAAATGAGGCCGCCGGCGGCAAGCGTGAAGGCGACAGGGTAACCCAGCAGCAGCAGCAGCATCACGCTGCTGAACATCACCAGCGGCAGGTTATGCGCAATCAGATCTATCATGTCAGCTCCCTGCCGTTCCGTTGGATTCCGTGTCGGTTTCCGAAAGCACCGTTTCACGCGGATCGGCAATATATCCGGCAATCACCGCATAGCGCTTGATGATCTCCGAAAATGCCTGAACCAGAAGCAGGGAGAAGCCCAGAAGGACGACGAGCTTGGCAGGCCAGATGATCAGGCCGCCGGCATTGGAGGACATTTCTCCGGAGTTGAAGGAATTCCAGAACCACGGCCAGGCGAGATAGGACATCAGGCCGGCGAAGGGGACCAGGAAAACAATGTGGAGGACGAAGTCAACGATGTCACGTGTGCGCTTCGACCATGTGGACGACAATATGTCGATCCTGACATGCTCGTTCTTCAGGAGCGCGTAAGCCGCCGCCAGCATGAAAACAGCGCCATAGAGATACCATTGCACTTCGAGCCATGCATTCGACGATATGTCGAACATCTTGCGCACCACGGCGTTTGTGGCGCTGATCAGCACCGCCGCTAGCAATAACCAGGACACAGATTGACCGATAACCGTGGTGACCGTGTCAACGGCCCGGCTTATTCCCAATAAGAACTTCACTTTCCCCTCCTCAGGACCAGAGCCAGGGTCCGGTCCGCAGCTTTTTTATCGGCGTTTTATTTGCCCTGTTGCCTGGCAAGTCCGATTTTTTTCTTGTTTGCAGGTGCTTATTCAACAGCATTTCAAAAAGCAACTCCGAACGGTCGCCCTTCCTCCGGGAATCCCGCACGGGCGGCGCCTGTGACTATTCATCGTGCACTTATTTTGTGTTGCGCGCTATATCATGCTCCTTTTTTGCAGCGCATTAATTTTACTTTTCCAGCCTTGCCGGAAGAGAACGGGTGGGTGACGATGCATTGCACTTCGCCACGACTTCATGTTACCTCTGGCGATGGAGAATCCGGCATGGGCCCGAGATCGTCCACGGGCAGATTTCCCGTATGGCGGGCATGGCGGATGGAGCATAAGGGGAAGCGGAATGAGCGAACACCACACAGGTCCTGTCGAAGTCGGCGCCGAAATGAACTACGCCGAGCATGAAAAGACCTATAACGGTTTTCTGGCCTTGACGAAGTACGGCACGATGATGCTGTGCGTGCTGATGCTGGCCATGGTCGCCGGTTTCTTCACCACTGCCGGCTTCCTTGGCGGCCTGGTCGTCTTCGTGGTGCTGTCGGCTGCGGGTTTCTTTCTGCTGCGCTGAAAAATCCTGTTCATGAGCGGTTCCCTTTCCGGGGGGCGGGCGGATGCCGGATAACCGGAAAGGCCAGGTCATGAAGCGTCTGCTCTATTGTCTGTTTCTGCTGGCGGCGATTGCGCATCCTGCTTTGTCACGCGATCTCTCACCTGCAGAGCAGGAGGGTCTTCGCACACAGATCGAGCGCTTCCAGACGGCTTTGAGCGCGCAGGATTTTGATGTCGTCGGCAAGACTGTACCGCCGAAAATCTTTGAATTCATCGCCCGCGACGCCGGCATTACCGTGGAGCAATTGCGCGGCGCTTTGACCGCGCAGATGCAGATGGCGCTTGCGGCGGTCAAGATAACCGAATTCACCATGGATATGCAGGCGATCAGCCTTGCGCAAACGCCTGATGGAACGCCCTATGCCCTCATTCCGACCAGGACGGTGATGGAAACTGGCGGCCAGACGATCGAGGCGAAATCCCATACGCTGGCGTTGATGGACGGTGCAGACTGGTATTTGCTGCGGGTAAGCGACCAGCAGCAGGTCACCATCCTTCGCAAGGTCTATCCGTCCTTCGCCGAGGTGGCGTTTCCGGACGATTCCATGCAGCCGGTGAAATAGTCCCGTCTTCCTGAACTCAGGAAAAACGCCCCGGCCGGAAAGGATCGATCGAGATTTCCGTATCCTCCCCGCTGGCCAGTTGCGTCACCAGACGGGCTGTGGCTGCCGATTGCGTCAGCCCGAGATGGCCGTGTCCGAAGGCATAGATGACGGACGGCGTGGCGCGCGCCGTACCGATGACGGGAAGACAGTCCGGCATGGACGGCCGGAATCCCATCCATTGTTTCCCGCCTTCCAGTTTGAGGCCGGGCAGGAAACGTCCTGCTTTTTTCAGCATGGCTTCGGCACGGCGGAAATTCGGTTTCAGTTCCAGCCCGCCAAGTTCGACCGCGCCGCCAATGCGGATACCTGTCGATAGCGGGGTGACCACGAAACCATGGTCGTTGAAATAAAGCTGGCGCGTCAGGTTGAAAGCGTTGGGGGAAAGGGTGGTGTTGTAACCACGTTCCGTTTCCAGCGGCACGATGCTGCCAAGCGTCGCGACAAGTTTTCTCGACCAGGCGCCGCAGGCGATAACCACCCTGTCGGCATCGATCTTGTCACCATTTTCCAGCGTCACGATCGTACTTTCGCCGACAGCATCAATGCGTTCGGCCTCGCCCTTGCGCAGGCTGGCGCCGCGGGCGATTACCAGATCGAAAATGGCACGGGTGAAGTCGTAAGGGTCGGAAACCTGCAGACCGTCCGGCGAAAACATGGCATGGCGGAACTGGGGCGCGAGACCCGGTTGAAGTTCCTCGATTTCGGGGCGGCCGACGCGCTGGAAGGTGAAACCGGCGCTTTCCTTTTCGTCCCAGTCCCTGCGGGCGGCATTGAGACTTGCCTCACTGTCGTAAAGATCGAGCGTTCCGGTTTTCGAAACGAGGTGCGAGAGTTCAGGCATCGCCGCGACATGGGCCATTTCCATGGCAGCGAGCCGGTTGAGGTCGGTAAGTGACTTCAGCCCATGGCGAAAGCTGCGCTCGGCGCTCGCCCGCCAGAAGCGCCACAGCCAGGGTGCGATCTTCGCCACATAGGCCGGCGGCACGCTAAGTGGGCCGAGCGGATCGAACAGCCAGCGCGGCGCTTTTTTCATGATTCCGGGAGCGGGAATGGGGATGATTTCGGGGAAGGCCAGAATGCCGGCATTGCCGGAACTCGCGCCCCGGGCAACCTCGCCGCGCTCAAGAAGCACCACTTCGCGTCCGGCATTCTGCAGATAAAGGGCCGCCATGGAACCGATAATGCCGGTGCCGATCACCAGCACATCGCATTTCAGGGTTTTGGTCATCGGCGCTCCTGCAACACAAATCTTTCAACCCCGCATAACAATGAATGCCGCTGCGATGAAAGGCCGTATCGTGTTGCTGGCGCAGAAATATCAGCACTGTGGCAAATAAGCGGTCCGAAACAGACAAGGGGAATATATTCGCGGTGAAGCATATTGGCAGTTTAATGAGGTTCAAGACCGATAGTTATAGTTCATTATTAATCGCTATTTAACGGTATCCGGCTAGTTTCGCGTACAGTCGGGCCAACCGCTTTTCATCTTATATTTCGAGGGTGAAAGAGGTCTGCATATGGGTTGCTGTTTGAGGGTTCAAAAAGATGTCTTACTTTTCTAAACTTGGTCCGGACGCTTCTGCAGTGCTTGATGCGCTTGGCCGCTCGCAGGCCATCATCGAGTTCGATCTGACCGGCAAGATTTTGAGAGCGAACGATAATTTCTGCAAGACCGTCGGCTATCAGCAGTCTGAAATCGTTGGGCGTGCCCACAGCATGTTCCTGTCTCCCGAAGATTCGGCATCGCCAGAATACAAAAGCTTCTGGGCGAAGCTGTCGCGTGGCGAATACGATCAGGGCCAGTATCGTCGTCGCGCCAAGAATGGCGACGAAATCTGGATCGAGGCTTCCTACAACCCGGTGTTCCGTTTCGGTAAACCCTACAAGGTGGTCAAGATCGCAACCGACATCACCTCGATCAAGCGCAGGAGCGCTGAGGATAACGGGAAACTGGCGGCGCTCTCCCGCGCGCAGGCCATGATCGAATTTACGCCCGATGGAAAAATCCTCAGCGCCAACGAAAATTTCCTCGCGACGCTCGGTTACACCGCGGAAGACATCATCGGCAAACATCATTCGATGTTCTGCGAGCCGACCTATGCCCAGTCCCAGGACTATCGGGATTTCTGGAAAGAACTCGGAAAGGGACATTTCTCGACGGGGCAATTCATGCGCCTTGGCAAGGATGGCAAACGCGTTTTTATTCAGGCCTCCTATAATCCGATCATCGATGATCGGGGTCGTGTCTTTAAGGTCGTGAAATTCGCTTTCGATGTGACGGACCGGATGCATGCGGTCGAGGAACTTGGTGCTGCGCTCGAGCGGCTTTCTCAATGCAATATCCGCATTACGCTGGACAAACCCTTCGTCGGCGAGTTCGAACGACTGCGCCGCGATTTCAATAAATCGATCGCTGAATTCCAGAAGACGCTGGAAAACGTTCTCGGCCAGACCGGAGACCTGACCCGCAGCAGCCAGGAGGTCAGCGAAGCCTCCGTCAATCTCGCCGAACGTTCGCGTGAGCAGGCGGTGGCGCTTGAGGAGACCTCGGCAGCACTCGAAGAAATCACCGCCACGGTGCGTTCGTCGACTGAAAACATGAAAGAGACGCGCAAGCTGGTTCAGAGCGCGCGGACATCCACCGTGGCCTCCACCGAGGTCGTGGAGCGGACAGTCGACGCCATGCAGCGTATCGAGACGGCCTCGCGGGAAATCAGTCAGATCATCGGTGTGATCGACGAAATCGCCTTCCAGACGAACCTGCTGGCGCTGAATGCCGGTGTGGAGGCCGCGCGGGCGGGCGATGCAGGTAAAGGTTTTGCCGTCGTGGCGCAGGAAGTGCGCGAGCTGGCGCAGCGTTCCGCCAATGCCGCCAAGGAAATCAAGGCGTTGATCAACAATTCCGGGACCGAGGTTCTGGAAGGCGTCAGGCTGGTGGGCGAAACCGGCGAAGCGCTAAAGCAGATCGACGCGCTGGTCAGGCACATTGACGGCAATGTCGACATGATCGCCAAGGCGGCTGACGAGCAGGCTGCCGGCATCAGCGAGATCAACAAGGCAGTCAACCGGCTGGACCGGATGACGCAGGAAAACGCGGCGATGAGCGCCCGCACCACGGTGATCAGCACCACGTTGGCGCAGGGAGCGGATGCGCTGGCACAGCTCGTCAGCCTCTTCAAGCTGAACCGCCGCACAGTCCAACGCGAGGACGGATCGTCCACCCGCTCGGATACCGCCAATACCACCCGGCGCGACAAGCCATCGGCACGGGCGGCCGCGTAAAGGAGCAGGCTCAGGCCCGCTTCAGCTTGAGAATGAGATCCGGTGGATGCGGATGCCTTTGAACGGGCATCCGCATGGCTTTTTACCGCAGCGCCGGCCTTGCGATACCGAGATGGTCGCGCAGCGTCGAGCCTTCGTAGTCCTTGCGGAACAGGCCGCGCTCCTGCAGGAGTGGAACGACCTCGCGGTTGAATTCCTCCAACCCGCCGGGGAAGAAGGGCGGCATGACGTTAAAGCCATCGGCCGCACCGTTTTCGAACCATTCCTGCATGCGGTCGGCGACATCCTTGGCCGTGCCCATGACGATATGGTGGCCGCGACCGGCGGCGACGCGCAGCGCCAGCTCCCGGATCGTCAGCTTTTCGCGGCGCGCCAGTTCAGTCAGAAGTTCGGCGCGGCTGCGCAGTTGGTCGGAAATCGGCAGGTCCGGCAGCGGGCCGTCGAGATCGTAATCCGTGAGGCTGTGGCCGATGCGTTCCTCAAGCAGCGGCATGGCGCTCTTGATATCGGTCCAACGGTTCAGTTCCTTCAGCTTTTCGCCAGCCTCTTCAAAGCTCCTGCCGATAATCGGCATGAAACCGGGCATGACGGCGACGCTGGCCGGATCGCGGCCGAATTTCGCTACGCGAGCCTTGAGGCCGGTATAGAAGGCCTGTGCTTCGGAAATCGCCTGCTGGGCGGTGAAGACGATATCGGCGGTGCGGGCCGCGAGATCCTGCCCCGGACCGGAAGAGCCGGCCTGGATGAGAACCGGGTGGCCCTGCGGCGAGCGCGGAATATTGAGCGGCCCCTTGACCGTGAAATATTTGCCTTCGTGGTTGAGGATATGGACTTTCTCTGGATCGACGTAGCGGCCCGCCTGCTTGTCCTTGATGAAGGCGTCATCATCCCAGCTGTCCCAAAGGCCGCGTACCACATTCACATATTCTTCCGCCACCGCATAACGCTCGTCATGCTCGGGATGGTCCTTGGAAAAATTCGCCGCCGTGCGAGCGTAAGAGGTGGTGACGATGTTCCACGCCGCACGGCCATGGCTGAGATGATCGATGGAAGCGAAGGCGCGGGCGGTGTGGTACGGCTCGCCATAGGTGGTGGAGGCGGTGGCGGCCAGACCGATCTTGTCAGTCACCATGGCAAGCGCCGCCAGCAACGTCAGCGGCTCGAAGCGCGCGATCATGGAAGGGTGGGCGTCGACGCCGCTGGTGAGGCCGTCGGCGAGGAATACCATGTCGAATTTTGCGGCTTCCGCCATTTTTGTGACGCGGGTGAGCAGATCCAAGTTCTCGCTACCGGCCTCCGCATCGGGGTGACGCCAGCCGGAAACGTGGTGCCCGGCGCCTTGCAGGAAAAGGCCGAGATGCATCTGTCTGTCGCGGGTCGTATTGGTCATGGGGATCATGCCTTCATGTCGGTCGAGTTATATGTCAGTTGTCAGAAGCGCCTCGAGCTTCCGGAGGTCGGCTGCGGTCTTCATGCTCCGCACCAGTGCCGGGATGCTGGCGAATTTTTCATTGCCGCCGGTCGCGTCGGCAAATTTT
Source organism: Agrobacterium salinitolerans (assembly GCF_002008225.1). Taxonomy (GTDB): domain Bacteria; phylum Pseudomonadota; class Alphaproteobacteria; order Rhizobiales; family Rhizobiaceae; genus Agrobacterium; species Agrobacterium salinitolerans. Next base: position 69,104 of record NZ_MRDH01000037.1, on the reverse strand, counting down.
TCGGTCGGGTCATCGATGCCGGGGAGGCCATCGACACGGCGCGACAGCACCAAGCCGTCCTTCTTCGTCACGTCGATGATCACGAACCGGGTGGTCGGATCGGGCGAGAGGCGGCGGGCGGTCTCGTCATGCCGGCGTGAGACTTTTGCGGAAAGGGCAAGAAGGTCAAGGCGGGTCGGGCGTTCGTCGAAATGGCCGATGCCGAGCGCTCCATCCGTCAGCGCGGCGGCAAAGACATATTCGGCGCTGAAGCGTGCATCGATGCCCGTCGCGGGCGTGGCCGAGCCAACGAGGGCGGCATCGCCGCCCGGCGGGAAGGTGATGGTGACCGTTTCGATCTCATCCGGCGTCAGATCGTGGCTGTTGCGCAACGCCAGCGCGCCGACAGCAACGGGATGGCTGGCGGTGCAGCAGGGAAAAGCTTTGAGGGTGAGGCCGGGCGAGACGATCTGCCAGGGTGCGCCCCAGCCGGAGAGAACGCGTTTTGGTTGCTCGGCGCCGAAGGCGAAGGCGGAATAAAAGCCGATCGGATTTTCCAGAAAATCCGGCGCGCCCTGAAAGCCCGATCGCGCCAACCGCCCAGCAGTGAGGCCAGCGCGGGTGGCAAGCCCTGCATGCAGCGGCTTAGCGTCGAACCCGAATTGCAAACGAAGCCCGGCCGATTGCGTGGCGGCGAGACCGAGTGCTGTGGCCGTGGTCTTCGTATCGAATTTCAGGAGATGGGCAATCGCCGCCGCAGCGCCGATGGGGCCGAGCGTGGCGGTGGCGTGGAAGCCGTTTTCGTAATGCCTGGTGCCGAGCGAGAGGCCGATCCGCGCCATGGTTTCAAGCCCGACGATATAGGCGGCGATGAAGGCATCCGCCGTTGATCCCTCTTCGACCGCAATAGCCAGCAAAGCCGGGATGATGGCGACAGTGGGGTGGCCGCGCACGCTGCCATGGACATCATCATAGTCGAGCACATGGCCGGCATGGCCGTTGATAAGGGAGGCCGTAAAGGCGTCCGTGCGAAGATCGTGGCCGATGATTCCGGCTGCGCCCTGTATGCCGGACGTGAAGGTATCGATCAGGATTTTCGTGCTTCTGTCGGCAGCGCCGCCCAGCACGCAGGCGAAAAAATCGATCAGCGCCGTGCGGGCGATGGTAACAGCCTCTTCGTCACGCAGGGGGTCAGATGCGGCAATCGCTTCGGCCAGACGAAGGGTGAGTTTTTCCTCGGCGACCATGGCGTCAGATCCCTTCACCGTCATTCACCCGCGCCACCTGTCCGCCAAGACCCTTGACGAAGGCGTTGATGCGCGGATTGGTCGACTTGTAGAAGATATGCTCCGGCGTGCCCTGATCGACGATCAGGCCGTTTTCGGTGAAGACGATATTATCGCTGATTTCTTCGGCAAAACGCATTTCGTGCGTGACGAGAATGCTGGTCATACCGTCATTGACGAGATCGCGGATGACGGCGAGCACTTCGCCCACGGTTTCCGGGTCGAGCGCGGAAGTGACCTCATCGAACAACACCAGTTCCGGCCGCATGGCAAGTGCGCGGGCAATGGCCACGCGCTGCTGCTGGCCGCCGGAAAGCTGGCCGGGATAGGCATCGACCTTCTGGGAAAGGCGCACTTTTTCCAGCAATTCGCGGGCATGTCGCTCGGCTTCCGCCTTCGGCGTGCCGAGAATCTTGATTGGTGCAATGGTGATATTTTCCATCACCGTCAGATGCGGAAATAGATTGAACTGCTGGAAAACGATACCAATGCGCTTGCGCAGCGCAACGCGCTCAGCCTCGGTCTTCAACTGGTCTACGCGGGTGCCGCCGACGGTGATCTTGCCCGATTGCGGAATGAGCAGGCCGTTGATGCAGCGCAGGATGGTGGATTTGCCGGAGCCGGAAGGGCCGATGATAGAGACGGCGTCGCCTTTGTTGACCGTAAGATCGATGCCCTTCAGGACCTGATTGTCGCCGAAGGACAGGTGTATGCCTTCCAGTTCAACCAGAGCTTTTTCGGCGGTTTGTGGTGCAGGTGCGGACATGGCTTGTTCCAATCAGCGGGAGGCGAAGCGCCGTTCCAGGCGCTGCGTGAAACGGGAGACGGGATAGCAGAACAGGAAGAACGCCATCAGAACGGTGAGATAGACCACGACGGTGAAATCGTTGCGCTGCACGGCGGTGCTGGCGTCCGTCGCGGCGTGCAGAAGTTCATGCACGCCGACCAGCGAGGCGAGCGCCGTACCCATGGTGATCGACGCGTAGAGGTTCATCCATGGCGGCAGCGAACGTTTCACGCATTGCGGCAGGATGATCCAGCGCAGCGTCTGGTTGCGCGAAAAACCGAGGCCCTGCGCCGCTTCCCATTGCGCCGTCGGAATGGACTGGATGGCGCCGCGGGTGATTTCGGCGATATGGGCGCTGGCCGGAATGGCGAGACCGACGACGGCCTTGATCCAGTCCGGGAAGGGAATGTAGTTGCCGAAGGCGACAATCTCGAAGGGGAAGATGTAGGTCGCGGCAAAGATCAGTACCAGATGCGGCGCGTTGCGGAAGATTTGCACATAGGTAAGCGCCGGCGCGCGCACGAGACGATAGGGCGCAAGCTCCATGATGCCGAGTAGGACGCCGACGAAGGTGCCGATGGCGATTGCCAGAACGCTGATCAGCACGTTCATGGCGAAACCCTTGGCAAGATAGGGCAGCCATTGCAGCAGCACCTGGCCGAGCGAGGGATCGAGGATCAGCCACAGGATGACCGATATCACCACGCCGAGCAGCAGAATGGTGCCGAAGGGCGGCTTCCTTACCGCCTGTGTAGGAGAAACCACCGCACTCATTGACCAACCCCCGGAACAGCAAGACGCCGCTCCAGCCAGAGACCGGCCCTTGCGACGATGAAATTGATGACGCTGAAAAAGATGAGGATGACGAGCATCAGCTCGACCACATTGTCGCGCTGGGTCCAGATCAGGATTGAGGCATAGGTGATTTCACCCACCGCAATGGCCGAGCCGACCGTGGTGAGCTTTACCAGATTGACGAGGTTGTTGATGATGGAGGGCAGCGCCGTGCGGATCGCCAGCGGAAACTCCACATAGCGTAAAATCTCGAATGAACTGAAACCGATCGCGCGCGCCGCCTCGATGGTGGTGGCCGGCACCGCCTCGATACCACCGCGCAACGCTTCCGCATGAAAAGCGGCAATATGCAGGCCGGTGATGGCGACCACCCAGAAAAAGGGTGTTAGCGGGTTGTTCTGCGCGCCGCCCAGCGCATTGGAAATCAGCATGTTAAGCACGAGGAACCCGCACATCAGCTGCACCAGCGTCGGCGTGTTGCGTGTCAGTTCCACATAGGCGCGCACGGGACCGGAAAGCCAGCTCTTGCCCGATGTCAGCATGGCCGCGAAAATGAAGCCGAAGACGAGGCTGAGCGGCAAGGTGACAGAGACGAGGATGAGCGTCATCTTCATGCCGTCAAGCCAGATCTGAACCTCATACCCGCTGTTCAGAAAATCATAGTTGAGGCCGAAATGCGCAGCCAGTTCTATAAAGCGCGCTGTAAGTGAATCCTGCATCGGAAATCCATGCTTTTATTGCGGGCGCCGCCTCGCGAGCGGCGCCGGAATGGCCTGCCGTTTTGTAGAGCGAAAAAGAACGACAGGCGAAACCGGCCGTTCTTGAGGGTTGGCGTAAACGCCATCCGCCATCTGGAGGCGACGGGACAGCCAAGACCGTCTGGCCGTTTATTGCGCGGCCGAAAGCTTCTTCTGCTGCTCTTCCATGTAACCGATGCTCGGCAGACGGTTGGCCTTGGCGAATTCGAGCATCTTGCCGGAAGCGTGCAGGTCCTTGACGATCTTGTCGAGAGCGGCCTGTGTGTCAGCCTCACCCTTGCGCAGCCAGATCACGGAATCGGAAGGGATGAGGTCGGTGGGGATCAGGATGCCGTAATCCTTCCACTCATCGACGCGGTCCTGAAGCATCAGGCTCAGCGTGCCGTTGACGTGAACGGAGACATCGCAATTGCCGCCCTTGAGCGCCAGCAGCGATTCCGGCTGGCTCGGCAGCGCCTTTACCTGCGCGTCATATTGTTCGATCAGCGGCTGGGTGTAGTTCGAGCCTTGTGAAACGCAGGCGATTTTACCCTTCAGGTCCGGCCAGTCCTTGATGCCACTGTCCTTGCGGCCGATGGCGGCGCCGCCCTGGCGATCATAGGGGGTAGGCACGTAGCCCAGCGTTTTGGCGCGTTCTTCCGTGTATTGCATGTTGGCGATCAGAATATCGACCTTGCCCTGCTGCAGGAACTGAACGCGGTTGGGCGGGGTCACGGTTTCGGTGACCAGTTCGACACCGAGGCCGGCGGCCAGAGCCTTGGCGAGGTCGATGTTGAGACCCTTCTGCTCCTGTGTCTTCGGGTCGATGAAGCCGAAGGGCGCGCCGGAGAGGATGACGCCGACGGTGAGCTTGCCGCGACCCTTGATCCGGTCGAGCGTCGCATCCGCATGGGCTGCTGTGGCCATCGAAGCGATGACGACGGCTCCGGCGATCAATTTTGCGGTAAATCTGGAGAAAGAGAGGGCCATGGGCATTTCCTTTTGATTGTCGTGGGAAACTACAGGAGGCGCCCGCCGAGAGCGAGAATTGGCATTGCGTGAAAAATAGTATGAATAAAATCCGGTTCCAATAAATCTTTTAGAGGGAAAAAATATCCTAATAGTTTGGAATTGTAGAACCCTGTTCTTCGTTCGCCTCCCCAGAGGGGCGGGACAGTAAATCCGGCGCAGCATACGGACCGTATCGCCCTTGGAAGCGAGCGATTGCAGCTTTCGCCTTCGCCGCGGCAGTTCGAGAAGCTTCTATCGCGTCTTCGTGATGAGAAAAGCGCCGGGCGTCGGGCCTATGAGCCGCTGGTGAAGTTCAAGGCGCCGCTTTGCGGTCGCTTTATGGGTTTCCCGAGATGGAACTTGAGGAGGCGTTGGGCGACCGGCTGTCGTTCAAGCATTTCATCGGACTTGCACTGCAAGAGGTCGTTCCCGAGCATTCCAGGCCTTGCCGTTTCCGCAGCCTGCCGATCGTCGAAGGTCTTCTGGAGAAGCTGTTTGGTGAATTCGACCGGCAGCTTGACGCTGCCGGCCCGATCCTGCGGCGCGGCGCGGTGCTGGATGCGGCGATCATCGAGACGACGGCGGCGCAGCCGCCCAGAGGCCGCAACGGCGACCTCGATGCCGCCGCTGGATATTGCAGCGCGCCCCGCCGGGGAGAGGAAACGCGCCGTACCGGCGTGCCAATCATTTTCAGCTAACTGCCGCTCTCTTCCTCATCCTACGTTTGACAGCCGATGCAAAAAAATGCCAGCAAATGCGCAAGAATAATTCTCAAAGGGCGGCGGCATGGCCAGACGAAACGACGCACATGGACGGCTGGACGATGCGGCCCGCGCCGGCTGGCTTTATTATGTCGCCGGCCGCACGCAGGATGAGATCGCCGCTGCCATGGGCATTTCCCGGCAATCGGCGCAGCGGCTGGTGTCGCTTGCGGTCGCCGAGCGGTTGATCAAGGTCCGGCTCGATCACCCCATCGCCGCCTGTCTCGAAAAAGCCGAACGGCTGAAGGAGAAATTCGACCTCAAATATATTGAGGTGGTGCCAAGCGATCCGGCCGGGGTCTCCTCCACTGTCGGCATTGCCGAGGCCGGGGCGGCGGAAATCGAGCGCTGGCTGAAAAATGCCGATCCCATCGTGCTCGCCATCGGCACCGGCCGTACCTTGAAGGCCGCTGTCGACCAACTGCCGCCGATGGAATGCCCGCAGCACCGTATCGTGTCGCTGACGGGTAATATCGGGCCGGATGGCTCGGCCGCATATTATAACGTCATCTTCAGCATGGCCGATGCCATCAAGGCGCGGCATTTCCCAATGCCGCTGCCGGTTCTATGTTCTTCTGCGGAAGAGCGCGAATTGCTGCATGACCAGTCCATGGTGCGCTCCACGCTGGCGCTGGGGTCCGCGGCCAATGTCACCTTCGTCGGTGTCGGTGAACTCGGCGAGAACGCACCGCTCTGCGTCGATGGTTTCCTCGGCGTGGATGAGATGAAGGCGCTGATGGCGAGCGGGGCGATCGGAGAGATTTGCGGCTGGATGTATGATGCCAATGGCCGCATTCTCGAGCACGCCGTCAACGAGCGCGTCGCCTCTGTTCCCATCCCTTCAAGAGAGACCTGCACCGTCATCGGCATGGCGCAGGGCGCACGCAAGAACGCTTCGATTCTGGCGGCGCTGAGGGGCGGTCTGCTGAACGGCCTCATCACCGATGAGACTACCAGCGAATATTTGCTCACTCATTGAGCAAAAATTAAACGCATAAAATCAATGGCTTGGTTTTTCCCTGTGCGTCGCAGCATAGGATGTCGCTTGACATTTTTGCTTATGAAGTGAGTAAATGCCCTAGAGCAAAGCGAATGCTCATCATTTTTCTTCTGGGAGGAAGATATGACATTGAAGACCATTTTGCTGGGCGCATGCTCGGCACTCGCCTTTTCGACCCTTGCTTCCGCCGAGACGCTGACCATCGCGACCGTGAACAACGGCGACATGATCCGCATGCAGGGTCTGACCTCGGACTTCACCACCAAGAACCCTGACATTAAGGTCGAATGGGTGACGCTTGAAGAAAACGTCCTGCGCGAGCGTGTGACGACCGATATCGCCACAAACGGCGGTCAATATGACATCATGACTATCGGTAACTACGAAGTGCCGATCTGGGCCAAGCAGGGCTGGCTGCTGCCGCTTGAAAAGCTCGGCGACAAATATGACGTCGACGATCTGCTGCCGGCGATCCGGGGCGGTCTTTCCATGGACGGCAAACTTTACGCCGCGCCCTTCTATGGCGAATCCGCCATGATCATGTATCGCAAGGACCTGTTCGAAAAAGCAGGCCTCAAGATGCCTGAAAACCCGACCTGGGAATTCATCGGCGACGCCGCCCGCAAGATCACCGACCGCAAGGCCGATATCAACGGCATCTGCCTGCGCGGCAAGGCCGGCTGGGGCGAAAACATGGCCTTCATCAGCGCGCTCAACAACTCCTTCGGCGGCCGCTGGTTCGATGAAAACTGGAAACCGCAGTTCGACCAGCCGGAATGGAAGAGTTCCCTGCAGTTCTACGTCGACCTGATGAAGGATGCCGGTCCTTCGGGTGCTTCCTCCAACGGCTTCAACGAAAACCTGACGCTGTTCCAGCAGGGCAAATGCGGCATGTGGATCGACGCCACGGTGGCTGCCTCCTTCGTGTCCAACCCGAAGGATTCGACCGTTGCCGACAAGGTCGGTTATGCGTTGTTCCCGACGCATGGCGAACTGAAGAACCACGGCAACTGGCTGTGGTCGTGGAACCTCGCGATCCCGAAGAGCTCGCAGAAGGCGGAAGCGGCCGAGAAGTTCATTTCCTGGGCGACGAGCAAGGAATACACCGAGCTTGTCGCTTCGAAGGAAGGCTGGGCAAACGTGCCTCCGGGTACCCGCACCTCGCTTTACAAGAACGCCGAGTATGAAAAGGCCGCCGCCTTCGCCAAGCCGACGCTTGCCGCGATGGACGCCGCCGACATTACCAAGCCGACTGTAAAGCCCGTGCCTTATACCGGCGGCCAGTTCGTGGCGATCCCTGAATTCCAGGCGCTTGGCACCACGGTCGGCCAGCTGTTCTCGGCGGTTGTTGCCGGCCAGTCCAGCGTCGATGATGCGCTTGCGGGCGCCCAGTCGACTGCGACGCGTGAAATGACCCGCGCCGGCTACATCAAGTAATCCTCCTGAAGATCGCTGTCCGGCGTCAACGCCGGGCAGCGAACCTTGGGGATCGGAAGCCGCGGTCCGTACGGCGGCATTTAAGCCTTTCACATCAAAACAAGAATGAGCCGGTTCTTCCGGATATGCCGGGCGCATGTCGTGACGCCCAGGCCCAAGGGGAGGTGAGTGCAATGGCAACCCGAAACACGAGCGGATTAGCGCGGGTAATGCTTGCGCCGTCGGTGCTGTTGTTGCTGGTGTGGATGATCGTGCCTTTGGCGATGACCCTGTGGTTTTCGTTCCAGAACTACAATCTCCTCAACCCGGCCAATGTCAGCTTCGCCGGTCTTTTCAATTACCAGTATTTCTATACCGACCCGGCCTTCTTCCAGTCGATCTGGAACACGCTGCTGATCGTCGGCGGGGTGCTTTTGATCACGGTGGTTGGCGGCATCGCCATTGCGCTTCTGCTCGACAATGACATTTTCGGTCAGGGCATCGTGCGCATCATGATCATTTCGCCCTTCTTTGTCATGCCGCCGGTGGCAGCATTGGTGTGGAAGAACATGATCATGCATCCCGGCTACGGCGTGCTGGCCGACCTTGCCCGCTTCCTCGGTTTCCAGCCGGTGGACTGGTTCGCGCAGTTTCCGCTGCTTTCCATCGTCATCATCGTCGCCTGGCAATGGCTGCCGTTCGCGACGCTCATTCTCTTGACCGCCCTGCAGTCGCTTGATGGCGAGCAGAAGGAAGCGGCCGAGATGGATGGCGCCAATTTCGTCAACCGTTTCATCTATCTGACCCTACCGCACCTGTCGCGCGCCATCACCGTCGTCATCCTGATCCAGACGATCTTCCTGCTCGGCGTTTACGCGGAAATCCTCGTCACCACCAATGGCGGCCCGGGTTACGCCTCCACCAACCTTGCCTTCCTGATCTATCGCACGGCGCTTCTGGGCTACGACGTCGGCGGCGCTTCGGCCGGCGGCATCATCGCCGTCATCCTCGCCAATATCGTCGCCATCTTCCTGATGCGCGCCGTCGGCAAGAACCTCGACCGGTAAAGGGGAAACATCATGGCCCGCAAGACAACCACTCGCGCAAAGATCGGCTTTTCCATCGCGGCATGGGCCGTGGCGCTTTTGCTGTTCTTCCCGATCCTCTATGCCTTCCTCACATCCATCAAGACAGAGCCGGAGGCGATCGCAGGCTTCAGCCTCATTCCCTCGGGCACGCTTGAGAATTACGTGACGGTGCAAACCCAGCGCGATTACTTCAAGCCGTTCATGAACTCGGTGGTGCTGTCGCTCGGCTCAACGATCATCGCGCTCATCATCGCCATTCCCGCCGCCTGGGCCATGGCGTTCTCGCCGACCAAACGCACCAAGGACATCCTGATGTGGATGCTTTCCACCAAGATGATGCCGGCGGTCGCCGTCTTGGTGCCGATCTACCTGATCTTCCGCAATGCCGGCCTGCTCGATACCCGCATCGGGCTGACCATCATGCTCACCTTCATCAACCTGCCGATCGTCATCTGGATGCTCTACACTTATTTCCGGGAAATCCCCGGCGAGATCCTGGAAGCAGCGCGCATGGATGGCGCTTCGCTCTGGAACGAGATCGTGCATGTGCTGACGCCAATGGCGGTGCCGGGCATTGCCTCGACGCTGCTCCTAAACGTCATCCTTGCCTGGAACGAATCCTTCTGGACGATCCGGCTGACGACCACAAATGCGGCGCCGCTGACGGCCTTCATCGCCTCCTTCTCTTCGCCGCAGGGGCTGTTCTGGGCAAAACTCTCGGCCGCCTCGATGATGGCGATCGCCCCCATTCTCGTCATCGGCTGGTTCTCGCAGAAACAACTCGTGCGTGGCCTGACCTTCGGCGCCGTGAAATAAGGAACGACAAACATGGGCAGCATTTCCCTTCAGACCGTGTCCAAGCTCTTCGGTGAGGCGAAAGTCATCCCGTCGATCGATCTCGATATCCACGACGGCGAATTCGTCGTCTTCGTCGGTCCCTCGGGCTGCGGCAAATCCACGCTTTTGCGCCTCATCGCCGGGCTGGAGGACGTCTCCGGCGGCAAGATCGTCATCGACGGCAAGGACGCCACCGAAAAGGCGCCGGCCGAGCGCGGCCTTGCCATGGTGTTCCAGTCCTATGCGCTTTATCCGCATATGAGTGTGCGCAACAACATCGCCTTCCCGCTGAAGATGGCCAAGCTCGACAAGGCCGTCATCGACAAGAAGGTCGAGGATGCCGCCCGCATTCTCAACCTCACCGATTATCTCGAGCGCCGGCCCTCGCAACTGTCCGGCGGCCAGCGCCAGCGCGTCGCCATCGGGCGCGCCATCGTGCGCGAACCGAAGGCGTTCCTGTTTGACGAACCGCTCTCCAACCTCGATGCGGCGCTGCGCGGCACCATGCGGCTGGAAATCTCCGAGCTGCACAACACGCTGAAGACGACGATGATCTACGTCACCCACGACCAGGTGGAAGCCATGACCATGGCCGACAAGATCGTTGTCCTCAACCGCGGCAATATCGAACAGGTCGGCTCGCCGATGGAACTCTACCGCTCGCCCGCCAACCTCTTCGTCGCCGGCTTCATCGGCTCGCCGCGCATGAACCTCATTACCGGCGACTATGCCCGCAGCAAGAATGCCACCACCGCCGGGGTGCGGCCGGAGCATCTGGCGCTGTCGAAAGAGGCCGGTCTGTGGCAGGGCAAGGTAACCGTCGCCGAACATCTCGGCTCCGATACCTTCCTGCATCTCGACGTCCAAGGCATCGGCCCGATTACCGCCAGAACCGATGGCGAGTTCGAATGCAAACACGGCGATACCGTCTTCATTACCCCCGATGAGACCAAGATTCACAGGTTCGATGACAAGGGCAAGGCGATCTAGGGGAAAGCGACCCTAAAAAGCTTTGCCGCCTGACTGCCTCTTGCAGCTGGCGGTGTTCCGACAGGCCGATTGTCCGGCAAGAGGGCGATCGGCAAGACCAACGTTTCCCCTTCGAGGATCGTGACATGACATGCAAACTCTCCCTCGCAACGCTTGACGAAGCCAGAAAGACGGCGGCGGTTCCGGCCTATTCCCGGGCCGATCTTTCCGCCGGCATCGTGCATTTCGGCGTTGGCAATTTCCATCGCGCCCATCAGGCAGTTTATCTGGATGACCTGTTCAACACGGGTGCGGATCACGACTTCGCCATCATCGGCGCGGGGGTTCTGCCATCTGATGCGGTGATGCGCGAGAAACTCGCCGCGCAGGATTTTCTGACCACGGTGGTGGAGCAGGACAATAACCGCACCGGCGCGCGCGTCACCGGACCGATGATCGACATTCTGACGGTCGGCGACACGAAGGCCATCATCGACACGCTCGCCGACCCGAAAATCCGTATTGTCTCGATGACGATTACCGAGGGTGGTTATTTCATCGATGCTTCCGGTTCCTTCAATCCGCAGCACCCGGCCATTGCCGAGGATGGCCGGCACCCATCTTCACCGAAAACCGTGTTCGGCCTCATCGTCGCCGGGTTGAAGGCGCGGCGGGACAAGGGGCTGCAACCCTTCACCGTCATGTCCTGCGACAACATTCCGCATAATGGTAAGGTCACCAAAAATGCGGTGGTCGGGCTGGCAGCGCTCTCCGACCCGGCCTTTGCCAACTGGATCGGCGAAAACGTCGCTTTCCCCAATTCCATGGTCGACCGCATCACACCAGCCACCGGGGAGCGCGAACGCAATATCGCCCGCGACGATTTCGGCATCGAGGACAATTGGCCTGTCTTCTGCGAGGAGTTCAAGCAATGGGTGATGGAAGACAATTTCCCCGCCGGTCGCCCGGCGCTGGAAAAGGCCGGCGTGCAGTTCGTCAAAGATGTCGCGCCCTATGAGCATATGAAAATCCGCATCCTCAATGGCGGCCACGCGGCAATCGCCTATCCGGCGGCGCTGCTCGACATTCATTTCGTGCATGAGGCGATGGAACATCCGCTAGTCCGGGCATTTCTGGCAAAGCTTGAAAATGAAGAGATCATTCCGGTCATTCCACCGGTTCCCGATACGAATCTCGCCGATTATTTCGCGCTGATCGAGCGCCGTTTCCTCAACCCGAAGATCGGCGACACCATTCCGCGTCTGGCGCAGGACGGCTCCAACCGCCAGCCGAAATTCATTCTGCCATCCACCGCCGACCGGCTGGCGCGCGGCGAGGATATTGTCGGCCTTTCGCTGGTTTCGGCGCTGTGGTGCCGTTATTTCCAGGGCACCTCCGACAGCGGCAAGGAAATCGCCTTCAACGATGCCAGCGCCGAGCGCCTTCATGCGGCGGCGATCAAGGCCAAGGACGATCCGATGGCCTTTCTCGTGTTCGACGATATTTTCGGTGAGGTTGCCGAATCGGAGCTTTTCCGTAAACGCTTTGCCCATGCACTGAAGACGCTGTGGCAAGACGGCACGGTGAAGACCTTGAAGCTTTATCTGGATGACAAGCTGGCTGAAGAGTGACCGCGAAATGGAAGACGAGACCGGGCCCCTTTTGATTTTCGACTGCGACGGCGTTCTCGTCGACAGCGAGCCGGTCTCCATTTCGGTCCTTCTCGACATGCTCTCCCATCTCGGCGTGGCGATGGGGGAGGAAGAGGCCTATGAGCGCTTTCTCGGCCGTAGCGTCGCCAGCATGACGGCGACGCTGTTTGAGGATTACGGTGTCGAGACGGACATCGATTTTCTCGACCATATGCGGGCGACGCTATTCGAGCGTTTCCGCACCGAGCTTCGGCCGATTGGCGGCATTGGCGAGACGCTGGACAGGCTCCTGCCGCTGCGGCGTTGTGTGGCCTCCTCAAGCCAGCCGGAGCGCATCCGTTATTCGCTGGGGCTGACCGGGCTGATCGACAAATTCGAACCCCATGTCTTCAGCGCCACGATGGTGAAGAACGGCAAGCCGGCGCCCGACCTCTTCCTGCATGCGGCGCGTGAAATGGGGGTAGAGCCGCGTCACTGCATCGTGATTGAGGACAGCCCGGCCGGCATTGCCGCCGCAAAGGCGGCGGGCATGGGCGTTTTTGCCTTTACCGGCGGTTCGCATGCGCGCTTTCCCGCATTCCGTGAAAAGATCGCCGGGCTTGGGGCGAATGTGGTGTTTGACGCGATGCCGGATTTGGTTCAACTTGTCGCAAGCTATGTGGGGAAGGGCGGTTTTGGCGGCCAAATGGAACGTGATGCGGGTTGAAGCAGATTTTGCCTGCCGCCGTCGCCGGGTCGTTGCGCAAGGGATGGAACTGCAGTCTTGATGCGTCAAAATCTCGTCGCTGTCGATGTCGGCACCGCCAGCGCCCGAGCCGGCATTTTTGATCCGGCGGGCCGGCTGCTTGCCCGATCCACCCATCCGATCCTGATGCAGAGGCCGCAGGAAAACCACGCCGAGCACGATTCCACCGACATATGGAAAGCGGTCTGCATCGTGGTGAGGGCGGCGCTTGCCGAGGCCGGGGTTTCATCGCAAAGCATTGCCGCAATCGGTTTTGACGCCACCTGCTCGCTGGTCATCCGCGATGGGCGGGGCGCGCCGGTCTCGGTTTCCACTACCGGCGAAGACTGCTTCGACACTATCGTCTGGCTCGATCACCGGGCGATTGGCGAAGCCGACCGGCTGACAGCATCCGGCCACCGGGTGCTGGATTTCGCCGGCAACAGCGTCTCGCCGGAAATGCAGATGCCGAAGCTGATGTGGCTGAAGACGCATATGGCGGCAAGCTGGTCGCGCATGTGCTTCGCTTTCGATCTGGCGGATTTTCTGACCTGGAAGGCGACCGGTTCAGCGCAGCGCTCAAATTGCACGCAGACGGCGAAGTGGAATTTCCTGGCGCAGGAAAATCCCGGCTGGCAGGCGGATTATCTTGAACTGGCGGGCCTTGCCGATTTGAGAGAGCGGGCAGGGCTGCCGGAGACCACGGTAATGCCGGGTGATAGCATTGGCCCGCTTTCGCCCGAAGCTGCCGCCGAACTGGGTCTCGATACCGGCTGCCAGGTGGCGGCGGGCATGATCGACGCCTATGCCGGCGCGCTTGGTGCGCTAGGCGGCTGCCTGTCTGCGGATGTGGGACGGCATGTGGCGCTGATCGCCGGTACATCGAGCTGCCTTGTGGCTATGTCGGAGCGGCAGATGCCCGGCCACAGCCTCTGGGGGCCCTATTGGCAGGCGATCCTGCCCGGGCACTGGCTGGTGGAGGGCGGGCAATCGGCCACCGGCGCGCTGCTCGACCATATCGTGCGCATGCATGCGGCAGGCGGTGAGCCGGATACGGCGCTGCATGCCCGCATCGTTGCGCGGGTAACGGAATTGCGCGCGCTTGAGGGCGAGGCTTTCGCCGAGCGGCTGCACGTCCTGCCGGATTTCCACGGCAACCGCTCGCCGCTTGCCGATCCCCATGCCGTTGGCGTCATCAGCGGACTGACTTTGGATACCTCTTTCGACAGTCTCTGCCGCCTCTACTGGCGCACGGCCGTCGCCATCGCGCTCGGCGCCCGCCATGTGCTCGACGCCATGGAGCGTTTCGGTTATGCGGTGGAAAGCCTGCACGTTACCGGCGGGCATGTGAAGAACCCGCTGCTGATGGAGCTTTATGCCGATGTGACGGGCAAGCGTATCGTGGTTCCCGCCACCGCCGATGCGGTACTTCTCGGCACGGCGATGACGGCGGCGACGGCTGGCGGGGTGCATGCAAGCCTTGCGGCGGCAGGGGCCGCCATGTATCCGGGCAATGCTGAAATATCAGGTAATCCGGCGCGTGGCCCCCGTTATGAGCGGGATTATCGTCGTTTTCTCGCCATGTACCGGCATCGTCAGGAACTGGAAAGCCTTTGATTTTCTGAAGGCAAATGACAGGCGTTGACGGGTGCCGCGCGTTTCTTCTCCCCGCCAGGAAGAAGGTGGCCCGAAGGGTCAGATGAGAGGGGACGCCAGCGATGGAACGCACTCTCGCCCCCTAATCCCGCTGCCGCGGACGTCTCCCCCGCGGGGAGAAGAAACGCGCGGCAACCGCTCGATCCATATGCCGCCGCTGCTGTTAGCCGCAATCAACCGCGCAGCGAGCGTTTCAGGACGGTGAGGTTTTTTGCCCTTGCCCTGTTGCTGTCATCGGCGCTGGCGCTGAGCGCACAAAGGGTGAATTCCAGCAGGGAGACCAGTTGCAGCAGGCCCTGGCCGCCATTTTGCGCCTGCGGCATGGCAAGACAGAGATCGGCGCTTTCCGGTCCCCATTCATAAAAGCGTGTGGTGATCAGCAATGTCCTGTAGCCGCTCTTGCGCGCCATTGCCGACAAGCGTTGCAGCGGCGACGGGGCGCCGCCGCAATCCATGATGACGAGCAGCGATCGCGCGGGGTCGAAATCCCACAGGGCGACATAGGCCGCGCTGTCGCTGCCGAGATAATGGATATGGCCCCGGCTCTCCAGAAGCCGCCCGTAGAAATGACGTCCGGCATCGAGACCTTCCGGAGAGGTTGCCAGAAAAACATCGCCGGCCGTGGCGATCTCGTTCATGGCGATCCGCCAGATCGATTGGGTGGTCATGTCGAAGGCCGTCTGGATGGCCTGGATCTGCTGCGACAGAAGCTGTGAAAACGGGCTGGAATGGCGTTCGCCGCTCTCGCCCATGGCCGGCAGCTCCGTGCTGGCCGTTTCTTCGGCATGGCGCAGATCGGCGCGGATATCGCTGAATTGCCGGTATCCCAGCGAGCGCAGGAAACGGCCGACCGTCATCGGACTGAGGCTGAGCTTGGCGGCCAGCGTCTGCGCCGTCTCGAACGGCAATTCGTCCAGATGTTCGATCAGATATTTGGCGATCTTGCGCTCCGAAGGGGTGCCTGCCTTCATGGCACGCGTAAGGTTCAACAGCAGCTTTTCCACCAACGCCTCATTCTTTTATCTTTATTGAACGATGATGCATGCGCGCGCGCAAACGAGCGTGCGAACCGCGACTTGACGGTGGGGGATAGGTCTTCCCGGCCTTGTCCTCCACCGGACCGGAATGCGAAATGTAATAGGTGTATTATTATATTTTAGAGATACCTTTTATTCAAGAGAAATTCCATCTGCGGTTTAGATCCGGGCATTTGGCATCTTTCCGTCCGTCTTGCAGAGCGGATGGGCAGCGCCTATCTCTCGTTTTGGTAAGTGTGTTTCAGCGCCAAAGGCGTCGAGGAGTTCCAGATGATTTTTGATGCGGCGAGGCTTGCCTTCCACAATCTCTTTGCCGCCGAAACCCGGTCGGTATTCTGGAAGGTTCTGGGGCTCACGCTTCTCGTGCTTGCGGCGCTGTGGTTCGCCATCCGCTCGATCTTCATTTATTTCGCCTTGCCGTGGGTGGATGCGTTGATCCCCGGCGTGCCGGACTGGGCGGGCTGGCTGACCTTCGTTTTCGCCATTTTCGCGGGTATCGGGCTGGCGCTGGCGCTCGCGCTGCTCATTTCGCCGGTCACCGCCGTCATTGCCGGCCTGTTTCTCGACGATGTCGCCGAAGTGGTTGAGAAAAAGAACTATCCGAACGATCCGCCGGGCAACGCGATGCCGGTCGGCGAGGCCGTTCTGTCGTCCATCAAGTTCTTCGGTGTCGTTATTGTCGGCAACCTTGTCGCGCTGTTGCTGCTTCTGGTGCCGGGTATCAATCTCATCGCGTTTTTCCTGGTGAACGGCTACCTGCTCGGACGGGAATTCTTCGAGTTCGCGGCGATGCGTTTCCGCTCGCCCGCCGAAGCGAGGTTGTTTCGCTCAAAACACCGCGCCACCGTCTTCATGGCCGGGCTGGTGATAGCGGCCTTTCTGGCGGTGCCGTTCCTCAATCTGCTGACGCCGCTTTTTGCCGCCTCGATGATGGTACATCTGCACAAGGCCGTCAGCCGACGCGACCCCTCATTCGCCGCCGGCCGCACCGAACAACTGCGCGGGTAACTCCACCAGCGGTGCTGGAATATCGAAGGTCTTTTCCGGCGACTTGCAGATATCGGCGATCACGCAGCGCTCGCATTCCGGCTTGCGCGCCTTGCAGCAATAACGCCCGTGCAGGATCAGCCAGCGATGGGCATGGAACAGATATTGCTCGGGAATGATGCGGATCAGCCGGTCTTCAACCTCGTCAGGGGTTTTGCCCGGCGCAAGACAGAGCCGGTTGGCGATGCGGAAGACGTGGGTATCCACCGCAAGCGTGGGCACGCCGAAGGCCATCGACATCACCACATTGGCCGTCTTGCGGCCAACGCCCGGCAGGGTCACCAGCTCCTCGCGGGTTTTCGGCACCTCGCCGCCGAAATTGTCGATCAGCATGTGCGACAGGGCGATAACGTTTTTCGCCTTGTTGCGGTAAAGCCCGATGGTCTTGATATGGCTGATCAGTTCTTCCTCGCCGAGCGCCAGCATCTTTTCCGGGGTATCGGCCACCTTGAACAGAGCGCGTGTGGCCCGGTTCACGCCCACATCGGTCGCCTGTGCGGAAAGCGCCACGGCCACCAGCAGGGTGAAGGGATTGGTATGTTCCAGCTCGCCTTTCGGCTCCGGCCGCTGAATGGAAAAACGGCGGAAGATTTCGGTCAGCTCATCCTTTGAATAGACCGTTTTCACCCGCGCCGGCTTGCGGACGGATGCCGGATTTGACTTTTTCGATGTTTGGGTGCTGGATCGTTTTTTGGCGATTGTCATGGACTATCTATAGCCAGCCCGCCCAAAGGAAAGCAACGTGGATACGCTCAACGACCAGCCGATTTTCGCGGCGGAACTCGTTCCGCACCGTTCGCTTGGCAGAAGGGGTTTCCGGCTGCTCCTGCTTTTCTCCGGTCTGGCCTGCCTTGTCTATGGCGGCTTTTTCCTCGCCACCGGGGCATGGCCCGTCGGCCTGTTCTTCGGACTGGATTTTCTGCTGCTTTATGCCGCCTTCCGCGCCAATTACCGGGCTGCGAAGGCACGGGAAGAGGTCAGCGTTTCGCGCACCAGCCTGTCGATCCGCAAATTTTCGCCGGCTGGGCGTATAGTGGAGCATCGCTTCAATCCCTTCTGGGCGCGCTTCAGGGTCAGGCGGCATGACGAGATCGGCATCGTCTCCATGCATGTGACGGGTGAAGGCCGGGCGACCGATATTGGTTCGTTTCTCAATCCCGATGACCGTGAAAGCTTCGCCAAGGCTTTCGGCGGTGCGTTGGCGACTGTGCGGCGGCGGATGTGAGCGGATAATTCCGCTTACAACTCGTCCTATCGGCTCGAGGCTGGTATCTCGATAGAAACTGAGTACGGCGCAAGAAACGGGTGGAGGCCGACACGCTTTGATGGTTTCCTGTCAAGCGCTAGGAGATTTGCGATGAACGCCAATATTACGTTGAACGAAGACATTACCCCCATCGGATCCGACTACGACACGGTGCGCGGGGTTATCGAGCTTTTGACGCTGGATTATCGCGAGCAGCCCTCCCTCGAAGCCATTGCCGCAGAGCTCGGCCAGTCGCCGACGCAATTGCAGAAGACCTTCACTCGCTGGGCCGGCCTTTCGCCCAAGGCCTTCCTGCAGGCCGTAACGCTCGATCATGCCAAGCGGCTGTTGCGCGAGGAGGATTTGCCGCTCTTGGAAACCTCGATCGAGGTCGGCATGTCGGGGCCGGGACGGCTGCACGATCTGTTCGTCACCCATGAGGCCATGTCGCCCGGCGAATGGAAGGCGAAGGGCGGTGGGCTGACGATCCGTTACGGTTTCCACACCTCGCCCTTCGGCCTTGCGCTGGTCATGGTGACAGATCGTGGCCTTGCCGGTTGCGCCTTTGCCGATCCGGGTGAGGAAAGGGCCTGTTTCGAGGACATGGCCGGCCGCTGGCCGAATGCGGGCTATGTCGAGGATCGCGAAGCGACCGCGCCCTACGCCGCGCGCATCTTCGATCCGTCCATGTGGTCGGCGGACAGGCCGCTGCGCGTCGTGCTGCTCGGCACGGATTTTCAGGTGCGTGTATGGGAAAGCCTCCTGAAGATCCCAATGGGCCGCGCGGTTACCTATTCGCACATCGCCTGCGATATCGGCCAGCCCACCGCGTCGCGTGCCGTGGGTGCGGCGGTCGGCGCCAACCCGGTGTCCTTCGTCGTTCCCTGCCATCGCGCCGTCGGTAAAAGCGGGGCGCTGACGGGGTATCACTGGGGCCTGACCCGCAAGCGGGCGATGCTCGGCTGGGAAACGGGGAAGGTGTGATTGGGTTGATTATCTTTGCCGATCTGACTTAGATCCATTTAATCTGGGCGCATATTGCACGGACCCTTCATACGCGACGTCATCCTCGGGCTTGACCCGAGGATCCACGACCAAGCCGCTTGTGGATCCTCGCCTCAAGGGCGAGGATGATGCGGGGCGAATATTGACCGTGAATGGCCCGACAACACCTAAACCAGCTCCATCAACGCTCGTGCCGCCGCCTCGTCTGTTATCAGCGTATTGCACCCGATACGCTTGATGGTGGCGCGGATTGCGATGGCGCGGTGGGCACCGCCGGAGGCGAGTACGATATGTTTGGCCTTGCGCAGCGTGTCGAGATCGATTGCCATGGCGCGCTGGTTGATCGGGTGATCGACCGAGCGGCCCTCGGCGTCGATGAAATTGAACATGGTGTCGCAGACGCAGCCGGCGTCGATGAGTTCTTGAAGCGTCGCCTTGGAAATGAAACCTTCCGACAAAGAGGTCGAATGCGGACCGATATCGCCGCAGGAGACGATGGCGAGATCGAGCGTTTCGGCGAGATCGTAAAGGGTGGCGAGCCCGCATTTTTCGATCAGCGCCCGCTTGGTCTCGACCGAATCCACCAAAAGCGGCGCGAGGAACATGTAACATTCCGCCCCAAGCGCGCTTGCCAGCCGCCAGGTGTAATCGAGCGGATTGGTCTGGTGCACGGCGACGATACCGCCCAGCAGGGAGACGACCTTGCAGTTTTCCCGCCGCGGCGGGCGAAAGCTGGAGAGCGAGGCGGTCATGGTGCGGCCCCAGCCGACGCCGATGGTGGCGCCGTTCGGCACCGCTTCGGAGAGGAATTGCCCGAGTGCGAGGCCGACGGCCTTGGCGGTGCCTTCCGCGCTTGTCTTGCTGGTGGCAGATGGGCCGGCGGGAGACGGGTCGGGCGAAGGGATGATGACGGCCTCGTCCAGCCCGTAGGCTGCCTCCAGCTGGCCGGCCAGCGAGACGAAATCCTCGATCCCTTCATTGATCCATATCTGCACTTCGGAGCGCTTCATCGCTTCATCGAGCAGGCGGATGACGGTGGAGCGGCTGATACCCAGTTTTTCGGCGACATCCTTTTGCGTCATGCCCTGATTATAATAGAGCCATGCGGCGCGCAGCCGCAGAGACGCCGCTTCCGAATAGGCCGTATGGGTTTCTCTTCTCAGTTTTGCCACGGTTTCCGCCATTCTTTATGTTTGCGGAGTATCGCAGGCGTGAAACTTATGTCAATTGCGATGCGCAAATGTCTTGACTTTCGACCGCGCCGCTTGCGATAGTCGGAGCCGGACAAACCGCGATTTCGGCCTTGGGCGCACCCATGGTGCGGGAACGAAATGACGGCTGAGCAAGTTTACCAGAGATCATGAAGGATCATTCGCCATGACGTCCAAACTCGAACAACTGCGCGCCATCACCACTGTTGTTGCCGATACTGGTGACATCGAGGCTGTAGCGCGCCTGAAGCCGGTGGATTGCACCACCAACCCGACCATCGTTCTCAAAGCGCTTGGCACGCCAGCCTTCGCCGACGCGGTGAAGGAAGCCGTGGCATGGGGCAAGAAGCAGGGCGGCCAGTCTGACGCCGTGGTTGCAGCCGTTGCCGACCGCCTTGCCATTTCGGTGGGCGCGGCCCTTGCCGGCCTCGTTCCGGGCCGCGTTTCGACCGAAGTCGATGCCGACCTTTCCTTTGATACGGAAGCCTCCATCACCAAGGCGCGCCACATCATCGCGGCCTATAAGGAGCGCGGCATCGAGCGTGAACGCATCCTCATCAAGCTCGCCTCCACCTGGGAAGGCATCAAGGCTGCCGAGGTTCTCCAGTCCGAAGGCATCGACTGCAATCTGACGCTGCTGTTCTCGCAGGCCCAGGCGATTGCCTGCGCCGAAGCCAAGGCTTTCCTCATCTCACCCTTCGTTGGCCGTATCCTGGACTGGTACAAGAAGTCGACCGGCGAGACCTACACCGCCGAGACCGATCCGGGTGTCGTTTCCGTGCGCAGCATCTACAATTATTACAAGGCCAATGGCATCGGCACCGTTGTCATGGGCGCTTCCTTCCGCAATGTCGGCGAAATCGAGGCGCTGGCCGGTTGCGACCGCCTGACGATCAGCCCGGCGCTGCTGGAAGAGTTGGACAAGGACAGCGGCAAGCTGGAGCGCAAGCTTTCGGCTGACGACGTCAAGGCAGAGCCGCTACAGTCGCTCGACGAGAAGGCATTCCGCTGGGCGCTCAACGAAGATGCGATGGCCACCGAGAAGCTCTCGGAAGGCATCCGCCTGTTCGCCAAGGATCTGGTGACGCTGCGCGAAATGGTCCGCAAGGAACTGACGCTGGCTGCGGCCTGATACAAAAAGGGGGGAACCATCCACGTTCCCCTGACGTTTAAGAGATATAAATCTCCAGTCACTCAAAGCGCGATCGGGTCCCTGCCGGTCGCGTTTTTTTGTGGGTTTCAGGAGTTTCCATTTCCGGTAGCCACTTCGGAAATCCGTTTTGCCGCCTCGCAGATCAGCGCTTCACAGGCCTCGCGTGTCGGGGCCTTGCCGCCGAGCGGCGTGATATAGGGGCAGGTGATGACGGCGAGCGCCGTCCCGTCCAGCGTCAGCACCGGTGCGGAAATATTGCGCACGCCGGCGGTCTGAAGGCTGTCCATGGATTCGAAACCGTTTTTGCGCACCTCCGCCAGCCGCCCGGCGAGGTCCGGCGGCACGGTTTCGCCGCTGCCGCGCACCTGTTCGGTTATCATGATCTGGCGCTGCGCCTCTGTCTGGAAGGCCAGAAGCACATGGCCGGAACCGGTGTGGAACAGGCTCATCTGCGCGCCGACCCGCATGGACATGGCCCAGTAGGTGGCGGATTCCTGCTGGGCGATGACGACGACGCTGCCGCGGTCATAAACGGCCAGATGACAGGCCTGCTCGGCGCTCGCCGAAAAATCGCGCATGACGGGTGCGGCGAAAGAGACCAGCCGGCGTATCGGTGCATGGAAATGGGCGAGCCCGAACATCTTCAGCGTAAGCGAGAACCGGTCGCCGTCAAGCCGCTGTACGTAGCCGCGGCGCACCAGCCGGTCCAGCATGCGATAAAGCTCGTTCGGGCTTTTACCGATAGACTTGGCGATCTCGATCTGCGTCAGCCCGCCATCGGTGCGGGCCAGAAGTTCGAGAATGTCTAGCCCCTTGTCGAGGGCGGGAGCGCGATATCTTTCGCTGTCTTCGTCGGTCATCTGGCCTCGATGATGGTTTGTGTGTGCGCCCCGCGGGGTACGTTAAAATATGGTTGCCCGATACCCCGCATCCGCGCAAGTTTGCTTGACGCCATATGAATACCGCGTTTACATATGAATTGTCGATCCATATTTGAGATCATTCAAATTCAGCGTTCCAGTCCACGGCGGATGGGCGCGCCTTAGCGGGAGGCTATTCATGGTGCAGGATTTTAACGGCCGGACAGTGGTGATCACCGCCGCCGGTCAGGGTATCGGCCGGGCGACGGCGGAGCGCTTCACATCGCTCGGCGCGCGCGTCATCGCCACCGATATCAACGAGCAGGCGCTTTCCACCCTTAAAGGTGCGGAAACCCGGGTTCTGAACGTGCTTGATGGTGATGGCGTCAAGGATTTCGCCGCGGATATCGGCCATGCGGATGTGCTGTTCAACTGCGCCGGCTTCGTGCATTCCGGCACGATTCTCGATTGTGAAGAAAAGGACTGGGATTTCTCCTTCGATCTCAATGCCAAGGCCATGTACCGCACTTGCCGCGCCTTCCTGCCCGGCATGCTGGAAAAGGGCAAGGGCGCGATCGTCAACATGTCGTCGGTTGCTTCAAGCGTGAAGGGCGTGCCCAACCGTTTCGCCTATACCGCTTCCAAGGCGGCCGTCGTGGGTCTCACCAAGGCCATCGCCGCCGATTTCGTCACCAAGGGCATTCGCTGCAACGCCATTTGCCCCGGCACCGTCGACAGCCCGTCCTTGCATGACCGCCTGCGCGCCACTGGCAACTACGAACAGGCGCTGGCCGATTTCATCGCCCGCCAGCCGATGGGCCGTATCGCCACGCCGGAAGAAATCGCCGCACTTGTTACCTATCTCGCGTCGGACGAGGCTGGTTTCACCACCGGCCAGATTCATGTGATCGATGGCGGCTGGACGGGCTGATTATCTTTACTGGAAAGAGAAAAGGCGACCGGCATAAAACCGGGTCGCCTTTTTTCATTCAGACGACCGCGCTTCCGGCCATCAGTGCAAGCACGAGGAAGACCAGGAAGATCACCACGGCGATGAAGAACAGAATGCGGGCCACGCCCGCTGCGGCCGCCGAAATTCCGGTAAAGCCGAATACGCCTGCGATCAAAGAAATCACGAAGAAAATAAGAGCCCACTTCAGCATGGTGCTTCCCCTTTTGCATAATTTTCCCGAGCCTGACGCCCCGCGACTGGCTCAGTAAAATGACGCGCAAAAGGCGGAAATGTTCCACACGCCCGCAAAAATCGTTGTTCTCGAGCATGTCCAGCAAAAGTGCGTTAGCGGTTTTGCGTTCGGACTGCACAAAAGCAAAGAGAAAGAGCATTTCAGGTGAACCGGCTTTCACCGGAGATGCTCTAGAAGCCTGTCTCTCCCGCAGCATCGATCCGCCGGGCCTTCCAGGTGGTGCGGATGAAGGTGGCAACGAAAGCAAGGCTCATGAACATGACGATGGTCGGAGCCGGCGCACTGTCGATCAGGAAACTTAGCCATATGCCCGAAAGCGATGAGGCGACCGCTACCGTAATCGCCACCAGCAGCATGGCGGAAAAACGCCGGGTCAGCAGGAAGGCGATTGCGCCCGGCGCGACCAGCATGGCGACTGAGAGAATGATGCCCACCGCCTTCAATGCACCGACGACGGTCAGCGATAACACCATCAGCAGACCATAATGCAGCAGGCGCACCGGCAGGCCGATGGCTTTGGCGTGCTGCGCATCGAAGGCGTTGACCAACAGGTCCTTGCGCAGGATGCCGAGGAACAGCGTGGCGAAAAGTGCGATCACCCCTGTTTCCAACATGTCTGATGGCGCAATGCCGAGCATGTCGCCGAAGAGGATATGATCGAGATGGACATCGCTCTGCACCTTCACATAAAGCACCAGCCCCAGACCGAACATTCCCGAGAAGACGATGCCGAGCACCGTATCTTCCTTGATGCGGCTGTTTTCCTTGATGAAACCCGTGCCGAGCGCGCAGATCATGCCGGCGATGAAAGCACCGATGGAGAGCGGTATGCCAACGATATAGGCCACCACCACGCCGGGCAGCACGGCATGGGAAACCGCATCCCCCATCAGCGACCAGCCCTTCAGCACCAGAAAACAGGAGAGCATCGCCATTGGCACGGCGATCATGAGTGTAATGACGAAGGCATATTGCATGAAGGGCAGCTGAAACGGCAGGATGGCGAGTTCGAGAGTGTCGCTCATGGCGTTTCCTCCAGTGCCTTGCGGGCCTTGGCGCGGGATGCGAGCAGGCCGTGCTTTGGCGCAAAAACGAAGGCGGCAAGGAAGATCGCCGTCTGCAGCACGACGATGACACCGCCCGTCGCGCCATCGAGGAAATAGCTGAGATAGGCGCCGACGAAGCTGGTGGCCGCGCCGATGATGAGGCTCATCAGGATCAGCCGCTCGAAACGGTCGGTCAAGAGATAGGCGGTGGCGCCCGGCGTCACCACCATGGCAACGACGAGGAAAGCCCCGACCGTCTGCAGGGCGGCAACCGTCGATGCGGCCAGCAGGGTGAAGAAGATCACCTTCAGCACTTCCGGTTTCAGCCCCACGGTGCGGGCATGGTTCTCATCAAAGAACACCACCATGAAGTCACGCCATTTCAGCGCCAGCACGATGAGGCTGATGCCGCCGATCAGCGCCAGCTGAATGGTGTCTTCGGCGGTGATCGCCAGAATATTGCCGAGCACGATGGTCTGTATATTCACCGAGGTGGGCGAGAGCGACACCATGAACAGGCCAAGCCCGAAAAACGAGGTGAAGATCAGCCCGATGATGGCGTCTTCCTTCAGTCGCGTCTTCTGGTTCAGGAACAGCATGGAACCGGCTGCAAGCCCGCCGGAAAGAAAAGCACCGAGCGAAAAGGGCAGGCCGAGCATATAGGCGCCCGCAACACCGGGAACGATGGCATGGGAAAGAGCATCGCCGATCAGCGACCAGCCCTTCAGCATCAGATAGGCGGAGAGAAAGCCGCAGACTCCGCCCACCAGTGCGCTGACCCAGATGGCGTTCAGCATATAACCATAAGTGAAAGGCTCAAGAAGGCTGTTTATCATCGACTTTTTCTTTCGGAGCCTCAGGATCGCGCCCGTTCTGGCCGTTCTTGCCATAGATCACGAAGGGCCGCTCGTCATCGGTGATGACCTTCACCCGGCGAGGATCGGCGTCGTCATGCAGGTCGGCCCCGCCAAGCACGAAGTGGCGCAGGCTGCCGCCGAAGGCCTTTTGCAGGTTCTCCTCGTTGAAGGTGTCCGCCGTCTTGCCCGATGCCAGCACCGTGCCCTTGACGAAG
Source organism: Agrobacterium salinitolerans (assembly GCF_002008225.1). Classification (GTDB taxonomy): domain Bacteria; phylum Pseudomonadota; class Alphaproteobacteria; order Rhizobiales; family Rhizobiaceae; genus Agrobacterium; species Agrobacterium salinitolerans. The sequence continues at coordinate 43,524 of NZ_MRDH01000037.1, read as the reverse complement.
ACCGCGCGGTCACAGAATTCCGGCACGCTGCCGAGATTATGGGTGGAAACCAGCATGACCCGGCCTTCGTCACGCAGCGCTTTCAGAAGCGCGACGATCTGCTCTTCCGTCGTCACATCGACACCGGTGAACGGCTCATCCAGCAGGATCACCTGACCCTCCTGCGCAAGCGCGCGGGCGAGAAACACCCGCTTCTTCTGCCCGCCGGATAGTTCGCCGATCTGGCGCTTGCGATAATCGAGCATGTTGACGCGTTTCAGCGCTTCCTCGACCATCTGGTGGTCGCGTTTCGACGGGATGCGCAGGAAATTCATGTGGCCATAACGGCCCATCATCACCACATCCTCGACCAACACCGGAAAACTCCAGTCCACCTCCTCGGCCTGTGGCACATAAGCGACAAGGTTTTTTCTGAGCGCTTCCTTCACCGGCAGGTCGAAGATCGAGACGGAACCGGCGGCCAAAGGCACGAAACCCATGATCGCCTTGAAAATCGTGGACTTGCCGGCGCCATTGACGCCGACAAGTGCAGTGATCGTTCCGCGGGGGATGGAAAAGCTGGCATTTCTTAATGCGGTGTGGCCGTTTCGATAGGTCACTGTCGCATTTTGAACCGTCAGGCCGCCTGCTTTTTTACTGCCCATTCTCATGAAGACAGCCCCTTGGCGATTGTTTCGCTGGTGACGCGCAGAAGGTCCAGATAGGTCGGAACCGGACCGTCCGCCTCGCTCAGCGAGTCCACATAGAGGATGCCGCCATAGGCTGCGCCGGTTTCCTTTGCCACCTGCTGGGCGGGATCGGCGGAAACCGTGCTTTCGCTGAAGATGACGTGGATATTGTGCTCGCGCATGGCGTCGATCACGCCGCGCACCTGCTGCGGTGTGCCCTGGCTGTCGGCATTGACCGGCCACAGGAACAGTTCCTTCAGGCCGAAATCGCGGGCGAGATAGGAAAACGCGCCTTCGCTCGTCACCAACCAGCGCTTGTTTTCAGGCAGAACGGAAAGCGTGTCGCGGATCGGCTGCACGGTGGCTCTGATCTTGTCCGAATAGGCCTTGGCATTGGCGGCATAGACATCCGCATGGGCAGGGTCGATATCCGTCAGGCCCTTGCGGATATTTTCCACGTAGATCAAGGCGTTATCGGGGGACATCCAGGCGTGCGGATTGGGTTTTCCCTGGTACGCCCCGCCGCTGATGGCCATGGGCTCCACGCCTTCGCTCACCGTCACGCTCGGCACGCCGGAGAGGTTGGCCAGGAACTTTTCGAACCACAATTCCAGATTGAGGCCGTTGCGAAGCACCAGATCAGCCTTGCGGGCTTTGAGAATATCGCGCGGCGTCGGCTGGTAGTTGTGAATTTCAGCGCCCGGCTTGGTGATGCTTTCCACCTCGGCCGCATCGCCCGCCACATTGCGCGCCATGTCGGCGATGATGGTGAAGGTCGTCACGACGGTCGGTTTTTCCTGAGCGAGGGCAGCACCGGGAAGGAAAAGCGAAAAAGCGAAAATGGCGTGGCGGATTTTATGGAAGTTCACGGGGCTCACCAGATTTTGTTGCGATTAATTCGCAATACCATCTGTTATAAAATCACGCTTGTCAACGCTATTGCAAATCATTCGCAAATTAGTGCATTTCGCAAATGTCCGAAATTGGCGCGTTTTTGCCGGTCTTGTGCCTATGGGATTAAACTTTTTTCAATGAGAAAGCGGCACTATCGCGAGGCTCGGACAGCGTGGTCCGGAGCTCGTCCCGCGTGTGTTCCTCATTCTTCGAGCCACGTTTCGGGGTGAGGGCGTAAGACGGGGTACTTGATGTCAGGATGTTGCGGGTGAAAGCTGTATTCGGACGAATGCGGTTTTCGCGCAAGCTCGTTATGATTGGAGGCGGGATCCTGCTTTTGGCGGGTGCGACCGGCTCTGCTGCCGTTTTTATCGGCAGCGAGCGGCTGCTCGGTCCATCCTACGCTTCTACCAACGGGCTTTCCTGCGACGCGGTCCAGACGGTCAATATCCGCAAGAACGGTTCCCTATGGGTCCGCAAATTCATTCGCACCCAGGGCGGTGACGGCGCAGAGCGGCTGAAGACGGCGCTTCGTGTCGCAAGGGCGGTTTACGACAAGCAGAAACCCGATCTGGTGCAGGTTTCCGTGCTGGACCAGAACGGTCCGCAACTGCGTTCGGAAATGCGCGGCCGCGCCATTGCCGCGCAGGTGGTCTTCATTCCCGATCCGGCAAAGATTCCCGAAGGCGCGGATGCCCATCGTTATTCCGCCTTCTATTATGACGGCGCGGCGAATGGCAGCGGCCAGTTTTACGGCCTGCGCATCGATCTGCCGCTCGAAGATACCGAGGCGCTGGCGGCAAGCCTCAGCGATTTGGCTGATTGCGCGACGCCCGCCACGGAGCCGGAAGCGGGCGGCCACGAAACCAAGTCCACCACAGCTCACGGCGAAGGCAAGGGTGAGGCCGGCGGGGAACATGGTGCTGCGCCGAAAGAGCCTGGTCATGACGAAACGACACCCGAACCCCACGGTGAAACTCCGTCTCCCGAAGCGCATGGCGAACCGGCTGCCGACGAACTTCTGACCTCGACGCCGGAAGCCAGCGGCGGCAGCGTCTTCAGCCTGTCCTATCTGAAATCACTGATCTTCGGAAAGGGCTCGACGACCGCGCAGGCGGCGGAGGAGAAGGCAGCAGCGAATGAGAATGTCGCTGCGGAAGAGCCGGGTGTGGGGACCCCGGGGCATTAAAGATAGCGGCCGCGATGGGATGTTGTTTGACATCCAGGCTGTCTTGCTCTCTTGGTCCGTTATACTCGACCGTCATTGTCGGGCCTGTCCCACCGCGGTCCGGTTTAAATTGATCGAAACGGCATAAGACTCTCATTTGAAGCAGGCGGCTTTTCGGCCGCCTGGCTTTATCCCCTCAATCCGCCTTGTTGCGGCGGGCAGGGAATAGGATGACGTCGCGGATCGACGGGGCGTTGGTGAGCAGCATGATCAGGCGATCGACACCGATGCCGAGGCCGCCGGCGGGGGGCATGCCCTGGTCGATGGCGTCAAGGAACTCGTCGTCCAGCTGCTTGTCCTTTTCGCCGCGGGCATGGGCCTGCTCCAGCTGCTCCACCATGCGGCGGCGCTGCTCTTCGGGATCGTTGAGTTCCGAGAATGCATTGCCCACTTCCCAGGCGTTGCAATAGCTCTCAAAACGCTCGACAAGGCGCGGTTCGCCCGGTACTTCCTTGGCGAAGGGCGAGATGTCCTTCGGGAAATGGGTGACGTGGCTCGGCTGGATCAGCGTACCTTCGACCTTTTCTTCAAAGATGAAAGCAAGGCATTCGCCCCAGGTCCAGTCCTTCTCGACGGCGAAACCGGCAGCCTTGGCGGCAGCGCGGGCTTCTTCGTCGGTCTTGATGGCGAGGAAGTCGATGCCCGTCGCTTCCTTCACCGCATCGGGCATGGGAACGCGCTTGAACGGACCCTTGAAGGAGATCGTCTGGCCCTGGAATTCCACCTCGGTGGTGCCATGCAGCGAGATCGCGAGCGTCTCGAACAGCCGCTCAACGAGACCCATGATGTCTTCGTAGTCGGCATAGGCCCAATAGCACTCCATCATGGTGAATTCAGGATTGTGCCGGGTGGAGACGCCTTCATTGCGGAAGTTGCGGTTGATTTCGAACACCTTGTCGGAAAGGCCCGATACCAGCGTGCGCTTCAGGAACAGTTCCGGCGCAATGCGCAGATACATGTCCATCTTCAGCGTGTTGTGGAAGGTCTTGAACGGATCAGCCGTCGCACCGCCATAAACGGTCTGCAACATCGGCGTCTCGACTTCGAGGAAACCTTCGGCTTCCATGAAACGGCGGATGCCGGAGAGAATCTTCGACCGCTGAAGGAAGCGCAGCTTGGATTCCTCGTTAGAGAGGATGTCGAGGTGGCGCTTGCGGTAACGCAGCTCGATGTCGGAGACGCCGTGCCACTTCTCCGGCATCGGCAGCAGCGACTTGGTCAGCATGGTGATTTCTTCGGCGTTGATCGTCAGTTCGCCGCGCTTGGTGCGGCGCACCTTGCCGGTTACGCCGATGATGTCGCCGATATCGATCATCGGCAGCAGGTTGCGAGCCGCTTCCGGCGTCGTATCCTTGTGAGAGAAAATCTGCACCTTGCCGGAGGCGTCATGGATATCCATGAACATGCCGGAATTGCGCGAGGAATAAACGCGTCCCGCCACCGTCACCGTATCGCCGGTTTCGACGTCGGCTTCGATATCGGCATATTTTTCCGCCAGCTCGGCATTGCTCATCGTGCGGTGGAAATGCGCCGGATAGACGTCGCCGATCTGCTCGCGCAGCAGCGCAAGTTTCTGGCGGCGCACTTCTGTCGCGTCGGAGGAAAGGGCGGTGGTTTCGGTCTTGGTGTCGGTCATGTTTTTTGCCTTAAGCGGGCTTGTTCGTTGCGGTTACCCTTTGCGCTCGGGGCTTACCCCCCTCTGTCCTGCCGGGCATCTCCCCCTCAAGGGGGGAGATCAGATGCCACGCCCGCCCGTTCCATGGGCAAGGTGTCAGCCGCTTGTCGATCTCCCCCCTTGAGGGGGAGATGCCCGGCAGGGCAGAGGGGGGGTACCCCAAGCAGAGGGGTATATTTCAAGATGCCGGCGTGAACGCCAACACCAAATTATCAGCTTCCGCTGCCAACCATCGTGGCCACAACGGTAATCGCAGCCTTCAGGCGCTGGCGCACCACAGAGCGGCCAAGCAGCGCCATCGAGTCAAACAGCGGCAGCGAGCGCGACGATCCGGACATGGCGACGAACAGCGGCGGGGTGACGACGCGCAGCTTCTTGCCGGTGCGTTCGGCCACATCGCGCAGCTCGGCCTCGATGGCTTCCACGTTCCAGTCAGGCATCTTTTCGAGGTCTGCTGCAACGGTGGTGAGGATTTCGTGGATTTCCTCCGGCTTGCTCTTCAGCCCGGCAAAGGAAGCGGGTGTGAGGCCAGCATCGCTTGCGAGCAGAAAGCCGGCAAGGTTCGGCAGCTCACCGAGCTTGGAAACGCGGCTCTGGGCAAGCTTCAGGCCCTCGGTCAGGCGGGAATTCTCCATCGCCCATTCCATTGTGCGGGCAATGAACTCTTCCGGCGAGAGCTTTTCGCGCAGCCAGCGGCCGTTCAGCCAGTCCAGTTTCTGGATGTCGAAAATAGCGCCGGCTTTGGAAAGCGCCTCCGGGTCGAACTTTGCGGCGAGCTCTTCCATGGTGAGAAGCTCTTCGCCCTCGGCGATCTGGATGAAAAACAGGCCAAGGAAGTTCATCAGCGCTTCCGGCAGGTAACCGAGCGCAGAATAATAGGAGATCGAGGTCGGGTTCTTGCGCTTGGAAAGCTTCGACTTGTCGGCGTTGCGCATCAGCGAAAGATGCATGAACACCGGCTCCTGCCAGCCGAAATAACGGTAAAGCAGAATGTGCTTGGGCACAGATGCCAGCCATTCTTCGCCGCGCGCCACATGGCTGATCTTCATCAGGTGGTCGTCGATGACATTGGCCATGTGATAGGTCGGCATGCCGTCGGCCTTGATCAGCACCTGCATGTCGACGGAATCCCACGGGATCGACACGTCGCCATAAACGCCGTCATGGAAATCGCACGACCCTTCGGTCGGAATTTTCATGCGCACGACGTTCGCTTCACCGGCGGCAACGCGGGCGGTCACCTCCTCGGCCTTCAGGTTGAGGCAATGGCCGTCATATTTCGGCGGCTTGCCGGCCGCGCGCTGGGCTTCGCGCATCTGCTCCAGCCGCTCGGGCGTGCAGAAACAGCGGAAGGCATGGCCTTTTTCGAGAAGTTCTTCGGCATATGGCCAATACATGGCCTTGCGCTCGGACTGGCGGTAGGGGCCGTGAGGGCCGCCGACATCGGGGCCTTCCGACCAGGTGAGGCCGGTCCAGCGCAGGGCTTCCAGCACCTTCTGCTCGTATTCGAGGGTCGAGCGGGTGGCGTCGGTATCCTCAATGCGCAGGATGAACTCGCCGCCGTGTTTCTTGGCGAAGAGATAGTTGAACAGCGCGATATAGGCGGTGCCGACATGCGGCTCGCCGGTGGGGGAAGGTGCGATGCGGACGCGAACGCCGGAAGTGGTCATGAAATTCACTCGTCGTGACGTGGCAGTGACATCGGGGCGGCTTCACCCGTCTGTCACGATGTTTTCGTTTGGATGCGGCAGGAAATCATGTTGGAAGACGCAATGAAAGCGCCTTTTGCACATTCCCGTTCGGCTTCGGCTTAGGCCATATTCTGCCGCAGGCGTCAAGGAAATACGAAGCCCGCGCTTGTTCAGCGTCCCAGCTGAGAGCCCTAGTTCACGGGCCAGACGTAAAGTAGCATGGGAATGCTGGCGATGACGATCATGATCGACAGCGGCAGGCCAAGCCGCGGATAGTCGCTGAAGCGGTAACCGCCGGGGCCCATGACCAGAGTGTTGCACTGGTGGCCGATGGGGGTGAGGAAATCGCAACCCGCGCCAATTGCCACCGCCATCAGGAAGGCCTCTGGCTTGAAACCGAGTGTGGTGGCGAAACCGGCGGCGATGGGGGCCATGACCAGCACGGTGGCGGCATTGTTGAGAAAGGGCGTGACCGCCATGGCTGTGAGCAGGATCATGCCGAGCGCCGCAAAGGGCGGCAATCCCTGCGCGGCCTGGCCAAGCCAGGCGGCCATGAGTTCGCTTGCGCCGGTGGTGCGGAGCGAGTCGCTGACGGGAATGAGGGTGGCGAGCATGACGAGGATCGGTCCGTCAATGGATTTATAGACCTCGGTCAGCGGGATCGCACCGACGACGATCATCAGGAAGGCGGCTGCGAAAAAGGCGACGGAGACCGGCACCACCCCGCTGCCGGCGGCGATCATGGCGGCGGCAAGCACGATGACGGGCAAAAGCGCGCGGCGCTGCACGCCCAGCAGGATTTCCCGTTGCGCCAGCGGTAAGAGCGAAAATTCCTGCAGCACCTGCGGCAGGTTCTTGCGGCTTCCCTGTAGAAGAACGACATCGCCCGCCTGCAATGTCAACTCGGAGAGCCGCTGGCTGACACGCTGGCCGCGCCGGCTGACGGCGATCAGGTTGACGCCGCGCGTATAAGAGAGTGAAAGCTCGCGCGCGGAAATGCCGCTCAGCACCGATTCATTGCTGATGACGGCCTCCATGGAAATGAGATCGGCAGTCTTCTGGCCGTTCTCCATCAGCGGCTTGCCGGAGAGCTGCAACTTTGCCTGGGAGACGATGCGGTCCAGCCCCTCCGGGCTGCCTTCGAGCAGAATAGTGTCGCCAGCTTTGAGCTTCACGTCGGGGAAGGGGGAGATGCGCCGCGGCCCGCGCAGGATCGTGCTAGCAATCACGTCGCCATCGGCCTGTTTCAGCAGCGTGCGCAGCGGCTTTTCCGCAAAGTTGCTGTCCGCCGGCAGCGTCGCTTCCGCCGTATAGGAGGCTTGGTCGAGAATATCCTCTACAGAGGCCTTTTCGCGGTTGCGCACCGGCAGAAGCCGGTAACCGAAGGTCAGGAAGATGATGCCGATGACGGTGAGGCCGGCTCCGACGGGTGTGAAGTCGAACATCGAAAAACTCTGCCCGGTCATTTCTTCGCGCAGTCGTGAGACGACGATATTGGGCGAGGTGCCGATCTGCGTCATCAGCCCGCCCAGGAGTGCGGCGAAGGCCATGGGCATCAGATAATAAGAGACCGGACTGCCGGACTTGCGGGCGAACTGGAAAGCGACCGGCATCATGATGGCGAGCGCGCCGATATTCTTGATGAAGGCTGACATGACCGCGACGACGATCATCAGGAAGGCAAGTTGCAGGCTCTTCGAATGCATTTCGGGAAAATATTTCTTGATCGTCATGTCGACGACGCCTGACCGCGCCACCGCCGAACTGACCACCAGAGCGCTGCCGACGATAATCACGATATCATCCGAAAACCCGGAAAAAGCCTTGTCGAAAGGCACGACGCCAAGAACCACCGCCACGAGCAGCGCACTGCAGGCGACGACATCGTAACGCAGCCTGTCCCAGATGAACGCAACCATCATGCCGGCGATGACGGTGAAGGCGAGGATCTGGTCTGTCGTCATGCTGGTTCATGCTTTCGAAGGAGAAGCGGAGAATGACTCTATCGACGAGGATATCAAAGAACGCAAGCCGGGGTGAAGCGGTTCCGGAGTGGATACGGCCATTCCTGCCTTTCCGTCATGCCGGCCCCGCACCGGTATCCGGCCGCCGGGGCTCTCACGCAGCGGGAAGAGTTTTCTCAGCCCAAGGGCCTGGGCTGAAAATATGCGGGATCTGGTCCGGCATGACAAAAGGAAGTGCCGTCAATGCGCCTCTTCCGCGCTGGCCTTCTTCCTGCGCCTCGCATTGCGGGCGAGCATGTTGAGCAGTTCCACCAGCGCCGAGAACGCCATGGCGGCATAGACGTAGCCTTTCGGAACATGGAAGCCCATGCCTTCGGCGATCAGCGTTGTGCCGATCATCATCAGGAAGGCGAGCGCCAGCATGACGATGGTGGGGTTGCGCTCGATGAAGTTGGCGAGCGGCGTTGCGGCCAGCAGCATGACGGTGACGGCCACGATGACCGCGACGATCATGATCGGCAGATGCGGTGTCATGCCGACGGCGGTGATGATGCTGTCTACCGAGAAGACGAGGTCGAGCAGCAGAATCTGGCCGATGGCGGCGCCGAAATTCATAGCGGCCGGGCCGCCCACCATGTCTTCCTTGTGATCTTCCGGGTCGACATTGTGGTGAATTTCCTTCGTGGCCTTCCACATCAGGAAAAGACCGCCGGCGATGAGAATCATGTCCTTCCACGAGAAAGCATGGCCGAAGACTTCGAAGACCGGCGTGGTGAGCTGCACGATCCATGCGACGGTGCCGAGCAGGCCGAGGCGCATGATGAGCGCAAGGCCTATACCGATCTTGCGGGCTTTTTCGCGCTGTTCGGGCGGCAGCTTGTTGGTGAGGATGGAGATGAAGATCAGGTTGTCGATGCCGAGCACGACCTCCATGACGATCAGCGTGACGAGCGCCACCCAGGCGGCGGGGTCAGATAAAAGAGGGAGAATGGACTCCATCAGGTCGTTTTTCCTTTCAGCAACAAGGCCAGCCGAAACAGCCGGTGGGTGGAACTTATAGCGCAATACGCGAGAAACAAGGAAATGATGGCTCCACAGCGCAGGATTTTATCGAAATTTCGCGCAGTCCGCGTATTGGCATATTTTCCGTTGCTGAATGATTTCAGGCCTTGTCGGTTCCGTAGGCGGCCATGAATACCATAATGGCGCTGGCGATCACCCGGTCCAGCTCTTCTTCCGGAACCGGGCCGTCGATCTCGCCGAACAGGCGCAGCTTGAAGAAGGTGCCGGTGGAAAGCTCGATATATTGCCGGGCGGCCAGTTCCACGTCATCGACCTGCAGATGGCCGAGCGCGACATGATGTTCGATGAAATCCTGGAGCACGGTGCGGACATTGTTGGGCGCGGCGATGAAGAAGCGCTGCGCCAATTTCGGCATGCGGTCGATGACGCCGATGACCGACCGCATGGCCGGGATCATCTCGGAACAGATCATCTTGTTGGCGAAGGCCTTGCCGAATTGTCTCAGTCCGTCGCGCACCTCTTCGGTGCCGGCGAGAATATCGCGCATCGAGTTGGCGAATTCCTGCCGATGGTGATCGACCAGCGCGGCGAACAGGTCCTCCTTGTTGGAGAAATAGACATAGATCGTGCCCTTGGAAACGCCCGCCTCGCGCGTGATGTCGTTCATGCTGGCGGCATCGAAACCCTTGCGCTTGAACACGCGCCAGGCACCTGCCAGAATCTGCGCGCGTTTGGCCGGGTCTTCGCCCGCCGCAAAACGCCCGGCGGCATTGCCCGGACAGCCCGTTTCCGTTTCCGTCTCCATATCCCTGTCTTCACCTGCCATCGCTACCGCCTCTTAGCATTGCAATGGCGTAAAAAAAATTAACCGAACGTCGAACCAATCGGTTCGATAACACTTGATATGTGTCAGGAAAGAGATTATGTCAATCGAACCGAACGGTTCAGTTCGAAAAACTTTCTTCAATCTATCACGGTAAGCTCTCATGTCGGCCCAGAAGAATAGCGCGGTTCGCGCCGTCAACGATGCGGAAGAGGCGGATATCTCCGCCAAGGCCGAGACCTCTCCCGCAAAGCCGGCCGAGGCTCCGGCCGCGCCGCCTGCTCAGACAACGGCTGCGCCGAAGCAGAAAAAGCGTTCCAAACTTCTCCCCGTCATCGCCGTCGCCCTGCTGGCCGGTGCTGGCTGGTATGGTTATAACTGGTGGACTGACGGGCGCTTCCTTGTGTCGACGGACGACGCCTATATCGAAGGCGACATTGCCGTCATCGCACCGAAGGTTTCCGGCTACGTCGCCAAGGTGAACGTCGTCGAGAACCAGGAAGTGAAGGCAGGCGATCCGCTGGTGACGCTGGACGACGGCGATTACCGCATCGCCCTTGAGCAGGCCGAAGCGCAGATCCGCACCGAAGAACTGTCGCTGAAGCGCATCGATGCGCAGATCATCGGCGGCGAAGCTGCACTGGAACAGGCGGTTGCCCAGAAGGGCGCGCTGGATGCCGCCCTTCGCGGCGCTGAAATCACCCAGAAGCGCGCGAGCGAGCTACAGGCGAAGGATGTCGGCACGGTCGCCGCCTCCGACAATGCGCAGGTCGCGCTTGATCAGGCCAAGGCGAATGTCGTGGCCGGCGATGCCGCCATCGCTTCGGCCAAGGCCAATGTGGAACTTCTGCGTGCCCAGCGCGAGGAAGCCGAAAGCACCATCCGTTCGCTGCAGCTCTCGCGTGACAAGGCCGCCCGTGACCTGTCCTTCACGGTTCTGAAGGCGCCCTATGACGGCGTCATCGGTAATCTGGCGGTGCAGAGTGGCGATCTGGTGTCAGTCGGCAAGCGCCTGGCGTCGCTGGTGCCGATGAACGAGCTTTATATCGACGCTAATTTCAAGGAAACGCAGCTCGCCCGCGTTGTGCCGGGTTCGAAGGTTCGCGTCCATGTCGATGCTTTCGACGATGCGACCATCGAAGGCACGGTGCAGTCGATCTCGCCCGGCTCAGGCTCGGTCTTCTCCATGCTGCCGCCGGAAAACGCGACGGGCAACTTCACTAAGGTCATCCAGCGCGTGCCGGTTCGTATCGTCTTCTCCAAGGAAGACCTTGAAAAGCACAATCTGCGCGCCGGCCTCAGCGTCGTTGTCGATGTCGATACCCGCACGGCGCCGGAAACCACGAAAACGGCGCAAGCCAACCCGGAAGCCAAGTAAGGCGCATCGCTGATGCGCCGTTGAGGTCAAGATCATGGCGGCTACGGTTGTCGGTACGGGCGGGGCGTCCATCCCCGCCGATCCCCCGATGGACAGGCGCAGGCTCATCGCGTTTTTCGCGATGGTCTTCGGCATGTTCATGTCCATTCTCGACATTCAGATCGTCTCCGCCTCGCTTGCGGAAATCCAGGCCGGCCTCGGCGCGGGGTCCGATGAGATCGCCTGGGTGCAGACGTCCTATCTGATCGCGGAAGTGATCATGATCCCGCTGTCGGGCACGTTGGCGCGCATCCTCTCCACGCGGGTGCTCTTCGCCACTTGTGCTGCCGGCTTCACCATATCGAGCGCGCTTTGCGCCACCGCCACCAATATCGACCAGATGATCGTCTATCGCGCGATCCAGGGCTTTATCGGCGGCGGTATGATCCCGTCGGTCTTTGCGGCGGCCTTCACCATCTTCCCGCCGTCGAAGCGTTCTGTCGTCTCGCCGATCATCGGTCTTGTCGCCACGCTCGCACCCACCATCGGCCCGACGGTCGGCGGTTATCTTTCCAATGCCTTTTCCTGGCACTGGCTGTTCCTCGTCAACATTATCCCCGGCATCATCGTCACCATCCTGACCTGGAGCCTGATCGATTTCGACAAGCCGGAAAAGTCGCTCTGGAAGAAGTTCGACTGGTGGGGTCTGCTTTCGATGGCGGTTTTCCTCGGCTCGCTGGAATATGTGCTGGAAGAGGGCAACAACAAGGACTGGTTCAACGACGAACACATTGTGCTGGGCTCGATTGCGATGGTCGTCGGCGCCGTCGTGTTCTTCTGGCGCGCCTTCAAAGTGGAATTCCCTGTCGTGGATATCCGCGCCTTTGCCGACCGCAACTTCTCCATCGGCTCGCTCTTCTCCTTCGTCATGGGCATCGGGCTTTATGGCCTTACATATCTCTACCCGCTCTATCTCGGCCGGGTGAGGGGATATGATGCGCTGATGATCGGCGAGACCATGTTCGTATCCGGTCTTGCCATGTTCTTCACCGCGCCGATTGCCGGCAAGGTCTCCACCAAGCTCGATCCGCGCATCATGATGGCCATCGGCTTCATCAGCTTCGGCTGCGGCACATGGATCATGACGCATGTGACGACGGACTGGGATTTCTACGAGCTGTTGATCCCGCAAATCCTGCGCGGTTTCGGCCTGATGATGTGTATGGTGCCGATCAACAATATCGCGCTCGGCACGCTGCCGCCCGCCCGTATCCGCAATGCATCCGGCCTCTTCAACCTCACCCGTAACCTCGGCGGCGCGGTTGGTCTTGCCATCATCAACACCATGCTGTCGCAGCGCACGGACGACCATTATGTGCGGCTGGCCGAACATATCAGCTACTCCAACCCGCAGGCGCTGGAATGGCTGAACAATGTCGGCGCCAACTACGATTCCTACGGCCTGGACGGCGCATCCATCGCGGTCAAGAAAATGGTTGGCATGGTCTCGCAGCAGGCATGGATTTTGGCCTTCGCGGATGTGTTCTTCGCGCTGACGATCCTGTTCTCCAGCCTGATCTTCATGACCGTGCTGATTCAGAAACCCAAGGCAGCGCCGCCGCCAGATGCGGCGCACTGATAACAATCCCCTCCCATCCACCGCAGAGCTGGGGCCGTCGGAATGACGGCCCCTTTTTTGCGTCCGTCCAAAATTCCAATGCGGCTGTTGGCCGATTTCAGCTGTTGATCGCAACGGGCAATCCATGTATACCAATTATTGAGGTACGTACCTCAAATAATGCACAGAGGGAGCGAAATCGGGGCCGGGAGGACGGTTGATCTGGATTTTTGCCGCTGGGCAGAGCTGTTCAGAGGGGGAGATCATGACGGACTTGGAACTCACTCCAAACTTTGCAATCAGGCCAGACTTTGCCATAACGGATGAGCAGTCGCTTCGCGGGTTGTTCGAGCCGACACATGCGCTGGCGATACAGAAGTGTCAGGACAGGCTTGGCGTACATGCGCAGGAATTCATAAGACGGTCCCCGTTTCTCTGCATCGGTACCCAGAATCTCGAAGGAAGGGCCGATGTCAGCCCCCGCGGCGATCCGCCGGGCTTCGTAAAGGTTCTTGATGGCCGCACCCTGGTGATCCCGGACCGGCCGGGCAACAATCGCCTTGATACTCTCAGCAACATCATCGCCAACCCCGTTGTGGGTCTGTTGTTCATCGTGCCCGGCTTTGACGACACCCTGCGGGTGAACGGGCGGGCGACACTGAGCTACGATCCCGATCTTCTTCAGCTCATGAGCGTTGCGGATCGTATTCCCAAACTTGCCATCGTCGTGAAGGTTGATGAGGTCTTCATGCATTGCGCCAAGGCATTCCGGCGCTCCCACCTGTGGGATCCCGCGCATTTGCAGGTCCGGTCGGAAATGCCCTCGCTTATCAAGATCATTCTCGATGAGACAACGGGGGCGCCGAGGGACGGGCGCGAGATGCAGAAGATGGACGAGCAGCTGGAGCAGGACTACCGGCGGACGCTTTATTAACCTCAGCCCATGCGGGCATCGATATTCCGCAGCCGGTTGATGAAATATGAGGTACGTACATCATTTTTCGATTTACGGCGGCGGCAAAGCTGGATATGCAAGGGGGAGGGAGGAGCCATGAAGCCGACAGTTCATGATATTGCAGAGCGGGCAGGCGTCAGCCTTGCCACCATCGACCGGGTGTTGAACATGCGCCCTGGCGTGCATGCGGCGACGCGGGCGCGGGTGGAAGCCGCCATTGCCGAGCTTGGTTATGTGCGCGATATCGCGGCCGCCAATTTGGCCAAGGGCCGCAACTACTCCATGGTCTTCATCCTGCCCGGCAATGACAATTCCTTTATGGCGACGCTGCGCGCCGAGGTGCGGGCGGCGGCCAGCCGCTCCCATCTGGAGCGCACGGCCATCCGTGTCATCGAGGTGCCGCCGTTTAATGCCGCGGCACTGACCGAGGCACTGGAAGTTGCACGCCGGGAAAAGCCCTCGGGCGTTGCCTTCGTCGCAACCGATTCCGAAGACGTGGCCGAGGCCGCCGACCGGCTGGCGGAAGATGGCATCGCCACTGTCACATTGGTGTCCGACCTTTCCGGCTCGAGGCGCGATCATTATGCCGGTGTGGACAACGTTGCGGCCGGACGCACGGCGGCAAGCTTGATGGGGCGTTTCCTCTCCGGGCGCGGCGGCGATGTCGCCGTTGTTGCCGGCTCCATGCTGGTGCGTGACCATCGCGAACGTCTGGAAGGATTTCGCGCCGTCATCGAATCGGAATTTCCCCAGCTGCGGTTGCTGCCGGTGCTGGAGGGCAGGGACGATCCGCTCACCGTCGATGCGCTGGTGCGCGATGCTCTACGCAATGATGCCCTTTCCGGTATCTACAGTCTCGGTGCCGGCAATCGCGGTCTCATCCGCGCGCTTTGTGCCGCAGATGGCGAAAGAGCGCTTTCGGTCATCGCCCATGAACTGACGGAAAACACCGCCAATGCGCTGCGGCAAGGGCTGCTCGATGCCGTGCTCAACCAGGATGCGGGACATGAGGTGCGCAGCGCCATCCGCGTGTTGAAGGCGCGCGCCGATGGCCTGCCCGTCATCGCCGCGCAGGAACGTATTCGTATCGACATCTTCCTCAGGGACAATCTTCCCTGAGCAAACAGGCTGGAAGTGGCGCAAGGCGCGCCGGAATGGAGAAATACATGTATCTCGGTCTCGATCTTGGCACGTCAGGCGTCAAAGCCCTGCTGATGGACGGCGATCAGAAAATCATCGGCTCGGCCAACGGCTCGCTGGATGTTTCGCGCCCGCATCATGGTTGGTCGGAACAGGACCCGGCAGACTGGATCGCCGCGACAAAAACCGCCGTTGCCGGCCTGAAGCAGAAGTTTGCGAAAGAGCTTGCCGCCGTCAAGGGCATCGGCCTTTCCGGTCAGATGCATGGCGCGACGCTTGTGGATGCCGAAGGCAAGGTGCTGCGCCCCTGCATCCTGTGGAACGACACGCGCTCCCATGCCGAGGCTGCCGCTCTCGATGCCGATCCGCGTTTCCGCAAGATCACAGGCAATATCGTTTTCCCCGGTTTTACCGCGCCGAAGCTTGCCTGGGTGGCGAAGAACGAGCCCGACATCTTCGCGAAAGTGGCCAAGGTGCTGCTGCCGAAGGATTATCTGCGTCTTTGGCTGACGGGCGAATATATCTCCGAGATGTCCGACTCCGCCGGCACCGCCTGGCTCGATACCGGTGCGCGCAAATGGTCTTCCGATCTGCTTGCGGCGACGGGGCTCGATGAAAAACACATGCCGTCGCTGGTGGAAGGCACGGATGAGGCGGGCGTTCTGCGCAGTGAGCTGGCTTCCGAATGGGGCATTTCCGGCCGTGCCGTGGTCGCCGGCGGCGCGGGCGACAATGCCGCTTCCGCCTGCGGCATGGGCACGGTGAAGGAAGGCCATGCCTTCGTATCGCTAGGCACATCGGGCGTGCTCTTTGCCGCCAACGCTTCTTACCTGCCGAAGCCGGAAAGCGCCGTGCATGCCTTCTGCCATGCGCTGCCCGACACTTGGCACCAGATGGGCGTCATCCTCTCCGCGACGGATGCGTTGAACTGGTATTCGCGCCTCACCGGCCAATCCGCTGCCGATCTGACCAGTGAACTCGGCGAGACGCTTCTGGCCCCCTCCGGCGTCACTTTCGCGCCCTATCTTTCCGGCGAACGCACGCCGCATAATGATGCTGCCATCCGTGGTTCCTTCATCGGCCTGTCGCATGAAAGCGACCGCAAAGCGCTGACCCAGGCCGTGCTGGAAGGCGTGACCTTCGCCATCCGCGATAATCTCGAAGCGCTGAAATCGGCCGGCACCTCAATCTCCCGCGTCACCGCCATCGGCGGCGGCTCGCGCTCGACTTACTGGCTGGCCTCGATCGCCACCTCGCTTGGTGTTCCCGTGGATATTCCGGCCGAGGGCGATTTCGGCGCGGCCTTTGGTGCCGCCCGCCTCGGCCTGATTGCCGCGACCGGGGCCGATCCGGTGGCCGTCTGCTCGCAGCCGGAGACGGCGCGGACGATTGAGCCGGTGGCTGATCTGGCCGCGGCTTATGAGGAGGCTTACAGGCGGTATCATGCGCTTTATCCGGCGATAAGGGCGCTTTCGCAGTGAGACGCGGCGTGTGCGGCGTCACCCCCCTCTGCCCTGCCGGGCATCTCCCCCTCAAGGGGGGAGATCGGCAAGTGGCGGACACCTCACTTCATACTACGCCTCGCGAGAGGTGAGGACGTAACTACGAGTCGATCTCCCCCCTTGAGGGGGAGATGTCCGGCAGGGCAGAGGGGGGTGAGCCACACCCTCCAACCTTGAAATTGTCAAACACCACCCAAGCCCACCATGGAGGAACCACCCAATGACGACAGGCTTCTTCGGCGATATCGCCAAGATCAAATATGAAGGCCCCGACAGCACCAATCCGCTGGCCTTCCGCCACTACAATCCCGACGAGATCGTCGCCGGCAAGCGCATGGAAGATCACCTGCGTTTCGCGGTAGCCTATTGGCACACCTTCACATGGCCGGGCGGTGACCCCTTCGGTGGCCAGACATTCCAGCGTCCGTGGTTCGAAGACACCATGCAGGCCGCCAAGCTGAAGGCCGATGTGGCTTTCGAATTTTTCTCCCTGCTCGGTTCGCCGTTCTATTGCTTCCACGACGCCGATGTGCGCCCGGAAGGCAAGAACTTCGCCGAGAACACCAAAAATCTCAACGAAATCGTCGATTATTTCGCGCAGAAGCAGGCCGATACCGGCGTGAAGCTGCTGTGGGGCACGGCCAACCTTTTCTCGAACCGCCGATTCATGTCGGGCGCTGCGACCAATCCCGATCCTGACGTCTTCGCTTTCTCCGCAGCCACGGTGAAGACCTGCATGGATGCCACCAAGAAGCTTGGCGGCGCCAACTATGTTCTGTGGGGCGGTCGTGAAGGTTATGAAACGCTGCTCAACACCGATCTGTCGCGTGAACTCGACCAGCTCGGCCGTTTCCTCAATCTGGTGGTGGAATACAAATACAAGATCGGCTTCGAAGGCACGATCCTGATCGAGCCGAAGCCGCAGGAGCCGACCAAGCACCAGTACGATTACGATGTCGCCACCGTTTATGCCTTCCTGCAAAAGAACGGTCTCGAAAAGGAAGTGAAGGTCAATATCGAGCAGGGCCATGCCATCCTCGCCGGCCATTCCTTCGAACATGAGCTGGCCATGGCCAATGCCTTCGGCATTTTCGGCTCCATCGACATGAACCGCAACGACTACCAGTCCGGCTGGGATACCGACCAGTTCCCCAACAACGTGCCGGAAATGGCGCTGGCTTATTACCATGTTCTTGCCGGCGGCGGTTTCAAGAACGGTGGCACCAACTTCGATTCCAAGCTGCGCCGCCAGTCGCTCGATCCGCAGGATCTGCTGATCGGCCATATCGGCGGCATGGATTGCTGCGCCCGTGGCCTGAAAGCAGCGGCGAAGATGATCGAGGACGGCGCATTGTCGAAACCGCTTGCCGAGCGTTACGCCAAGTGGGATTCGGCTGAAGCCCAGAAGATGCTGCGTGGCGAGCTGAAGCTGGAAGAGATTGCAGCGCTGGTCGAGCGTGAGGATATCAATCCTGAGCCGAAGTCCGGCCGTCAGGAGTATCTGGAAAACGTGGTCAATCGTTACGTTTGACGGGAATGTCGGGGGCGACGGTAACGTTGCCCCCATCGCCGACGCGCCGGCCGAATCGGCGTCACCGTATCCTGACGCTGCGTCTTGTCCGCCTTAACCCTATGATATTGAAGGGTCGGGCGGCCGTGGAAACGACATTTGCCACACTGAAGAACCGTATTGGCCCCGGCGTGATCCGCTACCGTGGGATCGTCGAGACAAAGGCGCAGATCTTGCTAGCAGTGGTGGCTTTCAACACGCCCCTCTGGGTGACATTGCCGACGCCGACAACGTCTCATCGGGCCTGAAATCCACCCAAACCACCCTCAAGACCACGAAAAAGCCCGCCTCAGACAGAGGCGGGCCAGCGATACGCTTCCAAAATCTCCAGACCAGAAAGGGGCCAGGCGATGGATATTGCAACGCGCCTCCCCGGTGCGAAGAAACGTGCTGCAACCTCCAGCCCGTCTTAACGACCGGCGTTGTAGGCCGCGATTGCCGCCATGTTAACGATGTCGCTGTCTTTCGCGCCCATCGAAGTGATCTGCACCGACTTGTCGAGGCCGACGAGAAGCGGGCCGATGACGGTCGCGCCGCCCAGTTCCTGCAGCATCTTGGTGGAGATGGAGGCGGAATGGATGGCGGGCATGACCAGTACATTGGCCGGGCCGGAAAGACGCGCGAAGGGATACTGGCTCTGCATGCGGTGATGGTTGAGTGCTATATCGGCCGACATTTCGCCATCGACCTCGAAATTGACGTTTCGCTTGTCGAGGATTTTCACGGCCTCACGTACTTTGTCGGAGCGTTCGCCGACCGGCTGGCCGAAAGTGGAATAGGCGAGCATGGCAACGCGCGGTTCGTAACCGAAACGGCGTGCAAGGTGGGCGGCCTCTTCGGCGATATCCGCCAGGTCCTCGGCATTCGGCATATCATGCACGGCCGTATCGGCAACGAAGACGGTTCGGTTGCGCGAGACCACCAGCGAAACGCCGATGACGCGATGGCCGGGCTTTGTGTTGATGCAACGGCGAATATCTTCCAGCGCCGTGGAGTAATTGCGGGTGACGCCGGTGACCACGGCGTCCGCATCGCCCATCGCCACCATGCAGGCGGCGAAATGGTTGCGGTCGTTATGGATCAGGCGCTGTACGTCGCGCAGCAGGAAACCGCCGCGCTGCAGGCGCGCATAGAGGTAATCGACATAGGCATCGACACGGCTGGAAAGGCGCGCATTGGTGATCTCGATATTGGCGCGGTCGAGATCGATGCCGGCGCGTTCCGCATTGGCCCGGATGATGTCGTCACGGCCGAGCAGGATGGCGGTGCCGAGGCCCTGCGCGGTGAAGGAAATCGCCGCGCGCATGACCTGTTCTTCTTCGGCTTCCGCAAACACGACCCGCTTGGGCGAGCGGCGCACCCGTTCGTAAAGGCGCTGCGTGGTGGAAGCCATCGGGTCGCGACGGGCGGAAAGCTCGCGGGCATAGGCATCGAGATCGGGCAGCTCCCGGCGGGCGACGCCGGTTTCAATCGCCGCTTTCGCCACGGCCACAGGAATTGCCGAAATCAGGCGCGGATCGAAGGGAACCGGAATGATGTATTGCGACCCGAAGCGCGGACGGTTGCCCTGATAGGCGGCGGCCACATCGTCAGGCACATCCTCGCGGGCAAGATCGGCCAGCGCCTGTGCCGCCGCGATCTTCATCGCATCGTTGATCTGGCTGGCGCGAACATCGAGCGCGCCACGGAAGATATAGGGAAAGCCGAGGACGTTATTGACCTGGTTCGGGTAGTCCGAACGCCCGGTCGCCATGATGGCGTCGTCGCGGATGCGCGACACTTCTTCCGGCGTAATTTCCGGGTCCGGATTGGCCATGGCGAAGATGATCGGCTTCGGCGCCATGGAGCGGATCATCTCTTCGCTGAAAGCGCCCTTTTGGGAGAGGCCGAACACCACATCCGCACCCTTCATGGCTTCCGCCAGCGTGCGGTTGTTGGTTTTCACCGCATGGGCGGATTTCCACTGGTTCATGCCTTCGGCACGGCCCTGATAGATCACGCCCTTGGTATCGCAGAGCGTGATGTTTTCAGGGTTGAACCCCATGGCCTTGATGAGGTCCATGCAGGCGATTGCCGCAGCGCCCGCGCCGTTGCAGACCAGCTTGGTGGTCTTGAAGTCGCGGCCCGTCAACTCGATGGCGTTGATGAGGCCGGCGGCGGCGATGATGGCGGTGCCGTGCTGGTCGTCATGGAAAACGGGAATGTCCATCAGCTCGCGCAGGCGGCTTTCGATGATGAAACATTCCGGCGCCTTGATGTCTTCCAGATTGATACCGCCGAAGGAGGGTCCGAGGTAACGCACACAATTGATGAACTCATCGGCGTCTTCGGTATCGACCTCGAGGTCAATGGAATCGACATCGGCGAAGCGCTTGAAAAGGACCGACTTGCCTTCCATGACCGGCTTGGAGGCCAGAGCGCCGAGATTGCCGAGACCCAGGATGGCGGTGCCGTTGGAGATGACCGCAACCATGTTGCCGCGCGTTGTATAATCGTAAGCGGTCGCCGGATTTTCGGCGATGGCTTTCACTGGTACGGCCACGCCAGGCGAATAGGCAAGCGACAGATCCCGCTGCGTCGCCATCGGCTTGGTCGGGGTGATTTCCAGTTTCCCCGGCCTGCCTTGAGCGTGAAAATCCAGGGCTTCCTGATCCGTAACCGATGTTCTTGTGCTGGCGGGCTTCGTCGTGTCGGACATGGGCTGAACGTGCTTTCGTGTCGATAACATTGTAAAAATATCCGCCGTTGTTATTGTATTTTTCGCGCGTCTGCCAAGTCTTGAATGTTGTTCAGTGCAGCAAATTTAAGCGTGATGAAATTTGCGGCCGGATTTAATCGATTAAGTCGTCGTTCTTGACCCGTTGCTGGATTATCCGGCCCGTGCGCCACCGCCCGACCGCAGATGCGGATCCGTGGGTGGTGCATTGCCGCGATCCTCGTGGGCTTTTCCGTGGCGAGTTCTGTGGAACCTCACAAGCCATGTCGCGTTAGCGAAACGGGTCCCCGGGCAATCGACATGTCCTCCAAATGCCCTGTTGCTCATTCACCAAGCTTTCACAAGGCGAATTTATGAGCTTGCGCTTGCCCGCTCGCAAACCGATGATGGCGGCATTGGGAAATATGTAAATTGTCCGGCGCGCCGGAAAATTTTTGATATTGGAAAGGTTTTGCCGTGAAGGAACATACTCGAAAGATCACGCCGGTTCTTCTGGCTGGCGGTGCGGGCTCCCGACTTTGGCCCGTCTCGCGCGATCAGTTGCCCAAGCAGTTCCAGCCGCTGGTCGGCAATCTTTCGACCTATCAGCAAACGTTGCAGCGGGTGGGCGACAAGAGCCTCTATGCCGAGCCGCTTGTCATCACCAACGAGGATTTC
Source organism: Agrobacterium salinitolerans (assembly GCF_002008225.1). Lineage (GTDB taxonomy): Bacteria > Pseudomonadota > Alphaproteobacteria > Rhizobiales > Rhizobiaceae > Agrobacterium > Agrobacterium salinitolerans. The sequence goes on along the minus strand of NZ_MRDH01000037.1, from coordinate 22,043 downwards.
CGTTTCTTCGCCCGCCGTCAGGCGGAAGAAATCGATTTGCCGGCGACGGTGGTGCTGGAGCCCGCCCGCCGCGACAGCGCCGCCGCCATGGCCGCCGCCGCCGTGCTGGCCGAGCGCCGCGAGCCAGGATGCCTGGTGCTGGCGCTTGCCGCCGATCATGTGGTGCTCGATGCCGACAAGTTCTCCGACGCCGTGAAACTCGGCGCAAAAGCCGCCGATCAGGGCAATATCGTCGTCTTCGGCCTGGTGCCGACCGAACCGCGCACCTCCTACGGTTATATCAAGCCGGGCGAGGCGATCGACGGCGAGGAAGACCTCAGCACCGTGGATGCCTTTGTGGAGAAACCGGATATGAAGACGGCGATCTCCTATCTGGAAAAAGGTTATCTCTGGAATTCCGGCAATTTCCTGTTCCGTTCCGATGTGATGATTGCCGAGCTGAAGGCCTTTGCCCCGGAGATTCTGGCGGCGGTGACGCAAGCGGTCGACCAATATGAAAGCGACCTGGGTTTCGTGCGCCTTCATCAGGAAAGCTTCGAGGCTTCGCCGAAAAATTCCATCGACTATGCGGTGATCGAGAAGACCAAACGCATGGCGGTGGTGCACGGCCATTTCCGCTGGTCGGATATCGGCAGCTGGGATGCGATCTGGGAAATTGCCGACAAGCGCGGCAACGACAATGCGCTGGAAGGCAACGGCGTCTTCATCGATTCCGAAGGCTGCCTCATCCATTCGACGCAATTGCTGACGACGGTGGTGGGCGCCAGGGACATGGTTGTCGTGGCCACCAAGGATGCGGTTCTGGTGGTGCCGAAAAACCGGGTGCAGGATGTGAAGGGTCTGGTGGAGACGCTGAAGAATGGCGAACACGCACCGCAGACGCAGACCCACAAGCGGGTCTATCGCCCTTGGGGTTATATCGAACACATGTATGTGGACGAGCGCTACCGGGTCGGCCACATCACGGTCGATCCCGGCCACCGCATCTCATTCCAGAAACATTATCACCGCTCGGAACACTGGATCGTCGTCAAGGGCACGGCGACGGTGACGATTGGCGAGGAAACCCGGCTGCTGACGGAGAACCAGTCGGTTTACATCCCGATCGGCGAGTCACATCGGCTTGCCAATGAGGGGCAGATTCCGCTCGAACTGGTCGAAATCCAGACCGGAGCCTATATCGGCGAGGATGATGTCATCCGCATCGAGGATGACTATAAGAGGCAATAATGGATAGTGTTGTGAGGCAGCACGACAGAGGCGAGGCGGAAGGCGTTCCGGCTCGTTTGTATGTTTAAAGGGTGAGCCCCCTTATTCAAATACGGATGCGGCAGCCGCGTCCCTTGCAGAAATTGTAGGAATGGAAGGGGCAGGCCGGCAGGACCTGGCATGCCGCCGGTCGTCGATTTGCGAGGTTTCCAGTCGCAAGGCATGTCCGAAATTGCCACATCGAGATTCGTATTTTAGGCGGTTGCCTAATCAAAAATCTTCGCATACGTTCCAACTGTAACGTTTCAGTGAGGGAGGAGACTCATGCGAATGCGTGTTATTTCTGCGGCCTTTTTGGCCAGCGTCATGATTCCGGCGGGTATCGCCGGGGCCACCGATCTTGAGGTGACCCATTGGTGGACATCGGGCGGCGAAGCCGCCGCGGTCGCCGAATTGGCCAAGGCTTTCGACGCCACCGGTAACAAATGGGTTGACGGCGCGATTGCCGGTTCGGGCGGCACGGCCCGGCCGATCATGATCAGCCGCATCACCGGCGGTGACCCGATGGGTGCGACCCAGTTCAACCACGGCCGGCAGGCGGAAGAGCTTGTTCAAGCAGGCCTGATGCGCGACCTGTCCGATGTTGCTGCAAAGGGCAACTGGAAAGACGTCATCAAGCCCGCGAGCCTGCTTGACAGCTGCACCATCGACGGCAAGATTTATTGCGCGCCGGTTAACATCCACTCCTGGCAATGGCTGTGGCTTTCCAATGAAGCCTTCAAGAAGGCGGGCGTCGAAGTTCCGAAAAACTGGACGGAGTTTGTCGCCGCCGCACCGGCGCTGAAAAAGGCCGGTATCCAGCCGCTCGCGCTCGGTGGGCAGGCCTGGCAGGCCAACGGCCTGTTCGACACGCTGACGCTTTCGCTCGGCGGCAAGGACATTTATCAGAAAGTCTATGGCGACAAGGATGCCGAGACTGCAGCCGGGCCTGAGATGGCGAAGATTTTCGCGGCTGCCGTCGAGGCGCGCGACATGGCCAAGGGCACCAATGTTCAGGACTGGAACCAGGCCACCAACATGGTTATCACCGGCAAGGCCGGCGGCCAGATCATGGGGGACTGGGCGCAGGGTGAATTCCAGCTTGCCAACCAGAAAGCCGGCACGGACTATTCCTGCCTTCCCGGACTTGGTCTTAGTGAATACCTCACCACGGGTGGCGACGCCTTTTATTTCCCTGTTTTGAAGGACGAGGCGAAAACCAAGGCGCAGGACGTTCTTGCCGCAACCATCGTCGATCCGAAAACGCAGGTTGCCTTTAACCTGAAGAAAGGCTCGCTGCCGATCCGCGGTGACGTCGACCTCAATGCAGCCAATGACTGCATGAAAAAGGGTCTGGCAATTCTGGCCAAGGGCAATGCGCTGACCAGCACCGACCAGCTGATTTCTGCCGATACGCAGAAACAAAAGGAAGACCTGATGGCGGAGTTCTTTGCGGGCTCGATGTCGGCGGAAGACGGGCAGAAGCGCTTCGCAGACATTATCGGTTCGGCGGACTGATTGTGATCTCTCCGGGTGGGAAAGCGCTTCGACGCTTTCCCTTCCAGCGTCCTGCCTGTGCAAAATCACCAGCACGGGCAGGGGTTTCATGCGGCGAGGCTTTTGCCTGACCGCTAACTGTAACGTTACAGGAGGAGGTAGCATGGCAGGTCAAGCGCGCTCAGGGCGCCCCAACCAGCTTTTCCGCAATCTCAATTCCAAGATTGCCTCCATTCCGATGATCCTGACCGCGATGGTGATTTTCCTCGGCGGCACGATCTGGACAGTGGTTTATTCCTTCACCAATTCCAAGCTTCTGCCGCGGGCAAGCTTTATCGGCTTCGATCAATATGAGCGTTTGTGGGCAGCACCACGCTGGATCGTCTCCATCCAGAACCTGGCGATCTACGGTATTCTGTCGCTGATTTTCAGCCTCGTTATCGGCTTTGTGCTGGCGGCGCTGATGGATCAGAAGATCCGCTTTGAAAACACCTTCCGCACGATCTTCCTTTATCCCTTCGCCCTGTCCTTCATCGTCACCGGCCTCGTCTGGCAATGGCTGCTGAACCCGGAATTCGGCATCCAGTCCGTGGTCCGCTCGATGGGCTGGGAAAGCTTTACTTTCGATCCGCTCTATAATTCCCAGATCGTCATCTACGGCATTCTGATTGCCGCGCTCTGGCAGGGCACGGGGCTCGTCATGTGCCTGATGCTCGCCGGTCTTCGCGGCATTGACGAGGATATCTGGAAGGCGGCGCGCGTCGACGGCATTCCGATGTGGAAGACTTATATTCTCATCATCATTCCCATGATGCGGCCGGTCTTCATCACCACGCTGGTCATCATCGCCAGCGGCATCGTCAAGGTTTACGATCTTGTCGTGGCGCAGACGAGCGGCGGGCCGGGCATCGCGTCCGAAGTGCCGGCGAAATATGTCTATGACTACATGTTTCAGGCGCAGAATCTGGGGCAGGGCTTTGCCGCCTCCACAATGATGCTCCTGACGGTCGCGATCATCGTCATTCCATGGGCCTACCTCGAATTCGGAGGCAAGAAGCGTGGCTAATATCAGCACATTGAACACGGTTGTCACCGCCAGCGATGCGGTTGCCCCGGACCTTTCCGGCCCTCGCGGCAGGAAACCGAGGAAGACCTTTTCACGCCGCAACATCATTCTTTACGGCACGCTGTTTGTGGCTGCCGCCTATTACCTGCTGCCGCTATACGTGATGGTCGTGACCTCGCTGAAAGGCATGCCGGAAATCCGGCTCGGCAACATCTTCGCGCCGCCGGTGGAAATCACTTTCGAACCCTGGGTGAAAGCCTGGGCGAATGCCTGCACCGGGCTTAACTGCGACGGGCTTTCGCGTGGGTTCTGGAACTCCGTGCGCATTCTCGTACCATCGGTGGTCATTTCCATCATCGTCGCTTCCGTCAGCGGCTACGCTATGGCGAATTGGAAGTTCAAGGGATCGGAGCTGTTCTTCTCGATCCTTATCATCGGCGCCTTCATCCCCTATCAGGTAATGATCTATCCGATCGTCATCGTGCTACGGGAAATGGGTGTCTATGGCACGCTGACCGGCCTCGTCATCGTGCACACCATCTTCGGCATGCCGATCCTGACGTTGCTGTTTCGCAACTATTTCGCTTCGCTGCCGGAAGAATTGTTCAAGGCAGCGCGCATTGACGGCGCGAACTTCTGGCAAATCTATTTCCGCATCATGCTGCCCATGTCGCTGCCGATCTTCGTCGTGGCGATGATCCTGCAGGTGACCGGCATCTGGAACGACTTCCTGTTCGGTGTCGTCTTCACCCGGCCGGAATATTACCCGATGACGGTGCAGCTCAATAACATCGTCAACTCCGTGCAGGGCGTGAAGGAATACAACGTCAACATGGCCGCCACGCTTCTGACCGGGGCCGTGCCGCTGATCGTTTATTTCGTCTCCGGCAGGCTTTTCGTCCGCGGCATTGCCGCCGGCGCAGTAAAAGGTTGAGCTATATGAACAAAAGCGTTTCCATCCGCGATCTTTCACTGTCCTTCGGCGCCGTTGCCGTGCTGAAAGATCTCAATCTCGATATTTATGACGGCGAATTCCTCGTGCTGCTCGGCTCGTCCGGCTGCGGCAAGTCGACCCTTCTCAACTGCATTGCCGGGCTTCTGGAACCGACCGACGGACAGATATACATCAAGGACCGCAACGTCACCTGGGAAGAGCCGAAGGATCGCGGCATTGGCATGGTGTTCCAGTCCTACGCGCTTTATCCGCAGATGACGGTGGAAAAGAACCTGTCCTTCGGCCTTCAGGTCGCCAAGGTGCCGAAGGAGGAGATCGACCGCCGCGTCAAAAGGGCGGCGGGCATTTTGCAGATCGAGCCTTTGCTGAAGCGCAAGCCGGCCGAGCTTTCCGGCGGCCAGCGCCAGCGCGTGGCGATCGGTCGGGCGCTGGTGCGCGATGTGGATGTGTTCCTGTTCGACGAGCCGCTCTCGAACCTCGACGCCAAGCTGCGCTCGGAACTGCGTGTCGAAATCAAGCGGCTGCACCAGTCGCTGAAGAACACCATGATCTATGTGACGCACGACCAGATCGAGGCGCTGACGCTGGCGGATCGCATCGCCATCATGAAGAGCGGCGTCATCCAGCAGTTGGCGGACCCCGTCACCATCTACAACAAACCGCGGAACCTCTTCGTCGCCGGTTTCATCGGTTCCCCCTCGATGAATTTTCTGCGCGGCGAGTTGATCGAAAAGGACGGCAAGGTGGTCTTCACCACCAACGGCGTCACCTTCGCGCTGGACGGTTATCATGCGGAAACGCCGCTGGCCGGCGGCCGCGCCGTCGTTCTCGGGGTGCGCCCGGAACATGTGCGGGTCGATGCCGATATCGTCGGTGGCGAAGTGCATGAGGCAATCGTCGATATCGAGGAGCCGATGGGGGCCGACAATCTGATCTGGCTGAAACATGCCGGGCACACCATGTCGGTCCGCGTCGGCGGCCACAGGCGGTTCTCTCCGGGCACGAAGGTGCGCCTCGGCCTCGACATGACGATGGCCTCACTGTTTGACGCGCAAAGCGAGGAGCGGCTCTAGAGCGCCTCCGATTTCCCCCACACAATCCCAAGACCCAGATCTCTATGGAGGAGACAATGACAGAACTCGGTTTTCAGCTTTACAGCGCCCGCAATTTCCAGCCTTTTTCCGATATTCTGAAAAAGCTTTCGGCTGCGGGTTATAAACATGTCGAGGGTTATGGCGCGATGTATGCTTCGCTGGATGAACCAGGCCTAAAAGGCCTGCGCTCCGAACTCGAAGCCAACGGCCTTTCGATGCCGACCGGTCATTTCGGCCTCGATCTTCTCGAGGGTGACCCGAAAAAGGCGCTCAATATTGCCACGGTTCTGGGTGTAGAGGCAATCTATTGCCCTTATCTGATGCCTGATCAGCGCCCGACAGACGCCGCTGGCTGGTTTGCCTTCGGCAAGCGTCTGCAGGAGGCCGGAAAGCCCTTCGTGGATGCCGGTCTGACTTTCGGCTGGCATAACCATGACTTTGAATTCAAGCAGCTCGCCGACGGCTCCACCCCGCAGGAGCAGATTTTTGCCGGCGGCCCGGACCTGAAATGGGAGGCGGATATAGCCTGGATTATCAGAGGCAATGCCGATCCGCTCGCCTGGATCGAAAGCTACGGCAAGCGCATCTCCGCCGTGCATGTCAAGGATATCGCGCCGGCTGGCGAGAATGCGGATGAGGACGGCTGGGCCGATGTCGGCCATGGCACGGTGGACTGGAAAGGCCTCGTCGCGGCGCTGAAGGCGAAATCCGCCACGAAACATTTCGTGGTCGAGCACGACAATCCGAAGGATATCGACCGGCTGATCACCCGCTCGATCGCGTCCTTCAAAACCTACTAAGTTTCAATTTTCGGAGTCTAAATCATGGCCAGAGATCTTGGCGTCGGCATCATCGGATGCGGCAATATCTCGTCTGCTTATTTTTCGCTGGCACCGCTCTTCAAGGGCATCAAGGTGCTGGCCTGCGCTGATCTCAACCGCAATGCGGCGGAGCTGAGGGCGGAAGAATTCGGTGTTGTCGCGCAGTCCATCGAGGAACTGCTCGCCAATCCCGAAATCGATGTGGTGGTGAACCTCACCATCCCCGCTGCACATTTCCCGGTGTCGAAAGCAGCCCTTGAGGCGGGAAAACACGTCTATTCGGAAAAGCCGCTGGTGCTTTCGCTGGAAGAGGGTGAGGAGCTGCGGCGCATTGCCCGCGAGAAAAATCTCTCCGTCGGCTGCGCCCCGGATACTTTCCTCGGCGGTGCGCATCAGCTTGCGCGGCAATATATCGATGACGGCAAGGTCGGCCGCATCACGTCCGGAACCTGCCACGTTATGAGCCCCGGCATGGAGATGTGGCACCCCAATCCGGGCTTCTTCTTCCTGAAGGGCGGCGGGCCGATCCTCGATCTCGGTCCCTATTACGTTGCCAATCTCATCAACCTCATCGGCCCGATAAAGCGCGTCGGCGCGTTGACAAGCATGGCCAATCCGACCCGTACGGTGACCAGCCAGCCGCTGAACGGCGAGGTCATTCCTGTCGAAACGCCGACCAATATCCACGCGCTGCTGGAATTTGTGAACGGTGCGACGATCACACTTTCCGCCAGCTGGGATGTCTGGTCACACCGCCACGCCAATATGGAACTCTACGGCACGGAAGGCTCGATCTATGTGCCGGACCCCAATTTCTTCGGCGGGGTTGTCGAAGCCAGCGGCCGAGACAAGAATATCCAGCCGCTGGAAGACTGGGCGCATCCTTTCGGCATTTCCAACCAGGAAAGTCCCCACGGCCCGCGCGCCAATTACCGCACGGCCGGCCTTGCCGATATGGCGATTGCCATTCTGGAGGGCCGTGATGCACGTTGCTCGCTGGATCGCTCCCTGCACGGTATCGACGTGATGACCTCGATATTGAAGTCCGGTGAGGAAGGCCGCTTCATCGAGATGACAACGACCTGCACACAGCCGGCAGCCCTCGGCATCGAGGAGGCGCAGGCGCTGCTGCGCTAATGCGTTTATGATCCGGAAAGCGGCGAAGGCGACTTCGCCGCTTTCCTGTTTTCGCGGCAGCCCTTCACAATCCCTTCGCTTTGCTTTAAAGCCGCGCCGTATCCGGTCGCAGCCCACCCGGTCAAAACAAGGGATCCTAAATTATGAAAACTATCGTCATCTGCTCCGGCGGATTGGACTCCGTTTCGCTCGCGCATAAAATCGCCGCGGAACATGAGCTTCTCGCTCTCGTCTCCTTCGATTATGGCCAGCGCCACAGGAAGGAACTGGATTTTGCCGCCGATTGCGCCAGACGGCTCGGCGTGCCGCATCATATTATCGATATCAGAACCATCGGCGCGCATCTCACCGGTTCCGCACTGACCGACGATGTGGAGGTGCCTGATGGCCACTATGCGGAGGAGACCATGCGCTCCACCGTGGTGCCGAACCGCAATGCCATCATGCTCACCATTGCTTTTGGGCTGGCTGCCGCGCAGCAGGCGGATGCGGTGGCGATTGCGGTGCACGGCGGCGATCATTTCATCTACCCCGACTGTCGGCCGGGCTTCATCGACAGCTTCAACGCCATGCAGGCGCACGCGCTTGAAGGCTATGCCGATGTGAAACTCTTCGCGCCCTACGTCACCGTTTCCAAGGCGGCCATCGTGACCGATGGTGCAAAATATGGAACGCCCTTCGGTGAAACATGGTCCTGTTACAAGGGTGGCTTGCGCCACTGCGGCCGCTGTGGCACCTGCGTGGAACGGCGCGAGGCCTTTCATCTGGCAGGCGTCACCGATCCGACAGACTATGAGGACCCGGACTTCTGGGTGGCGGCCACGCACGCCTTTGCGGCGCAGGAGGTGCGTTGATGTTCCGCATCACCAAGGAGTTTCACTTTTCCGCCTCTCATCAGTTGAAAAGCCTGCCGTCGGATCACCAGTGCAATCGCCTGCATGGGCATAATTACATTGTCGAGATCGAGCTGGCAGGCGAAGCGCTGAACGAGCACGGTTTCGTGCGCGATTATCATGAGCTTGCGCCGCTGAAGCACTACATCGACGACAAGTTCGACCATCGCCACCTGAATGACGTTCTCGGCCATGACCGGGTGACGGCGGAATGCCTGGCGAAGCATTTTTATGACTGGTGCAAAGAGCGTCTGCCGGAAACCAGCGCCGTGCGCGTCAGCGAAACCGCCAAGACCTGGGCGGAATACCGGCCATGACGATGGCTGCACACAAGATTGCAGCGAAGGACGCAACGATCCGCATCAGCGAAATCTTCGGGCCCACCATTCAGGGCGAAGGTCTGCTGATCGGTCTGCCGACCGTCTTCGTGCGCACCGGCGGCTGCGATTATCGCTGTTCCTGGTGCGACACGCTGCACGCGGTCGATAGCGATTATCGCGAAACGTGGAAACCCATGTCGATCGACGCAATCTGGCAGGAGGTGCGGCGGCTGTCCGGCGGCGTGCCGCTGACGGTCTCGCTGTCTGGCGGCAATCCGGCCATCCAGCCGCTCGGATCTTTGATATCGAAGGGGCAGGGCGAGGGGTATCGCTTTGCGCTGGAAACGCAGGGCAGTATCGCCAAAGACTGGTTTGCCGATCTCGACCATCTGGTGCTGAGCCCCAAGCCGCCATCGAGCGAAATGGAAACCGACTGGCAAGCCTTCGAAAGCTGTCTTGCCGCCGCCGGCGACGGACCGCAGGTGGCGCTGAAGATCGTGGTGTTCGACGATGCGGACTATGCCTATGCCAAGGCGGCATCCGCACGTTTCCCGCATCTGCCTGTCTATCTCCAGCCCGGCAACCACACCCCGCCACCGCCGGATGACGATGATGCGCGTGTCGATATCGATGGGGTGATGGACCGGATGTTGTGGCTGGTGGACAAGGTCAGCGTGGATCGCTGGTTTTCCGCCCGCGTGCTGCCGCAGCTGCATGTGCTGTTGTGGGGGAATAAGCGGGGGGTATAGGTTGCGCGGAAGGATTAAAATTCCACGTCGTAGTCCACGTCTTTGAGAAAGCGAATAGCGGATTGAGCGAGCGGGTGCCACTTGCTTCTTCTCCCCGGCGGGGAGAAGAAGCATGCAGCAACGTTTTGCCGCATGTTGTTCTTTCACATCAAGCCGAAACGGTCAGCTCGCGCCTTTCCCGATCCGCAATGATCGACAGATCGAGCACCTTCTGCAGATTGGCGGCGTGGCGGAAGTCCGGGTCGGCGACGCCACCTTCCATCACCGCCTTGGCGAATTTTTCGTAATTCGTCGGCACCGGGTCGACATCGATCGTCTTCCAGATCGCCTTTTCCACATCGTCACCGACGCAGGCGCGCAGGCTGGAGTAATCGGGCGTGTGGATGACTTCTAGAGCGCCCTTGTCGCCGTGGATGCGCAGGCGCAGTTCGTTGAGATGGCCCGTTGCCCAGCGGCTGGCGTGAATGACGCCCATGGCGCCGTTTTCCAACTCGGCGGTCATGGTGAAGCTGTCATTGGCGTCGAGATCGTAGGCGCCGATCTTGTTGCCTTCATATTTGTCGAAGGTCTTCAGCCGCGTGAAGATGCGCTCCACATCGCTGCCCGCGCCATAGGAGGCGAAGTCGAGAATGTGGATGCCGACATCGCCGAGCACGCCGTTCGAGCCGTGCTTGGTGGAAAGCCGCCACAGCCACTTGCTCTCCGTCATCCAGTCGCCCCAGGCCTTGGAAACGAGCCAGCTCTGGAGATAGGAGGCTTCCAGATGCCGCACCTTGCCGATTTCGCCGGCCAACACCATTTCACGCGCCGCCTGCAAGGGTGCGACGTTGCGATAGGTGAGGTTGACCATGGCGACGAGGCCAGCCTTCTCGGCGGCATCGGCCATTTCGGCGGCCTTGGCGTAGTTTTCCGCCAGCGGCTTTTCGCAGAAGACATGCTTGCCGGCCGCAAGCAGCTTCAGGCTGGTCGGGTGGTGGATTGCGTCCGGCGTGACATTGGCTGCCGCATCGAATTCACCCCAGGCGATGGCGTCGTCCAACGAGGTGAAGGAAAGCGGGATGTTGTGGCGGAGCGCAAAGCCGCGCACCACCACGTCATCCACATCCACCGCCGCGACCAGTTCGACGCCGGGAATTTGTGAGAAATAGGTCGCATGATTGTTGGCCATGCCGCCGGTTCCGAGAATGAGAAGTCTCATGGTGTTTACCTGTAACCTGCTTCGCCTGCCTTGTGCAGCTTGGGACCGCGTTCTTCGATGGGCTCCAGCGCCTTGTCGATGGGGACATTAGGGGCGTCGTGAATGCTCTTCAGTGCGCCAATCGGATTATAGGCCCATTTCACCGAATTGCTGATGACCTTCTGGACATTGGCATCGTGATAGGTCGGATAGGTTTCGTGCCCGGGGCGGAAATAGAAGATGTTGCCGGCGCCGCGACGCCAGGTGAGTCCGGATCTGAAGACTTCGCCGCCCTGGAACCAGGAGATGAAGACGGTTTCCAGCGGCTCCGGCACGGAGAACTGTTCGCCATACATTTCCTCGTTTTCGAGCTCGAAATGTTCCGGCAGGCCGGCGGCAATCGGGTGGCGCGGATTGATTGTCCACAGACGCTCGCGTTCGCCTGCCTCACGCCATTTCAGCGCGCATGGCGTGCCCATCAAACGCTTGAACGGCTTGGAGAAGTGGCCGGAATGCAGGACGATCAGGCCCATGCCTTCCCAGACGCGCTTGGCGACACGCTCGACGATTTCATCCTGAACCGCGCCATGGTCCTTGTGGCCCCACCAGACGAGAACGTCGGTCTTGTCGAGGCGCTCCTGCGAAAGCCCGTGTTCCGGCTCCTGCAGCGTAGCTGTCGTGGCATTGATCTCAGGGTTCTGGTTCAGCGCGTCGGCGATGGTGTTGTGCATGCCGTTTGGATAGATCGAACGCACCGTCTCGTTGATGTGTTCGTGGATATTTTCGCCCCATACAACGGTGTTGATGGTCATTGTCATGCTCCTCGGTGAAAGCCGGGACTTTGGGTGAGCCCGGCGAAAGTTGAATGTTCAGGCGGCACCCCTGGCAGGGTTGCGGGTAAGCGCCCGGCCCTCGGCGTCGAAACGGTGGATTTGAGCCTCATCCGGCACAACGGCGATGCGTTCGCCCGCCGTGCGGCCGGTCACGCCCTCTTCACGAACGACGACGGGTTCATCCGCGCCAATCTCGACATAGATATAGCTGTCCGATCCCAGCATTTCCGAATGCACGATCTCGCCGCTCCAGCCGTCGCCGTTGGGGGCGATGGCGATGTGTTCGGGGCGGATGCCGATGGTTTTTGCGCCTTCGGCTTCGGCATATTTGCCGGTGAGGAAGTTCATCTTCGGCGAGCCGATGAAGCCTGCGACGAAGGTGTTGACAGGGCTTTCATAAAGCTCCAGCGGCGTGCCGATCTGCTCGACGCGGCCGTCACGCAACACGCAGATTCGGTCGGCGAGCGTCATAGCCTCCACCTGATCGTGGGTAACGTAGATCATTGTCGTGTCATGCATTTCGCGATGCAGCTTGGCGATTTCCAGACGGGTGGCGACGCGCAGCGCCGCATCGAGGTTGGAGAGCGGTTCGTCGAACAGGAACACCTTCGGATCTCGCACGATGGCGCGGCCGATCGCAACACGCTGGCGCTGGCCGCCGGAAAGCTGCTTCGGCAGACGTTCCAGATAGGGTGTGAGCTGCAGCATCTCGGCTGCCGCTTCCACGCGTTTCCTGCGCTGTTCCTTGTTCGCACCTGACAATTTCATGCCGAAGGCCATGTTCTCGAACACGGTCATATGCGGATAAAGCGCATAGGACTGGAAGACCATGGCGACGCCGCGTTTGGCGGGCGGCAGGCGGTTCACCGCCTCGCCGTCGAAGGACAGGGTGCCGCTCGAAATCTCTTCCAGCCCACAGATGAGGCGCAGAAGCGTGGACTTGCCGCAGCCGGAAGGGCCGACAAAGACCATGAATTCGCCGGAGCGGATATCCATGTCGATGCCCTTGATGACATCGAAGGCGCCGAAGGATTTGCGAAGATCGCGCAGTTGAATGGTGGTCATGATGTTTCTCCTAGCCTTTGACGCCGCCGGCGGTGAGGCCGGAGATGATGCGTCGCTGGAAGATCAGAACGAGGACGACGAGGGGTGCTGTGACGATGACGGAGGCCGCCATGATCGTTCCCCAGGGGATTTCGAACTGCGAGCCGCCCGACAGGAGCGCGATGGCGACAGGCACCGTGCGCTGCTCGTTCGATGAGGTGAAGGTGAGCGCGAAGAGGAACTCGTTCCACGCCGCGATGAAGGCGAGAAGCCCTGTCGTGACGAGCGCTGGCCACATCAAGGGCATGAACACCTGGGTGATGATGACCCATGGGGTTGCGCCATCGACGATTGCCGCTTCCTCGATTTCGATCGGCAGGTCACGCATGAAGGTTGTCAGCACCCATACCGTGAAGGGCAGGGTGAAGATCATGTAGGAAAAGATCAGCGCGAGCGGCGTGTTGAAGATGCCAGCCCAGCGGATCAGTTCGAACAGGCCGGCAAGAACGGCGATCTGCGGGAACATCGAAACCGAGAGGATGGTGAGCAGAAGCAGCGAGCGGCCCCGGAAACGGACACGTGCAAGCGCATAGGACGCCGTTACCGCAAGGAACAGCGACAGTACGACGACTGAAGACGCAACGAACAGCGAATTGCCGAGATTGCGTAGGAACGTGCCGTTGCCGATGACGAAGTTGTAATTGGTCAACGAGAATTCACGCGGCCAGTAGTTGACCTGAAACAGCGCCGAGCCGGATTTCAGGCTCGTCAGGATCGCGTAGTAAAACGGGAATACCGAAATCACCATGATGACGGCGACCAGCGCATAAAACGCGGTGGTTTTCAGGATGCTTGGCAGGGTCATCGCGCGGCTCCATCGGTGTTGACGCGCCCCAGCCACATATAGATGACGGTGATCGAGGCGATGATGAGGAACAGCATGGTGGAGGCTGCAGCACCGTAAGCGAACTTGTCGAAATCGAACAGGTTCTCGCGCGCCAGCACCGACATGGTGCGGGTCTGGGCATTATTCGGCGTCAGGATGTAGATAAGGTCGAAGACGCGCATCGCATCCAGCATGCGGAAGATGACAGCGACCATGAGCGCGGGCCTGATCATCGGCAGCGTGACGCGGAAGAACACTTTGACGGGGTGGATGCCGTCCACTTTGGCCGCCTCATACATGTCCTTCGGCACCATCTGCAAGCCGGCGAGGATGAGCAGCGCCATGAACGGCGTCGTCTTCCAGATATCGACGATCAGCACGGCGACCATTGCGGTATCCGGATTGGCTGTCCACGCGATCTTCTGGGAGATCAGCCCAAGATTGAGGAACAGGTCGTTCAGGATACCGAATTGGTCGTTCAGCATCCACGCCCACATCTGCGCCGAGACGATGGTCGGAATGGCCCATGGCACGAGGATGGCGGCGCGCACAAAGCCGCGTCCTTTGAACTCCGCGTTCAGAACCAGAGCGACGACGAGGCCTAGCACGGTTTCGAAGCTGACAGAGAGGATGGTGAATTTGAGTGTGTTGAGAACCGCGCCCCACCATGCGGGATCGGCAAGAAGGCCGCGATAGATGGTGCGGCCGCTGCTGAGCGTGATCCAGGTAAGATAGTTCTTGAGGCCGACGAATTGCGCACCCTCCAGATTGGTCAGCGAAGCGTCGGTGAGGCTGAACCACACGGTGCGCACCAGCGGCCAGCCGGCCACCAGCGCCAGCACCAGAAATGTGGGGGCAAGGAACAGCCAGGCGGATTTCAGGCGTTCCGATTGCAGGTCGGAGCTGGCGCCGGATGCCGCGACCGGTTTTTGAAGGGCGATGTCGTTCATGGGGATATCTCGCGGTTGGGGCGCGGAAGGCGATCAGGCGAGACCGCCGCCCGCGCGGGCCGGATTACCAGCCGTTGCCTTTGAGATCGGTCAGTTCAACCTCGAGAAGTTCGAGATTCTCAGCCGCCGTGCCGTTGCCGGAGAGCGTGTTGTGCACGGCGCCCCAGAACTTGGCGGAAACTTCGTTATATTTCACCTTCGCCGCGGCGGAGGGACGCGGAACGGCGGTCTGGAAGATTGGTTTCCATGTCGGCATGAAGGGCTGCGCGTCGGCGACATCCTTGTCATCGTAAAGGGATGCGATCGTCGGCATGTTGGAGAGCTGGATCGCGCGCATCTTCTGGGTATCTTTCGACGCCAGGAATTTCACCAGCTGAATGGCCGCTTCCTGATCGTCGGAATATTTCGAAACGGCGAGGTTCCAGCCGCCGAGTGTCGAGGCAGGGGCCTCGCCTTCCGCACCGGCGGGCAGCGGGGTGACGCCAAACTTGCCCTTGATGGCGCTGTCGTCGCCATTGCCCAGTGCATAGGCATAGGGCCAGTTGCGCATGAAGACGGAATTGCCGGTCTGCCAGACGCCGCGCGCTTCTTCTTCCTTGTAAGCAAGCACGCCCTGCGGCGCGATGGTGCCGACCCAGCCCTTGGCGGTTTCGATGGCGGCCGCGGCTTTTTCATTGTTCACGGAGATATCGCCGTTGGTCTCGACGATATGGCCGCCACCGGCAGAGGCGATCCATTCCAGCGCGTTGCAGGTCAGGCCTTCATAGGCGCTGCCCTGGAAAACGAAGCCCCAGAGGTCCTTCTGGCCAGCCTCGCGCTCCTTGTCCTGGATTTCCTTGGCGGTCTCGCTCAGTTCCTTCCAGGTTTTCGGCGGTTGTTTGCCGTATTTTTCCAGAAGGTCCTTGCGATAGAAAAGCGCTGGCGCGTCGGTGAACATCGGCATGGCGACGAGCTTGCCGTCTACCGTCTGCGAAGCGACGATGGAGGGGAAATGATCGCCGATGACATCTTTAGTCGCTGCGGTCAGATCCACGAACTGGTCGGCCAGCTGCGGCGCCCAGATCACGTCCGTCTGGTAGACGTCGACATCCTTGTTGCCGGCGGCAAGCCACAGCCGGTACTGGCTGAACTGTTCGCTGGACGATGACGGCATGGTGACGAGATTGACCTTGTGACCGGTTTCTTTTTCGAAGGCGGCTATCCGCTCCTTGAAAAATGCGATGTTTTTGCCGGTCGAGTTGGCGGCGATCGAAAGTTCGGCCGCCTGAGCCGAAACGGCGCCGCAAAATACGGTTCCGCACAGGAACAAAGTCTTCAGGGAAATATTCATTGTCAAACTCCTCCGTTGACGCTTCCGATTATCCTCAAAATTGAAAGCGCTTTTGACTGATGCGAGGCTCTCAAAAGCCGAGCGATCTGTCAATACTCTTTCTATTTTCCCGGAAATCGGCTGATTTAGTCTGTAATTTTCGGCGTTTGCCTTTGGGAATGATCAACTGTAAGGTTTCAGGTGAAGGAAAATTGAAATCGTTTTCAATTTTTGTCGGCTTGAAAAATCCGCGGCGGCAACGCATGCAGGGGCAAATTGGCAAAAAATTATGAAGCTCAAGGAATTCGCAGAGAAAGTCGGGCTTTCGCCCACCACCGTCAGCCGGGCGCTGGGCGGCTACCCCGAGGTGCGCGAGGAAACGCGCCAGCGGGTGATGGAGGCTGCGCTGAAATATGGCTACCGGCCGAATGCCAACGCCGTGAGGCTTGCAACGGGCAGGGCCGGCGCCATCGGCGTTGTCATGGGTCGTTCAGGCGGCGGGCATTTCTTTTCGGAATTCATGGGCGGCATGGCGACACGGCTGGAAAATGAGGAGACCGACATCCTCGTCAGTGTCACGGTCGACAATAATATTGACGAGGAACTGGCGATTTTCAGCCGGCTTGCGGCGAGCGGCCGGGTGGATGGCATCATCGTGCATTCGCCGCGCCCGGAGGATGAGCGCATTGCGCTGCTCAACCGGCTGGGTGTGCCCTTCATCGTGCACGGCCGCTCAAAAACGCCTTTCGAACATGCCTGGCTCGATATCGACAATCACGATGTGACCTATCGTCCGACAATCCATTTTCTGGAGCGCGGACACAGGCGTATCGCCCTTATCAATGGTCCGGTTGGCCGCACTTTCGTGCAGGACCGCGAGCAGGGTTTTCGGAAGGCGCTGGCGACCCACGGCATTACGCCCGATCCGCGGTTCATGATGAGTGAGCATTTCAGCGAGGAGGCGGCCTTCCGTTTCGCCCGCTCGCTTCTGGAGCAGACGCCGCGCCCGACGGCCTTCGTGGCAGGCGCGATGATGACGGCACAGGGTGTCTATCGAGCGGCCACGCAGATGGGGCTGACGATCGGCAAGGATGTCTCCGTCATCGCCCATGACGACGTTTTTCCTTACCTCACGCCGGAAAGCATGATGCCGCCGCTTTCTACCACTCGCTCGCCCATGCGCATGGCGGGGATGCGGGTGACGGACCTGCTTTTGCAGATCATCGGCGGTCGCCCCGTCAGCGAGGTTCAGGAATTGTGGCCGGTCGAACTGATCTTGCGGGAGTCGGTCAGTCCGGCCTGAGCCTGGTGCCATAGCTCACTGATTCCACTCCATTTTGCGAACGTCGTTTGATGACGTTCGCCTTTCGTCATCTATACGTCCGCGTCGTCTCATGTATAATCGGAACAGTCACGGGCGTTATGGAACAGGACCCGGGCCGGCGCGTTGAGGGGACGTGTCGAAGGAGGTGGACGGATGTTTGAATTTCTAAAGCTGCAACAGCAGACTGTGATCGATGACGTCGAGGCGACCGGCACCTATGCCGATGCGTTGCTCAATGTTCCAAGCCGGGAATTGACCCGCTCGACCGCTCGCGAACATGGTCACGAGGCCCATTCCCGCGACTATTGTGAAAATCGCGACGTTTCCCGCAGCGCGCTGGGTTTCGCCTGAGCCGGCGCAAAAAACCTCATTAAAACGGAACGGACGGGCCGTCTCCGCGTTTTCCCTATACGACCCGCGAGGCGGCGCAACCCGACCGAAGGGACCTGACCGGCATTTGACCGATGGGCGAATTGGGTGTTGCGCCGCCTGACTTGTTTAAGCGCGAAGGCGCTGTCCCATGCTATAAAACTGCTGCTTGTGTCCACGGTGGCAAAGCTTGGTTATCAGGAGGCCGCCATGCCAGCCGTTCCCGTCGAACCCTATCCCGAACCGCCTATGCCTATGCCGCCGCAGCCGGATATACCGCCGGTAGAAGAACCGGAACCTGACCGGTTGCCGGACGAGGCGCCGATTCCCAACCCCGACGAAAATGACGAGCCGCCGAGGGTGCTCTCGCCTTTCACACCTTTCAATTCTCGAATTTCTTGCTGACGAAAGCCGAGCCTTTTAGCCCGAAGCGCCACGGATATTCCGTCGCGCGGCTGATGCCGATTCGTCTGCCGCTGGTAACGGCGGTGGCTTCTTTCGGCAACTGCAGGAAAAAAGGCGCTGCGTCCAACGGCGCGCCGTCCATCTCCCCAGTAATAGCCAGCGCCTGACAGAGTCTACCCGGACCAGAACAGAGAAGTTTCGGCTTGTCAGTTCCCCTTCGCAGTTTCATTATGTCTATGCCGGTCATGGGTTCGATGGCGCGCAGAAGTACGGCGGAACCGGGGGCGCAGACAAAGTTGGCGCACCAGTGAATACCATAGGAGCGGTAGACATAAAGACGGCCGGCCGGGCCGAACATCGCGCTGTTGCGCGGCGTCTGCCCGTTGAAGCTGTGGGATGCCGGGTCGTCCGGATGATAGGCCTCTGTCTCCACGATGATGCCGCCGGTATCGCCAATGCGGAACTCCGCGCCGATGAGGGCGCGGGCGACATCCACCGCATCGCGCAGGAAGAAAGGCTCCTGCATTTCCGGGCCAAAGGCCTGATTCATCTGGAACCCTTCCGCTCTGCCATCGTTGTGAATTCAGGATTTAACCGTTTTCCAGCATCGGATTCGTATCGGTGCTTCCCCAGCCGGAGGGCATGTCATGCAACTTTCCACGACCTATGTAAAACGCAATAACGGGGTTATCTCCATCGAGTTCGTCGGCAGCGACGGCGATCAGGTCTCGGTCCGCCTCGCCGACGGTCTTGAAGGGATCGACGATGCCGAGGCCATCAAGCGGGCGAGCGCTGTGATGGTGCAACTGACCGCCTTCGGAACGCGCCATGGCGCGGATGCGCCTTCGCAATTTTCCGCTCTAGGTACGGCGCAGGATGAAGCTCCGCACGGACAGGCGAGCGCTCGCACATCGAAGGATCGCGACATTCTGGAGGAGGAGTTGGAAGAGGGACTGGAAGACAGTTTCCCGGCGAGTGATCCCGTCTCGGCAACGGTCACCTCCATTGCTTCGCGAAAAGGAGGGCAGTGACATTGGTTGTTCGCAAAGTTGCACTGGTGACCGGCGCTGGCTCCGGCATCGGGCGCGCCGCCGCCCTTCATCTGTCGGCGCAGGGCTTCTCGGTCGGTCTGTTGGGCCGCACCGAATCGGAATTGAACAATGTCGCGCGTGAAATAGGAGCCGAATCCGGTTCTTCGAAAGTGCTCATGGCCGATGTGGCGGATGAGGCGGCCATGCGTCACGCGGTCGCAGCGCTGGTTGAGGATTTCGGCCGGCTTGATGTCGTGGTGGCCAATGCCGGCGTCAATGGTGTCTGGGCGCCCATCGATGAGCTGAAACCGTCCGAATGGGACGATACGATCCGCATCAACCTGCGCGGCACCTATCTGACCGTCCATGCCAGCGTGCCGCATCTGAAAGCGGCCGGCGGCGGATCCATCGTTATCATTTCGTCGATCAATGGCACCCGAACCTTCACATCGCCCGGTGCTACGGCCTACTCCGTGACGAAGGCCGGGCAACTCGCCATGGCGCAGCAACTGGCGCTTGAGCTGGGGCGCCAGCGTATTCGCGTCAATGCGGTGTGTCCGGGCGAAATCGAAACGGCAATTGATGAAAATACCGATATACGCGGGCGGGAAAAAACGGAGGTTCCAGTTCGTTTCCCGGCTGGGGATATTCCGGTAACCGGCGGCGTGGCCGGAACGAGCGACGACGTCGCCGCGTTGATCGGTTTCCTGGCGTCGGATGCGTCCCGCCACATTACCGGCACGCCGGTTTGGATCGATGGCGGCCAAGGGCTGCTCCGATAATCTGCAGCCTTTAAGCTCAACGCCAGCGGCATCACAGGCTTGTGTCTTTATGATTAACGAATGGGTAACGTCTGTTCACGAGACTTTGTCCATGGGCGAGGTTGCCGTGTTGTGGCCACCTTCGATAGTTAAGCGTCTGCCGGAAAGGCGGGCAAATCAGGCGGGCAGAACGATACATGGGCATGCAGGCAATGCTGGATTTCGCGGTTGCGGGGTTGCGGCAAAAGGTAAGGGCAGGGGCAAGAATGGCTGCGATCGTTGCGATCGGCGGCGGCCTTGCCGCGTGCACTTCCATGGGGCTCGATAGCGTCAAGAAAGACCCGCCGAAACTGTCGTCCAAGATGATGGCGCAGATGTCGGCCAAGAGCATGCGCCCGGAAAGTCCTGTCCTCGTTCGCATTTTCAAGCAGGAAAGCGAGCTTGAGGTCTGGAAGATCGACAAGACCGGAAATTACGCTCTGCTCAAGGCTTATCCCATGTGCCGCTGGTCCGGAAAACTCGGCCCCAAGATGAAGTCGGGCGACCGGCAGGCGCCGGAAGGTTTTTATCATGTTTCGGCCGGCATGTTGAACCCGAACTCACAATATTATGTCTCCTTCAATCTCGGTTATCCTAACCGGCTGGAATCGGCGCTCGGTTACACCGGTGAGGCGCTGATGGTGCATGGCGCCTGCTCGTCTTCCGGCTGCTACGCCATGACGGATGCCCAGGTTGGTGAGATTTATGCCATCGTCGCGCGTGCGCTCCAGGGCGGACAGGACCGCTTTCAGGTGCAGGCCTATCCCTTCCGTATGACCGCAAGGAACATGGCGGCGCATCGGGACGACCCCAACATGCCGTTCTGGAAGACGCTGAAGGAAGGCTACGATTATTTCGAGGTAACGCGCAGGCAGCCCAAGGTTTCCGTCTGCGGCCGCCGTTATGTTTTCAACAGTGAATTCGCGGAAGGCGAACCTGCCGATCCGTTGGCGGCCTGCCCTCCGGCGATCAACCAGCAGGATCCGCTGGTGGCGTCGAAACTGGCCGAAGAGCAACAAAAGCTTGCCGCTGCCATGAGCGACGGAACTTCCGCCCCGCTCAGCGCGTATGTAGACGGCGGCATGCATCCAAGCTTCCGAGCCATTTTGAAATCCAGCGGCGCCAAGGCCATGGCGTCGCGGGTTTCCGGCACGAAGTATCCTATAAGCCGCCCCGAGGCGGCGCTGGCAGATCCCTTTGCCGGCGTGAGATGACGTAAATGAGGTTTTTCAATTGAATAAGACGATGACGACCCGGCGGGGTTTCCTGCTTGGAGCAGGTGGTGTGGCGCTTGCCGGCCTTGCGGGCTGCAACACGACGACGCGTGAGGCCGTGAGGCCTGCGCCGCCCGCTGACGACCCGATGTACGCTATGATGTATGGCCCCAAGCCGGACGAACAGTTCCCGCTGCCCGAGATTCCCTATAAGCGGATTCCGCGTCAGTTCCTGCGGCAAATGGTGGCAAACCCGACGGGTGAGCGCCCCGGCGTCATCGTGGTCGATACGGCCAATCATTTCCTCTATCTCACCTATGAGAACAATCAGGCCATGCGTTACGGCGTCGGTCTTGGCCGCGCGGGCTTTGAATGGTCCGGCCGCGGCGTCATTCAGTACAAGCGGCAATGGCCGCGCTGGACGCCACCCGATGAGATGATAGCGCGCCAGCCGGAGCTGGAACCCTATAGCAGCCGCAACGGCGGCATGGAGCCGGGCCTCAAGAACCCTCTCGGCGCGCGTGCGCTCTATATCTTCAAGGATGGCAAAGACACGATCTACCGCCTGCACGGTTCGCCGGAATGGTGGACCATCGGCAAGTCGGTATCCTCAGGCTGCGTTCGCCTGCTGAACCAGGATATCATCGATCTTTATAACCGCGTACCCGACGGGACACCGATCGTGGTGACGGCGCTCGGCCCCGCACAACAGGGCGTGCCGATTAGCCAGGACGGTGTGCCCGTGGCGCAATATGGTAACGGCGTGATCGGCGACGGCCTGTCGCAACCGACACAGACCTATTGACAAGGCACAAAAAGGGCCGCGCTTCGAAGCGCGGCCCAGACTGCTGACAAACCCCTGGCGTGAGCTGGGGGTTTATGATTCATTGGGACATGTTGAAGAAACCTGCTCCTGAACAG
>NZ_MRDH01000002.1 GCF_002008225.1 Agrobacterium salinitolerans | reverse complement strand
TCAGGAGCAGGTTTCTTCAACATGTCCCAATGAATCATAAACCCCCAGCTCACGCCAGGGGTTTGTCAGCAGTCTGAAGGCCGGAGGCAGAACCTCCGGCCTTTCTGTTTGAAGCCGGGTTCCCAGGGGCCGAAACCCCTGGGAACACGCCGGCGATCTGGCGCCACAGCCCCTCGCCGGCTTCCGGGGAGGACCTCAGAAGAAACCGACCTTGTTCGGGCTGTAGGACACGAGCAGGTTCTTGGTCTGCTGGTAGTGATCAAGCATCATCTTGTGGGTCTCTCGACCGATGCCCGACTGCTTGTAACCGCCAAAGGCAGCGCCCGCCGGATAGACGTGATAGCAGTTCGTCCACACACGGCCCGCTTCGATGCCACGCCCGGCCCGATAAGCGATGTTCGTGTCGCGGCTCCAGACGCCGGCACCCAGACCGTAAACCGTGTCATTGGCAATTTCGAGCGCTTCTTCCACCGTCTTGAAGGTGGTGACGGAAACGACGGGACCGAAGATTTCCTCCTGGAAAATCCGCATCTTGTTATTGCCTTCAAATACGGTCGGCTGGATGTAATAGCCGTCCTTCAGGTCGCCCGTCAGCGTCTTGCGGTCGCCGCCGGTCAGAACCTTGGCACCTTCCTTCTTGCCGATCTCCAGATAGCTCATGATCTTGTCGAACTGTTCCTGCGAGGCCTGCGCGCCCAGCATGGTCGACGGGTTGAGCGGATCGTCCTGGCTTATGGCCTGAACGCGCTTGATCGCCTTTTCCATGAAGCGGTCATAGATCGATTCATGCACCAGCGCCCGCGAGGGGCAGGTGCAGACTTCGCCCTGGTTCAGCGCGAAGAAGGCGAAACCTTCGAGCGCCTTGTCGAGGAAGGCATCGTCCTCGTTCATCACATCGGCGAAGAAGATGTTCGGCGACTTGCCGCCCAGTTCCAGGGTGATGTTGGTGACGTTGTCGGCCGCATAGCGCATGATTTCCTTGCCGACCGATGTCGAACCGGTAAACGCGATCTTGGCGATGCGGTTGCTCTGCGCCAGCGGCTTGCCGGCTTCAAGGCCCGTACCGTTGACGATGTTGAGAACGCCGGGCGGCAGCAGATCTTCAATCAGCTCCATTACGATGAGAATCGAGGCAGGCGTCTGTTCCGCAGGCTTCAGCACCACGCAATTGCCGGCAGCAAGCGCAGGCGCAAGCTTCCAGGCGGCCATCAGAATCGGGAAATTCCACGGAATGATCTGGCCGACGACACCGAGCGGTTCATGGAAGTGATAGGCGACCGTATCGTTGTCGATTTCGCCGATCGTGCCTTCCTGAGCGCGGATGCAGCCCGCGAAATAACGGAAATGATCGATGGCGAGCGGAATGTCCGCATTGGTGGTTTCACGCAGCGGCTTGCCATTGTCCCAGGTCTCGGCCCGGGCGATGAGATCGAGATTGTCTTCGATCCGCTGGGCGATCTTGAGCAGGATGTTGGAGCGCTCGGTTATGCTGGTCTTACCCCATTTGTCGCGCGCCTTGTGTGCGGCGTCGAGCGCGAACTCGATGTCGGACGCATCCGAGCGCGGCACTTCGCAGATCTTATGGCCGGTGACCGGCGAAAGATTCTCCATGTAGCGGCCGGACTTCGGCTCCACCCACTTGCCGCCAATGTAATTGCCGTATTTCAGCTTGAAGGGCGCTTCGCCCGCTTTCTGCTGAACCTGAATATTCATGATTTCATCCTCCCTGATGAAAACGATCCTGAACGGACCGCATGGGAGGAAGGTGGGCCTAGATGGCGCGGTCCGGTAGAGGGGCGGCGCGGTTCCGCAGCGCACATTGTCTCACATCTGCGACAAAGACGCCGCGATCCGGCATGATCGGCCGGATCGCAACCGCGAGGACCTTAGTGCACGCCGAATTTCTTCATCTTGCGGTGAAGCGTGGCGCGGCTGATGCCGAGCAGCGAGGCCGCCTGCGTGACATTGCCGTTGGTGCGCGACAAGACGCGGCGAAGCGCCGAACGTTCCGCTTCCGCAAGGTCTGAACCGCTGTCGTGGCGCTGTTCCTGAAGAACATCCGCGGCGGGCAGTCCCTGCGCGATCCGGGCATCGTCCAGCTTCAACGCAAGGCGTGCGGCGCGGGTCGCCCCCAGCACGAGATCGTCCTGATCCACGGCAAGCAGCGAAAGCGCCGCCCCGAAACCGCTCGGCACGACAACGATGCGCGCACCCGGAAAGGCCCGGCGGAAAAGATTGCCCTCGATTCGCTGCGCCGCATCCTTCACCGCCTGGGTGACGAAGGAGAAGGTCATCTCGTTGATATCGTCGCGGCAGGTGGAAATATCGAGGGCGCCGGTCACCCGGCCGGTATGGTCACGGATGGGCGCTGTCGTGCAGCAGAGTTCGGTATTCGACGTAAAGAAATGCTGATCGCGGTAGACCACCACCGAGCGCTCATCAACGAGCGCCGTACCGATGCCATTGGTGCCCACGCTCGCTTCGCTCCAGACCGCCCCGGACCAGAGACCAAGTGCCCGGAAATCACGATCATCGCCCGAGGCACCACGCCGCTCCAGCGCAACGCCCTGCGCGTCGGTCAAAAGCAGGCAGCAGCCGGATTTGCCGACGCTTTGGAAAATGCGGTCGAGTTCATCCGTGCTTTCGGCAATCAGGCCAGCCGCACTCTCACGGGCGCGGCGGAATTCAACCTCGCTAAGAAAGATCGGCTTGCGGTTTTCCTCGGGTGCAAGGTGATGTTTGACCATGCAGCGACGCCAGGAGGCCACAATCGGAGAACTTGCGGCGGCAGAACGGTGTCGCGCGGTTTCATACACGCGTTCCGCATGGGCGATGTCTGTCGGCATACGCTCCTCCCAAAGCTTTTGTGCGATGGTGCGCTGGAAGCAGTCATGTTTCAACAAAAAATTTCGAGACTGGCCTTGCCGGGCACAGCAGCGGGCTGCGCCAGACTATCGGGCAGCTTTGAAATAACGCCGGTCGGCGGTCACTTCCGTTTCATCTTCGGCCGAAAGAAACGTATCGTCGACAAGATTGGCGATGGACGTCAGCGGACCGGGCTTGCCGAAAAAGAAGCCCTGCACCTGCAGGCAGCCTTCACGACGCAGGAATTCGACATGAGCCTTCGTTTCAACCCCTTCCGCCAGCACCGGAATATTGAGGCTGTGCGCCAGAATGAGCGTGGAGCGAACGATCGCCTCCGACTGCACATTTGTCGACAGGCCATCGATGAAAGCGCGGTCGATCTTGATCTTGTCGAAGGGGAAGCTCTGCAGCGTCGAAAGCGAAGAATAACCCGTGCCATAGTCGTCCATGGCAATCTTGACGCCGAGCGACTTGAGCTTGCGGATGGTGACGAGCGCATGGCGATGATCGGCTATGATGCTGCCTTCGGTAATCTCAAGCTCCAGCCTCTCCGGCGCAAGCCCGGTTTCGGCAAGAATTCTCTCAACCTTGTCGGGGAAATCGTTGTCCGCAAGCTGCTGCGGCGCGACGTTTACGGCAATGGCGAGTGACTTTTTCCACCTCGCCGCCTGCGCGCATGCCTCTCTCAGAACCCACTCGCCCAGTTCGACGATGAAGCCGGTCTGTTCGGCGATCGGAATGAATTCGACGGGAGAGACCATGCCGCGTTCGGGATGGTTCCAGCGCAAAAGCGCCTCGAAACCGACGATGCTGCCGCTTTTGGTGTCGTTTTGCTGCTGGTAATAAAGCTCGAACTCATTGTTGGCCAGGCCGCTGCGCATGGCGATGGCAAGTGCATTGCGCGCGCGCGCGGCCTCGTCCATGGATTTGTCATAGAAGCAGATCGTGTCCGAAGTACCGCTTTTTGCCCTGTACATCGCAACATCCGCCTGCGCCATCAAGGTATCGGCATCGATAGCACCGGTGTTACGCACAGAGATGCCGACGCTGGCGCCGACAGAAAATGTCTGGCCGTTCCACTCGACCGGCCTGCTGATTTGCTCGATCAGTCGTTGCGCGAATTCTGCCCCATCGGCCCGGGTGTAATAGGAATGGGTCATCGCCACGAATTCATCGCCGCCCATGCGCGCCAGGAACTCCCCGGCCTTCAGCACGGAACTCGCGCGGTCGGCGATGGCGCGCAGCACAGCGTCACCCGCCGCATGGCCATGCACGTCGTTGATTTCCTTGAAACGATCGAGATCGATCGACAGAAGCGCGGTATGCGCACCTAACGAAATATGGAGTGTGCGGCGATTGAGATGTTCGATAAAGGCCGCCCGGTTGGGAATGCCCGTTAGCGGATCGTGCAACGAAAGATGACGATAGCGCGCGACCGCCTGCTGGGTGGACTGGGCATCGATGACATAGGTGGAAAGTCCGAGCGCCAGCAGCAGCAGCGTCACGGCGATTGCGCCCCCGCCCATGATGGCCGGCGGCAGCAGATTTTCCGGAATGACGATGCGCGGATCGAAAGCGAAGGACATGGAAGCCATGCCGGTATAGTGCATCGAGGCGATGGCGAGGATGAGAAATGTCACTCCGCCATATTGGCAGAAGCGGTTGAGGGGCCGGGCAATGCGATTGACCGCAAGCGCGCCGAGCACCGCCCCGAGCAACAGCGAAGCGATGACATAAGCCTGATCCCAGAAGATCATGCCTTGAACATTGTAGGCCGCCATGCCGGTATAATGCATTGCCGCAATGCCGAGCCCGAGGATCATGCCGCCGGCTTCCACCAGCACGCTGCGCCCTCCATAGGCGGAAATGCCGAAGCCGGCAGTCGTTGTGGTAATGGCGATCAAAAGCGACAGCCCGGTCAGATAAGGATCATACCCCACCTCACCGGCCGCGACATAGCCCAGCATCGCCACGAAATGGGTGGTCCATATCGCCGCCCCGCCATTGACGCCCGCCAGGAACAACCAGTTGACCTTCTGCACACCCGTCGCCAGACGCGCCTTCGAAAAAAGGCGCATCGAAACGAAACTGCCCAGCATGCAGACGAAGACTGCTGCGGCAGTGTATCGATAGTCGTGATCTATGGTGAGGCACTCGAGAACTTTGAGCATTGTCATCTACGCAATTGGAATTTTGCATAGCCTTATCATTCGCCAAGTTTTCACCGGGTTTATGTGCATGGATAAGCATATATTAAAGGTTGCAACAAAAGAGTGAATTAGAGAACTCTAATAAAATTACAAAGGGTCAGCAGCCAAAACCTGGCCACTCTTGTCTTTGTCTGCCGTTTGTATTATAGCGCCCGCACCCGTGTAGACACCCTTGGAGGCAACGCGGGTGGGATGGTGCTTGCACCTCCCCAGTTCAGCGCCCGCGGGCATGAACTCTCCATATAACCTCGAAAGGAATTGCCATGAGCAAAGAATCGTATGAGCTCAAGGCCGAGGCGCGCGAACGAGTTGGTAAGGGGTCCTCTCGTGAACTTCGCCGCAACGGTTTGATTCCCGCTGTCATCTATGGTGACAAGCAGGCCCCCATTTCCATCGCTCTGTCGACCAACGAAGTCACCAAGCGTATCCACGCTGGCGGTTTCATGACGACGGTTGCGACCATCGACGTCGACGGCAAGAAGATCAAGGTTCTCCCGAAGGATTACCAGCTTGATCCGGTCCGCGACTTCACCATGCACGTCGACTTCCTGCGCGTTTCGGGCAACACGCTCGTCAACGTTGAAGTTCCGGTTCACTTCGAAAACGAAGAAAAGTCGGACATCAAGATCGGCGGCGTTCTGAACATCGTTCGCCACACCGTGGAGTTCCACTGCCCGGCCAACGACATTCCGGAATTCATCACGGTCGATCTCGCTGGTCTGAAGATCGGCGACAGCGTCCACATTTCGAATGTGAAGCTGCCGAAGAACATCACGCCGGTCATCGCCGACCGTGACTTTACGATCGCAACGATCGTTGCTCCGGCTGCTGGCGTCGCTGAAGAAACGACCGAAGAAGCTTCCGAGGAATAATCGGCGGCCGCAAGGCTGGACGACCTTGAAGACAGCTTTGAAAAATGAGGCCCGTTCCGTATTCGGAACGGGCCTTTTAGTTTTCATGAACTTTAAAACCAGAAAGCTCGCCATCCTGACCTGATACGGAAACCGTTTCAGTGTCGATTAACACTTCCATGAAACGATACCCTCGCGCTGTCGTGGAACACCGGCCGGGCTGAGGAAATGCGTGGTGAAACGGGCTTTCGCCGGAAACCCTGCAAAACCCTCCGGGCGGACGAAACGCGGCGCAGCAAGTTTGGGGCAAAGGGTAGCTGCAATTTAACATGGCTCATTCCGTCGAAAGCCGCTTTATCGCGATAGTTTCCGGCGCACTTCTTACAGTGGTCGCCCCGCTCTTCACGCTTTTGCTGACGCTGTCCTATCACGAAGCCATTCGCAGCCAGCGTAACCACCTTGAGATTCTGCTGTCGACCAATGCGCAGGCGCTTGCACGACCACTGTGGGATCTTGATGACGACACCATAAACCAGATTACCGGAACGCTCATTTCCGACCCCGTGATCAGGATGGTCGAGGTCAGGGATACGTCCGGCCAACTCGATGTCGTCCAGACAGCCGGCAGCGACATCATTCAGGATGCAGCCTCGACGACGCGCGAAGTAACCTACAAGACCACGAAGGGCTCCGTCACCGTCGGCCAACTGACGATCTATTACGACAATGTCAGCCTTATGACCTCTTTGAGCCGCACCGAACTGGCTTTCATTACGATTTTCATCCTCGCCGTCCTCACTATCGTTCTCGCCGCCATCGCCGGCAACCGCTTCATGGTTATCCGTCCGCTGATGCGGCTTGCGGCGGCAATAGAGGCGACGCGGCGTCTCGGCTCGCGCCACCACGTCGACTGGCGTTCGAAAGACGAAATCGGCAGGCTGGCGAAAAGCTTCAACGAAATGCAGTCCCAGCTTGAAAAGGAAGAACTGGAGATCAAGAACGCACACGAGCGCAAGACGGAGATCTACAACCGGACGCCCGCCATGCTGTTCTCGCTCGACAGGCACGACCGCATTGCCGCCGTCAGCGACTATTGGGTGCAGGCGACGGGCTACGATCGTTCCCGGATACTCGGCCTGAACTTCGCCGATCTCATCCCTCCCGATGACAGGCTCCTGTTCCAGCAGCGCAAGACCGCGCATCCCTTGCCCGATGCCTCGCATAGCGGCATTACCGTGCGTTTCCATTGCATGGATGGCGGCGTCATGGACGCTCTCATCCTGGAAAAGTCTCTTGATTCCGGCGATGCGGCCCATCAGAGCATCTGCCTCTGCGTCATGACCGACGTAACCGAACTGCGCCAGTCGGAAAAGCGCAACCGACAGCAAGCCATTTCAGACCACCTGACCGGCCTCTTCAACCGGCAGGGCTTCGAGGCGATTCTCGACGTGCAGATCCGCGATGCGGATCGCAATGGTAGCGAGTTGGCCTGCCTGTTCATCGACCTCGACCGGTTCAAGGCGATCAACGACAATCTCGGCCACGCTGCGGGCGACGCCGTGCTCAAACAATTCACGCTGAAGCTCGAGCCCATGCTGACGCCGCTGGACAGCGCATCGCGGCTCGGCGGCGACGAATTCGCCATTCTTCTGGCCGGTGACAAGGTGGAAGAGCGCGCCCTGCAATTCTGCGAGCGCATCTGCGCCATGCTGGACACGCCTTTCGAGATTGAAAGCAACAGCATCCGCCTCAGCGCCAGCATCGGCATGGCGGTCTATCCCCTGCACGCCGCCAGCGCCTCCGAGCTTCTGCAGAATGCCGACATGGCGATGTATACCCGCAAGCGCACGGGCAAGAACGGCTCGCAGGTCTTCGACAGCTCGATCATGGACCGGGCGCGCGAACATGCGGAGCTGGAGCGGGATATCGCGCAGGCACTTTCCGAAGACTGGTTCGAGGCCTATTTCCAGCCGATAGAAAACCTCGCCACCGGCCAGACGGCGGGTTTCGAGGCGCTGCTGCGTCTCAACCACCCGGACAAGGGCTTGCTTTCCCCGGCCGCGATCGTCAGCCTTGCGGAAGAAAACGGCACTATCCACCGCATCGGCAATGTCATTCTCGATCAGTCGATCGCCAATCTCGCCAGGCTGTCGCGCCTGCCGGGTATGGAACAGACCTATGTGGCGGTGAATTTCTCGCCGCTGCAATTCGAACCGGGATTGCCGACCCGCATCGCCGGCGTTCTGCACCGCCACGGCATTCTTCCGAAACGGCTGGTCATCGAGATCACCGAAGCCGTTATCATGAAGGACGATCCGCAAATCCGGGCGATCCTCAACGCCATCCACCAGCTC
The DNA here is from genome assembly GCF_002008225.1 of Agrobacterium salinitolerans. Taxonomy (GTDB): domain Bacteria; phylum Pseudomonadota; class Alphaproteobacteria; order Rhizobiales; family Rhizobiaceae; genus Agrobacterium; species Agrobacterium salinitolerans. Next base: position 337,906 of record NZ_MRDH01000002.1, on the reverse strand, counting down.
GGCTGCCGCATCGCGCTGGATGATTTCGGCACGGGTTATTCCTCGCTCAGCTATCTCAGCCGTTTTCCGGTCGATATCGTCAAGATCGACCAGTCCTTCACCCGCTCGATCTGCGACGACAGGATGGACATCAGGCAACGCAACCGAATGCTGGTCGAAGGCATCGCGGCCATTTCGCACAAGATGAACTGCGCTGTCATTGCCGAGGGTGTCGAGACGGAAGAACAGAAAGCGCTTCTGACCGACATAGGCGCTGATTTCGGACAGGGATATTTCTTCGCACGCCCGCAACCCGTGGAAAAACTGATCGCATCACTCGACACCGCGTCCGGGCAAGACCGCGCCGCGGCGCGACAAGCGTGAACCGCAGGGGGCCAGCCATGGGACTGATCCGCTTTTGCCTGATCTTCCTTGCGCTCGCCACTCCGGCCAGCGCCGCCAAGCTGTTCCTGACCACCGAGATTTATCCGCCCTATAATCTGCAGGCCAGCGACGGCAGCGTGCGGGGTGTCTATTTCGACCAGCTCAGAACCGTGCTCGAAGACACCGGTACCAGCTACGAAGTCGCCGTCATGCCCTGGGCAAGGGCCATCGCACTGGCCAGAACGCAGGCCATGCACTGCGTCTTCGCCGCTGCCAGAACGCTGGAGCGGGAGAAGCAGTTCAAATGGGTCACGCCGATCCATATCGACCGCAACATTCTCGTGGCGCGCCGCGACGCGAATATCGAAGCCTTCAGCCTCGAGGACGCGAGGAAATATCGGGTGGGAACCCAGCGTGGAGATTACACCGAGGCGCTTCTCGAAAAGCTCGGTTTCCCGCAGGTGGATGTCGGCGCGGATTTCGAGATCACCCTTCACAAGCTGAATGCCGGCCGCATTGACCTGATGCCCATGTCGGAGAGCACCTTCAAAAGCCTGCCGGCCGACACGTTCAGGGAAGTGATAACCCTCTCACGGCAGCAGCTTGGCCTTGCATGTAACAAAAGCGTACCAGACGAGGTGATCGCAAAATTGCAGGCCCGGCTGGACAGGTTGATCGCCGATGGAACACAGCAGCGAATATTCGACCGCTACAATCTCGTCAGTCCCTGAACCATCCGAAACTCCATAAAAAGATTGACAGCCGGCGGTTTTCGGGGTGGTGACAACAGCATCATCAGGCAAAACGCGGACATGCCCCATGAAGATCATCGCAGGACTTGGTAATCCCGGTGCGCAATATGCGGGAAACCGTCACAATATCGGCTTCATGGCCGTCGATGCGCTGCAGCGCCTGCCGTCCTTTGCGCCCTGGTCGAAAAAATTCAAGGCGGAGATTTCCGAAGGCGAGATCGGCGGTGAAAAGGTTCTGCTCATGAAGCCGCTGACCTATATGAACCTTTCGGGTGAGTCCGTCGGCGAGGCCATGCGCTTCTTCAAGCTTGCGCCGGCGGACATCATCGCCATCCATGATGAACTGGATTTGCCGGCCGGCCGCGCCCGTATCAAGACGGGCGGCGGCCATGGCGGCCATAACGGCCTGAAATCGCTCGACGCCCATTGCGGCAAGGACTATCGCCGCCTGCGCCTCGGCATCGGCCATCCCGGTGACAAGGAGCGGGTGCACAGCCACGTGCTCGGCGATTTCGCCAAGGCAGACCGGGTCTGGCTCGATCCGCTTCTGGACGCCATTGCCGACAATGCCGCCATGCTGGTGAAAGCCGAGGATTCGCAGTTGATGAACAAGCTGGCGCTGGCTACGGGCAGCAAGCCGGAGTCCGAAAAACCGGCCAAGGCAGCCAAACCCGCCGCGCAGTCCCATATCCATCAGGCACGCAACAGCGCCCAGCCGAAAAAGCTGCCGGAAACCGGCCCTATGGCCGAAATGCTAAAGCGTATGTTCAGCAAGAAGGACTAGATCGCGAATGTCTTCGAAGCCCATCGTCCTGCGCGCAGCCGGAGCCGGCGATCTGGCCGGTTTGCTTGAACTCTACCGGGCGCTCAATCCGTCCGACCCTGAAATGACGGCAGAAGAAGCGAGCGCGGCTTTCGCGGCCATGCTCGCCCAGCCCGGCCTGACCGTGTTTCTTGCGACCGAAGGCGAAGAAGCGGTCGCCACCGCCACGCTCCAGATCGTGCCGAACCTGACGCGCGCCGCCCGCTCCTATGCCCTTATTGAAAACGTGGTGACGCTCGAAAACCGTCGCGGCCATGGATATGGTCGCGCGGTGGTGTGCCATGCCGTCGAGGCCGCTTTTGCAGCGAATTGCTATAAGGTGATGCTGCTGACCGGGCGACAACGCCCGGAGGTCCATGCATTTTACGAAAGCTGTGGCTTTGTGCAGAACAAGACGGGTTTCCAGAAAAGGCAGGATTAACGCTCACTCTTCCGGCTCGGTGGTGAACATCAGCGGAAATCCCGCTTCCTTGCCGAGACCGGTCGCTTCCTTGGCCTTGGTCTCGGCGATATCGCGCTCGCAGACAACGACGACCGCACTTCCGAAGCGGTGCGCCGTCATCATCACCCGGTGGCCGGTTTCCTCGCTCATGCGGAAGACAGCTTTCAACACCACGGTAACGAACTCACGCGGCGTATAGTCGTCATTCAGCAGAATGACCTTGTAGAGCTTCGGCCGCTCCAGCTTCGGTTTGACTTTCGGTTTCGGTTTGAGATCGACAGGACTGTCACCCATCATGGTCGCTCGTGCCTGTCGCTCATCGCGGTTGTTCATGGGAAAACCCCGTTGATGACGAAAGATCGGTCGCTTGACCCGCTTATATTGCGCCGCAACCGCGGCATCGGCAACCCTGCCAGAAATTCCGCACCATTAAAGGGGCTTTGCCCGCACAAATCCGCCCGCGGGCTTGACCTTGCCTTGCCGTTTCCGCAAAAGGCTCCTCAACGAATTCTTTCAAACGGGCAGGTTTCAAGCCATGGGCTTCAAATGCGGTATCGTTGGATTGCCAAATGTCGGCAAGTCCACTCTCTTCAACGCGCTGACGAAAACGGCAGCGGCGCAGGCGGCCAACTATCCCTTCTGCACCATCGAGCCGAATACCGGCGAAGTGGCGGTTCCGGATGCGCGCATGAAAATCCTCGCCGACATTGCCGGCTCGAAGGAAATCATCCCCACCCGTATCTCCTTTGTGGATATTGCCGGCCTGGTGCGCGGCGCATCGAAAGGCGAAGGCCTCGGCAACCAGTTCCTCGCCAATATCCGCGAAGTGGACGCCGTGGTGCACGTTCTGCGCTGCTTCGAAGATGACGACATCACCCACGTCGAAGGCCGCATCAACCCCGTGGCCGACGCCGAGACCATCGAGACCGAGCTGATGCTTTCCGATCTCGAAAGCCTTGAGCGCCGCACGGAACAGACCCGCAAGCGCGCCACCGGCAAGGATAAGGAATCGCTGGCGCAGCTGCCGCTGATGGAGGCCTCGCTGAAGCTTCTGAACGAAGGCAAGCCGGTCCGCACCCTGCTCTCCACGCTGGATGCCGAGGAGCTGCGCATCCTTCAGGGCCTCAACCTCCTGACCGCGCATCCGGTCCTCTACGTCTGCAACGTCGCCGAAAGCGACGCCGTCGACGGCAACGAACACACGAAAGCCGTTGCCGAAATGGCCAAGGCCCAGGGCGCCGAATCCGTCGTCATCTCTGCTGCGATCGAATCCGAAGTCGCGCAGCTTCCCGATGAAGAGGCGAAGGAGTTCCTTTCGGCCCTCGGGCTCGAGGAAGCAGGCCTCGACCGCCTGATCCGCGCAGGCTACAAGCTGCTCGATCTCATCACCTATTTCACCGTCGGCCCGAAAGAATGCCGCGCCTGGACGATTGAGCGCGGCACCAAGGCCCCGCAGGCCGCCGGCGTCATCCACTCCGATTTCGAACGCGGCTTCATCCGCGCCAACACCATCGCTTACAACGACTATGTCGCCTTCAAGGGCGAAGTCGGTGCGAAGGAAGCCGGCAAGGCTCGCGACGAAGGCAAGGAATACGTGGTTCAGGACGGCGACGTCATCCACTTCCGCTTCAATACCTGATCTGGCCTTTGGCGGCCTCGATAGGGTCGCTGAGAAGGGTAAGCCGAACATCGCGGCAGGGTTTCTTCTCCCCGCCGGGGAGAAGGTGGCCCGAAGGGTCGGATGAGGGGGCAAGCTCTCCGAATATCTCTACCCTCGCCCCCTCATCCCGCTGCCGCGACCTTCTCCCCTCGGGGAGAAGAAACAAGCGGCAGCCGCCTCGCCCCATTCCTCTGCATTGCATCCTCGATTTGACCTTTACGTAAAGGGAAAAATCATTTTAGATGCCGCCGATATTGACTGTGCGAAGGGAGGACGCCATGACGCCGGTCGCGACTTATGCCTATGAGGATTTTCCCGTCGGACAGGAATTTCCCCTTGGACCGCAATCGATTTCCGCAGAGCAGATCGTTGCTTTTGCGAGTGAATTCGACCCCCAACCCATGCACCTGTCCGAAGAGGCCGGACGCCAGAGCATTCTCGGCGGGCTAGCGGCTTCTGGCTGGCACACTTGCAGCCTGCTGATGCGGATGATGGCGGACAGCTACATTTCGAACTCGACCTCGGAGGGCAGCCCGGGCATCGATTTCGTTGACTGGAAAAAACCGGTTTTGGCGGGCGATACGCTTGCGGGAAAATCCATTGTTCTGGAACAGCGGCCCTCCGCGTCGCGCCGCGGCATCGGCCTCGTGAAACTACGCCACGAGCTTTATAACCAACACGGCGTCCTGGTATCGCACGGCGAAAACACCGTGATGTTCCGCATGCGCGACAATGGGGGCGCTGCAGCATGAAACTGGCAGAACTTTCTCCTATCGGCGAACGCGTCACACTCGATACGCTGCATTTCTCCGCCGAAGACATCATCCGTTTCGCCCGCGATTTCGATCCGCAGCCCTTTCATCTCGACGCGGAAGCCGCAAAGAACAGCATTTTCGGCGGTCTTTGCGCTTCCGGATGGCACACAGGTGCTGGCTGGATGAAGTGCTTCCTCTCCCACTGGGCCAAGGAGGTGAAGAGGCTGAAACTACAGGGCCTTGAGCCGCCCAAACTCGGCCCCTCGCCCGGCTTTCGAGAACTGAAATGGAAAAAACCGGTCTTTGCCGGAGACGATGTCACCTATTTCGTGACCCTGCTCGACACTCGGGCGCTGGAATCCAGAGCCGGCGTCTGGCTGAACACTACATTTAACGAGGGCGTCAACCAGTCAGGAGAAACGGTGCTGACCTTCCGGAGCGGGGTTCTGGAATTCGAATAGAATGAGCGCCGGGGCAATAGCGTTACCATTGCCCCGCTACCATCTCAATGGCCGGAAAATTCCACCAGCGTCCGCACCTCGACACCAAGGTTTTCCAGCTTCTTGCGGCCGCCAAGATCGGGCAGATCGATGACGAAGCAGGCGGAAACGATCTCCGCTCCCATCTGCCGCAACAGCTTGACCGCACCTTCAGCGGTGCCGCCCGTGGCAATCAGGTCGTCGACCAGAATGACCTTCTCACCCGGCTGGACCGCGTCCACATGCATTTCCATTTCGTCCACGCCGTATTCAAGGCTGTAGGCGACGCGGACGGTGGTGTGCGGCAGCTTGCCCTTCTTGCGGATGGGCACGAAACCGGCCGATAGCTGATGCGCCACCGCCCCTCCCAGAATGAAGCCACGTGCTTCCATACCGGCGATCTTGTCGATCTTCGTACCCGCATAGGGCTGCACGAGTTCATCGACGGCGCGGCGAAAGGCGCGCGGGTTGCCGAGCAGCGTCGTGATGTCGCGGAAGATGATGCCCGGCTTCGGATAGTCGGGAATGGAACGGATGGCAGCGGAAAGCTCCGAAGCGATAACGGTCATGGTATTTCCAGTTGAGATAAGGGAAATGGATCAGAAGGTTCAGGCCACCCTATCAACTTGGCGGCTGCGGACCAACTAAAAAGGACCCGCGCTCATTCCCTGGCATTGCTGTGACCCGGGCTCCGGCCCTGCGGCGTCTCTCAGCCGGGCAACCGATGCTTGCCGTTCACCAGCACCCATGAAAAGGCACCCATGAAAAGGCCCCCACGAAAGACCGTGGGGGCCAATGACTGACAGGCATCTGGATATCGATCAATGTTCCTTGTTGGCGTAGACCGATTTCTTGGTGAGATAGATCAGCGCCGTAAAGATGAACAGGAACACCATGACCATGAAGCCGGTGCGCTTGCGCTCTTCCAGATGCGGTTCTGCGGTCCACATCAGGAACGCCGCCACATCCTTGGAATATTGGTCCACGGTCTGCGGCGCGCCGTCGTCGTACGTCACCTGATCGGCGCTGATTGGCGGCGCCATCTTCAAGGAGGTGGCGCCGACGAAATAAGGGTTGAAGTGGGTGCCTTCAGGCACGGTGTAGTCCGAACCATCCGTGTTTTTAATGCCGGCCGGCGCGTCCTGATAACCAGTCAGCAGCGCGTGGATGTAGTCCGGCCCGCCTTCCTGATAACCGCCGATGATCGGGATCATGTCGATGATAAATTGCGGGAAACCGCGCTCTACGCCGCGCGCCTTGGCGAGCAGCGACATGTCCGGCGGGGCCGCCCCGCCATTTGCGGCTGCCGCCGCCTCATGGTTCGGGAAAGGCGAAGGGAAATGATCGGAAGGTACGGCCTTGCGATTATACATTTCACCATCGGCGTTCGGCCCGTCCTGCACTTCGTACTCAGCCGCGAAAGCCTTCACCTGGTCGTCCGAATAGCCGAGGTCACCCAGTGTGCGGAAGGAAACCAGGTTCATGGAATGGCAGGCGGAGCAGACTTCCTTGTAGACCTTCAGACCGCGCTGCAGCTGGCCCTTGTCATATTTCCCGAAGGGACCGGCAAAAGACCAGTTCTGTTCCTCGGGCTTAATGATCGGGAAGTGGTTGCCGGCGATAGCATGCGTGGCCTGTGCGGCGAGATCATGGCTCTCTTCCGCCGCCGAAACGACGGTGACGGAACAGCCGATAGCGGCGAAAAGCGCGATGCTTGTTACAAGCTTCTTCATTGTCGTCATCCTTCCTTCGCGCTCAGACTTCGGCAGCCGCAGATGCGGCACCCGTCTTGGCGGCGTTCTTTTCAAGAACGGCCTCGGTAATCGAATTCGGAATACGCCGGGGCGTTTCGACCAGACCGAGGATCGGCATGATGACGAGGAAGAAACCGAAGTAATAAAGCGTGCCGAGCTGAGAATAGCCGACATAATTGCCTTTCAGATCGCCGGTGAGAAGACCAATCAGGCCCGTTCCTTCCGCCGGGCGCGAACCCAGCCAGCCGAGCATGATGGCATTCACCACGAAGACCCAGAAGAACATCTTGTACCAGGGACGATAAACGGCGGAGCGAACCTTCGACGTATCGAGCCAGGGCAGGAAGAACAGCACGACGATCGCGCCGAACATCACGAGAACGCCGCCAAGCTTGGAATCGATGACCCAGATGTTGAAGGTGATGGCGCGCAGCATGGCGTAGAATGGCAGGAAGTACCATTCCGGAACGATATGCGCCGGCGTCTTCAGCGGATCTGCCATGATGTAGTTGTCGGGGTGGCCGAGGAAGTTCGGCATATAGAAGACGAACCAGGCATAACCGATCAGGAACACGGAAACGCCGAGCGCATCCTTCAGCGTCGCATAGGGCGTGAAGGGAACCGTGTCGGTCTTGCTCTTGACTTCAACGCCGGTCGGGTTGGTCTGACCGGTGACGTGCAGAGCCCAGATGTGCAGGATAACGACGCCTGCGATCATGAAGGGCAGCAGATAATGAAGCGCGAAGAAGCGGTTCAGCGTCGGCTGGTCAACGGCAAAGCCGCCAAGCAGGAACTGCTGGATCCATTCACCGATGGCGGGGAATGCCGTGAAGAAGCCGGTGATGACGGTCGCGCCCCAGAAGGACATCTGGCCCCAGGGCAGAACGTAGCCCATGAAACCCGTCGCCATCATCAGCAGGAAGATCACGCAACCGAGAATCCAGAGGATTTCGCGCGGCGCCTTGTAAGAGCCGTAATAAAGGCCACGGGCAATGTGCAGGTAAACCGCGATGAAGAAGAACGACGCACCGTTGGCATGCATGTAGCGCAGCAGCCAGCCATGGTTGACGTCACGCATGATCTTTTCGACGGAATTGAACGCGACCGTCGTTTCGGCGGCATAATGCATGGCCAGCACGACGCCGGTGAGGATCTGCACGATGAGCATGACGGAAAGCATCGCGCCGAACGTATAGGCGTAGTTCAGGTTACGCGGGACAGGGTAGGCAACGAAGCTGTCATAGATCATGCGCGGCAAGGGAAGCCGCGAATCGATCCACCTCTCGATGCCGGTGGACGGCTGATAACTGGAATGACCACTCATGAATATCTGTCCCCTTATCCGATCTTGATCACGGTATCGGATGTGAATGCAAATGTCGGGATGGCGAGGTTCTGCGGCGCCGGACCCTTACGTATGCGGCCCGCCGTATCGTAGTGCGAGCCATGGCAGGGACAGAACCATCCGCCGAAATCGCCGGCCTGGCCAAGCGGAACGCAACCGAGATGGGTACAGGAACCGACCATGACGATCCAGTTTTCCTTGCCCTGGCCGGCGGAGCGGTCGATATCCGTCGCCTGCGCGTCCGCGGCGATGTTGGCGTTGCGCGCCACGGGATCCTTCAGATCGCCGAGAGCGACGGCCTTGGCTTCCTCGATTTCCTTCTCCGTGCGGTTGCGGATGAAAATCGGCTTGCCGCGCCACTTCACGGTGAGCGACATGCCAGGCTCGACGGCCGCGACATCCACTTCGATCGAGGCAAGCGCCAGTGTCGATGCATCGGGACGCATCTGGTCAATAAAAGGCCATGCTACTGCGGCGGCACCAACGGCGCCCGCCATTCCCGTCACTAGATAAAGAAAATCGCGACGGGTCGGTTCACCCGAAGCGTCGTGATTGGTTACGTGCTCGCTCACCGCTACACCATCCTCTGCGCTGTTTTTGCCGTAAATCGCATGAGTCCTCCCGCTAAGATTTGATCCAGGACAAACTCCGTCCCACCGTCCTGGACACAACTGCGGCATCAAGAAACCGCGTCACTCTGTGTGATCGCAAAATATTGACCGACTTGGCAAGAGCAAAGCACACAAAGCTGCCGTAATTCTGCCGGAGGGGGCCAATTTGGCTCTCATTTTTTCGCCGTACTCGGCAGGCGGGCAACATTGTGCGCATCCGTGCACCATGTTAGGAGACTTCAAGGGAGAGCACGGAAAGCAGGGATTCGGATGACGGCGAAGCTCTCTTGCATGGTCTCCACGGCAGTGGCTGCCGTTCTTTTCGTCGCCAGCCTGCGCTACCTCACGGATTTCTGGCTTCTCGCCTTCGTCACCAGCTTTCAGCTCCATATCGCCATCGTCTGCATCCTGCTGTCATGCCTCGTCTTCTGGCTGACGCGCGATGCGGTTTCGGCGCTCCTCGTGGTCTGGTCGCTTGCGCTCGCCATCCACGCCATTGCCATGCTCCTGGAATTTCCCACATCCGCCGCCCCTGCGCCGGGCGCCAAACCTTTCCGGCTGCTGTCCTTCAACGTGCTGATGGACAATGCCGCCAATGCCGATGCAATTGCCGACAAAATTCTCGAATCGGGCGCGGATGCGGTCTATCTCTTCGAAGCAGCGGCGCTTGAATCGGCCCTGCCGCGACTGCAGCAAACCTATCCGCACAGGCTTGGCTGTTACGCCGGCACGCCCGGATGCGATCTGGTCATCCTGTCAAAAAGACCATTGCTGGAAGGCCGTTTCCACAGCCTCAGCGATCTTCGGCGGGATCGGTTCTCCATAGCCCATATCGACCTCGACGGCACGGAACTGACGCTCGCCGCCGGGCATATCACCAAGCCCTATTTCGACGATTATCATCGCGACGAACTCGACGAAGTGAGCGAAATTCTCTTTCGTGTCACCGGGCCGCTCATTCTGGCCGGAGATTTCAATTCGGCCAGCATCGCGCCTGACATGCGCGCTTTCCTCGCCGCCAACGATCTGAAGAAGGCGACCTTCGAACCCGCCACATGGCCGACGGAGGCCGGTCGCTTCGGCATCGCCATCGACCACATCTTCGCCCGCGAACCGGCGACGCTGATGAAAACCACCCGCCTGCCCGACAGCCTCGGCTCCAATCACTTTGGACTGATGGCGGATTTCATGATCGGGAAATAGCCGAAGGCCCTATTGCGCCGCTTCGTCCGCGGCAAGAAAACCGCCCGACTGCCGCGCCCAGAGTTCCGAATAAAGACCGCCCTGCATGACCAGATCGGAATGGCTGCCCTCCTCCACGATGCGCCCCTGATCCATCACGATCAGCCGGTCGAGAGCAGCAATCGTCGACAGGCGGTGGGCAATGGCCAGCACCGTCTTGCCCTGCATCAGCTCATCCAGATTGCTCTGGATCGCCGCCTCCACCTCCGAATCGAGCGCCGACGTCGCCTCATCGAGCACGAGGATCGGTGCGTCCTTCAGCATCACGCGGGCGATTGCGATGCGCTGGCGCTGGCCGCCGGACAATTTCACGCCGCGTTCGCCCACATGTGCATCGAACCCCTTGCGACCGCGCTGATCCTCAAGCCTGGCGATGAAATCATCCGCCTTGGCGCGCCGCGTCGCCTCCTGCAATTGTGCTTCGGTGGCGTCGGTGCGGCCGAACAGGATGTTGTCGCGAATGGAGCGATGCAGCAGCGACGTATCCTGCGTGACCATGCCGATATGGGCGCGCAGCGATTCCTGCGTCACCCTGGCGATATCCTGCCCGTCGATCAGGATACGGCCTTTTTCGACATCGTAAAAACGCAAAAGCAGATTGACGAGGGTGGATTTTCCCGCCCCGGAGCGTCCGACGATGCCCACCTTCTCGCCCGCCCGGATATCGAGATTGAGATGGTCGATGACGCCGTTCGCGCGCCCGTAGTGGAAACTGACATTTTCGAAACGGATGCCCGGCTTCTTCACCTCCAGCACCGTCGCCTCCGGGGCGTCGACGAGACCGATCGGCTGCGAAATCAACTCGGCGGCATTCTGCACCGTGCCGAAATTGCGCATGATGCCGTTGAACTGCGTCATCAACCGGCCGAGCAGGAAGTTGAGGCGCAGCACCAGCGCCAGCGTGAAGGCGACCGCGCCGGAACTGATCTTGCCGGAAAGCCACAGATCGGTGCAGAGCGCGGCCATGGATGTGATCATCACGCCCGACAGAAGCGCCATGGAGGCGCGCACGCCGGTAATGAAGCGCGTGAACGTCATGGTCGCATGCTGGAAAATGTCGAAGCCCTGCCGCATATAGCGGTCATTGGCGTCGTCGCGCCCGAACAGCCGCAGCGTCTGGATATTGCTATAGGCGTCCACCATGCGGCCGGAAAGCATCGAGGCGGCTTCCGCCGTTTCCTTGGAGTGGTGGCGGATACGCGGCACGAAATACCGCGCCAGCAGCGAGAATATCCCCACCCAGACGATGACAACGACCGCAAGACGCCAGTCCAGCCCGCCAATCAGGAACAGCATGGACACGGAATAAATGCCGACGAACCACACGCTTTCCATCAGCGATGTAACGAGATCGCCCGCCGCCTGCCCGCCGGACCAGACCTTGGTCACGATGCGGCCGGAAAAATCGTTCTGGAAGAAGGTCAGCGATTGCCGCGCCACATGCATGTAGGATTGCCAGCGCACCAGATTGTAAAAACCGGGCGTAATGATCTGCTGGTCCACCAGCGCGGTCACCATGGTGACGACAAAACGCACGATGCCGATCAGCACCAGCATGCCCACCAGTTCGCCGCCATGGGCCGCAAGCAGCCCCGCCCAGCCCTCTTCCGGCTTTACCGTCGAGAGAATATCAACGAGCCGCCCGACGAACCAGAACAGCGCCGCCTCGATGGCCGCCGTCAAACCGCCGAGCACCAGCATCGCGAAAAACGGCGCCTTGGCCTGCGAGATATAAAACCAGATGAAGGCAAATGTGCTTTCAGGCGGCCGCACATCGTCCTTGCGGGCGAAGGGCTTTATCCAGTTCTCGAAAAACTCGAAGATGCGGGTAATAACCATGGTTCGGATATAGGCGGATTCCCGGAACGGGAACAGCCGCGAAGGCTTCGGGAAGAGATTATATTTCGGTAACATTCGAGGAATGAAAAAGGGCGAGGAATGTTCCACCGGCTTGAGACTGATGATAACCTTCCTTCACGCCGGGCGTCATCCTCGGGCCTGTCCCGAGGATCTAACCACCTGTCCAATATTCAACGGTGGCAGATGCTCGGGACAAGCCCGAGCATGACGGAGGAGAGGTTTTCAGCCTTTGTCGTCAACCTGAGGGCGGAAACACCCCCGCCCTTTCGCTTTTGCTTACTCCGCGGCCACTTCCGCCTCGTGGTCGGCGATAAAGCCGCCGGACTGGCGACGCCACAGGTCGGCATAAATGCCGCCCATCGCCGCCAGCTCCGCATGGCTGCCCGCTTCCACGATCCGGCCCTTGTCGAGGATGATGAGCCGGTCCATTTCCGTCAGCGTCGAAAGGCGGTGGGCAATCGCGATCACCGTCTTGCCTTCCATCAGCGCGAACAGGTTCTCCTGGATCGCCGCCTCGACTTCCGAATCGAGCGCCGAAGTAGCCTCATCAAGCACCAGAATCGGCGCGTTCTTCAGGAAGACGCGGGCGATCGCAATACGCTGACGCTGGCCGCCGGACAGCTTGACACCACGTTCGCCCACCTGGGCATCGAGACCCTGACGGCCATGCATGTCGACAAGCGTTTCGACGAAGTCCCAGGCATTCGCCCGCTTCGCCGCCGCGATCACCTGCTCGTCCGTGGCCTCGGGATGACCATAAGCGATGTTGTCGCGGATCGAGCGATGCAGCAGCGACGTATCCTGCGTCACCACGCCGATCAGTTCGCGCAGGCTGTCCTGCGAGACCTTGGAGATGTCCTGCCCGTCGATGGTGATCCGGCCGCCTTCGAGATCATAAAAGCGCAGCAACAGGTTCATCAGCGTCGTCTTGCCCGCACCCGAGCGCCCGACCAGACCGACCTTTTCGCCCGGCTTGATGTCGAGCGTCAGCCCGTCGATCACGCCCTTGTTCTTGCCATAGTGGAAGCGGACGTTGTCATAACGGATGGCGCCCTGCGGTGCGGCAAGCTCAGGCGCCTTCGGAACGTCAACGATGTCATGGGGCTTCGTCATCATCGACATGCCGTCATAGACCGTGCCGATATTTTCGAACAGCGACGTGACTTCCCACATGATCCACTGCGACATGCCGTTGACGCGCATGGCAAGGCTGATCGCAATGGCGACCGAACCAGCCGTGACCGAACCCTGCATCCAGAAATAAAGACCGAGCGCCGCCGTGGAAAACAGCACCACGGCATTGTTGAGGTCGATCAGGATGTTGAAACCGGAAATCTTGCGCATCTGGCGGTGAACGGTTCCAAGAAACACGTTCATGCCCTCACGCGCATATCTTTCCTCGCGCCCCGCATGGGAAAACAGCTTGATCGTCGAGATATTGGTGTAGCTGTCGACGATCCGGCCCGTCATCATCGAGCGCGCATCGGCCTGTTCCTGCGCCAGCCGGCCGAGTTTCGGCACGAAATAGGTGAGGATGCCCATATATATACCGAGCCAGACCAGCAGCGGAATGACCAGCCGCCAGTCCGCCGCAGCCACCATGAACAGCATCGAAACCACGAAGCTGATCGCATAGACGAACACGTCGATCACCTTCAACGCCACTTCGCGGATCGCCAGCGCCGTCTGCATCACCTTGGTGGAAACCCGGCCGGCAAATTCGTTGGCGAAAAAGTTCATGGAGTGGCGCAGCAGGAAACGGTGCATTTTCCAGCGCGCAATCATGCCGAAATTGCCGGCAAGCGTCTGGTGCATCGTCATGGTGTGGACAGCACCCATCAGCGGCAGCAGGAATAGCACCAGCCCCGCCATGACGATCAGATGCCAGCCCTCATCGGCAAAAAAAGTCTCGCGATTGGCCGTGGAAAGCCAGTCGACGATATTGCCGAGGAATTTGTAAAGCATGGCTTCCGCAATGGCGATGCCCATCGACATCAGGCCGAGCAGCAGCAACCACGGCCAGGCGGGCTTCACATAGTGCCACAGGAACGGCAAAAGCTTCTGTGGCGCCACTGACGGCGCCGAAGCGGGAAAAGGATCGAGGCGTTTTTCAAACCAGCCAAACATAGGCCAAGCTCCGGCAATCAATCGCTCCATCGTGACAGGGTGAGCAGACACAAATATGGCTCACGACGGAACGGAAAAGTCTTTGAACATGGCCGCAACAGCCACATGGTGAATCAAACTATGGGAAACGCGGCAAGGCCGCGGGATACCACCTAAGCCAGCAGGCGAACCACTGGGGCCGGGAGGCGAATGCGAATGTCATTTGGCATGAGAACCTCCTTTGGCTGGTGTTGAAGACGCCGATCTTTTATCGCAAAAGAAGACGAAACACCAGCCGCCTGCCTCAAAAAAGTGCAACCGTATATCGGCACGGATTTGCCCGTTCGATTTTCCCGGCAGTGCGATCTGGATTTGCCCGCAAAACATGGATCAGGAGACCATGCAGACAATCAGGATCGCCCTCTACCAGCCCGATATTCCAGGCAATACCGGCACCATCCTGCGGCTGGCAGCCTGTCTTGGCCTTGGCGTCGACATCATCGAGCCGGCGGGCTTCGATATTTCCGACCGCAATCTCAAACGGGCAGGCATGGATTACATCGCCGCGGCGGCGCTGACGCGCCATGTCAGCTGGGACCGTTTCGAGGAATGGCGGGCAACCACCGGCCGCCGCCTCGTTCTCGCCTCCACCAAGGCCGCCTTGCCCTATACGGATATCACCTATCGCGCCAACGATATCCTGCTGTTTGGCCGGGAAAGTGCCGGTGTGCCTGATCATGTGCATGACAAGGCGGATGAGCGAATCATCATCCCGATGATGGCCGGACAGCGCTCGATCAACGTCGCCATGTCGGCGGCGATGGTCGCCGGCGAGGCCTTGCGCCAGGTGGCATGGTCCTGACCTGCCATCTTTACAGCCAATTTTTCAGGCAAATATGAAAATTGAACGTTTTTACCGCGGAACTGTCGCAACCCGGCCTGTACCGAAGGCGTTCACGCTCCTATACTGATTAGCCGGACAACAAAAATCGTACTCGCCGGAACCATCTGCCGGCGGGTGTGAGGAGACGTCGCATGCAATCCACCATTGTCATCGTCAACCTTCTCGGCGCCGTCGCGTTGCTGCTCTTCGGCCTTGCCCAGGTGAAGGACGGCGTAACCCGCGCTTTCGGCATGAAACTGCGAAGCGTGCTGGCCACAGGCACGCAGAACGGTCCGCGCTCCTTCTGTTCCGGCTTCTTCGCCACCGTCGCCCTGCAAAGTTCGACCGCGACGGCACTGACAGTCGCTTCCTTCGCGGAACGGGATCTCATCAAGCCACGCATGGCACAGGTCGTGCTGCTTGGCGCCAATGTCGGCACCGCCGTTACCGCATGGATCGTCGCCGCCGGCGTCGAGTGGCTTTCGCCGCTGCTGATCCTTGCCGGCATTATCCTGAAAAAAGGCAGTTCCAATGCCAGACAGGGCGGCGGAACCGCCGTCATCGGTATCGGCCTGATGCTTCTGTCGCTGCATCTCTTAAGCGGCGCCACCGAACCCATGCGCGCCTCTCCGGCGCTCGGCGTCTTCATCGGCCTGCTGGATGGCGCATGGCCAGTCGCGCTGATCTTTTCCGCCGTGCTCGCCTTCGTCTCCTCCTCCAGCCTCGCCGTCGTGGTGCTGATCCTGTCACTGGCCGCCACCGGCACCCTGTCCACGGGACTCATCATCGTTCTCATCCTCGGCGCCAATCTCGGCGGTGCCATTCCGCCCGTCATCGCCACGCTGTCCGGCCCGGCATCGGCGCGGCGCATCACCATCGGCAATCTTGTCGTTCGCACCATCGGCTGCCTGGTTGCCATGCCGCTCGCCTCCTATGGCGCAACGTATCTACAGCAATTGCCGCTTTCGCCCGCCAAATTGCCCGTCGACGCCCACCTGATCTTCAATGTCATCCTCGCGGCGCTGGCCTGGCCCTTCTCCGGCCTGATTTCCGACCTGATGACAAAGCTGGTGCCGGGTGATCCGAAAGCCGAAGACGGGCCGAATTTCCTCGACCAGCAGGCGCTGGATATGCCGGTCGTTGCGCTTGCCAACGCCACCCGCGAGGTCTTAAGCGTCGGCGACAGCATCGAGCGGATGCTGATCCGCGCCGAAAACGCCTTCAAGCACAATGATCTGGCGCCGCTTCAGGAGGTTTCCCTGCTCGAAAAGAAGGTCGACCGCCGCCAGCAGGAGGTGAAGGTCTATCTCTCGCAACTGGGCCGCAAAGGGTTGACCGACGAGGAAGCGCGTCGTTCGATCGCCATCATCGATTATGCCATCAACCTCGAACATATCGGCGATATCATCGAAAAGGGCATCTGCGAGCAGATCCGCAAGAAGGTGCTGAACAGCTTCAAATTTTCCGATGACGGTTATGAGGAGCTGAAGACCCTGTTCGACATGACCATCGAGAACCTGCGCGCCGCCCAGAGCATTCTGGTGACCGGCGACTTCGAGCTTGCCCGCCGGCTGATGGAAAGCAAGGTGGATATACGCCGCCTCGAAAAACAATCCTCCAACCGCCATCTGGAGCGGCTGCGCGACGGGTTGGCGGAAAGCATGCAGACCAGTTCGCTGCATCTGGACATGCTGCGGGATTTGAAGCGCATCAACGCCCATATCGTGACGGTGGCGCATCCCATTCTGGATGAAAGCGGCGTGCTGATCGAAAGCCGCCTGCGTTACGCCGAACCGCGCGCCTGAGCATTTCCAGGAAAAGTGGCCCCGGTTTTCCGTCCGGAAATGCGACAAACAAAAAATTTAGAGCGTTTTCGCGATTCGAAGAAAAGCGAAGACGCTCTAAAATTCAATCGGCAGAGGGCAGACGCCGCATGGTGAATTCGATGCGGTCGCCTTCCAGCTGCCGCCAGCTTTCCACTTCCGTCCAATAGGCCGCTTTGGGAAAGCTGTCGAACCATTCGCGCGCCTTGGCGCGGGCTTCCTCGCGGCCAAGACAGAAGGTCTGGCGCACGAACATGCCGTCGCGCTTTTGTTCACCGCCGGCGCTTTCACGTTCCCTGCGATGATTGGTGATCCTGCGCTTCAGCCCGTCGAGCGGCGGCGGTCCGGTAAATTTCGTCATGATATTCACCTCTGGCACCTACATCGATAAAGATAGTGCCCGCATGTGAACTTGGCGAGTCGAATTTGTGCGCGGGGCCTGCACCTGCTAGACGCGACAGGGAATCGACGTCACCAAAGGAGAATACGCATGGAACGGCCAATCTTGCCGAAGGGCTTGCCCGACGACATCGAGGACAAGAAGGCCCTTGCCCAAGCCTGGTTCCAGCATCTTCGCGACACCATCGTCGCCTCCTTCGAGACCCTCGAAAGTGACCTGACGGGCCCTCTTTCCGATCAGGAGCCCGGCCGTTTCGTCCAGAAAGACTGGCTGCGTGAAAATGGCGAGGGCGGCGGCGGGAAGATGTCGATGATGGAAGGCCGCGTCTTCGAAAAGGTCGGCGTCCACACCTCCACCGTCTATGGCGAATTCTCGCCGGAATTCCGCAAGCAGATACCGGGTGCGGAAGAAGACCCGCAGTTCTGGGCGTCGGGTATCTCGCTCATCGCCCATCCGGTCAACCCTCATGTTCCGGCCGTGCACATGAACACCCGCATGGTCGTCACCACCAGCCACTGGTTCGGCGGCGGCGCGGATCTGACGCCGGTGCTGGGACGCAGACGGACGCAGGAAGACCCGGACAGCCAGCTTTTCCACCGCGCCTTCGAAATTACCTGCAACCGCCATCCGGTCGCCGATTATCCGCGCTACAAGACGTGGTGCGACGAGTATTTTTTCCTGAAGCACCGCAACGAAGCCCGCGGCATCGGCGGCATCTTTTTCGACTGGCTGCACCCACAGGAGGAGAATGGCGGCTGGGACGCCAATTTCGCCTTCGTGCAGGATGTCGGCCGCGCCTTCAATCTGGTCTATCCGAAAATCGTCCGCGCCAATTTCAACCAGAACTGGACGGAAGCGGACCGCGACGAGCAGCTTATCCGTCGTGGCCGTTACGTGGAATTCAACCTGCTTTACGATCGCGGCACGATCTTTGGCCTCAAGACCGGAGGCAACGTCGAATCGATCCTGTCCTCCCTGCCGCCGGTGGTGCGCTGGCCCTAAAGAACCTCACATAAATTTGACGCTTATCAGCCATTTCGTCGCAAATAGCGCAAATTAGGACTTATGGAAAAATCAAGGCAATGATAGTCTCCTCCTCGCAGACGTACTGGAGGAGCTATCGTCATGATTACTTCGAACAGCATGCCTATCTCTGCTTCCCCCGAGGGAGCACAGCAATCCATCGATACCCCGGAATTGATCGACCGCCTGGCAGCGGAAATGCGCGCCACGGGTGATCGCGAACTGCCGCATTCCTTTTATGTCGAACAGGTAAAACGCTCCCTTGCCGGACAAAACACGGCGCGGCGGGCGGACAATGACGAAATGCCTCGTACAAAAATTCCGGCAGCCGGCACATCCTCTGTTTTCCAGTGCTGGGCGATGCCCGAATAGGGGCTTGAATAAGGTCGAGGGACGCCGCTGTGGAACATAAGCGGTGAACTTTCGTTTCTTGTTGGAGGGACAGCAGGCAAGTGGATTGCTGTCCCTCAATCAAAACAGGGAGGCAAGACCATGAGACTGTTTGAATGTGGAACGCTCGTGCCCGGCTGCGCCTGGCACACCCGCGCAGACGACGATGCCGAAGTCGTGCGCCGAACCGTTGAACATATGCGCTCGGCCCATGGCGAAACCGTCATCCGCGAAAATATGATCGAAAACATCAAGGCGCGCATCCGCGACGAAGCGAATGCGGCGTAAGCCGAAACGCCGCCACTATTGCGGCTTCAATTCTCCAGCATATCTTTCAGCCGGGCGGTCAACGCTGCCCGGTCCAGCGAGAAATTGACGTCGATCCACTTTTCCTCGAGGCTTTTCAGCACTTCGCCCACCTTCGGACCGGCCTCGACGCCAGCGGCCATCACATCCGCGCCGCTCAGAGGAAAGCCCGGTTTGTGGAATTTTTCCGCCCGCGCCAGCAAAGTCGAAAGCCGCGCAACTTTCCGCATGGCCGTGTCGCCAGCCGAAAGATCGGCGCGTGCCGAAGCAAGCGCCAGTTTCAGCCGCGTCTTCACGCCCTCCACACCCTGGCGATATAGCAGCCGGTCGAGCGCCGTCTCCTTCAACTCAGGGTCAGCCGCCGGAGCCGAGGCCCAGTGGTTAAGATAAGCCGCTTCGGCTTTCGACAGCCGGAGGCGCGCGGCAAGGGCAGCCAGCCTGTCCCTGTCCGGCGGCACGATGGCGGCAAGCCGCAGCATCGGGTCCACCGCCCAGCCGAGAGTTTGCTCCGTCGCCACCAGTCCATGAATGGCGTCGATGCCCCATTTTTCCGTTTCGGGAAGAATTTCCGCCAGAACGCCCGATTGCCGCATCCACAAAAGGGCGCGCGAAGGATCGCGGGCGGAAAGCAGCTTTTTCAATTCGCTCCACACCCGCTCGGCCGAAAGGGTGCCCAGCTTGTCCTTGGCCCGCGCGCTTGCCCGCAAGCCGTCCGCATCCGGGCGGCCAGAACCGTAATGGGCAAAAAAGCGGAAAAACCGGAGAATCCGCAGATAATCTTCCGAAATCCGCATCGCCGCATCGCCGATGAAACGCACTGTGCCGGTCTCGATATCGGGAAGACCATCGACAAGGTCGATGATCTCGCCCTTTTCATCGGCATAGAGGGCATTGATGGTGAGGTCGCGCCGCTCGGCATCGGTCTGCCAGTCGGTGCCGAAAGCCACCTGTGCGTGGCGGCCATTGGTCTCGACATCATGGCGAAGCGTCGTCACCTCGTAACCCTCGCCGTCGATGACCAACGTGACCGTGCCATGGTCGATGCCTGTCGGCACCGTCTTGATGCCCGCCGCCTTTGCACGCTCCACGACCACATCAGGGGTGAGCGTCGTCGCCATGTCAATATCGGCGACGGGCAGGCCCATCAGCGCGTTGCGCACCGCGCCGCCGACGATCCGCACCTCGCCGCCATCGGCGTTCAGCAGCGCAAAGATGCGCTTCAGCGCCGGTTTCTCGAACCAGTCCCGCCCGGCAAGGCTGCTCATGAATAAAACCTCTCGTAAATCGTCCTGACGATGCCCGCCGTAATGCCCCAAATGTAGCGCTCGCCATAGGGCATTTCGTAGAAAAACCGCTCCTTCCCCTGAAAGATGCGGCTGCCGCGCCCGTGATTGGCCGGGTCCATCAGGAAGGACAACGGCACCTCGAAAACCTCATCCACTTCAGTGGGATTGAGCGTCAGGTCAAAACCGGGGCGAACGATCGACAATACCGGCTTGATGCGAAAACCGGTCCCGGAAATATAATCCGGCAGACGCCCGACAGTCTCGACATAAGAGCGCGAAAGGCCGATTTCCTCTTCCGTCTCCCGCAACGCTGCCTCTTCCGGCGTGCGGTCCTCGGCATCAATGCCGCCGCCGGGAAAGGAAATCTGGCCGGAATGCTGGCGCAGGGTTGCCGTGCGTTGGGTGAAGATCACCCGCGCATCGTTGCCATCGTCGATGACAGGTATCAGCACGGCTGCATCCTTCAGCCGGACGCCGTTGCCAGAAAGCACCACGCCCGGATTGAGCACATGGTCGCCATTTTCCCGCTCGGCCACGCCCTCGCCTTCCTGCAGCACCCGGCGGCGGAAATCGCTGGCGGTAAAACCTTTGAATGTCGTCATTGTCATTGCGAAAGCCGTTCCAGTTCCTTGGCGGGCATCACGGGAAAGATCACCCCGCCCGAGCGCAGGGCAAACATCTCAACGCCATCCACGTCGATCACCTCGCCAAGGGCGACGAGGTCATACATCACGGCCCGCGAGACGAGCGCTTCCAGCCTACCGCGCACCAGAAGATAGGGCTTCAATTCCCGGTTCTCACCGAAAACCTCGAACCGCAGCGGGTGCTCCGGCCCCGCCTCCACCACGTCGCCGACATTGGTGCGGAAGGTCAGCAGCGGCTCGCCATCGTCCTCACCCGCCGTCACCTTCATTTCCACGGCGACGAAAGGCGCGTCCACCACGCGGATGCCGACTTTTTCCACAGGAGTTACGAGATAGGTCTTCCCGTCCTCATCCTTGCGCAGAACCGTGGAAAACAGCCGCACCAAGGGCGCTCTGCCAATCGGTGTGCCAAGGTAGAACCAGGTGCCGTCAGCCCGGATTTCCATGTCCAGATCACCACAATAAGGTGGATTCCAGCGTTCTACCGGCGCCGGCCCGCGCTTCGCATCGCCGGTCTGTTCCGCGGCGCGGGAAATCATCGCCGCAAGCCCGGCCGCATCGCCTGCCGAATTTATCGTCTCCGCTGCCATATTCGAGTCTCGCTTTGCCGATAAGGAAATACTAAGTCACGACATAGTCATTCGAATGGCGCTTGTCAGCGGCCAAGAGAGCAATAAGCTGTAAGCGGGGCGATATAGGCCCGGTGGCGAAGGTATGAGGAGAGCGACATGGGCGTGATGAATACCGGCGAAACCCTTGATGAAAAGGCCATCGTCGCTGCGGCCGAAAAGGCGCTTTCCGACATTGCGGCCATCCGCACGGAAGTCTCCAAGGTCATTTTCGGCCAGGAAAAAGTGGTGCAGAACACGCTTCTTGCCATCCTCTCGGGCGGCCACGCGCTGCTCGTCGGCGTTCCCGGCCTCGCCAAGACCAAGCTCGTCACCACGCTCGGCACCGTAATCGGCCTCGATGCCAATCGCATCCAGTTCACACCGGACCTGATGCCGTCAGATATTCTCGGCTCCGAAGTCATGGATCAGGACGAGAACGGTCGCCGTTCCTTCCGCTTCATCAAGGGTCCGATTTTCGGCCAGTTGCTGATGGCCGACGAAATCAACCGCGCCAGCCCGCGCACGCAGTCCGCCCTTTTGCAGGCCATGCAGGAATATCACATCACCATGGCCGGCCAGACCTACGAGCTGCCGAAGCCGTTCCACGTTCTGGCCACACAAAACCCGCTGGAACAGGAAGGCACCTATCCGCTGCCCGAAGCCCAGCTCGACCGCTTCCTGCTTCAGGTCGATGTCGGTTATCCCGAACTTGCCGCCGAGCGACAGATCCTTCTCGACACGACAGGCGCCGCCTCGGGCGAAGCGCGCGGCGTGATCGATGCCGGGCGTCTGATGGAAATCCAGTCCCTGATCCGCCAGATGCCGGTCAGCGACAAGGTGGTGGATGCGATCCTTTCGCTCGTCCGCTCCGCCCGCCCCGGCCATGGCAACAAATTGACCGACAAGCACGTTGCCTGGGGACCGGGTCCGCGCGCCGGCCAGTCGCTGATGCTGACGGCCCGCGCCCGTGCTCTTTACGAAGGCCGGCTCGCTCCGTCGCTGGACGATGTCCATGCGCTGGCCGAACCGGTGCTGGAACACCGCATGGCGCTGACCTTTGCGGCCCGCGCCGAAGGCATGTCGGTGCGCGATGTCATCGCAGCGCTTGTGGAGCAGGCGAAGAACTGAACGCATCCCAGGCCTAAATTTTCGCGAAAGGACGGCATGTGGCATCCATCGGCCAGATCGTAGACAAGACGCCGGGTAGCGAAGTTCTGGCGCGTGCACGACAGCGCGCCGCCCTGGTGCCGGACTGCATGGTCGAGGCAAAGCGCATCGCCAACACCGTTATCGCCGGCTGGCACGGCCGCCGCAAGCGCGGCATCGGCGAAAATTTCTGGCAGTTCCGTCCCTATGCCGAAGGTGAGAGCCTGTCACGCATCGACTGGCGGCGCTCGGCCCGCGACGACCACACCTATGTGCGAGACCGGGAATGGGAAGCGGCCCACACCATTTGGCTTTGGGCCGACATGTCGCCGTCTATGATGTTCAAATCCACCCTTGGCTCTGTTTCAAAGGAAAGCCGGGCGCTGGTGCTGATGCTGGCACTTGCGGAAATCCTCGCGCGCTCGGGTGAGCGCATCGGTTGCCCCGGCATCATGGAGCCTGTGTCGGCCAGAAACGCCGCCGAACGACTGGCCGCCGCCATCATGCACGCGCCGCTGACCACTGGCATGCCGGAAACGGGCATGATCCGCGGCGCGAGCGACATCGTGCTGATCGGTGATTTTCTCGATGATGCACAGACCGTGATGGAGCGCATTTCGCCGCTCGCGCGGCGCGGCCTGCGCGGTCATGTGGTGGAAATTGCCGATCCGGCCGAAGAGACTTTTCCCTATTCCGGCCGCACCGAATTCACCGATCCGGAAACCGGTGAAAAACTGGTGTCGGGCCGTGCCGAAACCATTCGCGAGGATTACACCCGCGCCTATCTCGCAAGGCGTGAGGCTCTGTCCTCCTCGTTGCGCCGTCTCGGCTGGAACTTCGTGTTCCACCGCACCGACCATCTCGCCTCCGAGGCGCTCGTCGCCGTTCACATGTATCTTTCCGGCGCGCCGGCACAGGGCGGTGGGCAAGGCGGTGGCCGTCGATGAGCGCATTGCCTTTCGTCTTCACCAGTCCCTATATCCTCTTCGGCCTGCTGGCGCTGCCCGCCATCTGGTGGCTGCTGCGACTGACGCCGCCGCGCCCCAAGGCGGAAGTGTTTCCGCCGCTGAAGATATTGGCGACGGTACTGAAACGCGAGGAAACGCCCTCGAAAAGCCCATGGTGGCTGACCCTCCTGCGCATGGCGCTCGCCGCCGCCGTGATTTTCGCGCTCGCCGATCCGGTGGTGAACCCGCGCAACAACAGCATTGCCGGCAGTGGCCCGCTGGTGCTGGTGGTCGACAATAGCTGGGCCTCCGCGCCAGACTGGGAAAGACGCGTTGCAACCGCTGAGGCCCTGATCGGCGATGCGGAACGGGCCGACCGCCCCGTCTCCATCAGCTTCACCGCCGATGCAGAACATGACGCTGTACCGGGAACGGCAGGCGTTGCACTGGAAAAGCTCGCCGCAGCAAAGCCGAAGCCGCTCGTGCCGGACCGCGTGCGCACGGCAGAAGCCATCACAGAGGCGCTGAACGGCACGCCCCCCGGCACGCTCGCTTATATCGCCGATGGCGTTCAAACCGCGCAGGATGAAAGCGCACTGAGGACGCTCGCCAGCCTCTCACCCGCCGAATTCCGCATTGTGAAAGGCGACGGCAAGGCGATCAACGCCATTACCGGCGCCAGCAACAATGCCGATGCCATGAGCGTCACACTGTCACGGCTCGACACGGCCGAAGCCGCCCGGCTGACCGTCAATGCGCAGGACAGCCAGGGCCGTATCCTTGCCAACGGCATCGCAAACTTCGCGCCCGGCGCGGCCGAAACCACGGCGACGGTGGAAGCGCCCTTCGAACTGCGAAACGATTTCGCCCGTCTCTCCCTCGAAGGTGTTTCGACGGCAGGCGCGGTGCATCTTCTCGACGACGGCTTCCGCCGGCGTCGCGTGGCGCTGCTGGCCGGCGAAACCGGCAATGATTTCCAGCCGCTGCTACAACCGCTTTATTATATCAGCCGTGCACTTCAGCCCTTCGTTGATCTCATTCCGCAGCGGCAGGCCGATCTCGCGCAGGCGATCCCGGAAATCCTGCAATCCAATCCTTCGGTCATCGTCATGGCCGATATCGGCCGCCTGCCGCAGGAAACCTATGAGCCGATGCAAAAATGGCTTTCGGGCGGTGGCACGCTCATCCGTTTTGCCGGACCGCGCCTTGCCGCAGCCCCGGCCGACGATCCGCTGGTGCCTGTAACACTCAGACAGGGCGAACGCGCGCTTGGTGGCGCGCTCTCCTGGGCCGAGCCGCAGCCGCTGGCCGATTTCCCGAATTTCGGCGCTTTCGCCGGCATGCCGAAGGCCGATGGCGTCCTCGTCAAACGCCAGGTTCTGGCCGAGCCGACACCCGATCTGGCTGAACGCACATGGGCGAGCCTTGCAGACGGCACGCCGCTCGTCACCACCCGCAATGTCGAGGCAGGCCGCATCGTGCTCTTCCATGTCAGCGCCGAAGCAAGCTGGTCCGACCTGCCGATCTCAGGCCATTTCGTCGATATGCTGCGCCGTATCGTGCAATTGTCGAAGGCGGGCGGCGCTTCTGCCAACGCAAACGCCCCGGCCGCTGCCTCGCCCCCCTTCCGGCTGCTGACGGCCGAAGGCGCGCTTTCCGCCGAAATCGGCACTGCCCGGCCGCTGGAAATGCGCGCCGGCCAACCGCCCCGCTCCGGTTTCGACAATCCCCCCGGCCTCTATGGCACAGAGGATGGTTTCGTGGCTCTCAATCTTCTGCCGGCTGGCGCCACGCTTCGCCCGCTCGATACCTCGGTCGCCGGTGTCAACACCACCAGCGAAGCACTGATCGGCGAAACGGCGAAATCGCTGCGCCCGGCCTTGTTCATCGCTGCCTTCCTGATGCTGATTGCCGACAGTCTCATCGTGCTCTTCATGAACGGCGCCTTCGCACGCCTGCCGAAAGCCCGCAGCGCGACCGCCGCCACCGTGCTTCTGGCGCTCGGCGCCTTTGCCGCCATGTCTCCAACGGACGCCCGCGCCGACGACCCCAAACCCGGTGACGAGCAGATTTTCGAGCGGCTGGACACGACGCATCTCGCCTATGTCCGCACAGGCGAAGACGATGTCGACCGCATTTCCGAGCAGGGTCTCCAAGGTCTCAGCGAATTCCTGACCTGGCGCACGACGCTGGAACCCGGCCAGCCTGTCGGACTCGATATTTCCAAGGATGAATTGTCCTTTTATCCCATCATCTACTGGCCGGTTTCGGCCTCCGCCCCGATGCCGTCTAGCGCCGCTATATCGCGCATCGATGCGTATATGCGTGCCGGTGGCACCGTTCTGTTCGATACGCGCGACCAGTTTTCTTCGCTCGACACCGGCGCGACCAGCCCTAACGGCGAACGCCTGCAGGCGATCCTTGCCAATATCGACATTCCGCCGCTGGAACCTGTGCCGGAAGACCATGTTCTGACGCGCTCCTTCTACCTGCTCACCAATTTCCCCGGCCGTTACAACGGCTCACCGCTATGGGTGGAATCGCGACAGGGAGCGGCGAAGACCACCTCCGGTCTCTCCTCCTCC
Organism: Agrobacterium salinitolerans; assembly: GCF_002008225.1. GTDB lineage: Bacteria > Pseudomonadota > Alphaproteobacteria > Rhizobiales > Rhizobiaceae > Agrobacterium > Agrobacterium salinitolerans. The sequence goes on along the minus strand of NZ_MRDH01000002.1, from coordinate 311,670 downwards.
GGCGATGGCGTGACGCCGATCATGATAACGGGCAATGATTTCGCCGGTGCCTGGGCCGTCGACGCACAGGGCGCTCCGGTTCTGCCCACTGTGCCGCCAGACGAATTGCAGCGCGAACATGCTTTCCGCTCCGGCGTCAACATCATGATGTATATGCTGACCGGCAACTACAAGGCCGATCAGGTCCATGTTCCGGCACTTCTCGAACGGTTGGGGCAGTGACATGACATTGACCTTCGCCCCCTTCCTGCCGTGGATCGTGATTGCCGTTCTGGCTGTCGCCGCCCTTGTCCTCTCCTTCATCGGCCTGTGGCGCGGTGTCCGCGGCGCATGGCTGCGCGGGCTGGCGCTCGCCGCTTTGCTTGCCGCCATCGCCAATCCGCTTTTGACGCAGGAGGAGCGCGAACCGCTTTCCACCATCGTTCCCGTCATCGTCGACCGCTCGCAGAGTCAGGATGTGCAGGACCGGCCGCAAATGACCGACACCGCCCTGAATGCGCTGCAAGACCGGCTGTCCCGCTTCCCGCGCATCGAGCCGCGCATCGTGGAAGTGCGTGACAATGGTGAGAGCGATTCACCCTCGACGCAGCTTTTCTCGGCCCTTTCCTCCGCCGTTTCGGATGTCTCGCCATCCCGCGTCGGCGGCGCGATCTTCCTCAGTGACGGCCAGATTCACGATATCCCGAATGCCCTGCCCAATGCCGAACAGGTGCTGGGCTTCCGCGCCCCCGTCCACGGACTGATCACCGGCAAGGCCGATGAATTCGACCGCCGTATCGAGATCGTCCGCGCCCCGCGCTTCGGCATCGTCAACGAGGAACAACAGCTGACCTTGCGCGTCTTCGATGACGGTCGCCCCGCCGGCGGCGGTGCTGCGGAAGTGACGGTGAAGATGAACGGTGAGGAAATCGCGACGCTTCAGGCCACGCCCGGCCAGCCGACGCCGCTCAGCTTCAAGGTTCCGCGCGGCGGCAACAATGTCATGGAATTTTCCGTCGCCGAGCTTCCCGGTGAAGTGACGGCTGCCAATAACCGCGCCGTTCACCTGATCGAAGGCATTCGCCAGAACCTGCGCGTGCTGCTCGTCTCCGGCGAACCCCACGCCGGGGAACGGGCGTGGCGTAACCTCCTGAAATCCGACGCCTCGGTCGATCTGGTGCATTTCACCATTTTGCGCCCGCCGGAAAAGCAGGACGGCACCCCGATCAACGAACTCTCGCTGATCGCCTTCCCCACCCGCGAGCTGTTCGTCGAAAAAATCGAGGATTTCGATCTCATCATTTTCGACCGTTACCAGCATCGCGGTGTGCTGCCGATCCTCTATTACGATTACATCGCCCAATATGTCGAAAAGGGCGGCGCGCTGCTGATCGCCGCCGGTCCGGAACATGCCGGGCAGGATTCGATCGCAATGACACCGCTCGCCTCCGTGCTGCCGGCGCAGCCGACCGGGCAGGTGCATCAGGCCGCTTTCTACCCGCGCCTTTCGGAAGCGGGCAAAAAACACCCTGTCACCCGTGGGCTGGATGGATCGGCCAACGAGCCGCCGCAATGGGGCCGCTGGTTCCGCACCATCAGCGTCGACCCGCCGCAGGGCCAGACGGTGATGCTGGGCGACGGTCAGGACCCGCTTCTGGTGCTGAACCGCCAGGGCGAAGGCCGTGTTGCCATGCTGCTGTCGGATCAGGGCTGGCTCTGGGCGCGTGGTTATGAAGGCGGCGGCCCGCATGTGGCGCTTTACCGCCGTATCGCCCACTGGCTGATGAAGGAGCCCGAGCTTGAGGAAGAGGCTCTGACGGCGCGTGCCAATGGCCGTACCTTGCAGATCACCCGCCAGACTATCGGCGACGATCCCGGTCAGGCAAGCGTGCGTTTCCCTTCGGGCAAGACGGAGAACATGGCCTTCACCAGCACCGAGCCCGGTCTTTACAAAATCGAGCGCCGCATGGATGAAACCGGCCTGTTCGAGATCAAGAACGGCGACTTCACCACTCTCGTTCATGTCGGCGCGGTGGATGCGCCGGAATTCAAGGCGATGATCTCGACGACCGAAACGCTGAAACCGCTGGCCGATGCCACCAGGGGCAGCGTGCACCGGGTGGCCGATAGTTCCGGCCGCATCGCCCTTCCCGATATATTGCCCGTTCGCGGAGATATCAGGGTTGCCGATGAGGATCGCATGCTGATACGCATGACCGACGAGACGGTGCTGAAAGGCGTCAATACCCTGCCGCTCTTTGCCGGTTTTGCCGGGCTTGCCGCCCTGCTGCTTGCCTTTTCCGCGCTGTGGTGGCGTGAGGGCCGGTAAGGGCGTTTCCAGCGAAGCGCTTCAGGTCTCGGAACGGAAAACGGGAAACGGCCGCCGCCCGGCGGCCCGGGAAGATGAACATGAATTTCGTTTTGAGCGATGTCGCGGATGCAGAGGCCGAAAAGGCCATTCGCGATCCGCTGGTGGCTTATAATCTCGCCCGTTTCGGCGAAAGCGACAAACGCGAACTCAACATCACCATCCGCGATGACGACAATACCGTCACCGGCGGTCTGGTGGGCCATACCGCTCGCGGCTGGCTTTACGTGCAGCTTCTTTTCGTGCCGGAGGTCATGCGCGGTCAGGGCACAGGCCCGAAGCTGCTTGCCATGGCGGAGGAAGAAGCCAGAAAGCGTGGCTGCATGGGCGCCTATATCGACACGATGAACCCGGACGCCCTGAGAACCTATGAGCGCTACGGTTTCACGAAGATTGGCTCGCTTGGCCCCCTTTCCAGCGGCCAGTCGATCACCTGGCTGGAGAAGCGGTTCTAGGCGGCAATCCCCGATACCCCACCGTCCACGGTTGGGCCCATGGCCTCGCGGATTTGCTGGCGAAGCCATACGGCTCCGGCATCCGCGTCAGTCTGCAATGTCCAGACCATGGCGACGGGCGGGAAACTCAGCGTCACCGGCACGGGGCTTATTTCCAGCCCCAGCATTGGCGCATAACGAAGGGCGATGCGTGAGGACACGGTCGCCAGCACCGCTGAGGATCGCGCCGTCGCCAGAACCGAAAGGAAATCCGGCGCAGCCGCAACGACATCGATTTCCAAGCCGCTCAGTTCCAGTGCATCCTTGATGCAGCCATGCAGGCTGTCCGTCTGCGATATGACCGCATGTTTGGCCTCGATATAGGCGTCCAGTCCTACGGGATTGGGCAGATCGAGCAAAGCCGGGTTGAAGCAGCACAGCACGCTGGAGGAATAAAGCGGTTCGCAATGGTGGCGCTGCTCCTTCGAATAGGTGCATCCAACAGCCATGTCGATCACGCCCGTATCCAGCATCGCCGTGATCTCCTGCTCCTGCCCGCTGCGGGCCAGAATGCGGATGCCGGGCGCGATTTCGCGCAGCCGCGCCGTCAGATCCGGCAAAAGCAACAGTTCCACCTCGCTAGACATGCCCAGCCGGAACGTGCGGCGCTCGGTGGCCGGATCGAACACATCCGCCGTCAAAACCGCCGCCTGCGCCTGCCGGAGCGCCTGCCGCACCGGGCCAGCCAGATGGAGCGCCCGCGCCGTCGGCTTCATCTCCTGCCCCACGCGGATGAAAAGCTCGTCCTGAAACAGCGTCCGCAGGGTGGAGAGATTATGGCTCATCGCCGGCTGCTGGATTTTCAGCCGCCGCGCGGCGCGCGTAACGTTCATCTCCTCCATCATCGCATCGAAAGCGATGAGAAGATTGAGGTCGAAGGAACGGAGATTGAAATGATCGATAGTTTGCATAAGTCACATCGATTTGATTGCTGACCTGTCTACACTTAGCTGGAGTGCGGAAAGTTTCAAGACATTCCCTAACTCAGGAGCCTTTTATGCCATCACGTCGCTCACTTCTCAAAGGCGCCGCCAGCGCCATCTTTGCAGCCCCTTTCATTGCGCCCTCCCTCGCCTTTGCCAAAGCGCCGCTCGCTGCCACACAGGCACCCGGCTTCTACAGGCTGATGGTCGGCAAGGTGGAAGTCACCGCGCTGTCGGATGGCGTCGTCGCGCTGCCGCTTGCAAAACTTTACACCAACACGACACCGGAACACGCATCCAAGGTGCTGAAGGATGCCTTCCTGCCGGACGAGACGCCGACCTCCGTCAATGCGTTTCTGGTCAATACCGGCGACAGGCTGGTGCTGATCGATGCCGGCACCGGCACCTATCTTGGCGCGAGCCTTGGCAAGCTCATCGCCAATATCGAAGCTTCGGGCTACAAGGCCAGTGAGATCGACGACATCATCCTCACACACATCCATACCGACCATTCCGGCGGACTTTCGGCGAATGGCAAACGCGTTTTTGCCAACGCGACCCTGCACGTCAACAAGCGCGAAGCCGCTTTCTGGCTGGATGAGGCAAAGGCGAAGGCCGCGCCCGAAGCGATGAAAAAATATTATGCCGAAGCGAGAGAGAGCATCCAGCCCTATATCGATGCCGGCAAATTTGAGACCTTTACCGATAACGCCGCGCCGGTTCCCGGTCTTGGCTCGATCCTTTATGCCGGCCACACACCAGGCCACAGCGCCGTCATTCTGGAAAGCGACGGCCAGAAAATCGTCTTCTGGGGCGATATCACCCATGGCGATATCCTCCAGTTCGATGAGCCGGATGTGGCGATCGAATTCGACGTCGACCAGAAGGCCGCCGTCGTGGCGCGTGATCTGGCGTTCCGGCAGGCGGTGGAAGGCAGACATCTTGTGGCTGGCGCACATATAGCCTTCCCCGGTATCGGCCATGTGCGCACCGACAGCACCAATTACGATTGGCTACCGGTCAATTATACGGCGCTCTAAGGGGCGAAACAGCCTGGCCTGATCCTCAACGGGTCAGGCCTTTGCGCGGGAACGACGCGTCAGGTCAGCGCCACCTGCCGCGTTTCCGCATTGATCATCGTCGCGGCAATGGCGGCAAGCACCAGCAGACCGGCGAAAATGCCGATTGCGACGCCAAAACCCTGCGCTATGGCATAGCCAAGCAGAGACGGCGCCAGCAGGCCGCCCAGCCTTGCCATGGCGCCCGCAGCCCCCATGCCGGTTGCGCGCGATTCGGTCGGGTAAAGCTCCGGCGTAAAGGCGTAGAGCGCGCCCCAGGTGCCGAGAAGGGCAAAACTCATGATCAGCAGCGAAGCGGCAATCATGACGCCGCCGACCGCGAGTGTGAACAGCAGGCAACCGAGCGCCGAGAGCAGGCAAAAACCGATCAGCGTCGGCTTGCGACCCCATTTTTCAACGCCATAAGCGGCAAGCGCATAACCGGGGATCTGCGCCAGCGCCACCAGCACCAGAAACCCGTAACCGCGCACGAAACCGAAACCGTCGCCCGCCAGTTTCGCCGGCATCCAGGTGAAGACGCCGTAATAGGAAACAGAGACGAGGAACCAGATCGCAAGGATCATGAGGCTGCGCTGCCTGAGCGCCGGTGAAAATATCCCCTGGCCCTTAGCCACATCAGACTGGAAAAGCGCCGTCCCGGCATCGAGCGGCGCGCGCCCATTCGTCACCAGCATGCGGTTGACGACGGCCTTGGCTTCCTCCAATCGCCCGCTGCGCAGCAGGTAAAGTGGCGATTCCGGCACCAGAAAACGTAAGCCCAGACCCAGAACGGCCGGGAACGCCGTCACGGCAAAAATGTAACGCCAGGCATCGGCGACGCCGGCAAGGCTCGCGCCCCAGGCCGCCAGCGCCACGATCAGCGTGCCGACAGCCCAGAAACCCTCCAGAAAGACCAGCCAGCGGCCACGATTTTTGGCGGGCAGGAACTCGGCCATCATCGCATAATCCACCGGCAGCGTGCCGCCCACGGCGGCACCGGTGAGAAAGCGCAGAACAAGCAGGATGGTAAAATCAGGAGCGAACACCGAAAGCACACCGAACAGCGCATCGCAGGCCACGGTGACGATCAGCACACGGCGACGCCCGTAACGATCCGCCAGCCGCCCGAAGCCGGCAGCACCAAGCAGCATGCCGAAAAAGAACGCCGTGCCGGTCTGCAGCGCCTGCGGCACCGTCAGCCCGAAGGTTGCGGCAATCGAGGCGGCGGTGAAGCCGACGGCGAGAACCTGCATGGCATCCGCGGCCCAGACGAGGCCGAATATGCCCATCAGCCGCCGCTGATAGGCGCCTGCGCCCGCGCGCTCCAGCGCATCGTTCATGGTGATAGCCGTCATGCCCCGCCCCTTTGCAGAAATCGACTTTGACTTGCTATCGTATAGGGGAAGGAAACGGAATTGAATTCTGTGGAGGGTTTGCACGGTTGGAACGAAATACACGCCGCAACGATAGGCGAACCCCTCAGCCGTAAACCCTGAGCGGCTCCTCAAAACCCTCATCTGCCGCCATGGCGGCCGGCATGACGGCCTGGCAATTGCGCCAGCCGATCTTGCCCTTCAGCCGCTGATGCACGTCGTCTCCAATTGGCACCACCAGCACCCGGCTCGGGTCCACCGGACCCGGAAAATCGAGCGCCGCATAAGCGACCTTCTCGAAACCGAGCGGCATGTAATAGGGCGGATCGCCAATCAGGATCACGGCTTCCGAGCCGTTGCGCCGGGCGGCGGCAATGGCGATCCGGACGAGTTCCCGGCCGATGCCCTTGTTCTTGTGCGAGGGCCGAACGGCAAGGGGCCCGAGCATATGGCCCTTCACCCCGCCGGCCAGAACCGGCGTCATGCGCACCGAAGCGATCGTCTCGCCATCATCGGCGCAGACGAAGGACAGCGACCGGTCATGCGGCCCCTGCTCGCGGATGCGCGCGGCCGCACGGGTATGCCGGCCGGGACCGAATGCTTCTTCGTTGATGACGTCGATGATGGCGTCGTGCGACGCGTCCTCGGTGAGGTAGACAAGATCGTGCTTGGACATGAAGAGACCGAAACTTCCAGAATACGGATGCGACAATAGATGACGGCTGCGCCGGTAAGGGCGTTCAGGAGCGTCAGCGTCGTCGGAGCATCCGTGGTTCGATCATAATCAAAAATTTCCTCAGAATTGTGAAAATCGCAATTATCAGGAAAATAACGGCCCGTCCAGAACAAATCGCTACGCCGTGCCATTCCCGCTATGCGAGGCGGAAACGCATTGTTCAGTACCTGGCGGGTTCGCGCCTGACCGTGAAACGGGTAGGATCGGCCACAAGGAAACAACCAAGGAGATCATCATGGGTATGCTCGTGGAAGGCGTATGGAAAGACGTCTGGTACGACACCAAGGAAACCAAGGGGCACTTTAAGCGCAGTGCCTCGCAATTCCGCAACTGGATTACAGCGGACGGCGCACCCGGCCCTTCCGGAGAAGGCGGGTTCGAGGCGGGGAAGGACCGTTACCACCTCTACGTCTCCCTCGCCTGCCCCTGGGCGCACCGCACCCTGATCTTCCGCAAGCTGAAGAAGCTGGAAGACCTGATTTCCGTCTCCGTCGTCGATCCGCTGATGCTGGAAAACGGCTGGGAATTCAAGCCTGAGGGCGAGCGCACACCGGGCGCGACCGAGGATCACCTCTTCGGCTCCTCGGCGCTCTGGCAGGTCTACACCAAAGCAGACCCCAAATATTCGGGGCGTGTCACCGTGCCAGTGCTGTGGGATAAAAAACGCGGCACCATCGTCTCCAATGAATCGGCGGAAATCATCCGCATGTTCAACGTGGCCTTCAACGATCTCACCGGCTCGCAGGCCGATTATTATCCTGAAGCACTGCGCTCGGAAATCGACGCACTGAACGAGGTAATCTACGACACCGTCAATAACGGTGTTTACAAAGCCGGTTTCGCCACCACGCAGGATGCCTACCAGCAGAACGCCGTAAAGGTATTCGAAACGCTGGATATGCTGGAGGACCGCCTGAAGGATCGACGTTTCCTGTTCGGCGCGGAGCAGACGGAAGCGGACTGGCGGCTATTCACCACGCTGGTGCGGTTCGATCCTGTCTATGTCGGCCATTTCAAGTGCAACATCCGCCGCATCCACGACTATCCGCACCTGACGGCTTATCTGCGCGATCTCTACCAGACGCCGGGCGTACCTGAAACGGTCGATATGCGCCACATCAAGGAACATTATTACCGCAGCCACCGCACCATCAATCCGACCGGCATCGTGCCCGTTGGCCCGGAACTGGACCTGACCATGGCCCATGGCCGCGAGGCCCTTGCCTGACGGAAGCGATAGCCGTTACCAGTGATCGGCAATCGCCGCTTTGCCGGAAAGTTCGGCAAGGCGGCGGCGGGTGGCGGGCGTCACATTTTCCGGCAGGTCTGAGAGATCGAAAAAACCGCTTTCGGTGATTTCATGATCCGGTTTTTTCGGCGTGGTCTGGGTGACCTGAAGCCGGTAGAGCGCCACATGATCGCGGTTACTGCCTTCCAGATTGAGATAGACATGCAAAAGCTCCGGCTTCGAGGAAGCCTCAAGATTGCCTTCCTCGCGAATTTCCTTGTGTAATGCCGCGAGCAGGGTTTCGCCGCGTTCCACCCCGCCGCCCGGCAGATACCAGCCGGGCAGATAGGTGTGCCGCACGAGAAAAATCCTGCCCTGTTCATCGTAGCAAGCGGCGCGCACGCCAAGGGTTGCACCGCGCGTGAACAGGAAAACGAAATGCAGAATGCGGATCAGCAGGCGCGTGTGGAACGGGCGGGCGTCCCGCCGCATTGTCTCATCACTCACTCTGGTTTCTCCCCGTCGGCAGGCTTTTGTTGGACGTGTGGCATATCATAGGTTATCTCTCCCGCCATGTTCAAACTTGCGCATATTTCAGACGTCCATTTGGGGCCTTTGCCGAAACTCACTTTCCGGGAACTTGCATCGAAACGGATCACCGGTTTCGTCAACTGGCATCGCAACCGCCGCAAGCATCTCTTCACCGATACGCTTGAAAAGCTGCTCGACGATCTCGAGACAAAATCGCCGGATCATCTGGCTATCACCGGCGATCTCGTCAATCTTGCGACCGGCATCGAAATCCGCGCCGCCGCCGATTGGCTGGAGGAAGTGGGCGATCCCGAAAGGACCTCCGTCGTTCCCGGTAATCACGACGCCTATGTGTCCGGCGCGCACGACAAGGCCATGCAGGCCTGGTATCCTTACGTGCGCGGTGATGGCGACCCTGCGGAATGGGATGATGACCGCAAGATTTTCCCCTATATGCGCGTGCGCGGCCCCGTCGCACTGATTGGCTGCTCCACCTCCATTGCCACACCGCCCTTCTCCGCAACGGGATATTTCGGTAACCGGCAGGCCCGCGCCACGGCGGAACTCTTAAAAAAAGCCGGTGAACAGGGCTTGTTCCGCGTGGTGATGATCCATCATCCGCCGATCCGGGGTGCCACTGCCGCCCACAAGCGCATGTTCGGCGTTCGCCGTTTTGCAGCAGCACTGGGCGTCGGCGGTGCGGAGCTGGTGTTGCATGGGCATACCCATTTGAACACGGTTTACTGGCTGAATACGCATCACGGGCTGGACCATATCCCCGTCGTCGGCATTTCCTCCGCGAGCCAGGGGCCGGGCGGGGAAAAACCGCGGGCGGCCTATAATCTCTTCAACATTTCCGGCGGTCCCGGCACCTGGAACGTTGCCTGCGAACGGCATAGCCTCAACGAGGCCGGCACGGGTGTGGCGCTTGAGGATATCAGGGTGTTTTATGAAAATGGTAGGCCGCTGGGCTTTTCGCGTCCTGCGGAGCAGAGTCCGGAGGAGTAAAGCGACGGAAGGTGGGGGTAAACCCACCCTCCAAGCAAGCTCACTTCGCCCGCTCTTCCAACACCCGGTTGGCCGCCGAAACGATTGCCTCCAGCGAAGCCGCCACGATATTCGTGTTGATCCCCGCGCCGAACAACTTACCACCCGGATGCTCCATCTCGACATAGGCGATGGCCGAAGCATTCGAGCCATGCTGCAGTGAATGCTCCGAATAATCGTTCACCGACAGATCAACCCCGAGATAAACCGACAGCGCATTGATGAACCCGTCGATCGGACCCGTTCCCTTGCCCTCGATGCGCTTCACCTCGCCATTGTCGGTGATCTCGGCGGCGACGATGCGCACGCCCTTGAAATCGCCGGCCGGATAGGTGTGGTGATCCACGAACTTGATGCGCGCATTCGGCTGTGTCACGTAGCGCTCGATAAAACGCTCGTAGATGCGCTTGGCGGGCAGCTCGACACCCTCTTCATCGGTGATGCGCTGGATGTCCTCACGGAACTCCACCTGCAAATTGCGCGGCAGGTTGATGCCGTAATCCTGCTGGAGAATATAGGCGATGCCGCCCTTGCCGGATTGTGAGTTGATGCGAATGATCGCCTCATAGGAGCGGCCGACATCCTTCGGATCGATCGGCAGATAGGGGACTTCCCAAACGGGGTGGTTGGCGACCTTGATCGCTTTCATGCCCTTGTTGATCGCATCCTGATGCGAGCCGGAGAAGGCCGTATAGACCAGTTCGCCCACGTAAGGGTGGCGCTCCGGGATCGTCATCTCGTTGGAATATTCGTAGACATCCTTGATGCGCTCGATATCGCGGCAGTCCAGCTCAGGATCCACACCCTGCGTATACATGTTCAGCGCCAGCGTCACGACGTCGACATTGCCGGTGCGCTCGCCATTGCCGAACAGCGTGCCTTCGACGCGATCCGCACCCGCCATCAGACCCAGTTCGGTCGCGGCAATGCCGGTACCACGGTCATTATGCGGATGCAGCGAGATGATGACGTTTTCGCGGTTGTCGATATTGCGGCACATCCATTCGATCTGGTCGGCATAGATGTTCGGCGTCGCCATTTCGACGGTCGAGGGCAGGTTCAGGATCAGCTTGTTGTCCGCCGTCGGCTTCACCACCTCGACCACGGCGTTGCAGATTTCCAGCGCCACTTCCAGCTCTGTGCCGGTAAAGCTCTCGGGCGAATATTCGAAACGATAACCGCCGCCAGCCTTCGCCGCCATATCGGTGATCATCTTGGCTGCATCGACGGCGATCTGCTTGATGCCATGCACATCCTTGCCGAACACCACGCGGCGCTGCAATTCCGACGTGGAATTGTAGAAATGGATGATCGGCTTGTTGGCGCCTTCCAACGCCTCGAACGTGCGGCTAATCAGCTCCGGGCGGCACTGCACCAGCACCTGCAGGGAGACATCGTCGGGCACGTTGCCCTCTTCCACGCACCAGCGGGCGAAATCGAAATCCGTCTGCGAGGCGGAAGGGAAACCGATCTCGATTTCCTTGAAACCCATTTCGAGCAGCAGCTTGAACATGCGTGCCTTGCGGTCGTGACCCATGGGGTTGACCAGCGACTGGTTGCCGTCGCGCAGGTCCACCGAACACCAGATCGGCGCCTTGTCGATGGTCTTACCCGGCCATGTCCGGTCGGGGATATTGATGGTCGGGTAAGGGCGATACTTCACGCTCGCGTCAGCCATGCCCTTGGAAATATTGGTGATCTTGCCGTCCATTTCGCTTCCTCCTTGCGCAGTCCGCGGGCGTCTTTCGCCATCGGCGGATGCGCGGCCCTTCAGGGCCTAAATCCAGTATAAAATGAGATTTCGAGATGAGGAGCGTTTGCGCCAGCGGGCTTTCGGCCGCCGGGCGCTCCTCACTGGACCCGGCAACCGCGTGTAAGGTCGAGGCTAAGAAGCGAGAGTGCACCGCACGGCGAAGCCTTCGCAGAAATCTGCGCGCTCATGCCAAAAATGGTTGCGATGCTGTTGCTCATGGCGATGTGTATAAACAGCGGCTGGCGGTCTGACAAGTGATCTTGTGATGCGCAGGCTTATTTTGCTTGACGGCCAGTCTCCAGCCTTTCAGCGATCCACAATTTGACAAGCGATTGCCGGGTCACACCGAGACGACGTGCTTCGTTGTCGAGATCGTTGACGACCCACGTCGGAAAATCGATGTTCACGCGCTTGGGTTCGATGTTCAGATGGCGCGCCGTCGACCAGTCGAGATATTCGCTGATGTCTTCGCCGTCATCGGCCATCCTGTCGAATTCTTCTGCGCTTATTGTCTTCATAATGATACCTCTCTAATTCTCGGACACGTCGCACGGAAATGATGCGAATACGGCCACCCCGCACTGTATGGACAGCCAACCACAACTTCTCCCCGAGAAGTGCGATGAGGGCGAACCGCTCTTCTCCAATATTCTGCGCTGTAACCGTCAAACCGAATTTATCGTGCCACAATGCCTGTGCATCGACAAAATCGATGCCGTGTTTGTCTTTATTGCCAGCGCTCTTTATCGGATCAAATTCGAATACCATAGGAATATAATATAAAAACTATACCATTTCCACCATCTAACCACGCTTCACCACCCGCTGCAACGCCATCATCAGCCCGCCGCCGATCAAGCCCCAGAAGGCCCCGGAAATGCCGCCGAAGGAAAGGCCGGATGCGGTGATGAGAAAGGTAATGGCCGCCGCCTCGCGGGTTTCCGGCTCCCTGAAGGCTGCGACTGCGGAGCCGGAAAAGGCGCCGACCAGCGCCAGCCCCGCCACCGCCTGGATGAGGATGGGCGGCGCCAGCGCCACGAAGGCGGTGACCACGCCCGCCAAAAGACCGAAAATAATATAGCCGACACCGCCGATGATCGCCGCCCAGTAACGCCGCGTTGGATCGGGATGGGCGTCCTCGCCCGCGCACATGGCCGCCGTAATCGCCGCGAGATTGACCGCATGCCCGCCAAACGGCGCAGAGAGCAGCGAGAAAAAGCCGGTCGAGGCGAAAAGCGGTCCGGGCTGCGGATTGTAATGATTGACCTTGAGCACCGCGATACCGGGAATATTCTGCGAGGCCATGGTGACGATGAAGAGCGGCAGCGCGATGGAAACAACCGCGTGGAGACTGAAGACAGGCGTTACCCACTCCATCGGCGGCGTCAGCGATTGCGCCACGCTGCCCAGCGCACCCGCCGGAATGTCGACGCCGAAAATCATCACCAGCACGAAGGCGGCAAGAGCGGCGGGCACAGCGAACAGCCGTTTGAAGGCTCCCACCACGATCCAGGCAAGGATGATGGGCAATCCAAGCGCCGGGTTGAAACCGATTGCCTTGATGGGCGCGAAACACAGGCCGATGATGACGCCCGAGAGCATGGCGTTGGCAAGCGGCGCAGGAATGGAGGCGACAGCCTTTCCCAGCGGCCTGAATAGGCCCGCGATGATGATCAGGATGGCGCAGATGATGAAACCGCCGACGGCCGCCGGAAAGCCGCCCTCAATGACGCCGGTGGTCGCAAGCAGCGCAGCGCCCGGCGTCGACCAGGCGATGCTGATGGGAAGCCGGGTGGCGGCGGAAAGGATAATGGCGCAAAGCCCCATTGCTACCGAAAGCGCCATCAGCCCCGACGCCGCCTCGAAATCCGTCGCACCGACAGCTTTCAGTCCCTGCAGCACGACGGCGAAGGAGCTGGCGAAACCGACAAAGGCGGTGAGGCAGCCCATGAACAGGCTCTGGACGGAAAAATCTTTCAGCATGAAGCACTCTGCGACCTGCTGCCTGTCGCAAACAACCGCAACGGTCCACATTGGCGACAGGCAGAAACAAAACTGAAGCGTGACGCGCGAATCCGGGGATGGCGACACGCTCTGGATGAAGCGTGATTATATTCAGGATCAAAAAAGACGCCGCTTGGCAAGATGAGCCGCCAGACTTCAGGTACGGCGGAGCGGAAAACGTCATCAAAGTTTAGCGGCGCGGCGCTAATCCTGCCTGCATCACGACCGATCATGCACAACAAGAGGGACCCTTGCCATGCTCCGCACCGTCACCATCGTCGCCTGCTGTTTTGCAGCTCTGCCGGCCGTAGCCCAGACCCCGCCGCCACCAGCGTTTCTGGGCCAGATCGTCGTTCCATCGGGTCTTTCCATTGATGGCGTTACCTTCGGCGGCATTTCCGATCTCGCCTTTGACAGCGAAACCGGACGTTATCTCGCAATTTCCGATGACCGCGTGGAAAAAGGGCCGGCCCGTTATTACGAGCTGGAACTGGCCGTGACGGAAGGCGCCGCCACGCTCAACATCGCCGCCACGCGCGAACTGAAGGATGAGACTGGCGCCGCTTATGCGCCGAAGGGCATCGATGCGGAGGGCGTCGCGCTCGACCGCAAGGGCGGCAAGCTCTACTGGTCGTCCGAACGCGACCTGAAGAACCAGCCGGCTCTCTACGTCGCGGACCTCGACGGCAGCAATGTGAAGCGGCTGGAGCTGCCGGACGCCTATCTCGTCGACGACGCAAAGACCAAGGGCGTCCAGAACAACCTCGCTTTTGAAGGCCTGACCCTGATGCCCGGCCGGCTGATCGCCGCCACCGAAAATGCTCTCATCCAGGACGGCCCCAAGGCGACGCCGCAGGCGGGCAGCCCGGCCCGCATCCTCGTCATCGACACGGCGACACTGAAGCCGGTCGCCGAGCACGTCTATGTCACCGAGGCAATCTCGAAGACGCCGACGGCCGCCGAGCCGAAATATAACGACAACGGCCTTTCCGCCATCGCCGCACTGCCGGATGGTCGTTTTGTCGCCGTCGAGCGCAATTTTGCCTCCGGCGTCGGCAACCACATCCGCTTTTTCATCGCCGACATGTCCCGCGCCGACAATATTCTCGGCAAGGACAAGATCGATCCGGCATCCGTGGCCGCCGTGTCCAAATCACCCTGGTTCGAAATCAACGAAGGCGATTTCGGCCTCGATATCGATAATATCGAAAGCTTCGCCTTCGGCCCGGTGGTGGATGGCAAGCAGCTCTTCGTCATCGCCTCCGATGATAATTTCAACACGGGCAAGCAGTTCACCCAGTTTGCAGCTTTCGCAATTCCCGCCAACCTCAGTCAGTGAAATCCGCCAGAAGCGGAATGCCGGCTCTGAATCAGCTCAGGGCCGGCATCGGCAATTATTCCGAGAGGCGTCTTCACCAGCGAAGCAGACGTGAGCCGGCAAAAGCGCCAGCGATGCCGGTCACTAAGATGCCCAGCGAATACCAGATCAACACGAAAGCCATGCCGTTTTCGGTGCAGAACCACGAATAGACCCAAGCTCCGGCCGCACCCGCGGCAATGCCTGCGGCAAATCCCGCAAGCGTGGGATCAGCGGGAGCCGAACGCTTGAGAACCGCAAAATTCGCCATAAACAGCGGCAGTGCAAAAGCAACGATGAAAAACGGGCAATGCAGCGCCGACGACCCGATAATAAGGGTGCTGTAGGTGCCGGGCACGGCAAATCCGAGTTGAACGAGCGCGATAAGCGCCATGGCGACAAAAATCAGCGCAAGCCACACAAACAGGAAACCCCGCTCGCCTTCCGGCCGCGCAAGCCGCATGACGGCGAAAAAGGCAACCGTGGCAAGAACGGCGTTATAGGCGGATTTGACCCAGAAACCCGGTTCGGTCATGGCGTCACTCATGTCGACGCGAAGCCCCAGAATGGCCAGCATCAGCACCAGCGAAAGGCCGAGCGCAGGCAAGACGGCGAACGCCAACCTCCGCTCCAGCGCGAAAGCGGCAACAGGTTTCAGATCGCCCGCCAGTTGTTCGATGATGTCTTCCGTCTTCTTCACGTGTCCCCCCGCAACTTTGCCGCCAGGACTTTCAGCGTTCTGTGAATACCGACCCTCGCCGCAAGCTCGGTCTGGCCGGACTGTTGCGCCGCTTCGGCAATTGAGTGACCTTCTAGCTTCACCCTTCGAATGAGATCCCGTTGCCGTTCCGGCAGTTCGTCGAGCAGCCGCTCCACATCCATGCGGGCTGTGACCGCGTCAACAGACGGTTCCGCCTCCAGCGTTTCATCAAGTTCGACTTCCGCCAACAGGCGCGCACCCCGGCCCCGATAGTGATCGATGAGCTTGTAGCGCGCTATCGAAAAGAACCACGCCGTGAAAGGTCGCGCACGATCATAGGTCTCTCGTTTGGCGTGAAGCGACAACAGGGTTTCCTGCACAATATCTTCGACATCGCCTCTGGCGGCGGCGGCCATGCGCCTGCCGTAATAGGCGATCAGCAGCCGTCTCAGGGCATGAAGCAAATGCCTGTAGGCACCTTCGTCCCCATCGAGGGAACGCAGCATCAGCATTTTCAGTGTCTCTTCCGAAGGGCTGCCTGTCATCGTCACTATCGGGTTATTCGCGCTCAGGAGGATATTGTTACATGGTGACTCAAAAAAAATCTCGCTCGAACTTGCCCTCTCAAGCACGTGAAGATGTAACGGCCGGCCCAAGGCCTGCGACATTATGAAATAACACCGACCTTAAACGAAAAGCCCGCACCGGCTTCCACCGATACGGGCTTTCTCAACTGAAAAATCGAAAGCTCAGAGTTCCGACTGACTCTCGACGATCTTGCCGACGAGGCCGTAATCCCTGGCCTCTTCCGCGCCGAGCCAATAATCGCGATCGATATCCTTGGCGATCTTTTCTTCGCTCTGGCCGGTGGCCTTGGAGAAGATCTTGATCAGGCGCTGGTTCATCTTGATGATTTCGCGGGCCTGGATTTCGATGTCGGAGGCCATGCCGCGCGTACCGCCGGAGGGTTGGTGCAGCAGGAAGCGGGTGTTCGGCAGGCACAGGCGCCGTTCCTTCGGCACCGAAACGTAAATCAGCGCGCCGGCGGAAGCGACCCAGCCCGTGCCGATGATATAGACCTTCGGCTTGATGAACTTGATCATGTCATGGATGGAATCACCCGATTCGACATGGCCGCCCGGCGAATTGACATATACGCGAATGTCGTCGTCGCTGGCGGCGGCAAGGGCCACGAGCTGCGTGCAAACCTTCTGCGCCAGTTCCTGCGTGATGCCACCATAGATGAAGATCGAACGCGACTTGAAAAGATTCGCTTCCGTTTCCTTGCCGATCGGCAGTTCCTTGCTCTTGTCGTCTTCGTCTTCGTTCATCAACGGCTCTCTCCAGCAAAATTCGTGCATGCCCTTCGGACATAGTGCGACTTGTTACGTAAGGCAATGAGCGAAAAAGGCAAGGTTTGCCCTCCAACAATAAACAGCACCACCGGCAGATGACGCATGGACAGCCTGTCTGCCTTCGCGATATCGTTGACGCCTCATTACAGCGCCGCCGGCTGCGGGAAGCCCAAGATCCCGTTGCGGGCGGTCATAATCTGAAGCCCAAGATCCCGTTGCGGGCGGTCATAATCTCAAGAGGGAACCATGCTGAAAAGACTAAGCCTCGCAGCCGCCGCACTGGGCGTTACCGCCCTGCCCGCTTTCGCCCATTTGAACCCGGAAGAACACGGCTCCTTCATGGCCGGCGTCTCCCACCCCTTCTTTGGTGCGGATCACATTCTGGCGATGGTGGCCGTCGGCATCTGGGCCTCGCAGATCGCCGTGGCGCAGAACGACCGCAAGGCGCTGTGGATAGTGCCTTCCGCCTTCGTCGGCACCATGGCCGTCGGCTTCCTGATGGCGGTTTACGGCATCGGGCTTCCCTTCGTCGAACCGGCCATTCTCGCCTCCGTCATCGGTCTCGGCCTGCTCGTTGCCATGGCGACAAGGCTTCCCACGGCAGCGGCGGCGGCCGTCGTCGGCGCTTTCGCGCTTTTCCATGGCCATGCCCATGGCGGTGAACTCGGCAGCGCCGGCGCGCTTCAATTCGGCATCGGCTTCATGATCGCCACCGCCATCCTGCATGCGGCCGGCATTGCGCTCGGCCTCGGCATTGCCCGTTTCGGCTCAGTAGCCAGCCGCACCGTCGGCGCCTTGACGGCGATTGCGGGTCTCTCGCTCGCTTTCGGCGGCTGACGATCATTACCGAAATTTAAAATTCGGGCCGCTTTGAAAAGCCGGAATTGAGGCCTACCTCCTTATCGTGGATTTTCGCTTCACGGTAAGGAGGCAGCATATGTCACCGGAAGAAAGTCAGCTTCTCAAGGGCCTGTTCGAAAGAACCAGGGCCGCATCCGCCACCCCGCGTGACCGCGAGGCGGAAACATTGATCGCAGACGCCGTGCGCGATCAGCCCGCGGCCCCCTATTATCTCGCCCAGGCTGTCATCGTTCAGGAAAAGGGACTGGAAGCGGCCGCAGCCCATATCAAGCAGCTCGAAGACCGTATCCACGCGCTGGAAAGCGGCAATAGCGCCCCACAGGCCGCAGCGCAGGGCGGCTTTCTGAGTTCCATCTTCGGAACCGGCCAGTCACAGCCGCCAGCACCGACACCCGTCCCTGCCCCGCAAGCCTCATGGCGCAACGATACCACCGGCCAGACGGCGGGTCCCTGGGGATCGCCCGCAGGCCAGCAACCCGGCGGCCCCTGGAGCCAGCAGCCCGCCGCATTCGGGCGCACATCAGGCGGTGGTTTTCTACAGGGGGCCCTCGGAACCGCCGCGGGTGTCGCCGGCGGCATGCTGCTCGCCAATTCGTTGAGCGGCATTTTCGGCGGCCACATGTCGTCGCTCGGCCTTGGCTCTCCCTTCGGCGGCAATAGCGGCATCGGCAACGCGCCAGTCGAGGAAACCGTCATCAACAATTATTATGGCGACAGCGCCAGCCCGCAAAACAACGACGATGACGATATCCAGCAGGCCGATTACGACGACAACGCCGACGATGCGGATTTCGATTCAGGCGACGACGGTTCGTTCGCCTGAATCATCGATCCCGACAAAGCCGGATCAGCCGCGACCGCGATAGGTGGGAACGCCCTGATCCGGCAGCCACACACTTTCAGGCGCCGGTCCGGTCTGCCAGAAGACGTCGATCGGAATGCCGCCACGCGGATACCAGTAAGCGCCGATGCGCAGCCATTTCGGCTGCAGCAGCTCCACCAGCCGCTTGGCAATATAGACCGAGCAATCCTCATGGAATGCGCCGTGGTTGCGGAAGGACTGCAAAAACAGCTTCAGCGACTTGGATTCCACCAGGAAATCACCCGGAATATAGTCGATGACGATATGGGCGAAATCCGGCTGGCCGGTCATCGGGCAAAGCGATGTGAATTCGGGCGCAGTGAAGCGCACGACATAATCGGTGCCGGCATTGCCGTTCGGCACTTTTTCGAGCACGGCCTTTTCCGGGCTCTCAGGCGTATCGACCTTCGTGCCCAGCTGCGACAGGCCGGAAACATCCGTCACGGACATGGAAAACTCCTGTTTTTCAAACAATCACTTTGACGCCATGCGCCTTTTCGCCCTCAGGCTCGACGTGAATGGCAAGGCTGGCGCCGGGTATGACGTCCCTTATGGCATCTTCGAGGCGGTCGCAAATATCATGCGCCTCCCGCACCGTCATGACAGCAGGGACCACGACGTGAAAATCGATGAAGGCGGCAGAGCCGGCGCGACGTGTCCGCAGATCGTGTACGCCAATCACACCGCCGGAATGTTCGGCGATGGCCTTCTTGATCGCCTCGTCCTCTTCCGGCTCCACGGCCCGATCCATCAGCCCGCCAAGCGAATGCAGAATGACCTTCGATCCCTGGAACAGGATGTTTATGGCCACCAGAATGGCGAGCAGCGGATCGAGAATGGCGTAGCCCGTCAGCAATGCAAGGACAAGGCCGACGAGAACACCCGCCGAGGTAACGACATCCGACATGATGTGGTGACCATCGGCCGCAAGCGCGGGTGAGGAATGTTTTTTGCCGACGCGAATCAGGATTATCGCCCAGACAGCATTAACGATACCGGCCACGGCATTGATCGCAAGGCCAAGCACCGGCGCTTCCGGCAATCTCGGAGTGAACAGAGCGCCCCAGGCCTCCTGCACGATCAGGAGCGCGGCAACGACGATGAGTACACCCTCCACGACCGCGGAAATATATTCCGCTTTATGGTGGCCGAACTGGTGGTCGTCATCGGCCGGCTTCTGCGCATAGCGAATGACGAAATAGGCGATGAAGGCCGCGACCACGTTCACGGTCGATTCCAGACCGTCCGATAAAAGCGCGACCGAGCCCGTGACCCACCAGGCCACGAGCTTCAGGCCAAGGACGCCGAAAGAAAGCGGGATGCCCCAGAATGCGAGCTTGCGAACCAGCGCCCCGCCCGGCATATTGCCTTCATTGTTCATTTTCTGCCCCCGTGCGGATGCGAACGAATTGCATCATCAAGTGCCAAAACGCACGAACCGCGCGCACGGGGTCTCCGTGCGCGCGGTTCGCTATTTGCGCGTTCTATCCTTCAAACGGAGAACAAGGTCAAGGGCCTTGAGCCCTCGTCCAAAACGTCATGCTTCGCTTTTTTGCTCGCAGAAACGAATGCGGTTGCCAAACGGATCGGTCACTTCCATCACATCGCCCCATAGCAGTTCTTCAACGCCCGGCTTCATGAAGCGATAGTCCTTCGCCGCCAGTTCCTGTTGATAGGCGTGAACGCCGTGCATGGTGACGAAGATGTTGGAACCCGGCGTCGCATCCCCATGATGGCCGCTGAGGTGAAGCCCCATTCCGGCTCGTGAAACCTGCATATAGAGCGGGAAATTTTCGCCGAATCGGTGTTCCCAATCGACCCCGAAACCGAGAAACTCGACATAGAACTCCCGCGCCTTGGCCTCGTCGAAGATCCGGACAATCGGGAACGTCCGTCCGAAGCCGATGTCTCCAAAAATCTGTTTCCCGGCGTCGCCCATGCTGCCTTGACCCATTTTCGGCCGCAAAAATGAAACCGGCCGCACAGGTGCGGCCGGTAGGATCAGCTTATTCGGCTGCGACGATCTTGCCGTCCTGCCACTTGAAAAGCGAGAAGGCCTGCGAGGTCAGGTCGCCGTTTTCGCCGTAGGTCACCTTGCCGATTGCGGTCGGGAAAGCATCACCGCTTTTCAGGGCCGTGGCGACGGCTTCGGAATCCTTGGCGCTTCCGGCCTTCTCGATGCCGGCCTTCAGCACTTCAACAGCGGCATAGGCGTTGAGTGTGAAGGCTTCCGCCGGAATGTTGGCGGCCTTCAGCGCTTCGGCAGCGGCCTTGGAATCGTCGTTCTTCAGCGCGTCGGAAGCGTTGGTGAAGATCGTGCCTTCGCCAGCCTGCGAGCCGATGTTCCAGAACTCGCTGTTCGACAAGCCGTCACCGCCGATAACGGCAGCCTTGGAGCCGATATCCTTCAGCTGACGCACCAGAAGACCCGCTTCCGGATGGTAACCGCCGAAATAGACGATGTCGACATTGTCGGACTTCAGACGGGCCGTCAGCGCGCCGAGATCCTTTTCGCCGGGCGTCAGCGCGTCGTAGAGCACTTCGGTCACGCCGCCGGCGTTCAGCGTGGTCTTGAAGGCGTCTGCCAGACCTTTGCCGTAAGCGCCCTTGTCGTGAATGATGGCGATCTTCTTGTCCTTGAGGTTGGCGAGAACATATTTCGCCGCAACCTCGGCCTGCTGGTCGTCACGACCGCAGGTGCGGAAAACGTTGGAAAGGCCGCGGTTGGTCAGGCCCGGCGCGGTCGCCGTCGGCGTCACCATCAGCACGCCGTTTTCGGCAAAGACATCCGATGCCGGAATGGCGACGCCGGACGTCACAGGACCGACGACGAAGTGGATGCCCTCGGCAACAAGCTGGTTGGCCGCGGAAACGCCCTGCTTCGGCTCACCGCCGTCGTCGGCAAGCTTCAGCACGACCTGTTCGCCGAGGATGCCGCCCTTCTTGTTGATTTCATTGACTGCCGTCTGGGCGCCGTTCTTAACCTGGTCGCCATAGGCGGCGACAGGACCGGTGAGTGGCGCAATCAGGCCGATGACGATCTCGGCATGAGCAAGGGGTGCGAATGCGAAGGACGCTGCAAGCGTCACGCTGGTCAATGTCTTCAGTTTCATCCTGGTGTCTCCTTAAAGGGGGTCGCGGGACCCGGTGAGCGCCATGGGCGCCGACCGAATGAAACTATCGGACGCCTCCCGGCGAAAACTCGTTCCATTTTTGAATTCCGAGCCTTCCACTCAACTCATACGGAAGGTTTGATGATTTATGCAAGTCACCTTTGCTGGATTAGCTCTATTAGCGGTAAATCAATCGCCGGATCGACCGTGATTGCGCCATCGGAAAGGACGCATCGGCTTTCCGTAAACGCTTGGCGTTTGGTCGCCGCTGGAGGATAATACGCCATGATCGCAGCAGATGAAGAATTTCTGACGGGCCTGCCCGTCTTCCGGCATTTTGAAGATGTGGCCGACCCGACGCTTTATCGCGCCCTGCCGCCGGGATGGGGGCTGGCCATCGCCGATATCGTCGATTCGACTTCGGCCATCGGCACCGGCCGCTACAAGGCCGTCAATATGGCGGGTGCGGCGGTCATATCAGGCGTATCGAACAGTCTCGGGCGTCACGACCTGCCTTTCGTTTTCGGCGGCGATGGCGCCGCCGTCACGGTGCCGCCCCAGGGGCTGCCTGTCGCACGAACGGCACTTTCGAATGTGCAGCGTTGGGTAAAGGACGATCTCGATCTTGCCATGCGCGTGGCGCTGGTTCCCATCGAGGATATTCGTGAAAATGGCTTCGATATTCGCGTCGCGCGCTTTCAGGCAAGCGAGGATGTTTCCTACGCCATGTTCTCAGGTGGCGGCAACAGCTGGGCGGAAGCGCGGATGAAGGACGGGCAATATGCCCTGCCCGCCGCAGAAACGGGCGAACGCCCCGATCTCACCGGTCTTTCCTGCCGCTGGAACCCCATTCCGGCAACCCACGGCAAGGTGGTGTCGATTATCGCCGTGCCGGGACCGTCGCGGGACATGCCGGCATTCCGTCAGCTGGTCATCGATCTCGTTGATCTCGCCGAGCAGGATGCAAGACACGGCCACCCCGTGCCGGAGGATGGGCCGAAACTCGGTTTCGTGCGCGAGGGTCTTAGCCTCGAAGCCCGGGCCGGCGCTGCTTATCACGATGCCTGGGGCAGGATGCGCCGCTCGTTTCGCATCCTGGGTGAAAGCTTCCTCGTCAATCTCCTCGGTTTGACCAAACTGTCGCTTGGACGATTTAATGCGGATCGTTACAGACGCTCGGTCGCCAGCAACACCGATTTCAGGAAATTCGACGACGGTCTGAAGATGACCGTTGATATCGACGCCGCCCGACTCGAAAATATCCGCGCGCGGCTGGAACAGGGGCGCCTGTCGGGAAGCTGTTATTACGGCCTGCACGAACAGGATGCCGCATTGATGACCTGTATTGTTCCATCTCCGCTTTCGAGAGACCACATGCATTTCGTGGATGGCGCCGACGGCGGATATGCCGCTGCAGCAACCCGCCTCAAACAACAGATACAAACGGCTGCGCCGGTATGAAAACCGCGCTAATACGCAGCCCCGATCCCTGTGCCGGATGCAGCCGCGGGAAGGCCGCTGAAAAGAAAAACCGGCGTCGTGCGCCGGTTTCAATTGGGTGATGCTGCCGGGCCTTAACAGGACCGTGGGATCAAGCCGCAGTCTTGCTGCTTTTCTGCGCCTGGCAGTAGATGTCCTCGAGTGAAGCAAGGATCTTCTTCACGGATTCGGAGTTGCTGGAGTAATAGATGGTCTGCGCATCCCGTCGTGTCTTCACCAGTCGCTGCGCACGCAATTTCGACAAATGCTGCGAGAGAGCGGACTGACTGAGGCCAACCTGAGAAGCGAGAACACCAACAGGCACTTCCGTATCCACCAGCGTGCACAAGATCATCAGGCGCTTTGGGTTCGCCATCGCTGAGAGCAAGTCTGCAGCGGCGATGCTGTGTTCCGACAGAGATTGATTATCCATACGCTCAAGTCTCCTGATGACAGTCCGAGAGACGGTCATGGTGGCAATAATAGGTGTTCTAAAGGTGTTTTTATAATTCGGTCGATACGTTGTATATACCTAAATCTTGCTTATATCGCGCCCCTTCCAAAGACTATTCTTGACCGATTATTTACTTAATAAATTGTGATTAATTTATCGGCGTTTCGCCTGATTTTATGAAAAATATAATAAAATTATGTATTAGAAATAGCATCCATAAGAAATAAGAGATTAAAAATTGAGCACTTCAATACCAACGCTCGATACCGGATTTTGACGCCACAATCTATTACCACCTTAAATTTAATAGCGAACCAAAGAATCTAGATTAACATTGCGCAATTTTCGCCGAATTTGCAATATGATTTTTATTAGTAATTATTTTAATGCATAACTTGTGAGGTCAAAAAATATTCTTTGCTGCCGTGGGAAGGTATAATTTGCGCCGCAGAGACCTCCCGGAAAAGACGAAGGGCCCTCCACGACGGAAGACCCTTTCTTTTTTGGGGGAGAGGCGAATCGCTATTTCTTGCGGTGACGCGTCAGCCCCGCCACAACTTCATCGGCGGAAATCGTGCCGACGATCGCACCATTGTCGACAACGCCGATCGCGCCGGAATGTTTTGACAGCGCATCGAGAATATCGATCAGCGGCGATGACGGACGGGCGGTGGCGGCGACTGCCATTTGCCCATTGCGTTCGTCCACGCCCTTTTTCATCACATCGGCGGCGGTCAGCATGGAGATCGGGTTCATGTTCTGCACAAAATCCGCGACATAGGGCGTGGCCGGCTGCTTGACGATCTGCTGCGGCGTTCCGCACTGGATGATGCGTCCGCCTTCCATCATGGCGATACGGTTACCGATGCGGAAGGCCTCGTCCAGATCGTGGCTGACGAAGAGAATCGTTTTCTTCAGCCGGCTCTGGAATTCCAGAAGTTCGTCCTGCAGGCGGCTTCTGATGAGGGGATCGAGCGCCGAGAACGGCTCGTCCATCAACAGGATCGGCGCGCCGGTGGCGAAGGCTCTCGCCAGCCCCACGCGCTGCTGCATGCCGCCGGAAAGCTCGCCCACCTTGCGGTCGGCCCAGGCGGAAAGATTGACCAGTTCGAGCTGCTCGGCGACCATGCGCTTGCGCTCGGCTTCCGGCACGCCGGAAAGCTCAAGCCCGAAGCCGACATTGTCGGCCACATTGCGCCAGGGCAGCAGGCCGAATTGCTGGAAGACCATGGAGACCGTGTGCATGCGCAGGTCACGCAACGTTTTCGCAGGGCAGCGATAGGGATCGACATAACCCGAACTGGTCTTCACGCCGACATTGCCGCGCACCACGGGCGCAAGCCCGTTGACGGCCCGGAGCAGCGTCGATTTGCCGGATCCGGAAAGCCCCATGAGGACGAGAATCTCGCCTTCCTTGACGGACAGCGAGGCATTGGCGACACCGAGCACCAGCCCGGTTTCGGCATTGATCTCCTCACGCGTACTGCCCTTGTCGATCAGCGGCAAAGCTGCATCGGGCCGGTTGCCGAAAACGATATCGACATTTCCGAAGATGATAGCATCACTCATAGATCATCCTCCGCGCCGGGAAGTCGGAAAAGTCGGTCGAGAACGATCGCCAGTATGACGATGCACAATCCCGCTTCGAAGCCCATGGCTATATTGACGGTATTGAGCGCGCGCACCACCGGCACCCCCAGGCCATTGGCGCCCACAAGCGCGGAAATGACCACCATCGACAGCGACAGCATGATCGTCTGGGTGAGACCGGCCATGATCTGCGGCGCAGCGAAGGGAAGCTCCACCTTGCGCAGAACCTGCGATGGCGTGGCGCCAAAGGCGACGGCCGCCTCCACCAGCGCCGGCGGGGTCGAGACGATACCGAGACGGGTCAGCCGCACGGGAGCTGGAATGGCGAAGATGACGGTGGCGATGAGCCCCGGAACCATGCCGAGACCGAACAGCACCAGCGCCGGGATGAGATAAACGAAGGTGGGGATGGTCTGCATCAGGTCCAGCACCGGGCGCATACCGGCATAAATCCATTTGCGCCTTGCCGCCAATATGCCGAGCGGTATGCCGATGATCATGCACACGGTGCTGGCGGCGATGACAAGCGCCAGCGTCTCCGTCGTCGCCTTCCAGTAGCCAAGATTGATGATGAGCAGCAGGCCGAGCGCGGTGAAGACGGGCATGCCGACGGAGCGGCGCGTCCAGGCCGAAAGCGCCGTCAGGATCGCCACGATGATAAGCGGATGCGGCGCCTGCAACACATAAAGCAGGGCGTTGATGACACCTTGGAAAATGAAGGAAAGCCAATCGAAGAAAAAAGCGAGATTGCCGGTCAGCCAGTCGATGGCCTCCTTGGCATATCGGCCGACGGGCAGGCGGTTTTCAGAAGCGCTGAGCCATTCCACGGTAAGAAAAGACCTTTCGTGAACTAAAACAATTCCGGCAAAACTGCAGAGCGGTTTTGCCTCCGGAATTGCGCAGACAACAAAGAAATAGAGCATCGTCATCCCGTTTCACCGGGATTGCTCCAATGCAAAAATGACGGCCGGCAACAAAACTGCCGGACGCGGTGCTGGCGCATGACCTTCAATGTCTGAAAATTCACAGGCAAGGTCATGCATGGGCATCGTTATTTCCCGCTGATCCGACCTGCCGCGCAGGCCGGATACAGTCATGCATCGTCTTGCGGCTTAGAGGCCGAGAGCTTTCTTGGCGGCAGGCAGGGCATCAGCGCTGCCGTCCTTGGTCTTGACATTGGCGAGCCAGGGCTCGATCGCCGTCGGATTGGCCTTCAGCCAGGCGGTTGCAGCCGCCTCGCCCTCAAGGCCGTCATTCAGGATCTTGCCCATGATCTCGTTTTCCATGGGCAGGGAAAATTGCAGGTTCTTGAGGAAGGCGCCCACATTCGGGCATTCCTCGACGTAACCCTTGCGGACATTGGTATAGATCGTCGCGCCACCGAGATTGGGGCCGAAGACATCGTCGCCGCCGGTCAGATAGGTCAGTTTGAAATTCGCATTCATGGGATGCGGTTCCCAGCCGAGGAAGACGATGGGCTCGCCGGATTTTTCAGCGCGGGCCACCTGGGAGAGCATACCCTGTTCGGACGACTCGACCACCTCGAACGACTTCAGACCGAAACTGTCCTTGGCCACCATGTCGAGAATCAGGCGATTGCCGTCATTGCCCGGCTCGATGCCATAGATCTTGCCGCCGAGTTCGGCGCTGTGGGTGGCGATGTCCTTGAAGTCCTTGATACCGAGTTCGGCGCCCTTGGCGTTGGTCGCCAGCGTGTATTTCGCGCCGGTCAGGTTTTCCCGTAGCGTCTCGACGGATTTGTCTTCGCGATAGGGCGCGATATCGCCTTCCATGGTCGGCATCCAGTTGCCGAGGAAGACGTCGATGTCCTTGTTTTTCAGGGATGTGTAGGTAACGGGTACGGAGAGAAGTTTGACGTCAGTTTCATAGCCAAGGCTTTTCAGAAGCACGGTGGCGGTCGCCGTCGTGGCGGTGATGTCGGTCCAGCCGACATCGGAAAAGCGCACTGTGCCACAGCTTGCCGGTTCCGCAGCACCGGCCGCACTGAACGTCATGGAGGAGATTGCTGCGGCCAGGGCCAGACAGCGGCTTCTATTTGCAAACATATGGCTTGCTCCCTGTTTTTCGTTCCCTTGCCATTATCAATATCTGCCGGACACAATCAACTCGCGCGCATTTGCGTGCTTTGGCGCACCGTTTGCGACAAAATCGTGAAAATGTCGGTATTCAGCGGAGCAATGTCGAAAAAGGACAGACCGTAGAAATCTGTGTTTTTCACATAGCCATACTTTTCAACCCGCCTCTTCGCCGTCAAAAGACGCTGAATGCAGCATCGGCTGGAAATCCGGGACCGATTGTGAAACACGGTGTGCCGATTGATGAGGCTGGAGCATTCAAACGCACGTCGGAATGACGAAACGGTGCTCCTGGAGTGGATAATGGCAAAACTCTATTTCAATTATTCGACGATGAATGCCGGCAAATCGACCATGCTGCTGCAGGCCTCCTATAATTATCAGGAGCGCGGCATGCGCACGCTGATTTTCACCGCTGCCTTTGACGACCGGGCCGGCGTCGGCCGTGTTGCTTCGCGCATCGGTCTGTCCTCCGACGCCCTGACCTTCGATGACAAAACCGACCTGTTCGCCGAAGTATCGGCCCTCACCGCCGAAGCGCCGGTCGCCTGCGTTTTTGTCGATGAAGCCAACTTTCTCTCCGAACACCATGTCTGGCAGCTTGCCGACATTGTCGACAGGCTGAACATCCCGGTCATGACCTACGGCCTGCGCACGGACTTTCAGGGCAAGCTCTTCCCCGCCTCGAAAGAACTGCTTGCCATTGCCGACGAGCTTCGCGAAATCCGCACCATCTGCCATTGCGGCCGCAAGGCGACGATGGTGGCCCGCTTCGACAGTGAAGGAAAGGTCGTGACGGAAGGCGCGCAGATCGATGTCGGCGGCAACGAGAAATATGTTTCCTTCTGCCGCCGCCACTGGGTGGAGACCTTCAAGGGCGAGTGAACATCTGCGTCCGGTTGCCGCATTTGATTTTCCGCAAAGATGGCCGCCCTGCTCCCGGGCTAAGACGACGGCGACACATTCGCGTGGATGTGCTTTCTCTCAGGAGCAAAACTATGCAGAACAGAACTGCCAAATTCGCCGGCCTCGCCATTCTCGCAGGTCTTTTCGCCTTTCCCGCCCTTGCTGCCGAAATCGAAGTGAAGATGCTCAACAAGGGCAGCGACGGCCAGGCGATGGTCTTTGAACCCGCAACCGTCAAGGCCGCCGTCGGCGACATCATCACCTTCGTCCCGGTCGACAAGGGCCATGATGCGGCCGCCGTGAAGGACATGATCCCCGAGGGCGTCGCAGACTTCAAGGGCAAGATGAACGAGACGGTGAAGGTGATCGTCGAGAAGGAAGGCGCCTACGTCGTCAAATGCACACCGCATCTCGGCATGGGCATGATCGCCCTCGTCGTCGTCGGCGATGCGGCGCCGGCCAATCTTGACGCCGTCAAGAACGGCAAACTGCCGAAAAAGGCGCGCGACCGCCTGAATGACGAGATCGCCAAGCTCGGCCTCTAACCACATATGCCTTCGGTTCCGCGGCGGCTGTTCCACAATCCGTGTGAAAAGCCATGACGGCCGGCGCGGACCGCAGGTTGAGAAAAGTTTCGCAATCATGTTGTATCCCGGTTGACCGGGACATATCTGGAAGACAGTAAATGACCGCGGTTGACAGGCAACGCCAAAGGCACCCTGCCGAACCGCGGATTTTTCTTGCCGCATCCGGCCCACGGGCAGAGGAGACGATGACGACATGATAGACCGGATCACCGCTTTGATTCAGGCAGGTTTCAGCGCCATCGGCAAGGCTGCCGGTCTTCTCGTCGCGTGGCTTTTATGGCCCTTCATGGCCGCGCATGGCTGGTACAGCGGTCGCAACTGGCTCATCAAGGGCCCGATTGCTCTGATCGTCATCCTGCTGGCCGGTTTCTACGGATATTTTGTCTGGCAGACGCAGGTCTGGACGAATTTCGATCCGGATTACATTTCCCGTTACAAACTTGCCGAACGCACCGTGCCCCCCGGACAGGAATTGCCGGCCGTAACCCCTGCTGCCGCCGCCGGCGCAACCGGTGTAGCCGCAAACACATCCGCGCCGGTCTGCCAGCGTTCGGCCATCGTTGACGCGGCCGCCGATCTCACCGATTTCAACGTCAACCAGAACGCATGGATTTCCTCCATGCTGCTCTATCGCCTCGGCCTCTTCGGCATGGACTGGGACAGCACGCCGTTTCTGGACAACAAGGCGTCTTTCCAGCGCGGCGTAAACCAGGCCGTGCGCCGCACCTCGGTGGAACTGGTGGATACGCTCGGCCGCGTGCGCGGAACCTCCGGCATCAACAACAATCTCCAGGAAGCACGCGGGAACATGCAGTTCAGCGAATATTCCTGGTATTTCGGCCTCGATCCCTTCGGCCCGAAGACGCCGACCCCCAGCTATTACCGCGCCGCCATCCGCAGCTTCCAGGCCTTCAACGGCGAACTCACGGCCTGCAAGGCGGTTTTTGACACCCGCGCCGACAACCTGATCCAGTTCATCGACCGTATCGCCGGCGACATCGGTTCGACTTCGGCGATCCTTCGCGAACGTTCGGAAAACTATAATGGCGGCTGGTTCGATACCCGTGCCGATGACCGCTTCTGGTTCGCCTATGGCCAGCTTTACGGTTATTACGGCGTGCTTTCCGCGGCCGGATCGGACTTCGCGCAGGTCATCCGCGAGCGCAACCTGACCAACCTGTGGAACGACACGCTGTCGCAGACCCGTGCCGCACTGCGTATCCAGCCAGCGATCATTTCCAACGGCGAGGAAAGCGGCTGGATCATGCCGTCGCACCTTGCCACCATGGGATTTTACGTCCTGCGGGTTCGCTCGAACCTCGTCGAACTTCGCTCTGTTCTCGACCGGTAAGGCGAGGCCTGCCGGGAACGACAGGATCGATCAGTCTATCAGGCCAAGGCGTATGGTCTTGGCCACCAGCTGGGTGCGGTTGACGCAGTCGAGCTTGCGGATGGCGTTGTTCATATAGGCATTGACGGTATGTTCCGAGATGGACAGAAGCTCGGCTATCTCCACGGAGGTCTTTCCCTGCGCCGTCCAGCGCACCACATCGAGTTCACGCTTCGTCAGCGGCGATGGACCTTTTGAGTTGGTGCGGCAAAGCCGGTCATAAACCTCCAGCGCATGCAGCACGATCATGCCCAGCTCGTTGAGCGCGGCTTGCGGCAGAATATCGCGATCGCCCGCGAAATTCATCAGATGCCGGTTGCCGTACATGCCGTGCACCGGCACCATCAGACCGGACGTAATGCCCATGCTGCTCAGCGAGGCCGCCGCATCCACCAGCGGTCCGCAGGCAATATCCGGATCCTGCAGCGACCAATATTGCGGCATCATCGACGACGCGCCGCGCTTGATGACGGGACAGTCCCCAAGCGCGCCATCCCTGGTCATTGCATTCACGACCCAGATGGGCAGGCTGCTTTCGACAACCGTCGGTAGGGCATAGGCATTCTGGCCGTCGGGCAACCGCAACAGGGTCACATAGGCGTAACCGAAGGCGCGCATCACTTCCCGCAGCGCCTCCAGCCATTGGGATTTGTCGGCGGCAGCCGACAGATCGCTGCAAAGCCTAGCCTGACGCTCCGTCTTCACCATTCACACACCCCCGCCACCCCGGGACGCAGCGCCCGGAGCGAGAAACATGCGGCATGGCCAGAACGGGGTTGCGACCTTCATATCGGCTGGACCACCCTGATCAAAGCACCGGCTTTTCGGATTTGCCTTTCGGCTTGGCCATCAGTTTTTCCAGGAAACCGAGCATGACCGCCGAGACGACAAAAGCCAGATGAATGATGGTGAACCACATCAACTTGCTGTCCGAATATTGACTGGCGTTGAGGAAGATTTGCAGCAGGTGGATCGACGAGATCGCCACGATCGACGACGCGACCTTGATCTTCAGGCTGCCGGAATCGAGCTTGCCCAGAAAGGAAACCTCGGCATCGGCATCGTCGAAGCGGCTGACGAAGTTCTCGTAACCGGAAATCATCACCATGACGATCAGGCTGGCAACCAGCGCCGCATCGATCAGACCCAGCATGGCGAGGATCATGTCCGCTTCGTCATAGGTGAAAACGTTCTTGGCAACTTTCAGAAACTTGAGCGCGAAGGAAAACGCATAAACCGCCAGCGCCGCGACGAGCCCGAGATAAAAAACGACGAGCAACCAGCGGCTGGAGAGGATGATCCGCTCAACGAGCAGTTCAAGAGACTTCATTTCCGTATCCGATTAATAGTCCATTTATTGTACCGCCATGTAAACTGGCTGCGAATATCCTAGCAAGCCGCCATGTCCGGACTTTGACCATACCGTGGCGTTTTCGCACCTATTCACCGATCAGGTCCGAGAACGGATAAGCGTCATATTTTTGCAACATACCGTTATGCTTTAAAACATGATTGGAAAAGTCATATATAATATGTTGACAGTTATCATCATGTTTTTTAGTCCTCGCTTATCGGCTCGCCCGTAACAATCAAAACAGTTTCAGCCGCAGCGGCAAGCGCGGCGTGCCTTCGCACGCCGCGGCCCGTTCGCGCGCCTACCTGGGGGTAATTAATGTCCATTTCGCGCACGCATTCCGCGCTGCTTTTGTGCACTGCCATCTCTCTTCTGCCGCTTGCCGGCCCCGCCCTGGCACAGAATACCGCGTCGCAGGCGGACGGCGCCACCACGCTTGAAAGGATCATCGTCAAGGGCAAGCGTGTCAAAAGCGTCAATGCCGCCGCTGACACGCCGCTGGCGAGCCAGACGACAGCGGAAGACATCCGCAAAAAAGACATCGGCAGCATCAAGGACCTCGGCAACAGCACGGAACCGGGCGTCGATTACGTCGATGCCAAGCCCGGCCGGCCCGGCGGCCTGTTCATTCGCGGCCTCGGCGGCGCGCGTGTCGTCACCTTGATCGACAATATTCCCGTTCCCTTCTTCGAAAACTTCGCCCGGCGGGGTCAGGCCACGACCACCCTCAGCAATACGAATTCGAGCTTCGATTTTTCCTCGCTCTCGACGGTCGATGTGGTGCGCGGTGCAGATTCCAGCCGTATCGGCTCCGGTGCTCTCGGCGGCGCGCTGGTGCTGCGCACGCTCGAGCCGGAAGACCTGATCGGCGAAGGCAAGGACTGGGGCGGTGTGGCAAAGACCACCTATGACAGCGAAGACAGAAGCGTGGGCGGATCGCTCGCTGTCGCCAAGAAGATCGAGAATACGTCAGTTCTGTTCCAGGGCTCCTACAAGCGCGGCAACGAGACAGACAACAAGGGCACGGCCGATATCTACGGAACACGCCGCACCAAGCCAAACCCCGCCGACACCTACGAAAGCAACCTGATGTTCAAGATCCGGCAGGATCTGGAGGGCGGTCACAGCATCGGGCTGACGGCCGAGCGTTATTCGCTGAGAAACCGTAGCGACATGAAGACCCTGCAGGGCGTGAGCGTTTCAGGCTCGACCTACCGGATCGGCGACTACCGGGGCTACGAGGATACGGAACGTGATCGCGTATCGCTCGATTACGAATACGAAGCGCCTTCGACCGACGGCGTGATCGATGCCGCCAATCTTTCGCTCTACTGGACGCGTCTTTCCAAGGAGTCCGGCGCCGGTGACCGCCTGACCAATAATTCGCTCTATATTCGCGAAGACAGCATGCGCAACAGCGCCTTCGGCATCGTCGGCGGCCTTGAATCCGGCTTCGAGCTTGGCGGCGTGCAGCACACGGTCCGTTTCGGTGGCAACGCCATGACCACCGATTTCAGCCAGGAGCTTTTCGCCAACACGGCAGGAGTGACGTCTTCCTCCCAGTCCGACATGCCTGACGTGAGCGGCAAGAGCCTCGGCCTTTATCTCGATGACGAAATCGCCTTCGGCAACGGCTTCCGCCTGACCCCCGGCCTGCGCTTCGATTCCTATGATTACGATCCTGACGGCTCGGTTTCGAGCAACAGCGGCTACAGAACGTTTGGCCTGCCGACCGGCAATAGCGGCTCGCGCTTCTCGCCGAAACTGCTTGCAACCTATGACGTCACGCCGGAATTGCAGCTCTTCGCACAATGGTCGATGGCCTATCGCGCCCCGACGATCAACGAACTGTACCTGAACTTCTCGAACATCAGCTCCGGTTACGCCGTGGTCGGTAGCTCCGCCCTCAATCCCGAGACCAGCAACGGTTTCGAAATCGGCGCGAACTATGCATCCGGCGACCTGACGGGAAGCCTGACGCTATTCCACAACAAGTACAAGAACTTCATCGAGCAGTACACGACCTCAACGACGCTCTTCCCCGGCTTCGGTGGCAGGGGCAACGGCTCGCTCTTTACCTATCGCAACCGTAACAACGTCGAAATATCAGGTGTCGAAGCCAAGGTCCGCAAGGATCTCGCAAACGGCTTCTTCGCGCATGCCTCGCTGGCTTACGCCTATGGCAAGGACACCGACACCAACGAATTCATTCGCACGGTCGCGCCCTTCAAATCCGTCGTCGGCATCGGCTACGAGCAGGACGTCTGGGGCACGGAACTGACCGGTGTCTTCTCCTCCGGCATGCGTGACGACAGGGTGGCCAACACCTTCGACGCCCCCGGCTACGGCGTCTTCAACCTGACCGGCTGGTGGGAACCGGAACAGACCAAGGGCCTGCGCATCCAGGCCGGCATCTACAATCTGTTCGACAGGAAATACTGGAATGCCGTCGGCGTTCGCGACGTGAACCCGAATTCCGTCAGCACCGTCAACCAGCCGGTGGACTTCTATACCGAAGCTGGACGCACCTTCAAAATCTCTCTGACCCAGAAATTCTAAAACCGCGCAGAAACATCATCTCCAGTCGGGGCGGCTTTCGGGTCGCCCCTTTTTTGTCAGCGGCAATAGAGATAGCCGCCTTTTCGCTCCAGCACGTCGAGATGCAGGTGATCCTGATGGGTGGCGTCGCTGCCGGGCGAAAGAACCGTGCGGAAGAATAGGCAGGCGGCGGCGGTAATCGTGCGCTGGAAAGCGCCTTCCGGCGTCCCGTCCTCGACCCGCGGTTTCATCACCAACGGCTCGCCCTTATCGAAGGCGATCGTGGAAATATCGACGGCATTGCCCTTGGCATGTTCGGAAATCTTGCCGTTTTCCGCGCTGTTGCGGTTGCGGCAGATATAGGTCGAGGCATTGGCAATGGCCGTTACCTTTCTCTCAGGCAAAGCCAAAGCCGCAGCCGGCAGCATCATCTCCTTTGTCCAGCGGGAAAGCGCGAGCGCGGTTTCGCAGCGCATGGTGCCCGAAGGTTCCAGCTTGATGCCGGGCAGAACCACGGAAAGCTCGACAGGCGCTTCGATGCCGCACCCCGGCTCCGCATCGCGGATCGGCTCAAGCTGTTTGAATTCAGCGCCGATCTCCTTCAACGCGCC
Source organism: Agrobacterium salinitolerans (assembly GCF_002008225.1). Classification (GTDB taxonomy): domain Bacteria; phylum Pseudomonadota; class Alphaproteobacteria; order Rhizobiales; family Rhizobiaceae; genus Agrobacterium; species Agrobacterium salinitolerans. Next base: position 276,923 of record NZ_MRDH01000002.1, on the reverse strand, counting down.
AAGGCATGCCTGAAGCGCGGCCGGGTCTTCCGGCCTCACCGGCTCCGGCGGCTTCTCTTCCGGTTTTGCGGCGTCACCATCCGGTTTCCGTTGTTCGCCCTCCTCTTTGCCCTCACCCGCCTTGTTCTCCACGCCTTTCTTGCTGTCATCGGGTCCCTTGTCTTCCGGCGTCATGCCGTCATCCGGTTTCCGCTCTTCCGGGACCTGCGGCTTCGGGGCCGGTTTCGGCGCTTCCGCCGGGCTTTGCGGCGGCTCGTCCGATGGCTTTTCCGAGGGAGTGGCAGGTTGCCCCTCACCCGGTTTCGGTTGCGGCACCGGCACCTGCGCCGGCGGTTCAGAGGCGGAAATCAATGCGAGGGTGGTTACCAGAAGACAGAGGCGATGAAGCATTTTATGGGGCACTCCTGACCGTTTCGGCAGGAGTGCAACGCCGCCACGGCCCGTAAGGTTCATTCCCTCACCGAAATCCGCTTGCCAAGGCGGATCGTGCGCGCTAACAATTTTCCTATGAACATCGTGTCTAAGAACATTGCTAACTGGTGGTGGGGCAGCTTTTCGCGGCCTTGACCAGTCATGTCTTTAGACAAAGTCCAAGCCGCCCGAATTTTCAGGCGGCTTTTTTGTTATTTTGCCGCCTGTCATCGGGCTTGAACAACAGACAGCATGCGCGCAAAAGTGCCTGGCGGTTTTGCGACAACGACATGCGACAAAATGAGTGCGAGAGAAATGGTAACGATCATTCAGGATGACGGAGCGGAAACCTACGAGACGAAAGGCGGCATTAAGGTCAGCCGAAAGCGTCGGCCCGCCGATTACGCCAGCGCCATCGATAATTATATCGAAAAGCTCGATTCCCATCGCGGCGCGGTTTTTTCGTCCAACTATGAATATCCAGGCCGTTACACCCGCTGGGATACAGCCATTATCGATCCGCCGCTCGGCATTTCCTGTTTCGGCCGCAAGATGTGGATCGAAGCCTATAATGGCCGCGGCGAAGTGCTGCTCGATTTCATCACGGAAAAGCTGAAGACAACGCCCGACCTTACCCTCGGCGCCGCCTCGACCCGCCGCCTTGATCTCACCGTCAACGAACCGGACCGCGTTTTCACCGAAGAAGAACGCTCGAAAATCCCGACCGTCTTCACCGCACTGCGCGCCATCGTCGACCTCTTTTATTCGAATGCGGATTCGGCCATCGGCCTGTTCGGTGCCTTCGGTTACGATCTCGCCTTCCAGTTCGACGCGATCAAGCTGTCGCTGGCGCGGCCGGAAGATCAGCGCGACATGGTGCTGTTTCTGCCGGACGAAATCCTCGTCGTTGACCACTATTCCGCCAAGGCCTGGATCGACCGCTACGATTTCAAAAAGGGCGGCGTGACGACGGACGGCAAGTCCTCCGACATCACACCCGATCCGTTCAAGACCACCGATACCATCCCGCCCAAGGGCGATCACCGTCCGGGCGAATATTCCGAACTGGTCGTGAAGGCCAAGGAAAGCTTCCGCCGCGGCGACCTGTTCGAGGTCGTGCCCGGACAGAAGTTCATGGAGCGCTGCGAAAGCAATCCGTCGGCGATTTCGCGTCGTCTGAAGGCGATCAACCCCTCGCCCTATTCCTTCTTCATCAATCTCGGCCATCAGGAATATCTGGTCGGCGCTTCGCCGGAAATGTTTGTGCGCGTCTCCGGTCGCCGCATCGAGACCTGCCCGATATCAGGCACCATCAAGCGCGGTGACGACCCGATTGCCGACAGCGAGCAGATCCTGAAGCTGCTCAATTCGAAGAAGGACGAATCCGAACTCACCATGTGCTCGGATGTTGACCGTAACGACAAGAGCCGCGTCTGCGAGCCGGGCTCGGTGAAGGTCATCGGCCGCCGCCAGATCGAGATGTATTCGCGCCTCATCCACACGGTGGACCACATTGAAGGCCGCCTGCGTGACGATATGGACGCCTTTGACGGCTTCCTCAGCCACGCCTGGGCCGTCACCGTCACCGGTGCGCCGAAACTCTGGGCCATGCGCTTCATCGAAGTCCATGAAAAGAGCCCGCGCGCCTGGTATGGCGGCGCAATCGGCATGGTCGGCTTCAACGGCGACATGAATACGGGGCTCACGCTGCGCACCATCCGCATCAAGGACGGCATCGCCGAGGTGCGCGCCGGCGCTACGCTGCTCAACGATTCCAATCCGCAGGAAGAAGAAGCCGAAACCGAACTGAAGGCGTCGGCCATGATATCGGCCATTCGCGATGCAAAAGGCGCCAACTTCGCCGCCATCAAGCGCGACGCCGCCAAGGTGGGCACCGGTGTGAAGATCCTGCTCGTCGACCACGAAGACAGTTTCGTGCATACGCTGGCGAATTATTTCCGCCAGACGGGTGCCACGGTCTCGACCGTCAGATCACCGGTCGCAGCCGACGTGTTCGATCGCTTCCAGCCCGATCTCGTCGTGCTCTCTCCCGGACCGGGCAGCCCGACGGATTTCGACTGCAAGGCGACGATCAAGGCCGCCCGCGCCCGTGACCTGCCGATCTTCGGCGTCTGCCTGGGTCTTCAGGCACTGGCGGAAGCCTATGGCGGCGAGCTGCGCCAGCTGGCAGTGCCGATGCACGGCAAGCCCTCGCGTATCCGCGTGCTGGAACCCGGCCTCGTCTTCTCCGGTCTCGGCAAGGAAGTGACGGTCGGTCGTTACCATTCGATCTTCGCCGATCCCGCCACCCTGCCGCGTGATTTCATCATCACCGCGGAAAGCGAGGATGGCACGATCATGGGCATCGAACACGCCAAGGAGCCGGTGGCCGCCGTTCAGTTCCACCCGGAATCGATCATGACGCTCGGCCAGGACGCCGGCATGCGCATGATCGAAAACGTTGTGGTGCATCTGACCCGCAAGGCGAAGACCAAGGCTGCATGATGCCGGCTGCCGACGCCATCAGCATCGAACCCATCCGGGCAGAGCACGTTGAAAGCTTTCACCGTGCTCTCGATGCGGTATCGCGCGAGCGGAAATATCTGAGCTTCCTGGAGGCGCCACCGCTCGAAGCGGTGCGCACCTTCGTTCTCGACATGATCGAAAACGACCATCCGCAATTCGTGGCGATTGCGGATGGCAAAGTGATTGGCTGGTGCGATATCCGCCGCCAGGACAGAGCGACCCGCGCCCATTGCGGCACGCTCGGCATGGGTATCCTGCCTGCCTATCGGGACAAGGGACTGGGTGGACGACTGATGCGGCGGACGCTCGATGCCGCCCGCGAATTCGGGCTGCATCGTGTCGAACTGAGCGTGCATGCGGACAACGCGAGAGCCATTGCACTTTATGAAAAGATCGGCTTTGTGCATGAAGGCCGGGCCCGCGATGCCGTTCTGATCGACGGTCGTTACATCGACAGCCTCAATATGGCGATCATCTTCGGCAACTAACCCCTCGGCAGCGAGGCGGAAATGCACAGCGCGAATTTCTTCAGCAGCTGAATGTCGAAATGCCCTTCCCGCCGCAGCATCCAAGTTAACGCATCATTCGCAGTCCACGGCTTCTTGTAGGGCCTGACCGAGGTGATGGCGTCATAGACGTCGCAAATCGCCGCGATACGCGCATAGAGGCTGATCTGGCTGCCCGCACGGCCGCTCGGATAACCGCCGCCATCCATCCGCTCATGATGATTGAAACAGACATCGAGCAGCATCTCCGGCATCTGCGCGTTGCGCGACAATATATCTCGGCCGAATGCGGGGTGGAGATTGATGATTTGCCGCTCGCTGGCGCTCAACCCTTCCGCCTTGTTGAGGATCGATGAAGGAATTTCCACCTTGCCGATATCATGTAGCAACCCGCTGATACCGAGCAGATTGACAGTTGCCCTGTCGAGCCCGAGATAATTTCCGAAAAGGATCATCAGCCCGCTGACGGAGACGGAGTGCACAAACGTCGTTTCGTCTTTGGATTTCAATCGGGTGACCCCGATGAAAATCGCCGGGTTCGACTGCACGGCGTCGGAAATCCTACCCGCTGCCGTCGCCATGCTTGTCAACGAGACACCGCCACCGGTTTCCGCAACCGCAAAGGTTTCCGCAACCGCATCGGCTGCCAAACGCACGGCATGGCTGATCACAGCGGTGGTCTCTGGGGAACTGTCCGTTTTCATTGTCGCCGGTCCGCCAACACCCGACCTTGCTTCGACATCGTTTCCCCTGGCGGTATTGATGACGATGCTTTCCGCGCCGCTCGCTTTCAGCTGGCGCACCCCATCCTCATGCCGCAGGAGAAAGCGATGTCGTTGCATAATCTGCCGGTTCGACGCCGTTCCCTCGACCGCCTCGATAAACATGCCAACAGTTAATTGCCGGGTGGAAATTCGCTTCAACATCAGACGCTTTTATTTTCCTTCCCGGGAATGTTAACGTGGCCCGCTATTGATAAAGGCCGACATAAACCAGCCTCCAGATGCACAAATATAAGCCCGTTAAAATATTCAAGTATGCAACACTAAACATAACATAGCACAAATATGAAAATTATTTACTCAGGATATATTTAAAATACGACGAATCAATACGAACACACCAAGAAACAACCCAAGAATGTAAATACTGAAAATTCTCGCATATGACGCAAACCAGAAGTCGAAGAAGAGCCGCATGAATTCGAAACTTGAAACGCGCATCGATCAGGGTACGGGCCGCGAACCGGCAGATATGGTTCTCAAAGGCGGGCGATTCTTCGACCTGGTGACCGGGGAACTTGTTGCTTCGGACATTGCCATTTGCGGCGATACTGTCGTTGGCACATGTGGAGACTACAAGGGTCGGCGGGAAATCGATATTTCCGGCAAAATCGTCGTTCCCGGCTTCATCGATACGCATCTCCATATCGAATCGTCGCTCGTTACACCGCATGAATTCGACCGCTGCGTTTTACCCTATGGCGTTACCACCGCCATTTGCGACCCGCATGAGATTGCCAATGTTCTGGGCGTTGATGGGCTTCAGTTCTTCCTCGACAGCGCCATGGAAACCATCATGGACATCCGGGTGCAGCTCTCCTCCTGCGTGCCCGCCACCCACCTTGAAACCGCTGGCGCCGATCTGCCCATCGAAAAACTGCTACCGTTCCGAAATCATCCGAAGGTCATCGGGCTTGCCGAATTCATGAATTTTCCGGGCGTCATCCACAAGGACCCGGTGTGCATGGCAAAGCTGGAGGCCTTTCAGGGCCAGCATATCGATGGGCATGCGCCGCTTCTCTCCGGCACGGCGCTGAACGGCTATCTTGCCGCCGGCATCCGCACTGAACATGAATGCACGAGCGCGGCTGAGGCGTTGGAGAAAATCCGCAAGGGCATGCATATTCTGGTGCGCGAAGGCTCGGTCTCGAAGGACCTGCACGCCCTGATGCCGATCATCACCGAGCGCCTCTCGCCCTATCTGGCGCTCTGCACAGATGACCGCAACCCGCTCGATATCGCCGAACAGGGCCATCTCGACTATATGATCCGCACGGCGATCGCCAGCGGGGTGGAACCGCTCGCCATCTACCGCGCCGCCTCGATTTCCGCCGCGAAAGCCTTTGGCCTGCGCGACCGCGGCCTTGTCGCACCGGGGTGGCGCGCCGATCTCGTGGTCATCGACAGCCTGCAGAACTGCAAGGCCAGCATTGTGCTTTCCGGCGGCAGGATCGTCGATGACGCGCTGTTTGCCACCCGCAAACCGGTCGCACCCGTCGGCCTTGACAGCGTCAAGGCAAGGCCCGTGCTCGCCTCGCATTTCGGCGTGCCGGTCACAGAGGGCGAAAGCCCCGTCATGGGCGTGCTTCCCGGCAAGATCATTACCGAACACCGCCGCTACAAGCTGCCAACGGACGGCAACCAGACCACCGTCGATCTTGAAAACGACATCATCAAGGTCGCCGTCATCGAACGCCACGGCAAGAACGGCAATCACGCCAATGGCTTCGTTCAGGGCTTCGGCCTGAAAAAGGGCGCCATCGCCTCCACCGTCGGCCATGACAGCCACAATATCTGCGTTGTCGGCGTCAGCGAAGACGACATGGCGCTGGCCGCCAACCGGCTCGGCGAAATCAAGGGCGGCTTCGTGGTGGTGGAAGACGGCCGGGTGACGGGCGAGATCGCTTTGCCCGTCGCCGGGTTGATGAGCCTAGAACCCTACGAGACCGTTCGAGATACGCTGCACACGCTCAGAAAAGCAGCCTATGCGCTCGGCACGACACTGGAAGAACCTTTCCTGCAGGTCGCCTTCCTGCCGCTGCCCGTCATCCCGCATCTGAAGATTTCCGATATGGGCATGGTGGATGTGGACAGGTTTACGCTGATCTGACGGAGGCTTGCCGACCGGAGCAGCGGAAAGCGCTCAATCCGCGTTTCGAGGCCGCGAGAGCGGCCTCATGCGTTCGTCTCCGAAGGCCAGGTGACGTAATAATATTTGCCCGCGACCCTGCCAAAATAGGCGTGTTTTCCTGTCGCATTGTCGACATAGCTGCCGCTTCCATCTCTGGAAAGCGCGCCGTCTTCGCTGCGCTTCAGCTGCGTATTGAGAAAATCCACCCAGTTGGTCTTGGCAATGTCAGTGGCTGTCGTCGGCTTGGCGTTTTTCTGGTTCGGATCCCACGCATTGATCGTTTTGCCCTGAGTGGGGTTCGAAACCTGCAAGGCCCCACGCTCGAGAGCACTCATCATCGACCGGGCGCGCAGATATTGCGCCGGATCGTCCCCCGCCAGGGAAAGCTTGGCCCTCAGATTCCGCATGAAGTCGGGCGATGCGATATAGTCGGCTGACGAGGTTTTGGGGGCTGGTTTCGGTGTTGATGCGCGGGCTGCCGATTGTCCGGAAAGGAAGACCTCTCGGATGGATGGAGGCGCGGCCTTAGCTTTGGCGCGCGACGAGGTGGAATTCGCGGTATTGGGCTGATTGAAATTCTTGATTGAAACGGACATGACAATCCCTGCTTCACCTTATGGGCGGAGACCGAAAAATCTGTAGGTTTCAATAATTAATACTGGAAGATTACCTAAGGCTCGCCAACAGCGAAGTAAATGTGAAAAAATTACTGAAAAATTTTCATTAATACGAATATATTTGTGTTTTAATATTTAATTAATTCGAATTTAACCCATCATAAATTAATCAATACTTAAATATTACTATTCACCATCCAAAACGCGATCATGGCGCCGCATTTGATCAACGAAAGGCGGCCGCGAAGACTGACATCTTCCGCTGGCCGAAGAGCGCAGGGAGGCTATGAACCCAAAGGCAGGGACTTGCGAAAATAAACCACCCGCTGCGTTTCCTCAAATCCCAGCGCCGCATGCATGCGGTGTGAATCGACATTGGAAATGTCGGCATCGGAAGCAAGTTCGCTCACACCCTTGCTGGTCGCCCAACGGGTTACTTCGGCAATCAAAGCAGCCGCAACGCCCTGTTTGCGAAAGGCCTCCTCCACATAAACGCCTTCGAGAAACGCCACGGGTGAGGTGTCGCATCCGTTGACATAATCATGCCGCAGGCTGGCTTCGGCAAAACCGATGGCCATGCCCGCCGGATCATAGGCAATAAATCCAACTTCATTGTCGGAGACGTCCTGCAACTCCGCCCGGTGTTCGGTGGGTGAAGCATCCGGCCACAAGCGGTGCCGCAGAAGCGACCACTCATCGAGCGATGCTTCGCCAGCCGCCTCGATGGCAAATTGCCCGCTCATGCAACGACCCCGCAAAATACATCCAGCCCCTCGAGCGTCACGATCCCCGCATCGAATAACGGTGCGAAACCCGGCATCGGCAGTATATCGGTGACCCGCATGGTCTTCGGCATCGGGAATTCCACCGCCTCACGGGTGAGGTTGAAAACGAACAGCAGTTTTTCATCGCCCTTCTGGCGCGTGAAGGCCAGCACGTCGAGATTGGTCTTGATAAAGTGCATATCGCCATCGCGCAGTGCGCCGTGACCTTTGCGGAAGGACAAAACCGCGCGGTAATGGTTCAGAACCGAGTCCGGCTTGCGCTCCTGCGCATCCACAGCCTGCATGGCATGAACATAGGGCACCGGCAGCCACGGCTTTTCAGCGCTGGAAAAACCGGCATTCGGCTTTCCTGTCTCCCACACCATCGGCGTGCGACATCCGTCCCGCCCCTTAAAGGCGGGCCAGAAGCGGATGCCGTAGGGATCGCGCAGATCCTCGAAAGCAAGTTCCGCCTCGGTCAGACCCAGCTCCTCGCCCTGATAAAGACATATGGAACCGCGCAGGCTGGCGAGAACGCAGATGGCAAGCTTCGCCACCCGCACCTGCTCCTCCGCACTTTCGGAAAAACGGCTGAGGTGGCGCACCACATCATGGTTGGAAAAGGCCCAGCACACCCAGCCATCCGTCACCACCTTGCCGAAGGTCTCGACCGAGGCGCGCAGATGCTTCGCGCTGAAATCCGGCCCCAGCAGGTCGAAAGTGTAGCACATGTTGAGCTTGTCATTGCCGGACGTATAGGCCGCCACCGTCTTCAGCGACCGCGCCCCGTCTCCCACCTCACCCACCGTGGCGCGGCCCTCATAGTCGTCGAGCAGCGCGCGAAAACGCTTGAGGAAGGCCACGTTTTCCGGCCGCGTCTTGTCGTACAGATGGTCCTGCATGCCATAGGGATTGACGTCGGAAGCATCGAGACCGAAACTTTCCTCGTCGAAAAGCGGCGGGTTGTCGCGCAAAAGCCTGTCATGGAAATAATGGTTGACGGTATCGAGCCGGAAACCGTCAACGCCGCGATCCAGCCAGAAACGCACGGTTTCGAGAAGCGCATCCTGCACATCCGGATTATGGAAATTGAGATCCGGCTGCGACGCGAGGAAGCTGTGCATGTAATATTGCTTGCGCACGCCGTCCCACTCCCATGCCGGGCCGCCGAAGACGGAAAGCCAGTTGGTGGGGGCCGTGCCATCCGGCTTGGGATTGGCCCAGACATACCAGTCGGCCTTGCAGTTGGTGCGGCTCGCTCGGCTGTCCACGAACCAGGGATGCTGGTCCGACGTGTGCGAGATGACCTGATCGATGATGACCTTCAGCCCCAGCCGGCGCGCCTCGACCATCAGCGCGTCGAAATCGGCAAGCGTGCCGAACATCGGATCGACATTGCAATAATCGGAAACGTCATAGCCCATATCGGCCATGGGCGAGGTGAAGAAGGGCGAGAGCCAGATGCCATCGACGCCGAGCGAGGCGATATAGGGCAGACGTTTCGTCACTCCGGCAAGATCGCCATAGCCGTCGCCGGTCGTATCCTGAAACGAGCGCGGATAGACCTGATAGATCACCGCTCCCTTCCACCAGTCCGATTGTGCTTGAGATTTGTGGACCGGGGCATGGGGCAGTGTCATCGGCGATCTCCTGAGGGTGTCACGCCGGGAGAATATAAAGCCGTTGCGCCCGCGTAAACCGGAACTTCGCACATGCACAAACGGCGACAACCGCCCTTGTCAGCGGCGCGCACTCGTCGTAAGCCGCATGGCTGGAAAAAACGGGAGGATGACGGCGTGGGCGGACGGTTTCTGTCGATTGGCGAATGCATGGTGGAACTGTCGCAGGCCGGCAACGGGCTGCTGCGCAAGGGTTTTGCCGGCGATACGTTCAATACCGCCTGGTATGCCCGGGCTTGCCTGCCGCAAGACTGGTCCGTCGATTATTTTACCGCGCTCGGCGACGATCCTCTCTCTGAAGACATGCTCACCTTCATCGCGGATGCCGGCATCGGCACGGAAAAAATCCGCCGCATCAAGGGTGGAACGCCCGGCCTCTATCTCATCAACCTGAAGGATGGCGAACGCACCTTCAGCTACTGGCGCAATGCCGCCGCCGCAAGGCAGCTTGCCACTGACGCGGACCACCTGCGCAAAACGGTCGAGAGTGCCGATGTGGTCTATTTCTCCGGTATCACGCTCGCCGTTCTCGCCTCCGCCCATGATGTCGATACGTTCCTCGCCGAACTGCGCCGCGCCAAGGCGGCGGGCAAGCTGGTGGTCTTCGATCCCAACATTCGCCCGCGCCTGTGGGCGGACAGGGATACGATGCTCGAAACCATCTCCAACGGTGCGCGCGCCGCAACGCTTGTCATGCCGAGCTTCGATGACGAGGCCAGCCATTTCGGCGATGTGTCCGTGGAAGCGACCATCGACCGCTACCGTTCACTTGGCGTTGAAAACATCGTCGTGAAGGACGGCGCCAAGGGCGCGACGCTCGATTTCGGCGGCAGTCGCACTCACGCCCCGGCGGTGAAAGCCGTGGACGTGGTGGATACGACAAGCGCCGGCGACAGCTTCAACGGCGCCTTCCTCGCCCGTTACGTGACCGGCAGTTCTCCCGAAGAGGCCGCCACCTTCGCGGCAAGGGCTGCGGCAACCGTTATAGGCCACCATGGCGCGCTGATCAGCCCCGAGTTGCTTCCACTGGTGGGATAGGGCTCGCCACACTGCGCGAACGTGGATTTTCGCATGCAGCCACCTCGGGTTCCCTCATTCCTGTTCCCCGGAACAAGTCCGAGGAACAGGGATAAGGACAGAAGGCAGCGCCGCCGACAACAGCAAAATTTTGAGCGCAACCACGATTCCCCACCGCCATACACCCTGACATGATCCTGTAACACGCACGCCGCATATACGGGCAGAAGCCGGGCAATGGGGATTCGCCCGCGCGCAGATGAGCAGGATCAGTGTTTCATGACGAGAATCACGATTGTCACAGATGCCTGGCACCCGCAGGTCAACGGCGTGGTTCGCTCCATTGAAAACACCAATACCGAACTCGCGCGGCTCGGCGTCGATGTGCACATGGTCACGCCACAGAGTTTTTACAGCATCCCCTGCCCCACCTATCCGGAAATCCGCCTGTCGGTCGCCGGTTATCGTCGTGTGGCGGCGGAGATCGAAAAAAGCCAGCCCTCCTTTGTGCATATTGCCACGGAAGGGCCGCTGGGCTTCATGGCCCGGCGCTGGTGCGTGAAGAACCGTATGCGTTTTTCCACCAGCTACCACACCCGCTTTCCCGAATATGTAGCCGCCCGTTTCCCGGTCCCGGAAAGTTGGCTCTACGCCTTCGTGCGCTGGTTCCACAATGGCGGCAACACCTGCATGGTGGCCACGCCGAGCCTTGAGACCGAACTGGAAGCCCGCGGCGTGCGCAATCTGAAACGCTGGAGCCGCGGCATCGATGCCGAACTTTTCCATCCCCGCCCGAAAACCAAGCTGCCTTTCGATCTGCCGAGACCGATCTTCATGACGGTGGGACGTGTGGCGGTGGAAAAGAACCTGCCGGAATTCCTGGAACTCGATCTGCCGGGATCGAAGATCGTCGTTGGCGACGGTCCCGCCCGCCATGAATTGCAGGAAAAATACCCTGATGTTCTGTTCACCGGCATCAAGACCGGTGAGGAGCTGGCCGATGCCTATGCGCAGGCCGATGTCTTCGTTTTTCCCTCGAAAACCGACACCTTCGGCAACACCATTCTCGAAGCGCTGGCCAGCGGCGTTCCAGTTGCCGCCTTCCCCGTGACCGGACCGATCGACATTCTTGGCGGAAACCCCGCCGCCGGTGCGCTGGACACTAATCTGCGCGATGCCTGTCTGGCGGCGCTTCACTGCTCACCACAGGCAGCGCTTGCCCTTTCCAAAAGCTACAGCTGGGAAAAGGCCTCGCGACAATTCCTCGACAATGTCATCCATGCCGCCGGAAAATCACTGCCGCTTCTGTCGCGCTCGCGGCTTGCATGAGGCAATCCCCGAGATTTGTGCGGGAATGAGTGGACGAAACGGTACGGGAGTGTCACAAGGCGATCAGGACGCGACTGCCGTTATCTTTAGAACGGGGTCGGGCTGCTGATTGACGTCAGGCGGCTGCCGCGAGATTACGCTGGCCGTCCTTTTATCAGATCGAACCCAGCATCAAACAACCTCACCAGTTACCAGTGAGAGACTGGCCCGTCAGCGGCACGGTCCGCGCCTTGCCGTCGCTGTCGGTCACCGAAAGCGATGCCGCCATCTGCTTGGGGGATTTGCGGAACCAGTTGGCGGCAACGCTCGCCATATCGCCGATCATTGCCTGTTTGTGCCAGTCGGCAAAACGTCTGGCCGACGCTTCCGGCTCGGAACGGTAGAAGAAATCGCCGGATTGGCCGAGATCATTGATGGACGCCGCCATGGCCGACAGCGGCCGCTGGAACATCTTTGCCGGCACCGCAAGTGCATCGGCACCTTTGGAAAAGGCCGGCGCCATGAAATCGATCGCCCAGCCGTCGGCCTCGACCCAGCAATGGAAATTCTCGCCCGCACCCGTCACATAACCGTCATCGCGATGGTCTGCGAACAGGAGAACCGTTCCGCCAAGATTATAGGCGGCAAGCCCGCCCTTCGGCACCGCCTTCACCTTGTAGTGCTGCTGCAGAATGAAGGCGCCGAAGGTGCTGAAATACATGGAGGCCGAGGCAGGATCGGCATTCTGGCTGATGAGCAGGCTGTTGATGACGCGGTAAATCCTGAAATAGTCGGTCTGCTTGATCAACATGGTCTTTTACTCTTCAAAGCCGGACAGTGAAATTGGAACGAGCGAATGCCGCTTGTTTCTTCTCCCCGCCGGGGAGAAGTCCGCGGCAGCGGGATGAGGGGGCGAGAGTATAGATATTCGGAGAGCGAGCTCCCTCATCCGACCCTTCGGGCCACCTTCTCCCCGGCGGGGAGAAGAAACCGTCGCGACCCTTCACGTCAAAATCAACGCCGCTTCTTCGCCTTGCTCTCGAACGGATTGTCCGAACCACGATAATGCACACGGATCGGCACACCCGGCATGTCGAAATCCTTGCGCAGACCGTTGACCAGATAACGCGTATAGCTTTCCGGAATAGATTCCGGTCGGGTGCAGGAAATCATGAAGGCCGGCGGGCGGGCCTTGACCTGGGTCATATATTTCAGCTTCAGGCGGCGGCCGGAGACGGCCGGCGGCGGATGCTGCGTGGTTTGCGCATCCAGCCAGCGGTTGAGACGGGCCGTGGAAATGCGGCGGTTCCAGACCTTGTCGGTATCGATGATGTTCTGCATCAACCGGTCGAGGCCATAACCCGTCTGGCCGGAAATCGGCACGGCGCGAATGCCGCGCGCCTGCGGCAGAAGCCGCTCGGTCTTTTCGCGCAGATCGGCCAGATAGGCCTGCGGGTCTTCGACCAGATCCCACTTGTTGAAGGCGAGCACGGCGGCGCGGCCTTCACGGATGACGAGGTCAACCAGCTGCAGATCCTGCTTTTCGAAGGGGATGGTGCTGTCGAACACGATGACGACGGTTTCCGCAAAGCGGATGGAACGCAGCGAATCCGCGACCGAAAGCTTTTCCAGCTTTTCCGTCACCTTGGCCTTGCGGCGCATGCCGGCCGTATCGAACATCTTGATGGTGCGGCCGCGCCAGTCCCATTCGACCGAGATGCTGTCGCGGGTAATGCCGGCTTCCGGGCCGGTCAGCAGCCGGTCTTCGCCGAGGAAACGGTTGATCAGCGTCGACTTGCCCGCATTCGGCCGGCCAATGATGGCGACGCGCAGCGGCTTGGTCTCGTCATAAACCGGCTCTTCGTCTTCTTCGTCCTCGCTGCCCGGTTCGCTGCGCGGAAGAACGATATCCGTCTCCGCCTCATCCACTTCCGGCGGGAAAGCGACGTCCTCGCCGATTGCCTCAACAATGGCGTCGCGCAGGTCGATCATGCCCTGACCGTGTTCGGCCGAGATCGGGCAAGGGTCACCGAGGCCGAGCGTGAAGGCGTCGTAGAAACCGGCATCGGAACCGCGCGCTTCGGACTTGTTGGCCACCAGTACCACCGGCTTGCCGCGACGGCGCAGCATTTCGGCCAGCGTCTCGTCGGCCGGCGTCAGGCCCGCCTTGGCGTCCACAACGAACAGCGTCACATCGGCATCGTCAATCGCCGCTTCGGTCTGCGCCCACATGCGGCCCTGAAGCGTTTCCGGACCGGATTGCTCCAGACCGGCGGTATCGATGATGGTGAAACGCAGGTCGACCAGCTTCGCCTCGCCGGGGCGACGATCACGGGTCACGCCCGGCGTATCGTCCACCAGCGCCAGCTTCTTTCCAACCAGACGGTTGAAAAGCGTGGACTTGCCGACATTGGGGCGCCCGACTATGGCGACGGTGAAGCTCATTGATCCTGGTTCCTTAAAGCACGTCTGCCCAAAACACTACCTGTTTTGGGCAAAGGACATGCGTAAAATAATGAGTTGGATCGCTTTGGCAATGCGGAGAATGCCGGCGCGATCTCGCGTGGCGAAGCGACCTTAAGCAGCCTTGCCTGAAGCGGTGATATTGTCGAGCATGATCTGCGCCCGGTTCGTCACGTTGCGCGGCGCCTGCGCGTCGCTCACGATCTGCTCGAACCATTGTTTGGCCTTGGCGAAATCGCCGGCCTTGTAGGCGGCGAGACCCAAAGCCTCGCGGGCGGAAGCCTTCATGGTCTGGCCTTCGCCGCTGAGCGGCTCCGCCAGCGCCGCGACCTGATCATAGGTGCCGTTATCCACCAGCAGCCAGGCCGCGCGCACCTTGGCGGTATCGCGGAAGACCTGCGGTGCGGAGGTGTCGTTGCCGATGGCGGTGAAGGCGGCGATGGCGCCGGCCGCGTCGCCCTTCTGCGAAAGCAGCGTGGCCGAGCGGAACTTCGCCAGAACCGGATAATTGCCGTGACCGGAGGTTTCCAGATCGGCAAGGGCCTTCAGCGCATCATCCGTCTTGTTTTCCGAAGCGAGTTTCAGCGCCACGAGGAACTGATCGCCCGAATTGGAAGCGCGGCTGGTGTTCCAGTATTCGTAGATACCGGCACCGGCGGCACCGAGAACCACCAGAACGGCCGCACCCACGACCACGATACCGTAACGGCCCCAGAAGCGCGACAGCTGCTCGGAACGGATCTGCTCGTTCACTTCGCGGATAAAGGTATCATTTTCGTTTGCCATCAAATTCTCCGTTACCCGCGTGGAGATCGTTGCCGATCCATCCGTCCGCGGACATACCAAGCCGCTTACCCGGATCAGCAAAAAGCGGCCGACCGGGTCTTGGTCGGCCTTCTAGCCTATTTTGCCTGATATGTAAGGGGGAAACGTCGATTTCCTACATCGCAATGGGCTGAACGCCGATCAACCATTCGTGCAGTTTCAGGATGAAAGCGCCCCACAGAACGATGCCGCCGACAATGGCGATAAGATCATAGCGGCTTGAAACGAAGTCACGGACCACTTTTTCACCAGCGCGTTCGCGACGCTTCAGCGAAATCCGCATCACCACGCCCCAGGCGAGGAACGATGCGAAGAGCAGGATCGAGGATGTCTCGCCATTGGCCAGAAGATGCGCCAGCGCCCAGATTTTGACCGAGAGGATGAGCGGATGTTTCGTCTTCGTTGCGATATGGCCAGCCGGGATGAAGCTGGCGACAAGACAGATCATCGCGAGCAGCATCAGGGTGACGGCGATATGGCTCATCCAGACCGGCGGATACCACAACATGCCGGTCTCCTGCCGTGCTTCACCGAAGGCATAGATGACGAGTCCGAGCGTGACGAGGCTGACAACGGAATAGACGCCCTTGAAAGGCCCTTCGCCCATCGTCGCGATCATGCGGGCGCGAAATTGCGGCGCGACCACCTTCAAAAGATGCGTCAGCAGGAACAAGGCAAGACAGAGTGCGAGAAAAAGCATGGAATACGGTCCCCCGGTGGAACGAAGCGGCCCTATCACCGCGGTTGATAACAGGAATTAGGCCGAAAGCCATGAAAACGCCAGCCACTTCAAAGCTTCGCCTTATTCCACCCGCAAAAGGCCACGGTGTTTCATATGACGGATGACTGATGTTTCGCCCCTTTGCCGCTTTTTCCCTGTCGCTTCTCACCGCCCTTCCCGCTTTTGCGCAAGAGGCTGAGAAGCCGAAGCAGCTCGTGATCGTCTCCTTCGACGGCGCGGGCGACAATATGCTGTGGGAAAGAAGCCGGGCGACGAGCAAGCAGGTCGGCGCTCATTTCACCTATTTCCTCGCCTGCACGCTTGTCATGGACAGGAAGACCAGCGCCAAGACCTATCAGGGACCTGGCCAGAAGGCCGGCCGTTCCAACGTCGGTTTCGGCCAGTCACCGGAAGAGGTGGAGACAAGGCTCAGAAACATCTGGGCCGCCTATCGCGAGGGTCACGAGATTGGCAACCACACCTGCGGCCATTTCGATGGCGGCCAGTGGACCGCGGAACAATGGGACGGCGAATTCACCACCTTCACCAGTACGCTGGAAAATGCCTGGCAGATGATCGGCAAGAAGGGCGAGGAGCCCGAGGGCTGGCGCGAGATGGTCAAAAACATCAACGGTTTCCGTGCGCCTTATCTGTCGCAGGGTCCGGCGCTGACTGCCGCCCAGAAAAAGCACGGTTTCGTTTATGACGCCACCAGCATCACCAAGGGGCCGGAATGGCCGGTGGAGCGCGACGGCATAGAGCATTTCGGCCTGCCGCTCATTCCCGAAGGTCCGGGCAACCGCCCGATCATCGCCATGGACTACAATCTCTTCATCCGCCACTCCATCGGCGTCGAGACGCCGGATCGTTCGAAGGAATTCGAGGAGCGCGCCTATACGGCCTTCCGCAACGCATTCGACAGGCAATATAATGGCGAGCGCATTCCGCTACAGATGGGCTTTCATTTCGTGAAGATGAATGGCGGCGCCTATTGGAACGCCTATGAGCGGCTGCTGCGCGAAGTCTGCCGGAAACAGGATGTGGCCTGTGTGAGTTATGCCGAGGCGATGCCGATGATCGAGGCGCGCAGGAAGCAGAAGACCGAGGGTTAAAATCTCTGAACTTATGAAAAAGGCGGCTAATTGGCCGCCTTCTTGTTTGCTCAGGGGCGGTTGGCATTCAACTCGCCGCCTTTGGCTTCTCGCAGTAGATATCGCTGGTCAATTTCGGGAAGCTCCTGCCCCTCGATCGCCGCTTCGAAGGCTTTCAGACGTTTGTAGATCGACAGGAGTTCGACAATGGTCGTCCAAGAGTTCACGAGATACTGGAACGAGCCGCGCACCTGTTCGAAAACATTCAGGACCTGGTTCATAAGTCCGAGCGTGACCTTGCCGGCGACGATCGACGGGATGAGAACCAGCGTGCCAAAGATGTTGTCCGCCTGCAGATAAAAAATGCGGGCGACGTTGAAGTACAGATAGTGGAAATAGAGGCGGAAATAATTCTTCCGCACATTGGCAAACAACTCGCCGATCGTCAGAGGATCCGCGCGCTCTTCATGGTCTTCGCCATAGACCAGCTCCTTACGATAGGCAGCCTCCACGCGCTGATTGCGGAACTCCAGCCCGGGCAGCTTGATACCCACGAGCGCGAGAAAAACCGTGCCGAACACTGACCAGACGATGGCGGCCCACACGAGAGCATGGGGCACGGCTCCGAAAAGCGGCAGGTCCGTAATCGTTTCCGAGAATGTGAACAGCACCGGCAGGAACGCGATCAGCGTCATGATCGCCCGCACAAACCCCACACCCAGTCCTTCGACGGTGGAAGAGAAACGCATGGTGTCTTCCTGCACACGCTGCGAGGCGCCCTCGATGTGGCGAAGCCGATCCCAGTTCGACATATAAAATTCGTTCATCGCCGTGCGCCAGCGGAAGATATAGTGGCTGACGAAAAACAGATTGAGCACACCGACGAAGATGGCGACGAAGGCGATACCCGCAAAACCGAGCGACCCCATGTAGAGTTGTTCGGCCGTCACAGGCGCCGTCCGCGCCAGAGCCTGCTGGATAAGGTCATAAAACGGCCCATACCAGGCATTCACTGCAACACTCACCTGCACGGAAAAATAGGTCGCGAAGATGATCAGCGCCGATCCAAGAACCGACCAGTTCTGCCAGCGATGCGGATGATACCAGAACCAGAACGCGGAAAAGATCAGCGCGGCAACGGCATAATAAATATAGAACCACAAGAACGGGGTGGACCAGAAAACCGAAACGCCGATGACCGGCTCTTGTCCGGCAGGCAGAGGCGGCAGACCAATTATGGCACCCCAATTGCGGCCGCCGGCGTACCACACGCCGATCATGGCCATCGCCCAGACGAAGGCCGACGTGAAGAACAATTTCGGTTTGGGAAAGAAGCAATGAAACACGTTTCGAACTCACGCGCGTTTGAAATCAGCCATTATTGGCGAAGCACTAGATGGCCCGAACCTAGGGCAGAAATTTGTGCACAGCAATGAAGAAGCACTGACCTTAACAAGATGTAAGGCGCAGACGGCGGGCGACGCCCCCCGGAAACAGCGAATGAAAGGTGGAAGAGACGGTCAGCGGCCTAGCGCTGCCGCTCCGTGGCGAGCACCGGCAACATCAGCAGAATGCTGACAACGAGCACGGCGGAAGCGAGAATGCTGGGCGCGGTAAAACTTCCCGTCACCTCGGCAATCCAGCCGGCGGCAAGCGGCCCGACGATCTGGCCCGTGCCGAAAGCGGCCGTCATCAGCGCAAAGGCGCGACGTGGGCTCGGGCCTGCAAATTCCCGGCCGAGTTGCAGGCCATAAGCGGTGATGACCATGAAGGTCAGCCCGAGAAGCAGGCCGCCGGCGAGAACGCCCGGCACCGGCGGCAGCATCACCGAAGCGAAGACACCGACAGCTTCCAACGCCAGCACGATAACGAAAGCGCGCTTTAGCCCCTGCGATTTCAACACCGGTTTCCACAGGAACAGCGAAATGGCAGCTGCGCAGCCGGTGATGAACCAAGCCAGAAACTCCACGAAAGCACCGGCAGCGGCCATCCGGGCAATCGCCACGATAAAAGTGGCGGTGATGACGTAACCGAAGCCGAAAAGCCCATAAGCGAGCGTCGTCAGAAACAGGGGCCTTGTCCAGACAAGCGGCGGTTCCGCCGCCGAAGATGCATGCCGCGGCGGGCCAGCGGGAAGCACGCGAAAGACAAGGAGAAAGGTGAGAAAGGAAAAGACCGCGCCGGCAATCCATTCCTCTCTCCACGAGGAGCCGCCGCCGTCAAAAACGACGCCAATCAGATAGACCGCAAGCGAGGAGATCGCGATACCGGCCCCGACACCGCCATAATGCAGCGCCTGAACGCTGTCCCTGCCCGCCTTGACGGCATGGCCGATAACGATCTGCGAGGTGAAGATCATGGTCATCGCACTGGCGACGCCGGCCAGAAACCGGATGACGGTGAAGGCCGCGACGGAATTGAAAGCCGCCATGGCAAGCAACAATGCCCCGGTGGAAAACAGGCCGCAAAGCGCCACCAGCCGTTCCCGCCCCGATCCCCACGAATAGGCCGCCAGAACCGCCCCGGCCAGATAACCGGCGAAATTCCCGGCCGCCACGATACCCGCATCCCCCGCCGAAAGCGGAACGTCGGCCATCATGCCAGGCAGGATGGGCGTGAAGGAAAAACGGCCGAAACCCATGGCGGAGGCCATCATCAGCGCCCCGGAAAATCCGAGTGCAGTCAGATGTCTGACGGAAAGTGGCTTGTCGATGCTCATGCATGGCTTATCGCAACCGGGCAGATGGCGGACAAGCGAGTTATTTTGATCGGCGTTATAAGCGGTCGTTATCGGTCACGCGGTGAGCGGCGATGCGTTCCGAGGGTGCCGTGTATTCTTCTCCCCGAGGGGGAGAAGGTGGCCCGAAGGGTCGGATGAGGGGGCAAGCTCTCCGAAATCCGGCGAGGGCGCCCCCTCATCCCGCTGCCGCGGACTTCTCCCCCTCGGGGAGAAGAAACAAGCGGCACGCGCTCGCTCCGACCTTAAAAGTGAGGGTGACGGAGGCAGATGTAGCCGTCACTCCGCAAGCGTCAGCACCAGCGGCCCGTTTTTCGTCGCCACCACGGTATGCTCATATTGGACCGTCGGCGCGCTCGGGTCACTATAGAGCGTCCATGGATCATCGTCGCCGTCCTCGGCCCAATAGGCCCCCGTCGAAAGAAACGGCTCAACGGTGAACACCATGCCTTCCTGCATGATGCGGCGCTCGTCCTTGTCCGGCCAGGTCGCCAGTTCCTTCGGCTCCTCATGCAGGGAACGGCCAATGCCGTGGCTGGCGAGATTGGTGATCAGCGTGTAGCGGTTCTTTTTGGCAAAGGCACCGATGGCATTGCCGATATCGGCGAAGGGCCGACCGGTTTTCACCTGCTGCAGGCCTGTCCACATGGCGCGCTTGCCATCGCGGCAAAGCCGCTCGATTTCCTTTTTGACAGGCGGCACGGCGAAGGACGAACCTGTATCGCCGAAAAAGCCGTTCTTCACCGCCGAGACATCGATATTGACGAGATCCCCCGCCTTGATGATGCGCGGGCCGGGAATGCCATGGGCCACTTCCTCGTTGACGCTGATGCAGGTCGCGCCGGGAAACTTGTAGCAGAATTCCGGCGCCGATTGCGCACCGTTATCTTCCAGCACCTTACGGCCGATGGCGTCCAGCTCGGCCGTGGTGATGCCCGGTTCCAGCGCGTCCGCCATTGTCTGCATGGCAACGGCGCACAAGCGGCCGATATCCTTCAGCAGATCAAGTTCTTCTTCGGTGGAAATGACCATGTCTCTGTCCGTTATTGTGTATGGCGGGTCTCGAAACGCCCACCTTGGTAATCATTAGGCCGTGGCTTTCACCGGATCGGCGCTCCCCGTCAATTCTTTTCTGACGAGTGGGGCGACTTTCGTACCATAAAGCTCAATGCCGCGCATGATCTGGTCATGCGGCATCAGGCCGATGGCCATCTGCAACAGAAAGCGATCATTCCTGAACACGCCATGCGCCTTGATGATCTTTTCCGCCACCAGCTCCGGCTCACCGAGGAAGAGATTGCCCTCCGGCCCGCGTGCCGCATCGAAATGCGCGCGGTTCGTCGGCCCCCAGCCGCGTTCGCGGCCGATGCGGTTCATCACCTCCGCCTGCGGTCCGTAAAATTGGTCCGCCGCCTTGTCGGTGGTGTCGGCAATGAAGCCGTGCACATTGATGCTGGTGCGCAGCTTGGTCTTTTCCTGGCCCGCCCGGCGCGCGGCCTCGTGGTAAAGATCGAACAGCGGTGCGAAACGGCGATATTCACCGCCGATAATGGCAAGCGCCACCGGCAGGCCCATGGCGCCCGCCCGCGCCACCGATTGCGGCGTGCCGCCAACCGCGATCCAGACCGGCACACGCTCCTGCAACGGACGCGGATAAACACCGCGACCATTGATGGCCGGATGTTTGGTGCCGGACCAGGTGACGATTTCCTGTTCGCGCAGCGCCAGCAGCAGATCGAGCTTTTCGGCGAAGAGCACGTCGTAATCTTCGAGATCGTAACCGAACAGCGGGTAGGATTCGATGAAAGAACCGCGCCCGGCCATGATCTCGGCACGGCCGTTCGAGAGGAGATCGACGGTCGAGAACTGCTGGAACACGCGAACGGGGTCATCTGAACTCAGCACCGAAACGGCGCTCGTCAGGCGAATATTCTTCGTCTTTACCGCCGCCGCCGCCAGCACGGTGGAGGGAGAGGAAACGACATAATCCGGACGATGATGCTCACCCAGGCCAAAAACATCGAGCCCGACCTGATCGGCAAGCTCGATCTCTTCGATGAGTTCCCGCAGCCGGCGTGCTCCCTCCGGCCCGCGGCCATCGGCGGGGTTGGGATTGACATCCGCGAATGTGTAAAGACCGAGTTCCATAAACGATACCTCTGTTTGCTTGCCTCAGAGATAGGGACGGAAGCCCCCGCAGGCAAACGCAAAATCTGCCGCAAAATCTGGATGCTTGGCGTCGAAAAAATCGATGGTCGCACCCACACGAGCCGCCTTGCGCGCTCAATCCTAAATGGCGATTGCCAGCCTGCCCCCTTTGGGCATAGGCTGCTTAAATATGTGCGAAGTAATGCAAAAAGGGGAAAGCATGCATCGGACAGTTATCGTGACAGGCTCCACAAGCGGCATCGGCCTTGGCATTGCCCAGCGATTTGCGCGCGACGGCGCCAATATCGTGCTGAACGGCTTCGGCGATGAGGACGAAATTGAGAAGTTGCGTCTGCTGCTGGAGGCCGAAAGCGGCGGGCGCGTGCTTTATCACCCTGCCGATATGACGAAACCGGACGAGATCGCCGATCTCATTCAATCCTCGCACGAAAAGCTCGGCTCGGTGGATGTGCTCGTCAACAATGCCGGTATCCAGCACATCGCGCCCATCGAAGAATTCCCGACGGAAAAATGGGACTGGATCATCGCCATCAATCTGACCAGTTCCTTCCATACCATGCGTGCTGCGATACCGCTGATGAAGAAGGCCGGAAAAGGCCGTATCATCAACATCGCATCCGCCCACGGCCTTGTCGCCTCGCCGTTCAAATCGGCCTATGTGGCGGCCAAACACGGCATCATGGGCCTGACGAAAACGGCGGCGCTGGAGCTTGCGCAGACCGGCGTCACCGTCAACGCCATTTGTCCCGGTTATGTGCTGACCCCGCTGGTTGAAAAGCAGATACCTGAGATGGCCAAGGTGCGTGGCATCAGCGAAGAGGCGGTGAAGAACGATGTGATGCTGGAGTTGCAGGCAACCAAGCAATTCGTCACCGTCGACGATGTGGCCGCCGCGGCCATCTTTCTGGCAAGCGATGCCGCCAGTAACATCACCGGCACCCATATTTCCGTGGATGGCGGCTGGACGGCGCAATAATTGCTGCATTTTCTTTCCGATTTGGAAATAATGAATTGCCAAAACGGAAATCGATATGCGCGCGGCGGCGTGCATATGATGCGCAGGGATAATGACAAGAAACCGGCTCGGCAGCCGGTCAAAAAAAGCAGGGCATTGCATGAACGACGCGATCAGTTTCATCCTCAACAGCGAAACCATCTCGCTGAAGGGTTTCGGACCGACAGACACGCTTCTCGATTATCTCCGCATCAACAAGCGGTTGACCGGGACCAAGGAAGGCTGCGCCGAAGGCGACTGCGGCGCCTGCACGGTGCTGGTCGGGCGGCTTCTTGATGGTTCGCTCCGGTACGAAAGCGTCAATGCCTGCATCCGCTTTTTAGGTTCGCTGCACGGCGCCCATATCGTCACGGTGGAGCATCTGGCCGCGCGCGACGGCACGCTGCACCCCGTGCAGCAGGCGATGGTGGATTTCCACGGCTCGCAATGCGGTTTCTGCACGCCGGGCTTCATCATGTCGCTCTACGGCCTGTGGCTATCAAGCGAAAACCCCGGCGGCGCCGACATCGAAAAGGCGCTGCAAGGCAATCTCTGTCGATGCACGGGCTATGAGCCGATAGTCCGCGCCGCCGAAAAGATCGCCGCCGCGCGCCCGAGCGCCCTCTTCGACCCGCTGCAACGCGACCGCACCGATATCATGGCAAGGCTCTGGGCGATCCGCGCCAATGAAACGATCACCGTCACCCACGGCGAGGGCCGCACCATCATTCCAGCGACGCTGGCCGAGCTGACCGAGATTTACGCTGCCGAACCGAAGGCGACCATCGTGGCCGGCTCCACCGATGTCGGCCTGTGGGTAACAAAGCAGATGCGGGCGCTGAACCCTGTCATCTTCATCAACAATCTCGGCGACCTGCAAACCATCACCGTAAGTGAAGACGGCATCACGCTGGGCGCTGGCGTGACCTACAGCCAGGCCTTTAAGACCATCGCGGAGCACTTCCCGCCGCTTGCCCGGTTGTTTGATCGGCTCGGCGGCGAACAGGTGCGCAACATGGGCACCATCGGCGGCAATATCGCCAACGGCTCGCCCATCGGCGACACCCCACCGGCGCTGATCGCGCTTGGCGCGACGCTGACCCTGCGCTCGTCCTCCGGCAATCGCAGCCTGCCGCTGGAAAGCTACTTCATCGATTACGGCAAACAGGACCGGCTGAGCGGCGAATTCGTCGAGAAACTCTTCATTCCGTTTCAGAAACCGGAAAGCCACTACGCCGTCTACAAGATTTCCAAGCGCCGCGACGAGGATATTTCCGCCCTCTGCGCCGCCTTTAATCTGACGTTAGATGCCGAGGGCACCGTCGAAGACATCCGTATCGCCTTCGGCGGCATGGCCGGCACGCCGAAACGCGCTGCACATCTGGAGGCAGCGCTTCTCGGGAAAGAGTGGTCGCAGGAAACGATCGATGCGGCGCGCGATGCGCTGGATGAGGATTTCACCCCGCTGACGGATTGGCGCGCGACCGCCGAATATCGCCAACTGACGGCGAAGAACCTGCTGATACGATTCTTCCTGGAGACATCAGGCGAAAAGCAGGAACTTGCGCGTTTCACGCTGGAGGAGGCTTGAACCATGGACACCACAAGCTTCGACAAGACCAAGACCGAAATCGACGGCTCGATGCACACCTCGCTCCGGCATGATTCCGCCCACAAGCATGTGACCGGCAGCGCCGAATATATCGATGACATTCCCGAACCCGCCGGCCTCGTCCACGGCGCACTCGGCCTTGCCGACCGTGCTCACGCGGAAATCATCACGATGGACCTCTCCGAAGTGGAGGCCACACCGGGCGTACTTTGGGTGATGACGGGCAAGGACGTGCCCGGCGAAAACGACATCTCCTCCGGCGGTCGTCACGACGAACCGCTGCTCGCCGAGACAAAGGTCGAATTTCACGGCCAGCCGGTCTTCGCCGTCTTTGCCGAAACCCGCGATATCGCCCGCAAGGCCGCACGCAAGGCAAAGATCACCTATAAGGACCTACCGCATTTCACAGATATCGATACCGCAATCGAAAATGGCGGCGCGCTCGTCATCGATCCGATGACGCTGAAGCGCGGCGATGCCAAGATCGAGATGGATGTCGCACCACGCCGCCTCACCGGAACGATGCGCATTGGCGGACAGGAGCATTTCTACCTCGAAGGTCACATTGCCATGGCCGTGCCGGGTGAGGATGACGAAGTGACGCTGTGGAGTTCCACCCAGCATCCAAGCGAAATCCAGCACATTGTCAGCCATATCCTGCAGGTGCCATCCAATGCCGTCACGGTGCAGGTGCGCCGCATGGGTGGCGGTTTCGGCGGCAAGGAAACGCAGGGCAACCAGTTCGCAGCCCTTTGCGCCATCGCCGCCAAGAAGCTGAACCGGGCCGTAAAAATCCGCCCCGACCGCGACGAGGACATGAGCGCCACCGGCAAGCGCCATGATTTCCGTGTCGATTACGAACTTGGTTTCGATGATGAAGGTCGCATCCACGCTGTAGACGCCACCTATGCCGCGCGCTGTGGCTTCTCCTCCGATCTGTCCGGGCCGGTCACCGACCGTGCGCTGTTCCATGCCGATTCAAGCTATTTCTACCCGAATGTGCACCTCACCTCCCGGCCGCTGAAAACCCACACGGTCTCCAACACCGCCTTTCGCGGCTTCGGCGGCCCGCAGGGCATGCTGGGCGCAGAACGTTTCATCGAAGAAATCGCCTATGCCGTCGGCAAGGACCCGCTCGATATCCGCAAACTGAATTTCTACGGCGAAACCGGCTCCGGCCGCACCACAACGCCCTATCATCAGGAAGTCGAAGACAACATCATCGCCCGCGTCGTCGAGGAACTGGAAACCTCCAGCGACTATCGTGCGCGCCGGCAGGCAATCGTTGAGTTCAACAGGACAAGCCCGATCATCCGCAAGGGTATCGCGCTCACCCCGGTCAAATTCGGCATCTCCTTCACCATGACCGCCTTCAATCAGGCGGGCGCGCTGGTGCATATCTATAATGACGGCTCCATCCACCTGAACCATGGCGGCACCGAAATGGGTCAGGGCCTTTACACCAAGGTGGCGCAGGTGGTGGCCGATGCCTTCCAGGTGGATATCAACAGGGTGAAAATCACCGCCACGACGACGGGCAAGGTGCCGAACACGTCGGCCACCGCCGCCTCCTCCGGCACCGACCTGAATGGCATGGCGGCCTATGACGCCGCCCGTCAGATCCGCGAAAGGCTGGTGAAATTCGCCGCTGAAAACTGGAATGTGCCGGAAGAAGAGGTTGTCTTCCTGCCGAACCGGGTGCGCATCGGGCTTGAAGAAATCGCCTTCAACGATTTCGTCAAAAAGGCTTATTTCGCCCGCGTCCAACTATCGGCCGCCGGTTTTTACAAGACGCCAAAAATCCACTGGGATCGCGCCGCCGGCCGTGGCACACCGTTTTATTATTTCGCCTATGGCGCGGCCTGTTCCGAAGTGTCGATCGACACGCTGACTGGCGAATACCTGATGGAACGCACCGATATCCTCCACGATGTCGGCAAGTCGCTCAACCCGGCCATCGATATCGGCCAGATCGAAGGCGCTTTCGTGCAGGGCATGGGCTGGCTGACCACGGAGGAACTGTGGTGGGACGGCAAGGGGCGGCTACGCACCCATGCACCTTCCACCTACAAGATCCCGCTTGCCTCCGACCGGCCAAAGAGCTTTAACGTCAGGCTGGCGGAATGGGCGGAAAATGCCGAACCCACCATCGGCCGCTCCAAGGCCGTAGGCGAGCCGCCCTTCATGCTGGCGATCTCGGTTCTCGAAGCGCTCTCCATGGCCGTCGCCTCCGTCGCCGATTACAAGGTCTGCCCACGCCTCGATGCCCCGGCAACGCCGGAGCGCGTTTTGATGGCGGTGGAACGGTTGAAGAAGGTGTGAGGGGGAGTATCCATGCGGCCGAGCCCCCTCATCCGGCCCTTCGGGCCACCTTCTCCCCGGCGGGGAGAAGAAATATGCCGCGCCGTCTCGCACGTCCTTAAAACATTTGAGGTGGGCGGAGCCAGTGTTCCGGGTTTCTTCTCCCCGCCGGGGAGAAGGTGGCGCGCAGCGCCGGATGAGGGGGCCAGCCCCAATGCCTGACGCCTCCCTCTCCGCCTTCCTCGCCCGCCCTGCCCCCACCATCCTCGTGGAAATCGAGGCAGTGAAAGGCTCATCCCCACGCGAGGCTGGCACCTTCATGCTGGTCAGCCAGGAAGCCTTGTGGGAAACCATCGGCGGCGGGGAATTCGAATATATGGCGATAGACCACGCCCGCGCCATGCTGCGAACAGGGACGACCGAAGACCGCATGGATATTCCGCTTGGGCCGGAAATCGGCCAATGCTGCGGCGGGCGTACCTTGCTCCGGTTCCGGCTGGTAACGGCAGAGATTGCCGCCGGGCTTGAGGCGCGGCTGAAGGGCGAAGCCGAACAGCAGCCCGCCGTCTTCATTTTCGGCGCGGGTCACGTCGGCAAGGCGCTGGCAGATGCCATGTCGCTGCTGCCCCTGAGCCTGACGGTGGTGGAAACCCGTGAAAGCGAGTTACGCGATCTTCCATCGGCGGTGGGGTCCATCCTCACCCCCATGCCGGAAGCGTTCGTTCCGAAAATCCCGGCAAACGGCGCGGCGATCATCGTCACCCACGACCATGCACTTGATTTCCTGATTGCGAAGGAAGCGCTTGCCCGCGACGATCTCGCTTATGTCGGCATGATCGGCTCGAAGACCAAACGCGCCACCTTCGCCCATTGGCTGGAGCGGGAGGGAGAGCCCCCTTCCCGCCTTGCAAAGCTCACCCTACCCATCGGCGGCACAGGCGTCAGGGACAAGCGTCCCGCCGTCATAGCGGCCCTTGTGGCAGCCGAGTTGCTGCAAGCATTTTCCGTTGCCGAAATCCGTCGCAACGAAAATCGACACGCCCATCCTCAAGACCAAGATCACGCCTGAGCCCATCCGGCAGGCTTTCATCCGCCAGATTGTCGGGTTGAAGGCTTTCAAGGGTAAACCGTTCCGCTGTCCGCAGACCCGCACGCAGGCGGGACCACGCGCGCAAGAGTGCTGTGCGCATGTTCGTCTCCATTCAAAAATGTCAGAAGCTCAGTTGATGAATTGAGCTAAAAATGCTCTGTTTTCCGGAGAAAAACCAATGAAACCTTCGGCAATTGGCATAAAGAGAACTTATCCATGAAAATGTCGCGCCAGTTCCCGCTGAACGCCCTGCGGGTGTTCGAAGCCGCCGCAAGGCATCTCAGTTTCACCAAGGCCGGTGAGGAACTGGGCATGACGCAGACGGCGGTGAGCTATCAGGTGAAACTGCTGGAAGAGAATATCGGCGAACCGCTCTTCATCAGAAGGGCGCGGCAGGTTTCGCTGACCGAGGCCGGGCAGAAACTCGCGCCGAAAGTCGCCGAAGCTTTCAATACGTTACAGGAGGCCGTAGATAATGTGCGTGACACGCCTGACGCCACCTTGACCATCCATTCCACGGCCACCTTTGCTTCGCGCTGGCTCTCGCGGCATCTGGGAGCTTTCCAGCTCGAACATCCTTCCATCGCCGTGCGGTTGGAAACGTCGGGGACATTGATCGATTTTTCCCAATCCGATTGCGATGTCGCCATTCGCTGGAGCAAAGATAACGGCAAAGGGCTTATCTATCATCAATTGCTGCGCGGCGTTTATACGCCGATGCTGCATCCGAGCCTTGCCGAAAGCATCGGCGGATTGCACAAACCGGAAGACCTGCTGCGCCTGCGCATCATCGATCCCGGCGATATCTGGTGGAGCCAATGGTTCCAGGAAGTCGGCGTCGAAAATCCCGGCCTAAATCGTTATCCTCGCAGCCGCCTCAATGTACAGGCCTTCGAAGCCGCCGCCGCGATCGCCAGCCAAGGGGTGGCCATGCTCACCCCTGAACTCTATGCCGATGAGATTGCCCTCGGCCGCCTTTACCAGCCCTTCGAACACCTCAGCAGCGAAGGCAAGAACTATTGGCTGGTCTACCCCGAAAACCGCAGGAACATCCGCAAGATCAAACTGTTTCGCGACTGGATATTGAAGCGGATCGAAGAAAGCCATCCGCAGCAACCGCCTCAAAACCCCATGTCCGGCGCGTAAAAACAGCGCGGCGTATCCTCATCCGGAAACAGGCAGAGATGATATTCGCCATCTTCGGATCGTCTTGCCTCGCGCTGCGACCAGTTGAAGACGTGGCGTCGCGTGACCATGCGGTGATCGCCGGGCGCGAGCGAGACCTCGTAACCGTCGGACGTGACACGAACACTGCGCGTGGGGATCATCTGGCAGTCGCCGGTTTCGGCGTCGCCATTGCAGCAATAGCTTTCATATTTAAACCCCTTGTGGGATTCATGGGCAAGCGCGGTGGCGCTGAACGCCAGAGATAGGAAGAGGACCGTCAGAACAAGGCGCATCGGCATGGTCTCCGTTGAAACAACGGCGGCAGCCGGAAGATCATTGCGTCCCTTTATTCAAATTTCACATCAACACTTACCCGGACACAACGGCGCCGGGAACTGCGATACCTGCCCCCTGATCTGCCCCCACCCAGGGTTCGCAGCGCCCGCTTCCGGAAGAACCGCCAGCGAAACATGTCATGGAAGCCCTGCGTATCGCGCATAAAACCGGAATGGATTTCCGGCAAGACGCCCTACAGGACTCCGCAGCCTTATATTTTAGCACATCAGCAGACTGCACAAAGGATAATAGCTGAGTCGCGTTAGCCAGCTAAGCACAAACGATGCGACAGGAATGAGCTAGTGCAACTTTACCGGGCCAACCCACGCTAAAGGATACAACAAACTGATATTGCAGACACAAGAGCATCGGATTGTGAACAATCGCGCGCCAAGCTTTGCTTTCCCCTTCCCTAAAGGCCAAATTTCTCGCAAGGTGCGCTGCACAAGGATCAGGGGAACCGCATGTACGAATATGCCATTGCGTGGGAATGGATGGCCTTTGCCGTCCGCTGGCTCCACGTCATCACCGCCATCGCCTGGATCGGCTCATCCTTTTATTTCATCGCGCTCGATCTCGGGCTGGTCAAACGCCCGGATATGCCGCCGGGTGCCTATGGCGAGGAATGGCAGGTGCATGGCGGCGGCTTTTACCACATCCAGAAATATCTGGTCGCCCCTGCCCGCATGCCCGAGCACCTGACATGGTTCAAATGGGAAAGCTACGTCACCTGGCTTTCCGGCTTCGCCATGCTCTGCATCGTTTATTATGGCGGCGCCGATCTCTTCCTCATCGATCATTCGGTGCTTGATCTCACCCAGTTCCAGGCCATCGGCCTGTCGCTTGCATCGCTTGCCATTGGCTGGCTGTTTTACGATTTCCTCTGCAAATCGCCGCTCGGCAACAACACATGGGGCTTGATGATTGTCCTTTATGTCGCGCTGGTGGCGATGGCCTGGGGTTATACGCAGGTCTTCACCGGCCGCGCCGCGTTCCTGCATCTCGGCGCGTTTACCGCCACCATCATGTCGGCGAATGTGTTCTTCATCATCATTCCCAACCAGAAGATCGTCGTCGCCGACCTGATCGCCGGGCGCACGCCGGACCCGAAATATGGCCGCATCGCCAAGCAGCGCTCTCTACACAACAACTATCTGACGTTGCCCGTGATCTTCTTCATGCTGTCGAACCATTATCCGCTGGCCTTTGCGACCCAGTTCAACTGGATCATCGCAGCGCTGGTGTTCCTGATGGGCGTCACCATCCGCCACTGGTTCAACACCACCCACGCCCGCAAGGGCAAGCCGACTTGGACCTGGCTCGCGACCGCGCTCATCTTCATCGTCATCATGTGGCTTTCCACGGTGCCGAAGGTGCTGACCGGCGAAGAAGAACAGAAGGCAGCGACGCTTTCGCCGATGCAGCAGCAATTCGTCACCGACACCCATTTCGCCAAGGCCCGCGATGTGGTTCAGGGCCGCTGTTCCATGTGCCATGCGGCCGAGCCGGTGTGGGAAGGCGTGCCCTTCACACCGAAATCGGTGAAGCTCGAAACCGACGAACAGATCGCCGCCCATGCGCGCGAAATCTATTTGCAAGCCGGCCGCAGCCATGCCATGCCTCCCGGCAACATCACCGCCATCACCCCGGATGAGCGCAAGCTGCTGACCGCATGGTATGAAAGTGCGGTTTCCGGGGCTGGAAAAGCCGAAGGAAAAACCGAATGAGCATGGTTCTGCTGCGTGGCCGTCTGCTGAGCTTCCGCCGCGCGCCGCTCGCAATCGACGATACGCAAAGCTATGTCTATATCGAAGACGGTGGCCTGCTGATCGAAGACGGCAGGATCGCTGCCATTGGCGACTATGCCGATATCCGTGAGACAGCCCCCGAAAACGTCGAGGAAAAGGACCACCGCCCGCATCTCATCGTGCCCGGCCTCATCGACATGCACCTGCATTTCCCGCAGATGCAGGTCATCGGCTCCTATGCCGCCAATCTCTTGGAATGGCTGAACACCTATACCTTCCCGGAAGAATGCCGTTTCGTCGAAACTGCCCACGCCCAGCGCATCGCCACGCATTTTTACGACGAGCTTCTGCGCCACGGCACCACCACCGCCGTTGCCTATTGCTCCGTGCACAAGACCTCCGCCGACGCCTTTTTTGCTGAGGCCCTGAAGCGCAACATGCTGATGGTCGGCGGCAAGGTGATGATGGACCGCAACGCCCCGCAAGGACTGCTCGACACGCCGGAAACCTCCTATGACGAGACCCGGCAAGTGATCGCCGACTGGCACGGCAAGGGCCGCAACCACGTCGCCATCACGCCGCGTTTCGCCATCACCTCCACGCCGAAGCAGATGGAAGCAGCACAGGCGCTGGCGCAGGAATTTCCCGATCTCTTCATCCAGACGCATCTTTCCGAAAATCTGGATGAGATCAAATATACCTGCGAGCTTTACCCTGAGGCGACCGACTATACGGATATCTATGTGCGCTACGGCCTGATGGGCGAAAAGACCCTGCTCGGCCACGCCATCCACCTCTCTGACCGCGAGGCAGATGTACTCTCGGAAACCGGCGCGGTAGCCGTACATTGCCCCACCTCGAACCTCTTCATCGGCTCCGGCCTGTTCCCGATGAAAAAGCTGCAACGGCGCGAAAAGCCTGTTCGTATCGCGGTTGCCACCGATATCGGCGGCGGATCGAGCTATTCCATGCTGCGCACCATGGACGAGGCCTACAAGATCCAGCAATTGCTGGGCGAACGTCTCAACCCGCTGGAAAGCTGGTATCTGATGACCCGAGGCAACGCCGAAGCCCTCTCCATGGTCGATCGCATCGGCACGCTGGAGGCCGGCACGGACGCCGACATCACCGTGCTGAACGCCTCCTCGACACCCGCCATGGCGCTGAAGATGGAAGTGGTGAACAGCCTGACGGAAGAACTGTTCCTGATGCTGACCATGGGCGACGACCGCACCGTCGTCGAAACCTACGTGGCCGGTAAGGCGATGAAAAGCACGCTTGCATAGTTCGGCTTGGGCCGAAACATCCGGTCACGATCTCGCTTAAACCAATATCTATGGAGCGAGCGGATGCCCCTTGTTTCTTCTCCCCGCCGGGGAGAAGTCCGCGGCAGCGGGATGAGGGGGCAACGTCGGCGATATTCGGAGAGCTTGCCCCCTCATCCGACCCTTCGGGCCACCTTCTCCCCGGCGGGGAGAAGAAACCGTGCCGCACCCGCTCGCTTCATATGACTGGCTGGCACCCCCCGGCCGAAATGCGAATGAACTCTGGAGTGCCCAATGCCGGATCTAGACCCAACCACCCTGCTCATGATCCTCGCGACCTTCATCGTTGCCGGCATCGTCAAGGGGGTGACCGGCATGGGACTGCCCACCGTCGCCATGGGCGTGCTCGGCCTCTTCATGCCGCCGGCCATCGCCGCCGGCCTGCTCATCCTGCCCTCCTTCGTCACAAATATCTGGCAATTGCTGGCTGGGCCTGATTTCCGGGCCATCGTGAAGCGGCTGTGGCCGATGATGATAGCCATTGTGCTTGGCACCCTCATCGGCATCCGGCTGATGACGGCGGGCACCGGCGTCTGGACCACCTCGGCGCTCGGCCTGTGCCTTGCGGTTTACGCGACGTATAGCCTGCTTGCCAGACCGGTCTCGATTCCGGCAAGGCTGGAACCAAAACTCTCACCCGTCATGGGGCTGGCGACGGGCCTTCTGACCGGCGGCACCGGAATTTTCGTCGTGCCCGCCGTCCCCTATGTTCAGTCACTCGGATTTAACCGCGACGATCTCGTGCAGGCGCTCGGCCTTTCCTTCACCGTTTCAACCATTGCACTGGCTACCGGGCTTGCCTCGCAGAATGCCTTTCACGTCGAGCATCTGTCACTTTCCGCGCTGGCCGTCCTGCCAGCCCTTGCCGGCATGTGGCTCGGTCAGAAGG
The DNA here is from genome assembly GCF_002008225.1 of Agrobacterium salinitolerans. Classification (GTDB taxonomy): domain Bacteria; phylum Pseudomonadota; class Alphaproteobacteria; order Rhizobiales; family Rhizobiaceae; genus Agrobacterium; species Agrobacterium salinitolerans. The sequence goes on along the minus strand of NZ_MRDH01000002.1, from coordinate 243,714 downwards.
TTCGCCACATCGTCAGCCCGGCGACGTTCCGGCGTTGGTTTCTCATCTGCCTGCTTCTGCTCGGCTGCGAACTGTTCCTGCGCGCATTTTGGTAACAGTACGGCGACGATTTTGATGTCGCCACCACGCCATCCATGATATGTGAAGCCATCATTCAAATGTGAAGGCTTTATCCATGGGCAAAATCCTGACCATAGCGGACCTGAAGCAACAGGCTCAGCGCCGTGTGCCGAAAATGTTTTTCGACTACGCCGACAGCGGCGCATGGACGGAAGGCACCTACCGCGCCAATGAGGAGGATTTTTCCAAGATAAAGCTGCGCCAGCGCGTGCTGGTCGACATGACCGACCGGTCGCTTGCCACCGAAATGATCGGTGAGAAGGTTTCCATGCCAGTGGCTCTTTCCCCCACCGGCCTGACCGGCATGCAGCACGCCGATGGCGAGATGCTGGCGGCACAAGCAGCCGAAGAATTCGGCGTACCCTTCACGCTTTCCACCATGAGCATCTGCTCCATCGAGGATGTCGCCTCGGTCACCTCGAAACCCTTCTGGTTCCAGCTCTATGTGATGAAGGACCGCGACTTCGTCAACAATCTGATCGACCGGGCGAAGGCCGCCGGGTGCTCGGCACTGGTGCTGACGCTCGATCTGCAAATTCTCGGCCAGCGCCACAAGGATCTGCGCAACGGCCTCTCGGCCCCGCCAAAATTCACCCCGAAACACATCTGGCAGATGGCGACCCGGCCGAAATGGTGCTTGGACATGGCGCGCACCAAGCGGCGCAGCTTCGGCAACATCGTCGGCCACGCCAAAAATGTCTCCGACCTCTCCTCGCTCTCCTCCTGGACGGCGGAACAGTTCGATCCGCGCCTGTCGTGGAAAGACGTCGAATGGATCAAGCAGCGTTGGGGCGGCAAGCTTATCCTCAAGGGCATCCTTGACGAGGAGGATGCGCGCGCCTCGCTCGATACCGGCGCCGACGCCATCATCGTTTCCAACCATGGCGGCCGCCAGCTTGATGGCGCGCATTCCTCCATCGCCATGCTGCCGAAGATCCTCGACGCCGTCGGCGACAGGGTCGAGGTGCATATGGATGGCGGCATCCGCTCCGGTCAGGATGTGCTGAAGGCCGTGGCGCTCGGCGCCAAAGGCACCTATATCGGCCGCCCCTTCCTCTATGGCCTCGGCGCCGATGGCAAGCGGGGCGTAACCACGGCGCTGGAGATTATCCGCAAGGAGATGGATATCAGCATGGCGCTTTGCGGCAAGCGGCTGATTACGGATGTGGATCGCAGCATTCTGGCGTGATGGTGATAACTCAGAGCCAGTGTCTCAGAACGCCCCGTCGTACTTTGCCTCCCTCATCCCTGTGCTCGTCACAGGGAGCCAGCCCAAGTCCTTGGGCCGAAAGGACTCTCCCCGTCGCGCAGACGCGCGCCGGCTGGATTCCTGTGACGGGCGCAGGAATGAGGAAGGGTGCAGGGGTGCCGTTAATGCCCCACCGTCTTCGAAAAAACATTCACAATCACCACCCCCGTCACGATAAACCCGAGGCCGATGACGGCGGCGATATCCAGCGTCTGGCGGAAAACGAAATAACCGATCCCGGAAATCAGCACGATGCCAAGCCCGCTCCAGATCGCATAGGCCACGCCGACCGGCATGGCCCGCAGTGTGAACGACAGCAGATAAAAGGCCGCTCCGTAAAACAGCGCCATCAGCACCGTCGGCAAAAACCGGGAGAATTGCTGCGACTGCTGCAGAAAGGAGGTCGCGATGACTTCGCAGACGATGGCGGCGATGAGCGCTCCATAGGTCAAGACAGCTGCATTCATCACCCTGCATCCTTCTTCGTCTGCGCGATCATGCGCGCTCTGAGAGCCGCCCTGTCGCCACCTGCCCTGCCATCATCGGCCAGAAGATCGGCGAACCAGATGCCGTCAGCGGCAAGCCGCACCAGCTCCAGTACCACCCCATTATCCGTTTCCTTATGACGGGCAAGCCGCCCCTCGATCCAGCTGTTCCACATGCGTCGAAGCGACGGTTCACCGACCATGGAAACCGAAATCGCGGCCCACTGTTTCCCCGAATCCCTGCCCCGATCCGAGAAAACTGCATTCACATAGGCCCTCGTGAAGCGTCCGAAACCTTCACAATCCTGTGAGAGGAGGTCATCGATTTCACAGTCCAAAGCCGCCAGAAGGTCCGCCATGACCGCTTCCAGCAGCGCCTGCTTGGATGGGAAATGATGGAACAACCCGCCTTTCGTCACCCCGGCCGCGTCCGCAACCGCCTGCACCGAGAGCGCCGCAACACCCTGTTCAGCAGCGAGTCTGGCCGCGCAATCGAGAAGATTGCGGCGCACGAGTTCGGGTTGCTTCTTACGTTCATATGCATTTGTCACGACACAAAACATACCGGATGGTTGGTTTCTTTTCAAGGAAATTGCAGACCCGCCCGCCAGCTTGAAATTCATACTTAATTAAGCATGAAAGCGATCTCTAAAGTTTTAGCGGTTTTGTTGCCGGAAAGTGTCAGTAAAACTTCGCCCATCGCGGCGATCGAACAAAAGGGGTGAATTATGTCGGGAACGGTCAAACGGGGAATGGCGGGTGCATGGGTCTTCGCGCTCGCCTTCTTTTGCGCGATCCTCTCATTGCAGGCGTCGCCTGCGCAGGCGGGTTATGCCCATTTCATCATGGACGCCAATACCGGCAAGGTTCTGGCCGCTCGCAACGCCGATGTGCTCAACCACCCCGCATCGCTCACCAAGATGATGACGCTTTACATGACCTTCGAGGCCCTGCATTCCGGGAAACTGCGCTGGGACCAGAAGATAAAGATGTCAAAGAACGGCGCGTCGGTCATCCCCTCGAAGCTCTATGTACGCCAGGGCCAGACCTTCACCGTGCGCGAGGCCGTCTATGGCATGATCGTCAAATCCGCCAACGACATGGCGGAAGGCATGGGCGACCATCTCGGCGGCTCGGAGGCGCGCTTTGCCCAAATGATGACCCGCAAGGCCCGCCAGCTAGGCATGACGAAAACGGTGTTCCGCAACGCCTCCGGCCTGCCCAGCAAATCGCAGGTGACGACAGCGCGCGACATGGCGAAACTCGGCCTGGCGCTGCAGCGTGACTTTCCCAAGGAATACCGCCTCTTCGCCATGGAATCCTTCAGCTTTCGGGGAAAACGCATCCGCGGCCACAACAATCTGATGTATCGCTACAAGGGCATGGACGGCATCAAGACCGGTTACACCAATGCCTCCGGCTTCAACCTCGTCAGCGCCGTCAATCATAATGGCCGCCGTGTCGTTGGCGTCGTGCTAGGCGGCAAGACCGCCCGCAGCCGCGATGCCCAGATGGCCGCCCTTCTCGACAAGGCCGTGCCGCAGGCATCGAGAAGCCGCAATACCGAACAGCTCGTCGCCAGCGCGAGTGTCAGCCGTACCTTCGATGTGCCGCCCGCAGCCGTGCCGCTGCCCATGTTTGCCGAACGCCGCCGCGCAGATCCGGTCGCCATGCAGATCGCCACAGCGAACGATCAGGTGGCCGACATGATGCAGGTTTCAGCCATTCCGCGGCCGGCACCCGCTGCAGCCTCCGTCGGCCAGCGCAGCCGCTGGGAAGTGCAGATCGCCGCCACCGACAGCGAAGCCGCCGCCCGCTCGCTGCTCGCCAATGCCCGCTCCAACATCGCCAGAAACCATGCCGGGATCGCTCCCTATACCGAAGCGGTGCAAAGCGGATCGGCAACGCTTTACCGCGCCCGGTTCACCGGCTTCGAAGACCAGTCTTCGGCGGTTGCCGCCTGCAAGGCGCTGAAGGCGCAGTCCTATGCATGCGTGGTGATGACCAGTGAGGGGTGATCCTTACCGCTTCAGCCAGCCGTTCTCCAATGCATCAGCCAGATAGGGAATGCCGTTGACCCTCGCCATTTCCGACATGGCCAGATTGTCGTAGCGGATATTCCGGAAATAGACCTGCCAGCCGCGCCCGGTCTCTTCCAGCACGGCATAGGTGGCGAGCGCATGGCCCGCCTCGACATGATGATCGAAAGGCGTGTCGTCCTTCCAGCCGGGGCAACCGACGCTACCGGGATTGACGATCAACCGGCCGTTGGAAAGCTGTACCGCACGGGGAATATGCGTGTGCCCGCACAGCATCAGCGGCTGGGAGATACCTTCCGCCCGCTCCTCTATTTCGGTCAGCGGCCGCAGTTTCAGCACGCCTTCCGGCGACAGCGTTTCCAGCCAGTAGTCGAGATCACCAAGCGGCGAGCCATGGCAGCAATAGGCGATATCCTTGAACACCATGCTGAAGGGTAAGGTTTGCAACCAGTCCAGATGGGCGGCGCTCAGCTGCGCATGCGCCGGTCTTTCCCAGCTTCCCATCTCCTCCGGCGCGCGCTCGATCAGTTCCCGGTCATGATTGCCGCGAATGCTGGGAATCCAGTTGCTAACAAGCACGTCGCCGGTAAATCCCGCTTCCAGCGGGCCGCTGAAACAATCGCCGAGATTGACGATGTCCTTGATGCCAAGACGCGCAATATCCTCCAGCACGGCTTCAAGTGCTGCGCAGTTTCCGTGAATATCGGCAATGGCGGCAAAGATCATGGCAATCAGCTTCCTCGATAGGTGGAATAGCTATAGGGCGAAAGCAGAAGCGGCACGTGGTAGTGGCCGCTCTCGTCGGCAATGCCGAAACGGATCGGGATAATGTCGAGAAAGGCCGGCTCCGCCAGCACCACGCCCTTGCCGCGCAGGTAATCGCCGGCATGGAAAACCAGCTCGTATTCGCCGGCCTTGAAACTGTCGCCGACGAGCAGCGGCCCCCCATCGACACGGCCGTCGCTATTGGTCTGCACCGTCTTCAGCTTTTCGCGGCGATCGCCGGAGAGCCGGTAAAGCTCGATCGTCAGCCCTTGCGCGGGCGTGCCATGGGCGGCATCGAGGACATGGGTGGTCAAACCGGTCATGGCTTGGGCTCCGCGATCATATAGGGCTCATCGAAAAAATACTCTTCCAGATTGTTACCCGGCCCATCGCGGTCGGCAACCAGAAAATCCGAAACCGCCTGCAACGGCATCAGCGGATAGTGCCAGACATTGCGGCGATAGTTCACGCCCTGATCGCCCCTCGCCAGAAACACCTGCGGCCGGCCGGGCCGGCCGCCATCGTCATCGGCGACGACCACGAGGAAAGGCCGGCCGGAGAGCGGCGAAAAACTCTGGCTGCCGAGCGGATGCCGCTCCATCATTTCAATCTCGTGCGGAAAGACCCGCGGCTGCCCGCGGAAAATATTGAGGATGACACGCGCACCCTCGCCCGCAGCCTCCGGCGCTGCAAGCGCATGGTGCCGCTCGGTCTGGCCGCCATTGATGTGCCGCATGGAAGAGGGTGTCGTTTCGATCACATCGCCAAAGGATGCGAAAGCCTCTTTGGTGAGAGGTTTTATGTCGAGAAAATCAGTCAAATGTCATTCACCTTGGGCATGCCAGTTTCGGAGAAGGGAGAGACGCGCCTGCAAATCCGGAATGCTCTGCGTTATCGTTTTCCAGACGACCGAGAGTTCCGCCCGGAAATAATCATGCACGATTAGATTGCGCATACCCTTCATCTTGATCCAGGGGATCTCCGGGTGCTGCTGTAAAAACGCGGGGTATTGCTTATCCAGCTTGGCGACCGCCTCGCCAATCACGGCAAGACCCATCATGACCGCCATCTGCGTCCGCGTGTCGGAAGAAAAAGCGGCCTCATCCATATCGTGAACGAAATCACGTATTCTGGAGGCAGCAACATCCATCTCCTTCAGATAGAGCAGAAGCCGATCCGTACTCATACCGCTTTGGCTTCCTTCAGAACCCGCGCCCGTATGTCCGAATGCAGGCCGCCTGAGGTGACGACGTCGACCTCCACACCAAGCAGCGCCTTCAATTCCTCCAGCAAGCCGCCAAGGTCGAACAATGTCGTGCCCGGCAGCGCATCCACCAGAATATCGAGGTCGCTGTCCGGCCGGTCCTCGCCGCGGGCGACGGAGCCGAACACGCGCGGGTTCGCCGCGTTGAAGCGTTTCGTCGCTTCGCGGATCGCTTCCCTGTTCTTTTCCAGCACCTCGGAAGGTCTCATGATCTTCATCTCCAGACGGCACGATTCTAGCAGAACGGCCACCGCTCGCCAATTCAGCCTTCCGGCAGCATCGAGGAAAGGCGCAGCCAGGCGATCTTCTCCACCTGCGCCATCGCCGTCTCAAATTCTTCGGCCGCGGCGTTGCCGATGCGCGTCTCGAAGGCGGAAAGAATATCGTGCCTGTTCAGCCCCTTGACCGCGATGATGAAGGGAAAGCCGAATTTTTTGGTATAGGCGCCGTTCAACGTGGTAAAGCGGGCGTGCTCTTCGGGGGTAAGCCGATCCAGCCCGGCGCCGGCCTGTTCGTTGCGGCTGTCGGCCGTCAACTCGCCCGCAATCGCCAGCTTGCCGGCCAGATCGGGATGCGCCCGCAATACGCCGAGCCTCTCCGCCTCCGAAGCCGCGCGAAACTGAGCGCTGAGCACGGCGTGAACAGCCTTGGCCGTTAGCTCCAAACCCGCTCCGCCGGCGTCATAGGCCCGTTCGGCTATGAAGGGCGAATGTTCGAACACGCCCCCGAATCGGGTGACAAAGTCCTCGCGCGTCACCATCAAAACACCTCCGGCCTGTGATGTTCATGCCAGTGACGGGCGATCTCGATGCGCTGCGGGATCCACACTTTCTCATGACCGAGCACATATTCGATGAAACGGCGAAGTGCCGCCGCGCGCCCGGGACGACCGACAAGACGGCAATGCAGGCCGACGCTCATCATCTTCGGCGCGCCCTCGACACCTTCCTGATAAAGCACGTCGAAGGCATCCTTCAGATAGGTGAAGAACTGGTCGCCGGAATTGAAGCCCTGCGGCGTGGCGAACCGCATATCGTTGGTTTCAAGCGTATAGGGAATGATGAGGAAAGGCTCTTCCTTCGGACCTTTCACCCAATAGGGCAGATCGTCGGCATAGGAATCCGACGAATAAAGGAAACCGCCCTCTTCCATGACGAGGCGCAGCGTATTGTCGGAAGGCTTACCCTGATACATGCCGTAAGGGCGCTCGCCGGTAACCTCCGTGTGCAGACGCACGGCCTCAACGATGTGCTTGCGCTCTTCCTCTTCGGAAAAATCCTTATATTCCAGCCAGCGATAACCATGGCTGGCGATTTCCCAGCCCGCTTCCTTCATCGCCGCTACGGCCTCGGGGTTACGGGCCATGGCGGCGGTCACGCCGTAAACGGTGGTGGTGACGCCAAGCCCGGTGAACATGCGCCACAGCCGCCAGAAACCGGCGCGCGATCCATATTCGTAGATCGATTCCATGTTCAGGTTGCGCTGGCCCGGCCACGGCTGCGCGCCGACGATTTCCGAAAGCAGCGATTCCGACGCCTTGTCATTGTCGAGAATGCAGCTCTCGCCGCCCTCCTCGTAATTGATGACGAATTGCACGGCGATGCGCGCGCCGCCCGGCCATTTCGGATCGGGAACATTGCGGCCATAGCCCACCAGATTACGGGAGTAATTTTCGGAAATCATTCAGCCACCCAGACCATCTCTCCCAAGGCGGAAACCGATTTCGGGAGACATAAAACAGACCTCCGAAGCGCGATGACCCGCAACGGGCACAACACACGCTTCAGATATGCGATATCCGAACGGTAGCATCCGCTTCCGGAATGTCGAGATCAATTTTGCTGACATTCCGATGCTTTTTTGTATACGATTGTGCCGTTGCGCTCTTCAGGCGATCTTTCGGGCGGAAACACGGCCCATGGGGTGAAGCGAGTGCACCCGGAAAGGCGCGCCCGGCTCATCCTCAATGAAAAGCGCAAGGCTGGAAAACTGCAGGGATCGGGTGAGCAGCGGCTCGAAAACCTTGCGCACGGCCCGCTCTATCCTCTGGCTGCTGGACGCTTCCACGCCGCCCGTCAGCGACATCTGAAACCGGAACTCATCCATCACATGCGGACTACCCCAGCGATGCAGATTGGTGAGCTGCGAGGCCGAAAGCCGGTCCGGATCCGCGCGCTCGATTTCCGCGTCGGAGAGCGGCGCCCGGTAACGGTCGAATTCCTGCACCACGCGGGCGGCGAAAAAATGCAGCACTTCACAGGGACGCTCGGGAACGAGACTGAAGACATTCTCCTGCCTCGCCACCACAAGTTGCGGCAACATGAAAGGCTCATGCTTGCCGGAAAAATACATCAGGTCGCGCAAAAGCGCGGCCTCGGAATGGCCTTCGGCAAGGCGGAAGGGAGCCTTGATCGTGCCATGGAAACCATACCTGCGCGGCAGGGCCGTATGGTAGGAAATCTCCTGCATGCCGAGGTCGATCGTGCCGGGAGGTTCCACAGCCTGACCTGAATAGACATCGCGCCCCAACCACGCGGCCGCCGCCTGCGTCAGGGGGTCATTGGGGGAAGGCGTGAAATGAATGGCGTATCGCATGCACTGTCACCTCGCCGCAAATGCGGACAAACCGGCCTCTTTGCAGGCCAGCAAATAAGTGATTTGCGTGACAGATTAACGACGTGGGCGGCCCGGTCAGAACTTTCTAAAGGCCGCGACGGCAATACTCACGTGTTGTTGAAGGTGAAAGCCCGAGGGGATGACAGGCGTGTGACCGCACACGGTTTGCAACGCCGCATCGGCAAGAAAATGCGCCAGCCCGAAGCTGACCTTGAAGCCGCCGGTGAGCGCAACGAGCCTCGGATGGCCGGGGATCGCGCCCACCATCGGGTCCCTCCCCACCGCTTTCGGGCGCAGCCCCGCCCAGCGTTCCAGCACCGGCGCGCGGACAAGCGAGGGAACAACGGCAGACGCATCCGCAAGCAGTTTTTCAAGTTTTTCATCGGTACTTAAGGGATCGGAAAAACAATCTTCGCTGGTACTGCCGATCGCAACAGTGCCGTCTTCATGCGGCACGATATAAAGACCGTTTAGAAACACCACCGGCATCGCCGCGTCGGCCGCCGCATCGAGAAGCGCCGCCTGCCCCTTCACCGCCTGCCCGAGCGTCACACCGGCATCCAAACCGAGGGCGTCGCGGATAAGGGGAAAAGAACCATGGCCGTTGGCGACGATGACATGGCCGAAAGAAACCTCCTCGCCCGAAGACAGCACCGCCCGCCCGGCATCCGCATCGAGCAAAAGAACGCTGCGACCTTCCGCCAGCCGCACATGCCGCGCCTTGCCGAGAAAAGCCGAAAGAAGGGCGATCAGCGCACGCGGCGAAACCCGCGCCGCCAGCGTATCGAACACGAAACCCGCCTCACCCGCCGCATCATCCACCCAGCCCGCGACCGAAGGGCTGTCGACGACATGCCAATGGAACCGGCGCTCACCCGAAACCCAGTTCTCCAGCGCATCCCGTTCGTGTCGCTCGGCAATGGCGCGCAGATGCGGCTTCGGCAGCGGAATGATCCGGCCTGAGCGACGGTAGCCGGCGGAAAGCCCGGTCTCCGCCTCCAGCCCGGCAATCTCTTTTTCCAGGGCAACGAGAGCGTCGAACTGGAACTGCTTCTTGTCCGACCAGCGGTCCGGCATATGCGGCATCAGTGCGCCCAGCAGCCCGCCGCTGGCGCCGCCGCCGGTGCGATCCGCCTCCACCAGCAATGTCTCGATGCCGAGCCGTTCCGCCTTGACGGCGGCCCACAGCCCCATGATGCCGCCGCCGACGACGAGGAGTGGCACGGAAGCCGGCAATCTTGGAGATTGACCCTTTTCGAAAGCAGGATTATCGGCTTTAGCCATGAAACATTCCAACGAAAATATCACAGAGACCGGCGCAGCGGCCGGTTCATCGGTCGGGGAAGCCTCAACCGCGCTCGACTGGCGTGAAGGGGATATGCCCTATTCACTGGCCTTTGACGACCATTTTTATTGCCAGACGGATGGCCGGCTGGAATGCGGCCATGTCTTCCTCTCCGGAAACGGCCTGCCGGAGCGCTGGCTCGAACGCGAGGGCGTCTTCCGCATTGGCGAACTGGGCTTCGGCACCGGGCTTAACCTCTGCGAGACATGGCGCCAATGGAAAGAGATGCGCAACGGCCGCTCCACGCTGCATTTCATCTCCTTCGAACTCTACCCGATGAAGGCGGAGGAAATCGACCGGGCGCTTTCCCGCTGGCCGGAAGTGGATGCCGAACGCAAGGCGCTCACCGCCCTCTGGCCCGCCGAGCCGAAAGGACGGGTCGAAATCCGGCTCGATGACGAAACGCGCCTGACAGTGGTTTGCGGCGAAGCGCTTACCGGCATTTCCGCAAGCGAGGAAAATTTCGACGCCTGGTTTCTCGATGGCTTCGCACCCGCGCGCAATCCGGACATGTGGTCGCTGGAGATCATGCAGGCGCTTTTCGCAAAGACGGCGCCCGGCGGCACATTCGCCACCTATGCCGCCGCCGGCTTCGTTCGCCGCAACCTCATCGCCACCGGTTTTAAGCTGGAGCGTCGGAAAGGATTTGCCGGAAAGCGGGAGATGCTCTGCGGCATAAAACCATTCGGCTGACGCCAGCACAGCACTGTTCTGGTCGAAAAGTCAGACGCGCGGCGCATCGCGGCGCGGCATGTTTTCGCCCAGCCATTGCGCGATCTTGTCTTCCAGCGTTTCGGGGCTAATGGGCTTCGACAGATAGTCATCCATACCCGCCTCCAGGCATAGTTCACGGTCCGCCTCCTGCGTATGGGCGGTTACGCCGATGATCGGCACATGTCGGCCGTCGGCGGCGGTCCGTTCCGCGGCACGTATGGCCTGCGTCGCCTGATGCCCGTTCATGACCGGCATAGAGACATCCATCAGGATAAGGGCGGGATTATTCTCCTGCCACGCCTGCACGGCTTTCTTGCCATTGCCGACAATCAGAAAGCGCAGACCCGCCTGCTGCAGTATCTGGCTGAAGACTATCTGGTTGACGTCATTGTCTTCCGCCACCAGCACATCGACCAGATTGGACCGATGCCGTAAAGGCACTGCCGTGGATGTGTCAGCCCGCTGTTTCCTCACCACGGGGCCGTTTTCCGGCCGGACGGCGCGCGCATCGTGGCCTGCCTCAAGCAGCGCCGGAGCCTGGCGAGCACGTTTCAGCCGCACATCCCGCACCACATCGAACAGGGTGGAACGGAGCAGCCGCGCCCGTGCCGGCTTCATCAGATGCGCCTGCACGTTGAGATCGGTGAACAGCGTCTCGTCACCGACGACATCCATGGAGGTCAGGAAAACAATGGCGATATCGTCAAAACGCGCATCCGCCCGGATCCGCTCCACCACATCCAGCCCGTTCATGACGGGCATGTGATAGTCGAGAATGACGGCGTCGATGGCAAATCCAAGCGCCACCGCCTCCTCCAGCACCGCAATGCCAGTAGGTCCGTCACCCACCGCGTGGCCGTCTATGCCCCAGCTTCTCAACTGCTCCGTCAAAATACGGCGGTTGACGTCGTTATCGTCAATGACGAGCACGCGAATATCGTCGATCGCCACGGAAAGAAACGGGAGATCGCGCTGTCTCTCGGTCACCTGAAACGGAATATTGACCTCGAAAGTCGATCCCTTTCCAACGTCGCTGACGACATTGATCGCGCCATCGAACAAACCGACGAGCCCGACCGTAATCGCCAGCCCCAGCCCGGTTCCCTCGTGCCGGCGCGTGGCGGAACCATCGACCTGGCTGAACTTGTCGAAGATGGTTTCAAGCTTGTCGGCCGGAATGCCGATCCCGCTGTCTTCGACGCGCAATGACAGAATGGCCTCGGACGTTTCCGCCGACCGCGCCGAAAGCTCGACCAGCACATGCCCCGTTTCCGTAAACTTGACAGCGTTTCCAACGATATTGGTGACGATCTGCCGAAAGCGGCCGGCATCGCCGATAACCTTGCCGAAGACAGAAGCATCGATCCGGACGATCAGTTCAATGTCCTTTTCAAGCGCCGCCGAGGACAGGAGCGACACCACATCCTCGACCGCCTCCGCCGGATCGAAGGGCACGCTGCGCAGCCTCATCTGCCCGGCCTCGATCTTCGAAAAATCGAGAATGTCGTTGATGATCGTCAGAAGCGCATTGCCGGATTTGACGATGATATCGGTAAAGGTCTTCTGCCGCGTATCGAGATTGGATTTGGCCAGAAGCTCCGCCATGCCGAGAACGCCATTCATGGGCGTGCGGATTTCGTGGCTCATATTGGCCAGGAATTCCGATTTGGCCCGATCCGCCGCTTCCGCGCGTGACAGAAGCCGCTGCAATTCCTCTTCACGCAGCTTCATCTCGGTCACATCGGTGACGATGATGAGCCAGTAATTGCCGGAACTGTTGGTGGCTTCCAGATTGAGCCAGCTTTTGCCGGCGACATGGATGAGCCACGAAAACGGCCGGTTGGCGGCAATATTCTCCCTCCAGGCGCGCAGCGTCTCGGCAGCCTCCTCGGCCGTGCCGAAATCGCCGCGGCCGGCGCAATGGGCGAAGAAACCCGACCAGTTGCAGCCCTTTTCCAGGAGATGCGGCGGCACGTCGAACATGCGCGCCATCGCCTCGTTGGACATGATGATCGTGCCCTGCTCGACCAGCACCAGCCCCTGCGCCATGGCGCGCGTGGCTCCCTGCATATATTCGCCGACCCGCTCCAGTTCGGCCTTCGCCTTGCTGATCTCGACATCGCGCATGCGCACATCGGTGACATCGGCATAGGTGCTGAGGATTTTCCCGCCTTCGAGCCGGGTTTTCGAAATGACCGTGACCTTGCCGCTTTTGCTTCGCACCTCACGGGGCGCAAAGACCTCCTCCTTTAAAAGCCGCTGCACCCGCTCGCCATAGACCTCATCGAAAGGCCTGTCGCCATAGTCATAAAGGCCGCTGTCGAAATTCATCTCCATGAATTCGCGATAAGTTTTGCCGACAAGCGACTTTTCGCCGCCGATCTCTCCCCAGACCTCATAAAAGAACGGATTGACATATTCGATGACGAGATCGGCGTCGAGCAGCAGCACGCCCACCGGCAGGGCATGAAGAACCGCTTCAAGCTGGCGGTGCAGCTTCTCGGCTTCGGCCTGGGCGGCGATCAGCGCCTTTTCCCGCTCCTGCAAAAGGCTGACATCGGTAACGGAACCCACCAGATAATATTCGTCATCCGGCGTCGCAACCCGGCCGAGCCGGGTGATGACGGGAATGGCCTGTCCGTTGCGCTGAGGCATGTTTCCCGTGCGTTCGAGCGCCTCTCCGGTCTGCAAAATCCGTTCGTTTTCCTGCTGGAACTGGGAGCCGTTCTGCGGGAACATTTCGGATTCGGTCTTGCCCATATAGTCGGCGAGATTACCGCCCAGGAATGTATCGTAGGCGGCATTGGCGTAGGTCAGCCGCCTGTCCTGATCCCTCAGGAACACGCCGACCGGCAATTGTTCAAGCGCAGCGCGCAGCAGCCATGTCTCGCGGATTTGTGTGCTCAGAAGAGTCTCATGCGCCTTGAACTCGGTCACATCTACCCTGAGCCCGACAAGCATGCCGTTGTCCAGCCGCTTGTTGATCATGCGCACCCAGCGGCCGTCGGCAAACTGTTCGACCCTTTCGAGATAGGGGAGGGAAAAATCACGCAGCTGCTTCTGCATCCAGTCTTCGAAAGACGGCGCGTCACCCTCCAGAAAACGATATCCGCTCGAAAAATAGAGCGTTTTCATCAATGCTTCGAGCCGGATGCCGGGTTTCAGCTCGATGTTGAGATCACCGTAAAACTCTGCGAAGCGCGCGTTACAATAGACCAGCCGATTATCCCGGTCATAAACGACGATGCCGGCATCGATGAAATCCATGACGCCGCTGCTGAACAAAATATCCGACGCACCGCCCACGGCCGCGGACTTGCGCGAAACAGCCGACGACATCTCCTCGAACATTTCGAACAGGAAAAGATTGCCGTCTTCACCGACGAAGCGTTCGCAGCGAAGCAAGGACGATTCCACGCTGGTCGGGACATGACAGGCTATCGTCTCGTCAGTCGCAAAGACCAGCGAACGACGCTCACGATCCTCCCGCTCTGCATCGCGAATGTCGGCGGAGAGGGAAAGAGTGGTATGACCTTCAAATGCTGAAGGCTCTTGCCCCATGACCCGGGCATAGGCGGCATTGACCACGACATAGCGCAGCTCGCTGTCCTTGATGCACGCGGGCAGGTCGAGGGCGACAACTGCCTTGCAAGCCTTTTCCAGCAACCCGCAGCCTTCGGTCAATCGATACTCCACACCTTGCAGTCCATCCCTGTCGAATCAAATATTTCCGGACGCCGTCTCAGAAAACGTTATGTGAGAAAATCGATCTTTGCTATGTATTCGAGGGTGTCGTTACCCTTTTTTAACCATAATTCTTCGGCTGCACCCGCGTCGTTGCGGCAATCGCCGGCCACCGATGCGCATGGCTGCCATGCGCCCGCCTGCGGCCATGTTACAAAACTATCGCTTGACTTTGATGCGCAAAACGCCCACATCCCCGTCAAGCTTTCACCTTCGGCAGCCGCGTGAGCTGCAGCGTATGACCGGAAAACACCCTTAAGGTATCCGGCCCGCATGAAGGAAAAGCGCAGAGAATACAGAAGACGGCATGTGCCGCACTGATGCGCAGAAAGTTATTCCAACCCACAAGTTCCCAATTCACGCGGGGTTCTTGACGCCGAAACCGCCGGACAGCTGCCCTGTTCCGGACGATTGGTTTTTGGCGCCCCGAAAGGCATTATATTGACCAGTTTTAGCGAACTCGGCCTCTCCGAAAAGATCGTGGCCAGCGTTACCCAGCTTGGCTATACCGCTCCCACCCCTATTCAGGCAAAGGCCATTCCGCTGCTGCTTGAAGGCCGCGACCTGATCGGCCTCGCACAGACCGGCACCGGCAAGACCGCCGCTTTCGGCCTTCCGATCATCGAAATGCTGATGAAGCAGGCCGACCGCCCGGCAAACCGCACCTGCCGCACCCTCATCCTCGCCCCCACCCGCGA
Organism: Agrobacterium salinitolerans; assembly: GCF_002008225.1. GTDB lineage: Bacteria > Pseudomonadota > Alphaproteobacteria > Rhizobiales > Rhizobiaceae > Agrobacterium > Agrobacterium salinitolerans. The sequence continues at coordinate 228,675 of NZ_MRDH01000002.1, read as the reverse complement.
GCTGGTGAACCAGATCGGCGAAAACCTGCGCTCCTTCGTGAAGAAGACGCCGCTGCGCATCAACCAGGTTGTCGGCGGCGCATCGATCAACAAGCAGCAGCTCCAGCTCGAAAAGGGCACGGACATTCTGGTGGCCACCCCCGGCCGTCTGCTGGACCTCATCGCCCGCAACGCCATCTCGCTCTCCAAGGTTACCTATCTGGTGCTCGATGAAGCGGACCAGATGCTCGATCTCGGCTTCATCCACGATCTGCGCAAGATTTCCAGAATGGTTCCGGCCAAGCGCCAGACGCTTTTGTTCTCGGCCACCATGCCGAAGGCGATTGCCGATCTGTCGCACAGCTACCTGACCGATCCGGTCAAAGTCGAAGTCACGCCTCCGGGCAAGGCTGCCGACAAGGTCGAGCAATATGTGCATTTCGTTGCCGGCAAGAACGACAAGACCGATCTCCTGAAAAAGTCGCTGAACGAAAACCCGGATGGCCGCGCCATCGTTTTCCTGCGCACCAAGCATGGCGCGGAAAAGCTCTACAAACATCTCGAACATATCGGCTTCAAGGTCGCTTCCATCCATGGCAACAAGAGCCAGGGCCAGCGGGAGCGGGCACTGAAGGGCTTCAAGGACGGTGATATCAAGGTTCTGGTTGCAACCGACGTTGCCGCCCGCGGCATCGACATTCCGGCTGTGACGCACGTCTTCAACTACGACCTGCCGGAAGTGCCTGACGCCTATGTTCACCGCATCGGCCGTACCGCCCGCGCCGGCCGTGACGGCATCGCCATCGCTTTCTGCGCACCGGACGAAACCCGCCTGCTGCACGACATCGAAAAGCTGATGAAGATCGATATTCCGGTTGCCTCGGGCGAACGCCCGTCCGTGCTTGCCAGCCCGACGCGCCCCAACAACAACCGTGGCGGCCGCAACAACAATGGCGGCCAGCAGCGCGGCCCGCGTGAAGGCGGCCGTCACAACGGCGAATCCCGCCCGTCCCGCCACCATGCGCCGCGCGATGCCGACAACGATCTGGAAGTCACCTCCGACTTCAAACGCGTGAAGCAGGCAGAAGGCGATGCAGGCCGTCCGGCCGGCCCGCGCAAGCACCGCCGCCCGGCCCGCAAGCCCGGCGGCAGCGGCGCCAATCGCCACGCCCCTCCTGGCGGCAACGGCCAGGAAAAACGTGCTTCCGGCAACGGCAATCGCGGCCGTAACCGCTAAGTCGGCCTGAGGCGCTCGGCGCTGCCGCGCCTTTCTTCTCCCCGCCGGGGAGAAGGTGGCCCGAAGGGTCGGATGAGGGGGCAAGCTCTCCGAAATCCGGCGAGGGGCGCCCCCTCATCCCGCTGCCGCGGACTTCTCCCCCTCGGGGAGAAGAAACAAGCGGCACCCGCTCGGTCTACATGCGGTTGTCGTGCACCCAGGCGCTTTTAAATTTCACCCCGCAAGCCCAGGCTTTGCGGGGCTTTTCTTTGCCTCAACCGCCCTGCCCAACCGCCCGGCGTCGTGACGGCAAGGTCATGGCCAACACGCCGGCGATGACGCAGACGAGCCCCACCCACATGACCGGGGTCGGCACCTCGCCGAGAAATGCCATGCCAATCGCGACACCCACCGGCACCCGGAGATAGGCCTGCGAGGTGGTGCCGACCGAACCGAGCGTCTGCATCAGCCGGAAATAGATCATGAAGGCGAGCGCGGTGGAAAAGACGCCGAGGCACACAAGTGCCATCAGTGAAGCCGCCGAAGGTGACAATGTCCAGGGTCGGTCAACGATCAGGCTCACGGGCAACAGCAGGACAGCACCGCAGATGAGTGAGCCGGCGGCCGGCATGATCGGATCTAGCCCTTTGAAATTTTTACTGAAAATGGCCGCACAGGCATAGGAAAAAGCCGCCGTCAGCACGGCAAGCTGGCTCCATATCGCCTCGCCCGCTCCATCAAGCGCTTCCATACCGATGATGAGGCAAACGCCCGTCATGCCGGCAATGGTGCCGAACAGCTTGCGCCCGCTGACCGCCTCGTGCCGGATGACCAGCGCGGTGAGAAGAAAGGTGAAGATCGGCGTCGTTGCATTGAGAATGACGGCAAGCCCGGCATCGATGCTCTGTTCCGCCCAGGCGATTAATGTGAAGGGCAGAACGCTGTTGATGCAGGCCTGAATGAAAAACAGCCGCCACGTCGCCAAATCCGTGGGCAGACGCAGCCCGCGCAGGCGGATCACCGCAAAAAGCAGCAGACCGGCTATCATCGTACGCGACGCGATGAAGGTGATCGGCGGTATCGTCTCCACCCCGATCTTGATGAAAGTATAGGATGCGGCCCACAGCGTGGACAGCAAGGCGAGAAACAGCAATTCACGGGCTATGGTGTTCTGAGGGGTCACGGATCGATCTTCCAACGTCGTTCAGGATGAACCGTTGCTAACCCGAAAACACGCGCCAATGCTTCGGCGACGGCCGAAGTTTCTGCCACTTCAAGACACAAGGCCCCGCATGGCTCCAGCCATGCGGGGCCTCGATAAAGATCAGTGACCATCTCGGCCAATCAGGCGCGGCGCTCATCCACAGAGAAAGCGCCTGGACCGGCAACGAACAGATAGAGGAAGATGAAGCAGAACAGAATGGCGGCGTCGCCACCGTTCAGGGCCGGGAAGAAGCTCTTCGGTCCATGCGCGATGAAATAGGCAACGGCCATCTGACCGGACAGGATAAAGGCGACCGGACGCGTGAACAGGCCGATCAGCACGAGAACGCCGCCGACGAATTCCAGAAGCGCCGCCACGAGCAGCATTGTCGGCAGGGAGCCTTCCATCTGCGATGCCGGAAAACCGAACAGCTTCTGCGTTCCATGCGAAATGAAAAGTAGCGCCGTCATGATGCGCAGCGCCCCGAGCGCTTGCGGGCGATAGCGGGAGAGAGAGTCGAAAGTTGCCATGGTCATGTGTCCCCGTTGAAGTGGTGCCGCGCTCGATACAGTGCATTTACGCCTTTATGGATACACGTCTCTGACACCGGAAATCACGTTTCCGATATAGCAGAACTCCCTTAAATACAGAAAGGGAGGCATTCTACACATGGTTGATTTTCAAGCGCAAAATTGACCTTTTGCCAAAAAAAATCAACTCAAGGATACAGGCATTTTCTGGCGTGCCAAAGGCGGAAAAATCCGCCTCTTCCTCATGCCTGCAAGACAACAACCTTCGAACCCACCGGCACGCGGCTGTAAAGATCGATGATGTCGTGGTTCAGCATGCGAATGCAGCCGCTCGACATGGCGTGGCCGATGGATTGCGGCTGGTTGGTGCCGTGCAGACGGAACATGGTGTCGTTGCCGCCGCGATAGAGATAGAGCGCGCGTGCGCCGAGCGGATTATTCGGGCCGCCCGCCATACCGCCGGCGAATTTCAGATTGCGCGGATCACGGCGCATCATGTTCGCAGTCGGCGTCCAGGACGGCCATTCCGCCTTGCGGCCGATATAGGCATCGCCCTTCAGTGCAAGACCCTGCCGGCCGACACCGACGCCATAACGCATGGCGCGGCCATCGCCCATAACGTAATAAAGCCGCCGCGCCGGCGTATCCACGACAACCGTTCCTGCCGGGTGTCTGGTGTCGTAGCTGACTTCCTGCCGACGAAGCTCCGGCTTGACCTTGTCGAGATGCATGGCGGGAAGCGGGAATTTCTCCTCCGGCTTTGCCGCATAATTCAGCCTCTGCTGACCAATACCGGTATTCGCGCAGCCAGCCAGGAACAACGGCAATCCGAACAGAACACCACGACGTGAAATAGACATGTAACCCCCGCCAAATCTTTGGATTAACGAGAGGTATAATTTTATGGTTAACAAACCCCTAATATGCGGTTGTAGTAATTAACGCGTCGCAACCGCTGCGGCAGGCCTGCGATTGGCGAGATAAACCCCCGTTACCGCCAGAACGGTGCCGGCAATCATGGCGGGTGTCAGCGTTTCGCCGAAAAGCAGCGCGGCTTCCACGGCGGCAAGCGGCGGCACGAGATAGATCAGCGAGGCGGCCCGCGAGACCTGCCCGCGCCGGATCAGATAAAGAAGCAACGCCACGGCGCCGATGGAGATCGCACCCACGGACCAAGCAAGCGTGGCGGCAAGGCCAAGGCTCCAGTCCACATGCCCATCCTCCAGCAGAAGCGCGAAGGGAACGGTGACCAGCAACGCACCGACATATTGCAGCGTGGCTACCGCCATGATGTTTCCGCCATGGACATATTTCTTCTGGTAGAGCGTGCCATAGGTCACCGACGTCATGCCCAGCACATTGACCGCCACGGCGTAGAGCGGCACCGACAGGCCGACAGCACCGGTGGCCATGACCTTCGGCAGCACGGCAATGGCGATGCCGGCAAAGCCGATAAGCAGGCCGGCGCGCTGCAGGGGCGAGATTTTCTCACCGATCATGAAACGGGCGGCCACCGCCGTCATCAGCGGCTGCAGACCGGCAATGATACCGCCGATCGCCGCCGGCACGCCCTGCCCGATCGCCCACCAGATCATGCCGAGATAAAGACCGTGCAGGAAGACGCCGGACAGGATCGCCCGGAAGACATCGGCACGTCGCTGAGGCCACTGGATGGAGGAAACGCGGCAGATCGCCCACAGCAGCGCCCCCGCCAGCAGATAGCGCAGACAGAGAAAGGTGAGCGGTCCGGTATAATAGACCGCATATTTGGCGGTGACCCAGCCGGTCGACCAGAGAAAGACGAAGATGGCCGGAGCCAGACGGTCGAGCGACATGGGAACATCCCCTGTGCCGCACGATGCCCGTAACCGAACGCGGTGTAGGACAGGCGGCGAATTGACACTTCTTCGACTTGACGCAAAACCCGCGCGTGATCGAGCTGAGTATTCAGCAAGGCGGTATCCGCATCCGAAAAAAAGGTCAAAGGTGTTTTGGTGATCACATCTTTCAGATTTTCTGATGCAACGTCCGACATTCTTCAACCGAAAGCGATCGACTAAAATTTATGCATTCGCCCAGGGCGTACACAGCACAGCCACCTCGTTACGCCCCTCGCCACCGCGCAACCAATTTGCCAATGCCGCATTTATAGGCTGAAACCCAAAAAACGCTTCTTTTTTAAAACTCTAAGGCGACAAAAATTCTTCTCGGGGAGGCCTGCATAGTTCTTGCATTGCATTTCTCGTTGTATTCAAATGGCAAAAAAGGGGACATCGAAGTTGGCATTTGACGAAATGATAAATGCGGACGACACGCCGCGAAGCCCATATGAAAACTATAACGAGTGGTACAGCCGACAGGACAGGGCGCACCTGATCCAGAAATCAAAAGACGCGGAAAACATCTTTCGAAAAACCGGTATTACTTTCGCAGTCTATGGCCATGCCGACAGTTCAGAAAAACTGATCCCCTTCGATATCATCCCGCGCATCATCTCCGGCCGCGAGTGGCGCAAACTGGCCCAGGGCATCGAACAACGCGTCCTCGCCCTCAATGCTTTCCTCGACGATATCTATCACAAACAGGAAATCATCCGCGCCGGGCGCATTCCCCGCGAAATCATCGAGAAGAACGAAGCGTTCCTGCCGGAAATGATCGGCTTCACCCCGCCCGGCGGTGTCTATACCCACATTGTCGGCACTGACATTGTCCGCACCGGCGAAGACCAGTTCTACGTTCTGGAAGACAATGCCCGCACGCCTTCCGGTGTCAGCTATATGCTGGAAAACCGCGAAACGATGATGCAGATGTTCCCGGAACTCTTCCATGAAAACCGCGTGCGGCGGGTGGAGGATTACCCCTATCTGCTGCGCCAGTCGCTCGCCTCGCTCGCCCCGCCTGGCTGCACCGGCAAGCCGCGTGTCGCGGTGCTGACCCCCGGCATCTACAATTCCGCCTATTACGAACATTCCTTCCTCGCCGACATGATGGGCGTGGAGCTGGTGGAAGGATCCGACCTGCGTGTCATGGACGGCAAGGTAAAGATGCGCACCACCCGCGGTTATGAAGCAATCGATGTTCTCTATCGTCGCGTCGACGACGACTTCCTCGATCCGCTGACCTTCCGGCCGGATTCGGCGCTCGGCGTGCCCGGCATCATGGATGTCTACCGCGCCGGCAACATTACCATCGCCAATGCCCCCGGCACCGGCATTTCCGACGACAAGGCGATCTATTCCTACATGCCCGAGATCGTCGAGTTCTATACCGGCCGCAAGCCGCTCCTGGAAAACGTGCCGACCTGGCGCTGTTCCGAGCCCGACAGCCTGAAATATGTGCTCGACAACCTCGCCGAACTGGTTGTCAAGGAAGTCCACGGTTCGGGCGGTTACGGCATGCTGGTTGGCCCCACGGCGACGAAACGCGAACGCGCACTGTTTGCCGATAAGCTGCGGGCGCGCCCCTCGAATTACATCGCGCAGCCGACGCTGTCGCTCTCCACCGTGCCGATCATGGTGAAAAACGGCATCGCGCCGCGCCATGTCGATCTGCGCCCCTACGTGCTCGTCTCGGACAAGGTGCAGATCATTCCCGGCGGCCTGACCCGTGTGGCGCTGAAAAAGGGCTCGCTGGTGGTCAATTCCAGCCAGGGCGGCGGCACCAAGGATACCTGGGTACTGGAGGATTAAGCCATGCTGGGCAGAACGGCAAACGGGCTCTACTGGATGTTCCGGTACATCGAGCGCGCTGAAAACATCGCCCGGCTGATCGATGCGGGCCTGCGCGTTTCACTGACGCGCAGCGGCAGCGGCGATGAGGACTGGGATGGCGTGCTGCAAAGTGCGGGCGTGCGCGAAGCCTTTCTCGAAAAGCAAGAGAAGGTGACGACGGCGGATGCGATCGATTATCTGCTTCGGGAAAAATCGAACCCTTCCAGCGTCATGTCCTGCATAGAGGCGGGCCGCAACAACGCCCGCATGGTGCGCACGGCGCTGACGCGCGAGACATGGGAAGCCACCAATGAATTCTGGATCGAACTGAAGAATATCCTCGGCCGCAAGCTCAACCACGCGGAACTGCCGCAGACAATCGATGTCATCAAACATCGCGCCGGTCTGGTGCGTGGCGCCTTCCACGGCTCGATGCTGCGCAACGATCTTTACAATTTCTCCCGCATTGGCACGTTCATCGAGCGGGCGGACAACACGGCGCGCATTCTCGACGTCAAATATTACGTGCTGCTGCCGGCGGTCGCCCATGTGGGGTCGTCGCTGGACAATGCGCAGTGGGAATCCATCCTGCGTTCGGTCTCGGCGCACCGTTCCTATGGCTGGGTCTACGATGCGGAATACAAGCCGGCCAATATTGCCGACTTCCTCATTCTCAATGGCCGCATGCCGCGCTCGCTGGCCTATTGTTATGAAAAGATCGCCAGCAACCTCAACCATATAGCCGAGGATTACAGCGAGAGGCACAAGGCGCATGACACGGCGGAAAGCATTCGCGACAGCCTGCGCGCGACCACCATCGCCCGGGTCATGGACGAGGGCCTGCACGAATTTCTGGAGAGGTTCGTCAACCGCAACGGCCAACTGGGACAGGAAATCACGGAAGGCTACCGCTTCTATCAATAAGCGCGTGGACGGGGACAGCTTATGCGTCTGAAAATCACCCATACGACGGAATATGTCTATGACGAGCCGATGCCCTATGCGTTGCAGCGGCTGCGCCTGACGCCGCAGACCGGCCCGGGCCAGACGGTGGAAAACTGGGATGTCTCGGTCGATGGCGCCACCGTCGAAGTGGCCTATGACGACCATTTCGGCAACCGCGTTGCGCTGGTGGAAACCGAAGGCCCGCAAAAGCGGGTGAAGGTCGTGGCAAGCGGCACGGTGAGCACGCAGGACAAGGCGGGCGTGTTCGGACACCACATCGGCAACGCACCGCTCTGGCTTTTCCTGCGCGAGACGCCGCTTACCAAACCGGGAAAGCTGGTGCGCGAACTGGTGAAGGTGAGCGCCGGCGACAGCGAGCTGGCCCGCCTGCACGACCTCATGGAAAATATTCACCGCAAGGTGGAGTATATGCCCGGCGCGACCGATATCGAAACCACGGCGGAAGCGGCGCTGGAAGCCGGCAAGGGCGTCTGCCAGGACCATGCCCATATCCTGATTTCCGCAGCCCGGCTGATGGGCCTGCCCGCGCGTTATGTTTCCGGTTATCTGATGATGGAAGAGGTGGAGGAACAGACCGCCACCCACGCCTGGGCCGAGGTTCATCTTCAGGGGCTGGGCTGGGTGGGCTTCGACGCTGCCAACAATATCTGCCCCGATGACCGTTACGTCCGCATCGCATCCGGCCTCTGCTACCGCGATTGCGCGCCTATATCCGGTATGCGCGTCGGCCCTGCCGGTGAGACCCTGAATGTGTCGGTCACCGTGCAGCAATCGCAGGGCCAGAGCCAGTCGCAAAGCTGAGACCATGGTTGCCAAGGACGACGATACAATCGGCTTTTATACGGGTAACGCCGCAGGCTATACCTCGCGCGGGCAGGCGGCAGATCGCCCGCATCTGGAAACATTCCTGGCGCGGCTTCACGAGGGTGCAAGCATTCTCGAACTGGGATGCGGCGGCGGGCAGGACAGCGAATTCATGCTGGCCGCCGGTTACGATGTCCACCCCACCGATGGAACGCCTGAAATCGCCAAAGCGGCGCAGGCCCGGCTCGGCATTCCTGTCCGGACATTGCTGTTCGAGGATATGGACGAGCGTGAGCGATATGACGGCGTCTGGGCCAATGCCTGCCTGCTGCATGTGCCCCGCCCTGCCCTGCCGGGCATTATCGGTCGCATCCACATCGCGCTGAAACGGGGCGGCGTTTTTTACGCCAGCTTCAAGGCGGGAGAAGCGGAAGGCCGCGACATGTTCGGCCGTTATTACAATTACCCTTCGAAGCCCTGGCTTGAAGACGTTTACGGCCAGTTTGGCTGGGCGACGGTGGAGATCGAGGCAAGGCAGGGCAGCGGTTACGACCAGCTCCCGACCGCATGGCTGCATGTGACGGCAACGAAACTCTGATCCGACGCGACAAGTTGGCGGTTGCGAAACGCCGTCCCACCCGGTTTAATCCCCGCATCGATTTGAAAGCATGATCCGGCTTCCACCCGCGGGAGGAAAGTCGGCCGGGAGACGGCATTGTACAGCATTTCCGACTATCGCGACTGCCAGTCGCATGGACCCATCATAGCAGAAAGGGTCTGGACGGCCTGGTGGCAGGATAGCGGCCTGCAGGTGGGCGACGTCGCCGAGCACCTGAAGGGCATGACCAACCCCCATGCGCTGCCCACCGGCTTTGTCGCCCATGACGGCGGCGATTATGTCGGCTCCTCCTTCCTCATTCATTGCGACCTGGAAGAGCGTCCGCAATATCTGCCCTGGGTCGCAGCCCTGTGGGTGGAAGAAGACCGTCGGCGCTCGGGCGTGGCGCGAGCCTTGTTGCAGGCCGCGACGCAAAGGGCGGCCGAACTTGGCCACGAGACCAGCTATCTCTGCTGCCAGCGGGGACTCGAAGACTATTATGTCAACTGCGGCTGGACCGTTCTGGAACGTGGCGTCGGCAAACACGATCTGACGGTGCTGACCTACAAGACGTGACGCCGCCTGCCATTTGCCCATCATTCGCCACCGCGTCTGAACCATCGGAGGGACCATGCGACCGCCAGCAGCCATCATGGAAACCGCAATTTATGTGGACGATCTCGATGCCGCCGAAGCCTTTTACCGGGATGTCTTCGAGCTGGAGATCGTCCGCAAACTGCCCGGACAATTTGTGTTTTTCAGATGTGGGCAGCAGATGTTGCTGGTCTTCGATCCCGAGAAGTCGCGCAAGGCTGATCCAGAAAATCCCATTCCCCGCCATGGCGCGGCAGGCGAAGGCCACTTCTGCTTTTATGCGAAAGACAAACAGGACGTGGATGCGTGGAAGACGCGTTTTGAAGCATTCGGAATCCCCATCGAACATTACCACCGTTGGCCGAATGACAGCTATTCCGTTTATATCCGCGACCCTGCGGGCAACTCCGTGGAAGTTGGCGAAGGCAAGCTATGGGGAATTGAACAGGCCTGACGACAACAGGAGACAATCGTGAAGAACATTTTTGTGGTGACGCACCCGCAATCCATTCACCACATCGAAAACAAGGTCGGCGGCTGGTATGATACCGAACTGACGCCGCTCGGCAGAGCCGGTGCGGCAGCGGCGGCCGCCAGGCTGGCGACGCTGGTTGGCGGCGAGCCCGTGGAAATCTTCAGCTCCGACCTGCTTCGGGCCTCACAGACGGCCGAGATCATCGCCGAAGGCTTTGGTCAGCCGATCGAGCTCACGCGGGACTTGCGGGAAATGAGCTACGGCGAAGCCGAGGGTATGCCGCAGCAATGGCTGGACGACCGCCAAATCCCGGCACCGCACCATAATCGTCTGGATCACCGCGGCGGCATAGCCGATGGCGAGACCCGGCGCGAATTCGCCGAAAGGGTATATCGGGCCGTAGAAATGATCATCGCGCGGCCATGCGCCACGCAGATCATCGTGACCCATGGCTTCGCTCTAACATTCGTCATCGCGGCATGGATCAAGATGCCGATCGACAGCGCCGGTTATGTCAGCTTTCCGGCGCGCCCCGGAAGCATCACGCATTTGAAGGAAGACGATTACTGGCAGAACCGCGCCGTTGTCTCATTGGCGGATGTTTCGCATCTGGAGGATTTTGCCCCACGGTAACCTGACGCAGACAATATGACTTGCGTCATTCCGGCCTTGTGTGGACGAATGGAGGGAGCAATAGCTCCCCCCATCATTCGCAAAGATGGCCTGCAGATCATATCTGCCGAACGCTGATCTCTTCTTCCGCGTCAACGGCCAGCGGATTCTTCAGAGGCAGGCCGAAACCGGCGGCTTCGATTTCGAAGACGTCGCCCGCTTCCGGTTTGATGCCGTCTGCGAAGGAAAGCGTCGCGGTGCCGAACATATGCACATGAACGTCACCGGGGGCGCGGAACAGGCCGTATTTGAAGTGGTGATATTCGAGGTTCGCGAAGGTGTGGGACATGTTGTCCTCACCCGAAACGAAGGGCTTTTCGAAGATGACCTTGTCGCCGCGACGGATGCGCGACGTGCCGCGAATATCCGACGGCGGGGCGCCGACGCGGATTTCCGGGCCGAAGCTTGCCGGACGCAGCTTGGAATGGGCGAGGTACAGATAGTTGATCCGCTCGGTGACGTGATCGGAAAACTCGTTCGACACGGCAAAACCGATGCGCACCGCTTCACCCTTGTCGGAAATCACGTAGATGCCGGCCATCTCAGGCTCTTCGCCACCATCGAGCGCGAAGGATGGAGAGGTGAGCGCCGCACCCGGTGCTGCCGCCACATGACCGTTGCCCTTATAGAACCACTCGGGCTGAACGCCCTTTTCGCCAGCCTTGGGCTTGCCGTTTTCCAGACCCATGCGGAACATCTTCATGGAATCCGTCAGGCTTTCTTCAGCCGCTTCCGTGGTCTTCTTGTGCATGCTGTCGCGGGTCGCGGCCGACCCCAGATGGGTAAGGCCGGTGCCGGTCAGATGCAGATGCGCCGGATCGGGATGGGTGATCGGCGGCAGGAAACGACCTTCGGCATAAGCCTTTTCAAGATCGACGGCATCGCCGAGACCATGGGCGGAAATGACGTCGGCAAGGCTCTTGCCGCCATTGGCGGCTTCCATGGCAAGCGCGTAAACCGACGCCGCACCCTTGACGGCGTGCGCCTGCCCGCCTTCTTCGCGAACCGCTACGGTGATGTTGCCGCTGGCATCTTTGATCTGTGAAATGAGCACGGGATTTCCTTCCTCCGGCGCTAGGCGCCTTTATCTCTTCTAAGCGGCGCCTTGCGCCTGCATCTTATGAAAGTGGCCGGAAACCGGCCACTTTTTTGACTGCGATAGGGGTTGGGCCGATCAGCCCTTGTTCTTGTTGTAGACGTCGAAGAACACGGCGGCGAGCAGCACGAGGCCCTTGACCATCTGCTGGAAGTCGATGCCGAGGCCGACGATCGACATGCCGTTGTTCATGACACCCATGATGAAGGCGCCGATGACAGCACCGGTGATCTTGCCAACGCCGCCGGATGCCGAAGCGCCGCCGATGAAGCAGGCCGCGATGACGTCAAGCTCGAAGCCAACACCTGCCTTTGGCGTCGCCGAATTGAGGCGGGTCGCGATGATCATGCCGGCAAGACCCGCCAGCACGCCCATGTTGACGAAGGTGAGGAAGCTCAGGCGTTCGGTGTTGATACCCGAAAGCTTGGTCGCCTTCTCATTGCCGCCCATGGCGTAGACGCGGCGACCGATGGTGGTGCGACGTGTTACGAAGCTATAAAGCGCGATCAGAACCAGCATCACGATCAGCACGTTAGGCAGGCCGCGATAGGTGGAAAGCTGGTAGCCGAGGAACAGGATCGCGGCCGCAATCAAAAGGTTCTCGGCGATGAAGAAACCGAAAGGCTCGACATTGATGCCGTGCTTCACGTTCACCACGCGGCGACGCCATGCGAGATAGAACATGACGACCGTAATCAGTATCGTCAGGATCATCGAGGTGGTGTTGAGACCTTCAATGCCGCCGATGTCAGGCAGGAAGCCGGTGCTGATGATCTGGAAATCGGCAGGGAACGGGCCGATATTCTTGCCGCCAAGCACAAACAGCGTCAGGCCGCGAAACACCAGCATGCCCGCCAGCGTCACGATGAACGACGGAATACGGTGATAGGCGATCCAGTAACCCTGGGCAGCACCGATGATGCCGCCGATGACAAGACAAATCAGCGCCGCCAGAAACGGGTTCATACCCCATTGCACGGTCAATATGGCGGCTATCGCGCCGACAAAGGCGACGATGGAGCCGACCGAAAGGTCGATATGCCCGGCCACGATGACGAGCAGCATGCCCAGCGCCATGATGACGATGAACGAGTTCTGCAGGATGAGGTTGGTCAGGTTCACAGGGCGGAACAGGATGCCGCCGGTGTAGAACTGGAAGAAAACCATGATGGCGACGAGCGCGATCAACATGCCGTATTCGCGGATATTGGAGCGAATATAGGACGTGACCGAGACGACGTTACTTTCTTCGTTTGTTGTGTTTGCCGAACTCATGAGTTCTTCTCCCCTGAGCGCATGATAGCGCGCATGATGCTTTCCTGGCTCGCCTCTCCCTTCGGCAATTCAGCGACGATGCGGCCTTCGTTCATGACGTAGATGCGGTCGCAATTGCCGAGCAGTTCGGGCATTTCCGATGAGATCATCAGAACGCCTTTGCCGTCGGCAGCGAGCTGGTTGATGATGGTGTAAATTTCGTATTTCGCGCCGACATCGATACCGCGGGTCGGTTCATCGAGGATCAGGACATCGGGATCGGAGAACAGCCACTTGGAGAGCACGACCTTCTGCTGGTTGCCGCCCGAAAGATTGACCGTTTCCTGGAAAATGCCTGAAGACCGGATGCGAAGACGCGTGCGAAAATCGCTCGCCACCTTCATTTCCTTGATGTCGTCGATGATGCTGGCATTCGACACACCGGCCAGATTGGCAAGCGTGGTATTGTGCAGGATGTTGTCGTTGAGCACGAGACCGAGATGCTTGCGGTCTTCCGTCACATAGGCAAGACCGGCATCGATCGCCTTGCGCACGGTGCTGACGTCAACGGGCTTGCCGTCGATCAGCACCTCGCCGCTGATCTTGTGACCATAGGACTTGCCGAACACGCTCATGGCGAATTCGGTGCGCCCGGCACCCATCAAACCGGCTATGCCAACGACTTCTCCCTTGCGCACGGTCACGTTGATATCATGCAGAACCTGGCGGTCGCGGTGCTGCTGGTGATAGGCGTTCCAGTTCTTCACTTCGAAAATGGTCTCGCCGATCGGCACGTCGCGCGGCGGATAACGATCTTCGAGATCGCGCCCCACCATGTTGCGGATGATGACATCCTCGCTGATTTCTTCCTGGTGGCAGTCGAGTGTCTTCACCGTCATACCGTCGCGCAGCACGGTGATCTGGTCGGCCACCTTGCGCACTTCGTTGAGCTTGTGGGTGATGATGATCGAGGTCATGCCCTGCTTGCGGAATTCCATCAACAGGTTCAGCAGCGCCTCGGAATCGCTTTCGTTGAGCGACGCCGTCGGCTCGTCGAGGATAAGCAGCTTCACGCTCTTCGACAGCGCCTTGGCGATTTCGACCAGCTGCTGCTTGCCGACGCCGATATCGGTGATCAGCGTCTCCGGCGATTCCTTCAGGCCCACCTTCTTTAAAAGTTCGCGGGTGCGGTTGAAGGTCTGCTGCCAGCTGATGACGCCATTCGTGGCGACTTCGTTGCCGAGGAAGATGTTTTCTGCAATCGACAGGAGCGGTACGAGCGCCAGCTCCTGGTGAATGATGATGATACCAATATCTTCGCTGTCGTTGATGGCGCGAAAGTTTCGCACTGCGCCTTCATAGTGGATTTCGCCCTCATAGGTACCGGCGGGGTAAACACCGGAAAGGACCTTCATCAAGGTCGACTTCCCTGCGCCGTTCTCACCGACGAGTGCGTGGATCTCACCCTCTTTAACCTTGAGGTTGACGTTCTCAAGCGCTTTCACGCCCGGAAACGTCTTGGTGATGTTCCGCATTTCGAGAATGGTATTGGCCATATCGCAATCCAGCGCCCGATTAATTCAGGCGTTTTTATTTTTATGGAAAAACGGGGATGACGCCAAGCCATCCCCGCATGTGTGTCGAGCTTATTTCAGCTGATCTTCGGTGTAATAACCACCATCGACGAGAACCTGCTTGTAGTTCTCCTTGGTCACGGCCACCGGCTTCAGCAGGTAGGACGGAACAACCTTGACGCCATTTTCATAGGTCTTGGTGTCGTTTACCTCAGGCTCCTTGCCTTCCATGACAGCGTTGACCATGTTCACGGTCACCTTGGCGAGTTCACGGGTGTCCTTGAAGATAGTGGAATACTGTTCGCCGGCGATGATCGACTTGACGGAAGGAACTTCAGCGTCCTGACCGGAAACGACCGGCAGCGGCTGGTCCTTCGTGCCATAACCAACGCCCTTCAGCGAGGAGATGATGCCGATAGAAAGACCGTCGTAAGGCGACAGGACGGCGTCAACCTTGGCGTCGGTGTAATAAGCCGAAAGCAGGTTGTCCATGCGGGCCTGGGCCGTCGCCGGGTCCCAGCGCAACGTACCGACCTTGTCCATGCCCATCTGGCCGGACTTCACGACAAGCTTGCCGCTGTCGATGTATGGCTGGAGAACCGACATCGCGCCGTCATAGAAGAAGAAGGCGTTGTTGTCGTCCGGAGAGCCGCCGAAGAGTTCGATGTTGAACGGACCCTTGCCGTCCTTCAGACCGAGCTTGTCGACGATCGAAGTCGCCTGCAAAACGCCGACCTGGAAGTTGTCGAAGGTCGCGTAGTAGCTGACGTCGCCGCTGTTGCGGATAAGGCGGTCATAAGCGATGACCTTGATACCCTGCTCGCCGGCCTGCTTGAGGACGTCCGACAGCGTCGTGCCGTCGATCGATGCGATCACGAGGACCTTGACGCCCTTGGTGACCATGTTTTCGATCTGGGAAAGCTGGTTCGGAATATCGTCATCGGCATATTGCAGATCGGTCGTGTAACCGGCTTCCTGCAGCTGCTTTACGATGTTGTTGCCGTCGTCGATCCAGCGTGCGGACGACTTGGTCGGCATTGCGATACCAACGGAACCCTTGTCCTGCGCGAAAGCCGGCGCTGCGAAAGAAGCAGCACCGATGGCACAAGCCGCCATCAGCGAAATAATGGACTTCATAAACTCTCTCCCTTGAGCCCTTCTCTGGAGCCCGCATGCTGCGGTGCACCATGAAATTCATGCCGTCAGAGGAAGAAGCCGCATCGCGCTCACTCCGATTTCGCAATTGCGAAATGGAACAGCTGCCGCTCCTCCCCGGCATTCCGCAAGTTGTTCTGAATCCATATAACTGTCAAATAGAATAAATCAGTTTCCATATATCAATTATGATATATTAAATCGATACAAAAACCGATGAGGGGTATAAAACGACGAATGAACAACCTAAAAGTGTATGAGCAAGCGCAAACAACAGAGGCCCTTTTCGTCTTTGAAGACAACCCCTTGCTGCGGGCCGGATTGAAGATGAGCCACCTGCGCATGCTGGTCATGATCGAGGAACACGGACAGGTGAGCGCGGCCGCCGCGGCCATGAACATGACGCAGCCTGCAGCCTCGCGCATGCTTTCGGAAATGGAGGCGATCGTCAAATCACCCCTCTGTCAGCGGGCGTCGCGCGGCGTGGTGTTGACGAAATTCGGCGAGGCGCTGGCGCGCCGGGCGCGCACCATATTGCTGGAGCTGCGCGAGGCGAGCCGCGAACTGAACCAGATGAAATCCGGCAGCGGCGGCTCGGTCTATATCGGCGCCGTCACTGCACCGGCGATCAGCCTCGTGGTTCCCGCCATAAGGCGCGCCATGGACACCTATCCCGGCATCGAAATCAACGTGCAGGTGGAAAGCAGCAACGTGCTCGCCCGCGAACTGCTGGCGGCCCGCCACGATTTCATCATCGGCCGCATTCCCGACGATTTCGATCCCGGCCTCTTTTCCATCCATGAAATCGGCATAGAACGCGCCTGTCTGGTGGTGCGCGAAGGTCACCCGCTGCTTCAGGGCGCGCCCGTGACCTTGCAAGACCTTTCCGGCTACGACTGGGTCTTCCAGCCGCCCGGCGCGCTTTTACGCAGAACCATGGAAGATGTGTTCCTTACCCACGGCGTCGCCATGCCGCGCAACGTCATTAACACGCCATCCGTGGTGCTCACCCTTGCGCTTGTCTGCAACACGGACGCCATCGCCCCGATTGCCCAGGACATGGCCGAATTCGTTACCGGCCAGCAGGCGGATATCGGCCGAACCCGAATATTGCCGACGGATTTCGAGCTCGTGGTCAAGCCTTACAGCATCATCACCACCAAGGGCCGTGTTTTGCCGCCCAGCGCCCGCCTGCTTTACGATCTGGTTCTGGATGAAAGCCGCAAACTGACCACCACATGACGAGATGGCAAGCCCGACTCCACCTTCATCCCCTATGAAGGCCGGATCATTGAGGCCGGCGCAGGGAACAGCCGCATGCTCTTCGGACAATCCGTTTTCCAATCGGTCGTCGAAAGACTGAAACAGGAGGAGGAAGAACAAGGCGCGGAGCCTTCACCGCCCGCCGGCCACCGAATTGCCGGTTTCAGCTCGGGGTTCGTTGTCGATACCCATATAGAAGCGCCACCGCCCGCGAACGGTAATCTCGATGCCTATCTCGCCTTCCTGGCCGACCCCGCGCCGCCGCCGGAACCGGAGCAGGAACCCGAACCGGAACCGATGCCGGCTCATCTCGAAAAGACGTCGCTTGCCGATGTTTCGGTGGAACTGGCGATCCACGACGCGGACACGGCCGCAACGCTTGCGGAGAAGCGTCGCGCCTTTGCCCGCCTCAATCATCCCGACCGGGTGAAACCGCAGTTCCGGCACAATGCGACGCTGCGCATGACGGCTGCCAATCTCCTGATCGACCAGGCGATAAGGATGCTGCGGGCGCGGGAGCATTTCCGGTAAAAGTGCCGGACGGCCTTATCCCGCAAGATACCTCAAACGAAAGATAGAAGGCGCTTCAGCCCGCATCGTTCTTGTCGGCGGGCGCGCTTTCGGCGGCGTGCTCATTCGTGCCGTCCCCGCTTTTGGCGGCATCGCTAGCGGGTTTGAACTTCAGCAACAATTCATAGGCCGCATAGGCCCCGATGCCGGCAACGATGGTTCCCCAGAAAAACTCGCGATTGACGAATTCGATGACGGCCCATGCGGCGCAAAAGCCGACGATGAGCAACCGGACCCACAAGGGACGATAAAGCGGATGACTCGTATCGATATTCAGCATGGCGTTCCCGTCCCGGGCCTCTCCAGTCGATCGCATGATTGCGGTTCCACGCCCAACGGCGTGAAGATGCTTACGCGTCTTGGCGGTTTCACAGGAAAATTGCAACGCAATTCAGCCCTGCCGCCGATCAGGCTCGCGTGAGAGACCAGCGCAGCAAGATCGTCACCGGCGCCGCAGACATGGGAAGACAGGAATATCTGCAAACCAGGCCGCACCTTGCGGCTGCCTGCGCCATTGTGACCCATCGCTCTCTTCGAATGTCAGTCGCGCAGGCGTCCGAGCAGCGCCAGAAGTTGATCGCGGGCCTTCTTGCCGCCGATCCTGTCGATCAGCTTGTCCTCACGATCCCGCCAGGTGTTGGAAAGCCGGTCGAGAAGGTTGCTGCCCTCCTCCGTCATGTCGAGGAAGTGAACGCGCCTGTCCTCTTCCGATTTGCGGCGGACGAGTAGTCCCTTCTCTTCCATGCTGTCGACGATGGCGACGAAATTGGCGCGCTGTATGCCGAGCGCTTCGGCCACATCGCTCTGCTTGAGACCCGGATTGCCGCCGACGATGACGAGAACGGAAAAATCGGCCGGTCGCAATCCCTGCTCCGCCAGCACATCGGCAAAACCGTTTGCCACGGCAAGTTGCGAGTGCCGCAAATGATAGCTGATCGCAGTCGTCAGCAACCCATAGTCGATAGCCGTGATATGCGCCGCTTCCGCGCTGCCGTTTTCGGCCTTTTCCGTCCGCGGCCCGTTGCTGTGTGCCAATCGCAAAGCCATCCGATCCCCCGCCTGATTCGTTCCTTTACCTTGCCGAAATCATAACCGACAACGTCACGAAACTGTATCCCAAATAAATGTAGATGATACTAATATTGTATAATAATTTGACAGTTAATCGCCGACGACGCAAACCCTGACACCAGATCGCCACGCGGCGAGCAAAATAAGTATGACTATTTACCCGCCAATTTTGAGGGGATAAAACCGCTTCCCGAGCCGCTTTTGAAAGGCGTTGACCTCATCCGAGCACCTCTTCATGAAGGCGGCAAAACAGCGTTTCGACCCGGCAATAACATACTACTTATAAGAGAAACCCCGTTCCAACAAAAAACAATACGTCAAACGACGCATCGCCCCGCCACCGCGCAAAGGGCGGCGGCCGCCGCGAAACACGCCCCACAACGGGTTCCGCCCAAAAACAGACAACGTTTCGCAAAACTCTGATTTTTAGACATTGATGCGCAAACAAAGCTGGGGTATGAACCAACCGCTGCACGCGATTCAAGCGTGACCGCTGCACCCGTAGCTCAGCTGGATAGAGTGTTGGATTCCGATTCCAAAGGTCACAGGTTCGAATCCTGTCGGGTGCGCCATTTTACTCAACTAACTTATTGTTTTTATTGGCACATCAGGTGATTTCATGACCTATGCAGTACAAAGGAAAGTACAAATTGAAGAAAATTTCGAAGGAGCTCGCAAACCTCTACCGCAATAACAAAGGAGCTTACGTATTCCGAAAGGCCATCCCCGAAAAATATCGTAAGCTCGCGGGGAAGCGTGAATTTAAGATCTCTCTTCGCACCACAGACCTTACCGCTGCGGTTAGTAGGTATGAGGCCGCGAAGAAGGCCGCAGACGTTGAACTGGCAAGGCTCAAACAAGGGATCGCGTCAGAAAAAGCACTGAGTTTTGATGACGCATCCAATCTAGCGAATTCTCAGGGACGAGAACTGGTTGATCTAGCCACTCTCCTGAAACATCCGCCAGCGTTTATTGAAACCGTCGGAAAATGGGATGCCGTCCCTAACAAAAACCCACGAACTTTCTCCTCACTCTTCAATGCTGGCGGTAACGACATCATGCTGTCGGGCCTTGTAAGCTGTTACGAGAAGCAGAACGCTACTGCGCATAGGTTTCTGAACAAAACCGAATTCAAGAGAAAACTAGCGCCACTTAAGTTGGCTTGCCAAGAATTTATCGACCACGTCGGAGGCGACAAGGGTTTGTCCAGCTTGGATAGAGAGTCCGCCCTCTCTTATAAAAATGAACTCGATTTGCGTATACAGAGGGGAGAGATCGCCGAAAATGCCGCCAACAAGCGGCTGATTGCCATGCGCACCTTGATCAGGACATTTTACGTCTCAAAGGACGTCGCTGCGGATGAAGTTTCCACACCATTTGACAAGCTAAAATTCGAGGAGAAGCTCAATAAACGAGAAGCTTTCTCACGCGAGTTCATCAGGGATAAATGGCTAAAGGGAGATCCCTTCGCAGAATTGAATTTTTACGCCCGAAACATGACATTTGCGATGCTCGATACAGGGTGCCACTTAAAAGAACTTTGCGGCCTTGATCCCGATAAGGACATATTCTTAGATGCCGATATCCCGCACATTTTTATTAGGGCTAACTCAAAGCGGGTAATAAAGACCGAGTACCGGGAAAGAAAAATCCCTTTGATGGGATACGCCCTTGAGGCATTTAAGGCCTGCCCAAAAGGCTTTACGAGGTACTCGGGGGAAAATGGCCATACATCTGCATCTCAGCTCATCAATAAATTTTTAAAAAAGAACGGCCTTTCCGAAAACGATGTATGTACGACCTACAGTCTGCGTCATCTTTTCAAGGACCGGATGAGAGAGCATGGCATTCCGATTGATATGCAAGATCACATCATGGGCCATGACACCCCGGGTAGTGGCGCGAATTATGGCAAAGGTTATCGCCTCAAAGACGTAGCATCTGCTATGAAGCAACTCGAAAGTGACTTCGACCGCTATTGACATTTTTCCAATTGAACAGTAGATAAAATTCATTCCAAAAATATATCGTATTTTTGAGCTCGGGAAGCGCCGCTTCTGGGGCTTTTTTACTGCGCAATTTTTTTGTGAAGAACATTACAACCGAATAATTTTACGAAGAGGATATTTTCAAAAATGACTGATTACGACACAGAGATTTACATGGAAGCTCTAAGAAGGGCCGGAGATTTTGCTTACAGGCACGGCTTAAAAAAGGAATTTACAGCGATAAACCGTGCGTACAAAGAGCTGCTCGATGAAATCGAGATGGAAGAACCAGCGTGGAAGACCTTACATTAAAAATCTAGTTATATGGTTAGAGATAGTGACATTGCAAAATATATTAGTATAGAAAATATAGAATAATTTTTAATAATGACATACGAAGATTACCACGATGAGTTTTACGATATAAATGAAAATAAAGTTAGATATAGTGATTATATAAGTTACAACACCGCTATAAACATACTTCATGCTTTCGATTACGCAAAATTTTGCGGTCGTCCTTTAAACGTAGCAGTGACTATAAACTTCTATAATGACTATAAAACCCCTGAAAAATTCAAAAATATTAGACGTAAACTTTTTCGGTGGATGAAAGCCAAAAGGAAAATACTAGGTTATCCCGAAGATCAATTTTGGGCTTTCAGTATAGAACATCCTCACCAAAATGCCCATGTCCATTTTGTCTGTTACGTCGAAGACGAACTCCGCAAGGAGTTTGAGTGTAAAATTAAAGAGCTCGTTGGAATAATATCCATAAAGACAGAAAAAAATCAGATATTATTTAAAGACATAAACATACTTACAGATAAAATATTCGCGAATTACATGATAAAGGGCGTTCATCCTGATACTGCAAAAATGCTTCACGTTGCTTGCGGGTATCAGGGGCGGATATTTGGTCAACGAGCACGAAGTTGCATGAAGTTGAGTAGGACCGCACGTAGAAGAGCGGATTTCCACGCGCCCATACATAGACATTTGTGGATTTCACTGCATCCACACCTCGTAGCAGGTATGTGCTTGGCGCTTTGGGATAAAAGTAAAGTGATACCGAACGCGGCGATTGTCAGAGGGATCGAGGACATGTTCGATAATTTCGGCGAGGAAAATGAAAAGCTCCTTGAGTCCGGTCTAAAAGTGAAGCCTACCGGGCAGCGCCACTACAGGAAAAGGAGAAGTACTTCTGCCTCCGCTAGCCTAAAGCTACGAAGCCATTGATTTTATGCGGGATATAGTTGATCGAGAGCAGCCGGTAGCAGCAACAATGCTATTCCAGCTCTGACCGCTAGCAAGCATTTTTAGGATGGCAGCGTTCCTTGCATCGTTCGCAGGACGGCCCTTGTAGAGACCTGCATCCTTCGCTTTTGCGATCCCTTGCATTTGACGACGTCTGCGGTCCTCATAATCCTTACGAGCAATAGCAGCGATCATATCCAGCATCATGCTGTTGATGGCTTCACTCGTCCGCATGGTGAACTCGTCAGCGTTCGATGACATCAACGACCATGAAGTCGGCAGGTCCAGAGCTACAACTCTCACCTGCCGGCTTTTGATTTCATTCTTTAGCTTTTCCCAATCCTCAGCATTGAGGCGGCTTAAGCGGTCTACCTGTTCAATGAGCAAAATGTCTCCCGGCTGGGAATCCGCTAGCAGCCTGAAAAGCTCGGGCCTCTGCAAAGATGCTCCACTCTCGTTCTCAACGTATGAGGCCGCAATCTTCAGACCTCGCTCTTTCGCGAAAGAAAGCAAATCCGCTTTTGCGCGGTTCGCATCCTGTTCTTTCGTTGAGGCTCTGAGGTAAGCTCGCACAAACATTTATAACACCACAGTTCGTTTAATGTGGTTCTATAATACTCAGTTCGATTTAAGTTGCAATAAGTGAATTATCGAACCAGAAAGCGGACGGTTCGATTGAGGTATACCCGAAAAATCTCGAGTCTGAGTTGAATTTCGGATCTTGCACGTCACGGGCAATTGAAGTGAGCCCAAACGTAACAGAGCGTTGGTAGAAGTGAGCTCGTCAATAAAGTCTACTTATCTTCTGACAAATTGAATGAAGCAATTTCAACGTGGTTGCGCTATCTACGGTCTTGTATTTGAGTTGTCGTAGGACGAATGCGTACGCACAAGCTAGAACGTCGAGGTCGCCTGCGGCAACATCGTGGGCCCATTCGCGGCATTTATTTATAAATTTCTCATACGGATTATTCTGAACATAATCGTCAACGGCAGGCCATTTTTCAATGAGGTCGACGAGGCATTGATTTAGTTCAAGGCGTTGAGCTTCTGGATGAAAAATCAGGCTTAGTTCTAGCGTGACAGGGTCAAGGGCGGCGTAACCCTCACCAACATCGCCAAAGTCGATAATAACAGGATTACCTTCTTTTCCTACGAGGACATTGCCACCATGCAGATCACCATGTACGCACGAAACTGCTGTACGGACGGTCCGCTCTTCCACTTTGTCAATAAATGACAGATCAAACTCTTCGCGCAACCGATCTAATGCTTCATCGGAAAGTGAACGGCGCCTGAGCTCTTGAATCTTGATAGACTGATTTACAGCGGCTTGCGTCCAGCGATCCAACGCGTGCATAACACCGTCAATAGCCTTAAGGCTGGTATCCAGATCCGACTTAATACTGCTGAAGAGCGAAATATCGCCCTCAGCGAGGGTGTAGAAGATTCCCGCAGATTGACCGAGCCCCTGATTCAGTACGCAAAATGCCGGAGAGAATGCGCCTATACCAAGGCGTTTCACATGACGCTCATAAGCGTCAATCTCTTTCCTCACGTCATCAATGCGACCAAGTTTCCCAGCGCAAACGGCTAATGCTTTTCCTTGCTCGTCCCTCGCGATAGTCCTCAAGACTCTCGTACTCGATAAACCACCACTGAGATCGGAGACGCCACACGAGACTCCACCGGCTGACCTAGTAAATGCCTTAATAGCTCGGGTTTGTTGTAACGAAAGGCTCAAATCCTTGCCGCGAGTGTCGAGAGAGACAGCATTGGTTTCGGCAAGTATGCCCGCAAGATAACGGACGCGCTCTATAAGCTCTAGAGTTTCCTCCTTCTTAAAGTAATCTACAGTATTTACCTCTTCTCGGGATCCCCATATCGGTATCTTATGCCCATATCTGACAAGTTTTGTCGTGAATTGATCTGGGTCGGATGCGGTAAGAATAAGAATTGGCGTATGCGGAAGATTTGTTTGAATTTCATGGAAAACGGCTTGCCCATGCTCCTTCTCTTCCTTTTCATCACCTTTTGTGTAAGGTATAGCCAGATCCAGTATAACTATGTCGTAGAGATTCTTTTTTGCGGCATCTATTGCATCAGTCGCATAGATGAATCTGTCAATTAAAGACACATTATCTAGATCTGCGAGAGAGGGCTGGAGATCATTTGCAAAAGTATTATTGTCTTCAACGAATAAAATTTTCATGTCGCAACCAACGAATTTCGAACCTAGCACCAGCACTAGATGTGTTATTGGTTAAATTCAACTCACCTTCAATAACTTGCATAGCTTGAGCGACTACAGCTAGGCCAAATCCAAAATGACCTTCATCTTTTTTTGTGGACGAACCTAAATTGATCAAAGAAGATGGATTATCGGCAAAGCCCGGGCCATTATCGATGATGACCAACCAATGTTCAGGTCCAGTTGTGCCCCAATTAATGATTACGCTAGGGGAGGTGTCTCCCTCCAACTCTAAAACCGCTTCAATTGCGTTTCTAAGGCCATTTAGAATTACAAGTTGCAAATGGTTTGGGTCCGAAATCACCACGAAAGGTACCGGGTTAGCTAGGGAAACATACTTTCGGTTATCTTCTCCGAGTGAAAGAATAGCTTTTTCAACGATATCATGCAGGTCAACTTCCTCATACATGGGAGTTGTGGCAGCAGATTTTAGATCTCGAACGCTTTGGACCAGAGCTGTAAGCAGCTCAAGCGATTTCTTCGTCGCAGAACCTTCAAAGAGGCCGCCGAGCTCTCGTTTCGCGTGAATCCGAAGTCCACCTAGAATAGGTGTGAATTCGTGGAGGATCGTCTTTGACACCTCTTCCACTGCTTTAGCCCGAATTCCGGCAGCGTCAGCGTTCTCTTTCGGCGCATTGAACTCGGGTTGAGGCGCGATACCGTTCTTCGCATGAGCTATGCCCCGGGCAAGAGCACTTTTTACCCAGCGTACTTTTTCGACAGCATAAAACCGTTGGAGGAGAACTAAATCTTCCGCCGTGCTCCGCGTGCCAAAATAGCGGGCACCAACCAATCTCGCCTCTACGACGTTGCTCTCGAGTGCTCTAATGGCCTCAGCTTTATCCATTAGCTGTTCTCGGTGTAAAATCGCGCGCGCCGTGCGAACGCCTCACGCCCGCCTTCCATTACCTTCGTGATGGATGCTACAGCCTCTGCGTTTTCCAACGGCTGACATACTTGAACAAAGCCGTTTCTCCCGTCTGACGACATTTCGATAACAAGGTCCGCACCCCCTAGAACAGGGATATTTGCGTTGTGGGTCGTCAGAATTATTTGTGTATCAGACTTCCGTAAATTCAGTGCTTTAATAATCGTCGATGCAACAAAAGCGTTATCTAGATGATCTTCGGGCTGATCTAGCACCAAGGAATTGTCCGATAGCTGTAAAACAATAGACAATACAACCGTACACCTCTGTCCCGCAGACAAGCTTTCAACGGGCTTGTATTGTATACCATCTAATAAAAGAAAATTTACCTCGTCATCTATGTTTGCTGTGGCAATTTCCGACAGGTTTTTATCGGCCAAATAAGAGGCTAATCTAAAAGCTCGCTCTGGAGCGATGTCGGCAGCTTGCGCGAAAGCCTCATAGTCTCCGGTTTCAATAAATTTTACGAGTTCTCGAGGTGTGATTTGCTCCGTTATGCTGGAAATAATTTCCCCATAGCGGAGACCGCTTCCTCGGAGACTTTCGACCAATGCTTGCGAGTATTCGCTATAATCACCTAATCTCTCAACATCGATCTTTATTTGTGGACTAAGCCCAGCATTCAGCGCGTCTGCTGCGTCCGTTCTTAATTCATGCCGAACTTTACGGAGATAATCTAGGCGATCTAGAAGCTGGTCTCGCTTAATGCGCAATTCTTCTAACCGCTGATTTCTCTCTTTTAGAGCGCTTTCAGCAGCGACAATTTTCGCGAGCTGGGTTTGAGCAGCATGCAGTTTTCGGAGTGCATTCCCTGCACCCTCAGAGGTGTTTTCAAGCTCAGTCCTAAGTTTACGTGCTTCATTGTCTACATCGATGCGTCTGCGCTGATAAGACGGCCGGAGTTGTGCCGCCGCGGATTGCATTTCAACAAAGGTACCCGCTATCTCCTTCAAGCCCTCTATTGCATCTCGGTACGGGGCTCGGAACAGAGATAAGGGATCTTTATCTTCTGCAAGTTGAATGTCTTCCAAGCCGTAATCTTGCTTCAGTAGAGCTGAAAGTGCATCTGCCCACTTCCTTGACTTTTCCTCGAACCTTTCAATGATCGTATCGGTTACAGTCAGTGAAGCACTATACTCCATCAACGAAGAGAGTCTCGCCCGTAGCTCGGGCGTCATTGAAGACTGCTCAGAGTATTTTTTCTCATCTTGTTCGAGTAGCGCTAACTCCTTTCTCAACGTCGGAAGACTCGAGACGGAGGACGTTAAACTCTCTGTTTCTTTTTGCAGATTTTCAATGGATTTGAAAATTGATTTGACCGAATTTGCTACGGCAGCCTCGTCTTGATCGAAGCGGAATTTTTCAGCAACAAATCTATCAAGCAACTGCAATCTTCCTCGAGAGCTAAGCGCTATCGATTCAATTTCTGTCTGCGAGAACATCAAAGGAGATTGAAAAATTGGCCCCCCTCGGGGTTCATCTTCAGTCGCCGTCCGAGCAAGTTCGGTCTCACCAAGAATATCAAAATCTACCGTCAGATGCACCTCTCCGTCTTGGAGGACATTGATGGCGTGATTGTAAGATCGCTTTGACGCTTCTGTAGAGTGATTAGGAGATGCGAACGCGAAACGCATTAATTCTAATATCGACGTTTTTCCAGTTCCTCTTGCCCCGATAATCACATTCAATCCGGGCGAGAATGAAACGTCAAAGCCTGCTAAAAATCCCGCATCGACTTGCATCCGTTTGATTTGCATTAAAACCTCGGTGGTCTCATTCATTAGGTTCGGCTGCGGCGTTTTTGTAGTCAGCAGCGTTCACATGAAAAGAGCTGTAAGTTTCCTATTGTCTCGATGTCGTCCGGGCAGCAATTCTGTCACTGGGGAGCACCGATGCCCGGTATATCAAATACAAGTCGACGGGACAAAACAATGGGGTTTGGTAAGCCGCGAAACCACGGTTTTCGCGCGGAGCTGCTTAATACACCAAGGCGGCCCGTAAGCCGCCCCGACTCGTTTCTGTTTTGGGAAAGCCTTAGGGAAAAGATTTCGCCGTCGTTGCGCTCCCCAACTCTTTCCCTTTTGCATCCAGCGCCTTCACCGTGAACGTGTAGCGATGTTTTGTGGGCGGGCATGGCCCTTTGTAACGAAATGCACCGTAAGGAAGATCTGACTGCCCAGTGTATTCGACTTTCCCGCCACCGTGATAAAAGTCCGGTGCGTCCAGATCCTTCATCAGAAACGAAAGCTTGGTCGTTCCTGCGGGGACGCCAGAAACTTTGAATGGCGGCGATTTGCTGTCAAAGCATTTTCCGGTAGGGCCCCACTCGAACGAAGCTTTCATTCCTGCCAAAGCCGTTCCTGATAACGCCAGAGAAAGGACTAGTCCTAAAAGGATGCGCATTAAAATCCCCCAATACAAGTTTGCTGTTTCAGCCTAGTGTGCGGCCCGCATAATACAACTTAAATTTGATTAATCGGGCGATGAAAAATGTGATTACATCAACCCGCAGCAACAACGGCTTTCTTGGTGCCGAACGTTGCCAGCAAACCGCCGATGAACGCCAGCACCATGCAAATCGCTACAAGCATGCCCCCCAGAACGGCTCCTACGACGGCACACAGCATCAGCAGCATCCCCGGAGTTTTCGTCTTCGCACTCATCGCCACTGCCCCAAGTACGATTGTCAGGAACGAGACGGCAACACCACCCCATCCGAGACCAACAATCGTGGAAGCGCCTTCTGCTTCGAGGCCTGCGCCGATGCCACCAATCAGCAGTGTTGCGAGAGCCGCGATGACCCCAAAGATGCCCGCAACGAGACCGATAATTCCACCTGCTTTCTGCATGTCCAAATTCCTTAGTTTGATTGTGTATGTTGATTTTGGTGTTTCAGGCCTAACAGGAACGCCCAGCCATTCTTTCCGAGAGAGGCGGTTTTCACATTGCCAAGCTCGATGAGCGCTTCTTCGCGGGGCTGTAGATCTCGATTTTGCTGGTTATCGACAGCTTCCCCATCAACGAAAGAGCCGGGAACGAAAAACAACGAGACGAGATTGCCGGTGTCATTGTTCACTGCAACCGAAACCCGCGTGTCCGAGAGCTTAATGTTTGACATCATGCTGATCCTTTTCAGATCATCCTGAAGTTCCGCGTATTTCTGCGGATCGAACCGCAGCGACAAAGGATCAACATTCTCATCAGGTCTTCTGCTGGCCTGAATTTCGATCAGATATTTGATTGGAGCGTCTTCACGCTCAGGGGCAACCAATCGTGTAGTTGCCTTGATCGACATGCGGCCATTCATGCTTGCTGCGATTTTCTCGCATCCAAGCAAAGTAGCCTTCTCAAAATGAGCTGCCACGGCCTCTAGAATCTTTTGGCCGGAGGGCTTTTGGCATTCCTGCTCGATGCTCGTTTCGTAGACATCTATTTTGATTTCAACAGGTATCTCAGCGGGTGCCGACGATGAAAGAAGCCGTTGCACGTCCCGCAAATAAACGGTGGCTGAAACCTTCTGCTCACAGCCAGCCAAAGCAACCGCGACCAAGCAGATGCTCGATAATTTTCTGATCAAATTTTTTCCCCTTACCCCAATATCAGGACGCAAAATCAAGCCGGGGCTCCTGAACGAACTCAGACAATGACGGATTTAGAGTCCTATATAACCACGTTTATTATAACGTGGTGCGGAGAATGCCAAGGTGGTTTTTTAGGACCATGGATATTCAAGAAACCTTCGCGCTCAATCTCCGCAGAATCCGGGTTGCAAAGCAAATCTCACAGGATGAGCTCGCGCTTACATCAGGCGTAGAACGGTCTTACGTTGGTCATGTCGAGCGAGGGGCAAAGAACCCGACGATCAAGACCGTGGAGAAGCTCGCAATTGCGCTCGGGTGCAAGGTGTCCGAGCTCTTTGAAGATATTGCAGAGGGCGAAGTAAAATCGATCACGACGCTTCCCCGTGGCCGGAAAACCAAATAGCCCTCAGAAGTCCTTCTTGATCCCCGATTGGCCTGCGAATTTCGAGAGATAGCTATCTACGCCAGCAGTGATGAGCGGTGTTATGCGGCTGCACCCCCCGGAAAATCGAACACGATCAGATGGCTCAATCGGCATAGTTTTGTAGAGCTGGAACAGCTTATAGTCGGCATCCTTTTCCATCTTGTTAGTTGCCTTGTCCCATAGCGACTGGATGTCTATGCCTTTGCTTCCGGCAAAATTATCCATTTCCTTCATTCTGGCTTTGGCACCGTTAAGGCCGAAACTGCCGGAGTAGCTCAGGTCGCAGATGGCCTTCGCGAGGATATAGGTTTCGTAAACCGTCGATATGTATTCGGCAGCTTCACCATGGGGCTGCTGTGACGATGACGATGCGAGCGGATCAGGTTTAACATCCGCAACCTGTTCTGTTGGCTTCGTAGGAGGCTCTACAGGCGTAGTTTTATTACTCGCGACACGATCCAACCCATAGCGGCAAATACCATTCCACAGAGCTTGCGAACGGCTAACAAGCTCAGCAGAAACATCACCGTTCAGTTCTTCGACCAAATCGCTGCCAATCCCCACAAGAGCTTTCTTGTCAGCCCAATAGGCAGTGCCATTATCGGTGTCGCAATATAGGGAAACCCGCTCGGCATCGACTTTCGCTTCGACCAAATTCGACAGGTTTTCTTTGCGATCCGACTGCTTCACCGGAATGCTGAACAAACTTCCATCGAAAGAAATGGAAACCTGATCAGGCAGTTTTTCAAGCGTCGTAGAAGGCGGGGCACGCTTTGATATTTTGGCGAACTCTTTCCGGCAAGCGGCCTGCCAAAGCTCCCATGTGAACTTTTCCGCGCTGCTTGGAGTCTGTTTAACCCGGATACGATGATTGACGTTTGCATCGTCCAAAACCTGCGCATTGTGACGATTGCAGTTGACCACGAAATCGCGGATTTCGATCTCACCAAAATTATTGGAGACGCGGACTGTCGTCAGCACGTTTTGCTCGATAGACGTCTTTTGCGTCCCCGCCAGAAACATATCAGCGTAGTGGCCTGAACGACCCTCGCTGGAAAAATACTGGGCCTCTGCGGCTTGAGATACACTCATGCCGACAAGAGCAACACTGGTCGTGAGCAGAAACTTATTTGCAGCGTTCATAGATGCCGGCTCCCTCGACGTTGATCCGATCATTGCCGGCAGGGGTAATTTTCAGGGTATCACGAACCGTCTCACCTTCCGTCTCGCAGAGGATCTGAAGGACATGCGTGCCTTTCAGCTTGCTTTGACGTGTGATCTCGCAAGTTCCTTCATAACGAGCGATCTGCTTTTTGCCGATTTTGAGAAAGTCTTCGGTGCTTTCCTCTTTTACGGCAGCACAGCTTTCAGCGTAATTTCCACGCCAAGAACCGATGATGGATACCTCATTTGCATTTGCGCCAATGGGAAGGAGACCGAAAATGGACAGCATAAAAAAGGCGACCGAAGTGGGTTTCATAGATGCTCCAATCAATTTTTCCAAGGAATATAGTTCATAAAACGTGGTTTTTAAATACCCATTTTATAGCTACTTCCGTTGAGTACGTCTCGATCGCGCGCGAAGAAAAAACTCGCCCGAATTTTCAGAGCAGCGTATCTATGCTTGCATTTAGGGACAGCTTCGCGTGGGGGCCATTATGTATGCGGAAGAGTGTTTCTCGATCGTGAGAGATATGTTTGTTCAACAAGGAGAGACTGTCGCTGGAGATCAGCACGAACAGCCGATCACTGGTCGAGTGCCAGAAGCTGCGATGTTGCGCGAAATTGGTGACACAATTTTGCTGATAGAAAACAGGTTGCAGGAGAACAGTCCCAAGGTCGCAAATTTTGTCGCGCGTTATCTGGAGCAGCTGGCGCATTTCGAGAGGGGCAGCAAGCGCTTGAAGTATCCACAGGTCAAGTTGACTGCAGTGAATAACTTCAAGGTTAAATGGCATCATCTCCAGTCATCGACGGGAAACGATGGCCAGATCATGATTACCGTTGCCATTGTAGCCGCTCTTATAGTCGAACTTGGCGTAGTCGTTGATGCAATCGATATTCCACCGCCAATTATAAGCGCACACATGGGAGCCTATTGCGCGTGGAAAGAGACAAACCTCCCGGCAAGCAGCAACGCAGCCGCTTCCCTTCTGGAAACTCTTGATGCCAAAGTTGCGAATGCGACTACAGTAATCGAAAGCGCAGAGAAGGCCGAGAAGAGCTTTGCTTTAATGAGAGAGACTGTCGAGGAAATCTACAGTACCGTGGAGACGAGTAAGGCCAACATTGCGGCCTTTTCTACGGCGGTCCGCGAGGAGCTGCGTATCGATTCAAATCGCAAACTGTGGGCTAAGCGCGCGAATGAAGGAGCAAGAGCCTTTCAGATATCCGCATTTGTTTTGGCTATCATGCTGGGATTTCCGCCATTGATACTGCTTACACACATAAGCGAGGCAAGCGAGTTGCTTAGGAAAATTAGCGAAGCCGCTAGCACAGGCCTCAACCCCAATGATGGCGCGCACCTAACGGCGATTACTATCAGTAAATTGGTGATCGTTACAACGCCGCTCGTCCTTTACTTTTGGGCGATAAGACTTGTCGTCCGCTTCAACGGCCGTTCTATGCTTATGATGGACGATGCGCGCCAGCGAGAAACCATGATGGACACCTATGTCCATCTCATCGAAACAAGTAATGCCTCCGCAAATGAGCGTGCGCTTGTCCTAAATGCACTTTTTCGGCCCAGCCTCTCAACGGCACAGGAAAATGTTGAGCCGCCAAATTTCATTGAACTGATAGGCAAAGGGAAAGACTAACACCGGTCCGACCGCCGTTCGGCGATCTAGCCTTGGTACCCTCGCAAAGGCACATTCTTAGATATCACCTTTCCAACGATTGGAAATCGCATTGTTGTTCGCTTTCTGGAAGTAAAGTGACAATCCTTAAACCTGTGCATTATGGAATAGCCCTATGTATTGGTGTGGAGCAATCATGGTAAATTCTTCACGATGTCCCGAGGAAAACCGTGAATTCAACACTGAAGGGCGATGAGCTCGAAGAGGCCTTTTATCAGTACCTTATCGCCCAAAAAGAGCGTGGCGAACTGATCTTCGATGCCTACCCCCCAGAGAACTGCAAAATTCTAAGGAGACAAGAGTACTTTTGCTCCGAACGAGGCGCAAATGTAGAGTTTGATGTAGTTATTGAGTTCTATCGTAGAGGGAGCTCGACCCCACACTCGTATATCGTGTTCGAGTGTAAGAATTACGATGGAAGCATCCCAGAAATTCACGTTAATGATTTTTCGCACAAGCTGAGCCGAATCTTTCGCCATGCGGCAAAAGGTGTATTGGTCATCTCGTCACGCCTCCAGTCGGGAGCAGAACATGTTGCTCGGCACAGCAAGATGGGTATCGTCAAGTTCGATGAATATGGGCTGGAAATCGTTGCGGACCGCCGCGGCGGTTCACTGATCGGGAATAACTTTGTAAAGAAACAAATCTTCAGAAGTAGAGCTTCTGAAAAATCTTTGAAGTTCTCGGCCTTTCATGACGGTCTTTTTTTTGGAACCGTCAGGGAGCTCTTGCAGAGCCTTGAACACGACGCAAATCCAAGCCAACCCAGTCGCGGAGATGCCAATCTGGTCGCTCCATACCTCTCGACCGATGCGATAAAAAGCTCTTCGCGCGAGTTGTTAGAACTAGTGGGATATCAAGAAGGTCCGATTAATCTAGAGGAGATTTGCACTGCGCTCTCAATAGATCTTCAGTTCACGGACCAATATGTCCACGACATTGATGGCACAGAGATATTGGGAACAGCAAATTTTGATCGCAGGGCAATCTTTATTAACGCTCACGGCAACGTTACGAGGGAGCGATTTACTCTCGCCCACGAGATTGGACACTTTTTCCTTAAACACCACCTATATCTTGCATCCGAAAGCGTTATTGAAAACGATCTTCGAATAACTAGCGAAAAGGAAAACAGCTTCCATTACGAGCGGCTAGAATTCCAAGCAAATTCGTTTGCATCTAACCTAATCCTACCTGACGAGATTTTCAAAAGAAAGACGGCCGAATTTCGGCGCATGCTAGATATAACAGACAGGGGTCACGGTTATATTTTCGTAGACGATCAGCCCCACAATTATCAAGCATACGAGCAGCTTCTCACACAGCTTCTTACATACTTTGAAGTCTCAAAACAGGCCATACACGTCAAATTCAACAACCTAGGCATGCTCACCGATCAAAGGACAAGACGAGCATCGCAGCTCCCAGACATAGGCAAGCTCCTTGCAAAATACCGAAAGGCGTAAAATTCGATAGCTTCGCAAAAGGAGAGCTCCGCACCGCGGATATCGCTTTCCTTCAACAGTGACTCCTGCGTCAAAGGCGATATCACGGAATTGAACCGCCCGCTTTGAGATCAGCGCGCAACAAAGTGACCAAGTACGTTACCGGCAAGCTATTCAAGGTACAAAACTGAGTACAAAACCCGTCATGCGGACGAATAAGAATCATTGATTTTAAAAGGAAATTTCGCCTATATTCAGCCAATCGAATGATGTCGGGTGCGCCATTAAAATCAACTATTTATTGATTTTCGAGCAACCAAGCATGAAGCCTTGAGCAGCTTGCTCTTCGATACGCTTGGAAGCAAACGTTTCTGAGGCCATGGCACAAGCAATTTCAGACATCCTCATAGGGCTTCAGGCAACATCGCTGATCGCACATTCACTGTGCGAGCTCGCGCTCGACACAGCCGATGGGTCGCATCTGCCCGAAGCCCGCCGCGCTCCAAGCGACATTGAGAACATTCTTCACTTTTGTGGAGATCAAGCTTTTTAATTACATAATCGCATCGCTCCCGGTCAGGGCGGGTTTCGCCTCCACCTCGTCTTCGGCAAGGCTGGCGTTTGCCTGCAGGTGCAGGCCCATGACCGCGACGAGGAGAAAAAACCAGACGAAGCCCGAACTGAGCAAGAACAGCGTTTCCAGAAAACCGTAGAGCAGGACATAAAGCCAGACGCCGACATAAAGCCGCGTCAGGGGGCTATTGCGCGTGGCCTCATCCATTTTACCGAGATAGTGAAGCGGCAGCAGGAAAATCCACATTAGCACCAGCCCAAACCCCGGGACGCCGCCCGCAAGCAGCAGGTCGAAATAACCATTATGTGAATCCGGCGCGGTCGTCGCCCAGGTGTTGTTCTCGGTGAAACTCGACATCAGGGCGTCGCTGCGCCAGAAGGCCTGATAGCCGTATCCGAGTAGCGGGCTTTGACGGATGTAATCGATGGCGACGGTCCAGATATCCCGTCTGCCGGTAAAGCTGGCATCGAGCCCCAGCTTCGTCAGCATCTGCGAAAAGACGGGATCGACCGTGGTGCCGACGGTCACGAGCGCGAAAACCGCCAGAAACAAGGTGACGACGGGGTAGCGCCAACGGGGCCAGCGCAGGATGAACCAGCCTGTCGCAATGATGATAGGCATCAGGCCGAGCGCGGTCTTGCCGCCTGACTTCACCAGAAAGAGCAGCGACAGCAACAGCACCGACAACCCGCCGATGAACGACCAGCGCTTGCAGAGATAAATACCGACGATGATCAAAACCGCCATGACCGAGGCGGCCTCGTTCTTATGGCGGAAAACCCCGCGCCAGTCCCCTGCCAGCAATGGCTCCAGCGCATCGCTGGCCTGATGGATCGAGCGTGAGGGCAGCACGATGATTCCGAAATAGCACAGGAACAATATGATCAGGGTGCATGCGGCAAGCAGCGTGGTAAAATGCCGCTCGGTGCGCGGCAATTGCAGGAAGCCGCCGGCAAGCACGCAGATGATGGCGCACATGGCAAGCCGCCGCAGCGAAAACGCCGGCGCCTCGCCCATCAGCGAGGTGAAAACAAACCAGCCGAAAACCGCCGCCATCAGCAGACGCGGTGAGAAGACGAGGGAAAACGAACGCTCCTTCGCCATGAACGCCAAGAAACTGAAAAGCAGAATGATCGCGGTAAGCTGGTTCAGCAGGTTGGACCCTGCCGCCATGGCGGATCCCTGATAGGTCGAAGAAAGCGAAATATAGGGCGAGAAGCCGACCGTGAAATAAAGGAACGTCACATAAAACAGTGTATTCCGCCAATATGCACGCGCCTGTTCTTCGTGCGCTGCAGCCATAAGGGGGGCTTCTCTGTCTTTTTCCATGCGTGCCACATCGTACCCGATGCTTCATTGCGGTACCATGAGTATCCCGCCAAAAACCTATTTTTTAGTTATTCCGAATTCACGGATGAATAGCAATTCCTGTGCACGGCCTCGCCTATCTGCCGCTCGATCAGGTTCGGCCGCATCTGGATGCAGGCCGATCGATGCGGGTGCCCGGCAAGTTTACGCCCGACCTGCCGGGCTATCACCTCGATTATCCCTGCCGACGGCATCCATCCGCCGCCTTCAGCCTGTTTGTCGAGACCCTGCGGTTTCGCGGGTAAGATTGAAGAGCTCCGGATGAAACGATCCGGCCCGGGCTGCGTCAAAAAGACCCTGCACGAGGGCATAAAATGGCGTTGTTGAAGCAGTGGTTTTAAGGTAGCCCTACCCTCGATAGATTGTGTCAAGTAACAGACTGGAAATACGAAAATGATGGATTGGGATTGGGTAGATTTGTTTCCCTTAGTCTTCTTTCCTTTCAAGATTCTCGTGCTGGGCACGGGCATGTTCTTCGCCATCAAGTGGCATCACGATCAAGCAAAGAAAGAAAAGGACCCCAGCGGGCCGTGAGTGTCCGCCGGTCGGGTTCGGACTTCACCAATTGAATGTTTTCCCGCTTGAGCCGGCGCCACCCCCCATGGCGCTGGTTGCGGATGCGGATGATCTGGCTGTCGCGAAAATATTGCGTTTCACACGGTGGACATCGATTTCGCCAGAACGGCTTTCCATTGCGCCGCATCGCCGTTGAACGCCGGCGGGGATGTCTCCCCGCCGAAACGCATGCTGGAAACGGACCGCCGCTCAGAACTCCCGCCAGTCGCCTTTTGTATCGACGGCGGCATTGCCCGAAAACGCAGAGGCGATCTTGCGACCCAGCGCGCGGACCGGGGATGCCACATATCTGTCGTTATCGCCTGCGCTGCGAACCGACGCAGGCTGGTTTTTCGGCTGCTGGGTGCCGTCAGCGAGCCGAAACTGGGAGAGCAGCTGGTTGAGCGACGCCACTTCCTTGGCGAGGCTGTGGCTTGCGGCATTGGTTTCTTCCACCATGGCCGCATTTTTCTGCGTGTCCTGGTCCATCTGGTTGACGGCCGTATTGATCTGCTGCAGTCCGGAAGACTGTTCCTGCGCGGCCTCCACAATGGAGACGACGTGCCGGTTGATCTCCTGAACTTCCGAAACGATGGTTTCCAGCGCCTTGCCGGTGTCGCCCACCAGTTGAACACCCTGCTGTACCTGATCGTTCGAGGTGGTGATCAGCGCCTTGATCTCTTTCGCCGCATTGGCCGAGCGCTGGGCAAGCTCGCGCACTTCCTGTGCGACGACGGCGAAACCCTTGCCGGCCTCACCAGCGCGGGCTGCTTCCACGCCTGCATTCAGCGCGAGCAAATTGGTCTGGAAGGCGATTTCGTCGATCACGCCGATGATGTTGCTGATCTCATTGGCGGATTTGGCGATCTGCTCCATAGCGACCACGGCGCGGCGCACCACCTGGCCGGATTGTTCGGCGCCCGTCTTGGCGCGACTGACGATCAGGCCCGCCTCCTGCGCGCGCTTGGTGGAATCCCTGACCGTCGTGGTGATTTCTTCCAGAGCGGCGGCGGTTTCCTCCACGGCCGCGGCCTGCTGCTCGGTGCGCTTGGCCAGATCGTCGGCAGCAGACTTGATCTCGTCCGCACCCGCGCCGATGCCGCTGGCGTTCTGAGCCACCTTGGTCAGCGCCGCCTGCAGCTTTTCAGCGGACATGTTGAAATCGTTACGAACGGCGTCGAGCGTCGCGGTGAACGGCTGGCCGATGCGATAGGAAACATCGCCTTCCGAAAGCTTCGAGAGGCCGGCTGCAAGATTGTCGACGGCGAATTTGACGTCGGCGGCTTCCATTGCCTTCTGCTGTTCCCGCTCGATACGGTCTTTCTCCGAGAGGGTGCGGTTGGCATCTGTTTCCTGTTCGAGACGAATGCGCTCAATAGCGTTTTCCCGGAAGACCTGTACGGCTTTCGCCATCTGGCCCACCTCATCCCGACGCGCCATGCCATCGATCTCCGTGGCCGTCTCGCCGCCGGCAAGCGATACCATGCGCTCGCGCAGACGGGCGATCGGGGTGGTGATGCCACGGGACGCCACGAACAGCGCCAGAATGATACCGACCGCAAAAGCGATGCCGACAATCACCAGCGAGGCCATGATGGTCGAATTGGTCTGATCCGTCAGTTGGGTGCTTCCCTTGACGACACCCTTGGCAAGCTTGTCCAAGAGGGCGGCGATATCACTTCCGACCGAGCGGATTGCAACATCGGCCTTTAGCAGTTCCGCAGCGGA
This sequence comes from Agrobacterium salinitolerans, assembly GCF_002008225.1. Classification (GTDB taxonomy): domain Bacteria; phylum Pseudomonadota; class Alphaproteobacteria; order Rhizobiales; family Rhizobiaceae; genus Agrobacterium; species Agrobacterium salinitolerans. Next base: position 190,987 of record NZ_MRDH01000002.1, on the reverse strand, counting down.
TTCTTGGTTGCTGTTGGCAGAGCCAAGTTCCACAGCCTTATCGGTAATTGCAATAATGCCCTGAACCTGCCCCAACAACCTGTCCACCGTCGCGGCCTCTTCCGGGAAAATGGCTTTGACATTGTTCAGGCGCGATATCAAATCTCCCTTGTCTCCCTGATATTCCCGCATGACGATCTTGAAGTCGGGAGCCTTCGCATCGTAGGCCATGACCTGATAGGCGCCATAGGCCATCGCCTCCAGATTGCGATTTGCGCGGGAAAGCTCCACCAGCGCGGCACTGTCAGTAGCGATAAAGAAAGAATAAGCCGTGTCCGCTTGCTTGTAATGGGTGGACATGTAAGCCGTGGCGCCAAGGCCGACGATGCAGAGCGGGAGAATGAGTGACAGGATTTTGGTGCGAATACTGGCGTTTTGAAGAAAAGACACGGAAAGCCTCACGTCATTAAAAACCGCTCCTTCCCCGTGCCGGAGGTGTTCGGCAAGACTCACATTGCACGTCAAGCGCCCCGATCATCGAGGCTTCGCTAGCCGCATCATAGGCTCTGGTCGCATCTGCATCATGCATGCGCCGCAGAAAGCAGCCTGTCCCTCAAATGCGGGGAGGCCGCTTCCCGCGTTGGCGCGGCGACCCGCCAGCAGGCGGAAACGCCGGACCTAATTTCCGGGAAAAAGCGAAAGCATGCGAGCTTTCAGCCGTCGCCATCGATTTATTTTACAGTAAAATGATTATAATCAAAAACTTTACAATTCCTTCATGCCGTGGCGGGCAAAACCCGCGTGTTTTTTGCCCGTCGAAGACCGGTCGTCAGTCGCCCGGCGGGAAGGGTCGCGCCCTTCGCATGAGCGTCCACCGTTGCAAAATGGCGGCCATGACGGCAAGTCCTGCCATGGCGGCGAATATCGAGGCGATGTCGCGATAGGCGGCGGCAAAACCGAAGCGGGCAATCCATGGCTGGCTTGCCAGCGGCGAGATGAAATGCCCGAGAAACATCGAGGCGGTGACGATTCCGGCGATACGCCCGCGCAGTCTGAGCGGTGCCAGCAAGATGGTGGTGGACATGATGCCCGGCATCACCAGGCCGAGGCCAAACCCCACCACCGCAAGCGATGACAGCAAGGCAACCAGCCCTTCGGCCCTGGCAAGCAGCGCAAAACCCGCCGTCATCGACACCAGCCCGACGGCAATGATGGCGGTGACGGTGACCCTTGCCCGCAATCGTCCGAAATTGAGTGCCGCCAGCGCCCCGGCCAAATTGAAAATGCCGATGGCGTATCCCGCAATGCTAACGGAAAACACCCCAAGCTCCCGCAGGAAAAACGGCAGCTGCGAGGGAATGGTGTAGAACAGGGCATTGACGAGAAACACCGCCAGCGCCAGCACGCCCACCAGCAGCCAGTTGACCGCAAAATCCCGTTCGCCTCCGGCCTTGACAGCGCCATCGTTCCTCACCGGCTCCGTCAGAAAGAACAGGGCTGCCGGCAGAATGAGCAGGGCGACGGCATAGACCGCGAAGGGCGCGCGCCAATGCAGATCCGCCAGCAAACCACCCGCCACCACAAAAACCACACCGCCGATCTGAGTAAAGGCCTGTTGCAGGCCGAGATAGCGCTCCCGCGCCGAACCTTCGAAATAATCGCCCACCAGCGCCGTGCCGATCGTCATGATGGCGCCGATCGCCAGCCCCAGAAAAGCGCGCCCGACGAGCAGGCCGACAAGACTTTCGGAAAAGAGGCCGGACATGCCGGAAAAGCTGTAAAGCAGGATCGCGCCGAGCAGCAGTCGCTTGCGGCCGAAGCGATCCGCCAACACGCCGGCGACCGGTGCACAGAGCGCCACGAACACCGATGGCAATGTCAGCACCATGCGGCTCATGATCTCAACATCAGGCGTCGACAGGAAGCTCTGTTCGATGGCGGGCAACGAGGGCGCGACCGTGGTTCCGGCCATGATGGTGAGTGTGGCAACGAATAGCAGCGTGAGCTTCAACGCCTTGGAATTCTCGATCATGGAACGTCCTTATTATAGTGTTCCATGCACTGATAATTCCTCAACTATGGTTGAGGTCAATAGCCGCAGACAAAAAAGCGGCCGGCCTTTCAGCCCGCCGCATTCATTCCCGATAGTGCGTTAAAAGCCGCCGACCGCGTCAGGCGGCCCCGCGCCGCAGCGCTGTCGCAACCTTGTGGATATGCGCCGCACCAATGCCGCAGCAGCCGCCGATCATGGTCGCGCCCGCATCCGCCCAGGAGCAGGCAAAACGGGAATAGACATCGTCTGTCAGGTCGGCACGGGTGCCGTGCAGGCCTTCATTGGCAGCGGAATCGCCCTGTTCGCCCTCGAAAGCATTGGCATAAACGCCGATCTCGAGCGAAACACCCTTGTCCGCAAAGACGGCGGAGGCGGTTTCGACGGCGGCTTTCATGATTTCCGGCTTGCTGCAGTTGAACAGCAGGGCAGCAGCACCCGATTGCGCCGCCCATTCGGCGGCAGCCTTCACCGTTTCGCCTGACCGTAGCGCGGGTTCGCCACCGGCGACCGCAGCGGCGTCATCGTTGAGCGTAAAGGAGATCCAGAACGGCTTACCCGTTGCGGCAACGGCTTGCCGCACCGCCTCGCCCTCGGCGATCAGGCTCAGCGTCTCGCCGAGCCAGACATCGACTGAAGGAGCGAGATTGTCGACCAGCACCTTGAGATAGTCCTGCACCCGGCCCGCATCGAAATTCTGCGGCTCATAGGAGCCGAAGATCGGCGGCAGCGAACCGGCAACCAGCACCTTGCGACCGGAAGCATCCGCCGCCTCGCGGGCCAGCTTGCCAGAAAGGGCGATCAGCGATGCACCATCCTTCTGGAAACGCTCTTCGCCGATGTGGAAGGGCACCAGCGCATAGGAATTGGTGGTGACGACATCGGCACCGGCCTCGATGAACTCCGCATGCACCTGCCGCACGATATCGGGGGAATTGATCAGCGCCAGCGCCGACCATTCCGGCTGTTTCAGCTCGGCGCCGAGCCGCTGCAATTCGCGGCTCATGCCGCCGTCGAGAATACGGATAGTGCCCATGGTGATACTCCTTGAATGTTTACCGACGGACCGGCACCTGCCGTTCGACAAGGCCGAAACAGCGGGCGATGATGGCGGTGAGAATGAGATAAAAGACGGTTACGACGATCAGCGGCTCATAGACCAGAAGCGTATCCTGCCGCACCTTGTAGGCGACGGCGTAAAGGTCCATGACCGTCACGGTGAAAGCAAGCGGCGTGGCTTTCAACTGCATCACCACCTCGCCAGCGATGGTCGGCAGCGCGATGCGGATCGCGCGCGGCAGCCAGATGCGTCGAATGAGGGTGAAGCGGCCCATGCCGAAAGCCCTGCCCGCCTCCAGCTCGCCCTTCGGCACCGCCAGCAGCGCGCCGCGCAGCACCTCCGCCTCATAGGCCGCATAATTCAGCGTGAAGCTGACGGCCGCGAAGAAGAACCCTTCGCGCAGCACCGGCCACATAAAACTTTGCCGGAGGCCTGGGACCATCGGCAGAAGCGAGCCGACGCCGTAATAAAGCAGCCAGAGCTGGATGAGCAGCGGCGTTCCGCGAAAGAAGGTGCAATAGGCCCGCGCCAGAATTTTCGTCACCCGCCCGCCGCTGACCTGCGCAAAGGCAAGCCCGATGGCGAGCACGAAACCGATGCTGACGGAGATGACGAGCAGCGCCAGCGTCTGCCACGCGCCGGACAGAAGCAGCGGCCAATATTTGGCGACCCAGGAAAAATCCATGCCGTTCCCCCCTTACGCCAAAGCCGGCTGGCCGCGCCGCACCCGGCGTTCCAGCAGTGAAAAGACGAGATTGGAGACGAGCGTGATGGCGAGATAGAGAAATGCCGCCGCGAGGAAGAACAGGAAATATTGCTTGGTGCTGGCGCCTGCCAACCGCGTCGCGAGCGCCAGTTCCTGGTAACCGACAACAGCCACCAGCGCGCTGTCCTTCGTCACCGCAAGCCAGAGATTGGCGAGCCCCGGCAGTGCATTCGGCAGCAGGGCCGGCAGGATAACCCGGCGGAACCGAAGCGCCGGTGGCATGCCGAAGGCGCGCGCCGCCTCGATTTGCCCGTTCGGAATGGCAAGGATCGCGCCGCGCAGCACCTCGGTCATATAGGCGCCCTGCACGAAACCCAGAACTGCAACGGCGGCAACGAAACCGTTGACCTCCAGCGGCGGCATGCCGGCGAGCAGCAGCAGCCGGTTGAGACCGTCCGTCCCGGCATAATAGAGCCCGACAATGAGGATCAGTTCGGGAACGGCGCGGATGGCCGTGGTGTAGAGATTGAGCAGCAGGCCGAGCGGCCTGTTGCCCGAAAGCTTGCCGAGTGCGCCGGCAAGCCCGATGACGATGCCGATGAGGTAAGCACCGGCGGAAATGGCAAGCGTCGACGCCGCACCCTTCAAAAGGGTGCCGCCCCATCCCGGAGGATAGGGTGACAGCAGCTGCAACGTGGTTTCAAGGCTTGCCATCGATGTGACCGATCAGGGCTTGCTGCCGTAAATATCGAAGCTGAAATACTTCTTGGTGATTTCGTCATATTTCCCGCTGGCACGGACGGCGGCGAGAGCGGCGTTCAGCTTGGTCTTCAGTTCCGTATCGTCCTTGCGCAGGCCGCCGGAAACGCCAAGACCAAGGATTTGCTTGTCGTCGGCCACATTGCCCATGTCGGCGCAGCAATCCTTGCCGGCATCGCTCTTCACGAAGGCATCGAGAACCAGCGAGTCACCGAAGACGTAGTCGATACGGCCGGCGGCCAAATCCTGAAACGCCTCGTCCAGCGTCTGGTAGGTCTTTTCGTCAGCGACATCAGCGAAATATTTCTTGTAATATTCGGACTGGATGGTCGCGACCTGAATGCCGATGGTCTTACCCTTGACGTCCTCGGCCGTCGCACCCGCCTTTTCACCCTTGGCGCCGATCAGCTTGCTCGGTGTGTTGTAATATTTGTCGGTGAAATCGATCACCTTCTGGCGCTCTTCCGTGTTGGACATGGACGACCAGATGACGTCGAACTTCTTGGTCTGCAGCGCCGGGATCAGGCCATCCCAGGAAAGCTCGACGATCGAGCAATTTTCCTTCATTTCCGCGCAGACGGCGTCCATGAGATCGATTTCCCAGCCCTGCCACTTGCCGGTAGCGTCTTTGGCGAAGAAAGGCGGGTAGGACTCGTTCATGATGCCGAAGCGCACGTCGGCGCTGGCGGTGAAGGCGGAAAACGCAAATGCCGTTCCGGCAAGCAGCGTAGCGAAGAATTTCATTTAAAGTCTCTCCTGTTGAATACGAACTGTCAGGCAAAAGGGTCAGTTGGCCAGCGCGCCGGTGAATTCACGGCACCGGGCGCTTGTGGGGTTGCCGAACACCTGCGCCGGCGGTCCCGCTTCCTCCACCCTGCCCTGATGCAGAAACATCACTTCCGAGGAAACATCCCGCGCAAAGCGCATTTCGTGGGTGACAAGCAGCATGGTGCGGCCTTCCTCGGCCAGATCGCGAATGACCTTCAGCACTTCGCCCACCAGTTCCGGGTCAAGCGCCGAGGTGGGCTCGTCAAACAGCATCACCGCCGGTTCCATGCAGAGCGCGCGCGCAATGGCGGCGCGCTGCTGCTGTCCGCCGGAAAGGAACGCCGGATAGGCGTTTTTCTTGTCATAAAGCCCGACCTTGTTCAGCAGAGCCTCGGCTTTTTCGACCGCCTCCTGCCGCCTGACGCCCAGAACGTGAACCGGCGCCTCGATGACATTTTCGAGAACGGTGCGATGGGCCCAGAGATTGAAATTCTGGAACACCATGCCAAGCCCGGTGCGCAGTTTTTCCACCTGCCGCCAGTTTTTCGGTACGGCCTTGCCGTCCTTGCCGGCCTTCGTGGCGATCTCTTCGCCATTGACGATGACCCGGCCGCGATCCGGCGTTTCGAGGAAGTTGATACAGCGCAGGAAGGTGCTCTTGCCGGAACCGGACGAGCCGATGATCGATATGACATCGCCCTTGTGGGCTTTCAGTGAAACGCCCTTCAAAACTTCATGCGTGCCGAAGCTCTTGTGGATGTCATCCGCCTCGAGCGCACAGGCGCCTGTATCTGTCATCGATTGACCTTGCCGATCCGTTTTTTAGTGCCGCCTCGCCAATAGCCAGGGTCTCGCGGTGCGACGTGCACAATAACAAAGACTTGAGCCGCGCATGTTTAGCGAAAATAGCCACAGACGCGCGCAACAATCGGCTCTTTTACATATTTGCAACGAAAAATCATTTCAAAATATCACCTTGGACGAACAACAGCGGAAACCTGTGCGTCTGGGGATGTCGGAGCGACGCCCGCTTCTGGGCCTGTCCGGTTCCCCTCCGTCTTTCTCCACAATGGCCGGCCCGCCAATGCGATTTTTTTGGTTATCCGCGATGCACGAGGAGATAGCGCCGTGAACGCACGCTTTGCCCTCGGGAAATCAAAATCGGGAGACAAAAATCAAGACAGTCATTTCCAAAATTTAAACTTCGACACCCAAAAAAGCATCCGCAAAAAATGATCCACATTTCATCCACCGGTTGCTTATGGGAGTATATTTTGTTAACCTCGAATAGCGCAGGATTATAAATCCAACTTGTTGATATAAATGTGATTTATCTTCAATTCGATATTTCACACCCGAGCGGATCGCAGGCTTTATATCTATATTAATACATTAAAATATACGCTGCCTATGGTTGATTTCATCTATGCGCAAAAGCTTGGGGGCCGACGGTGGACGTTCCGATACACACCAAAATGGACGACGGCGATAGTGGTCAGTCGCCACAACGCCCGGTTCAGCCAGGTGTCTCCGGCGTTCGCCCCATGCGCAGGGATGACGTGCCCGCCGTCGAAGCCGTCCTCAACAGCGCTTTCAGGAAGACCGGGCAGGAGCGCAATTTCGACTTCCGCTCCTATATAGAAAAACTGTTTTTCGGCAGTCCCGCCTTCAGCCCGGAAAACGGCAGCGTTGTCTACGACGCCGGGGAAAACGGGGTCACCAGCGTCATTCTCGCCGTGCCCATGCGCTTCGTTGCGAATGGAAAAACGATTACCGCCCGGCTGCTTTGCGCCTTCGCATCGGACGGGAAACGCGGCGCGCTCGGCGCGGCGCGCCTGTCCCGCGGCATGCGGGCATCCAAACACGACATGTTGTTCTCGGATACGGCTTCTCCTGTCAGCGCCGATCACTGGGTGGCGACCGGCGGCGACATGCTGCCGATTGAAAGCCTGCAATGGCACAAGGCGCTCAAGCCCTTCTGCACCATAGCGTTGCGCATGCCGCGCCGCTCGAAACTGGCCAAAACCACGCTGGCGCTCGCCGCGCTTGGACTTGTGGATGGAATCCTGCGGCGGTGGAAAAAGGGTCTGAGGCCGCAGGAGGCCGCTGGTGCCAGGGTGAGAACCGTGGATTACGAAACCTTCCGACGCAGCGCGCTTGCGATGATCGAGCGTTTTTCCATCCGCCCGGAATGGTCTCACAAAGAGTTCCACTGGCTGATAGAGATGAGCAAGGCCAATGAAAGCCTCGGCGAACTGAAAAGCGTGATGATCGAGAATGCCGAAGGTCACGCCATGGGCGCCGCACTGTTTTTCGGCCAGCGGGGAAGAACGGCCTATGTGCTCAATCTCGTCTGCGATGCCGGCTGCGAAAACGATGTGCTCAACACCCTGTTCCGCCATTTCGATGATGAAAACTATGCCCATGTCACCGGCATGGCGCAGCCCTTTCTCATCAACGCGCTTTACCGCCAGAACCACATGAGCTTCCGCCACGACGGTTATTTCTGCATGGCGACGCGCGATGACGCCCTGAGGGAAAAGGCGCTGGGCGGCGACATCTATATTGGCGGGTTGTGCTCGGAAAGCTGGAGCAAACTCATCACCGACTATTGAGGTTCCTGCCCGGCCCCGGAGCGGAACACGGGCGCGACGCCCTCAAGCCTTGCGGAACCGCCCGACATTCGCCGAGATGAGATGGCGCAGCGCTTTCGCATAACGTTTGGAGCGCGTCTTGGCCGCCAGCGCGCTTCCCCAGTCCACCATCGACCCGTTGATATCGAAATCGCCGAGCTGGCCTTCGGGAATATCGCCCTTCTCGATGCGCTCGACGATGGAGGGTAGAGCCGCATAGAATTCCGGCGAACGATAGGGCGGATGCAGCGAATACATGCCCTTGCCCGTGCCGAGAAAATCGAGCCGGTGAACGCCGGTGCGCATCATGTTGGTGCTCAGCACTTCCTCGGCAGGCATGGAGACCGGCTGCTGGTTATAGGCATAGGAGCGGATACGCCGTTTGACATCGGGCCTGAGCAGTTCCAGCGAGCCGATCCTTTTCGCAAGACGGTCCATGTCGATCATGAACAGCCGCGTCGAAACGGTGGCGAAACGCCAGGTGGGAATGCGCGACGGCAGCTTGCGCGGCGCAGGGATGTTCTTCACGCCGGGCATGCCGACATGGCGGGAAATATCCAAATCGCCGCGAATCGTCGGCGGCCCGGAAAAGGGCGTGATGCACAGCGCATCCGGATTGGCCTTCTGCAATGCAATCGCCTCACTGAACCAGCTCTGGCTGCCGCCACCGAACATCATGTCGCTGTCCATGTGCATCACGTAACGGGCATTGGCGCGTTTCAGCCCGTAGAAATAGACATGGAAAGGCCCGCCATCGAAAGCCTTGGCGGGATAGGGGATGGGAGAGCGCGAAAAGAAGGTCTGCGTCACCGTATCACGCGCCGCATCGCTGTAATCGACGATATCCACAGAGAGATGCGGATAATTGGTCTGCATTTCCTCCAGCATGTCGAAGAGACGCTGGCGCGCCGCATCGAAACCATTGCCCTTGTACCGCCCCGCCCCCACCTGGCCCGTATCGACCGTCAGCAAAATGCGGTCCACCTGCCCGCCCCAGACCCTGAGCTGATGCGGCAGCGTCAGGGCCGCATGCGGGGCGTCGAAGGGATGGAGGTTGATTTGCAGCGCCTTTTGCACAGGAGGAAGCGGCATTTCAGCATTCATAGTCATGCACCACGGTTGCGGAATTCATTGATGATGGCCATCATGGGTTTTTCGTTGAAACTCCAGTCCAGCGGCAGCGGCCGGTTGGCGGTGCCGTCCCGGCGAGGATAGGCCCAGCGGATCCAGGTATATTGATCCGAGATGCCCCATGTGGTGATGGAGGAAAGCGCGCCGCCCGCCGAGGCGGCCTCCAGAAACTCGCGGACCTGACCGTTGATCAGCATATCCCGTTCGGCCTCAGGCGCGGGCAGCGTCTGGTCCATCACGTCAAGCTCCGTCACCAGAACGGCAAGACCGTAGCTGCGCATTTCCGTCGTGAAGGCGGCAAGCTCGTCCTTGGCGATCGGCCAGCCGCCGCGCAAATGCCCCTGCAGGCCAACGGCGTTGATCGGCGCGCCCTTTTCCAGCAGTTCGAGGATGAGATTGCGGAAAGCGGCGCGTTTGGCCGGCGATTTCTCGGCGGCAAATTCGACATCATATTCGTTGAGCACGAGTTGCGCCTTCGGATCGACCGCATGGGCGATCTCGAAAGCCTTCTTGATGGCGTCAGGCCCCGCGCCATAATACCAGGCATCGCGCCGCGCCCGCACATTGCCCGGCACGTCGGGGATCGGTTCGTTGACCACGTCCCAGCTGTGGATCACGTCCTTATACCGCTCCATCACGGTGACGATATGGGTTTCCATCAGCTTCTCGACCTTGGCGCCGCCGACACTGGCAAGCCAAGGCGCGTTGGAGGCATACCAGATCAGCGGATGGCCATGCATGGCTAGCTTGTGCTGGCGCGCGAAATTGGCGAGTGCATCGGCAGCGGCGAAATCGAACACTTCCGCCGAAGGCCGCATCACCTCCCATTTCATTTCGGTGACAGGGGTGATGCGCGAGCAATATTTCACCACCGCCTCGCCGATGCGGCTATCGGCATTAAGGTCAGGCAGGTAGACGGCGGCGCCATAGGGGGCGGTTTTGATCGTTGCTTTCTTCTGCGCGGCAAAGGCCGGGCCGGCCACGGCATGCAGCAGGCCAGCGCTTGCCGCACCGCCTATAAAATTCCGCCGCCCGATCCGCATTCGCCCGCCTCCGCAACCTATATTCCCAAAACATAACATCCCTATCATAGGAAAAGGATATTAAAGATTTGCAAGGTTAACCGACGTTATACCACGTCATAATTGGCCAGACCCGCTTAATGCGGTAGTAACTTCGCTGTGCGAATTCTTGGCCCACGCCGCAGGGAGTTTGAAGTCTTGGTTTCCGTTTCGATTGTCATTCCCGTTCGCAATGGCGAGCGTTACATCGTGGAAGCGATCGAAAGCGTGTTGCTGCAGGGCGAGACCATCGGTGAAGTGCTTGTCGTCGATGACGGCTCCACCGACACCACCGCGCAGAAAGTGGAGGGTTTTTCCGACCCTCGCGTCAAATTGCTTGCCCGGCCGCAGGGAAGGCAGGGCGTTTCCGCCGTGCGCAATTTCGGCCTGTCGCAGGCGCGCGGCGAATGGACGATGTTCCTCGATGCCGACGATCGCCTGAAACCGGGCGCCATCGCGGCCCTTTGCGCCGGCATTTCCGGGCCGGATGTCGTCGCCGTCTATGGCGATTACGAACGCATCGATGAAGATGGCTTCAAGATCGGCCGGCGCAACCTCATTCGCCGCCGGGAAAAACCCGATGGTTTCATTCTCCAGCCGCTGCTCGGCGGCAACTTCATCGTCAATGGCGGCATCATGCTGGTCAGAACCCGCATCCTTCAGGAATTCGGCGGTTTCGACGAGACGTTGCGTTATGCCGAAGACTGGTATGGCTGGTGCAGGCTGGCCGCCGCCGGCCGTTTCGTTTACCTGCCCGGCTGCCATGTGCTGGATTACCGCGTGCACAGAACAAGCGTGATGATGAACCGGCTTTTGACCTTCCGCGATTGCGAGCCGGCCATCGAAGCCGTCTTTTCCGACCCGGCCATCGTCGCCGCCATCTCGCCGCCGGAACTGCGACGGCTTCGCCGCCGGTCGGAGAACCATATGAACGCCTATACCGTGGCGCAGGCCTTCCGCGCCCGCCGTTACCGCGAGGCTTTTTCGGCGCTGGCCGACACCTTCCTCAACCGCCCGCGCCAAAGCCTCAGGGCCGTCGTTTTTTCCGCCGCAGCGCTTGCCGGAATTTAGGAGTTTCCATGTCCGAGATCATGCCGGAAGCGGTGGTGTGCATTCCGAGTTTCCGCCGGCCGGAAGGCCTGAAAAAGACGCTTCGGTCACTCGCGGCCCAGAAGGTTGATTTTCCCTTCGCCATTGTCGTGGTCGATAATGACGGCGCAGGCCAGCAGGGTCTCGCCGTCGCACGCACATTTTTCTCCGAGAACGGCGTGAACGGTCAGGCGCTGGCGGAGCCGACGCAGGGCAATTGTTACGCCATCAACACGGCCTTCCGCACCGCCCGGCAGAGTTATCCATCAGCGCAATGGTTCCTGATGATCGATGACGACGAGGCCGCCTCCCCCCAATGGCTTGCCGAAATGGTTTCAGCGGCGAAATCCTTCGGCGTCGACATCGTCGGCGGCCCGGTCAACCGGGAATTCGACGCACCGGCTTCGAAGGCGGTTCTCTCGCATCCGCTGTTCGGCTCCATCGAAGCGCCGACCGGTCTCGTCGAGCAAATCCACGGATCGGGCAATTGCCTGATCTCACGTCGAGTGTTCGAAAGCCTGCCGAAACCGGAATTCGACGTGCAGTTCAACTTCCTCGGCGGCGGCGACATGGATTTCTTCACCCGCTGCCGCAAGGCAGGTTTCAAATTTGCCTGGAATGCCCGCGCCGTCATCATTGAATATGTGCCGGAAAGTCGGATGGCGCCTCGCTGGATCATGGAGCGCTCGCTCCGCACCGGCATCATAAATTACAGCATCGACCGCGCCCGCCACCCCGGCCTGAGGGGCGGACTGCTGCTGACCGCCAAAAATGCCGTCAGCCTGTGCCTGTCTCTGCTGCGCGCCGTTTTCGCCGGGCTGAAAACCGGCGCCTGGCTGCCCGCCACACATCCGCCGCTGATGTCCATTGGCCGGATGATGGCAAGCCTCGGCATCACACTCACCCCCTACAAGGCGCCGGCGAAGAAGAGCTGACCGCAATCGCTCGCGTCGCCGGTTTAGCTGAGGGTCTTTTCCCTGCCGAACGACAGCACGTTCTCGCGTCGTTTTTGCAAACCGAGCGCCGAAAAAGCCGCCGCAACAACGAGAAGCGGCACCAGCAGCGGCCAGAAGAAACAAAGGACGATGCCGGTCACCCGGTAAAAATCCCAATTCTTATCGCGGCGGGCACCTTCAATATAGGTCATGGCGAGAGAGGTGGCGGTGCCAATTCCATATATGAAAAGAGAAATGGACGTAATCACCATGGGTGTCCCCAAAATATCTCTGATTCGAATAAATTTATAATATTGGGACAGTGTAGCGCGCTCCTTCGCAGTTGCAACGAATTTCAGCGGCAAAGCCCGTTTTCTCAATATGTTAGGGAAAACTGATTAACTGACGCGATGCAATATGCCTGCCGCCTGCGGGGCTTGCCGCAGCTTTACCGGCCCTGACCCGACGCTCCGAAGCGATACTTCAGCAACGAATATATGGCGATCGGATTGGTCAGCAAATATCGTTTTCCGAGACGCTTCGGCTCGAGCATCGCCCGATAGAGCCATTCCAGCCCCATATCCTGCATCCATTGCGGCGCCCGGCTGTTCTTGCCGGCAAGGAAGTCAAAAAGGCCGCCGCAGGTCTTGACCACGGCGATGCCGGAAAGCCTGTCGAGATTGCGCGAAACGAAGCGCTGCTCCAGCGGAATGCCGAAGCCGACCCAGAGAATATCCGTTTTCGAAGCGGCGATATCGGCAAGGACCGCGTCTTCCTCGGCGCGGCTGAAATAACCGTTGCGCCGTCCCGAAAATACGAGACGCGGATAGAGCCTCTGCATTTCTTCGACCGCCGCACGGTTCACCTCTTCCGAACCGCCGAGGAAATAAAACCGGCTTCCCGTCTCTTCGGCACGCTTGGCGACCGCATGAACAAGATCGGTCGTCGCGACCCGTTCCCTCAGCGCCTGCCGGCAGAATTTTCGGGAGAAGATCACCAGTGACATACCATCGGCATGAATCTGGTCCGCCTGCCGCAGCATGGCGTCGAATTCCCGGTCGTGATGACAAAGCGCAATGACCTGGCCGTTCGCCGAGGTCGAATAAAACGGTCTTGCACCGGACACGCGCTCGCTTCCCGCACGCAGGATGAAATCCCGTGCCGTTTCATCGATGGTCGCGTCAGTGATGGGCAGTGCCGCAAGGGAAATAACCGGCCATGCCTGGCCCGGCGCTCCCGCATCCGGCCTCTCTCTCCCTGTCATGATCTGTCCGGTGTCCAAGATAGGCATCGTTTCATTGTTATAGTCACGCTTATGCATAGGGTATAAGGCTTCAGACACTACGAAGAACTATCATTAATATTTTTATAAATCCCCGTATGCAGTGGGCATTTTACACGCCTGAAGGTTGTGCGCCACATTTTCTGACTATTCCGGTTTTCCAACCGATGGGTTAAGGGACGCGGAAATCAAACCACGGAAGGGCTCCGGCCATGGAAACAATCTCGATCGACAATCGCGGCGATTTCGGCCTCTGGGCGATAGAACGGGCAAAAGAAATCGTCGCCAACGAAGCGTCCGACCTTGCCATTTCGGTTCGCGATGGAGACGAGGCCGGTATTCGCGATGCCGGCAATGCGCTGGGCGCGGCCATCGCCGCCGCCCTGCTCGAGGTTTATGACGGTCTGATTTCGGAAGAATAAGGCGACACGCAGCCGCCTCGTCTTACCGCGCCACGACATCCGCGTGTTCGTCCCGGCGCAGATAACCCCAGAGACCGAGCGCCACGGCAATGCCAAGACCGAGGAACAGTCCGCCCATGCCGCCGGCGATCAGGAAGGTCAGCTTGCCCGGCGGCCAGCTTCTGGAATTGGGGGCAACCGGCTGCGAAATCACCCGCACATTGGTGGAATCGATCGACTGCTGTTCGGCAAGCTGGCGCGAGCGGGTGAGGTAAGTCTCATAAATCGCCGCCGCCGAGCGGGCGTCGCGCTCCAGATCGCGCAGCCGCACCTGCGCCTCATTGTCGGTAAAGACATTGGCGCGTTCCGCCACGGCCTTCAGCCTCAGCGCATCCAGCGAGGAGCGCGCTTCGGCGACATTGATCTTGGCCGCCTGCAGGATGCGCCGCGCCTCGTCCGCCATGCCGCGTTCCAGCATTGCCCGCTCCGCACCCGCCGTCGCCAGACGCGGATGGCGTGCGCCATAGGTCAGCGTCATCGCGCCGATCTGCTGCTGCAGGGTGCTATATTGCGCGCGGATGGTGTTCATGGTCTGGCTGTCAAAGATGGCGTCGCTTTGCGTGCGGTTCTGGGCAATCGCCGCCTCCATCTGCTTCAGGCGGGATTCCTCCTGGATCAGCCGCTGCTGGGTCGCAAGCACCTGCGCATTCAGCTCGCCGGAGGCGAGATTGCTGACGAGTTGGCCATTATTTTCCTGCAAACCGTTCTCGCGGCGGAAATCGGCCACGCGCTTTTCGGCGATGGTCACATTTTCGCGCATTTCCTCCAGCCGCTTCTTGAGATCGTCAACGACACGCTGGCTGCTGTCGGAGGTCGTCTGGAACAGTTCGCTTTCGAAAGCTTTCACGATGGCCTTGGAGACCGTCACCGATTTTTCGGCATCATTGGTCCAGACCGAAAGCGTGACCACGAAGGAGCGCGGGTCGCGTTCCGCCGCCACCCGATCCCCCAGTGAACGAAGCGCGCCGACGCGGTTGTCATCGTCTTCCGGTTTCGATGAGAACATTGCCTTCAGCCGCGCAAGCGGCGGCGGGCTGATGAATTCAGGGTCCTGATCGAGCTTCAGCTCGTCCACCACCCGCGCCAGCACGTTGCGCGAAGTGATGGTGCGCAGCTTGCTTTCCACCTCGAGTATCTGTGTGTCACGCTGCTGGTTGGGCGAAAACACCCCATCATTAACGACGTTCAGATTGGAGGGATTAACGACGATATCCGTATAGGCCTTGTAGCGCGGCGGCGTCATAGAGGCGTAAGTGAGTGCGCCGGCGACGCAGAGAATGATCGCCAGCACGATCCAGACGACACCTCTGCGAAGCCAGAGGATGACGTCATCCACACCGATCCTGTCGATATGTTTCAGGCCCGGCAGCGCAGCCGCCAGATTGCCGCTCGGCGAAGCAGCCTTTACCGGCGTCTCGGCAGCGGCCGGCGCAGCGGCGGTCTTCGACGGTTTCGGCTCAAGATGGTCCTTCAGCACCGTGCGCTCGAAAACCTCGTCCTCGTCCACCAGATCGTCCAGCAGGGAACCATGGGTTCTCGCGGCAGGCGCCGTTTTTTCATTGAGCGGGCGTGCCTGCTTATGTCCCGCCTTTTGAAGCCTGTACATCAGCCAATCCAACTCGAACGAACCAAAAAAAGGCCGGCAACAGAGGGTTCCCACCGTCGCCAGAGCCGCCATCGACGGACAAGTTTAAATATGACGGGTGAATTTTAGGTTACCCGCATCGGTCCCGCCATCATCGCCTATTCGCGGCCACGTTGAAAGGGATGATTGACTTGGATGGATCGATACGGTTCTTTCAACCGTTATATTTTTGCATTATCCATTTGACCCTCAAAGATTTTATCGAAACGGAGTTTGGCATGAGCCTGAAATTTGGAACGAGCGGCCTTCGCGGCCTCTCCGTCGATCTGAAAGGAAAAGCCTCGGCCGTCTATGCCACGGCATTTGCAAAACACCTTCTCATATCGGGCCAGGCAAAGGCGGGCGACCCCATTCTCGTCGGCCGCGATTTCCGCGATTCGAGCCCGGAAGTTTCCGCCACCTGCATCGCCGCGCTCAAAAAAGCCGGCCTGACCCCGTTCGATTGCGGCGCCGTGCCGACACCGGCGCTGGCGCTTTACGGCCTGTCGCTGAAGGCCGGCGCGCTGATGATCACCGGTTCGCATATCCCGGCCGACCGCAACGGCATCAAGTTCTACCGCCCGGACGGCGAAATCGACAAGCAGGACGAGACGGCGATTGCCGCTCTTGCCGCCGAAATCGAAGCCGAAGGCATAAGCGCCGAGGCGGCGACCGCCGAAGACCATTCCGCCACCGCAGCCGAACTTTTCTACGAGCGCAACATCGCGTTGCTGCCGGAAAAGGCGCTGTCCGGCCTCAGGATCGGTGTTTACCAGCACAGCACGGTGGCGCGCGATCTCTTTGTCGACGTGCTTGCCCATTATGGGGCGGAGGTCGTTCCGCTCGGCCGCTCCGAAACCTTCATCCCCGTCGATACTGAAGCAGTCTCCCCGGAAACGCTGGCCCTTCTCAAAAAATGGTCGCCGGAGCACGGTCTCGACGCCATCGTTTCCGCCGATGGCGACGGCGACCGCCCCCTGCTGACCGATGAAAACGGCATGCCGCTGCGCGGCGACCTTATCGGCCTGATCACCGCAAATTTCCTCGGCGCCGGCGTGGTCGTTACCCCCGTCACCTCCAATTCGGGTATCGAGGCCAACGGTTCGTTCGACGTCGTCCGCACCAAGGTCGGCTCCCCCTTCGTGATCGCGGGCATGGCTGAGGCGCTCGCCGCCGGCAAGAACGGCGTCATGGGCTTCGAGGCCAATGGCGGCCTGCTGACGGCCTCCGCCTTCACGCTCAACGGCAGGCCGCTTTCGCCTCTGCCGACGCGTGACAGCTTCCTGCCGGTTCTCGCCGTGCTGCTTCTCTCGGCGGAACAGAAAATGCCGCTGTCGCAGATCGCCGCCGCCTACAACCTGCCGGTCGCCGCCGCCGACCGCCTGGAAAATTTCGCCCAGGAAAAGAGCGCCGCGCTGATGACACATCTGCGCGCCTCCCGCGACAATCTCGAAACCTTCCTCGCCCCGGTCGGCACGGTAAAGGCGCTGAGCGACATCGACGGCCTGCGCGTGGCGCTCACCGATGGCAGCACCATTCATTTCCGCCCTTCCGGCAACGCCCCGGAAATGCGCTGCTACGTCGAAGCCGCCAATCAGGATGAGGCCGAAACGCTTCTGAAAAAGGGGCTCGATCTCATCCGTAATTTTGGCTGAGTCTGGATGCCACCTGCACGATGGTGTAAGCTTGCCGCATGAAGAGAGCAGAGGCCATCAGGAAACTCAAAATGCACGCCCATGCCATGAAAAGCATGGGCGCGACATCGCTTTATGTTTTTGGATCGACCGCCCGCGATGAAGCACTGACCGCAAGCGATCTGGATGTCTTCATCGATTACGATCAGGACGGCCGCTTTTCGCTGATCGATCTCGTCGGCATCAAGCAGTTTCTGGAAGACGAACTGGCGATGGAGGTGGACGTGACCACCCGCGACAGCCTCCACCCGCTGCTCCGCGCCGACATCGAGCAATCCGCAGTGCGGATATTCTGATGATAAAACGGAGGATCTGGCCGGTTCTCAGCGAAATGCTGGACGCGATCCAAGGCATCGAAACGCACACCGCCGGACTATCACTGGACGACTTCTAGCAGAACTGGCTCCTCAAGCTCGCCGTACAGCGCGCTTTGGAGATCATTTCCGAGGCATCACGGCACATCCCGGCGGAATTATTGCGGGACGTTGCGCCTGAAATTCCGTGGAAACAGATTCACGGGATCGGCAATATTCTACGACATGAATACCACAAAGTCGCGGATGATGTGATCTGGGCGGTGGTGACCGAACATGTCGCACCACTCAAAATAGCCGTCCAAGCTATTCAACAATCCGTCGGGCCTGACAACTGACGTTTTATGGGCACGATGTCCCAAATGTCGCATCCCGTCTTTCCCTGTTGCACTCGCTGGCCCGGAAAGCGATAAGGACCGCAGGGTCCAAGGAGGCGACGATGAGCGGCGAGACCGTTACCCTTTACGAAGCGATCGGTGGCGATGCGACCGTCAGGGCGCTCACCCGGCGTTTTTATGAATTGATGGATACCCTGCCCGAGGCCGCACGCTGCCGCGCCATCCATCCTGTCGATCTTTCCGGCAGCGAGGCGAAGTTTTACGACTACCTGACCGGATATCTTGGCGGACCGCCCGTCTATGTCGAAAAACACGGCCACCCGATGTTGCGCCGTCGCCATTTCGTCGCCCCTATCGGCCCCGCCGAGCGGGATGAATGGCTGCTGTGCTTCCGCCGCGCCATGGATGAGACGATAGAAAATGCGAAGCTGCGCGAGATCATCTGGGCGCCGGTGGAGCGGCTGGCCTTTCACATGCAGAACCAGGAAGCGGATAAGCCATGACCCACGAGAGACTGCGCGCCTTCATTCTGCTGCTTGGTAGCCTCCTGGGTGCTGCCGGCGTCATGCTTGCCGCCGCCGCGACCCATACCGGTGAAACCTATATGCTGGGCAATGCCTCGGCCATGGCGCTGGCGCATGCGCCGGTGCTGGTGGCGCTCAATATTGGCGCTAACCGCATCAGAACCGCCATTCCGGCGGGCCTGATCCTCGGCCTCGGCACGGCGGTCTTTGTTGGTGATCTCGTCACCAGACATTTTTCAGGCCACAGCCTGTTTGCCTACGCGGCCCCCCTGGGTGGCCTCGGAATGATCGCGGGATGGCTGGTGCTCTGCGCCGGTGCGTTTCTGAAGCCGAAAGGCTGATCGGCCTTAACGCCGCCGCGTCCAGCGAAACGGCAGGATGTTGCGGCCCTTTTTCGCCGCCTCGCCGAGTGCAAAGGGTGGTGCTTCGCCGGGCTGGCGGGTGCGCAGATGGGGAAAGATCGCCACATTGCCGACGGCGGTCGCGGCGCGGTTGCGCCTTTGGCGTTCGCCGACCATTTCATAGATTTCCGTCAGGGCCGGATCGGCAGCCTGTTCGGCCATCTTGTGCAGTTCCACGCGGCAGGCCTCGTCTGCCGTCGGCTCTTCGCCCTTAAAATTATTGCGCTCGTCGCTCATCGTTGGGGGTCCGTTCATTCATCGTCTGCAGCGCCCGCTCCAGACTGGATTTG
Source organism: Agrobacterium salinitolerans (assembly GCF_002008225.1). Taxonomy (GTDB): domain Bacteria; phylum Pseudomonadota; class Alphaproteobacteria; order Rhizobiales; family Rhizobiaceae; genus Agrobacterium; species Agrobacterium salinitolerans. The sequence goes on along the minus strand of NZ_MRDH01000002.1, from coordinate 171,888 downwards.
CTGCCATTGCGCAGCGGAATGAACGTCTTGCCGAATTTCTTGCAACCGGACTTCACCCGCAGACACGCATCGTGGCTGATACAGTCGATCGGGCAGAAAACGCAGTCGACGGAGGGAAGAACGGTATCGATGCGGGAGACGGCTTCACGCAGGCCGCCGTCGTGATGAATGAGCTCCGCGCCGAAATTGCTGGCGATCTGGCGAAGATGGGCAACCTGACAGTCACGGCCGCCGACATAAAGAAAGCTTTTCGGACCCGAGAGCTGCTCTTCGGCCGCCACCTTTTCAGTCTGCGGCTCGCCCTTGCCCTGCTTGCCGCCACGTTCGGCCTTCTTCTTTTCCTTGCGTGCCATTCCCTCACCTGCCGGTTGGTTTTTGATACCCCGATATTGGGCCCCGACATTCGGGATGCCGGCACCATAATAAAGATGAGTTTTGGAGTAAAGTATAAAGGTGATAATTTTCATCATGTTTTTCGCAGCACGCTCAGGCGCTGAAAATCCGGCGATGCTCAGCCGGTTATCCGTAATCCGCCCATGAAAAGCTGCTCGAGATGGCGGGCCGCATCTTCGAAACGCCCGTCGCCACCGTGTCTGTCCCCCAGCACCGCCCGCACCTGCACATCGAAATCGGCATAGTGCTGAGTGGTCGACCAGATAGAGAAAATGAGGTGGTAGGGGTCGCATTTGGCCATCCGCCCGGCCTTCACCCAGGCGCGGATCACTTCTGCCTTCTCATCCACCAGCTGTTTCAGCGGGCCTTTCAGTTCGTCCTCGATATGGGGCGCGCCCTGCAGGATTTCATTGGCGAACAGGCGGCTTTCACGCGGAAAATCCCGCGACATTTCCAGCTTGCGGCGAATGTAGGAGCGGATTTCGCTTTCGGGATTACCCTCGGCGTCAAAGGCGCGCAGCGGGTCGAGCCATGTATCCAGCACTCGCTCGATCAGCGCGCGATGCATCGCCTCCTTGGTGCGGAAATAATAAAGCACGTTCGGCTTGGACATGCCGGCCGCCTCGGCAATCTGGTCGATGGTGGAGCCGCGGAACCCATTCGTGGAAAAAACACTGAGCGCAGCTTCAAGAATCGCTTCCTGCTTTTCCTCCTGAATGCGGGTCCGCTTCTGTGTTTTCGCTGCGCGCGGTATGGCCATTCTCAGCTCTCTGTTTCTTTTCAATGCAATTGCCGCTACAGTATGCTTAAAAAATAATCGCCGTTCATAGCTTAGGCAAAATTACTGCGATTCGTCACAAAATCCCTTGCTGACGCCAGTGCGAATTTGCAATGTTTACCAGCCGGTCAATTTATCCACCATCGCCGCCACAAGGCAATGGCTGTTATCTTAACCGGCAAAAAAGGGAACGGCACAAGCTTTGCTTTGATAAAAACAAAACAGGTGAGGACGACACTGCATGACGGCGGGTAAGAACTTGACGGTCAATGGCGACCGTCTGTGGGACAGTCTGATGGACATGGCGAAGATTGGCCCCGGCATCGCCGGCGGCAATAATCGCCGCACACTGACGGATGAGGATGCGGAAGGCCGCCGCCTGTTTCAGCGCTGGTGCGAGGCGGCGGGTATGACGATGGGCGTCGACCGCATGGGCACCATGTTCGCCACCCGCCCCGGCGAAGACCCGGACGCGTTGCCGGTCTATATCGGCAGCCATCTCGACACCCAGCCGACCGGCGGCAAGTACGACGGCGTGCTTGGCGTGCTGGCCGGGCTGGAAGTGGTGCGTAGCCTGAACGACCTCAATATCAAAACCAGACACCCGATCACCGTCACCAACTGGTCGAATGAAGAAGGCGCGCGCTTCGCGCCCGCCATGCTGGCTTCCGGCGTCTTCGCTGGCATTCACGATCTCGATTACGCCTATAGCCGCACCGATACCGACGGCAAGACCTATGGCGAGGAGCTGCAGCGCATCGGCTGGCTGGGTGAGGAAGAGGTCGGCGCGCGCAAGATGCACGCCTATTTCGAATATCACATCGAGCAGGGGCCGATCCTGGAGGCGGAAGGAAAACAGATCGGCGTCGTCACCCATTGCCAGGGCCTGTGGTGGCTGGAAGTGACGCTGACCGGCAAGGAAGCCCATACCGGCTCGACGCCGATGGCCATGCGCGTCAATGCCGGTCTAGCCGCCGCCCGCATTCTTGAAAAAGTGCAGGAAGTGGCAATGGCCCACCAGCCCGGCGCCGTGGCCGGCGTCGGCCAGATGATCTTCACGCCCAATTCCCGCAATGTCCTGCCCGGCAAGGTGGTTTTCACCATCGACCTTAGAACCCCCTCGCAGGCGAAGCTCGACAACATGCGGGCCATCTTCGAACGCGAGGTGCCCGCTATCGCCGAAGAACTCGGCGTCGGCTGCTCGATCGAGGCCATCGGCCATTTCGATCCCGTCACCTTCGATCCGGTGCTGGTGGGCCGCGTGCGCAATGCCGCCGAAAAACTGGGTTATAGCCACATGGACATCATCTCCGGCGCCGGCCACGATGCCTGCTGGACCGCACGGGTCGCCCCTTCCACCATGATCTTCTGCCCCTGCGTGGACGGGCTTTCGCACAACGAAGCGGAAGAGATTTCGCCGGAATGGGCAAAGGCTGGCTGCGATGTGCTGCTGCATGCGGTGCTGGAGACTGCGGAGATCGTGGAATGATCGTGCCCACGAGGCCAAGCCCCCTCATCCGGCCCTTCGGGCCACCTTCTCCCCGGCGGGGAGAAGAAACACGCGGCAACACCCCCGACTCTACCACCGGCGTCATGAAAATCTGCGACGGTGCCTCCCATTTCTTCTCCCCGCCGGGGAGAAGGTGGCCCGAAGGGCCGGATGAGGGGGCAAGGCTCATGGTGGACCACACGGGCAAAAAAGCAGCAAAACGCCAACCTGGCAAAACCACGCAAGCCCGAAAACTCCGCCGCGACGAGACCGACGCCGAATACCGCCTCTGGTATGAACTCAAAGGCCGGCGGCTAAACGGCTTCAAGTTCAGCCGGCAAGTCCCGCTTGGCGCTTACATCGCCGATTTCGTCTGCCGCGAGAAAATGTTGATCGTCGAACTTGACGGATCGCAGCACGCCTCTTCCCCCCACGACCGGCAACGGACGCTCTGGTTAAACGGGCAGGGCTATACCGTGCTCCGGTTCTGGAACCACGAAGTTTTCGAAGATCTCTCCTCCACGCTCACCACCATCCTCGCCGTCCTGAACGCCGAGACTTTCCTGCCCGATCATACCGACCGTTATTCGCCAGCCCTCGTCACCGGGAACACGCCACAATGACCGCCACCATCATCAAGAACGGCACCGTCGTCACCGCCGACCTCACCTACAAGGCCGATGTGAAGATAGAAGACGGCAAAATTACCGAGATCGGACCCGATCTCACCGGCGGCACCATCCTCGATGCCACCGGATGTTATGTCATGCCCGGCGGCATCGATCCGCATGTGCATCTGGAAATGCCCTTCATGGGCACCTATTCCGCCGATGATTTCGAGAGCGGCACGCGGGCAGCGCTGGCCGGCGGCACGACCATGGTGGTGGATTTCTGCCTGCCGGAGCCGGGGCAATCGCTTCTCGATGCCCTGCAACGCTGGGACAACAAGGCAGCGCGTGCCAATTGCGATTATTCCTTCCACATGGCCGTCACCTGGTGGGGCGAGCAGGTCTTCGATGAGATGAAGACGGTGGTTCAGGAAAAAGGCATCAACTCGTTCAAGCACTTCATGGCCTATAAGGGCGCGCTGATGGTGAATGACGACGAGATGTTCGCCTCCTTCTCGCGCTGCGCGGAACTCGGCGCCATTCCCTTCGTGCATGCGGAAAACGGCGATATCGTCGCGCAGATGCAGGAAAAACTGATGGCGGAAGGCAATGTCGGGCCGGAGGCACATGCCTATTCCCGCCCTCCCTCGGTGGAAGGCGAAGCCACCAACCGCGCCATCATCATCGCCGATATGGCCGGCGCTCCGCTTTATGTCGTCCACACCTCCTGTGAGCAGGCCCATGAAGCCATCCGCCGCGCCCGCCAGAGCGGCATGCGGGTCTATGGCGAACCGCTGATCCAGCACCTGATCCTCGATGAAAGCGAATATACCAATCCCGATTGGGATCACGCCGCCCGCCGGGTGATGTCGCCGCCCTTCCGCAATCGCCAGCATCAGGACAGCCTCTGGGCCGGTCTCGCCTCCGGTTCGCTGCAATGTGTGGCGACCGACCATTGCGCCTTCACGACCGAGCAGAAACGCTTCGGCCTCGGCGATTTCCGCAAGATACCGAACGGCACCGGCGGGCTGGAAGATCGCATGCCGCTGCTGTGGACCCATGGCGTGGCGACCGGCCGGTTGACGATGAACGAATTTGTCGCCGTCACCTCCACCAATATTGCGAAAATCCTCAACATCTACCCGAGAAAAGGCGCGATCCTCGTTGGCAGCGATGCCGATATCGTCGTCTGGGATCCGGCGCTCACAAAGACCATCAGCGCCGCAAGCCAGCAATCGGCCATCGACTACAACGTGTTCGAAGGACACAGGGTAAAAGGCCTGCCGCGCTACACGCTCTCGCGGGGGCTGGTGAGCGTCGAGGAAGGCACCCTCGAGACACAGGCCGGCCATGGCCGGTTCATCGCCCGCGATCCCTATCCGGCCGTCAGCCAAGCGCTTTCCACCTGGAAAGAACTCGTCTCGCCGCGCAAAGTGGAACGCACGGGCATTCCGGCATCGGGCGTGTGATCATGGGCGAGCCGAAACGCGAAATCCTCATCGCTGCCGCCATCTTGCTCAACGAGAAGCGGCAGATGCTCGTGGTGCGCAAGCGCGGCACCACGCAGTTCATGCAACCGGGCGGCAAGATCGATCCGGGCGAAACGCCGGAGCAGGCGCTGCACCGCGAACTGGCCGAGGAAATCGGCCTGACGCTGCCCGAACATGCCGTTCGTTATGAGGGCATCTTTCGCGAGGAAGCCGCCAATGAACCGGGCGCCGATGTCGTCGCCCATGCCTTCACCGCCAGACTTCAAGCCGAGGTCATGCCGCAGGCGGAAATCGAGGAAGTGCGCTGGCTTGATCTCGACCGCAACCCCGGCGTGACCATCGCCAGACTGACGGAAACCCAGATGCTGCCGCTGGCGCGCGCAGCGCTCACGGAAAGCGACAATCAGCAAAGATGAACCAGGCCCCTTCCTATTCCGTCGTTTCCGCCAGAAAACTGGGCCTCACCTTCGAAACGGGGGATGGACCTGTCCACGCGCTATCCAATGTCGATCTGGATGTAAAAAAGGGCGATTTTGTCTCCTTCATCGGCCCTTCCGGCTGCGGCAAGACCACGTTTCTGCGGGTCATCGCCGATCTTGAAAAACACACATCCGGCGAGATCACCGTCAACGGCACGACGCCGGAAAATGCCCGCAAGGACCGGTCCTACGGTTACGTCTTCCAGGCGGCCGCCCTTTATCCCTGGCGCAGCATCGAAAAGAACATCGCCCTGCCGCTTGAAATCATGGGTTACAGCAAGGCCGAGCAGCGCGAGCGCATCGACCGCACGATGGACCTCGTCAACCTCACCGGTTTCGGCAAGAAATACCCCTGGCAGCTTTCCGGCGGCATGCAGCAGCGCGCCTCCATCGCCCGCGCACTCGCCTTCGATGCCGACCTGCTGTTGATGGACGAGCCTTTCGGCGCGCTGGACGAAATCGTTCGCGATCATCTGAACGAACAGCTGCTGAACCTCTGGTATACGACCGGCAAGACCATCTGTTTCGTCACCCATTCCATTCCCGAAGCGGTCTATCTCTCGACGAAAATCGTCGTCATGTCGCCGCGGCCGGGGAGAGTGACTGATGTGATTACATCCACGCTGCCGCGGGAAAGGCCGCTGGAGATCAGGGAGACGCCGGAGTTTCTGGCCATTGCCCATCGGGTGCGTGAGGGGTTGAAGGCGGGGCATGGCTATGAGGGGTGAGGTCAGCGCCAGCATTGGCTCATTTGGCGGGAGGTTGCCACACGTTTCTTCTCCCCGCCGGGGAGAAGGTGGCCCGAAGGGTCGGATGAGGGGGCAAGGTTGCGGCCTACCGCTACCCTTGCCCCCTCATCCCGCTGCCGCGACCTTCTCCCCCTCGGGGAGAAGAAGGCAGGCGGCTCTACCTCCATTCCATTCGCAAACAGTGAGATGGCCGAGACCCACCCACGAGTCGATCTCCCCCCTTGAGGGGGAGATGTCCGGCAGGACAGAGGGGGGTAAGCCTCACCCTCGGAATGATCGGCGGAGCAAAACCCCATGACCCTCCTCCGCCACCGCGTCCTTCCCATCCTCACCGCCATCCTCATCCTCTGGCACCTCGCCGTCATCTACCTCAACATGCCCTTCGCCCGCGACCAGGCCACCCGCGCCGGGCAGACGCCGGGTTTCTTCGAACTCCTGCCGCAAACCTTCGCGCAGGAGCGCCCGGTCCTCCCGGCCCCGCACCAGATCGCCGCCGAACTCTGGGACACGACCGTCAACAAGGCCATCACCTCCAAGCGCAGCCTCGTCTACCACGCCGGCATCACGCTTTCGGCCACCCTGCTCGGTTTCGCCATTGGCGCAGTGCTGGGCATTCTCCTCGCGGTCGCCATCATCCATAACCGCGCCATGGACCGCTCCGTCATGCCGTGGATCATCGCCAGCCAGACGATCCCCATCCTCGCCATCGCGCCGATGATCATCGTTGTCCTGAACTCCATCGGCATTTCCGGGCTGCTGCCGAAGGCGCTGATCTCCACCTATCTATCCTTCTTCCCCATCGTCGTCGGCATGGTGAAGGGCTTAAGAAGCCCCGAAACGCTGCAGCTTGACCTGATGCACACCTATAATGCCTCACCGGCCCAGATCTTCTGGAAGCTGCGCTGGCCCTCCGCCCTGCCTTATCTTTTCACCTCGCTGAAGATCGCCATTGCCATCGCGCTGGTCGGCGCCATCGTCGGGGAACTGCCGACGGGCGCGGTAGCGGGCCTCGGCGCGCGGCTCCTCTCCGGCTCCTATTATGGCCAGACGGTGCAGATATGGGCGGCGCTGTTCATGGCCGCCGGTGTGGCGGCGTTGCTGGTGTCGATCATCGGCATTGCCCACGCCGCCGTCCTCAAGAGAATGGGAGCACGGCCATGACGAACCCCTTCTGGTTTATCGGCGCGATCCTGTTCTGGCTTGCCGCCTGGGCCTTCAACGAATGGCTGGTGCGGCGCAATTTCACCTCGACCTCTGGAAAGCGCATCGGCCGCATCGCCGTGCCCCTCCTCTTCGGCCTTGCCCTTCTGGTTCTCTGGGAAGGCATCGTGCGCGGCTTCTCCGTTCCGCCCATCCTGCTGCCGGCCCCAAGCGCCATCCTCGCCCGCCTTCTCGGCTCGCTGCCGATCCTCTGGGCGGATTTCCGCCAGACCTTCCTCAAATCGGTGCTGACGGGTTATGTGCTCGGCTGCGGCCTCGGCTTTCTCGTCGCCATCCTCATCGACCGCTCGCCCTTTCTCCAGCGCGGGCTTCTGCCCATCGGCAATTTCGTCTCCGCCCTGCCGGTCGTCGGCATCGCACCCATCATGGTCATGTGGTTCGGTTTCGACTGGCAGTCGAAAGTCGCCGTCGTCGTCATCATGATCTTCTTCCCGATGCTGGTGAACACGGTGCAGGGACTTGCCGCCGCCAGCCACATGGAACGCGACCTGATGCGCACCTATGCCGCCGGCTGGTGGCCGACGCTGATAAAGCTGCGCCTGCCCGCCGCCTGGCCCTTCATCTTCAACGCGCTGAAGATCAATTCAACGCTGGCGCTGATCGGCGCCATCGTCGCGGAATTCTTCGGCACGCCCATCGTTGGCATGGGGTTCCGCATCTCGGCGGAAATGGGCCGCAGCAATGTCGATATGGTCTGGGCCGAGATTGCCGTGGCGGCGCTCGCAGGTTCGGGCTTTTACGGTCTTGTGGCGCTCGCAGAGCGGGCCGTCACCTTCTGGCATCCGTCCGTCCGTGGGGGACGAACGTAAATAACGAAAAAGGGAACAGCGATGAAAATGAAACTTGCATCCATGCTTCTTGCCGGCGCGTCACTTCTGACCGCATTCGGGGCTGAGGCCGCCGACAAGATCACCCTGCAGCTGAAATGGGTGACCCAGGCGCAGTTCGCCGGTTATTACGTCGCCAAGGACAAGGGCTTTTATGAAGCCGAAGGCCTCGATGTCGATATCAAGCCGGGCGGCCCGGATATCGCACCGGCGCAAGTGCTGGCTGGCGGCGGGGCCGATGTGATCGTCGACTGGATGCCATCAGCACTCGCCACCCGCGAAAAGGGCGTGCCGCTGGTCAATATCGCGCAGCCGTTCAAATCGTCGGGCATGATGCTGACCTGCCTGAAGGAAACCGGCATCACCAAGCCTGAAGATTTCAAGGGCAAGACGCTGGGCGTCTGGTTCTTCGGCAATGAATATCCGTTCCTGTCTTGGATGGCGCATCTGAAAATCCCGACCACCGGCGGCGCCGATGGCGTTACCGTGCTGAAACAGGGTTTCAACGTCGATCCGCTTTTGCAGAAACAGGCCGCCTGCATTTCCACCATGACGTATAATGAATATTGGCAGGTGATTGACGCCGGCATCAAGCCGGAAGAACTCGTCACCTTCAAATATGAAGACGAAGGCGTGGCGACGCTGGAAGACGGACTTTACGTTCTCGAAGACAAGCTGAAAGACGCCAAGTTCAAGGAGGACATGGTCAAATTCGTCCGCGCCTCCATGAAAGGCTGGAAATGGGCCGAAGAAAACCCTGACGACGCCGCCGATATCGTTCTCGAAAACGACGCCTCCGGCGCGCAGACGGAAAAACACCAGAAGCGGATGATGGGCGAGGTTGCCAAACTCACCGCCGGTTCCAAGGGCGCGCTCGACAAGGCAGACTACGAGCGAACGGTAAAAACCCTGCTCGGCGGCGGCTCCGATCCGGTCATCACCAAGGAGCCCTCGGGTGCTTATACGACCGAGATTACCGACGCGGCGCTGAAATAGTCTGGGGCGGGAAGATAAGATCGCGCGGCGATGACCGCGCGATCTTGGTGAACGGTAACCTCTCCTCCGTCATCCTCGGGCTTGACCCGAGGATCTACCGACGTTTTGATTGTGGTGATGTGCTTGGATCCTCGGGTCAAGCCCGAGGATGACGGCGTATTGGGCGTTCTCAGAATTCCAGACCGCCTCACGTAGTGGTAACCCATTCGACGAATTACAATATCCAGCCCCATACAAAAATGTATATCAACCATCGCGGCTATGCGGATTGATTTGCACGGCAACAGGAATTACAGTCCCGCCTACAAGACTGCCAACTTTGATCTTGTAAAATAAGCACAGGGCAAAGGTGCTTAAGATTCGCGTTGAGGGGCGTTTGAATCGGGAGGATCGAAAAGGAAGTATTGTGATCCCTTGTTTCACATTCGCTATCGCATGACCTTTTAAGACACGCCTTGGGCTGCAGGACATGCGATCGGATATTGCGCGAGCCAAGACACATGCAGCATAAAGTCACGTTTAACCGGTTTGTATTCCTTCTTCTTTCGGCAACGGCGCTTCCCCTCTCAGCAGCCGCCGAGGGAGAGACGCAGGCGCCGGCCAAACAGCAGAACCTGCCATCAATCATCGTCGCGCATGCGGCAAAACGCGATCTCGTGGACCGCATCATCGCCACCGGCACGATCCGCCCCGTGGACGAGATTTACGTCCAGCCGCTGGTCGACGGTCTGTCGATCGACACGCTGAACGCCGATATCGGCGACCGGGTGGAAGCGAATGCGGTTCTCGCGGTCCTTTCATCGGACAGTCTGATCCTTCAGAAAAGCCAGCTTGAGGCCAATAAGGCCAAGGCACAGGCCGCTGTTGCGCAGGCCAAGGCACAGGTTCTGGAAGCGGAGGCGAGCGCCAACGACGCGAACCGCCAGCGTGACCGCGCCGCAAAGCTCGGCCAGAGCGGTTCCGGCTCCGTGTCACAGGTGGAGCAGACCCAGGCGCAGGCGGAAGTCGCCGCCGCCAAGCTGAACGCCGCCCGCCAGGCCGTTTCCGCCGGCGAAGCCGATATCAAGGTTGTGGATGCGCAGATTGCCGATATCGACCTGAAATTGACGCGCACCGGCGTGAAAACCCCGGTCGCCGGTATTGTTTCGGCCAAGAATGCCAAGGTCGGCGCGATTGCCAGCGGCGCCGGTGATCCGCTGTTCACCGTCATCAAGGATGGCGCGATCGAACTTGTCGCCGATCTGTCCGAGACGGATATCCTCAAGGTGAAACCCGGCCAGAAAGCCTATTTGACGGTTGCCGGCGGAGCTGAGAAAATAGAGGGCAAGGTGCGCCTCGTGTCGCCCACCGTCGATCCGACCACGCGCCTGGGTTCCGTGCATGTGGTGTTGCCCGAAGGTAGCCCGGCGCGATCCGGCATGTATGCCAGCGCGGCGATCATCGTCGAGGAGACGAGTGCGCTCGCCTTGCCGCTGTCGGCCGTCACCTCCGGGCGTGAAGGTTCAACCACCCGCAAGGTGGAAGGCGACGTCGTCAAACAGGTAAAGATCGAGACCGGCATCGAAGACGGCGGTTTTATCGAGATTGTCAGCGGTCTTGCCGCTGGAGACAAGGTTGTCGAGAAAGCTGGGGCATTCGTGCGTGATGGGGACCGGATCAGACCGGTGGAAGCCCAGACGGCTGCGTCCAACTGACTGAGGGAATGAGATGAACTTTTCCGCATGGTCAATCCGTAACCCGATTGCGCCGCTGCTCGGCTTCGCGCTTTTGATGATCCTCGGCATGCAGGCGTTCAACACCCTGCCCATCACCCGTTTTCCGAACATCGACGTTCCCGTCGTGGCCGTCACGGTCACCCAGAGCGGCGCTTCGCCGTCCGAGCTGGAAATGCAGGTGACGAAGGAAATAGAGGATGCCGTCGCCGCCATCAGCGGCGTCGACGAAATCCAGTCCACCGTGGTCGATGGCCAGTCCACCACCACGGTCGTCTTCCGCATCGAAAAGCCGACGGAAGAAGCGGTTCAGGATACGAAGGACGCCATCGACAAGATCCGCAGCGATCTTCCCGCCGATATCGAGGAACCGATTGTCAGCAAGATCGACGTCGAGGGTCAGGCGATCCAGACCTTCGCCGTCTCCTCGCCCAACATGACGCTGGAAGAACTGTCCTGGTTCGTGGATGACACGATCAAGCGTTCGCTCCAGGGCCAGTCGGGCATCGGCAAGGTGGACCGTTATGGCGGCGCTGACCGCGAAGTGCGCGTTTCGCTGAACCCCGAAAAGCTCGATGCCTATGGCATTACCGCCACCGAGGTGAACAGCCAGCTGCGCGGCACGAACGTCGATCTCGGCTCGGGCCGAGGCCAGGTTGGCGGCAACGAACAGACCATCCGCACGCTCGGCGATACGCGCGACGTGAGCCAGCTTGCCAATACCACGATAGCGCTGTCCAACGGTCGTTTCGTCAAGCTCTCCGAACTCGGCACGGTCACCGACACCTATGAGGAGCAGAAATCCTTCTCGCGCTTCAACGGCAATCCCGCCGTCACCTTCGCGGTGTTCCGCTCTAAGGGCGCGAGCGAGGTCTCGGTCGCCGAAACCGTGGCGGCAAGCCTCGATCAGGTGCGCAAGGATCATCCCGACGTCTCGATCGAAATGGTCGATGACGCCGTCTATTTTACCTATGGCAATTACGAGGCGGCGCTGCATACGCTGATCGAAGGCGCTATCCTCGCCGTTATCGTCGTCCTGCTCTTCCTGCGCAACTGGCGTGCAACGCTGATTGCCGCCGTGGCGCTGCCGCTTTCCGCGATCCCGACCTTCTGGATCATGGATATCATGGGCTTCTCGCTCAACCTCGTCAGCTTCCTGGCCTTGACCCTCGCCACGGGTATTCTCGTGGATGACGCCATCGTGGAAATCGAGAACATCGCCCGCCATATCAAGATGGGCAAGACGCCCTATCGGGCAGCGCTGGAAGCGGCGGATGAAATCGGCCTCGCCGTCATCGCCACCAGCTTCACCATCATCGCCGTTTTCGTGCCCGTCTCGTTCATGCCTGGTATTCCGGGCCAGTACTTCATCCAGTTCGGCCTCACCGTCGCCTTCTCGGTGTTCTTCTCGCTCGCCGTCGCCCGCCTTATCACACCGTTGATGGCGGCCTATCTGATGCGTGCCGAAGATGCGATGGACGATCACCACGACAATGACAGCCGGCTGATGAAGGCCTATACGCGCATGGTCACCGCCACCACCCGCAAGTGGTGGGCGCGATATCTGACGCTGCTCGGCGCCATCGGCTTCCTCGTCGCTTCCGTCATTCTGCTCGCCGGCGTTCCGGGGAGCTTCCTGCCGCCGGACGACGCCTCGCGCGTGACGCTTTCGGTGGAACTGCCGCCCAATGCGACGCTCGACGAAACCGACCGCACGACAACGCAGATTTATCACGCCATCCGCGACATCGATGGCGTGGAAAGCGTGTTCATCCTCGGCGGCGCTTCGCCCAAGGGGGACCTGGAACTGCGCCGCGCCACCGTCAACGTCATCCTGCAGCATATCGACCATTCGCTGCTGAAAACCCTTGTCAACAAAGGCCTCGGCTCCCTTCCGCTCATCGGTCAATATCTGCCGAAGGTGGAAGAGAAGGGCCGCACACGTCCGCAATGGGATGTGGAGCGGGATATTTTCGCGCAGGTGCGCGGCATTCCCGATGTGCGCATCATCAAGCTCAACGACCGTGCGGAACGCGAGCTCTCCTTCAACTTCCTCTCCTCAAACGAGAAGGACCTGAACGACGCCGTCGGTATTCTAGAAAGCCGCCTGCGGGCCTCGCCGATCCTTGCCAATGTCAGCTCGGAAGGCGCCCTGCCCCGGCCGGAACTGCAAATCCGTCCGCGCAAGGATGAAATCGCCCGCCTTGGCATCACGCCGCAGCAGATTTCGCAGACCGTGCGTGTCGCCACCATCGGCGATATCGATGCGCAGCTGACGAAGATTTCGCTGGACGACCGGCAGATTCCGATCCGCGTGCAGGCGTCGCTCGACACCCGCCGCGACCTCGCCACCATCCGCGCGCTGAAGATCAAGACCGCCTCCGGATCGCTTGTGCCGCTCTATAGCGTTGCCGATATCGATTATTCGGAAGGTCCAAGCTCGATCAAGCGCAACGACCGCAACCGCGTCGTCTCCATCGGCTCCGACGTTCCCTTCGGCACGGCGCTCGATACGTCGACGGCCGAATTCAAGCGCATCGTGTCGGAAACCGAACTGCCGGCGAGCGTTCGCCTTGCCGAAAGCGGCGACGCCAAGGTGCAGGGCGAAATGCAGCAGGGCTTCATCAATGCCATGCTGCTCGGCCTGATGCTGGTGCTGGTCGTGCTCATCCTGCTCTTCAAGGATGTCATCCAGCCCTTCACCATCCTGTTCTCGCTGCCGCTCGCCATTGGCGGCGTGGCCGTCGCGCTCATCATCACGCAGAACGCGCTCTCCATGCCGGTTCTCATCGGCATCCTGATGCTGATGGGCATCGTGACGAAGAACGCCATCCTGCTGGTGGATTTCGCCATCGAAATGCGCCGTCACGGCATGGAACGGGTGCATGCCATGGTGGAGGCAGGCCGCAAGCGCGCCCGCCCGATCATCATGACCTCCATCGCCATGTCGGCGGGCATGTTGCCCTCCGCCCTCGGCGTCGGCGAAGGCGGTTCGTTCCGCGCGCCGATGGCGATTGCGGTGATCGGCGGCATCATCGTATCCACCGTACTGTCGCTGATCGTGGTGCCGGCCTTCTTCCTGATCATGGACGACCTCTCGCGCCTGCTCGCCCACCTCTTCGGCCGCTTCGTCGGCAAGAAGGAAGTGGAGGAGGAAGCCCTCTCCAACGAGAAACTCTCGGAGATCGCCCACGAAAACAGCCTCGCCCTTTCCTCGCTGGAGGCCCGCGTCGCCAACATGGAAAAGGGCACCGGCGAAAAGGCAGGCGAAAAGGGCAGCAATATATTGCGACTGCCGCCGCTCGCTGCGGAGTGAAAGTTGCAAATACGAAGATTGAAACGCCGGGGCTTGTACCCGGCGTTTTTTCGTCTCTGTGGTAAAGCACGACATCGCGGCATATTTCTTCTCCCCGCCGGGGAGAAGGTGGCCCGAAGGGTCGGATGAGGGGGCAACTTTGCCGAATCTCTCTACCCTCGCCCCCTCATCCCGCTGCCGCGGACTTCTCCCCCTCGGGGAGAAGAAATATGCCGCACCTACTCACTCCATTTTCCCCTGCCGCCCTGATCTTCAACGGCTCGGCCGCATTGCCAAACCCGTTTGATCGAAATCAATTCGCTTTCCAGATGAACTGCTAGTCTCCCTCGCATCGGGAATTGCCGGTTGAGGATTAATGCTATGGGTTCTTTGCAGACAGGCGTGAGGGAGAAGGAGCTTCCCCGGTTTCGTATCGCTTCGGACAGCCCGGCAAAAGGTTTGAGCGGGAGCCGGATGGACGTGAACAAGACCGTAAAGCTGAGCAACAGGGACAGGAACATTCTGCTGCGCGCACCCCTGATCGGGATAGCCGACGACGCGGCGGCGCTGAAGCTGATGGAGGCGGCGACCATCACCAATGTCAACGCCCGCCACGTCCTCTTCAAGGAAGGCGAAGCGGCCCAGCATTTTTATTGCGTGCTCTCGGGGTATATCAGGCTTTACCGGCTGGACCGGCACGGGCGCGAGGCGGATGTGCGTGTCAGCGGCCCCGGCGATACCTTCAACGAGTGCCTGATCTTCGGCAGCGATACCTATCGTTACAGTGCGCAGGCGGCGGAAAACTGCACCGTGGCGCGTTTCGAGCTGGCAAGAATCCGCAGCCTGATCGATCAGGAGCCGGCCATCGCCAAGGCCATCATGCGCTGCCTGTCCAACAGCCTGCTCGGCACCATGGATTGCATCGCCAACGACCGGCTGCAGACGGCGCCGCAGCGGGTCGCCCATTACCTCATCAATCAGGGCCCGCGTGACGCGACATCCTTTTCACTGCGGCTGCCATTCCAGAAAAGCCTGCTCGCCGGCAAGCTCGGCCTCGCGCCGGAAGCCTTGTCACGCGCATTTTCCACCCTGAAAAAGGCTGGTGTCACCGTGCGCGGCCGCATCGTGCAGGTCAACGACGTGGCCGCATTGAAGCAAATCTGACATACGGGGAGAGGATGGAGGGCGTTCCGCCCTTCTCTTACAAACCGCCCTGCTCTTTCAGGAAACCAACGATGCGATCCACGCCATCGCCGCGCTTCATGTCGGTAAAGACGAAGGGCATGGCGTTGCGCATGCGGGTCGCATCGCTGTCCATGACGGTCAGATCGGCGCCGACATAGGGCGCAAGGTCCTTCTTGTTGATGACCAGCAGGTCCGAGCGGGTGATGCCCGGCCCGCCCTTGCGCGGAATTTCCTCGCCCTGGCAGACGGAAATGACATAGATGGTGATATCGGCGAGATCGGGCGAAAAGGTCGCGGCGAGATTGTCGCCGCCGGATTCGATGAAGACCACATCGAGATCGGGAAACCGCGCATTGAGCCCGGCAATCGCTTGCAGATTGATCGTGGCGTCCTCACGAATGGCGGTATGCGGGCAACCGCCCGTCTCCACCCCGACGATACGCTCGGACGGAAGCGCCTGCATGCGCACCAGCGCCTCGGCATCCTCCTTGGTATAGATATCATTGGTGACGACGGCGACGGAATAATCCCCGCTCATCGCCTTGCAGAGCTTCTCCGTCAGCGCCGTCTTGCCGGAACCCACCGGCCCGCCAATGCCGACACGCAGAGGCCCATTACCCGATTTCATCACTCTGTTCCCTTCATCATGCTGTGGTCCAATCTTACGACAACCACTCAAATTTCAGCTCAAATATACGCAAGGATCGTGCCACTTGTTTCTTCTCCCCGCCGGGGAGAAGGTAGCCCGAAGGGTCGGATGAGGGGGCTAGCTCTCGGTATATCTCTACCCTTGCCCCCTCATCCCGCTGCCGCGACCTTCTCCCCGGCGGGGAGAAGAAACAAGTGGGATGCGCTCGCCCCATCGATTGCCGTCGCTTTCACGACCGGAAAAGCCGCGTACCCTGTGTTTCGTGCCGCATCGCCGCCGTATCGGCGATAACAGTGGCGCTGCCGAGGTCATCGAGCGTGGACAACAAGGCCCGTGCCGCAACGTCCGCGATCACCGCCTCGCTTGCGGCCAGAATGGCGACACCATCCGTTTGCCCCGCGACGCCAAGGCGGATGCCGGCCGAAACGATCTGCGAAACGCCGGCATGCAGAAAGGCCGCAAGCGTCTCGCGCAGCGGTACTCCATGTCCGGCAGCAATAGCGCCTATGGCGACGGGATAAGGAGCCTCCTTCGGCAACAGCTCCAGAACCGCGTGCGGCCATGCGTCGGCAGCGGCAATGAAGGCGTCTCCCAGAAGCACGGTCTCACGATAACGCTCCGCCGAGCCGGCCAGCGCGCGGCCGAGATCAGCCGTTTCGCTGAGCGCCGCGGCATCCTGCGAGCTTCGCCAGGCATGCGCCAGAAACACCGCATCGTTCCAGAGGCTGCCATGGCGCAGCAGCGTTTCCACCCAGCCGTGAAGCGCCACGGCATCGCGCACGCGCCCGTCTTCGACAGCCTTTTCCAGCCCGCCGGAATAGGAAAACCCGCCAACCGGAAAGGCCGGCGACAGCCAGGCCATCAGCCGCAACAGCGCGGCAACGCCGCTTTCCGCGCTCACGCCTCAGCCGTGGTCATGATGGTGGTGGCCATGCCCGTGATCATGGCTGTGGCCATGGGAATGACCGCCATGAGCGTGGTAAGCGCCGCGCGCCGGCTGGAACGGTTCTTCGACCTCCCGCACGGTAGCGCCCAGACCTTCCAGCATGGCACGAATGACGTGGTCGCGCAGGATGAGAATTCGCTCTTCCTCGATCTGCGCCGAAAGATGCCGGTTGCCCAGATGCCAGGCAAGCTCGATCAGGTGAAGACGATCCTTCGCTTTGATTTCGAACAGCTTTTCATCCGCCGCACGGACCTCGATCAGATCGCCGTTTTCCACCACCAGCAGATCGCCATGGGCAAACAGCACCGCTTCCTTCAGGTCCAGCATCACCATTTCGTCATTTTGCAGATGCAGCAGCTTGCGGCGCAGATGCCGCTGGTCATGTGCCAGCGTGACATAACCGGAGGGCTCGTCGCCGGGAGTTCCGGCGGGGTGATAGGAGGTAACGCGCAGCATGGGATGATCCGTTTCAGAAACAGTCTTGGGAGGCTGATTTTTGCCGGATAGGCGGGGTGATTTCAAGACGCGATTTCAGGGCACATGGCCACCAGAATGACAAAGCCCGGCATCACGGCCGGGCCAAGTGCAAACCTTTCTCCACTTTCGACGTCATCCTCAGGCATGACCCGAGGATCCACCCGTCAGACGCCTATGGATCCTCGCCTCAAGGGCGAGGATGACGGATGAGAGGTTTTCGCCTCCTGTCAGCAACCCGAAGACACGACATCGGTGCCGGGCCTTCGCAAAACCAAAATCAGGCCGCAGCGCGGCTTTTCAGGTTTTCAAGAATATTCTGCGGCGAAGAAACGCCGTAAGGGTCGGATTCGCAATTGTCCGAATAACCCTCTTCCTCGAACCACTGCTCCACCAGACCGTCATTGATGACGGCGGCGTAACGCCAGGAGCGCATGCCAAAACCGAGATTGTCCTTGGCGACCAGCATGCCCATCTTGCGGGTGAACTCGCCCGAACCGTCAGGAATGACCTTGACGTTTTCGAGGTTCTGGCCCTTGGCCCAGGCATTCATGACAAAGGCATCGTTGACCGACAGGCAATAGATTTCGTCGACGCCGAGCGCGCGGAATTCACCCGCCAGCTTTTCGAAATCCGGAAGCTGGTAGGTCGAGCAGGTCGGCGTGAAGGCGCCGGGCAGCGAAAACAGAACGACCTTCTTGCCCTTGAAATAATCGTCGGAGGTCATGTCCTGCCAACGGAACGGGTTGGGGCCACCAACGGCCTCATCGCGAACGCGCGTGCGGAAGGTTACGGCGGGCACTTTTTTGCCGAGCATGTCTTGTCTCCTGTTCTGGCGTTTTGCGGGATCGCTTGGGATCGATCCGCGCGGACTTGTTTAGCAGTTTCCATAGCGCATGACGCGCTGCGGTGCAGCATAAAAAAAGGATTTCAGCCGCCAAATACGCGAAATGGCCGCACGGAATTTGGGATCAATTGTGCATATCTATCGACCAACGCAACAGCGGCGGCAAGGGCGTCCACCAGCCGGTTTGAATGCCCGCGTCCCGCAACATCGCGGCTGACCATGTGTTGCATCCGGCAACCGCATTGAACCAGCCATTTGCATCGAAAAACGCGTCCGTCAGGCCGTAGCCGACACCGGCAACCGGCCTGACACCGTTGTCGTTTCCGGCAAAACTTGCCCTGATGCCCGCGACAAGGCGCTGATAGCCCGCTTCGGAAATGCGAAGCCGTTTCACGCCGGCGAGATTGGCGGGAAAATCACCTGTCACATCCACATGCATGACGGCGCTGTCCAGCGTGAAGGAGCGCAGCACCGGCATCGGCTTCAGATCGGCCCAGGTGGGCGTTTGGATGTAAAACGAGCGGCCGCCCCAGCCGAACACCAGATAGGCGGCCGCCGGATGATTGACCGCAATGCCGCCCTCCTGCAACTCGGCAAAAACCCGCCGCAGATCGTCATCGACCGGCAGGGCAATGTCCGTGTGGATCGGGTTGGACAACAGCAGGATTTCGCGATCTTTCGCACCGTTTACATCATCCGCGAAAAAGGGGCGCGGCACCACGGTGCCGAGCACGAAAAGCAGGACGACCAGCAGCAAGCCGCCGCCGATCCATCTGAGAACAGTCCGCAACGCAACGTCCGTTAAAACAGGAAATAACGCTGCGCCATCGGCAGCACCGTCGCCGGTTCGCAGGTCAGAAGCTCGCCATCTGCCCGCACCTCATAGGTCTCGGGATCGACCTCGATATGCGGCGTCAGCGAATTGTGGATCATCGACGCTTTCGAGATACCGCCACGCACGTTCTTAACCGCCAAAAGCTTCTTGGCGACCCCGAGGCGCTGGGCAAAGCCACCGTCGAGCGAGGCCTGCGACACGAAAGTGACCGAGGAATTGGTGCGCAGCTTACCGTAGGCCGCAAACATCGGCCGGTAATGCATCGGCTGCGGTGTGGGAATGGAGGCATTCGGATCGCCCATCGGTGCCGCGGCGATGGAACCGCCGAGCAACACCATTTCCGGCTTCACGCCGAAAAACGCCGGATTCCACAACACCAGATCGGCGCGCTTGCCGACTTCGACGGAGCCGATCTCGTGGCTGACACCCTGGGCGATGGCCGGGTTGATAGTATATTTGGCGATGTAACGACGAACACGGAAATTGTCGTTTTCACCCGTCTCTTCCTTCAGGCGGCCGCGCTGGCGCTTCATCTTGTCGGCGGTCTGCCAGGTGCGGATCGCCACTTCGCCGACGCGGCCCATGGCCTGGCTGTCGGAAGAGATGATCGAAAACGCGCCGATATCGTGGAGAATATCCTCCGCCGCGATGGTTTCCTTGCGGATGCGGCTTTCGGCGAAGGCGATATCCTCGGGAATGGATGGCGACAGGTGGTGGCACACCATCAGCATGTCGAGATGTTCGGCGAGCGTATTCACCGTGTAGGGCCGGGTCGGATTGGTCGAGGACGGAATGACGTTCGGGTTGCCGCAGACCTTGATGATGTCAGGCGCGTGCCCGCCGCCCGCACCTTCGGTGTGGAAGGCATGGATGGTGCGGCCCCGGATGGCGGCGACCGTGTCTTCCACGAAACCGCTCTCGTTCAGCGTATCGGTGTGGATCATCACCTGCACGTCATATTCATCGGCCACCGTCAGGCAATTGTCGATGGCGGCGGGCGTCGTGCCCCAGTCCTCATGCAGCTTCAGCGAGGAGGCGCCGGCAAGAATCATCTCTTCCAGCGGCGCTGGCAGCGAGGCATTGCCCTTGCCGGCCAGCGCGAGGTTCATGGGGAATGCATCGAAGCTTTCGATCATCCGCTCAATGTGCCAAGCACCGGTGCAGGTGGTGGCAAGCGTGCCGTGCGCCGGGCCGGAACCGCCGCCCAGCATGCAGGTCACACCACTCATCAGCGCTTCTTCGATCTGCTGCGGGCAGATGTAGTGGATATGCGCGTCCATACCGCCTGCCGTCAGGATCTTGCCTTCGCCGGCAATTGCTTCCGTCGAAGGGCCGACGATAATCGTGACACCCGGCTGCGTATCCGGGTTGCCCGCCTTGCCGATGGCATGAATGCGGCCGTTCTTCAGGCCCACATCCGCCTTGTAGATGCCGCTATGGTCAACGATGACGGCATTGGTGATGACGGTATCGACGGCGCCTTCGGCCCGCGTCGCCTGGCTCTGGCCCATGCCGTCGCGAATGACCTTGCCGCCGCCAAATTTCACTTCCTCGCCATAGGTGGTGTGGTCCTTCTCGATCTCGATGAAGAGTTCGGTATCGGCAAGACGCACCTTGTCGCCAACGGTCGGGCCAAACATACCGGCATAAGCGGCGCGGGAAATCTTGTAAGGCATGGGCTCAGGCTCCTTCGGACGCGGAGAAAATCGATGTGGGAGAAATTCGTTTGAGCCGGCCCTCGCCCGCGAGGGCTTCGACCAGCTGTTGTTCGGCGGTAAATGGATGTCCGCTCCAGCCCTGATGGCCGAAGCCGGCAATCGCCACCTCGTCATCCTCATCGCTAACATTCTCAAGAACATGGGCGATGGCGAAAAGGCCGGTGCTGGGGCAGACATAGGGCGCGGGCGCATAGGCTTCGAGCGCGACATCGAGCCGTTCGTGAACGCCCCGATGGATAACAACATGGCTCTTGCCGCCCGCCCGCGCGATTGCCGCAAAGGCAGCTGTGTAATCGGCGCAGAAATCGGTGAGTTCCGGCCAGCGCACCCGGATATCAGGTTCCATTTCTGCAAATTTTGCGGGATCACGCACCGACCAGATGGCAGCCGCCTGTCGCACACCGTCGCTTTCGCGCCATTCGGTCCCTTCGCTCATCTCGCGACCCGGCCGCCCGGTATTGCAGACGGCCACGACATCGGTGCGCGTGCCGCCAAGCCCGAGGGAGCGGCAGTCGTTGAAACGGATGACGATATCCGAACGGTCGATGAGCCGGGCGGCGCCGGGCGGCAACTCCCCATTTCCAACAATCGTGATCTGCCGCCCCATGCGTTCAGAAGCCTTCCGACAGCTGGCGCAGATCATCGGCACGCTTAGTGCTCATCTCGGCCAGGCAGGAAGAAATCAGCATCGGCTCCATCGAGCCGCCCCGCGCCTGAAAGCCTGATAGCGCGCAATTCGCATCGCGAAACGCCACCCAGGCGCGCTGGGCAGTGACCAGAGCATCGGCCGCACCCTTGCCATCCGCATCCGCCGCTTTGTCACGTTCGACAAGCAGCTTGCGCAGCTTCTGATAGTCGACATTGAGCTGCTTGTCGGCCTTCTCATAATCCTTTCCAGCGCAAATCGTCATGTCCGCCTGCGTCTGCGGTTCCTTGCAGTTCGGCTCCTGCGCGGTTGCCGGCCCAGAGATGCCTGCAGTCACGCAGAAGACGGCGGCCATGGCGAGGCTGTTTTTGCTGATCGCCATCGCTCAGGCCGCCGCGCCGTCAAAAGCCTGCGGCTTCAGCGCCCGGGGGTCGACACCGTCGAGACAATTGGCATTGACCGCCACCATCGGCGTTCCATCCGGCCCATCGGCATAAGCAAAGCTCTCGATGCCGCAGGTGGAGCAGAAAAGATGATGGATCTTGTGTTTGTTGAAGAGATATTCGCTGAGCTTGTCCTTACCGGAAAGCAGCGTGAATTTCTCACGCGGCGCAAAAGCGAGCGTGGAACCCAGGCGCTTGCAGCGCGAACAATTGCAGACGACGGTATGGTCGAGATCGGCATCGACCTCGAAGCTCACATCGCCGCACTGGCAGCTTCCATGATAATGCGCCGTCGCCATTTCATAACCTCCCCATGACCTGTTGACGGAAACCATAAACCTCGCGCTTGCCGGAAAGCGGCACCAGCGTCACTTCCCGTTTCTGGCCGGGCTCGAAACGTACCGCCGTGCCGGCCGGAATATCGAGGCGCATACCGCGCGCCTTGTCACGATCGAACAGGAGACCCGCATTGGTCTCGAAAAAATGGTAATGACTGCCCACCTGGACAGGCCGGTCACCCGAATTGGCCACCTCGATCGTCACGGTCGGCTGGCCAGCATTGAGTTCGATGGTGCCCTCTGCGGCAATGATTTCGCCTGGTTTCATGGAATTTCCCCTTTTATCTCAGGCAGCGTTGGCCGCCATGAAGCCTTTGCCCCTCACCTAATCGGTTCGTGAACGGTCACCAGCTTGGTTCCATCGGGAAAGGTCGCTTCCACCTGCACATCATGGATCATCTCGGCGATACCATCCATCACCTGATCGCGGGAAATGACATGCGCGCCCGCCTCCATCAGCTCGGCCACGGCGCGGCCATCGCGGGCGCCCTCGACCACGAAATCGGTAATCAGCGCAATCGCTTCGGGATAGTTCAGCTTCACGCCGCGCTCCAGCCGGCGGCGCGCCACCATGGCGGCCATGGAAATCAGCAGCTTGTCTTTTTCTCTTGGGCTAAGGTTCATCGTGGTCCCGCAGCTTGGAATCTGTTCCGCCAGCATGGTTGCGGCAAGCAGATCCGACGTGTTGACAGACCCCGAGGGACGCCTGATACGAAGCGATCCGAAGGGTTTACAGATTCCAGACTTTCGGCACTGGCGCGCCGTTTCGCAAGAGCGAAATGATCGGAAAAAGCAATTTTCTCAAGGAGAAACCGTCTGCGGCGGCAACCCGCACCACAAGCTTGCCCTGCCATTGGCTGGCGCCGCCGCTTTCCCCGGCAATAGCCCGGATTTTAGGCAGAAGCGCCTCGGCCAGCGGTCCGATATAAAGCAGCGTGGCAAAGGCGACCTGGCCGGCGAGAACCGCCGGTTTCGCCGTCAGCGCCGCCACCTCGCCCGAAAGCAGAAGCTCTTCGGCATGCACAAGCGTGCCCCCGTGGCGAATGCGCCAGCGGTCACGAAAAAGCCCATGCGTCATCGCCTCGCCCATGGCCTGCCGACCGAGCAACACGGCTTCGACGGCGATGAATTCGGAGGATTTATCGAGATCGGCTTCCAGCCGGCGGGTCAGCGAGGCCCGGTCGAAGAGAATGGTTTCCTGCGGCAGCCAGTGCAGTTTCGCGCCCGGCCCGGCAGAAATGCGGGCGGTAACCGTGGCTGTGCCTGATGATGCCTTGTAGACTTTCTCACAGGCCTGCGTTGTCACGACAAGCGAGGTGCCGGCACCGGCGACCGCCTGCCATTCGATCTCGTCTCCGCCGGTGAGCCCGCCGGAGGAATTGATGAGAATGGCCTCGGCTTCGTTTGAAAATGTATCCGGCAGCCGAATTTTGGCGCAGCCTTCCTGAAACAATTCGTCCAGCCGGCTGCGCCCTTCAACTAGCTTGGTTACAATGCGTCCTCTGCCACGGGCGCGTTGCTGCCGGACAGGCTGTTGAGCGTCTTCACAACCGGAAGGGACGATGACTTGCTGTTGCTGCTGCACGCGGTCTCCGAAACGGTTGCGGAAGCGGAATTGGCCTTGGCGCCGCAATCCTTCTTGACGACGGCGTCCACCACCAGCTGTCCTTCCCTATTGCGGAAGAAATCCCACATTCTTTCGGCCGCATCAACCGTGCGCGTCACTTCGCCTGTGGGCATCTTGCGCTCCACGGCCGGTTCCGCCTTCGGCGTCTGTTCGCCACCCGGCTTGCGGGTGACGACGGCGGCCGCGGCCAGCACTTCCGCCTTCATGGTGGCGCGCGGCCAAGCATGGTCCCAGTTCTCGATGACATAGGACTGAATGCGCGCACCGGCCTTGCAGACATCATAGGAATTGACGGTGAAGCTCTCGCCCACCTTGCTTTTGGCGGCGCCTTTGCAGCCGTCCATTTCGGCCCAGCGCTTCAGCGCCGTCTCGCCGCCATATTGCCAATAGGACTTGCCGCCGCCCTGATAGGGGTTGGCGGGGTCTTTCAGCCCGGCAAATGCGATGATCGACATCGGCCGCGCCGGTTTGCAGCTTGCCGCATCCGGTCCCCATTTGCCTTCGGTCTCCAGCGGATAACCCGCGCGCAGCGAGGCGACGAAACCGGCAGCGGTGAAATCCGCGCCGCCATTGCAGATGAATTGCGACAGCATGCGCCCGCCGCCGGAATAACCGGAACCATAAAAACGCTCCTCATCCACGCAGAACCTGCCCTTCACCATGGTGATGGCATCGCGGATGAAACCGACCTCGTCCAGCCCGCCCGGGCGCTTGGTGACGCCGGGAACATTCCAGGCATGGGTGCCGGGCAATTCGCCATTCAGGCTGCCGGCCAGCGCCACCACCACCACACCGTCCCGTTCGGCAAGCTTGTCCCAGCCGCTGCGGTTCAGCTGGCCATGTGGATTGCTGTTGGAGCCATGAAAATCGAACACCACGGGCAGCGGCTTTTTTCCATCATAGGCGGATGGAACAAAATAGACGCCGTCGCGTTTCTGGCCATTGGAAAGAATGGAAAAATCATGCCTGCCCGGTTCCATGCCGGGTCCGGGCAATTGACCGCAGGTCGATGCCGACGCTGCGACACCGGCGCTCGCGCACATGGCAAGACCCAGAAAGAGGGTGCGTGCGGAGCGGAACAGCCGGGCGGCCCGGCCAATGGCAAAATCTTGATGCATTGACACGCCTTTATTGGGCACGGTTTTCCCGACGATACGTCGGACGTGCGTGGAATGTAAGGGATCAACTGTCGCGGCGTGCGAATAGACTTTTCCTGTGTCCCGCATGCAGCATTTGCGCTGCCAATATCACAGGCTTTTATTCAACGAAATGCTAAGATTGCGCATAAAAGCCATGCAGACACGCATAGACTTTCAAAATATTAATCGACCGTTTGCACATCGTGATCGGCGTGCGGCATCTTTAGTCTCGGTTTATACTGTCAGGTGACGCCGCGCCTCGGGCGTATCCAGCGTCTCGGCCAGGCCCTGATGCACGATCTCGCCGCGATCCATGATGTAGACGTAATCGGCGAGCTCGCGGCAGAAATCCAGATATTGCTCGACCAGCAGGATCGCCATGCCGGTGGAATCGCGCAGATATTTGATCGCCCGGCCGATATCCTTGATGATCGACGGCTGAATGCCCTCGGTCGGCTCGTCGAGAACGAGGATCTTCGGCCGCGTCACCAGCGCCCGGCCAATGGCAAGCTGCTGCTGCTGGCCGCCGGAAAGATCGCCGCCGCGCCTTCCCAGCATGGATTGCAGCACGGGAAACAGGCTGAAAATATCATCCGGAATGAACCGTTCCTTACGCGGCAGCGGCGCATAACCGCTCTCCAGGTTTTCCTGCACGCTGAGCAGCGGAAAGATTTCCCGCCCCTGCGGCACGTAACCGACGCCGCGCTTGGCCCGGTGGTAAGGCGCCAGCCCATCCAGCGGCGCACCGCCAAAGCTGATCGAACCGCCACTGATGGCATGCTGGCCGGTGACGGCGCGCAAAAGCGAGCTTTTGCCTACACCGTTGCGGCCGAGAACACAGGTGATCTTGCCCATTTCAGCATTCAGCGAAACGCCGCGCAGCGCCTGGGCTGCGCCGTAGTGGAGGTTGATGTTGTCGACTGTCAGCATGGTGAAACTCCAATGACGGTATGGTGGGCGGCGCTACCCCCCTCTGCCCTGCCGGGCATCTCCCCCTCAAGGGGGGAGATCGGCAAGCGGCGAAAACTCTGCCCATGGAACGGGCGGGTGCGGCATCTGATCTCCCCCCTTGAGGGGGAGATGCCCGGCAGGGCAGAGGGGGGTAAAGCCGCAAACACCACCATCACCGCCCCAAATAATTCTCAATCACCTTCGGATCGCTCGACACAAAATCGATCGACCCTTCCGCCAGCACCGAGCCTTCGGCAAGGCACGTCACCTTCACCCCCAGCTCGCGGATGAAGCCCATGTCGTGCTCAACCACGACCACCGAACGGGTCTTGGCGATTTCCTTCAAGAGCACGGCGGTTTCGGCTGTTTCCGCGTCCGTCATGCCCGCCACCGGCTCGTCCACCAACAGCAGCTTCGGCTCCTGCGCGAGCAGCATGCCGATCTCCAGCCACTGTTTCTGCCCATGGGAGAGATTGGCGGCGAAGTCGCCGCGGCGGTGGGAAAGGCGCACGGTGGCGAGGATTTCCTCGATGCGTGCCTTGTCCTCGTCCGTCAGCCGGTAGAACAGCGTAGCGAACACGCCGCGCTTGCGGTTCAGCGCCAGTTCCAGATTGTCCCAGACGGTATGGCTTTCGAACACCGTCGGTTTCTGGAATTTTCGCCCTATGCCGAGCTGGGCGATGTCCGCCTCGTCCTTTTTGGTGAGGTCGATGCTGTCTTCGAACAGCACCGTGCCCGTGTCCGGCCGCGTCTTGCCGGTGATGATATCCATCATCGTCGTCTTGCCAGCACCGTTCGGGCCGATGATGGCGCGAAGCTCGCCCGGCTCCACCACGAAGGAGAGAGAGTTCAGCGCCCTGAACCCATCGAAGGAAACGGAAACACCGTCGAGATAAAGCAGGCTCTTGGTTCTGTTTTCGGAAACCGTGTTCATGGGCTTACTCCGCCGCCTGTTGCGCAACCGCGCTGTCGTTGCCAGCTTCACGCGCCGCGCCCGCCGCCCGCTTTTCGCGCCGTCCGGCCAGATAATGCTGCACCGTGCCGACGATGCCCTTGGGGAAGAACAGGGTTACAGCGATGAAGAGGCCGCCGAGCGCAAACAGCCAGAACTCTGGAAATGCACCGGTGAAATAGCTCTTGCCGCCATTGACCAGCAGCGCCCCGATGATCGGCCCGATCAATGTGCCGCGCCCGCCCACCGCCGTCCAAACCACCACTTCGATGGAGTTGGCCGGGGAAAATTCGCCGGGATTGATGATGCCCACCTGCGGCACGAACAACGCACCGGCAATGCCCGCCATCATGGCAGACACGACGAAGGTGAAGAGCTTGATGTTTTCCACCCGAAAACCGAGGAACCGCACCCGGCTTTCGGCGTCGCGCACGCCCACCAGCACCTTGCCGAATTTGGAGTTGACGATGCCCGAGGCAATCAAAAGCGAGATCGCCAGCATCACCGCCGTCATGGCAAACAGGACGGCACGGGTGCCATCGGCCTGTACGGAATAGCCAAGAATATCCTTGAAATCGGTCAGCCCATTATTGCCGCCGAAACCCATGTCGTTGCGGAAGAAGGCAAGCAGCAGCGCATAGGTCATGGCCTGGGTGATGATCGAGAGATAAACGCCATTGACGCGCGAGCGGAAGGCAAACCAGCCGAAGACGAATGCGAGCAGCCCCGGCACGACAAGCACCATCAGCGCCGCAAACCAGAACATGTCGAAGCCGTGCCAGAACCAGGGCAGTTCCTTCCAGTTGAGGAACACCATGAAGTCAGGCAGCACCGGATGGCCATAGACCCCGCGCGTGCCGATCTGCCGCATCAGATACATGCCCATGGCATAACCGCCGAGCGCGAAGAAGGCGGCGTGGCCGAGCGAGAGAATGCCGCAATATCCCCAGACCAGATCAAGCGCGAGCGCGAGCAGCGCATAGGCCAGATATTTGCCGAGCATCGACATGATGTAGGTCGGGATGCGGAACGCGCTGTCTTCAGGCAACAGCAGGTTGGAGGCGGGCACCAGAACGGCGATGGCGAGAATGATGCCGATGGCGATGGAAATGCGGCGATCGAGCGCGCGCAGGAGGAAGCCGGTAATCATGCTTCGATCGCCCTTCCCTTGAGTGCGAAGAGACCGCGCGGCCGTTTCTGGATGAACAGGATGATGAGGACGAGCACGAGGATCTTGCCAAGCACGGCGCCTACCGTCGGCTCGAGGAACTTGTTGAGCACGCCGAGCGACAGTGCGCCCACCAGCGTTCCCCAGAGATTGCCGACACCGCCGAACACCACGACCATGAAACTGTCGATGATGTAGCTCTGGCCGAGATTGGGCGAGACATTGTCGATCTGCGACAGCGCCACGCCGGCGAGCCCGGCAACGCCCGAACCGAGCGCGAAGGTAAAGGCATCCACCCATGGTGTGCGGATGCCCATGGAGGAGGCCATGCGGCGGTTCTGGGTCACGGCACGCATCTGCAATCCGAAGGCGGAACGCTTCAGAAGCACCAGCAGCGCGAAGAACACCGACAGCGAGAAGCAGACGATCCACACCCGGTTCCAGGTGAAATTGAGATAACCGACGCTGAAGGAGCCGGACATCCAGCCGGGGCTGCCGACTTCACGATTGGTGGGGCCGAAGATGGAGCGTACACCCTGTTGCAGGATCAGCGAGATGCCCCAGGTGGCAAGCAGCGTTTCCAGCGGTCGTCCATAGAGATAGCGGATGACGCCACGTTCCATGATGAGGCCGACGCAGGCCGTGACGAGAAAGGCGGCTGGTAGGGCAATCGCCAGCGACCAGTCGAAAAGGCCGGGGAAATGGCTGCGGATCAGTTCCTGCACCATGAAGGTGGAGTAAGCGCCGATCATCACCATCTCGCCATGCGCCATGTTGATGATGCCCATGACGCCGAAGGTGATGGCAAGACCGATGGCGGCGAGCAGCAGCACCGAGCCGAGCGACAGGCCATACCAGACATTCTGGGCGTAATCCCAAAAGGCAAGGGAACTCTCGATGCTGGAAATCGCCTCGTCCACATCCGGCTTCAGGCTCGGATCGACCGACGGCGTCGCCGCCATCAGAATGCTGATCGCATCGCGCCCGCCAAGCGCCTTGATGGTGGCGATCGCTTCTTTTTTGGCTTCGAGGGGGCGGTCGGAGGAGAGCAGCGAGACAGCCCGCGCCTCCTCCATCCGGGTCCGCACCTCACTGTCGGTTTCCTTTGCTATGGCCGCTTCCAGCAATTCGAGATTTTCAGCGCTCGGGGCTTTCAGGACGGCGTCAGCCGCCGAAAGCCGCACGGATTTTTCCGGGCTGAGCAACGTCAGCCCGCCCATCGCGGCGCGGATAACGCGGCGAAGATTATTGTTGACCCTGATCTTGGAAACCGCCGCCTTCGGCGCCGAACCGGCGCTTTCACCCGTCAGCGGGTCGATGAGCGTGAAATCGGAACCGGCGGGCTTGGTCATGAAGACGAGATTGTCGGCCTTGCGCACATAAAGATCACCCGCCGCAAAAGCCTCCAGTGCCGGAACGACGCGCGCATCGCCCGTTGCGGCAATCTGCCCGATCAGCACTTCGGCCTGCTTGAAATCAGCCGTGCCGAGCTGGTCGATCAGCGCCTTTGGGTCGCTTTGCGCGAGGGATACCGTCGCGAAGCCAAACAGGAGGCCTATGACGGCCAGCAAGCGAAAAAACATAGTCCCAAGTCCCCCTTGGAAGCCTGCACCGTATCACTGGCGCGCAAACTTTGGCGAAGGCGCTTCACCTTCAAACTCCCCTCCTCTCGACGTCATCCTCGGGCTTGACCCGAGGATCCATCCCGGCAGTCGCAAAGTTGCGCTGACGAAGAGTTCGGGGATCGTGGCAGTGGATCCTCGGGTCAAGCCCGAGGATGACGTCGCGTTTGGGGAAATGATGCCAGTCAGACAATGCTGACCGGCATCGCAGTGCTCCTGCTAATCAGCTACCCTTGCCGCCGCACTTGCCCGTGGCCACGTTGAAGTTGCCGCAGGACATCGGCTTTCTCCAGTCCGAGATCAGATCCTTCGAGTCCGGCAGGTAATCCGACCATTCGTCACCCACCACCTGCGGTGTCTGCTGCACGATCTCGAACTGGCCGTCGGCCTGGATTTCGCCGATCAGCACCGGCTTGGTGATGTGGTGGTTCGGCATCACGGTGGAGTAACCGCCCGAAAGGTTCGGCACGGAGACGCCGATGATACTGTCCAGAACCTGGTCCGTATCGGTGGTGCCGGCGGCCTCGACAGCCTTTACCCAGGCGTTGAAGCCGATATAGGCGGCTTCCATCGGGTCGTTGGTCACGCGCTTGTCGTTCTTGGTGAAGGCATGCCAGGTCTTGATGAACTCGGCATTGACGGGAGCATCGACGGACTGGAAATAGTTCCAGGCGGCAAGGTGGCCGACCAGCGGCGCGGTATCGAGACCGGCAAGCTCTTCTTCGCCCACGGAGAAGGCGACGACCGGAATGTCCTCGGCCTTGATGCCCTGGTTCGCCAGTTCCTTGTAGAAAGGCACGTTGGCGTCACCATTGATGGTGGAGACAACGGCGGTCTTCTTGCCGGCCGAGCCGAATTTCTTGATGTCGGATACGATCGTCTGCCAGTCGGAATGACCGAACGGCGTGTAGTTGATCATGATGTCCTCTTCCTTGACGCCCTTCGACATCAGGTAGGCCTTCAGGATCTTGTTGGTGGTCTGCGGATAGACATAGTCCGTGCCGGCCAGAACCCAACGCTCGACGCCTTCGGTATTGGCGAGGTAATCGACGGCCGGAATGGCCTGCTGGTTGGGTGCTGCACCCGTGTAGAAAATGTTGCGCGAGGATTCTTCACCCTCATACTGAACCGGATAGAACAGGATGGAGTTCAGCTCTTCGAAAACCGGCAGAACGGATTTGCGCGACGACGAGGTCCAGCAGCCGAAAACGGCGGCGACCTTGTCCTGCGAAATCAGCTGACGAGCCTTTTCGGCGAAGAGCGGCCAGTCGGAGGCCGGATCGACCACGACGGCTTCGAGTTTCTTGCCGAGCACGCCACCCTTCTTGTTCTGCTCGTCGATGAGCATCAGCATGGCGTCTTTCAGCGTCGTCTCTGAAATCGCCATGGTGCCGGACAGCGAATGCAGCACGCCGACCTTGATGGTGTCGTCTGCGGCAAAAGCGCCATGGAAGGCGGTGGTGGACAGGATCGCGCCAAGCAGCGCGGCACTAAGCGTCTTGCGGAATATCATCGGAAGAACCCCTCTCCTTGTTGGCCTCTCGTGGAGGCTCAGCGGCATCTGCGGCCGCTGCTGAGAGGGACTATCGATCTCGCGAGCGCGAAACCGTATACGTCAATTGACGTAGTCGGGGTGGCGAAAGCTGCAGTGGGGGGTTGGGAGATTAGCGCCCAGGGCGGAACTACCTATATGGAGAGAGACGTCTCCCCTTGTTTCTTCTCCCCCTCGGGGAGAAGTCCGCGGCAGCGGGATGAGGGGGCGAGCGTCAATATATACGGAGGGGTTACGCCCTCATCCGACCCTTCGGGCCACCTTCTCCCCCTCGGGGAGAAGAAATTCGCGGCAACGTCCTCACATCAAGAATGCGGCTTGCCGTCCCGCTCTTCGTCACGGATCGCCTCGTCGTGATACCACGAGCCAAAATCCACATGCGGCTCCCGCGCCTCGCGCTCGAGGTCACTTAGCCCGCTGTTGCGGAACTTGGACACGCCCGCGCGCCCGCCATTCGGGAATTGATAGATCGTCGCCGTCTCACGATGAAAGCCAGTCGCCATTTCGGTCATCTCACTCTGTTTGCATCGAAGCACTTTGGTATCAGGAGCAAACCCTTAAAACCCGGATTCGCTCCGTTTGATTAAAAAAAAATCACCCTGCGAAAAATATAGGCATTAATCGCCTCTTCTACAAGAAAAACCATTCCGAAAGCGCCGGTTTTTGGGGCAATTGCCAATCCCTCGCGCGCAATCGAAATCATTGCACCGCAGCAGGGCATTTCCCAAGAGCACGCCGGCTATCTATCAGGATTCAATGATGAAACATGAGGGGTGAATTTACCTGCCGCAGCGCAGCAGAAGCGCGCGTGGGCGATATCGCAGCCGCTGAGCGACATGGGCCTTGAAAGATTTTTCGAAAAAATCGCCAGATATCGCCAATCTGGCACGCGGCATGCATCTAAGGGGTCAGCCCTTGAACGCGAATGCGCTTCCGGTGGCGAAAGCCACGGGAGGCCTCAAGGCTTCGCATTGTTACCTATGAGAGGTTCGTAATGACTAAGTTCAAACTCGAGTACATCTGGCTGGACGGATACAAGCCGGTCCCCAACCTGCGCGGCAAAACCCAGATCAAGGAATTCGATGAATTCCCGACACTCGAGCAGCTGCCGCTTTGGGGCTTTGACGGCTCTTCCACGCAGCAGGCCGAAGGCCACTCTTCCGATTGCGTGCTGAAGCCCGTCGCGATCTACCCGGATCCGGCCCGCTCCAACGGCGCGCTCGTCATGTGCGAAGTCATGATGCCCGATGGCGTCACCCCGCATCCGTCGAACAGCCGCGCCACCATCCTCGACGACGAAGATGCATGGTTCGGCTTCGAGCAGGAATATTTCTTCTACCAGGACGGCCGCCCGCTCGGCTTCCCGGAACAGGGTTACCCGGCTCCGCAGGGTCCTTACTACACGGGCGTCGGCTTCAAGAACGTCGGTTCGGTTGCCCGCGAAATCGTTGAAGAGCACCTCGATCTGTGCCTCGAAGCCGGCATCAACCACGAAGGCATCAACGCCGAAGTGGCGAAGGGCCAGTGGGAATTCCAGGTATTCGGCAAGGGCTCCAAGCGCGCCGCCGACCAGATCTGGATCGCCCGTTACCTGCTGCTGCGCCTTTGCGAACAGTACGGCATCGACGTCGAATTCCATTGCAAGCCGCTCGGCGATACCGACTGGAACGGTTCGGGCATGCACTGCAACTTCTCCACCAAGTTCATGCGCGAAGTTGGCGGCAAGGAATATTTCGAAGCCCTCATGGCCGCTTTTGCCAAGAACTGGAAAGAGCACATCGACGTTTACGGTCCGGACAACCACATGCGCCTGACCGGCAAGCACGAAACCGCTCCGTGGAACAAGTTCTCCTACGGCGTTGCCGACCGTGGCGCCTCGATCCGCGTTCCGCATTCCTTCGTCAACAACGGTTACAAGGGTTACCTCGAAGACCGTCGTCCGAACTCACAGGGCTGCCCGTACCAGATCGCTTCCGTCGTTCTGAAGACGATCGCGGAAGTGCCGCTCGCAAAGTCGGCTGCTGCCTGATAACCCAAGACATGGCGTCGCCCGCAACCGGGCGACGCCATTTTTATGTCCACCGAACGGCCGGACCGGACAGGCGACCTTTCGCCGAGCGCCGCACACGGCATAGTCTTCCCATACGCAAGCTCAAACAAGCGGCGTGGCTTTGACCAACAGCCTCGGGTTTTCCGAAAACCGCAACATCGTTTTCGGTCCGATGCTCTCAAGCAAGAAGGTGAGCGATGGGCATTCTCCAGAAATTCTCTCTCGAAAACCGCATCGCCGTTATTACCGGCAGCGGTCGCGGCCTTGGTTTCGAAATCGCCAGCGCCTTTGCCGAAGCGGGCGCCCATGTCTGGCTGACCGGCCGCAACGCCGAGACGCTGCAACAGGCGGCGGGCATCATTCGCGCTGCCGGCGGAAAAGCCGACTATGCCGCTTTCGATATCGCCGATACCGCCGCCGGAAGCGCCCTCGTCCGCCGTATCATGGGCGAGTTCGGCCATCTCGATATCCTCGTCAACAATGTCGGTGCGCGCGACCGCCGTCCGCTTGCCGAATTCAGCGACGAGGACGTGCTGGATCTTATCCGCACCGACCTCACCTCCTCCATCTCGCTCTCGCGCGACGCGGCTGAAGCCATGAATGCCAATGCTTACGGCCGCATCATCACCATCACCTCCATTCTCGGCCACATCGTCAGGCCGGGTGATGCGATCTATCCCGTTGCCAAACAGGGGCTGACCGGACTGATGCGCGCAATCGCTGTCGAATATGGCGCGCGCGGCATCACCAGCAACGCCATTGCGCCGGGCATGTTCGCCACCGAAACCAATGCGGCGCTCGCCGAGAATCCTGAGATGGTTGCCTTTGCCAAGCTGCGCGTGCCGCTGGAGCGCTGGGGCAGGCCGGATGAAATCGCCGGTGCCGCCCTGTTTCTGGCGAGCGACGCGGCCTCCTTCGTCAATGGCCATGTGCTGACGGTGGATGGCGGCATGTCGGTGCGGCTGTGAGAGGCCCCTTGCGGAAAGGCGCTCGATAGGCATGGCGGCACGGCAACGCATCATCCCCGTCAGGCGCGAATATAACCGCTGGGTCGCCAACCAGACGCTGGAAGATTATGCGCTGCGCTTCACCGCCAAGAGCGCCCGGCAATTTTCCTCCAACCGCATTTCCCACACCGCCATCGGCGCGATTTCCTTTCTGGCGCTGGAAGCCATCGGCGGCGCGATCACGCTGTCCTACGGCACCACCAACGCCTTTTACGCCATCCTCGTCGCGGCCGTTGCCATGCTCGCGGTCGGCCTGCCGATCAGCCGTTATGCCATCCGCCACGGCGTCGATATCGATCTCCTGACGCGCGGCGCGAGCTTCGGTTATATCGGCTCCACCATCACTTCGCTGATCTATGCCGCTTTCACCTTCATGCTCTTTGCCATCGAGGCGTCGATCATGTCCGGCGCGCTGGAGCTGGCGCTCGGCATACCGCTCTGGATCGGCTACATCATCTCCGCCGTCATGGTCATTCCGCTCGTCACCCATGGCGTGCGCCTCATCAGCCGTTTCCAGATCATCACCCAGCCTTTCTGGATCGTGCTGAATATCCTGCCCTTCATCTTCATCGCCCTGATGGACTGGGAAAAATACGATCTCTGGCGCGCCTTTGCCGGCATTCACCACGCCTCCGGCCCGCCCGGCACCGTGGCGGATTTCAACCTCGTGGAATTCGGCGCGGCCTCGGCCGTCATTCTGGCGCTGATGTCGCAGATCGGCGAACAGGTGGACTTCCTGCGCTTCCTGCCGGCCGAAGGCCAGAGCCGGCTGCGCCACCGCCTCGCGGTGTTTCTGGCGGGTGCCGGTTGGGTCGTCGTCGGCGTGCCGAAGCTGCTGGCCGGTTCCTTCCTTGTCGTGCTCACCTTCAGCTCCGGCGTCTCGGTGGACCGCGCCGCCGATCCGGCCCAGATGTATCTCACCGCCTTCGGCTACATGATCCCCAACCAGACGGCGGCGATGCTGCTGATGGTCGCCTTCGTCGTCGTCTCGCAGCTGAAGATCAATGTCATGAACGCCTATGCGGGTTCGCTCGCCTGGTCGAATTTCTTTTCGCGGCTCACCCACAGCCATCCCGGCCGCGTCGTCTGGCTGGTCTTCAATGTGGCGATCGCGCTGCTTCTGATGGAACTCGGCATCTACCGCCTGCTGGAAGAAACGCTCGGCATCTTCTCCATCATCGCCATGGCGTGGCTCTGCACCATTTCGGCCGATCTCTTCATCAACAAGCCGCTCGGCCTTGCCCCACCGGGCATCGAGTTCAAGCGCGCCCATCTCTATGATATCAATCCCGTCGGCGTCGGTTCCATGACGCTTTCGGCCACAATTGCGCTAATGGCGCATTTCGGCGCCTTCGGGCCGCTCGCCGCATCGCTCGCGCCCTATCTGACGCTCATCGTCGCTTTCATCGCCTCGCCGCTGATTGCCTGGGGCACGAAGGGCAAATTTTATCTCGCCCGCAAACCGCGCCAGAAATGGCGCGAGGAGAGCAGCATCACCTGCTCCATCTGCGAACACCCCTTCGAACCGGAAGACATGGCCTGGTGTCCCGCCTATGCGGCGCCGATCTGTTCGCTCTGCTGCTCGCTGGACAGCCGCTGCCATGACATGTGCAAGCCCAAGGCCAAGCTCAACTATCAGGTCGCGACTGTCGCAAAAACCTTTCTCCCGAGACAGCTGGTGGCCAAACTCGCCACCCGGCTGGGGCGTTATGGGATGGCGGCGGCGATTGCCGTCACCGCCATCGGCGGCATATTGGCGATGATCGCCCATCAGGTCGGCACCGCCTCGCCGGCAACGGCAGATGTGGTCAACCGCACCATCCTCATCGTGTTTTTCGTCTTCGCCGTCATTGCCGGCATCGTCTGCTGGTTCCTTGTGCTTGCCCATGACAGCCGCGTGGTGGCGGAAGAGGAATCCTCGCGCCAGAACACGCTACTGCTGAAGGAAATCGCCGCCCACAAAAAGACCGACGCCGCCCTTCAGGACGCCAAGGAAACGGCCGAGGCCGCCAACCGCGCCAAGAGCCGGTATGTCGTTGGCCTCAGTCACGAATTGCGCACGCCGCTCAACGCCGTTCTCGGTTATGCCCAAATCCTCGAGCGGGACGAGACCATCCCCCCTCCCCGCCAATCGGCGATCAAGGTCATCCGCCGCTCCGCCGACCACCTCTCGGGTTTGATCGACGGGCTTCTCGATATTTCCAAGATCGAGGCGGGCCGCCTGCAGGTCTATTCCAACGAGATCAACATTCAGGATTTCCTCGATCAGATCGTCGATATGTTCCGCCCGCAGGCGCAGGCCAAGGGCCTGGAATTCCGCCACGAGCGCTCGCCCGCTCTGCCGCAATATGTCCGCACCGATGAAAAGCGGCTGCGCCAGATCCTCGTCAACCTCATCTCCAACGCCATCAAATTCACCGATGAGGGCGCGGTCACCTTCGATGTCGGTTATCGAAGCCAGGTGGCAAGCTTCACCGTGTCCGATACCGGCCGCGGCATCGCGGAAAAGGACCTCGCCCGCATCTACGAACCCTTCCAGCGCGGCGAGGCCGAAAGCGTGCGGCCCATGCCCGGCCTTGGCCTGGGGCTGACGATTACAAGGCTTCTGACCAATACGCTCGGTGGCGAGATTTCCGTTTCCAGCGAAAAGGATGAGGGATCCATCTTCCGCGTGCGCCTCATGCTGTCTGCCGTGCACCGGCCAAGCACGACGCCAGCGGCGGAAAAGACCATCCGCTCTTATTCCGGGCCGCGCCGCACCATTGTCGTGGTCGATGACAATGAGGATCACCGCGAACTAATGCGGCAGGTGCTTTCGCCGCTCGATTTCGTGGTGCTGACGGCGCAATCCGGCCCCGAATGCCTCACCCTCATCGAAGGGGTGAAGCCAGACCTTTTCCTCATCGATATTTCCATGCCCGGCATGACCGGCTGGCAGCTGGTGACGAAGCTTCGCGAGGCAGGGCAGACGGCCCCGCTCATCATGCTCTCGGCCAATATCGGCGACGGCACTGTCGCTGGCGCGGGGGAGGACAACCACAATGACGCCATCGCCAAGCCGGTCGATATCCGCCATCTCTGCGACAGGCTCGCCGTGCATCTCGGGCTGAAATGGATTTACGATACCGATCTGCCGCCCGCGCCAAAGCAGCAGCCCCCTGCCGAGATCATCCATCCCGGCGCAATTCATATCCAGGATTTGCAGCGGCTCGGCGAAATAGGCTACATACGCGGCATCGAGGCGAAACTCGCCGATCTTGCCCGCAACACGGATAACCTGCCCTTCACGCGGGAGCTCGGCACCTATGTGCAGGCCTTCGATCTGGCCGGTTACGCGCATTTTCTCAAACGGTTTGCAGATAAAGACACGGGAGACGGCAAGGCATGAGCGGTCAGGCGGCGGCAGCCCCGAGAGACATCGTATTGCTGGTGGATGACAGCCCGGAAGCGCTGGGGTTTCTCACCGACGCGCTGGAACAATCCGGCTTTTCCGCCCTCATCGCCACCTCCGGCCAGGCCGCGCTCAACATTGCCGAACGCATTACGCCCGACATCATCCTGCTCGATGCCGTCATGCCGGCCATGGACGGTTTCGAGACCTGCCGTCGCCTGAAGGCTAATGCGGCGGTGGCGCAGGTGCCGGTCATCTTCATGACCGGGCTGACAGAGACCGAACATGTGGTGCGGGCGCTCGAATCCGGCGGCGTCGATTATCTGACCAAGCCAATCAATATCGACGAGCTGCGCGCCCGCATCCGCGTGCATCTCTCCAACGCCCGCTCGGCGCAAAGCGCCCGCGTCGCCCTCGACGCCGCCGGCCGCCATCTGCTGGCCGTGCGCGCCAATGGCGCCATCCACTGGTCCACCCCGCAGGCGACGCGGCTGGTCAATGCCGCGACCGGCCGGGATGATGGGCTGGAGATTGTCGTTGCCCATATTTCCGGCTGGCTTTCGCACCGGGCAACGGTGGATGCCGCCCGCGACACGCCGCTGACGATCACCGAGGCCGGGCGGCCCGCTTTGCAACTCTCCTTCCTCGGCGCGATGGGACCGGACGAATATCTCTTCCGCCTGACCGCCGCCAATGAGAAATCCGACGACCATCTGCTGAAGGACCACTTTGCGCTGACGACGCGGGAATCGGAAGTTCTGTTGTGGATTGCCAAAGGCAAATCCAACCGCGATATCGGCGATATCCTCGGCCTTTCCGCCAGAACCGTGAACAAGCATCTGGAGCAGATCTATGTGAAGCTCGGCGTCGAAAACCGCGCGTCGGCGGCTGTGAAGGCCGCGCATGTCCTGCATCAGGGGTGACGACCGCCGTTAATATGCTAAGGTTCGTCCGGCATATATTTTCCGCTTGAGTGCACGCCACCCGCTTATTGGCCGGGCGGCCGCCGCTTGTTTCTTCTCCCCGAGGGGGAGAAGTCCGCGGCA
Source organism: Agrobacterium salinitolerans (assembly GCF_002008225.1). GTDB lineage: Bacteria > Pseudomonadota > Alphaproteobacteria > Rhizobiales > Rhizobiaceae > Agrobacterium > Agrobacterium salinitolerans. The sequence continues at coordinate 133,265 of NZ_MRDH01000002.1, read as the reverse complement.
GCGGGATGAGGGGGCGAGGTCTCCGAATTCCGGCGAGGTTGCCCCCTCATCCGACCCTTCGGGCCACCTTCTCCCCCTCGGGGAGAAGAAACCAGCGGCGACCCACCACCCAAAAAATCAATGTTCGACCAACTACACCCTGTCACAGGATAGAAATTCCATGGACCGTTTCATCATCCTTTCCGGCTGCTCCGGCGGCGGCAAATCCACCCTGCTTGCCGAACTAGCCCGACGCGGTTTCGCCACCGTCGAGGAACCAGGCCGCCGTATCGTCGTCCAGGAAACCCGCAATGGCGGCACCGCCCTGCCGTGGATCGACATGCAGGCCTTCGCCCGCCGGGCCATCGCCATGGCGCTCGAGGACCGGCAGAATGCGCCACCGGAGGGCCTCGTCTTCTTCGACCGCAGCCTGATCGACGCCGCCTCAGCACTTCGCCATGTAAATGGCGATACCTTCATCGAGGCGCTGCGGGCTTCACACCGCTATAACCGCCTGGTTTTCCTAACCCCGCCATGGCCTGAAATTTACACGGGCGACAGCGAGCGCAAACATGGCTTCGATGCAGCGGTCGAGGAATATGGGCGTTTGCTCCGCGACTATGACGAGCTGGATTATGAAACGATAATATTGCCGAAGGTACCGGTATCGGAGAGAGCCGGCGTGGTATTGGAGCAGCTTGCCAAGAAAACGCGCTGAGGCCGGGATTGCAGTTGACCCGCGCGCCAATTTGGCTGGGGTCAGTTATTGCGAAGATTGGAGGCGTCCGCCTCGAAAATAAAAGCCCGGCATCGCTGCCGGGCTTCGATAGGCTATGATCCAGTGAGACTCACGTCCCCTGCTGAATGTAGGTGAACTTGCCGTCCGGACCCTTCTTCCACTCGTACATGACGTAACCGGGAAGCTTCGGGTCGCCCTTCTCATCGAAGGAGATTTCGCCAAGCGCGGTCGGGAAAGTGCCGGACTTCAGGGCCTCGGCAACCTTTTCCGGATCCACGGAACCGGCGGCCTTCGCCGCACCGGCAATCGCCTGCATCGCGGCATAGGAATAGAGCGTGTAGGCTTCCGGGTTGAAGCCGGCGGCCTTGAACTTCTCTACCAGTTCCTTGTTTTCCGGGCGCAGTGTCGGATCGGGGCCGAAGGTGTTGAGCGTGCCTTCGACGGCGTCGCCGGCGATGGAAGCAAGTTCGTTCGAGACGATACCGTCGCCCGAAACGAGCTTGGCCTTCAGGCCCTGGTCAGCCGCCTGGCGGATGATCAGGCCGGCTTCGGTGTGCAGGCCACCCCAGTAGATGATGGAAACGCCGGCTTCCTTCATCTTGGAGATCAGCGCGGAGAAGTCCTTGTCGCCGACATTGACGCCTTCATACATGACTTCCGTCACGCCGGCGGCATTGGCAGCCTTTTTGGTTTCATCGGCAAGGCCCTGACCGTAAGGCGTCTTGTCGTGAATGATGGCGACCTTGGCATCCTTGAAATGATCGGCCAGGTACTTGCCGGCAATGCCGCCCTGCTGGTCATCACGGCCGCAGGTGCGGAAGGTGTTCCACAGGCCGCGTTCGGTGAAGACCGGGTTGGTTGCAGCAGGCGTGATTTCGAGAATGCCGTTTTCGGCGTAAACTTCAGAGGCCGGAATGGAAACGCCCGAGTTGAAGTGACCGACAACGAATTTCACGCCGTCAGCGACGAACTTGTTGGCAACCGAAATACCCTGCTTGGGGTCGGATACGTCGTCGCCCAGCACGATCTTGATCTGCTCGCCATTGATGCCGCCGGCGGCATTGATGTCTTTCGCAGCCTGTTCGGCGCCCTTCTGGATCTGAGCGCCGAAAGCAGCGTTCGGGCCGGTCAGCGGTGCGCCGACAGCGATCACGACATCGGCCCAGGCCGAACCGCCAAACGCGACCATGGCGGTCAGCGCAACAGCGGAAAGAAGAGACTTCTTCATTACTTTACTCCCAGTTCCTTGGATGGGTTGATTGCAAGGACCTGTTCGACACCCACCTTAACCGAACAGAAACCGTTCCACTCTGACGAGCATTGTGCAGCCGGAAAAATCCGCCTGTCAATCTTTCTTCTTGTAGGAAAATGCCGACGTCCGGTCGTAGAGCCAATAGTAGTTATTGACCATCTGGCTCGTCCGGCGCATGCGGAAACCGACGCTGGAAAAAGCCAGAAGAAGAACGACGTCAAACACGTAATAGAAACCGTTGATGAACGGCCCGGCAAAGAGCGCGTAGTGCAGAAACCGCATCACTACACCCAGAGCGAGCGTATAGATCACCACCCGCGTATAACCGCCCCAGCCATCGGCCACGGACTTGCCCGTGCGCCATGCTGTCCAGAAACCCAGAAGAACAACCAGCGCGCGCAGAACATACCGCACGCCGTTATCCGTTTCGAAAAAAAGGCCCTGCATCTCTTTCCCCATCAGTGCCGGGCTGAAACGCCCTGGCCCTGCCTTGTCTGTCGTCCCGTCGTTTTCCCGCCGGGCATTTTATTGTTTGCACCCCGCCATGGATCCTTAAGGTTTGGCCGAAAGGACGACAGGCCACCGTTTGCAGTCTTGCGCCGCAAAATTTCCGGCGCAAGTAAAATCTTTCAGTGCCGTCCGCCTTCGAGATAGGCGGCGCGCACCTGCGGATCGGCGAGCAGTTCTCTGCCCGAACCGCTCATGGTCACCTTGCCGTTGACCATCACATAGGCGCGGTCGGAAAGCTTGAGCGCGGCAAAGGCGTTCTGCTCCACGAGGAAGACGGTCAGCCCCTCTTCCTGGTTGAGTTTCTTGATCGCCTCGAAAATGCCCTTGACGATCAGCGGTGCGAGACCGAGCGACGGCTCGTCCAGCAGCAAAAGCTTCGGCCGCGCCATCAGCGCGCGGCCGATGGAGAGCATCTGCTGCTCGCCGCCGGAAAGCGTGCCGCCGCGCTGGCTCTGACGTTCTTTCAGGCGCGGGAACATCACGAAAATCTTCTCGACGTCTTCCTTGAAATATTTCAGATTATCGAGATTGGCGCCCATCTGCAGGTTTTCCAGCACCGTCATGCGCGGGAAAATCCTGCGGCCTTCCGGCGACTGGGCGATGCGCTTGCGGGCGATGAGATGGGTCGGCAGCCGGGTGATATCCTCGCCGTCGAAGATCACCTGGCCGGCGCGCGCCTGCGGGCTGCCGCAGATGGTCATCATCAGCGTCGACTTGCCGGCGCCGTTGGCGCCGATCAGGCTGACGATCTCACCCTTTTTGACCTCGACATCGACACCGGCCAGAGCGCGGATATTGCCATAATAGGTTTCGACACCCTGGACTTTCAGAAGCGGTTCACCAGACATCAGGCCGCTCCTCCGTCGAGTTCTTCCGCAATCACGTCTTCCACTTCATCATCCTCGACACCCAGATAGGCGGCGATGACCTTCGGGTCGTTCTTCACATGGTCCGGCGTGCCGTCGGAAATCTTCTGGCCATATTCCAGAACCACCACATGGTCGGAAATCTGCATCACCACGGACATGTCGTGCTCGATCAGCAGCAGCGACGTGCCCTCGTCGCGAATGCCGCGCAACAGCGTGTTGAGCGCCAGCGATTCCTTCGGGTTGAGGCCGGCGGCCGGCTCGTCGAGGCACAGAAGCTCCGGCCCGGTGCACATGGCGCGGGCGATTTCCAGACGGCGCTGCGCGCCATAGGGCAGATCGCCGGCCGGATCGTCGGCACGGTCGATCAGATCCGCCTTTTCCAGCCAATACTTGGCCTTCTCGATCGAGGCGTCCACCGCCCGCCGGTAAGCGGGCAGGCCGAGAAGACCGAGGATCGTGTAACCCGAGGCCTTCATCAGCACGTTGTGCTGGGCCACCAGCAGGTTTTCCAGAACGGTCAGGCCCGAAAACAGCCGGATGTTCTGGAAGGTGCGCGCCACCTTCGCCTTCTTGGTGATTTCGAAATCCGGCAGGCGCTCGAGAAGATGCGCCTCGCCGCTTTGCTGGCGCATGGTGATCATGCCCATGGTCGGCTTGTAAAAGCCGGTGATGCAGTTGAAGACCGTGGTCTTGCCCGCACCGTTGGGGCCGATCAACGCCGTGATCTCGCCGCGCTTCGCCTCGAAGGAGAAGTCGTTGATGGCCATCAGGCCGCCAAAGCGCATCGAGAGATGTTCGACCTTGAGGATCGTATCGCCAGTCGTATTGGGTGTCATTGTTGCCGTTCCGGAAGCCATCAACCGTGACCTTCCTTGGTAAAGCTGCCGGAGACGGCCTTGCGTTCTTTAAGGAAAGCCGTGGGTTCACGCGAGCCGACGAAACCGCGCGGCTTGAACAGCATGACGATGACCATGCCGAGACCGAAGAGCAGCATACGGTAGAGCTCCGGTGTGAAATCGGGCCCGAAGACATGCTTCAGGAACTCCATTTCACGCAGCGCCTCGGTGCCGCCGACCATGACCAGCGCCGCAATGGCGATGCCCGTGAGCGACCCCATGCCGCCGAGAACGACGATGGCGAGGATGACGGCGGATTCCAGGAACACGAAGCTCTCCGGCGAAACGAAACCCTGGCGCGCGGCAAAGAAGGAACCGGCAAAACCGCCGAACATCGCACCCGTTGCAAAGGCGGTGAGCTTGGTGATGACGGTATCGATGCCGAGCGAACGGCAGGCGATTTCGTCCTCGCGCAGCGCTTCCCATGCCCGGCCGATCGGCATGCGGCGCAGGCGGATGGTGACATAGGCCGTCAGCATGCAAAGCAGCAGAATCACGTAGAACAGGAAAATCTTGTAATAGGCCGAAGACATGGACAGGCCGAAAACCTTGGCGAAATTGTTCGGCGCGCCGATATCGAAGGACCAGATGCCGAAAACCGACGCCTTGGCGATGCCCGAAATACCGAAGGTGCCCTTGGTCACATCCGTCCAGTTCAAAAGCACGAGGCGGATGATCTCACCGAAGGCGAGCGTCACGATCGCCAGATAGTCGCCGCGAAGACGAAGAACGGGGAAACCGAGAATGATGCCCCAGAAACCGGCGAGAATGCCCGCGACCGGCAACAACACCCAGAAGGACAGGCCGAACTGGCTGGAGAGCAGCGCATAGGAATAGGCGCCCACCGCATAAAAGGCCACGTAACCGAGATCGAGCAGGCCGGCGAGGCCGACGACGATGTTGAGGCCCCAGGCCAGCATCACATAGATCAGGATCTGGATGCCGAAATTGTCGACGAATTTCAGCGAGCCCTGAAAGCCGAAGAGCTGCACGGCGATCACCGGATAAAGCAGCAGAAGGACCAGCGCCAGCTTCAGGAAGTGCTTGTGGAAAAAGCCCTTTTCCTCGGAAATCTCCGGCACGCCGCTTTTGGCCTTTGCCAGCTTGCGGCGGTCCAGCGATGGCTTGATGAAGCCGACCATCAGGAACCGGCCGACGGCGGCAACGGCGACGAAAATCGCCAGAAGGCCCCAGCGCGTACCCCAGATCAGCTGGTTGTTGATATCCTGATAAGTGATGATGCCGACATAAAGAATGAACATGCCGAGCGATACGAGGCCCGCAATCAGGCCCTCCTTCACAGCCGTCGCCATCAGGCTCGGGCTGGAAGCAGCATTGTCGGAAGCGATATTGGTCATGGGATCACACCTTCTCGACTTCCGGACGACCGAGAATGCCGGTCGGCTTGAAGATCAGTACGAAAGCCAGGATGCCGAACGCCGCGACATCCTTGTAGGCGATGGAGAAATAGGCCGACCACAGCGATTCGATGAGGCCTATTAGCAGACCGCCGAGCACGGCGCCCGGCAGAGAGCCGATGCCGCCGAGAACGGCTGCGGTAAACGCCTTGACGCCAGGGATGAAGCCGTCGCTGAAAGACGCAACGCCGTAATACATCAGATACATGGTGCCCGCGACAGCGGCGAGCGCCGCGCCCATGATGAAGGTGATCGAAATCGTCTTGTCGACATCGACGCCAAGCAGCGCGGCCATCTTGCGGTCCTGTTCCGTGGCGCGCTGCGCCCGTCCAAGCGGGGTCTTGTTGACGATATACCAGAAGGCGAAGAGCAGCACCGAGGTAACGACCATGATGATGAGCTGCTTAAGCGACACGGTGATGTCGCCGAAATGGTAGCTTTCCGTCACGAGCGACGGGATCGGCTTGTTGCGCGGACCCTGCGTCACCTGAATGAAGTTGGACAGCACGATCGACATGCCGATGGCCGTGATCAGCGGCGCGAGACGGAACGACCCTCTGAGCGGGCGGTAGGCGACGCGTTCGATAACCCAGTTCCACAAGCCGGTCATCAACATGGCGACGACCATCATCAAAAGCAGAAGAAGCGCCACCGGAATGCCGGCGACAAAGGATGTCACGATCAGGAAAACGATCAGCGCGGCGAAGCCGCCAAGCATGAAAATGTCACCATGGGCGAAGTTGATCATGCCGATGATGCCGTAAACCATCGTATAGCCGATAGCGATGAGGCCATAGATCGATCCAAGAGTCAGCCCGTTGATGAGCTGCTGGATAAAATACTCCATGTCTTTCCCCCGGGTATGGCCTCAAATGGGCCACGCCTCGTTATGTTAATTATAGGGGAAGCCTTTCAGGCAGACCCCCACCCTCAAAATGCATATCGTGTTCGTTAAAAATGTGAAGTCAAAAACGGGCGATCCTGCACAAAATTTGGAATTTCCACATGGACTGCCGCTTTCCCGGTCAAAAGAGCCATGATTTTGGCAGGAAGTGCTGAAAAAATGACGGCCGGATGCTTATTTCAGCATTGTCCGACGCCATTATTTGACGGGCGGCGGGCAAAGGAGTAGCGAAGATCGGAACGGCGATATCCCGCAGACGGGATCAATTGGCAAAGAGATGATCGACATATTGACGAAAGCGGCGCTGGACGCCGGGCAGGCCATCATGGCGGTCCACCGTGCCGGCCCGCATGTGTCGTATAAGGACGACTGCTCGCCGGTGACCGAGGCCGATCAGCGGGCCGAGACGATCATCCTTGCGGCGCTGGCCGCCCATTTTCCCGATATCCCCGTGGTTGCCGAAGAAGCGGTGTCGAGCGGCATCCTGCCGGAAACCGGTGCGGAGTTCTTCCTCGTCGATCCGCTGGACGGCACCAAGGAATTCATTTCCGGCAAGGACGATTTCACCGTCAACATCGCGCTCATCCGCAACGGCGTACCCGTGGTCGGCGTGGTCTACGCCCCCTGCCGCGGGCAGGCATGGACGGGCGAGCACAATGCCGCCGAAAAGCTCACCATTTCCGGCGAAGGCGTCGTCCTTTCGCGCCGCCCCATCCGCGCGCGCCGGCGCGGCGCTTCCCCCGTAGCGCTGATCAGCCGCTCCCACTGTACGGCAAAAACGGAAGCCTTCGTGGCCGAACACGGGCTGAAGGACTGTATTTCCGTCGGCTCCTCGCTGAAATTCTGCATGCTGGCGGAGGGCGCCGCCGATATCTATCCTCGCTTCAGCCGCACCATGATGTGGGACACGGCCGCCGGCGACGCCGTGCTGCGCGCCGCCGGCGGCAGGACGCTCGATTGCGAGGGTAAGCCGCTTGCCTATGCGGTGAGGGGTGACGGCGAGGATGCGCTGGCCAATCCGGATTTCATTGCCGAAGGGGCGATGGCGGTGGAACAGGCGGGGTAATACCCGCTTGCCGTCTCCTGCGGCTACTGCAACGGGTGGATCGGATTTCTGCCTTGGTGAGCTTCGGCGTATGCCGCTTCACCCCCCTCTGCCCTGCCGGGCATCTCCCCCTCAAGGGGGGAGATCGGCAGGAGGCGCTACCACCGCTTCATTCGTAAACGTCGTGATAGGCGAGACCTATCCACGAGTCGATCTCCCCCCTTGAGGGGGAGATGCCCGGCAGGGCAGAGGGGGTGAAGCGGCATACGCCGAAGCCTCCAAAAAATAATCCATCCCCGCTCATCCCCACCCCACGCCACCGCCCCACAATGCCCCGCAACGAAACACCGCAGCGCGGAAGGCACACCATGACGGAACAGACGGCAAGACTTCGGCTTCCCTACATCCTGCCCTCGCAGGCCCAGAAGCACGTCACCCACAACGAAGCCCTGCAAAGGCTGGATGCGATCGTGCAGCTCGTCGTCAGGGCCACCGTCGCGACACCGCCCGAAGATGCAGCGGAAGGAGACTGCTTCCTTCTCTCCGCCGGCGCCACCGGCGACTGGGCCGGCAAGGGCGGCAGACTCGCCTTCCGGCAGGATGGCGCATGGCTTTCGATCACGCCGCAGCCCGGCTGGACGGCATGGTTCGCGGCCGAAAGCAGATACCGAGTCCTGCAGGACGGAAACTGGCGCGACTTGCCGCTGCCGGCAAGCGGTCGGCTGGAAAAGCTGGGCATCGGCACGGAGGCAGACGCCGCCAACCGCATGGCGCTCGCCTCCCCCGCCAGCCTCTTCACCCATGGGCCGGAAGACGGCAGCCACCGCATGACGGTCAACAAGGCAGGCAAAACCGATACCGCCTCGCTGGTGTTCCAGTCCGGCTGGAGCGGCCGGGCGGAAATGGGCCTTGCCGGCAATGACGGCTTTTCGATCAAGACCAGCAAGGATGGTGCCTCATGGCACACCGCACTTCTCTGCAGCGGCGATGGCCGGGTCTCGATGCCCAACCGCGCGCTCACTGTTGCCGGCCTGCCGGCGGGCACGACGAAACCCGCCAATGGCACGGCGGCAGGTTTTTCCGTGCTCTCCATCGCCGAGGGCGGATTTACGCTCGGCGATGCGGTGAGCGGTGGCGGACGTGAACTCGTCGTTCCGGCAAAGGGCCTTTATCTGGCGGCCCTGACGCTCGCCGTGGTCTCCTCTTCCGGCCACCGGGTGACGCTTTTTATCAATGGCGCGGCGACCAGCTTCAGCATCGCCGGCAACGTCTCCGCCACCGGCACCCAGCAGTCGGCCACATCCATTCTTCCGCTCGATGCCGGCGACCGCCTGCGGCTGCAGCATGAGGGAACGGCGGAATTTACCCAGGGCGATGGGAAAACGTGCCTTTCGCTTGCGGCACTTTGATGGAAACAACCGGTGAGAGAGAAAAATTGCGATTTTTGGAAAAATTTTTTCCCGGCAAAATAAGGCGACTCGAACAAATCAGGCGAAACCGTTCAAATTCTTAATAAATTGTCACGAGCTGCTTAGGCAATTTTTAAAGGTACCGGGATAGAGTTCCCGTCATATGGTCTTGAGTTTGTATAGAGTGTCCAATGACCGAAATGATACGCCCACGAGTTAAATATGTCATCGGCCCCGATGGCAGCCCTCTGACGATTGCGGATCTTCCGCCTGCCAATACCCGTCGTTGGGTCATTCGCAGAAAGGCCGAGGTGGTTGCCGCCGTACGCGGAGGACTGCTGAGCCTCGAGGAAGCCTGCGAGCGTTATACGCTCACCGTCGAAGAATTCCTGTCCTGGCAGTCCTCGATCTCCGATCATGGCCTTGCCGGCCTGCGCACCACGCGCATCCAGCAATATCGCCACTAAACAGTGCGCCGGCGCGGCAACGCGCCCAGACCGAGTGTAGAGAACGCCCCGCCGGATTATCGACGGGGTTTTCGGTCTAATTTCGGATGTCCATCTGAGAACTGCGCCACAGAGCCGGTGATTGTCGCCAGTTTGTGTCCGCTGCGTTTGCTATCGCGCTGTTTCAATTCAGGCTGAAGCCGGTACAGTGGCGACAACGAACAGCAATGCGGAAGGCGCTCATCATGGACATCAAGACAACCGAAACCGGATCGCACGGCGAATATTCGGCAACCATCGACGGCCACAAGGCGGAGATGACCTATTCGCGCACTTCCCCTTCCCTCATCATCATCGACCATACCGGCGTGCCCGATGCGCTGCGCGGTAAAGGCGTCGGCCAGGCGCTCGCCGCCCATGCGATCGATGAAGCCCGCAAGGGCGGCTGGAAAATCATTCCACTCTGCCCCTTCTTCAAGGCCCAGACGTTGCGCCATGCCGAATGGGCGGATGTTATCCAGGGGTAACCCGGCAGGATAGTCACAAGCGTCGCCGCGTCTTTCTTCTCCCCGCCGGGGAGAAGGTGGCCCGAAGGGTCGGATGAGGGGGCTAGCTCTCCGTATATCTCCACCGTCGCCCCCTCATCCCGCTGCCGCGGACTTCTCCCCGCCGGGGAGAAGAAACAAGCGGTTTACACCTGATCCCTCAACAACCGTTCCAGATATCGCGTTATTCATAAAAGGACGTCACGCCACCTTCAGCGGCGGTGTTCCCGCATGCATGCTGTGACGGACTTCCTCGCGAAATTCAGGCGTATCCTTTGCGCCATGCACAGCCACGGCATGTTGCACGGCCGCTTCCATAAGCTCCTCCGGAGAATCGGCGGAGATGGCAACGGTGCATCTGCTGTCACTGGGGAATTCGCGGCAATCTATATATTGGCGGGCCATTTTTTCCTCCCTGCAAGTGCCGCCCGCACCCGCACGGGGCGCGTGCGCGTAAAAGCCTCCGGCTCACGGTCGGAACCTCCGTAAAATACGCCTTTCCCCAGGTCGGGACAATCGAAATCAGGCCCGACCGTCCCGGCGGAAAACACCGGCGACGCGGCAAAACAAAAGGCCGCCCTGAACGAGCGGCCTTTCGAAAAAATGCATGGCGTCCCGTCATTGAAAGCCGCCTCCTGATCCACCGGCAGCCGTCAATGAGGACGATCCTCGTAACTTCCTGCGCCTATAGGTCAGGCGCGGGCGCGGATGGCTCCGTCGCGGTTTTCGAGGGCAGCGGCCTTTTCATATTCGGCCTGCACCTCTTCCAGCGAAGCTTCGGCGGCTTCCTGTTGGGCCTTCAGCTCACGGATCGAGACCTGAAGATTATCCGCCCGCTGGCGCGCGGCCTTGGCGAAGGTCGGATAGGCGAAATGCGTCGGATCGGTAATGCCCGACTTGCTTTCTTCCAGAGATATCTGATGCACCAGTTCCTTTGCCATCCGCTCGAACTCGGACATCATCTGCTGCAGCTGGTTAAGCTGCCGGCGTTTTTCATTGACCTGAAATTCCTTCAGGCGAACCAGGCTGTCACGCGACTTCATACGCAATACTCCATGGATAGCGAGACCCGGATCAAAAAGGCACTATGCCACCCTGATCGGCCCGTTTAACCCGCCCGTTTTTCCGCAAGGGTTGCCCCCTGTCCCGGAATGATTCCCAAAAGTTACCCGGCGTTAATAAAAAACCGCCGCCGTTAACCTTTCGTTTACGGGCATCGTTAATGATAAACACGATCATTTAAGGGTCGGTAAATGCCAGGTCCAAAAAAATGGACCCGACGATGTAAGAGTCGATTGAATCACTTAACGGGATTTCCTCACGTTAAGCTTCAATTTTGGCGATGGTGGATTCACGTGCAAAAACAGCGAAATGCCTACTTTGCTTAATAAATTCGATACACCTTGCCAAAGGCAATTAGAATTTGTTAACCATTTGGTGGCAGCCTGCAAATCAGGCAACGTCTGGATCCGCATCGCGCGAGGCAATGATTTACCGGTTCGCGGGCGGCAAAGGGGATAATTATGCGGGTTCTACTTATTGAAGACGACAGCGCGACAGCGCAGAGCATTGAACTGATGCTTAAGTCGGAAAGCTTTAACGTTTACACGACCGACCTCGGTGAGGAAGGCGTGGATCTGGGCAAGCTCTACGACTACGACATTATTCTTCTCGACCTCAACCTGCCCGACATGTCGGGTTACGAGGTTCTGAGAACGCTTCGCCTCTCCAAGGTCAAGACGCCGATCCTCATCCTGTCCGGCATGGCCGGCATCGAGGACAAGGTGCGCGGCCTGGGCTTCGGCGCAGACGACTACATGACGAAGCCGTTCCACAAGGATGAGCTTGTTGCCCGCATTCACGCCATCGTCCGCCGTTCCAAGGGCCATGCGCAGTCGGTCATCTCCACCGGCGAACTCATCGTCAATCTCGATGCCAAGACGGTTGAAGTGGGTGGCCAGCGCGTTCACCTGACCGGCAAGGAATATCAGATGCTCGAGCTGCTTTCGCTGCGCAAGGGCACGACGCTGACCAAGGAAATGTTCCTGAACCACCTTTATGGCGGCATGGACGAGCCGGAACTGAAGATCATCGACGTCTTCATCTGCAAGCTGCGCAAGAAGCTCGCAAACGCCGCCGGCGGCGCAAACTACATCGAAACCGTCTGGGGCCGCGGCTATGTTCTGCGCGAGCCAGATGGCGCGACGGAATTCCTCGAAACCGCCTGATCCATTCCGGGACAGGGCAGTTTTTAAAAGACCCGCTGGAAACGGCGGGTTTTTTGTTGTGATTTGAAGGTCGCAGGTAACGGTGTCATTGGCATATTACGACACACGATCATATTCCGGCGCATGGATACTCCCTCTTTCCTGTGCTTGTACAGGAATGAGGGAAGAAGAGCTGGGCTATGCGCCGCAAAAGGATGATGGCGCATGAACCACCCTATCCCCATCCTCAGGACCGAACGCCTGACGCTGCGCCCGCTGATGATCACAGATTTTCCGGCCTATCGGGATTTCATGATGTCATTGCGCTCTATCGGTGTGGGCGGGCCTTACGACCTGCCCTCGACATGGGGTGTGTTCTGCCACGATCAGGCCAACTGGTACTTTTTCGGCCATGGCGCACTAATGATCGAGCTTGACGCAACGGGACAATGTGTCGGCCAGGTCGGCATCAATCACGGTCCGCTGTTTCCGGAAAAGGAACTGGGCTGGCTGCTTTACGAAGGCCATGAAGGATACGGCTATGCGGCGGAAGCCGCCTCGGCGCTGCGCGACTGGGCCTTCAAGACCCTGAACCTGCCTTCGCTTGTCAGCTACGTCTCGCCGCACAATCGGAAATCTGCAGCCGTTGCCGAGCGAATCGGCGGCATGCTCGATCCGAAAGCGCCCCGTTCAGATCCCGAAGACCTCGTTTATCGGCACCATTCGGCAAACGCCGTTTGAAAGAGGAACACCTCAGGATCATCCCGGTCACGACGGGTCCCGAAACATATGGCAACGCTTAGCAGACCTCGAACGTGTTCACAGTCGTTCTCGATCGCGATCGAGACCGCCACGGCGGCAGCCTCGATCAGGCGGCGGATCAGACCGCTGCAAGCTGCTGGAGATGGTTTGCCATGCCGGCACCCTCCCCGCCCGCATTCACCGTGTCGAAATAGTCATGCCATCCGCTGTCAGCGATTGCCTCCACCAGAAGAGAAAGGGCCTGCCGGTCACGGCAACGCCACAGCGCAAAGAATTCATGGGGGGATGCGTGGCCCAGCGAGGTATCGACCGCGCCCGTTGTGATCACCTCGATACCCGCCTGAGAAAGCGCGCTCATGCCCGCGCCGATCCGGGCAAAAAAAGCTGCCCGCGCCTCGCCGCTCAAGGCCTTCCAGCTTGGTTTGGCCGAATAAAGTTCAGCGAGAAAATAAGACATGTCATCAGTCTCCATATTTGGAATCAATTGTCGGGAAGGCGGGCCGAAACAGTGGCCGCGCCCGTCTTTGTCCGCACCTTCACAAGAAGCTTGCTCAACAAACAGCGCTCGCTTTGGTCGAGACCGGAAAGCAGCGAGGATATCCATTCGGCATGTTCAACAAACAATGTCTCCACCAGCGTCTTGCCGCTGACAGTCAGGGAGACCAGAAGCTTGCGGCGGTCGTCATAAGCGGGTCGGCGCGTCACGAGCCCATCCTTCTCCAGCCCGTCAAGCAGGCCGGTAATGGTGGCGCGCGTGACGCCGGAAGCGTCGGCAAGTTCATGCGGCGAAAGGCCCTCCGCCCTGTCTCGCAAGAGTACAAGAAGCAGAAATTTCCCTTCCGACAGACGGTGCGGCGAGAGCCGCGCGGCGCAATCCCGGTCAATAGCCGCAGCAAGCGACAGAAGCTCGAAACAAAGCCTGATCCCGCCGGGCTCTGCGGTGATTTCGTTTGTTAGGGGCCTTCCCGGTTCAGAAACGCCCGATTGCAATGTGCGCGCCAACAGCGCTTCATATTTCTTTTCCAGCATCATAAGCCGGCATATAGTATGCCGCCTTACTATCCGTCAACCCTTTTATTCCTTGGCCCCTGCCCCCGCAGATTTATGTTCCCATAAGTCTTTCGAAAAGCCGCACCGGGCTTTCCCGGAACGTCGTCTCCCGGAAAGGACGGAAGCCGAAGCGGGCGGCGATTGCGAGAGAGGGCGTATTCAGCGGATCGATCATGCAGACGACACGGCTCGATATGCCCGCGGTGTCAAACCAGCCGAGCGCGGCTTGCACGGCCTCGCTGGCCGCGCCTTTGCCTGTCAAATCCCTGTCGATCTTCCACATGGCCTCCGGAGCGGTGTCGAAATCCGCGCCATGTCCACGGCGCATATGGGCAAGACCGACCTCGCCGACGATTCGTCCCGTGGCAGCCTCCTCAACCACGAAGGGGCCGAAGCCGAAGACGGACCAGTGACCGATGAAGCGCAGGAGCCGCGCAAAGGCGAGTTCGGGATCGAGCGGCGCGATTGAGCTCACCCCTGGTATCGGACGAACATCCGCGCCCCAGAAGGAGCAATAAAGTGCTTCGTCCTCAATGGCGTGAGGCCGCAGCACAAGACGCGCGGTTTCGACACGGATCATGAGACCTTCTCCTCGGAAAAGAAAAAGGCCGGGCGCAGGCTAAAGCCGCACCCAACCCTGGTGGCATCCTTGTCGCATTGAAACGATCACGCCGTAATCGTCTTGGCGGTAAACACGATGCGGTCGTCATGCACCTTGTATTCCACCGCCATATTGGCCTCCTCGGCCAGAAGCAGCGTGTAGTAGGGCTGCACGGAATGGGCGTCGACCGCCTCTTCCAGCCTGCCCTCGTAAATTTCCACGAACTTGGCCGGCACCCGCATCATCCGGCCCTTGACGGTGATTTCGAACCTGGCGTCGCCGTCGGGGTTTTCCAGCAGCACGTCCACATTGCCGCCGCGCGGAATGGAGCCGTAAGCGACGAGGAAGAGGTTGAGCAGAAGTTTGACACGATTCTTCGCAACGATGGCGCGCGGGCCGTTCCAGCTCACTTCCGCCTTCTTTTCGGCGGCAGCGAAATCCTGGGCGGCTTTTTCGGCCTCACCGGTGTCGATGGAGGCGCCGGCCGAACCGGAAGCGCCGAAAGCAAGGCGGGCGAACTTGAGCCGCACGGATGCGTTAAGGGCTGACGTGCGGATGAGATCGAGCGCATCGTCATCCGTGCCGCCCTCGTCCAACAGTTCGAGGCCGTTATTGATGGCGCCGACAGGAGAAATCACATCATGGCACACACGGCTGCACAGAAGAGCCGCCAGATCGGGACCGGACAGCGTGATATTGAGTTTGCTGGTCATAAAATTCTCTCCTGCGCAAGGGAGGCGCGGACGGTGTGGAAATTGTTAAGCCATAATGACACCATATTTGGTAAACCGATTGTTAATAGGATGGTTTCAAAATGCCAAATGGCTTAACAGGCCACACTGGAGCCATGTGTATCCGCAAGGATGCGCGAAATATGCTGTAGAATTTTTTCTGCACGCCAGTCCTCAAGAAAGCCGATTCGGATTTCGGGCTGGTGCGCTAACGAAACAGACGGACGGACATGACGATGCGCCTTACGAAAACCCGCACCATTGCACGCCTGGAACTGGGAAAGATTGTCGCGCTCCTTGCGAGCCTCCTGTTATGGGCCGCACCGGCCGCAGCCCAGAACAGCGATCAATATTCTTTCCAGGAAGTCATTGATGCGGGCCACGGATTCTTCGGTGAAACCACCGGCGGCCTTGCCAAGGTGGTGGAGCGCGCCTTCCAGCAATACGGTCTTCCGAACGGTTACATTCTCGGCCAGGAAGGCTCCGGCGCCTTCGTCGCGGGCCTCACCTATGGCGAAGGTACGCTTTACACCAAGAACGCCGGCCAGCACCCCGTCTTCTGGCAGGGCCCCTCCCTCGGCCTCGATTACGGCGGCCAGGGAACCCGCGCCATGATGCTGGTCTACAACCTGCCTTCGGTCGATGCGCTTTACCGCCGTTACGGTGGTGTGAGCGGCTCCGCTTTCATCGTCGCCGGCGTCGGCATGACCTATCTGAAGAGCAGCGACGTCACGCTTGCCCCCATCCGCACCGGCATCGGCGCGCGCCTCGGCATCAATGTCGGTTACCTGAAGCTCACCCAGCAGCCGACCTGGAACCCCTTCTGATGATATGAGGGGCCTGCAGGTTTCTTCTCCCCAAGGGGGAGAAGGTGGCCCGAAGGGCCGGATGAGGGGGCAACGTTGCCGTATCTCATAACCCTTGCCCCCTCATCCCGCTGCCGCGGATTTCTCCCGGCAGGGGGAAGAAACAAGTGGCAACGTCCCGCCCGCTAACTGCCTAGGGGAGCCCCCTCCCCACGGTTGCAATAATAGCGTAACGTGCTTTCGCGCCCTCTTTCCGAATGCGCGCGTATCTGAGTTTCGGAGACTGTCCCGCGTGATCGAATATGCCATTCTTTTCGGATTGGGTTTTCTCACCGCAACCCTGCTGGCCCTGTTGATCGCACCCGCGATCCACCGCCGCATCGTCGCCTATACGGAAAATCGCATACGCGCGACGATGCCCATCAGCCCGCAGGAAGTTCGCGCCCAGAAGGACATGGCGCGTGCGCTTTACGCCGCAGAAAACGCCAAGATCCGCCAGGAGCTGGATACGGAACGGGAAAAAAACACCTCCCTGCGCCTCGCCAACGAGGCCGCCTCCAGCGATGCCTACCGCCTTGGCGAGCAGAACCGCGGTTTCTCCCTGAAAATCGAGGAGCTGACGCTGGAAATCGGCGAACTGCGCGCGGCCCTCGATGCCGCCGAAGAACACGCCGGTGCCCTACAGGCGAACCTCGCGCAACAGGAGCAGGCCGCCAACGAGCGCGCCGGCCAGATGTCCGATCTCACCGCCCGCCTCACCCATCTGACGCGCGAGCTGGATGATTCGAAAATCCTCGCCGCCACCCGCGATCTGGAAGCCGAACAGGCCAAGCAGAGCGCCACGCGTTTCCGCAAGGAGGGCGAGACCGCCACCCGCGAATTGCAGGATGTGGCGGCCCGCAACAAGGAGGCGATGACGGCGGTTGCGCGCGAAAGCCGCAAGGTCACACGGCTCGAGGAGCAGGTCGCGACCGTCATGGCGAAAAACGCCGATCTCGACACGATGCTGACACTGCGCAACCAGGAAGTCGCCCGGCTTAAGGAACAGCTTGCGGCAACCGGCGGCCGCAGCAACGACATGATCATCCGTCTGCCGAACCCCGCCGTCTCGGACGACAAAACGGTCAACCCATCGCAACCGACGGCCCCTGCCCCAGCCGCCGCGCTTGAACCCGCACCCGCCGCCGAAGAGGCGATACCGGCTGCCGCCGCAGAGGAACCAGCCCCCCCGGTATCGACCGAGCCAGCGGCGTCGCAAGGCCTGGAGCAGGAAATCGAGGATATCCGTAATCAGGGCGCCGCGCTCACCGAACGCCTGCTGAATGTGCGCGGCGCCGGCAATGACGAACCCATCCGCCGCGAAATCGCAAGGATCGCCGCCGAGATGATCGCGCTCACCGCCGCGCAGGAGGGTGAGGCCTCGCCTATTCCGGGGTTGCTGGCCAAGGCCTCCGGTTCGTCAGGGCGGGAGAGCCTTGCGACGCGGGCGAAGGTGGTGATGGAGAAGCGGGAACGCTAGGTTCGCCGAGGGTCTGGTTTACCTCAACGTTGAGTGTGCGGCTCACCCCCCCTCTGCCCTGCCGGGCATCTCCCCCTCAAGGGGGGAGATCGGCAGGAGGCGCGACCACCGCTTCATTCGCAAACGTTGAGAGGGGCGAGGCCTCACCACGAGTCGATCTCCCCCTTGAGGGGGAGATGTCCGGCAGGACAGAGGGGGGTGAGCCGCATACGCCGAAGTGCTAAAGCGGCTCTGATCTACACCCGCCCCATCACCCCCGCCATCTGATAAAGCGCCAGCCCCGAAGCCGTCCCCGCATTCAGGCTATCCAGCTGCGGCGACTGCGCAATCCGCGCGGTATGAAACCGCGAGAGCACCGATTGCGGCAACCCCTCGCCTTCTGTGCCGATCACCAGCGCCATGCGCTGTGATCGGGGAATATCGCGTATCTCCGTCTCGCCATTCGGAGACAGGCTCCAGATAGCAAACCCCGCCTCGGAAAGCCGCTCCAGCATGTCCACCGCCCCACCACCGCGATGATAGGGAACCGACAGCACCGAGCCCACGGAAACCCTGAGCGCCTTGCGATAAAGCGGGTCGCAACACGTCTCGTCCAGCAGCACCGCATCGGCGTAAAAGGCCGCCGCATTGCGGAACATCGCGCCGAGATTATCGTGGTTGGAAATGCCGCAGCCGACAAGCACCAGGGAAGATGCGGGAAGTGCCGCCGTCATTTCTTCCAGTCCGCGATCCTGAACCCGCCGCCCGAGCGCCAGAATGCCGCGATGCAGGTGAAAACCGGCGATGCCGTCCAGCACCGGCGCTTCCGCCACATAGACCGGCACATCCGGCGGGAAATCCGCAAGGATATCCGCAACGCCGGAAAGGCGGTTGCGCAGGATCAGGATGCTCTCGGCTGCAAAGGCACCGCCCGCTTTATGGGCGGCGGCCAGCATGCGCAGCACCACCGTGCCTTCCGCAATGAACCGACCTTGACGGCCGGTGAGATCACGCTCGCGAATATCGCGAAACGCGGCGATGCGCGGATCGGCGGGATCCTCGACCGGGATCAGCGGTCGCCCCTCCAGCAGGTTATTGGCCTCACTGGCCATCGACCGTCACATCGGCGAGGAACCGGCCGGTCGCAACATTGAAGACCAGCGCCTTGCGGGTGCCATTGGAAAGCCGGCCATAAAACAGCATGTCGCCGCCGGAATAGCTGACGTTGTCGATCGTGAAGCCCTGCGGCAGGCTGGCGGTGACCGCCATCGGGCCACTGCCGGTGGGAACGGCAAGGATTGGCGCTTCCGCCTGTGTCTGAACCGCCTTCGACGGCCCCATCGCCTTGTAGACAACCGCACCGAAGACAGCCATAAGGCTGATAAACATCACGGAGCCCGACACGATCTGCAAACGGATCATCTTGCGGCGAACTTTTTCCATGGCCGGATCAAGCGGCTTGTCTTCCTGTTCGTCTTGCTCGATCTGCGTCATCGGGTTCCCTGAAATGCTGATGGATCGGAAAAATAAGAATGAACGACCCCTTTAAACAAGGCGGAGACGCAAGGAAAGTCCTGATTGCCGGGGAAGATGCCGAAGGCCGCCTCGATTCATGGCTGGCAGGCGAGGTGGGCGGCGACTTCTCCCGCAGCCGCCTGAAGGCGCTGATCGAACAGGGCGCGGTTTCCCTCAACGGCCAGCCGGTGACGGAGCCGAAGAAGAAGGTGCATCCCGGCGACCGTATCGAAATCATCATGCCCGAGCCGGAAGACCCGGAACCCAAGGGCGAGGACATTCCGCTCGACGTGGAATATGAGGATGAAGACCTGATCGTGCTGGTCAAACCGGCCGGTCTCGTTGTGCATCCGGGCGCAGGCAACTGGACCGGCACGCTGGTGAACGCCCTTATCCACCATTGCGGCGACAGCCTGTCCGGCATTGGCGGCGTCAGGCGGCCGGGCATCGTGCACCGGCTGGACAAGGAAACCTCCGGTGTCATGGTCGTGGCGAAGAACGACAATGCCCACCGTCACCTCGCCGCACAATTTGCCGATCATGGCCGCACCGGGCCGCTGGAGCGCGCCTACAAGGCCGTCGTCTGGGGCCGCCCGCGAACCCTGCGCGGCACCATCGACGCAGCACTCGGCCGCAGCGCCGACCGTACCAAACGCGCCGTCAAACACGAGGATGCCGACGATGCCCGCGAGGCGATCACCCATTACGAGGTGATGGAACGCTACCATGAGCGGCCGGACGCCACCTGCCTCGCCTCGATGGTGGAATGCCGTCTGGAAACCGGCCGCACCCACCAGATCCGCGTGCACATGGCCCATATCGGCCATCCGCTGATCGGCGATCCCGAATATGGCGCGGCCTTCCGCACCAAGGCGAACCTTCTCGAAGAACCGGCCAAAAGCACCGTCCGCGGCTTTCCGCGCCAGGCTCTGCATGCCTATCTGCTCGCTTTCGAACATCCGCGCACCGGCGAGGTGATGGAATTCGAAACCGACCTGCCCGACGACATGGAAGCGCTGACCGCCGCATTGCGTGGCTGAAAACCTGCATGGCACGGTCAAAAAACCGCGCCATGCATTTCGCCGGAAGCCCCGGATAATAAAAAAAGATTAGCGGATAGCGATATTCCGCAGTCGGTCCTTTTTATAGACCGCCCCAATTTCGCTTCAATCGTCACACCTCCTCGGCCCCGCAACGCCTGAAATCGCGGCCATTAAACCGTGACGATTTCAAGCCTGCCAAATAAAGCGCAAAGACGCCATTCGTTCGATCCGCCCCGAACGGAACCGGCATGATGACGGGATCTATCGCATGAATATCGAAGACCGCCGGTTTATATTTCAGGAGTTGCGCAGCGTCGAAGGTTATATCGACCCGCCCGATGCGCTCGTCTTCAAAGCGCTGTTGCAGGCCCAGACGAAAAGCGGCCTCCATGGCGGCCTGGCGGAAATCGGCGTTTATTACGGCCGATCCTATTTTCTGCTGCGCAAATTCGCGCAGCCGCAGGAAAAGGTTCTGGGCGTCGACTTGTTCGATCTCGACCCGCCGGAAGACGGCAGCCTCGACCAATATGAGCGCCTTATGGAAAACGGTCGCCGGCTGGACTTTCCAATGGACGAGAACCTCATCATCAAGGGCGACAGCACCCGGCTGGCGCCCGCCGATATCACCTCCCGCATCGGCCCCGCCCGCTTCTTCAGCATTGATGGCGGCCACACCCTGCACCATGTGCTGGCCGATGCGAAACTGGCCATGGAGGTGATCGCACCGCATGGCGTCATCGTCTTCGACGACACTTTCAACCCCGCCTGGCCGGAAGTGACGGTGGGCGTCGCCGATTTTCTGCGCACCCATGGCCATAGCCTCGTCTGCTTCGGCATGACGAAATACAAGACCTATGTCTGTCACCGGGAATTTCACGCCACCTATGCTGCTGCCATCGCCGCCGATCACGATCTGCAGGCGCTTTCCCATGTCGAAACGCAGTTCCTCGGCTCGAAGGTGGTGCGCCTGCACAATCCCATGCGCAGACGGGTGATGTATGAACTGATGGTGCGCTCCGGCCTTGGTGGCTTCTCGGAACGAATCTACCGTTCGAAAGTTAAACAGATCAAGGAAGGTGTGACTGGAATATAACGTATGTGTGAACGCAGCGTTCGCTTGAAACGCGGCGGGCGCGTACATATTTGTCACATGGGTTCGTGCGGGGTCGGTAACGACCCGCAGCTTACGGTGTGCCTCGGGCGGGTGATTTGCCACGCCAAAGAGGGTGCCGTTCCAGACCATAGATAAGGGGGTGCTTTATGGCCCGCAATAGTTTGCCTACGATTACAGCCGGCGAAGCCGGTCTCAATAGATATCTCGACGAAATCCGTAAATTTCCGATGCTGGAGCCGCAGGAAGAGTACATGCTTGGCAAGCGTTATGCCGAGCATGGCGACCGCGACGCCGCGCATAAACTCGTCACCAGCCATCTGCGTCTCGTCGCCAAGATCGCCATGGGTTACCGCGGTTACGGCCTGCCAATCGGCGAAGTCGTCTCCGAAGGCAATGTCGGCCTGATGCAGGCGGTGAAGAAGTTCGATCCGGAGCGCGGTTTCCGTCTGGCCACCTACGCCATGTGGTGGATCAAGGCCTCGATCCAGGAATATATCCTGCGCTCCTGGTCGCTGGTGAAGATGGGCACGACCGCCAACCAGAAGCGTCTGTTCTTCAACCTGCGCCGGCTGAAAGGCCGCATCCAGGCAATCGACGATGGCGATCTGAAGCCGGAGCACGTCAAGGAAATCGCGACGAAGCTTCAGGTGTCGGAAGAAGAAGTCATCTCGATGAACCGCCGCCTGCATGGCGACGCCTCGCTGAATGCGCCGATCAAGGCCTCCGAAGGCGAGTCCGGCCAATGGCAGGACTGGCTGGTGGACGACCATGACAGCCAGGAAGACGTGCTGATCGAACAGGACGAGCTGGAAACCCGCCGCCGCATGCTGGCGAAAGCCATGGGCGTGCTGAACGACCGCGAACGCCGCATCTTCGAAGCCCGCCGGCTTGCCGAAGACCCGGTGACGCTGGAGGAACTCTCTTCCGAGTTCGACATCAGCCGCGAACGCGTGCGCCAGATCGAGGTTCGCGCCTTCGAGAAGGTGCAGGAAGCGGTGCAGAAGGAAGCGCTGGAAGCTGCGCGCGCCTTGCGCGTGGTGGATGCGTAAGGCGACACGCGCCGACGCCAATGCGCTGACCATGAATCATCCTCGGCCTTCGGCCGGGGATTTTTTGTTTGTAAAAGGCGGGCGGGGAAATGCTCTGTCTCTGAGACCCGTGATTGTTCTGGAGGAAAAGCGGTAGGGAAAATATCCGCATTTCGGAGTATGCCGCTTACCCCCTCTGCCCTGTCGGCATCTCCCCCACAAGGAGGGAGATCGGCAAGACGCTCTACCGCCGCTTCATCCTTGACCGTTGAGTTGGCCGCGACCTCGCGGCATATCGATCTCCCCACCTGTGGGGGAGATGCCCGGCAGGGCAGAGGGGGGCAAGCCACACCCACCAGCACCAACTAACCCACCCATCACCCGCCAACGCAAAAACGCCGCCGCAGCCATATAACGAAAAGGGCGGCCTGAGCCGCCCTTAAATCATTACTGACCGGTCGCCGGCGTTGCCGCCGCCCATTCGCTGAGCGCCTTGTCGAAGGCGGCGATGCCGTCATTGCCCTTTTGCAGGGTCAGCAGCGCACGCCGGCCATTGCGATAGGAAACCGGAATGTCGATCCAGTTGCGGCTCTTCAGAAGCTCCAGATTGGTCTTCATCGCATCCGGGAAATCGTTGAGCGCAATCATGTGGAAATCGTCGGTGATCTTGGCCGGAACCGCAATCAGGGCGTTGCCGCGATCCTGCTCGGTGCTCTTCATCGCGATGCGCTGGACGCTGTCGATAGCGCCGCCTTCGAAGCCGGGCGATACCGAGAAGACGATCTCGATCAGATGGCTGGCCGGCAGCGACGGGTCGGTATTGCGCTTGAAGGTGATCAGTGCGCTGAGGCCACGGCCGGGAACGTTGATCTGACCCTGCACGGTGGGCGAAGGTTTGCCATCGCCGTCATTTTCCTGCTGCAGCGACCAGGAAACGCTGCCCTGAATGGCGGTCGGCACCGTCTGACCCAGCACTTCCTCATAAAGGAACATGCGGTCGCCGGCGGCGGCGGCGGGCTGCTGCGCCGGCGTGCCGGCAGGCGTTCCGGCTGGCGCACCGGCATTATTGGCCGGAGCCTCGCCCGCAGCCGGCGGCGCGACATTCTGCTCATAGACCGACTGGCCTTCGGCGGTAACGGGCTGGCCGTTCGCGCCCGGCGCAGGTCCCTCGTCACGCTCTGTGCCGTCGGCCAGAAGCCGCTGGGTGAACTTGGTGCCGGTGACGGAGCCGTCATCGCCATGGGCCGGCGTCTGTTGGTTGGTCGGGGACGTCGACTGCTGCCCCGTGGCGGGCGGCTGCTGGGTCGCCGGCGGTGTCGAGGTCTGCGCCTCACCCGTCCCATTCGAAGCCGTCTCGCTTGAGCCGCCGTTCTGTGCGGAGCTGACCAGCCCGCCGACCATATCGTTCAGCGCATCGCGGTTCATCCACACGGCATAACCGCCGCCGGCTAGCAGCGCCACGCCGGCAAGGGCAAGCACCACCGACGCATAATTGCGGCGCGGCTTCTTCTTGACCATATAGGCGGGCGTCGCGGCGGCAGCGCCCACACCATTCGGGTCGCCCGGAGCCTGACTGGTGGAGGACGACGCGCCGTCATAACCGATCAACTCGTCCAGATCGTCCCAGGGCGTGCGTTCCTTATTGTCCTTTGCCGCTGCCTGATCGCCGAAGAGATCGTTATCGGCGCGCGGCAGCGCTGGCGCGTCCTTCGGCGGAATGGCGATATCCGCATCCTGGAAATAGGACGAAAAATCCTCGACCACGGCTGCCTTTTTCGGGGCCTGCTCTTCCGTCTGGCGATGTTCGTCGAAATCGTGCCGGCCACCAAAGGCGGGCGCGTGCTCCACGGCGGCGGGGCCGAAATGGTCGTCCGCCTCGCGACGCTCATGCTCGTCGTAAGGGGCCGGCTCGAAGCTTACCTCCGGTTCCTGGTAATGCTGAGCGGCATAACCGGCAACGAGCGGACCTTCGTCGGTCTCGTTACGAACCTCTTCATATTCCTCTCCGGCCGGACGCACATCGTCGTCCTGCGCGTCCTCGAGCTTGCGCCAGTCGTCCTCATCCACCGGCTGCGCCCAATGGGACGGAACGGAATCATCAGCAGGAGCGGACGCCGTTTCAGGCTCCACATAGTCATCCTGCGGCTGGTGAGCCGGCTCTTCTTCCGTACGGACGAAATAGGTGCCGACGGCTTCGTCGGAGCCGTGTGCCGGAGCGTGAGCGGCATGAGCCGTTTCCGGCGCATCATAAAGCTCTTCCGGCTCGCGGCCGCCGTGATGCGGCTCCTCATCGGCAGCGGTGTCAGCGTGCCGGGGCTCTTCCTCTTCGACCGCTTCTTCGTAAACCGGCTCGGATTGCGCGGGTTCAGCGGCTGCCGGTTCTTCGTAGACCGGCTCGTGCCGCGCCTCTTCCCGGTCTGCATCCTCCGCCGGCTCGGCGGCGCGGGCGTCGTCTTCGTCGACGGAATCCTGCTGGTAATAGGACGCCGCCGTCTCTTCCGCAGCGGGAGAGACAGCGTCATCTTCCTCCAGCGCCGGAAGCGCCTCTGCATATTCGCTGTCCACCTCGGCAATTGCGGCGTCCAGCTTGGCGATCTGCCGGCGCAACAATTCTTCCGGCGGACGTGGCTTCATATTCTCGAGCTGGCGCACAACAGCACTGCGCGCCTTGTCGTAAACCTTCGCCCGGTTTTCGGGAGTATTGTTCGCCAAGCCATCCACGGCCTTGCGAATGACTGCTACAAAATCCGCCATAAGCACTTTCTCGTCGTGACCGGCGACGTACCGGCCCGATATGGTTTATGAATCTAGATCGCCGAGGACATTAATCCTCAAACGGATCAGTCACAAGTATGGTGTCGTCACGCTCCGGACTTGTCGACAGAAGCGCGACAGGCGCCCCGATCAATTCCTCGACCTGACGGACATATTTGATTGCCTGAGCAGGCAAATCCGCCCATTTTCGGGCACCGACGGTAGATTCCTTCCAGCCTTCCAGTGTGACGTAGATCGGCTCGACCCGCGCCTGCGCGCCCTGGCTTGCCGGAAGATGATCGATTTCCTGCCCGTCCAGCTTGTAACCGACGCAGATTTTCAGCTCGTCGAGACCGTCGAGAACATCGAGCTTGGTGAGCGCGATGCCGGTAATACCGTTGGTGGCGACCGACTGGCGCACCAGTGCGGCATCGAACCAGCCGCAGCGGCGCTTGCGGCCGGTGACGGTGCCGAATTCATGACCCTTTTCGCCCAGGAACTGGCCGATCTCGTCGTTCAGCTCGGTCGGGAACGGACCTTCGCCAACACGGGTGGTGTAGGCCTTGGTGATGCCGAGAATGTAACCCAGGGAACCCGGACCCATGCCCGAACCGGCAGCGGCCTGACCGGCAACCGTGTTGGAAGAGGTCACGTAAGGATAGGTGCCGTGGTCGATATCGAGCAGCGACCCTTGAGCGCCTTCGAACAGAATGCGCGCACCGGCGCGGCGCTTCTTGTCGAGCAGCAGCCACACGGTTTCGCTGAACGGCAGGATGCGTTCGGCAATCGAGCCCAGTTCTTCCATGATCGTCTCATGCGCCACTTCAGCCGCGCCGAAACCGCGACGAAGCGCATTGTGATGCGTGAGGATGCGGTCGACCTTGGCGGAAAGCGCCTCCATGTCGGCGAGATCCATGACGCGGATGGCGCGGCGGCCGACCTTGTCTTCATAGGCCGGGCCGATGCCGCGGCGTGTGGTGCCGATCTTGGTGCCGCTGTTGGAGGCCGCGTCTTCGCGCATGCCGTCCAGTTCGCGATGCAGCGAAAGAATGAGCGTGGCATTGTCGGCAATGCGCAGGTTTTCCGGCGTGACCTTGACGCCCTGTGCTTCCAGACGGCCGATTTCGGCAATCAGGGCATGCGGATCGACCACGACGCCATTGCCGATGACGGCAAGCTTGCCGGGACGCACGACGCCGGACGGCAGGAGCGAAAGCTTGTAGCTGATGCCATCGATGACAAGCGTATGGCCGGCATTATGGCCGCCCTGATACCGCACGACGACATCTGCCCGCTCGGACAGCCAGTCGACAATCTTGCCTTTGCCTTCGTCGCCCCATTGCGAGCCGACCACCACAACATTCGTCATTTCTTGCTTTCCTGCTCATGGCGCTTGCACGCCCGATAACCCGATGGGAAACCCAAACCCGCGAATGTATACTGCGTTGTTTTACGGAAAGCGACCCTGTTTCTTATGGAGAATTTTGCTTTTTCCGTGACAAGACGCGGATTTCCCGCATTATCTCGCCCCGTGGGGGCCAAGCGCGGGCGCAAGGCCGCCATCCACCCCTCTCCGTTTTCCCACCCATTGAAGAAGCGAAACATCAGCGTGCCTTCGAAAGCCTATATCGCCCTCATCATCGCCACGCTCTGCTGGGGCGGCAACACCGTTGCCGGAAAGCTGGCCGTCGGCCACATCAGCCCCATGGCCTTCACCTTCCTGCGCTGGGTCTTCGCCGTCGCCATCATCTTCGCCATTTCCGTGCCGCAACTCATCAAGGACTGGCCGGTGGTGAAACAGCGCCTGCCCTATTTCTTCGTGCTCGGCAGTGTCGGTTATACCGCCTTTAACGTGTTTCTCTACACGGCCCTGCAACACACCTCGGCCATCAATGCCGCCGTCATCCAGGCCGGCATTCCCATGGTCATCTTCGTCCTGAACTTCATACTGTTCCGCACCCGCGTGCTGTTCGGCCAGATCGCCGGCTTCTGCCTCACCATCGCCGGTGTGGCGCTGCTCGCCTCGCATGGCGATCCGGTTTCGCTGCTGCAACTGGAAATGAATGTCGGCGACGCCGTCATGCTGCTCGCCGTGCTTGTTTATGCGATCTACACCGTCATTCTGCGCTGGAAACCGGCCGTCGACTGGCGCACGCTGATGGCCATCCCCGCCTTCTTCGCGCTCCTCACCTCGGTGCCGCTGGTCTTCTGGGAAATCTCCCGCAACAGCGTCGTCTGGCCGGATCAGAAGGGTTGGGTGCTGGTGGTCTATGCCGGCATTTTTGCCTCACTCGTCGCGCAGATCCTGTACATCAAGGGCGTGGAACAGATCGGCGCCAACCGCGCCGGCCTCTTCATCAACCTTGTGCCTGTCTTCGGCACGCTGCTGTCCGTCTTCGTGCTCAGCGAAACGCTGCACACGTATCAGATAGCCGCACTCATCATGGCGCTGGCGGGCATTGCCGTCGCGGAACGAAAAAAATCGCCGGCTTCCTGAACCAACAGGGTCAGGAAAACCGGCGCAGTCTGGCAGGCATGAAAGAATGGAGCATCGGATCGCAAACTGTTTCCGATGCTCGAACCAGAGGTCAAAGCGCGGTTTCGCGCTCTGCCGGAGAAAAGACGGCATTGCCAAGGACGATATCGCCCTTGTCGGTGGTAACGATCAGCACTTTTTCGAGCGATCCGTCATTGTTCAGCGAAAAGGCGAGGCGCAGCGCGCTGGAGGACCAGCCGGCGCCGGCAAGGGCCGTGCGCTTGATGGCGGCGCAATCACCGCAATCGCCAAGGCTCAAAGACGGCGTTGCCGGAACATCGGTTGCAAAACCGGAGACATAATCGTCGAGCGCGCCCATTGTGGCGTTCACGTCGCGGTTGACGCGCAGCAGTTCCTCACGGCGCTCGACCGTCAGCGGCGCAGCGATGGCAGAGACGCACTGGCCGGCTGAAAGAACGCAGCCGTCGAAACCATCAGGCGCGGAAACACCGATCTGCGTCACGGCGGACTTCTCGACGGCGGCGAAACCGCGGGCAAAACCGGCAGCGCCAGCAGCGTCGGCATGGTTGGACATGGAAGCAACGGCAATCCCGCAGATGGCGGCAGCAATAATCTTCTTCAGCATTTCATACCCCGTTTGCGATCCGCCGGCTTGTGCCGGTCTCGATTTCTGTTTTGTGGAGCGCCTCTTGCAAGGGCCGCTCTCCGTCTGTGATCCCACAATGGCACAGCACTGTTTTCAGGCGCTTTAAGCCGATTGCTACAATTTTATCGGTTTTGATTTTTGGGACACCGAGCACATTTTCAGACATGCGTCGATGCCGTCGCCGCGACAGTCGCGGCAACGTGGCGGGAGAGAAAGGGCCGCATCGCTGCGGGGCATGGATTGGTATTGGAGGGTTTGCAGACGATGCGGCCCGGCTCCGATATTTTAACCTGTAACGCACCCGCCAAACCGGTTCCTGTTTGGAAGGAGGTCACATGCCGGCCGCCTCAACCGTGACATTGGGAAACTCCCCAGTCTCGGCCGCCTGCCCCGCCCATCTCGCGCCGCGCGCACGTTTGATGACCGGTATGGAGACAAGCCTACCGCGCAGGTAGACACCGGGGATGCACGGGGAAGAAAAAAGTCGAAAGATGACAGGAAGCGACGATGCGCGGCTGGTTTTGCCCCATCCCCGCCACAGGAATTTTCAGCGGGTTAACGGCCGCGCGATGTCAGGCATTTGAATTAACCTTGTCTTAAAACCCGACGTTAATGGTTAGCAATTTAAGAATAACGGAACGAAAGGGTTCCGTTATGCGTGGCGTATCTGCCGTTGTTTTTCTGATGCTCGTCCTGGCCGGCTGCGCCACCGCACCGTCGCAGGTCACCAATGCCTGTGCGATTTTCGAGCAGCGGAACGGCATCTTCAACAACTGGCGGCGTGATGCCAAGGCGGCCGAGCGCGAATTCGGCGTGCCCGTGCCGGTCATGATGGCGACGATCTACACCGAATCCGCCTTCCGCCCCTATGCACGGCCGCCGCGCACCAAACTCTTGGGCTTCATTCCCTGGAAACGCCAGTCGAGCGCCTATGGTTATGCACAGGCGCTGGACGGCACATGGAGCGTTTACCAGCGCGAAACCGGCCGCTGGTCGGCAAGCCGCACCGATTTCACCGATGCGATCCATTTCGTCGGCTGGTACCACGCCAAGAGCCGACGCGAAAACGGCATTGCGCTGAACGACCCCTATAATCTCTACCTCGCTTATTATTCCGGCCATGCCGGTTATGCGAAGGGCAGCTGGCGCAACAATTCCGCGGTCCAAAAGGCCGCCCGCCGCTCCGCCAACATGGCGATGCGTTACGAGGCGCAGTTGCAGCAATGCGGATATCGCTGAGGCGAGACTGGACAAGTTCACTTGAGAACAAGGGACGGAGTAGCAACCTCCTCCGTCATCCTCGGGTCAAGCCCGAGGATGACGTTTTGTCGGGAGCGGCATGGTGCCGGAATGGTCGCGCCAGACGGAGAACGCCTGTGCAGCCACACGCCTATTCCCCATAAGCCGCCAGAAAACCCCTGACCGCATCGATCTCGCCGGCGCGGATTTCATGCCCGCCCGGATGCCATACGGTTTCCACCGTGCCGCCCTGTGCCTTGAGGCTCTGTTCCAGCGCCTTCGTCAGCGGCACCGGGCAGATTGGATCGCGCTCGCCGGCCGTAATCAGCACCCGGCGCGAGGCCTTGGCGGGAGAAATCTTCGGCTCGAACGGGATGAGCGGATGCATCAGCACCGCCGCATCGAAAAGTCCGGGTTCTTCGATCAGCACATTGGCGAGAATATTCGCACCATTGGAAAAACCGAGGCCGATGACCGGACCCGCCTGGTAATGCTCCCGGTTCGCCTTGATGAAATCCGCCATCTTGACGGTCGCCCGTTGAAGGTCGGCCATGTCGTAGACGCCCTCTCCCGTGCGCCGGAAAAACCGCGCCGCACCGTGTTCGGAGACATCGCCGACGGGTGAGAGAATGGTCGCCTCAGGCAGCAGGCGCGAGCCGAAATCGAAGAACTGGTTTTCATCGCCGCCGGTGCCGTGCAGCAAAACGAACAGCGGTGCACCGGCAACGCCGGCGCGGGATTTGTGGAAATAGCTGTCCCTGGTCATGGGAGAATCCTTTCTGGAAGGAAGAAGGTTCAACGATACACGCGGCTTCTTCAGCCAAGCGGAGCAATCATGGGGAGCGAGCGGGTGGCGCCCGTTTCTTCTCCCCGCCGGGGAGAAGTCCGCGGCAGCGGGATGAGGGGGCAAGGGCGGTGAGATACGGCATCAGTGCCCCCTCATCCGACCCTTCGGGCCACCTTCTCCCCGGCGGGGAGAAGAAACGGGCGGCCAAGTCCCTGACAATCAAACCGTCTTTTCATCCCCAAGCGGTTCCAGCTGCTCTTCCAGCACGGAGCGCAGATGCGCGTGCTGGGTCGGCAGTTTCAGCGCCTCGCCGAGATGGGCGGTGTCCTCGTCGCGGTCGAAACCAGGTTCGTTGGTGGCCACTTCGAACAGCACACCGCCCGGCGTGCGGAAATAGATCGCCCAGAAATAATCGCGGTCGATCACCGGCGTCACCTGATAACCGGTATCCATCAGCGCCTTGCGCACCTCCAGCTGCTTTTCACGGTTTTCGACCGCAAAGGCGATGTGGTGCACAGACCCCGCACCCAGCCGCGCGCCAGAAATATTCGGCATGGTCTCGATGTCGATGAAGTCGGCGCCGTTGCCGCCGGGAATGCCGAGGCGCAGTACGCCATCCTGACGATCCACTTCCTGATAGCCCATGAATTTCAAAAGCTCGGCCGTCGTACCTTCATCGCGAAGGCGCAGCGACGCACCCTGAAAACCATGGATCGCCTGATCCGCGCCGACACCGTTGCCGATCCATTGCGCACGGTTGTCGTCCCTGACCTCGACCAGCGCGAAACCGTCTCCATCGGGACCTGCGAAATGCAGGCGCTTGTTGCCGAAGGCTTCATCACCCTTCAGGCCGTCCACGCCAGCCTTCGAAAGACGATCCTGCCAGTAGCCGAGCGATCCTTCCGGGACGGAAAACAGCGTCGTGCCCACCTCACCGGTGCCGGGACGGCCACGGGCGATGTGCGGGAACGGAAAGTAGGTCATGACCGAGCCGGGCGTGCCGACCTCATCGCCATAATAGAGATGATAGACGTCAGGCGCGTCGAAATTGACCGTCTTCTTCACCCGGCGCAGGCCGAGCGTATCGGTGAAAAAATTGTTGTTCTGGCGCGCGCTCGCCGCCATGGACGTGACGTGGTGCAGGCCCTTGATTTGGTTGAGCATGATAAACCCCTTTTGCCTGGCGGGCCTCACGGTTGGGGCCTGCCCTGTTCATGGGGTAAAGATGGGGTAAGAGCGCTCTTGCGCATAGAGTGGGCAACGGGAACGGATTGTTCCCGAATGATGAACGATAAATTCGACTGTTCAACGAGCCCGATAAGGCAGCCTCAATGGTCGTCGGCAGCGCCCAAAGTCCAGTAACCGACGGCGCGCAGCGATGCTTTCGGGAAAGCTATCTCGTCGGTGAGGAAGGATTTTGCCGCCCTCGCCTCGGATTTTTCGCAGGCGACAAAGACATGCAGACCGTCATGATCCGCGCTCCAGCCATGGTCGCGCAGCGCCTTTTCGATGAGGCCGGCGGTGCCGGCGGGCTTGCCGCGGCGATAAAGCCATGTCCACTCGACATCGGCCGCGCAGACGATCTCCTGCCGCTCGGCTTCGTCATCGATTTCGGCGTAGACGCTGAGCTTTTTCCCGGCCGGCATTTCGGCCGCCATGCGCAGCATCACCGGCAACGCCGTCTCGTCACCGGCAAAGACATAACGCTCGGCTTCCGGGCAAACACCGCTCGGGCCGATGATGCCGAGAACATCGCCGGGCTTCGCCGTCGCGCCGAAGGTCGCGCCCGGCATGTTCTCACCCTCATGCATGACGAAATCGATATCGACTTCACCGCGCGCGATATCCCCGGAACGAATGGTGTAGACACGCCGTGTGAGAAGATCGTCGCCCGCCGGCCAGACGATCGCCCCGGTGGGCGCAAGATAAGGCCAGACCGGCGCACGGGCCTGATCCGGCACCAGAAGCAGGCGCACATGCATGCCGCCGGTCAGCAGCCTTTCGATGCCGCTTTCGACGGAAACCACCAGCCGGCGCATATGCGGCGTCAGATTATAGGCGCGGGCAACCTTGCCGACGAAAAGATTGGGCAGTTCACGCTGCTCGGCGCCATGGCCGCTCCAGCGGAAATCCAGCCCCGTCTGGCCGGAGAATTCGACGATATGCTCGGCCACCATCGCCTTTACCGACATCAATATATGTTCGGAAATGCAGCTGACCCTTGCGGCGAAACGGCCGCTCTCGGCGCTGAAGCTGCCATGGCCATATTCGGTCTTGAACCGCACCGTCGCACCTTCGCGTTCCATCTCCATATGCTCGGAAAAATGATCCTCGAAAGCATCGACGATCGACAGCGGATCGGACAGCGAGACGGAGGTTTCGGCAGACAGGAGAGACACGGGCATAATCCTTCACTTCATAGTCCGGTTATCTTTAATCCCGACAACCGCGAAGCGTAAAGGTATTTTATGAGTGTCTAGAGAAGGTTTTTGTCGCTTCCCACCGTTTCCGGCAATTGCCAGTCGATCGGCTGGCGGCCATGGGACACGAGAAAGGCGTTTGCCTTGGAAAAATGGCCATTGCCGAAAAAGCCGTTATGGGCCGAAAGCGGAGACGGATGCGGCGAACGCAGCACGAGGTGCTTGCGCTGGTCCACGAAGGCCGCCTTCTTCTGGGCATAGGAGCCCCAGAGCAGAAAGACGACAGGGTCGCACTCGTCGTTGACGGCGCGGATGACGGCGTCGGTGAATTTTTCCCAGCCCTGCCCCTGATGCGAGGCGGCGCGGGACTCTTCCACCGTCAGCACACTGTTGAGCAAAAGCACGCCCTGTTTCGCCCAGCTTTCCAGAAAGCCGTGACCGACCGGGCGAATGCCGAGGTCGCTCTGCAATTCCTTGTAGATATTGACGAGCGAGGGCGGAATGCGCACGCCGGGCTGGACGGAAAAGCACAGCCCATGCGCTTGGCCGAACCCGTGATAGGGGTCCTGGCCTAAAATGACGACCTTGACCTCATCGAGAGGCGTGAGATCCAGCGCCCGGAAATAGTCCGCGCCCTTCGGGAAGATGCGCTTGCCGGCGGTCTTTTCGGCAAGCAGGAACTCCTTCAGCTTGAGCATATAGGGGCTGGCGAATTCACCGGAAAGAACGCGCTTCCAGCTATCCTCGAGTTTCACGCCTGCCTCCGCCATGCCTGTCTCCATTCGAGCTTATTTGAACCGGTTGCCGCGTTGCAGCACTTCGATCTTGTAACCGTCCGGATCGCAGATGAAAAAGTATTTCGCGAAGGGCTGGCCCTTATAATCGGCTTCGATGATCTTGCCCGGAGAAAGCCCCATGTCGATGAAACGTTGGTGTTCGGCGTCCACATCGGCAACGCTGACGGCAAGGTGGCCGTAACCGTCGCCCAGCGCATAGGGCACTTCGCGGCCGCGATTGACGGTCAGTTCCAGCTCGAAATCACCCTCTGCATTGCTGAGATAGATCAACGTGAAATTCTCGAACTCGGCGCGTTCCGCGATCTCAAGGTCGAAAGCCTGCCTGTAAAATTCCACCGAACGCTTTTCGTCCAGCACCCGGACCATCGAGTGGATCAGCTTGGCCATGGTGTTTTCCTTCTTCTTCCTGTTGACGGCCCGGTTATGCTCCGTGCATCGCGGCCCAAGGGAATAAGGATTGAGCGTCACGCTTTCAACCCTAAAGGCGGTCTGCGACAGGACCTAGCGGCCAGATCACGGCAAATGTGATAGCGGAAACCCCTGATTTTTTGTGGTGTGGCCGGGGCATGCGGCAACGGGACCGCATGGTTTTGAGCCCGCCGCTCTATCCTGAGTGACGAACTCATGATACCGGCTAGGCATGCGCCTTTTATACCTCTGTCTTGGCTGGGTGATGGTCGCGACCGGCATTGTCGGCGCGTTTCTTCCCGTTTTGCCCACCA
Organism: Agrobacterium salinitolerans; assembly: GCF_002008225.1. Lineage (GTDB taxonomy): Bacteria > Pseudomonadota > Alphaproteobacteria > Rhizobiales > Rhizobiaceae > Agrobacterium > Agrobacterium salinitolerans. Next base: position 99,036 of record NZ_MRDH01000002.1, on the reverse strand, counting down.
CGCCGTTCCTGCTTCTGGCGCTCTGGTGTTTTTCCCGCTCCTCGCCAAAACTCGAGGCATGGCTTCTGGCCCACCCCCGATTCGGCCCTTCGCTGCGGCGCTGGCGTGAACGCGGCGCAATTGCCCGCAATGCCAAGGTCGCAGCACTTTCTGCCATGTCCGTCAGTTACGCCGCCTTCTGGTTTCTAAGCGAGCCGCCGCCGCTGCGGGCGACAATCGTCGCCGTCGTCATGCTGGGTTCCGCGCTCTTCATCGCCACCCGTCCGGAAAGCTGAAGCGAAGGACAGGCCCTTAACGGTGGCGCGACTGCGGCAGCACGTAAGGAATATGCCGCGCCGGCAACCGGCCGACGACACCGCCGATGCCATAGACACGCGCAATCGTCTCGTCGCTGATCGTTTCCAGCGAGGGGCCGCTCGCCGTCACGCGGCCGCCATGCATGACGATGAGTTGATCGGCAAATTCCGCCGCAAGATTGAGGTCGTGCAGAATGGCGAGCACCAGCCCGCCGCCGCTTGCAAAGTCACGCGCCGTTTCCAGCACGGCGATCTGGTGGCCGATATCGAGACTTGCGGTGGGCTCGTCGAGAAAGAGCGCCCGCGCCTCGCCGTTTTCCATCGGGTTTGGCACCTGTGCCAGCGCCCGGGCAAACTGCACCCGCTGCTGCTCGCCGCCGGAGAGCAGGTTGTAGGACCGCTGCTCAAAACCGCGCAGCCCGGCCTTGGCGAGCGCCCGGCGGGCCTGTTCCTCCGGCGTACGAGCCCCCTGTGCAACCGCTCCCATGCGCACGATTTCGAGCGCCGTGAAAGGAAACGCCAGCTGGATGCTCTGCGGCAGTACGGCCCTGAGACGGGCAAGCTGGAGCGGCGTGAAGGCCGGCAGATCGACATCGTTATAGGTCACCGACCCGGCCTCAGGGCGCATCTCACCCGAGAGAACCTTCATCAGCGTGGATTTGCCAGCACCGTTGGGGCCGATGATGACATTGACCTTGCCGGGCTTCAGATCGACGCTGACCGCATCGAGAAGCCTGCGGCCGGAGCGGATGAGGGTGATGTTTTCAGCCCGGATCATGACATGTTCCGCATGGAAAACCCGCCGCGTCCCAAGAGCAGGAACAGGAAGACCGGCGCGCCGATGAGCGCCGTGACGACGCCGATGGGCAGTTCCGCCGGTGACGCAACGGTGCGGGCGAAACTATCGGCCAGAAGCAGAAGTGCCGCCCCGCCAAGTGCGGAGGCCGGCAGCAGGAAGCGGTGCGACGGACCGATGGCGAGGCGAAGCAGATGCGGCACGACGATACCGACAAAACCGATGGAACCGGCCGCCGCCACGCTTGCGCCGCAGGCGGCGGCAACGGCGAGAATGACGATCCGTTTCAGCCGCTGCACCGGAATGCCCATGTGAAAGGCGGCGGCATCGCCGAGAATGAGCGCATCGAGCCCGCGGGCAACGAAGGGAATGATGGCGAGAACGACAATGATGAATGGCAGGGTGGCGAGCACCTTGGCGGGCGTGGCCCCGCCGAGCGACCCGAGCGACCAGAAGGTGATGTCGCGCAGCGCCCGGTCATCCGCCACGAAGATCATCAGCCCGGTCAGCGCGCCGCTGATCGCCGCAACCGCAATGCCGGCGAGAATGAGCGTGGTGGTGGAGGTCGCGCCGTCCTTGGTGGCGATCAGGTAAAGCACCCAAGTATTCAACAGCCCGCCGAAAAACGCCATGAGCGGCAGGAAATGCGGGCCGAAAAACACGGCAACCGTGGCGAGCGCGCCTTCCCCCAGCGAAATCGCCGCAACCGCAAACAGCGCCGCACCCGAGGTGACGCCGACAATGCCGGGATCGGCCAGCGGATTGCGGAACAGACCCTGCATCATCGCCCCCGAAACGGCAAGTCCCGCACCGATCAACATGCCGAGCGCCGTACGCGGCAGGCGCACCGCCTCGAGAATGACCCTGTCGCGCGCATCGAGTTGATCCGCGCCGCCCGTGAAATAAGCCCAGAGTTCGGACATGCCGACACCCGTGGGTCCGCTGACCAGCGACACGCCACAGGCAAACAGCAGGATGCCGACGAGCACGGCAAGGGTGACGACCCCCTGGCGGGATCTGTCGCCCGCAACCCTGCCTTCAGCGGAACTCAAGGCGGCAAGGCTCACGGCTTCACCACGTCGGGATAGAGCTTAGCTGCCAGCTCGCGGCCCGCAGCGGGCGTGCGCGGGCCAAAACCGATGAGATAAAGCCCATCCATGCTGATGAGCGCCTTGCTTGCGGCGGCAGGCGTGGACTGGAAGGCCGGCAACGCGAAAATCTCTTCTGCCTTGGCGGCATGGTCGCCGCGCGCCATGGTCAGCACCACATCGGGTGCTGCGGCAATGACCGCCTCGTCCGTCAGTGGTTTATAACCCGTGATCTCCTGCGCCGCATTGATGCCGCCTGCCATTTCGATGATCGCCGCCGCTTCAGTATCCTTGCCCGCCGCCATGATGCGGCCGCCAGCCGTGGAAAGCACGAAGAGAACGCGCTTTCTGCCCTTTTCCGGCACAGCCGAAACATCTTTGGCGAGCGTGTCGAGCCCGGCTTTGGTCTCGGCTGCCAGTGCCTTCGCCCTGTCCGACAGCCCCACGGCCGCGCCGACATCCTCGATCTTTTTGGGGATGGCATTACCGCTCGGCGGCGTATCGACGGTGACGAAAGGCACGGCGCTTGCCTTCAGGATGGCGATGACATCGGCCGGGCCGGAACCGTCTTCGGAGAGGATGAGATCGGGCTTCTGCGACAGGATGCCCTCCGAAGAAAGCGCCCGCATGTAACCGATGTCAGGCTTGGTCAAGGCGTCAGCCGGGTAGCTGCTGGTGCTGTCACGCGCCACGATACGGTCCTGCGCACCCAGCGCATAAAGGATTTCCGTCACCGTGCCGCCCACCGCAACGATGCGCTTCGCCTCCGGATTACCTTTGTCCGAAGCCATGGCAGCCGGCGCGGCAAAGGCGATTGCGACGGGCACGAGGGCGGCGAAAACGAAGGAACGAAGGCGGGAATTCAACATGGCGCTATCCTGAAATACGACCCGGCACGGCTTTGCCGCGTCACTTAATCTTGAGTTCTTTGCACATGTTTATGGACGGCGCAATCGATAAGTGGAGTATTTTTGTTTGCTTTGTCGTGACCCCCTTCCCAACCTCCCCTCGGCTGGATATCCTGACTCAAACTGGAAACTTAAAGGGAGACTTTCATGTTTATCGCAATGAACCGCTTTCGCGTGGTGCCGGGTTATGAAGAAACCTTCGAATCCATCTGGCGCGAGCGCAAATCGCACCTCAGCGAATTGCCGGGCTATATCGAATTTCACATGCTGAAAGGCCCGAAGGCGGACGACCACACGCTTTATGCCTCGCACACCGTCTGGGCCACCAAGGACGATTTCCTTGCCTGGACGAAATCCGAACAGTTCCGCGCCGCCCATGCCAAGGCCGGCGAAAACCGCGGCAAGGTTGAATATCTTTCCGGCCCGCATTTCGAAGGTTTCGACGTCATCATCCATGAAGACAAGAATGGCGAACGCCGTTCGATTGCGGCCTGAGGCCGCCCGATGAGCATTGCAGCCCAAAAGACCGACGACGACAGGCGGGCCCGCGCCGCCGCTGCACTCGCCGAAAAGCCTGACGGCGTCGTGGAGGCCATCGCCGCCAAGGCCGAGGTGACGCCAGCCGAAATTCTGGCGATCCTGCCGCAAGGCGCCGCCGTTTCCGCTGCCGCCGACCGGTTCGACACGATCTGGAACGAGATGCGCGGCTGGGGTGAGGTCCTGATGATCGTGCAAACCGGCGACATCGTGTTCGAAGTGCCGGGCCACCTGCCGGAAGGCAACGAAAGCCACGGCTGGTTCAACATCCATGGGGACAGCCCCATCGGCGGTCACATCAAGAAGGACAATTGTGCCGGCATCACCTTCGTCGATCGCGGCTTCCATGGCCGCCGCTCCTGTTCCGTCTGGTTCATGAACGCCGCCGGCAGCGCCATGTTCAAGATTTTTGTCCGCCGTGACGAGAACAAGGAGTTGCGCCCGGAGCAGCTGGCGAGGTTCGAAGCGCTGCGGGACGGTTTCCGCGGCTGAGACCCTGGGAGGAGAGGCTGCCCCGCCTCTCCCAGCCTCCTGTGACAAGCACAGGATGAGGGGAATTCCAGCATTCGCCATTCTCCACGCTTACTGCGACCGCAAGGCCTCGTTCCAGCGCTCGATCAGGCGGCTGCGCTTGACCTGATCCAGATAGACCATCAGGCCGGGGCTGACCGGGACCGGGCGCAGTTGCGCGCCGTGGATGGCCTGCATGGTGTTGGCGGTGTTTTCGCCCGCCACTTCCGGGCTGACGGCGGGGATCTGCAACTGCCGGGCCATGATCGTCTGACCTTCCTTCGACATGAAGAATTCCAGATAACGGCGGCCGAGCGCCGGGTTGGCGGCGGCTTCCGGCACGAGCCCGATGCGTGACATGACTACGGTATAGTCTTTCGGCAGCACGATGCCGACATCCGGGTGGCGCGAGGCCCAGTCCGCCGCATAGGAGCCGAGAATGTTGTAACCCATCACGAAGCGACCGTCCGAGACACGCTCCAGAATGGCGGACGAGGTGGAATAGACCTTCACGCCCGCCGCGCCCATGGCCTTGATGACGCTCCATATATCGCCGAACTGCTCCTGGTCGCGCGACATGAAGAGGAAGCCGACGCCGGAGCGCTCGATGTCGTAAGTCGCGATACGGCCATGCACTTCTTTCGCATGGCGTTCGAGATAATCGACGAATTCGGCGCGGGTTGCAGGCGGTTTTTCGGTGGTGAAGCTCGGCTTGTGATAAACGAAAACCGCCGGCTCGAAGGTTAGCGCGTAAGCGGTGTTGCGCCAGTTCGCCCAGGCGGGCCAGCGGGCGCTCATGGCCAGATCCGAGCGCTGGGCGTAACCGTCATTGCTCAGCTTCACCTGCAAATCCATGGCGGAGGAGAAGGCGAAATCGGCGGTCTTTTTCCCCGCATCGGTTTCTTTCACGATGCGGTCGTAAATCTCGCCGGTCAGCATATCCTCGTAATGGACGGCGATATCGGGATTGGCCTTCTGGAAACCCTCGATCATCGGCGTCGCCAACGGCTCGTCCAGCGAGGAATAGACGACCAGCGTTTCGGCATCCGCCTTGCCTGACGGCGCCGGAAAGATGGCGACCTGGGCAAGCGCCGGCGAGGCCATGCAAAGACAGAGGCAGAGAAGAAGGCGGATACGCATGAAAAGATCATGCCGCAGGCGGCGGCCATTCACAAGCGCTGAGGGTCTGGTTAAACTCGGCAATGCTGTGGGAGGAAAATTTGCGCATTTTGCTGGTCGAGGACAATCAGGTGCTGTCGGAGGGGTTGTCGGCGCTTCTGCGCGGCAGCGGTTATGCCGTGGATGTGGTATCCGACGGCGCTTCCGCCGATGCGGCGATTGCGGCGGAAAGTTTCGATCTCGTCATTCTCGATCTCAACCTGCCGGAAATGGACGGCATTGAGGTGCTGCGCTCCATGCGTTCACGTCAGGACAAGGCGGCGGTGCTGATTCTGACGGCGCGCGGCACGCCGGAGGAAAAGGTCAAGGGGCTCGATCTCGGCGCTGACGACTACATGATCAAGCCTTTCGACATCACCGAATTCGAGGCGCGAGTGCGGGTGCTCCTGCGCCGCAACGCCGGGCTGCGCTCCTCGGCGCTGAGTTTCGGCAAGGTGCTGTTCGATCTCAATTCCCGCACCTTTTCGGCCGATGGGCGCCCGCTCGATATTCCGGCGCGCGAGGTGGCGCTGCTTGAAGTGCTGTTCATGCGGGCCGGCAAGGTCGTCGCCAAGGAGGCCATCGTGCAGTCGCTGACCGGCTTCGACGACGATATTTCCGCCAATGCCATCGAGCAATATGTCAGTCGCCTGCGCAAGCGGCTCGCCCCCCACGGGCTGACGGTGAAGACGGCGCGCGGCATCGGCTATTATCTGGAAAAGCTGCCGGAGATGGCTGAATGAGACAGGCCGGCTATTCGCTCAGGCGGCGACTTTTAGGCTGGCTTCTTATTTCAACCGCCATCATCGGTTGCGTGGCGCTCACCGATACCTGGCGCGAGGCGGTCAATACCGCCAATGTCGTTTCCGACCGCGTGCTTTCCGGTTCCGCACTTGCCATCGCCGAGCGGGTGGTTGTGGCCGAGGACGGCTCGCTGGAAGTGGACATTCCCTATGTCGCGCTGGAAATGCTGACATCGGCCGCGCAGGACCGGGTATTTTACCGTGTCGACGGGCCGAACGGGCAATTCCTCACCGGTTACCAGAACCTGCCGACGGTGGAGAACAAAAATGGCGATACGCCCGCCTATCGCGATGCGGTGTTCCGCGATGAGCCGATCCGCGTCGCCGCCATCAGACGGTTTGCGTCCACCGGCATCAATTCCGTGCCCTTTTCCGTCACGGTTGCCGAAACCACCATTGCCCGCAGCCAGCTTGCGCAGGCGATCATCCTGCGATCTGCGCTGCGCCTGCTTTTGATGATCGTGGGGGCGGCGATCATCGTCTGGATCGCGGTGACGATTTCGCTCAGGCCGCTTTACCGGCTCAGCGAAGCCATTGCCGAGCGCAGCCCGAACGACCTGCACCCCATCCGTCAATCCGTGCCGGTGGAGGTGGAAAACCTGGTGGAAACGGTCAATTCCTTCATGGTGCGGCTGCAATCGGCGCTCGATGCGCTCCGGCATTTCACCGGCAATGCCAGCCACCAGCTGCGCACGCCGCTTGCCATCATCAGCACCCAGCTCGCGCTTTCCGCCCGCGCTGCAAGCCTTGAGGAGGCGCAGGCGGCGGCGCTGAAGGGCGGGGCATCGGTGGCCCATGCCGAACATATCCTCGCCCAGCTGCTGCGCATGGCCAATATCGATGCCGCCGGCTCCAGTGAGAAACACGATTTTTCCGCGATCGACCTCGTGGCTGTGGCGCAGAACGTGACGGCCGATTTCGTGCCGCGCGCCGCAGAGGCGGGTATCGATCTCGGTTTCGAAGGCGAAGGCGAGGCGACAATTCTGGCTGAGCCGCTGCTCATCGGCGAGCTGATCGGTAATCTCGTCTCCAATGCCATCAATTATGCCGGACGCGGCGCGGAAGTCACCGTGCGGGTCGGCAGGCAAACGGGCGCCGTCTGGCTGGAAGTGGAAGATAACGGCCCCGGCATCCCACACGAAAAGCGCGCCATGGTGCGCCAGCGTTTTGCACGCGGCGAAGCCAACGCCGCCCCCGGCGCCGGTCTCGGCCTCGCCATCATCGAGGAGATTGCCGGGCTGTTCGGCGGGCGGCTTACGCTGGAGGATGGCACGGACGGGCGTGGGCTGAGGGCGCGGGTGGTGTTTGGTGGTCCGGAAAGAGCGGCGTAGCAGGGCGCCTTGTCAGGCAGCCGTTATCACCCCATCCGCTCGGAAGCATAACTTCCCGGGCTCGGCGGGAAGACGACCGTGCGGTTGCCGTTGATGAAGGTGCGGTGGTGGATATGGGCGTGGATGGCGCGGGCCAGCACCTGGCTTTCGACATCGCGACCAAGCGAGACATAATCGTCGGCCGATTGCGCGTGGGTGATGCGCACCGTGTCCTGCTCGATGATCGGGCCTTCGTCGAGATCGGCGGTGACGTAATGGGCCGTGGCGCCAATCAGCTTCACGCCGCGCTCATAGGCCTGCTTGTAAGGGTTGGCGCCCTTGAAGCTCGGCAGGAAGGAGTGGTGGATGTTGATGATTTTGCCAGACATCTTCCGGCACAGGTCATCCGAGAGCACCTGCATGTAACGCGCCAATACCACCAGTTCGGTTCCGCTGACCTCGATCAGCTCCATCAGCTGCGCTTCGGCCTTTGGTTTATTCTCCTTCGTCACCTTGATGTGGTGGAAGGGAATGTCGTGGTTGACGACGACCTTCTGATAATCGAAGTGGTTGGAGACGACGCCGACGATATCGATAGGCAGCGCGCCGATCTTCCAGCGGTAGAGCAGGTCGTTGAGGCAATGGCCGAAACGCGACACCATCAGCATCGCTTTCATGCGCTGGCCGTCCGGGTAGATATCCGCATCCATGCCAAACTTTTTCGCCACCGCCTGGAAGCCTTCGGTAATGGCCTCAAGCGAGGCGCCCTCTTCGGAGATGAAGGAGACGCGCATGAAGAACTTGCCGGTCTCGAGGTCGTCGAACTGCGAACTATCGACGATGTTGCAGCCTTTTTCCGCCAGATAACCGGAAATCGCGGCCACAATGCCACGGGTCGATTTGCAGGCTACGGTCAGAACATAGGATGTCATTCGTTTTCCCTCACAGACTTGGCGTCGGCATCAGCCGGCACAGTTCAGCGCGTTCCATAGCGCAGCTCTGCGGCGGTGCAAAGCGTCGAGACGAACGCAGCCAAAGTCATAGGGCGGGAAAGGGCAGCGCGCCGTGCCGGAAGCGACATGGAATGTTCCATGGCCAGCACAGTTGGGCCAGCACAGTTTGGGCCAGCACGGCGACGCAGCGTGTTTCGGCAGGTTGTCGGCCTCAGGCGCGGCGCAGACGCATCGCCGTACGGCCGCGGCCGTCGATCAGTTCCAGCGTACCGCGACGCGGCTCCAGCCTAAAGGAGCGGGCCTGTTCCAGGGCTTCGATGAACTGCCGTTCCTGGCGCATGATGTCCGGGGCGCAGGCCATCTGGGTGGAAATCATCCGGCCGAAATCGACACGGTTGCGGCGGATTTTCACCTCGCCGCCGATGCCGTTGCAGCCGGCATTGCCCGAAACGCGGCCCTCGCGGGTAATTTCCAGCGTCGCCTGACGGCGGCCGCGAACCCGTTCGCCGCGGATCTCCTGCACCAGCCAGCGCCCGTCGATGCTTGCTTCCGGCTCGGGTCTGCCGGGACCAGCGCCCACACGCTCCAGCACGAGGTCGGTATCGTCGCGACCGCCGGTCAGCACCGAGTAACGCTGCGTGGTGGTGAAGAGCAGCCGGTCGCGGTCGCGGATTTCGGCGCTCAGCGCATAGGAACGGCGGCCCCTGATGTCGCGGTCGTCATAACGCAGCACGAAGGGCACGGGCACCTGACCGCGCGGGCGGATGGTGGTTTCGGCAATTGTCTGCGACGGCGCATCCGCTAGCGAAACATCGATCAGGCGCACGGTGACGGTCGCGCCCGGCGGTAGCGCGATGCGCTCGCGATAGGAGACGCTGCCGCGCAGGCTTGCCGGTGCGGCAGCCGCGCCGCCCGCTGCAAAAAGCGGGGCGAGAGCCAGGAGACCGGCAAAACTGCGGCGCGAAAGAAGAGAGTGGCGGTCGGTCATGGTGCTTGCTCCGTGCTGGTGCCGTTTGAATTTGAACGGATGATAGAAAACGGCACTGAACGGGCGATGAACCGTGGATATTTCAGTCGTGTGCAGAGGGCGAGATCAGCCCGGATGGTGGCGGGCGCGATTGTGAGAGTTGTGTCCGGCGCGTCCCCATAGCCTCATCCCTGTGCTTGTCGCAGGAATGAGGGCGGAACAAGCATCGAAAGCACAAAGCAAAGCCATCCCACACGCCACAGTAGACGTCCGATACAAATTAATAGAGAGTAAATGCGCAAGGACTTGCGTAGCGTCAGTTAGATGACAGCTTTTTGTGATGCTCTGCAATCCTTCTTCATTCCGTGGAGGCGGAAGAAGATGCGGGAGGAAATTCAGGACGGTTGCCAGGTCACCACGCTGAGCATTCAGCGCTGGCGCACGCGTGTCTAAAAAGCCCCCCGCATAAACGAAAAACGACGCCCAAAAGGGCATCCTGAGGAGGGTTTTCAAGTGAAGCATTTTCTTATCGGCACATTTCTGGCGGGCGTGATCGCCCTTCCGGCAGCGGCAGCGGATTACACCATCATCGCGCCGGCCAACCCCGGCGGCGGCTGGGACCAGACCGCGCGCTCCATGCAGACCGTGCTGCAGGAAGAAGGCATTTCCAAGAGCGTGCAGGTGCAGAACGTACCGGGCGCCGGCGGTACCATCGGTCTCGCGCAGTTCGCCAGCCAGCAAAAGGGCAACCCTAACGCCCTCATCGTCGGCGGTTACGTGATGGTCGGCGCTATTCTCACCAACAACGCGCCCGTCACCCTCAAGGAAGTGACGCCGATCGCGCGTCTGACCGGTGAATATGAAGCCATCGTCGTTCCGGCGTCCTCACCGCTGAAGACCGTTGGCGACCTCGTCGACCAGCTCAAGAAGGATCCCGGCAGCGTGTCCTGGGGCGGCGGCTCCGCCGGCGGCACCGACCATATCGCCGTTGGCCTGATCGCCAAGGCGGCCGGTGTCGATCCGACCAAGATCAACTACATCGCCTATTCCGGCGGCGGCGAAGCGCTTGCTTCGATCCTCGGCTCGCAGGTGACGGCCGGCGTTTCCGGCTACGGCGAATTCGAAGGCCAGATCAAGGCGGGCACGCTGCGTCTGCTCGCGGTCACCAGCGAAAACCGTCTGGACGGCGTGGACGCGCCGACGCTGAAGGAAAGCGGCCTCGACGTCGTCGTGCAGAACTGGCGCATGGTGGCGGCTCCTGCCGGCCTTTCCGCCGATCAGGAAAAGGCGGTGAATGCCGACATCGAGAAGCTGGCAAAATCCGAAAAATGGCAGGAAACCCTGAAGACCAAGGGCTGGATGGACACCTATCTCGCTGGTGACGCTTTCAAGGAACAGCTCGCCAAGGATACCGCCGCCACCGAAACCATTCTCAAAGACATCGGACTGGTAAAATGAGCCAGGGTTCCAACCCTTCGCAGCATCAAAAGCGCCGCCCTGACTGGGCGGCGCTGGCGATCGCCGTCTTCCTCGTCATCATCGCCTGCGTGATCTTCTGGGACAGCGCCCGTCTTGCAAGTGTCACCGGTTATTCGCCGGTCGGCCCGGCGACGGTGCCTTACGCCATCGGCTTCTGTCTTGTCGGCCTGGCGCTGTGGACAGCCATCGAGGCCTGGCGCGGTGATTTCCCCGCGCGCGACAAACAGGAAATCGCCCCGGTTATCTGGGTCGTCGCTGGCCTTGCCGCGCAGATGTTGCTGCTCAACGTCGCGGGGTTCTCCATTGCCACCGGCCTGCTTTTTGCCTTTACGGCGCGTGCCTTCGGCAAACGCAAGCTCTGGTATTCGATCCCCATCGGCATCGCGCTCAGCTTCTTCATCTGGTTCATCTTCGCGCGGCTGCTGCAGCTTTCGCTGCCTGCCGGGCCTCTGGAGCGGCTGTTCTTCTGACAGCCATTCCGACCAAAATTCGAGATCACGGGAACAGCTGGCGCGCAATGACGCAAAAGCCAGCCGTTCCGCCCGCTCATTTGCTCGACTTGGGGGACATCTGCCCATGAGTACCTTTGAATTCCTGCTGCACGGTCTTGAGGTTGCCGCCCAACCCATGAACCTGCTCTATGCGCTGATCGGCGTCACGCTCGGCACCGCCGTCGGCGTTCTGCCCGGCATCGGCCCTGCGCTGACCGTGGCGTTGCTTCTGCCCGTTACCTATAGGCTCGATCCCGCCGGTTCGCTCATCATGTTCGCCGGCATCTATTACGGCGGCATGTATGGCGGCTCGACCACCTCAATCCTGCTCAACACACCGGGCGAGAGCGCCTCGATCGTGACCGCGCTCGAAGGCAACAAGATGGCCCGCAAGGGCAGAGGCGGTCCGGCGCTGGCCACCGCCGCCATCGGTTCCTTCGTCGCCGGCCTCATCGCCACCATCGCGCTCGCCTTTATCGCGCCCTATATCGTCAAGCTGGCGCTGGTTTTCGGCCCGCGTGAATATTTTGCGCTGATGGTGCTCGCCTTCGTCACCGTTTCTTCCGCTTTCGGGGACTCGGCGCTACGCGGCCTCACCTCGCTATTCATCGGCTTTGCCCTTGCCATCGTCGGTATCGACCAGCTGACCGGCCAGACCCGCATGAGCTTTGGCATTCCCGACCTGCTCGACGGCGTGGAAGTGACGACGCTTGCTGTTGCGATGTTCGCTATCGGCGAAACGCTGTTCATCGTGGCCCAAGGCCAGAGCGGCCCCGACAAGGTCGAGGCCGTCAAGGGCTCGGTCTGGATGAGCGCGCAGGACTGGTCGCGCTCCTGGAAAGCCTGGCTGCGCGGCACGCTGATCGGCTTCCCCATCGGCGCCATGCCGGCGGGCGGTGCTGAAATCGGCACTTTCCTCTCCTATGCCACCGAAAAGAAGCTGACCAAATATCCGGAAGAATTCGGTGAAGGCGCCATCGAAGGCGTGGCCGGTCCGGAAGCCGCCAACAATGCGTCCGCCGCCGGTACGCTGGTGCCGCTCTTGACGCTCGGCCTGCCGACCACCGCAACCGCCGCCATCATGCTCGCCGGCTTCCAGCAATATGGCCTGCAACCCGGTCCGCTGCTGTTCGCCACCAATCCGCAGCTCGTCTGGGGCCTGATCGCCAGCCTGTTCATCGCCAACCTGATGCTGCTGGTTCTGAACCTGCCGCTCGTCGGTCTCTGGGTGAAGCTGCTGACCATCCCGAAGCCATGGCTTTACGCCGGCATCCTGCTGTTTGCGACGCTCGGCACCATCGGCGCCAACCCATCGGTCTTCGAACTCGGCATGCTGCTCGCCTTCGGCATTCTCGGTTACATCATGCGCATCTTCGGTTATCCGATCGCGCCTGCGGTCGTCGGCCTCATCCTCGGCCCGCTTGCCGAACAGCAGCTGCGCCGCGCGCTCGCCATCGGCCAGGGCGACCCGACGGTGCTGTTCACCTCGCCGATCGCCATTGGCCTCTTCATCGTGGCAGCCGCAGCCTTCATCATCCCGCTCATCATGCGTATCCGCGGCCGTGGCGACGTGCTGACGCAGCTTGCCGCCAACGAGGACTGAGAACCAACGAGCCTCCCAAGGCAACTGGCCCCGTATCTCCGGATGCGGGGCCTTTTTTATTCACGCCAACGGGATGTGTCATGCGCACACGCCCATGATAGACTTGCGCCAACCGCAGGAGAAAGACATGCGCACTATTGCGATCATGATGGTTCTGGCGCTTGCCGGCTGCACCACCGCCCCCGATGTCGAGCCCATTCCCGGCAGCATCACCTATGGCGGACAGCCGCGAACCAAACTGACCAAGTCCCCCATCGGCAGCACGCTCAGCAACGAATTCGTGATGGGTGACGGACGGCTGGCGATTGAGACTTATCGGGTGCAGCCGGACCGGTCCCTGAAACTTGAAAGGCGCGCAATCGTCGGCGACTGGCCGCCGGATTGAGAACGGTGCTTCCGTCATCCTCGGCCTTGTGCCGAGGATCTGCGGCCTGTCGATTTTGTTCAACGTGATTAGATCCTCGGCACAAGGCCGAGGATGACGTCCGGACAGATTGCAGGCCGTGCTTTTCCACCCGCACATTTCCCGCTCACCGCAATTCAGAATCGTTCTAAAACATAATTTTGATTTCCGCCGACCTTGCCAATAAAGCTGATCGCCAACATCAAGTTAACCTGGTGGGATCGTTTCCGCCGGCTCGGAACATAGTGCAAGGGACATATAAGTGGCCATCAACTTCACCTTCCCCGTTCGGCTGCTGGCGGCAGCGGCCTTCAGCCTCGGCGCAATCACGGCAAATGCCGAAGACATGACGATCAAGCACGCCCAGGGCGAGACCGTGCTGAAAGCGGCCCCGAAGAAAGTTCTGGTTCTCGATATTCCCTCGCTCGACAATCTCGATGCGCTCGGCGTCGATCCAACGGGTGTCGTCGGCTCCAACCTGCCTGTCTATCTGCAGAAATATGCCGACGGAAAATATCTGAAGGTCGGCACGCTGTTTGAGCCCGATTACGAGGCGATCAATGCGGCCGAGGCCGATCTCGTCATCGTCGGCGGCCGTTCGCGGGCGAAATATCCGGACGTTGCGAAGATCACGCCCGCCATCGACATGTCGGTGGATTCCAAGGAATTCATCGGCAGCGTGAAAGCCAACATCACCAAGCTCGGCAATATCTTCGGCAAGCAGGAAGAAGCCAAGAAGCTCGATGCCATGATCGATGAAAAGGTAGCGAAGCTGAAGGAGATCGCACCCAATTCCGGCACGGCGATGATCCTCGTCACCAATGCCGGAAAGGTCGGCGTTTATGGCCCCAGTTCGCGCACCGGCTGGCTGCACACCGAAATCGGCTTCAAGCCAGTCGCAGCCGACATCGACGACCGTTTCGACCGCGGCGACGTCGTCTCCTTCGAATATCTGGCCGAGGTCAATCCCGAATGGCTGTTCGTGATCGACCGCGACGCCGGCATCGGCCGTGCGACCGACCCCGGCAAGGCGGCCGCACAGGTGCTGGACAACGAGCTGGTGCACCAGACCAATGCCTGGAAGAAAAAACAGATCGTTTATCTCGACCCGCAGGCCGCCTATATCGTCAGCAGCGGTTATACGGCGCTCACCACCCTGCTTGATCAGGTCTACGAGGCCGTGTCCGAGAAGAAGTCTTAAGCACCGTGCACGCTTGCTCCTAAAGGCTGCGCCACACTCGACGTCATCCTCGGGCTTGACCCGAGGATCTACCAAGGTATCGTTAAATCAATGGGTTGCAGATCCTCGGGACAAGCCCGAGGATGACGGAGGAAAGGTTTACGCCTTCTCAGCACCCTGCGAGGCCGCCTGAACTTTTACCATTTTCGAAACACCATCGACGTGAAATCCTTACCCCTCATATCAGCCCTTCTTCTGGCTCTGACGCTCGCCATCACCAGCCTGTTCGTCGGCGTCAGCAATGTCTCGCTCGCCACGCTCTTCGCACCGGATACGAGCGCGGACGCCCTGCGCGTGCTGTTCGTCAGCCGCATTCCGCGCACGCTGGCGCTGATACTCGCCGGAAGCTCGATGGCGATTGCCGGGCTCATCATGCAGATGCTGGTGCGCAACCGCTTCGTGGAGCCTTCGACGGCGGGCACCACCGAATCCGCCGGCCTCGGCCTGCTCACCGTCACCCTGCTGGCCCCGGACACGCCGATCTTCGGCAAGATGCTGGTGGCCGCCGTTTTCGCGCTCGCCGGTACGGCTCTTTTCCTGCGTATCCTGAGGCAGGTGCCTTTGCGCGACGTGCTGCTGGTGCCGCTGATCGGCATCATGCTGGGCGGCGTCATTGCCGCCGTCACCACCTTCTTTGCCTATCGTTTCGATCTCCTGCAATCGCTGGGCGCATGGATGACAGGGGATTTTTCCGGCGTGCTGCGCGGCCGTTACGAACTGCTGTGGGTCGGCTTCCTTTTCGCCATCGCCGCCTATCTCGCGGCCGACCGTTTCACCGTGGCAGGCATGGGCCGCGATTTCACCACCAATCTCGGTCTGAACTACCGCCGCGTCATGGCGCTCGGCCTCACCATCGTGTCGCTGGTGAGCGCTGTCGTCGTCGTCACGGTCGGCATGATCCCCTTTTTAGGCCTGATCGTTCCGAATGTCGTCAGCCTGATGATCGGCGACAATATGCGCCGCTCCGTGCCCTGGGTGGCAACGCTCGGCGCGGTCTTCGTACTTTCCTGCGATATCATCGGCCGCACCGTGCGCGCACCTTACGAAATACCCATCGGAACCGTGGTCGGCGTCATCGGCAGCGCGCTCTTCCTCTATCTCCTGCTGCGGAAACGCCACCATGCGTGAGAGACATCCCGACCGGCGTGCAAAAACCGCTCTCATCGTGCTTGCGGCATTCGCACTCCTCTCCATGGCCGCCTTCATGACGCTCGGCGCAAAAGGGAGCTGGAGCTTCGTGTTGCCGTTTCGCGGCATCAAGCTTCTGTCGCTCTTGCTGGTGGCCTATGCCATCGCGGTCTCCACCGTGCTGTTCCAGACGGTGACCAACAACCGCATCCTCACTCCTTCGGTAATGGGTTTCGATTCGCTTTACGTGTTGATGCAGACCGGGCTGATCTTCGTTTTCGGCTCGGCAACGGTCGTCATGATCGATCCGCAACTGAAATTTCTCGCTGAAACCAGCCTGCTCGTCGCTTTTTCCGCCCTGCTCTATCGCTGGCTTTTTGTCGGTGCGGAACGCAGCCTGCATCTGCTGGTGCTGGTCGGCATCGTTTTTGGCGTCTTCTTCCGCAGCCTCTCGGGTTTCATGCAGCGCGTGCTCGACCCCAATGAATATACCGTGCTGCAGGATGTGCTGTTTGCCAGCTTCAATTCCATCGATCCCACGCTTCTTGCCGTCTCCGCCGTCATCATCGGCGTGGTGACCATCATCGGGCTCAGGCTCACGCACACGCTCGACGTCCTCTCGCTCGGCCGCGCGACGGCCATCAGCCTCGGCGTCGAATATAAGCGCACGGTCACTATCATCCTCGTGCTGGTCTCCGTGCTGGTCGCCGTCTCCACAGCGCTGGTCGGCCCCGTCATGTTCTTCGGCCTGCTGGTCGCGGCCCTTGCCCATTATCTTACCGGCAACGGCAAACACGCCTATGTGCTGCCCGCGGCAATCCTCATCGCCGTAATCTGTCTGGTGGGCGGCCAGGTGGTACTGGAGCGGGTTTTCGCCTTCGATACGGCGCTCTCGATCATCATCGAATTTCTCGGCGGTATCGTCTTTATCGGTCTAATTTTGAAACGGGGTGCGCGATGATCATCGCCAGTCAGATCAGCAAATCCTATGGCGACAGCCTCGTCGTCGATGGCGTCTCCGTCTCCATTCCGGCAGGCGGCGTCACCTCCATCATCGGGCCGAACGGGGCGGGAAAATCGACCCTGCTCTCCATCGTCGCAAGGCTGATGTCGATGGATGCCGGAACGGTGACGGTGGACGGTCTGGATGTGACCAAAACCCCATCCGATACGCTGGCGAAGCGGCTTTCTATCCTGCGGCAGGACAACCACATCTCCTCGCGCCTGACGGTGCGAGACCTCGTCGGTTTCGGCCGTTACCCCTATTCCAAGGGCCGCCCCACCATAGAAGACAAGGTCCATATCGACCGGGCGCTGGAATATCTCAATCTCGAAGCCCTTGCCGGCCGGTTTCTGGACGAGCTTTCCGGCGGCCAGCGCCAGCGCGCCTTCGTGGCCATGGTGCTGTGCCAGGACACGGATTACGTGCTGCTCGACGAGCCGCTCAACAACCTCGACATGAAACACGCCTCCAGCATGATGAAGACCATGCGCCGCGCCGCTGACGAGCTGAAGAAGACCGTGGTTCTGGTGCTGCACGACATCAACTTCGCCTCCTGGTATTCCGACACCATCATCGCCATGCGCGAAGGCCGCATCCGCCATCAGGGGCCGGCGAACGAGATCATCCGTCCGGACGTCCTCAAGGACATCTACGACATGCCGATCCGCGTCAATGAGATAGACGGCCGACGCATCTGCCTGTTTTACGAATGACACGATGATTGTGCAGGATTTTTGCTGTCCCAGCGCCTGGCATGGAACACGGCCGCAGGCCCGGACGTTAAACGACGGACTTTTCCAAAGCGGCATTCCGTCCGCAACTTCAGGAGACATCGATGAAGACGCACAAGACGAAGAACGACCTGCCTTCCAACGCCAAGTCGACCGTGATCGGTATTCTCAATGAATCGCTCGCTTCCATCATCGACCTTGCGCTCGTCACCAAGCAGGCGCACTGGAACCTCAAGGGCCCGCAATTCATCGCCGTCCATGAACTTCTCGACACGTTCCGCGCCCAACTCGACAATCACGGCGACACGATTGCCGAGCGTGTGGTCCAGCTTGGTGGCACGGCGCTCGGCAGCCTGCAATCGGTCTCCTCAACGACAAAGCTCAAGGCCTATCCGACCGATATCTACAAGATCCATGACCATCTGGACGCCCTGATCGAGCGTTATGGCGATGTGGCCAACATGATCCGCAAGGCGATCGACGATTCCGACGAGGCCGGTGATCCGACGACGGCCGACATCTTCACCGCCGCCTCGCGCGATCTCGACAAGTCGCTCTGGTTTCTCGAAGCGCATGTGCAGGAGAAAAGCTGAGCGGAAAACGGCTCTCGCCTGCCCAAACAGCAAAGCGCCCGAGATACCCGGGCGCTTTTTTAACGGAATGGCGCAATCAATGCCGACGTAAGACCGCAAGCCCTATATCGCGCAACATTTCATGGTCGAGAATGCCGCGCTGGGCGCTTCGGATCAAAACCGCTGCGCACTCATTGGCGACATGGCTGCTGCGATCTTGAAGGCACTCGAAACATACGCCATCGAAAATATTCTGTAGATCGGTGATCTGCTCTGGCGACAATTGTGCGCCAACTCTTTCAAAAGCTGCGTACGACAAGGCTCATCCTCCCGATGATGATATGCCAAGTATCGTTCCCAATATCGTTTCGGATTTTTCGTGGACAGGCAATTTGTACACCCGAACGAATCACTTGTCGAATCAGATTTTAACCAAATGTAAACAGGTTATTTTCTGGCCTTCCCGCCGGCCGCCACCCCCGTCACAGGGAGATAAAAACCAACTGAAACAACATCTTCAGCGGAAATTCCCTGCGCTTGCGCCCGTAATGGCAGCCAGATTTCGGATAAATCCGCACACAGGCGGATTTCCACCGAAACCGCAAAAGAAACTATTGCATTCCAAAAACGATTGAGCGATATAGCACCCGTCGCCACTTGGCGGCCCACGGTTCAGCGAACTACCCCGGACCGGTGGATTTGAGCGGGTGTAGCTCAGGGGTAGAGCACAACCTTGCCAAGGTTGGGGTCGAGGGTTCAAATCCCTTCGCCCGCTCCAGTTTCCCAAAAAAAAGACGGATAAATCGTCACCACGTCCGATGTGAGATGCATCGTTTCTATGGGCTGTGATGCGCATCGCCATGCGCAATGCGCGAAGATTTCTCACACTAAGAAAACCGGGAAGGGCGTTCCCTCCCCGGCTCTCATTGTCAGGCAGCTTCGTCCCAGACAGGCGCAAGCCCGTCCGGCGAAACAATGCGGCCGTCCGGTCCGGCGAGCGCATGGATCGCCGCCATTTCATCGGCAGAAAGTTCAAAGTCGAAGATGGCGAGATTTTCATCGACGCGGGCTTCGCTGACCGTTTTCGACAATGCGACGACACCCGGCTGCTGCACGAGCCAGCGCAGCACCACCTGCGCCACCGACTTGCCACGGCCTGCGGCGATTTCTTTCAGCACCGGATCGGTGAAGACCTTGCCATCGGCCATGCCGTAATACCCCGTCACCGACATGCCGGCGGCCTTTGCCGCGGCGATAACCACATCCTGATCGATATAGGGGTGGTATTCGATCTGGTTGGTCACGATCGGGGCCCTGGACAGCTTCACCGCCTCGGCCATCAGCGCCGTGCTGAAATTGGAAACGCCGATATGGCGAACCTTGCCGGCCTGCCTCACCGCGTTCAGCGCGCCGATCTGTTCGGCAAGCGAAACCGCCTCATTCGGCCAATGCAGCAGCAGCAGGTCGACATAGTCGGTCTTCAGCTTTTTCAAGCTCTCATCCACGGAGGCGAGGAAGGCATCGTGCCTGTAATTCTCGACCCAGACCTTGGTGGTGAGAAACACCTCGCTGCGCGCCACGCCCGAAGCAGCAATGGCTTCGCCGACCTCGGCTTCGTTGCCGTAGATCTGGGCGGTATCGATATGGCGAAAGCCGGCCTTCAGCGCATGGGGAACGATGCGCAGCACATCGGCGCCGGGGATACGAAACGTGCCGAAGCCGAGCGCCGGGATCGAAACGCCATTCGCGGTGACATCAAACATATATTTTCTCCTTTGGGGTTATCCGGCCAGCTTGGGGTATGGCCGGGAATCTTGTGAAAGCTCAGGCGGTTTTCAGCGTCAGCGCGGCGCGGCGGTCGAGTGCGCTGCTCCAGAGGGTGAGCAGCAGGGCGACGGCGACGAGGATGGCGCCAACCCAGGGGGTTGCGGCAAGACCCATCGGCGATTCCACCACCAGACCGCCAAGCCATGCGCCAATGGCGATGCCGAAGTTGAACGCGGCGATGTTGAGCGCCGAGGCGACATCGACGGCACCGGGGCGATGCTCCTTGGCAAGCTGCACCACATAAAGCTGCAGGCCGGGAACATTGGCGAAGGACAGGAAACCAAGCGCCGCAAGCGTGATGAGCGCCAGCATCGGCGAGAAGGCGGTGAAGGAAAAGACGAGCAGCACGATGGCCTGCGCCAGGAAAAGACCGATCAGCGCCTTGGCCGGGTTATGGTTGGCGATCCTGCCGCCGCCGATATTGCCGGCTGCAATGGCGACGCCATAAAGCACGAGGATCAGGCTGACGCTCTTTTCCGAAAAGCCGGTCACATCCTGCAGGATCGGAGCAAGGAAGGTGAAGGCGACGAAGGTGCCGCCGTAGCCGAGCGCGGTCATGGCGAAAACGATGAGCAGCCGGCCGGAACCGAGAACCCGGACCTGATCGAAGAGGCTCGCCGGCGGCGCCTTTTTGAGCGTGCTTGGCAGAAGCGCGGCAATGCCCAGGAAAGCAATGACGCCAAGGGCGGTGACGGCCCAGAAGGTGGCGCGCCAGCCGAAGACCTGCCCGATATAGGTGCCGAGCGGAACGCCGGTGACGATGGCGACCGTGAGCCCCATGAACATCATCGCAATGGCGGAAGCCCGACGGTTTTTCGGCACGAGATCGGCGGCGATGGTGGAACCGACCGAGAAAAAGACGCCATGGGCGAAAGCGGCGATGACGCGGGCGACAAGCAGCATCTCATAGCTCGGCGACAGGGCCGCAGCGCTGTTGCCTATGATGAACAGGGCCATCAGGCCCAGCAGCAGCGGCTTTCTTTCGATCCTGCCCGTCAGCGCCGTCAGAATCGGCGCACCGAAGGTGACGCCCAGCGCGTAGACGCTGACAATGAGGCCGGCGAGCGGCAGGGTGATGTGAAGATCGGTCGCGACCGTCGGCAGAAGACCGACAATCACGAACTCCGTGGTGCCGATCGCATAGGCCGCGATCGTCAGGGCAAATATGGCCAATGGCATGACGAATACCTCTTCGCCCGGAGCGAGATCGCGGGCGTTCTGGACAGCAACGCTGTCGGTTTAGATCATTTGGACAGCGATGCTGTGGTTTAGATCATTTGGACAGCGATGCTGTCCGGTTGGATCAAATCTATGGACGCAATATGGGCGAAGGGGACTTGCATGATAATCGGCAAGGTGGGACAAATACCTTTGAATTTATTTCACAGGCGGTGCGGCGATGGACAACAGGGCCGGAGAAATGGAAGTCTTCGTGGCGGCGGCCGAACTCGGCAGCTTTTCCGCCGCCGGGCGCAGGCTGCAGCTTTCACCGTCCGCCGTCAGCAAGCTCGTCACCCGCATCGAAGACCGCCTCGGCACCCGACTACTCGCCCGCTCCACCCGGCTTGTCACGCTCACACCGGAAGGTGAAGTCTATCTGGCCCGGGCAAGGCGCATTCTCGCCGACATAGCCGAGACCGAGCAGATCGTGGCGAGCGGCGGCAAGGTGGTGCCGCGAGGCCTTTTGCGCGTTAACGCCACTCTCGGCTTCGGCGAACGTTATCTCCTGCCGCTTGCGCCGGAATTTTTGTCGCTTTATCCGGAAATCGAGCTGGATATCTCCCTGACCGACGGCGTCATCAGGCTGATCGAGGAACGCACGGACATCGCCATCCGCTCGGGCGCCATGGGAGATTCATCGCTGAAGGCGAGAAAGCTGAAGGAAGTCCGTCGCGTCATCGTCGCCTCCCCCGCCTATATCGAACGACACGGCATGCCGGAAAAACCGCAGGATCTGGCGCGGCACAATTGCTTCAGCTTCAATTTCAGCCGCAGCCTCAACGAATGGCCGTTTCGCAACCCCGGCTCTGCGCAAGTCTACCGCCTGCCTGTCAAGGGCAACGTCTCGGTCAACAGCGGCATGGCCATGCGAAGGCTCTGCCTGACGGGCCTGGGGCTGGGAAGGGTCGGCGAATTTCATATCGAGCCGGATATCGAGGCGGGCCTGCTCGTGCCGGTTCTGGAAGACTACAATGCCGAGGAAATGGAAGTGATCCACGCGGTTTATGCCGGTCATGAACACCTGGCCGCCCGCGTTCGCGCCTTCATCGATTTTGTCGCAGCAAGGGTCGGGCGGTGACTGGCCGCCTCAGACCAGGCCATGCACCAATTTGGCCAGCCAGTCGACAAAAACGCGCACCTTGTTGGTTACATGCCGGGTCTGCGGGTAAACCACATAGATCGGCATCGCCTCCCGTCGCCATTCGGAAAGCACCGGCACCAGTTCTCCCCGCGAAAGCGCATCCTTTACCATGAAGACGGGAAGCTGCACGATACCCATGCCGGCCAGCGCGGCATTGAGATAGGTACGGCTGTCATTGACCGAGACGACATAATTCGGGGTCAACTCGACGCTGCGCACACCGTTATCGAAGGAGGCCGGCATGATCTGACCGGTGGTGGCATTGAGGTAGCCCACCGAATAATGCTCCTTCTCCAGATCCTCCGGCTCTTGCGGCATGCCGAAATTTTCGATGTAGGACGGCGAGGCGAATGTCTCGAACCGGAGTTCGCCCACTTTACGGGCAATCAGCGACTGATCGCGCAGCACGCCGACGCGCAGCGCACAGTCGACATTCTCCGCTATATAATCGACCAGACGGTCACCGACACCGAGGTCGAGGCGGATTTGCGGATAACGCTGGTAAAATTCGCAAAGATGTGGGATAACCACCAAGTCCGCGAAGACACCGGCCATTTCCACCCGCAACCGGCCGGAGGGCTGCACCTGCGCGCTGGACATGCTGCCGTCAAGTTCTTCGATTTCCGATAAAATCTGTGAGGCCCGCTCATAATAGAGAGCGCCGTCCGTTGTCAGCATCACCCGGCGCGTGGTGCGGTTGAGAAGTGTGGTGTGCAAATGCGCCTCCAGCGCTTGCACCATGTTGGTGACGGTGGTCTTCGGCATATTCAGCGCTGTCGCGGCGCGGCTGAAATTGCCGGTTTCCACGACCCGCGTAAAAACCCGCATGGCGGAGAGCTGATCCATGATGAGATTATCCGTCTTTATGGAATAGTGTTTTCATTTTAGAGCACTTGATCGTTTTTCTCCGAACAATAATATGAATTTCAGATTTTGCAAATATGGTGCGCCTCTCATGGTGGTGCACGGGACCGGATCAGATGAACGCGCACTGGGAAAACATCAAAAGCTGCGGGGGCCTCGCATCCCAGCTTTCCGTGCGCCGATATGAGGGTGCAAAGCTTTGCAGCCAGCCGCCCGTGGTGCTTTACCTGCGCGGCGGATCGTTTTTGCAACCCGGTCTGGAGCCGGGCGGTAATTGCCCCGAGCTTCCGGTGGCCCGCGCGCTTGCGGAAAGCGGCGCGGTGGTCGTGGAAGCCGACTATAGCAAGCCGTCCGGCAACGAGTTTCCGATGGTTATCGACTGCGCCTATGAGGCGCTCGATCATCTGAGCCGGGATCGTAAACATTATGGCGGCGCGAAATCGCTGCTGTTCGTGGCCGGCGAAGAGGCTGGCGGCAATGTGGCGGCGGGGCTTGCCTTGAAGGCCCGTGACCGCATGCCGGGCAAACTCGCAGGCCAAATTCTTCTGTCGCCTATGATCGACCCGATGATGACGACGGAATCCTTCCGCAACGCGGACAGGATCGGCATGCGCCAGCGCTGGGCCGATGGCTGGAGCCATTACCTTGCCAAGGCGTGCGGGTTTTTCCACCCCTATGCCGCGCCCTGCCAGTGCACGCGGCTGAACCGGGTGGCGCCGGCGCTGATCTTTACCGCCGAGGATGACCCTCTGCGCGACGAAACGGTCAATTATGGAGACCGCCTCATCGCCTCGGGTGTCAGCGTCCGGAGCCATGTTTTCCCCGCCGGCATCGGCTGGACGGGGCTTTATCAAGGAGAGGGCGGCGGATGGGTCTCATCCGTCTGTTCGGAGTTCAAGACTTTCGTTGACCAGTTAAAACACTGAAAATTCGCATTTATTTATGAACGACCTGCTCCCGATCGGGGGCCAAGGAGATACCCATGACGCTGAACACAAAGCGCCGGGCCCTGACGGGCGCCGGTATCGGGCTTGCCATGTCCGTTGCAGCCGCAGCACTGTTTTTCGACCTCCCCACCAGCCGTGACGCGACGGCCGCTTCCACGCCGGCTGAAACACCGGCAATCCCGGTCACCGTCGCCAAGGTGGAAAGCCGCGACGTGATGCGCTGGGAAGAATTTTCCGGCCGTCTCGAAGCCGTCGACCGGGTGCAGATCCGCTCCCGCGTCGCCGGCCAGATCAAGGCCGTGCATTTCCGCGAAGGTGCGCTCGTCAAGGAAGGCGACCCACTCTTCACCATCGACCCGGCCCCTTATCAGGCCGCTGTTGCCGGTGCTGAGGGACAGGTCGCTTCCGCCGAAGCCAAGGTAAGCCTTGCAAAAACGGAACTGGAGCGTGGCCGCCGGCTTTCCGACAACCGCACCATTTCCCAGAGCGATCTCGACCAGCGGCAAAGCTCGTTTGCGGATGCGCAAGCCCAGCTTCGCGCTGCCCGCGCAGCACTCACCACGGCTGAGCTCGATCTCGGTTACACCGAAATCCGCGCTCCGGTTTCCGGCCGGGTCGGCAGGATCGAAATCACCGCCGGCAACCTCGTCGCTGCCGGCTCTACCTCGCCGGCGCTCACGACGCTGGTATCGGTCAACCCGATCTATGCCAGCTTCAACGCCAGCGAAGGCGTTGTAGCCAGGGCGCTTGCCGAACTGCCGAAAACCGATGACGCCCTGCCCGCCCTCGAACAGATCCCGGTGGAAATCGGCACGCTTTCGGATGAGGGTACGCCGATCAAGGGTACGCTGCACCTGATCGACAACCAGGTGGATTCGGCAAGCGGCACCATCGGTGTCCGCGCCGTCTTTGAAAATCCGGACGGCAGGCTGATCCCCGGCCAGTTCGTGCGGGTACGCATGGGTGAACCGAAGCCGGAAAACCGCATCGTCATCAGCGACCGGGCCATCGGCACGGATCAGGACAAGCGGTTCGTCTTCGTGGTGGACGCCGAAAACAAGGTGAGCTACCGCCAGATCAAGCCGGGCGCACCGGCTGACGGCCAGCGCATCATCGAAAGCGGCCTTGCCGCCGGCGATACGATCGTCGTCAACGGTCTGCAACGCATTCGCCCCGGCGCGACCATCGCACCGCAGACGGAAGACAAGGTTGCTGCTTCGCAGTAACCCGCCCCTTTGATCAGCAGGCGTCCCGCGCTGTCGCGAGACGCCCCCTTTAGACAGAACCGGCCTTCACCGGCGGCAGGATTGCCGCCGGAACGGCCTTCGCATTCCCAAAGACCCGGAGAGGGACTGGATATGAATATTTCCAGATTTTTTGTCGACCGGCCGGTATTCGCCGGCGTGTTGTCGATCCTGATTGTGGTGGCAGGCCTTCTCGGCATGCGCGCCCTGCCGATTTCGGAATATCCCGAAGTCGTTCCGCCATCTGTCGTCGTGCGCGCCACCTATCCCGGTGCGAACCCGACCGTTATCGCTGAAACCGTCGCGACACCGCTGGAAGAACAGATCAACGGCGTCGAGGACATGCTCTATATGGGCAGCCAGGCGACATCGGACGGCGTGCTGACGCTGACCGTGACCTTCAAGCTCGGCACCGACCCCGACAAGGCGCAACAGCTGGTACAGAACCGCGTGTCGCAGGCCGAACCGCGGCTGCCGGCGGAAGTGCGCGCACTCGGCATCACCACCGTCAAAAGTTCGCCGGACTTCATCATGGTCGTCAACCTCGTCTCGAAAACCGACGACTACGACATCACCTATCTGCGCAACTATGCGACGCTGAACGTCAAGGATCGCCTCGCCCGCATCGAAGGTGTCGGCCAGGTGCAGGTCTTCGGCGCAGGCGACTATTCCATGCGCGTATGGCTCGACCCGCAGAAGGTTGCCGAGCATGATCTGGCTGCAAGCGATGTTTCCGACGCCATCCGCCAGCAGAACGTGCAGGCCGCAGCCGGCGTCATCGGCGCTTCCCCAAGCCCGAATGGTGTCGACCTGCAGCTCAACGTCAATGCCCAAGGCCGTCTGACGACGCCGGAAGAATTCGGCAACATCATCGTCAAGAGCGGTGCGAACGGCGAAATCACCCGCCTGCGCGATGTCGCCCGCATCGAGCTTGGCGCTGCCGACTATACGCTGCGCTCGCTGCTCGACGGCGAACCCGCCGTGGCTGTCGCCGTGCTTCAGGCCCCCGGTTCCAACGCCATCGAAATCGCCGACAATGTCCGCGCGACCATGGATAATCTGCAATTGGCAATGCCCGATGGCGTGAAATACGAGATCGTCTACGATACGACGAAATTCGTGCGCTCCTCCATCGAGAAGGTTGTCGATACACTCCTCGAGGCCGTTGGCCTCGTGGTGCTTGTGGTCATCCTCTTCCTTCAGACCTGGCGCGCCTCGATCATTCCGCTGATCGCCGTTCCGGTCTCGATCATCGGCACCTTCGCCGTCATGTATGCCTTCGGCTTCTCCATCAACGCCTTGACGCTGTTCGGCCTTGTGCTTGCCATCGGCATCGTGGTGGATGACGCCATCGTGGTCGTCGAAAACGTCGAGCGAAACATCGAAAACGGGCTCTCACCGCGAGATGCCACCTATAAAGCCATGCGTGAAGTCTCCGGCCCGATCATCGCCATTGCGCTGGTTCTGGTCGCCGTCTTCGTGCCGCTTGCCTTCATTTCCGGCCTGTCGGGTCAGTTCTACCGGCAGTTCGCGCTGACGATTGCCATCTCGACCGTCATTTCGGCCATCAACTCGCTGACGCTGTCACCCGCGCTTGCGGCCCTGCTGCTCAAGGAACATGGTGCCCCGAAAGACTGGCTCACCCGTTTCATGGACAAAATCTTCGGCTGGTTCTTCCGCGGCTTCAACCGCGCCTTCGGTGCCGCCTCCAACGGCTACGGCAAAACTGTCGGCGGGCTGGTGACGCGCAAGAGCCTTGTCATGATGGTCTATATGGCGCTGGTGGCCGCCACCTACGGCATGTTCACGACAGTTCCGAGCGGCTTCGTGCCGGCGCAGGACAAGCAGTATCTGATCGGTTTCGCCCAGCTTCCCGATGGCGCAACGCTCGATCGCACCGAAAGTGTGATCAAGCGGATGAGCGCGATCGCCATGGAAACGCCCGGTGTCAGCCACGCCATCGCCTTCCCCGGCCTGTCGATCAACGGCTTCACCATCGGCTCCAATTCCGGCATCGTCTTTGCGGTTCTCGATGATTTCGAAAAGCGCAAGACACCGGAACTCTCCGGCGGTGCCATCGCCATGCAGCTGAACCAGAAGTTCGCCGGCATTCAGGATGCCTTCATCGCCATGTTCCCGCCGCCGCCGGTCAACGGTCTCGGCCAGACAGGCGGCTTCAAGCTGCAGATCGAAGACCGCGCCGGTTACGGTTACCAGACGCTGGATGAAGCCGCGAAGGCCGTGATCGCCAAGGCATATCAGACCCCGGAGCTGGCAGGCATCTTCTCCAGCTACCAGATCAACGTGCCGCAGCTCTTCGCCGATCTCGACCGCGCCAAGGCGGAACAGCTGGGCGTCTCCGTCAGCGACGTCTTCCAGACGCTGCAGATCTATCTCGGCTCGCTCTATGTGAACGACTTCAACGCCTTCGGACGCACATACAGCGTGCGGGTGCAGGCAGATTCGCAGTTCCGCGCCCATGCCGAAGACATCGGCCGTCTGAAGGTTCGCTCGGCGACCGGCCAGATGATCCCGCTGTCGACGCTGCTGAAGGTGGATGCAACGACGGGGCCGGAGCGCACCAACCGTTATAACGGCTTCCTTGCGGCCGATATCAACGGCGGTCCCGCACCGGGCTTCTCCTCGGGACAGGCTCAGGCGGCTATGGAGAAGATCCTTGCCGAGAACCTGCCCGCCGGCATCGATTACGAATGGACCGACCTGACCTACCAGCAAATCCTGGCAGGCAACTCCAGCATCGTGGTCTTTCCCTTGGCGCTGCTGCTCGTCTATCTCGTGCTCGCCGCGCAATATGAAAGCCTCACCTTGCCGATTGCGATCATCCTGATCGTCCCGCTCGGTGTGCTTGCGGCCCTCACGGGCGTCTGGCTGACGGGAGGGGACAACAACATCTTTACGCAGATCGGCCTTGTCGTCCTTGTCGGTCTCTCGGCGAAAAACGCGATCCTGATCGTGGAATTCGCCCGGGAGCTGGAATTCGAAGGACGAACACCGCTTCAGGCGGCCATCGAGGCAAGCCGGCTTCGCCTGCGCCCGATCCTGATGACCTCCCTCGCCTTCATCATGGGCGTGGTGCCGCTGGTCGTCTCGACAGGTGCCGGTGCGGAAATGCGTGCCGCCATGGGCGTCGCCGTCTTCTCCGGCATGATCGGCGTGACGTTCTTCGGCATCTTCATGACACCGGTCTTCTACGTGCTGGTGCGCAAACTGGCGGGCAACCGTCCGCTCATCCAGCACAGCCGAGAAGAACCGGCCAATTCGGACTACAAGCTCGAAAAGGCCGGCTGAGGCCGACACCTATCCACCGCAACCTTCGACGCAAGCCCGCCGCGCATCCCAAGATGCGCGGCGTTTTTCATGGTTGGGGCGTTCATGCGACATCGCTGAAATAGAATCTGTTTCAAATAGTTAAGTAGAGATCAAACTTATATTGCGCCGCATTAAAACTGACAAAAGGCAATATATCCGCAAGGGTCACCCGGCGCTGAAAGAAACAATGCTATTTTATGCTTTATATTTTGTGGTAATTTTCGAAATCAGGGTGATTCGGACTAAATGATTTAGTTCAGGGGCGACATGATGGAGCAGGATTACGAAAACTGGGCAACCACCGTTGCCTATTCGATTGTGATGCATGAGGGGCTTGATCTCGCCCTTTCCGCGCAAAATCTCGACAGGGGCAAAACCCGGAGCAACCGGGAGCGGCTGATGGAAGCCATCCGCACCTCGCTGCTTGAAGCCCGTTCGAGAAGCGGCCAGTTGACGACGGCGTGAAGGACCGCCAGTCGCGCCGGATACGGTAGCGGCTCAGGCCGGAAACAGGTCGGTCCGGATCGCCGCTTTCAGCGGCAGATGGTCCGAGGCGATGCGCGCCAGCGCGCTGTCATGCGCCTCCACCTGCTCGATCAACCCCTCACGATTGGCGATGATCCTGTCGAGCGCCAGCACCGGCAGGTTGGACGGAAAACTCGGCACAGCCGGCGGCAAAGCGCCGAAAGCATCCCGGAACGTATTGAGCGACGAACCATTTCCGAGGCGCCATTCGTTCAGGTCTCCCATGAGGACGGTCGCGCATTCAT
Source organism: Agrobacterium salinitolerans (assembly GCF_002008225.1). Lineage (GTDB taxonomy): Bacteria > Pseudomonadota > Alphaproteobacteria > Rhizobiales > Rhizobiaceae > Agrobacterium > Agrobacterium salinitolerans. The sequence goes on along the minus strand of NZ_MRDH01000002.1, from coordinate 69,716 downwards.
TGCGCGCTTCGAGAAGGCTGATCAGTGCTTTTGCCTGCTGAGCGCGGGAATGTCTGAGAAGCCCGAAATGGGCGGCGATGACCCTCAGCGTGCCGCCGCTTTTCAGGTCCAGTTCCACGACGAGCGCACCGCGCGGCTCCAGCCCCGGCAATTTCAGCGTATGCACATCCCTGACCGCGCCTTCCTTGAACAGCACGACATTACCGTGCCAGCCATGGGCCTTCACGCCGGCCTGCACGGGCACGGGAATAAGGCCGCTTTCCCGCTCCAGCCGGGCGAGATCGAGCAGGCCCGTGCGCTCGCCGAAACGGCTGTCCGCTTCCTGAAGGGCGATGATGTCAGCGCCGATTTCCTGAATGACGCGGCTCGTGCGGTCGGGATCGAACTTGCGGTCGCGGCCGACGCATTTATGCACATTGTAGGAGGCGATGACGGGAAAGGAATGATCTTTGGTCGCTGGCGCCGCATTCTGGCGCTGGCGGCGGTCGCGCAGCGACTGCATGACGAAGGCGGACAGGCTGGTGTTTTTCGTCAAGGCCGCTTTTTCATCATCCAGCAAACCGTTCTTTTTCACGCGTTTATGCCTCCGGTCTCGCGCAGCGCCCTGCCGGACGCACCGCACACTAAAGATAAGGCGAAGCGAGCCACAGGACACGCTCCACAAAACGGACAACGAATGGCCGCGCATTCAGTTCGCTGAGCCGCACGGGCAAGGCGGTTGCCCGTGCATCCCGGATGCGCTCGCCGATTGTCGCGGCGAATTCCTCATCCATAACTTCGAGATCGATCTCAAAGTTCAATCGCAGCGAACGCGGATCGAGATTGGAAGAGCCAATGTAGCTCCAGCGCCCGTCAATCACCAGAAGCTTGGAGTGATTGAAAGTCCCCGTCGCCCGCCAGATGCGGCAATAGTTCCTCAGCATCTGGTCGAACTGCGCCGTCATCGCCCTGTCCACAAGCACCAGATTGTTGCTTTTCGGCACGATGATATCCACCACCACTCCCCGCCTTGCTGCGGTTATGAGCGCTGAAATAAGCTCCCTATCGGGGAGAAAATAGGGCGACATGATGAGAATGGAGGAGCGGGCGACGGAAAACGCGCCCATCAGCATCTTGTGACTGGTCTCGATGCTTTTGTCTGGCCCCGAGGAGCAGACGCGGGCGACGATTTGCGAACCCGGCACGCCGTCGGGAATGGCGATATCCCAGACTGGCGCATCCAGAAGCTCCCTTGTCGTGAACCGCCAGTCCTCCGCCGCGATGGAGAAAAAATCCGATACAACCGGCCCGGTGATCTTGAAATGCGTGTCGTGCGACCGGTTTTCTCCGCCGAATTCCTCTGTGAACCCCTCACGGATATTCATGCCGCCGCTGAACGCGATGCGACCGTCCACCACAAGAATCTTGCGGTGGGTACGCAGATTGGCATAGGGCAGCCGCAACCCCATGATGACATTGCCGTTGAAGACATCGCAGACGATGCCCTTTTCCCTGAGCGTCGGCAGGATGCTCGGCACGGAATAACGCGCACCCACCGCGTCCACCAGCACGCGCACCTCCACGCCACGGACCTTCGCCCTTTCGAGCGCGGCGACAAAACGCGCGCCGATCCGGTCATTGTCGAAAATATAGGTTTCGATAATGATCGACCGCTTCGCTTCCCCAATGGCCTCCAGCATGGCGGCATAGGCGGCATCCCCCGTGACCAGCGGCTCTATGCCGTTACCGGTCGTCAGCGCATGGCGGGTTACCCGGTCACCCAGCGTCTTCATTGCCTCGAAACGGCGTCCGAAGCGCGCGGCTATCGTCTCGCCACTGGCGTCCAGACGCGCCACACGATCCATGATCTCGTCCTGCATGAAGGACCGTTGCTGCGTGATGTTGGACCGGCGAATGCGGTTAATGCCGGCAATGGCATAAATGACCGCGCCGACGATGGGCGACAGCACGATAACCCCGACCCAACCGAGCGCGGAGCGGACCTCCTCCTTCGTCATCGTGGCATGCACGGCGGCCACGGTTCCCATCAAAATCGAGAGAACGGCAAGGATATGCGGCCAATAGGCAATGACGAGATCGAGCATGGTACAACTATAGAGTACTTCGGCAATCTCGCAATGACAGGCAGGTAGTGCTGGCAGAGACAAGAACCTGACAGCGCCATGCTTTTGCGGGACAGACCCTTGCGGGATTAACGGTGGAAACCGGCCTTGCGATATGTCATGAGAGCGCATCTTGATCTTTGGGCAGTGGCAAGGCGGGGTGCACTTGCGGGCTTTCTGCCTCGTTTGAAAGCAAGAAGGCCGTGATGCAGGAAAATACACAGGGCGCCGTCATCGTCATTTCCAGCCATGTCATGCGTGGCTCCGTCGGCAATCGTGCCGCTGTCTTTGCGCTGGAGACACTCGGTTATCCGGTTTGGGCGGTGCCCACCATCGTCATGCCCTGGCATCCCGGCCACGGCCCTTCCACCCGGATGCGCTTTCAGGACGACGATTTCGACAAGGCGATGACCGACCTCGAAAACGCCAAATGGATCGGCGAGGTCAAGGCTGTCCTGACCGGTTATTTCGGCAGCGCGGCGCAGGTGCGCTCCGTCGCAAGGCTGATCCGCAATCTGAAGGAAAAGAACCCATCGCTGATTTATGCCTGTGACCCGGTCATGGGCGATCTTGGCGGGCTTTACATTCCGCTTGAAACAGCGGAAGCCATCCGCGATCACCTCATCCCGCTTGCCACCGTCGCCACGCCAAACCGTTATGAACTGGCCTGGATGAGCGGCGCGGAACTTGAGACCAACAATGCCATCATGGATGCCGCGCTCGCACTCGGCCCCCCGAAAATGCTGGTCACCTCAGCCGTCCCGATGATGACGGGCGGCACCGGCAATCTTTATCTCAGCGGCCGCCACGCACTGCTTGCCGAACATCGCGCCATCGAGAATGCGCCGAACGGCCTCGGCGACCTGATGTCGGCGCTATTCCTCGCCCGTCTGCTGGAAGGCGTGGATGACGAAAAGGCGCTGCAGCTCGCAACCGCCAGCGTCTTCGAAATTCTGGCCCGCACCAAAAAACGCGACATGAACGAACTGACGCTGGAAACGGATTCTTCAAGCCTCTCCACACCCATGGCCATGGTGCAGATGCGTCATCTCTTGCATCCTTCGCGCAGCAAGCGCAAATAGCGGCTAGAGCATTTCCAGGCTGGACCTCGGTTTTCCGTCAGGAAATGCGGCAAAAAGGAGTTGGAGCAATATCGCGGTTCGAAGAACAGCGAGAATGCTCCAAAGGATTGGTCTTCAACGCACCGAGTTCTTCTCTTGATCTCGGTCCAACCACAACGGTAATGCGATAGATGAAAGATTTTCCGGAAAACCTTCTCAACGGCTACAAGAGCTTCATGAGCGGCCGCTACGCCGATGAGCGCGAAAGATACCGCGTTCTGGCAGATACCGGACAGAAACCGCAGACCCTGTTCATTGCCTGTTGTGACTCCCGCTCCGCGCCGGAAACCATTTTCGACTGCGGACCGGGAGAGCTTTTTGTCGTCCGCAACGTCGCCAACATGGTGCCGCCTTTCGAGCCCGACGGCCAGTACCACGCCACCTCGGCGGCCATCGAATACGCCGTTCAGGTTCTGAAGGTGAAGGATATCGTCGTCATGGGTCACGGCCGCTGCGGCGGCATTCAGGCGGCGCTCGATCCCAATCTCGAGCCGCTGTCTCCCGGCGACTTCATCGGCAAGTGGATGAACATGGTCAAGTCCGCCGCCTCGCAAATCCAGAGCAACGACGTCATGACCGCTTCCGAGCGGCAGACCGCGCTGGAACGGGTCTCAATCCGTAATTCCATCGCAAACCTGCGCGGTTTCCCCTTTGTCAAGGCGCAGGAAACCGCCGGCAAGGTGAAACTGCACGGCGCATGGTTCGATATTTCAACCGGCGAATTGTGGGTGATGGACGGCAAAACGGGCGATTTCCGTCGTCCAGACCTGTGATAAACAGGTTTTAGGTTAAAGGAGCGACGAGGTCGTATCAGCCACAAGTACCAACGGTTACCAACCTCTCCGTCGGCCACCAAACTCTCCTTCGGCTACCAACCTCTCCTTCGTCATCCTCGGGCTTGACCCGAGGATCCATTGCGCGTCAGGTTGTGGATCCTCGGGTCAAGCCCGAGGATGACGTCGATCATGCAGGGAACCTCTGTCAGACACGCCGTGGCTGGATGCCGGATCAAGTCCGGCATGACGGAAGTGAAACTTTGGCTGTTAGAAAACGGCCTTATTGGCCGTCGATCGCCTTGCCGATAAACGCAATCGCCTGCTGATAGACGCTGGCGGCGTTCCAGCCCTGGATGGCCGCGTAATTGGCCTGTCCCTGCTGATAACCGGCACCGCGCTGCCAGCCATGGCCGACGAGGAAGTTCGCGGTGGAAGCCAGCGCGTCGGCGCGCGAGCCGACGAGATCGATCCGGCCGTCGCGGTCGAAATCGACGCCGTAACGCACGACGTTCAGCGGCAGGAACTGCGTCTGGCCGATTTCACCATGGGCAGCACCCTTGGCATTGACGTTCAGCGAACCGCTGCCGACGAGCTTGAGGGCCGCATAAAGCTGCTCGGTGAAATAATCCGAACGACGGCAATCGAAGGACAGCGTCGCCACGGCGGAAAGCGTATGCTGGTTGCCAAGGAAGCCGCCAAAGCCGGTTTCCATGCCCCAGATGGCGAGCAGCGGACCGGCCGGCACGCCATAGGCGCGCTCGATGGACGCAAAGAGAGAAGCATTATTCTTCTTCATCGTCTTGCCGCGCGAGATGATCGTCTGACCGCCGCGCTTCTGCATGAACTGTTCGAAGGACAGCTTGAAGCTGTGCTGGCCGCGGTCAGCGCGGATCGTCGCCTGGTTGTAGGAGACGCCGGAGAAAGCACGGTCGAGCACCGAGGCGCTGACGCCGCGGCCCGTCGCTTCCTGCTTGAAGGCTCTGACCCAGGCATCGAAGCCCGCCGAAGTGTTGCCGCATTGCGCAGCCATCACCGGCGCCGCTGCCAGAACCGAAACCATGGCCGCACCAGCCAGAATTACCTTCATTGCCCGCATCAAAATCTGCCTTCGATATACTTTGGGGAGTTTTTCCCGAGAACCAAACCGTCAATACTGTATGATTCAGGTGCCAAAACTGTCTTTTGGCGGCCTAAATTGCCTTTCGGCAGCAAGGCCTGCAAATAAACTGGCCGTGATCGTCGCCAATTATGAAACCCGCCTGCCCCACACAGAACAGACGGGTTATACTTAACGAACCTTAAAAAATCGTATCAGGCTGCCGCCTTGCGGGGCTTGATGAGACCACGATTGATCAGGAGTTCGGCGATCTGCACAGCGTTGAGAGCCGCACCCTTGCGCAGATTGTCGGAAACGACCCACAGGTTGAGGCCGTTTTCGACCGTCGCATCTTCGCGGATGCGCGAGATATAGGTCGCGTCCTCGCCGGCGGATTCAACCGGGGTGATGTAGCCGCCGTTTTCGTGCTTGTCGATGACGAGGCAACCCGGCGCTTCGCGCAGGATGTCGCGCGCCTGATCGGCAGTGATCTCGTTTTCGAACTCGATATTGACCGATTCCGAATGGCCGATGAAGACCGGAACACGCACGGCCGTGCAGGTTACCTTAATCCTCGGATCGAGCATCTTCTTGGTTTCGGCCAGAACCTTCCATTCTTCCTTGGTGTAGCCGTCTTCCATGAAGACGTCGATATGCGGAATGACGTTAAAGGCGATGCGCTTGGTGAACTTCTTGGCTTCCACCGGATCTGCCACGAAGACAGCGCGGGTCTGCTGGAACAGTTCGTCCATGCCTTCCTTGCCGGCGCCGGAAACCGACTGGTAGGTGGAGACGACGACGCGCTTGATCTTGGCGAAGTCATGCAGCGGCTTCAGCGCAACGACCAGCTGTGCCGTGGAGCAATTGGGGTTGGCGATGATGTTCTTCTTGGTGAAGCCTGCAACCGCATCGGCGTTCACTTCCGGAACGATCAGCGGAACGTCCTGATCGTAGCGCCATGCGGACGAGTTGTCGATGACGACGCAGCCCTGCTGGCCGATCTTCGGCGACCACTTCTTGGACACATCGCCGCCAGCTGACATCAGGCAGATATCCGTGTCGGAAAAATCGTAGTTTTCGAGGTTCGAGACCTTCAGCGTGCGGTCGCCATAAGAGACTTCCGTGCCCTGCGAACGGGCGGAAGCGAGCGGCACGACTTCATCGGCGGGGAAACCGCGTTCGGCCAGGATATTGAGCATTTCGCGACCGACGTTGCCGGTGGCGCCTGCAATTGCAACTTTGAAACCCATGATCAAGCTCTCTTTCTGTCTCTCCTCTTTTTGGTGAGGTGGGAACCCGCATCAGATCGCGGCTTCCTCGATCCCCAGCCAAACCGGGGAGAGAGCGGTGGCCAGAGACGTTAGACGGTTTTAATCGTCGTTTTGGCCGTAATTCGGGTAGAATGAGAAAGGCGCGGATCATCGCCGGCCAATTGTGCCGGTCCTTCCATGACGAACATGTCTGCAACATGCATGCGCAAGGTGATGCTCCTTCTTCGCGAGAAGCTATTAGAAGGTTTCTCGGTTGTGTCAAGAAAAAAGGCGCTTGCGCAAACAAGCTGTAATCAGCCCCGCGACATTTTCGGGACGCTCTATATTAGACTAAAGTCATAATCCGAAAGCATCGCTCTTACTGGGGTTAATTTTCTGTCACTCTCATGGTCCGCGCATTGCAGCCGAAAGGTTGAGTCCAGAGGAGAGAGCTGGGCTCCGCAATGCGTCGATTGGGACATCTGTGGAGGACAGACAATGGCAGATATTGCAGCCGTGAGCGGCGCCGCCCGTCCAATGACGGGCGAAGAGAAGAAGGTGATTTTCGCCTCTTCTCTCGGAACAGTCTTCGAATGGTATGATTTTTATCTCTACGGCTCGCTCGCGATCTATATCGGCGCGAACTTCTTCAGCCAATATCCGGAAACGACGCGCAACATCTTCGCGCTGCTTGCCTTCGCCGCCGGCTTCCTCGTGCGCCCCTTCGGCGCGCTGGTATTCGGCCGTCTGGGCGACATTGTTGGCCGCAAATATACCTTCCTCATCACCATCCTCATCATGGGCGTTTCGACCTTCCTCGTCGGCGTCCTGCCCGGCGCATCGCAGATCGGCATTGCCGCTCCGATCATCCTGATCGTTCTGCGCATGCTGCAGGGCCTGGCGCTCGGCGGTGAATATGGCGGTGCCGCAACCTATGTTGCCGAACATGCACCGAACGGCCGCAGGGGCTATTACACCTCGTGGATCCAGACGACGGCGACGCTCGGCCTTTTCCTGTCGCTGGTGGTCATTCTCGGCGTGCAGTTCGCGCTCGGCAAGGAAGCCTTCGCCGCCTGGGGCTGGCGCATTCCCTTCCTCGTCTCCGTTCTGCTGCTCGGCGTATCGGTCTGGATTCGCCTGAAAATGAACGAATCTCCGGCCTTCAAGAAAATGAAGGAAGAAGGCAAGACATCCAAGGCGCCGCTCAGCGAAGCCTTCGGCCAGTGGAAAAACGCCAAGATCGCGCTCATCGCGCTTGTCGGCGCCGTCATCGGTCAGGCGGTCGTCTGGTATACGGGCCAGTTTTACGCCCTGTTCTTCCTGCAGAGCATTCTGAAGGTGGACGGCCAGTCGGCCAATATCATGGTTGCCATCGCACTCGTCCTCGGCACCAGCTTCTTCGTGATCTTCGGCTGGCTTTCCGACAAGGTTGGCCGCAAACCAATCATCATGGCCGGCCTCATCCTCGCCATGCTGACCTACTTCCCGCTGTTCAAGGCGCTCACCTGGGCGGGCAACCCGGCGCTCGCCGAGGCCCAGTCCACCGTACGCGCCACCGTGACTGCGGCGCCGGGCGACTGCAAGTTCCAGTTCAACCCGACGGGCACTGCGAAATTCACCACATCCTGCGATATCGCCACCTCGTTCCTGACGCGCAATTCCGTGCCCTATGACGTGGTTGCGGGGGCCGCCGGCGAACCGGCAAGCGTGAAGATCGGCAACGCCACCATCGCCAGCTACGATGCGATTGCGGCTGGCGCGGATGCTTCCGCGAAGGACAAGGCCTTCCAGAAGCAAGTCAATATCGCAATGCATGACAGCGGTTATCCGCTGGTACGCGGTGCAGCACAGGTGCCGGATGCGAAACTGGACGCCTTCATCGCCGCAAACCCAGAACTCGGCCTCAATGCCGATGCGGTCCGCGCCACCGACAAGAAGATGGTGGCGACCGACAAGCTGGTGGCTGACAAGCTGCTGACGCCTGCCGAGACCGGCGGTGCGGCGGAAATGGCCGTCTATACCATTGCCGGCGGCGGCGCGTTCTCGATGGTAGCCGACCCGGCCGCCGTAAATTGGGTCGTCATTATCGCAGTGCTGACCGTCCTCGTCATCTACGTGACGATGGTCTACGGCCCGATTGCGGCCCTGCTGGTCGAACTGTTCCCGACCCGCATCCGCTACTCCGGCATGTCGCTGCCATACCACATCGGCAACGGCTGGTTCGGCGGCCTTCTGCCGGCCACCGCCTTTGCGATGAGCGCGGCGAAGGGCGATATCTATTATGGTCTCTGGTACCCGATCATCTTTGCAGGCATCACGCTGGTCGTCGGCCTGCTGTTCCTGCCGGAAACCAAGGATCGCGATATCCACGCCATGGATTGAGCGAAAAGCACCCGAAACAGTCACCCGGCGCCTCGGCGCCGGGTTTTTTATTGCCGCCGTACCGTGACCGCCCCAAATGGCCTTTTCCCTGATGTCAATCCGCCGCAGGTAGAAAAACAGCAAGAACAAGACAAAAATACTCGAAATGGGCTATGACGGCTTATCAGGACGGGAATGGGAGAGCAGTTTTGAGAATCGGGACACCTAAGGAACTCTATGAAGGCGAAGCGCGTGTCGCCATGACGCCGGACAGCGCGCTGGCTTTGCAAAAACTCGGATATGATTGCGTGATCGAGGCTGGCGCTGGCAAGGCGGCCGGTTTTTCCGACGACGCCTATCGCGCGGCAGGCGTGACGGTGGTCGAAAGCGCTGAGGCGCTCTACACCGGTTCCGACATCATCGCCAAGGTTCGCCCACCGGAAACGTCAGAGATTGATCGGCTGTCTTCCGACAAGACGCTGATCTCGTTTTTCTATCCCGCCCAGAACAAGGACCTTCTGGAGCAGGCCAAGGAAAAGGGCGCAAACGTTATCGCCATGGACATGGTGCCGCGCATTTCCCGCGCCCAGAAAATGGACGCCCTGTCTTCCATGGCCAATATCGCCGGTTATCGCGCCGTGATCGAGGCCGGCAATAATTTTGGCCGTTTCTTCACCGGCCAGGTCACCGCCGCCGGCAAGGTGCCGCCCGCCAAGGTTCTGGTCATCGGCGCAGGCGTCGCCGGTCTTGCCGCCATCGGTACGGCCACATCGCTTGGCGCCATCACCTATGCCTTCGACGTTCGCCCTGAGGTGGCCGAACAGATCGAATCCATGGGCGCTGAGTTCGTCTATCTCGATTTCGCCGATCAGCAGCAGGACGGCGCCGCCACCGGCGGTTATGCCGCCCCCTCCTCGCCGGAATTCTGCGAGAAGCAGCTTGAGAAGTTCCGCGAACTGGCGCCGCAGATCGATATCGTCATCACCACCGCGCTGATCCCTGGCCGCGACGCCCCGAAGCTGTGGCTTGCCGACATGGTGGCGATGATGAAGCCGGGTTCGGTCATCATCGACCTCGCCGCAGAACGCGGCGGCAATTGCGACCTCACGGTCCCCGACCAGCGTGTGGTTTCCGACAATGGCGTCATCGTCATCGGCTACACCGATTTTCCGAGCCGCATGGCGGCGCAGGCCTCGACGCTCTATTCCACCAACATCCGTCACATGATGACCGATCTGACGCCCGCAAAAGACGGCAAGCCGGTTCACAATATGGAAGACGATGTCATCCGCGGCGCGACCGTCACCTATCAGGGTGAGATCACTTTCCCGCCGCCGCCGCCGAAGATCCAGGCCATTGCCGCGCAGAAGCCGAAGGAACGCGCCAAAGAGCTGACGCCTGAGGAAAAACACGCGAAAGAACGGGCCGAGTTCAAGGCGCAGACCAAAAGCCAGGTCGGGCTGCTGGTCGTCGGTACCGCGCTTCTGCTTCTCGTCGGTCTTTTTGCACCGGCAAGTTTCATGAGCCACTTCATCGTCTTCGTGCTCGCCTGCTTCATCGGTTTCCAGGTCATCTGGAATGTCAGCCATTCGCTGCACACCCCGCTGATGGCGGTGACAAACGCGATTTCCGGCATCGTCATCATCGGTGCACTGCTGCAGATCGGTTCCGGCAACTGGCTGGTGGTGATCCTTGCCTCGCTTTCCGTCCTGATCGCGACGATCAACATCGTCGGCGGTTTCCTCGTGACACGGCGCATGCTCGCCATGTTCCAGAAGTCCTGAGCGTGCGGGGATTTAAATAAATGACCATTGGTATCGTTTCCGCGGCCTATGTTGCCGCAGCCGTTCTTTTCATCCTCTCGCTCGGCGGTCTTTCCGGACAGGAAAGCGCTAAGCGCGCCGTCTGGTACGGCATCGTTGGCATGGGCCTCGCCATCATCGCCACCGTCTTCGGCCCCGAAATCAGCAAGGGCGTCGGGCAATGGCTCGTCGTGCTCTTGATGCTGGCCGGCGGCTCGGTTCTCGGCTACTTCGTCGCAAGCCGCGTGCAGATGACCGAAATGCCACAGCTTGTGGCAGCCCTTCACTCCTTCGTCGGCCTTGCCGCCGTCTTCATCGGCTTCAACGCCCATATCGAGGAAGCGCATGTCGCCTCGCTCGATGAGACCGCACGTTCGCTGCTGACCGGCTTTTCCGCCATTCTCGCCCACAAGACGCCGGTGGAACTGGCGATCATGAAGGTCGAAGTTTTCCTCGGCGTCTTCATCGGCGCGGTCACCTTCACCGGTTCGGTCGTCGCCTTTGGCAAGCTTGCCGGCAAGGTGGACGGCAAGGCGAAGAAGCTGCCCGGCGGGCATCTTCTGAACGCCGGTGCTGCGATCCTGTCGCTCCTGCTGCTCATCATGTATTGCAATGGCGCCGGCGCATGGACGCTCGTCCTGATGACGCTCGCCGCCTTCTTCATCGGTTATCACCTGATCATGGGCATCGGCGGCGCCGACATGCCGGTCGTCGTCTCGATGCTGAACAGCTATTCCGGCTGGGCGGCGGCGGCCATCGGCTTCACGCTTGGCAACGATCTCTTGATCGTCACCGGTGCGCTGGTCGGCTCATCGGGTGCGATCCTCTCCTACATCATGTGCAAGGCGATGAACCGCTCCTTCATCTCGGTCATCCTCGGCGGCTTCGGCGGCACGACAGGTCCGGCGATGGAAATCGAGGGCGAGCAGGTGGCGATCGACGCCGAAGGCGTGGCCGCAGCACTCAACGACGCCGACAGTGTCATCATCGTGCCCGGTTACGGCATGGCGGTGGCGCAGGCGCAATCGGCCGTGTCGGAACTGACCCGCAAGCTGCGCGCCGACGGCAAGACCGTGCGTTTCGCCATCCATCCGGTGGCAGGCCGTCTTCCGGGCCACATGAACGTGCTGCTCGCCGAAGCCAAGGTGCCCTACGACATCGTGCTGGAAATGGACGAGATCAACGACGATTTCCCGAGCACCGACGTCGTCATCGTCATCGGCTCCAACGACATCGTCAATCCGGCGGCGCAGGACGATCCGAATTCACCCATCGCCGGCATGCCGGTTCTGGAAGTGTGGAAATCGAAACTCGTCATCGTCTCCAAGCGCGGCCAGGGCACCGGTTATTCCGGTATCGAGAACCCGCTGTTCTACAAGGACAATACGCGGATGTTCTATGGCGACGCGAAGAAGTCGATCAACGATCTTCTGCCGCTGATCAAGTAAATGAAAAGGGCGTTTCCGGGAATCCGGGAACGCCCTTTTTGCTGACGTGAAAAGAAACTTCCGCCGTCATCCTCGGGCTTGTCCCGAGGATCTATCCACGTCGAATAAAATCAATCGGTTGCAGATCCTCGAGACAAGCCCGAGGATGACGGCGTGCAAATAGCTGATCGTGAATTAAGGGGTATCATCCGGCCGCAGAGACTGCGTTCAAAGCACCCGGTAACGCCGGTTGAAATACATCAGCGCTTCATCACCCGCATTGATCTTCATATCGACGACCTCGCAGATCAGAATGTCATGCGTGCCGCCGTCATGCGCCTCGCGGATGCGGCAGTCGAAAGAGACGAGTGCATCCTCCAGAACCGGCGCACCGGTTTCGAGCACGCCCCAGCTACCCGCGGCGAAGCGCTCGTCCGCCGGTGTCTTGCCGCCAAAAAGCGTGCTCAGAACCTCGTGATGGGCGGCAAGCGTATTGATGCAGATAACGCCATTAGCCTTCACCACCTTGTAGGCTGAGGCATTGCGGTTGAGGCAGACGAGAAGCGTCGGCGGATTATCGGAAACGCTGCAAACCGCCGTTGCGGCAAAACCGGCACGGCCTGCCGCGCCATCCGTCGTCACGATATTGACCGCCGCACCGAGCCGCGCCATGGCGTTTCTATAATCGAGGCTGCGCTGCTCAGCAGTCTTCGTCTCCATTTCCGCTTCCTTTTCAAGAGACATCATCTGCATCTAACCCATCCTTCCTTAACAGGCCATCAAGCCAGGAGACACGCGTCTTCAAAGCCAAGACGCGGCAGGCGGCCGAACAGCTTCGACGGATCGCCATAACCGAGATTGATCAGGAAATTGGATTTCCACGTCCTGCCCGCGAAAAATGCCGCATCCACCTTGGCCTTGTCGAAGCCGGACATGGCGCCGGTATCCAGCCCCAGAGCGCGCGCGGCAAGGATCAGATATCCGGCCTGAAGCGTGGCGTTGCGAAAAGCCGTTTCTTCGGCCACAGAAGGGCTGGACGTGAACCACGAACGCGCATCGGCATGCGGAAACAGTTCCGGCAGTTTCTCGTAGAATTCCCCGTCAATGGCGGCGATGACCGTCACGGGTGCCGCCATGGTCTTTTCGAGATTGCCCGAAGAGAGTGCCGGCCGAAGCTTTTCCTTGCCTTCCGGGCTGCGCACGAAAACGAAACGCGCGGGCGAGCAATTGGCCGAGGTCGGCCCCATCTTCGTCAGATCGTAAAGCGCCTTCAGCGTCTCGTCGCCAATCGGCTTGTCCATCCAGCCATTGTGGGTGCGTGCTTCGGTGAAAAGCGTTGCCAGTGCAGCGTCGTCAAGTGCCCCGTTGTCCAGTACATTGTCATCAAGTGCTTTCGTCATCTTGCTCTAAAATCCTGTCATAATGTCTGGTCGGCTGGCAGCAGGAACTGCAATAGCCGCTCGTTGAAAAGGTCGGGCTCGGTGATATTCACCGCATGGGCGCCGAAATCCAAAAGACAAAGCTCGCTTTGCGGCAATCCCTCCGCCAAACGCAGCGAGCGGGTATAAGGCACCAGAAGATCGTCCTTCGTCGCCACCACCAGCACCGGACTGTCGATCTCACCTAGACGGCTATCGACATCAAATGCCCGAAGCGCCGCAATGCGCCGCAGCACATTCACCTTGCCCTGAAAATGCGCGACGCCATGGGCATCATCCCGCGCCAGCCGTTCCTGATGCTCCGACATCCAGGCGGCCGGATAAAGAAACAGCGGCTGGGCTTTGACGAAGGCCTCGACACCGGATTTCTCCAGAAGCTCGATCCGCACGTCAAAGCAGCGTCCCGAATGCGGATCGGCCTTGCTCCACGCATTGATAAGCACCAGCCGGTCGATAAGGCCGGGCCGCCGCAGCGCGATATCGAGGCCGATCAGGCCGCCGAGCGCATGGCCCATGAAATGGAATTTTTCGAGGTTCAGGGCCGAGGCAATCTCCAGCACATCATCCGCCATGGCAGATATGCCGCCCTCCTCCGGCACCTCGCCGCCCGTCCTTCCGGTTCCGCGGTGGTCATAGGTGACCACGCGGAAATGACGGGAAAGGGCTTCGATCTGCGGCGCCCAATAGGCACCCGATCCGCCCAGCCCCGAAGACAAAAGGATGGTAGGTGCCTCGGCATCTGTGCGGCCATGAACCTCGAAGTGCATCATCTGCCGTCTCGCCTATTTGCCGATATGGGCGACGGTGGCGATTTCCACCAGCGCATCTGGCTTCACGAGGCCGCACTGGATGCAATAACGCGCCGGCTTGTCGCCGGGGAAATATTCGGCATAGACCGTGTTGACGGCCTGATAATTTGCCCAGTCGGTGATGAAGATGTGGTTCATCGTCACGTCTTCCATCGTGCCGCCCGCGGTTTCGATGACCGACTTGATGGTTTCCAGAACATGGCGTGTCTGGGCGCTCGCATCGCCCACATGCACGACATTATTGTCCTTGTCGAAGGGCAGCGTGCCGGACACGTAAACCACGCCATCGGCAAGCGTTCCCGGCGAAAAAGGGGCGATGGGTTTGCTGGTGCCGGCAGGCACGACGATCTTCTTCGGCATTTCGTTCTCCTCTTTGTGGTTGGATATCAAGCGCTGACGGGTGCGGCCTGCGAGATGACGCCGCAGAAATCATTGACGGTGGCGACCCAGCCGAAAAATTTCTCGACATTGTAGACCGTCGCCTGCTGGATATAGTCCGGTCCCAGATGATGCGTGGCATCCTCCAGCATCACCCCGAAATATTCGAGATGGAAGGCGTCGCGCAGCGAGCTTTCCACGCAGACATTGGTGGCGATGCCGACGAAGACCAGATTGCGGATACCGCGGGCGCGCAGCACGCTGTCCATATTGGTGTTGAAGAACCCGCTATAACGCGTCTTCGGCACCAAGATATCGCCTGGCTGCGGTTGCAGCTCGTCAACGATGGCGTAGTCCCACGTCCCCTTGGCCAACAGCTGGCCCTGCAATTCTGGCCTTTTGCGCATAGTTTTCAGGGCGTTGGACTTGTGCCAGTTGGGCGAACCAGGTCCACCCGCCTCGACATAGTCCTTGTCCCAGCCATTCTGGAAATAAATGACCTGGACACCCGCCGCGCGCGCCGCATCCAGCGTCTTCTTGATGTTGGCGATGGTGCTTTTGGCGCCTGATATGTCGAACCCGGCCAGATCGACATAACCGCCCTCGGTCGAATAGGCGTTCTGCATGTCGACCACGACAACGGCGGTCTCGCTGGGTTTGAGGGTAATCGGCTCCGGCCTTGCGGGAAGTGTGACGCTTTCCGAACGGCTTTCCGGCCCCTTGTAACCCGCCACGACGGCTTCACTCATTCCGCTGCCTCCAGTTCGGCCAGCACATGCCGGCGGCTCTTCATCAGCGGCTGCACATATTTGCCGAATTTTTCGACGCCCTCGAGGAAGTCGTCGAAAGTCAGCATCACGCCGCCAGTCCCCGGCACCTCGCTCATCTCGTCCAGCATGGCTGCCACTTCCTCATAGGAGCCGATCAGCGTTCCCATGTTGATATTGACCGCCGAGACGGGATTGGACATGTGCCGGACATTGGTGTCGGAGCCGGATTTGGTATCGACGGCGCTTTGCAAGCCGAGCCACTTGATCGCATCCTCATCCGCACCCGCCTTGTAATGCTCCCACTTCGCCCAGGCATCCTCGGATTTTTCCTCGGCAAGGATCATGGTCAGCACGACGGATTTAACCTCGCGGCCGCTTTTTTCCGTTGCCGCCAGAAGTCGCTCATTGGTGGGCGCAAAAGCCTTGGGCGTATTGACGCCAACACCGAAGCAGAAGCTGTAATCGGCGAACTTGGCCGAAAACGCCATGCCGGAATTGGAGGAACCGGCGCAGATGAGCTTCACATCCCCCTGCGGCACCGGCTTCATACGGCAATCGTCCATTTGGAAGAACTTGCCCTTGAAGTCCGACTGGCCCTCCGTCAGCAGCTCTTTCAGCACGGAGGTATATTCGCCGAGATATTCGTAACGATCACCAAAATAATCGTCACCCGGCCAAAGCCCCATCTGGCTATATTCCGGCCGCTGCCAGCCGGTAATCAGGTTGATGCCGAAACGACCGCCGGAAATGGAATCGATCGTCGTCGCCATACGCGCAACAATGGCCGGCGGCATGACCAGCGTGGCGGCGGTGCCGAACAGCTTGATCTTGGAGGTAACGGCAGCGAGGCCCGCCATCAGCGTGAAGGATTCCAGATTATAATCCCAGAATTCGGTCTTGCCGCCAAAACCGCGCAGCTTGATCATCGACAGCGCAAAGTCGAAACCATATTGCTCCGCCTTCAGCGTGATCGCCTTGTTGAGATCAAAGCTCGGCTTGTATTGCGGCGCGTTTTCTGAAAGCAGCCAACCATTGTTCCCGATCGGGATAAAAACACCGATTTCCATTTTGCTGTTCCCTTTTTTGCGTCAGGTGTCTCCTGACTTGAGAAAAGAGTAGCAGGTTCTGTGCCAGACCAAATACAATAATTTTATCAAATGGATAAAATTTTGGGACGCATCTAGCCTTGACCGAAAGGCAAAATTTTTATCATTTGGTAAAAATATTTGCCTGTTTATTCGGCAAATATTGAGAGCGATACGTCAAAGGTGAGCGGCTCTCGCAGTAGGCCTGAAAGTGCCGCGAGGCTCGCCTCACACTCTTCGTCATTCTCGGGCTTGTCCCGAAGATCTAACCATGTTGCGTAAAATCAATCGGTTGCAGATTCTCGGGACAAGCCCGAGGATGACGCTTACCGTTTCAGGAACTACGATCAGCCCGCGATAGCTCTCTGGAAGCTATGCTAAAACCTCAACCCATCCGCTGCTGCGCATAGGCATGCACCGCCCGGAAAGCGGACTCGGCGCCTGCGACAACCCGCTCTTCCTCTTCAACGGTCAGCGAAATTTCATCAAGCGCAGCGGTGAAGGTGCGCCAGTGCAGGCCACGACCTTCGGGAGCGCCAGCGAGATGGCGGGCGCCGAATTCTTCCCCAAGCCCAAGCTTTGCCGCGTCCTTCAGCAGGAAGGCCGCACCGAGATTGGATCCTTCGACCACGTAAAGCCAGCCCATGGCCTCCGGCAGATCGAAGGGCGTCTCGGCGGAAAAACGCGGCGCGGCCGTTTCGGGAATGGCAAGACCGAGATCGGAAAGATCCTGCTCGATCATGGAGAGACGACGGCGGCCCTTGAGGTCGGGCAGCAGGCCATCAAGCGTGGCATTGGCGAAGAAGACATCGAGATCGCGATGGAAAAGATATTGCGTTTCGACGAACTTGCCGAAGTTCTCACGGCTCTCGAACGGCTTCGATGCCATAATGAAACTATCGAGATCGCCATGCGCCCCGCGCGTCGCTGCCTTCAGACGCTTGACGCGGCTCTGCTCGGTCTCCGCTACAGGCGCTGCCGACTCCACAATAGTCATGATGATGGTCCCTTATCCCTATATTCAGACTGCCTGATAAAAATCTTTACTCCGACAGTCAAATTTTATTTTCGCATTTTTCCGTCTCCCTGCCCATGATGCTTGTGCGTCTCGCACCGCGATAAACTCATGCCCATCCGGACCGATCCAATCAATCCTCATCGGTGCTGGCAAGCCCACCCCAGAACTCATTTCCCCTGTAAAGTCCTGAACGCTCACGCTCCGAGCAATCCTCCTGCAATTACTGCTTTACAACTAACATGTCAGTATGCCATCAATTCGCGGTCACCTTGGAGGAGCATCTTAATTGACCCAGAAATTCGGCCTTTCGGCAGCCCTGACAACCCCTTTCAAAACGGACGGAACGGTCGATATCGATGCCATGATCGCCCATGCCCGCCGTTGCCTGTCCAATGGCTGCGACAGCGTGACACTCTTCGGCACGACGGGTGAAGGCTGCTCTGTCGGCAGCCGCGAACGGCAGACGATCCTCTCCAGCTTCATTGCAGCAGGCATTGCACCGTCGCGTATCGTCACCGGGGTTCTGGTGGATTCCATCGAAGATGCGGCAGACCAGTCGGCGGAAGCCCTGAAAGCCGGCGCCCGCAATATTCTTCTCGCCCCGCCTTCCTATTTCAAGAATGTCAGCGACGACGGCCTGTTTGCCTGGTTCTCGGCGGTCTTTTCGAAGATCGGTAAGGATGCACGCGACATTCTCGTCTACAACATCCCTTCCGTGACTATGGTAACACTGTCGGTCGAACTGGTGGGGCGGCTGAGACAAGCGTTTCCGGGCATCGTTACCGGCGTGAAGGACTCCTCAGGCAACTGGAGCCATACCGAGCGCCTGCTGAAAGAACATGGCGATCTCGCCATTCTGATCGGCGATGAGCGTGATCTCGCAAGAGGCGTCCGCCTCGGCGGTCAGGGCGCCATATCCGGCGTTGCCAATTTCCTGACGCAGGAAGTCCGCGCGATGGCCGTTGACGGCAAGGATGATCCCCGCATTGTCGATCTTGTTGTGGAACTTCTGAAATTCCCGGTTACGCCTGCCGTCAAGGTGCTGGTATCACACACGACAGGGGAAACTATCTGGTCGGATGTGCGTGCACCGCTCGTCGCGATTTCACCTGAGGATCGGCGGCAGATCGAGGGCGCTTTCGACGCGCTGTTTCGCAGGCAGGCCGCCTGAACAAAGCTGAAAGGTTGAGCATGGACGATACCGGCGAACAGACATTGCGGGAACGGGCGTATGAGAGCTTTACGCACCACCTTCTCTCGCGCGACGTTCGCCCGGGGCAATTCATCTCGCAGCGCCGCCTCGTGGAACTGACGGGCCTGCCGCTCGGCGCGATCCGGGAGGCAATTCCGCGGCTGGAGGCGGAAGGTCTGATCAAGACGGTACCGCAGCGGGGATTGCAGGTCGCCCATATCGACATCAACCTCATTCGCGAGGCGTTCCAGTTCCGTATCTTTCTCGAGAAGGAGGCCGTGGCGCTCTTTACCCGTTCGGCCTCGGACGAGACCATCGCCAGGCTGTTGAAACAGCACCGCGATATCGCCGAGGCGACGGAAAACGGTGGGGAATCGCCGGAGCTCGATCAGCATGCCCAGCAGGTGGACTGGGGCATGCACGATGCCTTCATCGATAGTCTCGGCAACTCGATCATCTCGAACGCCTACAGGGTCAATTCCATCAAGATGCGCCTCATCAATCAGGAGCGCTTTCGCATCGCAGGCCACGTGAAATCGGTGATGAAAGAACACCTCGCCATTCTCGAAGCCATTGAGAAGCGATCCGTCGAAGACGCCGTAGAGCGCCTGACCGCCCATATTCGCAACGCAAGGGACAGGGCGCTGGCAGTATAGGGCAATTCCGGCAGGGCAGCAGAACGGTCCTGCGCCGGAATTGCATGAAAATAAGCAACAAGCCGGAGGTGAGGAGAATTTCCGGCTAACTGGAGGAGAACTGACATGAGGCATTCATTGCTCAACCCCACGCGTCGCGCCTTTCTGGCAGGCACGGCCGCGATTGGCGGCAGCGCGATGCTCGGCATTCGCCCGGCATCGGCGGCGGTGAACTGGAAAAAACACGCAGGCACGACGCTTGAAGTCAATCTCGTCAAAAGCCCGCGCAGCGAAACGCTGATCAAATATCTCGGCGAATTCGAAGAGCTGACCGGCATCAAGGTCAATGCCGAAGCAACGCCGGAACAACAGCAGCGCCAGAAGGTGGTCATCGAACTTTCCTCTGGAAAGCCCAGCTTCGACGTTGTGCATCTGAGCTACCACGTTCAGAAGCGACAGTTCGAAAAAGGCAAGTGGCTGGCCGATATTAGCGGCTTCCTGAAGGACCCGTCGCTCACCGATCCGTCGCTCACCGAAAAGGACTTTGCCGAGGCCGGCATGCTGTTTGCGAAGGATAGCGACGGCGTGCTGCGCTCGCTCCCCTTCTCGGTGGATTACTGGATCGTCTACTGGAACAAGGAGCTCTTCGAAGCCAAGGGCCTTAAATACCCGGAGACCTTCGAGGAACTGGTAACGGCGGCGGAAAAGATCACCGACCCCGCAACCAACACCTATGGTTTCGTGGCGCGCGGCCTCAAGAACGCCAATACACCTGTCTGGACCTCGCTGATGCTGGGTTACGGCGCAAAACCAATCGTGGACGGCAAGATCAATACCGAATCCAAGGAAGCGGTTGAAGCTGCAAAGCTCTATCAGCGTCTGATGACCAAAGCCGCCCCTCCCGGCGTCTCCGGCTTCAACTGGGCCGAAGCGCAGTCGGCCTTCCTTCAGGGCAAGATCGGCATGTGGTTCGATGGCGTCGGTTTTGCGCCGCCGATCGAAAACCCGGAAAAATCCCGCGTTGTCGGCAAGGTCGGTTACGGCGTCATGCCGAAGGGTCCGGCAGCACAGGCCGCCGGCACCTTTGGCGATGGTCTCGGCGTCGTCGAAGCCAGCAGCAAGAAGGAAGCCGCCTATCTCTTCTGCCAATGGGCGATTTCGCATGAAATGGGCGCGCGTCTCTTGCAGGCCGGTGCGGGTGTTCCGTTCCGCCAGTCCATTCTCGAAGATCAGAAGGTCCGCGAAGGCGTCAAGATGCCGGCCACCTGGTTGGACGCCGTCGTCGACTCCGGAAAGGTCTCGCAGCTGGCGCTCCCCGTCATCATTCCGGTGACGGAATTCCGCGACATCTACGGCGTCGGCCTCACCAACATGATCGGCGGCGCGGACCCGGCAACTGAGCTGAAAAAGGCAACGGAACAGTTCGCACCCGTTCTGGCGCGTAGCGAGGGATAATGGCCTCCGTGAGCATCGAAAACACCAAGACAGGCGCGAGCCGGAAAGAAGGGAGCAGGCCCGCAAGGCTTGCTCCCAATTACTGGCCCTTCGTCATACCGGCACTTGTCGTCATTTCGGCGGTGATCGTTTTTCCGTGGGTCTTCACCCTCTGGATGAGCGCGCATCGCTGGACGCTCGGACAGGAGCAGAGCTTTATCGGTTTCGAGAACTATATCAGGCTTGCAAGCGATATCAGGTTCTGGGAATCGCTCTGGCATACGCTCATCTATACCGTGCTGTCGGTCGTCGCTCCGCTTATCCTCGGAACATTGGCGGCGCTGGTTTTCGATGCACAGTTTCCGCTGCGCGGTTTTCTGCGCGGCGTCTTCGTCATGCCAATGATGGCGACCCCAGTCGCCATCGCGCTCGTCTGGACCATGATGTTCCACCCGCAGCTCGGCGTTCTGAACTATCTCCTGTCCTTCATCCACATCGGGCCGCTGGAATGGATCTACAACCAGTCCACCGTCATCCCCTCGCTGGTTCTGGTGGAAACCTGGCAATGGACACCGCTCGTCATGCTGATCGTGCTCGGCGGTCTCGCCGCCGTGCCGCGCGAACCCTATGAAAGTGCTGAAATCGACGGCGCCAACGCCTGGCAGAAGTTCCGTTACCTGACGATGCCGATGATTGCGCCGTTCCTGATGATCGCCGTCATCATCCGCTCCATCGACGCCGTCAAAAGCTTCGACATCATCTATGCGATGACTCAAGGGGGGCCCGGCACGGCATCGGAAACCATCAACATCTATCTCTACAACACGGCCTTTGCCTATTACGACATTGGTTACGGCTCGGCCATGGCGGTGGTCTTCTTCATCATCATCGTGGCGCTGTCCTTCGTGCTTCTGATGGTGCGCCAGCGCTCACAATGGAACGAGATGGAGGATCGCTGATGTCTGCAAAAATCCTGAAACGCAAAAATCTCGACCGGCTCGGCCTGTTTTTCGTGGCGCTGGTGATGATCTCTCCCGTCATCCTGTTCTTCATCTGGATGATCTCGCTGTCGCTGAAATATGAAATCGACAACGGCGCCTATCCGCCGATCCTCATTCCCGAACGCTTTGCCTGGTCGAACTATGTGAAAGTGTTCGAGGAGAATAATTTCTTCCTCTATTTCTGGAATTCGGTCCTCGTCACCGGCGCCGCCACCATTCTGGCGTTGGTGATCGGCGTGCCGGCCGGCTACGGCATTGCCCGACTGAAGGCTGAAAAATCGGCCGTCGTCATCATGATCGCCCGCATGACGCCCGGCCTTTCTTTCCTCATTCCGCTGTTCCTGCTGTTCCAATGGCTGAACCTCTTGGGCACGCTCTGGCCGCAGATCATCATCCATCTTGTGGTGACGGTACCGATCGTCGTCTGGATCATGATCGGTTACTTCGAGACGACCCCGAAGGAACTGGAAGAGGCGGCAAGCATCGATGGCGCATCCTCCTGGCAGGTGTTCCGGCTGGTGGCGCTGCCGATTGCCAAGCCCGGCATCGTCGTTTCCTTTATCCTCGCGGTCATCTTCTCGTGGAACAACTTCGTCTTCGGCATCGTGCTGGCCAGCCGCGAAACGCGCACCCTGCCGGTCGCGGTCTACAACATGCTGTCCTTCGAACAGGTGAGCTGGGGACCGCTGGCCGCAGCCGCGCTGATCGTGACGCTGCCGGTGCTGCTGCTGACCATGTTCGCACAGAAACAGATCGTGGCGGGTCTCACCGCCGGCGCCGTCAAGGGCGGCTGAATTCAAATTATAACGGGAACCAAAACATGGCACCGGTCAATATTCAAAATGTCCAGAAGCGCTTCGGCTCGGTCAACGTCATCCACGGTATCGATATCGACATCAAGGACGGAGAATTCGTCGTCCTCGTTGGCCCTTCCGGCTGCGGCAAATCCACCCTGCTGCGCATGATCGCAGGCCTGGAAGAGCTGAGCGACGGCGAGATCCACATCGGCCCGCGCGAGGTGAGCAACCTGCCCGCCCGCGACCGCGATATCGCCATGGTCTTCCAGAACTACGCCCTTTATCCGCATATGACGGTGAAGGATAATATGGGCTTCGCGCTGAAGCTGAAGAAGGTGAGCGCGGAGGAAACCAGGGCCAAGGTCGACAGGGCCGCCGCCATTCTGGGCCTGGAAAAACTGCTCGACCGTTATCCACGCCAGCTCTCCGGCGGCCAGCGCCAGCGTGTGGCCATGGGCCGGGCGCTGGTGCGCGATCCGCAGGTCTTCCTGTTTGACGAGCCGCTTTCCAACCTCGACGCCAAGCTGCGTGTGCAGATGCGCGGCGAGATCAAGGCCATGCACCAGCGCATCGGCACGACAACCATCTACGTCACCCACGACCAGGTGGAAGCCATGACCATGGCCGACAAGATCGTGGTGCTGCATGATGGCGTGATCGAACAGATCGGCGCACCGCTCGAACTTTACGACAATCCTGCCAATCTTTTCGTTGCCGGTTTCATCGGTTCGCCGGCCATGAATTTCATTCGCGGCCGGGTGGAAGAAGGCGTTTTCCGCACCACCAAGGGCCTTAGCCTGCCGCTGCCCGCCCATGCCGATATCGGCAAGCTCGGCGGCCGCGATCTCGTCTACGGCGTGCGGCCGGAACATATCCGCGCTGCCGAGACCGGCATCGAAGGCCGGGTCGAACTGGTCGAAGGCACCGGCTCGGAAATCTACGCCAAGCTCGATTGCAAGGGTGACGATATCGCCTGCCTGTTCCGCGAGCGCCTGAATGTCCGCTTCGGCGATACGATCCACATTGCCATCGACCCGGCAACGGTGCATCTGTTCGACAAGGACAGCGGCAAGCGCATCTGAACACGGCGGGAGCGGAGAGAATGGTAAAGGAAGCGGGCGGCAAGCATGTGCTCTGCGTGGGTGCCGCCGTGCTCGACACCCTGTTTCGCGTGGCAGACATGCCGAAGGGCGAAGGCAAGGTCCTGCCCTATGAGATGCTGCAGATCGCCGAAGGCATGGCCTCCAGCGCCGCCTATGCCGTCCATCGCATGGGCGGCCACGCCAGCCTGTGGGGTGCGGTGGGCGACGACGAGACCGGAAGCCGTATCCTGCGCGATCTCTCCGAAAGCGGCATCGATGTTGCCGGCATGACCGTTGCTTCCGGCGCGCGCTCGGCACTCTCGACGATCATCATCGATGATCGTGGTGAAAGGCTGATCGTGCCTTTCTACGATCACCGCCTGCACGAGAAAAAACGCGCCTGCACGCCGGAAGATATTGCCCCCTTTGATGCCGTTCTCGTTGATGTTCGCTGGCCGGAACTGGCGCTTGATGTCCTTGATGTGGCGCGTACGCTCGGCAAACCCGCCATTCTGGATGGCGACGTTGCACCGGTGGAAACGCTGGAGAAGCTCGCCCCTGCCGCAACCCATATCGTCTTTTCCGAACCCGCCGCCGCCCGGATGACGGGCATCGAAACTGTAAAAGACATGCTACCGGTGCTACACGCCCGTCATCCGCAAACCTTCATCGCCGTCACCGCCGGTCCGGCGGGCTGCTGGTGGACGGAGGCCGGCGATCCGGCGGTGCATTTCCAGACGACGATGCAGGTCAAGGCAGTGGATACGCTGGCGGCGGGCGATATCTTCCACGGCACCTTTGCGCTGGCGATGGCTGAGGGCATGCAAAGCCGCGCCGCCATCCGCCTCTCCTCCGTTGCCGCCGCGCTCAAATGCACCGTCTTCGGCGGCCGCATCGGCGCGCCGACCCGCGGAGAAACGGAAGACGCGATGCGGCAATGGCTGGAGCGGGAAGGCGAAGCCGCGTTGCGCGCCTCCTGAGCGCATCCATTGCCCGCATAAAACTATTCCATTTTTGCGATGCCGTTTCACGGCGAACTAGGCTAACGTCAAGTCAGAGCAAAGCTTTTCATGAAGCCGCGCCTGTTCCAGCTTGAGCCCGCATTCCGCAAAAGTGATCGCCCGATGCATCAGACGACCCGCCCGAGACTGCGCGATATCGGTTTCCGGCCCGGCCATTTCGATACCGGCCCGCTCAACGCCATCACCGATGTCGAAGGCGTGACCATCGGCCATTCCACAGTGATTGAAGGCGAGACGATCCGCACCGGCGCAACCGCGATCCTGCCGCATGGCGGCAATCTTTTTCAGGACAAGGTGCCCGCCGCCTTCGCCGTCTATAACGGCTTCGGAAAATTTGCCGGTTCGACCCAGATCGACGAACTCGGCGAACTCGAAACGCCCGTTATCCTTACCAACACGCTGGCGACAGGCCGGGCCATTGAGGCAATCAACCGCCATACTCTGGCACAGCCGGGCAATGAAAAAGTGGTGTCGATCAACTCGGTGGTCGGAGAGACCAACGATTCCCGCCTGAATGACATCCGCGCCAGCCGCCCGACCGTCGAGGAGATCTCGGCCGCGCTGAAAAACGCTACCACAGGCCCGGTGGCCGAGGGTGGCGTTGGCGCCGGAACGGGCACGGTCGCCTTCGGCATGAAAGGCGGCATAGGCACCGCATCCCGCATCGTCCCCATCGCCGGGGAGACTTACACGCTCGGCGTTCTCGTGCAGTCCAATTATGGTGGCCATCTGCTGGTCTGCGGTAAGCCCTATGTCAGCCCTGAGCATAAAGACAAGGACGGCTCCATCGTTATCGTGGTCGCAACCGATGCGCCGCTCTCCCCCCGCAATCTGAAGCGCCTCGCTGCCAGAAGCTTCGGTGGACTGGCCCGCACGGGCGCCGCACTCAGCAACGGCTCCGGTGACTATTCGCTGGCCTTTTCCACCGATGAGCGGCTGCGTCGCACGCCTGCGCGCCGCAATACCGTCGCGGACTATCCAGAACTTTCCAACGATGCGATTTCGCCGCTCTTCGAAGCTGCGATTGAGGCGACGGAGGAGGCGATCCTCAATTCGCTCTGCGCAGCAACCACGACTACGGGCTTCAATGCCGGCACCGGCAAGGCCGCCACGGTTGAAGCCATTTCCATCGACACCCTTAAAACCCTTGTTTCAGCCTGATCTTCCAGACGGAGTTTTCATGACCAGCCCATCCGGCCGCATCGTTTACGTCAACGGCGAATTTCTGCCCGAAGCGGACGCCCGCCTTTCCATCTTCGACCGCGGTTTCCTGTTCGGCGACGGAATTTACGAAGTCACGTCGGTTCTGGAAGGCAAGCTGATCGACAGCGACCTGCATATGACCCGGCTGGAACGCAGCGCCCGTGAAATCGATGTGGCCCTGCCGGTCACGACGAAAGAGATCGTTGAAGCCGAACGTCGCCTGATCGCCGACAACAATCTCGTCGAAGGCATGATCTATCTGCAGCTGACGCGTGGCGCCGAAGACCGCAACTTCCTGTTCTCCGCCGATCTGAAACCGACACTGGTCATGTTCACCCAGGCAAAAAAGCTGCTTGGCACCGCCGTCGAGGAGGCCGGTATCGCCGTCAAATCGGTTCCCGACCAGCGCTGGGAACGTCGTGACATCAAGACCGTCTGCCTGCTGCCACAGGTCATGGCCAAGCGCATCGCCAAGGCCGAGGGCTGTGACGAGGCGTGGATGATCGAGGACGGTTTCGTCACCGAAGGCGCGTCCTCGACCGCTTATATCGTCACCGCCGATAAAAAGATCATCACCCGCGGCAACAGCAACAAGACCCTGCCCGGCTGCACCCGCCTTGCCGCTCTGCAATTGGCCAAGGAGGCCGGGTTTACGCTGGAAGAACGCCCCTTCACGCTCGAAGAAGCGATGAATGCCGACGAAGCATGCCTGACCAGCGCCTCCAACTTCGTCGTCTCGGTAACGAAGATCGACGGCAAGCCGGTGGGCAACGGCAAGCCCGGCCCGATGGTGAGCCGCCTGCGCGCGCTCTACCTCGAAAACGCCCGCCGTACGGCGATTTAAGCAGGTATCAGCCTTCGAGAACCGCCCAGATGCGCTCGACAACGGGCCGGCGGTTCTCTTTGGAACGATAGAGCCGGATATCGACGGCAATATCGAAACTGTCATCGGCGGCGCGCACCAGAGCGCCGCTATCCAGCTCCTGCCGCATCAGGCTTTCCGGCACCCAGGCGACACCCCAGCCGGCCATCGCCATGGCTTTCAGCCCCACCGACATGCTGCCCTCATGCACACGCTCGAATTGCGGCAACCGCGCGCTTAAGAGATCGCGCAGCAGCGGCCCGAAGAACGAGGCTTTTTCATAATCCAGATAGGCAAAGGGTTTTTTCGCATTTTCCACCAGCGCATGCAGCGGTGCGCCATCCTGAGTGGGCGCTGAAACGGGAATGATGTTTTCCGCCCCGAGCAGACGGAATTCGAACAGTTGCGCATCGAGCAGCATCGGCACTTCGTGATGGGCATAGGTCAGAAGAAAATCGCTCTGCCCGTCCACCAGCGAGTTGAGGTTTTCCTCCATGCTGCCGGAGTCGGGCCGCAGCACGGAAAACAGGGGGCCAGCTGTGTCATTCACCCGTTTCAACCAGCCAGGAAAAAAGGTGAAGGACAGAGTATGGAGGGCGGTCAGCCGTACGGTCTTCGCATCCTCGCCATCTTCCTGTAACAGGGTGCGCCGCGCATGGTAGAGCTGTTTGAGCGTCTCCTGCGCTACTGGCACGAACTTCGCTCCTGCCTCCGTCAATCGTGAGGGATAGGATGCGCGGTCGACCAGCGTCGCGCCTACCCAGGCTTCCAGCTGCTTGATGCGCCGGCTGAAGGCGGATTGCGTCACATGCCGCTCATCCGCCGCCTTCGAGAAATTGAGCGTTCCGGCCAGCGCCAGGAAATCCTCGAGCCATTTGACTTCCAAGGCTCACACTCCCAACAAAACATCTTATCCGTTTATCCGGAAAGCGTCTTTATTAGGAGCAATGGGAGGTGAATGAAACCCTTTTAAAGGCCCCTCGAATATTCGATCATCCGCGCCCGACTGGAAACCAGCTCGATCCGATCATCGCCCAGGCGATTGAGGCAGACGCGCTTCGTCCATGGCCCGTCAATCAGCGTGAAGAGGAAACGACCATTGCCGAGCGCCTTCAGAGGCATGCTGCGACGCGTCGGGCCGATGCCCATCGTCAGCGACGAACCGCTGATCGAAAATTCGGCGCCCTCATCGGAGCGCCACAACCCCGAAAGATCATCCGGCACGGCATGCTCGCCAACAGGCAGGAAGCGTCGGGCCGCATGGCCCGCCTCGCCAATGATCGCTTCGCCATCGAACCTCAGTCGCATGGGCGAGGATGCCGAACGCGACGAGACCCAGCCGTCGGCATCCTCGTAAAGCGTGTCGTCACCATCGATGAAAGTGGATGTGCTGCCCTTGATCTCCAGCCACCAAGGACCGCTTTCCGTAGCGTAAAGACCGTCGGGCAGGCTGGCCGCGGGTTTCGGCAGAGGCAGGCCGGTCAAGGCCGCCATACTTTCCAGCGCGATCTTGAAGCCATTGGTGTCCTCGCGGTTCGACACCACGACGAAGCCAGTGCCGTTTTCAGGGTCGAGCAGAAAATAGGTCTTGTAGCCGGGATGCGAACCGCCATGGCCAACGAAACGCCGGTCACCGAGATGCGACCAGCGCAGGCCAAGTCCATATTCGCTCATCCGCCCATCGGCGAGTGGCCGCACGGCGGAGAGCCTGCCCAGAACATCGGCAAAGCTGCCCTCACCCCGCATCAGTCCCTGCAGCCAGCGGGTCAGCGCCTCGGCACTGCCGGCAAGACTGCCGGAGGCGGAGATATGCAGGCCAGCGGCCGACAGCTGCCAGTTCTCTTCGGACTTCCAGTAACCCGGTACGAGACCGTCGACAGGGTCGTTCCAGACATCAGGCGCCTTCAGGAAAACACCAAAGGGGCTCGCAATCTGCCCCTGCACGAAATCATCGAAACGGAAACCCCGGCGCTCCAGCGCCGCTTCCACGAGACGATAGCCCGTATTGGAATAGGAAACCTCGCTGCCGGCTGGAAAGTTCAACCGGGTCAGACGCGTGAGATAATCGAGAAGCGGGCCAGCCTTCGTTTCGGTATAGACGGAAAGACCAAGCAGCGACAGGCATTCGCGCGTATCCGGCAGGCCGCCGCTCATATCCAGCGCCTGCCCGACCGTAACGTCGCGCAGCGGCGATTGCAGCTCCGGCAGATGTTTGCCGAGCGGATCGTTGAGCCCGATCAGATCGGAATGGGCGAGCACCATGGCGCAGAAAACGTGTTTGGTGACGGAGGCATAACGCACCACGCTCTGCGGCGTGAAGGGTGCGAAGGTCGAGAGACTTTCGACGCCGCCCGCATGGGCAAAACGAATGCCATCGAGATCAAAACCAATGACCGCTCCGCCCGGCTCGTTGCCCGCCCATTGCGAGACGAAGGTCTCTGAAAGGGTTGACGCGGCGTTCCAATCGAATTGATGTGGCATGGTTTGGTCTCGTGTGTTTATGGGTCGAATGCACACGCGAGGACAACGGTTTATCGCCGCCATCGCAGCTTGTTTCTTCTCCCCGCCGGGGAGAAGGTGGCCCGAAGGGTCGGATGAGGGGGCAACGTCAGCGATAAACTGAGAGCTTGCCCCCTCATCCCGCTGCCGCGGACTTCTCCCCGACGGGGAGAAGAAACGAGCAGCACCCACTCGATCTACTAGCGCCCCGACCTCAGGCCGGTTCTTCCAGCCGAATGCTCAGGCTGCGCAGCTCTTCCGTATGCGGATGTTTCGTGCGGCCCTCGCGCAGATCACCCGCGCTCAGTTGCTCCACCATTTCCCCGTTCAGCATCACGCCAACCTGCGGGCACAGATGCGCGATGACAGCCAGATTGTGGCTGACGAGAATATAGGTGAGATTGCGCGCGGCACGCAGGTCCTGCAACAGGTTCAGGATTTCCGCCTGTACCGAGACATCGAGCGCCGAGGTCGGCTCATCGAGCAGCAGCACCTGAGGGTCGGCGATCAGGGCACGGGCAATCGCCACGCGCTGGCGCTGGCCGCCGGAAAGCTGGTGCGGGAACCGGAAACGCACGGCCTGCGGCAGCGCCACATCCGAAAGCGCCTGCTGGATGCGCTTTTCGATATTGTCCATGCCGTGCACCAGCGGCAATTCGCTGAGAATACGGTCGATGGTCTGGCGCGGATGCAGCGAGCCGTAGGGGTCCTGAAACACCATCTGCACCTGCCGGAAGAATTCCGGCGTACGGCGTAGCGGCGCGTCCTTGCCGGCAAAGGCGATGCGGCCTTCCCAGCTTTCATTGAGCCCGGCCATGGCGCGCAGGATGGTGGATTTGCCCGAGCCGCTTTCACCGACGATGCCGAAGCTGCCGCCCTTTTCCACCGAAAAGGACACGCCCTTCACCACTTCACGGTCGCCGAACTTGATACGGAGGTTTTCGACGTCGATCATTGGCTGGACCACGCTGCATCACGGTTGAGAACGGGAAGACGCTCACGCGGATGCGTCAGCGAGGGAATGCAGTTCAGAAGTCCCTTTGTATAGGGATGTTCGGCTTTCAGAAGTTCGGACGCTTTCAGCTCCTCCATCACCCGGCCGGAATACATCACGGCGACGCGGTCGCAGAAATGCGAGACGAGCGGCAGGTCGTGGCTGATGAGGATGAGACCCATGCCGCGTTCCGACACCAGCTCCTCGATCAGCCGCAGGATTTCCGCCTGCACCGTGGCATCGAGAGCACTCGTCGGTTCGTCGGCGATCAGAAGCTCGGGATCGGGCGCCAGCATCATCGCGATCATGACACGTTGACCCATGCCGCCGGAAACCTCATGTGCATAGGACGCGGCGACCTGACGCGGATTGCGGATCTTCACCTGATCAAGCAGGGCGATTGCCGCTTCCATGGCGGCACGCTTGCTGCCGCCCTTATGGGCGCGCCAGGCTTCCGCAATCTGCGCACCCATGGTTTTGACCGGGTTCAGCGAATATTTCGGGTCCTGCAGAATGAAGCCAGCCCGCTTGCCACGAATCTGGCGCATCTGCCTTTCGCTGGCCGACAGCACATCAATGCCATCGAAAGCGAGCTTGTCGGCCCCGATATCGGCATTGGAGGGCAGAAGCTTCATCAGCGCCCGGGCCGTCAGGCTCTTGCCCGAACCGGATTCGCCGACGATCCCGAGCTTTTCGGTGCCGAGCTTCATGGAAACACCACGCACCGCCTCGAAACGGCTGGTGCGGGTCTGGAAGGCGATCTTCAGATTTTCGATTTCGACCAGCATGGCTCAATGTCCCTTCGGGTCGAGAACGTCGCGCAGGCCATCGCCGAGGAAGTTGAAGGCGAGCGAAACGAGGAAGATGGCGATGCCGGGAATGGTGGCGACCCACCATTGTTCGAAGATGAAGCGCTTGGCCGTCGCAATCATCGCGCCCCATTCCGGCGAAGGCGGCTGCGCGCCCATGCCGAGGAAGCCGAGGCTGGCAGCCGTGATGATGATCGAGCTCATGTCGAGCGTGATGCGCACGATAAGGCTCGGCACGCAGAGCGGCGCGATATGCCGGGCGATGATGCGCCAGGCGGAAGCACCGGTCAGGCGATAGGCCGCGACGAAATCACTGCCGCGCACCGTCATGGTTTCGGCGCGGGCAAGACGCGCATAGGGTGGCCATGCGGTGAGCGCGATGGCGAGAATGGCGCTTTCGACGCCCGGCTTCAGCGCCGCAACAAAGGCCAGCGCGAGGATGAGGCGGGGGAAGGCCAGGAACACATCCGTCACCCGCATTAGCACCGTATCGACGATACCGCCAAAATAACCGGCGATGCAGCCGATGGCGAGACCGATGGGTGCTACGAGAACGACGACGGCAATGACCATGCCGAGCGTGACGCGGCCGCCATAGAGAATGCGCGAGAGAATGTCGCGGCCCAGCTCATCCGTGCCAAACCAGTGCTCGGCGCTCGGGAAGGCAAGGCGGTTGCCGAGGTTCTGCGTCGCCGGATCATAGGGCGCGAGCAGCGGCGCCAGCAGCGACAGGGCGATGAAGAGGACGATGATGGTCAGACCGACCACCGCCAGCGGATTGGACTTGAGATTGAGCCAGATGCGATACCGGTTGCCCCAGGCAGCCTGTGTTCGCGAATGCGGCGTCTCATCCAGCGCCCAGTTTCTGAAATTAGCTAACATCATCGAACGCGAGGATCCATAACTCTGTAAAGCACGTCTGCGAGCAGGTTGAGGGCGACATAGATGAAGCCGATCAACAGTGTTGCTCCGACCACGGGGTTCATGTCCGCGTTCATCAACGAGACGGTGAGATATTGGCCGAGGCCGGGCCAGCTGAAGACGGTTTCCGTCACCACGGCACCTTCGAGAAGGCCAGCATAGGTGAGCGCGAGAACGGTAACGAGCTGCACGGCGACCGTCGGGAAGGCGTGGCCCCATATAACGGTCATGGCGGAAAGGCCCTTGGCGCGGGCGGTGATGACATATTCGCCCTTCAGCGCGTCGATCATGAAGGCGCGCGTCATGCGGGTGATATAGGCCATGCTGAAATAGGCGAGAATGCAGACGGGCTGCACCATATGGGCGATGGCGTCGTAAAAGGCGTCCCAGTCGCCGGCAAGCAGCGTATCGACCGTCATCAGGCCGGTGACCTGCGTGATCATGCCGTCATAGATGATGTCCTGCCGGCCCGGTCCGGGTGCAACGCCGAGCGTGGCGTAAAAGACAAGCAGCGAAATCAGCGCCAGCATGAAGACCGGCACGGAGTGACCGGCAAGGCAGACGACGCGGATCACCTGGTCGGTCAGCTTGCCCTGCTTCACGGCGGCCCAGACACCCAGCGGAATGCCGATGAGAGCGGCGAGGACAAGAGCTGCCGTGGCAAGTTCGAAGGTGGCGGGGAAAACGCGCTTGATATCGATCCAGACCGGATTGCGGGTCAGGATCGAATTGCCGAAATCGCCATGCAGGACCTGCGAGACATAGTGGAAGAACTGCACGACCAGCGGCTGGTCGAGACCCATTTCCGCCCGTACCCGCACGATGACGTCTTCGGGCGCATTGTCGCCGACCGCCGCGATGACGGGATCGACAGGCATGACGCGCCCGATCATGAAGGTGATGATCATCAAACCGAACAGCGTCAGGAGGACGCTGCTCAGTATCGACGATATGCTTTTAACGCGCTTGTTCAATGTCACGCTTTCTTCGCATCGTGGTAGGAATTGCCTTCGGAGAGAACGCCGAGTTCAAAGCCGGAAACGCCCTTGCGGAAGGCTGCCGTCTTCGTGGTCTGGAACATGAACACGAAGGGGCTGTTTTCCATGTGCTCGCGCTGCAGTGCTTCATAAAGCTCCACGCGCTTTGCCGGGTCTTTCTCGTCACGGGCAGCTTCCGCCTTAGCGGCGAAGTCGTCGTTCTTGAAGCGCGAACGCCACAGGAAGGGCTTCGACTTGGCGTCGTCGCCATTGTCCTTGTTGATGTTGAAGACATCGGCGTTGGAATGCGGATCGAAATAATCCGTGCCCCAGGCCGACAGCGCCATCTGATGCTCACGCGCACGCATCTTGGTCAGAACCTGACGGTTTTCAGCCGATTGCAGGCGCACCTTGATGCCGATATCGGCAAGGTTTGCCTGAATGGCCTGCGCCAGATCCGGATAGGGCTGGGCGGAATAGTGATCCATGGTGATCTCGAAACCATCGGCAAGGCCGGCTTCCGCCATCAGCGCCTTTGCCTTCTCGACGTCGCGCTGGAACGGAATGTCGTTAACGGCGCCGGGGAAGCCCTTCGGCTCAAAGCTCTGGTGGATTTCGTGCGTCAGCGGCACGATGTTTTCCTGCATGCCCTTATAGTCCAGCGCCCACTTGATGGCCTGCCAGACCTGCGGCTTGGCAAGGTTTTCATTACCCTGATTGAGCGAAATCAGGACCAGCGAGGCGATGGACTTGCGCTGCAGCTCGATATTGGCGTCGTCCTTGACGGTGCGCAGCTGCTCCGACGTCAGGTCGCGGGCGATATCGATATCGCCCTTTTGCAGCATCAGAAGCTGGGAAGACGGATCGGTGACGTGGCGCAGCACAATGCGCTTGATGTTACCCTTGTAGGGGCCGTTGGGGTTGACGGTGAGCGCAACGCTTTCGCTCGGCTTCCAGGCCTGAAGCATGAAATCGCCGGAACCGGCGCTGTTCTTCTGCAGCCAGCCATTGCCGAGGTCTTCACCGGAAGCATTGGCGAGAACCGCCTTCTTTTCAACGATCGCGCCGATATTGGCGGAAAGGCAATACAGCAGAAAGGAGATGGCGGTCGGCTTGGCCGTCGTCAGCTTCACCGTCTTGTCGTCGGCGGCAACAATGGTCGTTTCGGCATTTTCAGGCGTGAAGCCGAACTGACCGATGATGAAGGCCGGGCTCTTGTTCATCTTGATCGCGCGCTGCAAAGAGAAGGCAACGTCTTCCGCAGTCACTTTCGCACCGCTGGAGAAGGTCGCATCGTCACCGATCGTGAAGGTAAAGACCTTGCCGTCCGCATCGGCTTCCCAGGATTTCGCGATAACCGGATCGACCTTGGTGGAATCCTCACGGTTGGCCCGCACCAGCTTCTGGTACATGTTGGAGATGATTTCACCGCCGACGGCTTCGAAACCTTCATGCGGGTCAAGGCTCGTCATATTGTCCAGCTGCTGGGCCACGACCAGAATATCCTTGGGCGTTGCGGCAAAGGCCGGAATGCGCGCATAGGACAGGAACGGAACGGCAGCGCCGGCAATCAGCAGGTTGCGTCTTGAAATCATCGAAAATCCCCTTTCGGACCTTATTTTTCAGAAAATGATGGGTTTGCCCCAATCCAGTCGTTTTTTTTATGTTTTCCCGCGATTACCACGAGCAAACGAGGCCCGACCAATTCCAAATTTGGCAGAGCCTATGCATGGATTGCATTTGCTCCCGCCTTGACCTTTCCTCTACCAATTCCCAAAAGTCTGATGGACGCGCGTCCGCGCCCTCCCGCTATCCGAAGGTGAATGACCATGACCGATCAAAAACCCGTACCCGTCTTCGACGGTCACAACGACGTGCTTCTGCGGTTATGGAAATCGGGCAATGTCTCTCCCGAAACGCTTCTCATCGAAGGCGACACCGTTGGCCATATCGATCTGCCACGTGCGAAAAAGGGCGGGCTGGCCGGCGGTCTCTGCGCCATGTATGTGCCGTCGCCCAGCATGGAGAAGGACGCCAACGGTGACTTCCCGACACCTGCCGAGGCTGATGCGCTAAAGGCGACGCATGCCATGGCCGCCCTGCTGTTCCGCGCCGAGAAACAATCCGCAGGCGCACTCAAGGTCTGCCGCACCGCCGCCGATATCCGCAGCGCCATGGCAGAAGGCGCCTTCGCCTCCATCTTCCATATCGAGGGCGCGGAAGCGATCGGCGCCGATCTGGATGCGCTCTACGTTCTCTACGAAGCGGGCCTGCGCACGCTTGGACCGGTCTGGAGCCGCCCAAACATCTTCGCTTACGGCGTTCCGTTCCGCTTCCCCTCGACGCCGGATATCGGCCCGGGTCTGACCGACACCGGCAAGCGGCTGGTAAAAACCTGCAATGAGCTGAAGATCATGGTCGATCTCTCGCACATGAACGAACAGGGTTTCTGGGATATCGCCAAGATTTCAGACGCGCCGCTGGTGGCATCGCATTCCAACGCCTACGCAATCTGCAATCACAGCCGCAACCTCACCGACCG
Organism: Agrobacterium salinitolerans; assembly: GCF_002008225.1. Lineage (GTDB taxonomy): Bacteria > Pseudomonadota > Alphaproteobacteria > Rhizobiales > Rhizobiaceae > Agrobacterium > Agrobacterium salinitolerans. Next base: position 34,312 of record NZ_MRDH01000002.1, on the reverse strand, counting down.
CCAGCTGGACGCCATCCGCGATACGGGCGGCCTTGCCGGCATCAATTTCGGCGTGCTGTTCCTGCGTCAGGACGGCGTGAAGAACCCGGATACCGACCTTGGCGAACTCGTCCGCCACATCGACTACATCGTCAATCGCATCGGCATCGACCACGTCGCGCTCGGTTCGGATTTCGACGGCACCACCATTCCCGCCGCCATGAAGGATGCGGGCGACCTGCAATTGCTGGTCGAAGCCCTGCGCAAGGGTGGTTATGACGACGAGGCGCTTGCCAAAATCTGCCACGGCAACTGGATTCGCGTGCTGGAAAAGACCTGGGGCGCGTAAAACCTCCCATCAAGTGCATCTCCGGCGCAGGACGCCGGAGACATCAAGCGGCAGGCCGTTAAGCCTTTGCCGCTTTTTTCTTGCCGCTCGCCCGGAAGGCCAGAAGCCCGGCGACGACACCGACCATCGCCCATTTCATCGGCAGCACATCCGCCGTCTCGCTGCGGATCGGCAACACGGTCACGGTACCCGGACGGGATTCATAGCCCATCTGCCCTTTCGCCTTGGCCTCCGCAATCTGCTGCGGCGAAACGACCCATTCGGCGCCGCGCATCTTGTCCACCGCCATGTATCCGCCGCCCGCCACAAGGGCGACGACCACCGAAAGCGCTATTCTTGATGGCGTATTCATCTGCATCTCCTTCAATCAAAAGGAGCGTGTAATGGCATCAAACACCACCACCAGGCAACCGCCGCGGTCAATTTTGTCCCTTTGGGAACGATCTCCAAAATCTTGCATTCTTAAGTTGCATTTGCGCGATTAAACTGCTGGTTATTCCCGAATAACCGGCGACAAAGTTCACATCGACACTTCATGCTTTTCTGCTAATCACATTTCCTCAACCGAAACGAATTAGCGACACAATCCTGTGGTTCGCCAACAGGAACTGGCGCTGGGCAAAATAAATGGCAGACAAGAGCGAAATTACACAAACCGATGTTACGGAATCTGCGGTTGAAAGCTTTTTTGCCAGAAACCGCCCCTATCTGACTGCGATCGCCATTACGCTGGTCTTCGTGATGATGACATTCGCCATCTATCACCTGACCTCCGAAGTCCGTTATGACGACGTCATCGATGCGCTGACGCAGACCTCGGCGTCGGCGGTGCTGCTCGCCATCGTCTTCACCGGGCTCAGCTTTCTGGCGCTGATATTCTACGACGCCAATGCCATCGAATATATCGGCCGCAAGTTGCCCTTTCCGCCCATGGCGGCAACGGCATTTGCGGCCTATGCCATTGGCAATACTGCCGGTTTCGGCCCCTTGAGCGGTGGCGCGATCCGCTTTCGGGCCTATTCCCGGCTGGGTCTTTCACCGGGTGAAATCGCCCGCGTCATCGCCTTTGTCACGCTGTCCTTCGGGCTTGGGCTGCTTTCGGTCAGCGCCATCTCCACCTTCATCGTCGCGCCGCGCATCGCCGCTATCATCGACGTCGATGCCGCTATCCTCAGAGGTACGGCGCTTGCCATAATCGCGGCTCTCGGGGCGGCGGCCTTTGTCGGGCGCAACGGACGTATCATCCGGCTCGGCGCATGGCGTCTGCGCCTTCCGGACAGCCGGACATCATCGCGGCAATTCCTCGTTTCCGCCTTCGATATCGCCGCTTCCGCTTCCGTGCTTTATGTCCTCCTGCCCGACACACATCTCGGCTGGCCGACATTTTTCGCCATCTACGCCACCGCCGTCGGTCTTGGCGTCCTCAGCCATGTGCCCGCGGGCCTCGGCGTCTTCGAAACCGTCATGGTCGCGGGGCTTGGCAATGCCATCAGCGTCGATCAGTTGCTCGGAAGCCTCGTTCTCTACCGCGTGATCTATCACGTTCTGCCGCTGGTGGTGGCCATTCTGGTCATGCTCGTCTCGGAGATGAAGCAGTTCGCGGCAAAGCCTGTTGTCTCCGATATCAGCCAGCTTGCCGTCAGGCTCGCGCCGCCGCTGTTATCGACCTTCGCGATGATCCTCGGCGCCATGCTGATCTTTTCGAGCGTGACGCCGACACCGGACAGCAATCTGGATTTCCTCTCCAATTTCGTGCCGCTTCCCATCGTCGAGGCCGCGCATTTTCTGACAAGCATTCTCGGCCTCGTACTTGTCGTTGCCTCGCGCGGCCTCGGGCAGCGGCTGGACGGCGCCTGGTGGATTGCGCTGGTCGCCGCCTCGCTGGCGCTGGTCCTCTCGCTCCTCAAGGCCATCGCCGTCTTTGAAGCCGCCATCCTCGGCGTCTTCATCGCGGCCCTTTCCGTCAATATGCGCAGCTTCAACCGCCATGCCTCGCTGGTGAAGCAGGCGTTGGGGCCAAGCTGGCTCGCCGCCATGGCCGTCATCATTGCGGGCGCGGCGACAATCCTGCTCTTCGTCTATCGCGATACGGATTACAGCCAGACATTATGGTGGCAGTTCGAATTCTCCGAGGAAGCGCCACGCGGATTGCGCGCCCTTTTAGGCCTCGTGCTCGCCTCCTCCACGATAGCCATCTTCAGCCTGATGCGGCCGGTGGCCTTCAGGCCGGAGGCCATCAAGGCCGACGACGTCACGAGCGCGACCGGTATCGTCATGACGCAGGATGCGGCCGACGCCAATCTGGTGCGCATGGGCGACAAACACGTAATGTTTTCCGAAAACGGCAACGCCTTCATCATGTATGGGATTCAGGGCCGCTCATGGATCGCTTTCGCCGATCCGGTCGGCGACGAGAATGATTTCCCCGATCTGGTCTGGCAATTCGTGGAAGCCGCCCGTGGCGCCGGCGCGCGCGCCGCCTTCTATCAGATTTCGCCTTTTCTCCTCTCCCATTGCGCCGATGCGGGCCTGCGCGCCTTCAAGCTCGGCGAACTGGCATTGGTCGATCTCACCGCATTCGAACTGAAGGGCGGAAAGCTCGCCAATCTTCGCCAGTCGCTGAGCCGAGGCGCGCGCGACGGACTGACCTTCGAGGTGGTCGAGCAAGCGCAGGTCGCGGATATTCTGGATGAGTTGAAACAGGTATCCGACGGCTGGCTTGCCCACCACAATACCCGGGAAAAGCGCTTCTCGCTCGGTGCTTTCGAGCCGAATTACATCCTGTCGCAACCAGTCGCCGTGCTGCGCAAGGATGGAAAGATCACCGCCTTCGCCAATCTCATGGTGACGGACACGAAAAAGGAAGCCACCGTCGACCTCATGCGTTTTTCGCCGGATGCGCCGCGTGGCTCGATGGATTTTCTCTTCGTCAGTATCATGCAATATCTGCGCGATGCGGGCTATGCGAGCTTCAATCTCGGCATGGCCCCCATGTCCGGCATGTCGAAACGCGACGCCGCCCCCGTCTGGGACCGCATCGGCAGCACGCTGTTCGAACACGGCGAACGGTTCTACAACTTCAAGGGACTTCGCGCCTTCAAGGCAAAGTTCCACCCGAAATGGGAACCGCGTTACCTTGCCGTGCAGAACGGCGCAGACGCCGCTCTGGCGCTGATGGATGCGACGGTTCTCATCAGCGGCGGCGTCAGAGGAGTGATCGGAAAATGAGGAAATCCAGCATGCTGAAAGCGGTTCTTGCCGCCTCCACCCTGTTCGCCGCCCCCTTGTTGGCTTCTGTCACCGTTTTTGCGCAGGACAAGCCCGCTTACGAGACCGGCATGATCCCCGCCGGACACATCATGGTGCCGGATGGCGAAATTCTCGCCAGCGTCTTCCTGATTTCCGATGCGGACGGATGGACGGCCACCGATGAGACCCGCGCCAAGGCGCTGGTGGAAAAGGGTGCTGCCGTGGTCGGCATCGACTTCAAGGAATATCTGAAGGCGCTCGAGGCCGATGACGACGAGTGCATCTATATGATCTCGGACATCGAGTCGCTCTCGCAGCAGATTCAGCGCACCGCCGGCACGAGCAGCTATCGCCAGCCCATCCTCACCGGCATCGGCAAGGGCGGAACGCTGGCGCTGGCGATGATTGCGCAGAGCCCAGTCTCCACCGTCCGCGAAGCCATTGCCGTCGACCCCAAGGCCGGCCTGCCGCTTGAGAAAATTCTCTGTACCCCCGCCACCAAGGACAAGGCGGATGGCGAAACGGTCTATGGCCTGACCGACGGCCCGCTGCCTGCACCCGTCAGCGTGCTGTTCACCTCTGCTGCGGATCAGAAGGGCCGCGACCACGTCAATGCGCTCGTCAAGCTGCATCCCGATATCGACGTGACGGATGTGGATGACAAGGCGGACGAGGTTCTGACCCAGACCCTGTCCGACCAGATCGACGCCGCAGGCGACACCGACAGCCCGCTCGGCCTGCCGATCAAGGTTCTGGAAACCAGCCCGGTGATGGACACCATGGCGGTGATCTATTCCGGCGACGGCGGCTGGCGCGATCTCGATGAGGAAGTGGGCGGCGCCTTCCAGAAGGAAGGCATACCCGTCATCGGTGTCGATTCGCTCCGCTATTTTTGGAAGGAAAAGAAACCGCAGGAAGTCGCCACAGATCTCGGCCGCATCATCGACACCTATCGCAAGGAATGGAAAGTCCGCAATGTGGTGTTGATCGGCTATTCCTTCGGTGCCGATATTCTTCCCGCCACCTATAATCTGCTGCCTGACCGCGACAAGTCGCATGTCGTGCAAGTGACCCTGATGGGACTTTCGACCGAAGTGGATTTCGAGATTTCCGTCGAAGGCTGGCTTGGCGTTGCCGGTGAAGGCAAGGGCGGCAAGACGGTGGATGACATCGCCAAGATCGATCCGAAGCTGGTGCAATGTATCTATGGCACGGAAGAAGAAGATGAAGACCCCTGCCCCGGCCTGAAAACCAAGGGCGTGGAAACGGTCGGCATCGAGGGCGGCCACCATTTTGACGAGGACTATGAGGGGTTGGCCAAGCGTATCGTGACATCGCTGAAGACCCGGCTGCCGAAATAGCCTGCATCACCACAGGCCGATATTCCACATCTCGGATAATCTTTGACGGCGAACGCATCGACGACGCGTCTTCGCGTCGCGGCCGTGCTTGCGGAATCGCCTAAACTATTATTCAAAAGAAACCGGCCTGCAGTGGATGTTCATCACATTTCCGCAACCGTGCTGCTGTTGATCGCCAACCATGGATTTTGTATTTCCGGACGGGTTCAGGGAGCCGCCGCATGCCCGCTTTAAAGCGAAAGACGAAAACACCAGTCCTCGTGGAACGCATCGATCATTTCGTCGGCCAGGTCAAAGAGGCGATGAAAAGCGATGAGACCCTGCGCAACAGAAAAATCCGCGACCTGTGGGATGCCGAGGTCCGCTACCATTTCGACAATGGCCGCACCGAAAAGACGCTCGAACTCTACATCATGAAATATCGCAATGCGCTAAAGGCCGAGTTCGGGCCGAAGAGCACGCCGCTTGCCATCTGCAACATGAAGAAGCTGCGCGAGCGGCTGAACACCTATATTGCGCGCGCCGACTATACGAAGACGGGTGTGGCGACCTCCATCGTCGAGAAAATCGAACGGGCGGAGTTCAATACCGCCGGTCGCAAGCCGACCGTTCTGCTGCGCATCGCAGATTTCATTTCGGCGATGAACGGTATGGGAACGAAAGAAGAGATGCAGACCCTGTGGAACGCTGAAATCAGCACCATGCAGGGCAGGGCCCAGACAACGATCATCTCCTACATCACCAAATATCGCAACGCCATCCGCGAGGCCTTCGGCGACGACCATCCGATGCTGAAGATCGCCACCGGCGATGCCGCGATGTATGACGATGCGCGCCGGGTCAAGATGGAGAAGATCGCCAGAAAGCACGGCGCGCTGATCACCTTCGAAAATTACCGGGAGGTTCTGAAGATCTGCGCCGATAAGCTCCTGTCCGCCGATCCCCTGATGATCGGCATCGGCCTGATCGGCATGACCGGACGCCGCCCCTATGAGGTCTTCACCCAGGCCGAATTTTCGCCTGCCCCTTATGGCAAGGGCGTCTCCAAATGGAGCCTCCTGTTCAACGGCCAGGCCAAGACGAAACAGGGCGAAGGAACGAAATACGGGATTACCTATGAAATCCCGGTGCTTGCCCGCTCGGCGACCATTCTCGCCGCCTACAGGCGCCTGCGTGAAAGCGGCCAGGGAAAATTGTGGCATGGCATGTCGATCGACGATTTTTCGTCGGAAACCCGTCTGCTGCTCCGGGACACGGTTTTTAACCTGTTCGAGGATATCTGGCCGAAGGAAGAGCTTCCCAAGCCCTATGGCCTCCGGCACCTCTATGCAGAGGTGGCCTTTCACAATTTCGCGCCGCCGCATGTGACCAAGAACAGCTACTTCGCCGCCATTCTCGGACATAACAACAACGACCTCGAAACCTCGCTGTCCTATATGACTTATACATTGCCGGAAGATCGCGACGATGCGCTGGCACGGGCCAAACGCACAAACGAGCGGACGTTGCAGCAGATGGCGACAATAGCGCCGGTGTCCCGTAAGGCATGATGCTGCCGGGCGTAAAATCGCTCGGCAGCGTTATCGGAAATGGTCCGGCCGCAGAGTTCAGTCCTCCGCGGCCGGCCGTTTCATTCATCAAGCCCGCGCATCACCGGAGGTGCGGTAAAGCAGGGTCAATACCGTCAGCATCAGCCCTACAAGTGCGACCGAGCCGAAAATATAGAAGTTCCACTCCGGCGCCAAACCCCGCTGCAGCACAAGGCCGCCGATCATCGGGCCAGCAATGCCGCCAAGCCGCCCGACCGCCAGCGAAAAGCCGAGACCCGTACCGCGAATATGGACGGGATAAAGCCGCCCGACCAGAACATTGGCGAGGATCTGCGTTCCGATGGTGCCCGCACCCGCAAGGGCGACGAAGGCATAAAGAAGCGGACCCTTGTTCACCGTAAGGGCAAAGATCGAGGCGGCGCCGATGGCAAACAGGATCGCCACGACCACCTTGACGTTCCCCTTATCCGCAAATCGCCCGCCGATGAGAATGCCGATCGCAGCCCCGACATTGAGCATGACGGAAAAGCTGAGCGCGGAACTGATGTCATAACCCATCTTGTTCATGATGGTGGGCAGCCAGTTGACCATGCCGAAGGTGAGAAGCAGCGAGCAGAAGTGGATGCCCCAGGCATTCAGCGTCGAGAGCATCCGGCCTTCCGAAAACAGCGCGCCGACCCCGCCCTTTTGAATTTTTGCATGCGGCACGATGCGTTGCAGGCCATAGCTGTCGCAAATGCCGTCAGCCTCCGCCTGCCGACCCTTGCTTGCCAGCCATTCGGGCGATTCCGGCAGGAACCGCATGAAGATCGGTAAAAGAACAAGCGGCAGACCGCCGATCAGCATCAATGGCCGCCAGCCATAGGTCTCCAGAAGAAGGATGCCCATGACGCCGGAAATGATGCCGCCAATAAGATAACCGAGGAAAGACAGGGAGTTGGCCTGCGCCCTGCGATGCGGCGGCGAAAATTCCAGCACCAGCGCGGTAACCGTCGGCAAAAGCGCGCCAAGCCCGAGACCGGCGAAGAAGCGCGTGATTTCAAAGGCGAGAAAATTCGGCGTCATGGCCGAGGCGATCATCATCGCCGAAAAGCCGGCGAGGCTGAGAAGAACCACCTTGCGGCGGCCGATGCGGTCGGCCATGGTGCCGGCAAACAGCGCGCCCAGCAGCATGCCCACCAGCGTCAGCGCGGCGGCGCGCCCGACCATGGCCGGGTTCAGCGCCCATGCGCTTTCTTTCAAGAGTGCCGGTGCGACGGCGCCATAAACGACAAGATCGTAACCATCAAACATGATCATCAGGCCGCATGTCGCGATAACGCCGGCCGGGTTCTTCGTCCGCACTGACGCGGCGCTCAGATAATTCGTGGACATGTTCCTCCCTTTCACGCAAGAACGCGCCATCCGGAATGGATAAGCGTCTTCCCGTCCCTGCGATATCCTCCGTGAGTGCCCGGCTTGCTTTACCCTGATACATGCCTCGCTCCCGTCAAGCACATATCGCCAGTATCACCCGCCTTCGATTAAATGTTTCATTTGCAAAAATTGCAAATGAAATGTTAGCCACTGCCAAGCGCACCGCGCCGACGAAATTTTAGCCGGCCTCCAGCCCGGAAATCGTCGACAGCGTCGGCGTCCAGTTCAAAATACGAATCCTGCTATAGACACCGTGAATGACGAAGGGGTCGGCCTCGCTGAAAGCGATGACGTCCTCGATCGAGAGAGCTTCGGCAATGACAAGCGCGGCCGATGAGACGCCGGAAACGGCGCTCATTGGGCCGGAAGCGAGAATTCTAAAACCGTCGGCCATCGCGTCGCCATTGCGCAGGTGGGCCTTGTGGGCGTCCAGATGGGCTGCGGTTTGCGAAGCCGTAGCGGGATCGCTTTCGGCGAAACGCACGTAAAGCCGTGTTGGGTTTCTCGGGCCGCTCATCTGGCAAGTACGAAATCATGGTTCACCGACCAGAACCAATCGTTGGTAAAACCCAGTTCTTTCGCCTTCCGCGCATCGTCAACCCGCTGGAAATCGGCAAGCAGGCTTTCTTTTACGCCGAAGACCGCATCCGAACGGATATAGGGGTCATTGGGATCGAAAATATGCGTGACGAGCGTGGTAAAGCCTTCCGCCGAGACGATATAATGCAAGTGCGCCGGCCGGTAGGGATGCCGCCCCATGGCGCGCAACAGCTGCCCGACCGGACCGTCATCCGGGATCGGATAATATTTCGGCTTGGCGGCCCGGAACCAGTAGCGCCCGTCCTCGCCGGTGATGAAGACGCCGCGCAGGTTGAAATCGGGCTGGATGCCCTTCTGCTGCACGTCATAAAAACCTTCGTCATTGGCCTGCCAGACATCGATGCGCGCGTCGGCGACCGGCGCCCCCTCGGTATCGAGGATGCGGCCGGTGACCACCATATCCTCGCCCTTGCCATCGAGGCAGATGTTTGCACCCATCGGCATTTCCGGCGCATCGGCCACATGGAAGGGGCCGAGAACGGTCGATTCCGACGCACCGCTCGGCTTGCGATGGTTGATGGCGTCAACCAGCATGGAGACGCCGAGAATATCGGAAAACAGGATCCATTCCTGCCGCCATTCATTGCAGATCTGGCCGACCTCGGTGAGAAAATGAATGGCCTTCATCCACTCCTCCTCGGTCGGTTCGATTTCCTTCACCGCCTCATGCAGCTTGCGTGTTACGACCGCCATGATTTCCTGCAAACGCGGATCGTCACAATCGCGCATGCGCGCGATCACGGTTTCAGCCGAACGTTCCTCGATGAAGTAGCCGTCATCATTGCTCATCTTCATATCCATCGTCTCCTCCTCCCGTTACTCCGGCCGCGTGCCCTCGAAGGCGCGTTGCAAAAGGTCGCGGATCGCAGTTTTTTCGATTGGCCGCGGGCACCAGTAAGGATTGGCCGTTGCAAGCTCTGCCATGGGATCGAGATCGTCCGACCGGACCCCGAGAGCCGCAAGGCTTGCCGGCACGCCAAGTCGGGCGGCGAAATCATAAAGCCCCGCCCCTGCCCTGCCGCCGACAAGAGCGGCAAGGGGTGCAAGCAAATCCGGCACCGCCTGTTCCACATAGGCGATGGTGTGCGGCAGAAGCACCGCATGGGTTTCCGCATGTGGCAGATCGAGACTGCCGCCCAGCGTGTGACAAAGCTTGTGATGCAACGACATGCCGACGGCGCCAAGCACCGAGCCGCACAGCCATGCACCATAAAGCGCGGTTTCGCGCGCCTCGATATCCCGCGGCTCGGCCTTCAGGCCGGGAAGGGCTCCGATCATCGCCCGCAGCCCCTCGGCCGCCATCAGGCTGGCGATGGGATTGCGGTCCTGCGCATAAAGCGCCTCCGCCGCATGCGCCATGGCGTTCAGCCCGCTCGTCATGCTGATGTCGACCGGCAACCCAAGCGTCAGTTCCGCATCGTAAATCACCACTTCCGGCAGGATTTCCGGCCCGCGCATGGTGGTCTTCACCCCGTTTTCCGTCTGGCCGAGAATGGGCGTCACCTCGGAACCGGCATAGGTGGTTGGGATGACGATCTGCGCCGCATCGGTGCGCAGCGCAATGGCCTTGCCGAGGCCAGTCGTGGAACCGCCGCCGAGCGCCACGACGCAATCCGCACCGGCGACGCGATAGGCTTCGACCGCGTTTTTCGTCACCTCGACCGGCGTATGCATGGCCGCATCGGAGAAGACGCCGGAAGCAAGCCGGCCGAGCCGGGCGGCAAGCGCCTCCGCGTCACTCTTCTGCTGTGGCGTGGAAAGCACCAACGCCCGCGACAGGCCAAGGCGGCGGATTTCCTCCGCCGCGCCCGCCGAGCTGCCCGCCCCGAAAACGATGCGGGCGGGCGCGGCCGTGTAGACGAACGGCTGCATGGGTCAGTTCCCGTCGAGTTTGAACAGGCGGCGCGCATTGGTGCGGCCGATCTTCACCCGGTCGGCCTCGGCAATGGTCGTCGCGTTGAACCAGTCGGAGGCATGGTCGATATTCTCGAAGGGCCAGTCCGTGGAAAACAGAATGCGGTCGGCGCCGATTTCCAGGATGGCGTCGATCAGTGTCTGGGTGCGGAAATTGCCCGAGGTGGTGATGTGGAAGTTTTCGTTGAAATAATCCACGAAACGGCGCTTGGCCGGATAACGCGGCGGCAGCTTCACCCAGGCATTGCGGTGGTCGATACGCCACATCATGTAGGGCAGGCCCTCGCCCATATGGCCGAGAATGATGTTGAGGCGCGGATGCTCGTCGAACAGGCCGGACGCCATCAGACGCAGCGCATGCACAGCCGTTTCCTGCGCGAAAGCCCAGGTGGGGCCGAGCAGCCAGGGATGGCCGTCATAAATGCGAGAGTCCTGGGGCAGCGGATTGCGCGGATGCAGGTAAAAAGGCACGTCGAGCTTTTCGACTTCGCCCCAGAACGGGCGATATTGCGGCAGGTCGTAATAAAGCGGCGTCTGCCCATCGCCCTCCTGGCTGAAGCCGTTGACGAGCGCGCCGACGAAACCGAGATCGTTGACACAGCGCTGCAATTCCTCCGTCGCCGCATCCGGGTCCTGCAAAGGCAATGCTGCGAAGGCAAGGAAGCGATCCGGCCGCTTGGCGCATTCTTCGGCAAGCACGTCATTCGCCCGCCGCGCGATTTCGATCGCCTTCTTCCTGTCGGGGATTGCCTGCACCGCCGGTGCGTTCAGCGACAGGATCATGGTCTCGATGCCATGCGCATCCATCAGCTTCAGGCGCGTATCCTGAATGTCGAGCAGGCGGTGCTGCAATTCCTTCCAGTAGTCGCCGGGTACGAAACCGGCCGAGTCCTGAAGAGTTTCCGGGATTGCGAAATGCTCCTCGAGAGCGACCTTGCCTTGCATGTTATTTCCTCCGAATTCACTGTATGATTTGCCGCCTGAGAAGCGATCAATATTGGCCCTTGGGTTCCAGCCCGAGCATGCTCTGACCGATCATGGTGCCGACGGCGTCCCAGTTCATGCTGATATGGCGGCCGACCGCATTGGCATCGCGCCACGCCCGCTGCACCGGGTTGGAAAGATCGAGCCCGACGCCGCCGGTGGAATCGTTGAGCGCCTGCACGGCGCGCAGGGCGAGAGACACCGCAAAGGACTGGCCGCGGCGGCTGAGAAGGCGGTCATCCACGGTAAACTCCGCCCGACCTTCGATCCTCGCCTGCGAAAGCGCCTGCGCCCGGGCGACATCGCGCAGCAATATTTCGCAAGCCGCATCGACGCTCGCCGCTGCTTCCGCGACGCGCAGCTGGATGGTTGGAAATTCGGCCATGCGATTATTGCCGCCCGCCACCGCACCGCGCGTCACCCGGCCGCCGACGTGATCGACATAGGCGGCAAGCGCGCCCCTCGCCGCACCGACGCCCGCCGCCGCGAGACAGGAGGGGATTCCGGTCAGAAGCGGCATGTTGAACAGGCCTTCCTCCGCATAATAATGCCCGCCGGGCGTCTTCCCACTGGTGGCGTCGGGGAAGGTCAGAACCCGGTGTTTGGGAATAAAGACATCATCGAGAACGAGCGTCTTGGAACCCGTGCCGGCCAGGCCCACCACGTGCCAGGTGTCCTCAATCACATAATGCCCGGCGGGAACGAGCAAGAAGGCCGGAACCGGCTTTCCCTCGCCCTGCGGCGGCAGGATGGCGGCGCAGAGGGACCATTGCGCGTTCTCACAGCCTGAGGCGAAGGCCCATTTGCCGCTCAGGCGATAACCGCCATCGGCAAGCTCCGCCATCTTCACCGGCGCATAGGAACCGCACAGCAGTGCATCGGGGTTTTCGCCCCAGACATCGGCCTGCGCCTCTTCCAGAAACATCGCCAGAAGCCATTGATGGGCAGACAGCAGGCCGGCGACCCAGCCGGTCGACGCACAGGCCGCCGAAAGCTCGATATTGGCTTCCACCAGCTCGGCGAAATCGCCGCCCTTGCCGCCGAAGGCGCAGGGCTTGACGATATCGAAATAACCGATGCCGCGAAGCGCCTCGATGTGGCTGGCGGGAACGCGCCGGGCCTCCTCCGTCTGTCTGGCGCTCGCCCGGAAAAGATCGGCTATGCCGGCAACGCGGCTGGCGAGGCGGGCACGCGGGTTCGTTTGCACCGGCTGCGGCGCATGGCTCATATCGTTCATGATTGTCTCCTTGCGGGAATGCTCTGATCGCGGAAATTCAGGCAGGTTCGTGCGAGGGGCTTGCCGCGCAATATTGGGCGTTTTCGTAAAGCAGCGGCCGTGTCACCTCGCTGACATCGGCCGAAACAACCTGCCCGATGAAAACGGTATGGGTTCCGTAAGGCATGGCCGCGACCCGGCGGCAGGCGATGGCGGCATGGGCCGTGGGCAGATAGAGAACGCCATTGTCGTGGCGATGCCATTGACCGTCGCGGAAACGCTCTTCCGGCGACACCTTGCCGCTAAAGGCATCCGATAGGGCAATCTGATCCTGCGTCAGCACATTGACGATGAAATCGGGCCGGCACAGCAGCAGTTCATGCAGCAGGGTGCGATTGTTCAGGCAGACCAGCAGGGATGGCGGCTCCATCGAGACCGAAGTGACGGCCGTGACCGTCATGCCGTGATCGCGCTGATCACCCGAAGCACAGGCCGTGATAATCGTCACAGTCGCCGGGAAACGGCGCATCGTTGAACGGAAATTCTGACCGACGCCTTCGGGCGCAAGGCTGCCGAGGCCAAACAATGCTGATGTCATGAGATCCTCCCAAATCCTGTGCTCTTATTTATTTGCATTTGCAACGTTTGTCAATGCAAATGTTATTCGCCATTTTTTGTGAAAGGGAGAACGCCGCATTCCCCCGTCTTATGGGGCGAAGCTATTGAAACGGATGGATTGTGCCGGTACAGCCGATAGGCGCACATCAGCATCTGCGCAGATGGCTCTCAAACGGGGATTTGCTCGTGTCCTATCAATTCACCGACTCGGTACCCTACCTGCTCAACTGGGTGGGCGTTCGGCTTGGCGAGCGCTTTTCCGTGAGACTGGCCTCCTATGACATCACCCTGCCGATGTACCGGGTGCTGGCCACATTGCGGCAGCAGGAGAGCAAGACGCTGACCGAGCTTTCGGACATGGTGTCGGTGGAGATTTCCACGCTTTCCCGGCTGGTGGGGCTGATGGTCCGGCGTAACCTCGTCAGCCGCGAACGACCGCTCGACAATGCGCGCATCGTGCGCATCACCCTCACCCCGAAGGGCGAGGAACTGGCCGATGAACTCATGCCCATCGCCGCCATGTTCGAAAAAACCGCGATCGAAGGCCTCGACCCGGCCGAAGTAAAACTCTTCAAAAGCATACTACGCCATATCGGCCGCAACATTGCCGGCCTCTAAACGGCCCACATTCGAAAAACGCGGGCCGTTATGATCAGCAGAGGTTTCCGCCTATTCGGGATTTGAGAGTTTCTTGCCTGCATCAGGGCCGGACCGCAGCGTATAAATCGCCTCCAGATGGATGAGCACGGCGCATTTCGGCTCTTTCATTCCCGCCTTGCCGGCGAAACCCAGGGCATTCTGAAACGGAGCCCCTTCGGTGAAAATCTCCGGCCGGCCGACGAAGCGATAGCCGTCGAGCGCATCCCGGTCTATGACCGCGACGGCGATCTTCGAGCCGTCACGGATATTTTGCAGCGTTTGACCGCCGGTATTCTCATTGTAGATCAGCGTCCTGTCGTCATAGACCCTGAGCGAGCGCTTCGGCCCGATATCCGGCAAGCCGTCCCTGCTGACCGTCGACTGGATCGGCAGCTGTTTGGCGAGAAAAGATTTCATCGTATCGTCTAGCGTATTCACGTTGCATTATCCTGATGTGTTTGAGAGTGGGCTTTCATCGTCATGACGGAATGATCGGGCAATGCGGGCGATCGCCGCCCGCCTGCTCCGCGTGGCGGGCCGCACGGAAGACTGCAAAGGCTGTGCCATATGCCTCCTGAACCGCACGGTCGATCACTCCGTCGTCACGCCCCCGCGACCGGAGATGATGTGCAAGGGCTGCGAGCGCCTGTTTGAGATGCTGCACGCAGGCGACCCGCATCGCCATTGGCGAGAAGGATGACCGGGCGGCCTCAAGAAGCCGCTCGTAAGCTCTCCGGTAAAGCCCCTCCGCCTCCTGGTGGTTGCCCTCACCATTCTCCAGTTCCGCAAGATTATGGCACGAGACGTTGTAGATGACCGGTGCTGGATAGTGGCAGGGCTTTTCGAGGGCGGCGGTAAACAGCCGCTCCCCTTCCGCCAGTGCATCGCCATAGATGCCGCGCGCAAGCGAAATTTCCCCTTGTGAATAGGCCATATTGGCCCGTTCGGTCAGCCTCTTCCAATATCGGTCGCCGCCATCGATGACGATGAAGTCTCGCGAACGCGATGCGGCAAAGGCCCGCGTGCCGCCTGGGATTGAAACCTGTTTCATGCTCGACCCTCGCTTATGCGGCCTTCAGGACGTCGTCGCCCTTCTGCCAGTTGCATGGGCACAATTGATCGGTTTGAAGCGCATCAAGCACCCGCAGCACTTCCTGCGGATTGCGCCCGACGCCGAGATCGTTGACCGTGACGAAGCGAATGATGCCTTCAGGATCGATGATGAAGGTGGCGCGCAGCGCAACGCCTTCCGCGGGATGCAGCACGCCAAAAGCCGCACTCAACTCGCGCTTGATGTCCGATAGCATGGGGATTGGCAATTCTTTGAGATCCGCGTGGTTCTGCCGCCAGGCGAGGTGGACAAATTCACTGTCGGTTGAGACACCGTAGACCACCGCGTTGCGATCTGCGAATTCCGGGTTGAGCTTGCCGAAAGCCGCGATTTCGGTCGGGCAGACAAATGTGAAGTCCTTTGGCCAGAAGAAGATGACCTTCCACTTGCCGGCGCTGCTCGTGTCGCTGATGCGTGTAAAAGCATTGGCCGGATCAGTGGAAACAACCGCCTGGAGGTCGAATGCGGGTAGTCTTGCACCAATGGTAAGCATTTGGATTTCCTTTCATTGCCGTTTGCCGGACGAGACAAGGCGGCTCATTCCGCCTCCATCCGGACAGGCGGGCCGCAATTTCCAAAATCTGTGACGGCTTTCACAATGCGGACGCCGACCGCACCGGGGCTATGAGACGATGAACAGGTTTGAACACACGCTCGGCGCACAGGCGCCGGCGGTTCTCCAAGAGGTCGTCATTTCAGGTCTCCATCCATCAATCACCGGCGCTCAGGATCACTGCGACATGCGGAACCGCAACCTCGAGCAGCCTGTTTCTCCGGCTCCAGACGCACAAGACGAAGCAGAATATCCACCTTGTCGATGACATATCCTTTCGGCGGTTCGGGCAGCATTCCAAGGCTGATACGACCGGCAGGAATATCGATGACCCGATCCTCCGCCTCGACATAGAAATGCTGGTGATTGGCGGTATCGGTGTCGAAATAGGTCCGGCCGCCCTCGATGCAGACCCTACGGACGAAACCCGCCTCGGCAAATTGGTTGAGCGTATTATAGACCGTCGCCAGCGACAGCCGCGTTCCTGTCGCAATGGTCTCACGATGCAGATCGTCGGCCGTGAAATGTCTGTGCTCCTCCCGGAAAATAAGCCCGCCAAGCACGATTCGCTGACGGGTTGGACGCAGGCCGGCCCGCTTCAGGGCTGCCCGCGTTCGCAGCATCGCTTCCTCGGTGCGGAAGCGTTTGCGGGTTTCTTCAGGAACAAAGAGCATCTGAACATCCAATTGAAAGAAATAAATTGCGGGAAGAAACTGCGATCCCGGCCGGATCACCCGTCTCCGCCGTGCAGATAAACCCATTCGCGGCGACACATTCGATATCGATCATCTGAACTTGCCCGGAAACCGAAATTGCAACTCATTCGCAACAGAAGAATATGGGAAATAAACCCAGCGTCAATCCTTATTGCAAATGATTCTTAATTGCAAAAAATGAAAAATGGCTTCCTTAACGACGAAACCTCCGCTGTCCCAGGATAGCGGAATGGCCTGTCGACACACATCCGCCGCAACATCGCCGGCCTCAGATACCGGCAATTCGGGCATCGCCGCTTTCAGCGGATGCCACCCGCCTCGCCCCGCTTTTCCCGTGCAATGTACTTGCAATAACCGGTTCCTATCCCTGCGAAGGTCACCGCAGAAAGGAACTTCCATGTCCAATAGATCGTCCCTTGCAGTCCCGGCAGCAATCTTCCTTATCGCCGGCGCATCGATACTGCTCACGGCCTGCGCCTCGACTGTCATGAAAAGCTATATCGGCGCGCCCATCACCAGCGTGATGCTGGACTATGGGCCGCCGGACAATATCTACAGTCTGGGTCCTGGCCAGCAGGCCTATCAATGGCGGAAAAACAAGACGCAGGCTGTCGCCGGATCGTCGAGTGGCGAAGTGCGGACAACACGGCGGGGCAAACGTTACGAAGTGTCCGAAACACCGGCTTATATCGAGCGCATCGACTGCTTCTATACCTTCTACACCCGCAATTCAGGGAACGAATGGTATGTTACGAGCTTCCGGCAACCTTCGCTCGAATGCGAATGACCGTTACCGGTTTCAAATTTCAGCCCGGTTCCGCATGTGCCGCGCCCCGCCCTTTTTCACCGCCGCTTCCAGGCCGAAAGCGGCGGCGTTCTTTTGAGAAGTCTCCCTGGGCCTGTCATGGGGCGGGCCGATCAGAAACGATAGTTCAGGCCGGCCTTGATGACATGATCGCTGATATCGGTCTTCGACCTGCCGCTTGAAGTCGTCGTGGCCACATTTCCTGTGCTCACATAATTATATTCGAACTTTGCCGACAGGCCGCCGCCGAAGCTCTGTTCAACGCCTGCCCCGACCAGATAACCCTGTTTCCAGCCATCGGGACCCGTCACGCCATTGCCGTCCTTGAACTTCGTCGTGGTCAGGCCGGCAGTGCCGTAAATGAGCGTCTGGTCAAGCGCCACGCCGGCCTTCATCTTGGCCGCGCCACGGAAACGCTCCCGCAACCGACCGTTCGGCACACGCGCCTCGTTCCCGAGATAGGACCCTTCGAGTTCCGCACCGACCACGCCCGAACCGAACTGGAAGTTATACCCGGCCTGCACACCGCCCGTCAGGCCTCGGCCGCTGGCCAGTGGGTTGAATTTCGGGGAGGAGACGCCACCATGCACACCCACATAGGCCCCGCCCCAGGATAAGGCTGGCGTATTGCCATAATCGAAGGATTGCTGCGTATTGTAGTTGGTAAGATCAGCGGAGTAGGCATTGCCTGCAACCGCGACGGCGATGGTCACGGCGACAAGCGATTTCTTGATGATCGACATGAATGACTCCAGACGAAACCGATGCGCCATCTTGTGGCGCAGCCAAGTTTCAGTTCGCGTTGAAGAACCGGAAACCGGCTCCCGTTAGTCTGCTGCGCCGGCCGACATGACATGCGGATGCGTTCAGCAGATAAGGGGATTTTCCCCACGAGAATTGCGTCTGCATTACATCGGGCGAATTTTATTAGAAATTATTTATTTATTTAAATGGTTTGGATGTGTTTTCTTAACCGAATCGTAAGAAATTTCACTATCAGCGCGCGGTCGCAGCCCCTTTGGAAACTATCGATCGAATCTCGAGCCGGACACAGAAGCCGGGATTGAGATCGAGGAACAGAACGCGGCCGCGATGAAGCTCGGCGGCCTTCTGGATCAGATTTAACCCAAGGCCTGCTCCGGGCGAATTCGTGTTGATACGGTGAAACGGCTCGAATACCTGCCCGCGCTCCGAAACGGCTATGCCCGGCCCTTCATCGCAGACCTCGATGGCTCCGGCCGGATCGATCCGGATCGTAATTGCGCCTTTGCCCCCGGCATGGTCTATCGCGTTGCGCACGAGATTGACGACCGCCATCTCGATGATCGAAGTCTGCACCGTGAAAACGACGTCGCCCACGCCTGGCTCGAAATCGAATTCGTAACCGGCATCCATCGCAATCGGGGCGAGATCGGTCGCGATGCGCTCGACAAGCCTATTGAGATCGCGCGGCTCAGCCGGCAGTTTCACCGCACCCACCGCCTGCATTTCCAGCAGCTGCTGCGCAACGCGGGTCAAGCGGTCGATATCGGCCCTGATCTGGCGGCTCAGTGCATCATCGGGCAAGAGGTCGGCTCTGGTGCGTACGATTGCGATCGGAGTCCGCAGTTCATGCGCCGCATCGGCAAGAAAGCGGTTGCGGCGATTATACCCGTCATCGAGCCTCGACAGCGCGACGTTGAAGGCATCCACCAGCGGGATGATTTCAAGGGGAACTTTCGAACGGTCGATCCGCTCAGACCGGTTCTCGAAATCGATGGACTGCGCCTGTTTGACGGTTTCCATCAGCCCGCTCAAAGAGCGGCCGACCGCCCGAGGGGTCACGAGCAGTGTCGCGATGCCCGTCAGGATCAGCATGGGCACGACGGCGATGAGGATGATGAAACCCAGCGCTGGCAGCACGGTCAGCCAGCGGATGGCGCCCTCGGCATCCTTTTCCAGATCCAGCTGAACATTGATCCAGATACTCAGCCCGTCATTGGGAATTCCTTCCTCCGTCCCGGCAATGAACTGAAGCCGCCCGGCGGATGTATCGCGGTTTTCCACGGTGGCGCGCACTGTACCGGCCGCCTCCAGCCGCGCGCGGTCAAAACTCCAGGGAAAAGCCGCCGACAGGGCAGACGCCGGAACAACGCCGTATTGCAAGACGATGTCCTTGGCGTCCCGCACCACAAACCAGAGATTCGGATAGCGCCGTTTCAGCTCCGCCAGCTCCGGCGTCGCCGAAAGTTGCGGCCTGCCCTGTCCATCCTTCGTCACGCTCTCCGCGACGATGCGGGCGGCCTCTTCATTCGCACCTTCGAGCCGCGGATCAATGATCCATATCCAGCCTATGAGAAGGATGACGAAAAGCACGAGCAGAAACGCCTGCAATGCGAAAAGGCGCTTCATCAGCACCCATCGCAGGGATCGATTGCGCTCCTGTGTCATGTCTTCAACCGGACGAGATAACCGATATTCCGCACGGCCCTTATCTCCACCGAGGCTTCCGCCTGCGCCAGCTTCTTCCTGATACGGGAAATGTGCGCATCGAGAGCGTTGGACTCGATCTCGTCATCGAGCGTATAGACCGCCTCGATCAGGTTCGCCCGCGTGACGATGCGGTTGGGACGACGCATCAGCGCCTCCAGCACCAGATATTCCCGACGCCGCAACTCGATGATGGAGCCGGCAATGCTGACCTCATTGCTGCGCGGATCGATGCTCAGATTTCCGAAATGCGCATATTTGTCGGAAAGAGAAGGGCCGCGTCTATGCAGAGCCCTGAGGCGAGCGAGCAGCTCCTCGATTGCAAAGGGCTTGGCAAGATAATCATCCGCTCCGGCATCGAGCCCGTCGACACGGTGATCGACACTTCCAAGCGCCGTCAGAACAAGGATAGGCACGGAATGCCTGCTCCGGCGAAGCGAAGCCACCAGATTCAGCCCCTCGCCATCGGGAAGGCGGCGATCCAGAACCAGAACATCGTAAGACCCGTCCCGCGCAAGGGCTTCAGCATCGCTGATGGTGCGGACATGATCGGCAAGCACATCGCGCCGACGCAGGGCTTCAAGAAGCGCGCGCGCCATTTCGGGTTCATCCTCAAGAAGCAAGATACGCAATGACGTTCCCCAGATGAATCCTTGCCACCCTCACCACTGTTCGCTGAATGTTGCAGCTACATTGCACGAGGACGCACGGACAGTTCATCTTCTACCACCCTGCCTGCCAAAATCCGACGGCATTGCGTGTGTTTTCGCAAAAGGGCGGTCTTATGGACGTGTCGCCTAAGGTTTACGAACCCGGTCTGTACCCGTGTCTCGCATAAAACCGGTCAAGCTCACGCTGCTGCGGCATCTCACCGGTATAGATGGCGATATAGTCCGGAATCCTCTGCATCCGCACCGCCACATCTTCCTCGGACTGCATGGAAATGTAGCCGATCTGCACCAGATAGGTAGTCCGGGCACGCACATCCGCCGTGTTTTCATTGTGACCGAACCGCACGAACATGCGTGAAAGCGCCGCCATTCTCATCTCGTCAGCCTTGCGAACTTCCGCAAGAATCTCATCGGACTGAAGAGCCCAGCTTCGAACGGCGAACTCAAATCTGCTGTCGAAGAGCGAGGAATCCAGCCAGCAATCGAAAACATTCAGCATGGCTTCGGCCATCGTCTCGGCGTAGGCTTCGGATTGCGTGACGATGTTTCCGGTGTTTTTTTCCCGCCAGCGGGCGACGAGCGCGGCCAGCAATTCCTCCCGGTCCTTGAAGAACCAGTAGAAACTCGTGCGCGACAGATTTAGCTTCTTCGCCAACGGCAGGATTTTGACGGAATCCACGCCCGATTCCAGCAAAGCCTGATAGGCGGCCTCAAGCCACCCCTCCTGCGATCCACGCCAACCGGTGTCGTTCAATGTCGCTTCCATAACGAGTTCGTAGCAAATAGGCCTCTTCGCGACAAGCGGATGTACACCCATGTCGAAAAGAAAGACAACTGTGTTTTGTAAATTGACACAAGTGTACATTAACGCTTAGCCTTGAGATAGAAACCTTTTGGAGCAGGCTATGTCGAGCGATCCACTTCTGCAGCCCTACCAGCTAAAACACCTCACGCTGCGCAACCGCATCATCGTCACATCGCACGAACCCGCCTATCCCGAGGATGGCATGCCGAAGGGACGTTACCGCGCCTACACGGTGGAGCGGGCAAAGGGCGGCGTTGCGCTGACAATGACAGCCGGTTCCGCCGCTGTCTCCAGGGACAGCCCGCCCGTCTTCAACAATCTACTCGCCTATAAGGATGAAATCGTCCCATGGATCCGGGAAATGACCGACGCCGTGCATGAACAGGGTGCGGCGATCATGATCCAGCTCACACATCTCGGCCGCCGCACCCGCTGGGACAAGGGGGACTGGCTGCCAATCCTTGCGCCGTCCCATCATCGCGAAGCGGCGCATCGGGCTTTTCCGAAGAAGATCGAGGACTGGGATATCGAGCGTATCATCAAGGACTTCGCCGACGCCGCCGAACGCATGAAGGCGGGCGGAATGGACGGCGTGGAGCTGGAAGCCTATGGCCATCTGATCGACCAGTTCGTCTCGCCGCTGACCAATGAACTGGACGGTCCCTATGGCGGCCCGCTCGAAAACCGCCTGCGCTTCTGTCTAGACGTCTTCAGGGCGATGCGCGAACGCGTGGGCGACGATTTCATCCTCGGTGTCCGTTATACCGCCGACGAATGTCTTGAGGGCGGCACCGGAAAGGCAGAGGGCATCGAAATTGCCAGACGATTGAAGGATAGCGGCCTGATCGACTATCTCAATGTCATCAGGGGCCATATCGATACCGACCCCGGCCTGACCGACGTCATCCCAATCCAAGGCATGGCCAACGCGCCGCATCTCGATTTCGCCGGTGAAATCCGCGCCGCGACCAGTTTCCCAACCTTCCACGCCGCCAAGATCCCCGATGTCGCCACCGCCCGCCACGCCATCGCCGCCGGCAAGGTGGACATGGTGGGCATGACCCGCGCCCACATGACCGACCCGCATATCGTGCGCAAGATCATGGAAAAACGCGAGGAAGATATTCGCCCCTGCGTGGGCGCCAATTATTGTCTCGACCGCATCTATCAGGGCGGTCTCGCCTTCTGCATTCACAATGCGGCAACGGGCCGTGAGGAAACCATGCCGCACGAGATACCCAAAGCGGCGGAGCGCCGGAAGGTGGTGATCGTCGGCGCCGGTCCGGCCGGGCTCGAGGCCGCGCGCGTTTGTGCCGAACGCGGCCATGAGGTCGTTGTGTTCGAGGCCGCCAACAATCCCGGCGGCCAGATCCGGCTAACCGCGCAAAGCGAAAGCCGCCGGGAAATGATCAGCATCATCGACTGGCGCATGAGCCAGTGTCAAAGGCTGGGCGTCACCTTCCACTTCAACAACTGGGCCGAAGCGGACACGGTTCTTTCGGAAAACCCTGACGTCGTTCTCATCGCCACCGGCGGTCTGCCGCACACCGATGTGCTTTCCAGCGGCGCCGATCTCGTCGTCTCGGCATGGGATATCATTTCCGGGGACGTCAAACCGGGAACGAATGTGCTGGTTTTTGACGATGCCGGCGACCATGCAGGTCTGCAGGCCGCCGAATTTCTGGCAAAGGCAGGCGCAAGGGTTGAGATCATGACGCCCGACCGCGCCTTCGCCCCGGAAGTCATGGCCATGAACCTCGTTCCCTATATGCGCTCGCTGCAAAAACACGATGTCACCTTCACCGTTACCTACCGGCTGGAAGCGGCGGAAAGAAATGGCAACCAGCTTGTCGCCCATGTCGGCAGCGACTATGGCGGCGTGGCGAAATCGAGAACCGTCGACCAGATCGTCGTCAACCACGGCACGATCCCGCTGGATGACCTTTATTTCGAACTCAAGCCCGGTTCGAAGAACCTTGGCGAAATCTCCTATGACGCCCTGCTTGCGGGAACGGCCCAGACGGTCGAGCGCAACCCGGAAGGCGCCTACCGGCTCTTCCGGATCGGCGATGCGGTCGCCGCGCGCAATACCCATGCGGCGATCTACGACGCGCTGCGTCTGGCAAAGGATATTTGAGACCGGCGCTCCCGACGGACAGAGGCAGAACAAATCTGCCTCTGTCGTCATGTAATCCTGAGTGCAGGAGCGGCTTCAAGCCTGAATCAGGGCAATGCCCCTGTTCTTGAACCCCAGCGTCACATTGCTCGCTGCCGGCAGGCTGGTCTCCACGGCATGGTCGACAATGAAAAGCGTACCGATATCGGTTTCCACCTCATATTCGACGTGACCGCCGAGGTAGGCGCTGTGCAGCACCCGGCCGGCAAGGCCCGGCCCGCCAAGCTGTCCGATGGAAATCGAGCCGGGACGCACAGCAAGTTTCGCCGGGCCGGGTTTTGCGTTGCGCGCCGAAACCCGATGATCGATGCCGCCAACGCGGATCAGTGCGTCCGAACCCTCAATGCTGATCACTTCGCAGCCGACGACATTCGCCTCACCCATGAAATCGGCGATGAAGGCGGAGGCCGGGGCTTCGTAAAGATCGCGTGGCGCACCCGACTGAGCGATCTCGCCATCCTTCATCACGATGATCCGGTCGGAAACAGCCAGCGCCTCATCCTGATCATGCGTCACATAGACGGCAGTAAAGCCAAGCCGCTGCTGCAATTCGCGGATTTCCGTGCGGACCCGGCGGCGAAGGCGGGCATCGAGGTTGGAAAGCGGCTCATCGAGCAGCAGAACCTGCGGCTCGAGCACCAGAGCGCGGGCGACCGCGACACGCTGCTGCTGCCCGCCGGAAAGTTCGGCGGGCAGGCGATGCCCCATGCCGGCAAGGCCGACAAGCTTCAAACCCTCTTCCGCCTTTTCCCGCGCTTCCGCCTTGCGCAGCCCGGAGGATTGCAGGCCGTAGGCAACATTGTCGAGCGCCGTCATATGCGGGAAAAGCGCATAGGACTGGAAGACCATCGAGACATCGCGCTCATTGGCAGGCAGCATGGTCACATCCTTGTCGCCGATGAGGATACGGCCCGAGGTCGGATGCTCGAGGCCCGCCAGCATGCGCAGCGTCGTCGTCTTGCCGCAGCCGGAGGGACCGAGCAGCGTCACCAGCGTGCCGGGCTCAATGGTGAGCGACAGGTCGGGAATGGCGGTGAAGGCGCCGAAGGTCTTGCGGACATTCTGAAAGGTGACGGAGCCGGGCTTTACGGAAATCATGCGGTTTTCTCCTGGGCAAGAGGAACGGAGGAAGCAGAGGGCAGGCCGGCGACGCGGTTTTCACGCCGCAGGCGACGCTCGCCGACAATGAGCTGGAAGCCGGTGATAACAGTGATCATCACCACGATCAGCATGGAGGAATAGGCGATCGCCACCCCATATTCACCGTTCTCGACAAGGCCGACGATATAGGAGGTCGCCATGTTGTATTCGGCGCTGACGAGGAAGATGACAGCGCTGATGGAGGTGATGGCGCGCACGAAGGAATAGACCAGCGCGGCCGTGATTGCGGGTCTCAAGAGCGGCAGGATGACCTTGCGGATGGTGCGGAAACTATTGGCCCGCAGCGTCAGCGAAGCCTCGTCGAGGCTCTTGTCGAGCTGGCTCATCGCCGCAATGCCGCCGCGCACGCCGACCGGCATGTTGCGGAACACGAAGCAAGCGATGAGGATGAGTGCCGATCCCGTCATTTCCACCGGCGGCAGGTTGAAGGCCATGATGTAGCTGACGCCGATGACCGTGCCGGGAATGGCAAAGCTCATCATCAGCGCGAATTCGAAGAGGTTCCGCCCGGCAAATTTCTGCCGCACGATGATATAGGCGGTCAAAAGACCGACGGCGGCGGTCAGCGGTGCGGAAACCAATGCGATCTTCATGGTCGTCCAGAACGAATTCCAGGCAACGCCTGTCCAGGCAATCGAGCCATTGGAGAAGCTGATGGAAAAGGCGCGGACGTAGTGGTCTAGGGTCAGGGAATTGTCGAGACCCCAGGTCTTCACGAAACCGCCCACAAGGATCATGCCATAAACAACGATGGTGAAGACCATCCACGGCACGACGACAGCGTGGACGCCGATGGACAGGCCACGCGGAAGCGCGATATGCGCGCCGCTGTCACCCTTGCCCGTCACCGTCGCAAAATTCTTGCCCGCCAGCCAGAAGCGCTGGGCAAGGAAGGCCGAAAGCGTGAAGCACAGCAGGATGATCGCCAGAACCGCAGCGCGGGACGGATCGTTCTGTGAGCCGACGACGGCAAAGAAGATTTCCGTCGACAACACGCCATGCGTGCCGCCGAGCACCAGCGGATTGCCAAAATCCGCCATGCTCTCGATGAAGCCGATCAGGAAGGCATTGGCGAGACCGGGCTTCATCAGCGGCAGCGACACCCGCCAGAAGGTGCGCCAGCGGTCGGCGCGCAACGTCTGAGAGGCTTCTTCCATTGACGGGCTGACGCCTTCGACCACGCCGATCAGCACCAGAAACGAGATAGGCGTGAAGGACAGAACCTGTGCGATCCAGATGCCGGTCATGCCGTAAAGCCAGCGGCCCGGTTCTATGCCGAAGAGGTAAGAAAGCCATTCGGTGACAACACCGGCACGGCCGAAAAGCAGCGTCAACGCGAGTCCGATGACGAAAGGCGGCGTGATGATCGGCAGAACGGTGAGAAGGCGCAGGCCCTTCTTGAAAGGAAAGCGCGTGCGGGTGGCGATCAGAGCAAAGCCGAGACCGAGCACGGTCGAACCGAAGGCCGTCATCAGGGCAAGAAACAGCGTGCGCCAGGCAACGCCGCAACGCTCTTCCCCCGTAACGCAGCCAAGGCTCCAGATGCCGGGATCCTGAATATTGCGAATAAAACCATCGGCATTGAAGGAGCCGTCGAAATCCTGAACGGACGCGATCAGCATGCTGCCGATCGGATAGAAGACAAAAACCGCGACGAGGAAGACCAGAACAGAAATGGCGGCGACGACAAAGGCGTCGCCTTTCATGACTCCGCGTTCTGCAAGCCCGAAGGCAAAGAGAAGCACGAAGACAAGCGACATGACGACGGCGCCGGCGCCCATGGAGGGTTGGCCGTCGGCAAGCATGCCGAAGAGGTTCTCGCTCGCCGTCCAGGTCCAGCCGCTGAAGCCGATCGCCAGCCCCTGCAAGGCGAGGAAAAAGAGACCGGCGGCGCCTATGAAGGCAAGCAACCCGCCACGCCGCATTGGATCACGCATCGGCCGAACAAGGCACGCGGCAAGGAAAAAGAGGACGATGCCGACGAGCCATGGTTTTCCATAGGACAATATTTGCAGCACACCGGGCGCATCGCTGGCCGAAGAGAAAAATCCGGACAGCCAGCGGAAGCTGAAAAAGCCGCCTTCGATGCGATACCAGGGGAGAAGAATGAGGGCAAAAGCCCCGAGCGCCAGGACGATGTCCAGCCTGCGATTGCCACGTGTCATGGCCGACCTCGCTTGTTTCATGCCGATGAAAGAGTGGCGGACACCCCGGCTTAAAAAGCCGGGATGCCTGTCGCCTGAGTTCAGATCAGTGGTTCAGATCAGTTTGCGATCGCACCGACTTCGCGGTCCCAACGCTCCAGCAACGACTTGCGCTTGGCCGGATCGCCATAGGTTTTGAAGTCATAGTCGATGAGCTTGATATCCTCGAACTTCGGCGCTTCCTTCGGCACTTCCGCCGTCTTGTTGGAGGGAAGCTGGAAGGACTTGGCGTCCTTCATGCGCGACTGGACTTCGGGCTTCAGCGCCCAGTCGTACCAGATCTTCGCATTGTCGAGATTGCGGGCGCCCTTGATGATCGACATCGAGCCGATCTCGTAGCCCGTGCCTTCGCACGGCGCGATGGACTTGACCGGAAAGCCTTCCGCCGTCTGCGCCACCGCATCGTGCATGAAGACGATGCCAAGCGCCGTTTCTCCGCGCGCCGCCGCCTTGACCGGCGCAGAACCCGACTTGGTATATTGCGAGATATTGGCGTTAAGCTTCTTCAGATAATCAATCGCCTGATCCTCGCCCATGATCTGCACGAGCGACGCGAGCGCTGTATAGGCGGTGCCGGACGAATTAGGATTGGCGATCTGGATTTCGCCCTTTAGCTCCGGCGCCAGCAGGTCGGCCCAGCACTTCGGCTCCTTGTATCCCTTGGACTTGAAGATTTCGGTATTGTAGCCCCAGCCAAGTGCACCGGCATAAACGCCGACAGTCTTGTAACCGGTGCTTTCCGCCTGCTTCACGGCCCAGTCCTGCAACTGGTCCAGCATCGGCGACTTGTATTCGAGCGTCAGGTTTTCGGATGCCGCCTGCATATGCGGATCGCCGGTGCCAGCCCACCAGATGTCTGTCTTCGGATTGCGGGCTTCCGCGCGAACCTTGGCGTAGGTCTCGCCTGAAGACAGGCGCACCATATTGACCTTGATGTCATGCGTCTTTTCGAAATCGCCCTTCATCTGCTCGCAGATGACGACATCGGCCGAGCAGATCAGGTTGAGTTCGCCCGCCGCCTGCGCGGAAACGGCGCTGAGTGCCGTGCCGGCAAAAAGCAGGGTGGAAAATATCGTCAGTCGCATGGTTATCCTCCTGTAGCTTGCGTCTGAATTCTTGGGCCGCGCGCAGACATGGCGCTGCCGGTCGCGGCGTCTTGCAGCACGCGCTGTCTCTTCGGGATGTTGGTTTTTGCCCTACTGGGTCTGGGTGGGGTGGATTTCGCTGTCGAAGCGGCTCAATAACCGACTTCGCTCTTCCGGCTGTCCGAAGGTGGCGAAATCGTAATCCACCATCTTGATCATCGATATGTCAGGTGCGGTCAGCGGCAATGTCGCCCGGGCATTGGAAGGCACCTGGTTCTGGCCGGCCTGGGCCCCGGTCGCCTGCCCTTCCGGGCTCAGCGCAAATTCCACGAAATCCTGTGCAAGGGCCGAATTGCGATTGCCCTTGACGATGCTCACAGCCCCGATTTCATAACCGGTGCCCTCGCACGGCGCGACGATGACCAGCGGAAAACCTTCGATCTTCTGGGTCACGGCATCGTGCATGAAGGAAATCCCGATCATGATCTCGCCCCGCGCCGCCGCCTTGACGGGCGCAGCGCCCACCTTGGTATAGCTCACGACATTCTGGTTGAGTTTCGCCATGAAACCGAAAGCCTCCTCCTCGCCAAACAGCTGGACGAGGGTGGCCAGCATGGTGAAGGCCGTACCGGAATAGTTCGGATTGCCGGTCAGGATATGGCCGCGATAGACATCCTTCGCCAGGTCCTTCCAGCAGGTCGGCGCCGGCAGATTGTTCTTCGCAAGCAGTTCCGAATTATAGGCAAAACCCAGCGCGCCAGCATAAATTCCCGCAGACCGCGATCCCGACATTACCGAGAAATTCTGCGCCCAGGGCAACAAATCCTGCTGGTGGACGGGCCGGTATTCATCCAGCAACCCTTCCGAGCCGGCCTGCAAATGGGTGTCGCCGGTACCGCCCCACCAGACATCAACAGTGGGATGGGATCGTTCGGCGCGAATCTGGTCGAGGATTTCACCGGTGCTCTTTCGCACCATCGAAATCTCGAGACCGGTCTTGGCTTCGAAAGCCTGCTTCATGGTCAAACACCAGGCCTCGTCGACGCCGCACAGGACGTTCAACTTCGGCTCGGCCATGCCATGCCCTGCGCCGCACAGCCATAGGACCATGCTCGCCGCAAGTGCGGTCAATGCTTTCAATTAAGCCTCCCTGCCTGGAACCTCCCCGTTCCAGTCTCCACCAACAGCATGTCACATCCAGCCCGCACCGCAATCGAAGAATGGTTACCAATCTTTCACCGCACCGCCGAACAAGATTACAGATATTACATTTATGACAGCAGCGATAACCAGCGAGCCTTTGAAGATCGCCGCTGCCATGCCTATGATGGTGATGGGAGGAAAGTGCAGTGCTTAATCAGAAGGTTCGCATTCTGATCGTCGAGGACGATCCGGATATGGCCGAGCTCATCTCGGACCTCATTGAGGCGGAGGGCTGGCTACCCACCTGCGCGCGCTCCGCCGAGGAGGCGTACGAGATATTGGCGCGCGAAAGGATGCAGCTTGTGCTCGTCGATCACAATCTGCCCGGCACGTCCGGACGCACCTTCGCCCAGCGGCTGCGCAGCCAGATCGACATCGGTATCGTCATGGTCACCGCCGCCGGCAGCGCCGCTGACCGGGTTCTCGGTCTGGAAACGGCCGCCGACGATTATGTTGTCAAACCCTTCGAACCGATCGAACTCACCGCCCGGATCAAGGCCGTCCTGCGGCGAACGATCCCTTCGCTGAAACAGGACAAGGACAGCGATCAAGGGCGCGGGGCGCTGTGCCTTGGCGACTGGGCGATCGATCTCGACGCCCGCCGGGCGGTCTGCCTGAGCGACCATAGCCGAACGCTGACGACTGCGGAGTTCGCGCTGCTGGAAATACTGGCGCAAACACCCAACCAGCCCGTCAGCCGCTCCCAGATCCTCGACAGGCTGGGTTCGGAAAGCGACCGTTATATCGACCGAAATGTCGACGTGCTGGTTTTGCGGCTCAGGCGCAAGATCGAGATAAACCCCGACCTGCCGCGCCACATCAAGACGCGGCGCGGCAAGGGTTATGTCCTGCATACCGACGAGGGCGAGCTTTCCCCGTGATCAGCCGCTCCTTCCTGTCCTCCATCGCCTTCCGCCTGCCCTTTGCGATCGTCTTTACCTGCCTCCTCGTCTTCAGCCTTTCCGCCATCGCCATTTATGGTCTGCAGCGCGCCCGCGATGAAATGGCGGCTTATGGGTTGCAGGCCTTTTCCAGTCTCGCCAAGGCGTCGCTGGTCTCGCGGCAGGTCTCCGATCTCGTCTCCAGCGCACCGTTTCTGATGAACGCCGCCTCACCCTACCGCGTTTCCAGCGAAAGCCGCTCGGTGGTCCAGCAGGTCGATATTTTGCTCGAAATGACAGGATCGGGCGGCGGCGAACGGATTACCCGCGGCTTTGCCAGCGAACGCATCGTTGAACTCCTCCAGATTATCCGGGAACAGACGCTCGATCTTGCGAAGGATGCCGATGCGGCACAGGGCCATAAAGCGGAAGCGGCAGCAGCACTCGGCGAAATCGCCACCGGTCAGGGCATCCTAGATCCGGAACTGCGCCGGCGAATGAACGGCATCGTGCAGGCCGCATCCGCATCCGACAGCCTCTTCCAGCTTGGTGAACTGCGCCGCCGTTACGTGGCGGAAACAACAGCGCGCCAACAGGGCTATCCCGGCGAACGCCTGCCCGTGTCCGAGCTGCACCCCTATGAGCGGGTCTTCGAGGCCCAGAGCCGCTACCTTCTGGAAATGTTCGCCATCCGTGCCTCGGTGTCCCGTCTTCACACCGTGTCGCGCGATCTTTCCCACGCAACCGAGACCCAGGGCGATGCGGTTGCGCGCAGGCTGAACGAAGACCTGATTTCGACCTCCGATGCTCTCAACCGACTGTTGATCATTGTCGCCGTCGCCTCGCTTCTGGTTCTCATCGTGGCGATCTTCTCGATCCGCTCAGTGATGCGTGTCTCGCGCGGGATAGTGACGCTCTCCAACGGCATGAATGCCCTTGCGAAAGGAAATAAGGATGTCGGCCCGCCCTCGTATACTGGTCCCGAGACGGAGTTGATCCGGCTGCTCGATGCGTTTCGCGCCTTCCATGACAGCGTCGACCGCGTCTCGCGCCTCAGGCGCACGGCGGAAGCGGCAGCCCGGACCATCCGCTCGACATTCCGCACCATGAATGAGGGAATAGCACTCTTCGATCCGGCCGGCAGGCCCATCACCATGAACCGCCGCATCATCGAACTCGTCGGACGCTCCGGCTCATCGCGAAAACTGCCGCTTCGCCGGTTTGTCGAGCCGATCCCGGAAATCGACCCGGCCCTGCTACCCTTCGAGGCAGAGCGGGGAGAACTGCTCGACCGCGCAGTCCTGCGCCACCGCACTGACGATCAGCGGGTGATCGAAGTATCGATGTCACGCCAGCCGGACGGCGGCATCGTGCTGCTCGCCCGCGATGTGACCGCGCTCGATCGCCAGGAAGCGGAAGCCGTCAAAGCCCAGAGACTTGATGGCATCATGCGCATGACCCACCAGGTCAGCCATGAGGTGGGCAACATGATCGGCATCATCACCGGCAGCCTCGGTCTTCTGGAGCGGGAGGCCGGTTTCAACGACCGCCAGAAGCGGCACATCGCCCGCATCCGCAAGGCGGCGGATCGCGGCCGCTCTCTGGCCAGCAGCATGCTTACCATCGGCAGCCAGCAACCGATACATCCAAGCGTCATCAATGTCGCCAGCCTGCTGCGCGGCATGGCCGATATTCTCGAAATCGCTGTCGGCCCCAAATGCCGGATCGCGCTCCATATCGATGACGATCTTCCCTCGATACCGCTGGACCCGGCCCTTTTCGAACAATCCATCCTCAATCTCTGCCTGAACGCCGCAGCCGCCATGCCCGATGGCGGCCTGATTTCAATCGAGGCCGCTTCGGGCAAAGATTCGCTGGTGATCGCCGTCGCCGACGAGGGCATCGGCATGACGCCGGAGGCCGTGGACAAGGCCTTCGAGCCCTATTTCACCACGCGGGGCGACCATGGCGGCGCAGGTCTCGGCCTCGCAATGGTCTACGGTTTCGTGCGCCAGAGCGGCGGCGAAGCGCATATCAACTCCAGACCCGGCGAAGGCGCAAGGGTTGAACTGACCTTCCCGGCAAATGCCGGCCACACCTAGCGGGCAAGCTGTGCGGATTCGATCGAATCCACCAGTATCTCCAGCCCAAGATCGATTTCCGGCTCCGATACCGTCAACGCCGGCGCAATGCGGAAGACGCCGCCCATGCCGGGCAGCTTGACGATGTTCATGCTGAGGCCACGCAACATCGCCTCCTGCATGATGCGTGCACCGAGTTCGAAACCCGGGGCTTTCGTATGCCGGTCGGCGACGACTTCAAGTCCGAGTAAAAGCCCGCGCCCGCGCACGTCACCAACGCATTCGAAGCGCTGCTGCAACGAGAGCAACCCCTCCTTCAAACGGTTTCCGCGGGCAATCGCCTGTTCCACCAGCCCATCGCGTGCCACCACATCGAGAACCGTCACGCCGACAGCCGCCGGCAGGGGATCGGAAACATGGGTCGTATAGAACAGGAAACCCCTCTCGAAGGCCTTCTGTTCGACCTCCGCGCTCGTCATCACCGCCGCAAGCGGCAGGCCGGCGCCGAGTGTCTTCGACAGCGTCATGATATCGGGGGTCACACGATCGCGCTGGAAGGCGAACATATGCCCGGTTCGGCCAACACCGGTCTGGGCTTCATCGAGGATGAGCAGCATGCCGCGCTCCTCGCACTTTTTCTTTAGCGCAGCGAGATAGCCGACCGGCAGTTCGAGGATACCGCCACTCGACAGGATCGGTTCGGCAATGAAGGCGGCAAGATTGCCGGTCGACTGGCGATCGATCAGTTCGAAGGCATCGTCGAGTTCCGCTTGCCAGTCATTCGATCCATCGGGATTCTTGAAGCGCGGACGATAGGCGTTCGGCGCGGGAATAACGAGTGAGCCAGCCGTGGCAGGGCCATAGCCCCTGCGGCCGGCACTATAGGTAGCGGAGGCCGCAGCGCCCGTCATGCCGTGCCAACTCTGCGCGAAAGCGACGATTTCATGCCCGCCGGTCACGAGCTTCGCCATGCGGATCGCCGCCTCGTTGGACTCAGCCCCGGTGGTCAGCAATTGCACACGATCGAGACCAGGCGCAAGCGCCGCCAGCCGCGCCGCCAAGTCGACGACCGGGCGAGACAACATGCCCGAGAATAGATGCGCGACCGATGCCATCTGCCGGTTGACGGTGGCGACGATATCCGGATGGGTATGCCCGAGCAACGCGCTCATCTGGCCGGAGGTGAAATCGAGAATGGCGCGCCCATCCGCATCATAGACGAAACTTCCCTTAGCCCGCTCGACGATGATCTCCTCGAAGGCCGGTCCGTAGCGGGTCAGATGTTTATTGGCGGCCTCCCAGAAAGCCGGTTCGTCATTGAGCGAGGCGAAGGTCTTCGCAGGCTTGTCCATGGCACATTCCCCAAAAGTTTATCTTGCGGAAACATAACCACCCATTGCCCCCTCAGTCCAATTGATAGTATTATACTCCGATATTGATAATCTTGATATCACCATGCTCGATCTCACCCTGCTGAAGAACTTCATCATCGTCGCTCGCGCCGGCTCCATCAGTGTCGCCGCAATGCAGATTGGCCGCACCCAATCTGCGCTCAGCACGCAGATGCAGCGGCTGGAAGGGCTGGTAGGCCATATCCTGCTGCAGCGAACGGGTTCTGGAGTGCGTGTAACCGCAGCGGGAGAGAGACTGCTTGCCCATGCCAGCGGCCTGCTTGCCCGGCATGACGAAATCCTTGCCGATATGGGCGAGGCGACGCTGCAGGGAACCGTCAGCCTTGGCTGCCCTGAAGATTATTCCATTGCCTTCCTGCCGGAACTGCTAAGAGGCTTCTTCGGCACCTACCCTAAAATCGACCTGCGCATGGTCTGTGCGCCCACGACGGAATTGCGTCCCCTCCTGCAGCGCCGCCAGATCGACATGGCCCTGGTTTCGCAATCCGATCCGGATCACCGCGATGTGCTCCGCAGGGAAAGTTTCGTCTGGGTGGCGGACAGGCCTGAGCCGGATCTCCTTGCCAAGGATGTGCTGCCGCTCGCACTCTCCGCGCCCGTGACGCTGGATCACCGCGCGGCGTGCGCCGCCATGGAAACCGCCAATCGCCGCTACCGCGTCGCCTTCGCCAGCAACAGCCTTTCCGGCCTCATCGCAATCGCGCGTTCCGGCCACGCCATCAGCGTGCTGACAAGGACAGCCGTTCCAGCCGACCTTCATATCGTCAAAAACGGGCTACCACCCCTACCAACGATCGGCATTGCCATCGAGTTTGCCGACGCGCAGACATCTTCAGCAGCCAGGGCGCTGGGTAACCACATCCGCACCGTTCTTCCGGATCTCAGCCTTTAGCCTGGAGCGTTCCCACAACCCGCATATCCGGCTTTTCCACCATCTCAGGTGACAAAAGGCTAGAAATCGGGCCGATCATTGCAGGCGCAGACCTGAAGTGTTTTCATCAGTCCAGAAACGCAAAAAGCCCCTGCGTGGCAAGGGCTTGGCGCAATCACAGGGATCGTTGGTTGCGGGGGCAGGATTTGAACCTGCGGCCTTCAGGTTATGAG
>NZ_MRDH01000005.1 GCF_002008225.1 Agrobacterium salinitolerans | reverse complement strand
TGCGAGGGACGGTTGAAACATGGGTCACTTCTCAATGGAAATATCGGGCTGCGCCGGGTCAGCTCTCAGTGGAAATCAACAGGTCACGCCCGACAAGTTGCCGCGCGCGGCTTAAGACATCCGGGTGTTTTCTCGCGGCTGTATTGCACGCATTGGGTCCGCTGGTTGTCTTGGCATCTCCAATGAATCTAACCCGCTT
The DNA here is from genome assembly GCF_002008225.1 of Agrobacterium salinitolerans. Taxonomy (GTDB): domain Bacteria; phylum Pseudomonadota; class Alphaproteobacteria; order Rhizobiales; family Rhizobiaceae; genus Agrobacterium; species Agrobacterium salinitolerans. Next base: position 259,378 of record NZ_MRDH01000005.1, on the reverse strand, counting down.
ACCCCCATCAAGCCGTGGAAGGGGTATGGCAGGGCCACCTCCTGGTCGCCACATAGCAAGGCTCAAGGTTTACAAACCATGATGTTCCTTCGTCATGTTTTTTCGGCAGAAGACTGTCTGAGTATATGCGCTGCCCTCTGGACAACGGGTCGGTCGATCATCTTTCCCTCGAGCTGAGTAACATTATCTCCAGCCATTTCTGCGGCGGCCATAATGGTCCTCGCCCAGGTGATGTCATCCGCGCTCGGTCGCAAAAGAATGTTTGCAGCAGCGACCTGTTTTGGATGGATGCACAGCTTTCCTCCGAATCCGAAATCAACTGCTCGTCTGAGATCTGCGAGCAGATCGATATCGGTGTCTAAAGAGACGGTGACGCCGTCGATGGGCGACGGCAAGCCTGCGCAACGTGACGCCATCGCAATCTGGAACCGCGCGTGATCCAACGCTGGACTTGCCACCGGGAGCCGCGCATCCGTACTGAAATCAATATTGCCGAACGCTATGCGAGACACGCCCTTCATCCTCGCAATTTCGTTCACCTGCTGCAGACCTTGCGCCGTCTCGATCAGAGCAATCACGGGACGGTCTACAAGGTAGTGGAGAACCTGCTTTAGAGATACCAAATCCGCTTTTGGCAACATGACCTCGGCCGACGAAACAGTCGCGACCGCAGAAAGATCAGCGTCAAACCAGAAACTATCGGCACCGTTGACGCGGACAACGCTCGCATGCCCGCCTCTCAACCATTGGCTCATGGCGATCCGAGCGTCATCTTTTTCGCTTGGAGCCACCGCGTCTTCCAGGTCGATAATGATCCGATCCGCTCCTGAAGCCTCTGCCTTCTCGAACCGATCAGGTCGATTGCCAGGAACGAAAAGATACGTCCTGGCCACGCCTGTCTGACACGAATTTTCAGACGCACTTTCAGTCATTCGAACTCAGCCTCCGCCGTCATCGCAAGATTGTCCTCAGGTCCCTTCGCCCAAAACGCCAAGACATCCTTGTCTGCCGTTTCGGCGCCTTCCAGATGAAAAGGAGCGCTCACAAACAGAGGAGACACGGCCCGGAAATCGAACCGCACAAGACGCCGTTCCGGCCTGACGGTTTGTGCCAGTTCCTGAAGCAGGGTTGAAATCAACGGTCCGTGCACGACGAGGTCCGGATACCCTTCCACCTCCTGCGCATATGGGGTGTCGTAGTGAATTCTATGACCGTTGGATGTCAAAGCGGAATATCTGAAGAGCAGGACTGGATCTGGCTCTATACGCCGTGACCATAGCGCAGCCTGTGCTGCACGTTGAACTGCGGGCGGCAAAGCACCCAACTGTGGCGGCTCGCGATAAACGAGATCCTGTTCTTCCTCTATGCAGAGGGTTTCTCCGTACATCACCCGATGACGGACCGAAACGAAAACAAGCCGTCCCAACTTTCCAGTCTTGGGTGTCACGCTGATGATCTCACTTATTCGTTCGGCCTTGCCTCCAATTGGCAAGGGCGCACGGTACCTCAATCGTCCGCCTGCCCACATGCGCCGCGGGAGCCCAACATCAGGCAGAAATCCACCTCTTTTCGGGTGGCCATCGTGTCCCACATCGCTTCGGCGAACGAAAGGATTGAAGAAAATCCAGTGCCACGCGGCAGGGAGGGGGGCACCAGCGCCGGGCGCCGATGGAAGATCGAGTGTGCTGGCAAGTGCTGCAACGCGGTCTGGATCAATCAGGGCGAAACGTCTTTCAGTACGACCGACGGACCCCACCGCCGCCTCATCCATGCTGACTGCCGGATCTGCTGACATCTAAATTCCCCTTCTTTCAAAAAATGATATGCCGATCAATCAGTCCGTCGATTTCGCGTTGGGACATCCTGAGAAGCTCGCCATAGACGAAGCTTTCATGCTCACCGAGTTTCGGGGTCCCCCTCTCTATTGTTGCAGGATCGCTTACGGAAAACCGGGCGGGGAAACCGACGGCAGCCCGTCGTTCTCCTTCATTCCCGTCGACATCAACGATTGCTCCACGCTCGCGCAGGTGATGATCGTGCACAAGATCGCGTGTGTTGAAGGACACATGGGCGGGGACGCCGAGGCGTTGAAGGGCGAAAGCAGAAGCGTCTGCGTCCTGCAAGACAGTCCATTCCTTGAGCGCGATGTCCAGGTCCCTCCGGTTTGCATGACGAGCCTCAGGACTGGAAAAGCGTGGATCTGCCAGAAGGTGTGCGAGCCCGGCATGTTCCGCCAGCGCACGCCATTGGCATTCGCTGGCGACGGCAATACTGAGCCACCGGTCTGGCTGGTCTGTTGGATAAAGCCCATGCGGAGACATCCGGTAGTCGTCGTTGCCCAACCTTTCGACGTGACCTCCTGCAGAGACCGACATAAGGGTGTCCCCGACAAGCGACGATGCGACCTCCCGAGCAGCAACGTCGACATGAGACCCTTGGCCCGTTCGCCGCCTTTGATGAAGTGCCGCGACCGTTGCGAGCGCAGCATTCAATCCCACCGAATGGTCCATGACGTGACGCATTTCCATCGGCGGACCGTCACTGTAGCCGGAGAGGTATCCAAGACCGCCCCATGCACCAAAAAGCGGCGCGTAGCCTGCAAAGTGTGAATCTGGCCCCGTCTGTCCGGATGAAGACACAGAGACCATCACAATATCGCACTTCACTTCTTTCAGAGCAGCATAACCGAGCCCCAGCCTAGTCATCACACCCGCCCGAAAGCTTTCCGCTGCCACGTCCGAAACTGCGACCAGCCTTTTTGCCAGAGCAACCCCTTCCGGATGTTTCATGTTCAGTCTTACAGAGAGTTTGTTCGACGCCACCTGGTCGAAGCTTGCTGGCCCGTTTCGTCCATAAACCGCATGCGGCTTGCGGAAAATATCTGGCCGCAAGGCGCTCTCGATCTTGATGCATCGAGCGCCAAGTTGCGAAAGCATGTGAGTACAAAAGGGTCCGGCAGCATGTACCGTGAAATCAGCAATTGTTACGCCTTCGAGAGGTTTCATGCCTGCTCCTTCCAGAACATCTTTTCACTTGGAGCGGCGGCATTTTCGCTTGTGGAAGCCACGTTCGCTTCTGGCATCGCGGGCCAGGATATTACCGGAAGCGGATCTGGCCCAAATCGGAATGGTGCCGACTGAATTCGGCACACGCCACCATCGGCGCGCTCAATCGACGAGAACAAACCTCGCGCCTCTTCGTGCTGCCCTGAAAGGATCTGTTCCGGCGTATTATATCGGGCCATAGGGACGCCAAGGCGCTGTGCGGCGGCAACAATCTCATCGACTGGATATCGCGCAGCCCATTTTCGAATTTCCTGATTGATGAGATCTCCCCGTTGACTGCGAATGACGGCGTCTTCGAGGGCAGCGTCCTGAGCCCATTCGGGATATCCCATCAGTTCGACCAGCCCGTGCCACTGCCGCTGCTCGAGCGTGAGCAGTTCGACATATCCGTCCCGGCACTCGATTACCCCGCCGTAACGGAAAGAACGCGTCAGACGGTGCTCGAGGGACCCGTCTCCGTAACGCTGGACAGTAAACGCGCCGACAGCCAAATTGGCATCTTGAATGGAGACATCGACATACTGCCCCTTCCCACTCCAAACCGCGGCAAGAGCGCTCAGTGCACCAGCAATACCGCCCTGCATCGCGGCAAAATGTCCCGCAATCTTCAAAGGTGGCCGGTCGGGAAAGAGTGAGGCGGAAAGACCATTCGGCAAAAGAAATCCTTCTCCTGACGAATGGATGAGATTGAGTTCGCTCCCGGCCCAATTAGATTTCGACCCGTAGGATCCGAACGGCAGGACCGAGAGATGAACGAGGTTCGGCAGAGTTACAGCGACGACTTCAGGATCGACGCCCATTCGCCTTTTGTCGGCCATGGCAATATCCTCGATCAGAATGTCCGAGGTCTCGAGCATGACACTCAGTTCCCGCCTCCCGCACTCCGTATCGAGATCGATCATGACAGAGCGCTTGCCGGCGCAAAGGTATGCAAAGACGGCACTCTCTTCGCTTTTGGGCCCGAGGAACGGGGGCTCGCGCCTTAACGGCGAGCCCTCCTGTGGTTCGATCAGGATAACCTCAGCCCCCATCGCCGCCAAAAGACGTCCAGCGTAGGCTGCGGCGACACTGGTTGAGTGTTCGACGCATCGAATACCCGAAAGCGGAAGCGACGTATCCATCTTTGCCTCCAGACCTTACCGGACGACCGGAAGCTCGAGATCGAGATTTCCCCCATCAAAGTGAACGGGAATGTTAGGGTCCCGGCTCGGCAGGATAACCGTTGCCAGACCAGGCGTGGTTATCTCTCCGCGCTGGTTCTCGCCCCATATCTCGATATCAACAAGGGCGTGGCGATCCTTGATGTATTTGCGCGTCACCTTGCCCTTGCACCAGGTAGAGTCTCCCATCGTATTGAACCGGCGCATCTCAGTACGGACCCGCTTAAGGAAGGCGGCATCGCCCATCCAGTTCGTGACAAGAGAACACATCCAGGATGAACGCTGCGGACCGTAGTCGTATACGCCTGGAACCCCGACCTCTTTCGCCGTCGATTCACGATGGTGGCCAATACCGGTATATTCGATACCGCCACCTGCCTCAGGATTTCGGAAGAAATGGCCTGGATGCTTCATCGCTGCCTTGAAGACGACGCCATGGGTATGGCCACGACCGCAACCCACAAGAAAACCCATCGTGTCCATCAGAGACAGCGGTCCGCGGACAATGGGGTCAAGTTGCTCGCCTTCGGTGACATCTTCCCAATAGCGGACATTAGCGCCACGAATGCGGGCTTCTTCACGAAGGATCGCCTCATCAATTTGTTCGAACTCCTCGCCCGAGTATTCGTGGGTCACGATGTCCTTGTATTTTCCCGCATCCCGCGCTGCCTTTCGCTCATGGCGAGTACATGTCCCGAGCGCCCGTGCGACAAGTTCGCCACGCTGGTTGCTGTAACTTGCTTCGACATATTGCAAGACAAGACGCCCGGAAAACTTGCTCTCTTTCTCCTCAACGCCAACGACACGCTCGATGGCGCTGATCCGATCCCCCGGGCGGATATGGCGAAACAGTTCCCAGTCATTTCCTGCATAAAAGCCGTGGACGCCCGGTAAGCCCCAGCGCGTGCGACCAACCCATCCAAACGCCATCGGAAACATGGGGTGAGCGACCTGGCCGCCGTAACGGGAGTTACGACCATATTCCTGCTCACGATAGAGCGGGTTCAGATCGCCGATACCGTTGCACCAGTTTCGCAGCGTGTCAGGTGTCGCATCCTGCAGATATGGACCTTCCGGCCGCAACTGGAGGCCAATCATCCCACGGGCGGCTGCAACAGCCTCATCGGTGATGCGACCCTCCGCTGGAGCACCTCCCACATCCTGCTTCGACTTGTCGATAACCTCAACGTTCATATCTTCCTCCAAAGAAGTCACTGCACCTGCCCTCAACTCACGAGGCGCGCTAAGAAAGATAATGCATTTTATATTATTTAGGTCAACGGAAAAACGGTTTAAAAATTCACTTAAGTTGTTGTTTTGTATATGATTTAAGCGCGCAAACGCCTCCGCTCTCCCGGAAAGTTTCCGGAAGCAACGAAGGCGCTAAATTGCGTTTTATGCTTAGATCGCGACAGCTACTGAAGTAGAAACGTCCGCGAAGCGGCGCACGCCAGCCAACGCATAGTCATGTTCTTCATCTGTCGCACCAGCGCAGCAGTCTTCGAGCACAACACACTCGAAATCCCTGTCATGCCCCTCTCGGGCCGCGGCCTGCACGACGCCATTGGTCGACACACCCGTTAAAAGAAGGCGTTTCACGCCCATGGCACTGAGCAATGGAGGCAACCTGGTGCCATAGAACGGGCTGACGCGATGTTTGACGATGTCAATATCGCCGTCCTGCGGCTGGAACTCGTCATAGACCTCGGTGCCCCAGGATCCAAGTTTAAAGAAGCCATTGTCACGCGCCTTGGAGAAGACCGGAGAATTCGGCGGGCATTCACGATAGTCCGGAGAAAAGCCAACCCTGACATAACCGACAGGCAACCCGGACGTACGTGCGCGCCGGATTATCGATTTCGTGTTTTCGTAGACGTTCCTCTCACGGCACTTCACGCCATAAGTCTTCGCACCCATTCCATCTGGATGGATGAGGTCATTGATCATATCCATGACGAGCAGAACTGTATCAGCGGCCATTGCAGTACTCCTGAACTGACATTCCATGTTTAAGGCTAGTCAAGGGCGAGAGTTCGCAATAGGTCCGGTCGAACAGACGCCCTACGTGGAATAACTGGCCTTGAATTCGTCCCACCCAGCCCTGATGTGTGACCGAAGTGCCGTCAGCATGGCCGCCTCGTCTCGTACGATGATCGCGCTGAGCATTTCTCGATGTTCGGCCGAGGCCCGATCGATACGGTTTTCCAGCTTGTTGATGAGGTCGAAAGGATAGCGTGCCCAGAGTGTTCGGACAAATTGCAAGGTCTGAGGCAGTTCCGATGCCATGTAGATCGCTTCGTGAAAACGATAGTTGATTACGCGCACGGCTTCGCGGTCGCCTCTGCTTGCGGCCTCCTCGATCTGACCCTGCAAATTGCGTAAATCTTCCATGGTTTGTGGCGTCAACCGTTTCATGGCTGCCAGAGCAAGCTTCGATTCCAACGTGACGCGCAGGTCCACGATCTCTTCGGTCGCATCCATATCGAAGGGCGCGACAATCGCCCCGCGATGAGAATCCCCAAGCACGAAACCTTCCGCCTCTAGAAGCTTGATTGCCTCGCGCACCGGCGTGATGCTCGTTCCAATCAGTTGCGCCAGCTCCGCCTGTTTGAGCTTGGAACCCCGAGCAAAACGGCCTGAGATGATGCCTTCTCTCAGGAAATCGGCGACGAATTCTTCTTTCGTACGAAATTTCACGCGCATGCCTTTCATGACCGAGTGTCCCTTTGGAACTATCCCGGAGATGGTGCACAATGCAATATCTCATCATCGCGCTATCCCCTCATTTAACGGAGGTCGGTCGAGCCGAAAGACGGTTGCGGCTGGTTGATCGGTAGACGCGCGATAGATTTCGGCAATCCGTGGATCATGCGCTGGAACGACATGATCATCGCTGTCGGCGAGTTCCCGAATACGTTCATGTCCGGCAATCATGTCCGATAGATTGAACGCCACGGAAAAAGGAATGCCGCGCTCGTATTCCTCATAATAGTGCAAAGCATCGGATGCGAGAACAACGAAGCCACGGTCGGTACGGACCCGAACGATTTCCTGTCCAGCGCAATGGCCGCCAACCCAGTGTACCGACACCCCGTCAGCAATTTGTTGATCGCGTCCGTGTAGAGTCAATCGGTCTGAGTGAAGCAGGTGGACAAGGCGCGAAATCTCGTCAGCCTCATAGGCACGACGAAACCATGGCCTCTGCATCCACGGTCCTGTGACGTAGTCCATTTCCTCGGCCTGCATATGGAAATGGGCATTTTTAAACGCATCGAGGTGACCGAGATGGTCGTAATGTGCGTGCGTCAGGATGACCGTCCCGACTAAAGAAGGATCAATGCCGAGCGAGCGCCAGACGTCGACGGGGCTATGAGTTATGTCATGTCCGTGTCTGGCGGCCTTTTCTAGGTCCATGCCTGTGTCAACAACGATCACGATTTCCGATGAGCGAAGGATCCAGCAATAAAAATCCATCGGCATTTGGTCGGCCGGATGCTTCTCGAGGATGAAATTGTCCCCGCGCGTACGGCGCTGGTTTGTGCCGTAGCGTATCGCATGAATTTCCCACGATCGCCCGTTAGCGGTTACAGCTTCAATGTCAGGCATATGCTTTGTCATGTTCACCCTCTGAGACCGATGTCGCGCCAAGATATGTGTCGATGGCCTGCTGGCGCGCCGCACTGTCTTGAAGCTCTTCGGCACGTCGGTAGCCGACCAAACGCCCGCTGCGGAGAAAGTGCAGATCGTCACATAGACGCATTGTCATTCTAAGGTTCTGTTCGACGAGAACGATTGCCAGATCTCCGTCACCACGGATCGCGCCAAGCCTCTCAAAGACACGTCTCACAAGGAGTGGCGCCAGACCTAGGGAGGGTTCATCCAGCAACAGCAGTCTCGGCCCAGACATCAATCCCCTGCCGATTGCCAGCATCTGCTGCTCGCCGCCACTCAAGCGCCAGGCACCGCCACTGAGTTTGCCCGCTATTTCGGGGAAGAGCTCAAGGATGGCGTCCATCCGCCGTCGCCTCTCCGAGGCGGCTATCTGATATCCGCCCAAAATCAGGTTTTCACGTACACTGAGATCTCCGACGATTTCGCGTCGCTCCGGCACGTAGACAATCCCGCGTCGAACCCGCTCCCGTGTCGTCAGCTTGTCGATGTGTTCCCCTTCATAGACGATGCTGCCGCGAAAGGGAACCAGTCCTGCAATCGCCTTCATGATCGACGATTTGCCTGCGCCGTTCGCCCCAAGAAGTGCAGTAACCTTGGCGGGCTGAACGTCAAAACTGACGTTCTCTACGGCCTGAGCGCCTGCTCCATAGAAAACGGAGAGGTTATTGACAGATAGCAGGCTAGTCATCGTCGCTCCCGAGATAAACTGAGACAACTCTTTCATTGGTGCGCACGGCATCGGGGGCCCCGCATGTGACGACCTCGCCGAAGTTGATCACGTAGATCCTGTCGCAAAGCGACATGACGAGATCCATGTCATGCTCCACAACGACCATGACCAGATCGGGAGATGCGATGCTCTTCAAAGTTCGTGTGAGATCCCGTGTCTCCGCATTGTTGAGCCCGGCGGCAGGTTCGTCGAGAAGCAAGACCGATGGCTTGCCAACTATGGCCCGGGCAATTTCCACAAGACGCTGCATGCCTGGCGGCAGTTGCTGAGGAAAGAGGCCAGCGGCTTCGGCAAGCCCGAGGCTCGACAAGGTTTCCAATGCCGCCTGCTTCATCTCGGCGGTTTCTCGTCGGCCACCTGCGAGCGGTAGAAAGACGCTCGCCCACCCGGCGTGATAATTCCTCGCAAGTCCGATCATCACATTTTCGGTAACGGTCAGGTCGGGGCACAGGGCAACGGTCTGGAAGCTGCGAACGACGCCTCGCGAGGCTCTGGCTGCAGGAGACAAGCCATCAAGCGGCCGGCCGTCATATGTGATGGAACCACCCTGAGGCTGATAGGCACCGGTCAGGCAGTTGAAAAGGCTCGTCTTTCCGGCGCCATTCGGTCCAATCAAACCGGTAATTTCCCCCGACCTGAACTCGACATCCAACCCCTTCAGAACATTGATGCCACCAAAAGAGAGCGATATCGAGTTTCCCTTGAGCAACTTGCTATGTGCATCCATCACGTCCCCTCCCGGCTTCTTGCCACCCGTTGCGCGATCTTCGGTGAGAAATGCCCGAGAAGAACGACGCCAATAAGAGCAACACCGTAAAAGACAGGGATCCAGGCCCCCGAACCTGCCAGAACCTGCGGCACAAGCGTGAGGAAGGCGCCGCCAATCAAAGCCCGGGTCAAGGTGAGCCCATAGAAGCTGACCACGGATCCGACGAGCAGGAAGATAGACGACCAGAATGTGTAGCCCGTTGGCGAGACGGCAGAGCTCGCGAAGGCGAGCATCGCACCCGAGATCGCGGCAATACCGCCACTGATCCCCAGGACACTCACCCTGGCCCAAGCTGGCCGTGTCCCGAAGGCTTCTGCCGCGGCGGGATGTGTCCTTGCAAGTAACAGAGCACGTCCCTGTCTGGACCGTCGTAGCTGCACCAACGCATAGACGATGCAGGCAAGCGCAATCAGCGTAACATAATAGCGTTGCGGTTCGACCGGCAGGCCTGGAAGAAACGGCTTCGAGACGTAGAGCCCTTCGAAACCACCCGTCCAGCGGTCAGCACTTATGATGATCTCGGGCAAGGCAAGCGCCAGGGCCATGGTGGAAACCGCAAGGTATATCCCCGAAAGTCGACGCGATGGCCAGGCGAAGAGGACACCAAAGAGCGTGCCGGCAACGATGGCGACGGGAAGAGAAACGGCAAGCGGCATCCCCAAATGCGCTTCCAAAATCGCAACGGAGTAGGCACCGAGGGCAGCAAAGAAGCTGTGACCGATGGAAACCTCTCCACCATAGCGAACCAAGACGCTGACCGCCAGCACGCCGATGCTGTTGGCAAAGCAAAGGCCAAGGGCATATCGCCATGAACCGGAAATTATCAGCGGCAGAACCAGCAAAACGAAAAGGATCAGTGCATCGAGCTGTACTTCTGTCACCATCGCCCGAAATGCCGTTGAATGTCCACGCTGCGCGTGGAGTGTCGCGGTAGTGTCAGACACGGCTGCCTCCTGCTCTGGCAAAAAGTCCATTTGGAAAGAGGTTCAGGGCACCCAGAATGACCACAAGGAGAAACGTGTTGGTGAACTCGGGCGACACGTAGAATGTGAAAAGGTTCATGAGGATGCCGATCAATACCCCGCCAGCAAGCGCTCCAGGCAAGCTCCCGAAGCCCCCCAGGACCGCAGCTGCGAATGCCTGCAGCATGAACGTTGCCACCGTGGTCGAACTCAGAAACGTTGTCGGTACGATCAAAAGCGCGCCGATGACACCGAGCACCGCAGAAACGATCCACGCAAAGAGGTGAATTGAGCGCAGGTTGAGACCGCAAATCTCCGCAGCAACGGGATTTGCCGATATCGCGCGAAAAGCAACACCCAGCTTGGTGTAGTCAATTACGAGAAAGAGGGTGACAATCGTAACGACTGCAACGGCCAGGACGGTAAGGTCGTATCCGGTGATGCGAAGACCGAGGATCGCGGCACTGAACCGTGGAAGCGGCAGCTCGAGCGGCACAATATCCGCGCCGAACATGAGAAGCGTCACGCCTTGCGCGATAAGGCCAATCCCAAGCGTGGTAATCGTCGCAGTGAGGTCGGACGCCCCCATGATCGGTGCAATGATTGCGTAACTAAGGAATGCAATGGCGACAACGATCAGGACAGCGAGCAGCACGGCACTCCCCCAGGAAAGGCTCAAGAGAGTGCCGCTGGAGAATCCGTAGATCAGGAAGGCAGCAAGCCCCGCGATGTTGCCGTGGGAGAAATTTACCACCCGTGAGCTTTTGAAGATCATCACAAGACCCAACGCACCGAGTGCGTAAAGACAGCCGGTGACGATGCCCGACCACACCAGTGGAAAAAGATCGAGAATAAAGCTGTAGACGCCGTTCATGCCGGCACCTCGGACATGCTTCCATCTTCGACAAGCCGGATCACGCCTGGAAAATATTGGCCGCCAAGCCCTTTCTCGATGGCCATTTCATAATAGCGTCGCACGGTCTCCGCCGCCTTGAGCGGCACGCCCGTCTCGGCGGCGAGCTGGAAAACGTAATCGATGTCCTTCAAGACATATTCAGGCGGGAAAGAACGTTCAGGGAATTGCCGCGGCAACATTGCCTTTCGGCCATGATTGCGCAGCACGAAGCTGTCGCCGGACCCCTTCGAGACAGCGTCGAGAAGGGTTTCAGCGTTCACGCCCGCACGTTCGCCCAGCACGATCATCTCTGCAAGTGTCACGACATGTTCAAAGACAAGCATGTTGTTGACGAGCTTGAGCACCTGCCCGGCACCGACCTCTCCACCATGGGTAATATCGGTTGCCATATATTCGAGGATGGGCTTGACCTTGCCGAACACGTCTTTTGTTGCACCAACCATGATGCTGAGCTCGCCGCGCTGGGCTGCCTCGCGCGTTCGCGCCACAGGCGCGTCAACGAAGTTCAACCCCAACTGGCTGAGCTCATCCGCGATTTGTCTGGCAAGCGCGACGGGCGTGGTCGAAAGATCGACGATCGTGGCACCGAATCGCCCATGTCTTCCAACCTCGTCAGCCACGGCCTTTACCTGTGGCCCGCCCGGCAGCGATAGAAGTATAAAATCTGAGTGAGCACTGACCGCAGCGATCGACGCTGCTCGTTCAGCATTCGTGCCATCCAATATGGAGAATGCCTCGTCGTTCATATCGAACGCGATGACGCGGCCGGGATGCTTGAGTGCTACGTTGCGACACATAGCGCCACCCATGACGCCCAGCCCGACGAAACCTATCGTGAAATTATCTGTCATGGTTCAATCCATCAGCATGCCGCCATTCACATCGAGCACCGTTCCGGTGATCCAGTTCGATGCTGGCGAACAAAGGAAGAGTATGGCTTGGGCGATATCTTCGGGCTGGCCGTATCGTCCAAGCGGCACATTGCCATTGGCAGAAGGTGCGGCACGCTGGGTGACCGTGTTCCACATTGGTGTCTCGACCGGCCCAGGTGCGATGACGCTCGCATAGACACCTTTTGAAGCTCCAGCTTTTGCCACCCATTTCATCAGTCCGTGGACAGCGGATTTGGCGGCAACATAGGCAGGGCCCGATGCCACGCCCCCTATCTTTGCCGCGATAGACCCAAGTGCAACGATCTTACCTCCGCCAGCGCTGGCCATTATGGGATAGATTTCACGAACAGGATTGACGACGCCCATAAGATTGACGTCAAGCATTGCGCGCCATTCGTCATCGGTCGATTCCGTCAGAGGGCGATGGGTGATTGTGCCGGCACAAAGGATCAGAATGTCGAGTTGACCGTAACGCGCCATAATATCGGCGATCACAGACTTCGTTTGCGAAGCCGAAGTCACATCGTACTTCGCATATTCGATAGCAGAATTGTCAAATTCTGCGTGCTCGGCAATGTCGGTTGCAACTACGGTAGCACCCGCCTGTGCGAGCGCGTAGGCGGTGGCCTTGCCAATCCCGCCGGTTGCGCCCGTTATGAGGGCGACACGCCCATCAAGACGAGCAGGGGCACTAATTGGTATATTCATCAAACGCTCCAATGTTTCTTACAGGTTTCTCCCGCCCGACCAGGCGGGAGATGCTTTGAGACACGGAGCTTATTGAGCGGGAGCGTCGAAGACGGCCGTTGGATAGGGACGAAACTCGCGCACGAGTTCGAATTTCCCGTCCTTCGCCTGGATGATGCCTTCCTGGCGTGTACCGCGATGATCTCCAGCCTTGAACGATACGCCTTGCGCTCCGCCCACAGAAGCGTTGTCAAGTGTTTCGAGAGCCGCGATGAGGTTTTCGCCGGTCAATAGTTTTCCGCTGTCGAGCAAAGCTTCGAAGCCCTTTGCAAACAGGGCAGCGTTGCTCCAGCCATTCAGGCCGAAAACGCCGACAGGATCGTTCGGGTAATATTTCGCCACGGATTCGCGATAAGCCTTCACCTCTGCTTCATCGCTGCTGACAGGCAGCAACCACGAGGAGAAATATGTTCCATTCAAGAGGTCTCCAGCCAACTTCACCGTTGATGGATCGGCAGTGAAGAAGGGAGCAAACCATTTCACATCGAGTGCCTGCAGGTCCGCCGCCTTGAGTGCCGCAGCAAGATTGGCGTTGGAGCCGAACAGGATGACCGCCTCAGCACCGGAATTGGCGACACGCCTGATATGAGGGCTGAAACTCGTTGTCTTCACATCGAACGGAACCGATTCCGCGGGTTCAAGCCCGAGTTCTTTCATATAGAGGTCGAAGCCGCGTTTAGCAGATTTGCCGAGCTCGTCGTTCTCCCAAAGGAGCGCAATTTTCTTAAGACCGAGATCCTTCACGGCGTAATCGAGGTTCGACGCCGCCGACCAACCATAGTCCGGCAAGAGTGGAAATACGTTCGGTTCTACAAAGAACGCGCTCGCACCGCCGATCGGTCCGATCATCGGCACCTTCTTTTCCTTCGCGTAAGGAATTGCAGCGACATTGGTCGCAGTCCCCACAGGCGCGGACAATGCAAAAGCACCATCCTCCTCAACGAGTTTGCGGCTGACCGCGACACTGCGTGCCGGATCGTAACCATCATCGTAGGTAATGTAGTTGACCGTCCAGCCCTTGACCCCGCCGTTCTCGTTGAGATGCTTGAAATATGCGTCTGCAGCGTGGGTCAATACGGAATAGAAGGGAACGGGCCCCGTCACCGGGGTAAATGCCCCAACGGTGACGATCTTCTTTTCGGGATCTATTCCCTTCTCCTGAGCTAACGCAGCTCCAGAGCTCGCCAGCGACACAGCAAGCGCGCCAGCGGTTAAAAGCAGTCGAGTGATACCTGGCAACATTTCGATCCTCCCCATCGAATTAAACCAACCATCTTTCCAACTGAAGCGTATGCGACGGCCGCAAACCGGTCAACATAAAATGCATTATGCACCGCAGCATTTGCTTGATGATCAAGACATATTGCATCGATGATAGCGATCACATCAATCGCTTAAAACTGATTTTATACAGATATTACATTGCATTAAGTGCGCAATAGGTCGACGCAACCGCAGCGGCGGATTCCACGACTTGCATACAATATAAAATGCATTATTATGCGAATTGCATCGGGAGGACATCATGAGTGGCATATTAGCAGGCAGAACCGTACTGGAGCTCGGCAGCATGATCGCAGCTCCTTTTGCAACGCATATACTTCAGCAGCTGGGGGCAAGCGTCATAAAGATTGAGCCGCCAGGGGGAGAAACAACGCGCAAACTCGTCCGAGGCGGACCGAGCGGGACTTACATTGCTTACAACAGAGGAAAAAAAAGCATCTGCCTGAACATGCAGACTGAAGAGGGTGCGCGCATTTTCCGTGAACTTGTCGCCACCGCCGACGTCGTTCTGCATAACCTGTCGCCAAGCGCAGCAAAAAAAATGCGCGTCACTTTCAAAGATTGTGAAGCAATAAAGCCCGGCATCGTATTTTGCCACATCAAAGGCTATGGTCAGGGGCCACAGTCGGAAGAAATCGCATCAAACCCCATCGCCGAAGCGGCAACCGGGGTGATGTTTGCCAACCGGCCTACAGGAAAGCCTGCTCGACTGGGCCCGTCCTATCACGACCAGTTTGCTGGCTGCTACGCGGTGATCGGCGTGCTTTCTGCCCTTCTCGATGCCAACGCATCACCAGAGCGCCGAAACATCGAGCTGGGTCTTTATGAGACCGGACTACACATTGCGGCAAGAGAGCTTGTCGGTATCCAGTTAAAGTCCCAGATTACCGGACGACCCGAACAGGAGCCCTCTCCGGAATTCAGCATGCCTGGCTACGGTGCGTATGAGACCTCCGATGGACGGTGGATCTATCTGGTCATGCTTAATGACGAACACTGGCGAAAATTCAGTTTTGCCGCAGGATTGGAGACCGACCCTGAACTTGCCACGCTGAGGCAACGACGAAAGCAAAGACCAATTGTTGAAGACATCGTGACGAAGGCTGTAGGCGCAAGAACCTATTCAGCACTGGCGGCAGCGCTGACGGTTGCCGGTGTCGGATTTACAGAGGTTCTTCCTGGCGACGCGGTGCTTGACGCAGAGCAGGCGAACAACCCTCCGAAATACACCTCTTTACCCTTTGCTTCCTTCACGTTTGACGCGCCAGATTTTCCTGTTTCGTCAGCTGTCGACAAAGTAGACCTTGAGGCCCCTCCCCCTCTTTTGGGAGAACAGACAGTGGCACTGCTTCGTCAGGCGGGTTACTTAGACGGCGATATCGATAGGTTAATCGAGAGCGGCGCCGTCGATAGCGCAAGTGGTGTGGAAGATTTGTGGAACACAGGAAATAACGTTACCACCGTCGCCGCTCTTTGAATTTTGCCTTCTGCCCGATGTTCGGTCTAAAGCGTCGTGACCGATATGCCGGCAGCAGCATCGGTGGGCAGCGGCACAGCCGTTTGCCCGCCGAACTTGTCAGGCGCCCTGTAGCCGTCCAACAACTTCGCTTGAAAATTTCCGCCGTATCTGCGCGGCCGTTGACAAATATCAGAACTGAGACCCGTCGGAAAACGGCGTGAGCTTCGAGACCTCCTCGAGATATTCCGATATTACATCGAGCTTTTCATCTGAAAATCGCTGGGTGACTTTCCTGTACCTGTCGCGCAGTTCAACCAACAACGCCAAAGGTTCACTGGCAGCGGTGCGGTCCAACTCGATCAAGACACTACGCCGGTCATCGCAATTGGGAATTCTTCGAGTAAAGCCCAGTCTTTCCAGCCTGTCGAACAGCGCCGTTCCAGAGCCGGACGTAAGTCCAAGCCTCGAAACGATATCCCTTGGACTCATTGGCGCAGGTGATGATGCAAGCAACGACAGGCATCGAAGGTCTGTGGGGTGCATATTGCCCTGGCGAGCAGCCCGCTCGAGCGCATCTTCCGCGTTCTTGAGCATCCTACCCAAGGCGACATCCAGCCGTTTCTGGCGCTTCTCCCGATTCATACGCTACTCATATCATTGAATGGAAACCAAATGTTATATGAATTGGTTTTAGAAACTGGTAACGCGACGAGCTCGTTGCCTTTCCAATTACGCTATTGAAGAGATCAGAACCGTCGACCCTCGAGTTAGTCCGCTAAGCCATTGAAAATCCAATCGCTTCAAGCAAGCGGAGGTGTGCTGTAGCGTTAGTTAAATTATGGAACTGGAACCCGCGGTTCGGCTGGCAGAAATGCCCCATTTCCGATTGCCTCTTTCCATTAGATGGCCAGCGGCTCGCAACAATTTCAGCCGTTCCACCGAAAAGTTTAACCGGAGTAAGTTGAGTAAAGCTGGCATGCAACGCTTAAAAGCGTGAAGTCCTCTGCATCTGAAATCTTCCGGCCGGTCAGCGTTTCAATTCTGGCAAGTCGCTGATACAGCGTATTGTTGTGTATCTTCAGACAGCTAGCTGCTCGAGCAGCAGATTTTCCCTCCTGCACATAGGTTCGTAGGGTTTCATATAAAAAATCGTGTTTCCGATCATGGAGAAGCGGAGCGAGAACCTCGTGAGCAAAGTCAATGATTTCATGCCGGTCGCGCCCACTCAGCAGAGCTTCGATTCCCATATTCTGATGCAACAATATTCCAGATTGTCCGCGCCGCGCGAGGCAATCCGCAGCTTTTTGAGCCTGAGCTTTGGCCGTCGAGTGGAATCCGGTCAGGTCGTAAATCTCGCTTGCCCCCACTTGAATATTAAGGAGCAACACTCTGTCCTTCATTGAGGCGAGATTTCTTGCAAGCGCAGCCGCAGTGGACGCGGAGAAGACCATGATAATCTGATCGTCCTGATGAAAAATAAGCACGTTCGACAGCTTGATCGCGTTCTGCAGATTTGTTTGAGACCTATGCAAAGACAGGCGAGCATCAGGTGAATCTGGAGCCAAGACTTTCGCAACCATAATCTGATGGAAGCGCTCCAGCCGGAACCCGAAATGTTCGAGGCGGCCGTGACTGTCGACACCTTTTAGGAGATCCTCAAAATATGATCTCCTGCTTGCGTTCAGGACATCAAGTCTCGACATGTCCCGGACAAAATCCAACGCCACGAAGGCAGATAGCGTGCCAAAAAGTGCCCTTTGAAAGGGCACGTCGCAAACGGGGCGGAAATGAAAGAAACCCACAGGTGCTTCAGCGACTTGAACGATCTGCTCGAGACTGCCGCGGGTGTCTGTCCAGCCGCTGGTTAGATAGTCAACACCGAGCACGTTCTCGAATCGAAACTCGACGCCAAACAAGCCCGCAACCAGATCCAGCCGCTCCACCAGACTTCCACTGGTGGAGAAAATACGCAAAAGCTTATCGTGCAACTCCACGGCACGGTCGAGCTCGGCATTCTTGCTTGCCAGGTCGCTCCGCATTTTTTCAAGTCGCTTCGATGTCGCGACAGCGTTTTTATAGGCGAGCGAACGCTGATATGCGACGGCAACCTGAGCAGCCAATGATTCCAGAACGGTACTGTCAAAAGGCGAGAAGGTACCACGAGGGGAAAAACATAATGTCGTCAATGTGCCAAGGCGCTTGCCTTCCGCGGCAACGGGCACGCAAAGCAATGCGTTAGCAATCCGCGATCGCTCCATGAAAGACTGGCTTTCGGGGCTCATCACGCGGTGGGCATCAATGATATTTTGCCTTCCATTATGAATGGCATGGACGCCGGTTACGAAGACTTCGCCCGAAACGGATTCGTTCGGCTGCAGGCGATAATGCGTATAGTCATCCGGCAGCCCTTGATGTGACACCGGAATAAGGTAACCGCTTTCTTCGTCAAACAACCGAAAGACGCCGGCGTCCGCGTGCGGTAGCACATTCATTACCTCAGCAAGGACGCTATGGACGATTTCCTGATCGTCCAGGGAGTTAATCACTGCGGCATTGACAGATGCCAGCATTTCCACGGTTTTGGTCTGCACGCCTATGACCGCCTCCTGAACGGCGGCAACAACGCGGCTAGTGACCTGTTCGCTGTCCGGGGCGGAAACCTCGAAAATCGTGCGTTTCGCTGTGAAATACGAGTGGTCCACCACCACGCGAAGCGTGTCGCCACTTCGCTCAACAGTGTGGGACAGCAGAGACGTTGTCTGCTCTGTTAACACATCGACATCTTTGAAACGCAGCACGCCCTCGTGCTGCATCCTGCTCAGTTCCGGACTGGACGACAGGACAATTTCCACGGCAACCTCATGGTGATATGCACATATTATTCTGTAGTATTATAGAGAAATAAACATCGATTTTCTCCGTGGCAATGCGACAAAGACAGAAAGTCAATAAAAGGGAACTTCTGTCATGTTTTCAAAAATACAGCGTCGACATGTCATCATAGGAATGCTGTTCCTGTGCTGGGTCGTGGGCTTCATCGACAAGACCGCCATCAATATCGCGATCATTCCGATCAGTGAGGAGTTCGGCCTCTCCGCAGATCATCAGGGTATGATCATCAGCGCCTTTTTCCTGGCCTATTCGATGACGCAGCTGATTGGCGGCTATCTGGTGGACCGCTTCGGGGCACGGCGCGTGCTCAGTTCCGCCGTTGCAGTCTGGTCGCTGGGAACGGCCGCGTCGGGTGCCGTCCACAATGCCGTGGGGCTTGCTGCGACACGCGCCATGACTGGCGCCGGTGAGGCCGTCTTTCCCGCGGGCGGCTCCGTGGCAATCACCGAACATTTTGAAAAGTCGCAAATGGCGCGCGCCAAGTCGGTGCTGCAGTCCGGCGCTTCGGTTGGTTTTGCCGTCGGCTCCATCGTCATTACCGCGCTGATTGCTGCCCATAGCTGGCAGGTGATGTTTTATGTGCTGGGCGGCGTCGGCATCTGCATGTCGATCGCGCTTTTCTTCGTCATGAAGCCAGCAAACGACCAGTCCGTCGCCCAGGCGAAGGTTGAAAAGGTTTCAGAAAAGAAACGCATTGGTGCGTTGTTGAAAAACTCGCTGACCTGGAAAATCACGCTCGTCTATTTCTTCACCAACATCGTCTTCTGGGGTCTGCAGTCCTGGCTGCCGTCCTACTGGGTGAAGGTCAAGGGCATGAGCATGGTGCAGATGGGCGCCTATTCGATGATCCCACCAGCACTCGGATTCATTTCCTTCCTGACCTGCGGCTGGTTGCTCGACCGCTTTTTCCACCAGAAGGAAAAGTACCTAATCTGCATCGGTTCGGCCGTGTCTGCGATCTTCATCTACCTGATGGCCAATGAGGAATCCATTCCGCTCGCCTTTGCCTATCTCTCGGTTTCAAACGTCTTCCTCAATGCGATCTCGATCAGCGTCTTCGTCAGCATCATGAAGCACTTCCCGCAGAACACCGTCGGAACAGCAACAGGCTTGATCAATTCGCTCGCCCAGCTTGGTTCGTTTGCATCCCCGATGCTGATCGGTGCCGTCCTCTCGGCCACCAATCAGAATTACGGGATCGCGTTCTCGGTGATTGTCGCGTGCGCAGTTCTGGTCTGCCTCATCGCCACCACCTTTCCCGCCGTGCACGGCAAAAAGCCTGTCGAACAGACCGCCTGAAGGAATAACATGACATACCTCGACATTATTGAACGGACCGTCGCGTCCCAATCCGACAATCTCAAATCCGTATCCGATGCGATCTGGTCTTTCGCTGAAATCCGATACGAAGAGACACGCTCTGCAGCCCTTCTGGCCGATGAACTTGAAAAGGCTGGCTTTGATGTCACGCGCAATGCCGGCAACATCGAAACCGCCTTCGTTGCTAGCTATGGCGAAGGCCAGCCGGTCGTTGCAATACTCGGCGAATTTGATGCGCTGACCGGTCTCAGCCAGAAGAGCGGTGTTACCAGCCACGACCCTATCGCTGCAGGTGGCAACGGCCATGGTTGCGGCCACAACCTGCTGGGCACCGGCGCACTTGCCGCCATTCTGGCGCTCAAGGCCTGCAAGGACGAACTGGGCCTGAAAGGCACGATCCGTTATTATGGCTGCCCGGCCGAAGAAGGTGGTGGTGGCAAGGCCTACATGGCCCGCGAAGGCCTGTTCTCGGACGTCGACGTAGCATTCACCTGGCATCCGTGGGATGAAAATCTCGCTTACAATGCCCGCATGCTGGCGACCAATCAGCTGTATTTCACCTTCCGTGGCACCAGTGCCCATGCCGGTTTCGAACCGCATCTCGGGCGCTCCGCGCTGGACGCAGTCGAACTGACCAATGTCGGCTGTAACTATCTGCGCGAACACATTCTTCAAGATGGCCGCATTCACTATGCCATCACCGACACCGGTGGACGCGCGCCAAATGTGGTGCAGTCGCAGGCACAGGTGCTTTACAAGGTGCGTGCACCGCGCATGGATCAGGTCCGTGACATCACCGAACGGGTAACGGATGTTGCACGCGGTGCAGCGCTGATGACAGGCACCCAGCTGGAAGTCACCTTTGACGCGGCGTCGGCTGATCTTGTGCCGAATGTCACGCTGGCGCGGATGATGCATCAGGAGTTCGAAAAATTAGGCGTTGCCAGCTTTTCGAACAGCGAAAAGGATTTTGCCGGAAGCATTCAGAAGACGTTTTCGAGTGAAGTTCAGGCCCGGATTGCCAAGCGCGCCAAAATCCTATCGGAGGACCTGAACGCCTTCGAAGAAGTACCGACCTTCCTGCATGGTTCGACCGATGTCGGCGACGTCAGCTGGCTTGTTCCGACCGGCCAGGTCTACGTGGCGACCGAAGCTTACGGCACCCCTCCACATACCTGGCAGATGGTGTCGCAGGGTACCTCGGGTTATGCCCATAAGGGCATGTTGCAGGCAGGCAAAGTGCTTGCTGCATCTGCCGTGCGTGCTCTGACCGACCCGGAACTTATTGCTGTAGCAAAACGCGAGCATCAGGAGCAACTGGCCGGAGAAAGCTACGTTCCCCTGATCCCGGCAGATGCTACCCCGCAGCGCCTTCGCTAACAGACCATCCGCATCACATCCAACCGCCCTGACTTGAGAAACCAATGATCACGTCTCTTCCAATGCGCACCGAACATGATCTGATCGGACACTGTTCTGTTCCGGTCGAGGCCTATTATGGCATTCACACGTTGAGGGCGGTTGAGAATTTTCCAATTTCCCGCAGGCGTCTGTCAGATGCTCCGGATCTGGTCTGCGCCCTTGCGGCCATCAAGGAAGCAGCTGCACGAGCCAATTCCGACCTCAATATCCTTGGCCGAGAACAGGCTGAAGCCATCATCCAGGCATGTCAGGAAATTCGGAGCGGCGCACTTCTCGATCAGTTTGTCGTCGATCTTATTCAAGGCGGTGCCGGCACTTCCACGAACATGAATGCCAACGAGGTGATCGCCAACAGGGCGCTTGAAATCCTGGGGCATCGCCGTGGTGACTATGCTCATCTTCACCCCAATGAACATGTCAACCTTAGCCAGTCGACCAATGACGTTTACCCCACCGCATTGAAGCTCGCGTGCCTGGCCGGGATCGGGCGTCTTCTCGGCGCGATGGCTGGCTTACGTATGGCATTCGCCGACAAGGCCTCGGAATTTGCCGATGTCCTGAAAATGGGTCGGACACAGTTGCAGGACGCCGTTCCGATGACCTTGGGTCAAGAGTTCGGAACATATGCCGTCATGCTGCTGGAAGATGAAGCCCGCTTGTCGGAAGCGGCTTTGTTGATCCGTGAAATCAATCTTGGCGCAACGGCAATCGGAACCGGCATCACCGCCCACCCGGACTATGCAACCAAGGTACGCGAACATCTGTCCAGCATCATCGGCATCGATCTGATCACCGCCCCAGATCTAGTTGAAGCCACGCAGGATTGCGGCGCCTTTGTTCAGCTGTCTGGCGTGTTGAAACGTGTGGCCGTAAAACTGTCGAAAGTTTGCAATGACCTTCGACTGTTGTCCTCAGGACCGCGGGCCGGTTTCGGCGAGATCAATCTGCCGGCGCGTCAGGCGGGCTCGTCGATCATGCCAGGCAAGGTCAACCCGGTCGTCCCTGAGGTCGTCAATCAGGTGGCATTCGAAGTGATAGGCAATGACGTCACGGTGACGATGGCCGCGGAAGCGGGCCAGCTTCAACTCAATGCTTTTGAGCCGATCATCTTCTACAGCCTTGATAACTCCATCCGCCATCTGACCGAAGCCTGCCGGACGTTGGAAGAAAACTGCGTGCGCGGCATCACCGCCAACCGTGACCGTCTCAGAGACAATGTCGAGCAGTCGATCGGCCTCATTACAGCCCTTAACCCCTATATCGGTTATAGCAACGCGACGGAGGTTGCGTTGGAAGCTCATCGATCGGGACGCGGAGTCTACGAAATCGTCCTTGAACGTGGCTTGATGGCGAAGGAAACGCTCGACACCGTGTTACGCCCAGAGATGCTAACTCGTCCGCAACAGATATTGGCTTAGACTGACGAACGGCGGTTTCCAATCCTTTTTACAAGTCACATTGGCAGAGATTATGGCTCCTTTGCAACCAATGTCGAACCTTCCATCGCCTTGACAGGGAATCGAACTTAAATCCTCCCCTTACTTTAATCGCCCCAGAGACAAGATAGCGGTATCGCCGCAAGATTATCACCAAATGGCAGGATCTTGTCGCCGTCGTACAGCACCCAGCCTGCCTTAAAGGTGCGTCCGGTGGCCACGGCTACTTTGCGTAAGCCTTTGAAATCTGCTGCGGTCACCGTTGCCGCGGCCTTGACTTCAATTCCAACCATATTGCCAGCTTCGTCTTCGAGAAGGATATCTACTTCGTCCTGATCCTTATCCCGATAGTGATGGCAGGTTAATTTGACTTCGCTCCAGGTCGCAAGCCGGAGGATTTCGCCAGCGACAAACGTTTCCAGCAATGAACCAAATAGTCCTCGGTCACTTGAAATTCGATCGATCGTCATTCCGACAAACGAAGCTAAGAGCCCGCTATCGAGAAACAGGAGCTTTGGTGTCTTAACAAGACGCTTCAAAGGGTTTCGAAACCAGGGCTCGATGCGACGAACTAGGAACAGCTGTTCGAAGAGTCCGATATATCGCCGGGCGGTCTTGTCATCGATGCCGACCTGGCCGGCCAATTGGGTGAAATTGAGCAACTTTCCCGAATGATGCGCGAGCGCCCGCAGAAGCTGCGGCATTTGGTCCAGGCGTTCGACGTCGGCAATTTCGCGCACATCTCGTTCAACGATGGCTCGTATGTATTCTCTAGCCCATGCGGATCGACGGCGGGGATCGCCACGACCGACCATCTCAGGATATCCGCCGATGAGCACTCGCTCCATCAGGTCGTTTCCGACCGTTGGATTGCGAGGCGCTATGACCGTTCCGGCAAAAGCGGAATCGAGGAAGTTCGACTGGTTGCGTCGAATTTCGGACTGAGCTAGGGGCAACAAGGTAACGACTTCCATCCGCCCGGCCAAACTATCGGAAATCGTCGGGAGTGCGAGAATGTTTGCTGAGCCGGTTAACAAAAATCGCCCAGGCCGCCGATCGTTGTCTACAGCCTGTTTTATGGCACGCAGCAACTCCGGTGCACGCTGCACCTCGTCTATGATGGCGGTATCAATCTGACGAACGAAGCCGACTGGATCGGTCTTTGCTGATAGTAAGGTCGTTTCGTCATCTAACGTGAAATACGGACGATCTGTCTGGAGCAGGGTTCGAGCCAACGTCGTCTTGCCACACTGCCGCGGTCCGTTCACAAGTACGACTGGCGTATCTTTGAGCGCGACCCTAATTCGCTCGGCTGCACCTCTCGGATAAAGGAGGTCAGAAGGACTTTCCCCTTTCAATCTATTTTTCCTCCTGATCGCTACCAAATTCTAGGATTGCAATGCGTTCAGGTCGGAGTTTACATGCGTCCAATTCGGATTGCAACCTCGTCCAATCCGGAACTTACTGCCGTCCGTTTCGGAAACTTGATGGGGACGAGCCAGCTATCGAGAAGAGTGAGCGGAGGCGTGTTGGAGTGAGGATTCAAATCGTATTGCTCTTGAAGGGATATGAACCTGCGACCCACTTGCTCGAACGGCTAAAATCTATCGTATCGTCAACAATTTGGCCAATTTGGCCTTCAGCATCTCAAAGAAAAGCAGCCAACACTAGGCTACACCCGCAGCGTTTACACGGAGCAGATTGTAGGCTGTCAAGAAGCAGCCATTTCAAATCCAGAAGGTGCCAGCTCCGAGAAGCGGTTCAGAAAATCCTTCGCAGCGATATACGGATCCTTTGGTTCAATGAGGAAGTCAAAGGGCACCGTTCTGTCGGAAGCCCCCCAAGGCCGTCCATCCCAATTCAATAGTTGCTCGCGCTCACTCGCCCAAAGCCGAACATCGTAAGGTTTGATCGCAGCGATGTCTTCGGCCGCCACACGAAAGCGTCGTTCGATTGCAGCGGCACAGGACTTTTCGATTATTTTGTAACACGGTAGCATCGACTTAAGGGGCGAGGTCAAGTCTCCGCAAACGACTTCTCCACTTTCGTGCATCAAAGCCGCGTAAGCCAGCTCGGCCGGGACCAACCTACTCAAGATTTCGCAGTGCTGAGCCACAGAATAGAACACTCGCTGCCCTGTGCGTTTGTTCACGCACTGGCCCGAAAAGCGGCCGGTGAATGCTAGGCCGTACGCGTAGTCCTCGATTGTCAGGCCATCCGCTTCGGGATGTGCGTAATCGAAATAGCTGCCGGATCCGAGCAGCATGGTCGGACCTGCCTCCCGCCGAATTGTGACCGAGGTCGTCATATCGTCATTCACTTTTTGAATTCCTCCGCTACCGCATTGCACGAGCTTCGCCTTTCGAAGCTAAGGCAAGTGTTGTAGTGTTCGAACAAATCAGGAGAGGTCATTAGCATGCCTGTGTCAGTTGTTGTAGGCGGCCAATTTGGTTCCGAGGGGAAAGGCAAAGTTGCCCAATTCATTGTTCGCAGCCAATCCGCTGCGGCAGTTGTTCGCGTCGGTGGCCCCAATTCCGGCCATACAGCAATGGACAGCGCGGGTCATTTGGTTACGCTTCGCCAACTACCCGCTGCGGCGATCTCGACTGAAGCTATGATCTTTCTACCGGCCGGAAGTCTCATCGACATGGCGCTCTTGCTGAAGGAGATCCAACTTCTGGGTGTCTCACCGCGTAGATTGCGGATTGATGCCAACGCCTCACTTGTCACAGAACAACACAAACAGGTCGAGCGCGACGAGGCGCTGGTTGAGACCATTGGCTCTACAGCTTCTGGCACAGGTGCCTCCTTACGTGAGCGCCTGTCGCGTGCCAAATTTCATCGACTGGCGAGGCATGAGCCGGAACTACAGGCGTACATCGAGGAAAACACTGCGGCTTCCCTCCGTAATCTTTTAGCAGCGGGAGAACGGGTGGTTTTGGAGGGAACGCAAGGGTTCGGGCTTTCCTTGTGGCGGACACGTGACTTCCCGTTCGCAACCAGCCGGGATACGAGCGCGGCCGCATTCGTTTCCGAGGCAGGTTTGGCGCCACATGACGTGGATGACGTAGTGATGACACTGCGGAGTTTTCCTATTCGCGTCGGAGGTAACTCCGGCCCTCTACCCAACGAGATTGATTGGCCAAGTCTTGCAAAGGAGGCGGAGCTTGATCCGGATTATCGCGAATTGACCTCGGCAACGCATCGAGTGAGACGGATAGCCCGATTTGATGAGCAAGTGGTCAAGGACGCGATTATCAGCAACCGACCGCATCGCATTTTTATGAACCATATGGACTATGTTGATCCAAGCTGGCGCAGCGCTGGTACGAGTGAACGCTCGACACGTTTCGTCGAGGATATTGAGCGACGCATTGGTCAATCGATTGACTACCTGGGATACGGGCCTGATGTGACCAAAAGAAGCGACCACGTTCGACTTAAGCGAAGCGC
The DNA here is from genome assembly GCF_002008225.1 of Agrobacterium salinitolerans. GTDB lineage: Bacteria > Pseudomonadota > Alphaproteobacteria > Rhizobiales > Rhizobiaceae > Agrobacterium > Agrobacterium salinitolerans. Next base: position 233,198 of record NZ_MRDH01000005.1, on the reverse strand, counting down.
CTAATGGAAGTTTCTCTTAAAGAATTTCATCGAGAGGTTCGTGCACTCGAGTTGTTGGTCGCGGGCGGAGGTGCTGAACTACCGGAGCGAGTTGAGTCGCTGAAGACGTTCGATCCTTATCCAGATATTCCTCCGGCCTTGCTCAATGCCGGGCACTTGGCGACTTACGGCATCGTCGCGGGTATGATTCAGCCGTTCGACGCTACACGCTTAGAAAAGCCGGCGACCTATCTGGTTGCTGCGAAGGGCCCATGTAGATACAGAGACGAGCAGGGCAATATTGAACGCTTTGTGCTGTCGAATGATCCAAATGATCGAGACAAGGAGGTCGAAGAAGTTCGAGACCATGTTCGAATTGCGCCGAATTCTGTTTGTTTCGTTACGCTCGAACCAGAGTTTCATATGCCGGCTTACATCGGCGCCCGATTTAATTTGATGATTCGCGATGTCTATCGCGGCCTCCTTGTCGGTACAGGGCCCTTGGTAGATCCCGGGTTTTCGGGCCGGCTCTCAATCCCGATACACAACTTCACGACCCGCGAATACTTCATCCGCGCGGGTGAGGGTCTAGTGTATTTTGAGTTTACGAAGCTCAGTTGGCTGAACGATCCGCTGCGGGCGCCACCCGCTTGGTTGCCTCCGAAGATCGACAACCAACCTCCCTTTCCAGGATCGAAAAATCGACGGAAGAGCATTGATCACTACCTCGATGAGGCGACTGGGGGCGGCCCCCCCCAAAACGCAATCGGAGATGAGATCGCCAAACTAAGGAAGTACGCCGACGACGCAAAGCGCCTTCTTCGGATCTACTCTGTAGCAGGTGTCGCCGCAGCAGTGAGTCTTCTCTATTCAGGCTGGTCACTTTATAGCGCGGCGCAGCAGTTTGTGCAGTCTGCTCAAACGGAGATGCGAGAGCGAGCCGAAAGTGCTGATGATGCAATCATAGAACTGCGCAACAATCTAGCTGACGCGCAAAAACGCATAGTACAGCTGGAGAACGTTCCTCAGCCAGCGCCGAGAAGATAGCAGTTTGTGGAACGGCTCATGGGGCCTTCGGTACCGAAACTTGCGCGGCATCATTCCGAGGGCTTCTCATTTGTTGGGAAGCGAAAACAGTGACGAGCAGAAAGCTTCCGAATCCAATGAAATAAACTGCGAAAAGGCCGAGGGCAGCACGTCCGAGCATCGACTGCCAAGTGATGCGTGGAGAAGAAAGACCGTTCATGGAGCGTGTAGGGCACACAAGTCTCCAGCCAAACCATAGGCATAGGCCAGCAAACGTTACGACGAGGAGCCGCTCCAGTGAATCGACGAGTTCGGCGAGGCTATGGTGGTCCAGCATGCAAATCCCTCGTCAAGATACGGGGGCACGTTGGCTCCGCATACTTGCAAACTTTTCGCATAAAAGTGCGTGAGAGCTCTTAAACGTTGCAAAGATTAATTTCAACGAGGCGATAGCGCTGGCCAGCAGTTTCTGCTGGCACAGTAAACGGGTGCTATCACAAGTTTATGCCCGAAGACTCTTCGCGTCGGTGCACCTTAGATCCACAAAGAGCCACCTGAGAAATCCAGTTCGGCACAATCGCCGAGCGAGAGGAATCAGATTACTCTCGGAAAATCCAGCATCCGATTCGCTTTATTTTGATCGGATGGGTTCCGCTTTTCTCTGCGCCGAACGATGAGTGAATGTTGAATGACAAGCGACGGCTACCAAGACGATCCTGATCTACAACCATTAACCTTGGCGCAAGACGATGGAACACCGCTGTACAGGCCAACCGAGTTGGTCGACGAGCTCAGGGAGCTGCTACGAAAACCTCGCGGAGGGCTTGCCAAAGCGAAGGCGAATATTTCGAGCGCCGCTCTGGTCTACATAATGCGGAACTTGCGACCTAACCGCGAAGAATCTTGGTATTTCGAACTTTGGAACGAGCTTGTGAGCCGAGCGAAGGGCCTCGCGTTAAGACGGGCCTCGGGTTTGTCGAAGCAACAGGCTAGCGACGTAGCGCAGGAAGTATGCGATTGGCTCCATGAGCTTGTCTTTTCTGGTACCAATAATGCCGATGTTCTTGAGGCCTTTTTCGGAACGTCTGTGTTCCGGAAGAGCGTCGATGAGATCAGAAAGCTGAAGCGCCGGGAAAGTGTTGAACGTAACGAAACGGACTTCGAAGTGGGAGAGCGGTCAGCGCGGGATTGGATCGATAACGCTGGATACAGAAACGCCGGGCATTCCATGCCGCGTGCCGAAGCCGCAGCGCGAGTGGCTGCCGTGATGGCACGGTTGACCGAGCGGGAGCGAGCCGCTGTGAATGCGGTCTACGTGGAAGGCCTTCAGCAGAAATCGAACGATCCGAACGAGATGACCGCCGCCAAGAAACTCAACGTGAGCTCCCGAAGGATAGGTGAGCTCCTGGCAAACGCCCGGAAAAGAGCCTCGGGAGACGAGGAATAGATATGAGTGATGAATCCCAACAACTGGAAGACATCCTGATCGCACTGATGGACAAGGAGGATTTGGCTGACGACGATGTCGTGGCCATGATCGAGCTCCATCCGAAGCATCGGGAAGACATACTGCAGTTCTACGAAGACTGGCTTACGGCGGACGACGGCCGTGATGGCCCGTGCCACGACAGTGGTTACGTGCCTGACATATCTCATTTGTGGACGCCAACGGGCGCGGGCCGAATTGTGAATCCATTTGAGCATCTGTCTCCCGCGGACCTCAAGGGAATTGTGAGCCGTTGCGGACTCTCTCTTTCGCTGATGACCGCATTAGAGGAGCGGGCAATCCGGGCATCAACGATACCTCTCCTGTTGGTTCGCCAGCTTGCTAAGGAGACCAAGTCTACCGTGAGGGAAATACTGCAGTTCCTCGACCAAGACCAAACGACGCTCGCTTCGGATTTCCGTTCGGACCACGCCCCGGTCAAGCGGGACAAGATCAGCTTCTTGGAGGCTATCGAATCGTCGTCGCTGTCAGAAACCGCCAAACACCATTGGCGGAACCTTTCGGAATGACGTCATGGAGAATATCAATTCCGTCCGACGCGCCGCGAACCAATTAAGACGCAAGGTCGACCCGGGGCTCAAACAGCTCGCCGCAAGCGAGGTCATACGGCTCGCGCTTGACGATCAAAGTTTGACGGTCGAGAAGGTAGGACCAAACGACACGAACCTCATGGGCGGTATCGGAGTCCTGAAGCGTCGCTATCTGGCGATATATGTGGCAAACGATCTCGACCAAAGCTTCGAGGCCGAGGTCATCGCCCACGAGATCGCGCATTTCGTTATACATCTCGAGGCCGAGATCAAAATTGAGCGCGGCTACAGCGCGCCAGGCGCCGGCGACCCTTTGCAACGTGTCGAAGCCTATAGCAAAAAGGAACGGCGCGAAGCCCAGGCAAACGCCTTCGCCCGCGAGTTCCTTCTACCCCGTGCGCTCGCGAGACGGCTTTTTCACGAGGGAAAACGCGCCAGGGATATCGCCACGAGCCTCGGGATAAGACTGGAAACGGTCTATCAACAGCTGGCCGACTCTCTGCTGCTGCCGGAGGCCGCCGAGAAACCACCGAAAGCGCCCCGACCTCCGGAACCGCTTGACCCCTCCCAGGAGGAGGCAGCCCATCACCTTGGATCGCCTTTCCTCCTCGAGGCCGGACCCGGAACCGGGAAAACCAAAACCATGGTCGAGCGCATCGTATGGCTGCTTGCACAGGAACACGCTAAGGCCGATGACATACTGGCGCTGACATTTTCCAACAAAGCGGCGGAGGAGCTTGCCGAGCGGGTCGAGCATGCGGTCGGGGCAAGCGCGGTCAATATCTGGAGTGGAACATTTCATTCATTCGGGCTTGAACTCCTGCGCAAACACCACACCCGATTCAACCTTCCGCCCGATCCGAAACTGGTCGACACGAGCGAGGCGATTAACCTGCTGGAAGAGACACTTCCGGCCCTGCCGATCGTCCACATGCAGAACCTGTTCGACCCTGCATCGGCGCTGAGAGACATCCTGCGCTCGATTTCAAGGGCGAAGGATGAACTGATTGGGCCGGAGGAATACGAAGTCCTGGCCGAAAACATGATGCGCGAGGCGGCCCGCGCCGATGCCGATGCCGTCAAGGCGGCTGCCAAGTGTTGCGAAGTCGCCCTTGTTTACAAGCACTACCAGGCGATACTCGATTCGATGCGGGCGGTTGACTACGGTGATCTCATCCGACTTCCCGCCGTCAGAATGAGGACCGACGATGATTTCCGTCGTGAGCTCGCGGACAGATACAAGTGGATTCATGTCGACGAATACCAGGATATCAACCGCGCAAGTGCCATGATGGTGAAGGGCATCGTCGGTGACGGAAACCGCCTCTGGGTCGTCGGAGACGCCAGGCAGTCGATCTACAGGTTTCGCGGGGCGTCGAGCCGTAACATGGCGCGCTTCCGTAGGGACTATCCCAGCGGCGAACTGGGGCAGTTGAAGGTAAACTACCGATCCACCAATCCGATCCTCTCCCAGTTCAAAGCTTTCGGAAATAGGATGATCGTGTCTTCCTACTCCCTCCCGCTCGACATAAGCGCAAAGAGAACCGAGTTAGGCGGAACGCCGGAAATTTTCGTCGGAACCGATCCCCAGGACGAGATCGACGTGCTCGCCGGAAATATACGCGAACTTGAAAAAGCGGGTGTTTCCCTCAGAAGTCAGGCAATAATTGCGCGTACCAACGGCATACTGGCCGAGATGGCAGCGGAACTCGAGGCTCGAGGCGTGCCCGTGCTATACTTGGGTCCGCTTTTCGAGCGACCCGAAGTGCGAGACATGCTGTCACTGCTGTCGCTGATCGTCCAGGATGGCTCTACGTTGTTCAGGGTGGGTACCTTCCCCGAGTACGGCATCGCGCCGCTTGAGCTGTCGCGCGTAATCGAGGAAGCCAAGTCTCGTCAGGTTTCGGTTAAGGCGCTCTTTAACCAGATATCAACGCTTGCTTGTGTCACCCCCGACACCATCCGCCGCCTTGCTCTCCTGGCAAGCCATCTGGACGGGTTCGGACACGGCACGACGCCTTGGCTTGCCTTGATGGAATACCTGTTTGATCGAAGCGACTACGTCAGAACGGTGCTAGCGGGCCAAAATCCGTCTGACGATCTTCGCCGCGTCGCGGTCCGCCAGCTGATCGAGGCCCTCAGGACCATGCCGCTTGTAGGCGGTAAGCTGCCGATCGTCCGCGGCCTCGAACGTGTCAGGCATCTCGTGCTGCTGTCGGACGATCGGGAACTGCGGCGTCTGCCGGACGAAATGCATGACGTGGATGGCGTCCAGTTGATGACGATCCACGCCAGCAAAGGTCTGGAATTCGAGGCCGTGCACCTGCCCCGGCTTAAACGAGGGTCTGTCCCTGCACCCAACCGTGCCGACGCATGTCCGCCACCTGTCGGTATGGTAACGGAGAACCCTGAAACGAACGCTCACGATGCCGAGGAGGAGTGCTTGTTTTTCGTGGCGATGTCGCGCGCGAAGACACATCTCAAGCTCTATCGCCCAGCTAGGTCGGGAGGCAAAACTTCAAATGCCTCGATATTCGTAGAGGGACTATCGATCCAGAGCGGAAGGCAGGTCGCGCCGGTAGCCCGTCTCTTCCCGGCTCCGACGCAGGAACCGATCAACGATTTCGGCTTTCCCGAGGGATTGAATGCCGCAGACATCGATTCTTTCGACCAGTGCGGAAGGCGATTCTTTTATGATAAGGTCGCCAAGCTCGGCGGCTCGGCCGAGAGGTCCGCCTATTTGCAGGCTCATGGATGTATTCTCGCGGTCGTCGCAGCGGCCCGCTCCGCCGATATTCCATTGACGATCAATGCTATGCGCGGTGTCTTCGAGACCGCTTGGAATTCAACGAAACTTGTCGGTCACCCTTTCGAGAAACAGTATCGAGCCCTTGTCGACAGGATGATGGGCAATCTTCTTCCGGTTCTTGCCTCCGTCTCGAAGGCGGCGCCGTTTGGGCTCGTGTTGGCCAACCGTCAGATCGCCATCGCTCCGGATTTCGTAAAGGGAGACGCGGGTTCGCGCGAGTTCCTGACAGTCCGGTCAGGCAAGCGTTCCATGACGGAGCAAGATAAGATCGCACACACGCTCCTGCTCGAAGCGGCGCGCGTCAATTTCGGCCACAGCTTCTCCTTCGAGACCTTCCACGTGATGGACGGCAATGCAGGACAGATCGAACAGACAGCGGCCAAGCGCGCGAACCGTATTGCGACGGCGCAAGACGCGATCCGGTCCATCGAAGACGGCCTTTTCCCGGCCAAGAGAAGTGACTTTCAGTGCCCCCGCTGCAGGCACTTCTTCATCTGTCCAGCCCCTCAGGCAAGTTCTTAAAAAAAGTTTACGACAGGGGTTCCTCTTTTCGTAGGGCCCTTCGATTGACCCTGTGAGACCGACGCAATCAGGCCAAGGTCCACAGGAAACAACGAACTATGTCTCTTATCGAACCCCCCGACATCGACGATGTCGCACTCGCCGTGCAGGAAGATCGCCCCCTGCGCCCCGGTCGCTACCGCGTTTCGCTCGCCGTCGACAGCGTCGATTTCCACCCGCTTATCCTCGATGATCCGGTTCCCCTCGGTCGCCAGATCCTCAAGAAGGCCGGCATCAACGACATCGATGGTCACTCACTGTTTGTGATCACCACCGAAGGCGACTTCGAAGACGTCCGGGCGGATGAGGAGGTCGATCTGCGCGATCGGGCCGCCTTCCGCTTCATCGCTTTCAGCACCGATCCGCTCTACCGCGTCAAGCTCAACGAGGCGCGCATCGTCTGGGGCCGTTCTCTCATCCCTGAAGCGGTGCTCCGTGCGCTCGCCGGCATCAACGACGATGAAGCGGTATTCCTGGAAGTGCGTGGCGGCAAGGACAAGCTGATCGAACAGGGCACCGACGTGGATCTCGCCGCAGACGGAGTTGAGAAATTCATCACGGCGCCCAACAAGGTCACCTACACTTTCTTCGTCAACGGCAAGCTCTATGAGACCGATAAGAAGAAGCTTACCGGCGCGCAGATCAAGTCGATGGTGCCCGACTGGGATCCGCAGCATGACCTTTCTCTGGAGGGTGAGGGCGACGATCCGGACCGCATCATTGCCGATGACGAGGTAGTTAGCCTCGTCCCGAAGCATGGTGTCCGCCGCTTCTCGTCAGTCCCTAAGGCGAACTTCGGCTGATGCCCGGCGTTCTCGACATGCAGCTGGACCAGCTGCGGGAGCGCTTCGGCGACGTTCAGACCCGGCAGCTGCCGAGCGGCACCACGCTCGTCACGGTGCCTGGCGTCCGCCTGCCGGAGGGGTGGTCGAAGTCGTCGACCACCATCCGCTTCATCGTCCCGCCCGGATATCCCTTTGCGCAGCTCGACTGCTTCTGGGCGGATTCTGATCTTCTTCTCGCGCATGGAGGCCCGCCGCAGAACTCCGCGCCAACTCCCGTCCCGGAGACCGTCGAGCCAGCACTGTGGTTCTCGTGGCATCTCACAGGACCGTGGAACCCTAATCGCGACACGCTGTCGACTTGGATGAACGTAATTATTGATCGTATGAGGCAGGTCCAATGAGCCGTGTTCGCTTTCCTTCGCCTCTCTATTCCAACCTGGCGTCGACGTTGCTCAACGCCAATGGTCTGGAAAGCTGCGCAATCGCATATGCCCATCATGATGCACGTAGCGACACGTGGGTTGTCGCCGACGCCAGCATCGTGCCGGAAGACGCATATGAGCACCGCACCTGCGTATCTGCTGTCCTGAAATCGTCTTTCCTCATCGACGTTGCAAATCGCAGCCGGGTCACCGGCATGGCCGTTGTCTCGATCCATACGCATCCCGCCAGCTCTGACCATCCGCATTTCTCGCCCATCGACGATGCGGGTGAGACCGAACTGAATTCGTATTATGTCCGGCGAGCGGCACCAATGCCACATGTCTCGTTGGTGATCGGGCCACATGGATGCCGCGCCCGCCCCCTCGGAAAGGAAGATGAGATCGACGTATGGGAAGTGGGAGATAGGCTCTTGCTCCATTCGCCCATGCAGGACGTCTCCGATCAGGAACGCGACGATCGGCAGGTCAGGGCATTCGGAGCCCCAGGGCAACGGCTGCTGCGCCGCCTCCACTTCGGAGTGGTCGGAGCGGGTGGGACCGGATCGCTCGAGTGCCAGCATCTCGCCCATCTCGGGGCGACTCAGGTCACGGTGATCGATCCCGACCTGGTCGAGGAGACCAACCTGAACCGTCTCGTCGGCTCCGTTCCCTCGGACGTTGGCCAGCCGAAGGTTGAGGTCGCGGCCAGGATGATCCGCGCGATTAACCCTGATGCCACGGTGACCCCGCTTCAGGCTGACATAGTCGATGAGGAGGTAGCGAAGCTCATCAGTACCTTCGATTTCGTCCTTTTGTGCACCGACTCTCACGCAAGCCGGGCGGTCGTCAATCAAGCCGCCTATCAGTATCTGGTGCCGGTTATCGATATGGGGGTGAGCATCACTGCGTCGAACGGAGCCGTCAGCCACATCACTGGACGCGTGCAGATGCTCGCCCCTGGCCTTCCCTGCCTGACTTGCTCAGGCGCGCTCGACAGCGAGGCAATCCGGCGCGAAATGCTGTCACCAGAACAACGCGCGGCGGACCCATATGTCCAAGGCATCCACGAACCCCAACCCGCGGTGCTGTCCATCAACTCGACCGTAAGCTCACTTGCAATCACCATGTTGCTTGGAGCTGTCACACCGGTTCCGATCAAGCCTCGATATCAGGTTTATGATGGAATTCGAGGCCGAGTAAAGGAGATGGCAGTCGCCGTGCAGCCGAACTGTGTGGTTTGCTCACCTATGGGCGCGCTTGCCAAGGGCCCAACCTGGCATTTGCCGGTCCGGCCAAAACGCCAAGATGGGAGCGACAAATGACAGACCCAGCACGAATGGTTAGGATGGTCGGCAATGCAGAGTACAGAGATCAGGCTGAAGCAGCACTTCTCGCTCCAGGTGACACATCCATGGTATTTCGCGTGCGGCCCAGATCGATCGTGATGGCGTGCCCTGACGGGTGCGGCGAGACTCTGGTAATCAATCTCGACAGTCGCGCCGACAAGGCATGGCGCTTTGACATGCGCGGCGAAGGACTTACGCTTTTTCCGTCAATTTGGCGTGAAGGAGGATGCGAAAGCCACTTTATCGTTTGGCGCGGGCACATTCTGTGGTGTGATCGGTTTGAAAAAGGAAACAGTGAACCGGTCTACAATCCCGAAATCGAGGATGCTGTTATGAGCGCGTTGCATGAAATCCAACCGCGTAGCGCCGTAGAACTTGCGGAGGCCATTGATGAACTCGTATGGGACGTCAATCGCGCAGCAGGTAGGCTTGTAGGTCAGGGTCTTGCGCGCTCATGGAAGACCAAAGGGGGATGGGTCTTCGTGCGAGCATAATGAGGTTTCCTACTAACTCTAACTTGGGAAGGCGGTTGGAAGAAAGTAAGCGCCATCCGTTTCGCGATCTGTTTCGGTTTATAATATCCCCCACGCCCGAAACCTCCCCCTGCCCGTCATCTCCCGCAAGCCGAGTTCCAAAACGATCCGCCGCGCCGCCTGCGGCGTGACGTCCAGCGTCTTCGCCACCATCTCGGCCGACACCAATGGCTTCGCCATGACGAGTTCGACCAGCTCCGGCAGCTTTGAAGACGTTCGTCTTCCCGCCAATTTGCGTTCCATCATTTGCCGAGCGAGCGCCAGCCGGTCATGCTCCTTGAGGCCGATTTCGGCGGTGGCGATGAGGCCGTGGGCAATCGCCAGCAGCCGGGTTTCGCGGTGGCGATGACGGCGGCGATCGACGGGGATGGTTTTCAGGCCGAGGTTGATGGCAGCGAGGTGGGCACCTGACGTGATGCCAGCTTGCCGCAGGATGGAGGCGGCAAATAGCCGGCCTAGCCAGGACGCGTGCTGAAGCACAGAAAGTTCGTTCCAGGCATCGAGAGCAACGATGGCCCGCAGCACCGCTGGCAGGTCTTGCACCTGCCACAGGACGCCGCGCCATTCATCGAGCCGCGCGTCCTCGTCCCAGTCGAGATCATAGACCAGCGGATCGGCCGGAGCCCGGGCGGGCTTTTTGGCCCGTTCGATCGCGGCGTCAGAGCGCGCGAGGATCGCATCGATCGCGGCATAGTCGACGCCTGGCAGATCTTTCACGTCGTCACCATCATCCCCCTCCCCTTCCGCGTCGATCGCGACCGCCGGCCGAATAACTCCGGCCGGCGTCACCTCGTCCCCGCCGCACGACCCGATCTCCGAGGTTTTCCGCAGCGAGCGGATGCCATCGGCTGAGAGCGCCCAATCCAGGGATTGGCCGGCGATCCGCCGGCGGGTGCGCAGGACGTCGCGGGCGATGGTCAGCTCGTGGGTCGGCGTGCGAATATCGCGGGTGGCGTCATGGAGAACGAGGTCTTCCAGATGGACGAGCTCGCCGTCGATCCACAAGGAAGCGCAGGCATCGGCGAAGTGGGTGCGCTCAATCCAGCCAGCGCCAACCGGCGAGCGGGCAATCCGCTCGTCGAGACGGGTGAGCGCGATACCGGCTGTCGCTTTTACTTTGCGATTTCAAACGGCAGAACGTCATACGCCTGTTAGAGTTAGCGCGCAAAACTAGCCCCGATTGTTGCTAACGATTTCGATGGGGCTGTGATGCCAAAGCCATTTCAAAATCGTGGAATCGGCTCTGGCCCTTCCCAGGCAGACTGGTTGAAGGCATGCCGGACCGCCCGAGAGCTTGACCGGATCTTGGATGCGGGACGAGCCAAGAAAGACGCGATTGTCAGGGCGGCGGCTGAGCTTCACCTGACGACCCGACAAATCTATAATCTCTTGGCCCGATATCAGGCTGAGCGAAGAATAACAGCATTGCTGCCTCGGCTGCCTTCCGAGCGACGCAAGCGGCTATCGGAAACGGCGGAAGAGATTATCCGCACGACGTTGCGCGACCAGTGGATGATACTCGAAGCGCCGCCTCTTGCGCCGGTCGTTGCCGAGATCCGCGCCCGATGTGAGGAGGCGGGGCTCACAGCTCCCTCCTACGTAACGATTTCCCGCCGCATCCCCTCGTTGTTTTCGACCGAAGAGATCGCCAAAAAGCGATCGGCCAATCCAAAGCATCTGATGCGGCTCAAGCCGCGGCCAGGCTATATTCACGCGCCGAACCCGCTTGATGTCTGCCAGATCGACCATACCCCGACAGACATCAATTTCGTGGAGGTCATCAACAATGGCGGGCTTTTCATCGGTCGTCCGTATCTGACGGTAGTCACCGATGTCTCTACCCGCGCAATTCTCGGCTTCTGCCTTACCTTGGAGAAGCCATCTGTCTTGTCTGTTGCATTATGCCTAGCGCAGGCGATCTGCCGGAAAGATGGATGGCTCGCTTCTCGTTCTATCGACCACGCTTGGCCAATGTTCGGCCGCCCAAAGCTTCTACTCACCGACTCGGCCAAGGAGTTTAAGGGCAATGCGTTTCAGCTGGGCTGCGACGATTACGGCATTCGCATTCGCCATAGGGACCGCGGCAGAGTCCATCAAGGCGGTGTCGTCGAGCGATTGTTGGGCAAACTCAACGGGGTGTGCTGTCCACCTATCCCGGTTCGTCAGGGCGCTCCGTGGCAGATCGCGACGGATATCCGTCGGAACGGCGTGCATGCCTAAGCTTCCCCGAATTGGAGCGCTGTATAGCGCTGGCGATCCTCGATCATAACCAACAAGAAAATTCCAAAACGCTGAAAGTGCCGATCGCGGAGTGGCGAAACCGTAGCCCGGGATTGCCCGAGCGATCAGACGACCCAGATCGAGTACTTTTGTCGTTCCTACCATGCGCGGAGCGGCAATTGTCTCAGCAGGGCATCAGCATGTTTGCCTTGCATTACTATGCGCCTTGGCTCGCCCCCCTCGTTCCAGATCGCGACCGACTCGGGAAGCTTGAGGTTCGATACGATCCCCGTGATATCAGCCATATCTATGTTCGTGATCCGGAAACCCGATCGTTTCGAGCCGTCGAGCGACGCGATGGCAGCTTTGAGCCGATGACGCTCTGGGAACATGACGCTGATCGCGCGCAGTTGCGAGCTGCCAATCTCCGCTCAAGCATAGATAAGGTGGCCCTGCGCCGTGAAATCTCTGCCATCGCCGACGCCGCCAAACTCTCAAAACGGGAGAAGCGCGACGCCGTTCGCAGGGCACATGCGGCTTCAGCCCAAAAGCCCTATTCGACAAACGGCTCCGAAGAGACTCCGGCCCACAGAAATCACCCAGTGCGGCAGAAGAACCGGTTGCCGGTGGAAGACTGGTGAGCGGCATGTCTGATCATTTATTTGACCATGTACGTCCCATCCTCGATCTGAGAGATGACGAGCGCGTAGCCTATATGCGGGCCCCGAGGTGGATAGGCCATGAAATCGCGAGATACAGCCATCAACGACTGGCCGACTTGCTAGCCCGACCCGTCTCGCTGCGAACCCAGGGGCTAATGCTCGTCGGCCCGTATGCGAATGGGAAGACTATGATCGCGGAACGTTTCGCGGTCGAACACCTGCGCGCCTCGTTGAGCCAAAGGGTGTGGATCGTTCAAACGCGCGAGGGAGCCGGACTCGGCCATTTCTACGCCAGTATCCTTCAGGCCTTTCATGCGCCTGGTGGCGACATCTGGAATGTAAGCCGGAAGGCGGAGCAGTTGGATCACTTGCTGGCGAGCATCAAACCCAGGGTGTTGATATTTGACGAGTTCCACAATGCTCTTCGGGGACGATCCCGCGACGTCGAAGGAGTGTTTGCCTTTCTCCGGCGGATTGGCCGGCAATACGATATCTCTCCCGTTCTCATCGGCGAGGTCGCCATCTACGATTTCGTCAACGCCACAAGCGAGATGGCAACGCGCTTCGACCTGATTGCAATTCCAAGATGGCAATACGACGAGAGCTATCTGATGCTCTTGGACAGCCTCGAAGCGGCACTGCCGCTCGCGAAAGCCTCCGATCTGTCGGATGAAAAATTGGCTCGACGAATTTTCAATCTATCGGAAGGCTTGATCGGAGAGATTGTTGCCGTTGTTACCAAAGCTGCCGTGGCAGCGCTCCGCTCGGGGGCAGAACGCATCACCAAAGCCGGTATCGATGAACTTGGCTACATCCCAATTTCGCATAGACGCAACGCGGCGTTGCGAAAGCAACTGATTTGAATGAGAGAGAAACCAATGCTCCGCTCATCGAAATCCGCGAGCGCTATCGCCATGTGATTTCGGCAGGCTGGCCCATCACGGTTACGCCACAGCGCGACGAGCTGTTGTCGAGTTGGCTACACAGGCTTGCCTACGCCAACGGCGTGCCAGGGCGCGCTTTCGCCCGGGTACTTGGCCTCACGCCCGGAATGTGGTCGGCCAGGCTTGATTTGAATCTCTCGATTACCTTGGCAGACCAGTTGCATGAATATGCAGACATCGCATCTGACCAGCTCGCCGCTATGACGCTGCCGGACGGTATACCGAGGCAGCTATTCTTACCCCTCCACAAAATTCACCAACGATCCGGATCAACTTGGCTACAATTTTGCCCGCGCTGCCTTGCTACGGACGAGCATCCATACTTTAGAAGAGAGTGGCGGCTGGCAACCCGACTTACTTGCGAAAAACACAAAAGCAGGCTGCGAGATCGATGCACCGCCTGCAACCAGCCCGTGGCGGCCTTTGAACAGAGCGAGCTTAGGCCGCACCATTATTGTTCCCGCTGTGGTTACGACCTCCGTTACGCATCAACCATCTACCTGTGCCCGGCAGTGAGGAAGCTTGACCAATGCATCCATCAAATCTTTGGCTCCGATTTGATTGCCGGATTGCCGATCGACGGTCTGCTTGTTCGGCGGTTTTTGGAAATCCCTCAAAATACCGGTGTCCATCGGCGGAGGCTATTGACCGGCTTGTCCGCGTCATTTCGAGTCCGATGCTTCGAGAAACTTGTATGCCGCTCGAACGAAGGCGACATAGGCCGGTGGCATGTTCCTGGAGTTGGTAGGATGCCCACATCTCAGGTCACAAACGATAGCGGCCTCGCTCTTCTAACCCGAATGCTTTCAGATGCGCTTACGCCTAAACAGGGGCGTCCGACTGCAGGCGATCGCCGGCCAATTGTCGATCTTACGCACTTCCTCACAACAGCTCAGCAGATGAACCTAGCTTCGACGAGGCCGACGTCCCGCAGAAGGGACGCAACCGCGATCGTCCGTTGCCAATGTTGAAAACTTCAATATCCGTCCGTGTACTCTAGGCCCTGGTATAGCAGAACAGATGCCAGCATATGCTCCGGCCGTCGTGCGTTTACTGAAAATTAACGCCTCCACTCCAGAAACTGGAGTCTCTACGTCTAGGAGATCTCATTTGCCAGTTTCGCGCGCGCGTGCCCATGAAGAGTTTGTGAACGACGCCGTCGATCTGAGATCGGTGCCAACTCGGCGCTATGTTAGCCAGCATCCATTTATTCAAAGGCTCCGCAAGGCGGTGCCATTCGACTTTTTTGCTGTGTCGGGACTGGATTTGAACGGATACCGTTTCGGTAGCGGACACTCGATCGACACCGACCTGCCGCCAGCCTTCCTGGATGCATATTACGGCGACAACCTTCTCAAAACCGATCCTTTCGTTCGCGCGTCCCTGGCGGCGACAGACGTCATCATTGAAGAAAAGGTCTATGAGCAGTCGGCTCCGCCGCCGCGACTGATATACCTCACCCGCACCTTTGCGGTTTTGAACCGGACACTGTTTCCGATACGACGGGGCGATGTTCTATTCGGAGCTACAACTTTTTCGAGAACGACGCCATTCGATCAGGATGAAATCAGCTTCCTTAAGGAACAGGCTGAGGTGACGCACCGTGTCATTACGCGTCCGATTATGGAAAGGTTTTCTGCGCAAACACTGAAGCTGATCGATGGTGAAATTGCCTGTCTGCGATATGCGAGTCTCGGCAAAACCACCGATGATATCGCGAAAGCAAGCGGCTATACGCCCGATACAGTCAATAGCTATATCAAGACGGCTATCCGAAAACTTGGTGCAGACAACCGTGTTCACGCCATCGCAGAGGCGATCCGCCGCGGCTTGATTCATTAGTATTGCTGCGCCTTCAACCGCAAAGCAAATTCGCAACCGCGTGAGCATGGTTGTGTGCCTTCACGACAGCGCTTTCCTCATAAGCTACGAGCCAAATATTGAGCAAACCGCATAATTAATGGGCGAAAGCTCAATTGCGGATGCTGAGGTTCAGGATTTGGTAAGAATTCGCCCCTAAAACTGGGGGCGTCAGGACGAACGCATCCCTATAAAGTTCACCTTGCCCTGATAGTACCGTGTTCGACTTGCCCTGGCCCAATTGCCCGAAATCAAAATGGATGAGGCATACACGCTTGCGGCAGACAAGGAGTGTCTTGAGAATGATGTCTTTGAGTTTCTCTTCCGATGCCAAGGCCGTGTTGGCTGCAATGAGCAAGTCTCAAGCAGTGATCGAGTTCGACCTCACCGGAAAAATCCTGACGGCAAACGAAAACTTCTGCGCCGCGCTCGGTTACGAGCTGCACGAAATCACCGGTCAGCATCACCGTATGTTCGTTGACCCGACCGAGGCCGCCAGCGCCGAGTACCAGCAATTCTGGAACGAACTTGCCGCCGGCAGATTCGATCGCCGCCAGTACAAACGGATCGGAAAGGGCGGCAGGGAAGTCTGGATCGAAGCGTCCTATAATCCTGTGTCACGGGGCGGGAAACCCTATAAGGTCGTAAAGTTCGCGACAGACATCACCGAGCAGAAACTGAAGTCTGCCGAGGATGCAGGCAAGCTCGATGCCCTGTCGCGGTCTCAGGCCGTCATCGAATTCACGCCCACAGGCGAAATTCTCACAGCCAATCAGAATTTTCTGACTGTCCTCGGCTACGAGTTGGCCGAGATCCGGAGCAAGCATCATTCAATGTTCTGCGACAAGGCGTATGCCGCTAGCGATGAATACCGTCACTTCTGGGCCCGTTTAGCGCGGGGAGAGTTTGTCGCTGACGAGTTCTTGCGGATCGGCAAGGGTGGCAAAAAGGTGCATATCCAGGCTTCCTATAATCCGATCTTCGACATGAATGGGAAGGTCTTCAAGGTGGTTAAATTCGCGACCGATGTCACGGCTCGCGTGGAAAATGTAGACCAGCTTGCAGCGGCGCTGCAGAGCGTCGCGGAAGGCGACCTGACGCCACAATTATCGACGCCGTTTTTGCCGACGCTTGAGAAACTCCGCACGGATTTCAACATTGCGGCCGCAAAACTGCGCTCAGCCATGGAAGCGGTATCGCAAAACGCAGGCGCCATAGCGGCCGCGTCCCAGGAAATCCGATCTGCCTCTGATGACTTGTCGCGCCGGACGGAACAGCAAGCTGCATCCGTCGAGGAAACCGCGGCGGCACTCGAGGAAATAACGACGACTGTTTCCGATTCAAGCCATCGTGCGCAGGAAGCGGGAGGGCTTGTCCGCAAGACGAAGGAGAATGCCGAGCGCTCTGGCCTTGTTGTTCGCCAGGCTGTCGATGCGATGGGCAAGATAGAGTCGTCTGCGTCCGAGATCGCCAATATCATCGGTGTAATCGACGAAATCGCCTTCCAGACCAATCTTCTAGCCCTGAATGCCGGCGTTGAAGCCGCACGCGCAGGCGACGCGGGCAAGGGTTTTGCCGTCGTCGCCCAGGAAGTTCGCGAGCTTGCGCAGCGCTCAGCCAAGGCCGCCAAAGAGATCAAGGGGCTTATCGGCACCTCCAATGGGCATGTCAGGAGCGGTGTCGCGCTTGTCGGCGAGACCGGAAAGGTATTGGAGGAGATCGTCGGGCAGGTCGCTCAAGTCGATACGAATGTCGTCGCAATTGTCGAAGCGTCAAGGGAGCAGGCTACGGGGCTGAAGGAGATTAACACCGCCGTCAACACGATTGATCAGGGCACCCAGCAAAATGCTGCCATGGTCGAAGAAACATCCGCCGCCGCCCACAGCCTTGCAAAGGAAGCAGACGCGCTCTTCCAGTTGCTGTCGCAATTCAATATCGGCGCAGGCACGAATTCACGACGCTCAATGCCAACACCGGTATTGACTGCCTCTCGCCCTGTTGCTTCGCCAGCCCGACAGATGTTGGCGAAAGTATCAAATGCGTTTCACGGGAACGCTGCCATCAAGAACGACAGCTGGGAGGAGTTTTGATGTCCAACCTTTCGCGCAATATCAACGGTCAAACGACGCTCGACATTATCGCTTTCCAGCTCGGGGAGCAGACATTCTGCATCGAAACCACCTCCGTTCGCGAAATTCGCGGATGGGCGGCCTCGACACCTCTGCCACATTCCTCGCCGGAGATAGTTGGGATCATCAATCTGCGCGGGACCGTCATTCCGACGATCGATCTGTCGCGTAAGCTTGGCATGCGTTCGGGTGAGACAACGGAGAGAAGCGCCATCGTCGTGGTCGAGGTGAGCGGTAAGCCGATGGGACTGGTGGTCGATCAGGTGACAGATATGCTGTCTGTCACCGCCGATCAGTTACAGCCGACGCCGGATATTGCCGGCTCCTTCGACCGGTCCTGTTGCGAAGGTATCATTACCCACGTATCGGGCATGATCTGTTTTCTCAATCTGAATGCTATGTTCGCGCCTGCGGACGCGCTGGCAGCTTAGCGCGGTTTCAGCGCACGTTGGAGGCGAGATGTCTTAACGCCGCTTCAACGCATATCCACTAATGTAGTAATTCAACGGGGAAGATGCATTCCCATAGTACCGGCATGACGCCATTTATGGACTCCAGGGGGATCCTCATGCCGTCAATGCATTCAAACCGTGCCAAATGGGAGGCAATGGTCTGGCTCTTCGCGTTTGCGATAATCTACGCAGTGGCGCTTTTTTTTAACGCGCATGAAGCGCTTGATACATATTTTCGCACACATGAGCACTATGATCTCGACGAGATATTCACCGCGTTGAACATAGCTGGGGCTCTCGGTCTGATCTATTCGGTGCTTCGCATCAAGGACATGTCCCGAGAGATCCAGCGACGCCTGACGGCTGAGAAAAATGTCGACTGGATTGCCTGCCATGATCCCCTGACAGAGTTACCCAACAGGCGATACTTGGCCTCCACCCTCCTGAATCCGCAGATCATACCGTGCAAAGACGGGACTGCGATCTTTAGCATTGATCTTGACGGCTTCAAGAAGGTCAATGATCTTCTCGGGCACGATCAGGGAGATCGCGTCCTGAAAGTCGTGGCCGAACGACTGACCTCCATTTTCCCCGACGACAATGTCTATCGATTGGGAGGTGACGAATTTGTCGTGGTTATTGAGCGAAAGGGCAACCAGGATCTGACGGCCGTCGGAAAACGCATGGTCGCTGCAATCAGCAAACCAATCACAATAAATGGCGCCACCGTCGATATAGGATCGAGCGTCGGTTTTGCCCGCATCCCTGAAGATAGCAGGACACTGACAGAAGCGATTCAATATTCCGATTGCGCAATGTACGCGGCAAAGAAGACGGGCCGCAACGTCGTAAAGGCGTTCTTGCCGGCAATGCAGGAGGAGTTGATCCAGCGGATCCAGATGGAAGCGGATTTAAAACAGGCTTTGAAACTGAAGAAAATCCGCCCCTATTATCAGCCTCTCGTGGACCTGAAGACTCAACAAATCGTCGGATACGAAGCTCTTGCGCGTTGGGAGACTTCACCGGGAAAATTCGTGCCGCCGTGCGAATTCATTCCGCTGGCCGAGGACGCCGGATTGATTGTCGAACTCACTGAGCAATTGTTCCGTATCGCCTGCCAGGATGCTCTGTCGTGGGCCGCTCACACTGTTCTGTCGTTCAATATTTCTCCGGTCCAACTGAGTGATCGCCTGCTTGGACTTCGCCTCCTTAAGATTCTCGGCGAGGTCGGATTACCTGTCCATCGACTGGAAATCGAAGTCACCGAAAGCGCGCTCATTAACGACGCCGAAACGGCCCGCGGTGTTCTCGACGATCTTGTAAAATCCGGCATCAATATCGCACTGGATGATTTCGGAACCGGCTATTCCAGCCTCTCGCAGCTATCAAGCTACAAGTTCAATAAGATCAAGATCGACAGAAGCTTCGTGGCGACATTCGAAGACAGCGACCGGCAGGAGAAGGTCGTCCGCGCGATCATCGCACTCGGGATCGGGCTTGGGGTGAAGATCACCGCCGAGGGCATCGAAGACGAAACCCAACTCCGTCGCCTACAAGATCTCGGATGCGACATAGGCCAAGGCTATCTCCTCGGCAGGCCGTGCCCGATCGAAAATACGTTGAGGGTTGCCGAACCAGATCATGCAGAGTCTGGCGAGCGCGTTCTAGGCCATCATAAACGTCGATAAACGGAGGAATGGCGTCAATCGGTGTCTGCGTCGTCCTGTCCGCCGGAAGTGAGGTCGGCGAGATCTCTGTTGGCAGCATTCGACGCAATCCGGCTGCTCAGAAGTCCAGCATCCTCAAGTGCCTCGATGTTGGGAAGGTCACGCAGAGTCTGAAATCCAAACACCGACAAAAATCGGCTCGTTGTCACATAGGTATAGGGCGCACCGGGTGTCGGACTTCTAGGGCCTGAAACGATAAAGCCCGCATCTCGCAGGCCGGCGATCGTGTCACGACTGACCTCCTTGCCAAAAATCTCCGACAATTCAGCCCGGGTGATCGGCTGAAAATATCCCACCGCAGTCAACACCATTGTCTCGGTCTCGGAGAGCGGTGCTGCAATCGCTCTCGCCGGTGCGGTCGAAATGCGAATTGTCTCAGCAAACCGTGGTCGGGTGCGATGCTGCCATCCACCCGCGACCGAAACCAATTCGTATGGTCGGTCTCTAAGCTCATTGGAAAGGTCGTCGATCAGCAAATCAACGCTGCAGTCCCTGCCAACCACGGCTGCCAGCATCTCCCGGCTGACTGGTTCAGCCGAAGCAAAGATTACCGCCTCGACCCGCAGCATCCATTCTCGCCACCGCAACTCCGACGGCAAATCCTCAAGCTCGCGATCAAAAAGAACGTCCTGCCTTCGATCACGCGATAGCCGTCTTTTGGTTTGAGTTTCCGAGGATCTTGCCATCGTCATAACCCGTACATGCGGAATGATGAGCGGCCGGAAACTTCTCGTACAGCCTCGAAACTCTCCAGTCGCTCAAACAGTCGAGTGGCTGCCCAGCGTGACAGATTGCAGCCCGGCGCCGAGGCCGGAATCGCGTCTTCATTGAGTAGCTTTTGGATAACCGCCTTGCCCCCCTTGGTCCTCACCTTCGGCACTGCTGCCATCAACCGAGCGGCACGGCGATCAATGTCGGCGGCAGATTGGAGCGCCGCCTCGACGCTGCTGACCACCGCCAAGCAGATTGCCTTCGGATAAGCTGGCTCACCCGGCCGCACTCGGCCTCTTCCGCCGATGGTGCGGAATGCAGACCCGAACCGTACAGGTAGCAACAGGGGCACGGGTCTCGCCCATTTCAGCTTCCGGGCCAGAACGGTGTCTGCCAAAGCCAGAGCCAGGACCTCCGCGTCCGGACGAAGCGCCATGATCGCGGATACCAGATCGGCAATAGAAAGGGGGGCTGCGCGTGCTGACTGGATTGCTGCATCGGCGAGATCCGCGATCGAGGACAGATCCGTGTCCCATCGGATAGACAGAAGCTCGGCTAATTCCCCGACGAACGCAGTACCCGGCATGGCTGTTCGACGTGCCAGCATTCGTGTGGCTAGAAAGAGCTTTCCGGCCGGTCCCGGATCCCCATTCGCAGGTGTCAGCAAAACGGCATCGCGCAGCGCATCCTCGTCTTCATTCCGACCGAGCATGCGGGCCGCGACAGCGGCTGATTTAAGGGCCAGGCGATCGCGCCAGCTGCCGAGCCAGGGAGGATCGGCGCGTATCAAATCGTCGAGGGATTTCAGCGCGATACCGGCGGCGAATGCGGCATCAATTGCGTCGATGTCACGGCCATGTGCCAAAGTCCAGCCCGGCAGGTGAGCCGACCATGTCGTTGATGGAAGTTGCGCTGTGGTGATCGAGTCCATGCTCCGCAGCATAGTACAAGTGCGCGGTTTGTGCCACCAATATTGACTTAAACCGCACAGCTTGTCGTCGCCAAATAACGTCCGATAATCTTGCATTATCGGACGTCTTGCTCTTTATATAAAGAATGGCCCAAATCATCGAGCAAAACACCGAAATTGACGTCGAGGAGACCTCAGCGCCGTCTCTCAGCACAGCCTCCGGCGGCGATGTTTCCCCGCCAGAGGTGTCAGGTGAAAGTCCCCTCCCCTCCCTCGCTGCTCAGGATCAGACGCCCGCCCATCTTGCAAGCCTTGCTGATCGCGCCCGGGGTTATGTTGAAGCGGCCAGTTCCGCAAATACGCGCAAGGCTTATGCCTCCGACTGGAAGCATTTTGCTGCTTGGTGCCGGCGGTCCAATCTTGCTCCGCTCCCTCCGCATCCACAAACCGTCGGGCTATACATCACAGCCTGTGCTTCCGGCACGGTTGACCGAAGCACCAAGGCCAACTCTGTCTCGACCATTGAGCGACGCCTCTCCTCCCTCAGTTGGAACTATGCCCAGCGCGGTCTCTCGCTCGATCGCAAAGACAGGCATATCGCAACCGTAATGGCCGGCATACGCAACAGCCACGCCAAGCCACCGGTCCAAAAGGAAGCGGTCATGGCTGAGGATATCATAGCCATGGTCGAGACGCTCGATCGCGGCTCCCTGCGCGGCCTGCGGGATCGGGCAATGTTGCTCATCGGCTTTGCTGGCGGCCTTCGGCGCTCCGAGATCGTCGGCCTCGACCTGAAGGCCGACCAGACTGAGGACGGTCGCGGTTGGATCGAGATCCTCGACAAGGGCATGCTTATTACGCTGCGCGGCAAAACCGGATGGCGAGAAGTCGAGGTCGGTCGCGGCTCGACCGATACGACCTGCCCGGTCGCCGCAATCGAGACCTGGATCAAGTTCGCCAAGCTGGCTCATGGCCCTCTGTTTCGCCGTGTGACAGGGCAAGGGAAGGCAGTCGGGTCAGAGCGGCTGAACGACAAGGAAGTCGCTCGGCTTGTGAAAAGGTCCGCGATGGCCGCGGGCGTTCGAGGGGATCTCAGCGAACTTGAACGCGCCTTCAAGTTTTCAGGCCATTCCCTTCGCGCGGGCTTGGCCTCTTCCGCTGAAGTCGACGAGCGTTACGTCCAGAAACAGCTCGGTCATGCGTCGGCAGAGATGACCCGCAGATATCAGCGGCGGCGGGATCGCTTCCGCGTGAATCTGACCAAGGCATCAGGGCTTTAGGTGAGCCCTCCCCTACTCCGGAGTGAAATCGTAAGAGGATATTTCGGTGCCGAATTTCTCGCTTAGCGCTTCGATTGAAATCGGAAGCTAAAAGCCACACCCACTGGTTTAGACCCCTGGTACAATATGTATCAGGCTCTCGGAGATGCGAACAAAGAAATATTTGGCGATATATATCCAAAGGCGGCATATAGGGCTCGGCACGGTTATGAGGATATGAAAAAGTGCTATGCAGCTGAGGGAAAACCAATACCTGACGGGCTTAAGAAATCCTTCGAAGCTCTAGACCAAAAACCACCGGATCTGAAAACTGCATCGGACAGAATGGCCGAATACGAGCAAAGAGAGGTTGTTCAACCGGTATACGATCGATATCGGAAAACCTTCTCAATGATGGAGATGGGGAATAGCGTCTCGAAATGGGCGAAGGGTAGAGCGAACAGCCTTTTTGGCTCGGGATACAATGCCAGCCAGAATCTTTACGACATTCCGCTATCGACAACCTGCGGCGATCCTAACGTCATTCCATTCCAAGGTTCGATTTCGAACCGTGATCACAGAGTCGGATATTATAAAGACCTTATGAGCAGACTAGCTTCCCAGCAGGGTTGGACATGGTGACCAAAAGTTATGAAGAAGATTTCAGCCTTGCTGTTTGTTGTCATGATTGTTGCTTTCGGAGGTTACCTTATGTCTAGTCCGACCGATCCATCCAGAAGTGAGCCTCACAAAATTGAGGTCGGAATGGGAATGACCGTCCGAGATTTAATCGAACGTAACAATCTGAAAATGGGGCCGAGGGAGCCGCAGGGCTATGTAATCGACGTAGATTATCTAACCGATTGGATGCCAATCTTTTTCGACGATAACTGGATTGCCTTACGGGTTCTTGAAGGAGCACAAAGCTTCGATTTGCCTCCCGGACGCACTCTTCAAGTAACCCAGAGAGCTGGTCGTATTGATGGGCTCGCGTTTCGACCATTTGACCAGCCGCGTTCTTTGAGTGAGATGGGCGATTACATCGCAACTTTGATCGCTACCCTCGAGGAAAAAGGTTGGCAGCCGACTGTCCAAATCAAAATTCCTTCCAAGCCTGAAGATTTTGACTCGAACGGAAAAAGCCTGTTCGCGGAAATGAAATCGCCAACTGGCAGCTCTCTGCAAATGGACTTGAGAGACTACGGCCTCGCTCCGAAAAACGAGAGCTTCATTCTTTCGCTTGACCCGAACCAAACACCAACAGAGAAAAGCAAAACCTATCTCCTTCAGGTAACTGTCAGCAACTCTGAAAACGAGGTCAGCTACGGTGACCTGATATATCCTCGTCGTATTTACGAACTGGGTGAAGTGCAAAAAGAGCTGCCACTTCGTTATTGGATTGAAGACCCTGATTGGACTCCGGAGAAGGCAGGGATGATGCCCACGACACCAGAAGAGCGCGCTAACGCGGGGTCGTCAAAGTGGAAAATGCCGCCCAAATAGGCAAGGTGGAACTAAGTAATGTCCAGTCCCGTCGTTCGCAAAGGCCATATGCACTCCTGCCCAATGGTTGATCCAGAACCACATATCGGTGGGCCAGTGATATCGACACAACAAACGTTCGTCACGGTCGATGGCGTGCCTGTTGCGACCGTTGGAGATAGCCTGCTCTGCACCGGTGTGCCGACCATGTCGGATAAAATCACGGGCGGGTCATCAGTTGCTAGCATTCAGGGCAAGAAGATTGCCCGCGTGAGCGATGCTTGTGCACATGGCGGCCGTCTGGTTGAAGGTGTTCCGTGGATTACTTTCGAGTGAACAGTGTTTGGTACACCGGCCTCCAGCAGGCATGATGCATTGGAACTTCCCGATAGATAATCAATAGAATGAGCAGTGGCCATTTGACGAAAAACATACAGTCCTCCGAGTCTTCCGAGGCATCGCCGCAGTACCACGAAGACGAAATGTACGCGATCAACCGGGTTGACGCCGACCGACATGGCCAGAATGCCTGGAGGGTAAACTTTTCCCGTGGCGGCAAAACGTTTCAGATGACATTCAGTGATGGCACCTATGGCGGGAATGAACAGGCACTAATTGTCGCCAAGGCCTATCGAGATGCGGTTTTAAGCGTCGTGCCGCCTTTGACGAACAGGGACATGCGCATGCAGGTGCGCAAGAACCGTTCTGGAGGAAGCAATCTGCCTGGCGTCTATTACGTCCAGCCCGGTAAACATTATAAAGACGGCGCATGGATCGCCCGGATTGAGGTGCAGGTTGAGGATCATGGAAACGCCTCTGCAACAAAAAGACGCCGTAAAGCTATCTCTCGGACGTTCAACATCTGCAAATACGGTTACGACGAAGCGAGACGGCTTGCGGAAGAAGAGCGAATCCGCATGGTGCTTGCTGTCGACGACGGCGACGAACCTGCTCTTCCCAGTCCAGACGCGCTGGCGCTGCATCGAAAATTGAGCGATACGGAAGATTGATAATAGACACGTGAGCCGTAAAGGCCATGCGCAGGCCAATAATCTCCTCAGCTTCGGCCGCATCCGCAATGGCGGACGAAGGCAAGTGCCTAAGTCTCGTGGCAAACGCCAACTAGACTTTCTTTCGCCGAGAGAGTTGAGAAATTGGCCCCCGATCCAATGCTGCCGCGAGCTTGCGCCAATCGCTACCACCCATACCGGGCATTCGCAGGATTTCAGCGCTCGAGAGATGAGCCATTTCCTCCAACGTTTCATAACCATGCTGGTTGAGCATGATGACTGTGGTGGGCTTCATCTTGATATCGGAGAGTGATTTCTGATCGTCTGTCATTCCGCCACGATCCGAAAAATTTATTCCGCTTGCAATATGCAGATCTGCACCTGCATTGGCGCTTGCCACGATCTTGACCGCCGAACCGAAGGATGTCGAAACCGTGGGCACTGCAAGCCATTGAAATTATGGTTAATATGTTCTTAAACGAAAGCTATTGAGGCCTTCGGATGCAATACTTCGTATAGCCGAGAGTTGGTCGTGTAACCATCGATAAGTAACCCTTATCGATGGTAGTTGATTTCGCGGCGCAAATCACTGAAAATCGCTGTTAACATCGGTCATCAAGGCCGCATGAATCCGGTTTTTTGGAGCGCCCGTGGCAAAAACATCGCTAAACGCCGTCGAACGCCGCGCCGAAGAGCTCGACACTATCGCCGCCGTCCTGCCACTTGAGCGTCGCGACGAGCTCGCTGAGCTATTGACCGATGAGGACGTTGAAACGCTACGCCATCTCGTCAACCAGGGAATGGGCGACAATACGCTAAGAGCGCTGACCTCCGACCTCGCCTATCTTGAAGCCTGGGGCCTGGCCGCGACCGGACAGTCGTTACCATGGCCAGCACCCGAGGCACTATTGCTCAAATTCGTCGCCCATCATTTGTGGGATCCGGAAAAGCGTGCAGGCGACCCCAACCACGGCATGCCCGTCGATGTTGACGAGAATCTCAGGCACCAGGGTTTTTTAAAATCCATCGGTCCGCACGCGCCTGATACGGTGCGTCGCAGGCTGGCCAGTTGGTCCACGCTCACCAAATGGCGCGGTCTTAACGGCGCTTTCGCCTCCCCTGCCCTCAAACAGGCGATCCGGTTGGCGGTTCGTGCCGTTCCACGAACGCGCCGTCGTAAAAGCGCCAGGGCGGTGACCGGCGATATCCTTCAAAAATTGCTGGCGACTTGCGCAGATAACAATCTGCGCGACGTTCGTGATAGGGCGATACTGATGGTCGCCTTTGCCTCGGGTGGTCGTCGACGCAGTGAGATTGCCTCATTGCGCGTCGAGCAACTAACCGTCGAGGCTCCCATCGAAGTGCCCGACAGCCCTCCCCTCCCCTCTCTCGCTATCCATCTCGGCCGGACGAAAACAGCCACCGGCGAACAAGATGAGATCGTCTACCTGACGGGCCAGCCTGTGGAGGCGCTCAATGCCTGGATGGCAGTCGCAGGCATTGAAAAGGGCAGCGTGTTTCGAGCGATTGGCAGGTGGAATACTGTTTCGAAGCGGGCGCTCGACCCGCAGTCGATCAATGCCATTCTCAAGCAGCGAGCCAAAATGGCCGGGTTGGAGCCTGGGGAGTTTTCGGCGCATGGCCTACGGTCGGGCTATCTGACGGAAGCCGCGAATCGCGGCATCCCCCTCCCCGAAGCAATGGAACAGTCGCGCCATCGATCGGTACAGCAGGCTTCGAGCTACTACAATAATGCGACAAGGAGGAGCGGTCGGGCGGCCCGTCTCCTTTAACTCCGGATGATTTTTTCGTCACCGCGCATAGGCCGATCAAGTATCGGAGTTATCTCGGAAAGGCAGGGAGCGAATTCAAGACGATGTTTCGTCGTTTCGATGCCTGCATCATAATCGATTAGCACACACATGAAGTGCCGCGATTTGCAGCTATTCCCCTGGTGGATCAGTTCCGCAGCGGTTGGGGACACGCTGTGGCTGAAAATGCTTTATTAACCATGTTAAGCCCAAGGAGGCTGATAAATTGGCGCGAAAAATGACTGCACTTTTAATCGGCAACGCGAATTATCCTGATGGGAATGGCTTGGCTAACCCCGTTAACGACGCCATGGATCTGGCACAGAAGCTGCGCGCCTATGGTTTCGAGACCATCATCGCGACCGATGCGTCCTCGCTCAGAATGAAAAAAGAGCTCAAGAAGTTTCGCGTCGCGCTGGATGAAAGCGACGTCGGCCTGTTTTTCTTTGCTGGTCATGGGATGCAAATCGAAGGGGTCAACTACCTCCTTGCGAACGATACCGACATGGAAACCGAGGAGGACGCCCAGCACAGTTCGTTGTCTCTTGATCTAGTCGTCAGCAAAATGGCCAAATCCAAGGCCTCGACCAAGATCATCATCCTTGATGCGTGCCGAAAGAACCCCTGGGAGCGACGGTGGGACCGTGCGCCGGGTGCGCGAGGGCTGGCGTCAGTCTACGCTCCCAAAGGTACGATCATCGGCTTTGCAACATCACCGGGCGAAGTCGCATCAGACGGGACAGGTAGGAATGGCACTTATACAGCCGCGCTGTTGCAGCATATCGACATACCCGACACGTCGATCGAGACGATGTTCAAGCGCGTTAGAAACGAGATTGCCGCGGCGACAATGGGCAAGCAGACGTCTTGGGAGCACACGTCGCTCTCGGACGAATTTTATTTCAACCTGAGCGTCACCAAGCTTGTTGACGAGTATGATGGCTCCGCGCTCGCCGATGGTCTATTCGTTATCGATGCCTCGAAGAAATCGCATGAGATCATTACGGCACTTCGCTCACACAACTACTATACACAAAACCCGGCGATCGACCTGTTGACCGCCACAACGACGTCGAAAATCAACAAGAACAATCTGTTCGTGATCGGCCGCAATATCTACCAGGCGGCATGCGGTAACGCACACGGCGCTGTCGCATTCATCAGTGATTTTGCAAGTCGGACTTCATCGTATCCGCCAGAGAAGCGTAAAGCGTTGCTGGACGGGATGCTCTTTGAAATCTTCTTCAATGGGAAAGGTGAACTGCGCGAAGACATCAAGGAGGGGTATTTCAGCGAATTGTTCGCGCTGCAACGCCACCCTCCCCTTAAATCGAGTTTCGGGTTTATCGCCGACGTTCTCGCTGCTGCCAGAGCAGATTTTTACGCCTTGCCGGGCAAGGGTCATGAGGTCGCAGTGACGATAGCGACGAAAGCAAGAGACGATCGAACGTTCGTTGAAGCTATTTATGTCGGCGCATTAAACGTCCTGCGACAGGAGGGCGAGATTTGGGAGACATCCAGTGGGAAGCAGCATCATTATTCACTTTGGCCAACCGATCTTGAGGCGTTGCTGTCTTCAGAGATGGTCGTCCCGGCCCATCTCCTGAAAGTGACCTATACGCCGCCCCTCGTGGACGGATTCCAGCGTCTCAGTTTTCCCATGGGGTGTACAGTCCGCAAAGCCTAGCCAAACGCCTCCCTAACGGTATCGCCGCCGCTGCCGGCGTCCTAGCAACCATCCAGGCGGCAAAATCCGCTGTGACTGGGAGAAACCGGTAAACAGTCCGCCTGAGATGAAAGCTTCCGCGGCGCTCTCGATCACGTGGCAGCTCCTCGCTAGCGCGTGTCTGTCGCGTGCTTCCAATGCATCGCTTTCCAGAAGCCTCTGCCAAAATGGCAATTGGCCGATCGCGAGAGACATATTGGCGCTCAGCACGGGCACACCACGCTCGCCGAGTTTTGAAAAATATCGCCGCGCTTCAGCATACGCCGCTGTGTTCGCGAGGTCTGCAACTGAACCGGCACGCGTTTCTCGCGCCCGGTCCATCGGATAACGGCGGATGAGCGCTTCCGCCCAGAGGAGGGCACCATCCGGGAGCCATTCATACCAATCGGCAAGATTACGGGGCCAATCATGTAGATCTTCGAGGTGGCCGCTTCGCAGGAGTACCGAACCCGCTATGGCTGCTGCGACCGGAGATTGGCGCTTTTCGCGCAGTGTCTCGCCCAGTATATCACGGCGCACCGCCATCCGGCCGGCGCTGCCGAGGTCAGTCAGAATCTCCGCGTTCTGTATATCTTCCAGCTGCGTCCATATATGATCTTCCGTGCAAGGAGGGCCAAGTCGAGCGCTCAAGCCTTCGACGACCCACCCTTCGTCCGCTTGAACCTGCATATCGATATCAAGGCGTATTGGAGTAGCTACCAGCAGATCACGAGGAATGGCAACCGACAATTCTGAACCCGAAGATCGGGTCGTGCTGATCCATACGACATCGCCTGCCCCTGGTGCGATCGTGAGATCGATCCATGCGCTGACGGAGGTTTCATAGGCGTTGGTCCAGGCCTGCGTGACAGTGACCGCGCTGGCATCGGTTACACTTCCTGATGCGATGTTCAACACCCGCACACTGTCGATCCAAGTATCAGCAACGTCATCGTCGCCTAATATCTGATCCATAATGTCAAAGTTTGAGAGATCTGGAAGACCTTTGGTTTGCGAGGATTGCCGAATTGCCGAAATGGTCCTTTCGGAGGTTAGAACGTATTCGTCGGTCAGGTTCGCCGAACGCGATGCGATAAGATTTTCGACGCTGCGGTTCGCGGCGGACGGTTCTCCGGCAGATGCCCCGTCAGCAGGAAGTGCCTTGACGGCGACAAGCATTTCTCCGTCATAAGGGTCGCCTGCCGGCGTTACCGGCTGCAACCTTGTTGTTGTCTGCTCAAGCAGAAGCTCGCGAACGCGTTGCTTGACATGGCTTTCCAGTCTGCCGAAGCGAAGCGTGAGCGGATCACTCGTGTCGTCATATGGGCGGTAGTCTGGTGGAACTCCGTCCAGAGCTTCCAGCAACGCTTGGCCGAAAATCGTCTGGCCTGCGCCGCGCACCTGGTAGGATTGGAACAGCTGGCGCGTCGACAATAGACTAAGCATCGCCTCGGGCGATTTGGGCTGATCTGGATCCGGCTGAAGTATTTCACTTCCAACAATGTGGAGCCGCTTCGCGATTTCTGGCGCGTTCCGGCAGGCGTCGATCAAAAAAAGGCCACGATCAATCCCGTAGGTCTTGATGGCGCGAACCAGACCGTCGTGGGAGATAGCCAGATCTGCGCGGTTGGGATCGTCCGGATTGAGGATGTCGCTGGACAAAAGGGCAGGGGAGCCAAGATGTTCGACGCCATGTCCGGAAAAAAAGAACAACGCAACGTTTTCGCTTTGTTTCCGGCCGTCACGACGAATGTCTCGCGCCCAGTCGATAACCAGCGCCCGCGATGGCTCGAAACAAGCACTGGCATAGTGGCCGTCTGTCAAGGCATCGACCTCAGACACCTCGGCTTCTGACGGCGCTAGCGCGAGCCTGCAACTCTTGATCCTGCAGCCGGCGATCGACCCCATTGACTTCAACGCAGCAAACAACTTCGCACTGGTCAGCGCAGACAGCTCCAACTGTCCAAGGCCTCCGTTGTCTGACGCAAGCTCCACCGCGTCGCCACCTGCAAGATGCGGGTAGGCGCTGATGCCGACGATCATGACATGGGCGCCGTTGTCGACAGCGTCGCTTTCGATCCAACGACCAGGCTTTTCTGGGTCAATACGCAGCATGTGAAATTTCCGTCACTTTCAATTTCGTTCTCAGAGGACGTCGTGGATGGCCTGGAAAAAGCTTGGGCGGGCCAGAAACCCGGTATGCGCAAAGGCGAGACCGTAACCAGTGTCGTAAGCCTGATCCTCCACTCCGTTGAAGACCGGAGACATGACGAAGCCGACCAAGTCATTGGTGTCGTAAAAATTGGTCCAGGCTTTGACGCGATCAGGCCGATCCAGCTTTCCGGGCGACGAGCGGTCGGGTTGGCCATGAAGGAGCTGAAGCTCAGCAAAAAACGAAACCTGGGAGCCGCACGATATCCAGTGATCAACTTCCAGATCTTGGAGGAGGGGATCAGCTTTCGCGAAATAGGTGATCGCGTCGTAGAAGAGCTGACCACCCATCGAGTGGGTAACGGCGACGATCTTCTCGCCTGTTTCCTTCTTTCGATTTTGCGCCAGCCGCAATGCCCGCAGCACCGCGAGTGGAACCTCGCCCGGATTTTCGGCGGTACCGCGCTCGTTGAGGTAGGTCAGCACATCGCCAATGAAATACGCGACAAATTCATTGACCGTCGGACGCAGCTCGGCAAAGGCGGTCGAGACGGCGTCAAAAGGCCAGCTTGCCGCACGCCGCATTGTTTCACCTGCTCTTGACAACCAGTTCACCGCCCCTCCCATGCCTATAAGATTGGGCCCGTTTAGCCGTTGCTCGACCAGCGTCATCATTTCGGTAATGCGGGCATCGTCAGTCCGATTTCGAGCTGCGACAGCGTCCCAGGCATCGGCAACACTTGCAGCAGCGTCGGCCAATGAACCAAGGTCAGGCTCGTCTGCAACCGGATCGCTGCCCGATCGCACTGGGTAAATTGCAAGGTAGAGATCAGCAAGAAAATCGGCGCGTCTCGATCTCGCAATTGACGCCAGAGGTGGTGCGACGTTTGGCAGCGAGCCTTGCGGTCCGCCGATCACAGGGCCCTGCTGCGGAGCCGGGACGAGTCGATCGAGTGGCGATTGCGGCCCGGCGCTGCGGAGTGATCCGAGGCCGGCATAGCCATCAGCCGCCCCCATCCCCAGTAGAGCTGTCTGCGGCCGGGATTGCAGATCGCACCTGAATTTCGCGGCCTTATTGCCCCAGTAGACGGGCTCGTAGCCAATGGTAGCGCCATCGACCTCCAGTTTGGGCTGAAGCCACCGTCGGAACGATTTCCCCAGTTCGATCCCTTGCCGTTCGTCACGCACTTTAACGCCGTGGATATAGATGACTGTCATGAAGGCCTCCATTGGAGAGATCATTTCAGCATCGACAATTCCCATCAAGCGAATAAAATTTCGTCTACAACCTGGTTCGTGATTCCCAGTGTCCCTGTTCGTTTCGGCAACGAGGTGGCTTTACAACTGTAAAGTTTCTGGGTGTCCCCACCGCGCGGGCTTTACAATTGTAAAGTTTTCGAGTCCGGCGCAGAATCGCTTTTGATGTGCCCGGCGGCGGGCGGCGTTAACGAGTGGTTAACTAAAAACGCCTTGTGGAATCGGATGCTCCATGGCATCACTGACGGAAACGATCTTTTAAAGTGAAGATAACCGTCAAGAGGATTGGATGCCGCAGGCCGCATCAAAGAGCGTCAAGGACACAGCCTCCAAAATAGAGGCCTATACGTCGAAGCTTTCAGCCGAGCTTCGTGACATGCGCGAAGCCGCCTATCCTCCGGAAGCAAGAAAATCATTTTCCCGTACATTCTCCACCGTCGATCTGGCTCGTCTCCTGGATGTTCCCGAGAGCACACTTCGTCAGTTGACCCTCGAAGGGAAGGGGCCCCAGCCTGATCGGGCGGATAACAACCGACGCAGCTACACGGTCGAACAGGTCAGGGAACTGCGCAGTTTCCTCGCTGCACTTCGCCCTGACGAAGCGAATGAGCTGTTACCTTTCCGGCGCGAGGGCGAGAAGCTACAGGTTATTGCGACTGTCAACTTCAAAGGCGGAAGCTCGAAAACAACGACGTCGATCCATCTTGCTCATTTCCTGGGCCTTCAAGGTTACCGCGTTCTTTGTGTCGATCTCGATCCGCAAGCCTCGATGACCGCGCTTTTTGGCATTCAGCCAGAATTCGATCTTGGCGCCAATGAGACGGCCTATGCGGCGATCCGATACGACAATGAAAGGCGGCCGTTTTCCGAGGCGATCCGGCCGACCTACTTCCCGGGGATCGATCTCGTCCCCGGCAACCTCGAACTGATGGACTTCGAATTCGACACGCCAACATTCCTGACGTCAAAGACGCGAGATGAGCTCGGCCTTTTCTTCGAGCGGATGAGCAGGGCCATCGCCAGCGTTGACGATCGCTACGATTTTGTGATTCTCGATACGCCGCCGTCACTCGGCTATTCGACACTTGCGGCGCTTTACGCCGCCACCGCGCTGGTCGTCACTGTCCACCCCGCGATGCTCGACGTCGCATCATGTAATCAGTTCCTGATCATGATCTCGGATCTCTCCGAGGTTCTCGAGCAATTCGGCGCCCGTTTTGAACACGATTTTTTTCGGTTTCTGCTCACGCGCGTCAATCCGAACGATGGACCGCAGAAGTACATGGCTGGAGTGATGCGGCGACTTTTTGGTGACGATGTTCTCGTTGCAGAAGCTCTGGAATCAACGGCAATCGCCGGGGCAGCTGTCGCCAAGAAAAGCCTCTACGAACTGGAAGCCGGCGAAGTCGGCCGGGAAGCTCTCAAACGCGCACTTGAAAGCGCTGACCGGGTCAATTTTGAAATCCTGCAATTGGCTCATCGTGTGTGGGGTCGTGAGAAATGAAGAAAAGCATCCTTCGTCGAATGGCTGAAGAGGCCGAAAACCGTGTTGAGTCCGTGGAGACAGAAACGCCCGAGAGGGTTGGACTCTCGCGCCGGCATTCGTCGCCTGTTATTTCCAATGTCGGAAGAGCCCTCAGCCATTTGACGGAAGACAGTATCTTGTCGCTCGATCCAGGAAAAGTCGATCGATCGCCCTATCAAGACCGTTTCGACAATGATGACGATGCGGAGTCCGAGCTTGAGATCTTGAAGCTCTCCATCCTCACCGAAGGGCAGAAGATCCCGGTGTTGGTTCGTCCCCACCCCACGAAGCCGGACCATTACCAACTCGCCTATGGACATCGGCGCCTTGGCGCGATCAAGGCAATCATGGCCGAGGCCGACCGGCCTGAACTGATCAAGATCAAGGCGTATGTTCGTGATTTGTCGGATCGGCAGCTCATCGAAGAGCAGGCACTTGAAAATGGTGTGCGTGAAAACCTCACGTGGATTGAACTTGCCATGTGGGCTGTGCAGCTCAAGGAAGCTGGGCTTTCACATCGAGCGATATGTCCCGTGCTCGGATTGTCGGAAGCCGCCGTGTCACATCTCTTCCGCGTGACGTCAGTTATTCCGAGCGATATCATTTATGCGATCGGCCGCGCGAAGGCCGTCGGCCGTCCGAAATGGACGGCGTTTGCCGATCTGTTGAAAGACGACACCAAGATCGAGGTTGTGCGGAAGGTCCTGACGACCGAAGCCTTCAGGAAGGCTGATGGCGCCGGACGCATCGCGCTTGCTACCTCGGCTGCCATCGGCGCGCCCTCGAAACCCCAGGGACAAATCGTCGAGCTTACTCTTGGAGACCGGCTGTTTGGTCGGATGAAGAGCGCTCCATCGGGAACGACGATCACCATTTCGAAGACAGAAGACGCTTTTGCGCAGTGGCTGGCCAATCGGATGCCGGACCTGCTGCGCGATTTCGACAATCAGGTCCGTCGCCCGGAGTAGGGCAATCGGTCGAGACAGGAAAACACAAGGAGCAGTCGCAAAAAGAAAAAGGCCCCCAAAACGTTACCGTCGTGGACGCCTCTCTCAATTCCTTAAGCAAGATCGAGAATCGCATTTCCACGAATCCTAGTCAAGAGTCTTTGGCATCGTTTTGATGAGCGGATTTCTTTTGCCTGAATGAAGGTGGAAAGAAATGGAGAATGGAAGTGTAACGACGCCCTTCGGGCGGCGATCGATGACGTTTGGCATGTTGGCAAGCCAGATGGCATCGCGAGATATTGAAGCTGAAAAGGCGGTCGACAAGTGGAAGATTTACCGCGCCCTTTGTGAAGCCAGGCCAAAGCTCGGCGTTACAGACCGGGCACTCGCGGTGTTGAACGCCCTCTTGAGCTTCTATCCGAAGAATGAGCTCTGCGAAGAGACGGGTCTTATTGTTTTTCCCTCGAATGCGCAGCTATCGTTACGAGCACACGGGATGGCGGAGCAAACAATCCGTCGGCATCTGGCTGCGCTGATCGAAGCAGGTCTTCTTATCCGCAAAGATAGTCCAAACGGAAAGCGCTATGCCCACAAGGGGAGGGGAGGGGTAATCAGCGAAGCGTTTGGCTTTTCGCTTGCACCGCTCTTGGCAAGGGCGGACGAGATCGAAGCTTTGGCAGCTGAAGTGATTGCAGAGCGACTGCGTGTGCAGCGATTGCGCGAGCGTCTGACGCTTTGCCGGCGCGACATCACGAAGCTCGTCGAGGCAGCCAATGAAAATGATCCGAGCGAAGGCTGGCTCGCAATTCTGGGCCACATGCAGGGTATCTTGGAGCGGTTGCCGCGGACGGCTCCACCGGCTTTGCTCGAAGATGTTCTCGATGAACTCGAAATGCTCCGCGAAGAAACACTCAATCGCTTGGAAATGCAGTTGAAAAGCCAAAAACTAGGCGGCAATCCCAATCAAAGTGAGCGGCACATACAGAATTCAAAACCAGACTCTATCCTTGAATCTGAACCAGCTTTCGAAACGAAGCAGGGGGCAAGGGCGGAGCAAGATCCGCAGCCGACAGCCGTGGCAGGAAGTCCAGATCCAGATCGTGTTGGCGCCCGCCAAACGGTGCAGCAGACTGTCCCGCTCGTGACTGCGGCGACGTCGGTGAAAAGTTTCCCCCTCGGTTTGGTGCTTCAAGCCTGCCCGCAAATTCCCGATTATGCGACCGGTGGCAGGGTCCAGACCTGGCGTGACCTCATGCAAGCTGCTGTCGTCGTTCGATCCATGCTTGGGGTAAGCCCGTCTGCCTACGAGGAGGCTGCCGTGGTGCTTGGCCCCGAAAATGCCGCGACGGTGATCGCCTGTATCCTCGAGAGGGGAGGGCAGATCAATTCGGCCGGCGGTTATCTGCGGGATCTGACGCGACGCGCAGAACGTGGCGAGTTTGCGATCGGTCCGATGCTGATGGCGCAATTGCGGGCGAATGGCCCCCAGCGGAAATCGGCATAATGGCGAACATAAATTGCTTCAACCGTAATAGTCCCGCCAAGTTGTGCGAACCATCCCCGGTGGCGGCTCGCCGCCTGGGGAGGCAATCAGAACAGGCGGGTCGTCGGCCAGATAAGCCCGTGCGCGCTCATTCCAATCATCAACAAAAACAGACTGATAATACTGGGCAACCTCTGCATCATGGATGATCAGGCCCGCGTCACGATTGCGCAGAACGCCGTCAGAGGACCAATTGGTGCTGCTGACCAGTACGATCGCGCCATCGACAATGATGCCCTTGTTGTGAACGCTGCCCTGAAGGCGAAAAACCTTGTCATTAAAGCCGTTTTCGGCCAGTTTGCGTATCCAGTTGGCGGCGCCATCTCGACCCAGAATAATGCGCATGTCGAGCCCCGGGCGATAACTGAGGTCGGCGAGCATTAAGAGTAGGTCTGTGAATCGCTTGTCACGCGCGGTGGCGCTATAGTGAATGTAGGCAAACTGGAGATATAGCGAACGCTGCGCACTCGACAGAAGTTCTGTTACTCGCTCCAGGTAGTTGTCCGGCGTAAGCACCGGCTGGACGGGAACGCTTCGCGGTGAAGATGGAAGGATAGACGGGGCAAGCGGTTCGACAATTGCTGCAGCCAGTTCGAGGCCGCCAATCATATCTTCCACCGAGACAAAGAGATCGGGCATCGAGAAGGTGTCGCGCTCATCGAGGGCCGTTGCATCTCCGCCTTTGGCTTCACGCTCGCTTTCATCTCTGTCATAGGTGATGTAGCGCTCGAAGAGCTGAGACAGGCCGTCGTTTTCAACGATCACATGCCATTCGCGATTGCCTCTCGAGTACATTCCCTTCGCCGACTTCGGATCGGCGATCGGATCAATTTCCGGCTGGCTGCGCAAGGACCAGTTACCGCTCGAAAGCCAGAAGGCCTTCGAGTCACGAACCGCGACTTTTTCATGATAGGCCGTTGCGAAGCGGTAATTCGCGCCGCATTTGACCACCCAGCCGTCTAGTTCTTCTTTGAGAGCAACTTTGAGCTTGCCGCGGATGGCCGTCTCCTCCGGCCGCATGCTGTTATCCCAGGTTAGGATCGCCTTGATGCCGCGGCTCTTGATCGTGTCGATGAAAGTCCGTGCGATGTATTCGGCGTTGAAATCATACATCGCCACACTCAAGGTCTTCTCGGTCGCTTCGAGAAACGGTTTGAGCGTGGGCCAGCCGGCATCCGGACCAACGTGGCAGACGAACGGCTGGTCAATCTCGAAGATGTGGTCGATTGGATTGTCGGGCAGTTTCTCGTAGGTCAGTGACGATGTGGACGCTTCGGCAAGGGCTGTGGCCAAAGGCTCGAACTCAGCCTTCTTATTAAGCTGCAGTTCGGGATCCGCTTGCATGACCGACACACGATAGGCGCCAAGTTGACGCGGCGCTTTCTCAGTGGGATCGAGATAGCTTTCCGGCTTCTTGTGGGCGACGTAAACAATAATCGCGGGTTCACGCACGATCTGTCCGTTGACGACCGGAAAACCTGGAGCGGCGTCGACAAACCCGGAAATCAGCTCCAGCCGCTCGCGATTGTCTGAGATCGCCTGCTCGACGGCCTTCTTGGTCTGGTCATCGAGAATTCGCACGTTTCCCCCTCGCCCTTGCGGGTCACAGCATCTCTGTCATGCATCAGTCGAATTTTATTCGATAACGGGCAGGGAACGGGAAAGCGACATGGACTCGACAGCGGGATCGGCTTCAAGTCGGTCGAGATCAGCGACGCGGACCTGGGCAGACACCATACGATCGCCAAATGTTGCACGAGGTACGATATAGTGCGGAGCCTTGAAACCCGTGCGCAGCTTCACGACGGCGAGCACGTTCTCGTCGCCGTTGCGAGGGCGAGCCTGCAGCGATGGCGGTAGAGTTTCTAGCTTGCGAAGTGACTTAAGGTTCATCGTTCGAGCACCTGTGACCAGTAGAATATATGCTTTCCCCAGCAATTTAACAAGAAGCCTCCGTCCGTCGAGCTTCTTGCGGCTCCAAGCTACGCCATTATGCCGCTATTTGCGCGCCCGTGGCCGTATCGCGGGTCCCAACCTGCTGTTTTACCCTGCAATTTTGCCGTGGCCACCAGACGTTTTCTCAGCTCATCAATCGAGATCTCTTCGCCTTTGCGGGCTGCCTCCGCAAAAGTTAGTGCGATCAGTCCCGTGATTGCGGGTGCCGCCATGCTTGTTCCGGATTTACGAACGACGCCATTGCCCGTCCGGGAGCGTGCGGCCAAGACTGCATGACCAGGTGCCGAAACCTCGGGCTTTTCGCGGCCATCGCGAGTAGGACCGGAGCTCGAGAAGCTTGAGAGTGGGAGCGACTGCTTGTGAGCGTCATAGGATCCTACGACGATCGATGCCCTCCCAGTCGAGATCGATCCAAGGGTATGGGTCGGAACGGCGCCGGCAAATGATGCCTGGGTTAAGTCATCGCGTTCGATCCATCCATGGAATTCTGCATTATCACCATCGAGTGACCGCAGGCGGATAGTCCAATCGCCATCGGACAAGCCCTCGGCGATCCAGAGCGCTATGACGTTGTCGTGGTTGTTCGGGTCGTCGAGGCGGTTGCTGATAAAGATCGAGAGTTGATTTCCAGCGCCGATCGGCAGCGTGTCATTGGGCTGTACAGGTCCGAATTGTGTCCCGTCATCCGCAATCAATGTCACTTCCAGACGGCGCTCTCCGGAGTACCAGAATTCGACCTCACCGCCGCCGGCGTTGACCTGTTGCATTACGACATCGAGCGCCGTGTCTCCCGCAACGATGCCGGAAATGTGGATGTTGTCAGTCTGCGAATTGCTCGCTGCAATCACGACCGCCCGATTCGGCCGTTCATTAATCAGGGCATCAAGGCCCTGCTCGACAAGTGACGACCCGTCGTGCGGGCCACCGTTGGTTCCGAGACTGAGATTTACCACGCATGGACGGTCGCCGGCCTGCTCGAAGATAAAATGCACAGCTTCCAACAGTTGAACCGAGTCCCCGAACGATTGATTGACGACATTGGGGCCGTCCCAGGCGATATCGGTGCTGTCGGCTTCTACAAAGATGATCTCCGCCGCGGGCGCGACCCCTGGCTGCTTCGATCCGTTGCCATTGCCCGCGGCGATATCCATGACATGGGTCCCATGGCTGCCGCTTTGCCCGGCATTATCCGGCCGTGGTCCGTAGCCAAGCGCATCAAATGGATCGGGCCGCAGCAGCGCAGCGTCGATCGCTGCCCGGTCATGGAGGCGGCCATATCCGAACGGGCTTCCCGGCTGTGCGACAGCGCCCTGGTTCCAAATCATCGAGACACGCGTCGAGCCATCCGGATTTCGGAAATTGGCATGGACAAAATCGCAGCCGAAATCGACGATCCCGATCACGACGCCTTGTCCGCCCTGAGGATTGGTTGCTGTTGGAAGCAATTGCGGCAGAAGGTCCATTGCCGCCAGCGTATGTGCGAGCGCGGGCCTTAGCGGCTGCGAGGCCTTGAGACTAAGGATGGTGTCTGCGTTTCGAACGTGTTCAACACGATCGATTGGTAAGCGGCCGGTGACGATCCACGACTTATCTTGAGACTGTCCCAGTGTAGCGCCGGGGATGACATCTTCGAGATCGGTCCATTCGTCCACGGACGACACGCGGGCGATGACAGCAACTTCGTCACCGGCGGTCGAGGTCAGGGCAAGTCCGCGCTTGCCGGTCATCCGATTGATCACGGCGAGCTGCAAGCGCGGATCAAGTGCGGTCTAGACGGTGATCGGCAATTTGCGAAGTTGATCGAGGACCGTCGGCAGTGCCGCGCTG
The DNA here is from genome assembly GCF_002008225.1 of Agrobacterium salinitolerans. GTDB lineage: Bacteria > Pseudomonadota > Alphaproteobacteria > Rhizobiales > Rhizobiaceae > Agrobacterium > Agrobacterium salinitolerans. The sequence goes on along the minus strand of NZ_MRDH01000005.1, from coordinate 193,612 downwards.
ACGCGGGTACTGAGGCGATCGATTGGAAACAGCGGCAGGACGTGTTCAACGAGGTTGGCGACCTTAGGTCCCATTTCTGCCATCTGGGAAACTTCGGTCAGGGTGAAGCGGGACAGAAGCTTTGCTAGCATCGGGTCGACAAGGGCGCCGGCTGCGGCGGTGATGAACGGGGTCGCCTGAGCGAACGCCAAGCTGCTGAGTGACGGAATATTCGCAACATCTTGCGATATTGCCGTAGCCACCTGTCTTGAACGGCCGGCTTTTGCAGCGGACTGCGTCTTCGCACTGTCGTTGTGAGTCGTCTTTTTGGCCATTCCCTTTTCCCACTCTTTAGAAAAACACCTACCCGGATTTTATTTCAAAGCGGTGATCAGCGATGACAACCCGTCTAACAAACCACCGACTTGGTTCATCGCGGCGGTGCTCGCGGTCACCTTCTTATACGCCTTGTTCAACGTCGCCGTCTGGTTGCGAAGCTGCGTTGTAATGACATATCGGGCTGAAGTCGAAACCAAAGCCTTGTTCCTCGCATCCATGTAGGCGGATTGGAGGACGAGGATCGAATTGGCAAACTCGGCCTTTTCGCTGTCGTTGGACAGAGATTTGGTGGCTATCAGAACCTGTAGGGACGCGGCGATGTCTCTTGCGATTTTGGCGGCGTTTACCCCAGCTGCGGCGCTCCAGAGTGTCGGATTGAGCTTGGCAATCCATTCGCTGATTGTGCCAGGCTGCTCGATCTTGTTCGGCGGAAACTGCGCTAGCGTCTGTTGAGCAGTTTGTGCGGCGGCATCAAATTCCTCGGCGGGCGTCATTCTCCAGAATCCTTCTTCACTGCTTGAATGACCGCGGCGCTATCTTGGGCGAGCGCGCTCAGCCGCTTGATCGTGAGCCCGACATCGCCTGCCCCGGTCGCCAGGGCATGGTGGGTGTCGTATATCGACTGCAACAACTCCGTTATCGGAGCTGCAGCTTCGCTCAGCGCGTAGCGTCCTTTGATGTCAGCGCGTGCCTTCATGTAGGCGTCATAGAGCGCGGCCCTGCTCACGCGCGGATCTTGGCGCAGGACTGCGAGCTGCTGATCCCGAAGTCCTGCGTAGCCGGCGGCCTGAACTTGCAGATCGGTCTGCATCGGACCAAGATCCGTCTGTAGGAGGTCAACAAGTTCCTTCACGACGGGATCTGTTTTTTGGATAATTCCGAGGACCTCCCGCACGTAGCTGTCTGAAACTGCATAGGTCGCGGCGCGACCGGCGAGTTTGATCGCGGGTGCCACCACCGGGGCGCCCCTAACGACGGTGGCGAGCATCGCTACCGAAGTCGTGAGTTTCTCGGCCGCTGCTTCGAGCTGATCGACTGTGCCCTGATCGGCAGCTTTCGCGACCGCCTTCGCATAGCCCTGGAGATCTCTGAGTGCGGCCAGCCGTATTGCGAGTTGATCGGGGTCTAGCCGTTTGACGCGTGTCGACTGCGGCACCTCGACCAACGCATACGCGCGGCCGCGAACATAGTTCATAGCCTGCAACTGTTCATCCTGATCGGAAGCCACCTGGCTGCTGGCCGCCACCGCAGCCGCGACCGTGTTTGCACTGTTCGAAGTCGCCGTACCGAAGCTGTCGAGATCAGTTTTACTGGGAAGAGCAGCGCAGCCGCCGCAAATCAACATCAATGCCGCAAGTAATACACGCATTTTTGTTCCCCAAAGCCCCTAAAGAACAATCTCCTATAAATAACTCTTGGTTGCAATAGTTTTCACATCGCCTGTTTGCCCGCGCGATCGTGTCGACTTTGTGTTGGCGCGTCAGGTTCAAGGCCGAATTAACACTCAGTTGACCGTCTTCATCGGAACAGGATCTCCAAGCTAGCGGCGCTTGTCCCGCGCATTTAGACAGGCCGCAACACAAGGGACCCCTGCCGATGGACGAAATTTTAGAACTCGTTGCGATTGAACAACGCCTGACCGCCCAGCAACTAAGGGAAGCCAAGCGCAGGGTACGCTATCCGAAACCGAGACCCGGATTACCCTCACAGGATGAACTTGAAGCGCTAGGCTACTTATTGACGACGCTGGCCAGGGAACTCAACAGCTGGGGCGTTGGGAACGGCATTCACGAAGAGCTCTCCGACGCGAGCAAGGCGATACTCCGTCAGATTGCAGCAAAGATAAGGTGTCGGCATTTCGCGGAGGCGCTTGCCACAGCGCTGAACATCCCACGCCGCTGGCAGGTCAACGAGGTCGAATTCAAGGAGCGCGTCCAGTCCATTCTTCACCTGCGTGAGGAGGACCAGTATGCATTGTTTTCGGCCGAGCCGAGTGCCGCCATCATGGCGACGATTGGGCGCTGGTTTGCCATCGAGCCTCATGGCAAGAGCCCCGTTGACATAATGGGCGAAACTCTCGACGCGGCCGGGCGGGTCGCTTCGTGGCAGCCGAATACCGCCGCTATCCTCTACTGGATGGGACACAAGGTGGAGCATGACGTCATCACCCATTTGCCCGCCGAACCAGAGGAGGCGAATTTCAATGTCGATGTGGTTGCAGGCTTAAAGTCGGCCGCAAAGAGCGAGGCGAGGAAAATGGCATCGGCGCTCGGATACGACGCTTCGTTTCCGATCGAGATCGGAGTGCTGGAAACGGAGAAGACGGTCGTCGAGCCAAATACTGGAGCCGACTTCATCATCGTTGCTTATCTGGGACAGGAAGACGGACATCCCATTGTCAGCGCCGCCGTCGTTCAAGGAAAGATGGAAGACAAGGAGCATCCGTTCGTCACAAATATTTATCGCCATTCGGAAAATTTCGGGACGAACCACCAGGTCAGGGCGCTGACCGCTGCACACCGTGATGGATATTACCTGATCTATCCAAGAAACGTCCGCCATCGACCTTTCGCAATAGCTCCAGGCCAGGCGCTTTTACGGGAGGTCCTCCGCCGAAATCCCGGTAGACCGATCCAAACGTTACCGGAATCGAAATGCAATGTGCGCTATGAGGATGTATCCATCGATCTGGCTACCTTTTTAGGAAAGGTGCTCGTCCAGCCCCGCCACCGACATTCTTCCATTGGTGCAGCTCTTGCAGCAATCGGCGCTCCCGTTTCTGGACTCGGTGCGAAAGCGATTGATGTCCAACACCTCCTCGCGAAACGGCTGGTACTGATCGAGCTTGGCGCTCGAGCACCTCAACGTGACCTCGACTATGTCGAGGCCCTTGGTTTTCGCAGAAAGCCTGAAGAAGAACCTTCATACAAGGATGTCTGGAGCGCTCTTGGAGGCTGAATATCTCAACGGCCGGTCAAGAAGCAGGAGCGGAATGCGCAGCCCCGGGGTTCAGCAACACGACGACAACGGTCGCTGAAGTGCCAGAGATGGCGATATCGATCTTGGATTCATTGGAGGAAGAATCGATCAGCCTGCTTTATCCACGGGCAACCGTCGCAACCGAAAAGCGTGTGATCGTGACAGCGGAAGCAGCACGACTTCGTCCGATTTTGTGACCGGCGAACGGCTTGTCGGCGATCCCTTGGCCTTCCGCCTATGACGACTTTCAGATGGCTCGACGAGGATTATTCCGCTGACCAGAGTTTGAAGACTATGTGTCTCTTGTCATCGTCGGTGCAGTCTAGCGCGCGCTTTGCTTTAGCACGCCTTTGGCAATCCTTGCGGCTTTCGCGCCTTGTCGCCCTACGAGAGATTTCGGACGCCATGAGATCGTGACCTAGATTGGTGGAATGGGCAGGCTGGTGTCGAAGACGGCGCCATAAAGCTCCATCATCGCATCGACCCTGTCCTTGTGGTCTCCGAAAGGCGAGACAGGTTCCGCGTCGAACTCGCCCAGCGCTATGCGGTCGAAGATTGCGTAACAGATCTCGCCATTATTGTATCGTGACCGGTAGGCGAGACCATCGAGGTCGCTGAATTCGGTATGAAGTGCGAGCGCTAGTGCCCGCGAGGGAGCATAATTATCCGCGCTGATTTCGCTGGCATCGATCTGGTGAAATTGCAGGCCGTCGTCGAAGAGCTTGGCAAGGGCAAGAGGCCGTGAGGGCCGCACAATGCTCCATCCGCGCTCCTCGACGCTGGCACGCCGTAGGATCCGACCGACCGGCCGGCGCAATACGGTCTCGACAAAGGCGCCCTCGAGGTGTTCAGCGGCATAAAGGACCCGATACTCCTGGTCTGGCGCATCGAAGCGGTTCTGAGGGCGGCTCCCGGGGGCCGGTCCAAAGAAAACCGGTCCGCGAGCGAGCGGATGCACGCGGACAAGACCGTGGCCGGCCGGAAGCGTGACGGCACGCAGACCGGACACAAAGCGCGAGGCAATCACGATTATGCCTCTCCCTCTATTCCCAGGTAAGCCTCGGCTGCGGAGACGACGTCATCCACCCTTCCATCGATCAACGCGAGTCGCGGCGTCGTGCCAAGGTTCGGATCCTGTTCGATCAAGAATTGCAACGCGGACCAGCCACCTGCTGTCTTAAACAGCTTGATGACTTTGGGCAGGCCGTCGATCCAGGTCAGAGACGTTCCGGTGCTGACCCATTGCGCCAATGGCAGAACGAGCTCGTCTCCCTGCATGAGGGCAAGTGCGGATCCAGTCTTGGCCCGTTTGTGCAGCGCCTGTCGCGAGATGCCGAGACGGTCGGCAGCCGCCGTTAGCGACAAGCCGCCGCCGGCTCGGTTGAGAAGATTGGTCTGGACGTCGTTCAGCCGGTCCGACACAGGCGAAGGGGCGTCTATAGCCTCGACCTCGGCGACAAGCCGCGCATTCAATTCAAACTGTTGCGTCGCAAGTTCCAGATGGCGCGCCAACTCGTGGAATGCGCGTGGACGGTCGGTCTGGCACAATCTTTGGAGCTCCCAACTCGTCTGCGTCAATTCGCTCAAGGTTTTGAACGCATCGAGCGCAAGTTCGGCGGCCCGACCTGTCGGTTCCCACTCGAATTGCAAGGCTTGCCGAACCTCTGTGGCCCGGTCGCGGCAACTGACCACCAGACTGTCCAGCCACGAGCGGGGCCGGTTGATCCGGGTGCGAGCGTGAAGAGGCCGGAAATGACCCATCGACCCTTCGATCAAAGCCGCACTGAGCAAGATTGCACCCTGGTCAATCCGGGACGAAAAGAGTGCTAGTCCATAGATCCCGAATGTCTTCGTTTCAAAGTTGCTCAATCCACTGCCTGGGAAGGAATTGGAGGGATATATTTCGTCGCTGTAGGTACGCAAAAGGCCTGCAATGTCTTCACTTACGGATGCCGAAGGGTAATGATGCAGGAGGATGTTCCTCCAGTGCCAATTTAGGGTCGTTGGCCGTTCGGAAGCCTCGCGCAGCAGGGCGCGACGAATCCATTCAGAGAGATGAAGGCCTTCGCGGTCGGCCGCGTGTTCCACTACTGCTCTAATATCCTCCGGAATGCCGACGGCGATCTGAGCTTCTGCCATGGCCGGTTCTCCATTCCGCCGGAGCGGATCAAGGTTGATGGTTGACAGTTATATAGGGCATCTTATCAACTTCATCAACCCGCCGTGTTTCCGTGACATGCAGGTTGGGTCGCCGCCCCCGGCACTGCGCAAGATCGTTGCCTCGCCGGCGCATCACCTACCGAGTCAGTGCGCTTATCGATAGTCAGTTCGCAAGTTAGGGTTCCGGTTGGACATGAGGTGAGCAGACGGGCATGGCCGCCCAGGCTGTCGGCTCCGCTGAAGCTGGCGTCATGCCCGTCTTTCCCTTCGAAAGGCTTGCATCCCTGACGCATCTGGCGCTTGCAGCAGTCTGGCCCCAAGGGAGGCCCGCCGGATCTGGCTGGCGATTTTTCCTGCTCTTCTCGCGCCCTTGCAGCCATCGGCCCTCTGGATGAATGAGAGGGGGCAGGAAACGCCGCCTACCTGCAGGCTCGCGCATGCCGAGCGCTCCACCGGTCGACCGGCGTTTTTCGAGCCTTCGCGGCTTATCGCTGTCTTTAGGACATCGGAGCGCCGCTATACGGCGTTTATAGCTCACAGCCCGTGCCAACGTCCCAGTTAAGGAGCGTACGACAAGCACCGTCATCAAGATGATGAGGGCGACGTTATCTGCGGAGAGTAACGAGGCGCCGACTGGCGCGGGTTTTCGACAGAGGAGGCGTTTCACTTTGGAGAGAATGCCTTGGCCAGATCGATCCGCATCACGGAGGAAAATAGAAGGATAGACAACCTAACCCAATCAGGGGAAGAGGTGATTTACGTTACGGCCGAAACCAGCGGAATAGAGGGAGAGGAGGGACAGAGGATTTGTGGCGGGTTAGGAGGCTGGAGAGATGCTCCGGCCGGTCCGTCATGGAGAAACGACATGGCTCAGGCCACATCGAAAATCACCCTCAGTGCAGCCCGGGATATTCCCTTCAACAAGCTGGTGCTGAGCCAGCAGAACGTCCGCAAGATCAAGGCGGGCGTCTCTATCGAGGATCTGGCGGAAGACATCGCCCATCGCGGGTTGCTCACCAGCCTCAACGTCCGTCCCGAGCTGGACGGCGAAGGCAACGAGACCGGCATCTACCGCATTCCGGCCGGCGGGCGCCGGTATCGCGCCCTCGAGCGCCTCGTTGCGCAGAAGCGCCTGGCCAAGACGGCAGGCGTTCCCTGCATCGTCAGCAAGGGCGAAACGCTCGAAGTCGAGGATTCGCTCGCCGAAAACGTCCAGCGCGTATCCCTGCATCCGCTCGATCAGTTCCGCGCCTTCCAGACCCTGCGCGAGCAGGGGCTTGGTGAGGAGGAGATCGCCGCGCGTTTCTTCGTTTCTGTGGCGACGGTCAGGCAGCGCCTGCGGCTGGCTTCCGTCTCGCCGCGGCTTCTCGATCTGTATGCCGAGGACGAGATGACGCTCGAACAGATCATGGCGTTTTCGATCACGAACGACCGTGTTCGCCAGGAGCAGGTCTGGGACACGGTCTCGCGCTCCCATAGCCGGGAGCCTTATTACATTCGCCGGCTGCTGACCGAAACTGCGATCCGCGCCAGCGACCGCCGCGTCGTCTATATCGGCATCGAAGCTTACGAGGCGGCGGGAGGCGTCACCATGCGTGATCTGTTCGACCAGGATCAGGGCGGATGGCTGCAGGACCCGGCGCTGGTTGAGCAGCTTGTGATGGAAAAGCTGAAGGCCGACGCCGAGACGATCCGCTTGAACGAAGGCTGGAAGTGGGTCGAAGCGGCCTTCGACTTTCCCTACGGTCACACGTCCGGCCTGCGCCGCTTCTACGGCGAGCAGGCGGAAATGACGGAAGACGAACTGGCTCGCTATGATGCCACGCGTGCCGAATACGATAAGCTCGACGCAGAATATTCGGAGGCAGACGAGTACTCGGAAGCGACCGAACAAAAGCTCGAGGAACTCGGCAGCGAGCTCGACCGCCTGAACGATCGCCCGTATGTGTTCGATCCGCAGGAGGTCGCCCGCGGCGGTGTCTTCGTCTCGCTCGGCGCCGGCGGGGAGCTCAAGATAGAGCGTGGCTTCGTGCGGCCCGAGGACGAACCGAAGGATGAAGCTCATCCCTCGGCTGATGTCGGTCACGAACGTGACGATCATGGCGGCGGGTTTCCGGCAACTGGGAATGCAGGCGGCGAGGCTACCCAACCGTACGACGAGGACGAAACGATCAAACCGCTTCCTGATCGCCTGGTTCTCGATCTGACAGCGGCGCGCACGGTGGCCTTGCGCAATACGCTCGCGAACGATCCTGTCATCGCCTTCATTGCGGTCCTGCATGCCTTCGCGCTGAAGACCTTCTACGTGTACGGCTCGGATTCATGCCTGGAGGTGACGCTGCAGAGCGCTCGCTTCGCCCAGACGCCCGGCCTCGGCGATACGGTCTGGGCGAAAGAGATCGAGCAGCGGCACGAAGGCTGGGGCCAGGATCTTCCCAAGGATCCGAATGATCTCTGGGATTTCCTGATCACGCTCGACGAGGTCAGCCGGGAGGCTCTGTTCGCGCATTGTGCCGCATTGTCGCTCAACGCGGTGATCGAGCCCTGGAATAAGCGCACCCGTGCAATCGCCCACGCAGAGCAATTGGCCCGCTCGATTGGTTTCGACATGGTGGAAGCCGGCTGGACGCCGACAGCCGAAAACTATCTCGGCCGCGTCACCAAGGCGCGGATCCTGCAGGCGGTCCGAGAAGCCAAGGGCGACCAGTCGGCAGAACTGATCGGCCATCTCAAGAAGACCGACATGGCCCGCGAGGCCGAACGGCTAATGACAGGCTGCGGCTGGCTACCGGAACCGCTTCGCATGACGGTCGAGGACGGCATCAGCGAAAGCGATGCCCTCGGAGAGACCGTCGGTTCCGATCATGCTGAGACTGGGGAAGCTCAGGACCTGCCGGCTTTCCTGCTCGACCAGCCAGAAACATCGGACGATGACACTGGCGATACCGAAAGCGGGATCGACGGCAAGCATCTCGCAGCCGCCGAATAGCGTCGAAAGCGTCCCATCAGCTTGACCGGATCGCCGTTGCGGTCGGGTCTTCCATGCAAACAGCCCGGCCATCGCGCCGGGTTTTTTCGTTTCAGGAGGCACCCATGCCTGACTTCACCATCGAGACCACCTATCATCTTCCGATCTTCCGGCGCCGCACTTACACGGCCGACACATTAGACGCGGCGTGCCGTGCCGCCATCAACGACGACAGCTGGGATATTGCCGAGAAGGATTTTGATTCCTCCGGTCCAGTTCATATCACCGGTATCTGGGACGGCACACAAGCTGCCTATGCAGGTCCGCCGCTCCAGATCCCGCAGCAGTTCGAGGAACCTGTTCAGCGCCGGGCGCGACATTTCGAGATCCTGCTCGGACTGTTGAAGATGTTGTTCGACGACATCAGTGCGACCCGCCCCCCGTCGCCCGATTGGCTCGCCCGAGCTGCCTGGGCGATCGCGCGAGGAGAGGCCATTCTCGCGAGCGATCCGGATCCTGAAGAGCCCATTGACGCACCTAAGCCTTCGCACGTCCTAGTTAGCCTGGGGGAGGGTGGCGTGCGCGACGCAATCGCGGCAGTGCTCGAGGTGGACCCGAGTTTTAGGGGTCTAACACCCGAGGCAGTGACCGACGACGAGGTCCATGCCGCGTGCGTTTCCATCGCCACCACGATGGATTTTTCCGACGTGCTCGGAAGCGCCGAATTCCAGGCAGCGCTCTCGGCGATCCGGTCGGCGCACCACCGGCTAACGTCCGATTGATCTTTCCTCTTCCCACTTCCCTCAACCTCGCCCGGCCATCGCGCCGGGTTTCCGTTTCATGGAGACAACGCAATGACCTCACTTGCTTCCAATGCCCAACCGGCTTCCGCCGGCTTCAAGGTCGATATCTCGCGCGGTGAGCGGATCGGCCGCGTTTCGTCGGAATGGTTCTCGCGACCCGACGACGAACGCTTCCTGTCACTCACCGATCTCTACGATACCGTTCGATCCCGCGCTGAGCGCGCCCATGCTCGCACCATCGAAAGTGCTGCGATCCGTGTCGAAGCAACCCGCGACAATGCGGAGCGGCTTGAACTTCTCGTTCCCGGTCAGCGACAACCGATCTCTCCGACCCACTGGAGCTATGGCCAGCTCTGCAGCCTCGTTGGCGCACCGGCCACCTATATGCGGCAACTGCCGGCGCCGCTTGCGGCGATCAACCTGCAGCACGGCCTGCTCAATCACCGTGCCGAGCTGGTAAAAACGCTCGAGATGGACGATGGCCGGCTCGAACTGCGAGCTGTCACCGGACCGGAATACGGTCGGATCTGGGACCATGAACTGGTCTCAGCGGTGATGAAGATCGCTGGCAATGGCACCGGCGACACGATGTGGAAAGTGCCGGGCGTGTTGGATTGGGCAACGATGACCCACAATCCCTTTGTAGACATTACCAAGGATACGACGACGCTTTATGCCAGCGACCGCGACGTCTTCCTGTTCCTGGTGGACGACACCCATCCGATCGAAGCAGGGCGACTGCCGAACGGCGAGCCCGACCTCTATTTCCGCGGCTTCTATGCCTGGAACTCGGAAGTTGGATCGAAGACACTCGGCATTGCCTCTTTCTATCTGCGGGCAGTTTGCGCCAACAGAAACCTCTGGGGCACGGAAAATTTCGAGGAGATCACCATCCGCCATTCGAAGTTCGCGGCCCAGCGTTTTGCGCATGAAGCAGCACCCGCGCTGACCAGCTTCGCCAATTCCTCACCCGCTCCGTTCATCGCCGGCATCAAGGCGGCACGCGAGCGCGTCGTCGCGCGCAAGGACGACGACCGCGAGACCTTTCTGCGTCGGCGAGGCTTCTCGAAAGGCGAGACCGGCAAGGTGATCGAGATGGTGCTGTCGGAGGAGGGGAGACCCCCTGAGTCGATCTTCGACTTCGTGCAAGGCATCACCGCGCTGGCGCGCACCAAGACCAATCAGGACACGCGTCTCGAACTCGAAGGCAAAGCGAAGAAGCTGCTGGAGAGTGCCTCCTGACATGTTCATTCGCCTGGCTCAGACCCGGTTGCGTCTGCGGAGCCCCTCTTCGTCACCCTAGAGCCCGGTCAAGCGCCGGGCGTCATTTTGTCTGGAGAACTCAATGGCTATCCCCGATCGTGCCCGTACAAACTTCGAAACGCTGCTGCGCGCCGCATCCGATGGCAATCTTGCTCTCATGGAATGCCTCGATGCGTCTACACGCGAGCCGCGTTACGTACTCTGTGCCGTTGGCCGCAACGGCGGCGAATATGTCTTCACGCCGTTTGGCCATCTGGCCGACGGCGATCCATACGGCGCCTACCTGCCGCCCGATCCCGACGATCCAACCGGCTTCATTGCGAGCCCTGCAGCCTAATCCGCTGACAATCGCTGAGAGTTTTAGCTGGCGATCCTCGATCCAACCTTGGCTGCCCGATTTCGCTCCTCCGAACCTTCGGCAGGACGTTGGGCTCCGCTGTTCTTTCCTCTCTCTTGGAGCATTCTTCGATGAACATCATCTCGCATCCTCAAACTGTTTCCGCCCCTTCGCGCCTTGAGACCAAAAGCCGCGATAACGAACTTATAGAAGCTGCCGGTCGGATCGCCTCGCTTTTGGAGCAAGGCAAAGTCGTCATTTCAGGTGACCTGCGACAGATCATGACCGAAGTTTTCGGCGGCAGTGACGCCGAGGGTCTCTGGCTCTGGAAGGATGCCTATGAGGCGACCGAAGCCGCCCAAATCCTGTTCCTGCGCAAGTTCGGGCCAGCGATCGTTTCCCGCACCCATTCGCCCCAATCGACGCTCGCGATGTTGACAAAGGTGGCGCGGCTCCTGCCGACCCACACGCGCCGATCCGAGGAGAGCCAGGCCCTGCAGCAGTTCTCGACGCCGATCCCGCTTGCCTATGTCACATCTCGTGCTGCCGGTATCATGCCTGCTGACACGGTTCTCGAACCGTCGGCTGGAACCGGCCTTATGGCGATTTTTGCCGAACTGGCAGGAGCCCGCCTGGTGCTCAACGAATTTGCGGCTGCTCGGCGCTCGTTGTTGCAGCAGCTCTTCCCCGGCGTTCCCGTATCGCAGCACGACGCCGCGCATGTCGACGATTACCTCGAACGTTCCATCCGACCGAGCGTCGTTTTGATGAACCCGCCCTTCTCGGCTTGCGTCCACGTCGAAGGTCGTGTCGCCGACGCCGCCTGGCGACATCTTTCCTCCGCCTTCGCTCGCCTCGCTCCCGGTGGCCGGCTGGTCACGATCACCGGCGCAAGCTTTTCTCCCGACAATCCCGCGTGGCGCGACGCCTTCGTTCGACTGCAGGGGCAGGGCACGGTGCTGTTCACCGCGGCGATCGACGGCAGCATCTATGCGCGTCATGGAACGACGATGGAAACGCGCCTCACCGTCATCGATAAGATCCCGGCAGAGGATCCGTCAACGTTCGTAACTTCGAGTGGTACAGCACACGATCTCGACCAGTTGCTAGGTTGGATCACCGATCTTGCACCCCGCCAGCCTTCTCCGGCGCGAAACCCCACCGGTGAACGCTCCAACGGTGGTCTTCGCGCCTACCTAGCAGTCGCCTCGTCGCAACGCCCGGCCACCGCGCAGGCGCAGCCGGCAGCTGCGGGCGGTTCGGCGGCCTTCGATGACGAGATCATCGAACTCTCCTACGAGCTGCGGGACGCTCAGCCGAAGGATGAGGCGAGCGCTGCTGACGGCATCTACGAAACCTACCGGCTCCAGTCGATCCACATCCCTGACGCAAAACCGCATCCGGACACGCTGGTCGAGTCTCTCGCGATGGCCTCGGTGGCAGCACCAAAGCCAAGCTATCGTCCACATCTGCCGAAGTGCATCGTCGTAAGCGGCGATCTTTCCGCCGCCCAACTCGAATGCGTCATCTATGCCGGTGAAGCCCATTCCGGCTATCTTGCCGGGCACTGGAGCGTCGACACCTCCTTTGACAATCTCAAGGCGGTCGCATCCGACGCGGAAAACGCTGTTCGTTTTCGACGCGGGTGGTTCCTAGGCGACGGAACAGGCGCCGGTAAAGGTCGCCAAGCCGCCGGGATTATTCTCGACAACTGGCTAAAAGGCCGCAGACGCCATGTCTGGATCTCAAAATCCGACAAGCTGATCGAAGATGCTCAGCGCGACTGGAGCGCGTTGGGCCAAGAGAAGCTCTTGGTCACCCCCCTGTCGCGCTTCCGGCAGGGCAAGCCGATCAAGCTGGAAGAAGGTATCCTCTTCACCACCTTTGCAACGCTTCGTACCGATGAGCGTGAGGGCCGACGCTCACGCGTGCAGCAGATCGTCGACTGGCTCGGTCAAGAGGCGGGGAGCGGAGAAGCCGCGACTGGGAATGCAAGAAGCTTCGATGGCGTTATCATTTTCGATGAAGGTCATGCCATGGCCAACGCCGCCGGCGGCAAGACCGAGCGCGGCGACAAAGCGGCATCGCAGCAGGGCAGGGCGGGGCTCCGGCTGCAACGCGCTCTTCCCGATGCCCGCGTCGTCTATGTCTCGGCCACCGGCGCGTCGGAAGTGGAGGCGCTCGCCTATGCCGAACGCCTCGGCCTCTGGGGTAGCAGTGACTTTCCCTTTCCGACCCGTTCCGAGTTCATTGGCGCGATCGAAGATGGCGGTGTCGCTGCGATGGAAGTTCTGGCGAGAGACCTGAAGGCCATGGGCCTCTATGCATCGCGCTCGCTCTCCTTCGAAGGTGTCGAATACGAGATTCTAGAACACGAACTGACCGAGGAACAGATCCGCATCTACGACTCGTATGCGGAAGCATTCCAGGTAATCCACAACCATCTCGATGCCGCGATGGAAGCCTCCGGCATCACTGGTGCGATCAGCGCGGCCGGCAAATCCGTCACGCTGAACAAAAATGCCAAGGCTGCCGCGCGCTCGGCCTTCGAAAGCTCCAAACAGCGCTTCTTCAATCATCTCCTGACCTCGATGAAGACGCCTGCTCTTCTCAAAGTGACTGCAGCAGACCTGGAGGATGGGCATGCCGCTATCGTCCAGCTCGTCTCGACGGGGGCGGCACTAACCGAGCGCCGGCTGGCACAGATCCCAACTGAGGAATGGGGCGATCTCCAGGTCGACGTGACGCCGCGGGAATATGTCATCGATTACCTCATGCATTCCTTCCCGGTGCAGCTCTTCGAGGAATTTTCCGACGCCGAGGGCAATCTCAGCTCGCGGCCGGTTCATGACGCGAACGGCAACCCTGTCATCTGCCGGGAAGCCGAGCGTCGCCGTGACGAGCTGGTCGAAACGCTCGGCAGCCTGCCGGCGATCCCGACGGCCCTCGACCAGATCGTCCAGCACTTCGGTACCGAGAAGGTGGCCGAGATCACCGGTCGCTCGCGTCGCATCGTCCGCTGCGAGGACAACAGCGCGATCGCCCGCTATGCCGTTCAGAACCGGCCTGGCAGCGCCAATCTCGACGAGGCGCGTGCCTTCATGGACGACGAGAAGGGCATTCTCGTTTTCAGCGACGCTGGCGGGACAGGGCGATCCTATCATGCGGATCTAGCCGCCAAAAATCAGCGCCTGCGCTTGCATAACCTTCTGGAAGCCGGATGGCGCGCCGACGTGGCGATCCAGGGTCTCGGGCGCAGTCATCGCACCAACCAGAAGCAGCCGCCGCGATTTCGGATGATCGCGACGAACGTCAAGGCAGAACGGCGTTTCCTCTCGACGATCGCCCGGCGTCTCGACACGCTTGGCGCCATCACCCGTGGTCAACGCCAGACCGGCGGGCAGGGCATGTTCCGGTCCGAGGACAATCTCGAGTCTCAATATGCCCGGGACGCGCTGCGGCAATTCTACGGCTTGCTGCATGTCGGCAGGATCGAAGGCTGCTCATTGGAAACGTTCGAAACCATCACCGGCTTGTCACTGACATCGGAGGAGGGCGGATTGAAGGACGAGCTGCCGCCGATCCAGACCTTCCTCAATCGCATGCTGGCACTGACGATCACCATGCAGAACGTGCTGTTCGAGGCTTTCGAGCAACTGCTCGCCGCCCGCATCGAAGGCGCGATTGCTGCCGACATCTATGACAAGGGCCTGGAGACGATCACCGCCGACAGCCTGACGGTCACCCAGCGCCAGCTGATCTACACCCATCCCGTCACCGGCGCGCAGTCGCACCTGCTGACCATCGAACGCCGCGATCGCAATGCGCCGATGCAGCTCGAGGAGGTTCAGAAGCTTGTGCAGCAGGAACCGCGCGCCAAGTTGATGGTCAATGGCAAGTCGGGCCGGCCGGCGGTGATGGTCCCGACCCGCTCGATCATGCTGGACGACGGCTCCATTCAGCCGCGTGTGTCGCTAATCCGGCCGATGGACGAGCTGCGCTTCGAAGTCCGGCAACTTGAGGAGACCAATTGGGAGGGGGTTGACGAACAAGCGTTCGCCATCGCGTGGGATACCGAAGCCGCCGCGGTGCCGGAATTCTCGACGTCGACGATGCACATCGTTAGCGGGTTGTTGCTGCCGATCTGGAAATTGCTGCCCCAGGACTTTTGCCGCGTGCGGCGTCTGCAGACGGATGACGGCGAGCGGATCGTCGGCCGGGTCATCGCTCCGGATCGGCTCGCCGGCCTTTGCCGCAACTTCGGGATCGATCAGACGAAAGTGCTGAGCGCCGACCAGGCGTGGCCATCGCTTGTCGACGGTTCCTCTATCGTCGGGCTTGCCGGCGACATGACGCTGCGCCGGGTGCGTGTCATGAACGAATACCGCGTCGAACTGACTGGCTTCACGGATGGGATGCGCGACTGGTTGCGGTCGGTCGGCCTGTTCTCCGAGATGATCAATTGGAAGCTGCGCTTCTTCGTGCCTGTCACAGATGAGAGTGCGGAAATCCTGTCGAAGCTGATCGAGCGCCATCGCCTTGTCGATATCGCGCGCCGGTCATGAGGGAGGTCTGCCATGCTAGCTGCCTCGGATCTGGCAGACCGTCTCGCGCAAGACTCGGAAGCGGTCTGCCGCCACTATCTCTCCGCCGGCCGCCGTGCTGGCAACTACTGGCTCGTGGGCGATGTCGATAACAACAAGGGCCGGTCGCTCTACGTGCATCTGGCCGGTCCTCGCGCCGGCCGATGGACGGATGCGGCGACAGGGCAGTTTGGCGATCTGCTTGATCTCATCCGCGAGACCTGCGGTCTGGTCGACTTCCGGGACGTCGCCGAGGAAGTGCGCCGTTTTCTCAGCCTGCCTCGACCGGAGCCGGTCTCGTCTCTCAGGAGAGACGCCCAAAATTCCGCGACGGTCGAGCGGCCGGCGTCTGAGCGGGCCAGGCGCCTCTTTCGAATGACACAGCCGCTGGCCGGCACATTGGCCGATGCCTATCTGCGCGAGCGCGGTATCCTGAGGGCATCCGGCCATGCGGCTCTCCGTTTCCATCCGTCGTGCTACTATCGCGATCTCGTGGCCGCCCGGGCCACTAGTTATCCGGCCCTGATTGCCGCCGTGACTGACCGTGCCGGGGCCATCACCGGCGTGCATCGCAGCTGGCTCGATCCCGAGGGCGACGGCAAGGCGAAGGTCGACGATCCGCGCCGCGCACTTGGCGGGCTCCTCGGGAACGGCGTCCGCTTCTGCTTTCCGGTCAATGCACCTGTCCCGGTGATGGCGGCAGGCGAGGGGCTTGAGACCATGCTGTCGCTCTCACACGTGATGCCCGGCATGCCGATGGTGGCGGCGCTCACGGCCAATCACCTTGCCGGCCTCCGCTTGCCCCCGGGATGCCGACGCATCTATATCGCCGCCGACGCGGATGCCGCCGGCCGGCATGGGATCAAGGGCTTGAGCCGCTGGGCACAGGAAGAGGGAATCCTGCCGCTGGTGCTGTCGCCGGAGCTCGGCGACTTCAACGAGGATCTCCGCTGGCTGGGGCCGGACCGGCTGACCGCAAGCCTTAAGGCGCAACTCGTCCCGGAAGACGCGATGGCATTCCTGCACTCTTGAAGCCGGGCGCAAAGGCTTGGGGAGGGGACGGCGGCACTGGCGAAGGGCGGGTCCATCGGTCTCACAGGATGGACGCGCGCCCGCGGGCCTGCCGAGAGGCGACCCTTACCACGCGAGCCTCCGGGCCTTCAGCGGGTCGGTCGGGTTTCTTCCCCTGCCAGACCGCGGGTGCGGTCCGTCATTCCTCGCGGATCAAGAAACCCTCCCTCCGCCGCCCGGCGCTTCGCTGGGCCGCTGCGCTCCGCTTGCGGTTCCGGCCTCGGCCCGCGTGATCGGGTTCGCCGTCAGGCCGCGAGAGGCGCGGCCCAAACCGACGGAGACCATCATGGACCTGATCCTTCAACCCGACGACACCTTCGAGCCCCACCACACGTCCTCCCCGACTGATCGCTTCATCTACGAGATGCAGGTCTTCGGCTATCGTCCCTTTCAGGACGAGCCCGATCCGCGGCCACTGCCGGAGGAGCCCCAGGTCCAGTCTTCGATCACCACCATCTTCGACGCCCTCGCAGAAATGCTTGGCGACACCCGGCTGGAACCCGATCTCGAAGACCTGTTCTGGTCGATCCCCAATCTCTTCCATCGCGCCGGTGAGCGCATCCAGCGCGAACTCGATCGCAACGAGGAGGCACAGCGCACCGGCCAGCGCGAGCAGGATGGCTCGGAGGTGAAGAGTGTCGAGCTCGAACGCCTCATCTCCGAGGGCATCACGCTCCTGGAGCGCCGCAACGCCTTCGAGTTCATGCGTGATTATGCGGCCGACCTGTTCGAGGCGCAGACGGGTTCGTCCTGGCGGCCACGCACCGGCTCCAAGGTCAACCACTCCAACATGACGGCGGCGATGATCGACAGCCGCGACTTCCTCTCCGCCCGTCGGCGCGCCGAAACCGAGGTGCTGATCCCCGCCGGCACCAAGATCGCCTTCGCCGGCGGCATGGACTACAACGATCATGAGCGGATCTGGGCCAAGCTTGACCAAGCTTATTCCAAGCATCCCGACATGGTGCTCTTGCACGGCGGCTCGCCAAAGGGCGCCGAGCGCATCGCCGCCTGCTGGGCGGAGGCCCGCAAGGTCACGCAGATCGCCTTCAAGCCCAACTGGACCAGGCACGCCAAAGCCGCGCCTTTCCGGCGCAACGACGAGATGCTGTCGGTCATGCCCGCCGGTTTGATCGTCTTTCCCGGAAACGGCATCACCGGCAATCTCGCCGACAAGGCACGTCGCCTCGGAATCCCGGTCTGGCAGGCGTCAGGAGACGGCGCGTGAGCGCCGTTTTCCTTGAAAATATGGAAAACATGGAATATAGGGAAGTCCAGCGGAGACCAGCAGCGATGAAGCAGTTTACCACAGGCGACCTCAACAAACAGATCGGCGATATTACCGATGCGGCAAGCCGCGAACCGGTCATGCTCACCCGCCACAAGAAGCCTCGCTTTGTGCTGATGAGTTACGAGCACTACGAGCGTATGCGTGCGGGCGGCGACCCCCGCCGCGCCTATCATATCTCCGACATGCCCGCCGAGCATGCGGAACTGTTCGATGAAGCGATCGACCGGCTGGCGCGCGGCGAAGGCTACGACGATGAGCCATGAATTCCGGCCCGGCGAAGTCATCTCCTATCCATATCTCTGGGCCTGGCAGCAGCAGCGCGGCGAGACCGAAGGCCGCAAACAGCGCCCGGTCTGCGTCGTCATCGCCATCCGAAGCGCCTCCGATGGGAATACCCATCTGGCCCTTCTCGCCATCACCACGCAGCCGCCGCAGACGGGTCGGGCCGCCCTGGAGATCCCGGAGATCGAGCGCAAGCGTGCGGGCTTGAGCGATCTGAAGCAGTGCTGGATCATGGCCGACGAATACAATTACGACATCGTCGAACGCTCCTGGTACATCGAGCCGGGCCAGGACATTCTCGGCCGCTTCAGCAAACCCTTCATGGTGAAGATCGCCAGGCTGTTCGCAGAAGCACGCGGCAGATCCGGTCGGGTCAACCGCCTCGATTGAGCGGCGATCGAAACGGTCATCATCCGGCACATCTCCGGCGACTACATCGTCGGCGCCATTAATGTCGGAGGCCGGCTCAAGAGGCAACTCTCCGACTGGCGGGTGTTTTTGGCTGGTCTCATTTTCCTGACCATCACCGCGCGGGAACGACGCCCGGCAATCAAACCGGTGTTGTGACCTCACTTCAACCGAGCTGTAGTCGCGCTACGGTGTTCGGCAATTCAAGCGCAACACCGAGCGAAGCCATTTCTGACAATGACTATGGGATCAGGACGGTGCTGACCTCTGGCGTCGCGTCAGATAATTGGCGGCCAGCATCCGTTGACCCGAACACCCACCGACGCAAGCGAAAAGCTCGGCACTCTGCGGGTCCGCCGAGTGCAGCCAAGGCGAGGTCTCCTGCCGACGCCGCAATCAAGGACCATTCCCGTTCTCTATGTCGCCTTTCTAAGGGACCGGCCGCGATCAGCGTCAACCCCGCAAGGGGGTTCCCCTCCGCTAAAGCTTCGGTGACGCCTGCGGCGCAGCCCCTTCTTCGGGCGCCATCGGGAATGGTCCCGATGCAACGAAGGAGACAATCCCATGGCTACCACGATCGCAACCCTCACCGAAAAGACCGACGGCACTCTCGAAGGCGTCTTCGCCACCATCCGGGTCAACGCCCCGATCGCCCTTGTCCCGAACGCCAGCAAGGCGAGCGAAGAAGCCCCTGACTACCGCATCATCCACCGCAAGACCGGCTTCGAGATCGGCGCAGGCTGGAACCGTATCTCCCGCCAGACCGGCGAGGAATACATCTCCACGAAGATCGAAGCACCCGAGATCGGCGTGATTTTCGGAAACGTTGCTCCGGCGCCCGGCGGTGAGCCCGGCAAGAAGGTCATCCTCTGGAACAGCCCGACCTGAACCGGACTGCCGGCCCCGACATCGGGGCCGGCCTCCCCAAATTCGAAGGAGGCCGCCATGAGCCGCTATAAGATTACTGCAACCCGAACTGCATCCCACTACGCTGACCCGGATGCCATTATCGGATACGACCGCCCGCTTCAGACGTTTTTTCTTCGGGCATTTCCTGATGACGAAGGCGAGGACCTCGAACTCTGGCTGGGGACGAACGTCCGAGAGTTCGAAACACTGTCGCTACTGCGGACCGCGGCAATCGCACGCGGTTTCGACTTCATACCCTTGGCGTCGGGCATTCTTCACAAGCTCTTGGACGATCATGGCCGCGAAGCGCATCACGCCGTCAGCGACACGATCATTCAGGATCTTATCAACGGGACACCCGCTCGCTAACGCACACCGAAAACGAAAATAGCCCGGCACAGCGCCGGGCTATTTTTTTGCCTGGCCGACCAGGCTACTTGTTCAGCGCGTCCTTGAGAGCCTTGGCCGGCGTGAACGCCAGCTTCTTGGCAGCGGCCACCTTGATCGTCGCACCTGTCGCCGGGTTACGCGCTTCGCGCTCAGGCGTCTCCTTCACTTTAAACTTGCCGAAGCCGGGCAGCGACGTTTCGTTGCCGGCAACCGCGGCTGCGGTAATAGAGGCGATTACCGCCTCGACGATGGCCTTGCCCTGAACCTTGGTCAGCCCATGCTCGCTTGCGATCTTGTCGGCGATTTCGTTTGTAGTCGTCATATTCTTCTCCGCATCGTGTCAGATATAGAATCCCTGCCATTGCCGATCGGCGCTGTCATCGACACGCTACGGCAAATGGCGCGGAAAGCCCGGATCTCCACAGTTATTCACGTGGTCAGGTGTAAGATAATCCGAAGACGGGCATCGAGCCCGTCTTCGACTTCGGGTGCGATACGGAGAGGAAATGTCTGCTCAGTCCGTTCGAGGATGCCATGGGAGCATGCCGGTCTCAAGGACGAGCGGTGCCCCCAATTTTGCCTCCGCTCCGGTCCCCTGCGCTCCAACAAAATCGGCTCCCCCACTCGCCGGCTCCGCCGGTCGCTGGCGCGATCCTTGACCCCGCCACGCCCCCATGACCGCGCGCGTCGTCTTTCACAAACGTCAAGGAGACGACAATGCTTCTGGAACAACACATCGAAGAGCTGCGGGCCGAATTGCGAAATGCCGTGTATCCCGACGAACGCCGCGAGATCGAGGTCGAGCTGGAACTCGCCTGCGCCGAGTTGGCGGTCATCATGGCCGAACAGGAGGGCGCAATCGACGCTGAGCCGCCCTTCTGAGGGCGGCTTTCGCCATGTCACCGAGCCTGACGCGCCGGGTCGACCGGCGCGTCAGGCTCGAAGCATCGCTTCGCCGGACATCCTTTCGCCATCGGTTAGACAGTCGCCAATCGCGTTAAATACGATCTCGGACCATAGCCGCGCCTCCGCTTCTGCCGCAGAAGTTCAAGGAAGAGGCCGACCGCTTCCTCTTCCCTCTCAAAATGATGGACCAGTCTCTGACCGCCGGAACCTATGCGGCCCCATCGGCGCACGACACATATCTCACCGAACAGCGTCGGTTCGATCGACATCGCATAGAACCGTGCCATGTTCTTCCTGGCGTCCGTGCGTTCGACATAGAGCTGGTAGGGCTGTGCGATCATGATGCAAGAATCGGACAGGCGAGACTTTGCGTCCAACGACATATTTGAATCGGTCGCTGTCGATTGATTCACGGCGATGATGGTTTGTGCGTGACGGGCGAGCCGCCTGCGGCGGACGGTGCTATTCGCTATCGCTCACCGAACCCCTGGCGGGTTTCGTCCCATTCGGGTGACGCCCGCTCTCGCGGCTGTCGGGCCGGCGTACAACTGTTCCATGACAAAGGCCGAGGATAGACAGCATGGCCGGCTGGACGCCGGATACGGACACGGCGCCGGGGGGCGCCGTGGGCTATCTCTCTTCTCTAATCGGCGTGTTGAGGTCAAGCACTTCATAGCTTGCAAATATTGAGGCGTTTGACGTCTTTTCGCGGCCCGCGCTTCTCTCCGGGATCGGCCCCTAAGCCCTCCCACCATGGGACCAGAAGAATGGTGCGGTTCAAGCTCTGACGCAACCTGATGGTGCGCTACACCACCGGACTAAGAGAGAAAGCGGACTCGCATCATCCATCGTCCGCGAAGGACGTCTTCCGCCGTCAGGCAGAACTTCGTGTTTCGGAGATTTTTTATACCGCCGCCAGCTCCTCTCGTGACCAACGGAACTCAGATTCGTCGCTCCACATCCGATGCAGGATCACCCCAAGCCTGCGGGCC
Organism: Agrobacterium salinitolerans; assembly: GCF_002008225.1. Lineage (GTDB taxonomy): Bacteria > Pseudomonadota > Alphaproteobacteria > Rhizobiales > Rhizobiaceae > Agrobacterium > Agrobacterium salinitolerans. The sequence goes on along the minus strand of NZ_MRDH01000005.1, from coordinate 171,952 downwards.
AGCGCAACGATAGCCTTCCTGGCCCCGCGTCGTTTGGCGACACTCATTGCCCACGCCTTGAGCCATGACCATTTTGCCACTCGCGTCAGCAGGGTCTGCGCGGCCTCGTAGAGGAGTCCTCGCATCATTGCATCGCCACATCGCGAGACCCGGCCTATTCGGTGGCTCTCACCAGATTGATTGAGAATCGGCGTCAGCCCCAATACGGCTCCGACGGAACGCGAGCTTCGGAAGCGGGCAGGGATATCGATTGTCGAGGTATAAGCCAGCGCCACGATCGGGCCGACGCCGGGAACCGTCATCAATCTCCTGCACACTGGGTCCACCTTCACTTCTCTCAGCACCTGGCGGTCCAGCTTTTTGAACTCCTCCCGCAGCTTCCCCCTTCCGGCCAAGAGCGGCTCTATGATGGCGACGAGATCGGGCGCACCTTCGACAAGCTCACGGATACGATCCTCGAATTTGAAAGTGCCGACCGCACCGACTTTGAGCCCAAAGTTGCGCAGAATCCCGCGGATGTCGTTCTCGATGGCGATCGCCTTCTCCTGAAGCATCTTGCGGGCTGTCAGCAAGGCGCGGCGCTTCTGGCTTGTCAGCGTCTTCACATGCACAGGGCGGAACAGATTGACGCGCATCATCTGCGCGATGCCTCGTGCATCGTTGCGATCGCTCTTGTTCGGCGTATGGGCCTTGAGAAACGCCTTGGTGTGTCGTGTCTCGATGCAGATCACGGGCAGCCCAGCCTTGGCCATCCCCTCGTACAGCCATTGAGATAGCGGCCCTGCTTCAAGACCAACCCGCTCAAGAAGCAACTGCGGATCACTCAGAATTGCCACGAGGTCGGCGGGATGGCTCACCGTCTTGCGTTCCCGGATAATTGTCCCTCGTTCGTCAACAATACAAACAGAAGTTTCCTTTACGGAAACATCGAGACCGGCATAATATTTCATGCTGCGCTTCCTTTCCTGATGCTTGTGGCTGGTGGTTCAGACCACGTTTTATCATCAGCTCGAAGCGCAGCACCTTCTTTCGCTGGAAGCTGGGGTTCTAAGCCGATTACCCCATCTCTGACGTCCCATTGTGCACCCGCCACTCCGGCGTCAAGGACGGCGCGGCCCCTTCAATTTTCCGCCGCCGCCCCTTCGGGCCATCGCCAGAAAATCGGCTCCTCCGCTTGCCGCCGCTGGCGGTCGCGTTCCGCGATCCCTGACCCCTCGCGGCTACGGTGCGGCCTCCTTTCGTCAGAGACGGAAAGGAGACACTGATATGTCCGATACCTGGTACTACGTCCATCAGCTCGCAGTGCTTGCGGGCTTCAGGCTCATCGTGCTCGCAAATCGAATAGGTTGCGAGGATGAAATCTTGCTCAAACTGCATGACGGGCTCGTTGACGGCCTGGAAGCGGCAATTGCGCGGGTACAATCCATAACGGCGCTGGAGCGCCAGCTCGCCAGCGAGCCGGACGAGGAAGGTCTTGTCGCCTTCCAGCTTCGTGGCGAAGAGGAATGCTTTGCCCGTTTCCGGATCACACTGCTCGATGATCTCGAAATCGACTTCGACACTCACGAGTACCGGGTAAACGGCGGCGAATGGCATAATACGCTCTTGGCCGATTGCGACGGCATAGAGGTCGCCTATCCGACACTCGTCGCACTCACCGATGATGACTTGGGCACGCTCGCCCCGATCGTCGGTGCGATCCGCAATGAGGCGGACATCGCGATCAGCATCGCACACGTCGTCTCCGATTGATGCGGGACGGGAGGCGGCTCTTGCCGTCTCTCGTCTTTTCCGCAGGCTTGTCCCCTTGCAGTCGTGGAGCCTGCGCGCGGTCTTGAGGGGAGAGACTTGCCGCCTCTCCCCTCAACCACCCCTCTCCCTGTGGTGCGGGTAAAGACCCGCACGGCCTTTCGGGCCGGTAGGCGGACGCTGCCGCGACTTCCCCAAACAATACGGAGAGGAGGATCACCTTGCGCTGCGCCATCATGCTTTAGGCATCCGCTGCAGGTGGTCCTCCTCTCCTGCGGTGCGCGCTCCGTCGCATCGTTCGCCGGCCATCGATGCCCGTTCCCTACGGTCACGACCACCCGGCAGCTCACGACGACGGCTCGCTTCAGCATCTCTCACCGAACCCATCCGCCCACCGTGCTGTCCCTCCGGCGCGGGTCACAGACAATCAGCCTGTGACCGCTGTTGCTTTGTCTGACGACTCGCAACAGCATGGGCGCCTCGGGCACGGCGGCCAGATGGGTTCGGTGAGAGAGATGGCAGGATAGGCTATTGGTATACCAATAGCCGTTTCGCCCGAGGGGCGATTGTCTGAGTGAGCCCAAACGCGGCCGCGTTCGGTCGGGTGCCCGGCCGAGAACGATGTGCGGCGAGAAAGCTCATGGAGCCGGAAAGGGGAGGCGGAGCGGAGGGCGGGCCGTCCCGTCGGAAGGGCGCTGATCAGCGAATATGCGTCTGGGGGCTTTCGCGATCACGCGAATAGGCAGTTCGCTCACTACGCGCATCGGCGAATGCGCGAACAGGTGAATGAGTGGATCTGCGAGTGCGCGCCGCGCGCAATGAGCGAATAAACCGACGCGCAGACGAGTGGATCGGTGACCTCGCGATACGGCAAATCCGCGCGTCGGCGAATAGGTGAATGGGCGGACCGGTCATTGTGCGACTACTGATATGTGCGAATGCGCAAACGAGCTCCTCCGTGATGAGCTCAAACGCGATAACGCTCAATCGGGGAATGCCCAAACGAGAGAATGAGCGCGGAGACCAACGAGTGAAACGGCGGATCGGCAGATCGGTGATCGCCGCGCCTTCCGTCGATTAAGCTGCGAGTGGTGCCGTCTGCTTCGCAATATACAACTGCATCTGTAGATGCGATGGTTGCCGGTGTTCATCAAGTCGGACGGCCGGGTCAGCTCATTGACTTGCTGGAAATCGATCAGCACGCAATCGTCAAACATTCTCTCTTCACTTAGACTGCAGCCGCTAACAACGAGGTCCTCATGATGAAATCCTTCAGCTTTGCTGTAGCGCCAGAGAAGCTTTGGCAAGCCATCAATCCGTGGACGTTCTACCAGCAGGGGGCGCAGTTCGGGTTCATCAACATCGATTTGGGATCGACACCCGCGCCTCAGACGGAGCAGACTATTTTGGACGAGGTCGGCAGCTATGGCCGGCAAATCGGACGACTTGGTGATGCGCTGGAGGTGCTACTGCGCCACGTTCCTTTAGAGAATCTGTCGAAGGACGAGACCGACGCGCTTGACGTCCTCAAGGGCCAGCTCGCCGAGATACGTCAGATCAAGGAGAGACAGGGAAGAAAGCAGCCTCGGCGTCCTTGATCGACCAAGCCATGATCCATCCCAAAGACGAACTGCCGCGGATCTTCCAGGCAAATCTCTTCCGCTTTTATGAGCGCGTTGTGGCGCCGGCTTTTGACAATCTTCTTGAACCGCCGCCGCTAGAATTCGGTGATGTCGATACAATAGATGTCTATCTCGACAGGACCGCTGCGCAAGTCGATGCTCACACGCGCAACGAGGCCGCCAAAGCCTTCGTCTTGACGACCGCAGGTCTGTTCGAACGCCAACTGCGTCACTGGGCGCGTCACCTTTTTGGCCACGCGCGGCTCCCCGATGTCCGCACTCAGGGTTTCGAGGCATTGCTCATGGAATGCCTCCAGGAGGCGGGTGTTGATGGTAGTTCAGATGACGTTGCGCCCGATTTGATCGAGGCCTTTCTGGTGGCAAACGTCGTGCGTCACGGCGATGGTCGGGCGAGCACAAAGCTTCGCGCTGCGGCTCCGAGGCTTTGGACCTATGATCGAACCGAATATGTAGACATCAACGCTGGACACTCGCCGGACAGCGAGCAAATCCGTATCCGGTCGGACGATGTAAAGCGATACTTTCGAGCTGGTTTGCGCTTCTGGGGGCGCGTCGATCCACTCCCGATGGCGGCCACGGAATCGCCGATTTAGTGCTCTGGGCGTCCGCAAACGGCATTCGGCTTTTCCCGCTTGAGCAAACCATTTGCCGCTGATAATTATACTTCAGTGTAAGTTTCTCGGTCCGTCAATATGATCGGTCGAGCAATAAGCCGTTCAATCGGAAAGCGGGTTTGCCCTGATACACAATCGATCCCTCCTGACGAAGGAATGGTACAAAGTGCCATTCTCAGCGGACTGCCCGGGCTGTGGTGCACAGACGCGGTCTGCCGCTATCGTCGTTGGCCCTTCGAGCCTGGTCGGGGACCCGGGCTCCGCATCGGAGAGCGATGTACTCGCGAAGCCTCGCAAAACACTTGATGCGTTCGCTTTCGTCGAAGCCTTGGGCGGCCAAACAGAACATGTTGAGCGATCCATCGTCAACCGCTTCCACAGCACCTTTGCCTTTCTCGATAGCCAACTGACATCGATATGCGAACACTGCGCGGAAAACCTTCCGCCCGCAGCAATCCGCTCCGTTGTCATGAACGGCTTTGTCCGGCTTGGCCAGAAGCGCCTCCTGGTGAACGAGCGCTTGATGCTCTTTGCCACTGAGGTGGTGCTGACGGAATTCCGTGGGGACACCTCTATAGAGGAAAGCGCGATGCGCGATCCGGATTACGCCCTCCTCCTCGTCTGCGACACGGAAAGCGCGGTGGGCGAAACCGGCACGATCGAGCTTTGGCACAGCATCGCGCGCAACGACTACGCGATCGTAGTCAAAGGCCACGCGAGCGGCGAGTTGTTGCGGGACGGGTTCAACAGCGACCTGAAGGACGTCGTGACGACCGTTTCCGATCTCGGACTGGTGCTCACCCAGCTTCACCTGGCTCAGGCAACGTCACCCTATTGCGCGCTCGCCCGTGATCTTTTCCTCGAAGCCCTGGAACAGGCCGGCTATCGGCAGGCAAGCTAGAAGGTAGCACCATGCGGACTTTTGCGAAGCTCTTCGGATCTCTGGCAGCAATGTTGGCGCTGGCAGGATGTGGTCATCAGGTCGAGCGCGGCCGACCACAGCCGCCAGTACCGTTCGCGTATCTCAGCCTCGCAGCTTGCAAAGCCTATCGGGAAAACATCGCCGAATGCCAGCTGGAGTATGGCACCGAATTCGGACGCCAGCGGCTTGGTCCTGTCCAAGACAGCCACTTGTCGATGGGTCGTGATGGCGGCCGCTACCAGATCGAGTCCTGCTATCAGGTGACGAGAATACAGAAGGAGTTGCCTAATTTCGTGTGCCGAATCTCTGTCACAGCTTCGGGCGCCGACGCCGGTACGGTCCTGGTAAAGGGCGGGACTGCCGTCCGTCTCGCTCTCATTTTGGGAGATCGCGAACAGCTTCGGTATCGCTGGACCCCGGATCAATGGTCACGACTAAGGGACTGATTTTCTTATGGAAGTCCGCCTTCCGACGTAGCGCGGCGTCCTATTAATTATACTCTAGTTAAACTTTAGGGTTGATTTCCACGGCTGAATGCGGTTCAAAATCTTATACCGCAGTATAATTTTCGTTGGTTCAGCCATGGATAGTGATCCGCTTTCGCCTGTGAACAGACCGGACAAGATATCCTCGCGGAGCGTGCTATGGCTCGCGGGAACCTCGGCTTTTCTGCTGACCGGTTTCGCCTCTGGCCCAGATGACAGTAGCGGCCACATCGTCTTGGCAAAGTCGACGCACGTCCACACCGCCAGCCTGATGGAGCCGAAGGCTGACGAGGTGGCGGCCGTGCCGCCAAATCCGGAGGCCTCAGCTGCTGCTTCGACGCGGGATATCCCAACGATCGATCCTGCCAGCTTCAACGCGCGATTTAGCGGCCCGGTCGTTGATGCGCTTCGGATCCGCACTGGTCCGTCGGAGTTCATCGGAGGGTTTAGTGACAGCGTCGGGCGATCATCAGAATCAGCCTCTGGGATCACGAAAGACCGTCGGGAGCGCGCTGTGCATTCGCTGGTCAGCGTATACTCGTTTGACCATGCAACCGCCGTTCCGGAACTTGCCGAGCCGACAACCACACCTCATGTCAGCGAGCCACCAGTACAGGTCCGATCGGATCTTTTATCCGGTGTGCCCACTGACTATGCCGAACTTGCATTGAAGGTTGCCGGGAAGGAGGAGGTGGATCCCAACTGGGTGCTTTCGGTCATGCGGGCCGAGAATGCCGGGTTCGATCCAGATCTGGTTAGCTCCGCGGGCGCCATCGGTTTGATGCAAGTCATGCCACGCATCGGCCAAGCCTTCGGTGCGACCGATCTATCGGATCCGGAGCAGAACATCCAGGCCGGCACGCGATTTCTCCGCGTCTTGATCGCCAAGTACAAAAATCCTGTGTTGGTCGCCGCCGCTTATAATGCCGGCGAGCCGAATGTCGACCTTCGCCATTCCCTGCCACTGATCCGCGAGACCGCGGACTATGTCACCCGTGTCGTTGGATACTATACCGGCACGGCGGCCGCGCCAGGTGTCACGTCCACAAGTACGGCCTCGGCGTCCCGCCGTACCGGCCGGGCCGACCGCGCAAAATCCCCCATGCTTGTTTTCTCCGCAGTGACTTCGGCCCCACCAGAAGTCCGAGCTCAGGGGGCTCGGAATGATCCAGGTGGGCCGGTCAAAATTGTCAAGGAAGAGGTGTTTGAATGAATTCCATCGCGTTCGCAGTCCAGAGCGCCGTTCTCTATGGCAGCGTAGCCTGGTCCTCATTGGCCAAAAGGAGGTGGGTCGGGAACGCCGCCATCGTGCTTGCGACAAGCCTGATCCTGCTCGTCAGCCAGTACGAGCCAGCGGCCGCGCAGAATCTCGATGCCCTTCAAAACGCGGCTGACCGACTTGTGCAGTTCTTCACCGGGCCGTTCGGTCGTTCGGTCGGAGCAATCGCCTTCATCGGCATGTTTCTCGCCGCAGCCTTTGGCTACTGGTCCTGGGGAGCCCTGCTGCGGGTTGGAGGGAGCCTTGCCGGCATGTTCGCAGCTGCCGAGCTCGTCGACTTCCTTGCTGGTGGGGGGTCTTAAGCCATGGCGGGAGCAGGGAATACCGCCGACGGTGGCGACGAATATATCGAATCTCATCCCGTCATATTGGCTCTTACACGACCGCCGACGGTGATGGGAATTCCGTACACTTACTTCCTGGCGGAATGTTTTCTTTCGCTGATGGTCTTCATGATCCTGGGATCCATCCTGTGGTTCCCGGTCTCCTTTGTGGTCCTTCACAGCATTCTCTACGTGCTCACCGTCAAGCTCGATCTCTGGTTTTTCGAGATCGTCGGGCGCCTCAGCATGTGTGGCGTCAACCCTCTTGGCCGGAAGCTTGGTGGCGGCGTCAGAACCTACGGGGTGTAAGCGATGAACACGATGGCGAGATCGCTGAAAGGCAGTCTGTCGAAGGGTTGGGAGATCTTTGCGGACCGGAACGTCGCGACGCATGTTCCTTTCTACGTCCCGATCGAAAACGGCATGATCCGCCTGAAGAACGACTGCCTCGTCTCGACCCTGAAGCTCACCGGCTTTTCCTTCGAGACGGCCGACATCGAAACGATCAATATGCTGCAGCGGCAGCGCAACGCCGCCTTCCGTGCGATTTCCTCGATCGGCAGCTTCGCACTTTATACTCATGTGGTCAGACGTAAGGTCGCGCCATCATTGCCGTCAGCCTTCATCGACCCCTTCATGGAGCGCCTCGATCACGTCTATCAGTCGAGCATCTCAAAGAACGAGATGTTCGTGAACGACACTTATGTCTCGCTGGTCGTGCGCCCCATGTTCCGGAAGGGATCCGCGCTTTCCCGCCTCATGGGCGCAGGCGGTACGACCGTGCGCAAGGAACAGTTCCGCGCGATGCGCGACAAGCTGGTCGAGGCAACGCGAGCGCTGGAGAAATCGCTTTCCGTCTATGGGCCGAAGGTTCTTCGCGACGTGCAACGCGTACAGGCCGATCTCGGCGACAACAGAAAAGTCTTCCGCGATGTCTCCGAAGACATGATCGTCGAGGAGACAGCTCGCAAAGTCTGGTTCTCCGAACAATGCGAGTTCTTCTACACACTACTGAACGGCGGCCGCGTCCGACCGATCCGGCTTGGGAACATCCCGATCGACGAGATGCTGCCGGCGCGCCGAACGTCGATCGGCAATCGCATCATCCACCTGCAGGGCGATATACCGGACGATGACCGATATGCGGCGATGGTCTCCTTGAAGGAGTATCCGCCGGAGACCGGCGCCGGCATGCTCGACTATATCCTCAAACTGCCATTTGAGCTGGTGCTGACACAGTCGATGTCCTTTGTCGACGACATGGCGGCGCGCAGCCGGATCGAACGGCTGGACCGGCAGATGTCGAAAGCCGACGAAGGCGGATCGAGTGTCCAGGCCAATCTCGATATCGCCCGGGACGAACTTGCCCGCAAGCGGGTTGCCTTCACCGAACATCACCTCACCGTTATGCCGGTCGCCAAAACCACTGCCCAGCTTGACGATGCGGTGGCGCTGGTTGGCAACGAACTTGGCGCGCTCGGCGCCTCCTATGTCCGCGAGGACCTGAATGCAGAGCCGGCCTACTGGGCGCAGCTACCCGGCAATCAGGCCTATATCGCCCGGCGAGCCTTAATCTCCACGCTGAACTGCGCCGGCTTGAGCAGCTTTCACGCCTATCCCTACGGCAGGCCTGACGGCAACCACTGGGGGCCGGCGATCACGATCTTCGAAACGACGTCAGGCACGCCCTTCTTCTTCAACTTCCACCAGGGCGACGTCGGGCACACGACCGTCTTCGGCCCGACCGGCTCCGGTAAGACCGTCATCATGGCCTTCCTGATCCTGCAGGCCTACCGCGTCAGCCCCCGGCTGAAGACGATCGTCTTCGACAAGGACCGTGGTCTCGATATTATGGTGCGAGCGGCGGGCGGAACCTACATGTCGCTCGAGCCCGGCCAGCCGTCGGGATGGAATCCGCTGCTGCTCGACGATACCGAGGAGAACCGCGTTTTCCTCTATGGGCTTCTGAGCTTCATGCTGAAGCCCTCCAAGGAAGGCGAAAGCCTGACCCCGCAGGAAGAGACGATCATCCGCAACGCAATAAAGTCCGTCCTCAAGACGAAAGACAGGTCATATCGTCGTCTTTCGTCGCTGCGGGCGCTGCTCGCCGGCAGTGAGCGGACCGAAGGCAGCCTGATCGCCCGGCTCGACAAATGGGTCGACAAGGGTCCCTACGCCTGGCTCTTCGACAACGCGGCCGACGATCTCGATATCTCGCGACCGATGATCGGCTTCGACATGACGTCGATCCTTGATGATCCGACGGTGCGCACCGCAGCCCTTCTCTACATGTTCCACCGCTTGGACGCGATTTACGACGGCAAGGCGCCGATCATCAACCTGATGGACGAAGCCTGGAAGCTGCTCGACGACGACGAGTTCAAGCGCACCATGAAAGATTATTTCAAGACCATCCGAAAACGAAATGGTCTCGTCATCTTCGGCACGCAGTCGGCCGACGACGTTGTGCGTTCGAGTGTTAGCCGCACGATCATTGAACAGACGTCGACCAACATCTTCTTTGCCAATCCCAAGGCTGACGAAAACTCCTACATGGAGCATTTCGGCCTGTCGCGAGCAGAATTCGACTGGGTCAAGAACGGCGATCCGAGTTCGCGTTTCATGCTGATCAAGCAGGCAAAAAGCAGCGTGATCGCGCGCGTCGACATGTCCCACATGCCGGAGTTCATCAAGGTGCTTTCGGGCCGCGAGGAGACGGTGCGCGAGGTCGAGATGTTGCTCGACGAGTACGGCGACGATCCAAAGAACTGGCTTTCGAAATTCTGCGACTGGGATGGGGTGACGGTCGATGAAGCACGCAAAGCACCTTGAGGGAGCCGCAGCCGGCGCACTGGCTCTTGTTCTCATCCTCCCAGTCGGCACAAGCCATGCGCAAGTGCCGGTCATCGACCAGGCCCGCCAGAAGATCCAGCAGGCGACTGAGAACTGGTATCAGTCCTATCAGGCCGATACGCGCAAGGTCAAAGGCGCCTCGGGCGGAACGACCGATAGCGTCGCGCCCGGTCAGGGGTCGGGCGCACCGGCCGATTGCTCCGCCGACGGCATGGCTGGAGACACTGCGCCGGCAGCGCCGTCGTCTCGCACTCCAAGCCAGCAGGAAGTCGCCAGCATGGTGCAACAGGAGGCAATCCGGCAGGGCGTCGATCCGAATTTCGCGATGGCGATCGCCGAGCAGGAGTCGCGTTTCCGCCAGTCGGCGCGGTCAGCGGTTGGCGCCACCGGTGTCATGCAGCTGATGCCGGGGACCGCCGCGCAGCTCGACGTCAACCCCTATGACACACGCGACAATATTCGGGGGGGCGTCAAATACATCAAGCAGCTCCAGGGAATGTTCGGAGACCGCTATGATCTCATCGCCGCCGGTTACAATGCCGGTCCGTATCGGCAGTCGCTGCAGAACGGTCAGATCCCCAACATCCCCGAGACGCAGGACTACGTCAAAAAGGTCTCCGCCTACTATGCCCGTAACAAGGCCCAGAACGGTGATAACACCCCGTCGGAGAGTACAGCCGAGCCAGAAGCCGCGAGCTACCCAAACGGCTGCGGCGAGCAGCTGAAGAAGGCGGTCGACCGAAACACGCAGGCGCAGATCGAACGCGGTTCGGTTTGGAACGAGCTGCTTGGGAAATCGATAGCTGCGAACCAGCAGTACCTGCAGCGGCTTCAGTCTGGCCTGCAATCGTCATCGGCAGGTTTGCGGGGCATTGGTGGCGGAAATTCGAAAGACCATGACGGCTCGCTTGTCATGGCTGAGATCCGGTGCCCGACCAATATCATCGATACAGGCGGCACGCGTTGCTTCGCTGTCCCGTCCAACGCCACCACCGAACAGATCCAGCACTGGCTGTCCGACCTGCAGGATGAGGCACGTGCTAATGGCGCGGTCGCGACCTTCACGGCGTTGCAGGATCCAGCGCTCGGCCTCGTCACGGTCGTCGATTCCAGGCCGACGTCAAACTGAGAACAGGAGAGGTTAGACACATGAAGACAGCAGTGATCGCAGCGGCGCTCGCCATCGTTTCCGTCCCTCAGGCCTATGCACAAGTACCCGTCAAGGACTCGGAAAACATCTCGATCAGCGAAGAGATCAAACGGCTTTCGTCAGAGATCCAGCAGGACACGTCAGTCGTCAAAGACAACACCACGAAGACCCTGGCGGCGATCACTGGCGACCGAACGCAGGATGCGAGCCAGTTTGCCAAGCTCGCGACCGGCAATGGCTTCACCATGGGACAGGCGCCGGATTTCAGCACGGTGTTGTCGAGCAACGCAGCCGTGTTCGGAGGGATTGGCGGTCAATTCCAGAATACGGCGGCCAAGCTGATCAACGGCCTCAACCTCGTGAAGATGGTGGTCGATACCGTCAAGGGCGGTGAGCTCTCAGGCGCCAATCAAGCCTATTCCCAAGGGATCAATGCGCTGACGACACTGACCGCGCTCACCGACGCGATGAACAGCGCCACCAAGGACCGGCAGAATTCGTTCATGCAGGCCACCCAACAGATCGGGACGGCGAAGGACCTGAAAGGGGCGCTGGAGCAGAACACCCAAATGGTGCTGCAGGGTAATCAGACAGCCAACGAGGCTGTCGGCTCGCTCAACAGCCAGGTCATGTTGCTGAACCAACAATATAAGGCCGCCCTTGCAACCTCGTCGCAGAACCTCAAGACCTTCGCGCCCCTACCGGACAGCGTCATGCGTGATGGGGGAACGGCGCCACAGGGGACGTCCGTTCGCGATCAGCTGAAAGCCTTCGAGGATCAGAACCAGTGAGGGCATTTCTTGTGTTGGGGCTGGCCGGTGCTCTGCTCGCCGGCTGCGCCGGAAAGTACGAACAGCTGGCGAAATGCTCGGCCGATGAAAACCCAGTGCCAGCCCTCGGCTTCGTACCCGAGCCCAAGATCACCGCCGCTGAGAATGCGCTCGCGGGCGCCGTTAAAGACGATTGCGGCCCGATGCGATCGGTCAATAATTTCCAGGATGACACATGGATCCCGTCAGCTACGCGATAAACTTCTATGGCGATGCGCTTCGATACTTCGACAAGATCAACGAGGCGTCGCTGGAGCGGGCCTGGGGGCTGTTTGCCGAGAACAGAAACCTCGTTTCCGGCATCCTGGCGATCTTTCTGATCCTCTATTTCCTCTGGGGCGCGCTCGGGCTATCGAGCCTTTCCCTTCAGGACATGGCGATCACTGCCTTCAAGATCACACTCGCCTATACTCTCATCATGTCCTGGGCGCTCTTCTACGACAATATTGGACAGTTCGTGCTGTCGGCGCCGCAGGATCTCGGATCGGCCATATCCTCGGCGATGGGTGGTCAATCGGCCGGCGCGGACATTGCCAGCCAAGTCGCTTCGATGGCGCGTAAGGTCTACGACTTTGCCATGCAGCTCTTTAATTCCTACGAATCCGGATGGCTGCCGAATGTGACGGGTGCCGTCGTTGTCTTTATCGTGCTGGTCTTCGGCCTCCTGCCTATGCTGCTGATCCTCACCGGCGTCACGCTCTTCGCCAAGATGATCACCGCCGTCATGCTTGCAATCGGTCCGATCGCCATCCTCTGCTATTTCTTCGGCATGACCCGCTTCGTCTTCGACGCGTGGGTAAGGGGCGTCGCCTACGGCATGTTCATGCTGCTCTTCACCTATATCATGGCCGGCCTGTCCTTTGGTTTTCTTATCGGCATGATGGACACCATCAACGGTGACATGGCCACCAAGGAGAACGCACTGGCGATCGTGCTCGCCATGGTGCTCTACCTCGCGCTGATCTCCTATTTCATCTTTCAGGTACCGGATTTTGCGCGCACCTTCGCTTACGGGGCGGCCCTCTCCGGCGTCCCGGGGGGAGGTGGCGTGGATACAGCCTACGACGCCGCGCGCAGACGCCTCTCTTCGAGCAATTCCCGTGCTGCCCAGGCCGCAGCTATTGGGCTCGGCACACTTGCCGGCCCCAGTGGTGCCGTCGCGGCTGCGGCACTTGCTGGCCGCGGCGGTGTCGCGGGTGTCGGAGCGCTGGGTCGAATGCTCACCTATCGCCGCCGCAACAGCGAATGACGCGGATTGCGGCAAGGATCAGCGATTTTACTCATTGCGACTTCGAGGTTTGAAACTTGGCATTGTTCAAAAGGCAATTGAAAGCTGCGCCGGCCGATCGTGCGCCGGGACCCCAAGAGATCTACGATCAGCACCTCTCTTGGGGCGAGAAAAACCGGTCACTACGGACGCTGATCGGCCTCATCCTGTTGGTCTTTGCAGTTGCGGGCTGGGTCGTCGCCGGCGTTCTGTCCTTTTCCGTCGCGCAGCTCTTTCCACTGGTGCGCACCGAGGTCGTGCCGCTCATCGTCGACAAGAACAGCGGTTACATGGAGACGGTGACCACACTCGATAAGGACCGGTCGAACGTATCGGAAATCCAGGCCGTTCGCGCCTCCTTTGTCGGTAACTACGTCATTCGCCGTGAGACCTACGACCCTCGTTATCTCTCGGAAAACTTCGATATGATCGCCCTTTGGTCGGACCCGGATTCGCCGGCCTTCAAGGACTATTCGGAATGGATGAACCCTTCCAATCCGAGAGGTCCGGTCAAGACCATGGGAGCAACGGGCGAGATCCGACCCGAAATTCTGTCCGTCAATCCGCTCAATGCGACCACGATGTCGGTGCGCTTCGAAACCCGGGAACGGCGCCGCGGCGGCGACGTCGTCAATCGCTGGTCGGCGACGATCCGCTACCGCCAGATCAATCTGCCCGCGAGTAACAGGGTCCGGCTCTATAACCCCCTCGGCTTTGTCGTCACCGAGTACGTCAAGGTTCCGGAGACGATGCCGTCGGGGCTCACACCATGAGGCGGGTCGGGGTCGGAATAATGCTGTCACTGTTGCTGACGGCCTCTTCGGTTCATGCGGAATTGATTGCCCGGCCTGGCAGGCTCGATCCGCGCGTGCGGACCTTGCCCTATTCGGCCGAACAGGTCTTCGTCGTCACCGGGACTTACGGGATGGTAACGACCATTCTCTTCGGTGCGGACGAGGAGGTTACACAGGTGGTCGCAGGTGACACGGTTTCCTGGCAGATCCTGACATCGGCTGACCGGCGCTCACTCACCCTCAAGCCGATGGAGAAGGATGCGCCGACAAACCTGTCGGTGGTGACAACGAAACGAACCTACTCGTTCGACCTTGAGGTCAATGACAGCAGGTCCATCCAGAACCAGACCTTCAAGCTGCGGTTCATTTATCCGGAGGATGCCGGGTTGAAGGGCACGGCCGAACTGTGGAAGCAGGCGCAGGACGCAGAACGCAATCCCAACATCAAGAACATCCGCCGCGACAAGGTCAATTACGACTATGGCTTCAAGGGCAGCGATACCGCCAAGCCCTTGTGGGTGTTCGATGACGGTCTGAAGACCTTCATGAAATTCACCGGGGATGTGCCGGCGATCTTCATTGTCGATAACAAACGGCGCGAGAGCCTCGTCAATTATCGCCGTGAGGCCGACTATATCGTCATCGACACGGTCTCGCGGCAGTGGACGCTTCGTTACGGTACCGAGAGCGAGACCTGCCTGTTTAATCTCAGGACTGCTCCAGCCGACGTGCCGGCGCCCATCGAGGGTGCCGTGGCGCCGAAGCGCCTGGGCTCGGCTGGCTCAAGCTTACCATCAAAATCACGATAGGGAGGCACGATGTCTGATCCGAACTATCATTCGATAGACAATGACACCGCCATCGGAGGTCAGGTGAGGCGCTCCGGGGTTGGGTTGATGCGACCGATCGCCGTGGCGGCGGCGGTCGCTGGTGTTGGTGTCGTCCTCTATTTCCTTCTTTCCGGCGGCGAGCGGGAACCGGCGATCGACAATACGCCACATGAAGAGTTCCGCCCGATCCAGGCGCCTAGAAACGAGGGCTTCAGCCCGCCGGCGCCGCCGCCTTTGCCGACGGTGCAGGTGCCGGAGGCGCCACCCCCACCGCCACCCCCGCCACCGGCACCCGTCATTCCGGCCCCAGCCCAGGTCGCGCCGCCGGTCGATGTCGATTGCTCAAGGGGGAAGAATCCGGACGATCCTAAATGCATCGAGCTTGCCCGGCAGGCAAAACTGCTTGAGCGTGTGCGCTCAACAGCTGTCGTCTTCGATCAATCGGAACGCGGAGGCGGTGCCGCAGCCGCTTCGTCAGACGCCACTGGAGCCGGCTTGTTCGGCGCGAACGGCTCGACGGCCACGCCCGTCGGCGCGCCCTCGGATGCAGCTGGCGCTGTCGATGGTGATCGCGCCTTCCTGAAGGCCATGGGAGGGCAGGGGGTTCAGGTGTCGGTTGCCGCCGAGAACCGCCGTATCGATGCCTGGATTCCACAGGGGACGATTATCCGCGGCACATTGGAGACGGCGATCAATTCCGACCTCGCCGGCATGGTGAAAGCGATTGTCCGCCAGGATGTCTACTCCTTCGACGGCCGGCGCATCCTGATCCCGGCCGGCTCCTCGCTGATCGGCGATTATAAATCCGGTGTCGAACGCGGGCAGGAGCGCCTGTTCATCGTTTGGACGCGGATGATCCGAGGCGACGGCGTTTCGGTCCAACTCGGCTCTTATGGCACGGATCGTCTCGGCCGCTCCGGCATGACAGGGGTCGTCGACCGGAAATATTGGGAACGGTTTGGTCCGCCGGCGCTGATGACGATGATCGGCGGGGTCACGCAATATATTGCCCAGCTTGGTCAGAAACAGGATCGAAATATCACGATCGTCAATACAGACGGAACCGTGTCCAGCATTCCGCAGGACAATGGAACGACCTCACAGGATCGGGCGCGCGAGATCGCCGCAGAGACGATCGCATCGGGCATTCAACAACTTGCAACCGAAGCTTTCCAGGACACGCGCAACATCCGGCCCACGATCCATATCGCCCAAGGCTCCGACATCACCGTCTTCGTCACCCGGGACCTTGATTTCTCGGATCTCTATCCGGACCCGGTGCGCGAAGAGTTCGATCGTTTGCGCAGAAAGAGGGCTGGGAAATGAACGCGCATCCATCGATCTCAGCCGAACAGCACTTTCTCTCCGAGGCGCTAGACCCCATTAGGCAGTTTCTCGACGATCCCGCCGTGGTCGAGATTTCCTGTCAGCGCAGCAATGAGATCTGGCTCGAGCGGATCGGCCGGCTCAGCATGATCAGGCGAGAGGTCGAGGGCCTCGATCAGGAGGCGATCCGCCACATGGCATCGCGCGCGGCCTCGTTCACGAAGCAGACCATCAATGCCGAGAATCCGCTGCTGTCGGCGACACTCACCAACGGCGAGCGCGTCCAGTTCGTGCTCAACCCGACCTCCGCCACCGGACATGCATTTTCGATCCGCAAGCAATTCATCCGACGCTTCGATCTCGACGACTATGAGAAAGCAGGCGCCTTCCGCTTCACCAAGGTCACAGGTGACGACTATATCGATGACGTCGATATTGAGCTGTCGCGCCTGCTGCGGACGGGACAGGCACGGGCGTTTCTGGAGCTTGCTGCGATCAACCATCGCAGTATGCTGATTTCGGGCGGTACGTCCACCGGCAAGACGACCTTCCTCAATACGATGCTGACGGCCATTCCCAACCATGAGCGTTTCATCCTCATGCAGGACACGGCCGAGCTCGAACCGCGCCAGGAAAACGTCGTCTCGCTACTGGTCTCGAAGGGCGCCCAGGGCGAGGCGCGGGTAACGATGACCGACCTTCTGGCCTCCGCGCTTCGTTTGAGGCCAGACCGGATCTTCATGGGTGAGCTTCGAGGCGACGAGGCATTCGACTTCCTGAATGCGATCAACACCGGGCACCCGGGATCGATGTCGACCATTCACGCAAACTCGCCGCATCACGCCTTTAACCGGCTATCGACGCTGGTGCTGAACAGCAATGTCCGCATGGAGCGCGACGATATCATCCGCTACATGCGCTCGATCATCCCGATCGTGGTCCAATTGAAAAAGAGCGATGCTGCCGGCGGCCGCGGTGTCAGCGAGATCTATTTTGCCGACGAGGTGGACGAAGATGGCAAGCGTATCCACGGACGCAGAGGCTGAGCGCCCCAAATGGACGAAGCTCCAGGAGGCCTCGGCCTTCACCTTCCCAGTCGCCGTTCTCGGCGCCGTGGCGATATGGTTGATGTTCTTCACCCTGATCTACGAGGGCTACGTCACATCTTTCGGGTCGGCCTCCTATTACGATTATGTCGGGCAGGCACCCGTTTCAGATGGCATTGCCTACACATGGTCGATCATTCGCAC
Organism: Agrobacterium salinitolerans; assembly: GCF_002008225.1. Classification (GTDB taxonomy): domain Bacteria; phylum Pseudomonadota; class Alphaproteobacteria; order Rhizobiales; family Rhizobiaceae; genus Agrobacterium; species Agrobacterium salinitolerans. Next base: position 154,637 of record NZ_MRDH01000005.1, on the reverse strand, counting down.
GCGGAACACCATCGGGCTCTCGATCCTGGCGTTCGTTCTCGCTTCGCCGTTTCTCTTTTTCGTGCTGAGTCTCTGGATGCTGAAAGCGGGCAGGGCGTTATCACGCAAAATCCTCTATCTCCTGCATGTCAGGTCGATGTTCACCCTTGTCGCGCATACGGCACTGATATTTGCTGCCGCCTATGCCGCTGTCATTGTCTACGGCATGGCCTTTTATCTCGTCGCGAGTAAAGCCGGTGGCTTAACCGTAGTAGCGGACTATTATGGCGCTCACCTTGCGGCGATGTATCAGGCACCCTTTGGAGCCACCGACGCGGCCGGGACGTTCCAGCGGCCCCCACGGCAGACTGTGTTCGCCGCGCTCTCCGGTCTGGCGGCCGCTGGAGTCGCGGTTGGGTTTCCGATCGGGGCAGCAATCCAGAAGCGCCAGCGCATGATCATGGGAAAGGCACGACTGGCAACCCTGAAAGATGCCGCTGATTTTCGGTTGCGTGATAAGCACGGTATTGTACTCGGCCTTAAGCAAGGTCTTCTTCTGCGCAATGACGGCGACCAGCATGTGATGGTCATCGGCTCCCCGGGACAGGGCAAGTCGCGCGGCTTCGTCATTCCGACGATGATGAGTTTCAAGGGATCGCAGATGGTCCTCGACATGAGCGGTGAGCTATTCGAGGAGACTTCGGGTTATCTGAGGGGTCAGGGCTACGAGATTTTTCTACTGGCGCCAGGCTCCAAATTTACGGACGGCTATAACCCACTCGACCTCATCAGCGCCGACCCGAACCAGCGGATCACCGACCTGCAGAAGCTCACCCAGATGCTGTTGCCCGAGCGTCTGCGCTCTGATTCATCGGATTTCTGGGAAGAGAGCGCCAGGATCCTGCTGACAGCCATGCTGGGCTTCGTACTCGAATGCCCCGATACCCGCAAGTCGCTGAGCGAGCTCTACCGCATCCTCAATTCGATGTCGGATGAACGTAAGGCGATCATCCAGCTTCTGGAGAATTATGAGCCCGTTCTTTCCGATCAGACCCGCATGCAACTGACCAAATTCGCTGGTCGACATGAAAAGCTGGGCGAGGGGATTGCAGCGGAGATCGTTGCCAAGCTCAATTTTCTGCAGAATCCCCTCGTCGAAGCCCTGACCTCCATCACCACGATCCCGATCGACACCATCAGAAAGCGGAAAGTGGTGATTTTCGTCCAGGCCGACTGGAATGCGATGCAGATCTACGAGCGGCTGATTTCGATGTTTATCCAGCAGATGGCCGACAAGCTCGTGCAGATGGGGCCTTTGCGCAACGGCGAGCACGAGGTGCTGATGATGCTCGACGAGTTCGGCAATGGCGGGCGCATAGACACCGTCCTGACGCTTGCACCATTGATCCGCAAGAACGGCGTTCGCTTCGTCTTTATCCTGCAGGATGGCGCGCAGCTCGAACGACTGTATCAGCGGTCCGGGCAGAAGATCCTGATGGGCGCAGCGACAATCAAGTTGTTCATGAACTTCCAGAACCAGGAGGACGCGGCCGCCGTTTCTGGCGCAGCCGGCAGGACGACCGAGTGGGTCGAGCAATCCTCTTACTCACACCGCCATGGTCGCAGGCAACGATCGATCTCGAAGGTGCCGGTGTCTGTAGACCTGCTTCCCGTCAATACGCTGATGATGATGAAGCCGGAGGAGGCGATTCTCCAGGTTACGGGCATGCCGCTCATGCGCATCATGAAACTCGATTCCGGGGGCGAGCGGATGTTTTCGAAGGTGCGGAAGTTCAAGCCGATGACCAGACCGTGCATACAGCCGGTCGAATGGACGACCGCCGACACCGAAGCCTTTAAACGCGATGCCTCGCCGCCTGAAGTCGCTCTATCCCAGACAACCGACGATAAATTGCCGGCGGGTCGAGTGGTTGACTTTGGTGCCGTCAACAGACCGCAGCAGCCACAGAATGTTCGCTTCATCGTCAAGGAGGGCGTCCGACACGTCTATATTTCTTCGCTCGATGAACTTCGTCAGCGTCTGGATCTCGACGAAACGCGCGAAGCCGGACGGACGGAGGAAGAACTTCGAGACGACGAGCGTACCCAGGTGCGGGACAAGAAAATCGCGGCACCGGGCGGACACGGAGGCGACGGCGGGGCAGGAAGGGCGTCCGCCCCCATCCAAGTTGATGACTTCGAAATTGGGATAGATCAGGCGAAGTTGGATCGCAGTCGCTATCCGGGCTCGCCACGAGGACCAGGCAGTCGAGTGCAACGACCTTCGGGTAGTCAGAACGAAGCTGGAAATCCCCCCACCTCAGGCATCCTGCGACGGCAGGAGGTTCGTGGCGCCTTCGGGACGGACATTAAGGCCCTGAATGATGCAATTTTTGAGCAGGGGGACGTGGGCTCGTTCGACCCGATGGAGCTGAATGCGGATGTCGAGCTCCTGATCGGAACCCTCTCCGAGCGCCTGACGGAAGATAGCTCGAAAGCATTTCTGCGCGAATTTGCCGATCGCGCTCGCGATCCGCTGAGTGAAGAAGGACAGGAACACGACGACTTCGAAGACAGGTTTTCGTAAGCGGAAAGGACGCGCCGAAGGGCAGCGTACAGGTTTGCGATCGAGATGCGGCATTGACCTTTGTCATTTGGGATTGACTGAAGGAGGAACATACCATGGGCGAAATCCGATACCTCGAGAATCGGGGTCTTTTGAAAGATGAGAGTATCCGACGAATTGTTGCTGCAGCCAAGGCTAACGCGGGTCTCTGGTTGATGGTCAAGGAGCGGGCAGTGGAAAAGCGCGCCATCGAAGCCGAACTCGAACGCCAGGGAGCCGATGCAAATGTTCCAACTCTGCTCACGCCGACGATCGCCGAACTCGCGTGCGAGCTTGTATGCACCATGTTCGGCAACTGCCCGCCGGAAATCGGGTCTCGTGTTCAGAGCGCTCTGCTCGAGGCAGCCGAATCCGAGATTAATGGCGGCTCGCCACGGCTATAGCTAAAGGCGTGGAGAACGTGACCGCGCACTTATTTCCTTACGCCGATCGTCGTTCATCTGTTCCGCCACAGCCTCAGCGATCGCTTATTTTCTCGACGACCCACGCCTGCAGCCGGCGCCCGGTCTGTTCGGAATTCTTTTCGGTAAGATCTTCCGGAAAAATAGCAAAGATCGGCCCCAGATGTTTCATTCGCGGGATCGTTTTTTCCTTGGCGTCACGATATTCCTCGGTCTCCATCCCGAGGGCCTCGACGAGCAGTCTACGCGGTGGCTGATCTCTATTCGCAATTTCCAAGACGAAGTCAGGCCTGCACGGGCCGATGGGCGTTTCCATGGCGAAGAGGGGCTTGATAATGGTGATCCGCAGTTCTGGCGCGGGATAGAAGAGCGATTGCTGAAGCCAAAACAGCAGATGGGAAACGTCACGCTCAAATCCGGACTCGATGGGGAAGAGAGTATCGCCGTTGTAGACAGGTTGAGCGTAGGCCTGCACAGCCCGAACCGGTCCTTCATCGTCTTCCTGAAAATCCACGTTCAGCAGCGTCAGGAACGGTCCTCGGCTTGCCGGGTCGCCCCGAAGCGGCTGGCGCACCTTGGAGAGGATATCGATTGTCCGCGAGGTGGATGCCGGCATGATGGCTTGCGTGGAAACGCTGGTTGAAAACAACAGCATGAAACCGGTACGGCGAAGGCCCTCCGGCCAGTCGCCGCGTGAGGCCGCGAGCAGCTGCTGCCAGCGGCTCTCTGGGTTCCAATAGTCAGGACCCCAAGTCGATAAAAGCGCGTTCAGCGTCCAGGTCCTGAGCACTCTTAGTTCACGCGCGGCGGAACGCAGCCGCGACAACTGATTGGCAAGCGTGAAATCAACTTCATCCTGCAGCGGCGGGATCACGTTCGTACCCGCCCTATCAAGCATCCGCCACAGCACGCCACCCAGTCTGGAGGGCCGGTCATTTCGTTCGCTCGATCTGGAGGGTTCATGACCTGAGACATCGGCCAGGCGGTCGGGAATGGCGGGAAGTGCGTCAATGTATGCACGCGCGGATCTCGGCAGAGGGCGGAGATGAAAGCCGCGGTCAATGAGAGCGGGGCTGGCGTCTTTGTCGACGTGAAACGGACAGGAGAGGGCGTGGTTCGGCCGCACTTCATGCCGACCCGAGGTATTATCCTTCGGCGTCAGTCGCCGCAGCGTGAAGGTGCGTTCCTGTTGGATTGGGGCAAGCAACGGCTGATGCTGTGCCTTCAGGCAGTCACATTCGATCCAGCCATTCATCACCTTGACGTGTCGAATAACTGAAAGCGCAATTGCCTCATCGGCGCTCGAGGCCGCGTTGCCGTACCAGGCACGCAACGCGATAGCCTCGCTGTCGCTTAGTTCCATCAAGGCATGGATCGGGCTGTTGCGGACGACGATACGCATCGATCGCTATCAGTACCCGATCGACCATAGGCTGAAGCCGAGATATCCAACGCCCGCGGAGCAAGCGAGCGCGAAGGCCGTTTCCGCCCAGCCGCGAATGCCCCAAAAACTGGTTCTCCTCAACCGAGCACCTTCAGTGATGACGGATAGGAAGATGTAGCATGGGATAACCATCGCGTAGCCCAAGGTCAGGCTATCTCGGAAAGTCAGTCGAGCGGCGACGAATGCGAGCGCCAGAAATAGGATCGCCATTCCTAATTGATGCAGGTCGATCCGATAGCCAAGCCGTTCAAGGGATCTCATAGGTATTCTCCTCTCACAGGAAACAGATCAAAAATTTAACCGCAGTTAAAGTTTGAGCAATCAGAGATTGGTCTACAAGGAGACTAAGCCGTCCATTTCGTGAGGCGTGGGGTTCACTTGCACAGGCTGGCCGCTGCGGTGTATTGAAGTCGAACACAAGATAAGAACGTTAACGCTAAATTTTTTGGTCTCTGGACAGCCTATGCATCGGATGAGCGGTAGAACCTTGAAACATCCACGTGACTGTCGGCGGGCTCATGCGCGTAGTTATCGGTCCCTGTCGCTCGGGAGTGTGTTGATGGTAACTCCGCGCGAGGGTGTCGTTCGATGCCGCGGTTGAAGGACGATGGCGCCGACCAAGTTTCGAATGTGATTGACCTGACATCTCTCTCCTTCCAGGAACGGCTCGCCATCGGTCTAATGCGGTTGAAGGCTCAACGGCGGTTGACGAACAAGGATCTGGCCGACCAACTTGGCGTGTCGGAGGCGTACATGTCGCAAGTCACTCGCGGCATGCGGGATGTCAAGCTGTCGACCCTCGACAAGATGCAGCGCGAGTGGAATGTCACGATTGAGGAGTTGTTCAAAGTTTCGGGCAGTGACTTTGCTCGGATCGCCGCGTGGCGAGCCCGTCGAAGGAAAAAGAAAACCACCGACGAGCCGACGTAAGTTCTTGCGGAGACATTGGTTCGACGTGGATTAATGGTTCAGGTTGAACCAGAACCTCTGCTTCACGCCTTGTTCGTTCAAGATATCGAAGTAATAGGGGTCCGCACGGCGCGGCCGGGGCGTCGCGATCTGCTGAATGCAGCTATCGCCTCGATCGCCGAAGCTCCGTCGTATCACGATATTGCTCTGATTGCCGTCGGAAGCGCGCAGCCCTGGAGATCGGCAAACATCAACAGTTCTGATGCATTGGTCAGGCTCACTGCTCCGGCCATCGCCAGTCTGCGAACTGCTGCCAACCGTGGTGCCTGCCGGGCAGTCTTCGTAGGTCTCGTGCCCCGGCTTTCCGGCCTCGGCCTCATGGCAAATAGGCCACGAAAATCCCGGCTCCTTCATCGCCGCGATGAGCTTTGTCATGGGCGGAACGCAGTAGGAAACGCCGTGCCAGGACGGGTTCTGTGAAGCGGCGCACAGCAGAACCTGGCAGCCCCACGATGCATCCTCGGCCCTCGCGGTTGTCGCCGATGGCGGAAAGGCCGATCCGGTGAGGATCGCAGCCAATATTAGTATTTGTCTCACGGTCCGCTCCTTCGACGTTATCATTGGATTTGCCGCCAGACTCCATCGATTTTCGCAAAGGAAAGCACGCCGGGTTGGCTTGTCCCGGCAAATGATCCAGCGGTCGTCGTAATGATGCCTGAGCAAGTCACACCCGGCACTGTCTGGCGCGGTCTGCATTCCGAAACGCGCATCGACCGTCCGGATTTCGCAAGCGCAGCGCTTGCCTCCTCGTCACTTGGGACCTCAGTTGTCGCCTTTTGTGACGCTTCGTTTTTCAGCCGGGCGACCTCGTGTTCCAGATCAGTCTGGCGGCCACTGCTGATCACTTCGTTGATCGCATAGCCGCCAGTCGCGCCGACCAGGAAGGCCATCGCGGCCGCCAAGACCGCGCCTCCGGGAGGCTTGTTCAGCGCCATCTTCAGTATCCCTCGATCCCGAGTCGTTTCAGGATAACGATCGGATTCGTTTCGCAGTCTTGTTTCCAATCTGGATGCTTGGCGCAGGCGTAGGCGTATTGGCTGAGATCGGCTGACGAGAGGTCGGCAAGCCTGTTGCCGACCGCTTTCCACCGTTGCACCTCGGCAGGATCGCAGCCAGCACCTCCGGCTCCGCAAAAGTCCGGGTCGCGCTGGTCTATCTGCTTCTGGGTCGCGCCATCCTCGGCGATTGCCGTCGAGGCCGACCCGATTATCAGTATGAGAGCTACAGCGGCTGCAACAATGCGGCTCATTCAACCTCCATGCACGTCGTTGGGAGTGGACGATTTGGCGGGAACAACGGGCAAGGGCAGGGGCAAGCCGCCGCCAGGCTCCAGTGAAGAATCCCTTGCCTTGTCCCCATTCGCCGTCGACGCGGCGAAGAGCCAGGGAGGAAGAAGATCTGGCGATGACCACACGCCGTATCCGAGGCCGCGCGCCTTCCTCTCGATATCGAAATAAGCGAGAACCTGAGGTTCGCCGCGGTAATTGAACGCATAGCCGATCCCTTCTGCGATCGCCGTGGCGGCGAGGTTTGTCTCCCCGACGAAGCAGTGTGCGAGGATCACACCGTTGGCGTCGCGAGCAATTGGTGCGCAGTTGACGTCCTGCCCGAGTGTTCGCAGGATCATCCAGGCCCGCGAGACCTGGCCCACCGGCCAGTCGACGCCATCGCTCGTTGCCGTTTGCTCGAGGCGAGGGGCTTCATATCCGGCAAGCCGCACTGTCTGTGCGCCTTTCCTGAACTCAAGGGTCGTCGCATCGACGACCTGGACCTTTCCATAAATCTGACGCGGGATGTCAACTGGCCGGACTTGTGCCTTCGGTGCCGCCACTGTCATCGTCAAAAATATGATCGAGAGCGAAACAAGTTTCATCGTTGTGCGCTCCCTTGGCCCGCAAGGATTGCGACGGGGTGAGGCATGTCCGCGTAGGCCCAAAGGCCGGTGCGAGCCGATCGTGCGCTTTCTTCTGCTACCCTGTAGCCGGGAACGACCAGATGGCCGAAGGTGTCGACGGCGGCGAATCCCCACCCCTCCGCGATCATGTACGTTGCAAGATCATAGCGCCGTTTGCCTGTTGTCGTCTGGCAGCCGACCACGGCATTGTTCTGATCGATATCCTTGATGGTCGTGCAGACTGGCTTCATATCTCTAATCAACGCCTGGACCATGATCAGGTTGAGCTCACCGCAATCCCTCACAACACCGGGAGAAATTGTGACGGCGGTTCCGCGCAAACATGCTTGCAGGCCATAGAGACGATATCGCCGTCCACCGGAAATCCACGTATCGCCGGTTTCGAATTGCGCCTGTTCTGGAAACGGGACGAATGCGGTTCCATCGCTCTCCCCGCTGCCGCCGGCGAGTTGGCTCTCGATGGCCTGAACAGGGATGATTACCGGCGGGTGACGCGTGGCATCAGGACGACTTTGGCCGGCCAGCATCGGCATGATGCTGATGCCTGCGTAGAAGCCGGAAGCTGCTAGAATGGACATCAACATCAGGAACCTCATCAGTTCGTGGAGGGATTTGCGCGATAGCGCTCACCGTAGGGATGCGTGAAGTGGGCGCTAGCCCAGATTCCGGCTCTGGCTTTCTGTGCGCGTTCTTCTGCCTGCGCATATTCCGGAAACACTGCCCGGCTGGTGCGATCGCGAGCCGCGAAAGCTACACCTTTGCTGATGAGCACTTCAGAAAGCGATTGTGTTTCACCGTTTTTCATGAAGAAGCATTCGGCAAAACGTACGGTTGGCGAGCCGTTATTCTGCCCGAGGAAATGGCACGGGAAAGCGTTGCCGGCGGCGGCCTCAGCCTCCCCGAGCAAAGCGGTTAGGCCCGCGAGCGACACCATCGTGCATGTGGTCTGCAGGCCGGCGAATTCCATCTGCTCAGTCGACAGGCAACCTTGGACGCCGGCCAATTTGACGATGGTTCCGTCCGACGCAAGAAACGCGCTTCCGCTCAGTGCGGCCTCAGGTGCGATGGCGTGCAGGTCGAGCCGCCCGCCGATCGACGCAGTATCCAGGGGCTTGTGGGGGGCAGGGATCAGGTCACGCCCTTCCGCATAAGCCTCCTGATAATGCCCGACAAATCTTGAGACGGCATCCTCTTCGCCCGCAAGCGCCACTCTATTTGTCGCGCATGCAATTGTGCAGAAGAGGATTTGAGTGAGCCGTCGTGCGCCAGGATTCATGCTTGCGTCCGTCATCAATTGGCTCTGGGGATGATGCACAAAATTATACTGCAGTGCAAGTCTGGAAAAGTCGACGCGATTGCGATATGTCTGTTCAAACGCGAAATCGGGACATGGAGAAAGGTAGATGTCGGTACAGCGTACGGCCATCAGGATCGTGATCTTCCCGTTCAAGGCCCTTTGGTTCCTAATCTTGAGCGCCAACTTTTTGGTCGTCTCGGCCGCCTGCGTATTGATCGCAGCCTTTGTTGCTTACGCCCTTGCGCTGACGATTTCGTATCTCTTGTTCCCCGAGGAATGGACGCGGGCACTATGGGAGTGGGCGGCCAGTCTGTATGCGCAGTCAGCTTGGTTCAAAGGCGCGACGATCACCTTCTTCGTGCTCCTTCTTCTGCCGGTCTTGAAGCTCTGGCCAGGGAGGGATCTCAAGGCAGATACAGCCCGAGAGCGCGAAGCAACGAGGATCAACGACGATCTGATCGCGGCTCGCCAGCGCACGCAAGCCCAAGCAAAACTTCGAGGCTGAGGGATTCAATGACAGGCAAACCACTTTCGCTCGCGATATCGACCTTCAAGGGCGGCGCCGGGAAATCGACCTTGAACGTCAATCTCGCAGCTGAGTTCGCCCAGCAAGGGCACAGAACACTGCTCATCGATTGTGACGAGCAGGAATCGTCGACGCGCTGGTACAATGTTTCCATGAAACGGGGACTGCTCCCGAGCGATGGCACGCTGCTGCATCTGCGGGTCGCTCCAGACGACCGGTTTGCCGATCGTCTCGCGCAGGCGCCGGCGGCCGATATCCGGATCTACGACGTCGGCGGATACGTTCACCAACGCGCCATTGAGGTCTATTACGAGTGCGATGCGGTCCTGATACCCGTCATACCCGAACCGACGGCCGCGACCTCCGCCATCAAGGTGGCAACGATCCTGAAGGAAATTTCCAGAAAGCGGTCGCAAGGTCCGATCCCGTACGCGGCGATCTGGAACTATGTGGACATGATCGCGCTCAAGCATAATCGCTCTCTTCCGGAGGTTCATGCTATCCTGACGAGTGGCCGAATTCCGATGGTTGACACAGTCATCCGGAAGAGCAATCACTTCAGCGACGTCGGCGCGGGCTTCGGGTCGCTTTACTCCAAGCTTGCCAGCATCGAGAACAATCCGGCGCTGACCCCCTCCGCTAAGCGGCGTGCCTCAGAAAGTGTGCTTGACGCCATCGACCTGGTCAAAAAGATCAACAACGAATTTATTGGCCTCCTGCAGGCCGAGGCCGCCTGAGCGCGATGTCGAGGGAAAGAACGCCAGCTGGCAACATTCTCGCTCTAGCCCGATCGAGGGAAGATCAGGCGAAGGATGTAGAGGAGGATGCGACCTCCTACATGCCGACCAGCCTCGACCTCGACAAGCTTATGCCGGAGGATCCTTCCCAGGCGCAATTGCCGAGCGTCGAGAAGGAAATGGCGCCGGAGCCCCGGCGCCCTCCGGTCAAAAGCAAAACCCGGCAAGAACAGGCAATCAAGAGTGAAACCGGGGGTAGCGCAGGATCAGTCAAGCGGAAGCGCATTTCTCTTTATCTCGACGACGACGTGCTGACGAAGATTTTCCGTGTATCGCTTGAACGGCACGAGCAACTTTCATCGGCGACCCACAGACTGATCCTCGAAGCCTTGAAGGCGAGGGGTCTGTAGGCAGATGCGTGAAGCCGCCATCATGTTCCGTCTGCCCGCCCATGTCCTCAGCAACGTGGAACAACTTGCAAGCCGTCTCGATACCTCCGCCAACCTCGTCGCGAAACTGATCGTTACCAGGGAGATCATGCATATACCGGCGATGCTAGAAGAGCATGACCGGCAGTTGGGAAACATGCACCAGTTCCTCCGCGAGCTCGCCTTTCGCAACGAAGAGTTTCTCTCTCAAAAGGACGAGCAAGCCATACTGGGGACGGCCATCATGGCAAAGCTGGATGAGGTCATGGGAGCCATGGATTCAATCAGGGATGCAGCTTTCGTCAGACCGTCAACCTTTATCGCCGACCTGATCAGGAGATACGATGAACGACCTCAGCAGAAGTCGCTCAAGGTCTAGGCCCGAAGGCCGCAGGCTGCCGAGCTATTTTGAGCTCATAGAGGACGAACTTCGGCGTCGCGGCGGCGGGGGCGGCGGAGCGAAAAAGCCGGCGCCGAGTACCAAAGTTGGCATACTCTCAGGAGCGCGTAACGCTGGTGCGGGGACAGCATTCAGCCGAGCGAGTGGCAACAACGCGGTGGTCGTAAAGGTGCTGTCCTATGGAGCAGGAGCTACCTCCGCACGTAACGTGCTTGCCTATCAAAGCAAGGAAGAAAAGGCGCACGACCAGGATGGCCGAGAAGTCACCGATCTCAGCGCAGCGGTTCGTTCATGGGAGCGCGAGTTCGGAAGTCGGCAAGGAAGCAAGGACGTTCTGCGACTGAGCTATGAGCTCGAGCCTACCGGCCGGGAGCAGGTTGCCCGTGCGGTGAGCTCGCTTGCGTCCGAGGGATTTCGCGATATTGGCGATACCGATCGAACCTACGCGTTCAGTGTAAGCGAAGGTGTGAAGGGCCATTCCCGTTTGGACCTCGCGCTGGTCATTGCGCATGAAAAGAGGGACCGATCCGACCGCAGCAGCCTGAACCGCATTGCCGCTGATATCGATGACGTCCACGCAATCGATGCGCGTGTGGACAAGGCATTGCGGATGGAGGGGATCACGTCCGTCTCACGTTATCCGGCAGAGTTTTCAAGTGGTCCGAAGGGGTTCACGGCGGCCCTGCATGCGATGCAGCGAGGAGGCGCGAAAGTAACGCTTTCTACAAAGACGCACATTGAGGAGCGTCCGGGAAGAAGCGGCCGCTATCTTCAAGGCGCCGCTCGGCGCGAGATCACGACAAGCGATCACAAGCAGATCACGGCAGAAGGTAAGATCGTCGCGGCGCTCATGCAGACGCGCCAGCCTCGGGACTTCATGCATCTTTTGCTGTCGGGGCCGGCCAATGTCGACCGGGCTCAGTTCGCCCTCGCCGGCCGAGACTTCCTGAGGGAGCAATTTTTCGGTCACCGCTACGCTTATGCCGTCCACAATCGAAATGATCTTGATAAGCATCCGCACCTGCATGTGATCGTAGGGCTGCGCAACACCAGCGGCAAGATGCTCAATCCCAATATCCGGGACTTCACGGAGTGGCGCACTCGGTTTGCCGAAAAGGCGCGGGAACGCGGCATAGCTATCGATCGTCAAAAGCGTGTCGAACGTGCCGGTCCGCCGCCGGTGAAGCGGTGGGAGTGGGAGATGTTTCACCGCATGGGTGCGACCGCACCGACTGATGTCGTTGAAAAGGTAATCTCCAAGCTTCGTGATACGCCCACGGCGCCGAAGCTGGAAGAGGCGAGGAAGCGATTCGATCAGACCCAGCAGTCAATTGGGCGCGTCATCAAGATGTTGGAAGGCGTTGCCAAAGACCGCAGTGCCCCCAGCACGGCCCGCGAATTGAGTTACGATCTCTCGATCGCGCTGCAGCGTGAGTACCGCCGGTTGGAAACGGCCGTGCGCGAAGGACAGGATCCCAAAAGAGTGATAGGAGAGGAACACATGCTACGATCAACACCGATTAGCGCTGCGCAGGCAAAAGCTGCAAAGGAGACGCTCGCAACCACCGCAGTCAGCGTCGCCGCGAAGATTCTCAATCCAAGCGATCGGCTGCTCTTCGAGCAAGCGACCGGTGTCATCAGCAAGGTGGTCGGGCTGCAGTTGGACTCGCGCGTGAGCAAGAACCGGGACCACGCGCACGTTAGCAACGGCAAGCGCTCTTCTGACAGCTTGGAAACGAAGTCGGCTGCCGGTCGCGACCACGTGGCGGAGCAGGGGGTGATCAACAAGAGTTCGAACAATCGCTCCCTTGACGCCCTGCGCATTGGCCGGTCCAACGCGGAGCAGAACCGACCGGAAGATAATGGTTCGAACCGAGATCGCCAGAAACCTCAACAACGCGGCCGGGAAATCCCAAAGTCGATCAAACTCCGCCCGCCCCTAGACAAGGATCGGGATCGCGGTCGATAATGTTGTGTTACACATACGGTTAGTAGTTCGTCCGGCGTTGTTCCAGGCCGAGGATTCGTCCGATAACATTGGAAAGTCGGTGAGCTTCCGCCATCGCGGTGGAAGGGGCTTTCCCGTGGAGCAACCCTGAATACCGGATTCTATAGATATTGCTTCGGTTTGCGGCCTCAAGACCTGCCGACGAGTTCCCAACGAAGACGGCCTCCGTTTTGTCGATGCCGTACCATTGCATCGCCCGCGAGATTGCTGCTACCTCCGGCTTCGGTGTCATAAAGTCTCGATGGTGGAGCTTAATTTTGCTCTCCGGCGAAGCCCATCCGACCCAAAAATCGGGCATGGCCCCATGAATTCTCAACAAGTCATCGAGCGCCCTGGTCAAGGCAACGAGTTCGGAAATACCATGAGATCCGGCGTCCATTCCACGTTGGTCGGACAGAAACCCAAACCGAAGGTTTATCTCTCTTAGTTGCTTTAGCGCCTTGACGAAATCCTCGTTGACGTCGCCCAGCGTGAGATCTCTTGAAGGCGTCTTCCGTCTCAGGAGGATGTCGTCTCTCTCGAAAATCACCAGACCGGTGGATCCGATGCCCCGGAAAATGCAGTGAACGTCGTAAGGATCAATTTTCATGCGCTGACGACCAAAGCCCGGAGTAAGCTTTGCCTCTGCAAAAAGAGATGTGAGGACCGGTGCGGCTGAGAGAGTGTGTTATGCGGGCGATGCGAGCAGGGTGGAAAGGGTCTGCCCAAGAGAAACTATCGCCGAAAAAGTCAGGCGAACAGCAATGTCGGAGAAGCAGTAAGGCGGTGAGGAAATGCAGGTCGGCGATAAAGCGACTCGTTCACCTGAAGCTTGCTGCGCATTGCGATTAAGACGCGGTGAGAAACTTCGAACGCGCCGCAGCAGACCGGGAAACGACCATATCCGTCTGAACGCCCGAGTTCATCGAGTTCGGCGCCGGCTTTTTGATAAACCCGGCGCATGTGCGGCTCATAATTGGAGATCATCGTGTGGATGCCATGGGCAAGCGCTGTTTCGCACAAAGCGAGAAGTAGCAGGCAAAAGGCTCTATCCAGGCGCATTTCTGGCATGTCACGATCGATGGCATCTTCGTCGATGCACATCCGTGTACCTTCCCAGATGCCAGGCGCGATCAGGTCACACGCATCAGGAAACGTTGCGCGGAACACGTCATAGAGTAAGGTGGGGCCAGTGGTCGGCATGAGCCGAACTGAGCCGTAAAGCTGCTGACGATCCTCATCGCACCACAGCAAATAAGCAGGTTGAAGTTCGTCGTAGTGATCTCGCTCGGTATGGCCTGAGACCGAGACGTCCCAGCCGAGTCGGTCCGCGAACACCCTTTTCCTTAGCCGGAACGATTGATCGAGCAATTCGACATATTTGTGATATTCGTGCGCCTGGACAAGAAGATACATGCGTGCCTCCATATTGATGAAGGCACCGTGCAACACATCATGCGTGTGAGAAATATTCAGGGATTAGCTCCCAAAATCCTGCGTATTGCCATATGGATTTATTAGGCGAAGCTGAATTGCGAGAGCAGTTGCCGATGTCGTCGATGCGGCCCCGAGCTTGTGGCGCGCTGACATCAGATATCGATTGGTGGTATGCATTGAGAGGCCGAGGATCTCGGCGATCTCGTCGTTGGTTTTTCCCAGAGCGGACCAATGAAGGCACTCTTTCTCGCGTGGAGCGAGCTGCGGGATTGGATCATGCTCGCCGTGAAGCTCGAACACGGCTTTCCTGTGAATTAGAAATGCAAGATCAAGCCACTCCAGCCGACACATTTCCACTTGTTTGCTCCACTCGCTGTCAGGCTTCCTGGAGTTCAACGAGAAGAGGGCGCGGCGCTTCTTGTCGACAATGGGAATGGAGTATCCGTTAGCTCCGACACCATGCTCTTGGGCATCGAGCAGGAATGCATGCGCCGCCTGTGAGACCTCGACCTCGCGCCATTCAAACGGCAATTGCCGCTCGAGCCCTTCGCGCACGATCGGATCGACTTTCACGTATCCCCTTAGCAGGTAGCGAGCAACCCAGGCATCGCGATAGGTCGTGCGGACATAGGGAGTGTCGACGACGTCAGCTACGGTCAGAGCCAGGTGGTAGGTGGAAAAGTCTATGCCATACGCCGCTTCAAAAATGCGAAGTGCATGATCTACACTCGGCGCATCCTGTATTTCCAGAGCGACAACTTGAAAGCCTTCATCTTCTACCCGAAATCTTTCCATCCGAAACCCCGACAAAATATTCGCTTCGACAGCTAGGACAGAGCGGCAGAGCGTAGGTCTCGATGCAGGATATTAAATCGTAATGATATAACATATCGCATAATCTATCTTATGGAACTTTTGTGAGGTCCGACTGATGATGCAACCGCTCGCGCACTTGTTTGAGATGGTGATTCTCCGTACGCATTTCTGTACGCCGCAGCAAACCGGCCCATGTGACTAAACCCTGCTTTTCGCGCCGCGACGGCAACTGATGAGGATGAAGTGCTGCACAGAAGTTCGGTGCGTGCGACCTCAAGTCGGATCATTAGTAAGAACCTGACCGGTGACGTGCCCTTAAACCTTTTGAAGGCGATCTGTAAGGCGCGTACGCTGGTTCCGGCCGCGCTCGCAATGGCCGTTATGGATATCGCATTTTCAAAATTGAGCCTCATGTACGCTATAGCCCGCTTCACGTGCAACGGCATCGCTGGTGAGACAAGCCTAGAATCCCGTGATTGCAAATAAACAGCGGTTGCACGGGAGATTGCAAAGAGGAGGCTTTGAAAAAGACAGTCTACGGCCTCACTGCCGAGCTGGTGTTTTTCCGGACCATAGAGAGAGTTCCATATCAGACGAGCGATTACCGTGAATTGCGATCCACTCTGTAAAGGGAGGTCGACCGTGCCTTTGAATCTGGAGTTGCCAGTTGCAGACTTGCCGAGACCTCTCCAGGCTTGCTCCAGTGCGGCGGCCTTGAACGCGAGCACCAAATGGTTGGTGCCAGCTATTCGCAGGCGCTCCTTAGTGACGCTAGCGCTAACTGATAAAAAAACTTGAGTTTGAATCTCAAGCGGTCGCGCCCTGGTGCTTACTTCAAGCGCATCAGCAACAGGCAGGCAGATGAAACAAACATCCGACGCAGTGCAGAGAGCGCTGATTGCTTCCAGAAGGAAATCACCGCCAGCCCGCCCGGTGCGGCCAATGAGAAACTTATGTCCGGCAATTCGGTCATGCTCAAGACCTGGCAGTTCGGCGGGACCTTGATCGAGGCCCGACAATTGGTCCAGATTGAACCGCCAATGTCCAAAGGCAATCTCGGATAGATCTAACATGGTTACCTCGCACCAAGCCATCACCAGCACTAAAGTGGATGTATCCGTCAGTCACCCAGCCACAAATGTTGGTAAAGGATCAGTAGCAAACAGTGGGCCAGATTAATGATCTGAACTTTAAATCCCCGAATTAAAAGCACAAAATCTAAAAGCGCTTTCTCGGCACATTATTGATTGTCAGTCAATTTTCGCAGTTATGTGACGCTCAGTCTCAGCATCGACACAAGCAAGAGACATTGTGTCAAGGGCTCGCGCAAGAATAAACTCGCACCCAAGTCGAATGGAGCAATTTGGAAGCAGGGGCAGTTAAAGCTCTTTCGGATATTACGCAGATGCGAGTGCTCAAGTTCTGTGAGGTAAACTCGATAGAGAGTTAACCCGGCTAAGCGCGATTTCGCACTTAGAGACTACCGGTTCGACCATCATCAATAGCTGCGGATTACCGGCTTCCTATCCTTTTTGCGACCATTGTCCGATTAACGTCGAAAAGAACTCAGTTGGCCACGTCTCTATGAAACTATTAATACTTGCGGACACAAATCTCCTCAGCGAAGCATGGTCTGCTGCACTGTAATCTTAATGCAAACGCGTGGATGAACTCCGATGGGCGCATTTGGGGCCTTGAAAAAATTTGATTATCCGGAGGGAAGCATGGGAAATATTTCAATGCGTAGCAAATTGGTCCTCTTCATATGTGGTCTCACATGTGCGCTGTCTATTACTGCTGCGGTTCTAGTCAAAAATGCAATGGAAAGTGTTTCTGTTGAGCGGATCGAGGCGTTGAAGAGCCAGGTGGATATCGCCTACTCTATCATGAATCACTTCTATGAATCCGAGAAATCGGGGATGCTAAGTCATGAAGCTGCCCTGTCCTCTGCTGTCGACGCAATTGAAGCAATCCGCTTTGAACCAACCGGCTACATATTCGGGTACGACTACAATGGCGTGCGCGTATTGATGCCGGACAAGAAGGACGTCGGGACGAACTTTATTGGCACCACGGACAAAAACGGGGTCCTCGTCGTCAAAACATTGATAGAGCTTGCTCGCAATGGGGGCGGATCATTGCAGTATTACTGGCCAAAGCCGGGACTTCCTGCCGAGGAACAAGTCGTGAAAACGGCTTATGCGCGGGATTTTGCGCCATGGCAGATCGTACTGGGGACAGGTACCTACATGGACGATATCGACGGCAAGAACTACCAGATATACAAGAACGCTGCGATTATCGGCCTTTCAGTGCTTGCTGTCAGCGTGGCTATTGCGGTCGCTTTGCTGAGAAGCATCACGGTGCCATTTTCGGAGATTCGTAAGGCGCTCGGTGCAATAGCCGCACAGGACATCTCCTATCAAATTCCCTACACTGATCAGCCAAGTGAAATCGGCATGATGGCCACTTCGATCAAGACCCTTCAAGACAGAGTGAGAAGGCGGCTGGAATTGGAGCGTCGCGATGCCGAGAACAAACTCGCCCTAGAAGCCGAACGAGAGCAGCGATTGCAGCTCGAAGAGGCAGAACGATCGGTCCAATCGCATGTCGTTTCCACAATCAGTGGGGCCCTAGAAGCATTATCCCGCGGCGATCTTACTGTAAGGTGCGGTGATTTAGGTGAGAAGTATGCTGCCCTGCGCTTGAACTTCAATACTGCGATGGAGAAACTCGAACTGGCCTTGGCTGTCGTTAATCAAAAAGGCCAGGTCATTTCGGTGAGTAAGGATGAAATTTATCGCGCGTCAGCCGATCTTGCGCGCCGCAGCGAACTTCAAGCAGCAAACCTTGAAGAGGCTTCAGCTGCTATTGATGAACTGGCGGTTACCGTCCGGGAAACAGCGCAGGGAGCGCATAGCGCAGCAGCCAAGGTAAGCGCCATCAGCCAGGAAGCTACCCAGAGCGAAGCAATTGTCGTGAAAGCAATCAGCGCGATGGCCGGAATCGAACATTCAGCGAGAGAGATCTCCAATATCATCAGTGTCATTGATGAGATCGCTTTCCAGACCAATCTGCTTGCACTGAACGCCGGCGTCGAAGCCGCTCGAGCAGGGGAAAGCGGTAAGGGCTTCGCAGTTGTTGCCCAGGAAGTGCGCGAGCTGGCACAGCGTTCAGCCTCTGCCGCGAAGGAGATCAAGGATCAGATCTCCAAGTCGACGCTTCAGGTCACCGAAGGTGTGAGCCTTGTCGGCAATGCCGGTCAGGCGCTCCAGCGAATATCGAGACAGATAGAAGAAGCCGATGAATTCGTAGCAAGTATTGCCCGTAGCGCCAAAGAACAGGACACGACACTCTCCAGCGTGGCGAGTTCGATCAATGAACTTGACGTGGCAACCCAGAAAAATGCTGCCATGGCGCAGGCATCGACTGAAATTGCGGCGGCTTTGGCAACTGATACCGAAGGCCTGCTCAGTTTGATTGCCAACTTCAAATCCGAATCCAGCAATCGTGACACTCTTCTTTATGAGGCTGCGTAAGGCGCTAGCCCGTTCGTTGAATGAACTGCTTTTACCGTAAGTGAGACTTTACTGCCTCCGGCGGCTTCGTGCCGCCGGAGGGCGCTGGACCACTCCAACCACCAACGGAGCAAAACAGTGCTCAAACTGCGAGGCTGCGAAACGACGGGCGGTGCAATTGCGTCGTGGCATTTGTCGGATGGAAGGAGCCAACGGTGACCGGCCCTCTCCCTATAGGTACCAGTGAAGTTAAGCTTACTGCGGCGTCTTGTTCGGCCGGTTGGCGATCAGGTCGTCTACGACAGCCGGATCGGCGAGCGTCGAGGTATCTCCCAGGGCACCGAAATCATCCTCGGCGATCTTGCGCAGGATGCGTCGCATGATCTTGCCGGAACGGGTCTTCGGCAGGCCGGGCGCAAACTGGATCTTATCGGGTGTCGCAACCGGCCCGATCTCGTTGCGCACGTGTTTCACGAGCTCTTCGCGCAACGCATAGTCGCCGTTCTGCCCCGCCATCAGGGTGACATAACAGTAAATGCCTTGCCCCTTGATCGGATGCGGATAACCGACCACAGCCGCTTCCGAAACCTGATGATGCGACACCAGCGCCGATTCCACCTCGGCCGTGCCGAGTCGATGACCGGAAACGTTCAGCACGTCATCGACGCGGCCGGTGATCCAGTAATAACCGTCCTCATCACGACGGCAGCCATCGCCGGTGAAGTACTTGCCCTTGTAGGTGGAGAAGTAGGTGTCGATGAAGCGCTGATGATCGCCATAGACGGAGCGCGACTGGCCCGGCCAGCTGTCGATGATGCAGAGATTACCGTCCGCCGGCCCCTCCAGCACATTGCCTTCGGCATCGACAAGCTGCGGCTGCACACCGAAGAACGGCCTTGTCGCCGAGCCGGGTTTCAGATCGGTCGCACCCGGCAGCGGCGAGATGAGAATGCCGCCGGTTTCCGTCTGCCACCATGTGTCGACGATCGGGCTCTTGTCCTCACCGACCACATGGTAATACCACTCCCATGCTTCCGGGTTGATCGGCTCGCCCACGGTGCCAAGAAGACGGATGCTGGAGCGCGACGAGCGCTTCACGAACTGGTCGCCCGCCCCCATCAGCGATCTGAGCGCCGTCGGCGCGGTGTAGAAGATGTTGACCTTGTGCTTGTCGATGACCTCCCAGAATCGGCCCTGATCCGGGAAATTGGGCACGCCTTCGAACATCAAAGTGGTCGCGCAGTTCGCCAGTGGTCCGTAGACGATATAGGAATGGCCCGTGACCCAGCCGACGTCGGCCGTACACCAGTAAACTTCACCATCCTTGTAGTCGAAGACATATTCGTGCGTCATCGACGTGTAGACCAGATAGCCGCCTGTCGTGTGCAGCACGCCCTTCGGTTTGCCCGTGGAGCCGGACGTATAAAGAATGAACAGCGGGTCTTCCGCCTTCATTTTCACCGGCGGGCAATCCGGCTTCACCGTGGCGATTTCCTGATGATACCAGAGATCGCGGCCAGGCGCCCAGCCAGTCTTGCCGCCGGTACGGCGCACGACCAGCACCTTGTTGACGATGACATACTGCTTCGCCGCGATGTCGATTGCCTTGTCGGTATTTTCCTTCAGCGGGATCGGTTTTCCGCCGCGTACACCCTCATCGCAGGTGATGACGAAGGTCGACTGGCAATCGACGATGCGCCCCGCCAGCGCTTCGGGCGAGAAACCGCCGAACACGACGGAATGGATGGCACCGATGCGGGCACAGGCCAGCATCGCGTAAGCCGCTTCAGGGATCATCGGCATGTAGATGGTGACGCGATCACCCTTCTTGACGCCATGCTTTTTCAGGACGTTCGCGAGACGGCAGACATACTCATAAAGCTGGTTGTAGGTGATCTTCTTGTCGATATAGGGGTTATCACCTTCCCAGATAATCGCCGTGCGCTCGCCGTGGGTCTTCAGATGGCGATCGATACAGTTGTAGGAGACGTTGGTCAGGCCATCCTCAAACCACTTGATCGGCACCCTACCCCTGAAGGACGTGTTCTTGACCTTGGTATAGGGCTTGAACCAGTCGATCCGCCGGCCGTGCTTGTCCCAGAACTTCTCGGGATCCTCGACGCTCTCCTGATACCACTTCTGGTACTTCTCATCATCGATCAGGGCACGAACTTTTGCCGATTTGAGCACCGGATAGGTTTTGGCTGACATGAATTCCTCCTCATAAATTGGCAATGTTACTGAAGCATCAGGCACTTCATCGGAGGATGATTCTCAGGAGCCCCCTGCAGCTTGCTTTGTGGTCGCTGCATGAGACCGCTGCAGGATGTCCTCGCAGAAATTCAAGCATTCGAGGGCCCGCGGTTGCACCGGCCAGAGCTCAACTCGTGGTCCGCCTTGTTCGTGAGTTGATGAAACTCTTTTGACGGGGCGTTCCGCGAGCCCCTAAGAGAAGTCCGGGCGAGTTGCCCGGACTTCGTCTAAGTCGATCTGTTGGTGACTCAGGAAACCAGGAGACTTGGCAGTCGACTGCTGAGTGAACCACTTCGCCGCGTCAGCTGTTCAGATCGCGGCCCCGCGTTTCAGGCAGGAGAAGCGCACCGATCACGGCCGTCAGTCCGGCAAACGCGACGGTATACCAAAGCCCGCCGAAGATGTTGCCTGTGGCGATCACCACCGCCGTCGCGACAAATGGAGCAAATCCCCCGATCCACCCGTTCCCGAGCTGTAAGGCAACGGAAACACCACTGTAGCGGATACGGACAGGGAAGAGCTCGACAAGAAGCGCTCCGAGAGGGCCGTACACCATCGTTGCCAGGAACACGAGGCAGAACAGGATGCCGATCACTGCGGGTCCGTTCGGTTGAACGGGTGCTTTCGGATCAGGCAAGCCAGTTGCAGTCAAAGCCGCGAGCAGTTCAGCTTCGTTATATGGCATCGCCTCGCCGCCGTTTACTTGAACCTGCAGGGGTTCCGCGTCGGTCTTGACCGTGTAGGGAACCGCCCGGGCCGTGAGAAGCGCCTTCGCCTTCTGGCAATCGGTCGTCGCCTGGGGGCTGAACAATTGCCCAACGAAGGATTGGTCGTGGTCGCAGTCGTTTCCAGCGAGCGTGACCGACGTCTTCGCGCGGAACTCGGCAAGGGTGGGGTTGCCGTAGGTCCCCAGCGCCTGGAAGAGTGGCATGATCAGGAACGCCGACAGTGCGCAACCTGTCACGACAATCCATTTGCGTCCAATCCGATCGGAAAGCCAGCCGAAGAACAGGAAAAAGGGCGTGCCGAGCGTCAGCGCGATCAGGAGGTAGAAGTTGGCCTGATCATGCGTCATCTTCAGCGTCGTCGTCATGAAGTAGAGGCTGTAGAAATGGCCCGTGTACCAGATCACGGCCTGACCTGCGACGACACCAAAGATCGCGATCATAATCAGCCGAAGATTCCGGCTATCACCGAGGGTCTCGGCGATCGGATTCTTCGAGCCCTTACCCTGTGCCTTCATCTCCTGGAACACAGGCGACTCATGCAGCTTCAGTCGGATGTAGAGCGAAAGAACCAGAAGCACGATCGAGCCGACGAAGGGCAAGCGCCAGCCCCAGCTTGCAAAGGCCTCCGGCGACATCGAGCTTCGGCACAGCACAATCACGAGCAACGACAGGAAGAGGCCAAGTGTCGCCGTGATCTGGATCCAGCTGGTCGTTAAACCACGATGATTGTGATCGGCGTGCTCGGCAACATAGGTAACGGCACCGCCGAACTCGCCCCCCACAGCCAATCCCTGGAGAAGACGCAAAGCCACCAGCAATGCAGGGGCAGCCCAGCCTATCGATTCGTAGGTCGGCAAGAGGCCAATGGCTGCCGTTGCAAGGCCCATGACAAGCATGGTGACGAGAAAGGTCTTCTTTCGGCCGACGAGGTCACCGAGGCGCCCAAAGACGACGGCACCAAACGGCCGAAGGACAAAGCCGGCGCCAAAGGTCGCAAGTGCCGCAAGAAGTGCTGCGGTCTCGTTGCCCTTGGGGAAGAACAGCGTACTGAAGAATGCGGCGAGTGACCCATAAATGAAGAAGTCATACCACTCGAAAACGGTTCCGAGTGCTGCAGCGAAGACCGTGCGTTTTGTATTGCGGTCGAGGCCATCGGCCCGTGCAACGTTTCCAGACGAAATTTCATGAACAGACATTGCGAGCCCCTCCCCTAGATTGCATGTTGCGAGAGGCCTTGGCCGCTCGCCTGAGAAACCGGATCTTCACAGGCCCGTAGAAATGCTGCCAGCATTTCATTGAACTTGTGAGGTTGCTCCAGCATCGGGAAGTGCCCTGCATTCTCGACCACCTCCAGTTTGCTGTCCGGTATGCCCTCAGCCAGGATCACCGACTCTGCCGGCGGCGTGATGATATCCTCGTTTCCGACGACCACCAGGGTCGGGACTTTGATGTCACCAAGACGCGAACGACTGTCGGATGCATTCAGCGAGGCGATCGCTTCGCGCGCAACGAAATCTGGGGTCTGTGCGACCTCCTGCCTGGCAAAGTTCAGGAGTTCCTGACTGGCCGCGCTGCCGAATGACCGATCGATGACGTTTTGGCTGGCCTGGACGACGCCGAGGCCGTCGATTGCCTTCAGAACGTTATCGACATTGACGTCCTCTCCGAGTCCATGCGGCGTCGCTCCAACGAGCACCAACGCCTGTACGCGCTCCGGATGCGCCAGCGTAAAGCTTTGTGCGATGGTTCCACCCATTGAGAGGCCGACAAGGAAGGCCTGACGGATGTCGAGCTTACGGAAGACTTCGAGCACGTCGTTTGCGAATGCGTCGATGGTATAGCTGCGAACGGCAGGCCTTGGCGACACGCCGTGCCCCGGCAGGTTGATACGGATGACTTTGTAGCGGGATGAGAAGGCCTCGACCTGCTCGCGCCAGAACTCGGCGGTCGTCGTAAATCCGTGCACGAAGACGAGCGGTTGGCCCGCGCCCGACACCCGGACGATCGTGTCGCCTATCTCCATTGTTTCTGTATGCATGGTATCTGCTCCCCTTTCGGTTTTTACGCCTGGGAGCATCGCAAGCCATGGGCCAGTTCCATGCATGCCAATGTAACGCAATCTAACACTCTCAAGACAAACGATTATTTGAAACTGAGGGCGGTTCGTTCGACTGTCTTGCCGGCGGCGCACTTAGCCCCCTTGTCTCGACTGCGTTACAAAAATTCTCGCAAATGAGACAAAAACCGATAGCATATGTTTGGCGATACAACACCAACAGTAAGGCAGCTTGATATGACCCTTCCCGAATGGCTTGCAGGTTCTTCCGAGGAAGCCGGCTTTCTCCGGCTGGTCCTAGATCACGTTTCCGATTGCCTCGTCGCCGTCGACACGGAAGGAACGATCGTCCTGATTAACGACCCCTATTGCCGCCTCCTTGGCGGTACGGCCGAGGAATTTCTCGGACGGCACATCACCGATGTGGTGGGGCCGCAAACCAAACTTCATTTCGTCGCGCGGGGTATTGGCACTCATATTGGTTATCCGCTCGAAGTGCGGGGCCACAAGCTGGTGACGAAACAGGTCCCTGTGCGCAAGGATGGACGGATCATCGGTGCCGTGGGTCTGGCGCTGTTCTCGGACTACGATGCGCTGAAAAAGACCTACGGCCGGATTTCAAAAGCGGAACTCGCCATCCCTTCGAAGCCCAGGGCCTGGCAGGCCAAGTTCGGTTTCGACAATGTCATCGGGACTTGTCCGTTGATGGAAGCGCATCGCGACGCGCTTAAACAGGCGGCCGCCTATGATCTGCCTGTCCTCATCTGCGGTGAGACAGGCACCGGCAAGGAATTGGCCGCTCAGGCAATCTATTCCTTGTCGGTCCGCTCTACCGGACCATTCGTATGGGTCAACTGCGCATCCATTCCCAGCGAACTTATCGAAGCAGAGCTCTTCGGCTATGAGGGCGGGGCTTTCACAGGCGCACGCAGCCAAGGTAAACCCGGCAAGTTCGAACTGGCGGCAGGCGGCGTGCTCTTCCTTGACGAGATTGGCGACATGCCGCTTGCCTTGCAGGGCAGTCTTCTGCGCGTGCTCCAGACCGGGGAGATCGTCCGCGTCGGCGGCACCAACCCGGTCGGCATCGATCTTCGCATCATCTGCGCTACCAACAAGCCACTCGTCGAACTGGTGCAGACGGGGCGTTTTCGCGAGGACCTATATCACCGGCTGAACGTTCTGCCGATCGAGGTTCCGGCCCTGAGAGAAAGGGGCGATCTGGCTCATCTTGCCGAACACCTCCTTGCACGCATCGCCACCCGGCTCTCCGTACCTGCGCCAGTATTGACAGCTGAGGATCATGATCGGCTTGTCGCTCATACGTGGCCGGGTAACGTCCGGGAATTGGAGAATGCCCTCACGCGCATGATCGTGACGGGGCATATATCCACTGCATCGCTCGATTATCGCCATCGGTCTCCCTCTGTGGACGCGAAGAGCGACTTGAAGAGCCGCATGAAATCCGAAGCCCATGCAGCCCTTCGCGCCGCCCTCCTGCAGACCGGAGGCAACAAGCAACGCGCAGCCGAAGTGCTCGGCATCAGCCGCGCGCAACTCTATCGACTGTTGAAAGAGCAAAGCCCGCCTAGCAAGTAGCCCTTCAGTCGCGCAAGGTTTAAGTCGCCGAATGCGATCTAGCGCCTGAGGTCCGGTTGGTCGGAATCAGGCTATGCAAATTCGAGCGCGGTCAGAAGATCTTCAACGAGATCCTCGGCGTCCTCGAGGCCAACCGAGCATCGTATGACGTCCTCGCCAAGGTTGACGCAGAATTGGCTGCCGGAAAGAGACAGATGACGGGCATTGGTGAGCCGAGCTGAACCGCAGATGAAGCTACCGACCTCCGCTAAATCTCCGCCTGACCTGATCAGGCTCAGTCTCTTGATCATTGCCGTGGCGCCCTCCGGCCCCGCCTCAAGCCCAAAGGCAAGCATCCCCGAGCCGCCCGACATCTGACGGCGTGCAATTTCATGATCGGGATGTGACGTGAGGAAAGGATATCTCACCCAGGCAACCGAGGGATGGGCCTCCAGTGTCAGAGCAAGGACGTGCGCGGTGTTGCAATGCTGATACATTCTGAGCGCCAGAGTACTGAGCCCGCGCAGGATCAGGAACGCAGCTTGCGGCGAGATGGTGGTGTCATGGCGCTCGCGCAGGCTTTCATGGCGCAATTTTCGAATATCCGCCGCCGTCCCAAGTAATGCGCCGCCGACCGTATCACCGTGCCCGTTCATGTATTTCGACAGCGAGTGCAGCACGATGTCCGCCCCATGTTCAAGCGGCCTTTGGAGGGCCGGCGTTGCAAATGTGCTATCAACTGCCACCTTGAGGCCGAACGCGTGAGCGTGTTCAGAAATGGCCGAGACATCCAGAACGCTGTTCAGTGGATTGGTGGGCGTATCGAAATACACTAATCTTGTCCGCTCGGTTATCGAACGGCCGATCGCGCTCGGCTCTGAAAGATCCACCGCGACCAGCTTTGCGCCGACCGCCGAAACAATCTCCAGCATTAGGTACGCTGTGTCGGTGCAGACCGGCCTGTGAACAATTATCTCGTCTCCGGCAGCAAGAAATGACCGGGCAAGCGTGCGAAAGGCAACCAGACCTGAGGAGAGGACAAGACCGGCCTCCGCTCCTTCAAGACGGGCAAGCTTGTGCTCGAGCAGCCATGTTGCCGAACGGTCTTTGTCCGCACCGGATGGATGGACAAGTGTGGTCCGACCGCAGACAGAAGCCGATGGTCCACTGCGAAGGGACGCAATCGCAGTAGACGGGAACGGCTCATGTATGGAGCGGGTCGAAAAGCCGAGATCATTGACGTCAGGCGAGGCCTTGCCCGAAACTGGCTGGTTTCTCGTTATCTTGCTGCTCATCTGCGCCCCGATCGTCGATCGCTAAAGACCCGTCCTCACCCGAGGTCGCTGCAGTTCCGCCACAGCCATTACGAACCGTAGTTCATCGTTTCCACAATTCATGTAGGCGTGCTTGTCTTCGGTTCGTGCCAGAACGGATGAACCCGCGTGAACCAAGTGCTCGCTGTCTGCAAACTTCAGGGTGAGCTCACCCGTTTCGACGTTAATGAGCTCGAGTGTGCCGGGCGAATGGCCGGGAGATTCAAATATCTCGCCCGGGAAAAGCGTCCAGCGCCACAGCTCGATCTCGTCCGGCCCGTTGGTTCCAACGAGAAGTGTTGCGCTTCCGCCCTTCGGACCGTGCCACAGGGTCGATGCGTCCTGTGCTGGGACTATGCGAACAGGAACACTCGACGCTACCCCGACGAAATCCGCAACCGACACGCCCAAGGCGGTGGCGGCCCGGCACAGCGTGGCGATGCTCGGATTGGCTGTTCCCTTCTCGATCTCGACAAGCATGCCCTTGCTCACGCCGGACTTCCGGGACAGTTCGTCCAGCGTCAGGCCGCTCTGGCGCCTGAAGGTTTTCAGATTCTGGGAGACGGTTGCGCTGACGCGCTCGACATCGGCGACCGTGTCGGTCGATATATTGACTTTCTTTTCCATGGTCGATATTATACACTAAATTGGTCAATGGGAGCTAGAGGGCATGTTAGATTTTCCGCTCATCGACAGGTCTGTCGCAGAAATAGCGCCGGATTTCCGTGCGATCAGCATCTTGGTTGATGCCGGCGATCCAACCCGCGGACCAATGGCGCGCGACGTGCTCGGGGAAGCCTGTGACTTCGTCCGCGCCGGTGGACCACAATGGGGCGAAGCGCATCTTGCCAGTTGGGCAGACGTCTATAGCCGCTTCGGGGCGAAGCCCAACCGGACGCCATGCTCTGCACAGGCACTGAAGAAGCGGGTTGAAAAGGACGGCCGCCTACCCTCCATTAATCCGCTGGTCGACCTCTATAATGCCGTCAGCCTGCGTTTTGCCGTACCCGTCGGCGGCGAGAATTTTGATGCCTATGTCGGCAAGCCGCGGCTGTCGATTGCCGACGGCACGGAAGCCTTCGACACGGTCGCGAATGGCGAGGCGATCATCGAACATCCGTCCGTTGGTGAGGTGATCTGGCGCGACGATATCGGCGTGACATGCCGCCGGTGGAATTGGCGGCAGGGAACGCGCACGCGGCTGGATTCCATCGGTGGTCGGATGTGGTTCATCCTGGAGAGCCTCGAAACGATGCCAGAGGAGGCGCTTGAGGAGGCGGCCAACATGCTGGTGACTGGTCTTCGGCAACTGGCGCCGGGATGCGAAGTATATAGGCAAAACCTTCTGGCGGCGTAGGTAGCGCCCGCAGAGCAAGTGACGAAAGTCAGTATATTGACTGCTTACCCCAGACTGTGGGCAAGCGCCAGCTAACAAGTGGCGACATTCGCTGACAGATCGGACAATTTTTCGTCGCGGCGACGCGGCGGAGGCGAAGCTTTGCCCGGAGGAGCGGGTGTTCACCGTATCGAAAAGGAGGAACCATGCGCACTGAGAAACATGCGCCCGCTCTGGTCGTGAGTGATGTTCACAAGAGCTACGGAGCCCACAAGGTCCTGAAGGGCATTTCCCTGTCGGCCGAGAAGGGCGATGTCGTCTCGATTATTGGATCGTCAGGTTCGGGCAAGAGCACCTTCCTGCGCTGCATCAACTTCCTTGAGATTCCGGATTGTGGTTCCTTTCGCATCAATGGCGAAGAAGTCGCGTTCCGAAGCGGGCGCGGCGGAAAATCGCAACCCGCGAACTGGCGCCAGATCGAAAGGCTGAGAACCGGCCTGGGCATGGTCTTCCAGAGTTTCAACCTTTGGCAGCACATGACCATCCTTGAGAACGTCATCGAAGCGCCAGTACATGTGCTCGGGGTCGAGCGGGTCGTAGCCATCGAGAAGGCCGAAGCACTGCTGGCCAAGGTCGGTCTTTACGACAAAAAGGACGCCTACCCGGCCTTCCTGTCAGGCGGACAACAGCAACGCGCGTCCATCGCTCGTGCACTCTGCGTTGATCCCGCCGTCATGCTGTTTGATGAGCCGACATCGGCTCTTGATCCCGAGCTTGTCGGGGAGGTGCTGAAGGTCATCCGCGGCCTCGCCGAGGAGGGCCGCACCATGATCATGGTTACCCACGAGATGAAGTTCGCTCGGGATGTCTCGACACGCGTCATGTTTCTGCACCAAGGCCAGGTTGAGGAGGAAGGTTCCCCCGCACAGGTCTTCGGCGCGCCCACGAGCGCTCGCTGCAAAGAATTCGTTGCAGCCGGTTCGCACTGACCAATCAATCTTTTCAACAGCAAAAAGGGGAATGCAAATGAAGCATCTGGGAAAAGCTCTGGCCATCGGCATGATCATGATGGCGGCAAATGCGCACGCCGACATCCGCTTTGGCATCGTCAACGAGGCCTATCCGCCTTACACGACCAAGGACGCGTCCGGCAAGGCGATCGGCTGGGAGATCGACCTGATGGACGCCGTCTGTGAGGAGCTGAAGGAAAAATGCGCGATCGTCGACGTTGCCTGGGATGGCCTCATTCCGGCGCTGGAAAGCAAGAAGATCGACGTGATCTGGTCCTCCATGTCGATCACCGACGAGCGCAAGAAGCGGATCGACTTCACCGACAAGTACTATTCAGCGCTGGCGGGGATGATCGGCCCGAAGGACGGCGCCATGGGGGTTGCGGCCAAGGAGCTCAAGGACAAGACGGTGGGCATTGCCGTCTCGACCACCCAATCCGCCTATTTCAAGAAACACTTTGCCGACGTCGCGAGCGAGAAGAGCTATGCGACGGTCGATGAGTCCTTCCAGGACCTTGCCTCCGGACGCATCGACTACGTCTTTGCCGACACCGGCCCGCTCAAGGAATTCCTGAAAACAGACCTCGGAGAAGAGTGCTGCGAATATAAGGGCAATGTCGAGCCGGATGATGCCATCCTCGGAGCGGGTGTCGGCGGTGGTGTGCGCAAGGGCGACGACGCGCTGCGCGAAAAGCTGAACGCCGCTATCAATGCCGTCAGGGCCAGCGGCAAGTATGCCGAATTCAGCAAGAAGTACTTCGACTACGACCCCTATTGAGACCAAGGCGGTTGCGGATCGCCGCACAGCTGTGTGGCGATCCCCTGTCCTGACTGGAAGGCTTCCCATGAACCCCTCACATTCAGCGCTGGATCTTCTGTCCATCGCTCCTCCCGGCTGGGGAGGCGTGCTCCTTTCGGGCGCCCTGGCCACTGTCCTGATCTCGGCCGGAGCATATCTGGTCGGAATGCTAATCGGACTGTCCGGCGCGCTCGGAAAACTGAGTGGGTTTCGGCCGCTCCAATTCCTGCTAAATTCCTACACCACGATCATTCGTGCCGTACCCGAGCTGATACTGATCGTCGCCCTCTATTACGCTGGAACTGACGGCCTGAACCGTATCCTCGCCTGGGCGGGACTGGGACCTATCGAAATCAACGGTCTTGTCGCGGCTGTTGCGGTCCTTGGCTTTGTGCAGGGCGCCTACATGACCGAGGTGTTGCGCGGTGCAATTCTTGCAATCCCTGTCGGGCAAGTGGAAGCGGCCAAGGCTTTCGGAATGCGTCCGGCGTTGCGCTTCCGCAGGATCGTTTTGCCAGGCCTCATCCCGAACGCGCTGCCGGGCTTTGCCAATCTATGGATGTCGGTCATCAAGGACAGCGCATTGATCGCCGTCGTCGGCTACCAGGAACTGGCGCTTGCCGCGCGCGTCGCAGCAAGCAACACGAAGGAATACATGGTGTTCTTTCTGGCTGCTGCGGTGCTCTACCTCGCAATCACCATAGTCTCGAACATGCTCTTCGCTGCGCTGGAAGCCTACTTCCGTCGCGGACAAAGACCGGTCGTGTAGGGAGCCAGACATGGATTTCAGCTGGATTTTCCCCTACAGCGATCTCATCCTGCAGGGTGCTTTCCTCACCTGTCTGCTGCTCGCGATCTCGGTGACCTGCGGCTTTGGTCTGGCGATCTTCCTTGCGATCGCCCAAGTGGGCAAGAACCCCGTCGCACGCTGGCTTGCGAAGGGGTACTGCACGTTCTTCCGCGGCACACCGCTTCTGATTCAGCTCTGGCTCATTTACTACGGCCTGGGCACGTATCTGCCTTACGTACCGGGACTAAGGACAAGTTTCCTTTGGCCGATATTGCGAGAAGGCCTGTTCTTCGCCGCCCTTGCGCTGACGCTGAATTTTGCAGCCTATCAAGGTGAAATCCTCAGAGGCGCCATGTTGGCGGTTCCAAAGGGTGAATTGGAGGCTGCTCGCGCCGTAGGCATGTCGCCTGCCATGATCCTGCGCCGGATCTGGCTTCCCCGTGCAATCCGCATCGGCTTGCCCACCTTCGCCGGAGAAGTGGTCCTTCAGCTCAAGGCCACCCCGATCGTGTTTTCTGTGACGGTCATGGACCTCTATGGCGCCGCCTACAAGATCCGCCAGGACACGCTGCTCGTCTATGAACCGTTGCTCCTCGTCACCCTCTTCTATGTCGGTCTGACCTTTCTCATCACCCAGGCCTTCCAGAAGCTCGAAAACGCTGTGCCGACGCGCCGCTAGCGCGGCCCTCAAACCCAGAACAACCAGAGGCCCACGACATGTCCAGACCAGACAAACACGAGCTTTCAACGCTCTCCTTCAACACGCTTTCGGTGCATGGCGGCAACGAGATCGACAAGACCTCCGGCGCGATCCGCACACCGATCGTCATGGCCAATTCCTATCTTCTGCCCTACGACCCCTCGACCATGGACTGGTCGGACACGGAGGCGCCTTCCTATACACGCAATTCCGGTCATAACCAGATCTGCCTGCAGCGCAAGCTGGCGGCCATGGAAGGTGGAGAGGACGCAGCCGTCTTCGCAACCGGTGTCGCTGCCCTCCACGCCGTGTTCTTCACCTTCCTGAAAAGCGGCGATCATGTGATCGTCGGCGATGTCACGTATGAAGCCGTCTGGCGGCTCTTCGCCGAGCTCTTGCCTCAGCGCTACAAGATTGAGGCAACCTTCGTCGATATGGGCGACATGGAAGCAGTCAGAGCCGCCGTCCGGCCTAACACGAAGCTGATCCATACGGAAACGATCGCCAATCCGACCACAAAGGTTGCCGATGTCGCGACACTGGTCTCGATAGCCAGACAGGCTGGCGCGCTTCTATCGGTCGACTCCACCTTTACGCCTCCCCCCTTTTTCCGGCCGCTGGCGCTCGGCGCTGATCTCGTCATCCACTCACTGACCAAGTACATCAATGGACATGGTGATGCGATGGGCGGTGTGGTGGTGGGTTCCAAGGAGCTCATCCATCACGTCAAGGCGGACGCCCTTGTCGATCTCGGCGGAACGATCTCCCCCTTCAATGCCTGGCTGATCACCCGGGGCTCAGTCACGCTTCCATTGCGCCTCAAGCAGCAGTTCGCGACCGCACAGGTCGTTGCGGATAACCTTGCACGGGACGAGCGGGTTGCCTACGTCACCTATCCCGGGCTCGAAAGCCACGACCAGCACCAACTCGCAAAGGCTCAATTTGCAGGCAAGGGTTATGGCGGCGTAATGGCCTTCGCGGTCGAGGGGGACCCGGACGCCCAGAACCGTTTCGTTTCCAATCTAAAGGTGATCACCTCAGCGGTCTCGCTCGGCCACGACGAAACCCTGATCGTGCACGTCGGGGGGAGCGGCCGCGGAGGCGCCGAACGCTATCCGCTGAATTTCCAGAAATATGGACATCTGCGTCTTTCCATCGGCCTGGAGGATCCGCAAGACCTCATCGCCGATATCAAAAACGCTCTCGACGAGACTTTCGATCGGTCCTGAAGACGCGAGTTCCGACGCCAGGTGAAGCGGGAAGCCCTCTCGTCGGGATCTTCCCGCTATGTCAGCGACGTTCTCAAGGAAAACATACCATGCATTGGATTATTCTGCTCATCGCCGGGCTGCTCGAAGTGGTCTGGGCCTTCTATATGAAAAAGTCCGAAGGCTTCACATTGCTCGTTCCGTCGGCAATCACGGTCGCCGCAATGATTGCTAGCGGGGTGCTGCTGTCATTCTCGATGCGGGTTCTTCCGCTTGGCACGGCCTACACAGTCTGGACTGGCATTGGAGCCGTCGGGTCGTTCCTGCTTGGCGTCCTGGTCTTGAACGAGCCAGCTGCCCCAATGCGCATTCTAGCCGGTGCCATGATACTCTCCGGTCTCCTGATGATGAAGCTGTCGAGCGCCGGATGAAAGAACGTTTGCGACGGTCGATCGCGCGCTCCGGTGTCGGCGATTTTGCGCGCCAAGCCCAGACAAGAACAAACTTCGCCAACCGTCAAATGCAGACTGGACTCGAGCCATGATAGATTATCAGGCAGTCAAGGCCGTCGTTTCTGTCATCAGATTAGGCAGCTTTGACAGAGCTGCGCGCGAACTGAAGGTTACACAATCAGCGGTGTCGCAGCGGGTCAAGCAGTTGGAGCAACGTCTCGGCGTCGCGTTGATCGTCAGAGGAAGCCCGTGTTCCGCCACCACGGCGGGGGCTCGGCTCCTGCGCCATTTTGAGCGCGTCGAACTGCTCGAGCGTCAATTGGCCACCAGTATGCCCGGTCTCATCGGTCCTGGCTTTTTACCTGAACGCATGACCATCAGGATTGCCGCCAATCCGGAGTGGCTCGGGAGCTGGATCCTGGATGCCGTCTCAGACTTCGTACGATCCGCACCGTTCCTCTTCGATCTGGTTCTGGATGAGACCATTCCGACGCTAGACAGGCTGCGAGCCTGCGAGGTTGTCGCTGCGGTCACCCTGGGCGACGAACGGCTTGAGGGTCACGACAATAGTTGGTTGGGCAGCCTACGCCTCGTAGCCGTGGCAACACCGGACTATAGCAGGCGCCATTTTCCGCAAGGGGCAATCCCCGAGGCGATGGCCAAAGCGCCTGGACTAGCCCTGGGGCTGGCGGACACCTTTCCGAAACGATGGGTCAAAGTTGCGCTCGGCGACGACGTCGAGTTCCCCGTGCATCGCCTGCCCTCGCGCGCAAGCATCTTCGATGCGGTCCTCGCCGGACTGGGATGGGGCATCGTCCCGCTTCACCTTGCTGCGGCCCACCTCAGGTCCGGCACACTGACAGAATTAACTAAAGGAACAGGCTTCGACTTGCCGGTGCAATGGCAGGTTCATCGCGTGGCAGTCCACCAACTGGAGGGGTTGACCGCGTCGATCGTGCGCCTTGCGCAGCAAAGCCTCAAACTGGACGGAATCTCGTAAATGTCAGTGTTTTTGCAAGTCCTCCATTGGCTCCACGGATTGCTCACAAGAGGAGCAATGAGCGCAAGAATCGTGACGGAGGCATTTTGGGCGAAATGCCTCCTCCTTTGGCCGATTTGCACCGTTCCCACTGAGCGATCTGCCTCTCATTCTCAGCGAGCAGAGAACGTCATTGGAGGATTGTCATGACCGTCTACAACATTGCTCTCATCGGCTTTGGCGGCGTAAACCGCGCTTTGGCCGAGCTTATCGCGACAAGGAACTCGGTATGGGAGCGGGAGCTCGGGTTCCGTCTCAACATTGTCGCTGTGAGCGATCTTTATCTGGGCTCCGTGATCTCGCCAAACGGGCTCGACGCGAAGACGCTGACTGAAGCCAAGTTTACCAAGGGTGGGTTTGGTCAACTCTCAGGCGGCAGTGCGGAAGCGGACAACGAAACAGTCATCAGGACTGCGCCGGCAGATATTGTCGTAGAGGCAACCTTCACCAACCCGACGGACGGCGAGCCTGCAGTCTCCCATTGCCATTGGGCGCTTGCAAGCGGCAAGCATGTGGTCACAACGAACAAGGGTCCGGTGGCACTTGCCGCGTCGGAGCTGAAGGCCCTCGCTGAGGCAAATGGCGTCCGATTTGAGTACGAGGGTTCCGTGATGAGCGGAACGCCGGTGATCCGGATGGCCGAGAAGACGCTTGCAGGTGCTGAAGTCGTTGGCTTCGAGGGGATCCTGAACGGCACTTCCAACTTCGTTCTGGGACGGATGGAAAGTGGCCTGGATTTCGATACCGCCGTCAGGCAAGCACAGGAGCTCGGCTACGCGGAAGCCGATCCCACGGCGGATGTGGAAGGCTTCGACGTCCGCCTCAAGGTCGTCATCCTTGCCAACGAGTTGCTTGGTGCGCAGCTCAAGCCGGATGATGTCTCCTGCAAAGGTATTTCACAGCTTTCGCCTTCTGACATCAGGGATGCAGCCAAGACCAACAGCCGCTGGAAACTCATTGGGTCCGCCTCCCGGGGGGAAGACGGCCGCGTCGTCGGAAGCGTCATGCCGAAGCAACTGCCGTTGGAGCATCCTCTCGCCGCCGTCAACGGTCCAACCAATGCAGTTTCGTTCAACACGAAGCTGCTCGGTTCTGTGACGGTTACCGGACCAGGTGCGGGGCGAATTGAGACGGCCTATGCTCTTCTGTCCGACATCGTGGCAATTCACACCCAAAGAACCTCCGCCATTGCAAAGGAGGCCGCATGATGCACGGCCTCGTCCTGAACGCACCCTTTTCTACCGACGAGATCGTCGTGCGCAACCCTTTCAACGGATCGGTCGTCGGAACCGTTCCAAGCAGCGATGCTTCTTGCGTGAGCAGCCTTATTGATCGCGCGCACCGCGGAGCGCAGGCCGCCAAAGCTCTGCCGCGCCACAAGCGAGCTGCAATCCTCGAAAGGGCAGCCGCCTGCATTGAGGCGGCGCATGAAGAATTCGCGCTTCTGATCGTCAACGAGGCCGGCAAAACGATAACGCAAGCCCGCAAAGAGGCGACCCGATGCGTCAACACGCTAAAACTCTCGGCCGATGAGGCCAAACGCAATGCCGGCGAAGTCATTCCGTTCGAGTCCTATGCTGGGTCCGAAGCCCGGCAGGGCTGGTACACGCGAGAGCCGCTCGGGATCATTACGGCAATCACCCCTTATAATGATCCGCTGAACCTGGTCGCCCATAAACTTGGCCCGGCGATTGCCGGTGGAAACGCCGTGCTCCTCAAGCCGTCTGAGCTTGCTCCCCTGTCGGCGCTCAAACTGGTCGACGTTCTGGTGCAAAGCGGCCTTCCGGAAGAGATTGTTACGGTTGTCATCGGTGGCGCGGATCTTGGCAAGGCACTCGTCGTGGCAAGAGACGTGCGAATGATTTCGTTCACGGGCGGGTTTGCCACGGGGGAGGCAATCGCCAAGGCTGCAGGCATCAAGAAGCTGGCGATGGATCTGGGAGGCAATGCACCAGTCATCGTCATGGAAGACTGCAATTTTGTCGCTGCAGTCGACGGCTGCGTGTCTGGAGCCTATTGGGCGGCCGGTCAGAACTGCATTGGCACCCAGAGGATCCTGATCCAGCGCTCCATTTATGAGCGGTTCAAGTCGGAGTTCGTTGCAGCCACAAAAATGCTCAAGACCGGAAACCCACTTGAGCCTGACACTGATGTCGGCCCGATGATTTCGGAACGTGCCGTTCAACGCGCAGCGGCGATGGTCGACCGCGCCATTGATTCTGGCGCCGACCTCCTTTGCGGCCACAGCCCGGCGGGCAACCTTTACCCACCGACGGTCTTGGAAAATGTTCCCTTTGGTTGCGACCTATGGAGCGAAGAGGTGTTCGCCCCGATCGTAATCCTCGAACCCTTCGATGCGCTCTGCGATGCCATCCGCCTTGCGAACGCGCCAGACTACAGTCTGCACGCCGGTATATTCACTAATGACCTCGAGGGAGCCCTCGAGGCGGCCAGCGGGATTGATGCCGGAGGGATCATGATCAACGACTCTTCCGACTACCGGTTCGACGCTATGCCGTTCGGCGGCTTCAAGTATGGCAGCATGGGCCGCGAAGGGGTGCGCTTTGCTTTTGAAGACATGACCCAACCAAAGGTCGTCTGCATCAACAGGCTCAAACGGCAATAGATCACCAGCCAACAAGCCCATCAGCAACATCAGGAGTACCATTTTGTTCAAAGGTTCAATCACCGCACTTGTTACACCCTTTGCTGATGGGCGTGTCGATGAAGGCGCACTGCGCGCCCTTATCGACTGGCAGATCGAGGAGGGATCATCCGGACTGGTCCCATGTGGAACGACAGGCGAAAGTCCGACACTCACGCACGCCGAGCACAAACAAGTTGTCGAGATTACGGTCAAAACGGTCGACGGCCGCATCCCGGTCATTGCAGGGGCAGGCTCAAACAGCACGGCGGAGGCAATCGACTTCGTCCGCCATGCACAGGAAGCCGGCGCCGATGGATTGCTGGTCGTCTCACCCTATTATAACAAGCCGACGCAGGAGGGCATCTATCAGCATTTCAAAGCCATAGATGCCGAGGCCGAGATCCCGATCATTGTCTACAACATTCCGGGTCGCAGTGTGATCGACATTCAGGTCGAGACGCTGGCGCGCATTTTTAGCGACTGCAACAATGTCAGCGGCGTCAAAGACGCCACCGGCAATCTCCTGCGACCTTCACTGGAGCGCATGGCCTGCGGCAAGGACTTCAACCTGCTGACCGGGGAAGACGGCACGGCCCTCGGCTACATGGCCCATGGCGGCCACGGGTGCATTTCTGTGACCGCCAACATTGCACCGCGCCTGTGCGCTGAATTCCAGCGCGCCTGCCTTGGAGGCGACTTCGCCTCGGCTTTGGCGATCCAGGATCGTCTGATGCCATTGCACCGGGCGCTCTTCCTGGAAACAAACCCCGCTGGACCAAAATATGCCCTGGAGCGGCTCGGACGCATCCGTGGGGACCTGCGATTGCCTCTTGTTCCCGTAAGCAGCTCGGTTCGCGAACAGATCGACCGGGCGATGCTCCACGCTGGCATTTTGAGTTGAGGTCACCAATGAAGATCGATCGAATAGAAACTGACCTCATCGGGCCTCTCTCCATTCCCACGGGTAAGCTGTTTGGCGTGCATACTCAGCGCGCGGAGGAGAATTTCCACGTCACAGGCTTCCGCCTGAGAGACTTTCCCGAGCTCATCCAGTCGATGGCGATGGTGAAGCAGGCTGCGGCTCTGACCAATATGGAACTTGGACTGCTGTCTTCTGAAAAAGCTCTTGCGATCGCAGAGGCGTGCGACGATCTCATCGAACTAAGAGCGATTGATGACAATTTTCCAGTGGACATGATGCAGGGCGGAGCGGGCACCTCGACCAACATGAACGTCAACGAGGTTGTGGCCAATCTTGCTCTTCTCAAGCTGGGCGCCAGCGTCGGAGACTATTCCACGCTTCACCCGAACGACGACGTCAACCTCTCGCAGTCGACTAACGATGTCTACCCGACAGCGATCCGGTTGACCCTGTTGCGCACCTGCGAGGCGCTCATCGCCGCGCAGGTCAATCTTCGGGACACGTTCCGTCGGAAAGGTGCTGAATTCGCGGATGTCATAAAGGTTGGACGCACTCAGCTCCAGGACGCCGTACCCATGACTGTCGGCCAGGAGTTCGAAGCCTTTGCGGAGCTGATCGACGAGGACATCATCCAGGTGCAGTCTGCCAAGAAAATTCTTCAGGAGGTCAATCTCGGCGGTTCTGCAATCGGGACTTCGATCAATGTGCCGCCGGCCTTTCCGAGCCTTGCGTGCAGGAAGCTCTCCGAGATTTCCGGTCTGCCGCTCATGACAGCTCGTAACCTGGTGGAAGCGACGTCGGATACAGGCGGGTTTGTCGCCTTCTCAGGCATTCTCAAACGGATTGCCGTCAAGATGACGAAGATCTGCAACGATCTGCGGCTCTTGAGCAGTGGCCCGATCGGGGGACTGGGTGAGATTCGGCTGCCGGCGATGCAGGCTGGCTCCTCGATCATGCCCGGCAAGGTCAATCCGGTCATCCCGGAAATGATGAATCAGATCGGATTTCAGGTGATCGGCAATGATCTGACGGTGACACTTGCTGCAAGCGCCGGACAACTGCAACTCAATGCGATGGAGCCGGTCATTGTCCTGAACATCCTGCTGTCAATACGCATGCTGACCAGAGGGATGGAAATCTTCGCCAACCGGTGTGTGGCGGGGATCGAGGTCGATAAGGATCGTTGCAGGGCGTTGTTGGACCAGTCTCTCGTTCTGGCCACCCCGCTAGCAAAGCTGATTGGCTACTCCAAGGCGGCTTTGCTGTCGAAGAGAGCACTATCTGAAAAGAAAAGTCTGCGCTCCATCGTCGAGGACGACGGATGCCTGACCAAACGGCAGATCGAGGAAATCTTCAGCGACTACGCGGTGTTTGCGAACGTCCCGCAGCGCACGTCCGCTTGAGGGGAAGCCATGGCGGTATTTACCGAACTGTCTGACGAAGATCGAAACACGATCGTGGAAGCTTACGGCTTGACTGGTTTGTCCTCCGTGATCGGCATCGCCGATGGCGATCGCGAAACGACCTATCTGTTCCGGTCTGCCGAAGGTGAGTTCATCGTGACCCTGTTTGAAAGCGGGGCTGAGCCGCTTGATCTCGAACGCGCTTTCAAGACGATGGAAACGCTGCACGGGGCGGGCATTCCCTGCCCAGAGCCCAGGCGCACTGTCGCCGGCAATGCCACGTTTCAGGCTGCGGGTCGGCTTGTAGCCATCGTAAGCTTCGTGTCCGGGTCATCGACAAGTGACCCTTCGTCAGCCAAATGTGGGAGTGTGGGCCGCATTATGGGCCAGATACACATGAGCTTGCAGGGTGGGCTCACCCGCCAGCCTGACTTACCATCGGGACCCGTACATGGTGCATTGGTCTTCGCGAATGTCTTTTTTCTTGGCGATGAAGTCAGCGGCGTCATCAACTTCAGGCTTCGCCATGATGACGCCCTTATCGCTGAGATCGCCGACGTTCTCGTTGACTGGACAGGCGTGCCCGACGGCGGTTTGGACCCGCGCAAAGCCCGTGCGCTCTTGAGCGGTTATCAAAATATCAGAAAGCTCTCGGCAGCAGAAAAAAGAGCTTTGCCGGCGTTCGTTCTTGCCTCAGCAGCCAAGCGCGCCGCCTTGGGCGCGAGAACGACGTCGGTTCTTGAGTGCGCCCTTGTTGCCTATCATTCGGTCACGCCAGATATCTTCGACCAATAAGGCGGCAACGGGATGAAATATCTTCTGGACCGAATAGATGAACTGGTACTTGCCGAACTCAAAAGCAACGCCCGCATTTCGCACGCGGAATTGTCGGCAAAGGTGAACCTGTCCCGAAACGCCGTGCGGGTGCGCATTGAACGGCTCGAACGAGAGGGCTTCATCAAAGGCTACACGATCGTCGCCAGTGAGGGCGGAAACGACCGGCAGGTGACCACCGCACTCATGTTCGTCTATCGCCATGACCGCATGAGAGGCGGT
Organism: Agrobacterium salinitolerans; assembly: GCF_002008225.1. Classification (GTDB taxonomy): domain Bacteria; phylum Pseudomonadota; class Alphaproteobacteria; order Rhizobiales; family Rhizobiaceae; genus Agrobacterium; species Agrobacterium salinitolerans. The sequence goes on along the minus strand of NZ_MRDH01000005.1, from coordinate 114,870 downwards.
GACGTCATCAACGTCCTACGCAAAATTCCGGAGGTTGTCGCCTGTGACGTCATGACCGGCGATTTCGACCTGGTGGTGAGAGTCGAGTCTTCCCAAGCCGATCGCATTCGGCAGATCTGGCAGCAAATATCCGAACTCCCCGGGGTACGTGACACGCTTACGGCATTCGCGCTCTCCTCCGTCGTTCGAAAGGCCTGATAGACCCCAAGTACAATCGGCAGGACCTTAGCTGATCAAAGGAGCGCGTATAGCCCGTCGACAGCAGGAAGTTGAAACGCTCGGCCGCGAACTGAGAAAATGCGACTATAGCGATGTCGGACCAGGCATCAGATCGTAGGGATGTCGCCAGCCTGGCAGATTCCGGATCCTGTCCTTCCACTTGGCGATGTGAGGAAACTCCTCTTGGGGCAGGCCCGTCTCTTCGGGCATGTAGACGTAACCTGCAAGAGACAAGTCCGCAATGGTGGGCCGAGCAGCTACAAGGAACGGTGTTTGCCGCAGGTGATCATCCACGATGCGGTAGGCCGCTATTGCCCGTTCCCTCAAGAATTGCGTCACCGCCGTCTCCCCGGTTCGCTTGATGCCATACAGGAAGCGCAAGGTGGCATAGTAGCTGGTGAATTTGTGATTATCGAACAACATCCACCGCCAGATTTCCTGTTTCTCCCGGACGTTTTCGGGGCCGAATTTTCCAGTCGCCTCAGCCAGATAGTCGAGAATGAGCGCCGACTGGCTGAACTTTGCCCCCTTGTGCTCGAGAACCGGAACCTCGCCCTGTCCGTTGACCTCCTGTCGCCATTGCTCTCGGTGCGTTTCTCCCCCGAAATAGTCGACCAATACCGGAGTCCAATCCATTTCCGCCAGAGCGAGAAACAATGCCACCTTGTAGGAGTTTCCTGACATTGCAAAGCAATGCAGCTTGAATTCGGACACGCTTTATTTCCTTTTGTTGGGGTTCATTGAAATCGAGAAAATCGTTTGGCCGCTGCTGCTGCCACCTAGATTGGGGTGATCCGCAAATAGCCGGTTCCCGCTAAAGCACACGATAGGTGATCATCAGCGAGCCCGTCAGCAAAACCGCTATGACTGCGGCGGCAAAAGGCAACATGGCCCGGTAGACTGTACGCTCCTGTCCACGACACCCAGCCATATTGCAAACAATAGACATCCGAACTGGCGAGATTAGGTTGAGCGCCAGAGCGGCGGTATGTTGCAGGGCAATCACGGCCGCGACATTGAGGCCCGCTTCCTTCGCAAGACTGACCTGCGAACTCATGAACAGCCCGTTTGCGGCGTTACCACTGTTTGCAAGGGCTCCGAACACTGCCGAGACAAGAGCAAGCCATGTCAACGCGCCTCCGCCGGCTGCGGAATTTATCCCCTCTCCCAATGCCGCGGCAATCCCGGAGCTGGATAGCAGCTCTGCCATCATCGAGAAGATGATGATGGCAAGAATTGCGAGCCGTCCGGTTCTCCAGGCTTTGAGGACTTGCGATCCCAAGCTGGAAACATGACCATAGACAAATGCGCAGATAACAGCGCCCAAAGCCAACCACGTGCCCGCATGAAACAGCGGCGACCAGGCCGGGGCTCCGAGGAACGGCTCGAGCCGCCCGGTTTGCAGCAGGAATTCGCTCAGGGGTGAGATCAGCCGGGTTGCCATGAGCCATGTGATGAGGATCGCAAACGGCGCCATTCTCCGTAGGGCATCAAGGAGTTGGCCCGCATCGGGGCGCTCATCGACAAGATAACGCAGCACGATGACCGGCCCATAGGCGCAGAGCATCGAAACTTCAGGCCCCAGAGCTCGCGTTGCCGCAATCAGCAGAAGCAGGCTTCCGCCGAGCCAGACGACCTCGCTGAGGCACTCGCGGAAGGGAGCCCCGACGCCTGCACTTTCGGCCATCCTCCAGTAGAGTGGCAACCAGAGGGCATTCAGGGCGACTTGAAAAAAGCTGGCATTGACAGCGAGCATGGTCGGATCGCTTTGAGAGAAGGCGCCAGCGACGATCGCACCGTTACCCATGCCGCCCCACAGGATCATTGTCTGGCTCAGCAGGCTGAAGGCCATGAGATAGACCGGTTGCAGGTCGAGCCTGCGCAACAACAGCATCGTCCCGAGGATTCCGACGCCGAAGCCGGTCGCGGATTCAGAAAACGGGCCGATCAGAAAGCATGCAGCAAATAGCAGACGCCGCCTGGACTGCCTGTTCTGCCGGAGGCTCTCGACCGGCATCGCTGCATCCCCGGGCCGAATAGCCATCTGCCAGAATAACAGCCCGCCCAGTATATATGGCACAACGATCCAGCCGATCCATGCGCCGCGCAAGAGTGCGCTGGCGCCGTCGCGCAACTGGAATTCGCCGGGCGCCGCGCCGAGCGCGACAACTATTGCCACCAGCAATCCGATGATCGCGGCAACGAGCGTGGAAGCCCGACCGCTTGCCAGAAGGCCGATCACGATGAGCGCGGGCAATGCCCAGACGATGTAAAGCAATCTGTCGCAATCCTCCGGGAGCGCCTGACCTCGCCAGGGGTCAGGCGAGATCCTGCTCGAGCAAGGTCAGGCAGTGTGCCACCTTCTCTTTTGCAAGCGGCGGTAGTGGGAGGATGGGACGAGGCGGCTCGGCCCGGCAGACGCCAAGCAGATCGGCGATCGTATAAACGGTTCGCAAGCTGGAGAACTGCTTGAAGAGCTCCCAGATCGGGGCAAGACCTGCATCGATCCGGAGTGCCTCTTCAGCATCGCCGTTCTGAGTTGCTCTCACGAGGCGCAGGCACACGTCCGGAAGGATGCCGGCAAGCACGCTGTACCAGGTATCGGCCCCACAGATCATGGCTTGGGCAGCATTCCAGTCGCCGCTATAGCCGATTGAGAAGCCCTTAGGAGTCGCGGATCGCTGTTGCCTCAGGTGGCTCGCAATCTCCTCGGGTTTTTCCGTCGGATTCTTGATCGCCACGATGCCAGGCACCTGAGCCAAACGTTCCACCAGAACAGCCGTGAAGCGGAAATGGGTGGTCCCCGGATTATCATAGATCACGATGGGGAGGCCGCTCTTTCGAGCGACGGTGGAGAAATGTTCAAAGACTTCATCTTCTGTCAGCGGCGCGTACGAAACGGCGGCAAGAAGGCCCGCGGTTGCGCCTGCGGCCTTGGCGTCCTGCGCCAGTCTGACCGCCTCGTCGGTCCGCAAGGCGCCGACGCCCGCCAAGACCGGTATTGCCCCGCCGGTTTCCTCGATCGCCGCGCTTAAGGCTCGTCGCCGCTCCTCGCGGGACAGATACATGTAGGTTCCAGTGCTGCCGAGAAGACCGATGGAGTCGACGCCTGCGATGCAAAGCCGAGCCACAAGCCTCTTGAGAGCGGCAGTGTCGACGCGACCGTCCGGGTCACTCGGCGTGATGGGAAATGCGGAAAGCCCGCTCAGGAAGGCCATTCGATGCTCCGGATCCGATTCTGTGCTTCTATATTCGCAGTCGTCAATGCGGGCGTTACAGGGTCGCGAGCGCCTGCCGCAGGTCACCAATCAGGTCATTTACGTCCTCAAGACCGACAGAAAGACGGATGAGGTCGTCACCAACGCCCGAGACCATATGGGCGTCTTTTCGGATCGATTGCCGCGCCCTCGTAATGCTGGCCGGATGATAGATCAGGGTATCTGTGTCGCCGAGGCTCACCGCGCGAGTCATTAGTTGCAAGCGATCGAGCATATTTCTTGCTCCGTCAAACCCGGCGTGGAGCCCAAAGGCGAGCATGCCCGACCCCTGCGCCATTTGCTTGCGCGCGATCGCCTGATCGGGATGCGATTCCAGGAAGGGATAGCTCACCCAGGACACGGCAGGATGCGCTTCGAGCATACGGGCGATCGCCAGAGCAGAGGCACTGTGCCGATCCATTCGAAGCGAGAGTGTTTTCAGACCGCGCATGATCAGGAAGGCGGAGTGCGGCGCCAAGGTGGCGCCGGTAATGTAACGCAAACCCGTTTCGTGCAGGCGGTGGAGCGTTTCGGCGTCGCCGAGTAGCGCCCCACCCAACGTGTCGCCATGACCGTTGATGTATTTCGTAAGAGAGTGAAGCACGATATCGGCGCCATGCTCGATCGGCCGCTGGAGCGCGGGAGAAGCAAAGGTACTGTCCACCGCGACTTTTACCCCACGCGCGTGTGCGCGCTCTGAGATTGCTGCAATGTCGAGAATGCTGCTGAGCGGGTTCACGGGCGTCTCGAAATAGACGAGCTTGGTCTTTTCCGTGATCGCCGCGTCGAGGTTCGACGGATCGGATAGGTCCACGGGAACGACCTTGATGCCGAAGCGCGGCAGCCCCTGCTCCACCATCGCGACGGTATTTGAGTAAAGCGTCTTGTGAACGACAAGCTCGTCGCCCTGCGACAGCAAGGAGAGGATCAGAGTGCCGAAGGCGGCCATACCGGTCGATACGACGAGGCCCGCCTCCGCCCCTTCCAGGTTCGCAAGCCTCTGCTCGAGAATCTCTGTGGTCGGATTGTATTCCCGCGCGTAAAGTCGGCCGCCAAGCGCTGCTGCGGCGTCATTAGCCTCGACGCTCTCGAAGCCGTAGGTCGAGGTCAAGAAGACTGGCGGCTGGACTGCCCGTTTGTAGTCCACCGGGCTGAACGCATGATGAATGGCGCGCGTGTCGAATGCGTAGCTTGCCTCCTGAAAATAGTCGTCATGCTCGCTGCCGCCTGTCATAGCTGAATCGTATCCTCTTTGCTTTGGCCCAGACTGGCATCATACTGGCCGGCATGAAACATCCAGTTTGGCGGAAAGAATATGGTCCAGTCGGAAAACCAAGCGGCGGCAGTGCCCGCACCCAGGATGGGCGCGCGCAGGATTTACGAGGCGCTCAAGAGCCAGATCCTTAGCTGTGTCTATGAAGCGGGAAGTCAACTGCCGTCTTCACGCAGTCTGGCGAATGAACTGCATGTGTCGCGGACAACAGTTACCGTTGCCTATGAACAGCTTGCCGCTGAAGGCTTTGTAGAGCTGCGCCAAGGCGCCCGTCCGCGTGTGACAGCACTGGAAGTGAGACAGCGGCCACGAGAATCCGGCACCACACAGGAGGCATTCGGGCCGCTTTCTGCTTACGGCGAAAGACTTCGTGCGCTTTCGCCGTGGCTTGACTATCTGCCATCCAACCTAGCGGTTGATTTTCGGTACGGAGATCTTGCCCCATCTGACTTTCCGGCACTGGCTTGGAAGCGGGCTATCAATTCGGTCCTTACGCAACGACGAGGTCGGCTTTCCTATGAGGACCCGCGAGGATCCCGACGCCTAAGGCAAGCCCTTCAGGGTTATCTCTGGCGGGCGCGGACGCTACAATGCGACCTCGAGCAAATCATCGTTGTCAATGGTACCCAACAAGGGCTGGATCTCTGCGCGCGGATCCTCCTCGACGCGAACAGCGCATTTGTGATGGAGAATCCCGGCTACCGAATGGCTCGCCAGATCTTCTCAAGCACCGGGGCTTCCGCCGTGGCTGTGGACGCGGACGCGGGCGGCTTGAAAACCCCGGACTTATCAGGAATCGACGCCCGGATGGCCTATGTAACACCATCCCATCAGTTTCCGCTGGGCGGTGTTATGCCAATCAGCCGTCGCCACCAGCTACTCGCTTGGGCTCGGGATAGAGACGCCTATGTGGTTGAGGACGACTACGACAGTGAGTACCGGTACGACATTAGCCCGATTCCGCCCCTCCAGAGCCTGGCGGACGGGCGCAACGTCATTTATCTAGGCACCGTTTCAAAGACACTGTCGCCGATGATGCGCATTGGCTACCTCGTGGTGCCAAAGCAATTGCAGGAGGTGTTCGCAACCGCCAAGCAATTGACCGACCGCCATACACCCATGACCGAGCAGGAAGCGCTCGCCTTTCTGATCGAAAGTGGCGCCTATGAGAGCCATGTGCGTCGCGTCAGAAGACTGAATAGGGAGCGCCGTGAGACATTATTGAGCGCTCTTGAGACTGCATTCGGCGACCGCATCACGATCGAGGGTGCGGATGCCGGATTGCATGTCGTCGTCTGGTTCAATGAGTTGCCGGGATCAGCCGAGATCGCCCTGATGGATGCCGCTCGCCAACGCGGCGTCGGCCTCTACGGTATTTCACTGCTATACGATTCTGCACCATGGGCAAGTGAGGCGCCACGAGAGCGGCTCGGATTGGTGATGGGCTATTCCGCGTTGACACCGAGGCAGATCGAAAAGGGCATTCAACTTTTCGCCCCCGCCGTCGATGCGGTGAAGGGTGCGGGCTGACAGCAAGAGCCGGCTCGCCGGGCATCTTATTGTATCCTCTCGTGGCAAGCCTTTAACCTTCGCCGAACTGGACTAGGAACATGCTAGTAAACTGGCACTGTTGACGAAGCCAGTTTCGCGGCAGACTTCCCCATCAGCCGGGACTGGTGAGACATAGGATAATCCCATGACGAGAGCAGCAGGCCATCGGCGTGGAGATCCATGTTGATAAACGGCAAGGCATTGCGGGAGCCGATACATGACTTGGCAGGGGAGTCTGCTCCACATTCACATTGCGCCGGCCGCTTCCTACGAGATGGAAGAACTCGCCGAGGCGCAACTCATCGCTGGCCGCGGTATTGTCGGTGACCGCTACTATCTCGGGACCGGGACTTATTCGCCCAAGCCTGACGTCCGTGAAGTCACGCTGATCGAGGTCGAGGTTCTCGAAGCGATTGCCAAGGGAGAGCCGAAGATTCCGGGGTTAAAGGGCACGCTTAAACCCGAAGATCACAGGCGCAACCTGACGACCCGCGGCGTTCCGCTCAATCATCTCGTCGGCAAGCGCTTCCGGGTCGGCGAAACGGTTTTGCGGGCGGCACGGATGAACTTTCCCTGCAAATATATTGAGGAGCTTCTCGGCATGTCGGGTCTCTACGAAGGACTGCTGAACCGTTCCGGTCTCAACTGTTCGATCGAGGTCGGTGGTATCATCCGCCCTGGTGACCCGATCCTGCCAATGGACGAGTGACGCGACATGGGATCTCCACGTATCATCATGAAACTGATTGTTGCCGGCGTCCATGACGAGCCGGGCGACGTCCGCGTGATTGAGCTGAGGCACGCACGCAAGCCTCTTCTGCCGCCCTTTGAACCAGGATCGCATGTCGACGTCCACCTCCCCAACGGGAAGGTGCGCCAATACTCTCTCTGCGGTGACCCGGAAGATCTCAGCCACTACACGATAGCGGTGAAGCGTGAAACCGGTGGCCGGGGCGGCTCGGCATGGATCCACGATAATATTGCATCAGGCGCCGAGCTGCCCGTATCCGCCCCGCGCAATCATTTCCCGCTGAGCGAGTGTGACGGGCCGGTCCTTTTGCTGGCAGGAGGTATCGGGATCACGCCTATCCTTGCAATGGCGCGGGCTCTCTGTCGGCAGAGCAAGACTTTTGAGCTCCATTATTTTTCGCGGAGCCGAAGCCTGGCACCGTTGCTGGGAACTTTGGAGAAGATCGTCGGCTCCGAAAGCCTGAGGCTTCACTTCGACGATCAGGTCGAAACCCGGCAGGACATTGATAGCCTGTTGTTGGCGCGGCCGGGTGGTGCGCAGCTTTATTATTGCGGGCCTCCCGGCTTCATGGCAGCCGTTGCCCAGGCTTCCGGACACTGGCCGGATGGCACGGTCCATTTCGAAGCCTTTCAGCCGCCGGCCCGGGATGATGCTTCACCGGAACCGTTCACGATTGTGCTTCGTAACGGAAAGGTTGTTCCGGTACATGCAGACGAGTCAGCGCTATCGGCCATTCGCGCCGCCGGCGTGTTGCTGATGGCGTCCTGCGAGAACGGTGTCTGCGGAACCTGCGAGTGCGGGTATTTGGAAGGACAGCCAATTCATCGCGATGCAGTGCTTTCAAACGACGCGCGTGACCGTCGGTTTATCCCGTGCGTATCACGCGCGACGGGCGTTCTGAAACTCGACTTGTAATAGAGGGGGGAGTGATGAACTCCAAGATCAGCTATCTGAACGAAATTGAGCGCTGCGTTTCCTGGCTTGCCGCCTGGATCATCCATCACGCCAACCACATCCGCGAAGCGGACGAGGTGAAGGTTGGCGGGCACCAGGCTTCGTCCGCGTCGCTCAGCACCATCATGACCGCGCTCTACTGCTCGGCGCTCCGCCCTGCGGATCGGGTTGCGGTCAAACCCCATGCGGCACCGATATTCCATGCTCTCCAATATCTGGCAGGGAACCAGACCCGCGAGAAGCTCGAAAACTTTCGAGGTTTCAAGGGTGCACAGAGCTATCCTTCACGGACCAAGGATGTCGATGACGTCGACTTCTCGACCGGCTCGGTCGGTCTCGGCGTGGCGCAGACGCTGTTTTCTTCATTGGTCCAGGACTATGTCTCGGCACATGGATGGATGAACGATCGGCCTGAAGGGCGAATGGTCAGCTTGATCGGCGATGCCGAGATGGACGAAGGCAATATCTATGAGGCCCTGATTGAGGGTTGGAAACATGGCCTGAGAAACTGCTGGTGGGTCGTCGACTATAATCGTCAATCGCTGGACGCGGTCGTTCGCGAAGGCCTCTGGGAGCGGTTTGAACAGATATTCAGAAACTTCGGCTGGGACGTCGTGATCCTGCGCCACGGCTCTTTGCAAGAGGCGGCCTTTGCCGAGCCTGGCGGGGACAAGCTGCGGCAATGGATCGAGACGTGTCCGAACCAGCTCTATTCCGCCCTGACTTTTCAGGGGGGCGCGGCATGGCGAAAACGGTTGCTGGATGAAATCGGTGACCAGGGACCAGTGACGGCGCTCATCGAGCGGCGTTCGGACGAGGAACTGCAAGCGCTGATGGTTAATCTGGGAGGCCATGATCTGCCCAGTCTTCTGGAGGCCTTTGAGCGGGCCTCAGAGCACGACCGTCCCGTCTGCTTCATCTGCTATACGATCAAGGGTTATGGCTTGCCGCTGGCAGGGCACAAGGATAATCATGCCGGTCAGATGACTTCCAACCAGATGGAGGGCTTCCGCCAGCAGATGGGGGTGAGGCCCGGCCAAGAATGGGAGAAATGGTCCGCAGCTACTATGCCGGATGCTGAGCTCGATGCGTTCGTCGCTCAGACGCCGTTCTTTAGCGAAGGCCGCCGCAGAATGTCCTCGCCGGCGATCCCGGTTCCTTCTGCGCTTCCCTCCCCTGGGCAGCCAGGCAAGCTGCTTTCGACCCAGATGGGCTTTGGCCAGATTCTGAACGACATCGCGCGTGGGGACACGATGCTTGCTGAGCGCATTGTCACGACCTCTCCGGATGTGACAGTGTCGACTAACCTTGGCCCTTGGGTCAATCGGCGTGGGTTGTTTGCTCGTGAGAGCATGGCCGACTTCTTCAAAGCGGAGCGGATCCCGTCGACTTATAACTGGGAGTTCGGTCCAAAAGGGCAGCATCTCGAACTGGGTATTGCCGAATCCAACCTGATGATCATGCTTGGTGCACTCGGCCTTTCCCATTCGATCAACGGTACCCGGCTCCTGCCCATCGGCACCGTCTATGATCCGTTCATCTACCGTTCCGCCGACCAGTTGAACTACGCCTGTTACCAGGATGCGCGTTTTCTGCTGGTTGCAACTCCGTCCGGCGTGACGCTAGCTCCGGAAGGCGGGGCGCATCAGTCCATCGGCACGCCATTGATCGGTATGGCGCAGGACGGGCTGTGCTCTTTCGAGCCGGCCTTCGTTGACGAGCTTTCGGTCATCATGCGCTTCGCCTTTGACTACATGCAGCGCGACGGCGAAGGTGACCCCGATGAAACCACGTGGTTGCGTGATCAGACGGGCGGATCCGTTTATCTCCGTCTGTCGACGCGCCCGCTCGAGCAGCCAGCACGCCAAATGGCTCCTGACATGGAGCAAGACATTATTAATGGGGGCTATTGGTTGCGTCGGCCAGGTCCCAACGCCAGTGTGGTCATTGGCTATCAGGGTGTGATCGCGCCCGAGGCGATCGCCGCAACAGGTCTTCTAGCCGAAGATCGACGGGATGTCGGATTGCTGGCGATCACGTCAGCAGACCGGCTCAACGCCGGCTGGCAAGCTGCTGAACGCGCCCGGCAACGTGGAGCGGTCGGGGCGATTAGCCACATCGAACGCCTGCTGGCGCCCTTGTCGCGCGATTGCGGGATCGTCACGGTGATCGATGGCCACCCAGCCACGCTCTCCTGGATTGGGGGCGTTTATGGTCACCGCGTCAAGTCGCTGGGGGTTGAACATTTCGGCCAGACCGGCACGATTGCCGACCTTTATCGGCATCATGGCTTGGATACCAATGCTATCATGCACGCGGCTCAAGCTGCCAGCAACGGAAGGGCCCCCCGCTATCTGCAGGCGCTTTCATGACAATGGGCTTCGGGCTTTCGAAACAGTTTCCCTGTGGCGATGCGCTGGTTCATCGGAGAACTGCTTTAAGTAATCGATCGTCCTTTAGAGCTTGCTGGGCGCTGAGCGTCCAGACTTGCGGTCCGCTGGTGTCCAAAGACAGTTGGTCTTAGAGAAATCTATCAAGCGGCTACCTTTGGCAGCCGCTTGAGCAGTAGGCGGATCGCAGTGCTTTTGCTTTCTCGACAAAGTCAAAAACGAAAACGTGGGAGGCTGGTGCCCGCAGCAGCACCTGACCGTTCTTCAAACTGCTTCCGCGTGGGCGCCAAGATAGATCTTTCCGACGGCGGGATTGTTCATGATGCTCTCGGCGCTCCCATCGATCTGGTTTTTTCCCTCTGCAAGAATGTAGCAGCGATCGGAGATCTCCAGCGCCTTATGAGCATTCTGCTCAACCAGCAACACGCCGACGCCTTGTCGATGACTTATCTCGCGTATGTGCTGGAATACTTCGTCGGTCGCCTTGGGCGACAGGCCTGCGCTTGGTTCGTCAAGCAGCAAGACCGAGGGTCCAGCCATGAGCGCCCTGCCGAGCGCCACGACCTGCTGCTGGCCACCACTTAGCTTACCGGCGGTTGCGGTCCAGTAGTCGGCCAGGTTGGGCAGAATTTCACGCACCACCGCCTGTCGCTCCTTGACGGAACCCGGGACGGCGAAAAGACCCATACGCAGGTTTTCTTCGACGCTCATCGTGGCGAAGACATTGCGCACCTGCGGGACATATCCCAGACCGGAGCGCAAACGATCACGCGTCGGAGCGTTGGTGATATCGATCCCCTTCAGCGTGATAGTTCCACCTTTGGGCTTTAACAGGCCCGCAAGTGTCTTCAATAAAGTTGACTTGCCACAACCATTCGGACCGATAATAGTGACGATCTGACCTGCGGCCAACTCTAGGCTCACTCCATGTAAGATTTGCATCTCGCCATAACCGGCGACAAGGGACTCGACTGTTAAAATGATCTTCTTGTTCATGCGCTCACCCCTCCAAGGTAGGCGTCCAGCACTTCCTTGTTTGTTTGAATCTCAACAGGCGTGCCTTCGGCGATTACCTGCCCCCTGTCCATGACGATCACCCGCTCGCACAGTTCCATGATGACCGTCATGTTGTGCTCGATGATCAACAGCGTCACACCAGAGGCATGAATGCGCCTGAGTACTGCCATCAGATGTCGTATAAGGGTCGGATTGACTCCGGCGGTGGGCTCATCGAGCAACAACAGCTTTGGGTCAGCCATCAGGCAGCGGGCAAGTTCAAGAAGCTTTTTCTGACCACCCGAAAGTAGGGCTGCCGGGAAATGAGCCTTTTCACCCAAGCCGACCATTTCCAAGACACCCTGAGCCTTCAGAAGGTTGATGCTTTCCTCGTCGCGCACGCGCTTGCCGGGCAAGAGGACCGACATCACCCGGTCGCCGAACTGCCCCTCTGGCACCAGCAGGAGGTTCTCAAGCACGGTCATCTGTTTAAGTTCGCGCGGAATCTGAAACGTGCGGCGAAGACCGAGCCGGGCGATATCGTGCGCGCTCAGCTTTTCGATGTGGTTCCCATCGAACAGGACTTCGCCGCTGTCGGGGCGAACGAAACCACTGACCAAACTGAAAAGGGTGGACTTGCCGGCTCCGTTCGGCCCGACGAGACCGGTTATGCTTCCGGCGCGGACGGAGAACCGGCATTTGTTCACGGCCTGCAGGCCTCCAAAACGCCGGCTGACGTCCTTGATCTCGAGTATCTGTTTCATCATGGCCTCCCCGGGCGGTAGCGAACCATTACGATCGCGATCAGTGCAAGTCCGAGCACCATCAGGCGCAGTGCTGCCAGTTCGACACCATCGACAAATGTGATGTAGTCCTTAAGGAGACGCGTCCCTTCAAGAAGCGCAGCAACCAGAGCCGTGCTCAGGAGAGTTGCCACGCTCGAGCCTTGGGTGCCAATCAAGACGGCCGCAAGGACGTAAATGCTCACGTTCGGACCAAACATGTCCGGCGAAATATAGCTGAGGTAGCTGGCAAAAAACGCACCACCCAAGCCAGCCAAAGCTGCGCCCAACAGGAATGCTTTTGTCTTGTATGCCAGTGCGACCTTGCCGACAGAAGTGACCACTCCCTCGTCCTCCCGGATCGCCTTGAGCGTCCGCCCGATGGGGTAACGCTCGATACGCCGGGTGAACCAGAAGGCGAGCGCAAGCGCGACTGCCGTGACGACCAGAAAGGAAGTCTCCGATCCAAGTCCGGGAAATGATGCGGGACGCGGTACGCCTGCAACCCCGTCAGGTCCCCCTGCTAGCCATTTCTCATTCAGCAGGACCAGCCTGACGAACTCGCTGAAACCGAGTGTTACAATGGCGAGATAATCCTCGCGCAGACGCGGTGTGAACATTGCAACGGCAGCACCGAAGACACCGCTCAAGGCCGTCGCCACTCCGACCGCCAGCAGAAAGGGGACGCCCGCTTTAGAAAGAAGGGCAAACGTGTAGGCGCCAACTGCGAAGAACGCGACCTGACCCAGATTGATAAGTCCGGTCAAACCCCATTGGATGTTGAGACCGAGCGCCACAAATCCGTAGATGCCCGCAAAGATCAGGATCGCGATGAGATAGTCGATCATGGCTTAGCTCCTGGATTTCACGAGGCCGCTTGGGCGAACCAGCAAGACGAGGGTAAGTACCAGAAATGCCAGCGCGGTTTTGTAGCTCGATGGCAGGATGAAGAGGCTGAATTCTGACGTCAGGCCCACCAGTACCGCTGCAAGTGCTGCACCGACAACGCTCCCAAGACCGCCCAGGATCGCGACTGCGAAAAGGGGTATCAGGACGCGCCAGCCAAGAAGCGGATTAAGAGACGTCTCGGTCGCCAGCACAATTCCGCCGACGGCAGCGAGGAAGCCGGCTGCAAACAAGACGGCGCCATAAACCCGTTCAGGCTGCACACCAGTTACGATGGCAAGCTCGGGATTGGTCGACGTTGCTCGTACCGCGCGACCAAACTCGGTGTAGCGCAGGCCCAGGAAGACCCCTGCAAGAATGACGATGACCAGCCCGATGATTGCTGCTTGCACCGGCGTGATGATGAAGCCAGCAATGATGAACGGTCGCATCGGCAGGATCGGGAATTGCAGATTTCCGTTGCCCCATCCGAAACGGACGAAATTTTGCAGGACCAGCATCAGCCCCAAGGAAAGCAGCACCGGCGGGAGAATTCCAGCCCTCCGCACGAAACGGAAAGCTGTCTGGTCGACGGCAAGCGCAATAAGGCCTGTAATGACCGCCGCCAGAAGCCCAGCCGCCCACAGCGGCAATGAGAAACCGCAGAGAAGAAGCGTGAGATAGGCACCGAGCGTCATGAACTCGGGGATTGCAAAATTGGGATAGCGCAGCACACCGTAGATGAGCGAAATGGCTGCCGCCGGCAGACTCCATATCGCAGCCATCACGAGCGCCGAGATGAGGTAGATCTTGAATTCCATCGTTGCGTTACCTTCGGCTGAAGGCGCCGCACCAATGCGGCGCCTTGATCGGTGCGATTAAAACTGCACTTCGCTGATCTTTCCGACAGGAGCGGTCTTGCCGTCCTTGACCTCAGAAACGCGGAAGTTCGCCTTTGCAATGTTGCCGTTGGCATCGAAGTCGAGCGGTCCCGACGCACCATCGTAGTCGATGCGCTCGCCTTTTCGCAGCGCTGCCACCCCTTCCGCAAACGACGTGACCTTTGTGCCGCCAGTGCCGGTGATCTCACGGATCGCCTTGTCAAGCGCTTTGCCATCTGTCGACTTTGCCGCTTCGATTGCAAGCGCAAGAATGACTATTTCGTCATAGGCCTGCGCGCCGAAGGAGTAGTAGCGATCAGAGCCTAGCTGTTTCGCGAGCCGCTGATAGGCGGGCGAGTCCTCAGAAACGCCCTCTTCGACCAGAAGTAGGCCGTCTGCTGCAGGACCGGCATTCTTGATCAAGTCGGCACTGACAGAAAAGCCCGGCACGATGAAGCGAGTGCTCAAGCCTGACTGGTAAGCGGCCTTCAGGATCGCGATCGTGTCCGGTTCGTAGCCAGAAATGTGGACGAAGTCGGGCTGGTCAGACAATACGCGCGCAACTTCCGTGGTGAAAGTCGTCTGCTCCTCGTTATACGTGACGAAGCTCGTGATCTTGCCGCCGCGCTCTTCGAAGCGCTGCTTCAGAGAGTCGACGGTGCTCTGGGTGAAGGGTACGTTCAGGCCGAGGACCGCTGCCTTTTTCCAGCCTTGCTGGGCGGCGTATTCGGCGTAAGCCTTTCCGAACAGCAGGTCGTCCGGTTCAAGCCGGAACACATGTCCCTTCTTCTGGACTTCCGTGATGCGGCTCGCACCCGAATTGGACAGCAGGATCAAGCCCTTCTCCTGTACGATGGGTGCAACGGCAAGCGTAACGCTGCTTGCCCAGGTTCCGAAAATTGCGCTCACCTTGTCAACGTCAACGAGCTTGCGCGCAGCGCGAACGCCAGCCTCAGCGTTGGTCTCGTCGTTCTCCTCAACAAGTCTGATCTTACGACCCAATGGTCCGCCGGCCGCATTGATCTCCCCGAGTGCAACTTTCGCCGAAGCGAGCATTTCCTGACCGAATGGACCGCCCGCGCCAGAAAGAGGCATCAATGCTCCCAAGACGATCTCGCTGTCGTCGGCCGCAGCTGGGCTCGGGCCTAGCCAAGGGGCAATGGCGGCTGCGCTGACGCAGGCTGCCAGGAAGAGACGGCGCGAGGACATGGCCCAGCCGGTGGATTTCATCTCTGCATTTGTCATTTTTTTAGTTCCCTCTGTTGAATTTATGCTGATTAAGATGCACTGCAACAGACGCCTTGGGCGGCGCCACCTTTACCTCCTTCTTCGCTCAAACTGGCGCGGTACCTCGTCACGCGACTGTTTGCGGTGAGATCTCAAAAACCGATGTCACGCGGAAAGTCGGTAGTGTTCCTGGCGCCGTCCTTGGTGATCAGCATCACATCGGAGTGACGAAAGCCGCCGACGCCTGGAATGTAGACTGCCGGCTCCACCGAATTCACCATGTTGGCTATGAGCTTTCCGGAGTTGTAAACCCGCAGTTCTCCGCGCTCTTCGCGTCCGCCAGCGCCAATCATGATACCAAGAGCATGTCCGGTTCCGTGGCGCACGTAGTCGGCAAGGTCGACCTTTCGGAAAATCTCGCGTTCCATAAGCGCCATGTCTGACATGGTGACGCCCGGCTTAAGCGCCAGCTTGATGGCATCGAAGGCTTCATTCACCGCGTCGAGCGGCTTCTTCTGAGCCTGCGTCGGCTCGCCAAACACAAAAGTGCGTTCAAGTTCCGTGCAGTAGCCCCACATTACGGGGAAGATGTTCAGCGCAACCAGATCGCCACGTTTCAGCCGCCGACTGGTCGGATGCAGATGCGGCGTGAGCGTGTGATCGCCAAACTGGGCGTAGGCGTAGGTGCTCGTGAGACCAGCAACGGACAATGCTCCCATTGCCTTGTTTGTCTCAGCGACTGCGTGCGCTGCCACCGCAAGCTCGGTGACGTTCTCGTGAAGAGCTTCGAGAAACGCATTTGCGCCAATTTTTGCCAACTGGCCGCCAAGTTCGAGAAGACGGACCTCTTCACTGGATTTGATGAGACGCAGGTCCTCAATCATTGGGCTGATCTCAACGAATTCCGCCTGGGAGAACCTGGCTGTCAGAGCGCGATGGATGCCGACCGGCATGAGCGCTTCCTCGATCCCGATGCGAACTGTGCCTGAACTCTGTCGGGCAATGAAATCTGCGCACATCCTGAGGCTGGTATGGACGACATTCTCGTCATCCCCATAAGCAAGCACCTCGTCGAAAACGCTGTGAGCCTCCATGGTCTCTTGTTCGAGCGCTGCCCCGCAAACGGCACTGGTGCCGGATACGGGCAGTATTGCCCACATGGGTCGGCCCCACTCTGATAGCAGCGGGACACCGCTCATGTAAAAGACGCTGTCGGCCGTATGCATGAACGCGAAGTCGATGTTTGCGGCAGCAAGTTTCTTCCGAAGAGCCTCGATACGGCGGGTCATTTCAGTTTTTGAAAAATAGGTCATTCCCCTCTTCTCCTTCTTGATTGCGGGAATTGGTGCCAACAGACCGTTATGCCTCCTAGACAAGATCTAGGCTGATCTCCCCGAATGGGATTCCGGACGTTGTCGCCTTCCACCGCTGGCCCGATTTTGCAGGCAATGCGACGGTCAAAGTGCCTGTCGTGACGATGTCGCCGGCGGCCAGGGGCTGGCCACCAAAACGCTCCAGTTCACGCACCAGATAGCGAAAAGCCTTGATCGGGCCTCCAAGCACCTGAGCTCCCCCTCCGGTCGCGGAGGAAGCTTCGTCGCTGGACAATGTGGCAGTAAAACTCTCAAGCTGCGCGGCCCATTTCCTGCGGTCGCCAGCAACCGGGTGTCGTTCGCCAAGAAGCAATGCGACATGGACACCCGTGGCCGCACCGTCGGCGACCTTGAATTGCCAGTCCGGGAAGATCGATGTACAGACCTCGAAATCGAGCGCTGCCCATTCGACACAATCCAGCAGTTCTTCTTCGTTCATCTGGCTGTTCGGCGCAGCCTTAAGGCCAAGAGCAACCTCCGCCTCCATACGGACATTCGGCCAATTGCGGACCTCAAGCGTGCTTGTCTCGCTCAGCTCAAACGTCGTCGTATCGTAGAGATAATTCCAGAGCGGCCCAGTGATGCCGTAGCCTGCCCAAGCGGCTGAGTTTGTGAAGCCGATCTTCCGACCGATGATCTTCTCACCATTTGCTTCTCGCCTCCGACGCATTTCCTCCACCACCCAATATGAGTCCGCCAGCTCGAAATCAGGGTACCGCTGTGAAAAGGGCACGACTTCTGTCAACACACCACGCGTTCGAAACACCTCGTCGGCGATTTCAGATCTGATAGGATTTGTCAGCGACATCTTTACCTCGATTTTGTTTGTTGTTCCCGGATCAGGAGTTTCTCAAGCTGTTACCAGGTCACAGCAATGTACTTGGTCTCGCAAAATTCCAGGATGCCATGATGAGCTCCTTCTCGCCCAAGTCCGCTTTGCTTTACGCCGCCGAACGGCGCGGCTGGATCTGATGCCAGGCCACGGTTGAGACCTATCATTCCAGCCTCGAGTCTCTCCGAAACGCGGAGGCCGCGGCCAAGATCACGCGTGAAGAGGTAGGCGATCAGGCCGTACTCGGTGTTGTTGGCCGCAGCGATAACCTCATCTTCGCTTTCGAAGGTGCTCAAGGCGGCGATCGGCCCAAAGATTTCCTCGTTGGCAATCGCTGCATCAGCTGGGACATCGCGAATAACCGTGGGTGGGAAGTAAAAGCCGTCTTGATCAAGGGCGGTACCTCCCGTGAGCACCTTCCCCCCGCGCTCGGTCGCGTCGGTCACAAGGCCACCAATTCGATCGAGTGCCTTCCTGTTGATGACCGGACCGCACTGGGTGGATTTGGAGTAGCCTGCTCCGACCGTCAGTGCCGCCATGCGTTCCGTAAGCTTTTGCGAGAAAGCTTCGACGATACCCGTTTGCACATAGAAGCGGTTGGCAGCCGTGCAGGCTTCGCCGCCATTGCGCATCTTAGCAACCATCGCGCCCTCGATGGCGGCATCCAGGTCAGCGTCATCGAAAACTATGAACGGTGCATTGCCACCAAGTTCCATTGAGCAGGAGATGATTGTGTCGGCCGCCTCGTGCAGGAGCTTTCGACCGACTTCAGTAGAACCGGTAAATGACAATTTGCGGACACGCGGATCATGCAACATTTTGCTGACCACGGCGCCTGACCGTTCAGTCGTGATCACATTGACAACACCATCCGGCACCCCTGCCTCAGCATACAGTGCGGCAAGCGCATAGGCGGTCAACGGCGTCTCTGTCGCCGGTTTTAGCACGCAGGTGCAGCCGGCGGCAAGGGCCGGTGCGATTTTGCGTGTCGCCATCGCTGCGGGAAAGTTCCAGGGTGTCACCAGGACTGCAACGCCAATTGGTTGATGTTGAACCACGATCTTGTTCGCCCCTGAGGGGGCGGTCGAGATTTCGCCGTTCAGGCGAACTGCTTCTTCCGAGAACCAGCGAAAGAACTCGGCGGCGTAGGTCACTTCACCGTGGGCGTCACTCAAGGCCTTGCCGTTTTCGAGGCTGATCAACTCTGCCAACATGTCCTTTCGCTCGACCATCAGCTCAAAGCATCGGCGCAGAATCTCTGATCTTTTCCGCGGCGGGGTCGCCGCCCAAGCGGGTCCCGCATCGTACGCCGCCTGAACAGCGTCTAAAGCATCTTCGATCGTTGCATCGGCAACGTCTGAGATGACAAGACCGGTAGACGGGTCAAGAACGTCAATCCGCCTAGCTGAGGCTCCAGGGCGCCACTTTCCAGCAATATAGAGGTCAGTAGGGACTTGTTTGAGGTCAAAGCTGATCTGGGACGTGATTGTCGGCTTCATTGTCAATTTACCTTCCATGCTTTTGCATCGTTCCTCAGTCCAATTCGATCACCCGTGAAGGCAGCGCCGACCAAACTGGTCATAACTGTTGGATCGAGAAGGCGCGGATTGTTCTTGATCAGTCTGGCACTGCCCATCGCCTGTTCGGCAACTTGCGGTAACTGAGCCTCCACGATTCCCAAGTCGGCAATCGACTGCGGAATGCCAATCGACGCGAAGAGTTCGGCAACCGCATCTATCGTCTCGCTGGCAGCGTCGAACGAGGATCGGCCCTGAAGATCAAGTCCCATGGCCTTGCCAATCTCGACCAGTTCCGGCTCGCAAAAATTGCGATTGAGCTCCATCACGTAGGGCATCATCACGGCAACGCCCGCGCCGTGGGCCGTGTGCGTCATGGCTCCGATCGGATACTGCACGGCGTGAGCCGCCGCAGTCCCGGCTGTCCCGAAAGCAAGACCTGCTGTCGTCGCCCCGAGCATCAACTGCTCGCGCGCTTTTTGATCGTCACCATGATCATAAGCACATTTAATGCTGGAAGAGATGTGGGATATGGCCATCAGGGCATAGGCATCGCTCAGAGCGTTTTTGCCCAGGAAAACATGATCATGCACGATAGTTTCGGTCGGTTTCCGACGAATGGTCGTGTAGGCCTCGATTGCATGTGTGAGCGCGTCGGCGCCGGAAACTGCGGTGAGGCTGGGCGGACAGGAGTACGTCAGTTCAGGATCGCAGATCGCCGTGTGGCAAATCAGTTCCGGACTTGCAATTCCGACTTTCACGGCTCGATCGGGATCTGTGATGACTGCCACTGGCGTTACCTCAGAACCGGTCCCGGAGGTGGTTGGCAGAAGAATTAGCGGCAATATGGGGCCAGGGACCTTGAACTCGCCATAATAGTCGCTGGGCTTGCCCTTGTGTGCGATAAGCAGGGCACAAACCTTGGCGGCGTCCAGGCAGCTGCCGCCGCCGATGCCGATAACGATGTCTGCACCAAATTTGCGGCCGGCTTCCACACCCTGAGCGATGCACTCAAGCGGGAGTTCCGCAATGGTGCCGTCGAAAACGTGCACTGCCACACCTGACGATGCCAGACCGTCCACCAACTTGCGAAAATCTGCCTCGTTGCTCAACCGAGCGTCCGTGACGACTAGCGCACGACGACCGAGCTTTGCGGCATAGCCCGGAAGGGCGGCGCGTTGGCCGGCCCCGAAAACGAGATTGCGCGGGGTGCGCAGGGCTCCAAATAGGGTCAATAAAACCTCCTGTTTCATTCAGCAGCACCAAGGCCGGCTAGAACTTGAATTTGTTGCCAGACTTCCTCAGCAAGCGGCACGCCCTCCTTCAGGCGCTGGTCGCGACAAGCTCGCCCCCGCTCTCCAGGGATCACGACGGCCGGAAAACCATCTGCTGGCTCCAACGCGCGGAGTGCCTCGAGATAGACCTGCAGGTCCCGCTGCGGACCGTCGATGACAATGAATAGGTCTCCCTTGTTGCACACCGTCGTATCGTCGAGCGTTCCCGTGACGTCTCGTCCGATCGCGGCTCCGGCCAGGCTTGTCACAAGCAGTTCAAAGCCGAGGCCCAAGGCGTATCCTTTTGCTTGACCGAAGGGAGCAATTGCCCCCTTCTTCGCGGCGGCTGCGTCTGTGGTGGGATTTCCGTTTTCGTCCAGCGCCCAATGAGAGGGGATTGGCTGGCGCCTGTTGGCGTGATCATGAATCTCGCCCATCGAAACAACACTCGTCGCCGTATCCATCATAAAGGGAGCGCCACCCGTCGGCACGCCTATTGCGATCGGATTGGTCCCGATCATGGCCTTGCGTGCGCCCCAGGGATGAACAAGCGCCTCGCTCGTTGACAGTGCAATGATCGATAAACCGTGCTCTGCAACACGCTCTGCGTACCAGCCGAGCATCCCTATGTGATTGGAATTGCGGATGGCAGCGACGGCAATGCCGGTGACTTTCGCACGCTCTATTAACGAAGTAATTGCCCGGTTCGCCACGACAGGCCCAAGACCGCGCTGACCGTCGACGGCGAGAAACGCCTCCCTGCGCCATCTGTGCTCACCCAGGGCGTGCGGGTCCGTAACGCCGTTCTCAATCCGGCGAATGATGCGACTGAGGCGCAACAGTCCGTGGGAGGGTACCCCCCTCAAATCGGCTTCCAGCAAGAGATCAAGCTGTTCTGATGCGTGCTCTTCCGGTACGCCGGCGCGGTGGAGAGCCAGCCGGGCAACTTCCCGAATAATATCGACGGAAACCGTAATCATAGATCAAATCCGATCGGATATCTGATTGCATTTTCCGCACTATGTTGATAAGAAATTGCTGCGTCAAGAAGGAATTTTTAAAATGACGAATCGGAATAATGAGTTGAAGAAGGGCGACACAGGATTGCTACGGCGACCCACCCGGCTCGGCGATGAGGTCTATGGGGCCATTTACTCACAGCTCATGTCACTGAAGATCCCGCCTGGTGGTCGCATTGCCGTCGACAATCTCGTGCGGGAACTCGGCGTCTCGCAAACACCCATCCGTGAAGCGCTTTCACGGCTTGAAGCTCAGGGGCTGGTGGTAAAGACGCACCTCATCGGGTACAGCGCAGCGCCGCAGATGGATCTGTCGGGGTTGGAGCAGCTTTACGACCTTCGCATGCTCGTGGAGCCATTTGCGGCAGCCCAGGCGGCGAAGCTTATGTCTGACGAGGCCATCACATCGCTCGAAGCCATCGATTCGGATATGCGTCAGATCCGCAACGAGGATGCGCGTTCTGCCTACAGCCGCTTCGCGCAAAACGACGGCGCCTTTCATGATGCAATTGCTCTCGGCAGCGGAAACGGACTTATTCATGAGGCGCTGGCACGTCTTCACACCCACGTGCATCTTTTCCGCCTTTATTTTCACACGCGCGCGACTTCCGATGCGAACAAGGAGCATGCGCGGATTCTAGCCGCAATCAAAGACAGGGATTCAGAAGGGGCCGAGTCGGCGATGAGGGATCATATCGAGCGCTCCCGCAAGCGCTTCATGAAGTTCTTTACTGATGCCCAGGGCTGAGTTCAGCCTCTGCTGGAGGCCATAGAATGCCAACAATATAGAGTCCCAACTTTCATGCCATTCCTCAGGCCGGGCGTGAGATCTGTGCCGGGTGACGCGCCCAACACCCTGTCCCCCGCGCCCCGCCGCCGGACAACCCTAGGAGGCGGTCCACCTTCGGCCATTGCCTCGTTGACTAGGCCGAGGGCGGGGCGCTACTCCGACCTTTGAGAAACAGTAGTATTTGCCGCGAGCCAGCGGCGCCGCAACCGCCAGGGCAACGAGGATGACCCGCGGGTTCCAGGGCGCAATGCCCACATTAACGCCTGAAGGAACCCATACTGCCATCGCCAGCGAAGCTGGCAGATCCGGAGGAATGACTTCGCCGTCGATCTGGAATGCCGTTGCATAAGCTTCTTTCAGCATGTCAGTTGCGAGACGCACGCTGAAATCGGCCCTAGGTCGCGCCGATCTCGGGCTTCATCGATGCGCGCGACGTCGCCGAAAGCGCAGCTGTGGCCCCTAAGCGTTGTGAACACCACGAGCGCTTGTGTCGTTCGAAGGTCGACAGTTGCGGTCACGATGGCGTCGCGGCAGCAGGGCACAATCAGCGCCTCATCCTGGCCAAACTGGCCCTATGGGATGCCTTCATCACGGCCCTGCTTCCCATTCCCATGGCGAACACGGATCCTTATCCAGATCTTCCTACCACCGGAA
The DNA here is from genome assembly GCF_002008225.1 of Agrobacterium salinitolerans. Classification (GTDB taxonomy): domain Bacteria; phylum Pseudomonadota; class Alphaproteobacteria; order Rhizobiales; family Rhizobiaceae; genus Agrobacterium; species Agrobacterium salinitolerans. The sequence continues at coordinate 92,245 of NZ_MRDH01000005.1, read as the reverse complement.
AATCAATGACGTAGCCCTTGTTTAAGGCCAACTAAGGATGATCTGACCGGCGTTGCCGAGTTCCACCCACAGGATGATGAGACCGGATACCGTTCTAGTAGGCTGCTCATGGCGGATTAGGCGGTCCTTCAAGAACTGCCGCCGTCGCTGCCGCGTCGCGCTAGGGCTTAATGACATTCATAAGCAAGTGAGCGACGACAAGATAAAAGGTGCGATGGTGGGCAACGGCTTCAGGCAGCAAGGCTTCGCGATCGGCCCGCATGTCACATACGCCTTTGAGGGCGGTGGCGGAATCGCCGTGAAATGGCAGTTCAGGCGGCACGAATTAGGCAATAAAAATGCAGCTCAGGGTGACAAGGTTTGGATGCAAGTCGCCATTCCAGTTGGCGGTAAGCCTGAATAAAAGCGTTCGCATCATCCCCGCGTTCGACTGCAGGGGGGGCGTCCGAACTCGCATGCCGAACATTCAATTTAGTTCGGAATATGGACTAAAAGGCGTGACTTCGAATGTTTGGGGGGAAAGCTCAGTTTGCGTCATCTCCCGACCTCCATTCGATACATGCAACAATCATCCTCGGATATACACCTAATCTGATGAGTTTCTGTTCTGCAAGAGACCGACCACTTAACAACGGACATTGACGGTGATTGACAGTCATGCGAAGAAAGTAGTTCATAATCCGAACCAAATTGCGGTCAGCATTGCCGAGAAGCAATTCAAATGACCGTCCATTTATACCTGTTCGGTCTGTGAAGAGGAGAGGCCAAGAACGTCCGGTAATGAAGTTGGCAAGGCGCGACATGTACAGCGCAGCATACTTCGCTGATCAGTGAATGCAGCCTCAGGCTGTCAAAGAAGGAGAGGGAGGAGAATGGAACAAGAGAAGATATCGACCAGTGATTTGAGCAGTGTGCTTGAGACGAAACTGGTTATTGCCGGCCAGCTTCGAGACGCGTCGAACGGTGCGACATTCGAACGTATCAATCCCATAAGTGGTGAAGCGGTCAGCACGGCGCCTGCAGCAACAACGGACGACGTCCTGTTGGCAGTCGAGGCCGCAGAGAAAGCATTCGCATCCTGGTCAAAGCTTGGTCCGCACAAGCGTCGAAACATGCTTATGAGGGCTGCCGACGCCATTCGTCAAAGGCGGGCGGATTTTACAGAAGCGATGAAGGCGGAGATCGGCGCCACAGATGTGTGGGCAAACTTCAATGTTCGGCTTGCGGCGGACATGTTGGAAGAGGCGGCAGCTATTACTACAAGTGTGGGCGGTGACGTCATTCCATCGGATGTGCCTGGCAGCTTGGCTATGGCGGTCCGCGTGCCGGCGGGCGTAACGGTTGGGATAGCCCCTTGGAACGCCCCTGTCATTCTTGCCGTACGAGCGTTGGCAACGCCGCTCGCCTGCGGAAATACAATCGTTCTCAAGGGGTCGGAGCAATGCCCACGGACGCATGCCCTCGTCATTGAAGCGCTCGGAGACGGCGGTGTGCCAGAAGGGGTAGTAAATTACGTAACGAATGCCCCAACTGACGCAGGAGCGGTATTTGAGGCCATGGTCGCTCATCCGGCCGTTCGGCGCGTGAGCTTTACCGGATCGACGCAAGTCGGCAGGCTGGTTGCACTCACCTGCGCTAAATATCTCAAGCCCGTGGTCCTCGAATTAGGGGGCAAAGCGCCCCTGGTCATCCTTGACGACGCTGACATCGAGGCAGCGGTTCAGGCTGCCGCCTTCGGTGCGTTCATGAATTCCGGCCAGATCTGCATGTCGACTGAGCGGATAATCGTCGATGAAAAAATCGCTGACGAATTTGTGGAACGTCTGGTCACGAAGACAGCAAGCTTGCCGGCCGGCGACCCTCGCCTTGGCCCCGTCGTCTTAGGATCTGTCGTTAACCAGGCGACCGTCGATCGTTGTAATGCCCTTATCGATGACGCAGTTTTGCAAGGAGCAAGGATCGCTATCGGCGGGAAATCTGAGTCGACGCTAATGAAGGCGACGCTTGTAGATCATGTCAAACCGACGATGAGGATATTCAGGGACGAGAGCTTTGGGCCGGTCAAGCCGATCTTGCGCGTTCGTGGTGTCGACGAGGCCGTCGCAGTCGCGAACGACACGGAATATGGTTTGTCCGCCGCAGTTTTCGGACGCGACATAGCGCGGGCTTGGCAGGTTGCAGGACGCATCGAGTCCGGGATATGCCACATCAACGGACCCACCGTGCACGATGAGGCTCAGATGCCGCTTGGCGGGGTGAAATCTTCTGGCATCGGCCGCTTCGGCGGGCGAGCCGGTATCGCTGAGTTCACCGACTTGCGCTGGATCACCGTGCAAACCGAAGAGCGGCACTATCCGTTCTGATGCCTCTGAAAACTGGTGGACCTGGGAGCGACAATCCCGGTCCATCAGACCGTAACCCGACTTGAAGCCCGTTTTCCTAAAATAGCGAACGATGTTCAATCGCGAAGCAGACGTAAAATATATTGTGTGTTTTGATGATGTTGCGCCACGAGTTATCGCATAGCTAACAAAACTAATGCAATCGGAGCAGTGCCAGCAAACCACCACTCACTTGAGGGCGACATATGTTGCAGGGTCAAGTTGGGAAATTCGAACAGCAACTTCTGTGGTCGCCGCCGCCGCGACAACGCGCTGAATTTCCTTGACGAGATTCAGGAGTATTTGACGCGTCCTGTTCGCATTGGGCAGGATCGAAAGCTCTATATTTATTGCCGGCTGGTCTGCCATGCCATAGACTTGGATCACCGCTAGTTGGCACGCGCTGATATCGACAGCTAGTGTCTCACACAACAGCATTCGCAGCGGGACCATCATGGCCTCAACCTTGGTATGGACTTGCTTTGGCAGCGATCGATCCATGTAGATCTTCATGTTCGGCATTGCTGCGGCCTCATAGCGGGTTGAGGACAAAATCGAATTGGGAGCGCCATTCTGCTACGCCACGTATAATACGCTCGAACGGCGCGATCAGCGTGGCTTTGACGCCAAAGACGGCGTCCGATGAAAGATAGTCGTCGTCGCCCACGAACGTATGGGTGACAATTTTTTGATAACCGTTAGCGGTAACGATGTAATGCATGTGTGCTGGCCGGTAAGGATGCCGGCCAAGCTGCTTCAGCATGCGACCTACGGGGCCATCGTCGGGAATGGGATAAGATACTGGCTTGATCCCAATAAAGCTATAGCGTCCATCGGCCCCGGTTTCAAAGGTGCCACGATTATTCCATCTAGGCTGAATATCGGGTTGCTGCACATCGTAGAACCCTTCGGCATTGTCAGACCAGACATCGATAATTGCTCCCTCGACAGCCCGCCCTTCCAAGTTGACCACGGTGCCCTCAAAAACACAGCTTTCACCCTTCCCATCGAGAGTAATGCGATCGCCCATGGCACGTCGCGGAGCGCCGGCGACGTAGAACGGTCCCAGTACCGTATTCTCCGTGGCGCCAACTTGCCGCCGATTGTTGATCGCGTCGACAAGCATGGAAACGCCAAGCGTGTCGGACAGGAGGATGAACTCCTGTCTTTCCTGAGAACAAATCTTACCAGTATCCGTTAGGAACCGAATTGCCATGTCCCATTCCGTCTGAGAAATCCTTGCCTCCTTGATGAAGGCATGGAGATGCTTTACCAGTGAGGCCATCACCTCGCTTGTGCGAGGATCGATGTAATCGGCCATGCGTTCGTTAACAGCCTCTACGGACGCTTCTTCGCTGAAGTATTTCATCTTGATGGTTTCTCCTTGGACGTGACGTGTTACTCAGCTTTGCCTCGGCCGAGCTCCTTCAAATGCCTTCTGCAACATCTCCCTTATCGCTAGAGTTTCGAGGGGCCGTGGGTTCCAATATGGGTTTCTCAGGGCGATTTCGGCCGCTTTGTCCAAGTCTCGGACGGTCAGTCCAAGGTCTTGAAGTTTACTAGGCGCGCCGATAGTGCGAGCGAAATCGAAAAGCCCCGTTGCCGCCGACTCTGATCCCATCAAGGCAGCGACGGGCTCTAACAGATGAGGGACAGCCGCTTCCGTATACGCCACCGTGTGAGGAAGAAGGATGGCATGCGTTTCTGCATGCGGCAGGTCGAAACTACCGCCCAACGTGTGGCACATCTTATGATGCAATGCCATTCCGACGTTGCCCAAAACTACGCCACAAAGCCAGGAGCCATAGAGCGCATCCGACCGGGCTGCTGGATTTTGGTGATCACCTGCGATGGCGGGAAGTGCGCGATGCAATGCCGCAATTCCCTCCATTGCCATCATAGAGGAAATTGGATTGCGATCCTGTGCGTACAGCCCTTCCACGGCGTGCGCGATGGCATTGAGGCCGCTGGTCATCGTCATGCTGACGGGTAGACTATAAGTCAACTCGGGGTCATAAATTACCGTCTCGGGCAAAACCGACAGATCGCGCACCGTCGTCTTGATTCCGGCTTCCGTCTGCCCGAGAATTGGAGTAACTTCGGAGCCGGCATACGTCGTTGCGACGACCAATTGGTCGGCATTATTTTTGTAGGCTATGGCCTTTCCCAAGCCTATCGTCGAACCTCCGCCGAGAGAGATGATACAGTCAGCATGCGTGTCTGCGAAAACTTGAAGGGCTTGGAGGGTTACCTCGACGGGTGTGTGCATGACGGCGCCACTGAATACCCCCACACACAAGGTTCCCAACCCGTTCGCGAGCGTTCTCGCGTCCGCTTCCTGGTTGGGTGTGGATAAGATTAGGGCCTTATGCCGGCCGAGGTTGTTGAGTTCGTCAGCTACTCTAGTGATGGTCCCGGCACCAAACACGATACGAGGGATTGTGCCTTTGTAGATAAATGACTCGCGCATATCGACATTATCTCCGGAGGTCTGTGTAAATCACGCGCATCCCTTCGGGCGAGCCGCGTTCAAGGTGTTGGCCATCAGCATTGCGATCGTCATGGGCCCCACACCACCTGGAACCGGTGTCACGGCGCCCGCGACAGCCGCGACTTCTTCGAAGTCGACATCGCCAACGAGCTTTGTTTTCCCCTCGCCTTTCTCCGGTGCTGCCACGCGGTTGATCCCAACATCGATGACCGTCGCGCCCGGCTTTACCCAGTCAGCCCTGACCATTTGCGGGCGTCCTACGGCTGCAACGAGAATGTCCACCTGACGCGCCAAAGACGGCAGGTTCCGACTTTTTGAATGAGCTATCATTACGGTCGCGTTGGCGTTCAATAAAAGTTGCGCCATCGGCCTTCCGAAAAGGTTGGAGCGGCCGATTACCAGCGCGTTGAGTCCGGAAAGATCGGATCCGTGAATTTGCTGGATCAACAGCATGGTGCCAGCCGGGGTGCAGGGCACAAGTCCCGTGGTGAGGTCTCCCGTTGCGACTTTTCCTGCATTGACAACGTGTAACCCGTCGACATCCTTCTCTGGTAGGACAGCTTGAATGACTTTCTCACCGTTAAGATGCTTTGGTAGCGGCAATTGGACAAGTATACCGTCAATCTCTGGATCGGAGTTCAGCCTTGCGATCAGAGACAGCAACTCGCTTTGTGTTATGTTTGCAGGCAGCGTATGCTGAACCGAGTGGAAGCCACATTTCTTCGCCATCCTGCTTTTCGCAGCGACATATGCATGGCTTGCCGGATCGTCTCCGACGATGACGACCGCTAGACCGGGCTTCCTTTGGTGGGAAGCTTCCAACTTCAAAACCGCGTTCGTCACGTTCGCAATGATATCGGCGCCTGCCGTCTTTCCATCGATGATTAGCGCCATGGCTTTTATCCCATCCGCTCAGATGCGTAGGAGCCCGGGCTTGGCGGGAAGACGACGGTACGGTTGCCGTTGATGAAGGTCCGGTGATGGATATGGGCGTGGATGGCGCGGGCGAGAACTTGGCTCTCCACGTCGCGGCCGATCGACACATAGTCGTCGGCGCTCTGAGCGTGAGTGATGCGCGCTGTATCCTGCTCGATAATTGGGCCTTCGTCCAGATCGGCAGTCACGTAATGGGCCGTCGCGCCGATCAGCTTCACGCCACGCTCATAGGCCTGCTTGTAAGGGTTCGCGCCCTTGAAGCTCGGCAGGAAGGAGTGGTGGATATTGATGATCTTGCCCGACATTTTGCGGCACATAGAATCGGAAAGCACCTGCATGTAGCGGGCGAGCACGATGAGTTCGGTGCCTGTCTGATCGACGAGATCGAGAAGCTGGGCTTCCGCTTGCGGCTTGTTTTCCTTCGTAACCTTGATGTGGTGGAAGGGGATATCGTGGTTGACGACCACCTTCTGGTAATCGAAATGGTTGGAGACGACGCCGACGATGTCGATCGGCAATGCGCCGATCTTCCAGCGATAAAGTAGATCGTTGAGGCAATGGCCGAAACGGGAGACCATCAGCAGCACCTTCATGCGCTTTTTGGCATCGTGCATTTCAGCCTGCATCGAAAACCTTTCGGCAACCGGCTGGAGACCTTCCAGCAGTGCCTCCCGACTAACGTCTTCTTCCGAAATGAAAGAAATGCGCATGAAAAAGCGACCTGTATCGAAATCATCGAACTGTGAGCTATCGACAATGTTGCAGCCCTTCTCTGCCAAGTAGCCCGAAAGGGCAGCCACAATGCCGCGTGTCGTATCGCAGGAAACCGTCAAGACGTAGTTCTTCATTACAACCTCGTGTTTGTTGTAGCCTCTTAGAAGGGTCTCGCGCGTTCGCAGAGGGCGTTCCGGCTTCCTGAACAGCTCAAATTGGCCATACGTCAACAATCCCTGTTTCGGGTTACCTAGCGGAGAGTCCAATGTATCGGTCGAGTTCCGTGCGATTGAGGGCCAGTGTCGCAGCTCGTTCCTCCAACACGATCTTGCCCTGGTCGAGCGCAATGACGCGTTCTGCGAAGTTGAGCGCCAAGCCGATATGTTGCTCCACCAGCACGATCGTCTGGCCGTGCTCAGCCAGTTTTTGAAAAACCTCCATTAGCATTTCACATATAACCGGTGCCAGGCCCTCAAGCGGCTCATCTAGCAAGATGATTTCGGGTTTCCCAAGCAGGGTGCGGGCTATCGACAGCATCTGCTGTTCGCCTCCGGACAATTGACGTCCGCCGTTCGATCGACGCTCCTTTAACCGGGGAAACAGATCGAAAGCCTCTTCGACGGTTGACCCATTCCGAAGTCCAGCAACCAGGTTCTCCTCAACTGTCAACGATCCGAATATGTCCCGAGTTTGTGGCACGATGCCAATCCCCAGTCTTGCCCGCTGATGCGAGGTAAGTGTGTCGATAGCTGAGCCATTAAGTCTGATGCTTCCCGCGTGTTGCCGCGTCTGACCCATGATGGTGGAAAGCAGGGTGGTTTTACCAACGCCGTTTCGTCCGACAATAGCAAGCCGCTCGCCTCTCGGAATGCTGAGCGAAACATTGCGGACGATATGTGTGTCACCGTATCCAGCGACCACTCCATCCATCTCGAAAAGGTTATCAGACATGACCCGCTCCCAAATAGAGTTGCCGAACCCGATCGTCCGTGACCACCTCGCCTGGCTTGCCTTCCATCAGGATTGCTCCATTCACCAGGACGATGATGCGGTCTGCAACCTCGAAAACGAGTTGCATGTCATGTTCGATGATGAGAACAGAAAGGTCCGGCGGAAGCCGCTTGATGGCCTCCACGATCAGATGGCTCTCGGTGGAGGGGACGCCTGCTGCCGGCTCATCGAGTATGAGCACCTTTGGTTTCACTGCAAGCGTCAGTGCCAGTTCCACCAGCCTCTGCTGCCCATATGCCAGATCGCGTACCTCCTTGTCGGCCAATGACTGGATGTCGAGATCCTGCAGCAAACGGTCAATTTCAGCCTCGATAGTCAGCCACCCGTCCGCCCGGCGAAAGATATGATGTGTGCACCCTTCCCGCTCTAGCATCGGCAGCCGCAGGTTCTCACGTACGCTCAAATCGCGGAAAAGGTTGGTTATCTGGAATGTTTTTGCGATACCTGCCTTCACCCGAGCAGCTTCATTCAGTGAGGCAATGTCTTCACCGTTCAGCATGATCCTGCCCGACGTAGGTTTCAGAACGCCGGTGAGGAGATTTGCAAATGTCGTCTTGCCCGCACCGTTCGGCCCGATCAAGGCGGCGCGCGAGCCCTGCGGCAAAGTGAGCGTCAGATCCCGCGCAACCTGAAGGCCTCCGAAGTTTTTGCAAAGCCCGGCAATAACCAGTCCAGCGCTCATCTTGCCCTCCTCAAAATTCGCGTGACGCGATCTGGCAACGAAACGAGCCCTTTCGGCAGCCCGAACACGACGAAAAGAAGCATAGAGCCTATGACGAAGAGCCAATTGAAGGGATCTATACTTGACGCGACGTGATGGATCACCATGAACAGGCATGTTCCGATCAGCGCGCCATAAAGCCGCCCGGCTCCCCCTAAGATCAGCATCACCATCACATCGGCGGACAACGAAAAATTGAACACTTCGATGCCGACCAGACCTGTCACTTGGGCCGCAAGCGCGCCGGCAATTCCGGCAATTGCGCCGGCGATCACATAGACCGTCACCTTTCGTCGATAGACCGGCGTACCGATTGCTCGCATCCGGCTTGCGCTGCCTTCAATCCCTCGTAGAGCGAGCCCAAAAGGAGAGCCGATCAAAACCTGGCAAAGCAACAAAACGCCGGCAAGAACGGACACGCTGTAAATGAAAGCCACCTGTCCAACGAAATCGAATTCGAACAAGCCCAGCAATGGTCCAGCTGTAATGCCCGCTAAACCGTCTGCGCCGCCCGTCAGCCATCGACCTTGGGATGCGACCTCCTGAAGAACCATGGTCACGGCAATCGAAATCATCAGCAGGGTCATTCCATGCGTGCGCAGCAAGACAAGCCCGGAAATCCAAGCCATCATGCCACCGGCCACGGCGCCGACAAGGAGTCCAAGCAGCGGATCGGGCGAGAGGTGGAGAGCGAACAGTCCAGCCGCGTAAGCGCCGCAGCCATACATCGCGGCGTGACCGAGCGTTGCTATACCGGCCTGCCCAAGGACCAGGTCAAATGACACGACGAAGATCATCATGATGACGATACGGGTCAGAAAGGAAAGGTCGTATGGAAATAACAAAAAGGCGAGTGTCGCAGCGACCAGAAAACAGATGGAAGGGGTGAGGAGGCCCACAGCGGCTAGCATCCGCCTCGGCATTTTCGGGAGAGCGTGGTTCGTCATTGCGCCTTCCCCATCAAGCCGTTTGGCCTAAGCGCGAGTAGCAATGCGATCGCGACGAAAAAGAAGATGGTTCCAATGCCCGGCAGAAGGTAGCGGCCAGCCGTATCGAGGATCCCGAGGCCAATCGAAGCAAGGAAAGATCCGGAAATGCTACCAAGTCCACCGACAGATACGACGATTAGGAAAAGTACCATGTAGCGCAGTGGATAATAGGCTTCGATCGGGAGCAATTCCGCACCCAGTATGCCTCCGACCGCAGCGAGACCGGCGCCGATGGCAAATGCCACAAGGTAGACGAGTGGCGTGTTGATGCCGAGCGAGGCGGCTGCATTTCTGTTGTCCACAGCTGCACGCAAATAGATGCCGAACTTCGTTTTTTCCATCAGCAGCCAGAGACCCCCCAGCACACACAAGCCGGAAGCGATGACGACGAGCCGGTGGAATGGCAGTGTTCTGAATCCGAGATCAACCGATGTCGTGAAAATCGCCGGGACACCAAGAGGCAGGATCGTCGATCCCAGAAATAGATTAACCGTCGCGATCATGATGAAGACGATACCAATGGTCGCCAACACCTGACGCAACTCATTGAAGCCATAGATTTGGCGATAAAGCAGCTTCTCGAGAAGCACGGAGAGTAAAACAACTGCGAGAACGGCGACCAAAAGAGCCGGAACGAACGCAACGTCCAAACGGGTGGCGAGCAAATGGACGGCTGCGCCACCAAGCAGGGCAAAACCGCCGTGCGCAAGGTTGATAATGCGCATGAGCCCCATCGTGATTGAAAGTCCGACGGAAATCATGAACAGTATCATTCCGTAGGCGACGCCATCGACGGCGATACTTAGAATGAGAGACATTCTCGAACCTGAAATTTAGGAGGTCAGACATTGCGTGGCGGAAATTTTCCACCACGCTCATCGAGATCAGGGATTGAAGCCAAGGTCGGGCACGTTCGGAATTGTCGCGAACTCCGTATTGACCAGTTTGCCGTTTGCGCCTCTTTCCACGCGTCGGAGATAGACGTTCTGCACCACCGTTCGCGAGGCCGGATCGATCTTCACCGGCCCACGTGGGCTCTCCCACTCCATGCCCTTCGCCGCCTCGATGGCTTTTGCTCCATCAGAACCGGCGATCTTGATCATCCGGTAAATCAGCTCTGCGCCGTCATATGCGCCGACCGATGCCATGTTGGCACGGGAACCCGGATGTAATTCCTGTAGCTTATTGACAAAGCTCTTATTGAGCGGGGAATCGTGGACATCCGAGTAATGGTATGCTGTCACCAAGCCTATAGCCTGATCTCCCAGCGCATCCAGTGTGGTCTCGTCCGTCTCTCCACCGCCGAGGAACGAAATCCCTGCGGCTTTGAGACCATTTTCATTATAGGCTTTAGTAAATGCGAATGTTGCCGGCCCTACCGGCAGGAAAGCAAACACCGTATCGGCACCGGAGTTTTTGATACGCTGCATGAACGGTGCGAAGTCATTAGTCTGCATGGGCATACGGATCTTTTCGAGAACCGCTCCGCCGTTTTTCTCAAAAGATGCCGAGAAGGCAGTTTCCGCGTCAATTCCAGGATTATAGTCGGAAACGGCGGTTACCGCTTTTTTGGAACCATTCGTCGCCGCCCATTGCGCTGCCGGTTGTGCCAACTGCGTCAAGGTGAAGCTCGTGCGAAGAAAGAACTCCGACTGCTTGTTGATCGATGACGTCGCAGCATTGAAAATCACCGCTGGCACCTTGGCCTGTTTAGTCAGCGGAGCGACCGCGACCGCATTTGGCGTAAAGTCGAAGCCGGCAAGATACTTCACCCCGTCACGAACAAGGAGTTCCTGGGCTGCTGCCTTGCTTGCGTCTGCATTGGGTCCGCCAACGTCCTTGTAGATGAACTGGATTTTGTGACCGGCAACCTCGTCCCCGTGCTGCGCGACGTAGACATCAATCGCCTCACGAAACTGCTTGCCCCAGATAGCGTTGGGGCCAGAGAATGTAGCGATAACGCCGACCTTGATAGTGTCGGCGTACGCAAATGTGCCCGCCATGAAAAATGTCGTGGATGCGACGAGACACAGCCTGAGTCTTGTTGTCTTCATGTTACTCCTCCCAGCCGGAAAACGTCCGGCACGCTTGGCGCTGAAGCGCCGCTTCCTCCAATTATATTGGTACGGATGCCGTACTAATATGTCAAGATTTTCAACATCTCCGTAGCTTATACGGCCATTTATCGATCTTCTCTCTAATAATATCGTCCGTATTCCTGACGATATAAGGCCAAGTTAATCAGTCGCGGCTACGATAGTCTTCCAACCAGTTGATAGTTTTGCGTATCCCCCCAAATGGATAGAAGTGCAGGCGGACGTCGCCGTATGCGCTATGACCCAAGGCAGCAGCGTACTCGCCCACCAGCACGTCAGGCCCCGCGCTCGACAGCAACTGGGTAATCGATAATCCATATTTCTTGAGGACTGCCGTGGAAGCGGAAACACCGCAAACGGCTGCAAACTTCAAAAGAGTTTTTACACTTGCCGGGCCTGGTATCCCGATATGGATCGGAGCCGTAATACCCGAACGGCGAAGTTCGGCAGTCCATGAAAGCACCTTTTCCGAGGTGAAGGCAAACTGGGTGAAGATGGACCACTCTATGCCCGCTTCTTTCAGAATCTGCCGTTTTTCTAGCAGGGCCGCGTTCAACATTGCGCCGCTCTGGATGGGATGCCCTTCCGGGTGTCCGGCTATTGAAACATGCCTGATCCCGTAATGTTCAAGGATACCGCTTCGCAAAATCGTCGCGGTATCCTTGAACGGGCCCTTGGGAGGGTCGGCATCGCCGGCAAGAATGAGCAGTCGGCTTACCTGCGCTTCGTTGACGAGGTCGGACAGCATCGACGAGAGTTCGGCCTCTGAGCTCAGGCGGCGGGCCGCAATGTGAGGCATAGGCTCATATCCGGCCCGTCGGGTCATCCTTGCTGCCGTGATGCGATCAGCATCGCTTTCGGTCGAGAGAAAAGGAACCGAAACAATCGTGCCCTTCGGGATGGCATCCGACAATCCAGCCAATAGGGAGGTATCCTTCGTCGTCACTTCAACGGAGAAGCCACGGAGCACGTCGCCCTGGTTAGCTGGATCTACTGCATTTGGTATGCCCATAAGGATATCCTCCCGCCTGCGCGCGCCGGCGACTTCTGCTTGCTTCGGAAATGCAAATATTCCGGAGGCGCAGGTCACGATTGACCTGCCACCTGAACGGTAGCGGCGTCCCCGCGCCGGCAAACAACGAGCGATGATCAGCTGATCGCAGCCCGCTTCATCTTCTGGACAGAACTTGCGTAGGGCACAGGCGCGACGACCGCTCTGACCTTGAACTGCTGGTGCCGTTCGACATGCGGTTTGCGCGATCCTCCGCCGGGCTCACCCCATGTGACCGTTACCTCAGTTCCAGGGGTCGCGGCCTCAGGGTTGAGCATAGCAAGCGACAGCATCTCGCCTTCGTTGTTGCTGTAGCCACAATGACATGAGTGGCCGACAAGCGTACCATTCAGGGCTCGAACTTCATCAAACTGCGGCCAGCCATAGTAGGCGACAGGCAGATCGATAGCCTTGTATCGAGGCCCGTCGCCGAGCGCTGAAGCGAAGATCGCTGCAACGTCTTCATGGTTCCAGACCAGCGTCACCTTCTGACGCCGCTTCTCCGCTGGCAGCGCTTCCAATGCCTGACGTCCAATGAACTCATGGTCGAACTTCAGAATATGGCCGTAACCCAGATCCCATGGTGTTACATAGTAATCCTCGATATTGTCCGAGACAAAGCTTCCACCGAGCTGAGCGTTGGCTTCCCAGCCATTGCCAGATAGCCACTCGCGAAAGTCGCGCAGCTCTTCGCCTGTGTAGATTCCCGGGAGGGGATATGGCATCCAGCCGAATTCGAAGATCGTGCTGAAATAGGTCTTCGTGCCACCCTGCTTGAGACCGTGCTTCTTCCCGACCCGGAGAAAAGCGGCGCGCACCTTTTCCATGTCTTCATACGGACCCGAAAGCTCGGCGCCAAGATGGCCTGCCATCCCGTGACGCAGCACGAGGACCTCGCATCCGTCGATCTTTACCTTCGCGGTTCTGAAGAATGCAATTTCCGGGGCACCCCCCTCGACCGCTTCGTGAAAGATATGGCCAGCATTTGGACCCTCTAACTGGAAACGATAGAACCAGCGTCTGCCAGTCGGATTATAAGGTGTGGGATCATCCCGTTCGATGGTAACGTCGTAACCGCCGGACTCCGCGTTATACTGCACCCAGTTCAGGACTGGCATGCCACTGATGAGTTCGAATTGATCCTCGCCAAGTCTGTAGACGACGCAATCGCCAATGACATGGCCACGAGGCGTGCACGCGACAAACTGTTTCGCTCGGTCGATCGTGAAGTTTGACAGGCTGTTGATGCCGAGCTTCTCGAGCAATCGAAAGGCGTCAGGACCACGAAGCATCAGTTCAGGCATATGGTGCGACTGGTCGAATAGAATGGCGGATTCACGCCACGCGCGTTGCTCATCTCGCCAATTGCTGAACTCAGGCGGGATGAATGCTGCCGTCAGACCAGTCCTGGCGCGGTAATGAGGAGCAAGAGTATCATTATGAAAATATTCAACGAGATTGGGTTTCTCATCGACAAGCGTCTGTAGTGACCGTCCGCCGTTTGCCTTCACCATTTTCGAGCATCCTCCCTGTGATCCGCTTCGCCAAGCAACTTGTCGCGCCTTGATGAGGTGACTTTGGAACAGGCTGGCTCGAAGCAATATGAAAATGATGCGTTCACGCACCGGCAAATTGCACAACTATCGATGCCACGACCTGACCGCCGCACCACTCCTCCTTCGACACCTCAAGTTAGTACGGTAACCTGACCATATCGAGCTTGATTGGCTTCTGTCAATCAATTTAAGAAACGGACTGGAAAAATAGTTGCGTCGGGCTTACTCGTTTAAATGATACTACGCGGGGTGACACAGGATGATTTTTCGAAATGTATGGCGAAGGAATAACATTGGCCGCCGGATGAATGAAGCGGTGCGGATTTTTGAGAACAAAATTATCGAAAATCTGAAGGTCAAAGGACACGACGAACTGACTGCAGCCCATATCAACTTGACCCGAAACCTCGATGAAGACGGAACGAGGCTGACGGAACTCGCTCGTCGGGCGTCTCTAACGAAGCAGTCGATGAGCGAGTTGGTCGAGCAAGTGGAGCGGACGGGGTTGATCGAAAAGCGGCGCGATCCCAATGACGGCCGAGCCAAACTGGTATGTTTTACAGAGAAGGGCCTCGTCTGGCTCGAGGCATTCCACCACAGTCTCGATGTTGCAGAAAAAGAAATGCGTGACCAGCTGGGGTCAGCACTGGTGGATTTTATAGTGGAGGCTCTAGGGAAGTATGTAGAGGCGCAAACGCAAAAAGAGGCCGCTCAAAACGATTGACATTGGTCTGGTTTCCTTACTATTTCTACTCCCATTAGATTTGGGAGGTCTTACTGTGGCTCATGAAGTTTTCGACGTCGTGATCGCTGGTGGCGGTCCGTTCGGACTGGTATTGGCTCTTGAACTTGGACGACGAGGGGTTTCTGCGATCCTCTTTGACGAAAAGGCCTCGACGGCTTTCAACCCTCAGGCCAACGCCACTCAGGCGAGAACCATGGAGCATTTCCGGCGGCTCGGTATTGCCGATGAGATCCGGTCGCTCGGCATGCCCGAGGATTTTCCAACAGATATCGCCTACTTCACACGGTATGCTGGCCACGAGCTAGCTCGATTTCGCCTCCCTTCGGCCAAAGAAGCGCGCGAGAAGATCTCGACGATGACCGGCCCATGGAGCGCTGCCGAATTACCCCACCGCGTCTCCCAGAAATACGTCGAGCGTGTTCTGCGTGAACACGCAGAATCTTTGCCAGTTGTTTCGGTCAACTATGGCTGGCGACTTACGCGGTTTGAAGACGTGGGCGAGAAAGTTACCGTGGCCGCAACGCAAGTCGGCACTGATAATTCCCGCCTCATAACCGCAAAGTATCTCATCGGGGGCGATGGAGCGAAGAGCTTCGTGAGGCGCACTCTTGGTATCCGATATCGAGGCGACGGGGGTGCCGTCAGGGATTTCTTTGGGGGGAAAATGTTTGCGCTCTATCTTCGGTGCCCGCAGTTCTACGATGTGGTCCCGTTCGCCCCCGCATGGATGAACGTAGCATTCAATTCCGAACGTCGAGCCTTCATGGCCGCGGTCGATGGCAGGGGGGAGTTCGCTTTCCACACACAGTTGAAAGAAGGCGAAAGCGAAGAGGATATTTCCGACGAAGAGGCATTGGACATTTTCCGGTCGGTGGTCGGTTATCCCGTTGAGGCCGAAATCTTGTCGCGCGGCACTTGGACAGCAGGTTTCGCGCTTGTCGCAGAAAAGTTTCAGGTGGGCCGAATTCTGCTCGGCGGCGACGCAGTTCATCTTTTCACGCCTGCTGGCGGGCTTGGTTACAATACCGCTGTAGATGACGCAGTCAATCTGGGCTGGAAACTTGCGGCCGTAGTGAAAGGCATCGCACCACCATCTCTTCTCAACACCTATGAGTTGGAGCGGCGTCCGGCAGCGGTTAGGAATACAGGCTTTGCCAAAGCATTCGCTGAGTCGATTGGAAACTATCTGCCGAATCCGGATATTGAGGCTGATTCAGATGTCGGGGCTAATTTGCGCCGCGAAGCTGGTGCGTACCTCGAGGCTCACGGGAAATCCGAGTTCAACATACCTGGCGTCACGTTCGGTGTCCGTTACGACCATTCGCCGATAATTTTTTCTGAGCAGCCTAACACCGGACCCGATCTTCCAGATGTCTATATACCCAATGCCGCGCCTGGCGGAAGGGCTCCTCACGTTTGGTTGGATATGCACACATCGCTCTACGACCATTTCGGTTTTGAATGGACGCTTTTGAGACTGTGTCACTCATCGTCAAGCGGCGCAGAACTGATATCGGCGGCTCGGGCGCTAGGAATGGAGATTGCTGTTTTGGACCTGGATCAAGATCAGTTGATCGAGCTTTATCGGGCCCCACTTGTGCTCATTCGTCCGGATCAGATTGTGGCTTGGCGTGGGGATGATGATTGTGACGCGGTGGCGGTTATCGAAACAGTCTTGGCTCGACGGGGACGCGAGGATAATCGCGTCGGATTAAGCTAAGAGTCAATTCCCGCCAAATAGTGATCGCGCCTGCGGCACTGCATGCTAGCTTCATCCTTATGGAGGAGAAATTAACTGAGCAATTTGATTACGCCTCCAGTCGCATTAGGGACTTGGGCATGGGGTGATAGTGGAGAAAGTGGAAATGGCTACTTCGGTTCCAGCCTCACCCAGGCGGGTCTTGCAGAGGCGGCAGACAAGGCGCATTCGGTGGGGCTAACTCTGTGGGACACCGCCATTATATACGGCATGGGCCGTTCGGAGACTACGCTGGGGGGCGTTCTGAAGAAGTACAGCCGCCGCGACTACCAGATTTCCACCAAGTTCAATCCGCGGATCGCCGGAGCCGGCCTCAACCAGATGGCGGAAATGCTCGAGCAAAGTCTGAAAAACTTGGGCACAGACTACATCGACCTCTACTGGATTCACAATGCAGCCGATGTGCCGCGATGGACTCCTGACCTCATTCCATTGCTGAAAAGTGGCAAGGTCAAGCATGTCGGAGTTTCAAACCACAACCTAAGGGAAATTAAGATGGCCGACGAGATCCTCGCCGAAGCCGGATACCGGGTCGAGGGAATCCAGAACCATTATAGTCTTCTCTACCGTAGCTCTGAACAAGCTGGCATTTTAGACTACTGCCACGATCACGGCATTTCTTTCTTCGCCTATATGGTGCTTGAACAGGGGGCCCTCACCGGCAAGTACAGTCCGGAGAATCCTCTTCCCCACGGCAGCATCCGCGCGAAGATTTACAATGGCATGCTGGCGCAGTTGCGGGACCTGACTGAAAAGCTCGCTGCGATCGGCCAAAGCCACGGCGCAACGGCATCTGATGTCGCAATAGCGTGGGCCATCGCCAAGGGGACGACACCGATCGTCGGCATCACCAAGTCCCACCACATTGATGGTCTGGTGAGGGCAAAAGGCATCGTCCTAACCAGTGAGGAGATCGCAGAACTGGAAACGCTTGCCGACGCGGCAAATGTAAATACCCGCGGCGTCTGGGAGCGCGAGATGTGAGGCCAAGCCCTCGTACCGTGACGAGCAGCAGGCGACGGGTCATCTCCCTCAAGAAGTCTATGCCTTGCCGTGAGTTTGCCAATGCTGTGGCGTTCGACGGTGCGCTAGAGGCCGGCGTTTTCGTTGTGGGTTTTTGACTGGGTCGCAGTAGGCGCCCGGCACGTGAGCTTCAAGTAAGACAAAACTTCCACAATATCCTTCCTGAGAATTCTCGAAAAAATGTTCTATCATACTGCAATGCATATGTGACTTGGTAGTTGAGTTGTCCCCGTGCAACCGCTTTTTATTCCTCGGTGTTTTCAGCAAGCTGAAAAACGACCAATGTTAATTGCAACAGTCTGCAGAATTCTGTGAGCAGTCCCCTCGACCGCCGATGGGTCCCCGAATGGCGCACGCCACGCTTGCTACGATCTCAGGGTAGCAGACTGGCAAACGAAGTGCCCGAAGTCTATCGAGACTGATACTCAAAAGTCGATAAGGCGCTCGACGGTACGATTGCGCCGTTCGATGATCAGGGAGGCGGCTGAACCACAAAAGCAGGGAGGCGGTGAAGTCTGTCCTTGAGCCGACAGCGGGCCCACTTAACTTTTTATCCCCGGGTTGGGCGGCTTCCATCTCAGATTTGGTGCTGCGAAAATAGGCGGAAAACGCCTAAATAGTAATCATTCTATCTAATGCTTATTCATTCGGCAAAATAGGCTGATTTTTGTCCGAATCTGCTTCTTCTTTGTCCGTTAGTGAGACATCGGTCTCCTTGCAAGGAAGGCGCAATGCATCTGTAATCATTTTTATCACGACACCACACATGAAGCACCGGCGGTATTTCGGAGCCACTCCAGGGCGTTTGATTGCGGCTGTCAAGACATGCGCACTCTGTTCTCGGAGAACAACTAGTATGGAAAAGATCCCAGTCACCATTATCACTGGCTTCCTCGGTGCCGGAAAGACAACGCTCCTGAACAGGATCGTTCTGGGGGCAGAGGGACAGCGACTAGCGATCGTCGTAAATGAATACGGAGAGGTCGGTATTGACGGCCAACTTGTCGTTGAAACGAAGGATGAGGTGGTCGAACTTAACAATGGTTGCATCTGTTGTACTGTTCGTTCCGACCTAATAACTGCGCTCACTCGTCTCGTGTCGACAGCCGGCCCGCTCGATCGGATCGTCATCGAAACTTCTGGTCTGGCGGACCCCGCCCCGGTCATTCAGAGTTTCGTGCTTGAGGAGGAATTGAAGGCCCGGCTAAAGATCGACGCAATCGTCACCGTTGTCGATGCCTTGCACCTTCCACATCAGCTTTCGCAGGACGAGGCGGTCGAACAAATTGCGTTTGCCGACCTGCTGCTTTTAAACAAGTCCGATCTCGTCGATGGTGAAGGTCTGTCAGCGATAGAGCAACGTGTTCGCGCTCTTAACCCGCTGGCGAAGATCGTCCAGACGAAGGACTGCAGTATCGACCCACTCGAGGTGCTTGGCATCGACGCTTTCAACCTCAACAATATATTGGCGATCGACCCCAACATCCTCGAAGAGCACGATCACGAGCATGATGATGCGGTCGGATGCGTCGCAATCGTTGATGAGGGTCTGCTCGATCCTGCGCTCTTCAATGCGTGGCTGAACCGTCTCGTGCAGGAGATTGGTGCCGACCTCTTCCGAATGAAGGGCGTCCTGAGCTTTGCGAATGAGGCCCGCCGATACGTGTTTCACGGCGTCCACATGACACTGGAAGGACGGCCAGGGAAGCCTTGGAAGGCGACGGATGTCCGGAAAAGTGAACTCGTCTTCATCGGACGGCATCTGAATGAGGCCGCGCTCCGCTCCGGCTTTGAGGCATGCTTGGCAGCGCCACGCGCGCTTGCTTCGTGACCAGATCACTCCCTCTATTGAAAAGGAGAATTCCATGCCCCCACTTGTCGCATCGATGATCAGCCTGGGTGTCTTAGGTGCTGTTGACACCTACGTGACCGCTACCGTCTTTCCTGTTCCCGTGTGGGTCACCTTCATCGCCTGGGCTTCGTTCTTCGCCTGTGGTGGCGGGCAGCGGGGCCTCGTAAAGTCCGTGGTGTCGAACTGGGCTGGCATCATCATCGCCTCCATTACGCTGCTGCTCATCGGCTTTGCACCCGCCCATCCCCTGTTCGCCGCAATCCTCGTTGGCGCCGGAACCTCAACGATGATCCTGGTGTCTGCGATGCCAATCCTGAACTTCCCGCCCGCGATCGTCTTTGGCTTCGCGTCATTTGTGGGAACTACGGCCGCGACAGGTACCACGGTCACGACTTCCGGCCTGAACCATCCGACGCTGGTCGCGATGGCGGCGATGCTGCTCGGGGGCCTCTTCGGCCTCGTGTCCGAGATCGGCACCAACATCTTAGCCGCCAAGAAGACGGCAACGGCCTGACGCCAAATTCAACAGAGGACGACTGTAATGAAGCTTCAGCATTATCTTGGGGGTCTGGAAGGGCTTGGCCC
Organism: Agrobacterium salinitolerans; assembly: GCF_002008225.1. Lineage (GTDB taxonomy): Bacteria > Pseudomonadota > Alphaproteobacteria > Rhizobiales > Rhizobiaceae > Agrobacterium > Agrobacterium salinitolerans. Next base: position 72,335 of record NZ_MRDH01000005.1, on the reverse strand, counting down.
TGTCAGCACCGAAACGCGTGTCTTTGTCGAGACATGGGAAACGAGGATTTTCGGCATCCACACGGCGATGATGGCACTCTCCTCGCAACTGCCCCTCCCCGCGACACCATCCGTGTTCTCGACCATCTGGACCTGGGCCGATCTGCGCAAGGGAGCTGAGTCTCTTAATCCCTTCGACTACTTCAAGTTCCGCTACTACGAGAAATGGCTTGGCGGGATCTCTGGCTACTTCATCGAGAACGGCTATATCACCGCCGAGGAACTCGACCAACTGACTGAGCAATATTACCGCGATCCGTCGATGGCGCTGCCAAGTGCCGGGGAAAAGGCTATCGACGACCGGGTCGTGCAATATTTGGTCGAGGGCGACAGCCCGAAGCGTGACGTCACGGTGAATTTTGCCTTCGAAGTCGGCGACGAAGTCTTGATCCGCAACGTTCCGAGCGTCGAGCACACCCGCCTCCCAGGCTTCCTGAGGGGCAAGAGCGGCACCATTGAGACTGTTTATGATGGCGCTTTCACATACCTCTGTGACACCGGGGGAGACGGCATCGGCGCCCCTATGCCCGTCTACTGCGTGCGTTTCGACCCAGACCACCTCTGGCCAGGAAACGCGGAGCCAAATTTCACGATCTACGCCGACCTCTACTCCCACTACATCGAAGCACCCGAAGCGGCGGTAGCTGTCAAGGCCGCCTGAATCCGGAGAACATCAATGACCGATAGATTTCAGTATCGCGAAGATCGTGAGGCATATAGCGCCGCTCGCGTCCGCGCCCTCGAAGCGCTCCTCATCAAAAAAGGAATCATTACCGACAGGACGGTCGATACCGTTCTCGAGTTCTTCGAAACGAAAATGGGACCCTTCAATGGCGCGAAGATCGTAGCACGCGCGTGGTTGGATCCCGCTTTCAAGGAAAGGCTCGTCGCCGACACGCCTCGCGCGATCGCCGAGCTTGATCTGCCGGATGGAATGGCGGGCGCGGAAGGTGAGCACATGCGGGCGGTCGCCAATGGCCCTGGTATTCACAACCTGATCATCTGCACGCTCTGCTCTTGCTATCCCTGGCCGGTCCTCGGTCTGCCTCCCTACTGGTACAAGGATCCGACATTCCGGAGCCGCGCTGCGCGCGAACCCCGTGCCGTTCTCAACGAATTCGGTCTTCCAGTCCCAAGCGATGTAGAGATCAAGGTTTGGGACTCGAGTGCCCAAATCCGCTGGTTCGTGATCCCAGAACGTCCGGAAGGCACGGAAGGCCTCACAGAAGCGGAACTGGAAGCGCTTGTCACGCCCGAGGCAATGATGGGCGTTGCTGTCGCGAAGGCCGCGTGAGGTGCGCATGCTGACGCAGTTTGAGCATTTCGCTGTCACCGAGATGATGGGGCAGTCAGACAGCCCTCCCCGTGCAAACGGAACACTCTGCTTCGGCTCGGAGTGGGAGCGGAAGTCCTTCGGGATGGCGCTTGCCCTCGCAAAGAACGGGTTCTTCGAGTGGGACGAGTTCCGTGACCAACTAATCGCAGCGATCGGTGCCTGGGAAAGAGACCACCCGGTCGACCGCTCGAGTTGGAACTACTACGACCAGTTCCTTTCGGCCTTGGAAAAGGCCATCGTGAAGGCGGGCGTCGTGGATGCAGAAGAGATTATGGCAGCGCTCGCGGCCTGATCTAGCACAACCAGACAATCACTGAAAGGCAACTCAAATGACCACTTCATCCGTCTTGGGATCCATTGCCCTGCTTTCGGGCACGTCGTCTCGTATTCTTCAGTCTGCATTCGCTGCCTTCATCGGGCTTGTGATCGTCGGCTTTGTCGGTTTTTCGCATCTCGAGGTCGTGCACAATGCGGCCCACGACACGCGTCACGCCAACGCGTTTCCGTGCCACTGAAGGAGAGGGCAATGTCTCTCTTCCGTTCAATCGTCTTCGCATCGGTGTTCGCCGGTGCCGTGGCTGGCGCTGCGATCACGGCGGTGCAGTTCGTAGGCACAAGCCGTCTGATTGCTCAGGCCGAGGTCTATGAGAAGGCTGGCGAAGGCCATCACCATTCGGAAGCGGATGAATCCGGCGAAGTCGCCTCGGCCCACCACGCTTCCGCACACGAAGAAGGTGGCTGGGAACCCGCCGATGGAATCGAGCGAACCACCTTCACGCTCGCTGCCAATATTCTGACCGCCGTCGGATACGCGCTCGTAATCATTTCGCTGATCGCGATGCGTGGCAAGCCCGTCACGTGGCGCGACGGTCTCGCGTGGGGCGTCGCGGCATTTGCCTGTGTGATGCTGGCTCCGATGCTCGGACTGCCGCCGGAACTTCCCGGTGCGCTGTCTGCACCGCTCAACGAGAGGCAGCTGTGGTGGGTCGCGACTGCACTCTGCACGGCGGTGTCGATCGCCCTGGTCGTGTTCAAACGAAAACCATGGGCACTGGTCGTTGCGCTTGCAATCTTCGCGGCTCCGCATCTGGTTGGCGCGCCCATCGCTCCGGAAGGGGCGCATGCCCTGGCACCTGAGGCGCTCGAGAGGAAGTTCATTGTGGCTGCTGTCATCACCAGCCTGGTGCTGTGGTCGATGATCGGCTCCCTGGGCGCAGCGGTCTTCAACCGCTTGGAAGCGCGTTGATCACCCTGGAATGGCGCGCCGACCTAGATGTCTTGCTTTTTGCTACCCCCGAAGGAAGCCGATGCTTCGTGCATAGGCTCTCCTTCCGCACACTCCTTGGAAAATCTCCGGTCCAGGATGACTGCCTGCGCTTCTTCAGGGAAAAAAGTTGGTCGTTTCTCGCTGCGGCCGAGACGCTCCTGATGAAGGGGCGGCTTTCTTTCCATCTAACCAGCAGGCATATCAAGCAGCAGATATCTTCCGGGACTGGCTCGCAACTTGCATGAGCTATTTTGTTGCAAAGGAGCGGACGATGCGCGTAGCTATACTTGCCCCACCTGGGGTTCAGTCACTTGACATTGTCGGGCCAGCAGAAGTTTTTTGGGAGGCGGCGCGCAGGCTTGGCGACATGAACGCCTATGACGTTCAGATCATATCTACGGGAGCGCCGTCTGTTTCTGGAACAGGGCAGCTCCGCTTCCTGGCCGACCGAACTATCTTGGACGACGACGAGCCCATCGACACTCTGCTCGTCGCCGGGGATCCGTCGTTTCTGGAAATAGATCCCGCCGTGATCGCATGGCTCCAGCGCCGGGTGCCAACGGTTAAGCGGTTCGGATCGATATGTACGGGTGTGTTTCTCCTCGCCGCCGCGGGCCTTTTGGACGGGAAGAAAGTGACGACACATTGGGAATGCGCGTCGAAATTTTCTAGGGATTTTCCAGATATCGACCTCGCTCCCGACTCCATATACATTCGGGACGGTACGCTCATCACCGCTGCAGGGGTGACATCCGGCATCGATCTAGCGCTTTCACTTGTTGAAGAGGACCATGGCCGCGATATTGCGATGATCGTTGCGCGTTACATGGTTGTGTTCCTCAAGCGTCCTGGTGGACAGTCGCAGTTTAGTGCCCATCTTGTTGGCCAAATGTCCGAGACGACAGTGATTCAGCGTGTTCAGGAGTATGTGCTAGCCAACCTTTCCGCGGACCTCAGTGTCGAGGAACTCGCTGACCGCAGCGGGATGAGTTTGCGGAACTTCGCCCGCGTTTTTCGCAAGGAAATAGGCATCACCCCAGCCGATTTCGTTCAGGCAGCGCGAACGGATGCAGCAAGGCGGCTACTTGAGGACACGCTCCAGCCGCTCCAGCGAATAGCAATCGCGAGCGGATTCACTGATCTCAACGCGATGCGGCGCGCCTTCGCAAAGACAATCGGTGTCAGTCCCAATGAATATCGAGCGCGCTTTCAAAGTGGACCATCGAATCCCTCCAACTTACCTTTTAAGACAGCTATACGTGAAGCTCAGGATCAACCTTACAATCCCCGCGGGCGTTAAGTTTGGCAGCAAGCATGCTTCATAACGCACACGCCTAAGCTTTTTTTGATAGGAGCGGCAATTTGGTGAGACGAGAGCTGGCTCGGTTAGTCTGAACAGTTTCGGGCGTTTCGCTAAGTGGATTTCCCCCTCGATTATGCCCGCCACCGTCATTGGTGCTAGCGCGTTGAAGTCGGCCTGGTCTGGCGAATAAGGGAGTCGACTATTGTTAAAGGTCAGATTGTTGATTGCCACTGAGAACTGACCCGGCGTTGGAGTGAACCCCTCGTGCTGGACCATCGAACCGCTTCAAACTAAGCCACCTGCTGGGCGAGTTGAGTTTCGAATTCTACTGGCGATAAATAGCCAAGGGCTGAATGCAGCCGTTTGGCATTGTAAATCTGCTCGATGAACCTGGGCAAGTGTTCGGCCACGTTAGCGAATGTCTCGTAGCCTGCGGGGTAGATTTCCTCCACTTTCAGGGTCTTCATGAAGCTTTCTGTCTGCGCATTGTGATAAGGGTTGCCGACGGGGCTCATGGATCCCTGTAGACCTGTCGCATCGAGCGCTCGTCGATAGGTCTCACTTGCGTATTGGCATCCGCGGTCCGTGTGGTGAATGCAGCCGGGTGGAGGCTTTCTGTTCTCGAGCGCCGACCGCAACGCTGCCAATGCCAGCGGCGTATCCAGGCGTTTTGACAGGCCATAGCCGATGACTTTCCGGCTGCAGGCGTCAAGAATGACAGCGAGATAGCAGAAGCCCAGCGGCGATGCGGATGTACGTGAAGTCGGCCACCCAGACCATATCGGGCCGCGCCGGGATCACATTGCGATAAAGGTTCGCGTAGATCGGCGAATCGTGGTTGCTATCCGTCGTGCGAACATACCGCTTGCGAGGCTTGATCCCGAGGCATTGGCCCGCATGACGCGGGCGACACGCTTGTGATTGACGATGTGGCCTCTTCGCTGAAGCTCGTATGTTACGCGTCGGTATCCATAGCAAGGCAGCTCGTCCTGGATGTACTCTATGATTATAATGAGCTCGCTGTCGCCGAGATTTAAAGCTTTTGCCGTTGATTGGTAATAGTAAGTGCTCCTCGGGAGATCGATCATTTTGCACCCCCGTCTGACAGAGCAGGCCGGGGACCGGTGATGATGGAGGAGCTCCCGCTGTCGCCGGCGATCAACTGGCGCGGTGTTTTTTTAACCAGGTCCAGCTCCATGGTGAGCTGGCCGACCTCGCGTTCAAGCGCCGCAATGTGGGCCTCGTACTCGGCAATGACGCTGGCCTCAGCCTGCTCATCGTTCAGATCGCCGCGATCGAACTGCGTCAGCCACAATTGTATGAGGTTTGCCGAAACGCCGTATGTCCGCTGTGCGTCGCGCCGTCCGATGACGCCGTTTCGGAAATCCTGGCAAAGCTGCAACTTGAACGGCATCGAATGCCGGCGATAAGGACTTCGGGACTTCATGAGCCTTCTCCGATTGAGGCCCGCAGAGTGTATCAGTTTTGCTGGGTCCTGTGGTCCAGCCCGAGGGGTTCACTCAAACGCCGGGTCAGTTGTCAGTGGCAATCAACACTTTACGGGGTACCGGACATGAGACTCATCTCGATGACACAGTATCTCGACATGCTGAGCACGATCGCAGGGAAGTCGTGACTGCCGATCGTCGCCGACATTGATACAGGCTACAGCAACGCGATCAATGTCATTCATGCCATCCGGGAGTACGAGAGGGTCGGCGCTTCGGCCGTGGTCATCGAGGACAAGACGTTTCCCAAAGTCACCAGCCTTGAGGCGGATGGTCGCCAAGAGCTCCTGCGTCTCGAGGAATTCCAGGGAAAGATCGAGGCGGCCACCAACACCCGCACCGATCCCAACTTCCTGGTCATTGCCTGTACCGAGGCCCTCATCGCCGGCCTCGGAGAGGAAGACGCTCTCGCGCGCGCCCATGCCTATGTCGAAGCCGGCGCCGACATGATCCTCGTCCACTCCAAAAAGAAAGACCCTTCCGAGATCGAAAGTTTCGCGCGTGGGTGGAAAAGCGATGTACCGCTCACCTTCGTGCTGAACGCTTATCCTGAGCTCGATGCATCGCGCATCAAGGCACTCGGCAATTTTCGCATGGTCATCTACGGCAATTATGGTGTGCGTGCCGCCACGACCGCCATGCAGGAAACGTTCCGCCGGATTGTGGGCGACGGAGGCGTCCAGAACGGCCACAAAGACATCGTTGCCGTTGAAGAATTATTCCGTCTGCAGGGAATGGAACGGACAAAGGCCGACGAAAAGCAATTCCTTAAGTAATTTGCAAAAGTTGGTCGAAGCTGCCTTGTCGCGCGTTAGATGGAGATTAGTCTTTATGACGTCGAAGCCAATCGGTACCGCAGCTTCAAATCCCACATTCCATATGAACCATGACGAACGCAAGGCTCTTATCCGTGCGAAAATCGACCAGACTGTTCGCGCAAGCCTTGCGGTCTCGAGCGCCTTTTTTAGTGAGCCAATTTCAGTCATTCCTTCCATGCCGGCGGGTGCCAAGCATCCGTCGGGCCGGTGATACGGTTCGCTCTGGCGAACCTTTCAGTGATTGTCGCTCTCCTTTTTTTGCTTCGCAGTCTGCAATGTGTGGTGCTCGAGACAAGCGTAGCGATAATTGTCATTTCAACGTGTCGACGCAGGCTTTGCGATAATCGGCCTCCGAAATCGTCGAAACCACTCTCCTCTTTCATCTGCTTATGTGCTTGCTGGCATACCCATCTCGCCTTATACCGACCGACCCGGCCATTCGCCCGACCATCACGGGTTGAAATGACGATGCCGCAATAAGGATTAAGGCGAGCTTTCAATCGAAATCGTCTCGCAATCCGCTGGTCCGAAACGCTAAAGTCTGTCCGGGTAATAGACAGACTTTGAGTGTCTTTGTTTACGGGGTTGCTTAGGAAGCCGGGTTGCCACTTTTTCGTAACAAACTCTGGTTGGCAGCATGTGGTACCGGCTGAAGCGGACTACGACATCAAAGTGACGCCGCGGCTTTGCCACGCTAGGACAGCTTCAGTACCGCACCGCCGTAAGGCCTCAGTTTGATCTCGTTGGCGGTCTGTTCTCCATCCAGCAGGATTGATTTACCGTGCGGCAACTTTGGGACGCAGACGGCGTGTTCAGTGGTGTTGATGACGAACAGGAACCTGCCCGCCTTGTCTTCTCGCATAGAGACCTCAACGCCTGACGGCAGATCCTGAACCAAGGGCTCTACCTCGGCCATCGGAAAAATCCTGTCGCAGACAGCTGACACGAGCTCTTCAGTCAAATAGGTGCCGACATAAACCGCACGGCCCCGCCCTACATCCCGAGATGTGATGGAGGGCTCGCCCGCTACGAAACGGCTGGACCAGGTGCCTATGACTTGTGTGCCCTCCTGAATACTCAGTCTCTCGTAGAAATATCCAGCACTCACCGTTTTGTTGCCGATCGTCACGGTATGTACCCTTTCGGCCGAAGTGGCTGGGTGGCGAGTACGGAGCCGCGTGGAAACGTGTCGATCATCGTAGGCCGAGAGGCCATCATCGCCAGGAGCCGGCAGGCGGCCAATCTCTTCTACCTTAACGCCACAAAGGTCACCAACACCAAATCCGGGAGCTGTCTCCCGCAAAACGTGGTTGTTCTCGTCACGCGTGGCCGACAACGCCGTGAAGACGACAGTGCCTCCCTTCTGAGCGTATTCGGCAATCTTCTTGGTCCATTCAGCCTGCCACATGACCCAATGGGGAACGATGAGAACCTTCAGCCGCTCGATATCGTCGTCGGGATGCACGAAGCCGCATGCAATTCCCTGCTGATAGCAGTGCTTATAGATACGGATCGCTTCGTCCTGAGGGCTTGGAAGCCCCATGGGATAGGTGCGGTGGGCTTCTTGGTTGTCGAAATCCCCACCAGCTATGCCGACATCGATCCTGACGTGGGTCCCGAGAATGTGATTCTCGATGGAGATCAGATCGCGCGCGAACTCCGCCGCCTCGTTGTAGCGACGACGCGGGACATCGTCGTGATCGATGATGCCCATCCAGTAAATCTCTGCGCCAAAGTGAGCCGCTCGCCATCTGAAAAAGATGATGCCGTCGGCACCCCGAGCCACTGAGCTCAGAGCCATACGGCGCATCTCTCCCGGCTCGGGCGCGACGGTTGCCACGAGCGATTGGGCTCCGAAGCCCACCTGTTGTTCTGGCACAATGAAATTACCAGAAAATCCGCGGAACATGTCGAGTGATAGCGCTTGGGACAAGGCCGCGGAACCGATTCGCTGTCCTTCATCAAGCAAGAACGGATAGACGTCGTATCCCATGAAATCAAGCTCCCGGGAGAAGTCCCCTCGGAAGTCGATATCGTTCAGTCGCCCGAGATTATGAAATACGAACCACGATGCATTTGCCTTCCGGATAATCTCGATCTGATCGAGTTGGAATCGTGCCGTCGCATGCGCCAGGAACCGATGGTAGTCTTGGATATGTCCCGGACCGGGACTCACCGGAAGCTCGTGAATGGGGAACACGACCTGGTCGAAACTATCGAAGGCCGTTGCCCAGAAATCGCCTCCCCATGCGTGATTAAGCTTTTCGATCGTGCCATAGCGTTGTTCTAGGTAGACCTTAAATTCGCGCAAGGCGCCCTCGGAATAAGTGAGCGAGGTTGATGTGTTAAGCTCATTATCAGTCTGCCAACCAATGACATTCGGGTTGTTTGCATAGTGGCGCGCCATCGCTTCGGAGATTCGCTTGCTGTGAAGGCGGTAGACCGGACTTGTGGTGTCAGCGTGTTGCCGCGAGCCGTGACTGGCGGGTCTTCCCTTCTCATCCACACGCAGAACCTCGGGGTATCGGTGCGTGAGCCAGCGCGGTGGCGTTGCCGTTGGCGTGCACATGATGGTGGAGATGCCGTGGCGTGCTAGCACGGCTATAGCATCGTCAAACAGAGAGAAATCGAACTCACCTTCGCGCGGTTCGAGAATATGCCACGCGAATTCGGCAAGACGAGCAACACGAAACCCCGCATTGGCCATTCGTTCTGCGTCACGCTCCCAGTAGGAGCGATCAACGTGCTCGGGATAATGTGCCGACCCTATCAGAAACTGTTTCAATCTGGTTGCACGCCAGGCAGACGGCGCGCGCGATGGTGCAATGCTCATGGTGAACTCACAATCTTTATCAATGAACGGGAGGAAACGGACGATCAGCCGATCGTGCGTCCGTTTCCATGGTCGAAGAGATGGCAGCGATCGGGCTCGAAGCCGACAATCAACTGCGTTCCGGGCGTGTAGGTAGTGGCGGCATCAAGATGGAGTGCCACATTGCCGGTCCCCGTATCGGAATCCGTCGTGACGAGCGGCCGGGCATCCAAATAAACGATCGTTTCGCGCCCCAGCGCTTCGATCATTGTTACAGCCCCCCCAAAACTTGCTGCTGTTGGGGACGGATTCAGATGCAGAGCTTCAGGCCGAACTCCAATCGTGACTGGCCCTACCTGGAGATCGGCAGACTCGATGCGCTTCTCGAACGGCGCAGCATCTTGCATCCCGATTAGCGCGCTCCCCTGCCGAACTTCCAAAATCTGCCCCTCGAAAAAATTGATACGAGGCGAGCCCAAGAACCCGGCGACGAAACGATTGCGGGGGCGTTCATAAAGTTCCGTCGGAGGACCGATCTGTTCGACTTGACCGCGATTAAGAACGACGATCCGGTCTGCCAGCGTCATCGCTTCCACCTGATCGTGGGTCACATAGATGATGGTCGAATTCAGTTGCTTGTGGAGTTGCGCCAACTCGACCCGCATCTGTGTCCTGAGCGCGGCATCCAGGTTGGACAGTGGCTCGTCGAACAGGAAGACCTCGGGCGATCTGGTGATAGCCCTGCCGATCGCCACACGCTGGCGCTGGCCACCCGACAATTGTCTCGGAAGCTTATTTAGCTGTTCTGTGAGCCTAAGGATTTGCGCCGCCTTGCGAACAGCCTCGGCGATCTCGGTCTTCGGCCGCTTGGCCATTCGAAGGCCAAAACCCATGTTCTCCGCAACCGTCATATGCGGATAAAGCGCATATGACTGGAACACCATTGCAATGCCCCGCGAGCCCGGATCGGCCTTCGTAACGTTGCGTCCGCCGATATGGATCGTACCATGCGTGAGGTCTTCGAGGCCAGATATGATCTTCAGCAAGGTTGACTTGCCACAGCCGGAAGGACCGACAATGACGATGAACTCTCCCTTCTCTACCGAGAGATTTACGTCGGCCAGCGCCGAATAGCTTCCGTAGCTCTTTCCGATGCTGTGAAGGGCTAGGCTTTTCATGTATGGCTCCAAACTCATTAGATTTAGCCCTTCACTGCGCCTTGGGTCAGGCCCACGATGAAATGGCGTTGCATCAGCAAGAACATGATGACGGGAGGGAGTGCGACCACGATAGTGCCCGCCGAAATCAGGTTCCACTCGGCGGCGAACTCGCCTTTCAAACTCGCCAGGCCGGCGGTCACTGGCTTCACGCTGTCATCGACTGTCAGGACAAGAGCCCAGAAATAGTCGTTCCAGATAAACGTAAACAGCAGGATCGAAAGAGCAGCCAGGCCAGGCCGCACGAGCGGAAGAACGATGTGCCAGAGGATTTGCTGAGTGGACGCACCCTCGGACCCCGCGGCGTCAAACAGTTCATCAGGGAGAGCCGCGATGAAGTTTCGCATGAAGAGCGTTGCAAATCCCGTCTGAAATGCGACGTGGAAAATGATCAATGCGAGGTAGGTATCGTAGACCCCGAGCTGGAGCATGAGATCACGAACCGGGATCATTAATATTTGCGCTGGCAGGAAGTTACCAGCTACGAAGACTGCGAAGAGCGCAGTGTTCCCCGGGAATCTGAACCGCGATAATACGTATCCGGCGCAAAGTGACAATCCGCATACAATGACTACCGAGGGAATTGTAATGATTGCGCTGTTCAAGAAATAGCGTAGCATTTTGCTCCTCGCGAAAACTGCCGCATAGTTCTCAAACATCACAAATTGGCTGGGCCAACCCCACAAGTTTCCAAGGGAAATATCTTCATGGGGACGTAGTGACGTCATGATGATGGCGGCCAGAGGCGCGAGCCATATCGTGACGATCAAGGCCGTACCCAGCATATAAGTGAACCGCTGGGATTTGGCGCCCACGGGTATTGGAAGTGGGTACATCAAGAAGTCCTTTCCGAACGCAGCACCTTGAAAAGATACCAGGCGATAAAAATTCCGGTGATCGCCATCAAGACGACTGCGAGCGCCGCGCCGTATCCGAAACGATATGAGAAGATGGACTGCTCGTACATCTGGAAGGCAAGGGTCGTCGATGAGCCAAATGGTCCGCCAGCCGTCATCACCGCAATGAGATCGAATGAACGGAGAGCGCTGATGGCTGTGAGCGCGACGGCAATCACGGCAATAGGCGCCAGTTGCGGCAGGATCACATGCCAAAGCATCTGCCAGCCCTTGGCACCATCGACACGGCCAGCGCCAATGAGGTCGCCGTTCAATCCCGAAAGCGCAGCCAGGAAAAGTACCAGGTTGAGGGAAACTTGTATCCAGAGCGCTGCGCCGACAACGGCATAGGTCACTAGATCCGGATGAGACAAGACCGCGGGCACCTCAATGCCGAACCATGAGCCGGCAATTGGCAGCAACCCGAAATTGGGCGTGTAAAACCACGTGAAGACGACACCTACGGTCACGCTCGAGAGAACTTTCGGCATGAACAGGAGTGATTTCATCACCCTCATGCCTGAGATGTCCTGATTGACCAGCAGCGCGAATGCAAGCCCAAGGGGAATCGACAGCATGGAGACTGCAATCCAGATCGCGTTGTTTTTCACAGAAACGTAAAACTGCGGATCGCCTGCTAATTCTTCATAGTTGGCAATGCCGATCCACGACATCGCCCCCAACCCGTCCCAGTCGTGAAAACTGATCCAGAAGCTCTCTAGAGCAGATACTATGATGACGATACCGAATAGGGTAATCGAGGGGAGTATGAGAAGGGCGGGAACTACCCACTTCCGATAATGTCTGATCATTTTGATAAACCTGAAAACTGAGATTGGAGGTCGATTTCGACTTGCGGACCGCACCGTAGGCACAGTCTCGCTACTCCTCGAATTTGATGCCGCGACGAGCGAGGCAACGTCCAACCACAGTTTACTTGAAAACCCGCTGACGGGTCTGTTCGATACGCTCGAGGATGGTTTGCTTGCGGTCGGGGTAGGTCAAGAACTCTTGGAAACCCTTCATCGCAACCTGCGCAAGATCAGGATTGGTGTCGCGATCGAAATACTGTGCCGTACCGGCCACTCCGGCAATCGTTTTTAGCTGACGGTTCAGCATCTCATTAGAGCTCGGCGGAAGATCCGATCGAGCCGGAATAAAGTTTCTCGCTCCGCTATAAAGCGCGAAAACCGCAGGCTGGTAGAAATAGGTCAGGAATTCACGTGCCTCCTCCTTATTCTTAGCCTTCGACGGTATATGTATCGAGTCGACGAAAAAGTCCTCAAACGTTGGAATGTCGGCGATCTTGGGGAACGGGAAGTAGTTGAGGTTTTTGCGCTGGTCGACCGGGACCTCGCGATCAACGAAACTTCCGATTGTCATGAAACCCGCCTCGCCCCGGCTTAGGAAGGCAGCAGCTTCGGAATAGCTGTAGGACGTGTTGTCCTTGAGATACGCGCCTTTGCGGACGAGCTCTTCCCAGCGATCGAAAACGGAGAGGACTGCCTTGTCGAGATAGCTCACCTTGCCGTCCATTAACGACATATGGAAGTCCAGGCCATTGGTCCTGAGGTTGAGCGAGTCAAACATGCCAGCGACGGGCCACAGCTCCTTTGAGCCCACAGCAATGGGAGCCAGACCAGCTGACTTCGCAGATTCTATGTAGGTCAAAAGCTCGTCCCAATCCTTGGGGACTTTCAGGCCATGCTTCGCGAAGACATCTTCAAGATAAAAATTAGCCAGAAGGCGACCACCGAGAGGCAGACCAAACTGGCGACCTTCTACGGTAACGGCACGAATCTGGTTTCCGACGACGTTACCATAGCCGTTCATTTCGAAGAGACCCGACAGGTCCTCGAACAAACCGCGCCCGACGAAGTAACGCATACGCTCGCCCGAATACCAGAAACAGAGGTCTGGCGGCGACGTTATCAGGTAACTGCGGATAGCAGTCTTGTGACCCTCAACGTCCATGTAGTTCAGTGAAACCTTGACGCCGGTGGCAGCGGCAAAATCTTCCGTGATTTTCTTGAAGACTTCCCGGGCGGTGGGATTCCCATCGTTACCGATGATGGTCAACTCGCGGGTTGATGCGATTGCCGGAACTCCCAATCCAGACGTCATTGCTACCGCGCCAACCCCTACGGTCGTCTTCAGCACCGATCTGCGGGTCACCAAATTCAATGGATGCATAGTTTCCTCCCAAATGAGCAACCATTATTTTCAGTGTGAAAATAAATCCAAACATAATTGTTGTCAACGCCCATCTTCGCGGACGAATATCAGCGATAACACAACGTTTTAATTCGAAAATGCAGCTACTTGCGATGCACCCGACGTGAACGAGTCATTGCCAGTTCCCCGAGCCGGCTGATAAAGTCGGCACGCCTCCTTGTTCTGTCTGAATTGGCGGCTGGAGCGTCGTTAAATCGAGGACAGCCTTAACCCCCCCGAGCATAACAGCCTGTAGTCCGAGTTTGCTGAGCGCGATCTTTGGTGTGACGAATACATCGCCCCCTAGCCTGTCGTTGAGGACATCAACCACCAGATTGCCCCCTCGTGTAATTTGCCCTGAGACGATAATGGCTGATGGGTTCAAGAGGGCCGATGAGCTGGCAGCAGCGGTGGTCGTGTAGTGGAGGAGCTCACGCACGATGTCGAGCCCATCTTTTTTGTTCGACCCGTATTCGAAGTCCTCGATCCCGATTTCGCCGCGTGAGTAGCGGGAATTCGCTACCTCTAAGGCCTCGAATGCCGTCCGGGGCAAACCCTCACCGTAACGCAATGATTTCATGTCGCCGAGGAGAGGAAGTCGGGGACCGCCCAGGCGGGGATTGTCGGCAAACCATTTCAATTCGCCCGCCGCGTCGGTGCTACCTCGGTAGATGTTGCCGTTCACCATCAAACCTGCGCTCGTACCAGGCCCGATGGACAAGCGGACGAGAATATCAACGTGAGGAAATCGTCCATAAGTCCACTCACCGAGAACACCAAGAATATGGTCACTTTCAACGAGAGACGGCTCCTCAAATGCTTGCTGAACGATTTTGCCGAGTTCAAGCGACTTCCAATCGAGAGCTGCGCCCGTGAGGACGACCGTGCCGGCTGGCCTTCGCACCATGGATTGAACAGCGACGCTAATGCCACGGATCGTTTTCACATTCGGGCGAACGTTCGAGATCAGGGTTCGGATGAGCTGAAGCAATAGGGTTTTGTTCTCGTCACCATTTCGACAAGTACCGACTACGAGCTCTTCAATGACACGGCCCGACAAATCCGTCACCATGCCGTACAAACCGGACATGTGAGCATAAACGCTGACGACAGCATGTCCTTCGGACTTGAAGCGCACGACGCTTGCTGGCCGCCCAACTGAGGAGGTTTCTCTACCGACATATTCGATGAAATCCTCATCGACTAGGTCGGCGAGGACGCGAACGACTGTCGGCAGACTGATATTGAGTGCACTCGCTACCAAGGACGGTGTGGCCTGCTCGTTCCGGCGCATGTATTCCAGCACCAGATATCGGTGCCGACGACGCGACAGGCTGTTGGTTTGCCGCGTGACAGTATCTTGCATATTCCATCCCGATCGCTAACACGAACTCCGTGCTCGACCTCAATCTACTTGATCGCTCGCCTCAGACAAGGTTGAACGCTCATTACAGTACGCCGGAGAGCTCGGATGTTCCTCAGAGCGTCATCCGGCACGACAGCGCTTCACGCGTATCCTACGCTGTCGTCAACCGTGTCGGTTATAACTTTAACACCGTCAACTGTTCGAGCAAGACCTGACCGCTTAAAAGGATGGGGCTGTCGCGAACCGCGCTCGCGGCTGCAAAACGTTGGACCTGGGCGCTCCAACCAAGTAGTTCCTAGGCGGCCGGGCAGTGAACGTTTCAATTTGCTAAGGGTCGGAGTGCGTTCCTCGCCCATTCGCGGCGCGTCGTCGTGCTCCGCGCGGAAACCACCAGATCCGGAAAGCCCCGCCCGTGCTTTATCGAGTTGACCTAACCGGGTCTTCCGACCCCGCGAACGCCTACTCCTCGACGGGGTGCAAAATTTTCACCGTCGTGTCACCTATGGCACAAAGGCGATCACCTACACGGATCTCCGTCGTCATAACGACCTTCCGGCGTTCCGGATCAAGCCCAGAAACGGTGACCGTCGTGTTGATCGTGTCGCCGATGAAAACGGGAGAGATCATCTTTAGGCGGAACTCCTGCGCCGCGTAGCCGGGCGGGTTAAGCCGCTCGCCAATCATGTCGACGGTCGCCCGTGATACGAAACCGGGTAGAAGCGCGCCATGAGCAACCCTCCGTCCCAGGTGCTTTACTGCATATTCCTCATCAACGTGATTTGGATGAAAATCGCCGACAATGCCTGCGTAAAGATAGACATCGGATTCTGAAATTGTCTTGCGGACTGTATAGCTCTCGCCAACGGTCAGGCGCCCCATGGCTTCGACAACCTGGTTGCTCATATTGCCTCACTTTCCTTTTCTTCGACGCATGCGCGCGGTGATTTAATGATTGGGTGCTGGTTTTCAGGACCGAGCGCCGAGAGCCTACCGCGCCCAGCTAGTCGGGCGCGGCGAGTGCTCAGGTGCACGGGTTAATGTCGTCATGCCGGCGCTACGACCTGCCTCACTTGTCGACGAGCTTCGATGGCGTTCGCCACACAATGAATGCACCGAGCAAGAGCCATCCCGTGAGGGCGTACATTCCTGCGTGGCCGCTCTGGGTGAAATCCTTGAGCCAACCGATCATGTAGGGAGAGAAGAACCCTCCGAGGTTCCCAAGCGACGTGATCAGCCCAATGCCGCCAGCCGCCGACGCACCCGCCAGGAAGGCTGTCGGAAGCGGCCAGAAGAGAGGTGCTGCCGAGACGGCGCCGATCGAAGCCACAGTCAGAGCGGCAATCGCCAGCACGGTATTGTTCTCGAACTGCACAGAGGCCACGAAGCCTATCGCTCCCAGCAACAAGGGTACGATAAGGTAGCGTCGGCGCCTCCGGGTTGCGTCACTGCGGAAGCCGAAGAAGATCATAGCGACAGCGGCCGCCACGTACGGTACTGCGGTCACGAGGCCAATCTGAAGGTTGCCCGTTATACCCGCACCTTTCACAAGGCTTGGGAGCCAAAGGGTGATACCGTACTGCCCCATTACCAGGCAGAAGTAGACAAGACCCATCATCCATACGCGAACGTCTTTGAGCAGCAAGCTCATCGACGCGTGGGCGACCTTGGCTCGGTCCTCTGCTTGAACGTTGCGTTCCAAGATTTCCTTTTCTCGCTCGGTCAGCCACTTCGCCTTGCGTATGCCGTCGTCGAGCCAGAAGAGTGTCACGACTCCGAGCACGACGGCAGGCATCGCCTCAAGCAAGAACAGCCATCGCCACCCGGCCAGCCCGTGGACGTTGTGGAAGCTGTCCAGAATCCATCCGGAGACAGGGCCGCCGAAGATGCCTGCAAGCGGCATCGCCGCCATGAAGGTCGCAATCACGCGCGTGCGGCGCTGGGCGGGGTACCAATAGGTTAGATAGAGAATTATCCCGGGAAAGAACCCGGCCTCCGCAATCCCCAGCAGCGAGCGAAGGATGTAGAACTGGATCGGCGTTTGTACGAACATAAACGATGCGGAGATGATGCCCCACGAGATCATGATGCGGGCGATCCACTTCCTTGCCCCCACCTTGTGCAGGATAAGATTGCTTGGTGTTTCGAAGGCCGCATAAAAGAGGAAGAAGATACCCGCCCCAAGACCATAGACGGTCTCGCTGAACTGGAGGTCATTCAGCATCTGCAGTTTTGCAAAACCGACGTTGACACGATCCAAGTATGCGATCACGTAGCAAAGGGTCAGGAATGGCAAAAGCCGCCATGTGACCTTTCTGTAAATCGGTGTTTCGACGTCACTGGGTCGATCGCTGACTGCCGCATTGGCGTTATGATACATACTGGTCAAAAGAATCCTCCTCCTGGTCATCGCATATCGTGCGACAATCGCGCACGCAGGTTCGTCGGCTGCCGCAGGTTCGATCCCGCGGCAGATTGGCATTCGCTGAAGATCTCGCTGCCGTCGTTGGCGCTAGGGCTAAGCGAGCGTGTAAGCGGTCTTTACGGTCGTGTAGAACTCAGCCGCGTACTTGCCCTGTTCGCGCGGGCCGTAGGACGAGCCCTTGGCGGCTGCAATAGCATTGGCTGCGTCTTGGGCTGAAGCACTGGCATACAGACCGACAGTGTCATTGGTGTCGGACGGATTGATGTTGCGCGTCGCTTCGGAACCGATCCATTCGCCAGCAATGAGATTCTGATGGATTGTCATGCCTGTTCCCATTTAGCCTCGGCAGCCCTCAGAGTTGCTTGACCACGATCTGCTCTTCGGCGTCGAACTTTAGCGGATTGCGCAGCGGCAGGCCGAACTCGCCAACCTCGATCTCGAACACGTCGCCCTCTTCCGTCCTGATGCCTTCGGCAAACGATAGCGTCGCCGTGCCGAACATGTGGACGTGGACGTCGCCGGGAACGCGGAACAGGCCATACTTGAAGTGGTGGTATTCAAGGTTGGCGAAGGTGTGGGACATGTTCGCCTCGCCCGACAGGAAGGGCTTCTCGAAGATCACCTCGGTCCCTCGCTTGATGCGCGAAGTGCCGCGGATGTCGTCAGGCGCAGCACCGATGCGGATTTCCGGGCCGAAGCTTGCCGGGCGCAGTTTGGAATGCGCGAGGTAGAGATAGTTCTGGCGCTCGGTGACGTGGTCGGAAAATTCGTTCGACAGCGCAAAACCGATACGGAACGGCGTGCCGTCCTCAGCAATCACATAGATGCCGGCCATCTCGGGCTCTTCGCCGCCGTCGAGCGCAAACGACGGGGAGACGAGTGCAGCACCAGGAGCCGCCGCGCCATAGCCGTTGCCCTTGTAGAACCACTCGGGCTGGACGCCCCTTTCGCCGGCCTTCGGCTTGCCGTTCTCAAGACCCATCTTGAACATCTTCATCGAGTCCGTCAGCGTCTCCTCGGCCGCCTCGGAGGTCTTCTTGTGCATGCTGTCGCGCGTTGCGGCCGAGCCGAGATGCGTCAGACCGGTGCCCGTCAGGTGCAGGTGCGCGGCGTCAGGATGCGTCATCGGGGTCAGGAACTTGCCTTCGGCATAGGCCTTTTCGAGATCGACGGCGTCACCGAGGCCATGCGCTTTGATCACTGACACCAGCGACTTGCCGCCATTTGCGGCTTCCATTGCCAACGCATAGACACTGGCGGCGTTCTTAACGGCCCTCGCGGTACCGCCCGGCTCGCGCACGGCGACGACGATCGCTCCGTTCGAACCCTTGATCTGCGAAATGAGCATTGGTTGCTTCCTGCTTTTGTTCTTGAGGTTTTTGTTTAGAGAGTTCCGAGCGAGGCGAAATAGCCACCGCTTTCATGACCCCGCGAAAGGATGTAGCTCACCGCAAAGTTCTCATTGGAGCTCGGTGCATCCTCTCGGAAGTGACTTCCCCGGCTCTCCGTCCGCAACAATGCGGCGCGGGTCATCATGCGGCCTGTCTCAATCAAGTTGTCGGTTTCGATCGCGTGGACAAAGTTGTCACGGGACGGAGCCGATACGGCCTGCAGCCGTGCCTGCAGCTCTGTCAGCTCCGACAGGAATTGACTAAGACCTGGCTCGTTTCGCAGGATCAACAAGCTGCGGTTAGCCGCGGCCTGCAGTTCGAGGCGTATGGCTGCTCCGTCCTCTCCACCGGTCCGGCTGAACTTCGCGAGGTACGCCTGGATCGCCTCGATACCATCTCCAACAGACGTCACGCCGACTTCGCGGCAGCGCTCGGCCGCAGCCTTTCCGGCGCGCGCACCAAAAACCTGGCAGGTCATAGCCATGTTGCCGCCGAGACGGTCCGCTCCGTGCGGCCCGGCCGCTGTCTCACCTGCTGCAAACAGCCCCTTCAGTGTCGTCTCGCCATTCTCGTTGATACGAAGACCACCGTTGATCGCATGCGCCGAACACGTGATCTGAACCGCGTCCTTATAGAGATCGGTTCCGCGTTCCTTGTACCACTCGTAGGTCAGCGGCCACATCTGGCCGAATGAGCGCGTCTTGTCGGCGAGCAGGCGATCGAAATCGCAGTTCTTGAAGTCCATGTAGACGCCGCCCTTGTCGGTGCCACGGCCTTCGTTGATCGCTCGCTGGATCGATATTTCGATATAGCGGGAAATGTCGGATGAGCTAAACGGGAAGTGACGTTCCTTCTCCTGCATGACCTCAGCCACCGTCAGGCCAGCCGGAAGGTAGCTCTCGACGAAGGGCACACCATCTCGGTCCGTGAGTTTGGGATGAGCGTCCCAGAGGTAGTTGCCGAACAGGTTGATGAATGGGTCGATAATGGAAACGCCCGCCTGCATGAACTCCATGTTCGCAAGCTCGGCCCCTGCCCGCCAAGCCATGGCATAGCCGTCCCCGGTGATATCGGCCGGGTACAGGTTTTTGGAGAACAGCTGGCTCGCGCCGCCGGTCGTCAGGATCACAGACTTGGCGCGGACGAAGACAAGGCCGCCCTCGTCATCGATAGCCATGGCTCCGTGGCACGAGGTACCGTCGCTGACCAGGCCGACAACCATCATCCGGTCCAGCGCACGGACGCCGCGCCGGGTCGCCTCTTCACCCAACGCGCGCATAATTGGCTTGAAGTGGTCCTTCAGCACGTGCGATCGCGGCTTAGAGGAGAAGCAGGCCCGGAAGGCGAGATACCGATCCTCGTTCCTCTCGAAATGGACTCCGAACTTCTCCAGATAGCGCAGGCTGGGCTCGGACTCGTTGACCAGGATATCCACGAGGCGAGGATCCGCCATACCCTGAGCCGCCTTGAGAATGTCTTCTCTGAAGACGTCTGGATTATCGGCGGGATCGCCCGCACCGTCAGGGACGTTATAAGCGCCCACTTCGGCAACGCTGTAGAAGGTCGCTCCGCTCTTTCGGAAGTTGTTCTTGACGAGGACCGTAACCTCGGCCCCCTCGTCGCTGGCCGCGAGAACCGCTCTCAAAGCAGCGCCGCCGCTGCCAATAACGAGAACGTCTGTCTCAAACGTCTTGTAATCCGACATATGAATCATCCTTAGCTGAAGTGACCGACTTCCATGGTCTTGAGGTCTTCGGCGATTTTGACCGAGAACGGGATCAGCCGGAGAATGTCACGGTCGACGTCGACGCCGGGTGCGACCTCAACCAGTTCGAGCCCGTCCGGACGTCCTTCAAACACTGCGCGCTCGGTGACGTAGGTGACCCGCTGGCCACGTTCGACCGCAAGCTTCGCGTTGAACGTGACCTGCTCCACGGCGGGCACGAACTTGCTGAACTTGCCTTCGTTCTTAATGATAAGGCGACCGTCTTCTGTCCCGACGTCGAGACCGCCGGCGCTGAACGCTCCGCAGAACACAATTCGAGGCGTTCTGCTTACAATGTCGATGAAGCCGCCGCACCCGGGAACAATCCCATTGAACTTGCTGACATTGACGTTGCCGTTTGCGTCGATTTGCCCGCAGCCAAGGAATGTGATGTCCAGGCCGCCACCCTGGAAGCAATCGAAGACCGACGTGGAGTCGATGATGGCATCGGGGTTGATGTTGGTCCCGAAGATCGCCCGCTCGCCCGGGATACCGCCCAGCGAACCATGCTCAGGAAAATACGTCGCGTTCGGCGCCGACCGCCGCTCGTGAAGAATGGTGGGCACGGCGATCGGCATTCCGACGCCGAGGTTGACGGTCGCTCCGTCGAACACTTCAAAGCTCGCTCTGCTCGCAACGATACGTTCGATACCGGGAGGCACGATACCGACATCGCCAACCGGCAGACGAACCGCACCCGTCAGTGCCGGATTGAGGCGTCCGCCTGCAAGCTCCTGGGCGGGCACCACGACGACGGCGTCAACGAAGATGCCTGGAACTTCGACCATCCTTGGATGGATCGACCCTTTCTGCGTCATCCGGCGAACCTGGACAACGACCTTGCCGCCGGAAGCCTTGGTTGCTTGTGCGATGGCTTTGATGCCGAGCGATACCGGCTCATCCTCAAGGCTGATGTTGCCGCATTCGTCCGCTGTGGTGCCGCGCAGGAACGCCACATCGATTGGCCGCACATCGTAGGCGAGATGGACGTCACCTTCGATCTCCACGTGTCTGGCAAGCGACTCCCCGGCCGCCCGGTTCATGCGTCCGCCTTCGACGTCTGGATCGACGAAGGTCCCGAGGCCCACCTTCGTGTAGGTCCGCTTTCGTCCAGCGGAGCAATCTCGCAGCATCTGGAAGATGGTTCCCATCGGGGCGACGTGCGCGGCGAACGCCCCTTGCTTGAGAAGTTCGGTATATCGTGAGGTCTTGAGGTAGCTGTATCCGCTGCCGATTGCCGTGGCGACCAGACCGGGGTGGGCCAGGTTCTCGAGGCCCCGGCCCTCCCCCATGCCGACGATAATGGGATGGATTTCCGTGATTGCCTTGGGCGACCCGCTTTGAACATAGCGTGCTCCGAGGGCGCCGAGCAGCGCATCGGGAGTGAGGACGTTTTCGCATCCGCAAATCGCGATGCAGTCGTTGTCCCTTACCCAGGATGCTGCCTCTTCGGCCGTTACGATGTTGACGTTTTTCATTGGAGTTTCCTCTAAAGGATCTGTTTTTCTTGTTTGGCCAGCTGGCCCCGGGTGCGACTACGCAAAGGTGCGAACTATTCCGCCGTCGGCCCGTATCGGGGCCCCGTTGGTGGCGGCAGCCGCGGGGCTGCAGAGATAACAAATGACGTTCGCCACTTCTTCGGGCGTGGTGTACCGCTGGATGAGCGATGTTGGACGGCGCGTGCTGAAGGTCCGGGCCATCAATTCGCCCTCACTGACGTTTTGCTCCAGCGCGCGTTGCTTGATCTGATCCCTGGTGGTCTCGACCCAGGTGGGACCGGGCAGAACGGAGTTGACGGTGACGTTGGTACCAGCCGTCAATTCCGAGACCCCTCGGCTGAACGCCAGTTGAGCAGCCTTGGAGACACCGTAGTGGATCATCTCCTTAGGGATGAACACGCCGGATTCGCTCGAGACGTTCACGATCCGGCCCCAGCCCTTGTCGAGCATGCCCTGGAGGTAGTGACGCGTGAGACGGACACCGGACATGAGATTAAGCCGGAACATCTCATCCCATTCGTCGTCGGTTGTCTGGAAAAAATCCTTCTGGTTGTAGAAGCCAGCGTTGTTTACGAGGACGTCTACATGCGGAAGCTCTTCGCACAGTCGGGATATGTTGGAAGGGATTGTTAGATCGGCGGCTACTCCTCGGACATGGACGTCTCGGTCTAGGCGCAAGGCTTCAACTGCCACATCCACGGACGTCTGTGAGCGTCCCTGAACAACAACCTGCGCGCCCATGCCAGCCAATCCAGCGGCGACGGCGAAACCGATCCCTTTCGTCGATCCCGTTACCAAAGCGACTTGGCCATTCAGATTTAAGTTCATTGACATCCTCCTTGTTCGCCGACCGACCCTCTGCGGTTCGCCAGAAAACAATGGCATATGGCCGCGGGTCGTCAGGCCCACCAGCGCTCGCTGCGGACTGATCGAAATTCGTTTTTGTCTTCGAGTTTGAGATGAGCCGTTAACGGGCTACTGTCTCGCTATGGCGGTTCTCGTGCGCTCTCATCACATCGTCGTTACCTTCCGCCATTCCAGAGGTGCATTCTGCGGCGGGAGAACGCGTTCGAAGGATGCAGCGGCTCGCAGCACGGTTGCGTCATCAAGATGCCTGCCGACAATCTGCAGACCGACGGGGAAGCTGTCGACTATACCGCACTGAATGCTCGCAGCTGGCTGGCCAGTAAGATTGAACGGGAACGTAAATCGAGCGTAATCGTCGTAACTCACATCCTTGCCTGCGATTTGGCCTTTGCCAGTACCGTCTGCCGCAATGGGCAGAAGAGCCACGGTTGGCGTGAGGATGAGATCGAACGATCCCATGACGACCGCCATGGCGTTCACAAACGCCTTTCGAGTCGTGATCGCGTCGGTAGCCGCTTCGAATGGAAGGTTTCGCGCAAGCAATTCGTGAAGTGCTTCGCCAACAGGCTCATGAGACTCCTCGACAAGCCGACGAACGCCCGTGATGTCCGTCTCCAGTGCCATGATCGTCTGGAACGCCTCTACGATCTCCAAGGCCGGAGGCGAGCTTTCGACAACGTCAAACCCGTAGGCTTCCGACAGTTTACCGACGGCTTCGGTCACCTTCCTCTTGATGCGAGGATCGGTTGGCTGGTCGTTCCAATCCGGCCAGTAGGCGACGCGCAATCCCCTTGGGAGGTTAGAGCTGGCGGCCCCGAGCCAATCAACGTCGCTGGTGTTGTTCGACAGACGGTCTCGACCATCCGCCCCCGCGATTACGGACAGCATGAGGGCGGCGTCCGCGACGTTCCTGGTGATCGGACCAACGTGTTCGAGAGACTCCCAGCCGGACGCCCCCGGTAGGCGCTCGTCGCGGCATCCCGGCCAAAGCGGAACTCGTCCCATCGACGCCTTGATACCGACATTGCCCGTCAGGGCCGAGGGTATGCGTATCGAGCCGCCGCCATCGCTGCCGATCGACAACGGGCAAACTTTTGCTGCAACCGCAGCCGCAGAACCTGCACTCGATCCTCCGGGCGTCTTCGTCAGGTCCCACGGGTTGCAGGTGGGTTCGAAAAGGAGGTTGCATCCGTGCGCCGAGTAACCAAACTCCGATGCATTGGTTTTTCCAATCACAATCGCGCCGGCCGCCTTGAGGCGTTCCACGACGATATCGTCATCTTCCGGAATGAAGTCTTTGTACAGTCGGGAGCCGAATGTCGTCCGCAAACCCTTTGTGAGGACGAGGTCTTTGATGGCGACCGGCACCCCAGCGAGCGGACCCACGCTTTGACCTTGCGCGAGGTCGGCATCCAGCTTTCTGGCCGCACGTATCGCACCCTCCTTGTTCAGCGTAGCAAACGCGTGGATGTGAGGTTCTGCGTCCTCAAGGACGGCAAATGCGGCTTCGATAACCTCCAGGGCGCTGACCTGCCGCGATGAGACCAGGTCTCTGATCTCAACCGCGGTCAGCTCGGTGTATTCATCAGGCGTCATGGACGTATCCCCGAGTTTGGAAATGCCGACTTGCGTGGAGTAATATGTGTAATCTGAGCCCCGCGCGGTTCGGCGCGAAGACACGCCGCCTGGTGTCCCTCTTCCACCTCGATCAACGGAGGCATCACCGTACGACAGTTGCTCATTTCGACGGGACAACGGCCGGCAAATCGGCAGGTGTTCGGGTCCGGATCGATCGGGCTGCTGGCAGACCCTTCCAACCTTTGCGTTTTGATGCCGCGCCGGGCCGGATCAGGGCTCGCCGCCAAGAGAGCCTGTGTATAGGGATGAGCCGGGTTCTCGAACACCTGGTTTGCCGGCCCGCTTTCGATGATCTTGCCGAGATACATCACCAGAATGCGATCACTGATGATCCGAACCACCTCCAGGTCGTGCGTGACGAACAGGTAGCTCATGCCGCGCTTGGCGCGTAGTTCGCCGAGGAGACGAAGGATGGTAGACTGGACGGAAACGTCCAAAGCCGATGTCGGCTCGTCGAGGATCAGCAGGCGCGGCTCAACCGCGATCGCCCGAGCGATCCCGATGCGTGCCTTTTGACCGCCGGAGAGTTGATGCGGATAGCGTGAGCCGAGCGCTCTTGGCAATCCGACGTCGTCGAACGTGCGGTTCACCTTTTCCTCGACTTCAGCAGCGCTGAGATTGGACATCAACCGGCGGACTGGATCTGCCACCGCCTGAAACGCCGTGAAATGCGGGTTCAGCGACTCGGTGGGGTCTTGGAAAACGATCTGAATCTGAGCGCGATGAAGGGTTTCCGCGAACTTCTTCGTTGGCATCTGCGTCAGGTCGACCTGGTCGAACAGGATCGATCCGGACGTGGGATCTATCATTCGGGAGAGCAAGCGCGACAGAATGGTCTTGCCACAGCCGGACTCGCCGACGAGGCCGACACATTCGCCCTCCCCGATCGAAAAATTAAGGTCGTCGACCGCATGAACCCAGTGGGTCTTCAGACCGCGACGTACCGGGAACCGCCTTGTCAAACCGTGTGCAGTGAGGAGATTTTTCATTTCGGATACCTGCAGCGAACGAGATGATCGGAATCGATTTGAGCCCACGGCAGAGGTCCGAGCGAACAGTCCTCTTTCGCGCGTTCGCACCGGGCGATGTAACGACAAGGCGGGAGCGTGCCCCTGAGGTCGGGCAAGCTGCCTGGAATGACTGCCAGCTCACTCAGATTGGCAGCCGCCGACGGCAGAGCCGCAAACAGCCGCTCTGTGTACGGATGCCTGAGCTCGTCGGGGAAGCTGCGCGATTGTGCCACCTCGACGATGTGTCCGGCATGCATGACTGCAATTTGATCGCAGTACTCACCTGCAAGAGCGAGATCGTGGGTGATCAGGATCGCGGCCATTTTGGTTTCGGCAACCAGATCTCGGATCAGGTCCATGATGACGGCCTGGGTTGTCACGTCCAGACCGGTTGTCGGCTCGTCGCAGATCAGCAAGGCCGGCTTACATGCCAATGCCATGGCGATCATCACGCGTTGGCACATGCCGCCCGACATTTCGAACGGATAGGCCTCGTACCGCCGAGCGGGATCCGGGATTCTCACGCGGGTCAACGCCTCGATCGCCGCCGACCTGAGCGCCTTGCGACGAAGGGTCGTATGACGCCGCAATACGTCCTCGATCTGATGCCCAACCTTGCGGATGGGGTTCAAGGCCGTTCGCGGGCTCTGAAAGACCATGGAAATCTCGCGGCCACGCAAATCCGCCATCTTCTCAGGCTTCAGGGGAGCACCCCTGAAATTTATGCTTCCCGATCGAATGTTGGCGGCTTTGTCGGACAGGCCCATAATACTGTAGGAAAGTACCGATTTGCCGGACCCGCTCTCGCCTACAATGCCGAGGATTTCGCCTTCGCTGACGTTGAAACTGACATCTTCGAGAGCCTGCACCCGTCCGCGACGAGTAAGGAAGTCGATCGAGAGGTCCTGTACGCTGAGGAGCTGTTTTGTCATGTGCGTGCTCGCGGATCGATGAGGTCGCGCAATCCGTCGCCAACCAGGTTAAAGCAGAAGACAGCGATGACGAGGGCGAGCCCCGGGAATACGAAGGTCCACCACTCGCCGGAGAAGATATACGGCGCGCCTTCTGAGACCATGATCCCCCACTCAGGCGTCGGGGGGCGGACGCCAAGGCCAATGAACGACAGGCCTGCGGCATTCAAGATCGCCCATCCCAGGTTCAGGGACGCCTGAACGACCATCTTGGGAAGGATGTTCGGCGTAATGTGGGTGGCGAGGATCCGCACCGACCCATTTCCACCCATCCTCGCGGCCTCGACATAAGTCAACTTGCTGATGACGTTGACCTCGGCCCTAGCGAACCGTGTATAGAATGGGAGGTTGATGATGGCCGTGGCGACCATGATGTTGAACACGTTGTTGCCGAGAGCCGCAACGATGCCCATCGCCAGGACGAAAAGCGGGAATGCCATGATTGTGTCCATCAGGCGCCCAATGATCGTGTCAGTCCACCCACCCGCATATCCGGCGATAGAGCCGAGCGCGAGACCGATCAAGAAGGAGACCGCGACCGCGCCCACTGCAATTCCAAGGTCGAGGCGGGTGGCGTAGATCACGCGGCTCAAAATGTCCCTGCCCAAAGCGTCCGTTCCGAAAGGATGAGCCCACGACGGCTTCAGCAGCGTCTTTGCGGCGTCGGTCGCGATCGGATCATAAGGTGCAATCGCGGGGCCGATCACGGCCAAGACCACGAGTGCCAGCAGGATCAGGGCTGCGCCGAAAGTCAACTTATTGGTGCTCGCAATATAGCGAGCGTCGCTCATGAATTCCGAAAACGCGGTTTTCTTAGTGCTCATAGCGAACCCTCGGGTCTATTGCGGTGATCACCAAGTCGACCACCAGATTAAGAAGGACGTAGAGAACGGCCATCAGAAGGACGAAGCCTTGGACCGCGGCGTAATCGGAGGCCATGACTGCGGATACTGCGTAAGCTCCGACACCCGGCCACGCGAAGACCTGCTCTACGAGCACGCTACCGCCAAGAAGGAATGAAAAGACCATTCCGAGGATGCTGATAATCGGCGGCATGGCATTTCGAAGGGCGTAGCTTGAGACCATTCTCGAATAGGACAGACCCATGGCCCGAGCTGTGCGACAGTAGTCGCTCGAGAGGGTTTCCAGCATCGCTGCGCGCGTTATCCGGGCGATCGGAGCCAGAGCGAAGAGACCGAGAGAAATCATCGGGAGGACAAGCTTCATGGCAACTGACTGGAACGTCGTAGAATCCCCTGCCAAAAGGGTGTCGATTAACAGGAAGCCCGTCACGGTTGTCGGAATGGTATCGTAAATCTCGTTGAGTTGGCCCAGAGGTTCAGGAGCGATGCCCAACTGGTAATAGAAGACAAAAATGAGAATGAGCGCGACGAAGAATGTCGGGAATGCTGCGCCTACCGTGACAATGACGCGACATGCGTGGTCTACCAAAGTCCCTGGTTTGAGGGCGGCAAGCATGCCCAATGGCAGGCCGACGACGATCGCGAACAGCAAAGCGGCCAGCGTCAACTCGATCGAGGCCGGAGCGCGCGACAAGAGGTCATCGAGAACGGGGTGTCCGCTCGATATCGATAGACCGAGGTCGCCATGGGTCAGGCGGCGAATGAAGTCGAGAAATTGCATGAAAACAGGTTGGTCAAGACCAAGCTGCTCGCGCACCCGTGCGACGACCTCCGGATTGGCGGACGGACCTGCATAAAATACTGCAGGATCGCCAGGCAGTGCGCGCTGGAGAGCGAAGGTGACGATGACGACCCCAACAATTGTGGGGACCGCCACCAACACGCGGCGCAAGATGGTTATTAGCGTATTCATTGCGTGTGCTTTCAACGACTGGGCACGCGACCAAACTTCGGTCTCTTCGCGCCTAGGACAGGCAGCCGCCGCTCCGCTCTCTTTTGAGCGGGCGGCGGCCGACGATCATTGCTTTGAGATGTCCCTGTAATCAACGTGAGTATGGTACCAATAGGTATACCCTACAACGTTCTTGCGCATTGCGACGTCTGAGAACACTTGGGCGACAGGTACGCGCGGGACATCGTCCATCACGATGCCGATCATGTCGGAGATCGCCTTGTCGTACTGCCTCTTGTCGAGATCATTAGACTGAGCGCTGTCGACAAGCTTGTCGAGTTCAGCGTTCTTGTAGTTGGACGTGTTGAAAACACTATTGTTCCTACCGTGGTAGTTCCAGAAGAAGAAGTATTCCGGATAGTCCAGCCAGCCGTAGAACGAGTTGATATCCATAGGCATTGTTTTGCTCGCCATCTTGGCGAAGCGCTCGGAGGCCGGAACCTTGTTAATGGTGACTTCGATGCCGATCTTCTTCAGTTGCTCCTGGATGAGCAGTGCCATGGGCTCCTGCACCGTGGCTGACGTCAAGTCGATGAAGAGCTCCGTGGAAAAGCCGTCGGCATAGCCCGCCTCCGCAAGAAGTGCTTTAGCCTTGTCGAGGTCGGTGTTGTACGGCGATACCGCCGGCCATTTTGGCGGATAGGACGTCACATCTTTCGCGCCATACATTGGGACGGCTCGGTCGTAGAAGGCCTGCTTCATGATCGCATCGTATGGAAGGGCGTAGGCGATCGCCTTTCTGACGCGGACGTCGTTGAACGGCTTCATGTCGACCTGCATGGAGAGCCAGTACATCTCGTTCTGGATCAAATCGCCAACAACGTTGACGTTTCCAGCAGCTGCAAGCTCGGCATTTTCCTTGGGAGGCAGACCCACTGCGATGTCGGCATCGCCCTTTTCGAGCAGCGCCCGTCGCGTGCCCGCCGAAGCCACGATCCGATAGACAACCTTCTTGAGGGCCGGGAGTTTGCCGGATTTCCAGTCATCAAAGCGGTCGAAGACGACCTGATTGCCCGCAGCCCATTTGGCGACCTTGTACGGCCCGCCGCCGGCGTCGTTGTTTCGGGTCCAGTTAAGCGCCCAGGGGTCGTCCGGCGTTGCATGCGAAAGCGCGAGCTTCGAGTTGACGACAGAGGCGACGATCATAGTCAGGTCCGGCAGCGCCAGTTTGTTGGCTTTGGGCAGGGAAATCTTAAATGTGTGTTCGTCTACGACCGAAAAGACGCTCGGATCGGTATAACCACCCGCGGCGAACTGAACCGCCGGAAACGCGCCCGTCGCGATCGCACGCTCGAAGGACCACTTCACGTCGTTCGCCGTTACCGGGCTTCCGTCATGAAACGTGGCGTCCTTGCGCAGATTGAAGATCATGGTTTTGCCATCATCTTTCACTTCCCAGCTTTCGGCCAGCGACGGCTCGATCTTGTCCTTGTCGTAAACCTTCCGGCCGTCGGACGAAGTCTTGACGCCGTAGGTGACCAGACGGTCGAAAATCTGCCAGGTGACGAGCTGACTACCATCATTCGCACCGGGAGCCATGACGTCCAGTGAGTTCGGGCCGTACTCGGCGACTTCGACCAGAATATCTTTCGGCGTTTCGGCGGCAGCCGGAAGGGCGATAGCCGTTGATGAGAGCATCAGAAGCATTCCGGCCAGCGAGTGCCGCCACGCTGGCTTGCGGCGTTTGTCGTGAGTGGTCATAGTCTTGTTCCCGTTTTTCTTTGAAGACGATTTCTGAAATCGCTCTCAGAACGTACGCAGACTCAAATTTCTTTGCAACAGATTTTTATAATTTGCCGCACTTGCCGCTTCCAGAAGTGCTGCATGACGAAGATCCAGGAAGCCTTTTCGCAAGGAATTATTACGTATAATCAGGTATTTGGCGATATTCAATTTAAGCGAAAGCTTTTCTCCATCGAGCCATAAATTGAATTCCTGATGACGAGGCGGACTTAGACCGGGCGTAACAGCAAGCTTGCTTTCCAGCTGCAATAGTGCAATTCTGCAAGCGCTTTCAGAAAGCGATGTCAGAGCGCTCGGCGACCGCCTCGCGCGACAGGATTTGTGACCAGCTTATAGCCCGCCTATCAGGTGGGCTTTGAGCGAGTGGAGAGGGGAATATGCGATCGATTTACTCTGAGATCGGAGACACCGTCCGGTTTTCCAAAACCGTTAGCGAGGCCGACGTCTACATGTACGCGGGAATAACAGGGGATTTCTCGCATAATCACATCAATGAAGCCTTCATGAGTAAATCGAAGTATGGGCGCAGAATAGCCCACGGGGCTCTGCTGGTAGGCTTCATGTCGACTGCGTCTACCCTTATGATGGACCGCAGCCTGGAGAAAGGCATTGATTTCACGCCCGTATCCCTTGGGTATGATCGGGTACGCTTTCTGGCTCCCGTGTTCTTCGGTGATACCGTTGACGTCATCTACACCGTGAGTGAGGTCGACGAGGCTCGCGGTCGAACGCGAGCGGAAGTAAAGGTTCTCAATCAAGATGGCGTCCTCGTCGCCGTTGGCGAACATTTGGGTAAATGGGTCCCGAATTCGGAAACGAAGCTTGATACCGACGTCGTGGCGGAAGCGAAGGTGACCCCGTAGCTTGAATTCGATCCTGTTGCCTAGGGTCTGCCTGCTACTCCTAGGACTTAAACCGGTCGGTTCGAAAGTATGGCAATAGCATCGGACCGAAGCATTGACAGTTTCCACCTGAGGCCGTCAAAGCAAGCCTGAAAGAGCAAAAGTCTGCCACACGGCGCATCCTGTCAGGCTGATGATCGTGGGTAGGTTGAAACTGAAGTCGAAATCATTGATAGATCAGCAAGGCTAAGCACCCGTTGACGAACATGACCATGAGCCACTTTCCCAAACCAACCGCGACGAAGAAAGCCAAGCTCTCCGACGTCGCAAGCTTGGCGAACGTGTCGGCATCGACCGTATCACGCGTCCTCAATCAACCGGACATAGTGCGTCCGGAGATAAGGGAACGCGTGCAGAAGGCCATCGACATGCTGGACTACACGCCGGATCGGATGGCGAAAGCCCTCAGCTCGGGACGTAGTCACACGATCGGTACGGTGGTGCCCACGATCGGCGGTAGCGCAATCTTTTCTGATGGCGTGGAAGCGCTGCAAGATGAGCTCGAAACACTGGGTTACTCTTTGATCGTGTCCAGTTCGAGATACGATATCGAGAGGGAGTTTCAGCAGATCAAGACACTGCTTGACTACGGAGCGGCGGGACTCGTCCTCGTCGGCGACACGTTTTCGCTAGATGCTTTGAGACTCATAAAGAAGCAGGGCATCCCAACGGTTACGACCTACACGAATAGATCCCGCCACGGCATACCGGCGATCGGGATCGACAACAGGGCGGCTGGTCGAGAACTGACCCGCTTGCTGCTCAAGCTGGGGCACAAAAAGTTCGGTATCATTGCCAACACCGTGCTTCAGAACGATCGATCACAGGCCCGTTTGGACGGCGTTCGCGAGGCACTTGCCGAAGCAGGCGTTCCCCTGCCCCTCAATAATGTCGTTGAGGTGAAACTGCCCACGATTGAAAACGGCAGGCGCGGCCTCGCGGGTCTGCTCGAACTCGCGACCGTGCCGACGGCAATTATATGCACCACGGATGCACTGGCGCTTGGGGCGATGTCGGAGGCTCGTAGAAAAGGCCTTCACATCCCTGATGATCTCTCCGTTGTAGGATTTGACGACATTGACGTCGCAGCAGAATCGGACCCAGCGCTCACGACGGTCAAAAACCCGGCGGCCGAGATCGGCCGCATCGCCGCCGATTACCTCAATCGCGCGATGAACGGTCAGCCTATTCCCCTGGAAACCGAACTACCTGCGGGTTTGAGCATAAGGTCTTCGACGGCAAGCGCGCCTGCTGACTAGCGCGTCTCTACGAGAAACGTCATCGGGACGTCGGAGTCCCTAATTGACAGGTAGGTCAGGCGGCCCTGTTACTGGCCGAAGTTGGGCCATTCCGTCCGTCTTTGATGACTAGCAATTGGGACTGCTCGTAGGTCCGCCACGTTATAGCGAACTGAGAGGCATTTTTCCGCCACGAACTCGCTCAACAGCGACTGTAGGCAGCGTTGTTTTCAAAGCGCATTGTAGAAGCCGAGCGCTTCTTCAAGCTGAGTTTCCTCATAGCCGAAGTGCGAGCGGATGACGGCATCGAGCGTATCGAACGTCTTGCGCAGGGGCGCGAAGGTCTCCGGGCCGGGATTAGCGTGGATCGCCTGGGCTTTCTCCCAAAGGTCTTCGAGCAGTTCGTGGACGATCTTGTGCTCAGCAGCGAGTTGATCGAGAACGGCACGCAGGCCATAGGTGCCGTTCGCGCGCAAAATGGGGAAGATGTCGTTGTCCTCTGATGTGTGGTGCCAAGTCAGGGCACGACATTCATGGCCGCAAAGTGTGCCGAACGCCTTATAGTTCTGGGTCATCTGTAACTGGTGCACGGCCGCGCCTAGTGCCGTAGGCGCAGCGTTTCCCGTCTCGATCTGGTTGATCAGCGAACGCACCCTATCCAACTCGCGCATGTGAATGCGGTGCATCGCGGCCAGATGCCGGCCGCGCTGGCGATGCTCTTCTGTAGCGCCTGGTATGGGCGGCGCCTTCGGTCGTTTGGTTTCATCGATCAGAGTGACGGTCATCCCGATAGGCCCGCCACCGTTCTTGCTGCCACGCTCTTATCGTCCAACCTCAGTTGCTGCCCTTTCACCGAAGAAGCAGCCACATGGGCTGCCACACGGCCAACATCGTCCGAGGTGATCCAATCGGGCTTCCCTTGCGGACGGCTGCGCGAGACGACAATGCCGAGAACGAGCGTGTTGACCCGGAATCTGTCGTCGGCATCGGCCTGAAGG
The DNA here is from genome assembly GCF_002008225.1 of Agrobacterium salinitolerans. Lineage (GTDB taxonomy): Bacteria > Pseudomonadota > Alphaproteobacteria > Rhizobiales > Rhizobiaceae > Agrobacterium > Agrobacterium salinitolerans. The sequence goes on along the minus strand of NZ_MRDH01000005.1, from coordinate 39,240 downwards.
TCGGTCGCAAGCATGAGCTGTCCCCCGCCGAGGATACCCATCAAGGACATGCCCGGGAGAGGCAGAATTGCGGACATGCCAGCGATAAAGGAAAAGCTGCCACCTCGGCGCAAATGCGGTCCTAGGGCACGGGAAGCGGCATAATGAGCCTTGATATTGGGAAGGACGTATTTATCGAACTCGGCCTCGTTGACGTCCCATACCGCCTTGCTCTGCGACCATCCCGTGTTGACGCTGGATACAACATGGTCGATCGCGCCATGCGTTTCGGCGAGTTCGTTTGCCAGCGCGCGATAGCCATCGAAGGTCGTTGTGCCACCCGCCACGGCGACAAGCTGCTCAAGGTTCTCATCCTTGAGATAGCTCCGCAGCACGTCGAGTTTCTCACTGTTGCGACTGAGGGCGATGACCCGTGCCCCAGCTCGAAGGAAGGAGCGCACGATGCCTTCTCCGACATTGCCGGTGGCTCCGTTTACCACCACGAGCTGGCCGGCAAGCGAAGGTACTTGCTCATAAGTGATTGCCATTTTATACCTCCGTATATTAAAGAAACTGGTAGATACCTATCTGCTGGTTGTATCTTTGCTAGACGGCACTTCTACGCAACCGGAGTATCCTCGATGAAACCACATCTCGATCACACGAATCCCGGCTGTGCACCGGTGCGCCACCTTTTGCAGACCATTGGCAGCAAATGGGCCGTCTTGCTGGTCACGCTGCTCTCGGAGCGTCCGAAGCGGTTCTCCGAGCTAATGCGGGAGGTCAGCGGTATCACGCAGAAATCATTGACCTCGATACTGCGGGAACTGGAGAAGAATGGAATTGTCGAGCGTATGGTGACGCCCACAATCCCTCCCCGCGTCGACTATGCGCTGACGCCGCTCGGTACGACGCTGCTTGGGCCGCTCGATGCGGTGCAGAACTGGGCCATAGAGAACTCGGCGGCCGTGGAAGAATCACGCTCACGTTATGAATCTCGCAACAACAGTTAGAGATTTGACCATAGGGCGCGATAAAGCTTAACCGCAGGCGGTGTTCCCGTCGCACCTGGCGATAGTTCATTGTGCCGCTTCGAAAGCTTCTGCCGCGAAGCCTGCGGTAGAAGCGCAGCAAAAGTAGAGGTCACACCGGCCAGATCGACCAAAATAGGGTGCCGAGACAAACGATTATCGCCAGTATTGCGCCCATAATTCGCGCAAGACCTTGATTCACATTGCCGCTTCCAACGACAAGATAATACCAAAAGTCAGAATTGGATTTCTTTTCCTGCATTCTTAGGTTTTCCCTTAACTCGACCAAAAGATATTGTCGTAGTCTGATAGTTGTAGCGGTGAGCGCACTATTCAGCCGCCAGCTTTCCACGCGGCATCACTAGCACACCGCGCGGGAAGAAGAATCAGGCCCGTTTCTTGAGATACGCAGCGGCATTGGTAGCAGCATTTCGCCCTGAGTAAAACGAATAGCTCACCGCCAGTCCGCCATTGGTGTAGTCGTAAGAATCGCCAACTAGCATTCCGGACGATTCGTTGCCTGTCGCATACAGTCCGCCGATCGCCCCATTTTCTTCGCTGATGACCTCGTTCCTGGTGTTCACCTCGACGCCTCCCATCGAGCAGAAGCCGCAGGTGCTCAGCACAAATCCGTAGAACGGGCCACCTTCAACCTTCAGCAGATACTCGGCGGGCTTGCCGAACTGCTCATCCGTTTGGGTTTCGGCGTAGTGATTGTAGTCGGCGATCGTCTTTTGCAATGTATCCGCCGGAACACCGAGCTTTTCAGCCAGCTCAGGCAGGCTGTTAGCCTTCTGGATATAGGTCTTGTGTCCGTTCACGGCCCCGTCGATTAGGTGCTGCAGTTGATCCAGCTTGTCGCCGTTGCGGACCGCCAGACCCATGCCGACGAAATTCCCGACTTCGATCAGGCGATTGACATTGTCCTGACTGAGAATGCTTAACACCTTATTCTGGCTCAGATTTGCATTTCCGGCCATGACCATGTTGAAGACGACGTCTTCGTTGACAAATCGCAGGCCTTTCTCGTTGACCCAGAGCAACGGCTGCATCGCGGCAGCGTTGGTCAGATGGTTCATCATGGCGAAGGTGGGCTGCTCGGAGTCTTTCAGAAAAGCGCCATAGACCATGAGCGTTCCAACCCGATGCTTTCTGGCGCCGACGGACCACATTGACCGGGAGCCGTCACCTGTAGCGTGGCCGTGATTTAGAGGGACGAAGCGGTCTATGTCGTAGTTCGTGTATTCACGGAGCATTTCTTCGTTGTTAATGTATCCCCCGGTTCCCACAACGACTGCGCGGGTGGCGATGAATTCGGTTTCGCCGGTGCTTTCGTTTCGAAGCGTAACGCCCTCGATGTCGCGGCTTCGTCGGCGTGAAGTTCCACAAGCGCGGTGGAAGTCAAAATCTCTGCGCCCAGCTTCTTCGCATTAGGGATCAGAGCGTCGTTGATGACGGCCCAGCCGCCACCTTTGTAAGGCTGCATCACCGGTTTTCCGTGACCCATGGCTGTGATCGGATCGAAGCTGACGCCAAGGTTTCTCAGCCATTCCACGGTGTCGTTGCTCGCATTGATGAGGTTTCGCAGGATAGGGAGATTTGCCTTATATTTTGAAAACTCCGCCTCCTCCTTGAAGACCTCTTCCGGGGTGATATCGATACCCTGAGCTTTTGCTTCGGCGGTTTGAAGGCCCAGCAGCCCTTCAGTAAAAACACCACAACCGCCCACCGCGTCGGCCTTCTCGACCAGAAGCACCGACAGTCCTTCCTGTCCGGCCTGGACGGCGGCGGCACAGCCAGACGCTCCGCTGCCCGCAATGACGATATCGTAAGAGCTATACTTGCAGATTGACATAAGGAAAGACCTTCTGATGGGGTTGAAATTCAGCCATGAGGCCTGCTTTGAGATACATGTACTCGTGGAAGAGGATCGACTACGCCTGTTGCACCGTGCGCACGTCCGTCGGATAATTCACCATCGCTACGACCCAATCACATTCCATGAGAAGCTGTTGGATGACCTATCGTTCTATGTCGACGCTGGCGAAATTATCCAGCACATCAAGAAAGGGATATGATTTATATAATTCGTAAACTCCTGTATCTGCTAGAAACTAAGTAATTACTTATCGACATTCGCGTATTGTTCAAGAAGGCACGTTTTCGATATTCAAGTATACTTTAGGAAACTGGGCCGATCCAATGAGGATCAGGAGTCCGTCGAATTCCCTACCTAGCGGCCACGAGACCGGTTAGGACTAAAAAGAACACTTCAGCCAAATTAGGGGACGATGCTGGACTGCTACGGGAAAAGGAGGACAAACTGGCGACTCCGCTCGAGAGTGCCGAGAGTACCGTCTGAAACTGCATGATTCCGGGGAGCTTGCCTGATGTTTCCACCGTCGCCGGAGCCTCGGAACGAGAAACTTTTGCCTCCGCCATCCTCCCACGGACCTGCGCAACCTCTCACTCTCGTATAAGAATATCGCGGAGAAAAAAGACGATACGGCGGTAGAAGGGTCTTGAACCTGGTGGCAGAGGTGGTCGAAGCGAGAAAAGGAGCATTCCCGGGCTCCTGACGGTTACAACGGGAGACCGCCGTGCGTCTTAACGTTCTCCATCGAAACGCAGGTTCTGAAACTTTTGACGTTGCCGCCCTCGAAGAACGTCGTGCGCGTGACCTCGTTATACTCAGCCATATCACGCACGTTGAGAATGAGAATGAAGTCCATCTCGCCAGTGACGTAGTAGCACTGCTGAACCTGAGGGCACTTTAAAAATCGCTCTTTCATACCGTCCAAGAGATCGAGCCGCTCGTTTTCAGTGGTGATGTGAACGATGATGGTCAGGGGCCTATCGACCAGCCTCTCGTCCAAGACCGCAATATCCCGCTGGATGACGCCGCTTTCCCGAAGATGTTGCAGGCGACGGGCGACGGCAGGTGCGGATAACCCTACCTTTTCGGCGATCGTGCGTTGCGATGTCATATTATCCGCCTGCACCATCCTCAGAATCTTGCGATCAAAGTCATCGATCGATGGCTTGCTCTTATCCATTTTGGCGTAGTCCTTGCAATTTTGTTGCAAATTAATACCGAACTTTGCGAACAAAAAAACTACGAAATGAAATAATTTATCGCTCACAGTTAAGCGGAGCGAACATGATCCACTTCCATAATCCCCAGCCTAACCAGCTTACGTCGGAGGACAAAACGCTTCTCGGTGCCGGTGCGCCAGAGAAGGTGCGTCCTTACCTATCGCTTTGGAGAGACGAGAGGTCTACTCCCTTGATCCCGCTGCCTGAGATTGCTGAACTCGCCGGCGTGGCTGGCGTCTACATAAAAGACGAAGGGCAGCGGCTCGGCCTAGGCAGCTTCAAGGCGCTCGGCGGCGCTTACGCCGTCATGACCATCTTCAAGAAACTTCTCGAGCAGAAACTTGATCAGACTGTTTCTGTCACGCAACTTCTGTCTCCGACCGCCCGCAAATTCGCGCCTGGCGTTACTTTCTGCTGCGCGACAGATGGGAACCATGGAAAGTCGGTCGCCGCGGGAGCGAAAATCCTCGGCTGCCGATCGGTAATCTTCATTCATGAGGGCGTCACCCAGGCACGCGCAGATGCCATTGGTGCTGATGAAGTCGTTCGTGTCGACGGCAATTACGATTTCTCCGTCGAGGAGGCCGAACGCGTCAGCCGCGAGAAAGGCTGGCAGCTTGTTTCGGATACTTCGTGGCCGGGCTATGAAGAGATCCCCTCTATCGTAAGCCAAGGTTACACGATCCTGGCGCGTGAGGCGCTCACTCAGATGGAGCAGCTTTCCGTCCAGCCGCCCACGCACGTGTTCCTGCAGGCTGGCGTTGGCGGCTTCGCCAGCAGCATCGCTGTAAACGTCGGTGAGAACATCGGCCATGATAATCTGACGACTGTCATCGTGGAGCCTGATCGCGCGGCTTGCCTTCTCGTCTCTGCACAAAACGGCCAACTGTCGGCGTTTGAACCAGGTGAAGCCACGATCATGGCAATGCTTGAGTGCTACACGCCTTCTCTCGTGGCCTGGCGTATTCTGGACGCCGTTGCAAGTGCCTTCATGACTGTCTCCGAAGACGACGCCCGAGATGCAATGCGCCGGTTGGCGGACCGCGACAATCCTGTCGTCGCCGGCGAAAGCGGCGCGGCCGGTTTAGCTGGACTGCTGCGAGTAGCAGGCGACTCTCAGGCCCGCACCAAGCTCGGTATGGACCGTAACAGCCGCATCCTCCTCATCAACACCGAAGGCGCAACCGACCCCGCTTCCTACGAAAGCATTGTCGGAAGCGCGCCGGAACAGGTTTCGAACCGCGCAGTCAAACGCGTCAGTTGAACCGCAACCCAAGTTTACAACCACAAAAAGGGAACCGACCTTGTCTATACTCCAAATTCCAAAACGTGGCTTTTCCGCAGGCGAATTCGAAGGCCGTGTCGAACGTGCACGCAAGATCATGCACAAGCACAAGTTCGACGCATTGGTCGTCTCCGCGCCCCCAAATGTCCGCTATTTCACGGGCTTCGACTCGCAGTTTTGGGAAAGCCCGACACGCCCCTGGTTCATCGTGGTTGGTCTGGAAGGTGATCCGGTCGCGGTCATCCCGGAAATCGGCGCGCCCGAAATGGCGCTTACATGGATGAAGGACATCCGAACATGGCCGGCTCCCGTGCCCGAAGACGACGGCATCTCTCTCCTCAAGTCCACGATCGAGAGCTTCCCGAAAAAGTACGGTCGTGTTGGGGCCGAGATGGGCAGAGAGATGTCTCTGCGCATGCCCGTTTCTGACCTTCTGAAGCTGCGCGACAGTCTCTCGTCAGAGATCGCAGATGGTTCGCCGTGCATTTGGGAAATCCGTATGGTGAAGACGGCCGCCGAAATCGAGCACATCAACTACATCTGCCAGATTGCCAGCGATGCCTACGAAGCCTTGCCGGGACAGATTTCTGCTGGCGAGACCGAGCGCGAAATCGCTCGTAAGCTGCGCATCGACATCGCTCGCCGCGGCGCGGACGCTACACCCTTCATGCCGGCGATTTCGGGACCGGGCGGAGTAGCCCAGATTGTTTGCGGGCCCCACGATCGCGCGATTCAGGAAGGCGACGTCCTGTTCATCGACACGGGCTCGACCTTCGACGGCTATTTCTGCGACTTCGACCGCAACTATGCCGTCGGAAAGATCTCCGATGACGCCCGTCGCGTCCACGACGCACTATGGCTTGCCACGGAAGCTGGCATCGCCGCTGCGGTTCCCGGTGCCACCACCGACGAAGTCTTCCGTGCGATGTCCAAAATCATTGAAGAGGCTGGCGCGATCGGAAACAACGTAGGTCGCCTTGGACACGGCCTTGGGCTTCAGCTGACGGAGCCTCCGTCGCATCGCCTCGGGGACGGGACGGTCATCATGGAAAACATGGTGCTGACCATCGAGCCGGGCATGGAATACGCCCCGGGGAAAATGATCGTGCACGAAGAAAACATCGCCATCACTAGCGATGGACCGCGTCTTCTGACGAAACGCGCGCCAAGAGAAATGCCCGTCATCAACTGATGGCAGTGGGAGGAAACGGAGGGAAACAACTCCAACTCGCTAACGCATTATCGTCCAACAAAAGGGGAATCTCGATGAACAGAACACTCGCTTCTAACGGCCTCACTCTTATGGCCGCATTCGCAACTCTCGTCATGGGCAGCTTCTCTGCTCATGGCGCTGATCTCAAGACGATTGAACCTGGAAAGATCACCATTGGATCAGACCAGGTATACCCCCCTTACGACTACCTCGAAGACGGTGTCACCAAAGGCTTCGACGCCGAGGTCATGTCTCTGCTTGCGCCAAAGCTTGGGCTCGAGCCCAAATTCCAGGACATCCGCTTTGCAAGCCTGATCCCGGGGCTTCAGGCAAACCGCTTCGACGTGATTGCGTCGGCACTCTATGTGACCCCTGCCCGTGCCAAAGTCGTCGAGTACGTACCCTACGCTAAGACCGGTGGCTCGCTCCTCGTTCGAGCAGACGACACCTTCGCGCCAAAGAAGCCCGAGGACCTCTGCGGCAAGAAGGTGGCTAATCTCAAGGGCGCTGCCTGGGTCCCGGAACTCTTGAAAGTATCCAAGACGTCCTGCGGCTCCAACCCGATGGACGTGAAGGAGTACGCAACTTCTGCGGAGGCAGACCAAGCTCTTCTGGCGCGTGGAGCGGACGTGGTGTTCGATGATGCCGGCGTCGCGAAAGCGGCGGTCGTGGCCTCCAAGGATCGGCTCAAGATCACGTCTACGGAAATACTGTTCCCTGTTGTGATCGGTATGGCGGTCAAGAAGGGTAACGATGAGCTGTTCGAGCGCATCAAGAAGGAGTTCGAAGCGATCAAGGGTACGGAGGAATATAAGGCCGTCCTCGCCAAGTACAATCTGGCACTTCCCACCGACGCCGAGTTCGCCGCTGCTCTTGCCGAGAGCAACTAAAGCCAATCACGCCCCGGCCTTCACAAGCCGGGGCCTTCTTGAATGGATGTGAAATATGGCTTTCGATTGGTCTTACACACTAGGGCTCCTTTGGAGTCGCGATTTCTGGAATGCGTCGCTGACAGTCGTCGAACTGAGCGTCGCTACCTGGGTCATCGCCGTCGTCCTCGGCTTCTTCGTCGCTCTCGCCGACCGGTCACCGTACCTTGTCGTCAGACGGGCGGCTGCGCTTTATGTCTGGTTTTTCCGGAGCCTCCCACTTCTGGTCCTCCTTATTTTTGTCTACAATCTCCCACAGGCGTTTCCATCAACTTCGGGCCTCCTGTCGGTGCCCTTTATTTCTGGTCTGTTGGCGCTCGTTTTGAGCGAGACCGCCTATATTGCGGAAATCCACCGCGGTGCCTTGGTTGCTGTCGGAAAGGGCCAGTACGAGGCGGGCCGGGTTCTCGGTCTCTCCACTACAGGTATCCAGCGCAAGATCGTCATCCCGCAGTCGTTGCGCATCGCCCTTCCTTCGCTGGCCAACGAGTTCATTTCAATCGTCAAACTGACTTCGCTGGTGTCTGTGATCTCGCTTGCCGAAATCTTGCTGGTTGGCCAGCGGTATTACACCCAGAACTTTCTTGTCATCGAAACCATGGTGGCTGTCACTTTCTATTACGTCCTCATCGTGTCGGTGTTCGACTTCGGTTTGAAGGCCCTCGAACGCCGCTTGGACTTCTCCCGCCGGACGGCACAGTTGACGAGCGAGGGAGGGGATTCCAACAGCGGGTCTTCATTCAAGCCCGAAGTTTCGGGATCGGCCTCGAACAACGCTCCCGCAGTTCGCCTTGAGCGTGGTGAAAAGGCTTACGGCCACCATTCCGTGTTTGCAGAGCTCGATTTAACCGTGAAGCAAGGCGAAGTGGTCTCCATCATCGGCCCGTCGGGATCCGGAAAGACCACGCTTATCCGCTCGCTAAACGGTTTGGAGACTTTGGATAAGGGCGTTGTCTACGTTGACGGCGTCCCGTTCCTGGCGGGGTCGCAAGAAAGCCTCAACGTGCGGCAAAACCGTGCAGATGCACTCCGCATCGGAATGGTTTTCCAAAATTTCAACCTCTTCCCGCACAAAACGGCGCTCGAAAACGTCATGATGGGTCCGGCCTATCACAAGCGCGGCTCGTCTGAAGAGGTCAGGAAGGAAGCGCGGCATCAGTTGCAGCAGGTCGGGATGCTTGTGCATGAGAACAAGTACCCTCATCAGCTGTCGGGTGGTCAGCAGCAGCGTGTCGCGATCGCACGGGCATTGGCCATGCATCCTTCAATTATGTTGTTTGACGAGCCCACCTCAGCGCTTGACCCTGAGACGGTCGGCGAGGTGCTGCGCATCATGGCAGCACTCGCCAAATCCGGACGGACGATGGTGATCGTCACCCATGAAATGAAGTTCGCCATCGAAGTATCGGACCGCATCATCTTCATGGAAGGCGGCAAGGTCGTTTTCGACGGCTCGCCCGAGCTGCTGATTGAGAAGCGCAAACAGGATGCCAGACTGTCCGACTTCGTTCGAATTTAGCGCCGGCTGATACTGAAAGGACAAAGAAATGCCCGCAGATGTGATCAACGGTCCGCGCCTCATCCGTCATCTTGGGGAGCTTGGATCTATCGGCCGAACGGAAGACGGTTCGCTAGTCCGACTTGCGGGTTCGGACGAAGACAGGCTCGGACGGGATAAATTCGTCGAATGGGTCAAAGAAGCCGGCCTTGATGTCGCCGTAGACAAGGTTGGCAACGTGTTTGGGATCTGGAATCCGGATGGCGTAGACCCAGACCACCCCGTCCTGATGCTCGGTTCTCACATAGACACTGTCATCAATGCGGGCATCTACGACGGCTGCTACGGAGTTGTGGCGGGTTTGGAGGTCATTCAGACGCTGAAGGAAATGGGCGCGAAGCCGGCCCTACCGATCGTTATTGCGGCTTTTTGCAATGAAGAAGGCGTTCTTTATTCGCCCGACATGATGGGGTCCCTGGTTTACGCCGGCGGTATCTCCGCTGAGGCTGCACTGTCTACTGTCGGGGCGGACGGGTCGGTTCTGGGAGAGCGTTTAGCCGAGATTGGGTATGCCGGACCGGAGGAGCCAGGCTTTCTGAAACCCCGTGCATATGTCGAACTCCATATCGAGCAAGGCCCCGTACTCGAGCGCGAAGGCATCGCGATCGGCGCTGTAGAGAACCTGCAAGGCATTTCCTGGCAGAGGATCGTTATTAGCGGTGATGCCAATCACGCCGGGACAACACCTATCTCGATGCGGAGAGACGCGGGGCTGGCTGCCGCCCGGGTGATCACGTTCTTGCGCGATCGGGCACAGGCATCGAATAGCCCGACGGTTGCGACAGTTGGAACGATCAGCTTCGAGCCTAACGCTATCAACGTCATCCCCTCCCGCGCCACCTTCACGGTGGACCTTAGAGACCCGAACGCGGAAAGGCTCAGGCAAGAAGAGGCGGCACTTGAGGAATTTCTACAGCAGTTAGAAAAGGACGAGGACGTTACGGTCGAGGTTGAACGTCTTGCAAGGTTCGAACCGGTCCAGTTCGACCGAAACATCGTCGAGCTAATCGAGCAGAAGGCCAGTTTGCGGGGATATAGACACAAGCGGATGACTTCGGGAGCGGGCCACGATGCCCAGATGATCGCGCGCATCGCGCCTACCGCCATGATATTCGTACCCAGCATCGGTGGTGTCAGTCATAATCCGAAGGAATTCACTCCCGAGGAGGACTTAATCACCGGGGCAAACGTGCTGTTGGACGTTGTGCGGTCGCTCTCGGACGCTGAGCAACCAGATGACAAGACGGAGTGGAACAATTCCAAGTTGGAGAGACGGAACAAACCACAACATGGGACGCGAAATCAATGACTTTTGTATCTGCTATACTCCCGCAGATCTGAGCGGCTTCGTTCAACAGTTCAACCAAATCCGGTATTTTAAAGATTTCCGCTCGATCACCAGCTTTGCTCTATGTAAGCCGATCCAGAGCGAACGGCCCTTTCTTTTACCCAGGTTTTTGAAGCCGCCAGAAGCACAGGTACATAGCGAGGAGGATGTCGATCCTCGGGAAAGGATTGTCCCGATTTTATTGTCGGCAGGATGGACACCATTCGAAACGTGCGTTTAGCGCGCGCGAAGGGAAAATCCAAACGATATGATGGTGAAACCCGCCACCAAGAGATCGGCCGCCAGAATGATGTCCGGGCCCCCTCCAAGTCCAAAGGAGCGATCCACGACGACCCATGCGACAAAAAAGAGGGTTGTCAAGCCGCCTGCCAGCAGGGATGGAGCACCCCGGTGGGGACGGATCGTTTCTCCAACCCAGAGCCGCAATAACGAAAGACCAAGAAACAGACAGCAGAAAAGCAGAAAAGCTGTAGACGACCGAAGGGTCTGATCAACACAGACGATACACCCCATCGCTGCCTGAAGGGCGCCGATGGCAATCCAGTCCGGATAAAATGCGGGGCGCGCAAGCCGCATGATGATGATTGCAAACAGCAATCCGCCCAGCATTGGCCCGAGGCCCGGCAGATAACCCTCAAAGTTCCGGTCGAGCAACCTGTTGGCGAGGGACAACACGGAGAAATCGACCAGAATGACGCCAAGCGCGACGACTCTCAGCCAGTCGGACGGTTTCCTGAAGCGGTCGTGGCCGACCTCCCGGCCACTGCGGATGAGGCGGCGAAGCCGCGGGAGAAGCGACGGGGCACGCTGGTGGGGGAAAACGTGCCCCGTCCGATGTCCTGCAATGGGCGTTGCGGACATCATTGTCCCTGACGGCAGGGGACGATACGTCAGGGCCCTGTTTGTCGAAGACGGAGCAGGCACAGAACCTCCGTAACCCGTGGGAACGGCCAGACTGCCGCGAAGGGCAAGGGACTGGCGCGAAATATTTTCCCGATCCTTCATCATTTTCGGAATCGCCTCCTCGATTGGGCAACCGGTGCGTTTTCGGGATCATACCGGCCAACCAGGCCTGCTATCCGGGGCAACAGTAGCCATATCTTTATATATACATACAGCACGTTTGTAAATTCGAACCTAGTCATTTTCCGTCACCAGCGCATGTCGGACGTAATTTGCCTGCTGTAATTCTGTCAGGATTGGTTCAGTTGAGGCCTTGGTGTTTTTGCTGAACTCCGGCGAGCAAAGTCGCGACCAGAAGGCTCCCGTCTTCGGAAAGTGTAAAGACGCTCTTGCTCAGCGCCCATTCCGTAATTAGACCGCCCATGGCCGCATAAAGCATGGAGGCAGCCTTTTCCGGCGTCCACGGTTTCACCATTCCGGGGTTTCGTTCGACTGCCCTGAATATGCGCACGAATAATTCATGCATTTCCTCGGGAAACGTGTTTTGTGCGGCCTCATCCTTTTCCGCCAGAACGATATCGAGCCGCATCATCACCCGCAGCAGACCGCGTTGACGCGGATCCTTCTCCAGCAGCCTGAAGGTGTCGGCTATGATGTCGCCAAGTTTTTCGATGGAAGCGGAGCTGCGGCCTTCGGAAAGTTCGTCGGCAAATCGCCGAAACGGTTCCTGCGCCTCGTTTCGGAGAGCGAGCAGAAGCCCGTGCTTGTTCTTGAAATGCCAATGGATAGCACCCCGAGTCACACCGGAAAGAGCAGCGATTTCTTCTAGGCTGACATTGTCATAGCCCTTGTCCAGAAACAGGGTCTCTGCCGCCTGCAAAATCTGGCGACCGGTTTCCGCCGCCTGCTCCTTGGTTCTCCTCACGTCTCTAAACTCCCATGTCTGAATTTCGCCGTTGCTTTCCTACATGGACCAGCCCGGCAAAAGCAAACCCCGTCCCGCCGCAACTTATCACGACGGGACGGCAATGCATCGACCTCAGGCGGTTTTCGGCTCCGCCGCCTTCACGCTTCTGCGGCTAAATATTCCCGATATCAGCACGAAGAAGACCGGCACGAAAACAATCGCCAGCAAAGTCCCCGTCACCGTTCCAAAGAAGGTGGCAAAGCCGATAGCCTGGCGCGCGCCGGCGCCGGCGCCCGTCGATATGACCAGCGGAATGACACCGAGGCCAAAGGCAAGCGACGTCATCAGGATCGGCCGGAAGCGAAGCTTCGCCGCCTCGCAAACCGCCTCGAATGCGCTTTCGCCAAGTTGCGCCATTCGCTCTCGCGCAAATTCGACAATCATGATGCCGTTCTTGCCCGTCAGGCCGACCACGGTCAGAAGACCCACCTGGAAGTAGACGCCGTTCGACTGCCCGCCGATCCATGCGCCCAGAAGCGCACCGAGAATACCGACCGGCATGGCGAGCAGAACCGCAACGGGAATGGTCCAGCTTTCATAAAGAGCCGCAAGGCAAAGGAACATGGTTGCCAACGCCAACCCGTAGAGAGGTAGGGCGCCGGCACCGGCATCCTTTTCTTCGAGCGACATTCCCGTCCATTGCAGGCTGAAGCCCGGCGGCAGTTTCGCGGCAAGCGCCTCCATCTCCGCTAGCGCCTCACCGGAGGAGAAACCCGGAGCCGCCGACCCTTCGATCGACATGGCGGGCAGGGCGTCATAACGGCTGACCTGCTGAGGGCCGAAGACCCAGTTCTGGCTGGTGATGGTTGAAAGATCGACGAAATCGCCATTCGCATTCGGCACCCGCCAGAGAGCAAGATCTTCCGGCCCTGTGCGTGCCAAGGGCTCGCCCTGCACGTAAACGCGTTTCATGCGTCCCTCGTAAAGGAAGTCGTTCACATAGGAACTCGACCAGACGGTGGTCAGGAACGACCCGACATCCGCAGCGCTGAGGCCAACAGCGCCGGCCTTGCCCCAGTCGATGTTGAGTTCGAACTGAGAAGCATCCTCGACGCCGTTCGGCCGGACGGCCATAAGCTTCGGGCTTTGGGCCGCAAGACCCAGCAGCATGTTGCGCGCTTCCAGAAGCTGCTCGTGGCTCTGGCCGGAACGCGCCTGAAGGAAGGCGGTAAAGCCGTTGGAATTGCCGAGTTCCGTGACCGCCGGCGGTACCAGCGGAACCACGATCGCCTCCTTGATGCCGCCCATCAGAGGCCCGAAGGCACGCGCGGCGATGGCCTGGGCGGAGTTTTCCTTGCCCTTGCGCTCTTCCCAGTCCTTCAGCTTGACGAACATCATGCCCATGTTCTGGCCTTGACCGGCAAAGGAGAAACCACGAACCGAGAAGACAGACTCGACGTTCTGGGCTTCGGCATTCATGTAGTAGTTTTCCACCTTGCCCAGAACCGCCTCGGTATTTTGCGCGGTGGAACCGGGTGGTGTCTGGATGATGGTGAGCAGGGTTCCCTGATCTTCATCGGGAAGGAACGAGGTTGGCGTCTTCTGGTAAAGGAAGACCATGGCACCCACCAGAAGCAGGTAGACAAGGAACATCCTGACAGGCCTTTTCGCCGAAGCCCTGACGATATTGCCGTATCGTGTCGTCAGCCATGAGAAATTGCGCTCGAACCAGTTGCTGAAACGGCTGGCAAGACCCGGCTTGGCATTGTGATCATGGGCCTTCAGCATCGTCGCGCAAAGCGCCGGCGTGAAGATGAGGGCGACCAGCACCGAGAGCGCCATGGCCGCGACGATGGTCACCGAGAACTGCTTGTACATTTCCCCTGTTGCGCCGCCAAAAAACGCCATGGGCACGAAGACGGCGGAAACCACCATGGCGATGCCCACGAGCGCCCCCTGGATTTCTCCCATCGATTTTTTCGTGGCCGCGACGGGATCGAGATGCTCGTCGCGCATGATACGCTCAACATTTTCCACCACCACGATCGCATCATCTACCAGCAGACCGATCGCCAGAACCATCGCGAGCATGGTGAGCGTATTGATCGAAAATCCGAGCGCCGCCATGATGCCGAAGGTTCCAAGCAGAACCACCGGCACGGCCAGCGTCGGGATCAGCGTCGCGCGGAAATTATGCAGGAAGATCAGCATCACGAACACGACCAGTACGATCGCTTCGATGAGCGTGTGAATGACCGCCTCGATGGAAAGCGAGACGAACGGCGTCGTATCATAGGGAATGACATAGCTCACGCCGGCGGGAAGAAACGCACCGAGATCGGCCATCTTGGCCTTCACCAACTCCGCCGTTTCAAGTGCATTGGCGCCGGATGCCAGCTGGATCGCCATACCTGACGACGGTTTGCCGTTATAGAAACTGGAGATTTCGTAGTTTTCCGTTCCAAGCTCGGCCCGCGCGACATCGCGCAGCAGCACCATGCCGCCATCGGTATCGGCACGCAATACGATGCGTTCGAAATCCTGCGGCGTCTTCAGGAGCGACTGGGCTGTGACGGTGGCATTGAGCTGCTGGCCTTCCGGCGCCGGCATCGCGCCGAAGGAACCGGCCGATATCTGCGCATTCTGGGCGCTGATGGCATTGATGACGGTCGTGGGAGAGAGGCCGTAATATTTCAGCTTCTGTGGATCGAGCCAGATCCGCATTGCATATTCCGACCCGAACACTTCGACCTTGCCGACACCCTTCAGTCTCGACACCGGTTCGACCATATAGGAGTTCAGATAATCGGCGAGATCGATGGCGCTTCGGGTTCCGTCGTCCGAGATCAGCGCGATCACCATCAGGAAGCCGGTTGTCGATTTCTCAACCGTCACACCCTGACGCGTCACTTCCGAAGGCAGGCTCGCTTCGGCCTGGCTGAGCTTGTTCTGGACCTGAACCTGGGCGATGTCGGGATCCGTGCCGAGATTGAATGTGAGTGTCACGGTGGCGCGACCGGTAGAGGTCGTCGATGAGTCGATGTAACGCAGCCCGTCAAGGCCCGTCATTTCCTTCTCGAT
Source organism: Agrobacterium salinitolerans (assembly GCF_002008225.1). GTDB lineage: Bacteria > Pseudomonadota > Alphaproteobacteria > Rhizobiales > Rhizobiaceae > Agrobacterium > Agrobacterium salinitolerans. The sequence goes on along the minus strand of NZ_MRDH01000005.1, from coordinate 23,910 downwards.
GATCTGCACCACCGTATCCGCGACCGTCTCGGCGGATGCGCCGGGATAGGTCGCGCCGATGACCACGGATGGACCGGCGATCGAGGGATATTGCGAGATCGGCAGTCTCATGATCGACAGGACGCCGAGGCCCATGATGATGATCGCGATGACCCAGGCGAAAATGGGCCTGTCTATGAAAAACCGCGCCATGGATCAGTTACTCCCGACCCGGGCAGCCTGCTGGGCCACCGGCTGTTGCTCTATTTCCACCGAAGCACCGGGTGCCACCTTCTGGAAACCGGACATGACGATCTGGTCCCCCGGTTTCAGGCCGCTGCTGGTGACCCAGCGATTGCCGGCACCAGTGACGATGGTTACCGGACGGGGAACAATCTTGCCGCCTTCCACGATCCAGACGGAAGCCTCGCCTTTTGTATTGCGCATCACGGCGCTTTGCGGAACGAGGATCGCGTCCTTGGTGACGGCCTGCGGCAGTTCAACCTCGACATAGAGGCCCGGCAGAAGCCTGTTATCCGGGTTGGAAAATGAAATTCGAAGGGTGACCATGCCTGTCGTCGGCTCGACCCTCGGTTCGGCCGCCTTCAGGTCGCCCTTGATCGGGTAGGTCTGGCCGTTGGGAAGGATCATCGTTGCGACGGACAGGGACTGGCTGCCCCCTACCCTTTTGTCGGCATTCCAGCGTAACAGATCGTTTACGGACTGGGTTACGTCGACATAGATCGTGTCGAGCGCACGGATCGTGGTCAAAGCCGTCGTCTGCTGCGCAGCCACAAGCGCGCCGGCAGTCGTTTCCGAAAACCCGATGATGCCGGAGATTGGCGCGCGGATCGTCGTTCTCTCGAGGTCGATCTGTGCTGTCGTCAGCTGAGCCCGCGCCACCTGAAGTGCGGCCTGCGTCTTGTTTCTCTCTGCAATCTTGTTATCGCGGTTCGACGCCGAGCTGACATTATTGGCAAATGTCTCCTCAGCACGGCGCGCATCGACGACGGCGAAATCATAGCTGGCCTGCGCCTGGGCGACGTTGGCCTTTGCGGATTCCACCGCCGCGACATAGGTTTCATCCTCGATCTTGTAGAGAACCTGACCGGCCTCGACACGGGCGCCTTCTTCAAATAATCGTTCCCGGATGATGCCTGAGACCTGCGGCCGTACCTCTGAAATCGTCGAAGGTTTGATACGTCCGGGCAAACGCGCAGTCAGCGTGAAATCCGCCGCTTTGGCGGTTTCAACCGTGACCGACGGGGTGGGTTGTTGCTGCGAGAGCACTCTTCCGGGATAGAGGACACAGGATAGGATCAACGCAAGGGCCACCGTTTGCCCGCGCCGCCACTGACTTTTCTCGACCATTTTTTCACCTTCCGATGACGATTTTGCCGGGCCACATGAAACGAGCCCACCCTCCCGTGTTTATATACATACATTCCGATTGTAAATATAATATGCAATTCTGCTCCTATGCTAATTGCAGGGCGGCGCACTCTTAGAACTAGAACGTCACTGGCGAGGGTTCGGTTAGGGTCACGCTCAACGCGAGCAGCGAAACCGAAGAAGGTCGAGAGGGGGTGTAGAATGTCCGCAGCCGAGAAATTAACGCGCGCAGAGCAGAAAGCTCAGCGCCGACTGGAGATCGTTGATGCCGCATTCGAGGAATTTGCAAAGAATGGCTTCACCGCTACACGCGTCGAAGATATCGCTCACCGCGTGAACGTCACGAAGGGTACCGTGTTCATCTATTTCGAAACGAAAGAAGAACTTTTTAGGTCGACGATCGAGAATCTTACAAGGGCTGTCCAAGAGGTGCTCGACACTTATTCAGGTGCGCGGAAAAATCCCGTCGAAGAGATCGAAGCATTTTTGGGCTTCCTATTCGATGCCATTGTAAATGACCGGAAAATGCGGGAACTGCTTAGGCTGCTCTTGGCGGAGGCCCCCCGGTTTCCCGAACTGATCGACCACTATAATGAGATATTCGCGGAACCCGTTTTCTCGAAGATCAATACGATATTGGAGGACGGCGTTGCAAAAAAGATGTTCAGTTCGAAAGCATCTCAGCTGGCAGGAGTTGTGATGGCACTACTTTTCGGAGCAACGGTGTCTAGATTGATCTCGGATTCCCGCAGAACGCCGGAAATGGAGATAAACCTCTCTATTCACGTCAAGCTGGTCATGCGAGCGCTGCTGAGCTTTGATGAACGCACATCATAACCGCTAATCGTTTTGTCAAAGTTGATATCCGGTGCCTGCTGATCCGCACAACGGTTACGCGCTGACGGAGGCCAGTTTCGGCAGACAGCGACCTGATTGATAGTTTTTCACGTTAATGCAAAAATCCCGGGCGGTTCTTGATAGCATTCGCCCATTTATGAAAGGCATTCCAGTGAAGCGCCCAACCATATCAGATCTTGCAGGCACCGCAGGCGTAAGCGTTGCGACCGTAGACCGCGTTTTAAACGGGCGTTTACCTGTTCGCGAAGAGACCGCCAGAAAAGTTTTTGAGGCATCCGAGAAGATCGGGTTTCGCGGCACCAACATTATCCGCCAGAGAATGCTGGGAGACACTCCTACGTATAATTTCGGGATAATTCTGCGTAAGGAACGGCAGACTTTTTACAAGGACTTTGCCACCGAACTCCAGGCAGCTGCGTTGGCTGTAAAGGACCGCAACATCAACCTCAAGATAGAATTTGCCAAATCAGAGGAACCCAGCGAGCTCGCTGAATTGATTTTGGGAATGGCGGGCAAGGTCCAGGCAATCGCGGCAGCAGGACCAGACCACCACGACGTGACGAAAGCCGTTGCCACGATGAAATCGAAGGGAATACCGACGTTTTCCCTACTTTCCGACTTCGCGCAAGGTGTCCGTGAAACCTATCTGGGCACCAATAATATGAAAGTTGGACGTACTGCAGCCTGGATGATTTCAAAGCTTTCGCCCACCCCCGGCAAGGTGCTCCTGATTTTGGGTGGACACCGGTTTCATGGACATTCGCTTCGGGAAACAGGGTTTCGCGCATATATGCGGGAATACGCCCCTGAGTTTGAAGTTCTGGATGCCCTCGTCAATCTTGAGACCCGCCGCCTCACCTATGGCCTCATGACGGACACGCTCTCGCACCATCCTGACTTAGTTGGTCTGTACTGCATCGGCGGTGGAATGGAGGGCGCTATTGAAGCGCTAATCCAGCAAAACAGATCCGGATCCATTGCGTGCCTCGTCAATGAACTAACCCCTGAATCACGTCAGGCCCTTCTGGAGCGGCGCATTTCGGGCATCTTTCAAACGCCATTGCGCGACCTGTGCGCAGATTTGATCGTGACAATGGTCCACACCAAGGAGCACGGGATGGCTGAGAATCCTGGCCAGCGCTTCCTGCCAGCGCATTTGTGGGTTCCTGAAAGCCTGTAAAGATCTGATAGAATCTCTCATTGGCCGTGTGTTTTTTCTATCAGGCTTGATAGATTCTGCGGCGACAAATCGTTGACGACGGCCCTCCTTTGCGAAAGGGTGAGAGCGCGATGGCGGAGACAGGAGGCCATCGCGTTCGTAAAGATCATTGATGGCCGTGCCAAGGGAACTGACCTCGTCAGAGCTCATGGAAAACTGTTGCATATTCTGACAGACCAAGCCCACCGGCGTTGTCACGCTGAGTGGGTAGGAAAACCGTGGAGGAGAAACACGTGAAAAAACATTTGATCATGGCCGCATTTGCCAGCTTGCTGGCTACATCGGCGTCTGCCCAGACGATTGGCGTCTCGATGGCACTGTTCGACGACAACTTCCTGACAGTCTTGCGCAATGGCATGATTGATTACGCCAAAGGCCTCGACGGCGTCACTCTCCAGATCGAAGATGCGCAAAATGATGTCGGGAAACAACTGAGCCAGGTTCAAAACTTTGTGGCCTCGGGCGTAGATGCAATCATCGTTAACCCGGTCGACACCGATGCGACCACGGCGCTTTCACAGGCAGCCGCAGCAGCCGGTATCCCTCTCATTTATGTCAATCGCCAACCGGTCAATGTTGATGACCTGCCCGAGAAGCAGGCTTTCGTTGCATCGGATGAAAAACAGTCCGGAACACTTCAAACTCAAGAGGTCTGCCGAATTCTCAAGGAAGCAGGGAAGAAGGAAGCCAATGCCGTCGTCATGATGGGTGAATTGTCCAATCAAGCCGCGCGCGTGCGCACACAGGACATCAAGGACGTCATCGCAACACCCGATTGCAGCTTCATCAAGATCGTCGAAGAGCAGACTGCAAACTGGTCTCGAACACAGGGTGCCGATCTGATGACCAACTGGTTGTCGGCTGGCGTCAAGTTCGATGCCGTGATCTCCAACAATGACGAGATGGCAATTGGCGCGATTCAGTCGTTGAAATCATCGGGCCGCTCTATGAATGACGTCGTTGTCGCGGGCATCGATGCCACGCAGGACGCTCTTGCGTCCATGGCGGCTGGCGACCTCGACGTGTCCGTCTTCCAGAACGCTGCCGGCCAAGGAAAAGGCGCGGTTGACGCTGCTATTAAGATTGCCAAGGGCGAAAAGATCGAAAAGAAGGTCTATGTTCCGTTCGAACTCGTCACCCCGGCAAACCTAAAGAACTACCAGGCGAAGAACTGACCTGCGCGACCATGCGAGGAAGGCAACTCTATGCCTTCCTCTTTCGCGAGACGGAGGATTTGCAATGGTAAGTCAAACAACAGCTGCAGCGATCAAGCAGATGCTCGAAAATACCGAGCGCGATGGTTTGCTGGCAATCGAAGGCATCCGAAAAGAGTTTCCCGGCGTCGTCGCTCTCGATGATGTCAGGCTGCGGGTGCGGCCCGGAACTGTTCATGCGCTGATGGGTGAAAATGGCGCTGGAAAGTCCACGCTGATGAAAATCATCGCAGGAATTTACCAACCAGACGCCGGTGAAATCAGGTTGCGCGGATTACCTGTTACGTTGAAATCTCCGCTTGACGCCCTCGAGCAGGGCGTTGCCATGATCCATCAGGAACTGGCGCTGATGAACTCGATGACTGTGGCGGAAAATATCTGGATACGCCGCGAACCGAAAAATCGCTTTGGTCTTATCGATCATTCAAATATGGCCAAGATGACTGAGGATCTGTTTTCGCGTCTCAACATTAAGCTCGATCCGAAGGCTCAGGTTTCCGAACTCACCGTTGCGCAGAAACAAATGGTCGAGATCGCCCGTGCGGTCAGCTATGAATCCTCGATCCTGATCATGGACGAGCCAACCTCGGCGTTGACCGATCGCGAAGTGGAGCACCTTTTCGCAATCATTCGCGATCTTCGCTCTCGCGGCATTGGCATCGTTTACATCACTCACAAGATGAATGAACTCTTTGAGATTGCCGACGAATTCACAGTCTTTCGAGACGGAAAATACGTTGGCACCCATTCTTCCAAGGATGTGACGCGCGATGACATTATTCGCATGATGGTCGGCCGCGAGATCACCGACATGTTCCCGAAAGTCGATTGCCCCATCGGCGACGTGATCCTGGAAGTAAAGAACCTGACAATCCCGGGTGTCTTTTACGACATCTCCTTTTCAGTCCGCCGCGGCGAGATCCTCGGGCTCGCGGGATTGGTGGGTTCAAAACGTTCGAACGTCGCGGAGGCTCTTTTTGGTGTCACACCGGCGAGTTCAGGTGAAATTTTGATCGACGGCAAGATCGCGGCGATATCAAACCCAAGCGACGCGATGGCTTGTGGACTGGCGTTCCTGACCGAGGATCGCAAGGAGACGGGCTGTTTCCTGACGTTGAACTGCCTCGAGAACATCCAGTCTGCCCTTATCACACGCTCACACGTCAAGGCTGGGTTCGTCGATCAATCCACCGTCACAAAACTGGCCGAAGAGATGGCCGCCAAACTTCGCGTCAAGACCCCGAATTTGCATGAGACGGTCGAGAATCTATCCGGCGGGAACCAGCAGAAACTGCTGATTGCGCGCTGGCTTCTGACGAATCCCCGGATCCTTATCCTCGACGAGCCAACCCGCGGCATTGATGTGGGCGCTAAATCCGAAATCCACAGACTGATCACCGGCTTGGCTGCGGAAGGGGTGGCCGTACTGATGATTTCGTCGGAACTGCCGGAGGTGTTGGGCATGAGCGATCGGATCATGGTCATGCACGAAGGCCACGTGGCCGGTTTCCTTGATCGCGCCGATGCAACTCAAGTGAAAATTATGGACCTTGCTGCCCGATGACGGCGGGAAAGGGAGGAAATTATGAACACCATCACCCAATCTACAGCGTCGACCTTTACCACAAAACGTCGGTTACCGGCTGAACTGACAATATTCCTGGTTCTGATCGGGATTTCGCTGACTTTTGAAATCCTCGGGTGGATTTTGCAGGGGCAGAGCTTTCTCGGGAATACGCAACGTCTTTCCATTATGATTCTTCAGGTTTCGGTGATCGGCATTATTGCGATCGGGGTCACTCAGGTCATCATTTCAGACGGTATTGATCTGAGCTCGGGCTCGATCGTTGGCGCAACCGCAATGATCTCGATGAGTCTCGCACAGGCCGGCACCTATGAACGTGCCCTATACCCCCATTTAACCGATTTGCCGGTTATCGTGCCTGTAGCAGTCGGTCTTTTGGTCGGGATTGTTTGCGGCGGCATCAATGGAGTGCTGATCGCCTATAGTCGTATACCTCCCTTTATTGCCACGCTGGGCATGATGGTGACTGCGCGCGGTTTTGCGAAATGGTATACCAAAGGGCAGCCGATTAGCTTCCCGACCGACAGTTTCGCCATGATCGGCAAGGGTCTCGCGCCTGTCCTGATCTTTCTGGGCGTGGCGGCCGTCATGCATGTCGTGTTGCGCTACACGCGCTACGGTAAATTCACCTATGCGATAGGGGCAAATCGTCAGGCCGCTCGGGTTTCGGGTATCGACGTCGAACGCCACACGGTCAAGGTCTATGCCGTTGCTGGCCTACTGTCGGCACTGGCTGGTATCGTGGTGGCCTCGCGAGGTCTAACCGCACAAGCCGGCATGGGCATGAGCTACGAGCTCGACGCAATCGCGATGGCCGTAATAGGCGGCGTCTCCCTGTCGGGTGGGCGCGGTTCCATACTCGGAACGATGATCGGAATGATCATATTCGGCGTGATTATCTCGGGTTTCACCTTTCTGCGTTTGGACGCTTATTACCAAGAGATGTTAAAAGGCGTCATTATCGTCGCTGCCGTGGTGGCAGACGTCTACCGTCAGCGCAAGCGCGTTAAAAAGAGCTGACCAGGAGTGGCGACAGGCCCGTCGTTCCCCCGCCTCTCAGAGCAACTTCACATCGATATGCAATTTGTGAGGAACTGTAATGAATCAGCTTCTGATAACGACCGCACTTTGCCTGGTTCAGACCGTTCCGGCAATGACAGGCGAAATCCGTCTCGGGGTTAACATGACCTCTTTCGCGGAGAATACGGCGCTTGGCGAAACGGTCCGGAAAACCTTGTGTGTGCCGTTCGAGCGCATGACCACTGAATACATGGCCAGCTACGCGAAGTAGCACCCCGGGGCGCGATCGGCTCCTCTCAACGCCGCGCCCCCACCATTCCCTTGATCACAAGGACAGAGAAAAGGAGGCATCCATGAAGATCGCCATAGACCCGTTCATGCATCGCCATTTGAGCCTGGAGGAACTTCCCCACAAGGTGAAGGAACTTGGCTTCGACTGGATCGAGCTATCGCCACGCGCTGACTTTCTGGAGTGGTTCAAGGCGCCACGCGTGTTCCCCGAACGTATCAAGACACTCAAGAGATCGCTGAAGGAGGCGGATGTCGGTATCGCATCGCTGCTTCCCATGTATCGCTGGGCCTCCAATGACGAGACCGAGCGCAAGGCGGCGGTTAAGCACTGGAAGCGCGCGATCGAGATCGCGGTTGAGCTCGAAGTCGATACGATGAACTCGGAATTCGGCCGTGGTCCGCACCCCGATAAGGGCTCATGCTACTGCTGCCACACAGGCTCTATGATCGAGGCCTGCGAAGATGCCTGGTGGCGCTCGATGGAAGAGCTTGTTCCGATTTTCGAACGTGAGGGCATCCAGCTCAACATCGAACCACATCCGGAAGACTGGTGCGAAACGTTGCAGCCAGCACTCGACATCATTCGTACCGTAAACTCCAAGAGCGTCAAATTTCTCTATTGCGCGCCGCATACCTTTTATTTCGGCGACGATACCAAGGCGATGCTGCGCGAGGCAAAGGATGTGCTGGCGCATGTCCACGTCGGCGACACCTTCAATCACAAGGCAAGCTCGGGGCTGCGCTACATCCTGAACCCACCCGGCACGCAGGCGCGGGTCCACCAGCACCTCAATATCGGCCAGGGCGAGGTGCCGTGGGAGGATTTCTTCGGCACGCTCTCGGAGATCGGCTTCGACGGCATCGTAACCTCCTGCGTCTTCGCCTGGGAAGACAAGGCGGATGAATCCGGGCGCTTCATGTGCTCCGAAATCAACAGATACATCAACAAATACCAGAAGTGAGGCTCTTCCCATGACTTTGAGAATTGGTGTCATCGGCACCGGCGCAATCGGCCGCGAGCATGCGCGCCGCATCAACCAGGTTCTCGGCGGCGCGAGGATCGTGGCGCTGAGCGACGTGAATAGGGCGTCCGCCGAAGCCGTGAAGAAAGATATCGCGCCGGATGCGGCCATCTACGACACAGGCGAAGCACTTATAGCCGCCTCCGACGTCGATGCCGTGCTCGTCACCTCTTGGGGCGCTACCCATGAGCAATACGTATTGGCAGCAATCGCAGCGGGTAAGCCCTGCTTCTGCGAGAAGCCGCTGGCAACGACCGCCGAAGGTGCTAAGCGCATCGTTGATGCTGAGGTAAAGCATGGCAAGCGTGTCGTGCAAGTTGGCTTCATGCGCCGCTACGACAGCGGTTACGTCGCGCTAAAGAAGGCGGTCGACACGAAGATCGGCGCACCGATCATCGTGCACGCTGCGCACCGCAACCCGTCTGTTCCCGCGCAATATGTGACGCCCATGGCCATCCACGACACGCTGATCCACGAGATCGACGTGTTCCGCTGGCTGCTTGACGACGACTACGTCTCTGCGCGCGTCCTGTTTCCTCGTTCTGCCGTGCGCAGCCACGCCAAGCTCAAGGATCCGCAGATCGTGATCCTGGAAACGGCGAAGGGCACGATTATCAATGTCGAGATCTTCGTGAATTGCCACTACGGCTACGACATCCAGTGCGAAGTCGTCGGCGAAGATGGTATCGCCAAGCTGCCGGAACCCCTGGCAATCCAGACGCGCCTAGACGCCAAGCTTCAGAACGACATCCTGACGGATTGGAAGGATCGCTTCATCGCGAGTTACGACGTCGAGCTGCAGGACTTCATCCACGCTGCCGCCAAGGGTACCGCATCCGGACCGACCTCCTGGGACGGCTATGTGGCCGCCATCACGTCCGACGCCTGCGTCACCGCGCAGGAAAAGGAAGGGCAGTCCGTCGCGATCGACCTGCCGACCCGTCCGGCGCTTTATAACTGAGGTTTGTCATGCGTTTTGCGATCAACCACATCACCGCACCGAAACTCACTCTCGAGGCATTCTTCGCTGCCGCCAAAGGTCTCGGGCTGACCGAGGTCGAAATTCGGAATGATCTGCCGGATGTCGTCAACACCATCGATCCCGCAGCGGTAAAGGACGCAGCGGCAAAGGCCGGCGTGACGATCATCTCGATCAACGCGCTCTATCCCTTTAATGTCTGGTCCGGCGACTTGCCGAGGCGCGCCGTCGCTTTGGCCGACTACGCCGCCGCAAGCGGTGCAGAGGCACTCGTCATGTGCCCGCTCAACGATGGCACGAAGGTCGCCTTTGATGATCTGGTCGCTGCGCTGAAAGCGATGAAGCCGATCCTCAAAGAACGCGGCCTGACCGGTCTCGTTGAGCCGCTCGGCTTTCCGATTTCGTCGCTGCGAACGAAGAAAGAAGCGTTGGAGGCCATCGAGGCTGCCGGTGGCGAAGGAGTTTACAAGCTCGTGCATGATACCTTCCACCACCACCTGGCAGGCGAGACAGAGTTCTTCCCGGAGAAGACCGGGCTCGTGCATATCTCAGGCGTCGTCGATCCGGCCGTCGCGGTGTCCGATATGCTCGATGCGCACCGCGTTCTCGTGGATGGCGCGGACCGCCTGGAGAACATTGCCCAGATCAAGGCACTCAGTGCCGCTGGATACCGAGGCCTTTACAGCTTCGAGCCCTTTGCGGAGGACGTTCACGAATTGAATGACCCGGTTGCTGCCGTGAGGGACAGCATTGGTCACATCAACCGGGCAATTTGACCCAGTCGCTCGCGGCTTTGCCGCGAGCGATCTTCTGACGCGTGTGTCTCCTGGGATGCTTGAGGAGTGAAATGGCAAAAACTTTGGATGTGATAACGGTCGGCCGCTCTTCGGTGGATCTCTATGGCGCGCAAATCGGCGGCCGGCTGGAGGACATGGGGTCGTTCCAGAAATATATTGGCGGCTCGCCCACCAACATGGCGGCAGGAACGGCGCGACTTGGCCTCAAAAGCGGTCTGATCACGCGCGTCGGCGACGAGCATATGGGACGGTTCATTCGCGAGGAGTTGCGGAAGGAAGGCGTCGATGTACGCGGGGTCAAGACTGATCCCGAGCGACTGACTGCGCTCGTCCTGCTCGGCATCCGCGATGAAGAACATTTCCCGCTGATTTTTTATCGTGAGAACTGCGCAGACATGGCGCTGTGCGAAGACGATATCGAAGAGGACTTGATTTCCGAGAGCCGCGCCCTCGTCGTGACCGGTACCCATCTCAGCCACCCGAAGACCGAAAGTGCCGTTCTCAAAGCCATCGACCTTGCCCGCAAACACGGCGCGCGCATCGGCCTCGATATCGACTATCGCCCAAACTTGTGGGGGTTGGCGGGCCATGGCGACGGAGAAAGTCGCTTCATCGAAAGTGATCGTGTCACGACGAAGTTGCAGAGCCACCTGCATCTATTCCACCTGATCGTCGGCACGGAGGAGGAATTCCATATCGCGGGCGGCTCGACCGACACGATCGCGGCACTGCGCGCGGTGCGCGAGCTCTCGCCAGCGACGCTCATTTGCAAACGCGGCGCAGCCGGCGCGGTCGCCTTTACCGGCGCGATCCCAGACAGTCTTGATGATGGCGAGCGGGGACCGGGTTTCCCGATCGAAGTCTTCAACGTTCTTGGCGCAGGAGACGGCTTCATGTCCGGCCTGATCAAGGGCTGGCTGGAAGACGCGTCCTGGCCGAGAGCGCTGGAATACGCCAATGCCTGCGGTGCATTCGCCGTCAGTCGCCATGGCTGCACGCCGGCCTATCCCTCGCTCGAGGAACTGGAGTTCTTCCTCAAGCGTGGCGTGAAGGAAAAGGCGCTTCGCAAAGATGCGGAGCTGGAGCAGATCCATTGGGCGACCAACCGCCACAATGACTGGTCAACGATGCGCGTCTTTGCCTTCGACCATCGCATTCAGCTGGAAGCGATGGAAGGAGCGACATCGCAAAAGATCCGAGAATTTAAACAACTTTGTCTCAAGGCGGCGCTCGATGTTCAGAACGGAAAGGCGGGGTATGGAATTCTCTGCGACAATAGGCTTGGGCGTCAGGCGCTGCATGCAGCCTCCGGCACGGGGCTCTGGATCGGGCGACCGGTCGAGTGGCCAGGTTCGCGTCCTCTGACGCTGGAGCCCGAACTCGGGCCTGACTATGGGGCTCTAAGCGAATGGGCTCTGGAGAACGTCGTCAAGGTGCTGTGCTTCTGCCATCCGAGCGACGCTGCAGAGATGCGGGCTGAGCAGGAAGCAACCATCAGCCGCCTGTTTTCGGCGGCTCGCCGCAACCGGCTGGAATTCCTTCTTGAGATCATTCCGTCCAAGGTCGGACCCGTCGATGACGACACCACTGCTGCCCTTATCCGGCGCTTCTACGAGATCGGGATTTATCCGGACTGGTGGAAGCTTGAGCCGATGGTCAGCGCAGCCGCCTGGGACAAGACCTGCGCGGCGATCAACGACAACGACCCGAACACGCGCGGCATTGTCGTCCTCGGACTTGATGCGCCGGAAGCGGAGCTCGAGGCAAGCTTCAAAGTCGCCGCACGCTATCAACTGGTGAAAGGCTTTGCCGTTGGCCGGACCATCTTTGGTGAGGTCGCGCGTCAGTGGTTCAAGGGCGAGACAACAGACGCGGCAGCCGTTGCCGAAATGACGCGGAGATACAGCCGCCTTTGCGAGATTTGGGATGCGGCGCGCAAGGCCGCCAAGGAGAATTGATATGACAACGATCCGTTTGACCGCAGCACAGGCGATGTTCCGCTGGCTGTCGGTGCAGATGAACGAGGACGGGGAGCGCTTCATCGACGGCGTCTGGGCGATTTTCGGGCATGGAAATGTCGCTGGCATCGGCGAGGCGTTACACGGTATCCAGGAAAGACTCCCTACATGGCGCGGCCAGAACGAGCAGACCATGGCGCACGCAGCCATCGCCTATGCCAAGACGAAACGCCGCCGCAAGGCAATGGCGATCACGTCGTCGATCGGTCCGGGGGCCACCAACATGGTGACGGCGGCAGCCCTTGCCCATGTTAACCGGCTTCCCGTGCTGTTCATCCCCGGCGACGTCTTTGCCAATCGCCGACCCGATCCGGTGCTGCAGCAGATCGAAGATTTCGAGGACGGAACGATGAGCGTCACCGATTGCTTCAGGCCGGTCAGCCGCTATTTTGACCGTATCACGCGGCCGGAACACCTGTTGTCGGCCTTGCCACGCGCCATGCAGGTTATGACCGATCCTGCCAACTGCGGTCCTGTTACGCTCGCTTTCTGCCAGGACGTGCAGGCGGAAGCCTTTGACTGGCCGGAGAGCTTCTTCGAGGAAAGGACCTGGCGCATCCGGCGGCCGGAGCCGGATCCGCGTGAAGTCGCCGATGTCGTCGCCGCTCTCAAGTCGGCGCGCAATCCCGTGATCGTCGCGGGCGGCGGTGTCCTTTATTCTGGCGCCGAGAGCGATCTTCTAAAATTCGCCAGGATGCATAACATTCCTGTCGTCGAAACCCAGGCCGGCAAGGGCGCGATCGACTGGAAGGAAAAATTGAACTTCGGATCGCCAGGTGTCACTGGGACCGATTGCGGCAACGAGATTGCGGCTAATGCCGACCTCATCCTCGGTGTCGGTACCCGCTTCCAGGATTTCACCACGGGCAGTTGGACGGCTTTCGCCAACCCGGCGCGCAAGCTTGTCTCGATCAATCTTGCCGGTTATGACGCTGCAAAGCACAGCGCTATCCCGCTTGTCTCAGATGCCAAGGTTGCGCTCTCACGATTATCCGCGGGACTGGATAGCCACCGGTTTGAAGATCCTGACTATGCCGCGCGCGATGCATGGTTCCGGTTGTCCGACGGCGCCCTCGCCGCCCCGAACCCAGAGAGTGCCAACTTCCTGCCATCGGATGCCCATGTCATCGGCGCCGTGTTGCGCCAAGCCAAGGAGAACACTGTCGCAATGTGTGCCGCCGGCACCATGCCGGGGGCGCTGCAGGTGCTGTGGCGGGCAGCCACAAATGGCTACCATATGGAATACGGCTACTCCTGCATGGGTTACGAGGTAGCAGGTGCCTTCGGCATCAAGCTTGCGGATAAGGCCAAGGATGTCGTCTGCTTCGTCGGCGACGGCTCCTACATGATGGCCAACTCCGAGCTGGCGACGGCCGTGATGATGCGTGTCCCGTTCACGATCGTGCTGACCGACAACCGCGGTTACGGCTGCATTAACCGCCTGCAGCAGGAATGCGGCGGGGCCGAATTCAATAATATGTACAAGGACAGCAATATCGAAGTGCAGCCGGAGATCGACTTCGTGGCACATGCGGCCTCGATGGGCGCCCATGCCATGAAGGTGTCGGGCATCGCCGCGCTCGAGACCGAGTTGGTCGCCGCTCGCGACCGCAACATCCCGACCGTCATCGTCATCGACACCGAAGCCGAAACCGGCGCTGGCATCGGCGGCGGCTGGTGGGACGTCGCGGTTCCCGAAGTCGGCAACACCGAAAAACTGAAGAAGGCGCGCGCACACTATGAAGCCAACACCGCTCGCCAGCGGATCAATTGACGCTTCGAATGCCTGAAAGGACTGAACCATGATACTCTACGGAACCAACCCTATCGCCTGGTCCAATGACGACGATCAGACAATCGGCGCGCATCTGTCGCTGGAAGATTGCCTTTCCGATTGCCGTAAGATCGGCTTTGACGGCATCGAGAAAGGACACAAGATGCCGAACGAAGGCAAGGCGCTAAAGGCCAAGCTCGGCGAATTTGGCCTGCGCTTCGTCGGCGGATGGCATTCGACCAATCTCCTGATCAATGACATCGCGACCGAGATCAAAGCGTTGCAGACCTTCATCGACATGACCAAGGCGGCCGGTGGCGATCACATTAATGCGTGCGAGTGCTCTAATACCGTCCATGGCAGCGACGACACGCCAGTGAATAATCGCCCGATCATGACCGATGAGCAGTGGGCGCGATTTTCCGAGGGCTATGAGGCGCTCTCCAAGCACGCGGCAGAACAGGGCGTGAAGATGGGTTATCACCATCACATGGGCACGATCATCGAAAGCGCGGCCGACATCGATCGCTTCATGGCGATGGCCGGTCCCTATACCCGCCTGCTGCTCGACACGGGTCATTGCACGTTCGGCGGCGCGAACCCTCTGGAGGTGGCAAACAAGTATATGGGTCGCGTAACGCACATCCATGCAAAGAACATCCGTCCCGAGATCATGAAGCAGGTTCGTACGGAGAACCTCTCCTTCCTCGATGGTGTGCGGCGCGGCGTCTTCACCGTGCCTGGTGACCCGGAAGGCTGCGTCGACTTCGCGCCGGTTCTCAAGGTCGCCGCCGCCCACAACTACACCGGCTGGCTGGTGATCGAGGCCGAGCAGGACAGCGCCGTTCGAGAACCTTTCCTCTACCAGTACATGGGTTTGAACGCACTGAAATCGATCTCCTGCGAGGTCGGGCTGGATAAGGCCGCGACCTGAACAGGCAACGCAAACAAACAGGAAGCATCATCATGAGCCATCTTCTGCGCCGGCCGTTCGGCGGCCACGGCAAGGTTCACGAAATCACCCCGCAGTCGGCGGGGTGGCGGTATGTCGGATTCAATCTTTATCGCCTGCGCGACGGGGAAGCCATTAGCGAGGCAACCGGTAGCATGGAAGCAATACTGGTGATGGTTGAAGGCAAGGCCCATTTTACTGCCGATGGGGAGGACTGGGGCGAGCTTGGCGAGCGGATGAACGTTTTCGAAAAAACGCCACCGCATTGTCTCTATCTCCCGAACGGTTCGCGTTGGGCGGCACAGGCGACGACGGATTGCACGATCGCGGTTTGCCTAGCGCCCGGCAAACGTGGGCATCCTGCCCGCAAAATCGGGCCTGATGGTATCAAGCTCACTCCACGGGGAGTTGGCTCCAACCAGCGACACATCAACAACATTGCCATGGAGGCCGAAGATTATTGCGACAGCCTGCTCGTCACGGAGGTTTTCACGCCGGCCGGCAACTGGTCTTCCTTTCCGAGCCATCGACATGACGAGGATGACTACCCTCGCATCACCTACCTGGAGGAAACCTATTATCACCGACTGAACCCGGCAAGCGGCTTCGGAATTCAGCGCGTCTACACTGATGATCGCAGGCTCGATGAGACCATCGCCGTTTCGGATGGTGATGTCGTGCTTGTGCCGCGCGGTCATCATCCGTGTGGTGCACCGCACGGGTTCGAAATGTACTATCTCAACGTGATGGCAGGACCAGTGCGCAAGTGGCGATTTGTACCAGACCCCGCTGTCGAATGGATCATGGAACGCGATGCCCGAAAAGTCTGATCAAAGAGGTCAGAGTACAAGCGCCCCCGAGGATTTTGAGAACCTTTCTGCGAGAATCCGCGCACGGTATATCTCATTGCCAAAACGCCTCGCGGCAATTGCGCGCTACGTTCTGGATTCCCCGGATGATGTTGCGCTGAACTCTGCAACGGATATCGCGGCGGCGGCACATGTCACACCATCAGCATTGATACGGTTCGCGCAACTATTCGGCTATGACGGCTTTGCTGCGGTCCAGGCAATCGCTCGCGACGCCCTGCGCCAAAAGATCTCAGGGCGCCCTGGAAGGAATGATCCACAAGCTGTCGAGCGGAACGGAAGGCCGGATGACCGCTTTTTTGGTCGGGCGATTGACGCCTGCCACCACGTGCTGGATGATCTATTGAGCGCGGTCAAGACAAGGGATGTCCAGATTGCTGCCCGTATCATCGCCAGCGCCAATTGCATGTTTGTCATCGGGCGGGGAAGCGCCTTCCCAGTTGCGGTCGCCATGGAACACGTCCTCGTCCGGTCGAAAATCAAAACGATCCTGGTGACTGATCTTACGGGCGGAGAAGCACAGTTGACCTGTGCGGCACCAGGCGATGCGGCAATCGTTATCGCCTGTGGCGCTGATGCCGACCAGATTTCCGGTCTGGCAGCCACACTTGTGCAGCAGGGCGTACCCGTCATCGCAACGACGGATAAGAGCCTTTCACGTCTGGCAGAACTCGCATCTGTCCATCTCATTCTCCCAAGTACGGAAACGAACGACACTCTGATGTCTATTGCCGGTATTGCACTCGGTGAGCTCCTCGCGTCCAGCGTAAGCCTGTTGCGCAACGGGAACCGGTGCCTCACATAACGACTGTCGGACCCGTCTTGCGGTCATTCAGACAACCCTGCTTTCCTGAAGTCGATATCGAGCGCTGCACGGATCGCATCAAGTGTTTTCATCGTGTCAAGTGATGCATCAAGCGGTCTGCAAGGACTTTCAAGGTCGCCGTCGCTGATACTGTAAGCGACCCCAGCAGCCTGATGGTAAAGCCCTTCGAAATGCGCGCCACGAGGTTCTGCGTATTTCAACCTGACAGTCCCGTCCAGCGACCACACTTCGAACGCGCCTGGCAAATGGAACTCGTTGACAAACCGGATCGAGCCCTCCGTGCCGACCATGGTCGCGCCGGTTGGCGTAAACCCATAAAGGGTCGTTGCCATGGTCCCCTGGCAGCCCCGGGAATTCATCATGGCGACAGCCAGCTGCCCATTCACTCCGGCCGGATCGGGACTTGCAACGCCGACGACCTTGGAAGGAACGCCAAGCAGCTTGCTTATTAACGACACTGGATACGTACCTAGATCAAGCAGCGGCCCGCCTGCCAGTTTTGGGTTGAAGATGCGGTGCTCACGCGGAAGATACTCGCCATATTCCGTGTAGACCGATTTGATGTCCCCAATAACGCCCGCATCAAGGACCTGCTGGACAATGTCGAATTTCGGCAGGAAATACGTCCAGAGCGCTTCTGCAAAAAAGACGCCTTTCTTACGAGCAGCAGTGACCATTTCGGCAGCCTGGGCATGATTCAGCGCCATCGGCTTTTCGACGAGCACGTGCTTACCGGCGTTGATCGCGAGCAGGACGTGCTCATGGTGCCAACCATGTGGTGTCGCCACATAGATGATATCGATATCGAGTGATTGAACGAGCGCCTCGTAACTTCCATAAGCGTTCTCGACACCCCACTCAGATGCAAACCGCTTGGCAGTTTCTTCCGATCTCGAACCCACGGCCGCGATTACTTGCCGAGTGTGTGCCTTTACCGATTCTGTGAACTTTGCCGCTATCCAGCCAGTCCCCAAAATGCCCCAGCGCAGTGGAGGAGCGTCCAGGGGTGCTCGCAATCGGGACGGTGGAAGAGCGGTTGGAAATGTCATCTTAAATCTCCTCAAAAAGCCTCTCGATTGCTCAGGACGCCGTCTGTTCCCACTGGCCCGTTGCCAGAGACCGCTCCATGGCGTCAATAATCTGTTCGTTGGCTAGCCCGAATTCGAAATTTGGGTAACAGTCGGCATCGCGCATGATGCCTTCGATCAGGTCACGTACCTCGATAACCTTGACGTCGAAGTAGCCGAGGCCACCGCCAGCGAAATCAAAGCCGAAAAATGCCGAAAACTGCGGCACTTGGCTTCCCGCTAGGATCGTCTTGAATCCGCGGTCAGGCTTGGGGTCGTTGAAACGCGATATCTTCAGCTCGTTGAAGCGCTCTCCGTCCATGATGATCGTGCCCTCCGTCCCGGATATTTCCCAGTAGACGCCAAAGACCTTGCCGGCAGCTACGCGGGATGCCTCAATGGTGCCACCTGCGCCGGATTTGAAGCGGACCAGCGCCTGGATCTGATCCTCGTTCTCGACCATCGCGCGAGGCGCATCATTGCCCGCCTTTGCACCGTAACCCGAACCACCCCGGGGCACGGGCCTCGTCGGAAAAAACGTCTGACTTTGGGCGATGACGCTTTCAACCGGACCCAGCAGATATTGTGCAACGGAAATTACGTGGCTGCCGAGATCGCCCAGCGCCCCTGATCCTGCATCGCGACGCGTACAGCGCCACGAAAATGGCAAATCGGGATCATTGAAAAAGCCTTGATCGAACCAGCCGCGAAAGCGCATGGGCTGTCCGATATCGCCTCTGTCGATCAATTGCTTGGCCAACATTGCCGCCGGTGTCTTGATGTTGTTGAAGGCGACCATCGTCTTGACGCCTTTTTTTCGGGCAGCTGCAGCCATTTGCTCTGCCTCTGCCAGCGTCACGGAAAGTGGCTTTTCGCAGTAGACGTGCTTGCCTGCTTCTATCGCTGCAAGCGCCATTTCATGGTGCATGACGTTTGGCGAGGTGATGTCGACGATATCGACGTTGGGATCCTCAACCAGTCGCCGCCAGTCTCCGGTGCTTTTCTCGAAACCATATCGGGCGGCGGCATCGGCAGCCATTTCATCGCTCGCATCGGCGAGCATATAGAGATGGGGGATGGCCGCCAGATCACGATACAGCACGCCAGCACGACGGTAGGCGTCCGCATGGGCCTGGCCCATGAAGCCTGAACCGATCAGGCCGATATTGAGTTTTTTTTGGGTCATGGCCTCTCTCCCTTTCAATCTGGTCTAGCTGCGAAAAGGTCGTGCATGTGAAAGAAGGCGCGAGTGACGGCAGGACGCGGCGGCGCTTGGGCGGGATCCTGCTCAGCCTCCACCACGAGCCAGCCCTTGTAGCCGCCGCGAACAAAGCGCACGATCGGACTGAAATCGACGTTACCATCGCCAGGAACAGTGAACATGCCGGCACGAACACCGTCGTTAAAGCTGAGGTCGCGGCTGCGAACATCCGTCATCACGGGAGTGCGCATATCCTTGAGATGAATGTGGTTGATGCGATCGCCGAAACGTTCGATCAGCCGTGCGTACTCGAAACCACCACCGGCGGCATGGCCGGTATCGAGCAGAAGCCCAGCCTCCGCTCCCGTCTTGTCGAAGAGCGACGAAATCTCGTCGAAGGTCTCTGCGACCATCATCAGGTGGTGATGATAGGCGAGCACCAGCCCGTATTCTCCGCCAAGCCGCTTGCCGAACTCTGTCAGTCTCGCGGCGTAACCGCCAATATCATCCGCCGGCATGGTCAGGCGTTTCGACATCGGCGCATCGAGCGGCGCGCCTGGTGCCATCATCGCCACCTCGCCATAGACAAGCACACTGCTGCCCATGTCCCGCAGCAGGGCAGCGTGCGCGGCGACGCTTGCCATCTCCGCATCGACGCCGCGCTCGGCAAGTTCGCCGGAATACCAGCCGGATGCGAGTTGCAGGTCGCGGCTGTCCAGAAGCGGACGAAGCACGGCGGCGTCTCGGGGGAACTTGCGACCCAGCTCTACGCCTTGGTAGCCGATTGCTGCCGCATCGTTCAGGCAGGTTTCAAGCGATATGTCGCGTCCGAGATCCTCAAGCACGTCATTTACCCATGACAACGGGCTGACGGCAATTCTGACACCTTCTGGCAGGAGATCGGTGGTTGTCATAGTTGTTGCCTTCCTTTCTCAAGGATGCCAGTCGGAACTGATGTGGACGGGTGAGCCGGTTGTCATCGAAACGATCGCGGCCTCGGCAAGGCGTTGCGCCTCCAAGCCATCTCTTATCCCGGCGAGGGGTTTGGTACCCTTCTCGATCATATCGATGAAGGCGTGCATTTCCGCGAGATAGGCACCCGCAAAACGTTCGATGAAATAGTTCATGGGTATCGACGAATGAAAACCATTGGCGTCGGCGATCATGACGCCCCGTTGCGGGCGGTTTTCGACGTAGAGCACCTCGCTCGAGCACAGGGCCTCCAACCTCTGATCGTAACCGAATGGCGCACGCCGGCAATTTATCATCTGAACGAAGCGACCAGAAACCGATGTCAGTGTGATCATTGCCGTGTCGATATCGCCTGCCGCTTCGATTTCGGGGTCGATCAGGCTTTTTCCAACCGCGTAGACAATTGCGATTTCCTCTCCAAGAAGATAACGGGCCATGTCGAAATCATGGATCGCCTGGTCTCGAAACATGCCACCCGACCGCTCGACGTAGAAACGTGGCGGGGGCGACGGGTCGCGGGTGTGCATGACGATGTGCTCCAAGCGGCCCGCCTGACCACTCGCAATCCTGTCACGCACCAGACGATAATCCGGATCATATCGGCGTTGAAATCCAAGTAGGCAGGCCACACCGGCGTTTTCAACCTTGCTTGTGACATTTACGACGGTTGCAAAATCAAGGCTGACCGGTTTTTCACAGAACACGGCTTTGCTTGCCTGCGCAGCCCGCAAAAGCAGTTCCGCATGGGTATCAGTGGAACTCGCTATGACGATGCCTGTAATGTCTGGGTCGGCAAAGACTTCTTCCGGCTCGCACAGCACGGCTCGGGTTTGGATTGCGAGATGCTCGCGATGCTCGCTTGCTACGGGGTCAACGATGTATTTCAGGCGCGCTGAGGGGTGGCCAGCCGCGTTCAGGGCATGCACCTGCCCGATACGGCCTGCGCCAAAGACGGCGAGCTCAATCATGTATTTAACCTCCTTGCCCCGACGCGCCCTCCATGACGCTCGGTTGGAGAAGATGATAGCTTTAGGCTCTTGATGCAGTATCTTATTTTTGAAGAGATTTCTTCAAATGGAAGGGCTACGTATGGGAAAGATCACGGCCAAAGACATCGCTGAGGCCGCAAACGTTTCGCTTTCGACCGTTGACCGGGTTCTCAACAATCGCGGCGGCGTCGCGGAAGCAAAGGAAAGACGCGTCGTCGAATGGGCTCGCAAGCTCAAGATTGATCGTGCTCTCAATCAGAGGGCGGCACGAACGCTCAGGATTGCGGTGTTGCTACAGCGCCCCGAAAACCCGTTTCACGCCGCTGTCCAGACTAACTTTGAAGCGGCAATGCGGGAATTTCCGCAGTTCAATCTGCAGTTCAGGATCCACCACATCGAGCCGGCGAAGCCCGGTGCAACAGCTAGCCTGATCAGGAGCCTTTTGAAGATATGCGATGGAATAGTGATTGTCAGTGCGGCAGATAAAGATATTGGCGCGGCGTTGCGAGAATTTGGCAGGCTCGGCAAGCCGGTGATCACCCTTGTCACCGACATCGCGGGCTCGGAGCGTTTTGCCTACGTCGGTCCCGACAACTTCAAGGCGGGCAGAATTGCCGGGGATATGATGGGGCGCCTTCTGGGCAAGGGCGGTGGAGACGTCCTTGTGATTTCCGGCATGCTAAGCATGATGGGACATGAAGAGCGTGAAGCTGGATTCCGTGCCGTCCTGAACGAACGCTATCCTGATTGCCGTATAACTGACGTGCTCGAAAGTCTTGAGCGCGCTGAACGGGCGGGGGATCTCGTGTTCAGCGCTTTGAAACGCAACTGCGCCATTCGCGGCATCTACAACGCGTCAGCGGGAGCGTCATCCGTCGTTAATGCCGTTGAATCCCTGGGCCGAGCCGGAGAGATCGTCTTCATAACCCATGAATTGACGGATGACCGACGACACTTGCTTCGAAAGGGCCTGATCGACGTCATCATCGACCAGGGACCGGCGTTCGAGGTTCGCACTGCCATTGAGGCACTCGCAGCTGTCTTTGGACGCAAGGAAGACCCCCCAGCCTCGCTCATGACGCCAGTCCATATCCACACAATCGAAAATTGCTGAACCGGATAGTCGGAGGGAACTCCGGACAAGATTGTATTTTTTTCAGTGTTAACCATAGTCGATGGCTCGTGATTACACACGCCACAGATGATCTACATGTCCGCATCACGGTATCCGCGCTTGCAGGGAACCTTCGTACCATCTGGACGGCGCCGATACGCTATGCAATACTAACGAAGTGCATTGTGTGCACGCTCATCAACGAAGTGGTCGCCCATGCTGATGATGATCGTCCTCCTCATTCACTGGCTTGATCGCCACTGACGATCTGATTGCCGGTGTCCTCAATAGCGGCAGAATGAAGACCGGCAACAGTAATAGCTGGACACGGGAGCGTGTCACCGCGCTGAGGTCATATAACCAAGTTGACATGTATTCCGTTTACAAGCCGACGGGGTCGAGCCGTGGCTAACCTGGTGGGTGCGGCGAAATCGAGGCAACGCATCCGCTAACCGATGGCCTATCGATATTCAGGCGCTCAAAACTCGCTACCCCACAAGTATCTAAGATCCTTGAAATCGTTGCCGGGCCCTGTTTACAATCGTTAGCCTTCTTCAGGAGATACTGATCGAGTTGCAGCTGGCAGACATCGGGCAGAGGTTCATATACAATTGTCAAGTCAGTTGTGAAAAGATTTTGGGAGTTTTCCAACACTAAAACGCGTGGCTCATAGGCAAGCCACGCATCATCTCGGTTACACTAATAACATTCTCGCAAAAAACCGGTGCGTACAAAAACAGGTCAGAGCTTCGGCTAAGCCGGTAAACACTATCGGTTGTTTCTTGTTCGCCAATCTGCAAAATCTCGCAGTGACCGCTCATTTGTTGCAGGGTAAAGCCCTATGATCGAGTTACCATTCACTACCTTCTCAGTCACAAAGTCTTCGTATGCAGTCATTTCTATGGCTTCGTTCGCGATCTCGTCCGCGAGATGGGCCGGGATCACGACAACGCCTTCGGCATCTCCAACGATAACATCCCCTGGAAACACCGTGAGCGATGAGGTGGACGCTCCCACTCAACGGCATCTTCATGCCAGAATGGTTGTGTTGGAACCATAAGAAGGGAGAGCGTCCATGGAAAAGGTTAGCATAATCGGCCTGGATTTGGCCAAGAGCATAATTCAAGTTCACGCAGCAAGCGGTGATGGCTCGGTGCTTTTTCGGCGAAAGATTTCGAGCAAGAAATTGCTTGCGTTCCTATCCGCCTTTGATCCTTGTATTGTGGCGATGGAAGCCTGCGCGGGGAGCCACCACTGGGGTCGCGAAGTTGTCAAGCTTGGTCATCAAGTAAAGCTGATTGCGCCCATTTACGTCAAACCGTTTGTCAAGCGTCAGAAGAATGATGCGGCCGATGCAGAAGCCGTCTGCGAAGCGGCAATGCGACCCACTATGCGTTTTGTCGCAGTAAAAAGCGAAGAGAAGCAGGCAGCGGCGACAGCATTCAAGGTCCGTGACCTTCTCGTGCGGCAAAAGACCCAGATTATCAATGCGCTACGTGGTCTAATGGCAGAGTTTGGAATTACCGTTCCGCAAGGCCCCTCGCATGTCGGCATTCTGATCAGTTACGTTGAAGACGATAGCTCAAGCTTGACGGTGGCAGCACGCGCACCCTGCTTGGCATTGGTTTCAACATTGCGAGCCCTCATTGATAAGGTGCGGGAACTTGATCTGGAGATTGGTCGGAGGGCTCGGCTGTTGATTTCCACTGAGAGCTGACCCGGCGTTTCCACCGAGAAGTGACCCGCCTTTAGGTATCGTTTGTGTTGGCCGT
>NZ_MRDH01000039.1 GCF_002008225.1 Agrobacterium salinitolerans | reverse complement strand
CGCCCTCGTTCAGTGAGCGGACTTATAAGAGAACCTCACCAAACAAGTCAACACACCTATCGTCAAAAAACTGACATTTTTCGTAAGTTATTGTTATTTAATGAGAGTTTTGAGTTTCATCTAATAAACAGGGTCCAACGGCCTCCTTTACCTGCCGACTGGCCCTGCTTCGGGAAACATGCAATAGGAACGGACAGGAGTTTCAGTCAGATCGGGGCGTCCAACGTCCCTATAAAGCCAAGAATTGGAGAGCCCGTGCGCATTCTTGATGAAGCCGTCATTCCCGAGCTGCCGAATTACTACCGCGGCAAGGTCCGGGAAAACTACGACCTGCCCGACGGTAACCGCATCATCATATCCACCGACCGCCTGAGCGCCTTCGACCGTATCCTCACATGCATCCCTTATAAGGGACAGGTGCTCACCCAGACGGCGCGCTACTGGTTCGAGCATACCAAGGATATCTGCCCCAACCATGTGGTCAGCTATCCCGATCCGAATGTCGTTATCGGCAAGAGGCTCGACATATTGCCGGTCGAAGTCGTGGTTCGAGGATATCTGGCCGGCACGACGGGCACCTCGATCCTTACCCTTTATAAGAAGGGTGAAAGGCAGATGTATGGCATGAGCCTGCCTGATGGAATGAAGGACAACCAGATTTTGCCCGAACCGGTGATCACACCAACGAGCAAAGCATTCGATGGCGGCCACGACGAACCGCTGACGCCCGCAGAGATCGTCGGGAAGAAACTGTTGACGCAGGAGCAATGGGACACGCTTTCCCGTTACGCCTTGGCGCTGTTCCAGCGTGGGCAGGAAATTGCCGCAAAGCAGGGGCTCATTCTCGTCGACACAAAATATGAATTTGGGACGGACGAGAACGGTACGATCATCCTGGCTGACGAAATCCATACGCCGGACAGCAGCCGTTACTGGATGGCCGACAGCTATGAGGAAAGTTTCCGCAACGGAACGCGGCCGGCAAGCTTCGACAAGGATTTCGTAAGAGCCTGGGTCGCCGAACGCTGCGACCCTTATAAGGACGACGTTCCCGAAATTCCGCAGGATCTCGTCCTGCAGACCTCCAAGGTTTATATTGATGCTTATGAACGCATCACCGGACAGCGCTTCGTTCCCGACGATAGCGGCGAAACGCCGCTTGCAAGGGTACGCCGGAATCTGGAGCCGTTCTTCCCCGGAGTCTGACCCGTGAGCAAAACGATCGAACAGGCGAGAAAGGGCGACAGGAAGAATGACCTTCCCGTGCGGCGCCGGCCTCGTCGTTCCGCCGAGGAAACCCGGCGGGACATTCTCGCCAAAGCCGAGGAGCTTTTCCGCCAGCGCGGTTTCAATGCGGTGGCGATTGCGGATATCGCCGCGGCGCTCGGCATGTCGCCTGCGAATGTCTTCAAGAATTTCAGTTCCAAGAACGCACTCGTTGATGCGATCGCTTTCGAGCAGATCGGCGCGTTCGAACGGGACATCAAGCCGCTGGATAAAAGCCACGCGCCGCTTTCGAGACTGCGCCATCTAACACGCACCCTGATGGAACAGCACCACCGGGATTTAAACGACAATCCCTACATATTCGAAATGATCCTGATGACGGCAAAGCAGGACATGAAATGCGGCGACTATTACAAATCCGTCATTGCAAACCTTCTGGCCGACATTATCCGGGACGGTGTCGCTGCGGGAATCTATGCCCCCGCCGACATTTCGCCCCTTGCGAACACCGTGCTCCACGCGCTTACAAGCGTAATCCATCCCGTCCTCCTGGCACGGGAAGACATCGGCAATTTAGCAACACGTTGCGATCAACTCGTCGATTTAATCGATGCGGGGTTGCGCAATCCGCTTGCTAAGTGACGATTCCCAATTTACGTCACCTTCTCGCAATTGCTTGCGAAGCGCATAAGCCTGCGCTTCTATGGGCGTGGCGGTCCGGACAGAATGAGCGAAAAGGGTCACTTCCAAGGCCTTCGCCTTTTGTGTCTGTTTCCGGACGCGCATCCGCCGAGCGACATTGCGCTTATAGTTGAATGCGATCGATACGCAGGGAAGAACAATGAGCCGACGTATTTTGCCCCTATTTGCTTCTCTGTGTGTAACCGCCCTTCTGGCGGGTTGCAGCGATGGCGGCGAGAGCAGCCAGAACGCCGCCCAGAATACGGAGCGTCCGCCGTCTCCGGTCAGCGTCATCCTGATGAAGACCGGGGAATACCCCTTGACCACGGTCCTGCCCGGTCGCGCCAGCGCGTTCCAGACAGCGGAAATCCGCCCGCGCGTCACCGGCATCATCCGCGAAATTCCCTTCAAGGAAGGCAGCGAGGTCAAGCAGGGCGATGTTCTCTACCAGATCGAGGACAATACCTATCTGGCAGAAGTGGCGCAGGCCAAGGCGAGCGTGGCGAAGGCGGAAGCAAGCGTTCCGAGCGCCGAGGCGAACCTTGCCCGTTACGAACGTCTGGTCAACAGCGGCGCGACGCAGATCGAATATGAAAACGCCAAGGTGACGCTGCTGCAGGCGCAAGCCGATGTGGCGCAGACCAAGGCTGCTCTGGAAACGGCGGAAATCAACCTCGATCTCACCAAGGTCCGCGCCCCCTTCGACGGCATCACCAGCGCAACAGCCTTCAGCATCGGCAACGTGGTGACGGCCAACCAGACGACGGCTTTGACGACGCTGCGCCGCATTGATCCGATCTATATCGACCTGATGGAATCCAGCATCAATCTTCTGCGTCTGAAAAAAGCGATCTCGTCGGGCCAGCTCGGCGGCGACACGAAGGAGACCGGTATTCACCTGACGCTGGAAGACGGCACCGAATACAAGCATGACGGCAAGATCGACATGTCCGACATGGCGGTGAGCGAAACCACCGGCACCTTCTCCATCCGCGCCCTGTTCGAGAACCCGGACGATCTCCTGCTTCCCGGCACCTATGTTCGCGCCACGTTGACCATCGGCAAGGAAAAAGGCTTCCGCATTCCGCAGCGCGCCGCGAGCCGCAACGCCAGTGGCGAACTGACGGCGAAATTCGTGACGGCGGAAAACAAGGTGGAAACCCGCACCTTCCCGTCCAGTCAGCAGTCGGGCAATGCCTGGCTGGTGACGGAAAACGTCAAGGATGGCGACAAGCTCATCGTCGACGGCTTCCAGTGGATTGCCGAGGGCGCGACTGTCGCACCGGTTGAAGTGACCATCGACGATCGCGGTATCGTCGTTCTGCCGCAGCAAGCTCCGCCTGCCGCCGCCCCCACGAAATAAGCATGAGCACGAAACCCTCGGTCGAAGCTCGTAAAAGGTAAGGCAGGACTGCCATGGCCCATTTCTTCATCCGGCGCCCCGTGTTTGCATGGGTTATCGCCATCGTCATCATGCTGGGCGGCGCCCTCGCGATCTGGACATTGTCCATTTCGCAGTACCCGGATATTGCGCCGACGACGGTTCGCGTCAGCGCGACTTATAACGGAGCCAGCGCCGAAACCGTCGAAAAATCGGTGACGACCATCATCGAGGACGGCATGACCGGCCTCGATGACCTCACCTATATGACATCGTCGTCCTCGACGGGCAGCGCCGAAGTGACGCTGACCTTCGGCAACAGCATTCTGCCTGACATTGCGCAGGTTCAGGTGCAAAACAAATTGCAGCTTGTCCAGTCGCAATTGCCCGATACCGTGCAGCAGCAGGGTATCCAGGTCAGCCGCTCGACATCGAGCATTCTGATGGTCGGGGCGCTGATCTCGACCGACGGCAAACGCAACTCGGCCGATCTCGGCGACGTGTTCTCCTCGCGTGTCGAGGACCAGATCAAGCGTCTTGAGGGTGTGGGCAGCATCAACGTCTTCGGTTCTGAATATGCGATGCGCATCTGGCTGGATCCGTTCAAGCTCAACAAATACCAGCTGACCACGGCCGACGTCACCAGCGCCATCCAGAGCCAGAACACCCAGGTTTCGGTCGGCTCGCTCGGCGCCGTACCGGCCGTCAAGGGCCAGCAGCTCAACGTGACGGTAACGGCACAGAGCCAGCTCACCACCGTCGCCGATTTCGAGAAGGTCATTCTCAAAGTCGAGAAGGATGGCGCTACCGTTCGCCTCAGCGACGTGGCGCGCATCGAAATCGGCCAGGAAACCTATGGCGGCGATTCCCGCTCCAACGGCCGTCCGTCCGCCGGTTTCGCAGTCAACCTCGCCACAGGCGCCAACGCGCTCGACACGGCGGCCCGCGTGAAAGCGGCCCTGACGAATGTCGAGGGTTCGTTGCCCGAGGGGGTTTCGATTGAATATCCCTATGACACGACGCCCTTCGTGAAACTGTCGATCGAGAAAGTGGTGCACACGCTGATCGAGGCGATCATTCTCGTCTTCGTCGTACTTCTGGTATTCCTGCAAAACCTCAGAGCCACCTTCATCCCGATGATCGCCGTGCCGGTGGTTCTCTTGGGCACATTCGGCGTGCTTGCGTTGACAGGTTACTCGATCAACACGCTAACCATGTTCGCCATGGTGCTTGCCATCGGCCTTCTCGTGGACGACGCCATCGTCGTCGTCGAAAACGTCGAACGTATCATGTCGGAAGAAGGCCTGTCGCCGGTTGAAGCGACGGAGAAGTCGATGGGCGAGATCACCGGTGCTATCGTTGGTATCGCACTCGTGCTGACCGCCGTGTTCATTCCGATGGCCTTTTTCGGCGGATCGACCGGCATCATCTATCGCCAGTTCTCGATCACCATCGTGTCAGCTATGCTGCTGTCGGCTGTGGTCGCCATCGTTCTGACACCGGCGCTTTGCGCCACGATGCTGAAACCGATCGACCATCACAAGAAGCAGCGCGGACCGGGCGCCTGGTTCAACCGCGGCTTCGGCAAAACGACGGACGGTTATGTGTCCTCCATCGGCTATCTGCTGAAGCGTCCGCTGCGCGTGATGATCATTTTCGCGGTCGTTATCGGAGGCTGCGTCTGGTTCTTCAGCAAGCTGCCTAGCTCGTTCCTGCCGCAGGAAGACCAGGGTGTTCTTCTGACGATCATCCAGACGCCGACCGGCTCCAACATCGAACGCACCAACGAGGTGGTGAAGCAGGTAGAAAACTACTTCCGCGAAAAGGAAGCCGCCAATGTCGAATCGGTCTTCGGCGTGCTCGGCTTCAGCTTCAGCGGTTCTGGCCAGAACAACGCCATCGTTTTCACCAAGCTCAAGGATTTCGAAGAACGCACGGCGCCGGATCAACATGCCGGTGCCATCGTTCAGCGCGCCATGGGCACCTTCTTCGGTTTCCGCGATGCGCAGGTCTTCCCGCTTCTGCCTCCGGCCATTCAGGGCATGGGGACATCAAGCGGCTTCTCGATGTATCTCGTCGACAGCGGCCGCAACGGCACCGATGCCCTGACCGCGTCGTCCAAGGAACTGATCGCGCTGGCGACCAGCAATCCGAAGGTCAGCTCGCTCAGAAGCGGCAACCAGGACAATGAAACGCAGATGAAGATCGTTCTCGATCAGGAAAAGATGGGAGCCATGGGGGTCGATCTGTCCTCAGTGAACCTCATGCTGTCGACGATCTTTGCCGGCCGGGATGTCAACGACTTCACGCTCAACGGCGAGCTGAAGCCGGTCTATGTTCAGGGTGATGCGCCCTATCGCATGCAGCCGGACGACCTCAAGTTCTGGTACGCCCGCAATACCAATGGCGAAATGGTGCCTTTCTCTTCCTTCAGCGAAGTGAAATGGATCAATGCGCCTCCGTCTCTCGCCCGCTTCAACGGCACGGGCGCCATCTCGCTCGAAGGCACCGCCGGTGCAGGCGTTGCATCCGGTGACGCCATGGACGAGATGGAACGGCTGACGGCGAGCCTGCCGGGCGGCTACACGGTGGCGTGGCAGGGCATTTCCTATCAGGAACGCCTTTCCGGCTCTCAGGCGCCGATGCTCTATGCGTTGTCGGTACTGATCGTGTTCCTCTGCCTTGCCGCTCTCTATGAAAGCTGGTCGATCCCCTTCTCGGTCATTCTGGCCGTTCCGGTGGGTGTCCTCGGCGCTTTGACTGCGGCCCATTTCTTCGGCCAGACGAATGACGTTTACTTCAAGGTGGGCCTGCTGACGACTATCGGTCTCGCGGCGAAAAACGCGATCCTGATCGTCGAGTTCGCCAAGGAGAGGCAGGAGCACGGGTTAAGTCTTGTGGAAGCGGCGCTGGAGGCAGCCAAGCTGCGCCTGCGTCCGATCATCATGACGTCGCTGGCTTTCATCCTGGGTGTCGTGCCTCTGGCAATCGCAACTGGAGCGGGTTCCGCCGCGCAAAATGCAATCGGAATCGGGGTTCTGGGTGGTATGCTTTCTGCAACACTGCTCGGAATTTTCTTCGTTCCGTCCTTTTTCGTCATCATTCGCCGCCTTTCAAGGCGTTAACAAAACAAAAATGGGCTGTGCCAACCGTTAATACGCTGCTAGAAATGTTGCCGATTTGGCTAATGCACGTTTCTAGGGCATATCGACCGCGCAGCCCGTTTGTCAGCAAGCCGCGCTCGGTAAGCCAACCTAAGAATTGGGAAAATTACATGCTGTCTATTCGCGCTACTCTTCCCCTGACAATGCTGCTGCTCTCAGGCTGCGTCGTCGGGCCCGACCACAAAACGCCGGAAATTCAATTGCCGGGAAAGTTTGCGGAAGCCGGAAAAACCAGTAATGGCGACATCAGCAGCGTTGCGTGGTGGACGGCCTTTAACGATAGCCGCCTCAATGGTTACGTTTCCACGGGCCTCAGTCAGAACCTGACCGTGATGCAGGCGATCGAGCGCATCAATCAGGCGCAGGCACAGGTGATCGTGGACGGCGCTGGCGGCCTGCCAAGCCTGACGGCAAGCGGCAGCCACTCGACCAGCGAGACCAAGGGCAGCTATCGAGATGTTCCCGTCACGAACGTGTCGTCGGGCGGCCTCAGCGTTTCCTGGTTCCTAGACCTCTTCGGCCGTTACCGCCGCGCCACCGAAAGCGCCAATGCATCGCTCGATGCCGCTTACTCCACGGTCGACGTTCAGCGCCTGACGCTGATTTCAGCCGTCGCCGCCGCCTATATCGACGTGCGCTACTATCAGGAACGTCTGGAGATCGCTCGCCAGAACCTGGGCTCGCGCCGCGAAACGCTCGATCTGACCAAGTTGCAGCTCGAAGCCGGTGCGGCCTCGCGACTCGATGTCGTCCAGTCCGAAGGTCTGGTCAATTCGACGCTGTCGCAGATCCCCGGCCTTGAAACCAGCTTCCGCAAGGCCGCGCACCGCATCGCGACCCTGCTCGGCATGCCGGCCTCGTCGCTCATCGCTGAACTGCAGAAGGGCGCACGCCAGCCTGTTGCGCGGGCAGTTCCCCCCACCGGTATTCCGGCCGACCTGATACGCAACCGCCCGGACATCCGCGTCGCTGAACGTAATCTCGCCGCTGCGGTCGCCACGATCGGCGTGACCGAGGCGCAACTTTATCCAAGCATAGAGCTTGGTGGTGCGATCACCCCGAGCTATAATTTCCTGAGCGGCGGCGCTAGAGGAACGGCCAATAGCTGGTCCTTCGGTCCGAGCCTAACTCTTCCGATTCTCGACGGCGGCAGACTGCGCGCCAATGTCGACATCGCCAACTCACAGGCGCGAGAGCAATATCTCGTCTGGAAGGCAACTGTTCTCAATGCGGTGGAAGAGGTCGAAAACGCCCTGGCCGCTATCAATCGCGACCAGCGTACCGTCAACGCTCTGAGAAAGACCGTCGCCTCCTACCAGGAAGCGCTACAGCTCTCCACTGCCAGCTATCGTGACGGTGCATCGTCTCTGCTCGATGTTCTGGATGCTCAGCGCTCGGTCTCAGATGCACAGGCAAACCTTGCCACGGCGATCCAAACGACCGCGCAGGACTACGTCTCGCTCAACGTAGCGCTCGGCGGCGGTTACGCCGTTGGCCAGACCGCGGCTCCGAAGAAGGCGCCCGGACCGACCCGGACCGCGGCCAAGGCCATGTAAGACACGCCGCAAGGCAAAGAAAAAGCCCGCGTCTCGACGCGGGCTTTTTATTGTTCGTGATACAAAAAACACCGGTCGCCCGGTGCTTTTTAACTGGCCGTCAGGCTCAGTTCTTGGCGCGCTCGACGTAGGAATTGTCTTCGGTCGCGATGACCACGCGGATACCGGCATCGATATGCGGCGGCACCATCGTGCGGATGCCATTGGAGAGAATTGCCGGCTTGTAGGAAGAAGACGCCGTCTGGCCCTTGACGACCGGTTCGGTTTCCGTGATTTCCAACGTGACGTGACGCGGTAGTTCAACGGCCAGCGGATTGCCTTCGTGGATGGAAAGAACGCAGGTCATGCCTTCCTGAAGATAGGCCTTCTGGTCACCCATCGTCTCGACATCGACCACGACCTGATCGTAGTTTTCCGGGTTCATGAAGTGGAAGCCTTCGCCGTCTTCATAAAGGAACTGGAAGTTCAGGTCTTCGACGAAAGCCCGCTCGACCTGCTCGGTGGTGCGCCAGCGCTCGGAGACCTTCACGCCGTCAACGATGCGGCGCATGTCCACCTGCGTGACCGGCGTGCCTTTGCCGGGGTGAAAGTTCTGCGCAGTGAGAACGACGTAAAGCTTGCCGTCCACGTCGAGAACATTGCCCTTGCGGACGGATGAGGCGATAACCTTGACCATATGACTTCCTTGTAACTCGATGAAATGCGTCGTAAAGGACTGCGTGGCAGCACCGGCCCCGGCAGACGTTTTGTCTTTTTTCTGGGGCGCAACTACCTTAAATCCGCACGAATTGCCAGCCTTCTACAGCAATTCGCGGAAGAGTGCCTAGCGGTTTTCCGCCCGGAAATGCTTTAAATGATGCGATCAGGCGTTTTGCGGGCCATTTATCCGCAATTGAGCGCCGCAGAGAAGACGGAAAAGAACTGAGAATGCGCGCAAGCAAAGACACAATGTCGCCATGGTGGACGCCTGATGTCCACGCGGATCGACGCGCGTTTCTCATTGAGCGCAATGCGATCCAGTCGGCCTTTCGCGGCTATTTCGCCAGCGCCGATTTTCTTGAGGTCGATACCGCGACATTGCAGGTTTCCCCCGGCAACGAGGCTCATCTGCATGCTTTCGCTACGCAAGGCCTGACGCCGGCCGGCGACGCCGCGCCGCTTTATCTTCACACTTCTCCCGAATTTGCCTGCAAGAAGCTGCTCGCCGCCGGTGAAAAACGCATCACCTGTTTTGCCCATGTTTACAGAAACCGGGAAAGAGGCCCTCTGCACCATCCGGAATTCACTATGCTGGAGTGGTATCGGGTCGGCGAAAACTATGAGAGCCTAATGAAGGACAGCGCCAATCTTCTGGCGCTGGCAGCTGAAACCGCAAAGGCGAAGAGTTTCACCTATCGTGGTCGCAGCGTCGACCCGTTTCTCGAACCTGAGCGGGTAAGTGTCGCCGAAGCCTTCGAGCGATATGCCGGTGTGGACCTGCTGGCCACCATCAGCCGAAACGGCGAAACCGACAGTCGCCATCTTGCCGCGAGCCTCACCAATGCCGGTATTCGCGTGGCCGATGACGATACCTGGGCGGATATGTTCAGCCGTGTCATCGTGGAACGGGTGGAACCGGAACTGGGTTTCGGCAGAGCGACCATTCTTGACGAATATCCGACCGCAGAAGCGGCCCTTGCTCGCAAGTCCCCTGGGGATGCGCGGGTGGCGGAGCGTTTCGAGCTATATGCCTGCGGCGTTGAACTCGCCAACGCCTTTGGTGAATTGACCGACGCGACTGAGCAGAGACGGCGTTTCGAAATGGAAATGGCCGAGAAGCAGCGCATTTACGGCGAGACCTATCCGCTGGACGAGGATTTTCTGGCCGCACTCGCCATCATGCCGCCTGCAAGCGGCATAGCACTCGGGTTCGATCGGCTGGTGATGCTGGCGACAGGCGCGCCCCGTATCGATCTCGTCATGTGGGCCCCAGTCGCGGAATATGGACGATGACAGGGCTTGAGATCATCAAGACACCCGAAGCGCTTCTCGAAGCGGGGCTGATTGAAGCCGAAGCGCTGAAGAACCTGCGCGCGGTGACGCAGCGTTACGCACTCGCCATCACGCCATCGATTGCCGGGCTGATCGACAGCCGCGACCCGCAGGATCCCATTGCCCGGCAATTCGTACCGGACGCGGCCGAACTCGTTCACCTTCCCGAAGAGCGCGACGACCCGATTGGCGACGACGCACACAGCCCCGTCCACGGCATCGTCCACCGTTATCCCGACCGGGTTCTTTTAAAGGCGGTGCACGTCTGCCCCGTCTATTGCCGCTTCTGTTTCCGCCGGGAAATGGTCGGACCGCAGGGCAATGGCATGATGAGCCCGGCTGAGCTTGACGCCGCATTCGACTATATAAATGCTAACCCCGCCATCTGGGAGGTCATCCTGACCGGTGGCGATCCGCTGGTGCTTTCCCCCCGGCGCCTGTCTGACCTGATGACGCGCCTGAAAAACATACCGCATGTGAAGATCGTCCGATTCCATACCCGCGTGCCGGTGGTCGATCCTGACCGTATCGACGTGGCACTGATCGATGCGCTGAAGGCCAGCGGCAAAACCACCTATGTGGCCCTGCACGCGAATCATGCCCGTGAACTCAGCGAAACCGCAAGGCGCGCCTCGGCGCGCCTGATCGACGCCGGCATCGCGATGGTCAGCCAGACCGTCCTTTTGAAAGGCGTCAATGACGACCCGGCGGTTCTTGCCGAGTTGATGCGCGCCTTTGTCGAGACCCGTATCAAGCCCTATTATCTGCATCATCCCGATCTTGCGCCCGGCACCAGCCATTTCCGGCTAACGATCGACGAGGGCCAGCGAATCGTTTCGGCGTTACGCGGAAACGTCTCCGGGCTCTGCCAGCCGACCTATGTTCTCGACATTCCCGGCGGTCACGGCAAGGCCGCTATCGGCCGAAATGCGGCCGAAAAGACCCGCGATGGCTGTTACTCCGTTTCCGATTTCAACGGAAACGATCATATTTACCCACCGCCCGCTACCGGCGGCAATTAAAACAAACATAAAAAGCCCGCTGCACCGGGCTTTTCGTGGCGGCCTCGGCCGAAAACAAAAATTTCACAATTCCGCCCCTCTCCTGTCATCATAAAGAAAAATATTCTACCTATAACAATCAGCATTGATTTTAGTGCTGGTCTGGATTATCAGTGTGGAACTGGAGAACGAGTCTCCTGATTCTGGGCCAACACCAATACAGGGAGTGTGTCATGTCAAAACATATCAACATCAACGCAATCCTTGGTCTTGAGTCCTGGAATGCTGGATTTAAATCCACGTGTTCCCGCTGCTGTCGAATGTGACCTGACGGTCTCAATTTCCTGAAAATCAGTTCGACAACATGCTGTGTAAATAAGCCACAGCGGGAGTATACCTATGCAAAAGCAAGTTATTGAATTCGCTGGCGAACCCGTCGGCATCGTCATACCGGACAACGACCGGCTGAAGTTCATCGCGGTGAAGTTCCACGTTCACGATCTGGACGAACAGAAGTTCGACAGCGCCGACGACGTGCGGATTGCCATCCGCGATCTCGTGCGCAACCGGAATCTGGCCGCAGTCGCCTGATGCGGGAAAACTTTCGCCCGCTCACAGAACCGTCAAAAACCGACCGCGCCAAATATCGGACCCCGAACAGCGGTCCGATGGCGCGCTCTTCTCTTGCATGCCTCTTCTCTTGCATGTCTTGCGCGATAATCCGGCTGCCTGCATTGCGCTGACCGCAGATCGCCAAATCTGCCCTGAAGAATAGAGCATAAAGGCACCCCACCTGCTCCCCATCCTCAGGCAGAAAACATTCCAGCAAAATCAAAGTGGCGCATGGCCCCCGTGCAAAATGGCACTCCTGGGGCTCTACCCCGCGGCCCGCATGTATCGTCAGATAGGCTGCATCAAAACGCGGTAAACGTCAGCGTCGTCAGCGAGCGCACGATTCCCGGAATATTGACGATGTTCTGGTTGATGAACTTGCCGATATCCTCTTCCTGCGGCAGATAGATTTTCAGCAACAGATCATATTCACCGCTGGTGGAATAAAGCTCGGAAACCAGTTCCGTTTTATAGATGGCGTCGGCGACATCATAGGTCTTGCCGGGCTCACATTGAAGCTGAACGAAAATGGGCTTCACGGACATCTCCCGTATTTGAACTTTCGGTGCATGGCTGCTCGTGCCAGGCGTCATGGCGCACTATTGGCTGAGCTGCGTCCGTCTTGCAAGGCCGGTTACCGGATTACGCCGAAAACTGGCCCGGCATGCCGTTCGCCCCAATTGCGGCCTCGGAAACGATCCATCGCCGAAAACTCTCAAGCGGAGCATAACCGGTGCGATCCGGCATGCAAGCGAGATAATAGGCTTCCTCGCTCTCCACTTCCCCCGCGACAGCCGCAACCAGACGACCGCTTCGCAACTCTTCCTCGATCATGAAGGACGGAATGAGCGACGCCCCGACACCGGCGCTCGCCGCCTCGGCAATCGTCGTGAACTGATCAAAAAGCATGCCATGCACATTGTCGAAACTGACGCAATGACTGCGAAACCATTGTTCCCAGGCGTCCGGCCGGGTCGTCATGTGCAGCAACGGGACATGCAGCAGATCGTCCGGCTTTGAAAGTCCGTGTCGCTCCTTGAAGGCCGGGCTGCAGACCGGAATGACCTTTTCATGCATAAGGAAAACCAGCTCGGTGCCCGGCCAATGCGGCAATCCGAAATGGATCGCCGCATCAACAGTGTCCGTGCGGAAATCGAATAGCGATGATCGCGTCAGAAGATTGACCGAAACGCCCGGGTGTCTGGCAATGAAATCGGGAAGACGCGGCACCAGCCAGCGCGTGCCGAAGCTCGGCAGGACGCCGAGATTGAGCGTGCCGCCATCCGGATTGGCGCGCAGGTTGAGTGAGGTCGTCGATATTCGCCGCAACGCCTCGCGGATTTCCCTTGCATAACCCTCCCCGGCCCTTGTCAGCCGGATCGTCTGCCTCTCGCGCAGGAATAGCGCCGCGCCAAGCTGCTCTTCAAGCGCCAGAATTTGGCGGCTGACCGCACCCTGCGTCAGCCCCAGTTCCCTCGCCGCGGCGGTGACACTGCCCGTCCGGGAAGCGGCTTCGAAAGCCGCCAGCAGCGAAAGCGACGGCAGAAAACGGCGTGGCGGCAGCACCATATTCCCTCACGGAATGAACTCTTGACGATATGTCGATATTCAACAGGCAAGACCGCTTGTAAAGTCCTATAAACAAGGGCTTGTCACTCATACGAAGAACAAATGAACTGGCCCGGAACATGGTGGAACGATGTATAATGACCCCCGCTCGCATGGCCTCTGGGAAAAGACCGCGCCACAGCCGCCCGTAACGCCCGCCGTGGAGGGCGCAACGGTTGCTGATGTCGTCATTGTCGGAGGTGGCTTCACCGGCCAGTCCGCCGCCCTTCATCTTGCCGAATGCGGTGTGGATGTCGTTCTTCTCGAAGCAAGGGAAATTGGCTTCGGCGGCGCCGGCCGCAATGTCGGTCTCATCAATGGCGGCATGTGGGTCATGCCGAAAGAACTGCCCGGCGTGCTGGGTTCGACTTACGGCGAACGGCTTCTCGATCTTCTGGGCAATGCGCCCCTCCTCGTTCGCGAGTTGGTGGAGAAACACGCGATTCCCTGCGAAATCGAAAAAAACGGCACGCTGCATTGTGCCGTCGGCGACAAAGGGCTCGCCGAAATCCGCGAGCGCTGCGAACAATGGGCTGCGAGAGGCGCACCTGTCCGCATTCTTGATGCCGAGGAGACAGCGAGACGTACCGGCAGCACGGCCTATTCCGGTGCGCTTCTGGATACACGCGCCGGTACGATACAGCCGCTCGCTTATGTTCGAGGCCTTGCCGCAGCCGCCCGGAAAGCGGGTGCACGTCTGCACACCGAAAGCCCCGCGGTAGCGACCGAACGCAGCAACGGAAAATGGGTGGTGAAGACGCCGCAAGGGTCTGTAACCGCCAACTGGATCGTTGTGGCCACCGAAGCCTATAGCACCGGCCCATGGCAGATCGTTCGCGATGAACAGATCTACCTACCCTATTTCAATTTCGCGACGAGACCGCTCGGCGACAACCTGCAAAAGAGCATCCTGCCCGGCCGTGAAGGTTGCTGGGATACGAAGGAGATTCTCTCATCCTTCCGCATGGACAAAGCCGGCCGGTTGGTTTTCGGCAGTGTCGGTGCGCTACGCGGCACCGGCGCCGCCATTCATCGTGCCTGGGCAAAACGATCGCTAAAGCGGCTTTTCCCGCAGCTTGGAGACACGGAATTCGAATGTGAATGGTATGGCCAGATCGGCATGACGGACAATGCCGTTCCACGATTTCACAAATTTGCGGAGAACGTCGTCGGCTTCTCGGGCTATAACGGCCGCGGCATTGCGCCGGGCACGGCCTTCGGCAAGGTCATTGCACAGCATATTCTCGGTGACATCGCCGAGGCAGAATTGCCGCTGCCTTTGACGGAGCCGAAAGCGCGGCCTGTCCGGGCATTGAAGGAAGCCTATTACGAGGCAGGCGCACAGATCGCCCATTTCGCCGGCGAGCGTTTTTGATCGGACTTCCAACGCACGACACGAACGTTCGGGCCGATGCTTCATTACGACGTTCGC
Source organism: Agrobacterium salinitolerans (assembly GCF_002008225.1). Lineage (GTDB taxonomy): Bacteria > Pseudomonadota > Alphaproteobacteria > Rhizobiales > Rhizobiaceae > Agrobacterium > Agrobacterium salinitolerans. The sequence continues at coordinate 198,342 of NZ_MRDH01000039.1, read as the reverse complement.
CGTTATCAGATGCGCTCACCGTCCCTCATCCCTATGCTTCTCACCAGGATTCAGCCAGCCCGCTAAGGGCTTTTTTCCACCCCATCGATATATCCTTGAAAATATAATGAATGCCCTATAGGCCTATCGATATATTCATAGGAATATTTTGAAACGGGGTAACACACCATGAGACTTTTGCGTCGCAGCTTTCTCAAAACCATTGCCGCAGCCACATCCTTCTGGATGGCGGCCTCACTCGCGGCCGTTCCGGCCCATGCAGCCGAAAAAGTCACGGTGTTTGCCGCCGCGAGCATGAAAAACGCCCTCGACGCCATCAATGCCGAATGGGCAAAGGAAAGCGGTAACGAAGCAACCGTTTCTTATGCAGCAAGCTCGGCGCTGGCCAAGCAGATCGAGCAGGGCGCACCGGCGGATATCTTCATTTCCGCCGACCTTGCATGGATGGACTATATCGCCGAAAAGAAGCTGATCAACGCTGACAGCCGCTCCAATCTTCTCGGCAACCGCATCGTTCTCGTCGCTCCGGCTGACAAGGCAAAGCCAGTCGAGATCAAGCAGGGCTTCGATCTTGCTGCTCTGGTGGGCGACGGCCGTCTGGCCATGGGCGCAGTCGATTCCGTACCGGCGGGCAAATACGGCAAGGCCGCTCTGGAAAAACTCGGGGTCTGGTCCTCGGTCGAACAAAAGGTCGCCGGCGCGGAAAGCGTGCGTGCCGCGCTGCTGCTCGTCTCGCGCGGCGAAGCACCCTATGGCATCGTCTACCAGACCGATGCCGCCGCCGATCCGGGTGTGAAGATCGTCGGCGCCTTCCCGGAAGACAGCCATCCGCCGATCATCTACCCGGTCGCCATTCTTTCGGAAGCCAAGTCCCCGGCAGCAAAAGCCTATCTGGATTTCCTGAAGTCGGCCAAGGCAACGCCCTTCTTCGAAAAGCAAGGCTTTACCGTTTTGAAATAAACTGCCTTTCGTGAGCCCAGCCTATTGGCCGCGAGAGATGACGATTGCAGGATATGGCATTGCCTTGGTGGACACTCAGCCCTGATGAATGGACGGCAATCAGGCTCAGCCTGTGGGTGTCCTCCATCGCCATGCTCGCCAGCCTGCCTTTCGGCATTGCGGTTGCCGTGGCGCTGGCGCGCGGCCGCTTCTGGGGCAAATCGCTTCTTAACGGCATCGTCCACCTGCCGCTCATCCTGCCGCCCGTCGTCACCGGCTTTCTGCTACTCGTCCTGTTCGGCCGCCGGGGCGCAATCGGGCAATTTCTCGATAGCTGGTTCGGCATCGTCTTTTCCTTCCGTTGGACCGGGGCGGCGCTCGCCTGCGCCGTGATGGCCTTTCCGCTGATGGTGCGTTCCATCCGGCTCTCCATCGAAGCGGTGGACCGAAAGCTGGAGGAAGCGGCGGGCACATTGGGGGCAAGCCCGTTCTGGGTTTTCCTCACTGTCACGCTTCCTCTGACATTGCCTGGCATCATCGCCGGCATGATCCTGGCTTTCGCCAAGGCCATGGGCGAATTCGGCGCGACCATCACCTTCGTGTCCAATATTCCCGGCGAGACCCAGACTTTGTCCGCCGCCATCTATACCTTCACCCAGGTTCCGGGCGGCGATGCCGGTGCGTTGCGGCTAACCATTGTCTCCGTCGTGATTTCCATGCTCGCTTTGCTCGTCTCAGAGTTTCTGGCCCGCATCATCGGCAAACGGGTGAGCATGGAATGACGCTTTCGGTCACCACCCGCCATCGCCTCGGCTCCTTCGAACTCGATGCGTCATTCACCTCGCAAGGCGGCGTCACCGCGCTGTTTGGACGCTCCGGTTCCGGCAAGACCTCGATGATCCGCATCATCGCCGGCCTGCTGCGGCCGGATGAGGGACAGGTTTTGCTGGACGGCGAAGTGCTGGCCGATGGCGAAAAGCGACTGTTCGTGCCGGCCCATAAACGCCGTTTCGGTTATGTCTTTCAGGAGGCGCGGCTTTTCCCGCATCTCAGCGTGGCGCAAAATCTGCACTACGGTAGCTGGTTCACCGCAGACAAAACGAAGGTCGCGCAGGAAGACCATATCATCGACATGCTCGGCATCGGCCATCTCTTGCAGCGGCGTCCAAACAAACTCTCGGGCGGCGAAAAACAGCGCGTTGCCATCGGCCGCGCACTGCTTTCTTCCCCCAGACTGCTGCTGATGGACGAACCGCTCGCCTCGCTGGACGAGCAGCGGAAAGCCGAGATCATTCCTTATCTCGAACGGCTGCGTGACGAGACGAAAATCCCTGTTGTCTATGTCAGCCACTCTATTCAGGAGGTCGCCCGCCTCGCAGACCGCATCGTGGTGATGAAGGACGGCAAGGTGGAAGCGCAGGGAAAAGCAGCCGAGGTGCTGGCGAGACCGGATTTCAGCACGCATCTCGAACGGCGCGAGGCGGGTAGCATTCTTTCCGGGCACATTGAAAGCTTTGATGAGCGGCACGGACTTGCCGCCGTGAGGCTAAAGACCATGCTGCTCCATGTTCCGGCCAAAAGGGGAACATCCGGCAGCCCGGCGCGCGTGCTTATACCGGCGCGTGACGTGATGCTGGCAACCGTAAAACCCGAAGGCTTGAGCGCCCTCAACATTCTCGAGGGACGTGTCGCAACTGTCTCAGCCAGTGAAGACGGCATGGTCACGGTTCAGGTGGATTGCAGCGGCGACATCATCCAGTCGCGCATCACCGATCTGTCACGCGAGAGGCTGCAGCTGGAACCCGGAAGACTAGTACATGCGATCATAAAGTCGGCGGCTCTTGATCCCTATTGAGGGCCGCGTCGGGATTACGATTGGCCTCCAGCCAGTCGATATCGGCGCGCAAGGCCTCGTTCATCCGCTTTTCCATGCCGCGGTAACGCTCCAGAACCTCAGTGCCGAAAGCGGTCAGCGCCGCACCGCCGCCCTGTTTGCCGCCACGCTGCGATTCAATAACCGGTTGCCGGAACATATGGTTCAGCGCATCCACCAGCAGCCATGCGCGACGATAGGACATGTCCATCGCTCGCCCGGCGGCAGAGATGGAGCCGGTCTCGACAATCAGCTCCATCAATTCGATCTTGCCGTGCCCCAATCGCTCTCCGGGCGGAAAATCGATACGAAGAACAGGTTTCAGTGGAGCGAGGGCCTCACTCATCGTTCAAAGGCTCCGTCCATGAAGATCGCGATAGGCCTTTTGCGCTCCATCCACCGGCAAGGCCGTCGCCTCATAGACGCCCCGCGCCACCGCGCGCGCCATCACGATGGTGGCAAGATGGCAAAGTTCGGCGAAATGAACGCCGCCCTCAAGCGGCTTTTCGCCGGTCGCGGCCGCGAACATGGTGTCGCCGTCGCTTGGCAGATGGGCGGGCAGAACGGCGCGCGCCAAACCGTCATGCGCCATGATGGAAAGGCGATGCGTCTGCGCCTTGGTGAGCGCGGCATCCGTCACCACCGCACCGATGGTCGTTGCCGTGAGATTGACCCCCTTGAGGCTCAGCGCGGTATGATCCCGCTCGAAACGATCGGGAAAACCGCAATCGCCATATTCACTCCGCACTTCAAACGGCGCGGACCAGAAATGGCGGCTCGTTCCAACCGTTGCGGAGCCGAGCGCATTGACGGCAACGATGGCCGCCACCTTATAACCGCCGGAACTGACGGTGCTTGCCGAACCGAGCCCGCCCTTGAAGGTGGCGGTCGTCGCACCCGTTCCAGCACCGGCTGTTCCGAGTTCGAAGGGCGTCGCACGCGCCGCCTTGAAGGCTGCATATCCCATCTCGCGATAGGGTGAATGCAGACCCCAATCCTTGTCGCCACCATTCAGCAGATCCATCAGGATCGCCTGCGGCACGATGGGAACGCGGGTGGACCCGACCTGCAGGCCACGCCCGATTTCGCGCAGCCCGGCCTGAACGCCGCCCGCCGCATCCAGTCCGAAGGCAGAACCGCCCGACAGCACGAAGGCGTCCACCGTTTCCACCGTCATCGCGGGGTCGAGCAGGCCGGTATCGCGCCCGCCCGGCGCACCACCCAAAACAGAACCGGAAGCGATGACGGGCTTTTCGAAAACAATCGCCGTAACACCGGAGCCAAGGGCAAGATCGGTGACATTACCGACCGAAACGCCGCCTATGTCAGTCAGAAGATTTGTGAGTGCCGCCATGCCGTTTCCCTTTTCTCCCGGTATCCCGCCACCATCAGGCACTGTCAACGCAAAACGTGACGTGCCTGATGTCGACGACAAGCCGCGATCAGGAAAAGACAGCCGTTCCGATCACCGGCGTCGAGGGAACGGCCATGTCCCTCGGCTCCAGCGGCCCGGAGAGATATGCCTGATGGCCGGCTTCTATGGCGCGAGCGAAAGCCTCCGCCATGCCGACCGGATCACCCGCGCCCGCAACCGCCGTGTTGAGCAGAACGGCATCGTAACCAAGCTCCATCACCGTGACCGCATGGGACGGGCGGCCGATACCGGCATCGACAATCATCGGCACATCCGAAAAACGCGCCCGCATGGATTTCAGCGCCGTTAGATTGAGCGGTCCCATGGCGCTGCCGATCGGCGCGCACCAGGGCATCAGTACCCTGCAACCCGCCTCCAGCAGCTTTTCGGCGACGACCAGATCGTCCGTCGTATAAGGAAAGACCTCGAAACCATCGTCGCAGAGGATTTTCGCCGCCTCGACAAGTGCGAAGACATCGGGCTGCAACGTATCGTGATGGCCGATAACCTCCAGCTTGATCCAGTTAGTGCGGAACACATCGCGGGCCATCTTTGCCGTCAGCACCGCTTCCTTGACCGTGTGGCAGCCGGCGGTATTGGGCAGAATTTGGCAATCCAGCTCGCGGATAAGCTCGAAAAACTGACCGCCCTTCTTGCCGCCCGCCGTTTCCCGGCGCAGCGAAATTGTCAGAATATCCGTGTTGCTCGCCCGCACGGCGTCGGCAAGCACGGCAGGAGACGGATAGCGCGCTGTGCCGAGCAGGAGACGGGATGAGACCTCGCGGCCATAGAGCGTCAGCATGGTTTCAGCCTCCCTGCATCGGCGAGAGGATTTCGATACGGTCAAAGGCCTTCAACCTATAATCGGCGCGCTCTTCCGAATGCACCAGGTCACCGTTCACCGCCGTCGCCAGCCACTCACCCTCGTATTCGAGGCTGGCAAGCAGGCCGGCCAGCGTCTCGGCGGCGAGATCAAGCTCGTCGCCATTCACCAGAAGTTTCATGATCCCGTTCCTTTTGAGAGAGAGTTTGGCAAACGAATTCAGCCGCCTGCCGCGCCATCGCCGGCGACAGCAGAAAGCCGTGCCGGTGCGCGCCGTTGATGAAAATGGTCCGGCCATCCTGCGTGACATCAGGCAGATTGTCAGGATAGGCGGGGCGCACGCCGGTGCCCGTCTCGATGATTTCCGCCTCCGCGAAAGCCGGATGCACGGCGTAGGCGGCATTCAGGAACTCCATCATCGAGCGGGCGGAAATGGCGCCCGCATCTTCCGTCTCGATCATCGTTGCGCCCACCATGAAACGACCCGGCTCGCGCGGCACGATGTAAAGCGGAATGCGCGGATGCAGCAGCCGGACAGGACGAGACAGGGAAACCTCCGGCGTGGCGAGATAGAGCATTTCTCCCCGCACACCGCGAAGATCGGAAATCCCGCCGATTGCCGCAGAGCCAGTGCAATCCACCACGCGGTCGAACGGCTCTTCATCCAACGGGATACCCATATGGAACCGTACACCCATGGTGCAGAGCCGCTCATGCAGCGATTTCAGTGCAAGACGCGGATCGAGGTGCCCCTCGCCCGGGAAATAAAGCCCGGAACGAAATCGCCCGGCAAGATCAGGCTCCAGCGCGGCGATTTCGCCCTCATCCACCCAGCGATAGCCAGCGGTCCGCGATGCGAAACGCGAAAGCTCCACCTTGTCGCGGGCTGGCGCAACGACCAGCGTACCGTGCCGCACGACAAGGCCGGGTGTCGCTTCATCCCACCAGTCGAGCGCCGCCTGACCGAGCGTCAGAACCGCTGCTTCAGCGCTTTCACGCTCACACCAGGGCGCCAGCATGCCGCCCGCATACCAGGATGCACCGCGAGAGGGTTCGGCATTGCGCTCGCAAACCTCGACGGTAACGCCGGTCCGCACCAGTTCGAAGGCCGCCGTCAAACCGGCGACCCCCGTTCCCTTGACCAGAATGCGCATGCTATTCGGCATCCGCAGGGGTCGCGAGCGGCATGTAAAGCTCACCGCCTTCCTTGAAGCGTGCGGCCATGGCCTCCAGCCCCTCCTTCTGCGCCTCGGCGCGGATATCGTGGGAAATCCGCATCGAGCAGAATTTCGGCCCGCACATGGAGCAGAAATGCGCGACCTTGTGCGCTTCCTTTGGCAACGTCTCGTCATGGAAGGAGCGCGCCGTATCCGGGTCCAGCGACAGGTTGAACTGGTCCTCCCAGCGGAACTCGAACCGCGCGCGCGACAGCGCATCGTCCCGCACCTGCGCTGCCGGATGGCCCTTGGCGAGATCGGCGGCGTGGGCAGCGATCTTGTAGGTGATGACGCCGACCTTCACGTCGTTACGGTCAGGCAGGCCGAGATGTTCCTTGGGCGTGACGTAGCAGAGCATCGCCGTTCCGAACCAGCCGATCATCGCAGCACCGATGCCCGACGTGATGTGATCGTAACCGGGCGCAATATCGGTGGTGAGCGGCCCGAGCGTATAGAAGGGCGCCTCGCCGCAGGTCTTTAACTGCTTGTCCATGTTTTCCTTGATCTTGTGCATCGGCACATGGCCGGGGCCTTCGATCATCACCTGGCAATCCTTCGCCCAGGCGATCTGCGTCAACTCGCCGAGCGTCTCCAGCTCGGCAAACTGAGCCGCGTCATTGGCATCGGCAATCGACCCGGGACGCAGGCCATCACCAAGCGAGAAGGAGACGTCATAGGCGCGGCAAATGTCGCAAATCTCGTCGAAATGCTCATAAAGGAAACTTTCCTTGTGGTGATGCAGACACCACTTGGCCATGATCGAACCGCCGCGCGAAACGATGCCGGTGACGCGGTTGACGGTGAGCGGGATGTAATGCAGCCGCACGCCGGCATGGATGGTGAAATAATCCACGCCCTGTTCCGCCTGCTCGATCAGCGTGTCGCGGAACACTTCCCAGCTCAGATCTTCGGCAATGCCGTTGACCTTCTCAAGCGCCTGATAAAGCGGCACCGTGCCGATCGGCACCGGCGAGTTGCGGATGATCCATTCGCGGATATTGTGGATGTTGCGGCCGGTCGACAGGTCCATGACGGTATCCGCACCCCAGCGGATGGCCCAAACCATCTTCTCCACCTCTTCAGCCATGGAGGAGGTGACGGCGGAATTGCCGATATTGGCGTTGATCTTGACGAGAAAATTGCGGCCGATGATCATCGGCTCAAGTTCCGGGTGGTTGATATTGGCCGGAATGATGGCGCGGCCCGACGCCACTTCCTGACGCACGAATTCCGCCGTGACATAATCAGGAATATGCGCGCCAAAGCTTTCGCCGTCACGCGCGAGCTTTTCTTTCACGGCCTCGCGCCCGAGATTTTCGCGGATGGCGATGAATTCCATTTCCGGCGTGATAATGCCCGCCCTGGCATAGGCAAGTTGCGTCACCGCCTTGCCCGCCGTCGCTTTCAGCGGCTGGTGACGCACACCGAATTCAGGCGTCAGGCGCTCGCCTGTGGCAAAGCCGTTATCCTCCGGCTTGACGTGTCGCCCCTCATAAGCCTCGACATCACCGCGGGCCACGACCCAGTCTTGACGCAGGCGCGGCAGACCCTTTTCAATCAAAACGGCATGGGCAGGATCGGTATAGGGGCCGGAAGAATCATAGACCGTCACCGGCGGTTCGCCGGCTGTGGGATGAACGGCGATCTCGCGCATCGGCACGCGGATATGGGGATGTAGAATGCCGGCTTTGTGGATTTTCGTGGAGGCGGCATGCGGCCCGGTGGTGACCGTAAGCGGGATAGTCTTGGCAGCGATATTCATCTTGAGGCTCCAAAGTTTGACAGTGGAGACCCAGTTCGAGCCGGAATGATGGAAAATACCGAATTGCCGAAACGCAACGTCATGCGCCCGCCCGACATCAGGTCTTTGCACCGTCCCTACGCCAGTATGAACTGGATCAGGTTCAACGGGTCACTGCGCATGAAAGCAGAATCTCAGCCCCTTGACGGGACACCCCTGGTGAATGGTCTCAGCAAAAAACACCGCCCGGCATTTGTCAAGGCCGACGATCCGTACTTGGCAAAGGTGCGGGAATGTCGCATGCTGCCGTTAGTTGTAATTAACCTAACGGTTTAGGCGAATATTATCGTTTGCGGCATAACGATAAGCACAAACCTACCTAATGTTGATTTCATTGGAGATACGTCGGAATGAATGCGACTATTCGTGAAATACTGGCAAAATTCGGCCAGCTTCCAACCCCCGTCGATACGATTGCAGACGAAGCCGATCTTTATGCAGCGGGCCTTTCTTCCTTTGCGTCGGTACAATTGATGCTCGGCATCGAAGAGGCATTCGACATCGAATTCCCCGACAATCTCCTGAACCGCAAATCCTTTGCGAGCATCAGGGCGATTGAAGACACCGTTAAGCTCATTCTGGATGGTAAAGAGGCAGCCTGATGAACGTCACCGTAGCGCCGCAGGATGAAACGCTGTCCGCGCGCGCGGGCCGTGTCGCGGCAATTGCCGCCAGACATGCGGATGCGGTAGATTTCACCGGCCGCTTTCCGCAGGAAGCTGTTGATGCGCTGCGACAGGAACGTCTGCTCGGCATTCAGGTCCCCTCTTCGCTGGGCGGTGAAAGCGCTTCCTTACAGGAAATCGCCGATATCTGCGCCCGGCTCGGGCAGGCCTGTTCGGCAACCGCGATGATTTTCGCCATGCACCACATCAAGCTGTCAAGCCTTGTGGAACATGGCGTCGAGAGCAACTGGCATCCGGGCTTCATGCGTCGCGTTGCCAACGAACAGCTCCTGCTCGGCTCCGCCACCACGGAAGGCGGCATCGGCGGCAATCTGCGCAACTCCATCTGTGCGATCGAAGTCGAAGGCGATAGCTGCCGGCTGGAGAAGGATGCCACCGTCATTTCCTATGGCAGCAATGCCGATGCGATCCTCATCACCTCGCGCGCTCACAAGGATGCCGCGCCCGCCGACCAGGTGATGACCGTCTTCCTGAAAAATCAGTACACGCTCGAAAAGACCCATGTCTGGGATACGCTCGGCATGCGTGGCACCTGTTCCGACGGCTTCCTGTTCCGCGGCGAAGCGCCGGCGGCGCAGATATTCCCGAAACCCTTTGCCGAAATCGCCGCACAATCCATGCTTGCAAGCTCGCATCTCCTGTGGAGCGCCGTCTGGTACGGCATCGCGTCGGACGCCGTGCTGCGCGCCCAGTCTTTCGTCAGAGCCGCGGCGCGCAAATCGCCGGGCACCGCTCCTCCCGGCGCAATCCGCCTTGCTGAAGTTTCCACCAAGCTGCAGGTCGTGAAATCCAACATCATCGCCGGCATCAAGGCTTACGAGGACACCAAGAGCGACCCCGAAAAACTGATGTCGATGGCCTTTGCCGTCGCCATGAACAATGTGAAGATTTGCTCTTCCGAAACCATTCTCGAGATCATCGACCACGCCATGCTGGTCTGCGGCATCATGGGCTACAAGAACGGCACGCCCTATAGCCTCGGCCGGCACCTGCGCGACGCACATTCCGCCCGATTGATGATTTCCAACGACCGCATTCTCGGCAATTCCGCCAATCTCCTGCTGGTTCACAAGCAGGACACCAGCCTCTTGGGATAAGACCATGGACATGCAAACATCGTTTCTCGATCGACTGTTCGAAGAAGGCCTGCTGATTGAAACCGGTGTGGACGGTCTTTATGGACGCAGCGGCCAGTTCGAGGATGTGATTGCCGCCTTCGAGCGGCTGATCGACCGCACCGGTGGCGCCGATGGCGCCGAAGCGATCCGCTTCCCGCCCGGCATCAACCGCGCCTATTTCGAAAAGAGCGGTTACATGAAGAGCTTCCCGCAGCTCGCCGGCACGGTCCATTCCTTCTGCGGCTGTGAACTCGACCATGTCAGCTTGCTGAAGACGATGGATGAGGGCGGCGACTGGACCAAGGACCAGAAAGCCACCGACATCGTGCTGACGCCGGCGGCCTGCTACCCGCTCTATCCGACGATCGCCAAACGTGGCGCCCTTCCCGCCGGCGGCGGTCTCTATGACATCCAGTCCTATTGCTTCCGCCATGAACCCTCAAAGGATCCGGCGCGCCAGCAGCTTTTCCGCATGCGTGAATATGTCTGCATGGGCACCGAGGCGAACGTCACCGAATTCCGCCAGACCTGGATGGATCGCGGCGTGGAAATGATGAAAGCGGTCGGGCTCGACGTCACCATCGATATCGCCAACGATCCCTTCTTCGGCCGCGCCGGAAAAATGCTCGCCAACAACCAGCGCGACCAGAACCTGAAATTCGAACTCTTGATCCCGGTCACATCGACGACGAACCCAACAGCCTGCATGAGTTTCAACTACCACCAGGATGCCTTCGGCCAGAAGTGGGGCCTGAACCTCGATAATGGCGATGTTGCCCATACCGCCTGCGTCGGTTTCGGCCTTGAGCGCATCGCGCTGGCGCTGTTTGCGCATCATGGTCTCGATGTGAAGAAATGGCCTGCGAAGGTCGTGGAAACGCTCTGGGGCTGATCATTCATGCGGCAGATTTTTCCCGGTCTCGATCCCCAAAATTATGTGCAGCATCCGCTCCATTCCTCCGAGAGAATGTGGCCGGAGACCAATTGCTACATCGATTTGTGGATCGAAGTGCTGGCCTCGAAGGGCCTGCCGCCAGAGGCCATGTTCGGTTTCACGCTGACGCAGGATTTCGAAGGCGACCAGTTCACCTTCTTCAAGGTGCCGCTGGAAGACCTCGAGGCGCTTTATGGCGTTCGCACCACCGAGCTTGCGATCTTCGACAGGGTGGAAAATCACATCGACGCGCAGCTCGCACGCGGCCGCATCTGCCTGATCGAGATGGACAGCTTCTATATGCCTGATACCCATGGGGTGGGCTACCGCAAGGAACATGGCAAGACCACCATCGCCATCAACCGGCTCGACCTCGAAAACCGCGAACTCGACTATTTCCACAATGCCGGCTTTTTCCATCTTGCAGGCGAAGATTTTGACGGTCTGTTCCAGCATCATCTCGCCGAGACCGACCCACCCTTCCTGCCCTATACCGAATTTGCAAAATTCGCGGATAGCAGCCCCTCGCCCGCACATATTCGCAAGACGGCCGAACGGCTCCTGAAGTTCCATTTTTCCAGACGGCCCTCCACCAATCCGGTCCGCGCTTTTGCCGGCGTTTTTCCGACGCAGGTGGAAAAGGTCGCCGACCGACCCTTCGGTTTTTTTCACAAATACGCGTTCAACACGCTGCGCCAGCTCGGCGCCAATTTCGAACTGGCGGCAAGCCACTTCGAATGGCTGGACGCGGACGGTTTTTCTGAAGCAAGAGACCACGCGCTCAAGATTTCCGAGGTTGCCAAGACCGTGCAGTTCCAGCTTGCCCGCGCCGTCACCCGCCGCAAATTTGATGCGCTGGCCACCGTGCTCGATCCAGCAGCGGATGCATGGGACGGCGTAATGGAAGCGCTTTCGACTAAACTCACTGATGCCAGCGAGGCCGCGTGAGGACTTATCTTCCCGGCGAAAGCGAGGAATCGCTGAGTGAAGGCTGGACGCTGACGCTGACACCGGCCGATGCCTATGAGACGCCGGCCGATATTCCCGCATCGCTCGAAAGCCTTCACGTTTCCGTTCCCGGCACCGTGGCGCAGGCTCTGGAGGCGGCCGGAAAATTCGACCGTCTCGCTCCGCGCCCCCTCAATGACAGGGATGCCTGGTACCGGCTGACAATGATTTCCGATGCCCGGGAGCGTGCCGCCCTGCGCTTCGATGGTCTCTCCACCATTGCTGAAATCTTCTTCAATGGCGAGTTGATCGCCGCGAGCCAGAGCATGTTCGAAAGGCTGGAAGTGCCGGTCGAACTCACGGGCGCGGACGAGCTTTGCATCTGCTTCCGGGCGCTTGCGCCGAGACTTGAAAAAACCGGCCCCCGCGCCCGCTGGCGGCCGCAGATGATGAATACCCATGGTTTGCGTCTGATCCGCACCACCGCACTCGGTTACATGCCCGGCTGGTGCCCGGAAATCCACGCCGCCGGCCCATGGCGGCCCATCAGTCTGATCAGACAGGAAGCTGTACTTTGCACGCTCCGATCTTCGCTGGACGAAGCAGGAACGGGAACGGTCGCCATCGCACTGGAAACCAAGCGGCCCATACAATCGGCACGGCTTGGCTGCGCGGGTTATAGCGCCGATCTTTCCAAGGATGAGAACGGCAAGTTTTCCGGCGAGCTCCACATACCCGATGTCGAAACATGGTGGCCGCACACCCATGGCAGGCCTGCGCTGCACGACACGCTTTTGGAACTGGACGGCGAACAACATAGGCTGGGGCGTACCGGCTTCCGGCGGGTCGAGATCGATCATGGCGAAGACGGTAACGGTTTCGGCCTCAAGGTGAACGGTCAGCCGGTCTTCAGCCGCGGTGCGGTCTGGACGACGGCCGATATCGTGCGCCTGCCGGGAACACGGCCGGACTACGAGCCCTGGCTGAAAAAAGCCGCGGAAGCCGGCATGAACATGATCCGCATCGGCGGCACCATGGCTTATGAGACGCCGGATTTTTTCGCGCTTTGCGACGAATTGGGCATTATGGTCTGGCAGGACGCCATGCTCGCCAATTTCGATTACCCGGCAAAGGACGAGAGCCTGCGCCAGCATATCGTCACGGAAATCTCGCAGTTCCTCGAAGCCACCGCGCTTTCTCCATCGCTCACCGTCTTTTGTGGCGGCAGTGAAATGTACCAGCAGGGCGCGATGCTCGGTCTGCCGGAACAGATATGGAAGGGAACGCTCACCGAGGAGGTTCTGCCGGAACTCCTTGCCGAGAAACGGCCGGATGCAGCCTATGTCGCCAATTCCCCCTCCGGCGGTGCATTGCCCTTCTTTCCCAACGCCGGGGTCGGCCACTATTACGGCGTGGGCGCCTATTGCCGCCCGCTGGAAGATGCGCGCCGCGCCGATCTGCGCTTCGCCGCCGAATGCCTCGCCTTCGCCAATATTCCCGAACAGGAAACACTGGACAAATATCTACCCGGCGTGGCCGTGCACGATCCGCGATGGAAGGCGTGCGCACCGCGGGATCGTGGGGCATCCTGGGACTTCGAGGATGTTCGCGGCCATTATCTGAACCTGCTCTACGGCGTCGAACCGGATGTTCTGCGTCGCGAAGACGGCGGCCTTTATCTCGACATGTCCCGTGCCGCCACAGCCGAGGTCATGGAGGCGACTTTCGCCGAATGGCGGCGCAGCGGCTCCTCCTGTCAGGGCGCTCTGGTCTGGACCCTGCAAGATCTCGTTCCCGGCGCAGGCTGGGGTGTCATCGATGCCACCGGCCGGCCCAAATCTGTCTGGCACGCGTTGAAAAGGGCGTTCCGCCCCATTCAGGTTACTTTTTCCGATGAGGGCACGAACGGGCTGGATATACACCTCATCAACGAGACCGGCGGCGGCCTCGAAGCCATGCTGGAACTGACCTGCCTGCGCGAAGGTGTCCAACCCGTCGTCCACGCCAAACGACCGCTCACGCTTTTACCCCGACAGAGCCAGACCATTGCCGCAACAGATTTGTTCGGCGCCTTTTTCGACACGACCTATGCCTATCGTTTCGGCCCTCCATCCCATGACGTTACCGTCGCCCGGCTTCGCGACGTTGCGACAGGACATGTGATCGCCGACGCATTCCATTTCCCTCTCGGCCGTAAAAAGGCGCTGCACGCCGCAAACCTTCAGGTCGCGATCAGTGAAACGAGCGGCAACTGGTCTCTTGAAATCGGCACGGACCGACTGGCGCAATCCGTCCATGTCGAAGTGCAGGGTTATTACGCCTCGGAAAACTGGTTCCACCTCGGCCCCGGCGAAACCAGAAAAATCAGCCTCCTGCCGGAGACCCCGGCGACGGAAGCTCCTCCTTCCGGAGAGGTCGTCTCACTGGGTTCCAGCCGGCGATTTTCCTTCTAGGGGATGACGGCCAGGCATTTTACTGCAAATGCTCGAGAGCCAGCCGCTTCACCGCGTCGATATAGACTTGTCTTGCTTCCGGCGTTGAAAGATTGTGATCGGCATCGGGAATAATGGTCAGCGACACGTTCTTATAGGCCGCCAGTCCTTCGCCATTGGCGTCGAAGTAATATTGGAAGTGCTCCAGACCATCGTCGTTGTCGCTGTAGAGCAGATGAACGGCGGTATCATTCGCTTTCAATTTGTCGAATGCGCCATAGACGGCACGCCCTTCCTCGCTGCCCCTGCGGAACAGCCTCGCCGTTTTTGTCGAAAGCCTCTTGAACGTCGCCTTGACGATATTCAGCCCCGCACTTGCCACATCGACATCACCGCTGATGAGACGCCTGAATGTGGCACCCTGTCGAAAGCGCTGGCTGTATTCCCCGAAGGAACGCGGGCGTTTATGCAGAGCCTCATCCACCGAGCGGCCTTTGCGCCAATGGAAGACAACCGGATTGACCGCGACCACGGCGCCGATCCGCTCATCGGCGATTGCGCTGTTGAAGGCGAGATAAGCGCCGCTGCACCGGCCCGCCGCAATGAAAGGTCCCTTACCACGCTTGCCGAGAAAATCGAGTGCGGCGGCCACGTCGTCATTTTGCGCGGTATCGTAAAGAACCTGCTCGGGCACGTTTTTGACCGGAGGGCTGTCGGCAATATTGGCGGCGTCGAAGCGAAGAGATGCCACCCCCTCGCGCGCCAATGCACGGGCCATCTGCACCGAAAGCCTGCCCCAGCCCGCATGCCGGTCATAAGCGGCGCCAAGCAGAAGAACCGAAGAAACCACCTCCCGACCATCCGGCCCGCAAAAAACACCGAAAAGCCGCCCGCCTTCTCCAAATTGCACCGGCTGCTCGATAAAACCGCGCCCACGCTGCGGAGCATTGACGGTGAAATCCTCCTCGGGGGTCACCGCACTCTCGGCATGGGTCTGGGAGAGGATCCAAACGACGAGCCGGTTGACCACATCGTCGGATATTTTCGAGAGCGTGGGGCTGGAGACGAGATCGTCGTAACCTGAAAACTCCGCCTCCTCCACCGAACCGCCAATCGCAACGAGATGCCTGGCGAAATCGGCATCCGTTACGCGGCCTGGCCGGGAGAGCACCAGAATGGTGCGCGCCGGAGCAGCGGTCAGATTTGAAAGATTGGCCTTCCTGATCGCATCCGCAACACCGGCGGGCATGGCCATGCCGGCAATCGATCCCGCCTCCGCCATGCGTTGCGTAGGCAGAAGACCGAGGCCGTCATCGATCATGGAGGACCACATCGCCAACTCACGCAGATAGGCGCGGCCGGAAACGACCGGCGCCAGAAGCGCCATGGAACTCACAACGGGGACATCGGCAAACGCCTGCGCAGCGATAAGGCAGCCGAGGCCCTGAGCGACAACGACCACTTCGGCGCAGCCGGAAAGACGCTTCAGACAGTTGAGCGCCGCGCGCGCGTCGGAAATCCAGTCCGCTGCACGGCCCGCATCATCAGGATCGAAAGCGTCGCCCGCGCCCAAATAATCGAATCGCAGGCTGGCGACACCGCAAGCGGCCAACCGCTCCGCCAGCAGCCGTTGAAACTTGCGGCTGCACAGCTCCTCCATGCCCCACGGGCTGACGAAAAGAACGGCATGGCGCTGTCTGACGTCCTTGCGCGCCGGATGGAAAATCCCTGTAAGCCCATCAAAAGAGACCGGATGCGCAACCGCCCCATTCGAGGCAATGCCGGAAAGCGACAATGCATCAAGAGACGGATCGCTTGCTGTACGCTCTGAAATATCTATCGCCATCGACCTTGCCATCATTGCGCCAGTGTCTGGCTCAACCATTACGGGATCCTTATATCGAAACGTCTTACCGCCTGATCTACAATAAAAACAACAACATTAGAGAAGTCTAAAAATATAGTCGCATTTATATCCATTGCCGCCCACCCGTTGTAAAACCGAACGCCGGGATGGCGGGCTGGTCGCGACGGGGCCGCTATTTCGCTCGAAACCGCTTGAATATACTGATAAATAGCGAGTCCCATACCTATTTGCAGGAGGAGGTTGCGCCACCCAGCCGCAGGATCGTCTAGACACCGCGCAAACCAACACCCCGGGCCACGCCCGACAGGTCATAGAAGTTTTATATGGAACAAAGCCTTACGCGTTATATCTGGTCGCACACGAGGCGGCAGCAGCTTTTCATTCTGCTGGTCGTGGCTCTGTCGATGATTCCCTATTTCCTCGCCTTCGATCTGCCCAAGCAAATCGTCAACGGCCCAATTCAGGGGGATGGTTTCGAAGGGGCGAATGCGACGCAACTTTTCATGCATCTCACGGTCGATATTCCCTATTGGGGCACTGTGACATTATTCCCCGGGCTCGAACTCGACCGCATGTCGATGCTGATGGCGCTAAGCCTGACGTTTCTTGCGCTTGTTATCGTCAACGGGCTCTTCAAATATTACATCAACACATATAAGGGCCGCCTTGGCGAACGGCTTCTGCGACGTATCCGCTTCGAGCTCATAGACAAGATTTTGCGTTTCCCGCCCTCGCATTTCAAGCGGGTCAAGGGCGCTGAAATCTCCAGCATGGTGAAGGACGAGGTGGAGCCGCTCGGCGGCTTTACCGGCGACGCCTTCGTGCAGCCGGCCCTTCTCGGCGGCCAGGCGCTCTCTGCGCTCTTCTTCATTCTCGTGCAGAATTTCTGGCTGGGCCTGATCGCGGCTTTCATGGCGGCGATCCAGGTGGGTATCATTCCCAAAATGCGCCGCCGCCTCATCGAACTCGGCCGCCAGCGACAGCTGAGTGCGCGCCAGCTGGCCGGACGCATCGGCGAAATGGTCGATGGCATCGGCACGATCCATGCCTATGACACGTCAAATTACGAGCGTGCGGATGCCTCACACCGGCTCGGCGACATTTTCAAGATCCGTTACGATCTCTACCAGTGGAAGTTCCTGGTCAAATTCATCAACAACTTCCTCGCCCAGCTCACGCCCTTCTTCTTTTATGCGCTTGGCGGTTATCTGACCCTCAAAGGCAGCCTTGATGTCGGGCAGCTGGTCGCCGTCATCAATGCCTACAAGGAATTGCCAGGGCCCCTGAAAGAACTGATTGACTGGGATCAGGCGCGTCAGGACGTGCAGGTGAAATACGAGCAGGTCTTCGAGCAATTCGACGCCCCGAACATGATCGACGAAAAGGTGCAGAAACTGTCTCCCGGCGCAGTCGCGGCGATCACCGCCCCGATCGTCGTCGCCAATCTGACGCTCGAGGACGATAGCGGCAGCCGGCTTCTGGAACAGGCATCGCTGAAGGTCGAGCCGGGCGAGGTTATCGCCATCGTCGGCGGCTCAGGCGCCGAAGCGCTGGCGGATGCAATCGGCCGCACGCTCTGGCCGACCTCGGGCAAGATCAGCATCAACGACGTCGATATATTGGAACTGCCGGAATCGCTGACCGGAAGACGCATTTCCTATGTCTCCTCGGACAGCTATTTCTTCCACGCCAGCCTGAAGGACAATCTGCTTTACGGCCTCAAACACGCCCCCCTTGCGGACAAGAACTATGAGGGCGCCGCGTTGGAACACCGCAAGTGGGAAATCCGTGAAGCCAGGATGGCGGGCAATCTGCTGATCGATATCAACAGCGAATGGATCGACTACGCCTCAAGTCCTGCAGGTGATGGCAAGCCGGAGAATCTCATCCAGGCCATTCTGGCCGTCCTCGACAGCGTGGAACTGTCGCAGGATATTCTCGAATTTGCGCTGCGTTCGTCTATCGATCCTTTGACCGACCTGCATCTTGCCGCCCGCATGGTGGAACTCAGGCATGTCCTGCGCACCGAGCTGGAAAAGGAAAATCTGAGCGGTCTCATCGCACCTTTTGAACTGGAGAGCTATAACAGCGAGGCGACGGTCGGCGAAAACCTGCTGTTCGGCACCATGCGGGACTCCTCCCAGACAATCAGAACCGTCATCGAGAGCGACTATTTCCGTTCGCTGATGCGCGAAACCGGCCTCGTCAAAACCCTGTTCGAAATGGGCTACACGATTGCCGAGAACATCGTGGAAATCTTCGCCGACCTGCCGGGAGACCACCCCTTCTTCCAACAGCTCACCTTCATGACGCCAGACGACATTCCGGTCTATCAGCAGATGCTGCAACGACTTCAGGGAAAGGGTTTCGACGAGGCCAATGAAAGTGAAAAGCGCGCAATGTTGCGGTTGAGCTTTTTCTACATAGAACCTCGCCAGCGTTTCGGCCTGCTGTCACCGGAGATCATGGAGCGGATCGTCGAAGTCCGGCACATGTTCCACGAGAACCTGCCCGACAGCCTGAAAAACGTAATCGAAATCTACGATCCGACCAAATATATGAGCGCCACCAGCCTGCTGGACAATATTCTCTTCGGCAAGGTCAGTCACCGCTATACTGACGCCTCGCGGCGCATCACCCGCATTGTCGCAGATGTCATGCGCAAGCAGGGTGTCTATGAACGTGTGCTGGCCGTGGGGCTGGACTTTAACCTCGGCGCCGGCGGCAAGCGCCTTGGCCCGCTGCAACGCCAGAAACTCAACCTTGCCCGCGCATTGATCCGCAAATCCGATTATTACGTCTTCAACCGCCCCCTCCCCGGCCTCGACCCCCGACAGCAGGAAGAAATTGTCGAACGGGTCATCACACTCCTGAAACAGAACAACAATAACCCCTCGATCATGTGGGTTCTCTCGAATGCACATCTTTCACGCATGTTCGAGCGGGTGATCGTTGTTCACCAGGGCCTGATCACGGCTGACGGAAGTTACGAGACTCTCGCCGAGGAAAACGGTACATTCAAGGACATGGTCGCGACATAAATCCAAGAATGTGACCGAGGTGGAACAAGAACAGGGTAAGGCAATGCTGTTTAAAGACGAAATTCAGATGTTGAAGAGGGTCCCGTTTTTTTCGGAAATGGAACCGTCGAAACTCAAGCTGCTCGCATTCGCATCCGACCGGGTGTCCTATCACGCCGGGGATATACTCTTCCGCCAGGGAGATGTCGGCGATGCGGCCTATGTTCTCCTGACCGGAAAAGTGGATGTTCTGGTCGATTCTCCATCGGGCACACTGAAAGTAGCTGAAATGACCGGTAACGCCATTGTCGGCGAAATCGCCATCCTCTGCGACAGCGTCAGAACCGCAACCGTTCGCGCCTCCACCAATGTCGAGGCTCTGCGCATCGGAAAAGAGCAATTTTTCAAGCTCATGTCAGATTTCCCCGACATCACAATCAAGGTCATGCGCGTTCTGGCGGAACGCCTCACCCAGACGACGACCGAACTGACCAAAGCACGGGCGAGCGCCAAAACATAACCAACAATTCCTTGCTACCGTGAATGGCGATATTGGAAAAATAAATGTCGTACTATTGCAATATAAATGAAATGCTGACTGAATAAGGGGTAAAGGCAGCCGCTCCTACGAGGGCGGATAATAAGAATCTATAGAGACAACGGGCTTCATGGGAGGAAGCGTGCAAGATTCCGTTGTTATTGGGGTGTGCTATGGCGTTGGATTCCGACACAACACGTCGGGAAAGTAATAGAAATTTTCGGGTAAAGATCTGGGGTGCGCGGGGAACGCTTCCTGTTTCAGGTGAAAACTTCCGAAAATACGGCGGGAATACCATCTGCATTGAGGTGAGATGCGGCGATCACGTTCTTTTGTTCGATGCGGGTTCGGGCTTGCATCCTGCCGGCCTTGCTCTGCGGGCGGAAGGCATTACTGACGTCAACCTGTTTTTCTCGCATTGCCATTACGACCACATTGTCGGCTTCCCCTATTTCAAGCCCTTTTATAACAGCTCCAACGATGTCGCCATCTGGTCTGGTCACCTCGCTGGCACCATCACCACCCGGGAAATGCTCAAGGACTTCATGAGCCCGCCTTGGTTCCCCGTGCCGCTGGAAATTTGCTGCGCAAAAATCGACACGCGGGACTTCATGCCGGGTGACGTGCTCGATGTGCATCCCGGCCTTTCGATCAGGACCGGAATGCTCAATCATCCAGGCAACGCCATCGGATATCGGTTGGACTGGGAAGGAAAGTCCCTCGCCATCATCACCGATACCGAACATGAGCCGGGCAGCATCGACGAAACTGTGCTCGATCTGATCAGGGACGTCGATCTTTTCCTTTATGATGCCATGTTCACCGATGAGGAAATGGGCCTATACCGTGGTTACGGCCATTCCTCCTGGCAACAGGCGATCCGCCTCGCCAAGCTTGCAGGTGCAAAAAATGTCGGCTTCATCCATCACGCCCCAAGCCGCAGCGACGAAGAACTGGATAATATCGAAAAACAGGCGAAAGCCGAGTTCAGCGGTGCGTTCGCGGCCATGGACGGGCAGATCATAGTGCTTTGACGCAATCTGGCTCCGGCGAAGTCAACTTGCGAGACCGCCTTCTCGAAATCCTGATTTCAATATCCTATGCGACGCGAGCATTCGAACACGCACAATTGACCGTTCCCGATCGATTGCTCCACGATATTGCCACGAGACGGCCTGCAATAAGGGTGCCACCACTTACGACATGATGATTCTGCGCCGAATGACCACATGATGGGATTTGCATGATCCGTTTCTTTTCGGAGACCAATTTGAGACGCGCCCGGATTTTATCCGGCCTCATCATATTTGCTTTCGTATTTTCCCACCTTTTCAATCACTCCCTCGCACTCATCTCCATCGATACCGCCGAACGGGCGCGAAAATGGTTCAGCCTGATCTGGCTCAATCCCGTCAGCAGCCTGCTTTTTTACGGTTCGGTCGTGCTGCATGTCTGTCTTGTTCTACGCTCGCTTTATTTGCGCAGAACACTACGAATGCCGCTCCGCGAAGCACTTCAGGTCATCTTCGGTCTGTCTATCCCGTTCCTGATCATCGGCCACGCCGTCAATATCCGTGTGTCGCATATGCTTTATGGCATTGATGTCGGCTATTATTCGGTCATCCGCAGGCTGTGGATCAACAACCCAATACAGGGCGCCTGGCAAAGCCTCGCCTTGATCGTGATCTGGGTCCACGGATGCATTGGCCTCTATTTCTGGCTGCGTTATCGAGACTGGTATCCGCGAATAGCCGGGCTGTTCATGACGGTGGCCGTGATGCTGCCGCTTCTGGCGCTGCTGGGCTTCAGCGATGCCGGTCGATGGCTGGCGGAAATAGACAAAAAATACGCGCTTCCGCCCGGACTTGTCGACAATACGATTCAAAAGGACGAACTGCCACTGCAGCGGGAAATGGAAACACAGATCCGTTTCATCACCGGCACAGCGGAGACGCTGTTCGTCGGCGCGGTGATGCTGGTCTTCGCCATGCGTGGCGTACGCAGCTTTCGGCAACGATTGACGGCGATAGAAATCCGCTATGAACACGGCGCGCAGGCGCATGTGCCGGCTGGCCTCAGCATTCTGGAAGCGAGCCGCCTTGCCGGAATTCCGCATTATTCCGTCTGCGGCGGCAAAGGGCGCTGCTCAACCTGTCGTGTCAAGGTTCTGAACAGCAAAGGCCCGCTGCCGCCACCGGGAGACATTGAGCAAACCACATTGAGGCGCATCCATGCCGATTCCGATGTCCGGCTCGGCTGCCAGCTACGCCCCACCAGCGATATTGATATCGCGCTTCTCGTTTCGCCGCCCCAGCAGAGCGACCTGCCAGCCGATGCACAACCGGCCCGCCCCGGCCGGGAAGAAGAAATAGCCATACTCTTTTGCGATTTGCGCAACTTCACCACGCTTTCCGAAGCGAAGCTGCCCTATGATGTCGTCTTCCTTCTGAATCGCTATTTCACCATCGTCGGGCAGGCGGTAGAGCAGGCGGGAGGCCATCTCGACAAATTCATCGGCGATGGCGCCATGGCGCTTTTCGGACTTGGCGAGGACGCGGAACATGCCTGCCGCAAAGCCATGAAGGCGGCCGCAACCATATTGCGGGATATCGCAATCCTGAACGAGGGGCTGGAGAAACAATTCACCGTCCGCCTGGAAGTCGTCGTCGGAATTCATTCCGGTCCGAGCATCGTCGGCGTCATGGGATATGGCGCGGCCAAAACCCTCACGGCCATCGGCGATACCGTCAACGTGGCAAGCAGGCTCGAATCCAAGGCCAAGGAATTCGGCGCCGCCATCGTTGTTTCCGAACCGGCCATCATTCAGGCGGGACAGGAGATTGCCGATCTCAGAAGCGAAGAAATCGCCATCCGCGGCCGCAACTCGCAAATGAAGGTCTTCCTGCTCTCGAAAGAAGAGAGCGAGCGCTATTTATGAGATAGCCCAGACACGAGTGTCGGAGCGTCCAATCTCAAATCTTGCGATACAGAAAATAGCGGTCCGTCGGTACGCTTGCCGGCACCGGCAAAGGCTTCAGCATGGGATGATCCAGAGGCAAGCCGCTGACCGCAATGCCGCCTTTCGCCAGCATGCCCGCCGCAAGATCGGGCAACCATGTGAGGGTGACAGCATCCTTTTCCGGATAACCCGTGCCGATATCGGCATGCACGAACGCCGCTTCCTTGCCAATGAAAGCTGGAGCGGTTTGCGATATTTCACCGATCACCAGATCTTCCTGCACCGGAACGGAGGAAGCGTGCGCACCCATGGCCCTGTCGAAAGCGACAATGCGGCGGTTGGGAAACAGCTCCCGCAGATGGTTGAAAGTGCGCCCGTTGCCAAGGCCAATTTCCATAAGCGCGCCTTCACCCGGCAGATCAAGATCAGCTGCAACATGGTTGAGAATATCCCGCTGCGCGGTCAGCCGGCGGATGAAACTATCGAGTCTGCTCATATTATCAGGCCTTGATGATGTGTTTTGCAGCTATATCCCGACGCGCGAAAACATTTCGCGTGTCAATGATAAGCGGCGCCCATTCGCTTAGAGCGGCATAATCGACGTTGTCATGGTCGGTCGCAACGAGAACGGCGTCGAAAGCGCCGATCGCCTCCCTTTCCCACGGCACGGATTTCATGCCCATCAGATGGCTATACTCCCGGGTTTTCGGGATTTCTGCAACAAAGGGATCGAAGTAGGCCGCTTCGCCGCCACGCTCCTGAATAATCTCGATGAGCTTCAGCGAGGGGCTTTCGCGAATGTCAGGCACATTCTTTTTATAGGCGAGCCCGACGACCAGCACCTTCGAGCGGCTGAGCGCCTTGCCGGAATGAATATCGAGCGCCTCCGCGACCCGCCCGATGACATGACGCGGCATGCCGGTATTGATCTCTCCGGCCAGCTCGATGAATCGCGTCGGCAATTCATATTCACGCGATTTCCAGGTGAGATAGAACGGGTCGATCGGTATGCAATGGCCGCCGAGACCCGGACCGGGATAAAACGGCATGAAACCGAACGGCTTGGTCTTCGCCGCATCGATCACTTCCCATATGTCGATGCCCATTGCCTCGTAGACGACCTTGAGTTCGTTGACCAGCGCGATATTCACGGCCCGGAAGACGTTTTCGGTAATTTTTACCGCCTCGGCCGTGGCGTTTGTCGAGACGGGGACGATCTTTTTGACCACCGAACCGTAAAATGCCGCCATCAGCTTTCCGGCCGCCTCGCCATCGCCAGCGACAACCTTCGGAATGGTCGAGGTCTCGAAATCGCGATTGCCGGGATCTTCCCGTTCAGGTGAAAAGCCGATGAAGAAATCGACGCCGGAGACAAGCCCGGCACTTTCCAGAATGGTCTTTACCACCCCGTCAGTCGTACCGGGATAGGTGGTCGATTCCAGAACCACGAGCTGCCCCTTGCGCAGATGGGCGGCAATATCGCGGCAGGTCTTTTCGACATAAGAAAGGTCCGGCTCGCGATATTTCGTCAGGGGCGTGGGCACGCAGATGGCGATGACATCGCATTCGGCCAGCTTGGAGAAATCCGAGGTGGCGACAAAACCTTCATCCTGTCTCACACTCGCCAGAACCTCATCGGAAACGGCCTCGATATAGCTGCGGCCGGCCTCGATCGCGGTAATTTTGCCGGGATCGATATCGAAACCGACAACCTTGAAACCGCCCCTGGCGATCGTCATGGCAAGCGGCAGACCGACATAGCCGAGGCCGATCACCCCCGCTTTGGCGCTTTTGTTTTCAATACTGGAAAGCAGGTTCCGGGAGATGTCTGGGGAAGTCAAAGCGTGTCACGCTCCGCGCATGTGCAAAAGATGCCTCTCAGTTGGGCAAGAATGACGGACCTGTCAAGGCTCGGGCCTTTCAAATTCCGGTTGACGCGCGAGCCGCCGGCAACGCACAACCTTCGCCATGAAGATCGCCTTTTATGCGCCGCTCAAATCTCCCAACCATCCGGTTCCCTCCGGCGACCGGCTGATGGCTCGCCTGTTGATGAAAGCGATGACGATTGGCGGTCACGATGTTTCCGTTGCCTCGGAATTGCGCAGTTTTCTGAAACAGGCGGATGCCCCGGCAAGAGTCTTGCTCGCCGATGAGGCCGAGCGGGAAATCGAGGTCATCACGCGACGCTGGGAGCGGGAGGGCGTGCCGGATCTCTGGTTTTGTTACCACCCCTATTACAAGGCACCGGACTTGCTTGGACCGGAACTGGGCAGACGTTTCAGCATCCCCTATGTCACTGCCGAAGCGTCCTACTCGCCGAAGCGAAATGGGATGGGATGGCAGGCGGTCCAGGATGGGTTGCTGGCCGCATGGAACGCCGCCGCCATCAATATCTGCTTCACCGTACGGGATCGTGAAGGCCTCTTGCGGGCCTCGCCCGCCCTTCGCTGGGCCATGCTGCCACCTTTCATCGATGCCGAGGCCTTTCTCAGAAACTCACCCCAGCCGACACCTGCAAGGCTCATCACCGTCGCCATGATGCGGGCGGGTGACAAGCTCGACAGCTACCGCGCCCTTTCCGAAGCGCTCGCCCTGTTGCCGCAGGATCTCGACTGGACGCTGGATATCGTCGGCGACGGACCGGAACGCACGGCCGTGCAGGCCATATTCAGCGCGTTTCCCAATCGCCGTCTCGTCTGGCACGGGGAAAAAACCGCGACCGAGATCGCCATGCTTCTTTCAAAAGCCTCTCTCTATGTCTGGCCGGGCCATGGCGAGGCCTATGGTCTCGCCTATCTCGAGGCGCAGGCTGCCGGCCTGCCCGTTGTGGCCGAAGAAGTGGCTGGCGTCCCCGAAGTGGTAAAATCCGGCGCCACAGGATTACTGACACCAGAAAATGATAGAGCCGCCTATGCCGACGCGATTAAAACCCTGCTCGGCGACGACACACAGCGCAAAGAACTGGCGCAGGCGGCCCGGCAGTTCGTCAGGAATGAACGGTCTCTGGAAACCGCCGCAAAAGAACTGAACCATATACTGCTGCAAGCAAAGGCGCGAACATCATGAGTCTGGAAAAACTCGTTGCGGCACTCGACGAATGCGGGCGGCGCGGCATATCCGCCGATCTCTGGCTCCGCGACGACGATGCGGTGGAGCCGACGCCTGCGCTCGACACGTTGCTCGATCTTTGCGGCGGCTTTTCCGCTCCGGTCACGCTCGCGGTCATCCCCGAGATGACGACCGATAAGCTCGCACGGCATCTGGATGTGTCGGACATTGCCCAGGTCGCCGTGCATGGCTGGTCCCATACGAATTATGCCAGCGAGAAGGAAAAGAAACAGGAACTCGGATCGCATCGCGATCCCGCTGTCGTTCTCGATGAATTGCAATCCGGCCTGGATAAACTCCACGACCTGCATGGCGGGCGTTTGGTGCCGATGCTCGTGCCGCCGTGGAACCGCATAGATCCCGGTATCGTGAAGGCACTCGCGGGCCTCGGATATCGCGCCCTATCCGTTTTCGGGCCGGAGAAAAGCACCTTGCCGCCCTGCCTGAACACCCATGTCGATGTGATCGACTGGCACGGCAGCCGCGGTGGCCGCGACGACGACGTGCTCTTTGCGGAAACCGCCGCCCGCATCCTGATGACCGCCGAAAACGGCGGCACGACCGGCATCCTCACCCACCATCTCGTCCATGATGACAATGTCTGGCGCTTTCTGAGACGGTTTTTCAAGGTGACCACCGATCATCCCGCCGCCCGCTGGCGCTCTTCAAGAGACCTCATCGACGAAATCTCACCATGATTTCCAGGCAATCAGCAACCCGCTCGCCTCGGTAGAAAGTTCCCGCCTGACCGCTTCCACCGCCTCAAAAGGCGCGCGATCGGGAAGGGACGCGGCAACGAACCCCGCCGGCGCGAGGCTGATGCTCCCTGCCCGGGCGATGACGGTGAAGATCAAGGGGCCGGTCGACCACCAGGCGGGCGCGCGCGGCAGGTCTTCGATAATTCCGGGGAAGGCTTCCAGCATCCTGCTGAAAACAGGATGTCCGGCAGGCGCTGCTATGAAGGAATTGGCAAGCAGCATGCTACCCTGCCCCGTGTCCCGCGGGGTTTTTTCGTCAAACGCCGTCAGCCCCGTCAGAGGCAGGAATGTATCGAAACTCGCGTCGTCCCGTGCCGGATACCAGTCGCAATCGAGATAGATTCCGCCAAACCGCTCCAGCAGCATATAACGGGCCACATCCACCGCGCCCGGATAATCGCCCTTTTCCAGCATGATTTTGAAGACGCCGTTGGAAAACACGCCTTGCCGCTCAAGATCGGCCTCCCGCCAGAGCCGATAGCCGTAACCGTGGTTCGAAGCGTGGGCGGCCCATGCCTCAACCGACACTGGCGGAGCTTTCTCCCCGATCCATATCTGGTGGATGAGCCTTGGCACATCTTCACGGCTTTTGACACTGATCGCGCGACGGTCTTGCGTGGAAAACCGCACATATTTCTCCAGCACCTGCGGCGGTGGAACCAGCGTATATTGATAACCGATCTTGGCGATCACATCGCCCTCGGCTTTGGCGAGGCGCAGCCTCGCCGCATGCAAGCGGCGCGGCAGGCCGAGCACCGTCCGCTCACCCATCAGGTGGCTGTCCTTTGCTGCAACCAGTGATAAGAGAAGCGCATTGGCTTCTACATACTGGCCGCCATTTTGCAACTGCCGGGCTTTATCCAGCTGGGCGTCGTAATATTTCTTGTCGGACATGGACCCTCATCCAGAAACGCACGTTAACATATCGCCAAACAAAAGGCGTCAGGCAAGCCGTCGTGTTTCGGAAGCCGGCTTCGAATTTGCTAAACAATTCGATGTTTCAGAGGCATAGACAGACAACAAACCCTGCGATAACGTTGATTTAAGCCCTCCTAAGCAAATTGTCACAACGCAACGATAAAGAGACGGCAAGGAACCCTTTGGCATGAGCGCAGGCGCAGATTTGCTCCGTATTGAAAATCTGCAGGTCTCGTTTTCTCTCATGGGCGGCACCATCAATGCCGTCAGGGGCACAAGCCTTCGCATTCTTCCGGGGAAAGTCACAGCGCTCGTCGGCGAGTCCGGTTCGGGAAAATCCGTCATCGGCCAGACCATCATGGGCATCCATCCCAAGACGGCGCGTGTGAATGGACGCGTGCTATTCACCGATCCGGAAAATGCCGCGGCCGGCCCTGTCGATCTGCTGCAACTGCCGAAGGACGGCCGAGAAATCCGTTCGATACGCGGAAATCGCATCGGCCTGATCTTTCAGGAGCCGATGACATCTTTTTCGCCGCTGCACACCATCGGCAACCAGATCGACGAGGCGCTCAGGATTCACAGCATCCTGTCACCGGCCGAACGCGCGGAAAAAATGCATGAAACGCTCGACCTTGTGGGGTTTTCCAACCCCAAGAAGGTCGTGAACATGTATCCCTTCGAGCTGTCGGGCGGCATGCGCCAGCGCGCCATGATCGCCATGGCGCTGATCTGTCGTCCCGCACTTCTGATCGCCGACGAGCCGACAACGGCGCTGGATGTGACGATACAGGCACAAATCCTCAAGCTGCTGCGCGATCTCCAGAGCCGGCTGAACATGAGCATGCTGCTCATCACCCACGATCTTGGTGTAGTCGCCAACATCGCCGACGAGGTCGCCGTGATCTATCAGGGCGAGATCATGGAAGCCGGCACCGTCGATGACATTTTCAAGGCGCCGGCCCACCCCTATCTCAAGGGGCTGATGGCCGCCGTACCGCATTTCGACATGAAGCCCGGCGAAAGGCTGAAGGCGCTGCGCGAAATCAACATCGACCACGAAAGCCTCGTCGGCAAGAAGACGGCCGCGTTCAATAAAACTCCCGGCCCCCTCCTTACCGTGAACAATATCAGCAAGACCTTCACTACCCGGAAATCGAGCTGGTTCAGCAAAGGCGCCGCCAACGCCACCAAGGCTGTCGACAGCGTCAGCTTCGAAATCCGACGTGGCGAATGCCTCGGACTGGTCGGCGAAAGCGGCAGCGGCAAAACCACAGTCAGCAAAATCCTCATGCGCGCCGTACGCCCGGATGAGGGTTCGGTGACCTTTCACCGGCCTGAAGGCGACATCGATGTCCTCAATGCCAGGGATGGAGACCTGAAAGAGCTGCGGTCGAAGATACAGATGGTCTTTCAGGACCCGATATCCTCGCTGTCTCCGCGCATGACCGTGGGCAACATCCTGAGCGAACCCCTGGAAATCCATGGGCGGGGTGACGCGAAATACCGCGCGGAGAAAGTTCGCGGTCTCGTCAGGGCCATCGGGCTTGGAGAAAGTGCACTCAACCGTTATCCCCACAGTTTCTCGGGCGGACAGAGGCAGCGTATCGGCATCGCCAGGGCATTGGCGCTCGGCCCCGAACTTCTCATCTGCGACGAACCCGTTTCCGCCCTCGATGTCTCCGTACAGGCGCAAATCCTCAATCTTCTTAAGGATTTGCAGCAGGATCTCGGGCTGACCTATCTCTTCATTTCGCACAATCTCGCGGTGGTGGACTATATGGCCGACCGCGTGGCCGTGATGTGCGAAGGCCGTATCGTGGAACTGGCGCCGCGCGAAATCCTGATGCGCTCTCCGGTTCATCCCTATACCAAATCCCTGCTGGCGGCCGTGCCTTTCCCCGATCTCGACCGCCCGCTCGATTTCCGCACCATCGGCAAGATCAGCGCGACGGGCAAATTCGACTGGGGTAAACAGTTTCGTGACGAGGGTGATGGCGACATGATTTCCGCCGATCTCGGCGAAGGCCATTTCGTCCTTGCAAACGGCAATGCCGATATCCGGGAGCTTCGCCCTTGATCACGCGTCGCACCACCCTTGCCCTCTTGGCTTCCGTCTTCCTGCCGGCCTATGCGCGGGCCGCCTACACCGACCCCAGCTATTTCAAGGAAAAACGGGAAAAGGGTGAATTGCCCGACGTGGCCGAGCGCCTGCCGAAAAACCCGCGTGTCATTGACATGAAAGCGCTTGGCCGCGAGCCGGGAAAACATGGCGGCTCGGTGCGTATGCTCATTGGCGGCCAGCGCGACATTCGCCTGATGCCGATCAGCAGCTATGCCCGTCTTGTCGGTTATGACGAAAAATTCGAGCTGCATCCGGATATCCTCGAAAGTTACGAGGTTCAGGAAGAACGCATCTTCACCTTCAAGCTGCGCGAGGGCCACAAATGGTCCGACGGCAGCGATTTCACCTCCGAGGATTTCCGCTATTTCTGGGAGGACGTCGCCCTCAACAGGGAAATCCACAAGGGCGGCCCGCCGATCGAACTTCTGGTCAACGAGAAGCCGCCGCTTATCGAAGTCATCGACCGGCAGACGGTGCGCTACACCTGGGATGGCCCCAATCCGGATTTTCTGGCGAAACTCGCAGCGGCCTCACCGGCGCGGCTGTTCCTGCCCGCCGCCTATATGAAACAGTTCCACATCAAATATCAGACGGCGGAAAAGCTCGCCAAGCTGATCAAGAAAAACAAGACGGATGACTGGAGCGGGCTGCATATCAAGATGTCGCGGCAGGTGCGGCCCGAAAATCCCGATCTGCCGACCCTGGATGCTTGGCGCAACACCACCGCGCCGCCCTCTGAGCAGTTCGTGTTCGAACGCAACCCCTATTATCACCGGGTCGACGAAAACGGCCTGCAGCTGCCCTATCTCGACCGTTTCCTGCTCAACGTCACCTCCTCCGATATCATCTCGGCCAAGACGGCATCGGGCGATAGCGACCTGCAATATTTCGGCCTCGATTTCGCCGATTACACCTTCCTGAAGGATGCCGAAAAGCGCTTTCCCCTGAAGGTAAACCTCTACAAGCGCTCTCAGGGCTCACGCATCGCGCTTTTGCCCAATCTCAATTGCGCCGACGCGGTCTGGCGCAGCGCTTTTCAGGATGTGCGCGTGCGCCGGGCGCTGTCGCTCGCGATCAACCGGCACGAAATCAACATGGTCTGCTTTTACGGGCTGGCAAAGGAAAGTGCCGATACCGTGCTCCCGGAAAGCTCGCTTTACCGGCAGGAATTTGCCGATGCCTGGAGCGCATTTGACCGCGCAACCGCCAACCGGCTGCTTGATGAAGCCGGTCTCGACAAGCGCGATGACGCGGGCTTGCGCCTTCTGCCCGATGGCCGCCCGGCTTACATCATCGTCGAGACGACAGGCGAAAGCACGCTCGAAACCGACGTGATGGAACTGGTGACGGATCACTGGCGACATATCGGTATTGCGGTTTCCGTCCGCCCCACCCAGCGCGATGTCTTCCGCAAGCGCGCCATGGGCGGCGAAGTGCTGATGTCCGTTTGGATGGGCATGGACAACGGTGTTCCGACACCAGACATGCTGCCTTCCGGCCTCGCCCCCACCGGCGATGACCAGCTGCAATGGCCGGTCTGGGGTGTGCATTATCTTTCGGGCGGCCGCGAGGGCAAGGAGCCCGATCTGCCGGAGGCGGCGCACCTGCTCGATCTGCTGAAAAAATGGCGCAGAAGCGTCACCGAGGAAGAGCGCGAGGCCATCTGGCTGGAAATGCTGGAGATTTATACGCAGCAGGTATTTTCCATCGGCATCGTCAACGGCGCGCTGCAACCCGTCGTTCACGTCAAACGCATGCGAAACGTGCCGGAAAAAGCGCTTTTCGGTTACGAGCCCACATCCTATCTCGGCGTCTATATGCCGGATAGCTTCTGGTACGACGGAGACGCCTGATATGCTGCGGTATATTTTAAAGCGCGTCCTCGTCATGATCCCCACGCTAATCCTGATCTCGATGCTGGTTTTCACCATCATCGAGCTGCCGCCGGGCGATTATTTCGAAAGCTATGTCGCCGAGCTACGCGCCATGGGCGAAACGGCAAACCTTGCCGAAATCGAGGAGCTGCGCACCCGTTACGGTTTCGACCAGCCAGCCCCGATCCGTTATTTCCGCTGGGCAACCGGAATGCTGGTCGGCGATTTCGGTTATTCCTTCGAATATCAGCTGCCGGTCAGCGATGTGGTGGGAGACCGCCTGTGGCTGACGGTGCTCGTCTCCTTCGTCACCATCATCGTCACCTGGCTTATCGCCTTCCCGATCGGCATCTACTCCGCCACGCATAAATATAGCTGGGGCGATTATGGCCTCACCTTCCTCGGCCTGCTCGGCATCGCCATTCCCAACTTCATGCTGGCGCTGATCCTGATGTATTTCGCCAATATCTGGTTCGGCATCTCCATCGGCCATCTGATGGACCGGGAATATCTGAACCAGGCGATGAGCTGGGCGAAGTTCAAATCGATCCTCGAACATATCTGGATTCCCGTCCTCATCATCGGAACGGCGGGCACCGCCGGCATGATTCGCCGCCTGCGCGCCAATCTGCTCGACGAATTGCAGAAACAATATGTGGTCACCGCCCGCGCCAAGGGGCTGCACCCCTTCAAGGTGCTGACCAAATATCCGCTGCGCATGGCGCTGAATTTCTTCATCTCAGATATCGGTTCGATCCTGCCCGCTATCATATCAGGCGCGGAAATCACCGCTGTCGTCCTATCACTCGAAACCACTGGCCCCATGCTCATCAGGGCGTTGCAGAGCCAGGATATGTATCTGGCCGGTTCGTTCCTGATGTTCCTGGCATTCCTGACGGTGATCGGCGTTCTGGTGTCGGATATTGCCCTTGCCATACTCGACCCGAGAATCCGCTTCGGAGGTGGTAACGTCAAATGACTTCATCCATTCCGAAACCCGGCGAAACGCTGCCCCATTACGTCTCGACCGCACCCTTCGATCCTTCGCTGATCGAACCCAACACATCTGGAATGGCCGCCTTCAGCAAGGCCTCGCAGCTGCGCCTCATGTGGTGGCAGTTCCGTCAGCACAAGATCGCCGTGTGGTCCGGCGTCTTTCTGGTGGTGCTTTATCTTTCGATCCTGATCTGCGAGTTTCTGGCGCCCTATAATCTCCACACCCGCAATATTGAAAATATCTACGCCCCTCCGCAGGCCATTCACCTGTTCAATGATGGAAAATTTGTCGGCCCCTTCGTTTACGGCCGGGAAATGACGCTCGACATGGACAATCTGAGACGGATCTATCGGGATGTCCCGACGGATATCCAGCCGCTGCGTTTCTTCTGCAAAGGCGATACCTATCGCTTCTGGGGCATGTTCGAGGGCAGAACCCATCTCGTCTGCCCAGCGGAGGGTGGTGAATTGTTCCTGCTCGGCACGGATCGTCTCGGGCGTGACGTGCTGTCGCGCATCATCTATGGTGCGCGCATTTCGCTGACCATCGGCCTTCTCGGCGTCGCCATGAGCTTCGTTCTCGGCATTGTGATCGGCGGTCTGGCGGGCTATCGCGGCGGCACGTTTGACCTGATCGTCCAGCGCATCATCGAAGTGCTGCAATCCATTCCCAGCATTCCGCTGTGGCTGGCGCTCGCCGCAATCATGCCGGTGACCTGGAGCCCGATCCTTGTCTATCTCGGCATCACCATCATTCTCGGCATGCTGGACTGGACGGGCCTTGCACGCGCCGTGCGCTCGAAACTTCTGGCGCTTCGCGAAGAAGACTATGTTTTGTCTGCACAATTAATGGGTGCCGGCACGCCGCGCATTATCGGCAGACACCTTATTCCCGGCTTCATGTCACACTTGATCGCATCGGCCACTCTGACGATACCCGGCATGATTCTCGGCGAGACCGCCCTGAGCTTCCTCGGCCTCGGTCTCAGACCACCGATCACAAGTTGGGGAATTCTGCTCACGGAGGCGCGCAGCGTCAGCGTCATTGCGCTATATCCATGGCTTCTCATCCCGACGATCCCGGTCGTTCTCGTCATTCTGGCCTTTAATTTCTTCGGTGACGGACTACGTGATGCTGCGGATCCCTTCAGATAAAATGGAACACCCTTTGATAAACTGCCCTTCCGCCATCGCCTTTTTTGTGAAAGGCAAAAAGAGGTGTGGCCCATGACCTCCCGTTTGAACGACGCGCGTATTCTCATGTACAGCCACGATTCCTTCGGGCTCGGGCATCTGCGGCGGTGTCGCACCATCGCGCATGCTCTGGTGGAGGATTATCGCGGCCTCAACGTCCTCATCATTTCCGGCGCGACGATTGCCGGCGCTTTCGATTACCGCGCCCGCGTCGATTTCGTGAAAATCCCGAGCGTCATCAAGCTGCGCAACGGCGAATATACGTCCATGGACAGGCATATCGATCTTCAGGAAACGTTGAAGATGCGCCGCTCCATCATCTACCACACCGCCGAAAGCTTCCAGCCGGATATCTTCATCGTCGACAAGGAGCCCATGGGCCTGCGCGGCGAGGTGGAGGAAACGCTTGCCTATCTCAAGGGACAGGGCACCAAGCTCGTCATCGGCCTGCGCGACGTCATGGACGCGCCGCAGCTGCTTGAGGCGGAGTGGAAACGCAACAACGTCATGACCAAGATCGGCCAGTTCTATGACCATGTCTGGGTCTATGGCCCACCCGATTTCCACGACCCCCTGACAGGGCTCGACGTTCCGCAGACCGTGCGCGACAAGATGGATTTCGTGGGCTTTCTGCAACGATCCAAAACGCAGGCCGAAACCGTGGCGCATCGGCCGGAAGGCGATTATCTTCTCATCACCACCGGCGGCGGCGGCGATGGCAGTGAATTGATCGATGACGTCATCAATGCCTATCGCCATGACCCGGAACTGACCCATAAGGCGCTTGTCGTGCTCGGCCCCTATATGCCGGCGGATCAGCGCCAGCGCTTCATGAGCAGCGTTGCCGATATCCCGCATATCGAGATCATCGAATTCGACAACCGCATGGAAGACCTCGTCGCCGGGGCCCAGGCCGTTGTCTCCATGGGCGGCTACAACACCGTCTGCGAAATATTGTCCTTCGACAAACCCGCCCTCGTTGTACCGCGCACGGTGCCGCGCGAAGAGCAGCTTATCCGCGCCAGTCGCGCCTCGGAGCTTGGTCTTTTCGACATGCTTCTGCCGGAAGATGCCGAAAACCCGGCAAAAATGGCCGCGGCTCTGAAAGCCCTGCCGCACCGCGCGCCGCCCTCCGTCAATGCGTGCGGGCTGAAGCTGGACGGTCTTGAAAACATATCGCGCCGGATAGCCGAATGGCTGCCGCCCGAAAGCGATAAGGCACCGATTACGCTCTCCGCGTGACCGGTTCCCCGACAAACACGGCTTCAAAAGAGACACGCGCAACGTGACCGATACAAAAAAAATCGTGGTGCTCCTCAAGGGCTATCCGCGCCTGTCCGAGACGTTCATCGCCCAGGAACTTCTGGGACTGGAGAAGGCCGGGCTGAAGCTCGAACTCATGTCGATGCGCCGTCCGACGGATAAAAAGCGCCACCCCGTTCACGATGAAATCCGCGCGCCCGTGACATACTTGCCGGAATATCTGCATGAGGAGCCGCTACGGGTTTTGAAGGCGCTTTGGGCGTGCCGCGGGAAGCCGGGCTTCACCAAGGCGCTTCGCCGCTTTTTCAACGATCTGCCGCATGATCTCAGCCGCAATCGCTTCCGCCGTTTCGGACAGGCTGCGGTGCTCGCGCATGAATGGCCTGAAGATGCCGAATGGCTGCATGTCCATTTCATCCACACCCCCGCCTCGGTCGCCGCCTATACTCACCTCATCACCGGCACGCCCTGGACGATTTCAGCCCACGCCAAGGACATCTGGACCTCCAGCGACCGCGACCTTGCCGCCAAACTGCAAAGCGCGCGCTGGGCGGTGACCTGCACCGCTGGCGGCTTCCAGCATCTGCAGACCCTTTCCGGGGCCCGGCGGAATGTGCATCTGAGCTATCATGGCCTCGATCTCACCCGTTTCCCGCATTTCGACACGTCGCGAACGGCAAGAGACGGTTCAGACGCCAAAGATCCGGTGAGGATTTTGAGCGTCGGCCGGGCGGTCAAGAAAAAGGGCATCGATATTCTCCTGCGTGCGCTCGCCTCGCTGCCGCAGGATATGCATTGGCGCTTCACCCATATCGGCGGCGGCGATGAACTGGGCGGACTGAAGAAACTCGCAGACGAACTCGGCGTCGCCGACAGGATCGTCTGGACCGGGGCCATGGACCAGAAACAGGTGCTGGAGAACTATCGCGAAGCGGACCTCTTCGCTCTAGCTTGCCGCATCACCAGCGATGGCGACCGCGACGGCCTGCCAAATGTGCTGGTCGAGGCCGCGAGCCAGGCGCTGACCTGCATCTCCACCAATATTTCCGGGATACCGGAGTTTTTCGTCAGCGGTCAAAACGGCCTGCTGACGGAACCGGAAAACCCGGCCGCTTTCGCAGAGGCGCTGCGCATGGCCATCACCGATCCGCAATTGCGCCAGCGTCTTGGCAGCGCCGCCGAAGACCGTGTGCGCACCGCCTTCGACCATCGCACCAGCATTATCGAGCTGAAGGCCCTGTTCGAGAAAGAGTGGGAAAAAACGCCATGACCGATACGGAAAAACGCCCCTGCGTCTTCTTCTACGTCCAGCACCTTCTCGGCATCGGCCATATCGCCCGCGCCAGCCGCATTGCCAACGCCCTTCAGGCGAACGGTTTCGATGTCGTGCTGGTCACGGGCGGCACGCCTGTTCCGGGCTTTCCGGGCGAGGGCATCCGCCATGTCGAATTGCCGCCCATCGCCGTCAGCGACGGCAGCTTTGCCGGCCTGGTCGACAGTTCCGGCAAACCGGTGGACGACGACTTCAAGAGGCTGAGAACCGACATGCTTATCGGGGCCTATCACGGCGCCAAACCCGATATCGTTATCATTGAAGCCTTCCCGTTCGGCCGCAGGCAGGTGCGTTTCGAATTGCTGCCGCTTCTCGATGAGATAGAAGACAGCGAACCGCGCCCGCTCGTCATGGCGTCGCTGCGCGATATCTTGCAAGAAAAGACGAAACCCGGACGGGATGAAGAGACCGTGTCGCTGGTTAAGAAACATTTCGATGCGGTGCTCGTCCATGGCGATCCGGATTTTGCCCGGCTGGAAGACACTTTTCCCCTCGCAGGCGAGATCAGGCAGCGCATCGTCTATACCGGCCTCGTCGCTCCTCTTCCGCCGCCGGAACCGGCGGAAAAATTCGATATCGTGGTTTC
Organism: Agrobacterium salinitolerans; assembly: GCF_002008225.1. Taxonomy (GTDB): domain Bacteria; phylum Pseudomonadota; class Alphaproteobacteria; order Rhizobiales; family Rhizobiaceae; genus Agrobacterium; species Agrobacterium salinitolerans. The sequence goes on along the minus strand of NZ_MRDH01000039.1, from coordinate 161,618 downwards.
CGCAGGCGGAGGCGCCGTTGGCGCCGAACTCATCCGGGCTGCTCTCGAGGCTGCCCATCTACTGGATGGCATCAAGAACTGGTGCCTCGTGACCGGTCCCAACATGCCGCAGGCGGATTTCGATGCAATCTCGGCGCAGGCGGCGGACAATGTGTCCGTCTTCCGTTTCCGCAAGGATTTCGCAAGTTTGCTCGCCGGCGCACGGCTTTCGATTTCACAGGCCGGCTACAACACCGTCTGCGATATTCTTCAGGCAAAATGCCGCTCGCTTCTGATCCCCTTCGCAGCCGGAGGCGAAACCGAACAGAGCGCCCGCGCCGAACGGCTGGCGCGGCTGGGGCTGGCGTATGTGCTGGAGGAGAAGGATATTTCGGCGCAAGCGATGGCCGATGCCATCAAGACGGCATTCTCCCTACCGGCGCCCGGCACGATCGCGCTCGATCTCGATGGCGCGGCCGGAACAGCTAGAGCGCTGCGCCGCCTTTATGATGAGCGGTGAGGATCGTCTTCAACTCGCGAACCGCCGCCTCATCGGTAATCTTGCGCCCTGCGCCGGTGAAACCGAGCTTCGCCACCCTGCTGTCCGGATCATAGGATGGAACGGCGGAACAGGATGCGTGGATTTCCGTTATCGGAAAGCGATCCAGCAATGTCTGAACGCTCTGCGGACGCACCCCGGCGCCGGGCATGATGACGATGCGGCTTGCCGCCGTCTCGGACAGGTGGGCCAGAGCCTCAATCCCTTCAAGCGCCGAACGCGCCCCGCCTGAGGTGAGAATTCTTGAGAACCCCAATGCGATGGCGGCTTCCAGCGCCTCTTCCATGTCAGGCACGACATCGAAAGCCCGGTGCAGCGTAACATCCAGCCCGTCGGCATGACGACGCAGTTCTTCAAGCAAGCCGATATCGAGCGAACCATCGCCATGCGACGCGCCGAGCACCACGCCGGAAAGGCCGGCGGCACGCGCCGCGTCGATATCGCGTTTCATCACATCCGCTTCGTCGCGGGTGAAGACAAAATCACCGGCGCGCGGCCTGATCATGACGCTCACCGGCAACCCGCAGGACGCCGCACGCTGCATGAAACCCGCCGAGGGCGTCACACCGCCGCCGGAAAGAGCCGCACAAAGTTCGATGCGATCGGCCCCGCCGCTGACCGCCGCTTCCAGACCGGCGACATCGTCCACGCAAATTTCGAGAATCATCGTAACCTCTTTCATTTGGGTGGCCGTTACCTGCGGCGGCCCTTTCCATCAAGCGCGTAAAGCATATAAACGCCGCCCAGCCCCACCATCGCACCCAATATGGAAGTCCCCGAATAGCTGGAAACCAGGGTTCCAATGGCAAAAATCAACGCACCCAGACCGGCACCGAGGAAGATATTCACGGCGATCAGCGAGCTTCCGAGTCCCGGCCGGTCCGCGATCAGCTCCTGCAGGTAGGTAATTGGAATGCTGATGATCGCGGCAGCGCCCAGCGCACTGATGACCGTTTGGGCGTAGATATGCCACGGCGCTGAAGCAAGCCCCTGCAGAATGAGATAGATGGCATAGAGCCCCGCTCCCGCCGCAAGTGTCAGCGTCTGCGGAACCTTTTTCTCGATCCAGCCCCACAGGAGAATGAAGACGATTTCCAGCGCAGCGACGATGCCCGCGACAATGCCGATATCCGCCACCGTGCCCTTGGCCTGTCCGGTTATGATGAGCGAACGCACGGAATCGTTGAGATGCAGCATCGAGCAGATGAGCGCGATGGCGATGATCCGGAGCAGCACCCGCCGGGATCCGATTTCCGCAAGCGACGCGCGCAGGCCGAACCGCGCTTCGGTATTTGCCGATGCAGGCGTGGCGGCCCGCGGCAGGCAGAAGGCGACGAGCAGAAAGCAGACAAGTGCGCAGATGCCCGAAAACAGGAACGCCATCAGCATATTGCCGGAATTCACCAGAAAAACACCGACAATGCCCGGCACCAGCACCCAGGAAAGCGAGATGGTTGCCCGCATGATCGAATTCACCGCGATCATCTCACCCGTCGAAAGATTGCGCGCGTCTGCGCGCACATGGGCGAAGATCAACGAATTCATCGCTCCGAAAATCGGCAGAAGCACCAGCTTTGCAGCGACGAAGGCGGTGGCGTTGCCGGCCAGATAGACCAGCAGATAACCGCTGACGCCGAAGAGCGCGATATAGAGCATTGGCTTGCGATATTCACCCAGCCTGTCTGCAACAATACCCATCAACACGCTGGCGCTGACGTTGATGACGGCAGCAAATAGCATCAGCAGCGAATAGACGCTGTTGCTCAGCCCGATTTCGCGAATACCGATGACCGCCTGATAGGGGGCGGTCGCCGCATTCGAAAACCCGAAGAACAGGATGGCGAGCGCCCCGATGCGGATCGACGGATTGTTGATGACGATGGAAAGAGCCGACGGCATGGATATTCGCCTGAGATGATCCGGCGCCGCCGGATCGCTGGGTAAAGCTACCGAACCGCTGTCATCGCCAGCGGGCCGAAAGGATGGGCTGAGGGGTATAATCGAAATGCGGCTTCCATGGGTACAAATCGCCGTCCCGGCGGCGATTGGGAAGATTTTCGATATCCTGATTGATGACCCCTTCCGTCAGCGCCATGAGGTTGGGATTGGCGATAGGCGCAAGCTCCGGCGAAAGATAACCGGACTTGACGACCAGTAACCGCACCTCCTTTGGATTAAAGCCGAGACGGGTGAAATCGGAGATCATGTGATAAGGCCTGCGCCGCGCCGCCAGAATGACCGTGACGCCGCCGATGGCGACCACTGCCTGACGCTGGTCAGCAGCACCTGGGTCGTCCAATTTCACAACACGGGCTGCGACGGTCACGGACTGGCTCTGCGGATCGAGACTGCCGCCGATCTTCAGGGAAAGGCTCGCACCTTCGCCGGCCGCAAAACAGGCTTCGACCGCCGGCCTGTCGGTGATGCCGCCCAGCAGCGCACCCTGCCAGTTGCGCGCAATCAGCGCAGCCAGAACATCGGCGCGATCGCCAACCCCGCCGCCGGTCGGGTTATCCCCGGAGTCGGCCAAGATGATCGGCCGCGTTGCCGTGTTTTCGGCGATATCCAGAATGGCCTCGAGCGGCTCCGTCACAGGCCCGAAACGAAAATCCTGCCGGGCATTCCAGTAGGATTGCGCAATCTCGGCCGCGACCGCCTGTGCGGCCGCTTTGTCCGTTCCCGTCACCACGGCGCAGGCCGTCGCCCGGGGTTCGTCCGCCCAGACGTAGCCGATCATGAAATTCGCATCCCATATGCCGGACCGCGCATCGTAATCAGGCAGCACGGCATAGAGGCTTTTGGCGGGTTCATCCTCCGTGGAGGTTTTTTCACCCGGCAGCAGAACAGGGATTTTCGCCCAGGTCACGCCGGGTCTTTCTCCCGACTTCAGAGCCTTGAGCAACATCGTCCATGCCCGCACCATCGTCTCGCGCACATCGATATGCGGCGCGGTTCGGTAGCCGGCAAAGATATCCAACTGATCGATAATCGTCTGGCTGACATTGCCATGCAGATCATAACTCGCGGCGACCACGACATCCGGCCCGACGACGGCGCGGGCGCTTGAAATCCAGTCACCTTCCGCATCGTCCATGCCTTCGACATTCATCGCACCGTGCATGGCGAGATAAAGCCCGTCCAGCGGCAACGACGCCTTCAGGCGTTCGAGGAACTCCCGCTTGAAAGCGTCATAGGCCACGCGTGACACCGGACCACCCGGCACCGCCCGCGCATGCAGAAGCGGCAACACGTCCGCCCCGCCTTCTCCGAGGAAACTGAAATACTCGGCCTCCAGCAGTTCCGCGCCGCGAAAGACGCGAAAATCCTGCTCGCCCATCAGCACCGGCGAATAGGTGCTGCATTCGGTATGAATTCCACCCACGGCAATACGCATGTCGGTTTCCCCTCAATAAACCGGGCTCAAGGGGACGATGGCCGCAAAACGCAACCAGTCCTTTTGCGCCCTTGGCGTCCACGCCGCCTCGGCAATCGCTGGCAGACGGGGGAAAACCAGATGGTTGAAATAGGCGCGATTGAGGAAATGTTCGGACCAGATGCAAGCCTGAACGCCCTTCATCCGCTCCTTCAACTCCTCGGGAAATTCGCCAACAGCCTCATAGGCATAAGTATGCGAAGGCGGAACGGTGCCGGCCCAGCTCGCCCCCGGCTCCTGCCAGGCTTCATCCTGCACCATGTCGAGATAATAGGCCTGACCCGGGGTCATCACCACGTCGTAGCCCTGCTTTGCAAGCTCAAGGCCGACTTCCGGCTTCTGCCATGCCATCAGCAATGTTCCGGCCGGATCGACGCCACCACCATGGGAAACTTCGTCCCAGCCGGCAAGCTGGCGGCCGCGCTCATGCAGCATGCCCTGGATGCGCTTCATGAAATAGGACTGAATGCCGAAGGTGCCGTCGAGCCCTTCCTTTTCCATCAGCGCCTTGGCAAGCGGCGAGGTCAGCCACGACCCATCCGCAACCTCATCGCCGCCAATATGGATCAGCCGCGATGGGAACAGCTCCACCATCTCGTCGAATATCTTGCCGAGGAATTCATAGGTCGACTCGATGGCCGGGTTGAGCGCATTGTTCGGATATCCCTGCACAGAGCGGTAGCTGTCCGGCGCTTCCTGCCCATCCGTCAGCTCCGGATAGGCCACGAGAGCCGCCGTGCTGTGGCCGGGAATATCGACTTCCGGCACGATTTCGACGTTCAATGCCGCCGCATGCGCGACGACCATGCGCACCTCATCCTGCGTGTAATAGCCCGACACCGGCTCAGCCCCGTTACCGAGCTGCGGCAGGAGCGGCGCATCCGGGCCGCGCGTGGCGCCGACGGTGGTCAGCAGCGGATAGGCCTTGATTTCGAGCCGCCATGCCTCGTCATCCGTCAGGTGCCAATGGAAGCGGTTCATGCGCAGCCATGCGAGAATATCGATAAGCCGCAGGACATCGCCTGTCGGATAGAATTGCCGCGAAACATCGAGGTGGCAGCCACGCCAACTGTAACGCGGCGCATCGCTGATGGTGCCGGAGGCCGGGAAACGGAATTTCGGATCGATGCGCGCACCATGCAGCAGCTGCGCCAGAACCGTCAGACCATATTGCAGGCCGGCAGCGGCCGAATATTCTACGACAACGGCTTCTTTGGAAAAGCTGAGGCGATAACCTTCCGCTTCCAGTCCGCTATGCCGCTTGAAACGCAGCGGTTTTCCCTCGTGAACCGGCGCGAGGCTGAAAGGCACGTGGCCGACGGCAAAAAGCCGGCGGAACAGCGAAAGCACGGTTTCCACCGCAAGCACTTCTTCTGCGCCCGCATCTTCCGCCGGGAAAAGCGCGACGGGAAAACCCTCACCCGGTTCTGCATCGATTTCAGCGGGCCATGGCTGGATCGAAAAGGGCAGATCGAGCTTGCCCTCCGGCAGCAGCACCGGCGCCGGCTCGCTGTGGCGTCCATCCATCATCAGGTCACCGACATCGACGGCGCGATGTGTGCCATCGGCAAGACTGATATAGGCAGATTTCGCGCCGTCTGTGCGATGTCGGGCGGACCGCAACAGGCCATCGACGGTGAAGCACCAGGATTTTCCGGACTCCAGCACAAAACCCGGCGGCGGTGCAAATTCATGGAAATTGGCATTGCGGCGCAGATAAACGGCATTGTCGCACGTAGGTTTGTCTACCGTCCGCGTCAACGACGTGTAGACGATGCGAAAATCCTTCAGCGGCTCGCGGGAAAGATTGACCAGCGTGAAGGTGAAGCCGCCGGATGCGGAGTCTGCGAGCGGATGCCACGAATTTTCAAGACGATACTGTGCGAGCGCCATGATGCTCCCCTTTATTGCGCATTGAACCCGTCAGCGGGTTTCGGTCAGTAATGTTCGGATTGCGAAAATGTCCGGGCCAGCGGCGCCTGCCCTGCCGTGAGACCACAATCGACCGGCAGGCACACGCCGCTGATGGCGGCGGCCTGCGGGCCGGCCAGAAAGGCGACGGCATTGGCCACGTCTTCAGGTTTCACGATGCGCTGCAGGGGATACCAATGCTTTGCTTCCTCAAAGACCTGAGGATTGCTTGCAGCCCGCGCTTCCCACGCCTGCGTGCGCACGGTGCCCGGTGCCACGGCGTTGGCGCGAATGCCGAATTTGCCGTATTCGACGGCGATCAGCTTGGTCAGATGGATCAGCCCGGCCTTTGCCGCGCTATAGGCAGGATGCCCGAACACCGCCATGCCATTGACGGAGGTGATATTAACCACCGCCCCCTGGGTTTTCTTCAACGCCTCTTCGAAAGCCCTGAAGCAGAGAAACGGCGCTTCCAGATTGAGCGCATTGTCCTTGCGCCATATATCGGCGGTCGTGTCATGCAGGCTGACCGCCCTTGCGGCGCCCGCATTGTTGACGAGGGTTACAACATCGCCCAGCGCCGCAACCTCGGCGGCCAGCCTTGCAAGGTCCTGCGGGTCGGTGACATCGCAGGTTTTCGCAACGAAGCGGGGATCGGAAAGCGCCGATAGCGCGCTCGAAAGGGCGCCGCGGTCGATATCGACCAACACGACCTTTGCATGGCTTTCAGCGAGCGCCGCGGCAATCGCCCGGCCAATATCACCTGCCGCGCCGGTAACGACGGCGAGCTGGTCTTTCCTGTCCTTCATCTCCTGAAACTCCCTTGAAGCTTTCCGACCCGCCACAGAACGGATCTCAGGCAAAGCAGCCTATGTTGTTTGTCAGCCCGCCTCAGTCACCGAGCAATTGTTTGTCGTCCGGATCGCGATGCTCCACCAACTGCTGCTTGATGTGACGTAACGTCACCATCGATCGTTGCCGTTGATGATAGGCAGCAAGCGTTGCCAGAACATCGACGGCGGCCAGATAGGCGTAGCGCGATGAAGTGGGGCGGAAGATATTGTTCCCCTCGGGCACATTGACGGCCACCACCATGTCGGCGGCCGCGGCAACAGGCGTGTCGCTCTGGGTGAGCGCAATGGTGGTGACCCCCATTTCCCGCGCCAGCTTGAAACACTTCACCAGTTCCATGTTACGGCCAGAAAAGGACGAGCCGATGACGACATCTTCCTTGCGCGCAGCGGCGGTCATCATCAGCTGCATGCTGTGATCGGCGCTGGTCGAAACGCGCAACCCCAGGCGGAACAGCCGGTTCTGGATTTCCGAAGCGATCATCGAGGAATTGCCGCCAGCGCCGAAGGCATAGATCATGCCGCTATTGGCGATCCTGATCGCCGCTTCATCGGCAAGGGCCGGATCGAGCGTCCTGTGCAGCAGGAAAAGCGCTTCCTGCGCCTTGGCGAGCACCTCTTCCGCAACATCGGAGGGTCCCGTGCTGGAGGGTTCGGAGGTGAGATATCGGATACCCACATAGGCCGTCTTGGCGAGGCTGACCTTGAAATCCGAAAAGCTCTGGCACCCCAGCCGGCGGCAGAACCGCGTCACGGTCGGCGGAGACACTTCCGCGCGCGCCGCCAGCTCGATGATCGAGGCATTGACGGCGAATTCGAAGTCCGAAACCAGAATATCGGCAATCCGTCGCTCAGACTGCGAGAATTGTCCCCTGTCTTCCTGTATTCTTGCAAAAATATCCATGTTCACCGGTCTCCGTTCCGCCAAAACTTAAGGCTTGGCCCCGTTTCCGATGCACCCTAAGAAAGCGCGCCCGTCAACCGCATAGATCCATGAGTCAAGGATGTTTCGTCTTGCTGACGACACCACGCACACCTTTAATTTGAAAATTATTTTCTTTGTTGATTGAGAGATGAGCATATGCCAACAATCAACACCAGAGAAATCTCCAAATCTTGAAAATAATTTCAACACCGGACCGAAACCATGCGTGATCCCTTCAAAAACCCTTTTCCCGAAACAGACATCGCCCGCCATTCCATCTGGGAGATGCTGGTAACGCGTGACATCGACGCTTTTCTGGCCGCCGACTGGTCGAAGGTCGCGGATGATTTCGTCGAGGACGGCTTTCTCGGCATCAACGCCAACCGGGATGCGAACCCGGACAATTGGCGCTTGTCCTTCCCTTCGCTCGGCGCCTATCGGGACGAGTGGCTGCGGCAGGCGCAGGATTTTCAAACCCAGCAATTCGCAGAGAACCCGCGCGATGCTATCTTTGCGACCACCACGCTGGAAGAAATCGAAGTGGAAGGTGAGACCGCGCTGGTGCGCAAGAAGTTCGACGGCGGGCTTCGCAAGGCCGACGGCAGCTTCGACGTCATGAAATGGCAGACGCTCTATTATTGCCGGCTGCATCAGGGACGCTGGAAGATCAGCGGTTTCACCGGCTACATGCCCAACCCCATGCCGTGATCCAGAAGAAATCTTGACAAGCTTTGCATGCCGGGCCGAAAGCCCGGCTTTATTTTTTCGTCTGGAATGAGCAGGAAAATGCTGCTGGAGACGGATCGCCTCAGGAACAGCCGGGCATGGGGAAACAGAGAACATGGCCCGGCTCCTGCGCCTTATTGGATCAGCTTGAGGACTGAAAGATCGACGCGCCTTTCCAGCGCAACGCCGCTCTCATCAAACAGATGGCAGTCCGAAGCCTTGATACCGGTGACGATGGGCTCATCCACGACCACAGGTGCGGAGCCGGAAAGCAACGCGCAATAATTCTCACCCGTCGGCGCGACACCATAAGCAATGGTATTGACCCCGAGCCGCTCGATCACGCTGGGTGCGACCGTGACATTGAGGTCGGCCGGTTCGAGACCGGTATGTTCCGGGCGGATGCCGAGCGTCAGCTGCGCGCCTTCAAGACCGGCGCGGGGTTCCACCGGCACGGTGACCGTCTGTCCCTCATAGTCCACAGTCACACCCTCGGCGCTGACGGATTTGCAGGTGACCTTCAGGAAATTCATTTTCGGGTTGCCGATGAAGCCGGCCACGAACAGGTTAGCCGGCTTGTGATAAAGCTCGAGCGGTGCGCCGACTTGGGCAATTTTACCGGCGTTCAGCACCACGATGCGGTCGGCCATGGTCATGGCTTCCACCTGGTCGTGGGTGACATAGATCATCGTCGCCTTCAGCGTCCGGTGAAGATTGGTAAGTTCGATGCGCATGTCGGCGCGAAGGGCAGCGTCGAGGTTGGAAAGCGGCTCGTCGAACAGGAATATTTTCGGCTCGCGAACGATGGCGCGGCCGATCGCCACGCGCTGGCGCTGACCGCCGGACAACATGCCGGGGCGCTGCTGCAGACGCTGGTCGAGCTGGAGGATCTTGGCCACACCCTCGACCTTCTGCCTGATCTTGTCCTCTTCCATCTTTTCGACGCGCAGCGGAAAAGCAATGTTTTCAAACACCGTCATGTGCGGATAAAGCGCATAGGACTGGAACACCATGGCGATGCCGCGCTTGACCGGCGGCAAGTCATTGACCTTCACGCCATTGATGACGACGTCGCCGCCGGAAATATCCTCAAGACCGGCGATCATGCGCAGCAATGTGGATTTGCCGCATCCCGAGGGGCCGACAAAAACGACGAACTCGCCATCCCTGATGTCGAGCTGAACGCCCTTGATGACTTCGAAGTGTCCATAGTTCTTGCGGACGTTGTTGAGATAAAGCTGACCCAAGACTTGCCTCTCCCGTCAGCGGCCGACATCAGGCCGCGTTCAGAGATGTTCCGAAACAGGGGCAAAGCCACACCGGATCGGAACCGTTGAAAAACAGGGGAAAGAGCATCCCGGAAGACGCAGGCGTTCCCTCGGCGAAACTTGCCGGATGCGGACGGCTCCCGCCCGCATCCGTGCTCATGAAAGATTATTTATACTGCTCGAGAGCCGAAGCCGCTTTCTTCGCGGCATCTTCCGGTGTTGCCTGGCCCGTGACGACAGACTGCACCATCTCGATCATCGTGTCCTGGAAACCCTTGTAGTCCGTGAAGAGCGGCTCGGGACCGCCATAGGCGATACCGTCGATCAGCGGCTTCCAGAAGGGATCCTTGGCGATGAACTCATCGACCTTCGGCGACGGACGCAGCGGGGTGAGGCCGGCGCCGCCCTGCAATTCGTATTCACCCTGCGGACCAGGCGAGGTGATGAATTTGGCGAATTCGGTCGCCTTTTCTTCCACGCCCGTTCCCTTGAAGATCGCAAGGCTGTCCGTGATGAGCAGCGTGCCGGGACCCTTGGCTTCCGGGCCGAGCGGCAAGGTCGCGATGCCCCAGTTGATCTTGGTTTCCTGCAGGCGCGTGGCCGCACCAGAACCTGCCTGGATCATGCCAACCTTGCCGTCGAGGAAGATGGCGCGAATTTCGTTCTGCTCATAGGCCGTCGGGCCTTCGACGGAATAGGGCGTGATGTCCTTGTAGGCTTTCAGTGCCTCGACAACCTGCGGGCTGTCGACCGTGATCTTGTCGCCGTCGATCACCTTGCCATTATTGGTATAAACCCAGTGCATGAACTGGTGCATGGTGTTGTCAAAGGTCTTGGCGGACAGACCGTAACCGGCAACGCCGGTCTTTTCCTTGATCTGCTTGGCAAAGGCGATTTCTTCGGCCCAGGTCTTCGGCGGCGTTTCAGGATCGAGACCTGCCTGCTTGAACAGGTCCTTGTTCCAGTAGAGCGCCTTGGTCGAGAAGGCGACCGGCACGCCCCACTGCGTGTCTTCGAAAGTGACCGTATCGACGATGTTGGGATAATAGCTTTTCTTTTCGTCTTCCGTCATCGGCACCGGAACGATGAGATCGTTCTGCGCGAACTGCTTCAGCGTGCGCGAACCGACATAGGCCATGGCGACCGGCGTGCCGGCAGCGGCGAGCGTGGTCGCCTTATCCTGGCACTGGGCCCAGCCGACGACTTCCGGCACGACCTTCCAGCCTTCGTTTTTGCCTTCCCATTCCTTGATGTACTTCTCATGGATGGGGTCCATCTTGTCGCCGCAATAGATCCAGCTGATCTCCTTGTCGGCGGCGTGCGCCGTCACCGTCGTAAGGGCAGTGGAACCGGCAAATGCGAAAGCGCAGAGCGCCAATCCGTAATGTTTCAGTGCCATAGGTAGTCTCCCGTTTTGGTGGTCGTTCCGGTTGTTGATTATTTCACCGCGCCGGCGGTAAGGCCGCTGACGAGATATCGTTGCATGAAGAAGATCACGACCATCGCCGGCGCAATGCCGACGAAGCTGGCCGCCATCAACTCATTCCAGATGACTTCCTGACGACCGAAATAAGCGAAGAGGCCGATGGGCAGCGGCATATATTCGGTCTTGGAATTGAAGGTGAGCGCGAAGATGAACTGCTGGGCATAGGCGCCGATGAAGGTGGTGATGGAGACCACTGCGATGCCCGGCATCGCCAGCGGCAGGATCACCCGGCGGAAAGTATAGAAATAGCTCGCACCGTCCACATAGGCCGCTTCTTCCAGTTCCCGCGGGATACGCAGCATATAGGTGCGCAAAAGCCAGATGGCGGTGGGGATCAGGAAGGCCGCGCCGGGAATGATCATTGCCAGATAGGTGTTCAGCACACCCATGTTGCGCATCAGCCGGAAAAGCGGGATCAGAAGCACGGCGCCCGAGAACATGTTGATCGCGAGAAATGCGCCAAGCAATTGCCCTCGTCCGCGAAACTTGAAACGGGCGAAAGCATAGGAGGCCGGCACCACCAGAATAAGGACGATAATGGTCGAAATGGTGGAGATGAAGAAGGAGTTGAAAACGTAGCGGGCAAAACCGGGAACGCTGACCCACATGGTCCGGTAGGCCTCGAAGGAACCGTTTTCCGGCCAGAACGTGTAGGGCGATGAGAAAAGCAGACTGAGCGGCTTCAGCGAAACCAGAAATCCTTCCACGAAGGGCGCCAGCACGAAAGTCAGGAATACGGCGATGCCGCAATAAATCCCGACGATTTCATACCACCTGTAGCGGTTGATCATCGCATTCTTGTCAGTCATCGGCTGGCCTCCTGCGAGATGCGGCTGGTGATGCGGAAGTAGAAATAGGTAAAGATCGACAGGAAGATGCAGATCAGCACGGCGCGCGCAGCACCTTCACCGTATTTGTAAGAACCGATCGCCGTCTTGTACGTGTCGATGATCATGGTCGTGGTCTGGCCAGTCGGACCGCCCTGCGTCAGGATCCAGATGATATCGAAGGAATTGAAAGTCGAAATCAGCGAGATCATCGACATGGTAATCATCGCAGGCAGCATGAGTGGCAACGTGATGCGGCGGAAGCGGTAGAGGCGGCTTGCCCCATCTGTCCACGCGGCCTCGTAGAGATCCTGCGGGATGGCCTGAATGGCGGCCAGCAGATAGAGCGTAACCATTGGCACACCGATCCAGACGTCGGTGATGATCGTTGCCCAGAAGGCCGTATTGCCGTAAGCGAGGAACGCGACCGGCCCATCCACCAGACCGATGTTCTGGAGCACGCCGGAAATCATGCCGAACTGGCCGTTATACATCCAGCCCCACATGAAGATGCCGATAGCCATCGGCACGATCCATGGCGGCATGGTCAGGAGACGGAAGAGCGCCCGGCCAGGCACGGCCGAATTCAGCAAAACCGCACCCAATGTGCCGATAATCATCTTTATCGAGACGGAAAAGAACGTCCAGATGAAGGTCCGCGTGATGACATCGGCAAAAGTCGCGTTGAAAATCTTCTCGTAGTTGATGAAACCGACCCAGTTCGTCGTTTTTCTAAGCGACGCATCGGTAAAGGACAGGATGAAGGTATCGACGAGCGGATAAGCAACGATAACCGTGATGTATAAAAGCGCCGGCAGAAGAAGAAGCCAGGCGAAGACGACCGCGCTGCGTTTCGCATCCATCGCGCCGCCCCCTTAAGCCGATTTCGCGGCGGGGGATTTCAGCTGACCGTGCAGTGCAAGATCGTACTCCTCCCATACCGGCTTGAGATCGATCACCTTGCGGCCATGGCGCGCTTCGTCCATGGCAAGCGCCAGAATGCCGGCCTCAATCGCGTCGAGCGCGGAAACCGGCAAGGGCGCGCCCTTGACGATATGGGCGATGACGTCCTCCGCCATCTGCTCGTCCGCACCATAATGCTGTGAAAGCGCGGTTGCCGCAGAATAGGTCTTGGCCACGGTTTTTTCATTGGTCCGGGCATTGTGCACGTTCAGGAAGCCGCGCACGAAATCGCCCTCTGCCATACCCTTGGCGCCGATGACGCAGAAACGGCGGAAATCGTCGGGAACGTTGAGATTGGTATGGAAGGCAAGCGATGCGCCGTTCTCATATTCGACGATGGCCGTCTGGTAATCGATGATGTCGCCGTCGCTGTCAAAAACCTTGTCGGAACCCATCCAGCCGCTCGGCTTGCGATGGTAGACCTCCATATCGTTGATGCCGTCATTCTGCGGCGCGTTTGCCGGCGTGAAGCTCTTGCGTCCGCCAAAGCTCGACACGAAACGCGGCCGCGCACCGACCACGCCATTATAGAGATCGAGGTCGTGGCAGCATTTTTCCAGCATGAACGAGCCGGAGTAATTTTCGTAACGTCGCCAGTCGCGCATGAAGAATGCGCCGTGATAGGGCGGGATATGCTCCGAGGCCTCGATGGAAACGACATCGCCCAGCTTGCCTTCCGCCTGTGCGGCGCGCAGATCGCGGTAGAGCGGGGAATAACGCAAAACGAGACCAACGAGCAGCCGCTCGTGACCATGCTTGTTGAGTAACCGGGCAAGCTCGAGGCTTTCCTCGATGCTGACGACGATGGGTTTTTCCGAGAAGATGGTGCAGCCGGCCTCAAGCCCGATACGGATATGCTCCAGATGCATGTGGTTCGGCGAGCCGATCATCAAGAGATCGAATTTTTCGTTTGCGATCAACGCCTCGGGACTATCGTAAGTCTTACCGGCTGAAATGCCCTTTTCCTGCAGGCCCGGCAGGCCCGCCGGCGCGGGATCGACATAACCGACGATCTCGAAATCCTTGTCGATCTCATGAAAAACGTAGCCCAGATAACCGAGACGGAATCCGAGTCCGATAATTCCCACCTTCATGAACTTTGTTCCCTGTTCATTCGTAATTCATTTTCGCAAACGCGACCATTTCTCTGCTGGTCGTCCAGATATCTGCGATAATTTCTTGCCACGATGAAATTAATTTTCACAACGGTCAAGCTAAATTCGATTTCGCAAACGCTGCCGCGAGTCGGAAACCGATTTTCCGGCGCGACGGATGCGAAACGGATCGCCGCCGACCACCGACACAAAAAACAATACCAAAAAAATGCCAATCGTCCAGAGCAATTCCGTTATCGGGAAAATTTTTTTGGTTAATGCGAAAATATCAAGCATTAAGCCTCATTATTCGGCAAAAGATCGAAAAAACCACCGATTAATCGTACAAATCCAGTAATGGTTCTATTTTGGTATTGCCGATTGCGTGGCATATGATATAGCCAGAGCCGGCCATATCGCCGACTACATGGATCGTGACAGAGGTTATGGATGAACGGGGCAGCGCTTAATCTGGACGACCTGCAATCAGGCGGCGGCCCGCTTTACCTGAAACTGCGCCAGACGATTGAAGACGCCATCAATGGCGGCCGCCTGAAGCACGGCGACGCCTTGCCGCCGGAGCGGGATATCGCCGAAAGCGCCTGCGTCAGCCGCGTCACGGTGCGCAAGGCGGTGGACGATCTCGTCCGCGACGGTCTTCTCGTTCGCCGGCACGGCTCGGGTACTTTCGTCGTCAAGCCCATCACCCGCATGCAGCAGCCCCTGACCAAGCTCACCTCGTTTACCGAGGACATGCGCCGGCGCGGCATGACGGCAAGCACCCGCTGGCTGGACAGGGGCCTGTTCCACCCGACCGGAGACGAGATGATGACGCTCGGCCTTTCCCAATCGGCCATGGTGGCCCGGCTCACGCGCCTGCGGCTTGCCAATGACCAACCTATCGCGCTCGAAGTCACAAGCCTGCCGGGCGATATTCTGCCTGACCCGCAATTGGTGGAAAACTCGCTTTATCTGGAGCTTGAGAAAAACGGCATTCGCCCGGTGCGCGCCATTCAGCGCATCTCCGCCCGTAACCTCACCGATGAGGAAACATTGCTGCTTGGGGTTCCGCCGGGCTCGGCAGCGCTTTCCGTTCAGCGAATGGCCTATCTGGAAAGCGGGCGCCTCATGGAAATATCCCGCGCGCTGTACCGCAGCGACGCCTATGACCTCGTCGCCGAACTGACGATGGGGCCCGAGTGACAAATCTCTTGATCAAGGACACGAAACGATGACAACCCTGATGCGCCAGGAAATCGATGAGATTCCCGATGCAGTCGCTCGCCTGCTGGACAATGCCAATGCCGACTTCCACGAAGCCGGAGGCAGGCTGAAGGCCCGTGACCCGGCCGTTATCGTCACCATTGCACGCGGCTCCTCCGACCACGCCGCGCATTTTTTGAAATATGCGATCGAATTGCAGACCGGTCTACCGGTCGCGTCGCTCGGCCCCTCGCTCGCCTCGATCTACCAGACGAAGCTGCGGCTGGACCGGGCGGCGGCCTTCGCCGTCTCGCAATCGGGTAAAAGCCCTGACATCGTCGCTCTGTCGGAAAGCGCCCGCAAGGGCGGCGCGCTCACCTTTTCGCTTGTCAATACCCTGCCCTCCCCGCTCGGCGATGCGGCAAATCACGCCATCAATATCCAGGCGGGCCCTGAAAAAGCGGTGGCCGCAACCAAATCCTTCGTCAACTCCATCGTCGCCGGCCTCGCGATCCTTGCCGAATGGACGGAAGACAGCCTGCTCGCCAAAGCCGTCAACGCCCTGCCGCAGAATTTCGCCAAGGCCATCGCGCTCGACTGGAGCCAGATCAGCGAAGCGGTCAGGGGCGAGGAATCGCTCTATATGCTGGGCCGCGGTCCCGCCCTCGCCATCGCAGCGGAAGCCGCGTTGAAATGCAAGGAAACCTGCGAGCTCCACGCAGAGGCCTATTCGTCGGCGGAAGTCATGCACGGCCCCGTTTCGCTGGTCGCACCGAAATTTCCCGTCATCGCCTTTGCCGCACGTGACCGCGCCGAAACCTCGGTGACGGATATCGCGGCCGGCCTCGCCGGCAAGGGCGCAAGTGTTTTTGTCACCTCCGCAAAGGGCAACCCGGCGAAGTCCCTGCCTTTCGTGGAAACCAATCATCCGCTGACTGACGCCCTGTTGCTGATCGCACCGTTTTACGGCTTCATCGAGCAATTGTCGCGTGCCCGCGGCTTCAACCCGGATGCGCCGGTGGCGTTGAAAAAGGTGACGGAAACCCAATGAGCAGCAGCAAGGCATTTGTCGGCGCCAGTATTTTCGATGGCGTCGCGTGGCACGATGGCAAAGCGCTCGTGACCGATGATGGCCACGTTGCCGACATCGTCGACCGCGTATCCGTGCCCGCAAACGCCGACATCTTCGACGCGGAAGGACTGTTCATTGCGCCGGGCTTCATCGACTTGCAGGTCAACGGCGGCGGCGGCGTGATGTTCAACAACGAGCCGGATGTGGAAGGCATTGCCCGCATCTGCTCGGCCCATGCGCAATTCGGCACTACGGCGCTGATGGTCACCCTCATAACAGACAGACCGGATATCACAGCCAAAGCCGCCGAAGCAGGCATCGCCGCGCACGAAGCAGGGGTGCCCGGCTTTCTCGGCCTGCATTTCGAAGGGCCGCATCTTTCTGTCGCACGCAAGGGCACCCATGACCCGGCGCTGATCCGAAAGATGGAAACGGCCGATCTTGCTGTTCTGACGGGCTGCAAGGCGAAGCTTCCTTTTGTGCTGACAACCATCGCCCCGGAAAACGTAACCGAGACGCAGGTCGCAGCGCTGCATAAAGCCGGCATCGTCGTCAGCCTCGGCCATACCGATGTGGGCCTCAGCGTCGCGACGGCCTATGCCGAGGCCGGCGCATCCATGGTGACACATCTCTTCAACGCTATGAGCCCGCTCGGCCATCGCGAGCCGGGACTGGCGGGCGCGGCACTTTCGAACGGCAAGCTGGATTGCGGGCTGATCGCCGATGGTTTCCATGTCGATCCCGCAGCGATCGGCATTGCGCTTCGCGCCAAGAATGGTCCCGGCCGCATTTTCCTCGTCACCGACGCCATGTCTACTATCGGAACGGATGATGACGGTTTCGAACTGAACGGCAGGCGTGTCTATCGCAACGGCGGCCGGCTGACGCTGGCCGACGGCACGCTGGCGGGGGCGGATATCGATATGCTTTCCTGCATCCGTTTCATGCATGAAAAGCTGGCGACACCGCTGGAAGAGGCCTTGAGAATGGCGTCTGCCTATCCCGCCGAGGCGGTCGGCGCTTCCGGCAAGGGTAAGCTCCTGTCCGGATTCGATGCGGATTTCGTCATGCTGACACCCGACCTTCAGATGCATTCGACATGGATCGGCGCAGAAAAAATCCACGATGCCACCCGTTCCGGAGCCTGAATCATGATCGTTTGTTTCGATATAGGCGGAACGACCATCAAGGGTGCGATTGCCTACGCTCCCGACGATATTCGGCCCGTGCCGCGCATCCCGACGCCCAAGACCAGTTTCGAAGACTTCGCCGCCGGCCTGAAATCCATCATCGACAATAGCGGCGGCACACCCGCCTGCGTGTCGCTGTCGATTGCCGGCGTCATCGACCCCGATACCGGCAAGGCCACTGTCGCCAATATTCAGAGCATCCATGGCAGGGTCCTGAAGGACGAGCTGGAAAAGGCGCTGAACCTTCCCGTCATCGTATCGAACGATGCGGATTGCTTCGTGATCGCTGAATCGGAAATCGGTTCCGGACGGGGTCATCGCGTGGTCTTCGGCGTCATCCTCGGAACGGGTGTCGGCGGCGGCCTGGTGATCGACGGCAAGCTCATCAACAGCCACGGCGGTTTCGCCGGCGAATGGGGCCATGGGCCGGTGGCCGCGACATTGGCCGGAAATCCGCCGGTTTCGCTGCCGCGTTTCGAATGCGGTTGCGGGCTTACCGGCTGCGTCGACGCAATCGGCAGCGCCCGTGGCATGGAAAAACTGCATTCGCATCTTCACCGGCAGGCGATGACCAGCGAGGACATCATTGCGGCCTGGCAGGCGGGCGATGCGAAGGCCGCAAGAACCATCGATGTCCTTATCGATATTCTCGCCTCGCCTCTGGCAATGGTGATCAACGTTACCGGCGCAACCATAGTGCCGGTCGGCGGCGGGCTTTCGAATTCGAAGGCCCTTCTCGCCGCTCTGGACGAGGTGGTAAGGAGCCGCATTCTGAGGCGCTTCGACCGCCCTCTGGTCGTGCCCGCCATCTGCCGCATCGAGCCGGGGCTGATCGGATCCGCCGTTATCGGGCTGAAACATGAGAAAGAAGCCGAAGGCACTGCCTGAGCGGCGTCACATCGTCTCGATCTTTTCCCGGCGAAAACCCAGCCCTACCAGCCGGCCGGTCAAATGGGAAAGGAGCGGAAACCGCATGATGGCCAGCACAAAAGCTGGCGGTCCTTTCGGTTTTTCCGCATCCGCCCTTCCCTTCTTGCGGCCGATACGCATCATCCGCTGCAGAAATTGCGTGGCCTTGGTCGGGAAGGATCGCCGCTTTTCAATTGCGGCAAGATCCTCGTCGGTAACGGCGCGGCCGGATACGAGCGCCGGCACCAATATATTGGCCGCCGCAACCGCATCCTGAATAGCCAGATTAATGCCGACACCGCCGACGGGGGACATGGCATGGGCCGCGTCACCAATGCAGATCAGACCCGGTTTCCACCAGCGCTTCAGCCGGTCGATACGGACGGTGAGGAGATGCACATCGTCCCAGCTCTTGAGCTCATCGAGCCTTTCGCGTGGGAAAGGGCAGATTTCCGCGACCCTGTCCCTGAAGGCTTCAATTCCCTGCAGCTTTATGTCGGCGAAAAATCCCTTTCGCACCACATAGCCGCATTGCCAGTAATCACCCCGGTTGATCATGACGAAACCCTGCCGCGAGCCGGCATGCCCCATGGTTTCCGTCGGATCGTCGGGCTGTTTGGAAAGGCGCATCCACAGCACCTCCGTCGGAATGCCGAAGCGCTGCACTTCCAACCCCGCCGCCTCACGGACGGTGGAGTTGCGCCCATCCGCCCCCACCACCAGATCGGCTTCGATCTCGATGATGCCTTCAGGTGTGCTGACCGTGAGACCCCCGACATGCTCGCCGCTCTCGATCAGTCCGGTCACCGGCGCATTCATCAGCAATCGGAAATTTTCGTATTGCCCCGCCTTGCCGACGATGAAATTGAGAAAATCCCATTGCGGCATAAAGGCGATGAAGCGGTGGCGGACCGGCAGGCGGGAAAAATCCGCGATCGTGATACGCTCGCCGCCGATAACCGCATTCAGTCTTGGCGCGCGCGTATGAGGCAGGCTCAGGAACTCATCGATGAAACCGAGTTGCTCCATCAATTCAAGCGTTGAAGGGTGGATGGTGTCGCCGCGAAAATCGCGGAGAAAATCTCCATGTTTCTCAACGACGACAACATCTATACCGCTGCGCGCAAGCAGCAGGCCAAGCATCAAGCCCGCCGGCCCGCCGCCAGCCACGGCGACTGATGTACGGATATGCTGAACGGACTTGCCGTCATTTTCCGGAGCGTTTGTCGCTTCCTCCATCACCTTCCCCTTACATCCTGCTTGAGGTCCTTATCGTGTATCCGCCGTCGGGAGGTTTGCATTCTTCGGCTGCGGCCAGCCATGCGCATCGAATCGGAACAGCATTTCGGACCGGGCAAAGATAAAGGCGAAGGCCATGGCCGTCCACATGCCGAGCAACAGCCCGGCGGCGACATCGCTTGGATAATGTGCGCCGACGATGACACGCGAAACACCGATGACAAGGGCAAGCAGGAGAAACACCCAGCGGAAGCGCGGCATCAACATGGCGAAAGCGCCGAAAAACACACCGGCGGCGGTCGAATGGCCTGAGGGGAAACTTTCATAGAGATTGTCGCCGGTAAATGGAGTGAGGCTATAGGCGCCCAATTCAAGGAGAAGCTCCGGCCTTGCCCGCCCGATCAGGAATTTCAGCGTATGGACGAGAATGCTCGCCGTTCCGATCGTCAGGAAGAAATAAGCCAGAAGCCGCCATGCCGTCCTCAGCCGTCCATTGTAGGTCTGCGCCTTTAAAACCCGTGCGGCGACATAGGCCAATATCGCCAGAAGGCCGGTGGAATAGAGCATCCAGCGGAAGGTTCCGAAATCGGTAATCGCGCGGTTAAAGGAAACCACTCCGCCCGGCAGGGCCTGCGCACTTTCGGAAAGACGCGGATCAAAAGGAATGAAGGCAAGAACCAGTACAAGGCTTGCCGCAAAGACCCACCCGCTGGAAACCAGAAAACGTCGCATCGATATCCTCTCATTGTTTTTCTTGCATATGGCTTTGCCTTCCGCAAAAACAATAGCCTGGGCTTTGTCCTTGTGATGGCCGGTTTTCGCAGGTAGAGGCTAAGGAATGTTGCCTGAAAGTGCATGGCGTTTTCGGGAAAACGACGTGCACCAAGGGGTGCGAACCGGAAACGACCGACGGACTGAAAATGACGAATGCCAGTGACATGCCACGCAAGCTGACAATATTGGGTTCGACCGGTTCGATCGGCGCCAATACGCTGGATGTCGTCCGCCAGCTGGGTGGCCGCGACGCGTTCGAGATCACGGCTTTGACCGGCGCGGGCAACGTCGCGCTTCTGGCGGAACAGGCGCGGGAATTCGGCGCGCGGCTGGCGGTCACCGCCGAAGACGACAAATACGAAGCGCTGAAATCGGCCCTTGCCGGCAGCGGCATCGAGGTTGCGGCGGGCAAATCCGGCCTCGAAGAGGCCGCGTCGACGGATGCCGGCTGGGTGATGGCGGCGATTGCCGGAACCCCCGGCCTTGCACCTACTCTTACAGCCGCGCAACGTGGCGCAGACATAGCGCTCGCCAACAAGGAATGCCTGGTTTCGGCTGGCGATGTTTTCCTGCGCACGGTCAAGCAGGGCGGCGGCAGGCTGATCCCGGTCGACAGCGAGCACAGCGCAATCTTCCAGTGCCTGACGGGCGACCATAAGCAGGCCGTGGAGCGCATCGTGCTGACCGCATCCGGCGGCCCGTTCCGCACCTGGTCGCGCGAGGAGATGGCCAATGTTACGGCGGATATCGCCCGCGCCCATCCCAACTGGTCGATGGGGCTGAAGGTCTCCATCGGCAGCGCCTCCATGTTCAACAAGGGGCTTGAAATGATCGAGGCGAAATACCTGTTCGATCTCAGGCCCGATCAGGTGGAGGTGATCGTCCATCCGCAGTCGATCATCCATTCAATGGTGGGCTACACCGACGGCTCCTATATCGCCCAGCTCGGCTCTCCAGACATGCGCACCGCTATTTCTTATGCCCTCACCTATCCGAAACGCGGCAATCTGAACGTTGAGCGGCTGGATTTCGCAAAACTCGCGCGGCTCGATTTCGAAGCGCCGGATGAAGCCCGTTTCCCGGCGATTCGTCTGGCCCGCACCGCGCTGGAACGCGGCGGTTTGCAGGGCGCCGCCCTGAACGCCGCCGAAGAAGCCGCCTTTCACGCCTTCGTTGCGGGCAATATCGGTTTTCTCGATATGGCCGAGATCGTTGAAACGGTCATGGACCGCATGCATGACGGCCGCTCCGCCGCCACGATTGAAGATGTATTCGCAGCGGATAAGGAGGCCCGTCGCCACGCCCGCGAATTGATCGCCACCAAAGAAAAGGCCGCTTAAACGCGGCCCCGATCTACTCTTATCTAAACAGCGGCCTCACGCCACCGCACGCGCCAGCGCACAATGCGACCAGAGCTGATGCAGCGCGCCGACGAGATGCTCGATATCGGCATCGCTATGCAGCGGCGTCGGGGTAATGCGCAGACGTTCGGTCTTGCGCGGCACGGTCGGGTAATTGATCGGCTGAACATAGACGCCGTGATTGTCCAGCAGGATATCCGAAATCCATTTGCACTTGGCGGCATCGCCAACCATGACAGGCACGATGTGACTCGGGTTGTCCATATGCGGAATACCGCGTGCATCGAGAAGACCACGCAGCTTGCGCACCCGGTCCTGATGGCGGGCGCGCTCGAAGGGGCTCGCCTTCAGATGCTGGATCGAAGCAATGGCACCGGCAGCAAGAGACGGCGGCAGGGCCGTCGTGAAGATGAAGCCGGAGGCGAAGGAGCGGATGAAGTCGCAGACCGCCGTGGATCCGGCAATATAACCGCCCATTACGCCAAAGGCCTTGCCGAGCGTTCCCTCGATGATCGTCAGGCGATCCATCAGGCCTTCGCGCTCGGCAATGCCGCCGCCGCGCGGGCCGTACATGCCGACAGCGTGAACTTCATCGAGATAGGTCATGGCGCCATAACGGTCTGCCAGATCGCAGATTTCCTTGATAGGCGCGATATCGCCATCCATCGAATAAACGGATTCGAAGGCGATCAGCTTCGGCGCATTCGGATCGGCGGCCTTAAGCTTGGCTTCGAGATCTTCGAGATCGTTGTGCTTCCAGATCACCCGCTCGCAGCGGCCGTAACGGATGCCTTCGATCATCGATGCATGGTTGAGCGCATCCGAGAAAATGATCAGGCCTGGAATTTTCTGACCGAGCGTGCCGAGGGTGGCCCAGTTGGATACATAACCCGACGTGAAGATCAGCGCCGATTCCTTGCCGTGGAGATCGGCAAGCTCCTGCTCCAGCAGGACGTGATAGTGGTTGGTGCCAGAAATATTCCGGGTGCCTCCCGCACCCGCGCCACAGTGATCGATGGCGGCCTTCATGGCTTCGATGACTTTGAGGTTCTGGCCCATGCCGAGATAGTCGTTAGAGCACCAGACAGTAACGTCCTTGCGTTCGCCATTGGCGTTGTACCGTGTGGCGCGGGGAAAACTGCCCTGCTGGCGCTCGATATCTGCAAAAACGCGATAGCGTCCCTCGGAATGCAGGCTTTGCAGTTCCGTCGTGAAAAATGCCTCGAAGTCCATGCCATGCTCCAGAATTGACCAGATCGTTTTCTGCCTCGTCGCCGGGACCGTCAACCCTTGCGGGCCACATTAACCGCATCTGCGTCAATTCGCCGTTGTTTTGAACCATTCCAATAAAGCGTTTATAGGCGCCTATGAAAAGCGCAAAATTGATTCACATCAAAAAAGCGGATTTTTGGAACCTTTTTTGCGCCGCGCCGTTGTTTGGGGCACAATCGATTTACGCTCGGAGGAATGCCTGCAAAGAGGAGGCTTCCCTAAACGACATCGAATTGTTAGTTATCTGTGGCGGTCGGAGGTAGCAGTCGCCGCAGATAAATATGGGACGCCTACCGAGCCACAAGAGCTCATTGTAACGTTGGAGAGAGTTTCATGAAAAAGGCAATCATATTTGCGCTGGTCGGCCTGTCGCTCGCAAGCTGCACGCAGACCGAAAAGGGTGCTTCCATCGGTGCCGTTTCCGGTGCGGTCATCGGCGGCGCCGTGACTGGCAACGTTCGTGGTGCGGCAGTAGGCGCAGCAATCGGCGGCGTGGGCGGCGCCCTCATCGGCAATGCTTCCGAACCGGGCTATTGCTATTATCGTGACCAGTACGGTCAGCGTTACACGGCGCGTTGCCGCTAATCGCTTCGCGAAATACCGTTGCACAGAAGCCCCGGTCACCCGGGGCTTTTTGCGTTATGGCAGGCAAAACACAAGCGCAAGGGTCCTCAAAGCAGTTTATTTATGATTAAATTGCACTGTTAACGGACAGGAAACGGGTTAGGGCGACAATAAAGGCTCAACCATAAAGTAGCTTATGCGAAGAACACGAACTAACCCGAAGACAGGTATTGCGTATCGGAAAGCTGGCACCGCGCTTGCGGTCGCCGTGACGTTCGCCCTGTATCCGGCGTTTACCCGTGATGCATTTGCCTTCAAACTGTTTGGCATGCGCCTCTGGGGTTCGGAAGAACCGGAAGTGGAGGTTATAAACCCTGTCAAATTCACCGTCACGCTTGATGCCGCGGACGCCGATAAATCCCTGAAAAACAGCCTGGAAAACAGCTCGCTCCTCCTGGCTGACAAGGACAAGCCCACCTCCGGCGATCTCGGACTTCTGATAAAGGCAAGAGACGACAGGGACAGGCTGATCGCGGCGCTTTATGAAAACGCCCGTTATGGCGGCATCGTCAATGTTACCGTCGCCGGCAAGGATGTGGATAGCCTGCCGCCCAATCCTGTGTTCGATCATTCCGCTCCCGTACCCGTGGTGATCACGGTTTCGCCCGGCCCGGTTTTCAAACTTGGAAATGTACGGCTGGAAGGCGATGTGACCGGCCGTAACCTTGAGGAATACGGCCTGATAGCCGGGGGTGACGCCGGTTCTCTCGCCATCATCCGCGCCGGCAACAAGCTGATCGATGACCTGAAGGCCGAAGGCCGTCCGCTTGCGAAGCTGACGAAACGCGAGGCCGTCGCCAACCACGCGACGAACACGGTGGACATTACCATGGCGGCTGAAGGCGGTCCCGTGGCACCCCTCGGCACGGTCACCGTCACGGGTGAAAAAACCGTCGACGGCGATTTCATCCGCCGTTATTCGCGCCTCAATGGCGGCGAACCCTATTCGCCGGAAAAACTGCGCAAGGCCGCCGACCGGCTGCGGCAGCTCGGCGTCTTTTCCAGCCTGACGATCAAGGAAGCGGGAACACTGGCGCGCGACGGCACCATTCCGCTGACCATCGAGGTTTCTGAAGGAAAGCACCGCTATTTCGGCGTCGGCGCACAATACTCAACCACGGAAGGCATCGGCCTTCAGGGTTATTGGGGCCACCGGAACCTGTTCGGACAGGCGGAATCGCTGCGTATCGAAGGTTCGGTTTCGCGCATCGCCGAAGCATCGAGCGTCGATGGCATGGATTATTCGGCGGGCATTACTTTCACCAAGCCCGGCATGTTCAATCCGCGAACCACCTTCAAGACCAGCCTGATTGCCAAGACCGAACACCCCGATACATACGACGCCAAGACAGTGACGGGCACAGCCGGTTTCGCCTACGAGCTCAACGATACCGATACAGCCGCAGCCGGCCTTGAGGTGCAATGGGCCGATACGGAAGACGCATTCGGCAAAAACGAATACCTCACTACCTCGATCCCGCTGGAATTCGTTCGTGATACACGCGACGACAAGCTCAACCCCACCGAAGGCTTCCGTGCCTCGCTGGCCGCCAAGCCTAGCTATGAAGCGCTGAACGGCACCTTCTTTTCCTCGTTCGAAGGCTCCATCTCGGGCTACAAGGGGATTGGCGCCGAAGACCGGCTGATCATGGCCGGAAAGCTTTCCGGCGGCGTGCTCGTCGGCGGTAGCGATCTGCAGGACATTCCCACCACAAGGCGCTTTTACGCCGGTGGCGGCGGATCGGTGCGCGGCTACAGCTATCAGGAAATATCGCCGTATAATGCCGCTGGCGACGCGACCGGCGGCCGTTCCTATGTGGTCGGCTCCGTTGAGGCCCGCATCACGGTCACCGATACCATCGGCATCGTGCCATTCATCGACGCCGGCGTGGTTTCGGATGAGGTGACCCCTGATTTTTCCGATATCCGGGCTGGCGCCGGTATTGGCCTGCGTTACGCGACGCCCTTCGGGCCTCTGCGTCTTGATGTCGCCATGCCGCTCGACAAATATGACGGCGGCAACAGTTTCGGCATTTATGCTGGCATCGGTCAGTCTTTTTAAACGCCGCAGTCGAACACCCTTACAACAGAGTGTAGATTATCCTTTATGAAAACGTTGATTCGATTGCTGAAATGGCTGGGCTACGCTGCTTTATGCGGCGTGGTGCTGGTGTTGCTTGCGGTTCTGTTCGTCGGTTTCACGCCGATGGGCGCGAGAATTGCCGCAAAGCAGATTTCATCGCTCGTTTCCACACCCGATCAGGTAATCAATATTTCTCCCCCGAGCGGCCTTTTGACCGGCCGCCTGCGGCTCGACAATGTCACTCTTTCAGACCGGCAGGGACCCTATGCGCGCGTGAACCAGATCGCCGTCGACTGGTCGCCGCTTTCGCTGCTTGCCGGCACCTTCCATGCCGACCGCGTCTCGGCCGGATCGATCGATGTCGAGCGCAAACCGCTTGCGGCGGAGCAGACATCGACCAAAAGCTCCGGTAACTCCTCGTTGCCGATCGAAATCGCCGTAGACAATTTCAGTCTTCCCGATATCAGCCTTGGCACGCCGCTTCTCGGCCGTCCCTTCGACCTGAACGCGGAAGGCAGTTTGACGGCTGCGCACGACGATATGCGGCTATCGCTCACCGCCCATCGGCTCAATGCGCCGGATGCGGAGGTGAATGCCGACATCGCCTTCCTTCCGAATGAAAACGTCCTGAAGCTGAAAGCGGAGATGAAGGAGCCCGAAGGCGGTCTTCTCGCCACGCTGCTTTCGCTTCCCGGAACACCTGCGGTGGCGATAGACCTCAACGGCGAAGGCCCGCTTTCCAACTGGACAGGAACGCTGCGCGGCAATGTCGCCGGCAACCAAGTCGTCAACGTCACCGGCCGCCATCTTCTTGCTGATGATGGCACCCGCCGTATCGAAATTGCAGGCGGTGGTCAGCCCGATCTGCTTCTGCCTCCGGCCTTCCGCCAGCTTTTTGCCGGCGAGACAAAGCTCGACGCAAACGCCGCGCTTTCCCCGCAGGGCCGCATCGAAATCGGCAGCAGCACGCTGGAGACCGGCACCCTGCTGTTGACGGCGTCAGGCACGGTCGATCCGAACGGTCAGAACGATCTCGCCGCCAATCTCATCGGCACCGCCGGCCCCGTGGATTTTCGCTGGCCGCTGGAGAATGGCGAGGTTCAGGCCCTCATCAACGGCCTCGATCTTTCCCTCAAAGGTGGCGCAGACGCCGCGCATCTCAACACGACGGTATCGTTGCGCAGCCTTTCCCTGCCGCAAGGCAGGCTCGATGACGTCAAGCTGACGGCCGAGAGCGCCGATCTCAACATCGCCAACCGCAGCGGCACGATCGCGACGGTCCTGTCCGTGGCGCAATCCTCCTTCGTCAGCCCCGATATCGACCGGCTGGTGCGGGCGCCCCTCACCGTCAAGGCGCCGCTCGGCCTCACCTCTTCCGCCATAGGCTTTGATGGCGCGACGCTGGAAAGCGCCAGTGTCGGCGGAACGCTGAACGGCAGTTTCGATCTCACCAGCAATCGCCTGACCTCCAGCGTGCAGCTCTTCGCGCTGCCCGCCACCCTTCCACCGGTTCTCGCGGAAAAGTTCGACACCACCATCGCCCTCCAGGGCGATGTCGACGTGACCATCGGCGGACGCACCAGCCTTGAAAACCTCGTCGTCAAGTCGGGAACGATCGAAGCAACCGGCAATGTCGGCCTCGAAAACGATACATTGAGCGCCAGCCTGACGGGTAAATTTCCCGCTCTTGAAAAACTAACGCCACAGGCGAAGGGCGTCGCCGATTTTGCAATCGAGGCCAGCGGCGCGCTGGCAGCACCGGATTTCAACGTCACTCTGAGTTCCGAAAGCGCAATTCTTGCCGGACGAACACTCGAATCGCTGAAGGTCAATGCAACGGGCAAGGCCGATCCCGCCGCGCCTCAGGCAAAGCTCACCGCCAGCGGCAGTCTCGACCGACAGAAGATCGACGCCAATGCCGATGTGGTGCAGACCGAAAACGGCACGGCTATCCCCGAGCTGCACGTGGCAGTGGGACGGAATATCTTGAACGGACAGCTGCAATTCTCGCAGCAATTCCTGCCATCGGGCAATCTCTCCTTCAATTTCCCCGACCTTGCCCTTCTCGCCGCCCTCGCCGCGCAGCAGGCGGACGGCGATATTGCTGGCGATATCGCCCTGAGCAACGCCAATGGCCGGATCGCCGCAACGATCAAGGCCAATGGCGGCAGCATCCGTCAGGGCACAACAACGATCTCCAAGCTCGCCGCCGATATTTCCATCGATGACCTTCAGGCTCTCGCCATCAATGGCAAGGTCAGCGCCGATAGCGTCAATGCCGGCACCGCCGCTATATCAGGCCTGAATGCCACCATCGGCCATTCCGGCACCACGACGCAGTTCGACGTCAACGGCCGTTACGACAACGCGCCACTGGTGGTGAAGGGCAGCGCCGAGACCGGCGGATCGCCGATGACGGTGCGCGTCGACGCCTTTTCGGCCGCCCCCAAGGGCATTGCGGTTCGCCTTGAAAAACCGAGCACCATCGCCATCCAGAACGGCACGGCCCGCATCTCCGATCTGACCGTCATCACGGGTGAAGGACGCGTCGAGGTCAACGGCACCGCCGGGTCGACGCTCGACATCAATGCCGATATCCGTTCGCTGCCCGCCAGTCTCGCAAATGCCTTCGCCGCCGGGCTGGATGCGGCAGGCAGCATCTCCGGCACGGTGACGGCCAAGGGAGAAGCATCGAACCCCGCGGTCGAATACAATCTGAACTGGACCAATGCCGAGGTCGCGCAGACACGCGCGGCGGGGCTCGCTGCGCTCGGCATCAAGGCGAACGGTCGTTTCGCCGGCGGCACCTTGCAGATCGACACCAATGTATCCGGCCAGGGCGGCATGTCGCTTTCCGGCGGCGGCTCGCTCGGCATCGTCGGCAATCGTCCGCTTTCCATGGCGTTTTCCGGCAGGCTGCCCTTCTCCGCCGTCGCAGCACAGACGGCAGCGCAGGGTCTTGACGTCAACGGCACGGCCGCCATCGACGTGAAGATCTCCGGTAGCGCTTCCGCACCCGTCGTTACCGGCAGCATTACCACCGATGGCACGCGCCTGACAGACGTGCGGCGGAACCTGACCATCAACGATCTGGGCGCCACCATCACCTTCGACCGCGACCGCGCCGTTATTTCGCGACTAACGGGCAAGCTGGCGGGCGGCGGCACGATCTCGGGAACCGGCAGCGTCGGCATAGCCGGTGGCTCAGGTTTCCCCGGCGATATATCGATTACTCTTAATCGTGCCGGTTATAATGACGGCACGCTGGTGACAACGGTGGTAAGCGGCACGCTGACGCTGAAAGGCCCGCTGCTGAATTCCCCCGTACTGGGCGGCAACCTGACACTGGACAGAAGCGCCATCACCATTCCGGAAAAACTTCCGGCCTCGCTGACGGAAATCGATGTCAAGCACAAGAACGCCCCCCCGAAGGTACGCGCTCAGGCCAAGGCGCTCGGAGCCGATCAGGGCGGCAGCGGCAGTTCGTCCACCATCAATCTCGATTTGCAGGTGAACGCACCGAGCGGTATCTTCGTGCGCGGACGCGGTATTGATGCGGAACTGACCGGCAGTCTGACCATCCGTGGTACGGCAGCCGTTCCTGTCATCTCGGGCGGCTTTGAAATGCGTCGCGGCCGGTTGGAAATCCTCACCCGCCGCCTCGATTTCACGACCGGCAATATCACCTTCGGCGGGGGCCTCGTTCCGGTTCTCGATATGAAGGCAGACTCGACGGTGGGCTCGACCACGGTCACTGTGTCGGTGTCCGGCAACGCCAATGATCCGGCCTTTGCTTTCTCCTCCGCGCCCGCCTTGCCGCAGGATGAAGTTATGGCGCAACTGATCTTCGGCCAGTCCATGTCGAAACTCTCGGCTTTGCAGATCGCAAGGCTGGCCGATGCAGCCGCACAGTTGGCCGGCGGACGTTCCACTTCGCTGTTTGACAAGCTCAGAAGCAATCTCGGTGTCGACGACCTCGATATTTCGACCGATTCCGAAGGGCAGGCCCGCGTTTCCGCCGGTAAATATCTCAACGAAAGAACGTATCTCGAGCTGCAGCAAAGCGGCGAATCCGGCGCAAAAGCCATCATCAACCTCGATGTCGGGCGGGGCGTGAAGCTGCGCGGAGAAGCGGGCGGCAATGGCGAAGGCGCAGCCGGCATATTTTACGAGAAGGAGTATTAGCATTTCCACTAAGAGGGCGTAACGATTTGACGCCCGGACAATGCGCAAAATATTCTAGGGTCGCTTCGCATTTAGGTTTGCGAAACCATCTCATGCT
The DNA here is from genome assembly GCF_002008225.1 of Agrobacterium salinitolerans. Classification (GTDB taxonomy): domain Bacteria; phylum Pseudomonadota; class Alphaproteobacteria; order Rhizobiales; family Rhizobiaceae; genus Agrobacterium; species Agrobacterium salinitolerans. Next base: position 131,587 of record NZ_MRDH01000039.1, on the reverse strand, counting down.
ACGAATCATCCATTGAAGACGGAAATATTGTTTCCGGCTGTTCAGGCACCAGGCAGAACGCCGAATCCGCATATGCAAGTGTCGGTGCACTTGCGCCGGCCTCCACAGCGAGCATTGGGAAGAATTCTGATGGCAATGATTAACTCTACCAATTTTGGCGGTGAGACGCTCGAGATCATCGCATTCCGCCTGCATGATCAGGAATTCTGCGTGAAGACGACGACCATACGCGAAATTCGCGGCTGGGCTCCTTCCACGCCCATTCCCCATGCGCCGAAAGACGTCATCGGCGTCATGAACCTGCGCGGGTCTGTCATTCCGATCATCGATCTGGCTCACAAGCTCGGTATGAAGAGCACCGTCGCCAATGAAAGAAGCGCGATTGTGGTGGCGGAAGTGCACAACATGGTCATCGGCATGCTCGTCGACCGCGTTTCCGACATTTTGACGATCCCGGCAAATCAGGTTCAGCCGGTTCCGGAGATCTCGGCCTCTTTCGACAAGTCCTATTCGGAAGGCATCATCGCCAACGAACACGGCATGATCTGCTTCCTCAATCTTGCGAAAATGTTCAAGGGAACAGAAGCGGAAGATCTCGCGGCCTAATAAGGCTTTTTCGTCTGGCCTCGCCGCACGAAGACTATCTATAAATCCAGGCCGCCGGAGCACCCGCCCGGCGGTTTTGTTTTTCTTCTTTACCTCGTTTCATCAAATAAGAACATTTTAATATTATGGATGTCTAATATTACGGACCCTAGATCAGTGTCGCGCCATTACGCATATAAGGCGAACCCGATACCTGACCGAGGCGGAAAGACGGAAGTGCCTGCCTTGCTGCCTTCGGCGGCAAAACCTGTTCATTGTTCAACATGATTCGATGTGGACCGCATGTCCTGTGCGCCACGCCGCGTTGTGGACCGATTTTGGGGGACGTATAATGCTGGGGTTAGGGAAAAGCGCAGATAACAGAAATATGCTCGACGCGATATCCAGATCGCAGGCGGTCATAGAATTTGATCTCAAGGGTAACATCCTCACCGCGAATAAAAACTTCTGCGCGGCGCTGGGTTATGATCTCACCGAGATCGTCGGCAAGCATCATCGCATCTTCTGCGACAGCGAGCTTGCCGGGTCGCGGGCTTATCAGGAATTCTGGGACTCTCTCGCCCGTGGCGAGTTCCAGGCAAAGGAATATCGCCGTGTCCGCAAGGACGGATCGGTTATCTGGATCGAGGCCTCTTACAACCCGGTTTTCCGTTCGGGCAAACCCTATAAGGTCGTGAAGATCGCCACCGACATCACCGCCAAGAAGATCAGGGCCGTGGACGACGCGGGCAAACTGGAGGCGCTCTCCCGTTCGCAGGCCACAATCGAGTTTTTTCCGGATGGCACCATCATCACCGCAAACCCGAATTTCTGCGCAACGGTGAATTATGACCTCAAGGAAATCGAGGGCAGGCACCACCGCATGTTCTGCGATCCGGACTATGCCGCCTCACCCGCCTACGGTAATTTCTGGCAGCGGCTGGCAGCAGGGGAGTTCATCTCGGATGAATTTGTCCGCTATGGAAAGAACGGCAAGGAAATATGGATACAGGCTGCCTATAATCCGGTGATGGACGAAGCCGGTAAGGTGGTGAAAGTGGTGAAATTCGCCACCGATGTCACGCCGCGCATGAGCGCCATTAGTGTGCTTGCAGATGCTCTGCGGGCGCTGGCCGAAGGCGATCTTGTGCAACGCCTCGACAGCAGCTTCGTACCCAGCATGGAAAAGCTGCGCGCGGATTTCAACGAAGTCGTCGCCAAGCTGCAGGCCACCATGCAGACCATCGCCCATAATGCTTCGACAATCGCCTCAGGCTCCGGGGAAATCCGCATCGCCGCCGATCAGCTTTCGCAGCGCACGGAACAGCAGGCCGCTTCACTCGAAGAGACGGCGGCCGCGCTAGAAGAAATCACCACCACCGTTACCGATGCCAGCCAGCGCGCCGGCGAGGCCGGAAAGCTGGTGTTGCGGACGAGAGAACATGCCGAACATTCCGGAGAAATCGTCCAGCAGGCAATTTCTGCCATGGACGCGATTTCGCGTTCCTCGGGCGAAATCACCAACATCATCGGCGTCATCGACGACATCGCTTTCCAGACCAATCTTCTGGCTCTGAATGCAGGCGTTGAAGCCGCCCGGGCGGGCGAAGCGGGCAAAGGCTTCGCCGTCGTGGCGCAGGAGGTCCGCGAACTCGCGCAGCGATCCGCCGTTGCGGCCAAGGAAATCAAGTCTCTCATCAACACGTCACGCGAACAGGTCGCCAATGGCGTTGATCTGGTGGGCAGAACCGGCGGCGCGCTCAGGGATATCCAGTCCCAAATGAGCGAGATCGACACCAATGTCTCGGCCATCGTTGAAGCTTCCCGCGAACAGTCAAGCGGCCTCAGGGAAATCAATCAGGCCGTCAACATCATGGATCAGGCTACCCAGAAGAACGCCGCCATGGTGGAGGAAACCACTGCCGCCAGCCATGGACTCGCAAATGAGGCGGAAATCCTGCACGAACTGCTGCGGCAGTTCAGAATATCGCATGAGGCATCGGCACTAACCGCCCGCCCGGCCGACAAAAAGCCCGCCCCTGTCACCCGGCTCCCGACACCGCAGCCGCGATACGCCGCCGCGCCAAGGTCTCACGGAAACGCAGCCGCCGAATGGGCGGAATTCTAGGCCCGCTCTGAAGCCAAGGGTCGCCGGGAAACGGCGGCCTCAATCTTTATAGAATGATACGATCCGCCCGGGTGAAGATTTCAAAATCTTCACCCCGCACCAGCGCCACAAGTGTGATACCCGAACTCTGCGCCGTTTCAATGGCAAGCGCAGTGGGCGCGGAGATCGCCGCCAGAATCGGGCTGCCAAGGATGGCTGTCTTCTGGACCATTTCCACCGACAGTCGGCTGGTGACCACCACAATACCCCTATCGGGCGATTGGTCCGCATTAACGACCGCACCTGCGAGCTTGTCGAGCGCATTGTGGCGGCCGACATCTTCGCGCACAGCAAGCAGCCCTTTTTTAGGATTGTAGAAACCCGCGCCGTGAACTGCTCTCGTTTCGCGATTGAGGTTTTGCGCTTCATTCAGCGCTTTCACCGCGGCGACGATGTCATCACCGTCAACGGAGACGTCCACGTCGCTCAATTCCGGTACCACACGAACCGCTTGCTCTATGGATTCGATACCACAAAGACCGCAGCCGACAGGGCCTGCCATATGCCGCCTTCTTGCCCTCAACGCATCCGCATTGGCATCCTGCAAATCCACCTGAACATCGAAGCCCTGCCCCGCCTCGATCACCTCGATGGAACGGATTTCCGCCCTTGTGGATATGATGCCTTCCGTAAGACTGAAACCGACCGCGAAATCGACAAGGTCGGCCGGGCTGGCCATCATCACGGCATGGGTGCTGCCGCCATAGGAAAAGGCAACCGGCACCTCCTCGGGCACCGCCCTTTCGCCCTCCACTATGGCACCTTCGCGCAAAGCGGTTCTTGCAACCCTTCGGTAACTTGCCTTTGCCGACACGCGATCACTCCTCCATGACGAAAATCCGCCTCGTCTCGCTCAAGATACCAAAGCAGCATTTCTTCCCGGTATCACATCTAACCGAAAGCCCGGAAAATCGGAATCGATTTCCCGGATGCACCCGTTGAAGGCGCTACCCTGCCTTATCCATTTTCGGCACTGATGCGATCCCGCCAAGGCCATGCCGAAGCTCTGAGCAGGCCAACTGACGTTTTCTATGCAAGGCCAGCCATGCTTTGCCTGATATGGTGAGGAAACAGGCCAAAACAAAAAAGCGACCGAAACGGCCGCTTTCTGCTTTAGGTTTTTTGTGGGCAGTCATTCTTTCGAACCCGCCCGGTGCTTTCAAGCAGCGACGAGAACCTCATGCAGGTTCGTCAGTTCGTAAAGATGCTTTTCAAGCTTGGTCAAATGCTCGTGGTGATGATTACCCTCTTCGATTTCGGCCTTGGCCGCATCGATACGCTTCTGCAGCGTGTCGGGAGACATATCATCGGCCGAGACGGCCGATTCGGCGAGAAGCGTGCAGCCGGTCGGCAGAATATCGGCAAAACCACCGAAGACGACGTATTTGTGCGTTTCGCCAGAGGCAAACTTCACAGTCACCAGACCCGGCTTGATCGTGGTCATTGTCGGCGCATGATTGGCCAGAACCGTCATTTCACCCAGCGTAGCCGGAATGACGACTTCCGTAACCGTTTCGGAAACGAGCAGACGCTCCGGGGAAACGAGATCGAATTTGAAACTGTCAGCCATGGCTATTCACTTCTTTTCAATTACGCGGGCGTCGCAGACTTGTCTGTTACAACAAAGGCAAAGCCGTTCCGGTTTCGCCGTCATTGGCTGGAAGGCGCGCGGTTAAACCACGCGCCCGCCAATTCATTATTATGCAGCTTCGCCAGCCAGCTTCTTTGCCTTTTCGATGGCTTCTTCCATCGAACCGACCATGTAGAAGGCAGCTTCCGGCAGATTGTCGTATTCGCCGTTGACGAGGCCCTTGAAGCCCTTGATCGTGTCTTCGAGAGCAACCAGCTTGCCCGGAGAACCGGTGAAGACTTCAGCAACGAAGAACGGCTGCGACAGGAAGCGTTCGATCTTGCGGGCGCGGGCAACCGTCAGCTTGTCTTCTTCCGACAGTTCATCCATGCCGAGGATGGCGATGATGTCCTGAAGAGACTTGTAGCGCTGCAGGGTCGACTGAACCTTACGGGCCACTTCATAGTGCTCTTCGCCGACGATCATTGGGTCCAGCATGCGCGAGGTGGAGTCGAGCGGGTCAACGGCCGGGTAGATGCCCTTTTCAGCGATCGAACGAGACAGAACCGTCGTTGCGTCCAGGTGGGCGAACGAGGTGGCCGGAGCCGGATCGGTCAAGTCGTCGGCGGGGACGTAAATAGCCTGAACCGAGGTGATCGAACCCTTGGTCGTGGTGGTGATGCGTTCCTGCATCTGACCCATGTCGGTTGCGAGCGTCGGCTGATAACCAACGGCCGAAGGAATACGACCGAGAAGAGCCGACACTTCCGAACCAGCCTGCGTGAAGCGGAAGATGTTGTCCACGAAGAACAGAACGTCCTGACCTTCATCACGGAAGTTCTCAGCGATCGTCAGACCGGTCAGAGCGACGCGAGCGCGGGCGCCCGGCGGTTCGTTCATCTGGCCGTAAACGAGAGCTGCCTTGGAACCTTCGCCGCCGCCAAGCTTGTTGACGTTGGACTCAATCATTTCGTGGTAGAGGTCGTTACCTTCACGGGTACGCTCACCAACGCCGGCGAATACGGAATAACCGCCGTGTGCCTTAGCAACGTTGTTGATAAGTTCCATGATGAGAACGGTCTTGCCAACGCCGGCGCCGCCGAACAGGCCGATCTTACCGCCCTTGGCGTAAGGAGCCAGAAGGTCGACCACCTTGATGCCGGTGACGAGGATCTGTGCTTCGGTCGACTGCTCGACGTAAGCAGGGGCGTCCTGGTGGATAGCGCGCTTGGAAGCGGTCACGATCGGACCAGCTTCGTCAACCGGCTCACCGATAACGTTCATGATGCGGCCGAGTGTTTCCGGACCAACCGGAACCGAGATCGGAGCGCCTGTGTTCGAAACGCTCTGGCCGCGAACAAGACCTTCGGTCGAGTCCATGGCGATCGTGCGAACGACGTTTTCACCGAGGTGCTGCGCGACTTCGAGAACCAGGCGGTTGCCGTTGTTCTCGGTTTCGAGCGCGTTCAGGATCGGAGGCAGTTCGCCTTCGAACGCCACGTCGACAACAGCGCCGATAACCTGGGTAACCTTGCCCGCGCCGTTCACCGCTGCGGTTTTCTTGGGGGTAGCTGCCTTAGCCATTATCCTTACCCTCTTTCCTTACCTCAGAGCGCTTCCGCGCCCGAAATGATTTCAATGAGTTCCTTGGTGATCTGAGCCTGACGCTGACGGTTGTAGGAAAGCGTCAGCTTGTTGATCATCTCACCGGCATTGCGCGTTGCGTTATCCATCGCGCTCATCTTGGCGCCCATTTCACCGGCAACGTTTTCGAGCAGAGCCCGGAAAACCTGAACCGAAATGTTGCGCGGAATAAGGTCTTCCAGAATAGAAGCCGCATCCGGCTCATATTCATAGACGGCGCTCTGCGTCGCGGCATCCTCTTCCACAACAGGCGTTGCGGCGGGAATGAGCTGCAGGCCGGTCGGGATCTGGCTGATGACGGACTTGAATTCCGAATAGATCAGCGTGCAGACGTCGAACTCACCGGCGTTGAAGAGCGAGATCACCTTCTTGGCGATCTGGTCGGCATTTTCAAAACCGACCTTCTTCACGTCGCGCAGTTCGATGCGCTCGATGACGTTGGCTGCAAATTCGCGACGCAGGGCGTCGTACCCCTTTTTGCCAACCGTGATGATCTTGACCGTCTTGCCTTCCGAAATCAGCTTGCGGGCGTGATCGCGGGCAAAACGGGCGATTTGCGAGTTGAAACCGCCGCAAAGACCACGCTCAGCCGTGCAGACGACGAGCAGATGCACATCGTCCTTGCCGGTGCCGGTCATCAGCGCCGGAGCCACGTCCGCCTCGACCGCATTCGCGATGTTGGCAAGAACGGCGCTCATGCGCTGAGAATAAGGCCGGGCGGCCTCCGCAGCTTCCTGGGCGCGCCGAAGCTTCGCCGCGGCGACCATTTTCATCGCCTTGGTAATCTTCTGCGTCGCCTTTACGGAGGCAATGCGGTTTTTCAGATCCTTTAGTGAAGGCATCCGTTATCCGTCCGAGTAAAAGAGCCCTGATTTAAGAGAAAGACTTGGCGAAGTTATCAAGAGCGCCCTTGAGCTTGCCCTTGGTATCGTCGCTGATAGCCTTTTCCGTGCGGATGGTGTCGAGGATCGCCTTGCCTTCCGACCGGAGGTAGGAGAGCAGACCCTGCTCGAACTTGCCGACCTGCGCGACTGCAACCTTGTCAAGGTAACCGTTGACGCCGGCAAAGATCACCGCAACCTGTTCTTCCGTCTTGAGCGGCGAGAACTGCGGCTGCTTCAGAAGTTCGGTCAGGCGTGCACCGCGGTTCAGCAGGCGCTGCGTCGAAGCATCGAGGTCCGAACCGAACTGGGCGAAGGCTGCCATTTCGCGATACTGGGCGAGTTCACCCTTGATCGAACCGGCAACCTGCTTCATCGCCTTGATCTGGGCGGCAGAGCCAACGCGCGAAACCGACAGACCGACGTTAACGGCCGGGCGGATACCCTGATAGAACAGGTCGGTTTCAAGGAAGATCTGGCCGTCGGTGATCGAGATCACGTTGGTCGGAATGAACGCCGAAACGTCGTTACCCTGGGTTTCGATGACCGGCAGAGCCGTCAGCGAGCCAGCGCCCATTTCGTCGGAGAGCTTCGCAGCGCGCTCAAGAAGACGGGAGTGGAGGTAGAAAACGTCGCCCGGATAAGCTTCACGGCCCGGAGGACGGCGCAGCAGCAGCGACATCTGACGGTAAGCAACAGCCTGCTTGGAAAGGTCGTCGTAACCGATGAGAGCATGCTTGCCGTTGTCACGGAAGTACTCGCCCATGGCGCAACCGGCAAACGGTGCCAGATACTGCATCGGAGCCGGATCGGAAGCGGTGGCGGCGACGATGATCGAGTACTGCAGCGCGCCGCGCTCTTCCAGAACCTTGACGAACTGGGCAACGGTCGAACGCTTCTGACCAATAGCGACGTAGACGCAATAAAGCTTGTCGCCGTCAGGACCATTGTCGTGAATGGCCTTCTGGTTCAGGATCGTGTCGAGAATGATGGCGGTCTTGCCGGTCTGGCGGTCGCCGATGACGAGCTCGCGCTGGCCGCGACCAACCGGGATGAGTGCGTCGATGGCCTTGAGGCCGGTCGACATCGGCTCATGAACCGACTTGCGCGGAATGATGCCGGGAGCCTTGACGTCAACGCGCGAACGTTTGGCGGCATTGATCGGGCCCTTACCGTCGATCGGATTGCCGAGCGCGTCAACGACGCGGCCGAGCAGTTCCGGACCAACGGGAACGTCAACGATAGCGCCAGTCCGCTTTACGGTGTCGCCTTCCTTGATGTCACGGTCGGAACCGAAGATAACCACGCCGACATTGTCGGCTTCGAGGTTGAGCGCCATGCCGCGGATGCCGCCCGGAAACTCGACCATTTCGCCGGCCTGAACATTGTCGAGACCGTAAACGCGAGCGATACCGTCACCGACGGAAAGCACTTGGCCGACTTCCGAGACTTCCGCCTCGTTGCCGAAATTTTTGATTTGATCTTTCAGAATTGCGGAAATTTCCGCGGCGCGGATATCCATCAGCCAACCTCTTTCAGTGCAAGCTTAAGGGTGGAAAGTTTGGTGCGAAGAGACGTATCGATCTGGCGGGAGCCGACCTTGACGATCAGACCACCGAGGATCGACGGGTCGACGGTAACGGAAATCGTCACATCCTTGCCGGTAACGCTCTTCAGCGCCGCTTTCAGTTCAGTTTCCTGCGCCTCGTCGAGCGCATGTGCCGAGGTGACCTCGGCGGTGATTTCGCCGCGATGGGCGGCAGCGATGGTGCGGTAGGCGCGGATCATGCCGGGAACAGCGAAGAGACGGCGATTATTCGCAACAACCTTGAGGAAATTCAGAGCGAGACCGGAGATACCGGCCTTTTCGCAGATAGCGGCGATTGCCTTGAACTGATCCTCGGCGGAGAACACCGGGCTCGCAACCAGACGCTTCAAATCGTCGCTTTCGTCGAGAAGCGCACCAAACTTGTCCAGTTCGACCTGAACCGCTTCGACCGCACCCGCTTCCAAAGCAAGCTCGAAAAGCGACGACGCATACCTTTCCGCTACACCGGATGTTCCATGGGAGGTGTCTGCCACGGGCACTTTTTCCCTGCTAATCGTCCAAGACCATCAGCGATGGGGCTCCACCGCATCAAATTCTTGAAATCGTTTCAATTTCCCCGAAAAAGACCGGAATTCCCCCCTGCCTTTTCCCAATTTCGCGGTCCGTCTAGCATAGGACGCCGGGACTCGCAACACGCGTAATAGCGGAAAGCGCCGTTTGGGCAAGGGGGAATGCGTTTAAATTTTCCGATTTCGCTCAGGATGCGGCGCATCTGCGGCACAAAAGCCAAAAAGCCCGCCTCAGACCAGCCCGAAGACGTAGCTCAACGGCAGCGCAGCGAGCAGAAAGTGCACAACCAGAAGTATGAAATTCCGCATGGTTGCGCCGCCATCGGAGAGTATGGAGAGAATGCCGCCAAAGACACTGAGGCCGAAAGCCGCACCAAAGGCGAGATAGACCATGGGCTGCGCGAGAAGCAGGGCGGCGGCGCCGAGACCGAGATAGAACCCGGCAAGCGACGAGCGCGCGAGCGTATAACCATCGCGGCGCTCACCCGCTGGCTGCAGCCCGAAGGCACGCAGCGTAATACCCGGTGCAAACATAAAAAAAAGGCCCATCATGGCCGAAACTACTGCCGCTCCGAAGGCCAGCTGCTCGCCGAACTCGGCGGGAAAATAAAACTCCATCTCGTTCCCCAAATCATCTTTGATTGCCTGCTGTGTTATGACACGGTCATGACAACGGGAAAACGCCCCGTCGGCGAGTTTCAAAGGAAACTTTGCGGGTCGATATCGAGCTGCACATGCACGCTGCCGCGCTCTTTCGGGCCATTGGTCAGAAGCGTTCGCAGAAAAGACTGCATGTCGGAATTGCGACGCCCGTGCACGAGGAGGCGGAAACGGTGGCGTCCGCGGATGAGAGCCAGCGGCGCTTCCGCCGGGCCGAGCAGCACGATGCCCGTAACTTGCGGCGCGGCCGCCCTTAAACCCCGTGCATGGGTTTCGGCCTCTGCACGCGTATCGGCGGAAACGATGACGGAGGCAAGGCGTCCGAAGGGGGGCAGGACAGCCTTTTCCCGCTCCACGATCTCTCTTTCATAGAAAGCCGAAGCATCACCCGAAACGATGGCCTGCATGACCGGATGCTGCGGCTGATAGGTTTGCAGCAAGCCATGGCTCTTCAAACCGGTTCGCCCGGCGCGTCCCGTCACCTGTGAAAGCAGCTGGAAGGTTCGCTCCGCCGCGCGCGGATCGCCATTGGCAAGGCCGAGATCGGCATCGACGATGCCGACAAGCGTCAGCAGCGGAAAATTATGTCCCTTGGCGACCAGCTGCGTGCCGATGACGATATCCGCCTCACCTTTAACAATCGCCTCCAGCTCCAGCCGCAACCGCTTGACGCCCATGAGATCGGAGGAGAGCACGATGGTGCGGGCCTCAGGGAAATGTTTCTCCACCTCCTCGGCAATGCGCTCCACGCCGGGGCCGCAAGCCACCAGATGATCCAAGGTGCCGCATTCCGGGCAATGATCGGGCGTTGGCTCATTATGGCCGCACTGATGGCACTGCAATTGATTGCGAAACCGGTGCTCCACCAGCCAGCTGGAACATTGCGGGCACTGGAAACGGTGACCGCAGACGCGGCAGAGCGTGAGCGGCGCATAACCGCGGCGATTGAGGAAGAGCAGCGCCTGCTCGCCCTTTTCGATGGTCTTGCCGATGCCGCGCAGCAGGACGGGTGAGAGAAACCCTCCCCGCTCGGGCGGGTGGCGGCGCATATCGACAAGATGCAGGTCCGGCATCGCTGCATCGCCGAAACGTGTATGCAGGTGAATGGTGTTATAACGCCCGGAACTACCATTAACCTGGCTTTCGACCGACGGTGTGGCAGACACCAATACCACCGGGAATTCTGCGATCCGCGCCCTTACCACCGCCATGTCGCGGGCATTATAAAAGACACGATCTTCCTGCTTGTAAGCCGGGTCGTGCTCTTCATCGACAACGATGAGACCGAGATTGTCGAACGGCAGGAAAAGCGCCGAACGTGCCCCAGCCACCACCTTAACTTCACCAGTGACGGCCTGCCGCCAGACCTTCTCGCGCATCCGCGGCGACAAGTCCGAATGCCATTCCGCCGGTTTCGCGCCGAAACGATCCTGAAAACGCTCCAGAAACGCCGCCGTCAACGCGATTTCGGGCAGCAGGATGAGAACCTGCCTGCCCTGACGGAGCGTCTCGGCCACCGCCTCGAAATAAACCTCGGTCTTGCCAGAACCTGTGACACCGTCGATCAGCGAAACATGAAATCCGCCCTTGCGCACATCTTCCAGTATCTCCGAAGCCGCCTGTTTCTGTGGGCCTTCCAGGCGCGGCTCGACATAGTCTGGATCGGGTTCAGCCACCACAGGCGGCGCGGGCAGAAACACCGTCTCGAACACGCCCTGCTTGACGAGACCGTCGATGACGCTTGTCGAAACGCCGGCGGCATGGGCGAGCCCGCTCTTCGTCCAGCCTTGGCCTTCGGCCGCCAGCTCCATCACCCGCTCACGGGCGGGGGTGAGGCGCTCCGGCCGCCCCTCCGTCAGCCGCAGCCCCTCGATCATCGGTTCGGGATCGAAGGCAGCGGGCGCGCGCAGCGCCATGCGCGCCACGAGGCCGGGCGGAGACAGCGTATAGGCGGCAACCCAATCCACGAAGCGGCGCATTTCCGCCTTCAGCGGCGGGCACTCGAAACTCTTGGTGATGGGCCGCAGCTTCTTCGGATCGACACCTTTCTCGCCCGCATCGTCCCAGACCACGCCGAAGACCTGCCGGGGACCGAGCGGCACCTGCACGACGGAACCCGTCTCCACCACCATATCCTCAGGCACAGAGTAGCTGTATGGCCCGGGCGCCGGCATGGGCACGAGAACGGGCACCGTGCGCGTGGGCGACGGCGGGTCGAACAGAGCCCCAAACAGATCGGACGAATCTTTTGCCATGATGTGGCGACCATGCCCCGACGACAGGAAAAAGGAAACCGCCCGGATGTAGTGGGCGCGCCTTGCAAAGTCCACCTCTTAACCAAATGCTGACCATAAGCGTATAGCATAGAGCCATGGAATGGAGCGCCGCGTGACCGAAATCCTGACATTTGCCCAACCCGATCTCCTCGCCGAGCGCGAGGCCTGGCTGACGGCACTTGCCGGTGAACGCCGCCTTTCCGACAATACCGTCGAGGCCTATGAGCGCGATACCCGTCAGTTCCTGACCTTCCTGACCGGGTATATCGGCAAACCAGCCTCCGTAACCGATATAGCGGATTTGCGCCCGGTCGATCTTCGCGCCTTTCTGGCCAACCGGCGCAAGGAAGGCGCCGGCGCACGTTCGCTCGGACGGCATCTGGCAGGCCTGCGCTCCCTGCTTCAGTACCTGCAGAAAAAAGGCCTGGTGAATGCCGCCGGTGCCACTGCCATGCGCGCGCCAAAACAGCCCAAATCGCTACCGAAACCGCTGACCGACCGGCAGGCGCTGAAAATCACCACGAGTGAAGCGCAACTGAACGACGAACCATGGATCGCCGCCCGCAACGCAACGGTCCTTTCACTGCTTTATGGCTGCGGTCTGCGCATTTCCGAGGCGCTTGGTCTTACCCCGGCCGATTTCCCGTCCGGCGCCCGCAGCCTGCGCATTACCGGCAAAGGCAACAAGACGCGGATTGTGCCCCTGCTGGCAGTGGTGACGGAAGCAGTCGATACCTACAGGAAGCTTTGCCCCTATGCCCTCTCGTCGGATGAACCCCTCTTCCTCGGCGCGCGCGGCGGCAAGCTGCAACCCGCCATCATCCAGCGGGAAATGCAGAAGCTGCGGGGTGCTTTCGGCCTGCCGGAAAACGCCACACCGCATGCGCTACGCCACTCCTTCGCCACGCACCTTCTCGCCGGCGGCGGCGACCTTCGCACCATTCAGGAACTGCTGGGCCATGCGAGCCTGTCCACCACACAAGTCTATACCGGCGTCGACACCGCGAGGCTGCTGGAAATCTACGACAACGCCCATCCGCGCGCATGAAGCACGAAATGGTTAACCATAACCATTAACCAGACATCCAAGCCGCCGTTCTATAAGCGAACGACAACCGGATTGAACCGATGAATAGCCTGATAAAACCGCAAAACTTCACCGCCACCCTGATGGGTAAGACCGGCGACACCCTGCTCTGGCTGCTGGCCGCCCTGCACGTCACCGCCGTCGCCATCCTGCTCATGACCCTGCTGTCGCTCAGTGAAGCGGAAGCCGCGCAGCAGCAGATCGCCTGCACCGGCAGCGACATTCTCGTGGAAATGCGCAAGACTGATCCACAAGCCTTCGCAAAGATCGAACAGGAAGCGACAGCTATCCCGAACGGCAAGGGCAATTTCTGGCGCATCGAAAAGGCCGGAACGCCCACGTCCTATCTTCTCGGCACCATGCATGTCACCGATCCGCGTGTTCTGGAAATGCCAACCGCTGCCAGCCCGGCCTTCGAAAAGGCCGCGACTGTCATCGTGGAATCGGACGAAATCGTCGATGACAAGAAGGTCGCCGCCTCGCTGCTGAGCAAGCCTGAACTCACCATGTTTCTGGATGGCAAATCGATCACCGATATCCTCTCACCGGAAAATGTCACGCGTCTGGAAAAGGGCCTCAAGGAACGCGGCATTCCGTTGAACGCCGTTTCACGCATGAAGCCGTGGATGCTTTCGAGCTTCGTCGCCCTTCCCGCCTGTGAATTCGCCCGTAAGGCCACTGGCCTTTCCTTTCTCGACAAGAAGCTGGCGGAAGACGCCATTGCGGACGGAAAACACCTTGTCGGGCTGGAGACCATGGTGGAGCAGCTGACGGCGATGTCGGAGCTGCCGATGGAATTTCATCTTCAGGCGCTGATCGAAACGCTCGAACTGGGCGATCGGATGGATGACATCATGACAACCATGACCGATCTCTACGTCGCCGGCGATATCGGCATGACCATGCCCATGCTGAAAAGCCTGAACCCCAAGAAGGCAGCGGCAGAAAGCGAACAGGGCTACGCCGCCTTCGAACAGCGCATCATCACCGACCGCAACCATGTCATGGCGGAGCGGGCCACACCAGAACTTGCCAGGGGCAATGTTTTCATGGCCGTTGGCGCACTGCATCTGCCGGGCGAGGAAGGTCTTGTCGAATTGCTGCGCGCGGAAGGCTTCACCCTCACGCGGGTCGATTGACCGGCTCATTCCCGATGCTGACGGGCCGGACATTGGCGCAGAACGGCCGCATCGTCGCCGGCACGATGCGGCGGTGAAACGGTCCCACGACAAGAAGATAAAGCCGCCCGAACAGGTTCTTGCGCCTGACGATGGTGGTGACACTCACCAGCTGGCGGTTTTCTTTCTCTTCGAGATCGACGACGATCCGGAAATCCAGATGGCGGTCATCGAAGCCGAGCACAGTCCGCTGTGGCGTGGATGACAGGACGGGAAAACCGCCTGTCGATGTGCCAGCCGCGATTTCTACCATTCTCAATCCGAAAAGCGCTACCACGCGGTTTCGAAGCGCCATTAGGCTGCGGATCCACGGCGGAGGATGATCGAGAAGCAGTCTGCTCACATCGAGCGACGTTATGCCCGTCTTCATCATCTCGCCCTGAAAGCGATCACACCAATCGGCGCCCGGCAATATGTCTTCGCTGTTTCGCATCTCTGTCCCCCAGCCGCCCGTTGCGGCAAGGGCCACCATCGTCTTTTTCCGGCGAACCGAAAACGTGACAAACCGCCGCTCAACCGTGTGTCATGCGCTTGAGAATATTGGTACGCCAGTAGAGCTGGTGAACCAGAACGGCGGCGACATGGCCGGCAATCAGCACCCACATCACAGCCTTGAAGGGACCGGAATGCAACTCTCCTGCCGTTGCGATACCGAAGTAATAAGCAGCGATGCCGGAAAGCGGCAGAATGAAGAACAGGACATAGAAGGTGAAATGAGCCACCTTGGCGGCAATCTGCGACACACGCGGTTCTTCAGCCGGATGCGGCGGCACGCCTTGGAAAAAGCGAAGACAGAGACGCAGTACCGCAAGCAACAGAATGGCAAAGCCGACATAGGCATGAATATTGGCCGAAGAAATCTGATCCGGTGTCAACGTCTCACCCCGCCGCATCAGCCGGTAGGCGTGCTCCATGCCATCGGGAAACAACAGGTTGAAGAAGATCAGAAGCGCCATCGACCAATGAATGATACGCTGCGGCATAGTGAAGGAAACTTGACTGAGAAACGCCATTTTATTGCCTTTTATCAAAAGGTTAGACAGGCTGCGGCGCGCAGTATGGAAAACCCCGGCCTGCATGGCAAGCCGGGGTTTGGCAGATGACTGGAATTTAATGATGGAGCAACGGGCTCCAAAAACCGATCAGATGTGGATCGGCTTGAAGAAGGTCGCCAGCGCCGCTTCCTTCACGGCTTCCGACATGGTCGGATGCGCATGGCAGGTGCGGCCGAGATCTTCCGAAGAACCGCCGAATTCCATCAGCACGGTGATTTCGTGGATCATCTCACCAGCGCCGAAACCAACGATATGGCCGCCGAGAACCCGGTCGGTTTCCTTGTCGGCAAGGATTTTCACGAAGCCATCCGTCACCTGCATGGCGCGGGCGCGGCCATTGGCGGTGAAGGGGAACTTGCCAACCTTGTAGGCGACGCCAGCGGCCTTCAGTTCTTCTTCGGTCTTGCCGACGGAAGCGACTTCCGGCTGCGTATAGACCACGGCCGGAATGACGTCATAATTCACATGGCCGTGCTGGCCGGCGAGAATTTCCGCAAGAGCAACGCCCTCATCTTCCGCCTTGTGTGCCAGCATCGGGCCTTTCACCACGTCACCGATTGCATAGATGCCATCGACATTGGTCTTGAAGTGGCCGTCGATTTCGACACGACCGCGACTGTCCAGCACGACGCCGGCTTCCGCGAGGCCGAGACCTTCGGTATAGGGCTTGCGGCCGGTGGAAATCAGGACGACATCAGCTTCCAGCGTTTCAGCAGCGCCGCCCTTGACCGGCTCGAATACGACCTTGGCACCGGCAGAGGTCTTTTCAACGGCCGTCACCTTGGCACCGAGCTTGAAATCGAGACCCTGTTTGGCGAGCAGACGCTGAGCCTGCTTGGAGACTTCGCTGTCCATGCCGCCGAGAATAGTGTCGAGATATTCAACGACGGTGACCTTCGCGCCAAGACGCGACCAGACCGAACCAAGCTCGAGGCCGATGACGCCACCACCAACGACGATCAGCTTTTCCGGAACCTTGGAAAGGGCGATTGCACCGGTGGAGGACACGATGACGCTTTCATCGATATCGACCTGAACACCGGGAATACCGGCAACATCCGAACCCGTGGCGATGACGATGTTCTTGGCTTCGATTTCCTGTGTCTCGCCCTTGTCATTGGTGACGGCGACCTTACCGGCGGAAACAACCTTGCCCGTGCCCTGAAAGGCATCGATCTTGTTCTTCTTGAACAGGAAGGCAACGCCATCGACATTGGCTTTCACCACGCCGTCCTTGTGCCCCATCATCTTCTCGAGGTTCAGCTTCGGAGCGGCGACTTCGATACCAAGCGAATCGACACCATGAGCAACGTGGGCAAAGGTTTCGGACGCGTGCAGCAGGGCCTTGGAAGGAATGCAGCCGACATTGAGGCAGGTGCCGCCATAGGTCGCGCGCTTTTCGATCACTGCGACCTTCAGGCCAAGCTGTGCCGCCTTGACCGCGCAAACATAACCGCCGGGACCCGTACCGATTACAACTACATCATATGCCATGTTCTGGTTCCTGCTTTATTGGGACAAGATATCGGATCATTGCCCAGCTTCCATTTGACCTGAAACTCAGGCCGCTTTTTCCGTTGCGAGTTTTATACCAAGAGCGATGAAGACAACACCGCTGGTGCGGTCGATCCATTGGCTGGCGCGCTGAAACGCGGCGCGCATGCGCGGCGTTGTCATGAACAGGCTGACGCCGACGAACCACAGGATAAGGCAGCTCGCCATGACGAGCCCGTATCCGAATTTGATGGTAACCGGCGTATGCGCATGAACCACCGTCGAAAAGATCGACAGGAAGAAAAACACCGGCTTTGGGTTGAGTGCGTTTGCGGCAAAACCAAGTGTGAAGGCCTTCAGCCCGGTCTGCATGCTTTTTGCTCGAACGCCGTCCTCGCCTTCAGCGGTCGGCAATTCTGTCTTGCCGGCGCGCAGCGCCTTGATGCCGATATAGATCAGATAGGCGACGCCCAGCCACTTGACGATGTTGAAGAGATAGATCGACTGGGAAATGATGAGACCAAGTCCGAGGATCGTATAGGTGACGTGGAACATCAAGGATGTGCCGACGCCGAAGCTGGTGATAATGGCCTGTTTGCGCCCATGCACCATAGCCTGACGCATGACCATCGCCAGATCGGCGCCCGGCGATACGATTGCGAAAGCGAAGATCGCCATCAGGGATGCAAGTTCGACAATATATTGATGCATCACGAGCCGCCTTCAAAACATCAGCACGATAAACATGAGCGCCAGACCAAGCATTGAGCCCAGCCAGACGAACGAGCGGATATAAGGAACGCCCGTAAGATAAAGCGGGATATAGACAACACGGCAGATCAGCCAGAGCCAGGCACCAATAAGCGCTAGGCCGGATGGGTCACCCGCCATGATAACGCCGAAAGCCAGTGCCAGAAAAGCCGGATAGGTCTCCCGGAAATTGGCAGATGCGCGCGAAGCGCGACCGGAGAGCTTACCCTGTGGCTTCTGCTCACCGTCTCTCGGACCGGCATTCCATTCACGCCCCAATTCTCTGGTCGCCGTCATCCCCTGCAACAGGACATGCACGACGAGAAGAAGAACGCTTAGACCGATAAGCGGTAAAAAAGGCGAAGCGGCAAGAAATGTCGGCTGCACGTCTGCTCTCCCGGGTGGTCTTTCAGCGGGGTTTCACTTGAAGCCCCGCTGAAACGAAAAGCAAGAGCGATCAGAGATCGAGAACCAGACGTTCCGGATCTTCGAGGCTTTCCTTGACGCGAACGAGGAAGGTCACGGCTTCCTTGCCGTCAACGATACGGTGATCGTAGGAGAGCGCGAGATACATCATCGGACGGATGACAACCTGACCGCCGATGGCGACCGGACGCTCCTGGATCTTGTGCATGCCGAGGATGCCCGACTGCGGTGCATTGAGGATCGGCGAAGACATCAGCGAGCCGTAGACGCCACCATTGGTGATGGTGAAGGTGCCGCCCTGCATGTCGGCCATGCCGAGCGAACCGTCGCGCGCTGCCTTGGCGAGGCGGCCGAGTTCCTTTTCAACGCCGGCGATGGAGAGCTGGTCGGCATCGCGGATAACCGGAACGACAAGACCCTTATCGGTGCCGACAGCCATGCCGACGTGACAATAGTTCTTGTAGATGATGTCCGTACCGTCGATTTCAGCGTTGACGGCGGGCAGTTCCTTCAGCGCGTGGGTCACGGCCTTGGTGAAGAAGCCCATGAAGCCGAGCTTAACGCCATGCTTCTTCTCGAACACGTCCTTGTAACGGTTGCGCAGGTCCATGACGGCGCTCATGTCCACCTCGTTATAGGTGGTCAGCATGGCGGCGGTGTTCTGCGCATCCTTGAGACGCTTGGCGATCGTCTGACGCAGGCGGGTCATCTTCACGCGCTCTTCGCGAACCTGATCCTGCTCGGCGGAAACCGGACGGGGAGCAGCAGCAACCGGAGTCGGAGCGGTGGCAGGTGCGGAAACGCCCTTGGCGACGGCGGCGAGAACGTCACCCTTCAGAACCTGGCCTCGCTTGCCGGAACCATCGACCTGATCGGCAGACAGGTTGTTTTCAGCCAGCAGCTTGCCAGCGGCAGGTGCCGGCGGCATAGCGCTGGCGGCAGAAGCAGCGGGAGCCGGAGCAGAGGCGGCGGCAGGCTTTGCCGGTTCGGCAGCCGGTGCCGAGGTTGCAGCGCCGGCAGCACCTTCGGCGATCTGGCCGAGAAGCGCGTCGAGACCGACGGTCTCGCCGTTCTGCGCAACGATTTCGGTGAGAACGCCGGAGGCGGGTGCCGGAACTTCGACGGTAACCTTGTCGGTTTCCAGTTCTACGAGCGGTTCGTCGGCCTTGACGGTGTCGCCGACCTTCTTGAACCAGGTGCCGACGGTCGCTTCGCTGACGGATTCGCCGAGGGTTGGTACGCGGATTTCAGTGGCCATGATCTAGTTCCGTTATTCGGGTGTCTTTTTTGCGGGGCGATGCGGGAGAGTTCTCACTCTCCCAGCGCGTCTTCCAGGAACGCAGCAAGCTGCGCCAGATGCTTGGACATCAGGCCGGTCGCCGGAGAGGCGGCAGCCGGACGGCCCGTGTAACGGACCTTCTGGTACTTGGCGTCGATATGTGCCAGGACCCATTCCAGGTAAGGATCGATGAACGACCACGCACCCATGTTCTTCGGCTCTTCCTGGCACCAGACCATCTCCGCATTGCGGAAGCGCGACAGCTCGTTGATGAGCGCCTTGGCCGGGAACGGATAGAGCTGCTCGACACGCAGCAGGTAGATATCGTCGATACCGCGCTTTTCACGCTCCTCGAGCAGATCGTAATAGACCTTGCCCGTACACATGACGACGCGGCGGATCTTCGAATCCTTCTGCAGCTTGATCGGACCGTCCTTGATGACTTCCGCATCGTCCCACAGGAGACGGTGGAAGGAGGACTCGCCTGCAAGCTCGGCCAGCGAAGAGGTGGCGCGCTTGTGACGCAGCAGCGACTTCGGCGTCATCAGGATCAGCGGCTTGCGGAAGTCGCGCTTCACCTGGCGGCGCAGGATGTGGAAGTAGTTGGCCGGCGTCGTGCAGTTGGCAACCTGCATGTTGTCTTCGGCGCACATCTGCAGCCAACGCTCCAGACGGGCGGACGAGTGTTCCGGACCCTGACCTTCGTAGCCGTGCGGCAGAAGGCAGACGAGACCGGACATGCGCAGCCACTTGCGTTCACCCGAAGAGATGAACTGGTCGAACACCACCTGCGCGCCGTTGGCGAAGTCACCGAACTGGGCTTCCCAAAGGGTCAGCGCGTTCGGACGGGCCAGCGAGTAGCCGTATTCGAAACCGAGAACGGCTTCTTCCGAAAGCATCGAGTTGATGACTTCATAACGGGCCTGCGTCGGCGAAAGGTTGGCGAGCGGAATATAACGCTCTTCGGTCTCCTGATCGTAGAGGACCGAGTGACGCTGCGAGAAGGTGCCGCGTTCGCAATCCTGACCGGAAAGACGAATCTTGTGGCCGTCGGCAACGAGCGAACCGAACGCAAGCGCTTCCGCCATTGCCCAGTCGATGCCTTCGCCCGTCTCGACCATCTGCGAGCGGTTTTCCATAAAGCGCTGGATCGTGCGATGGGCGCTGAAGCCTTCCGGAATGGTCGACAGCTTCTTGCCGATTTCCTTGAGCTGCTTCATCGGTACGCCGGTCTTGCCGCGACGCTGCTCATCGGCATTGTCGGCAGCGCGCAGGCCGGACCACTGGCCATCCAGCCAGTCGGCCTTGTTCGGCTTGTAGGACTGGCCTGCCTCGAACTCCTGCTCGAGATGAGCACGCCAGTCGGCCTTCATCTTCTCGAATTCACCTTCGCTGATCAGGCCTTCCGCAATCAGCCGGTCGGCATAAATGCGCGCGACCGTCTTGTGACCACGGATAACCTTGTACATCTTCGGCTGCGTGAACGCCGGCTCATCGCCTTCGTTATGGCCGAAGCGACGGTAACAGAACATGTCGATGACGACAGGCTTGTGGAACTTCATGCGGTATTCGGTCGCGACTTTGGCCGCATAGGTAACCGCTTCCGGATCGTCGCCGTTGACGTGGAAGATCGGCGCTTCGATCATCTTGGCGACGTCGGACGGATAGGGCGACGAACGGGAGAAGGCCGGGTTCGTCGTAAAGCCGATCTGGTTGTTGATGATGAAGTGCATGGTGCCGGCAACGCGGTGACCGCGCAGACCGGAAAGGCCGAGAATTTCAGCAACCACGCCCTGACCCGCGAAAGCGGCATCGCCATGCAGCAGGAGCGGCAGCACCTTGGCGCGTTCAGACAGCGGAATGATGTCGCCGTCCCACACCTTGGCCAGCTGGTCCTGCTTGGCGCGGGCCTTGCCCATGACAACGGGGTTGACGATCTCAAGGTGCGACGGGTTGGCCGTCAGCGACAGGTGAACCTTGTTGCCATCGAATTCGCGGTCGGAGGAGGCGCCGAGGTGGTACTTCACGTCACCCGAACCTTCGACATCGTCAGGCTTGAACGAACCGCCCTTGAACTCGTGGAACACGGCGCGATGCGGCTTTCCCATAACGTTGGTCAGAACGTTCAGGCGACCGCGGTGGGCCATGCCGAGAACGACTTCTTCGAGACCTTCCTGGCCGCCGCGCTTGATGATCTGCTCCAGCGCCGGGATCAGCGATTCACCGCCATCGAGGCCGAAACGCTTGGTGCCCTTGAAACGCACGTCGAGGAACTGCTCGTAGCCTTCGGCTTCGACCAGCTTCGACAGAATGGCCTTCTTGCCTTCGGCCGTGAAGGCAACGCCCTTGTCCGGACCTTCAATACGCTCCTGAATCCAGCCTTTTTCTTCCGGGCTGGACATGTGCATGAATTCGACGCCGATGGTGGAGCAGTAGGTGCGCTCCAGAATATCGATCATCTCGCGCACGGTCGCATATTCGAGGCCGAGCACGTTATCGATGAAAATCTTGCGGTCGTAGTCGCTTTCCTCGAAGCCGTAGGACTTCGGCGAAAGCTCGTTGTAATCCTCGACGGCAACGGCAATACCGAGCGGGTCGAGCTTGGCATGCAGGTGGCCGCGCATGCGGTAAGCGCGGATCATCATGATGGCGCGAACGCTGTCACGGGTCGCCTGCAGCACTTCGGCTTCGCTGACCGGCTTGCCGGTGTCGGCGCTCTTGGCCTCAGCTTTCGCCTGAACCTTCTTTTCGATGGCCTTTTCGACCGTGGCCCAGTTGCCGTCGAGTGCGGAGACCAGTTCGCCATTTGCCGGGATCGGCCAGTTGGCACGCTTCCAGGAGGCGCCCTTGGCCGCCTTCTTCACGTCTTCCGGATTATCGGACAACGCCTTGAAGAAGCTCTGCCACTCCGGCGACACGGAAGAGGGGTCCTCTTCGTACCGGGCATAGAGCTGCTCGATATAGGCTGCATTCGCGCCGTCCAGAAACGACGTGATCTGAAACTGCTCGTTCGCTTCTTGCCTTGCCATTGTGTTCTTGCGGACTTATCCGTCCGCCTCCTCGATGCCGTTAGGGCCGTTCAACCGGCCTGCCGCTTTGATTATTGCTGTCTGCCGCCGGGGCGGTATGCCGTCTGTCTGTCGTTCTTGCGGCATCGGGCAGCGCGAGCTTTAGGCCGCGCCGCCCGTCACCGTTTCATGTGGTCTCAGCCCTTGAGGACTTCAACCAGCGTCTTGCCGAGGCGCGCCGGGGAAGGCGAAACCTTGATGCCGGCCGCTTCCATGGCTGCGATCTTGGATTCCGCATCGCCCTTGCCGCCGGAAACGACAGCGCCGGCGTGGCCCATGGTGCGGCCCTTCGGAGCCGTGCGGCCCGCGATGAAGCCGGCCATCGGCTTCTTGCGGCCCTTCTTGGCTTCGTCGATCAGGAACTGCGCTGCATCTTCTTCAGCCGAACCACCGATTTCGCCAATCATGATGATCGACTGCGTGGCGTCGTCAGCGAGGAACATTTCCAGGACGTCGATGAACTCGGTGCCCTTGACCGGGTCGCCGCCGATGCCGACAGCCGTCGTCTGGCCGAGGCCTTCGTTCGATGTCTGGAACACGGCTTCATAGGTGAGCGTGCCGGATCGCGAAACGATACCGACCGAACCCTTGCGGAAGATGGAGCCCGGCATGATGCCGATCTTGCATTCTTCCGGCGTCAGGATGCCGGGGCAGTTCGGGCCGAGAAGGCGGGACTTCGAACGGTCGAGGCGAGCCTTGACGCGAACCATGTCCATGACCGGGATGCCCTCGGTGATGCAGGTGATGAACGGAATTTCCGCATCGATGGCTTCGATGATCGCGTCTGCTGCGCCTGCCGGCGGAACATAGATAACGGACGCGTCTGCACCGGTCTTTTCCTTGGCTTCGGCAACCGTTGCGAAGATCGGCAGGCTTTCGCCCTTGGAACCGGTCCAGGTTTCGCCACCCTTCTTCGGATGGATACCGCCGACCATCTGCGTGCCGTAATAGGCAAGCGCCTGTTCGGTGTGGAAGGTGCCGGTCTTGCCGGTCAGACCCTGAACGAGGATCTTGGTGTCTTTATTAACGAGAATAGACATTATTTCCGGTCCCTCAATTAGCCGTTGATCGCCGCGACGATCTTCTTGGCTGCGTCGTCCAGATCGTCAGCAGCCGTAATCGCAAGGCCCGATTCGTTCAGAAGCTTCTTGCCGAGTTCGACGTTGGTGCCTTCGAGGCGAACAACGAGCGGAACCTGCAAACCGACTTCCTTCACCGCGGCGATGACGCCTTCGGCGATAACGTCGCACTTCATGATGCCGCCGAAGATGTTGACGAGGATACCCTCGACCTTCGGGTCGGCAGTGATGATCTTGAAGGCTGCCGCAACCTTCTCCTTGCCGGCACCGCCGCCGACGTCGCAGAAGTTTGCCGGCTCCTTGCCGTAAAGCTTGATGATGTCCATCGTCGCCATGGCGAGACCGGCACCGTTGACCATGCAGCCGATGTTGCCGTCGAGCGCGACGTAAGCGAGGTCCCACTTGGAGGCTTCGATTTCCTTGGCGTCTTCTTCGGTCTCGTCGCGCAGCGCCTTGACGTCGTCATGGCGGAACATGGCGTTGCCATCGAAGGAAACCTTGGCGTCGAGAACGCGCAGATGGCCATTTTCCATGACGATCAGCGGGTTGATCTCGAGAAGAGCCATGTCCTTCTCGCTGAAGGCCTTGTAGAGGATCGGGAAGAGCGACTTGGCGTCTTCGGCAGCAACGCCGTCGAGCTCAAGCGCCTTGGAGATCGCAGCAACGTCGGCATCGGAAACGCCCTTTTCAGGGTTGATGGCGATGGTGTGGATCTTCTCAGGTGTGTCGTGAGCGACAGCTTCGATGTCCATGCCGCCTTCAGTGGAAACCACGAAAGCAACCTGGCCGACCGAACGGTCTACCAGCAGCGAGCAGTAGAGTTCGCGCGCGATATCAGCGCCGTCTTCGATATAGAGCCGGTTAACCTGCTTGCCGGCATCGCCCGTCTGCGCCGTTACCAGCGTGTTGCCGAGCATGTCCTTGGCGTGGGAAACGACTTCTTCGATGGACTTCGCCAGACGAACGCCGCCCTTGGCGTCCGGGCCGAGTTCCTTGAACTTACCCTTACCGCGTCCGCCAGCATGGATCTGGCTCTTGACGACGTAAAGCGGGCCGGGAAGCTGCTTTGCGGCAGCTTCTGCTTCTTCGACCTTGAGAATGGCCACGCCTTCAGCAACCGGCGCGCCGTAGCCCTTCAGAAGAGCCTTGGCCTGATATTCGTGAATATTCATGGAATAATCCCTGTTTGGAGCCGCTTGAGGCTATTACTTCAGCGACGGAGCGATGTTGACGCAGGCTTCGCAAAGCCCGGCGACGGCACCGACGGATTTCTGGAAGGCGGCTTCTTCTTCCTTGTTGAGTTCGATCTCGATGATGCGCTCGATACCGCCTGCACCGATGATGGTGGGAACGCCGACATACATGTCGTCTACGCCATACTGACCCGAGAGATGGGCAGCGGCGGGCAGGACGCGCTTCTTGTCCTTGAGGTAGGATTCAGCCATTTCGATTGCAGATGCAGCCGGCGCGTAATAGGCCGAGCCGGTCTTCAAGAGGCCGACGATTTCCGCACCGCCGTCACGGGTGCGCTGAATGATCTGCTCGAGACGCTCGGCCGTCAGCCAGCCCATCTTGACGAGGTCGGTCAGCGGAACGCCAGCAACGGTGGAGTAACGCGCGAGCGGCACCATGGTGTCGCCGTGACCGCCGAGAACGAAAGCGGTAACGTCTTCAACCGAAACGTTGAACTCTTCAGCGAGGAAGAGGCGGAAACGCGCGCTGTCGAGAACGCCGGCCATGCCGACGACCTTGTTCTTCGGCAGGCCGGAGAACTTCTGCAGCGCCCAGACCATGGCGTCGAGCGGGTTGGTGATGCAGATGACGAAAGCGTTCGGCGCGTACTTCTTGATGCCGGCGCCAACCTGTTCCATGACCTTGAGGTTGATGCCGAGAAGATCGTCGCGGCTCATGCCCGGCTTGCGGGCAACACCTGCGGTGACGATGCAGACGTCAGCGCCTTCGATGGCGGCGTAATCGGAAGCACCGGTGAGCTTTGCATTGAAGCCTTCAACCGGGCCGGACTGGGCAATATCCAGACCCTTGCCCTGCGGGATACCGTCGGCAATATCGAAGAGGACGATATCGCCCAGTTCCTTCAGGCTGGCCAGATGCGCCAGCGTGCCGCCGATCATGCCAGAACCAATAAGTGCAATTTTTTTGCGAGCCATCGAATGCTTCCTCTTGAGCTTCAATTCAATTTCACCGCGCCAAACCGGCAGCCAAATTGTCGCACTTCGATTAGCCCCATTGGCTAAAATTGGCAACAGATTCTTTCGTGATCAGTATTTTCAATCGTTTAGATCATTATTTTCTTACGTAAACGTAAGAAAATACGTCACGAAAGTGTCAAAGTTTCTGCCGTTTTTCGTGATGCAACGCGAGATAATCCGCACTGCGCATTTCAAACAGACGCGAGGCCGTGCGATCGAACTCAAAACCTTCGGTTCCTTTGCGCTTTTCAAGCAGGTCTTCCGGCATGGCCGCGGCAGAGGCGAAAAGCCTGACGCTATGATCATAAAGCGCATCGATGAGAATGATGAAACGTTTGGTCTCGTTCCGCTTGTCCGCATTCAGGAACGGAATGTGATCGACGAAGACCGTGTCGAAACGGTTGGCGATGGCAAGGAAGTCGGAGGCTCCGAGCGGCTTTTCACAGAGATCGGAAAAGGAAAACCGGGCGACCCTGCCGCTGGCTCGCGGCACCAGAATGGAACGCCCCTTCATCGGTATCTCGGTCGGCGCAACAAGATGGCCGCCAGCCATATGCCGCCAGGCCATGTCCATCGCCTGATCCGCCGAACCGTCGAGCGGGGTGACATAGACCGGAAGGCTTTCCAGCTTCTCCATCCGGTAGTCGGTGGGGCTGTCCAGCGTTACCACCTCAACATATTTCTTCAGCAAGTCGACGAAAGGCAGGAACAGGCCGCGATTGAGCCCGTCTTTGTAAAGATTGTCGGGGACGACGTTGGAGGTGGTCACCAACGTGCAGCCATTGGCGAAGAGCTCGCTGAACAGCCGGGCGAGGATCATTGCATCGGCAATATCCGTGACGGTGAACTCGTCGAAGCAGAGGAGCTCCGCTTCCGCCAGAAGTTGGGCCGCGACAGGTGGAATGGGGTCTGCCTGTTTGGTTTCGCCATTTTTCAACTTCTGCCGGTGCGCATGCACACGATTATGCACATCCGCCATGAATTCATGAAAATGGCAACGCCGCTTGGAAGAAACGGGCGCCATCTCGTAGAACATGTCCATCAGCATCGTCTTGCCGCGACCGACGCTGCCATAGACATAGAGACCCTTGACGGCCGCCGCAGGTCCGGACTTGCGCGCGAACATCCAGCCAAGCGCACTTTTTTTTCTGGCGGGCTTGCGCGCTTTCAGATCGGCAAGGATACGGTCGAGATGAGCCGCCACGCCAAGCTGGGCGGCGTCGGCCTGCAAAGTGCCAGCTACCGTCAATGCGTTGAGCTGTTCAACGACACTATGGTTATAGTCAGGCAATGGCTTCATGAAAAAGCGCCCCGGACGCGGGCGCAAATCCGCACCCGCGACGAATGGAATGGCTTAGAGCGAAGAAGGCAATCCGGCTGCACCGGAAATGCTCATCGGCTGAGGCTGAGCGGCTGGCCGCTATTGGTCGTGCCGTCAAAGCGCGCATCGGCGCTTTTGTAGACACGGCCGATCGTATTGCCGGCGCGGTCCTTGAAGAGGACCATCTTGCCGGAGACTTCCCAGGAACCCATTGCCGTCAGCTCGCCCGCACAACCGCGCGTGCCGCCACGGGAGCCGGCGCCGAGATTGGTGAGTGTCAGGAACATGTCGCAATTGGCACCGCCGTTGGAAACGCGCCAGTTGCCGACCATGGATTCCTTGGTAACGTCGAGGGCCGTTGCCGGGGGCGCTGCAGAAGCGACATTCACGCCGCCAGGTGCTGCGGATGCCGGAGCCGAAGGGAACTGGCTGCCCGAAGCGCCGCCAGGCGGAGGCAGGGCGCCGGACTGAACAGAAGGAACCGGCTGCGCCTGCAAAGGCGGCGTATAACCGGGATTGTTGCTGGCATTGTTGTTGTAATCGTAGGAGGTACGTTGGCAACCGGCAAGGCCCATCACAACGGCAAGGCCCGTCACCACATATCTGAATTGCATATCAAGCTCCCGATTCTCTCGCTTCCGGAAAGACAGTGATCAAACAAGAAGGCTGAATTATTACCAAAGCCTTATCTTGCGCAAGCGATGGCCGGGATAATTACCATTTCGGTCGATTTTTACCGAATTTTCCCGTGCCGGGTTGTAAAAAGGGCCACGGTCGAGACCGTGGCCCGATAGGGTTTCCGTCGTCAGCGAATCGCCTTCAAACGCGGCGCTCGACCATCATCTTCTTGATTTCCGCAATCGCCTTGGCCGGGTTCAAGCCCTTGGGGCAAGCCTGCGCGCAGTTCATGATGGTGTGGCAGCGGTAAAGGCGGAACGGATCCTCGAGATTGTCGAGACGCTCGCCGGTTGCCTCGTCGCGGCTGTCGATCAGCCAGCGATAGGCCTGTAGCAGAACGGCCGGACCGAGATAACGGTCGCCATTCCACCAGTAGCTGGGACAGGAGGTGGAGCAGCAGGCGCAGAGAATGCACTCATAAAGACCGTCCAGCTTCAGGCGATCCTCATGGCTCTGCTTCCACTCCTTGGCGGGTGTCGGCGAGACTGTCTTCAGCCAGGGCTCGATGGAGCGGTGCTGCGCATAAAAGTTCGAGAGATCGGGAACCAGGTCCTTCACCACGGGCATATGCGGCAGCGGATAGACCTTCACCGTCCCGTTGATCTCGTCCATGCCCTTGGTACAGGCGAGCGTATTGGTGCCGTCGATGTTCATCGCGCAGGAACCGCAAATACCTTCGCGGCAGGAGCGACGTAACGTCAGCGTCGGGTCGATATTGTTCTTGATGTAGAGAAGCGCATCGAGAACCATCGGTCCGCAATCATCGACGTCGATATAGAAAGTGTCGATGCGCGGGTTCTGGCCATCATCCGGGTTCCAGCGATAGACGCGGTATTCGCGCACATTCTTGGCACCATCCGGCTTCGGCCAGACCTTGCCTTCGTTGATCTGGGAATTCTTGGGGAGAGCGAGTTCAACCATGATAAAATCCTAGTATGCCGACAGGAATTCGGACTTCACATAACCCTTGCAACCACCGAACAGCGCGTCGCTGGCTCGCACATAAGCGACCGAGCCTTCGCGCTTTATGACCTCGGCTTTTGTCCCAGGTCTGGCGACGCATTCCAAATTCTGCGCCGTAACCGGATTACCGACCGAGATACGGGCATTCATCGCTGCTTTGGCAGTTTTCCATACGCCGACGTCGTTGAAAACCGCAGCAGTATTTCCACCGGGAGCACGCAACTTGTAGCGCTCGGCAGCTACCGCAGGAGCGGCAGCCACTAGAGCACCAATCAGAACAAGAAGACTGATGCGCTTTCCCATGATCAATATACTCGCGCCTTCGGCTCGATCTTTTTCGGATCGATGCCGTCGGCGATGAGGTCGGTGTGAACCGGGCGATAGTCGAGTTTGACGTCCCCTTCGGGGCTGACCCAGGCGAGCGTATGCTTGCGCCAGTTCACGTCGTCGCGACCAGCGAACGGACCGTCGACGAAATCCTCACGGGCGTGGCTGCCGCGGCTTTCCTTGCGCGCTTCCGCGCCGTAGACCGTGGTAATCGCGTTGGCCATGAGGTTGTGCAACTCGAGCGTCTCGACCAGATCGGAGTTCCAGACCATCGAACGGTCGGTGACCTTGACGTCGGGAAGTTCCTTCCAAATGGCGGAAAGACGCTGGCAACCGCTTTCGAGCGATTCCTGCGTGCGGAACACGGCCGCATCGTCCTGCATGGCGCGCTGCATTTTGTCACGCAGCACCGCCGTCGGCGTCGAGCCATTGGCGTAACGCAGGCTGTCGAAGCGTTCCATGATCTTGTCGCAGGCCGCAACGTCGAGAGCCGGAACCGGCCCATCGCGATCGATGACCTGGGCGGCGCGAATAGCGGCAGCACGACCGAAGACCACGAGGTCGATCAGCGAGTTGGAGCCGAGGCGGTTCGCGCCGTGAACCGAGGCGCAACCAGCTTCGCCCACAGCCATCAGGCCGGGCGCGATGCGCTCCGGGTTGTCGGCATCGGCATTCAGCACTTCACCCCAATAGTTGGTGGGAATGCCGCCCATATTGTAGTGAACCGTCGGCAGAACCGGGATCGGCTCGCGTGTGACGTCAACGCCGGCAAAGATCTTGGCGCTTTCGGAAATGCCCGGAAGACGCTCGTGCAGGATCGCCGGATCGAGGTGATCGAGATGCAGGAAGATGTGATCCTTGTTCTTGCCGACGCCGCGGCCTTCACGGATTTCCATGGTCATGCAGCGGGAGACAACGTCACGCGAGGCAAGGTCCTTCGCCGAAGGAGCATAACGCTCCATGAAGCGCTCGCCTTCGGAGTTGACGAGATAACCGCCTTCACCGCGCGCACCTTCCGTGATCAGGCAGCCTGCGCCGTAAATGCCGGTCGGGTGGAACTGCACGAATTCCATGTCCTGGAGAGGCAGGCCCGCACGGGCGATCATGCCGCCGCCGTCGCCGGTGCAGGTGTGGGCAGAGGTCGCCGAGAAATAGGCACGGCCGTAACCGCCGGTCGCCAGCACCACCATCTTGGCGGAGAAGCGATGGATCGTACCGTCATCAAGGTTCCAGGCAACGACGCCGGTGCAACGACCGTCTGCCGACATGATGAGGTCGAGCGCGAAATATTCGATGAAGAATTCCGCATTGTTGCGCAGCGACTGGCCATAAAGCGTGTGCAGAATGGCGTGGCCGGTACGGTCGGCGGCGGCACAGGTGCGCTGCACCGGCGGGCCTTCACCGTAATTCTGCATATGACCGCCGAACGGACGCTGGTAGATCTTGCCTTCTTCGTTACGCGAGAAAGGCACGCCGTAATGCTCAAGCTCATAGACCGCCTTCGGCGCTTCCATGGCGAGATACTGCATCGCGTCGACATCGCCCAGCCAGTCGGAGCCCTTCACGGTATCGTAAAGGTGCCACTGCCAACAGTCGGGCGTCATGTTGGTGAGCGATGCGGCGATGCCGCCCTGCGCTGCGACGGTATGGGAGCGCGTTGGAAAAACCTTGGTGATGCAGGCGGTCTTGAAACCCTGCTCGGCCATGCCGAGCGTGGCGCGCAGACCGGCGCCGCCGGCGCCCACCACGATCACGTCATAGGAGTGATCGACATAGGTATAGGCCTTGCCATTCTGGGAAGGTGAACTGATCGAAGCCATGGCGAACTTATCCTACGAATGCGATTTTCAGGATGGCGAAGATCGAAAGGCCACCGATGAGGATCGCGAAAAATGTATTCAGCATCAGAAGAACGAGCTTCGAAACCTCGGCGTGAACGTAGTCTTCGATGATGACTTGCATGCCGAGCTTCATGTGGATGAGGCCGGAGACCAGCACCAGCGCCATGATGACCGCAACGAGCGGGTTCGACAGCGCGGCGGCGACTTCCGGATAGGGCGCGCCGGCATATTTGATCAGGAAGATCACGAAGAAGATCAGCAGCGGAACGTTGGCGACCGCAGTGACGCGCTGGCGCAAGAAATGGTCCGTACCTTCCTTGGCAGAGCCGAGACCGCGAACCTTTCCGAGAGGTGTACGCATATCCATGAAAAATCTCCTCAGCGCACGATCAGGGCAATGACCCAGATCAGCGCGGTCAGACAGATCGACACGACCCACGAGGCCTTTGCCAGCTTGGTGGTAAAGTGCTTTTCAAAGCCATGACCCAGATCCCACATGAAGTGGCGAAGACCACCCAGCATGTGGTGAACCAGAGCCCAGGTGTAACCGATCAGGATGAGCCTGCCGATGATGGTGCCCATCGCCCAGTTGACCCAGTCGTAATAGGCAGGACCCGAGGCAAGCGCGATCAGCCACCAGGCAACCAGAAGCGTTCCGAAATAAAGCGCGCCGCCGGTGATGCGGTGCACGATGGATGCAACCATCGTCGGAATCGGCTTGTAAATTTGAAGATGCGGCGACAGAGGCCGGTTATTAGTCGCATTCGCCATCAGAACCTCGCGGCGTTTTCCCGTGCGCCCATCAGATAAGGACGCCCCCAAGCAACAGCACATGACGAAAGAATGTGCATTGCACCAACCGCGACGTTTAATCACATGGCAGCGTCACCACAAGCACATTTCACGGCCGATTCGAATTTAATCGATTGGTTCACGATTTTTTTTTGGAATTTTTTTGCGTCAAAATAAAAAATCGAGCGTTTCCAAGATTTACGCCCCCGAAATATTTACCTTTACGTAATTCAGAAAAGGTGTAATTTACGATTGGTTAACCTCAAAAACCGGAGCATGAGGCTCATGTTACAGCGTCGAATCGCCGCCCTGACCATGACGGTCGCTGGCGCAATTTTCGCCTCCGTGCCACCGGCGGCGGCAGAGGATTTTTATGGCCGCCACCAATATCGGCATCATCAATCCGATGTAAGCTTCTCCACCGATGGGTTGCCATCAACCCTTCCCGGCGGCACCTATGTCGGCGGCATAGCAGCCCTGCGGGTGCGCGGGAACGGCAACTATTTCGCGATCAACAGCGGATTTTCACGAAGAGGTGCAGCCGATAAAACGGGCATGCAACTGGCCCCCAGGGCGACAATCATCTCTGTCCATGCCGAAAACGCCGACGATGCCTGCGCGTATGAGCATGGCGTCTGCATCATCAGGCCCTGATCAGATAAAACGCCACACAGTGGTCTTCTTCACTTCGCTGTCTTCCAGCGCCCGCGTCACCGGCACCTGATAGGTCGCCTCGGCGCGAAGGCGCTCTTTGGGCAGATAGGCCCGCCCCGGATCGCCGACGAGGACGCTCACACCCTTCGCCGTCAGCGCCAGAAACCACGGCACGAGAAGATCGGCAAAGTCGCGGTCGTAGAACACATCGCCCGCCAACAGGACATCGGCCTCGACCGGCTTGCCGACTAGGTCTAACCCCGTAAAGCCGATATCCACGCCATTGAGTGCAGCATTCAACCGAATGGCCGTTTCTGTCCACGGATCGATATCGGCTGCCAGAACCTTGGCTGCGCCGGCCTTCGCCGCCGCGATGGCAACCAGCCCGGAGCCACTGGCGAAATCCAGCACATACTTGCCGCAAACACTCTCAGGATGATCGAGAACATAACGAGCAAGCCCCTGCCCGCCAGCCCAGGCGAAGGCCCAAAACGGTGGCGGCAAGCCGATCTCTTGCAGCTCTTCCTCCGTCTTCAGCCACAGCTCATGAGCCTCCGTGGCAAGATGAAGACGCAATTCCGGCACATGCGGCGGATGCATAATGCCTGTGTTGTCGAGAATGAAGCGTTGGGGATCGGTCCTCACCGAAGCATCAGTCCGGTGACTTAGGCGGATTGGCGAGGCCACCCATGCGACAAACCTCGAGATACTCCTCCTCCGTCACCGGCTGCACGGAAAGCCGCATGGAGGTGACGAGAGACATCTTTTCCAGCTTCGGGTTGGCCTTCACATCCTTCAGCGAAACCGGTTGCGGCATATCGCAGACGGCACGGATATCGACGCAATCCCACTTCAGATCTCCTTCCGCAGTCGAATCCGGATGCGACAATGCACAGACTTCGACAATGCCGACGACATCCAGCCCCTCATTGGAGTGGTAGAAGAAACCCTTGTCGCCAATCTTCATGGCGCGCATATTGTTGCGCGCCTGATAATTGCGCACGCCGGTCCATTCTTCACCGGCCTCACCCTTGGCCTTCTGCATTTCCCAGGACCATTTGAACGGCTCGGACTTGTAAAGCCAATAATTCGCCATATCCGATCACGCCCCCGGATTGTTGAAGACCCAGTTATAGGGCTTCACATCGACACTTTCGAACAGGCCGGCCTTGGCATAGGGATCGGCGTCGGCAAGGGCCTTGGCCGCATCGATATCGGCAGCTTCCACGATCACGAGGCTGCCATTCGGCTTGCCTTCGGCATCCAGAAACGGACCGGCGATCTTCAGCGTGCCTTCTGCATTGAGTTTGTTCAGATGTTCCAGATGGGCCGGGCGCGTTTCCATGCGCACGTTAAGATGGCCCGGCTTGTCCTTGCAGATAAAGGCAAACAGCATTGTCGTCTCCTTGCTGGAGCATGTCCCCCGAAGCGTCAGCGGTTTCGGGATCAGGACATGCGTAAAACATCATTTGACCGCCCACCTCACTCGGTGGTGATCGGCCGTGTCATCAATTGTTGCATGGCGCTCGCCACATCCAGATTGCCGTCAATGATAGCGGCCACCGCTTCGGTAACCGGCATGTCGACAGCGTGACTTTCCCCGAGCCGGGCGGCGACGGCAGCAGCGAAGGCGCCTTCCACCAGCCCGCCGGACATGTCCTTACCCTCACCCCGGCCAAGCGCGATACCAAAACGCAGGTTGCGCGACTGGTGGCTGGTGGCGGTCAGCACCAGATCGCCGAGGCCCGAGAGACCGCGCACCGTGTCCGCCTTGCCGCCCATGGCGACGATGAGCCGCGACATTTCGGCAAGCCCACGCGAGATCAGCGCCGCGCGGGCGGAATCACCAAGGCCAGCGCCTTCAACAATGCCGGCGGCAATGGCGAGAACATTCTTCAGCGCCCCGCCCAGCTGCACGCCGATGCGGTCGGTCGAGGCATAAAGCCGGAAGGTCCTGCCGGAAATCGTGGTCGCAAGCCGCTCGGCAACCTCCGGGTCTTCCGCCGCAATCGCCATGGCCGTCGGCAAGCCGCGCGCAATATCCGCCGCGAATCCCGGACCGGAGAGAACCGCAATCGGATGATGCGGTAATTCCGCTTCCAGAAGTTCCGTCAGCAGTCGGCCGGAGCTGCGGTCGATGCCCTTCGCGCAGGTGACGACGATAGAGTCATTAGCCAGATAAGGACCGTAGTGACGGGCCGCATCCGCATGAGCCTGTGAGGGCATGGCGAAGAGCACGATATTGGCGCCAGCCAGCACATCCGGCTCGGCCGAAAATTCAAGCGCGTCCGGCAGATCGACACCCGGCAGAGCCGCCTCGTGAACACGATCAACTTCCAGATCGGCCATCAGCGATGGATCACGGCCGAGCAAGGTGACGTCATGCCGGTTTTCCAACGCAATGACGACGGCAAGCGCTGTTCCGAAGGCGCCGGCGCCGATAACGACGATTTTTTCCCGTTGCATCAGGCCTTGGCTCCCCTTTTACCGAAACCGATCAGTGTCTCCGCGTTGCCGTCCAGCGGCCAGCGCGAGCGCGGCGGGATTTCGAGCGGATCGGGGTCACGGCCATCCGCCATGCGCTCCAGTCCCGCCCAGGCGATCATCGCCGCATTATCCGTGCAAAGCCGGTGCGGCGGCGCAACGAAACGGAAGCCATGGGTATCGCAAAGCGACTGCAGCGTCTGGCGGATTTCCTGATTGGCCGCAACGCCGCCGGCGACGACCAGCGCAGGTGTCGTCTCCAGCTGCGGAAACTCCTGGCTGAAACGGGCAAGGCCACGGCCGATACGGTCCTTCAGGGTGCGCGACACCGCTTTCTGGAAGGAAGCGCAGATATCGGCAATATCCTGCTTCGAAAGCGGCGCGATGGCGGTCGCGGCCTGCCGCACCGCTGTCTTCAAGCCCGAGAAGGAAAAATCGAGCCGTGTCTCTCCCACCATCGGGCGCGGAAGCGGAAAACGGTCCGGGTCACCCTTTGCCGCCGCTTTCTCTACGGCAGGCCCGCCAGGATAGGGCAGGCCCAGAAGTTTCGCGGTCTTGTCGAAGGCTTCCCCCAAAGCGTCATCGATGGTGGTTCCCCAGCGTTCGTAGTCATCCACGCCGCGCACCAGCACCAGCTGGGTGTGGCCGCCGGACACCAGCAACATCAGATACGGGAACGACAGACCATCGGTCAGCCGCGCCGTCAGCGCGTGGCCTTCCAGATGATTGATGGCGTAAAGCGGTTTGCCGGCCGCCTTGGCGATAGCCTTGCCGGTCATCAGCCCCACCAGCAGGCCACCGATGAGGCCGGGGCCGGATGTGGCGGCAATGGCGTCGACATCGGCAAGAGTGACGCCCGCCTGCTCCAGCGCCTCTTCCACCAGCGTATCCAGCGCTTCGACATGGGCGCGGGCGGCAATTTCAGGCACCACACCGCCATAAGCGCTGTGTTCCTCCAGCTGCGACAAAACGACGTCGGAGACGATCTCACCACGCCCGTCCGCATGCCGAACCACAATGGATGCAGCGGTTTCGTCACAGCTTGTCTCTATGCCAAGAATACGAAGAAAGGGGGCCATCAAATCTGTTCGTTCATTGCGATCATGCGCTGAGTTGGTCTAAGACAACTCCGGTAACAATGGATAGACGCGGATGCAAACAAAACCTTTCCGAATCGGCACGCGCGGCAGCCCGCTGGCGCTCGCGCAGGCTTACGAGACGCGCAACCGGCTGATGGCGGCGCATGGCCTGCCGGAAGAAATGTTCGAAATCGTCGTGCTGTCCACCAAAGGCGACCGGATAACCGACCGCGCTTTGTCGGAGATCGGCGGAAAAGGACTCTTCACAGAGGAGCTGGAAAACCAGCTTCTATCAGGCGAACTCGATATGGCCGTGCATTCCTCCAAGGACATGCCGACCGTTCTGCCCGAAGGCCTCTATCTGTCCGCTTTCCTGCCGCGCGAAGACATAAGCGACGCCTTCATTGGTCGCACGGCACCGAAGCTTCTGGAACTGCCGCATGGCGCCGTTGTCGGCTCCGCATCCCTGCGCCGTCAGGCACTGATCCGCCGCCTGCGTCCGGATCTCAGCGTCATCGTTTTCCGCGGTCTGGTCGATACGCGTCTGCGCAAGCTCGAAGAAGGCCAGGCGGATGCCACACTTCTTGCTTTTGCCGGCCTGAAGCGGCTCGGCAAGGACAATGTGCCGACGGAAATTCTCGACCCGAAGGAATTCCCTCCGGCTCCTGCCCAGGGCGCAATCGGCGTGGAAAGCCGCATCGGCGATACGCGCATGGACAAACTGCTCGCTCCCATAAACGACAGGCCCACTCATGATGCCGTGACCTGCGAGCGCGCCTTTCTGGCAGCACTCGATGGTTCCTGTCGCACGCCGATTGCCGGCTACGCCACCTGCGACGGCGACGACTTGCATTTTTCCGGCCTGATCCTCACCCCCGATGGCCAGACGAGCCACGGCATCGAAATCTCCGGCAACCGCCGCGATGCGGCAACGCTCGGCCGGCAGGCCGGCGAAGATGTGCGCGCCAAGGCCGGCAGCAATTTCTTCGAAGGCTGGAGCTGAGGCGATGCGGATCGTCGTCACCCGGCCGCAGCGTTCGGGCGAAAGGACGGCCGCAAAGCTTGAAGCACTTGGGCATGAGCCGGTGCTTCTTCCGCTGTTTTATCCTGTCCATCATGGGGAACGCGCCGTCTCGGCGTTATCCGCCCCGCTGGCGGCCATCGCGGTGACCAGCGCCGAGGCGCTGCGGGCGCTGGAAACATCCCGGGACGGGCTGGCTCCCTATCTGTCAAAACCGCTTTTCGCCGTCGGCGGAGCAACGGCGGAAGCGGCGGAAAAAACCGGCTTCGAACAGATTTTCACCGCCTCCGGCGACGCCGCCAGTCTGACCGCACTGGTAGCTGAGCACCAGATTCTGTTTTCCGAAGAAGCACCGCTGCTTTATCTCGCCGGCAGACCCCGTGGCGCCACCTTGGAGAAGGGCCTTGCCGCCGCTGGCATTCCCTTCAGAACGGTAGATTGTTACGAGATGCTGCCCTCCGGCATTTCGCAGACAATGCTTGGGACGGCGTTTGTCGAAAGCGCTGCCGATGTGGTCCTGCTCTATTCATCGGAAGCAGCGCGGGCCTTTTTTCATCATGTATCGACGCAAAAATACGTGGCGGCGCTGGCAACGACACAAATCATCTGCATCAGCCGCAACGTGCTGTCTCTCGTTCCTCAAATCTTCCGCGCAAACGCCAAGGCCGCCAGCGAGCCGAACGAGGCGGCAATGTTCGAACTTCTGCGCCATAACTCTGGAACCTAATTCGAGCTCGCCTCTTTCCTTTGCCGCCGTCACTGACTAGGTTTAGATTACTGCAGGCAGAAATGAGGTTGTCATGGTATCGGGAAAGCCGCCACGCCACTCCAAGTCCAAAGCCGAACCGGTCACCATCGACCTGGACGCCAAAGACGTGAAAGCAATTTCCGCCGACGTGGACGCTGCGAAGACGGACGAAAAGTCCGGTGACAAAACACCGGAGGCTACCGCAGGGCCTGGAGTTTCGGCCGCAAAGTCGCAAGCAGCCGCAACGGGTAACCCCGCCCCCGTCTGGGACCAGCCCAAGAAATCCCCTATCGAGCCCGAACCCAATATCGGCAAAGCTGAATCCGGGGCCACGGCGCCCAAGGCTGAAAGCGCTGCGGGCAAACAGAAAGAGGCTGTCTCGACGGCCCCTGTTCCGCCGAAAGCCGATACAAAACCGTCGACGGGCGCCACTGACACGAGCGCCGCTGCGGCGGCTGCGGCGAAGCCGGCCTTCGGCTCGACAGCGTCCTCCAGCGCATCCAGCAGCGACGGCGCTGCAAAACCATCGACGGCAACCTCTTCCTCAGGACCGGCAAAGCCCTCCACACCACATCAGGTGGAGCGCAAACAGGCGGCGACCTCCGGCCTCATCGCGGCGGGTATCGTCGGCGGCCTTGTGGCGCTCACCGCCGCAGGCAGCATGCAATATGCCGGCATCCTGCCCTCCTTTAATGCAGGCCAGGCGGGAAGCGAGGAAATCGCCGCATTGAAAACCGATCTGAGCAGCTTACGGCAGCAGCTTGCCAATGCGCCTGCCGCCGATACCTCGGCGCTGGAACAGCGCATCGCAACCCTCGAGGGCGCAAAGGGTGAGACCCCACAAATCGATGGACTGTCGGAAAAAATCGCCGCGCTGGAATCCACCCTCCAGTCGGAGCGATCCGCGCAGGCATCGGCGACGGCGGAACTGACACGCCGTCTTGCGGATGCGGAAGCCAAGATCAACGAGCCGCGCGACGACATCGAAGTCGCCCGCGCCATTGCTTCCGCCGCGCTGAAGGCCGCGATCGATCGCGGTGGGCCGTTCCTCACCGAACTCGACACGCTATCGAAGGTCACGCCTGATGATCCGGCCATCGCATCGCTGCAATCCTTCGCCGCAACCGGCGTACCGTCGCGTTCCGAGTTGATGCAGAAATTCCCCGATGTTGCCAATGCGATGCTGTCGGCCATCAACCAGCCTGACCCCAATCAGGGCATTATGGAACGCCTGACGGAAAGCGCCTTTTCGCTGGTGAAGGTGCGCCCGGTCGGAAATATCGAGGGCGAGACCCCCGAAGCCCAGATTGCGCGCATGGAAAACAAGCTGCGCAACGGCGATCTGCAAGGCGCGGCGCTTGAATGGAACGGGCTTCCCGATGCCGCCAAGACGGCATCGGCCGATTACAAGAAATCGCTGGATGCGCGCATCGAGGTCGAAAATCTGGTCGGCGGCACGTTGAACCGCGCCATCACCAGCACCGGCAGGCAGGGGTAAGGGCATGACCAGAATTCTGACTTTCGCCGTTATCGTTCTGGCTCTCGGCTTCGGTTTTTCCTGGCTGGCGGACAGGCCGGGCGTGCTATCCATCGTCTGGCAAGGCCAGCTGATCGAAATGAGCCTGATGGTCGCGGCCTCCATAATTGCGGCGCTGGTCGCCGCCGTTATGCTGGTCTGGTGGGTCGTCAACGCCATCTGGACCTCGCCCAATGCCGCGCGTCGTTATTTCCGCGCCCGCAAGCGCGACCGTGGTTATCAGGCGCTATCCACCGGTCTCATTGCCGCCGGCGCCGGCAATGCCCTCCTTGCCCGGAAGATGACGGCACGAACACAGGGGTTGCTCAGCGCCGATCAAGAGCCACTGATCCACCTGCTCGACGCTCAGGCCGATCTCATCGAAGGAAAATATGACGCGGCGCGGCGCAAATTCGAAGCCATGGCCCGCGATCCCGAAACCCGCGAACTTGGCCTTCGGGGCCTTTATATCGAGGCGCGCCGTCAGGGCGCCTACGAAGCCGCCCAGCAATATGCCGAGGATGCGGCGGAAAAGGCGCCCTATTTGCCCTGGGCAGCACAGGCGACGCTGGAAAATCGTTGTCGCAACGGACAATGGGACGATGCCATACGCCTGCTCGACCAGCAGAGGGCGGCCAGTGTCATCGAACGCGGCGAGGCGGAACGGCTGAAAGCGGTGCTTCTCACCGCCAAGGCCGGCGAAAAGCTGGAAAGCGACCCCGTGGGTGCCCGCGAGGATGCCAAACATGCGCTCAAGCTTGCCAAGAGCCTCGTTCCGGCAGCGCTGATCGCAGCAAAATCCTATCTGCGCGAGGACAATCTGCGCAAGGCGGCCACGGTTCTCGAACCCGTCTGGAAACACGATCCGCATCCGCAACTCGCCGAACTTTATGTCCGCGCCCGCAGCGGTGATACCGCCATCGACCGGCTGAAACGGGCTGAGCGGCTGGAAAGCCTGAAGCCCAACAATATCGAATCCCTGTTCGCGGTCGCGCAGGCAGCGCTCGACGCCAAGGAATTCGCCAAGGCGCGGGCCAAGGCCGAAGCCGCCGCGCGGATTGAGCCACGCGAAAGCATCTTCCTGCTGATGGCCGACATCGAGGAAGCCGAAACCGGTGATCAGGGCCGGGTACGCTACTGGATGGCACAGGCGCTGCGCGCGCCGCGCGACCCCGCCTGGGTTGCCGATGGTATTGTTTCAGAGAAATGGCTGCCGGTGTCGCCCGTTACCGGCCGTCTCGATGCCTTCGAATGGAAAGCGCCTTTCGGGCAACTCGAAGGCCCCGTCGAGGATCTCACGATCGAAAATGCGATTGCCGCAGCACCGGCAAGGGCCGAACCGGCTGCAAAGACAATCATTGCAGAAGCAGCGCCGGAGACACGCGCCGAACCGAAACCGATCCCGGCCGCGCCGATTGAGGTCAAACCGGCCGTATCGGTCCCAAAGGAGAAAAAGCCTGTTACAATCGAGGCGCCGGTGGAAACCGATGCATCGAATGGGAAGGCGGAGGCCGTACCGTTTTTCGGCGGCGCGCCGGATGATCCGGGCGTCAAGAAATCAGGCGCGGAAGCCGAACCCAAGACGCGGCTCAAACTCTTCTGACCAACAGGCTATCGATGTTCCAACAAATACAATCGTTTATTCAAAACCTCGTCGGCCCGAATGCGGGTGATTTCAGCCCGGACGATCTGAGGGTTGCGGTGGCAGCTCTCTCTTTCCAGGTGATGGAAGCGGATGGCACCGTCTCGAAAAGCGA
This sequence comes from Agrobacterium salinitolerans, assembly GCF_002008225.1. Taxonomy (GTDB): domain Bacteria; phylum Pseudomonadota; class Alphaproteobacteria; order Rhizobiales; family Rhizobiaceae; genus Agrobacterium; species Agrobacterium salinitolerans. Next base: position 90,879 of record NZ_MRDH01000039.1, on the reverse strand, counting down.
GCGTGACCGCCTGCGCGAGATTCTGCATGAATATTACCATCTCGATGGCGGCAAACTGGATGCCCTTCTCACCGCCGGCCAGGAGGCGGGCAAGGAGGCCGTCGATTATTACCGCTTCACCGCCGATATCCGCCGCCATCTCGACGAAGATCAACGCGTGGAGCTTATTGGAATATTATGGGATATTGTTTACGCTGACGGCGAACGAAGCGAAATGGAAGACCATGTGATCTGGCGGGTAGCCGATCTGCTCGGTGTATCCGTGCGCGACAGGGTTCTGCAACGTCAGCAGGCCGCCACGAGGTCCGGGCCCGCTGAAGAAAGCGAAAACGAAGACGATGCTGTTTGACCCTTCCAGGCAACAGGAAAAACAACCATCGCTGCTCATCGTCCTGCATCAGGAACGTTCCACGCCCGGCCGTGTCGGCCAGATGCTGGTGGCAAAAGGGTATCGTCTGGATATAAGGCGACCCGCACTCGGCGACGACTTGCCGCAGACGCTGGAGAAACACGCGGGCGCCATCATCTTCGGTGGCCCGATGAGCGCCAACGATTCTCATGACTACGTCAAAGCCGAGATCGACTGGCTGAAGGTGCCGCTGAAGGAAAACAAGCCCTTTCTCGGCATCTGTCTCGGCGCGCAGATGCTATCCAAACATCTGGGCGGCAAGGTGGAGGCCGACAGGGACGGTAAGGTCGAAATCGGCTGGTATCCGCTTCATGCCACCGAACATGGGCGGCTTTTGATGCCGCATTGGCCGAAGATGGTCTATCATTTCCACAAGGAAGGGTTCGAGCTGCCGCGCGGAGCCGAACTTCTGGCCTCGGGCGAGACCTACCCCAATCAGGCCTATCGCTATGGAAAAAATGCCTGGGGCTTGCAGTTTCACGCCGAACTGACCCGCGCCATGATGCATAGTTGGGTGGTGCGCGGCGCCCAGAGGTTCGGCATGCCCAATGCACAGGTGGGCAGCCAGCATCTGGAAGGCCGCATGCTGTTCGACACGCCTCTCAGGGCATGGCTCGGCAATTTTCTCGATCTGGTTTTTGAAGGCAAGGCGCAGCGCTAGAGCATTTCCAGTAAAAGTGCTTAGCGGTTTTACGTTCGGAAAATGCGTAAAAACAAAACGATCTAAGCCCCATCGCCATCAGTGCGGCGCATCCAGATTGTCGATCTTGCGCAGCTTGGAAAAACCGAGCGCCCAGATGACCGCCACAGCAAGCGTACCCGCCCCGCCGATGACGACTGCGGGCACCGCTCCGACGACATGAGCCATGGTGCCGGCACGAAACTCGCCCAGCTCGTTCGATGCGCCGACAAAGACCATATTAACCGCATTCACACGCCCGCGTACCTCGTCCGGTGTCCAGAGCGCAATCAGGGTCTCGCGCACATAAACCGACACCATGTCCGATGCGCCCATGACCACCAGCGCGGCGATGGACAGCCACGCGGTCTGCGACAGTCCGAAAACCACAGTGGAGATGCCGAAGAGGCCGACGCCGGTAAACATCAGCAGGCCGGCGTGGTGACGAATGGGTTTGAAGGCCAGAATGACCGCAACGGTGATGGCCCCGATGCCAGGCGCGGCACGCAGAAGCCCAAGGCCCCATGGGCCGAGCGTCAGCACTTCCTTGGCAAAAATCGGCATCAACGCAACAGCACCGCCGAGCAACACCGCGAAAAGATCAAGCGAGATCGCGCCAAGGACGACTTTTTCCTGGGAGATGAATTTGAACCCGGCCAGCATGGTTTCGAGGCTGATGGCTTTTGCCGGGCCGCGTTGTTCCGGCTTACGGATTGCTACTGCAAGCGCCGCGGAAACAATGAAAAGCACGAGCGCTACGCTATAGGCGACGGAGGCCCCGAGACCATAAAGCAGACCACCGGCGACAGGGCCAAGAATCGACGCCATCTGCCATGAAGACGAATTCCATGCGATAGCATTCGGCAAATCCTCGACCGGCACGAGATTGGGTGCCAGCGACTGCACCGCCGGCCCCATGAAGGCCCGCTCTATGCCGAAGACGACGAGAATGGCGAAGACCGGCCAGGGCGAAAAGCTGTGCATCAGCGTGAGGCTAAGAAGCGCCGCAGCGCAGAGCGCCGCGATCAGCAGGCATATGGCCATGATGCGCCGGCGATTGTGCCGGTCGGCGACCGTTCCCGTGACGAGGATCAGAAGCAGCGACGGCAGAAATTGGAAAAGACCGATCAGGCCGAGATAAAAGGCGTTGCCGGTAACCTCATACATCTGCCAGCCGACAGAGACGCTGACGATCTGGATGGCGAAGGCCGAAAAAAACCGGGCGCTGAAAAAACGGCGATAGGAACTATGCCGGAATGCGCCAAAGCGATTATCGGCGGAAGGGAGGGACATCGGCTGGGTGCTCGCGAGACAATAGGAGAGCTTTGCAATAGAGCGATATGGCAGGAATCGCCAGCCCTCATCGATGGATGACGAAAAGTGCAGGCGGTTTTGTGCGAATTCCCGCTGCAAGGCCACAAGCCGGACTGCCATGATCGCCGGTCGATGAGGCCAAAGTTCATTACGATCAGGGGCAAGACTTGCCGGTTCACCAGCGAATGTCTAAATGTCTTGCAACCAAGATACGGAGATATTGATGCTTGCCCTGTTTCAGACCATCGATCTGGCCTTGAACCTCTATACGTGGGTGCTGATCGCCAGCGCTATTTTTTCCTGGCTTTACGCCTTCAACGTCATCAATTCCCGCAACCAGTTCGTGAACGCCATCGGCAGCTTTCTGTTCAATGTCACGGAACCGGTTCTGCGACCCATCCGCCGCATTCTGCCCAATCTCGGCGGCATCGACATTTCGCCGATCATCGTGCTCCTGATCATCTTCTTCATCCGCTCCTTCATGTGGAACACGCTTTACCCGATGGTCGCTTGAGCGGCTGCTGGCAGAAGCACGGTGATCATGTCCGCCTGACCGTCCGCCTCACACCGAATGGCGGGCGGGACGCCATCGACGGCGTGGAAAAGGATGCGGAAGGAAACACGCATCTCAAGGCCCGTGTCAGCGCCGTGCCGGAAGGCGGCAAGGCCAACAAGGCCCTGATTGTCTTCCTGGCAAAAAAACTCGGCCTGCCGAAATCATCCATCAGCTTCGTTTCAGGCGAAACAGCGCGTAAAAAAATCCTCCGGATCGATACCGACCCGGAGGATTTCGACGAGCTATTTAAAAAGCTTTAAGGCAGATCAGCCCTGCGCCTTGTAACGCTCAATGGCTTCAACGATCAGCTTCTTGGCAACATCAACATCCTGCCAGCCGCCCATCTTCACCCACTTTCCGGGCTCCAGATCCTTGTAGTGCTCGAAAAAGTGCTCGATCTGCTTCAGCGTAATTTCCGGCAGGTCGGTGTAATTGTGGACCTTGTCGTAACGGCGTGTCAGCTTTGGAACCGGCACGGCGAGAATCTTCTCGTCCTTACCGCCGTCATCTTCCATGATCATCACGCCGATGGGGCGGACATTGATGACGCAGCCTGGAACCAGCGGACGGGTATTGCAGATGAGAACGTCGATCGGATCGCCATCGTCGGACAGGGTGTGCGGTACGAAGCCATAGTTACCCGGATAGGTCATCGGCGTGTAGAGGAAGCGATCGACGATCAGCGCACCGGCATCCTTGTCCATCTCGTACTTGATCGGATGTCCGCCGACCGGCACTTCAACGATGACATTCACGTCATCCGGCGGATTCTTGCCTACGGAAATTGCATCGATACGCATTCGCTTCCCTCATTCGACGGGTTGGATTTGGTTTTCGATACTGGGAAAGTCGCCGCATTGCAACATGGCTTTGGGCGGATAAGGCAGAATGCGGGATTTGAGGCTATCGCAATGGCGCATGGCCGTCCGCGAGAATGAACCCCGGCCCAAATCACCGGGGCATTATTTGTCAATTCCAGACGAAACCGACTTTGCGAAGCGACTTGCCGTCAAAGTCTTCCATGCCTTCGGCAATATCGCGGCCGCCGTGAGATCGGAAAAAGCGGTTGGCCACATCGCTGTCTTCAAGGCACCAAACAACGATGCCGTTGCAGCCAAGCGAGGTCAGCAATCTGCGCGCTTCCGTAAACAGCAGCGAGCCAAGCCCGATGCCCTGATATTCCGGTCGGAGATAAAGTTCGTATATCTCGCCGTCTTGCGGCAGCCCGCGTGCCCGGCTGAGGCCCAGTGTCGCATATCCGGCAACCACACCGGCCACCTCCACCACCAGCATTGTCGCAGAGCCTCTGGTCGCCTTCTTCCACCAGATTTCTCCGCGACGCTCGAGCATCTGCATCAACGGCCGATGCGGGATAAGCCCTGCATAGGCCTGTTGCCACGACAGACGGTGCGCCTCGGAGATGGCGCGCGCGTCATGCGGTTCAGCACGGCGAACATCGATGGATAACGTTTTCATAACGCGATTCTGGCCCCGGCCACGGAAACTTACCAGTCATAAAGGTTAACGCCGGCAAGCTTACCCACAGCCTATTCATGTGGACGACCATGAAAAATTAACGCATCCTTAACCTTTGGCAAAGCGCCTTTCGACTCATACGCACATAAAAACGAACGCATAAAAAAACCCGGCCAAAGCCGGGTTTTTCGAAAGCATGGATCAAGCCGATCAGCTGGCTGCAAGCTTTGCCTTTTCGAAACGCTTGCGGTCGTTCGGATCGAGGTAGAGCTTGCGAAGACGGATCGACTTCGGCGTAACTTCGACGAGTTCGTCATCCTGAATCCAGGACAGCGCACGCTCCAGCGTGAACTTGATCGGTGGCGTGAGCTTCACCGCCTCATCCTTGCCAGCGGCGCGGATGTTGGTGAGCTTCTTGCCCTTCAGCACGTTCACGTCGAGGTCGTTGTCACGGCTATGAATGCCGATGATCATGCCCGCATAAACCTTCTCGCCGGCATCGATGATCATCGGGCCGCGATCTTCAAGGTTGAACAGGGCATAGGCGACTGCTTCGCCGGATTCGTTCGACAGCAGAACGCCGTTGACGCGGCCGCCGATTTCGCCCTTGTAAGGCTGGTAGTCGTGGAACAGACGGTTCATCACAGCCGTGCCGCGCGTGTCGGTCAAAAGTTCAGACTGATAACCGATAAGGCCGCGGGTCGGCGCGAAGAAGACCAGGCGGACGCGATTGCCGCCCGATGGACGAAGCTCGACCATCTCGGCCTTGCGCTCGGACATCTTCTGAACAACGACACCGGAATGTTCTTCATCAACGTCGATGACGACTTCTTCGACCGGCTCCATAAGCTGGCCGTTTTCATCCTTGTGCATGACAACCCGCGGACGCGAAACGGCAAGTTCGAAGCCTTCGCGGCGCATGTTTTCGATCAGAACCGCCAGCTGCAATTCACCGCGACCGGAGACGAAGAACGAATCCTTATCGGCGGATTCTTCGATTTTCAGCGCAACGTTGCCTTCGGCTTCCTTGAACAGGCGGTCGCGAATGACGCGGCTCGTGACCTTGTCACCTTCGGTGCCGGCGAGCGGCGAATCGTTGACGATGAAGGACATGGTAACCGTCGGCGGATCGATCGGCTGCGCCTGCATCGGCTCCATGACGGCAGGATCGCAGAAGGTATCGGCGACGGTGCCCTTGGAGAGGCCGGCAATGGCGACGATGTCGCCCGCATGGGCTTCTTCGATCGCGGTGCGCTCGATACCGCGGAAAGCGAGAATTTTCGAGATACGGCCGTTTTCAATCAGCTTGCCGTCCTGGCCCAGAACCTTGACGGCCTGGTTCGGCTTGATCGAACCGGAGGCGATGCGGCCGGTGATGATGCGGCCGAGGAAATTGTTAGCCTCAAGGATCGTGCCGATCATGCGGAACGGCCCCTCTTCGACCTTGGGCTCCGGAACGTGCTTGACGACGAGATCCAGCAGCGGCGCGAGACCTTCGTCGGTCGGGCCTTCCGGATTGACGTTCATCCAGCCGGAGCGGCCGGAACCGTAAAGGATCGGGAAATCGAGCTGTTCGTCGGTGGCGTCGAGCGCCGCGAAAAGGTCGAACACTTCGTTGACGACTTCTTCATGGCGGGCGTCCGGACGGTCGATCTTGTTGATCGCGACGATCGGGCGAAGACCGACCTTCAGCGCCTTGCCGACCACGAATTTGGTCTGCGGCATCGGGCCTTCGGCAGCATCGACCAGAACGATGGCGCCATCCACCATCGACAGGATACGCTCGACTTCACCGCCGAAGTCGGCGTGACCGGGGGTGTCGACGATGTTGATACGGGTATCTTTCCACTCGATCGAGGTCGCCTTGGCGAGAATGGTGATGCCGCGCTCTTTTTCAATGTCGTTGGAATCCATCACGCGCTCCATCACGCGCTGGTTTTCACGGAACGAACCGGATTGCTTCAGAAGCTCGTCAACAAGCGTCGTTTTTCCATGGTCAACGTGCGCGATGATCGCGATGTTGCGAAGTGCCATTGTTTAAAATCTCTGAGGTTGGGCGCTATATTGATGAGAAACGCCAATTTAGTTTGGCGCGCTCATAACCTTTTTTTTGCAAATGCGAAAGGGGGCTCATGTCATAAGCCCCCTGCGCTCAGCTTCTAACTCAGAAATATGACAGTCTCTTATAGGAGACCGCGCTTTAAAAGCATGGCGTCCGGGCTCGGCATCTTGCCGCGGAAGGCAAGATAGGCCTCCTCCGGATCGATCGAGCCGCCAACGGAATAGATGTTATCCTTCAGCCGTCGCGCCATCTCGCTATCAAAGGCATTGCCGGTTTCCTCGAATGCCGAAAAGGCGTCGGCGTCCAGCACTTCCGACCACATGTAGGAATAGTATCCGGCGGAATAACCGTCGCCGGAAAACACATGCTGGAAATGCGGCGTCGCATGGCGCATGACGATGGATTTCGGCATGTTGAGCGCGGAAAGGACCTCACCCTGCACGGCCATCGGGTCACCGACGTTGTCGCGGGTATGAAACGCCATGTCGACAATCGCCGACGAGGTGAATTCCACCGTGCTGAAACCGGCATTGAAGGTCTGCGCAGCCAGAACCTTGTCCAGTAGCGCCCTCGGCATCGGCGCGCCTGTTTCATAATGCAGGGCGTATTTTTCGAGAATTTCCGGCACCGTCAGCCAATGTTCGTAAAGCTGCGACGGCAATTCAACGAAATCGCGCGAGACACCCGTTCCGGAAACGGAAGGGTAAGTGACATTCGACAACATGCCATGCAATGCGTGGCCGAATTCATGGAACAGCGTGCGCGCATCGTCGAGCGAAAGCAGCGCGGGTTTGCCCTCGGCCGGTTTGGCGAAATTGCAGACATTGTAGATGATCGGTATTTCTCCGACCGTGCCGTTCTTGAGGGGCAGCTTATGCTGCGACTGGAAGGAGCTCATCCATGCGCCGGACCGCTTGGAGGGACGGGCGAAATAATCGCCGAGGAACATGGCCTTCAGACCGCCCTTTTCATCGCTGATTTCGAAAACCCGCACATCCGGGTGATAGGCCGCGACGCCTTTGATTTCGACCGCCCGAATCCCGAACAGCCGCCCGGCCACATCGAAGCACGCTTCGATGATCTTTTCGAGCTGCAGATAGGGCTTCAATTCAGCCTCGGAGAAGCTGAATTTCCGTGCCCGGAGCTTTTCGGCATAATGCCGCCAGTCCCAGGGCAGCACCTCGTGATTCCTTCCCTCCTTAGCGATGATGGCGGCCAGTTCGGCCTCCTCCTCGCCCGCACGGCGCACGGCCTTTTCCCAGACCTGCCCCAGAAGACCGTTCACGGCATCCGGCGTCTTCGCCATCGTATCATCGAGCTTGTAGGCGGCGAAATTTGCGTAACCGAGAAGCTTTGCCTTCTCCTCGCGCAATTCGAGCGTGCGGCGGACGATCTCGCGATTGTCGGTCCCGCCGCCATTCTCGCCACGGGCCACCCACGCCCTGAAGGCCTGCTCGCGCAGATCGCGGCGCTCGGAAAAGGTCAGGAAAGGCTCGATGATGGATCGGGAAAGGGTAACGGCAAATTTGCCGTCCTCGCCATGCTCACGGGCAGCACCCGCCATCGCGTCTCGCAGAAAATCGGGAATGCCGGTAAGTTCCTCTTCCGTGGAAAGCAGGAGCTTCCAGTTCTTTTCATCCGCCAGCACATTCTGCCCGAATCTCGCACCGAGACCGGCAAGTTCCTCATTGATCGCCGCCAGCCGTTCCTGCAGGTCCTTCGGCAGCTTGGCGCCGGAGCGCACGAAACTCTTCCAGTGCCGCTCAAGAACTCGGCTCTCCTCACCCGTCAGCCCCAGCGCCTCGTGCTTTTCCCACAAAGTGTCGATCCGCTTGAACAGGGCCTCGTTCATGCCGATCTTCGAATAGTGCCGCGACAGTTTCGGCGCGATCTCCCGCTCCAGCGCCTGGATCACGCCATTGGTATTGGCGCCTGCCCTGTTCCAGAACAGCGCCGAAATGCGCGAAAGATCGTCGCCTGCGATTTCGAGCGCGGTCACCGTGTTTTCGAAGCTCGGGGCCTCAGAATTGCCGGCAATCGCATCGATTTCGTGTTCGTGGGACAGAAGGGCGGCATCGAAGGCCGGAGCGAAATCCCCATCCCTGACCGCATCGAATTTCGGCAGACCATTATGGCCGTTCCAGTCAACGAGTGCGGGATAAAGCGCGGTCTTGGATGGCATTTCATCTTCCTTGTACAATTCCGGTTAAGCTCATATGGGCACGCCTCCACCGGCAATTCAATATGCCCGGCGGAGATGTCAGGCCGCGTGAAAAAATATGGAAAGTCCGGTCTTTTTTGCTTCAGCGTAACAATCGGCGACTATATTGCAGATCATCCAGCAACCGAACTGACGCATACTTTACCCGATTTTCCACAATATGACTTGTGCACCATTGATTATCGCCCGGATTTTAGTAAGTCTGACTTACGAAAAGGCGAAACATGGGCACTAAACGCGAAAAAGACTCATTGGCATTTTTACTGAACAGTGGCGCACGCCTGCTGAACAGTGCTTTCGAGCGCCGAATTGCTGAAGCAGGACTGGGCCTGACACCCGGCGAAGCACGCGCCCTGCTGACGGTCGCCGTCGTTGATGGCAGCAAACAATCGGATATCGCCGCCCGGCTCGGCATCGAGCCCATGACGATCTGCGCCTATCTCGACAAGCTGCAATCTCTCGATCTCATCGAACGCCAACAGGACCCGCAGGACAGGCGCTCCAAGCGTATAGTGATGACAAAAAACGCAGCCGAGATGCTGGAAGCCGTGCGCCAGGAAATCGATGAACTCGTCCGTCACGCCACGCAGGGCCTGAATGACGAGGAGGTCGCGCTTTTCCGCAGCTTCCTGCAGACTCTCCGCAACAATCTCCAGCCGGAACAGTCGAGCCAGGGCTGCTGATCGCAATGTCGCCAGAAACGGTCATGTCCAGAAAGCGCACGGCCATGCTCGGTGCGTTGCTGACGGCGCTGGCACCGATTTCCATGGCCATCTACACACCCGCCATGCCGGAACTGACGCGGGTTTTCTCCACCACGGAATCCGCCGTGAAACTCAGCCTGTCGCTTTACTTCGCCGGTTTCGCCATGGCGCAACTGCTGGCCGGCCCGGCATCCGATGCCTTCGGGCGGCGAAAGGCGAGTCTCGTTTTCCTGTCCATCTTTCTGGGCGGGGGGCTGCTGGCGATCTTCGCCCCAACAATCGAGGTGCTGCTCTTCGCCCGGCTTGTTCAGGGTATTGGCGCCTCCGTCGGCATGACGGTGGCGCGCGCCGTCGTGCGCGATCAATTTACCGGCTCGGAAGCCTCCAGCATCATGAACCTTATTGGCATCATGCTGGCCGTTGGCCCAGCCATGGGCCCGACCATAGGCGGGCTTTCGCTTGCGGCTTTCGGGTGGCAATCGGTATTTTTCCTCATGGCCGGCCTCGGGGCCATCGCCATCTTCACCGTCGTGGTTTTCCTGCGCGAGACGACAATCCCGGACAAGAACCTGATCCGCCCGCGTCGGCTCCTGTCGGCCTATGGGACCTTGCTCACCGAGCCGCGTTTTCTTCTCGCTGCACTGGTACTCGGCGGTTCCATCGGCGCGCTTTATGCGCAGGCGACCATGCTGACCTTCATCCTCATCGACAAAGTCGGCATGACACCCACCGCCTTCGGCATCGGCATGCTGATGCAGACCGGCGCCTATTTCTTCGGCTCAATCGCCCTGCGTTATATCGCACCGAGGCTTGGTGACCGCCGTTCGGTCGTCCTTGGCCTCTGTTTTTCGGGAATAGGCGGCCTCCTTATCCTGCTGTCGGTGTTCCTGATACCGCCATCCTTTCTTTCGATTATGGGACCTGTGGCGGTCGCAACGGTCGGCATCGCCTTGCTGACGCCATCCATGGTGACGGCGGCCCTCGCCCCTTTCCCGCATATTGCCGGCTCGGCATCGGCAATGATGGGTTTCATTCAGATGGGATCTGGTTTTGCGGGCGGTGCTGCAGCCTCACTCATCGGTTCGCCGTTGACCGGCTTCGGCATCATCATCCCCGTGATGGAGTTCACCGCAATCGCCAGCTACATCGGCTTCCGCATCGTCTCCATACGAAAGACATGAAAAAACCCGCCGACGGCGTCGCCAGCGGGTTTCATTATTTCCATTCCAGCAGAATTACTTGCTGATATTGCGCTTTGCGAGTGTGCGAAGACGCAATGCGTTAAGCTTGATGAAGCCTGCAGCGTCCTTCTGGTCATAGGCGCCATGGTCGTCCTCGAAGGTCACCAGCGCGTCGGAATAGAGCGACTTGGCGCTCTCGCGGCCGGTCACCATGACATTGCCCTTGTAGAGCTTCAGCGTCACTTCGCCTTCCACATGCTCCTGGCTCCTGTCGATCAGGGCCTGCAGCATTTCGCGCTCCGGCGAGAACCAGAAACCGTAATAGATCAGCTCGGCGTAACGCGGCATCAACTCGTCCTTGAGGTGGGCCGCACCCCGGTCAAGCGTGATGGATTCGATGGCGCGATGCGCGGCAAGCAGGATGGTGCCGCCGGGCGTCTCGTAAACGCCGCGCGACTTCATGCCGACGAAACGGTTCTCGACCAGATCGAGACGACCGATGCCGTTTTCACGGCCGTAATTGTTGAGCGTGGCAAGAAGCGTCGCCGGCGACATTTCAACGCCGTTGATGGAGCAGGCATCGCCCTTGCGGAAACCGACCTTGATGACGGTTGCCTTATCGGGCGCGGCTTCCGGGGAGATGGTGCGCATATGCACATATTCAGGAGCTTCCTGCGCCGGGTCTTCCAGAACCTTGCCCTCGGAAGAGGAGTGCAGCAGGTTGGCGTCCACCGAGAAAGGCGCCTCGCCCTTTTTATCCTTGGCAACCGGAATTTGATGCTGCTCAGCGAAGTTCAGGAGGTCCGTACGGCTCTTGAACGACCAGTCGCGCCAGGGAGCGATGATCTTGATATCCGGATTCAGCGCATAGGCCGACAGCTCGAAACGGACCTGATCGTTGCCCTTGCCGGTGGCGCCATGTGCGATGGCGTCGGCGCCGGTCTTCCTTGCGATTTCGATCAGGTGCTTGGAGATCAGCGGACGGGCAATGGAGGTGCCGAGCAGATAGACGCCTTCATAAACCGCGTTTGCGCGGAACATCGGAAACACGAAATCACGTACGAACTCTTCGCGGACGTCCTCGATGAAGATTTCCTTGATGCCCAGCATCTCGGCCTTCTTGCGCGCCGGCTCGAGTTCTTCGCCCTGGCCGAGATCGGCGGTGAAGGTCACCACCTCCGCGCCGAGTTCCGTCTGAAGCCATTTCAGGATGATCGAGGTGTCGAGACCGCCGGAATAGGCGAGAACGACTTTCTTAACGTCTTTCGGAAGTGCCATAGTGATGTCCATCTGCATGATGACGGCATTGGGACACCGCCATTTCCTTGGGATTTCGGCACTTTTACAGTGCAAGCCGAAATGTGTGAAGCGCTTTTCAGTGAGATAAGCGACAAAACAATTGATGGGCGCATACGAGGGCGGACGATGACCGGGCGTATTGATGGAAACGAGGCGATTGTCACATGCATTATGAAAATTCGCGCTTTATCATAAAGCGGCGCGATCAACTTGAAGACCGTGAATGAAACCCGTGAGGTTCAGGCAACGTTGCAAACCGCTGGAAACAGCCGAAACGACGCGAAGGAGAGACCTATGACGACTATCCACCCCGCATTCAAGGAAGATAATGTCGCCGTCATCACCGGCGCTGCCTCCGGCATCGGACTTGCCGCAGCCCGCAAATTCGCCGGTTTCGGCATGAGTGTCGTGCTCGTCGATCTCGACGGCGAGAGGCTTGCCGCAGCCCATGCGGATATTGTGGCCGTTGCCAAGAACGGCGAAGCGCAGGTTGTCGCCATTCCGACCGACATATCCAGGCTCGATGAACTGGAGGCGCTGGAGCGCGCCGTGATCCAGCGTTTCGGACGCGTTCACGTCCTGATGAACAATGCCGGCATCCAGCCCGGCAGCGCCATTTTCGGTCCACAGGCCAATTGGGAAAATATCATCAACGTCAATCTGATGGGTGTCGTGAACGGCAGCCGTGTTTTCGGGCAGGGCATGATCGCCCATGGCGAGCCGGCGCTCATCGTCAATACCGGCTCGAAGCAGGGCATCACCACGCCTCCCGGCGATCCGGCCTATAATGTCTCGAAGTCCGGCGTCAAAACCTTCACGGAGGCGCTTCAGCACGAATTGCGTAACCTACCGAACAGCTCGGTTTCCGCTCATCTGCTGATCCCCGGCTTCGTCTTCACCGGCCTCACCGCCCATGGCAGGACAGAAAAGCCTAAAGGCGCATGGACCGGCGAACAGACCGTCGATTTCATGGTTGAAAGCATCGGTCGGGGCGATTTCTACATTCTTTGCCCGGATGGCGAGGTGGACCGACCGACCGATGAAAAGCGCATTCTCTGGGCGGCCTATGACATCGTCCAGAACCGTCCGCCGCTATAGCGCTGGCACACGGAATATTCCGCCGCCTTCATCAGCTTCCTGAAAAACTGAATGTTCCGGGCCGCCGCGATGTAACCATTGCGGCGGTCTTTCGCGTCAGTGCTCAAAAGCATTGGCAGAAATGCGAAACCGCGTTAAGCACGGCAATCTCCAGCTTTTACGGGTGCCGCGATGGATTTCGTTCCCAGCCTGCCGACATTGATCGCCTTCACCATTGCCATTCTCCTTCTGGCTGTGACCCCGGGGCCTGACATGACGCTTTGGATCAGCCGCTCCCTGCGTGAGGGCCGGACGGCAGGTTTCATGACGCTTCTGGGAACCAATATCGGCATTACCGTGCACACGATGCTCGTCGCCTTCGGCGTCGCCGCCCTCATCGTCGCCTCGCCGACGGCTTTCATGATCCTGAAGACCGGCGGAGCCGCCTATCTGGTCTGGCTCGCCATCCAGGCAATCCGCAAAGGCTCGGATTTCGTGATGGTGAAAAGCGCCGGCGAAAAATCGCAGTCCTCCCTGAAGTCGGCGCTGCTGAACGGCATCTGGGTCAACCTGCTGAACCCGAAGATCATCATCTTTTTCATGACCTTCCTGCCGCAATTCGTCAGCGCATCCGATCCGCATGTGACCGGCAAGCTGATCTTCCTCGGCATCTGGTCGATCATCGTCGCGCTGCCGATCGGCATCGGCATCGTAATCGCGGCAGATGTTCTTTCAGCCTGGCTGCAACGCAACCGGAAAATTCTGCGCGGACTGGATTATACGATCGCAGGTGTCTTTTCGCTTTTCGCCGTCAAGATTTTCTTCACGCAGGCGCGCTGACGGCAACAAAAAGGCGCCCTACGGCGCCTTTTTTACAATCAACCGATCAGCAACTCATCGTCATCGAGCTTCTGGCCGCGTATCTTGCGGAACATGTCGATCAAATCTTCGACCTCGAGATCCCTGCGGCTGTCGCCGGAAACGTCGAGCACGATCTCACCGGCATGCAGCATGATCGTGCGGCTACCATAATCCAGCGCCTGACGCATGGAGTGGGTAACCATCAGCGTCGTCAGCTTGCGCTCCGACACCACCTTGCGGGTCAACTCCATCACGAATTCGGCCATGCCGGGATCGAGTGCCGCCGTATGTTCATCCAGCAGCAGCACGTCCGAGCCGGACAGCGTCGCCATGACGAGCGAGACTGCCTGCCTCTGACCGCCGGACAGAAGGTCCATGCGGTCCTTCAGACGATTTTCCAGCCCGAGATTGAGCGAGGCGATGCGCTCCTTGAAGAAATCCCGCCGACCACGCCCAAGCGCCGGCAAAAGGCCGCGACGCGTGCCGCGCGACGCCGCCAGCGCCAGATTTTCCTCGATGGTGAGCGCGCCGCAGCTGCCCGCCAGCGGGTCCTGAAACACGCGCGCCACCCGCCCCGCCCGGCTGGCGGTCGGTTTGCGGGTTACATCGGCGCCGCCGATCATCACCTTGCCCGCCGTCGGCAGGACATCACCGGCGAGAACGCCGAGCAGCGTCGATTTGCCGGCGCCATTCGAGCCGATGACGGTGACGAAGGAGCCATCCTCAATAGTGAGGTCGATCTTGGAGAGCGCCTGCTTCTGCAGCGGCGTGCCGCGCCCGAAGACAACTTGAATATCGGAAAGGGAAATCACGATGTTGCTCCCCCGCGGCGCAGTCGGGGCAGGATCAATGCGATGGCCACCAATACCGCCGTTACGAAATTGAGATCGGACGCCTTGAGGCCCAGCACATCGCTCGACAGAGCGAGCTGGATGGCGAGACGATAGGCGATGGAGCCGAAGACACAGCCGATCAGCGCGACCAGAATACCGCGCGCGCCGAACAGTGTTTCGCCGATGATGACGGCCGCAAGCCCGACAACGATAGTGCCGACACCGGAGGTCACATCCGCAAAACCATTGGTCTGCGCGAACAGCGCGCCGCCGAGAGCGACCAGGGCATTCGAAAGCGCCATGCCGAGGTAGATCTGGTTACCTGTCTTCACCCCCTGCGCCCGCGCCATCCGGGCATTGGCGCCCGTCGCGCGCATAGCAAGGCCCGCATCGCTTTCAAGAAAACGCCAGACGAGGATGACCGCGGCCAGCACCAGCGCGCCGACGAAAAGCGGCCGCACCAGATATTCCGACAGGCCGAGGCCGTAAAACGGCGATATCATCGTATCCTGATTGAGCAGCGCCACATTCGGCTTTCCCATCACGCGCAGATTGACGGAAAACAGCGCGATCATCGTCAGGATCGACGCAAGCAGGTTGAGGATTTTGAAACGAACGTTGAGGGTGGCGGTCACGATGCCGGCGGCGGCACCGGCCACCATCGCAATCGCCGTCGCAACCCAGGCATTCAGACCGGCGATGATCAGCACGGCAGCCACGGCGGCGCCGAGCGGAAACGAACCGTCCACGGTCAAGTCAGGAAAATCAAGCACACGGAAAGCGAGATAAACGCCGATCGCCACGAAAGCGAAGACCAGTCCCAGCTCCACGGCGCCCCAGAAGGCGATTTGGCTCACGGTAATGTCCTTGTTATTGCCGCCATCAGGCGGATTCGGGTGCTGTCTCGCGCCACGTAAAACGGGCGGCGAATTTGCCGCCGCCCGTTATTCAGTCTGGTTTCGGTTCAGTCGATGACCTTGGTGGCGCGCTTGGTGACGCTTTCCGGGAAGGTGACGCCGGCTTTTTCGGCGGCCTTCTTGTTGATCACCAGATCAGTGCCGACAGCAACGGTTGCCGGAATATCGCCCGGCTTTTCACCCTTGAGAATGCGGACAACGACGGCGCCGGTCTGTTTGCCAACGTCGAAATAGTTGAAGCCGAGGGCGGCAACCGCACCGCGGGCGACCGAATCCGTATCGGCCGCGTAAAGCGGGATCTTGGCTTCGGAAGCAACACCGGCAGCCGCTTCGAAAGCGGAAACGATAGTGTTGTCGGTCGGAACGTAGATCACATCGGCCTTGCCGACCAGTGCGCGGGTTGCACCCTGCACTTCTGCCGATTTGGTGGCGACGGATTCAACAACCTTGAGACCCGCTTTCTCAGCCTCAGCCTTCAAGAGGGCGAGCGTCGATACGGAATTGGCCTCGGCCGAATTGTAGATGAAACCGATGGACTTGGCGTTCGGGGAGATTTCCTTGATGAGCGCCAGATGTTCGCCAACCGGGAGCATGTCCGAAAGGCCGGTCACGTTGCGGCCGGGCTTTTGCATGTCCTTGACGAGCTGTGCGCCGACCGGGTCGGAAACCGCCGTGAAGACAACCGGAATGTCGCGCGTGGCGGCAACGACGGCCTGCGCGGACGGCGTGGAGATCGGCACGATGACGTTCGGCGCATCGCCAACGAACTGGCGCGCGATCTGCGCGGCGGTGCCGGGATTGCCCTGCGCGGACTCATAAAGGAACTTGAGGTTCTCACCTTCCTTGTAACCGGCTTCGGCAAGCGCGGCCTTGACGCCGTCACGGGCGGCGTCAAGCGCCGGATGTTCGACGATGGCGGTGACAGCAACGGTGACGTTTTCAGCCTTGGCCGGCAGAACGAGGGCGCTCGCGGCGGCGAGAGCCAGAATGAATGCGCGCATGGATATCCTCCTGTTGGTTCCCTGTTTTCGTCTTCTTAGGAACAAGACAGCCCGAAATCAATCGGAGAACCACTGCAAAACAAGCTTTCAGGCGGCAATTGCGGCTTATTCAGTCATCCGCGCCGTGGTTGGCGATCATCATCGCCTCGAAAGCCAGCCTTTCGGTCTTGCGCATCCGTTCCGATTCCGACTTCAACTGGCCGCAAGCGGCGAGAATATCGCGACCGCGCGGCGTGCGGATCGGCGAAGCATAACCGGCCTGATTGATGAAATCGGCGAACTTCTCGATCTGCGCCCAGTCCGAGCACTGATAGTTCGTGCCCGGCCATGGGTTGAACGGAATGAGGTTGATCTTGGCCGGGACGCCCTTCAAAAGCTGCACCAGCATCTTGGCGTCTTCCAGACTGTCATTGACATCCTTCAGCATCACATATTCGAAGGTGATGCGACGGGCGTTGGAGAGGCCCGGATATTTGCGGCAGGCCTCGATCAGTTCCTTCAGCGGATATTTCTTGTTGATCGGCACCAGCAGGTCGCGCAGCTCGTCGCGCACCGCATGCAGCGAAATCGCCAGCATGACGCCGATCTCATCGCCGGTGCGGAAGATTTCCGGCACAACGCCCGATGTGGAGAGCGTGACGCGACGCTTGGAGAGCGAAAGGCCATCGCCATCGGTGGCGATCAAAAGCGCGGTCTTCACATGCTCGAAATTATAGAGCGGCTCGCCCATGCCCATCATCACGATGTTGGAAACCTTGCGGCCTTCGCTCGGCACATAAGCGCCGACCGGCGTCGAACCGTCGGGAAAATCACCGAGCCGATCGCGTGCCAGCAGAAGCTGGGAAAGGATCTCCTCAGCCGTCAGGTTGCGCACGAGGCGCTGGGTGCCGGTGTGACAGAAGGAACAGGTCAGCGAACAGCCCACCTGGCTTGAAATGCACAGCGTACCGCGACCCTCTTCGGGAATATAGACCGTCTCGATTTCGACCGGACGTCCCGCACCGCGCGGTGGGAACCGCATCAGCCATTTGCGGGTGCCGTCATTGGAAATCTGTTCCTCGACAATTTCCGGACGGGCGATGGTAAAGGCCGCCTTCAGCTTCTCGCGAAGCTCCTTGGCGACATTGGTCATATTGTCGAAATCGGAGACGCCGCGCACATAAAGCCAGTTCCACAACTGGCTGACGCGCATCTTCACCTGCTTCTGCGGCACGCCGATTTCCGAAAGCGCCTCACCCATTTCCTCACGGGTCATGCCGATCAGCGACGGCTTACCGGACATCAGATCGCTATTGGCGATCAACGGCGTTTTGACTGCCAGGCCGGCAGGGGCTTGCATTACAGACATTACGCTATCCCATCATTCCATGCATCGCACGACCGGCCTTTCGGATAGGCGGAAAATCGTCTGCATGTCGAGAAAATCAAAGGCGGAGCAGTTTTCGCGCATCCGCCTGTCAATGTTGCCGCGCCTTTAGCATCAAACAAGTAAAAACGCAAATGGCCGGTCAAGGACCGGCCATTGTCAGACACAATACGGTGTCAGGATTATTTGCAGCTCTCGATCTGCTTGAGAGCCGCCGAAATACCCGACAGCGAATAGGAATAGGATGTCGCGGTGCCACGGCCGGAGGTGGCCTTGACGGTCATGGACCTGCCGCCCTTCATGGCCGCCACAAGCGCCGGTTCTTCGGCGGCGTTTTCAACCCAGGCGGCCTTGTCCTTGGTGAACATGACGAAGTTCTTGTTGTCGATCGTCACATTAACCTTGGAACCCTGCTTGAGCGGATAACCCACCATGGCCTGCGGCTCATAGGAAATGTTCTGACCCGGACGTTGCGAGACGATGAAAAAAATATCGCCGTGGTCGACATTTGCCGGCTCCTTGGCGGTCGGAATGGAAAGAACGTAGCAGACGGTGCTGTTGCCCGATTTGTACGAATAGGCACCCCATGCATTGAACTGCTGGATGCGCGTGGGCGACTGTGCAGATGCTACGCCGACGCTGGTCAGCAAAATGGCCGCTGCGGTTGCTACACTTCTTACAAACATTGAATTTCCTGCCGGGTTATTGTCTTCCATTGGCCCGAAGCATCGGCGAGCCCAGTTTCTGGATCGGCCACGTTCAGGTGCGGATCGTCTTTTCTCATTGTGGTCGGGAAGCGGTTACCAAACCGTCAACAACACGCATAAAATGCCGGAAACGTCTTGCGGTGTTACAGATTGGCGACTCCCGACGCCCTGAGGAGAAAGGTGCGAAACACCCTTCTTTCGTGTGTATGACACATAAATTCAGGCAAGAATTTGTCGCCCGTCAGGCTCGCCCGAACAGGCAGATCACAGAGGCGTTACCCGGCTTCCTGCTGCCGTTTCAGCATGGCGTCAGCCGCCTCGTAGTGCTCCATCTTGATATGGGCGCGGATCATAGCGAGCGCTGCCGTGATGACGGCGATGTCGTCAGTGAATCCGATAACGGCCAGCACATCCGGCACGGCATCCATCGGCATGATGAAATAGGCGAGCGCCGCCAGGATGATACCCTTGGCGCGCAGCGGCGTATCGCGGTCGATCGCGCAATAATAGGCCGCCGCCGCATCGCGTGCGAAAGGTACCTTCGACATCACGCGCTTCAGCTTGGGCCAGAATTTCGCACGCACGACGTTCTCGCGCTCCTCCCGCCTGTCGGCTTCACCAGGCAGAAGAATTTCACCGATTTTCACATCATCCATGATCGACGGTCCTCCGGTCACGGCTATTATATGGGATTTAAGCTCCGCCGTTCAATTGCTTCGAGCCGCAGCCGCCTTCTGCATGGCCTCGGCCAGAAGAAAATCGCGCTCCGTCACACCCTGCGAATCATGGGTGGTGAGGCAGACCTTCACCCGCGAATAGACATTGGACCATTCGGGATGATGATTGAGCCTTTCCGCCACAAGTGCGGATTCGGCCATGAAACCGAAGGCTTCCGCAAAGCTTGCAAACTTGAAGGAACGGACGATAGCCGCTCCGTCCTCGCGCAGGGACCAGCCCTCTAGTTTCGACAGGGCCTGCCGGATGGCGTCCGGCTCTAGTCTGGGATATTTCATGAACTTACCTCCGCTTGAGACCCATTAACGCTTCAACGACGGGATCGACGCACAATCCATGAAACATACAGCTATTCTTTTTGTCTGCATGGGCAATATCTGCCGTTCACCGCTGGCCGAAGGGGTTTTGAGACGCCTTGCCGACAGCGCGGCCATGTCTGATCAGCTCACCATCGATTCCGCCGGCACCGGCGGCTGGCACGCGGGTGACGCGCCCGATCCACGGTCCATCGCCATGGCGCGACGGCATGGCGTCCATATTTCCCGGCAGCGGGCGAGACAGGTCACCCCCGCGGATTTCGAGACCTTCGACCTGATACTCGCCATGGACGAAAACAATCTGGCGAACCTGCTGCAATCGAGCCCGGAAAGGCAGCGACACAAGATCCATCTCTTCATGGACTATGCCACTGGCTGCCGCGAGAACGTCCCCGACCCCTATTACGGGGCCGAGGACGGGTTCCTCAAGGTCTACAACATGCTCTTGGCAGGATGCAGATCGTTGCTCGAAAAGATGGAGCTGGACCGCGCCTCATGAAGCGGAAACGCCTCTTCAACGATATAGGGTCCACCGCCCACCGATTCCTTCGACGACATCAGCACGAAACGGCCGACCGTGAAGGGCGAGGTGCGGAAGTTGCCGCGTCCGGAAAGATACTGCACCACATCGTCCACGCGGGAGGAGCGCAACCGCGCCAGCGTGACATGCGGCATGAACTTGCGCGGATCGGGCGGGAGACCGATCCTCTGGCAAATCCGCTCGATTTCCGCCTGAAGCGCATGCATTTCCGGCGAGGGAGAAACCCCGGCCCAGATGGAATGCGGTTTCTTGGAACCGAAGGACCCCATACCGGTGAGGTTCAGCTGGAATTCCGGCCTGTCGATCCGGTCCAGCCTGTCCACGACCTCATCTGCGGTACGACCGTCGATGTCACCGATAAAACGCAGGGTTATGTGATAATTCTCCACATCGATCCACCGGGCTCCCGGCAGACCACCGCGCAACAATGAGAGGCTCATAGCCGCATTGCGCGGAATTTCGAGGGCGGTAAACAGTCTCGGCATGGCGAGCTCCCCGAATCTCTTGGCAGAACAAGCATAGCGAATCACGCAATGCAGGCGGGCGCAAGTGCTTATTTTTTTTGCGCACCGATTGTCGTGATGAAGCTTTCAACAGCCGGCAAAGATTTTTCAACCATCGTCGCCACACCCTTCGTATTGGGGTGCATCTTGTCGTCCAGCTTCAGCGCATCATCCGTCACCACGCCATCAAGAAAGAACGGATAAAGCGGCAGGTTGTATTTTTCGGCGAGCTTCGGAAAGATCGGATTGAAGCGGCTGGCATAATCATCGCCCATATTCGGCGGCGCCATAATGCCGACCAGCAACACGGCTATGTTGCGCTTCTGAAAACCGGAAATGATGGTGTCGAGGTTCTTTTCGGTCTGTTCGGGGGGAATTCCGCGCAGAGCGTCATTGGCGCCGAGTTCCAGAATGACCCCGTCCGTACCATCGGGAACCGACCATTCCGCTCGCGCCAGACCACCTGAGGAGGTATCGCCGGACACACCGGCATTGGCGATGGCGACATTGACGCCCTTGCCCTTTAATGCAGCTTCAAGCTGTGCGGTGTAGCTGTCGGTTGGCGGCAGCTGATAACCAGCCATCAAGCTGTCGCCGAGGCCGACCAGTTGCAATGTCCGTTCCTGAGCCATCGCAACAGAGCCCGAAAAGGCGGCGGCAAAAATGACGATGAAGTGAAACAGGGCAGCTTTAAATCTCATCACGGCTTTCCTAACTTGGTTCCCATTGTCTGAAATACCGACCGCATCGAGCGCCAGACCGTTTTCATCACCCTATATAGGAACGAGAATTGTGACGAAAAGCATCATAGAGCTGAAGAAAGCCGACCTCACGCTCGGCAATGCCGCCGCCTCCGTTCACGTTCTCAAGAACATCGATCTTTCAATCGGAGAGAGCGAGGCGGTTGGTATCGTCGGCCCCTCCGGATCGGGAAAGTCGACGCTTCTGATGGTGCTTGCCGGTCTCGAGAGGCTCGATAGCGGCGAAATCATCATTGCCGACACCGAACTGCACAAGCTCGGCGAAGATGCGCTGGCGGATTTCCGCGGCCGGAATATCGGCATTGTCTTCCAGTCCTTCCATCTCATCGCCAATATGACGGCGCTCGAAAATGTCGCCGTTCCGCTGGAACTGGCCAATGTTCCAAACCCGTTCGAGATCGCCAGACGCGAGCTCGTCGCTGTCGGTCTCAGCGAGCGCCTGAGCCATTATCCCGGCCAGCTCTCCGGCGGCGAACAGCAGCGTGTCGCCATCGCCCGCGCGCTTGCCCCTTCGCCGGCCGTACTGATCGCCGACGAACCGACCGGCAACCTCGATACCGATACCGGCAGGCAAATCGCCGATCTTCTCTTTGCCAAGCAGGCCGAACGGGGCATGACGATGATCCTCGTCACCCATGATCCGTCGCTTGCCGCCCGGTGCTCACGGCAGATCAAGGTGCGATCCGGCGAGATTGAGGGCGACAGCGCCCGTCCCCAGATGGCGCGGGCGGTATCGGCATGATCGGCTCCATTTTCCCCTCTTTCGCCAATATAAGAAACGCCATGAGGCTTGCGCGCCGCGAAATTCGTGGCGGCCTGCGCGGCTTTTACATTTTCCTTGCCTGCATTGCGCTCGGAACCGGTGCCATAGCCGCCGTCAATTCCGTGTCACGCGCAGTCACTAGCGCCATAGCCACCGAAGGCCAGTCGATCCTCGCCGGAGACGTCCGTTTCGAGCTGCGCAACAGGGAGGCGACGCAGGAGGAACGGGCCTATCTCGACCGCCTTGGTACCGTCGCGGTTTCCACCGGGCTGCGTTCCATGGCGCGCCTTGCCGATGGGTCTGAACAGACCCTGACGGAAGTGAAGGCCATTGACGGCGCCTACCCGCTCTATGGAACTTTCGTGGCCGAGCCGAACCGACCGCTGAGCGAACTTCTGGCCGGGAACGGCGACACCTATGGCGCCATCGCCGCGCCGCTTCTGCTGGAACGGCTCGGCATCAAGGTCGGCGATGAAATCCTGCTCGGTAATGTGAAGCTGAAACTGACCGGCACCGTGGTCGACGAGCCGGATGCTCTGTCCGACGGTTTCGGTTTTGCTCCACGACTGATGGTCAGTCGCGACGCCCTTTTCGCCTCGGGTCTCGTTCAGAACGGGAGTCTTGTCGAACATGCCTACAAGATCAGGCTGAACGATCCTTCGGCACGGTCGACGATGACCGATGCGGCCAACAAGGCCTTTCCCGATGCCGGCTGGTCCATCCGCACCAGTGACCGGGCGGCCCCATCGCTCACCGAAAACGTCAATCGCTTCTCGCAATTCCTGACGCTGGTGGGCCTCACCGCGCTCATCGTTGGCGGGGTCGGCGTCGCCAATGCCGTTCGCGCCTTTCTGGATTCTAAACGTACCACCATCGCCTCGCTGAAATGCCTGGGTGCGCCGGCCTCGGTGGTCACCATGACCTATCTCTTCCAGATCGCCTTCATCGCCGCCGTCGGCATCGTCATCGGCCTTGTCGTCGGCGCCGTCGCGCCGCTTATCGCCATGCGGTTTCTGGAGGGCGTATTGCCCGTGCCGAAGGAGCTTGCCTTTTATCCCGGCGCTCTCGGCCTTGCCGCCCTGTTCGGTCTCCTGACGACGCTCGCTTTCGCCATCGTACCCCTTGGCCAAGCGCGCGAGGTGCCGGCAACGGCGCTTTTCCGCGAACAGGGTTTCGAGGAGGGAAGCTGGCCATCCTGGCCCTATCTGGTAGCAACCGGCCTGCTGCTGGCGGCGCTCGCCGCCCTTGCCATCTTTTCTGCGGAAGACCGCTTCATCGCCTCGGTCTTCCTGGCGGCCATCGCTTTTGCGTTCATGGTGCTGAGGTTCGTTGCCTCCGGCGTCAAGGCCATCGCCAAGCGCAGCCCGCGCGTTCATTCGGCTGCGCTCAGGCTGGCGATCGGCAATATCCACCGGCCAGGCGCGCTCACCCCCTCCGTCGTTCTTTCGCTCGGCCTCGGCCTGACCCTGCTCGTGACGCTGACGCTGATCGACGGCAATCTGCGTCGCGAATTGACGGACAGCCTGCCGGACCGCGCACCGAATTTCTTCTTCGTGGATATTCAGGGCAGCGAACTTCAGGGCTTCCGCGATCTTCTGAAACAGGAAGCGCCGGAAGGCGCGCTGACAGAAGTGCCGATGCTGCGCGGCCGCATCCTGGCGCTCAACGGCGAGGACGTCACGAAGATGGAGGTGCCTCCGGCCGGGCGCTGGGTGCTGCGCGGCGACCGGGGCATTACCTATTCGCAGGATATTCCCGAAAATGCGACTCTGACAGAAGGAAGCTGGTGGGGGCCGGACTATAGCGGCGAGCCGCTGGTTTCCTTCGCATCCGAGGAAGCTGGAGAACTGGGTCTCAAGATTGGCGACACGGTTACCGTCAACGTGCTCGGCCGCAGCATCACGGCCAAGATCGCCAATCTGCGTAATGTCGAATGGGAATCCCTCTCAATCAATTTCGTCATGGTGTTTTCGCCCAATACCTTCCGCGGCGCACCGCATGCCTGGCTTGCGACCCTTGCCGATCCTTCCGCAACCGCCAGCGACGAGGGCCGCATATTGCGAGCCGTCACCAACACTTATCCAACGATCACCAGCGTGCGCGTGAAGGACGCGCTCGATGTCGTCAACCGGCTTGTCGGCCAACTCGCCACCGCCATTCGCGCCGCTGCGGCCGTTGCGCTCATCGCCTCCGTCCTGGTCCTTGCCGGCGCTCTTGCCGCCGGAAACCGCGCCCGTACTCATGACGCGGTCATCCTGAAAACGCTGGGCGGCACACGAAACCTGCTCATCCGCGCTTTCTCCTATGAATATATGATGCTCGGCCTCGCCACCGCTGTCTTCGCGCTTTTCGCCGGCGGCGTCTCCGCATGGTTCGTGATTGCCCGTATCATGAAGCTGCCCTCCAGCTTCCTGCCGGATGTGGCGATCGGAACCCTCGTCGTCGCCCTCGTCATGACGGTGGGCATCGGTCTCATCGGCACATGGCGGATTCTCGGGCAGAAGGCAGCCCCGGTTCTCCGGCAGGCAGGCGAATGATCGTCGGTTGTACGCCGCTTAACTTTAACGATTAATTCTTTGTAATGATCGCCAAAACGTGAGCGCTTTTCGCGCATATGGTGTCTTTTCGACGGGAAAGGGCCTTGTATCGGACACGATCTGCCATCATATTCGTGAGTAGGCTTGCTGAAGCTCCGCAGCGGCGCCCGGGAGGTATCCCGACACCGTAGCAATCACGGAGCTCAAAAGAGGAAACAATGGCTGACTTCAATAACTACCAGAACCGCATGGCGCAGACGCGTGCACAGTCTGGTGCGATGATCGATGAAGGTCTTCGCGCCTATATGCTGAAGGTTTATAACCTGATGGCGCTGGCTCTGGTCATCACCGGCGTCGCGGCATTTGGCACCTATACGCTTGCTGCTTCGAACCCGGCTTTTGCCCAGCTGCTTTTCGCGTCGCCGCTGCGTTGGGTTGTGATGCTCGCACCGCTGGCGCTGGTCTTCTTCCTTAGCTTCCGTATCCAGAACATGAGCGTGTCCGCCGCCCAGACCACCTTCTGGGTCTACGCTGCGCTGATGGGCGTTTCGCTCTCCTCGATCTTCTTGGTCTACACCGGCCAGAGCATCGTGCAGACGTTCTTCGTAACGGCTGCATCGTTCGGTGCGCTTTCGCTCTACGGCTACACCACGAAGAAAGATCTGTCGGGCCTCGGTTCGTTCCTGATCATGGGCCTGTTCGGCTTGATCATCGCGTCGATCGTCAACATCTTCCTTGCGTCGTCCGCTCTGCAGTTCGCAATTTCCGCGATCGGGGTGCTGATATTTGCAGGCCTCACCGCCTACGATACCCAGAAGATCAAGGAAATGTATTTCGATGCTGACGATGTTGCCGTCGCCGGCCGCAAGGCGATCATGGGCGCACTGACGCTCTATCTCGACTTCATCAACCTCTTCACCTTCCTCCTGCAGTTCCTCGGAAACCGCGACGACTAAGGTTAAGGGTTCGATTGCCAGACACACGAAAGGCGGCCCGTCGGCCGCCTTTTTATTTGGGAAGATTCCTCACCCTTATCCGCCAGAGCGTCCCGTCCCTGCGGGCGATCGCTTTTGCGAAAGCTCATTCGATGAGCTTCAAAACCTTGTCGAAGACCTTCAGAACTTGCGGCAACTCATGCCCACGTTTTAAAATGCGGCCATCCGTATTCACCACGCAATAAGCACCCTGTTTCGCCGCCAGCTTGGGGTTTTTCTCGATCCTGAAAAGCGGCATTTCACCTGAGCGCTTGAAGACGGAAAACACTGCTTTTTCCTTCAGGTGATCGATGGCGTAGTCACGCCATTCGCCCTCTCCCACCATGCGGCCATAGATGCGCAGAATCGCATCCAGCTCGCGGCGGTGAAAGGTGACCGGCAAAGGGTCCTTGTTCTTTTTATATTCGCGGAGATCGATGACGGTGGAATTGTCACGTGAAGCGGTCTGCACCTGCCGCACATCCGGTTGATCGGTCATCCAATACCTCCGATTCCACCCAAATCATCCGTGCAGTGTGAGCCTGAGAGGGCGAAATTGCAAGTCTTTGCACCGGCATGGCGTACAGGACAGGGGAATTCCGGGCAGGGTTTGACAAGCCTTCGATGCGCAGCGGAACCGGAAGACGGCAGCGCAGAACTGCGCCCGCCGTTTCTCGGACAAGCGCTGCCAACTGCAAAAGCAGGGGTTAAAAATGGTAACCATTTAGGCAGCCATTTTCGCGTAGGCTGCCGTATTTCGGTCAAACCATGGCCTGAATTGGGTGGAATAGTCCTATTGTCAATTGATGCCTAGGCACCAAGATGACCCGGTCCGGTGCATTGACCCTTTACCCCCAGCCCCCAATGCCCGGACCGGATCTTCCATCGCCTTACCGGCGATCAAGGGTTTTCATTTCCAAGCAGGATACTGGCGCCGACGATTGCCGCGGGATCGCCACCGGCGTTGGCTGTCTGCAAAAGCACGGCGCAGCCGCCCTTTTTCACCTTGGCCACCACGCTCGCCGGAAGCTTCACCGTCATTGGCGAACCATCCCACATGCCGACTGTCTGCACATCATAGACGCTGTGCCAGTAGGACATTTTTTTCCCCTGGTTTTCGCCCTTCTGCACATCCACGGTCTGCTCGCGCGTGAAATACGCAACGACGACATCGGCCTTGCCGCTGCCAGCGCCAATATCGATCTCCACCTCGTCACCGGCAAATTTCGACGAGACCGGCACGTTTAGTCCCTGGCCTTCGCGCTTGAATGCATCCAGCCTGTCATAGATGCCCCGCACATCCGCACCCTTGACGTGGTCGCGGCCGTTCAAAATGGCCTGCGGCGTATAGACCCCGTTGCGGCCAAGTGCGCGCATGTAACCATATTGCCGTTCGGTATTTTCCTTGGATGCCAGCGAATCGGTCCAGCCGAGATAGTTCCAATAATCGACATGGTAAGAAAGACCGACGACATCGCCCTTCTGGATCATCTTGCGCAGGGCTTCATCCGCCGGCGGGCAGGATGAGCATCCCTGCGAGGTGAACAATTCGACGACGCCCTTCACGGCCTCCTGCGCCTGCGCGGAGGTGACGAGAAACGTGCCGAGAAGGCATATCGACAGAGGGAATTTCAGCGGCATTACAAAAACCTTTGTCCGGAAGAGATCCAGACGAATTGATGCGATCAATCCTGCCGGATGCAAACCGGAAAATAACGTCTAACGCCCTTCAATAGAAAGTCACGAAGGGGTGAGCGACAATCACAAAAAAAGAGACCGCAAAATGAAAGGCGCCGGGATTTCTCCCGACGCCTTCGATCGTCAAAGTATTAAGCGGCCAGATCGCGCAGAACGGTCTGCAGAATGCCGCCATTGTTCATGTAGATCACCTCATCAAGCGTATCGATGCGGCAAAGAAGCGGAACTTCCTTCACCGACCCATCGCTATAGGTGATCTTGGCGATCTTCTTTTCACGCGGCTTGATTTCACCTTCGAGACCATCGATCTCGACGATTTCATCGCCCTTGAGGTCCAGGCTCGCCCAAGTCGTGCCTTCCTCGAAGACGAAGGGAACGACGCCCATGCCGACCAGGTTCGAACGGTGAATACGTTCGAAGGACTGCGCAATGACGGCCTTGACGCCAAGCAGGTTGGTGCCCTTGGCCGCCCAGTCGCGGGACGAGCCGTTACCATATTCGACACCGGCGAAGATGACGAGCGGAACACCCTCGGCCTTGTACTTCATGGCCGCGTCATAGATCGACATCTCTTCCTTGGACGGATAGTGGATGGTGTAGCCACCTTCCTTGCCGTTCGGGCCGAGCATGTGGTTGCGGATGCGGATATTGGCAAAGGTGCCACGCATCATCACTTCGTGGTTGCCACGACGCGTACCATATTGGTTGAAGTCCGCAACAGCGACGCCATGCTCCGTCAGATAGGCACCGGCAGGCGAAGCGGCCTTGATCGAACCGGCCGGAGAAATATGGTCGGTGGTGATCTTGTCGCCGAAGAGACCGAGGACGCGCGCGCCCTTGATGTTCTTGAGGCCCGAGCCCTTTTTACCCATGCCAACAAAATAGGGCGGGTTCTGAACATAGGTGGACTGGTCGTCCCAGGCATAGGTCTGGCCCGGCGGAACCTGAACGGCCTGCCAGTTCGCATCGCCCTTGAACACGTCGGCATACTTCGTTTCGTAAAGCTCACGGGTGACGTATTTCAGGATGAATTCCTGGATTTCCTTGGAGGTCGGCCAGATATCCTTGAGGTAGACCGGATTGCCGTTCTGATCGTCGCCGATCGGCTCCTTGGTCAGATCCTTCTGGACCGAGCCGGCAAGGGCATAGGCGACGACGAGCGGCGGCGAGGCCAGATAGTTCGCCTGAACGTCAGGCGAAATACGACCTTCGAAGTTGCGATTGCCCGAGAGAACACCGGCGGTGATCAGGCCCTTGTCGTTGATCGTCTTGGAGATCGCAGGCGGCAGCGGACCGGAATTGCCGATGCAGGTGGTGCAGCCGAAACCGACGAGGTTGAAACCGATCGCATCGAGATCCTTCTGCAGACCTGATTTGTCGAGATATTCGGCAACGACCTGGCTTCCCGGTGCCAGCGAGGTCTTCACCCATGGCTTGGACTTCAGCCCTTTGGCGACCGCATTACGGGCGAGAAGGCCGGCGGCAATAAGAACGGAGGGGTTGGACGTGTTCGTGCACGACGTGATGGCGGCAATAGCCACATCGCCGTGACCGAGATCGAACTCCTCGCCCTCAACCGCATAGCGGCTGTGGAGCTGGCCGGGCTTCTTGTAGTCGTTCTCGAGAGCCGTCGCGAAATTCGGCGCGATGGTTTCGAGCGGCAGGCGGCCTTCCGGACGCTTCGGTCCGGCCATGGAGGGCACGACATCGCCAAGATCGAGTTCCAGCGTGTCGGTGAACACGAGGTCGGAACCATCGCCGGTGCGCCACATGTCCTGCGCCTTGGAATAGGCTTCGACGAGCGCGATACGGTCCTTTGCGCGGCCGGACATGGTCAGGTAATTGATGGTTTCACCATCAACCGGGAAGAAGCCGCAGGTCGCGCCATATTCCGGGCCCATATTGCCGATGGTTGCACGGTCGGCCAAAGACATCGAATCGAGGCCGGGGCCGAAGAATTCGACGAACTTCGAAACCACGCCCTTCTTGCGCAGCATCTGCACAACGGTCAGAACGAGGTCGGTCGCGGTGACGCCTTCCTTCACCTTGCCGGTCAGCTTGAAGCCGATGACCTCAGGCAGAAGCATGGAAACCGGCTGGCCGAGCATGGCAGCTTCAGCCTCGATACCACCGACGCCCCAGCCGAGAACACCGAGACCATTGATCATCGTGGTATGCGAATCCGTACCGACGCAGGTATCCGGATAAGCGATCGTCTCGCCATCCTCTTCCTTCGTCCAGACGGTCTGGCCGAGATATTCGAGGTTGACCTGGTGACAGATGCCGGTGCCGGGCGGGACAACGCGGAAGTTCTTGAACGCCTGCTGGCCCCACTTGAGGAAGCGGTAACGCTCGCCGTTGCGCTCATATTCGAGTTCGACGTTGCGGGCAAAAGCATTCGGCGTGCCGAATTCATCAACGATAACAGAGTGGTCGATGACGAGATCGACGGGCACCAGCGGATTGATCTTTTCCGGATCGCCACCGAGAGCCTTGATACCGTCGCGCATGGCGGCGAGGTCAACCACGGCGGGAACACCGGTGAAGTCCTGCATGAGAACGCGGGCGGGGCGGTAGGCAATTTCGGTTTCGGTCAGGCCCTTGTTACCAAGCCATTCGGAAACCGCAAGGATATGCTCCTTGGTGACGGACTGGCCGTCCTCGAAACGCAGCAGATTTTCCAACAGAACCTTCATGGAATAGGGCAGCTTGGAAACGCCCTTCAGGCCATTGGCTTCAGCCTTGGGAAGGCTGAAATAGACATAGTCCTTACCATCAACGGTAAGGACGGAACGACATTGAAAACTGTCGAGTGACTTGGGCATGGATTAAAACCCCGCTTACACTGATAGCCAACACGTTCGTGCGGACACCTATGCACTCATGCACATCAGGATGCGGGTACGACCATTTCCGCTGTCCGCACGTGAAAATTGCTCCTCGCAATCGTCAAGTCCGGCGCAAGATGATGTTCACGCCGGCCGCTGGCGTGGTTGACACCCATATAGATAATTTCGGAGAAACGTGCCAGACCATTCCACGAAGCTAATCGATTTTTTTATCGAGACGACGAAATCTGAAACGGAATCGCAGCATGGATTTGACGGCGGAAAATCTTGGCGTGCGACGCGGCGAAGATTTCATATTCATGAACATTTCCTTCAAGTTAAGCGATGGAGAGGCTCTGGTGCTGACCGGCCGCAACGGCTCGGGAAAATCCACTCTCCTGCGGACAGTCGCCGGCCTACTGCGCCCCGAACAAGGCAGCGTAAAGATAGCCGGCGAAGGGGTTGATGAGGAGATGCGGCCGTCAGAGGCTTGCCATTATCTCGGCCATCGCAATGCCATGAAAACCGAACTGACCGTTTCGGAAAACCTGCGCTTCTGGAAGGAATTCCTCGGCGACTTTGCCGGCGGCACGGGCATGATGATTGATGAGGCAGCGGAGATCGTTGGCCTTGCCGGCATTACCCACCTGCCCTTCGGTTATCTCTCCGCCGGCCAGCAGCGCCGTTTTGCCATGGCAAAGCTTTTGATTGCATGGCGACCGGTGTGGATACTCGATGAGCCGACGGCGGCGCTCGACAAAGCTGCGGACGGGATGTTTACCGATCTCGTCAAAAGCCATTTGGGGAAAGGCGGGATTGTCCTGGCTGCGACCCATCAGTCTTTGGGGCTAGAGAAAGCGCGTGAATTGCAGATGACGGGTTTTGCGGGTGTGGAGGCTTGGCCATGAACGGTTTGCGCGCGGGGCATACCCAATGACCGCCCTCTTCCTCCGCGATATCAAACTCTCCATCCGCGCCGGCGGCGGCGCGATGATCGGCGTGCTATTCTTCATGACAGTGGTTGCCGTCATCCCCTTCGGCGTCGGTCCTGATCTCAACCTGCTCGCGCGCATCGGCCCGGCCATCGTCTGGATCGGCGCGCTTCTGTCCGCCCTTCTCGGCCTCGACCGGCTGTTCCAGGCCGAGCGGGATGACGGCTCCCTCGATTTGATCCTGATGCAGGAAACCCCGCTTGTGCTGACGGTTTTCGTCAAATGCTTGGCGCATTGGGTCACGACCGGCCTGCCGCTGGTGCTGGCGTCGCCATTGCTCGGCCTGTTCATGAACATGGACGAGGTGGCGATCGGTGCCGTGATGCTCACACTTTTTGTCGGCTCGCCCGCCATCACGTTCATCGGCGCGGTGGGCGCGGCGGTCGCGGTCGCATTGCCGCGCGGTGGGCTTCTGGTTTCCATCCTCGTGCTGCCGCTCGCCATTCCCGTGCTGATCTTCGGCGTCAGCGCCTCCTATGCGGCAGTGCAGGATCCGGCGCCCTTCATGCCGCCATTCCTCATTCTGTGTGCGATCACGTTATTTTCAGCCGTGACCGGCCCTTTCTTCGCCGCTTTGGCACTGCGCAATGGTATGGATTGACGAAACTGCAATGCACGATCCCCTGTTGACAGGGATCAATTGCGGGGCGGCCATTCTCGGGTTACACAAACGGCATGAACGAGCAGACCTTCACCATCACCAAATTCAGCGATCTCGCCAACCCTACCCGGTTTCTGGCGCTGGCGGCGCGCATTCTGCCCTGGCTCGCTGTGCTCACGGCGCTGGTGCTGGCCGCCGGCCTCTATCTCTCCTTCACGTCAGAAGGTGACTATCAGCAGGGTTACACCGTGCGCATCATGTATGTGCACGTGCCGTCCGCCTGGCTCGCAATGATGTGTTATTCGGTCATGGCGGTCTCCGCAATCGGCACCCTCGTCTGGCGTCACCCGCTGGCGGATGTCAGCCACAAGGCCGCCGCCCCCATCGGTGCTGCATTCACGCTGATTGCGCTCATCACCGGCTCGCTCTGGGGCAAGCCCATGTGGGGAACCTGGTGGGTTTGGGATGCGCGGCTCACCTCCGTTTTTGTGCTTTTCCTGATGTATCTCGGACTGATAGCGCTCAACCGCGCCATGGATGACCCGTCGAGAGCCGCCCGCGTCAGCGCCGTGCTGATCCTCGTCGGTTTCGTGAATATTCCGATCATCAAGTTTTCGGTCGAGTGGTGGAATACGCTGCACCAGCCGGCAAGCGTCATCCGCATGGGCGGTTCCGCCATCGATGCGGAGTTTCTGTGGCCTCTTCTGACCATGGCGATCGGTTTCACGCTACTGTTCTTCACCTTGCACATTGCCGCAATGCGCAATGAAATCTGGCGCAGGCGCGTGGCCGCGCAGCGGCGGCTTGCCGCGCGCATGGTCAACCGGGAGGGCTGAGGTGATGACACACGCCTTTTATATCGGCATGTCCTATGCAGCGACCGGCCTTGTCGTTCTCTGTCTCATCGCCTGGGTCGTTATGGACGGCCAGGCACGCAAACGGGAACTGAAGCAACTCGAAGCATCCGGCGTGCGCCGCAGGGCGAGAAGCGCTTCCGCAGGTGATGCGCAATGACGCAGGCCGACCACGACACCAAGGCCAAAACAACAGGCCGCAGCCGTTATGCGCTGGCGCTGCTGCCGCTTCTGCTGTTTGGTGGTTTTGCCCTTGTCGCCGGCAAGATGCTCTACGATCAGGACGTGAATGGCCTGGATATCAGCGCCATTCCTTCCGCACTCATCGGCACCAAGGCCCCCGCCCTGTCGCTGCCGCCACTGGAGGGCTCGAACCTTCCGGCGCTGACCGATGCCGCTATCAAGGGCAAGCTGACACTGGTCAATGTCTTCGCTTCCTGGTGCATTCCCTGCCGGCAGGAGCACCCGCTGCTTCAGGAATTGTCAAAGGATAACCGCATCACCGTCGTCGGCATCAACTACAAGGACAAATCGGACAATGCGCTGCGCTTCCTCGGCGAACTCGGTAATCCATTTGCCGCAATAGGCGTCGATCCGAACGGCAAGGCGGCAATTGACTGGGGTGTTTATGGCATTCCCGAAAGTTACCTGGTCGGCGCCGATGGCACGATCCTTTATAAAAAGGTCGGTCCCTTCGACGCCCGTAGCATAGAGCGAGACCTGCTGCCGGCCATCGCAGCGGCGACAGGAAAATAGCCGCCGCGCCAGAAGGATGTTACGCCTTGGCAATGACCCGGAGCGCAGGCCCTTCCGCAGGCAAACGTATGCCTTCCAGCACGACCTGATCGCGACCGCCGCGCTTTGCGGCATAAAGACTGTCGTCGGCCCGCTTGATGGCATCGTGAATGGAATGGTCTCCCCTCGCAACAGCCGAGACGCCGAAGCTTGCGGTGATCTGGCTGGCGACGCCGCGGTTGCGCCAGTCGAGAGACGAAAGACCCGTACGCATGCCATTGGCAAGCTGGCCGGCCGCAGCAGCAGTTTGTCCGGGCAGGAAGACCACGAATTCTTCACCACCGAAACGCGCCACCAGCGCATCCTCGGGCGCGTTTCGCCTGAGGAGATCGGCAAGGCCGATGAGCACGATATCGCCAGCCGCATGACCGTAGACATCGTTGATGCGCTTGAAGTGGTCTATGTCACAGGCGATGATCACGCCTTCTGGCGTATCGTTGCGAAAATCGGGAACGCGCCGGTCGAAACCGCGGCGATTTAACACGTCCGTCAGCGGATCATGTTCCGCCGCATGCTGGTGACGGTCGACGGTGACGGAAATCTGGCTCGCAAGCACCGACAACGCCAGCAGAAAGCCGAAGATGCTGGCGGCAAGCTGCATGTAAAAAGCATAGTCCGACTCGAAGAATTCGCTGAGCTCGACCATAGAGCCACCCGGCGTCATCACCAGCAGCATGCCGATACGCACCAGCGTTTCCAGCACCACGAGCGAGGCGATGGTCACCATCAGCCTATCGGCAAGCGCAGCCGGCCGCTTGCGCACGAGCCAGACCGGAAAGGCGAGCAGCAGGGCGCAGACGAGATCGCCTATGACGAGTTCGCGTTTCAGATCCGGCGTGACGAAAACATGGAACGAGACCAGCAATACCGCCACCGCCACGATCGACAGCCGCGCCTTGGTATAAAGCGGCCGTTCGAAATGGGTGAGCAGAGCGTGGCCATAAAAGAAGAAGGCGGAGAAGAACAGCAGATTGGAGAGGATCGCCTGGACTTCGAAAGGCAGGCCGCCAAGCACCAGAGGTGTGGCGAAACCAAAAGCCGCCGCAAGATATCCGATACCCCAATAGCGAGCCGAAGCGTGGCCGATCCTTTGCAGGAACAGGAACACCACGCCGAATGTCAGCATGATGAAGGGAAGAAGATAGGCGAAATTATCTTGCAACGGGGTCTGCCGGGAAAGGGACGAGCTTTGTACGCGAAGGTTAGCGGAACGCCATTAAGAAAACCTCCCAATAAAGAGATGCTTTTGCGGCTTTCCGGCTGGAATTCCAATGGGCCGCTTCACATTTGCGGGAGCGCGTTCTGCCATTCCTTGATCGCTTCGACGGGCCAGACCAGCATCACCACGTTCAGCGTGAGATTATCGCGGATCAGCCAGCCGGTGAAGATTTCGAAGAAGATGGCGATCACGACCGTCAGCCATACCGGTACGCGGGCGGCAAAGAGGAAACCCAGCGCCATGAAAACCGTATCCATCGCCGAATTCAGGATGCTGTCGCCGGTATAACCCAGCGCCATGGTCGCCGTGCGGTAGCGATCAATGATAATAGGCGAATTTTCGAGAATTTCCCACGCCGCCTCCACCAGAACCGCAAAAGAAAGCCGCATGGAAAACGGTTTGTTGCGGAACAACAGCCACGCGAACCAGTAAAACAGGAACCCGTGAATGATATGCGAGGGCGTATACCAGTCGGCCAGATGCTGGGAATTGCCCGGTGTGTTCACGCCCGGCTCGAACAGCTTCACATAACCGCATTCGCAGATCGGAATGCGGCCCATGGCGTAGAGAATGACGATTTGCAGGAGAAGCAGGCCGGCGGCCACGCCGAACCATTTGAGCGAACGCGAACGGGAAGCCGGCATCTCCGCAACTGTCATTTTTCGTCCTTGTTCAGCGGCTCGACCGAATGGCGCATGACGAGCGGCATCTGCGCCATGGTGAAGATGATGGTGATTGGCATGGTGCCCCAGACCTTAAAGGCCACCCAGGTGTCTGTAGAGAACATTCGCCATACAACTTCGTTCAGCACCGCCAGAAAAAGGAAAAAGATGCCCCAGCGCAGCGTCAGCTTGCGCCAACCCTCATCCGTCAGCTTGAAGGCGGAATTGAAGACGTAACCCAGCAAAGACTGCCCGAAGAACAGGCCACCCAGCAGAATGACACCAAACAGCGTGTTGACGATGGTCGGCTTCATCTTGATGAAAGTATCGTTCTGCAACCACAATGTCAGCGCACCGAAAACGAACACCACGATGCCTGATATCAGCGGCATAATCGGCAGTTTGCGCGTCAGGACCCAGGAAACGGAAAGCGCAATCGCCGTCGCGATCATAAACAGGCCGGTGGCAATGAAAATCGGGCCACCGAACTCTGTCAGGACCGGAAAAGTGGTTGCAAGCCATTCGCCACGCGAATTGGCGAAAAAGAAAACGACAAGCGGGCCAAGCTCGAGCACGAATTTCAGGAGCGGACTGATTTCCGCCACCATCTTTTCGCTTTCCTTGGAATTGCTTTCAATATCCATACTCAAACTCCCGCAATGGCCTTGGCGAAATCTTCCGCCTCGAAGGGCTCCAGATCATCAACACCTTCACCCACACCGATGAAATAGACCGGCAGCTTGTGTTTGGCGGCGATGGCGACGAGGATACCGCCCCGCGCCGTGCCATCCAATTTTGTCATAATCAGGCCCGAAACGCCCGCGACATTACGGAATATTTCCACCTGGTTCATGGCGTTCTGGCCCGTCGTCGCATCCAGCGTCTGCAACACGGTATGCGGCGCATCCGGATCGAGCTTGCCGAGCACGCGCACGATCTTTTCCAGCTCCGCCATGAGTTCCGTCTTGTTCTGCAGGCGGCCGGCCGTATCGATGATGAGCACATCGCTTTTCTGCGCCCGCGCCTGCTCATAAGCGTCGTAGGCAAGACCGGCCGCATCCGCACCGAGCTTGGTGCCGATGAATTCAGAGCCGGTGCGGTCCGCCCAAATCTTGAGCTGCTCGATCGCCGCCGCGCGGAACGTATCGCCGGCCGCCAGCATCACCTTGAGGCCCGAGCCGGAAAGCTTGGCGGCAAGCTTGCCGATGGTCGTCGTCTTGCCCGTACCGTTCACACCGACGACGAGGATGACATGCGGCTTGTGTGAAAGATCGAGCTCCAGCGGCTTGGCGACAGGCTTAAGGACCTTGGTGATCTCGCCCGCCATGATGCGCGCCACATCCTCGCCGCTGACATCCTTGCCGTAGCGTTCCGAAGACAGGGCGCCGGTGATGCGCATGGCGGTCTCGACCCCGAGATCGGACTGGATGAGAAGATCTTCCAGCTCGTCGAGCGTATCCTCATCCAGCTTGCGTTTGGTGAAGAGTGCCGAAATCTGTGTGGTCAGCTGCGACGACGTGCGGGCAAGCCCTGCCCGCAGGCGCTGAAACCATGTCAGTTTTACCTGCGGTGCCGCAGGGGCAGGCTCCTCCCGCTCACTGGCGGACGAAAAACCCTTCGGTAGAGCTGGCGGTATAGCGGCGGGCTGGGCGGTGGTCGCAGCTTCGGCCTCGTCAAGCAGCGCATCCATCGCATCCGCATCCAACACGACATCCGCTACTTCCGGGGCAGATTCGACCTGCTCTTCGGCGGCGGCTTCCGCCTGTAGCAACGACAGCGGCACTACACCCATATCGCCGGAAAGCTCGGCACCGGGCAGAAGCGGTGCGTCCTCTTCCTCATCATCGTCGGAAAGGACCACGTCCGTCGCCTCGTCCGGGGCAGGTCCGCCGGCCGTCTCCATCTCCAGTTCGGAAACCGGGTCCTTGTCAACAGGGCCATGCGCTTCGGCGTCGCTTAGCGCCGCTTCGAAAGAAGCGTTTTCATTGTCGCGCTTAGGCGCGGCGTCCTCTTGCGGCCGCTCTTCCGTTTCGGCCTTGTCCTTGCCGAACGAAAAGACTTTTTTGATGAAGCCGAGGGCCATGGTCGTTCCCGTGTCTTTTCTCTTGTGTCGCCTCAGGCCGCATCCGCCGCCAGAAGCTTCATCTTCAGATGTTTGCCGTTGTGGCCGGTAATCGAAACCTGCGCAAGAGTGCGCGGGGCAAGATGCGGTGCCTCCACCAGCGTGAAATTGTCGGTATGGGCAAAACCGTTGTTTTCAACGAGGATCGTCTGCGCCGAACCGACCATACCTTGCAGATGCGTAAACCGCAGCGCCTCGCCGCGCTCCCGAAGCCTTGCCGCCCGCTCCTTCACCAAAGCCCGGTCAAGCTGCGGCATGCGTGCCGCCGGCGTACCCGCTCGCGGGCTGTAGGGAAACACATGCAGGCTGGAAATGCCGCATTCTTCCGCAAGCGTCGCGGCGTTTTCGAACATGTCTTCCGTCTCTGTCGGAAAACCGGCGATCATATCCGCACCGAAAGCGATATCCGGCCGAAGCGACCGCACCTCGTGACAGAAACGAATGGCGTCTGCCCGCAAATGGCGGCGTTTCATGCGTTTCAGGATCATGTCGTCGCCATGCTGGAGTGACAGGTGCAGATGCGGCATGAAACGCGGCTCGTCGGCAATCAGATCCATCAGATGGCCGTCGGCCTCGATACTGTCGATGGAGGAAAGCCGCAGCCGCAGGATGTCCGGAACCTGCTTCAGCAATGTCTTGGCGAGATAACCGAGGGAAGGCTCGCCCGGCAGGTCCGCGCCATAGCTCGTGGCATCCACCCCGGTCAGCACGATTTCGCGATAACCGCTCTCCGTCAGCCGACGGGCCTGATCCACCACCGCACCCATCGGCACGGAGCGCGAATTGCCGCGCCCATAGGGGATGATGCAAAAAGTACAGCGATGGTCGCAGCCATTCTGCACCTGAATGAAGGCGCGCACGTGCCCGTCTATGTGCTTCACCATCTGCGGCGCGGTCGCCTTGATGCTCATGATATCGTTGACGCGCAGCTTTTCTTCCGCTGAGACGCCAAAATCGGGCAGCGCACGATAGGAGGCGCTTTTCAGCTTTTCCTCATTGCCCAGCACCGCATCCACCTCGGGCATGTCGGCAAAGGTCTGTTTTTCAGTCTGGGCAGCGCAGCCGGTAACGATGATGCGCGCGTGCGGATTGTCGCGCCGTGCACGCCGGATGGCCTGGCGCGCCTGGCGCACCGCCTCGCCCGTCACGGCGCAGGTATTGACCAGCACGGCATTGTTAAGCCCGGCCTTTTCGGCCTCCGCCCGCATCACTTCCGATTCATAGGTGTTGAGACGACAGCCGAAGGTTATGACCTCGACGCCGCTCATACAGCCCCCCGCTCGACCGCATCCCGCGCCCAGACGCCCGTGACGGGATCGACGGAACCGGACCATTCCCATTCGGCAGGGCCGGTCATGATGACGTGGTTATCCTCGCGCCAGTCGATGGTCAGCGGCACACGGATGGGGCTGGAGGCGACATCGATGGTGACCTTTCGGCCGGTGCGGCCGGTACGGGCAGCGGAAACGGCCGACGCACAGGCAGCGGAACCGCAGGCAAGCGTCAGCCCGGCGCCACGCTCCCAGGTGCGGGTGCGAAGCGCGCTGTCGGAAATCACCTGCGCCAGCGTGATATTGGCCTTTTCCGGAAACATCGGGTGATTTTCGAGAAGCGGTCCGAAACGTTCGAGATCAAACGTCATGGGATCGCGATCCACCCAAAAAATCGCATGCGGATTGCCCATGGACATGACGGCCGGCGAATGCAGAATAGGCGCGTCGATCGGCCCGATCTGCAATTCGATGCGGCTCGTATCGTGGAATTCCTCAGACAGCGGAATGTCGCTCCAGCGGAATCTGGGCTGACCCATATCGACCGAAATCATGCCGTCTTCATGCTCGACGGCATTCAGAATGCCGGCGACCGTCTGGAAGGTGAAGCTGGTCTTGCCGGTTTCGGAAGACAGCGCCTGCACCACGCAGCGCGTGCCGTTGCCGCAAGCCTGCGCCTTGGTGCCATCGCAATTGAGGATATCGATGTAAGCATCCGTGCCGCCGACACGCGGATCATGGATCGCCATGATCTGGTCGAACTGCGTGGCGGGATCGGAATTGAGGGCGATTGCCGCATCAGGCATCACCATATCTTTGCGGCCGCGCATGTCGACAACGAGGATCTTGTTGCCAAGCCCGTTCATCTTCGCAAATTCGACCGTGTCCGCCATCGCCTTAAAACCTGAAAACTGCCTGAAAACCGGGTTGCATGCGGGATTTCCCCGCGCTTTCGCCCTATATGGCGGAAAGGACGGGAAATTACCAGACTGTTGCGGCGCAAACGGGGCGCCCGTCAGTCGGAAGGCACGTCGAAAACCTCACCCGGGCGCATCGGCCGGAAACGGCTTTCCTCCACTCCCTGCTCCGTCAGCGCTGCCTTGAGGGCCACAAGCGGCGCATCCACCGCCTCATCGGTGAGTTGTACCGTACCCCAATGGTGGCCGCAGACATGCGCCGCACCGCAAAGCTTCATGCCTTCCACAGCTTCCGCCGGGTTCTGGTGCTGGCCCTTCATGAACCAGCGCGGCTCGTAAGCGCCGAAGGGCAGGTTGGCGAGGCGGAACTCGCCATGCTTCTTTCGCGCGGCGTGATAGTTGAGTCCCTCATGGAAGCCGGTATCGCCGATATGGTAAATCTTGCCGCCAGGCGTTTCGATGACGAAAGCCGCCCAGAGCGCCATCCGCCGGTCATTCAGGCCGCGCGCCGACCAGTGGTGGCAGGGCTCAAAGTGAATTTTCACCGCACTGGCATCGATCACATCGCCCCAGTCCCCCACCTCTATACGGGCCGCCTCGACACCGGTGCGGATGATGGCGTCATTGCCAAGCGGCGTGATGAAAAGCGGCTTGTGCGCCACATGCAGGCGCTTCAGCGTTTCCATATCCAGATGGTCGTAGTGATTATGCGTCACCAGCACCAGATCGATGGGCGGCAGATCCTCGAAACGGATGCCGGGCGGGTTGACCCGCTTGGGACCGGCAAAGCTGAATGGGCTCGTGCGCTGCGACCACACCGGATCGATGAGAATATTCAAACCCGCCGTCTGGATGAGAAACGAGGCATGGCCGACAAAAGTGACGCGCATGTCTTTGCCTTCGATCCGCGCTTCCGGCTTCGCGAAGGGAAAGGGGCTGGGGTAGCTTTCCGGCCATGTGGAGCGCTCGCCATTGAAGCGCCACTTCAAAAGGCCCATGAAGTTGCCGGGCGGCGTGCCGCCAGGATTGAAAAAGCGTATCCCGTCGAAATGATCGGAGATAGGGCCGCTGTAATAGGCGCTGGCGCTCGAACGGCGGGCATAAAGGCCGCCGCCTGCCAGAGCGAGCAGACCAACAGCGGAAAAACGGAAAAATTTTCGACGGTTCATGAGAAATGTATAGGTGGC
The DNA here is from genome assembly GCF_002008225.1 of Agrobacterium salinitolerans. Classification (GTDB taxonomy): domain Bacteria; phylum Pseudomonadota; class Alphaproteobacteria; order Rhizobiales; family Rhizobiaceae; genus Agrobacterium; species Agrobacterium salinitolerans. Next base: position 49,939 of record NZ_MRDH01000039.1, on the reverse strand, counting down.
GAAGAAGCAGCCTTCAAGGAGGACCCATCATGGCCTGCTGAAGATCACGAAAAGATGAAATCAGCGCTTTCGCGGCTGAATCCCGCCGCCGCCTTGACTTTTCCCGCACTTTCCTGTTTATCCCGCCCATCAGCTGGCAGTTTCACGACTCCAAGCCGCCGACCGGGACCCGAAAAGGTATAAAGAGATCCCGGAGGTCAACACCCGACAGCGCGATGCGCCCTCGGGTGCTTTTTGGCTTTGCGTCTTGTTTTTGCCAGCGAAAGCACCGACGTTTCGGAGACCCCGGAACGAAGAAGGAAGAAACGATGTTTGAAGACCTCCAGGACCGCCTTGGTTCCATTCTGAATGGACTGACCGGCCGTGGCGCGCTGACGGAAGCCGATGTTGCCGCCGCCCTGCGCGAGGTTCGCCGTGCGCTTCTGGAAGCGGACGTGGCGCTGGAAGTCGTGCGTTCCTTCACCGACAGGGTGCGTGAAAAGGCTGTCGGCGCAGCCGTCCTGAAATCCATCAAGCCCGGCCAGATGGTCGTCAAGATCGTGCATGACGAGCTGGTCGAGATGCTGGGCACCGAAGGCGTTTCCATCGACCTTCACGCCCCCGCCCCCGTTGTCATCATGATGGTGGGTCTGCAGGGTTCGGGTAAAACCACGACCACCGGCAAGATCGCCAAGCGCCTGACCGACCGCGACAAGAAGAAGGTGCTGATGGCATCTCTCGACACGCGTCGTCCGGCCGCACAGGAACAGCTGCGCCAGCTCGGCGTCCAGACCGGTGTCGACACGCTACCTATCATCGCCGGCCAGTCGCCGACGGATATTGCCGCGCGCGCCGTGCAGGCCGCAAAGCTTGGCGGCCACGACGTTGTCATTCTCGACACCGCCGGCCGCACCCATATCGACGAACCCTTGATGCTGGAAATGGCCGACATCAAGAAGAAGTCCAACCCGCATGAAATCCTGCTGGTGGCGGATTCGCTGACCGGTCAGGACGCCGTCAATCTGGCGCGCAACTTCGATGAGCGCGTCGGCATAACCGGCCTCGTTCTTACCCGTATGGATGGTGACGGACGCGGTGGTGCGGCCCTCTCCATGCGCGCCGTCACCGGCAAGCCGATCAAGCTCATCGGTATCGGCGAGCGCATGAACGAACTCGATGAGTTCCATCCGCGCCGTATCGCCGACCGTATTCTCGGCATGGGCGACATCGTCTCGCTGGTTGAGAAGGCCGCCGAAAACATCGATGCGGAAAAAGCCCGCGCCATGGCCGAGAAGATGGCCAAGGGCAAATTCGACCTCAACGATCTCGCCGACCAGCTTGCCCAGATGAAGAAGATGGGCGGCATGGGCGGCATCATGGGTCTTATGCCCGGCATGGCCGGCATGAAGGACAAGATGGCTTCGGCCGGCATGAACGACAAGATGTTCGACCGCCAGATCGCCATCATCTCGTCCATGACCAAGGCCGAGCGCGCCAATCCGGATATTCTGAAACACAGCCGCAAGAAGCGCATCGCCGCCGGTTCCGGCACCGATGCCGCCGAAATCAACAAGCTCCTGAAAATGCATCGCGGCATGGCCGACATGATGAAGGCCATGGGCGGCAAGGGCAAAGGCGGCATCATGAAGCAGATGATGGGCGGCCTTGCCGGCAAGATGGGCCTCGGTGGCATGATGGGCGGCGGCATGCCTGATTTGTCCAACATCGATCCGAAGCAGCTTGAAGCACTCCAGAAGCAGGCGGAAGCCGCCGGTCTCGGCAAGCCGGGCGCGATGCCCGGTCTTGGCGGGCTACCTGGGGGATTGCCAGGTCTTGGCGGCGCAAAGCTTCCAGGTCTCGGCGGCATGCCGGGGCTTCCCGGTTTTCCGAAGAAGAAGTGAGGCACACCGGTGAACGATGTAGAGGTGAAAGCCCAGCTTTCCGAATACCGCCAGTCGATCGACAATATCGATGCCGCGCTGGTTCACATTCTTGCCGAACGGTTTCGCTGCACCAAGGCGGTGGGCGTATTGAAGGCAAAATACAGTTTGCCGCCGGCTGATCCGGCGCGCGAGGAATACCAGATCGAACGCCTTCGCCGTCTTGCGAAGGACGCCAATCTGGATCCGGATTTCGCCGAGAAGTTCCTGAACTTCATCATCAAGGAAGTCATCCGGCATCATGAAGCAATCGCCGCCGAACATGGCGGCCTCGACAAGACCGCCTGAACGGCGGACAAGCCATCCTAAGGAGTATATAACATGGCACTTAAAATTCGTCTCGCACGCGGTGGCTCCAAGAAGCGCCCGTACTACCAGATCGTCGTTGCTGACGCCCGTTCGCCCCGCGACGGCCGTTTCCTCGAGAAGGTCGGTTCCTGGAACCCGATGCTCGGCAAGGACAACCCGCAGCGCGTTGAGCTGAAGGCTGACCTCATCAAGGAATGGATCGCCAAGGGCGCACAACCGACCGACCGCGTTCTGCGCTTCCTCGCTGAAGCCGGCCTTGCCGAGCGCGCCGCTCGCAGCAACCCGGAAAAGGCAAAGCCGGGCAAGCGCGCTCTCGAGCGTATCGCTGAAAAGAAGCAGAAGGCTGAAGATGCAGCCGCTGCTGCTGCGGAAGCCTCTGCTGCAGAATAATCTGCACGGAAACTTTTGAAGAACGGGTGGTGTGGTTTTCCATGCCGCCCGTTTTTTGTTTATTTTGGCGTCAACAAACCTTAAAGCTGACGCAACCAACACCAGAAGACGGACGGCCCGATGGCAAAGCTGGAAAACCCGATACTCATGGCAAAAATCGGCGGCGCACAGGGCCTGCGCGGCGAAGTCCGTGTCAGTACCTATACGGACGACCCCATGGCGCTGGGCGATTATGGCAATCTGGTTACCGCCGATGGTCGCGTCTTCGAGATTCTGGAATTGCGCGAGGGCAAGAATGTCGTCGTCGTCCGCTTCAGAGGCATCAACGACCGCAATGCGGCGGAGAGCTTGAACGGTCTGGAACTCTTCATCGACCGCGACAATCTGCCTGACGACGAGCTTGACGATGACGAGTTTTATTATGCCGATCTCGAAGGGCTGGAAGCCGTCGATGCGGAGGGCAGAAGTTATGGCGCCGTCAGCGCCGTCTATGATTTCGGCGCAGGTGACCTGCTGGAGCTGAAAGGTGCAGGCCGACGCCCTGCCCTCATTCCCTTTTCGGAAGCAGCCGTGCTGGAAATCGACCTCGAAGCCGGTCGCATTCTCATCGATCCGATGGCCGCCGGACTGATCGACAATACCGATGACAAGGACGAAACCGGCGTATCGCCTTTCGGCAAGAAATAAACCATGACCTTCAAGGCGACCGTTCTGACGCTTTACCCGGAAATGTTTCCGGGGCATCTCCAATATTCGCTGGCCGGCAAGGCGCTGGAGCGGGGGCAATGGTCACTGGACGCCGTGCAGATCCGCGAATTTGCCACCGACAAACACAGAAGCGTTGATGACACGCCGGCAGGCGGCGGCGCCGGCATGGTGCTGAAACCCGACGTTCTGGCGGCGGCCATCGACCATGTTTCCAATGGCGATACACGCCCGCGGCTACTGATGAGCCCGCGCGGCAAGCCTCTGTCGCAAAACCGTGTGCGTGAACTGGCGGCCGGAGAGGGCGCGATTATCGTCTGCGGTCGTTTCGAGGGTGTCGACCAGCGGGTGATAGAGGCGCGCGGGCTGGAGGAAGTGTCGATCGGCGATTACATCCTCTCCGGCGGTGAGCCGGCGGCGTTGACGCTTCTTGACGCCGTCGTCCGTATCCTGCCCGGCGTTATGGGCAACGATCTTTCCGGTGTTCATGAGAGCTTCGAGGGCGGACTGCTGGAACATCCGCATTATACCCGCCCGCAGGTCTGGGAAGGCCGTGACATCCCCGCCATTCTCACTTCCGGCAACCACGCCGTCATCGACAGGTGGCGTCATGAACAGGCGCTGAAGCTGACGCAGGAAAGACGTCCGGACCTTCTGGTAAAGGCTCAGGCCGAAACGAAATAATAGGCCGTCAGCACCAGCCCGACGGCGATCACCAGCCAGCGGATGATCCATTGCGGCACCCGCCGTGCCGTATGCACGCCCGCATAGCCGCCAAGTGCGGCCGCGGGGAACATGATGAGCGCCGCCCACCAGGAAACGACGCCGCCGCTGACGAAGATCGCGATTGCGATAACGGCGATCACGACTGACAAGAGGTTTTTCAGCGCATTCAGATGATGATAGCTGCCTCCCGAGGTTATTCCGAGAATGGCCAGCATCATGATGCCCATGCCAGCGCCAAAAAAACCGCCATAGACGGAAGCGAGTCCCTGGAAAATGAGGCTCGGCAGATTGCCGGGCGAACGTTCGACGCTCGCTTTTGGCCTCAGCCACGGGCCGGCAGCGAAAACGGCGGTTGCAGCGAGAAGTAGCCATGGCACAAGCTGGCGGAAGGAAGGATTGTCGAGCGACAAAAGCAGAAGCGATCCGGCCAGCCCGCCAACGACTGAAACGGCAGACAGAAGGATTGCCTCGCGCCAATGGGCGCGAATTTCAGGCCCATAGGCGATGACAGAGGTGACGTAGCCCGGAAACTGCACGATGGCTGACGTGGCGTTGGCGACGATCGGCGGCAGGCCGGCCAGCGTCATCGCGCCGAAGGTCAAAAAAGTGCCGCCACCGGCAATGGCATTAACGACACCCGACAGAAAGCCGGTGGCGAACAGCATGAGAATAACGAATACGGACATAGCCCCTCCCAAGGTTCCCATGCCATATCCGCCAGCGCGCTGCTTCGCAACTGCCGGAACGCGGCGCGTAATTGATAAAATATTGTCATGAAAGGGATGACAAACGGCGCTGCCTCGTGTATGTGCCCGCGTGGAAATGGGAAATATCCCAACCGAAAGCAAAGAATGGCGAACCCGCTCCTGCCGCAAGGCATGGTCTGAAGGCATTGACCGACAGACGAACCGTTGAGCGCTCTGGCTGTTTCAGAAGAAATCAGAGGTTAACATGACCAATATTATTCAGCAGCTGGAAGCCGAACAGGCCGCCAAGATCGAAGCAAAGCGCACCCTGCCCGAGTTTTCTCCGGGCGACACCCTGCGCGTCAACGTGCGCGTTACCGAAGGTAACCGTACCCGCGTACAGGCTTACGAAGGCGTTTGCATCGCCCGTTCCGGCGGCGGTCTTTCCGAAAGCTTCACCGTTCGCAAGATTTCCTACGGCGAAGGCGTCGAGCGCGTATTCCCGATCTACTCCCCGCTGGTCGAAGGCGTTGAAGTCGTTCGCCGCGGTAAGGTTCGCCGCGCGAAGCTCTACTACCTGCGCGACCGTCGCGGTAAAGCTGCCCGTATCGTTGAAAACACCGGTACGCGCGCCCGCAAGCTGAACGAGTCCGAGCGTCAGGCGCTTGCCGACGAGAAGGCGCGTCTGGAAGCCGAAAAGGTAGCAGCAGCTCAGGCTCTCGCCGCAGAAAAGGCAGCAGCCGAAGCCGCAGAAGCCAAGGCAGCGGAAGAAGCAGCAAAGGCTGCTGAAACCGCAGCGGAATAAGATTTCCATTTCGATGGATTGATCAAAAGGCGGCCTTCGGGCCGCCTTTTTTGTTGCGCTGATGTAGCGCAACAAGCCATGCGAGGAAAATGCCGCTTGAAAGCCGCGTTTGGCAAGCATTGGCTGGCCAGAGAGAATACCGACGTTCTTTCAGTCATTTGCTTCGCCGAAAGATCCGGCAGATTTCGACCGGCAACAAATGCTGACCTGATTTCCCGCAAAACTGTTTTAGCCAATCTTCGAACAGCATTGCCTAATTGCATTTATTGTGCAATTTTCTAGCCGTTTCAGGTGTTATTATGTTTTTATTTAATTCTTTTTTAACAAAAAATAAGTCCGCTTTTTTCGCCGTTGGTCTCGCCAGCGCGTTGATGAATGTTCTTAATCTTTCCGGCTCGCTTTTCATGCTGGAAGTTTACGACCGCATTTTGCCAAGCAAGAGCATTCCATCCCTTGTGGCGCTGGTCGTTCTCCTGATCGTTCTCTACGCGTTTCTGATGGGGTTCGACGCGCTGCGAGGACGCATATTGGCGCGCATCTCGGACAATATGGACGACGCGCTCAATCAGAAGCTTTTCAGGGCGTCAATCACTGCCCCGCTCCTTGCCTCGGGGAAGATTGATGGGCTGCAGATCGTCGGCGATCTCGATCAGATCCGCCAGTTTCTCTCCGGGCCAGGTCCGGCGGCTTTTTTCGATATTCCCTGGCTGCCCATCTATCTGCTGATCTGTTTCGCCCTGCATCCATGGATCGGGTTTGCTGTGCTCGGCGGCGCCTTGGTTCTTATCGTACTGACGCTTCTGACTAATTGGTTGACCGAAAGGGCGACAAAACAGGCTTATACTGCACGAGGCCAAAGAAACGTCCTCGTCGGCAGCAGCCAGCGCAACATTGAATCCATCAAGACCATGGGCATGATGGGGGCGGTGACATCCATGTGGGACGAGCTACATTCCAGATATCGCGCCGTCACCCTGTCGACATCCGATACGGCCGGCATGCTCGGCGCCATGTCGCGAACATTCCGGCTGCTGCTGCAATCCGGCGTCATGGCGATCGGCGCCGTTCTTGTCATCGACGGCAATGCATCGGCGGGCAGTATCATCGCAGGGTCGATCCTCTCCGCAAAGGCGCTCGGCCCTGTCGAACATGCGATTGCGAACTGGCGCAGCTTCATGACCGCAAGACAGGGCTGGAAACGCGTCAACGAGTTCCTGGAACTGGTGCCCGAACCCTCGCCGCCGCTCTCCCTGCCCCGCCCGCAATATACCGTAGCGGTTGACCGTGTAACCGGTGGACCGCCAAACGGCGCGCGCGATACGGTTGCCGATATTTCCTTCACGCTGAACGCGGGCGATGGTCTCGGCATCATCGGCCCAAGCGCCTCCGGCAAATCCACGTTGGCACGCTTGATGACCGGCATCTGGCCCTATGAACGCGGTTCCGTCCGCTTCGATGGGGCCGCGCTCAACCAGTGGGATTTCGAGTTTCTCGGCAAATCCGTCGGCTACATGCCCCAGCAGGTGGAGCTGATGCCCGGGACTGTGGCGCAGAATATTGCGCGCTTCGACCGCGATGCGACAGCGGAAGCAGTTGTCGCCGCGGCCAAGGCCGCACAGGTGCATGAGCTGATCCTGAACCTGCCCAACGGTTACGATACCTATATTGGCGACCGTGGCGAGGCTTTATCGGGCGGACAAAAACAGCGCATCGGCCTTGCCCGCGCCCTGTTTGGCGAGCCTTTTTTCGTTCTTCTCGATGAGCCGAACTCCAATCTGGACAGCGAAGGCGAAGCGGCCCTGCGCAACGCCATTGGCGACATCAGGGCGCGCGGCGGCATCGTCGTCGTGATTGCCCATCGCCCCAGCGCCATTGAAAGCGTCAATCTGGTGATGGTGATGAGCAACGGTCGGATGCTGCGTTTTGGCACGAAGGAGGAGGTGCTCGCGCAAATACTGCGGCAGAATATCCGCCAGGTGCCTGAGGAGGAAGAGACGCGCAAGATTGAAAACCGGGTGAGCGAAAATGGTTGAGACGGAAAAAACCGGCAGGACAAATGCCTCCATTCTCAAACACTCGACCGCGGTGGTCGTTCTGGCGCTCGGCCTGTTGGTCGGATTGGGCGGGTGGGCTGCTTTTGCAAAGCTTGCCGGTGCGGTGGTCGCCACTGGCCGGGTCGTCGTTGAAGGCAATTCCAAAAAGATCCAGCATCTTTCCGGTGGCATCGTCAGCGAGATAAATGTCGCCGAAGGTGACAGGGTTGAAGCCGGTCAGATCCTGTTGCGGCTGAGCGCGACCGTCGTGCAGGCGAACCTCTCGATCGTTGAAAATACGCTTGCGCAACTCTACGCGCGACGGGCTCGTCTGCGTGCGGAAATTGCCGAGGCGACGTCTTTCACCGTGCAGGAAGATCTGGCGGCCCTGACGAGTTCCAAGGCGGCCAAAACCTTTATCGACAGCGAACAGAACCTCTTCAACAGCCGTCGCAACGCCTTGATCGGCATGAAGAAGCAGCTGGCAACTCGCAAGGATCAGCTCGCCGACGAGGCTCGCGGCCTCGAGGTGCAGGTGCAGGCAACGGACAATGAGCTTACCATCGTCAAAGAAGATGTTTCCAAGACGGACGAGCTCTTCAAAAAAGGGCTTGTCACGCTTCAGCGCCTCAATCTCCTCAAGCGCCAGCTTTCCAATCTCGAAGGCCAGCAGGGCCAATACATCGCCGCCCGGGCACAGACGGTGGGCAAGCTGAGCGAATTGGACCTGCAATTGCTTCAGCTCGATGAAGACCGGAAATCGGAAGTCACGAAAGATCTGACATCGATCGAAGCGACCGTCGCGGAATATGAAGAGAGGCTGGCGGCAACGCGCGATCAGCTGGATCGCCTTGACATCCGCTCACCGATTGCCGGCCGCGTCTACCAGCTTTCAGTGCATAATATAAACGGTGTCATTCAACCGGGCGAAGTGCTGATGCTGGTGGTGCCTGAGCAGGATGAGCTTGCCATCGAGGCCAATATAACCCCACGGGACATCGATCAGATTTACGTCGGACAGCCGGTTACCATTCGTTTCACGGCGTTCAATCAAAGCACGACGCCGGATTTCAGCGCGCAAGTTGCTGTCGTCGCCCCCGACCTGCAGATGGATTCCCGGACCGGCACATCTTATTACGCGCTGCGTATCAAACCCGACAAGGCCGGAATGAGTCATCTGCCCGGCGGGAAACTATATCCCGGCATGCCGGCCGAAGTATTCATACAAACCAGCGAAAGGAGTGTTCTTTCTTATTTTGTAAAACCGTTCCAGGACAGGCTCAAAAAGACCTTCGTACAGGAATAAACAGTTTCCATTGCATAATTTTTCGAAAGGAATTTTCGCAACACGCTAAAGACGCACTTTATTCAAAAAAACAATTTCTTATATTGTATTATCATTTTTTACGTATTAAATATTACCCGCAATATTTATTACAAATTTAATTTCAATTCATCGATTTCTCAAAAATTTATGGGAGTGTAAAATGGCGTTAAAAGTAACTTTTGGTAATGGTGGCGCTGCTTCGGTCTCTTCGCTCACCAATCTGGTCGATCAGGAAGCTTATAAGCTCCTAACCGAATCCACAGCACAGGTCAAAAACGGTTCTTCGCTCGACTCCGGCGTGGTCAATGTCGGCGCGGTATCCGTTCCCGGCACCGGCGCGGGCGGCACGGTCGATGTCGGCTATGATCCCAGCTCTAACAGCTTCAAATTTGACGTGTCTTCGGCATGGAATTCGGTAAAAAACGCTCTCGCCCAGTCCGACACTTCTGAAAACCTTATCTTCAAGGATTTCGTTCAGGTCGATGTTCATCTCGGCGGCACCGGTTCGTCCAACGTTGAAGTTCTCAATGCCAAGCGTGGCAACATCTCGACCGGCGAAGGCAATGACACTGTCACCGTCTCTGTCATTTCGAACGACAAGGCTTGGGTAAACGCCTTCAACATCGACACGGGCGCGGGCAACGACACCATCGTGGTCAAGGCGGGCACGGCATTCGATGGCGGCGTTGCTGCCGGTACCAATGTCGTGAACGGTGGCGCTGGCGTCACCGACGGCAGCTTCACCTCCGTCAAGATCGACGCCGGCGCAGGCAACGACTCTATCGACCTGAGTGGCGTAAACCTCGCCTCCTCGCTGGTAACCGGCGGTAAGGGCATCGACCACATAAAGGCAAGCGGTGGCGCCGATACCTTCGTCTTCAATCTCGGCGACATGGCCAAGAGCTTTGCGACCGACACTATCGAAGGCTTCAACACGGCCATGGACAAGCTCAAGCTGGTCGGTACGGTACTCGACAACTGGGCGGTGTCGACGATCGATAATGACACCATCCTCACCTACAACGTCACTGGCGAGCACAAGGGCGAAAAGATCGTTGTCGCCGGTGTCCACCTGACCGGTAGCGACTGGTTCACCGCGTAATTCTCTCGAAGAGAATTCATTATTTGCCGCTTAAAATGATCGTGGCCCGGAGACATCCGGGCCACGATTTTTTGCATATGCGGCGATCGGCAACCGCTTCAGATGTCGCAATATTCCAAAATCAGGCCGCTTTGACCTGATTGCCCATTCTGCGCGTTGCGATGATGACCAGCACGCCTGCTAGCGCCAGGCAAAAGGCAAGGAAGAACATCGGCGCAATGGTGCTGCCGGTCTCATCCTTGATCCAGGGCACCACGTTCTGCGCCACGAAGCCACCCAGATTGCCGACGGAATTGATCGCGGCGATGCCGGCGGCCGCACCTGCTCCCTTGAGGAAGCGGCCGGGCAGGCTCCAGAACACCGGCTGGCCGGCAAAGATGCCGGCAGCGGCGATGCAGAGGAAGGCGAACTGCAGCACCGGGTCACTGAGCAAGGCCGACATCAACAGGCAAAAGGCGCCAATGAAGGCGGGGGCGACGATATAGGGCGTCTTGTTCTTTGCCTTGTCGGCTGCCAAAGGCACGACGAACAGGGCAACGGCAACGATCACCCAAGGGATGATGTTGATGAAGCCATTGGCGGTGTTGGAAACGCCGAAGCTCTTCACGATGGTTGGAAGCCAGTAGCTGAGACCATAAGCGGCCAGCGGGAATCCGACATAGCAGAGCGCCATGAACAGAACGCGCGGATTGACCAGCGCCTTGAAGCCATCCTCTGCATGCTCCTCCATGCCCTTGTTCTCTTGGGCCAGCCGGTTCTTCAACCAGTCCTTCTCATCCCGGCTCAGGAACTTCGCCTTTTCGGGTGTATCGTCCAGATAAAAGAAGGTGACGATACCCGCGATCACCGCCGGAATACCGGTCGCGAGAAACACCCATTCCCATCCGGCATAGCCGAGGAAACCATCCAGATCGAGCAGCATGCCGCCGAGCGGCGCGCCGATGGCATTGGCAAGCGCGCTGAAAATCATGAACAGGCCGATCATACGGCCGCGATAATCGCGCGGGAACCAGAGCGTCATCAGGAACAATACACCCGGGAAGAAGCCCGCCTCGCAGAGTCCGAGCAGGAAGCGCAGGATGTAGAACATCGTGGCGTTCTGCGTGTAGGCAAGCGCGATGGTGACGGCGCCCCAGGAAACCAGAATGCGGGCAAACCATTTGCTGGCGCCGAAACGGTTGAGGAACAGGTTGCTCGGCACTTCGAAGATGAAGTAACCGATGAAGAACAGCGAAGCGCCAAGGCCGTAAGCATATTCGCTAAGGCTCAGCGCATCGACCATCTGCAGCTTTGCGAAGCTGACATTCTGGCGGTCGATATAGGCAATGAGATAGAGAAGGCCAAGAAACGGCATCAGCCGCCAGGTGATCTTCGAGATAAGGGCTTTTTCGGATACCATATGCTTTCCCTCCCTTCGATTTCTCGTCGAAACGCAAATGATAAGGGAACCCATCTATATGTGCGCCGCAAAATAGGCAAGTTGCATTGCATCATAACCATTGAAGATCCGTTGCAAGAAAAGACTGTTGAGGCCATTCAGCAATGATGCAGCGCACATGGAAAATGCCAAGCCGTGGCGTTCCGTGCTCTGCGCATTCATGTTGCCGTTAAACCGGCGATCTGCTATGAAGGCTGCCATGGGATCTAAATTCGGATGTCTCGCGCAGAATGTTTATGTGCTGCAGGACCACAAGCGTCTGCCGGCACGGTTCTTTGCGCGTGTTTCCGGGGCGCTCACCAGCCGACTTAGGCTCGCCTGACAGCACCGCTGTCCACGCCATTCTGAACCCTGGTTACACTTTTCCATGACAAGGCATAGAGCCATGAGCGCACCCCGCACCTTATATGACAAGATCTGGGACGACCACGTCGTCAATCGCGACCCAGACGGAACCTGTCTTCTCTACATCGACCGTCACCTCGTCCATGAGGTGACGAGCCCGCAGGCCTTCGAAGGCCTGCGCATGGCCGGTCGCCCCGTGCATTCGCCTGCCCGCACGCTGGCCGTTGTGGATCACAACGTTCCGACCACGGCCGACAGGCTGGAAGGCATCAAGAACGAGGAAAGCCGCATTCAGGTGGAAGCGCTTGCGCAGAACGCCAAGGATTTCGGCGTCGAATATTATTCCGAGCGCGACAAGCGCCAGGGCATTGTCCATATCGTCGGCCCCGAACAAGGTTTCACCCTGCCCGGCATGACGATCGTCTGCGGCGACAGCCACACCTCGACCCACGGCGCCTTTGGCGCACTGGCGCATGGCATCGGCACCTCGGAAGTGGAGCATGTTCTGGCGACGCAGACGCTGATCCAGAAGAAAGCCAAGAACATGCTGGTGCGTGTCGACGGTAAAGTTCCTGATGGCGTTACCGCCAAGGACATCATCCTCGCCATTATCGGGGAGATCGGCACGGCGGGTGGCACCGGCCACGTGATCGAATTTGCCGGCGAGGCGATCCGCTCGCTCTCCATGGAAGGCCGCATGACGGTCTGTAACATGACCATTGAGGGCGGCGCGCGTGCGGGTCTTATCGCACCGGATGAAACCACCTTCGATTACATCAAGGACAAGCCGCGCTCGCCGAAGGGTGAAACGCTGGAACAGGCCATCGCCTATTGGAAAACGCTGAAATCCGACGAAGGCGCCCATTACGACAAGGTCGTGGTGCTGGATGCGGCCAACCTGCCGCCCATCGTCTCCTGGGGTTCGTCTCCGGAAGATGTGACCTCCGTTGAAGGCATTGTTCCCAATCCCGATGACATCGAGGAAGAAAACAAGCGCGCCTCCAAGTGGCGTGCGCTTGAGTATATGGGCCTGAAGCCCGGCACGCGCATCACCGATATCGCCATCGACCGCGTCTTCATCGGCTCCTGCACCAATGGCCGCATCGAGGATTTGCGCGCGGCGGCGAAGATCGTTGACGGCCGTAAAGTCGCTCCCACCGTTTCGGCCATGATCGTGCCGGGCTCCGGTCTCGTGAAGGAACAGGCGGAACAGGAAGGTCTGGACAAGATTTTCCTCGAAGCCGGTTTCGAATGGCGCGAACCGGGCTGCTCCATGTGCCTTGCAATGAATGATGACCGCCTGAAACCCGGCGAACGCTGCGCCTCCACCTCGAACCGCAATTTCGAGGGCCGTCAGGGCTATAAGAGCCGCACTCACCTCGTCTCGCCAGCTATGGCGGCAGCGGCCGCAATCGCCGGTCATTTCGTCGACGTGCGTGAGTGGCAATGATTGCCGCATGATTGCTTGAACAGCAAACCCCGGAGCGATCCGGGGTTTTTGTTTATTCGGAAATAATCTTCACACGCTGGCCGGGCTGCAGCGTCGCCGTGGCGCTCATGGCATTGATCATGCGGAACATGTCGAGCTTCCGGTCGGTTCCCATCATCCGCGCCGCCATCGTCGCCACGGTTTCACCGGGCTTCACAGTCACCACCCGCACCCTCAGCGGCTTCAGCGAGGCAATTTCCTGCGGCGTCATCTTGCGGAAGCTGGTGCGCAATATGTTGGCGATAGAATCGAGCTGGGTATTGCCCTTCGGCACGGCCGTCAGGAAACGGAATATCTGCTGGCCGACACGAATGACGGTCACGTCAAAGTCCCATTTATCCGCACTTGCCCGGGCTGTCGCAGCCTCCAGACCGTTGATCTTCGTTTCCTTGACGGTTTCCGGCAACAGGCCGGCAACCCAGCCGCTGGTCAGATAATTGGCAAGGCTCGTCTGTTTCGGATCGGCGACGCCGTCGAAACGGATCGCCATATCGCCCGGTCCCGTCGCCAGAACGGCCTCGACCTTGTTGTCGATGACGAAACCTTCCGGCACATCGAAACGAATGCCAAGCGTTCCGTGCAGGAATGTCTGGCCGCGGACATAACCCTCCTGCGGGCTGTCGCCATAAAGCAGGCCGTCTATGCCATCCAGAAACCAGTCGCGACCACGATCCCCGACCTGGCCGTCCTGGCCGAAGGCGCGTGCATGACGCCGCGCAAGCTCGATGCGCTGCGGCGTGTTGGGGTGGCTGGAAAGAAAGTCGAGGCTCTGGTCGTTTTCAGGGTCGGCCGAGGAGAAGCGCGCATAGGCCGCCATGGAATCCAGAAAACGCGGCGAGGCAAAGGGGTCGTAACCGGCCTCGCCCAGCATGCGCACGCCGATCACATCCGCCTGCAATTCCTGCTGGCGCGAAAAGGCCGCGAGCCGCAGCTTGCCGCGCGCAAGCGCCTGCTTGCCAGCAAGATCGCTCGACAGCACTTCGGCAACCACGCGGCTGGCAATCACCTCCGCCTCTTCGCGGCGCTGGCGTTCGATGCCGTGATTGGCGGTGACATGGCCCATTTCATGCGAAAGCACGGCGGCCACTTCCGAAGCATCGTTGGCAAGCGCTAGCAGTCCGCGCGTCACGTAAAGATATCCGCCCGGCAGCGCAAAGGCGTTGATGGCCGGCGAGTTAAGGATAGTGATGCGGTAGGACTGTTGCGGGTTTTCCGAAACAGCCGTCAGAGCACCGGCGATGCGGGCGACAAGCCGCTCCGTCTTGGCGTCACGATATTCGCCGCCATAACTTGCCACGATGCGCGGATGTTCGCGTGCACCCATCTGGGCGCGCGGATCATTCTTCTGCACTTGTTCGACCGTTTGCGGATTATCCGACGGCCGCAAGGTGGACTGGTATGCCGGGCTGAAGAGAGACTGACACGACGACAGGAACACGGCAGACGCCGTCAGCACGGAACAGGCGACAACCATCCTGCCCGAACGGCGAAGGCCTGAACGGGAGAAGAGCCTCCCCTCTGCGGTCATGCTATTTCTCATTCTCTATGCCTGCCCCTAACGTTCCTGATCATCCGTTAATTGCAGACCAGAATAACAGATTCGCCCCAACGGGCGATGAATGCCGAAACGGTAAAAACGATCCATCAAGTCCGGATTATTCCTGAAGAACGCAATAATTCCCATCTTTTCTCGGGCAACAACTTGAAACTGGCAAGTGCAAATTAGCGCCATTGAAGTCATCTAAATCGATTGCCAGCGGCACACGTCGAAAATAAGGCGATCACCCGTTCAGAAAACTGTCCACCGCCTTCACATTTCGTGTGGCGAAGAAATCTGCGGTAGAGCCGACATAGACAACCCGGCCGCGATCAAGAAAAACCACCTGCTGCGCCAGCTTCTTTATGTCGTCAGGATGGTGGGTGACAATAATCACCGTGTTTTTTGTTTCTCCATGCAAGTCGAGAAGCAGGGAGGCCATACCTGCCCGCAGTCCCGGATCGAGTGCGGCAAAGGGCTCGTCGAGCAGCATAACCGGTTTTTCTCTGACCAGCGCGCGCGCCAGCGCCGCCCTCTGCCTTTCTCCGCCGGAAAGCGTGCCCGGCAAACGTTTGTCGAAACCCGCAAGACCGACGCGGACGAGGGCCATCTCAATCCGTTCCCGGTCTTCCACACGTAATTTCAGCCCGGGGCTGACACCGAGAGCGACATTGGTGAAGATATCGAGATGGGCGAAAAGATTATTATCCTGGAAGATCGATGAGACCGGTCTCTCCGAAGGATCGAGCGCCGCCATGTCCTGCCCGCCGATCATCACGCGGCCGGAATCCGGCACCTCGAAGCCTGCGACGAGGTTGAGAAGCGTCGACTTGCCCGAACCGGACGCGCCGACGACAGCGGTTATCCGGCTCTGCGGGAATGTGCAATCGAGGTCGAAATCCTGCGTTCCAAGCCGCAGCCTGACCTTGTTGAGTTCAACGGCAAAATCTTCGCCGGTCATATGCTCGCCCTTGCTGATGGGGATTGCCGCGCAACACCGCCTGCGGCAAGCAGCAGGCAGACGATACCGAGAAGGAAGGCATAACCGGCGGCGTCATTGGTACGATAGCTGCCCATGCTGCTGTAAACCAGCCATGGCAGGGTGACGAAACTTTCCGACCCGAACAGGGCAACCGCACCTAAATCGCCGAGAGACAGGGCCATGGCGAAGGAAAACGCCATGGCCAGCGGCCGCCACAGAACCGGAAGATCGGCGAACCGCAGCCGCGTCAAGCCCTGAAGCCCGAGACTGGCGGAAAGCCGGCCGGTGCGCAAAAAATGACTGGTGAAAGCCGGTTCCAGCACCCGCATGGCAAGCGGCAAAGCCATCAGCATATTGATGAGCGCCACGAGGACCGGCGCATAGAAGCTGACATCGCCGAAAACCCGCAATAACAGGAACCACCCGCTTCCCAATACGACAGGCGGCACCAAAAGCACCAGCGAAGACCCCGCCCCCAGCATGGCGGAGAGGAAGCGCAGGGGTTGCCCCGCCTGCCGTCTGGAGCCTATCGCCTGTCGCGCGCCGATGATCGCCATGCAGCAGAGCACAACAAGGGCTGCAGACAGTGCGGCAATTGCAAGACTGGCCACCGCCGCGCGCAGGAAAATCGGCGCGGACAAAAGGCGCGGCAGATCGGCCCTCAAACCCGAAACAGCGATGGCGGCAAGCGGCAGGCCGATCAGCAGAACAGCGAACACGATTGCCACGCCATCCCAAAGGCGAGCGCCGACGCCTTTTCCATCGAAACGGCGAAGGGAACGGCCAAGCGAGGGAATCTCCGCTTCGGGCGACGGCAAAAAGGCAAGAAGGCCGAGCAGAATTGCGGTGAGGGCAATCTGCAAAACCGAAAGCGCAATCGCCCGCTGCGGATCGAAATCGAACCGCAGCGCCTGATAGATCGCCACCTCCAGCGTCGTTGCCGCCGGCCCGCCGCCCAAAAGAAGAACGAGCGTGAAGCTGGTGGCGCACAGCATGAAGACAAGCCCGGCAATACCGGGGACGAGACGCGCGACCGCCGGCCATTCGATAAAACGGAAAATCGAAACCGGACCCATACCGAGGCTCGCCGCCATGCGCCAATATTCGCCCGGAATACGCTCCAGCCCGGCCAGCATCAGCCGCACCGAAAGCGGCAGATTGAAAAACACATGGGCAATAAGAATGCCGGAAAGACCGTAGATGCTGAACGGCTCATCCGCCCCGGCAAAAACAAGGGCCGAATTCAAAACGCCCTGCCTGCCCCAGATGGTGATGATACCGAAAGCGCCGACGATCACAGGCAGACCCATCGGCACCGCCATCAGTCTGACGATCCAGATTCTTCCCGGAAACTCGCGCCGACGGCAAAGCGCCAGTGCCACCGGCAGGCCGAGAAAAAGGGAAAGAAGGGTGGAGAGCGTTGCCTGATAAAGCGTGAAACGCAGGATGCGCAGCGTATAGGCATCCATGATGCCGGCAGCGGGCGCGCCGGCATCAAAAGACAGGAGAGCCGCAACCGCGAGCGCCATGAACAGGAAAACGGCAGCAAAAGCCGCCGTTCCGAAAATGATCGACCGTCGGTAATCGCGACGCGGCATCATGCGCGGATGTGCCCCTTCCTCAATTCATGCTCATGGCGGCAAGCCATTCATCGATCCATGCCTTGCGGTTCCTCGCTACCTCTTCCGGATCCATCAGGAAAGTCTTCTGCGGCACCACGAGTTTGGAAAACGCCTCCTGCAAAGGCTTAGAGGTCGCCGCGACCGGCATCATCCAGTTGTTTTCCGGAATGGCATCCTGAAAACCGGATGTTAGCGTGAAAGCGAGGAACTGCTTTGCCAGTTCCTTGTGCGGCGCGTTTTTGAGGAGACCGGAAACCTCAATCTGGATGTAATGTCCTTCGGAAAAGGCGGCGGCCTGATAACGATCCGTTTTTTCAGCGACCATGTGATAGGCGGGCGAGGTGGTGTAGGAGAGCACCATCGGCACCTCACCCTTGGTGAAGAGGCCATAGGATTCCGACCAGCCCGGCGTGACGGTGAGAATGCGCTTCCTGAACTTTTCCCAAGCCTCCGGGGCCTTGTCGCCGTAAACCGATTTCACCCATAGCAGCAGGCCGAGCCCCGGCGTGGAGGTGCGCGGATCCTGAATGACGATTTTCTGCGAGGGGTCGCCTTCCACGAGGTCTTTCAGGCTCGTCGGCGGGCTTTTCACCGTCTGCGTATCATAGATGACAGCGAAATGACCGTAATCATAGGGAATGAAAACATCGTCCGTATAACCGCCCGGCACTTTGGCCGCCGATGCATCGATGCCGCTGACATCGAACAGACCGGTCTGTTTTGCTTCCGCGACAAGATTGGTGTCGAGACCGACGACGACATCCGCCTTGGACCCCGCCCCTTCAAGCTTCAGACGATTGAGCAGCGCCACGCCATCGGCCACGCCGACGAAATTGACCGTGCAATTACAAACCTTCTCGAAGGCCTCCTTCACCTTGGGGCCGGGACCCCATTCGGAAACGAAACTCTCATAGGTGTAGACGGTCAGTTCCTGTCTATCCTGTGCAATGGCAAGACCGGGCAGAAACAGCGAGGCGGCAACGAGGGAATTCAGGAAAAGACGACGGCGCACGGGTATCTCCTCAAAAAACGATAGGGAAATAGCCGTCTGCGTTAAAGCCGTCTAATCCCTCCGCCGGTATGAACCGGATCAGGTTCTTCGGGTTGGCAAGCCTCTCAGCCTTTTACACCCAAGCGCAAAAGACACCCCGTTAGATCAAGATGATGGTGTAATCCCGCCGTCCCTGATTGGCAAGATGGCCGAGGTCAGCCCTGTTCCGTCATATGCACCAGTTCCCAGACATGTCCGTCGGGGTCCTGAAAGCTGCCGGCATACATGAAGCCATGATCCTGCACGGGCTTCCAGCTGCCACCGCCGGAGGCGAGCGCCGTGGCGATCATCCGGTCGATTTCCTCCCTGCTTCCGGCGGAAAGACAGGTCAGAACCTCGGTGGTTCGCGTCGCATCGGCAATGTCGCCGTTGATGAAATCGCGGAAACGTCCCTCCTGCAGAAGCATCACGAAGATATTCTCTTCCACGATCATGCAGAGTGTGTGGTCATCTGAATATTCCGGGTTGAAGCTGAAACCGAGAGCAGTAAAGAAGTTTCTTGACGTCTCGATGTTCTTGACCGGCAGATTGACAAAAATCATGCGCATTTTTCAACTCCTCCAAGCGAACGCCGGCATAGAACGGCAATTCTGCTTTTCTGTCAAAGGCCGAAGGAGGACCGGCAAAGGAAGGACTGATGCCTTCAGCCCTCCAGTTCCTCGCGAAGCATCTCCAGTTCCAGCCATTCTTCTTCCATGTCTTCCAGCTTGTCGCGCAGCTTCGACATTTCCTGCGCCAGCGTGTTGAAAGCCTCCGGATCTTTTGTGAAAAGTTCCGGATCGGCCATGCGCTGCTCGCGTTTTGCGATTTCGCTTTGCGCCTTCTCCATCTCCTTAGGCAGATTTTCGAGCGCGAATTTCTGCTTGAAGGAAAGCTTGCCCTTCGCCTTTACAGGCTCCTGTGA
The DNA here is from genome assembly GCF_002008225.1 of Agrobacterium salinitolerans. Classification (GTDB taxonomy): domain Bacteria; phylum Pseudomonadota; class Alphaproteobacteria; order Rhizobiales; family Rhizobiaceae; genus Agrobacterium; species Agrobacterium salinitolerans. The sequence continues at coordinate 30,569 of NZ_MRDH01000039.1, read as the reverse complement.
AGCCGAGGCAGAAGATGCCGCTTTCGCCTTTTCCTGCTTCTCAGCCTTGCGCTTCTCGTCCGACGCCCCCTTGCGCTGCGCCATCATGTCCGAATAGCCACCGGCATATTCGATCCAGCGCCCGTCAGGCTGGTCGGGATTAACAGGGGCGATGGTGGAGGTAACGGTACGGTCAAGAAAATCGCGGTCGTGGCTGACGAGAATGACCGTGCCGGAGAAGCCGGCGACGATTTCCTGCAGCAGATCGAGCGTTTCGATATCGAGATCGTTGGTCGGCTCGTCGAGGATCAGAAGATTGGTCGGCCGTGCCAGAATGCGCGCCAGAATAAGGCGCGCGCGCTCGCCACCGGACAGGTTGCGGATCGGCGTGCGGGCCTGTTCCGGCTGGAACAGAAAGTCCTTCATATAGCCCGTCACATGCTTCAATTCGCCGTTAACCAGCAGATTTTCGCCGCGGCCATCGGTCAGATAATGCGCGAGCGTATCGTTGGGATTGAGATCCTCGCGCTTCTGGTCGAGCGTCGCAATCTCCAGATTGGTGCCAAGCTTCACCGTGCCGCTATCGGGCTCCAGCTGGCCGGTGAGCATCTTCAGAAGCGTGGTTTTACCGGCGCCGTTCGGGCCGACGAAGCCGATGCAATCGCCGCGATGGACGCGCAGCGAAAAGGGCGCGACGATCACGCGCTCGCCGTAAGCCTTGGTGATGGCCTCGGCCTCGATGACCAGTTTGCCGGATTCACGCCCTTCGGTAACGGTCGCCTGCACCGTGCCCTGCGGCCCCTTGTGGCCGCGATATTCCGCACGCATCGCCTGAAGCTCGCCGACGCGGCGCATGTTGCGCTTGCGCCTTGCGGTCACGCCATAACGCATCCAGTGTTCTTCGCGCTCGATGGCCTTGCCGAGCTTGTGCTGCTCCAGCTCTTCCTCTTCCAGAACCTTGTCGCGCCATTCCTCGAAATGGGCAAAGCCACGATTGAGACGGCGGGACTGGCCACGATCGAGCCACACGGTCGAGGTCGAGACCTTCTCCAGAAAGCGCCGGTCGTGCGAGATCAGCACCAGCGCACTGCGCGTCTGCTGCAGCTCGCTTTCAAGCCATTCGATGGTGGGAAGATCGAGATGGTTGGTCGGCTCGTCCAGCATCAAAATATCCGGCTCAGGCGCCATGACGCGGGCAAGTGCCGCGCGGCGCGCCTCGCCGCCTGAGAGGCTCTCCGGATTTTCCTGTCCGGTAAGGCCCAGATGTTCGAGAAGATAGGTGACGCGATAGTGATCGTCACCGGGGCCGAGCCCCGCTTCGGCATAGGCCTGAACCGTGTCGTAACCGGCAAAATCCGGGGCCTGCTCCAGATAACGGATGGTGGCCGCCGGATGCCGGAAGACCTCGCCCGACTGCGCCTCGACGAGACCCGCGGCGATCTTCATCAGGGTGGACTTACCGGAACCGTTGCGCCCGACAAGGCAGATGCGATCGCCCGGTTCCACCTGGAGATTGGCGCCGTCGAGCAGCGGGGTCACGCCGAAGGTCAGCTTGATGTCATCGAGTTTCAAAATTGGGGGTGCCAAGGCGTCAGGCTCCGGTCAGGTCATAAGGGCGGGCGAGCACGATGGCTTTTCCGCTTTTCAGCGAGAAATGCACGGGGCCGCCATTCGCGACATTGGAAATAGTGCGGGACGAACCGAAAGCAAGCGCGAAATCCTTCAACGGATAACGCACATTGCCGATATCGAGCCCCTCAAGGGCGGTAAATCCGGCAACCGAAAACAGCGATCCGGCCGGCAAATCAATGGCGAGCGAACCGGCAAGCAGCGGCCTCGCCTCTTCTTCACCGGAGGTCAGCGTCACCTCGAAACCGCGCTCAGCAAGCGCTACGGCATAAAGAAGGTGCTGAAGCGCATGGTCGCTTCGTGCGCCGCCAAGCGCGCCCACCAGCAGCAGCGAATGCGCGCCGCGCGACAGTGCCTCGGAGACCGCGATCTCACCATCTGTCACTGCCTTTGCCGCCGGATAGGGTTGCCGCGTCACATCGGGCCAGGCGTTGAGCAGCTCTTCATTGGCGGAATCGAAATCCCCAACCCACAGCTCGGGCACAAGGCCAAGCGGCCCGGCATGGCGCATGCCGCCATCGGCCGCAATCACACGGCTGTCCGCGACCGCCTCTTTCAGACGACCGGTCACCGTGACATCGCCGCCAAGCAGAATGGTGAAGCGCTCTTTATCCATGCCCTGCCTTACCGCACCTCGGCCGAAAATGGAAAGCAGAAACCCGATGAAATCAGCCTATATTGATTTTCGCCGGCTTCGGGATTATGAAACCCCTCAGTGGTGATTTGCCGACCGGCTTGCAGCCACTTTAAAGAAGTCGCTAAAGGGTCGAGGAAAAGGGCAATTTCCTGGGACCGGTCGCGATTTCGCTGCCGGTTTTTTTGTTTTCGCAACGTTCTTTACGCGACCCGGAAAAGAGAGTTCGACATGCCGATCAAGATTCCCGATACGCTTCCCGCCTTTGAGACCCTCGTTCATGAGGGCGTGCGGGTCATGACCGAAACGGCGGCCATCCGGCAGGATATCCGCCCGCTCCAGATCGGGCTTCTCAACCTCATGCCGAACAAGATCAAGACCGAAATCCAGATGGCGCGCCTCGTCGGCGCCTCGCCGCTGCAGGTGGAATTGTCGCTCATCCGCATCGGCGGCCATCGCGCCAAGAACACGCCGGAAGAACATCTCCTCTCCTTCTACGAGACGTGGGAAGAAGTGCGTCACCGCAAGTTCGACGGTTTCATCATCACCGGCGCGCCGATTGAGCTGCTGGAATATGAGGACGTCACCTATTGGAATGAAATGCAGAAGATATTTGAATGGACCCGCACCAATGTTCATTCGACCCTCAACGTCTGCTGGGGCGCGATGGCCGCCATCTATCATTTCCATGGGGTGCCGAAATACGAGCTGAAGGAAAAAGCTTTCGGGGTCTATCGCCACCGCAACCTTTGCCCCTCCTCGATCTACCTCAACGGCTTTTCGGACGATTTTCAGGTTCCGGTATCACGCTGGACGGAAGTTAGGCGCGCCGATATCGAAAAACACCCCGACCTCGAAATCCTGATGGAATCTGAGGAAATGGGCGTGTGTCTGGTGCATGAAAAGGAAGGCAACCGTCTCTATATGTTCAATCATGTCGAATATGATTCGACCTCATTGTCCGACGAATATTTCCGTGACGTGAATTCCGGCGTTCCCATCAAGCTGCCGCATGATTATTTTCCGCACAATGATCCGGAACTAGCCCCGCTCAACCGTTGGCGCAGCCATGCCCATCTGTTTTTCGGCAACTGGATCAACGAAATATACCAGACGACGCCCTACGATCTCGAATCCATCGGCAAACTCGCTGCGTAAATTGCGGATTGCGAATTGCCGGAAAATGACGCAACGTCCGCCGGCAATTCATGGCAATCGGGAGAATGACGTTATGAGCGACGCGGCGGTGCGGGAGAATTTCGGTTTCACGGCGACCGGCGAAAAAGTCGAACGCGTCACCATCTCGAAAGGCGGGCTGACGGCCAAGATCATCACCTGGGGCGCCGTTATTCAGGATCTGCGTCTTGAAGGCCACCAGCCGCCCCTCGTGCTCGGCTTCGACAAGTTCGAGGACTATAAATATTCCTCCTATTTCGGCGCCACCCCCGGCCGCAACGCCAACCGTATTGGCGACGGCCGGTTCTCGATCGACGGACACGAATACCAGCTGGAGCTCAATGAAAAGGGCGTAAGCCACCTGCATGGCGGTAGCGACGGCATGGGCAAACGCAACTGGATGTTGATGGAACATGGCGAAAGCCATGTGGTTCTGCAGATCATCGATCCCGATGGCCGCGCCGGTTATCCCGGTAATTGCACGGTCACGGCCACCTATACGATCCTCGACGGCGGCGTGCTTTCGGTTGTCTATGAAACGGTGACCGACCAGCCGACCATCGCCAATGTCTGCCAGCATTCCTACTTCAATCTCGATGGCGCAGACACCGCACTTGGGCATGAGATCAGCATCGCGGCTGATTTTTACCTGCCCACCAACGACAAGCAGATACCGACGGGCGAAATCCGCTCCGTCGAAGGCACCGTCTTCGACCTGCGCCACCCGACACCGATGCGGCGCAAGGAGAATGGAGAGCAGGTTCTCTACGACCATAATTTCTGCCTCTCGCCAGAGCGCCGCGCCAAGCGCAAGGTCGCCCGCGCCTATTCGTCGGCCTCCGATATCGCCCTTGAAGTTCACACCACCGAACCCGGTGTGCAGTTTTATTCGGCCTTTAAACTGGATGTTCCGGTTCCCGGCCTCGATGGCCGTCGCTATGGCCCCTTTGCCGGTTTCTGCCTGGAAACGCAGATATGGCCGGACGCCGTCAACCACGCGGATTTCCCGCACGCCATCCTGCGGCCAGGCGAAACCCTGCGACAGGAAACCGATTATATTTTCAAGAAAGGCTGAAGCGGCACGCCGGGATCAATCCAGCACGCAGCCGACATAGCCGCCGGAGGCGCGGGCGCGCCGTTCGATGAGGCTAGCAAGCCGTTGCAGCCCGCGTCCCGGCTTGCTGGCGACGCGGTCGATTGGATTGGGTAGTGACACAGCCAGCAGCGCCGCCTGACGGGAGCTGAGTTTTGCGGCCGGCACCTTGAAATGGTGCTGGGCGGCAGCCTCGATACCGTAAATTCCCGGTCCCCATTCCGCAACGTTGAGATAAATCTCCATCATCCGCTTTTTCGACCACACGAAATCGGCGGCAATTGCCAGCGGCAATTCCAGCCCCTTGCGCAAAAACGAGCGGCCGTTCCATAAGAACAGATTCTTCGCCGTCTGCATCGGAATAGTGCTGGCGCCGCGGGTGGAAGCCCCCTCAAGCGCATCGCTGACCACGGATTGCATCTGGTTCCAGTCCACGCCGCCATGGAAACAGAATTGCCCGTCCTCGGACATCATCACGGATTGCACGAGGCGCGGCGAAATATCCTCAAGCGGCACCCAGCGTCTATCATAACCCTGCAGAGTGACCATATCGGTCAGCATCAGCGTCGAAACAGGCCGGATGAATGGCAACGCATAAACCGGAATCAACAGATAGGGCAGAATCAGCAAAACCAGCATGGTCATGACGATACGCTTTGCCAACGTGCGAAAATCCACCTTCTGCCTGCTTCGGTCTTCCGCCAGCACGGCATATTCTGCGTCGCTTTCAGGCGTACTGCTCAATATCCGTCCCCGCGCCCCACGCCAATTGAAGCCTTTCATAGTCCATTGCCGCCTTGAAGGCGAGTCCGGTGACACCGTTGCGACCCCGGAATCACGAAAAGGTTTGCCTGCATTCGTCCGGCATGCCAAAGAGCGCGCATGGACGCTCAGATGACGAATTTCGAAACGAGACTGCGCGAAAACGCGGCAAAAACCGAAGCCCTGCTTGGCCGCCTGCTTTCCGGCGAAGCCCGCGCGGATGAGATCACGCGCCCGCAAAACCTGCTCGACGCCATGCGCCATGGCGTGCTGAACGGCGGCAAACGCCTGCGGCCCTTCCTCGTCATCGAAAGTGCTGCCCTTGCGGGCGGGAATGCCGAAGCCGCCCTTTATGTCGGCGCGGCACTGGAATGCCTCCATTGTTATTCGTTGGTTCATGACGATCTGCCGGCCATGGACGATGACGACCTGCGCCGCGGCCAGCCGACGGTGCATCGCAAATTCGATGAGGCAACCGCTATTCTCGCGGGTGACAGCCTGCTGACGCTTGCCTTCGATATCATCGCCTCGGACGAAAATCCGCTAGCCGCGGAACGCAAGACCGCACTCGTGCTTTCGCTTGCCCGCGCAGCGGGCATAGGCGGTATGGCTGGCGGCCAGGCGCTCGATCTCGCTGCGGAAAAGAAGGCACCCGATGAAGCCGGCGTCATTACATTGCAGGCTATGAAAACCGGCGCACTGTTACGTTTTGCCTGTGAAGCGGGCGCAATTGTTGCTGGCAGCGACATTTCCGAAAGGCAAAGGCTGCGTCTCTTCGGCGAAAAGATCGGCCTCGCCTTCCAGCTTGCCGACGACCTTCTGGATTTGACGGCCGACGCCGCCACCATGGGCAAGGCCACCGGAAAGGATGCCGCTCGCGGCAAGGGAACGCTTGTGGCGTTGCGCGGCGAAGACTGGGCACGTCGCAAACTGCAGGAGCAGGTGGCGGAAGCCAGCGAACTCTTGGCCCCTTATGGCGAAAAGGCCGCAATTCTCATCGCGGCCGCCAGATTCATCGCTGAACGAAAAAGCTGAGCGGCTTCCGCCCAGCTTTTCATCACCCAATCAGCCCTTGAGCGGCGAAATCAGCACTTCGACGCGACGGTTCTGGGCGCGGCCATCCGGCGTTGCGTTCGAGGCGATCGGCTGCGACGGGCCGAAGCCGAGCGTCGAAATACGGCGCTGGTCGACGCCGCGCGCGCCGAGATAATTGGCGACCGACGCGGCACGACGCTCCGAAAGGCCCTGATTGTAACCGGCGCTGCCGGTAGAATCGGTATGGCCGTTGATGTCGATGAGCGTGCGGTTGAACTTGTTCAGCACGATGGCGACAGAATCGAGCGTCTGATAGAATGGCGGGATGACCTGATCCTGGTCCGTCGCGAAGGTGATGTTCGACGGCATGTTGAGAACGATGCTGTCGCCACGGCGGGTAACCGAAACGCCGGTTCCCTGAAGCTGGGCGCGAAGCTCTGCTTCCTGGCCATCCATGTAATTGCCGATGGCGCCGCCGGCGAGCGCGCCGATGCCCGCACCGATGAGCGCTGCATTGCGGCGACCGGTCGGCGAACCGCCGACAGCCAGACCACCCAGAGCACCGACCACGGCGCCGATGCCGGCGCCGCCCGCCGTGTTCGAAATCTTCTGCTCACCCGTATAGGGATCGGTGGTGGTGCAGGCGGAAAGATAGGTCCCGCAAAGGGCGACGATCGCGATTTTTTTGATCATGTGTTTTGATGCTCCGAGAGGTTCAGGAGGTATGACAATGGAATTCCGGCCTTTTCACGCTACTCTTTACTCCGCCGCATCTTTCCGGCCAAAACGCTTTTCGATGTAATCGATCACAAGCGCTTCAAAATCGGCGGCGATGTTGGGACCACGCAGGGTCAGCGCCTTTTCGCCATCAATAAAGACGGGCGCTGCCGGGCTTTCGCCGGTTCCGGGCAGCGAAATGCCAATATCGGCATGTTTGCTTTCGCCGGGCCCATTGACGATGCAGCCCATGACGGCAACGTTGAGCGCCTCGACCCCGGGATATTTTTCCCGCCATATCGGCATGTTTTTGCGAATGTCGTTCTGGATGTTCTGGGCCAGTTCCTGAAACACGGTAGACGTGGTGCGCCCGCAGCCAGGACATGCCGCAACGACCGGAATGAACTGACGAAAGCCCATGACCTGCAGCAGTTCCTGCGCCACCTGGACCTCGCGGGTGCGGTCGCCATTCGGCTCCGGCGTCAGCGAAACGCGGATCGTATCGCCGATGCCATGCTGAAGCACGTAACCCATGGCGGCGGACGAGGCGACGATGCCTTTCGAACCCATGCCCGCTTCGGTCAGGCCGAGATGCAGGGCGTGGTCGGAGCGTTCCGACAGCATGGAATAAACGGCGATCAGGTCCTGCACCTGGCTGACCTTGGCCGACAGGATGATGCGGTTGCGCGGCAGGCCGATTTCTTCGGCAAGCTCGGCGGAAATCAGCGCCGACTGAACGATCGCTTCTCGCGTTACCTGACGGGCGGAGAGAGGGAAGCCTTGCTCCTTGTTCCTGTCCATCAGGGTCGTCAGCAATTCCTGATCGAGCGAGCCCCAGTTGACGCCGATTCGCACCGGCTTGTCGTAACGGATCGCCATTTCCACGATCTCGCCGAACTGCTTGTCCTTCTTGTCCTTGAAGCCGACATTGCCCGGATTGATGCGGTATTTGGCCAGCGCCTCGGCACAGGCAGGGTGATCGGCGAGAAGCTTGTGGCCGATATAATGGAAATCGCCAACAAGCGGCACATCAAGCCCAAGACGCAGCAACCGCTCGCGGATTTTCGGCACCGCGGCCGCACTCTCGTCGCGGTCGACGGTGATGCGCACGATTTCCGAACCGGCGCGGAACAACGCCGCCACTTGGCTGACCGTGGCGTCGATATCCGCCGTATCGGTATTGGTCATCGACTGCACGACGACGGGCGCGCCGCCACCGACGATGACACCGCCCACGTCTACGGCGACGGATGCGCGGCGGGGCTTGGGATCGTAATCGGCATGTGACGTCATGGCGGTCTCTGGAGCTTGCGGCAAGGTCTGGCAATTGAGGTGAAACAAGGGGGCCGGCTTGTCAACACCCAACGCATGAGAGCTTCTACTTTACCGCAATCATGGCAAAATTCGAGACGCCTATTCCTTGCCCGCGCCATCCGCATGGCGCGCGAGCCGCGAAAGCAGCAGAACCACCACATGCAAGAGCGGCAAGGCGATGAAAACGCTGGCAAGGCCGGTATGTTCGGCAATGAAGCCGATGGCCGATGGCGCCACCAGAATGCCGGAATAGCCCATGGTGGTGACCACCGAGAGACCAATGCCAGGCGCCAGTCCCGGCATGTTGCCGGCGGCGGAAAAGGCAATGGGCACCATGTTGGAAATGCCGATGCCGGCAATCGCGAAGCCGATGATCGCAATAGTGGAATTTCCCGCAAGACCGGCAATCATAAGACCGATAATCGACATGGCCGAACAGAAGCGCAGGGTCGTCACGGCGCCGAAGCGGTCACGCACCAGATCGCCGGCAAAACGCATCGCCGCCATGGTCATGGAAAAGGCCGCAAAGGCAAAACCGGACTGCGATACGGAAGCACCGAGTTCATTGCGCAGATAAAGCGCGCCCCAGTCGAGGATAGCGCCTTCAGGAATCATCGAGAACAGAGCCATCAGGCCGATGATCCACGGCAGCGGCGTGAGCGGCAGGCCACCTTTCGGGCGCTCCTCCTCCGGATGCGGACGATCCGCAAGGACGCGCGGCCACGCAATGACCAGCAGCACGAGCGCGATGACGGTTAGCGCAATGGCGTGTCCCTGCACACCGATGGCCGTGATGAGATACCCGCCAAGACCGGCGCCGATCAGGCCGCCGAGGCTCCAGAAAGCGTGGCACGACGACATGATGGCGCGGCGCATATCGCGCTCCACCGCTACCGCATTGGCGTTCATGGCGACATCCATCGCCCCCGTCAGCCCGCCGAACAGGAAAACCGCGATCACCCCCGCCCAGACGGTGCCGGCCCAGGAGATGAAAAGCAGCGTCGGCAGAAAGATGGCGGCGGTGACAAGGCTGACCGTACGCGAGCCGAAACGGGCGATCTGCGATCCTGCAATCGGCATGAAAACCAGCGAACCGATACCGAAAACCAGAATGATCAGGCCGAGCGCACTTTCGCTGAGGGACAGACGTGCGGCAAATTCCGGAATCTTCGGCGCCCATGAGCCCATCATGAAGCCGTTCATCAAAAACAGCAGCGAAACGCCAAGCCTGTGCCGCGTCAGATAGGATGAGCGTGTGCCTGTCGGCGAAAACGTCGTGGGGCCATTCATCGGCAATATCCTTCAGACTTGACCATGAGAAAACGGGGCAGCGTCATCTTCGCCGCAATAAACGTCTACGCCTTGTGCCGAAAGCGACTCGACCAATGCACGGTCGGCATCCCGTTCCAGCACGAGGCAAAGCGGTGGGGAAAAATCATGAACGTGGAAAGCAGCCTTATGGCCGAGCTTTTCCGTGGTGATGGCGGCGATCACCCGCTGGCTGGCACTACAGGCAAGCCGCTTGAACACCGCATCCTCGAAAACATCCGCCGAAAGGCCCGTCTCGGCCGCAACGCCGCAAACACCGAGGACACATAGATCTGGCCGCATCAGTTCAAGCTGCCGAAGCGCCATGGCATCGATCGCCGCACCAACGGCAGGATCGACCTTGCCGCCAATCAGCACCAGATCGATATCGGCCCGCCCCGTCAGCTCGGCGGCTATGGCGGGCGTATTCGTCACTACGGTCAGATTGAGCCCGGCCGGTATCGCTCGTGCAATGGCAAGATTGGTCGACCCGGCATCGATGAAAACCACCATGCCCGGTTCAATGAGCGGAACGACGGCGCGCGCCAGCATGGCCTTGCGGTCAGCATCCTCGGTAATCCGCGTTTTGAGCGGCACAGTCGTGCTGTCGGAAAGCAGGGCCCCGCCATAAACGCGCAGGCATTCCCCCCGCGCCGCCATCTCGCGCAGGTCGCGGCGCACCGTGTCTTCGGAAACGCCGAAATTCTGGGCCAGATCCTGCGCGAGCACGCGGCCGCTTTGCCGTAGCTGCGCTAGGATGAGCGCCTGCCGCTCACTGACGAAATGATCACTCATTAGGACTCATGCATAAACAAGAATAAACGTGCACGAACATGCATAAACAAGTTTCTGCCGAAGCGCAATAAAAAACGCCCGCCGGGAAGGCGGGCGTCCGTAACTCTATTGCCGATGAGCTACGCCTTATTCGGCGTAGGAGATCAACAAGTCCTTGGCATCGATCTGGTCACCGGGCTTTACCAGAACTTCAGTGATCTTGCCGTCGCGTTCGGCATGCAGCGCCGTTTCCATCTTCATGGCCTCGATGGAGAGCAGCACGTCGCCAGCCTTGACCTCCTGACCCTGGTTAATGAAGACGCGGCTGATGACACCAGGCATCGGCGCGCCGATATGGGACGCATTGCCGGGTTCCGCCTTGCGGCGCACCGCAGAGCCGGAAGCGCCATGGGCGCGATCCGGCACCTTGATGCGGCGCGGCTGACCATTGATCTCGAAGAACACCGTCACCATGCCCTTGTCATCAACGCCGGACGAAGCCTGATTGACGACGACAAGCGTCTTGCCGCGCTCGAGATCGGCAAACAGCTCTTCGCCATCTTCCATGCCGTAGAAATAGGCATGGGTCGGCAGCACGGAGACCGGACCATATGTCTCAGCAGTCAGCGCGAAATCGGTGAATACCTTCGGATACATCAAATAGGATGCGAACTCGAAGTCATCGACCTTGCGCTCCAGCTTGGTCTCGATCACCTTCCGTTCGGCATCGAGATCGGCATCTTCCAGCAGCGAACCCGGACGGACGGTATAGGGCGCTTCGCCCTTCAGCGCCTTTTTCTGCAGGGCTGCCGGCCAGCCGCCCGGCGACTGCCCAAGATCGCCCTTCAGCATCGACACCACCGATTCCGGGAAAGACACTTCACGATCAGGGTTTTCAACATCGGCCACCGTCAGATCCTGACTGACCATCATCAACGCCATATCACCGACGACCTTGGAAGACGGCGTCACCTTGACGATATCGCCGAACATCCGGTTGGCGTCGGCATAGGCCTGCGCCACCTCGTGCCAGCGGCTCTCAAGACCCAGCGAACGGGCCTGTTCCTTGAGGTTGGTGAACTGTCCACCCGGCATTTCATGCAGATAGACTTCCGAGGCAGGCCCTTTGAGGTCGCTTTCGAACGCCGCATATTGATTGCGCACCGCCTCCCAATAGAAGGAAATGCGGCGGATCCATTCGGTATCGAGACCCGTGTCGCGTTCCGATCCCGAGAGCGCTTCCACGATCGAGCCAAGGCATGGCTGCGATGTATTGCCGGAGAAGGCATCCATCGCGGCATCGACGGCATCGACGCCGGCATCCACGGCCGCAAGAACGGTCGCGGCGGAAATGCCCGACGTATCGTGGGTGTGGAAGTGGATCGGCAGACCGGTCGCTTCGCGCAGCGCCTTGAACAGAACCTTGGCGGCAGCCGGTTTCAGCAGGCCCGCCATATCCTTGACGGCGATGATATGGGCGCCGGCCTTTTCCAGCTCAACGGCGAGGTTGGTATAATATTTGAGATCATATTTCGGACGCGCCGAATTCAACAGGTCGCCGGTGTAGCAGATGGTCGCCTCGCAGAGCTTGTTCTCCTCGGCAATTGCATCCATCGAGACGCGCATATTCTCCACCCAGTTCAGGCAGTCGAAGACGCGGAAGAGATCGACCCCACCCTTTGCGGCCTGACGGACGAAGTATTTCACGACGTTGTCGGGATAGTTCTTGTATCCAACGCCGTTCGCGCCGCGCAGAAGCATCTGCAGCAGCAGGTTTGGCGCGCCTTCGCGGATCAGCGCAAGACGCTCCCATGGGTCTTCCGTCAGGAAGCGCATGGAAACGTCGAACGTCGCACCACCCCAGCATTCCAGCGAGAGAAGCTGCGGCAGTGCCTTGGCATAAACGCTGGCGACACGGGCGATATCATGGGTACGAACGCGGGTGGCCAAAAGCGACTGGTGCCCGTCACGCATGGTCGTATCGGTAACCAGAACGCGTTTTTCATTGCGCATCCAGTCCGAAAAGCCCTTCGGGCCAAGCTTGTCCAGCAACTGCTTGGTGCCATCGGGCGTCGGCGCATCGATATAAGGCACGACGGGCTTTGCCGCCTTTTCGGACGGCCTGGCGCGACCCTTGGTTTCCGGGTGGCCGTTGACGGTCACGTCGGCAAGATAGGTCAGGAGCTTGGTGGCGCGGTCCTGACGCTTGACCTGCGCAAACAGTTCCGGCGTCGAATCGATGAAGCGGGTCGTATAGGTATTGTTGCGGAAACTATCGTGACCGATGATGGCTTCGAGGAAGGTGAGGTTCGTTGCCACGCCGCGAATACGGAATTCGCGCAGCGCGCGGTCCATGCGGTTGATCGCTTCATCCGGTTGCGGCGCCCAGGCCGTTACCTTGACGAGCAGCGGATCGTAATAGCGGGTGATGACAGCGCCGGTATAGGAAGTGCCGCCATCCAGACGGATGCCGAAGCCAGAGGCGGAACGGTAGGCGGTGATACGGCCGTAATCCGGAATGAAGTTATGTTCCGGGTCTTCAGTGGTGATACGGCACTGCAGCGCATGGCCGTTGAGACGGATATCCTCCTGGCGCGGCACGCCGGATTCCGCCGTGCCGATGGCAGCGCCTTCGAGAATATGGATCTGCGCCTTGACGATATCGATACCGGTCACGACTTCAGTGACGGTATGCTCCACCTGGATGCGTGGATTGACCTCAATGAAGTAGAATTTGCCGGTATCGGCATCCATCAGATATTCGACCGTGCCGGCGCCGATATAGCTGGTCGCGGCGGCGATCTTCAGGGAGTAGGCAGCAAGTTCCTGACGCTGCGCTTCGGTGAGATAGGGCGCGGGCGCACGCTCGACCACCTTTTGATTGCGGCGCTGGATCGAACAATCGCGCTCGAACAGATGCACGACATTGCCATGCGTATCGCCGAGAATCTGGCTTTCGACGTGACGCGCACGCTCGACCAGCTTTTCGAGATAGACTTCGTCCTTGCCGAAGGCGGCCTTCGCCTCGCGCTTGGCTTCCGTCACCTCTCGGGCAAGATCCTCTCGTCTGCGGATGGCGCGCATGCCGCGTCCGCCGCCGCCCCAGGAGGCTTTCAGCATGACCGGATAGCCGATTTCCGCAGCCATGCGCTCCACTTCCGCCATATCGTCGGGCAGTGGATCGGTAGCGGGAACAACGGGGACGTTGACCGAGATCGCCAGATTACGGGCAGCCACCTTGTTGCCGAGCTGGCGCATCGTATCCGCCGTCGGCCCGATGAAGGTGATGCCGGCCTTGTTGCAGGCCTCCACGAATTCGGGGCTTTCAGACAGAAGACCGTAACCGGGATGGATCGCGTCCGCTCCGGAAAGCTTGGCAACGCGAATAACCTCCTCGATCGAAAGATAGCTCTCGATCGGCCCCATATCCTTGGCGAGATGCGGCCCCCTGCCGACCTGATAGGATTCGTCCGCCTTGAAGCGGTGCAAAGACAGCTTGTCCTCTTCCGCCCAAATCGCAACGGTTTTAATCCCAAGCTCGTTCGCTGCCCGGAAAACGCGGATCGCAATTTCGGATCGGTTGGCAACAAGTATTTTCGATATTTTCAAGACGGTCTCCCCACACGCCAAAACAAAATTTCTGCTGCACTGCGGAATTAAGCAGCAAAACCCTGTCTTGGAAAGAGCAATTCCGGCGAGAACTGTCCTGTTTGCGCTAGCTCAGCAAACCATGGCGAAAAGCAAGCGCTACGGTGTGCTGTCGGTTCTTGGCGCTGAAACGGCGCTGGATCCCGTTGATGTACCAGTCGACCGTGTGGTTGGAGATCGATAGTTGGCGTCCAATTTCGGTGGAAGTCATGCCGTCCGCCATCAGCGTCAACACCTCCATTTCGCGCCTCGTAAGCTCGAGAGCGGAAACGTCAGGGGCATTGCTGAAACCATGGGCCTGCCCGGAAAGATCGAGAAGGCGCCAGAACACGGCACGCGTGGCCGCATCCAGTAACTCCACCTGCAAAGAGGGCAATTGCCGATCCTGGCCGCCAATGAACACCGCACCGATGAAGCCCGCACGGCCGTGCACGGGAAAGGCGTAACCACCCTGCAGACCGTACCGGCCGGCATCGTGGAAAAACACGCTCGCCCTTTTGCGATGCATCGCACGCGGCAGCCCCTCCAGCGCTTCCTTCCACTGAAATGGCTTGTGCACCATGCCGATCACCTTGCGGACGGGATCGACAAGATTGTATTTTTTTGCCCTGTAGACCTCCAGCCAGCCTTCGGGCAGGTGTTGCGCGAGGATGTGTCCGGTGGAGGCGAGCTCACCGGTCATCCGCCTGCTGACGAGAAAATATTCGAAACCGTATTCGCGAATGAGCGTTACAAATTCAGAACGAACGCGGTCGGCGCTTCCCGCTTGGTAACACGCAGAGATGAAGTGAAGAATATCATGCATAAAGACACGGGGTCCGGAGCTTGGCTTGAAGGGAATGACACGAAGGACATGGTCCCGCGATGACGTCATGTTACTCGGGCGCCGGTCGGTTGAGATTGAACATATCGTCGTTAGCAATCCCTGAAACGAAGATGCGAAATCTTGTGACGGCAGGCCTCCGGAAACATCAGGTTCGGTTTTTTTCGGTTCGCACGCGCGGTCGATCTGTTAAGCCGCCATTCAGACAGAAAGAGCGATAATTACACAAATTTCGCCGTCTCATGCAACCTTGCTAAAATAACTTGCCTTGAGGCCGAACAAACAACCGCTCGAAAAAGACGCTCGGACTGGATTGAAAATTTGACCTTGTTTCAGGTTTACACACGCGCGCTGCGCTATCTGACCGTTCATAAATGGCGGGTGACGGTGGTCGTCATCGCCAACGTCATTCTTGCAGCGATCACCATCGCCGAACCGGTGCTGTTCGGCCGGATCATCGACGCCATCTCTTCCGGCACAAATGTCGCGCCCATCCTCATTTTGTGGGCGGGTTTCGGTGTCTTCAACACTGTCGCTTATGTGGCTGTTGCCCGCGAGGCCGACAGGCTGGCCCATGGCCGGCGCGCGTCGCTTCTGACGGAAGCCTTCGGGCGCATCATCTCAATGCCGCTCTCCTGGCACCATCAGCGCGGCACCTCCAACGCCCTGCACACGCTTTTGCGCGCCAGCGAAACGCTGTTTGGCCTGTGGCTCGAATTCATGCGCACGCATCTGGCCACCTTCGTCGCACTGGTGCTGCTTGTGCCGACAGCCATGTCCATGGACCTGCGCCTCAGCTTCGTGCTGATCGGCCTCGGTATCGTTTATTGGTACATCGGCAAGTGGGTGATGAGCCGCACCAAAGACGGTCAGGCTTCGGTCGAAGAGCATTATCACAGCGTTTTTGCCCATGTCAGCGACTCCATCAGCAACGTGTCGGTGCTGCACAGCTACAACCGCATCGAGGCCGAAACGAAAGCGCTGAAATCTTTCACCGAAAAGCTGCTGAGCGCGCAATATCCTGTGCTGGACTGGTGGGCCTTCGCCAGTGCACTTAACCGCACGGCCTCCACCGTTTCGATGATGATCATCCTCGTCATCGGTACCATGCTGGTGAAGAACGGTGAGTTGCGCGTTGGCGATGTCATTGCCTTCATCGGTTTCGCGAATCTCCTGATCGGCCGTCTGGACCAGATGCGCCAATTCGTGACGCAGATTTTCGAAGCCCGCGCCAAGCTCGTGGATTTCTTCGTGCTGGAAGATTCCGTCAAGGAACGGGAAGAACCGGGCGATGCGCGCGAATTGTCGAATGTCTCCGGCACCGTGGAGTTCCGCAACATCAATTTCGGTTTCGCCAACACCAAGCAGGGCGTTCACGACGTTTCGTTCACGGCCAAGGCCGGCGAGACAGTCGCGATCGTCGGGCCGACGGGCGCCGGCAAGACCACGCTCATCAATCTCCTGCAGCGGGTCTACGACCCCGATTCCGGCCAGATACTCATCGATGGAACCGATATTTCGACGGTGACGAAAAATTCGCTCCGCAACTCCATCGCCACGGTGTTTCAGGATGCGGGCCTGCTGAACCGCTCCATTCGCGAAAACATCCGCCTCGGCCGTGAATCGGCCACCGATGCGGAAGTGGTGGAAGCAGCGGCGGCAGCAGCGGCGACGGATTTCATCGACAGCCGCATCAACGGCTATCTGACCCAGGTGGGTGAACGCGGCAACCGCCTGTCCGGCGGCGAGCGCCAGCGCATCGCCATTGCACGCGCCATCCTGAAAAACGCCCCCATTCTGGTTCTCGACGAGGCAACCAGTGCGCTGGACGTGGAAACCGAGGCCCGTGTGAAGGCCGCCGTGGATGCGCTGCGAAAGAATCGCACGACCTTCATCATCGCGCACCGCCTTTCCACGGTCCGCGATGCCGATCTCGTTCTTTTCCTCGATCAGGGCCGGATCATCGAGAAGGGCACCTTCGATGAACTGACCCAGCGCGGCGGTCGCTTCACCTCGCTACTGCGCACCAGCGGCCTGCTAACGGAAGACGAAAACCAGCAACCCCGGCCAAAGGCTATTGCTTCCTAAGGGTCTGGCTGACGGAATGAAGACAGGGCGGACAGCATGTTGTCCGCCCTTTTTCTTTGTGCGCTTCCCGGCGACCCCGCCAGATCACAGGTCGCCTATCAAAGAATTCCGGTCAAGGAACTTGCCAGCCAGAAATCAATCTGCGCGCATGGGAGGACAGTTCCCAGAAAGGCAACGATAGCTGCGAGTTTGATCAGGAAAACTCCAAGCACCACGCCAAGCGTCATTCCGACGCTCGTCTTCCGTGGGCAGCGCGCCAGCCAACACGACAACGTTAACGAAAGAATGGTGAGCAACGCCAACAGCGCAAGTTCTGTGAAAGATGCACTGAATTCCTGGATAATTCCCCTCCGATCGACCGACTATTTGTGACTGCTGCTTTCTCGAAAGGATTGACGAGACAGTCCGTACCGGACGATCCGGCACCGCGCCATCGAAGCCTTCGCCAATATGAGCCTGTCTCGGCGCTGCAGCACCTTCCAGCCAGTGCTGCGAAGGAAGCCCGGTGCCATGCCATGATCCGACCCATAAGCTGAGTCGGAGGTCAGGGTAGCCCCATAAAGATTCAGGCCCCCGCGTTACCACGGGAGCCTGAGTTTATAGGCGAACGGAGACCTGATCGTCTTAGTCGAAGGGAATCATCCGATCATCTGCCGACAGGACCTTGCCATCGACGGAAACGGAAACTGCCGCCGTATCTGCCTTGCGGCTGACGACGATGTCCTTTGCCTTCCCGTCGAGCGTGATCTTCACCGAGAAACCGCTCCAGTCCTCTGGCAGCGACGGCGAAATATGCAGCTTTCCGTTGGTGCGGGTGATGCCGAGAATACCC
Organism: Agrobacterium salinitolerans; assembly: GCF_002008225.1. Lineage (GTDB taxonomy): Bacteria > Pseudomonadota > Alphaproteobacteria > Rhizobiales > Rhizobiaceae > Agrobacterium > Agrobacterium salinitolerans. Next base: position 12,757 of record NZ_MRDH01000039.1, on the reverse strand, counting down.
TCGACGGCCGCACGATAGAGCCAGCCGGCAGAACCCGTGTACCAGCTCCACCCGCCACGGCCGGCGTAGGCGCCTTCACCGTAGACATCCGCAGTCACCACATAGGGTTCGACCCGATAGGTTTCCGACGCCGCCGCATCGAGCGCATGATTGACGGGGTTGAGCAGCTGGAAGCAGTTCCATGCCTCCTGCGCACGACCTTGCTTGGCAAGCGCAAGAACCACCCAAGTCGCCGCATGGGTATATTGTCCGCCGTTTTCGCGCACACCCGGCGGATATCCCTTGATGTAGCCCGGATCATGCGGCGCACGCGAGAAGGGCGGCGTGAACAGCCGGATGATGCCGGTCTTTTCATCGACCAGATGCGACATGACCGCATCCATCGCCTGCTGCGACCGAGCCTCTTCGCCTTCGCCGGAGAGAACGCTCCAGCTCTGGCCGAGCGAATCGATCCGGCATTCCTCGCTTTCGGACGAGCCTAGCGGTGTGCCGTCATCGAAATAGCCGCGCCGGTAATAGCTGCCATCCCAACCCGCTGTTTCCAGCGCATTGCGCAGCCTTTCCCGATGCGACGACCATTTGGCGACGCGGTCAGTATCGCCGCGCTTCTCGGCGATCTCGACGAAGTCTCGCAATGCGCCTGATAGGAACCAGCCGAGCCAGACGCTCGTGCCCTTGCCGCCAACGCCGACACGGTTCATGCCGTCGTTCCAGTCTCCGCCGAGGATCAGCGGCAGGCCGTTCTCCCCGGTACGGTGAATGGCGAGATCAAGCGCTAGCGCCGCATGTTCGTAAAGCGTGACGGACCTGTCGCTCGTCTCCGGCTGGAAGAAAGCATCGTGCTGGCCGGGCATCAATGCCGGGCCCTTAAGGAAGGGAATGCTCTCATCGAGGATGGCGACATCGCCCGTGGCTGAGACATACTGGTTGATGGCATAAGCGAGCCAGACCACGTCATCGGAGATGGTCGTGCGGACACCGGCACCAGTCAGCGGCAGCCACCAGTGCTGTACATCGCCTTCCGGGAACTGGCGGCCTGCCGCGCGCAGGATTTGCTTGCGGGCGAGATCCGGCTGGTAGAGCAGGAAGGCCAGCGTATCCTGCAACTGGTCACGGAAGCCGAAGGCGCCGCTCGACTGGTAAAAGGCGGTGCGCGCCAGAATGCGGCAGGCGAGCGCCTGATAAGGCAGCCAGTTATTGACCATGTGGTTGAAGCCGGCATCGGGCGTAGAGACCTGCAACTGGCCGGTAAAGCCCGTCCAGAATGCCTTGCTCTCATCCAATACCGTCTGGAAGTCCGCCTGGCGGGCATCCTTCACCAGTGCTTCGGCCTCTTCCGCATTGTCGGCATCGCCGAGAATGAAGGTCATGTGCCTTTCTTCGCCGGGCTTCAGGTGGATTTCCTGCATCAGTGCCGCGCAGGGATCGCCATCTACCTCGGTGGTGCCACTCAGCGCCGCACCGGACACGATGCCCTGCGGCGCCTGTGCCGAACCGAAACGACCGATGAATTCCCGGCGGCTGGTGGTAAAGCCGCTTGCCTCGCTATCGAGTGTCAGGAACGAAGTGCGGGCGCTATAGTCGATGCTGTAGGGATTCGACGCGAAGATCGCGTTGCTGCCCGCATCATGCCTGCTCAGGATGAACGGCGCGGATTTCTGGCCGTTATTGCCGAGCACCCACTCTACATAGGCATAGACCTTGAGACGGCGGCTTTTCGAACCCTTGTTGCGCACAATGACCTGCGAGAACTTGACCGGCTTTTCGCGGTCGACGGTCTGCGTCAGCTCGACTTCGAGCGTATCCGCCACGCCGGTCAGGATCGAATAACCGAGACCATGGCGAGTTTCGAACATGGCTTCAGGATCGCGCGACAAGGCGGCACAGGGCGTATAGAGCTTTCCTGTTTCCACATCGGCGACATAGAAGGCCTCGCCCGGCCGGTTGATAACAGGGTCATTGGTCCAGGGCGTCAACTGGTAGTCACGCGAATTGCGGCTCCAGCTGAAACCGGCGCCTTCGGCCGAAATATGGAAGCCGAAATTCTCGTTCGAGATAACGTTGATCCATGGATGCGGCGTGGACTGCCCGCCATTCAGACGCACCACATATTCCTGGCCGGTTTTGGCAAAGCCGCCGAAACCATTCCAGAAATCGAGATCGCCGGCGTCCTCGACCGGTTCCGCAACAGGGAAGGCCGGTACCGGCAGACGGGCCTGTGCCGCGTCACTCGTGCCATCCGGGCCGCGATGGGCCGCAAACAGCGAGACCGCGCGGTTGATCTGGTCAACGATCTTGCCGTTGCGAACATGCAGCACGACACGCGACGCGGCGAGAAGCGCATTCCATGTTTCCTCGTCCATCAGGTCGCGGCGTACCGAGAAGACATGTGGGCGTCCGCCATCGGCAGGATTGATACGACGCTGCGCCTCGGAGATATGATCGAGCGCATGCTGCATGTCCTGGGCATAGGACGCAGCGCGTTCGTTGACGATGACGAGATCGAAGATCACGCCGCGTGAACGCAGATATTCGTGGGCGCTCAGCGCCTCACGGGCGATATCCATGTCCATGTCGTCATTGATGCGCAGGCTGAAGATCGGGAAATCGCCCGAAATGGCAAGCGGCCACAGAGAGCGCTGCGAGGCGAGGCCTGTTTTCAGCGTTTCCGAATCCGCACGCAGATGCATGTCGGGATAGGTCAGATAACGGCCGAGATGTTGGAAGGCGGCCGCCTGCTGCGAGGTGACACCCACATGGCGCATCTGCACCTGCGTGCGTGTCCAGGCATGCACGAGTTCATGGGCGAAAGCGTCCGGATGACGATAGCGATCGATCGCCTTGTCGACTTCCTCGCGGCTTGGCGCGGCAATCGTCCAGAAGATCACGCTTACCTTCTTGCCGGCCGGCACGCGCACGGTGCGCCGAAGGGAGAGGATCGGATCGAGCGTGAAACCGTCGGTGCTGGAGAGCGTTGCACCGGCATCAAAAGCCGCAGCTTCGCGCAGCGACCGTCCGCGACCGATGAACTTGGCGCGATCCGTTTCAAATTCCGTCGGGCGCGACGGGCCGGCATTGTCGGCGGCCAGATGCGCGATGACGGTGCCAGGCTCGTTCGGACTGCGACGGTTGCGCCAAGCGCGGATGACGTCGCCGCGGCGGCCGATTTCCGTCTGCACAAACATGCGCGAGAAGAGCGGATGGGCGTTGTCATCATCCTCAGACGCGATGACCGGCTCCATATAGGAGGTCACTTCGATGTAGCGATCCTCGGAACCGACGTTCAGCAGGGTGATACGGCGGCCTTCGGCATCATGCTCAGTGGCGACGATGCATTCGACAACACTCTGCAGATCGCCTGTTGTCTTGTGGAACTCGGCCTTGTCATCGGTAAAGATCGTCTTGGTCTTTTCACCCTCGATGACACGCGGCTCCGCCGTCGCACTCCACCATTGTCCATTGGTGGTATCGCGCAGGAAGATGAAGGTGCCCCATCGATCGTCTGTCGGATCGGCTTTCCAGCGGGAAATCGCCTGTCCGTTCCACTTCGAATAACCCGCACCCGTCGAGGTGAGCATGGTCGAATAATGGCCGTTCGAGAGGAACACCACTTCGCGGTCGCGCACCGCAGGATCGGCAATGGAGCGCACTTCCGCACGCAACAGGTCGGCCTGTTCCTTGCCGGGGGTTTCCGGCTCGTATTTGGCGCTCATGACGGGCACTTCGCGTGGCGCCTTTTCCTGCAACAGCAGTTCGGCCGCCTCGATCACCGGATCGGAATGGAAGAGTTCGCGCAGCACGCCGTCGAAAGCGACGTTGGCGACGGCCGCAATCGACATGCCGTGGTGGTGAGCATAATAGTTATAGACCACCGCACAGACCTTGCCGTCCGGTACGCGCGTCGGCGTGAAATCCACCGCATCATGGAAACCATATTGTCCAAGCGCGCCCAGCTTGCGCAGCTTGTCGAGGTTTTCGAGTGCACCGTCGGGATCGTACTGGCTGGCGAGGATCGACGCATAAGGCGCGATCACCGCATTCTGGCCGAGACCACGCTTGAGGCCAAGGGTCGGTACACCGAAGTTGGTGTACTGATAGTTCATGTTGTGATCGCGGGCGTTGAACGCCGCTTCGGAAATGCCCCATGGCGTGCCGAGACGGCGGCCGTGGTTCATCTGTTCCTTGACGATCAGATTATTGGTCTGGTTGAGGATGCCGCCCTGACGCTCCTGCATGACGAGCGGCGGCATCAGATATTCGAACATCGAACCCGACCACGACACCAACGCCCCCTGCGCACCGATTGGCACGACCTGACGGCCAAGACGATACCAGTGTTCGGTCGGCAGATCGCCCTTGGCGATGGCAAACAGGCTGGTCAGGCGGCATTCGGAAGCCAGGAGGTCGTAGCAGGCCTCGTCGAGCTCCTTGCTTTCGACGCGGTAACCGATCGACAGAAGACGGCGATCCTTGCGGTAAAGGAACGTGAAATCCATCGAGAAGGCGAGGTTGCGGCTGCGGTCGCGCAGCGATGCGAGACGTTGTCGCAGCGGCTCCATGTTGGTGAGGTCGATGGCGCTGTCTGAAATATGCGCCTCGCAGCAATCGACGAGCAATTGCGCCCAGCGCGTCACTTCCGCGCTCTGCGCGGATTTCACCTCGTGATCGACGTTGGTGGCGAGTTTCTGGATATCGCGCGCAAGAACCGCGAGATTGATGACACGGATCGAGGCGAATTCATGCTCGCGCTTGACGGACGCAAGGGCGTTCGAGAAGCCGATGATGCGCTCTTCAAGCCGGCGATGCAGCGGTCGCAGGTTCTTGCGATCGTCCGGCAATGCCTTCAGCGTTTCGCGCAGAATGCCGGCAAGATCACCAATACCGTCCAGATTACCCTGAAGATGCGCGGACGGCGCCTCCGCCCAATCGCGGCAGGCGGACGAAACCGCAATCAGATGGCCGGCGAGGTTGCCGCTATCCACTGCCGAAACATAACGCGGCCCAAGCGTCTGCAAGGTGTCGGTATGATACCAGTTGTAGAGATGACCGCGATACTTCTCCATCTTCTCGACGGTCTGGATCGTGTTCTCGATCCGCTCCAGCGTATCGGCAAAGCTGATCCAGCCGAACTGGCGCGCCGAAATGATGGAAAGCAGATAGACGCCGATATTGGTGGGAGAGGTACGCGAAGCGACAATCGGCTCCGGCGTTTCCTGGAAGTTGTCCGGCGGTAGGTGATTTTCCTGCGCTGTCACGAAGGTCTCGTAATAACGCCAGGTGCGACGCGCGATCTTGCGAAGTTCGAAGGAGACATGCTCCGAAACGAACAATCGGTCTTCGGTTTCAGCAGACTGGCTGACATACCAGGCGACGGCCGGGGACAGAACCCAAAGAAGCGTAAAAGGGATACCGATCAGGAAGGCGTTGTCGCCCGGCAGCGACGCAAACAACAGCCCCAGCATGGCCACGACAGGCGCATGCCACATCTGGCGGTAATAATCGACGATGCCGCCCTGTGCGCTCGACTGCATGCTGGCGGCGGTGCGCCATTCCAGCATCAGCTTGTGGCTGACGAGCAGGCGGTACAGCGAACGTGCAATCGCATCCGTCATCATGCAGGCGGCATCGGCGATGAAGACGATGCGCAGCGCAACCTGTGCGTTGGTGGCGCGGATTTCGGACCAGATGGTGTGGAAATGCGCCTGTGGCACGATATCGGTGGAGCGCGGCACGAGTCCGGACAGCAAGGAAAGCGTGGGCGCGACGAACAGCGAGAAGATCAGCAAAATCTGCCAGATCAGCGCACCGAGCGGATCCATGAAATACCAGCCGAGGATCGAGGCGAAGAACCAGGCGATCGGCGTCAGCGAGCGACGCAGATTGTCGACCATCTTCCAGCGGCCGATGGCGGTAACGCCGCGGGCACGATCGAGGATAAAGGGCAGAAGCTGCCAGTCGCCGCGCGCCCAGCGATGCTGGCGCGACACTTCCACCTCATATCGGGTCGGGAAGTCTTCCACCAGCTCCACATCGGTGACGAGCGCGCAGCGCGCAAACGAGCCTTCGAGTAGGTCGTGGCTGAGGATGGAGTTTTCCTCGATACGGCCCTTCAGCGCCGCCTCGAAGGCATCCACATCGTAAAGACCCTTGCCGGTGAAAGTGCCTTCGGAAGTCAGGTCTTGATAGACGTCGGAAACGGTGAAGACATAAGGGTCGATACCGCGATTGATCGAGAAGACGCGCTGGAAGACGGAGGCGTCCTTGCCCGTCGTCAGCGAGGGCGTCACACGCGGCTGCAGCAGACCGTAGCCTTCGACAACTCGTCCGGATTCCGGATCGATCCTCGGGCGGTTGATCGGATGGTGCATCTTGCCGACGAGCTTGGTCACCGCATCGCGCATCAGGCGCGTGTCGGCATCCAGCGTCATGACATATTTGACATCGGTCGGCACGATGTTCGCACCGCCAAGGAAAGTCGTATCCTTGTCGCCGCGCAGCAGCATGTTCAGCTCATGCAGCTTGCCGCGCTTTCGCTCCCAGCCCATCCAGCAGCCTTCGGCCGGATTGTAGAGGCGGCGGCGGTGCAGCAGGTAGAAGCGCGTCTTGCCGTCAAAGGCATAACGGCTGTTCAGCGCCGCAAGCTCGCGCTTGGCATAATCGAGAATTTCGAGATCGTCGTCGGACTGTTCATATTGCGCATCACGCCAGTCGCCCACCAGCGAGAAGTAGATCTCGCCATGCGGATTGGCGAGATAATGCACCTCGATATTGCGCATCATCTCGTCGACGCTATCACGGCTGGTCAGCATGCAGGGCACGGCAACCAATGTGCGGGCATCCTGCGGGATGCCATTCTTGAACTCGTATCCGACAAGCCGGAACGGTTTCACGAAGAAGGTGACGAGCGTGTTGAAGAGGCCGGTTGCGCCTTCGGATGCCGGCAATGCGAACATCAGCAGGAAGGCGGTCACAACATACCAGGGCATACCGGCTTGCGCCAGGAACCAGCCGACGGCGAGCATGGCGAGCGCGGTGATCAGCAGCACCGGCGCCGCAATCGCGAGCCAGTTGAACTTGCGCATGGCCCGGACAATATGCTGCGACACCAGGGGCCGGTACCCCAAAGCCTTTTCGAGTTCGAAGCGGCGCTGGCCCACAAGCACGGAACCGACATTGACGCGATGGGTTTCATCCGCACCGGCCGGCGTCTCCGAACGCGCCATTTCGACAGCGGCGCGCGCAACCTCGACTTCGGTCTTGGGTGAGCGGCGCGCCAAAAGCTCGATTGTATTGCGGTAGGTGTTGCGTGAACCGAAATCCAGAACCTCGTAGTCGGTCTCTTCGCGCAGGACCTTGTCGATGTGGCTGACTTCCTCGAACCACACCGACCATTCGGTGTCGTCGATTTCACGCAGGCTCTTAACGATGTTGCCCATCGTCACATTGCCGGATGCTAAGCGATTATGTTCCGACATCATGATGTTTTCGGCGTCGGTACCGGCAGCATGAAGACGCTCTTCAAGCCAGGCAACGGCAAAACCTGAGGTTTGCGAGCCGTTCCTCAGACGATAAAGGAACTGCGTCGCGAAAGTCGGGTCGTCGACCAGCGAATCGACCTGCTTGAGAAGCGCTGCCGAGGCTTCCGCATCGTTGAGGCGAATGATTTCATCGACGACTTCATTCGCCTTCTGGCGCATGCGACGCGAACGTTCCACGCGGATGGAGATGCGGCGAAGATTTTCGATGAGCACAAAACGGATGATCGACGGCAGAGCCCACAATTCGCCGATCTGCAGCGTCTTTGACGTCTGGTAGCCATCCACCAGCGCCGTCATGTTCTCGCGCGAAACCGTGCTGTGGGTATGGGCGACATAAAGCCAGCCGAGCGCCACAACCCGCGGGACAGTCACCCCGCCAACCGTCATCGTCGGCAGCTGGCGATAGAACTTGCGCGGAAAATCGCGACGGACTTCCTGGATCGCCTCTTCGATGACGTAATGGTTGTCGAGCAGCCATTCCGCCGCCGGCGTTATCGTCGCGCCATTTTCCGCATCGACGGCAGTCGTACGATAGACCCTGAGGATTTCCTTCTCGTTCTCGCGGTGACGCTCGAAGAAATCGAACTCCATGAAGCCGGGAAGGCTGTCGGCGCCATCGCGCGAAAGCGCGGCGCCCGCATCATGCAGTTCCTCGACCGTCATATAGGACGCGCGGATCGAATCGTTGTGATCGATCTGCTTCGTCTCTGAATCACGGGCGGCGGCGGTCGGGGTAATATGAAATGACATCGGGCTCGTATTCTGAACTTTATGGAAACTGGTTCAACTTGACCTGCAATTCGTCCGTGGCGGGAACACAAACGAAAATCGGGCCACGCTATATTTATGACTTATCCTGAACCTTCGGTGAACCGGACCAGACGCTGTGCGGAACGGATCGTCAAGCGCATAACATCCGCAGGCACATCATGCTGCAGCGTCATTATTCCGGGATGTGTGCGAAGCTGGAGATCGACGCGGAAGGGGCGCTTTCGATGAAGAGAAGAAAGCGGCGTCGTTCGGCCCGGCATTGCCGTTCCGACCGGATTTCGCACCCTCCCCGATGGCGAAAATTGTTCGCGCAACGTCCGATAATCCCCCGTTGACAACCTGAAAGGCAACACGAACCGAGAAGGTCCGCGCCACATCCGAAAGAAGCTAATGCCCCAGGACGTCAATAGTTCCATGCCACCTGTCGCGGCACGATGCAAGCGCTGAATTTCAGCGCGTTTCAGGGCAGGCCACGCCCCTTACGCATGGCTGCATATGCTGCTATGTCATTTGCAAAAGGCGCCGGAAAAACGGCCGAACCCGGGACTTTAAAAAATGACCAGACAGACCGCAAATCTCGCATCCTTTGCCAACCATATGGCGGATGTGGTGGCCATTCGCCGCCACCTGCACCGCAATCCCGAAATCGGCCTTTCGGAGTTCAAGACGTCGGATTTTATTGCCGAACAGTTGGCCGCGCTGGGCTATGAGGTTACGCGGGGGCTGGCCGGAACGGGTGTCGTTGCTACCCTGCGCAATGGCGACAGCACCCGCACGCTCGGCATCCGCGCCGATATCGACGCCCTGCCGATCCACGAGGAAACCGGGGTGGATTATGCGAGCGCCAATCAGGGCGTAATGCACGCCTGCGGCCATGACGGCCACACCGCCATGCTGCTCGGCGCGGCGAAGATCATCGCGGAGCGTAAAAATTTCAACGGAACCCTGCATCTGATTTTCCAGCCCGCGGAAGAGAATTTCGGCGGCGCCCGCATCATGATCGAGGACGGGCTGTTCGAACGTTTTCCCTGCGATGCGGTTTTTGCCCTGCATAACGATCCCGGTGTGCCCTTCGGGCAATTCGTGCTGCGTGACGGGCCGATCCTTGCCGCCGTCGACGAGTGCAAGATTACCGTCAACGGCTACGGCGGCCACGGCGCCGAACCCCAGGATGCAGCCGACCCCATCGTTGCCGGCGCAAGCATCATCATGGCGCTGCAAACCGTGGTGTCACGCAACATCCATCCACAATTATCGGCGGTCGTCACGGTTGGCGCATTCCATGCCGGTGCTGCCAGCAATGTCATTCCCGAAACGGCGGAAATGCTGCTGACCATCCGCTCCTTCGATCCGGGCGTGCGCGACGAGCTGGAAAAACGCATCCGGGCGATAGCCGAAGGCCAGGCCGCCAGCTACGGCATGAGCGTCACCATCGACTATGAGCGCGGATATAACGCAACGATCAACCACAAGACGGAAACGGACTATGTCGCCGATCTCGCCCGGCGTTTTGCCGGGGCTGACAAGGTGGCGCAGATGCAGCGGCCGTCGATGGGTGCGGAAGACTTCGCCTATATGCTGGAGAAACGGCCCGGCTGTTATTTCTTCCTCGGCACCGCCCGCACCGATAACGACCCGCCGCTGCATCATCCGAAATTCGATTTCAACGACGATATCCTGCCGATCGGAACCGCATTCTGGGTCGATCTGGCGGAAGATTACCTGAAGGCGTGAATGGGCATGAAAAAGGCCGGTCGGAGGAGCTACCGGCCTTTTATTCTCAAATTACCTGATGAGAAAATCGGGAGGATCAGGGAACGAGACCGAAGATGACGGCGGCGACAAAAGCCACACAGACGCCGACAAGAGCCGCATGTACCGAATCTTTCCAGTTGCGCGGCGATTGGGGCGGCGAGACAAAGTCATTTACTTTTCCTGCCTTGGAATAAGACATTGTATACTCCTTGCCTGCTCGGCCCTTCAAAGCGGGCATTGCTTATCTCGCTTGTAAAATAGCTTTATTCCCCACTGTTTCCGTAGAGATAAAATTCCATAAGATTGGCGCATCGGGAAAAATACCGATTGCGACTTGCCCACCGGCAAGCATCAATCTACCCATGGCGCAAGATCAGCGCGGCGGAGGGCATCTCCTCTCAAAACCACTGGCGGGCACGGAAAACACCATGACGGATATCGACGCCATCATCATCGGAGCCGGGGTGATAGGGCTGGCGACAGCGCGCGAACTGGCGATACGTGGCCTTTCCGCCATTATCCTCGAAAGCGGGAAGGAATTCGGCTCGGCCACCTCCTCCCGCAACAGCGAAGTCATTCACGCCGGGCTCTATTATCCAACCGGAAGCCTCAAGGCCCGACTTTGCGTGGAGGGCAAGGAGCGGCTTTACGCCTTCTGCCAAAGCCACGGCGTTTCACATCGCCGCTGTGGCAAGCTCATCGTCGCCACGCGCGATGAAGAGGTGGCCATGCTCGCCGCCCTGCGCGAAAAAGGCATAGCTAACGGCTGCGACGACCTTGAGCTAGTCGATGCGCGACAGGCGCTCCTGCTCGAACCCGCACTCGCCTGCGTCGCAGCCCTGATATCGCCCTCGACCGGTATCATCGACAGCCATGGTTATATGCTGGCGCTCCTTGGAGACGCGCAGGATCACGGCGCTGCCCTTGCCCTGAACGCACCCTTCGAAAAGGCAGAAGTGATCCGCGATGGTTTCCGGATTCACGTCGGAGGCGCAGAGCCCACCAGCCTGACATGCCGGCTGCTCGTCAATTCTGCCGGCCTTGTCGCACCGATGGTGGCGAGGAAGATCGAAGGAGTGCCGGACGAAGTGATCCCGCAGGCGCGTTTCGCCAAGGGCAGCTATTTTTCGCTGGCTGGCAAGTCGCCCTTTTCACGGCTGATCTACCCCGCGCCGCACACCCATGGTCTCGGCGTGCATCTCACGCTCGATCTCGCTGGCCAGACCCGTTTCGGGCCGGATGTGGAGTGGGTGGACACAGTCGACTATGCCGTCGATCCCCGCCGCATGGAGGGTTTTGGAGACGCTATAAGGCGCTATTGGCCAGGTCTTCCCGATCACGCGCTGATCCCGGCCTATTCCGGTATCCGGCCAAAGATTTCCGGTCCGGACGAACCGGCCATGGACTTCCGCATCGATGGGGCGGAAACACACGGTCTTGCCGGCCTCGTCAATCTTTTCGGCATAGAAAGCCCCGGACTTACCGCCTCGCTGGCAATTGCCGGGGAGGTCGCAGCACGCTTCGAGGCCTGATCTCAACCTCACCCGAAACGGGACAGCGCGCCGGCCATGATCTGCGGATCGATATTGCCGCCGGAAGCAACTGCGATCACCGTTTCGCTTTCCAGTTCATCGCCATGAAATAGCGCCGCCGCCAGGGCCACCGCGCCGCCGGGTTCAACAACAATCTTCAGCCGGTTGAAAGCGAGAACCGTCGCACGCAGCGCCTCATCTTCGGTCACGACGACGCCTTTTCCGCAAAGCCCCGCCATGATCGGGAAGGTGATATTGCCGGGCTGCGGCGTGACAATCGCGTCGCAGATCGAACCCGAGGTCGTGGCGTTACGCTCGATCCTGCCCGAGGCAAGGGAGCGGGCCACATCGTCGAACCGTTCCGGTTCTGAAGTTCTGACCTTGTAGTTCGGCGCTTTCGCCGAAAGCGCAATGGAGACGCCGGATGTGAGGCCACCGCCACCGCAAGGCACCAGAACCTCCGCCGCATCGATGCCCAGTTCCGCGCCCTGTTCAGCAATCTCCAGTCCCACTGTTCCCTGCCCGGCAATGACCAGCGGTTCGTCATAGGGCCTTATAAGCGTCAGCCCACGCTCGTTCGAAAGGCGATCTCCAATGACATCGCGATCTTCGTTCGCCCGGTCATAAAGCACGACCTCTGCGCCATAAGCGCGGGTATTTTCGATTTTGATCTTCGGCGCATCCGACGGCATGATGATAACGGCAGGAACATTGTGCAGCTTCGCGGCAAGCGCCACACCCTGCGCATGGTTGCCGGAGGAAAAGGCGATCACGCCCTTGGCGCGCACCTCCGCCGGAAGGCCGGAGACGGCCGACCAGCCGCCGCGAAACTTGAAAGAACCGGTTCGTTGCAGGCATTCAGCCTTCACGAACAGCTTTCGCCCGGCAATTTCGTCCAGAAAAGAGGATGAAAGAAGCGGTGTGCGAACCGCATGGTTGCCGATGCGCCCACGCGCGGCTTCTATCATCGAAATATCTGTCATGTCATGCCCCTGTGATGCGGATTTGCGGGTACATTAAGAGGTCGCACTCAATTGCGAAACCGCCTGGAAAAGAAAAATCCCCGGGCATGGCCGGGGATCAGACTGCTGACAAACCCCTGGCGTGAGCTGGGGGTTTATGATTCATTGGGACATGTTGAAGAAACCTGCTCCTGAACAG
>NZ_MRDH01000003.1 GCF_002008225.1 Agrobacterium salinitolerans | reverse complement strand
CGACGTCTTGCCATGGTCAACGTGACCGATCGTGCCAATGTTGACGTGCGGCTTCGTCCGCTCAAACTTGCTCTTTGCCATGTGAATTGCTTCCTGTGAACGTGAAGTAGTTTCCCCGGCGCACCGGTTTGGTGTCGCCGTTTAAGGCTTTGTAAGCGAATGCGCAAGACTTAATTGTGAAAGCGTCTTCGCGCGCGCCCAAAGCGTGCCTTGAGGCCCGTATATGGTATCTGATCTGCGACATTCAAACCGTCGCGAGGACGGAGCCAGTGCCGGCCCGGCGGCTCCCTTCTACGGAATAGTCGATCACTAAATAAGATATTTCCATCACAACTTCTTTACCTGCACCGGCATGATGGCTTAAGGACATGTCATCGCCGGGGAGAGACGGGCGACTGGAATCCGTCGCGGGCGCGCCATCCACGCCATACCTCGATCCGTCGCCTCCTTCGCGACCTCTGCACCGCCTCAGGACCATCCCATGGAAATCTTCACAGCCGCCGGCTTCACGGCATTCCTACAGGTTATCGCAATCGACCTCGTGCTGGCGGGCGACAACGCCATCGTCATCGGCCTTGCCGCAGCCGGTCTGCCCGCTCACCTTCGCCGCAAGGCGATCCTGGTGGGCATCATCGCCGCCACGGTTCTTCGCATCGGTTTTGCCGCCGTCACCGTGCAGCTTCTCGCCATTGTCGGCCTGCAATTGTTCGGTGGCCTGCTGCTTGCCTGGGTGTGCTGGAAGATGTGGGTCGAACTGCGTGAGGCCGCAGGTTCCATCGAAGACGAGGTGACGGACGAAGAGGCCGACCTGACCAAGGGTCATAAGACTTTTTTCCAGGCCGCGACCCAGATCGTCATCGCCGATGTTTCCATGTCGCTGGACAACGTCCTTGCCGTCGCCGGCGCTGCGCAGGAACATGTGACGGTGCTTATCATCGGCCTCGTCGTTTCAATTGCGCTCATGGGCCTTGCCGCCAACTTCGTCGCCAAGCTGCTGCACCGCTATCGCTGGATTTCCTATCTCGGCCTAATGGTCATCATCTATGTGGCCCTTAACATGCTGTATCACGGTACGCTCGAGGTTCTGCCCCATCTCCAGACCTATCTGAGTTGAAACAGCCACCAGAAACGCTTCTACAGAAGGCCCGGAAACACCCGTTTCCGGGCCTTTTCCATGACTTGCGTCCATGAAGCCGCCTCACTGTCGCGGGACAGGAAGAATCAATCGAAGCACTTGCTGCAACATCGGGAGAGAACAGGAAAATCGTGAATTTTCGCCGATGGATTCTGGCAATTGAGGTCAGGCACGGGCAAGCCTAGGGAGCTAATCAATAAGTCATAATAATAAAAAGAAAGGTAAAGCTGCCAATGGCTTATGACTGGAGCGGCGGACGTACCCGCCGCCTTCGCAGGGTGAGGCTCGGCGTTGTCGCCAGTTCTCTCATCCTGCTGGCGCTTCTTGCGTCGCTCGTTCTTGGCTGAACGCGCCGCGCGCGCACTTCCACGCTGACCGGCGGCATGGCAAGGTTGTCACAAACCGCCCTGCCGCCGCTCCTTTGCGGAAACGAGCAAACGTTTAGGGTTTTTTGGTCTCGATGCAATGAACCGGCTGCTTCATCTGCGGATCGGCCATCAGATCGTAAAGATCCGCCTCATCACCCTTCGACCACCAGACATACATGCCGCCCTGATATTTCGCTCCCGAGCCGGAAATGACATTTGCGGCAACGGTGACGCCATCCTTCAGCCCCAGCCGAACGAGGCTGATCTCACCGGCATTGAAATAGACGGCCTCCACCTTGTCGGCAGCGCATTGGTAGACGGTCTCAACCTTTTCGACCGTCGTGTCTTTCGGAAGAGGAATCACCAGGTCTTCAGCCATGGCGCCGGTCGCAATCGACGTGGAGAAAACTGCAAGGCATGTCGCGGCAACGGATTTTTTCATGATGACCCTTTCCTGATTTCACCGAACCATAGGGGCACGCCAGCAAAGCCGAAATGGGGCGGACGCCTCTCAACACCTCAAATTTTTTGGGAATATCGGCCTCATAGGCGAACCTGGGGCTTTCTCACCAAACAAGCCTTGCGGCAGTTTCATTCAGGCCGGTAAGCCTGGTGGAAACTATCGAAACAGCCAATAAACCACGCCAAGGATCACCGTCCACATCAACAGCGATATGGCCAGCACGGTGAGATAGTTTCGAAATCGTCTGGTCATCAGCCCACATTGCCAGCGAACCGTCATCGGACAGCCGCAGCCGTTGAATTGCTGGCTGCGGATCAACCCGCAGCATCAGATCTTTCTATCAAGAGACTGAATCGCAAGCCATTCGCAGATTTTACCCGCCCGAAAACGGGGTTGCTCCCAGCCACGGATTTCCCACCGTCAAGGAACGGACTGATCCGCGACAAGTCTTGATCGCGGACAAGATGCGATATCCGCATCTGCCCGCCAATGGCGGCAGGGAAAAAGGCCCAAGGGAAACGATCGCGACCCAACGACTAACGCGTTATCCGAAGCCGTGTCGGATAACGCGCCAATGCCGGCGGTACTTGGCCAGCCGCCCGCCTGTCTCAGCTCTTCAGGGCCGTGTTGCACAGGCTCCAGTAGCCGCCGCCCTTCTGGATCCATTTCAGATCGCCGAGCGTGCCGTCATTCTTGTTCTTGTGGTAGGAGTCGGCACAGGTTTTCAGGCGTGCCTTTGCGGGCGTCTCGCTTGAATATTTCTTATCGA
Source organism: Agrobacterium salinitolerans (assembly GCF_002008225.1). Classification (GTDB taxonomy): domain Bacteria; phylum Pseudomonadota; class Alphaproteobacteria; order Rhizobiales; family Rhizobiaceae; genus Agrobacterium; species Agrobacterium salinitolerans. Next base: position 165,190 of record NZ_MRDH01000003.1, on the reverse strand, counting down.
CAGCACGCGGAAAAGCGACGCCCTTCGGGGCCTTTGTCGTCGCTTTTTCGGGTTCTTTTTCGGTGGTGGCCGCGACCTGCTTGTCGTCGGCCGCATCCTCGGCTGCCGCCTCGCTGCCGCAGAACTTGGCGCGATAGTCGTTCCACTTGACGTCCTTGGCAGACCCGTCGGCTTTCGCCGCCTGATATTTCGCGCTGCACTCCTTCATGGTGAGTGCTGCTGCGGGGGAGACAAACGCCGCCGATGTCAGCAGCGCAAAGGATGAGAGAATGACAACCCTGTTAAACATTGAAGGCTCCCGTTTGCATGATTGCCGGGCGACTATCCGACCGGATTTTGCGCTTGTCAACGAGCCGTGCGGCACGGATACAAAGTCCGGTTGAACGGGCATAAAACGCGCTCATCGCGGACAGCGTTTTCCCGATGAAGCCGACGTCGCAGAATCACGTCTTCGTGTGACGTCAAGCCTCCAGCGGAACGAATTTCCTAAGTTTTCGTTAGCATACCGAACGAATAACGAGGATTTATCGATGTTGAGGATGCCGAAGACCATCTCCGCGCTCGCTCTTGGCGTCGCGATATCTGCCGCTGCGGTCGTTCCCGCCAACGCGCTGAGCCTCATACCGCCGGCCTACAAAGTTCAGGCACAGGCTTCAGATGAGCGAGGCTATCCCGCCTCTGCCTTTGCAGCGGGCAAAGGTGAAGAGGCCGTGTCCAACGGCTACGCCTTGTCGCCAGCCGAGATCAACCATATAAAATGGTGTGCGGCGCGTTACACGTCCTACCACCCCACGGATAACAGCTATATGGCGCCTGCCGGGACACGAACGCAATGCCGCTCGCCCTATTGAAAAGACCGAGGCCTGGGCTGGATCTCCAGCCGGGCCGATGCGGGAAGATAAAATTTACCTTAAATTCTATTGATCTGAACCTTTATCCCTGCAAGCCGTTCATGCAGCTGCCAACGGGGAAAACGCGATGTTATGGAATCTGGAAAAGCTGGAGCAGGAGCGACTTGACCTGATCGAGGTGATTTCCGCCCTGCGCCGTGTTGAGCGCCGTCGCAAACGGACCGGACCTCGGTCTTTGAGGAAATTACGGCCCATATGGGACGGTTGAGCGAGCTGGACGCGGAAAAACTGCGAATCCAGTCTGCCCTTGAGGCATACTGAAGACGATTGAGCATGGCCAAAACCCACAGATGCAGTCAGACCCCATCGCAAAGTGCAGGCGGAACGCCATCCCACAGTTGAAAAGTGTCAACAGTCGAAAAGTGCCCAAAGACGGGCGCATGTTTCCGCCGAAAAAAACGTAAAAGAAGATCGAGTTATGATGGGAAGAGTCGCTGGAGCGGGTAGCGGGAATCGAACCCGCGTATTCAGCTTGGAAGGCTGCTGCTCTACCATTGAGCTATACCCGCGGTGGTGATTTCGATCCGTGCAGAATGGTGGAGGGAGTTGGATTTGAACCAACGTAGGCGTAGCCAACGGATTTACAGTCCGTCCCCTTTAACCACTCGGGCATCCCTCCAGCTTTCTGCTAGGATCGAGCGACCAAGCTCTTCAGATTTCGCTGCGGCGAAGCGCCGTTGCGTCGTCTGTGGCGCGTATATGACGGCCTCGTTCGTTTCTGTCAACACGCCCATTCACGAATTTTCGGGAAAAAATTCAAACCTCTTTACCGCCCTGTGGATTATCGCGGGGGCTGGTGCGCGCCTCGTCCCGGAGATATAAGGCGCCATGAGCAAAGACGATCCCAAGAACAAATCCACCCGCGACACGCACTATGCCAACCTGCGCCGCGCCGTGCGCGACGCCAAGCGCGAGCGCGGCGAAATTCCCACCCCGCAGCAGCCGAAGCGCAAGAACCGCGGCGCAGACGACTGGAAGCCGCCGCAGCTTGCGCCCGACCAGGTGCATCTTTACGGCCTGCATACCGTGCGTGCGGCACTCGCCAATCCCGAACGGCAGATCGTCAAGCTCTCCGTCACCCAGAACGCCTTTGCGCGGCTGGATATCGGCGAGGCGGATGCCCAGCCCTTCCCGGTCGAGATGGTCTCCCCTCAGGATATCGACCGTGTGCTCGGCCCCGAGGCCATCCACCAGGGCGTGATGCTGGAAACCCGGCCGCTGCCGGTCAAGCGTCTCGGCGCGCTGAAGGACAGCCCGCTCATCCTCGTGCTCGATCAGGTCACCGATCCGCACAATGTCGGCGCCATCATGCGCTCGGCGGTCGCCTTCAACGCCGGCGCCGTCATCACTACCATGCGCCACAGCCCGACCGAGTCGGGCGTGCTGGCGAAATCGGCCTCCGGCGCGCTAGAACTCATTCCCTATATCCAGATCACCAATCTGGCCGATGCGCTGGGCGAACTTCACAAGCTCGGCTTCTTCTCCGTCGGCCTGGATTCCGAAGGCCCCGCCCCTATCGAACAGACCTTCAGCGGTGATAAAATCGCGCTGGTGCTGGGCGCCGAGGGCAAGGGCCTGCGCCAGAAAACGCGCGAAACCGTCTCGGCGCTCGCCCGGCTCGATATGCCCGGCGAGATCAAATCGCTCAACGTTTCGAATGCGGCAGCCATCGCCCTTTATGCAACGCAGCAATTTCTGGGCAAAGCGTCGTCCTGACGCTTTGCCTTCCTTGCGAAATCGCAAAGCGCAACGCATGCTGCGCCTTTGTCATTCGCACGGAGCACATCTCAACATGACCGACCAGACCATCAAACCGACCGGCGAGCTGACGCTCAGAACGCTCGCCATGCCGGCCGACGCCAATCCGGCCGGCGATATTTTCGGCGGCTGGGTCATGTCGCAGATGGACTTGGCGAGCGGCATCCGCGCCGCGGAGCGTTCCCGCTGTCGCGTGGTCACAGCGGCGGTCAAGGAAATGGCCTTCGAGCTGCCGGTGAAGATCGGCGATACCCTGTCGATCTATACCGATATCGCCCGCGTTGGCCGCACCTCCATCACGCTGACGGTGGAAGCCTGGGCGCAGCGGTCGCGTTATGACAAGCTGGAAAAAGTCACCGCCGGAACCTTCATCATGGTGGCGATGGACGAGAACGGACAACCCACTCCCATTCCGGCAGCGGAATGATTGGCGGAGCGGCGCTGGGTCCAGCGCCGCTCCGCATGCTCGGCAAGCGCGCCAGCACCCTGCCGTCATTGTGTCGCGGTGACATTTCTCCGCAAATGTGACATTGCGACTGCATGGGATTCATTCGCATGATCATGCAAGACAGAAGTTCGGCTGGCGCCATCGCCATGCTGGCGGTTTTGCTTTTCCTTTTGCAGGGTCTCGCCAACGGTCTGACCAGCGGCAACATGGCGATGGCCGCGCTCGCAGCGGATGAAGTCATCTGCTCCAGCCATATGCCGGAAGGCGGCTCCGGCAAACAGAACCCAGCCGGCAAGATAGCCGACGATTGCTGCGGCACGCTCTGCCGTCTGGCTTCGGCCACGGCCGCCGCTCTTCCGGTTATTCCCATCGAGCGCGCGGACAATATTCTCCCCGCGGTCGAAGTCGCCTTCCTGAACGTCGACGCGGCGTTGCCGCCATCGCCGCCCAATCTGGAATCGCGCCCACGCGCACCTCCCTCCGCTCCGCAGCGCTAGAACACTGTCCGGCCTGCCGGAAAATCAATTCTCTTGCGGAGACATCCATGTCCGTTACGACCTCTTTCGAGGGCGAGCGTGCGCCTGCGCATTCCTCGTCCATAAATCTTTACCGCGCCGTATGGCGCTGGCATTTTTATGCCGGTCTTCTCGTCCTGCCCTTCATGATATCGCTCGCCGTCACCGGTGCGCTTTATCTCTTCCGGGATGAGTTCGATAATCTCATCCATGCGGACCTGAAGCGTGTGGAGGTGGTGCAAAACGCGCCGAAAGCCCTGCCTTCCGAGATCGTGGCCGCAGCGCTTGCGGCCGTTCCCGGCACAGCCGTCAAATATACCACTCCCGCCGATCCGGGCGCGTCGACGGAAATCACCGTCAATACGGCGGATGGAAAGCGGGCCGTCTATGTCAACACCTATACCGGAGAGGTGGCCGGTTCCCTCCCGGATCGCGGCACCGTCATGTGGACGATCCGCTACCTCCACAGCCTGAAATATTTCGGTACCTATGCCCGCTATCTGATCGAAATCGCCGCCGGCTGGTCCATCCTTCTTGTCGCTACCGGCATCTATCTCTGGTGGCCGCGAAAGCAGACCGGCGGTGTCGTGACCGTGCGCGGCACACCGAAAAAAAGGGTATTCTGGCGCGATACCCATGCCGTCACCGGCATTTTCGTCGGTTTTTTCATCGTTTTCCTTGCGGTCACCGGCATGCCCTGGTCGGGCGTCTGGGGCGCCAAGGTCAATGAATGGGCGAATGGTAGCAACTTCGGATATCCGGCGGGCATTCGCACCGATGTTCCGATGTCGGGAGACCATCTCGACCACGTCGCGAAGACGAGCTGGTCGCTGGAGCAGGCGAAAATACCGGAATCCACCCATTCCGCCGCAGGCCAGCCAATCGGGATCGACGAGGCGATAGCACGTTTCGACGCGCTCGGCCTTGCCGCCGGTTACGCTGTCGCCCTGCCAGGAAAACCGACGGGCGTCTATAGCGGCTCCGTCTATCCCGACGATCTGGCGCAGCAACGTGTCATCCATCTCGATCAATATAGCGGCAAACCGCTGATCGATATGAGCTACGCCGATTACGGCCCGCTCGGCAAGGCGCTGGAATGGGGCATCAACGTGCATCTGGGCCAGCAATATGGCCTTGCCAACCAGATCGTACTTCTGGCGGCCTGTATCGGCATTGTGCTGCTTGCCGTGTCTGCCGGCGTCATGTGGTGGAAACGCCGTCCGAAAGGGTCACTCGGCGTGCCGCCTTTGCCGCAGGAAAAACGCGTCCTGTACGGTCTGCTCGCCATACTCGCCATCGGCGGCGTCATTTTCCCGCTGGTGGGCGCGAGCCTGCTGGCCATGCTGGTGCTGGATTTGATCGTACAGTCGCGCCAGAAACGACGTGCAATCTGAAAATGAAAACAGCCGGGCGAAAATCCCGGCTGTTCCCCTGCTATTGGCAATGCGACGGCGACGGCCCTCAGAACATCGTATTATTGTTCGCCGCTGTTTCCGGAACAGGCTGGATCACGTCCCAATGCTCGGTGATCTTGCCATCGGTGACGCGGAAGATATCGACGATGGCCCTGCCGCGATCGCCTTCATTTTCCGTCGAATGGATGTGCAGATAGACCAGATCGCCATCCGTGGCGCTACGCACGATCCGCGCTTTCGACTGCGGGTTTTCCTTGAAGAAGCCGGTAAAATAATTAACGAACGGCGCCTTGCCATCCGGCACCATCGGGTTGTGCTGCTTGTAGCTGTCGACAAGGACGGCAGCTCCCTTCTCCACTTCATGCTTGTTGAAGACCGTGTCGTAAAACTCGATCACCAGCTTGCGGTTGGCCTCTTCCTGCGCGAAATCCCGCGTTGCGGTTTGCGCCAGAACCGGTGCGGCCAGCAGCGCGGGTGCAAGGGCAAGGGTGGCGACGGCAAGACGACGTGTCACAAAATTCATGGGCGATACCTCTCAATAACCGACGGTGAAACGCTGGCGGGAATGCTGCGGCTTCTCGATTTCATCGACAAGCGCGATGGCGTAGTCTTCGAAGGAAATGCGGCTGCCCTCATCGTTGCTGAGGAGACTATCCCTGCCGATGCGGAATTTGCCGGTTCTTTCGCCCGGCACGAATTCGGCGGAGGGCGACAGGAAGGTCCAGTCGAGCTGCTTTTCCTGTTTCAGGCGGTCCAGGAACTCCGCCCCCTTTGTCGCTTCGGCCTTATAGGCAGCCGGGAAATCCGGCAGATCGACCACACGCTTTCCCGGTGCGATTTCAAGGCTGCCGGCGCCGCCGACGACGAGATAGCGCCGAACGCCGGAGGCGCGCACGGCCTCGATCAGCGTTGCCGGATCGCTGGCGGTGAAATGCACCGAACTGATCACGGCATCGTGACCTTTGAGCAGTCCCGAAAGCCCTGCCTGATCGAAAACATCGCCCTTCTTTGCCACCACATTCGGCAGGCTGGCGATCTTTTCTGGATTGCGGGCGATTGCCGTCACCTGATGTCCCCGGTCGGAAAGTTCCTTCAGGATACGGGACCCGGCATTGCCGGAAGCGCCGATGAGCGCGATTTTAGCCATGGCTTGTTTCCTCTGCTGTTATCGTCATTAGTCTAAATAATAGACCGTTGAGCAAAGCTATGGTATAGCGAAGTTTGCCGCAAGAAGTCAGCCGCCGGTGATCTGGTCACACGGCGATGACCTTGAAGGCACAAAAAACGGGCAAGGGGTAAGGACAATGCCGGATACGCAGACCAGGGAAATCTTCACTTTCGAGCAGCCCTGCCCCATCCGCGACGTGCTGGACCGCATCGGCGATCAATGGAGTCTGCTGGTTCTCGAAGCCCTCCAGGGCGGCGTTCTGCGCTTCAACGAGCTGAACCGGAGGATCAACGATATTTCCAAGCAGATGCTGTCACGCACGCTGAAGCGGCTGGAGGAAGACGGCTTCATTCGCCGCACGCTCTATGCGCAGGTACCGCCGCGCGTGGAATATGAGCTGACCAATCTCGGCCGCTCGTTTCTGGTGCCTATGCAATTGCTGGTGCAATGGGCCGATGAGAACCATGTCCGCATCTGCAAGGCGCGTTTGGAATATTCGGAAAACGACAATGGCGGCTGAGGCACGTCTCCAGCCGCCCCGCAACGCATCCATCCGAATTTCGTTCCGCCGCTTCGTTTCCTTTTTGTACTCATTTTTTCATCGCCTCCCCTTCACTTTGCGAAGGACTCCCTCCATATTTCGCCCATGGCCAGATCACCGAAAAACACCACCTCCTCGCCCTCCGGCTTCGAGGAAGCTCCGCAATCGTCATTCGAAGGTGCGCCGCTCAGCGGCAGCGTCGCCGATTGGGTGAAGCAGCTCGAGGCTGAAGCCGAGGCCGGCTCGGTGGAAACCCAGCGCGAAATCGCTTCGAAGGCGGGCAAGCACCGCAAGAAGATCGAGGTCGAGGCGCGCAAGGAAGCGCAGAAAGCCGCGTCGAAGACGGCCAAAAACACCACGGCCTCCAAGACATCTCGCGGCGTATCGATCGGCGCATCGAGCGATCCGAAAACCCGCGCCGCCGCCGGCCTCAATCCGGTCGCCGGCATGGACGTATCGCTGGAGGACGCGGCCAACCTCGCGCCGGGCGCCGTCACCGCAACCGTGGATGCCTTGTCCAAGCTGATCGAGAGCGGCAATCCGCTGTTCAAGGACGGCAAGCTGTGGACGCCGCATCGGCCGGCCCGCCCGCCGAAATCCGAAGGCGGCGTCGCCATCCGCATGGCCTCGGACTACCAGCCCGCCGGCGACCAGCCGACCGCCATTGCCGACCTCGTGGAAGGCATCAATTCGGGCGAACGCAGCCAGGTCCTGCTCGGCGTTACCGGCTCGGGCAAGACCTTCACCATGGCCAAGGTGATCGAGGCCACACAGCGCCCGGCTGTCATCCTTGCCCCCAACAAGACGCTGGCCGCACAGCTCTATTCGGAGTTCAAGAATTTCTTCCCCGACAATGCGGTGGAATATTTCGTCTCCTATTACGATTATTATCAGCCGGAAGCCTATGTGCCGCGCTCCGACACCTTCATCGAGAAGGAATCCTCGATCAACGAACAGATCGACCGGATGCGCCACTCCGCCACCCGCTCGCTGCTGGAGCGCGATGACTGCATCATCGTCGCTTCCGTTTCCTGCATCTACGGTATCGGCTCGGTGGAAACCTACACCGCCATGACCTTCCAGATGCAGGTGGGCGACCGGCTGGACCAGCGCCAGCTTCTGGCCGACCTTGTGGCCCAGCAATACAAGCGCCGCGACATGGATTTCCAGCGCGGCTCCTTCCGCGTGCGCGGCGATACCATCGAAATCTTTCCCGCCCACCTAGAGGATGCCGCATGGCGCATCTCGATGTTTGGCGACGAGATCGATTCCATCACCGAATTCGACCCGCTGACCGGCCAGAAGACCGGCGATCTGCAATCGGTCAAGATTTACGCCAATTCGCACTATGTCACGCCCCGCCCGACGCTGAATGGCGCGATCAAGTCGATCAAGGAAGAGTTGAAGGGCCGTCTCGCCGAGCTTGAGAAGGCCGGACGCCTGCTGGAAGCCCAGCGGCTGGAGCAGCGCACGCGCTACGACATCGAGATGCTGGAGGCCACCGGCTCCTGCGCCGGCATCGAGAATTATTCGCGTTATCTCACCGGCCGCAACCCCGGCGAGCCGCCGCCGACTTTGTTCGAATATATCCCTGACAACGCGCTCCTCTTCATCGACGAAAGCCATGTCTCCGTCAGCCAGATCGGCGGCATGTATCGCGGCGACTTCAGACGCAAGGCGACGCTGGCCGAATATGGCTTCCGCCTGCCCTCCTGCATGGACAACCGCCCGCTACGTTTCGAGGAATGGGACGCGATGCGCCCGCTCACCGTCGCGGTTTCTGCCACCCCCGGCTCATGGGAGATGGAGCAGTCCGGCGGCGTCTTTGCCGAACAGGTCATCCGCCCGACCGGCCTGATCGACCCGCCGGTGGAGGTGCGCTCCGCCCGCAGCCAGGTGGACGATGTTCTCGGCGAAATCCGCGAGACCGCCGCCAAGGGCTACCGCACGCTCTGCACCGTGCTGACCAAACGCATGGCCGAGGATTTGACCGAATATCTACACGAGCAGGGCGTCCGCGTCCGTTACATGCACTCGGATATCGACACGCTGGAGCGCATCGAGATCATCCGCGACCTGCGCCTTGGCGCTTTCGACGTGCTTGTCGGTATCAACCTCTTGCGCGAGGGTCTCGATATCCCGGAATGCGGTTTCGTGGCCATCCTCGATGCCGACAAGGAAGGTTTCCTGCGCTCGGAAACCTCGCTGATCCAGACCATCGGCCGCGCCGCCCGCAACGTCGACGGCAAGGTCATCCTTTATGCCGACAACATCACCGGCTCGATGAAGCGGGCGATGGAGGAAACCGCCCGCCGCCGCGAGAAGCAGATGGCCTATAACGCCGAACACGGCATCACGCCGGAATCGGTGAAGGCGAAGATTTCCGATATTCTTGATTCTGTTTATGAGCGCGACCACGTAAGGGCCGATATTTCTGGCGTTTCCGGCAAGGGCTTCGCCGATGGCGGCCATCTGGTCGGCAACAATCTGCAGGCCCATCTCAACGCGCTGGAAAAATCCATGCGCGACGCCGCCGCCGATCTCGACTTCGAAAAAGCCGCCCGCCTGCGCGACGAAATCAAACGCCTCAAGGCCGCCGAACTCGCCACCATGGACGATCCCATGGCCAAGGAGGAGGCCAAATCGCTCGAGGGTGGCGGCAAGTCCCGGAAAAGCGGAACGAGCGCCCGCCACGAGTCGATCTCCCCCCTTGAGGGGGAGATGTCCGGCAGGACAGAGGGGGGTAACGCCGCGAACGAAAGCAGCAACTCCCTCTTCGCCAAACCCTCTCTTGACGAAATGGGCCCTGGCTCGGATGCGGGAAAACCGCTGTTCCGCAGGAACACGCTGGACGAGATGACGGTGGGAAGAACCGAAAAGCCCGTGCGCGGCGCGGTGCCCGACAAGCCCGCGACCGAAGCCGGCAAACGGTTCTCACCGTTGCTGGAGGGCCAGCCGGAACGGACCACGGACGATCCAAGACCGCTGGTCCGCGGCAAGATCGGTGCGGGTTCCTATGAGGATGCCGGGGAGCAGAAGCGCAAGAGCCGAACCAAGGGCAAGACGGGCCGGCCGGGGCGGTAAGGTGTATGCGAAGGTTGCAAGGATGCAGTTAACGACGCTGGAAGTGGGAAGGAATATGCATCGACATTACCTTGCCGCATCGTTCCTTCTCCTGTTCGGTAACTCAGCGCTTGCCGGCCAGATCGAAGACGCCACCTTCCACAGCGCGGCCCTGAACGCGCCGCTTCCCGTCAATATCTACCGCCCGGATGGTGTACCGCCCGAAAACGGCTGGCCGGTGCTCTATCTGCTGCACGGCCATGATGGCGACCAGAACAGCTGGCGTGATCTCGGCAATATTGAAAAGACCCTCGACACGCTCATCGCAGCAGGCGCCATTCGCCCGCTGGTAGTCGTCATGCCCGGTGTCAAGAACAGCTGGTACGTCGATTCCGCCGCTGTCGGCGGCCCCGGTGACTACGAAGCCGCGCTGACGGGTAACCTGCGCCACCAGATCGAAAGAACCCTGCCCGTGCGCAAGGACCGTGAAGGCCGCGCCATTGCCGGTCTCTCCATGGGCGGTTTCGGCGCCCTGCATCTGGCCTATGGCCATGAGGACCTCTATGGCGCCGTCGCCAGCCTGTCCGGCGCCATCTGGCAGAACGTCCCCGTCTCCGATCTCGACAAGACGCCCACCGAATTGAAGCTCATTCAGGACAGCGCCTTTTTCCATCAGGTCGACCGCACCACAATCACCAGCGGCATCGTGCTGCCGTCCACCGGCGACCATTTCTCCGGGGCCTTCGGCACGCCTTTCGATGCGAGGCTCTTTAACGAGAAAAACGTCTTCACCCTCGTCGCCCAGCATGTCGCCGAAAACGAGGATCTGCCCGCCACCTATTTGACCGTCGGCGATGATGACGGCTTCTTCCTCTGGCGCGGCGCCATCGCCCTGCACGAGACTCTGCAGGCCGACAAGCGCAAATCCGAGCTGCGGGTGACCGATGGCGATCACGTCTGGTCGGTGTGGAAGGTTTCGATCATCGATGCACTGAAGTTTATCGATGGGGAGTGGGACAAGGCTGCGGATATCGCCGGGGATTGAGGCGCGACCCACCCTTTCAAAAGAGACAGACCGATCATCTCATGGGCCGCTTCTTCCCGCTCTTTTCCGCAAGGTTCAACGCCACCGCAGCCCGTATCAACCCCGCCAACGCCTCCTCATTCACGACATCCCCGTCGTGAAAATCAATCGCCCGCCGCGTATTGCCTTCCAGGCTGGAATTGAACAGGCTGGCCGGGTCTTCAAGCGAAGCGCCCTTCATAAATGTCATCTTCACGGCGCTCTTGTAAGTTTCACCCGTGCAGAGGATTCCGGCATGTGACCAGACCGGCACGCCGCGCCATTTCACTTCCTCAATCACCCCTGGATCGGCCTTCAGGATCACCGCACGGATGCGTGAGAGTAGATCGCCGCGCCAGTCGGCCAGTTCCGCAATTTTTCGGTCGATGAGGTCGGAGGCCGCGATCTCCTCCGCGTCTTTTTCCGTAACCTTTTTTGCCATGATGCCCTCCTGATTTCGCCGCGAGGCCACTCCCGACCTGCTGTGCCTCTGTTCCGGCTTCCAACATAGACGAAATTTTCCTGTCCTCCCATGAGGAACCAAATCCGCCTCCCATCGTTTCCTCCCCGAACGCAACGTTCAGCATACAAAGGGAAGAAACATCATGAAAATCAATGTCATCGCTCTCGCTGCGGCAGCAGCGCTCTCCTCTTCCGTGGCTTTTGCCCAGACGGCCACGACTGCTCCTGCTGCCGGCGCGGACGCCGCTTTGTCCGGCCCCGGTATTACCATGGGCACCAAGGCCAGCGCCCCGCTGAAGTTCGTCAACGTTCAGAAGACCGACCTTACCGCCTCCCAGCTCGATGGCATGGACATCTATAACGCCCAGAACGAAAACATCGGTGAAATCGAAGATGTCGTCATCGGCGACGGCAAGTCGGTGATCGGCCTTGTGGCCAGCGTCGGCGGCTTCCTCGGCATCGACAAGAGCTATGTGGTGCTCGACCCGGCTTCCGTCGCTGTTCACAACGACAACGGCACTTGGAAGGCCTATGTCGACACCACAAAGGAATCGCTTCAGAACGCTCCGAAGCTCGATTACGACAAGCTGGACGACTGATTACCCCTGCAGTCCGCAAGCTTGTCCCCCCGCGCACTGTCGCGGGGGTTTTCATATGTGGCGAGTTATCGGAAAACCTGGCACTCCCCGCCGGACGGCACTTGCCTGACGGCGCGCCTCTCGCCTATCTTCAGCGCGCCAATCACCAAGGATCGTTGCGTGCCCGCCAATAGCGTCTTTTCCTTTGCCATCAGCACCACCATCGCGCTCTGCGCCCTGCCGCTGTCAGCGCAGGCGGCCGACTGGAAACCGGCCGAGCAGATAAAAACCTATGCCATCAGCGGCAATACGGGCGGTGCGCTTTATCAGTCGATCGGCGAGCGCGGTCCGACCGCCGGCGTGCAGGCCATTGCCCACACGACCTTCAAGCTGACATGGCGGCGGGACTATCGTCCGCAGCCGGATGGCGCCTGCGTGCTGGCCACCGCGAGGCCCAATCTAACCATCATCTACACCTGGCCGAAAGCGCCCGCCAATCTGCCGCCCGCCGTCGCCGCCAGCTGGAGGACCTTCATTTCGGGCGTGGAGACCCACGAGCGCGTCCATGGTGACCACATTCTCGACATGGTGAAAAAGATCGAAGCCTTCAGCATCGGGCTGCGGGCGGAGAACGATCCAAAATGCCAGAAGGTGCGCGCCGTTCTGCAACAACGCCTGGGCGAGCTTTCCAACGAGCAGCGCCAGCGCGGCCGCGATTTCGACCGGGACGAGCTTTCTCCCGGCGGGCGGGTGCATCAACTCATCCTCGCCCTCGTCAACGGCCCCTGAACGGTCGTCTATTCGGCCGCCTCGCCTTTCAGCAAGGGCTCGGCCAGCGTCACGCTTTCCAGCTCGTAGGAATAACCTTCAAGCATCGTATAGGCCTGCTCGATCGCCTCGATCTGGATTTCGGCATTGCGGATGGCTTCGGCGATGGACTGGCTGCGGGCACGCAGCATGGAACTCAGCACATCGGTTTCCGGCTTGCGGCCCAGACGGTCCATATGTTTGCGAACCCGGGTACGATGCCGTTCCAGCTCGAGAATATGGAAACGGCTTTTCAGAATATCGTCGGTCAGCTTGCGGCGCATGGCGGCCACGGGGTCGAAACTGCCGGGTTCGCGCTCATCCAGAATGAATTCATTCACCAGCGTTTCCAGCATCAGCAGGCCCTTGAGGTCCTTGGCGTCGGCAAGCTGCGGATCGTAGCCAGTATCGTCGAATACCTTGCGGCGCACCGGATCCTTCAGCAGCTCATAGGCCGTCTGCAGGCGCGCGAATTGCTCGCCATCGCCACCGCTGTCGGGATGCGCGGCCTTGGCCACCTTGCGGTAGGCCGACTTGATCGCCGCCTCGTCGGCATCGCGCTCCACGCCAAGCAAAACATAGGGATCAATCACAAAAACACCTTCAAACGCAAACTGTTACCCGCACGCCAACACCGCTCCCGTCTGGCACGCGGGCGGATCATAGGCCAATTCCGCCCGGCGCGGCACCCCGCCCCTGCGGTTAAACCGGCAAAGCCCACACAAAGCCTCGCGGCGCGCCGCATCGCAACGGACGGAAAAGCCCTTGATGCCGAAATTCGTCCGACCCAAGGCGACTATAATGACAGGCGGGACAAAATTGTGGAAAGCCGTGCAAAACATGCCGCACGGTTTTGCACAGCGCCTGCCGCAACCGGCCGGAAAACACCACCGGGAGAAGCGTAACAGGCGCGTTTTCAGGGGGTTATGGTGGAAAGACGCCAACGGGTGTAAGCTTGGCTTTTGGATTGGGAGGGAGGACGATCCGATGCCGCAAACGATTACCGAGACCGTCACGGACTATGTCCATGCCATGGCCTATGCGGATGAGAGCCTGATGCGCGACGTTTTCGATCCGCGCGCCAGCATCGTCGGAACCTTCGAAGGCGAAATCGAATGGTTGTCCCTGGAGGATTTTGTCGACCAGTTGCGCAAAAGCGAACGCGGCCTGCCCGATCACGATCCCGCTTTTGAAATCATGGGCATCGACAAGGAAGGCGACAGCGCTTCTGTGAAGCTGACGACCCGTTTCGACGGTATGGATTTTTACGAATATCTCTCCCTGCTGGAACGCGACGGCAACTGGTTTATCGTGCACAAGCTCTATCACATAAAGCCGTAGGCCTCGTCGAAACCGCCACCCCGCATTGTGCGCTTGCGCATTCTACTTGCAGCCGCGGCTCGCGATCCGGTTATTCTGCCGCTGAATGAACTAGAACAGGTCGCTGTAGATCGCCGTTATCCAGAGGGCGTTAAAGAAGAGCCAGATAACACCGAGCCACATGATTTTGCGGCTGCTATCGGTTCTCATCGCCACGACAGCAATCAGCAGACCGCCGACTATCCTTGCCAGATACCATGGCCCAAGCTGTTCGAAATGCTCCCTGCCCTTGATGTAGGTGTCCACCAGATCGAAGACGAACGAGGCGGCAAACAGAGCAAAGAACGCATGTCGCCTGCGCACGAAAAAACTTTCCCGTTCGGACAATTCCTGAATGTGATCGGGATAAAGCAGCGTGGACATCAAAAAGAAAAGCGACGTGTAGACCAGAACGAAGATATAAATCCAGAAATTCCAGTTCTGGATGAGCCGCAGGGCAAACTCCCACCACCAGAAATGGACAGCTCCAAGAAGAAGGGCAATCGACCATACGATCTGCGCATGCATACGGTCGGTTTTCTGCGGCTCTTGCAGCCTTCTGGAAAGTCCGGACAACACCCTGGTAATGGCCAGACCGAGGATGAGGCTTACCAATATCCGCAAATGACCATATGCATCCATTGAAAGCGCCCGCTGTTGCTCAACTTATCCGCCGAACAATATGCTTAAACCTTCGGGCTTTACAACTCTGGCGGACGCCCCGCCCTTGCCGATCTCGCCTTATAGTGGGAAGGACCGGCCTCCTGAAGCGAAAGTCCCGCGGGACTGGCAGGACGGAAGCCGCAAATTTCAATTTCATCAGGGCTCAACCACCATCAACGACAGACGCAAAGCCCGCCCGTCACGCGGCGCGTTCAAGCAAATAGATTTCAAGATTAAGGGATTGATTTTACTGGTGCCCCCGGCAGGGTTCGAACCCGCGACCCCCTGATTACAAATCAGGTGCTCTACCAACTGAGCTACAAGGGCAAGCCAGTGCCTTGCCAACTATCAGATTCTGACTTGGTGTAAAGCAAAAACTGACGCCATGGCATCGACAGACCGCTTTTCCACACCGTTGCCAGCCGGTCTGTGTGCATGATCGCGATTGTAGCAAAGGGCCCGGAAAATAAGCGAAGTATTTACGCAGCGTCACTAGAATGGCGATGAAACATGACCATTCCAGTGAGAACAACGCATCATATGCGCGCGAGCATACAGAAAATCCAGCTGACAGGCACGATCATCATCGCCGTAAGCTCAATCCTGCTGGCAACCCTTGCCGCGCTGCCCAGCGTCTACAATTATATACGTTATCGCACCAATGCCGCGCAGCTCACCCGCTTTGAAACCGCTCTCCAGTCCGCATGGCTGGTATCGGCAGAGCGAGGCCCCGCCAATAATCTGATGGGCGCATCCGTGCCGGATGAGGGGCTGATCGAAGGGCTTGCGACCGCGCGCAAGGCAACGGACGACAAGCTGTCGGAGCTGGAGAAATCTTTCACCGAAGATATCAGAACGCAGCCCGAACTGGCGAAGTCACTTGCTGAAACCCGCCAGGCTCTCGAACAATCGCGAGAACTGGTCGATCAGGTCGCCGCGCTCTCCCCTGACATACGCAACCACGGCGCGATGTCCAACGCGATTTCATCGATGTTCAGGGCGGCGGACAGCGTCAACCTGCTGCGCGGCAGGGCCGCACGCGCCATCATCAAGGCAACGCCCGACGTGGCGATCGACATCGCACTGACGGGTACGGCGGGCGTGATGCGGGACCGGATCGGCCGCCTCGGCTCTTATGTCATCATGAGTCTCAAGGCGAACAGGCAGGAAAAGCTCCGTTATCGCGCCAAGTTCGACACCGAGATGCAGAGCCTGCTGTCGCTGAAAGCATCGCTGACCAATTATACCGCCGCCTATCTGTCGACGCCGCGACTGGACGCGGCATTGCGCGATCTTGAAACCCAATATTTCAGTCAGGCTTTGCTTTACGCGCAGAATACGATCGTGATGGCCGTGCCATCCGCCCAGCCAAGCGCTCTTGAATTCTCCAGAAACTATATTGCAGGCATGCGGTCGTCCGACACGTTGCGCGACCTCATTCTGTCCGAAACGCGCGCGCGGATCGAAAGGAAAAAGCACGAGGCCCTGATCTACGGCGGAACGTCGCTCTTTCTCGCCGGCATTGCTGTGCTGGTGCTGTTGCGGCTGACATCGGTTTACAAAACCGCGCTGTTCCGGCCGATGCAATCCGTTCAGGCGCAGATCGCCGCCATCGCCGGCGGTGATCTTTCCGAGGGCAATCATGAGGACAGGGTTGCTCCGGAAGTGAAGAAGATGTTCGAGGAACTGGATTTCCTGCGCGAACAGCTTCGCCAGAAGGGCGAAATGGAAAACCAGCAGCGTGCGCTGGCCGAACAGTTGCGCACCCTTTCCGAAACCGATGCGCTGACGGGCGTTTTTAACCGCCGCGCACTCGAAAAGGCGGTTCGCTCCATATTGACGGGCGAGGAGCAATGTCAGTCGCTCGGCGTGATGATTGTCGATATCGACCATTTCAAATCGATCAACGACCGTTACGGCCATGCCATGGGTGACATCGCGCTTCAGAAGACCGCGAGCCTGTTGCGCAGCGCCTTGCGCAATGATGATATTCTTGCCCGATATGGCGGCGAGGAATTCGTCGTCGTGTTGCAGAATGTCAGCCACGCCACGGCGACGGCGACGGCCGACCGTCTTCGCCGCCTGATCGAATCCCAGACTATCGACGCGCAAAGCGGCCTGTCACTGACGGCAAGTTTCGGCGTGGTCTGGCAGGAAGCACGCGCGATCAACAGTTGGGACGAGTTGATCGCCATCGCCGACGACCGGCTTTACGAAGCCAAGCGTGCGGGCCGCAACCGGGTCTGGGCAACCTATTTTCCAAAGGTCGCGAACGGCTAGGAGCATCGCCTAGATCAAATCCAGCGTCATGACCACGGGGCAATGATCGGAAGCCTTCGGGCGATCCCAGCCGGTGCGGGGATAACGTTCGACCTCTTGTCCCGGCGGGAATATCGTCCGGAAAGGCTGTCCATTGCGAATGATGTCGGGAACATGTGTGGCGTTCGTCTCCGCTAAACGCGGGGACAGCCAGATATAGTCGAGCTGGCACAGATGCTGTTCCTGCGGCCCGCGTGAATGGTAGAGCGTCCAGCGATCCATGACGTCACGGCGCGTCATCGGATTGACCACGAAACCATCGGCGGTGAAGATATCGAGCGCGCTGCGCTCCTCCTCGACGGGCTCGAAGCTGTAGCCACTGCGCCTGTCGCCGGAAATCGCGACACGCTCTTGATAATCATTCATATCGCCGCAGATCGCGAAATTCTTGTTGCGGGTACTGCCCACGCCCCAGCGGTTTTCAATGATGCGGCGCACGGCCATGGCCTCCGCCTCGCGGATGGGCATGGTGGCGATGCGGGCGTCGACCGCATCGCGGGCATTGGTCATGGATTTGAAATGCGTGACGTAAAGCGTCAGCGGCTTGCCGCCGATCCGCAGATCGATTTCCAGGCAATCCCGTTTGAAAATCTTGTCGTCGATCTGGTTTGTGGCGGCAAGCGCGGGATTGAAGAGATCGAGATTGCGATAGGTGAGCGCGGCATGGCTCTTGATATCGACCACCTCGATCCTGTCGCCGTCGCGCGTCTCTTCGCGCATGACGACGGCCACATCGATGCCGCGGCCGTCATTGCCCTCAACCAGATATTTCTGCAGGTAGCCATTGCCGACCATACGATAGAGATAACCATATTCGAAGGCCTGCAACGCGGCCATGTTGTCCACTTCCTGCAGACAGAGAATATCCGCATCCGCATCCGCAATGGCGAGCGCCGAAAGCTGGCGCGTATCGTCGGTGGAAGCCACCATCCGCGCGCTTTCCAGCGCCTGATAGGTCGCCTCATCCCTGATATCGAAGAGCTGGATCGCCCTGTCGCGCCGCGTCTGGTTGCGAAAACCGGTGAAATCGAAACGGGTGAGGAGATTTTCGATGTTGAAAGTGGCAAGCCGAAGCGACATGTTTCATTCCTATTGCTGGACGGAAAGCTTAGCCGCTCCCGTTCGACCTCGCCAGTGATTTGGGGCATGGCGCGCTTTACCGGATTAGCCAAAGCGCGACGTCGGTTTTGGTGAGCCGCGTGCCGATGCTCCCCCACGTCATTCCTGTGCTTGTCACAGGAATCCAGTCGACGCGCGTCTGCGCGGCGGGAGAGTCTTTTCAGCACAAGGACTTGGGCTGGCTGGATCCCTGTGACAAGCACAGGGATGAGGAAGGCATCCTTTTTAGTTAAAGCCGCCAGCCCACACGAATGGCAACCGGAAGGCTATCACCGACAGCAACCGCCTCGCGCGAATAGGCCCGGAGCGCCTGCCCATCCGGCAGATCGAGACGAAGGGCATACCGCTCCCCCTCGTAGAGAACCGAGGTGACGGTGCAATCGATACCCTCGGCATCCCGCAACACATCCTGCGGCCGCACGAGAATATCCGCCAGCGGTAATTGCGCGCCGCTCTCCATCGCGGCCCGAAGCCCGGCCCAGTCGAGATTGCGCGATGCTCCGTCCGGCACCGGCAGGCGGAGGATAGCACCCTGCCCCACCAGCGAGCCGACGAGCCTGCCTTCAGGCCGCGCATAAAGCTCCGCCGGCGGCGCAATCTGCAGCAGCTTGCCCTGCGACATGACGGCGACATCGGTCGCCAGCGCCATGGCTTCCGCCTGATCGTGGGTGACGTAAATCATGGTTGCGCCGGAGCGGGCATGGAATTCCCGAAACGTCTCCTCCATCTCCTGCCTGAGATGCCGGTCGAGATTGGCGAGCGGCTCATCGAGCAGCACCACGTCAGGCTCGGTAACGAGGCAGCGGGCAAGCGCCACACGCTGCCGCTGGCCGCCGGACAATTCGGCGGGACGGCGCTCCGCAAAACTCTCGAGGCGGACAGCGGCCAGCGCCTGGCGCACCTTCTCGCGATATTTCTCGCCCGAAATACCGCGCACCTTCAGGGGATAACCGGCATTGTCGGCAACCGACATATGCGGCCACAGCGCATAGGACTGGAACACCATCGCCATATTGCGACGCTCCGGCGGTACCATGCTGCCGGCATCGGCCAGCACCCGCTCGCCGAGCAGGATGGAACCGTCGGTCGGTTGTTCGAAACCGGCGATCATGCGCAGCACGGTCGTCTTGCCGCAGCCGGAAGGCCCGAGCAGAGCGAGAAAACCGCCTTCCCGCACGGTAAGCGAAACATCGTTGACGGCTGGCTTTGAACCGGCATCGAAACTTTTCGACAGGCGGTTGAGGATCAGTTTCGCCAAGGGACCACTCCTTTCGGCAGATAGCGCCCCAGAATTTCCAGCAGAGCCATGAGGAAAATCACCATGATGACGACGAGCACCGAAAGTGCGGAGGCAAGATCGAAGCTGCCGCTGTCATCGAGATTGTAGATGAGCACGCCGAGCGTCTGCGTGCCGGCGGACCACAGCAGCGCCGACACCGTCAACTCGTTGCAGGCGATCAGGAAGACGAGAATGACCGAAGCGCCCGCCGCAGGCCCGACCAGCGGCAGGATGATATCCTTCAACCGCCGCCAGAAACCGGCGCCGGAGAGCCTTGCTGCCTCTTCCAGCGATGGATCGAATTGCAGGAAGGCGCTGACCATGGGTTTCAGGCTGACGGCGAAGAAGGAGGAGAAATAGGCGAGCAGAATGATCCAGATCGTGCCGTAGAGCGTGATGCCGACAAGCGGGATGGGAGCGGCGAAAAGCAGCACGAAGGAGACGGAAATCACCACCCCCGGCAACGCATAGGGAATATCCACCAGCGCCGAGAGCAGGAACATGAAACGGCTTTTGCCACGCACCAGGAAATAAGCCGTCAGCACCGTCACCGCAAGGAGACATAAGGATGTCGCCGTCGCCAGAAACAGCGAATTGCGGAACGCCGTGCGGGTCACGCTCTGCCGATAGAGCAACTCCTCATAGGCATGCAGCGTCGCCGTCTTGAGGCTGAGCGGCACGCCATAGGCGGGCGCGAGCGAGCTTGCCACCAACGCCGTCAGCGGCGCCACCAGCATGAAGAACAGCACAAGCCACAGGGCAAGCTCCGCTGGCAACCGCCACAGCCCAAGCCGGAATGTCGCCGCCTTGCCGGAAAGACCGATGATGCGATAGTCCCTGCCCTTCATCGCCCGTTCCTGAAGCGCAAGCCCGGCGACGGAGATGATGGCGATCATGGTGGAGAGAATGGCGATATCGCCGAATGTGCTGGTGCCGAAACTGGCAAAACGGCTGTAAATCAAGGTCGGCAAAGTGAAGATCGAGGCGGGGATGCCAAGGATCGCCGGAATGCCGAAATTGCCGACATTGGAGACGAAGGAGATCGCCGCCCCGGCGATCAATCCCGGCGTCGACAGCGGCAGGATAATATCGAACAGCACCCGGTACGGCGAAGCGCCGGAAAGCTTGGCAGCCTCGATGCCGTCCTGCGGCAAAGCCAGCAGACCGGCGCGCAGCGACAGATAGACGAGCGGCGCATGCTGCACACCGAGCAGAAGCGCGATGCCCGTAACCGAATAAAGCGGCTGCGGCGAACCCAGTGCCGGCGCAAGACCGATCGCCTTCAACAGCGTGCTCGACGGGCCGGTCATGCCGATCCACGACAGCGCCGTCACCTGCGGCGGGATCATCATCGGCAGCATGAACAGGAAACTTAAGATCGACTTGCCGCGGATGTCGCAGAGCGTCAGCGCAAGCGCAAAGGCGCCGCCGATGGCAAGTGAAATCAGCATGCCGAAAAACGAGGTGGAGAGCGTATTCAGCGACGCGCCCCAAAGAGCGGGATCGGCCAGAAGCCGCCATATATCACCATTCAGCGACGAGATAACGCCGGTATAGGCGAGCCGCCCGAGCGGCAGGGCGCTCAGCGCGAAAACGACACTCACTACAAAAGGAAACAGCCAGCGCGGCTGGCTGCTTCCATAGGCATTGGAACGGGTCATTCCGCTATATCAGCCCTTGGAGCCGAAAATATCGGAGAAAGTCTTCAGGTCCTGTTCGGAGTTCTTCAGCGCGTCAGCGGCGTTGAGCGGCAGAACCTTGATCTTGTCGCGAGCCGGAAAGCCTTCCGGCATGCCGGCATCGGCGCGCACCGGGATATAGCCGAGCTTGACGAAGCCCTGCTGGCCCTTTTCGGACAGCACGTAATCAACGAATTTCTTGGCGGCTTCTTCGTGTTTGGTGCCCTTGATGATCGCGACCGGCTCGGTGACAGCCGAAACGCCCTCTTCCGGGAAGACGAACTCGACGGGCGCGCCCTTGGCCTTTTCGCGGATCGGCATGTAATCGACCACCACGCCATAGGCCTTTTCGCCTGACGCAACGGACTTCAGAACCGCGCCATTGCCGCCGCCGGCAATGGCTTCATTGGCCTTAAGCTGCTTGTAATAATCCCAGCCGAGACCGTTTGCGGCGGCAAGCGTCTGCGCATGGATCAGCGCCGCACCTGAGGTGAGCGGGCTCGGCATGGTGACGAGACCCTTGGCTTCCGCCTTGGCCAGATCCTTCCAGCTCGTCGGTTTCATCGCGGCCGCGGTGTTGTACATGATGCCGGTCGTAATAAGCTTGGTGGAATAATAGAAGCCGTCCGCATCGTACAGCGAAGCATCGATATTCTTGGCTTCGGGAGACTTGTGGGCCAGAAGCTGGCCGGCCTGCTTCATGCGCTCCAGCGTCACGGTGTCGGCGATCAACAGCACGTCGGCAACCGGATTGCCGGCATTGATCTCGGCCATCAGCTTGGCCATGATCTTCGGCGTTCCGTCACGCACCCATTCGACGTCGAGACCGGGGTTGGCAGCCTTGAAACCATCAACGGTCGCCTGCGCGTCCTCGTTGGGCTGGCTGGTGTAGAGCACCAGATCGGCGGCATTGGCGGCGGTGGCGATGAAGCCGAGCGATACGATGGCGGTGAAAGCGGAAAGCAGCGTTTTCATGGGTCCAGTCCCTGTTGTTTCGTGGGACCGCTAAAACATGATTGCATAACATGTATGTGACAGGCAGGATTTTTGGGGTGTGATCTCTTGGGGCCGTCAGGATTGAGAGTAACATTGCCCCTCAACACTCGCGGTTTACCCCCCTCTGCCCTGCCGGGCATCTCCCCCTCAAGGGGGGAGATCGATCTGTGGCTAGGCCTCGCCCATCTCGACGCTTGAGAGGGGAGTAACGGTAGAGCGTCTTGCTGATCTCCCCCCTTGAGGGGGAGATGCCCGGCAGGGCAGAGGGGGGTAAGCCACACCCTCCACCTTTCAAGGCCTCATCGCCAGCCCCCTCAAATTGCCGCAAGCACCTCACCCGTCTCCGCCTGAGCCGTCGCGATCAACCGCCCGAGCCGCTTCATGCCTTCCTCGATCATCGCCTCATTGGCGCAGGAGAAGCTGATGCGCAGCGTGTTCGTGCCGGAGCCATCCGCAAAGAAGGCGCGACCGGGAACGAAGGCGACCTTTTCCGTGGCGATGGATTTTGCCAGCAGTGCGGCGCCATCCATGCCCTCAGGCAACGTCACCCAGATGAACATGCCGCCTTCCGGCTTGGTCCAGCTGGTCGTCTTCGGCATGTACTTCTCGAGTGCTGCCAGCATCGCATCACGCCGTGCGCTGTAAGCAGCCTTGATCTTAGCGACCTGGTTGTCGAAGCCGCGCGAGGCGACGCGTTCGATGGCGATCTGGTTGATGGTCGAGGAATGCAGGTCGGCGGCCTGCTTCATCAGCACCAGCTTGCGGATGACAGGCGCGGAAGCGACGATGTAACCGACGCGAAGGCCAGGCGCCAACGTCTTTGAGAAGCTGCCGCAATAGATGGTGCGGGTGTTCTCGATGCCGCCAGAGCGGGCAATGTCGAGCGCCATGATCGGCGGAACAGCCTCGCCATCGTAACGCAGCGACTGATAGGCGGCGTCTTCGATGACGGCGATATCCAACTCGTCAGCCAGTGCCAGAACCTTTTCGCGGCCCGCGAGATCGACGGTTTCGCCGGTCGGATTGGAGAAATCGGCCGAGAGATAGGCGAATTTCACCGCGCCGCCGAGCTTGGCCGCCGTTTCGCGGTAAGCCTCAGGCGTACGGTTACCGCCGGGGTTCAGCTGGTCGTAATTAGGCTCATAGGCGTTGAAGGCGGAAAGCGCGCCGAGATAGGTCGGCCAGGTCACCAGCGCCGTATCCTTCGGCGACAGGAACAACTTGCCGAGATAATCGAGACCCTGCTGCGAACCGGAAACGATAAAGACGTTGTCGGCGGTGCATTCGATGCCGATCTTGTCCATCTCGCCCGCCAGCCACTCGCGCAGCGGCTTGTAACCCTCGCTTACCGAATATTGCAGCGCCGAGTTGACCTGCGAACCGGAAAAAATTTCCGCGTAAGCCTGCTGAAACTCCTCTGCGGGGAAAAGGGCCGGGTCCGGAATGCCGCCGGCAAAGGAGATGATATCAGGCTGTTCGAGCAGCTTCAGCAGCTCACGGATTTCAGACGCTTTCATGCGCGAAGAGCGCGTGGCGAAAATTTGTTCCCAGTCAAGCATGGGTACGTTTCCTCTTGTGTCGTTTTTATGCGTGCATCTTTACAGAAATGTCGATATGTCAGCAATACTGACTTATCAGTTTTTCGAATTATTTCTGCCTCCCTGCACATTGCCCGCAACCGACCTGCATCGACGCCCAGATTTGCGGACAAAGCCAAATACACCCTTGCGCAAAGCTTCACAATCACACCTTTGCGATTGACGCGGCATGGTTTTCCGGCTGGATTGCGCGCGCGCCGTAACACGGGCGAAAGCATCATGGGAGTTTGACGACATGCTGAAAAATATCGACCCCGCGCTGAACGCCGATGTTCTGCACGCGCTGCGCGCCATGGGCCATGGCGATACGCTGGTGATCTCGGACACTAACTTCCCTTCCGATTCGGTGGCCCGCCAGACCACCGTCGGCAAGGTGCTGCATATCGACAACGTCTCGGCCGCCCGCGCCATGAAGGCTATCCTGTCCGTTCTACCGCTCGACACGCCGCTACAGCCCTCGGTCGGGCGCATGGAGGTGATGGGCGCGCCCGATCAGCTGGAACCGGTACAGGCCGAAGTGCAGAAGGAAATCGACGCGGCGGAAGGAAAACCCGCCCCCATGTACGGGATCGAACGTTTTGCCTTCTACGAAAAAGCCAAGCAGGCCTATTGCGTCATCACCACTGGCGAGACCCGGTTCTATGGCTGCTTCCTGCTGACGAAGGGTGTCATCCCGCCGGCAAAATAAGCCGGAGGCAGGAAATTTCGCTAGCCGCCGACCTTCATGACAATTTCAAGTTGTTGTGGCAAAAACTTCCACTAGGCTTGAAAACCCAACCGGAGGTGTGCGGATCATGACCCAATATGTCCTGGCGTTCTGGAATGTCGAAAACCTGTTTGCGCCGGAGGGTTATCCGGCGCGCGAGCCGTGGATTGCCGAGCGGCTGAAGAACGATCTGAAAGGCTGGACCGAGGATCTGTTCAAGACCAAGGTCAAACAGCTCGGCATCATCATCCGGCAGATCGGCGGTGCCGGGCCAGATCTGCTCGGCGTCTGCGAGGTCGAGAACCGTTTCGTCCTGGAGACGCTGGCAGAACATCTCAACGATCTCATGCCTGAGCGCGCCTATCGCGTCGTGCACGCCGATTCCAGCAAGGACCAGCGCGGCATCGACACCGCCTTCATCTATGACAGCAAAAAGCTGCTGATCAACGAAAACGAGATTTTCAGCCATTTCGTGATGCGCCGCACGGGCACGCGCGACATTACCCAATGCACCTTCATCACCAAGGGCGGACGCCAACTCATTGCGCTTTCCAATCACTGGCCGTCGCGCTCGGGTGGCGCGGTCGAAAGCGCCGGTTTTCGAATGACCGCCGGCGAAACGCTCGGCTACTGGCATCAGCGTATTCGCGAGGAAAAAGGAAACGACATCGCCGTTATCGCTTTCGGCGACTTCAACGACGACCCGTCCGATGCCTCGCTGCGCTATCACGCCAATTCCACCCGCGAGCGCGACGATGTCGAAAATTCGCAATCGGCCATGTTCTACAATCTTGCCTGGAACTATTTGCGCCAGCCCGTGGTGGATTCAGTCGGCACGGCAAGGACGATCTATGGCACGCTCTATTTCAATGGCGACGCCAATATCTTCGACCAGATCCTCGTTTCCCGATCACTTCTGAGCGGCAGCAGCGGCTTCAGCGTGCGTGAGGAAACCGCGAAAGTCGAAGCCATCGCCGCCATGGTCAGCCATAGCAAGAACGAGGGGCCTATCCGCTTCGGCCTGTCGAAGGGCGATGCGGTCAAAAACGTCAATCTCGGCGGATTTTCCGATCACTTTCCCGTTTCCGTTATCGTCGAGGAAGACGACGCCATCATGTGAGAGCACATCGAAAACAAAAGGCCGGAGCTTTCGCCCCGGCCTCCATATCTTCCACCAAGCGATGGAGCTTAGTTGACGGCCTTGTCCACCAGCTTGTTCTTGCCGATCCAGGGCATCATGCCGCGCAGCTTTGCGCCGACTTCTTCGATCTGGTGAACGTCGTTCATGCGGCGGATACCCTTGAAGCGGGCCGCACCCGAGCGGTATTCCTGCATCCAGTCCGAGGTGAACTTGCCGGTCTGGATGTCGTGCAGAACGCGCTTCATTTCAGCCTTGGTTTCAGCGGTGATGATGCGCGGACCGGTGACGTATTCGCCCCACTCGGCTGTGTTGGAGATCGAGTAGTTCATGTTGGCGATGCCGCCTTCATAGATCAGGTCGACGATCAGCTTCACTTCGTGCAGGCACTCGAAATAGGCCATTTCCGGTGCGTAACCGGCTTCGACCAGGGTTTCGAAACCGGCGCGGATGAGCTCTACGAGACCGCCGCACAGAACAACCTGTTCGCCGAAGAGGTCGGTTTCGCACTCTTCCTTGAAGTTGGTTTCGATGATGCCCGAACGGCCACCGCCAACGCCGCAGGCATAGGAGAGAGCGAGTTCAAGCGCGTTGCCGGAAGCGTTCTGGTGAACGGCAACGAGGCAGGGAACGCCGCCGCCCTTCTGGTATTCGCCGCGAACCGTGTGGCCGGGGCCCTTCGGTGCGATCATGACGACGTCGAGCGATGCCTTCGGCTCGATGAGGCCAAAGTGAACGTTAAGGCCGTGTGCGAAAGCAATCGCCGCGCCATCACGGATGTTGCCGGCAATGTCGGCCTTGTAGATGTCAGCCTGCAATTCGTCAGGCGTTGCCATCATCAGGAGGTCGCCCCACTTGGCGGCTTCGGCAACGGTCATGACCTTGAAGCCGTCGGCTTCGGCCTTCTTGACGGTCGGCGAACCGGCCTTCAGAGCGATGACGACGTTCTTGGCGCCGGAATCCTTGAGGTTCAGCGCATGTGCACGGCCCTGGGAGCCGTAACCGACGATGACGACATTCTTGGACTTGATGAGATTGAGATCGGCATCACGATCATAATAAACGCGCATTTGATGGTCCTTCCCTAATGCTTGTCTCTCAGTTGTCTGAACCGGAACCTCAGGCGAGTTTGCCGCTGAGTTCCGAATGTACCTTTTCCGTCCCGTAAAGCGTCAGAAAGGCGACGACCGCCTTTTTTGCCCGGGCAGAAAAATCCTTGTCCGGCGCCTCGCCCAGCAGCATGCGCACATGCAGATCCGAGACGATGAGGCCGTAAAAACTGCGATATGCCTCCTCGGCATCATCAAAACGCAGATAGCCGGAACGGCGACCCGCTTCGATCAGTCCACGCGCCCGCCGGTCGATCTGGCGACGGCCGCGTTCGAGCAGCAGATCGCCGAGCTTGGAGCCGTCACGGCTCGCCTGGCCAACGGCGAGGCGGTTCAGCGCCAGCGACACGTCGCCCGCCAGAACGTCGAGCAGATCATGCGCGAATACCTCGAGGTGATCGGCAAGCTGCGGCGCGGAGACGCGGTCGCCCGCCTTCTCGAAGGTCCGAACCTTGCTCTGCTGGAAGGTGATCATCGCTGCCAGCAGGCCATCGCGATCGCCGAACCACTTGTAGAGGCTTTCCTTGGAACAGTTGGCCGCACGCGCCAGCCCGGATGTGGTGAGCGCTTTCTCGCCGCCCTCGACCAATAGACGCAATGCCTGGTCCAGAACGGCGTTCTGGCGCGGCGAAAATTCCTGCGCTGTGATCGGGTCGGAAGCCAAGTCTTTTCATCTCCAGGGGCTAGATTGATGTACCGTACGGTACGGTTCGAGCGTCATTTAAGCGGAGGCTGCGTTGGGGTCAAGCGGATTCTTCAGGGGAGGACGAGAATTGACGCGGTGCGGCGGAGTGTGAAAGGGAGCTTGCGGGGAACTTCAGGGGGTTATACGTTGGCTAGCAGATAGACGGCGCGTGGAGCTTTACCCCCCTCTGCCCTGCCGGGCATCTCCCCCTCAAGGGGGGAGATCGGCAAGGGTCCCTTTTGTCGCTTCATTCCCAAGCTTCGAGATGGGCGAGACCTTGCCGCAGATCGATCTCCCCCCTTGAGGGGGAGATGCCCGGCAGGGCAGAGGGGGGTAACGCCGCGCTCCGTAGGCAATGGAAAACCTTCCCAAAGAACCAATCTACCCGGCCGCGCTGATCTCCCGCGATGCATCAATATCGCGCGACGGCGACAGCCCGTAAAAGCGGCTATATTCCCGGCTGAACTGCGACGGGCTCTGGTAGCCGACGCGATGGCCGGCGGTGCCGGCATCCAGCCGCTCCAGCAGCATCAGCCGCCGCGCCTCATGCAGGCGAAGCTGCTTCTGATACTGAACCGGCGTCATGGCCGTGATCGTCTTGAAGTGATGGTGGAAGGACGAGACGCTCATGCCGACCTGTTCGGCCAGTTCTTCGATCCGTAACTGGCGCGCGAAATTTTCGCGCAGCCAGGCGATGGCGCGGGCGATGCGATTGCCATGGCTGCCGGACGCGATGACGTTCATCAGCTGCCCGCCGGCCGGTCCGGTCAGGATGCGATAAAGTATCTCCTGTTCGATCAGCGGCGCCATGGCGGCGATGTCGGCCGGACGATCAAGCAAACGCAGGAGCCGTATGGCGGCATCGAGAAGCTCCGGTGTTGCCCTGTTGACGACGATGCCGCGCTGCGCATTCGTCGGCTCCACCGCAGGATCGATCGGTACACGCCGCATGAGATCGACCAGCTTCTCACTATCGACGGCAAGCGAGATGCAGAAATGCGGCACTTCCCTGCTCGCCTCCACCACCCGCCATGCAACGGGCAGATCAAGCGAGGTCAGAAGATAATCCCCCGCGCCGTAGTTGATGGTGTCCGTTCCGAGTTGAACGCTTTTCGACCCCTGGATCACCATGGCGAGACAGGGACGATAGCTGCCGTGGCAGGGAGCGCTCGGCGTCGTGCGCCGGCTGATGCCCAGCGATTCTATCGCCGTGCGCACCTCGCCGTCCTCCGTGACGTGCCGCGCGGCGATGGAGGCGATCTCCCGATAGACATTGAACGGCAAGGACATGGGAAAATCCCTTAACTGAAGGAAGAGATATATTGGATGTTGCTTATCTAGAAAGCCACCCGACATCCGCAAAGAGCACACGGGGCATTTTTTGCAGGATCGTGCAAAAAGCTCGGAGGATCGCTCTAACGCCGCCTCACGCTTCCATCGCATATTCCGCCGTCCCCAACCCCTCGATAAGGATATTCAGATGGCCATTGCTAGAGGTTATGCTGCGACCGACGCGTCGAAGCCGCTTACCCCGTTCACCTTCGAACGCCGCGAGCCAAACGATGACGACGTCGTCATCGATATCAAATATGCCGGCATCTGCCACTCGGACATCCACACCGTCCGCAACGAATGGAAAAACGCCGTCTATCCGATCGTTCCCGGCCACGAAATCGCCGGCGTCGTCCGCGCCGTCGGTTCCAAGGTCACGAAGTTCAAGGTCGGCGACCATGTCGGCGTCGGATGTTTCGTCGATTCCTGCGTCGGCTGCGCCACGCGCGATCTCGACAACGAGCAATATATGCCCGGTCTCGTCGGAACCTATAACTCCGTCGATAGAGACGGCAAGACCGCGACCCAGGGCGGCTATTCCGACCATATCGTCGTCCGGGAAGACTACGTCCTTTCCATCCCGGAAAACCTTCCGCTGGATGCCTCTGCGCCGCTTCTCTGCGCCGGCATCACGCTCTATTCGCCGCTGCATCACTGGAATGCCGGCCCCGGCAAAAAGGTCGCCATCGTCGGCATGGGTGGTCTTGGCCATATGGGCGTGAAGATCGGTTCGGCTATGGGCGCGGATATCACCGTTCTCTCCCAGTCCCTGTCGAAGAAGGAAGACGGCCTGAAGCTCGGCGCGAAGGAATATTACGCCACCAGCGATGCCTCGACCTTCGAGAAGCTCGCCGGCACCTTCGACCTGATTCTCTGCACCGTTTCCGCCGAAATCGACTGGAACGCCTACCTCAACCTGCTGAAGGTCAACGGCACGATGGTTCTGCTCGGCGTGCCGGAACATGCGATCCCGGTCCACGCATTCTCGGTCATTCCTGGCCGTCGTTCGCTCGCCGGTTCGATGATCGGCTCGATCAAGGAAACCCAGGAAATGCTGGATTTCTGCGGCAAGCACAACATCGTCTCCGAGATCGAAAAGATCGACATCAAGGACGTCAATGAAGCCTATGAGCGCGTGCTGAAGAGCGACGTGCGTTACCGCTTCGTCATCGATATGGCCTCGCTCGACGCGTGATACGCCTAGAGACGACCAAATGAACAAGGGCGGGAAGTCATGCTTCCCGCCCTTGTTGTTTTCAGGCGTCAGGCCTCGTCCTTCAGCGTCTCTTTCTGGGTAATCAGCCGCGCACTGTGTTGGCCGCTCAGGTAAATCCACAGCCAGCTCCAGGCCACGGCCAGCCGCGAGCGCGTTCCGATCAGGAAGTAGATGTGGGCAAGCCCCCATATCCACCAGGCCAGCACGCCCTTCAGCTTGAACCGGCCAAAATCGATCACCGCCGCGCGTTTGCCGATGGTGGCGAGATTACCCTGATGGCTGTAGCGGAAGGGCGATGGCGACGGCTTGCCCTCCAGCCGCGCCTTGATGACCTTTGCCACATAGGCGCCCTGCTGCTTTGCCGCGGGCGCGATGCCCGGCACCGGCTTGCCGTTTTCCTGATTGACGGCGGCGGTATCGCCGATGACGAAGATATCGGCATCGTCTTCGAGATGAAGCTGCGGCCCGACGATGACACGCCCTGCCCTGTCGCCGGCGGCATTCAGCCACTTGGCGGCCGGAGATGCCTGCACACCGGCGGCCCAGACGACGGTGCGGCACGGATAATGGGTCTCGCCCACCGTCACGCCCTCATCCGTGCAGGCCGTCACCGGCGTGCCGAGCAGAACCTCGACGCCAAGCCTCTCAAGCGCTTGCCTCGCATAGGTCGAAAGATCCTCGGTAAAGACCGGCAGAACGCGCGGTCCCGCCTCCACAAGCAGAACACGGGCCTTTGTCGTATCGACATTGCGGAATTCCGCCGGCAGCGCCCTGTGGGCGAGTTCGGCGATCATGCCCGCCATTTCCACGCCGGTCGGGCCGGCCCCGATGATGACGAAGGTCAGAAGCGCCTGCCGCTCCTCTTCACTGGTGGCAAGTTCGGCCCTTTCGAAGGCCAGAAGCAGTCGGCGGCGGATTGTCGTTGCATCTTCCAGCGTCTTGAGGCCGGGGGCCGAACGTTCCCACTCGTCACGGCCGAAATAGGCGTGACGTGCGCCGGTGGCCAACACCAGCGTATCGAAGCCGATTACCTGGCCGGAATTCAATTGCACGGTCCGCGCCGCCCGGTCCACGCCGGTCACCTCCGCAAGCAGGGTCGTCACCTCCTTGCGGTCGCGGTAAAGATGGCGGATCGGCCAGGCGATTTCGGATGTCGCCAGCGCCGTCGTCGCAACCTGATACAGCAGGGGCTGGAACAGGTGGTGATTGCGACGGTCGATCAATGTGATGCGGACAGGGAGCCCCTCCAGCCCGTGCACCAGTTGTAACCCGCCGAAGCCTCCACCCACGACGACAACATGATGTTCTTGCATATGTCTCTGCCTTCCAAAATCTGCGCACGGAGCATGCGCAAGGCAAAGCATAGGCGAAAAAATTGACTTTGGTTATGAATTAGGCTGACCGCAGGCCTGACAAAAACGCCGGACAGTTTCAGCCATGCCATATTCCATGGCATCTGCCGTCAGCCCGTGGCCGATCGAAACCTCGGCGAGATAAGGGATACGTTCCATCAGCTTGGGCAGGTTTGCCACGGTGAGGTCATGGCCGGCATTGACAGCAAGTCCGAGCGCTCTGGCATGATCCGCCGTCTGCCCGAGTTTTTCAAGAAGCGCATCGCCCTTTTGCGGATCGTCAAAGCAGCCGCCATATGGGCCGGTGTAAAGTTCGATACGCGCCGCCCCCGTCTCGGCCGCCAGTTCCACCGGCTCGCGCTCACCATCGCCATCGGCAAAAAGCGAGACGCGCATGCCGCCGGACTTCAGGCGTCCCACCACGTCTTTCAGGAAAACGCCGTGCTTGCGGAAATCCCAGCCGTGGTCGGACGTCGCCTGCGACGGGTCGTCAGGCACAAGCGTCACCTGTTCCGGCTGGGTTTCCTCGCAAAGAACGAGGAAATCCTCGGTCGGATAACCTTCGATGTTGAATTCCGCGCCGGGAAAACTGTCGTCGATCAGGGCGCGCAGCACCGGCAGATCGGAAAAGCGGATATGGCGCTGATCCGGTCGCGGGTGTACAGTCAGCCCGCTTGCCCCCGCCGCCAGTGCAATATGCCCGAAATGCGCGACATCCGGCCATGGAAGATCGCGACGGTTGCGTAACATCGCAATTGCGTTCAGATTGACAGAAAGTTTTGCGGGCATGGCATCGAGGCTCCGGTTCGGAATTGACATCCTGTTTCACGCAGGTCGAGGCCAATCGCAAGCAGGCCGGCAAAATTTTTATTACTGCGGGAACGAAAACAGACAATACACGTTACGGTTCTGATGTAGCGTTTGGCATGAGGTTTTGATCGAAAAACATGCCCGTCTTGGGGGAACAAGTAACGGGCACCTTAAAAAGGCAGGCACGCTGTCAAAGAGCGCGAAGGGGGAGACAATGCAGGATGGCCGGATGCCGTTCGAAAGTCACGGCGACGAGGACAAACCCAATCTAAGGATCAGCAGCTTTCTACCGGATATAAGCCTGCCCTCCTCCCTGCCCGCAGAACCCGTGCCCATCGCCGACATGGCCAACATCTTCGGGGTGACCCACCGAACGCTGCATTTTTACGAAGAAAAGGCGCTGCTGACCTCGAAGCGCATCGGCCAGATGCGGGTCTATACCCACCGCAACGTCCAGCGCATGGCCGTCATTAACGTCTGTCGCGAAGTCGGCATATCGGTCGCAGCGATTACCGAGATCATGGAAAAACTCGTCCGTTCGCTCTCGCAGGAAGAGGCCGACGACATATTTCACGCCGCGTTGCGGCAGCGGAAGAGGGAATTGACCGCCGAGCTTTCCACCCTTCAGCGCCAGGCCCAGCAGATCGAGGAACTGCTGGTCGCCGACACGGACGCGGACGGCATGGACGGCGCGGAACGGGCGCCGGCAAAGGACATCGCACTCACCGACACCGAACGAAAATGCCTGGAACTGATGGCGGAGGGTTACGCCCCGGTGAGGCTCGCCCGCGCTCTTGGTCTTTCGGGCAGCGATCTCCATGTTCTCGAGGCGACGATCATCGGCAAGTTCAATGCCAGCAACCGCTTTCAGGCGGTCGCCAAGGCGGTTCTGCTCGGCGTCATCCGCGCCTGATCAACGAACAATCGTCAGGGTCTCCGCCGCGCGCGTGATGGCGGTATAGAGCCACCTTTCGCGCGAGTCCCGGAACGCATAGCTCTCGTCGAAGAGAACCACATTGTTCCACTGCGAACCCTGCGCCTTGTGCACGGTCAGCGCATAGCCGAAATCGAATTCATCATAACGCTTGCGCGTGGACCACGGAATTTCCGTCTCCACATCCTCGAAGGCCGCCTTCAGCAATTTGATCTTGGCAGCACCACGATCCATATCGTCGTCTTCGGGCCGGATCATCAGGTTGATGCCGGGTTTCACCGTCTCGCGCGAAGAGCTCATTACCTGCCATAGCGAGCCGTTGAGCAGCCCCTTGGCGGGATCGTTCCGGAGGCAGACCAGCTTGTCGCCGGATTGCGGATAATCGGCGGTAAAGCCCTTCAGCTCGCGAAGCCGCTGATTGTAGCGACGGCGGGTGCGGTTGGTTCCGACCAGCACCTGATCGGCATCGAGCACCAGCGACTGCGTCACCTCTGACTTGGAGATCACCTGCGCGGAACCATAGTCACCGCGCATGATCTCCCGGCCTTCCCGCACATCCATGGCAAGATGGATGATGGGATTGTCCTTGGCCTGACGATGGATTTCCGACAGCAGATAATCTGGCTCCTGCTCGGTAAAGAAGCCGCCGCCCGAAACCGGCGGCAACTGGCCGGGATCGCCGAGCACGAGGATCGGCGTGCCGAAACTCATCAGATCCCTGCCGAGCTGCTCGTCCACCATCGAACATTCGTCGATGATGATCAGCGCCGCCTTGGCGAGCGGGCTTTGCCGGTTGATGGAGAACATCGGCGCAATCGAGGTCTTGCCGGTTTCCTCGTCTTCGACAGTTTCTTCGCCGCGCGGGCGATAGATCAGCGAATGGATAGTGCGGGCGTTGGTGGCGCCACGCGAACGCAGCACCTGCGCGGCTTTGCCAGTGAAGGCCGCAAACAGCACCTCGCCATCGACATTTTCCGCAAAATGCTTGGCAAGCGTCGTCTTGCCCGTTCCGGCATAACCGAACAGCCGGAAAACCGGCGTCCGGCCTTCCTTCAGCCAGCGGGAAACAGCCTTCAGCGCTTCGTCCTGTTGCGGTGAAAATAACATGCGCCCTCATCGCAGGATTCGAGCCTGATGCGCAACAGAAAAAGAACGAAAGATGAATCGCCGTGTGAGAATGCGGCAATAAAACACGACTGGTTTTTAAGCCGCGGTCGCTAGTATCCCTCGTATGAAGATATTGATTCTCGGCGCAACAGGTTTCATCGGTTCGGAGGTTCTCAAAAGCCTGCACCTCCGCGGGCATGCCGTGACGGGGCTGGCGCGTTCGGTCACCCGCGCCCGCGACAAATGGCCTTTCGCCAACTGGGTGTCAGCCGATCTTTCCAGGATGACGCACGCGACAGATTGGTCATCGCTCGTCCATGACCAGGACGTCATTGTCAATTGTGCGGGCGCGCTGCAGGACGGCCTGTCGGATGACCTTGCCGCGACGCAGGAAAAGGCGATGCTGGCGCTCTATGAAGCAGCGGCGCAGGCGGGCGGCAGACGGATAATCCAGATATCGGCCCGCACGGCGGGGGCCGCATCCGGCCTGCCCTTCCTCGCCACTAAACGCCGCGCCGATGAGGCGCTCGCTGCCAGCGGTCTACCTCACGTCATTCTGCGCCCCGCGCTGGTGGTTGGGCGAAACGCGCACGGCGGCACGGCACTCGTGCGCGCGCTTGCAGGCTTTCCCTTCGTGGTGCCGCTCGTCAATGGACAAATCGCCGTCCGGACGGTCGCGGTGGAGGATGTGGCAACCGTGGTATGCGCGGCGATCGACAGCGAAATTGCGCAGGACAGCGATCTCGAACTCGCCGCGAAGGAAACGCTGACATTGCAGGACGTGGTCGCCAGACACCGGCAATGGCTGGGTCTGCCCCATGCTCAGGTCATAAATCTTCCCGCCGCCTTCATGCGCCCCGTCGGCCTCGTGGCGGATGCCGCAGGCAGACTCGGCTGGCGGTCGCCGCTGCGTTCGACCGCCATGACGGTCATGTCGGAAGGCGTCGTGACGGAGAATGAGGCAGGACCGGCGACGGTGTCACTCAAGAACCTGGAACAGACGCTGGCCGGCCACCCTTCCGGCGTGCAGGACCTGTGGTTTGCCAGATTATATCTGCTGAAACCCCTGATCGTTCTCTGCCTTTCTTTATTCTGGCTGCTATCCGGCCTCATGCCGCTGCTGAATATCACCGGAGCAGCGGCGCATTTCCTGCCCTTTATGCCGCAGACACCGGCTGTCATCCTCACGCTCGCCACCTGCCTCATCGATATAGGCCTCGGCATCGCCGTCCTGCTTCGACCGCTCACCAGAAAGGCGCTTGTCGCCATGCTGCTGGTCACCGCCGCTTATCTGGCCGGCGGCAGCCTGCTGGAACCGACGCTTTGGCTCGATCCGCTCGGTCCTCTGGTCAAGGTTCTGCCTTCCATCGCCCTGACACTCGTTGCCCTCGCCACGCTGGATGAACGCTGATGACGCTTGAGGAACTGCTGCGGCTTGCCCATGTCATCGGCGCAACGGTGCTGTTCGGCACCGGTGCAGGCATCGCCTTTTTTATGGTGATGGCACGGCGGACGGCCAGCCCGGTGCTGATCGCCCATGTCTCAGGCACCGTCGTCATTGCCGATACGATCTTCACCGCCACCGCCGCGATCATCCAGCCGGCGACCGGCTATTTTCTCGCCCGCGTCATCGGCTGGCCGCTCACCGAAGGCTGGATCGCCCTTTCGCTTGGCCTCTACGTCTTCACCGGTATTTTCTGGTTGCCGGTGGTATGGATCCAGATCAGGCTGCGCAATATCGCCCGAGACTGCGCCGCAACGGGACAGGCCCTGCCGGCGCAATGGTTCCGCCTCTACCGCATCTGGTTCGCCTGCGGTTTCCCCGCCTTCTTCGCCGTTCTCGGTATCATCTGGCTGATGCTCACCAAGCCGGATATTCCCCTGTTCGGTTGATGCGGCTCAATGCGCGGCCTGCTTCTCGACAAGCTGCGCCAGTTGCTCCGCAACCGTGTTCCAGCCATCGAAGAACCCCATCTGCACATGCCTGTCGCGGTCGGCAAGATTGTTATGCATGGCATAGGCCACATATTCCATGCCATCAGGATGATCGCGAAATGTCATCACGGCGGTGAGGAACGGCTGGGCGGAGGGGCGAAAACCTGCGGTCAGCGCATCGGTGAAGATGAGACGCTGCTCATGATCCACCGCCAGAAAACAGCCGCTGACATGCTGGCCAAATTCCTTGCCGTCTTCGCTGTAGCGCGTCTCGAAAGCGCCGCCGGGATAAAGCTCCATACGGTCGACACGGCATTGGCCGG
Source organism: Agrobacterium salinitolerans (assembly GCF_002008225.1). Lineage (GTDB taxonomy): Bacteria > Pseudomonadota > Alphaproteobacteria > Rhizobiales > Rhizobiaceae > Agrobacterium > Agrobacterium salinitolerans. The sequence goes on along the minus strand of NZ_MRDH01000003.1, from coordinate 128,802 downwards.
GATGCGGCACCCACCATTGTTCGAGGCTGGCCTTGTCCGTCCAGGCATTCCAGACCAGCCCGCGTGGCGCCCTGATGATGCGTGAAATCTTCAGGTCAAGATCGGGATTGAAAGTCTCGGTCATTGCTCATTCTCCCCTTTGCTGGACACCCTGTCCTGTTGCGCCATGACGAATTGTTCGAGCCGGTCGGTGCGGCCTTCCCAGATGGCGCGTTGTTGCGACAACCAGCCATCGAGCATGGAAAACCTCTGTTTCTCCAGCGAGCAGAACCGGACACGCCCCTGCTTGCGCGTCACGATCAGTCCTGCCTCCTCCAGCTGCCGAATATGTTTCATGAAGGAAGGCAGGGCCATATCGAAGGGTTCGGCCAGCGTTCCGATACTCGCCTCCCCGCCGCCCAGCCTCAGGATCACCGCCCTGCGGGTCGGATCGGCAAGAGACTGGAAGATATCGTTGAGCGCGCCTGAATAGTTTTCCATAAGGCTAACTATCATATCGAAATAGTTAGCTCAATGGATAAGTTTAAAAATCGCAAAAATTCGTTGCCGCAGGGAATAATCCGTGGGGCTGCGGTGTCTCTTGATGTGCTGGCGGCTTCAGCCCGCCCGAACCCAGGAGGATATATCCATGAAGATCCGCTTTATCGTTCCCGCCCTCGTTCTGGCTTTTGCCGGAACGGCCTATGCCGCCCCTATGGTCGAAACCGTCAAGACCGCCAAGGGCGATGTGCTGGCGGGCGAAAAAGGCATGACGCTCTACACTTTCAAGAACGACAAGAAGGGCGTATCCAATTGTTATGACAAATGCGCGGTGAACTGGCCGCCATTTTTCGCAGCCGCCAGCGACAAGGCCGAGGGCGCCTATTCCCTCGTGAAGCGCAAGGACGGCAAAATGCAATGGGCGAAGGATGGCATGCCGCTTTATTACTGGGTCAAGGACATGAAAAAAGGCGACGCCACCGGCGACGGTGTGAACGGTGTATGGGATGCCGCAAAACCCTGACGGCATGAAGGACGAAAAGCGGGGGAGTAATTCCCCCGCAGCCGGTAGCTTCGAAACGGAGATGCTGGCGCTGATACCCATGCTGCGCCGTTATTCCCGCAGCCTTTCCCGTTCCGATGCCGATGGTGAGGACCTCTTGCAGGACTGCGTGGAAAAGGCGCTGGCCAATAAAAGGCAATGGCGTGGAACGGCTTTGAAAACATGGGCTTACACGATAATGACGAATCTTTATCGCAACCGCCACCGCGCCGAGAAACGCCACCCGTCCGAAAGCCTGGACGGCCATGAGAGCATCGCTGGCGCGGAGACGTTCTCCGACACGCTGGAGAACGACCGGCTGCACGGCGCACTCGCCCTTCTTTCGCCGGACATGCGCGCCGTGCTGATGCTGGTGACGGTGGAAGGCTACAGCTATCAGGAGGCGGCAGAGACATTGTCGATCCCGCTCGGCACCGTCATGTCCAGACTGTCCCGCGCCCGCGAAACCCTTCGCCAGCATCTGGCGGCGGATAACATCATACCCCTGCGGAGACCACGATGAAACGGCCGGACGCCATAACCGAAGACGATCTGCACGCCTATGTCGACGGACTTCTTTCCGACGACGAACGCGCGGCTGTCGAGGCCTGGCTGGCTGAAAGACCGGAGGAGCAGACCCGCGTGGAGGCATGGAAAAAACAGGCCGACATTTTGCGCAATGCCTTCGCCTCCTATGCCGCCGCACATCCGCATGACGCCTCGATGCTCGGCCCGCAAAAGCGGGATCGCACATGGCAGCCGAAACCGGCCCTCCTGCGGACGGCAGCGGCCCTGCTGATCTTCGTTGCGGGCGCTGCAGCCGGCAGGCTGCTGCCCTCCTCGTTTTCGACGCCGCAGGACGTGACCCTGGCATCGCTGACGACGGATATTCCGGCACAGGCGAAATCCGCCTATCTCATCTACGCGAGCGAGGTGCGTCACCCCGTCGAGGTCGGCGCCGGCGAACAGCAGCATCTTGCGACTTGGCTTGGCAAGCGGCTCGGCTACCCCTTCACCATCCCCGATCTCTCGAAGATCGGATACGACCTCGTCGGCGGGCGTCTCATCCCCGTCAGCGGCAAGCCGGGCGCGATGCTGATGTATCAGGACAAGACCGGCCGCCGGGTGACCGTGCTGATCGGCCACAACGAGGAAAACCGCACCACCAGCTTCCGCATGGCCAGCGCCGATGGCGTTGAGACCTTCTACTGGATCGACAATGAGCTGGGTTATGCCGTTTCCGCCGAACTGACGCGCGACGAGGTGCAGGCAATCGCCGAGGAATGTTACCGGCAGTTTCCGACGTGAGGTCTGTTATTTCAGCATTGGCCAGAGGCTGATGACAAGCAGGACAGCCATGGTGATGTTGAACCATTTAAGCCGAACCGGAACCGACAGCCAGTCGCGCAGCACAGAGCCGAAACCGGCCCAGGTGGATACGCTGGGAAGATTGACTGCGGCGAAAGCCACGCCAACTAGAAGCACGGTAAGGAAATATTGCCGCTCATCCGTATAGGTCGCCATCGCCGCAACCGCCATTACCCAGGCTTTAGGGTTGACCCATTGAAAGACGGCAGCGGCAAGGAAACTCATCGGCTCGGAAGCGGCCGAACCTTCGCTGAGGCTGCGCGACATCGCGATCTTCCACGCAATCCAGACGAGATAGAGCCCGCCCGCGAATTTCAGCCCCGTGTACAACGCGGGCACGGAATGCAGCAACGCGCCGAGACCGAAGCCGACCCCGATCAACAGCGAAAGAAACCCGGCGCCAATGCCCAGCATATGCGGGATGGTTCGGCGGAAACCGAAATTCACACCCGACGCAAACAGCATCATATTGTTGGGGCCGGGCGTGATGGAGGTGGTGAAGGCAAACAGCACCAGCGCGGCGAAAGTTTCTATGGTCATGATCTCTCCTTGAGCCAAAACCCTATCCGCCGCCCTGCCGTCAAACCATCCCGACGCGTCGATGGGCGAGGTCAAATTTTTTGATGGATCAATCACTTCCACCATGGGTTTGAGAAGTCGACACAAAGGACTATTGTCCAATTGGCAACCGCTGGAGCAAAACCATGCATGAGGATATTCCTTCCGTCACCCTGCCCTCTGGAAGAGAGGTTCCAGCCCTCGGCCTCGGCACCTGGAACATGGGCGAGACGAGGTCATCGGCAGACCAGGAGGTTGAAAGCATCCGCAAAGCACTCGATCTCGGCATGACGCTGGTCGATACCGCGGAAATGTATGCGGACGGCCGGTCGGAAGAAGTGGTCGGGACGGCAATCGCCGGCCGCCGCGACGAGGTCTTTCTCGTCACCAAGATCTATCCGTGGAACGCCAGCGCCAGAGGCACGGCGGAGGCCTGCGAGCGCAGCCTCGCAAGGCTCGGCACCGATCACATCGACCTCTACCTGCTGCACTGGCGCGGCGAACACCCGCTTGCAGAAACCGTGGCGGCTTTCGAAAGGCTGAAAAGCGACGGCAAGATCGGCAATTGGGGGGTCTCCAATTTCGACACCGACGATATGGAGGAGCTTTTCGCGGTTCCCGAGGGCAAAAACTGCGCCGCCAATCAGGTGCTCTACAACCTCTCCCGGCGCGGGCCGGAATTTTCCCTACTACCATGGTGCCAGCAGCACGGCGTGCCGCTAATGGCCTATTCCCCCATCGAGCAGGGTCGTATCCTGAAGAACCACGAACTCATCCGCATCGCCAAAGCCTATCAGGCGACACCGGCGCAACTGGCTCTGGCCTTTCTTTTGGACAGGGACGGTGTCATTGCCATTCCCAAATCCGCCAGCGTGTCCCGTGTCGTGGAAAATCGCGGCGCCACCGATCTTGAACTAACCGAGGAAGACTGGACCGCCCTCGACGCCGCCTTCCCGCCGCCGACGCGCAAGACGGCGCTGGAAATGCTGTGACGCAACAGGGCCTTAGCAGGCATTTCGGAATCAGGCTCTGAAGCGGTTGAATCGGAATGTGAGAACCGGGAACCGCCAGCTTTCGAAACCGCAATAACGGCGCGGCAAGCCGCGCCGTCGGTCAAATAGTACCCGGGGCTTTATGACGGTATGCGGGGTTCGTATTCCTCTTTCAACGCCAGCCACGTATCCCAGAAAGGTGCCGGTTCCTTTTCCTGAAGACGGGCGGCGAGAATATCGAGATGCACATGCCAGCCGGCGCTGACATCGAGCTTGGTCTTCCTGCCAACCAGCCGGCGATGAGTAAGCGTCAGAAGCACATCCTTGCCCAGAGCCTGAAGCTCGATTGACACCTCTCCGCCCTCGCCCCAACTGAAGACAAGGCGATGCGGTGGAACGACGGTAATGATGCGGGACGCCATCTTTTCCTCTTCGGAAAAGCCTTCCGGGCGATGGCCCGGCGGGTCGGAAAGCTCATCGTTACGCCAGACGAGTTCGAACGGCGCATCTGGCGCAAGCCGCATTTCACCGGAAGCCAGCCAGCGGCGGCGAAGCTCGCTTTGTGTCAGATAGGCCCATACCCGCTCGATCGGCCCCGGTAGCAGCCGTTCGATCTTTAAGGTGGTCGGCTCGACGAGACGGCCATAGGTTTCAGGCATTGCAATATCAGCCATTGTCATTTCCTCCATCTGCAGGGATTTTTCCCTGATCTTCCTCCCTGAGCATCTGCTCAAGAATATCGAGGCGGCTGCCCCAGAACTGCCGGTAGAAATCCAGCCATTCATACGCTTCTTCCAGCCGTTCCGGCGCAAGGCGGCAGACATGGATACGCCCCCTCACCTCGCGGCGGATGAGACCCGCGTTTTCCAGCGCCTTGATGTGCTTTGAAGCCGCAGCGAGCGATATCTCGAACGGCTGAGCCAACTGGCTCACCGTTCGCTCGCCACGCGAAAGATCGCGCAACATCGTGCGTCGCGTTGCGTCGCCAAGGGCGTGAAAAACAGTGTCGAGATGTGAAGCGGATAATTCAACCATGTTGTTGAATATAGCGTCCCAGCCGAGAAAGTCAACCATATGGTTGAATATCAATCCGCGAAGCGAATTCCATAAAAAACCCGCGGCGAACCGCGGGTCAGACTGCTGACAAAGGTTGAATATCTCTCATCCGTCATCCTCACCCTTGAGGCGAGGATCCACAGCCGTTGAAGGCATGGATCCTCGGGTCAAGCCCGAGGATGACGTCGGTTTAGCGAGAAGCCTGTCGCAAGCTTGCGTCGCTCACATCCCCTGCGAACCGCGGTTCATCGCGGCAATACCCGTGCGGCAAATCTCGATCAGGCCGAGCGGCTTGATGATGGCCACGAACTGATCGATCTTCGAAGACTTGCCGGTGATCTCGAAGATGAAATGCTCCACCGTCGCATCCACCACCTTGGCCTGAAACGCATCGGCAAGCCGCAGCGCTTCGGCGCGGACTTCGCCCGTGCCGGCAACCTTGATCAGCGCCACTTCGCGCTCGATCGGCCGTTCCTGCCCGAGTTCGCGGGCACGGACGGTGAGATCGAGAACCCGGTGCACCGGAACGATGCGTTCCAGCTGCGCCTTGATCTGCTCCAGCACGATGGGCGTGCCGCGCGTGACGATGGTGATGCGCGACAGATGTGCCTCATGTTCCGTTTCCGAAACCGTCAGGCTTTCGATATTGTAGCCGCGGCCTGAAAACAGGCCGATGACCCGGGCGAGGACACCCGGCTCGTTGCTGACGAGAACCGACAGCGTGTGATTTTCGACGGCGGCCGTTTCCTTCTGGATGAAATAGGCCGAGCCGGTGGGTTGTAGGTGTGCGTTCATGTCCTTTTCCTCTCCCGGCTCAGACTAGCTGACGGCCCTTGGCATCAATGGCGTTGGCAACGGCTTCATCCGTCGCCTCATCCGGCAACAGCATCTCGTTATGGGCTTTACCAGACGGGATCATCGGGAAGCAATTGGCAAGATTGGCGACGCGGCAATCGAAGATGACAGGCTTGTTGACCGCAATCATCTCGGCAATCTTGTCGTCCAGTTCCTTCGGATCGTCGCAATACATGCCAACCGCGCCATAGGCTTCCGCCAGCTTGACGAAGTCAGGCATGGCTTCGGTATAGGAGTTGGACAGGCGGTTGCCGTGCAGCAGCTGCTGCCATTGCCGCACCATGCCCATATACTGGTTGTTGAGAATGAAGATCTTCACCGGCAGACCATACTGGATGGCGCAGGACATTTCCTGAATGCACATCTGGATCGAGGCGTCACCGGCAATGTCGATGACCAATGCTTCGGGATGCGCGACCTGCACGCCGATGGCCGCCGGCAGGCCATAACCCATCGTGCCGAGGCCGCCCGAAGTCATCCAGTGGTTCGGCTCCTCGAAGCCGAAGAACTGCGCGGCCCACATCTGGTGCTGGCCAACTTCTGTCGTGATGTAAGTGTCGCGACCCTTCGACGCTTCGTAAAGCCGCTGCAAGGCATATTGCGGCATGATGACATCGTTGGAATTCTTATAGGCGAAGGAGTTGCGGGCACGCCAGCGCTCGATTTGTGACCACCACTCTGCGGTCTGCGTCTTCTCCGGCTTCTTCGGCAGAGCACGCCACAGGCGCACCATATCTTCCAGGACATGGCCGACATCGCCGATAACAGGCACATCGACACGAACGGTCTTGTTGATCGAAGACGGATCGATATCGATATGGATCTTCTTGGAATTCGGCGAAAACGCATTGATGCGTCCGGTAATACGGTCGTCGAAACGCGCGCCGATGCAGACCATGACATCGCAATCATGCATCGTCATATTGGCTTCGTAGGAACCGTGCATGCCCAGCATGCCGAGCCAGTTCTTGCCGGACGCCGGATAGGCGCCAAGGCCCATCAGCGTCGACGTGATCGGGAAACCGGTCAGCTCGACCAGTTCGCGCAGCAGGCGGGTTGCCTCCGGACCGGAATTGATGACGCCACCGCCGGTATAGAAAACCGGCTTCTTTGCCTTGGACATCAACTCGATGGCGGCATGGATGGCGTTGAGGTCGCCCTGAACCTTCGGCTTGTAGCTCTTCTGCTGAACGGCGGCGGAAGGCGGCGTATAGGTGCCGGTGGCGAACTGGATGTCCTTCGGAATATCGACAACGACAGGACCCGGGCGGCCAGTCTGCGCAATGCGGAAAGCCTCATGGATGATGCCGGCCAGCTCGTTGACGTCCTTGACCAGCCAGTTGTGCTTGGTGCAGGGGCGCGTGATGCCGACGGTATCGCATTCCTGGAACGCGTCCGAGCCTATGAGCGTGGTGGGAACCTGGCCGGACAGGCAGACGAGCGGGATGGAATCCATCAGCGCATCCTGAAGCGGGGTGACCGCATTCGTCGCGCCAGGGCCGGAGGTGACCAGCATGACGCCGACCTTGCCGGTGGAGCGGGCATACCCTTCGGCCGCGTGGCCGGCACCCTGCTCATGACGCACGAGAATGTGCTGAATGTCTTCCTGCTGGAAAATCTCGTCATAAATCGGAAGAACGGCACCGCCGGGATAACCGAAGATGTGCTCGACGCCGTTGTCCTTCAGCGCCTGCAGAACGATCTCCGCACCTGTCATGCGATTGCTGTTTTCCGTATTGTCCTTATCCGTCATTGCCTGTTTCCATCCCGCTTTGGCTTTGGATATCGAGGAGCCCGAGGGCCTGTTTGAAGACATAAAAAAAGGCCCCTAGAGGAGCCTCGTTCAGCGCATGGGTGCTTTCGCCGGATGGTTACACCATCCTGCCCATGCGCCGTCCCACCACGATAAGTACGTTAAGATTTTTCATGGGCCGGAGTGTTAGCCACAAACGCCCCAGCCGTCAACGCATATTGCGGGAAAAAATCACCGCCGCCTTCTTTTATTGCCCGAAAGCGGACTTTGGCGAAATTTTCGAACGCGGCCAATACACCTGTTGTTAAGCATAATCTTTTAGTCTCGAGAGCGCAGATGCTGCCCGAACCAACGCGATCATCCGCATGTACCGGGAAAAAATGTGAATAACGACACGTCTCATAACGCGTCCCGCATGGACGAAAACGAACGGCGATCCGGCGAGCAGCCGGCAAACCGCATGCTCGGCCGCGTCATCGCCTGCAACGGTGCGCAGGCCACAATTGCGGCCGAAACCGAACCGGGCACCACCGATGCGTCGCAGCTCTGGTCTGTCGGCCGCCTGATATCCATCGAAATGGGAACGAGCCGTGTCGCGGCCCTCGTCTTTGCCATGCGCACCGGTGAAGAATACTGGGCGGCGGACAGGCCGAACAGGCTGCTGATCGACGTTGAGCTGGTGGGCGAGGTCTATCGCACCGAGGACGGCAGCGAGCGCTTTTCCACCGGCATCTCCCGTTACCCTTATCTCGGCGCGGTGGCGCATCGCATCCGCACCAGCGATCTTGCCAAGATTTACGACAGCGGCAAGCGTGATGGCTGCGTCATCGGCAGGCTGACTCAGGACGATACGATCAACGCCACCATCAGCATTCCGCAGATGCTCGCCAAACATTTCGCCGTCGTCGGATCGACGGGCGTGGGCAAGACCACCGCCGTTTCGCTGCTTCTGAACAAGGCAATCGAGACCGACCCGAAACTACGCGTTCTCATTCTCGATCCGCATAATGAATTCGCGGCCGCTTTTCCCGATCATGCCGTCGTCATCGATACCGACACGCTGGACCTTCCCTTCTGGCTGATGCGCCTTGAAGAATTTGCGGAAGTAATTTTCCGCGGACGTAAACCCATGCCGGAAGAAATGGATGTCCTTCGCGACCTCGTTCCGGAAGCGAAAAAAGCGTTTCGCGGCACCGAGGGTTCCGCCGTGCGCCGCACATCTGACAAGAGCGCGATCACACCGGATACGCCGGTGCCCTACCGCATCGCCGATCTTCTCGCCCTCATCGACGAGCGTATCGGTCGACTGGAAGGGCGCAGCGAAAAACCCGCGCTGCGCTCTCTGAAAGGCCGTATCCTCTCGGCCATCAACGACACACGCTATAATTTCATGTTCTCCAGCAATACGATCAGCGACACCATTCTGGAGACGGTGGCGCATATTTTCCGTATTCCCGGGGAAGGCAAGCCGATTTCAGTATTCCAGCTTTCCGGCATCCCCTCCGAAGTGGTGAATTCGGTGGTCTCCGTCCTCTGCCGCATGTCCTTCGAACTGGCGGTGCTGGCGCGCGGCTCGCTGCATATGCTTGTCGTCTGCGAGGAAGCGCACCGTTATGTGCCCGCCGACCCCGAGCGCGGCTTTTTCCCTACCCGGCAATCCATCGCTCAGATCGCCAAGGAAGGCCGCAAATACGGCATTTCGCTCGGCGTCATCAGCCAGCGGCCAAGCGAGCTGGACCAGACCATCCTGTCGCAATGCTCGACCGTGTTCGCCATGCGGCTGTCGAACGAGATCGACCAGAAGATCATTCTCTCCGCCGTGCCGAACGCCTCGACCTCGACCACCAGCTTTCTGTCTTCCATCGGCAATGGCGAGGCCATCGCCTTCGGCGAGGCCGTCAATGTGCCGATGCGCATGCGTTTCGACCGCGTGGCCACCGCGAAATTGCCGAAAGCGAGCGGCACCATCAACCATACGAACCATGAAACCCCTGACACGGTCGATCTGAACAATATCGTCACCCGCATGCGCGCCACGCCGAAACCCGTCATCACCGGTTTCCAGCAAAGCGTCGAAGCGGCTTTCTCCGATCTCCCCGAACCGGCCCCGCCAAGCCGGGCAACGGACGAGATCGACAGCTGGAAGCGTGAACTGGGAACGCCCGCAGCTGAGGGGTATGAGCCCTATCGCCCGGACATGCTGCCCGGGCGGGCGCTGTCTGCGCCGCCCTCAAACGCTTCGACGGACCCCACTTCCGGCGCAGTCAACGAGTTGCGCAAGGCCGGTTTCCAGATGCAGGCCCAGAATGGCCCGTCGCCCGGCGAGACGCGCCCTTCGCTGCGCGAAAGCCTGTTGAAGAAGCCGCTCGGCAGCCTCTACCGCAAGGACTAGGCCCGTTTCAGGGCTGGATTCGCGTCCAGTCGTCGCCCATCTGGTTACGGAACCAGGTCATCTGCCGTTTGGCATATTGCCGGGTCGCGGCCGCCGATTTTTCGATCACCTCCGCCTGGCTCATGCGTCCCGCCAGCATATCGGCTATCTGAGAAACGCCGATCGCCTTCATCGCCGTTGCATCCGGTGCAAGATCAAGCGCGAGAAGCGCCTGCACCTCCTCCACCGCACCGCTGTCCATCATCGCCTCGAAACGGCGGTTGATGCGCTCATGCAGCACCGGCCTCTCCGGCAGAACGACGAATTTCTGCGCCCGGTCGGGATCGACGATCATCGGGCCGCTGGCGCGCTGGAAATCGCGGATCGATTTTCCCGTCGCCTCGAGCACCTCCAGTGCCCGGACGATACGCTGACCGTCTCCCGGCTGCAGCATCTCCGCCATGGCCGGATCGCGGCTTACCAATTCGGCGTGAAGCTTTGCCGCTCCCTCTTCGATCAATCGAGAGCGCAGCCCCTCGCGAATGTCGTCGGGAATGGCCGGCATCTCGGAGAGGCCGCCGGTCAGCGCCTTGAAATAGAGCCCCGTGCCGCCGACGATGACGGGAAAACGCCCCTCACCCCGCAAATTCGCAAGAAGGCCGGAAATATCGCGCAGCCATTCACCGGTTGAATAGGGGCTACTAGCAGGCACATGGCCATAGAGACAGTGTGGCACGCCCTCCATTTCGTCGTCGGAAGGCCGGGCGGTCAGCACCCGCAACGTGTCGTAAACCTGCATGCTGTCGGCATTGATGACAACGCCGTCCCGCTCCCGGGCCAGACGAAGCGCAAGCGCGGACTTGCCGCTTGCCGTCGGGCCGGTTATCAGGATCGCATCAAAATTCTGATCAAGGTTTTTCATCATGGCTCTGGTTGCCACGCTTATCGCCAATCCGTCAAATCCTGTTCTGACACCAGCCCTCGGCGAAGCGGCCGCGAAGGCCGTCAACGCATCGGGCCTCTACTGGCTAGCCGATGGCATTGCCTGCGATATCGCCCTGCCCTCCGGCACCGCAGCCGAACAGGCGCGCAGCGCTCTTGCCGCCGCGCTTGCCGGAAAACCGATCGATATCGCCATCCAGGAACAGGACCAGCGGCGCAAGAAGCTGCTGATCGCCGACATGGATTCGACCATGATCGGCCAGGAATGCATTGACGAGCTGGCCGCCGAAGTCGGGCTGAAGGAAAAAGTTTCCGCTATTACCGCCCGCGCCATGAATGGCGAGATCGCCTTCGAACCCGCATTGCGGGAACGTGTGGCGCTGCTGAAGGGCCTGCCTGTCTCGGTTATCGATGACGTCATCGAAAAGCGCATCACGCTGACACCGGGCGGCAGGGAACTGATCGCCACCATGAAGGCGAAAGGTTATTATACCGCCCTCGTTTCCGGCGGCTTCACCGTTTTCACCGGTCGCGTCGCCGCCATGCTCGGTTTTGACGAGAACCGCGCCAATCTGCTGGGCGAAGCCAATGGCGAGCTTGATGGCACTGTTGCCGAACCCATTCTCGGCAAACAGGCCAAGGTGGATGCGCTGAACGACATTGCCGCAAAGCTTGGCATTTCCCCTGATGAGGCGATGGCGGTCGGCGATGGCGCCAACGATCTCGGCATGCTGCATGTGGCGGGTTCAGGCGTTGCCCTCCACGCCAAGCCGGCCGTCGCCGCCGAAGCGCAGATGCGTATCGACCATGGCGACCTGACAGCGCTCCTCTACATCCAGGGCTATCGCAAGACGGATTTTGTCATTCCATGATCATTCGTGAGACACAAAGGCTCATTCTGCGCGAGTGGAAGGAGAGCGACCGCGACCTGTTCCGCGAAATCAATGCGGATGAAAAGGTCATGGAATTTTTCCCCTTCCGCCGCAGCCATGCGGAAGCCGACGCGGTACTGGAAACCATCAACGGCATGATCCGCGGCAGCGGCTATGGTTTTTATGCGATGGAACTGCGCGAAACCGGCGAGGTCATGGGCTTCTGTGGCATATCGCCCGTCATGAACCTCGATCCGCCCTTCCCGCTCGGCACCATGGAAATCGGCTGGCGGCTCGCCACCCGCTTCTGGGGGCACGGTTATGTCACCGAAGCCGCGCAATCGCTGCTCGTCATGGCATTCGATGAAAAGGAGACGCCGGAAATCGTCTCCTTTGCCGTGCACGATAATCACCGTTCGACGGCAGTGATGGAGCGCATTGGCCTGAAGCGCGACCCATCGCGCGATTTCGACCATCCGCGCGTGCCGGAAGATACCCACCCACATCTGCGGCCGCACGTCACCTATGCGCTGACGCTGGAGGAATGGCGGGCGCGATAGGACGCCTGCCCGCCAGTTCCGAAGGTCACTTCACCGCCGCATTGCCGCCATCGGCAAACAGCGCCGCTCCGGCGACGAAGCTTGCCATCGGGCTTGCGAGGAAAAGAGCGGCCTGCGCGATTTCCTCCGGCTCGGCAATGCGCTTCATCGCATGCAGCCCGGCGGCCCAGTCCTTTTGCGCCTGATCACCGGCCATGGGCGTGTCGACACCGCCGGGCAACAGCGCATTGGCGCGAATGCCGCTCACGGCATAATCGGCGGTAATGCCTTTCACCAGACCCATCAGACCCGCCTTCGCAGCGCCATAGGCGGACATGCCGGGGATGCCGACGCTGGTGCCGACGAAGCTCGAGGTGAAGACGATGGATCCGCCGCCTCGCTGCAACATCGCGGGAATCTGATAGCGCGCCCCCAGAAAGGCAGACGTCAGGTTGACGTTGAGGACATAGGCCCATTCGTCAGGCGAAATCTCCGCCATCGGCTTCGCCGCACCAACGCCGCCCGCATTGTTGACGGCGATATCGACCCCGCCGAACACGCTTGTAGCCGCATCTGTCAGCCGCGCATGGGTTTCCGCAACACCGGCGTCACCGGCAACTGCGTGCACACGGCCACCGGCTCCACTGATCTCGCCAGCAACCTCATCCAGCGCCTTCTCGCCACGCGCATTGATGACGACGGCAGCGCCGTGAGCGGCAAACAGCGTCGCCGTCGCGCGACCGATGCCGGATGACGCGCCGATGATGATGGCAACTTTATTGTCGAGTAGTTTCATATCCTTGGCCTCCGTTGAATGGAGGCCAAGGGATAGGGAGATGACGAGGTTGCAGCCACCCGATTCCTGCCGGAGCGGGTGAAAAAGCGGCTTATTCCAGCGGCAGCGCCACGACACGCAGATTGCCCTGCGCATCCGCCACCATCATATGCGCATTTTTGCGGCCTTCGGATTTCAGCCCGTTGACACGGACCAGCACATCGCCCGGAACTTCCATGAAATCCTGACCGACTTCAACGATCACGTCGCCGGCCTTCATGCCCTTCTGTTCGGCCGGGGAACCGGGATCGACGCTGGCCACCAGCACGCCTTCCACGCTTTCGGCAATGCCCTTTTCGGTACGCAACTCATTGCTCAGCACCACGAGGTTCATGCCGAGCACGCTCTGCGGCGCTTCACGCACTTCCGGCGTCTGGTCCTGTGCCTGATCGTCGCCACCGTCATTGTCTTCGGGCACAACCATGCCACCATCGCCGTCTTCACTTTGCTGCTCGTCGGTCGAGGCCTTTTCGTCGGCCGTATCCTGCAATTGACCAAGCTTGACCTTCACGGTCTCTTCCTTGCCGTCGCGATAGACAACAACATCGACTTCCTTGCCAACCGGGCTTTCTGCCACGATGCGGAGGAGATCACGCATCTCATTGATGTCCTTGCCGTCGAATTTCAGGACGACATCGCCAGCCTGGATTGGGCCGTTCTCCACCGGTCCGCCCTTGGCTAGGCCTGAAATAAGCGCACCCTTGGCGCTATCCATGCCAAGGCTCGCGGCCACATCATCAGTGACCGGCTGAACGCGAACGCCGAGCCAGCCGCGGCGGGTCTCGCCGAATTCGATGAGCTGCTGCACGATATTCTGCGCAAGCTCCGTCGGCACGGCAAAACCGATACCGATCGAACCACCACTCGGTGAAATGATCGCCGTATTGATGCCGATGACCTCGCCCTTCATGTTGAAAAGCGGACCGCCGGAATTGCCCTTGTTGATCGCCGCATCCGTCTGGATGAAATTGTCATAGGGGCCGGCATTGATGTTGCGGCCGCGTGCGGAAATGACGCCCACCGTCAATGAGCCGCCAAGCCCGAAGGGGTTGCCGACGGCCATCACCCAGTCGCCGATGCGCATGCTGCGCGAATCACCGAACTTGACGGCTTTCAAAGGCGCTTTCGGCTCCACTTTCAACACGGAAAGGTCGGTCTTGGTGTCTGTGCCAACAAGCGTCGCCTTGAGTTTCGAACCATTCGGGAAAATCACCTCGATGGCGTCGGCACCCTCGATGACGTGGTTGTTGGTGACAACGTAGCCCGCCGGATCGATGACGAAACCCGAACCCAGCGAACTCACCTTTTCACCGCCCTCGGGCTTCTGGCTGTCGAAATAGTCCTTGAAGAATTCCTGGAAGGGCGAGCCCTCCGGCAGACGCGGCGGAACCGGGCCTTTGCCCGTGGTCTTGACGTTCTGCGATGTGGAAATATTCACCACCGCATCGAGCAGCGGCTCGGCGAGATCGGCCACCGATTCCGGCCCGTGGCTCTGCGCTCTTGCCGCAACCGGCGCCGAAAGGCTGCCCGCCACAAGCGCGATGCCCGCAACGGCGGCGATGCTGCTGCGAAAAGGCGAAAGAAGGGTCACGGCCATAAGCGTCCTCGCGTTTCAAATAGTCTTGCCCTGCATATATCGTCAAAGCATAAGGCGGAATGATGAAGTGTAAAAATACCTTTTCGTGAACAGGCAATTGATTCCGGAACCTCTTCGCGCGCCTCAAAGCCGTACAGAAAAGCGTGAGCGAGGCAAACACCTATTGTCAATTGTGATCATTTCCAGGAGAGAACACTGAAAATATGGGAACACTATCGCTCGGACGACGCCTTCCGGCTCGCCATCACCCCAACAACACCACTTGCGAGAACAAGAACGTAACCCAGCCACAACACCAGTGTCGGCTGCGCGGAGAAGAATAGGTAGCCGAATAATAAACTCCAGAACAGTTGGGTATATTGAACCGGCGCGATGAAAGAGGACTGCGCCATTCGAATCGAAAGCGTCAGGCATAGTCTTCCCACTGCAAGCAAAGCACCTGCCCCAACATAGAACAGCCACTCAATCGGTGTCGGTGCAATAAAGCGTTCGGGTAAAAGGGCTCCGGTGATGAGAACCAGGGTGACGACAGGCAGCATGGTATCTGCCAGCGGCGTTGACTGGGCCCTCCACCGCCTCACCATAACTGTCGATGCGGATTGCGCCAAAGCGGCAGCAAAGGCCATGATAACGGCCAGGCTGTCCATCACGCCACTCGGCTGAAGAACGATCAGGACACCTGCAAGACCCAGAAAAGCAGAAAACCATTGAAGGCTGATGGGACGCTCTCTCAAAAACACCAAAGCCAGCAATATCGTGATGATAGGGCTCGTAAAGCGGATCGAATAAACGTCCGCAATCGACATACGCGAAATCGCATATAGTGTCAGCCATATCATGCCAGCGGACATGACACCCCGCGTGGACACCACTGCCCATCCCTTTGCCGAGTGAATCTTAAAGCCTCCCAACGGCTTGGAAAGCAACAAGCTGAAAATGACGGCAAAAACACCGGAGAAAAAAAGCACTTGAGGAAGAGAGTGTGAACTGCTGAGAGTTTTGGAAACAGCGTCCATCAATGAAAAGGCTGCGAAGCCAAGTACGGCGAAAACAAGGGCGACTGAGTAACTGTCTATATCATGCTGAAGCGCGCGCAGCATCTTCCGTTCTTCCAGATTGTGAAAACCGAAGATTAGTGTCGTTGACCCACAATTTTATGAATTTCAGAGTGCACACGCTCAAAAAGAAAGGGCCGGTAAAAACCGGCCCCTCCAAAATCAGTTGATCCGTTATCAGTTCGCCGGCGCTGGCGCAGGCGCGGCGGGAGCGGCAGGTGCCGCACCGTCGATATTGTTGAAATAACGGAAGAAGGTCGAATCCGGGGACAGGACCAGCGTCGTGCCGGTGCCGTTCAACGCATTGGCGTAGGCAGACATGGAGCGATAGAACTCGAAGAAGCTGGGATCGCGCTGGAAAGCCTCGCCGAACACCTTGTTGCGTTCGGCATCGCCTTCACCGCGCAGCACTTCGGACTGACGGCGGGCGTCCGACTCGAATTCGACGACCTGACGGTCGGCGATGGCACGGCGGCGCTGTGCTTCTTCGTTACCGCGGGCACGGATCAGTTCGGCTTCAGCCAAACGTTCCGATTTCATGCGCTCGAAGGTCTGCTGCGAGACTTCCTGCGTGAGGTCCGTGCGACGGATGCGGACATCGACGATGCTGATGCCGAGCGATTCCGCATCGGGACGCAGATCGTCACGCACTTCCTGCATCATCGACGCACGCGCATCCGAAAGCGCCGATTCGAAGCCGCGCAGACCGTAGACCCGGCGCAGCGACGCATCGAGACGGGTGCGCAGGCGCGATTCCGCCGACATCTGGTCACCCGAGACCGTCTGCCGGAAGCGGCGTGCATCCGTGATGCGATAGACCACAAAGGCATCGACCTCGTAGAATTTGCCGCCGGAAACCTGAACACGGATATTGTCGTGATCGAAGCGCAGCGCCCGGTTCTCGACATATTGCACCCGGTCGGCATCCATGAAGGCGAAGGGCAGCTTGAAATACAGGCCAGGTGATGTTTTCACGTCCTGGATTTGACCGAAGCGGACGACAATGGCCTGCTGGCGCTCGTTGACCACGAAGATCGACGAATAACCGAGGAAAAGCAGGACGGCGAGACCGACAAGAACGGCCGTAAGACGGTTACCCATATCAGTTGCCTCCCTGCTGTGCTGCGCCCGGATTGTTGCGCATGATCTCGTTCAGAGGCAGATAAGGCACCACGCCCTGTTTCTCGTCGATGATGATCTTGTTGGAGCCCTTCAGAACCTGCTCCATCGTTTCCAGGAACATACGCTGACGGGTCACGTCAGGCGCCGTGCGATACTGGTCGTAGATGGAAATGAAGCGCTGCGCCTCACCCTGTGCCTCGTTGACGACGCGCGATTTGTAAGCGTTCGCCTCTTCGAGGATCTGCGCGGCCTGACCGCGGGCGGCACCAAGCTTCTGGTTGGCGTATTGGTTGGCTTCCTGAACGAAACGGTCTTCGTCCTGTTCGGCACGCTGCACTTCGTCGAAGGCATCGGCCACTTCGCGCGGCGGCGCCGCATCTTCAATGGCCACGGCATTGATGGAGATGCCGGCACCATAACCGTCCATGGTGGACTGGATGATGCTGCGCACGTCAGAAGCGATTGCCTGGCGGTTGTCGCGGAAAATGTCCTGTGCCGGACGACGACCGACGACTTCACGCATGGCGCTCTCGGAAACCTGCTGCAGCGTTTCGGCCGGGCTGTCGACGTTGAAGAGATAGGATTTCGGATCTGAAACCGTATAGAGCACTGAGAACTGCACGTTGACGATGTTCTGGTCGCCCGTCAGCATCACGCCGCTCGACGAAGACGACGAGGCGCGCGAGCCGATATTCTGCTGCTGTTCCGTGACCTTGACGATTTCCACCGTCTCGATCGGCCACAGATGGAAATGCAGGCCGGGCATCGAGATTTCGTCCTTGGGACGTCCGAAACGCAGTTCCACACCGCGCTCATCCGGCTGGACGGTATAGATGGACTGGATGCCGAGAAAAACCAGCACGACGAGAACCACAATGGCGATTGCGCCGCCGTTGAAGCCGCCGGGCAACACATTCTTGAAACGGTCTTGGCTGCGCCGGATGATCTCTTCGAGATCGGGCGGGCCGCCATTGCCACCGCCGCCGCCGCGAGGCCGGTTAGGCCCCTGCCCCCAAGGGCCGCCGCCGCCGCCCTGGTTGTTTCCTCCACCGCCGCCGCCCCAAGGGCCACCGCCGCCATTCTGATTGCTCCAGGGCATCAATACCTCTTTATAAAAGCCTCTCCCGGTTCCGTTCGAAAGCGATTGCTCGCGTGCGGCGGGAATATGGACCCGTTATAGGAAGGAGAAGCGTCCGTTTCAACGCAGAGGTGGTAACTAAATACCCGATCCGGGTAAATAGTTCACTTTGCCGCGGCTCTTCGCACATAAGTGATAAACAGAACCGGATAATTGTCCTTTTCCCCCGCAGGAGCGGGGATTTCCTCGGTTTTCTCAAAAACGGCGGGATCGATTTCCGGAAAAAAAGTGTCGCCATCGAGTTTTACCGCCACATGGGTGACGGAAAGTTGATCGGCAAAGGGCATGGCCTGACGGTAAATCTCACCGCCGCCGGCGACAAAAACCTCGTCCACGCCCAGTTCCGAAGCCTTCGTCTTTGCAAGCCTGATGGCCTCATCCAGCGACGAGACGACATCGACACCTTGTGGTCGGTAATCGGCATTGCGGCTGACGATGATATGCGGGCGACCCGGCAATGGACGCTCGCCGACGGATAAAAACGTCTTGCGCCCCATGATGAGCGGCTTGCCCATCGTCGTCGCCTTGAAGCGCTTGAGGTCGGTGGAGAGTTTCCACGGCATGTCGAGGTCGCGGCCAATGACGCCGTTTTCGGATACCGCGACGATGATGGTGACGCGCGGCTCGCTCATACCGCGATCGGCGCCTTTATGCTTGAATCGGCCTCGTAGTTTTCCAGCGTAAAGTCTTCGAACTTAAAGGCGAAAAGGTCCTTCACATCCGGATTGAGTCGCATCGTCGGCAGCGCCTTGGGCGTACGCGTCATCTGCAGCCTCGCCTGTTCGAAATGATTGGCATAGATATGCGCATCGCCGAGCGTATGGACGAAATCGCCCGGCTTCAGGCCGGTGACCTGCGCCACCATCAGCGTCAGCAGCGCATAGGACGCGATGTTGAACGGCACGCCGAGAAAAATGTCGGCCGAACGCTGATAAAGCTGGCAGGACAGCTTTCCATCGGAAACATAGAACTGGAACAGGCAATGGCAGGGCGGCAGCGCCATGTCGTCCACCAACGCCGGGTTCCAGGCCGAAACGATGTGACGGCGGGAGTTCGGATTGGTTTTCAGAGCCTCGATCAGAAGCGCGATCTGGTCGATATGGCGCCCGTCAGGCGCCGGCCAGGAGCGCCACTGCGCGCCATAGACCGGACCGAGATCGCCGTTTTCGTCAGCCCATTCATCCCAGATGGAAACGCCGTTTTCCTTGAGATAGGCGATATTGGTGTCGCCCTTCAGGAACCACAGCAGTTCATGAATGATGGAGCGCAGATGCAGTTTCTTGGTGGTGAGAACCGGAAAACCTTGCGCAAGATCAAAACGCATCTGGTAACCGAACACCGAGCGCGTGCCCGTGCCGGTGCGGTCTCCACGGTCGGAGCCCGTTTCCATGACGTGCCGGAGAAGATCGAGATATTGTTTCATGCGTTCTGCCGCCGATTCCCTGATATCGAGGGAATATAATAGCACAGGGCGGCAGAACCAATCATCGGGGAAACGCTTATCCCCGCCTTTCACGAAAAATCAGAGGGATTGCAGTTTCCCGAGTTCCTTGGCGACCAGATAATAAAAGGTCACGCGCGACTTGGAGCGGTCCGCAGCCATGGCCTTGGCGACAGCATCGATTGCCTGATCGGCCGTACCGTCGGTCACGCCGAGCTTCTTGCCGCACCAGCTCGCCTTCACCCGTGCAAGCTCTTCCGGATCGGAAGCGGACACCAGCGAGGAATCCCGATTGCGCAGGGCAATGCCGAGATGCTTGACGATCTTGCCGACCACGGCTTCGTCGGCTGCTGCGTCGTATTTCTTCACATCTGCGAGATAGTCAGTCATGTCCACTCCTTCGTGTGTCCCCGGCGCCACGTTGCTTCTGCTGACCGGTTGCATGGAGAATGGGACAGCAATCTCTCGTCGTCAAGAATTGTCTAAAGTGCGGGCGGCAATCACGAAACCTTTTCATGGAATTGTCATCACCCCCCCTTTTCTCAGGCGGTCGAAACGCCTATATGAGCCTTGCCGGGGCAACCCGGCTATGGCGATAAACGGTCGGTGTAATAAACCTATTGGACCCGGGGGCGGTACCCGGCGCCTCCACCAAAAACCGGCGGACTTTCATGAAATGAAGGCCGGCTTTTGATGGGGGCGAAATAGGATCGACAAGGGCGTAAAGATCGAACTTTTGCTCGGCATGATACCGCCGTTATCGGGTCACAAGTGTAGTTGCAAACGACAACAACGCTAAGGAATATGCTCTCGCTGCCTAATGGCGGTGCGGGAATTCCGCTCTAAAGTCCTTACGGTTAGCCCCGTAAGGCGGGGTTCGGAGGTACCTGGCAACAGAAACCTCCACCTTCTCCATTTTGCCTGAATTGGTTATATGATAGCTGACTTGCGAACGGCGTCGGCTTTTCCGTTGCTGCCGTTCGGGACATTGCGTATACTTGGGCAACGCGTAAGCGTCAGGATCGGAAATGGTCCCGACTCAATGATTACGCGAAGATTCAAAGTGTTACAGCGTCCTTGGCGCGCAGGCCGCGCCGCACATGAAAAGACGTTCGAATAAGGGAAAGACAGGACCGCATGGGGCAGGATCATATCCGTTACGACATTCTCGCACAGGATGCCCTTCGCGGCGTTATTCGTAAGGTTTTGGGTGAAGTGGCCGCAACCGGCCGTCTGCCCGGCGACCACCACTTCTTCATCACCTTTCTGACCGGTGCGCCGGGGGTGCGGATTTCCCAGCACCTCAAGGCGAAATATGCCGAGCAGATGACTATCGTTATCCAGCATCAGTTCTGGGACCTGAAAGTCACCGAAACCGGCTTCGAAATCGGCCTGTCCTTCTCGGATACGCCGGAAAAACTGGTCGTTCCCTATAACGCCATTCGCGGTTTCTACGATCCTTCCGTCAATTTCGAGCTCGAATTCGACGTGCCTCTGGCCGAAGAGGCGGAAATCGAAGACGCGGAGATCACCGCTTATCCCGTTTCCCATGAAGCAAAGCCCGCTGCCGCTTCCGAGACGCCCAAATCCGGCGAGGAAAAGAAGGAAGGCTCGGTCGTTTCGCTGGATGCCTTCCGCAAAAAGCAATAACGGCTTTTACGCCGAGCTTACGAAACCCGAGGAGACATATCCCCATGGCGGCCGATATCGTCAATCTGCGACAGTTTCGGAAACAGAAAGCCCGTAGCGAAAAAGAAAAGCAGGCGGAACAGAACCGCCTGTCCTTCGGCCGCACCAAGACCGAAAAAAATCTCACCTCGGCCCTGAACGAAAAGGCCGAAAGGGCGCTCGATCAGGGGCGGCTCGAAAAAAACGATGACGGGACCGGCAAAGACTGACAGGTCGGCCGACCGTCGCGGATTTCGGGACTATCGGACAAGAATCGAAAAACAGGGACTTGCCGGGGAGACATGATTGAGACCTCCAACCGGTTTCACCGGAGACCGATCTGATGATCCGCAAGCACTCCGCGACGTTGCACGGTCACCGCACCAGCATTTCACTCGAGGACGCCTTCTGGGACGAGCTGAAAACCATTGCGGAAAGACGCAAGATCAGTTTCGCGGCGCTGCTCGCCGAAATAGACGACAACCGCTCCGCCGACAGCAATTTGTCCTCGTCACTGCGGGTTTATGTGCTGAACTGGCTGAAAACCCGCTGAGGTTTTCCGGCGTGAGTAAAGACACGCAATCGATCACGACCTGTGGATGCCTCTATCCGGATTTGTCCCCCGGGACTACAAAAATTACTGCCAAAAACTCGTAACGCCGTGAAAGCATTCATTAAACATTGGCGGCCTAGTGTGCGCTGCAAGGCATTTCCCGTATTGCGTAGCCTTGCATTCAAATACCGTTTTTCCAGACCTTTCTCATCCACCACGAAGCCTTCCCGGGTTCCCGCCGTAAGGGAGCGAGTTTGTCGTGAAATTCTCGACTCATGCTCGAGGATGATGCAACGTTCCGGGATCGGTTTCCCCACTTTCTCAATGTGAAGGCAGATAGCCTTCCCCTGCCCACAAGCTTACGGCGTGGCGGGAGCGTTTTCAGGCGCCAGTTGCCAGATCGCGTTTTCCGTCGGAGGCACCACCAGAACCGGCGCGGATTGCCGCTCGGGCGTCGGCTGTGGCTCCTGTTCCTGCTGCTGCTGTTGCAACCGCTCCTGCTGCTCCTTTTCCTGACGCAGACGTTCTTCGGCCGCAGCCTTCAAACGTGCCTCTTCTTCGGCCTTGGCCCTGGCCTCCGCCTCGGCCCGTTCTTTCTCGGCCTGCCGCTCGGCCGCCTGAGAGCGATAAAGCGCCACTTCGCGGCGCAGGCGCTGCTTTTCGAGAACGCTGGCCTGCATGGCCTCCACCCGGCGGCGCTCCTTTTCGAAAGCCCGGAGAGAAAGATAATTGCTGAGCGCCGCAACATCGGTCGTCAAAGCAGGGGCTGCAAGCGGACCGTTATAATTCAAGCGCACCGAAGGCTCGGCCCCCGCAACCGTTTCTGTGCCGGGATTGAACAGGAGATCGAGGTCGCCGTTCACCGTCGAAGCCGCAAGATCGACGGTCGCATCGGCCGTCAGCGTTACCGGATCGATCCCCGCACGCAAATTCTTGAAATGAAGCGCGCCGCCATTCAGCGAGAACGGCAAGGCCACATCGCCAAGCCCGATTTCACCCTGCCACAGGTTTTGGTCCACCAGCGGCCGCACCTTGGGCGCGTCGATCGGCTGCTGCAAACTATCGGCCGCCTGCAGGATCGGCGGCAAGGCTCCGGGATTAAGCCCCTTCACCACGAGCCCGCTGGCCCTGATTTCACCCGAGCCACCCGCCGATCTCAGCATTTCACCGACGCTTTTGCCGGTCGATTCGGCTGTGAGATCAATAGCAACCCGGCCTGTCGCAACAGGACCGTTGGCATTGGCCCACAGGATCGGCTCCGGATTGGCGTCGGTCACCGCGATCTTCGTGCGGAAAATGCCCCCACCCTCACCCGTCGACATCGCGAGCCGCCCGGTCAGCTTGCCGCCCATGAAGGTGCCGGCAACATCGTCGAGCGAGAGGCTGCCCGCATCATGCGTGACCTTGGCCGAAACACCCGTGATCGTGCCGAAAGGGCCGGCCTCGAAGCTTTCCGCTTTCAAGGCAAGCGAAGCCTTGAGCTGCGGGAAAGCGGCCATGGCCAGCGGTTTGGCGTTGAGCGCCCCGGTTTCCGGATCGATCACCGGCCCATAGATCGCGTCACCCAGCCAGGCGAGATCGGCCGTTCTGACCGCAAGATCGCCGGTGACGGGATAGGGCGCGGCGCGCTGGAAAGAGAGGTTGCCCGAGAACGGATTTCCGCCGGCCTGCCCGCCTATAGAGGAAAGCACGATCTTTTGCCCATCCACCGCCACTTTGGCATTTGCCTTCAACGCCAAGCCGCCACCAAGCTGCGGCAGACCGACGGCGTTCATGATGAGATAGGGCTCGATGTCAGCGCTTTCGAGCGCCACGTCGGCGCTGCCCTCACCGAAATTGGCGGACGAAACGGCAAATGAACCGTTCATCGAAAAATGCGTGCGCTCCGTCGAGAAGCGCAGTTCCGTCTGGGCGGGCGAGCCGAGCGTACCGTTGAGCTTGATGGATAGAAGGCCCTCGCCATCCGCATCGAAGGGCAGCGGATCGAGCCCCGCCTGGCCGAACAGGATAGCCGTCGACTGGTTCTTCAGAACCGCTTCCAGCGACATGGCGGTATCATCGGTGATCGACAGGAAATCCGGCATCTTGGCCACAGCCGACAGCCGGCTGCCATTGACGGTGCCGGAAACGGCGACATTGGCGCCGCCTTTTTCGCTATTGACCGAAACATCCATTGAGAGATCGGAATTGGCGTACCAAGCCGCGCTCGCCGCCAGACGGCTGAGGAATGGATGGTTCGGCAATTTCTGCCGCAGCATGGTGAAGAACGGCTGCATATCCGCCGCATGCAGGTTCACCGTGCCCTTGCCCGCATATTTCAGCAGCGAGCCCTGCAGCTCGCCCTCTGCCCTGACCTCCGCACCGGCGATGTCTCCGGCCGTCATGTTTTCCAGCGAGAGAACGCCCCCCGCCATGGTGAAGGCGGTCTCGACATGATTGGCGGTCACACCAGCCATGTTGAACCGGTCAGCCTTGAATTTCGCGGTAATGCGGTGGTCGAGAACGGAACTGCCGACCTGATCGCCAAGCGCCAGACTGCCGAGCGCCTTCAGCGCATCGAGATCGATTTCGTTGCCGGCAAGATCAATGGAAAGATTGGAGGTCTTGCCGTCGGAGCGCCGCTCCAGCGCGCCCCTCAGCGACGCATCGCCGACTGCAAGCTCCAGATTGTCGAAACGCTGGTTGAGCGTGGTCAGCGAGACATCGGCGGAAAAGCCGGCGGCATTGAGCTGGCGGATCGCCGGATCGACGGAACCGGAAAGCCAGTTCGCCAGACCCGAAGGCTGGTTGGAGGCAAGCAGCAGATTGCCGTTGAAAGCGGGGCCGCCGAGAAGCGTCAACGATCCCTTGGCCTCGAGCTGCGTCCGGCCCGGCAGGGTTGCCACGGCATTCACAACCTGCCAGCCGCTGCCGTCCGGGCGCACATCCAGCCTGATGTCGCGAATGGTTGTGTCATCGGAAACCAGCGCCGGAAGGCTGATGCTGGCCTTGCCCGGCACCGGCGGCACCGGAATGCGGGCCACCATGGCCGCAAAGGCCTCAATGCGCTGTCGCACCGAGACGGTGGGCTGGCGTGAGGTCTTGCCCGTCTGCAAGACCGGCGGCGCGAAACGGGCGACATCGATCTGCTGGCCATCGGCCGTCAGCAGGAATTCCGGCTTGGCGCCGGTATCGAGCATCGCCTCACCGGTCACCACATAGGGATTCTCGCTGCCGCCGAGTTCCATACGGTAGCTCGGTATGCGCACGCTTTCATTGGTCAGTTCGAAATTGCCGCGGGTGCGCGGCGAGGAAAACAGCGATTGTCCGGCCTGCTGCTTCTGCTTTTCGTCCTCGCGGAAACTGAAGGAGAAAGAGCCGCTATAGGCTGGTTTTCCCGCCGTTGCGGCAATCGCGCCGTCGAGATCGACCTCGACCGGATGTTCGTCTGGCGACAGCCTTACCCTGAGCCCCATTCGGCCGGCGGCATAATCCGGCTCGCTGCTGGAGAGCGAGAAAGAACCCGGATGCCCGTCGACGGCGGCGCGTCCCTCCGCCTTCCACGGCCCGGCCAGCGAATTGGCGGACATATCGGCGTTGAGGCCGGTCACGACACGGTTGCGGCCGGATTGCTCGTCGATGAATTCTATCTGCCCGCCTTCGATCTGTACGCTTTCCAGAACCACGGTGCGGGCGGGAATTTCCGCCCGGCTGCCACGCATCCAGTCCAGCGTGCCGTCTTTCAACAGCCTTATCTTGGCCTTGGGTTCCTCGATCCGCATATCGAAGATACGCGCCTCGCCGGAAAGGAAAGGCGCAAGCTCCGCATCCATGGAAAAACGGGCCACCTGAATGAGCGGCGATCCATCCGCATCCGTTCCGGCGCGCACATCATGCAATGTTACCGAAGGGAAAGGCAGGATACGGGCTTCGACGCGCCCATGGACCACCACCTTCTTGCCGAGAATACGGCTTGCCTGGTCCTCGAAATCGCGGCGGAAATCCGTCCAGTCGACGAAATAGGGAATAAGCAGCGCCGAAAAAAGCACCACGGCCAGCAGTCCGCCCAGAAAAACCAGAATACGTCCGAGCACTGACCTGCATCTCCCTTCGCGAACGCTGCAAACCTATCCTTTTTTGCCTTAACGGCAAGCAGCCATTTGTACCAATCAAATATGAGAATGATCAGACTAGACGGAACAACTTGCCCGGATTGAAGATATTATCGGGATCGAGCGACGTTTTGATGGCACGCATCAGATTCAGTGCATTTCCCGCTTCTTCGGCCAGAAAACTCATCTTGCCCTGGCCGATGCCGTGTTCTCCGGTGCAGGTGCCGTCCATGGCGATGGCGCGGCGGTTGAGGCGGGCGACAAAGGCCTCGGTTTTCGCCACGCTTTCCGCGTCCTTGCCATCAAAGAGGATGAGGACGTGGAAGTTCCCGTCGCCCGCATGGCCGACGATCGGTGCGAGAAAACCGTTTTCCTTGATATCCTGCTGCGTTTCTACCACGCAATCGGCGAGCCGCGAAATCGGCACGCAGACATCGGTGGACAGCCCATCGAGCTGCGGCGCAAGCGCGCGGGAAGCCCAGTATGCATCGTGCCGCGCCTTCCAGAGCTTGTTGCGCTCGGCCGCATCGCTGGTCCAGCGGAAATCGACGCCACCGCATTCCGCCGCGATCTCTGCAAATTGCTGCGATTGCAGGGCCGCCGTCTCTTCGGTGCCGTGGAACTCCACGAACAGCGTCGGTTTTTCCGCGTAGTTCAGGCCGGAATAGGCATTGCAGGCCCGCACCTGCACTTCATCAAGCAATTCGATGCGCGCAACCGGAACACCCATCTGGATCGTCATGATAACGGCGTCACAGGCCGCCTGAATACTGTCGAAGGTGCAGACGCCACCCGCGATCTTTTCCGGGATGCCCTGCAACCGCAGCGTAACCGAGGTCAGAACCCCAAGCGTGCCCTCGGCGCCGACGAAAAGCCGCGTCAGATCGTAACCGGCCGACGACTTGCGGGCGCGCCGTGCCGTGCGGATTTCCTCGCCATTGGCAACAACGGCGGTAACGGCCAGCACATTGTCCTTCATCGTGCCGTAACGCACCGCATTGGTGCCCGACGCCCGCGTCGAGGCCATGCCGCCGATAGAGGCATTGGCACCCGGATCGATCGGAAAGAACAGGCCGGTATCACGCAGATAGACATTCAGGTCCTCGCGCGTCACGCCCGGTTCCACCGTCACGTCAAGATCTTCGGCGTTTACCTCAATGATGCGATTCATCCGGCTGAAATCGATGCATATTCCGCCATCAGGCGCATTGACCTGCCCTTCCAGCGACGACCCCGTACCGAAAGGAATGACCGGCACCTTATAGAGCGCGCAGGCTTTCACCACGGCCTTCACGTCATCGGCGTTCTCGGCAAAAACGACACCATCAGGCGCCTGCAAGGTCAGATAGGTGGTGGTATGGCCATGCTGCTCGCGAAACGCCTGCCCGGTCTGGAGCTTGTCACCCAGTTGCTGTTTCAGTACCGCCAGTGCCAGGGCAATGCCCTCGTCGTTGCGTTTTCCCGCCACCACATCTTTCAGCGCCATCGTCCATCTCCACCGCAAGATACCGCCGTAACGGACTCGATCCGTTACGAAATTCCGTTGGGTGGTATGGGATAAGGTTAAGGCTTTGTCCAGCATCGCAATTGCGCCGGACGGTAATTGGCGGCACCCATTTACTCCGCAGCAAGCAGCGGCTTGTCCTCTTCCAGCGCCTTCCGACGTGCTGCAAGTTCCAGTTCACGGTGGAGGCGGATTTCCTCATCCGCCTGCGGTTTGGCGAAACGTGCAATCAGCAGGTAGGATACCGGGGTGATGTAAAGCGTCACCAGCGTCGCAAAACCCAGACCGCCGACGATGACCCAGCCGAGTGCGATGCGCGCTTCCGCCCCCGCACCCTGCGCCAGCACCAGCGGCACGCCACCCAAAATGGTCGCGATCATTGTCATCATGACCGGGCGCAGGCGGATGCTGGTGGCTTTTTCGATGGCTTCGCGCACGGTGGCGCCCTGGTCACGCAGATGGTTGGCGAATTCGACGATGAGAATGCCGTTCTTGGCCATGACGCCGACGAGCAGCACGAGACCGATCTGACTATAGACGTTGAGGCTCGATCCGGTGACCAGCAGCGCGATGACAGCGCAGGCAAGACCCAGCGGCACCGTGGACATGATGATGATCGAACTCAGCACACTTTCGAACTGCGCGGCCAGTACGAGGAAGATGATGGCGATAGCGAAACCGAAGGTCAGCAGCATGCCGCTCGAATTTTCCTCCAGCGTCGCCGCCTCACCGAGCGGCAGCAGACGCGCGCCTGGCGGCATCACGGATTGCGCAAGTTCGTTGACTTTTTGCAGCGCCTCGCCAAGCGAAACGCCGTCCTTCAGGTTGGCGGTAAAGCCGACGGAAGGAAGCTGCTGCTCGCGGTTGAGCTGCGGCGCAACCGCATTTTCCTTCAGCGTGGCGATCACCGACATCGGCACGATCTTGCCGTCGCCGGTTTTCAGAAAGACGTTTTCGAGATCGGTAGGGTCGTTGATCGGCCGCGTGGAAGACAGGAGGCGCACGGGGATCGCGTCGCCATCCACGAAGACATCCACAATCGAACGGCCTTCCAGCAGAGATTGCATCGCCCGTGACAGGCCGGTGATGTCGATGCCGAGATCGGACGCGCGCTCGCGGTCGATGGAGACGGATATCTGCGCCTGATTGGGCTCATTATCGAAACGCGGCGTTACGAAAAGGCCGCTCTCTTCCATCGAAAGCAACAGCTTCTGCG
The DNA here is from genome assembly GCF_002008225.1 of Agrobacterium salinitolerans. GTDB lineage: Bacteria > Pseudomonadota > Alphaproteobacteria > Rhizobiales > Rhizobiaceae > Agrobacterium > Agrobacterium salinitolerans. The sequence goes on along the minus strand of NZ_MRDH01000003.1, from coordinate 100,255 downwards.
TCGCCTCTGTCAGCGCTGCGTAATTGCTGCCGACCATCGCCATTTGCAGGCCGTTGCCGGCACCACGAATGCGCAGGCTGTTCGGCTGCATGGCATTGCCGCGCAAAGCCGGAACCCCGTTGGCGGCGGAGGTCACGTCAGCGGCAATCTGGTTCTGCGTACGCTCACGATCGGCCCAGGGCGCCAGCGTCAACACCATGAAACCGGTATTGGAGGAACCGTTCATGCCGGTGATCGAATAGATATTGCGGATTTCCCCACTATCGCGCAGCGGCTGCAGATTTTCCTCGATCCGCTGCAACTGGTCGCGTGTATATTCGAGACTGACGCCCTGCGGCGCCGTGACCCGCATCATGATCGAAGAGCGGTCCTCGCGCGGCGTCAATTCGTTCTGGATCATGCCGAAGGCGATCCACGACAGGGCGGAAAAACCAAGCGCCACGACGATGACGATCAGCGGATTGTTGAGGCAGGCCGCAAGGGTCATCCGGTAGGTGGAGGCAAAGACATTGCCGAACCATGCCAAAGGCCCCGTCGGTTCCTTCAACCCCTCTTTCAGCATGCGTGAGGCGAGCATCGGACAGAGCGTCAGCGCCACGATGGAGGAAAGGCCGACGGCGAAGGCCAGGACAAAACCGAATTCGCGGAAAAGGCCGCCAAGCTGACCGGGCAGAAACGACAGCGGAATGAAGACGGCGGCAAGCGTCGCCGTCGTTGCCAGAACGGCAAAGAACACCTCCTGCGTGCCCAGAACGGCGGCGGCACGCGGCCCCATGCCTTCCGTCCGGCGGCGCACGATATTTTCCAGCACCACAATGGCATCGTCCACCACCAGACCCGTCGCCAGAACGATGGCGAGAAGCGTCAGGATATTGACCGAGAAACCAACCATATAGATGGCGACGATAGTGCCGATCAGCGCCACCGGCATGGTGATCGCGGGAATGAGCGTTGCGCGCCAGTCACGCAGGAAGAGATAAAGCACCACCACGACAATGATCGCCGAGAGCCCGAGCGCCAGCTCGACTTCATGCAAGGCGCCCTGGATGAAAACGGCGTCATCGCTGGTGACGACGATGTGCGTGCCTTCAGGCAGATTAGGCGTCATGGCGTCGACGGCCGCCTTGACACCGGATGAAATATTGAGCGTGTTGGACTGCGCCTGGCGGATGACGCCGAGGCCGACGCCCTGCACGCCGTTGGAACGCAAAGAGGTGGACTGGTCGTCCGCCCCCAGCATAACGGTTGCGACATCCCTGAGGCGGATATTGTTCTTGATGAGAAGATTGGAGAAGTCTTCAGGCGTCGTCAGGCTGGCCGTGGCGCGCACGACGATGTCCTGCGTCGTGCTTTTCAGCGATCCCGCCGGCACATCGAGGGCGGCGCTGGCAAGCGCGTTGGAAACATCCGTCACAGTCAGACCCCGGCTCGCCAATGCCGCCTGATTGAGATCCACCCGGAAAACCTTTTCCTGATCGCCGTAAAGCTCCACATCCGCCACGCCATCGACAGCGGCCAGACGGTCGATGATCTCGTCATCCACCAGCTTGGTCAGGTCTTCCATGCTGAGCGTGGACGAGGTGACGGCGAGACGCATGATCGGCTGGCTGTCGGAATCGGCCTTGATGATCTGCGGTTCGTCGGCATCGTCCGGCAACTGGTTGGTGACGCGGCCGATGGCGTCGCGCACATCGTTGGCGGCGACGGCCAGATCGACATTGTCGCCGAATTCCATCGTCACCCGGCTGGTGCCGAATTGCGAATTGGAAGAGATGGACTTCACGCCACTGACCCGCGCCACCGCACCTTCAATGGTCTGCGTCACTTCCTGATCGATAGTCTCGGGCGCCGCCCCCTCATAGGTGGTCCTGACACTGATGATTGGCCGGTCGACATCCGGCAATTCGCGGACTTCGACGCCAACCAGAGCTGCGAGACCGGCAACGACCAGCAGCGTGTTGAGAACCGCTGCCAGGATCGGCCGGCGCACGAACAATGCCGTGAAGGTGAGCTTGGAATCCTTAACCGGGGGCGGCTGGGTCGTCATTGGCTGGCAACCTCCTCGGGCTTGGGCTGATTACCGACGCGGACCGCGCCCCCTTCGCGCACACGCTGCAGGCCCTCAATCACGACAGGCTCACCATCCGCCAGCTCCGCCTTGACCAGAACGGCATCAGGATTGCGCTGCACGATCTGCACCCGCACCTTGTTCGATTTATTATCGGCCACACGCCAGACATAGGAGCCTTGCGCATCCCACTGCACGGCCAGCGGGTCGACCGAGGCATAGGTTTCCCCGGCAAACCGCATGGTGACGCCGAAGGACATGCCTGCCCTCAGCTCGTCCTTCTCATTGCCGAACTTCGCCCGGATGCGGATTGTGCGGCTCGCCTCGTCGACGCGGTTGTCGACGGCCTCGACCTCACCCTTGAAGGTCTCACCCGGCCGGGAAATCGACGTCGCCTCTACCGGCATGCCGACCTCGATCGCGGTTGCGAACCGCTCAGGAGCCCAGAAATTGACGAGAATTTCGGACCGGTCGTCGATGCTGACGATGGTTGACTGCGTGGTGACGTTATCGCCTATATTGGCGGCGACGATACCCGCCACACCCTCTATCGGCGCAACGATGTCGCGGCGCTTGAGATTGAGTTCGGCAGTGCTCAAGGCAAGCTTGGCGGCTTCCTCGGCAATCTGCGCATCCAGTACATCGAGGCGGGAAACGGATTTCAGGTTCTTGTAGGAATTGGATTTTTCAACGGCGCTGCGCAGTGCCACCTGCGCCTTGTCGCGCTCGATCACCTGCTCTTCATCGTCGAGCCTTGCCAGCACCTGCCCTTTCACGACACGCGCGCCGGACGATGTGCGAATTTCGGAAAGCGTGCCGGAAGCCTGCGGCATGACGACAACCGACTGGATCGCCTCGCCATTGCCGATGGCGTTCAAACGGTCATTGACCGTGCCTTTCTTCACCGGGGCCGTCACCACCAGTGTGGCGCTGCCGTTGCGGCGCGCACCGCCGGCATTCTGCCCTGTGGACGCACCGGCCGCCGGGCCGCCGGTTGCGGCGACTTCAATCGCCCCGGCAGGCGTTTTGCCAAGCCCCATGCTGGCGAGCAGATTGCGGGCTTCGGGCGAATAGAAGCCCCAGAGACAGAGCCCCGCTCCGACCACGGCAACACTGACACCCACCTGTTTCCACACCCGCATATACTTCTCCGGTTGATCCACGCAGCATAAAGCATTCCCGCGAACACTCGTTCCGGGACAGAAACACTATTCCCGCTTGGCTAAGGCAAGGCAACGCACAAATCCGTTCCTTACGTAATTGTAATTTGGGCGCAAATGCCGCCCGGAGCAGCCAATCCGCAATCCATCCGTGCATTCCTGTCGCAAATATCCACCATTGGGCTAATCTGCCCCCCGAGACGCCATAACCGGAGTAAGCGATGAGCACCGTGACGAAGACCGAAAACCCGGAAACCGATCCTCGCGTCAAAGCGGTGTTCGATGACATCCGCGCCACCCGCAAATCGGATTTCATCAACAATATGTGGCTCTACCTCGCCTTCGATGCCGATCTGCTTGAAAAGACATGGGGTGAGGTCAAGGCGGTGATGGCGACACCTTCGGCGCTCGATCCCGTCGTGAAGGAAATGCTTTACATTGCCGTTTCCGTCACCAATGGCTGTTCCTATTGCGCCCATTCCCACACGGCCGCCGCCAAAGCCAGGGGCATGACGACAGATCAGCATGCCGATTTACTGCGCGTCATCGCGCTTGCCGCCAAGACCAACCAGCTTGCGGTCGCGCTGCAAGTGCCCGTTGACGCCGCTTTCGACGCCGACAGACAGGCGTGATGCGAAAAAATGCCTTGGAATGGGCGTTTTGACTGATGATACCGGAATAAAAGCAGAACACGGTTCTGGCCTTTATATCCCGAATCACTACATTGGGCCGCATGAGCAACAGTTTTGACGATATGCCGTTCTTCGATGAGGAACCCGCCGCACCGCGCAGGGCAACGAACAACGCCGGTGCGGAAAGCGGCGGCGGGCTTGGCATTGCCGCCCGCGCCATGGCGGCGCGCGATCAGACGCGTGCTGCACCCGACTATCTTTCCGGCCTCAACCCGGAACAGCGCGATGCCGTGGAAACGCTGGACGGACCCGTTCTCGTCCTCGCCGGCGCCGGCACCGGCAAGACCCGCGTTCTGACCACCCGCATCGCCCATATTCTCGCGACCGGCCGGGCCTATCCGAGCCAGATTCTTGCCGTGACCTTTACCAACAAGGCTGCCCGCGAGATGAAGGAACGTATCGGCGTTCTCGTCGGTGGCGCGGTCGAGGGCATGCCCTGGCTCGGCACCTTCCACTCCATCGGAGTCAAGCTGTTGCGGCGTCACGCCGAACTCGTCGGCCTGAAATCGGATTTCACCATCCTCGATACGGACGACGTGGTGCGGCTGATCAAGCAGCTCATTCAGGCCGAAGGTCTTGATGACAAGCGCTGGCCGGCAAAACAGTTCGCCGGCATGATCGACGGCTGGAAGAACAAGGGCCTGACGCCGCCGGATATTCCTGAAGGGGACAGCCGCGCCTTCGCAAATGGCAAAGGTCGTGAACTTTACACCGCCTATCAGAACCGCCTGAAAACGCTGAACGCCTGCGACTTCGGCGACCTTCTGATGCACCCGATCAGTATCTTCCGCCGCCACACGGATATTCTGAAGGAGTATCACCAGAAATTCCGTTACATTCTGGTGGACGAATATCAGGACACCAATACGGCGCAATATATGTGGCTCAGGCTTCTCGCCCAGCGCGCCAAGGGCGAGCCGCAGAATGTCTGCTGCGTGGGTGACGACGACCAGTCGATCTATGGCTGGCGCGGTGCGGAAGTGGACAATATCCTGCGTTTCGACAAGGATTTTCCCGGCGCCAAGGTGATCAAGCTGGAGCGCAACTACCGTTCCACCGAGCATATTCTCGGCGCTGCCGGCCATCTGATCGCCCACAACGAGGGCCGTCTCGGCAAGACGCTGTTTACTGAGCGCAGCAGCCCTGACGATGAAAAGGTCGTGGTGCACGCAGCCTGGGATTCCGAAGAGGAAGCCCGCGCGGTGGGCGAGGAAATCGAACAGCTACAGCGCAAGAACCACAAGCTGAACGACATGGCGATCCTCGTTCGCGCTTCCTTCCAGATGCGCGAATTCGAAGACCGTTTCGTCACGCTCGGCCTCAATTACCGCGTCATCGGCGGCCCGCGCTTTTATGAGCGTCTCGAAATCCGCGATGCCATGGCCTATTTCCGCCTCGTCTGCCAGCCGGCCGACGATCTGGCCTTCGAGCGGATCGTCAACACGCCGAAACGCGGCCTTGGTGACACGACCATCCGCAACCTGCACGACTATGCCCGCGCCCGCGATATTCCGATGCTGGCGGCCGCGGCCGATATCATCGAAACCGACGAGCTGAAGCCGAAGGCGCGCAAGGCGCTGTTCGATGTGGTGCAGGATTTCCGCCGCTGGCAGGGCCTCTTGGAAAACACCGAACACACCACGCTTGCCGAGCAGATTCTCGACGAAAGCGGCTATACCGCCATGTGGCAGGCCGACAAGACGGCAGAAGCCCCCGGACGCCTTGAGAACCTGAAGGAACTCATCCGCTCGATGGAAGCCTTTGAAAGCATGCGCGGATTCCTCGAGCATGTCGCACTCGTGATGGATGCCGAGCAAAACGAAAATCTCGATGCCGTCTCCATCATGACGCTGCACTCCGCCAAGGGTCTGGAATTCGACACCGTCTTCCTGCCCGGCTGGGAAGAAGGCCTGTTCCCGCACCAGCGGGCGCTGGACGAAGGCGGGCGCTCCGGTCTTGAGGAAGAACGTCGCCTTGCCTATGTCGGTATCACCCGTGCCAAGAAACTCTGCCATATCTGGTTCGTGTCGAACCGGCGCATTCACGGGCTGTGGCAATCCACCCTGCCCTCGCGTTTCCTCGATGAATTGCCGCCCGCCCATGTGGATGTCGCGGCATCCGATAGCAATTACGGCGGTTATGGCGGACGTGGCGGCTACGGCCAGTCGCGCTTCGACAAGGCCGATCCCTTCACTAACAACTACTCCACCCCCGGCTGGAAGCGCGCGCAGCAGAACCGCAGCGACGCCACCCGCGACAATTGGGGCACCCGCTCCGGCCATGCGGTGGAACGGATCGGTTATGGCGAAAGCGGCCCGCGCACCCGCACTATAGATGGCGAACTGGTGGCCAAATCCGTGGCTGACAAGCCCTCGAAATTCTTCGTCGGCGACCGCGTTTTCCACATCAAGTTCGGCAATGGCAATATTTCCGCCATCGAGGGCAACAAGCTGACCATCGACTTCGATCGCGCCGGCCAGAAGCGCGTGCTGGATGGATTTGTGGAAAAGGTTTGATTCGACAACCATGAATGCCCGCGGACCGCTTTTTCCATAGCCCACATCATTCTGTTGCAATAAAGGAGTTGCAATGGAGACATGAAAACCGGGCGAGGACTGCTTTGCATATATTACCAAAAAGCCAGCGCAAGCTTGCGGTTTTCCTGATCAATATGGACAGCGCTACAAAGCGCCTTGCCGACATGAACGCCCGCCTCGACGCCATGGGGCTGAAAGCGGAGCGTGTGCCCGGCGTCAATGGCAGGGAACTGAATTACCCCATCCCGGAATTCAGTGAGCTCTCCTACATGCTGATGCATGGCCGTCGCACCTCGCCGCCGGAAATCGGCTGTTATCTCAGCCATGTCGCCTGCGCCAATAAATTCATGGCGGGCGATGCCGATATCGCGCTCATCCTTGAGGATGACGTGGTCTTCGACGATGATTTTCTCAACGCCATCGACGAGGCGGTGTTGAACGGCGGTGACTGGGATTTGCTACGGCTCACGACGGTCAGCAATGGCCGGAAATTTCCGTTCCGCCCGCTTTCCAACGGTCGCTCTCTCGCCATTGCGCTCACACGGGAAAAAGGATCGGGAGCCTATCTCGTCAACCGCCGCGCCGGAAAATGGATATCGAAGCTGATCCCCATGCGGCTCGCCTATGACATCGCATTCGATCTGGAATATCTAGCGGGGCTGAAGGCGGCCTTCCTCTACCCGCTCTGCGCGACGCAGGATGCGGACGGGGAGAGCCAGATCCAGAATAATCTGCGCATCTACCGCCTGCCGCGCTGGCGCTATTTCACCGTTTTGCCCTATCGCGCCTATCTGGAAACCAGCCGATTCCTGTTGCGCGGCATTCGCTTCGCCGTCGCCAAGGCGCGCGTTGCACTTGAAGGCAGAAAGCGAAAGACCTTACCCGCCGGCCATTGACCCGCCGGATCAGGCCTCTCCGGGCGTGAAGCCGATGAGATAAACCGCCGCGACCACGGCTGCGAGAATAAAAAGCGAAATGACGAAAATCGTCATCCTGTTCAATGGTTTGCGTGTCGTTTTCTTCATGCCGGAATAATGCGGAAGACGAAGGCTGGTTCCATCACAGCTCTTGCCTTTGGCACGGCGAGCCTTAGACGGCCGATTCCGGGTTTGGTAATCTGTGTGACAGGTAGTCATGCATTTGGGCCATCGCCTCCTCTCTCGACAGCCCTCCAGATTGCAGACCAGACCGCAGCCATAGCCCGTCGATCAGCGTGGTGATGCCCAGCGCGACGGGCTCACAGTCCTCTTGCGGCAAGAGATGCCTTAGTGCGGAGAGCAGATTCGAGCGCATGCGCGCATGGATCACCTTCTGGATGCGCGCAAGCTGCGGCTCGCGGGGAATCTCAGCGCACAGTGAAAGCCAGGCATGGCAGATCGATGGCTGGAAAAAGCTCTCGTCGAAATTGCCTTCGATAATCGCGTCAAGTCTTTCACGAGGACTGGAGGCGCGTTTGAGGCGTGCAACGACGACCTCCGCCAACTTCAAATTGGCCTCCCGCATCGCATGTTCGAACAGTTCCTGCTTGCTGGCGAAATAATGCAGCACGATTCCTTTGGAGGCGCCGGCTTGTGCCGCGACCCTCTCGAGCGTCGCCCCCGCCATCCCCTCTTTCTGCAGCACTTCAAACGCCGCGCGTCTCAGTTCGGCGCGGCGAATATCGCTTATTTTAGTGAGTCGCATTTCGATCTCCTTGCAAAAGCACATTGACAAATTTTCCGGAAAGATCAAATATTGTCCCACCGGTCAATTTAGTAACCGCTAAGATAAAAGGTTGCCTCATGAGAAGATGGGTGGAGTTTTTTTCGGCGGCGGCATTTATTGCGGCGGGACAAAGCGCCGCTTTCGCGGCTGATCCGCAAGCCTGCAAAATCGTGCGCATGGCCGAACCAGGGTGGAATGACCTCGCCTTCACGACCGGTATAGCCACTACGCTTTTGAAGGCTTTGGGTTACGAGCCGCAAAGCCAGTTGCTCGGAATTGACGTCATCTACACCAGTCTGAAGACCAGGGACCTCGACGTTTTCCTCGGTTACTGGGATCCGGCGATGGTCAATTATTACAAGCCCTACAAGGAAGATGGATCGGTCGAAAAAGTCCGCACCAACCTCGTGGGCGCCAAGTACACCTTCGCCGTGCCGGCCTATGCCTGGGAGGCCGGCGTCAGGGACTTCACCGACCTGCAGAAATTTGCCGACAAGTTCGACAGAAAACTCTACGGCATCGAACCCGGTTCGAACCAGTTGATGCTGGACGCCGTCAACGATCCGTCGCTCGGCCTCAAAGACTGGGAGGTCGTTGAATCCAGCGAACAGGGCATGCTTTCCCAGGTAGCGCGCTTTAGCCGCAACAGGTCTTTCATCGTCTTCCAGGGCTGGGCGCCGCACCCGATGAACAGCAAATTCGACATGAAATATCTGACGGGCGGCGACAAATTCTATGGACCCAACTTTGGTGCGGCCACCGTCGATACCCAGGTCCGCAAAGGGTATACGCAGGAATGCCCCAATGTAGCCAAGCTGCTCCAAAACCTGGAATTTGATGTCGAATACGAAAATAAGGGCATGGACCTGATCATGAACGGCGGCCTGTCGCCGGAGGACGCGGCGGCACAGACGCTCAAGGCGGAACCGCAACGGCTTGAGACATGGTTGAAAGACGTGTCCACCTTTGACGGTCAGAACGGTCTTGCAGCCATCAAGGCGGATCTCGGCCTATGACGTCGGTTTATCTTGACGATTGGGAAAAGCGCAAACGTTACATAGAGTTGCCGCGCAAGCGCCGACTGTCCTTTATAGACACCGGCGGCCCCGGCCCGGTGCTGTTGATGCTGCACGGGTTTTCCGACACCAGCCGCAGCTTTTCTGTCCTCGAACCGTATTTCCAGGAATACCGGCTGATTGCTCCTGACCTACCCGGCCACGGTGCATCCTCCTTGGGTCACGGTTTTCACGTCTCGGACTTCGCGGAAACGATAGATCACTTCCTGACGCTCATGGGCATCTCGCGCTTCTTTCTGCTTGGCCATTCCATGGGTGCGATGACGTCAATCGAACTGGCCTCCCGGCGGCCCCATTCCATCCGCGCGCTCACTCTGATCTCGGGTACGCTGGAACCCGACTTCGGTGCCGAAAGCAGGCTTTCCAGGGATATTCTTGCGCTGCGCGATCCAATCAAGCCGGCCGACGGTTTCCTAAGTGACTGGTATTCCTGCTGCCATCCCGTTAGCGACGAATTCCTCTCCTTCATGAAGCGGGACGCGGCAAATATGCCCGCATCGACATGGCATGGCGTTTTGAAGGCCTTCGGAGAAACGAACCTGCACCACAGCGCATCCAAAATAAATGCACCGATACTTTGCCTTTCCGGTTCTGAAGACCCTCTGTTCGACGAAACCCATCAGCGGCAACTCACCGAGGCGTTTCCCACCGCGCAAAGCGTGACGCTACCGGGCCATGGCCACAATCCACATTGGGAAGACCCGAAATGTGTTTCCGCATTGATTACAGAGTTCCTCGCCGAAGTGATGACAGACGCCATCCCGGTTCGCAGCGTTGAGGCATCCGCTCGGGGGAGCTGACGCTCTCCGTATGAATTCAGGAAACATGGAGAATTCGATTTCGCTTGCGGCGCCGATGCGATAACGCTTCCGAGCGTGAACAAAATTCGGCCGGCCATGACAAACACGACGCATCCTCGCCTCAACCCGCTACATCTCACCGCCGCCTTCGCAAGCGGCTGTCTTTTGACATTGATGGTGCATTTCAACGGTCAGCTTGCCCATTACGGCAATGCGCTGTTTTCGTCCTGGACAGCGCATGGCACCGGCACGGTGGCAGCGCTGATCTATCTCGCCATCATGCGTCCGAAGAAAGACGCCGGCGTGGCAGAAAAACCGAAAGCGCCGTTATGGGCCTATTGCGGCGGGGTCGTGGGTGCGGCCATCGTCATTCTCACCTCCACCGCCGTCAATTCGCCTTTGGCGCTCTCCGGCACCATTGCGCTCGGGCTTGGCGGACAGGTGATTTTCAGCCTGCTGGCTGATCTCTTCGGCCTGTTCGGCCTGCCCAAAAGAAAGCCGGACCTGCGGGACATGGCGGCGGTAGCGCTCATTCTCTGCGGCAGCGCGCTTATCATCCTTGTCGGGAGAACGACATGATCGCCTGGATCGCCATGGCTTTTACCGGCGGCGTCTTCGTGGCGCTGAGCCGCCAGATCAACGGCCGCCTCAGCCTGTCAAACTCGCCGCTCATCGCGTCGTTCTGGAACCATATCGTCGGTTTCGCCGTGCTGACGGTCATCGGCCTCATCGTCGGCGGCCTCATTCCGCCGGGCGCAGCCGATGCGCCCTGGCTTGCCTTTATCGGCGGGCCTATCGGCGTCGTCTTCATCGCTTCGGGAAGCTGGCTCATTCCGCGCATCGGTGCGGTCAATACCGCCCTTCTGGTCATCAGCGGCCAGATGGTTTCAGGCGTGGTTCTCGATCTTTTCGGCGACCATCCGCCGAAACTCTGGGCAAGCGCACTCGGCATCCTGCTCATCATCGCCGGTATGGTGCTGACACAGCGGCGCGGCCGCTAGAGCATTTCCAACAGAAGTCGCAACGGCTCTACGCCCGGAGAATGCACAGAATCACGAAAGCTCAGGAATTGCTGTCGCGCGAGAACATGCCGAGCAATGTCTTGCCGCCGCTTTTACCGCCGCTGCTCGCAAGTGTCGGGCGGTTGCCGTTCAACTTCGGCACCACGACCATGCGCTTGACTTCGCCACGCTTGAAGGCCGCCAGAAAGCGCGGGTAATCGCGAAATACCACGCAGCCATTCGATTCGCCGCGTTTCGCCAGCATGTAGGTATGCGCCAGAAGACCGTCACGGCCATGCGGGTTAACACCGTTTTCGGGCGTCAGGCGAATGGCTTCAACGCCGTGGAACCGCGCCTCGCGCATCGTCAGACGATAGCTGGAAGGCGGCGTCGAGCCGCGCATCTTCACATGCACGTAATCGGGATTGTCGCGCATTTTGCCAATGCCGGAATGCGCTTCGAGCTTCTCGCCATTCGGCATATGCACGATACCGGAGGAAATATCGTAGATCGCCGTGCCGTTGCCGCGATCCGGCCACGGAACCGCATCCATCTTGCTCGGTTCACGTATCGGATTGTCAGGCTTCGCAAAAGCGAGCATGGCGCCGGTGCTCTGCTTCGGCGGCGCAGGCGCCCTCAGGGGAACCGGCGCATCGAAAGCCGGTGCCGAAGCAACGGCCGGACCATGTTCATCGGTCTTGGACGGTGCCGCGGGACGCGGTGACGGTTCAACGGTCTGAGCCGTCGCAACCTCGGGACGGAAGCTTGGCAGCGGCACATCATCGGGCAGCAGGCTGCTTGCCTCTTCCTCGATCTGCGGCCGCGCCAGCGCCACTTCAAATGCCGGATGCTGCGGAACGGCGCCCTGATAGGCAACCTCGGAGGTGCGACCCAGCGCCGAATCGACGATCGCCGACGGCTTGAGCGCGGCAAGCTGCGTCACCGTCGCCTGCCCTTTTGCATTGGCAGCCGCGCCAAAGCGCTCGCCGAATTCCTTCGCACCGATCTCGGGCAGGATGCCGGCGAGGCGAACCGCCTTCTGCTGGCCATGGCTGTGGTCGCTCAAACGGGAAAACTTGCGCACGTGAATATCCCGCCCGGCCGCGTGGGCAATTGCCGTCTCAGTGGAAGCGAATCGCGTCACCAGCGTCTTTTCAAACTGCCCGACACCATGCGAAGCGGCAGCCATGCTGTGCAGCGAGGCGAAGGCAGCAAAGGCGAAAAGGCTGGCAAAGGCGCCGCCGCCGAGAAGAGCGGACATTCGGCCGAACGAAAAGGATTTGCCTCTTTTGACGGAATACGAACCGGCAAGACCGGCGCCATTATAGGCCGCAGCAGAAAACGCCATGATACTCGTTACTCGAACCGTTCACGCACACCCGGCCGACGCCGGAGGGATTTTTGGACATCCGAAGGGCGGGCAAACACCACGCCGGTTTCGGAACTGACTGGTTCGAAGCATGACCAATTATGGTAACCAAAGTGTTTACGAGTCCCTGCAAAAATATTTCGTTAAGGTCTGCACATTGGAAGGCGAAGGCAAAACAATGACTTGCGCGGGTACTGCGTGCATCCGCACGGCATCGTCCCGGAAAACGCCCCTCAAAAGGGGCGTCATCGGCCCAAAAAATTTCCGCCGCCGCATTTTCAGGTAAGTTCCGACTTGGCCAGAAATTTGCTGCAAATGCGGCAGGACTGCGACAAGGCAAACAGCTGGCCGACGCACTTGTGGCGGCCGGATGGGTCGAAAGGGACTTGATCCGTCAAAGCCGGCTTGGCATCCTGCCCTGAAAAGGGAGGCACATCATGAAGGCGCTGCTGCTCATCGATATCCAGAACGGTTTTTGCCCGGGCGGAAATCTGGCCGTTGCCGATGGCGACAGGGTCGTACCCATCGCCAATGCCCTGATCGACAATGGCGGCTACGATCTCATCGTCGCCTCACAGGACTGGCACCCGGAAAATCACGGCAGCTTCGCGTCTCAGCATCCCGGCAAGAAACCCTTCGACATGGGTGAACTCTCCGGCAAACCGCAGATGATGTGGCCGGACCATTGCGTGCAGGGCACGCCGGATGCAGAATTCCACCCTGACCTCAAAACGGACGCCTTCGATTATATTCAGCAGAAGGGCGAAAACCCCGCCGTCGACAGCTATTCCGCCTTTCGCGACAATGACCAGGGCGCGACGACGGGACTGGCGGACTATCTGAGCCGTCAGGGTGTCACACAACTCGACGTGTGCGGCCTTGCCACCGATTATTGCGTCAGTTTTTCGGTGCTCGATGCCCTCGACATGCTGCCTGGTGTGAATGTCCGTTTTATAGAAGATGCCAGCCGCGGCATCGATCCGCAGGGCATCAAGGCCGCGATTTCGACGATGCGGGAAAAAGGCGCGGCCATTCTCAAAAGCCGCGACATTTTGCGGGACTAGGGCCCGTCGGGTTCAAAAACCGAACGCTACCGGACAGGGCGGATCCCTTACTCCCCCTCCCGCCTGTGACGAGCACAGGGATGAGGAAGGAGAGCGCCATTAGCGCGGCTTCGGCTTCTCCAGCACGTCGATATCGCCTGCCGCATCCTCAAGGCGTCTCAAGATCGCGGCATGTGCATCCCTAAGCCCCTCATTATAAAAAACATGCCCCAGCTCCTCGGCCAGAAAATCCACAAAGATTTCCGCCTGCAGCTGGCCGATCTCGGCTTCGGTCTCCCGGGCGAGATAAGCCCTGATGCGTGCGGCCAGATCGGCCTTGTCCTGCTTTTCCAGCATCGATCTTCCATCGTCTGACTATTGAGGGATACGGCAGGAAGGCGGTGAATCCGTCCGTCCGGCACCGGCCATATCGGGCGTTACCGTACCGGAAGCTTCAAGTTAATCAATCGATCCATTCATGCAATTCGTTTGCCAGCCGGACGGGACGGCGATAGAGCGGCGGCAAGGAGTTTCCAGACATGTTCAATGCAGATTTTCGCGAGGGATTGAAGAGCGGTTTCCCGATCGCCCTCTCCGCCGCCCCTTTCGGTGCGCTGTTTGGCGCGGTCGCAGTCGATAACGGGCTTAGCGTCACCGAAGCCACGATCATGAGCGGCACCGTCTATGCGGGCGCGAGCCAGCTCGTCGGTATCGAATTGTTCGGCCAGAAGGTTGCCCCCTGGCTGATCGTTCTATCTGTCTTCGCCGTCAATTTCCGCCATATCCTCTATTCCGCCGCCATTGCCCGGATGATCTCGAACTGGTCTTTCCTGCAAAAAGCTGCGGGCTTCTTCGTGCTGGTCGATCCGCAATTCGCCGAATCGGTCAGAAAATACGAAAATACCGGCACGGTCGGCTTTTCCTGGTACATGGGCTTTGCAGCGCCGGTCTATGTGCTGTGGCTGGCCATGACCATTCTCGGCGCATCGCTCGGCAATATGGTCGGCGATCCGAAAGCCATCGGGCTTGATGTGCTTTTGCCGATCTATTTCATGGGCATGGTCTTAAGCTTCCGCCAACGGGAGAATTTCTATCCGGTCATGCTGGCAAGCGCTGCCGGCGCGACGGTCGCCTATCATTTCGTCGGTTCGCCCTGGCATGTCAGCCTCGGCGCGGTTGCCGGAATTGTCGTTGCGGTCCTCTATCCGCCGAAACCAAACGGTGAAGCGGCCAATCCCGAAAGCAAGGCGGACACACCATGAGCGACATGCTGCACGCCGATACGATGATCCTGATCGCGCTCGCCGCCATCGCCACCTATCTCACCCGTATCGGCGGTTATGTGCTGATGACACGGATGAAATCCATCCCGCCGCGCATGGAGGCGGGATTGAACGCAGTTCCCGTGGCGGTTTTGACCACGCTCGTCGCACCCGCCTTTTTCGAAGGCGGATACGAGGTGAAGATCGGCATGGTGGCAGCGCTTCTGGTCTGCCTGCGCTTTCCCGGTCTGACGATGCTCGCCATCGGCTGGGCGATCGTCATCGCGATCAGGCATTTCGGGCTGCTTTAAGCGACCCGCTCCAACGGCTTCGTGGCGGCAACGAGCCAGGCTTTCACCTCCTCATCGGTGATGAGCGGCGAGAGCTTCTCCAGAACCTCGGCGTGGTAGGCGTTCAGCCAGCCGAGTTCCTCGTCAGTCAGTAGGGACACGACGACAAGCCTGTTGTCGATAGGGCACCAGGTCAGCGTCTCGAAGGAGAACATCGGCTGGTCACCGCCGGCCACCTCTTCCGCCTCGCGCACATAGATCAGGTTCTCGATGCGGATGCCGAAAGCACCGGGGCGGTAATAGCCCGGCTCGTTGGACAGGATCATGCCCGGCAGCAGCTCCTGCGTCGAAAGCCTTGCAATGCGCTGCGGCCCCTCATGCACGGAGAGATAGGAGCCGACACCGTGGCCGGTGCCGTGGGCATAATCTACCCCCGCCTTCCAGAGCGCGATGCGCGCCAGCGGATCGAGATCGCAACCGCGCGTTCCCTTCGGAAACCGTGCGGTGCTGATACCGATCATGCCCTTCAGCACCAGTGTGAAGAAACGCTTCTGCTCTTCCGGGACGGCGCCGATTGCAATGGTACGGGTGATGTCCGTAGTGCCGTTGACATATTGGGCGCCAGAATCGACGAGGAACATCTCCCCCTCCGCAAGTGTGCGGTCGGTATCGGTGGTGACGCGGTAATGGATGATGGCGGCATGTTCGCCGGCGCCTGAAATCGTATCGAAAGACACGTCTTTCAGCGGGTTTTGCAGCCCCTGCCCCACCTTGACCCGAGCGGCTTCCAGCGCCTTGACGGCGGCGATTTCGGTGACGCTGCCCGGCTGCTGGCGGTCCAGCCAGCAGAGATATTCGACCATGGCCGCGCCGTCCTGCACGTGGGCGGCTGCCGAGCCGGCCAGCTCCGCCTTGTTCTTGCGCGCGCGCGGCAGGCGAACGGGATCGGCCTCCTCGATCAGAGAGCCGCCCGCCGCCGTGATTGCGCCGGTCAGCGCCACCGGGGTCAGGTCCGCATCCACCATGACGCGGCCCTTGGCGCTTGCAATGGCATGCAGACGGTCAGCGATCTTCGACGGCGCCAATTGTGTCGCGAGTTGCGCCAGATAGGCCTCGGTCTCGATGCCCGTCTTGCGCTTGTCGAGAAAAATATCCGCCCTGCCGTCGGCATAGATGATGGCGCGGGCGAGCGGATGCGGCGTGTGCGGCACGTCGTTGCCGCGAAGATTGAAAATCCAGGCGATGGAGGATGGATCGGTAACCAGCAGGGCGTCCGCGCCCTTTGCCGAGACCGTCTCCGCCAGCGAGGCGATCTTTTCTTTCGCCAGCCTGCCAGTAAAGGCCTCTGGCTGGATAACGACGGGCTCCAGCGGCTCGGAGGGACGGTCCTGCCAAAGGGCATCGAGCGGATTCTTTTCCAGGAGAACGACCGAACCGCCCTTGCCGGCAAGCGCCTTTTCCAGCCGCTTCAACTCCGCGCCGGTGTGCAGCCACGGATCGATGCCGAGCCGGAAACCTTGTGGAGCATGTTCGGCGAGCCAGACGGAGGGCGGCGCGCCAACCAGATCGCCGCCGCTGAAGATCGATTGATCGACCTGCGACTTGAGCTGCGTCGTATAACGGCCATCGACAAAAACCACCGCCTCCGTGCGCGTCACCAGCGCAATGCCGGCGGAACCGGTAAAGCCGGTAAGCCAGGACAGGCGCTCGGCACACTCCGGCACATATTCCCCCTGATATTCATCGGCGCGCGGCACCAGAAAACCGTCGATGCCAAGGGCATCGAAACCGGCGCGCAGCGTCTCGACGCGGGCCTTGCCAAATTGCGGCGCGGATTTGTTTTCGAAGGTCTGGAACATGGGCGTCTTTCGGGAACTGTCATGAGAAAAGCAGCAAGGTTGCGCCGTCAAATCATTGGCGCGCAACGACAATGCCACGCGGACAAAGCCGGTTTCAAGCCATATATGACAGATCGGATTGCGGCGACAAATTGTGCATATTTGGCGAAATAAGTAATACTCTAGACGAAGCGACATGCATCAGACGCATATCTAACCTGACATATCCCCTCTAACTAAACAAAAACACATCGCTTATCTTCAGATCAACACAGCGAGAGAGACACTCTCCTGGCAAACAAGGATTTGAAGCAATGGCAAAATCTTTCCTCCGCACCGCCTTCGATCGCGTTGTTGAAGCACGCGAGCGTCAGGTCAGCCGCCATGTCAACGCCGCCCTTCTGAACCTCGACGACAAGTCGCTGGAAGCGCTCGGCATGAACCGCGCCGATCTGCGTCGCAAGGCAAAGTCCAGCTACGTATTCTGATGACATCAGGCGCGGCGATCCTCCCTCCACCGCGCCGAACAGGAATACGTCGACCCGCTTGAGCAAGCTCCTCCCATGCTCGCGGGTTTCCAGGCGGCGCGAAAGCGCCGCCTTTTCTTTTGCCCGAAAGGATGCTGCTGAAGCTTCAGTCCTTGCGCAGATGCAGCGTCACCCAGCCATTGCGCCAGATGGTGCGGACATGCGAAAGCCTTGCGCCATTATAGGCTGAAAGCACCTTCCAGCGCTGCGAGGCGAGAATGCCCGACAGGATGACGGTGCCGCCGGGCGCCAGATGCGTGACAAGCTGCGGCGCCATCTTGATGAGCGGCCGCGCCAGAATATTGGCAATGATGAGATCGAACGGACCATGCTTGCGGAAGGCATCCGAGTGGAAACCCGGTGCGGTCTCCAGCGCCATCCCGGACACGATGCCGTTCAGCCGCACATTTTCCTTCGCCACCTTCACGGCGATGGGATCGATATCCGTCGCAAGCACGGGAATGGGACGCATCTTGCGCACAGCAATTGCCAGAACGCCGCTGCCAGTGCCGAGATCCAGCGCATTGCGCACGGTCCGCGCCCGCAGAACCTCCTCAATCATCTCAAGGCAACCTGCCGTCGTGCCGTGGTGGCCTGTGCCAAAAGCCTGGCCCGCCTCGATTTCAATCGCCAGATCGTTCGCCTGCACCTTGTCGCGATCATGCGCGCCATGCACGATGAAGCGCCCCGCCCGAACCGGCTTCAGCCCCTCGAGAGACTTGGCGATCCAGTCGACATCGGGAACGGTCTCCTTCTCGATGACGAGACCGGGAAATGCGGGAGCAAGCAGCGCGCTGACGCGCTCGCGGAACTCCTCTTCCTGATCGGCCATCAGATAAACCGAAGCTTCCCAGATATCGCGCTTCTCATCCACCTCGGTGGTGGCGATCGCGACATCCTCCTCGCCGAAATAGTCCGACATGAGATCGAGGATTTCACCCGCCTGGATTTCGGTCGTGGTGACGTAAAGTCGGATTTCGCTCACGGCGGGCTGCTTTCTCTGGCTAATAGTTCTGCGTCTGCCTTTGCCACAAAACCGCAGTCAGTCCAATAAGCTGCGCGTAATTAAACCTTCGTACCCTTCAGAAGATTCTGAAGTTTCTGCTCGGCGACGTCAGGGTTTTCGCCATAAGCGATCGTTCCTGCAAAGCGGCCGTTGGCATCAAGCAGGATCACGGACGCCGTGTGATCCATGGTGTAATCGCCATTCGGATCCTTCTCGTCCACCGGTACCTTCTTGGCATAGATGCGGTAGCCCTTCAGAGTCTCGGCAATCTTGTCGGCCGGGCCGGTGATGCCGGTGATCCGCTTCGAGACATTGGAGACATATTGCTGCATGATCTCAGGTGTATCGCGCTCGGGATCGACGGAGACGAAATAGGCCTGCAGCTTGTCGCCGGCCGGGTCCACCTTCTCCATCCAGCCGTTCAGTTCGAAAAGGGTTGTCGGGCAGACTTCCGGGCAATGGGTGAAGCCGAAGAACAGCGCTGTCGGCTTTCCCTGGAACGCCTTTTCGGTGATCGGCTGGCCATTTTGCGCCGTGAGTTGGAAGGGCACGCCATAGGCCGTCTCGACCATCTGCTCCCGGGTTTTCGTCATTTCGATCGTCAACCAGCTGACGACGCCGGCGAGAACGAGCACGACGGCCCACAATACGATGCGAATATTTCTCATTGTCCAATCCTACCCCGAAAGCCGGCGGCATGTCGCTGGCCCTGACAGACAGATAACGAAAGGCGACCGGGACGGCAAATCAACTGGGCGTATTTGCGGGAACCGCGCTGATTTGTCACAAATCCGCAGCCGGAAAGCACGTCACAGACACCATGCGATGCCGCTCTGCACCGTGGAAAGGAAAATATCCGTGCCGTGCCGCACCCAGCCGTCAAAGGCAAGAAGCACGACGGCAAGCGAGGCCAAAGCGGCAAGACTAGCCAGAATAAACTTCAGCGGCTGGGAAACGAGCGCGTTCATATGCCGATCATAACCTGTTTTCGTGGGCGCGAAAACCGCCAAAATACTGGGTTTTGCCGGCGGGGCAGCCGCAATTGTTAGGGAAAGTTTAAAATCTTGCTGTGCATTATGACCGTAGCGGTTTTCAAGCCTCGACATGATGTCTCCCGGTCAATTCTCCGGCCACCGCATAAAGCTCAATCCTGCGCGGGCCTGTTAGAGAGCCATCAGAGGAAACCTGCCGTCATGTCCAACGCCATAAAGCAATCCGGCGCATATCTCGAAATCGTTTCCTTCCACCTGAGCGATCAGGAATTCTGCATCGACATCATGGCGATCCGCGAAATCCGCGGCTGGGCGCCGGTTACCCCGATGCCGCACACCCCGCCCTATGTTCTCGGCCTCATCAACCTGCGCGGCGCCGTCATTCCCGTCATCGACATGGCCGGCCGCCTCGGCATGAAAATGACCGAACCGTCCGAGCGCTCCGCTATCATCGTCACCGATATCGGCGGCAAGCTGGTCGGCCTTCTGGTGGAACAGGTCTCCGACATGATGACCATCCGCTCCGAAGACCTGCAGCCCGCGCCCGATATCATTCCGGAAGAGCAGCGCAGCTTCTGCCGCGGCATCGTGGCGCTGGAAAAGAGCATGGTCTGCTTCCTCAACCTCGACACAGTGATTGCGGACGAGTTGGCACGCGAAGCAGCCTGATCCAGGCATCTATAGCGCAACTGCGAGGGCGAGCCTTACGGCTTGCCCTTTTGCCATGTGACCTGCTGGTTATAGAGCGGCACCGTGGAAATCGCCATCTTGGCCGAACCGTCGGTCAGCTCCCGCGCATGCACCAGATAGATCAGTGTGTCATTCCCCTTGTCATAGACGCGGCTGACGACGAGCTTCTTCCAAACCAGCGACATGCCCTGCCGGAACACCTCTTCTCCGCCCTTCGACAGATCGATGTCGCCGATCTCAACCGGTCCCGTCTGGCTGCAGGAAATGGCGTTGTTGGAAGGGTCTTCGAACCAGTTTCCGTTCTTCAACCGGTCGATCACACCGCGGTCGAAATAGGTAACGTGGCAGGTCACACCCTTGATCTTCGGATCGGCAATCGCCTCGATGACGATGTCGTTGCCAATCCAGTCGACACCGACCTCACCGACCACCTGCGAATGCGCCGCTGTCACTGGAAGCAACGCCAGAAAGCCCGCAAACAAACCCGACAGAGTTTTCTTCGTCATCGCATCTTCTCCGTTACGCTGCTTCAAACATAGGTGGAAGCCGCCGTTACGCAACCCGGGAGACGGTGCGTTTTTTCATGCTGCAGGGCTGGTAGCCGGTGGCGGTGAGACGCCCCGCGACCATGCCGATCTTTTCCGGAAGGTCGCGAACATGGGCAACGCGAAGCGCCTTGGCGGCGGCAATAGACGCGGCCGCGCAGACGACGGCGTCTTCGGCGGCATTGTGATGCACGAAACGCAGCTGGAGATGGTGGGCGATGACATTCAGCTTGTGCGACGCCAGATTGGGCCAGACATGCCGGGCGATCTTGACGCTGCATAGATAAGAAAGATCGGGATAGGACTGCCGGTATTTATCGAAGGACGCCCGCATGACGCTGAAATCGAAGGCGGCATTATGGGCGATCATGGTGGCGCCGTAGAAGTCGTCGATGAACTCCTCCATCACCTCAGGGAATTCCGGCGCGTCCTCGACATCGTCAGGGCGAATCCCGTGCACGGCAATGTTGAAGGACGAAAACCGCATGTCCTTTGGCCGGATGAGACGCTCCTCGACGCGAACGATCTCGCCGTCCTCTATCCACGCAAGCCCGACGGAGCAGGCACTGCCCCGTTCCTCATTGGCGGTCTCGAAATCGATGGCGATTGTTTTCAAGAGTGATTCCCGTTGTTTCATTCCGGCATAAACCGGATTGACATCAAAGAGAACCGGCCTCGGCTGACCGCGCTTCCAAAAGCATCCAGTCGATGAGCGTCACCAGATCGGGATTATCGAGCATACGCCTGGGATAAACGAGGAAATAGGCAAGCGTACTGGCCATATCCTTGCCGAAGGGCGCGATCAATGCACCTTCCGCAAGCTCGCGGGAAACCAGCGAGCGCCGGGTCAGTGCAATACCATGCCCGGCCTTGGCCGCATCCAGCGCGCCGTTGCTGTCGATGAAGACGGTGCCGCCGGAGGCATCCACATCCGATGCTCCCGCCGCCTCCAGCCAGCGCCGCCATTCATTGCGGTTCTCATCGTGCAGGAGCGGAATGGATTTCAGGTCCCCCGCTTCCTGAAGCGGTCCATATTTTTCCAGAAGTTGCGGCGCACACACCGGCAGGGTGCTGTCATCAATGAAGCGGATGCTCTCCAGCCCTTCATACCGACCAAACCCGTGCCGTACCGCCAGATCGACATCGTCCCTCGAAAAATCCACCAATCGGTTCGTCACGCTGATGCGGACATCCACCTGCGGGTATTGCTGCTGAAAAGCAGGCAGTCGCGGCATCAGCCACTGCACGGCGAAAGTCGGCGTGCAGCTCAGCGTGAGCACCGTGATTTCGGAACGCGCCGTCAGTTCCGCCGTCGCCTCGCGCATCATCCGGAAGGCGGTGCGAAGCGCGCCGTAATAACGCTCCCCCTCACGCGTCAGCTGAATGCTGCGCGGCTTGCGGAAAAACAATTGCACGCCAAGCCGCGCCTCCAGCTCCCGGATTTGCAGGCTGACCGCGCCGGGTGTGACGTTCAGCTCGTTGGAGGCGAGCGTGACACTGCGATACCGCGCTGCGGCCTCGAAGGCCTGCAACCCTTTCAAAGAAGGAAGTTCGGCTACCATGGTTTAGGTCACCTCAATTATCACACGAGAAACAATCGTTTGAAAAAACCATAAAACAAGGAGTAGATAGACGCAATAAGACCTGAAACGCATTAAAAACCACCCATCTTCGACTTGAGGTAAACTCAATCAATATCGGGTGGATGGCGGCCATCCCGCCTGCGATCATGTCCATATTCAAGCTTCGGGAGACGACGATGGCGATACAGAAACAGATGGATGCCGGTGAATGGGCGATGCTTGTCGCGCTTTCGCTTCTGTGGGGCGGATCGTTCTTTTTCATCGGTGTTGCGGTCAAGGAATTGCCGCCCGTCACCATCGTCACGCTGCGTGTCAGCCTGGCGGCGATCGCGCTTCTGATCGTCTGCCGCATCATGGGCCTTCACCTGCCGCGTGAATGGGCGGTGTGGCGTGCCTTTTTCGGCATGGGCCTGCTCAACAACATCATCCCCTTCTGCCTGATCGTCTGGGGCCAGACCCAGATCGCCAGCGGACTTGCCTCGATCCTCAACGCCACGACGCCGCTCTTCACCGTCATCGTCGCCCATTTTTTGACCGCCGACGAGAAGATGACCGGCAACAAGCTGACCGGGGTCGTGATCGGCTTTGCCGGCGTGGCGACCATGATCGGCCCGGCCGCCTTCACCGGCTCATCCGGCCTCTGGGGCCAGATCGCCATTCTCGGCGCCGCCGTCTCCTATTCCTTCGCGGGCATCTTCGGTCGCCGTTTCAAGGCCATGGGCGTACCGCCGCTGATGACCGCCACCGGCCAGATCTCCTCCTCAACACTGATGCTCATCCCGGCCGCCCTCCTTATCGATAAACCATGGATGCTGGCCATGCCGGGCCTCGGAACGTGGGGCGCGCTTGTCGGCATCGCCCTCCTGTCGACAGCGCTCGCTTACCTGATCTTCTTCCGCATCCTCGCCAGCGCCGGCGCCACCAACCTCGCTCTCGTCACCTTCCTCATTCCCGTCAGCGCCATCCTGCTCGGCTCGCTCCTCCTCGGCGAGCAACTGGAAATAAAGCACTTCGCTGGCATGGCGATGATCGCCGCCGGTCTTGCGGCGATCGACGGCAGGCTGCCGGCAAAACTCCGAAGACTGTTGCGCAACGCGCCCGCTTGACAGGAACACGGGGCAAAAGCATTCTGCACGCATGATCGCAACGAAGCAGAATACCACCCCTCGCCATACCATCACCGGCCATTCGGCAGGGAAAGGTGTGTCGTCGCGTTAAGCGATCCATTTTTACCCTGCCAAGAGAGCAGGGTTCGCAAACCTGCTCCCCACACGCCCCAATACGCCCAAGGAGACAGGCATGCAGAACTTGAAATTTGCCGATAATGAAGATTCGCAATTCAGCTTGAACGAAGTCGTCCTGCGTGCGGCGCGCCTGGACGATGCCGAAGCCTTGACCGAAATGTTCAACCTGCCTGGCGTCCGTCACGGCACGCTTCGACAGCCGTTTCAGTCCGTTGAAAAGACACGGAAATCGATGGAAAACCGCGGCCCGAACGATATCGCCATCGTTGCCGAATGGCGAGGAAAGATCGTTGCCAATTCTGGACTGTTTCGCAGGGCGGGAAGGCAGTCCCACATTGCCGATCTTGTGATCAGTGTTCACGACGATTTTGCCGGTAAAGGAGTGGGATCACACCTTCTCGCAGCGCTGATAGATACCGCCGACAATTGGCACGACATCAAGCGGATCGAACTCAATGTTTTCACCGACAATCTCCCGGCAATCAGGCTTTACGAGAAATTCGGTTTCGAACGCGAAGGCACCCTTCGCAACGACGCCTACCGCGATGGAAAATACGTCGATGCTCACGTGATGGCACGTCTTAGATAGGAAACGTCAGTTTTCAAGGTGATCCGCGAACACTTCCCGAATGGTCCTTCGTGACCATTCGGCCATTTTTTTGTTACGTCCACGTTCGGCATCCAGAACGATCAAAGCCTTCCACAGCGCCCAGCCACGCCCCCGCTGCCATGTGGCGTCGTCCAAAGGCAGGGCGGCGCGGAAGGCCGCGCGGCTATCCCCTTCGAACAGGTTCCATGCAAGGACAAGGTCTGACGACGGATCACCAATGCAGCAACTGCCGAAATCGATGACGGCCGACAGGCGTCCGTCGCGGAATAGCAGGTTGCCGTCCGAAACATCGCCATGCACCCAGACCGGGAGCAGATGCCAGCGGCTGGACAATGCGCACTGCCAGATTTCCATTGCCAGCCCGGCATCGACCTCGCCGGCAAGCGTCTGCATGGACGCCCTCGCCTCTTCGTCATAGACGTGCAATGCGCCGCCACGATGGAAATTATGTATGCCGGCCGGCGGTCCGTCGGAAGTATCGAGGGCGTGCAGGGCATTCAGGAAGGAAGCGACATCGGCCGCGACTTGGGAAAGATCAACCGAGGCCAGATGATTGATGAGCGGCTCTCCTTCCAGCCAGCCATAGACCGACCAGGGCCAGGGGTAATCCGCGCCGGGCTTTCCGCAGGCAAGAGGCGCTGGAACCGGCATCGGCAAATGGCTGGCGAAAAAGGGTAGCCAGCGATGCTCCTTTTCCACCTGCGCCACATAGCGCTCGGCACTCGGCAGCCGCACCAGCATGGCCTCGCCCAGCCGGAAACTGCGATTGGACCAGCCAGCATGATCGACAGGACGGACATCGAGCGCCGCCCAGTGCGGAAACTGGCAGGCGATCAGCGCCCGGACCTGCTCTTCGGACACAACGATACGGTCATCCAATGGCTCATCTCCTGATCAGAACCGGCCATGTAATCGCTAAAAACAACATTACCATGACGGAACCTCAACCGCCGATCAATGCCAGCCACTCATCCTCGTCCATGGTCTGCACGCCCAGTTCCGTCGCCTTGGCAAGCTTGGAACCGGCCCCCGGCCCCGCCACCAGAATATCGGTCTTTTTCGACACCGACCCCGCGACTTTCGCACCAAGACTTTCAGCGCGGGCCTTCGCCTCGTCACGGGTGAATTTTTCGAGCGAGCCGGTGAAGACCACAGTCTTGCCCGCCACCGGGCTGCCATCGGTCGAGGGCTTTTCGGCCTCCTTCGGGCGAAGCTCCCGTATCAGCCTGTCGATGACATCGAGATTGCGCGGCTCTTTGTAGAACTCGATGATGGCGCGCGCCACCACCTCGCCGATGCCATCGATGCTGTTGAGTTCAGCCCAGGCGTCACTTGCAGGATCAGCCGCCGCCTTCATCGCCTCCTCGAAATGCTCATAAGTGCTGTAAGAGCGCGCCAGAAGCTTCGCCGTGGTCTCGCCCACATGACGGATGCCGAGAGCGAAAATCAGCCGGTGCAGATCGATCTCGCGGCGGGCATCGATGGCGTCGAACAGCTTCTTGACGCTGACCTTGCCGAAGCCGTCGATATTTTCGAGCTTGGTCAGATGAGACGCCTCCTGTCGCGCCTTCAGCGTGAAAATGTCAGGCGCTGTCTTGATCGAGAGCGCAGGATCGTCGCTTTCGAAGAAGAAATCGATCTGCTTCGTGCCAAGCCCCTCAATGTCGAAGGCATTGCGCGAAACGAAATGTTTGAGATGCTCCACCGCCTGCGCCCGGCAGACGAAACCGCCGGTGCAGCGCGTGACCGAATCGAGCTTGCCGGTCTTTTCATTGCGCTCCCGCACCGCATGGCTGCCACAGACGGGGCATTTCTCCGGGAAGGCATATTTCACCGACTCAGCCGGACGCTTTTCCAGAAGCACATCCAGCACCTGCGGAATGACATCGCCGGCGCGCTGCACAATGACCGTGTCTCCGATGCGGATATCGTGGTCTTCCGGGCGGATGCGCTCGCCGCTATTGCCGATACCTTCGATATAATCGGCATTGTGCAACGTCGCATTGGTAACGACGACACCGCCAACGGTGATCGGTGTGAGCCGCGCCACCGGCGTCAAGGCGCCAGTGCGCCCCACCTGTATCTCGATATTCTCAACGGTGGTGAAGGCCTGCTCGGCCGGGAACTTATGCGCGGTGGCCCAGCGCGGGCTGCGCGAGCGGAAACCAAGCCGTTCCTGCAGATCGAGTCGGTCGACCTTATAGACGACGCCGTCGATATCGTAATCGAGATCGGGCCGCGCGACGCCGATTTCGTTATAATGTTCAAGCAATTGCTGGGCCGAGGTGAATCGCTTCATCAACGGATTGACCGGGAAACCCCACTCGCGGAACTTCTCAACAATGCCGTATTGCGTATCGGCGAGCCGCGCCGGCTGGCCGCCATTCGAAACCTCGCCCAGCGCATAGGCGAAGAACCGCAGCTTGCGTTTCGCCGTGACATTGGCGTCGAGCTGGCGCAGCGAACCGGATGCCGTGTTGCGCGGGTTCACATAGGTCTGCTTGCCTTCGGCCTCCATCTGGGCATTGAGCGCCAGAAAGTCGCTCTTGGCCATATAGACCTCGCCGCGTACTTCCACCACATCGGGCGCATCGGCGGGCAGTTCGTCCGGAATTTCCTTGATGGTCCTGATATTGGCGGTGACATTTTCACCGGTCGTGCCGTCTCCTCGCGTCGCCGCGGTCTTCAGCCTGCGGTTCTCGTAGCGGATCGACATGGAAAGCCCGTCGATCTTCGGCTCGGCGGTAAAGGCGATGGAATCGTCCGGCAGATGCCCGAGGAAGCGATAGACGGAACTGACGAAATCCCGCAGATCCTCTTCCGAAAAGGTATTGTCGAGCGACAGCATCGGCCGCGCATGCACGATGGGCGCAAAGGTCGGAAGCGGCGCGAAGCCGACTTTTCTCGACGGGCTGTCGGCCCGCACCAGCGCCGGGAAAGCCGCTTCGATGGCGTCATTACGACGCTTCAGCGCATCATATTCGGCGTCCGTAATCTCCGGCGCATCCTTGCCGTGGTAAAGCGCATCATGCCGCGCAAGCTCGGCCGCCAGAAATGCAAGCTCGGAAGAGGCTTCAAGCTCGGTGAGGTTTTCGACGGATTTCTGGTCTTGCGACATGACGGCCTCTTTTCGGAATTACCGAACGCTTTTAGCCGAAATAACAAACATTAAAAACAGTTTTGCCGTTGGACTCACAGGCCGCATCCGCTTGCGCAAGGCAACGGGTAGCCGTCAGTCCTTGGCCGCCAGCAGGCGAGCCGCCGCAGCCCTAGCCTCGTCCGTCACCGATGCGCCGGCCAGCATGCGGGCGATCTCCTCGGTGCGGTGCTTCGGCTCCATGGTGGCCACGCGCGTCGCGATACGCTCGCTGCCGTCGCCGGATGGCCCCTTGGAAATGAGAAGATGAGTGGCCGCCCGCGCCGCCACCTGCGGCGCATGGGTGACGGACAGGACCTGCACGGTTTTCGACAGGCGGCGCAGCCGCTGGCCGATGGCATCCGCCACCGCGCCGCCAACGCCCGTATCGATTTCGTCGAACACCAGGGTCGGCGCCGAACCACGATCCGCCAGTGCCACTTTCAGCGCCAGCAGGAAGCGGGACAATTCGCCGCCCGAGGCCACTTTCATGATCGGGCCGGGGCGTGTGCCCGGATTGGTCTGGACGTGGAATTCCACCGTGTCGATACCGTCCGCCGTCGCTTGTTCGGGATCAGAGGTCACCTCGACGGTAAACCGCGCCCGTTCCAGCTTCAGCGCCGGCAGTTCTGCCATCACCGCGTTGGAAAGCGCTTCCGCCGCGTGGCGGCGTTTGTCGGAAAGCGATTGCGCGGCACGGTCGAAATCGGCCTTCACCACGCCGAGATTGGCCTCAAGCTTGCCGAGCTTTTCTTCGCCGGCATCGAGATCGGCGAGATCGGCCACCATTTTTTCGGCGAGAGCCGGCAGATCGGGTACGGCGACATTGTATTTGCGCCCGGCAGCACGCAGCGCGAACAGCCGCTCCTCCACCCGCTCCAGCTCACGCGGATCGAATTCGGTGCGGCGCAGGGCCGCCTCCACTTCCATCTGCGCGTTGGAGAGGCTGTCCAGCGCGGCATCCAGCAATTGTACGGTGTCTTCCAGCAATCCCGGCGCTTCGTGGCTCTTGCGCTCCAGACGCCGCATCATCGACGCGATGACAGGCACAGGCGACGCATTGCCGTTCAGGAACTCGCTGGCCTCCGCGATGTCGCCGGCAATGCGTTCGGATTTCTGCATCACCGCCCGGCGCTCGGCCAGCTCCTCCTCTTCGCCGTCGCGCGGCGAGAGCGTCTCCAGTTCCTCGACGGACGAGCGAAGGTAATCCGCCTCGCGCGCCGCCGCCTCCACCTTGGCGCGGTGCGTCTTCAGCGCACGTTCGGCGTCCTTAAAGGTGCGGTATAGGCCCTGAACAGCGCGAGCCTCATCGCTCAGCCCAGCAAAGGCGTCCAGCAGCGTGCGGTGCGCATCGGTATCGACAAGCGCGCGATCATCATGCTGACCATGAATTTCGACCAGCAATTGCCCGAGCTGGCGCATCATTTGCACGCTCACGGCCTGATCGTTGACATAGGCCTTGGTTCGCCCGTCGGCAGATTGCACACGACGAAAAATAAGGTCACCATCGTCGTCGAGACCGTTCTCGCGCAGGAGAAGCCGTGTCGGGTGATCGTTCGGGACTTCGAAGGTGGCCGTCACCTGCCCCTTGTCCTCGCCGTGCCGCACAAGGCCGCCATCGCCGCGGCCACCAAGCGCCAGCGAAAGACTATCGAGAAGAATGGATTTTCCCGCACCCGTCTCGCCCGTCAACACGGAAAGGCCCGCCTCGAAACCGAGGTCGAGCCTTTCGATGAGAACGATATCGCGAATCGAGAGCTGGACCAGCATGGCCTATGCCCCGTCTCAAGCGCCGATGAGCTTCTTGCCGGCGCGCGAAATCCAGGACCCCTTGTTTTCACGCGGCTCCAGCCCCTGACCCTTCAGCAGCTTGTAGGAATCCGCATACCATTGGCTGTCAGGATAGTTGTTACCAAGAACGGCAGCCGCGGTCTGCGCTTCGTCCACCAGGCCCATGGCGTAATAGGCTTCGGTCAGACGCGCCAGCGCTTCCTCGATCTGGTTGGTGTTCTGGTATTGCTCGACGACGATGCGGAAACGCGAAACGGCAGCGAGATATTCCTTGCGCTCAAGATAATAACGGCCGACCTGCATTTCGCGGCCGGCGAGCTGGTCGCGGGCAAAACGGATCTTGGCCTGTGCATCGGCGACATATTCCGAATCGGGATAGTCGTTGACGACCTTGTTCATCGCCTCGACGGTGCGCTGTGCTGCGCGCTGGTCCTGTGTGACATCGGAAATCTGCTTCGAATAGGCAAGGCCGATCATGTACTGAACATAAGCGGCATCTTTCGCGCGCGGATATTGCCGCAGGAACCGGCTGCCAGTGGTAATCGCCACATCATTCTTGTTGGTGCGTGTGGCGATAAAAGTCTGCATCACCAGCGCCTTCTGGCCCCATTCGGTGAACGGATATTGCTTGTCGATCGCCTCGAACTTGCGTGAGGCTTCTGTCATGTTGCCGGCGTTCATGTTGGCAAGCCCCTGCTTGTACAGAACGTCAGGCGGATCGGTCTCGACGCCGAGCTTGGTGATGTCGATATCCGGATCGGACTGGCAGGCCGTGATGGCGACACTCGCGCCGACCAACATCAACGAAACGGCGATCCCCCGCATCGTACCCTTCATTGCACCAGACCCTACATGCTTCATTCGACAGTTCCCACTTCCCGCGCAAATACATAAGCATCGGCTTTGCAATGGCGTTCTAGCCATAAAAGCATCCGCAGGGCAACGCAATGATGACGCATTAACGCATTTTTATGGCATCCACCCATGCAATCGCATGAATATCAGACGATATAACGCAACTTCTTGTTCGCATCACGAAAAAGCCGCCCCAAAGGGAGCGGCTTTTTCTGTCAATTGATAGCCTGCGAAGGAACTCAAGCAGACCAGGGTGCGAATTCCGGCATGTTGACAGCAACGAATTCGCGGGCGCGAACCATCTGGTTGCGGGCTGCCGGCGCTTCGACGATCTCATAGGCCGTGCGGTCGCTCAAAAGCGCCTTCAGCGCATTCGCATTGACCTTGTGGCCGCCGCGGTAGGAGCGGTAGCAGCCGATGAACTGCGCCCCGGCAAGCGCCAGATCGCCCACGGCGTCCAGCGTCTTGTGACGGACGAATTCGTCCTTGGCGTAACGCAGGCCTTCCATGTTGATGACGCTGTTGTCATCGGAAATGACGACCGAGTTCTCAAGCGAAGAGCCGAGCGCATAACCGGCGGCCCACAGGCGCTCCACGTCACGCATGAAACCGAAGGTACGGGCACGCGACAGTTCGTTCTTGAAGGTTTCCGCCGTCAGGTCGCCCTTCCAGGACTGCTTGCCGATCAGCGGCGTGTCGAAATCGATATCCACCTCGAAGCGCGTACCGTCGTAAGGACGGAATTCCGCCCAGGAAGCGCCCGAATCAATACGCACCGGCTTCGTGACGCGGATATAGCGGCGCTTCACGCCGAGGTTCTTGATGCCGACGGATTCGATCGCCTCGATGAAAGGCGCCGAGCTGCCGTCCATGATCGGAACTTCCGGACCGTCGACCTCGATGATGAGGTTGTCGAGGCCCATGGCGTAAATGGCGGCCATGACATGCTCGATCGTCGCGACAGACTGCGTCAGCGAGCGGCCGAGCACCGTGCAAAGATCGGTGTTACCGACATTGGCGGACACCGCCTTCAGTTCGGTAACGCTGCCATTGTCATGAAGGCGATTGAAAACGATGCCCGTTCCAGCTTCTGCGGGCTGGAACGTCATCGAGACCGGATTGCCGGAATGCACGCCAATGCCTTTAAGCTGAACAGCATGTGCGATAGTTGTCTGAAATCCGAGCAGTCCGATGGTCATGCGAATATGCCTTGTTTTGCGAACCGCGCCGCTTGGGCCAGCGCCGTTCAAAGTTTTCAAGCCGGCTTTTAACGACCGGCAAAGTCAATCTGTTCCTTTACCCAGCCTCATACATACGCACATGTAGGTGCCACGACAAATCACTGTTCGTTTCGGATTGTTACATGCACAAGCCGTTGAAAATACGAATTAATTTAGTGTTAACAACGTGAAATAAACAAAACGCCCGGATCGTGTGATCCGGGCGTTTCAAGGGGATTATGGAATCGCCTTTAGTTGGACTGGCGACGCAGGAAGGCCGGGATTTCCAGCTGATCGTCATCGTGATGGCTGGAGGAGGCAGGCGTTGTGCGGCCGTGGTCGTCAAGCTGGCCACGACGCGGTGCGTAGAGGCTTGCTTCCGGCGAAAGCGGCGCGCGGCGCTGCTGCGGAGCCATGCTCGGTGCGTCCATCATGTCGGAGGGAACTTCTTCTTCTTCGCGGCGACCAAGCGAGTTGGTGATGCGCTTCAGAAGACCCATCGGGCCACGCTCTTCCTGGGCGGCAGGAGCGGCATGGGTGCGATGTTCCATCTCGGCCTTGACGACCGGCGGGAAGTCTTCGACCTTCGGCATGCGAACCGGCTCGGGCTGGCGCGCAACCGGTGCGGGCTCCTGATAGACGGGCGCCTGCGGCTGCTGCATGCGCGGCGCCGGAGCGGAAACCTGTTCCGGAGCATGATAGGCCGGAGCCTGGGCTACCGGAGCCGGAGCCGCCTGCTGAACCGGACGGAGAGCCGCCGGCGCTTCAGCCGGAGAAGATGCGAACAGCTTGCTCTGCGGACGGAAGTCCTGTGCCGGCTGCTGGTGTGCGGCGAAACCGAGTTCACGTTCCATTTCGGCTTCTGCCGAACGGATGGTCTGCGCGATCGGGTCTACGGCCTTCGGTGCCTGCGAGACTGCGGCAGGCTGGACTGCGGCCGGAGCGGGAGCAACGGCCGCGGAAGGACGGATAAGCGGCTTTGCAGCGGCGGCTGCGGCGCGCATTTCGGCAACGTTCTGCTCGCCGACGCCTGCAACGCGGTCAATGCCGGTTGCAACGACGGAGACGCGGATGAGACCTTCCAGCGCTTCGTCGAATGTTGCGCCGAGGATGATGTTCGCATCCGGATCGACTTCTTCGCGGATACGGGTCGCCGCTTCGTCGACTTCGAACAGGGTAAGATCGCGACCACCGGTGATGGAGATCAAGAGGCCCTGTGCGCCCTTCATCGAGGTTTCGTCCAGCAGCGGGTTGGCGATGGCCGCTTCCGCAGCCTGCATCGCACGGCCCGGACCGGAAGCCTCGCCGGTGCCCATCATCGCGCGGCCCATCTCGCGCATGACCGAACGGACGTCGGCGAAGTCGAGGTTGATGAGACCTTCCTTCACCATCAGGTCGGTAATGCAGGCAACGCCGGAATAGAGAACCTGGTCGGCCATGGCGAAGGCGTCCGCAAAGGTCGTCTTGTCATTGGCAATACGGAAGAGGTTCTGGTTCGGAATGACGATCAGCGTATCGACGGACTTCTGCAGTTCCTCGATGCCCTGTTCGGCAAGACGCATGCGGCGGCCGCCTTCGAAGTGGAAAGGCTTGGTAACGACGCCGACCGTCAGGATGCCCTTGTTGCGGGCAGCCTGTGCGACGACGGGAGCAGCGCCCGTGCCGGTGCCGCCGCCCATGCCGGCGGTGACGAAGCACATATGGGTGCCGTTCAGGTGATCGATGATCTCGTCGATGCATTCTTCAGCGGCAGCGCGACC
This sequence comes from Agrobacterium salinitolerans, assembly GCF_002008225.1. Taxonomy (GTDB): domain Bacteria; phylum Pseudomonadota; class Alphaproteobacteria; order Rhizobiales; family Rhizobiaceae; genus Agrobacterium; species Agrobacterium salinitolerans. The sequence continues at coordinate 67,456 of NZ_MRDH01000003.1, read as the reverse complement.
GACTTCCGGCTGCGAACCGGCGCCGAGACCCTCGGTGACGTTGACGCCGAGCTGAATGACCCGATCTGCCTTCGTCATGGTCAGCGCCTGCGCATCCGTGTTGGCGACGACGAAGTCGACGCCCTGGAGGCCGGCCGTGATCATGTTGTTGACAGCGTTACCACCGCCACCGCCGACACCGAAGACGGTGATGCGTGGCTTCAGCTCTGTGATATCAGGCTTCTGCAGCTGTATCGTCATTTTAACATTCCTTCTTTCTCTGGCCGCATCGCCCCGCTGGCCGATTCTTGAAACTCAACTCTGAAACCTCCGGCTTGCGCCACGAGGCCACTCAAAAACTCTCTTTCAGCCATTGCCCCACCCGGGCTATCCGGCCGCTACCGTTGCCGAACGGCGAGAACATTCCGCCTTGCGCCGCATGAATTTCGATATCCGCCACCTGCGGATAGATCATCAGTCCGCACGCCGTCGAAAAGGCAGGGCCCTTTGCCGCGACCGGAAGACCGGCCACACCCATGGGGCGGCCGATACGAACGTTGCGGGCGAGGATGCGCCGCGCCGTTTCCGGCAGACCCGTCAGCTGGCTTGCGCCGCCGGTCAGGACGACGCGCTTGCCGACAATCGGGCTGAAGCCGGACTTCTGGATACGATCACGGATCAATTCCAGCGTCTCTTCGATACGTGCCCGCACGATGCGGGTAACAAGTGCTCTTGAAACTTGCGATGGTTGATCGCGATCGTCTTCGCCAATCGGCGGGATCGAAATCATGTCGCGCTCATCCGCGCCATTCAGCAAAGCCGAACCATGCACCACCTTCAGTCTCTCCGCATCTTCGATTCGTGTCGAGAGGCCTCGTGCAAGATCTGTCGTAACGTGATGGCCGCCAAGCCCGATTGCGTCGGTATGAATGAGCCGGCCTTCGGCGAAAACCGAGATCGTCGTGGTGCCGCCGCCCATGTCGATGGCCGCACAGCCGAGTTCAACTTCGTCATCCACCAGTGCCGCAAGACCGCTGGCATAGGGTGTCGCCACCATGCCCTCGACCGAAAGATGCGCGCGATTGACGCAAAGCTCGAGGTTCTTCAGCGCCGTGCGTTCGACAGTCACCACATGCATATCGACACCTAGAAGATCGCCATACATGGAGAGCGGATCACGAATGCCGCGCTCGCCATCCAGAGAATAACCTGTTGGCAGCGAATGCAGGATGGCCCGGTCCTGGCGCATGGATTGCTGGCTTGCCGCCACCAGAACCTTGCGCAGATCGCTTGCTTCCACTTCCTGACCGCCGAGATCGATGCTCGCGGTGTAGATATCGCTCGCCAGCCGGCCAGCCGACACATTGACGATCAGGCTGTCGACGGTAAGCCCCGCCATGCGCTCGGCCGCATCGACCGAAAGACGGATCACGCCTTCGAGCGCGTCAAGATCGGCGATCACGCCGGACTTTACGCCGCGCGAGCGCTGATGGCCGATACCGATGATTTCGACCTTATGGGTGCGACCCGGCAGGATTTCGCTTTCCTGGCGCGGCGTAAGCCGGCCGATCATGCACACGACCTTGGTCGAGCCGATGTCGAGCACCGAAACGATGTGGCTGCGCTTGGAAGACAATGGCTTCAGGCGAGGCAGGCCGAAATGGGAAGAACCGAAAAAGCTCATGTGTTCTTCTCCGCCTTCTTGAGAGCCTTGGTGCGCGCGTCGACAGCGGCCTGACGGCGCTCGGCGGCGCCCTCGGTCAGCTGGATCGTGGTGCGGTCCGACAGCCGCAGATCGACGGCGGCGACATCGCGCGACAGCACCTTTTCCTCGAGATCGAGCCGCGCCAGCAATTGCAGCGCCTGCGGCAGGTTTTCTTCCGGCAGCTTAACGACGATGCCGTTATCGAGATGCAGATCCCAGCGGCGGCCGGCAATGCGGACATAGGCGCGAACGCGGTTGCGGATTTCCGGCCAGTCGGCCAGTTGCGCGACAAAACCGGCAGCACCGGTTTCCGCGTCGCGGCCGACGAAGAGCGGCAGGGAGGCGAATTTATTATCCCGCAACGGCGCAATCACGCTGCCATTTTTTTCGATCAACGACAGTTCTGTTCCGTGCTGCCAGATGCCGAAGGCCTGACGCTCCTTCAGCCGGACTTCCACGGTCTTGGGATACACCTTGCGGATATCGACATCTTCCACCCAGGGAAGCTGCACCAGCTTGCGGCGCGCCGCATCGATATCAAGCGCAATCAGCGAGGTGCTGCCGTCGAGGCCGAGAAGCTGGAATACATCGATTTCGGAGGTCTGCCGGTTGCCCGAGACCTTCACATCCTCGACTGCGAAACCGGCAGCCGAGGTCGTCGTCTGGGTGACGATATTGGTGTGGCCACCGAGCGACATACCGTAAAGCCCGATCACCGCGTAAAAGGCGAAAGCCGAAATCGTGCCGGTATGGGCGGGAATGTGAATGCGTCCGGTCGCAAGGCTGACACCGAAACGCACGAAGCGGCGCAGCGGACGCGGCAGCACCCTGCGATCGTCGGCATTGGCCGCCGCCGCATATTGCTCGCGCTGTTTTGCCGTCGACTTTTTGCCGGTCACCGCAAACACGAAGCGTCCTCCACCATCCAGCTGACAAGGTTACCAAAGGAGCGGCCAGCATGGGCCGCCATTTCCGGCACCAGGGAGGTCGGCGTCATGCCCGGCTGCGTATTCACTTCAAGCCAGATAACTTCGCCATCTTCTGAGAAACGGTCGTCGTAACGAAAGTCTGAACGGCTTACGCCACGGCATCCGATCGCCCGATGCGCCATAACCGCCAGTGTTTGAATTTTTTGGTAAATTTTCGGTGAAATTTCTGCGGGAATGACATGTTTCGAGCCACCAGCCGCATATTTCGCATCATAATCATAGAAATTGTGACCGAGCGGCACCACTTCGGTGACGCCCAGCGCCTCGCCGTCGAGTACACCGCAGGTCAATTCCCGGCCGTGAATATAGCGCTCGACCATGACCTGATCGCCGTAACGCCATTCCGACGAGGTGAGGATTTGCGGCGGGTGCGACTGGTCTTCCTTGACGATCACCACGCCGAAGCTCGAACCTTCACGCACCGGCTTCACGACGTAGGGCGGCGCAAGCGGATGTTCGCTGTTGAAATCGAAGCGGTTCATGACGCGCTCGGCAGCCACCGGGATGCCGGCAGCCGCGGCAACTTTCTTGGCCTGCGCCTTGTCCATGGCGAGCGCGGAAGCCAGCACGCCGGAATGCGTATAGGGAATCGCGAGATATTCGAGGATACCCTGAATGGTGCCGTCTTCGCCGAAGGGACCGTGCAGTGCATTGAAGGCGACGTCCGGGCGCAGCTCGTCGAGTACGGCGGCGATATCGCGCCCCACATCGACCCGGGTGACCTTGTAGCCCTCGTCTTCCAGAGCCTGCGCGCAAGCGTTGCCCGACGACAGGCTGACCGGCCGCTCCGACGAAAATCCACCCAAAAGAACAGCTACGTGCTTGCCGCTCATCGAACCCTCTGACACCAACTCTCCGTTACGAACCACGCCCCGAACCGACCGGATTTGACGAACGGTGATTCTGGCACATGATCCTTGAGATCAGTTAAACGCCATTAAGGTTAATGAATCGTTTACTTTCGTTAACCGCCGCGTCCAACGTGCCGAGTTTCGTTAAAGAATCAGCACCGATCCGGATTCCCTCCTTGGAATCAGAGAGTTGCACGGATTGCAACATACAGGTTTTCAATGATCGAAAATAAAACGGCAGCCGCACGGCGCCTGCTCTGCAATAAAGGCAAGGTCGAAACGTTAACAGACGGGATTATTCCCTAGGGAAAATTATCTGGCGTTTCAGCGTTTTAAAACCGCGGCCTGAATCAGTCTCTCAATCGCCAAAGCATCGTCGAGAGGTATAACCACACGTGTCGCGCTGATAGATCACAATATCTGCATTATTTCTTTTTTAGCATTCCCTGAGCACAAAAATTACGTTAACGCAGTCATCGCCTCCCAAGGCATGACATTGAAATCATTCAAAATGGAACCAATACCATGACCGACGCGATATCTACGGTATCGCCGACGGCTGACAATTCGAACGTTGTAAAGACAAATTCGCCTGCACGAGTTCTCACTGCCAGTCTGGTCGGCACGACCATCGAGTTTTTCGACTTCTACGTTTACGCCACGGCCGCAGTGCTCGTGTTCCCCACCTTGTTCTTCCCGAACAGTGACCCGATGACGGCGCTTCTGGCGTCCTTCGCCACCTTCTCCATCGCCTTTTTCGCCCGCCCGCTGGGCGCAGTGGTCTTCGGCCACTATGGCGACCGTGTCGGCCGCAAGACCACCCTTGTCGCCGCTCTACTCACGATGGGCGTCTCCACCGTCGTGATCGGCCTCCTGCCATCCTATGAAACCGCCGGCGTTCTGGCCCCGCTGCTGCTCGCGCTTTGCCGCTTCGGCCAGGGTTTCGGCCTCGGTGGCGAATGGGGCGGCGCCGTCCTGCTCGCCACGGAAAACGCACCTCCGGGTAAGCGTAGCTGGTACGGCATGTTCCCGCAGCTCGGCGCACCGGTTGGCCTGTTCCTTTCGTCCGGCGTGTTCTGGATCCTGCTGCACTTCATGTCTCAGGAAGCGCTTTTGAGCTGGGGCTGGCGCATTCCCTTCGTCGCCTCGATCATCCTGATCGCGGTCGGCATGTGGGTTCGCCTGTCGATCACCGAAACGCCCGACTTCCAGAAGGCAATCGAAAAGGAAGAGCGCGTGGCCGTGCCGGTTGCGGAACTGTTCCGCAACCACAAGCGCAGCCTCGTGCTCGGCACCTTCGTGGCGCTGGCCACCTTCGTGCTCTTCTACATCGGCACCGCCTATCTGCTGTCCTACAACGTCAAGGTTCTGAAAATCCCGTTCCTCGACGCGCTGGAAGTGCAGATCCTCGGTTCCATCGTTTTCGGCATCTTCATTCCGATCGCCGGCAAGCTCGCCGAAAAATTCGGTCGTCGTGAAATCCTGATCATCACGACGGTGCTGATCGGCCTGTTCTCCTTCCTGCTGCCCGGCCTGATGTCCGGTGGCGAAGGCTCGATCTTCGTCTTTGCTGCTCTGGCGATGATGCTGATGGGCATGACCTACGGCCTGATTGGAACAGCGCTTGCCGCGCCCTTCCCGACCCGGGTGCGCTACACCGGCTCGTCCATCACCTTCAACATGGCCGGCATTTTCGGTGCATCGCTGGCGCCTTACATCGCCACATGGCTGCAGGTGAATTACGGCATGGGTTATGTCGGTTACTATCTCTGTGTATCGGCGCTCATCACGCTCGCCTGCATCCTTATGTCCCGCAAGGACGAAGTCTGATCTGAGATGCTCAACGACAAAAGCCCGCGAAACCTTCGTTTCGCGGGCTTTTGTCTGTCAATTTCTGCTTAAGCCACCGACTGACGCCGCTCGACATGGCCCACCATGCAGACGCGATTGCGTCCGCCATCCTTTGCCCGATAAAGCGCAAGATCGGCATTGTGCATGACCTTGTCGAAAATTTCGGCGTCGCCGCGAAAAGCGACACCAATCGAAATCGTCACCGTGATCCGAAGGCCTTGATGCTCCACCGGCGTCGCCGCGACGGCTGCGCGCACCCTCTCGCACATCTGCAGGAAGGCCAGCCGGTTGGTCTCCTGGACGACCACAAATTCCTCGCCGCCCAGGCGCGCGACATGCGCTGGAGGATCGAAATGCTCCCTTATCCGGCGCGCAACACTTGAAATGACGAGATCGCCGACGAGATGGCTGTGCCTGTCATTCACCGATTTGAAATGATCGATATCGAGAAAGGCGACGCAGTAGTCGCTGCCGAGTTTATCACATGCCGCATAAAGGCCGAGCCGGTTGCTGAGGCCAGTCAGGGCGTCCGTATGGCTCAGATGCAGAAAGCGCTCGTGGGATTGCACGAGAATTTGCACTTCCCTCGCATTCAGCCAGCAGACCAGCAATGTCACCGTAAACGCCACAGCCCCGCCAAGTGTCACAGCCAACATGATCCCGTTGAAGAGATCGGTCACGAGCCCGAACTGCGCAAGAAGCGTCAGGCCACCCGTGCACATCAGAATAACAATGAGCGTGACGAGACACGCAATACGAATGGAGAATTCCATCGGCTGGAGCCGCCGCCGACCCTCGAGCGTCGCGACCGAAAAACTCATCATCTCGATCGTTTTTTTCCAAAGATCCAACATCATGCTCAAGGGCACCTAGATCACATATTTCCGTTAGCATTACCTAATAAAAAAAACAATATAAAATTCAAAACCGAGACCTCGCCCAGGCCGATCAAGTATTTAACCCAAAAGATAGAGTAAAAAACATTGATCGACCGTTACGATACACGCAACAGTCGATCAAAAGCAAATTTTCTTGTAATATGCAGTATTCACCGAGGTTTATGCCCCGAGGAACGGCTCCACTTCACGACCCGGCATGAAGAGGCCGAGGCGCTTGATTTCCCATTCCAGCCGGATGCCAGACTTCTCGAACACGCGCCTGCGGATGGTTTCGCCGAGATATTCCAGATCGTAACCGGTCGCATGGCCGGTATTGATCATGAAATTGCAATGCAGCGACGACATCTGCGCGCCGCCGATGACCAGACCGCGACCGCCCGCCTCATCGATCAGTTCCCACGCGGAATGACCTTCGGGATTCTTGAAGGTGGAACCACCGGTCTGTTCGCGGATCGGCTGCACTGTTTCGCGGTGGTGGCGCACGGCATCCATATCGGCGCGGATTTTCGCCTTGTCTTCCGGATAACCCTCAAACAGCGCGCCGGTAAAGATCAGGTCCTTGTCGGCGTCGGAATGGCGATAGCTATAGCCCATATCCGCGTTGGAAAGCACATGCTGGTTTCCCTGACGGTCGACCGCATAGACCTCCACAACACGCTCGCGCGTCTCGCCGCCGTTTGCGCCCGCATTCATCCGTAGCGCACCGCCGATGGAGCCGGGAATGCCGTAATAGAAGTGAAAACCGCCGATGCCATTATCCATGGCCATGGCCGCAATATGCTTGTCCGGGCAAATCGCGCCCGCCTTGATGCGGTTTTCACCGGCAAGCTCCACCTGGCCGAACCCCTTGGCCGACAGACGGACGACAACGCCCGGAATGCCGCCATCACGCACCAGAAGGTTCGAGCCGACGCCGACCACGGTCAAGGGCACGTCTTCCGGCAGAATTTTCAGGAAGGCGATCAGATCGTCCGTATCGTGCGGCTGGAACATGACTTCAGCAAGACCGCCGGCTCTGAACCACGTCACGCGGTCCATGGGCGCATCCGGTGTCAGACGTCCCCGCAATTCCTTTACCCCGTCGCCGAGCCTCCCCAGCAATTTAACCCCATCGACCTGTCTCATTCAGACTTTCCTGATATGCTCTTCAATTCCGAAGGCAGTACTGCTGCCCATTGCGTGATATTTCCAGCCCCCAAGAGAACCACGAAATCACCCGGATTCGCAATGCCTGTAACCACTGAGGCGAGATCTTCCCGTTTCTCGAGAAAACGGGCGTCCCGGTGGCCGGCGGCCTTGATGGCCGAAACCAGCGCTTCCGAGCTTGCGCCCTCGATCGGATCTTCGCCCGCGGCATAGACCGGAGCAAGGATAATCGTGTCGGCATCGTTAAAACAATGCGCGAAATCGTCGAAAAGGCTGGAAAGGCGGCTGTATCGGTGCGGCTGGTGCACGGCGATGATACGGCCCTTGCACGCCTCCCGCGCCGCCTTCAGCACAGCTTTGATCTCCACCGGATGGTGACCGTAGTCGTCAAAAACCTGCACCCCATTGGCTTCGCCCGTCAGCGTGAAGCGCCGCTTGACGCCGCCGAAGGAGGCAAGGCCCTTCTTGATGTCGGCTTCCGAAATGCCGAGACGATTGGCAACGGCAATCGCCGCCGTCGCATTCGACACATTATGGCGGCCGGGCATCGGCAGGACGAGGTCCTTGAAGGAGAAAATCTTACCGGTGCGGCGACGGCGGATTTCCACATCGAACACCGAGCGCGTGCCGTCGATGCGCACATTCGAAAAACGCACGTCAGCCTGCGGGTTTTCGCCGTAGGTGATGACCTTACGGTCCTCGATCCGGCCGACCAGCGCCTGCACTTCAGGATGATCGAGGCACATGACACCGAAACCGTAGAACGGCACGTTCTCGACGAACTGTCGGAAAGCCGCGCGCACGGCATCGAAATTTCCATAATGATCCAGATGTTCCGGATCGATATTGGTGATGACGGCCACATCGGCGGGAAGTTTCAGGAAGGTGCCGTCGGATTCGTCCGCTTCCACCACCATCCACTCACCCTCGCCCATGCGGGCATTGGTGCCGTAAGCATTGATGATGCCGCCATTGATGACTGTCGGGTCGAGATTGCCGGCTTCCAGCAGCGTCGCGACCATGGAGGTGGTCGTGGTCTTGCCATGGGTGCCGCCAATGGCGATGGCATTACGGAAACGCATCAGCTCGGCCAGCATTTCGGCTCGGCGAACGATCGGCAGATGCTTTTCACGCGCCGCGATCAGTTCCGGATTGTTCTTCTTGATGGCGGTGGAAACGACCACCACCTCGGCATCGCCGATATTGTCAGCCGTGTGACCGACAAAAACCTCGATGCCCTTGTCGCGCAGGCGCTGCACATTGGCGCTTTCGGCCTGATCCGACCCTTGCACGCGATGGCCGAGATTGTGAAGCACTTCGGCAATGCCGCTCATGCCGATCCCGCCTATGCCGATGAAATGCACAAGGCCTATGGCTTTCGGCATCTTCATGCCCCAACTCCTTCATTCTTCTTCTTGAATTCCTGTACGGACCGGCCTTCGGCAATCGCCTCCACCAGATCGGCCAGCACATCCGCCGCATGCGGTTTACCCGTTGCCTTGGCCGCTGCTGCCGTTGCCGAAAGACGATCCGGTTCCGAAAGCGCCGACGACAACAGGCTGGAAAGCTTCTGCGGCGACAATTCCGCCTGCTTGATGACACTTGCCCCGCCCGCCGCCGAAAGTGCGGCCGCATTCGCCGCCTGATCATGGTCCAGCGCATGGGGATAGGGCACTAGGATCGATGGTCGGCCGATCACCGAAAGCTCCGATACCGTCGAGGCGCCCGAGCGACTGATGACGAGATCGGCCTCACCGATACGCGAGGCCATGTCGCCGAAGAAGGGCGAAACGTCAGCCTTCACACCAAGCTTCTGATAGGAGGCGATGACGCTGTCCTTGTCTTCGGGGCGCGCCTGCTGGGTCACGACGATACGTTTGCGCTGCTCATCCTTCATCAGGCAGATCGCGGCCGGAACGGCGCTGGAAAAGAACTGCGCGCCCTGGCTGCCGCCGAAAACCACAAGCTGGAAGGTCTCGCCCGTCTGTGAGGGCGTATAGGGTATCTCCGATGCCGCCAGCACCGCCGGGCGCACCGGATTGCCTGTTGCCACCGTCTTGTCGGAATATTGGCCGTTGGCGGGCGGCAGGAAACCGCCGGCAATCGCCTTCACGCGTCCGGCGAGCGCCTTGTTGGCGCGGCCCATCACCGCATTCTGCTCGTGAATGATCGAGGGAACGCCAAGTCCGGTGGAGGCCAGAAGCGGCGGCACGGTGGGATAACCGCCGAAACCGACAACCGCGACCGGCTTCAGTTTCGTCACCAGCCGGCGGGCGGCACGCAGGCCCACCCACAGCTTCCAGAGCGAACGCACGACCGAAATCGGGTTCTTCGAGCCGATGGTGGCCGATGGCACAACGTGAATTTCATCCGCCGGAAACTTGCCGGCATAACGCTCTGCGCGGCTGTCAGTGACGAGATGCACCTGATAACCGCGCGCCTTCAGCGTATGCGCTAAGGCCTCTGCCGGAAACACATGGCCGCCGGTTCCCCCGGCGGCAAGCAGAACAATACCCTTGCTCATGATCGTTTACTCCGCAGGAACGCCGGAACCGACACGGAAGAAGCTGCGCTCCTGCGCCCGCTTTTCAGGTCTGTGGCGTGTCAGCGCCAGAAGGAAACCGGCGGTCACGCAGATCGCCATCATCGACGAACCGCCATAGGAAATTAGCGGCAGCGTCATGCCCTTGGCGGGCATCAGTTCCAGATTGACGCCGATATTGATCATCGACTGCATGCCGATTTGAAGCACCAGACCGGCCACGGCAAAACGGCAGAAATCGTCCTTCTCCTTGAAGGCGTGCGACAGGCCACGCAGCACGATGAAGGCAAAGATGGCGACGAGGAACATGCAGAAAACGATGCCGAACTCTTCCGCCGCCACCGAGAAGATGAAGTCGGTATGGCTATCGGGAATGATGCGCTTGACGATACCTTCGCCCGGTCCGCGACCGAACCAGTCACCGCGGATGATCGCTTCGCGCGCCGTGTCCACCTGGAACGTGTCGCCCTCTCCCGTCCAGAATCGGTCGATACGGCCCGCGACGTGCGGCAACATGAGATAGGCTGTAATAATGCCGCCGACGCCGAGGCCGCCGAGCATGATGATCCAGAACCACGGCACGCCCGCCATGAAGAACATGCCGCCCCAGACCACCGATGTCAGGATCGTCTGACCGAAGTCCGGCTGGGCGATCAGAAGTGCAGCTACGATGCCGAATGTGATGATGGCGAAGAGATTGCCTGGAATTTCCGGGTGGCGTGCCCGCTCCGCAAAGAGCCAGGCGCAGACGATGACGAAGGCCGGCTTCATGAATTCCGAAGGCTGGATCGAGAATGTGCCGATGGAAATCCAGCGCCGCGCGCCCTTGACCTCGATGCCGAAGAACAGCGCGAAGATCATCATCAGCAGCGACGCGATCAGCATGATGACCGCCACACGGCGCACCTGGCGCGGTGACAGGAAGGAAAGGCCGACCATGATCGCCAGCGACGGCACCATGAACATCGCCTGACGCTCAACGAAGAAGAAGCTGTTGAGACCGATGCGCTCGGCAACCGCAGGCGACGCCGCAAAGGATAGCATCAGCCCGATGCCCATCAGCGCGATGAACGCCGCCAGAAAGAAACGGTCGATGGTCCAGAACCATTCCGCGACCGGACCGCGATCAACTCGGCTTACCATGGCCTCAGCCCCCTTTTCCAGAGTGAACGAGCATCGTCATGCCATCGAGCGCCGCAACCTGCGCGACAAACGAATCACCTCTGATTTCAAAGTTCTTATATTGATCGAAGCTTGCGCAAGCCGGGGACAACATCACGATATTGCCGGCTGTCGCATCTTTTTCCGCATCCGCCGCCGCATGCTGCACGGCTTTGTCCAGCGTGCCGGATATTTCGTACGGCACCGCTTCGCCGAGCGTCGCTGCAAATTCCGCCGCCGCCTCGCCGATCAGATAGGCCTTGGCGATGCGCGGGAAGAGCGGCGCAAGGCTGGCAATACCGCCGGCCTTCGGCAGACCGCCCGCAATCCAGTAGATGCGTTCATAGCTCGACAAGGCCGGTGCTGCCGCATCGGCATTGGTGGCTTTGCTGTCATTGACGAAGGTCACATTGCCACGCCGGCCAACCGGTTGCATGCGGTGCTTGAGGCCGGGGAAGGACTTGAGACCGGCGCGAACGTCTTCTTCGGAAACGCCGACCGCGAGGCAGGCGGCAATCGCTGCCGCTGCATTCTGGGCATTGTGGCTGCCGCGCAGGGTCTGGATACCATCAAGATCGACCAGCAACGAAGACGTGCCGCCATGCGCCCTGAATATCCGGCTGCCTTCGGCATAGAGACCTTCGGAAACGACATTGCGCTTGGAGATGCGCTCCACCTTGACGCCGGCGCGTTCGATACGGTCGGCAATCAGCGTCGAATAGCTGTCGTCAACACCGACGATGGCAGTGCCACTGCCGGCAACCAGCCGTTCCTTGACGTCGGCATAGTGCTGCATCGTACCGTGCCGGTCGAGATGATCAGGCGTCAGATTGAGCAGGATACCGACGGTCGGATTGATCGTCGGCGCCAGATCGATCTGGTAGGACGAGCATTCCACCACGTAGAAACGTTGTGCCTTCGGCGGATCGAGGCTCAGCACCGCGGTGCCGATATTGCCGCCGAGCTGCGTATCGCGGCCCGAAGCCTTGAGAATATGGGCAATCAGCGCCGTCGTCGTCGATTTTCCGTTGGTGCCGGTAATCGCGATGAAAGGGCAATCCGGCGCATGCGTGCGCCGCTCACGGATGAAAAGCTCGATATCGCCAATGATCTCGACGCCGGCAGCCTTCGCCAGGTCTACCGACCAGTGCGGCTTCGGATGCGTCAGGGGCACGCCCGGCGCCAGTACGAAGGAGGAAACGGAAGACCAGTCGATCGCGTGGAGGTCAGCAGTCGCAATACCCTCAGCCTCGGCCTTGGCGACGCTGTCGGGATTGTCGTCGAAAGCCACGACATCAGCACCGCCGGCTACCAGCGCCCGCGCGGTGACGAGACCGGAACCGCCAAGCCCGAAGAGAGCGACCTTCTTACCCCTAAACGACGTGACCGGGATCATCGCTCACCTCAGCTTCAGGGTGGCGAGGCCGAGCAGCGCAAGGCCCACGGAGATGATCCAGAAACGGATGACCACCTGGCTTTCCGTCCAGCCTTTTTTCTCGAAATGGTGATGGATCGGCGCCATCAGGAAAACGCGCCTGCCGGTGCGCTTGAACCAAAAGACCTGGATGATGACCGACAGCGTTTCCATGACGAACAGACCACCGACGATGACCATGACGATCTCGTGTTTGGTGGCGACGGCGATGGAGCCGATGAGACCGCCAAGCGCCAAAGAACCCGTATCACCCATGAAAATGGCGGCGGGCGGCGCGTTGAACCACAGGAAGCCAAGGCCGGCGCCAATGACCGCGCCGACGATGACGGCCAGTTCACCCGTGCCAGGCACGAAATTGATCTGCAGGTAATTGGCAAAAACCGCGTTACCGGCGAGATAGGCGATCACGCCGAAGGTGGCGGCGGCGATCATGACCGGCACGATGGCAAGACCATCGAGACCATCGGTCAGGTTCACCGCATTGCCCGCCCCGACGATGACAAAAGCGCCGAACAGCACGAAGAAATAACCGAGATTGATCACGAATTCCTTGAAGAAAGGAAAGGCGATGGAGCTGCCGAGCGTGCCGCCATGCGGTGCGGAGGCCAGCGCCATTTTCATCATGAAGAACACGGCAATCGCCGCGATCAGGAATTCGATGCCGAGACGGGCCTTGCCTGAGAAACCCTTGTCGCTCTGCTTCGTCACTTTCAGATAATCGTCGTAAAAGCCGATGGCGCCGAAACCGAGCGTCACCATCAGAACGGCAACGACATAGACATTCGACAGGTCACCCCAGAGCAGCGAACCGCCGAGAATGCCGGCGAGGATCATCAAGCCACCCATGGTCGGCGTGCCGGCCTTCTTGAAATGCGTCTGCGGTCCGTCGGCGCGGATCGGCTGGCCCTTACCCTGGCGCACGCGCAGCGAGTTGATGATCGCCGGTCCGAACAGGAAGACGATCAACGCAGAGGTGAACATTGCAGCACCCGCCCGGAAGGTGATGTACCGGAACAGGTTGAAGATTTGAATTTTATCCGACAGTTCGACGAGCCAGATCAGCATAATTGCCCTTTCAAAAGGCTATTTCAGACTTGGCGTTCCGTCTCGGGGAATGCCGGATACTTGTCAAGCAGAGCGGCGACAATCTTGCCGAAACCAAGCCCAAGTGACGATTTTACCATCAGCGCGTCTCCCGGTTGCACCCATTGCAGGGCGAAATCGGTGAGCTCGGCCGTCGTCGGGAACCAGATGACGGTGACGCTGTCCGGCAACGCGTCGCGCAATGCGGCCATCGCCTCTCCCGCAAGCCAGACATGTTCGATGCCGGCCGCGAGCAATGGTCCGGCCAGTTCCTCATGCAGCTGCGCGGAAAACTCGCCCATCTCCAGCATGTCGCCTAAAACGGCAACGCGACGGCCATGGCCCTGCGTCGGCGTTTCCGCCAGCACGGCAATCGACGCCCGCATGGAGGCGGGATTGGCGTTGTAGCTTTCATCGATCAGCAGGAAGGAGCCGCCGTTGATCTGAAGGTGGTGACGCTGGCCGCGCCCCTTCACCGCCTCAAGCGATCCAAGCACCTCGAAGGCGCGATCAAGATTGGCGCCCGTGATCGCCACGGCGCCGAGCACCGCCATCGCATTGTCTGCAATATGCCGGCCGGGAATGTTGAGATGCAGCTCGCTGGTTTCGCCATTGAGGATCGCCCAGATCGTCGAACCGGTCGTTGTGCTCTCAAAATCGGCCAAGCGGAAATCGGCCTTGGCGTGCTGGCCGAAGGTGAGGATATGTTCGATACCCTGTTCCTGCGCCGCCTCTTCCAGCTGTTCGAACTGGGCGTTATCTCGGTTGAGGATGACCGAACCACCTTCTTCCACGCCTTCGAAAATCTCCGCCTTGGCGGCGGCGATCTCTTCGATATTCTTGAAATTGCCGAGATGGGCTGCCGCGATGGTGGTGATGATCGCCACATGCGGGCGCACCATCTTCACCAGCGGCCGGATTTCGCCGGAATGGTTCATGCCGATTTCGAACACGCCGAATTCCGTATCGGCAGGCATCCGTGCGAGCGTCAGCGGCACGCCCCAATGGTTGTTGAAGGACGCCACCGCCGCATGCACCCGGCCCGAAGGGGCCAGAGCCTGCCGCAGCATTTCCTTGGTCGTTGTCTTGCCCACCGAACCGGTCACCGCGATGATGCGCGCCGACGTTCTTTCGCGCGCGGCAAGGGCAAGCTTGCCAAGGGCTGCGAGCACATCTTCCACCACGATCATCGGCACGGTCAGACGACCGAGCGCCGGCAGCTTGGCTTCGGCAACGACCAGAAGTCCTGCCCCATTCGCAACCGCGAAACTCGTATAGTCGTGACCGTCCACCCGATCACCCTTGATGGCGAAGAACGCTTCGCCCGATTTGACCGTCCGGCTGTCGATGGAAATGCCGGTGATTCCGGTCGGCAGGTTGCCCACGGGGCGGCCTGCCGTGATGGCGATCATGTCGGCGACTGTCCATAACCAGCTCAAATCTTCGATCCTTCCAGCCCTGCCAGTGCAGCGCGCACCTGTTCATGATCGGAAAAAGGCAGTGTCACGGAACCGACGATCTGCCCTTCTTCATGGCCCTTGCCTGCGACAATCAGCGTATCGCCATGCGAAAGCAGCGACACCGCATGGCGGATAGCGTCCGCCCTGTCGCCGATTTCCAATGCGCCGGGTGCTGCCGCCATGACTTCGGAACGGATCGTTGCAGCATCTTCCGAACGCGGATTGTCGTCGGTGACGATGACGATGTCGGAAAGCCGCGTCGCCACCTCGCCCATGATCGGGCGTTTGCCCTTGTCGCGGTCACCGCCGCAGCCGAAAACGGTGATGATGCGGCCGGAGGTGAAGGGCCGCACCGAGGTCAGCACGTTCTCCAGCGCATCGGGCTTATGAGCGTAATCCACATAGGCAAGCGCGCCGTTCTTCGTCTGGCCCACGAGTTCCAAACGACCGGCGGCGCCGATCAGCTTTTCAAGCGCCTTCAGCGCCGTTGCCGCGGGAACACCCGTGGACATGGCGAGACCGGCGGCGACCAACGCGTTGGCCACCTGGAAATCACCCGCGAGCGGGATGTCGACTTCATGGATGACACCGTCATGATGCACTTCGACCATCTGCTTGTGGCGGAAATGCTCGACGCGCTTCAAAGTGAGATACTGGCCGTTGCGACCGACGGTGCGGACATCGAGACCTGCTTCCTGCGCTGCCCGGATCGCCTTGTCCGACCATGGGTCGTCGGCGAAGATCACGGCGGGAGCCCCTTTTTCCATCAGCGTATCGAAAAGCCGCATCTTCGCGGCCATGTAATCCTCGACGGTCGGATGGTAATCCATGTGATCGCGGCCAAGATTGGTGAAGCCGGCGGCAGACAGGTGGACGCCATCAAGGCGGCGCTGGTCAAGACCGTGGCTGGACGCTTCCATCGCAGCATGGGTGACGCCCTCGTCCGCAAGCTCGGCCAGAAGCGCATGCAGCGTCACCGGATCGGGCGTCGTCAGCGCGCCGTAATCCTCGCGGCCAGGAGCAATGATGCCGGTCGTGCCGATCTGGGCTGCGGCATGGCCGGCGAAAGCCCAGATTTGCCGTACAAAGGAAGCAACCGAGGTCTTTCCTGCGGTACCGGTAACGGCGACCATTATTTCCGGTTGTTTTCCATAAAAGCGGGAAGCGGCATGGGAGAGATAAAGGCGTGGATCGGTGACGACCAGAACCGGCACGTCGGCTTCCACCGCGTGCCCGGAAACAACGGCAACGGCCCCCTTGGCAACCGCGTCCTTCACATAGGTCGTACCATCGGCCTTGGTGCCAGAAACCGCAACGAACAGGCTGCCCGGCGCAGCCTTGCGGCTGTCTGCGGTGATCCCCCCGATTTCAATCGCCCCGATCTCAGACAGGAGCAATTCCTTCAATTCCGGAAACGCATTTCCGGATATATCTCGCAAATTCATCGACTGTGTCCGTCTTGTCCCCCCGGCGCGAATCGCCGGAACATCATAAGCTAACAATCAATAAGACACGAGCAAGGCCGAGCCATCCTTGCCGAACTTCGGCTTCACGCCCAGTACGGCCGCCGTGCGACTGATGATATCGTGCACCATCGGGGCTGCAGACGTGCCGGCGAGCGCCGCGCCATTGCCCTTGTCCGTCTTCGGCTCGTCGATGAACGACAGCACGACATATTGCGGATCGTCCATTGGAAAGGCCGACAGGAAGGCGTTGAAGTTCTTGTCGTGCACGTAGCGGCCGTTGACGACCTTGTCGGCCGTACCGGTCTTGCCGCCGACGTTGAAACCATCGACACGCGCATTGCGGCCGGAACCGTTGACGCCGTTCCATTCGAAGAGGAAGCGCATATCCTTGCTGGCGCCAGGCTTCAACACCTGCTTTGCCACCTGATCCGCCTGTTCACGGGTGCGCGGCAGGAAGGTCGGTTCGATCAGTTTACCGCCATTGACGAGTGCCGCACCGGCAACCGCCGTCTGCAACGGCGTCGTGGAAACGCCATGGCCGAAGGAAATGGTGATGGAATTGATCTTCTTCCATTCGCGCGGCTGCGATGGCATCGCCACTTCTGGCAGTTCGGTGTGCATGCGGGTGAGAAGACCAAGCCGCGTCAGGAATTCCTTGTGGCCTTCGGTGCCAACAGTGTCGGCGATTTTCGCCGTACCGATGTTGGACGAATACTGAAAGATTTCCGGCACCGAGAGCATGCGGCCCTTGCCGTGGAAGTCCTTGATGGTGAAGCCGCCGATGCGGATCGGATAACGCGCATCGAAAGTGTCACCGAGATGGACACGGCCCGAATCGAGGCCCATGGCAATGGTGAAGGACTTGAAGGTGGAACCCATCTCGAACGTGCCGTTCGACATGCGGTTGAGCCAGCCTTCCTTGGCGCCTTCGGCCGGGTTGTTCGGATCGTAATCCGGCACGGAGGCCATGGCGAGAACCTCGCCAGTATGCACATCCAGAACCACAGCGCCTGCGCCGATCGCACGAAATTTGGCAATGGCGGCGGTTACAACTTCACGCACGATGGACTGCACGCGCAGATCTATCGAAAGCTTCACCGGCTCCAGCGGCTGGTCGCTGGTCATGCCGAGCGCCGTCAGATCGGCCAGGCCCTGGCTATCGACGTAACGTTCCATGCCGGCAACGCCGCGATTGTCGATATTGACGTGGCCGACGACATGGGCGGCAGTCGGCCCGCCGGGATAAAAACGGCGCTTTTCCGGGCGGAAGCCGATGCCGGGAATGCCGAGCGCCAGGATCTGGCTCTGCTGCTTCGGCGTCAATTGGCGGCGCAGCCACTGGAAACGCGAGTTGGAGGTAAGCTTCTGATAGGTGCTGCGCTGGTCGAGATCCGGCAGGACGGTGCGCAGCTTCTCGATGGCCTCGTCGATATCGACAATGCGATGCGGCTCGGCAAACAGCGAGACGGTGCGAATATCGGTGGCCAACACCTCGCCGTTGCGGTCGAGAAGATCGGGACGCGACGCCATCAGCCGGTCTGCGGGCGCGATGCTCGATACCGTTTCCTGTTCCGCCATGCCATATTGCACGAGACGACCGCCGACGACGGCGTAAAATGCGACGAAGCCAAAAATGAGAAGGCCGACGCGGCTTTTTGCCTGCGCCGCGCGCTTCTTGCGCGCGCCTTCAAACGCCGCATGGTCGGTATGGATACCGGTGGTGCTGGCTGAAAAATGAGCCTTGCTCTTCAAAACCATGACGCGGGAGAGAAAAGACATCAGCGGTTCACCGATCCTGTTATGGTTTCATCCATATCGCCGGATTCATCGCCGGCGGCGGAAGCGACCGGCACAGGCGCCGGCGCCGGACGTGAAACGCGCGCACGGGGCGTGGGCACTGGAACGCCGTTTACGGCAATCTGGCCCGCGGGCGGCGATTTGGGCTTGGAAGCGCCACCCAGCGTGGCCCCCGGCTTCGAGCCATTGACAGCGGCGGCGATGACATCCTCGACGCTCATTCCTTCAGGCTCGGGCGGCTGAGGCAATTGCGAGCGCAGCATCGGCAGTTCACGCGGCTGTGCCAATTGCGTCGGCAGGGTCGGCGAAAGACCAAGTTCGTCCTGATAGGCATTCACGAGCCGGTGCAAACGGTTCGGCTGCGTCAGCAGCGCCCAGTCGGCCCGCAGGAGATCAATCGTATCTTTCTCAAGCTTGATCTCGGCCTCCAGCTTGCGGACCTCTTCAAGCTTCAGATCGGCCTTGTGCTTGATCGAATAGGTCACGACCGCCGCAGCGACCATGACCCCCATCAAGATGACATCGAAAGTGCGCAGCATATCAGCCTCCCATCTTTTCAAGGCTGGCGAGATCGGGAAGCTCGAAAATCGAGAAATCTGCAGCACGCGCCGGTGCCGTGGTGCGCAGGCCCGCACGAAGCTTGGCCGAACGGGCCCGCGGATTAAGCTCCGCCTCCTCGTCGCTGGCGGCGATCATCGGCTTGCCGATATTCTCGAAAATGGCGGGCTTGTCCTCCACCATCGGCAGATGCCTCGAACCGGCGGCCTTGCCCGAACGGTCGGAGAAGAATTTTTTGACGATACGGTCTTCCAAAGAATGGAAGGTAACGACGACCAGCCGGCCGCCGGGCTTCAGAACTTGCTCGGCGGCAAACAAGGCCTGCGCCAGTTCGCCCAGCTCGTCATTGACGAAAACACGCAGCGCCTGGAACACCCGCGTTGCCGGATGAATCTTGTCTTTGGCTTTTCGCGGCGTGACGATCTCGATCAGGCCCGCCAGATCGCGGGTGGTGCGGAAAGGCTCTTCCGCCCGCTTTTTCTCGATGGCGCGGGCGATGCGACCCGGCTGCTTTTCTTCACCGAGAAAACCGAAAATGCGAATGAGATCGCCGACCTTCGCACGATTGACGACATCGGCGGCAGAAACGCCGGAACCCGACATGCGCATGTCGAGAGGGCCGTTCTTCTGAAAGGAGAAACCGCGTTCGGCCTCATCGATCTGCATGGAGGACACGCCAATATCGAGAACGACGCCATCGAGGCCGCTTTCGGGCGCATGTTTTGCGAGATCGGAAAATTGCGATTGAATAAGCGAAAGCCTGCCGCCATTGGCCGCAACCATCGCCTGGCCACCGGCGATCGCGGTGGGATCACGGTCCAGCGCGATGACATTTGCGCCCTGATCGAGAATGGCCTGGGTGTAGCCGCCGGCACCGAAAGTGCCATCCAGAATGACCTTGCCGGGGGCGGGTTCAAGCGCGGTGATGACTTCCCGAAGCAGCACAGGAATATGGCGCTGAGGTCCGCCATCGGCATCAGAAGATCGTCCGCCAGAATTCGCCGCCATTGACTGTCCCCGTCCTAGGCGGGGCGAGCAGCCGAAAAACCGCGCCCCGCTCTTGCTTCCGCCTGCGCCGCCAAAAACGCATCCGGTTGCCAAAGCTGAAAATGATCCGCCCGCCCGACGAAGGTGACCTCGGTGGAGATGCCGGTAAATTCCCGCACAAAATCCGTCACCATCAATCGACCTTCCTGGTCGAGCTTCATGAAAACACCGCCGCCGTGAACCAGCAGCGACATTGCGTTTGCCTGCGGCGAGAAGGCATCCATGGACGCAATCTGCCGCTCGTAGCGCTCCAGCAGATCCGGACCGCCGACGCTGATTGCCGGAAACGCAAAATCCTGGAGACAATAAAGCTCCTGAATGCCGCGCTTCACCAGCACCGAACGAAACGGAGACGGAACCGAAACGCGCCCCTTGGCGTCGATCCTGTTCGTCACGTTCGATAAAAAGCGGTCCATTACTCAACTCGCCAAAACCGCATGCCCCAAAGCGATTCATCCGCTCCGCAGCCGACACCGGTACGCACGACACATCGCCAAGCGCCAGGGCGACATGCCCTGCAGCAGCCCCTTGCAGGCTCCTCGAACGTTTCAGCGATTGCGGGTCAAAAACACGACCCAATGTGGTGTGCATTTGGGATACCATGGGACACTATGGGCGTCAATGGGATGAAGCCGGCACGATACCGACTTCGCATCGGAAATTCATAAGCCGTTAAGTTTAACGAATGGTTTACTTTGTGCGCGAAGACGGCGGTTTACCGGCACAAAAATTGTCTTAAACCGATAATTTTCCGGTTTAAAAACAATATGATGATGAGATTTTTTAGAAGTTTCACGTCGAAGACGGAAAAGGAAAATTCGCCAGTTGGCCTGTAAGCCGGGTTCTGTATGGCTCCGGTTTGACCCGGAACGTGGCAGCCATTCATCTGGGACGGCATTTGCATGCCGCCTCGCGCAACCCACCCGGATGACGGGCCTGGAAACCGGCTGTGAACGGGCTTTCGCCCATCCCGTGTCATCCCTATTCGGTCTTGCTCCCGGTGGGGTTTACCTTGCCGCCGCTGTTACCAGAAGCGCGGTGGGCTCTTACCCCACCCTTTCACCCTTACCATGCGGGTGCATGGCGGTTTGCTCTCTGTGGCACTTTCCCTGGGGTCGCCCCCGCCGGACGTTATCCGGCACCGTATTTCCGTGGAGCCCGGACTTTCCTCACCTTACCGTCTTTCGACATTGGTAAAGCGCGGCTGCCCGGCCAACTGGCTTGGGCTGCATAACCATGTTCCGCAGCGAAAGCCACCGAAAAGCGACGGCCAAGATCAAAGAAATGCGGGTTTGAAATCCGTCGAGAAGGCACCGTCGGCGATTTGCCCGTCCCGCAGCAGCAGGGCACCCAGCCGCCCGATCTCATCGGAACTCTTGGCCGCCGTGCCGTTACCGCCGGTCAGAACCGCAATCTTCGGCGAGGCGGTGAAGCCGATGGCCGGATAGCCGCTCTGCGTTTTGGAGACGACGCAGGCGGCCATCGAGATGCGCGAGCGATCAATGGAAGGCACCAGCCTGCCCACGATCTCCGAAAGATGGTCACGCACGCTTTCGCGTCCGCCGGAGCGGAACCATTCGCGGATTTCCGGGTCACTGCTGACCCTCTTGTCGTCGGGATCGCCGCCGATCTTCAGGTAAAATTTGCCGTCGGGATACCGCACCGGCGGCAGGAGATAGATATGTTTCGTGGTATCACGCGGCTCATAGATGAGAGACGGCATGTCTGCATATTGAGCGAGATCGCCCTCATCTATCTCGAAGAAAGCGACGGTGCGGGCATAAACATCAAGCCCGACAGGCTGCGGCAGCAAATCCCTGGTGATGGAGAAGCCACCGGCCGCCACCAGCACCCGGTCTGCGGTATAAACCGCGCCAGAAACCGTCTGCACCGAGGCCCGGCCACGCTCTTCCCGCGTCGAGACGACGATATCGTCGATCAGCGTAACGCCAGCCTTTTCCGCGAGGATAGCCTGCGCTTTCACCAGCGCGCGCGGGTTGACGTAACCGGCATTGTCCTTTTCGAATACACCTTCGCAACCCTGTTCGAAGGAGAAATAGGGAAAGCGGCTTTTCAGGCTCTGGTCATCAAGCAGTTCCGTGGAAACGCCGAGCCGAGCCGCTGCCTTGAGGACATCATCGACAAAAGGATTCGCACCGCCCCGCTGCGGCCCCACCATCAGGCAGCCGACCGGCGCATAAAACTCGACACCGCTGCGTGCGGCAATATCGGCATAACGCGCGATCGAACGGTTGGCGAGCAACGCCCAGTCGGCATCGCCATCGATGGTGCGGGTAATCCGCGCCTCGTCATAGTGACTGGCGAAAACGCCCTTATGTGAGTTGATGTCGGCAGGTTCGCCGGGACCGATGAGCGCGACGCCATTCACCGTTTCGGCCAAATGGCGGGCGGCGGCGGCACCCATCATGCCGCGACCCACGACGATATAGTTGAAATGTCCCGACATGCCGGCCTCTTCACCCGCTCATTTTCGTCGCAACCTTGTAGCTGCTTCGTTGCTGATTGTCAGACGAAAACCGGCGCCATTTCGGCGGCGAATTCATCCTCGCTCAGCTGGCCGTTCAAAAGCAGCGCAGCACCAAGCCGTCCGATCTCGTCCGAAGACTTGGCGGAGACGAAATTGCCGCCGGTCAGAACCGCGATATTGGAGGACTGCGTATAGCCGATATAGGGGTAGCCGCTACGGGTGATGGAGGCGATACAGGAGCCTGACGTGACGGGGCAGCCGGCAAGTTCCGGCATCAAGGATAAAGCCCGCTTTCTCAGAAACTCCACCTCATCAGGCGTCCCGTCCGAATGGAACCAGTCCATCGCGTCAGTGAGCGTTTCAAGCCTGCCCTTCTCGCTCTCCCCGCCAATCTTCAGATAGACCTTGCCATCGGGATAACGCACCGGCGGCAGGATATAGACGATGTCGTCCTCTGTTTCCGCGAGCACGATGGTGGAGGGCATCGCCCCAAACAACGCCTGATGCGCCTCATCCAGCTCGAAAAAGACGATGGTGCGGCCCGTGGCCGCCATATCGACGGGAGAAGGCAGAAGTTCCGCCATGTTGGTGAAACCGCCGGCCGCCACGATGACCTTTTCAGCGGTATGGACGGCCCCGTCGCGGGTCGAAACCTCTACGCCATGGGAGGTGTCGCGAATATGCGCCGCCGTCTCGCGCAGCAGTTTCGCACCCTGCACCTCGGCAATGGCGCACTGCGCCTTCACCAGGGCGCGTGGATTGACGTGGCCGGCATTCTGCGCCTCGAAATAACCGTCGTGATCCGCCGGCAGGGAGAACATCGGAAACCGGTCAACGAGCGCATCGCTGCCGAGTGTCTCTACACCAAGACCGAGACGGTCCGCCGATGAAAGGGCGCGCGAGACATAATCTCCCGCAAGACCCTTACCGTTGCCGGTGAACAGACAGCCTGCTTCGGTAAAAAAGCGAATGCCGCTTTTGGCCTCGATCTCCGCATAACGGCGGATGGAGCGTTGCGCCAGCTCCGCCCAGACCGGATCGCCGTCAAACCCGCGGGTGATGCGCGCCTCATCGTAATGACTTGAAAATACACCCTGATGCGTCTTGCGATCGGCGGGTTCGCCCGGCCCGATCAGCGCCACGCCATCCGTTTGTACGGAGAGATGTCGAGCCGCAGCCGCTCCCATCATTCCGGCCCCGACGACGATATATTTGAAATCCGGCATGCCATGCTCCGTATCAGCTTTGCTTCTGACTACAGCATGCCGGGCCGAACCGGAATCGCTTTTCGCAATTTAACAAGCAATGCAAACCGGCCTCAGCCGGCCAGCAACGCCTGCACCTTGCCACAATAGCGCTTGGAGACTGGGTTCATGCGGGTGGCGCCATGGCCGGCATTGTAACGCAGGATCGTGCCGCACACCTGACCGCCGCCCAGCTGATGCGCCGTCGCCAGATATTGCATGCCCCAGCGGATATTGGTCTCGGGATCGTAAAGCGCCTTGGTCGTGCCGCGATAGCCCATCATCCGCGCCGTAGCCGGCTTGATCTGCATCAGCCCGACCTCGCCCGCGCTGCCGCGGGCCTTGGGGTTGAACTTGCTTTCCACCGAAACGACGGCATGCGCCAGGTTGGTGGGAACGCCGTAACGCTTGGCATATTTGACGATCAGATCGGAATAGCCGTTCTTGAGAGTGGAAGGCAGGTTTTTTTCCGGAATGGGATAACCGGGCTTGCGGAAGAAGGTCTCCAGCGTCACGGTTTTGGTCTTGACGTCCTCGTCTTTGGCAAAAGCAATCCCCGCCTGCGAAGCGAGCATAATAACACTCGCCACGACAGCAACAACAACCCTGTTCATATGTAGAAAAAGTCTCCAGATCGGATGACCGGAACAATGAAGCGACACAAATAGTCTGCGCCCGGAAAGTCGATCGCGACCTTCCGCTGTCCGGTCTCCTTGATTGATATTGACGGCAGGCTCCCCTGAAGAACGACACCGCATGCAGTGACGTTCTTAAACTTCCTCAATGC
This sequence comes from Agrobacterium salinitolerans, assembly GCF_002008225.1. Taxonomy (GTDB): domain Bacteria; phylum Pseudomonadota; class Alphaproteobacteria; order Rhizobiales; family Rhizobiaceae; genus Agrobacterium; species Agrobacterium salinitolerans. Next base: position 42,968 of record NZ_MRDH01000003.1, on the reverse strand, counting down.
GGATTAACTGTGGCACAAGAAAAAAAGCGACTTGAACTCGCGGAAAAAGCGGGAATGCTTTTCCAGAATTGGCGATTAAGCGCCCGAAAATCTCGGCAGGCTGGCGATCAGCCGGTGCAGCGTATCGATGGTGGAGAAATCCGCGATACCATCCACCAAAGCGGGGCGGAAATGCCGCTGGAAAGCGGCCACGGCGCCTTCGGTTTTTTCGCAATAAGCGCCTGTAATTTCAACGCCATAACCATAAATAGACAGCATCGACTGCAGCGCTTCGACCGGTTGGCCATGGTCGCCGCGCTGAAAAAAGCGGCCGCCACGGATCGGAGCAGGCTCCACCCAATGGCCGACACCGTGCTTCGACAGGATGTCCCACGGAAATTTTTCACCCGGATCGACCTTGCGGATCGGTGCAACATCCGAATGCGCCAGCACCCTTTCTGGGGCGATAGACCAGCGCTGGCCGCAATCGCGACACAATTCGATGACGGCAGCCACCTGCTCTTTCGGAAATTCCGGCAGGCCGCCGGGATGGCCCTGATTGGCGATCTCGATACCGATGGAGCGGGAATTGATGTCCTGATCCCCCGCCCATATGCTTTTGCCCGCATGCCAGGCACGGCGGGTTTCCGGCACGAGCTGGATGACGCGCCCGTCCTCGAAGACGAAATAATGGCTTGAGACCTGGCTTTCGAGATTGCAGAGCCACGACAGTGCGCCGTCGGCCGTCGTCATGCCGGTATAATGCAACAGGATAATATCGGGGCCGGCTACATCAAGCCTTTCACCATGGTTAGGCGAAGGCGCAACGGTTGCGCCCCCAAAATCCGGGATAAAATCCGGCAGACATTCACTCATGCGACGCGGCGTTCTTTCTCGATGGCCGCATAAGCGGCGTTGAGAGCCGCCATACGCTCATTCGCGGCCGCATGCAATTCCATGGGAACGCCGCGGGCAATGAGCTTGTCAGGATGGTGTTCGGCAACCAGCGTTCGGTACCGCTTGCGGATATCCAGAAAATCGTCCGAAGGCGAAACGCCGAGCACGCGATAAGGGTCGCGCCCGTCCATATGGACATGCCGCGCCATGATCGTTTCGAAGTGATCTTCGGTGATACGGAAGATTTCCGCGATCCGGCCCAGGAAGGCGAGTTCCCGTTCGTGGATCAGCCCATCGGCCTTGGCGATGTGGAACAGGCCGTCGATGACGCTTTCCAGCATCTCGCAATTGGCGTGCCCGGAGCCGCAAAGACCAGCAAGCCGCTCCGCATAGGCCTCGTAACCGGCAACGTCCTGGCGGGCGAGATTATAAAGACGGGCGACGTTCTTGGCTTCTTCTTCCGGAAAATCGAAGATTTGCCGGAAGGCGCGCACTTCCGCGTCGTTGACGACACCGTCGGCCTTCGCCATCTTGGCGGAGAGCGCGATGATGGCCACGGAAAACGAAACCTTGCGGCGGGTTTCCGGGTCACCTTCGAAAAGGGTGCGGATGGCTTCCACCACGCGCCCGAGCGCACCGCCTGCCGCGTCGCCGATTGCGCCGAGCAGCCGTTCCCACAGGGATGAAATTTGCAGACAGGCGAAATCGAACATCATGCAACAAGCATGACGGGATATTGCCGCGAATGCAATATGCCTAGCGGGCCAGCGGCATTAACTTTTATTCATCTTTGCGACAGTTTTGCTTCAGGAACAAGAGTACGGCAGACGACGGAACCATGGTTTTCCACAGAGGGCGGAAAGCCGGCCGCCGGCGATGCCGATTGAAACGATTATATTACGCCACTTTGCTCAAGCCGCTGAAAACCCGCGAGAAATCGGCGTTCTTCTTCATAAATTCACTTTACACCAACACGCGGCTGTCGCATCCATTTGCCAGACATGTCTTTGGGTATATGTGAAAAGGAGAGCCATGATGGCCAAACAGAAAGTCGCAATGCTGACCGCGGGTGGCCTTGCGCCCTGTCTCTCTTCGGCCGTGGGCGGCCTGATCGAGCGTTACAGCGACATCGCGCCCGAGATCGACATCATCGCTTACCGCTCCGGTTACCAGGGCGTGCTTCTGGGTGACCGCATCGAGATCACCAAGGATATGCGGGAAAAGGCACATCTGCTCCACCGCTACGGCGGCTCGCCGATCGGCAACAGCCGTGTGAAGCTCACCAATGCCGCCGATTGCGCCAAGCGCGGTCTGGTCAAGGAAGGCGACAATCCGCTGCGCGTCGCCGCTGACCGGCTGGCGGCTGACGGCGTCACCATTCTCCACACGATCGGTGGCGACGACACCAATACGACAGCGGCCGATCTTGCCGCCTATCTTGGCGCTAACGGCTATGACCTCACCGTTGTCGGCCTGCCGAAGACGGTGGATAACGACGTGGTGCCGATCAAGCAGTCGCTCGGCGCCTGGACGGCCGCTGAAGTCGGCGCTTCCTTCTTCGACAATGTCAGCAACGAGCAGAGCGCTGCACCCAAGACCTTCGTCATCCATGAAGTCATGGGCCGCCATTGCGGCTGGCTGACGGCCGCCACCGCGCGCGCCTATATCCAGAAGACCAGCGGCAATGAATATGTCGAAGGCCTGATGATGAACACGCAGATGAAGAACATCGACGGCATCTACCTGCCGGAAATGGCCTTCGACATCGAGGCGGAAGCCAAGCGCCTGAAGGAAATCATGGACAAAAACGGCTATGTCACGCTGTTCGTGTCGGAAGGCGCCGGGCTTGATTCGATCGTTGCCGAACGCGAAGCCTCCGGCGAGGCTGTCAAGCGCGACGCTTTCGGCCATGTGAAGATCGACACCATCAATGTCGGCGGCTGGTTCCAGAAGCAGTTCGCCAGCCTCATCGGTGCGGAACGCTCCATGGTGCAGAAATCTGGCTATTTCGCCCGCTCCGCCGCCGCCAATGGCGACGACCTGCGCCTCATCCAGGGCATGGTCGATCTCGCCGTCGAAAGCGCGCTCAACAAGGTCTCCGGCGTCACCGGCCATGACGAAGACCATAATGGCAAATTGCGGACCATCGAGTTTCCGCGTATCAAGGGCGGAAAGCATTTCGACCTCTCTGCAAAATGGTTTACCGAAGTGATGGAACACGTCGGTCAGCCGTTCACAGCGGCCTGATTTTACGATAGGCTAAAATAATACTGCGACAGGGAGGGCAAGGAGGAAGAGAATGTCTGGACAGGCCTGGCTGATTTTTTGTGCAGCATGTGCCGTTGTGTTCGCACTCCCCTCTCCCCTTGTATTCTCTGTCGCCTCCTATGCCGCCATTCGCGGCAAAAAGACGATCTTCGCGTCCGTCAGCGGCGGCGCGCTCGGCATCGTCACGGCCATGACGATTTCCGCCATTCCGGTGGCCGGTCTCGTCTATCTGCCGCAATCCTTCGTGGAAATCGTGCAATGGGCCGGCATCGGCTGGCTGATGCTGTTTCTCCTGTGGACCTTCGCCACGCCTGCCGCCCAGGCCGCCAATGCCGATAATGACAATCTGCCCGGCAAATCCTGGAGCGGCATTTTCCGCGATTGTTACGCCATTGCCGCCCTGCGCCCGCGCTACTTCGCTTTATTTCTGGCGCTGTTGCCGCAATTCGTGTCCACCTCCGGCAATGCAATTGAAACGTTCGCCATGGCGCAGGCCGCCATTCTTCTTCAGGCGTTGATGATTCTGACCGCGCAGGCGCTGTTTGCCGGGCCTACTCTGGCGATGGTGCGCCGCATGTCGGGCGATAAGAAAATCCGGCCGAAATACCGCACCCACTTTATTTCCGGCCGCGCCGTCAGTGCCGGATACAGGCGCATCGCGGCCTGAAAAACCGCCCGAAAGCCGGGGAGAAACGCACCGGCTTGCCGCTATCCTTACAATAGGTTAATGAAGGCTCGACGGGACACTGCCTGCTTCGCTCGACGCGGGGGTATCGAAAGACAGGCATAACGAAGGCGGCAACATGCGAAATTCCGGCAAATTCCGCGGAAGAAGTGCACTTCTTCTGTCTTCCACCGTGGGTCTGGCACTGGCATTGAGCGCATGTACCAGCGTCGAATATACCGCAAAGGAAGGACCGAACGGCCCGACGATCGCGACAGTCAATCCCGCGACCACTTCCGCGGAAACATCGCCGCAGCCGGCGACGGCCGAAGCAGCAACGGGCGTGACCCCGGCAGCAGCAGCAACGGTTAAGACCGCCGAAACCGCAACCTCTTCCCAGCCTGCGGCACTTCCCACCGCCGTCGCCGTCAAGGGCGGACGCGTGGCGCTGCCACCGGCTTCTGAAATTGCTGCGGCCGCAGCCATCGCCGCCCAGATGCAACCGCAGCAGAACGAAGTCGCCCAAGCGAGTGTGACGACATCTGCGCCGACCACGGCCACGGCACTCGCACCGACAAGCGCCACTCCGGCGGCCGCAGCCATCGAAACGGCTGACATGGCGGCCAAGCCGGCTGCCCACAATGCCGCTGCCGATCTGCCGCAGGTGGTTGCCGTCAAGGGCAGCTTCCCGCCCGCGCCGCCGCCGCCCGGTTCGCCCTCCATCGGCACTGAACTGACGGCCGAACGCAAAGTCATTCCGCTGCCAAAGCCGGACAGCACGGTTCTCGCCTATGCCGCCGGCCCGACCAACGCCGCGCTTGCCGCTATCCGTCAGAACGAATCGATGGCGGCCCCGGTCGGACGCGAAAAGCTCAGCGGCCTTATTACCAAATACGCCACCATGTACGATGTGCCGGAAGATCTGGTTCACCGAGTGGTGCGGCGTGAAAGCATGTATAATCCCGGCGCCTATAGCAGCGGCAATTTCGGCCTGATGCAGATCAGGCATGCCACGGCCCGCTCCATGGGCTTCGATGGTCCCGCTTCCGGCCTGTTCGATGCCGAAACCAACCTCAAATACGCCGTCAAATATCTGCGCGGCGCATGGGTTGTGGCGGGTAACGACCGCGATAACGCGGTCCGGCTTTATGCGCGCGGTTATTACTACGACGCCAAGCGCAAGGGCATGCTGCACGTTCTGCGCAAGTGATGGCCTCCGGCTGCATTGGGAATGCAGTCTGGATTCGTGGCAACTTAGACGCCGATCGTTTCACAGCGTCTTTTCGTCTCATTGTTTTCACCCACAGCCCCTGTCATCAAACTGTAGTATGACGGCTGTAGACGCCTCTCAATCGACTGAGAGGTGAACATATGACGAGTGCGGCACCCAAGACCGGCTTCAGCAAGAACACGAAACTGAAGTCTGCATTGCTCCAGCACAAGGCACTCTCCAAAAGCGGTCTGTCCGAGCGGTTCTTCGGCGTCCTCTTTTCCGGCCTCGTCTATCCGCAGATATGGGAAGACCCGGAAATCGACATGGAGGCGATGGAGCTTGGCGAAGGCCACCGCATCGTCACCATCGGCTCGGGCGGCTGCAACATGCTGGCCTACCTCTCCCGCAATCCGGCCAGCATCGATGTCGTGGACCTCAACCCGCACCACATTGCGCTGAACAAGCTGAAGCTCGCCGCGTTCCGCCATCTGCCCGCCCATCAGGACGTGGTGCGCCACTTCGGCCGCGCCAACCACCGCAGCAACAGCATCGGTTACGACCGTTTCATCGCCGAGCATCTGGATGCCACGACCAAGGCATACTGGTCGAAGCGCACCCTTTCCGGCCGCCGCCGCATCTCTGTCTTCGACAGGAATATATATCGCACCGGCCTGCTCGGCCGCTTCATCGGCGCCGGTCATCTCATGGCCCGGCTGCACGGCGTGAAGCTCACCGAAATGGCCAAGACCCGAACGCTGGACGAACAGCGCCAGTTTTTCGACAGCAAGGTCGCGCCCCTTTTCGACAAGCCGGTGGTGCGCTGGCTGACGAAGCGCAAAAGCTCGCTTTTCGGCCTCGGCATTCCGCCGCGCCAGTATGACGAGCTGGCCAGCCTTTCCGCCGATGGCACGGTTGCGTCCGTGCTCAAGGAGCGGCTGGAAAAGCTCGCCTGCAACTTCCCGCTCAGCGACAATTATTTCGCCTGGCAGGCCTTCGCGCGCCGTTATCCCGAACCGCATGAGGGTGCCCTGCCCGCCTATCTCAAATCGGAATATTACGAAACGATCCGCAACAACACCGCACGCGTTGCCGTGCACCACGCCACCTATACCGAGCTTCTCTCCAAAAAGCCGGCAAGCGCCGTCGACCGCTATATCCTCCTCGATGCGCAGGACTGGATGACGGACACGCAGCTCAACGAATTATGGTCGCAGATCAGCCGCACCGCGGCATCCGGCGCGCGCGTCATCTTCCGCACCGCCGCCGAAAAGAGCGTCATCGAAGGCCGGCTTTCGCCTGACATCCGCAACCAGTGGGTCTATCTCGAAGAGCGCTCCAACGCGCTCAACGCCATGGACCGCTCGGCCATCTACGGCGGCTTCCATATCTACCAGAGGGCTATGGCATGAAAACCATCGGCGAGAATGTAGGCCTTGCAGACAGCGCGCATGCGAGCCTGATGGACCGCATGTATCGCCACCAGCGGCATATCTACGATATCACCCGCAAATATTACCTTCTCGGCCGAGACAGAACCATTTCCGGCCTCGAGGTGCCGAAAGGTGGCACCTTGCTGGAAGTTGGCTGCGGCACCGGCCGCAACCTGCTGCTGGCCAGCCGCAAATTTCCGCAGGCGAAACTGTTCGGCCTCGACATTTCCGCCGAAATGCTGCTGACCGCAGCCGAAAATTTCGCCGGCAAGGCGGAACGCCCCATGCTGCGCGTGGCAGACGCCACTGCCTTCCGCGCCTCGGAATTCGGCCAACCCGAGGGCTTTGACCGCGTCATGATCCCCTATGCGCTGTCGATGATACCGGATTGGGAAAAGGCGATCGAACAGGCGCTCACGGCGCTGAAGCCCGGCGGCTCACTGCATATTGTCGATTTCGGCCAGCAGGAACAATTGCCGAAGTGGTTCCGCACCCTTCTGCAAGCCTGGCTCACCCGTTTCCACGTCACGCCCCGCGCCAATCTTCGCTATGTTCTGGCCAATATGGCCGGCCGTTTTGACGGCAATCTCGAATTCGAGGAAATCGCCCGGGGTTATGCCTGGCGGGCTGTCATCACGCTCCCGGTTGCCGAAGCGCAGCAGCCGAAAAACCACCGCATCTTGGCCGACGCCTGATTCCCGACGGATTGCAAAACCCGCATGCGCGCATTCGACGTCGCCTTCAAGGCTTCGCCGGGCGAGGTTTCAGCAGTAAAAATCGCAAATCGCTGCAAATCCAGCGGCCTGCGAGATGCAAAAAGCACCTAGCCCCTTGCCATAACCGCTTGTTTACCATGTTATGCGTAAATTGAGAGATATGGCGCGCCGTTTTGCGGCCGCGGGATGGGCAACACTTTCATCAGGGTTTCAATGCGGCTGCGTTTATCGGCACTATTGTCGGCTTTGCTGTTGATCGGCGGCTGCACCTCCACCAGTTACGACCTGCTGGAAACCGCATCCGTTTCCAGGCCGAAATTTTCTGATACCGACCCGCAGGATTTCGGCGTCAACAACCCGCACCGCCACGAGGTACACGGCATCGACGTGTCCAAATGGAATGGCGACGTTGACTGGCAAACCGTGCGCAAATCCGGCGTCTCCTTCGTCTTCATCAAGGCGACGGAAGGGTCGGACCGTATCGATCCGAAATTCGGCGACCATTGGCGCAGCGCGGCGGCGGCCGATATTCTGCACGCGCCCTACCATTTCTATTATTTCTGCTCCACAGCGGACGCCCAGGCCGACTGGTTCATTCGCAACGTTCCGAAGGACGCCGTCACCCTGCCCCCGGTTCTCGACGTGGAGTGGAATCCTTCCTCCCCCACCTGCAAGACCCGCCCTGCCCCGGGTATCGTGCGCGCCGAAATGCAACGTTTCCTCGACCGCCTCGAAGCCCACTACGGCAAGCGCCCGATCATCTATACCTCAGTCGACTTTCACCGCGACAATCTCGTCGGCCAGTTCAAGAACTACCATTTCTGGGTGCGTTCCGTTGCCGCCCATCCGGCCAAGATTTACGAAGATCGCAAATGGGCCTTCTGGCAATATACCGCAACCGGCGTCGTGCCCGGCGTGAACGGTCCCACTGACATCAATGTCTTTGCCGGAACGGAGAAAAACTGGCGAAAATGGATTGCTTCCGCCAAATAACACGGCCAAGAAGCAACACTTTTGAAAAATCGGCGTTGTTCAGCCACGTCAGATCGCCCGATCCGTTTTTTTGTCGCAAACATATGGGTAAAGCGGGCTAACAACCTATCGAGGAAATTCCCATGCCCACGTTCCGGTCGCGCAGCATCGTTTTTGCCGCCGCTTTGTCGCTTCTTTCTACCGGCTCCGCACTCGCAACGCCGCCTGTCGCCTCGCCTGACGATCCCAAGCAGGTTGCCTGCGGCGGCGATCTCGGTGCATTTCTCGAAGGCGTTAAAGCCGACGCGCTTGCCAAGGGCATTCCGGCCGACGCAATCCAGAAGGCGCTCTCCGGCGCACAGATCGACCCGAAGGTGCTCTCGCGTGACCGTGCACAGGGCGTCTTCCGCCAGACCTTCCTGGAGTTTTCCCAGCGCACCGTCAGCCAGGCGCGCCTCGATATTGGCCGCAAGAAACTGCAGGAACTCTCCTCCACCTTCGCCCGCGCCGAAAGCGAATACGGTGTACCGGCCGGCGTCATCGCCGCCTTCTGGGCCATGGAAACCGATTTTGGCGCCGTCCAGGGTGATTTCAACACCCGTAACGCGCTGGTGACCCTGTCGCATGATTGCCGCCGCCCGGAACTCTTCCGTCCGCAGCTGCTGGCGCTGATCGAAATGGTTCAGCACGGCGATCTCGACCCAGCCACCAATACGGGCGCATGGGCCGGTGAAATCGGCCAGGTGCAGATGCTGCCCAAGGACATCATCGCTTTCGGCGTCGATGGTGATGGCGACGGCCACATCAACGTCAAGAGCAGCGCGCCCGACGCCATCCTGACGGCGGCCAAATTCATCCAGCATCTCGGTTTCAAGAAGGGCGAACCCTGGATTCAGGAAGTTTCCCTGCCTGAAAACCTGCCCTGGGAAAAATCCGGCCTCGGCGGCACGCTGACCGCCGGTGAGTGGTTCGCGCTCGGCGTCACCCCGCGTGACGGCAACAAGAACTTCGCTTCCCTTCCCGCCGCGCTCATCATGCCGCAGGGGCGCAAGGGTCCGACTTTCATTACCTATCCTAATTTCAACATCTATCTGGAATGGAACCAGTCGTTCATCTACACGACCTCGGCCGCCTATTTCGCCACACGCTTGATGGGCTCCCCCGTCTATAACAAGGGCAACCCGGAGCCCGGTTTCGATGATGCGACCATGAAGCAGCTTCAGACCAAGCTCGAAGCGCGCGGACATAATGTCGGCAAGGTGGACGGCATTCTCGGTTCCGGCACCCGCGTCGCCATCCAGAAAGAGCAGCAGCGTCTCGGACTGCCCGCCGATGGCTGGCCTTCTGCCGCACTTCTGCAGGCGCTTTAATCAATCTTAACGCCGCCTTCCGGCCCTTCATCTGTCGGACGGAATCAAGGCAGAAATCATTAATCTCGACCTGATGACTGGGGATAACACCCCGGTCATTTACTTTTTTTAAACTTATGAAGCACTGCGTGATAGAGAAATAATCTTTTATTTTCAATAAATTACAGAAAACGCTTTTTTACGGCATGCCAGGCCTTGCTGCACTGCATCACAAAAACCGCTTTCCAACCGCCACAAAACGGTCATATTATCAAACCTGTCAACAACAGGAGGCACCCATGGGACTTACAAAATCTCTCAATGCCTTGGCAGTCGGTTTGGCGTTTTTGTTCGTAGCGATGATGCTTTTCATCTGACGAGACGTGAAGACCAAACGCAGATAAAAACCGTAGATGACACGAGTTTAAAAAGCGCAGGCCCTAAGGGACCTGCGCTTTTTTCATATCGGTAATCTGATGTGTAAAATCACGCGGCGCTGCGGCGCAGACGCTCCAGCCCGAGATTTTCAAGCACCGCGTCAACCAGCGGCGCGCGGTTCATGGTGTAGAGATGGAACTCATTGACGCCACGACGCTGAAGATCGGCAATCTGTTCGGCGGCAACCTCCGCGGCCACGCGGGCGCGACCTTCCAGATCGTCGTCATAGCCTTCGAAACGCTCATCCAGAAAACCGGGAATGCTGGTGCCGCAGCGGCCGGCGAAACGCTTGAGCTGGGTGAGATTCTGGATCGGCATAATGCCCGGAACCACCGGAATGGTGATGCCCGCCGCCGTGACCCGCTCCATGTAACGTTCGAACACGTCATTATCGAAGAAGAACTGCGTCAGCGCCCGCGTCGCACCATTGTCGGCCTTGCGCTTCAACATGTCGATATCGATAGCCTCGCTTGCACTTTCCGGATGTTTTTCCGGATAGGCCGAAACGGAAATCTCGAAATCGGCAATTTCACGCAGCCCCTTCACCAGAGCGGCAGCATTCTCATACCCTTCCGGATGCGGCTGGTAAGCCGTGCCGATGCCGGTGGAGGGATCGCCGCGAAGCGCCACGAAATGGCGAACGCCAGCATTGCGGAACTCTTCTACGACCTGATGCACCTCATCCCGGCTCGCATCCACGCACGTCAGATGCGCGGCAGTCGGCAGATGGCCGTCTGCGATCATACGGCGTACCGCGTCCAGCGTCGGCGCTTTTGTGGAGCCACCGGCACCATAGGTGACGGAAACGAAATCCGGATTCCACTTCTTCAGCTCGTCGACCGTTTCCCAAAGCTGGGATTCCATCTCGGCGTTCTTGGGAGGAAAAAATTCGAAAGACAACCGGATGTCGCCATCACGGCGTGCGGTTTCTGACCTCAACATATCATGCCCTCCCGGAGCGAAGTAAAACCGCCTCTTGCGCCACATCGTCTGCCATCAGCAGCCGCTGGTCGCGGGCAACCCATATCGTGACGTCCAAAGCCTCGTCGGACGCTTTTTCAGAATGAAGATCGACGGCGCGCTCCAATGAAAGCCCGGCCTTCTTCAACCATTCTTCCATCAGCGGATGCGAGAAACCGAGCCGCACATGCGCGTGTTCATCACGCAGATATTCGAAGGAATGCGGCGCAAGGTCGATGACGATCAGCCGACCGCCGGGACGCAGCATGCGTGCAGCTTCCGAAAGCGCGATTTCCGGCTGGTCGAGGAAATGCAGGACCTGATGGATAACGATCAGATCGAAATCCTGTCCCTCGAGCGGCAGATTGAGAATGTCGCCATGGCGAACGGAGGCATTGACCACGCCCGCCTTGTCGAGATTGGCGCGCGCCACCGACAGCATGTCGCGGCTGGCATCCACACCGATCGCGCGGCGATAGATACCGCTCAGAAGCTGCAGGATACGGCCGGTGCCGGTGCCAAGATCGAGAAGCGAATCGATCGGCGTGGTGCCCACCAACTTCAGGAGCGCGCCTTCCACGGCCTCGTCGCTGACATGCAGACGGCGCAGCTCGTCCCATGCGGAAGCGTTGCGGCTGAAATAGTCCTGCGCCCGCTCCGCCCGCACCCGCTTGACGGTAGCAAGCCGTTCGCTGTCGCGCTGGAGAACGGCGTCAGACGGCGACGCGGCGCCAAGCAGCTGCCGAACGACGCCCGCAGGCTCACCATCCTGCCGCAGACGGAAATAGGCCCATGCGCCTTCCTGATAACGCTCGATCAGCCCCTCTTCCGTCAAAAGTTTGAGGTGACGGGAGATGCGCGGCTGCGACTGGCCGAGGATTTCGGTAAGGTCGGTAACCGTCAGATCGCCGGCCGAAAGAAGCGCCAGCAAGCGAAAACGCGTCGTCTCACCCGCCGCCTTCAGGAGATCCACCAATTTGTCCAGACCGAACGCCACTCTGCCGCGCCTCGCAAGCTAATCAAGATATAAAGATATCTTTATGTCGATGTGGCGTTCGATGCAAGCGTAAAGTGTCTCGGGACGCGATCATGTCCACTTATTACACGAAAAAAGGCCCGCTTTACGGCGGGCCTTTCTGGAGCGATGCTGAAAAGGATCAGCGCGTCAGGCGCTTGTAGCTCACGCGGCCGGGCTTGATGCTTTCCGGGCCGAGACGGCGGACCTTGTCCTTTTCGTAGTCTTCGAAGTTGCCTTCGAACCATTCCACATGGCTGTCACCCTCGAAAGCGAGGATGTGGGTGGCAAGGCGGTCAAGGAACATGCGGTCGTGGCTGATGATAACGGCGCAGCCGGCGAAGGCTTCCAGCGCTTCTTCAAGCGCCGCCAGCGTTTCGGTGTCAAGATCGTTGGTCGGTTCGTCGAGCAGCAGCACGTTGCCGCCGGCCTTCAGCATCTTGGCGAGGTGAACGCGGTTACGCTGACCGCCCGAAAGATTGCCGACCTTCTGCTGCTGATCGCCGCCCTTGAAGTTGAAGGCGCCGCAATAGGCGCGCGAATTCACTTCGAACTTGCCGAGCTTGATGATGTCGTTGCCGCCGGAGATTTCTTCCCACACGGTCTTGTCACCCGCCAGCGCGTCGCGGCTCTGGTCGACGTAACCGAGCTGAACGGTGTCACCAACGGTCACGGAACCGCTATCAGGCTTCTCCTGACCGGTGATCATCTTGAACAGCGTCGTCTTACCCGCACCGTTCGGACCGATGACACCGACGATGCCACCGGGCGGCAGCTTGAAGGACAGGTTTTCAATCAGCACGCGGTCGCCATAGGACTTGGTGAGGTTGTCGGCTTCGATGACGACGCGACCGAGACGCTCTGCAACCGGAATGACGATCTGCGCATCGCCGGGACGGCGGTTTTCCGCTGCTTCCACCAGTTCGTCATAGGCCTTAATACGCGCCTTGGATTTCGTCTGACGGGCCTTGGGGCTGGATGCGATCCATTCCTGCTCGCGGCTGATGGCCTTCTGACGCGATGCATCTTCGCGAGCTTCCTGCTGCATGCGCTTGGCTTTCGCCTGCAGGTAAGCGGAGTAGTTGCCTTCGTAAGGAATGCCGCGACCACGATCGAGCTCGAGAATCCAGCCCGTGACATTGTCGAGGAAGTAGCGGTCGTGGGTGATCATCATCACGGCGCCGGGATAGTCGCGCAGGTGCTTTTCGAGCCAGGCGATAGTTTCAGCGTCCAGATGGTTCGTCGGTTCGTCGAGCAGCAGCAGGTCCGGCTGCGACAGCAGCAGACGGCACAGTGCCACACGGCGACGCTCACCACCGGAAAGGCCGGTCACGGGCGAATCGCCGGGCGGGCAACGCAGGGCATCCATGGCCATTTCGACCTGATTTTCCAGATCCCAGAGGTTCTGGCTGTCGATCATGTCCTGAAGCTTTGCGCCCTCATCCGCCGTTTCGTCGGAATAGTTCATCATCAATTCGTTGTAGCGGTCGACGATCGCCGTCTTGTGCGCCACGCCTTCCATGACGTTTTCCATCACGGTCTTGTTTTCGTCGAGCTTCGGCTCCTGCTCGAGATAACCGAGGGTCGCACCTTCGGCGAGCCAGGCTTCACCGGTATATTCCTTGTCGAGGCCGGCCATGATTTTCAGAACGGTCGACTTACCGGCACCGTTCGGGCCGAGGATACCGATCTTGGCATCGGGGTAGAAGGAGAGATGGACGTTCTCCAGAACCTTCTTCGCGCCATAGGACTTGTTCAGCCCAGCCATGTGATAGATGAATTGACGTGCCATTGTAGCGAATGCTCCACATCGGATTTTTAAGAGTACGTATCGGGAAATTTGCCGCTATGTAGGGTAAATAGGACCTTGGGGCAACCTCTGGCACGATTATGACCCCATGATTATGACAAGCTGCGTGACGAGGCGATGGGTGCTGCCATGAATGAGACGACCGATAACTTCGCCTTCAGCCAGATTGAGAGGCTGGAAGCCCCTTCCGGCGCATCGATCGCCTTCCGTCATCAACCTTCCGCTCTATCCCCCGCCCGTGGCGTGCTGATGATCTGCCACGGCCTTGTCGAGCACGCCGGCCGCTACCGCCGTTTTGCCGATGTCATGGCGAAACAGGGTTTCGAGGTCTATGCCCATGACCATCGCGGCCATGGCCGCACGAGAGCGGCGGATGCGCCTCTCGGTCGCTTCGCCTGGAAGGACGGCGCGGAAAAGGTGGTTGCCGATGTCATGGCGATGCGCGTGATGATCGGGGAAAGACATCCCGGCCTGCCCGTGATCCTGTTCGGCCACTCCATGGGTGGCCTCGTGGCGCTCAACGCTGCCGTCAGCCACCCCGATGCCTTCGATGGCCTGTCGATCTGGAACTCCAATCTCAATCCCGGCGTCATGGGCCGCATCGCGCAGGTCGTGCTCCGGCTTGAAAAGATGCTGAAGGGATCGGACGTGCCGAGCGCCATCCTGCCCAAGGCGACCTTCCGCGCCTGGAATGCAAAAATGCCGGAAAGGCGCACCCATGCCGACTGGCTGAGCCACGACAAGGCGGCTGTCGATGCCTATGTGGAGGACCCGCTCTGCCAGTTCGAGGCGAGCGTTTCGCTCTGGCAGGATGTTTTCGAACTCTCCTATCGCGCGCCAAAACTCATCGAGCGCCTGCCAAAAACGCTGCCGCTGTTACTGGTAAGCGGCGATCAGGATGCCGCCACGAATGATGGCAGGGAAATTGTGTGGCTAGCCGAGCGTTTCCGCCAGGCGGGCTTCAGTCATGTCGAACACACAATCTACAAGGGAATGCGGCACGAGACATTGAACGAGATCGGCTGGCAGCCCGTCGCGGCGGATTTCGCCGCCTGGTGCGGTCGGGTCGTTAAAGACTGAAGGCGCCTTTGCCGAAACGGAATAAGTCCATGAGATAAAATCACATGCGGCGCGGCAGGCAGCGGTCTATAAACCGGCAAGCAGAAAATCCCGGGGGACAGATGACCGACATGCCGAACAGGAAACCGCCGCTCGCAGGCATCCGTGTCATTGAACTCGCGCGTGTTCTGGCTGGTCCCTGGGCGGGGCAGATGCTGGCCGACATGGGCGCTGACGTCATCAAGGTCGAGAACCCCGAAGGTGGCGACGATACCCGCGCATGGGGACCACCCTTCGTTGAGGGTGCTGACGGAGAGAACCTCTCTGCGGCCTACTACCACGCCACCAATCGCGGCAAACGCTCCATCGTCGCCGATCTGAAGACCCCTGAGGGCTGCGAACTGGTGCGCCGGCTGGTCCGCACCGCCGATGTCGTCATCGAAAACTTCAAGCGCGGCGGGCTCGCCAAATACGGCCTCGATTATGAGAGCCTTAGGGTGCTCAATCCGAAGCTGATCTATTGCTCCATCACCGGCTTCGGCCAGACCGGGCCTTACGCCGATCTCGCCGGATACGACTATATCGTGCAGGGCATGTCCGGTTTCATGTCGATAACAGGTGAAGCTGACGGCCAGCCGATGAAGGCGGGTGTTGCGGTGGCCGATATCTTCACCGGCATTTATTCCGTGACAGCCATTCAGGCCGCCCTCATCCACACCATGCGATCAGGCGAAGGCCAGCATATCGACATGGCGCTTCTGGATGTGCAATCGGCCGTGCTCGCCAACCAGAACATGAATTATCTGATCTCCGGCAAGCCGCCCGTCCGCCTCGGCAACGCCCATCCGAATATTTCCCCCTATGAGGTGGTGCCGACGGCCGATGGTTTCCTGATCCTCGCGGTCGGCAATGACGGCCAGTTCCGCCGCCTCTGCACCATTCTCGGCATTGGCGCGATTGCCGATGACGAACGTTATGCGACAAACAAGGCCCGCGTCGCACATAAGGTCGAAGTCCGGCGGATCGTTTCCACCGAAACGCTGAAATGGAACAAGCGCGATCTTCTGAGCGCCTGCGAGAAAAACGCCGTGCCGGCCGGGCCGATCAACTCCATCGAGGAGATGTTCGCCGATTCGCAAGTTCAGGCACGCGGCCTCCGCGTCGATCTGGAAGCGGAAGACGGCACCGTCATCCCAGGGGTACGCACACCGATTATAATGTCACAGACGCCGCTGCGTTACGAACGCCCGAGCCCGAAGCTCGGCGAACATCAGGCGCAGGTGCTGGCCGAACTGGAAAACATCGAAAGGACCACCACGCCATGAAAAGAACCGGCGGAGAACTGATCGTCGAAGCGCTGAAGGCCAATGGCGTCTCCCGCGTGTCCTGCGTTCCGGGCGAGAGCTATCTGGCAGTGCTGGATGCGCTTTATGAAAGCGGCATTGAAACCGTGGTCTGCCGCCAGGAAGGCGGCGCCGCCATGATGGCCGACACCTGGGGCCGGCTGACCGGCGAACCCGGCGTCTGCATGGTGACGCGCGGTCCGGGTGCAACCAATGCCTCGGCCGGCCTGCACATCGCAAGGCAGGATTCCATTCCGATGATCCTGTTCATCGGCCAGGTCCAGCGCGAAGCGCGCGAGCGCGAGGCCTTTCAGGAAGTGGAATATCGCCGCGCCTTTACAGAATTCGCAAAATGGGTCGGCGAGATCGACGATGCCCGCCGCATCCCTGAATTCGTCACCCGCGCCTTTGCCGTCGCCACCTCCGGCCGCCCCGGCCCCGTGGTGCTGACGCTGCCGGAAGACATGCTGGTGGAAGAAGTCGAAGCGCCCGAGGCAAAGCCCTACATGCCGGTCGAAGCGCATCCCGGCCCTTCGCAGATGACGGCCTTCACAAAAATGCTGGGCGAAGCGAAACGGCCGATCTTCATCGTCGGCGGCACGCGCTGGTCCGAGGAAAGCGTGGCGGCCTTCAGGGCATTTGCCGAAAACCACAAGCTGCCCGTCGGCTGTTCCTTCCGCCGCCAGATGCTGTTCGATCATCTGAGCCCTTCTTATGCTGGCGATGTCGGCATCGGCATCAATCCCGCCCTGGCGAAGGAGATCAAGGAATCCGATCTGGTGGTGCTGCTCGGCGGTCGCCTCTCGGAAATGCCCTCCTCCGGTTATACGCTCATCGACATCCCCTACCCGTCGCAGAAGCTGATCCATATTTATCCCGAAGCCGAAGAACTTGGCCGCGTCTACCGCCCCGATCTGGCGATCTGCGCCGCCCCAGATGATTTCGTCGCCGCCCTCGCCTCGCTCACCCTTTCCGGCAACGCCGCATGGGCCGAGCGCACTACCGCCATGCACGCAGCTTATCTCACCTGGTCGACACCACCGCAGACCGGGCCCGGTCCGGTGCAGATGGGCCCGATCATGGACTGGATCGAGGCCAATGTGGCTGAGGACGCGATCTTCACCAATGGCGCCGGCAATTACGCCACCTGGCTGCACCGCTTCCACCGCTTTCGCCGCTACAACACGCAATCGGCCCCGACATCAGGCTCCATGGGTTACGGCCTGCCGGCGGCGGTGGCCGCCAAGCATCTGTTCCCGGAGCGCGAGGTAATCTGCTTTGCCGGTGATGGCTGCTTCATGATGCACGGGCAGGAATTCATCACTGCCGTGCGTTATGGCCTGCCGATCATCACCGTGCTCGTCAACAATGGCACCTATGGCACGATCCGCATGCATCAGGAACGGGAATATCCTGGCCGTGTCAGCGGCACCGATCTCGTCAACCCGGATTTCAACGCTTTTGCCAAGGCCTATGGTGGCCACGGCGAAACGGTGGAAAGAACGCAAGACTTCGCCGCCGCCTTCGAGCGGGCGCGGGCCAGCGGCAAACCGGCCATCATCGAGGTGAAGCTGGATGCGGAAGCGATCACGCCGACGCGTAC
The DNA here is from genome assembly GCF_002008225.1 of Agrobacterium salinitolerans. Classification (GTDB taxonomy): domain Bacteria; phylum Pseudomonadota; class Alphaproteobacteria; order Rhizobiales; family Rhizobiaceae; genus Agrobacterium; species Agrobacterium salinitolerans. The sequence continues at coordinate 25,252 of NZ_MRDH01000003.1, read as the reverse complement.
CCTGACGCAGATCCGGACCGGAAGCTGATATTACGCATGGACACGGCTCCGGCATGGTGTAAATCCTGACGCTCGCACGACGTCATCCTCGGGCCTGTCCCGAGGATCCAATCACGTATCGTAAAGTTCATCGGTTGCAGATGCTCGGGACAGGCCCGAGCATGACGAAGGAGGGGTCTCACACTTCTTTCAGCAGCCCTTTGGATCAGGAAACGACATGCCGGATGTTGCCCCTCCCGTCATCACCCCGCGCGGCGCAAAAATCGAGCCCTCGGCCGGCGCACCTTTCGAGGCCGTGCGCGTGGCCCGGGATGTGCTGCACACTTCCCGCACGGCAGCACTTGCGACCCTCGATCCGGTCAGCGGTTATCCCTATACAACCGCCACCAATATCGGCGTCGAGCCGGATGGCACGCCATTCTTCTTCGCGGCGGGCCTGACGCTGCACGCCCGCAACATGGAGGCCGACCCACGCATCTCACTGACGCTCGCTCCCTTCGGCAAGGGCGATGCGCTGACATTGCCGCGGCTGACACTGGTGGGCAGGGCGGAGCAAATCAGCCCGGATGAAGTGCCGCTTGCGAGACAGCGCTATATTACCCGTTACCCCAAGGCGAAACTTTATCTGTCCCTTCCCGACACAAGGCTCTACCGGCTGCGGACGGAAGGCGTGCAGATCAATGGCGGCCCGGCGCGAAATGCCAGCACCATCACACCCGGCGATCTGCGCACCGATCTGTCAGGCGCAGAAGAACTGATGGCTGTAGCGGAAAGCGAAGCGATCCGCCTCAACGCCATCAAGGGCGAAGCGGCTCGGCTTGCCGTTCTCGCTGGTGCCAAAACCGGACGATGGAAAATCACCTCCATCGATCCTGACGGCATCGATCTGGCTTCGGCCAGCGATCTGGCCCGGCTTTGGTTTGCGGAGCGGGTGACAACGTTGAAGCAGTTTGAGAAACAATTGACTCAACCCGCAAGCTGAACCCGCCAAGGGCTTCAAAACAAACGAATACAGGCGACTCGTCGCAGGTTCAGCCTCGACCGGCATCATATACATGGTGTCTCGAACGGCCCTGTCACCGCGCCATCGTTTCCATGCGGAAGAAAACGACAAACATGTTGACCTCTTCTTTCATAAATAATATGCATGCACATGCAAATAAATAGTCGGCACGTCGAGACGACCATTTGTGACCCTGGCATGCTCAATCGACCACTCATCGGTCGGGAGACAGGGCCAATACTTCAAACAATCATCCTAACGGAGAATGACAATGCATTGGATGTATCTGGCAATCGCAGTGATCTTTGAAATCGCGGTCGCAATATCGGCAGGAAATGCCAAGGGTTTCTCTCATCCCTGGTGGACTGCCGCGACTTTGGTCAGCGGCGCAATCGCGACAGTTTTCCTTAGTTTTGCGCTTCTCACTTTCGACGTTGGTGTTGGCTACGCCATTTGGACCTCTACAGCAGGCGTCGGCATTGTCGTTCTGGGCGCGATTTTTTTCGAACAAAGATTGGACTGGAGGAAAATCGCTGGGATCGCCCTGGTAATCGGCGGGGTCATCGGACTTCGGCTCAGCGGCGCGGCATAAAAATAGAGCGACAACATCTGACGTCAGAACACCAGATCAGAAAGGATATGGATATGACAACGAACGCGAATACGGGGCGCGCGTGGTTCATGCTGCTGCTCGCCGGTCTCTTCGAAATCGGTTACGCGCTCAGCGTGAGCGGGAGCAGGGCTTTCACGATACCAAGTTGGTCCATCGCCGCCGCAATCTTCTTCCTGCTGACACTTTATTTTCTCAGCGTGTCCCTCAAGACCATCGACGTCGGGCTTGGCTACGCGGTTTGGGCAGGCATAGGCGCGGTCGGGGCGGCCGTCTGCGGTAGTCTCCTACTGGATCAGCCGTTGACTCTCACCCAGTCGTTCTGGCTGGCGATTATCATCGCCGGGGTCGTGTGGCTGAAGCTCGCCGACAGCGTCAAACTCCCCAAGGGAGAGACCGGGCTGTCATAGCGCCGTCCGCTTGAAGATGTTATTGTATGAGCATACATATGGGTTAGTATTTCGTTCCTCCAGGAGCTTGCCCATATGTCCTCCAAACACGATGCGTGGCTGAAACTTGCCCAAGCCGTCGGCAACGTCGAAGTCGACCTCGGAAAAACGATGCAAACCGCCTGCGGACTTGGCTTATCGGAATATCGTGCGCTGGAGGCGCTTTCCCGCTCACCCACCGGTGAATTGCGGATGCAGGATCTTGCCTCGCATCTTTGCCTCAACCAGAGTTCGGTTTCCAGGCTGGTGGAACGTCTGGAACGGACAGGCCTCACGGTCCGGGATCTTTGTCCGGACGACAAGCGCGGTGTGTATACCGTTTTGACCGATAGTGGGCGTACGCGCATCGATAGCGCCCGCACCTTTTATAAAACAGCACTGGATGCTGCAATAAAACAGCATGGCTGCGAAAAGGCGCTTGCAGCGCAATTCACTCCTTCAGCCCAAGCGTAGACGACCACCCGGTTCCGGCATCAAATGACTTTGCTTCCGACAGCATCGCCTCGACAAAAAGGCCGGGCCGCATTCCGCGACCCGGCCTTTCCTTAAAAAATCAAACCATTGCTCAGAGAGCAGCGGTCACGATGAACTCAACCTTGTAGTCCGGCGTCGCCAATGGTGCGCCGCTAGTGGCGCGGGCCGGCGGGTTTGCCGGGTCGATCCAGCCTTCCCATACAGCGTTCATTTCGCCGAAGGTGGACATGTCGGAGAGGTAGATGATGGTCTGCAGGATCTTCGACTTGTCGGAACCGGCAGCGGCCAGCAGGCGGTCGACTTCAGCGAGAGCGGACTTGCTCTGTTCCGTAACGCTCGTGCCTTCGCCAACCTGGCCGGCCAGATAAACGGTGTTGCCGTGAACGACGGCGCCGCTCATGCGCTTGCCCGGCTCGATACGCTTGATGGTCATGGAAAACTCCTGTTGATTGGCATTAAAAATCGAAGATGCGCGGAAAATCAGCCGCGCAGGTGATGGGTCTTTTCGTAAATCGCCGTCGAGCGCGCGCCAGAGCGGCAATAGCCGAGCATCGGGCGCTGCAATTCGTCCAGCGCATCCACCATGCCGGCAACGGCATCGGCGTCGACGCCATAGCGGCCGACCGGCACATGCATGATGGTGAGGCCAAGCTGCTCGGCACGCTCGGCAATATCAGCAAAAAGCGGCTGGCCGTCTTCTTCGCCGTCAGGGCGATGGCAGACGATCGACTTGAAGCCGAGTGCCTTGACCTCGTCGAGATCAGCGACGCTGATCTGTCCCGTTACCGAATATTCGTCGTCAATGCGCCTGATATCCATGTCATGCCTCCGCTGGCCGTCACCCTTGAAATCCGCATCCGATGTAAGCGGTCAAAACCGCGGCGTCAATGACGGGCGATCTTCATTCGGTACGGCTCAGAGGATGGAAAAGCGCAGGCCGAAGGAACGGCTTTCGCCCGGCTGGAGAATATTGAACTCGCCGGCAGCCTCAAGCTCGCTCCGCCCGACCCAGCGATGCGAAACCGGCTCGATGCCGAGCACATTGGCCGGCGCCTGCTGATTGCGCCACATCTGCAGATAGGGCAGCGTTTCCGTACGGAAACGCACGGTCAGCGTCTTCCCGCCGATGGCCGCGACCGGACCGAGCTTCAGTTCCGCCCAGTCATCATTGCCGGCAGAAACGCAGAAAACGCTGCCCGGCTCTTCGCCGAAACGCCAGCCATGGCCGCCGCCATGCAGCATCGCGCCCTCAAGCCGCACGGCATCGTCGAACAGCCGCGCGCCGATATTCATGTGATACATCAGGAACACCGGGATCGGCCGCCCGGAAGTGTTGACGATCCGGTCGTCGAGACTGACTTCACCGCTCTCACCATCGATGCGCCACGTCCGCTCCAAGAGCGCAGTGCAACCATCGGCAAGCTTCACGGGAACCTCGACACGCGCCAGCGCATTGGTCTCATGAACGTCGAAGGCGATGATGGTCGCGGGATGCGAGGAGAAGGAGCCATGCAATGGATACCGGCGTCCTTCGACGTCACCCTCGATAGGCTCGGGATGGCGGATATGGTCGGGACCGCAGGTGAAGAGAAATCCTTCCAGCGAGTGGTCGATGCGCGCATCGCCATCGTCGGGAATGGCGCGGCCCGGTGCTATGTCGATGCCGTCAACGACGCAAGCGCCGATATCGAAAACGGAGGTTTCATCGAGGAAAATACGTGGCGATTTGCCGGCCTGAAATGAACGCAAGACAACCTCCCTGTGGCAGCAAAAACGCATGGTTCACGGAAACGCTACTAACCGTGAAGGAAATTAAGATTGCATTAACCGCGAATTCACCTTTTTCACAATAGGGTCAAGATTGCGGTGTGTTTATCGGTGAACAAGCAAGGGATAGCAGAATCGTGAAACAGTTTCTTAACGCAGCTCTGGGTTTGACGGTCGCCGTGGCGTCGGTTTTCACCCCGCTACAGGCTGGCGCGCAGCAGCGTTATGGTTATGAGCAGCCGGTTCTGGTGACGCCGGACGGTCGCGTGCTCGATTTCGTTCCCGAACGCGGCGATATCGTCATCAGCCGCGACGCGATGGGACGCACGGTGTTTTACGACCAGTATGGCAATCTCCTCGCCACCGAAATGCCCTCCGGCTACCCGCAGCGGCAACAGGCGCGCCAGCGCGACACCACCTATTATCCGCCCGCCCCCGGCGGACGGTATCGTGAGCCGCAACGCGACTACGGCTACCAGGACAATGGCAGCGTGCGCGATTACCGCGAATATCGCGGCGACGGCTCCGACGAGAATTTCTACACCGGCTCCGTTCCCGCACCCGGTGCGGTTGAAAGCGGCCCGCTCGGCCAGCCGATGCCGGGCGAAAGCACCACGGCCGCGGTTCCGCAGCCGGAGCACCTGATCGAGCGCCACACGCCGGTGACAACGCCGGTCAATCGCTCGCGCCAGGAAATCGTTGCGCTCCAGACCTTCCTCGACCGTGAAGGCATCTCGCCCGGCGTTATTGACGGTAAGATGGGCGACAACGTCAACAAGGCGATTGCCGCCTGGCAGGACATGACCGGCGAAAAGCTCGATCCGAACAATTCCGACGATATTCTGGAGCGCCTGCGCGCTTCCGGCGGCATGCCTATCGTCGATTACACCATCACCGCCGCCGACGCCGCTGGCCCCTATGTCGCCTCCATCCCGGACGACTATGCCGAGAAATCGCAGCTGCCTGCCCTCTCCTTCACCTCGACTTCGGAAGCGCTCGCCGAACGCTTCCACATGGATGAGAACTACCTGAAGGAGCTGAACCCCGGCATCGATTTCTCCGTACCCGGCACCATTATCAAGGTCGTCAATCCGGGCGAGACGAAAAAGGGGCAGGTTGCCCGCATCGTTGCCCATAAGGGCATCAAGCAGGTCTTCGCCTATGGTCAGGACGGTAATCTGATCGCCGCCTATCCCGCCACCATCGGCTCCACGGATACGCCTTCGCCAAGCGGTACGCATACGGTCGAGCGCATCGCGCTCAATCCCGGCTACACCTATAATCCGAAGATCAATTTCAAGCAGGGCCAGAACGACAAGATCCTGCAAATTCCGCCGGGTCCGAACGGCCCGGTCGGTACGGTCTGGATTGCCCTGTCGAAGCCGACCTACGGTATTCACGGCACCCCGGAACCGTCCAAGATCGGCAAGACCAACAGCCACGGCTGTATCCGCCTGACCAACTGGGATGCGACCGAGCTGGCGAAAATGGTCCGTCCCGGCGTCGTGGTCGAATTCGCCGAATAATCGAGCGCAAGAAAACAGAAAGCCCGGCGGTGTGATCCGCCGGGCTTTTTTCGTTATGGGTGTTTCAGTCGCGCTTTTCCGTCAGGAAATACAGGAGCGCCGCTACCGGCAAGGCGAAGCCGATCCACGAGGCTGCTTGCCATTCACCGACGGCATAGGCCCAGCCACCCACGGCGGAGCCGATGGCACCACCCATGAAGAACGTCGCCATATAGATGCCGTTCAGGCGGCTGCGGAATTCCGCCCCCAGCGTGAAGATCGCCCGCTGGCCGAGCACCAGATTGGTGGTGACGCCGAAATCGAGAACGATTGCCGCGACGACCAGAATGGCGAGCGCCAGATGTGAGCCTTCCGGTGCAAGATGCGTAACGGCGAAGGAGAGCGCCACCGCCACCAGGGCAAAGAAGGTGGCCGCACGCGTCCAGCCACGATCCGCCATCCGCCCGGCAATCGGCGCGGCCACGGTGCCGGCCGCACCGGCCAGCGCGAAAAGCGCGATCTCACCCTGGCTCAGATTGAAATGCGGTCCGCTCAGATAAAGCGGCGTGGTGGTCCAGAACAGGCTGAAAGCCGCAAACAGGAAGGCGTGATAGATCGCCCGCCGCCGCAGGATCGGTGTGTGCAGCGCCAGCCGGCCCATCGAAGCCATCAATGCGCCGTAGCTCAGGCGCGCATCGGGCATACGGGCAGGCAGAAGCCGGAAAAGCACCACGGCAAGAAGCGCCATGACCGCTGCAGAGGTCAGAAACACACCGCGCCAGGAGACCACTTCCGACAAAAGGCTGGAAACCGGCCGCGCCAGCATGATGCCGGCCATCAGCCCGCTCATGACATTGCCGACCACCCGCCCGCGAATGGCGTGCGGCGCCATATGGGCGGCATAGGGAACGATGACCTGCACCGCCACGGAACTGACGCCGACAAGAAAGGCCGCAATCAGAAACGGGGCCGCATGCGGCGCAAATGCCGCCGCCACAAGGGAAAGCACCGCCATAGCGACAGCGCTGACCACCAGCTTGCGGTTTTCAACGAGATCGCCGAGCGGCACGACAAACAGCAGACCGATACCGTAACCGATCTGGGTCAGGGTCACGATCAGGCCCGTCGCGCCGGCGGAGAGACCAAGTTCCGCCCCGATGATGCCGGCCAGCGGCTGGCCATAATAAAGATTGGCGGCAATCAGTCCGCAGGCTGTCGCCAAGAGGAACGTCAAGGCCGGGGAAATGGATGTTGCCTCGACATCATCCCCTTCAATTACACGCGTCGTCATCATTTTCTCCAATATGGAAACAATCGTTTCCTAAATAGTCACAAAATCAATCGGCAAGCTTCATGGCGATATCCACCACGGCCATCATGTCTTTGAGGCTGCGCCCCGTCTTTCCCACCACGCGCATGCCGTACATCATGCACAGCATCGCCCGGGCGAGATCTTCGGGATCGGCCTTCGAACGCACGGAACCATCCTTCTGCCCTTCGGCAACGAGGCGGGCGACAATTCGCTCCCTCGCCTTCACCGCCCGCTCGACCACGATTGCAATATCGTCATCCAGCGCCGCCAGATCGGCAGCAGCACCAACCACCAGACATCCATCGGAACCGACACCGCCATGCGACCGTTCCGCATAGAACATCAGGCCTGCCCTAACGCGCTCATAACCGGTATCGAAACCGGCCACCGCCGCCTCGAAACGCTCGGTCTGCACGATCCTGTAGCGTTCCATCGTGGCGATGAAGACAGCCTTCTTGTCCTTGAATGCCTTGTAGAGACTGCCCTGCGCCAGTTCCATCGCATCGGTGAGATCACCGACCGAGGTCGCGTGATAGCCGCGCCGCGAGAAGACCCGGATCGCGCCGTCAAGCGCACGATCGAGATCGAACTCGCGCGGCCGGCCGCGATGACGCTGTTCCGGGGAATTGGACTGGCTGAAATTGCTCATGAGCGGAATATAGGAAACGATCATTTCCAAATCAAGCGAAAAACTTCGCGCCATGAGGAGGTCATGGGAAGCGCCTCTTAACGGCGCCTCTCCTCCACATTTTGTGGGAAGCCAATTTCAGCCAAGGTCGCGTTCTCCCTGCAACGAGCGGGGAATCGCAAAACCGAGTCAGGCAGCCCTGCGGGTCACCAAACGCGCCAGATGCGCAACGCGCCTTGGAAGTCTTTTCGGCAGGAGGCTGATGACTTCCTCGGCAAAGGCCGCCGCATTTTCGACCGCCTTGTCGATGTTGCTGACCTTCTTGCCATCCAGACGGAGAAGCGTGCCGCCATAATCGAAAATATCACGATAGGCCGCCCGCTCGACGATCGCCGTGTTGAGCACGGAGACGTTTTTTTCCGCCAGCAGCATCTTGACGAGCAAGAGCGAACGCGTCGCCACCATGGCATTGACCCGCGTCAGCACGATGGAATGGGCGATCTCCTTGCCCATCCTGCGGTTCAGGAATTCGATGTGATCGAGCACTTCCGCAGCACCCCGGGCATCCATGGCCGAGCCCTGAACCGGGATCAGCACATGATCGGAAATACCAAGCGCCATGGTCAGAAGCGGCGTTTTCGCGCCTGGCAAATCGATGATGAAACAGTCGGTATTGGCCCGGTTCTCGCGAATGTGCGCCTCAAGCGAAGCCATCGTCACATGCGAAATCACCGCCAGATTTTCTACCGAACCGGAAAGATCGTACCACCGGGAAATCCACAATTGCGGATCGGCATCCAGAACCGTCACGCGATGGCCGCTGCGGGCCAGTTCGGTTGCCAGAAGCAGCACGGCCGTGGTTTTCCCGGCACCGCCCTTGGTATTGGCAAAAGTGATGACTGACATGATACCCCCTGTTGGTCAGAGCCGTTTCATGCTCATTCACGCACCGACGTCTTCATGGTGCTTTCCATAATCTTAACGAACAGGGTTAATAAAAGGCTAAGAACGGTTATCCGGCGCAACAAAAAGCCCGCGATTGCTATCGCGAGCTTCATGAAATACAGGCAGTATCTTGGCTGTCCTAATGCAGGACACGACATTGCCGCTCATTTCTTCTCCCCGCCGGGGAGAAGGTGGCCCGAAGGGTCGGATGAGGGGGCCGGCTCTCGGTATATCTCTACCCTCGCCCCCTCATCCCGCTGCCGCGACCTTCCTTCTCCCCGGCGGGGAGAAGAAACACGCGGCACCCGCTCGCCCCTTAAAAGCCCGGCGAATGCTAAGTCTTTATTCAGAAGCAGTCCTCGAACAACTTCTTCGTATTCTCCAGCGTCATCGGCACCGGATTGCCACCGCAGCTCGGATCCTTGATTGCTTCCGCCGCCAGTTCGTCGATGCGATCCGGCTTGATGCCCATGGCGGTCAGGTTTTCGGGCACGCCGAGTTCCCTGCGAAGCTCCAGCACATAATCATAAAAACCGTCGAAGCCGCCGGAAATGCCGAGATAGGCGGCCGCGCGGGCAATCTTGTCTTCGATAGCCGGACGGTTGAACCGCAGCACCGCCGGCATGACGACGGCATTGGTCATGCCGTGATGAGTGTTGTAGACAGCGCCGATCGGGTGCGAGAGCGAATGGATGGCGCCGAGACCCTTCTGGAAGGCAACCGCCCCCATCGCCGCCGCCGCCATCATATTGGTGCGGGCTTCGATATCGGTGCCATCCTTATAGGCGCGCGGCAGGAATTCCTTGACGAGCCGCAGGCCCTCCAGTGCCACGCCGGCGCTCATCGGATGGAAGAACGGCGACGAATAAGCTTCGAGGCAATGGGCGAAGGCATCCATGCCGGTGCCTGCCGTGATGACCTTCGGCATGCCGACTGTCAGTTCCGGATCGCAGATGACGACGCCCGGCAACAGCTTCGGATGGAAGATAATCTTCTTCACATGGGTCTGCGAATTGGTGATGACGCTGGCGCGGCCGACTTCCGAACCCGTGCCCGCCGTCGTCGGAACGGCAACGATAGGCGCAATCTTGGAAGCGTCCGCCCGGGTCCACCAGTCACCGATATCCTCGAAATCCCACACCGGGCGCGTCTGCCCGGCCATGAAGGCGATGGTCTTGCCGAGATCGAGGCCCGAGCCGCCGCCGAAAGCCACGACACCGTCGTGACCGCCATCCCGATAGGCCTTCACGCCGGCTTCCATGTTGATTTCGTTCGGGTTTGGATCGACCTCGGCAAAGATCGCCCGGCCGAGACCCGCCTCTTCCAGCACGTCGAGCGCATGCGCGGTGATCGCCATATTGGCAAGGCCGCGATCCGTCACGAGAAGCGGCCTCTTGATACCAAGCGTCTTGCAGGCTTCCGCCAGTTCCTTGATCCGGCCACGGCCAAGCTTGACGGCGGTGGGGTAGCTCCAGTTGGCGACGATATTCATTTCGTGACTTTCTTCAGATGGTAGGATTTCGGGCGGGTCAGGTTCTGGAAACCGAGGACGGAAAGTGAACCGCCACGGCCGGTTTCCTTAACACCGGTCCAGCAAAGGGCGGGATCGAGATAATCGGCGCGGTTCATGAACACGGTGCCGGTTTCGATCTCGCGGCCGATGCGTCCCGCGCGCGCCGCATCCTGCGTCCACAGCGAAGCGGTCAGGCCATATTTGCTGTCATTCATCAGCGCGATGGCTTCATCGTCGTTCTTGACCTTCATGATGCCAAGGGCCGGGCCGAAGGTTTCTTCGGTCATGAACTCCATGGAATGATCGACATTGACGAGGATTTGCGGCGCGACATAAGCGCTCTCGCCGTCATCGGCGGGGAAAAGCTTGGGATCGACCAGCGCTTTGGCGCCCTTGGCAACGGCGTCAGCGATTTGCGCACGCACGACCTTGGCAAAACGCTTGTTGGCCATCGGCCCCAGCGTGGTTTCCTCAACCAGCGGATTGCCGAGCTTGTAGTTGGACACCCACGCCACGGACTTCTCGACAAAGGCGTCATAGAGGTTTTCATTGACGTAGATACGCTCGATACCGCAGCAGCATTGCCCGGAATTATAGGTCGCACCATCCATCAGCGTATCGACGGCGGCATCGAGGTCGGCATCCTCCATGACGTAACCGGGATCCTTGCCGCCGAGTTCAAGCCCGAGACCGGTGAAGGAGCCGGCAGCGGCGCGCTCGATGGCGCGACCGCCTTCCACCGAACCGGTGAAATTGACGAAGTTGAACAGGCCCTCGGAAATCAGTGCAGACGTCGTGCCATGGTCGAGGAAGACATTGATGAAGACATCGTCAGGCACACCGGCCTCGACGAAAGCCCGCACCATGCGCTCGCCGACGAGAAGCGTCTGCGCCGCATGCTTGATGACAACCGTATTGCCGGCCATCAAAGCGGGCGCCACGGTGTTGATCGCCGTCATGTAGGGATAGTTCCACGGCGCGATGACGAAGACAACGCCATGCGCCTCGCGCTCGATACGGCGTTCGAAATTGCCGCTTTCCTCGATGACGAGGGGCGCCAGCGCATCGGCGGCGATGGAGGCGACATAGTTGGAGCGCTCGTTGAACCCCTTGAACTCACCACCATAACGAACCGGACGGCCCATCATATGCGCCAGTTCCGGCACGACGTCATCAACCATTTCGTTGAGTCGCGCGACACCCTTCAGAACCAGCTGAACGCGGTCCTCAAGCGGGCGTCGAGCCCAGTCTTTCTGCGCCTTGCGCGCCTTAGAAACGGCGGCCCGCGCCGCCTCCAGCGACATCGCCTCCCGCTCGGCATAAACCGAGCCGTCGATGGGCGAGATATTCTGGATCATGGTCATGATGTTTTCCCGTAATGATTAGGCTCGTTCGAAACCGCGCGCCACTTCCCAGTCGGTCACGCGGCGGTCGTATTCTTCCTGTTCCCACGCCCCGGCGCGGACGTAATGATCGATCACATCGTCGCCAAAGGCGTTGCGCAGCATTTTCGATCCGTCCAAAAAGGCGGTGGCGTCACGCAATGTCTTGGGTATCTCGCGCACGTCCTTGCCGCCATAGGCGTCGCCGACAAAAGCGGGCTCAAGTTCGAGTTTATTTTCGATGCCGTCAATGCCCGCCGCCAGAAGAGCCGCCATGGCGAGATAGGGATTGAGATCGGAACCGCCGACGCGGCATTCGATGCGGATGCCCTTCGTTCCCTCGCCGCAGAGACGATATCCGGCGGTACGGTTGTCGAGGCTCCAGATCGCCTTGGTGGGCGCAAAGGTGCCGGCCATGAAACGTTTGTAGGAATTGATGTAGGGCGCCAGGAAATAGGTGATCTCGCTGGCATGGGCGAGAAGCCCGGCAACATAGTGCCGCATCAACTGCGACATGCCATGCTCGGCGTCCTTGTCGAGGAAAGCGGGTTTGCCATCCAGGCTCCACAGCGACTGGTGGATATGCGAAGAACTGCCGGCAGCATTGTAGTTCCACTTGGCAAGGAACGTCACCGCCTTGCCCTTCGACCAGGCGATCTCCTTGGTGGCGTTCTTGATGATGGCGTGCCGGTCGGCCATAGTCAGCGCCTCGGCATAACGCACATTGATTTCCGCCTGGCCGGCAGAGGCCTCGCCCTTGGAATTCTCGACCGGAATTCCCGCACCCTGCAGGCCCTTGCGCAACGCCCGCATGACGTCTTCTTCCTTGGTCGTCTGGAAGATATGGTAATCCTCATTATAACCGCTGGCGAGGTTCAGGTCTTTATAACCGCTGGCGCGCGCCGCGTCGAAAGTCTGGTCGAACAGGAAGAATTCCAGTTCCGTCGCCATAAAGGCCTTCAGCCCCATCGCCTCAAGCCGCGCCACCTGCTTTTTCAACAGCGCGCGCGGCGAATGCGGCACTTCCTCATGGGTGTGATGATCGAGCACGTCGCACAGCACCAGCGCCGTGCCTTCCAGCCATGGCACACGCCGCAACGTCGAGAGATCGGGTTTCAGAACGTAGTCGCCGTAACCCTTTTCCCAGCTGGAGGATTTATAGCCGGGAACGGTTTCCATCTCCATATCGGTGGCAAGCACATAGTTGCAGCTATGGGTTTCCTCAAAGGCGCTTTCGACGAAGAACTCGGCCTGAAACCGCTTGCCCATCAGACGCCCCTGCATGTCCACAAGGCAGGCCAGAACCGTGTCGATGCGCCCCTCAGCGACATCCATCTTAAGCGCGTCGAATGTATAGCTCGTCATTTTATCCGTTCCCTTTATTGTCGTGACCGGGCGGCCGTATAAGGCCGCCCGTTTGTTTGAGCATCAGACCTTCGCAGCCGCCGCTGCCATGGCAGCCTGCTTGTGCTCCAGCGCGAATTCCTCCTCCGGCGACAGGATGAGGCGATGACGACCGACGAGGCCGAAATAGGCAATCGCCACAGCAAACCAGACGGCAACCCAGAGCACGCCCTTCGTGAAGTTCGGATCCTGGATCTGGTAAAGCAGCGTGACGATGGCGATGATGATCGTCAGCACCGCACCCGGAATACCGAAGGGCGACCGGAACGGCCGCTCGATATGCGGCAGGTTCTTGCGCAGAAGAATGAAGGAAATCGCCTGCATGATATAGGAGAACATCGCACCGAAAACGGCCATGTTCAGAAGCACGCTGCCGATGATGCTGCCGCCCTGCTCCGCACCCAGCGAGAACCAGATGACCAGCATGACCGCGAGCCCGACTATGGCGCCGGTGATATTGGCCACGTATGGCGTGCGGTATTTCGAGTGGGTGATGGACAGCACGGTCGGGAAATAACCCGCACGCGACAACGAATAAATCTGGCGGCCCTGCGCATAAAGGATCGTATGGAAGCTGGCGATAAGGCCCGTCAGAGCCACGAGACCGAGCACCACCACGCCGCCATCGCCATAGATCGCCTTGAAACCGTCCAAAAGCGGCTCAAGCGACGAGCTGAGATGGAAGGCGCCGACGCCCGGCAGCGACGGGTTGAGCAGCACGATCATGAAGGCCGAAACCATCAGCGTAACCATACCAAGGATGATTCCCTTCGGCATGTCGCGTTTCGGATCGACGGATTCCTCAGCCGCCAGCGGCAACTGCTCGATGGCGAGAAACAGCCAGACCGCGAAAGGCAGCGTGGCGAGAACGCCCGAAAAACCGAAGGGGAAGAAGGAGCCGCCGCCCTCCGGCAGTTCCACCGCCTTGCCGTCAGGTCCGACACCGATGTTGAGCGCAAAACGCGAAAAATCGATGTTGGGAATGGCGCTGATCCAGAAGAACACCAAAACGGCAAGCGAAATCAGCGTGATGACCAATGTCACCTTGAAGGAAAGCTCAAGTCCGAAGACGTTGAGCCCGAGGAAAATCGCATAAAAAACGATCCACACGAAAGGTGAATAGGCCGGATCGAGGCCGAGAATGGAGTTCACATAGGCCGTGATGAAGGTGACGACGACCGCCGGCGTCAGCACATATTCGACATTTTCGCAAAGCCCGGTGATGAAGCCTCCCCATGGCCCCATGGCCGTGCGGGCGAAGGAATAGGCCGCACCTGTATGCGGCAGGGCCGGGCTCATTTCGGCAATCGAAAATGTCAGCCCGAGATACATGATGGCGATGATGATGCCTGCCACCAGCATGCCGCCCCAGCCGCCGGTGGAAAAGCCGAAATTCCATCCGGAAAAATGCCCGGAAATGACCGCGCCGACGCCAAGCGCCCAGAGCGACCATACGCCCGCATAACGGGATAGTCCGCGTTTTTCGAAATAGGATGCATCAGCCTTCTTGTAGCTGACGCCTGACGATGAACTGTCCATGCCCTTCTCTCCTGAATAAGAAAAAAACAAGCCAGTCAGCCATTATTGGCCGATTGTGCCCCAGTTTCCGGCTTCACCCGGGTGTCTCCCGCGATTGGCCGCACGCACTTGCTGTTCCCTTGCCGCTTTGTTTTTTCGGCTGCATGGCCGGTTTTTATAAAATGGCGGCAGTCTTATCTATCGGCCGGCCCCGGTGTTTTCACCATCGGCCGGCCATAGCTCCCTCACTCATCGATTGATGAGAGCGCCTTCCCCATAAGCTCATGGAGAACCCCGGCGATTTCCGCCTGTTCTCCTTCACTGCTGATGAGATCGTTGCGGATCTCGATCATGACGTTCAAAAGCCCGTCCGGCAGCGCATGCAGTCGCAGCGTATGCGTCACGCCGTCTTCCGGGCCATAGGGATCGTTGCGATTGACCGTGAGCGAGCAGCCTTCCGCGCCCGCCAGCATCGCATCCGCAAGACGGCTGTCGGCATCGTGCAGGATGCCGATCTCAACCTTTCGGAACCGACCGTGATAAACCGGCGTGAAACTGTGGATGGTCACCACCACCACTTTACGGCCGGCCGCCTGCCGCGCGGCGATGATCTCGCTCACCCGGTCATGAAACGGCACATAAAGCGCGGAGGTGCGGGCGAACCGCTCCGCTTCGCTGAGATCGAAATTGCCGGGAATATCGTAAATCTCGCTTTTCACCGGCATGGCGGAAGGCGATTCGGGCGGCCGGTTGCAATCATAGACGAGGCGCGAAAACCGCTGGTAGACAAGCGTGGCGTCAAACTTTTCCGAAAGCAGCCGGGCAACTGCCAGAGCGCCCGGATCCCAGGCCACATGGCTCGAAAGCACCTCCGGCGAAAGGCCCAATGTTCCGTATTTTTGTGGCATGGCAGCGGACGCATGTTCGCAGACGAGGAGGACGTCGCCCTTCGCCGCCGCATTCTCGATGCCGACGGCCTGCCCTTCCGCTTCTGTGAAAAACCGTGACCGCACCGTCATGCACGAACCCCGCCCGGAAACCCCGTCGCTCCGTCAATGTCGAAAAGAATTCTTCACATTATCGCGAGTGTCAAATGGAATTTTGAAATTTTCTCTTCATTTTCCCATTGACTCGATAGCTGGCGCGGATGTTTATTTTAGCCATGTACCGGCAGAAGACCGGAAGGGGAAAAATTTGCGCAGCACGACGGCGACCGTGTCGGATGTCATCCATGCCCATTACGACGCACTGACCCGTTCGGAAAAACGGCTGGCAGAGAGCCTGCTCGGCAACTACCCCGTTTCCGGCCTCGGCAGCATCACCACCATTGCGGAAAATGCCGGTGTTTCCACACCGACGGTGGCGCGCATGGTGCAGAAGCTCGGATATAAGGGCTATCCCGAATTTCAGGCGCATCTGCATCAGGAGCTGGAGGCGACGATCTCCGGCCCCGTCGCCAAACATGACCGCTGGGCAACCAATGCGCCGGGCCTGCACATTCTCAACCGTTTCGCCGATGCCATCACCGGCAATCTGCGCGACACGCTGAGCGATCTCGACACCGCCGTCTTCGACAATGCCGCAGCGCTGCTTTCCGACCGCAAGCGCAGCATCTATTTCGTCGGCGGGCGCATTACCGGTGCAATCGCCGAATATTTCTTCACCCACATGCAGGTGATCCGGCCGAAAACGACGCTGATGTCGTCCAATTCCAGCGCCTGGCCGCAATATATGTTGAACATGAGCGCCGGCGACGTGCTGGTTATTTTCGACATCCGCCGCTACGAGCACGACATGACGACGCTGGCCGAAGTGGCCAAGGCGAACGGTGTGCAGATCATTCTCTTCACCGATCAATGGACATCGCCGGTGGCGCGCCACGCGTTGCACATTTTCCGCGTCAGGATCGAAGCGCCCTCAGCATGGGATTCCTCGGTTGTCACGCTGTTTGTGGTCGAAGCGCTGATCGAAGCGGTCCAGAACGGCGCCTGGGATGAAACCAGGGAACGCATGAATGCACTGGAAGGCCTGTTCGAACAGACCCGGTTGTTCCGCAGGCCGGACAAAACATGAAACTACATAGCCGGCAACTTGCTTGACGCGGATGCCGCACGCTGATTGGATACCTGTCATCGCTGCCAGCACGATAAAACAGGATAAAAACCACGCTGGGGAACACATTTGGCCACCACGGATAATGAAAGGATACTCCCGCAATTGCAGGCAAAAAAGCCTGACGATGGCGGAAAAGGGGCGTAAAGTGACGGAATCCGGATAAATAGATTGCAATCCAGCCGTCACATTAGCTTCATCGAGAATCCGTATCAGCGTCCGCAATATGAGAACACGAAGAGGAGAAAAAAGTGATCTCTCACTGCCGCCGACTGCTTGCTACGACCACTGCGCTGGTCATCGCGTCCACCGCCATCGCCGCCGCTGAGCCGAGCGCCGAATTGATCGCCGCCGCCAAGAAGGAAGGCATGCTGACAACGATCGCGCTGCCGCACGACTGGTGCGGTTACGGCGACGTGATTGCCGCCTTCAAGGCGAAATATCCGGAAATCACCGTCAACGAACTGAACCCCGACGCCGGCTCCGCCGATGAAGTGGAAGCGGTGAAGGCCAACAAGGACAATAAGGGCCCGCAGGCGCCTGACGTCATCGATGTCGGCCTCGCCTTCGGCCCGCAGATGAAGGCCGAAGGCCTGCTGCAGCCCTACAAGGTCTCCACCTGGGACGAAATTCCCGACAACGTCAAGGATCCTGAAGGCTACTGGTACGGCGACTATTACGGCGTGATGTCCTTCTTCGTGAACAAGGACCTCGTCAATAACGCTCCGAAGGACTGGGCCGACCTGCAGAAGCCGGAATATTCCGGGCAGGTAGCGCTCGCGGGCGATCCGCGCGCTTCCAACCAGGCCATCCTCGGCGTTCTGGCCGCCGGTCTTTCCACCGGCGCAAAGTCTGGCAAGGAAGCCGGTGAAGCCGGCCTGAAGTATTTCGCCGACCTCAACAAGGCAGGCAACTTCCTTCCGGTCATCGGCAAGGCTGGCACGCTGGCGCAGGGCGCGACCCCGATCATCGTCGCTTGGGATTATAACGCCCTTTCCTGGAAGAAGACGCTGAATGACAACCCGCCAACGGAAGTTGTCGTTCCTGAGAAGGGTGTTCTGGCCGGCGTCTACGTTCAGGGCATTTCCGCTTACGCGCCGCATCCGAACGCTGCAAAGCTGTGGATGGAGCATCTCTATTCCGACGACGGTCAGCTCGGCTGGCTGAAGGGTTATTGCCACCCGATCCGCTTCAACGCCATGGTCAAGGCCGGCAAGGTTCCGCAGGAACTGATCGACAGCCTGCCGCCGGCAGCAGCCTATGAAAAGGCCATCTTCCCGACACTCGAGGAAGTCGACGCCAACAAGGCTGCCGTGACCGGCGGCTGGGACAGCGTTGTCGGCGCGAACGTGAAGTAAACTGTTGAAAATGCACCCCGGCCGACCAAAAGCCGGGGTGCTTCTTTTATGATGTAGACCTTTATATACAGACCGTTTGAAAACGGCGTTTGGGGACAAGCATGCCATCAACCAACACCGGCGGACCATCCGACGCGGGCAGAAAGCTGCCGCTGCACTGGATTGGCGTTCTTCCTTTTGCCGTTTTTGTTCTGCTGTTTTTGATCCTGCCGACGATGAAGATCGTCATTGGCGCATTCCAGCATGCAGATGGCAGCTTCACGCTGGACAATATCGGTGGGCTTTTCACCTCCTCCATTCTGGCGGCCTACTGGATTTCGATCAAGATCAGCCTCGCTTCGGCGGCACTGGGTTGCCTGATCGGTTTTGCCGTCGCCGCCGCCGTGGTGCTGGGCGGCCTGCCGCAAGGCATTCGCGGACCGCTTCTGACCTTTTCCGGCGTTGCCTCGCAATTCGCCGGCGTGCCTCTCGCCTTCGCCTTCATCGCCACGCTCGGGCCGGTCGGTCTCCTTACCGTTTTCCTCAAGACGCAGATCGGCATCGATCTGAGGCTCCTCGGTTTCAACATCCTGTCCTTCTGGGGCCTCACCGTCACCTATCTGTTTTTCCAGATACCGCTGATGATCCTCATCATCACACCTGCGTTGGACGGACTGAAACGCGAATGGCGCGAGGCTGCGGAAATCCTCGGCGCAACAGGCCTGCAATATTGGCGCATGGTGGCTTTCCCCATCCTTTTGCCGTCACTGCTTGGGACCATGTCGCTGCTTTTCGCCAACGCCTTCGGCGCCGTCGCAACCGCTATTGCGCTGACCGGCTCCTCGCTCAATATCGTGCCGATCCTGCTTTTCGCACAGATCCGCGGCGACGTTCTTGGCAATCCGCATCTTGGTTACGCGCTCGCCTTTGGCATGATCGTCGTGACCGGCATCGCCAATGCACTTTATATCTGGCTGCGCGCCCGCAGTGAAAGGTGGCTGAAATGAAGCGTTTCTTCGCTTGGGGCGCGCTGGTCTTCGGCCTGCTCTATTTCGCCCTGCCGCTGATCGGCATGACCAACTTCTCGCTAAAAATGCGGCGCGCCGAATATTCCTTCGACGCCTATGCAAAAGTGCTGGGCGATCCGCGCTTTCAGGAGACTTTCAGCTATTCGGTGGTAATGGCGCTGTTCACCATCGTCTTCGGGGTTCTGCTGGTGGTGCCAACCGCCTATTGGGTGCGTCTGAAACTGCCAGGCCTGCGGCCCTATATCGAATTCATCACGCTTCTGCCGCTGGTCATCCCGGCCATCGTCATCGTCTTTGGTTACATCCGGCTTTACAACACCTCCAGCTGGCTGCCGCTGACGGGAACAAGTTTCGGCACCAACCTGCTTTTGATGTTCGGTTATGCGACGCTTGCCCTGCCCTATATGTACCGCGCCGTCGATACCGGTCTCAGGACCATCGATGTGGCGACACTGACCGAAGCGGCGCAGAGCCTCGGCGCGGGATGGACCACCATCCTGTCGCGCATCATTCTGCCCAATGTACTGGTCGCCGTGCTGTCGGGCGCCTTCCTGACCTTCGCCATCGTCATCGGTGAATTCACCATGGCGGCCCTTTTGAACCGCCCGGCCTTCGGCCCCTACATGCAGCTGCTCGGCGCCAACCGCGCCTATGAACCGGCCGCACTTGCCGTGATTTCCTTCGGCATCACCTGGGGTTGCCTGGGCCTGATCCAACTCGTTTCACGCTATCAGAAGGGCGCGCCTCCCAAGGCCTGAGGACACTATTTCATGAGCTTTTTGACACTTAGCAACATCAAGAAATCCTTCGGCTCCGTACAGGTCGTGCATGATTTCAACATGGCCATCGAAAAGGGCGAGTTCGTCTCCTTCCTCGGGCCATCGGGCTGCGGCAAGACAACCGTTTTGCGCATGATCGCCGGTTTCGAAACGCCGAGTGGCGGATCGATCGTCATCAACGGCAAGGACCAGACGGCGTTGCGCCCCAATCAGCGCAATATCGGCATGGTGTTCCAGGCCTATGCGCTGTTCCCGAACATGAATGTCTTCGAAAACGTCGCCTTCGGGCTCAAAGTCGCTGGCAAACCGAAAGCCGAGATCGATGCGCGCGTGAAGGAAATGCTCCAGCTCATCCATCTGGAGCATCTGGCGGACCGTTATCCCTATCAGATGTCGGGCGGCCAGCAGCAGCGCGTGGCGCTCGCACGCGCGCTCGCCCCGAAGCCGGAAGTGCTTCTGCTGGACGAACCGCTCTCCGCGCTCGACGCCAAGATTCGCGTGTCGCTGCGCGAGGAAATCCGCCAGATCCAGCAGAAACTCGGCATCACCACCATTTTCGTCACCCACGATCAGGAAGAGGCCCTGTCGATTTCCGACCGCATCGTCGTCATGAATGGCGGCCGCGCCGACCAGATCGGCTCCCCCTTCGATATCTACAACAAGCCCGCGACCCGCTTCGTCGCCTCTTTCGTCGGCACGTTGAACCTCATCGACGCCACCGTCGTGGCTGCCTCTGCCAACGTCATCCGCGTCGGTGATCAGCAGATCACCCTGCCCCAGCCGGTGGAAGCGACCAATGGCGAAAAGATCACGCTGGCATTGCGCCCCGAAGCCGGAGCGCTCGGCGCGAACGCCAAGGGTGATGTCGCGATATCAGGCAACGTCACCTCCAGCCAGTTCCTCGGCTCCGTCATCCGTACCCGTCTCGATCTCGGGGGCTCAACCCTGTCTTTCGACATGTTCAACGATCCCGGAACGGCGCCCCCGGCGATTGGCGAGCAAGTAACGCTGAAATTTGCGGCCAATGATCTGATGGTGATCAAAGATTAAATCGCTTTCCTCCGCCAGGGGAAAACGTTAAGCAGGCCTCATATCGATCGGAAATGAAGATGTGAGGCTGCTATGCGTGCGCTGTTCTATGAACGTTTTGGCGAAACCCCTGTTATTGCCTCGCTTCCCGATCCCGAGCCGACAGAAAACGGCGTTGTCATCGCCGTGAAGGCGACCGGCCTCTGCCGCAGCGACTGGCACGGCTGGATGGGGCATGACCCGGATATCCGCCTGCCGCATGTTCCCGGCCACGAATTCGCAGGTGTGATCGCCGCCGTCGGCAGACACGTCACCCGCTTCAAGACCGGCGACCGCGTCACCGTGCCCTTCGTCTCCGGCTGCGGCCATTGCCATGAGTGCCGCTCCGGCAACCAGCAGGTCTGCGAAGCGCAGTTCCAGCCGGGCTTCACCCATTGGGGTTCCTTCGCCGAATATGTCGCCATCGACTTTGCCGATCAGAACCTCGTCCACCTCCCGGAATCGATGAGTTACGCCACTGCCGCGGGCCTTGGCTGTCGTTTCGCCACCTCGTTCCGCGCCGTGACCGATCAGGGACGCCTGAAGGGTGGTGAGTGGCTGGCGGTGCACGGCTGCGGCGGCGTCGGCCTTTCCGCCATCATGATCGGTGCTGGCCTCGGCGCACAGGTTGTCGCCATCGATATTGCCGAAGACAAACTCGAACTTGCCCGGCAGCTGGGCGCGACCGCCACCATCAACAGCCGCGCGGTTGCCGATGTTGCCGAGGCGGTTCGCGAGGTGACGGGCGGCGGTGCACATGTCTCTGTCGATGCGCTTGGCCACCCGCAGACCTGCTGCAACTCCATCAGCAACCTGCGTCGGCGCGGCCGTCACGTGCAGGTGGGGCTGATGCTGGCCGATCACGCCATGCCCGCGATCCCCATGGCCCGGGTGATTGCGCATGAGCTGGAGATCTATGGCAGCCACGGCATGCAGGCGTGGCGTTATGAGGACATGCTGGCGATGATCGAAAACGGCAGGCTCGCGCCGGAAAAACTGATCGGCCGCCACATCACGCTTTCCGAGGCCGCAACCGCCCTGCCCGCCATGGACAGTTTCAGGGAAAGCGGCATCAGCATCATCGACCGGTTCGAATAGCGCAGGCTCCTGAGACCGCCTGAGGTTTAGGGGTTTTGCACCGCTCAGGCGCTCCTGCGTCCGAATGTCCGGACCGCAGTGGTTCCTCGGGTAGACGCATGGGCCGGCGATACTGCCGGGATACGCGCTGCGTGATCCGTCTGGCTATCGCTCCATTGACGGTTTACCAGCTGTTTCTTGCGGACCTCCAGCGGGTTGGGGGTCTCCTCCTCCCGCGTACTTCCCGCAACTGCGGAGATCGTCGCCAGTCGCGAAATCCATCGCACGAGCTGCATGCTCTTGTGGACAAGCACAAAGATACCAACAATTGCGACCGCTATGATAATCACGAGGTTCCAAGGCGTTTCGCCGCCCCTCGCCGCCCGCTCCATGCGGTCTTTTGTCGTCGGATCAAAACCAAGCGTCGCCTTCAGCCTGGCTATATCCGCATCGCTAAGCCTGCTGTACCGCTCGCCACGATACAGCACATAACCGCTCCTATCCCCGCTGTTGAGATAACCGATGTCGAATGCTTCCCCATCGCGAAGAAAAGGCTCGTTATCCGGCAGATCATAAACGAGATCGATTGTCTCGCCGCCTCCGAATCCGGGGACGGCAAAAAACCGGGACTTCCGCGCCTCAGCTTCGCTTACGAATATCGCGGAAAATAGAAACCCGACCGAAAAAAGCACAATATGCTTCATTCATTCTCTCCAATAACAACGAGAATGACAACAATTGGCATTACTGAATTAATTTGAAGTTTATACTTACTATAACATCTTAAATTTAAGATATATATTTTTATATCTAATATTGATCGATTATTTCACCAAGAATAAATTGCACTAATTTATAATAAACTGAACTTCTAACGATGCGGCATGACGTATCTCCGCCGACGCCGCAAACCATTGGCGCGAACAGCGCCCCACGTTAAGCCGCAATCACACGCAATTGCTTTGAGCATAACGCCGCGATGATGCGACACAGCGCAACGTCGGCGAACATGACGGATTAGATACAAGGAACGCGACATGCTGTTTCTCGATAGCGTAACCATGAAAGAGACCCCGGACGGAAGAGACGACTATCCCTTCTCCGTTCCAGCGCTGCGCCATCTGGAACGCATCGAATTCAAGACGCCGATCACCTTTTTTGCCGGCAACAACGGCTCTGGCAAATCGACGCTGCTGGAAGGGCTGGCAGCGGGAATGACGGCCTATGCCATCGGCAATCACGGCCAGGTTGCCGGCGACCTCTACCTTCAGCATGCCGAGACCGTGGCGAAGGCCTTCTATTTTGCCCGCAAGAAATATCCGAAAATCCGCATGTTCATGCGCGCGGAGGACGTGCTCGGCTATGTCCGCCGGCAGAACGAGGACGCGCTGGACGATTTTCGCTGGGAGCGGGAAAAGGCCCTCAAGAAGGGCGAAGACTTTCCGGAAGAAACCCCGGATACGTTTCGCAGGATCGTCAGAAACAATGTCATCGACCGGCGTTCGCATGGCGAAGGATTTCTCGATATTATGCAACAGCGGCTGCATGGCGCCGGCCTCTATTTTCTCGACGAACCGGAAAGCCCGCTTTCGCCGCAAAAGCAGCTGGAGCTGGCCGCCCTCATCCGTCACGCCGCCGATAGTGGCGGGCAATTGATCATCGCCACCCACTCACCGGTGCTATTGGCCATTCCCGAAGCCACGATTTATCATTTCGACGCAGATGGCATCACCGAGCGCCTCTATGACGAGCTGGAAAACATCAGTTTCCTGCGCCGCTTTCTTGATCGTCCCTCGAAATACCTGAACGATTGAACGTCGATAAGGCTTGAAATCCCGCCGCTCTTGCCGCATGCCCATAAGTAATACGTAATTTAGAAAAGAAGCAGCCTCATGTCTCCCACCACCACACCGGCGGCAGCCCGGCCCCTCAACGGCCAGGATTACAGAACTCTTGGCCTTTCGGCCCTCGGCGGCGCGCTGGAATTTTACGATTTCATCATCTTCGTATTTTTCGCCACCGTCATCGGCCATCTGTTCTTCCCGCCGGAAATGCCGGACTGGCTGGTGATGATCCAGACCTTCGGCATCTTTGCCGCCGGTTATCTGGTGCGCCCCCTGGGCGGCATCGTGCTCGCGCATTATGGCGACCGTTACGGCCGCAAGCGCGTCTTCGCCTTCTCCATCCTGCTGATGGCGCTCTCCACGCTCGGTATGGCGCTGATGCCGACCTATGCCACCATCGGCGTAGCCGCCCCCATCCTGCTCATCATCCTGCGCATGCTGCAGGGCGCGGCCATCGGCGGTGAAGTGCCGGGCGCCTGGACCTTCGTTGCCGAACATGTGCCCTTCCGCCGCGTTGGCCTCGCCTGCGGCTTCCTCACATCGGGCCTTTCCTTCGGCATCATGCTGGGTTCGCTGATCGCCTTCGCCATCAACTCGCTCTTCACACCGGAGGACGTTGCCGGTTACGCCTGGCGCATTCCCTTCCTGCTCGGCGGCATTTTCGGCCTCATCGCCGTCTATCTGCGTCGCTGGCTGGAAGAAACGCCGATCTTCACCGAGATGAAGAAGTCGAAATCGCTGACAGACAAGCTGCCGCTTGGGCTGGTGCTGAAGCACCATATGCGCGGCGTGGTCATTTCCGCCCTGCTGACCTGGGTTCTCTCGGCCGCCATCGTCGTCACGACACTGATGACGGCCACCTTCCTGCAGAAGCTTTACGGTTATACCCCGACACAGGCGCTGGCCGGCACCAGCTTCGGCACGCTGTTCCTGATCTTCGGCGTCATCATCGCCGGCGCGCTGATCGACCGTGTCGGCTCCGGCATCTTCTTCATGGGGGCCAGCATCTTCTTCGGCATCGCCACCTTCACCTTCTACAGCTATGCCGGCACATCGCTTCAAACCATGTTCGTGCTTTACGGCGTCATGGGCCTGTCGGTCGGCATGGCGGGTGCGGTGCCCTATGTCATGGTCCGCGCCTTCCCGGCCTCGGTCCGCTTCTCCGGCCTCTCCTTCGCCTATAACGTCTCCTATGCCGTCTTCGGCGGGCTGACGCCGATTGGCGTGACGACCGCGCTTGCGATCAACCCGATGGCCCATGCCTGGTATCTGGTCTTCATCGCCGTCCTCGCCTTCGCGATCGGGCTCTATCTTTACCTGCGCGGCAGCGAGGTCGAGAGCCATGTCGGTATAGAGGAACTGGCGGCGTTACGGTCTTAAACACCGACTGAATGCAAAAAGCGCGGGCAAGACCCGCGCTTCAGACCGCTGACAAACCCGTCGATATTTTCGGCGGGTTTTTTCTTTTTCGGGATGATGACGTTTTGTTGTGGTCTT
>NZ_MRDH01000021.1 GCF_002008225.1 Agrobacterium salinitolerans | reverse complement strand
CAATGGTTGGCCCAGCAGCGACCTCGATGCACTCATGCCGTGGAATTACACGCGCTGAACGGTCTCAGCTTGCCGCTTACGTTCTGTTTCTTCAGCAGTGGGTTGGAAAGGTTCTTTGCCCTGTTGTTCGCGGCCGTCCTGTCCTTGATGAGGGCCAGCCGTGCCAGATGCAACTCTTTCAAGTCATTGCAGATTTGCGTGTTGGCCTTAAGGATGCGCGGTTCAAGAAGCGCGCCGTAACGGGCCAGCAGTTCAGCATCGATCCTGTCCGTCTTGGCGAGCCTGCCGGTGGCTTCACAAAAGCGCCGTGCAAGACGGGGATTGACCCTGGAGAGCGGCAATCCGTTTGCTGCCATGAAGCGTTCAAAGGCCTTGTGATAAGGGCCGGTGGGTTCGTAAACGATGCGCTCCACGCTCTTTGCGCCGATCCACTTCAGGATGGCGCTGAAGCCCTTACGATCGTTGGTGACCTTCAACGCTTGGCCGTCTGGCAGGCTGTGCAGGTCGATATGGTCTTTCGAGATGTCCGCGCCGATGGTAATATCCGTCATCTTTTCCGTCTCCCATGCTTGTCATCCGAGTCCGAGGCTCGGGTATCCGTTCAGGACGATTGGAAAAGATGGGGGCGATCATACTCTAGCTCGGCCCGGCATTCGTTAGAATGGCGACCTGCGCGTCACCGATCCGTCCCCCATCGCCGGAAGAGGATTGCACTCCTCTCCGGCGCTTCTTTATCTCACAAAGAAGCGTCGATAGTCATAAGACAAGCGCGTACCGCATCCCACGAGATGTCAACCTTCCGACTAGCCGGCATTGTACCACGCGGTGTCGATTGCGACATGCGCATCACTGCCGCAACGAATCCCCGTCTGTCAAAAGCTAAAAAACGTATATAAAATCAAAGAATAATTGATTTGTTTTTATATATTTCCTCTATAACTCGATCAACATCGATATCTCCGTCAGCATTTTCGAATTCAGTAGAATAGAAAATGTAGTTCGACCATGCGGAATCGGGAGATAAATCATTGATCTCATCTGTGATTTTGCCCAGCTCCTCCTCAGTATCGGGAACTGCGACCAGCTTTTTGATGAGATCCTTTAGTCTGGATTTCGCTGAATCATCGGCCATCATTTACCTGCGATATGATTGAGTGGCGTACTGGTGACCCTGATCCAGCTAAAATTTATCCATATAGGTAAGTTCGTATGTGTACCGGATGGCACAACTGGAAAAAGCCTTGTCTCAGACTGCGTTCTTATGAAAAAGTACCTCTGTTCATAGAATATCGGGCTATCCACCCTTCATCGCTGTAAAGTTCACCCGTGAGACCGTCGCTGGCCGTAGCTAAATCAACTGGAGGAATCCCTCCGTTTAAAACAACCGGGAAAGACGAATCACCTCCCTTTTCAATCAACCAAAGAAAATTGTGAATAGCTCCGTCGATTTGTGTCAATATAATACTCTTGATCGCTTCCCTCTGATCTTGATCAAATTGATCGAGTAAGGCTCGTAATTTTTTCCCCGAAATAGAATTGATTTTTCCCGAGACCATTCCATCATATTCTAAAATCGTTTGGTCTCGAACATCTTTCATAAGCAATCTTCCAAAGGTATCTAAGTCCTGCGTCATTCGATCACCTCCTATTTCTTCCAAGGAATATCGGTGGGTACACGAACACCAGACGCGCGCAGCGCTGCCAAAGATCGTGCAACTAATGTTCGTGCGAGCGTTTCGTCTGCGCCGCCAGCCTTCAAGGCTTCTACTGCAATACGTGTATGCTCCGCTAGAGTATTTGGTTTTCCCGTGCGAGCAAGTTCAGTGAATGCCTGTCTTTGATAAGATGTCATGTCTGCATGGCGTAAACCGTAGGTATTCATAAACTCCTGACTAATCGAGAATCCGTCTTTTGGGTTATAGTTCATGTGGTTCTTAAACGCAGCTTTAGCATGAACATGGTGGCCACCTACCTCAGCATATCTTCCCGCTTCCTGGGCGATATCCTTTGCCGGGCTCGAACGTCAGGTCCGTCTGCTTGCGAAGGATGACGCGGTGTGCCGACTGCTGATGACGATGCCGGGGATTGGGGCGGTCGTCGCTTTAACTTTCCGATCCGCCGTCGATGATCCTGGACGGTTCTCATCGTCCAAGAAAGTTGGTCCATGGGTTGGCCTTACACCATCGCGCAACCAGTCCGGGGAGCGCGATGTGATCGGCGGCATTACGCGAGCTGGCGACGCCAATCTGCGAAGAGCCCTGTGCCAAGCGGCTAACGTCATGATACATCGGGGTCGCTCGACATGGCTGAGAAGCTGGGCTGCACAGGTTGCCAAACGCCGAGGTGCAAAGCGCGCGATGGTGGCCTTGGCAAGGCGCATCGGCACAATCCTGCACCGGATGTGGAGGGATGGTACGGAATTCTCCACAGTCCCGTTGATCGCCAAATCGGCCTGAGCGTTTATAGCAGAACCATGTCGTTGATGTCTGTCTGACCGCAGACCTTCGAGGTCTCAACCGGGACGCGGTTCCGATGATGTCGTGGTCAGGACTGTCGCCGGCCTCGGTCGAGCACGCCAACGAGATGGGCACATCGGAATTGCCGCACTGGACCAGCATCATGTTGGCAGCCATCGCGCTGACCACGGACCGAAGCATGAACCCGGGGTGACCTCAAACGAAGGGCAAAGCAAGCCAGGCATCGGCGAAAGGGAATTTGTCGGATTATTTGCCGCATTGGCAGCCTGACGGCGCTGCTGCGGTCCTTACATTTTGCTTGACTGGAACGGCCCCGTTACCGAAGTCCTGAGCCTAGGAACATAGCGATAGGTTGCATCTCAAGCAATCATATCGCCGGTATTTTTGCCGGTCCATGACCAACCAGAGAGCGTGGACCGACTATGAGGCCAGCGATATTCCAGACCACGATGTCAGGTCGCTATCTGCTTATTACAATACACCGGGCCCGAAACATCCGCCCCGTCTTCTCGCGCATCCCGAGCTCGCTAACTATCCGACGCGCCGCCTGCAGCGTGACATCCAGCGTCTTCGCCACGATCGTTGCTGATGCGAATGGCTTCGCCATAACGAGCTCGACAAGTTCCGGCAGCTTTGAAGAGGCCCGGCGCCCGCCCGGTTTTCTGTCGAACATCGTTTTTACCACGGTCAGCCGGTCATGCTCATTCATGCCGATCTCGGCGGCCGCCAAAAATCCATCGGCGACGGCAAGGAGCCGCGTGCCTCGATTACGATGCCGGCGCCGATCGACGGGGATGGTTTTCAGGCCGAGATTGATGGCGGCGAGGCGAAGGCCGGTGGTGATGCCAGCTTCCCGCAAGATTGAGGCAGCAAAAAGCCGGCCAAGCCAAGGTGCATGCTGCAGGACGGAACGCTCGTTCCAGGCATCTAGATGCCGTAATGGTCCGGCACCTCATAATTAAGCCCGTTGGGTGGCGGATTTCTTCAGGCGGCGGCCGCCAGCTTCTGGAGGCCGCATTCGCGGACGATCTCCGCAATATGGGCGAACTGCGCCGAGAGCGGATTGCTCTTACGCCACACGATGCCGATGGTGCGGGAAGGACGAGGCTCCGCCAGTCGGAACACAGAGACCGTGGATTGCCTTGTCTCCATGTCGACCGCCATCTGCGGAATAAGCGTGACCCCGATGCCGGCGCCGACCATCTGCACAAGGGTGGAGAGCGAGGAGCCTTCCATCAGCACGCGCGGCGGCGCATTGGTCGTGCTGCAGAAGGAAAGCGCCTGGTTGCGGAAACAATGGCCTTCTTCCAAAAGCAGCAGGCGCATTTCGCCCAGCTTGTCGGCGCTCGGCACCGGCATGCCCGCATCCTCCATAGGTCGCACCAGGATGAATTCCTCCGAAAACAGTGGAACTTCCTCCAGGGCCGGCTCCGAGACGGGCAGGGCGACGATCGCCATGTCCAGCCGGGCTTCCAGAAGGTCGTCGATGAGTTTCTGCGTCACCGCCTCGCGCGGGCGGGCCTCCAGTCCGGGATAATGTCGCGTGAGTGTCTTGATAATCTGTGGTAAAAGATAGGGTGCGACGGTGGGAATGACGCCGATGCGCAGGCGCCCGCTGAGCGGCCCATGCCGCGCCCGCGCCAGATCCTGCAACTCATCCACCGAACGCAAGATCGAGCGGGTTCGTTCGGCGAATTCCTCACCAAGCGCCGTCAGCCGGATTTGGCGGCTGCTCCGTTCGACGAGCGGCGCGCCGATCAGTTCTTCCAGCTCCCGGATCTGCAGCGACAGCGCCGGTTGGGAAATCGCGCAAGCCTCCGCCGCCCGGCCGAAATGGCCGATCTTGGCCAGCGCATCGAAATAACGGAGATGTTTCATGGAGAGCGCAATCATAAGCTCAGCATATCGCAGCCTTTAGAATATACAATTGGAAATTATGGAACCCGGCTGTTAGTCATCTTCCTGACAGAAAGAGGCTGTAGCTGTGAGAGGTTACCAGCGTCGCTGCACGGTTTCCCATGACCAACTGCTGGCTCTGGCTTCCACGCTGCACATGTCGAATTGATTATTGGTTTAATTGTCAAACCCATCGGAGGGCGAAATGGACGCAACTTCAAAACCGGCTGGCAAGTGTCCTGTCATGCACGGAGGCAACACGGCCTCGGGTAAATCGGTGACCGAATGGTGGCCGAACGCGCTGAACCTCGACATCCTGCATCAGCACGATACCAAGACCAATCCGCTCGGCACCTCCTTCAACTATCGCGAAGCCCTGAAGACGCTCGACGTCGAGGCGCTGAAGGCCGATCTGCGAGCGCTGATGACCGACAGCCAGGACTGGTGGCCGGCCGACTGGGGCAGCTATGTCGGCATGATGGCGCGTGTTACCTGGCATGCGGCGGGCTCCTACCGCGTGACTGACGGTCGCGGCGGCGCCAACACCGGCAACCAGCGTTTTGCCCCGCTCAATTCCTGGCCGGATAACGTCAACACCGACAAGGGCCGCCGCCTGCTGTGGCCGATCAAGAAGAAATACGGCAACAAGATTTCCTGGGCGGATCTTATCGCACTCGCCGGCACCATCGCCTATGACGTCGCCGGTCTGAAGACCTTCGGTTTCGCTTTCGGTCGTGAGGATATCTGGGCTCCGGAAAAGGACACCTATTGGGGTGACGAAAAGGAATGGCTGGCGCCGAGCGACGGCCGTTACGGCGATGTGACCAAGCCCGCGACGCTGGAAAACCCGCTTGCCGCCGTGCAGATGGGCCTCATCTACGTCAACCCGGAAGGCGTCAACGGCAAGTCCGATCCGCTGGCGACCGCCGCACAGATGCGTGAGACATTCGCCCGCATGGGCATGGACGACGAGGAAACCGTGGCTCTGACCGCCGGCGGTCACACCATCGGCAAGTCGCATGGCAATGGCAGCGCCGCCAACCTCAGCCCCGATCCGGAAGCCGCCGGCCCGGAATATCAGGGTCTTGGCTGGATGAACACCAAGGGTCGCGGCATCGGTCGCGACACGGTGGTGTCGGGCATTGAAGGCGCCTGGACCAGCCATCCGACCAAGTGGGACAACGGCTTCTTCGACATGCTGTTCAAGCATGAGTGGACGTTGACCCACAGCCCCGCCGGTGCATCGCAATGGGCGCCGATTACCATCGCCGAGGAAGACAAACCCGTGGACGTCGAGGACGCCTCGATCCGCACCATTCCCATGATGACCGATGCCGACATGGCCCTGAAGGTCGATCCGATCTACCGCGAGATTTCGCTGAAATTCAAGGACGATCAGGACCATTTCTCTAAGGTTTTCGCCCGTGCATGGTTCAAGCTGACGCATCGCGACATGGGTCCGAAGTCCCGTTATTTCGGTCCGGACGTTCCGGCGGAAGACCTGATCTGGCAGGACCCCATCCCCGCAGGCTCCACCAGCTACGATGTCTCCGCCGTCAAGGCGAAGATCGCGGCGTCGGGCCTTTCGGTTGCCGATCTGGTTTCGACCGCCTGGGATAGCGCCCGCACCTTCCGCGGTTCGGACAAACGCGGCGGCGCCAATGGCGCACGCATCCGCCTTGCACCGCAAAAGGACTGGGAAGGCAACGAGCCCGCCCGTCTTTCCCATGTGCTCTCGGTTCTGGAGCCGATTGCCCGTGAAACCGGCGCGAGCATCGCGGATGTGATCGTTCTGGCCGGTAATTGCGGTGTGGAACAGGCGGCGAAAGCGGCTGGCTTCGACATTGCCGTGCCTTTCGCGGCCGGCCGTGGCGATGCTTCCGCCGAGCAGACGGATGCCGACAGCTTTGCCCCGCTTGAGCCCCTGGCGGATGGTTTCCGCAACTGGGTCAAAAAGGACTATGTGGTCAGCCCTGAAGAACTGCTGCTCGATCGCGCGCAGCTTCTGGGCCTGACCGCGCCGGAACTGACCGTGCTCATCGGCGGCCTGCGCGTCATCGGCGCCAATTACGCCGGTACGGCCCATGGCGTGTTCACCGACAAGCCCGGCGCGCTGACGACGGACTTCTTCACGACGCTGACGGATATGGCCTATTCCTGGGTTCCGACCGGCAACAATCTCTATGAGATTCGTGACCGCAAGACCGGGGCAGCCAAGTATACGGCGACCCGCGTTGACCTCGTCATTGGTTCGAACTCCATCCTGCGCGCCTATGCGGAAGTTTATGCGCAGGATGACAGCAGGGAGAAATTCGTGCGTGACTTCGTCGCCGCCTGGACGAAGGTGATGAACGCCGACCGTTTTGACCTTCTGTAAGAAAAATCCGGCTGTTTGAGAATAAACACCTCCCCGAGAAATCGGGGAGGTGTTTTTCGTTCTATCGACCGCCAAGGCGCAACGTTTGCCGCGACGGTGAAAGATTGCGGGACGCCTTATAGGCCCGCATTATCTTGTTTGCGCGGACGGTTTTCCTATCGCCGGTCCGAGGACGGAACCGGTTTGCCGGTCGGGGTTTTTCCTGCGTCTGGCGACGGTGCTTTGCCGTCCTTCTCGTTTTCATGCGCGTCCGGCCCAGCCACGATCACGCCACGGCCGTTCTCTTCACGCTTCTTGTCTGCGAAGTCGCCCGGTTCCTTCTTGCTGTCCATGGTAATCTCCCTTGTTGCACTTCTGTCAGGAGTTCAACGGCCGTCATGAGCAGAGGTTCCAGCGCGGTCGCCGCAGCGAATGTTTCACTTTATAACGATCTTTGCTATTAACATGAATTGATGAGTCATGTTAATGGGGCGGAGCGGGATGACTGGCGTGGTGCGCGCGCCCTTTCATACGCTTACCCCAGACCCGACAACCGGACGGTACCCGCATTGAGTTTCTGGCATTCCATGACCTGGCACACGGAAGGCATCAGCGTCACCGCGCCGGTGAAATGGCGCCAGTTCGACGGACTAGTCAGTGCTTTCTGGGAAGCGGAAAGCCAGATGGGAGCCAAGGGTTATTATCTGGCCGCCGATCCGCGTATCATGATCTTTTTCAACGATGTCTCCTCGCGCATCAGCATGTCCAACCGCAATGGCGAATTTACCAACCATTCGCGGCCGATGACACGGGCGGTTTATGTGCCCGCCGGCGTGCCGATGTGGACGAGCAGCAGCGCTACCCATCGGTTCTCGCATCTCAACCTGCATATTCATAAGGACCGGTTGTTGCGCTTCCTGTCACCGTCGGTCGGCAGTTCCGCGGCGATGTCGGCGCTGCGTCGCCCGGTCGAGATACAGGACATCGGTTCGGTGGAAACCCTTGCCGGCCTGCTTGTCGATGAGCTCTCCGAACCCTCGAAACATGCGGTCTATGCGGAAAGTCTTGTCGGCAGCATCGTTGCCGGCCTGCTGGATATTCCCGGCCCAGCGCCGGAGCAGGCTAATGGCAGGCTGACGCAGGCGCAGTTGAACAAGCTTCTTGCCCAGGTCGAAAAACGTGGCGACGACCGTATGACGGTTGCCGAGATGGCCGATATCGTCGGGCTTTCGGAAAGCTGGTTCGCCACCGTATTTCGCCAGACCACCGGCAAGACGCCGCTGCAATGGCAATTGGAGCGGCGCATCAATGCCGCCCAGAAACTTCTGCTGGAAGGCGATCTGACGGTGGCCGATATCGCCGCCCAGCTCGGCTTTTCCGATCAGGCCCATCTGACCAAGGCTTTCCGCCAGTCCGTGGGCAACACGCCCGCCGCCTGGCGACGTCTGCACAAGCTGCTTTGACGGGGCGAGATCGGTGTCTTGATGCGGGCTGGTTAGATCCTCGGGACAAGCCCGAGGATGACGTGATGTGTGAGGAAATATATGCAATATTCTGAAAAATATTGCTAATATAGATTTTCACCACGTTTTTCGCAAGGTCACGGAAAACGCCCGGCCGGGATTATAAAAGTCAGCGCCGAACCCGCCATAAGAGACGTGTTTTTCGTTGAAGATGTTGGAAACATTGACGTCCAGCGAGGCGGTTTCCTGAATCTTGTAGCTGAACGCGGCATCCACGGTCACGCTGCTTCCTGTTTCGACCTTGTTGGCATTGTCGAAATAATAAGCGCCGGTGTAGCGGCCGCCGAGACCGAAGGTCATGTCGCCGAAATGGTCGTTGCCAGCAAGCGTATAATTGACCCACAATGAAGCCTGATGCTCTGGCACGAATTGCGGCCGGTTGCCGACATTGCCGCCGGTGCCGTTTTCCGTGATTTCCGCGTCGAGATAGGAATAGGCCGCCGTCAGGCTGAGATTGTCGGTCACTTCCGCCTTGGCTTCGAGATCGAGACCGCGCACGCGTACCTCGCCGATGGTGGTCGGCAGGCTGGTGATCGGGCTGGTAACGGTAATGTTGTTCTTCTTCAGATCGTAGATCGATGCGGTGAACAGGGCCGGGAAAGCGTCGGGCCGGTATTTCACCCCGAGTTCGATCTGCTCGCCGCGTTCGGGCTCTACCGTCAGGCCGGATGCGGGCACTACCGATTCGGCATAGCTGATATAAGGCGCGATTTCGTTGGTGACCTTGTAGGACACGCCGATGCGCTTGGTCAGTTCGCTGATGTCGCCGCTGGCCGTCGTGCCATTCAGCCGATTGGTCTGCTCGGTGTCGATCCAGTCGTTGCGCAGGCCGGCGCTGACGATCAGCCTGTCGAAGAAGGTGAAGTCCTGCTGGAGATAGATCGCCTTGGTCTTCTGGTCCGTCAGGGAGTCGGCATAGAGCGGCACGGAAGCGGGTGCGCCGGTATAGACCGGGTTCATCCAGTTGATGCTCGGCGCAGCACCGAAGTAGCTTTTGCTGCCGGATTCGTAGTTGTTATAAAAAACGCCGACGAGGCTGCGGCTTTCGACATTTTCAACCCGCGTGTCATATTGCAGGCGTGTGTCGATCAGGAAGTTTTCGGTCTCGGTGTCGTTTCCGAAATAGGACCGGTTGGCGATGGTCGAACCGTTGGTCGGTGTCGACGAGATATAGGCGTAACCGAAGTCCGTATTCGCCTTGCTGTAGCGCGCATTGGAACTCAGCGTCAGGCCGGAGCCGAAATCGTGGTCGAACATCACGCTCAGCGAATTGCGGTTCGTGCCGCGATAATTGTAGTCCGGTTCGCCGAAGAAGCGGCTCCGGTCGAAATGCGAGCCGACGGGATGGCCGCCCCCGCCCGGAACGCCATCCTTGTTCAGATGATCGTAAACCACGGTAAGGCTGGTGACGTCCGTGGGGCGCCAGGTTAAGCCGCCCATGAAGAATTTCTCGTCGTCGCGGGAATAGTCATATTCCGCATCGGCATTTCTGAGCTTGCCGGTCAGGCGATAGGACAGCGTGTCGTCGCTGGTGATATTGTCGCCAAAGTCGAAGCCGGTTTCGGCGCGGCCATAGGAGCCGCCGGTGACATAGGCTTCACCGAAACGGGTGCGTTTCGGCACCTTGGTGGAATAATTCACCGAGCCGCCGGGATCCGAGACGCCAAAGGTGGTGGAATTGC
Organism: Agrobacterium salinitolerans; assembly: GCF_002008225.1. Taxonomy (GTDB): domain Bacteria; phylum Pseudomonadota; class Alphaproteobacteria; order Rhizobiales; family Rhizobiaceae; genus Agrobacterium; species Agrobacterium salinitolerans. The sequence goes on along the minus strand of NZ_MRDH01000021.1, from coordinate 147,712 downwards.
CGCCCTTCAGCACTTCCACGCGCTCATAGGCATAGGTTTCTTCGCGCAGCGCGCCGAAGGGACGGCCAAGCGTCAACCCGTCGCGATAGGTATAGGCGTCGAAACCGCGAATCTTGAAATAGTCGAAACGGTCGTCGGAGCCGTAAAAATCCGTTGTCACACCGGCGGTATATTGCAGCGCCTCTTCCACGCTCTGCGCGCCGCGCTGCTGCATTTCCTTGGCGGTGATGACGGAAACGGAGGCCGGTGTGTCGAGAATATCGGTCGCCATCTTGCTGCCGCTCGTGGTGCGGGTGGCGACAATGGACTTCTGGTCATTGTCGCCGCTTTCGATGGTGATGCGCTCCAGAACCGTGCTGCCGCCCGTGTTGGCAGCTTCCTGCGCCAGCAGGGAGCCGGGCAGGGTAGCGACAAGCGCCGTGCAGGCAAGCAGCGCCGCATCCTGATAACGACGTCGCGTGGTTTTGCGGTGTCTGCCTTCGGTTTCGATATTCATTGGTATGTTCCAGACGTTGATACCCCGACCGCCGCTTGCACGGCCCACTCTCGAAGTGCCCAATAACTTGAGAAAGTTTGTCCGGTATTGTAACTTTTTGCGGTTTTGTACAAAACCCCGGAAATTTCACCGCTGTTGCGACGCCATTTCCTGCCTGGGCTTGACGGGGGCAATTGAAGCTGAGAGTTCAAGTCCACTTTTGAACTTTTGAGAGCTCGCCAATGCTTTGCCCGTTCCGCTGCCTCGTGCCGGTATTTGTGCTTTTCCTGTCGATGATCGCGCCGAATATGGCCTCGGCGGAGGAGACAACCCGCTATCCCATCGTCATCAAACATGCGTTCGGCACGACCACGATTGCGAAGAAACCGCAGCGGGTAGCGACTGTCGCCTGGGCCAACCATGAGGTGCCGCTGGCCCTCGGCATCGTACCTGTCGGCTTTGCGGCGGCCAATTTCGGCGATGATGACGGCGATGGCCTGCTGCCATGGGTGGCGAAGCGGCTTACCGAACTCGACGCGGCAAAGCCTGTTCTGTTCGACGAGGGTGACGGTATAGATTTCGAGGCCGTTGCGGCGACGCAGCCGGATGTTATCCTTGCCGCCTATTCAGGCCTCAGCCGGTCCGACTACGATACGCTGAGCCAGATCGCCCCAGTCGTCGCCTATCCCGTTTCTCCCTGGGCAACGGACTGGCGCGAGATGATCCGGCTGAACAGCGCCGGGCTTGGCATGGTTGCGGAAGGTGAGGCGCTCATCAAACGCATCGAGGGTGAGATTGCTGAGGTCGTTGCCGGCCATCCGCAGCTGAAGGGCAAGTCGGCCATGTTCGTCACCCATCTCGACGCCACCAATCTCAGCGTCGTCAATTTCTATACGGCCAACGATACCAGGGTGAAGTTTTTCGCCGATCTTGGGCTTGCCTCGCCGAAAAGCGTCTTGGAGGCGACGAAGCCGGGGCAATTCGCCGCTGGCGTCAGCGCCGAGCGTGTGGATGCCTTTGACGATGTCGATATCGTCGTGACCTATGGCAGTGAGCCGTTGCTGAATGCCATGCGGGCCGATCCGCTTCTCGCGCGCATGCCGGCCGTTGCCAATGATGCGATCGTCATGCTGGGCCGCGATCCGCTTGGCACCGCCTCCAACCCCACGCCGCTGTCGATTTCGTGGGTGTTGAAGGACTATGCCGATCTTCTGGCAAAGGCTGCCGACAAATCCTCCGGGAAATCGCAGTGACATTGTCCGGCCCTGGCAAAGCGACGGCCGCGCTGCTCGCCGGCCGCTCCAACCGCGTGCGAACGGCCTGGCTCGGTGCGGTGCTGGCGCTTCTCGCACTGCTATGTGCGCTCTCCGTCGCCATCGGCACGCGTGAGGTCTCTTTTGCGGATATTGTTGGTGGGCTCAGCTGCCGCGTCGAGACGGTTGCCGAGGCGGCCGTCGCGGTGCGCGTGCCGCGCACGCTGCTCGCGCTCCTTTCCGGGGCTGCACTCGGGCTGGCCGGGGCCATCATGCAGGGCGTCACCCGCAATCCGCTTGCCGATCCAGGCATTCTCGGTGTCAACATGGGGGCGTCGCTCGCCGTCGTCATCGGCATTGTCTGGTTCGGTATCGCCACGGCGCAGGCCTTCATCATGGTCGCGATTGCCGGGGCGGGGGGATCTGCGGTTTTCGTTTATGTCGTCGGTTCGCTCGGGCGAGGCGGGGCGACACCGCTGAAACTCGCACTTGCGGGCGCCGCCACCTCCGTCGCCTTTTCCTCGCTCGTCATTGCCGTCGTGCTGCCGCGTAGCGATATTGCCGGCGGCATCCGTTCCTGGCAGATCGGCGGCGTCGGTGGGGCGACTTTCGAGCGCATCGAGACCGTGCTGCCCTTTCTGGCCGCCGGCTTCATCATCAGCCTGCTTTCGGCGCGCAAGCTGAATTCTCTGGCGCTCGGAGACGAACTCGCCGCCGGGCTTGGCGAGAATGTTGCGGTGGCCCGAGCCGTAGCCTCCTTCGGTGCCATTCTGCTCTGCGGTGCGGCTACCGCCATTTGCGGGCCGATCGGTTTTGTCGGGCTGGTGGTGCCGCATCTCTGCCGCCTGCTCGTCGGGGTGGACAATCGCTGGCTTTTGCCGTTCTCGGCACTTGGCGGGGCGTGCCTGCTGCTTGCCGGCGATATTGTCGGGCGCATCGTGGCGCGGCCGTCGGAACTCGATGTTGGCATTGTCACCGCCCTTGTCGGCGCGCCTTTCTTCATCTGGATTGTCAGACGCCAGCGGGTGCGTGAATTGTGACCATATCCGCTCCCGTCATCGAAAATCTCGTCTTCAACCGCCATACACGTCAGCGCCGACGTCGCCTTGTCATCGCCGCCCTGTCGGTGATCCTGATTGCCGCTTTCGCAATTACGCTGATGCTCGGACAATCCTTCACGCCGCCCGGCGATGTCATTCGCGTTCTGTTGGGGGAGGACATTGCCGGCGTCACCTTCACCGTCGGGCAGTTGCGCCTGCCGCGCGCGCTGCTTGCGGTCCTCGCTGGCCTGAGCTTCGGGCTCGGCGGCGTCGCCTTCCAGATCATGCTGCGCAATCCGCTCGCCAGCCCCGATATTATCGGCATCAGTTCCGGCGCAAGTGCGGCAGCCGTTTTCGCCATCGTCGTTTTGCAGATGAGCGGGCCGCTAATCTCGGTCTTCGCCGTCACCGCCGGTCTCGGCGTCGCGCTTCTCGTCTATCTCCTGTCCTTCCGCAACGGCGTGGCCGGAACGCGGCTGATCCTCGTCGGCATCGGCGTTTCAGCCATGCTGGAAAGCTTCATCGCCTATATACTCTCCGTTGCGCCGGCATGGACATTGCAGGAGGCAATGCGCTGGCTGACCGGAAGCGTCAATGGCGCGAAAATCACGCAACTGCTGCCGCTCCTCATCGCGCTCATCCTGTTCGGCGGCCTGCTCCTCAGCCGGGCGCGTGACCTGGAAGCGTTGAGATTGGGTGACGACGCCGCTGCAGCGCTCGGCGTGCGGGTGGGACGAACCCGTATCATCGTCATCATCGCCGCAGTCGGCATGATCGCCTTTGCAACGGCGGTCTCGGGTCCCATCGCGTTTGTCGCTTTCCTCTCCGGGCCGATTGCGGCGCGCATCGTCGGCAGCAACGGCTCGCTGCTCCTTCCTGCGGCGCTGGTTGGGGCGGCGCTGGTGCTGGTGGGAGATTATTGCGGCCAGTTTCTGTTGCCGGGCCGTTATCCGGTCGGCGTCGTTACCGGCGCGCTCGGTGCGCCCTATCTGATTTACCTTATCGTGCGGGTCAACCGCAGCGGAGGCTCGTTATGACCGGCCACTCCCTTTCCGTGAACGGCCTGTCGGCCGGCTATGGCGAAAACCTCATCATCGAAGGGTTGGATCTCACCGTTCCACGCGGCAAGATCACCGTCATCGTCGGCGCCAATGCCTGCGGCAAGTCCACCTTGCTGCGCAGCATGTCGCGGCTCATTACGCCACGCGCCGGTCAGGTTCTGCTCGATGGAAAATCGATCCATCGTATTGCCTCCCGCGATCTCGCACGGCACATGGGCCTTTTGCCGCAATCGCCGATAGCGCCGGAGGGTATCGTGGTTGCCGATCTCGTCAGCCGTGGCCGGCACCCACATCACGGCCTCTTCGCCCGCTGGTCGCGGCAGGACGACGAGGCCGTCGCCGCAGCCCTTGTCGCCACCGATACGGTGGAACTGGCCGAGCGGCCGGTGGACGAGCTTTCCGGCGGCCAGCGGCAACGCGTCTGGATCGCCATGGCGCTCGCTCAGCAGACAGACATATTGCTGCTGGATGAACCGACCACCTTCCTCGATATCAGCCACCAGGTCGAGGTGCTGGATCTTCTGACCGACCTCAACCACGCCCGCGAGACCACCATCGTCATGGTGCTGCACGACCTCAATCTCGCAGCCCGTTATGCCGATCATCTCGTTGCCATGAGGGACGGGAAGCTGCATGTGTTCGGCACGCCGGAAGAGGTGCTGACGGAAGAGAATGTCCGTCACGTCTTCGGCATCGAAAGCCGGGTCATCGAAGATCCGACCTCGGGCAAGCCGATGATGCTGCCGATAGGGCGGCATCGAACGGTGGCGGGGGTGGCAATAGGTGTATCTCTTTAAGATACGACCCTGTTGACTTCTGTGCGTATCTGTTTATGATACCAACATCACGAGGCCAGCAATGATCCGTTCCTTCAAAAACAAGCTGACCGCATCGATTGACGACGGATCTGTGAAGAAGGGCTTTCCCGCCGATCTGGTACGCCGCGCCCAGCAGCTGCTCACGATCCTGGATGCGGCGACCACGGTAGAAGACCTTCGCTCACCGCCCGGCAATCGTTTGGAAAAGCTGTCCGGCGATCGTGAGGGCCAATATTCGATCCAGATCAACAAGCAGTGGCGCATCTGCTTCGTCTGGACGGAAGCAGGACCGGAAAGCGTGGAAATAACCGACTATCACTAGTCTGGAATTCTCATCGAGAGGCTCATGAAAAATCGGCCAAGGAGGGCCAGCGAGCATGACAATCAGCAAATCGCCTCCGATCCATCCGGGCGAAATCCTGCGGGAACTCTATCTTGAGCCGCTGGGGATGTCGGCTTACGCTCTTGCAAGGCACCTCAATATTCCGCGCACCCGCATAGAACGGATTGCGGGAGAGAAACTTGGTATCACCGCCGACACCGCCTTGCGCCTTGCAAAATTTTTCAAGACCACACCGGAATATTGGCTGAACTTGCAGAACGCCTTTGACATTAAGGCGGCGGCTGCGAGGCTGGAAGCAGACCTTGCCAATATCAAAGAACTGGAAGCGGCCTAATTCTCAGCCGCCTGTCAGGTCACGGCCAGGCCGCATAAGATGGCGGCGGAACCTTCTGCATTCGCGTTGCCGTTCTCCTGAAACGGCCGGGAGACGTGCCCTCGTTGCGGGTGAAGAAGCGATTGAAGTAGCCGGGGTCCTGAAAGCCCAATCGGAATGCGATTTCAGCGACTTGCAGCGATGAGTTCACAAGAAGGTCGCGCGCTTCGAACAGCAGTTCCCGGTGAATATAGGCCTGCGGCGAAAGCCCCGTCGCCTTGCGCACCGCAAATCCCAGCCGTTCACGGTTGACGCCGAGTTGCCTCGCATAGTCTTCCACGCCCCATTGATCGCGTTTGTGCTGGCTGACCAGCAGCACAAAACGCTCGGTGAGACTGCCAGGCGTGGAGACGGCTGCGGCAATATCGGCGATGGCGTGCTGGCATATGCGAATGAGGGTGACGGAGAGGAGGCTGGTGATGATCGTGTCTGAACCGGTTGTCGCGCGGACATTTTCGCTGGCGATGGTCTCGAGATAACCCGCCAGTTCCTGCCGGTCCCCCTCCGCCGGCGTCTGCGTCAGAACACGTTGCAATATATTGCGAACAGCGCTTGCGCTCGTGCCGGTGGGCATCGCATGGGCAAGCCCGATTTCCGTCGTCTTAAGCAGCGATCCACGGCTTCCGGCATTCAGCCGTAGGCGGCCGTTAGGACCGATGGGCAGCCAGATCAGCCCTGGTGCCGGGACAGGCAGCGTCTTTTCACCCTGTATGATTTCCGCTTCCCCGGCGGACAGGAGAAGGAGATGGGCGCTATCCGATTCCAGCCGGAACTCGGATATGCGCAGCGTCGAGGCGAGGGTGCGCGCCGTGATCTCCACGCGATTGCCGGCGATCTGGCTGTGCAGCGGCATTAGACCTCCAAAAGTACAATAATGCGCTACATTAGTGCATTTTATATGCGGCTGTCATTGCTAAACTTCGATCAGCGCAGGGGAAAGCCTTGAGGAGAACGGCAACCCCGACAACGCGCTTTGGGAGGAACATCATGAATAATCTGAAGCGCAGAACGCTGTTCTGCCTGCTCTCCAGTGCTGCCCTGTCGGCGGTATTTTTCGGTCACGCCAATGCGCAGGACCGCACCTCGGTGAAGATCGGTTACGCCGTCTCAAAAAGCGGCGCCAACGCCACGGGCGCCGGCATCACCACCATTCCCAACTACAAATTATGGGTGAAGGAGGTCAACGATGCCGGCGGCCTCACCCTGCCGGATGGCAAGCGCCTGCCGGTGGAAGTGGTGGAATATGACGACCGCTCCTCGGCCGAGGATGCGGTGCGGTTCACCGAGCGTCTGGCCAGCCAGGACAAGGTCGATTTCATTCTGCCGCCCTGGGGAACGGGCTTCAATCTGGCCGTCGCTCCGCTCTACGACCGTTTCGGTTATCCGCAGCTTGCGGTGACGGGCGTCACCGACAAGGCGCCCGATTTCGCGGCACGCTGGAAAAAGAGCTTCTGGATGCTCGGCGGCGGCCATGACTATGCCAATGCACTGGCCGATGTTTTGAAAGCCGCACGCGATGCCGGCCAGATCAACGACAAGGTCGCGGTGATTTCCGTGGCTGACGGTTTCGGCATCGATCTCATCAAGGCCGCGCGGCCGGCGCTGAAGGAAGCGGGTTTCACGCTTGCTTACGACAAGACCTATCCGGTCGGCACCTCGGATTTCGCAGCACTTGTGAACGAGGCGGCGGCGAGCGGCGCGGACAGCTTCATTGCCTTTTCCTATCCGCCCGACAGTTTCGCGGTGACGAAACAGGCGCAGACCGCGCGATTCAACCCGAAGGTTCTTTATGTCGGTGTCGGCGGTGCTTTTCCGATCTTCCCGAAGGTCTCCGATGGCAAGCAGGAAGGCGTGATCAGCATCGGCGGCGTCGATGGCAGCAGCGACAAGATCGAGGATTATTTCAAGCGCCACGAAGCCTTCATCGGCGCCAAGCCGGACAGCTGGGCAAGCGCCATCACCTATGCGAGCCTCGAAATGCTGGCCCAGTCCGTTCAACGTGTCGGCCTTGATAAGGCGGCGGTGGCGAATGAGCTTTCGACGGGAAGTTTCGAGACCGTCATCGGCCCGGTCAAGCTTGAAGACAACCAGCTTCGCCAGCTCTGGTGGGCGGGGCAATGGCAGGGTGACCGTTTCGTGGCGATTGCGCCCGCAGACCGCCCGGGCGCAGCGAAGCCGGTCATTCCGAAGCCGCAATGGTGAGCCTTTGCCGGCCGGGGCCGTAAACCCCGGCCGGAAGGCTTCGGCCATGTTCCATACTGGAGACATTCCCTTGTTTTTATCCACCCTCATCTTCGGTTTGATGCTGGGAGGGACCTATGCGCTGATCGCGCTTGGACTTTCGCTGCAATACGGCATCGCCCGCATCATGAACCTTGCCTATGGCGAAGTGCTGATTGCGGCTGCTTTCATCACCTTCGTGCTGTTTTCCGCCTATGGCCTGTCGCCGCTCTGGTCGCTTTTCATCATCGTTCCGCTCGGTTACGCCCTGTCTTTCGTCATCTACCGGGTCATGATGCGGCCGCTGGTGCGCCGTTCGGGCGCGTCCGGCCGTCTGGAAGTCGATTCCATTCTGGCGACCTTCGGGCTGCTCTTCGTTATCCAGGGCATCATGCTCGTGGCGTTCGGCGGCAACTACCATTCCTATTCCTACCTCTCCGATGGCGTCGACGTCTTCGGCACGACAGTGGCGCTGAACCGGCTCTTGTCCTTCGGCCTGTCGGTCGCAATCGGTGGCGGGCTTTATCTGGCGCTCACCCACAGCCGCTGGGGCCTCAACCTGCGGGCGGTTGCGCTGGCGCCGAGGTCGGCTCCGCTGGTCGGCATCGATGTGAACCGCGTGGCCTCGATCGGTTTTGCGCTTGGCGGCGCACTCGCCGTGGCAGGCGGGATGATGATCTCTATGTATCAGACTTTCTCCGCCTCCTATGGTGTTGTCTTCACCATGAAGGCGCTTGTCGTCGTCATCATGGGCGGTGTTGGCAATCTGCTCGGCGCGCTGGTTGCCGGCCTGATGCTCGGCCTCGTGGAGACCTTCGTGCTTGTTTATGTCGATCCCGGCCTCACGCTTGCCGCCACCTATCTGCTTTTCCTTGTGGTGCTGCTCTGGCGTCCGGAAGGCATTTTCGCAAGGAGGGGCAAATGATCCCGCTTCTCATCGGCCTTGCCGCAACCGCGCTGCTGGCGCTTTCCCCCTTCTTTTTCGATGCCTATGGCGTCGGTGTTATCATCGGCCTTCTCGGTTATGCGACGCTTGCCTCCGCCTGGGCGATGTTCTCCGGTCCGACGCGGTATATTTCGCTCGCCACCGTCGCTTTCTTCGGTGTCGGGGCCTATACGGTTGCGGTGCTGAGCGAAGTTTTACCATGGCCGCTCGTCCTCCTGAGCGCGGCCCTTGTCGGCGCGTCGCTGGCGCTCGTCGTCGGGCTGTCCACACTGCGCGTCGCCGGCATTTATTTCGTGATCTTTTCCTTCGGTCTTGCCGAACTCATCCGCCAGCTCATCACCTGGTACGAGGTGAATGTGACCGGCACGCTCGGCCGCTATATCTTCCTGCCGCTGGAGCCGCAGCATGTGCTCTGGCAATTGCTGGCGTTGGCTGTCATTACCCTCCTGCTGTCGACGCTCATCGACCGCAGCAAGCTCGGACTGGCGCTGAAGGCAATCGGCGACGACGAGGTTGTGGCCGCCCATGCCGGCATTAATCTCGCACGCACCAAGCTGACGCTTTTCGTGCTGTCGGCCACGATCATCACGCTTGTCGGTGCCATTCAGGCCCCGCGCTGGGTCTATATCGAGCCGGCCATCGTCTTCAATCCGCAGGTCTCGTTCCTCACCGTCATCATGGCACTGCTTGGTGGTGCCACACGACGCTGGGGATCGATCCTCGGTGCGGTGCCGCTTTTCCTGCTGTTCGAGTGGCTGGGTGCCAACTTCCCCAATCATTTTTCCATCATTCTCGGCGCTCTCTTCATCCTCATCGTGTTCGTGCTGCCGGATGGCGTGCTCGCGGCGCTCGAGAAGTTGCGCAAAAAGGAGAAAGCGGCATGAGCGCCGTTCTCGAAATCACCGATATCCGCAAGACCTTCGGCGGGCTGAAGGCGGTGGATGGCCTTGGTCTTACCATCGAGGCCGGCGAAGTCGTCGGGCTGCTCGGGCCGAACGGTTCCGGCAAGACGACGCTGATGAATCTCATCTCCGGGGCGTTGAAGCCGACCGAAGGGTCGATCCGGCTCAAAGGGCAGGAGATTGCGGGCAGACGGCCGGATGTGATTGCGCGCGCCGGCGTGGCGCGCACCTTCCAGCTCGTGCGGCTTTTGCCGTCGCTTTCCCTGCTCGAAAACGTTGCCGTATCGGCCATGTTCGGCCCGCAACGGCTTTCGCGTTCCGAGGCGGAGAAGGTTGCGCGCGCCTGCCTTGAAAGGATTGGTCTTGCCGGGCGGGAGACGATGCCGGCTGGCGATCTCACCTATATCGACCAGAAACGCCTTGAACTGGCGCGTGCGCTGGCGGGTGAACCGAAGCTTCTGTTGCTGGATGAATGGCTCGCGGGCCTCAATCCCACCGAACTTCAGGAGGGAATAGCGCTGATCCGGCGGCTGGCATCGGAGGGTACGACGATCTTGCTGGTGGAACATATCATGGCCGCCGTGCGCGCCCTTTGCTCGCGCTCGGTGGTCATGGCGGCCGGTCGCAAGATTGCCGACGGGCCGACAGCAAGGGTGCTTGACGATCCGCACGTCATTTCCGCCTATCTGGGAGCGGCACATGCTTGAAATAGACGCACTGACAATCCGCTACGGCAAACATCTCGCGGTTGACGGCATATCGCTCAATGTCGCCAAGGGCGAAACGGTGGTGCTGCTCGGTGCCAATGGAGCCGGCAAGTCGTCACTGCTGAAGGCGGTCGGCGGCATGGTTGCGGCAGCCGCCGGCGACGTGCGCGTCAATGGCGAGTCGCTTGCCGAGGTTCCCGCCCATCAGATCGTGGAGCGGGGTGTGGCGCTGGTGCCGGAGGGGCGCGGAATTTTCGCGGCGTTGACGGTGGAAGACAATCTCCGTCTCGGAGCCAATCCGCGCCATGCCCGTTCAGCGGAAAAGACGACAAGAGAGCATATTTTTTCGCTGTTTCCGCGGCTTGCGGAGCGGCGGCAGCAGCTTGCCGGCACCATGTCCGGCGGCGAGCAGCAGATGGTCGCCATCGGCCGCGCGTTAATGTCGGCACCAGATTATCTGCTGCTGGATGAACCGAGCCTTGGCCTTGCGCCCATCGTTACACAGGAACTTTTTGCCGCTTTGGCGGAGATCAAGAAAAGCGGCCTTTCCATTCTGCTCGTCGAGCAGAATGTGCGCGAAAGCCTCGCGCTTGCCGATCGCGGTTATTTGCTGGAAGCAGGACGGATCGTCGGGGCAGGCACGGCTGAAGCCCTGTCCGCCGATCCCGCCGTGCAACGGGCGTTTCTTGGCGGCACCACCGCCGCCATTGTCTGAATTCAGGAGGAAGATCATGCAGACTGTCAATCTTTTCATCGGTGGCGACCATTGCCCGGCCACAAGCGGCAAGCGCTTCGAACGCAGCAACCCCATTACCGGCGACGTGGCGACGAGTGCTGCGGCGGCAACGGTGGAGGACGCTACCCGCGCGGCCGATGCCGCGGCGGCCGCTTTCCCGGTCTGGTCGGCAACGCCGCCCGGTGAACGCCGTCGCCTGCTTCTGGCCGCTGCGCAGGCGCTTCTGGCCGCAGGGCCTGATATTACCCAGGCGATGAAGGAAGAAATCGGCGCAACCGACGCCTGGGCCGGTTTCAACGTCAAACTGGCAAGCGATATGCTGGTGGAGGCCGCAAGCCTGACCACCCAGATCAAGGGCGAGATCATTCCGTCCAACCGTCCGGGAACCATGGCCATGGCGCTGCGCCAACCGGCGGGCGTTGTGCTGTCCATCGCGCCCTGGAACGCGCCGGTTATTCTCGGCGTGCGCTCCATCGCCACGCCGCTTGCCTGCGGCAATACGGTGGTGATGAAGACCTCGGAACTCTGCCCACGCACCCATGCGCTGATCATTGAGGCGGTCGCTTCCGCCGGTCTGCCCAAGGGCGTGCTCAACGCCGTCTCCAACGCGCCGGAAGATGCCGCAAAGATCGTCGATACGCTGATCGCACACACCGCCGTCAGACGCGTGAATTTCACCGGCTCGACCCGTGTCGGCCGGGTGATTGCCGAAACGGCCGGCCGTTACCTGAAACCCGCGCTGCTGGAGCTTGGCGGCAAGGCGCCGTTCATTGTGCTTGACGATGCCGATATCGACGCGGCTGTCGCGGCTGCGGCTTTCGGCGCATACATGAACCAGGGCCAGATCTGCATGTCGACGGAACGCATCATCGTGCTCGACAGCGTCGCCGATGCGTTTGTGGAGGCCTTCGCCAAAAAAGCCTCGAGCCTCACGGCTGGCGATCCGCGCGAGGGCAAAACACCGCTTGGCTCGCTGGTCAGCGCCGAAGCAACCTCGCGCATTCGGGCGCTGGTGGATGACGCCGTCTCCAAGGGTGCACGGCAGGTCGCCGGTGGCGGCGGCAACGGCACGATGCTCGATGCGATTGCCGTCGATGGCGTCACCCCCGCCATGCGGCTCTATTCGGAGGAAAGTTTCGGTCCGGTCGTTTCCATCATGAGGGCCGGCAGCATCGATGAGGCGGTAAGCATTGCCAATGAAACCGAGTTCGGCCTCTCCGCTGCGATTTTCGGTAGGGATCAGGCACGGGCGCTGTCCATTGCCGCCCGTATAGAAAGCGGCATATGCCACATCAACGGTCCAACCGTTCACGATGAAGCGCAGATGCCCTTCGGCGGGGTTAAGGCCTCCGGCTACGGCCGCTTCGGCGGCACGGCGGGCATTGCGGAATTCACAGAGCTACGCTGGGTCACATTGCAGGACGGACCGCTGCATTATCCGATCTGAACAGGAAACGGTACAAGCCGGCGGGCGGCGTTACCGCCGCTCGTCGATCAGCCAGCCGGTGAGTTTTCTCACCGCGGTGTCGCTGCTTTTCGGTCGCATCAGCCAGTAGCCGCGCCCCGGTGCATCGAGGCTTGGGCCTGCCGTCACCAGCACGCCGGCCTGAAGCAACGGATCGACCAGTCCGGCCCAGCCGAGCGCGAAACCCTGCTCGCCAATGGTTGCCTGCACCACCATGGTGTAATTGTTGAAGCTGATGTCGCCGCCATCGTGGTCGGCCGGTCTCTGCACGCCGAAATGCTTGAAGTAGGAAGGCCAGTCGAACCAGTGCGCTTGCGAGGTGTTTTCGAGGTGAATGAGCTTCCGCCGCGAAAAATCCGCAACGGTTGCGGGTGCCGGTGTCTCGGCCAGCAGGGCGGGCGAGCAGACCGGCGTGACCTTTTCCGAAAGCAGCAGCACCGCGCCGTCGCCGGCCTCCTGCCGCGTGCCGAAAATGATCATCACATCGCTATCGTGCTTGCCCTGGCCCAGCGGATCCTGCGTGGCGACGATCTGGATATTGATATCCGGATTGAGCGTTCGAAAGCCATGCATGCGCGGGATGAGCCATAAGGAAGAAAAGGCATAGTCCGTGTGCAGGCGGATGGTCTGCCGTTCCTCCGTCCGGCGAAGCTGTTGTGCGAGAAGGTCGATGGCGTCGACATTGCGTGAAACAATCTCGAATAGTTTTTGTCCCTCGGCCGTTAGTTCGATGCCGCGATGTCTGCGCTGTACGAGCGCTACGCCCAGTTCCTCCTCCAGCCTGCGGATCTGATAGCTGACGGCTGGCTGCGTCAGCCGCAGGGATGCCGCCGCCGCCGTCAGGCTGCCGCGGCGGGCGACCTCGGTGAAAATGCGCATCCATCCCAGATCGAGCGGCCGGTCTGACATTAAAATTCCTTATATCAACTATCGAAAAATACCCGCTTCACAGGCAAAAGCAACGTGGTGTTCAATAAACTGGATTGATAAAAGGGGAGCCGCAATGAAAACCATTTCTCATCTGCATCGCATCGCCGCCGGTCTCATTCTGTCGGTGGCAGCCTTCTCCACCCCGCTTCAGGCGGCCGATGACGCGGCCTGCAAGACCATCCGCCTCAGCGATCCCGGCTGGACCGACATCACCGCCACCAATGGTGTCGCGTCCGTGCTGCTGGATGCCTTGGGTTATGAAGCCGACGTCAAGACGCTGTCAGTGCCGATCGGCTATCAGGCGATGAAGAACGGTGAAATCGACGTTTTTCTCGGCAACTGGATGCCGGCGCAGAAATCCTTCGTAGATGATCTTGATGCCGCCAAGGCGGCCGAGGTGATGACGAAGAACCTCGAAGGCGCCAAGTTCACGCTGGCGGTGCCGGCCTATATGGCGGAAAAGGGCGTGAAGGATTTCGCCGATCTCGCCAAACACTCCGATGAGTTCGAAAGCAAGATTTACGGCATCGAGCCGGGCGCGCCGGCCAACCAGAATATCCAGAAGATCATCGACGCCAATGATTTCGGCCTGAAAGGCTGGCAACTCGTCGAATCCGGCGAGCAAGCCATGCTGGCGCAGGTGGAACGGGCAGGCAGGGACAAGAAGGCCGTGGTCTTCCTTGCCTGGGCGCCGCATCCGATGAATGAGAAGATCGATATCGCCTATCTCTCCGGCGGGGACGCCTATTTCGGCCCGAATTTCGGCGGCGCGGAAGTCTACACGCTCGCCCGCACCGGCTGGCCGCAGCAATGCCCGAATGCGGCGACGCTGTTCAAGAACCTCAAATTCGATATTGGCATGGAAAACAGCCTGATGGGTTCCATCCTCGGCGGCGAAGATTCCAAGGCCGCGGCGACGGCCTGGCTGAAGGCCAATCCCAAATCGCTGGATGGCTGGCTGCAGGGTGTCACCACGCTGGATGGCAAGCCGGGTGCGGACGCCGTCAAAGGCAAGCTTGGCCTCTAAAATCGGAAAGTGGAAATGCCGCGTCCCAATATTCTGATCCTGATGGCCGACCAATTCAACGGGACGTTTTTTCCCGATGGCCCGGCCGATTTTCTCCACGCACCACATCTCAAAACATTGGCGAAGCGCTCTGTGCGCTTCGCCAATACCTATACGGCAAGTCCGCTCTGCGCGCCGGCGCGCGCCTCCTTCATGTCCGGGCAGTTGCCAAGCCGGACACGGGTCTATGACAATGCCGCCGAATTCGCTTCCGATATTCCGACCTATGCGCATCACCTGCGGGCGGCGGGTTACTACACCGGTCTTTCGGGAAAGATGCATTTCGTCGGCCCGGACCAGCTGCATGGCTTCGAGGAGCGCCTGACGACGGATATCTATCCGGCTGATTTCGGCTGGACGCCTGATTATACCAAGCCGGGCGAGCGGATCGACTGGTGGTATCACAATCTCGGTTCGGTGACCGGCGCTGGTGTCGCGGAAATTACCAACCAGATGGAGTATGATGACGAGGTGGCCTATCACGCCACCCGCAAGCTTTACGACCTGTCGCGCCGCCTCGATGAGCGGCCGTGGTGCCTGACTGTCAGCTTCACCCACCCGCACGATCCCTATGTGGCGCGGCGCAAGTTCTGGGATCTATACGAGGCCTGCCCGGCGCTCGATCCGCAGTCGCAGGCGATTGCCTTCGAGGAGCAGGACCCGCATTCGAAGCGGCTGCTGGAGGCCTGCGATCATGGGGCATTCGAGATCACAGGCGAGAAGATACGCCGGGCACGGCGCGGTTATTTCGCCAATATCTCCTATATCGACGAAAAGATCGGCGAAATCCTCGACGTGTTGAAAGCGACACGGATGGAGGAAGACACCATCATTCTCTTCCTGTCGGACCATGGCGATATGCTGGGCGAGCGTGGCCTGTGGTTCAAGATGTGTTTCTTCGAAGGCTCCGCTCGTGTACCGCTGATGGTGGCCGCACCCGGCTGGCAGCCGGCTTTGATCGACACGCCGGTCTCGACACTCGATGTCACGCCGACGCTGTGCGGACTGGCGGGTCTCGATATCACTTCGCTCAAACGCTGGACGGATGGCGAGGATCTGGCGGCGCTTGCCAAGGGAACCGGCGGGCGTGGCCCGGTGCCGATGGAATATGCCGCCGAAGGCTCGATAGCACCGCTCGTTGCCCTTCGCGATGGGCGCTACAAGCTGTCGGTTTGCGAAGCGGATCCGCCGCTGCTTTATGATCTTGAGGCTGATCCGGAAGAGCGCACGAACCTTGCCGGCGATCCGGCTTTGCGCGATGTGCTTTCATCGCTTTCCGCCGAGATTGGTCGGCGCTGGCAATTGCCGGTCTTCGACGCTGCCGTTCGCGAAAGTCAGGCGCGGCGCTGGGTGGTCTATAAGGCGTTGCGCAACGGGGCTTATTATCCATGGGATTACCAGCCCCTGCAGAAAGCCTCGGAACGCTACATGCGCAACCACATGGACCTCAACGTGCTGGAGGAAAACCAGCGTTTTCCGCGGGGAGAGTGAAACAGGCGGGATGCCTCAAGCGGCCGCCGTCTCCCTTGGTGCGCCGCCTGCCGCCTGCACGGCAAGGCTGCCCGCAGCGACCCCGGCTTTGAGGCATCGCTGTTCGTCCTGTCCCTCAAGCCACGCATCGAGAAAACCGGCATTAAAGGCGTCGCCTGCGCCGGTCGTATCGATAACCGGGACTTTCTGGGCCGCTACATGCCGCAGCCCCCTCTGAGAGGAAACCCACGCCCCCTGCGCGCCACCTTTCAAAGCCACGACGGGAAACGCCTCTGATAAAGCGCGGATCGCGATTTCCGGGTCAGAATGACCAGTGATTGCTTCGGCCTCTTCGAGATTCGGCAAAAAAACGTCGACGCCGGCACAGGCCTGGAGCAGGCCCTTGTCATAGATCAGCGAAGCATCCCAGCTTGGGTCGAGCGAAACGGTCAATCCGCTTGCCTTGGCGCGGGAGACCAGATCGGGCATCTCATGCAGAGTGGCGAATTCGGCGATGTGCAGATGCCGGGCGGTTTCCCACGCAAAGGCGGCATCCAGCGTCGAAGGCCGGGCGGCACCGGCGCGACGCGTCAAAAAAGCCCGGTCCTGACCAACCACTGTCGCCACCGTGACTTGCGGTCCGGCATCTGCTGAATGTTCCAAAAACTGCATGTCGACGCCGCTTCGCGCCATTTTCTCACGGATATCTCGCGAAAACGTGTCGGTGCCGAGCCTTGCCAGCAGCGCAACGGGTCGGCCGATATGGGCGAAATGCGCGGCGGCAATGAAAGCTCCGCCGCCGGCGGCAATTTCCATGTCGCGGGCAAACAGTTCCCGGCCGAGCACCGGCAATTCGTCAAGCCCGGTGAAAATGAGGTCGCAATAGATCCGGCCGACGCTGATGACGGCAGTTTTTTCCGTTGTCATCATGCGCGGCCCAGAAGCTTTTCCGTCTTGGCGTCGAAAAGATAAAGCGAACCTCGCTCCGCCTGGCATTGCAGCCGGCTGCCGACGGCCGGAATGGTTTTGCTTCGCGCAGTGGCGATCACCGAACTGGTGTCGGTGTCCAGATGAACAAGCGTCTCCGGCCCGAGCGGCTCGACCGCCGTTACCGTTCCCTCAAGCGTGAACGTTGCCTGAGCAGCACCGTTCTCGCCGACCAGCAGATCATGCGGCCTGACGCCGATCAGAAGGTCTCCCGTGGCCGAGGGCGCAACGCTGTCGCCGGCTCTGGTTCCGCGCAGGAGGTTCATCGAGGGGCTGCCTATGAAGCGTGCGGTAAAGATGTCGACTGGTGTTTCGTAAAGTTCCGTCGGCGTGCCGACCTGCAATATATGGCCGTCCTTCATCACCACGATACGATCCGCCATGGTCATGGCTTCCACCTGATCATGGGTGACGTAGACGGTTGTCGTCTTAAGACGTTGATGCAAGCGTTTGATTTCAATGCGCATCTGCGATCTCAGCTGCGCGTCTAGATTGGAGAGCGGCTCATCGAAAAGAAAGGCAGCAGGATCGCGCACCATGGCGCGGCCGATGGCGACGCGCTGCCGCTGGCCGCCCGACAAAGCGGCGGGACGGCGGTCGAGCAGGGCCTCAAGCCCCAGCACCCGGCCGGCCTCTTCGATGCGGCGGTTCTTTTCCGCCCTGTCGAGCTTTGACGTATAAAGTCCGAAACCGATATTCTGGCGAACCGTCATATGCGGGTAGATCGCATAATTCTGAAAGACCATGGCGATGTTGCGCTGCTTCGGTTCTTTCTCGTTGACGACGTTTCCGGCGATTTTCAGCGTGCCGTCGGAAATTTCCTCCAGACCCGCGATCATTCTAAGGGTGGTGGATTTTCCGCAGCCGGAGGGGCCGACAAAAACGACGAACTCGCCGTCTTCAATGGCAAGGTCTATGCCCTTGACTGCTTCGACCTTGCCGTAGCGCTTCACGAGTTGATTGAGTTCGATTGTCGCCATTATCGCGCTCCCGTCAGGGCGGTGAATTTCTCTGCCAGTTCGGCGGCTTTCGCCGCTTCGTGATCGGCGAAACGCCGTGCTTCCGCCGCAAAAGCGCCGAGCCTGTTGCGGTATGCCGCAATCGCTTCCCGCATGGGTTCAGGCGCCGGGCCGCCGAAGCGGCTGCGCACGGCGACAAAGTGTTCCGGCGAGACGATCTGCTTGAATTTTTCCTCGTCGATGCCGGTATCGCGTCCTGCCAGTTCCCGAAACGCCTTGAGGAACGGCTGGTAACCCTCATTCGGCAGATCGCCCTCCAGCGCGACGACGCTCTTGGCAACAGTCGCGGCAATTTCATGCGCCTGACGGAATGACAGGTCTTCGATGCGGACAAGTGAATCCGCCAGTTCGGTGATGGTGATGCAGGAGCGGCGAATATTCTGGTCGACCCTTTCAGGATCGATGCTGATCTGGCCAACGAGGCTGGCGAGAAGATCGAGTACCCGGCTGGCAGAAGTGAAGGCTTCATAACCCATACCCTGCGTCTCGCCCTCGCTGTCATTCATGTCGGTGAAGGGCGTGTTGTGCATTACATCCAGCACCGTGCGTGCCCGGCCGAATGTCTGGCTGGCGAGGTGGCGCAGATGTTCGATCGGCACCGGGTTGCGTTTCTGCGGCATGATCGAGGAAATCTGCACCAGCGAATTCGGTACATAGATCTGGCCGACCTCAAAACTCGTCCAGAACTGGAAATCCTGAATAAGCCGGCCGAGATGCAGGAACATCAGTTCGATCGCGCCATAGGTCGCTGTTGTATAATCCACGGCGGCGATGCAGGAATAGGAATTGCGTAAGGGTGCGGCAAACCCCAGCAATTCGGCAACCCGCGCCCGGTCGATGGGAAAGCCCGAGGTGGTGATGGCGGCGGCGCCCATCGGCGACAGATCGACGATGCGTCGCGCTTCGGCAAAACGCTCGATATCCCGGATCAGCACTTCGATGGCGGCGGAAAGGTAGTGGCCGAAGGTGGTGGGCTGGGCCGGCTGACCATGCGTATAGGCTACGATCAGGGTGGATTGATTGCGCTCGGCGGCATCGATCAGCGCTTTTAAGAGAACGCGCGCCTTGGCGGTGAGCGTGTCGATCTTGTCCTTGAGGCCGATCTTGAACAGCGTGTGATCGATATCGTTGCGTGAACGCGCCGTGTGAAGGCGGCCGGCCACATCGACGCCGATGCGGGCTTTCAGCTCCTTCTCGATCAGGAAGAAGAAATCCTCGACTTCGCCGGTATAGACCAGCTCCGATGGCTCGATGGTCCTGTCGATGTCTTCGAGCGCGCCGGCGATCTTCGCCGCTGTTTCGGCATCGAGAATGCCGGTTTCGCGCAGCATGACCAGATGGGCGCGGTCGATACGGCGGAAGCCGTCGACATGGTGGTTCTTGGCGCCGTCGAACAGCGGGCGCAGCACGGTTTCCTTGTAGACGGCGTCGGGAAACTTGCTGGTGTCGGACAGGCGCGGGTTCATTTCGGCCATGATATTATCCTTTCAGACCCGCCAGCATCACACCGCGAACGATGTAGCGTTGCAGGACGATGAAGACGATGAGGGTGGGGATGGTCGCAATGGCGGCGCCCGTCATGATCATTTCCCACTGGATCTGCTGTTCCACGGCAAAGCTCGAAAGACCGACCGGCAGCGTGTAAAGCTCCTTGCTTGTCGTGACGATCAGTGGCCAGAAGAAGGCTGTCCAGTTGCCGAGGAAGGTGAAGATCGCGAGTGCGGAGAGCGCCGGTGTGACGAGCGGCAGGGCGACTTTCCACCAGATCTGGAATTCGTTGAGCCCGTCGACGCGCGCGGCCTCGATGAAGTCGTTCGGAACCGTCTCGAAGAACTGCTTCATCAGGAAGGTGCCGAAGGCCGTCATCATGCCCGGGAACATGATGCCCCAGTAGCTGTCGAGCCAGCCGAGCTGACTGGACATCAGATACCAGGGAATGACGAGCATTTCGGTCGGTATCATCAGCGTCGAGAGGATTGCGAGGAAGATGAAATAACGACCGCGGAACTCGAATTTCGCCAGCGTGTAGCCGACAAGACTGTCAAAGAAGCAGTTGGACACGGTAACGATGACCGCAACCAGCATGGAGTTGAAGAACCAGCGCAGGAAACGGCCATCAGCCATCACGGTCATGTAGTTCGCAATTGTCGGTGCCGCGGGAATGAGCCTGAGATCATAGACCTGATCCGCCGTCTTGAACGAGGTCGCGAACATGAACAGCAGCGGCGAAACCATGATCAGGCCGCCGATGAACAGCAGCGTCCAGGCGACGATGCGGCCGGGGCGGATGCGGGCGTGGGAGAGTGGCAAGGCTTCGCTCATTTCTTTTCCCTCAGCACCCAGAGCTGGACCAGCGACACGGCAAGAAGAATGGTGAACAGGACGACCGTCTGCGCAGCGGCATACCCCATCGCATAGGAATTGAACGCAGTCTGGTAGATCATCAGCACCAGCGGTTTGGTGGAGCCAAGCGGCCCGCCCGGATCATTGGTGGTCATGTTATAGACTTGGTCGAAAATCCGCAGGAAACCGATCGAGGAAAACACCACGAGGAAAACGGTGGTAGGTTTCAGGAGCGGCAGCGTGATCTTGCGCAGGATCGCCCATTCACCCAACCCGTCGATACGCGCGGCTTCATAGAATGTCGTGGGAATCGCACGCAGGCCGGCCATGAAGATGATGATCTGGAAGCCGAGCCCCGCCCAGATGGCTGTCACCATGACCGAATAGAGCGCCTGATCGGTGGAGCGGATGAAGGGCTGCTGGGGAATGCCGATCATGCCGAACACGTCGTTGATGATGCCGATGGGCGGCGGCTGATAGAACCAGCGCCAGACCCAGGCCATGGCCGCTGCAGTCGTCAGATAGGGCAGGAAATACAGCGCGCGAATGAAACCATGCAGAATGCGCACCCGGTCGAGATAAAAGGCGATGACGAAAGCAAGGACGAGACTGATCGGCGTGCCGACGATGAGATAGGTGAAGGTGTTTTTGAACACCTTCCAGAATTGCGGATCCTTGAACAGCTTGACGTAATTGGCGGCGCCGATGAACTTTGCTGGCCTGAGCAAGTCCCAGTTGGTGAAGGACAGATAGAAGGCCTGCAGTGTCGGGTAAAACCGGATGACGCTGTAAAACAGGATCGGGATCGCCAAAAAGCTCCAGATCCACAAAAGCCGTTTGGTGCGCATGGAAAGGCGATCTCCGAAGGAGCCGCCGGGGCGGCCGGATGCCGCCCCTTGTTGATCTATCGCTGTCATTGTTGGACCTGCGGTTTTCAGGGTTTCGCCGCGTCGATGATTTCCTGCTCGGCCTCGGCGGCCTGCTTGATGGAGTCCTCAACCGACTGGCCCTCGAGGAGGACACGGTTTGTCATGTCGATGGCGTTTTGCCGCTGGGCTGCCTCATCCATGAACAGCGTCGTATGGGCATATTCCAGACCCTTCAGGAACGGCGCGTAGATCGGGTCCTTCAGGTTTTCTTCGGTCAGCGCTGCGGAGCGCCGCGCCGGCAACTCGCCCACCGTCTTCAGCCAGATCGCCATGGCTTCCGGGGAAGAGATATAGGCAAGGAACTTCTTGGAGGCCTCAAGCTCTTCACCCGTGGTCTTGGCGCTGATGCCGTTGGCGAAGTAGCTCGCATAGTTGGAGCGGATATTCTTGTCATTGGTGGGAAGCTCGGTCACGCCCCACTCGAAATC
The DNA here is from genome assembly GCF_002008225.1 of Agrobacterium salinitolerans. Lineage (GTDB taxonomy): Bacteria > Pseudomonadota > Alphaproteobacteria > Rhizobiales > Rhizobiaceae > Agrobacterium > Agrobacterium salinitolerans. Next base: position 126,201 of record NZ_MRDH01000021.1, on the reverse strand, counting down.
CTTGATGGTGCGGAACGAGCCGAGCCGGAAGGTGCCGTCGATGGTCATGCCCGCCTTGCCGGCGCGGAAGGCGGCCTGGCCCTCATCCATGAAGCCCACCTGGCCGATCTTCTTTTCAAGCTGCAGGCTGGTATAGAATTTCAGGGCCTGAATGCCCGGCTCGCTATTATAGGCGACCTTCTGGTCGTTGTCGGTATAGGGCTCGCCGCCATATTGGCGGATGAGGACTTCACGCCACCACTGATGGTCCTGTCCACCCATGTCGAGCGTGGAACCGGCAACGGTGAGGTTTCCGGCAGCATCATGCTTGGCGATCTTTTCCGCGGCGGCGACGAACTCATCGAGCGTCTTCGGTGGATTGGCGGGATCGAGACCGGCTTCGGTGAAGAGCTTCTTGTTGTAGAACAGCGCCAGCGAACGAACCGCTGTCGGCAGGCCATAATAGTCGTCGCCGCGTTTCATGGCGCTGACGATCGGGAAGAATTCGCTTTCGATCTTGTCATGCGGGAAGGTATCGGCCGGCAGTGGCTGCAAAATGCCGCCGGCTGCGAACTTGTCGAGCCAGCCGTAAAACAGCTGCATCACGTCCGGGCCATTGCCGGACATGTTGGCGGCGATCACGCGCGTTTGGTAATCGGCGTAAGGAAAGGTCACCTGCTTGACGGTGATATCAGGATTGGCCTTCTGGAATTCCGCGATCAGCTCGTCCATGGCTTTCACACGGGTGTCGAAGACATATTGCCAATATTCGATTTCCACCGCCTGCGCGGCGTTGAATGCAAATATGCTGAAACCGGCGACCAAGCCGGCGAACAGAGTTGCCCTGCGCATGTAAGCCTCCTTTTCCTCCGTCCGGTCTTCCGGATGCGGAGCGATCGTTCCCTTTATTCGCGCTTTCGCGCGCGCTCATCGATTTGCCGGCAGCGGAGTTTCCTCTTCCGCCCCATGCAAACCTGACCCCCGGTCGCCCTCTACGGTTCTCTGAAGGCGCGCATTTGTCAATAAGATAATTTACTTGAATTATTATATTGCGCTTATCCTCAATTCGACGCTATGAATTTTCCAACAGACGGGAAGTTGAAGAGATGACGGTGCACACGGTGGACGCTTATCCCGTAGCAATCGGAAAAAATCCCGAGCGAAGCCGGGAGCACAACAGGCGAGTCGTTCTCGACCTCGTCCGGCGGCATGGCTCACTCGGTCGCGCCCAGATTGCCAAGATTACCCATCTTACCCCGCAGGCGGTTGCCAATATCGTCGACGAGCTGGTTGGCGAGGAATTGCTCAAGGAACTCGGCCGTCGTCGCACCGGCAGGGGCCAGCCGCCGATCCAGTTCGCGGTCAATCCGGATGGCGGAGCGACCATCGGCGTGGAAATTGCCGCCGACCATATGGTCACGGTCGGCCTCGATCTTGCCGGCGTGTTGCGTACTCATCGTGTTACACCCCTCAAGGACACGACGCCGGACGCCATATTCAAGACTTTTGCCGCCGAGCACGCTGCCGTTGCGAAAAATCTCGGCTGCAGGCTGCTTGGCACCGGGGTTGTCATGCCCGGTCCTTTCGAGATCGATGGCATGACGTCCGTCGGGCCGACGACGCTTTCTGGCTGGGGCGGCATCGATGCCCGGCAGATGCTGGGGGAAGCCTGCGGTCAGCCGGTCGTGGTGGAAAACGATGCGACGGCCGCCGCTGTCGGCGAACGGCTGTTCGGTGCGGGCCTGGCCATCCCGAATTTCTGCATGATCTATTTCGGCGTCGGCATCGGCCTCGGCATCATTCAGGATGGTTCACCCTATCGCGGCGCATTCGGAAATGCCGGCGAAATCGGCCACGTGACCGTCTCGCCAAAGGGAAGGCCTTGCCCCTCCTGCGGGCAGAAAGGGTGCCTCGAAGCCTATGCCTCGGTTTACGTGCTGAAGGAAAAACTTGTCTGCGCCGGTGTCGCGGATACGCAGCTTGACGATCTGGAAGCCCTGTTCAAAGCGGGCAATCCGGTGGTGATGGAATGGATCGAGGATGCCGCCGCCCATCTGGCGCCCATGGTTGCGATGCTCGAGAATATTCTCGATCCGCAGACTGTCATTCTCGGCGGTGCGCTGCCTGAGATCGTCATCAGTGAAGTCATTGCGCGGATGGGCACTTTGCCAACCTCGGTCGCAAGCCGGCGACAGCGGGAACTGCCGCGTGTCATGCACGGCAAATCCGGACAGCTGACGGCGGCACTCGGTGCGGCCGCCTTGCCGCTGTTCGACATCGTCACGCCAAAACTCGAGACATCCACGGGAGCTGCAACGCAGGCACCCGGTTGAAATTTGGAGGAGACCGCCCATGCTTAACCCTCGGGAGCGCATCGAACGGCAGATGGCCGATCCGTGGCTTGTCCGCCTGCACCGCAAGCTGAGCGCGTTGAAATCCACCGTGACCGTCATGCACACCGGCGCGCATCCCGACGACGAGCAGAACGGACTTCTGGCCTATTTTCGCATGAAACTCGGTATGCGGATCATCATCGCCTGCTCCACACGCGGCGAGGGCGGGCAGAATGCGCTGGGGCCGGAAAGGCTGGGCGCGCTTGGCGTCATCCGGTCGCGGGAGCTGGAGGAGGCCGCCCGTGTCATCGATGCGGACATCAGCTGGCTCGGCCATGGCCCGGCGGATATCATTCACGACTTCGGTTTTTCCAAGGATGGCGACCAGACCTTTAACCGCTGGGGGCAGCAACGCATCGTCGAGCGGCTGGTGCGCGCCTACCGCAAGGAGCGCCCGGATATCGTCATCCCGACCTTTCTCGATGTGCCGGGACAGCATGGGCACCACCGCGCCATGACGCGGGCGGCAAAGAGCGCCATCGCGCTGGCGGCCGATCCTGCCGCCTATCCCGAGCATTTTGCCGAGGGGCTGAAACCTTGGCAGGTGGCCAAATATTACCTCCCCGCATGGTCTGGCGGTGGCGACACCTATGATGACGAAGTGCCGCCGCCGGAGACGACGCTGATAGTCAATGCTCCGGGCAAGGAGGCGGCCACCGGTGCGCAATATGACCGCATCGGCGAATGGTCGCGTTATTATCATGCCTCACAGGGAATGGGTCATTGGCCGAAACGGGCACAGGAGGTCTGGCCTCTGCATCTGGAACTCTCGGATGCCGTCGGCGGCGAGGAAAGCTCGATCCTCGATAGGCTGCCGTCTTCACTCACCGACCTTGCGACTTTTCCGGGGCTGGATCACGGACTGGCAAAGGCGCTGGTCAAGGCCGAACAGGCAATAAGCCAAGCAATCGCGGCCTTTCCCGACAGGCGGAATATCACGGCGTCGCTTCTTGCTGCGGCGGCTCTTTTGCAGACGGTAGATGAAGCCGCAGCTGCGGATTTCAAGGAGCTGCACGGGCATCGGATCGCACGCAAGCGGGTGCAGGTCGACGCCGCTATCCTGACGGCGCTCGATGTTTTCGAGCGGGCCTATGCCGAGCCGGGGGAGATCGTTGCGGGTGGAACATCGGTTCTTTCCGTGGAGCTTTCAGACAAGGCGGGCGAATTTGACATCGAGGTCACGCCGGTCCTTCCAGCGGGTGTCTCGTCGTCCGTTCAGTCGCGTGGCAGGACGCTGGTCTTTTCGCTTGCCGCCGATCGGGATGCCGCTGTTTCCGGGCTTTATCAGCCCGACTGGAAAGCCCTGGGCGGCAATGGCCATGCCTTTGTGCTGCTTTCCGCAACGGTTGAAGGCAGAAAGGTCTCGGCCGCCTTCGATCTGGAGGAGCCGTTTTTCGTAACGCCCGCGCAGTCGCTGACGATTGCGCCCGATGCCCTTTTGGTTCCGCTTGGAAAGGGGCAGGATGCCCATGTCTTTCAGGCGCATGTGAAGGGCGCCGATGCGCCTCTGTCGTTCAGGACTACGGGCGGCTGGAACCTGCGCAGAAACGGCGGCGACTGGATTGCGGAACGCACTGGCGATGTGACGGCAGGCCTTGCCAGAATAGAAGCGCTTGTCGGTTCGCAACCCGCTTTCCAGATCACGCCCATCGCCTATCCGCATATCGGCAGGGCAAGGTTTCTGGCGCCGTCCGTTTTGAATATCCTGTCGTTGGACCTCAAACTGCCCGAGGGCGCACACGTCGGTTATGTCGGCGGCGGCGCCGACAGGGTGGGTCTTTGGCTTGCGCGCATGGGTCTTAATGTTTCCGAACTCGATGCTCAGGCGCTTGGCGGCGACCTGTCATCTTTTACGACGATCGTTATCGGCATCTTCGCCTTCGGAATCCGCAAGGACCTGGCCGCTGCAACGGAAAAGCTTCATCGTTTCGTTGAAGGCGGCGGCCATCTCGTCACGCTCTATCATCGGCCGACCGATGGATGGGATCCGGAGACGACGCCTGTGAGACGGCTTGAGATCGGCAGGCCTTCCTTGCGCTGGCGTGTAACCGACCCGCAGGCGGAGGTAACGGTGCTGGCGCCCGAACATCCGCTACTTGCCGGCCCCAACAGGATCAATGCCGCCGACTGGGCGGGGTGGGACAAGGAACGCGGGCTTTATTTCGCCGCGCGCTGGGATGATGTCTACGAGCCATTACTCGCCATGCATGATGTCGATGAGCAGCCGCTCAAGGGTGCGCTGGTCTCCGGTATCATAGGCAAGGGCCGTCACACCCATACCAGCCTTGTTTTGCATCACCAGATGGACAAGCTTGTGCCCGGGGCCTTCCGCCTTATGGCCAATCTTGTGCAGCCGGCGTGAATGGCGACGGCCAAAGCGAAGAACAGGAAACCCCGCGCGAAACGGATACGCGCGCGGGCATAGGCTGGCTGTTGCTGGATATGACCCTTGTTGCGGGCGGAATGACCGCGCTCGTCAAGGCGCAGGGCGTCACCTATCCCGCCTTCCAGCTTGTCTTTATCAGGGCGATGATCGGTCTGATGTTCATCCTGCCACTCATCTGGCGGCACAGGCGGGAAATGGCGCGCGTCAAATATCCCTGGCGCAACATCTTCCGCATCTGCTGCAACGCCATCGCACTCACCAGCAATTTCATCGCCATCACCCTTTTGCCGCTTGCGACCGTCAATGCCATCGGTTTCTCGCGGCCATTGGTGACGATGGCAATGGCTGTTGCCTTTCTCGGTGAAAGCGTGAGCCGTTTTCGCTGGACCGGGGCCTGTCTTGCATTTGTCGGCGTTCTGGTTGTCATCGGGCCGGGAGGCGCGGAGTTTGGCGCGGGTGTGGTTGTCGTTCTGGTCTCGGTGGTGTTTGGCGCGCTGGCAGTGATCCAGACCCGGGCGCTGCGGGAGGAGAATACCACGGTCATGATGGTGTTCTACACGGTGGGCCTCGCCGTCATCACCGCCGTTCCGGCGATCTGGACATGGAAACCGGTTGCGTCATTCGACTGGGTTCCGCTGCTCGGCATCGGATTGCTGGCGCAGATGGGGCAATATTGCTTCCTGCGGGCCTATCGCGTTGCCGATGCCAGCATCCTTGCGCCTGTCAGCTATCTGTCGATCCTGTTCGTGACCGCAGTCGGATATTTCCTGTTTGACGAAGTGCCGGAGGCCCGTGTGGTGTTTGGCATCGTTATTATTCTCGTTTCGCTGCAAGCGACCGCCCTTGCGGAATATCTGCTGAAAAGGCTGCGTCGCAAACAGTGACGGGGCGATCCGCCTCTATTGCGCCAGAAGCCGGAGCCTGATCCAGTTCAGTGCCGCGAGTTTGAGGCGATCGTAAAACGACCGTGCGAAACGCACATAGCGCATGATCCATGCAAGCCAGGGATAGGTAAGGAGCTTTTCCCGGCCGGCGTGATAGATGCGCTCGACGATCAGGAATGTTGCGAGATGGGCGAGGATCGTGAGAACCAACCCCATCTTGACGGCGCCATGGGCGATGAGAAGAAGACCGATGATCTTCATGGGTTCGGCGATGGCGAAGGGCACGGCTAGGCAAAGGAGAATGGCAAGGCGCGGCAGTCGCGCGATCCGGCTTTCCAGTCGCCTGATGAATGTCAGCCCGGATAGGGCCCTGATGACGGGCCGGTAGAGCGGGCGAACAATACCGTCGAGGATCAGGGCGAAAACGATGATCGCCCGAAGCGGAAAGACGAGGATCGTCCGGATTATGCTCTTCACCTCGGCGGGTCTCCAAAAAGGGGCGTAACGCCCATCCTTAATCGCCTGAAACATGTCAAAACGAAGTCGCGTTGCGTTCAGCCCTGCCGCACGCTCGCATACATGCCGGTGGTGCGGAATTCGCTGGGGTTGGTGCCGTAGAGCCTGCGAAAGACCTTGGAGAAATAGTTCGGGTCCTCGAACCCGCACAGCACCGACACTTCCTTGATGGGAAGGTCGGCAGCCGAGGTCAGAAGCTTGGCCGCTCGGCGCAGGCGTCGCTGCAGCACGAATTCCGCCGGCGACAGGCCTTCGCTTGCCGCGAAGATGCGGGAAAAATGTGCGCGGCTGAGGCCTGCCACCGCCGCAAGGTCGCTGACCGAAAGCCGTTCGCCGAGATGGATGTCGATGTAGCTCAGCACCTGCTGCATGGTGCGATATTCGCCCCCGAAAGATGGATGGGAACCGAAGACATCGTCATAAAGCGTCATCGCCGCCTCATAGGCAACGGCGGAGGCGGCGCCTGGCGTTTCCGCGCCATTGACGAGGCGGGAACAGCATTCGGCGAGATGATCCACGGTTTCGGGCTGGAGCTTGAGGATCGGGCCGGTAACGGAAAGGATATTGCGGTGAATGCGCAATGCTTCCTCGCCATTCATGGAAATCCAGAAGAATTCCCATTGCTTGCCCTCTTCAAGCCAGTAGCGGTGATTGTGAGGAATGAGCAGCAGCAGGGTTTCGCCCGGTCTCACCACGTAATGGCGGTTCTCGTAACGCAGGTTGCCCTGTCCGCCGATACAATATTGCAGCACGGTGAACGGCGTCTGGCCGCGCTTGCGCCCGTCCCAGTCGTAATTGCCGCTGCGGCGGATTTCATAACCGCTGCTGGTCGGCATGGTGTGCAGCGTCTGGCGGCCGCGCGGCAGCGAAACTGTTCGCATACAGGGGCCCTGGTCGATCAAATCTTGCAGCACAAAATTACCCATGAAAGCATAATCCTTCTCTGGCCCTCACCGATATTATACGCATAATCCCGATCCGAGGAGACAGCCAGCAGGATATTGTTGCTGAAAAATTGGGATGAAGGCCGGTTTTCCGGGATTCTTAACGGTATTTTTCTGCAATGCCATTTTACGATCCTTCGGCCCGTTTCACCCGTTCGATTTGCAACAGAGGTGGCGTTATGAGTTTCAAAATCGCTATTATTGGCGCAGGCAGCGTCGGTTTCACGAAAAAACTGTTCACCGATCTCCTGTGTGTGCCGGAGTTTCGCGACATTGAAGTCGCACTCACGGATATCAGCCAGCACAATCTGGATATGATCAGGGCGATCCTCGACAAGATCGTTGAGGCTAATGGTTTCCCCGTCAAGGTGACGGCCGATACCGACCGCCGCCGGGCGCTGGAGGGCGCGAAATATATCATCAGCTGCGTGCGGGTCGGCGGTCTGGAAGCCTATGCCGACGATATCCGCATTCCGCTGAAATACGGCGTCGACCAGTGCGTGGGCGATACGATCTGCGCTGGCGGCATTCTCTATGGTCAGCGCAACATTCCGGTCATTCTGGATTTCTGCAAGGATATCCGCGAAGTCGCAGCACCGGGTGCGAAATTCCTGAACTATGCCAACCCCATGGCCATGAACACCTGGGCGGCCATCGAATATGGCAAGGTGGACACGGTCGGTCTCTGCCACGGCGTGCAGCACGGCGCGGAACAGATTGCCGAAATCCTCGGCGCGAAATCGCCTGGAGAACTCGATTATATCTGCTCCGGCATCAACCACCAGACATGGTTCATCGATCTGAAGCTCAACGGTCGCAAGATTGGCAAGGAAGAGCTGATCGCTGCCTTCGAGGCGCATCCGGTCTTCTCGCAGCAGGAGAAGCTGCGCATCGACGTGCTGAAGCGTTTCGGCGTCTATTCGACCGAAAGCAACGGTCACCTCTCCGAATATCTGCCGTGGTATCGTAAGCGACCGGAGGAGATCAGTCGCTGGATCGACATGTCCGACTGGATTCATGGCGAAACCGGCGGGTATCTTCGCCACTCCACGGAAACGCGCAACTGGTTCGAAACCGAGTTTCCGCAGTTTCTGGCGTCTGCCGCCAAGCCGATCGATCCGGCCAAGCGCTCCAACGAACATGCGAGCCATATTCTTGAGGCGCTGGAGACGGGGCGTGTCTATCGCGGCCATTTCAACGTCAAGAACAATGGCGTCATCAGCAATCTGCCGGCGGATGCCATCATCGAGTCACCCGGTTTCGTCGACCGTTTCGGCATCAACATGGTCTCGGGCATCACCTTGCCGGAAGCCTGTGCGGCTACCTGCATGGCCTCCATCAACGTCCAGCGCATGTCGGTGCATGCGGCGGTCAGCGGCGATATCGATCTTTTGAAGCTCGCCGTGCTGCATGATCCGTTGGTCGGCGCCGTCTCCACGCCAGAGGAGGTCTGGCAGATGGTGGATGAGATGGTTGTCGCGCAGGCGCGCTGGCTGCCGCAATATGCCGATGCCGTTCCGGCAGCAAAGGAGCGGCTTGCGAAATCAACCGTCAAGACGCGTGACTGGGCGGGGGCCGCCCGCCGCAATGTGCGTTCCATCGAAGAGTTGCGGGCCGAAAAATCGGCACTCAAGAAGGCTGTCTGAGGAAAAAGCATGAAAACAGGCCGGTGGCGAAAGGGAGTTCGCCGTCCGGTCTTAACGATCACAGAGGGTGGGCGCTCGAAGAGCTGCCATTTGGGAGGAAAAACGATGTTACTTCAACACAGGATCGGTATCATCTCGGCACTGGGTCTCGGTGTTTCGATGATCGCACTCAATGCGAATGCCTTCGAGACCACCACGCCGCCCGAGCCGCCGCAATTTCCGGCCGAAGGCAAGATCAATTATGTGGCGCGCGACTCGATCCTCGAATTCAAGGCGCTGCCGGACTACAGCGAACCTGACTGGATCACAGAGAAATTCGAAAAGACCGGCAAGCTGCCGCCCTTGAAAGAGCGCCTGCCGGAAGAGCCGCTGGTCTACAAGACCGGCAATATGCCCGACGGCATGGGTGTTTACGGCGACACGATGCGCCATGTGGTGGGCGGCAGGCCCGAGGGCTGGAACTACATTGCCGGCCAGAGCCAGGGCTGGGGCGGCATCGATATCGCCCTTTCCGAATGCCTGACGCGCACCGCGCCGCTCTTCCAGGTGGATGCCAAGGATACCGAACCGCTGCCCAATCTGGCGAAAAGCTGGGAATGGTCCGAAGACGGCCACAAGCTGACGATGCATCTCGTCAAGGGTGCCAAGTGGTCCGACGGCGAGCCCTTCAACGCCGATGACGTGATGTTCTACTGGGAAGACGCCGTCATCGATCCCAATGTCTCACCGCTTGGCGGCGGCGCATCGCCTGAGGCTTTCGGCGAGGGAACGACGCTGAAGAAGGTCGATGACTACACCGTCGAATGGACGTTCAAGGCAGCGTTTCCCAAACAATATCTCTACACCATGGCCTATCCGAGCTTCTGCCCCGGGCCGTCGCATCTCTTGAAGCCCCAGCATCCCAAATATTCCAAGAATACCTATAACCAGTTCAAGAACGCGTTCCCGCCGGAATATATGAACATGCCGGTCATGGGCGCGTGGGTGCCGGTGTCATACCGGCCGGACGATCTCATCGTTCTGCGTCGCAACCCCTATTACTGGAAGGTCGATGAGAAGGGCCAGCAGCTGCCCTATCTCAACGAAGTTCACTACAAGCTCTCCACCTGGGCAGACCGTGATGTGCAGGCCGTGGCGGGATCTGGCGATTTCTCAAACCTGGAACAGCCGGAAAATTTCGTCGCTTCACTGAAACGCGCCGCCGAGCCCAATGCGCCGGCCCGCCTTGCCTTCGGGCCGCGCCTCATCGGCTATAATCTGCAGATGAACTTCTCCGCCAATGGCTGGGGCAATCCGGACGAGCGCGGGCAGGCTATTCGCGAGCTGAACCGCAACGAGGTGTTCCGGCAGGCCGTTACATCGGCCATCGACCGCAAGGCCGTCGGCGACTCGCTGGTGAAGGGTCCGTTCACGGCGATTTATCCGGGCGGAATTTCGTCTGGCACCAGTTTCTATGATCGCGCCTCCACGGTCTATTACCCCTTCGACCTTGAGGGAGCCAAGGCCGCACTCGCCTCGATCGGCCTGAAGGACACGGATGGCGATGGTTTCCTGAATTTCCCGAAGGAAACGCTGGGCGGTCGCAATGTCGAAATTACCCTTCTCGTCAATAACGGTTACGCGACGGACAAGAGCCTCGCGGAAGGTCTTGTTGGCCAGATGGCGAAACTCGGCCTGCGCGTCGTTATCAACAGTCTCGATTCCAACCAGCGCGACGCCGCCCATTATGGCGGACAGTTCGACTGGCTGGTGCGGCGCAACTCCACCGAGCTTTCATCCGTGGTGCAAAATACCGAGCAGCTTGCCCCTGTCGGCCCGCGCACCAGCTGGAACCATCGCTCGCCCGAAGGCAAGGAACTCGATCTGATGCCGTTCGAGAAGGAGATGGCCGACATCGTTCGCAAATTCATCTCGTCGCAAGACAATGCCGAGCGGGCGGAACTGATGAAGCAATATCAGAAGGTCTATACGCAGAACCTCTATACGATTGGCCTCACCGAATATCCCGGCGCACTGATCGTCAACAAGCGGTTCTCGAATGTGCCGCAGGGCACGCCGATCTTCATGTTCAACTGGGCCGAAGATTCCATCATCCGCGAACGCCTTTGGGTCGCAGCCGACAAGCAGGGCAAATACGAACTTTTCCCGCAGCAGCTTCCCGGCAAGCCGGGAGAGGGCGGGCCGATCAACTAAAGCATTTCCAGGAAGAGCGGACACTGCTTTTTCGTCTGAAAATGCCAAGACCCTGAAGAACTCCTCCCGGAGCACACCCGGTACCGGTCGCGCGTAAAGCGCGGCCGGCAACACACGGCCCATCCAAACCGAGGAAGACCGTTCGATGCTGAGATTTCTAACGATACGCGTTGCATCCGCCATTCCGGTGCTGCTGATCCTGAGCGTGGTGACCTTCGCCATCATCCAGGCGCCGCCCGGCGATTATGCCGACTACATCCGCTCGCAGCTGATGAACCAGGGTGGGGCATCCTTCGAGCAGGCGGAAGCGCAGGCGCAGGCTTACCGTATAGAACATGGCCTCGATAAGCCGCTCGTCATTCAATATTTCAACTGGATCGGGGGCATCGTCACCCGCGGCGATTTCGGCTACAGCTTCTATTACAACAAGCCGGTTGCCGATGTGGTTGGCGAACGCCTGCCGCGCACCATTGCGCTGGCGCTGGTCTGCCACATCTTTGCGTCCATTCTCGGCATCGCTTTCGGCATCTGGGCGGCCACACGGCAATATTCCTGGGTCGACAACCTTCTCTCCACCATCGCCTTCCTCGGCATGACGATCCCGCGTTTCCTGATGGCGCTGATCCTTGTTTATCTCATGGTGTTTCATTTCGACGTGTCGGAGATCGGCAGTTTCTTTTCGCCGCAATATGGCGGGGCGCCCTGGTCGTGGGCAAAATTCGTCGATCTCGTCAGCCATGTCTGGCCGGTGGTCGCCATCGCCGTCTTCGGTGGCCTTGCCTACAATATGCGGGTCATGCGCGGCAATCTGCTCGATACGCTGAATGCGCAATATGTCGAGACAGCCCGCGCCAAGGGGCTTTCAGAAGGCGCCGTCATCATGCGCCATGCGGTGCCGAATGCCGTGCACCCGCTCGTCATGTATCAGGGCGTGGTGCTGCCCTATATGTTGAGCGGTGAAATCGAGACCGCGATCATCTTCGCGCTGCCGACCGTCGGCCCGGCCATTGTCGGCTCCATGGCGGTGGGCGATGTTTATGTCACCGCCACCTTCATGATGGTGCTGGCTGCAACGCTGATCGTCGGCAACATCATCGCCGACATGCTGCTCGCCATGCTCGACCCGCGCGTCCGCGAATTCGGGAGGGCCTGAGATGATGGCGTTTGACGACGTGAAAACCGAAACTGCTACCGCGGCAAAACCCGACCGCTCCACCCATGGCAACGAGACCTATCTCGCACTGGTCTGGCGGCGTCTCCGGCGCTCGTTTACCGGCATAGTCGGGCTGGTGCTGGTAGCGCTGTTGATCCTGATTGCCGTCTTTGCGGATTTCTTCGCGCCGATGAACCCGCTTGAAACCAATGCTAGCTTCTCGCCGCCGCAGGTGGTCAGTTTCTTCGACAAAGACGGGAATTTAAGCCTTGCACCGCGCGTCTATGCCATCGCCGAGACGGAAGAACTCGATCCCGTCACCTTCCAGCCCATCGTCGGGCCGGATTACGACAATCCCATCTATCTTGGCTTCTTCGTCAAAGGTGCGGAATACAGGCTGTTGGGTTTTATCCCGATGAGCCGGCATTTCTTCGGCTCGACCGATGGCCAGCCTGTCCATTTTCTCGGCACCGACAAGTTCGGGCGCGACGTGCTGTCGCGCGCCATTTACGGCTCGCGCATCTCGCTTGCCATCGCCTTAAGCGTCGTCGCCATCGTCACCGTCATCGGCACCAGTGTCGGTCTGATATCAGGATATTTCGGCGGGCCGCTGGATGCCTGGGTGCAGCGTTTTGTGGAAGTGATGCTGGCCTTTCCCCAATTGCCGCTTTATTTCGCGCTAACCTCGCTCATTCCGGTCACCGCACCGACGACCGTGTTCCTTGTCTTTGTGGTCGGCGTTATGTCGGCGCTTGGCTGGGCGCAGATGTCGCGCGAGGTGCGCGGCAAGACGCTGGCGCTCGCGCGTATCGATTATGTGCGCGCGGCGATTGCCGTTGGCGCGACCGACCGGCGCATCATCTTCCAGCACATCCTGCCGAATGTGATGAGCCATGTGATCGTTGCCGTGACCTTGCATATTCCAAGCGTCGTTCTGCTCGAATCCTTCCTGGGGTTCCTTGGCTTTGCGGTCAAACCACCGCTGATCTCCTGGGGCCTGATGCTGCAGGATACGGCGACCTATTCCGTCATCGGCTCCTATCCGTGGATCCTTGCCCCGGTCGGCTTCGTGCTGGTCACCGTCTTTGCTTTCAACGCGCTCGGCGACGGCCTGCGCGATGCCGTCGATCCCTATTGAGAGGTGCGTGAAATGGAAGCTGCCCAGAACAAGGCCTACGCCCCCGCCATCCGCTTCGATGCCGTTGACCGTCACGACGACGCCATCATCGACGCCCGCAACATTGCCGTGACCTTCAAGGTGGAGCACGGCACGGTGGAGGCGGTGAAGGACATCTCCTTTCAGCTTTACCGGGGCGAGACGATTGCCATCGTCGGCGAGTCCGGTTCGGGAAAATCCGTCACGGCCCGCACGATCATGGGGCTTCTGACGAAGCGGGCTTCGGTTTCGAAATCCGCGACCGTGCGGTTCAACGGTGACGACATATTGAAATTCTCCAGCAGCAAACGCCGGGCGCTGCGCGGAAACCGCATCTCGATGATCTTTCAGGAGCCGATGAGTTCATTGAACCCGATCTATACGATCGGCAGTCAGATCGTCGAGGCGATCCGCGTCCATTCGAAGCTCAGTCGCAAGGAAGCCGAGGCGAGGGCGCTCGATCTGCTGCGGCAGGTGCAGATACCGGAGCCGGAAGCGCGGCTGAAACAATATCCGCACCAGCTTTCCGGCGGCCAGCGGCAGCGTGTGATGATCGCCATGGCGCTTTCCAACGATCCGGATGTGCTGATTGCAGATGAGCCAACCACTGCGCTCGATGTGACGGTGCAGGCGCAAATCCTCAACCTCATACGCGATCTGCAGAAGAAGCGCGGCATGGCCGTGGTTCTCATCACCCATGACCTGACGATCGTGAAGCAGTTTTCCGATTACGTCTATGTCATGCAGCATGGTGAGATGCGCGAGCACAACACAACGGAAAAGCTCTTCGAAGCGCCGCAACACCCCTATACGAAAAAGCTGCTTGCCTCCGAACCGCATGGCACGGCAAAGCCGCTGCCGGAAAAGTCCGGCGTGCTGCTGACGGCAAGCGGCGTGCGCGTCTCTTTCATGATGCGTTACGGCGGGCTGTTCAAACCGGAACTGAAGGAACTGATCGCCGTCGATGGTCTGGGGCTCACCCTCAGGCGGCACGAGACATTGGGCCTCGTCGGTGAATCCGGTTCCGGCAAGACGACCTTCGGACAATCCCTGCTTCGGCTGAACGAGCCGGCGGGCGGCGAAGTGGTCTTTGACGGCGAAAGGGTCGATGGCCGCTCCCGCGCCGAAATGCGGCCTTTGCGTTCGCGCATGCAGATCGTCTTTCAGGACCCATTCGCCTCGCTCAATCCGCGCATGACAATCGGTCAGATCATCGAGGAAGGTCTTGTCGTCAATGGCCTTGGCCGGACGAAAGCCGAAAGGCTGGACCGGGTGCGCGACGCCCTTGAGGCGGCCGGCATGCCCGGCAACATCCTCTCCCGTTTCCCGCATGAGTTCTCCGGCGGCCAGCGCCAGCGCATCGCCATTGCCCGTGCGGTGGCGCTGGAGCCGGAATTCATCCTGCTCGATGAGCCGACCTCGGCGCTCGATCTTTCCGTTCAGGCACAGATTATCGACCTTCTGCGCAAGCTGCAGGATGAGCGGGGCTTAAGCTACCTGTTCATTTCGCACGACCTGAAAGTGGTCCGCGCGCTCTGCCACCGCGTCATCGTCATGCAGCGCGGGCAGATCGTTGAGCAAGGCCCTGTCGAGGATGTGCTGAGCAACCCTAAAACCGAATATACTCAGCGGCTTGTACGGGCCGCCTTTGAAATCGCTTGAATTCACAATGCCGGAGGTAGACATGGCAAGAGATCCCAAGATCACATTCATCGGTGCAGGCTCCACGGTGTTCATGAAGAACATCATCGGCGACGTGCTCCAGCGTCCGGCCCTTTCGGGCGCCACCATCGCGCTGATGGATATCAATCGTGAAAGGCTGGAAGAAAGCGCCGTCGTCGTCAACAAGCTGATTTCGACGCTGGGGGCAAAGGCGAAAGCCGAGACCTACACTGACCAGAAAAAGGCGCTTGCCGGTGCTGATTTCGTTGTCGTCGCCTTCCAGATCGGCGGGTACGAACCCTGCACGGTCACCGATTTCGAGGTGCCACGCAAATACGGCCTGCGCCAGACCATCGCCGATACGCTCGGCGTCGGCGGCATCATGCGCGGCCTGCGCACCGTGCCGCATCTGTGGAAAATCTGCGAGGACATGCTGGCGGTCTGCCCCAACGCCATCATGCTGCAATATGTGAACCCCATGGCGATCAACACCTGGGCGATTGCGGAGAAATATCCGACGATCCGGCAGGTCGGCCTTTGTCATTCCGTGCAAGGCACGGCCATGGAACTCGCCCACGATCTCGATATTCCTTACGAGGAAATTCGCTACCGTTCGGCCGGCATCAACCACATGGCGTTTTTCCTCGAATTCGAACACCGCCAGCCCGATGGCAGCTACAAGAACCTCTATCCGGACCTCGTGCGAGGCTACCGCGAAGGCCGGGCGCCGAAGCCTGGTTGGAACCCGCGTTGCCCCAACAAGGTGCGTTACGAGATGCTGACGCGGCTTGGTTATTTCGTCACAGAAAGTTCCGAACATTTCGCCGAATATACGCCCTATTTCATCAAGGAAGGGCGCGAGGATTTGATCGAAAAATTCGGCATCCCGCTCGATGAATATCCCAAGCGCTGCATCGAGCAGATCGAGCGCTGGAAGGACCAGGCGGCTGCCTATCGTTCGGCCGACACGATCGAGGTCAAGCCATCGAAGGAATATGCCTCCTCCATCATCAACTCGGTCTGGACCGGCGAGCCCTCCGTCATCTATGGCAATCAGCGCAATAATGGCTGCATCACCTCGCTGCCATCGGATTGCGCGGCGGAAGTGCCCTGCCTTGTCGACCATAACGGCGTGCAGCCCACCTTCATCGGCGAATTGCCGCCGCAGCTCGCCGCGCTGATGCGCACCAACATCAATGTGCAGGAACTGACGGTGCGGGCGCTGATGAGCGAAAACCGCGAGCACATCTTCCATGCGGCGATGATGGACCCGCACACGGCGGCGGAACTGGATCTCGACCAGATCTGGTCGCTGGTGGACGATCTGCTGCTCGCCCATCGCGACTGGCTGCCGGAATGGACGCAGGTGGAGGTGAAGCGGGCGCGCGCGGTGTAAGGCGCGGTTGCTGCGGCCAATGAGAGGTGGCGAGTTTCCGTCTGTGGTTGAGTTCACCGATACGCCTCTTTCGATATTCGATGTCATCCTCGGGACGAGTTGTCTCGAGGATCCAACCACCTAGCGAAACCTCCCTTGCACTTGACTTGTGTCAAAGCCGCAAAACACACCCTCACGTAAACAGCCCTTAACCCGGCCCGTTCTCCTCAAACAGGAGAAATGTCGGGTGCGAATACTAAACGCAAAGGTGGCTGGCTTCTTCGGTTTCATCGTATTAGGGTTGAAATTCGAAGGGTTCATGGGGAAGACGGATGTCTAAAAAAGGCTTGCTCGTTGGTCTGGTGGTTCTGGTTATTGCTGGTATTGCCTATTTCTCCTGGTCAAAGCTGAAGGGTGAGGGGCTTCCTGCCGGATTTGTGGCCAGCAACGGCCGGATCGAAGCAGTCGAAATCGACATTTCCACCAAGACCGCAGGCCGCCTTCAGGACATCATGGTGCGTGAAGGCGATTTCGTGAAGGCGGGGCAGGTGCTGGCGCAGATGGACACCGCCCAGCTGGAGGCGCGGAAGCGTCAGGCCGAAGCACAGTTTCGCCGTGCGAAAATAGCAATCGATACGGCCCACAGCCTTGTCGCCCAGCGGGAAGCCGAAAAAACCTCGGCGCTGGCGGTGGTCGAACAGCGCAAGGCTCAGCTCGATTCTGCCTCCAAGACCTATGCACGCTCGAAACAGCTGCTGACCGGCAACGCCGTTTCGCAGCAGATCGTCGATGACAGTGAAGCCGCCGAGCAGTCCGCCCGCGCCACGCTTGCCTCCGCCCAGGCCTCGCTTGCCGCCTCCGATGCCGCAATCAACGCGGCCAAGGCGCAGATCGTCGATGCCGAGGCGGCGGTGGACGCCGCGCAGGCCGATATTGAAAGCATCGAGACTGATATCGCCGATGCGACGCTGAAATCACCCCGCGACGGCCGCGTGCAATATCGGATCGCCCAGCCCGGTGAGGTGCTGTCCGCCGGTGGACGGGTTCTGAACCTCGTCGATCTCGGCGATGTCTATATGACGTTCTTCCTGCCGACAGCCGAGGCCGGTCGCACGTCCATGGGCTCGGATGTGCGCCTGATACTGGACGCGGCCCCGCAATATACCATTCCGGCGAAAGTTTCCTTCGTTGCCGATGTCGCGCAGTTCACACCGAAGACGGTTGAAACCGAAGAGGAACGCCAGAAGCTCACCTTCCGGGTGCGGGCGCAAATCCCGCAGGAACTGCTGCAGAAATATATCCAATATGTCAAAACCGGGCTGCCCGGCATGGCCTATGTCCGGCTTGATCCACAGGCCGCCTGGCCGGAAAACCTCGAACGCAATCTTGTCAAGTGAGGGGCGCGCGATGGTCACGCCCTCCGCAACGAATGACAGAAATGCACCGGTCGCGCGGCTGACCGATGTGCGGCTGACCTTCGGAAGCACCATCGCGCTGGCCGATATATCGGTCGAGATCCCCGCCGGGCGGATGATAGGGCTTATCGGGCCGGACGGTGTCGGCAAATCGAGCATGTTGTCGCTCGTCTCTGGCGCGCGCGCCATCCAGAAGGGCAAGGTGGAGGTTCTGGGTGGTGATATGTCCGATCCGCGTCACCGCGAGGATACCTGCCCGAGTATTGCCTACATGCCGCAGGGTCTTGGCAAGAACCTTTATCCCACCCTGTCCGTCTTCGAGAATATCGACTTTTTCGGCAGGCTGTTCGGGCAGGGCAGTAGGGAGCGGCAGGCGCGCATTGCCGAGCTACTGAAGAGCACTGGCCTCGAGCCCTTCGCCGACCGCCCCGCGATGAAGCTTTCCGGCGGCATGAAGCAGAAGCTCGGGCTCTGCTGCGCGCTGATCCACGATCCTGACCTGCTCATTCTCGATGAGCCGACCACCGGCGTCGACCCGCTGTCACGCCGGCAATTCTGGGAGCTGATCAGCTCCATCCGGGCCGGGCGTCCGGGTATGAGCGTCATCGTTGCCACGGCCTATATGGAAGAGGCCGCAGGTTTCGACTGGCTGGTCGCCATGGACGGCGGCAAAATACTCGCCACCGGCTCACCCGCCGAACTTCTCGAGCGCACCTCCGCACCCAATCTCGACGCCGCCTTCATCGCGCTTCTTCCCGAAGAAAAGCGCAAGGGTTACCACGAGGTGCATATCGCGCCGCGCAAGGTGGCGGGTGAGGCCGATTATGCCATCGAGGCGTCGCATCTCAGCATGCGCTTCGGCGATTTTACCGCCGTCGACAATGTCAGCTTCAAGATTCCGCGCGGCGAGATTTTCGGCTTTCTCGGCTCCAATGGCTGCGGAAAATCCACGACCATGAAGATGCTGACCGGGCTTCTGGCGGCTAGCGAAGGCGAAGCCAAGCTCTTCGGGCACAAGGTGGATGCCAGCGACATGGCAATCCGCCACCGCGTCGGTTACATGAGCCAGGCCTTCTCGCTTTATTCAGAACTGACCGTGCGGCAGAACCTCGATCTTCACGCCCGCCTGTTCAAGCTGCCGGAAGACACCATTCAGCCGCGTATCGCCGAAATGGCCGAGCGTTTCGATCTCGGCGCTGTCATGGAAACACTGCCGGACGACCTGCCGCTCGGCATCCGGCAGAGGCTGTCGCTTGCGGTGGCGATGATCCATTCGCCTGATATTCTCATCCTCGACGAGCCGACCTCCGGCGTCGACCCGGTGGCGCGCGACGGGTTCTGGCAAATCCTTGCCGATCTCTCGCGCAACGACAATGTCACCATCTTCATCTCCACCCATTTCATGAACGAGGCGGAGCGTTGCGACCGCATTTCGCTGATGCATGCCGGTAAGGTGCTGATCAGCGATACGCCTGACGCGATTACCAGGAGCCGCAATGCCGCAACGCTCGAAGAGGCTTTCGTCGCTTATCTCGAGGATGCCTCGGGTGTGAAGAAGGGAAAGCCCGCGACACAGCCCACACCGGCAGCTGAGGTGCCAGTGACGCAACATGCCGCACCCACGCGCAAGAGGTTTTTCGATTTCCGGCGCATGTTCAGCTATACCCGCCGCGAGGCGCTGGAGCTGCAGCGGGACCCCATTCGCGGAACGCTGGCGGTGCTCGGCAGCGTCATCCTGATGTTTGTCATCGGATACGGCATCAATCTCGATGTCGAGGACCTGACCTTCGCGGTGCTGGACCGCGACGATTCCACCATCAGCCGTGACTACGTGCTCGATATTGCCGGCTCCCGTTACTTCATCGAAAAGGAACCGATCCGCGATTATGCCGATATGGATCGGCGGATGCGTGACGGGGAACTCAGCCTCGCCATCGAAATTCCCTCCGGTTTCGGCCGGGATGTCTTGCGCGGCAAAACCGTGGAGGTGGGCGCGTGGATCGATGGCGCCATGCCGCAGCGGGCGGAAACCGTTCGCGGATACGTGCAGGGCATGCACCAGACATGGCTGGCGCGCAAGGCCGTCGAGATTTACGGCAGCGCGGCGACGCAGAGCAGTTTCAGCATCGAAACGCGCTATCGTTACAATCCTGACGTCAAAAGCCTCGTCGCCATGGTGCCGGCGGTCATTCCGCTGCTGCTGATGCTCATTCCCGCCATGCTTTCGGCACTCAGCGTCGTCAGGGAAAAGGAGCTCGGCTCCATCGTCAATCTTTACGTGACGCCGACCACGCGGCTGGAATTCCTGATCGGCAAGCAGCTTCCGTATGTGGCTCTTGGCATGCTTAATTTCCTGCTTCTGACGGCTTTCGCCATCTTCATCTTCCAGGTCCCTTTCACCGGAAGTTATCTCGCCTATGCGACGGGAGCGCTGCTCTATGTCATCATTGCCACCTCCATCGGCCTACTCATGTCGTCCTTCATGAAAAGCCAGATTGCGGCAATCTTCGGCACGGCCCTGCTGACGCTTATTCCTGCAACGCAATATTCGGGCATGATCGATCCCGTTTCATCGCTACAGGGGGCGGGCGCCTTTATCGGCAACATCTATCCCGCTACCTATTTCATGACCATTTCGCGCGGCACCTTTTCGAAGGGGCTGGATTTCGCCGGGCTCTCCGGCTCTTTCCTGCCGCTTCTCATCGCCATTCCGCTGCTTCTCATTGCCGGCGCCGCACTTTTGAGGAAACAGGCGTCATGAAGCTGTTTTCGTCCAACATCTTCCAGCTCGGCATCAAGGAACTGCGCGGCCTTGCGCGCGACGGCATGCTGCTGCTGCTCATTGTCTACGCCTTCACGCTGCAAATCTACACCGGCTCCAGCGCGCTGCCGGAAACGCTGAACAATGCCGCCATCGCCATTGTCGACGAGGATCAGTCGCCGCTTTCCGGCCGCATCAGTACGGCGTTTTATCCACCCTATTTCGCACCGCCGAAGCAGATTTCCATTGCGGAAATGGACAAGCGCATGGATGCGGGTCTCGATACTTTCGCGCTCAACATCCCGCCGGATTTCCAGCGCCGGCTGATGGCCGGGCAGCAGCCGGCCATCCAGCTCAATATCGACGCCACCCGCATGAGCCAGGCCTTCAGCGGCGGCGGTTATGTGCAGAACATCGTAACCAGCGAAGTTCAGGAATATGTCAACCGCTCTCGCGGAGCAACCTCGGCGCCTGTGGACCTGACATTGCGATCCCGTTTCAACCCGGAGCTGGACAAGTCGTGGTTCGGGTCGATCAACAACATCATTACCGCCATCACCATGCTGTCGATCGTGCTGACGGGGGCGGCGCTCATTCGCGAGCGTGAGCATGGCACGGTCGAGCATCTGCTGGTCATGCCGGTCACGCCGCTGGAAATCATGCTCAGCAAGGTCTGGTCTATGGGCCTTGTCGTGCTGGTGGCCTCGGCATTTTCCCTGTTCGTGGTCGTCAGGGGGCTGCTCGCCATTCCGATCGAAGGCTCGCTTTCACTTTTCCTGCTTGGAACGGCATTGCAACTCTTCGCCATGACGTCGATGGGCATCTTCCTTGCGACCGTCGCAGGTTCCATGCCGCAATTCGGCATGTTGCTGATCCTGTTCCTGCTGCCTTTGCAGGTGCTCTCCGGCGCCATGACGCCACGTGAAAGCATGCCTGATATCATCCAGTACATCATGCTTCTCGCACCCAACACCCATTTCGTCATTCTGGCGCAATCGGTGCTCTTCAGGGGGGCGGGGCTGGATGTGGTCTGGCCGCAACTGCTGGCGTTGCTCACCATCGGCTTTGCGCTTTTTGTTTTCGCGCTTCGCCGTTTCAGGCGGTTCCTGCGCTGACCCCAGCGCGATCATGCGCCTGTTTCACCCGTTTCCGCGCGCGTTGAATTTATTGTGTTCGGTAACGGTATGTTCGCCTTCCGTGAATATGCCTATGAGGACGACTGGGTAAGCGGGCTTTGTTCAGGAGTAGCAAAATGAATATTGCAGCACGTCTGCCACTGGCAGCCATGATCGCACTGGTGGCAACGCCATCCCTCGCGTCGGAAGATATGACGTTGCAGACGAGCGAAGCGATATTCGGCTTTGGTGGCGTCCTGACGAAAGAAGACATGCTGAAAAGTGCAGCCCTCATTCCGGTGGAATATGAGCGCAACGCCATTCTGGGCGGCGGCTATCAGTTCTACCCTTACCATATCGGCAATGTGAAACTCGGCGGCGAAATCGGCGTTGCCGCCAGGTTCGGCAAAGGCTTTACGGGTGAAGTCTGGGCGGGTCCCGTCGCGCGTTACGAGCAGATCAGGCTCGGAGAGCGTCTGTTCATCACGCCAAGCTTTACCGCCGGGCTCAGCCTTGTCACGGATGCGCAGCGGGGCCGCGAGCGTGAACAGGAAATCAAGGACGACGGCAACGCCAATGTCCTGTTTTATCTGGGGCCGGAAATCAACGTGTCCTTCAGCGAGGATTCCCCGACGGAATTCTTCTGGCGGCTGCACCACCGCTCCGGCGGCGGCAAGACGCTGGGCAATATGAAGGGTGCGACGAACGCCAATGTCTTCGGCGTCCGCTATAAATTCTAGGCTGCTCGACGGGGTCCGGGTCTGCAGGCGGCCAAAACTTCAGCCGCCTTTCTCATTTTCGCACGCCACAGGTCGGAACCCGTGCATGCAGCGCATGGGTGGATTGCCTTATTCTGCCTGTTAATTCGTCATCGGAAAGCGCATATAGAGCGCATCAGAAGACGCCGGGACGAAAATGTTACTGACGTCACCTTAACCTCAGAAAGGGTAATGTCATGAACGTAGCACGCAGCTTCAATAACTGGCGCAAATATCGTCAGACCATCAACGAACTCGGCCGTATGAGCACCCGTGAACTGCACGATCTCGGTATCGATCGCAGCCAGATCACCAGTGTGGCCCGCGCCGCCGTTGGCAAATAATCAAGGCCATATCGCCTCATTTGAATATACGAACGCCCGCTCAGCGGGCGTTTTTTGTTTCGGGGATATCGAAAGCTTCGCGGTGAATGTCCGCCAGATACTCAGGCGGCGATGAAATCGGATGCGAAGGGCGATGATAGTCGCCATGCGTTCAATGCATATCTGCGCTGCAAGCTTATGCCTATCAAATGCGCAGAAAAATGCTATCTTCCAATCATCGAAAGCGATGTACCTCCTCCCACATCCTTTTGGTAATGCGGGTAATCCTACTCCTCCTCCCAATGGATTGCCCCGGGGACAGCGGTTTTCCTCCTCCCATATCGCTGTTCATCTTTTCAGAAAGCCTGCCGCACCTCCTCCCGCGGCAGGCTTTTTTGTTTTACCGGGAGTTTCCAGCGTCAATCTCAATCGAATGGCAGCATCCCGATGGGGGTGACGGCATGTGTGCCGGCCCGTTTGGCTATGGCATAGGAGAGGCACTGCTCCACCGCATCTTGCGGTACAGGCTTGGAAATAACGCCAGCGCCGACACCAAGGTTGACAACGACTTCTGGATTGGCCGTCATGAAAATGACGACGACGCCGTTTTCCGACAGTCTGCGTCCGATTTCCGGTCCGGTCTGCCCGTCCGCAAGGTTGACGTCGACAAAGGCGACGTCAGCGCTCCTGCCGAGCGCGATCGCGTCATCCAGACGGTTGGCAATCCCGATGACGTCGGCTTCATCTTCGGCCTGCATGATGGAATCTTCTATATCCATGGCAATCAGGAATTCGTCTTCAACGATCAGCACGCGCGGCTGCTGCGTGCTGTAACCCGTTTCTCGTTGTAAGACGTCTGCCAACATTTGCCTGCCTCCGTTTTGCGCGCCGCCGGGCGCTGTTGGCTAGCAAACACCCTGAGCGACAACTCGTTCCAAAGTGAGATAAACATAGTGAATAGAGTGTAAACGGCGTGCCTTTTCGGCTATCACGAAGCAATGGCGAAGCATTTGATTCGGTTTGGTTTTCATCTGGGGAAGGGGTGGAGGAACGCGGCCGTAGCGTATCTTTCGCCGCTGGAGCGCAAGTCTTTTGGCCGCAATTTGTCCTTAAGGCCCGCATGGAATTCAAGATGTTACGGCGTCATTCCTTTGCCTGGAGTGGAACGCCGAGACGCCGCCGATCATTCGCGTGCCCCGTTCAGAAACGGTGCCGGACCCGATGAGTTTAGAAAGAGAATAAGACGATGACCCAGTCTCCGCGCGCCACCATTGCCCGCAACACACCCAACATCGCCGTCGTCGGCGTCGGTGGCGGTGGCGGTAACGCGATCAATAACATGATTGCCGAGGGCATTGGCGGCGTCGATTTCATCGCTGCCAATACGGATGCGCAGGCGCTGAAGAAAACCAATGCGCCGCGGTTGGTGCAACTCAGCTCCGAACTGACCGGCGGGCTTGGAGCGGGCGCCGATCCCGAGGTGGGCCGACAGGCGGCGATCGATTCCCTTGACGAGATCATGGATCACCTGAGCGGCTACGACATGTGCTTCATCACCGCCGGCATGGGCGGCGGCACCGGCACGGGTGCTGCCCCCGTTATTGCCGAAGCCTGCCGGGCAAAGAACATCCTGACCGTCGGTGTCGTCACGCTTCCCTTCAGCTTCGAGGGCGCACGCCGCATGAGGGCTGCCGAATATGGCTTCGCCAACCTACTCAACACGGCCGATACCGTTATCGTCATTCCAAACCAGAACCTGCTGCGCATTGCCGATGCCGGCACGACCTTCGAAAATGCGCTGAAGACGGCCGACAAGGTCCTGTCGCTTGGCGTGCGCTGCATTACCGATCTCATCCTGCGCGAAGGTCTGGTCAATCTCGATTTTGCCGATGTGCGCTACGTCATGAAAAATGGCGGCCGGGCTTTGATGGGCACGGCACAGGCCAAGGGTGAAAAACGCGCCTCGGAAGCAGCGGCGGCAGCCATCGCCAACCCGCTTCTCGGTGAACCGTCTCTGAAGGAAGCGCGGGGTGCGCTGGTTTCCATCTCCGGCGGCAACGATCTGACGCTTTACGAGATCGATGAGGCAATGACGCTGGTGCGTGAGGCGGTCAGCGAAGAAACCGATGTGGTGATGGGCGCTTCCTTCGACCCGACGCTGGACGGCGCTTTCAAGATTTCCGTCGTCGCCACTGGCCTGCGCAACTGATGATGCTGGCTTGAGACGGGACACTGCTGGGCGTTTCTTCTCCCTGGCGGGGGAAGAGGCACGCGGCGTGCTCCTCGCTTCCCAAGATCAATCGTCGTTCGTTTAAGCACCCGCGCCACAAACTGAACGATCAAAAGCCGTCGTGTGGAATTTTCGCGACGGCTTTTTGTTGTTTTCGAACGATTATTCCGTCATTCAAAAAAAGCGGCGGTGCTGCGCGGCGTTGATCGGGGAAAAATATAATAGTACTCTTTATGTCGACAAGAGGGATTTGATAATGTCTGATATTATTGCTTCTGCCGAGCGTAAGCGCGGCTCTGGCGTGAAGATGGTCTATGACCTGCTGCGCGACGAGATTCTCGATCTGGTTCTGCCGCCGGGCAGCCCCATTGATGAGGTGCAGCTTGCCGAACGGTTCAAGATGTCGCGCACGCCGATCCGCGAGGCGCTGGTGCGGCTTTCGGGCGAGGGGCTGATCGATACGCTGCCGAACCGATCGACCATGGTGTCGAATATCGACTTCCTCAACATGCACACTTATTTCGACGCGCTGGTGCTGATGTATCGGGTAACGACGCAGCTTGCCGCGCAATATCACCGTCCGGAGGATCTGGCCGGCATCCGCGCCCATAATGTGGAATTTGCCATTGCAGTCGAGAAGCAGGATGCGTTGGCGATGATTTCCACCAATGCCGCCCTCCACCTTTCCATCGCCGAAGCCGGGCGCAATCCTTATTTCACCAGCCTGTTCAAGCGGCTCCTGGATGAGGGACGGCGCATTCTCAGGCTTTATTACCAGTCCTATGATGATCGTTTGCCCAAGCGCTTCGTCGATGATCATGAAGAGATGATTGCGGCGATTGCCGCTCGCGATATCGCTCTTTCCGAACGGCTGGCGCGGGAGCACGCCGAACAAATCGTGCGGCAGGTGCAGAAACTTCTGGTGCGAAACGAACGGCTGGAAATAAATCTGTAGCTTGTCGATTTCTTGTCGACAAATAAAATACAAGATAGTAATGTCCTTGTCGAAAGGGTGGCGCGGAGGTGCGTCCATTCCCGAAAAACTGTCCCTTAGGAGCTATTAATGACGGCCAGCATTTTTTCCGGCGTGATTCCCGCCTTGATGACCCCTTGCAAGGATGACCGCAGCCCTGATTTCGATGCGCTTGTCCGCAAGGGCAAGGAACTGATCGCCGATGGCATGTCGGCGGTCGTTTATTGCGGCTCCATGGGCGACTGGCCGCTCCTGACGGATGAGCAGCGCATGGAAGGCGTGGAGCGTCTGGTGAAGGCCGGTATTCCTGTTATCGTCGGTACCGGCGCGGTCAACACGGCATCCGCCGTTGCCCATGCCGCCCACGCCCAGAAGGTTGGCGCCAAGGGTCTGATGGTCATTCCGCGTGTTCTGTCGCGCGGTTCGGTCATCGCTGCTCAGAAGGCTCATTTCAAGGCCATTCTTTCGGCTGCACCGGAAATCCCGGCCGTCATCTACAACAGCCCCTATTACGGTTTCGCCACCCGCGCCGACCTCTTCTTCGCGCTGCGCGCCGAACACAAGAACCTCGTCGGCTTCAAGGAATTCGGCGGCCCGGCGGATATGCGTTATGCGGCCGAGAACATCACCAGCCGCGATGACGACGTGACCCTGATGATCGGCGTTGATACGGCAGTCTTCCACGGTTTCGTCAATTGCGGCGCCACCGGCGCCATCACCGGCATCGGCAATGTCCTGCCGAAGGAAGTCATTCACCTCTGCAAGCTGTCGCAGGCCGCCGCCAAGGGCGATGCCGATGCCCGCGCCCGCGCGCTGGAACTGGAACAGGCGCTGGCCGTTCTCTCGTCCTTCGATGAAGGCCCGGATCTGGTTCTCTATTTCAAGCACATGATGGTTTTGAAGGGCGACAAGGAATACACGCTGCACTTCAACGAAACCGACGCCCTGACCGACAGTCAGCGCGGTTATGTCGAGGCGCAGTTCAAGCTTTTCAACAGCTGGTATGCCGATTGGAGCAAGCTTCCGGGCGCGGTGCAGGCCTGCAAGGCTACCTAAAGCAGCCGCTGATGTGAAAACAAGAGGCCCGCAAATTGCGGGCCTTTATTTCATTTATGAGGTTTGAGCGTTTCTTGGCTTCGACGTCACCCCGGACTTGTCCCACGGCTGTCCGTTTAAATTTTTTTGCCAGCTACAATCCCCACGAAGCTGGTGATGAAGAGTGGATATTCTCTCGGCGTCGTCAACTCTGCACCGGGCCGCGGGCCTTATATATATATATATTGTTCTCTGACACAGTCAGGAGACCGCCGCCAGACCATTCTCCAGCAACCGCTCGAGGCCGGCCATTTCTTCTGCGGTCAATGTAACGCCTTCATTTTCGGATTTGGCGCGGGCAGTGAAGCGGCGGCCGGAGGGCAGGCGGGCGCCTTGGCCGATGATGGCGTCGAACAGTGCTTCCGCGCGCTGGAAGGGATCCCCCGGGCGCCCCTTGGCGAAGGCTTCCGGCGAGAAGGCGACGATCAACTCACCATGGAAGGGCGCAAGCGTGGTGGTGCCGAGATAGTCCAGCACTTCGGGGCTGGTGAGGTCGCCGATCATGATGCCGGCGAGAAGCTCGATCATCGTGCCGATGGCAGAACCCTTGTGGCCGCCAAAGGGCAACATGGCACCGGCAAGGGCCGCCTCGGGGTCCGTCGTCGGATTGCCATCGGCGTCGACCGCCCAGCCTTCGGGTAGGGATTTCCCCGCGCGTCGATGCAGTTCTATCTCTCCGCGGGCGGCAACGGATGTCGCAAAATCGAAGACATAAGGCGAAGTGCCTTTGCGCGGCCAGCCGAAAGCGAAGGGGTTGGTGCCGAGCAGCGGCTTGGTTCCTCCCGTCGGCGCGACGGTGGAATAGCTCGGGCACATTACCAGACCGGCGAGCCCGTTCGAGGTCAGCCCCTCCACTTCAGGCCAGAGCGCCGAAAAATGGGTGCAGTCATTGATGACGAGCGCGGCAACGCCCAGGCGCTTTGCGCGTTCCGCCAGAACCGGCAGGCCGAGTTCGAAGGCAGGGTTGGCGAAGCCGCCATTGGCATTAACCTTCACGATGGCCGTGCCATCGTCTTCAGCCACCTCAGGTATCGCATCGGGCTTTACCTTGCCGGCTTTGACGGTGCGGAGCGCGCCTTCGATACGGTAGATTCCGTGGGACTTGCAGGCGTCCCGCTCACCGGCTGTAATGACGCGCGCCAGCGCTCCCGACTGCACGGCGTTGAGGCCGGCCCTCAAGAAAATCGACTCGACCCGCTGGAAAAGCGCCTCAATGGTCAAGGTGGTCGTGTCGCTCATCATAGTCCTCCGATAGGGTTTGCACATTTTGAATACATAAAGTATACAAAGGTGTGAGTATTGCAATGGGTCTTTTCTGTGAAGCTCGGTCAGAGCAAAAGGCCAGCCCGTCAGACATGAAGATACCCTAACCATCATTCTGGTGCTTGTCGCAAGAAACCGGCCGGCGCGCGTCTGTGTGTTGGAAAGAGTGTTTCAGTCCAAGGACTTGGGCTGTTGTTCCCTCCATGCGCAAGCTTACTTGGGCAATCCGTGACACCTCACTCGTTCGCATATGCAAAAATTCTTTTTGTATACTCATTGTATTTTTGTGTTGATTTATCGCCTTCATGGGGAAATAGTGACCGCGCCTTCAAAGGCAGACCAATTGATGGGAGCAAATCAACAATGAAAAAATCGGTCATCATCGCCGGCCTTCTGGCCGCCACTTTCGCTATTACGCCGGCCAAGGCCGACAAACTCGACGACATTATTTCCTCCGGCACGCTGCGTTGCGCTGTTGTGCTCGATTTCCCGCCCATGGGCGCGCGTGATGATGCCAATAACCCTGTTGGTTTTGACGTCGATTATTGCAACGATCTGGCCAAGGTGCTTGGCGTCACGGCTGAAATCGTCGAGACCCCGTTCCCCGAGCGTATTCCGGCGCTGATGTCCGGACGCGTCGACGTCGGCGTTGCCTCTACGTCTGATACGCTGGAACGCGCCAAGACGGTCGGCATGACCGTGCCTTACTTTGCCTTTGAAATGGCTGTCACCGCCAACGACAAGTCCGGCATCAAGTCCTTCGAAGACATGAAGGGCAAGACGGTTGGTGCAACCGCCGGCACTTTCGAAGCCATCGCGCTCGAAAAGACAGTCAAGGAATGGGGCGTGGGCGAGTTCCGTCCTTACCAGACGCAGGCTGACGTGTTCCTTGCGCTTAGCCAGGGCCAGATCGACGCCACCGTCTCCACCTCCACCGTTGCGCAGTCGACCGTCAAGAGCGGCAAGTTCGCAGGCGTCTCTGTCGTCGGCAAGGCGCCTTATGACATCGACTACGTGTCGCTGTTCACCAACCGCGATGAATATGGCTTCATCAACTATCTGAACCTTTTCATCAACCAGCAGGTTCGCACCGGCCGTTACGCCGAACTCTATGAAAAATGGGTTGGCGGCGAAGTTCCCTCGCTCACCGTCAACGGCGTTTATCGCTGATCAGGACTTTTCGTAAACGGCGCGGTCAAAATGATCGCGCCGTTGATCGTTTATGAAAAGGCGGGACGCTTCATGTTCAACTATACATTCCACTGGAATCAGGCGCTGAAGGCTTTGCCGCAGCTTCTGGACGGTGCGGTGGTGACGCTGCAGATCGCCATTCTGTCGATGGTGATCGGTCTTTCCTGCGCCATCGTGCTGACGTTGTGCCGGCTCTCCGGCAACCGCATTCTCGGCGCTTTCGCCGCCGTCTGGGTGGAAATCGCCCGCAACACGCCGGCGCTGTTCCAGATTTACATGGCCCATTTCGGTCTTGGCAATTTCGGCATTCACCTCAGCCCCTATACGGCGCTTCTGGTCGGCATCGCCTTCAACAATGCCGGTTACCTTGCGGAGAATTTCCGTGGCGCGCTGAAAGCCATTCCCGATACGCAGACGCGGTCGGGCCGTTCGCTCGGCATGACCTCGATGCAGACCTTCCGGCTGATCATCCTGCCGCAAATGCTGCGCGTTGCGTTTCTACCTGCCACCAACCAGATGATCTGGGCGATCCTCATGACCTCGCTCGGTGTCACCGTCGGCATGAATACGGATCTCGCCGGTGTCACGCAGGCCTTGAACGCCCGTTCGTTCCGCACTTTCGAATTTTTCGCGCTCGCCGCGGTCATCTATTACGTGATCGCCAAGATCGTCACGCTCGCCGCCAGATTGCTGGCCGCGCGTCTGTTCCGTTATTGAGAGAGGTGAGCCATGTTTGAAACCGCTCTCACCTGGAGTGATCTCGCTTTTCTGGCCAAGGGTGCCGGCATGACGCTTGCCGTCACCGCCGTTGCCGTCACGGCCGGCACTATTCTGGGTATCATCTTCGGCGTCATCCGTTTCCAGTTCGGACCCTATTGGTCGCTGCCGCTGACCTTCGTTCTGGATATTTTCCGTTCCGTACCGCTGCTGATCCAGCTTGTTCTCGGCAACGCCTTCCAGTCGATCGCAAAGCTCGGCTGGCCGCCGTTCACAACGTCCTGCGTGGTTCTGTCGCTTTATACCGCTGCCTATTGCACCGAAATCGTGCGTGGCGGCATCGAAGCAGTACCGTCGAACACCCGCCGCGCCTGCCGGTCGCTCGGCATGACCTGGTCCCAGGACATGCGCTACATTGTGCTGCCGCTCGCCACGCGCGTGTCATTGCCGGCGTGGATCGGGCTCACGCTCGGTGTCATGAAGGATTCGGCGCTCGTTCTTTGGCTCGGCCTCATCGAACTTCTGCGTGCCTCGCAGATCCTTGTCACCCGCCTGCAGGAGCCGCTGACGATCTTGATGATCTGCGGCGCCATCTACTTCCTTATCAGTTTCCCCATCGCCCGTTTCGGCGGGTATCTCGAAAGACGGTGGTCCCCCAATGATTGAGATCGAAAACGTCCGCAAATCCTTCGGCCCGCTGGAGGTTCTGAAAGGGATCAACCTCACCGTCAACAAGGGCGAGGTTGTCACCATCATCGGCGGCTCCGGTTCCGGCAAATCGACCCTGCTGACCTGCATCAACGGCCTTGAGCCGATCGACAGCGGCAAGATCGTCATCGACGGCACCGAGGTGCACGCCAAATCGACAGACCTCAACACGCTGCGCCGCAAGGTCGGCATCGTCTTCCAGCAATGGAACGCCTTTCCGCATTTGACGGTGCTGGAAAACGTCATGCTCGCGCCGCGCAAGGTGCTCGGTATCTCGAAGGAGCAGGCCGAAGAGATTGCGGTCAAACAACTGACCCATGTGGGTCTTGCCGAAAAGCTGAAGGTCTATCCGAACCGCATGTCGGGCGGTCAGCAGCAGCGAATGGCGATTGCCCGTGCGCTTGCCATGTCGCCGGAATATATGCTGTTCGATGAAGTCACGTCTGCGCTCGACCCGATGCTGGTGGGCGAAGTGCTTGATACGCTTAAGATGCTGGCGGATGAGGGCATGACGATGATCTGCGTCACGCACGAAATGGCCTTCGCCCGCGATGTCTCGAACCGCGTCGCCTTCTTCCATCAGGGCGTCATGGCGGAAATCGGCACGCCGGATCAGCTCTTCGGCGCACCGCAGCATCCTGAAACGCAGAAGTTTCTGGCGAGCGTGCGGTAATGCCAGCCAATGATGTCATCGTCATCGGGGCCGGCGTTGTCGGCCTCTCGGCGGCAATCGCGGCGCAGGGCCGCGGCCTGTCGGTCACGGTCATCGACCGTGAAGGACCGGCGGCGGGCGCGTCCGCCGGCAATGCCGGCGCCTTCGCTTTCACCGATATTCTCCCGCTGGCATCGCCAGGCATTCTCTGGAAAGCGCCGAAGTGGCTTCTCGATCCGCTCGGGCCGCTCAGCGTGCCGCCGGCCTATGCGCTGAAGATCGCGCCGTGGATGTTCCGGTTCTGGCGGGCCTGCGCCGCTTCGAAGGTGGAACATTCCACCGCCGCCCAGACGGCGCTGATGGACCTTTCCAAGGCAGAGCTGGAGCCGTTCCTCAAAAAGACGGACACGATTGCGATGCTGCGCAAGGAGGGGAACCTTCAGGTCTATGAAAGCGAGGCGGAATTCGAAGCCTCGCTTGCCGGCTGGAAGGCGCGCGAACGTCACGGCATCGAGTTCCGGCATCTCAATGCCGAACAGATGGCCGAGATACAGCCCGGCATCGCGCCGCGTTTTACCTGCGGCACCTTTACGCCCGGCTGGTATTCCATCGCCGACCCCAAGCTTTATACGCTGGCGCTGGCCGATCATTTCCGCACCATCGGCGGGCGTATCGAATGCCTCGATATCGCTTCGCTTCGACCCCTGGAAGACGGTGTCGAGGTGGTAAGCCATGATGGGCGCACCCGCAAGGCCGCCAAGGTGGTGCTGGCGGCCGGCGCCTTTTCGCATCGTATCGCCCGTTCGCTCGGGGAAAAAATTCCGCTGGAAACCGAACGGGGGTATAATACAACCCTGCCGTCTGGCGCATTCGATCTGCGCACGCAGGTGACTTTTGGCGGCCATGGTTTTGTTGTTACCCGCCTTTCCTCCGGTATCCGTGTTGGCGGTGCCGTGGAACTGGGCGGGCTCGAGCTTCCGGCGAATTTCGCCCGTTCCGAGGCGCTGCTAACCAAGGCGAAAGTCTTCCTGCCGGGCCTGAAAACCGAAGGCGGCAAGCAGTGGATGGGCTTTCGCCCCTCGCTGCCGGACAGCTTGCCGGCCATCGGGCAAGCACGGCACACGGCGCGGGTGGTCTATGCATTCGGCCACGGGCATCTGGGGTTGACGCAATCGGCGGGCACGGCCCGCATCGTCGCCGATCTGCTGACGGGGCAAAAACCCGCTATCGATACACGGGCATTTTCGCCGCAACGGTTCTAGAGAATTTTGGCTTTTCTCCGAAACGCAAAAATTCTCGAGTTCTTTTTTTCACGCATTTTCCGGGCGTAGAACCGCTACGACTTTTACTGGAAATGCTTTAGGGAGATTTTCGATGTCTTCTTCCCTCTCGACAACAGCCGTTCCTGAAGCCCGCAGCATTTTGGCCGGTTCGGCCGAAGGTCCCGTGATTGCGACGACCGAAGCGCTGAGTTTCTGGGGTGGGGTCGATCCCGCCACCGGCAGGGTAATCGACGTGCACCACCCGTTGCATGGTGTCTGTCTTACCGGCGGCGTGCTGTTCATGCCAACCAGCCGCGGTTCGTGCACCGGTTCGGGCGTGCTGCTCGATCTTATCCTGACGGGCCGTGCTCCCTCGGCGCTGGTCTTCTACGAGGCCGAGGACGTGCTGACGCTTGGCGCGCTGATCGCCGCTGAAATGTTCGGCAAGCCTTTGCCGGTGCTGCGGCTTGACGCGGAAAATTTCGCCCTGTTCTCAAAGGCAGCTCATGTCCGTATCGATGAGACTGCCATCGAAGCCGATGGCGTTTCCCTTGGCATTGCGCCGCCGGCGACGGCGCATCTCGATCTTGGGGATGACGACCGGGCCATGCTCGAAGGGCGCGATGGCGTCGCCGTGCAGCAGTCCATGCGTATCACCGTCGCCATGGCCGCCCAGCAGGGGGCGTCGGCGCTTGTCGATGTCACGCAGGGCCATATTGACGGTTGTATCTACGCCAGCCCCGCCAATCTCACCTTCGCGGAAAAAATGGCGGAGATGGGCGCGAAGGTTCGGGTGCCGACGACCATGAACGCCATTTCCGTGGACAAGGCGCATTGGCGTTCACAGGGCATGGCGGAGGATTTCGGCGACCCGGCCGCAAGGCTGGCAGATGCCTATGTGCGCATGGGCTGTCGCCCGACTTTCACCTGTTCGCCTTACCTGCTCGATAGCGCGCCGCAGGCCGGCGACATGATCGCCTGGGCCGAGTCGAACGCTGTGATCTTCGCCAATACGGTTCTTGGCGCGCGTACGGCGAAACATCCGGATTTTCTCGATCTCTGCATCGCACTGACGGGCAGGGCGCCGCTGGCCGGCGTCTATCTGGAGGAAAATCGCCGTCCTCAGCGCATCGTCAATGTGGCGTTGCCGCAGGGCGTGGATGATGCCTTCTGGCCGCTCGTCGGTTATTTGGCGGGCAAGGCGGCGCCCGATTGCATTCCCCTGTTGCGCGGCCTTGGCCCCGCAAAGCCGTCGCGGGATGATCTAAAGGCGCTTTGCGCCGCTTTCGGCACCACCTCCGCTGCGCCTATGCTGCATATAGAGGGCGCAACGCCGGAAGCCGGTCTTGCCCCTCTCGAAACTGCCGACACCGTCTCCATTTCGCTGGCTGACATGGCCGCCGGCTGGTCGCTGCTCAACGAAGGGCCGGAAGAGGTGCAACTTGTCGCCATCGGCAGTCCGCATGCCTCGCTGGAGGAGTGCCACGCGCTTGCGGCTGAATTTGCCGGCCGCCGGCGTCACGCGGATGTCGCCGTCATCGTCACCGCCGGTCAGCATGTCATCGATGCTGCTGTGCAGGACGGCACGCTGCAGAGATTGAAGGACAGCGGCGTACAGGTGCTGCCTGATCTCTGCTGGTGCTCCATTTCCGAGCCGGTTTTCCCGACGAAGACCCGTGCGCTCATGACCAATTCAGGCAAATACGCCCATTACGGCCCCGGCCTCAGTGGTCGCGCGGTGCGCTTCGGCAGCCTTGCCGATTGCGTCGGCAGCGCGCTGACCGGCCATGCTGTTTCCCGTCTTCCTTCCTGGCTTTCGTGAGGATAAATGAATGCGCAGTATCAAGACAGTTCATGTGATTTCCGCCCATGCGGAAGGCGAGGTGGGAGATGTGATCGTTGGCGGGGTGAAGCCGCCGCCGGGTGAGACGATCTGGGAGCAGAGCCGCTTCATCGCCCGTGATGAAACCCTGCGCAACTTCGTGCTCAATGAGCCGCGCGGCGGCGTGTTCCGCCACGTCAACCTGCTGGTGCCGCCGAAACATCCTGACGCGGATGCCGCCTTCATCATCATGGAGCCGGAAGATACGCCGCCCATGTCTGGTTCCAACTCCATCTGCGTTTCCACCGTGCTTCTGGATGGCGGCATCGTGCCGATGCAGGAGCCGGAAACCCATATGCTGCTGGAGGCTCCCGGCGGATTGGTAAAGGTGCGCGCCGAATGCCGCAACGGCAAGGCCGAGCGCATTTTCGTGCAGAACCTGCCGAGCTTTGCCGCACAACTCAATGTGGAACTCGAAGTCGAAGGTCTGGGTAAGCTCAAGGTGGATACCGCTTATGGCGGCGACAGCTTCGTCATCGTCGATGCGGAAGCGATGGGCTTCAGCCTGAAGCCGGAAGAGGCGCATGAGATCGCCCGCCTTGGCGTGCGCATCACCAATGCCGCCAACAAGGCTTTGGGCTTCGACCATCCCGAGAACCCGGACTGGCGGCATTTTTCCTTCTGCCTGTTCGCCGGTAACGTGGAGCGCACGGCTGAAGGCTTGCGGGCAGGGGCAGCGGTGGCCATCCAGCCGGGCAAGGTGGATCGCTCGCCGACAGGCACAGCGCTTTCAGCCCGCATGGCCGTGCTGCATGCACGAGGCGAAATGAAGGAGGGCGAAACGCTGACGGCGGTTTCGCTGATTGGCTCTACCTTTACTGGCCGCATTCTCGGGACCACCAAGGTTGGCGACCGTCTGGCCATCCTGCCGGAAATTTCCGGCCGCGGCTGGATCACCGGCATTCACCAGCACATGCTCGATCCGTCCGACCCTTGGCCGGAGGGGTATCGGCTGACGGATACGTGGGGCGCGCGGTAGGGGCTTTACGGGTCACTCAGGGGAAATGTTGAGACCACGGCGGTGCCGCGTCTTTCTTCTCCCCGCCGGGGAGAAGGTGGCCCGAAGGGTCGGATGAGGGGGCACCGTTGCCGGATTTCGGAGAGCTTGCCCCCTCATCCCGCTGCCGCGGACTTCTCCCCCTCGGGGAGAAGAAACAAGCGGCTCCCGCTCCCTCCAATAGGATTAGACGTTCAACCGCCTCGTCGTTTCCCGCACGATCAGTTCGAAACCGACATCCACCCGTGCCCCTTCGGGAACAGCGGCATCCTTTTCCGCTTCCAGTATCGAAAGCAGCAATTCGCCCGCCTTGCGGCCGATCATCTGGGCGTCGACCCGGATAGTCGAAATCGCCGGATAACATTGCCGGCCGATATCGAAATCTCCGAAGCCGAGGATGGAAATGCGGTCTGGGACACTGATTCCCCTTCGATGACATTCCATCAGTGCGCCAACGGCGGAAATATCCGACACGGCGAAGATGGCCTCGACATCAGGCGCCTTGGCCAGCAGTGAGCCGAGGGTCTTTGCCCCGTGGTCATAGGAGACCGGGGCGCTGCCTTCGCGGATGATGAGATCGTCGGCAATGCCCGCTTCACGCAGGGCCGCACCGAAACCGAGCAGGCGGCTTTCGCCGCGCCAGTCCTTCACATCGCCATCGGCCCTGGAGCCGAGCGCGCCGATTCTTTTGAAACCGAGCGATATCAGATGTTTGGCGGCGGTTCTTCCCACTTCGTAATTGGAAAAGCCGACCGCATGGTCGATGGGATGTTCGGGAACATCCCAGATTTCCACGATCGGGATACCGGCGCGCATCAACACTTCGCTTGCCATCTTGGTATGCACCGTGCCGGCAAC
The DNA here is from genome assembly GCF_002008225.1 of Agrobacterium salinitolerans. Classification (GTDB taxonomy): domain Bacteria; phylum Pseudomonadota; class Alphaproteobacteria; order Rhizobiales; family Rhizobiaceae; genus Agrobacterium; species Agrobacterium salinitolerans. The sequence continues at coordinate 89,714 of NZ_MRDH01000021.1, read as the reverse complement.
GACAATGGCGTCGGGACGGCGCTCCATCATGGTGCGTATGACGCGTTCTTCTTCCTGTAGATCGTACATGGTGTAGCCGATCAACAATTGGTAATCGGCGGCGCGCAGCGCATTGGCGAGCCCCTGCGCGCTGTCGGCGAAGTTGGAGTTGGTGAGCGTCGGCAGGATGGCGGTGATGAAATTGGTGCGCCGGGATGAGAGTGATCCGGCAATTCGATCCGGCACATAGCCAAGCTTCTCGATCGCCTTCATCACCTTCTGGCGCGTGTCTTCAGACACCACCGCCGGGTCGGCCAGCACCCGCGAAACGGTCATCTTGGAGACGCCCGCGAGTTTCGAGACGTCGCTCATGGTTGCTTTTTTCGACGTGACTAACGCTGCGGCCAAGGGCGTGCGCTCCACCAAAGCATGTCTCCCTAAATTCGAACCGGTTCAGGACAAGACATACACGAAGATATCAAGGGAAAGCACGCCGCATGATTGCATATCGCTGCGGCGTGCACCGGATTTATGCGATGCGGCTATAAACCAGATGGTAAAAACGTCCGTCGCACATGCTCATCATCTCATCCGTCAGCACCCGGCCTTCCAGCCGGACCGGTGAAACCAGTGCTTCCTCCACAGCTTCCATCGAAGGATAGTCGATTTCCTGCACCATGATGATCGATGCCGCGTCCGGATCCGTGCGCTCGGTACGCATCACCCGCACGGCCTGCGCATTCGGCATGCGTTTCCAGACCGGAAGCAGTTTTTCCTCGACGATGCGGAAAAATTCCTCCTCCCGACCGGGGTGGATCCTGCCTTCGAAAATTGCCGAGCGTGTGTACATGTGTCCTCCCGAATGATTGCCGATCGAAACAGTTCTGTAGATCGGACTTGCAATGATACCGATAACATGCATTATTGATCCTGCCAAGAACGTGAGATGGTGTCGACCAGAGGAAAATCGACAACCGGCGGAAATTATTGAATTTCAAAGTAAATTCATCAGGTTTTTTGCTTTCGCGATTTCTTGGGAGGAGTTTTTTGTCTGTCGCGGTAGAATGTTATCGAGAACATTTTTCGCGTGGCGCAAGATCGCTGTTCCGCTTTGGGCAGCCACTTAAAAGGTTGGAGGAGAGACCATGAGCATATCCAGATTTCTGAAGAACATGACCGTTGCCGTTGGTGTTGCCGCAGCTTCACTTGCTGCCACCACGTCTGCCCATGCCGTCTCGCTCAGCGAGATCACGGCGCGCGGCAAGGTCAAGATCGGTGTTCTGACCGGCGCGCCGCCGATGGGCATGGTGGATGAGAAGGGCAATCCTTCCGGTTACGACGTCGATGTCGCCAATCTCATCGGCTCTTACCTGTCGCTGCCGGTGGAACTGGTGCCGCTGACACCGCCCGCGCGTATTCCGGCCCTTCAGACCGGCAAGGTCGATTTCCTTGTTGCGACGCTCGCTCCGACCGGTGAGCGCGCCAAGACCGTGATGTTCACGCAGCCCTACAGCGCGTTCAACATGGACATCATCTCGGGCAAGGATCAGAAGTTCGAAAACCTCGAAAGCCTCAAGGGCAAGCGAGTTTCGGTCAATCGCGGCTCCTCGCAGGAAACCGCGCTGCGCAAGGCCAATGTCGAAGGTCTCGAAATCGTCGTTTACGAAGACGATTCCACCAGCGCACAGGCATTGCTTGCCGGTCAGGTGGATGCTGTCGCCCTGCCGTCCACGGTTGGCGAAGCGATCATCAAGCAGCGCCCGGAAGCCGGTCTGCAGGTTGGTTTCACCTTCTTCCAGCAGGGCAATTCGATGGCGACCAAGCTTGAGGATTTCGAGCTGCGCCAGTGGCTGAACACGTCAATCTACCTCATGAAGATGTCGGGTGATCTCGACCGCATCTCGGTCAAGTGGACCGGCCGTCCGCTGCCGCAACTGCCAAGCTTCTGATTGAGCCTTTCAACGCGCCCGCCGGGAAACTTCCGGCGGGCCCGGGAAATGTCAACGGAGTGACGCATGTCCTATACATTCCAATTCGGCGCGCTCGCCCAATATCAGAATGAAATTCTGAACGGCATATGGCTGACGATCAAGCTGTCGGTCCTCTCCATTGTGCTCGGCTGCGCTTTCGGCATTCTATTGGCCTCGCTGCGGTCCATCAATGGCGGCATCGTCCGCATCATCGTGGACGGTTATGTGGAAGTCATCCGCAATACGCCGTTTCTCGTGCAGCTTTTCATCGTCTATTTCGGCCTGCCGGGCCTCGGTTTCAGGGTAGGGGCAGATACGGCGGCGCTGATCGGCATGACGATCAACCTTGCGGCCTATTCGACGGAGATCATCCGCGCCGGCATCGAAGCTGTTCACAAGTCGCAGATTGAGGCGGGCGAGGCGCTCGGCTTCACTAAATATCAGATCTATCGCCACGTCATCATCGTGCCGGCTATTGCGAAGGTCTATCCCTCGCTATGCAGCCAGTTCGTGCTGATGATGCTGGCGTCGAGCATATGTTCGGCTATTTCCACCCATGAACTTGCGGCCGCCGCAGCCTTCGTGGAATCGCAGACCTATCGCTCCTTCGAGGTCTATATCGTCGTCACGCTTATCTATCTGGCACTGGCGCTTTCCCTGCGGCTTATTCTTGCCCTCTTCGGCATGTGGCTGTTCGGTCGCCGCGTGGCGCGCAAGACGATGACCGCTTTGCCGGAGGTGCAGTCATGACTCTTCGAACTTTCGGCTGGAACGAATTCGGCTTCCTCTTGACCGCCCTGCAATGGACCGTGCTTCTGACGATCATTGCGCTGATCGGCGGCGGCATCGTCGGCTTCTTCGTGGCGCTCGCCCGTACCTCGAATTTCAAGGCGCTGCGCATTGCCGCCGGCACCTATATTCAGGTGATCCAGGGTATTCCGGTGCTGATGATCCTGTTTCTGTCCTATTACGGCCTCAGCCTTGCCGGACTGGAATTGCCGCCGCTCTTCGCCGCCGGCGCCTCGATGACGATCTATACGTCGGGTTATCTCGCGGAAATCTGGCGCGGCTGCATCCAGGCGGTGCCGAAGCAGCAGTGGGAAGCATCGGAATCGCTCGCTCTCACCCGCGCCCAGCAATATCGTTACGTCATCCTGCCGCAGGCGATCCGCATTTCGCTGCCGCCGACCGTCGGTTTTGCCGTTCAGGTCGTCAAGAATACGTCCATCGCATCGATCATCGGTTTCGTCGAACTGGCAAGAGCGGGGCAGCTCATCAACAATGCCACGTTCCAGCCGTTCCGCGTCTTCGTTGCCGTGGCCGTGCTTTATTTCATCGTCTGCTACCCGTTGTCCCAGCTGTCGCGTTGGCTGGAAAGGAGGCTTCATGCCGGAAGTAATCGTTGAAAACGTTCACAAGAGCTTTGGCGCTCTGGAAGTCTTGAAAGGCGTGTCGCTTTCGGTCGGCCGTGGTGAAGTCTTCGCCCTCATCGGCCGCTCGGGTTCGGGCAAGAGCACGCTGCTGCGCTGCATGAACGGGTTGGAGAAGATCAATTCGGGCCGCATCGAAATCGCCGGTCATGCGATTGGCGAAGATGCCAAGGCGCTGCGCAAGCTGCGCACCGATGTCGGCATTGTGTTTCAAAGCTACAATCTTTTCCCGCACCTGACGGTCGGCGAAAACATCATGCTCGCGCCGCGCATCGTCAAGGATGTGGCAAAATCGGAAACGAGAGATATTGCCCGCGAGGTTCTGCAGCTCGTCGGCCTGTCGGAGAAATTCGATTCCTATCCGGATCAGCTTTCCGGCGGCCAGCAGCAGCGCGTGGCGATTGCCCGCTCGCTCGCCATGCGGCCGAAGGTGATGCTGTTCGATGAGGTGACCTCGGCGCTCGACCCTGAATTGACTGAGGAAGTGCTGACCGTCATGGAAAACCTCGCCAAAGACGGCATGACCATGATCCTTGTCACCCATGAAATGGCTTTCGCGCGCCGCGTGGCGACTGAAACCATCTTCATGCACAAGGGTAAAATTTGGGAGCAGGGCCGTTCTTCCGAGCTCTTCGCCAATCCGCAAACGCCGGAACTCCGGCAATTCGTCAAGGCCGATGTGAAGTAGTTCACCGGCGCAAAGGAAACTCCATGACCACTGAAATCGTGCAACTGTGCCCGCTCATCCCGGCACTGGAAGACGAACTTGCGCAGCGCTTCACCGTGCATCGCCTGTTCGAAGCTTCGGACAAGGCGGCCTTGCTTGCTGAAAAGGGCGCGGCGATCCGCGGCGTCGTCACCGGCGGCCATATCGGCCTGCCGGCGGATATCGGCGCGGCACTTCCCAACCTTGAAATCGTCGCCATCAACGGCGTCGGTTTCGACAAGGTCGATCTGACCGACGCGAAACGGCGCGGCTTCCGCGTCTCCAATACACCTGACGTGCTGACAGCCGATGTCGCCGACCTCGCGCTCGGTCTCGTTCTGGCGCAGGCGCGTAAGCTGCCGCAGGCGGACCAGCATGTGCGCACCGGCCAATGGCTGAAGGGTGATATGGGGCTTTCCACCCGTGTGGCCGGCCGCCGTTACGGCATTTTTGGTCTCGGGCGCATCGGCCAGGCAATCGCAAAGCGCCTCGAGGGTTTCGATGCCCGCATTTCCTACACCGCAAGAAGCCGCCGCGATGTCGCTTATGATTATTACGACAGCATCGAAGCACTGGCTGCCAATTGCGATGTGCTGATCATTGCCGCCGCCGCCACGGCCGAAACCCGCCATATCGTCAATGCGGATGTGCTGAAGGCCCTCGGTCCCCAGGGCGTGCTCGTCAATGTGGCGCGCGGGTCGCTCGTGGATGAGACGGCGCTTGTCGAGGCGCTTTCGAAAGGCGCAATCGGCGGCGCGGCGCTCGATGTCTTCGAGGACGAACCGCGCGTGCCGGAAGCGCTTTTCGCTTTCGATAACGTCACGCTCGCCCCGCATGTCGGCAGCGGCACGCACCAGACGCGACGCGCCATGGCCGATCTGGTTCTCGCCAATCTCGATGCGCATTTCGCCGGCAAAGAATTGCCAACGCCGGTGGTGTGACGGGCAACGAATTGTCACCTGTATAAAGTGACGGCGCAGCTTCTGTTGCGCTGTTTGGTTTCAGGCGGGCAGGGCTTCGGGGAAGCTGCTGCAAAAGACGGAATTCCCGGCGATCTTTGCCCTGTCATTCATACTTATATAATATGTATAATCCTACTATTCTGCCTGATTATGAAGTAATGAGGCGGAGAGGTGCGTTCCAAAGGCCCGAAGACACCCGAAGAGAACCGGATGTCGCGAAAAAAGCGCGATGTCACGCCATCCGCCATTCCTGACATGGGCGAAAATGCCAATCCTTCCGACCGGCACGCGCTTCTGGAAGCGATGATCGACCACGTACCGGATTTTATCTATGCCAAGGATCTGGAAGGGCGCTTTCTTTTCGCCAATCGCGCCATAGTGACCGAAAACGGCTTTGATACGGTCGAGCAACTGATAGGGCTCACTGACTACGATATTCATGGTGAAGCGGCGCAGCGCGCCGGCATTCCCGAGACCGAAGCGCGGGTAATGCGCACCGGCGAACCGGATCTCGGTTATGAAGAACGTGCCATGCGCGGCGATATCGACCGCTGGCTCATGATGTCGCGTGTGCCGCTGAAGGACAAGGCTGGCAACATCATCGGCGTGGTCGGCGCTTCGCGCGATATTACCCAGAAAAAGGCCTCCGAGCGATTGCTTCAGGCGCAGGCGCGTATTCTGCAAATGATTGTGGCGGCGGCGCGGATCGAGGATTTTCTCGAGGAATTCGTCAAGGCCATCGAAAATCTCGCCACCGGCCTTGCCTGCGCGGTGCGGGTATTCGAGGCGGCGGAAGGGGAGCCTTCCGTCTACGCCTCGCCGGCGCTCGCGCAGCAGGAGGGGCTGGCTGCACTTTTCGCCAGTGTCAGTGATCCTGAGCGCCTCACCCATCCGGCAGAACACGTCGCCTTCAGTTTCGATATTCCGGCCAGCGAAGGGAAGGCGCATGGTTTCGTCTGGTGCATGCTGGCCGGCCGCGAGCCGGACGCGGCGCTGGTGGAGTTTATCGGCGCTGCGGCGCGCATGGCGGGCCTGGCAATCGACCGCAAAAGGGCGGCGGAACATATCGCCTTTTTGGCGGATCACGACATGCTGACCCGGCTGCCGAACCGCCGTTTCCTCGATACGAGACTGCCGGAAATACTGGCGGCGGCGGCAAAGGCGAACCGAAGGGTCGGTATCGGGTTTCTCGATCTCGATAATTTTAAGCACATCAACGATACGCTTGGCCACAGCATCGGCGATGCCCTGCTGTCGAAAACCGCCGAGCGCATTGCGAAAAGCCTGCGGAAAAACGATCTCGTTCTCAGGGTCGGCGGCGACGAGTTCGTCATTATTCTCGAAGAGCGCAAGAACGATGTCGAAAACCGCCTGCAGCGCATCCGGGCCGCAGTCTCGCAGCCCTTGCGCATCGGCAATTACGATATCAAGGTCACCTGCAGCATCGGCATGGCCTTTTTTCCGGAACACGGGGAAACCACGGCGGAAATCGTCGCGGCGGCCGATCTCGCCATGTATGAAGCCAAACATGCCGGGCGTGACAGCATCGCCACCTTCACCCCGAATATGGCGGATGATCTGAGGAAGAAATTCACCCGGATCGAGGAGTTGCGCAAGGCCGTGCAAAGGGACGAATTCGTCCTGCATTTCCAACCGCAGGTCGATCTTGCGAGCGGCCGGATCAGCGGCGTGGAGGCGCTCGTGCGTTGGCAGCACCCGACGGAAGGTCTGCTCGGCCCCGCGGAATTCATCGGGCTTGCCGAAGAAACCGGACTGATCGTGGAACTCGGGGCAAACATCCTCAGAAAGGCCTGTCACCAGGCGCAGGCTTGGGTTGCCGCCGGCCTCTCGCCGGTCAAGATCGCGGTCAATATCTCGCCACGGCAGTTTCAGGGCGGGTTGGTGCAGCAGATAAGGTCGGTGCTGAAGGAAACCGGGCTAGCGCCCTCCCTTCTGGAAATCGAGATAACCGAGACGCTGATCATTCAGGATGTTGAGGCATCGGTGCGGATCATGCGCGCCATAAAACAGATGGGTGTCAGCCTGGCGCTGGACGATTTCGGCATTGGTTATTCTTGCCTTGGTATGCTCAAGACATTTCCGCTGTCCTGCATGAAGATAGACCGCTCGTTCCTGACCCATCTGCCGGAAAAAACCAAGGATAGCGCCATCGTCACGATCATGATCCAGCTTGCGGGATCGCTGGACATCGATGTCATTGCCGAAGGCGTGGAAACCGCCGAGCAGGCCGCGTTCCTGCGCATGGCGGGCTGTCCTTACGGCCAGGGCTATTATTTCAGCCGACCTCTGCCCGCGGACGCGATCGCGGCAATGTTGCGGAACACGACGACATTCCCCGCCGGCCTTTCCAGCGACAGGCCATAAGCTCCCCCATTTGACGGTTTTGCCGGAGAGACGGGCAAGCCGCCCGTCCACCCCAATGTGCCGTTTATTGCCGCGCACATCTCCCCTTCACTCTGGGCTTCGCAAGGCAAGTCTTGTCCGCCTTATCGCGCAGACGAGTGCGCTCTCGGCCTTTGCAGGATTGGGGGAGGGCGTCTCTACGTTTCTAGATATAATAATATAATCACTTTGTAAGATTTAATCTTAGTAAGTTATAGAATTATTTTGAAATAAATGACAAAATTACTATATTTTAAACTGATTATTTGTTGTAATTTTACTACTTAATCCGAATGTGCACTTATATTGTATTTTGGTTTGTTCGATTTTAATTGCGACTCCATGGTGGTTTCTGTCATTTGCTCAATCAGCGCAGGGAAGCGGGCGGCAGGGAAAAGACCAGCCCTCAAATTTGCGCATTCGTTGAAAAATTTTGACTGGAGATTAAAAATGAACATTAAGAGCCTTCTGATCGGCTCCGCTGCCGCTCTCGCAGCAGTATCCGGCGCACAGGCCGCTGACGCTATCGTCGCTGCCGAACCCGAGCCCATGGAATATGTCCGCGTCTGCGACGCCTTCGGTAAGGGCTTCTTCTATATGCCCGGCACCGAAACCTGCCTCAAGTTCGACGGTTACGTCCGTTTCCAGACGGACTTCGGTCGCCGCAAGGCTGGCGACTCGGATTGGGACAGCTTCACGCGCGCTCAGTTTAATATCGATACTCGCAACGACACCGAACTCGGCGCTCTACGCGGTTACATCGGTTTCCGTGGTGATGCCGATCAGGACAGCAGCCGCGGCGTTGTCGTCGATCAGGCTTTCATCGAACTCAGCGGCCTGAAGGTCGGTTTCTACTATAACTGGTGGGATGATGGTCTCGCTGGCGAGTATGACCAGCTTAGCTCGAACAAGACCCGCCTGAACGCCGTCCGTTATACCTACGACGCCGGCTCGTTCTATGCTGGTGTTGCAGTTGAAGAACTCGAAGGCGTTATCGCTGGCAACGATGCTGATATTGCGGCTACAGTAACGTCTGGAAGGGTCAGCGGTGGTTACACCGCCATCAATAAGAAGAACAATCTCGGTGTAGCCCAAGGCAACTGGACCACCGCCAACGGAAAAAGCGCCACCGACAACAACGTCGGTATAAGCGCTATCATCGGCGGAAAGTTCGGCGCTGTTAAGGCAAACATTCTCGGCGGTTACGACACAAATGCTGAAAATGGCGCAATCCGCGCAATCTTGACGGCTGACCTCGGTCCGGGCACGTTTGGTCTGGCTGGCGCGTGGGCTTCCGGTGCAAACGCCTACTACGAAGAGTCCGAGTGGACTGTTGCCGCGGAATATTCCATCAAGGCGACCGACAAGCTGACCATCACTCCCGGCTTCCAGTATTTCGGTACATTGGATATCGGTACGGACGGCAAGTTCACGGGCAACCGCGATGCATGGCGCGCTGGTGTTGCTGCCGGTTACAAGATCGCTTCTGGTTTCTCTACCAAAGTTGCGGTCACCTATCAGGACGTGGATGGCAAGAAGGACGTAAACGGCGGCGGCGACAGCTGGACCGGTTTCGTTCGTCTCGAGCGTTCGTTCTAATTGTCTGCATAAAAAGCATAAACCGGGTTAGACAACTCAGATCCACCCCGTTTTTGAACGGGTGAGTCACTAGCTCCAGTCAAAGTGCCTGACATGATGTCAGGTTTGCTCCCCGGACCACTCCAGGCCGGGGAGTTTTTGTCGTGATGCTGGCGGGGTTGTGAATGAGGATTTGCCGTAGCCTTTTGATTTATCGATCCTGATCGAGCCCATGCGCGCTCGCGCGGTAGCTTGCGTCTTCCGGTGGACGGGGAGGGTGCACCGGCTCGTCGAATGTGCGCAGCAAGCGACCCCAGCCGGGATCATGCATATGTTCCTTCAGGCCGGCCCGCTCCGCCAGCGCCATCGCTTCCTGTTGGCCAAAGTCAATGGCGGCGTCGACAGCTGCTGTCAGCACCCGCCCGTTTTCCATCAGCATTTTACCGTCCACAAAAACGGTATCGACATCGCTGCCAAGGACCTGATGCACCAGACGGTGCACCGGCATCCACATGGGCATCAGATGGGGCTTGCGCATATCGATGATGACGACGTCGGCCTTCTTGCCGATTTCGAGCGAACCGATCTCGTCTTCCATACCAATGGCGTGAGCAGCGTCGATTGTGATCATCTCGAAAATCTTGCCAGGCGGCAACAGGTAGCGGTCGTGATTGTGCAGGAGATGCTGGGTGAACTGCGCCAGGCGCGCAGTCTGCAACATGTCGAAATGGCGGCTTGGCGCCGCACCATCAGTGGTGATGGCGACGCGAATCCCTTTCGACATCATTTCCATGATCGGGGTCGCGCGGCCCGGTGGTGCGTGGGTCACGCGGGTGCCGGTCTCGGCCAATATGTCGATCTCGTCATGGGAGATGCCCCAGCAGTGCTGAAGGTGAATGTCAGGGCCGAGCAGGGCATTTTCCTTGTCCTGAAACGCCATGCGGATTTGCCCGGCAAAGGCGTCGGAATGAAGCCTGATGCCTCTCTTGCGTGCCATCTCGCGTATCCGGCGGGCCTGCATCCTGTCGCCATCGGTCAGTTTCACAGCCTGATCGGGTGTGGATGCGCTGGAGGGTTCGACGGAAGGTACGATGGTGAAAGGTGTCAGGAAAACGTTGATGCGGCCATCGGCGCTTCCATGCAATGCCTCGATCACCGCTTCACTGCCCTCCATCATCTCATCGAAGCTCACGTTGCGGCGTTCGGGCAGGCCGCTCTCCCATCGCGTGACAGGATGGGGCCAGGGCAGGCCCGAGGGCCCGACGCAGATGATTTCCCGAAGGCCGAGTTCGCTATAGGCGCGGGCATGGTTGATGGCGAAGACGGGGTCATCTGCGCGCGGCATCGAGGTGATGATGCTGGCCCCGGTCGTCACCCCGGCGCGCAATCGTTCAATGCCGGAAATCAGCCCATCGGCATACCAGTAGTCGCGGGTCACGTAGTGATAGTATGTCGGGGTGATGATTTTCATCCACATCGCATTGGTATCCGCCGCAACGCTGCGAAGAAGCGCGTGGCCTGCATGGCCATGGGCATCGATCAGGCCAGGGGTGATCAGTTTTCCCCTGCAGTCGATAACCTCCTTGTCTCCATGGCGGGGTTCCAGTTCATCCGCAGTGCCGATGTCGACAATCCTGTCGCACTCGATGGCCAATGCGCCGTCTTCGATAATGCGCCGCTCCGTGTCGACCGTGACGATCGTGCCGTGTATCAGCAGAAAGCCTGTCATATTCCGTCCTCCCTCTCTTTAACTCGTATCCAAAAACTTACAATTTTGAGTACGATAATTGTCAACAATATTATTGACAATAAGCCCGGGCGAAACAATACTCCCTTTGCCCGAGCGGACCGCCCAGCGGTCTTCCAACGATTTATAAAAAGGGGGGATCAAATGTCCCGTATCAGAAGTTTCGTCCTGGCGGCTATGGCTGCCGCCGCCATTGCCGTTCCCGCCAATGCCGAGACCCTTCGCTGGGCCGGTCGCGCCGATCTTTATTCGCTAGACCCATATTCGGTCCCGTCTACGTCCAACCTTGCTTTTCTGAATCATATTTATGAGGGTCTCGTTCGTTACGGGCCGGACTTCAAGATCGAGCCGGCGCTTGCCACCGAATGGAAGCTGATTGATGGAAAGACCTGGCGCTTTACCCTGCGCAAGGGTGTGAAATTCCATGACGGCGCAGACTTCACCGCTGATGATGTCGTCGCATCCTTTACCCGCGCTTCGGACGCGACCTCGCCGCTGCGGGGTAATATCCCGATTTATGCTGGCGTCAAAAAGGTTGACGATTTTACGGTTGACCTCGATGTCAATGCGCCCACCTCGCTCTTCCTGAACGATATCACCAACATCTTCATCTTCAATGCCAAGTGGTTGAAGGATAACAATAGCGAGAAGCCCACCGACTTCGCGTCGAAGGTCGATGGCTACACCACCATGCACACCAACGGTACCGGCCCGTTCAAGCTCGAAAGCCGCGTTCCCGATAGCAAGACTGTTCTCGTTGCGAATGAAGGCTGGTGGGACCAGAAAAAGCACAATCTCGACCGCATCGAATTTGTGCCGATCGCATCGGCGGCAACCCGCGTCGCGGCACTGCTGTCAGGTGAAATCGACCTGATCGATTCCGCCCCGATCCAGGATTTGCCGCGCCTCGAATCCTCGCCCGATATCACGGTCAAGAAGCGCACCGAGCTTCGCACGCTTTTCATCGGCTTCAACCGCCGCGAAAAACTGGAAAACGGCAAGCCGAACCCCTTCAATGATTTGCGTGTCCGCCAGGCCTTCGAAGCCTCCATCGATCGTGACCTCATTAACAAGAAAGTCATGCGTGGTCTCGCAAGACCGTCTGGCTCGCTGATCGCACCGGAGATTGCGGGCTATGCCAAGTCGCTCGACACGTTCGAGCCGGCCGATCCGGCCAAGGCGCAGAAGCTGCTTGCCGATGCGGGCATGAAGAACCTTGCTTTCACCTATACCTGCATGAATGATGAGAGCGTCAACGAAGAGGATATCTGCTCGGGCGTTGCGAATATGTTGAAGCGCGGCGGTTTCCAGCCGACCATCGATATCGCGCCACGTTCGGTGCAGTCACCCAAGCGCAATGGCGGCAAGGCTGACGTCTTCAACCTCAGCTGGGCGAACGAGCCGACGCTTGATGCCTTCTCCATGCTGTCGCAGATCCTCTCCACCCGCAAGGGTGCGATGGGCGTCTCCAATTACGGCGGCTGGTCCAATCCCGAGATCGACAAGCTTGTTGCGCAGGCGGCGCAGGAGCAGGACAATACGAAGCGTCTGGCGCTCGAAGAAGCCGCGCTGAAGATCGCCAAGGACGAGACCATGCTCGTGCCGTTGCATCAGCAGCCGATTGCCTGGGCGATGCTGGCCAAGGTCAAAAGTGTCGACTTCCGCGCCGACAACAAGCCACGCCATTGGCTGACTCAGCTCGACAAATAAGACGGAGAGCAAGCGAGGCGCCGGTCACTGGACCAAGCGCCTTGCCTGTTTCAGCAGACATTCGAGTACGCGCCAGTTCATTCGACTGGGTGTGAAGCCGAACGAAACCGTGTCAAAAATTGTCGACAAAGTTGCACCGTGGTCGTGGTTCTTGCACGCCGCGTAACCTTTGCCCCATCTCAGGAAGAGAATAATCGAACCTGAATGCCCGCCTGGCTCAGGCTCGTGTCCGAGAGGTAACAATGCTGGTTTTCATTATCAAGCGTTTGGGAAATGCCGTGCTGGTCATGCTTTCCGTTGCGCTTATCGCCTTTATGATCTTTCGGCTGGCGGGAGATCCTGTCGAGCTGATGGTTGGCGAACAGACCTCGCAGGAGGATCGCGCCGCTCTACGTGAGAGGCTCGGCCTCAATGACAGCCTGCCGACCCAATATCTGCGATTTGTCAAAGATGCGGCGGAGGGCAATTTCGGTGTTTCCTACCGCAACGGCCAGCAGGTGCTGCCGCTGATCGCCGAAAGGTTTCCCGCAACGCTCGAACTGGTGCTGGTTGCCACCATCATATCGCTTGTCGTCGGCCTGCCTCTCGGCGTTCTGACGGCAATCCGGCGCGGGAAATGGTATACGGAGGGCCTGCAATTCCTGTCGATTGTCGGCGTCTCCCTGCCAAGCTTCGTTGTCGGCATCCTTCTCATTCTGGTATTTTCGGTGTCGCTAGGCTGGGCGCCTGCATTTGGTCGCGGCGATGTCGTCCAGCTCGGGTGGTGGTCGACGGGGCTTTTGACGTCTTCCGGACGAGCGGCCCTCATTCTCCCTGCCATTGCACTTTCTCTCTACCAGATCACGCTCGTCATGCGTCTGGTGCGGGCGGAAATGCTTGAAGTCTTGCGCTCCGATTTCGTGAAATTCGCGCGAGCGCGCGGCATACCGCGTTGGCGGATCTATTTCCGCCATGCGCTGCGCAACTGTCTCATGCCTGTTGTGACGCTGACGACGATGAATGTCGGCTCGCTCATCGCCTTCGCACTCATCACGGAAACCGTGTTTCAGTGGCCGGGCATGGGCATGCTGTTTATTCAGGCTGTCACCTTTCTCGATATTCCCGTCATGGCGGCCTATCTCTGCATCATCTCCTTCATCTTCGTTGTCCTCAACACGTTCGTCGATATCGCCTATGCGGTCATCGATCCGCGTCTGCGCACCGCGCGCTAACCGAAGGGAGCCGGTTTCATGACAGACCTTTCGCAAACGGAAAAACCCGCCCGTCGGTCGCTTTTCAGCCGCATGCGTGACAGCGACCTCTACTGGTCCTTTAGCCGCAGCAAATCGGCGAAGATCAGCGCGCTCATCCTTGCGATATTGATCCTTGCCGCCATCTTCGCGCCGTGGATTGCGCCCCAGAACCCATATGACGGCGCATCGCTCGACATGTGGAAGGCCGAGCTGCCGCCGATCTGGCAGGAAGGCGGCGAATGGCCGTTCTTGCTTGGAACGGATACGCAGGGACGCGACATGCTGTCCGCCATTCTCTATGGCACGCGCATCTCCATCGTCATCGGTGTTGCCTCCGTGGTGCTCTCGCTCATCATCGGCATGACGGCGGGTCTGGTGGCGGGTTATTTCGGCGGTTTTACCGATGGTTTGCTGATGCGCATCGGGGATATCACGCTCTCCATCCCGACCCTTCTCGTCGCCATCCTCGTGTCGACCGTCGTGCGGCAGATGCTGCCGGACAGTCTGCGTGAAGTCGGTGCATCCGCCGTGCTCATTCTCGCCATCGCGCTTTCCGCCTGGGTGCAATATGCGCGAACGGTGCGCGCTCAAGCCATTGTGGAAACCGGCAAGGACTATGTTCAGGCCGCCAAGCTGATCGGCGTGCCCGCCCGTCGCATCATGGCGGCACATATCCTGCCCAATACGCTGACGCCGATCATGGTCGCCGCGACGCTTAATTTCGGCATGGCCATCCTCACGGAAGCGACACTGTCCTTCCTTGGCATCGGCATGCCGCCGAGCCAGCCGTCGCTCGGCACATTGATCCGCATCGGCAACCAGTTCCTGTTTTCCGGCTCCTGGTGGATTGTGCTGTTTCCGGTCTTCCAACTCTGCCTGCTCGTCGTCACCGTCAACCTTCTGGGTGACTGGCTGCGCGACGCGCTCAATCCGAAACTGAGGTGAGTTCCATGCACGATCTTCTTTTGCGCAACGTACGGCCCATGGCGGGCGAAGCCTGCGATATTTTGATCAGGGACGGCAAGATTTCAGGTTTCGGAACTTTTGAAGCCGAACCCGAAATGCCGGTCGAGGATGGTAAGGGAGCAATCGCCATCCCCGGTCTCATCGATGCCCATACGCATCTGGATAAGACCACGTGGGGCATGCCCTGGCACGTCAACAATCGTGCCGCCATCCTTCGCGAGCGGATCGATTTCGAGCGGGAGAACCGCGTTCAGATCGGCATCGATCCGCATCGCCAGTCCATGCGCCATGCCATCGGGCTCGCAGCCAATGGCGGCACCCATATTCGCAGCCATGTCGATATCGACCCCACCCACGGGCTAAAGCTGGTCGAGGGCATCTGGGAAACCCGGGAAAAGCTTGATGGTATCATCGATATCGAGATCGTCGCCTTCCCGCAATCCGGTGTCATGGTCATGCCCGGCACGGTGGAGCTTCTCGATGAAGCCTTGAAGCAGGGCTGCGAAGTGCTTGGCGGCATTGACCCTTGCGGCATCGACCGCGATCCGAAGGGCCAACTGGACATTCTTTTCCAACTGGCAACAAAACACGGCGTCCCGATCGATATCCACCTGCATGAAGCCGCCGACCTCGGCGCCTTCACCATGGAGCTTATTTTCGAGCGCATCCGGGCAAACGGCATGCAGGGCAATGTCGCCATCAGCCATGCCTTTGCACTCGGCATGAATGACTATCTGCGCGTCGGCAGGCTGATCGACGAGATCGCGCGGCTCGACGTTGCCATCCTGACCACGGGTGCGCCATCGGCAAGCGTGCCGTCGATCATGCGCCTCAAGGAAGCGGGTGTGCGTGTTGGTGGCGGCTGTGACGGTATCCGCGATACATGGGGTCCGTGGGGACAGCCGGACATGCTGGATCGCGCCAAGATCATCGGCATGAAAAACGGACTGCGCTCGGATATCGAACTAGCCCACGTGCTGCACGTCGTTTCCAAGGGCGGCGCCGATGTAATGGGTCTCGAAGACTATGGCATGGAGATCGGATGTCATGCCGACTTCACCCTCTTGACCGGGGAAACACTGGCGCAAGCCGTTGTCGATATCGCGCCGCGGCCGCTGGTCGTCAAAGGCGGCCGTGTCACTGCGAGAAACGGCAAAGCCATCGTGGAGGCGCCGTGATGAGCGATGTTCTTAACTCGTTGCAACTCGGCGAAAGGCCGGAAGGACGGACGTTGCTGACAGCCAGCTGGGTTGTCGGACACAAGGATGGATCGCACCGCCTTCTCAAAAACGGCGAGGTTGTCTTCGAAAATGGTGAAATCGTCTTTGTCGGGCATGAATTTCCCGGAGAGGTCGCCCGGCGTATCGATTTCGGAAATGCTCTCGTCAGCCCCGGCCTGATCGATCTCGATGCGCTTTCCGATCTCGATACGACGATCCTCGGCATCGATCATCATCCGGGCTGGGCGAAGGGCCGTGTCTGGCCGCGCTCCTATGTCGAGGCCGGTCCTTACGAGATGTACTCGCAGGAAGAACTCGCCTTCCAGAAGCGTTTCGCGTTTGGACAACTGCTTCTCAACGGCATCACCACCGTAGCGCCAATTGCATCGCTGTTTTATCGCGCGTGGGGGGAGACTGTAACTGAGTTCGAGGCCGCGGCCGATGCTGCTGGTGAACTTGGCCTTCGCGTTTATCTCAGCCCGGCCTTCCGCTCCGGCGGCATGGTGCTCGAAGAGCCGGGCCGCATGGTGCCGGTCTTTGATGAGGAGCGCGGTTTTCAGGGTCTCGCCGACGCGGTCGATTTCATTGAAAAGCAGAGTGGGCGGCATGGCGATCTGGTGCGCGGCATGCTCGCACCGGATCGGGTCGAAACCTCCACTCTGGGCCTGATCGAGCGTACAGACGCTGCCGCGCGCGAACTCGGCTGCAAGTTCCGTCTCCATATGGCGCAGGGCATCATGGAGGTCGAAACGGTCCGCAAGCTTCACGGCTCGACCGCACCCGTCTGGCTCGCCAAAGCCGGGCTTCTCAGCGAAAGGTTGATCGCGCCGCACGCCACCAATGCGACGGAAGAAGACCTGGCGCTTTATGCGGAGAACGGCGTGTCGATCGTCCACTGTCCGCTGGTATCGAGCCGCGGCGGCAGCACGCTCTCGTCCTTCTCTTCCTGCCGCAAACGCGGCATCAACATTGCGATGGGAACGGATACGGCGCCGGCGGACATGTTGATGAACCTGCTCGTTGGTCTGATCACCTGTCGTATCAATGACGGCGTTCCAGACCAGATCCACTGTGCCGATCTTTTCGATGCGGCGACACTTGGCGGCGCGCGCGCGCTTGGACGATCTGACCTTGGCCATCTTTCGCCGGGTGCAAGGGCAGACATTGCCGTATTCGACCTCGACGATATCGTCATGGCGCCGAGCATCGATCCCATCACCACGCTGGTGACCGGCGGCTCTGGCAAGGTCACGCGGGCCGTTTTTGTCGATGGCCGTCTTTCCATGCGTGAGAGACAGGTCGCTCATATCGACATGCGGTGTGCCCGCGAACAGGCGCAGGCGCAGTTTGATCGTCTGATTGCCAAATATCCCGAACGGAGCTGGGCAAATCCGCCTGTCTCCGAAATTTTCCCTCCGAGCTATCCGGTGGAGGTCGCACAACATGGTTGAAATGAACCAATCGGTCATCGATGTCCGCAATCTCAAGGTCGAGTTTCCCGGTCGGCGCGGCACCGTTACTGCGCTTTCCGATATCAGCCTTTCGATCAGGCCCGGCGAAGTTCTGGGTGTCGTCGGTGAATCCGGTGCCGGGAAATCGATGACGGGTCTCGCCATACAAGGCCTGCTCGAAAAACCCGGCCACATTGCCGGCGGTGAGATATGGCTCGGGTCGCGCCGTATCGATCAGCTGGATGACCGGGCGATGGAAAGCATTCGCGGTCGGGAGATCGGAGCGATCTTTCAGGACCCGCTGACCTCGCTCAATCCACTGTTTACGGTCGGTGCACAGCTTGTCGAAACGATCCGACAGCATCTGCCACTGTCGAAAGCGGATGCACGCGCTCGGGCCGTTCAACTGCTGAAAGATGTCGGCATTCCATCACCTGCGGATCGTGTCGATCATTATCCGCACCAGTTTTCCGGTGGCATGCGCCAGCGAGTCGTTATTGCGCTGGCGCTCGCCGCTTCACCGAAACTCATCATTGCCGATGAGCCGACGACGGCGCTCGATGTCTCGATCCAGGCGCAGATCATTTCGCTGCTGCGGCGACTGTGCAAAGAAAAGCAGACCGCGGTCATGCTCGTCACCCACGATATGGGTGTGATTGCCGAGGCTGCCGACCGCGTGGCGGTGCTTTATGCCGGCCGGCTGATAGAGGTGGGACCGGTTGAACAGGTGCTGCACGAACCGCGCCACCCCTATACGCAGGGCCTGATGGCCTCCATTCCGTCGCTTGGCGCTAGGGTAGAGCGGCTCAACCAGATTGACGGGGCGATGCCGCGTCTCGATGCGATCCCGCCGGGATGTGCGTTTAATCCTCGCTGTGGTTTTGCCGGGCCGCGCTGTCTGCGGGAACGGCCTGAACTCGAAACAGTCGGCAACGGCGCCAGTGCATGCTGGCTAAACGCAGGAGGCACAGCATGACACAATCCGCAGCTCAAAAAGCAGCACTCAGCAAGCCGGCTTTGACGGTGAAGGGCCTGACGAAAACCTTCGATGTTTCGGCCCCGCTTCTCAATCGCATCATCGAGCGCAAACCCCGGCAGTTCGTCCAGGCCGTCAACGATATCGATTTCGCCGTTCCGGCCGGTGGCTGTCTCAGCATCGTCGGTGAAAGCGGCTGCGGCAAATCGACAGTCGCCCGTCTGATAACAGGGCTTTTCCGGCCAAGCGCCGGTGAGTTTCAATTTGCGGCGGGCGGCAGGGGCAGCCCCCTGTCGGCGCAGATGATCTTTCAGGATCCCTATGCCTCGCTAAATCCACGTTGGCGCGTGAAGAACATCATCGCAGAGCCAATCCGCGAGCTGAAGCTGCGCGCGACAAAGGCCCAAACGATGGAGCGCGTGGAAGAGCTTCTCAAAACCGTGGGGCTGTCGGCCTCGGACGGCGAAAAGTTTCCGCATGAATTTTCCGGCGGCCAGCGCCAGCGTATCTCCATTGCCCGCGCATTGGCCAGCGAACCGGAATTCCTCGTCTGTGACGAGCCGACATCGGCGCTCGACGTTTCGGTGCAAGCGCAAGTGCTGAACCTCATGCGCCGCTTGCAGGATGAACTCGGCCTTACCTATCTCTTCATCAGCCACGACATGAGTGTTGTTCGTCACATGTCAGACCGTATCGCCGTTATGTATCTCGGGCGGATTGTGGAGGAGGGGGATACGGAAGAGCTTTTCGCCAATCCGCGCCATCCCTATACGCGGCTGCTTCTCCAGACGATCCCCAATATCAAGACGCCGCAGCGGGATCGGGAGATTGTGGCAGGCGAAGTACCGAGTCCTCTAAAGCCACCTTCGGGTTGCGCTTTTCACCCCCGTTGCCCGCTGGCGACGGCGCAATGTTCTGCAGAGGTGCCAAAAGTGAAAAACCTCGCCAACGGCACGCGGGTCGCCTGTCATCTGGTCGAAGATGATGTGGAGTGGACGGGCCAGCGACAGCGCGCCTGAGAGGGGGATCAGCCGAGTGCTGCGCGCAGGTCGTGGGAAAGGTCGCGGATTTCGCTGAGATCGAGTTCCGCTTCCACATGCTCAAGGTGGTGGGTCATCAGGTGGATGGCCCGCGACGGATCGTTGTTGGCGATCGCATCGACGATTTCCGCATGTTCGTCCGGGCCGCAGTTGAAGCGATCCGTGTTACGGTAGACGGCGGTTATCAGCGACGAGCGGGAGATGAGGTCGCGCATGGTGGTAAAGAGGAAATCGGAACCGAGCGTTTCCGCAAGCAGCAGGTGGAAACCGCCGGAAAGCTTGATGATGTCGGTCGTGACGTTTTTGGTATTGGCCACGCGCTCTTTCGCCACATGGTCGCGCAGTTTTTTGAGATCGGTTTTGGTAGCGGATTTGCACAGTCTTTCGACGACGCATTGCTCGACGGTACGGCGCACAAAGAATACGTCGCGGGCTTCCTCGACCGATGGTTTGGATACAAATGCGCCGCGATTGGGAACAATCGTCACCAGCCCGTCACGCTCAAGAACGGACAAGGCCTGGCGGATTCTTGCACGACTGACGCCGAAGATTGTCGCCAGTTGCTCTTCCTTCAACTGCACGCCCGGACGCAGCCGGCGTTCGGCAATCGAAAGCCATACTTTCTCGACAATCTGCTGCGTGGACGGGCCGGCCTGCTCGCTCATTCGACATACTCCCCAATCGCGGTAGAGAAGCGCGATGTGAATGAAAAAGTCAACTGTATCAACGGGATTTTGGTTGCAACATTGTCAACAATATGAAAGATAATTGTCGACTAAATTAGGATGCCGATCATGGAATTCGATTTCAGCGCGCTTGAGCCCCAGAGCCGCTACCGCCTTTTGACGAATTTTATCGGTCCGCGACCGATCGCGCTTGTGACGACCCGTTCGCAAGCGGGCCATAACAATGCAGCGCCGATGAGCTTCTTCAACGTCTTTTCTCATGATCCGCCCATCGTCGTCCTCGGCATTCAGCCGAAGGTCAGCGGGGAGGAAAAGGACACGATGGCGAATATTCGCCGCACCGGCGAGTTCGTCGTCAATATGGTGGACATGGCGCTGTCTGAACAGATGCTGATCTGTGGTCTCGGCTTTGACAATGAAGTTGACGAGATGTCGATGGCAAAGCTCACGCCCGCGCCATGCACCAAGATCGACGTAAGTTATGCTGCGCAATCGCCCTGCGCTTTCGAGTGCCGGGTGGAGCGACTGATCGATTACCCCCGCCGAACGCTGGTGTTGGGCGAAGTGGTGCATATGCATGTCCATAACGAGTGCCTCGATGAAGAGGGGCGTTATGTCGATCCCGATCGCTACCAGCCGATCGCCCGGCTTCACGCCGACAACTACATCACCTCGGACCGCCAGTTCGTTTTAAAGGCGCCACCTATCACCGATTTCACCGCGCCTGACGGCAAGTGACAGCTTTTCAGGATGTGTGCGATGCATATTCGTTTGATCAATCCCAATTCCACCGCTTCCATGACCGCGCAGGCACTCGATAGCGCGCTGCGGGTCAAGCAGAAGGAAACCCACGTCTCCGCGGCAAATCCGGTCGACACCCCCGTCAGCATTGAAGGGCAGGCGGATGAGGCCATGGCCGTTCCGGGGCTTCTGGCGGAAATCCGCAAAGGAGAGGGGCAGAATGTGGACGCCTACGTGATCGCCTGTTTCGACGATCCGGGACTTCACGCCGCGCGCGAAGTGGCGCGGGGGCCGGTTATCGGCATCTGCCAGGCGGCGGTTCAGGTGGCGATGACGATCAGCCGCCGTTTCTCGATCATCACCACGCTTCCTCGGTCCATTCCGATCATCGAAGATCTGGTGGAGGATTATGGCGCTCAAAGGCATTGCCGAAATGTTCGCGCGATCGACCTGCCGGTTCTTGGTCTTGAGGAGGATCCGGAGGTCGCGGAAGCACTGCTCCGCCGCGAAATCGAGGCTGCCAAGCGTGAGAATGCGGCGGAGGCTATTATCCTTGGCTGCGCCGGCATGTCATCTCTCTGCGACCGCCTGCGGGAGGCCACCGGTGTGCCCGTCATCGATGGTGTCACGGCTGCGATCAAGCTTGCCGAAGCTCTGGTGGGCGCGGGTTACAACACCTCGAAGGTCAACGCCTACGATTATCCGCGCTTGAAGGGGCCGGCGCTCGTCGCCTGCGCTTAGCCGCAAGGAAAATGCCTGCAGCTATTTGCGGGCGCCGCCGCCGCGTTCTAGTGTTCTTCCGCGTGCACCGGTCTAAGGATTGCGCGCCGGGGGAGAGCATATGATCGACAAGCTGGAATTTTTCATTGCATTGGCGCGGGCAGAACATTTCGGCCGGGCGGCGGAGGAATGTGGTGTCTCCCAGCCCAGCCTGTCGGCGGCAATCCGGCAATTGGAGGATCAGCTGGGTGTCGTTCTCGTCGTGCGTTCGGCGCGGTACCAGGGGCTGACCCCGGAAGGCCAGCGTGTGCTCGAATGGGCGCGTCGCATCGTTGGCGATGCGCGCACCATGCGCGAGGAAATGCGCGCTGCCCGCAAGGGTCTTGCCGGACACATTCGCCTTGCCGTCATTCCGACTGCGCTGGCGATGGTACCGCGATTGACGGAATCTTTTCAGGCGCGCCATCCCGATGTGACGTTTTCGGTGACTTCACGAACCTCGTTGCAGGTCTTGAGCCAGATCGAAAACCTCGAGATCGATGCCGGAATCAGTTACCTCGACAACGAACCACTCGGGCGTGTGACGACTGTGCCGCTTTATTCGGAGCGATATCACCTCATTGCCGCGGCCGGAACGCCGCTCGCTGATCAGGAAAGCGTTACCTGGAAGCAAGTTTCCGGTCTTAGGTTATGCCTATTAACCCCGGACATGCAGAACCGGCGCATCATCAACAGGCACATGGCCGAAGCTGGAGTGGAGGCCAAACCGACACTTGAATCCAACTCCATGATCGTGCTGTTTTCCCATATCCGCACCGGACAATGGGCTTCAATAATGCCGCGTAACCTAGCTGAATCGTTCGGTTTTCCAAAGCAGATCAGGATTATCCCGATCACCGATCCTGACCCGGAACATCTCGTCGGCCTGATTGCCACACACCGGGAACCGCACACGCCTCTAGTTTCGGCGCTTCTGCATGAGGCGCGTCTCAGAGCCGCAGAAAAATCATTTGATAGGAATTTCCTATCACACGACGGAAACGACTTATTGACCTGACGAGCCGCACTTCGCCATTCTCAATGACATGAGGGGCGTGGCGATGAGCTTGATGCAAGTTTTGGTTGCCATTCCTGCCCCTGTCGGTTTGGGAGGACTGGCTTATGAATATCAGAGCGGTTGCCGCAGATGAGGCGGCCCGTATTTCCGCTGTCATTGGCGAACTTCTTCATCTGGAAGGGCCTCTGCTGCCCATCCTGCACGCCGTGCAGGATGAATTCGGCTATATCCCGGAAAGCGCCAAGCAGATCATCGCATCCGCGCTGAATATCTCGCGCGCCGAGGTCCATGGCGTCGTCACCTTCTATCCCGATTTTCGTGATCATCCCCACGGGCGTCATGTCCTGAAGCTCTGTCGCGCCGAGGCTTGCCAGTCGATGGGTGGCGAGCCTCTTTCAGAAACCGTCAAGAACCGCCTCGGTCTCGACTGGCATGAAACGTCAGCCGATGGTTCCGTGACGCTGGAGCCGGTCTTTTGTCTCGGGCTTTGCGCGCAGGCGCCAGCGCTGATGCTGGATGGCGAAGTCCATGCCCGTCTTGATGAGGACTGTCTTAGCGACATTCTGACGGAGGCGCGCCGATGAGTGTCACCGTCTTTGTTCCCGGCGATTCTGCCGCCCTTGCCGTTGGTGCAAACCGCGTCGCCGATGCCATCGCCCGCGAGGCCGCTGGCCGCAACCTTGACGTCCGGATTGTCCGCAACGGCTCGCGCGGCATGCTCTGGCTTGAAGTGCTGGTGGAAGTGCGCACCGAGCATGGCCGTATCGCCTATGGTCCCGTCAAGGCAAGCGATGTGGCCTCGCTTTTTGATGCCAATTTCCTGACCGGCGGCGAGCATCGCCTCTGTCTCGGGCCGACGAAGGACATTCCCTTCCTGAAAGGCCAGACGCGTCTCACATTTGCCCGGTGCGGCGTGACCGATCCATTGTCTCTGGAGGATTATCGGGCCTATCACGGCATGAAGGGCCTTGAAAAAGCTGTTGGGATGGCGCCGTCCGATATCGTTGCCGAGGTGACCCAGAGTGGCCTGCGTGGACGTGGCGGGGCTGGTTTCCCGACGGGTATCAAATGGAAGACCGTCGCTGATGCGGTGGCCGACCAGAAATATATCGTGTGCAATGCGGATGAGGGCGACAGCGGCACCTTCGCCGACCGTATGATCATGGAGGGCGACCCCTTTGTGCTGATCGAAGGCATGGCCATTGCCGGCCTCGCCGTCGGTGCGACCAAGGGGTTCATCTATACTCGCTCGGAATATCCCTACGCGATCAAGGTCATGGAAAAGGCAATCGAGATCGCAAGGCGTGAGGGTATTCTTGGGCCTTCCGTCCTCGGCTCCGGTCGCGCGTTCGACATGGAAGTGCGCATGGGCGCCGGTGCCTATGTGTGCGGCGAGGAAACGTCGCTGCTCAACAGCCTTGAAGGCAAACGAGGCACGGTGCGCGCCAAGCCGCCGCTGCCCGCGCTTCAGGGCCTGTTCGGCAAGCCGACCGTCGTCAACAATGTCATCTCGCTTGCATCCATTCCCGTCATTATGGATCGTGGCGCAGCGTTTTATCGCGATTTCGGTGTCGGCCGTTCGCATGGCACCATCCCGATCCAGCTTGCCGGAAACATCAAACATGGCGGGCTTTACGAGACCGCCTTCGGCCTGCCACTCGGACAATTCGTCAATGATATCGGCGGCGGCACGATCACTGGCCGTCCGGTCAAGGCGGTGCAGGTGGGCGGTCCGCTCGGGGCCTATTTCCCGGTTTCGCTGTTCGACACGATCTTCGACTACGAGGCGTTCACGGCCGCTGGTGGCCTCATCGGCCATGCGGGCATCGTTGTCTTCGATGACACGGCAGACATGCTGCATCAGGCGCGGTTTGCACTGGAATTCTGCGCGGTCGAAAGCTGCGGCAAGTGCACGCCCTGTCGCATCGGCTCGACGCGTGGCGTCGAGACGGTGGACAAGATCGCGCTCGGCATCGAGCGGGAGAAAAACACGGCATTGCTGGAAGACCTCTGTGAAACCATGAAATTCGGT
Source organism: Agrobacterium salinitolerans (assembly GCF_002008225.1). Taxonomy (GTDB): domain Bacteria; phylum Pseudomonadota; class Alphaproteobacteria; order Rhizobiales; family Rhizobiaceae; genus Agrobacterium; species Agrobacterium salinitolerans. The sequence continues at coordinate 65,108 of NZ_MRDH01000021.1, read as the reverse complement.
TCGCTCTGTGCGCTTGGGGGTTTCACGCCCTATCCAGTGATGAGCGCACTGAGGCATTTCCCGGATGATTTTGCCCCCACCCCACATGTTGAAGCGGCGGAGTAAGACCATGGCCCTTGTGACAGAATTCGACTATGGAACCCCCAAGTCCCTCGCCACTGACATGGTGACGCTCACCATCGATGGACGTCAGGTGACTGTTCCCGCGGGAACGTCGATCATGCGCGCCTCGCGCGAAGCAGGTATCGATGTGCCGAAACTCTGCGCCACCGACATGGTGGACGCCTTCGGCTCCTGCCGCCTCTGTCTTATCGAGGTGGAGGGCCGCAACGGCACCCCCGCCTCCTGCACCACGCCGGTTGCTGCCGGTCTTGTCGTGCATACCCAGACGGAGCGGCTGAAGCAGATACGCAAGGGTGTGATGGAGCTTTATATCTCCGACCACCCGCTCGATTGTCTGACCTGCGCCGCCAATGGCGATTGTGAGCTACAGGATATGGCGGGCGCCGTTGGCCTGCGCGATGTGCGTTACGGTTACGAAGGCGACAACCACGTCAAGGCCCGCACCGGGGAGGGCGAACTCAATGCCCGCTGGATGCCGAAGGATGAAAGCAACCCCTATTTCACCTATGATCCTTCCAAATGCATCGTCTGCTCCCGCTGCGTACGCGCCTGCGAGGAAGTGCAGGGCACTTTTGCACTAACGATCGAAGGGCGCGGTTTCGAAAGCCGTGTATCGCCCGGTGCGCATGAGGCGTTCCTCGATTCCGACTGTGTTTCCTGCGGCGCCTGCGTGCAGGCCTGCCCGACGGCGACGCTGACGGAGAAATCGGTGATCGAGATTGGCCAGCCGGAACATTCGCTGGTCACGACTTGCGCCTATTGCGGCGTCGGCTGCTCCTTCAAGGCGGAAATGCGCGGTGAGGAACTGGTGCGGATGGTGCCTTGGAAGGACGGGCAGGCCAATCGCGGCCATTCCTGCGTCAAGGGCCGCTTTGCTTATGGTTATGCCACCCACAGGGACCGCATTCTCAACCCGATGATCCGCGAAAAGATCAGCGACCCGTGGCGGGAAGTGACCTGGGAGGAAGCCTTCTCCCATGTCGCGTCGGAGTTCCGGCGTATTCAGGGCCAATATGGCCGGGAATCCATCGGCGGTATCACCTCGTCCCGCTGCACGAACGAAGAAACCTTCCTCGTCCAGAAACTTATCCGCGCCGGTTTCGGCAACAATAATGTCGATACCTGCGCCCGCGTCTGCCATTCGCCGACAGGTTATGGCCTCGGCCAGGCCTTTGGCACCTCCGCCGGCACACAGAATTTCGACAGTGTCGAGCAATCCGATGTGGTGCTGGTAATCGGCGCAAACCCGACCGACGGCCACCCCGTTTTCGGTTCGCGATTGAAGAAGCGGCTGCGTCAGGGTGCAAAACTGATCGTCATCGATCCGCGCCGTATTGATCTTGTGCGCACACCGCATGTGGAGGCCGCTTTCCATCTGCCGCTGCTGCCGGGTACCAACGTTGCGGTGCTGACGGCGCTGGCGCATGTCATCGTCACGGAAGGCCTGTTCAACGAAGCCTTCATCCGCGAACGCTGCGACTGGTCGGAATTTGAGGATTGGGCGGCGTTCGTTGCAGAACCCCAGCATAGCCCGGAAGAGACGGAACGTTACACGGGCGTTCCTGCAGAAGATCTGCGTGGTGCTGCCCGGCTTTATGCCAAAGGCGGCAACGGCGCGATCTATTACGGCCTCGGGGTCACCGAGCACAGCCAGGGTTCGACGACCGTCATGGCGATCGCCAATCTCGCCATGGTCACGGGCAACATTGGTCGTCCCGGTGTAGGCGTCAATCCTTTGCGCGGCCAGAACAATGTTCAGGGCTCCTGCGACATGGGGTCTTTCCCTCACGAGCTTCCGGGCTATCGGCATATTTCCGACGACGCCACGCGCGACATCTTCGAAAAACTCTGGGGCGTGAAGCTCAACAACGAACCGGGGCTGCGTATTCCCAACATGCTCGATGCGGCCGTGGATGGCAGCTTCAAGGGCATCTATATTCAGGGCGAGGATATTCTCCAGTCCGATCCGGATACGAAGCATGTTTCGGCCGGTCTCGCCGCGATGGAATGTGTCGTGGTGCACGATCTCTTCCTGAACGAGACGGCGAACTACGCCCATGTCTTCTTGCCGGGTTCGACCTTCCTCGAAAAGGACGGCACCTTCACCAATGCCGAGCGCCGCATCAACCGCGTTCGCAAGGTCATGTCGCCGAAAAACGGTTATGCCGACTGGGAAGTGACGCAGAAGCTGGCACAGGCCATGGGACTTGCGTGGAATTACATGCATCCGTCCGAGATCATGGACGAGATCGCGGCGACGACACCGAGCTTTGCCGGTGTTTCCTATGACTATCTGGAAGAAAAGGGCTCGGTGCAGTGGCCCTGCAATGAGAAATTCCCGGATGGTTCGCCAATCATGCATGTGGACGGTTTCGTGCGCGGCAAGGGCAAGTTCATCCGCACCGAATATGTGGCGACGGACGAACGCACCGGTCCGCGTTTCCCGCTGCTTCTCACCACCGGCCGCATCCTGTCGCAATACAATGTCGGCGCGCAGACGCGGCGCACCGAAAACGTCGTCTGGCATGAGGAGGATCGTCTTGAAATCCACCCGCACGATGCCGAACAGCGCGGCGTAAAGGACGGCGACTGGATCAAGCTTGCCAGCCGGTCAGGAGACACGACGCTGCGAGCGCTGATTACCGACCGTGTGGCGCCGGGCGTGGTCTATACGACCTTCCACCATCCCGGCACGCAGGCGAATGTCATTACGACTGACTTCTCCGACTGGGCGACCAACTGCCCCGAATACAAGGTGACCGCCGTGCAGGTATCGCCGTCCAACGGTCCGACGGAATGGCAGGAGGAATATGATGCGCTTGGTCGCCGTTCGCGGCGGATCAGCGGCAAGCTCGAAGCGGCGGAATAAGGAGGGCCGGGTGCGCCCGGCCTTGTCACACAAAGAGGCGTCGGCCGGCAGCCGACGCGGGGGAAGAGGTCATGTTGCTCAACCACACCGATGAAAAGCTGGTGAGAATGGCGAACCAGATCGCGACGTTCTTTCTGTCGCAGCCGGAAGATATTCGCATCGAGGGTGTCGCCACCCACATCAACAAGTTCTGGGAACCGCGCATGCGACGCCGGTTCTTCGAGATGGCGGATGCCGGGGCAGGTGATTTTCTGCCGCTTGTGCTTGCCGCGTCGAAGGAGATCAAGCGGCCCGACGATCCGGCGCCCGATGCTGTGGGGCTCGGCGACGATGCCAAGGGTGCGCCGGGTGGCAAAGGACCGGTTGCGGGAGAGTCCCTTTCAGAGCCGAGCGTCCCGGAAAGCACACAGGCTTGAGCGGCGTGACCGCATAATCACACTTTCGACCGGACGGGGGACGTTCGGCGATATCGGTGTTCGCCTGGCGGGGCGAACGTGACATGTCCAGACATCCACGAGGGAGGTAATGTCAATGGCAGTAGCAGGTGCAACAGCGGGAGAAGCGGCGCAAGCCGGCTTTTTGGACCGCGAACGAATAATCGCAAGACCGGGTTTCAATCGCTGGCTGGTGCCTCCGGCTGCCCTTGCCATCCATCTATGCATCGGCATGGCCTATGGTTTCAGCGTGTTCTGGCTGCCGCTGTCCAAGGCGCTGCCGGTCACGGACCCCAGTTGCTCCAGCCTCACCCTGCTGGGTGCGCTGTTCACCACTGAGTGCAACTGGCGCGTGGCCGATCTCGGCTGGATCTATACGCTTTTCTTCGTTCTTCTGGGCTGCTCGGCGGCCATCTGGGGCGGCTGGCTGGAAAGAGTGGGGCCGCGCAAGGCCGGCTTCGTTTCCGCCTGCTGCTGGTGCGGCGGTATTCTGGTGGCGGCAGTCGGCGTCATCACGCACCAACTCTGGCTGATGTGGCTGGGCGCTGGCGTCATTGGCGGCATCGGGCTCGGCCTTGGCTATATTTCGCCGGTGTCGACGCTGATCAAATGGTTCCCGGACCGTCGTGGCATGGCGACGGGCATGGCTATCATGGGATTCGGCGGTGGTGCGATGATTGGTGCGCCGCTCGCCAATCTCCTGATGAACAACTTCAAGACGGATGTCTCTGTCGGCGTCTGGCAGACTTTCGTCGTCATGGCGCTGATCTATTTCGCCTTCATGATGGCGGGCGCCTTCGGTTACCGCATTCCGCCATCGGGCTGGCGTCCCGAAGGTTGGACGGCGCCGGCTGCCAAAAGCGCCATGATAACCCATCGTCATGTACATCTGCGCGATGCGCACAAGACGCCGCAGTTCTGGCTCATCTGGGCGGTGTTGTGCCTGAATGTTTCGGCGGGTATCGGCGTCATCGGTATGGCCTCGCCCATGCTGCAGGAAATCTTCGCTGGCTCGCTGATCGGCTTGCCGGGCGTGGGCTTTGCAGATCTCGATGCCGGACAGAAGGCGCAGATCGCGGCGATTGCTGCCGGTTTCACCGGGCTTCTTTCGCTCTTCAACATTGGTGGCCGCTTCTTCTGGGCGTCGATGTCTGACAAGATCGGCCGCAAGAACACTTATTTCTGCTTCTTTATTCTCGGCATCATTCTTTATGCGCTGGCGCCGACGCTTGCGACGATGGGCAACAAGGCGCTGTTCGTTCTGGCCTTTGGTATCATCCTGTCCATGTATGGCGGCGGTTTCGCCACCATCCCGGCCTATCTCGCGGATATTTTCGGCACGCAGTTCGTCGGCGCAATCCATGGCCGCCTGCTGACGGCGTGGGCGACTGCTGGCATTGCCGGTCCGGTCGTCGTCAACTACATCCGAGAGGCACAGATTGCGGCGGGTGTGGCGCCAGGACCCGCGCTCTACACCAGCACCATGTACATTCTGGCAGGCATGCTGGCGATCGGCCTTGTGGCCAATGCCTTCGTGCGGCCGCTCTCGGACAAGTGGTTCATGCCGGATGCGGAAGTTGCAGCCCTGCAGGCAAAGACCGCTGCCGCCAATGCCGGCCCGACAGGCTCCTTCGGCATCGGACGGGGCGGATTGGACACCAAGGCGGCGCTTGCCTGGGTCGCCGTCGGTATTCCGCTTCTGTGGGGTGTGTGGGTTACCGTGAAAAGCAGCCTTGCCCTGTTCGGCTGACGTCCATCGGCCTCGGTCGTGCAGGATTGATGCACGGCCGAAAAACATATGCCGGCTCATGGCCGGCATATAAACTGATAAAAGCGAAAACGTGCAGCTTGCCGGCAAGGCTTCCATCAACGCCAGCTGGCAAGCAGTCCTTCAAGCGTTGCACGATCTTCCTTGTCCAGACGGGCAAGCCCAGGCGCGCGAACGGGGCCAACTTCGAACCCCAGGATTTCCATGGCTTCCTTCACCACGGTCACGTTTGCGCCGTTGCGGTATCGTGTCCGTAGCCGTTCGAACAGCTCGATCTTTTCAATGATCTTCCGTGCCGCCGGGAAATCGCCGGCCGTCAGGGCGTCATGAACCTGCAGGGAAAATTGCGGTGCGACATTGACGAGACCGGAGGTGAAGCCGCGTGCGCCAGCCGCCGAAAAGGCCGGCGCCCAGCTTTCAGCCAGTCCGCAGACGTATAGAGCGCCGTTCGGATCGGAAGCGGCAATCGCGCGCGACAGAAGCATGATGTCAGTCGTCGCAAACTTTATACCTGCGACATTCGGGTGGCCGGAAAGCCTTACCATGTCATTGACCGAGAAGCCGTCCGCCCGGACATACGCGACCAGCGGTAATTCGCTGCCCTCCGCAAGGCCGATAAAATAGTCGATCTGCGATTGCGGGGCTGCAAAAGGGTCGACCGGCTGATGCGACATGACGGCGGATGCGCCCATTTCTTTTGCCTGACGCGCCATGGAAAGCGCCTCGCGCTGCGAGCGTCCAATAGCCGCCGTGACCGGGGCTTTGCCGCTGACGCCATTTATCGCAGCCTCATAAACCTTCAGAATTTCTGCGGGCGTCAAGGCGTAGAATTCGCCGGTATTGCCTGCCGCGACGATATTGTGGATGCCTGCCTTTGCGACGCGGGCGTAAACCGCGGCGGTAACGCCGGTCTCCACTTCGCCGCCTGCATCGTAAGCTGTTACCGGAACGCCGGAGATGCCCTGCAGGGCCTGGCGAAAATCGAATGTCGTCATCAACTGGGTTCCTTAAGATCAAAAGTCATCTTCAGATGGAAAATTTGTGAACAGGCGCGCCGGAGACCGGGGCGTCGAATGCGACGAGCGTTCCAGCGGTGGTTATTCCGCCCGTCTCGGTCACGAGACTTGTGACGTAGATCGTCTTGAGGTCGGGACCACCGAAACACGGCATGGTCGGCCCCTTGAACGGCAGCCTGTAGACCTCGAGCAATTCGCCGTCCGGCGAAAAGCGGTTGAGGCGCCCCGCCTGAACGCCGGCGCTCCAGTAACAGCCTTCGCAATCGGTCGCTGCACCATCCGGCCTGCCTTCATCCGGCGCGAAATCGTGGAGCCGTTCCGCTGGGCCGATCCTGCCGGTCGCGGCGTCGAAATCGAATGCCTGATACATGAGGCCGCTGCTGTCGGAATGATACATGCGTGTGCCGTCCGGGCTCCAGGCAAGCCCGTTCGATGTGAACATATCGCCATCGATGACGCGTTCGATGCCGCCATCCGGGGCGACGCGATAGAGGCGTGCATTGCCTGTCTGTATCGCGGCCTCGTCGCGGGTCCCCACCCAGAAATGGCCGTCCGGACCAACCTTTCCGTCGTTGAGGCGGCTGTCAGGCCGCCCGTCGTCCGGGTCGCAGAGAAGATCGAGCTTGCCGCTCGCGGGATCGAGAAGATGCACGCCGGTCTTGAGGCCCGCCACGATCAAGCCATTGTCGCAGAGGCCGAGACAGCCGACCTGGGCGGGCATATCGTATCGGTCGAGTTTTCCGTCGGGGAAGAGACGGAAAATGGCGGGTGCGAGAATATCGACAAACCACAGATCGCCGGTTCGCTCATCCCAGGCCGGCGATTCGCCAACCTTCAACGGGGTATCGATCAGGGAACGAAGCTTCGGTTCAACGATATGCGGCTGGCTCACTGGTTCCTCTCCCTCATCCGCGCTTTATGATTCTATTTTCGACATTGCAGGGTGCGGCCTAACTGCCGACGCCCTGAAACATGCGGGCGCGCGCCTTCAATATGTGGTCTTTCATCGCGTCATGCGCGGCCTGCTCGCGCCGCGCAAAAATCGCCTCCACAATCGCTGTGTGCTCGTCCTGTACCTCGCGCACATGCTGCGGGGTCCGCTTGAGGCTGAGGCTGCGTGTCACCGACTGGCCGATGGCGAAATGAGGCTTGAACCAGATCCGCACCGTAATGTGGAACTGGTTATGGCTCGCTTTCGCAATTGCTTCGTGCAGGGCGAAGTCTTCCTCCGCGCCGAGATCGTTGCGCTCGAGACATTGTTCCAGCGCGGCAATCGCCTGCTCTATGCGGACCTTGTCCGTTGCCTGCCAATTGCGGGCCGCAAGCTCAGCCGCGGAAGCCTCCAATCCGGCCCTGAACTCAAAAAAACGCTGCACATCTGCCAGCGAGCCGACCGGCACCTGCTGCAAGACAGAAGAGTCCGGCTGCTGGCGTACATAGGAGCCGGATCCCTTTTGCGAAACGATAAGCCCGTCGTTCCGAAGCCGCTCCAGCGCTTCCCGCACAACCGGTCGCGACGCGCCAAACAGCGATGCCAGATTCTGTTCCGACGGCAACCGCTCGTTCACGGGAAACCGCCCGTCCGAAATCATGCCCACGATTTTTTCGTAGATGATGTCGCTCAGCCGAGTTTCGCCTCGAGCGGCGGCAGATGCAGTGTGATTGTCCATCAGCAGCCCTTCCGTTGCAAATCGCTGAAGTTAATGGGTTTCCTGCATTTCAATCGCAACAGAAATACCGGGTTTTTGTGAGCGAGGGGGCTGTCCTGACCGATTTTTCTTCAAGCCTGATCCTGTAAACCGGTCTACAAATAAAAAAGATGTAAAAATCTGTCAATACTTGTAATCATCTGAAAACGCCCATATGGTCTGCCCCTGCCGATGGAGGATCGGCGTGCTGGCTGGCCGGGAGGGCCGTCGCGGTTCGGTGAAAACCGTCTCGCTGCCGGTGATTTTTTGGGAGGATTGTCGATGCGCGATGGCGATACATTTTCACTGGGCGTAACGCGCCGAACCTTTTTGGCGGGTGTTGGCGGCGTGGCCGCGCTCTCCGTCATGGGGACCTCGGCGCGGGCTGCTGCCGGCAAGCAGGCGCCGGAACTAGAGGCGCTGGTAAAGGACGGCAAATTGCCGCCTTTGGCCGAACGTCTGCCGAAAAATCCGATGGTGGTGACGCCGCACGAGAAAATCGGCGCCTATGGCGGCACATTGCGTCGTGGCCTGCGCGGTTCATCGGACCATAACGGCATCCTGCGCATGGTCGGCAATCAGGGCCTTGTCCGCTGGAACATGGATTTTACCGAGGTTCTGCCGAACCTTGCGGTGAAATGGGAAGTCAACGACGATGCCTCGCAATTCACCTTCCATTTGCTGGAGGGCGCAAAATGGTCGGATGGCCACCCCTTCACAGCCGATGACGTGGTGTTCGCCATCGAGGACTGCATCAAGAACAAGGAGCTTTACAGCGCCACGCCGGCGCAGCTTTCCGTGGCCGGCAAGGCGGTCGATGTCGAAAAAGTCGATGATTTCACGGTAAAGTTCAAATTCGCAGCGCCGAATGCACTATATCTCGAAAATCTCGCCACGCCGCTCGGCCAGCATCCGACGCTGTTTCCCAAGCACTATTGCAGCAAGTTCCTGCCGAAATACAATACGTCGCTCGATGCCGATGTGAAGGCGGCGGGTGTCTCGAGCTGGACGGAACTGTTCCGGGCCAAATGCGGCGATATCGAAATTCCCTCCCGCTGGTCGAATGTCGACAAGCCGACGCTCGATCCATGGGTGGTGAAGGAGCCCTATTCCGGCGGTGCGACACGGGTGGTCATGACCCGCAACCCTTACTTCTGGCAGGTCGATACCGAAGGCAATCAGTTGCCCTATATCGATGAAATCAATTTCGGCATTTCGCAGGATGTCGAATCGCTGATGCTGAACGTGATTTCCGGCAAGATTGACATTCAGGAGCGCCATATCAGCGTTCTTGCCAACAAGCCGACCCTGTCACAGAACATGAAAAAAGGTGATTACCGGCTGCTGACCCTGGTGCCGTCTGCCGCGCAGCAGTGCCAGATCTATCTCAACATCACCCACAAAGACCCGGCAATGCGCAAGATGTTTGCCGACAAATCGTTCCGTCAGGCATTGTCCATCGCGCTCAACCGGCAAGAAATCATCGACATCGTCTATTTCGGCCAGAGCGAGGGTTATCAGGCCGGGCCGCGCCCGACACATCCCTGGTACAATGAAAAGCTGGCGCGACAATTCACCGAATATGATGCGGACAAGGCGAACGAGCTTCTCGACAAGGCCGGTTATGACAAGAAGAACGGCAACGGCATGCGGTTGCGACCTGACGGCCAGCCGATCTTCTTCTCGATCGATGTCATCCCGACGCTTTATCCCGATCTGGTCGATGCGCTGGAACTGGTGAAGGCGCAATGGGCGCAGATCGGCGTCGACATCAAGGTCAACACCATCGAACGTGCGCTCTATTATACACGCGGTGATGACAACGCCCATGATGCCGCCGTCTGGCCCGGCCCCGGAGGTCTCGATCCGATGCTTGATCCGCGCGATTTCTTCGCTTTCCATCCGCAGGGGTCGCGTTACGCAATCCCGTGGGCGCTCTGGTACACGTCGAATGGCCAGAAGGGCGAAGAGCCGCCGGAAAGCCAGAAGAAGCGCTTCAAGCTTTTCGACGAGGCCCGCTCGACGGCCGACCTTGCCAAACGCGGTCAGAAGATGAAGGAAATCTTCGATATCGCGGCGGAAGAGTTCGAGACGATCGGCCTCTGCCTTGCCGTTGGTGGTTTCGGCATCATCCGCAATAATCTGCGCAATGTGCCGGAAACGGAACCCGACAGCTGGAGCTGGCCCAATCCCGGCCCGGCGCTGCCGCAACAGTTCACCTTCACAAGCTGATACCGCCACATGGGCGTCGCTGCCGTAACGCGGCGACGCCTCTCAGGTTGTTTCGACCACGCGCATACCGTTTCCTTAGTGAAAGGCGGTGCGTATGGCACAATGTGATTGCGAGAGCGATATGCTGCTTTTTATCGTAAAACGCCTGCTGTGGATGATACCGTCCCTGTTTGCCGTCAGTTTCCTTGCCTTTGTCCTGATCCAGCTGCCGCCCGGCGACTATGTGACGACCTATATCGCCACACTGGCCGCCTCCAACGAGGTCATCGACCACAACACGGCGGCGCAGCTTCGCGAGCGCTTCGGCCTCGACGACCCGATGATCGTGCAATATCTCAAATGGATATGGGGCATCATCAGCCGCGGCGATTTCGGTATTTCGTTCGAGTGGCAGCAGCCGGTTTCGGGCCTTATCTGGGAACGCATGGCGCTTACGCTGGTTCTTGCCATCGCAAGCCTTCTTGCAACCTGGGCCATCGCGCTTCCGATCGGCGTCTTTTCCGCCGTGCGCAAATATTCGATTGGCGATTATCTCTTCACTGCCTTTTCTTTCTTCGGCCTCTCCATACCCTCGTTCCTGCTGGCGCTGGTGCTGATGTATGTGGCTGCGGTGGAGTTCGGGGCCGATGTCGGCGGGCTGTTTTCAGCCGAATATGAGACTGCCTCATGGAGCATCGCCAAGATGATAGACCTCATGGCCCATATCTGGCTGCCGGTCGCCATTCTTGCCGTGTCTTCCACCGCAAGCCTCATCCGCGTCATGCGCGCCAATATGCTGGATGAATTGCCCAAGCCATATGTCACCACCGCGCGGGCAAAAGGCTTGTCCGAGTTCAAACTGCTGACGAAATATCCGCTCAGAATTGCGCTTAACCCGTTCATTTCCACCATCGCATGGCTGTTGCCCAATCTTATTTCGGGCTCCGTCGTTGTCGCCATCGTGCTCAATCTGCCGACGGCCGCGCCGCTGCTTCTGCAGTCGCTGATGGCGCAGGACATGTATCTCGCGGGCGCTTTCGTGCTGTTGATCTGTGCGCTGACGCTGATCGGATCGCTGATCAGCGACATCCTGCTTGCGCTGGTCGATCCGCGCATCCGGCTCGAATAGGAGGGCGCCATGAGCGATATCACCATCACCGCCAATGCCCGGCAGGACCGCGCGGCCGTCGCCTCGCAGTGGCAGCTCATCTGGTGGGCCTTCAAGCGCCACAGGCTGGCCATGGCCGCCATGTTCATCACCATCGCCATGTATATCGTTGCGCTGGTACCGGGCTTCTTCGCTATCAACGATCCGGTATTGCAGAATGCCCGCGCCACCTTCCATCCGCCGCAGCGCGTGCATTTCATCGATACGGCCGAGGGTTTCTCGCTCGGGCTGCATTATTATCCGCTGAAGCTGACCCGTGACCCCGAGACACTGGCGGCGGTCTTTGTCGAGGATACGGCGAAGAAAATCCCGGTCCAGTTTTTCGGTCGCGGTTACGAATATTCCGTATTTGGTCTGTTCACCACGGATATCCATCTGCTGGCGTCCGCCGACAAGACGCGGCCGCTCTTCCTTTTCGGCGCGGATCGCCTTGGGCGAGATGTCTTCAGCCGCGTGGTCCAAGGGGCGCAGGTCTCCTTGTCGATCGGTCTTGTCGGCGTGTTCTTCTCGTTGCTGCTCGGCGTCGTTCTCGGCGGCATATCGGGATATTATGGCGGTCGCATTGATTTCACCATGCAGCGCGTGATCGACTTCGTGCTTTCGCTGCCCACCATTCCCATCTGGCTGGCGCTGGCCGCCGCACTGCCGCAGGGCTGGCCCGCCACGCTTCAGTATATGATGATCACCATCATCCTGTCCCTGACCGGCTGGGCGCAGCTTGCCCGCGTCGTGCGCGGACGGTTCCTGTCGCTCAGGACCGAAGAATTCGTGGCCGCAGCGCGGCTGGATGGCGTGCCGGAAGGGCGCATCATCTTCCGCCATATGCTGCCGAGTTTTTCGAGCCATATCATCGCCTCGGTCACGCTTGCGGTTCCGGCGATGATCCTTGCGGAAACCTCGCTGTCCTTCCTCGGCCTTGGCCTTCAGCCGCCCACTATTTCCTGGGGCGTGCTGCTTCGCGAGGCGCAGAACATCCGCTCGATCGCGACTGCGCCCTGGCTGTTCCTGCCCGGTGTGGCGGTCGTCATTGCGGTCATGGCTCTCAATCTGCTCGGTGACGGCCTGCGCGACGCAGCCGACCCCTATAACAAGTGAGGCCCCGGATGAGCGACATTCTCTCTATGAAGCCAGCCAAACCGCTGCTTGAAGTCCGCAATCTGGTCACTGAATTTCCAGTGAGGAACGGCATTTTCCGGGCGGTCAACGACCTGTCTTTTTCCATCGATCCCGGCAAGACGCTTTGCGTCGTCGGCGAAAGCGGCTCGGGCAAATCCGTCACCGCCCGTTCGATCCTGCAGATCATCGACAGCCCCGGCCGCATTGCGTCCGGATCGATCATCCTCAACCGTGCCGACGGCACGTCCCTCGATCTGGCGAAGCTCGATCCGCGCAGCCGGGCCATCCGCTCGGTGCGCGGCGCTGATATCGCGATGATCTTTCAGGAGCCGATGTCGTCGCTTTCACCCGTGCATACGGTCGGGGACCAGATTACGGAGGTCCTGCGTCTGCATCTGAAGATGAGTAAGGCAGAGGCGCGGGCCGAGGCCATAGAGCTGTTGCGGCAAGTGGAGATCCCTAACCCTGAAAAGGCGCTGGATCGTTACGCTTTCCAGTATTCCGGCGGCATGCGCCAGCGCGCGATGATCGCCATGGCGCTGGCCTGCAAGCCGCAGCTTTTGATCGCCGACGAACCGACGACGGCGCTCGATGTGACGACACAGGCCGAGATCCTCGACCTTATATCGCGGCTGCAAAAGGCGCATGGCATGGCGGTGCTGTTCATCACCCACGACATGGGTGTGGTGGCGCAGATTGCCGATGACGTGCTGGTCATGCATCACGGCGTCGCCAAGGAATATGGCACCGTCGATGAGATATTCCATAATCCGCAGGACCCCTATACACGCATGTTGATCGGCTCCGTGCTGAAGCTGGAGCAGAAGGCGGAAATCCGGCTTGCGCGGCCTCCGCTCGACCTTGCAGCTGCTCCCGTGCTCGAAGTGAATGACCTCTCCATGCACTTCGGCGAGATGAAGGCGCTGGATGGCGTCTCGATCAAGCTTCTGCCGGGCGAAACGCTCGGTATTGTCGGCGAAAGCGGTTCGGGGAAAACCACGATGGGCCGCTCCATCATGCGTCTATACGATCCGACCGGCGGCGAAATGCTATATCGCCGAGCGGATGGCACGGTGGTCGATCTGGCCAAAATCGAAGGTTCCGAGCTGAAAGCCGCGCGGCGTGAGTTGCGCATGGTGTTCCAGGATCCTTTCGGTTCGCTCAATCCACGCATGACGGTGGCGCAGGTCATCGGCGAGCCGTTGCTGGTCAACGGCATTGCCAAAGGCAGAGAACTGGATGACCGCGTCTGCGCGCTGATGGAGCAGGTGGGACTGGATCCGGGCGGGCGCGAACGCTATCCGCACGCCTTTTCCGGCGGCCAGCGCCAGCGCATCGGCATCGCCCGCGCCATAACCCTGAAACCGCGCGTCATCGTGGCGGATGAGGCGACGTCGGCGCTAGATGTTTCGGTGCGGTTCCAGGTGCTGGATCTTTTGATGCGGCTGCAGGATGAGCTGGGCCTCGCCTATATCTTCATCAGCCATGACATCGGCGTCATTCGCTATATGTGCGACCGTGTGGGCGTGATGTATCGCGGCAAGCTGGTGGAAGTGGGAGACGCCGAAAAGGTCTGCAACGCGCCGGACCATCCCTACACGCAGGCGCTTCTTTCCGCCATTCCGCGCCCGGATCCGCGCGACCGGGATCGCACGCGCAGATTCCGCTACGTCGAACCATCCGAAGCCAAAAAAGGGGCCGTCGCCCGATAGCGCCGGGCATGCCGCACGCTGCAATTCATGAGGAAGACTGAAGCATGAAAATCGACCGCATGCGGGTATTCGTCACCCGTGACAAGGACCGCCCCCGCGTCATCGTCGCCCTCGATACCGATGACGGTTTGACCGGCTGGGGTGAATGTTACAATCACGGCCCCGATCTCGCCCTACCGCCGGTGCTGGACTACCTCTACGGCTTCCTAGCCGGGCAGGACCCGACGCGGGTGGAGTATCTCTATAACCTCCTGCTTCAGCAGAACCGCTTTCCGCCCGGAGCGCTCGGTCTGTCGGCCATCTCGGCGCTCGATCATTGCCTGTGGGACCTCGCAGCCAAGGCGGCGGGCGTACCAGTCTACAAGCTGCTGGGCGGCGAAGTACGCGACCGTATCAAGGTCTATGCCGGTGTCTACACGGCCCCGGATGCGCCAGCGGCAAGGGAGGAATTCGACCGTCTTAACGAGGATTGGGGCTTCACGGCCTTCAAGCTCAGCCCGTGGCGTGTCGATATCCATGCCCATCGCTGGGGCGAGGTGGTGCGCAGTTCCGCTGAATATTTCCGCTCCCTTCGCGAAACCGTGCGCCCTGACTACGACATCGCCTTCGACGCCCATGCCAAGATTTTCGAGCCCGCGGCCGCCCGCCAACTTGGCAACGCGCTTGCCCCTTACGATCCGCTGTTCTTCGAAGAGCCGCTGCGTCCCGAAAACATCGAGATGTGGGGAGACCTCAAACAGGGGCTGAACTGCACGCTGGCAACGGGTGAAAGTCTATATAATCGCAATGAGTTCCTTCGCCTTCTTCAAGTAAAAGGTGCGGATATCATCCAGCCCGATATCTGCGTCGTCGGCGGCATTTCGGAGATGCGCCGCATCGCGACGCTTGCGGAAGCCCATTTTGTCAGCATCGCGCCGCATAACCCTATGGGACCGCTCGCCACCGCCGTCAATGTGCACTTCTCCGCTGCCCAGCAGAATTTCCGAATTCTCGAATATCGCCTGCCGAAAGGGCAATGCTACGTCTATGGCGGCACCGATCTCGAAAAACGCGAGGATGAAACCCGTTATGTCGTCGACCCCTACCTGCCGAAGGACGGATATCTGGAACTGAGGCCGGACCGTCCCGGCTGGGGTGTCGAGATGGATGAAAAAGCCATGCAGGAGGATGGCTATGTTCATTGGCAAAGACGGGTGCCGAAACGGCCTGACGGCTCCTATGCCTTTGCCTGAAACGGTTGCGATTGCCTGCGGGCGGCTCTCCGCCCGCCTGCGCCCCGCCTGGGGTGGCAGAATGACCCATCTGCGGCACTTTGACTACGGCGATATTCTGGTGCCGACAATGGAGCAGGAATTCGAGCCGTTCAACTGGCCAAGGGCTGGCGCATACCCCTTGTTTCCCTATCACAACCGGCTCTATGGCGGGTCCTTCATCCATGCCGGTATCCGCCATGACCTGCTGCCGCATCCGGCGCTTGCGCCTGATGCCATGCATGGCCCGGCTCACCGCCGGCCGTGGGCGATTTCAGATCTGTCTTCGGATCGGGTTTCACTGATGTTGGACTACGAGGCCGACGGGGAGTGGCCTTTTTCTTTTCGCGCCGAGCAGTCTTTCCTGCTGGAAGACGAAAGCCTCGCCGTGGAACTGTCGATAACCAATCTCGCGGATGTGCCAGCACCGATGGCGCTAGGCTGGCACCCCTATCTGGCGGCAGGGTTCGGTCGCAATGCCCGGACGGACGCCAAGCTGCAATATCCGCTGGATGCGCAAAACGTGCCAACCGGCCAGCCGGCGGCGCCTCGCCCGAAACCTGCCATTCCCGCCGCAACGGGATACACACTGCATTTCACCGATTGGTCAAGCGCGCAGGTCGACTTCGACCGGTTTTCACTGCGGCTCGAGGCCGATCCCGTTTTCGGCCATCTCGCCGTGCACCGCATGCAGCGCTACCTCTGTCTTGAGCCGGTTTCCATGGCCGCCGGAGCGCTTGGTTTGTCGCAGGCGCAGCGGGAAGGGCAGGGTCTCGGGACGGTTGCCCCCGGCGAGCGCCTGTCGGGGCGCATCAGGCTCTCCATCGATCTTTAGGAGGAGCGGGTGCGCCTGTGACGCCCAAACGCCCTCCGCCGAACGCCAAACTTCAAAAAACCGCCAAATGCCCATATTTTGAGCGTCAGTAATTATCGCTCAAAAATAGGCTTGACGTCGGCGAAAATTTCGAACCAAATGAACCAATGTGAGATTGGTTCAGTAAATGGTGCGACGTGACGGTGAACCCCAACGACAACTCCAACTATGCGCTAGGAAAATTGCGCGCGTATATTCAGGCGCAGGATCTTGCGAAAGACCGTCGCCTGCCGACGGAGCGGGCGTTTGCGGAAACCTTCAATGTCGGCCGACGTGCGGTCCGTCGCGCTCTTGAGGTTCTCGAAGCCGAAGGTCTGATCTGGAGACGGCAGGGGGCGGGAACCTTTGTGGGCGAAAAGCCCGACGATTGGTCCGCCCAGGTGACGGAACTGGTGGCCGGCACGGATATCATGGAAATCATGGAAGTGCGTCTTCGCATCGAGCCGCAACTGGCGCAGCTTGCGGCCATGCGCGCCAAGCCGGCCGAGGTGGAGCGCATGCGCGCCCTCGTCCACAAGACCGGCCAGAGCACGGATGCCGACGCCAAGGAGTTGTGGGATGGTTCGCTTCACCGCCAGATCGCCCAGAGCGCCGGCAACAAATTGTTCCTGTCCATCTTTGATGTCATCAACCGCATTCGCCAGGACGATGCATGGCAGTCGATACGGGAGCTGGCGCGCCGCAGCGGCACGAACGGCAAGGCTTCCTTCGAACAGCACATAGCGATCGTCGACGCCATCGCCGATCGCGACCCCGCAAGAGCTGGCGAAGCGATGCGCCAGCACCTGCTCATGCATCAGGAAAGGTTGATCCGCGCCACCTCGCTCGGCTTTCTGGAGGAGAAAACCGGACAAGAGATTGCCGCCCGCAGCACGGGCGATGCCGATAATCCGCTCACGCCGACCTCATAGGCGGCAGAGCAGACCCGCCGGACTTTCAGACCCGGCCAATGAAAAAACAAAGATAACCAGACCAGAGGATAGAACATGAAGAAGATCAAGACATTGACCGCCGCCCTGTTGGCCGGTGCATTCCTGTCCGCGCCGGCAATCTCGTCCGAACTGCGTATCGGCCTTAATGACGACGCCGACGTGTTAGACCCCGCGCAATCGCGCACCTTCGTCGGGCGTATCGTTTATACCGCCATGTGCGACAAGCTCGTCGATATCTCGCAGGACATGAAGATCGTTCCCCAGCTTGCCACCGAATGGGCCTGGTCCGACGGCGGCAAGGTGTTGACGATGAAAATCCGCGACGGCGTGAAATTCCATGACGGCGAGACGCTGGATGCGGCGGCTGTCGTGGCCACCATCGAGCGCAACATGACCTTGCCGGAATCCCGCCGCAAGAGTGAGCTTTCCTCGATCGAAAAGGTTGAGGCCACCGCGCCGCTTGAAGTGAAATTCACCCTGAAGACGCCGGATGTCACCCTGCTGGCGCAGCTTTCCGACCGCGCCGGTATGATCGTCGCACCGAAGGCGGCCAAGGAACTGGGCGCCAATTTCGGTTCGAAGCCGGTCTGCGCCGGACCGTTCAAATTCGTCGAGCGCATCCAGCAGGACCGCATCGTGCTCAAGAAATTCGCCGATTATTGGGACAAGGACAAAATTCTGGTCGACAGGGTCGTTTATCTGCCGATCCCGGATACGACCGTGAAGCTTGCCAATCTTCGCTCGGGAGACCTCGATATCGCCGAACGCATCGCGGCCTCCGATGCCGAGTCCGTCAAGAACGACGCCAATCTGACCTATGCGGATGTCATCGGTCCGGGCTACATGGCCATGTATGTCAACATCAACAACGGCCCCCGCGCGGATAATCCGCTCGGCAAGGACAAGCGCCTGCGTCAGGCCTTTTCTTATGCGATTGACCGGGAAGCGATTGGCCAGATCGTCTTCGAGGGTACGTCAAAAGCAGGCAATCAGGCATTTCCGCCCACAAGCCCATGGTTCAACCAGAACCTTCCTGTGCCGGCGCGCGATATCGACAAGGCCAAGCAACTGATGAAGGAGGCGGGTTACGAAAAACTCGACGTCGAGCTTCAGCACGCTAACAACACGACGCAGACGCAGATGATGCAGGTCATCCAGTCAATGGTCGCGGAAGCCGGCTTCAACGTCACCCTGAAGGCCACGGAATTTGCCACGCTTCTTTCCGAGCAGACCGCCGGCAATTATCAGCTCAGCCGTTCCGACTGGTCGGGACGCATCGATCCGGATGGCAACCTGCATCAGTTCGTCACCTGCAAGGGCGGCATCAACGATGTGAAATATTGCAATCCTGAGGTCGACAAGCTGCTCAACGAGGCCCGCGCCTCGACCGAAGATGCAGTGCGCAAGGAAAAATACGATGCCGCCAGCGTCATCCTCAACGATGACATGCCGATCATCTATCTCGGTCACCAGCCCTATGCCTACGCCATTTCCAACAAGGTCAAGGGCTGGGCGCCATCGCCGGACGGTATGATCCGCCTTCTCGGCGTCTCCAAGGACTGAACACGTCGCATGCGCCGCACGGCCCTGCCGTGCGGCCCTCACGAATTGGCACGAACGAGGGCCACGCCATGCCTGTTTATATCGGCAAGCGACTACTGGTCGCTATCCCGACGCTACTGATCATCTCCATTTTCGTCTTCTCGCTGCAAAAACTGCTGCCGGGAGATCCGGTTCTCGCCATGGCTGGCGAAGAGCGCGATCCGGCGACGATTGAATTCCTGCGTGAGAAATATCGCCTGAACGACCCGGTTCCGCTGCAATATGTCAACTGGCTGGGCGGCGTCGTGACGGGCGATTTCGGAATTTCGCTGCGCACAAACCAGCCAGTGCTGGAACTCATCGGTCAGAAGCTGCCGGTCACCATCCAGCTTGCGGTGATGGCGATGTTCTTTGCGATGGTCATCGGCATTCCGATCGGTATTCTCGCCGCCGTCAAGAAGAACACCTGGATCGATTACGCGGCCAATATTGTTGCGCTTTCCGGCCTCTCTATCCCGAATTTCTGGCTCGGCATCATGCTGATCCTGCTGGTGTCGGTCAAACTCGGGTGGTTGCCGGCATCCGGTTATGAATCGATCTTTGTCGATCCCGTGCGCTCCATCGAAACCATGATCATGCCCGCCTTCGTGCTGGGCAACGCGCTTGCGGCAACGCTGATGCGCCATACCCGGTCGGCGATGGTGGCGGTGCTCAGTTCCGACTATATCCGCACTGCCCGAGCCAAGGGTCTTTCGCCGCGCGAGATCATCCTGTCGCATAGTTTCCGCAATGCGCTTCTGCCCGTTATCACGCTTCTGGCGCTGCTCTTCGGCGAATTGCTGGCCGGGGCGGTGCTGACGGAGCAGATTTTCACCATTCCCGGCTTCGGCAAGATGACGGTCGACGCGGTGTTCACCCGCGACTATGCCGTCGTGCAGGGCATCGTTCTTTGCACCGCCGTCGGCTTCATCCTCATGAACCTTCTGGCCGACATTGCCTATGTCCTGCTCAACCCCCGCCTCAGGGCGACGATCTGAGGCACCGATATCATGACCGTTCTCGATCAAAACCTCTCCGTAGCGGTAACGCGGCAGGAAAGCCGCGCCTGGAAAAAGATGAAGCGCAACAAATCGGCGCTTGCCGGCATGGCTATCGTGCTGTTTTTCGCCGTTCTTGCCATTGCCGCGCCGATCCTTCCGATTGCCGATCCGGTGGCGACCAGCTGGTCGGCCATCCGCAAGGCCCCCTCGGCCGCCCATTGGCTCGGCACCGACGATCTCGGCCGAGACATCCTTTCCCGCATGATCTATGGCGCGCGCGCCTCGCTGATGGCGGGCGTGGTCTCGGTGATGATCGCCGTGGTCATCGGCGTGCCCTTTGGCCTGATTTCAGGTTATTTCGGCGGCTGGGTGGATATGGTCATATCCCGCATCACCGAAGCGTTGCTGGCCATGCCGTTCCTCATCGTGGCAATCGCGCTTGCTGCCTTCCTTGGCCCGAGCCTTACCAATGCGATGATCGCCATCGGTCTTTCCGCCATGCCGATTTTCGTGCGCCTGACGCGCGGGCAGGTGCTGGCGGTCAAAACCGAAGACTATGTCGAAGGCGCAAGGTCCATCGGCCTCAACCACATCGACATCATGACGCGTTACATCCTGCCGAATGTTTTTGCCCCTATCATCGTGCAGGCGACCCTGACCGTTGCGACCGCCATTATCGCTGAGGCGAGCCTCTCTTTTCTCGGGCTTGGCCAGCAGGCGCCTGCGCCCTCCTGGGGCTCGATGCTGAATACTGCAAAGAATTTCCTCAGCCAGGCGCCGTGGATGACGATGTGGCCCGGCATCGCCATCTTCCTCGTCGTCATCGGCTTCAATCTTCTGGGCGACGGCCTGCGTGATGCACTCGATCCGCGCGAAGCATGATTTTTTACAAGGAATATCGGAATGAATGAATTCACCACACGCCCTGAAATCCTTGGAACCTTCGGCGTCGTCACCTCAACCCACTGGATCGCGTCGGCCGTCGGCATGGCGATCCTCGAAAAAGGCGGCAATGCTTTCGACGCGGCCGTCGCCACCGGTTTTGTCCTCCAGATCGTCGAGCCGCATCTTTGCGGTCCGGGCGGAGATATGCCCGCTGTGTTTTATTCGAAAAAGAAGGACAAGGTGGAAGTCATCTGCGCACAGGGCCCGGCCCCGAGCGGTGCGACGATCGAACACTACACGTCGGAAGGACTGAAGCTGATCCCCGGCGATGGGCTGCTGGCCACCGTTATTCCCGGTGCCTTCGACGGCTGGATGCTGATGCTGCGCGATTATGGCACCATGAGCGTGCGCGACGTGCTGGAACCCGCCATCTATTATGCCGAGCAGGGGCATCCGACATTGCCGCGTGTCTCCGCCACCATCAAGGGGCTGGCCGATTTCTTCGAGAAGGAATGGCCGACCTCCCATGAGACGTGGTTGCCGGGTGGTGCCGCACCCGAGCCTCACGCCAATTTCCGCAATCCGGTTCTGGCTGCGACCTATCAGCGGATTATCACCGAAGCCGAAGCGCGTTCCGGCCGCGAAAACCAGATCGAGGCGGCGCGCGACGCCTTCTATCGGGGTTTCGTTGCGGAAGCTATCGACCGTTACGTGAGGACTGCGGAAGTCATGGACGCCAGCGGCGCGCGGCACAAGGGCGTGTTAACGGCGCAGGATATGGCGGACTGGAGCGCGACCGTCGAAGCGCCCCAGACGCTCGACTATCAAGATTGGACGATTGCCAAGACGCCGGCCTGGGGACAGGGTCCGGTTCTGCTGCAATCGCTTGCGCTTCTGAAAGGCTTCGACATTGCGGCCATGGACCCGTCCGGTCCCGATTTCATCCACACCATAGTCGAAGCCATGAAGCTCGCTTATGCCGACCGCGAAGTCTATTACGGCGATCCGGAATTCGGGCAGATCCCGACGGAATATCTCCTGTCGGAAGGCTACAATGCCGGACGCCGTGCGCTGATAAGCGGCGAGGCCTCGCTGGAGCTGCGCCCCGGCACTGTGCCGGGTTACGAAAAGCAGGTGGACGCCACGATGGCCATGCTGGCCGAGATGAGCGGCGCCGGCACGGTCTACGAGCCGACCATGTCGCATCTGACGGAGAAGCGCGGCGATACGGTGCATATCGATGTCATTGACCGCTGGGGCAACATGGTCTCCACCACGCCGTCGGGCGGCTGGCTGCAATCCTCGCCCATCGTGCCCGGTCTCGGTTTCGCGCTCAATTCCCGCGCTCAGATGTTCTGGCTGAAGGAAGGTCTGCCGACCTCGCTTGCACCGGGCAAACGCCCCCGCACCACGCTGACGCCTTCGCTTGCGCTTCATCAGGGGCGTCCCTCCATGGTGTTCGGCACGCCGGGCGGCGATCAGCAGGACCAGTGGCAATTGCCCTTCTTCCTGCGTTATGCCCATCACGGCAAGAACCTGCAGGCCGCCATCGACATGCCGCTGTTCCACACCGCGCATTTTCCGGGGTCGTTTTATCCGCGCACCCGTTCGCCGGGCGAAATCACCGTGGAAAGCACCGTGGGCGAGGCGACCTTGCAGGAGCTTCGCCGTCGAGGGCACCGCGTCACGGTTGCCGATGCATGGTCGGTCGGGCGGCTCACCGCCGCGCGCCGCGATGCGGACGGCCTGCTGCGCGCCGCCGCGACACCGCGGCTGATGCAGGCCTATGCGGTAGGGCGGTGACACCATGGAGACAAGACCCGTCCTTTCCGTCCGTAACCTCACCACCTCCTTCCTCGTGGATGGCGCGTGGAAGAGCGTCGTGCGCAACGTGTCCTTCGATGTCGCGCCTGGCGAAACCGTCGCGATTGTCGGGGAATCCGGCTCCGGCAAATCGGTGACGTCGCTGTCTCTCATGCGCCTGCTCGCCCCGGCCTCCAGCCGGATCGAGGGGGAGGTGCTGCTCAACGGGCGCGATCTTCTTGCGCTTTCCGAAAGGGAAATGCGCGGTGTGCGCGGCAACGATATCTCGATGATCTTCCAGGAGCCGATGACCTCGCTCAATCCGATCTTCACCATCGGCCGCCAGATTTCTGAAGTACTCATCCGGCACAAGGGGCTTTCGAAGCAGGAGGCGCGGGCGGAGACGGTGCGGCTTCTGGAAAAGGTTCGCATTCCAAACGCCTCCGGTCGTTTCGATGAATATCCTCACCAGTTTTCCGGCGGCATGCGCCAGCGGGTGATGATCGCCATGGCGCTTGCCTCACGGCCGAAACTGCTGATCGCCGACGAGCCGACGACGGCGCTCGACGTCACCATTCAGGGGCAGATCCTCGATCTGATCAAGTTGCTGCAGGAAGAGGAGGGCATGTCGGTCCTTTTCATCACCCATGACATGGGCGTGGTGGCCGAAATCGCCGACCGGACGATCGTGATGTATCGTGGCGATGAGGTCGAGACCGGACCGACGGAAGACATCTTCCGGTGCGGTAAGCACCCCTATACACGGGCGCTGCTTTCGGCGGTGCCGAAGCTCGGCTCGATGCGCGACCGGCAATGGCCGACACGGTTTCCGGTGCTCGACATGAAAACCGGCCTTTCGAGCGAGCCGCAGGAAGTGGCCGGGACAGTTGCGAGCGGGCAGACGCCGGTTCTGTCGGTCAAGAACCTGGTGACGCGTTTTGCCATCCGCTCCGGCCTACTGGCGCGCCAGACGGGCGCGGTCCATGCGGTGGAAAACGTGTCCTTCGATCTGTTTCAGGGGGAAACGCTGTCGCTGGTTGGGGAATCCGGCTGCGGAAAATCAACCACCGGTCGCTCGATCATGCGGCTTGTGGAGCCGACGGCTGGCGACGTGTCGCTCGACGGTTACGACGTGATGCGGCTCGATACGGTTGGCCTGCGCAATATGCGCAAATCCGTGCAGATGATCTTTCAGGACCCGTTCTCGTCGCTCAATCCGCGCATGACGGTGGGCACGGCGATTTCCGAGCCCTTTATCAAGCACAAACTGGGCAACACCAGACAGGCGAAGGAAAAGACTGCCGATCTTCTCGAAAAGGTGGGTCTGTCCGCCGATATGGCCAGCCGCTACCCTCATGAGTTTTCCGGCGGCCAGCGCCAGCGCATCGCTATTGCCCGTGCGCTGGCGCTCGATCCCAAGGTCATCGTTGCCGATGAAAGCGTCTCGGCGCTCGATGTTTCGATCAAGGCGCAGGTCTGCAACCTGCTGCTCGACCTGCAACAGAGCCTCAACCTCGCTTTCCTGTTCATTTCGCATGACATGGCGGTGGTGGAGCGCGTCAGCCATCGTGTGGCGGTGATGTATCTCGGGGAGATCGTGGAGATCGGGCCGCGTGCGGCGGTTTTCGACAATCCGCAGCATCCCTATACGAAAAAGCTCATGGCCGCCGTGCCCGTGCCTGATCCGGCAAGGCGCGGGATAAGGCGCGGCATATCCAATGACGAGCTGAAAAGCCCGATACGGGCAGTGGGATATGAAACACCGGTGCGGAACTACAGGACCGTTTCGCCCGGCCATCTGGTGCAGGTGGCCTGAGAAGAGGCACTGAACGCTTCGAAAAAGAATTCGTTCGTCAGGGGTTCTTGGGCGGAACGCCGCGCAGGTGCTCCATGAGATAGGCATGGGTCGCGGCATTGGCGACGATTAGCGTACCGGTCTTTTCATAGAACGCCGGTCCGCGGCCCCACCAGTCGGTCACGATGCCGCCGGCCTCCTGCACCAGCAGAATGCCGGCTGCCGTGTCCACGAAGCCCGTTTCCTCGTAATAGCCGGTCAGCCGGCCGCATGCGACGTAAGCGCAGGAATTTGCGGCGCTGCCGACCACGCGGACCGCGCCGATAGGCGCACGAATGGCGTCGAGGCGCTGATAGGCGCCGGGGTAAAGCTGGAGATTGGGCGTGGGCAGGCCGGTGCCGACGCACATCAGGGCGACATCGGTGCTGGCATTGACCTGCAGGCGCTCGCCGTTGAGATAGGCGCCGTCTCCCTTGATCGCGGTGAACATCTCGTCGGAAACTGGATTATAGACTAGCCCGCAGATCGTTTCACTACCGCGGCGAAGCGCGATGGTGATGGTGTAGTGGTGGCCGAAGAGGAAATTGGTGGTGCCGTCGATCGGGTCGACCAGCCAGCGGTGATCCTGATCCGCCCCTTCGACGGGTGCGAATTCCTCACCGGTCAGTCCCCAGGGATATTGGCCGAGCAGGCGCTCGCGGATCAACGTTTCGGAATCCCGGTCCGCATCGGAAACGAAATCCCCCGGTCCCTTGACGCCGATTTCGATGTCGCGGAAGCGCCTGAAATGGTCGAGCGTCAATGCGCCGGCCTCGCGGGCGGTTGCGACCATATGGTCGAGGATGGTGGTATAATTGACTATCATCGGTTGAAAACCTCGGCGAGCCCTTCCGGATCATCGGTGGTGATCTGGTCCACCTTAAGCCGCAAAAGGCGTTTCACCTGTTCTATGGATTGCGGTGTGACGCTGTTGATCGTCCAGGCGTCGACCCGGCGGCCGGCGGCATGTATGGGGGCGATGATATCGACACCGGCATCCTCGGCAGCAAGCACGATCTCGTAGTCGAGATAGATCATCCCGGCATTGGGCGCCGTGGCAAGGGCGTCTTCGATGAAGCCTGGATAGTTTCCGCTTGCCTTCAGTGCAGCTAGCGTGCCGCGGTGGCAGGGATCGTATCCGGTGCGAAGTCCCGGCGCTGAACCGGCCAGCATGGCGATGGCGTCGAAATCGCCGCCCGACAGGATCACCGAGCTTGCTATGGGCGAAACGCTCGCCCCGAAACCGGCGACCACCTGCGGGGTGAGCGCCTGCCGGTCTTCCTTGAAATCGAGCTGGAGCAGGGCGTCGGGATGAACGGCGCCCTCGGCAAGCAGGGCGCAAAGGTCTTCGAGCAGCATGACCTTCGCATCGATGGGGTGGCCGTCATTGTCGCGCAGGTGGAGCTGGCGCAGGGCGGCGGCGGATATATCGCGCACCCGGCCGGTGCCGGTGGTTTCCCGCTCCAGCGTCCGGTCATGCAAAACGGCGCAGCCGTGATCGGCATGGATGACGAGATCGACCTCGATGCTTGCGCCAAGCCGCATCGCCTCGATGATACGCTCGCCGGTGAAGACCGGATCTTCGGCACGACGCCGGGCGCGATGCCACTTGAGCCATGTTCTGTGGCCGTCGCGGTCGATAAGGATCGGCTGGTTCATATCAGCTCCGGTAGATTGGGCGGTTGTCGCGATAGGCCGTGACGGCACGGGGCGAAATCTGCACGCCCTGTCCCGTCTGGAACATATCCGGGTGGGCGACCATGGATTTGATCCTTGTACCATCGGCGAGATCAAGGTCGACAAGCCCGTGGGTGCCGTAATCGGTCACCCGGTGCACACTTGCTTGCCGCGTTTCGGAGATCGTCAGATCGATGGCTTCCGGGCGAACGGCGAGAGTGGCCGGTCCGTCGGAGACGGGAAGCGGCAAGCTGAAATCGGCCCGCATGAAATTTCCGTCTGAAACTGCGCCTTCTATCAGGTTCATGGTGCCGATGAAGCCGGCGACGAACGGGGTCTGCGGTTCGCGGTAGATCACATTCGGCCGGTCGATCTGTTCGGTCTTGCCGTTCGCCATCACGACGATGCGGTCGGCCATGGAAAGGGCCTCATCCTGACCGTGGGTGACGAACAGCGTGGTGATACCGAGGCGCTGCTGGATATCGCGCACTTCCTCCCGTAACCGCTCGCGCAGATGCTGGTCGAGGCTGGCGAAGGGTTCGTCGAGCAGGAGTATTTTCGGTTCGAGAACCAGCGAGCGGGCAAGCGCCACCCGCTGCTGTTGGCCGCCGGAAAGCTGGCCGGTGGCGCGCTCGCCAAAACCGGAAAGCCCGACGAGTTCGAGCACCGCCTCCACTTTCTCTCTGATAACGGCAGCCGGCATGCGGCGCAGCTTGAGGCCGAAAGCGAGGTTCTTGAAGACATTCATGTGGCTCCAGAGCGCGTGGCTCTGAAACACCATACCGGTCGGCCGTCGCTCCGGCGGCAGATGCGTGACATCTTCGCCATCGATGGAGATCTGTCCGCCCGTCGGCTGCTCGAAACCGCCGACCATGCGCAGCAGCGTCGATTTGCCCGAACCGGAGGGGCCGAGAAGGCATACGAGTTCACCATCGGCGACATCGAGCGAAAAACTGTCGACGGCATTGGTCTCGCCGGAATAGGTTTTCGTAACCTGGCGGATGTGAAGTACGGACATGATGATTTCCTAACCGCCGAAACCGCGGGCGAATGCGCCGCCACCGATGACGCGGCGGGCGAACATGAGGGCAATGAAGGACGGCGCCCACAGCAGGACGGACAGGACCGCGCCATACTGGATGACCATCTGGTTGTTGATGTAACTGATCATCAGCACCGGCATCGTTCGAATGCCCGGTGCACCGATCAGCCACGCGCCTTCCGTCTCGTAAAAAGTGCCAACGAAGCTCAGCAGCACGGCGGCAGCGATGGTCGGTCCCGCCTGCGGCAGCGTAATCGACCAGAAGACCCTGAGCGGACTGGCGCCGACATCGCGGGCCGCCTCTTCCATGCGCCGGTCGACGGCCTGAAATGCCGCCACCGGAATCCAGATCATGAACATCAGCGTGCCGACGAGCTGGATGAGAACGACGCCCCAGAAGGTGCCGATGAGGTCGAGCTGGAGGAAAATGGCGGCAATCGCCACAAGAAGCCCGAATTTCGGGAAGGCGTGGCCGGCAAGAAAGGAGAAAAACAGCAGGTTGCGGCCGGGAAAACTCATGCGCGCAAAGGCATAGGCGGCGGGAAGGCAGATCACCGCTGAAAGCAGCGTTACCACCGTTGTCAGCCGCAGGCTCAGCATCAACGCGTTCCACACATCGGCGCGGCCCAGCGTCTGGCCCCAGAAGCGGAAACCGAATTGCTGGGGAATGACGTTGGGAAAACGCCAGACCTCGGTGAATGCCCAGGTGCCCACCACAAGCAGCGGCCCGACGATGGCGACGGTTAGAAGGGTGGCGAAAAATATGCCGGGCCAATCCATGCGCGTTCGCGCCGGTGAAAGGGTCGTCATGTTATTTCCCCTGGTTGCGTGCGACCGAACGCACGTAGAACAGGCCGAAGGCAATGCAGAAACCGAAAGCGATGACGGCCTGGGTCATGGCGCCGATGGGATCCTGCACTTCGCGCAGCGTGCGCTGCATGAAGGGGCCGAGCATTTCGGGAGAAGCCGGTCCGAGAAGATAGGGCAGGGTGAAGGAGGAAAAAATACCGAGCACTGAAAAGGAAAGCGCCACGAGAATGGAATTGGAAATGCGGGGCAGGATGATGTGCCAAAAGACCTGAAGCGCGTTTGCGCCCACATCCCGCGCCGCCTCCACCGACTGGTTGGCGACGCTGCCGAGTCCCGCGAGCAGGATAAGAACGGTCAGCGGAATATTATCCCAGACAAGACCGATGACCGGCCCCCACGGAGTGAGATAGGGCGTGCGGATTTTCGGCAGGTCGACCGCATTGAGCAATATGTCCACCATGCCGTTAGGCCCGAGGACGCGGATGAAGGCGAAGGCGAGGATGATAGAAGGCACGAACATGGGGAAGATGGCGAGCGCCTGCACATAAGCCGAAAGGCGGCCTTGCGAAAAGCGCAGGTAAAGCGCGATCGGCAGGCAGATCATCAGCAGGAGGATCGCGCAGACCATTGTCGTCCACAGCGTCACGGCAAGATTATCGAGGCTGTAGCGGTCCGAGAAGAAGAAGATGTAGCTCGAAAGGTCGAAACCCGTCTCGCCGCTCGCTCCGGTGCGCCAGACGGTGCGGCCGATGGCGTTGAGGGCAGGCCAGATGACCAGCCAGACGATCAGGAAGACGGGGATGGCGACGAGCAGGAGGCCGATTGGCCTCCTGCCTGCCGTATTGTCTATGAGCGGGCGAACCGCTCCTTCCGCAACCTTGGTCACGACTTGCGGTCGACGTTGGGAGCGACGTTGCGATACCAGCCGTCATTGATGGCGGTTTCCCATTTGCCGGCCGGGAAGGTCGGGATGGTCTGCGGGATGATGTCGGCGAAGCGCTTGCGCAGTTCGGCCGGCACATAGTCCCAGGAAACGCCGGGGAAACCGCCGAGTTCGGTAAGGATCGCGCCCTGAATTTCTTCCGACAGCACGAAATTGGCGAGCTTTAGGGCAGCGTCGCGATTGGCGCCGTTTGCAAGCACCACGGCGCGCGAGAAATCACCGCAAAGCGCCAAGTCCTGAAGCTGGACGAGGCCCGTTTTTTGCGGCAGAACGCCCTGATCGATGGCCTTCAGCACCTGATCGGACCAGACGGGGGTCATGGTGACGACGCCCTGCGAAAGAAGCTGCAGCGACTGCGTGTTGCCGGAGGAGTATGCACCTTTGTCATAGAGCGACGGGGCGATATCGTTCAGCAGCGCCCATGCCTTGCCGAGAGCCTTGTCGCCGGCTTCCTGGGTGTAATTGTCGACCGTGAAGGCCTTGGGGTCGAGGCCGTTGGCCTGGTGGATGGCGCGGCGGACGAAGTTGCCGCCGGAGCCGCCCTTGTCGGGACGGTTATAGACGAACTGGCCGGGATTGGCCTTGATCCATTTGACGAGCTCATCCCAGGTCTTCGGCGCGTCCGTCGGCTTCAGTTTGCTGGTGTCATAGGCGAGCAGCACCTGGCTGCCGCGATAGGGCAGGCTGTATTCGCTGCGGATGGCAAGCGGATTGACGCGCGAATAGTTGGAGAGGTCGGCTTTCGCCATGTTCACATAGATGCCGGCCTCGATGGCGCCGGTGGGAAGCAGCGGATCGGCCGTTTCGAAATAATCGGCCTGCGGATCGGTGCCCGTTTGCTTTGCGGCGATGGCGCGCTCACCGATGGCGATAATGCCGGCGCTGTCGCCTGCATCGACGAGATTGAGCTTCATGCCGGGATTGGCGGCTTCAAAGGCGGGCTTGATTGTATTGGACCAGAAATCGAGGATATTGGTATCCGAACTGGTGTACCAGTCGATCGTGCCCGGAGCGGCGAAGCTCATGCGCGGTGCAAGGGCGAGACCGGCGGCGGCGCCTGCGGCGGACATCATAAAGGTGCGGCGTTTCATCTATGTCTCCGATGTTTTCGGCGCGAGTGGACTGCTGAGCGCTAACTCCGCAAAGATGGGGAAGGCTCTGGCCGGTCATTGCACAGCCGTGCATTTTTTGAACGGGCCGGCGGCGTTTCTAAAGTCTTTACATAACGCTTTCGTGACGGTTGCCGCCGACAGACACCTTAACCCTTCGCGAAACGCATTCTCCGGGTGGTCGTTCAAAAGCGCGCGGGCTCTACCAGAGGCGTTGCCGGGCAGGTAGGATGACCGCGGTAGCATTGGAGGGAGGGAAGTTGTGATCGCAACCTATATCGATGAATTCATGATGTTTAGCGCCGGCCTGCGGATGACGTGTGTCGGCTTCGGCTATCTGCCGCTGTCAATAAACACAGCCGCTCAGCCGCCAGTTGTTCGTCACTTCAGATGGATGGGGCCTCTGCTGCTCGTCATCGCCGCCGTCTTGGCTGTTGCCGGCTGACAGGTAAATTCCGCGCAAAGAAAAACCCCGCCGAAGCGGGGTGCCGAAGCGGGGTTTGATCTTACCAGCGCTGACTACCATACCAGTCGTCGATATCTTTCCGGGCCTGGTCTTTTTCGTAGCCGTAGCGCTCCTGAATCTTGCCTTCCAACTGCTCGCGCTTGCCGTCGATGACGTCAAGATCGTCGTCGGTGAGTTTGCCCCACTGCTCCTTGACCTTGCCCTTCATCTGCTTCCAGTTGCCTTCAACGCGATTCCAATCCATCGGTGCTCTCCCATTTTGTTTGGCTTGCACCTGTAAATGTCCGAGCGTGTGCAGGGTTCCGTCCAGCGGTCGTTATGTTCGGCGCAACTGTGGCCTGCTGCCACGAAAAGATCACGATTCATTCAGCGGCAGTTCACGCGGCGGGGCGCTAAATCCTCTCATCCCACAAGGAGGGAGATAAGATGCGCAAGATGATTTTAACCGCCGGACTGATTTTGGGCGCCCTGTTTGGCACCGGCGCGAACGCCATGCCTGTCGGTCAACCGTCTGCACCTTCGGCGACCTACATTCAAAAGGTGGACTATGCCTGCGGACGCGGTTTCCATTTGACCCCGCGCGGCTATTGTCGTCCGAACGGGCAGCGTTATGAGCGCGGCTGGGACAGGCGCGACCGCTGGGAAGCCCGCCGTGAATGGCGCGAGCGTCAGGCCAGACGGGAATGGCGCGAGTGGCGCGGCCGCAGGGATTATCGCGACCGACGCGACTATTATCGATACTGATCGGGCAAGGCCCTCCCCACCTCGGGAGGGCCTTTCTCATAGGGCCCGGTGAGGTCCTTACGATCCGGAAAAGAATCCCACACCGATTTCGCCGCTCCGGCGGTTGTCGCGCGCATGGCGTATTTTCAGCGCCAGGATCGTCGTCCTTCGCTGGATGAGCTGAAGGCCCACCTTGCGGTGGAAATCGCCAAGTGGGGACCGGTGGTCAAGGACACGAATGCGCAGATGGAACGACCGGTAATGGCCGATACCATCTCGACTTTCCGCTTGCGCATCCAGCTGGTGTGGTGTTTCCGCATCACTCACCAGTCGGTTGCAAAAACCCGCTTGGCAAGCTCCGGCCGTTGAGTTACAAGTCTCGCCACCGCGTCAGATCGAACAAAGGGAGGCGTTGCATGACACCGGCATTCTTCGAAACCCTCCCGCAGGGAATGACCCGACACTAGGTCATATCCATTCGCGGCCCGCCGATTGCGCGCCCGACATGCGGTTTTATTTCCCCCATAGCCCGATTGATCTGACGGGATCACTTCGTCTCCCGCGCGGGCTGTGCCATCCAACTTCCGTTTTGAGGACCGGTCGCCGATTATAGGGCGCTGGGCTGGTAAAAATGACTCGCAAGAAGCTCGATTTCCGCGCCGATGCCTATCGACATGTGCTCGGCTTTGTTTTCAACCATTGGCGTCATCGGCCGGCGTTGGTGGGTTTCATCATCGTTCTGGTGATTGCCAGCACGCTGGCTGAAGTGATGGTGCCGGTCTTTTCCGGCCAGATCGTCGATGCCATTGCCGGTGGAGACGAGGCCGGCAACGGGGCAGATAAGGCGCTGCGCGCCTTTGTCATCGTGGTGTCTCTGGGGCTGGTGAGCGTTGTGCTGCGCTGGTTCATCTTCAACGGCATCATCCGGCTGACGCTGAAAATCATGGCGGATGTCGCCAATAACGGCTTCCACAAGGTGCAGCGTTTCTCCACCGACTGGCATGCCAACAGCTTCGCCGGCTCCACGGTGCGCAAGATCACGCGCGGCATGTGGGCGCTGGATTCGCTCAACGACCTTCTGCTGGTCGCACTTCTGCCTTCCATCGTCATGCTGGTGGGCGCCACCATTGTGCTCGGCAGCTACTGGCCGGTCATGGGCCTGATCGTCGGTCTCGGATCGCTGATCTATATCGGCGTGACCGTGGGGCTTTCGATGGGCTATGTTTCGCCGGCGGCAAGGCTTGCCAATGCCTGGGATACCAGACTTGGCGGCGCGCTGGCGGACGCCATCAGCTGCAATTCAGTGGTCAAGGCCTTTGGCGCCGAGGCCCGCGAGGAAACGCGCCTGGGCCATGTGCTGGTGAAATGGGATCACCGCACACGCAGGACATGGAAGCGCGGCACGCTGAACGGCACGATCCAGAGCTTCATGATGGTCTCCATGCAGGCCGGCATTCTGGGTACGGGCCTCATCATGTGGCGACAGGGGCTGGCGACGCCGGGCGACATTACCTTCGTGCTGGCGATGTTCTTCGTGTTGCAGGGTTATCTGCGCGATGTGGGGCAGGATATCCGCAACCTGCAACGCGCCGTCAACGACATGGAAGAGCTGGTGCTGCTGGACAAGATGCCGCTCGGCATCGAGGACAGGCCGGACGCCGGACCGATCAGGATCGGAAAGGGCGAGATCGTCTTCGATCACGTCACCTTCCAGTATGGCGCGCATCCCACGCCGCTTTACGATGACTTTTCGGTCACCATCAAGGCGGGTGAACGGGTGGGCCTGGTCGGCCATTCCGGTTCGGGCAAGACAACCTTCGTCAAGCTCATCCAGCGGCTTTACGACATCAAGTCGGGCGAAATCCGCATCGACGACCAGAATGTCGCCGGGGTTACGCAGTCCAGCCTGCGCGGCCAGATCGCCATCGTGCAGCAGGAGCCCATCCTGTTCCACCGCACGCTGGCGGAAAACATCGCCTATGGCCGGCCGGACGCCACGCGGCGTCAGATCGAGCAGGCGGCGAAACAGGCGAGCGCCCATGATTTCATCATGTCCCTTCCCAAGGGATATGAGACGATGGTGGGTGAGCGCGGCGTCAAGCTGTCGGGCGGCGAGCGTCAGCGTGTCGCCATCGCCCGTGCTTTCCTTGCGGATGCGCCGGTGTTGATACTGGACGAGGCCACTTCCAGCCTCGACAGCGAAAGCGAAGTGCAGATCCAGCAGGCGATGGAACGGCTAATGGTCGGCCGCACCACGCTGGTCATCGCCCATCGGCTGTCCACGGTCAGGGCGCTGGACCGGCTGCTCGTCTTCGACAAGGGCAGGATTGTCGAAGAGGGTGACCACCAGGCGCTGATCCGCCTCCATGACGGCATCTACCGCAGGCTGTTCGAACGACAGGCGCTGGAGCTGACCAAGGGCCTGGTGGCCTGAAAAAAAGAAACGCCGGGGGGTGTTCCCCCGGCGTTCACTACCCGAACATTGAACCCACGCCATCAGCGCGCCGCTTTTTTGCGTAAGGGCGTGTTTCGCGCAACACCAACAGGACGGTGAACCATGGATTTCCACCCGATCGCAAAGCCACAACGCCTTGTCATCAGGGGAACCCATATCCATGTCGCATTCCATCACGCTTTCAGACCTCTCGTGGTCCACACCTGACGGTCATCCGCTCTTTTCCGACATCAACCTTCACTTCGGACCCGAACGCACCGGCCTTGTCGGGCGCAACGGCGTCGGCAAGACGACGCTTCTGAAACTGATCGCCGGCGAGTTGTCGCCGTCGGCGGGCACGGTTTCCGTTTCGGGCTGCGTCAATCTCCTGCGCCAGAGCGTACAGGTTGTGTCCGACGAGACTGTCGCCGACCTGTTTGGTGCGCGCGAGGCGCTGGACGCGCTCGCCCGTGCGCAGTCGGGAACGGCCACTGTCGATGAGCTTGAGGACATTGACTGGATGCTGGAGGAGGAAATTGCCAAGGCGCTCGCGCAGGTCGGGCTGGACGCCTTGCCCTCCACGCCGCTTTCGGCGCTTTCCGGCGGGCAGCGCACGCGGGCCGCACTTGCGGCGCAAATCCACGCCGCGCCGGATTTCCTGATCCTTGACGAACCGACCAATAATCTCGACCGGGAGGGGCGCATTTTCGTTGCCGATTTTCTGGCGGCCTGGCGCGGCGGAGCGATCGTCGTCAGCCACGATCGGGAGCTTCTCGAAACCCTCGATGCCATCGTCGAAATGACCACGCTCGGTGTTACCCGTTACGGCGGCAACTGGAGCCACTACCGCGCACAAAAGGCGCTGGAGCTGGCCGCCGCCGAACAGGACTTCGCGAATGCGGAAAAGCGTCTGTCCGAGGTCAGGCGCCGTTCACAGGAGGCGCTGGAGCGCAAGGCCCGCCGTGACAGCAGGGGTGCCGCAAAAGCGGCGAGGGGAGACATGCCCCGTATCCTTGTTGGTGCGATGAAGAGGCGTGCCGAAAAGACGAGCGGCGACAACGCCAATCTGGCCAGCCGCCTGACGGCCGAGGCGACGGAATATCTGAAGACGGCGCGGGAACGGATCGAAATCCTGCAGGGCGTCAGTGTTACATTGCCGCCCAGCGGCCTGCACACGACAAAAACCGTGCTCAGCCTGCAGAACCTGACTGCGGGGTATCGGGCCGAACACCCCGTGCTTCGCGACCTGTCCTTCGAAATTACCGGGCCGCAACGCGTTGCCGTAACCGGCCCGAACGGATCGGGAAAAACGACGCTGCTTTCGGTGATCACGGGGGACTTGCCGCCGTCTGAGGGGGTGGTACATGTCGGGGTGAAGTCCGTGTTTCTCGATCAGCAGGTCAGCCTGCTCGACGCGAGCCTGTCCATCCGCGACAACTTCCTTCGGCTTAATCCGAAGGCGGGGGACAATGCCTGCCGCGCCGCCCTTGCGCGCTTCATGTTTCGTGCCGATGCCGCCTTGCAGATCGTTGCAACACTCTCGGGCGGGCAGATGCTCAGGGCAGGTCTCGCCTGTGTTCTGGGAGGCCCGCAGCCTCCGCAATTGCTGATCCTTGATGAGCCGACCAACCATCTGGATATTGATTCCATCGCCGCCGTGGAGGTTGGCGTTCGGGCCTATGACGGCGCCTTGCTGGTCGTCAGCCATGATGAGGCGTTTCTCGCCGGCATCGGCATCGATCGGCGGCTGGAACTTGGAAAGTCAGAGGTGCGTTCCGGCCCTCAGTAGTTCACCGTCACGACGACCGTATCGGAGTAGTTCCCCGGCGCCGGCGTGGTCTGCGCGGGGACGCGGCCATAGACGGTCAGTGTTTGCAAGCCGCCTGTTCCGGTGCCGGTGGCTATCTCGCCTGCCGCACTTCCCCAGACATTCGTGCGGTTTGCGTCGCGGTAGAGACCATAGATTATAGATGCGCCTCCCTGCACCATCTGGCGCGCGGCCGGCGGGCTGTTGCTCAGGCCGCCATTGAGCGCGACACTATAGTTCAGATTGGTGGTGCAGGTCAGATTGATCGCTCCGGTCGCATTGACTGCCGTGTTCAAGACGCCATGACTGCCAAAATCGATGTTCTGGGCCGAGATGATGCATGTGGGCGCCACCGCGGCCGACACGTTGAACGGCACTTGCGTGGGGTTCTGGGTCACGGAAGAGCAACTTGGTGCAAGCAGGGTAAAGGTCGTATAGGTGAAGCTCGTTTCCGCGCCGGCAAAGCTGGAGAGGTATAGGCCGCGCGCTGCCGAGGCCTGACCGGCGTTGATCCGGCCATAGACCGTGCGGCTCGTGGTGTTGATCAGGAGCGGCAACGCCATATCGATTGGCGGAGGCGAACCGAGTGCGGGCTGCGTGACCGATCCCCAGGAGGTCGTTCGTGCCGAGTTCTGGTAAAGCTGGTAGTTGAGGATGTTGCTGCCCTGAAGCATGCGACGGATGCCGCCCGACTGTCCGCCGCTTCCGGCATTGATGTTGGGGCATATGCGGATGGAAAGCCCCAGCGACAACGGGTTGGAACAGGTGACCGACAATGTCGCCGTCGTGTCCACGGCGCTGCCGCTTGCGAGATTGACGAAACCGAAATTCATGTCCGACATGCTGAAGGTGCAGCTTTGCGCCAGGACCGGTGAAGCCGAGAGGAAGGCTGCGATGGCAAGGGCGGCACGGGTCAGGGCCTTCATTGGATGCTCCTGCATAGGGCTTCGAAAGTTGCGCGCGTCTCGCCGGCAGAGGGGTCGGCAGAGGGCACGGTGATCTGTGCTTCGCAAGCGCCCTTCGTCGGCTGATTGATGCGGAGCCGATGCGTTTCGCTGATATTGTCGAGATAGGCCTGTCCGTCATAACCGACGATAAAATCGCGCTTGCCGTCAATTTTGCCGGTCGATCCGGTTTCGATGAACTCGCCGCTCTCGCCTTTCAGCGTCACCAGCGCCACCTGTCCCTCGGTTTCCACCTTGAAATTGACCACGGCCCCCGCGCGGTCGGTCGGCGTCACGGTCTGTTTCGTGCGGTCTATGCGGGCGTCGACCGGAAGATTACTGGGGTCGAGCGTGATGTTATTGACGTCGTAGGAACGAAGGTTCGGAAGCAATATCTTGCCGCGGCGGTTGGTCTGCCCGATGGGGCGGTTTTCCAAAAGGATATCGACGCCGGGCGCGCCCGCATCCACCACGGCGAAAGCGTCATCGATCCGGTTGCCGACAAAGACATCGCCGCCGGCGAGCGCTATCGATCCTTCGATCTGCGCATAGGCCTGTGTCGTGCGGTTGAATTGATCGACGCCGGCCGAAACGCGGGCGGTGCTGCCGCGGTAACTGCCGGAAACGGAGGCGATATCGTTGCCGCCGGTCGAGCCGCGCAGGCGCCAGCCATAACTTTCCTCGGCCTGTTCTTCGGATTTTCCGACCTCTGCTGTCAGCGAATAGCCATCCGCATCCGACGACATGCCGGCCGAGCCGGAGACGCCACCGCCGAACGACCAGGACAGGCCCGCGAAGACGCCGTAGGATTGGCTGTCCTCAAGGTCCTTATAGGCGGTGATGAAGATATTGCCGTTCTCGCCGAACGGCCGCGTGGCAGAAAGGCCGAGCAACCGGGATTTTCTTTCATCGAAGGTTTCCACCTGCGTATAGGAAAAGTTCAGGCTCGTTTCATCGAAAGCAAGCTGTGTGGAAACGGAAATCTGATCCACGGCACGCGGCGGCCGCGCGCTCAGCAGGCCGGAGATCGTCCTGAGTGTCGAGCTATCGGCGGAGACCGACGCCATGTCGTGATAATCGCCGAATGCCCGTTGCGACCGGGCGTGAAATTTGAGCCCGAGCAATTCGGCTTCGACGCTTGCGGAGAGCTGGTGGCCGCTTTCCTCGCCAAAGCGGCTGGATGCACCGGAAATCGCCGCCAGCCCATGGGCTCCAAGCGTGAAGACGCCGCCAAAGCCGATATTATAGAAATCCTCGCCGCCTTCCGCATGGCCCTCAAGCGTCAGGCCATCAGACAGGCCGTAACGAACCGTCGCCGATCCGAGCAATTTTTCGTCGTAATCGAAGGAAGAGGCTCCGTAATTGCGCCGGGCAAAACCGAGCTCCGCTGAAAAATCGACGAGACCCTCCGCCAGCAGGTCCGGCGACGTATAAAAGGGCGTTTCGGATACGGTTTCGCGGCCCAGCGCATCCCGCACCACCAGCCTCGCATTGCCTGCGCCGCTGATAACGGGAAGATTGGTGATGGAAAACGGCCCTTCGGGAACATCCTGCGACAGACGGCGGATGTTGTTGACATAGACGTCGACAGTGGAGGGCACGGCCGCTGAACCTGCAAATTCCGGCATCGGCATGGTGACGATATCCGGCCGCAGGTCGAAATTGCGGCGGATCTGCAGGCCGCCGAGCCGCGTTGGGCGTGTCCAGCTCAGCCCGCCGGTAATGAGATCGCCGGCCCGGTAGCTCGTCAGCGTTTCTTCGTCTGAATAGCTCCAGGTGGTATCGAGGCGCTGGGTATCGAACTCCGACAGGCGCGATGTGCTCAAAACCTGCGATGAGGAGAGCACGCCGAGCGGACCGAAGGCCCTGCTTTCCAAAAGGGCCGAGACACCGTTGAAATCGGCGATGTCAGACCATTTGTTGCCGCCGGAGGAACCGTAGATCGTGTAATTCACCAGACCTCCAAAATCGCTCGTGGCCTTTTCCCGGGTCTCTTCGTGTTCTTCCTGCGCAATCTTGCCGGAGGCGTCTATCACCCTGTTTGCCCGCGCCGCCATCGGCAGGGTGAAATGCATGGACTGGCTGCCTTCATCGTAACGCGCCACCACATCCGGCAGCCGGGAAATATCGATCCAGCCATCATCGCCGGTAGCGCTTTCAACCGGAGAAATCCCGATATTGTTCAGCTGTTCCGGTTCGATCAGAAACGATCCGGCGTCGTTTTGACGAAATGTGGCGATCAGTTCTGTCGAAACATCGTTGATGTAGACTTCGAGCTGCAACTGTCCCGCTTCTTTTGCGGTAAAAGAGGCCGGTTGCGCCGCAGGAGGTATATCCTGCGCCACGGAAAATTTGCCCGATGAAATGACCGTCAGAGCGGCAATCGTCAAAACGGCGAGATCAGCCGCCCGAGACGCGCGCCGTCGCATTGACGGGGCCGCCTTCGCTGTCTGCCGAAATCTTCAGCGTGCCGCCGCCTCTCTTGCCGCCCGTTGCCGGAACCACAAAGCTTGCGGCGGATCCGCCAAGCACGTATCCCACCAGCCCCTGCTGCCGGGCAATCGCCTGTCCGTTGCCGCCGGAAAGCATCAGGTTGGCGATCCTTATCCGCCTCTCGCCCGTATTGGACACCGACACCCGGTAGCCATTGCCCTGCGGCGTTATTTTCCAGGCCGGTTCCGCATCACCTGTGGAACCGGGCGAGAAGAAAACGGGTATGGAGTGGCGCACCACCAGATTAACCGTGCCGGATTGCGGTCTTCCCGCCGGCGGCAACTCATCGACGATGACGCGGTAGCTCTCTTCGGCGCGCAGCGGGGCCTTGGAAAGCCGGACGATGCGGATAAGGTTCTCCGCACCGCCCTTCAGCTGCGTCATCGGCGGGCTGGCGACGACGTCCTGCGCCGCCGTATAGACGTCCTGCCCATTTTTCTGGGTCCAGCGGAATATTCTGACCTGAACGTTGATCGGGGTTTTCGCATCGTTCCAGATGCGGAGGCTGGAGGCCGCCGTGGGCGCTTTAAGATCCAGAAGTACGGGGGCGACCCGCAGCGATGCAGCCTGTGAAGATGAAACAGTCAAACCGGCAAAAAACGCAGCCGCTAAGGTAAAAACACGCATGCGCGATCCTCCCTGTGGCGATCAGTAGTTGAGCGTGGCCGTCACCGTATCGGTATAGACGCCGACCGCAGGTGTCGTCTGGGCAGGAACGCGCCCATAGACAGTGAATGTCTGCGGCGCTCCGGTTCCCGTTCCCGTTTGCCGGTCCGTTCCCACAGTGTTGCCCCACACCGTGCTATGCGCCGCACTTGTATAAAGGGAGTAGGAAATGGTCGCGCCGCCAGGCGATGTCATCAGACGGTTGGCGACCGTTGCGCCCGAGCCAGCGCCGGCGCTAAGGCCGAGACTGAAAGGGGTACTGGCTGTGCATTGCACGACAATGTCGCTGGTCGCATCGATATTGCTGCCGATCACACCATTCGTGCCGAAGTCAAGGTTGCCGGCGGAATTGATCTGGCATGCGGCCTGAATGGTGATCTGGACGTTGAAATTCGTCGTGGCGACCTGGGCGAGGCCGGATGCCGGGGTGAGAACCAGCGCCGCAAATGATAACAAATAGCCTGATGCTGCAAACTTCATGCTGCCTCCCCAAGCTGCTGCGCTGCCGGTTTTTCGATGCGCAACATGCAATTACGCCAATAACGGGTAATTAGAATAATCTAATACTCGTCCTGATTTGGTTAATAAATCCTTAAAGCTGACGTCTGAAAAACCACTGGCTGAAATGCGGCGGCTGCCACAATCAAAAGTGCCGCGGCGTGATCGCAAAGCACACGATCGGCGCTAAAACCCGTCTACGGCTTTTTTACTGAAATGCGACATCTTGTCAGCCGGCGCCGGTTGGCGTACTCGAAATCGACAGAAACCCGGGCCGATCAACAGTACCGTTCGGTGAGGCTGTGTTCGGCTCCATAGACACCATGACGTTGGGATTGCGATGAACCTTTACCTGGATTACCTGGCTGAAATCAAAAGCAGAGAAACACTGGGTCTCGCACCCAAACCCATTGATGACGGCGCGCTGACGGCCGAAATCATCGAGCTCATCAAGGATGCCGGCAGCGAATACCGCGCCGATGCGCTGAAGTTCTTCATCTACAACACCCTGCCCGGCACCACGAGTGCCGCCGGCGTCAAGGCCGCCTTCCTGAAGCAGATCATCCTCGGCGAAGCGATCGTGCCGGAGATCACGCCTTCCTTTGCGCTGGAGCTGCTGTCGCACATGAAGGGCGGCCCATCGATCAAGGTGCTGCTCGATATCGCGCTCGGTAACAACGCTGCGATTGCCGCCCAAGCCGGTGAAGTGCTGAAGACCCAGGTCTTCCTTTACGATGCCGACATGTTCCGCCTGCGTGACGCCTACAAGGCCGGCAACGCCATCGCCAGGGACGTTCTGGAAAGCTACGCCAAGGCAGAATTTTTCACCAAGCTTCCCGATGTCGAAGACGAGATCAAGATCGTTACTTTCATCGCCGCCGAAGGCGATATTTCGACCGACCTTCTGTCTCCCGGCAACCAGGCGCATTCGCGCTCGGACCGCCAGCTGCACGGCCAGTGTATGATCTCGCCGGAAGCGCAGGCGGAAATCGTCGCGTTGCAGCAGCAGCATCCGGACAAGCGGGTGATGATGATCGCCGAAAAGGGTACGATGGGTGTTGGCTCGTCGCGCATGTCCGGCGTCAACAACGTGGCGCTGTGGACTGGCAAGCAGGCCAGCCCCTATGTGCCCTTCGTCAATTACGCTCCCATCGTCGCCGGCACCAACGGCATCTCGCCGATTTTCGCCACCACCGTCGATGTGACCGGCGGCATCGGCATCAACCTGAAAAACTGGGTGAAGAAGCTCGGCGAAGACGGCAAGCCGATCCTCAACAATGACGGCAACCCGATCCTCGAACAGAAATATTCGGTCGAAACCGGGACCGTGTTGAAGATCGATACCAAAAACTACAAGCTTCGTGACGAGAACGGCACGGAACTGGTGGACCTCGCCTCTTCCTTCACGCCCCAGAAGATGGAGTTCATGAAAGCCGGCAGCTCCTATGCTATCGTCTTCGGCAAGAAGCTCCAGACATTCGCGGCTGAAACGCTTGGTGTCGAGGCCACTCCGGTCTTCGCGCCCAACAAGGAAATTTCCATCGAAGGCCAGGGCCTCACTGCGGTTGAGAAGATTTTCAACCGCAACGCCGTCGGCGTCACACCCGGCAAGGTGCTGCATGCCGGCTCCGACGTTCGCGTCAAGGTCAACATCGTCGGCTCGCAGGATACGACCGGCCTGATGACCGCGCAGGAACTGGAAGCAATGGCGGCCACCGTCATTTCGCCGCTGGTGGACGGCGCCTACCAGTCGGGCTGCCACACGGCCTCCGTCTGGGACAAGAAGGCGCAGGCCAACACGCCGAAGCTCATGGCCTTCATGCACAATTTCGGCGTCATCACGGGTCGTGACCCGAAGGGCGTCTATCATTCCATGACGGATGTGATCCACAAGGTGCTGAACGACATCACCGTGGATGACCGGGCAATCATCATCGGCGGCGACAGCCACACCCGCATGTCGAAGGGCGTCGCCTTCGGTGCCGACTCCGGTACCGTCGCACTGGCGCTTGCAACCGGTGAAGCGACCATGCCGATCCCGCAATCGGTCAAGGTTACCTTCAAGGGCACGATGCAGCCCTATATGGACTTCCGCGACGTGGTGCACGCCACGCAGGCGCAGATGCTTCAGCAGCACGGCGACAACGTCTTCCAGGGCCGTATCATTGAAGTCCATCTCGGAACGCTGCTTGCCGACCAGGCCTTCACCTTCACTGACTGGACGGCCGAAATGAAGGCCAAGGCGTCGATCTGCATTTCCGAAGACGAGACGCTGATCGAGTCGCTGGAAATAGCCAAGTCGCGCATCCAGATCATGATCGACAAGGGCATGGACAATTCCGCACAGACCCTGAAAGGTCTGATTGCTAAGGCAGATCAACGTATTGCCGAAATCCGTTCAGGTGAAGTGCCAGCCTTGAAGCCGGACGCGAATGCGAAATATTTCGCGGAAGTCGTGGTAGATCTCGATGTCATCAACGAGCCGATGATCGCAGACCCTGACGTCAACAATAACGACGTTTCCAGACGCTACACGCATGACACAATCCGCCCGGTTTCCTATTACGGCGCGACAAAGAAAGTCGATCTCGGCTTTGTCGGCTCGTGCATGGTACATAAGGGTGACGTGAAGATCGTTGCGCAGATGCTGCGGAACCTCGAAAAGGCCGAAGGCAAGGTCGAGTTCAAGGCGCCGCTCGTCGTCGCTGCACCGACCTACAACATTATCGATGAGTTGAAGGCGGAAGGAGATTGGGAAATCCTCCAAAAATATTCCGGCTTCGAATTCGATGATATCAATCCGAAGACCACGAACCGCACCGAATACGAAAACATCCTTTATCTCGAGCGTCCGGGCTGCAACCTTTGCATGGGCAACCAGGAAAAGGCGGCAAAGGGCGATACGGTTCTTGCAACGTCGACTCGCCTCTTCCAGGGCCGCGTGGTTGAAGACAGCGCCGAAAAGAAGGGTGAGTCGCTCCTGGCCTCCACCCCGGTCGTCGTGCTTTCTGCCATCCTCGGCCGCACGCCGAGCATCGAGGAGTATCGTTCTGCTGTCGATGGGATCGACCTGACGAAGTTCGCTCCGC
The DNA here is from genome assembly GCF_002008225.1 of Agrobacterium salinitolerans. Classification (GTDB taxonomy): domain Bacteria; phylum Pseudomonadota; class Alphaproteobacteria; order Rhizobiales; family Rhizobiaceae; genus Agrobacterium; species Agrobacterium salinitolerans. The sequence goes on along the minus strand of NZ_MRDH01000021.1, from coordinate 22,142 downwards.
CGAAGGTAACGCCGATCGATTCCCAGTCGGTGCACTACTAAGATTGTGAGCGTCGCGGCGCGCGGCTGTAAGACGCCCGCGCTGGCGCTGCATCAACCAACGAGAAGAGCGGGGAGAAATCCCCGCTGTTTTTATGGGCCGGTGGTGTTGCGATGTAAGCGACGCGAGACCAAAAACGTTTCACGGCTTGGCCGTCGCGGATTTTTGCGTTAACTAGGCTCGATGATAAAAACTTCGAGTATCACCTGCATCTAGCTCCCGCCGTTGCGTGAGGAGCATCGAGCGAAAAGCCGACAGGCTTGGCGCTTGGCGTCGGTTTGCCTTGAGGCAAGCCAGTGCGAACATATGCAGTGAGATTACCCCAATGGAAAACTACTTCGAAAGCCCGTTCCGGGGCGTCACGCTTGACAAGCAGGTCAAGAACCCAAACCTCGTGGTCGGGAAATACAGCTATTACTCCGGTTATTATCACGGCCACAGCTTTGATGACTGCGCCCGTTATCTGTTGTCGGATGAAGGCGCGGACAGGCTGATAATCGGGAGCTTCTGTTCGATCGGTTCGGGCGCCGCCTTCATCATGGCGGGCAATCAGGGTCATCGCAACGAGTGGATCAGTACCTTCCCATTTTTCTTCATGCCCGAAGTGCCGGAGTTTGAAAACGCCGGCAACGGTTATCTGCCGGCGGGCGATACCGTCATCGGTAACGATGTCTGGATAGGCTCGGAAGCGATCATCATGCCCGGCATTACGGTTGGTGATGGTGCAGTGATCGGAACGCGGGCGCTGGTGACGAAGAATGTCGAACCTTACGCCATCGTTGGCGGCAATCCCGCAAAGACGATCCGCAAGCGGTTCGATGACCACAGTATCGCCATGCTGATCGAGATGAAATGGTGGGATTGGCCGGCTGAGCAGTTGCAGGCTGCAATGCCGCTCATGACCAGCGGCAATGTCGCGGAGCTTTATCGGTTCTGGCAATCCGATAAGTCCCAGTCGTAAAATCCCCGGCCCGCCTCATCGAGACGGGCCGGAACTCGCTTCGGGTCAGGACAGATGATGCGGCTTCTGAAGGCCGTAAACAGGTGTTTTCAGGCCCACCTGTCTCGCCTTGAGCTGGAGCGAGAGATATTGCGAATAGTGCCGCGATTGATGCAGGTTGCCACCGTGGAACCACAGTGCCTGCTGTTGTGTAGGCTTCCACATGTTGCGCTGCTCGCCTTCCCATGGTCCGGGATCCTTGGTGGTGTCAGAACCGAGGCCCCAGCATTTGCCCACCTTGTCGGCCACCTCACGCGAAATGAGATCGGCCGCCCAGCCGTTCATCGAACCATAGCCGGTCGCATATACCACCAGATCGGCAGGCAGTTCCGTGCCGTCCTTCAGCACCACGGCATTCTCCGTCAGGTGCAAGACATCCACCCCGGATTTCAGCTTGATCGAGCCGTCGATCACGAGGTCACAGGCCCCGACGTCGATGTAATAACCCGATCCACGCCGCAGATATTTCATGAACAGGCCGGATTCGTCATCGCCGAAGTCGAGCATGAAGCCCGCTTTCTCCAGTGCCGTATAAAAATCGGCGTCCTGTTCGCGAATGCGATCGTAAACGGGAACCTGGAATTCATGCATGATCCTGTAGGGCAGGGAGGCGAAGACAAGGTCGGCCTTGCGCGTGGTCATGCCGTTTGCCACCGCCCGCTCGGAATAGAGGTCGCCAAGACCGATATCCATCAGCGAGTCGGATTTGACGATATGGGTGGATGACCGCTGCAGCATGGTGACGTCAGCGCCCGCTTCCCAGAGCGCTGCGCAGATATCATGCGCTGAGTTGTTGGAGCCGATCACCACGACCTTCCTGCCGGCATAGGCGTCAGGACCCGGATGCTGCGAGGAGTGCTGCTGCTCGCCCTTGAAGACATCCTGCCCGGGGAATTTCGGTATATTCGCCTTGCCGGACATGCCTGTCGCCAGCACCAGCTGTTTCGGACGCAGCACGACCTCCTTGCCGGCGCGGTCGACAACCACGGTCCATTCGCCCGTCGCCTCGTCGTATTGGGCGGACTTGCAGGTGGTGGAGCCCCAATAATTCAGCTCCATGACTTTTGTGTACATCTCCAGCCAGTCACCCACCTTGTCCTTCGGTGTAAAGACGGGCCAGTTTTCCGGGAACGGAATGTAGGGCAGGTGGTCGTACCAGACGGGGTCATGCAGGCAGAGCGATTTGTAGCGCTTGCGCCAGCTGTCGCCGGGCCGTTCATTCTTCTCGATGATGATCGTAGGCACACCGAGCTGGCGAAGCCGCGCGCCAAGCGCAATGCCGCCCTGTCCGCCGCCGATAATTACGACATAGGGCTGCTCCGAATAGCCGAGTTCGGCGGCCTCAGTCTCACGTTTTTCTTTCCATGTCCGGCGGTTGCGGTCGTGGCCGTGCTCCGCGCCCATCGGACGGCGGATGCCCTTCGGCTCTTCGTGGCCCTTCAGTTCGCTCATGGTGGTGAGCAATGTCCAGATCATCCCGTCCTTCAGGCGGATATGGCCGTAACCACGGGCAACCCCGGTCTCGAACTCGAACCAGCCTTCGGTGATGCCATTGCCTTCCGAGGCCTGCTCCTTCACATCCTGCACCAAGCCCGAGGGTTTGATTGCGGAAAGCTGGTTTGTCAGCATATCGCGGATCTGCTCACGTCCTTCCAGCGTTTTCAGGTTCCAGGTGAAGGTTACGAGGTCGCGCCAGTAACAATCGGCCTGAAACAGGTTGACGGCCGCGGCGATGTCTCCATTTTCCAACGCATTGCCGAGCTTGGAAAGAACCGTGTCGATTTTGGTGGCGGGACTGACATCAAGCATTATTCATCTCCTCCATGTTGCTTGGTCTGATGGTGGAGCGGCGAAATCGCCGCCCCCGAAAGCCTGTGCCCTCGGCATATCGGGCTCCTCTCCCGGCATGCCGAGGGAGGCAGGCCTATTTCGAAAGATCGATCAGGATCTTCAGATGGGTGCCGGCGGGGTCGAGCAGGGCATCGAAGCCCTCAGAGACGGCCGTATCGAGCGTAATGCGCTTGGTAACGATCTTCGTGGCTGGCAGCAGGCCGGAGGCGATGAGCCGGATAACCCGTGGCCAGTAATGGGTCGGATAGGCCCATGAGCCCTTGATCTCCAGGTCGCGGAATGTCACCTGGAACCAGTCGATCGGGTTTTCGTGCGGATGCAGCCCGGTCTGGACAACAACGCCCTGTTTGCGCACGGCATCGACGCAGGCCTTGAGCGCATGTTCATTGCCCACGCATTCGATCGCGACATCGCAGCCGACCTTGCCTTCTGTCGCTGCGCGCACGACATCGCCGACGTTATCGCGCTTCGGATTGATGGTAATGACGTCGGTGATTACGTTGCGGGCAAGCTCAAGGCGGGCATCATTGAGATCGGATACGAAAAGCTGCGCGGCGCCGGCAGCACGCGCGGCGAGAAGTGTGAGCATGCCGATCGGGCCGGCGCCCGTGACCAGAACGCTGTTGCCGGCGGTGACGCCGCCGCGGTCGCAGGCATAAACGGCAACGGCCGAGGGTTCCACGAGTGCGGCCTCTTCATCGGTCATCGCGTCGGGAATCTTCTGGACGTTATATTCGTTGACGAGTGCTGCCTGCGCCATGCCGCCGCCTTCCCAGCTGAGACCGACCAGCGCCAGCTGCGTGCTCAGATGAAAGAGGCCACGGTCGGCGAAATAGTCACCGGTTCGCGGCATGACGAGCGGCTGGATCGATATGCGGTCACCGACGCCAACCGAGGTGACGCCTTCGCCGATGGCCTCCACGACACCGCCGAATTCGTGACCGAGAATTTGCGGGCCGTGAGCGCCTGTAAAGGGGTGCGGTTCGGTGGGGATGAAGATCGGACCGTAACTATATTCATGCAGATCGGTTCCGCAGATACCGACGAATCGATTGCGGACAAGAACCTGTCCCGGCCCCGGCCGTTTCGGCTCGGGAATGTCTTCAACCCGCAAGTCCCTGGCTGCATGAAATCTGAGCGCGCGCATGTTTTCTCCTCGATGGCTCCTGATGCCAGAGAAGGTGCAATGCCCGTGCCAGCGCGGTTTGAGGTGCCGGAAGCCCGAAATTGCGGGATTTCACCAGAGTGCCGGTTTTATATGACGCCACAGCTGTGGCGCGACAGCCGTGGCGCGTGCCGCACCTTTTCTTGTGAGGTTTTCCGATACCGAGGCGTCTCATTCGCCGGTGCATCGTCGTGCGATCGATGCCGAGCCGGCGGGCGGCCTCCGAAACATTGCCGTTGCAGGCGGCCAGAAGCGCGCCGAGATCGGCCCCGCGACTGTCGATCATCGGGGCTGACGTTGCGGAGGCAAGATGATCGGGAAGGTCTTCCGCCTTAATCACCCCGTCATCGCAAAGGGCGGCGGCAAAGGCTATGGCATTGTCCAGCTCGCGGATGTTGCCGGGCCAGCAATGGCCAAGGATCAACATCCGCGCGGCGTTGGAGAGCGTCAGAGGACGACCCGGCAGCCCATGTTTTTCCAGAAGCTTATCGAGAAGCCAGGGAAAGTCATCGCGTTCGCTAAGTGCGGGCAAGGTCAACACAGCCGCATTCAGGCGATAATAGAGGTCTTCGCGGAAATCACCTGTCCGCACCATGTCGCTCAACGGGCGGTGCGAGGCAGAAATCACCCTGAAATCCACCTTCTGGGGGGTGGAGCCACCAACGGGCAGGATCTCACCTTCGGCCAATACGCGCAACAGCCGGCTTTGCGCCGCAAACGGCATGTCGCCGATCTCGTCGAGGAACATCGTTCCACCCTGCGCCTCCTCCACCAGCCCCTTGCGTCCTTTCGCCAGCGCCCCTGTGAAGGCTCCCGGCAGATAACCGAACAATTCGCTTTCGATCAGCTGTTCGGGAATGGCGGCGCAATTGACGGCGACGAACCGGCCGGAAACGCCGCTTGTGTTGTGAATGATGCGGGCGAGATGTTCCTTGCCGGTTCCGGTCTGGCCCTGCAGCAGGATCGGCAATTTTGCAGGCGCCAGTTTTTCCACCTTGCGCTTGAGGTTTCGAACCGCCGGCCCATCGCCGCCGATCTCTTCCATAACCGGCTGGGATTTCAGACGAGCAAGCGGCACCGTCGACCGGCGCTGCTGCGGTTCGATCGCGTGCGCATAAAGCACGGTGCCGTCCTTCACGACGATGCGCCTCTCCTGCGGCAGGCTTGATCGGGTGAGGGAGGCGAGTTCATCGAAGCCGGCCTCGAAAAACTCCTCCACGCGCTCTCCGAGGAGGCGTTCCGGCATGCGCCAGTCAAGCTCGCGCGATGCGGCGAGAAGGCGTGCGGCGGCGTGCGTCATGCCCGTGATCCGGCCGGAGCCATCGACGGAGACAGCGGCTTCGGGGTCGACATCCAGAAATTCGGGCGCACCCGCAAAGCGCAGCACCAGATCATGGCGGCTGCTGGCCATCAAATTTGCCAGCTCGATCCTTCGCACGGTCGATGAAACCAGGTGACGCGCCATGTTCTGGCTCGTCTTGAGGATGGGGGAACTCAGGAGCGAAATATCGAGTACCGCCGTCAATGCCCCCTGCGTATCGTAGATCGGGGCTGCGGTGCAGGAAAGCGGCGTATGCGTCACATCAAAATGATCGGTCTGGTGGATCGTCAGTGCTTCGCCGGTGGCGATGCAGGCGCCGACGGCGCAGGTGCCGGCACGCGGTTCCGACCATTCCGAGCCGAGGTAAAGCCCGGCCTTGCGCAGATTGTTATTGAATGACGGGTCGCCCAGAAACTCGACCGTCACTCCCTGTTGATCCGACAGAAGAAGAACGTAATTCTGCTCAGCCACCTGCCGATACAGCCGTTCCAGGCCGGAACGGGCGATGTGGACGAGGTCTTCTGCCCGCTGACGATGCTCGCGCAGGCATGTCTCGGAAACGATGACGGCTTCTCGCGCCTTGGCCGGATCAAGCTGATAGGTATCTAGACAACGTCGCCAAGATTCTAGCACCACCTCGTCGCGGCCGGTATTTCTGCCCTGTCCGACGTGCTCTATTTCCTGGATGTGATCGGAAATACCCATAAATCACCGGCCCTCGACGGCCGCCTCCCGTGATTTTTCTGGTGATCATAACCGGTTTTATGAAGCCTGGCTAATCTCCGGCGAATTTTTGACGGGCTGGATCTGTTGCGACGATGTTCGCCTGACGGCGCAATGTGAGATGTATCACGATGAGCTTGGCCCATTACAGGACCCTTTCGGCAGTTGCGACCTCATCCGTCGCAGCCTCACTTCCAGCTGCCGTCTGACCTGCGCGTCGCCCTGGGCCGTGGCAACGGTGATGCCTTTTAGCCAAGCCGCCGTGGCCCCTTCATTGTCGCCCAATCGCAACAGGTTGAGGCCAAGCTCCGCCCAGGCGGCGGAATAATCCGGTTTTTGCCGGACCGCTTCCTGAAGATGCCGCACAGCTTCCGGCAATTCCCCGGAGGCTGCAAAGGACTTGGCTAGCGAAAAGCGCAGAAGCGCGCTGTCTCGGCCGCTGTTCAGAATGTTCGTTAGCTGCTGTTTCATCAAATTATCCAGGACCATTTGTCGGGTTGGGTTTGGGAGAGCAGTCGTGCCCCCCGCATCAGTCGAGGTTACGGGATACGGCCTCGAGAGTGGTTGAGGTCAACAGATATCGTTGATGAAAACTTGTCGCGTCGTATTTGGCTTTGTTTAACCGCGTCGTTTGAAAAGCCCAACCTCCGGTTTTGTAGGCCTAGCTTCCTCATGGCTTTTCCAGCAAGGAGCGAGTTCGCCGTTCTTAATCGCAAGCAAGGCCAGCATGCCCCTCCAAAAAAACAAAGACCGAGAGGAATACTCACAGCATCTGCTTCTTCTGTGCCGCATCGCAGCATGGCTTGGCCTTGCGCTTGGGGCGGGTTGGTTCGTGTTCTTTGCTCTGACGGGACGGTGGAATATCGCAATCAGCCTTCTTGTGCTCGGTGCAGCGGTCATTCCTTGCTGGCTGATTTGCCTGAAGGGCCATTTTTCATGCGGTCTTATCCTCGCCCAGATCGCTTGCACCCTGTTTGTGTGCTGGTATTCGGTCTCGATCGATGTGCAGGACGCGGCAGTGCCCAGAACGACACACCTTTACCTGCTCGTCATCGTCTTCGTTGGCTATATGAATTTTCAACGCCGGCGCTCGATCCCCCAGTTCATGGTCATTTCGTCCGGTCTCATAGCTTTCATTTTTCTGTGTGCCTCCGCTGCGAGCTTCCCTTTCCATATCTCGATCTCGCAGGAAGTGAGAAGCGTCAGCGCATGGTTCAACGGTATTTTCGCGACGAGTATGTTGTGCGGAGGCGTCGCGGCGATGCAGGCTCAATTTCGAAGCCAGACAAAAAACGCATTGGAGTTGCGGACTGCGCTTTCCAACGGGCAATTCGAACTTTTTTATCAGGCGCAGGTGCGTGCGGACGGCTCGGTGAGCGGAGCAGAAGCGCTTTTGCGCTGGAACCATCCCAAACGGGGCAAAATATCACCGGCGGAATTCATTCCACTTGCCCAACGCACGGGCTTTATGCCGACAATCGGCGAATGGGTGATTGTTGAAGCTTGCAAGACCCTGGCACGATGGCAGGAAAACGCTTCGACCCGTCACTTGACGCTTTCGATCAACATCACTGCGGATCATTTCGTGGATACGGGATTTGCCGCTCAGCTTCTCGAAGCCGTTTCGTCTAATGCCATTGACGCACGGTTACTCAAGCTGGAGTTGACCGAAAGCGTTTTTCTTTCTGATATAGACGCGGCCATCGCCAAGATGAAGCTCCTGCATCGCGCGGGGTTTGCGATCGCGCTTGATGATTTTGGAACCGGCTATTCGTCTCTCAGTTATCTTCGTCAATTGCCGTTGAAACAGCTCAAGATTGATCGCAGCTTTGTAAAGGGCGTGAGCGAAAACGGGCGTCTTTCCGCAATTACCAAAAACATTGTCAGAATGGGACACGACCTCTCTCTGGAGGTCCTTGCCGAAGGCGTGGAAACAGAGGCCGAATTGCGCATGATGTTGTCATACGGCTGCGAGTTTTTCCAGGGCTACTTTTTCGCAAGGCCCATACCACTGGAGGAGTTTGAGCAATATGCGGCTCGCGCTCGAGCGCATTGACCACCTTTATCCATGGGCGACGGGCCGCGTTTGCGCGCCTGGCCCTCGAACGTCTGCGCCATAGAGGACAAGAACCGGTTGTCATAAACTGGAACCAGACACCCGATGAGGCCGGATTTCGAACTCCTCAAGCCGCGGGCTCGCAGGTTGGTGGTGTAACGTTGCGCCTTGGCAAGCGAGAGAATCTTGCCGGCAGTCAATTCCGAAATCCGCCGCTTGCGCCACGATCCGTTCAACACGGCGCTGACCCTCGAGGCTGATGCGCGAACGGAAAGGTTCTATCTACCCGTGCTGACCGACTTCACCATGAAATTCACTGTAAGACGGAAGCGAGAAATTCGCGTGTGCGGTCTTCTTTCGGCTGGCCGAAAATCTCGTCCGGTTTCCCCTGTTCGCAGATGCGGCCCTTGTCGAAGAAACAGACGCGGTCCGAGACTTCCCGGGCAAAGCGCATTTCGTGGGTGACGAGAAGCATCGTCAGGTCATGCTCATGGGCCAGGTCGCGGATGACGGACAGCACTTCGCCAACCAGTTGCGGGTCCAGTGCCGAGGTCGGCTCATCGAAAAGCAGGACACGCGGACGCATGGCAAGCGAGCGGGCAATGGCGACGCGCTGCTGTTGCCCGCCAGAAAGCTGCACTGGATAATGATCCTTCTTATCCACAAGCCCGACCATCTTCAGCAATTCGATTGCGCGCGCCTCCGCCTCTGCGCGGCTGATGCCCAGAACCCGCACCGGCGCCTCCACGATATTGCGAAGGACGGTCATATGGGGAAAGAGATTGAAGCTCTGGAACACCATGCCGACGTGATTGCGGATCTGGCGGAGATGCTTTTCGGAGGCTTTGAAAGGTCCTTTGCCGCCCGGCTCCTGGTAGGACATGTCCGCAAGCCTCAGTCTTCCCTCCTGGAACGGCTCCAGCGTCATGAGAATGCGGAGGACCGTTGATTTGCCGGAGCCGGATGGACCGATGAGGGTGACTTTTTCGCCCTTCGCGACGCTGAAATTGAACCGGTCGAGGACTGTCAGAATGCCGAAGCGTTTCGTGACATCGGAAAATTCGATCAGTGGCTGGTTGGTGGTGTTGGTCATCGCAAGGGAATTCCTGCTTTTGGAAGCGCTCTTTGCAGGCGGCTGAGGCCTGCTGAGCAGATTATGGTCAGGACAAGGAAGATCAGGCCCACAAGCGTCAGCGGCACCAGATATTCGAAGGTGCGCTCGCCGATCATATTGGCAAGCCCCATCATTTCTAGAACCGTGACGACGGATAGCACCGGCGTTTCCTTGATCATGGCGACAAGATAATTGCCCATGGCCGGGACGATGCGCGGAATGGCCTGCGGGATGATGATGTCCCTATAGGTCTGCATGTGCGTGAGATTAAGCGCCGTCGCCGCTTCCCATTGGCCGTGATGCACCGCCTCGATACCGCCGCGATAGACTTCGGACGTATAGGCGGCATATTGCAGGCCGAGCGCCAGTGCGCCAGTGAGAAATGCCGGCAGGACAATGCCGAAATCCGGAAGCACGTAATAGAGAAAGAATAGCTGCACAAGAAGCGGCGTATCGCGCAGGAATTCGACAATCAGCGCGGTTGGCCAGGAGATCATCCTGACGCGGCTGCGGCGTAGCAGTGCAAAGACGAGCCCCAGAACCAGCGCAATGGCAAAGCCGGCGGCGGCGGCCTTCAGCGTCACCGTGAGCCCGATCAGAATGATGGGCAGGATGGAGGTCGTGTAGGTGAGCCAGGTGGTCGTATCCCATTCGTAACCATACATCATGAGCAGATATCCTTACGAATGGCGCGTGCGCGGGAAGACGTTGCCGCGCCGCACGAAGCGTTCGATCACCCGGATGACGACCATCAAGATGAGCGACATCGCGAAATAACAAAGCAGCGTAATCGAATAGATGCTGGCGCTATCGAGCGTCAGGTTGCGGATCGACTGCGCCGCAAAAGTGAGATCGGCAATCGAGATCAACGACACGAGCGATGAAAGCTTCAGCGTTTCGATGGCGAGATTGCCGAAGGCCGGCATCATCTCGACAACGGCCTGCGGCAGCAAGATGCGAAACAGCGTCTGCATCCGCGTGAAGTTCAGCGCGCGTGCGGCCTCCAGCTGCTGCACCGAGACGGAGGACAGCGCGCCGCGAACAATTTCCGCGCCGTAGCCTCCGGCATGGGCGGCAAGCACCAGCACCCCCGTCGTGATCGGATCGAAGCTCAACCCGACCAGCGGCAGGGCGTAGTAGAACCAGAAAAGCTGCACCAGCAGCGAGGTGCCGCGGAACACTTCCGTATAACAGAGCGCGATTGCCGACAGGATCGGTCCACCCTCGACGCGCAGGATGCCAAAGAAAAAGGCGAGCACCGTGCCGACGGCAAGGGCTGCGAGCGTAATCGTCATCGTGACGACCGCGCCTTGCCATAACATCGGCAGATATGCAGTCATGTCCATCTGGAGATTTCCCGAATTCCCGAGGAACGGCGCCCGGTTATGCCCGGGCGCCGGCTGGCATTATTTGCCGGCGCAGAGATCGGCGACCTTCTTTTCGGCCGCTGCCGCAATACTCTGTTCGGACAGGCCGTATTTGGTGAGGATTTTTTTGTAGTCGTCCGTCTTGCGGAATTCCACGAGCGCCGCGTTGAAGGCGTCACGCAGCTCCTTGTCTTCCGGGCGGAAAGCGAAACCGCCGTAATTGCGCACCGGCGCATCCTTCACGACCGGATCGGTGAAAGGCGTCACCTGCTCGACGTTCGCCTGACCCTTGGCGAGTTCCGAAACCGTCAGTTCGGTGGCCGCATAGGCGTCGACTCGGCTCTGCACGGTGGGAATAGCGTCGGCATTGGCAGGGATGAACACGATCTGCTCTTCCTTGACACCGACTGCGCGCAGGAAATCGACGTTGTTTGCGCCGGAAACAACGGCGACCTTCAATGAGGGGTCCTTGGCGATATCGGCGTAGGTGGTAAGCTTTTTCGGATTGCCTTTCTTCACCAGTAGTCCTTCGCCATAGGACGAGTTCGGTTCGGTGAAGGCGACCTGCTTGCAGCGCTCCGGCGAGATGTTCTGTTCGGCGGCCGCAAAATCGAAGCGACGGGCTTTGAGGCCGGGGATCAGCGTGCCGAAGGGCGTCACCGTCCAGTTGACCTCTTCGATACCCATCGATTTCAGAACCGCATTGGCCACATCCGGGCCGATGCCGGCGGAGGTGCCGTCTGGCTGCATGTAGGAATAGGGCACTTCATTGGCCGTGGCGGCGCGGATATAGCCTTGGCTTTTGACTTCTTCGACGGTGAGCGCGCTGGCTGACGTCACGCCGATGGTGAGAGCGAGGGCGGAAAGCCCGGCTAGTCTGATCATACGCATGTTCTTACTCCTCTGGTTGGGTTGCGTGGTCCGTTTTCGGATCTCACGATGTTTCTAGTGACTAGGTATTCTCCGTGACCGTGGCGATGACGGAAAGGCAGTCTCCGGCCTTGATGAGGCCGGGAACGTGGCGTGCGGCAAGCACGCCACTGAGGGAGGCGCGATAATCGACCGGTGCAAGGCCGGTTTTGCCGATCGGATAAACCCGGGCGATTGTCTCACCCGCCGTGACCGCGTCTCCCAGATCGCAGACGAAGACAACGAGTCCGTCGTCTTCAGCAAAGGTGAAGCAGTCGCTGGAGGGCATATCCAGCCAACGGCTTTTTGCGAGAACGGGTGAACCGGCCAAAATGCCCGTGTGGCGCAGCAGATTGACGATGCCTTTCCGCGCGATATCGATCGATTTCGCGCTTGCCGTGCCCGCGCCGCCCAGCTCCGTTGTGACAAAGACCTTGCCCAACTCCTCGACGGTCGTGTCCAGCATGCCAACGGCGTCGATTTCGAGCATCCTCATTGAATAGGGGGCGGCAAAAGCCGCCACCGCTTCAAAACACCGGCCCTCCTGCGTCTTGTCGGGCAATTCGTGAGCCGCCGCGTATGGCAGGAAATCAAGTGTCCTGCCGCCGGAATGGAAATCGAGAACGATATCCGCAAGCGGTATCAGATGGCGGGTCACGTAATCGGCGATCTTCTCCGTCACCGTGCCGTCAGGGCGGCCGGGAAAACTGCGATTGAGGTTTCCCCGGTCGATGGGGGAGGTGCGTGTGCCTGCGCGGAAAGCCGGGTAGTTGAGCGCCGGCACGATGATGATACGGCCCTTCACTTCGGCCGGATCGAGCGTGTGGGCGAGTTCGAAGAGTGCTGCCGGTCCCTCATATTCGTCGCCATGGTTTGCGCCGGTCAGAAGCGCCGTTGGCCCTTCGCCATTGGCGATGACGCAGATCGGGATCATCACCGAGCCCCACGCGCTGTCATCGCGGCTGTATGGCAGCCGCAGATGACCGTGTTGCACGCCCTTGGCGTCAAAATCGACGGAGGGCGTGATCGGTGAGGGGCGAAGCGCGGTGCTCAACATCGTCTCAGCCTTTCACGAAGAGTTGCCGCGGCACATTGGAAAGGCATTCGATACCGGTTTCGGTGATCGCAATGCTTTCGGTGATTTCGAGCCCCATGTCTTCAAGCCAGAGGCCGGTCATAAAGTGGAATGTCATGCCGGCCTTCAACTCCGTGCGGTCGCCGGGTCGAAGGCTCATGGTGCGCTCGCCCCAGTCCGGCGGATAGGAAAGCCCGATCGGATAGCCGGTGCGGTTGTCCTTGATGATCCCGTATTTTTTCAGCACGGCGAAAAAGGCATTGGCGATGTCCTCGCAGGTGTTGCCGGGCTTGGCTGCGGAAAGGCCGGCCTCCATGCCCTCAAGCGTTGCTTTTTCCGCATCGAGGAATGCCTGTGTCGGCTTGCCGAGAAAGACCGTGCGTGACAGCGGGCAATGATAACGGCGGTAAGCGCCTGCGATTTCGAAGAAGGTGCCTTCGCCTGATCGCATCGGCTTGTCGTCCCATGTCAAATGCGGGGCGGAGGCGTCGGCACCCGAAGGGAGGAGCGGTACGATGGCTGGATAGTCGCCGCCGAACTCGGCGGTGCCACGAATGCCGGCATCGTATATTTCGGCCACCAGATCGCATTTGCGCATGCCCGGCTCAACGACGTCGACAATACGCTTGTGCATCAGTTCGACGATCTTCCCAGCCTTGCGCATATAGTCGAGTTCGGCCGGGCTTTTCACCGCGCGCTGCCAGTTCACGAGACCAGCGGCGTCCTTGAAACGGGCGTTCGGCAGATGTGTCTGCAGCGATGCAAATGCGGCTGCCGAGAAATAATAATTGTCCATCTCGACGCCGACCGTCAGGCCGGACCAGCCGCGCTCCTCGATGATCTCAGACAACAGATCCATCGGGTGCCGTTCGGTCGATTGAACGTAGTGATCGGGGTAGCCGATGATATTGTCGTGGGCGAGATAGGCCGTGCGCTTTGCACCGTTGGCATCCTGCTTGCGGCCATACCAGATCGGCTCGCCCTCCGGCGGCACCAGCACGCATTGGTGGACGTAGAAGGACCAGCCGTCATAACCGGTCAGCCAATGCATGTTGGACGGGTCAGTGACGACCAGAAGATCGATCCCGGCTTTCTCCATAGCCTTGCGGGTTTTGGACAGGCGCGCGGCATATTCCTCGCGCGTAAAGTTCAGCGTTACGCTCACGCTGCATCTCCCATTTTTATGGTGTTTTCGATTGTTTGACCGCTCTTGGCTTCCTTTGCGCGGGCAAAGGCCAGATTGGCGATAGCCGTGTCCTGTACGCCGGCGCCGGTCAGATCGGCAAAGGTTATGTCCTTGCCCGATACGCGGCCCTGCACTTTGCCGGCAATGACGTCGCCAAGTTCCGCGAAGTGCTGATCCGACGCGGTGCGCCCGGCGGCGATGGCGTGATGCAACTCACCGAGAATACGGGTCTGCGAGATGCGGTCCGCGACATAGCGCGCTCTGATGAACACGGCCGGATCTATCTCGTTCTTGTGTTCGGCATCCGATCCCATGGCTGTCAGATGCTGGCCTTCTTCCAGCCAGTCGGCAAAGAGGATCGGGCTTTCGGCGGGCGTCGTTGTTACAATGATATCGGCACGCCGCGCGGCAGCCTGCGGATCGGCCACAGCTGCGATCTCAATGCCGTGTTCGCTGGCGAAATCGCCCGCAAGTCTCTCGGCCTTCTGGTGGTCCCGCGCCCATATCCGCGCCGATCTGATCGGGCGCACGAGCATCAGGGCTTCGAGCTGCAAACGTGCCTGCATGCCCGCCCCGAAGATCGCGGCGACGGACGCGTCTTTGCGGGCCAGGTGCCGCGCCGCGACAGCACCTGCCGCGGCGGTCCGCACATCGGTAAGATAGCCGTTGTCGAGGAGAAGGGCCTCCACCAGCCCGGTCCTTGCGCTGAAAAGGATCATGAGACCGTTGAGGCTCGGCAGACCGAGTTTCGGATTGTCGAAGAAACCGGGGCTGACCTTGATGGCGAAACCATCAAAGCCCGGCACATAGGCCGTCTTCACATCCACTTCGCCGCGGAACTCCGGGATATCGAGCCGCATGATCGGCGGCATGGAGACGGTCTGCGTTGCGAGCGCCGCAAAGGCCCGCTCCACGCAGTCGACCGCCGAGAGATCGAGCTTGATGACGCCGCGCAGGTCTTTCTCGGTCAGAATGGTGATGCGGCTCATGCGGCTCCCCCGTCGATGATGGTCTTATGGACCGCCGGGTCGATATTTCCGCCCGATACGATGATGGCGGTCGGACCGCTAATGTCGATCTTGCCGGACAGGATTGCAGCGAAACCAACGGCGCCCGCGCCCTCGACCGTCAAATCTTCTTCGCGTGCCGCATGGCGGATGCCGGCTGCAATCTCGTCTTCGGAAACCAGCACGATCTCATCAAGGAGTTCCCGGCAAAGTGCGAATGTCACGCGGTTCTTCAGTCCAATTCCGCCGCCCAGCGAATCCGCCAGCGTTTCTTCCTCCCGTATTGCGACGGGCCGGCCGGCTGCAACCGACGCATGCATGGCCGCGCCCCGCTCCATGGAAATGCCGATGACCCGTGCCCGTGGCTTCA
Source organism: Agrobacterium salinitolerans (assembly GCF_002008225.1). Classification (GTDB taxonomy): domain Bacteria; phylum Pseudomonadota; class Alphaproteobacteria; order Rhizobiales; family Rhizobiaceae; genus Agrobacterium; species Agrobacterium salinitolerans. The sequence continues at coordinate 6,959 of NZ_MRDH01000021.1, read as the reverse complement.
GCGCCTTGACCGCAACGGCGATGCCGCCTGCAAGGCCGCCGCCGGAAAGAGGAACGAGCACCGTCGCCAGCTCAGGCATGTCTTCGACGACCTCGAGACCTATCGTGCCCTGGCCGGCCACAACGTCAGCATCATCGAATGGCGGGATTGCGGTAAGACCATGGCTTGCAGTCAGGCGCTCCACCTCCTCTTGCGCGTCATCCTGTGACATGCCGACGATCCGGATTTCCGCACCGAGCGCGCGGATCGCGTCAACCTTGTTCGCCGGTACGAGTGCCGACATGCAGATCGTGGCGGGAATTCCGAGCTTGCTGGCCGCATAGGCCACAGCGCGGCCATGATTGCCGGTCGAGGCGGTGACAAGGCCTCGCCTGCGTGCGTCGTCGTCAAGCGACAGTATGGCGTTCATCGCGCCGCGCAGCTTGAAGGCGCCGATGGGCTGAAGGGTTTCAAGCTTGAGATGAACGGGGTGGCCGCAGCGTTCGGACAGGAGGTCCGAGCGGACCAAAGGTGTGCGCTCCACCTGTCCGGCAAGCCGCAATGCTGCCTGCTCTATCGCGGCCAGCGAGACCGGAAGCGGATTTTTATCTGCGGATATGGACAGGTTTGCGCTCTTCATGATTGTCATGTTGTGAGCGAAGTAAAATCATGTCAATTATTATATTGTAATGATTCAATGATTTTCGAGCGACTGCCTCAGCCGATTGAACCGATATCGTAGACCGGCGGCAGTTGCTCGAAGGTCTGCCGCACGGTGGTCAAGGCTTTGACGAGGCTTGGGTGATTGAGCCGTCCACCGAGACATATGCGGATGCCGCCGCCATGGCCGGGACCGGCAATGAACGGCTCAGACGGCGTGACCGCGACGTTCTGGTTTGTGAGCGCGCGCACCAGCCCGTCCTCCGTCCAGCGCGGTGGAACCTTCAGCCAGGCGCAGAAGGAGAGGGGGTGGGTCGAGGCGATATGGTCGCCCAATATGTCCGTGGCAATCTTTTGCCGCGCACGCACTTCGGCGCGCTGGACATCCAGCAGCCGCCGTGCGGTGCCGTTTTCGACCCAGCGCGTGGCGATTTCGGCCGTGAGATAGGTTCCGCTCCAGCTCGATACACGCAGGATAGAGGCGGCGCGGATGGAATAGGCAGGCGGCACGACGAGATAGCCGACGCGCAACCCCGTCAGCACCGTCTTGGTAAAGCTGGTGACGAAAAAACCAAGATCAGGCAGCATTTCGGTGATGGATGGCAGATCATCCTCGATGATCGGGCGATAGACTTCGTCCTCAATAACAAAGACGCCGTACCTTTCGGCAATCGCGGCGATCGCCTGTCTGCGTGCAACGCCGGAAACATGTCCCGTGGGATTGTTGAGAGTGGGAATGAGCACCAGCGCCTTGACGCCCCCGGCTGCGCAGGCGGCCTCCAGCGCGTCCGGCACTATACCTTCTTTGTCGGTCGGCAAGCCCTTGAGGCTGAAGCCCAGAATGTTCGACAGGCCGATGATGCCGTGGTCGGTGAGGTTTTCGCACAGAACCACGTCGTTCGAGCGAATGATGCAGCTCAAGGCGAGAAATATGCCATGCGCAGCGCCATTGGTGACGAGAATACGTTCCGCGCCGGCGGTGACACCCATCATTCCAAGCCAGATCCGGGCGGTTTCGCGATGGCTGTCGAGGCCCGCGACCGGACGGCAGGGGCGCATGAAGTCCGAATTGTCACTATCGGCCAGTTCGCGAAGGACGGTGCGCGAGGCGTTTTCATGGTCGTCGAGATAAACGCCGCGGATAATGGAGAGGTCGAGCACCTCGGTCGGGCTGTGATCGAGCATCATGCGTCCAGCACGGTCCGTCACCCGTGTTTTCACGAAGGTGCCGCGGCCGATTTCGCCGCTGAGATAGCCCAGCCGTTCAGCCTCCTTGTAGGAGAGGCTGACGGTCTGGACCGATAGGCCGAGTTCGCGGGCGAGATCGCGGTGGGTCGGCATGCGGTCCATCGGCTTCAGGACGCCGGCGTCGATATCGGCGATGATTCGTTCCGTCAGCGCGGAATGTTTCGTTTCGCCCTTCTGTTTGGCCAGGATCGGCCGCCATGCCGCCGGTCTGGTTGCGGACACCGGATCGGGGTTTGACGAATTGGCTTGACGACGCATGAAATTGTCTCGTTTTTGACGATATTGATTTCATGACATTATGCATGGTTCCGCGAAAAGATGAAGCCTTATGCAACGCCGACGGCAACTGCGCCGCAGAGAGGCGCAGTTGCCGTCGAAATGAGCAGTATTTGCGATCGTTGAACGCCGTGCTGACGATCAGATTTTTTCGCCGGCCCGCACCAGATCATCCATGACGCTGCGGACTGCGGTTTCGGCGATGGCGATGATCTCGTCCACCTCCGCCTTCGTTGTGACGAGCGGCGGTGCAAAGCCCAGGATATCGCCATGCGGCATGGCGCGCGCAATAAGGCCGCCATTGCGTGCCGCCTTCGAAACGCGTGCGCCGACTGTGAGACCGGGGGCAAACCGCGTTTTCTTTTCACGATCCGCCACGAATTCGATGGCGCCCATGAGGCCCACACCGCGCACTTCGCCGACGATTGGAAGCTGGGCGAACTTCGCCTTCAATTGCTCCTGAAAATAGCTGCCGACAGCCCGGGCATTGCCGGGCAGGTCTTCCTTTTCCACGATGTCGAGCACGGCATTTGCCGCCGCCGCGCCGATTGGATGGCCGGAATAGGTGTAGCCGTGGGAGAAGGCGCCGACGCGGTCAGCGCCTTCCTCCATGACCTTGTAGACTTTTTCCCCAACGATGGCGCCGGAAAGCGGGAAATAGGCCGATGTCAGACCCTTGGCGACGGTGATGAGGTCCGGCTCGATGCCGTAATGTTGCGAGCCGAACATGGAGCCCGTGCGGCCGAAGCCGGTAATCACCTCATCGGCAATCAAAAGGACATCGTATTTTTTGAGAACATCCTGTATCGCCGGCCAGTAGCCTTCCGGCGGCGGCGTAATGCCGCCGGTGCCGAGCACCGGCTCGGCAATGAAGGCGCCTATCGTGTCGGGGCCTTCGCGCAGAATGAGTGCTTCCAGTTCGTCGGCGCGGCGTTTTGAGAATTCCAGCTCGGTTTCACCGGCTTCTGCGCCCCAGTAATGGTGCGGAGCGCCGGTGTGCAAAATGCCGGCGCGCGGCAGGTCCATGTGGTCGTGATAAAAGCTCATGCCGGTCATGGAGCCGGAAACTACGCTGCAGCCGTGATATCCCCTTTCGCGGGAGATGATTTTCTTCTTCTCCGGTTTGCCGCGCAGGTTGTTGTAATACCAGACGAGCTTAGCCTGGGTCTCGTTGGCGTCCGAGCCAGACATGCCGTAGAACACCTTGCTCATCTTGCCGGGTGCCATCTTCACCAGCCGGTCGGAAAGGATCGCCAGTTCGTCCGTCGTGTGGGCGGCATAGGAATGGTAATAGGCAAGCCGATAGGCCTGACGGGAAATCGCTTCCGCCACCTCGGTGCGGCCATAGCCGACATTGACGCAATAAAGACCGGCAAAGCCATCGATCAACTGCTTGCCGTGGGCGTCCTGAATGCGGATGCCCTTGCCGGTTTCAACTATGGTCGGTTCGCCGAGCTTGCCACTGGCGAAGTCCTTCAGCTGGGTGAATGGGTGCAGAACGGCGTTGCGATCCATTTGCGCGATGTTTTTAATGTCGATGGTCATAGGCGCGTTCCTTTCAGGCAGCCAGATTGCCGAAGCAGACATATTTGGGTTCGAGATATTCCATGAGACCGTGACGCGAACCCTCGCGACCGAGGCCGGATTGTTTCCAGCCGCCGAAGGGTATGGGCGCGCCGGTGAACTTCGGTGTATTGACGGCGACCATGCCGTATTCCAGCTGGTCCGTCAGGCGCATCGCCCGGCCGAGATCGTTGGTGTAGACATAGGCCGCAAGCCCCATCTCCGTGGCATTGGCGCGTCGCACGACCTCCCGCTCGTCATCGAAGGGCAGGATGGCGGCCACCGGCCCGAATGTTTCTTCGCGCGCGATCAGCATGTCGTCGCTCACATCGGCGAGCACGGTGGGGGTGACGAAATTGCCGCCGAGCGGGCTGTCCTGTCCGCCGCAGACGAGACGTGCACCGGCAGAAAGCGCCTGCGCGATCTGCTGACGGCACTTTTCGGCGACGGTCGGCCGGGTCATTGGCCCAATGTCGATGCCCGGTTCAAGGCCGTGGCCAACGGTCAGTCTGGAGGTCGCCTCGGCGAACCGCTCAATAAAACGGTCATAAAGCTCGCGCTGAACATAGATGCGGTTTGCCGCAAGGCAGTCCTGTCCGGATGTGGCGAATTTGGCGGCGAGGCAACCTTTCACGGTCTGGGAAAGGTCCGCATCGGCAAAGGCAATAAAGGGGGCATGGCCGCCAAGTTCAAGCGAGGCTTTTTTGATGGTCGCCGCCGATTGCGTGAGGAGTAGCCGTCCCACCTCGGTCGAACCGGTAAAGGAAAACGCCCGAACCTCAGCATGTTCCAGCAGGCGGCGCGCAAGCGGCGCGGCTTCCCCCGGCAAAACCTGCAACACACCGGCCGGCATGCCCGCCTCCTGTGCCAGTTTTGCCAGGGCCAGTGCCGAAAGCGGTGTTTCAGGCGCCGGTTTGACGATCATCGTGCAGCCGGCGCCAAGGGCGGCGCCCGCCTTGCGGGCGATCATGGCTGATGGGAAATTCCAGGGTGTGATGGCAGCCGTGACCCCTATCGGCTGCATCCGTACGGAGAGGTTGCCGCCTTTGATATGGCTTGGAATTGTCTCCCCGTAGGATCTTTCGCCTTCGCTTGCAAACCAGTCGAGAAAGGCTGCTGCATAGGAAATTTCACCGAGCGATTCCGAAAGCGGCTTTCCCTGTTCGGCGCTGATGATAACAGCGAGATCGCGGGCATTGTCACGCATCAGCCGGCCCCATGTCCGAAGGATGTCGCCGCGTTCAACGGGCAGCATGTCCCGCCACCCGAGGAATGCTCTGCCTGCGGTTTCGACCGCCGCGTCCACGTCGTTCAGGGAGCAGGAAGAGACATCGAGCAGATGATCTCCGCTTGCCGGATCGACAACGCCCAGCGTCTCCTTACGCGCCACCCATTGCCCATCCAGAAAGGCACGATGCTCGACCAGCTCCGGTCGGTGAAGGTTTTTAAGCGCTGCGCTGGCGATAGCTTCCATCGGCAAGATCCCTTTTCATTTGCCAGAAGCTTAACTGCGCTGCATGATTGATTGACGGCGTTTAAGCGTGCCTTTACGCAGAAATTATGCTTAGTTTATTATTCAGATGCAGGAATTCCGCATGACCCAGATAGATCGAGCCGACCGGGCGCTGCTTGACGCCGTGCAGAAGAACAATCGCCTGACCTCGGAAGAGCTGGCCAAAATCGTCAATCTGTCGCCAACTGCGTGCCAGCGCCGGTTGAAGCGTCTGCGTGATGAGGGGGTGATCGAAGCCGATGTGGCTGTCGTTTCGCCCAAAGCCGTCGGGCGCGGCATTACCATGATCGTTCTCGTCTCGCTGGAGCGAGAAAGGGCCGATATTGTCGACCGTTTCAAAGCCGCCATTCGCGCCACGCGGGAGGTGATGATCGGTTATTATGTGACGGGCGATGCCGATTTCATCCTGGTAATCACGGCAAAGGACATGGAGGACTACGAGGCCTTCACCCGCCGTTTTTTTTACGAAAACCACGATATCAAAGGGTTCAAGACGATGGTCGTCATGGACCGCGTCAAGGCCGGCTTCGCCTTTCCAATCGACCCATGACTGAACGGAAGGGGCTCCCGGTGTCAGACCAGGGCCAGAATACGGGCTGGGCCGCCCGTTCCGCCGCGGTGTGCCGGCGCGCCGACGATTATGGTCGCTCCCTTGACCGGCAGAGCCTCGAGGTTGTTCAGCCCTTCGATACCGTAGCGCCCTGCTGGCAGCCAGGAATTGTGAACCGCGAAATCTGCGGAGTTGCCCGGATCCAGAGAAAGTGTGTCGACGCCAATGGCGACCGTGTCGAGCTTGAGCAGAAGGTCGGTCGCCGATTTGCCGAAACCGGGGAAAGCGAATTTTCCGGCGTCGTCATTGCGGAATGAGGGGCTCTTCACTTTGGTTGCCCATCCGGAGCGTAAAGCCACAATTGCACCTGTCGGGATGTCGCCATTCGCAGATATCCAGCGTTCGATGTCTTCGGCTTCAATGGTGGAATTGGCATCCTCTTTTGCGCGGTCGGTGATGTCGACGATGACAAGCGGCGAGACAAGTTTCTGCGGCTCCAGCTGGTCGACGCTCGCGCCATTCGCGCTGAAGTGGAAAGGCGCATCGATATGGGTGCCGGTATGTTCGTAGATGGTGAGTTTGTGGAGCTGATAGCCATCCTTGGCGATCTCCGCTGCCCACTCGTATTCTATGCCCGGTTTGCCATCGAATGTAGGAAATGTGGAATCATAGGTATGGGTGAGATCAACGACCTGCCGGGGCGATTGCGCCAGCACCGGCGCCGCCAGACTGCCCGCCGTCATGGCCGTCAAACCGGCCGCGGCGCCCTTGAACAGCAGGCGCCGTGACAGCATGTTCTTTTTTACGTCCTCGATCACGCAGTTGTTGCACATGCCTCAGTCCCTCCATTGAGAAATCCCTGTTCCCAAGCGTAGCGCAAAGGTGGGGTGACGCAAGGCGGGACATCCCCTGATTTTTGACCCGTGCTCACGTGGCGGTTTCGGCAAGCCGCCGGCCGTCAGGTGGCCGCAGGCAAACGCGTTGCCTGCGGCCCCGAAAAGTCAGAGGGATCAATCACGACGTTGCAGCAAGGCCAGAGCGACCGTGGATGCGGCCAGTATCGCGGTCAGCGCCAGCGGCGCAGTGGCGCCGTAGGAATCGACGATATAGCCGCCGAAGACCGCACCGATACTGATGGCCACCTGAAAGGAAACGACCATCAGGCTGCCT
>NZ_MRDH01000026.1 GCF_002008225.1 Agrobacterium salinitolerans | reverse complement strand
CAGGAGCAGGTTTCTTCAACATGTCCCAATGAATCATAAACCCCCAGCTCACGCCAGGGGTTTGTCAGCAGTCTGAGCCCGGCATCGCTGCCGGGCTTTCGTTTTTTACGCCTGGACGAATGACTCGTGAAAATCAGAAACCCTTGCCGCCGCGCAATTCGGAAATCACCGTTCCGACCATGATCTTGATATCCAGCCAGATCGAAAAATTGTCGACGTAATAAAGATCGGAGACGATTCGGGCGCGGGCCTTGTCGCTGCGATCCGTCGGGCCGCGCAATCCTCGCATCTGGGCAAGGCCGGTAATGCCCGGCCGCACCCTGTGCCGCATATGGTAGTGTGGCACAAGCTCTTCATAAAGACGACCGGCCGCCAGCATGCCGATGGCATGGCAGCGAGGCCCGACCAGTGACATATCGCCTTTCAGCACATTCAGAAGCTGCGGCAGTTCATCGATATTGGTGCGGCGAAGAACTGCGCCGATCCGGGTTATTCTGGGATCGTTCTTCACCGTCTGCGCCACACCGGTGGCATCACAAAGGTCGGTTCTCATGGAGCGGAATTTATAGACACGGATTTTCCGCCCGTTCATACCCCAGCGGACCTGCGAAAACAGGACCGGCCCCTTGCTGTCGAGTTTGACCATCACTGCGACGGTGAGCAACACCGGCGCGAGCGCGACAAGGGCGATGGACGCCCCTGCAATATCCATCGTTCTTTTGAGCGCGAACTGGCCGCGCAAAAATGCGGAGACGGTTTTTTCCGAAGAGGAAGGTTGCGTTTCCGGCGATTCGAAAGTTGTGGCTGCGGAATAGGAGGCACCGTAAAAAACGGCATGCGATGAGCCTTTAGTACCCAGCATAATATAGAGCCCTGAAAAGTTATTTTGATAGAAGAAAATTAATTTATATGAAGGATTAATAATTCATTTACCGTAAAAAGTCATGCGAAATGTAACCGCTCTGGCGCAAATGGCAATCTACGGTTAATGCGACTGCACGCGGATGTTGTAAGGGCGAGCATCCTCTCCGCTCGTGGCTGCGGAGAGGGCCTGTGGCATGGAACCAAACCCTGTAAAATCGGGAGTTTTCTGCAGCGATGGCGACATTGCCATCGACCCCGCGACCAGCGCCTGCCGCGTGTTCTAAATCGTTAGTTTCCCATGAGAATATCGAGCAGGGTCGTCTGCTTCGGTCGGGATGGCCTCTGATCGCCGATTTCGGCGGGTGGCACAGGCCCGTTGCTGGCTGAATAGCCGGGTTCGATATCGCGGGAAGGGATATTTGCCGGCGGCATCGGCACGCCCGGCTGATTTGGGTTTGGCGCAACCGGGGCCTGGGGGTAGGCATCGTTATCCGCAGTCCCGCCGCCGAGCGCATTGGAAATGATATCGCCGATGGAGGAGGGCGCGCTTTCCGGCGCCGGTTGCTGCATTTCCCCGAGCGGCGGAACACCCGATGCACCGAGGCCGAAGAGCGGCGAAGGCGACAGCCCCGAATGGGCGGCGGTCATGAAATCTTTCCAGGCCTTTGCGGGAAGGCCGCCGCCGGTGACCTTCTTCATTGATGTGCCGTCGTCATTGCCGAACCAGACACCTGTGGTCAGGTTGCTTGTATACCCGACAAAAAGGGCGTCGCGGAAGGACTGGGTCGTGCCCGATTTTCCAGCCGCCTGCCAGCCTTGAAGGCGCGCGGCCTTGCCGGTGCCTTCTGTGATGACGCGCGACAACATGCCGTTCATGGTCGCGGCGATCTCTTCGCTCAGCACGCGCGGCGGATTGTCGTATTTGTTTTCGTAAAGCACCTTGCCGTCGGCATCGGTGATGCGTTTGACGATATGTGGTGTCGCCTTGTAGCCACCATTCATGAAGGGAGCATAGGAGGCCGTCAGCTCCATCAGCGACACTTCCGAGGTGCCGAGCGCGATGGAAGCATTGTTCTGCAGCTCGGATTCGATGCCCATGCGATGGGCCACCTGTGTCACCCGTTCCGGGCCGACTTCCATCACCAGCTGTGCGGCGATCGTGTTCAGCGAATTGGCAAGCGCAGTGGCGAGCGTGACTTCGCCGCGATATTTCTTCTCGTAATTTTCCGGTGTCCAGTTGCCGATGCGTACCGGCGCGTCATTGCGGATCGTGTAGGGGGTAAGCCCCGCTTCGAGTGCGGCGACGTAAACGAAAGGCTTGAATGCGGAGCCGGGTTGCCGCTTTGCCTTGGCGGCGCGGTTGAACTGGCTCGCGGCATAATCCGCCCCGCCCACCACTGCCCGGATCGCGCCCGTGCCATCGATGGAAACCAGCGCCGCTTGTGAGGCGCTCTGCTTCTTTCCGTCACCTTGCAGCACATGGGTCAGCGCCTTCTCGGCGTCGCGTTCGAGATTGGGGTCGATGGTGGTATCGACAACGATGTCCTGCTTGACCTCGCCGACCAGGCTGCGCACTTCTTCCAGCACCATATCGGCGGCGTAATGCTCGGCGCCCGACCAGAAACGTTTCGCCTTGGTCGGGGGCTGCGACATGGCGGTCTTGATTTCGTCATCGGTGATGAAGCCGACATCGCGCATGGATTGCAGCACGACCTGCGCCCGTTCTTCCGCCGCCTGCGGATCGCGCGCCGGTGAAAGGCGTGAGGGGGCTTTGAGAAGCCCGGCGAGCATAGCCGCCTCGCCCAGATTGACGTCGCGCGCGGATTTGTTGAAGTAGCGCCTAGACGCCGCCTCGACGCCATAGGCGTTGGAGCCGAAATAGACGCGATTGAGATACATCGCGAGAATCTGGTCCTTGGTGAACTTGTGTTCCAGCCAGAAGGACAGCAGCACTTCCTGAACCTTGCGTTCCAGCGTCCTGTCCGGCGAAAGGAACAGGTTTTTCGCGAGCTGTTGCGTCAGAGTCGAGCCACCCTGCACGGCGCGCCCCGTCAGCACATTCGTGACGATGGCGCGTCCGAGGCCGAGCGGATCGACCCCGAAATGCGAATAAAACCGCCGATCCTCGATCGCCATGACGGCCTGCGGAATATAGGGCGACATATCTTCCAGCGCGAGCGCCTCGCCGCCGGTCGTGCCGCGATTGGCAAGCACGCTGCCGTTGACCGAAACGATCTTCACATTCGGCGGACGTTCGGGAATGGACCAGCTGCTGGCGCTCGGCATGCGCGCACCATAATAAAGGACAAGCCCGGCAACGCCGATACCGCCCCAGATGCCTAGCACGATGCACCAGTAGAAGAGGGAGCGGATGAAGCCCATGACGCCGCGACCGGAATTGCTGCTGCGCTTTTCTTTCTTGCGGGAGGTGGTGCGACTGGATGCCGGCTTCGGGTTTTTGGCCTGCTGTTTTGTGGTTCCGCCAATGCGCTCGCTGGCGTCAAGACGCAGGTCATCGCCGGACTCGTGGAAATCCCCGAAGGAGGGTTCTACCCGTTCGCGTGATTTACCTTTGCCTGCCATCCAGCCGAAGTCGCTCCTATTTGCGAAACCGTGCACATCCCGTTCGGGTTTAAGGCGTCTATGCCTGCGCGATTCTTAATCCAGGATGAAGAGTTTAAATGCGGCAATTTAAGGCGGGGTTAAGTCTTGGCCGGATCACATCGGCGTCATTGGCAGACGTCGACCCATTCCGCTCCAGTCAATTCGGCCATAACCTCCGGCGAAATCTTCACCGCCGCATTGGTGGCACCGGCCGCGGGAACCACCTCGCGATAGTTTTTCAGCGATATGTCGCAAAACACCGGAAGCCGAGAAGGCAGGCCGAAAGGGCACACGCCGCCGATGGGATGGCTGGTCACGGCAACAACCTCTTCCGGGTCGAGCATGCGCGGCTTTACGCCGAAATGATCGCGGAATTTGCGGTTGTCGAGCCGCTTCGTGCCGGCGGCGACGACGAGAAGAATGGTTTCACCCGCCTTCAGGCAAATGGTCTTCGCAATCTGGTCAGGGTCGACACCATGCGCTTCGGCGGCCAAAGCGACTGTCGCCGAACTCGTTTCCGTTTCAATCACGGCAACCTCGGGTGACTTTTCGGTGAAAAAAGCTCTGACGGATTCGATAGACATGCGTGTTTATTAGGCGTTACGCGGAGAAGCTTCAAGTCGCCCCGGAATAGCTATGCAATATGCGCAATGCTGCGCTGCGATGAAACGTCTGTTTTTTAAGCTGGTATCCTGTATCTTCAAATCATCGAAGCGACGCACTCCTCCTCCCAGCGTCGCCCGATTGGACTGACAATACTCCTCCTCCCAATTGTCAGTCAGTTTCAAGAACCCGGCGCACCTCCTCCCGCGCCGGGTTTTTGCGTTCATGGTCTGGCCCCTACTTAACCCTGACCAGTTGGCCGTGTTCAAAGAAACTTGACTTTCAGCCCCTTCCCACCTAGGTACTTCGCCATCGATATTTGTTTGACGACCAGAGCTTCGGCGTCTTTTTAGACGCTCACGACGATCTTTTCCTTCAAATTCGACCCAAGTCCGCACTGCTTGCAGTGCAAATACAATTGCCAACGGAAGGAAATCGTTATGGCGACTGGTACAGTAAAGTGGTTCAACGCAACCAAGGGCTACGGCTTCATTCAGCCTGACGACGGTTCGCAGGACGTATTCGTTCACATCTCCGCTGTTGAGCGTGCGGGCCTCACCGCCCTCAACGACGGCCAGAAGCTCTCCTACGAGCTGATGCAGGACCGCCGCTCGGGCAAGATGTCCGCAGGCAACCTCGTTGCTGCCTGATACGCGCTTTGGCCCGAAAGGGTCACTCGCATGAATGGAAAGGCCGGATTTCTCCGGCCTTTTTCTTTTGAAGGGCGCGGCGAACGGGCGGGCCTTGAAAAGGCGCGAGTGCATACCAATATAGGGTTTAACAGTGTTTCAGATGAGAGCTGTCGGACGGGCATTTCGAAAGTGCCGCTGTTATCGCGTTAACCAAAGATTAACCGAAGCAGCCGATCCTGATGGTGAAATGCGGCGGCCATGAAAGTGGACGCGCTCTGGAACATCACCGTTGAACGCTTTGACCACGGATGTACTGGCATTGACGGAAAACGGATGGAAAGGTCGGGCTTGCCCGGCCTTTTTGTTTTTGCGATGAGCAAACGGAAAGGGAGGAAGCGCCGGGTAACCGGCGCTTCCTCTTTTTTTGTCATTTTGCCGCGAGCGCGTCCAGAATGCGGATCCAGGAGCGGATGCCCTTGTGGAAGGACTGCAGATCGTATTTTTCATTCGGCGAGTGAATGCGGTCGTCCGTCAGGCCGAAGCCGACAAGCAGCGAATCCATGCCCAGCATCGTCTGGAAATCGCCGACGATCGGGATCGAGCCGCCCATGCCGATGACAACGGCGGGTTTTGGCCACTCTTCCGAAAGGGCATTCTTGGCTTTGGTGAGCACGGGCGAATCGTAGGACAGCTGGATGGCCGGTGATGCGCCATGTTCGTGGAACTCCACGGAGCAATCGGCCGGAATCTTGGATCGCACATAGGCCCGGAAGCTGTCGCGAATGGCTGCGGGGTTCTGCTCGCCGACGAGGCGGAACGACACCTTGGCAGAGGCCTTGGCGGCGATCACGGTCTTGAAGCCGTCGCCGGTATAACCGCCGATGATGCCGTTGACTTCGGCCGTCGGGCGCGCCCAGGTCTGCTCCAGCACGGAACGGCCCTGTTCGCCCGAGGGAACAGAAAGGCCGACTTCACCGAGGAAGGCTTCCGCCGTGCGGCCAAGCGTTTCCCAGGAGGCCTTGATGTTGGCAGGGGTTTCTTCCACACCGTCATAAAAACCGGCAAGCGTCACGCGGCCCGTCTCGTCATGCAGTCCGGCAAGGATATCGGTGAGGATGTGGATCGGGTTTGCGGCGGCGCCGCCAAAAAGGCCGGAATGCAGATCGCGATCAGCCGCAGTAATGATGATCTCTTCACCAACCAGGCCGCGAAGGGCAGCGGCGATGGCGGGCGTATCCCGGTCCCACATGCCGGTATCGCAGACCAGCGCATAATCGGCCTTCAACTCCTGCGCATTGGCCTCGAGGAATGGCTTAAGTGACGGCGAGCCGGATTCTTCTTCGCCTTCAAAAAGAATGGTAACGCGCACCGGCAGGCCGCCATTGACAGCCTTGTACGCTCGGCAGGCTTCCACGAAGGTCATCAGCTGGCCCTTGTCGTCCGCCGTTCCGCGTCCGGTAATCACCTGCCGGCCGGCGCCGATATCCTTGACGGCGGGTTCGAACGGATCGTTTTCCCACAGCTCGAGCGGATCGACCGGCTGAACGTCATAATGGCCGTAAAAAAGCACATGCGGCGCGTCCTCGGTGGCTGCATCGTGATGCGCAACGACCATGGGGTGGCCGGCCGTATCCCGGACGGAAGCCGTAAAGCCGAGCGCCGAAAGCGTTCTGACTAGCCATTCCGCCGCCTTGCGGCATTCCGCCTTGTAGGCGGGGTCCGTCGAAATCGAGGGAATGCGCACGAGTTCGAACAGCCGCTCGAGGCTCGAGGTGAGATTGTCGTCGGCGGTGGAAAGAATGGGGGAAACGTCTGTCATCGATGATCCTGTCATGTCTGTCGTGACCCGGCGATAAGACGAAACATCCGGGCATCGCGCATCGCGGGAAACAAGGGGGCCGGCGCGTCGTGAATCGGCAAACGTGCGGCCGCCGGAACGATAGAGCAGTTCAGGGAAAGTGCGAAGCGGTTTCGGGCTGTAAATGCTATTTCGCTTTTTTGGCGCTTTCGATCGCCCGGCGCATATATTCCAGTAGAAGCTGCCTCTCGAAACGCCGGAAATCCTTGAGCAACGTATCTTCGGTGGCTTCGGAGGCGGCAATGGCGTTGGCTTCCAGATCCCTGCCGCGCTGGGTCAGTTCGATGATCTGGGCACGGCGGTCGCTTGGATGGGATTTGCGGACGATCAGCCCATCGCGCTCCATGCGCGAGAGCGTATTGGCGAGCGTCGCCTGTTCGACATCGATCCGATCCAGCAATTGCCGCTGCGTCAGGCCGTCCTCATGCCAGAGTTCGATGAGGATGGGGAATTGCCCGGGCGAGAAACCCAGGGCGGCGGCTCTTTTCTGCAGCGCCATGGTGAATTCCCGCGCCATTCTCGAAGCGAGATAGATTGCCGATTCGTCCCGGGAAAAACCCATTCTTCCGCCCATAAAGCATCACGGCCGGCTCAGCCCGGCAATTCGATAGCGCGATATATATCGCATGATATGTTTAAGCCAGACCGAAATAGTGCATAAAACAAAACCGCCATGGCCGGGAGGGGTCGGCCATGGCGGTCATATTGGAGGACAAAGGCCCGGAGAGGGGGAAAGGCCTTTGTCCGGTCTGACGCGGCGGGGGACGAGCCAGCTATCAGACTACGGCGTGATCAGGCGCCGTCCACTGAGAAATGTGTCTCCAAATGCGGCTTTTCAAGGGAAAGTCGGATTACAAATCGGTAACGTTCAGGTGAATTTTGCAGGCCTATGCTACCGCCTCATTCCCCGCTCTTTACGGTGCGTTGCGCGAAGTTTCGGTAGACGCCAAAACGGCCCCGCGCTATCCATGCTACCCATGAAAAAAGGCGATCATCTCTTCCTCGTTGACGGTTCCGGTTTCATTTTCCGGGCCTTCCATGCAATTCCGCCGCTGAACCGCAAGTCGGACGGGCTGCCGGTCAACGCCGTCTCGGGCTTCTGCAACATGTTGTGGAAGCTTCTGAAGGATGCCCGCAACACCGATGTCGGTGTGACTCCGACGCATTTTGCGGTGATTTTCGACTATTCGTCGAAGACCTTCCGCAACGAACTTTACGATCTCTACAAGGCCAACCGTACCGCGCCGCCGGAAGATCTGGTGCCGCAATTCGGCCTGATCCGTGAGGCGACGCGCGCCTTTAACCTTCCCTGCATTGAGACGGAAGGCTTCGAGGCGGACGATATCATCGCCACCTATGCCCGGCAGGCCGAGGCGATCGGAGCCGATGTCACCATCATCTCCTCCGACAAGGATCTGATGCAGCTCGTCACGGCTAATGTACATATGTACGACGCCATGAAGGACAAGCAGATCGGCGTTCCGGACGTTGTCGAGAAGTGGGGCGTAGGCCCGGAAAAGATGATCGACCTGCAGGCAATGACGGGCGATTCGACTGACAATGTTCCTGGCATTCCTGGCATCGGCCCGAAGACGGCGGCACAATTGCTGGAGGAATACGGCGATCTCGATACGCTGCTGGCGCGGGCAGGCGAAATCAAGCAGCAGAAGCGCCGGGAAAATATCATCGCCAATGCGGAGCTTGCCCGCCTTTCCAGACAGCTCGTGGCACTCAGAACCGATGTGCCGCTGGATCAGTCTCTCGAAGCGCTGGTGCTCGAACCACAGAACGGCCCGAAACTGATCGCCTTCCTGAAGGCGATGGAGTTCACGACGCTAACACGCCGGGTTGCCGAGGCGACCGAAACCGACGCTTCCGCCATCGATCCCGCCAATGTGCCGGTACAATGGGGCGCCGAAGCCCATGGTCCCGATTTGGATGCGCCAGCCGCTGCCGTGAACGCTGGCGAAGTGGCCACAAGCGCCGCTGGCGGTTCGGCTTCGCCTGCCGCTCCGGCAAGGAAAGTAACGGGGGAGGGTAGCGCGCCCGCTGATCTCGCCGCAGCGCGACAGGCGCTTTTTTCCGCCGCCAAGATCGATACGACCGCCTATCTGACGATCAGGGACCTTGCGACGCTCGACCGCTGGATCGCGGCGGCCCGGGAGACGGGTGTCGTCGCCTTCGATACGGAAACGACCTCGCTCGACCCGATGCAGGCGGACCTGGTCGGTTTTTCGCTGGCCATTGCCGATAATGGCAAGGATGCCTCGGGCACGGATATCCGCGCCGCCTATGTTCCCTTGACCCACAAGACCGGTTCAGGTGGCGATCTCTTCAGTGATGGCATCAAGCTCGCCGAAGGGCAGGTGCCCTTTGCCGAAGCTCTGGAGCGTCTGAAGGACCTGCTTGAGGACGAGGCTGTCCTCAAGGTCGCGCAGAACCTCAAATACGATTACCTGCTGATGAAACGCCACGGTGTGGTTATGCGCAGCTTCGACGATACGATGCTGATTTCCTATGTGCTCGAAGCCGGCAAGACGACGCATGGCATGGATACGCTGTCCGAACGCTGGTTGGGTCACACGCCGATCGCCTATAAGGACGTGGCGGGATCGGGCAAGTCGAGCATCACCTTCGATTTTGTCGACATCGACAAGGCCACCGCTTATGCTGCGGAAGATGCCGATGTGACCCTGCGGCTCTGGATGGCGCTGAAGCCGAGGCTTGTCTCGGAACGGCTGACCAAGGTTTATGAGCGGCTGGAACGTCCCCTCGTGCCGGTTTTGGCGCATATGGAAGAGCGCGGCATCACCGTGGACCGTCAAATCCTGTCACGCCTTTCCGGCGAACTCGCCCAGAAGGCCGCATCCTTCGAAGAGGAAATCTACGAGCTGGCGGGCGAGCGCTTCAACATCGGATCGCCAAAGCAGCTCGGCGATATTCTGTTCGGCAGGATGGGTCTGCCCGGCGGCTCGAAAACCAAGACCGGCCAATGGTCAACATCGGCGCAGGTTCTGGAAGATCTGGCAGCGGAAGGTGCCGAACTGCCGCGCAAGATCGTCGACTGGCGGCAGCTGACGAAGTTGAAATCGACCTATACAGATGCGCTGCCGGGATATATCCATCCCGAGACGAAGCGGGTGCATACGTCCTATGCGCTCGCCTCCACCACCACGGGACGCCTGTCCTCCTCGGAGCCGAACCTTCAGAACATCCCGGTTCGCACAGCGGAAGGCCGCAAGATTCGCACGGCTTTCATTTCCACGCCCGGTCACAAGCTTCTGTCGGCCGACTACAGCCAGATCGAACTGCGCGTGCTTGCCCATGTCGCCGATATTCCGCAGCTTCGGAACGCCTTTGAAAACGGCATCGACATTCATGCCATGACGGCATCGGAAATGTTCGGCGTGCCGGTTGAAGGCATGCCGTCGGAAGTGCGCCGCCGCGCCAAGGCGATCAATTTCGGCATCATCTACGGCATATCCGCCTTCGGTCTCGCCAATCAGCTTGGTATCGCCCGCTCCGAAGCAGGCGACTATATCAAGAAATATTTCGAGCGTTTTCCCGGCATTCGCGATTACATGGAAGCGACCAAAGCCTTCGCGCGCGAAAACGGCTATGTCGAGACGATTTTTGGCCGCCGCGCCCATTATCCGGAAATCCGCTCCTCCAATCCTTCGGTAAAAGCCTTCAATGAGCGCGCGGCCATCAACGCGCCGATCCAGGGCTCGGCCGCCGATATCATCCGCCGGGCCATGGTCCGCATCGAGCCGGCGCTGGAGGCGGAAAAGCTTTCCGCCCGCATGCTTTTGCAGGTGCATGACGAACTCATCTTCGAAGTCGAGGAAGCGGAAATCGAAAAGACCCTGCCGGTCGTCGTCTCCGTCATGGAAAATGCGGCCATGCCGGCGATTTCCATGAGGGTGCCGCTGAAAGTGGACGCCCGCGCGGCGGACAATTGGGATGAGGCGCATTGATCGGTCAATGAGCGGCGGATGTCATTACTTTGTCGCGTGCGGGGACTAGGGGAAACGTCTCACAAGGAGTTTCCCATGCACGCCCCGCGGGTCTCGAAAGATCTCGACTATATTTCCGTCGCCAACCACGATCAGCCGCCGCGCCATCTCGGCAGCCGCTTCAATGCGGATGGCGAGTTTTTGCCGGAGCCCGGCAATACCGTTGTAAGCCATCTCGCCAGCGGATCGCAGACCGAAAAAGCGATCATCGCAACCCGCCAGCGCTTTCTGGACATGCCGGAGGCGTCGCAGCTTGCCTTCACGCCGATTTCCAGCCTGCATATGACCGTGTTTCAGGGCATCATCGAGTTCCGCCGCGCCTTGCCCTACTGGCCGGAAAACATTCCTCTCGATACGCCGATTGACGTGATGACCGATTATTATCGCGACCGGCTCTTCGCCTTTCCGGCCCTGCCGGCATTCAGCATGCAGGTGACGGGCCTGCGCCCGACGGGCCTTGTCATGAAGGGTGCTACGGCCGAGGATGACCGGATCGTGGCTCTCTGGCGGGATGAATTTGCCAAGTTGTTCGGCTATCGCCACCCGGATCATGAAACCTACGAATTTCACATCACCCTGTCTTACATCATCAGCTGGTTCGAGCCGGAATCCCTGCCGCGCTGGCAGGCCATGCTGGATGAAGAACTTGAAAAACTGCGCGCTGCCGCGCCGGTCATAGAGATGCGACCGCCAGCTTTCTGTGAATTCAAGGATATGAACCACTTCAAGGAACTCGTTGTTTTCGATAAACCCGCGCCTGTGATTTCCGATATCTGAGACAGGCCTGCCGCGCTGATTTCCCTGAATCGGAAAAAATGCGCATCAGGGCTGGTCAAAGCCCGTTTGGGCATGTATAAGCGCGCCAAATTTCCGATATCGAGACATCCGACATTCGGCCTTTGGTTCTGGCCGGTTCCGTTGTTTCGCCGCTTAAGTGGAGTAACAAAAATGGCTGTACCAAAAAGAAAAACAAGCCCGTCCAAGCGCGGCATGCGCCGCTCGGCTGACGGTCTCAAGTCTGCAACCTACGTTGAAGACAAGAACTCCGGCGAACTGCGCCGTCCGCACCATATCGATCTGAAGACCGGTATGTATCGCGGCCGTCAGGTTCTGACGCCGAAGGAAAGCGCATAAGCTTTTCTGAAAGCATCTATGCAAAAACCGGCCCCCGTGGCCGGTTTTTTGTTTTGAGGGCCGTTCTGCTGTCTTTTCCGCTCACTTGGAAAATTCGGCCACTCCTCCTACACTCTTTTAGAGAGAGCAGGTTTCGATGCCTGCAAAAGGCGGGGAGCTTCGGTGAAATATCGCTGGATTTTGTTGATGCTTCTCAGCCTCGGCCTCGGTTATGGCGCCGTGACCAGAGGTGGCGGCATTATTGCGGAAAGCTATTTCGGCGAAATGTCCGATCAGGGCCGCACCACTCTGCGGCTGGCCGTTTCCGCCCTCGGCGGGCTTTTGAGCCGCTACGAGCCGCTGCCGGCCCTGATCGCCGATCATGACGACATTGAGGAACTGGTCGCACATCCCAAGGATGCCGAACTGCGCCAGCGCGCTAATGTCTATCTCAAATCCATCAACACCCTGCTGGAATCCTCCGATATTTACATCATCACGCTGGATGGGGAGACAATCGCCGCCAGCAACTATGATGGTCCGACCAGCTTCGTCGGTGAGAATTTCAGCTATCGTCCCTATTTTCAGGACGCCGCCAAAGGTTTCCAGTCGCGGTTCTTCGCGCTTGGCACCACGTCCCACAAGCGTGGCTATTATTTTTCGGCGCCCATCCTTTTTAATGAGGAGATCAAGGGCGTCATCGTCTTTAAGGTCGACATTGAAGGCATAGAAGCCTCCTTCGGCAATGGCGAGAACCGAATTCTGGTATCGGACCCGGAAGGCATCATCTTCATGACTGGAACGCCGCAATGGCTTTATTCCGGCCTGATGCCGCTGACGCCCGAGAGGCTGGCGCGCACGGAGACTTCTCGCCGCTACGCCAATGCAACGCTGAAGGAGTTGCCGGTGAAAAACGGCAACTTTGGCTCCCATCAACTGATGACAATCACCCAAAATGACGGTGAAAGGGAATATATGGTCCTGTCGCAGCCGATGCCCGACGCGGGCTGGACAGTCAGTGTGCTGATGGACACGGGTTCCCTCCGAACGCAGGTGAAGACGGCGATGATAGCCATCATCCTCTGCCTGTGTCTTGCTGCCGCCCTCATCGCCGCCATGCTGCAAAGGCGTCGTCGTCTGCGCGAACGCCTGACCCATCAGGCGGAGGCGCAGGCGGAGCTGGAACGCCGGGTGGAGGAGCGCACTGCCGATCTGGCGCGGGTCAATCAGGAGATCGAACACGAAGTCGCCGAGCGCCGCCAGACGGAAAAACAGTTGCGCAAGATGCAGAACGAGCTGGTGCAGGCGGGCAAGCTCGCAGCGCTCGGCCAGATGTCGGCGGCGTTGTCGCATGAGTTCAACCAGCCGCTCGCAGCCGCCAAGAATTATACCGAAAACGCCTCGCTTCTCGTGGAACGGGGACGGCTGGAGGAGGTGACAGAAAACCTCAGGCGCATTTCGGGCCTTATCGACCGTATGGCCTCCATCAGCAAACATCTCAGGAATTTCGCCCGTAAACCCAATGAAAAAACGGCCGCGGTAAGTCTCGAAGCTGTCCTTCGCGATACGCTCGAAATCGTCGGCGCGCGGCTGAAGGCCGCCGATGCGGTGCTGGATGTGGATCTCGGTCGGGTGCCGCTTGCCGTGAAGGCCGGCCCGGTGCGGCTGCAGCAGGTGCTCGTCAACATCATCTCCAATGCTGCCGATGCGGTGGAGGGGCGCGAGGATCGCCGCATTGCGCTGCGGGCCTTGCAGCATGGCCAGTCGGTGTCGATTTTCATTCGTGATCGCGGTCCGGGCGTGCCGGCGGCGATTTCAGAACGTATTTTCGATCCCTTCTTCACCACCAAGGGTGTGGGGCGCGGCCTCGGTCTTGGCCTGTCCATCTCCTATAATATCATCAAGGATTTTGGCGGCCAGCTGCGCGTCAGAAACCATGAAGACGGCGGGGCGGAGTTCGAGATCGAATTGCCAGCCGCCGCGTGGCGCGTGGAGGCGGCTGCGGAATGACCATGTCGCGGGTTCTGTTGATCGATGATGAGGAAGAGCTGCGCTTTTCCACGGCGCAGGCGCTGGAGCTCTCAGGCTGTGACGTCACCATGCTCGCAAGCGCCGAACATGCGCTCGAACTCATCGGCTACAGCTTCGACGGCGTGGTGGTCAGCGATATCAGGATGCCCGGCATGGATGGCATGACGCTGCTGCAGAAGGTGCGGGAGCTTGATGCGGAGATACCTGTCATCCTGATGACAGGCCATGGCGATGTGCAGCTCGCGGTCAACGCCATGCGCAACGGCGCTTATGATTTCATCGAAAAGCCGTTCACGCCGCAATATCTCGCCGGCATCATCAAAAGGGCCAATGATCGGCGGGCGCTGGTGCTGGAAAACCGCCGTCTCAAGGCGGTGGCAGGCAAGCATGACGATCTCGAAACACGCCTACCCGGCAGAACCCAGATCATGGTCGATCTGCGGTATCGTATCCGCGCTATCGGTGCGACGGACGCCGATACGCTGATCGTCGGTGACACGGGCGCCGGCAAGGAGGTCGTGGCGCGCGCGCTTCACGATATCAGCGCCAGGGCCAACCGGCCATTCGTGGCGATCAATTGCGCCGCCCTTCCGCAGACGTTGATCGAAAGCGAGTTGTTCGGTCATGAGGCAGGCGCCTTCCCTGGTGCGCTGCGCCCGCGCTACGGCAAGTTCGAACATGCTCGCGGCGGCACCATATTGCTGGATGAGATCGGCTCCATGCCCTTCGAATTGCAGGGCCGCTTCCTGCGTGTCTTGCAGGAACGGGTGATTACCCGTCTCGGCTCGAATGAAACGGTCGAACTCGATGTCCGTTTTATCGCCACCAGCAAGGTCGATCTGGAACAGGAAGTCGCGGCCGGTCGGTTCCGTGCGGATCTTCTTTATCGGCTCAACGTGGCGACACTTCTCGTGCCGTCGCTCTCGCAGCGCAGTGCAGATATACCGTTACTTTTCCTGCATCTCGTGCGGGAAGCCGCTGCCCGCTACGGGCGGGAAGACATGGAGGTGCCGCAAAGTCTGCTTTCGGCCGTCTCCCTGCGTGAGTGGCCGGGCAACGTGCGTGAACTGCGCAATGCCGCAGACCGTTTCGTTCTCGGTCTGGAAAGCGATGTGTCCGAAGCCTCCCTGCCGTTTCATGATGACGGAAAAGCGGCCCTTGCCACACGGGTTGCGGCTTATGAAAAAAGCCTGATCGCACACGCAATCGCCGTGCACGGCGGAAATCTGAAATCCGTTTATGAAAATCTCGGCATTTCGCGCAAAACGCTCTACGAAAAAATGCAGAAATACGGCCTGCACCGGCACATGACCGAGGTCTGATGGGTGGATTTCCACCCATAGATCATTCCTTATGGGTAGAAATCCACCCATTGCCGTCCGGGATGGCAATAAAAGCGCACCGCACGACAAGACCGCCATTGCTGAACGGTGATCCCGGATCGCAAATATCTCACCCCGGTCGCCATGGAGGAGCATGCGCGGCTGAAGTGGCGAACATTTTCATCCGGGAGGAATCGATGAAAATACTGAAGACAGTCACCGGCCTTGCTGCTGCCGCTGCCGTTTCCCTTTTTGCGCTGTCCGCATCCGCTCAGAACTATCCAGAGCGCAATATCACCATGGTCGTGCCCTTTTCCGCTGGCGGCCCCACGGATACGGTCGCGCGTCTTGTCGCTGAATCCATGTCGAAGGACCTCGGCCAGCAGATCATCGTCGAAAATGTCGGCGGCGCAGGCGGCACGCTGGGTGCTGGTCGCGTGGCATCGGCCGATCCGGACGGTTATACCGTTCTTCTCCACCATATCGGCATGGCGACCAGCGCCACGCTCTACCGCAAGCTCGCCTATGACACGCTGAACGCCTTTGAATATGTCGGTCTGGTCACCGAAGTGCCGATGACCATCCTGTCGCGCAAGACCCTCGAGACGACGGATCTGAAAAGTCTGATCGACTATGCCAAGGCGAACAAGGACAAGGTGACCGTCGCCAATGCCGGCATCGGCGCCGCCTCGCATCTGTGCGGCATGCTGTTCATGAGCGCCATAGAGACACCGCTTGTCACCGTTCCCTATAAGGGCACAGGTCCGGCCATGACCGATCTTCTCGGCGGCCAGGTCGACATCATGTGCGACCAGACCACCAACACCACCAAGCAGATTCAGGGCGGAACCGTGAAAGCCTATGCCGTAACCACGGCCAAGCGGCTGGACGTGCTTCCGGATGTGCCGACGGTTGTCGAAGCAGGCCTGCCGAAGCTCGAAGTAGGTATCTGGCACGGCATCTATACGCCGAAGGGCACGTCTGCCGAAATCAACGAAAAGCTCTCCAAATCGCTGCAGGCCGCGCTGAAGGACGAGAATGTCGTAGCTCGTTTTGCTGAACTCGGCACCACGCCTTCCTCTGAAAGCGATGCGACGCCTGCGGCGCTGAAGGCCAAGCTTGAAAGCGAAATCGCCCGCTGGAAGCCGGTGATCGAAGCTGCCGGCCAATATGCCGACTGATGGCTGAAAGAATTACCGGCGGCGTCATGCCGCCGGTTTTTTGCCATCGATTTAACGCGCGGGACGGTGGGTTGCCGGCCGCAGTGGAGGGGCATCTTTCATGAAGTCGTTTTTTATTGACCCTGCCGAAGCAGTCTGCGGGGCAATTTTTATCGGGCTTGGCGCATTTTTTGCCCTGCAGTCCTATGGGCTGGAGATTGGGAGCGCATTCCGAATGGGACCCGGCTATTTCCCGCTTGTTTTGGCGATCATTCTGGTCCTGCTCGGTGGGGTGATATTCATACGGTCCACGCGCATACAGGGTGAGGCTATCGGCGCGATTGCCTGGCGGGGGATATTTTTCATTCTGCCCGCCCCGATCTTCTTCGGCCTCACTGTCCGGGGTCTCGGTTTCGTTCCGGCACTTTTTTTCAGCGCCCTCATCGCTTCCTTCGCCTCGCACAAGATGAGCCCGGTCATGGCGGTCATTCTTTCCGCGGCGATCACGGTCTTTTCCGTCGCTGTTTTTAACTACGGTCTCGGCCTGCCGTTCCAGCGCTTCGGTCCCTGGCTTAAATTTTGAGGTGCCGTGATGGATTTGCTCGATAATCTCGCTCTCGGTTTCGTCACGGCTTCTTCGCTGGCAAACCTGTTCTTCTGCCTTATCGGCGTGTTGCTCGGCACTTTGATCGGCGTGCTGCCCGGCATCGGTGCGACGGCGACCATCGCCATGCTGCTGCCGATTACCTTCCAGCTCGAACCGGTCTCGTCGCTGATCATGCTCGCCGGCATTTATTACGGCGCGCAATATGGTGGCTCGACCACGGCCATCCTGATCAACATGCCCGGCGAATCCTCCTCTGCCGTTACCGCCATCGATGGCTATCAGATGGCGCGCAAAGGCAAGGCGGGGGCTGCTCTTGCCATCGCCGCCATCGGCTCGTTCTTTGCCGGCACGGTATCCACCTTCCTTGTGGCGATCTTCGCGCCGCCCTTGACGGCGATAGCGCTGGAGTTCGGCGCGGCAGAATATTTCTCGCTGATGGTCGTGGGCCTCGTCTCATCCATTGCGCTCGCCCATGGCTCCATCGTCAAGGCTCTGGCCATGGTCGTGCTCGGCCTGCTGCTCGGTCTGGTCGGCACGGATATTTACAGCGGCACGCCGCGCTTCACTCTCGGTATTCGCGAGTATGCCGACGGTCTGAACTTTGTGGCTGTGGCCGTTGGCGTCTTCGGTATCGCCGAGATCCTGCGCAATCTCGAAAACGAGCGGACCCGCTCTGTGCTGATCGCCAAAGTCAGCAGCCTGATGCCGTCGAAGGAGGACTTCAAGGCCATGATCGGTCCGGTGTTGCGCGGCACTGTCATCGGTTCGGCACTAGGTATTCTGCCGGGTGGTGGTGCCATCCTTGCGGCATTTGCATCCTATACGGTTGAAAAACGCGTCTCCAAGAACCCGAAAGAATTCGGGCATGGCGCGGTGGCCGGGGTGGCCGGTCCGGAATCCGCAAACAACGCGGGTGCGCAGACCTCCTTCATCCCGCTGCTCACGCTTGGCATTCCCGCCAATCCGGTCATGGCGCTGATGATTGGCGCGATGATCATTCAGGGTATCGTGCCGGGTCCGAACGTTGCGACCGAACAGCCGGCGCTGTTCTGGGGCATCATCGCCTCCATGTGGATCGGCAACCTGATGCTCGTCATCCTGAACCTGCCCCTGATCGGGCTGTGGGTGAAGCTTCTGACGGTGCCTTATTATGTGCTGTTCCCCATCATCATGGCCTTCTGCGCCATCGGGGTCTACAGCGTCAATTCCAACGTCTTCGATCTGTATGCCGTCGCCTTCTTCGGCTTCATTGGCTATGTGCTGGTGAAACTGCGCTGCGAACCTGCACCGTTGCTGCTGGGCTTCGTGCTCGGTCCGCTGCTGGAGGAGAACCTGCGGCGCGCCATGATTCTGTCGCGTGGCGATCCATCGACCTTCTTCACCCGGCCGATCAGCGCCACCCTGCTTTTCATCGCGTTGGCCGTGCTGATCGTCGTCTTTCTGCCCAGCGTGAAGAAGAAACGCGAAGAGGTTTTCGTAGAAGAAGACTGAGGAATGCCAAAGACTCGGATGCCGGCGATGGAAACACCGCCGGCTTTTTTCGTTTCCGGATCGCCATGACGAATTTGCTTCACCAAAGCGACATATGGTTGACTCCCAAGCTTTTACGCCCAAGGAAGGGCTGGAAAGAGAGGTCGATATGACGTCGGAAACCGAAAAACGCATCATCATACTCGAGGAAACGGCCGCGCATCAGGCGAAGGTGATAGAAGAACTCTCTGATCAGCTGGCGGAGCAGTGGAAGGTGGTGGAGCAGACCCGTGCCAAGCTGGACCGCCTGACGGAGAGGTTTCTGAGCCTCGAAGAGCAATCGCTGGACGCGCCTGCAATTACCCGGCCGCCGCATTATTGACAGGGAAGAGCCAATGAAAAACGACACCGCCGAGCTAGCCGCCGATATCGTCGATTTCTGGAAGAAGGCCGGACCGGAGAAGTGGTTCGACAAGGACGCCGCCTTCGATAACCGCTTTCACGACCGTTTACGCGACGCCCATTTTGCGGCCGCAAGACGTGAATTGGACAACTGGCTGGAGGACGCGGAAAGCAGCCTCGCGCTGATGCTTCTGCTGGATCAGTTTCCGCGCAACTGCTTTCGCGGCACCGCGCACATGTATGCGACCGATCCTCTGGCGCGGCTTTTTGCCGATGAGGCCATCCACAGCGGGCATGATCAGGCGGTGAGTGAGGATTTGCGGGTGTTCTTCTATCTGCCCTTTTCCCATGCCGAAGATATCGAGGCCCAGCAGCGTGCCTGCGTCCTGAACTATCCGCTTGGCGGGCTTTATCTTCACCATGCCGAAGAACATCGCGATATCATCGAGCGTTTCGGCCGCTTTCCGCATCGTAACAAGATATTGTTGCGAGAAACGACACCGGAGGAGCGGCAATATCTGGAAGAGGGCGGCTTTTCCGGTTGAGCCAGAAACGAAAACGCCGCCATTCCCTGATGGCGGCGGCGTTCTAAAAGCGGGGAAGCGGCAGCGATCAGCCGTCGAAGAATTCCTTCATCCGGGCAAAGAAGCCCGTCGATTCCGGATTATTCTCCTTGGAGGAGAGCTGCTCGAATTCCTGCAACAGCTCGCGCTGCCGCTTGCTGAGTTTCTGCGGCGTCTCGATCTGAATCTGGATATAAAGGTCGCCCGTCTGCGCTGAACGCAGCACCGGCATACCCTTGCCTTTCAGACGGAACTGCTTGCCCGGCTGGGTTCCTTCCGGAACCGTAACCCGCGATTTGGTGCCGTCGAGCGTCGTGACATCGAAAGTGCCGCCGAGCGCCGCCGTCGTCATGGAGATCGGCACGGTGCAATAAAGGTCGGCGCCGTCGCGCTGGAAGAATTCATGCGGACGCACGGACAGGAAGATGTAAAGATCGCCCGCCGGACCGCCGCGCATGCCAGCTTCGCCTTCCCCCTGCAAGCGAATGCGGGTGCCGTCTTCAATGCCCGAGGGAATGTTGACGGAGAGCGAGCGCTCTTCCGTTACACGGCCCTGACCATGGCACTTGCCGCACGGATCGGAGATCGTCTGCCCGCGGCCATGGCAGGTGGGGCAGGTGCGTTCCACCGAGAAGAAGCCCTGTGCTGCGCGCACGCGGCCGGAACCCTGACAGGTAGCGCAGGTCTTCGGCTGTGTACCTGGTTTGGCGCCAGAGCCCGAACAGACATCACAGGTGATCGAGGTAGGAACCCTGATCTGCGCCGTCTTGCCGGTGAAGGCCTCTTCCAGCGTGATTTCCATGTTGTAGCGAAGATCGGCGCCGCGTTCGCGCCCGCCGGAAGAGCGGCGCGCACGGCCACCACCCATCATCTCGCCGAAGATGTCCTCGAAGATGTCGGAGAAGCCGCCATTGGCGAAACCGCCGCCACCCATGCCGCCGCCGCCCATGCCGCCATTTTCAAATGCGGCGTGGCCGAAACGGTCATAGGCCGCTCGTTTCTGAGGGTCCTTCAACGTCTCGTATGCTTCGTTGATTTCCTTGAATTTCCGTTCGGAATCGGCATCGTCCGGGTTCTTGTCCGGATGGTATTTCATCGCGAGTTTGCGGAAGGCGCTTTTCAGCTCTTTTTCGTCCGCAGTCTTGCTGACGCCAAGTGTTTCGTAAAAGTCTGCTTTCGCCATTCAGTTAACAAGCCTCGCAAATGGATTTCCGGCTGCACGTCGGCAGCCGGATGTCTTGCATAAATTGTCAGGAGACGGAAAGTCACGCGATTAAGCGGACTTCTTGTCGTCCTTGATTTCTTCATAGTCGGCGTCGACGACGTCGTCCTTGCCTTCTTCGGAAGCATCGCCGGCCTCGGCCTGCTGCGCTTCGTAGATGGCCTGACCAAGCTTCATGGAAACTTCCATGAGGGTCTGGGTCTTGGCCTGAATGTCGTCTGCATCCGGCTCAGCGGCTTCGACGGCGGTCTTCAGGCTGGCAATGGCGTCTTCGATAGCCTTGCGGTCAGTTTCGGAAACCTTGTCGCCATATTCCTTCACCGACTTTTCGGTGGAGTGGATGAGGCTTTCGGCCTGGTTCTTGGCTTCCACACCCGCACGACGCTTCTTGTCGGCCTCGGCATTGGCTTCGGCGTCCTTCACCATCTTTTCGATGTCGGCGTCGGAGAGACCTCCGGAGGCCTGGATGCGGATCTGCTGTTCCTTGCCGGTGCCCTTGTCTTTCGCCGAAACCTGCACGATGCCGTTGGCGTCGATATCGAAGGTCACTTCGATCTGCGGAACGCCACGCGGTGCCGGCGGCAGGCCGACGAGGTCGAACTGGCCGAGCAGCTTGTTGTCCTGCGCCATTTCGCGCTCACCCTGCGAGACGCGGATGGTCACGGCCGACTGGTTGTCTTCGGCGGTCGAGAAGGTCTGGCTCTTCTTGGTCGGGATCGTCGTGTTGCGATCGATCAGACGGGTGAAAACGCCACCCAGCGTTTCGATGCCGAGCGACAGCGGGGTCACATCGAGCAGCAGAACGTCCTTGACGTCGCCCTGCAGAACGCCAGCCTGAATGGCGGCGCCCATGGCGACCACTTCATCCGGGTTCACGCCCTTGTGCGGCTCCTTGCCGAACAGCTGCTTGACGACTTCCTGCACCTTTGGCATGCGGCTCATGCCACCGACGAGAACGACTTCGTCGATCTCGGAAGCGGAAACGCCGGCATCCTTGAGCGCTGCCTTACACGGTGCGACGGTGCGCTGCACCAGATCGTCAACCAGGCTTTCGAATTTGGCGCGGGTCAGCTTCAGCGTCAGGTGCTTCGGACCGGAAGCATCGGCCGTGATGAACGGCAGGTTGATTTCGGTCTGCTGCGAGGAGGAAAGTTCGATCTTTGCCTTTTCGGCAGCTTCCTTGAGGCGCTGCAGAGCGAGCTTGTCGTTCTTCAGGTCGATACCCTGATCCTTCTTGAACTCGCCGGCCAGATATTCGACCAGACGCATGTCGAAGTCTTCACCGCCAAGGAAGGTATCGCCGTTGGTGGACTTCACTTCGAAGACGCCGTCGCCGATTTCCAGGACGGAAATATCGAAGGTACCGCCGCCAAGGTCGTAAACCGCGATGGTCTTGCCGTCCTTCTTGTCGAGGCCGTAAGCGAGTGCTGCCGCAGTCGGCTCGTTGATGATACGCAGGACGTCGAGACCTGCAATGCGGCCGGCATCCTTGGTTGCCTGGCGCTGCGCATCGTTGAAGTAGGCGGGAACGGTGATAACGGCCTTCTCGACCTTTTCACCGAGATAAGATTCAGCCGTTTCCTTCATCTTCTGAAGGATCATCGCGGAAATCTGCGAAGGGGAATAGGGCTTGTCCTGCGCCTTCACCCATGCGTCGCCATTGTCACCCTTGACGATCTCGAAGGGAACAAGAGCCTTGTCCTTCTCGACGGTCGGGTCTTCATAACGGCGGCCGATCAGGCGCTTGACCGCAAACAAGGTGTTGGTCGGGTTGGTGACCGCCTGGCGCTTGGCCGGCTGGCCGACAAGGCGTTCGCCATCGTCGGAAAATGCCACCATGGACGGCGTGGTGCGCGCGCCTTCCGCGTTTTCAATTACTTTCGTGTCCTTGCCGTCCATCACTGCGACGCAGGAATTGGTCGTGCCAAGGTCGATACCGATTACTTTTGCCATGCTCTTCTCTCCTTGAAGCGAGCTGCCGGAACCCCGTGAGGCATTCTTGTGGCAACTCCTTGACTTGGATTTGCAGCCTTCGCTGCTGTTATGCGGCGTATATAAGGAGCGATTTTTCCTGCTGCAAGGCGCAAGACAGGGGGAAGCGCAGCAAAAAAGCGCAAGAAACCCCTGTCTGTGCAGAAGCATAGCCATCACGGCTTGCGGAAGCGGGAAAACGCGGCTCGGGCTCTACGCGGCGTTGCCGGTCGGCATCGCGGCGAACGACCCGTTGAGACCGGATTTTAACCGTATCGGGGTGGGGTGAAATGGCGGACAGGGTGGGATTCGAACCCACGGTACGCTTTCACGCACACACGCGTTCCAGGCGTGCGCCTTAAACCACTCGGCCACCTGTCCTTTTTCAAATCTGCATGTTTTGAAGAATGCAAATCACTGGAACGGCGCGATATATACCGATGAATTCGCAGGGATCAACACGAATCTGACAGTTTTTTGAAATGTCGGCAATTTCCTGTGTTCCGATGCGATTGCAAACCGGTTTTCCCGCCTTTATCGATGCATTATAGATTTGAAAATATGTCTGTCTGACCGACAGATCGTAAGCGAGGTGTCTCTGATGAAAGCTTTTTTGCGGTTTTTGAGCTTTCTTTTCCTCGTTGCGGCGGTTTTTCTGGGCGTGCTCGATTCGATCCGTTCGGTTTCCACATCCTCGGTCAACATCGCTGGCGTCCTGTCCGTCTGGAACTATCTTCTTCCTGCTTCCCGCACCATGGTGGAAGCGGCCTTGGCTCACTATATTCACCCTGAAGCGTGGCGCTTCATTGAAAATGCCCTGTCGGCGGTGCCTGCATTTGCCGTTTCTCTGGCGCTTTCGCTGCTCTGCTGGATGGTGGGTTACAGGAAACACAAGGCGATGAGGCGTTTATCGGCCTGACTTTGTGTCTGTCGAAAGGATGCGCCCGCAGACGTGAACCATGAAAAGCGGCGGACTTGCCGCATGGAGGACCGAATGTTCCTGTTCGATACGCTTTCAAAAAAAACCACGATGCCGACTGAAGAAACCGCCTTGCCCGGCCGTGAAGAGGCGCTTGCGGTGCCGGAAGCCCATTTCGTCAATGGTCGGCCCTTGAAGGGGCCTTATCCTGAGGGACTTGAAACCATTTATCTCGGCATGGGCTGCTTTTGGGGTGCGGAACGGTTGTTTTGGAAAACGCCGGGTGTCTGGGTGACGGCGGTTGGTTATGCCGGCGGCTTCACCCGCAACCCCACCTATCAGGAGACGACGACCGGCCAGACGGGCCACGCCGAAGTGGTCAAGGTTGTATACGATCCGGCGGTTATCTCGCTTTCGGGCCTGCTGAAGATATTCTTCGAGGAGCATGATCCGACTCAAGGGATGCGGCAGGGCAACGATGTTGGCACGACCTACCGTTCCGCCATCTACGCGACGACGGAAGGGCAGTTGCAGCAGGCGCAGAAGGGGCGGGATGCCTTTCAGGAGGCCCTCAACGATGCCGGTCATGGCGCTACCATCACCACCGAGATCGGGCCGCTTGAAACGTTTTATTACGCCGAGGACTATCACCAGCAATATCTTGCCAAGAACCCCGGTGGCTACTGCGGCCTGAGGGGAACCGGCGTAAGCTGCAATATCGACTAGTTTTTTTGCAAGTCGCTCCGGTGGAAAGACCAAAAAAGCGCCAGAATAAAGTTTTTCCACCGGGTCAAAAAAACCGGATGAATTTTTCATTGAGCCATGCAAGGATATGAGGCAAGCACAGCCGGGATAACGGCTGGCGGTTCCGCAGACATTCCCGGTAAACGGGATTGCGGGAGGACCCTTAAAATATCAATTGCAACAACAGGGCTGCACAATGAAAAAATCCCTTCTGACGCTTTTTGCGCTTGCCGCAATGTCGGCTTCCGCGCTGGCTGCCGATATAAAGCCGGCGCTGGTCTATGGCACGGGCGGCAAGTTCGACAAGTCGTTCAACGAGGCCGCTGCGGCCGGCGCTGAAAAGTTCAAGGCGGAAACGGGCATCGATTTCCGTGACTTCGAACCGACCAGCGACACGCAGGGCGAACAGGCCATCCGCAACTTCGCCAGCAAGGGCTTCAACCCGGTCGTGGCCGTTTCTTTCGCCTGGACCTCGGCCATGGAAAAGGTCGCAGCCGAATTCCCCGACACCAAGTTCGTGATCGTCGATTCCGTCGTTGAGCTGCCGAATGTCCGCTCCGTGGTCTACAAGGAGCATGAAGGTTCCTACCTCGTCGGTCTTCTGGCCGGCATGGCCTCCAAGACCGGCAAGGTCGGCTTCATCGGCGGCATGGATATTCCGCTGATCCGCAAGTTCGCCTGTGGTTACGCCCAGGGTGCCAAGGCGGCAAACGACAAGATCGAAGTCTTCCAGAACATGACCGGAACGACAGGTGCAGCCTGGAACGATCCGGTGCGCGGCGGTGAACTCACCAAGAACCAGATCGATCAGGGCGCTGACGTGATCTATGCGGCAGCCGGTGCGACTGGTCTCGGCGTTCTGCAGACTGCCGCCGATAACAAGAAGCTCTCCATCGGCGTTGACTCCAACCAGAACCATCTGCATCCGGGTTCCGTTCTGACCTCGATGGTCAAGCGGGTCGATCTGGCTGTCTATAACGCCTACAAGGATGCCAAGGACGACAAGTTCACCCCCGGCATCGTTGCGCTCGGCGTCAAGGAAGATGGCGTGGCCTATGCCCTCGACGACAACAACAAGGCGCTCATCACGCCGGAAATGACCGCCGCCGTGGACAAGGCGAAGGCCGATATCATCTCCGGCGCCGTCAAGGTCCATGACTATATGGCGGACAATTCCTGCCCGAAATGATATGATATCTGACTGGGGCGCATGATGTTTTTCATCTTGCGCCCTTTTCATATCCAGCCTTCGGAAAGGTTTCGGTTTGAGTATGGACCCAGCAATCGAACTCGTGGGCATCGACAAGAAATTCGGTGCCGTTCACGCCAATAAGAATATCAACCTGACCGTTGCCAAGGGTACGATACACGGCATCATCGGGGAAAACGGTGCCGGGAAGTCGACCCTGATGTCGATCCTTTACGGTTTTTACCAGGCGGATGCCGGTGAAATCCGGGTGAATGGCGCGCCCGTCGCGATCCGTGACAGCCAGGCGGCCATTAATGCCGGCATCGGCATGGTGCATCAGCACTTCATGCTGGTGGAAAATTTCACCGTGCTGGAAAACGTCATGCTCGGTGCAGAAGGCGGCGCATCGCTTGCCAAGGGGCGGGCGGCGGCCCGCAGGGAGCTAAAGCGCCTCGAGGACGATTACGGGCTGGAAGTCGATCCGGATGCGGTGATCGAGGAACTGCCGGTCGGCCTGCAACAGCGCGTCGAAATCCTCAAGGCCATGTATCGCGGCGCCGAAATCCTGATCCTCGATGAGCCGACCGGCGTTCTGACGCCGGCTGAGGCGGATCACCTTTTCAAGATCCTCGGCGTTCTGCGTGAGCAGGGCAAGACCGTCATTCTCATCACCCACAAGCTGCGCGAGATCATGGCGATCACGGATTCCGTCTCCGTCATGCGCCGCGGCGAAATGGTGGCAACCCGCAAGACGTCCGAAAGCAGCGTCGAGGAACTGGCTGAGCTGATGGTCGGTCGCCGCGTGCTGCTCCGGGTGGAGAAGGGTGAGACGACGCCGGGCGATGTTCTGCTCTCCATCCGCAATCTGACTGTCAAGGACAACCGTGGCGTCACCATGGTGGATGATGTCTCTCTTGATGTCCGCGCCGGTGAAATCGTCGGCATTGCCGGTGTGGCGGGCAATGGTCAGTCGGAATTGCTCGAAGCCATAGCCGGGATCCGCAAGCCCTATTCGGGCGAGATATGGGTGGATGGCCGGAAGGTGGACCGCCCCGATCCGGCAATTTTGCGCAGGCTCGGCCTCGCGCATATCCCGGAGGACCGCCACCATATGGGGCTGGTGCTGAAATTCGAGGAATATGAAAACTCCATCCTCGGTTATCACCATGATGAGCGATACGGCAAAGGGCCTTTCCTCAACCCCGAGGCGATCCGCAAGGATGCGGTCGAAAAGATCGAGAAATACGATATCCGCCCGCCGAACCCGCAGCTGAAGACCGCCAATTTTTCCGGCGGCAATCAGCAGAAGATCGTCGTCGCCCGCGAAATCGAACGCGACCCGAAGATGCTGATCATCGGCCAGCCGACCCGCGGCGTGGACATTGGCGCCATCGAATTCATCCATCGCCGCATTATCGAAATGCGCGATGCCGGCAAGGCGATTTTGCTGGTTTCGGTCGAACTTGATGAAATCCGTTCCCTTTCGGACCGGATCATGGTCATGTTCGCCGGCCGTATCGTTGGAGAGAAAACGGCGGAAGCCGAAGAACAGACGCTGGGCCTGATGATGGCCGGCATCGCCGCATGAGGCATGAATGAGCACCGCTTCCGTTCCCTTACCAAACTGGATCAGCTATGGCCTGTTGCCGTTGCTGAACGTCGTCACCGCCTTCTTGATTTCCGGCCTCGTTGTCTGGTCGATCGGGGAAAACCCGCTGGCGGCGCTCCGCCTGCTCATCGAAGGAGCGCTCGGCCGCGGCGACGCCATCGGCTTCACGCTGTTCTACACGACGAGCTTCATCTTCACCGGTCTCTCCGTCGCCGTGGCTTTCCATGCCGGCCTTTTCAATATCGGCTCCGAAGGTCAGGCCTATATTGGCGGGCTGGGCGCTGCGCTGGTGGCGCTGGCGCTTGATCGTTACGTGCCGTGGTATGTGACGATGCCATTCGCCGTCATCGGCGCTGCGGTTTTCGGCGCGGCCTGGGCCTTCATTCCGGCTTGGCTGCAGGCGAAACGCGGCAGCCACGTTGTCATCACCACCATCATGTTCAACTTCATCGCGGCTGCGCTGATGGTCTATCTGCTGGTGAATGTGCTGATCGTGCCGGGCAAAATGGCGCCGGAAACACGCACCTTTCTGCCGGGCGGGCAATTGCCGAAGCTTGACTGGCTGATGGCGCTGTTCGGCCTCAAGCTCGGGCCGGCGCCATTCAACGTCTCCTTCATCATCGCGCTGGTCATGTGTTTCCTTGTCTGGGTTCTGATCTGGCGCACCAAGCTCGGTTATGAGATGCGCACGCTCGGCATCAGCCCGTCGGCCGCCGTCTATGCCGGCATTCCCTATGCGCGCACTGTCATCATCGCCATGCTGATTTCCGGCGGTCTGGCGGGCATGATGGCGCTGAACCCGGTCATGGGCGCTTCCGCCCGCCTGCAGGTGGAATTCGTCGGCGGTGCGGGTTTCGTCGGTATCGCCGTGTCGCTGATGGGGCGAAGCCATCCGCTTGGCATCATCTTTTCGGCATTGCTGTTCGGTATTCTCTATCAGGGCGGTGCGGATCTTTCTTTCGAGATGCCGAACATCACCCGTGAGATGATCGTTGTCATCCAGGGTCTGGTGATCCTTTTCGCAGGCGCATTGGAATATATGTACCGGCCGGCGGTTGTGCGCATCTACCAGCGTTTGGCAAAGGGGTGAGTTGATATGGATTTTTTCGATATGCTGGTCAGCATCCTCGGCTCGACCGTCCGTCTCACTATCCCGCTGCTCTTCACCGCGCTCGCCGGGCTCTTTTCCGAGCGCGCTGGCGTGTTCGATATCGGCCTTGAAGGCAAGATGCTGGCGGCGGCCTTCGCTTCCGCCTGTGTGGCCTATATCACGGCCAATCCCTGGGCCGGTCTGCTGGCGGGCATCACCATCTCCATTCTGTTCTCGCTGACCCATGGTTTTGCCGTCATCACTAACCGTGGCAACCAGATCGTATCCGGCGTGGCGCTGAATTTCATCGCCGCCGGCCTGACGGTTGTTCTGGGGCAGGCCTGGTTCGGGCAGGGCGGCCGCACGCCGCAATTGTCGGCAGAGGGCCGTTTTGCGCCGATCATCCTGCCCGGCGCGGATGCGATGCGTGAGGTGCCCTTCATCGGCCCGCTTTATGCCAATGTCATTTCCGGCAACAATATCCTCACCTATCTGGCATTTCTGGCGGTACCGCTGTCCTGGTGGGTGCTTTACCGCACCCGTTTCGGCCTGCGACTGCGCGCTGTCGGTGAAAACCCGGGTGCCGTCGATACGGCGGGCATTTCGGTGACGTGGATGCGTTACCGCGCGGTCATCGTCGCCGGCTTTCTCTGCGGTTTCTCAGGTGCCTATCTTGCCGTTGCGCAATCGGCGGCCTTCATCGCCAACATGTCGGCGGGCAAGGGCTATATCGCGCTGGCAGCGCTGATCTTCGCGAAATGGAAGCCGGTGCCGGTCATGTTCGCCTGCCTGCTGTTCGGTTTTCTGGACGCCTTCGCTAACTTCATGCAGGGCAAATCCGTGCCCGGTATCGGCGAAGTGCCGGTGCAGATTTTCCAGGCCATGCCCTATATTCTGACCTGCATTCTGCTTGCCGGTTTCATCGGCGTCGCCAAGCCCCCCAAGGCCGGTGGCGTTGCCTATGCAAAGGAGCGTTAAATCCATGTCCTCCGATCCAAAATCCCATGCGCTGTTCGAGGCGGCGGTGGAGGCCATGGCCTTCGCGCACGCGCCTTATTCCAAATTTCCGGTCGGCGCGGCGATCCGCGCGGAAGACGGGAAGATTTACAAGGGCGCCAATATCGAGAACCTCTCTTTTCCGCAGGGCTGGTGCGCCGAACCTTCTGCGATCAGCGCCATGATCATGGGTGGTGCAAAGAAGATCAGCGAGATCGCTGTCATCGCGGAAAAGCTGGCTCTCTGCCCGCCTTGCGGGGGATGTCGGCAGAAGATCGCCGAATTTGCCACGCCGGAAACGCGAGTCTATCTGTGCGACGAAACCGGCGTCCAGAAGGTCATGACCATGGAAGAGCTTTTGCCCTTCAGCTTCAAGACTGAGTTGCCCTGATGCCGGATACGCTGATCGATATTCTGGTGGAGCGCCTGAACGGCCTAATGCCGCGCGTAGCCATCGTCCTCGGCTCGGGTTTAGGTTCTTTGGTGGAAGAGGTCAGCGATCCGATCCGCGTGCCCTATGCCGAGCTTCCCGATTTTCCCGCAAGCGGTGTTTCCGGCCATGCGGGTGAGCTGGTGGCCGGTTATCTCGGTGGTGAGCCGGTCATGATGCTCTCTGGTCGGGTGCACTTTTACGAAAAGGGCGATCCGTCCGCGATGCGGGTTGTCATCGAAGCGCTGGCTGGTCTCGGCGTGCAGTCGCTCATCCTCACCAATTCGGCAGGCTCGGTCAGGCAGGATATGCCGCCCGGTTCAGTCATGCAGATCACCGATCACATCAATTATTCCGGCATGAACCCGCTGATCGGTGAAGAAAGCGACCGTCGCTTCGTCGGCATGACCACTGCTTACGATCCTGATCTGATGCTTGCCATGCGCAACGCCGCCATCCGCGCGACGGTGCCATTGTTTGGCGGCGTCTATATGTGGTTTTCCGGCCCGAGCTTCGAAACGCCGGCGGAAATCCGCATGGCGCGGCTGCTGGGGGCTGATGCCGTCGGCATGTCCACCGTGCCGGAAGTCATCCTTGCCCGCTTTTTCGGGATGCGCGTTGCCGCCGCATCGGTTATTACCAATTACGGTGCCGGCATGACCGGTGCGGAACTGAGCCATGAAGAAACCAAGGATATGGCTCCCGTGGGTGGCAAGAGGCTTGCCGCCATCCTAAAGGAAATGATCGCAGGAGGAGCGTGACCATGGAACTCCAGCGTCCGCGCGAAGCGGCTGCCCTCACTTTGTCCTTGCTGGACCTGACCAATCTCAAGGAAGATTGCACGCCCGAGCAGATCGCCGCTCTATGCCAGCGGGCCCATACGGAATACGGCAATACGGCCGCAATCTGCATCTGGCCGCGCTTCGTGGCGCAGGCCCGCGCTGCTTTCGGAAAAGACCATGCTATCCGCATCGCCACGGTCGTCAATTTTCCTTCGGGCGATCTCGACATCGCGGCTGTGGTTGCGGAAACCGAGGCGGCGATCCGCGACGGCGCTGACGAAATCGATCTGGTCATTCCCTATCGAAAGTTCATAGCAGGCGATGAAACGGCGGTTTCGAACATGGTGGCTGCCGTTCGCAAGGCCTGCGCGGCACCTGTGTTGCTCAAGGTTATTCTTGAAACCGGCGAGTTGAAGGACAAGGCGCTGATCCGTCGCGCATCCGAACTCGCCATTGCCGAAGGGGCCGATTTCATCAAGACCTCGACTGGCAAGGTTGCCATCAATGCCACGCTGGAGGCCGCCGACATCATGTTGCAGGCGATCCGCGACAGCCGGCAGAAGGTGGGTTTCAAGCCCGCCGGCGGCATCGGCACGGTGGAGGACGCCACGCTTTACTTGAGGCTTGCGGAAACCATCATGGCGCCCAACTGGGCCATGCCGTCCACCTTCCGTTTCGGCGCGTCGGGTGTCCTCGATGATGTGCTGAACGTGCTGGCCGGCGGCGAGCCCGCCAGGGCCGCCAGCGGGTATTGAGCTTGATCCCGCAGGAAATCATCCGGCGCAAACGCGATGGCCTGTCACTTGAGCCTCGGGAGATTGCCGCTTTCATAGAGGCGCTTTCAAAAGGCGGCATCTCGGAAGGGCAGGCGGCTGCCTTTGCCATGGCGGTGTTCTTTCGCGGCATGAACCGGGATGAGATGGTGGCGCTGACACTGGCGATGCGCGACAGCGGTGAGGTCCTGTCCTGGAGCGATCTCGGCAGGCCGGTGGCGGACAAGCACTCCACCGGCGGCATCGGCGATAATGTCTCCCTGATGCTCGCGCCCATCGTTGCCGCCTGCGGTCTTGCCGTGCCGATGATTTCCGGCAGGGGCCTTGGCCATACCGGCGGCACGCTGGACAAGCTGGAAGCGATCCCCGGTTACAACGTCACGCCGGACGAGATGTTGTTTCGCCGGACGGTAAAGACGGTCGGCTGCGCCATCATCGGCCAGACGGGTGATCTCGCTCCCGCCGACAAACGTCTTTACGCCATTCGCGATGTGACCGCGACGGTGGATTCCATACCGCTGATCACGGCCTCCATCCTGTCGAAAAAGCTTGCGGCCGGGCTGCAGACGCTGGTTCTGGATGTGAAGGTGGGCAACGGCGCCTTCATGCAGAATGTGGAGGATGCCCGCAATCTGGCTCGCGCGTTGGTCGATGTGGCGAATGGCGCGGGCCTGCCGACGACGGCGCTGGTAACCGACATGAACCAGCCGCTTGGCGATGCAGCCGGTAATGCGGTCGAGATCGTTAATTGCCTGGATTTTCTGGCTGGTCGCAAAGCGGGAACCCGTCTCGAAAAGGTCGTGCTCGCCT
This sequence comes from Agrobacterium salinitolerans, assembly GCF_002008225.1. Lineage (GTDB taxonomy): Bacteria > Pseudomonadota > Alphaproteobacteria > Rhizobiales > Rhizobiaceae > Agrobacterium > Agrobacterium salinitolerans. The sequence goes on along the minus strand of NZ_MRDH01000026.1, from coordinate 110,339 downwards.
TCGCTGCTGAAATGCTGGCGCAGGCCGGGAGCGCGACTACGCTTGATGAAGGCGAGGCGCTGGCGCTGGCCGCTCTTTCCTCCGGCCGGGCCATGGAGGTCTTTGCGCGGATGGTTTCAGCACTCGGCGGGCCTTCGGATTTCGTTGTACGCCCGTCCCATTACCTGCCGTCCGCGCCGGTCACTCTCCCGGTTTCGGCTCCGCGCAGCGGTTGGCTCTCATCCTGCGCGACCCGCGATCTCGGTATGGTGGTTGTGGAGCTTGGCGGCGGTAGAAGAAAGCCGTCGGATACCGTTGACGCTGCGGTCGGTATTTCTGACATCCTGCCGCTCGGCACAAAAGTGGAAAAGGGCGAGCCTGTCGCGATAGTCCATGCTGCCTCTAAAGAAGAAGCGGAACACGCCGCCGAAATGATTGCGGCTTGTTACGGGATTGATGACGCTGCGACAGAGATCGGCAACGTGGTTCTTGAGAGGATCACCTGACCAGCCGCATTTCGCCGCCCGATACCTTGAATGATGACAATTGCTTGAGGAAGCTCATGCCGATCAGCATGTTGCTAAGCGCATTGTCCTTCAGCACCATGGCGTCGACATTCTGAACCCGGATAGCGCCGATTTCCACCCGGTCGAGCTTCACATAGGCGGCCATGGTCTGGCCGTTGGCCGTTGAAATCGCATACTTAAAATCGAGGCTGTTGACCCCGTAACCGAGTCGGCGCGCAATCGTCTCGTTGATGGCGACCATGGAAGCGCCGGTATCGACAAGGCCGTCGAAGGATTTGCCGTTGATGCGGAAGGCGGCATTGAAGTGGCCGCGAGCATCGGCTTTCAGATTGACGCCGCCAAGGGAAACGGACTCCGGTTTGGCCGCCTCGGGTCTGGCTTCCGCTTTCTCGACGCCTGCTTCCGGGCGCGGCTGAAATTTTTCCACCAGCGCCGGAATTTGCGTTGCGCCGAGGGAAATGCCAACAAGCAGGAAAATCGCGCGCGCCAGCAAGTCGTTTCTCCTCAAAGGGCGGGGTTATCCTTGCCGAGAATAGACGCAAAACATGCTGAAATCTTAAAAGAAAAAGCCATCCGCCGCGTTGCGTGCGGCGAATGGCTCAAACGGTTAAGTAATGATGAACGGTGTTATTTGGTACCGTACATGCGGTCGCCAGCATCGCCGAGGCCGGGAACGATATAACCCTTCTCGTTCAGATGGCTGTCGATGGCGGCGGTATAGATATGCACATCGGGATGCGCTTCACGGAAGTTCTTGATGCCTTCGGGGGCCGCCAGCAGACACAGGAAACGGATGTTCTTCGCACCGCGCTCCTTCAGCTTTTCAACGGCGGCGATGGAGGAGTTTCCGGTTGCCAGCATTGGATCGACAACGATGATCAGGCGCGCATCGAGGCTTTCCGGAGCCTTGAAGTAATATTCGACAGCTTCCAGCGTGTCATGATCGCGATAAACGCCGATATGGGAAACACGCGCCGAAGGCACGAGCTCGAGCATGCCTTCCAGGAGGCCATTGCCAGCGCGCAGGATGGAAGCGAAAACCAGCTTCTTGCCTTCGAGCACCGGTGCCTGAATGGTTTCGAGCGGCGTATCGATGGTTTCCATCGTCATCTCAAGGTCGCGCGTCACTTCATAGCAGAGCAGCGTCGAAATTTCCCTCAGCAGACGGCGGAAGCCGGCCGTGGAAGTTTCCTTCTTGCGCATGATGGTAAGTTTGTGCCGCACCAGCGGATGTTCGATGACTGTGACGCCGTCCATGAAACTGGCCTTCCTTTTATCTTATGCCCTGTAATTCACCGAAAGCTCGTTTTTCGCAAGCCTTCTTCGCGGTTTTACCCTGTCAACAACAGCTCAGGACTGATCGATCCGTGCGAGCAGCCGTGCGCGGGTGGCTTCGTCCACAAAGGCGCATTCCAGCGCGGTGCGGGTCATGCGGTTGATCTCGGCATCGCTGAAACCGAAAATCTCCGCAGCGAGCGCATATTCCTGCGCAAGCGAGGTGAAGAAGAACGGCGGATCGTCGGAACTGATGCAGACGCGCACGCCGGCATCGCTCAGGGCTTTCAACGGGTGGCTGGCGAAATCGGGATAGACGCCGAGCGCGATATTCGAGCCGGGGCAGACTTCGAGAACCGTTCCCGTCTCGACCAGACGGGAGATGAGAGCGGCATCTTCAACGGCGCGCACGCCGTGGCCGATACGCGACGGTTTGACGAGATCGAGTGCGTCGGCAACGCTTTCCGGTCCGCAGACCTCGCCGGCATGAATGGTCAGCCCAAGTCCGGCATCGCGGGCGATATCGAAAGCGCGGGCATAGTCCGCAACCCGGCCCATACGCTCTTCGCCCGCCATGTTGAAGCCGGTTACCAGCGGATGCCGGGCGCGCGCCGCATATTCGGCTGCTGCGATCACCCGCTCCGGGCCGAAATGCCGCTCCCCGGTGACGATGATGCGGGTTTCGATGCCGGTCTTTTCCTTGGCGATGCGGATGCCCTCGGCAATGCCGGCAAGATAAGCGTCGGCGCCAAGACCGATGCGGTCGCCATGATCCGGCGAGATGATCAATTCGCTGTAGATCGTATTGGCTTGCGCAAGTTCGGTCAGATAGGTTTCAGTCAGGACGGCATAATCTTCATCCGTCTTGAACACCTGCGCCACCGCATCGTAACAACGGATGAATTCGGCGAAATCCGACCAGACATATTGGCCGTCCCGCAGAAAGCGGCTGGTGTCGATGCCGTATTTCTCCGCCTGTTTAGCGACAAGGGCGGGCGGTGCCGCACCTTCGATGTGGCAGTGAATTTCCGCTTTCAGCAAATGCGATGTCAAATGAAGCTCCTGCCGTGAGAACCGGCCTCGATGCCAAGATGGTGGGCGATGCTTTCGCCGATATCGGCGTAGCTTGAGCGAATACCGACATCGCGGGATCGGATGCCAGGTCCGAATGCCATGATCGGCACCCTTTCGCGTGTATGGTCCGTGCCCCGCCAGGTGGGATCGCAGCCATGGTCGGCAGTGAGAAGCGCTACATCGCCCGGTGCCATCTTGCGGTGGATTTCCGGAATACGCGCATCGAAGGCTTCAAGCGCCGCCGCATAACCGGCAACGTCGCGACGATGGCCGTAAAGCATGTCGAAATCGACGAAATTGGTGAAGACGAGATCGCCGTTTTCGGCCTCATCGATAGCCTGCAACGTCGCATCCATCAGGGCGCTGTTGCCATTTGCCTTGATGACGCGCGTCACACCCTGATGGGCGTAGATGTCGCCGATCTTGCCGATGGCGTGCACTTTTCGGCCGGCCTCCACAAGTCTGTCGAGCAGGGTCGGTTCAGGCGGCAGAACGGAGAAATCGCGGCGGTTGCCGGTGCGCTCGAAGGTCGCGACCGTTTCGCCGATGAAGGGGCGAGCGATGACGCGGCCGATATTCAGCGGATCGAGCAGCTTGCGCACCGTCTCGCAGAGCGAGATGAGCCGCTCCAGACCGAAATGCGTTTCGTGCGCGGCTATCTGGAAAACGGAATCGGAGGAGGTGTAGCAGATCGGTTTACCGGTCCCGATATGTTCTTCTCCGAGCGCAGCGATGATCTCGGTGCCGGAAGCATGGCAATTGCCGAGAATGCCCGGAATATCGGCTTGCCTGCAGATCGCTTCCACCAGTTCAGGCGAAAATGCATCGCCTTGCGTCGGGAAATATCCCCAGTCGAAGGCGACGGGGGTACCGGCGATCTCCCAGTGACCGGAAGGTGTGTCCTTGCCTTTGGAGATTTCGCTGGCGGAACCGTGCAGGCCGAAAATGCGCTCCGGCGGTTCCATGCCGGCGGGAATGTCACCGCTCGCCTGCCTCGCGATCTCCAGGAGACCGAGCGAACACATGTTCGGCAGCTTCAACGGACCGGCGCGAAGTCCCGCTTTATCGGCAGCGCCCGCTGCACAGAATTCCGCGATATGGCCGAGTGTGTTTGCGCCAAGATCGCCATAGCGCTCCGCGTCGGGTGCGCCGCCGACGCCAAAGGAATCCAGAACGAGAAGAAATGCTCTTGCCATAACTCACCGAAACAAAATGCGCCGACGGGCAATGTCAGGCCGAACTGTCGTTATAGATCAGCAAAACGTGAAGAAGGAAGTGCTTTTATGAACCATCCGGTAAAACAGCGGTTCAATCAGCATCCCCTTTCGATTTCGGTGCGTTGAGGTTGCGCATCACATACCAGCCCGCAGCAACCACCATCGCCGCCAGAATATACCATGTGATGGCGTAAGAGAGGTGGTTGTTGGGGAAAGTCAGCATGGTCTTGCCACCAACCGGCAGGCCACCCGGATTGGGTGTCGCATCCGCATCGACATAAAAGGGCGCAACGTCTGACAGCCCGGAAGCCTGTATGATCTCTGGAATATTGCGGGAATACCAGCGGCCATTTGCCGGGTCGTTGGTTCTCAGGAAAAGCCCGCCTGTTTCCGGCGCGCGCATCAGCCCGACGATCTCGACGTTTCCGGTGGGTTCGCCTTGCGTGCGTGAAGATGGATCGCGCCGGTCGGACGGCACGAAACCGCGATTGACGATGATGCTTGAACCATCGTCGCGCCGAAGCGGGGTCATCACCCAGTAACCGGGCCCGAGATCGGTGACCGTATAGACCTGAACCTCCCTGTCATTGAGGAAGGTGCCGGACAGTTTCACACGGCGATATTCGTATTCCGCCGGATCGCCGAGCGCCGGCCATTCTTTGGCGTCAGGGGCGTCGACGGGATCGGCATGGACGCGGGCTTCGACGCGCTCGATGAGATCGAGCTTCCAGGAAAGGCGTTTGACCTGCCATGTGCCAAGCGCCAGCAGCAGTCCCGTCAGGACAATGGTCAGGAGCAGGACGACGATCGCAGCAGGGCGGATTCGCCGGTTATTTGGTGTGGTTTCACTCATGTCACAGTCCTTGGGAAGCCGCGGCGAACGGCAAAGACCATCTGGCGTCCACCGGGGCATCCTACAGCAAATAACCCCATAAATCGCACCACGATTCATGGGGTTATGTGTTGGCGCGAAAGCGGCCCGCCGGAAACCCGGCAGGCCGTTGGTCTATGCTGCTCAGGGCAGGTTTTTCACATCCTCGATGTGCAGCGGCATCATGTTCTTGTTCATGTTGTACATGACCCAGAGCGAGCCGGAGAGCGTGATCAGGAGCACCACGACGGTGAAGATCAGCGCCATGAAGGTCCAGCCGCCTTCTGACTTGGTGTCCATGTGCAGGAAGTAGATCATGTGAACGAAGATCTGGATGACGCCGAGACCCATGATGGCGATGACCAGCAGGGTCTTGTTTTCAAGAACGTCGCCCATGACCAGCCAGAAGGGGATCGCCGTCAGGATGACCGACAAGACGAAGCCGATCATGTAGCTCTTGAAGGTGCCGTGGCTCGCACCATCATGGTGATGATGGTCGTCGCCATGCGCGTCGTGATGTGCGTGTGCTTCGGAACTCATCAAAGAACTCCCATGAGGTAAACGAAGGAGAAGACGCCGATCCATATGACGTCAAGGAAGTGCCAGAACATCGACAGGCACATCAGGCGGCGCTTGTTCGCCGCGATGAGGCCATGTTTGCCGACCTGGAACATCAGCGTGACGAGCCAGATGATGCCGAAGGTGACGTGCAGGCCGTGCGTGCCGACCAGCGCGAAGAAGGCCGACAGGAACGCCGAACGCTGCGGGCCCGCACCTTCCGCGATCAGGTGGTGGAACTCGTAGAGTTCGACGGCGAGGAAGGCGAGGCCGAAGAGGCCGGTCACACCCAGCCAGACCAGCGTGGCCTTTACCTTCTGCTTTTCCATTTCCAGCATGGCAAAGCCATAGGTGATGGAGGAGAAAAGCAGGAAGCCGGTATTGATGGCGACCAGCTTGAGATCAAACAGGTCCGCACCCGAAGGACCGGCCGCATAGCTGCGGCCGACAACGGCATAGGTGGCAAACAGCGTCGCGAAGATGAGGCAGTCGCTCATCAGGTAGAGCCAGAAGCCCAGCGAGGTGCCATTCTCCGGGTGATGGTCTTCTTTCAGGTAGAAGACCGGTGGTTCAGCGCCGCTGGCGCTTTGTGCAGGTGCATGAGCCATATTCGTTACGCCTGTTCTGCAAGCAGCTTTGTACGTTCAGCCTCGACAGTCGAAACGTCGGAAGCCGGAATGTAGTATTCGCGGTTGTAGTTGAAGGTGTGGGCAATCGAGACTGCAATGATGGCGAGCATCGAAAGGGCGGCAAGCCACCAGATATGCCACACCAGGGCGAAGCCGAGGACGACGCTGATGGCGCTGATGATGACGCCTGCGCCGGTGTTCTTCGGCATATGGATCGGAATGAAACCTTCCTTGGGACGGCTGTAACCGCGCTTCTTCATATCCGCCCAGGCATCCACGTCGTGAATGACCGGCGTGAAGGCGAAGTTGTAGGCGGGCGGCGGCGAAGACGTCGACCATTCCAGCGTACGGCCATTATAGGGGTCGCCGGTCACGTCACGCAGCTTTTCGCGATTGAGGAAGCTGACGATGAGCTGAATGACGAAGGAGGCGATGCCGAGCGCGATCAGGAAGGCGCCGAAGGCGGCGATGACGAACCAGATCTGTAGCGAATTGTCTTCAAACTGGCTGAGGCGGCGGGTGATGCCCATCAGGCCGAGAATATAGAGCGGCATGAAGGCGAAATAGAAGCCGATGAACCAGAACCAGAAGGACAGCTTGCCCCAGAACGGATCGAGCCGGTAACCGAAGGCTTTCGGGAACCAGTAAACGATGCCCGCAAGCACACCGAACACGACGCCACCGATGATGGTGTTGTGGAAGTGGGCGATGAGGAACAGCGAGTTGTGCAGCACGAAATCCGCCGGCGGAACGGCAAGAAGAACGCCGGTCATGCCGCCGATGACGAAGGTGATCATGAAGCCGATCGTCCAGAGCATCGGAACGTCGAAATTGATGCGGCCCTTATACATGGTGAAGAGCCAGTTGAAGATCTTCGCGCCGGTCGGGATCGAAATGATCATTGTGGTGATGCCGAAGAAAGCGTTGACGCTCGCGCCGGACCCCATGGTGAAGAAATGGTGCAGCCACACGATGTAGGCAAGGATGGTGATGACACCCGTCGCATAAACCATCGAGGCATAACCGAAGAGGCGCTTGCGGGAGAACGTGGAAACGATTTCCGAGAATACGCCGAATGCGGGCAGCACCAGGATGTAAACTTCGGGATGGCCCCAGATCCAGATGAGGTTGACATACATCATCGGATTGCCGCCGAGATCGTTGGTGAAGAAATTGGTGCCAACGTAACGGTCGAGGGTGAGAAGTGCCAGCGTGCCAGTCAGGATCGGGAAGGAGGCCACGATCAGGATGTTCGAACACAGCGATGTCCACACGAAGATCGGCAGGCGCATCATGGTCATGCCAGGCGCGCGCATCTTGATAATTGTCACGATCAGGTTGATGCCCGATAGCGTCGTTCCCACACCGGCGATCTGCAGACCCCAGATATAATAATCGACCCCGACCCCGGGGCTTCCATCAATGCCGGAGAGCGGCGGATAGGCCAGCCAGCCGGTCTGCGCATATTCACCGATGAACAGCGAGATCATGGTGATGACGGCGCCGGCCGTGGTCATCCAGAAGGAGAAGTTGTTGAGGAAGGGGAACGAAACGTCGCGGGCGCCGATCTGTAGCGGCACGACGAAGTTCATCAGACCCGTGATCATCGGCATGGCCATGAAGAAGATCATGATGACGCCGTGGGCCGTGAAGATCTGGTCGTAATGGTGCGGCGGAAGGTAACCCTCCGATCCGCCCGACGCGATCGCCTGCTGGACGCGCATCATGATCGCATCGGCGAAACCGCGCAGCAGCATGACCAGCGCCAGAATGATGTACATGATACCGATCTTCTTGTGATCGATGCTCGTGAACCATTCGTTCCAGAGATAGCCCCAGAGGCGGAAATAGGTGAGGGCGCCGACGACGGCGATACCGCCCAGAGCCACGGCCGCGAAGGTCGCGACAAGAATGGGCTCGTGAAGCGGGATGGACTCCCATGTCAGCTTCCCGAACAGGAACGACGTTTGATCGGAATTGACGATCATTTTTAGCCTCTTGCGATTCTAAGACATAAGATCGGCGCAGCCATTGGCCGCGCCGCATAATGCCGGGACGTATCCGTCAGCCAGCGACTTGTTTCGTTTCCGGCAGCGCCGCAGGTTCGAAAGTCTGGCCTTCGAGCGCAGCCGGAGTGGATTGGGGGCCGCTGGCGACGCCAAAGGGCGCAAGCGGCGTGCAGACGACGGAATTCAGCGCCTTGGCGATATCGATGCCTTCCTTGCCGCCGCCGCCATTGGCGTCGATATGCATCATGTCACGCATGCAGAGCTTGTTCGGCTCGACGCAGCGGTTGAGGATGGCGCTGTAGAGTTCGGGATCGACCGAAGCGAAATATTGTACCGGTTCGCGTTCGGAAGGCTTGGCGAATTCCAGATATTCCTGACGGCCGAAGCCCTTGCCGCTTTCTTTCGCCTTCGCCACCCACTGATCGAAGCCCTGCTGGCTCAGGCCATGGAACTTGAAGCGCATGTGCGAGAAACCGGGGCCGGAGAAATTGGCCGAGAAGCCGTCATAAACGCCTTCCTTGTTGATGACCGCGTGCAGCTTCGTCTGCATGCCGCCCATGGCGTAGATCTGGCCGGCGAGCGCGGGAACGAAGAAGGAGTTCATCGCCGTCGTGCCGGTGATCTTAAAATTGATGGGAACATCGACCGGAGCGGCGAATTCATTGACGCTGCCAATGCCGAGGTCGGGATAGAAGAACAGCCACTTCCAGTCCATGGCCACCACTTCTACCGTGATAGGCTTGGTGTCGGCGGTCACCTGGCGGTTCTCGTCGATACGCTCCAGCGGGCGATAGGGGTCGAGACGGTGCGTGGAAATCCAGGTCACGGTGCCGAGCATCAGGATGATGGCGACCGGAGCCGACCAGATCACCATTTCCAGGCGGGTGGAGTGGTGCCACTCGGGATCGTAATCCTCAGCCTTCCCTGATTCGCGATACTTCCATGCGAAGAACAGCGTCAGGGCAATGACCGGGACGATGATCAGCAGCATCAGAACCGTGGACGTGATGATAAGATCGCGCTGCTGGATCGCGATGTCGCCCGAAGGGTTCATGACGACGAGGTTGCAGCCGCTGAGCAGCAGCAGAGCCGGGATTGCCAGAAGGGCGGATAGGATTTTTTTGATCGTGCGCACGTTCTTTGAACTCGTACAGTTTGGATTATGCCGCGAATAATTGCCGAACATCATTTTTAGAATGAGGTATATTGTCGCGGTGCAGCGAAACCTTCGCGATGCACCATGTCTCGGGCAGTGCTGCGTTTAGGACGGAGCCCGTGCATTATCGCATGGTCGGCTGACTGGGCAACCCTTTATTGCCAAACTTCAATTGACGTTACGTAGGGTGCGTGTGACAATCCGTCGCATCGTAACGCAACGGATGAGGAGCCGGCGCGTTACAGGAAATGGTTCGTCCATGACGCAGGAGGGATATTATGAGTTATACGAATGCTGCTCCATCCTTTGGGCAGGCGCCGGAAGCGAACGGACATGGGGCCGGTCCCGTCAAGGTCGATCCGGATCGCATCACGATTGCAGTCATTCTCGCGAGAATGACGGAGTTTTTTGACTTTTTCATCTACGCCATCGCCTCCGCGCTCGTTTTCCCCCACGTCTTCTTTTCCTTCGTCGATCCGCTAACGGCCACGCTCTATTCCTTCGCGGTTTTCTCATTGGCCTTTATCGCAAGGCCGATCGGTTCGCTGATCTTCCTCCAGATAGACCGAAAGTTCGGGCGCGCCGTTAAGTTGATGGCTGCCCTCTTCACGCTCTGTGGTTCCACGATGGCGATCAGCTTCCTTCCGTCCTATGCGGAAGCGGGCATGCTCGCGCCGGTCATGCTGGCTGTATTCCGTATCGGTCAGGGTCTTGGTCTGGGCGGCGCATGGGACGGTCTCGTCTCGCTGCTCGCCATGAATGCACCGCAGAAGCAGCGCGGATGGTACGCCATGATGCCGCAGATCGGTGCGGCCATGGGGTTCGGTCTCGCCAGCGCCTTCTTCATCGTCTTCGTGACGCAGCTTTCCAACGCGGAATTCCTCGCCTGGGGCTGGCGTTTCCCGTTCTTCGTGGCGCTAGCGCTGAATGTTCTCGCGCTCTTTGCCCGCCTTCGCATGATCGTGACGCCGGAATTCCAGGCCATGCTGGAGCAGCACGAACTGGAACCGCGCCCCATGTTCAAGATGCTACGTTCACAGTTTCCGGTGGTGGTCACGGGTGCCTTCGTGCCGCTGGCGAGCTTTGCGCTCTTTCATCTCGTCACGGTCTTTCCGCTGAGTTGGGTTTCGCTCAACACCAGCCAGCGTGTGTCGGACTTCCTGTTCGTGCAATTCGTCAGCGCCATCATCGCCGGCGGCATGATCGTGGTTTCGGGCATTCTGGCCGACCGGATCGGCCGGCGGAAGCTTCTGGCTGTTGCGGCCGTGCTGATCGGGCTCTTCAGCCTCGTGGCACCCGTTCTCCTGAGTTCGGGCGATATTGGCCGCTATCTCTTCGTCCTAATCGGCTTTTCTCTGCTTGGCCTGTCCTTCGGTCAGGCGGGCGGCGCGCTTGCTTCCCGCTTCAGCCGTGAGTACCGCTATACCGGCGCATCGCTCACCTCGGATATTTCCTGGCTGATCGGCGCCGGTTTCGCACCGCTCGTCGCGCTCGGATTTTCGTCCAAATTCGGTCTTTTCGCCGTCGGCATTTACCTGATGTCGGGTGCGCTCTGCACGCTGATCGCCCTCTGGTTCAGCCGCACGCTGGACATGCCATCGGAGTGATCTGGGCAATTTAAAAATCCCTGCACCCATCGCGCCGCGGAATCCTGTCGGATTTCGCGGCGTTTTTGTTTTTTTATTGCGCCAGGTCGATTTTAATCTTGACTCAGTCGATCATGAAATATTATGTAAGCAATACTGACGTAATTCAGTGTGCCTCACCGCCGGAAAGCCGGCCATCAGGGAACGCGATGCGAACGACGACGATCATTATTTGCGAGAAAGCGGCCAACGCCGCCACGCCGTTTGTCGGCCGCAAAACGACCGTTCGCGCCATTAAACGCCGATAAGCAGAAGAAGAGGAGCAGCCAGGTCGCCTGCGGCTCCGCCCGCAGAGTGCCGGCTGACGCGCCGGGTTTCGGGAAAGACGGCGATGCCGCGCGAAACGCGCAACGAGAGGAGAGTGCCTTGAGCGTGACGGAGCAAAAATTCGGCCTTTACGATGCGGCTTTTGAAAAAAGCAGCTGTGGCGTCGGTTTCATCACCCGCAAGGACGGCGTGCAGACACATGAGGTGCTGAAGCGCGGCCACGAGGCTCTCTGTGCCGTGCCGCATCGCGGCGGCATGTCGGCGGAAGGAGTCGGTGACGGTGCGGGCGTGTCGATGGATCTGTCGCTCTCCTTTTTCCAGAAGCTGACGGGCAACGATACCTTGCAGGCCGGCCGGTTTGGCGTCGGCAATTTTTTCCTGCCGCAGAACCCGTCTTTCCATGAACAGGCGGTTGGCATTATCGGCAGCGCGCTGCAGCAGCAGGGGTTTTCGACTCTCATCGTCCGCGACGTGCCGGTGAATGACGCGGCCATCCGCCCTGCCGCCATCCGTTACCAGTTGCCGATCCGGCAATGGGTCTTTTCGGCTCCGGCCGAATGCGGCACCCCTGCCGAATTCGACTGGCGTATCCACAAGGCGCTGCTCGCCATCGAAGCGCTGGCCTATACCGTGCCTGATCTCGCCGGTTTTTACCCACTGTCGCTCAGCGCGCGCACGCAGGTGCTCAAAGGGCGTCTGAACTCGCACGAGGTCATGCCTTATTTCTGCGACCTCACCGATCCGCGCCATGAAGTGCATACGATGTATTTCCACACGCGGTTTTCCACCAATACCGATCCGCATCCCTCCATGGCGCAGCCCTTTCGCCTGATGGCGCATAATGGTGAGCTCAACACCGACAAGAAGAACCGGCTGTCTGAAGCGGCCGTGGCGCTGGCGAAGAATGCCAGCATCGTCAGGCCGAAGGGCCAGTCGGACAGCTGCCGTCTGGACCAGACATTGCAGGCGCGGGTGATGGAGGATGGTCTCGACCTCGTCACCGCCGTGGTCTCGATGATGCCGCCTGCCTGGGAAAACGACGACACCCTGTCGCCGGGAGTCAAGGCGATGCTGGAATATTTCTCGCTCTATGAGGAGAAGAATGACGGTCCGGCCGCGCTGATCTTCGGCGACGGCAACATCATCGGCGCCCGTCTCGATCGCCTCGGCCTGCGCCCTTTACGCACCGTCGAGACTAAAGATTATCTCTGCGTCATGTCGGAGGCGGGGCAGATCGCCTTTCCGGCGGAAAGCGTCATCCGCCGCGGTCGTATCGAGGCGGGCGGCATGCTTTATTACGACCACGCCGAGCGGCGTGCCTTTTCCACCGTCGAGGCGTTGGAGCTTCTCGCCTCACGCCGCGATTATTCATCTCTGCTGCGCGAAGCCCGTGTCTTGCTGGACGATTTGCCGGAAGTGCCCGCCGAAAAGCAGGGCTCGCCACTACGTTACAATGGCGATCTGGAACGGCACCAGCGTTATGTCGCCTATTCGCATAATCAGGAAAGCTTCAAGTTCCTGATGGACCCGATGCTGGCCTCCGGCGCGGAAAAAATTTCGGCGATGGGATATGGCAATGCCATCAACGCGCTGTCCGATCAGGAAGGCGGCGTCGCGAAGTATTTTTCACAGCGTTTCGCGCAGGTCACCAATCCGCCGCTCGACAGTATTCGTGAGGCCGATGGCATGACGTTGCGTGTCGCCCTCGGTGCGAAGCCGAACAGCGGTGCGAAGAAGGCCCGCCAGATCGTCGTGCACTCCCCGATCCTGACCCATCTCGATATGTTGCGCATCCGCGAGCAGTCGGAGACCCCTCTTCGCCGTTTCGAAATGCTCTATTCGCCGGTCTTGGATGTTGCGGAGGCCAACGAAGCCGCGCTACGGCAGGCAATCGACGGGCTCTGCGATGAAGTTGTGGCTTTCGCGGCGGAGGAAGGCGGCATTGCCGTCGTCACCGACCGGCATGTTTCGGCAGCCCGTGCGGCTTTGCCGATGATCATGGTCGTCTCCGCCATCAACCAGCGGCTGATTGAGGAAGGCCTGCGGCTGCGCGTTTCCCTGATCGTCGAAAGCGGGCAGTTTTCGTCCTCCCATCAAATCGCAGCCGGCCTCGGTTTCGGTGCTTCGGCGGTCTATCCGCTCGGCGTGCAGTTCCGTGCGGAAGAAAAATTCGGCGCCGAGGCTGACAAGGCGTTCAAGCGCTTCGCCAAGGCGGCTGAAAAGTCGCTGATGAAGACCATGGGCAAAGTCGGCCTGTGCACGGCGGAAAGCTACATCGGCGGTGAGTTCTTCGAGCCGAATTTCCTCGATACCAACGATCCCGTCCTGAAGCGTTATTTCCCCAATGTGAAGACCCCGGTCGGCGGCGTCACCTTCGCCGTTATCGCGCAGGCGGTGGTCGACTGGCATCGAAAAGCATTGTCGGTGAAGGGTGAAAACGACATTCCGCTGCTCGGTCTCTTCAAGGAGCGTGCGGAAGGTGCTGGCCATTCTTATGGCACGACGGCGGTACGCGGTTTCGTGGATATGACCGAGGAAAAGATCGGTTTCGACAAGGGAACCGAAAATGAGGACGCCTTGCGTCTGCTGCCGCTTAACCGGCTGGAAGATGCCTTCGGTCTCAACGATGCGGCCTATTATCACAACAGCTTTGACCGGCTGACCCCGGAGGCGATCGATGCATTCGAGGTAACGCCCGGTTACCGCGCGTTTGCCCGCATGATGGCGGAAGAAAGGGCCCGCCGTCCGGCAGCCCTTCGTGATGTTCTTGAATTGCCGGCCGATGTGACCTTTGCCGGTTCGGCCGAGGACTTCCGCCGCGAAATGGGGCGCTTTTCCAGACGTGGCAACAACAGCTTCATGGTGCGCGGATTGCTCTGCGAAAATGCAGGCGAAGGTGCGTTCCGGCTGCAATTGACCGGACCGCACGGTCACGACCTTGCCCGGCTTGCCGCACTCGGTCAGTCGCTGCTCGACCGTTTCGGTGAGGATATTGCCGGCCATTGGCTGGAGGGCGGCGCGCTTCTGGTTCAGGCGAAGGGCGAAGCTTTCACCTATCTGTCGCTGATCCGCACCGCACCTGACAGCATTGCTCTCGAGACAGTGCAAAAGGCGAGCGAGATCACCAGGACGCTGGCATCGGGCGCCATGAGTCACGGCGCGCTGGTCGCAGCCGCCCATGAGGCGGTTGCCCATGGCACCAACATGGTCGGCGGTATGTCGAATTCGGGCGAGGGCGGCGAACATATATCCCGCTACGGCACTATCCGTGCCTCGCGCATCAAGCAGTTCGCCTCCGGCCGCTTCGGCGTCTGGGCCGGTTATCTTGCCGATCCGATGCTGGAAGAGATCGAGATCAAGATCGGTCAGGGCGCAAAGCCAGGCGAGGGCGGGCAGTTGCCGTCTCCCAAGGTAACGGTGGAAATCGCCGCCGCACGCGGTGGCACGCCGGGTGTCGAGCTTGTCTCGCCGCCGCCGCATCACGATACCTATTCCATCGAGGATCTGGCTCAGCTCATCCATGACGCCAAGGCGGCGCGCGTGCGCGTCATCGTCAAGCTCGTCTCGTCGGAAGGGATAGGCACGATCGCGGTCGGCGTCGCCAAGGCGGGGGCCGATGTCATCAATGTCGCCGGCAATACCGGCGGCACGGGGGCGGCGGCCGTCACCAGCCTCAAATATACCGGCCGCGCGGCGGAAATCGGTATCGCGGAAGTGCATCAGGCGCTTTGCGCCACGGGTCTTCGCGCCAAGGTGCTGCTGCGCTGCTCCGGCGCGCACCAGACGGCGAGCGACGTGGTAAAATCGGCGTTGCTCGGCGGCGACAGTTTCGAGTTCGGCACGACGGCGCTGATGATGCTGAAATGCGTCATGGCGAAGAACTGCAACATCAAGTGCCCGGCCGGTCTCACCACCAATCAGGAGGCTTTCAACGGCGATCCGCGCGCGCTGGCGCAATATCTCATGAATATCGCCCATGAAACGCGTGAGATTCTGGCCGCACTCGGGCTGCGCTCGCTGCGGGAAGCACGCGGACGTTCCGATCTTCTTCACCTCCTCGATCACCCGGCAAGCGTCGGCCAGCTTGACCTGCGGGCAATGCTTGCCGTGGTCGAAGAGGTGAAGATCGACAGCCCTGTCTATATGGAAAAGGATTTTGGGCTGGACGATGCCTTCATCGAACTCGTGCGCTCGGCTCTGATGGACAGCAAGCGGGAAAAAATCGAGCTGGGCGGCAATCGCTTCCTGAATAATTGCAACAAGAGCGTCGGCGGCCAGCTCGCCGTCGATATTGAACGCATGCTGAACCACGAGCTTTCCGACGAAGAGGCGGATGCGCTTCCGGCCGTGAAGCGGGACAGCCGTGGCCGCCGGTTCCTGGAGGCGGGTTCGGTGCGTATCGAGACGTCGGGTTCGGCCGGTCAGTCCTTCGGCGCCTTCTGCAATGACGGCATGGTCATGGTTCATACCGGCACCTGCAATGACGGTGTCGGCAAAAGCGCCTGCGGCGGAACCATCGTCGTGCGTTCGCCGGGTGGCGGTTCGCAGGAGGCGGGTGGCAATGTGCTGGTCGGCAATTTTGCACTGTTCGGCGCCACCGGCGGCCGCACCTTCGTGGAAGGGCAGGCCGGCGACCGGTTCGCCGTGCGTAACTCCGGCGCCACCGCTGTCGTCGAAGGCGTGGGTGATTTCGCCTGCGAATACATGACCAACGGCGCGGTGCTGAACCTTGGCAGCTTCGGCAAGGGTTTCGGCAACGGCATGAGCGGCGGTTTCGTTTATCAATATGATCCCTATGGCGATCTGCCGAAGAAGATCAGCCATGATTCCATCCTGCTCGGCTCGATCACCGGTGAGGATGAGCAGGCCGCGATCCATCATCAGGCTGTGCACCAGCTTCTGGCCTGGCATGTCGCGGAGACCGGCTCGGCCAAGGCGGTATGGCTTCTGGAAAACTGGGAAAGCGAACAGCATAATTTCGTCTATGGCATGCCACGCGCCCTGCTGCTTTATCAGGATAGCGACGAGATTCTGAAGGCGAAGCCCCGCAAGGAACTGCTGGAGGAATTGGCATCCGCGCTTACCGCCCATCAACTGCGCAAGTTCAAGCTCGCCTATCGCGACCGCAAGGCCGTCCTGAACGGAAGGGTGCCGGGTCATAGTGAGACGGATACTGAGGAGATGTATGCGCTTCTCAATAACTACACGGTGTTGAGCATGGCGCAGGCCATCGCCCTCCAGCGGGTGCCGACGGCGCCGGGTCCTTCCGACCCGGCTATTGAAAAAGCCGTGCGCAATCTCATTCTTACGGAAGACTATGCGCTGATGCAGCGGCTGCTGAAATATGCCCGCGAGGCGCTTTCAGACCATAACGATGAACAGCTCGCGGTGATGATCGCCGCCAAACGTCTCGACGATTACAAGCAGGCGCTGGCGCGCAGGAACACCTTGTCGGTGGACAGCCCCGGCACCTATGGCTGGATCATTCAGCAGAACCGGAAAAACATCGAGAAGATCGGCCGTCTGCCGGGCTTCGAGGAGCTTTTCGCAGCCCGCGCCATTCCAGACCTCGCCACCGCATCCAGCCATAGGGCAGCATGATGAAGATACCTTATATTCCCGAGGACGCGCCCTTCAACGGTGATCAGCGCGCATGGCTTTCCGGTTTTCTGGCGGGGCTCCATTCCCGTGCAGCCATCGGCACGGAGACATCTGTTGCTGCGGCCGCTCCGAATGCCGAGGCCAGTATGCTGAATATTCTTTTCGGCACCCAGACCGGCAATGCTGAGGCGCTGGCGATGGATATCGCCGCCGCCGCCCGCGCGCAGGGCATGCAGCCGGTGGTGACGGCGTTGGACGATGTCTCGATGGACGGTCTCGGCGTCATGAAGCGTGTCATTGTCGTCACCTCGACATATGGCGAAGGTGAAATGCCTGACAATGCTCAGCTTTTCTGGGAAGCGCTCACCGCTGACAGCGCGCCGCGTCTGGACGGGATGAATTTTGCCGTCCTCGCGCTCGGCGATACCGGCTATGACGGCTTCTGCCAGGCGGGCAAGCTGATCGATACGCGGTTCGAACAACTCGGTGGCAAGCGTATGAAGACGCGTATCGACTGCGATATCGACTTCGAGGACGCCGCCGCCGCATGGATCGGCGAGACGCTGCCGCTCGCGGTTGCTGTCGATGGCGGCAATGCGGCATCTGTCACCATGCCCCATGTCGCCGAGCCGCCCGTGCGGGCAAAACAGGGCTGGAGCCGCAAAAATCCCTATTCGGCTGAAGTAAGCGTCAATCGTCGCCTGTCCGGTACCGGCTCGTCCAAGGAAATTCGCCACTACGAATTCGACCTCGGCGAAAGCGGTCTGGACTATGAGGCGGGTGACGCTCTTGGCGTCGTGCCCCTGAACGATCCGAAACTGGTCGGCGCGCTGCTGCAACACTTCGAAGCGGCTGCGGACCGCCAAATCGCCGGGCTGGACGGTCCGGTCGGCGATGCGCTTCTCAACAGGTTCGAGATATCGACGCCTTCGCGCGAACTCGTCGCCGAAATCGGCAAGCGGGCGGGGCATGACGAACTCAGCCACATTCTCGCAAACGGAGACAGGGAGCAGCTCGCCGCCTTTCTCTGGAGCAAGGATATTCTCGACCTCATCAATCTCGGCGAAAAGCCGCTATTTGATGTTGCTGAATTCGTGACATTCCTGAAGCCGCTGCAACATCGCGCCTATTCCATCTCCTCCAGCCCGCTGGTTGCAAAAAACAGCGTGCATCTGACCATCGCCAGCGTGCGTTATCGCGCCGAAGGCCGTGAGCGTGGGGGCGTGTGCTCCACCTATCTCGCCGACCGCGTGGAGGCCGGGCAGAGTGCCGGGATTTTCGTCTCGCCGAACAAGGCGTTTCGTGTGCCGCAGGACAATGATGCGCCTGTTATCATGGTAGGGCCAGGCACGGGCATCGCGCCATTCCGGGCATTTTTGCAGGAACGGCAAGCCAGAGGCGCAAAGGGCAAAAACTGGCTGTTTTTCGGTGATCAGCACCGGCAGTCGGATTTCGTCTATGAGAACGAGCTTGGCGACATGAGTCGCGATGGCGTTCTGACCCGTCTCGACCTCGCCTTTTCACGAGATCAGGCGGAAAAGATCTATGTCCAGACCCGCATGCGGCAGAACGGTAAGGCGCTCTATCAATGGCTTGAAGAGGGTGCTTTTTTCTATGTCTGTGGCGACGCGACCCGTATGGCGAAGGATGTCGACGATGCCTTGCGTGGCATCGTCAGCGAAGAGGCCGGCATCTCCGCCGAGGCGGCAAGCGAGTATGTGAACCGGCTGAAGCGCGAAAAACGTTATCTGCGCGACGTCTACTGACTACTGCCATGACGGGACCGCCTTGACGCACCGATTGGTTCAGCAATTGGTGCAGACGGTCTCGGCGTCGCGCTGCTTGAAGAAATACTCCCGCCCGATCGTGATCGACTTTACTCCGGACGAGGCAATGTCGGGCATGAACATCAACAATTCATGCGGGATGGAAAGTTCGACGTGGATGAGAAAGCTGTTTTCCACCAGCAGGCGCGTCGGAACGGTGACCGGTGAACCCACCGCATAGGGTCTCTGATTTTTCTCATCCCAGGACCAGGTGATTTTCGCCTGTTTTTGCGCGTCGATCTTGATGCCGCTGATCTTCAGCTGCAGACCCTTGGTGCTGTAGGGCGCAAACACGGCGGCTGCGACGTCCTGCATTCCCGTGAGATAGGTCTTATCGACGGAACCTGTTTTCGATATCAGATCATTGATGGAGGCTGCGGCGGTGCTTGCCCGCTTGTAGGTATTGTATCCGATCGTTAATTCGAAAGAGGTTAGATAAAGCGCAAGCAATATCGGAAAGAGGATCGCGAACTCCACCGCGCCCACGCCACGGCGATCTTTGGCAAAGCGTGAAACGAGCGCCACCAGGCGTCGTTTGCCGTTTGCCGCAACGGACACCAGCCCTGCCATCATGAGCCCCCGCCTGTGATGTATTTCTCATTCATGAACGCATTTGTCGCGACGATGAGGAAATGTGAGGGCATTGATCCATCGGCCGGACGTATTTTTGTGAGATATGGCCGGATGATATCGGCAACGACACGCCAGCGATAATAGACACGCAACATGTTGATGGTTTCCGGCCCGCCCGGCGTGAAGCCGAATTGAGCGGTATCGAGATCGTAATATTCGCCATAGGCCTTCAGCGGTATCGTGGTCGGAATATCCTTGAAGGCGGCAAAGGAGCGAAGGTCGATATAGAGCTTCTGTTCTTTATCGATCTCATCCGAGCAGGTAATCATCACTGAAACTTCGTCGCAGAAACTCTTGCGGAAATCCTCTTTCGAAATCGAGCTGCTGATTTGCCCTGTGCGCAAACGCCGCGCCATGGTCTCGGTGGCGTTGGCGACGACCTGTTCCGCCATCAAGGCGACGAAGGTCTCGATGATCGCAAAGACGACGAGGAAATAGGGTATTGCGAGTATCGCGAATTCGATAGCCGCTGTCCCGTCGCGCGAGACTCCCAATTTTTCCAGCAATGGCTTCAGTCTGGCCAGTCGCATGAGGCGATATCGATCTCTAAGAATATGCGGCGAGCGCAACCGTTGAATTTGTTGCGGACCATAACCACCCGATGTTTAAAATCAGTTACTTCGATAAACTATACTTTAGTGATTTCCAAAATCGATACGACGCATAAAAAGCCCGGCACAGGGCCGGGCTTTGTTGATTGCGAAAGGTAGGCTTATTCCGCGTCTGCCTTGGAGAGAACCTCAAGCGTGGGTGTCGAGGTGATATTGTAACCGCAATCCACGTAATGACATTCGCCGGTCACGCCGCGCGACAGGCTGGACAGCAGATAAAGTGCGGATCCGCCGATATCGTCGATGTCAGCCGTCCGCCGCAGCGGTGCATTTTTCTGGTTCCACGCGTAGATAGCGCGTGCATCCGAGATGCCGGCACCTGCCAGCGTGCGGACCGGGCCGGCCGAAATGGCGTTGACGCGGATATCGCGCGGGCCGTAATCGGCGGCGAGATAACGCACGGACGCCTCGAGAGCCGCCTTGGCGACGCCCATGACATTGTAGTTCGGAATGACGCGCTGCGAACCATTATAGGTCAGCGTCAGCATGGAGCCACCATTGGTCATCAACTCAGCAGCGCGCTTGGCGATTTCCGTGAAAGAGAAGCAGGAGATGACCATGGTGCGGCTGAAATTCTCGCGCGTCGTATCCGCGTAGAGGCCTTTCAGCTCGTTCTTGTCGGAAAAGCCGATGGCATGGACGATGAAATCCAGCGAGCCCCATTTTTCGCGGATGGTCGCGAACAAGGCGTCGACCGAGGCGATATCCTCGACATCGCATGGCACGATGAAATCGGAACCGAGTTCGGCGGCGAGCGGTTTCACACGCTTGCCGAGCGCTTCCCCCTGATAGGTGAAAGCCAGCTCCGCGCCCTGTGCTGCAAGCGCCTTGGAGATACCCCAGGCGATCGAATGATTGTTTGCGACGCCCATGATGAGGCCGCGTTTACCCTGCATGATGCCGTTCATGGGCAATTATCCGTTATGACGCTGGAAGACGAGCGTGGCGTTGGTGCCGCCGAAGCCGAAGGAATTGGAAAGGATGGTGTCGATCTTGGCGTTGTCGATGCGGTTGCGAACGATCGGAACGCCCGCAAATTCCGGATCGAGCTCGGAAATATGCGCGCTCTCGCCGATGAAGCGTTCCTGCATCATCAAGAGGCCGTAGATCGATTCCTGCACGCCGGCCGCACCAAGCGAATGGCCGGTGAGAGACTTGGTCGACTGGATGTGGGGGATCTTGTCGCCGAAAACTTCGCGGATCGCGCCGATTTCCTTGCTGTCGCCGACCGGCGTCGAGGTGCCGTGGGTGTTGATGTAGTCAATGTCGCCCTTCACGGTGGCAAGCGCCTGCCGCATGCAGCGGATCGCACCTTCGCCTGACGGGGCAACCATGTCGTAACCGTCCGAGGTCGCGCCATAACCGACAATTTCGGCATAGATTTTTGCACCGCGTGCCTTCGCATGCTCCAGCTCTTCCAGAACCAGAACGCCCGCACCGCCGGCGATGACGAAGCCGTCGCGGTTGACGTCATAGGCGCGCGAGGCGACGTCGGGTGTTTCGTTGTATTTGGACGACATCGCGCCCATGGCGTCGAAAAGGTTCGACATCGACCAGTCGAGATCCTCGTGGCCGCCGGCGAACATCACGTCCTGCTTGCCCCACTGGATCATTTCGGCGGCGTTGCCGATGCAGTGCGCCGAGGTGGAGCAGGCCGAAGAGATGGAGTAGTTGACACCGTGGATCTTGAACCAGGTCGCGAGCGTGGCCGAAGCGGTGGAGGACATGGCCTTCGGCACGGCAAAGGGACCGATGCGCTTCGGGCTGTTGTTCTTCAGCGTGATATCGGCGGCCTCAACGATGGTGCGGGTGGAAGGACCGCCCGAACCCATGATGATGCCGGTGCGCTCATTGCCGCTGATGTCGCTCTCCTCGAGACCGGAATCGGCGATTGCCTGCTTCATGGCGACGTGGTTCCAAGCGCCGCCTTGCGACAGGAAGCGCATGGCGCGACGATCGACCAGATCGGTGGGGTCCAGAGACGGCTTGCCCCAGACCTGGCACTTGAAACCGTGTTCGGCAAAATCCGGCGAAAAAGAAATGCCGGATTTGGCATTGCGCAGCGACGCGGTGACCTCAGCGGCATCACCGCCGATGGAGGAAACAATACCGAGGCCGGTGACAACAACTCGTCTCATCAAAGGGACCTTTTCTTTAGATTTCGGCTGGGCGACTTAAGGCCGTCCGGCGTTTGTCTCGATTATTTCGTCTGCCTCAGGCAGACTTTTCCTTGGACAGGCCGACCCGCAGATCCGATGCCTGATAAATGGTTTCACCATCCGCCTTCAGCCAGCCATCGGCGGTGCCAAGCACCAGACGGCCGCGCATCACGCGCTTGAAATCAATACCATATTGCAGGAGCTTGGTGTGAGGGCGAACCATGCCCTTAAATTTCACTTCGCCGGTGGAAAGCGCCATGCCGCGGCCTTCTTCGCCAAGCCAGCCGAGGAAGAAGCCGGTCAGCTGCCACATGCCGTCAAGGCCGAGGCAGCCCGGCATGATCGGGTTGCCCTGGAAATGGCAGGGGAAATACCAGTCGTCGGGGCTGACATCGTATTCGGCGCGGATAAAACCTTTATCGAACGCGCCACCGGTTTCGGAAATTTCGGTGATGCGATGGACCATGAGCATGGGGGGCAATGGGAGCTGTGCATTTCCCGGGCCGAACAATTCGCCGCGACCGCAGGACAGGATCTCCTCGTAATTGTAACTTGATTGCCTCGTTGCCATACCGCTTTCACTTCCCCAATCACTGGTGTTGAACGACTTCACTAGAGCAAGTTAGGTTCAAAATGAAGCGCTGCAAGGGCAGAGGCGGTTTCGCCCCCATTCTTTGTCTTCAGAACCTTCTTTGCCGAAGTCATTACCTCAATATGCCGTCCGCATACAGGAACCATCCGGCTGGAACCAGAGGAAATTTGCAGGAATGGCCGGTTTGCAGCCATTTGCGACACGCAGCGGCGCTGAAACTATTGAAAGCAATCCCTGCAAAAGATATATGCTATTGCAATTGACGGGTTTCATACCCCTGTTTGGAATGGGATGGCATGGCATTTGACGCCACATTGGATATCGGAACGAGGCTGCGGCGCTCGGGGCTGCGGCCCACGCGCCAGCGCGTTGCTTTGGGCGATCTTCTCTTCGCAAAGGGTGATCGCCACCTGACGGTCGAGGAGCTGCATGACGAGGCGGTCACCGCTGGCGTGCCCGTTTCTCTCGCCACGGTCTACAACACGCTGCACCAGTTTACCGAAGCCGGCCTTATCCGAGTTCTGGCCGTCGAAGGTGCGCGCACCTACTTCGACACTAACGTCTCGGACCACCATCACTTCTTCGTGGAAGGTGAGAACGAGGTTCTCGATATTCCCGTCAACAATCTTCAGATCGACAATCTGCCGGAAGCGCCCGAGGGCATGGAAATCGCCCATGTGGACGTGGTGATCCGCCTTCGCCGCAAGCGCGGCTGACGCTTCTATCTGATGACGGATATGAAAATGGCGCCGAAGGGCGCCATTTCTGTTTTCAGCGTCTCTTTCGACAGGTCACTTCATCACGTCTTCCGGCCGTCTGCCGGGCTTGGCCTTATAGGGTGGGAAAGTCCAGCCGAACAGCAACGCACCGGAGCGCACGGATAAGGCTGTCAGGAAACCCGCGGCGGATGCGGCATAAAGCGGTGCGCCGAAGAAATAGACGATAATGAAGGTGGAGGAACCCAGAAGCGCGCAGGTGATATAGATTTCCGGGCGCAACAGAACGGAAGGCTCCCCGGCCATAATATCGCGCAGCACCCCTCCGAATGTCGCCGTCAGAACGCCTGTGACGATGGCGACGGTTGCCGAGCCGCTCGCGGCAAGGCCCTTGGCTGCTCCCATGACGCAATAGGCGGACAGGCCGAGGGCATCGAGCCAGATCAGTACGCGATAACGGGATTCGAAAAGATGCGCGGTGAAGAACAGCAGAACCGCGACCGAGACGCAGACGAGAATATAGGTGGGGTTTATCACCCAGAATACTGGCGTTCTGCCCAGTACCAGATCGCGCACCGTACCGCCGCCGATGCCGGTTGCTGCTGCGAAAAACAGGAAGCCGATCAGATCCAGCTGTTTGCGCGAGGCGGCGAGTGCGCCGGTTGCGGCAAACACGGCGACGCCGGCATAATCGAGAAAACCGAGAAGTGTCATGAAAAGGTTCCTCCCGGAACACGGGCAGCGAACACGTCAGTGTCGCGCAAGCACTAAACTCTAGGCTGGCCGCCCGGATGATCGCAACATCCATAACTCAAACGGATGCAAAGGAAAATGCCGTGCGAATCGCTCTCGTTGCCGCTCTTCAGGCGCTGGTTCTCTTGATGTTCCCGGTGGCGCTCGCGGCGCAGCAGCAGCTGGTGAACGATCCGGAGATTTACGAGAAGGATCATTTCCGCAACGAATGCAGGGCGGCGGCCTTCGGCGACGATTTCGTTACACGGCTGGATATCAACAATGACGGGCTGATGGATGCCGTTGTCAATCATGGCGTTCTGGATTGCGACGGCGAAAAAGGCCGCGCCTGCGACGACGAGGGATGCCCCTATAATTTCTATGTCCAGGTGAAAGAGGGCGGCTATCTGATGATCGCGACGGCCCGGATTTACGGTTATGATTTCATCAAGCGGTTCGGCAACATGGTTTTCGTGCTGAAGATGCATCCGCGTTATTGCGAGCGTACCGACAAGGAACCCTGCCTGATGACGGTGCGGGTCCGCGGCACGAAATTCGTCACCATCTCGCGAAAGTGACGACGACGATTTTCAGGGCGAAATTCGCCGGATTTTGACCCTTTGATTGTAGCGCTGGCGAAGCGAGCGCGGAATGATGAAGGTGGCGATGGCGACGGTGAAAACCGTGGCCGCAACCACCCAAAGGGCATTCGATTGCAGCGTGGCGGCGAGAACGGCGCCGCAGATCGCGCCGCATATCATGCCAAGCCATGGCACGATCTGAATGCCCCAGTCGAGGCTCCGCTCGCCGAGAAGAAAACGGCCGATGCCGCGGCCGAAGCGGGAAAGCGCGCCGGTCACATAGGTAAGCCCGATCGGCAGTCCCTCAATGTGCTCAACGGCGGCGTTGACCATGCCCATGGCGAAAACGACGAGGTAAAACTGCGCAAGAGCGGACGTCTCGCCGCCGAGCAGCGCGGCAATTGTTACCAGCAGTCCCACCGCCATCAGAACGGCGAAGATGCGCCGGTCGAACTTATGCGCCACCACGATGCCGCCGGCATTGCCCGCCACGAAGGCAACGATTGCGAAAAGCAGCTTCGCGGCATGGGAATAGAGGCCAGCCTCCATCGAGACTGCGGCGCGCGTGGTGTTACCGGTCATGAACGACACGAAGTCACCTGAAATATGCAGGCCCACCGCATCCGTCATGCCCGCGATGAAGGAAATGGCGGCAACCAGCGCAATTCCGGTTCCGGTTCGCCTTGCCCTGATGATACTGCGGCGTCTTTGTCTGGTCATGGAGAGCTCGATATGGAAAAACGGCGGGCCTGTGGGTGGGGCCGTGTTATCCTATGTCTAAAATGCCGGACGGTACATTTGCAATCGTTCTGGAGGCGCTCTGGAACCTCTATTTTGTCTAGACAAATACAAAATCCCTGCCTACCATGCCTCAAATAAAGCGAAAAACAACATCGCACAAAAATAAATCAAAAGGGGTTCAGATCATGAAGAAAACATGGGTTCTCGCCACAGTCGCCGCGCTCTTTTCATCCGCTTCCGCCTATGCCGAGACGTCGGTAACGATCGGGATGTCCGGCTGGACCGGTTTTGCGCCGCTGACGCTCGCTAAACAGGCCGGCATTTTCGAAAAGAATGGCCTCAAGGTCGATATCAAGAAAATACCGCAGGCGAGCCGCCATCTGGCTCTTGCTTCCGGTGACATCCAGTGCGCAGCCACCACAGTGGAAACATGGATTGCCTGGAACGCCAATGGCGTGAAATCTACCCAGATTTTCCAGATGGATAAATCGCATGGCGCCGATGGCATCGCCGTGCGCAGTGATGTGGCAAAGGTCGAAGACCTGAAAGGCAAGACGGTTGCCGCTTCCGCGCCGGGCACTTCGCCTTATTTCTTCCTTGCCTGGATCCTCAAGGAAAACGGGCTCACCCTGAAGGACGTCAAGGTCGTCAACCTCGAACCGGGGCCGGCCGCGCAGGCGTTCGTTGCCGGTCAAAATGACGCGGCCATGACCTACGAGCCCTATCTGTCCACTGTCCGCGCCGCCCCTGACAAGGGTAAAATCCTTGCCACGACGCTGGATTATCCCGCCGTCATGGATACGTTCGGTTGCACCCCGGATTTCCTGAAGGCCAATCCGCAGGCGGCGAAAGCCCTGGCGGACAGCTATTTCCAGGCCCTCGAACTCATCAAGGCCGATCCCGAAAAGTCCTATGCGACGATGGGCGCGGATGTGAAGCAGACCGGCGAGGCCTTTGCCGCTTCGGCAAAGTTCCTCGAATGGCAGGACAAGGCCGCCAACCAGAAGTTTTTCGAGGGTGAATTCAAGACATTCTCGGAAAAATCGGCGGATCTGCTGCTGGAAATCGGCGTGATAAAGTCGAAACCCGATCTTTCGACACTCGCGGATACGTCCTTCATCAAGTAACAGAAAAGGCGGCCGCATTCCCTGCAGGGAATCTAGCAGCCAAAGACAGGTGAGTGCGTCGATTGTGCGTCACGAAACGCGCATGGCGTTCTAATGGCGCGGCAAAGGTGCCGCGCCGGTTTTCCGGACAGGCGACAGATGCAACCTCTTCAACCCATCAGGAACAGCACGAGAATTGCTCTCGGCATCCTGTTCTTCGTGCTGTTTTTTTTCGCCTGGGGCTTTGCCACGCTGGGCGGTTTCGTATCGGCGACCTTTCTGGCTGACCCCATCACCATGCTGAAGGACGGCATCTACCTCCTCACCGATCAGGGGTTTGCCAGTGATATAGGCATGACGATCTGGCGCGTGGTGGGCGGTTTTGTGCTGGCCTCGGTCGTCGCGGTGCCGGTCGGCATCGCCATGGGGGCCTATAAGCCCATTGAGGCGCTACTGGAACCTTTCGTCTCCTTCGCGCGCTATCTGCCTGCTTCCGCTTTCGTGCCGCTCCTCATTCTCTGGGCCGGCATCGGCGAGATGCAGAAGCTGCTGGTGATCTTCATTGGCGCGGTTTTCCAGATCATCCTGATGGTGGCCGTGGCTGTCGCCGGCACGCGGCGTGATCTGGTGGAGGCCGCCTATACGCTGGGTGCGAAGGATCGGGGTGTTGTTCGCCGTGTTCTCATTCCTGCCAACGCGCCCGATATCGCGGAAATCCTCCGTCTCGTTCTCGGCTGGGCCTGGACCTATGTCATTGTCGCGGAACTGATCGGCGCCTCCTCGGGCATCGGTTATATGATCATCAACAGCCAGGCGCTGATGGCGACCGGGCAGATCATCTTCGGCATCATCGTCATCGGCATTATCGGTCTTATTTCGGATTTCGCGTTCAAATCGTTGAACCGGAAGCTTTTCGCCTGGAGGCTTGCCTGATGAACGAGCTCGTTATCAAGGGCGTCAGCCGCACCTTTCCGGGCGTGCAGGGCGGGCAGCCGACACTGGCCTTGCAGCCCACCGATCTGGAAATCCCCCGCAATGATTTCGTCACCATCCTCGGCCCGTCGGGATGCGGAAAATCCACCTTGCTGCGCATCATCGCCGGTCTCGACCGTCCGACAACCGGCGAAGTCCTGCTGTCCGGCAAGGCGGTGACGGGCCCGGGGGCGGATCGCGGCATGGTGTTCCAGTCCTACACCCTGTTTCCCTGGCTGACGATCCGCGAAAACGTCGCCTTCGGCCTGCGCGAACGCGGCGTGGCCGAGACGGAAAAATGGGAGATCGTCGATAGCTATATCGACAAGGTCGGCCTGCGCGGTTTCGAAAATCATTGGCCGAAACAATTGTCTGGCGGCATGCAGCAAAGAACGGCCATTGCCCGTGCGCTCGCGAACGGCCCGAAAATTCTGCTGCTCGATGAGCCTTTCGGCGCTCTCGACAACCAGACACGCGGTCTGATGCAGGAGTTGCTGCTCGGCATATGGGAGCGTGAGCAGAAGACAGTCATTTTCGTCACCCATGATATCGAAGAGGCGGTCTTCATGGCGTCGCGTGTGGTGACCATGTCCGCAAGGCCGGGTCGCATCAAGTCGATCATGCCGGTCGACCTGCCGCATCCGCGTCACTACACGATCAAGGCCAGTCCGGAATTTTCGCAGCTGCGCGCGAAGCTTACGGAGGAAATCCGCAGTGAGGCGATTGCCGCTGCGGCCCATGGATAGGCGAAAGGGGAGGATAAAGGCATCGGGATGAGAAGTGCTGGCGCCGATCTTCAAGAAAAATCGTTGCATGAGCGCATCCGCAATGATGTCGAGCGCCACATCATGTCGGGCGAATGGCCGCCGGGTTATCGCATTCCCTTCGAACATGAGATGACCAGGCAATATGCCTGTTCACGCATGACGGTGAACAAGGCTCTCGGTGAATTGGTGCAGCGCGGACTCATCGAAAGACGCCGCCGGCTTGGCACTTTCGTTCGCCAACCCCATGCGCAATCCGCCGTTCTGGAAATCCACGATATTGAACGGGAGGTGCAGGCGCTGGGTCTCGTCTACAGTTACCATCTCGACAAACGCCGGCTGCGTCCTGCGGGGGAAAAAGACGGTGCGGCCATGGCGCTTGCTGCCGACGCCCAGATCCTGGAACTTACCTGCACGCATTTCGCTGGCGGCGTTCCCTTTTGCCTTGAGGAACGCATCATCAATGTTACCGCCGTTCCGGATGCGGAAGCTGCGGATTTTTCACAGATCGGGCCGGGGACGTGGCTGCTGAAAATGGTGCCCTGGAGCGCTGCCGAACACCGCATCAGCGCTGTTTCGGCCGACCGTAAAAATGCGGCGGCGCTTGGTATTGCCTCCGGTGCTGCCTGTCTGGTCATCGATCGACGGACGTGGCATGGGGCGGATTATGTCACCCGCGTCCGTGTCACCTATCCTGGTGACCGCCATGCGCTCGTCGCACAGTTTTCGCCCTCGCAGAACAGCTGAAAGTCGTCGATCGGTCAATTTTTTGTAAAGAAGAGTTTACGAGTCGTCTTTTGACAATATAATAGTTGTCAAAGGAACTCAGGTTTATTATCGGAACGTCAAGCTTTCACGACGGCATCCGTTCAAGGCCCCGGTTTTCAACAACCGGTCAATCTGCGGATGAGTTCATCGACGGAAATCCGGGATAAAATTATGTCAGCTGAGACCTCAACTTCTTCCGCATCCTTCAACAAGGCAAACACAACAAGGCATATCTCCCTTGCCATGGCTGTCACCTTGCTGGCCGGCTTGAATGCCGGCGCGGTTTTCGCTCAGACGGCGCCGGAAACCCAGGCACAGCCCGCACCGCAATCAGAAGCGGTTCAGCCGACAACTCCTGTAACGCCGAGCGCTCCGGCCGCCGCGCCAGTCCAGCCTTCCGCGACGGCGCCGGGACAGCCGGCTGCCACCGCGCCCTCGCAGCCTCAGTCAACTCAGCCCGCAGCAGTTCAGTCTGCACCCGCTCAGCCTGCGACGAATACCGCACCGGGAGCCGAAGGCCTGGCGCCGCAGCCGGCGCAAACCGAGCAACCCGCACAGACGGGCCAGACGACCGCGCCGAATGAAGCCGCGACCCCGATAGAGCCTCTCGGCACCGAACCCGCGAGCGCTGAACATCGAGCGGATATCCCGCACAACCTTTCTCCCTGGGGCATGTTTATGGCGGCCGACTGGGTCGTGAAGGGTGTCATGATCGGTCTTGCCTTCGCATCGCTGGTCACCTGGACGGTCTGGGTCGCGAAGTCTATCGAGCTTGCGGGTGCTCGGGTGCGCGCCGGCTCGACGCTCAAGGTCATTCGCAAGGCAAAAACTCTGACTGAGGCCACCGAAGCGGTTGAAAAGAAGGGCGGTCCGGCAGCCTTGATGCTGCGCATGGCAACCCATGAAATGCAGCTTTCCGATGCGGTGGTCGACCATACTGATGGCGGCGGTATCAAGGAACGTGTCTCTTCGGCGCTCTCGCGTATCGAAACCCATGCGGGCCGCCGCATGTCGCGCGGGACGGGTGTTCTGGCGACCATCGGTTCCACTGCTCCCTTCGTCGGTCTGTTCGGCACCGTCTGGGGCATCATGAACTCCTTCATCAGCATTTCGGAATCGCAGACGACCAATCTTGCCGTCGTCGCGCCGGGCATTGCCGAAGCGCTGCTCGCCACCGCCATCGGCCTTGTCGCCGCTATTCCGGCTGTCGTCATCTACAATGTCTTCGCCCGCTCGATCACCGGTTACCGCCATCTGCTGGCGGATGCCGCAGCCGGCGTGGAGCGCCTTGTCAGCCGCGACCTCGATTTCCGCCGCATTCCGCCGGGCAGCGCCAGCAAGCCCGCAGTATCGCTGGTTGGACGGTGATCGGCCATGGCTGGCGGTATTCGCGAAAATAACGGAGACGATCTCTCCGAAAACCACGAGATCAATGTCACGCCCTTTATTGACGTGATGCTGGTTCTGCTCATCATCTTCATGGTGGCGGCGCCGCTCGCCACCGTCGATGTGAATGTCGATCTGCCGGCATCCACTGCCAAACCGGCGGAGCGCCCGGAAGAGCCGCTTTATCTGACCGTCAAGGACGATCTGTCGCTCAATCTGGGAAATGATGCGGTTGCCCGCGAAGAATTGGCCGCCGCCATCGACCGGCAGACGGGCGGCAAGAAGGATACGCGCATCTTCCTGCGGGCCGACAAGGCCGTCGACTACGGCCACTTCATGGAAATCATGAACCTGCTGAGAGATGCCGGCTATCTGAAGATCGCCCTTGTAGGGCTGGAAAACGCGGCTGCCGCATCGCAGCCCGCTACCGTTGGCCAACCCGCAGCGCCGGGAACCGCGCCATGAGTGAAAACGGCTACCCGCAGGCCCGCCATTCCCGTCTCGGGGAAGTGACGCTGTGGTCCGCCGCGGCGCTGCTCATGCTGGGCGTTCACGCCGGTTTTGCCTATTATCTGATGCAGGAGCCCGAGGAGGTGGATGCCGGTGGGCCACCACCTGCAGCAATCATGATCGAAATGGCGGCGATACCGGAAGCCGTCCACACCGAAGAAACGACGCAGGCGCAGGATGTCGAAGACGCCGAAGAGGTAAAGAGCGACAGCATCGAACCGGTGGAGGAAGCCGCTCCGGAAGAGCCGCCGCCACCGGAGCCGGTTGCGGAAACGCCGCCGCCAGAGCCGGTGCAGTTGCCCGAACCGCCCGTCGAGGAGATCGTCGAACCGCAGGAAATTCCCGAACCCGTCGAGCCGGTCGATCCCGTTCAGGAGCAGATGATGGCGGAACTCGACAATATCGAGGTTCCTCTGCCCGTCATGCGCCCTCCGCCGTCACCTGTTGAAAAGAAGGTGGAAAAGAAAGAGCCGGAAGAGAAAAAGAAGGTCGAGCGCCAGCGTCCCAAACGGCAGCAGGCCTCGGACTTTCGCGAAACGGCAAAAGCTGAAGCGCAGCAGTCCGACCGGACGGCGGCATCGCGCAGCAACGCCGGCTTCTTCTCGTCATCGTCCGCCTCACCGGCGAAATGGGGGGCGAAGGTCCGCTCGCATATTCAACGGCGCAAGCCCCGGTCTCTGCGTAGTGATGCTATGACCGCGACGGTTCGCTTCCGGGTCAACGATGCTGGCGCCATCAGCGGTGTCAGCGTTGTGCAGTCTACGGGAGATTCCTCTATCGACCAGCAGATTGCGGCATGGATTCAGAGCGCATCACCTGTGCCTGCTCCACCTCCGGACGCAAACAAAACGATCACACTGCCGATCAGCATCCGCTAGGCCGTCCCGCTTGGGGCGCACCCGCTATTCCGCGCGTACGGCGCGGTTTGCGCGCGAATAACATTTCGCGAATGTTTTCGATGGTGTAGGTCTTGGAGACTTTACGAGCAGAGGCATTCCGGAATGAAATTCTCAATCGCAGAGGCGGAGGATCTCGTATCCTCTATCTTTGAGCGCAACGGCGTTCTGCCGCAAAACGCCCGTTCGGTGGCAAAGGCACTCGTCGCCTCCGAGGCGGCCGGTCAAGGTGGTCACGGTTTTCGCCGTATCCCCGTTTATGTCCGGCAGGCGCGGGTTGGAAAGGTCGATGGCGAGGCGCGTCCGGCAGCGACCCGCGTGAAGCCGGGCGTACTCTCGGTTGACGCCAACCACGGTTATGCCTATCCGGCGATCGATTGCGCTCTCGAGGAATTGCCTGAAATGGCCCGGCAGCAGGGCATTGCGCTTGCCGCAATCCACCGCTCCCATCATGCAGGCGTTATGGCGCTGACCGTCGAGCGGATCGCCGAAATGGGCCTTGTTGCACTCATGTTCGCCAACGCGCCGGCATCCATGGCGCCCTGGGGCGGCAACAAACCGCTTTATGGAACCAACCCAATCGCCTTCGCCACGCCCGTCAGCGGCGCCGATCCGCTGGTCATCGATCTCGCGCTCTCCAAGGTCGCTCGCGGGAAGATCATGGCCGCCCGCCAGAAGGGTGAAACGATACCCGGCGACTGGGCGCTCGACCGAAACGGCCGGCCGACGACCGATCCCGAAGAGGCAATAGAGGGAACCATGGTGCCCGCGGGCGAGGCCAAGGGCGCTGCGCTGGCATTGATGGTGGAGATCATGGCCGCCGCGATTACCGGCGGGAACTTCGCATTCCAGGCTTCTTCGCTTCTGGACGACAAGGGAGCGCCACCCTCTCTTGGCCACACGATCATCGCCATAGACCCGGTATCGTCAGGCGGCGCGACCTTTACCGAGCGGTTGGCGCTTATCGCCGGCGAGATAGAAAAGCAGGAAAATGTGCGTCTGCCCGGCCGCCGCAGTCAGGGGATTCGCAAACAGGCACTGGAAAGCGGCATCGTGATCGAAAGCGATATTCTGGCCGAAATTCAATCGCTCTGATGTGATGATAAAAACCCGGCGGGTCGAATATGACCCGCCGGGCAAACCGTACATGGCTGCTTTACATTCGCGTCGATAGGGCCGGGCATCATGTCCGGTCCGCTTTGGTCCGCCATCCCGCCACTGATATGGAAGGATTTTGACGCAGAAAGCCGCTCATTCGGTTTTCAGCTTACGGGAGGAGACGTTTCGCGTAAGCTTGAATATAAGGGCGGCGACTATGCCTCTTGCTCGATCAGGCCGCGCAGCAATGCGATGCTGACGGCGTTCAGCAGATTGGCCGCACCCAGCCTGTGTCGCACGCGCTCAAGAGTATCCTTTACGTCCGCCTCGTCAGCACCCGTCATCAAGGCGACATGGGAGGGATGCTTGCCCCTCGCGACCAGACCCAGATAATGCCGCTCACGCTCCGAAAGGATAATTTCACGCGTTTGGCGATGTTCATGCGGTGTATTTGAAGACATTTTCTTTCAGCCTTAAAATAGATTGGCCTTTCCGGCGCACGATCAGGCAATGATTCATTCCCCGAAACCAGCTCGTTTACCGCTCTGTCTACACGCGAACAGAAACGCTAAATTCGCCAATAGGTTTCATTCGGCATTGGGAATTACGCAATAAAAGCTGGCTTCCCAGCCAGTCGATCCCGGCGCGGACGCTCTATTCTTGAGCATTGAGAGGAACTGCGACACCGATATCGCCAGAGACAAAATCGATCTTGCGGAAAATGCAGCTTCAAGGCCCTGGAATGTTTTCGTCACGCCTTGGGGATATGCGGCGCTCTAATAGGTGATATGCCTCACCGATAGAATAACATCGCGCGCCAAGTTTTCCGTTTTACTGTTATGTTTCGGCACATATTGCGATGGTCTCCGACATATTTCTTAAATTTGATGCGTCATTGCGAAATATTGATGCCGTCAAACATGTATTATCCGGCGGAATGATGCGCGTGTTTCTTGCGAATATCCGTCGGTGTCGCCCCGAACCAGCGGGAGACGGAACGCGAAAACGCACCGGGCGTCGAATAACCGAGCCTGTAACTAATGTCGGAGACAGGAAGATCGCTTTCCACGAGAAGCTTGAAACCGGCATTTTTGCGAATGGCGTCCTTTATCTCGTTGAGATTGGTGCCGAGCTCTGCGAGCCGCCGTTGAAAACTGCGTTCCGACAGGTTGAAATAAGGAGCGATCTCACCGAGTGAAAGCTCGGTATCCGATAGGCGCATCTGCATGTACCGCTTTACCTGATCAATGAAATGGGTCGCATCCGCCGATGTTTCCGGTCGCAACATGCGGCATTGCAGGTTCATCAACTCGAACAGCCGCTCATCCGCAGCCGGATTGACCACATCGAGAAGCGATATCGGAAGACGCATGGTATGGATCGGTTGGGAAAAACTGACGCGCCTGGTCATTCTTTCTTTAAATAGCTGAATATTATCCGGTTTCGGCCGCTCCAGACCGATCTCTATCTGGTTGATACGGTCTCCGAGAATATCACGCAGACGCTGCACCAGGATGGCAAGGGACAAATCCACATATTGATCGCGTTTGGCGATAACCGGCGCGAAAGACCATGACAGGGTTACCTGCGTGGCATCCGTTACCATGGTGAAATTGCTGTTGTTGGTGGCGTAATAGACATGGTCCTGAAGAAAACGAAGGAACGCCCGTACCGTCGGTGCGCTGATCAGCCCATATCCGAACGCGCCGGATGCACCCGCCGGAAAGGTGGAGGCGCATTGCAGACCGAAGGCGTCGTCGCCGGAAATCAGTGCGCAGGTTTCGAGCAGGCGGGAAAATCTATCGAGGCTGATGCGTTCCGTCAGGCTGCTGAATGTGGCTGGATCAATGTCCAAAGCCGCGCATATCGGCACGATATCGATGCCCCGGGACCGGGCATAATTGCTGACGCCGGCAGCCAGACCGGCCACCACAGTTATCTCGTCACTGACCCTCTTTTCGGGCATCCCTCGCCTTGGCGTACCATGTTTGGAAATTGTCGCCTGATGGTAAGCTTTGAGAGAGCGTTTGTCGAGCAGCCCGGCTTCGGGATTTTAAGTGCGATTGGTGTCTGCGCTTTGCTCCAGCACCTGCATGATGGCTTGGCCGGCATCTTCGATAGCGCCGCTATTATCGACGGTCGTAACGTCGAAATCTCCATTGACGTTCAGCGAGCTGCGTTCCAGCCGCCGGAGAATATCGTCCCGGCTTTCCCGCCCGCGCTGCTCCAGCCGCCTTGCCAGCACATCCGGCCGGGCAACGATATTCACGACCTTAAGACGGGAAAAGGCGGTTCCGAATTGCGGCAGGGCGGAACGTGAACCGTTGGCGATGACCACGTCTCCCACATTGAGATGATGGTAGACAGCGGCCGGGATGCCATATTTCAGCCCATGCGCCTGCCAGGATACCGCGAAGGCGCCCGCATCTTCCAACCGGTTGAACTCGTGCATCGAAACGGCATCGTGGTTTTCACCTCCGGCATCGCCGCTGCGGGTAATGACGCGGCGGGTGAAATGAAAGCCCGGCCGTCCACACAATCGCGCTGCCGCGTACTCCATCAGCGTATCCTTGCCGGCCCCACTGGGGCCGACAACCACGATCATCGTACCCGGCGATTGCTCGCGCCGATTATCCTGCCCATCATCGTTCATGCCACGCGCTTGCCCTGACGCCAGACGGAACGGGCGACCGGCACACCGTCCTCGCGGTGAACCCGGACCAGATCGGCCCGCAATCCCGTCGCGATACGACCGCGATCAAGAAGGCCGACGGTGCGCGCCGGCGTGGCGGTGACCATGCGCAGCGCTTCCGGCAGGCTGATGGCTTCCACCTGATCGGCGAGCAGGAATGGCGCAAAGAGTAGGCTGAAGGGCACGTAGTCGGAAGAAAGAACATCCAGAACGCCGATCTCGGCAAGATCGCGGGCGGCTATGTTGCCGGAGTGGGACTTGCCGCGAACGATGTTCGGGGCACCCATCAGCACGCTCATGCCGGCGCTGTGCGAGGCTTTTGCGGCTTCGACGCTGGTTGGGAATTCCGCCAGTTTCACGCCGTGGCCGATAGCCTCGCCGACATGCGCTTCGGTGGCGTCGTCATGGCTTGCTACGGTAATGCCGCGCTCGGCGCAGCGGGCGGCCAGATAATCGCGGTGCTTGGCGGAATATTCGGCCGACGCCGCCTGCCGACGCCGCACGAACTCTGCGAAAGCCTCGTCGCTCAGCCCGCGCTTCTTCTGGTAATAGAATATATATTGATCCATCGACTGGAACTGGCGCTGCCCTGGGGAATGGTCCATCAGGGAAATCAGCCGCACGCGCGGATCGGTTTCGAAGTCTTCGAAATGTTCTAGCACATCCGAGGAGGCGACCTCACAGCGCAGATGCAGCAGATGATCCGAACGAAGGCGATTCTGATCGGCCGCGGCCTCGATGGCGTCAGCCATTTCGCGCATTTCACCCTTCTTGAAGCCGCCGTCTTCATCTGAACCGAGCCGCAGGCAGTCGAATACGGTGGTGATGCCGGAAGCTGCCACCTGTGCATCATGGGCCTGAATGGCGGCGATTTTGTCCCAGATTACCCCGGGGCGCGGCGAATAATGTTGCTCGAGATGGTCGGTATGCAGTTCCACCAGACCCGGGATCAAATAATCACCTTCCAGGTCTTCGCCGGTTTTGGAGGCGCCTGCGCTGATATCGGCGATCTTGCCGTCACGGATCAGGACGGAGCCCAGAATAATATCGTCTTCCAGAACGATACGGGCATTGGAAAGGGCGTGCTCGGTCATGGGGTCGCATCTTTCTTTGGAGGCTGGCCAAGGGGGCGCCAGCTATGAACGGTAAATGGCGCGCCGCGCGTTTCTTCAATGAACAAGGCGAGGCCGGAAATGCTGAGGGGTCGATCGGTGAATTCGGAAAACCGCGCCGAAAGCACCTTGTGCATGGCGGGCTGCTCGCTCTCGTCGATGCGGCCGGTCAGCGTCATATGAAAACGGAAATCATCCATGACATGCGGATAACCCCAGAGAGATAGATTCTGCCGCTGGCTCTCCGTTAGCATCTGTGGCCGCCGACGGGCAATATCTGTCTCGGACAGGGGCGCGCGAAACCGGTCGAAATGATCGACGATCTCGGCGGCAAAATCCTGCAGCGGCTGATAGGTGCGGTCCGGGACCAGTGCAAAAAAGGGCCCGAGTGCACCGACGACGACGCGCGGAATTTCGAAGGTGGACTGGCTGGCCGCGAAATCTTCGAAGGCCGTTAGCAGTTCCGCTTCGCTGTATTTTTCGGCAAGCTCGAAAGGAGCCTTCAGGGTCGCGTGGAAACCGTAACGGCGTGGCTCCTCCGTGATCTCGGCATAGTCGTCGTGGTCGTCATGCAGCGTGCCGGAAAATGCGTTGCGGCCCAGCCAGCGTGACGCGGCCTCCGTCAGCGGGTGATCTTTAGCCGGAGAAAAATAGATGGCATAGCGCACGGCAAGCACTCTTCAGTGTCATGGGAGACCAGGGATGAGAAGCTATTTGGCGTGACTCGCCGGCTTCCCGCAAGGTCAGGAGTGCGAGGTAATTGGTTTCCGTGACAGAATGATGATGCCGAGGGAAAAAAGCGCATTGGAAATGCGGCAGGCTTCCTAATGTGCTGAAGACACAGGCGGAGATGATGACGACCGGCATAAATCGGGACTGCGCGGGTGTCTGGCGGAGATGACGACCATCGTTACGAGGTTCGTCATTCCATCCCTTCAGACCTAGTGTTGTGTTTTGCCGATCAGGCGTGAACGCAGCGAATTGGAGATGTGGTCGAACAGGAAAACGACGAAGAGAATAAGCAGGACCATATAGGCGACCTTGTCCCAGTCGGCATTGGTGCCCATCGCTTCCAGCAGTTTCAGACCGATGCCGCCGGCGCCCACCGCGCCGATGATGGTGGCGGAGCGGGTGTTGCTTTCCCAGAAATAGAGTGACTGCGAAATGAAGACCGGTAACACCTGCGGCAGCACACCGAAGCGGTTGACCGCAATCGGGGAAGCGCCGACCGATTTGACACCCTCGCGCTGCTTGTCGTCGACATTTTCCAGAGCCTCGGCATAGACCTTGCCGAGCGCTCCGGTATCGGTGAAGAAGATCGCGGCAATGCCGGGGATCGGTCCGGGACCGAAGCTGCGGGTGAAGAACAGCGCCCAGATCAGCATGTCGATGGAACGCAGGAAGTCGAACAGACGCTTCATGCCCCAGTTTGCTGCCCTGTTGGCGGTGATGTTGCGGGCGGCGATGAAGGCGAGCGGCAGGGCGACGAGCGTGCCGAACAGCGTGCCCACAAAGGCCATGACCAGCGTCTGCATCAGCTTGGACAGAATATCGGCATGCTGCCAGACGCTGTTGTCGAGGAAATCATCGACCATATGTCCGATATTGGAGCGTGCGGGATCGAGCCGCTCTCCCCAGAGCGCAAGGGCGGCAAGCTCGCCATAACTCTTGCCCCAGAATTCCGATTTGGTGTCGAACAGGAAATTCGCCCATCCGAGGAACCGGCGCTGGACATAGACCTGACTGGTACGGATTTCTGCCTGACCGGCAAAGCCATAATGGACGAGGACCTTCTTGCCGTCCTGCTGGATTTCGTCGGGTATCCCCTGTGGTGCGACAGCCCCGTCGTCGTTGATGATAATTGGATAGTTCCTGCCGTCGATATAGACATCCACTTGAGTCGGGGTCACGTCGAGGCGGTTTTCCATACCCCTATAAACGACGCTGTAACCGCCACCCGGCAGGGGCTGCAGCCAGTCGATCTTTGCATCAACCGGATATTGTCCGCGGCTCGACCATTGCGGTTCAACCTTGCCGTCTTCGAAACGCAGGCGCGGCTGGGCGCGCCAGGAGTACCAGTCCTGAATATAGCTCGAAGCGCGATCCCACCGCCCCTGCATGAAGGCCGGTCCGACATTGAAGAAGAAAAAGCAGCCAATGAGATAGGCGGTGACGGCAAGAAGGCCGACGAGCAGGCCATACCGTTGCATGAAACTGCGGTTGAATACGCCGGGATATGCAGCCGTCAGCCTTTCGCGGTCGGCGGTGTTGAGAATGAAGCTGGACGACATCAGGCCGCTCTCCGTCCGAATTCGAAGGATTGTTGGCCGATCAGCCTGCGGCGCAGCCAGCTGGAAAACTGGTCGACGGCAATGATGGTGATCAGCAGAAGGATGATGATGGCATAGGTCTTTGACGCGTGATCGTTACCGATCGACAGGCGGAAGACTTCGCCGATGCCACCGCCGCCGACAGCGCCGATGATGGTGGAAGCGCGCACGTTGATTTCGGCGCGCAGCAGCGCATAGGAGACGAAATTGGGCAGAACCTGCGGCACGATGGCGAAACGCACCCGTTCCAGCCAGTTGGCACCGGCGGCACGCAAGCCTTCATCCGGCTTCATATCGGCATTTTCCACCACTTCGAAGAAGAGCTTACCCAGCGCACCGATCGTATGGACCGAAATCGCAATGATGGCGGCGATCGGTCCGATCGAGAGGATGGCGGTCAGCAGCCCGGCGACGACGATTTCCGGAAAGGCGCGCAGCACTTCCATAATCCGGCGAACCACCCAGCGCACGAGCCCGGCGCCGACGAGATTGGTGGAGGCGAAGAAGCAGAGCACGAAGGCGAAACTCGTGCCGATGATTGTCGAGACCAGCGCAATATTGAGCGTGATGATCAGCTGGTAGATGAAGTGCGGGATGTAGAAACCGTCGGTGATGTAAACGCGATCCGCGACGTAGTTATATTTCAGCGAACCATCCGCATAGGGCGACGGCAGGTCGAACATCGCCCGGAAGATTTCCAGCGGACTATCGGGCACGAAGGTCTTCATGAAATCGAAGAAATAGGGCAGGCGCTCGAAGAACTTTCCCGAATTGGCTTCATTGGCGAAATTCAGGGAGGCGGCGAGGATGACGAGAAAGATCACGAGCGAAATGACGGTATAGATTCGTCGTGTCGCAAGCTGCTGTTGATAATGGCGCATGACCGTCCGGGACGATGCGCTCAACCCCTCGGGCGAGAGGGTACCATTGTGCAGTGTGGTCGCCATGCCGCTTTTCCTTTATTGGCAAAAGCGGCGGCGCCGTGGGGCACCGCCGCTTCCGGATATGATCGCAGGATCAGCCGCCGATAACGGACTTACGGGCGTCGATGATCGTCTGGTAGAAGGACGGATCGACCTTGATGTAGGCGGTGTTCTTGCCCTGGGTGAAGCCCTGGAAGCATGCGAGATCCTTCTTCGGCAGTTCCATGAAGAAGTCTTCGACCTTCTGCTTCATCGCGTCGCCGAGCTTGTTCGTAACCATCAGCGGACCGTTCGGGATCAGCGGCGACTTCCAGACTTCGACGATATCGTCCATGTCGAGGTTGCCCTTCTTGACCATCTGGTGAAGGTTGCCACCGGAGTAACCTTCTTCCCACTTGCCAACACCCGAACCGAAGGTGGTGCCGACATCGAACTTCTTGTCGAGAACGGCGAGAACGAGGTTCTCATGGCCGCCGCCAAAGCCGGTCTCGGAGAAGTATTCCTTGATCGGCGTGCCGGTTTCCTTCGGGATGGCGACGTTCGGGACCAGGAAGCCGGAGGTGGAGTCCGGGTCGGCAAAGCCGATCTTCTTGCCCTTGGCATCAGCCAGCGTCTTGATGCCGCTGTCCTTGCGAGCAACCATGATGGTGTAGTAGCCGCTGGAACCATCGGAGCCCGTATAGGTCAGGATCGGATCGACAGCCTTGGGGTCTGCGATGGCGATCTTGGCGTAGGAGGATGCGCCCATGGAAGCGATGTCGATGGTGCCGCCGAGCAGGCCCTGGATAACGCCGTTATAATCCGGAGACGGGAAAACCTGAACTTCGGAAACGCCGGTTGCAGCCTTGAGGCCATCGGCAACGCACTTGGTGTTGCGGATTTGGTCGGCTTCGTTTTCGGAGCCGTCGAGACCGATGCGCAGAACCTTGACGTCCTGAGCCATGGCGGAACCGGCCAGAACGCCAAGGGCGACTGCCGAAAGAAGGACTTTCTTCAACATGGACTTTCTCCTGTTTCCCGGCGAGCCGGAGTTTGTTGTGAAATATTGGCCCTTGACGCGGGCGCAAACGATGCTGAGCGGTTCCTCAGAGCCCGGCGAGAGCGAGCGGTTCGGGACCGGCAGATTGCTGCACCGGACGCGCGGCAAGCTGCGCGCCGGGAATATTGATGCTGGTCGAGGTCATGGTCTCGTCGATGCCGGAGCCTTGCGAATCGGTTCCGTAGATTTCGGTGACGGCGGCAGCAGTGAGCTCGGCGGGCGTTCCATCGAAGACGACGCGGCCCTGCGACATGCCGATGATGCGTTCGCAATAATTGCGCGCCGTATCCAGTGTGTGAAGGTTGGTGATGACGGTGATGCCTTCGCGCTCGTTGATGTCGCGCAGCGCGTCCATCACGATCTTGGCATTGAGGGGGTCGAGGGAGGCGATCGGTTCATCGGCCAGGACCATCTTTGGAGACTGCATCAACGCACGCGCAATGGCGACGCGCTGCTGCTGGCCGCCGGAAAGCGTGCCTGCCGCCTGCATGGCCACATGTTCGATGCCGAGCCGCTCGAGCGCGGCGATAGCCATCAGCCGCTCCTCATGGGTGAAGATGTTGAAAAGGCTGAGCGCCGTTGAACGGTGGTTGAGGCGGCCGAGCATGACGTTGGTGAGCACATCGAGGCGGGGCACCAGATTGAACTGCTGGAAGATCATGGCGCAGTCGCGCTGCCAGTTGCGGAGCGCAGCACCCTTCAGTGCAGACACTTCGGTATCGTTGAAATGAATGGAGCCCGAAGACGGATCGACGAGGCGATTGATCATGCGCAGCAGCGTCGATTTTCCCGCACCTGAGCGCCCGATCACGCCGACCATCTGACCCTGCGGTATCTCGACATTTACGGAATCGACCGCAGTGTGGTTGCCGAAACGGCGCGTGACTTGCTTCAGGTGAAAGCTCATTTCCCCGTCCAATCTTCTTTTGACGGGGTTCGACGTAACAGCGGTGCGTGAAGCGTGAGTGTCAGTTTGATGAAGAAAATATTACATAATTCGCAGATACGACACCCGTGGGTTCGCCGACAAACCTTTCTTCTGGCTTGTCATGCGGTGGAAATCCTGCGTGGCATATCGGGAGCCGACAAACAGAAATCCCAGGACATGACCCCGGGACTGCAATTGCTTCGGTATAG
Source organism: Agrobacterium salinitolerans (assembly GCF_002008225.1). GTDB lineage: Bacteria > Pseudomonadota > Alphaproteobacteria > Rhizobiales > Rhizobiaceae > Agrobacterium > Agrobacterium salinitolerans. Next base: position 68,206 of record NZ_MRDH01000026.1, on the reverse strand, counting down.
GCGGGAGTTTACCCGCCATATTTCGCCACGAAATCCTCGGCGGCGAGTGTGCGGAAATCATCCAGCGCGCTGCGCAGCCTCGCATGGTCCCAATCCCACCAATTCAGTTCATCCATGCGCTTGCCAAGCTCCGCGGTAAAACGCTCGCGGATCAGCCGGGCGGGCACGCCGCCGACGATGGTGTAGGGCGCAACATCTTTGGAAACGACCGCCCCGGCCCCGACGACTGCACCGTTCCCCACCGTGACGCCGGGCAGGATGGTCGCACCGTGGCCGATCCAGACATCGTGGCCGATCACCACCCGTTTGGCACGCCGGGCGGCGAAGAAATCCGTTTCATCTTCGGCGTCGTCCCAGTAGCTGCGGGCGCGATAGGTGAAATGGTGCAATGTCGCCCGCTGCATCGGATGATTGGTGGCGTTGATGCGGACGGAAGCGGCGATGTTGACGAATTTGCCGATGGTGGCGCACCAGATCGCGCCATCCTGCATGACATAGGAGTAATCGCCCATCTCGACCTCCTCAAGGCGGCAGCGCTCCGAAATTTCGGTATAGCGGCCGATCGAGGAATTGGTGACGCGGGCACTTTCGTGGATGACGGGTTCGAGACCGACCTTGACGCTCATGCCGCTGCCTTCCGGGGCGAGAATCGCGAAACGTCGAGAATGCGGTCAGCCACGGCTTCGCGCACTTCTTCGTCATGGAAAATGCCAAGCAAGGCGGTCCCCTTGCGCTTCTTTTCGGCGATCATCTCAACGACGACCCGCCGATTGGCGGCATCCAGTGAGGCGGTGGGTTCGTCGAGAAGCAGGATGGCGTGATCGGTGATGAAACCGCGTGCGATATTCACACGCTGCTGCTCACCGCCGGAAAAGGTTGCCGGCGGCAGCGACCATAATTCCTTCGGCAGGTTGAGCTTCGAAAGCAGCGCCGCTGCCTGCTCGCGCGCCTCCTCGACCGCAACCTTGCGGGCAAAAAGCGGCTCGGCGACGACGTCTATTGCTGGAACGCGTGGCACGGTGCGCAGGAACTGGCTGACATAACCAATCGTGCGGTGGCGTATTTCGAGGATCGTGCGCGGCGAGGCATTGCCGATATCGACGACCTGGCCCTCATGACGAACGAGAATCTGTCCGCTGTCGATGGCGTAGTTGCCATAGAGCATTTTCAGGATCGAGCTTTTGCCGATGCCCGAAGGGCCGCCGAGCACGACGCATTCGCCGCTAGAGACGGAGAAATTGACATCGCGAACGACTGGCAGCTCGATACCGTCGCGAAGATGCATGGTGAAGCTTTTGAAGACTTCCGAAACGATGAGAGGCGTCGTCATGGTGGGTTCTTTCTTTCTGCGCGTGATTTTGTCCGAAAACCGGGGACCATTTTTCGGAATCGCGCGGCTAGACCTGCAAGATGGAGGAAACGAGCAATTGCGTGTAGGGCTCGCGCGGGTCGTCCAGCACGCGGTCGGTGAGGCCATGTTCGATGACGTCACCGCCCTTCATCACCATCATGCGGTGAGAGAGAAGTCGCGCCACCGCGAGATCATGGGTGACCACGACGACCGCAAGACCGAGATCGTTGACGAGGCCGCGAACCAGATCGAGCAGGCGTGCCTGTACCGAGACATCGAGGCCGCCGGTCGGTTCGTCCATGAAGACGAGGCGCGGCGAGGTGACGAGGTTGCGGGCGATCTGCAGGCGCTGGCGCATGCCGCCGGAAAAGGCGCGCGGCTGGTCGTCGATACGGTCGGTGCCGATTTCCACCCGCTCCAGCCATTCGCTGGCCGATTGCCTTATATTGCCATAATGCCTGTTGCCGACGGCCATCAGCCGCTCGCCGACATTGGCGCCGGCGGAAACCGCCATGCGCAGCCCATCTGCCGGGTTCTGGTGCACGAAACCCCAGTCCGTCCGCATCAGGCAACGCCGTTCGGCCTCACCCATATGATAGAGGTCACGGACCGTGCCGTCGCGCATGCGATATTCCACGCTGCCCGCCGTCGGCATCAGCCGGGTGGAAATGCAGTTGAGGAGGGTGGTCTTGCCGGAACCGGACTCACCGACGATTGCCAGAACCTCGCCCGGATAGAGGTCGAAGGACACGTTGCGGCAGCCGGCGCGGTCGCCATAATATTTGGAAACGTCCCGGACTTTCAGAAGCGATGCGTCGCTCATTCTGCGGCCTCCTTCACATCCGCCAGCAGATGGCCTTTGTGGCCATGGGCGCGGCGGTCTTCGCAATGGTCGGTATCGGAGCAGACGAACATACGCCCGCCCTTGTCATCCAGCACCACCTCGTCGAGATAGACATTCTCTGCGCCGCACAGCGCGCAGGGCTTGTCGAAACGCTGGATTTCGAAGGGGTGATCTTCGAAGTCGAGGCTAACGACATCGGTATAGGGCGGCACGGCATAGATGCGCTTTTCACGCCCGGCGCCAAACAGCTGCAATGCATCCGACATGTTCATTTTCGGATTGTCGAATTTTGGCGTGGGCGAGGGGTCCATCACGTAGCGCCCGGCCACCTTCACCGGATAGGCATAGGTGGTGGAGATGCGGCCGTTACGGGCGATGTCCTCATAAAGCTTGACGTGCATCAGGCCGTATTCTTCAAGCGCATGCATGACGCGGGTCTCGGTCTCGCGCGGCTCGAGGAAGCGCAGGGGTTCGGGGATCGGAACCTGATAAACGAGCACCTGGCCCGAATGCAGCTCCTCTTCCGGAATGCGGTGCCGCGTCTGGATGATCGTTGCATCCTTCGTGCGGGTGGTGACCGCCACATTCGCGACCTTCTGGAAGAAGGCACGGATGGAAACGGCGTTGGTCGTGTCGTCCGCGCCCTGGTCGATCACCTTCAGCACATCATCAGGACCGAGGATGGAGGCGGTCACCTGCACACCGCCGGTGCCCCAGCCATAGGGCATGGGCATTTCGCGGGAAGCGAAGGGAACCTGATAACCGGGAATGGCGATGGCCTTCAGGATCGCCCGGCGGATCATTCGCTTGGTCTGTTCGTCCAGATAGGCGAAGTTGTAGGCAGCCAGCCCGTCGTCAAATGAAACTTCTTCAAGCATTGCGCGTTAGCCTTGTGAAAAAAGGAGTACAAGCTCATGGAGATTGGAATTCTTGCAGCCGTGTTCTTTGCTGTCTTTGCAGCATCGACCGTCTTTTGCGCCTACTGGTTTGGCGAGCAGCACAGCCGCTGAGCTATTCGGCCGCATCGCTCATCCATTCCGCGCCATTGGCGTTGATCGCCTCGAAATCGGCGCGCATCTTTCGCACCAGACCGAGTTCGGCCTGAAAATCCACGTAGTGCGGCAATTTCAGATGCTCGACGAAACCCGTCGCCTGCACATTGTCGGCGTGTGAAATGACGAACTCCTCGTCCTGTGCCGGCGCGACGACATCTTCGCCGAATTCGCCGGCGCGCAGCGCGCGATCAACCAGCGACATTGCCATCGCCTTTCGTTCGCTCTGGCCAAAGACCAGACCGTAGCCGCGGGTGAATTGCGGCGGTGCCTTCGCCGATCCCTTGAACTGATTGACCATCTGGCATTCGGTGACCTGGATATCGCCAAGCGAGACGGAGAAGCCGAGTTCCGGCACATCAAGCTCGACCTCTACTTCGCCAATACGGATTTCGCCGACGAAGGGGTGTGTGCGGCCGTAACCGCGCTGGGTCGAATAGGCGAGGGCCAGAAGGAAACCCTCATCGCCACGCGCCAGCGATTGCAGGCGCAGGTCACGCGGCATGGGAAACTCCATCGGTTCCCGTGTCAGGTCGCCGGCAATATGATCGTCCGGCATGTCGCCGTCGCTTTCGATCAGCCCCTCCTGAGCGAGGATATCGGAAACGCGCATGACATATTCCGGCTCGCCTTCACGCTGGGTAGCGGTTTCGACGGCCCCGTCTTCGAGGAGGGAGGGATCAAGCAGCCGGTGGGTGTAATCGAAGGTCGGACCCAGCAATTGTCCGCCGGGCAAATCCTTATAGGTCGCGGAAACGCGTCGCTGCACCGCCATGTCAGCGGTATCCACCGGCACCGAATAGCCGAAGCGCGGCAGCGTGGTGCGATAGGCGCGCAGCAGGAAGATGGCTTCGATCATGTCACCGCGCGCCTGCTTGACGGCAAGGGCCGCAAGCGACTGGTCGTAGAGCGAGGCTTCCGCCATCACCCGATCTACGGCGAGAGACAGCTGCGAAACGATCTGCCCCACGCTCATGGCGGGCAGGTCGCGGTCTCCGCGCCGCTGGTCGGCCAGCAGCCGGTGCGCGTTGGCGATGGCGGTCTCCCCGCCTTTGACAGCAACATACATCTTATGCCTCCACGGGTTTGATGCGCGTCGTACGCGGCAGGCAGACGAATTTATCGCCAGCCGTCAGGATGACATCGACGCCGCGCGGGAAGATGGCGTTGTTCTCCGCCCAAAGCATTGGGAAAATATCCGGCAGGCCGGAAGGGCTGATGATGTTGACGTGGCGGATGCCAGGCCCGGAAAGCAGCAATTCCCGCCCACCGTCCAGATCGGACAATTCGATGATGAGCGTCGTGGAGCGGTCGGGATATTCCTGACTGCCCTGGGCGAAAAGGCCGAAGGACGCGATGGCGCTGCCCGCTTCGATGACGGCGAAATGCGCAGCCGCTTTTTCTTCCGTCGCAGGCGCGCCGGTGTGAAATCCGATCCAGCCCGGCACCGCAGTCTTGCGCAAGGCGCCACTCAGCCAGACCGGCGTATCGTGGTCGCAAAGCGCCAGCAGAACCGCACCGGTGGCAGCGGCAAGCGGCAGCGGCGGGGCGACAGCCGTTTCGATTGTCTGCGGCGTGCCGGGACGGGCCATGCCGTCCATCAGCTTCTTGAAAATACGCTGGGAATCGAAGACGGCGCTGGAAAAGCCGCCCGTCAATGCTTCGGCTTTCACACCCATCAATCCTCTCCTCTAACCATGGTGAAGAAATCGACCCGCGTGGCGGCGGTTTCCCTTGTTTTCCGTTCCTTTTCCTCGCTCAGTCTTTTTTCGACCGGCGAAAGAAGCTCGGTCTCGATGAAGTCCCGGGTTGGGCTTTCCTGCCAGAGCGCGTCGAAAACGGCCGCATACCAGGCCTTCTTGCGGCCGGTGCCGAGAACATGCGCATGACCGACGGTTCCCGAGGCAAGCTTGACGGTTGCGCGGGTGACGGTGGTTTCGCCGAGATTAAAAGGCGCACCGCCGCCGCCGATGCGGCCCTTGACCATGACGAGGCCGGTTTCCGGCCCCCGCACGTTTTCCGTCTGCGGGCTGGCATTCTGCCGGCTCCAGACCGTCTCAAGTTCCTGAACGGTGGCGCGGGCAAGAAGCGCAGCCACCCGTTTCCTTTCACTATCTATATTCGCAGCTTCGTTATTCATCGCTTGACCTCTAATGTCTATTGATATAGACAACTATACAATATAAGTTACAATTAACGTCGATGAATGACAAGCGTGTGACATGAGCCCTGCGGCAGCGATGAAAAGAAAGAACGGCGTAGCGCTCTGGCGGCAGATCGCCGACCGGATCAGGGGCGAGATTGCGGCCGGCGATCACGACGAAACCGGCATGTTGCCGCCCGAGATGACGCTGGCCGAAAAATTCGGCGTCAACCGTCATACTGTCCGAAGCGCCATTGCCGCACTGGCCAGCGAAGGCATTCTCGAGCCGATGCAGGGGCGCGGTACGATGATCGCCCGCAAGGAGCGCCTGAGTTTTCCGATTTCGCTGCGCACGCGCTTCACGGCAGGCATCGGCGATCAGGTGAAGGAAATGGAGGCGCTACTTCTTTCCCACACGACCGAACCGGCCAGTGCCGATCTGGCAGCGCGGCTGCAACTGACTGCCGGTACGCCGCTCATACGTCTGGAAACCCTGCGCAAGGCGGACACCCGCCCTGTATCCCGTTCGACCACATGGTTCCCGGCTGATCGTTTTGCCGGAATAGGCGAAGCATACCAGCAAAGCGGATCGATCACCGCCGCTTTCAAGATACTTGGCGTGGCGGACTATGTGCGCATCTCCACCGTCATTTCTGCTATCCACGCGGATACGCAGGATCTGGTCGATCTCGAACTGTCGCCCGGGGCCATCCTGCTTGTTACTCAGGCATTGAATGCCGATATGGATGGCGTACCTGTGCAATATGCCGTCAGCCGATTTTCTGCCGATACGGTCGAATTCACGGTGGAAAATTAGAATACGGGCTTATTCCGCCTGCGAAAGGCCTAGCACATCCAGCATGGAATAGAAACCGGGCTTCTTGTCGAAGGCCCAGACCGCTGCCGTGATCGCGCCGCGTGCGAAGATGGAGCGGTCGCCGGCATAATGGGAAAGCTCGACGCGCTCGCCTTCGCCAGCAAAAATCACCGAATGTTCACCGATCACCGAGCCGCCACGCAACGTGGCAAAACCGATGGTGCCGGTCTCACGCGCGCCCGTGTGTCCGTCGCGCACGCGCACGGAAGAGGCGGTAAGATCGACCTTGCGGCCGGCCGCCGCCGCTTCGCCAAGCAGAAGTGCGGTGCCCGAAGGCGCATCCACCTTGTGCTTGTGGTGCATTTCCAGAATCTCGATATCCCAGTTCTGCGCATCCAGCGCCTGCGCCGCCTGCTGGGTGAGAACGCTGAGCAGGTTGACGCCGAGGCTCATATTGCCTGACTTGACGATGCGGGCATGGCGCGACGCTGCTTTGAACTTTTCCTCGTCTTGCGGCGAGCAGCCGGTCGTGCCGATGACGTGCACGATGCGGGCCTGCGCGGCAAGGCCGGCAAAGGTGACGCTGGTTGCCGGTGAGGTGAAATCGATCACCCCTTCGGCATGCAGAAATGCCTGTAAGGGATCGCTGGTGATTTCGACGCCGATGGGGCCGAGACCGGCAATTTCACCGGCATCGCGGCCAACAAAAGTCGAACCTTCACGCGCGACAGCGGCATGCAGCTGAACGCCGGGTGTCTGGTGAATGAGGCGGATCAGTGCCTGTCCCATGCGGCCTGCCGCGCCGACCACCACCAGTTTCATGCCGCTGCTGCCCATGTTTTCACTCACTTTTCATGTCGGGCGGATTGGAACCCGCCGGTATCGGACGATCGATGTTTGCAACGGCGACGTTAAAGACCGCTCGTCCGCTTCGCAAGCATCACATATGAAACGGGGTCCTTCAAAACCCGTCAGGCTCTCCAGCGCCGCCCGTCCAGCGCCAGACCGAAATCCGCAGGTGTTCTGGCATAGGTGGCAAGCCCGGAAAGCGCCGCCTGCGGATGGGTGACGACGAATGTCGAAATGGTCCGCATCAGCGCGCTGTGCGGCGCCTTGTCCTCGAACGCCGCCCGGAATTCCGGGCTCTTCAGTGCCGGAATGATCTTCTGCGAAATGCCGCCGGCCAGATAAACACCGCCCTTTGCCATGAAGATAAGCGCAAGGTCGCCCGCCACGCGGCCGAGATAGGTGCTGAACAGCGACAGCGTTTCTTTTGCCTGCGCGTTCTGGCCCGAAAGCCCCTGCGAGGTGATGTCGGCCGGATCGGCAAAGACAGGCTCGATGCCATCGGCTTTGCAGATGGCCCGATAAAGATTGACCAACCCGCGTCCGCACAGGATCTGTTCGCCGGCGACGCGGCCCTCGATGGTTTCGATATGGGGGAAAACCGCATAGTCGCGCGCGCTTCTCGGGCCGATATCGATATGCCCGCCTTCGCCAGGCACCGGGAACCACATGTGGCGGGCATAGACCAGCCCGGCAACGCCGAGCCCCGTTCCCGGTCCAAGAACGACCCTCGACGCCAAAACGTCTTTCTTGCCGGAGCCGATGGCGTCGCGGTTATCGTCGTCAAGGGCCGCGATCGCCAGAGCCTGCGCCTCGAAATCATTGATGACGATGACATCCTTCAGGCCGAGATTGGCGAGCATGTCCTTCGGCTTGACGACCCAATGGCAGTTGGTGAGGGGAATCTCGTCACCTTCGATGGGGCCGGCAATCGCGAGAATCGTCGAGACCGGCTGAAGCGAGGTCTTGTCCAGAACCGCCTGCTGGATGGCGTCGTCGATAGCAGGATATTCCGCCGTCTTTACCGTGGTGAGGTGCACCGGTTCGGCAAAGGAATCGATCAGGATGGAAAAGCGGGCATTGGTGCCGCCGATGTCGCCAAGAAGGATTGGAAAGGACAGATATTCGGTATCGGACGTCTTCGGCATTGCCTGTTCCATGTTGGGAGGTTCAGTTGGCGACGTGGAAGTCGATGAGATTTTCTGCGGTAGCGCGGTTGAGCGCCATGGGAATATCGTAAACCGTAGCAAGCCGCGTCAGCGCCTTCACGTCAACATCATGCGGCATGGCCGTCAGCGGGTCGGTGAAGAAGATCAGCATATCCACCTCGCCTGTGGCGATCATCGCGCCGATCTGCTGGTCGCCGCCAAGCGGACCGCTCTTGAGGCGGATGACTTCAAGACCCGGACACGCTTCCTGTACCCTTCCGCCGGTGGTGCCGGTGGCGACGATCCTGAAACCGGCAAGCGCTTTCTGGTGATGACGGGCGAAATCCGCCATATCGTCTTTTTTCTCGTCGTGAGCGATGAGCGCGATACAGCGTTGTTCTTCCATGGTCCCAGCCCGTTCAATCAAGAATTAAATCGATTTGAAGCCTTCTATAACAGCTTGCCGCCATTTGAAAAGGGAAGCTGTTGAATGCCTCATTTCTGTTTCAGTTCAATGTCGGGCGCTGGGTAGGAAGCGGAATATCCGAAGGCGGCTGTAGGGCGGGGGCTGCCTGAATGACCTGTTCCACGCTTTGCTGGCGCGTTGCTGGAGCAGGCGAATAGGCCTGAGCCGCAATGCCTTCGGGGTTGGCGGAAGGAGCGGCAGCCACGGCGGCGCAGGCCGAGGGCAGATCGGAAACCATGACCGGGCGCGGTTTCACCGGCTTGGCGTTGGGGTCCTTTTTCGGCGGCGCCCATGGTTCCTTGCTGAACCACCAGGCAAGCGACTTGTCGCAGCCGTCGCCTTTGCCCACGGCCGCCTGCGGCTTGCAGTTTGGCGCGCCGGGCGGGCATTCGAGACGGATATGGAAATGCTCGTCATGGCCGTAGATCGGCCTGATCTTGCCCATGAAGGTGCGGTCGCCGGTCCATGTCTGGCAGAGTTTCTGCTTGATGGCCGGGTTGACGAAGACACGCTCCACCTGCGGATAGCTTGCCGCCATCATCACCAGCCGGGCATTGAGGGGTGACCACTTGCGGTCATCGACCGTCAGGAACTTGCTCTTGTCCAGCATGGAGATGAAAGGCACCGTTTCGCGCTGCTCCACGCTCAGCCGCGGGGTCGGCATCGGCCGCCACCAGATGTCGACATCGAGGCCGATCTGGTGCGACGCATGGCCGGTCAGCATCGGCCCGCCGCGCGGCTGGGAAATATCGCCCAGCAGCAGGCCCGGCCAGCCGATCTTCTGGGCGTCCTGCGAAAATTGCTCGAGGAACGAAATCATCTGCGGCTGGCCCCAGCGCCGGTTGCGGGAAAGGCGCATGGCCTGCCAGCCGGGACCATCCGTCGGCATGGCGATGGCGCCGGACTGGCAGCCCTTGGCATAGGAGCCGATCGGCTGCGAGCCCGTGGCGGAAGGCAGAGCCATATGCCCGAACACCTCTTTCGCCGGCCTGTCCTCGGCCGCTGCAGTTTCCATCTGCAACTGCAACGCGGAGACGACCGAAATCGCCAGCAAGGCCGCCTTGAAAACTCTCGATGATCCCGCCGTCATAAAGTCTTGCCCGTCCGATCAGATGATTCTCTTCCCCTCAAGATAAACTGGAATGGGATTTTGTTGAAACCATGTTTCGCCCTGCATCTTGCAAAGCGGAAGGATAAAGGCGCCGATAAAGAGCTTGTGAGCCAGTACATCTGTTTTTTGCCAATCTTTGTTTTATGCTCTCTTCAACAAACGCGAAAACAGGGACATTCCCCCAATGATATTGGCACCACTGAAATCCCGTCTCCTCATTGCTCTTGCGGCATCCGCCCTGCTGATACCGGCGGCGGCCTCCGCACAATCGACCGATGTATGGCGGAAGGGGATTTCGACGGTCGGGGAACTGAAACATCCCGATGGCTTCGATCATTTCGACTATGTGAATACCAAGGCGCCGAAAGGCGGCACCCTTCGCCTGTCGACGGCGGGCACCTTCGATACCCTCAATCCGCTGCTCGCCAAGGGCGAGGCGGCGACCGGCCTTTCGCTGGTTTTCGATACATTGATGAAGTCGACCGAAGAGGAGCTGTCGGCCTCCTACGGGCTTCTGGCCGAGGGAGTAAGCTATCCAGACGATATTTCGAAAGCCACCTTCCGGCTGCGTGCAGAGGCCAAATGGGCCGATGGCAAGCCGGTGACGCCGGCGGATGTCGTCTTCAGCTTCGAAAAAGCCAAGGATTTGAGCCCACAGCTAGCGACCTATTACACCCATGTCACCAAGGCGGAGGTGAGCGGCGAAAGGGACATTACCTTCACTTTCGACGAGAAGAACAATCGCGAATTGCCGCAGATCGTCGGGCAATTGCTGATCGTTCCCAAGCACTGGTGGGAAGCCGTCGGCGCGGATGGCAAGCCGCGCGACATATCGCGCGGCACGCTGGAACCGGTGATGGGTTCCGGCCCCTACAAGATTGCCTCAGTCTCTCCCGGTTCGACAATCGCTTATGAACGCCGCGACGACTACTGGGGCAAGGACGTCAATGTGAATGTGGGGATGAACAATTTCAAAACCATCGCCTACACCTTCTTTGCCGATCAGGATGTGGAATTCCAGGCCTTCAAGTCCGGCACCGTCGATTTCCGTCAGGAAGCCTCCTCCAGCCGATGGGTTACGGGTTATGATTTTCCGGCCGTCAACGAAGGCCGCGTCAAGAAGGAAGAGCTGCCGAACATCTATCGCTCCGTCGGTATCATGCAGGCCTTCGTGCCGAACATGCGCAGGGAGAAGTTCCAGAACCCGAAACTGCGCAAGGCGCTCAATTATGCTTTCGATTTCGAGGAGTTGAACCGGACGCTGGCTTACGGCCAGTTCCAGCGCATCAACAGCTTCTTCATGGGCAGTGAACTGGCCTCTTCCGGCCTGCCGACCGGTCGCGAGCTGGAAATTCTTCAGGAACTGAAGGATCAGGTTCCGCCGGAGGTTTTCACAACCGAATATCGCAATCCGGTCGCGGGTGATCCGGCCAAGCAGCGCGACAATCTGCGCGAGGCGGTCAAGCTGATGAAGGAAGCCGGCTACGAGCTGCGCGGCAACCGCATGGTCAATGCGAAAACCGGACAGCCGCTCGATATGGAGTTTCTGATCGATTCCTCCGGCATGGAAAGAACCATTCTTCCCTATGTCCAGAATCTGAAGAAAATCGGTATCAATGCGACGATCCGCACGGTCGACGCCTCGCAATATACCAACCGTACCCGCAGCTTCGATTTCGACGTAACTGTCAAGCTCTGGGCGACATCCGCCAATCCCGGAAACGAGCAGGCGGATTTCTGGGGTTCGGCGGCAGCCGACCGGCAGGGTTCGAACAACCTCGCCGGCATCAAGAACCCGGCAGTCGATGCGTTGGTCAGGAAGGTCATATTTGCGCCCAACCGGGATGAACAGGTGGCCGCCGCACGCGCGCTCGACCGGGTGCTTCTGGCAAACAGTTACGTCATCCCGCAATTTTACCGCGGCGAGATGTTCATCGCTTATTGGAACACGCTCGTCCGTCCGGAAAACCTACCCCAATATGGCGTCGGTTTTCCCGAGGCATGGTGGTCCAGCCAGGCCGGAAACTGACGCCGGCCTTGCTTTCATGGCGAAGGCTTGATTCACATAGGGCGAGACGAATCGCTCAAAGCGCAGGCAGCGCTTTCAGGAAGGGACAGGTTTTGAAAGAAACGAAAACCGCTGACGTATCGGCCGGGAGCAGAGGCTGATGGGCGCCTATATCCTCAGACGTCTGGCGCTGATGATCCCGACCATCATCGGCATCATGGGCATTTCGTTTCTCGTCATCCAGTTCGCGCCGGGCGGGCCGGTGGAGCAGGTCGTCGCGCAATTGACGGGGCAGGGTGACAGCGCCTCCGACCGGCTATCGGGCGGCGGCGATCTTATGGGCCAGTCCGGCGGTTTCGATGACAGCGGTTCGAAATACCGTGGTGCGCAGGGTCTCGATCCGGAACTGATCGCCAAGCTCGAAAAACAGTTCGGCTTCGACAAGCCGCCGCTCACCCGTTTCCTCGAAATGATGTGGAATTATATCCGCTTCGATTTCGGCGACAGCTTCTTCCGCAATTCCTCGGTGATCGATCTCATCATTGACAAGCTGCCGGTCTCGGCCTCGCTCGGCTTCTGGATTCTGATCATTTCTTACATGATATCCATTCCGCTCGGCATCAAGAAGGCCGTATCCGACGGCTCGACCTTCGACGTCTGGACGTCAGGCGTTGTCATCGTCGGTTATGCCGTGCCAAGCTTCCTCTTCGGCATCCTGCTCATCGTCCTCTTCGCCGGCGGGTCCTTCTTCGACTGGTTCCCGCTGCGCGGCCTTGTGTCCGATAATTTTGCTGAACTGAACTGGTGGCAGAAGATCATCGACTATTTCTGGCACCTGACCCTGCCGCTGATCGCGCTGTCGCTCTCGGCCTTCGCGACAACGACGTTGCTGACCAAGAACTCCTTCATCGACGAGATCAAGAAGCAATATGTCATCACCGCTCGCGCCAAGGGCCTCACCGAACGCAGGGTTCTTTATGGGCATGTCTTCCGCAATGCGATGCTGATCGTGATCGCCGGTTTTCCGGGCGCCTTCATCTCGGCCTTCTTCACCGGATCGCTGCTGATCGAGAATATCTTCTCGCTCGACGGTCTCGGTCGCCTCGGTTATCTCTCGGTCGTCAATCGCGATTACCCGATCGTCTTCGGCACGCTCTTCATCTTCTCGCTGATGGGCCTCGTCGTCGGCCTCATTTCCGACCTGATCTATACATGGATCGATCCGCGCATCGATTTCGAGCGGAGGGACGTGTGATGACGCTTGTCCATACCGCTGAAACGGAAATGCCGGCAAAGCCGAAGCGCCCGTGGTTTTCGCCCACGACCAAGCGCCGCTGGCAGAATTTCAAGGCAAACCGGCGCGGTTACTGGTCCTTCTGGCTGTTCCTGGTCCTGTTTTTTCTGAGCCTCATTGCGGAATTCATCGCCAATGACAAACCCATTCTCGCTTCCTACAAGGGCGAGTTGCTGGTGCCGGTCATGGTCGATTATCCGGAAGAAAAATTCGGCGGGTTCCTGGCTCAGACCGATTACAAATCCTCCTTCATTCAGGATGAGATCAACGCCAATGGCTGGATGATCTGGCCGCCGATTCGCTATTCCTATCAGACGGTCAATTCCAATATTCCCCATTCGGCGCCGACTGCGCCCTTCTGGCTGATGGATAAAAAGGATCGCTGCTCGGCTTACCCGCAGGGCGATGCCGATCCCGGCTGCACGCTTGGCAATCTCAACTGGCTCGGAACCGACAATCAGGCGCGCGACGTCACCGCGCGAATGATCTACGGGTTCCGCATTTCCGTGCTGTTCGGTCTGACGCTGACCATCGCTTCCGCCATTGTCGGCGTCACCGCCGGCGCTATTCAAGGCTATTTCGGCGGCTGGACGGACCTGCTTTTGCAGCGTTTCATTGAAATCTGGTCGTCCATGCCGGTGCTCTACATCCTGCTGATTATCGCAGCCATTCTGCCGCCGGGCTTCTTCGTGCTGCTCGGCATCATGCTGCTCTTCTCATGGGTCGGCTTCGTCGGCATCGTGCGCGCGGAATTCCTGCGCGCCAGAAACTTCGAATATGTCCGCGCCGCCCGCGCGCTTGGGGTCGGCAACTGGACGATCATGTTCCGCCATCTTCTGCCCAACGCCATGGTAGCGACGCTGACATTCCTGCCATTCATTCTCTCAGGGTCGATCACGACGCTCACCTCGCTCGACTTCCTCGGCTTCGGTATGCCGCCGGGGTCGCCGTCGCTGGGCGAGATGATCGCGCAAGGCAAGAACAACCTTCAGGCCCCCTGGCTCGGCCTCACTGCGTTTTTCACCATGTCCATCATGCTCTCGCTGTTGATCTTCGTGGGTGAAGCGGTGCGCGACGCTTTCGATCCACGCAAGACGTTCCGGTGATCGCCATGACGGAAACAAATATCCAGCCGCTTCTCTCCGTCCGTGATCTCTCCGTCGCCTTCCATCAGGGCGGCGCGACGAGCATCGCCGTCGATCATGTCTCTTTCGATCTGATGCCGGGCGAGGTCGTCGCCCTCGTCGGCGAGTCCGGTTCCGGCAAATCGGTCACGGCAAATTCCATTCTCAAATTGCTGCCCTATCCGGCAGCGAGCCATCCTTCGGGAAAAATCCTGTTCGACGGCAAGGATATGCTGACTTTGCCGGAGCGCGCGCTGCGCGCCGTGCGCGGCAACGACGTCACCATGATTTTTCAGGAGCCGATGACCTCGCTCAATCCGCTCCACACCATCGAGCGGCAGATCGGCGAGATTCTGGAGCTGCATCAGGCGATTGCCGGAGCGGACGCGCGGGCGCGCACGCTGGAACTGCTGCTGCAGGTGGGTATCCGCGAGCCGGAAAAGCGCCTGAAGGCCTATCCGCACGAATTGTCCGGCGGCCAGCGGCAGCGCGTGATGATTGCCATGGCGCTTGCCAACCGGCCGAAACTGCTGATCGCCGATGAACCGACGACGGCGCTCGACGTGACGGTTCAGGCGCAGATTCTCGAGCTGCTCGGCGATCTGAAAACGCAGCACGGCATGTCCATGCTGTTCATCACCCACGATCTCGGCATCGTCCGCAAATTTGCCGATCGCGTCTGCGTCATGACCAAGGGCAAGATCGTCGAGACCGGTACGGTGGAGCAGGTGTTTACCGATCCGCAACACGCCTATACGCGCCATCTTCTGGCGGCAGAGCCAAAGGGCGAGCCTCCCCATTCTGACGCAACCAAACCGGTGGTCATGCAGGGTGACGGTATCAAGGTCTGGTTCCCCATCAAGGCGGGGCTGATGCGCCGGGTGGTGGATCATGTGAAGGCGGTGGACGGCATAGATATCACCCTTCGCGCCGGCCAGACTGTGGGCGTTGTGGGCGAATCCGGCTCCGGCAAGACGACGCTCGGGCTGGCGCTCTCGCGGTTGATCGCATCTGAGGGTCGTATCAGCTTCATCGGCCAGTCGATCGACCACTATTCCTATGAAATGATGAAACCGCTCAGAAACCGGTTGCAGGTGGTGTTTCAGGATCCTTATGGGTCTCTCAGCCCGCGCATGTCTGTCGGCGAGATCGTCGCCGAGGGCTTGAAGGTGCATGAACGGTCTCTGTCTGCCGATGAGCGCGATAAGCGTGTCGCCACAGCGCTGGAAGAGGTCGGTCTCGATCCGGCCACCCGCTGGCGGTATCCGCATGAATTTTCCGGCGGCCAGCGCCAGCGTATCGCCATTGCCCGCGCCATGGTGCTGAAACCGCGTTTCGTCATGCTGGACGAGCCGACCTCCGCGCTCGACATGAGCGTGCAGGCGCAGGTGGTCGATCTGCTGCGCGATCTGCAGGCGAAGCACGAACTCGCCTACCTTTTCATCAGCCACGACCTGAAGGTGGTGAAGGCGCTCGCCAACGACCTGATCGTCATGCGCCACGGCAAGGTGGTGGAGAGCGGCCCGGCGGCGGAGATTTTCGCCAATCCGCAGCAGGACTACACCAAGGCGCTGCTGGCTGCCGCCTTCAACATTGAGGCGGTGAAAACGAAAGCGGTCAACCAGTAAGACGCGTCACCTTTCCATTAAGACGATGATTTTTCTGTTGCTTCGCGGAAAATGCCGACCCATGTTGAGGGGCAGTGACGCGGAAACGGATTGATTGCCATGGCAGCGGATGTGATCGTTTTGGGTGCGGGGATCATCGGGGTCTCCATTGCCCTGCAACTGGCCCGCAGGGGTAAGTCGGTGGTGCTGGTCGACCGGCGCGGGCCGGGTGAGGAGACCTCCTTCGGCAATGCCGGGCTGATCCAGAGAGAAGGTGTCGTACCTTATGCCTTCCCGCAGGATCTCGCCCTTCTGCTGCGCTATTCCCTGAACAACAGCATCGATGCTCGCTATCACCTCTCCGCCCTGCCGAAGATCGTGCCGTTTCTCGGCCGCTACTGGTATAATTCCGCAGCCTCGCGCCACGCGGCAATTGCCCGCGCCTATGCGCCGCTGATCGAGCATTCGGTTTCGGAACACAACATCCTGATCGAGGAAGCGAAAGCCGGTGATCTGATCGTCAAGAACGGCTGGATGGAGGCCTACAGGACCGCCGTAAGGCGGGATGCAGATTTTGCTTTCGCCGAGCGTCTGGCGCGCGACCACGGTATTTCCCATACGAAACTCGACGCTGAGGAGCTTGCCGCAGCCGAACCGCATCTCAGCCATGATTTCGTCGGCGGCCTGAAATGGAACGATCCCTGGTCGGTGCGTGATCCGCATGCGCTGACGCTCGCTTATGTTCGGCTGTTCGAGAGCCTTGGCGGAAGTTTCGTCCGTGGTGATGCCTCCACCCTCAGCCAGACGGTGAGCGGTTGGACGGTGCGCACCGAAACCGGCGCGGTCGAGGCCGAACATGCCGTGGTGGCGCTAGGCCCCTGGGCGGATACCGTTACGGAACGGCTGGGTTACCGCTTTCCACTCGGTGTGAAACGCGGTTACCACATGCATTATGCGCCACAGGAGGGCGCGAAGCTCAATAACTGGCTGATCGACGCCGAGCGCGGTTATTTCCTCGCGCCGATGCGCAAGGGTATCCGCCTGACGACGGGCGCGGAATTCGCCGAACGCGATGCGCCGAAATCTCCCGTGCAGATCGAGCGGGCGGAGCGGGTGGCGCGTACCGTCTTTCCTCTCGGCGGCCGGCTGGATGCGGAGCCGTGGATGGGAGCGCGGCCCTGTACGCCGGATATGATGCCGATCATCGGCAAGGCGCCGCGCCATAAAACATTGTGGTTTGCTTTCGGGCACGCCCACCATGGCCTCACACTTGGGCCGATCACCGGCCGTGTGCTGGCGGAAACCATGCTTGGCGAAACGTCGGTTATCGCCATCGACGCCTATCGCCCGGAAAGGTTCAATCCCTGATAGCTAAATCCGCTGGCCTTCCGGGGACAGGCCACGTAACATGGTCGCGTGCAAAGGGAAAAGGGGCGAAACGTCATCATGGTGGCGAGGTTTCTCATCTATCAGCAGCAGGACGACTTTCGTTAGCGCAACTCGCTGCGCATGAAACGAGATGGAAACGGCTTGCTGGTGCATGATGGATGATATTGAAAACGCAAAGAAATTTTTCGCCGATAATCCCGATATCGAAATTCTCGAAGCTTTCGTCATAGATGCGAACGGCGTGCCGCGCGGCAAGTGGATTCCGCGCGAACGGGCAATTGACGTTCTTGAGAAAGGAATGGCCATTCCCCGGTCGGTCTATGCGCTGGATATCTGGGGTCGAGATGTGCATGCTGCAGGTCTTGCGGAAGGCACGGGCGATCCAGACGGTTTTTGTTTCCCCGTTCCAGGCACGCTGTCGCGGGTGACATGGCTTGGCCGCCCAACGGCACAGGTTCTGCTGGCAATGAAAAATCCGGATGGGACCGGCTTTTATGGCGATCCGCGCCATGTTCTGGCGCAGGTTCTAAGCGCCTATAAAAAGGCGGGCCTCACGCCGGTCGTGGCGACCGAACTTGAATTTTACCTGATCGATCCTGTCCGCTCCGCGCTCGATCCTGTCCGCCCGCCGCGCAGCCGCGAGGGCCGATGGCACACGGGCCAGACACAGGTTCTGTCGATTTCCGAATTACAGGATTTCGAGGATGTTTTCCATGATATTGCCACGGCCTGCCGCGCACAGGGCGTCCTTGCCGATACGACGCTGCGGGAAAACGGCCCCGGGCAATATGAGATCAACCTCAACCATGTGCCGGATGCATTGCAGGCGGCCGATTTCGCCGTCTTCCTGAAACGCATCGTCAAGGGCGTGGCGCGGCGGCATGACCTCGACGCCACCTTCATGGCCAAGCCTTACGGGTTGCAGGCCGGCAACGGCATGCACGTGCATTTTTCCGTTCTCGACAGGGACGGCAGGAACATATACGCCGGGGAGAACGGCCCGTCGGATGCTTTGATGCATTCAGTCGGCGGCCTCTTGGAAAACATGGGTGAAAGCATGGCGATCTTCGCCCCCCATGCCAATTCCTACCGCCGCCTGACCCCCAGCGAACATGCGCCGACCTACGCCTCCTGGGGCATCGACAACCGCTCGGCGGCGGTGCGTGTCATCGTTGCCAGCAAGACGGCGACGCGTATCGAACATCGGGTCGCGGGCGCTGATACCAACCCCTATCTCGTTGTCGCGATGATCCTGAGCGCCGCATTGGCAGGCATGAAGGAGAAGCGCCAGCCGGGCGGCGCGATTGCCGGCGACAGCCACGCGATCAATCACGAGCCGCTGCCCACCAACTGGGACTACGCGTTGCAGCGCTTCACGCGCTCGAGCTTTGCCTATGCGACGCTCGGCCAGAAGTACCGCACGCTGTTTTCCGCCTGCAAACAGCAGGAGCTTTCCGAATTTTCCCTGCGTGTAACCGACGTCGAATATGACGCCTATATCAGGACGGTGTGAAATGGCTGAGGTAACGAATATTCCCAATCCCGGCCACACATCGTCATGGTATGCGGCCTCCGCCAATGTCAAAACCGTGCGGCCGACACTCGAAGGCGCGCTGGACGCCGATGTCTGCATCATCGGTGGCGGCTTCACCGGCATTTCCGCCGCGCTCGAACTCAGTGAACGCGGCTATTCTGTCATCGTCCTGGAAGGTGTCCGCGTCGGCTTCGGCGCTTCGGGGCGCAATGGCGGTCAGATCGTCAACGGCTATAGCCGTGATCTCGAAACCATTGCCGGTCGCTATGGGCATGACAAGGCGGTGAAACTCGGCGAAATGTCGCTTGAAGGCGGCGCGATCATCCGCAACCGCATCGCCAACTACGCCATCGATTGCGATCTCGTCGATGGCGGTTTCTTTGCCGCCTTCACACCGAAACAAATCCGCGAGATGGAAGCTCACAAAGCCCATTGGGAAAAACACGGTCATGGCGGTCTCGAAATGGTCTCCAGGGCGGATGTCGGCCACTATGTGAAGACCGACCGTTATGCTGGCGGCATGATCGACCGCTTCGGTGGCCATATCCACCCGCTCAATCTGGTGCAGGGCGAGGCGGCGGCTGCCGAAAGCCTTGGAGCCCGCATATTCGAAAATTCGCGTGTCATCGCGGTGGAGCAGGGCGTCAATCCCATCGTGCGCACGGCAACGGGCAGCGTGAAGGCGAAATATGTCCTCGTCTGCGGCAACGCCTATCTCGGCAAACTCTTGCCGGAAATCGGCGACCGCATGATGCCGGTCTCAAGCCAGGTCATGGCAACGGAGCCGCTCGATGCCGATCTGATCGAGGCCCTTCTGCCCGCCAATTATTGCGTCGAGGATGCCAATTACATTCTCGATTATTACCGCCGCACCTCCGACAATCGCCTGCTCTATGGCGGCGGCATCGGCTATGGCGGCAGCGATCCTGCCGATCTGACGGGTGTGATCCGGCCGAATATGCTGAAGACCTTTCCGCAACTGGAAAAGACGAAGATCGACTTTGCCTGGAGCGGCAATTTTGCGCTGACGCTCACGCGCATCCCGCATATGGGCAGGCTGTCCGACAATATCTATTTTTCGCATGGCGACAGCGGCCATGGTGTTACGACAACCCATCTGCTTGGCAAGATACTGGGCGAGGCCGTTGCCGGCCACGCCGAACGTTTCGATATCTGGAGTTCGCTGCCGAATTATCCGTTCCCCGGCGGCAAGACCTTCCGGGTGCCGCTGACCGTGCTTGGCGCATGGTGGTACGGCCTGCGCGACAGGCTCGGATTTTAGAACGTCACCGTCTTCAAACCGGAAAGTGCGTTATTCGCAATATCCTCCGGTGTGGCATCGATGCTGACGGTCACGACGCCCGGTTCGCCGGTCGGCACTTCCAGTGTGGCAAGCTGGGTCTGCAGCAGCGAAAGCGGCATGAAATGGCCCTTGCGTTCGCCCATGCGCCGGCTGAGAAGCTCCAGGCTGCCATCCAGATAGACGAAAGCCAGCGGGCCGCCAGTGGCCTTGCGAAGGCGGTCGCGATAGATTTTCTTGAGCGCCGAGCAGGAAACGACGACACCGTTGCTTTCGCTGCCCTTGCGCAGTTCCGCGCCGATCAGATCGAGCCAGGGCCAACGGTCTTCGTCCGTCAGCGGAATACCTTCGGACATTTTTTCGACATTGGATTTCGGGTGCAGCTTGTCGCCCTCTATGAAGGCAATGCCCAGTTTCTCCGCCACTGCTTCCGCGACTGTGGACTTGCCGGAGCCGCTCACTCCCATCACGACAATTGCCTGTGTCACCCGCACCTCGAATGTTTCTGTTTCGACCGTCAGCCCCTATCATGTGCGGCAGGCATCGGGAATATAAAAATGCGGGGGCTTGCACTGTGTCAGTGCCCGGTTTTGCGCGCCGCAGTCTTTTCCATGGCGGAAAAGGCCGCGTGAATCAGGATCGCCAGCGCCGCAACGATCAGCCCGCCCTGAAGAATGAAGGCCAGATTGTTGGATTGCAGGCCAGCAATGATCACTTCGCCGAGGGTGCGCGCCGCGACTGTCGAGCCGATGGTCGCGGTCGAAAGGCTGATGACCGCCGAAAGCCGGATGCCGGCGAGAATGGCTGGAAGGGCAAGCGGCAACTCCACTTTGACAAGGCGTTGCCAGCCGGTCATGCCGCTTCCTCTCGCGGCGTCCATCACCGTGGCGGGCAGGGTCGTAAGACCCGTCAGCGAATTTTCGAATACCGGCAAAAGCGCGTAGAGAAACAGGGCAATGAGCGTCGGTTTTTCGCCAAAACCGATCATCGGCACGGCCAGCGCCAGCACCGCCACGGGCGGAAAGGTTTGGCCGATATTAACGATGCTGCGCGACAGCGGCAGGAAATCCGCCCCGAAAGGCCGGGTGACGAGAACCGCAAGGGCCCCCGCCGTGAGCGTGGCCAAGCCCGTGGCAATCGCCACGATAGTTAGATGCGACAGAGTGAGGGAAAGCAGATTGGCCTGCGTGTAGATTGCGGGTGCATTGGCCTGCACGAGAGGGCGGAACACCGGTACGAAGACCTGCGGCGCTGCCAGAAAGATGATCAGCGCCAGTAGCAGTAGCCCGAGAGCAAAGAAGGATAATGCGTTTTTCATAGGGCTCCGGCGGCGCGCTGGAGGAGAACATCACGCCGCACCCGGCCGGCGGGTTGCCCATCGTCCCCGACGACCGGCAAGGCATCGCAACCCGCCCATAACATCGCCGACAGGGCGTCGCGCTGGCTTGTATGTTCGGTGAGCGGTTCGCCCTTAGCATTTCCCGGCTCCACGACATCGGCAACGGAGAGAACGGATAGCAGTTTCAGCGCCCGTTCGTTTTCGCCGATCATGGTGCGCACGAAATCCGTCGCCGGTTTCAGCACCAATTCGGCCGGCGGGCAGTCTTGGACGATACGGCCTTTGTCCATCACGGCGATACGATCCGCCAAATGAAAAGCCTCGTCCATATCGTGTGTGACGAGAACGACGGTCACGCCGAGCTTTTTCTGGATGTCGAGAAGATCGTTCTGGGCCTTGGCGCGGATCACCGGGTCCAGCGCGCCGAAGGGTTCGTCCATCAGGAGAATGTTCGGTTCGGCGGCCAGCGCACGCGCCACGCCGACACGCTGCTGCTGACCGCCTGACAGTTCATGCGGGAAACGGTTGGCATAAAGCGCGGGATCGAGCTGGAAGAGCTGCATCAGCGCGTCGATCTTCGCATCGATCCGCTTGCGATCCCAGCCGATCAACTGCGGAACAGTCGCAATATTTTCGGCCACCGTCCGGTGTGGAAAAAGGCCATGGCCCTGAATGGCGTAGCCGATCTGGCGGCGCAGCTTGAAGCCGGGTATGGCGCTGACATCCTCACCGTCGATACGGATCGTGCCGGAGGTGGGCTCCACCAGCCGGTTTATCATGCGCAGCAGGGTGGTTTTTCCCGAGCCGGAGGTGCCGACGATGACGGTGACGGTGCGCGGCGCGACAGTCAACGATACCTGATCAACGACGGCTGCATCGCCATATCGCTTCGTGATGGTGTCGATCTCGATCATGCCTTTTGCCTTCCGCCTGCGCTGAAGAGATTGCTGTCGATGAGGGCGTCGAGTGTTATTGCTGCGGCAAAGCCAAGAAGGACGGTCGGTACGGTGCCGAGCAGCACGAGGTCCATCGCTGTCTGCCCGATGCCCTGAAATACGAAAACGCCAAAACCGCCGCCGCCGATCAGGGCGGCTATCGTCGCCAGGCCGATATTCTGCACCAGTACGATGCGGATGCCGGTGAGGATGACCGGCATGGCCAGCGGAAATTCCACCCGCAGCAGCCGTTGCACCGGCGTCATGCCAAGCCCGCGCGCCGCTTCCCGGACCGCCTGCGAAACGCCGGAAAGACCGACCACAGTGTTGGAAACGACCGGCAGCAGCGAATAGAGAAACAACGCCACGAAAGCGGGCGCCATGCCGATGCCGGCGATGCCGATTTTCGCGGCGCCCGGCACAGTGGCTGCGATCCACCCCAGCGGGGCGATCAAAAGGCCGAAAAGGGCGATGGAAGGGATGGTCTGGACGATATTGAGGCCATTCAGTACACCCGCGCGCAACCACTCGACCCTGTAACAGAGTATCCCCAGGGGAATACCCACTACGGTCGCCGCGATCAGCGAGCCTATGGCAAGTTCCACGTGCCGCAAAGCCTCGGTCCAGAACGTATCGGCCCGGCCGGTATATTCCTTGATGATGGAGAGGTCGTTCCAGAGGCCGCTTGTCAGCACGGCCGCGAGTGCGGCGATGGCCGCCAGCAGCAACAAAATCCGGGCAGCGGGCTTCGGCTCAAGACGCGCAATACAATCCGTAGCAAGCAGAGCCAGACCGGCAAACATCAACCAGAAGCCGCTTGCGGGTGAAACGCGGGCAAAACTGTTACCCTCTGGCGTGAGAAAAGATGCCGCCTGCCCGATGAAAACCGCCAGTGCCGCAAGACCGACCAGCGCGACTGCGAGTTTCAATCGCGTGGGAAAGCGGAAAAAGGCGATGAAGACTGAAACAAGAACGATGGTGACGAGAAGAGTTGCAGCTGAACCCGGAAGCGCTTCGAAGACCGTGCGTGTCTCGCCCTGAACGATCCGGTTGGCACGCAATGTCATGAAAGGCGACGCAAAAAGCGCATAAAGAAGCAGGGACGAAATCACCACGCCCACTTTGTCAGGCCACTTCGTCAAATCCTGCTCCCCTGCCTTTTGTCTCGCCTACTCTGGATTCGGACCGGATCATGGGAACGTACCGGCTCCCGCAACCCGCTCCGGCGTCGCGAGCGGTTACTTGACGAAGCCGTTCTTTGTCAGGAAGTCGATGGCTACGGTCTTGGCCTGTTCACCCCCCACCTGCACGCGCGCATTCAGGTCCTGCAGGGTTGCCAGATCGAGTTTTTCGAACACGGGTTTCAGCAACTCTTCGATATTCGGGTGCTTTTTCAAAGCCTCTTCGCGAATGATCGGCGCTGGCTGATAGACCGGCTGCACATGTTTGTCATCCTCCAGCACCACGAGACCTGAAGGCGCGATGCCGCCATCCGTGCCATAGACCATGGCAGCATTGGCGTTGTTCGTCTGGTTGGCGGCGGCGGCGATCGTGGCCGCAGTGTCGCCGCCGGAAAGTGTGATCAACTGGTCAGGCTTCATGGTGAAGCCATAGGTGGTCTGAAATGCAGGCAGCGCAGCGGCGGAATTGACGAATTCTGAAGAAGCGGCAAGGACCACCTCGCCACCATCGGCAACATATTTGCCGAAGTCGGAAAGCGTCTTGAGATTGTTCTTGTCGGCGACATCCTTGCGCAGCGCAATAGCCCAGGTGTTGTTGGCCGGAGATGGTGTCAGCCAGACGATCTTGTTGGCATTGAAGTCGAGTGTTTTTGCTTCTTCATAGGCCTTGGCTGCATCTTTCCAGAGCGGATCGTCCGCCTTGGAGAAAAAGAAGGCGGCGTTGCCGGTATATTCCGGATAAATGTCGATCTCGCCGGCTGTGATCGCTTTTCGCACAACCGGCGTCGCGCCGAGCTGGATGCGATCCGTCGTTTCGATCTTGTTCTGATTGAGGACGGCGAGGATGATGTTTCCGAGAACACCGCCTTCCGTGTCGATCTTAGACGACACGACCACCTGCGCCTGCGCGATGGAAACAGAAAGGGCAAGCGCAAGTCCGGCGCCCGTCAACGTCATCAAGCGGTTCATGAATGTTCCTCCGGTGGGTCAGCCTGCGAACAGGCGAAAGATCGCCGCCGCAATTGCGGCCCAACATAAACAGCCGGAAGGAAAAATGGTTGCATGCCATCTGCTTTTTTTGCGTCAATGGCTGCGGCTGGACGCCGATAGTCAGGTTTCGCCGTCACGTTTGCGCGCATCCCTGCCCATGACGAGCGGCATGAGAACGGACAGAAACAAGAGCCGGATGACGTGATGGGAACCGACATAGGCGGTATCGGCATGCATCATCACCGCCATCGCCGCCATGGTTTCCAGACCGCCCGGCGAATAGGCGATCATGACGGCATTGAGAGGAACGCCGGTCACACCGGAAATCATCCAGGCAATGCTGCCAGCGATAACCATCACGGCGATGGTGACGACGAAGCCCGCCAGAAAGCCTTTCCGCACGTCCATCAGTGAGACATTCGAAAAGCGCGTGCCGATCAGGCAGCCGATAAGCACATAGACGGGCAGGCTGAGCCAGGTGGGAACACCGCCTTCGGTAAGGCCGGTAATATGGGTGCCTATGGAAATGGCGACACCGCCAAGCAGCAGGGCGGCCGGAAACTTCCAGCGCAGGAAGAGCCAGCCGGTCAGAAGCGATGCACCGATGGTCAGCGCCAGCGTAAAAAGGCCCATTGGCGGGTTGGCCACAAGCGGTTCCCTGCTGACAAGATCGAAATATTCGACGATCAGCGGCACGGAAAGCGTCAGCGCCAGCACCCGCACGCTTTGCACGATGCTGACGGTCGCAAGGTCGCTTTTCGTTTCGGCGCCGAGGCTGATGATATAGCTGAGATGACCGGGAGAGGCGCCTAGCATCGCTGTCGTCCGGTCGTAACCGAAGCCGTAATGCAGAATCCAGTAGGCGACATAGAGCATGATGACGACGGCGGCGAGCACGACGACGAAACTCAGGGGCCAGGTCTTTGCGGCGTCGATCACGGACGGCGTCACGCTCGTTCCCATCGAAATGCCGACGACGACGAAACAGGCGTTGCGGATAAAGGCGGGAATACCAAGCCTTACACCGGCCAGTCCCGTAATCGTCACGGCAAGCGCCGGGCCGGAAAGAAAAGGCGCCGGGATATCGATGAGACTGGCGAGCAGCGCACCAATGCTGCCGACGAGCGCGGTGAGCGCGAATGTATGGAGTTCAGGCTTGATGATCATTGCGACGCTGAGTGTTTGCTTGAAAAAGCTCGCGACCAAATGCGCCGCTTCCGTTCATGACGTCAACACGCAGGACCAGAAATATTACATTTCTTGCTTATTTACATAAGAAAAGCCCGTGGCCTACAGGGCACGGGCTATGGCAATTCCCGATGGGACAATGGGATGATCAGGCAGCCGGAAGGGGAGCGACCTTCGGCATTTCCGTGTCCAGGCCCAGGAGGAAGTTGATCTGGGGCCGCGCCTTGACGAGATCATCGATTGAGTATTCCGCCAGAACGTCAAAAAAGGCATTAAGTGCCTTGCGAAGCGCCGAGTTGAGGCCGCAGCTATCTACAAGCGGACATTCCACCGCACCATCCTCAAAGCACTCGGCCATGGCGAAGCTGTCTTCAGTAACCTTCACCACGTCGAACAGGCTGATCTTGTCGGCGGGTTTGCCAAGACGCACGCCGCCGTTGCGGCCGCGCACGGTCTCCACCAGACCTGCCTTGTTGAGCGGCTGCAGGATTTTGAACAGGAACAGCTCCGAAACGCCATAAGCCCTGGCAATCTCGGGAATGCGGCTCAGATGGCCGTCATTTGCGGCGCAATACATCAACATGCGAACGGCATAGTTGGTCTGTTTGGTCAAGCGCATGCTGGTCTCCTAACTCTCAATGTGGAGTTATATAGTCTCTTTTTCAGTTTAGAACAATTCCAAAAACTGAAAAAACTGGTACCCATCCGATATTTCTCGAACAGCGTTGTTGACCGTCCGGATGATTCATGAACAAACAAGTCAAGAATCCGAATGTAATGGAGGCGTTCATAATGGCAAGCTTGAAATCATACTTTTCCGCTGCCGTTTTTTCAGGGTTGACGATCCTTGTCGCCGCGCCCGTCGCTTTGGCGGAGGGGGAGGTTAACGTCTATTCCTATCGCCAGCCTGAATTGATCCAGCCGCTGCTCGATGCTTTCACGAAGGAAACCGGGATAGAGGCGAATGTGCTTTTTCTCGACAAGGGGCTGGTGGAACGCATTCAGGCCGAGGGCGTCAATTCACCTGCGGATGTGTTGCTGACGGTCGATATCGCCCGTCTCGTCGAGGCGAAGGAGGGCAAGGTTACCCAGCCGGTCCTCAACGATCCCGTCATCGAAAAGGATATCCCCGCCAATCTGCGCGATCCCGAGGGCGAATGGTTTGGGCTCACCACGCGCGGCCGGGTGGTCTATGCGTCGAAGGAAAGGGTGACCCAGAAGGAGATTACCTATGAGGAGCTTGCCGATCCGAAATGGAAGGGCAAGATCTGCATTCGCGACGGCCAGCATTCCTATAATATCGCGCTGATCGCCTCGATGATCGCCCATCACGGCGTCGATTATACCCGCACATGGCTGACCGGCCTGAAGAACAATCTTGCTCGCAAGCCTGATGGAACCGACCGCAGCCAGGCGAAATCGATCTTTTCCGGTGAATGCGATATCGCGCTCGGCAACACCTATTATGTCGGCCTGATGCTGACCAATGATCGCGAGCCGGAAGAAAAGGAATGGGCCGGATCGGTGCGGGTGATTTTCCCCAATGCGGGCGATCGCGGCACGCATGTGAATATCTCCGGCATGGCGCTGACGAAATACGCCCCCAACAAAGACAATGCGCTGAAGCTGATGGAATTCCTGGCCTCGCGGGAGGCGCAGGAAATCTACGCCAGGCAGGTCTTTGAATATCCGGTGCTTCCCGGTGCGGAGCCATCCGATGTTGTGAAGGGCTTCGGCCCCATCAATCCGGACAAGCTGCCGCTGACGGACATAGCCGCCCATCGCAAGCAGGCGTCCGAACTGGTTGATGAAGTGGGTTTCAACGACGGCCCGACCAACTAATCCCGGCGCAACCCTTACCGTTCTGCCGAATCTAATAAAAAGCCCCGCTGTTTTTGCAGCGGGGCTTTGTTTGTCTACGTGCTTCTCGGGTTACTTCATTGTCGGCATGACGAATTCTGCGCCCGACTTGATACCCGACGGCCAGCGCGAGGTGATCGTCTTGGTCTTGGTCCAGAACTTGATCGAATCCGTGCCGTGCTGGTTGAGGTCGCCGAAGCTCGAAGCCTTCCAGCCGCCAAAGGAATGATAGGCGAGCGGAACGGGGATCGGAACGTTGATGCCGATCATGCCGATATTGATGCGGCTTGCGAAGTCGCGGGCGGCATCGCCGTCACGGGTGTAGATCGCGACGCCGTTGCCATATTCGTGCTTCATCGGCAATTCCAGCGCGTCTTCGTAGTTCTTGGCACGCACGACGGAGAGAACCGGTCCGAAGATTTCCGTCTTGTAGATGTCCATGTCAGGAGTGACATGGTCGAACAGGCAGCCACCGACGAAATAGCCGTCTTCATAACCCTGCAGCTTGAAGTCGCGGCCATCGACCAGTAGCTTTGCACCCTGTTCGACACCGCTGTCGATCAGACCCTTGACGCGCGTCTGGGCTTCCTTGGTGACGAGCGGACCCATATCGGCCTTGTCATCGGTATAGGGACCGATCTTCAGCGCCTCGATCTGCGGGATGAGCTTTTCAACGAGGCGATTTGCCGTTTCTTCGCCAACCGGAACCGCAACGGAAACCGCCATGCAACGCTCGCCGGCGGAACCGTAACCTGCGCCCATCAAGGCGTTTACCGCCTGGTCGAGATCGGCATCCGGCATGATGATCATGTGGTTCTTCGCACCGCCGAAGCACTGCGCACGCTTGCCGTTCATGGCGGCCGTGCCGTAGACGTAGCGGGCAATCGGCGTCGAGCCGACGAAGGAGACCGCGCCGATATCGGGATCGGTCAGGATGGCGTCGACCGCGCCCTTGTCGCCGTTGACGACGTTCAGGATGCCAGCCGGAAGACCGGCTTCGATCATGAGTTCGGCAAGGCGGATTGGCAGGGACGGGTCGCGCTCGGAAGGCTTGAGGATGAAGGCGTTGCCGCAGGCGATCGCCGGGGCGAACATCCACATCGGGATCATGCCGGGGAAGTTGAACGGGGTGATGCCCGCACCGATGCCGACCGGCTGGCGGATCGAATACATGTCAATCGCAGGGCCGGCACCTTCGGTGAATTCACCCTTCTGCAGATGCGGAATGCCGCAGACGAATTCGCACACTTCGAGGCCGCGGACGATATCGCCCTTGGAATCCTCGACGGTCTTGCCGTGCTCGCTGGAAAGCAGCACCGCCAGCTCATTCATGTCGCGGTTCAGAAGCTCGACGAATTTAAAGAAAACGCGGGCGCGGCGCTGCGGATTGGTGGCGGCCCATTTTGGCTGTGCCGCTTTTGCGCTCTCAACAGCGGCGCGAAGCTCGGCATCGCTCGCAAGCGCGACAGTCGCCTGAACTTCGCCAGTGGCCGGGTTGTAGACATTCGATGTGCGACCGCTGGTGCCGGGCACATGCTTGCCATTAATGAAATGACCGATTTCCTTCATGGGTTTTCCTCCAGAATGTGATGGCGCAGCATTACCTTTCGATTTGCACAAATCAATCGCCTGAAATAAGCATCCATTGTGCAAAAATAGACATAAGGAGGGTGCCGTGAACTGGGATGATGTGCGTTTGTTTCTAAGCGTGGCGCGAAGCGGCCAGTTTCTTTCGGCGGCGAGAAAGCTCGGTGTGAACCACGCCACCCTCAGCCGCCGTATTTCCGCGTTGGAAGCGGCCATCGGCACACAGCTCTTCCTGAGAAGCACCAATGGCTGCGAGTTGACGGAAGAGGGCCAGCGCCTTCTTGCCGGGGCCGAGCGCATGGAAACCGAAATGCTGAATGCCCAGGCAAATCTCGGCCGCGTCGATACGGCGGTGGCGGGAACGGTGCGCATTGGCGCGCCGGATGGTCTCGGCGTTTCCTTCCTCGCGCCGCGGCTTGGCCGGCTGACGGCGCGTTATCCCGATCTTAAAATCCAGCTCGTGCCGGTGCCACGCTCTTTCTCTCTGTCGCAGCGCGAGGCCGATATAGCCATCACCATCGAAAGGCCGGAGCAGGGCAGGCTGATGTTTTCGAAGCTCACCGATTATTCGCTGGGCCTCTATGCCTCGGCGGATTATCTGGCCGATTACGGAACGCCTGATGATGTCGAGGCACTGAAGCGCCACCGGCGGATCGGTTATGTAGAGGACCTGATCTTTTCGCCTTCACTGAACTTTACCGGTGAGATCATGCGCGACTGGGACGCCGCCTTTGAAATATCGAGCGCCACCGGTCAGACCGAGGCAGTGCGCTCCGGTGCGGGTATCGGTATCCTGCATAATTACATCGCGGGGCAATATCCCGAGCTTTTGCGCATCATGCCGCAACTCACCATCAGCCGGTCCTATTGGACAGCCTATCACGAATCCGCCCGTCAACTTGTCCGCGTCCGCACAGTGGTCGATTTTCTCCAGGAACTCGTGGCCGAAGAACGGCGGATATTCACCTGACGTCCCACATGTCGATATTATTAGTACTATTAATTGTTTGGGCCTGGCTGTTCGGGGCTTGACAAAGGATAGCTGGCTGGACGACCAATGCAGCCATTGGGAGAGATCGGAACTGACATGTCTATACTACGTAAGCTTTCGCCGACTGGCCTCGGCGTGGCCGTCATGCTGCTTGGAATGCTGCTTTTCGCACTGAACGACGCCATGGGGAAGTGGCTCGTCGCCACCTATAGCCAGGGTCAGGTGATCCTTATTCGCAGCGCGGCGGCGCTTATTATCCTCGTTCCGATCGTCTGGCGTGCCGGCCTCTCCGGCCTTGTCAGAATTGAGCGTCCCGGCCTTCAGTTTGCGCGCGTTTTCTTTTCCACCGCAGAGCTTTTCTGTTTCTATTTCGCGGTCGCGGCACTGCCGCTCGCCGATGTCATGACCTATTGGCTGGCCGCCCCCATTTATGTGGCGGCGCTCTCACCGTTTCTGCTCGGAGAAAAAGTGGGCTGGCGTCGCTGGACGGCCATCGCCATCGGTTTTGTCGGCGTTCTCATCGCGCTCAAGCCCAGTTCGGCAAGCCTCACCTCCGCAGCATTGTTTTCGATCCTCGGCAGCGCCGCTTTCGCTTTCATGATGTTGTCTGGCCGCCAGCTGCGCAATACGCCGGATACCGTGCTTGCCTTCTGGCAGATCATCGGTGCGGCGCTTGCGGGCATTGTCGCGGTAGTCCTTACGCCATCGGGATGGCTGCCGGTTCAGTCCGGTTTCGATCTCGCCTTCCTCGGCCTGCTTGGCGTCGTCGCCATGACAGCGCATGTGCTGGTCAACCGGGCACTTAAACTCGCCGATGCTGCAACCGTCGCACCGCTGCAATATACGCTGCTGCTCTGGGCGGTGATCTTCGGCTGGCTGTTCTTCAACGATGTGCCGCAGACCAGTATCGTTGTCGGTGCAGGCCTGATTGTTCTTTCCGGACTTTATATTTTCTTCCGCGAAAATACACTCAAGCGACGCCGTGAAACCGCCGAAGGACTGGCTGCGGAGCAGGTTTGATCTTTCCAGTTCGCCGTGGTCACAATCACGGGACTTGACGAAGGCGTGATCTTCAGGAAGTAAGAAGGGGCCCTGCGATGATTTGTCTCGCAAGGGCAGAGGAAACAAAGGTGCCGGGCCCCTCTGGCGAGAGTTTTACGGCGCTCTCGCGATGTCGGTACCGCCTGCAAAAATTGGCCGGCGGATTAAAAACTATGAAAAACCTGAATGTGCTTCGCGCGCGTGCTTTCTGCGTGCGGCCTGACGCCTCTCGTCGGTCCGTGAACGTCCTCGTCATTGGAGGCGACCGGACATGAGCGCTGCCCAGAAAAACACGCTTACCTACTTCAAGTGGGCTTTTATCGTCACCATTGTCGGCCTGATCCTCGGCGGTTATCTCGGTTGGGAAATGACCGGAACGGTGGGCGGCACGGCGACGATCTTTTTCATCTGTGTCGTTCTGGCGGTGCTGGAAATCTCACTTTCCTTCGACAACGCCATCGTTAACGCCAACAAGCTGAAGGATATGACACCGGTCTGGCAGCATCGCTTCCTGACATGGGGTATTCTGATTGCCGTTTTCGGCATGCGTATCGTCTTCCCGCTGCTCATCGTGGTCGTCGCGGCCAATGTCGGCCCCTGGACAGCTCTCGTCATGGCGGCCACACAGCCGGAACGTTATGCGGAAATCATGCGTGACGCCCATTTGCCGATTGCTGCTTTCGGCGGCACCTTCCTGATGATGGTCGGCCTCAACTTCTTCTTCGACCACGAAAAGGATGTGCACTGGGTACGCTGGATCGAGCAAAAGGCTGCAATCTATTCCTCCGTCAAGGGCATCGAGATTGCCTTCGTGCTGGTCGTCATGCTGATCTTTTCCCGCATCATCGGCGCAAGCGACAATCCTGAACTTGGTCCGGTCGCCGCCAACACCTTCTTCCATTCGGCGATCTGGGGTCTTCTGACCTTCCTGCTGGTGGAAGTTGTCGGCGGTATTCTCGACCGCAGCCAGGAAATGCTGGAGGGCGCTGCAAAAGGCGGCTTCGGTGCGTTTCTTTACCTCGAAGTGCTGGATGCCAGCTTCTCCTTCGACGGCGTGATCGGCGCTTTCGCGCTGACGCAGAACCTCTTCATTATCGCCATCGGCCTCGGCATCGGTGCCATGTATGTGCGCTCGATGACCATTATGCTGGTCGAGAAGGGAACCCTGGCCGAATATCGCTATCTGGAGCACGGCGCCTTTTATGCGATCCTCATCCTGTCCGTCATCATGTACGTGCAGACCATGGTGCATATTCCGGAGGTCATCACGGGCCTTGGCGGCGCGGGCCTGATCGGCATCTCGCTCTGGTCGTCGATCCGCTATAACCGGCGACAGAATGCCGATGCGGTCGATGCCGCGCGTGGCGCGGAGATCTGATCCGCGTATCCTTGCCTTCCGCTGTCGCGGCGGAAGGCAATTTTTATGCATTGAGTTATTTTTGCCTATTTTTATTGCTGTTTATCCTTTGCGAAAAATTTCGCCAAAAGACGAATTTTTCCCTTAAGTTGCTGTTTTTACGAATATTTGCGCGTTGCATCAAAACTGGCACGCTTCCTGCTTCTCATTCTGCAAGTCCAGAGGGGACATCATGGCCCGAAAACGGGTCAACAAATACCGCCGCGCCGCGCGATCTTTCTGATCTGCGCCGTGCGGCGGTTCTGTTTGTGCGGGATGGTTCTTGAGTTTTCCGTTCTCTTGAATGAAAAAGGTAAGAAAACGACTGGAGGGGCAAGGTTTGCCTGCACAATTGTCGCCCTCGGAGGCGCTTGGCCTCTGGCATCGTGTGTCCACGACGCAGGTCATTGACGATCAGCCGGATTTGACCTTGCGTCAAACCGCCATCCTGCTGCAGATTTATCTCGTCACGCCACCACACACCGTCAGGGGGCTTGCGGCAACGATGGGAGTCACCAAACCGGTCATTACCCGCGCGCTCGACAGCCTCGGCGCTCTCGGACTCGTCGATCGGGTTCGGGATGAGCGGGACAAGCGCAATGTCGTGATAAAACGTACGGTGGCTGGTGCGCTTTATCTGGAAAAATTCGGCGACCTGATTATTGATCAGGCACGCAAGATCTAACCCCTGGATGTGAAACCCATGATGCTCGACCGCCGCCTGAATGTCTTCCGCTCCGATCTCGCCGATGAAAAGCTGCAGGGCGTGGTGCAGGCCGAACGTTTTGTCAGCGGCTCACCTGCCCAGATCGCGGTGCCGGTTATTGGCCTGCGGCCGACGCCGGATCTTGCCGTCGGCATCGATACCGAGCTGCTGTCTGGCGAAACCATCCGTGTTTTCGACCGGGCGAACGGCTGGGCATGGGTGCAGGCGGATGCGGATGGTTATGCCGGCTATGTGCCGGAAAAGGCGATTGGCGATGTCGTTGTCGCCACCCATCGGGTGACTGCGCCGCGCACTTTTCTCTATCCAGCCGCTGAGTTGCGCAAACCGCCGGTCGCAGCACTGTCCATGGGTAGCCTGATCCAGATTGTAGGCGAGGCGGAGACACGCGGTACCCGTTACCTGCTGACCGAAAAAGGCGAAGGCATCATCGCCGCCCATTGCCAGGCCGTCGACGCGGCGCTTGACGAAGATTATGTGGCGGTGGCGCTGCGCTTTATCGAAACGCCCTATCTCTGGGGCGGCCGCTCCGGCTTCGGTATCGATTGTTCCGGCCTCGTGCAGCTTTCCATGGCCATGACGGGCCGGCGGGTTCTGCGCGATACCGACATGCAGGTGAAGTCGCTCGGTGTGGAAATCGAGCGGGATGAATTGCGCCGCGGCGATCTCGTCTTCTGGAAGGGCCATGTCGGCCTCATGGAAAACGAGGAAACCTTGCTGCATGCCAATGGCCATACGATGAATGTTGCACGCGAAAATCTCGATGCGGCCATCGAGCGCATCGGCTGGCTTTACGAAAAGCCGACGGCTTTCCGCCGGCTGGAGGACTGAGAAGGCGGCTTTCACGAAATTGTGCCTGCCTGGCCCTTTGTGGGAGAGTTTCCGACGCCTACATCGGTTGGATGGTGGTATGGGACTGGCAACGATGAAGACGAGAACGGCAACACGACTGGCAACGATCGTCACAGCGATTTTACTGAGCGCCCCTGCGCAGGCGCAGACCGTTTTTCAGAATGGTTTTGCCCCCGCACCGGATGCCTATGCAAACCTGCCGGGCGTCAAGGACCCGCGAACGCTGCAGCCAAAGGTCCGTTACAACTGCCATAGCGCATTGGGTGTGACCGGATATTCCCGAGGTCCTTACCGGGATGTTTTCGGCAGCCGTGGGCTTCCCGTTCAGGGGTATCGTTGTACCGACGAAAACGGCATTTCCAGTTTCGGCGGCAGAAATCCGGTCTCCAAGGACTGGTATCCCGGCATAAACCCCGTCGACCCGACCTTCTGAAGCCGCATGGTTTGAACGCCGGACCGAAAACCCCTTTGTGGTCTTCGGAAAATCGATGCGTGAGCTGTGGTGGCAGGCATTTGCCAGGCGGGTGCTCTGGACTTGTTGTCGCTTTTTCAGATAAATCTTCCGCATGACAGGTTGATACCTGCCAGGGTGCGGAGTGACATCGGCTATTCTGACCTTTGGCCGATATTGGGGAATGCAAGTATGACGAAGACCGATATAGCCACCCGTGTCCACAATCATACCTGGAAGCTAGACCCGATCGTCCGCAGCCTGATCGACACGGATTTTTACAAGCTATTGATGTTGCAGATGATCTGGAAGCTCTATCCGGAAGTCGACGCGACATTTTCCCTGATCAACCGCACGAAGACGGTACGGCTGGCGGAAGAGATCGACGAGATGGAACTGCGCGAGCAGCTCGATCATGCGCGTACCCTGCGTCTTTCCAAGAAGGAAAATATCTGGCTTGCGGGTAATACGTTTTACGGCCGCTCGCAGATTTTCGAGCCGGAATTCCTCTCCTGGCTGTCGAGCTATCAATTGCCCGAATACGAGCTTTTCAAGCGCGACGGGCAATATGAGCTGAATTTCCATGGCCGCTGGATGGACACGACACTCTGGGAAATCCCGGCGCTCGCCATCATCAACGAGTTGCGCTCGCGCAGCGCCATGCGTTCGCTCGGTTATTTCACGCTCGATGTGCTCTATGCCCGCGCCAAGGCCAAGATGTGGGAAAAGGTCGAGCGGCTGCGCGAGCTGCCGGGCCTGCGCATTTCCGATTTCGGTACTCGCCGCCGCCACAGTTTCCTTTGGCAACGCTGGTGCGTGGAAGCGCTGAAGGAAGGCATCGGTCCTGCCTTTACCGGTACGAGCAATGTCCTGCTCGCCATGGATTCCGATCTCGAAGCCGTTGGCACGAACGCGCATGAACTACCGATGGTCGTCGCGGCGCTGGCGCAGACGAATGAGGAACTGGCCGCCGCTCCCTATCAGGTCCTGAAGGACTGGAACCGGCTTTATGGCGGCAACCTGCTGATCGTGCTGCCGGATGCGTTCGGCACGGCGGCTTTCCTGCGCAACGCGCCGGAATGGGTGGCAGACTGGACGGGTTTCCGTCCCGACAGCGCCCCGCCGATCGAAGGCGGCGAAAAGATCATCGAGTGGTGGCAGAAGATGGGCCGCGATCCGCGCAAGAAGATGTTGATCTTCTCCGACGGTCTCGATGTCGACGCCATCATCGATACCTACAGGCATTTCGAAGGCCGGGTTCGCATGAGCTTCGGCTGGGGCACCAACCTCACCAATGATTTTGCCGGTTGCGCGCCAAAAACCATCGCCAGCCTCAAGCCGATTTCCATCGTCTGCAAGGTAAGCGACGCCAATGGCCGGCCGGCGGTGAAGCTCTCGGACAACCCGCAAAAGGCGACCGGTGATCCGGGCGAGGTGCAACGGTACCTGAAGTTCTTCGGTGAAGAGGACCATAAGGAACAGAAGGTGCTGGTTTAAAGCTTTTCCAGGAAACTTGGAGCCCGGTTTTCCGTCCGGAATGCTCCGAATTGAAAACGGGCGCTCCGGTTGAGGAAGCGCCCGTGGAAGCCTGACCTATCAGCAGATTACTTCGCAAACTGGTGTGCAATATAATGGAAGAGTGCGCGGATGCCCTGCGCCTCGCCGCCGATCGATGAGTGATGCCTTTCGCTCAGAGACCAGCCGTAAATATCGAAATGCGCCCAGCGCCTGGTATTGGTGACAAAACGTTTCAGGAACAGGGCGGCGGTGATCGATCCGCCCATGCCGCCCGAAGGCGCATTGGTGATATCGGCTGCGCGCGAGCGTATATCCTTGTCGTAGCCCATGTAGAGCGGCATGCGCCACAACGGATCGTCCGTATCGATGCTGGCTTCCGCGATATCATGCGCCAGATCCTCGTCATCGGTGTAGAAGGGCGGCAGATCCGGGCCGAGCGCGACACGCGCCGCACCCGTCAGCGTCGCCATGTCGATCATCAGGTCCGGCGCATCTTCGTCCGCATAAGCGAGCGCATCCGCCAGAACGAGACGACCTTCGGCGTCGGTATTGTCGATCTGTACCGTCAGCCCCTTGCGGCTCTTATAGATATCGCCGGGACGGAAGGCATTGGCGGAAATGGAGTTCTCGACCGCCGGCACGAGAACGCGCAGATCGACAGGCAGCTTCGCATCCATGATCATCAGCGCAAGGCCGAGAACATTGGCGGCACCGCCCATATCCTTCTTCATCAAGGCCATGGAGGCGGCGGGTTTGATATCGAGGCCGCCGGTATCGAAGCAGACGCCTTTGCCGACAAGGGTGAGGCGCGGATTGCCCTTCTTGCCCCAGCTCATCTCCAGAAGCCGCGGCGCGCTTTCGCTGGCCCGACCGACAGCATGGATCAGGGGTAAGTTTTCCTTGAGCAGATCATCGCCGGTAGTGACCTTCACCTTTGCCTTGTAATGGGCGGCAAGCGCGCGGAAGGCAATCTCTAGCTCATCCGGTCCCATATCGTTGGCCGGAACATTGATGAGATCGCGCGCAAGGAAAACGCCGGCCAGAACGCGCTTGATCTCGCCGTCTTCCGCATCCTGCGGAATAAGGAGCTTTGCCCCGTTCGCCTTGGTGGTCTTGTATTTGTCGAAGCGGTAGCTGCCGAGGCCGAAACCGAGAGCGAGCCGATTGGCCGTCAGGGGTGCGGTCTCGATGTGCCATTCGCCTTCCGGCAGTTCACGGGCGAGTTTCCCGGTGATGAAGGGGATTTCCGAGGGATTGCCGCCGAGGCCGAGAAGCACGCCGCCCAGCGAACCATCGGCGGAAGGAACGAGGAGGATAGCGCCCGCCTCCGCCTTGAACCCCGCCTTCTTCGCCCAATCCAGAGCGACAGGGTCGATGGCGCCCTGTTCGATATGGGCCGGCGTGACGGCGAAAACCGGCAATGTGCTGCCGGCCTTGGAGCTGAAGGGGGTCGGGCGTTCGATGAACTGATAGGGCGCCATTATATGCTTCCGTAAATGTCGAGAATCGGTGCGATTAACGCTCTGTTAGGGTTAACAGATTATTGCTTAAGCGAAAGTTGCGTCATGTGAGTCTGTCGTGTGTCGGGCGCAAGATCGATCATTCTCGGGCGGGGGCGCTGCCATGACTGCATTTTCTTTGGGCGAGACAGGCCGGACAGGGTTGCTGCGGGGAGCATGTCTTGCCGCATTGGTTCTTGCGGTTTCAGGATGCGCGGGCGCCAACAAGCCCGATCGCATGTCCACCGGCTCCATTCCCGCGGCCACGCGTTCTTACGACCATCTGAACATGGAGCAGCTTCGGCAGGCGGAAGAGACCGCCGGCAAAGCCTATGAACGCAATCCCAAGGACAAATCGGTGGGCATGAATTATGCCAGCGTGCTGATGATGACCGGCAAGAACACACAGGCTCTCGCCGTCATGCAGCAGATCGCCATCGCCAATCCGGCCGACCGTGATGTGCTTGCCGCCTATGGCAAATCGCAGGCGGCTGCCGGCCAGCTGGAACAGGCGCTTTCGACCATCCAGCGGGCACAGACGCCGGACCGGCCCGACTGGCGGCTTTATTCCGCCGAGGGCGCCGTGCTCGATCAGCTTGGACGTTCGAACGAGGCGCGTTCCCGCTACAGGCAGGCGCTTGACCTGAAGCCGAACGACCCGAGTGTATTGTCCAACCTCGGCATGTCTTACGTCCTGTCGAGCGATCCGCGCACTGCCGAAACATATCTGCAATCCGCCATCGCCCAGCCGGGCGCCGATAGCCGCGTTCGCCAGAACCTCGCGCTCGTGGTCGGTCTACAGGGCCGCTTTGCCGAAGCCGAGCGCATCGCGGTTCAGGAACTCTCGCCACAACAGGCGCAGGCAAATCTCACCTATCTGCGCGCAATGCTTTCACAGCAGAACTCCTGGCAGCAACTGGCGAAAAAGGACGGTAAGCCGGCCGGTTGATACGCTTTTGCAGTCATAGAGGGGCCGCGCCCTGATGGTTCGTCGTCAGAATGTGTCGGCGACACGAATGCCGGCAGGCCCGAGAATGACGGCGATGAGAACCGGCAGGAAGAATATTATCATCGGTACAGTCAGTTTGGGCGGCAACGCTGCGGCCTTTTTCTCGGCTTCATTCATTCGCTCGTCCCGGCCTTCCTGCGCGAGAACGCGCAGGGCCTGGGCGAGGGGGGTGCCGTACCGCTCCGCCTGGATAAGGGCCTGCACCACGCTTTTGACACCGTCCAGTTGTGTGCGCATACCAAAATTCTCAAGAGCGACACGCCTGTCCTGAAGGAAGGACAATTCCGCTGTCGTCAGAATCATTTCTTCTGCGAGTTCAGGTGACTGCTCGCCCATCTCTTCCGCTACGCGGCGCATGGCGGCTTCCATCGATACACCGGATTCGATGCAGATCAGCATCAGGTCAAGCGCATCCGGCCATGCCCGTTTGATCGATGCCTGTCGCTTGGTCATGCGGTTCGAAACATAGATATTGGGGGCGTAAAAGCCGACATAGCCGAAAAGAAGCACCGCCATCAGCCGAACGACAAAAGCCTGATCAGCCAGGTTTCCGAGAATAAAAACCCAGGTGAATGCCACGGCCAGGAAAATGAACGGAAAGATGAACCGGGCGGCGAGAAATGTATTAAGCGCATTTTGCGAACGAAAACCGGCTGCTCGCAGCTTGTTCATTGTGTTCTTGTCGGCGAGTGCTTCCCGGAGGTTGAATTTTTCGACGATTCGACGTGCGGACTTATTGTTGTTGCCTCGCAGGGAGGTCTTGCCGTCTCTGGTTGCTGTCGCAAGTCGCTCGCGCTCGCGGCTGCGAATGAGTTCTCGCTCCGACGATACGGCTTTCATGCGCTTGGCAAAGTCTTTTCGCTCGAAGAAAGGCGTAATGAGCGTATAAAGAGTGGCGAAAACTGCCACTGTTACCAGAATCGCAATAATGGTCTGCGGATTTGTCAGGTCTGAAAGGAGATTCCTTGTCATTGATGACCCTCAAATATCGAAATTGATCATTTGACGCATGATGAAAATTCCTATGAGCATCCATAGTCCAGATGCACCCAGAATGATGTGCCCGCGCATATCCGTGAACAGGACTGAAAGATAGTCAGGTGACGTAAAGTGCACCAGCAGCATAACGATGAAAGGCAATGCGCCGATAATGACGGCAGACGCTTTTGCCTCCATGGATAGGGCGTTCACTTTTGCGCGCATTTTTTTTCGGTCGCGCAACACCTTTGAAAGGTTGGATAACGCCTCCGACAGATTGCCGCCTGCCTGTGCCTGGATATTGATGACAATGCTGAAGAAACTCACTTCGAAAAGCGGCATGGTCAGCATCATACGCTCTATCCCTTGGGGAATCCCGATGCCAACCTGCTGCGCATCGACAACTCGCTGAAACTCTGTCTTTACCGGCTCCTGACCATCTGACGCGATCAGGCGTACCGCGTCGTTCAACGGCAAACCCGACTTGATCGAGCGGCACATGACATCAAGCGCATTGGGGAATTCCTCGAGGAATTTTTTCTGCCGGCGCTTGAGGAGAAACGCCAATACCCAGCGTGGCAGTCCCAAGGCCGCAACAGCGGCGACGAAGAGAACTGTCATTAACGACAGACCGTAGATAAGTGCAATAAAAGCGGCGCAAGCTGCCGCGCCAAGGCTCAGAAGGTGGAACTGCCGAACGG
Source organism: Agrobacterium salinitolerans (assembly GCF_002008225.1). Lineage (GTDB taxonomy): Bacteria > Pseudomonadota > Alphaproteobacteria > Rhizobiales > Rhizobiaceae > Agrobacterium > Agrobacterium salinitolerans. Next base: position 27,932 of record NZ_MRDH01000026.1, on the reverse strand, counting down.
AAATTACCAGCCCAGCCTGCATCAGTTTATCGCGCAGGCTGACATTCTTTGTTTTTTTCGCCTTTTCATTTTGTTTCTTCTCCATGTCCCGCAGGCTGTCCTGCATGGACTTGCGGCGCTTGCTGAGCTCCTGAACCCGATCGCGCGCAGCTTTGATATTTGCGTGATCCGTCTCTGCGGCCCGCACCCGCTTGAAACGACTGGTGGTCTTTTTTTCGACCTCTATCTGCTGGAAAAGAAACGCATAAGCGAGTGCTCCTGCCGAGATGGCGACGAGTACGGCCAGTAACACTATTGTCGGGTCCATGGCAGTCGCTTTCCCTTAGGATGTCTTTTCCATCTCATCGAGCGCGGCCGCCAGGCGTTTTTCTTCACCGTAATAGCGTGCACGATCCCAGAAATTGGGCTTGCTGATACCGGTCGATACGTGTCTGCCGATCAGCCTGCCCTGCGCATCCTCGCCTTCGATCTCGTATCGCATCAGATCCTGGGTGACGATGACATCGCCTTCCATGCCGATCACTTCCGTGATCTGCGTTATCCGGCGCGAGCCGTCGCGCAGACGCGCCGCCTGAATGACGACATCGATCGAGCCTGAGATGATTTCACGCACGGTCTTGGCCGGCAGGGTGAAGCCGCCCATGGCGATCATCGATTCGATACGGCTGAGGCATTCGCGCGGCGTATTGGCGTGCAGCGTTCCCATCGAACCGTCGTGACCGGTGTTCATGGCCTGGAGAAGGTCGAAAACTTCCGGTCCGCGCACTTCGCCGACGATGATGCGTTCGGGTCGCATGCGAAGGCAGTTCTTGACGAGATCGCGCATGGTGATCTCGCCTTCTCCTTCGATATTCGGCGGACGTGTTTCGAGCCTCACCACATGCGGTTGCTGCAGCTGCAGTTCGGCGGTGTCTTCGCAGGTGATGACACGTTCATCCCTGTCGATGAAGCTCGTCAGGCAATTGAGAAGCGTGGTCTTGCCGGAGCCGGTGCCGCCCGAAATGACGACATTACAGCGGACGCGACCGATAATCTTGAGCAATGTCGCGCCTTCCGGCGTAATCGCTCCGAAACGCACCAGCTGGTCGAGTGTCAGCTTGTCCTTCTTGAATTTTCGGATCGTCAACGCCGGACCGTCGATGGCGAGCGGCGGCGCGATGACGTTGACACGCGATCCGTCCGGTAGGCGCGCGTCGCATATCGGGCTCGACTCATCCACCCGTCGGCCGACCTGGCTGACGATGCGCTGGCAGATGGAAAGCAACTGCGCATTGTCACGAAAACGAATATCGGATTCGATGGTTTTACCGCCGACTTCGATGAAGGTCTGGCCGGAACCGTTGACCATGATATCGGCGATATCATCGCGAGCGAGGAGAGGCTCCAGCGGCCCGTAACCAAGAACGTCATTGCAGATATCTTCGAGCAGCTCTTCCTGCTCGGCGATCGACATGGCGAAATTCTTGATCGTGATAATATCGTTGACGATATCGCGAATTTCCTCGCGTGCGCTCTCCGCGTCGAGCTTGGCGAGTTGCGAAAGGTCGATCGTATCGATAAGTGCGGAAAATACCTGGCTCTTGGTATTGTAGTAATCTTCCGTGCGGGCGCGTTTTTTCTGTGCCGGCGGTACGCTTGCGGTCGCCTGACGCATTGCCGGCGATTGGCCGGGTTCAAGAGTGTCAATCGCGGCAGAACGAGGTTCAGGCGCCGTCACCGCCTGCATATGTACAGGTGCAACAGGTTCCGGCTTCGTGCTTCTGGCTGGGCCCTCAGGCCCGCGTTTTCCGAACATCGGCGTTTCCGTCTAAGGGCGCAGGCAAAAGCCCTACTTGCGCTTGAGAATATTCTTCAGTTTTTCGAGGCCGCCGCGCCTGCTTTTGCGCAGCACGGAGCGGCCTGTGATGGTGTGGGCGATTTGCGAGAAGGTTTCCGCTATTTGCGATTTTTCATCCATCTCGCTGATCATTCGGCCGCTATTGGCGGCATTTCCGAATAATGATGCGTCGAACGGGATGATCGCGATCGGTTCGATTTCAAGCGGCTCAAGGAAATCCGCCGGCGCGATTTCCGGACGTTTGGGCATGCCGACCTGATTGAGAACGAGATGCGGCAATTTATCGTTGGGTCTCAGCTTTATCAGCGCGTCGAAGAGATTTTTCGTATTGCGCAGGTTTGCGAGATCGGGAACGGCCGTTATGACCACCTCATCGGCTTCCGCAAGGACTGCCCGCGTCCAGTCGCACCATTGGTGGGGAAGATCGAGAACCGCAACCGGGGCGCTGCGCTGCAAAACCTCGAGGATCGGCAGAAAGGCTTGACGATCGAGATCGTAGGTGCGGTCGAGAAGAGACGGCGCTGCCAGAAGCGACAAATGATCGGAACATTTCGTCAGAAGGCGGTCGAGAAACACCTCGTCCAGCCGCTCCGGCGAAAAGACCGCTTCAGCCATGCCTTGGGCAGGGTCCTGATCGAAATCGATATTCGCCGTTCCGTAGGCAAGGTCCATATCAGCTAGAATGGTTTCCGTGGAAAAAAGACTGGAAATACCAAAGGCGCAATTGTGCGCGATGGTGGACGAGCCCACACCGCCCTTGGCGCCAATGAAGGCGATGTTACGGCCAAGCGGCTCCGCTTCCGGATCGACGAAGATCGCGGCGATCGAACCCAGGAGATCGGCCATATTGATTGGAGCGACGAGATATTCGGAGATGCCGTTGCGGATGAGATCGCGATAGAGCGTTATGTCATTGTGCCGGCCGACGATGATGACACGCGTGGAGGGATCGCAAACCTCCGCCAAAGGCGCGAGATCGTCCAGCAGTGAGGCGGGTGAGCTTGCTGTTTCGAGAATGATGAGATTAGGCGTTGGCGATGCGGAAAACATTGTCGCCGCCGCATTGATATCGCCCTTGGTCACCCGCAGCGTGACCTTGCTCATGCGCCTGTCGCTGGATAGCGCTTCCATGACGGCCTGCATATGGTCGCTGACGCAGAAGGCATGAATGGAAATGCGGGGCAGGGGCCGCAGGCGATCCATATCCGAAGCGCGTAACGGCGGTTCGATTTCCGCGCCGCCGCTTGGCTTGATATCGTATTCTACAGCGCTCATTGTTTTTCCTGCCGTGAGAAATCGTGGATCTGCATCAGTTTGTCGGTGCCGTCGAAGTACCGCTGCGATAGGTATCGATGACCACCGCCCGGCGTTCGGCATCGATCGGGCTCATGCCGCGCGGGCCGACGAGATCCATGGGATTGGCGATCTGCGCTGCGAGATTGCTCTGGGATGCGCATCCGAAATTGTACCAGTTCTTGTTGGCGAAGGTATTATCCGAGAGGTCCTCGGGCCATTGGCCGCACTGGCCAGTCATGGCGGTAACCGCAACATAGCTCAGGCGGATGGGCGCGGCGTCGCCATTCGGGGAGGCGGCATAGTTCGTCTGCATGATTTTTCCTGGCGCCACACCCGCACCCGAAAGCGCTGAGCGAATCTGTTTTGCCATTCGTGATGCCGCCGCGGAGTTGGCGGAGCCGGAAGGTATTTGAATATTGACTATGCCCGTCGACATGGATGCATAATTCTGGGCAAAGCCACGAACATTGTCTGCCATCGCAGTGGTCAAGCGGCTATCGCCGGCAGAAACGGGTATGTCGAGCGAGTGCTCGGCTTCGGACAGCGTAATCGGGTGGCGGGTGCGATAGTCATCGGGGATCGCGTTGGTCGTCATGGGGTCACGGGCGCAGCCCTGTAGCAACCCCGCGACAACAGCGACGACAGCCGCAAGGCCGATCTGTTTTGCGAAAGGGCGGTGAGTGTTTGCGTGCATGATGTCACCTGCGCGGTCCGGACTTGCTGCGAGATCGGGTTGGGAATTGGCGGAACTCGTCGTCATTTGTAGATGAACCCCACGGAGCCTTGGTATGGCGCCGCCTGGACCTGGTCCTTGCGGCCATAGACCTTGTTGACGCGGTTCATGAAATACATGGCGGCATCGTTTTCCGGATTGAAGTTGTCATCCGGCCGGGCGATCTGGTTGCGCGCGACGGGCCGTACCAGATAGGGCGTCGCGATGATGACCAGTTCCGTTTCGTTGCGCAGGAAGTCCTTGCTGCGGAAAAGCGTACCGAAGATAGGAATTTTCGAGATGCCCGGCAGCCCGGACATGGCTTGCCTGACATTGTCCTGGACAAGGCCCGCGATCACGATTGATCCTCCCGAGGGAAGTTCGACCGTCGTGGAGGTCTCGCGCTTGCGCACGGACATATAGGTCGAGCCTGGAACGCCCCGCCCGTAATTACCGGTGACGACATTGCCTTCATAGGTGGGTTCGGAGACATTGGTCTCGATCTTGAGACTTATTCTGCCTGGTGAAAGCACCACCGGCTTGAAGTTCAAGGTGATGCCGTAGTCTACCGTCTGTGTCTCGCGTATAACTTTGCTCGGCTGTTTCGTCTCGTTATCAATCTCGATTTCTTGTGTAGCGGCAAGTCGGAAGTCACCGCCCACGTAAAATTTGGCCTGCTCGCCGGAAATGGCTGTCAGGCTCGGCTCTGCCAGGGTGCGCATGACGCCGGCCTGCTCCATGGCGTTGAGGTAGGAAGCGAATCTAAGGGAGCCAGAACCAATCGCACCACTGGCGATCCGGGACGCTCCATCGATCGCGTTGCCGAGATTGGACGGATTTGCGAATTCGAAACCATTGCCGCTCGTTGTACTGCCGATCGACCCGTTGAAGCCGAGTTGCTTCAGAACCTGTCTGCTGACTTCGGCAACGGTGACCTTCAGCGTCACCTGATCTTCACCCTCAATCGTCAACATATTGACGATTTGCGATACTTGCCGGCGCTCGGCAAAAATCGCCGCATCGCCACCATTGTCGCCGCCCGTCAGCGATATGTTGCGTGTGGTGGCCTCACCGCCCTTTAGAAAGGCGTCCGCCAACTGCACGGCGCGTGCGGAGTCCTGCGGTGTGCGCACCGATCCCGTCAGAACGATATTGTCCGAAACGATTTCCACCTTGATGTCAGACTCGGGAATGAAGCGGCGAATATTGGCCTCAAGCCCGGAAATATCGCGCTCCACCTCCAGATCGAGGCTGACGATTTCCCTGCCGCCGTCACCGAAAATGAAAATATTGGTCTGACCGACCGTTTTACCGAAGAGATAGATTCGTCTGGACGTGCGGGTCACGGCATCGGCAAGGCTCGGATCGGCAACAAGGATATCGTGAGCATCTTCAGGCAGGTCGATAACCAGGGCCTTGTTTAAACCCAGTTTCAAGCGTTTGCGAGTGCCAGCACCGCTTTCGGTGATCCGCACGACGCTTGCGCTTTGCGCCTCTGCTTCGCTGAAACGCAAAAATTTGGGGGAGTGCTGGCCGGGGATGCCTGAAAAGGCAAGGCAGAATGCGAGCCCACCCGCCATCGATGAACGCAGGTGTTGTTTGAGACGGTTTGTCATGAGCCCCCCGGTCATTGTGAAGCTCCTTGACCGCTCTTCACGATCGAGCCGGATTTGATTACCTGAATTTCCGGCTGCCCGGAGCTTCCGCTGAGAAGATGGCCGGCCGAAAGCGTATCGTTTTCCTGTGCATCCGCGACGGAGCGCAAGGCGAGCGTGAGACGATCCGCCATCTGTTGCGCCACTGTAATGATCTTCGCCTGTTCCGGGGTCAGTTCGAGCGTAGCGGTTGCGCCGACAACCGCCGACGTTCCGTCCTCGCCTTCCTTGATCTGCTGATCGATCGCCAGGACACGAACATTGTTCAAAACGTTTTCGGTCAGAAAGTTATTGTTTTCGCCCTTGCGGACCATGATCACATCGACCCGGTCGTTCGGCAGCACGAAACCGCCTGCACCTGTCGAGACGGAAATCTCGGTGGCGACGGCGCGTTTTCCGGCCGGCAGAAGGGAGGACATGATGCGCGTGCTGGAATCGACCACTTTTTCCGGCCGGATCGGCTCACCTTCGAAGAGAGGCAGCCGGACGACAGCGCCCGCGAGTTCGGTGATGGCGTCTGGCCTTTTTGTTTCCGTGATGAAACTGTCGACCACATTGCCCTGTGGCCAGGGTGTCCAGCGCACGGAGCTGTCGTTCAGGCGGCTGCCGACGGGCAGGTTGACCGAAGAGACGAGAACGTTGACCGTCGGTTCTTTCTGGATGATCGTTTCCGCTTTCTCGATGACCTGCTTGGCACCGGAAATCTGCATGGCGACAAGGCCGGCAAGACCGGCGGCCACCAAGGCAACGGAAAGAATGACGATACGCGACGGTTTCATGCTCGATCCTTGAGGGAATCAGATTCTGCTCCCGTCAGGATGGCGCGCCATTGGTATAATTATGGTTAATAGTATGCTTGGATTTGTGGTTAACGGGCTATTAAAGCTAGGTTGAGTAGCAATTATCTAGGAAAGACTGGCAATCGCGGCTTTAACGAGCGGTGCTTCGCCATAGGTCATCAGCCCGGCGACGGCGATGCCGATGCCGTAGGGAACTTTTTTCGCGACCAGGAGCGAATCCGGGATGGGCATACCAGCCGCCATGATTTGTTGTGACCGCGAGCGCAGAAGCAAAATGCCGATCGTAAGGAAGCCGCCAAGGAAAGCGACGCCGAGCAAGAATTCTATGAGCGATATGTTGAAACCATACCAGCATGCCGCGGCTGTCAGGAGCTTAGCGTCGCCTCCGCCCATGACATTGGCGGCAAAAAGCGCAAAACAGGCAAAAAAAACGATGGCGGCGGCCAAAAGACTCATTGCCAAGGTCTGCCATCCCATGCCGGTGAAGGGGGCAACTACTATAAAACTTAGCAACAACACCAGCGGTATGCGGTTAGGTATTGTCATGCTGAACAGATCGTTCAGCGCAGCAAACGTCAGGCACAAAGGCAAAGTTAAAAAGATTGCTGCGACAACCATAAATTCGCCTCCCCAGAATATGGGTGTAGTGGTGATGACTGATATTCAGATGACTAAAAATACAAAAGATGGCCGCCCTTTGTAGGGCAGCCATCTCGAAATTTCTTAGCTTTTACTGACCCGACTTCGTGGCGGCCGTCGTCATCTTGGTGCCAAGGTTTGTGAACAGCGTGCCGATCTGGGTGCCGACAGTCGTTGCGCCGCCAATGATCGCAACGGAAATAAGCGCAGCAATCAGGCCGTATTCAATGGCAGTTGCACCGGATTCGTCTTTCAGGAAACGAGCGAAAATCTTGGTCATGGGTCTCTCCTAACTTGTGTTGGTTCAGCACGCCGACAACTGTTTTCCGTTGTTCGGTTGCCTTCAAACTACAGCCGAGCGATTTCCAAGCGCTTAAAAAAAACGATTAATTCAAAGTAAACGGCAGGATGAGTTTCTCTTGGTAAACAAACAAGAAAAGTAATTTCTGTATTTTTATATTTGCTGATAAACAAATGTATTTTGAGCCTGTCCGGTTATCTCTTCCCTACAGGTGTCGTTTCACAGGGGCGCACATGTTCAGTTTTGGAGCGTGTCAAGAGACATGAAAATATCATCTTGTTACATACGGCCATGGTCTGCTTAGAGGATTTCAGCCATTTAACGCTTCATTCACTAAAACCACGCATTCTCTAGCGAAAGACATTGTGCGGATAATGAGCAAGGGCCAAAAGCGTGACATCCGGAAAACTGGCGAAAATCGTGGTCGGCTTGTCCGCTATTTTTGGAGCAGCGGCGCTGCCTGTTTTTGCTCAGGAAGATTTATTACGCGTGTCGATGAATCACGCCCGCGTCCTCCGCCTCGATCGTCCCGTGAGCAAGGTTATCGTCGGCAATTCCAAGGTCGCAGACGCCACGGTTGCCGATTCCACCACGATTGTTCTGACAGGCCGCAGTTTTGGCACGACCAATCTCGTGCTTCTGGATGCCGATGGCAATCCTATCGTGGACGAACGGATTCTCGTCTCCATCGACGAGGGCAATACGGTGCGTGTTTTCCGCCAGACGGAGCGAACCGTTCTGTCCTGTACGCCGAATTGCGAACAGCATTCGCAAAATAGCGGCGACAAGGACGCTCAGCCGTAACGCCGTAACATCAATCATAGATTCTGACAGTATGGCAGCCTTCCGGTAACACGGGAGCGGCCTTCTTTCGGGTTTTCCCATCGGTGGGAAGGCGAAAAAGCAACACGCTCCCCGGCGTTTGCCGGTCGGCTATATGTTGCTGTTTTTTCGGCTAAGTATTTGATCTGGCTAAGATCAAAAATGGAATGGTGCCCAGAAGAGGACTCGAACCTCCACACCCTTGCGAGTACCAGCACCTGAAGCTGGCGCGTCTACCAATTCCGCCATCTGGGCGACGGAGAGCGATGTACGAGGGCAGCCGCCCGGTGTCAACAGACTTTTTGAACTTTTATGACGATCATTGATTTCAAAGGGAAAAAACTTGGTTGGCCTTGTTGAAACATGTCGCCGGGTCAGGTGTCGAGGCCTTCGTGCTTCGTTCTGTCCACATGGCCGAGGTCGCGTTCCGGGTCGATGATGTCACGGATTCTTTGTTTGAGTTCTTTTGGGCCGGGAAAACCGCCATCGCGTTTGCGTTCCCATATGGTCGTACCGTTAACGGTGATCTCGAACAGACCGCCGGTTGAGGGAACGAGGCTGACTTCGCCGACATCAGAAGCGAAGGTCTGCAGGATTTCCTGCGCCATCCACCCTGCCCGAAGCAGCCAGTTGCATTGTGTGCAATAGCGGATGGTTATGCGGGGTTTGGTTTCGGTCATCCTCACGTCTCCTTCGCTGCCCGGCAGGAATATTGCTCACGATAATGTCAACTATAGCACTCATGTTTTTATCGGGTGCACCCTTGTTCTTACCATGCGGCTTTGCGAACAGAGAAGCTGTCGAAGGCTGCAACGTGGAGATCCTATGGCCCAGTTCGAGAATAATCGTCAGCGTCTTTTCGTTCCGGCGGTCGCACCGCTTTATAATGCGACGCATGATCTGGTGGAGACGATCCTGCGCGTCACGGCCGGGCTTCTTCTCGTTACCCATGGGGTCGGCAAGATCGTCAATCCTTTTGGCGCAGTCGGCATGGTGGAGAGCCTCGGCTTTTATCCAGGCGTCTTCTGGTCGCCGCTGCTTGCTGCCACGGAATTTTTCGGAGGAATTCTGGTCGCTATCGGCCTGTTTACACGGCCTGCGTCCTTTGCTGCCATGATCGTTCTTCTGGTAACGGTTTATTTTCACGGCATCGTAAAGGCGGAAGGTCTGGGCGGCGCGGAAAAATCGATTCTGTGGGCCGCGATTTTCCTGTTCTTCGCCGTTCGCGGCGGCAACCGGCATTCGGTAGACGCCAAGCTGGCGCGTGAATTCTAGGGCGTCGCTTCAGAATCCACCTATTGTCACAAGGACGTTGCTGCGGCTCTTGAAAATCGATTTTTCTCGTGGTGAAGCTTGATTTGATCGGTACTTTTGGCCGGTTGAATCCATGCCGTCTCCACGAGGTTTCATGCGCGTCGCAATTATAGAAAATATGGCGAGTACGCCGCATGGGCAGCTCGGTGTCGCGCTGCAAGAAGCGGCGGCGGAAATCCATGTCATCCGCGCCTATGCGGGTGAGCCTCTCCCAAGGGATGCCGCCGACCATGATGCGCTTGTCGTTCTGGGCGGCGAACAGAACGCGCTTGACGATGCGCTTTATCCCTATCTTGCCGATCTCGCCCTTCTCATGAAAGCCTTTGGCGATGCTGGCAAGGCGGTCTTGGGTGTGTGCCTCGGCAGCCAGTTGCTGGCGCGCGCCTATGGCGGAGAGAATATTCTCTCAGGTCCGCCGGAATTCGGTTGGCAGGATGTCTCCCTGACGGAAGAGGGCGTGTCCGATCCGCTATTGGCCGGGCTGGAAAAGACCTTCCCTATTTTTCAGTGGCATTGCGATACATTTACGCTTCCGCCGGACGCCACGCGGCTTGCGACCAATGGCGCGACACGAAATCAGGCCTTTCGCATCGGCCGGGCAGTCTATGGCACGCAATTCCATTTCGAGGCCTCGACCACCGTGGTTGATGGCTGGTGCCAGGCGTTTCCTGCTTCCGTCGAAAGAATGTCCCCGGGCTGGCTGGGGAATTATCGTGACCATCGTGGCCCGCGCGCAGAAATGGCGGATGCAGCCGGACTGGAAATCGCTCGAGCCTGGGTACGGCTCATTCAGATCGCCGATTTTCCGTTGCGAAAGTGATCGAGGCCGAACAGAGTTGCGGCTGATGGACTACGGCGCGAAAGGAGACGCAAAGATCATGTACAAATTTGAAATCTACCAGGACAAGGCCGGCGAATACCGGTTCCGCTTCAAGGCATCCAACGGGGAAACAATGTTCTCGTCGGAAGGATACAAGGCAAAAGCTTCGGCCATCCATGCGATCGAATCGATCAAGAGAAATTCCCCCGGCGCCGACACTGTCGATCTGACCGCCATGACGGCCTGAACCGCGCCGCCGCGCGAGAATTCGATCCGTTTCGCCTGCCAGAAATGACGGGCGCATTGGCGGGTGCCGACGTAAAGATAAGATTCAGTCTTTTTTGATAATCTTCCGTTAGCATTTGTATTTCGAGGTCTCCGGGCGGCATCAGAGCGCCCCCGATTTGTTTTGCGTACGGGTTCTCATGCGTTCATCGGCTGTGCCAGCACTCTTCTTCGGTTGCTTCCTGCTTGGAGGCTGCACGTCCAGTTCCGGGCCGGAAAGCCTGATGGCCGGCTTGCCCTCGAAGGAAACGACGAGTTCGGTCACGCCATCCGCGCCGGTGCCGCAGGCAGGCGTCGGTACCCAGGCCATCGCCGCCCAGCCACGGCAGGAAGTTCTGGCATGGGGCGGGCCGGTGCCTGACGAACCCAAGGCATTTTCCGCTGTCACCCCCAGGGCGTCGTTAACGCAGAATGCACCTGAAATCCGTTTGCCGGTTCCGTCACAGGCGGCGGGAATGGTGCGGCCGGCGGAGCGCCCCACGATCAACCAGATGGAGCGTCCGGTCCAGTTGGCCATGGCTGCGGCGCCGGCGGCGAGCGCCGGTGCGCACATTCGCTCACGCATTTTCCGCTCCAGCTTCAGCGATGCGAAGCCGATCAATTTCGGCAGGGTCCAGCCGCGTCATTTCCAGGTCCACGGGGTGGATGTATCCCGCTGGCAGGCCAATATAAACTGGCCGCAGCTGCGCACACGCGGCGCCAATTTCGCCTTCATCAAGGCGACGGATGGCGGCGACCATCTCGATCCGATGTTCCGCACCAACTGGCAGCGCGCGAAGGAAGCGGGTATTCGCCGCGGTGCTTACCACTTCTTCTACTGGTGCCGCAACGCCAGCGAACAGGCGGACTGGTTCATTCGTAATGTACCGCGCGATCCAGATGCGCTGCCGCCTGTCATTGATGTGGAATATAACGGCGAATCGAGCTGCAAGATGCGCCATTCGCGTGAGCGCGTTCTGGAAAAGATGCGCGTCTTCATGGACAAGCTCGAGCGCCATTACGGCCAGCGACCGATCATTTATACGGCGCCCGATTTTTACAAGGACAACCTCAAGGGCGAATTCCAGGATTATCCCTTCTGGCTGCGCGCCGTTGCCCAGCATCCGTCCGTGGTGTATCCTGGCCGCAAGTGGCTGTTCTGGCAATATTCCGGTTCCGGCCTGTCGCATGGCGTCGATGGCCGCATCGATCTCAACGTCTTCAACGGCAGCGAGGACGCATGGCATCGCTGGGTGGAGCGTCGTTCGAGCTGACATCGTTCGAGCTGACGATGGCAGCCGTCAGCGTGCGAATTTCCGCGCGCCTGCAACACAGAGAACCACCACAAGCGTAATGGCGATCATGGCCGGGCTCACCTCCTCATGCAGCAGGGTCGCGGCAAGTGCCAGCCCGAAGAAGGGCTGAAGCAATTGCAGCTGGCCCACAGCGGCGATGCCGCCAAGCGCCAGTCCGCGATACCAGAAGATGAAGCCGATCAGCATGCTGAACAGGGAAACATAGGCAAGGCCGGCCCAGGCCTGCGGCTCGATGCCGGCAAACGTTTCCGGCCCGATAAAGAAAGCAAGCGGCAGCATGACCGGCAGGGAAAGAACCAGCGCCCAGGAAATGACCTGCCAGCCGCCCAGCTTGCGGGAAAGGGCAGCACCCTCCGCATAGCCGAGCCCGCAGACGATGATTGCCCCGAGCATCAGCAGGTCGCCGGCAAGCGAGGCCTCGACACCGGCGGCCAACGAATTCGACAGGGAAAACCCCGCAACAAGCGCGCTTCCAAGGCAGGAAAAGAGCCAAAACACCGGGCGTGGGCGTTCTCCGCCGCGCAGCACCGCGAAGATTGCCGTTGCGAGCGGCAAGAGCCCCACAAAAACGATGGAATGCGCGGAGGTAACATGCCGCAGCGCCAGCGCTGTCAGTAGCGGGAAGCCCACCACAACACCCAGTGAGACGATGAAAAGCGATGTCAGGTTATCGCGCGCCGGGCGCCTTTGCCGGAACAGAAACAGCAGCGCCAGCGCCAGCAGGCCGGCAATGCTGGCGCGGGCGACAGTCAGGAAAACCGGATCGAAACCCGTTACCGCAATGCGCGTCGCGGGCAGCGAACCGCTGAATATCACCACGCCTGTCAGGCCGCTCAGCCAGCCGCTCGTCGTCTTGTCCATCGTCAACTCCTGCGTTTTGCCTTTCTTGATCCGGAATGGCTGGCAGGAACAGCGACAATCATATACAATTTCAATAAACTGTTATGGTATCGCAAGCGATACAGTTGGAGGAAGTGTGGACGGACCGATTGCTGCGGGCACGCGCATAGAAAAGGTGATGGCAAGTGTGCGGCAACGCATCGCCTCGCGCATCCTCGTGCCGGGCGCGCGCCTGCCATCGGTCAGGGCGCTGGCGAAGACCATGCAGGTTTCCACCTCCACCATTGTCGAGGCCTACGATCGGCTGGTGGCCGATGGCACGATAAGCTCGCGCCCCGGCTCCGGTTTTTTCGTTTCGGGTCCGCTTGCGCCCCTGTCGCTTGCCGATATCGAACCGCAGCTGGACAGGGCTGTGGATCCTTTGTGGGTTTCACGGCAGGCGCTGGATGAAAGTTCCGTTCTCGCCAAACCCGGTTGCGGCTGGCTTCCCACATCGTGGATGCCGCAGGAGGCGTTGAGGCGAGCCATGCGCGGGCTTACCCGCGCCGACGCAGCCCTGTTGACGGATTATGGCGGCCCGATGGGGCTGTTGCCGCTGCGCCTGCTTCTCTCGCGCAGGTTGGCCGAACACGGGGTGCAGGCGGGCCTCAACCAGATCATGCTCACCGACTCCGGCACGCAGGCGATCGATCTTTTGTGCCGTTTCCTGCTGCAACCGGGGGATACGGTTGTGGTCGATGACCCGTGTTACTTCAATTTCCACGCCCTCTTGCGGGCGCACAGGGTAAAGATCGTCGGTGTTCCCTACACGCCGACCGGACCGGACCTGGAACTCTTCGAGCAGGCGCTGAAAGACCATCAGCCCCGGCTTTATATCACCAATTCCGCAATTCATAATCCGACAGGCGCAAGGCTTTCCGCCGTTTCCGCCCATCGCCTGCTGATGCTCGCAGAGCAGGTGGGGCTGACCATCATCGAGGATGATATTTTTGCCGATTTCGAAACCCAGGCAGCGCCCCGGCTGGCTGCCTTTGACGGTCTGAACCGCGTCGTCCAGATAGGCAGTTTTTCAAAAACCCTGTCGGCCTCCGTACGGTGCGGTTTCATCGCAGCACCCATGGCATGGGTAGACCCTCTAACCGATCTCAAGATCGCCACCACTTTTGGCGGAACGCATTTTTCGGCGGCGCTCATCCTCTCGCTTTTGACCGATGGCAGCTACCGCAAACATGTCGAGGCGCTCAGGCAGCGTCTTGCAGCGGCGATGCCGGAGGTGGCGGCGCGTCTCAGGTCGGTTGGATGTGTGCCGTGGATCGAACCGCAGGCGGGCATGTTTTTGTGGTGCCGCCTGCCGGACGGGGTTGATGCCGCCGATGTGGCGCGCCGTGCCCTGTCGCGGCAGGTGGTGCTGGCCCCCGGCAATGTGTTCAGTTCCTCACAGAGCGCGTCCGGTTTCATGCGTTTCAACGTGTCGCAAATGGCAGGTCCGCAGGTCATGACGGTGCTGGCGGAGGCGCTTCAGCAGGCGGTTGAGCCTCGTCTGTCGTAAGCGCTCTGGGCCAAATCGGAACAAAATCTCGTGAACGTCGTTTTCTCCGCAGAATGAAGAGGAGGAAACACCATGACATTCGATCCCAACAACCCGCGTCCGGACCGCGATCTTCGTCCGGAAGTGAATATCAGCAATGAACCGCGTGCCCGCACGTCGTCGTCCTGGGTGCCGTGGTTGGCGATCATCGTCGTCGTATTGGTGGGCGTTTTCGCCTGGTCGCAGATGAGCGGCCCGACCACCGATCCGGCCACGACATCCTCCACCACGCCGCCTGCGGCAACGGATCAGGCACCGGCACCCATGGCTCCGACCGCTCCGACAACACCGCCTGCGAACGATACTGCACCGGCTAGCCCGAATACGGGCGGCACGCAGACCCAGCCGTAACGAGCCTACTCATACAATAAAACCGTCTGCCTCAGGGCAGGCGGTTTTTCTTTGCGAGATGGCCCCTTTCCCGCCCCCTAAAGCTGTTCCATCGCGGAAGGGTGGTTGGAAACCCTGGACCAGCGGCTGATGGACTCTTGCGCCAGCTGCGAAAGGGCAATGCCTCCGAAACGGGACAGCAGAATGTTTTCCGCTTCTTTCATGGCATCAAAAAGTGCTGCATTGACAGCCTGTTCGATAACGCAGTTCGGGTTGTCCCCAGCCAACCCGATCGAGAACAGTTCCGGCGCGCCAAGCGCCCGGTAAATATCGAGCAGCGTGATTTCGCTGAGCGGCCGCGCCAGCACCCACCCACCACCATGGCCTTTTTCCGACGAGACATAACCATGCTCTCGCAAGCCCGCCATTGTCCTGCGCACCACCACCGGATTGGTCTGAAGCATCGCTGCGATGCTCTCGGATGTCGCTGCACCCTTATGATTTTCCATATGGATCAGAATATGCAGCACCCGTGAAAGGCGCGTGTCGTGTCTCATTGTCCAAACCCGCTTGTTTACAACGACGCTATCACTTTCGATGTGATGTAACAATATAAGTTGCGTGACTATTGACTCCGAAAATCACGTAACAATATAAGTATCGTGAAACGAACGGGCACTTCCGCCTCCCTCCTGAAACGATGGGTGCATCATGAAATTCGACGTCATCATTATCGGCGGCAGCTATGCCGGCCTCTCAGCCGCCCTGCAGCTTGGACGCGCCAGAAAAAACATTCTGGTGGTGGACGCAGGTGAACGGAGAAACCGTTTCGCCAGCCATTCCCACGGTTTTCTCGGTCAGGATGGCAAGGCGCCGGGTGAAATTATCACCGAGGCGCGCCGCCAGATCGAACGCTACCCGACCATAGATTGGGCTGAGGGCAGGGTGACCGATGCCGAAGGCTCCTTCGGCGATTTTGTAATCGAGATCGATGGCGGCCGTCGTGAGACTGCGGACCGGCTCATCCTCGCTATGGGCGTCGCCGATGAATTGCCTGCAATTGCCGGGCTGAAAGAGCGTTGGGGCTCTTCGGTCTTCCATTGCCCCTATTGCCATGGTTACGAGCTCAATCAGGGAAAGATCGGCGTCATCGCCGCTTCACCTTTGGCCATTCACCACGCATTGATGCTGCCCGACTGGGGCGAGACGACCTTTTTCACCAACGGCGTCTTCGAGCCGGATGCGGACCAGAACGCATTGTTGTCAAAGCGCGGCGTGCGGGTGGAAACAACCCGCATCCGGGAAATTACGGGGCATGCGGATGTCGTTCTGGCGGATGGACGCAGCATCGCATTGGCTGGCCTTTTCACCCAGCCGAAATTGCGTATCGCCTCGAACTGGCTGGAAAAACTTGGCTGCGCTGTGGAGGAAGGGCCCATGGGATCAAGCATCGTGACAGACCCGATGAAACAGACCACCGCCCCCGGTATTTTCGCCTGCGGTGACGTGGCAAGGCCTGCCGGCTCGGTCGCCCTCGCGGTGGGAGACGGCGCCATGGCGGGTGCTGCGGCTCACCGGTCGATCCTGTTTCCGGAATGATCAATTCGAAACAAGGTTGAGCCAGCGTCCCGGCGGCATGCCAAAGGCATTTTTGAAGTGTCGGGTAAAATGCGCCTGATCCGCAAAACCGCAGGCAAATGCCGTTTCCGCAAGCCCCGCACCCGCACGCATCATGTCCTTGCATTTTTGCAGTCGGCGCATGATGAGATAGCGGTGCGGGCTTGTGCCGAACAGGAAACGAAAGTGCCGAAAGAGCGTGAAGCGGTCGAGCCCACTTATCCGTTCCAGCTCTTCAGAGCCGACGGTGCCGGCGCTATTCTCCAGCAGATAGTCCCGGCACCGTAAAACGGCGATACGGTCGATCCGTTTGATGGTTCTGGCGCTTCCGTTTGAATGTTTCCAGAGCAAGTCCGCCAGTCTTGACTGCCAGTCGGTAAGAAGCAGATTGTCCGGCTCGCCTTCCAGATTGCCAAGCGCCTCAATGAGGCATCGCCGGAACTCCTCATCTTCGATGACGGGATTTTGGGCGAAGGGCAGCGCATTATATCCCGCCTCAGTCGTTTTTTCGGGCGGAAGATAAAGCATACGGTAGCGCAGCCCTTCATCGGTGCCTGCGCCGCCATCGTGAACTTCGTCCGGATGCAGCACGATTACCTTTCCGGGCATGCTGAAATGCGATTTCCCCCGATAGGAAAAGGTCTGGACGCCGTAAAGCGTGACACCCAGCGCATAGGTATCATGACGGTGCGGCGCATAGGCGTTGCCATGAAAGCGCGCTTCGATGCGTTCTATGCCTTCGCTGGAGGGCGCCTGCACGATCCCTTCGAATTTGCACGAACGTTCAAGATCGCCGACGCCCCGAGGCGCTAGGATCGCTTCTCTTTCGTAACCACAGCCAGATTGAGTTCGCATGTTTGATACCAAGATCGCCGTCATCCTTCGCGATGACCTTGCCGTGTGGCAAAAACTGAACGTTACCGCATTTCTCATGTCCGGGATCGTCGCCCAGGCACGAGAGATCATCGGCGAACCATACCGCGACGGGGCGGGCAACGTCTATAATCCCCTGTCCATTCAGCCGATTGTCGTCATGGCTACGGATCAGGAGGCGTTGCGCAAAATCCACCAGCGATCCCTCGAGCGCGACGTCACGACATCGCTTTATATCGAGGAAATGTTCGCCACCGGGCACGATGTCGCCAACCGCCAGGTATTTTCGGAATTTTCTCCTGATGATGCCAAGGTGGTCGGCATGGCGCTGAGGGCCGACAGGAAGATCGTCGACAAGATCACCAAGGGTGCCAAGTTGCACGCGTGACCCTAAACGCAAAAGGGAGGCTGTGGGCCTCCCTTCGATAGCGATGCAGTGATTGCCGCTTATTCGTCGTTCATCTTCAGAGCGGCGATAAAGGCTTCCTGCGGAATCTCCACCTTGCCGAACTGGCGCATGCGCTTTTTGCCTTCCTTCTGCTTGTCCAGAAGTTTGCGTTTACGCGTCGCATCGCCACCGTAGCACTTCGCCGTCACGTCCTTGCGCAGGGCGCGCACGGTTTCGCGGGCGATGACCTTGCCGCCAATGGCCGCCTGGATCGGAATCTGGAACATGTGCGGCGGAATGAGTTCCTTCAGCTTTTCGCACATGCCGCGCCCGCGCCGGTCGGCCGCCGAACGGTGCACCAGCATGGAAAGCGCATCCACCGGATCGCCATTGACGAGGATCGACATCTTGACGAGATCGCCAGCGCGATAGTCGATGATGTTGTAATCGAACGAAGCGTAACCCTTGGAGATGGATTTCAGCCGGTCGTAGAAATCGAACACCACTTCGTTGAGCGGCAGTTCATAGGTGATCATTGCACGGTTGCCGACATAGGTCAGCTCCGTCTGCAGGCCGCGCCGGTCCTGACAGAGTTTCAGGATGCCGCCGAGATATTCGTCCGGCGTCATGATCGTCGCCTTGATCCACGGCTCGCGGATTTCCTTGATCTTCACGACGTCAGGCATATCGGCCGGGTTGTGCAGTTCCTTCTCCGTGCCATCGGTCAGCGTCATTTCATAGACGACCGAAGGTGCGGTGGCGACGAGATCGAGATTGAACTCGCGCTCGAGGCGTTCCTGAATGATTTCGAGATGCAGCAGGCCGAGGAAGCCGCAGCGGAAACCAAAACCGAGAGCGGCCGACGATTCCATTTCGAAGGAGAAGGAGGCGTCGTTGAGGCGGAGCTTGCCCACTGCCGCGCGCAAATCCTCGAAGTCGGCTGCATCGACCGGGAAGAGACCGCAGAACACCACGGGCTGCGCGGGCTTGAAGCCGGGCAGGGCCTGCGCTGTCGGGCGCTTGTCGTCGGTGATGGTATCGCCGACGCGCGTATCGGCCACTTCCTTGATCGACGCGGTAATAAAGCCGATCTCGCCGGGGCCGAGGCTATCGACAGTGACCATCTTCGGGGTCAGCACACCGACGCGCTCAATGCCGTATTTCGCGCCGGAGCCCATCATGCGGATCTGCTGGCCTTTGCTCAGCACGCCATCGATGACGCGCACCAGAACCATGACGCCGAGATAGGTGTCGTACCAGCTGTCCACCAGCAGTGCCTTCAGCGGCCCGTTTTCGCCGACATCGCTCTTCGGCGGCGGCAGGCGTTGGACGATGGCTTCGAGAACATCGGGAATGCCAAGGCCGGTCTTGGCCGAAATCATCACCGCATCGGAAGCATCGATGCCGATCACTTCCTCGATCTGCTCCTTGATACGGTCGGGTTCGGCCGCCGGCAGGTCGATCTTGTTGAGCACCGTGACCAGTTCGTGATTATTGTCGATCGCCTGATAGACGTTGGCGAGCGTCTGGGCTTCCACGCCCTGCGACGCATCGACCACCAGCAGCGAGCCTTCGCAGGCCGAGAGCGAGCGGGACACTTCGTAGGCAAAATCGACGTGGCCGGGCGTGTCGATGAGGTTCAGCACATAGGTTTCGCCATCATTCGCCTTGTAGTGAAGGCGCACGGTCTGTGCCTTGATGGTGATGCCGCGCTCGCGCTCGATATCCATCGAATCGAGAACCTGTTCCGACATGTCGCGTTCGGCAAGGCCGCCCGTCGACTGGATCAACCGGTCGGCCAGCGTCGATTTGCCATGATCGATGTGGGCAACGATCGAGAAGTTGCGGATATGGTCCAGGGGCGTGCGGGTCGAATTTGTGCTCATGTCCCGCGCTATAGCAGGGGCTTGTCATGCCGCAAAGCGGGAATTTGGTTAAAAGCCCTTTAAAATGGGCTTTCAGATCGCAAATTGCTCCGGCCAGTCACGCCGGGTGGCCACCTGTCCTTCGGTGCGCAGCCTTGCAACGGCGGCAAGATCGATATCTGCGATCAGCAACGTGCTTTGTGTGACCGCATCGTGCTCGCTTTCCGCAATGATGCCGGATGCCGGCATGCCATAGTCTGACGGCACATAAAGGGCGGCGCGGCCGCAATTTTCATCGACGGCGGGAGACCATGGGGCCTCGCCCGCAGTAGGGGAGGAGAGGATGGCATATTGATTTTCCAGCGCCCGTGCCTGCGCGCCGATGCGAACCCGGTAGGCGCCCGCCAGCGTGTCGGTGCAGCTGGGGGCGAGAACAAGTTCGACGCCGAGCTCCGCCAGCCTGCGGCCCAGCATCGGAAACTCATTGTCGTAACAGATGAGGATGCCGAGCCTGCCGATCGGGGTCTCGAAGGCTTTCAGGCCCTCCACGCCGGCATGAATGTTCCATTGCTCCCGCTCGAAGCGGGTCATGATCTGCTTGTCCTGATATCCGATCAGGCCATCCGGGCCAAACAGCCATGCGCGGTTGCGGAACTTGCCGTCCGGATCCTTCACCGGGGCGCTGCCCGGCTGGAAGAGGATTTGATGTTGCCGCGCCAGCTCCTCGCAAAGCTCCACCCAGGAAGGGATCAGCGGCTGTATCTCTTCAATGGAACGATGCAGATCGGAGCGGGCGTCGGGCGGCAACTGTCCGGTCAGCGCCATCGCCGAATATTCCGGCAGGAGCAGCAGTTCCGCGCGCTTACCCTTGGCCTCGCGGACGATGGCGGAAAGATGCGCGGCATAGGCCTCCCATGTTTCGATCAGTTCGATGGCATATTGGCTGGCGGCTAACCGGGTCATTCGTTTCCGTCTCCGGCAATGTTCTTCATCCAGAAGGACAGCGGTTTTGCGCTTTCGCTGCCCTCGTCGAGGTCCTGCCATGTGAAGCTGGTGCGCAATTCTGGGTGATGGCGATAGCCGCGCTTTTCCCAGAAGGCATTGAGCGGCACGTAATCCGCTGGGCGACCCGGATGGTCGGCGGGCCGCTCGACCGCACAGAAGGTGCAGCGATCAAAGCCGAGCCTCTTTGCATGCGCCTCCCGCTCCTCGAAGAAGCGCACTCCTATCCCGTGACCACGATAGCCGGGCAGCAGCACGCTTTCACCGAAGTAAAATATCCGGTCCGGATCGTAACCCGCCTTGACGAAGGGCGCCTTCACCTCTTCGGTCTCTGCCGCCATCGGCATGCCGGTCGACATGCCGACCACATTGCCGTCATCGAGCGCCAGCACGAAGACCGCGCCGTCCGTATCGGCATAGGTCGCGAGATATTTTCGCTCATAGTTCAGCGAGCCGTCATAGAGATAGGGGAAGGCACGGAAGACCGTGATCCGCAGGCGCGCGAGGTCATCGAAATGATGCGCGGCGTCGATGCCGGAAAGAGACTTGATTTCGACGGTCATGGGCATTTTCACTCTCGGTTGCACTGGTTATACCGTCATGGAACACCCGCGCAAGCATGAACGGAGAAGACGATGACCGCTGCCGAGACCATCCGCGCCTATTACGATGCCTTCAACCGTCAGGACATGGATGCCTTCCTGGCGCTGCTTCACGATGAAGTGGTGCATGACATCAATCAGGGCGAGCGCCAGACCGGCAAGGCCGCCTTTGCCTCCTTCATGGACCACATGAACCGCTGCTATAGGGAAAACCTCACCGATATGGTGATCATGGCGAGCGATGACGGCAAACGCGCATCCGCCGAATTCGTCGTGAACGGCGAATATCTCAAGACCGACGAAGGGTTGCCCGAGGCTAATGGCCAAAAATACGTCCTGCCAGCCGGTGCCTTTTTCGACCTGAAGGACGGAAAAGTTAGCCGAGTAACGAACTACTATAACCTCAACGATTGGATTGCCCAGGTCGGCGCTTGACACCTCTATTTGTCGCGGAGCAACCGGCGGCGAAGATGGTCACAATTTCCACTATCATGGATATTGACTCCATCATATGAGAATGCAATTCTCATATGATGGAAAACGAAGATCATATTCTCGACCGCTCGATCGGCGAGCGGATCAAAACGTTGCGGGCTGAAAACGGCCTGACGCTGGACAGGCTAGCGTCCGAATCCGGCGTCAGCCGAGCCATGATTTCCCGTATCGAACGTGGAGAGGCGAGCCCCACGGCGTCGCTGCTCGCCCGCATTTGCGCAGCACTTGGCCTGTCGCTCTCCGGTTTCTTCGCCGAAGACGAAGAGGTTGTTTCCCCCCTGGTGAGAAAGCGCGATCAGCAGCTCTGGAAAGATCCGGAGACGGGCTATGTACGCCGCGCCATCTCCCCGCCACGTATGGGGTCTGACGTTGATATCGTTGAAGTCGAATTTCCAGCAGGCACGCGTGTCGGTTTTCCGCCGCATGCGGCAAGCCGGGGCATGACGCAATATGTCTGGCTCTTCGAAGGCGTTCTGGAGATGACGAGCGGCGGTGTCGTGCATCTGATGGAACCCGGAGATTGCCTTTTTATGCCGGTTGGAGAAGGGCATGTCTTTCACAATCCTTCCGAAAAACCCGCCCGTTATGCCGTCGTGCTGGATCAAAGACAGCGCTGATTTTTCCTGACAGGAGTTTTTATGGCCACAATCCGCGTGTTGAACGGGCAAGAGACGCTCGACGTCCTGCCGGAACTCTGCGAAGTCCTCTCCACCTGCGTGAACGGCGGCGCATCCGTTGGTTTCATGTTGCCCTTTTCCCCACGGGACGCCGAGTCATTTTGGCGGGATGTGGCAGCTGCCGTGGGACTAGGCGGCACAATTCATGTGGTGGCGGAAGTGGATGGCATGGTGGTGGGCACCGTACAGGTGGGCCTCGCTTCCAAACCCAACCAGCCGCATCGCGGCGATCTGATGAAGCTTCTCGTGCATCCCTCGGCGCGCGGTCTCGGACTTGCCCGCGAACTCATGCAGAAGGTGGAAGAAGAGGCGGCGAAGCGTGGCCGCACCCTTCTGGTGCTGGATACGGCCACGGGCAGCGATGCGGAGGCGATCTATCCCCGTCTCGGGTGGGAGCGGGTCGGCGTCATTCCTGACTACGCCCTGTTTCCCGATGGGCGTTATTGCGGCACGACCCTGTTTTACAAGCGGATCGGCCAGAGCGTTTAGGCTGCCTATTGCCCTGGCTTCAGCGTGCGGTTGAAGGCGGCAACAATCATCTTTTCCAGTTCAGCATGAATATCTGCACGGTCGCGCGCCCCGGCCGGTTCGCAGATCGGATCGCGCTCACCGACGGATTTGAGAAACGCATCGGCTTCCGGCTTGCAAAGGGGCAGAAAGCTGAAATGGTTTGCCTCATCCACCTGCTGATAGGTTGAACCGGGCACCTCGGCTGCGAGTTTGTCAGCCAGCACAGCCGGCGGTATTTTCCCTTTGCCGCCGAGATTAATGAAGGTCAGTGGAATATCGATTTGTTTCAGGCCCTCCAGCTGGAAGGCGAGCGCCAGGCCGGGATCGACGAGCACGGCGGAACGGATGCGGGGATCGCGGTTCTGCTGCTCGAACTGCGTCTTATCGATGGTTCTGAGGTCGAGCTTCGGCACGCTGACCGGCTCGTTATTGACATAACCCCGGCCGCCGGCGAACCACTGGCAATCCATCATCGCCGCATAATCCTCGCAATAGCGCCTATACGCGTTGAGATCGGCGCGTGCGCCCGAAATCTCCATTGCCGCACTGCCGCCCAGCGAAAACCCAAGGACGCCGATCCTCTGCGCATCAATGACGCTCGACCATTTGCCTTGCGTCGTCAGCGCCGTGAGAATCGAGGAAAGATCGTCTGTCCGTTCCCAGATTTTCGGCGTGTCCGCAGGTGTGGAATAGCCGCTGGTCGTGCCGGGATGGTTGGTTCCAGCAACGATGAAGCCTTCGCTAGCGAGCTTCGCCGCAATCCACGCCATGGCCTCCGCGCGCGAGCCGGAACCATGGGAGATCAGCACGAGTGGGAAATGTCCGTCCTTGATGGACGCGTCCTTCCGCACTGCCATCCCCTGAAATATGCGGTTATCGCCAGAAAGAGCGGGCGTGCCGGTCCCGCTTTTGGCCGGATACCAAATTGTCACATCAAGGTCCGTGTTGCGCGCCTTGGAGGACACCGGGACGTTCAGAAGTCCAACGTCATCAGCAGCCAATGCCTGCGAGGAAAACGCCGCGCATACCAGAAGTGCGACGAGGGTGTTTTTCAGTGTCATGAGAGCTTCTCCGTTTGACAAGGTGGATGCTCCCGTTCTCTCTTTTGGACGTATAAATGCGTCCTTGATCACGTTTGAGGTCGTACCGAAACGCGATTTGGTCCATGACAGGGCAATAGATCGTCGATCCGGGATATTCTTTCGTGCTTTTCATTCCCCTGCCATTCGTCGTGGCGCTTCTGCTGGTCGTCATGTTCATCGTCTTTTTCCGAAGCGGAGACGATGTGCGGACGAACCGCGCCTTTCTGGCCCTGATCGCGCTTTGTGCGGCGCAATCGGTTCTTGTCGGCCTGCGCTGGGGGTATGGCGTCAATGCCGTGCGTTATGTCCTGCCGGTTCTCGCCGCCTGCCTGCCACCACTTGTCTATATCGCCTTTCGCGGCTTGATGAGGGTCGGGGCAGACAGCAGAAGGACGATGCTGGCAGGTCTTGTGCTCTCGCCTCTGTTGATTATCGTTCTCGAGTTCGCCCTGCCGGTGGCGATCGATCTTGCCTTGATCCTCATCTTTGTCGGCCATGCCGCCGCACTGCTTCTTCTTGGAGGAAGGGGGCCGGATGGGCTGGACGAGGCGCAATTCGCCAGCGTCAGTTCGGCGCATGGGGCGCTCATCGTTGCTGCCATTGCCCTTTGCGTTTCGGCACTGTTCGACCTTCTGGTGTTTCTCGATTTTGAAGGGGCGCACGGAGAGAATGTCGCGGCACTCGTCAGCAATGCCAATCTTTTCGGGCTGTTGTTGATCGGTCTGATGGCCGCTATGGCTGGAAAAAGCAAAGCACCGCAAGCGGCTATAGAGCTTGCTGAGGAATCGCCGCTTTCGGTGGAACCATCGAAACAGGATCGAGACATTGTGGCAAGCCTCGACCAACTGATGACAACACAGGCGCTTTACCGTGACGAGAACCTCAATCTGACGCGGCTGGCCAGACGCCTCGGCCTGCCAAGCCGGCAGATTTCCGGGGCCATCAATCGTTCCCTCGGCATCAATGTCTCGCAATATGTCAACCAACTTCGTATCCGCGAAGCGTGCCGGCTGCTGGAAGAGACGGAGCAATCGGTAACGGCGATCATGTTTTCCTCGGGTTTCCAGACCAAGTCCAACTTCAACCGGGAATTCCGCCGCGTCACCGGCATGAGCCCGGTGGACTGGCGTGAACGGCAGGTATGGAAGCTGGTCTCGCCAAACAAAACGGCCACCCGGCAGATGCCGGATGACCGTTTGAAGATCGTCGGGAAATGATGGGAATCAGAGCGTGCCGTTACGCTGCTGGATCATCATGTAGGTGTCGTAGGTATATTCAGCGATCTGCGCCCAGAGATAAGCGTCCTTCTTGAAGGCCTGCTGGCTCTCGTAGATTTTCTTGAAGCTCTCGTTCTTGGCCGAAATATCCGCGTAGGTTTCCTGCGCCGCCTTATGGCAGACATCGAGGATTTCCTGGCTGAACGGGCGCAAGATAGCGCCCTGCGCCACGAGTTCCTTCAGGGCTTGCGGATTGCGCGCATCGTAACGTTCCAGCATGCTGGCGCTGCCGGCGGCGCAGGCATCCTTCAGAATGCGCTTGTAGTTCTCGGGCAGTTCATTGAACTTCTGCAGGTTCACGAAGGCATGAACGGCCGGGCCGCCTTCCCACCATGCCGGATAGTAGTAGTATTTTGCGACCTTGTAGAAGCCGAGCTTCTGGTCGTCATAGGGGCCGACAAATTCGGTAGCGTCGATCGTGCCTTTTTCCAGCGCGGCATAAACGTCGCCGCCGGCGATCTGCTGCGGTGTCACGCCAACCTTCTGCATCACCTGGCCGGTGAGGCCGGCAATGCGCATCTTCAGACCCTTGAGGTCATCGATCGTGTTGATTTCCTTGCGGAACCAGCCGCCCATCTGGGCGCCGGTATTGCCGAGAAGGATCGAATAGATATTGTGCTGGGCAAGGAATTCATTGAGCAGCTCATTGCCGCCGGCCTGATTGAACCAGGCATTTGTCTGGCGCGCGTTGAGGCCGAAGGGAACCGAGGTGCCGAGTGCGAAGGTTGGGTCCTTGCCGACGTAATAATAGGCGCAGGTATGCGCCATTTCGACGGTTCCGGCCGTCACCGCGTCCGCCGCCTGCAACGCTGGCACGATTTCACCGCCGGCAAAGTGCTGAATGACGAAGTTGCCGCCGGAGGCTTCCTTGACATGGTCGGCGACGATCTGGCCGGCCCCGAAAAGAATGTCGAGGCCCTTGGTGAAGGACGATGTCATGCGCCAGGTGATCTTGGGATTTTCCTGTGCAATGGCCGGAGCGGCAAGCGCCGTTGCTGTAACACCGGCGCTAAGAGCGCCCGCCTTGCGGATAAATGATCTGCGATCCATGTCGATAAGCCCTGCTATGTCTGCATATGACGGGCGAACCGTACGGTACGCCTCCCGCCGGCTACTAATCATTTATCCTTGCGGTCATCAAGAGGGAATGTTCGAAACTTGCGTGATCATCGGTAATGCTTGGCGAATGTTGCTTCTTCACGTCTCTCCGTATCATTTGCTGCGCATCAACGCCGGGTCGTCCAGTGCGGGATTGTAAAACAGCGAAAGTGTCAGGCTTCTGGCGATGCGTTCGGCCGTTTCCATGAACCAGTGATGGGCCTGTCTGCTCGGCGCGATATCGTCGAGCGTGGTTGAAAAAAGCGCAAGCCATTGCGGGAAAAGCTCCGCCGACATGCCCTTTACGCCGAGATGCGCCTGCTCGGGCTTGCCGCCGTAACCGCCGTTCTTGAAGGCCACTGCCGCCCAGAACTGTTTCATCCTTGTCATATGTTCCGGCCAGCGCCCGTTAAGCCGTGCATCAAAAACCGGGCCGAGCGTGGGATGGGCGAGAACGCGTCCGTAAAATGTCTCCACCAACACATCGATAAATCCGGCATCCACGCCGATCGCAGCCATGGCTTTTTCCGCCCTGTCCTGAATTTCCGCGCTGTGGGTGGCTCTGGCCGCAATGTCGTCCTGCATGGTGTTTCCTTTTTGGGCGAATTTACCCTGCTGCGATGCGACCCGCAATGCGACCCTTTGCCTTGTTAGAATTATTCTAAAATGACTTGATCCTGTCGCGGCGGAGATGTATTTAGAATTATTCTAAAAAAGGTTTCAGCCATGTTTCGTAGTCTTTTCTCCCTGTCCAAACGTCCCTTTTCTTCCCTTGGCGAACAGGAAATCCTAGCGCTCGCAATTTCGTCTGAAGAAGACGATTCCCGCATCTATCGTTCCTATGCCGATCATCTGCGTGTGCAATATCCGCAATCGGCGAAAGTCTTCGATGATATGGCCGAGGTTGAGCAGCAGCATCGAAACGTGCTGATCGACATGCATCGCCGCCGTTTCGGAGAGACGATCCCGCTCATCCGTCGCGAACATGTACGTGGTTTTTATGAGCGCACCCCGGACTGGCTGGTGAAGAATCTGTCGCTGGAAAAAATCCGCGGCCAGGCCGAATTGATGGAAGCCCAGGCAATCCGTTTTTACGATGAGGCCGTCAAACGCACCAGCGATGCCTCGACGCGCAAGCTCCTCGGCGATCTGGCCGAGGCGGAGCGGGGGCATGAAGACATCGCGCAGATGCTGGAAGAGAAACATCTCGATGAGGATGGCAAGACCGAAGAGGCGGAAACCGCAAGGCGGCAATTTCTTCTGACCTATGTGCAGCCCGGTCTCGCGGGATTGATGGATGGTTCCGTTTCAACGCTCGCGCCGATCTTTGCGGCCGCCTTTGCAACGCAGGATACCTGGCAGACCTTTCTCATCGGTCTTTCCGCCTCCGTCGGTGCGGGTATCTCCATGGGCTTCACAGAGGCCGCCCACGACGATGGCAAGCTTTCCGGCCGTGGATCACCGCTGAAGCGCGGCCTGGCCTCGGGTATCATGACGGCCGTTGGCGGTCTCGGCCACGCGCTACCCTATCTCATTCCGCATTTCTGGACAGCAACGGCGATTGCCGCCATCGTTGTTTTCGTGGAGCTCTGGGCTATCGCCTTCATTCAGAACCGTTTCATGGAAACGCCGTTTCTTCGCGCCGTATTTCAGGTGGTGCTGGGTGGTTCGCTGGTGCTCGCGGCGGGTATTATCATCGGTAACGGGTGAGAAAAGAAAGAGCCCGCTACCGCGGGCTCCAGACTGCTGACAAACCCCTAGCGTGAGCTGGGGGTTTATGATTCATTGGGATATGTTGAAGAAACCTGCTCCTGAACAGACCGCTCTCGAAATGGTGACGCTCGATAGTCTGGTCCCGAAAGATCACCTGCTTCGCAAGATCGACGCGGTGATCGACTTCTCATTTATCCAT
>NZ_MRDH01000013.1 GCF_002008225.1 Agrobacterium salinitolerans | reverse complement strand
TGTTCAGGAGCAGGTTTCTTCAACATGTCCCAATGAATCATAAACCCCCAGCTCACGCCAGGGGTTTGTCAGCAGTCTGACCGCGCCTTTCGGCGCGGTTGATTTTTTCGCTTTCGGTCTTCGATTAACGGAAGAGCGACAGGATGCTTTCGGAGTTGCTGTTGGCGATCGAGAGAGCCTGAACGCCGAGCTGCTGCTGGGTCTGCAGAGCCTTGAGGCGGGTGGACTCTTCGTTCATGTCAGCGTCCACCAGGCGGCCGACGCCCTTGTCGATGGAGTCGGACAGCTTGGAAGCGAAATCTTCCTGCAGGCCGATACGCATGGAGAGCGAACCGAGCTTTGCTGCAGCGCTAGTCATTGCCTTCAGGGCGTTTTCAACCAGCGTCAAGGCTTCGGCCATGTTGGTGGCGCGGTCTGCGGCTGCATACTGGGTGATATCAAGCGTGTAGACGGACTGGGCGGCGACAGTTGTGAATGTTCCGGTCGTGCCGAGAATGCCGGTCGTGTCGGGGACGCCTGCCGAGTCGACCGAGCCGAAGAGCGTATTGCCGGTAGCGGTGCTGTCGAGGGCGTATTTCGTGGTCGTGACGTTAACGGCGCCACCGGTGGAGCGAACGAAGCCGGCAACGACCGACTTGTCCGGGGCCGTGCCGGGTGTTGCTGCGCCGAGGGTCGAAGCGCCTACCAGCCAGTTTTCGCCGTAGAAGGATGCGCCCTGTGCGATCGATGCGAGCTGCTTCTGGAGCTGGCCGATTTCTTCCTGAACCTTGGTGCGGTCGACGCCTTCTTCCGTTGCCGTGACCAGCTTTGCCTTGATTTCCTTCACGACTTCGATTGCCGATTCCATACCGGCAGAAGCGGTGTCTACCTTGGCGGCGCCGAGGCCGAGAGCGTCGGAAACCGAGGAAAGCGCCATGTTGTCGGAGCGCATGGTGGTCGCGATCGACCAGTAAGCAGCATTGTCCGCAGCTTCGCCAACGCGAAGGCCGGAGGAAACGCGTGCCTGGGTGGATTCCATGTTCTGGCCGATAGAGCGCAGGGTCTGGAGCGCAGACATTGCTGCGACATTCGTGATAATGCTCGTCATAGTAGTGTGCCCCTTGAATGGCTGATTAAAGAAGGGACATTCCGGTTTCACCGGGAACGGCGTACAGCATCATGCCTGCTAACTGGCTGATTTTTAACGTTAGCTCGCCGTTTCGATGTGCATTAGGTAACGCGGGTTTGGTTAATGAATTGATAAGCGCGGAAAGAAATTCATCCCCGAAAAATTTAAAATTGCAACCCTCGCGCGCACGCGCGCGTATCCCCGAAAGTTTAAGAAAAAGATAAGGCCGCATCCGTTTCCGGATGCGGCCTCGTGGATGCATTCAGTCCGATTCAGCCTTTCGGACCTTTATGCTTTCTATCCCAATCCGCGTTCGGTCAGCCCCCGTTTGCTTATGGGAAGAAATGGATCCCCCAGCCCCGAAGGGCTATTGAGAAGCTCGGCTCTTAGCGGAAGAGCGA
Source organism: Agrobacterium salinitolerans (assembly GCF_002008225.1). GTDB lineage: Bacteria > Pseudomonadota > Alphaproteobacteria > Rhizobiales > Rhizobiaceae > Agrobacterium > Agrobacterium salinitolerans. Next base: position 139,629 of record NZ_MRDH01000013.1, on the reverse strand, counting down.
CAGGATGTTCTGCGAGTCGCTGTTGGCGATCGACAGAGCCTGGATTGCCAGCTGCTGCTGCGTCTGCAGAGCCTTCAGCTTGGTGGACTCTTCGTTCATGTCGGCGTCGACGAGGCGGCCAATGCCCTTTTCGAGGGAGTCGGAGAGCTTCGTTGCGAAGTCCTGCTGCAGGTCGATACGCATGGAAACAGAGCCGAGCTTGGCGCCAGCGCTGGTCATCGCCTTCAGAGCGGCTTCGACGGTGCTGAGGTTGGTTGCGACGGTTGCATCGGTCGTCGTCGCGTCCATGTTCGCCAGAGCGTAGGTGGCGCCCAGAATACCGCCGGTGCCGGCAGCAGCTTCGAACAGTACGTTGGTGGCCGAAAGTGTATAAGCCGTCGTCTTAACGGACGTCGTGCCGTCAGCAGCGCGGACGAAGCCGGAAACCACGGTTTTGTTCGCGGAGCTGAGATCATTGAGCAGCCAGTTTTCGCCGTTGAACGAACCGCTTTCCGCGATCGAAATAAGCTGCGACTTCAACTGGGTGATTTCTTCCTGGATCTTGCCGCGGTCCGCAGTCTGTTCGCTGGCGGCAACGTATTTGTTCTTGATTTCCTTCACGACGTCGATAGCAGCTTCCATGCCTGCATAGGCCGTGTCTACTTTCGCAGCGCCGAGGCCGAGGGCGTCCTGAACGGCACCAAGAGCTTCATTGTCCGAACGCATGGTCGTTGCGATCGACCAGTAAGCAGCGTTGTCGGTAGCCGAACCGACGCGCAGACCGGAGGAGATGCGGCCCTGCGTGTCTTCCATGTTGGAAGCAATCGAGCGGAGAGTCTGGAGAGCGGCGGTTGCGCCGACATTGGTGAGAATGCTTGCCATAATAAATGTGTCCCTTGTTTTTACGAAATACTGGAGTGGGGACATTCCGGACTTGGTATTACCGGTCGCAACGTTTCGGCTTCATGCCACTCGGTTCAGAAATTCTTAGTTTCGGAAACCAAACCCGCTGCGTGTGATTGGAATTTCGCAGCGAAAAATTGCGCAATTATTAATTTGAGTGCCAAGAAATACTGGAAAATACTTATGGTTACTGAGTTATTTAGTTAAATGGTGATTTTTCTGTTTATAAATATAGTTACTCAGGGCCTAGGGAAAATGGTAAACAAAGCATCAAAATGCGAAAACCCCGCTGCCGTTGGGCTGCGGGGTTAAAAAACAGGGTTAACGGGTGTCAATCCGGCGCAGATGGCCGTTAGTTGAACGATCTGACGAGGCTGCCGACAAGCAGGTTCCAGCCGTCGATCAGCACGAAGAACAAAATCTTGAACGGCAGGGAGATGGAGGTGGGCGGCAGCATCATCATGCCCATTGCCATGGTGATGGTGGCGACGATCAGATCGATGACCAGAAACGGCAGGATGATGAGGAAGCCGATCTCGAAACCGCGCCGGATTTCCGACAGCATGAAGGCCGGAACCAGCACGCGGTAGTCGACGACATTGTCGGTCATCACTTCTTGTCCGCGCTCGCGGGCGATGTCCACGAACAGCTTCAGATCCTTGTCACGCGTATTGGCGTTCATGAAAGTACGGAAGGGCTCCGCGATGCGCTGCACGGCCTGCTGTTCGTTGATCTGGTTCTGCAGAAGCGGCTGTACGCCGTCGGTCCAGGCTTTGTCGAAGGTGGGCGACATGACGTAGAAGGTCATGAACATCGCCATCGACAGCAGGATCATGTTGGAAGGGGTCGAAGCCAGTCCCATGCCGGATCTGAGGATCGAGAAGGCGATCACGAAGCGCGGAAAGCTCGTGACCATGATCAGGATGCCCGGCGCGACGGACAGAACCGTCAGCAGGCCGAAGGTGCGGATGATCCACGCCGCGACGGAGCCGTCTATCTGCGTGTTGAACAGATCGGACGGGAATTGCTGGGCACTGGCAAGGCCCGGCAAAGCGAGAAGGACGGCGATGGTTACAAGAAATCGAATCATTCGATGACAAAGGTCCGGAACATGACCTTGGATACGCGCCCTTGAGAGCGCAGGTCAACTCGTTCCTGAATGTCATCCTTAAGATATTGAAAGCCGCGCGGCCCTTCCAGTTGCTGAAGGGAAACGGTCCGGACATAGGCGAGAATATCCTGGTGTATATCTTCCGCCAGCCCCACCTCGACCGGCCCCTTGAACATCAGCGCCACTTCCAGCCGCACCCAGTTCGTCGAGGGATAGGCGAGGTTGGTGGTGATGGGATCGAGCTGGACGATGCCGTTCGCCTCAGCCGAGATTTTCTCGATGCCCTCGTCCTTTTTCTCACCGTGCCCGCCGGCAGCGGCCGTGGCATGGGCCTCCGCACCGGCGATCTTCGGCGCGATCATGCCGCCCACGAGCCAGCCGCCGCCCGCACCGACCAGGGTGAGGATCGCAACGCCTGCGATGGTCATGACCAGAGGGGAGGATTTTTTCTTGCCCTCTACCTGTTCGTTTTCCATGGGTCAGTCCGTTCCCGTGTACCGGCGTCAGAGCGGCGAGAACAGGTCGACGACCTGTTGCCCGACCGGGGGCTGTTGCACTTCCGTCAGACGTCCGCGGCCGCCATAGGAGATTCGTGCTTCGGCGATACGCTCGTAGGAGATCATGTTCTGGGCGTCGACATCCTGCGGCCGGACGATACCGCCGACGTTGAGGATGCGGATTTCGTGGTTCACGCGCACTTCCTGCGAGCCGCTGATGATGAGGTTGCCGTTCTCCAGAATGCCGGTCACCACGGCGGCCACCAGCAACGTCAGCTTTTCGGAACGCTTGGTCTTGCCTTTCGCCTGGGTGTCGGTGTCGGAGCCGTATTTGATGCTCGAGTCCGCTTCCGGGGTCCAGCCGAAGATTTCGGCCTTGGCCTTCCAGTTCAGGCCGCTGGCATTGGTGCGGTTGCGCTCGGTCTCATTGTCGAAATCGGCCTTGTCATTGATCTGGATGTTGACGGTCAGAATGTCGCCGATGTTGAGCGCGCGAAGGTCCTTGAACAGCGCACCCTGGCTGTCGCTCCACAGCGAATAGCCGCTGGCCATGTGCTTCGGCTGCTTGGGATACATGCCCATCTGCGGCGTCTGGCTGAATTGCAGGCCGCTGCCGATCGGGCTCATCGCGGGCGCGTTGCCGATTTCCTTCAGGGTCTGGTTGTTCTGGCAGCCGGCAAGCAGAGCGAGCGGCAGGAGGAGGGCCGGAAGACGACGCGCGGTCATGAAGGATCCTTCGAAGTGTTTTTGTCGGTTGCCTGCGACATGATGCCGGCGACGGTTGCGGCTTTCGCCGCATCCATTTCGCTGAGGATCAGGCCGGATTGGCGCGGCGGCAGCTGCATGATGATGGCGGCGGCGATCTCCACATGCATCTTTTCGAGCTGGGGTGCTGCGGCATCCGGCTTCATCGTCTTGTAGACATCAACAAGATTGGCTTTCGCCTGGGCGAGAAAATGTTCGCGGCGCGCCAGCCAGTCCTCATATTCCGCCTTGCGGTCTTCCAGCACGGCAATGCGCTCATTGACGTCGGACTGCAGCTTTTCCAGCTCCTGCTTCTGCATAAGATAACGCTGGTCGCGGGCCGCATCGGCGATGTTGGTGCAGAATTTCTGGATTTCATCCTGCGTGCTGAGTTCGGACACCACATTCTGCTGGCTTTCCGCGCCAGCGGCCGGCAGAAGGAATAGCAGCGAGGCGACGGCCGCGAAGCGAGTAAGGCCATTCGGGAATATGTTTTTCTTCTGATGTTCCATCATTGCAGCACAAGCTCCGCCTGAAGGGCACCAGCGGATTTGATGCCTTGCAGAATGGCGATGATACCGTCCGCCTTGAGCCCGATGCTGTTGAGACCGGCAACCAGTGTGCGAAGGTCGGGACCTTCGACGATGGCGACCTTGCTGCCTTCCTGCATGGCCATGATATCCGTCTGCGGCTGCACGGCTGTCTGGCCGCGCGAAAATGGCGCCGGCTGGATGACCTGCGGCGATTCCGTCACCTGCACGGTCAGCGTTCCGTAGCTGACGGCGACGCGGGAAATGCGCACATCCGCACCGATGACGATGGTGCCGGTACGTTCGTTGATGACGACCTTGGCAGGCGTATCCGTCTCGACCGTCAGATTTTCGATTTCCGCCATCAGTCGCGTCAGATCAGCGGTGCGCGGCTTCTGCACCGCGATTTCCTGCGAATCGCGCGGCTCGGCGATGCCATCTCCGTAACGGGCGCGGGCAAAGGCGTTGACGACATCCGCGACCCGCACGGCCGTCGAGAAGTCCGGGTTGCGCAGCTGAAGGACCAGATTGGCCGAATCCTTGAACTTGGACGGCAGTTCGCGCTCGATGATCGCACCGTTCGGCACGCGGGCGGAGGTGGTGACGCCCTGCGTCAGCGTCGCGGCATCGCCCTGTGCGGAAAAGCCGTTGACGATCAGCGCACCCTGCGCGACCGCGTAAATCTGGCCGTCTGCGCCCGAAAGCGAGGTCATGATGAGCGTGCCGCCGCGCAGCGACGAGGCGTCGCCCAGCGAGCTGACTGTCACGTCGACACGGCTGCCGGGGCTGGCGAAGGGTGGCAGATTGGTTGTCACCATCACGGCGGCGATGTTCTTGGCGTTCGACTGGCCGCCCTGCGTGGTGATGCCGAGGTTTTGCAGCATCGCGCGCATGGATTGCTCGGTAAACGGCGAGGAGCGCAGGCTGTCGCCTGTGCCCTGCAGGCCGACCACGAGACCGTAGCCGATCAGCTGGTTGTCACGCCCGGCCTGCAGCGATGCGATATCCTTGATACGGGATGTGTCCGCATGGGCTGCGGGCAGCGAGAGGAAAGGTTGGGCCGAAAACAGAACGGCCGCGGCCAGGATACGAAGCACTCTCATTTCGCCATCACCTGAATGGTTCCGTCCTTCATGACCGTGCCGCTGACCATCACGCCGGAATCGATGTTGCGTACCCGCACGACTTCGCCGAGCGAGCCATCGGTCATCGGCGTCCCCGAAGCCATCAGCGTCATATTGCCGATTGTGAAAACGAGTTTGACGCTGGTGCCGCGCGTGACGAGCGACGGTTCGCGCAAGGCGGCAACGGGGATCGTGCGGCCGGGAAGCAGGGTCTGCTTGGAGATCATGCCTTCCACTTCGCTGATATCGCTCGCATAACCCGAGGAAATATTGGGATTGGTCACTTCGACAGGCTTCACCTGGTCAGGCGAGATGGTCTCACCCGGATAGATGGTGCGCGTCGGGACCAGCGCCATCGGCGCCTGTGCAAGGGCGGGGGCAAGCGCCCCCAGCGAAAAGGCAGACGCAAGGCACATACGGACGAGCGCCGTTCTGTTGCTGCTATGTTTCCGGCCAAACCTCATGTTCGCCTGCCTTTCCGTTCTTACTTCAGGTTCTTGCTGACAATCGAAGCCATTTCGTCAGCGGTGGTGATGACCTTGGAATTCATCTCGTAGGCGCGCTGCGCCGTGATCAGATCGGTGATTTCCTTGACGGCGTCGACGTTCGAGCCTTCGAGGTAGGATTGCTTGATGTAGCCGTAGCTCGGATCATCAGGCACGCCGACGACCGCGTCGCCGGAGGCCGGCGTCTGGGCGAAGAGGTTGTCGCCCAGCGGCTTCAGGCCTGCTTCATTGGCGAAGTTGGCGATGGTCAGCTGGCCGAGTTCGGTGAAATCGGTGGCATTGCCGATGCGGGCCGTGACCTGACCCGTGCGGGTCACGGTGATGTCCTGCGCGTCCGTCGGGATATTGATGTTCGGGATGACGTTATAGCCGTCGACCGTCACCAGATTACCGTCGGCATTCTTGTTGAAGGCGCCTGCGCGGCTGTAAAGCGTCGAACCGTCGGCCGCCTCGATCTGGAACCAGCCCTGGCCGATGATCGCGACGTCCAGCTTGTTGCCGGTCTCGATCAGATTGCCCTGGGTGTGGATGTTGCGCACGGCCGAGGTCTGTACGCCGAGGCCGATATTGGCGCCCTCGGGCACGATCGCCTGGTTGGCGCGGTTCGGCACGCCCTGCATACGCTCGGTCTGGTAAAGAAGGTCGGTGAACTCCGCACGCGCGCGCTTGTAGCCGGTGGTGTTGATGTTGGCGATGTTGTTGGCAATGACTTCCAGATTGGTCTGCTGGGCGTCCATACCGGTGGCAGCGATGGCAAGAGCTCTCATGTCAATATTCCTGTGGGCTAGATCTGCATTTTGGTAATGTCGAGATAGGCCGACACGATCTTGTCTCGGAGCGCGATGGCGGTCTGCAGCGACTGTTCGGCCGAAAGCATGGCATCGACCACTTCACGCGTATTCGCCTTGCCCTGAATGCCTTCGAAGGAAGCGACTTCCGCCTTCTTCAGATTGTTCATCGCATCCACCGATATATTGCCGAGAACGCTGGCGAAGCTTGCGCCCGTCTGCTGGGCGGGCGTCGTCTGCTCGCTGCCGAAAACGCTTTCCGTCAGCGAGGAAATACCGCTTGCGCCGCGGGTGAGCGAAAGGGAACTGACTTGCTTGATACCGTCGATCATTGCGATGCCTTCAGAAGGTCGATTGTGGAGGCGACGAGGTCGCGCGTCTGGCGGATGACCTGAAGATTGGCGTCGTAGCTGCGGTTGGCTTCGCGCATGTCCGCCATTTCAATCAGGATGTTGACGTTGGGCATCTTCACCATGCCGTTGCTGTCTGCGGCCGGGTTGCCGGGGTCGTATTCGTTGATGAAATCGCCACGGTCGACGCCGAGCTTCTTCACCGTCACGCGCTCTACGCCGCTGACGCGGTCGAGCTCGGACCCGAAGGTGACGGTCTTGCGGCGATAGGGGTCGGCGCCGGGGGTGTCGCCGGTGGATCTGGCGTTGGCAATGTTTTCCGAAACAATGCGCAGGCGCGTGGACTGCACTTCGAGACCGCTGCCGGCGATCTTGCTCGCCGCACTCAAGGGATCCATGGCTTACCTCTTAACCGTCATCAGCATCATGCGATGGAAGGATTTGACGAGATTGGCGTTCAGCTCGTACTGCCGCTTGATCTCGCCGGTCTTGGTCATTTCTTCAGCGAGCGCGACCGAATTGCCGGACTCCTGCATGCCGATCTCGTTGTTGATCGGGTTGTCGCGCACTGCGATATTGTCGCTGAGGGTGCTCTCGCCGAAGTGGGCAGGGTTGGTCCTCGCCATGCCGACTTGCTGGCTGGTGGCCTGCATGACCGCTTCGAAAGGGCTGACATCCTTGGCGTGGAACTTGGGTGTGTTGGCGTTGGCGATGTTGGTCGCCACGACTTCCTGCCGCACGCTCAGCCATTCCGCTTGGCGGGATGCCAGTTCGAACAGTTGAATCGGTTGCATAGACTTCTCCATCTCGTATGCCCCGAACCTACGGGGCTAATCTTGCGTCAGACTTGCGGGGAGGGGAGAAGGCGCTGGCCAAAGGCCGGAAGCGGGACGGAAGAGGGTCTGCCGGAGATAAAAGCGCATGTCTCCATTGCGGCACGCGTCGCTTTGAATGGCCAATGCGGCTGTCACGCCCATTCCAGAGAGCGCCGTGCAGGGTGGGTCGGAAGCGGATTCGATTCACCTTGAACGCGGCCCGATATTAGCGCTAGAGTGGTGAGAACGATGGGAGACAATCATGGATCTGGTAATTCCAAGTGCCGCCAATCTCGGCCTGTTCGTCAGCGCCACGCTGGTGCTGCTTCTCGTGCCCGGCCCCGCAGTCCTTTATATCTTCGCACGCTCGGTCGAACAGGGTCGTTCCGCCGGTCTTGTTTCAATCCTTGGCATCCATACGGCGACACTCGTTCATGTCGTCGCTGCCGCTGTCGGATTGTCGGCGCTGCTCGCCTCGTCTGCGCTCGCCTTCAGCGTGGTGAAATATGCCGGTGCGGCCTATCTGATCTGGCTTGGCCTCAAAAAGCTCTTCGGCTCGTCGGACATTCCCGATATCGAGGGCGGTTTGCCGACGCGCAGCCGCATGCGCATCTTTCGCGAGGGCTTCATCGTCAACCTCCTCAATCCGAAGACGGCCTTGTTCTTTCTGGCTTTCCTGCCGCAGTTCGTTGAGGTCGGAAGGGGCCATGTGGCAATGCAGATCGCTTTTCTCGGCATTCTCTACACGGTGATCGGCGTTTTGACGGATGGGACATATGCCCTTGTGGCGGGAACGGCCGGCAACTGGCTGAAGCGCAGCCCGGTTTATCTCAGCGCTGAACGTTGGGTTAGCGGTTTCGTCTATATCGGTCTCGGTGTGACGGCGGCTTTTGCCGGCAACCAGAGAAAATAAACCGCGGGACTCGCAGAGCCGTCCCTGACGGCTACTGCGGGGACAGCCCAGATTACCGATGGAATGACGCCGCAAAGGGGTCTTTGCGGCGGTCATCGGGAAGTTTTGCTTTGGGAGTGTTGTCACCGAGATGCGCAACGCGGCCTTCCGCTCACGGGTGGCCGGACTATTTTTCCGGATGATAGGTTCTTCCGGAGGACGTCTCTATCAACCACTCGCCGTTGCGTTGCTCGATCTTCGTCAGCAGCGCATTGTCAGGCAGGGTAGAACCTACCCTCACCATATACATGCCCGAACCGTCCTCAATTAGGGCGCGGCCATTGGAGACATGCAGCAGACGGAACGATGTCTGGCCGGGGAAGGGCTGATCTTCAATGCCCGCTGCCAGGTCGTTCTGTTTTTCCTTGCCGCCTGCGTTCACGGTGGCCGTCGTCAGCATGTCGGGCAGCTCCGCCGGCGGCGGGGTGTCTTCCTTGTTGCGGTTGGTCATGGCCATCGGCGAAACGCTGAAGACTTCCCGCGGCCCGGTATGGGGCAGATCGCGCGTGCGATCGCCGCCCGCCACCTTCATGCCGAATTTTTCTTCATTGAAAAACACGTACCAGGGGAAAAAGGCTGCTGCAGCGGCGAGCCCGATGCCCGTCCATGCGAGAATACGGTCGGGTGTAAAGAAAACGGGCTTCGGCAGCACGTCTTCATCGTGGCTATTGTCGTTCCGCTTTTTCCTCACGGGTCAGCCTCTCATTCTCGGGGTTACCTGCGGCTGACCGTTCTGCGCGCCGCCGCGCAATGCGGTCGCCAGGTCGGCATAGGCATCCAGCGCTGCCGGCTCGCTCGGCAGTTGTTTCAACGTTTCATAGATGATCGGCACCTGCTTCACCGCCATGTCGAGATCGGGGTCGGTACCGGGCCGATAACCGCCGATGAGGCGAAGATCGCGCGTTTCCTCGAAGCGATGCACCAGCGCCTTGAGGCGCGAGACCAGCTTTTCCTGATCCGGTGTCCAGGCCTTCTTGGCGAGACGGGAGATCGAGGCGAGCGGATTGATCGGCGGGTAACGGCCTTCTTCGGCAAGGCTGCGGTCAAGCACGATATGACCGTCGAGAATACCGCGGGTCGAATCGGCAATCGGATCGTTATGATTATCGCCATCCACGAGGATGGAGACGATGGCGGTGATGGTGCCGGTGCCTTCGGCGCCCGGTCCCGCCCGTTCCAGCAGTCGCGGCAGTTCGGTAAAGACCGAAGCGGGATAACCGCGTGCGACAGGCGGTTCGCCCGAAGCGACCGCCACTTCGCGGATCGCATGGGCAAATCGCGTCACGCTGTCGATGATGAGAAGAACATTGTCGCCCTGATCGCGAAAATGCTCGGCGATGGTAACGGCGGAAAGCGGGGCCATCTTGCGCAGCATCGGGCTTTCATCGCTTGTCGCAACGACGGCGATGGACTTGCTCATGTTCTCGCCCATCGTGTCTTCGATGAATTCGCGCACTTCACGGCCGCGTTCGCCGACAAGCGCAATCACCACCTTGTCGAAGGCATCTGCCTTGGCGAGCATTGACAGCAACGTGGATTTACCGACGCCGGAGCCAGCAAAAATGCCAAGGCGCTGCCCGAGACAAAGCGGCGAGAAGATATCGATAGCGCGGACACCCGTCTTAAAGGGTGTCTCCACGCGCTTGCGGGTCATCGAGGGTGGTGCGTTGTTTGAAATCGAGCGACGTTCAATGCCCGGCGCAAGCGGCCCCTGATTGTCGATGGGTTCGCCCAGCGCGTTGATCGTGCGGCCGCACCAGCTGTTATCGGGCGCGACGCGGAAAGCGCCCTTGCGGATGACGGTGTCGTGAATGCCGATCGGCTCGCCGGGCTCGATGGGGCAGACATAGCAGATGTCCGGCTCCACGCGCACCACTTCGCCGAGATGAATGCCGGTCGCGCTGCGATGGGCGACGAATTCACCGAGCCGCACATGCCGCGACAGGCCGGAAACCGTATAGTGCCCGGCGGCGATGGTGCGGACATGACCGCCATGCGCAACCGAGAACTCCGGATCGGCATAATGCCCGGCGAGGCTCGCCAGCTGCGCGAGCTTCGGTGAAATGGCATCAGCCGAGAGCATGGATTCCGGCATTGTCATTACTCAGTTCCTCAACGCGCGCCGCCAAGCGTCTTGATGCCCTCGCCGAAGGTCGATTCGGTATCGCGCATCAGCGAGGAGATGCTTTCAAAGGCGCGGTTGACCTGGATGAGCTGGGTCATCTGGGAAATGCCGTTGACGTTCGACTGCTCGAGGTAACCCTGAACGATGCCGACTTCATGGTTGTTGACCACCGGAACCGGCTGGGCCACCGGCTTCACGCCGCTATTGGGATGACGCAGGAAACCCTGCGAAAAATCCGCCTGAAAGATGCCGAGGGTAGCGACGATGTTTTCGTTCTGCCGGATGGCTCCATCGAGACCGACGGTGATCGGGCCGCCATTCGGATTGAGCTGGATCGGACCGCCGCCGGCATCGAGAACGGGATAACCGCTCGAGGAGATGAGCGCGCCGTCCGGACGCATGGTGAAACGGCCGTCGCGGGTCAGAATCTGGCCATCGGGGGTATCCAGCGAAAACCAGGCGTCGCCCTTGATGGCAAAATCGAAGGAATTGCCAGTCTGCTCGAAAGCGCCCTGACGAGTGGAAAGATAGTCGTTGCCCTGCGAAACGAAGGCCACCCGAGCGTTCATGTCATTGTGATTCTTGGCGACCATTTCGTCGAATTTCACTTCGGAACCGCGAAAACCGACGGTGTTCACATTCGCCATATTGTCGGAAATGGTGGTGAGACGGCGCTCCAGCGCTATCTGTGAGGAGAGGGCGACATATAGTCCGGATTGCATATCATTTGCCTCCGAGTTTCAGGGAGTTGATCGAGATCAGCAGGTCAGGGGAAATGCCGTAGCCGCTGGAGGAGCCGAAAACGGCCAAAGGGTCGTAGGTCGTCGAGGGGTTTTGCATTTCCCACATGATGGTGAAACGCTCGAGCAGCTTTCCAACCTTTTCGGGGTCCTGCAGATCCTTGATATTGATGCTCTTTTCGATGAGCGCCGCCTGTTTGTCGATGTCGGCCGCGGAAAATGCGTCGGGGAGGTTGAACGTTGTGCGAAACACCTGCGCGAGCGCGTCGTCGGCGAGAAAATCGAGGCCGGATGTGATGGTTGATGCCTTGCGTTCGAAATAAAGGGCGAGCCGGACACCGTTATTGTCGTCACCGGCTTCCTGTTCCAGGGTCTGGCGCGTGTATTTGCTGATGACGCCCGTTTGGGCCGCGTCGACCGAAGTCGCCGCTGCGCCCAGGCCGGCAAAATCCAGCGACTTCGCAAAATCCGCATAACGGCTGTCGGAAAGCTTGTTGGCGAAAGCGTCCTTGTCCGAGGCGCCTTCCGTCAGCACCTTGCGGATGAAAGCCTTAGCATAGGCCATGTCCTCAAGGCCGTGGGCCTTCAGCGCGTAATTGTAAAGGCGCGTATCGGCCATGAAGTCGTCGATGGATTTCACGTCGCCGATCTTCGCGCGATAATATTCGGTCTCGCGCGCCACGTCGGGCTGTTCCGAGACCCGCTCAAGCGATTTGCCGATATCCTGACTGATCAGTCTGTAGCTGGTGTAGGTGGAAGTCACTGAACCGCCGCTCTCGTTTGATCCCGATCTCAAGGCGCACGTCCGCCTTTGTCGGCATAGTGCCGTGGCTTGCTTGTGCGAAACTGGCTGGAGACAGGAATGCGAGAGCGGCTTTGCGGACAGGTTCACGCAAGCCACATTTTTTAGACATGTCGCTATGGAACACTGTTCGGGCGTGGTCGATCAATGAATATTGTAATTGGACTTATAATCACCTTCGGCTGCATCATCGGCGGCTACATGGCGATGGGCGGTCATCTGGACGTGCTGGTTCAGCCGTTCGAATTGATGATCATCGGCGGCGCCGGTCTCGGCGGCTTCATCATGGCGAACCCCATGAAAGTCGTGAAGGATTCGGGCAAGGCGCTCGGCGAGGCCTTCAAGCATTCGGTCCCGAAGGAGCGAAACTATCTCGACGTGCTCGGCGTGCTCTATTCGCTGATGCGCGACCTGCGCACGAAATCGCGCAACGAGATCGAGGCCCATATCGACAATCCGGAAGAATCCTCGATTTTCCAGAGCGCGCCATCGGTTCTGAAGAACAAGGAATTGACCTCGTTCATCTGCGACTATGTTCGCCTCATCATCATCGGCAACGCCCGAAGCCACGAAATCGAGGCGCTGATGGATGAGGAAATCGAAACCATCCTGAACGACAAGCTGAAACCTTATCACGCGATTACCACCATGGGGGATTCCTTCCCTGCCATCGGTATCGTCGCGGCGGTTCTCGGCGTTATCAAGGCCATGGGCAAGATCAACGAATCGCCGGAAGTGCTGGGCGGCCTCATCGGCGCCGCGCTCGTCGGCACCATGCTCGGCATCATCCTGTCCTATTCGATCTGCAACCCGCTGGCGTCCCAGGTCAAGATCGTCCGCACCAAGCAGCACCGCCTCTACATCATCGTCAAGCAGACGCTGATCGCTTACATGAACGGCTCGGTGCCGCAGGTCGCACTCGAATATGGCCGCAAGACCATCTCCAACTACGAGCGGCCATCTATTGACGCCGTCGAGCAGGAGATGATGAACCCCGGCGGCGAAAACAAGGCGGCATGACGATGGCAAAAGCTGCAGCGCAACAAGCACCGGCCATCGACACGGCCCTTCTGGCAAAGTTGACGGGCGGATTATCCGATCGCAAGACGATCGCCAAGATCGGTTCCGATATCGGCCATCTCTACAGCGAGTTCCTGCCAGACATCTTCCACAGCGAGACCGGCATCGCGATCGACGTCGAATATGTCGGTTCCGAATCGGGACTGATGACCGATCTCATCGCCAATGTCGGGAGCAATGTCGCGGTTGCCGATTGTTCCCTGCGCAACTGGTGCCCCAATTTCATGATGACGGTCGGCAACGGTTTCGTCATCGCGCTCATGGAGCGCATGCTGGGCGCGTCGCCGGACATGATTGGCGAGCCGGACGAGCGCAGCCTATCCCATATCGAGCTTGATCTCGCGGCCATGGTTCTTGGCCGCATCGCAGGTGTCCTGCGCTCCGGTGTCAACGCGCCGGGCGGATTTGAGGCAACCATCGATCCGCCATTCAATTCCAACGGCAAAAGCGCCTTCGACGAGATGATCGCCGGCCTTTACGGCGTGACCATCCGCCTGAAGGTCGATATTGGCAAGGTATCGTCGGAGTTCTCGCTGATCGTGCCGCAGCGCGCCCTGCTCAAGACTTCCATCGTCGCCCCCAAGGCTTCAGCCCAGGCGCTGAAGAAGCAGGAGGAATGGATGGAAATGATTTCGGAGCAAGTGAAGCGATCGCAGGTCACGCTCGAGGCGCGCATCAAGCTCGAAACACTGACGCTCAGGACGATTTCCAAGCTGGTGGCCGGCGATGTCATTCCGTTTCAGGCTCTGAAGCAGGACGATATCGGCGTTGAGGTCAGCGCCAACGGTTCCAAGCTCTATAATTGCGAATTCGGCAAGTCCGGCAACCGCTACATGGTTCGGGTGAAGAACAATGTCAGCACTGACGACGAGATCTTACGACATTTGATGGGTTAAAATCCTGCCCGGCCTTCGAGGATTTGGGCAGGTTGACGCAAGTTTCAAAGGGAATAATCAGCGCATGGCTACGAAGAAAACACCTGTGACCGATGATGCGGCGCTGCCGTCGTTTGAAGACGACGGCGACCTCGACCAGGCTATCGGCGATCTGCGTGGCGTCCTCAAGACGGATGCGGAAGGCTCGCTCTCCGATTTCGGCGACTTCGGCGATTTCGGAACGACGGACGAGGTTTCGACGGACACCGATCTTTCCGCCTTCGGTGGCGGAACGGACGATTTTGCGATGGACGATTTTGCCGCCGCCCCGCAGGTTGCGGGTGTGAAGGCGCCGCTTGGCAGCGGATTGTCCGAAAACATGGAAATGATCATGGACATCCCGATCGATGTCCAGATCGTTCTTGGCACCAGCAGAATGCTCGTTTCGGGGCTGATGAGCCTTGAAGAAGGAGCAACGATCGCACTCGACCGCAAGATCGGCGAGCCGGTTGAAATCATGGTGAATGGCCGCCGTATTGCGCGCGGTGAGATAACGGTTCTGGAAGACGACGATACGCGCTTCGGCGTAAAATTGATTGAAGTACTGAGTACGAAGAAAGCCTGATCCCTGTGGGGACGGAGAGGAAAGACCATGATGGACTTCGAGGATTTCGGTAACCCCATTGCGGGCAAGCCGTTGTCTCAGGCCGACAAGGCGGCCGCGGTGCTTCTTGCCATGGGCAAGGGCGTCGCCGGCAAGCTGCTGAAGTTTTTCACGCAGCACGAATTGCAGATGATCATTTCCTCGGCTCAGACCCTGCGCGTCATTCCTCCGGATGAGCTCGCGCAGATCGTGGCGGAATTCGAAGACCTGTTCACGGAAGGAACGGGCCTGATGGACAATGCCAAGGCAATCGAAAGCATTCTCGAAGAAGGGCTGACACCGGAAGAAGTCGACAGCCTTCTCGGTCGCCGCGCGGCCTTCCAGGCCTATGAAGCGTCGATCTGGGACCGTCTTCAGGAAGCCGAGCCGGAATTCGTCGGCAAGTTCCTGTTGCGCGAGCATCCGCAGACCATCGCTTATATTCTCTCCATGCTGCCTTCCTCTTTTGGCGCCAAGGTTCTCCTGACCATTCCGGAAGAGCAACGCGCCGACATCATGAACCGTACGGTAAACATGAAGGAAGTCAGCCCGACCGCCGCGCAGATCATCGAGAAGCGCGTGGTCAACCTCATCAACGAGATCGAGGCCGAGCGCAATGCCGGCGGCTCGACAAAGGTTGCCGATCTGATGAACGAACTGGACAAGCCGCAGGTCGACACGTTGCTCAGCTCGCTCGAAACGCTCAGCAAGGAAGCCGCAAACAAGGTCAAGCCGAAGATCTTCCTCTTCGACGACCTCATGTTCATGCCGCAGCGCAGCCGCGTCCTGCTGCTCAACGATGTTTCGGCCGATGTTCTGACCATGGCGCTACGCGGCGCCACGATGGAAATCAAGGAATGCGTGCTTTCCAGCATCAGCCCGCGCCAGCGCCGTATGATCGAATCGGACCTTTCCGTGCCGCAAGCCTCGATCAATACCCGCGAAGTGGCGATCGCACGCCGCGCCGTCGCTCAAGAAGCGATCCGGCTCGCCAATTCCGGCCAGATCCAGCTAAAGGAAGCCGCCGCGGACGAACAGTCGGCCGCAGCTTAAGCGGAAGCCGGTTGATAACCGGCTTTTACGCCGAAACCGGCCATTGCGATGGCCGCTCACGGGCGCTAGTTTCGGGATGACGGCCTGCCGGGATCGGCGGGCCTTTTTTATTTCGGGAACGTGCCTTGGCAGACGATCAGGACAAGGACAGTAAAACAGAAGACCCCACGGAGAAAAAACTCCGTGATGCCGCGGAAAAGGGCAATCTGCCATTTTCGCGCGAAGTGCCTATCTTTGCGTCGTCGCTCGCCTTTTACTGCTATCTGGTTTTTTTCCTGCCCGATGGTGCCGGCCGTCTCGGTGTCACCCTGAAGGACCTGTTCGGCCAGCCCGAACAATGGAACCTCAGCACCCGGCCGGATGCCCTGTCGCTGCTCTATTTTCTCGGCACGTCCGTTGCTTACCTGCTCATGCCGGCCATGATCATGTTCATCGTTTTCGGGCTTGCCTCGTCGTTCCTGCAGAACCTGCCGTCGCCGGTGCTGGAGCGGGTGCGTCCGCAATGGTCACGCATTTCACCGGCAAAAGGCTTCACCCGTATCTATAGCAAGCAGGGCTTTGTGGAATTCGCCAAATCGGTGTTCAAGATCATGATCGTTTCGGTCATCATGTTCTTCGCGCTTCGCGGTGATTTCTATAGCCTCATCGATCTGATGTTTTCCGATCCGCAGGTGATTTTCGTCCGGTTGGTTGAAATCGTCAAGAAAATGATGGTGGTCATCCTGCTCTCGACAGCGCTGCTCGCCGCCGTGGACGTCTTGTGGACGCGCCATCATTGGTTCAGCCAGCTGAAAATGACGAAGCATGAGGTGAAGGAAGAATACAAGCAGTCGCAGGGTGACCCGGTGGTCAAGTCCCGCCAGCGCTCGATCGCCCGCGACCGTGCCCGCCGCCGCATGATCAACAACGTGCCGCGCGCGACACTCGTCATCGCCAACCCGACACACTTTGCGGTAGCACTGCGTTACGTGCGCGAAGAAGGAGACGCACCTGTCGTCGTTGCCAAGGGTCAGGACCTTATCGCATTGAAAATCCGCGAGATTGCGGAAGAAAACAATATCCCTGTTTTTGAAGACCCACCGCTTGCACGCTCCATGTTTGCGCAAGTCTCGGTAGATAGTGTGATTCCACCAGCCTTCTACAAGGCTGTGGCGGAGCTCGTTCATCGGGTTTACGCCATGAAGTCATCGAAAATACGGGTTCAATAAAACCAATGAAAAAATCCGCCTATTCCGAACAGCGGGAAATGATCGTCGCAGAGGCGATCAACCCGATCGCCACCGAATTACGCTTGTTAGACCCGGCCGACCTGATTTCGCTGCTTCGATTCGAGTGCTACGGCAGCATCGCCGACCTCGTTTCCTCGGCGGCGGAGCTTTATTACCATCCTGGTACGATCAATTTCGGCACCGGCGGCGAATATAAGCTCGAATGGGAAGGCGCGCCGGAGATCGTTCTCGATCTCGAGCTGAAGCCGAAGGGCGCCACGGTCTATGCGCGATTGACACTCGCCAACGAGCATGCGGCGATCGAGATCAATCACGTCTCGTTTCAGAACCCTTCCGAAAACCCGGACGAGAATACCGAGTTTCTCCGCCACAGCCTGGCTGCTGCCCGATTCGTGGCCACCCGTCAGGGCGAAGCGGCTTAACCGTATCAGCCGCCACATCTTTTCATCAAGTAAGTTGCGCTCGTTCATATCACGGGCGCAACCGCGTTTTTCCGGTGCGTTTTGATCCGGGCTTGCCCGAAGCCTGCCGGTTTATGCGAAACCCGGCTGCGAAGGTGAGGAACGCCTTGCAAATCAGTCTCGTTGTTTGTTACCTATCGCATTAACGATTTGTTAACGAACGGCAGGTCGCGGTGGTCGGTACAGACCATTGGCGATGCGCATGATGCTTCTGCTCGTTGTCGGCACCGCGCCGGATTTCTTTTTAAATTTTGAGTTGGGTGGACCCCATGACCAGCATTTTGACCAATGCGGCGGCGATGGCCGCGCTGCAAACCCTGCGCATGATCGACAAGAGCCTCGAGACAACACAGGCGCGCGTATCTTCCGGCTACCGTGTCGAGACGGCCGCGGATAATGCGGCCTACTGGTCCATTGCAACGACGATGCGCTCCGACAATAATGCGCTTTCGGCCGTGCAGGATGCTTTGGGTCTGGGAGCCGCCAAGGTCGATACCGCCTATGATGCGCTTGAAAGCACGATTGAGGTTGTCAAGCAGATCAAGGCCAAGCTCGTTGCGGCTTACGGCGTGGGCGCCGACCGCAGCAAGATTCAGGATGAAATCAAACAGCTTCAGGAACAGCTGAAGAGCATCTCCGAATCGGCCTCCTTCTCGGGTGAAAATTGGCTGCAGGCCAGCATCAGCAACGGCGGCACGCCGCCGGTTGAAGAAGCGATCATCAAAAAGGTAGTTGCATCCTTCACGCGCACGGGCTCGGGCAATGTCGGGGTCACCACCGTCGACTACACGCTCGACGGCAGCACCGTGCTTTTCGACCTCAGTGGCGGAAAGCTCGGGATTCTCGACAAGAACGCCGTTTTTGTCAGCAAGACGGAATATGAAGTCACCCAGACGTCAACGACTGCTGGCACGACGACGGATACGAGCTATGTCGTGCCGAAGCTGACCGATGCACAGATCGGCGCGCTGAATGCCGCGACGGCGGATACGAATACCGATCCGAATGTCTACGGCAACGGAACCGACAATTATCTGCGACTCGCCGAAAATGTATGGGTCAAGGTGACGGCGACAGATCCGTCCAGCGGCGGCGTCACCGTTTCCCCAGCCTATCGTGACACCGGTAGCAACGACTGGTTTTACGACACCAGCAGTGGAACGGCTTCGACCGGTCGTTCCCTCGAGTTTTCCGTCTCCACCCTCGATCTCGCCAAGCTTGACGTCGTCGCGGCAGCCATGGGCGGTTTTGCCGGCGGCGGCACGACCTATACCGATGCCGACGCCATCGACATGATGATGTCTTTCGTGGACAAGCGGCTTGAGGCGATGACTAGTACGGCTTCCAGCCTGGGTTCGCTGCAGAGCCGCATCAGCATGCAGGACAATTTCGTCTCCAGCCTGATGGATGTGATCGACAAGGGCGTTGGCCGTCTCGTCGATGCTGACATGAACGAGGAATCGACCAGATTGAAAGCGCTGCAGACGCAGCAGCAGCTCGGCATCCAGGCGCTCTCCATCGCCAACGCCAATGCGGAAAATATCCTCCAGCTCTTCAAGTAACGGGTCTGGCCGGCGTGGGCACGAGGGGATGGAGGGGCGCAGGCTTGCTGATCGAGCCCGCCTTCATCTTCGCACAAGTTTGAACACCTAACGTCGGGTCAATATGGGGCGGATTGCATGGCGTGATCTGGCCGGGAAACGTGGAAGAGACGGGCAGGGTAGCAAGGATGACGGTGGTGCCGCCAAACGGCTTAGAGCATTTCCAGGAAAAGTGGGTTCCGGTTTTCCGTCCGGAAATGCGACAGAACGCGTCAGATCGCAGGCAGCGAAACATGTACCGCCCCTTTGGCCTGTTTTGCTGGGGGCGGGCATGAGCGCGTCCATTGCACGATATCTCAAGGACTTCGGTGACACCCAGCCTGCCGGGATGGCCTTTGGCGATCCATTGGCGGATGTCGACGCCACATCCGCTTTTGTCGGTCTCGCAACGGGTTTCGATGACTTCGAAACCGTCGATGTTGAAGGTGAAAAACAGGCGGCTTACGCCCGCGGTCGCGAAGACGCCACCCGCGAGATCACTGAAAAGATGCAGGCGGAGAGGGAAGAGCTGATCGCTGCCCATACGGCTGAGCTGGAAACCCTGCGTTCGGGCCATCTTGAAGAAATCGCAGCTTCCCTGTCCCGGGGGCTGCGCGAGGGCATCGACGCGATTGCAGCCAATCTCAGCGAGCAGACCGCCAATATCCTTGCTCCGGTCCTGACGGAAAAGCTGTCGCTCAAGGCGGTCTCCGCGCTGGCGGATGTGGTGCGTAGCGCCATGCCGGATGGCGAAGAGGTCACGCTTGTCGTGAAAGGCCCGAAAGATTTGTTCGAGCGGCTGAAGACGCAGCCGGGCTTTGAAGAAGAAACGATGAAATTTACCGAGACCGCCGATATCGATCTTTCCGTCGAGCTGGGTGAAAGCGTGTTTGTGACGCGCATGTCCGCCTGGGCGTCCAGTCTTCGCAAGGTGATGAAATGAGTGAAGGCGAAAATCACCACCACGGCAAGAACGAGATCATCATCGTCAAGCGCCACAAGGGCGGGCATGACGGCGCCCATGGGGGTGCGTGGAAAATCGCCTATGCTGACTTCATGACGGCGATGATGGCGTTCTTCCTCGTGATGTGGCTGGTCAATGCCGCCAACGAGGAAACCAAGGCCTCGGTCGCGAGCTACTTTAACCCTATCAAGCTATCCGATGAGAAACCCTCGTCCAAGGGGTTGGAAAAGCCTGTCGATAAGGAAGAGGGCGTCCAGAAGAAGGATCAGTCCAACATCCAGGCGGAAAAAGTCACCAAAGGCTCCGCTGCGGCGACGGGCGAAGATCTGACCTCCCAGACCGGTGAACAGTCGAATTTCTCCGAAGCGGACTTTTTCGAAAATCCTTACTCCGTGCTCGCCGAAATTGCCCAGCAGGTGGGGCAGCAGGCCAATGTCAGCGCCAAGGGCGAGGGCGGCGCTGCTGATTCCGGCCCGGCGACGGGCGCTAGCGGCGGTGAAGCCTATCGCGATCCCTTCGATCCCGATTTCTGGACCCAGCAGGTGAAAATCACCCGCGCCGATCAACCGCAAAAACCGGTTGAACAGCAGCAACTCGCCGAGAACAAGCAAGAGGATGCGGCCGAAAACGCTCAGGCGGTCGCACTTAAGGCGTCCGAGACACCGGCCGACAACGCGGAAGACGGCAAGTCGATGGAAGTCGCTGCCGTGGTGCCGCAGCAGCGTCCGGACGCCGCAGAGCAGGCAGCGCTTGCGCAGCCGAAGCCGGATGAGCCGCGACAGGCAAGCGATGTTGAGCAAAAGGCGAGCGATGCCGACTGGGAAAAGGCCGACACGCTGCGTGAGGAGATCGAAAAGCAAATCTCAGGCATCACCGGCAGGCTTTCCGAAGGTCTGGTGGTGACGCCGGCGGAAGGCGGGTTGCTGCTTACCATTTCCGACCAGACGGAAACGCCGATGTTCAATATCGGATCGGCCGTTCCCCGGCGTGAAATGGTTCTGGCCATGGAAAAAATCGGTAAACTGCTTCAGGAGCGCGGCGGCAGCGTGGTGATCCGCGGCCATACCGACGGACGGCAGTTCAAGGGCGAGGCCAATGACAACTGGCGGCTCTCCATGGATCGCGCTCACAGCGCCTATTACATGCTGGTGCGCGGTGGTCTGTCGGAAGAGCGGGTAAAGCAGGTCTCGGGTTTTGCGGACCGCAGATTGCAGGTGCCGGCAGACCCTATGGCGGACGCCAACCGCCGCATCGAAATTCTGCTTGAGGCCGATCGGGGGTGAAAGTGACGAAAACCTCGAAACGCTGGCTTCTTCTTGCGGCGACGCTTTGCGGTCTCGGCTCCGAGCCGGGCAGGGCGTTGTCGCAGTCGCAAGACAATCTCATGCCCTATTCCATGCTGCGCTCCCTGCAATTCGTGCAGGATTCGGTCGCCATGGGCGACCATTCCGCCTCGGAAATGCAGCGATTTCTACTCCAGACCATCGATGAGCGGCTGAAGAGCGCGCCTTCGGCGATCTTCAAGGATCCGCGCAATGTCGATGCGGCGCTCATCTATGCGATGAGCGGCGGCAATCCGTCCACGCTGGAATTTCTGGTCGCGCGCGATGTGGATGGCAATTTCGACAGCCGCGTCGCCGATGTCCTGCGCAAATACCTCTCCGGCAAGGGAACCCTTGTCGCGCAGAGCATTGCGGCCATGGTGCCGGAATATCGCGGCAAGCGGATTGGCGCCTATCTGGCGCTGATCAGCGGGAATGTGACAATCCCGCGCGATCCGCTGGCTGCGCTCGGCTTTTACGACATCGCCCGGCTCGAAGCGCCGGGCACCATCGTCGAGGAGGCCGCATTGCGCCGCTCGCTCGCCATTGCGGTCGAGGACGGCGATGCGGCGCGCGGCGTCGAGTATGCGCAGCGTTATGCGCGGCGGTTCCTGCATTCGCCCTATGCCAGCCAGTTCGCAGACCTTCTGGTTTCGCTGGTGGTCAAGCGCGCCGATTCCATCGGCCATGAGGCGATACAGGAAACCTTTGCCATGATGGATGCGGAAAGGCAGAAGGAAGCCTATCTGCGGCTTTCGCGGCTGGCGGCGATCAGCGGCAAGGATTCACTGGCGCGCATGGCGGCGTTGAAGGCGAAGGCGCTGTCTCCGGCACTGCCGGGTGAGCCGGAAGTGCAGGCCAATCTCTATGAAAGCCTTTCCAATATCGGCACGCCCGATGTGGTGAGCGCGATCGAGACAATCGGGCAAATTCCCGAAGCGCAGCTTTCGGATCGGGACAAGGCCTTGCGGGAGGCGGCAAGGACGATTGCCGATCAGGTGGTTCGTCCTCCTTCCCCGCAGGCCGGCGTTGAGGCCGAGACTGCGGCCGCGAATGAGACCGGGCGGGATCCGCCCGAAAATGAGGCGGGCGCTGCCGATGCAAAAAGCATATGGCGGGTCGAAACCCAGAAGGTTGACGACGAGGGCGATAATGTGCGGCAGCTCGTGACGAGCGGCCGCAGCAAGCTCGATGAAATCGACAGCCTGTTGAAGAAAGGCGAGGGGGCACCATGATCGACGCAAACATCAACACGATAGTGAATGCGCCGCCATCCGATCCGCGCGCCGGCGGCGCCGGCGTCAGGGACGACGCCAAAGGCGGCAGTTTCGGTGATGCCCTTTCCACGGTCCGGGACGAGCGCCCGCCGCACGCGCTGCATTCGCGGCGTCAGCAGGACGAAAATCCGGCTGAAGGACAGCAGTCGCAGCCCGATGGCGAGGCGGAAAAGATGGATGTCCCGGTCAAGCGCCCCCCAACATTTCTCAATGCGATGGTCAAGGAGCATACCGGCGAAGGTCGTGCCCAGGAGGCCGTGGCCGAGTTTCAAAACGCTGTGAAAACGGTCCGCGCGACGCCGGAAAACGGCAAGACGGGCAAGAAGCTCAAATACAACGTCGACAAGGGCGCCGAAGCGGCGGACGATACGATCGATCCGAAGTTGACGGAACTGCAGTTGGCGACGGCCGCTGCTGCCGATATGGCGACCGCCAAGACACCGCTTGAGGAAATTGCCCAGGCGATTGCCGGCAAGGCCGACACGGTTAAATCAGACCGGGGTGAACCCGTCCGGAGCAAGGCCGAGCACTCGATCAAGGACATGCCGACAGGGATTGCACCCGCCGGTAACGAGGCGGGTTCGGGTTCGGAAAACGAGGGCGACGCCGCGGCATTCCGTTTTTCCTCGCCGCGTTCGGGCGCGGCCCGTGCTTTGGATATGAGCACGGTTCAGCGTGACGGCCGTGTCGAGTTCGACGCGCGGGAAAGCACCGGCAAAACGACCGACACCATAACGGTTCTCGATTCACGGCGGTTCATTGGCCTCGCACCTTCGACCAACGCCTCGGCGCTGACCGGCCTGATCGTCAATGATCCGGAATGGGTGAGCGCCATGCAGCCCGGTTCGTCGCTGTCCAATGCGGCGGCCCAGAGCAGCACAGGCAAGGTCGTCCATACGCTGAAGCTGCACATGACGCCGATCGAGCTTGGGTCGGTGACGATGTCATTGCGTCTTGCCGGTGACGAGCTTTCCGTTCACATGACGGTGGAAAGTGTTGCGGCCTATAAAAAGCTGCAGGAAGACAGCAAGAGCATCCTTGACGGCCTCAAGGCCCAGGGGCTGACGGTCGACAACATCACTATCAGCGTCGCTTCTTCCGACAAGAGTGACCAAACGGGCACACAAGGCAACAATCAGCAAAATCAGCAGGCGCAGCAGCAGGGGCAGCAAGCCGCCGCCGGGCGCAACCGTGACGAGTCCGGGGCGCGCGGCGACCGGCAAGGCAATGGCAATAATTTGGGGGTGCATAATGAAGGCATGGATGGCGCTCTTGGGTCTGCCCGCACTTCTGATGACAATGGCGTCTACCTCTGACAACGCGTCCGCTTCGGCAACATCAGGTGTCTGCGAAAGAGAGATTCAGTCGGCGGCACGCAAATACGGCGTGCCGGAGGGAATTCTCTATTCGGTGGGGCTGACCGAAACGGGCCGCAAGGGACGGCTCGACCCTAACGCCATGAATATTGAGGGAAAACCGGTATTTGCCGCCTCCACCGAGGAGGCTTTGACCACTTTCGAGGCGGCGAAGCGCAACGGCGCGAAGCTAATCGACCTCGGATGCATGCAGATCAATCATTATTTTCATGGCGAAAACTTCGCATCCGCGCGGGAAATGTTCGATCCGCGCCGCAATGTGGAATATGCCGCCATGTTCCTGCGCAACCTTCACAACAGGCATGAAACCTGGACCATGGCGGTCGCGCGCTATCATGCAGGCCCGAACAATGACCCCGCGCAGAAGAAATATGTCTGCCGTGTCATCGCCAATCTGGTGGCGACAGGCTACGGGAAATGGACCCCCAATGCGAAAAGTTTCTGTGACGGATAACAACCTGAAATTGCCTTCAGACGTTGCGGGACTCGTATTTCGAAATGTGGCGATAGATTGATCGAAAAAAGGCGCTTCAAGCGATTTTTTCGGAATTTTGAAATTTCTACACAAAAATTTTGTGCCATATATGGTTAATACCCACTATATATAGATCAAATCGGCACAAAATGGTTAATCAATTATTAATATCTATCGATGATTTTCTACAGTTGTTCGTGAATCCCCCGATTCGTACCAATGCCACATTGGAAAACACCACACTGATTCGGAGGCGGACGAATGATCGTAGTGGTTGATGAGCGCGAGCTCGTTAAAGACGGCTATACATCTCTATTTGGGCGTGAGGGCATTCCCTCGACCGGGTTCGATCCGGTCGAATTCGGGGAGTGGGTCTCGACGGCGGCGGAAAGCGATCTTGCGGCTGTTGAAGCCTTCCTGATCGGCCAGGGCGACCGGAGCTTTTCTTTGCCGAAGGCGATCAGGGATCGCACGACGGCCCCGGTGATCGCGGTCAGCGACCAGCCCTCGCTGGAATCGACGCTGGCGCTTTTCGACAGCGGCGTTGACGATGTCGTGCGCAAGCCGGTGCACCCCCGTGAGATCCTTGCGCGTGCAGCGGCGATCCGTCGCCGATTGCAGGTCATCTCGAATTTCACCGATGCGGGACCGATCCGGGTTTTCTCTGATGGCCGCGACCCGGAGGTGGGTGGTGAAGTGTTCCCCTTGCCGCGCCGTGAGCGCCGCATCCTCGAATACTTGATCGCCAATCGCGGACGCCGCGTTTCCAAGACGCAGATTTTCAATGCCATCTACGGCATCTTCGATGACGACGTCGAAGAGAACGTCGTCGAAAGCCATATCAGCAAGCTGCGCAAGAAGCTGCGCAAGAAGCTTGGCTACGATCCGGTCGATTCCAAGCGGTTCCTCGGCTACAGCATCGACTGGCAGTGATTTTCATTGACCCGCGTGGTCTTTTTCAAACGCGGTATTTCAGACAGCTTCACGCAAGCCAAACGCTTTACCTTCTCCCTGAAAGATGACCACGAGGGTTTTTGAATGAGTATTTTCGGCACTATGCGAACCGGTGTGTCCGGCATGAATGCACAGGCGAACAAGCTGGGCACCGTGGGCGATAACATCGCCAATGCGAGCACCACCGGTTACAAGCGCGCATCGACGTCATTCTCTTCGCTCGTTCTGCCCTCCTCGTCGGGCAGCTATGCGTCCGGCGGCGTGCAGTCCAACGTTCGCTACAGCATTTCGGAGCAGGGCAACCTCTCCTACACCACCTCGAGCACCGACCTTGCCGTTCAGGGCAACGGCTTTTTCGTGGTTCAGGACGGCGCAGGTACGCCCTATCTCACGCGTGCCGGCTCTTTCGTGAAGAACTCGGAAGGCTATCTGGAAAACGCGGCTGGTTTTCAGCTGATGGGTTATCCTTACGGTTCCAATCCGCCGGCGGCTGTCGTTAACGGCTTTACGGGTCTTGAGGCCATCAACGTCAATAATTTCGGCCTGACGGCATCGCCCTCCACGCAGGGCAGTTTCCCGGCCAATCTTAACCGTGACGATACGGCTGTGGCGGCTGCGTCGCTTCCAAGCACCAACTCCGCGACTGCGACGTTCGGCAACAAGACTTCGTTGACGGCATTCGATAGCGGCGGTGCGAAGGTACTTTACGATTTCTATTACACGAAGACCGCAGACAATACCTGGGAAGTTGCGGTTTATCGTCAGGATCAGTCGACGAATGGCGGATTCCCCTACACGGCAACTGCGCCTGCGACGCTTGTCCAGGAAACTGTGACCCTCACTTTCGATCCCGCCACCAACAAGCTCACGACCACGTCGCCCACGTCAATCACGATTAATGACAGCAACAGCGGTGTGGCGCAGGCGATCAACATTGATCTGTCTGAAATGACGCAATTCTCGACCAAGTTTACGCCTGGCACCGCAATTCTGGACGGCAACGGCCCAAGCCAGATCAAGGATGTGGAAATCGGCAAGGATGGCGTGGTAACGGCGGTCTATCAGGATGGTGGTCGCCGCAACATTTACCAGCTGGCGCTGGCCACGGTACCGAGCGTCGACAATCTCAGCCCGCAGAACGGCAACGTCTATCTGCCGAGCAACGAGTCGGGCGTCGTCACCATTGGCTTCCCGCAATCGGGCAGCTTCGGTTACATCCAAAAGGGTGCGCTGGAAGGCTCGAACGTCGATATCGCCAGCGAACTCACCGACATGATTGAATCCCAGCGTATCTACACAGCGAATTCGAAAGTCTTCCAGACTGGATCGGATTTGATGGACGTCCTGATCAATCTGAAGAGATAATACTTCTCACGAGGACAGATGAATGTCGCTCACGTCAGCAATGAATACTGCGCAATCGATTTTCAATAACACAGGTAAGCAGACCGACGTTACTTCGAAAAACATTGCCAATGTCGGTAATGCGAATTACGTCAAGCGAACCGCCATTCTTGGCACGACCATGGCCGGAGCGAGTATCGTCTCCAATGGCCGTGCCCAGAATGAAAGTCTTTTCAGGCAGACGATTTCCACTTCTTCTCTCGCTTCCGGCCAGAATACGGTTCTGACCGGTCTTGAGGAAATGAAGAGCATTTTCGGCGGCAACGATTATGAGAGTTCGCCGGCCACCTATATGAAGGAACTGCTGAAGAGCCTGGACGCTTACGCCGCCAAGCCGAGCGATGCCGCTCTGGCCGCAACGGCGGTCACCTCGGCTATTGATGTCGCCAGTTCCCTGAACAAGGCCTCGAGCGAATTGCAGTCGATGCGTCTGCGCGCCGACAAGGAAATCGCCCTTCAGGTCGACAAGTTGAACGGGCTGCTTGCAAAGTTCGAGGAAGCCAATAACGAGGTCAAGGCGCAGACGGCGATCGGCGGCGATCCAAGTGACGCACTCGACCAGCGCGAGACGCTTCTCAAGGATATTTCCTCCATTATCGGCATCAATGTCGTCA
This sequence comes from Agrobacterium salinitolerans, assembly GCF_002008225.1. Classification (GTDB taxonomy): domain Bacteria; phylum Pseudomonadota; class Alphaproteobacteria; order Rhizobiales; family Rhizobiaceae; genus Agrobacterium; species Agrobacterium salinitolerans. Next base: position 112,356 of record NZ_MRDH01000013.1, on the reverse strand, counting down.
ATCGTCCCAACAACGATGTAGCGCTTTATACGACGGATGGCGCGACGCTGTTCGAAATCGTGCCGCGCAGCGTCACTTTCAAAACGCAGCCGGGCTATGATGCGACGACCACGGGCAACGCAATCTATGTCGATGGCGTAGCGCTGAAGGCTGGCAGCGGCAGCAACACGACGGCGGAGGGGTCGCTTCAGGGCCTGATGCAGGTTCGTGACGATCTGGCTCCGACGATGCAGAGCCAGCTCGATGAAATCGCCCGAGGCCTCATTACCATGTTTGCGGAAAAGCCGGCGGATTCCACCAGCGGCCTGCCGGACATGCCGGGTCTCTTCACTTACGGCTCGCCGGCGGCGACCACCATTCCGGCAGACGGGATTGTCTCTCCTGGGCTCGCAGCGAGCATTACCGTCAACCCGGCGTTAATTATTTCCAAAGGTGGCAATCCGGAATTGTTGCGTGACGGCGGTATCAACGGTACCGATTACGTGATCAATACCGCAACCTCGGGGGGAACCGGCTTCTCCGAGCTGATCCGCAGCTATGTTACTGCTTTTGACGCGCCCATGAATTTTGCCGCGTCGACGCGTATCGATACGAATACCAGCATCCTGAAATACGGCACCAACTCGATGGGGTGGCTTGAACAGGAACGTTCCGGTGCGACTTCGGCGAACGAAGCGAAAAGCGCGCTTTATGAGCGCTCCGCCACGTCCTATTCGAACAACACGGCGGTCAGCCTGGATGAGGAGCTCTCGCTGCTCATGGATATCGAGCAATCCTACAAGGCCGCGACCAAACTGGTGACGACCGTTGATGAAATGCTCAAGTCCCTGATGGACATGGTGAGGTAAACGATGAAAACGTCATTCATTTCATCGCTGGCGATGCAGAACAGCATGCGCAGCACCATCCTCAAGGCTCAGCTTGAGATGACCAATCTCAATACCGAGTTGACGACGGGCAAGCATGCCGATCTTGGCGTGACACTGGGCGCCAACACCGCCCGCAGCCTCGATCTCAATCGCGATATCGACCGCATTACCTCGCTGGTCAGCGTCAATTCGATTGCAACACAACGCCTCAAATCCTCGCAGACGGCGCTGGACGGTATGGCGAAGGCCGCGCAGGAGATTCAGAAGGTTCTGGTCCCCAATACCAGCAGTGAAGCACCGACGCTGTCGACGGTTGCCCAGACCATCTCGAATGCGTTCAACAACTTCACCAGCTTCGCCAATACGGCGGTCAATGGCGAATATCTGTTCTCCGGCATCAATACGGATGTGAAGCCCGTCGATGACTATTTCGCAGATGGATCTCCGCTGAAGGAAGCCTATGAGACGGAACTGAACGCGTTCATGGCGGCGCAGACGCCGCCGGTGGGTGATTTCGCCAGCCTGTCGAAAACACAGGTCGAAGCCTTCATGACGCATATCGAAGGCGTGTTCAATGGTACGACCACGGTCACGAACCCGCCACACAGCAGCCTGACGGCCGGCCAGAACTATGATTTCTGGACGACCTTCGGTTCGAAGGCGAGCGACACCAACATGACGAGCCGCATCAGCCAGAACGAGGTTGTCGAAACGTCGAGCAACAGCAACTCGCAGGGCATGCGTTATTTCGCCTTGACCGCGATGACGTCAATGACCTTCCTCGACGCGAAGGTGGACAGCGGCGTCCGCGAAATGGTGGCGATGAAGTCGGTGACCAATATCGGCACCGCCATCAACGGTCTGAACCAGCAGCAAAGCCAGCTCGGTCTTTCCGAAAGCCGTGTCTCGAAAGCCAATGATTCGCTGGAGGCCCAGAAAAAGATCATCGAAACGCATCTCTTGGATATCGAGGGGATCGATACCTATGAGGCGAAGACACGCCTCGACCTGCTGCAGCAGCAGATTGAAATCGCATACAGCCTCACGTCGCGTCTGCAAAAAATGAGTCTGGTCAACTACCTCTGATGATCAGGGGTGGCGGCAGATAAAGGATACATGAATGTACCAGTTTTCCTACGCCGAAATCATGGAGGATGGTGTCGCCAACGCGAAAGATCGCGAGCGGCAGGCGTTGACCAAATCGATCGAACTTCTGGTGGAGGCGAGGGACTCCTCCTCGCAGCGGCCGACGATTGAGGCACTTTTTTACACTCGCCGTGTCTGGATACGCTTCATTGAAGATCTCAAACAGCCGGACAACCAGCTTGCCATCGAGCTCAGAGCCAATCTGATCTCCATCGCGATCTGGATTTTGAAAGAGTGCGAACTGATCCGGAAACGTCAGTCGACGAATTTCCAGGGCATAATTGACGTGACAACCATCATCAGGGATGGACTGAAATGAAAAGTACACTTCGGATTTCGCTGAAATCGGGCGAAAAGATCTTCATCAACGGCGCAGTTCTGCGTGTGGATCGCAAGGTAGCGCTCGAATTCCTGAACGATGTCACGTTCCTGCTCGAAAACCACGTTCTGCAGCCCGATCAGGCGACGACGCCGCTCAGACAGCTGTATTTCATCGCGCAGATGATCCTCATCAACCCGGAAGGGCGCGAGCAGTCCACCAACATGTTCCGCAAGTCGGTCAGCATGCTCTTGAACTGCTTCCAGCACGACGAGGTTCTGGCGGAACTGAAGCGGATCGACGGGCTTGTCGCATCCGGCAAGGCTTTCGAAGCGCTGAAAGCCATTCGCGGTCTCTACCCGATCGAGGAGAAAATCCTCAACAATCAGGAAATGACCCCCGCAACGATCGAACAGATTCGCAAGGAGATCGCACCATGGCGGTAGATGCAGTCAATTCGGCAGCGGCAAACCCCTGGGCGAATGCCGGCGCCAGCAGCAGCGACAAGAACGCGGCTTCGCTGAACTATGACAGCTTCCTGAAGCTCCTCATCGCGCAGATGAAGAACCAGGATCCGACCAGCCCGATGGACGCCGGCGAGCAGATGTCGCAGCTGGCAAGCTTCTCGCAGGTCGAGCAGACGATCAAGACCAACACCCATCTGAAGAGCATGCTGCAGGCGGAAGCCCTGACGCGCGCCTCCGATCTGGTTGGCAAGACGGTCAAGAGCGCCGACGACACCGTCACCGGCGTGGTGAAGGAAGTCGAGGTCTATTCGGACGGTGTTGTGGCCATCACCGAAGCTGGTGACAAGGTGCTGCTGCAGGCTGGCGTGACCTTCTCCAATGGCCCGATTACGAGTACATCTGATAGCGGAACCGATTCGGATAGCGCGACTGGTTCCTGACATTGAAGAGGCGGTATGACGCCGCCTTTATGAAACAAGGATGCGACGATGAACGAGGCCGATGCGCTTGATATCATGCAGGCGGCAGTCTGGACCGTTCTCGTCGCGGCCGGTCCGGCGGTTCTCGCCGCCATGATCGTCGGTGTCGTCATCGCCTTTATTCAGGCCCTGACCCAGGTTCAGGAAATGACGCTGACCTTCGTTCCCAAAATCGTAACGATCATGATCGTTCTCGGCGTCGCCGCCCCCTTTGTGGGCGCGCAGATATCGCTCTTTTCCAATCTCGTCTTTTCCCGCATCCAGTCCGGCTTCTGACCTCCGTTCGATCCCGATGCCACCCTCGCGCAAGCTTCAGCGGCTAGGGATAGGCGCGAAGCATCGGTCCGGATTGTGTGCGCTTTTCGAAAACCGGTGCTTCGGAACCGTGCGGCGGCTTTTCCGTCGCCCTTCTCATGAAGAGACAGGACGAAATCATGGCGCAACCACCAGTCATTTCCTTACCGAAGGTCAGTCCGAGCGCGCGTGATATCGGCTTCGCCCTCGGCATTGTGGCGATCCTCTGCGTCCTCTTCCTGCCCATTCCGGTCATGCTGGTCGATATTGGCCTTGCCTTTTCGATCGCGCTCTCGGTCCTTATCCTCATGGTGGCGCTCTGGATCCAGCGGCCCCTGGACTTCTCGTCTTTCCCGACCGTGCTGCTGATAGCGACCATGATTCGCCTGTCGCTGAACATCGCGACAACGCGCGTCATTCTCTCGCACGGCAGCGAGGGGCCGACGGCGGCCGGCGGCGTCATTGCGGGTTTCTCCAGTCTCGTCATGTCCGGCGATTTCGTGATCGGTCTGATCGTTTTCATGATCCTGATCACGGTCAACTTCATCGTCATTACCAAGGGTGCGACGCGTATCGCGGAAGTCGGCGCGCGCTTCACCCTCGACGCCATCCCCGGCAAGCAGATGTCGATCGACGCGGATCTCTCCGCCGGCATCATCGATGAAAAGGAAGCCCAGCGCCGCCGCCGCGAACTGGAAGAAGAAAGCTCCTTCTTCGGCTCGATGGACGGCGCCTCCAAGTTCGTTCGTGGCGACGCCATCGCCGGCCTCATCGTCACCGCGATCAATATCTTCGGCGGTATCATCATCGGTTATTTCCGCCACGGCATGCCCATCGGCGAAGCGGCCGACGTCTTCGTCAAACTTTCGGTCGGCGACGGTATTGTCTCGCAGATTCCGGCCCTGATCGTATCGCTCGCCGCCGGCCTTCTGGTCTCGCGCGGCGGCACCGCCGGCTCGACGGACCAGGCCGTTATCAATCAGCTGAGCGGCTATCCGCGTGCGTTGATGGTTTCAGCCATGCTGATGGGCCTGCTGGCCATCATTCCAGGCCTGCCGTTCCTGCCCTTCATCTTCCTTGGCGGCATCATGGCTTTTGGCAGCTGGTATATTCCACGCCAGGCCGAAGCCGAAAGCGCCCTTCGTCGGCAGGAAGAGGAGAACAAGGTTCTCCAGAACACCGAGGCGGAGAAGGATTCCGTCAAGCAGGTACTGAAGACCGCCGAGATCGAGCTCGCGCTTGGCAAGCAGGTTTCCACCCGCCTTCTTGGCGCGCATCAGGAACTGGCTTTCCGTGTCGGCAAGATGCGCAAGAAATTCGCGAGCCAGTATGGTTTCGTCGTGCCGGAGATCAAGGTCTCCGACGACATCATGATCCAGGAAAAAGCTTACCAGATCCGCGTCCATGGCACGACGATCGCCTCCAGCAACCTGCGTGTGGGGGATGTCCTCGTGGTGACTGGGGCAGGGCGCAAGCCGAGCATTCCCGGCGACGAAATCCGCGAACCCGCTTTCGGCATGCCTGCGGTCTCGATCCTCGAAACCTTCACCGAAGATCTCAAGCGCGAAGGCTTCCATCCGATCGATAACGTCTCCGTGGTGCTGACCCATCTGAGCGAGGTCATCCGCAACAACCTGCCGCAGCTTCTGTCTTACAAGGATGTCAAAATCCTCATCGACAGGCTCGACCCCGAATACAAAAAGCTGGCCGACGAGATCTGCTCGTCACACATGTCCTATTCCGGCCTGCAGGCGGTTCTGAAGCTGCTGCTCGCCGAACGCGTGTCGATCCGCAACCTGCATCTCATTCTCGAAGCGGTTGCAGAACTCGCGCCGCATGTGCGCAAGACGGAACAGATCGTCGAACATGTTCGGGTGCGCATGTCGCAGCAGCTCTGCGGCGATCTGGCCGACAATGGCGTGCTGCGCGTCCTGCGCCTCGGCAACAAATGGGACATGGTCTTCCATCAGGCGCTCAAGCGCGACCAGAAGGGCGAAATTGTCGAATTCGATATCGATCCCCGCCATCTCGAGGAGTTTTCCGAGCAGGCGTCGAAAGTTATCCGTGAATTCATGGATCGCGGCCTGCCCTTTGTCCTTGTAACCTCGCCGGAAACGCGGTCCTATGTGCGCATGATTATCGAGCGACTCTTTGCGACCCTGCCGGTTCTTTCGCATGTGGAACTGGCCAAGGGTCTCGAGATCAAGATTCTGGGCGCCATTTCATGATAACCGACCCGCAGGGGACAATCATTGCATTGTTCCTTGCCATCTGCCGTATCGGCGCATGCTTCATGACCATGCCGGGCTTTTCAAGCTCGCGCATTTCGCCGCAGATTCGCATGCTTCTGTGCGTTGCTGTGTCCATGGCGCTCCTGCCCGTGCTATGGGACACGATCTATCCGAAAGTTTCCGGCGCAAGCCAGGGCACGGTCGTCGGCCTCATCTTCACCGAGGTCGTCATCGGTTCGATGTATGGCCTGATCGCGCGGTTCTACACGCTCGGCTTCCAGTTTACCGGCGCGGTCATCGGCGCTTCCATTGGCCTCAGTGCGCCGGGTGGCGCCGATGTCATTGAAGACGTGCAGGAAAACCAGATATCCAATTTCATCACTTTCGGCGGCCTGCTGGTTCTGTTCATATTCGATTTCCACCATATCGTCCTCAAGGCGCTGGTGGATTCCTATACTGCCACACCGGTCGGCGCGCTGATCAGCGGCCAGAAAATGCTGATTACGCTGACCGACACGCTCAGGGCTTCCTTTTCCATCATGCTGCGCCTTGCCAGCCCCTTCGTGATCTATGGCTTGATGTTTAACGTCGCGGTCGGCCTCATCAACAAGCTCGCGCCGCAGATTCCGGTCTTCTTTATATCGACGCCCTTCGTTCTCGCGGGGGGTATTTTCATGCTGTACCTGTCGGTCGCAGCCCTTATCCGTCAGTTCGTGGATGGTTTCGGCCCCGTCTTTATCGGCTTTTGATCGGGAGAAGACGTTATGGCTTCGGACAAACGCTCGGAAAAACTCAAACGTCTGGTAACGGTTCAGCGGCACATGGAAAAAATGGCCGAGGTGGAGCTGGCCGATACCACCCGCGTGCGCAGCGAAGTGGCGCAATCCATGGAGAGCGTGCTGGAGGCCATGAGTTCCATGGAGCCGGTGCATCAGACATTCTCCCGGCACTATTCGGACCGCTACGGCCGTCTCGTCGTCCAGGACCGCCAGCTTGAGGGCGTTCAGCAATTTCAGGAAAACAAAGTTCTGAAGGAAAAGACCAAGGCAGACCGGCTGGAGGACAGGATGCACCTCGCGCGCGATCTTGAGCAGCGCGAGGCCGACGATAATGCAATCTATGATTTGTTAGAAATTACGAATGTTTCCCAGACACCAGCCTCCAGCAAGGTTGGCGATCCATAATCTGTCCCATTGTTGCATCGCGGGCGTTCTTGAGGACGTTTCCGGCGATGTTTCTTGATTGAGCGAATGCGTCGGCTTTTGCGCCGAGCATTCGTCAGCTCGGGAGATCTGGACGTGGCGATATCGGTGATAAGCGATCTGGTGATGGATGTGGTTCGCGCTGCGGACCCCCAGGAAGTTCAGGTCGCGCAGGAAAAACTCAAGGCGAACAAGGCGGCTTTTGCCGCAACCAGCCTTGCCGATGCCGGCAAGGGTTTCGGTGCCGCGGTCGATATGCTGGATGGCGCTTCCTCGAAGGCTGGCCTCGGCGACACCAATATTCGCGCGGCCCGCACCGAAATCCCGGAAACCTACCGCAAATATGAAGCCTCGGTACTCCAGACCTTCGTGGCCAACATGCTGCCGAAAGACAGCGAGGAAGTTTACGGCAAGGGCAATGCCGGCGAGATCTGGAAAAGCATGATGGCCGAACAGTTTGCTGACACGATCTCCAGGAATGGCGGCGTCGGCATTGCGGAGCAGGCTTACAAGGATGCGCTGCGGAAGGCCGAGAGCAAAGGCATTACCGACGTATCGATGAATGAAAAAGACCACAATGCTGCAATTCGGATGGTGGCGGAGTTCGAGCGGCAGGTCCTCGGCGTTTCCAATGAGAAAACGGACGAGGCTTGAGAATGAAAAACCCTAACGAGGAGACAAGCATGGACCTTATGTCGAACGACCACCGTATCCAATCCGTTCTCGGCCGCCTTGAGATGATCATCGACAATGAGAACGACAATATCGGTAAAGACCCCAAGTTCGACTTCAAGGTATCCAACGCGCACAAGAGCCGTTGCCTCTATGAGCTGACGATGCTGTTTCGCGATACGCCGCGCGAGGAAATCGCCGCCGGTTACATGGAACAGGTCAGGGGCATCAAGTCCAAGCTCGCCACCAATGCCAGCCGCGTCGAGGCGCATCTGAATGCGGTTCGCGCCGTTGCGGATTTGCTCAAGAACGCGCTCCAGGAAGCCGATACGGACGGCACCTATTCGCAGGAACAGTTCATGTACGGCGCAGCCTCCTGATGTTGAAGCTTCTTGTCACCGGCGTCTGGGTTTGCGCCGTCACGCTCGGCGCGGTGTATTTCTCCGTCCAGTTGGCGACGGCGCCCGCACCGGATGAGGCGGGGGCAAAAAAGGCCAATCTGCAACTGGTCAAGGGCGAAAGCATCACCATCCCCGTCATCAATGACGGCGGGGTGAACGGCTATTTCCTCAGCCGTATTTCGCTGCGCGTCGACAAGACCAAGATGGCGAAGATCGAGCTGCCGGCAACGCAGTTGATGACGGACGAACTGTTCACGCTGCTTGCGGGTTCTTCCATGGTCAATATCGCCAATATCTCCACCTTCGATCCCGAAGCCTTCAAGCAGCGCATCCGCGAGGGGCTGAACAAAAGGCTCGATGACGAGGTGGTCGAGGATGTGCTGATCGAACAGCTGGATTATCTGTCGAAAGCCGATATCCGCGAGCAGGACGGCAATGGCACGCCCCGTTCGGTCAAGCTCGTCGAGGGCGAGAAGGCCGAAGCCGGCAAAGAAGCGACGCCAAGCCACTGACGACCGGGGGGCGAGGGGCGTCGGCCAGATAGGGGATGTGGAGCATCCTTCTGGTTAATTGTCTCTTGCCGCATCCCCAGGCATTCGAGAGATTGCTTTCAGGCTAAATTCAACCAGTACCTGTATAACAAACCCATGAACCACCATCCCGCAGGCCATGCGTCGGATCGGTGGCGACGGCTTTGGCATTTGGGGGTTGGCAATGAGTTTCGCGTCAGGTCTCGCGCGGTCGGGATCGCAACGGAATATCCACGGACTGCGCGTCTGTGATCTCGATTGGAATGGGGCGCTGGAATTGATCAGCGGCAGGGCGTCTGCCTGTGAGGGGCATACGATGCTGTCCTTTCTCACCATCGAAAAGGTGAAGCTTTCGCTTAAGGACAACGCCTACCGGCAGATTCTTGAGAGCTGTCTGCTCTTGCCGCAGGGAAAGGCAATGAGGGCCGCTGCGCGCAACGAGAATGGCGAGCCTTTGTCTGCACCCATCGACGGCGTCGCCTTCACCATGGCGCTTCTGACCTATATGGCCGTGCCGAAGCGTATCGGTGTGGCGGGAGATGATTCGGCGCAGATCGGCGAGGTTCTCGCCAGGTTGCGGGCGCATGCGCCCTGGCACGATTTCGTCATGCTGAACCGCGATGCTTCGGCTGTTAAGGTGGATGTTCTGCTCGCGGGAATGTTGAAGGAAAACCAGGAAACATGGCTGCACCGCACCGTCAGCAGCGAGAATGCGCGGGTCACGATTGCGGTTGGGCAACTGTTCAAGGTCCTGTCTTCGGAAGTGGCCGGCATGCCGGAAATTTTCCGCAAGCTTCACATGAGCTGGCTCTACAGCCTTTGCGCCGAACCCTGGCACATCGCGCTCGGCAAGAGCTGAGGCCGTTCTTGCAGGCGCTGCGTTAACCATTTGTTTGCCACGATCCTTTAACCTCTCGTAAGGTTTTAACAGTCGCCCGTGGCGGGCGGCGCCGAGGGCGGCAGACGGCTTCAGATGGTTGATGACAATCCGGACATGATGGCGATCCGCCTTGACGAGGATGATGTCGCTACGCCCGTATCGCAATGGCGCAGACATTGCCGTCGGCTCATGACGTCCGGTTGCATCGCCGCCGCCGCCGTTGTCGGTGCTGCCCTTCCGCTTCTGCTCGTCGATTCGGGCTTTCGCGGTTATGTTTCGCAAGCCCGGATCGAGGTTATCCAGACCGCTTACGATGCCCCGGATGCCGTCCGCTTTCTGGCGATGGCGCGTCGTACGCTGCTTTCACCCTCCGGGCTCGACCGTATAACCGCCGATCTTAAGCTGAAGTTGGCCGATATGGTCGGCGTTCGCAATCAGGGCGAGCTTGGCCTGCTTTTCGACCTTCTGACCGGCGCGGATGCGCGCCCGTTATCCGAGCGGGAGGCGCTGAACGGTGCGGTGGGCGAAGCGATCCGGCTGGAACTGACCCCGGATGAAAACACGCTGATCGTGACCGGCAAGGCCGCGACGCCGGACGCCGCCATGCGACTGACCGATCATCTTTCGATGCGCGTCATCGCGGATGGCAAGGCCGGCACTATGACGCCCGCCATGCGCGAGACGGAAAGGGCGCGGGCAAGGCTCGATGAGGCGGAAGCGGCGCTGAACGGTTTCCAGATGCGCCACGGTGACGCGGTGATGGCCGAGGCGCAGCAACTTGAGCAGCAGCTGCGCGACGTAAACGACAGTTTGGCGCGTAGCACCCGGCAGCAACTGTCCATCCAGGCCGATCTGACAGCGGCTTCGGCCCTGAAGCCGAATGATGTATTTGCGAAGCCTTTGCCGGGCGGTACGGGTTTTTCGGTACTTGAGGATGTCAGGCAGAAGTATTCGACCGCCAGCATGGCGCTTGCTGCGGTTTCGGTCGATTACGGCCCGAAACATCCCCGCCGCATCGCCGCCCAGAATGCGGTGGATGCCGTACAGGCGCTTGCCGCCCCCGCCTTGCGGCAATTGCTGGAAGGCCTGCGGGCGGATGAAAAGCGCATCTCTCAGGAGATCGCGGCCGCCAATGGCGAGCAAAAGAAGTATCTCGACCGTCTTAATGAGCTGGGTGTCGCCCCCGGCGAGTTTTCCAGATTGCAGGGGGAACTGGACACGGCGCGAAATGCCTATCTGGAGGCAAGCGAACGCCGCGACCTCTCCGCATCCGCCACGCCCGCGCTCGAAACCCGTTTGACCAAGAAGGCCGCACCGGGCGAGTTGACCCGCGACCTGCCGCAGGCCGCCATGTTGGCGGGCGGCGGTGCATTGATCGGCCTGCTGGGCAGTCTCTATCTCCTGAGCTATCGTCGTCACGACGAGGAAGAGGAGGGTGCATTGCTCATCGAAGAGGGCGCGGAACATCCATCCTCCGTCGAGCCGTCGATTGAGTCTCTGCAGATTTCCGAATTCGAACCGATCGAACCGGCTGTGTTCGAGGATCTGCAGAATCTTGCCGCAGGGGACAAAATCGAGCCGGAGGAAGACGGCTTTGCCGACTATTACGGCGAGGCCGTCAATGACGACGACGACATGCCGCTGGACGAGCGCGTGCGGCAGGTGCTGATGGGCAACCGCACGGTCAGGAGTGCTGATCCGGCCCCTTACGGACTTCCGCCGCTTCTGGCTGACGCCCTTGCCGGGCACGTCGATCATGCCCAGGCCGAAGCAGAGGAACTGATGGAATTGCGACGCGAACTGGCGTTCCTGAGGGAGTGTCTTACCGATTACGCCGATCGCCGCGAAGACTACCGCAAAACAGCCTGAAAACGCCGCATTTTAGCTTGCATTCCTGTGGCGGGGGCACCATACGGAGCCGACGTAACCCAGCAGGAGCAGGACGCATGGCAGTTGTGATTGACGGGAAGGCGAAGGCGGCTTCGGTAACGGAGGCGGTCCGCAAATCGGCAGAAGCGCTTGAGGTGGAAAAGGGCGTAAAGCCTGGTCTCGCGGTTGTCATTGTCGGAAATGATCCGGCCAGCCATGCTTACGTGAACTCCAAGAGCAAGATGGCCAAGCAATGCGGTTTCAACTCCATCCAGCACACGCTGCCGGAAGAAACCACGCAAGCTGATCTCCTGAAGCTTGTCGGCGAACTGAACGCCGATGCCTCCATTCACGGTATTCTGGTGCAGCTGCCGCTGCCGAAACACTTCAATTCTGACGAGATCATCCAGTCGATCCTACCCGAAAAGGATGTCGATGGTCTGAGCGTGCTCAACGCCGGCAAGCTCGCGACCGGCGATCTCGCCACCGGCCTCATCTCCTGCACGCCCGCCGGTGCCATGCTGCTGGTACGCGGCATTCACGGCGACGACCTTTCCGGCCTCAACGCCGTCGTCATCGGCCGCTCCAACCTGTTCGGCAAGCCCATGGGCCAGCTTCTGCTGAATGCCAATGCCACGGTGACCATGGCGCATTCCCGCACCAAGGATCTGGCCGGCATCTGCAAGACGGCGGATATTCTCGTCGCGGCGGTCGGTCGCGCCGCAATGGTGAAGGGTGACTGGGTAAAATCGGGTGCGACCGTCATCGATGTCGGCATCAACCGCATCCCCGCGCCGGAAAAGGGCGAAGGCAAGTCGAAGCTGGTGGGCGATGTCGCTTATGACGAGGTGAGCGCGGTTGCTGCCGCCATCACGCCTGTTCCCGGCGGCGTCGGCCCGATGACCATCGCCATGCTGATGGCCAACACCGTCATCGCCGCCCATCGCGCGCTGGGCCTGACCGCGCCGAAATTCTAAGCGGTTGGAAACGGCCGGCTACACTTTCGGAGCCGGCCCCGTCGAGGCACGCACCACCAGTTCCGCCTTCCAGAGTTCCTGATGCGGTTCGGTCTGGTTGAGCTTGATCCGGTTGATCAGGCGCTGGCCCACCCGCACCCCCGCCGCCCGGAGCGACGAACGGGTGGTGGTCAGCGGCACGGAGAAATTATCCGGCTTCAAAAGCGGCAGCACGTCGTCATGGGCGATCAGCGAAATATCCTTGCCGGGTTTCAGGCCGCGCTGGTTGAGAGAACGGATCGCGCCGAGCGCAAGCGCGGTACTGGCACAGAGAATGGCGGTCGGCTTTTCCGGCCGTGACAGCAACGCTTCCATGCCGAGATAACCTTCCTCATCGGTCATGCTGCTGTGTCTCTTGTTGTTCGCATGCAATGTCAGGCCATGTGCCGAAAGCGCCTTTTCCACCCCGAGACAGCGCCGATAGGTGAAATCATAACCCTCCGGGCCGTTCAGCAGCCCGATCCGCGTGTGGCCAAGCTGGAGGAGAAGCTGGGTCGCATCGCGAAACGCGCCCTCATTGTCCACGTCGAGATAGGGATAGTCCTCCTCCACGCCGACGGAGCGGCCATGGACTAGGAAGGGCAGGGAGAGCGACTGCAACATGGCGATGCGCGGGTCGTTCTTCTTCATATAGGCGAGATAGATGCCATCGACGCTGCCGTTTGTGGCGAGCCCCCGCAGAGCTTCGCGCTCCTTTTCCGGCTCGGTGGGCATGATCACGAGATGAAAGCCGCTGCGCGACGCCTCTTCACCGAGGCCGCTCAGGAATTCGCCGAAATGCACGTCGGAACGGTGGTGTTCGCCAATCGGCATGACAAGTCCGATGGAGCCGACCTTGCCCGTCGCCAGCCGTTGCGCTGCCGCATTCGGGCGATATCCCGTCTTTTCGGCAGCGTCCATGACGCGGCGGCGCGTTTCGGCGCTGACCTCCGGATAGCCGTTGAGCGCCCTGCTGATGGTCGTCTGCGAAATGCCCAGCAGTTGCGACAACTGTTTCAGGTTCATGTCTATAATTTCCTCCATGCGCGCGCCTAAGAATACGGCAAAGCCTCTCCTCAATTCCCAAAGCGCTTTAGATTTTTACCAGCCTCCACTGCATTTCTCAATCGAAAAGGATAGCCGCCTTCCGAATTAAATATGACTATTTATGAGGCGCTGCAACGTTTCCGAACAAAGAGCCTCTTGACTCTGTCTTAATGACAATGAGATGAATAGGCAGCCAAAGCGCTTTGATTGGAGAGGACGCTTTGCGCCTTTTATGTGATGGGAGGTAAATCACATGCAGAAGACTCTTTTGGCGACAGCTGCCGTCATGGCTTTGCTGTCCGGTGCGGCCTTTGCCGCCGACCTTAAATTTGCACCCGGCGGCGACGCCAAGTTCAACTGGAAAAGCTACGAGGACTTCAAGGCGGCCCATGCCGACCTGAAAGGTCAGACGCTGACGATTTTCGGTCCGTGGCGTGGTGAAGACGAGGCCCTGTTCCAGTCGGTGCTTGCCTATTTCGCCGATGCGACCGGCGTGAATGTCCGTTATTCCTCGTCGGAAAACTACGAGCAGCAGATCGTCATCGATACGCAGGCGGGTTCGCCGCCCAATATTGCCATCCTGCCGCAGCCCGGTCTTCTGGCCGATCTGGCGGCTAAGGGCTTCCTCGTGCCGCTCGGCGACGAGACCGCCAATTGGGTCAAGGAAAATTACGGCGCCGGCCAGTCCTGGGTCGATCTCGGCAGCTACAAGGGCAAGGACGGCAACAAGGCCTATTTCGCTTTCCCCTTCAAGGCGGATGTGAAGTCGCTCGTCTGGTATGTGCCTGAGAACTTCGAGGAAGCGGGCTATAAAGTGCCCGAGACCATGGAAGACCTGTTCAAGCTGACGGACCAGATCGTTGCCGATGGCGGCACGCCCTGGTGCATCGGCCTCGGCTCCGGCGGCGCTACCGGCTGGCCAGCAACGGACTGGGTGGAAGACCTGATGCTGCGCACGCAGCCGCTCGACGTTTACCAGAAATGGACGACCAACGAGGTCAAGTTCACCGATCCGGCCGTGGTCGAGGCGATCAACGAATTCGGCAAATTCGCCAAGAACGAAAAATACGTCAGCGGCGGCGTCGCGGCCGTGGCCTCCACCGACTTCCGCGACAGCCCCAAGGGCCTCTTCGACATTCCGCCGAAGTGCTACCTGCACCATCAGGCGTCGTTCATTCCGTCCTTCTTCCCTGAGGGCACCAAGGTCGGCACGGATGCGGATTTCTTCTACATGCCGACTTACGCGTCCAAGCCTGACCTCGGCAAGCCGGTTCTCGGCGCCGGCACGCTCGTCACCATCACCAAGGAAGCGCCTGCCGCCAAGGCATTCGTTGAATTCCTGCAAACCCCGATTGCCCATGAAGTCTGGATGGCGCAGTCCAGCTTCCTGACGCCGTACAAAGGTGTGAATGTCGATGCCTATGCCAATGAGCAGATGAAGCGGCAGGGCGAAATCCTCACGACCGCGACCAGCTTCGGCTTCGATGGTTCCGACCTGATGCCCGGCAAAATCGGCGCCGGCGCGTTCTGGACCGGCATGATCGATTTCGTCGGCGGCAAGTCCGCCGATCAGGTCGCCGCCGAAATCCAGAAGGCCTGGGACGGCCTGAAGTAAAATCGGATCAGGCCCGGCGGTTTGCTGCCGGGCCTTAACCAACGGAACGGCCCCGACGACCGCATAAATCAGCGCGGCGCGGAGAGGATCAAGGGAGGGAACATGGCTCAACAACTCGTGTCAGCCATCGGCGTCATGGTGGCGGGCGTTTTTGCTTGCGCTGCCTATTATTGGCTATCCGACAAGGCGCTGCAGGCGATCTTTCCCGTCCGCTCGGGAGACGTCATTCACGCATCCCGCAATCTCAATCGCCGCGCCGCCGTCCGGCCTTGGCTGTTCATTGGCCCGGCGTTGATCCTTCTGCTGGTCTATCTGGTGTACCCTGTCATCGCCACGCTGATCCTGTCCTTTTATGATCGGACCGGCAGCGAATTCGTTGGGCTTGCCAATTATCGCTGGGCGATTTTCGATGCCGGTTTCCGCCAGTCGATCTTCAACAATATCCTCTGGCTCGCTGTCGTACCGGCCGCCTGCACCTTCTTCGGCCTCGTCATCGCTGTCATGACCGACCGCATCTGGTGGGGCAACATCGCCAAATCCATCGTTTTCATGCCGATGGCGATCTCCTTCGTCGGCGCGTCCGTCATCTGGAAATTCATCTACGAATACCGCGCCGAGGGGCAGGTGCAGATCGGCCTGCTCAACGCCGTCGTCGAATTTTTCGGCGGCAGCCCGGAAGTGTGGATTTCCATGCCCTTCTGGAACAATTTCTTCCTGATGGTGATCCTCATCTGGATTCAGACCGGTTTCGCCATGGTCATCCTGTCCGCAGCCCTGCGCGGCATTCCCGAAGAAACCATCGAGGCCGCGGTGATCGACGGCGCCAATGGCTGGCAGATCTTCTGGAAGATCATGGTTCCGCAGATCTGGGGCACCATCGCCGTCGTCTGGACGACGATCACCATTCTTGTCCTCAAGGTCTTCGATATCGTGCTCACCATGACCAACGGCCAGTGGAACACGATGGTTCTCGCCAATCTCATGTTCGACTGGATGTTCCGAGGCGGCGGAGACAGCGGCCGAAGTGCCGTCATCGCGCTCATCATCATGGCGGCCGTCACCCCGATCATGGTCTGGAACATCCGCCAGGCGAACCGCGAGATGGAGGGCCGCTGAGATGAATATCGTCAAACGTCTTCGCCGCGTCGGCCTGCCGCGCCTCATCGTCCACGCCAGCGTCCTCGTCGTCGTGCTTCTCTGGCTCCTGCCCACGCTCGGCATTCTCGTCAGCTCGCTGCGCGACAAGGACCAGATTACCGTATCCGGCTGGTGGACGGCCTTCTCCAGTTCCGAACAGACTTCTGCGGTTCGCCTCGCCGATGCTTCCGTGCAGAAGCAGGACGGTAGCCGCTACGTAATCTCCGGCAACGTCTTTGAAAACGGTCAGGGCGGCAAGGTCGCCGCCTTCGGCGTCCGTGTGCAGGAACCCACAGCCTTCAAAGCCGGGGAGGCTGCCGATATCGGTGATGGCGAGACACTTCTCGTCAATTCGGACGGCAGCTACGAATACAGCAAGGCCTCAAGCTTCGAGGGCTCTCGAGGCAAGCGCGTCTATATTTCCGTCGCCACGCCGCCGGTCTTCACGCTCGATAATTATCGCACGGTCCTGACCTCGGAAGGCATCGGTCAATCCTTCGTCAATTCGCTGACCGTGGCGGTGCCGGCAACCGTCATCCCGATCCTGATTGCCGCCTTTGCCGCCTATGCCCTGTCATGGATGAACTTTTCCGGCCGCAATCTCTTGATTGCCATGGTGGTGGGCCTCATCGTCGTGCCGTTGCAGATGTCGCTCATCCCGCTTTTGCGGCTCTATAACGAAATCGGCACCATCTTCGGCGTGCCGTCCAAGACCTATGCCGGCATCTGGCTGGCGCATACCGCCTTTGGCCTGCCGCTCGCCATTTATCTGCTGCGCAACTATATTTCCGGCCTGCCGAAGGAGATCATCGAAAGCGCGCGCGTGGATGGCGCGAGCGACTTTGAAATTTTCGTCAAGATCATCCTGCCGCTGTCCTTCCCGGCGCTCGCCTCCTTCGCCATATTCCAGTTCCTGTGGACCTGGAACGACCTGCTCGTCGCCATGGTCTTCCTTGGCACGCAGAAGAACGAACTCGTGCTGACGGGTGCGCTCAACGCGCTGCTCGGCTCGCGTGGCGGCAACTGGGAAATCCTTACCGCCTCGGCCTTTGTTACCATCATCGTGCCGCTTGGCGTTTTCTTTGCTCTTCAACGTTATCTCGTGCGTGGCCTGCTGGCAGGCTCCGTCAAGGGAGGCTGATCAATCCATGAACGCCCATACCTCACAGGACACTTCCATGACCGCTTCGGTGACTTCCGCTTTGACGCCCAACAAGGATTGGTGGCGCGGCGCCGTTATCTATCAGATCTACCCGCGCTCCTATCAGGACTCCAATGGTGACGGCATCGGCGATCTCAAGGGCATCACCGACCGGCTGGCGCATATCGCCAATCTGGGTGCCGATGCGATCTGGATTTCGCCCTTCTTCACCTCGCCGATGAAGGATTTCGGTTACGACGTCTCGAATTATGTCGATGTCGACCCGATGTTCGGCACGCTTGCCGATTTCGACGGGTTGATTGCCGAAGCCCACCGCCTCGGTATCCGCGTCATGATCGATCTCGTTCTGTCGCACACGTCCGACCAGCATCCGTGGTTCGTGGAAAGCCGCGCCAGCCGCAACAATCCGAAAGCGGACTGGTACGTCTGGTCTGACGCCAAACCGGATGGCACGCCGCCCAATAACTGGCTGTCGATTTTCGGCGGTTCGGGCTGGCAGTGGGACCCGACCCGCATGCAATATTACATGCACAACTTCCTGACCTCGCAGCCGGACCTCAACCTGCATAATCCGGAGGTGCAGGAAGAGCTGCTGAACATCACCCGTTTCTGGCTGAAGCGCGGCGTCGACGGTTTCCGCCTCGACACCATCAACTTCTATTTCCACGACCTTGAACTGCGCGACAATCCCGCACTGGCGCCGGAGCGCCGCAATGCCTCCACGGCCCCTGCGGTCAATCCCTACAATTTCCAGGAACATCTCTACGACAAGAATCGCCCGGAAAATATCGCGTTCCTGAAGCGCTTCCGCGCGGTGCTGGACGAATTCCCTGACATCGCCGCTGTGGGTGAAGTCGGCGATAGCCAGCGCGGTCTCGAAATCGTCGGCGAATATACGTCGGGCGATGACAAGATGCAGATGTGCTACGCCTTCGAATTCCTCGCACCGGACGCGCTCACCCCGCAGCGCGTCGCCGATGTGCAGGCGGATTTTGCGAGAGCCGCGCCGGAAGGCTGGGCTTGCTGGGCCTTCTCCAACCACGATGTCGTGCGCCATGTCAGCCGTTGGGGCGAGCATGTCGAAGATAAGGACGCCTTTGCCAAGGTGCTTTCGGCGCTGCTGATGACGCAGCGCGGTTCCGTCTGCATCTATGAGGGCGAAGAACTCGGCCTCACCGAAGCCGATATCGCTTTCGAGGATTTGCAGGATCCCTATGGCATCCAGTTCTGGCCGGAATTCAAGGGCCGCGACGGTTGCCGCACGCCGATGGTATGGGATGCGGGCCATGCGCAGGCCGGCTTCTCGACCGCCGACAGGACGTGGCTGCCCATTCCGGCCGAGCATAAGCAGCGCGCCGTCAGTGCCCAGCAGGGCAATGAAGCATCAGTGCTTGAGCACTATCGCCGTTTTCTGGCTTTCCGCAAAAAACACCCCGCTTTTGCCAAGGGCGGTATCGAATTCCAGCCGGTTGAGGGCGAAGTGCTGAGCTACACCCGCACGCTCGGCAACGAAACCGTGCTATGCCTCTTCAATCTCGCCGCAACGCCGGCAAAGGCCACGTTGCCGGAAGGGAACTGGGAGGTTCTTGAAGGCCACGGCTTTGCAAGCGGTCTTGAAGGCAGAAGCGTAGAACTTCCGGCATGGGGCGCATTCTTCGCCCGTTACGCCTGACAGATGAGGGAGGAACACCCATGACAAGTCTCGTTCTCAAGGATATCCGCAAATCATATGGGCAGGTGAAAGTCCTGCACGGCATCGATCTTTCGATCGAACAGGGCGAATTCATCGTTTTCGTCGGTCCGTCCGGCTGCGGAAAATCGACGCTGCTGCGCATGATCGCCGGGCTGGAGGAAATCACCGGCGGCGAGATGTTTATCGACGGCCAGCTCGTCAACGAAATCCCGCCCTCGCGCCGGGGCATTGCCATGGTGTTCCAGTCCTATGCGCTCTATCCGCATATGACAGTTTACGACAACATGGCCTTCGGCATGAAGATCGCCAAGGAAAACAAGCAGGAAATCGACCGCCGCGTTCGCGCCGCCGCCGAAATCCTGCAGCTGACGCAATATCTGGAGCGTCTGCCAAAGGCACTCTCCGGTGGCCAGCGACAGCGTGTCGCCATCGGCCGCGCCATCTGCCGCAATCCGAAAGTCTTCCTGTTCGATGAGCCGCTCTCGAATCTCGATGCGGCGCTGCGTGTCGCCACGCGCATTGAAATCGCCAAGCTCAACGAGCAGATGGCCGATACGACGATGATCTACGTCACCCATGACCAGGTGGAGGCGATGACGCTGGCTGACCGTATCGTGGTTCTGAATGCCGGCCGCGTGGAGCAGGTCGGGGCGCCGCTCGAACTTTACGAGAACCCGGCCAATCTCTTCGTGGCGAAATTCATCGGCTCGCCGGCCATGAACATCATCGAGGGGAAGATCGTCGGGACTGGCGAGCGGACGTCGATCGAGCTGGCCGGCGGCAAGACGCTTGCCGTCAATGTTCCAACCCCCGCATCCGAACAGGGCAAGGCCGCAAGCTTCGGTGTGCGGCCGGAAGATCTGAGCATCGTCACCGGTGATGATTATCTTTTCGAAGGGAAAGTGTCGATTGTCGAGGCTCTGGGCGAGGTGACGCTTCTGTATCTCGAAGCGCCGAAGGGCCAGGAGCCCATCATCGTCAAGGCACCGGGCATTGTCTCGGTCGCCAAGGGGCAAACCCTGCGTTTCGCCGCGCCGCAGGAAAAGCTTCACCTCTTTAATGCCGAGGGCAAGACCTACCGCGTCTGATTGCAGTCGACCCCCAAAAACCCCGGAACGTCCTCGTTCCGGGTTTTTTGCGGAGCTTTTTACGGCTGTGGAAAAATAACGGAAATGTCCCGCTCTCGGTCTGTTTAAGCCTGCGCTGATATGAATTGTTAAAGACTATGACCTAGTCTCGATCCATTGATCGAGCATGGGAGTCTGGACGTGCAGAGCGGTACGGGTGTCATCAGGAACCATTACCTGAGCAAGGAAGAATCCTTCATGTATGACCGCGAAAACCGGTTCCGCATGGAAGATACCATGAATGCGGCACGCATCGAATATACCGAAAAGGCCGTGATGCACATGGCGGCGCGCCGCTGCGATGTCATCCGCATCTCCCAGACCGAAGCGGTGCTGGCGCTGCTGACGAAATACAATCTGCCGAACCAGTTCTATCTCGATATTCCCGACGCTCGCATCACCAAGATCGGCTGCGTGATGTTGCGCGTCAACGCCAATAACACGATCCACGTCCGCTTCCTGCGCATGCTGACACAGAAGGAACTGGACCGCATTTTCGTGTTCAGCACACATCCCGCACACAGGGAACGCAAGCTCGATATCAGGTCGTTCTGAGACCATCTGCGGATCGGCGAAAATGGTTTAACCGGCTGTTTCGACCCTCCGCATCACCCCGTGTCATATCCAGCCGTTGCTAACTATTATCACGGGATGATATAGGTGGTGGAAAGGATATGGCTATGGCAAGCAGTGCAAATCTCGGTCGTCATCTGGAAACTTATGTTTCAGACCTTGTGAAGTCGGGGCTTTATAATTCTCGCAGCGAGGTGTTGCGGGAGGGTGTTCGGCTGGTGGAAGAGCGTGAGAAGAAACTCGCCGCTCTTGATCTGGCAATTGCGCGCGGACTTGCAGACGCAGATGCGGGACGCGTGACGCCAATCAAGGACGTTGCATCGCAACTTAGCGCGAAGTACCGAAAAATTGCGGAAGAAAGCGGGCTGTGATCGTCGTTCTCACCGACGAGGCCAAGGCAGACCTTGACCGCATCGGTGATTTTATTGCGGCTGATAATCCGCGACGCGCAGAAACATTCGTTGTCGAATTGCTGGACCGATGTTCAAGGCTGGTGGAGATGCCTCGTGCTTATCCGCTGGTGGCCCGTTACGAGCAAACCGGTGTTCGTCGCCGTCCTTATATGAAAACTACCTTGTTTTTTTATCGTGTTACCGGAACACGGGTTGAAATTCTGCACATTCTGAACGGTGCACAGGATCACGAACCCATCCTCTTCCCGCAAGACTGATTCACACATCGATCCCGAAAACGCGGCATGAATCAAGAATTTGCAGGCTCTTGCCGACTGTCTCTGCCTTCGATGCCTGTGAGCTTAAGAAAGCCCGCCCAGAACCGTCTGCTTCAGTTTCACATCCGGCACCTCGGTGAAGGTCAGGTCGCCGCGGCCGAAATAGGATTTCTGGTTGGTCGCGGACCAGTCGTTGCAGACCAGCTTGTAGCGCCCTTTCTTCTCCGGCTTTTCCGGCATGGCGTAGAGATAGTCGCCGGTGCGCGCTGTGAGCGGGATGTCGCCATCCTGGTTGCATCGCTTGAGGATTTGCGCTAGCGCCTCGCCGTCCACTTCCGTCACCATCAGCTTGCCGTCGAAACGCAGCGAGGCGTTGAAATCGTAACGGCGAATCTCGCCCTCGGGCAGGCCCGCACCGAAGGAGGTGTGGCCGACGAAGCCGACATCCGCGCCAGTTTTGGCGGCAATAAGCTGCGCCACATGGCGGCCCGCCTCGTCGACGGTCATCGCCTTCGCCGATTTGCCGACAACTTCCCGTTCTTCCGCAGTCAGGTGTTTATCAAGCGTCTGCTCGATCAGGGCCTTGAGGGCAGGGGATGCGGGAGCGCCGCGATCGATGGAGATCGTCTCGATGGCCGCAGCCTTGCCGGGAGCCGAAATGGTCGCCACCGTCATGGAGGTGCACCATGAGCCGGTATGGACATAGCGGGTGGCGCCCTGTTCATGCACGAAGCTCAGATGGTCATGGCCGCCGACAAGCAGGGTGCCATCCGGGAGCAGCGGCAGGATATCGCGGTCTGCGACGACGCCGGCATGGCTGAGAACAATGTTGATCGCACCGGGTTTGACGATGTCAGGAAGATTGGCCTTGGCCCATTCCACGGGCTGCGGAATGTCGAGCATTTCGCGCGTGGCCTTCGGGTAGGTGTTGATCGCATTGGTGGCGAAGCCCGCCACGACGACCCGCTGCTCAGCGACGCTCACCTCGGCGCTATCAGCCGCATAGAGTTTGCCGCTGCGCTTGTCGATGATGTTGGAAAGCACGGTTATGCCGAGCGCCTGGGCGCGGCTGACGAAATTGGCAAGATCATTGTCGATATCGGGTTCATGATTGCCGATATTGATGACCGTGGGGGCAAGCTTGGCGAGCGTCGCAAGGAAGGTCCATTCGATTTCGCCGGCCGAACGTGTGGCCACAGCGTTGCCGAGTTCGAAAAGATCGCCATTCAACAGGATGATGTGGGGCGTCTTGTCGGCGGCGATACGCGTTTCAATGGCCGCGAGAAGCTGGCCGATACGCTCATAGGCCGAATGCAGGTCGGAGATGACGATGGCGCGAAGGGCTACATCCTGCGCCATAACGGGCGTGGCCGCCACCAGGAGCGGCAGCATGGCGGTGCCTGCCATAAGCTTCAGCACGTCGCGGCGTTTGCTTGAAAAAATCGTCATGTCATTGCCCCATCATCCGAAACTGCGCCGTCGTCCCACGGTCGGCTGGAGAAGGCCCTATAGGGCGATCGTCACAGCCGCATGACAAGTCTGATGTTTAGGATGTGGGAAATAAAGCGGATTCTGTCGGTATCCCGGCGACACCGCAAAGCAGGGTTGAAAGGCGAAAGCCGCATCCGGCCTTCGCCTCCACAAAATCAATGGAAGAGCACGCTGGCGCCCTGATCGGCCGGGCCGGCATTGCGGCGGAAGGGGGCGAAAAGTTCGCGACCCATGCCCCATTCATTGCCGGAAAGATCGGCCCGCGCCGGTTCGCGTTTTGCCAGCTCGGCGGCGGAAACCAGCACCTCGAGCGAGCCGGAAATGGCGTCGAGACGGATGATATCGCCGTCGCGGATGAGCGAGATCGGGCCGCAATCGGAAGCCTCAGGCGTGACATGGATGGCGGCAGGCACCTTGCCGGAGGCGCCGGACATGCGCCCGTCGGTCACCAGCGCCACCTTGAAGCCGCGATCCTGCAGCACGCCAAGCGGCGGTGTCAGGCGGTGAAGCTCCGGCATGCCGTTGGCCTTCGGTCCCTGGAAGCGGACGACGGCGATGAAATCGCGGTTGAGCTTGCCGTCCTTGAAGGCGTCCTGAAGTTCCTGTTGGTCGTGGAAAACGATCGCCGGTGCTTCGATGATGTGGCGTTCCGGCTTGACGGCGGAAATCTTGATGACCGATTTGCCGAGATTGCCCGTCAGCATCTTCAGGCCGCCCGTTGGCTGGAACGGGGTTTCGATGCTGGAAAGAACCTTCGGGTCGTGGCTCTGTTCGGGTGAGGGCTGGCGGGTGACGGCGCCCTTCTCGTCCAGCAGGGCATCCACGGTGTAGGCTGCAAGCCCCTGTCCGAAGACTGTGCGAACATCGTCATGCACGAAGCCCTGCTTCAGGAGCTGCTTGATGAGGAAGCCCATGCCGCCGGCGGCGTGGAAATGGTTCACATCCGCAAGACCGTTGGGATAGACGCGGGCGAGCAGCGGCACGATGTCCGAAAGATCGGAAATATCCTGCCAGGTGAGGATGATGCCGGCGGCACGCGCCATGGCGATCAGATGCATGGTGTGGTTGGTGGAGCCGCCCGTCGCATGCAGGCCGACGACACCGTTGACGACCGACCGCTCGTCGATCATCTCGCCAGCGGGCGTGAATTCATTGCCCTGCGCGGTGATGGCGAGAGCTCGCTTGGTGGCCTCGCGGGTCAGCGCGTCACGCAGTGGCGTGCCGGGATTGATGAAGGACGAACCAGGCATGTGGAAGCCCATGATTTCCATCAGCATCTGGTTGGAATTGGCGGTGCCGTAGAAGGTGCAGGTGCCGGGGCCGTGGTAGGATTTGGATTCCGCTTCGAGCAGCTCGGCGCGACCGACCTTGCCTTCGGCATAGAGCTGACGAATACGCGACTTCTCGTCATTCGGCAGGCCTGACGTCATCGGGCCGGCGGGAACGAAGACCGCGGGCAGGTGACCGAAGGCGAGGGCCGCGATCACGAGGCCGGGCACGATCTTGTCGCATACGCCGAGATAGAGAGCCGCATCGAACATGTTGTGCGACAGACCGATACCGGCAGCCATGGCGATTGCATCGCGGGAAAACAGCGAAAGCTCCATGCCGGGCTGCCCCTGGGTCACGCCATCGCACATGGCGGGAACCGCGCCTGCCACCTGCGCTATGCCGCCTGCTTCCCTGGCCGCATCACGGATGATCGCCGGGAAGGTCTCATAGGGCTGGTGAGCCGACAGCATGTCGTTATAGGCGGTGATGATGCCGAGATTGGGAACCCGGTCGCCGGCAAGGATGTCCTTGTCGGCGGGGGAACAGACGGCAAATCCATGTGCAAGATTGCCGCAGGAAAGCACGGAACGGTGAACGCCTTTGGAAACCTGCAGCCGCAGCCGCTCGAGATAGGTCTCGCGGTAGGGCTTGGAACGTTCGACGATGCGGGCGGTAATGGCCTGAATGCGGGAATCGGCGGACATGGGCGTTCATCCTGTTCGTTGGTCGGCAACCGGCGTTCCGGGAGGTGAGCGGCCGGTTGTCGTGGTTCAGTCTTCATGTCTTCGGGGCGCGTGTCGCGGGCCGCAGAGGCGGCAACCGCACTGGCTCATGGCGCCCAGTATATATCCACGGGCGTTTCCGCCCGGTTCAGCACGGCACGGATCGGCATTTCATCCTCATCCTCACCGGACTGCGCTTTCTCCAGCGTCGCCTTCTTGGCTGCACCTTCGATATGAAGCACCAGAAAGCCGGCATCGTGCAGGCTGGAGAAGTTGAAGGTCAACCGCTTCTCGCCGGCATTTTCCGCCGCCATGGTCAGGACGCCGCGCGGTTCATCGAGATCGAGCGCTTCGTAGAGATTATCTCCACCGGGGAAGAACGATGCCGTGTGGCCATCCGTTCCCATGCCGAGAATGACGACATCGAAGGGATCGCAGATCGCTTCGGTCTTGACCGTCGCAAGGGTTGCGGCATCTTCCGGCGAGGCCGCCGGCTGGAACAGCGGCACGAAATAAGCCGCCTTCGCCTTGTCCTGCAAAAGGTTTTCGGCGACGAGACGATGGTTCGACCGGTCGCTTTCCGGTGGCACGAAACGCTCGTCCACCAGCGTCACGCTGATATTGGGCCAGTCGAGATCGTGTTTGGAAAGCGCCTGAAAAAACAGCTTCGGTGTCGACCCGCCGGAGACCGCAATGCTCGCGGTCCCCCGTTCCCTGGTTGCCGCATCAAGGCGTTTGGCAACCTCCGCCGCAAGCGCGGTGGCCAGCGCGGGGGCGGTGTCGAAGACGTGAATGGTTTCGCTCATCGCGCGGCCCTCAGTCGGCATCGTGCCAAGTGCGGCCGTCGCGCTCGATCAGTGCGATCGAGCCGCTCGGACCCCAGGTGCCGGCCGTGTAACCCTGTACGCCCTGGCCAAGCTCTTCCCAGCTCTTGAGGATCGGATCGACCCAGTCCCAGGCGGCCTCGACTTCGTCGCGGCGCATGAACAGCGTCTGGTTGGAACGGATGGTATCCATCAACAGCCGTTCATAGGCATCGGGGCTGCGCACGTTGAAGGCTTCCGCAAAGCTCATGTCCAGCGAAACCTGACGCAGGCGCATGCCGCCCGGACCGGGATCCTTGATGAGGAGCGACTGCTTGACGCCTTCATCCGGCTGCAGGCGAATGACCAGCTTGTTGGCTTCGATCTTGCCGGCCGCATCGTCGAAGATCGAATGCGGAATCTGCTTGAAGGTGACGACGATTTCCGAAACACGGGTCGCGAGGCGTTTTCCCGTGCGGATGTAGAAGGGAACGCCCGCCCAGCGCCAGTTGGCGATTTCAGCCTTGATGGCGACGAAGGTTTCGGTGTTGGAAACGCCGCCTTCCAGCTCTTCCAGATAGCCTTTGACCGGACCACCGGCGGAAGCACCGGCGCGGTACTGGCCGCGAACGGTCAGCTTTTCGACATTGCTGGTATCGATCGGCTTCAGCGAACGCAGAACCTTCAGCTTTTCGTCGCGCACCGCTTCCGATTTCATCGAAGCGGGTGGCTCCATGGCCACGAGGCAAAGCAGCTGAAGGATATGGTTCTGCACCATGTCGCGCAGCGCCCCGGCCTTGTCATAATACCCGGCGCGGCCTTCCAGACCGACCGCTTCGGCAACCGTGATCTGAACGTGGTCGATATGGGCGGAATTCCACAGCGGCTCGTAAAGCGCATTGGCGAAACGCAACGCCATCAGGTTCTGCACCGTCTCCTTGCCGAGATAGTGGTCGATACGAAAGATCTGCTCTTCCTTGAAGACGTGGCCGATGGTGTCGTTGAGTTCCTGGGCGGAGGCGAGATCGCGGCCGATCGGCTTTTCCACGACGATGCGGGTCGAACGGGTGATCAGCTTGTGCTCACGGATCTTGTCGGCGATATCGCCGAAAATGCCCGGCGCTACGGCCAGATAGAAGGCGCGCACGCGCTCCTTGCCCTCGTCCAGCAGCTTCTTCAGCACATCCCAGCCATTGTTGCCCTTGGCATCAACGGGCACATAAAAAAGCCTGTTCAGGAACACGGCAACCTGCGCGTCGTCATATTCGCCGGCCTTCAGGTGCTCCTTCAGCGCGTCCTGCGCGAATTTGCGATATTCCTCATGGGTCATAACCGAACGCGATGCGCCGATGATGCGGGTCGGCTCCGTGAACTGACCTTCGACCTGCCGGTGATAGAGGGCTGGCAGAAGCTTGCGCTCGGCAAGATCGCCCGTGCCGCCGAAAACGACACAATCAAAAGGTTCAACAGGAATGATCTGA
Organism: Agrobacterium salinitolerans; assembly: GCF_002008225.1. Taxonomy (GTDB): domain Bacteria; phylum Pseudomonadota; class Alphaproteobacteria; order Rhizobiales; family Rhizobiaceae; genus Agrobacterium; species Agrobacterium salinitolerans. The sequence continues at coordinate 85,209 of NZ_MRDH01000013.1, read as the reverse complement.
CTGCTCATATCGATTCTCTCGATCTTCAAAGGTTGGGGCATCAATAATCTAATCGATTTAAAAATGCCAGACTCAGTTATGTGAAATTATGAATTTTGGTTCGGCCGTAGGCCGTAAGTGGAATGGGTTGCGTTTCGGAAGATGCCTTTTGCCGGCGGCGGCACCGAAAAGAAGAACAGTACCATGAGAGCGGCAATCCCCCGCCAGAACGGATGGATGGAGTCCGTCCTTCCGTGGTCGTGGCTTTGCTCGATGCTATCCAATAACATCTGCGCTTCCTCGACTTGTCGTGCAGCTACGCGAATTTCTATTCCACCGAGAGCGACAGTGTAATGCCAGAATATCGAGGCGAAGTGGCTCGGCAGCGCAAGCGTTGGCACTCCATATGCCCGCAGGAAAGACGCCGTCACTACGGTTTCTGCTAGCCCGTAGCCTGTTGCAACAGTGACAAGCCCGTCATCCGCTCTTTGCATCGAACCTCCTTGTTTCATACTGAAGGATCAGAACCTGTCCCGCAACGCGAACCACGACAACGCCAGAAAGAGCAGCGGCGCGCGGAGCGACGCCCCACCGGGGAAGGCGGGCACTTTCAGCCGCGCGAAGGGCGCCAGCATGTCCTTTTTACCGAGGACCAGATCGGCATAAAGCTTGCCACAATAATTCGACAGCATCACCCCGTGGCCGGAATATCCGCCGATGGAGGTGACGCCGGGCATGACCTCGCGTACGAAGACCGACCGTGGAAGTGTGATGCCGACGGAGCCGCCCCAGGAATGGGTGACTTCGACGGCCTTCAGCTCGGGATAGATTTCAGCGATCTGCCGACGGATATGGCTTGAAATATCGCGCGGCGCATCGGCCGTATAGGCCTCGCGCCCGCCGAACAGCAACCGGTTGTCGGCCGTCTTGCGGAAGTAGCGCACCACGAAACGGGAGTCGGCCACGGCCTCCCGGTCGGGAATGATGTCAGGAAACGCATCCAGCGGCGCGGTGGCGCCGATAAAGGAACGGATCGGCATTATATGGGCGGCTGTTACCGGTTCCAGATTGCCGATATAGGCATTGGTCGCAATCAACACCCGTGGCGCGGTGATCGTACCGAAAGGGGTTTCGATGATGGCCTTGCCGCCCACTTGCCGGATGGATTTCGCCGGCGTCATTTCATAAATGTCGGCGCCGGCATCTTTCGCCGCCTTAGCCAGCCCCACCAGCAGCTTCAGCGGGTGGATATGGCCGGTGCCGGTATCGCGCGTGCCGCCGAAGTAATGGGTGGAGCCGACGCGTTTGCGTGCTTCTGCGCGTTCCATATAGGAAACATGCGGATAGCCGTAGCGATTGTTCATCGCATCGACACTTCGGCGATAATCATCCTCGTAGGCGGCCTTGTGCGCCACATAGAGCTGCCCGGGAAGATATTCCATGTCGATGCCGCGGCTGACGGCGAAGCCGCGCAGGTAGTTTTTGGCGTCCTCGGCAATGTCGAACAGCAGCTTCGATTGCTCGAAACCGATCTCTTCTTCCATCTCGTCGGGGAAGGAACGCTGGCCGGTGCCGAACTGCCCGCCATTGCGGCCCGAAGCGCCATCGCCGAAACGATGCGCTTCGATGAGGGCGACGGAGACACCGTTTTCGGCGAGGTTACAGGCGGCCTGAAGGCCGGTATAGCCGCCGCCGATGATCGCGACATCCACCTGCTTCGACCCGTCGAGGGTGGGATAGTCAGGCCGCTCGCCGACGGTTGCCTGATACCAAGATAGTCCCGGCGCAATCGGGCTTTGCCATGTCATGCTCGTGGTTCCTCACACGTTGAGAAGCAGAAACTCGCGCTCCCAGGGGCTGATGACCTGCATGAAGGTCTCGAATTCCCCGCGTTTCAGGCCGGCATAAAGGCCCACGAATTCATGGCCGAAAACCCGGTCGAACTGCTCCTCGCCTTCCAGCAGGGCAACGGCTTCAAGCAGGCCGCGCGGCAGGTCGATGGAGCCTTCATTTGCCGTATCGGCAGTCGGTTCGGTCGGCTCGATATTGTTGACGATGCCGAGCCAGCCGCAGCCGAGCGAGGCGGCAAGCGCTAGATAGGGGTTGGCGTCCGAGCTCGGCAGTCGGTTTTCGACACGCCGCGCCTGCGGGCCGGAAATCGGCACCCGGAAAGCCGTGGTGCGGTTGTCGTAACCCCAGGCATTGTTGACCGGGCAGGCCATGTCGGGCGTCAGGCGGCGATAGGAGTTCACATAGGGCGCCAGCATGACGAGAGCGTTCGGAACATAACGCTGCATGCCGCCCACGAAGGAGAAGAATTCTTTCGAGGGGCTGCCATCAGGATTGGAAAAGATGTTGCGGCCGCTGTCGATTTCCACCACCGATTGGTGGATATGCATGGCCGAACCCGGCTGGCCCTGCATGGGCTTGGCCATGAAGGTGGCGTAGATGCCGTGCTTCAGCGCCGCCTCGCGAATGGTGCGCTTGAACAGGAATACCTGGTCGGCAAGCTCGATCGGATCGCCATGGCGCAGGTTGATTTCCAGCTGCGCCGGACCTTCCTCATGGATCAGCGTATCGATCTCGAGGCCCTGTTTTTCGGAGAAATGGTAGATATCGTCGATCAGCTCGTCGAATTCGTTGATGCCGGCGATGGAATAGCTCTGACCGCCAACGATGGAGCGTCCGGACCGGCCCTTCGGCGGATGCAGCGGATAGTCAGGGTCGTCATTCATGGCGACGAGGTAGAATTCGATTTCCGGTGCGACGACCGGCTTCCAGCCCTTTTCGGTATAGAGCGAAAGCACGTTCTTCAAAACGTTGCGCGGCGTGTAGGGAACGAAATTGCCCTCGGCATCGACAACGTCGCAGATCACCTGCGCGGTTGGATCGCTTTCCCAAGGCACGACGGACAGCGTCGAAAGATCCGGCACCAGTTTCAGGTCGCTGTCGCGTGGCTCGTAGCGGAAGTTCGCCGTCTCATCAGGATATTCGCCTGATATCGTGTGGCGGTAGAGCGCGGACGGCAGGGCGAGCGAGGTGTCGCCCGTGAATTTCGCCGTCGGCATCATCTTGCCGCGCGCAACCCCGGCAAGGTCTGGCGTGATGCATTCGATGTCTTCGATCCCGCGCGCGCGCAGCCATTGCGCGGCTTCGCGCCAGGAGGAAACGCCACGGGTGGAGGAAAGATCGAGGGGAGGGGACTTCTTTGCCATGGTTGCCTGTTTCTTCGGGCGGAGCATGGTTTTTTTGGCGGGCATGTATCACCGGGTCTGTGTTTCTGGTGGAGCCATCATAACCGTAGTTTGGCAATTGGCGAGGGGGAAAGCGCCATTGACAAGCGGCGGCACTTGGAAAAGAGGAAAGGAAACGGATCGGATGGAATGATGGCAGAGAAATGTGACGTGCTGATTTTGGGGGCGGGCGCCGCCGGCATGATGTGCGCCATCCGCGCCGGCCAGCGCGGCCGCTCCGTCGTCATTCTCGACCATGCCAGGGCGCCGGGCGAAAAGATTCGCATCTCCGGCGGCGGCCGCTGCAACTTCACCAACATCCATGCCGGGCCGAAGAATTATCTGTCCGCCAATCCGCATTTCGCCAAATCCGCGCTCGCTCGTTATACGCCGCGCGATTTCCTTGCCCTTGTCGAAAAACACCGCATCGGCTGGCATGAAAAGACGCTCGGCCAGCTTTTTTGTGACGACAGCGCCAAGGACATCATCCGCATGCTGCTTGGCGAAATGCAGGCAGTGAATGCGAAGCTGCGGCTCGAAACCGCCGTCTCTGATGTCACCCATGATGGCGCCCGTTTTCGCGTTGCGACATCCGGGGGCGTCATCGAGGCCGAAAGCCTTGTCGTCGCGACGGGCGGCAAGTCCATCCCGAAAATGGGCGCGACCGGTTTTGCCTATCAGATCGCCGAACAATTCGGCCTCAAGCTCATCGAAACGCGCCCCGGCCTCGTACCTCTGACGCTCGATCCCGCTTCGTTGGAAAAGCTCAGCCCGCTTGCCGGCGTCGCGGTTCCGGCCGAGATTTTCCACGGCAAGACCTCGTTTGAGGAGGCGTTGCTGTTCACCCATCGCGGTTTGAGCGGCCCGTCGATCCTGCAAATCTCCTCCTACTGGCGTGAAGGCGATGCCATCCGTCTGAAACTGGAGCCGGCGCGCGATATCCTCGCCTTGCTAAAGGAGGCGAAACAGAAGAACGGTCGCCAGTCGGCCCAGACCGCTCTGGCGGAAATCCTGCCGAAACGGCTCGCCCAACATGTGGTCGAACAATCCGGCATCACCGGCAATCTCGCCGATATGTCCGAAAAGGTTCTCGCAAAGCTGGTGGCGCAGGTTGAGGACTGGCAGATCAAGCCCGCCGGCTCAGAGGGGTATCGCACGGCGGAAGTCACGCTTGGTGGTGTGGACACGACCGGCCTCGATTCCCGCAGCATGGCGGCAAAATCCGTGCCCGGCCTCTACTTCATCGGCGAATGTGTTGATGTTACCGGCTGGCTCGGCGGTTATAATTTCCAGTGGGCCTGGGCCTCCGGGCAGGCGGCTGGCGAATTCGCCTGAGATCGCCTGCCTTAAGGCCTTGTTAAGGTGCATGGAGTCATCCTGATAAAATGCCAGCAAGGCAGGATCACCCCGTGATCCCGCTGCACATGATGTCCTGCTGGAGGCTCTTAACAGGGCATGGGTCGGTTGAGTTTTTTGTCAGGAGCCCGCGCATGAACAGATCTGCACATCGCCGTCCTCACGCCATCGCCATTGCCCGCGCCGAAAGCGAGAGCCGGCAGCTGGCCTTCCGCCTCAGCATCATCGCCGCCGGCGCTCTCGCGACCCTGATCGCTCTCTTGTACTGATCGGCGGCTTCTTGCCTTCGCAAGGTCGATAAGCGCGCTGAAAAGCCGCGACATGCGCGATGCCTCGGCCATATCCTTATAAAACTGTTCTTCCTGCAGAATGGCTTCGCGCCGCGTGCGCGGCTTCTGATTGTCAATGATGGCCCGTGCTGCAAAAATCGCGTGCATGTTCGCTCTCCTTCTCACTGCGGAGGGCCATGATGCACGCCGTTTTTTGATTTATCTGCGCAAGAAAATGCGCTACGTTTTTCACCGATGAAAAACGTCACCTGGGATTCCTACCAGCTTTTTCTCGATGTATCACGCAGCGGTGGCCTGACGGGGGCTGCCGCGTTGACGGGTTTAAGCCCGGCAACTGTCGGGCGGCGCATGGTCGAGCTGGAGGAGCGCATCGGCAAGGCCCTGTTCCAGCGCAGCCAGACCGGATACGCCCTGACGGCGGATGGCCGCGCGTTGTTCGACCGGCTTCAGGCGATGGAGAATGCAGCCAAGGACATCGAGGGATGGCAGAAGGCGTCGTTGGCGTCTTCCATCGTTCGTATTGCCGTCGGTACCTGGAATGCCTGGCTGCTGGCAGTGAATTTCTCCGCCATCTGCACGGATCGCGATGATTTCCGCATCGATCTTTTCATTGCCGAACAGCGGGCCTCTCTGGCGCATCGCGAAAACGACATCGGCATCCGCGCCTTTGAGCCGCAGGAGCGTAACCTTGCCGCCATCAAGACGGGGGAGGTGGCCTATGCGCCCTACAGGTTGCGCAATGCTGCCGCCACTGTAACCGACCGTTGGTTGGCGGTGGCGGAAGAGAGCGCCATTTCCACCTATCTGCGCTGGCCGCATGAAAACCGCCGCAACGATATTGCCGTGACGGTGAACCGGCCGGTGGCGCTGCTCGATCTGGTGCTGGCCGGGGCCGGGGTCGCCGTGCTTCCCTGTTTCGTCGGCGATGCGGATGCGCGGCTTCTTCGTGAAGGCGGCGAAATAGAACCGCTCCGCCACAATCAATGGATCGTCATGAATAATGACGATCGCCACCGCCGCGATATCAGGACGGTGGCGGATCGGATGACCCGTCTCATCAAGGGGCATTCCGATCTATATGCCGGACGCAAGAGCCGCCCGGCATGAAAGAATGGCTACCGGTCAGGCGGCGGCACTTCCCTGCGCAACGATGACCGGGATCAGCAGATCGCCCCAGTTGCCGCCGCCGCCATGGTGGCGGGCCGAGCGGACGAGCTCGACGGAAACACCGGCCTCGACGGCTTTCATGACGGCCTGGTTGAGGCGGTGCAGATCATTGGCCAGCATGCGGATGGCTGCCTGCTGATCCTGCGTCATGGCGGAGGATTGCTCCTCGGCGCGTTCCTTGACGTGGGTCTTGATGGGGTTGTGGGCATTCATGGCATTTCTCCTCTCATTATTGTCAGGGGTTTTTGATCCGGTTTGCAAGCCCTTCCCGATATCGGGAAGGGCCGTTTTGCTTGTTTATTCGGCCGCCGGGCGGAACTGGTCGTGCTCGGTGGATTCCTTCATGGCTGTCGTGGACGACGTGCCGCCGGAAATGGCGAGCGATACGGCGTCGAAATAGCCGGTGCCGACTTCGCGCTGGTGCTTGGTGGCGGTGTAACCGTTCACTTCCGCTGCGAATTCCGCTTCCTGAAGCTCCGAATAGGCCGCCATCTGCCGGTCCTTGTAACCGCGCGCCAGTTCGAACATGCCGAAATTCAGCTGATGGAAGCCGGCAAGCGTGATGAACTGGAACTTGTAGCCCATCGCGCCGAGTTCCCGCTGGAACCTGGCGATCGTTGCGTCGTCGAGGTTCTTTTTCCAGTTGAACGACGGCGAGCAATTGTAAGCCAGCTTCTTGCCGGGATGCACCTTGTGCACGCCTTCCGCAAACCGGCGCGCCTGTTCGAGATCCGGCTTTGACGTTTCGCACCAGATCAGGTCGCAATAGGGCGCATAAGCAACGGCGCGGGCGATGCAGGGCTCAAGACCGTTCTTGACCTGATAAAAGCCCTCGACGGTGCGCCCGGCATCGTAATCCACGAAGGGACGGTCGCGCTCATCGATATCGGAGGTCAGAAGCTTGGCGGCCTCCGCATCCGTGCGGGCGATAACCAGCGTCGGCACACCCATGACATCAGCCGCAAGCCGCGCCGCCGTCAGGTTGCGGATATGTGCCGCCGTCGGTATCAGCACCTTGCCGCCGAGATGCCCGCATTTCTTTTCCGATGCCAGCTGGTCTTCATAATGAACACCCGCCGCACCCGCTTCGATAAAGGCCTTCATGATCTCGAAGGCGTTGAGCGGCCCGCCGAAACCGGCCTCCGCATCGGCAACGATCGGCGCAAACCAGGTATCGACCGAAAGTCCCTTGCCCTCCGCCGTCTCGATCTGGTCGGCGCGCTGCAAGGTGCGGTTAATGCGCTTTGCCAGCTCCGGCGCCGCATTGGCGGGGTAAAGCGACTGGTCGGGATACATGGCCGATGCCGTGTTGGCGTCCGCCGCAACCTGCCAGCCCGAGAGATAGATCGCCTTCAGGCCGGCGCGAACCATCTGCATGGCCTGGTTGCCGGAAAGCGCGCCGAGCGCATTGACGAAATTTTCCTCGTTGATCAGCTTCCACAGCCGGTTCGCACCCATTTCGGCCAGCGAATGCCGGATGTCGACGGAGCCGCGCAGCCGCTCCACATCGGCGGCGGTATAGGTACGCTCGATGCCGTCAAAACGTCCCTGCGGTGCACCCGGAACAAGCTTGTAAAAATCAGTCATACTTCTCTCTCCCAAGATAAATATAGTTTCAAGAACGGGCGACTGTGCATTGCGTGCGCCGCCGTTCGATGTGACTACATTTACATTTTTGGAGATTTGAACGCCAGAACAAACATAAAAACAGTGACTTGAAAGAGGTTATCCTGTAGGATGCGTGACAGGGTGGAGCTGTAAAATCGTAAATTTTGTAAAAGACTTTGGCCCCACGAGTTTGTAACAGACTTGTATGAGTCGCGGATGGGGAGGTGAGGCTGTGTCGGAAAACAAGATTTTTGCCGGGCCGCGTGTGCGCCGCATTCGCAACGGTCTGGCGTTGACGCAAACGGCGATGGCCGAGGCGCTGGCGATCTCGCCATCTTATCTCAACCTCATCGAGCGCAACCAGCGGCCGCTCACCGTGCAGCTGCTTTTGAAGCTTGCCTCCGTCTACAAGGTCGATCTGGATGACCTGCAGGGAGAGAGTGCCGGTTCCGCCGGGCAGCTGCGCGAGGTCTTTGCCGATCCGCTGCTTGCGGGCGAGGTGCCGTCGCCGCAGGAACTGATCGAGGTTGCCGATGCCGCGCCCAATGCGGCAAGCGGTGTCCTCAAGCTTTACCGGGCCTACCGGGAACAGGCGCAGCGCCTTTCCGATCTCTCCGATCTTCTGGCGCGGGAAGGGCATGAGACGGCGCTTTCCTCCACCCGCCTGCCGATCGACGAGGTACGGCATGTCTTTGAAAACCGGCCGGCCTATTTCCACACCATCGATGCGGCGGCCGAAGAACTCCACAAACACCTGTCGGCGGGCGACGATCTGGCTTCGGGGCTGAGGGCATGGCTTCAGAAAAACCATGGCATCGTGGTCCGCACTCTGCCGGTTCATGCCATGCCGAACCTCAGGCGGCGTTATGACCGCCATTCGATGCGGCTGTTTTTATCCGAACGCCTGTCCCAGCCGGATCAGCTGAGGGAAATGGCCATGGAGACCTGTCTTCTGGCGCTTCGCGAAGAAATCGGCAGGGAACTAGAGGCGCTGAGCCTGAAAGGGGAAGAGGCAAGGCGCATCGCCCGCTTCGAACTGGCGCGTTACGCCGCCCATGCGTTGATGATGCCCTATGGCGCGTTCCTGAACGCCGCCCAGCGGGCGAAATACGATCTCGAGGTTTTGCGGTCGCGCTTCAACGTTTCTTTCGAACAGGCGGCAAACCGTCTTGTCAGCCTGCAACGGCCGTCAGCAGCGGCGATCCCGTTTTTCCTGATGGAAATCGACAATGCCGGCAACCGTTTCCGCCTTGCAGGGGCCAGCGGTTTTCCACGGGCGCGTTTTGGCGGCCTCTGTCCGCGGCTCAACATCCATGCCGCCTTCGCACAGCCGGGACAGGTGCTGGTGGAAGCAGTTGAGATGCCGGATGGCGACGCGTTCCTCACTGTGTCGCGCACGCTGGAAGGCCCGCAGGCGGGTTTCGGCGAAAGGGTGCGACGAACGGCCGTGCTTCTCGGCTGCGATCTCGCCCAGGCCGGAGACACCGTCTATGGCCCGGCCGCCTCGGGTGCTGCGCCGGTCGCCGTCGGGCCTTCGTGCCGGCTGTGCGAAAGGCAGGGCTGTCTGTCGCGGGCGGAAGCGCCGCTGACGCGGCCGCTGGGGCTCGATGAAATGGTCACCGGTCTTAGTGTTTTCGACTTCCAGTAGGTGTTTCCATTCGCATTTTTGCAGCCGGAACACATTTGGTTGAAAATGCTGTGCTGCACATTTCCCGCTTGCTCCCTTTTGTTTTCCTTTCTAGTCTCTCCAAAAAAAGGGGATCACGCTTCCACCGTGAGGATGCGTTAACAGGAGACATCATGAAAAACCGTTCTCTCCGTCTGACCTTGGCTCTCACCACCGCGCTCGTTGCAGCAGGCTCGGCAATGGCCCAGGAGAAGGTCGTCCACGTCTATAACTGGTCGGATTATATCGACGAATCGATCCTTACCGATTTCACCAAGGAAACCGGTATCAAGGTCGTCTATGACGTTTTCGACAGCAACGAGCTTGTGGAAACCAAGCTTCTGGCCGGCAGCTCCGGTTATGATGTCGTGGTGCCCACCGGCCCCTTCCTCGCCCGCCAGATCAATGCCGGCGTGTTCCAGAAACTCGACAAGTCCAAGTTGCCGAATCTGAAGAACATGTGGCCCGAGGTTTCCGAGCGTCTGGCCAAATACGACCCCGGCAACGAATATGCCGTGAACTACATGTGGGGCACCACCGGCATCGGCTATAATGTCGCCAAGGTGAAGGCGGCGCTCGGCGATGTTCCGGTCGACAGCTGGGATATTCTCTTCAAGCCGGAAAATGCTGAAAAGCTGAAATCCTGCGGCATCAATATTCTCGATGCGTCGGACGAGACCTTCGCCATCGCCATGAACTATCTCGGCAAGAATCCGGATAGCAAGGAAACCGCCGATCTCGAGGCGGGCGGCGACGTCTACATGAAGATCCGCCCCTATGTGAAGACCTTCAATTCCTCGGCCTATATCGATGAACTGGCGAACGGCGACAGCTGCATCACCATCGGCTGGTCGGGCGATATCCTGCAGGCGAAGAGCCGCGCCGAGGAAGCCAAGAACGGCGTCGAGGTGAACTACGTCATTCCGAAGGAAGGCACCTACATGTGGTTCGACAACCTTGCCATCCCGGCGGATGCCAAGAATGTCGAGGAAGCCCACGCCTTCATCAACTATCTGATGCGGCCGGAAGTCATCGCCAAGGCCTCCAACTATGTTCAGTATGCGAATGGCAATCTCGCGGCGCAGGCGGTGATGGATGAGTCCGTCGTCAAGAACCCGGCGGTCTATCCCGATGCCGAGACGCTGAAGAAGCTCTTCACCATCTCGCCCTATGGACCGAAGGAACAGCGTGTCCTGAACCGCGTCTGGACGCAGATAAAGACCGGTAGCTAAGCAGATTTGGGATGGGGTGGATTCTATCCACCCCCATTCCTGTGCTTGCCACAGTTGCCAGCGACCTGACGTCTGTCAGGTCAGATGAAGTCTTTTCAGCCCAAGGACTTGGGTTGGCTGGTTCCCTGTGACATCCTCGGGTTTGTTCCGGGGAACAGGAATGAAGACAGTGGAATGGCATCGATACGGCCTCCTGGTCGTATAGGTTGTCGATGGGTTCTTGGGTGAAACGGGGCGGGCATGGCAAAGACACTTGGACCGGTCAAACGCAAATTTAGCCCTTGGGACAATCCCGATGCGGTGCCCTTCATCCGCTTTGAAAACGTCACCAAACGTTTTGGCGATTTCGTCGCCGTCAACAATCTGACGCTGGATATCTATGAACGCGAGTTCTTCTCGCTGCTCGGCCCCTCCGGCTGCGGCAAGACCACGCTGATGCGCATGCTGGCCGGTTTCGAGGAACCGACCGAGGGCCGCATCCTGCTGCAGGGCAAGGATATTTCCGGCGTTCCGCCCTATAAGCGGCCCACCAACATGATGTTCCAGTCCTACGCGCTGTTCCCGCATATGTCGGTGGAAAAGAACGTCGCTTTCGGTCTGGAGCAGGACGGCCTGCCCAAGGCGGACATTTCCGCCCGCGTCGAGGAAATGCTGCGGCTCGTCAAACTCAGTGAATTTGCCAAACGCAAGCCAAGCCAGCTGTCCGGTGGCCAGCGCCAGCGTGTGGCGCTTGCCCGCTCGCTTGCCAAGCGGCCCAAGGTGCTTCTGCTGGATGAACCGCTCGGTGCGCTCGACAAGAAGCTGCGCGAGGAAACGCAATTCGAACTGATGGACATCCAGACCAATCTCGGCCTTACCTTCCTCATCGTCACCCACGATCAGGAAGAAGCGATGACGGTCTCGGACCGCATCGCGGTCATGGACAAGGGCAATGTCGTGCAGGTGGCGACACCGGCCGAGATTTATGAAGCGCCGAATAGCCGCTATGTGGCGGATTTCATCGGCGATATCAATATTTTTGACGCCAATGTCGTCGCCAATGCCTCCGATATCGGCAAGCCCGGCCCGGTGACGCTGGATTGCGAAGGGCTGAAGGTGGCGGTGGAGCAGGAATGTGCTGCCGCGATCGGCAGTCAGGTGGCTTTCGCCATCCGCCCCGAAAAAGTCCGCATCTCGCTCGACCAGCCCGCCGATAGCAGCGTCAATTCCGCCTATGGCGAGGTCTGGGATATCGGTTATCTCGGCGACTTCTCCGTCTTCATCGTCAAGCTTGCCGATGGCCGCGTCATCCGCGCCGCGCAGGCGAATGTCTCGCGTCTCGTGGATCGCCCGATCACCTTTGGCGATATGGTGTGGCTGAACTGGAAGCCGGATTCCGGCCTCGTCCTGACGCGCTGAGGGAGGTTTCGATGGCGATCACCACTCCTGAAAACCGGCAAAGCCTCTGGCGCTGGCTGGTCGTCGCGGTTCCCTATGTCTGGCTGCTGCTGTTTTTCGCAGCGCCCTTTTTCATCATCTTCAAAATCTCGCTGTCGGATACGGCAATCTCCATGCCGCCCTATACGCCGGTCTTCGAAGGATTTTCGAAGCTCGGCGCGTTTTTCTCGCAGTTGGATTTCGAAAACTACCTGTTTCTGACGGAAGACCCGCTCTATATCGACGCTTATCTTTCGTCGTTGCGCATCGCACTCATCTCCACCTTCCTGTTGTTGCTGATCGGTTATCCCATGGCGCTTGCCATGGCGCGTTCGCCATCATCCGTCCGCCCGACGCTGGTAATGCTGGTTATCCTGCCGTTCTGGACCTCGTTCCTGATCCGCGTTTACGCCTGGATCGGTATTCTGAAGCCCGAAGGTCTACTGACGGTGCTGTTTCAGTGGCTCGGGTTTCTGGGGCCGGACCAGCAGGTCAACATCTTCCGCACCGAGACGGCGATCTTCATCGGCATCGTTTATTCCTATCTGCCCTTCATGGTGCTGCCGCTCTATTCGGCGCTGGAAAAGCTCGACAATACGCTGCTGGAAGCGGCGGCCGATCTCGGTTGCCCGCCATGGAAAGCTTTCTGGAAAATTACCTTCCCGCTGTCGCTGCCGGGCGTCGTGGCCGGATCGATGATCTGCTTCATTCCGATAACAGGGGAATTCGTCATCCCCGATCTGCTTGGCGGCGCCCAGACGCTGATGATCGGCAAGACGTTGTGGACGGAATTCTTCGGCAACCGCGACTGGCCCTTGGCATCCGCCGTCGCCGTGCTGCTTCTCATCTTGCTGGTGGTGCCCATCGCCATCTTCCAGAACCAGCAGAAGAAGGCGGGGTGAGGCCATGAAGCGTGGAAAATTCGACATTACCGTCCTCACCCTCGGTTTCGCCTTTCTTTATATCCCGATCATCATCCTGATCGTTTATTCCTTCAACGCCTCGAAGCTCGTCACCGTCTGGGGCGGCTTTTCGCTGCAATGGTATCGCTCCATGTGGTCGAACCAGGGGCTGATGGATGCGGCCTGGGTGACGTTGCGCGTCGGTATCCTCAGCGCCACCATCGGCACAATTCTCGGAACGCTTGCGGCGCTGTCGTTGACGCGGTTCGCGCGGTTTCCGGGCCGGGTGCTGTTTTCCGGCATGATCTATGCGCCGCTCGTCATGCCAGAAGTGATCACCGGCCTGTCGCTCCTGTTGCTCTTCGTGGCCGTCGGGGTGGATCGCGGTTTCTGGACGGTGGTTATAGCCCATACGACTTTCACCATGTGTTACGTGGCGATTGTCGTGCAGTCGCGGCTCCTGACCTTCGATCGCAGTCTTGAGGAAGCAGCGCTCGATCTTGGCTGCCCACCGGTCAAGACCTTCTTCCGCATCACCCTGCCGCTCATTTTTCCCGCTGTCATCGCCGGCTGGATGCTGGCCTTCACGCTGTCGCTGGACGATCTGGTGATCGCCAGCTTCGCCACCGGCCCCGGCGCAACCACGCTGCCGATCAAGATCTATTCGCAGGTTCGCCTCGGCGTAACGCCGGAAATCAACGCCATCTGCACGATCCTGATCGGGCTCGTCACCATCGGCGTGATTGTCGCCTCCATCGCTTCCAAACGCACGGAATTGCAGCGGATGCGGGATGAACATGCGGCGGCACGGAACTGATCGAATATCCTGCGTCAATTTTTACGCGTTACTGTTGAAATCGCGAGAAAAGTAGAAGCTGTTAATTTAGTTTCGGCGTTTTACGGTCTCAGAATAGGAATTTTCGTGGGTAATTGATCGATTTTGGTTTTAACCGCTTGTTAATAGGAGTTGGCGGAAAGTAAACCCAACGCAGGGCCGTCAAATTTTTGATAGCCGGGACTGATAATTTCCATATGGCGAGATTGTCCCCCTTTCTCTCGTTGAAAAGCACAACTCATTCAGGCGGCCGCAAGGCCGCCTTTCTTTTTGCCGCAAAGGCTCGCGCCACTCAGCGATTTTCGGGATGATCCATGGATTTCGATACGAGAAGCACGGGAATAAGTCCGGCAATGATGATGATGATCGCTGGCACGGCCGCATCCTGCACCCTTGCGCGCGACGCATCCTCATAAACCAGCGTGGCCAGCGTGTTGAAGCCGAAAGGCCGGAGCAGGATGGTGGCCGGCAGTTCCTTCATGGATTCGATCAGGACGAGCAGAAAAGCCGTCAGCGCTGCGGGCCGCATGTTGGGCAACAGCACCTTGAACAGCGTCTGTGTCCGGTTGCGCCCAAGCGTCCGCGAGGCCATGTCGATATGCGGAGAGAGCTTGTGGAAACCGGCATCGAGCGTACCCTCCGCCATGGTCATGAAGCGCACGGCATGGGCGTAAATGATGGCGAAGGCGGTGCCGGAGAGCAGCAGCCCGGTGGAAAAGCCGAAATGTGCACGTATGAAGCTGTCGACGCCATTGTCGAGGCTGGCCAGCGGAATGAGGACGCCGATGGCAAGCACGGTTCCCGGCGCGCCATATCCCATGGAGCCGAGGCGCGCCGCCACTTTTGAGAGGCGCGAGCGCTCGGTGCGGATGGCATAGGAAAACACAAAAGCGGCAATCAGGGTCACGAAGGCGGCAGAAAGTGAGACTTCGAGACTGTGTCCAAGTGCTTTCAGAAGCTTCGGCGCAAACAGCGCATCGAGCCTTCTGGCGGCGTAACCGCCCAGCACGATGACGGGAATCAAAAAGCCGCTCGCCACGGGAACGAAGCATAGAAGGCTCGCGCCCCAGCGCCGCCAGCCGGCAAGCACCTTCAGCCGGTGGCGCTGCGCCATGCTTGTCGCTTTCGGCGCGCCGAAACGCTGCTTTTCCCGCGCATTGCGTTCGATGACGATCAGCGCACCGACGATGACGAGGATGACGGCGGCGATCTGCGTCGCATTGGCGAGGTTGCCGCGATTGAGCCAGGTTTCGTAGATGGTGAAAGTCAGCGTCTGAACGCCGAGATATTCAACCGCGCCGATATCGTTCAGCGTTTCCATCAGGACCAGAGAAAGCCCGATGGCGATGGCCGGCCGGGCCATCGGCAATTGCACGGAGAAGAACACGTTCAGCGGTTTTGCGCCAAGCGTGCGGGCCGCTTCGGCCGCAAACCGTCCCTGCATGGAAAAGGCGGCGCGGGCCGAGAGATAAACGTAAGGGTAGAGGACCGAGCTCAGGACGATCACGGCACCGCCAAGCGATCGTATGTCCGGAAACCAGTAATCGCGGATGCTGTGATACCCGAAAGCGGCGCGCAACGCGCTCTGCACCGGGCCGGTAAAGTCGAGAAACTCGCCAAACGCATAGGCGGCGAGATAGGAAGGGATGGCGAGCGGCAGGACGAGCGCCGCGGACAATAACCGCCGCAGTGGAAATTCGAAGGTGGTGACAAGCCAGGCGCAGACGATGCCGAAGAAAGCCGTCGTCGCGGCCGTCATCCCCAAGAGCAGGAAGGTGCGAAACCCGGCGCGCGGCAGGACATTGACGAGAAGATGCTGCCATCCCTCCGTGTTGCCCGTCAGCGCCAGCCAGAAGATCGCCAGAATGGGCATGGCGGCAATGGCCGCGACGATGACCGCCGTGATGGGCAACACCGAGAAGCGTCTTGTTGCCGGAAGGGAAACCGTCATGGACATGCCAGTCTACTGTCGTTCAAAGGCCTCAACCGGCGACCATGGTGCCGGCGGCTCTCGCATTGCTACGCCCGCATGGCCTCAGTTGGCAAGAACCCGCTGCGACGGAAAGGTAATTTCCACCAGCGTGCCTTCATTCGGCGTGGAGGTGATGGAGAAATTCGCCCGGTTGGCGTCCACCATGGCTTTGGTCAGCGGCAGGCCGAGTCCGGTGCCGTCACCGCGTACACGCTTGCCGGACGAAGCCACTTGCCGGAACGGCTTCATCGCCTGTTCCAGTTCCGCCCGGGTCATGCCGATGCCGGTGTCGCGAATGCGCAGCGACACGCTGCCATTGGCCTCATAGGCGGTGGACACCACGATCTGGCCGCCGGAAGGCGTGAAGCGGATGGCGTTGGACAGGATGTTCAGCACGATCTGCTTGATCGAGCGCAGGTCGGCGACGATTTGCGGTACGGATTGCGCAAGCGCGGTGCGGATGATGACGCGCTGGTTATTGGCCTGCGGCTGCACCAGCGAGACCGCCTCGGCCACCGTTTCATTAAGCGGCACGGCAATGAAATCCACATCCATCTGCCCGGCCTCGATCTTGGAGATATCGAGCAGATCGTTGACGATGTCGAGCACATGCCGGCCCGAACGGCCGATATCATTGGCATATTCCACATAACGCGGATTGCCGATCGGCCCGAAACGCTCGGTCGCCATCATGTCGGAGAAACCGATGATGGCGTTGAGCGGCGTGCGGATTTCATGGCTGACGCGCGCCAGGAAATCAGTCTTGTGGGCATTGGCGGTTTCCGCAGCCCGCTTGGCGTTGCGCAGTTCTTCTTCCGTGCGCTTCCACTGGGTGATATCGCGGATAACCACGCAATAGCCATGCGAGGATTTTAGCCGGCCGATGGTCATGAACAGCGGCAGGAAGCCGCCGGAGGCTTCGCGGCCGATCACTTCGCGGCCGTCGTTCAGCACGCTGGCGACACCGTTATTGGCAAGGCCGGAGAGATAATCCAGCACGGCGCGCTGGCTCTCATGGGCAAAGAGGGTGACGAAAGGCTTGCCGGCGATTTCAGCGTTGTCATAGTTGAACAGCGCGCTGGCGGAACGGTTGAGCGAGCGGATTTCGCCTTCGTCTCCCAGAAGCACAACCCCGTCGGTGGCTGTTTCCAGAATGGAATGCAGCTCCTCCACTTCCCCCTGCAACAGGGAGAGGCTGCCTGCTTCCGCACCTTCGACATCGCCAGTGGCAATATTTTCGTTGGCTGCTGCAACCGGCGCCTGCTTTTCCTCAAGCGGCACCAAAGACAGCATCAGCGCCTTGGTCTCTTCCCAGCGGATAGACTGCAACCGCGCCTTGACGGGAATGATGTCGTTTTCGGCGCTCACGACCACCATGCCGCCTTCATTGTCCGGCATTTCTTCCAGCTCCTGCCGCTGCAGCAGCGCTTCCAGACCCCCCACCTCTTCGAGTTCGTCGAGAGAACCATAGCCTGTCAAGCGCAGGAAATCCGGATTGGCGTGGATCAGCCTGTCGCCGGCATGCACCAGAAGCGCCACGGGCATCTGGTCCAGCGTCTCGGCCGTCAAGGCATTCGTGGGACGAACGGACGGGCTGACCATGGCGGCGGCCATATCGGCAGCCGGCCGCTCGTCAGCCGCAGGTTCCTGCTTTTCGTCGGAACCGCTTTCATCCGCGGATGCACGAATGGCCGCAGGCTGCTCGCCACGAACATAATCGGCGAAAAGATCGTCTTCCTCTGCGGGCTCGGTTTTATTGCCGTCATTTTCCGTTTCGGAGGGCGCGCTTTCCGAAGCATCCGCATCGATATCCCGCTGGATATCCTGCATGATCGGCTCAGCGGAAATGGCCTCCTCATCCGTTTCCCGGTCTTTTTCGCAAGCAGCATCCGCCGGCGCAAGGGCTCTGCCGATTTCGCGGAAGGCGGCCTGCTCGCCTGCGGTCAGCCCCTCGCGGGAGCGCGAGCGGCGCTCCTCCAGATGGACGACCTTGTCGGAATAGTCCGGTTCCAGAGCGGGCGCCGCAACCGGCGCTTCGAATTCCGGCGGGGTATAATCATGGTGCTGTTCTTCTGCCGAAACCACGTCCGATGCACCATCCGCCGCATCGGCTTGCGTTACCGGGGCCTCATCATCAGCGATCGAACTTGCGTCTTGCGCCGCGTCGTCATCCTCATCGATAAAGGCCAGCAATTCGTGGCTTTCATCCTCGATGGCGTGCTGCGGCAGGGCTTCCGCGGGATCTGCCTCTTCGCCGTTGAGGAAGGTCAGGCCGGTGGCATGCGGGTCTTCGGCGGCGTCGGCAAGCCGCACGATGCCGAAACCGCGGAAACCGTCGAATTCGCGGGAGCGCGTATAGGTGGGCAGGGCGGCAAGATCGATCGGCACCATCAGCGATGTGCCTTCCACCGGCCAGTAGATCGTCTTGCCCGACCATGTGTCGCGTCGGCCGAGAAGCTCGCGGATCTTGCCGTCCGGATCGAGATTGAACAGGGCCGCGACATCGGCAAAGCCCATGCCTTCAACGGCAGCCGCCTTGGCGCCCACCGCCTCCGCGAATTCATGCGAGATCGAACTGAAGCGTCCTTCCGCATCGATTTTCCAGACGAAACGGGAAGCGCGCGCACCGGCATTGAAAACAAAAGGCTGCGCTTCTGCGCCAGCGCCGACATCCGTCTCTTCGGTCTCCGTCTCCGCCGCTACCTCCTCATCCGCCGCAGGAGCAGCTTCTAAGGGCGCGGTTTCGACGATTTCATCGTCCGCGACTGCGTTTTCTTCGGCTTGAGCCTCTTCCGCAGGGGCATCGGCGATTGCCCGCTCGGTTAAGGGCGCTTCTGCTTCATCCTCATCGAGTTCGAAAAGATCGGCGATGTCGTCCGTCATCGCCACATTCGCAGCGGTGTCGGCGTCCTGCGCGGAAAGCGCCGCCGGGGTTTCCGTTTCGTCTTCCGGCAGGGACAGGACGCTGTCGTCATCCTGCTGCGCTGGCGCTTCTTCTTCGGGATCGACCGGCAGTTCCTGTACCTCTTCCACATCCTCGATGCCGGCAACAGCGTCGAGCACGGAATCGAAGGAGGTTGCAGCGGCAACAGTCTTGGTCTCCGCAACCGGCAGGGCTGGCGCTTCCTGCGGCCTGTCTTCGAAAAAACCATTGACGGGATCGAGTGTGCCCAGCGCGGTTTCGACCACGAACATCAGGTTCAGTTCGGGCGATGTCGCGATCTGGCCGGTGGCCGCGGGCAGATAACCCTTGCCGGTCGGCACCGGCCGCTTGACGAGATGGCCGGGCTGTCCGGCCGCCATCTTCACCAGCGTCCGCGCTGTGTGGGGCGTAATACCGAGAGAAGAAAAGCCGGGGGAAGCAGCGACAATCTCGTTCTCGCCGTTCAGAACCGCCATATGGATATCGGGGTCGTCGAACCCTTCGATCATGCGCCGGGCGCATTCCGCCGTGTCGGGTGCGGCCTGATCGGTGAGGGCGGAAAACAGGATGGCGGGCTGGCCGGGTTCGGCCTCGATGACTTCCGCGCGCGCGGTAACGGCAAGGCTGCGGAAACCCGAGGTGATGCGAATGGTAAACGGCAGGCTGTCGCCCGCTTTGGAAAGCCGCGCCGCCGCGGCCGCCAGTTGCCGGAAGGTCACGTCCTGCGGTTTCGGGCCCTGTTCCAGAAAATCATAGACCATCGGCGTGCCAAACAGCGCCGCACCCCGGCCATTGGCCCAAAGGGCGTTTTTAAGGTCGAGCGAGAACAACGCCATGGCCTCGCCGCGCCCGAAACCGTCACGCACCCGTTCATGTACTGCGATATCGATAAAGGGATACTGGACGGCGGGCATGTCGAAACCTATTCTGGCACTACCGGACCTCGCGGGCTTTCGGCTTCCTCATGAAGCTCTAAACGTAAACCCGCCGAGGCATCACGTTAACAGAATTTTAAATAACTTCACAGGGCGATCCGGTCCACCATCCGCCGGATGAATCGCCAAATAGAGTTAACGTCAACAGGCCGCCGCGGCCTCTTAATGACAATCCGGCCCATTGAAAAGAGCTTGCCTTTCTTCGCCTTTTTTCGCAAAATTCGAACAGGCACTTGCAAATGGGCAAAACACCTTTTATGTCACCCCCCGTGACGCCGCTTCGGCGTTTCATGTGCGGTTGTAGCTCAGTTGGTTAGAGCGCAGGTTTGTGGCACCTGAGGTCGGTGGTTCGACCCCACTCAACCGTACCATTCCCCTCTCCCAGTAAGTTTATATGTCACAAGGACTTACCGGGAGAGGGGAGTATTTTCTCCACATTGGTGCCCTTTCATGACTTGTGGGTGTCCGCGCAAGGCCCGGCGACGAGCTGACCTGCCTTCCGATTTCGAAAGCATCCGGAAATCATAGCCGCGATCGTGACGATGCTCGCCCAGTCTTGGCGAGGCATCAGCCCTTCCCACAAGACGCCTGCCAAAAACCATTTGGCTAAAATCGCTTGCGCTGGTATTGTCGGCCCAACGAAACCTTATGAAAGCCAGCAGCATAGCGTCTACGCTTGTGCGCGGCGAAATGGACAAGACAGTGATCGACCCCGGAAACGGCCCAAAGCCGTCGGAACAAGGGGCGTCGGTGGCGAACAAAGGGAAAGCGAAGCGATCCCGTCGTGGCAAGAAACACAAGCGTGACGGTCAGCCCCGTGACGCTGCTGTGCTGTCGCATGATGTTGCCGCAGATGTTCCGGCCGGTTCCTCCTACGTATCGGCTCTTGAGCCGGATGCCGAGCCGCGCAAGAGAAAGCGTCGCAGGCGCTCTCGCGGCAAGGGTGCTTCTCAGCAGGCTGCCCCAGCTTCCACCGTGCAGACGCAGGGTTCAGCTGCAACAGATGCTGCCAATCCATCCTCCATGCCGCCGGGCGCAGGGCGAAAGTCGCGCCACCGCAAGCGTGGTCATCGCGATCCACAGGGTCGTCCGCTGGTTCCCACCCATGCGCCGAAACACGTTGGCAAGCAGAACGGCCGGGCAGGAGGGGGCGGGCAGGACCCGCATCGGCAATCCGAACTATCCGCCCGCAATGCCGGTCGCCAGCACGAGCATGGCCAAGAGCCGCCGGCGGATATGTATGCGGCGCTCGATCTCGGCACCAATAATTGCCGGCTTCTAATCGCGCAGCCGACGAGGCCCGGCCAGTTTCGGGTCGTCGACGCCTTTTCGCGCATCGTCCGGCTGGGCGAGGGGCTGGTGTCGAGCGGCCGGCTTTCCGACGACGCCATGGATCGAGCTGTCGAGGCGCTGAAAGTCTGCTCCGCGAAGCTTTCCGGTCGTCCGATCAGGCGCATGCGGCTCATTGCCACCGAGGCCTGCCGCGCTGCGTCGAATGGCGAGGAGTTTCTGGCGCGAGTTACGCGGGAGACGGGACTGAAGCTCGAAATCATCAGCCGCGAGACTGAAGCTCGCCTTGCGGTGTCCGGCTGCGCCTCGCTTGTCGGGCGTGAAGCGCGCTCTGTCGTGCTGTTCGATATTGGTGGCGGATCGTCGGAAATCGCCGTTATCAAGGTCGGGGAAAATCGCTCGAACCGGCTCGCCAATCACATCACCCACTGGACCTCGTTGCCGGTCGGTGTCGTCACGCTTTCGGAACGTCATGGCGGGCGCGATGTGACGCCGGATGTTTTCGCCGCCATGGTGGGGGAAGTCGAAGGGCTGCTCGACGCCTTCCACTGCCCGCCTCTCGCGCCGCAGACCCATCACGAGGATTTTCACCTGATCGGGACCTCGGGCACCGTGACGACGCTTGCCGGCGTCCATCTCGATCTGCCACGCTATGACCGCCGCAAGGTGGATGGCCTCTGGCTTTCCGATGCCGAGGTGACGGCCATGCAGGACAAGCTTCTGGCATGGGATTTCGCGGGCCGCGCTGCCAATGCCTGCATCGGGCCTGACAGGGCCGATCTGGTTCTGGCCGGCTGCGCCATCCTTGAGGCCATTCGCCGCCGCTGGCCGGCGCGGCGCATGCGCGTGGCGGATCGCGGCCTTCGCGAAGGCCTGCTGACGGATATGATGGCGGATGACGGCGCATGGCGGCGCAACCGGATAAGGCGCATGCAGATGGCACGGCAGGACAGGACGGAAGGTTTGACATGAGCAAGGCGCCGACAAGCAACAACCGCACCGGCCGCAAGATCGGCCAGAAGGTCAAGAAGACCAAGCTAAAGGCCTCGTCGCGCCGCTGGCTGGAACGTCATATCAATGACCCTTATGTGCAGCGCGCCAGGCTTGAGGGCTATCGCGCCCGCGCCGCCTTCAAGCTGTTGGAAATCAACGACAAGCATGAGATTCTGAAGGGCGCACGCCGCATCATCGATCTCGGCGCCGCACCCGGCAGCTGGTCGCAGATCGCCTCAAAGGTGACGGATTCGACAGAAGATGACATTCGCGTTGCGGCCATCGATTTCCTCGAGATCGATCCTATTCCCGGCGTGAAAATCCTGCAGCTGGACTTCCTCGATCCGAGCGCGCCGGAAAAGCTGATGGAGGCCGTCGGCGGTACGCCTGATCTGGTGCTGTCGGATATGGCCGCGCCCACCACCGGGCACCAGAAGACCGACCACATCCGCACCATGCATCTGTGCGAAGTCGCGGCCGATTTTGCCGTTCAGGTGCTGGCGGAGGGCGGGCACTTCCTTGCCAAGACCTTCCAGGGCGGCACGGAAAAGCAGCTGCTGGACATGCTCAAGAAGAACTTCAAGCAAGTCTTGCATATCAAACCGGCCTCGTCACGTTCGGAGTCGGTGGAAATGTTCCTGCTTGCCAAACACTTCAAGGGCCGCAAGAACGCGCCGCAGGTCGATATGGAGGCCGGAGAGGCTTCCGAAGACTAGCGCATCGGACAGAAAGCCATATTCGATTTTTGTCCGTAACGGTGCCCAGATTCAAAGAGTTAAAGCGTCCTTTGTACGCCCAAACGGGCGCACAAAGGACGCTTTAATCACTCCGCCGGTTGCGAGACCTTGCCGCGGTGGCCGGAGACGGCCGCCCCGGCATTGCCGTCCATGCGGATGATCGGCACTATGGCGAACAGCGATACCAGTGCGACGATAGTGAAAGCGATGTGGAAATCGGCGAGCTGCAGGTGCGTGCCGGACATCGTGCTGCTGACTTCCAGAATGGAGGCGGCGAAAGCCACGCCCAGCGCGAGGCTGATCTGCTGCAACACCGACGCCATCGAGGTCGCCTGGCTGGCCTGCCTGTCCTCGATATCGGAATAGCTGAGCGCATTCGACCCGGTGAAGAAGAAGGACCGGGCAAATCCTGCCGTCACCAGAAAGATCATGATGAGCGGATAGGGTGTTTCAGGCGTGAAAAAGCTGTTGGCAAGCGTCGTGAACGCGCCGACGATGCCGGCCCCGATCAGCGTCGAGCGAAATCCGGTTGCCGCAAACACTCGCTTGGCCATGAATTTCGTGGTGATCGCGCCGATTGCGCCGGCAAAGGTGATCATGCCCGACTGGAACGGGTTCAGCCCGAAACCGATCTGCAGCATCAGCGGCATCAGGAAGGGTATGGCGCCCGTGGAAATGCGGAAAACGGTGCCGCCGACGGAAGCCGCCCGGAAGGTCGCGTTCTGAAAGATGCGAAAATCCAGAATGGGGGCAGGGTGGCGCGCGGCGTGGCGCAGATAAAGAAAACCGCAGATGAAACCGATGATGGTCGAGGCGATGCCGATTGCCGGCGGCAGCGCGGGCAGGCTGACGACGGAGAGGCCGAACACCACGCCGGAGGCGGCGATGCCTGAAAGCACGAAGCCCTTGCCGTCCATCGGCGGCGGATTTGTCGTTTCGATTTCCGGCAGGAAGATCGTCGACAGCCAGATGCCAATGATACCGATCGGCACGTTGATGAGGAAAATCCAGTGCCATGAAAAATAGGTGGTAATGAAACCGCCGATGGGCGGTCCGGTGAGCGGTCCGACGAGTCCGGGGATCGTCAGCAGCGCCATGGCGGAGACGAGTTCGCTGCGCTTGGTCGTGCGCAAAAGCACGAGACGTCCGACGGGCGTCATCATGGCCCCGCCCATGCCCTGCAAAAAACGCGAAAGTACGAATTCGAACACCGAGGACGACACCGCGCAGCAGATCGACCCCACCACAAAAACGCCGATGGCGAAACGGAAGATTTTCTTCGCGCCATATTTGTCGGCCATCCAGCCGCTGATGGGAATGAAGATCGCTAGCGCCACCATATAGGCCGTCAATGCGAGCTTGAGCGTGATCGGGCCGACATGAAGATCGGCGGCAATTGCCGGCAGCGAGGTGGCGATGACGGTGGAGTCCATCTGCTCCATAAAGAGAGCGACTGCCAGGATGAGTGGAATGATGCGGTTCATTGAGGCTGCCTGCGGCTTTCCGCTGCGACAAAGGATATCGCCGTTCCTCCTACGCCTGATAACCCGGCTTGCCAACACGTTAATTATCAATTTCTCAAGTTCCGATCAAACCTGCGTGAGGCCGGTTTTCTTGCAACTTTCTCGCTCTATTGTCCGTTGGGTGAGTTCAGTTGGCAATCACGGCCAGTTGGCGATATCGGGAGTAAGATAATGACCAAATCCTTCAGCATGAGCAGACGTGGCCTCATCGGTGCGGCGGGCGCAAGCGTTCTCGGTGCGCCAATTTTGATGGCGCGCAGCGCAAATGCCCAGACCAGCCAGCCGCAGACTTCCATGGAGATAGAACACGCGATGCCACCTGAAACCAACCGCTTCAAACTCGGCAATTTCGAAGTGCTGGTGGTGAAGGATGGCGCACGCGCGGCCCCCAATCCCGGCGAGACCTTCGGCACGGATCAATCGCCCGAGACGGTTGGAAAATTGCTGGAAGACAATTTTCTGCCGAAAGAGCAATTCGTCAATTCCTTCTCGCCGGTCCTCGTCAATACCGGCACCGATCTCGTGCTGTTCGATACCGGTTTCGGTGAAGCCGGGCGCGGTGCGGGCAATGGCCGGTTGATCGAGGGCATGGCGGCCGCCGGTTATACGCCGGAAGATGTGACCGTGGTGGTGCTGACCCATATGCATGGCGATCATATTGGCGGGCTGATGGAGAAGGGCGTACCGGCTTTTTCCAAGGCCCGCTATGTGTTCGGCCAGGTGGAATATGATTTCTGGACAGACGACAAGCGCGTCGGCACGCCGGCGGAAGGCGGTCACAAGGGCGTTCTTACAAACGTCAAGCCGCTGGCGGAAAAGGCGAGCTTCATTGGCGACGGCGCCAGCGTCGTATCCGGGATTACCGGCGTGGCGGCCTTCGGTCACTCACCGGGGCACATGATCTTCCGTGTCGAATCGGAAGGCAAACAACTCATCCTGACGGCGGATACCGCCAACCATTTCGTCCTTTCCCTGCAAAAGCCGGACTGGGAGGTGAAGTTCGACATGGACAAAGCGGCAGCCGCTGCGACCCGCAAGAAGGTCTATGACATGATCGCCACTGACCGCTTGCCTTTCCTTGGGTATCACATGCCTTTCCCGGCGGTCGGTTACGCGGAAAAGCTGGATACGGGCTATCGTTTCGTGCCGAAATCCTATCAGTTCGACATCTAATGCATGTCGCGCAAAAGTGTTCAGCGGTTTTGCGATAACGACATGCATAAAAACAAGCAGTTATAGCGCGTCGTGTGGGGCAAGGACCCACACGACGCGCTATAACGTCTGCTGCAACGCAGCAACAGAGAAAGCCCGGGAGGTTATTCCGGGTTTTTTCTATTCCCTTCCTGTCATGAACGTGTTACCAGCCCTCGCCAACTTCCAAGCAATCCTTGCAGGGCGCCGGGGTGAACTTTTCGTTCCGGAACGGCCACGCATTTTCAGTATGAAGGAATTTGGTAATGGCACGCATCATTCAAACACCCACTGGTTTGGACGCTCTCACATTTGACGATGTGTTGCTGCAACCCGGACATTCCGAGGTTATGCCGGGACAGACGAATATCGCCACCCGCATTGCCCGCGATATCGATCTGAACCTGCCTATCCTCTCTTCCGCCATGGATACGGTGACCGAAGGCCGTCTTGCCATCGCCATGGCCCAGGCCGGCGGCATCGGCGTCATCCACCGCAACCTGACCCCCATCGAACAGGCCGAAGAAGTCCGGCAGGTGAAGAAGTTCGAAAGCGGTATGGTCGTCAACCCGGTCACCATCGGCCCGGATGCGACGCTTGCAGAAGCACAGGCCTTGATGAAGGCGCACGGCATTTCCGGTATTCCGGTGGTTGAAAACGGCGGGTCCGGCGGCCACAAGAACGGTCGCCTCGTCGGCATTCTGACCAACCGCGACGTGCGCTTCGCCTCCGATCCGCAGCAGAAGATTTACGAACTGATGACCCGCGAAAATCTGGTCACGGTCAAGGAAAGCAGCGTCGATCAGCAGGAAGCGCGCCGCCTGCTGCACAAGCACCGCATCGAAAAGCTGCTGGTGGTGGATGGAAAAGGCAATTGCGTCGGCCTCATCACCGTCAAGGATATCGAGAAGTCGCAGTTGAACCCCAACGCCACCAAGGATGCGCAGGGCCGTCTTCGAGCTGCCGCTGCCATCAGCGTTGGTGCCGATGCCATCGAGCGCGCGGAGCGCCTCATCGATGCCGGCGTCGACCTTCTGGTCGTCGATACCGCGCACGGCCATTCGCAGCGCGTGCTGGATGCCGTTTCGCTCGTCAAGAAGATGTCGAACTCGGTTCGCATCATCGCCGGCAATGTCGCGACAGCCGACGGCACCAAGGCGCTGATCGATGCCGGCGCCGATGGCGTCAAGGTCGGTATCGGCCCCGGCTCCATCTGCACCACCCGCATCGTCGCCGGCGTCGGCGTTCCACAGCTTGCGGCCATCATGTCGTCGGTTGAAGTCGCCAATGCCGCTGATATTCCTGTTATCGCCGATGGCGGCATCAAGTTCTCGGGCGATCTGGCCAAGGCGATCGCTGCTGGCGCTTCCGCCGTCATGATCGGCTCGCTGCTTGCCGGCACGGATGAAAGCCCGGGTGAAGTGTTCCTCTATCAGGGCCGTTCCTTCAAGGCCTACCGCGGCATGGGCTCCGTTGGCGCTATGGCGCGCGGCTCGGCTGACCGTTATTTCCAGGCGGAAGTGCGCGATACACTGAAGCTCGTGCCTGAAGGCATCGAAGGTCAGGTTCCCTACAAGGGCCCGGTTTCCGGCGTCCTGCACCAGCTGGCCGGTGGCCTGAAGGCCGCCATGGGTTATGTCGGCGGCAGCAACATCAAGGAATTCCAGGAACGCGCCACCTTCGTTCGCATCTCCAGCGCGGGCCTGCGCGAAAGCCACGCCCATGACGTGACGATCACCCGCGAAAGCCCGAACTACCCCGGCGCGGTTTGATCTTTCGAGGCGAATCCGTAAAAGGATACTGAGTATTTGGCGCTCCCCGATTCATGCCGGATCGGGGAGCGTTTTGATGATTGGAGAAGAAAGCATGTCACCCACGACCGCAATGTTCTGGCCGATGATCGCCCATGTCTTTCTGGTCTTCTGGCTTTACGCGCTCCTGATCGTCCGGCGTAACAAATACACCTTCAAGGATCGCGAATCCGCGATCAAGCTGCGCGACCGCGGCGAGGAAGCGCGCGAAAGCTATCTGGTGAACCGCAATATTGCCAACCAGTTCGAGCTGCCGGTCCTGTTCCACATTGCGTGCCTGCTACTTTACATCACGGATGCGGACAATATCGTCACCGTCGTTCTGGCATGGCTGTTCGTGCTCTCGCGTTATGCTCATTCCTATGTCCATGTCACCAGCAATCGCCTGCGTCAGCGCGGCGCGTTGTTCGGCATCGGCTTTGCGCTGGTCGTCTGCCTGTGGGTATGGCTCGCCATATGGTTGGCACTGGAATAAATCAGCACCGTGAGGTTGCCTCATAAGTGAGACAATCCCGCATTGCAAAATGCTCCGATTTGCGATGGGTCAATTCCATGACGCCCCATCCCCGCTAATCTCCGCTTGCCGTCGAGGATTTCTGGCGGACAGAGATTAGGGAGTATGTCATGACTAAGACAATGAAGGCGGCGGTTGTCCGCGCATTTGGAAAACCGCTGACCATTGAGGAAGTGGCGATACCGGATCCCGGTCCCGGTGAGATTCTCATCAACTACAAGGCGACGGGCATTTGCCATACCGACCTGCACGCCGCAACGGGTGACTGGCCGGTCAAGCCCAATCCGCCCTTCATTCCCGGCCACGAAGGTGTGGGTTACGTCGCCAAGATCGGCGCTGGCGTCACGGGCATCAAGGAAGGCGACCGTGCCGGAACGCCCTGGCTCTACACCGCTTGCGGATGCTGCATTCCCTGCCGCACGGGCTGGGAAACGCTGTGCCCAAGCCAGAAGAATTCCGGCTATTCCGTCAATGGAAGCTTTGCTGAATATGGCCTTGCCGATCCGAAATTCGTCGGCCGCCTGCCGGACAATCTCGATTTCGGCCCGGCTGCACCGGTGCTTTGCGCCGGTGTTACGGTCTATAAGGGCCTCAAGGAAACCGAAGTCAGGCCCGGTGAATGGGTAGTCATTTCGGGTATTGGCGGGCTTGGCCACATGGCCGTGCAATATGCCAAGGCAATGGGTATGCATGTCGTTGCCGCCGATATTTTCGATGACAAGCTGGCGCTTGCGAAAAAGCTCGGAGCCGATGTCGTCGTCAATGGTCGCGCGCCTGACGCGGTGGAGCAGGTGCAGAAGGCGACCGGCGGCGTCCACGGCGCGCTGGTGACGGCGGTGTCGCCAAAGGCCATGGAGCAGGCCTACGGCTTCCTGCGCTCCAAGGGCACCATGGCGCTTGTCGGCCTGCCGCCGGGCTTCATCTCCATTCCGGTTTTCGACACGGTGCTGAAGCGCATCACGGTACGCGGTTCCATCGTTGGCACACGGCAGGATCTGGAGGAGGCGCTGACCTTTGCCGGCGAAGGCAAGGTGGCCGCCCACTTCTCGTGGGACAAGCTCGAAAACATCAATGACATCTTCCACCGCATGGAAGAGGGCAAGATCGACGGCCGTATTGTCGTGGATCTCGCCGCCTGATGTGAAAAACCGGAGGGGGCGCTCACGCAAATGTGTGGCGCCGCTCGCCCCCGCCTCGTTCCCCGCCCTGCGATCTGCGCTATCTTTCCGCATCCGCGCGTTCAAGGAGGATAGAGCGATGGACAAGCCCAAGATCACGCAGGCCATGATCGACGCTTACGATGAATATACCCATCTCAGCCTCGACCGCCGCAAATTCATGGAAAAGCTCACCGTGCTGGCCGGGTCAGGTGCTGCGGCGGCGGCCATCGCCCCGCTTCTTTCGGCCAACAGCGCCCATGCGGCGGTCATCGCGGCCGATGACGACAGGGTCGTTGCCGAAGAAGTGACCTATCCCGCCCCCGGCGGTGAGATGAAGGGTTACCTCGTTACGCCGAAATCCGCTTCCGGTCCCATCGGCTCAGTTATCGTCATCCACGAAAACCGCGGCTTGAACGACCATATTCGTGACGTGGCAAGACGGGTGGCGCTCGCTGGTTTCCGGGCGCTGGCGGTCGACTTCCTCTCACCGCAGGGCGGCACGCCCGCCGATGAGGAGAAGGCGCGGCAGATGTTCAGCGGTCTCGACATGGATGCGACCGTCGCCAATGCCGAAGCGGGCCGGGTATGGCTTGCGGCCCGGCAGGGCGCGAATGGCAAGGTCGGCGCGGTCGGTTTCTGCTGGGGCGGCGGGCTGGTCAACCGTTTCGCCACCAAATCGGCAGGCCTGAATGCCGGCGTCGCCTATTACGGCCAGCAGGCCCCGGCGGCCGATGTACCTGCCATCAAGACGCCGCTGCTTTTGCACTATGCGGGTCTCGATGAGCGCATCAATGCCGGTATCGACGCCTATAAGAAGGCGCTGGAGGAAAACGGCAAGACCTTCGAAATCTTCGTTTACGACGGCGTCAACCATGCTTTCAATAATGACACGTCCTCGGCTCGTTATGACAAGGCGGCGGCTGATCTTGCTTGGGGGCGGACGGTGGAGTTTTTCAAAAAATATCTGGGGTGATGGTTTTTTTGTCGTGCATCGTCTGCGAACCGGATGTGCGTGGGGCTTTACCCCCCTCTGCCCTGCCGGGCATCTCCACCTCAAGGGGGGAGATCGGCAAGAGGCTCTCTTGTCGCTTCATTCTCAAGCTTCAAGATGGACGAGACATCGCCGCAGATCGATCTCCCCCCTTGAGGGGGAGATGCCCGGCAGGGCAGAGGGGGGGTAAAGCCCCGCATACCCTCGATCCGTTGATCTAAACGCCGCCAGCCCCACGCTTCAAATGCTCATCCAGCCTCGGCATGATTTCCACGAAGTTACACGGCAGATGACGATAATCGAGCTGTGCCTTGAGAATACCGTCCCACGCATCCTTGCAAGCCCCCGGTGACCCCGGCAGCACGAAGATGAAGGTGGCGTTCGCCACGCCACCGGTCGCACGTGACTGGATGGTGGCGGTGCCGATCTTCTCATAGGAAATGCGATGGAAAAGTGCGGAAAACCCGTCCATGCGTTTTTCGAACAGTGGCTCCAGTGCCTCGGGCGTCACGTCGCGGCCGGTAAAGCCGGTGCCGCCTGTCGTGATGACCACGTCCACGCCTTCAGACAAAGTCCATTCGCGCACCGTGTCTGCGATCGCCGCCTTATCGTCAGGCACGATGGCGCGGGCCGCGAGCCTGTGGCCCGCTTCTTCCAGCCTTGCGACGAGCGTATCGCCGGACTTGTCGTTCTCCAGCGTGCGGCTGTCCGAAACAGTCAGAACCGCAATGCCAAGGGGAATGAAGGGTCTATCGCCTGCCATGGCCTTATCCTCGAAATATCCGGCCCTCAAATGGTCCGCGTTGCCTGAAAATACCAGCCGGGACGTTTTTTCCGAAGCGATGTTTCCGCGTTTTTGGCGGCATCGAAGGAATGAAAAATCCCGAAACAGGTTGCCCCGGAACCGGACATGCGAACAAGGGCCGCCCCTTCTTCAGACAGCAGCCCGGTTATCTCCGCGATTTCCGGCAGCAACGCCTGTGCCGGCGGCTGAAGATCGTTACGGCTTTGGGCAAGAAAATCCATCCAGCCAATCGTCGCAGGGTCGGGCAGCGGCGGATTGGTCTTGTTCTGCAATCGCCGGAAAATCTCCGGCGTCGAGACCGCTTTCAGCGGATTGGCCATAACCATGGAGAGTTCCGGCAGATCAGTGAGCGGTTCGATGTCCTCGCCGATGCCGCGAGCGATCAAGGATCGGCTCTCAAGGCACATCGGCACATCCGCGCCGAGCGTCAATGCCATTGGTGCAAGCGTATCCGGTGCGATAGCGGCACGCCAGTGCCGCAAAAGCCCCCGCAGTGTCGCCGCCGCATCCGCCGAGCCGCCGCCTATGCCGGAAGCCACCGGCAGGTTCTTTTCAAGATGAATGGCAACCGGGGGTGCCGGTTGACCTGTCGATGCGAGCGCATCGCGCAACAGGTCCCTGGCGCGGGTGACGAGGTTATCGCCGCCATCGCCCGCACGCAAAAGATCGCCGAAGGGGCCGGAGACGGAGAAACTGTCGGCATCGGCGTTGCGAATACGGATAGTGTCGCCGGCTTCGGTAAAGGTCACCAGCGTTTCGAGCAGGTGATACCCATCCGCTCGCTGGCCGGTCACATGCAGCGCCAGATTGATCTTGGCCGGGGCCGCCTCGATGGTCTCAGCGGCCCCGGAAACCTCATGCCCGCGCATGCGGCGTCAGGATTTCTTGTCCGGAGTGGCAGCCGGTGCCGGTGCCGGAGGAGCCGGCGGCTGTGGCGTGACTTCCTTCTTGGCGGTATTTTCGGCATCCTTTTCGACAGGCGGCAGGCCGTTGGCGATCTTTTCCTTCACCTTGGCCTTGTCCACGTCGTCGCTGTCGCCGATCAATGCGCGGTTCCACTGATAGACCGCCTCGATCTTGCGGCCGACCCGCCAGTAGGCGTCGCCCAGATGGTCGTTGATGGTGGGATCGCCAGCTTTCAGTTCGATCGCCCGTTCCAGCTCGGTCACGGCTTCATCGAAATCGCCAAGGCGATAATGCGCCCAGCCGAGAGAATCGACAATATAGCCGTCATTCGGCCGAAGCTCGACGGCACGGCTGATCATCTTCATGCCTTCATCGAGATTGATGCCCTTGTCCACCCAGGAATAACCCAGATAGTTCAGAACCTGCGGCTGTTCCGGGTTCAGTTCCAGCGCCCGCTTGAAATTCGGTTCTGCCTTGTCCCATTCCTTCAGCCGCTCATAGGCGATGCCGCGCTGGAAGAAGATAGACCAGTCGGATTTCTGCGGCACGGAACCGATGACCTCGATGGCCTTGTCGTAGTTCTCGGCCATCGCCTTGTAGTCCTTGGCGTCGGAAAGCACGCTGCCATAGGCGAGATAGGAACGGATGTCCTTCGGGTCGGATTCGAGCAGCGATTTGAGATGCTTGCGCGCCTCGTCCACCTTGCCCGTCTGCGCGAGCGTCAGTCCGAGCTGCAGCTCGGAGATGCGATACATCGGCGAATCCTTCGGCACCTCACGATAGAAGGCAATGGCGCGGTCAGGCTGTTTCAGCGCTTCTGAAAGGCCGCCGAGAAGGATGAGCGTATCCGGGCTTTTCGGATCGAGCGCGCGCGACGTCTGCAGATAAAGCGTCACGATCTCTTCGGCGCCTTCGCGGTTCAGCGCGCCGGCGATGGAGAACATGACGCTGGCGGCGCCCTCCACGGCATTGGTGATCTGCTGTTCCGGCTTCTCACCGTTTTCGATGGACTGGCGAAGCGCCTTCAGCGGCGCGTAATTCGGCGCGAAAGTGTCCCCGACCGCAATCGCATCCAGCGCCTTCTGCTTGTTGCCGGCGGAAGCCTCCAGCCGGGCAAGCGCCATCACCGCGCGCATATAGGTATCGGAGGCGGTTGCCCCGCCTTCGCGGTCCGTCACCGCTTCGTTGAGGCTTTTGCGGGCCGCTTCATTGTTGCCGGAAACAAGGGCGATGGCCGCCGCATTATATTTCTGGAAGATCGAAATCCAGCCCGGGCCCTTCATATTATTGACCAGCGCCAGCGCTTCCTTCGGCTTGCCGGAACCGGCGCGCGCCCATGCGGTCAAAAGCGTGTTGACCATGCGGTCGAGATCGTTCGGACCGTTATATTTCAGAATTTTCTCGGCCTTGGCGAATTCCTTGTCCTTGATGGCGTCGAGACCGCGCACGATGGTCGTCACGCGCTCCACCGAGGTATCGTCCTTCATCGAATCGGCGATCTTCGCGCCAGCCTCGAAATTGCCGCTCAGAAGTTCGGCGATCATCAGCCGCTGGCGGATTTCCGTATTGGCTGGATCGAATTCCAGCGCCTTTTTATAAAGCGAAATCGCGGTGGGATAATCTTGATCGACATCGGCATTGCGCCCGGCGAGGAAGGCGCCGGAGAAGGTGTTCACCTTGGCCGGATCGAACGTAACAGCCTTGTTTTCCGGTGTCGCCTTCGTCTCCGCAAAGCCGGGGCTTGCACCCGCGCCGATTGCGAGAGCAGCGGCAAGAGCCGCGCTGCAGAGAAGACGGAGTGCTGGTTTACGCCGCATGAGGGAACCTTTGCCTTTGTGCAGAAGCACGGAAAAATCAGTTTCCATTGTTGGTCACGATAGAATGGCTTTTTTGAAGCAGCCCCGCAAGAAATTATGGCCCCGGCCACAATCACGCCTTGCGAAGAAGCTGGCCTGGAACATTGGGCGGACGGTCTTTTCCATCCGCCATTCGTCCGGCCTGCGGCGTCAGTTCAGACGCTCGATGCAGAAGTCGATCACTTCCAGAAGCGCATCTTTCCAGGGGCTCTGCGGCAGGGGCGCCAGCGCGTCGCGGGCAATGGTGCCGTAATGCGTGGCGCGGCCGATCGTGTCGCCAAGACCGTTATATTTGGTGATCAGGCCAAGCGCCTTTTCGAGGTTCGCGTCGCTGCTTTCGCCCTTTTCGATGGCCGTGCGCCAGAAAGCGCGCTCATCCTGCGTGCCGCGACGATAGGAGAGGATGACCGGCAGGGTGATCTTGCCTTCGCGGAAATCGTCACCGGTATTTTTGCCGAGATCGGCGGACTTTCCGCCGTAGTCAAGGACATCGTCGACCAGCTGGAAGGCGAGGCCGAGATTCATGCCGTAGGATTTCAGCGCGCTGCGGGTCGCCTTGTCGGTTTTGGCGACGATGGGGCCGACTTCCGCCGCCGCCGCAAAAAGGGCGGCCGTTTTGGCGCGAATCACCTGCAGATAATCGTCTTCGGTGGTTTCCATGTTCTTGGCGACCGAAAGCTGCAACACCTCGCCTTCGGCAATCACCGAAGCGGCTGTGGACAGCACGTCGAGCGCATCCAGTGAACCGACATCCACCATCATGCGGAACGCCTGACCGAGCAGGAAGTCGCCGACGAGAACGCTCGCCTGGTTGCCCCAGATGGTGCGGGCGGTGGATTTGCCGCGGCGCAGATCGCTTTCATCCACCACATCGTCATGCAGAAGCGTGGCCGTGTGCATGAACTCCACGCTGGTGGCGAGCTTGATGTGATGATCGCCCTCGTAACCGAACATCGAGGCCGAGGCGAGCGTCAGCATTGGCCGCAGGCGCTTGCCGCCTGACGAGATGAGGTGGTTGGCTACCTCGGGTATCATCTGGACATCGGAACCGGCCTTGGAAAGGATAAGCTGGTTCACCCGTTCCATGTCAGGACGGGTCAGATCGACAAGCGGCTTGACGGATGCGAGTTTGTTTTTGCTTTCTTCAAGCGGTATGACGACGCCCAAGGGACAGGACTCCAGTTCGAATTTGAAGTCGACAATAAAAACTGACGCCTTGCGCGGCAAGGGGCGAATTGCCGCTAGCCATTCAAAAAGATGGGAATTTAAGGTCTATCCATGCGTGAACTGATCCGAACCAACGACGCCGTGCTGCTCTCCTTCGCTGAAAGCCTGATGAGGGATGCCGGCATCCATTGCCTCATCGCCGATCAGGCGATGAGCATTCTGGAGGGATCGCTCGGTCTTTTGCCGCGCAGGTTTCTGGTGGAGGAAGATCGGGCCGACCAGGCCCGCCGCATTCTCATCGATGCCGGGCTCGGCGACGAGCTGCGCAACGAAGAGGCGTGAACGGCGGTGAGCGACGGCATTTCCGAAACCATCGACGCCTTTCACCGGGGTCGCTTTCACATCATTCAGCCGAAGGGCAGGGGGCACAGGGCGGGTATGGATGCCATGCTTCTGGCCTCGCTGGTGGCGGATGACCGCGCCTGCCGGATCGCCGATCTCGGCGCGGGTGCGGGTGCGGCCGGCATGGCGGTTGCGGCGCGGCTCGAAAAGGCGCAGGTGACGCTCTATGAACGCTCGCCGGAGATGGTTCAATTTGCTCGCCGCAGCCTCGAATTGCCCGAGAATGCCGCGTTTTCCGCGCGGGTGAATGTGTGCGAGACGGATGTGACGCTGCGTGCGAAAGCGCGTGTCGCGGCCGGATTGCCCGACGATCATTTCCATCACGTCATCATGAACCCGCCCTATAATGATGCGGGCGACCGTCGCACGCCGGACGCCCTGAAAGCCGAAGCGCACGCTATGACCGATGGCCTGTTCGAAGACTGGATCCGGACGGCGGGCGCGATCATGGTGCCGGGCGGGCAGCTTTCCCTGATTTCAAGGCCGCAATCGGTGGCGGAGATTATCGCCGCCTGCGGCAGCCGTTTCGGCGGCCTCGAAATCACCCTCATCCACCCGCGCCCTGGCGAGGACGCGGTGCGCATGCTTGTCACCGCCATCAAGGGTTCGCGAGCGCGGCTGTCCTTCCGCGCGCCGCTCGTCATGCATGAGACCGGCAGCCATGCCTTCACTCCCTTCGTCGATGACCTGAACAATGGCCGCGCCGCCTATTCGCGTAATGTAAGGGCAATCCGGACCGCGTCATAAATATCGCCGTTCCGCCGGCCGCAAACCATTGTGTTTTCCGGGGCGATACATACATCCCTGACGAACGGATAAATGCTGCGAGGATTGAGTAGTGGGTTTTCTGAAGTATCTGGTGCCGAAACGCTTTCGTAAAAAAGAGCTCGTCATCCCGGTTGTGCGTATGCAGGGCGCAATCATGGCCGGCGGCAACCAGTTCCGCCCCGCCCTCAATCTCGCGTCCTATGCGCCGCTTCTGGAAAAGGCCTTCGCCGTCAAGGATGCGCCGGCTATCGCCATTTCGCTCAATTCGCCCGGCGGTTCGCCGGTGCAGGCGCGGATGATCTATAACCGCATCCGCCAGCTCGCCGAGGAAAAGGAAAAGAAAGTCCTGATCTTCGTGGAGGATGTTGCAGCCTCCGGCGGTTACATGATCGCGCTTGCCGGCGATGAGATCATCGCCGATCCCACTTCCATCGTCGGTTCGATCGGCGTCGTTTCCGGCGGTTTCGGTTTTCCGGAAATGCTGAAGAAGATCGGCGTGGAGCGCCGTGTCTATACGGCGGGCGAGAACAAGGTCATCCTCGATCCCTTTCAGCCGGAAAAGGAAGGCGATATCGACTACCTGAAGTCGTTGCAGGTCGAAATCCACAATGTTTTCATCGATATGGTCAAGATGCGCCGCGGCTCGAAGCTGAAGGGCGACGAGACGATCTTCTCCGGCCTGTTCTGGACCGGCATGCGCGGCCTGGACCTCGGCCTGATCGACGGGCTTGGCGACATGCGGGAAGTTCTGCGCCGCCGTTACGGGACAAAGGTCAAGCTTCAACTCGTCAGCGGCGGGCGTTCGCTGTTCGGCAAAAAAGTGCCTGGCGTGAATGCGGCACTCGGCCTCAATGCCGAAAGGCTCGCGGCAGGCGCCGTCTCGGGTCTTGCGGAGGTTGCCGAAGAAAAGGCATTGTGGTCGCGTTTCGGTCTATGATGTCGCGGGAATAGGGCCTTATGGCGCAGCTCATTACAATTCTTCTTCTGGTGGTGGGATCCGTCATCCTCTACCGCCGCTTCGTTCGCGATGCGGAAAAGCTGTCGGCGAAATCCAAGCAGCGCGAAAAGGAACGCGAAACCGGCGCCATCGGCACGCTGATCAAGGACCCCGAAACCGGTGAATACCGCGTGAAGCGTGAGGATGAGACGTAAGCCGGTGTCTCCACGCATAAATCCTTGACCCCCAAGCCATGCCGTGGCACCAGTCCGCATCCGAAGTAAGTCACTGCTTACTTATCCTCCTAACGCCGCGATGACTGAAATGACCGATATTCCCGACCATATGAACCCCAAGCGTTCCTTTCAGGCACTGATCCTGACGCTGCACAATTACTGGGCCGACAAGGGCTGCGCCGTGTTGCAGCCTTACGATATGGAAGTGGGCGCGGGTACGTTTCATCCGGCGACGACGCTTCGTGCGCTTGGCCCGAAGCCGTGGAAGGCCGCTTATGTGCAGCCGTCGCGCCGGCCTTCCGATGGTCGTTACGGTGAAAACCCCAACCGTTTGCAGCATTATTACCAGTATCAGGTCATTCTGAAGCCCAACCCGTCCAACCTTCAGGAACTCTATCTCGGTTCGCTGAAGGCCATCGGTCTCGATCCGCTGTTGCATGACGTGCGCTTCGTCGAAGACGACTGGGAAAGCCCGACGCTCGGCGCCTGGGGTCTCGGCTGGGAATGCTGGTGTGACGGCATGGAAGTCTCGCAATTCACCTACTTCCAGCAGGTCTGCGGCATCGAATGCTCGCCTGTCGCCGGTGAACTGACCTATGGTTTGGAGCGTCTGGCCATGTATGTTCAGGGCGTCGACAATGTCTATGACCTGAACTTCAACGGTCGCGAGGGCGAAGAGAAGATTTCCTATGGCGACGTCTTCCTGCAAGCCGAGCAGGAATATTCCCGCCACAACTTCGAATTTGCCGATACGGCCATGCTGCATCGCCATTTCATCGACGCCGAAAAGGAATGCCAGGCGCTTCTCGCCGCCGGTGCGCCGGGTGATAACGATAATCAGCGCCTGCACAAATGCGTGTTCCCGGCCTATGACCAGTGCATCAAGGCCAGCCATGTCTTCAACCTTCTGGATGCGCGCGGCGTAATTTCGGTCACGGAACGCCAGAGCTATATCCTGCGCGTGCGCACGCTGGCGAAAGCCTGCGGCGAAGCCTTCCTGCTGACGGATGCGGGCGGGGTGAACTGGAACAGGGCCGCCTGAACGTCTATGTAAGGCGGGGCAACAGTCTAACGTGCGGACGCCACCATGGTGTCCGCGCCTCTTGAGGAGGGGTCGGGAATGTTCATCACGCTGGCAATCATCGCGGCAATCGCGCTTTATGTCGTCTTCATCTATAACGGCCTCGTCAAGGCGCGGCAGATGAAGGAAGAGGCGTGGTCGGGCATTGACGTGCAGTTGAAGCGCCGCGCCGATCTCATTCCCAATCTCATCGAGACCGTGAAGGGTTACGCGGCGCACGAAAAGAGCACCTTCGAGGAGGTGATTGCCATGCGCAACCGGGCGCAGGCCGTGCCGGCGGGTGATGTTGAAGGCCGCGCCCAGGCGGAAGGCCTGCTGTCGCAGGCGCTCGGCAAACTCTTTGCGCTCGCCGAAGCCTATCCCGATCTCAAGGCCAATACGAACTTTCTGGAATTGCAGCGGTCGCTGGAAACCATCGAAAGCGAAATCCAGATGTCGCGCCGTTATTACAATGGCGCCGCGCGCGATCTGAACGTCAAGGTGGAAAGCTTCCCCTCCAATCTGGTCGCCGGCCAGTTCGGTTTTGCCAAGGCGCCCTATTTCGAGATCGAAAACCCGGCCGACCGCGCCGTGCCGACGGTGAAATTCTAAGCTCACTGTTCTTCCGGCGGCTTAAAACCACCCGTTCAAATTCCGATAATCCGGCTCTTCGCCGCATTCTTTGACAAGACGACAATCATGATCGAACTGACCATCGCCCCGCCCGGCCACCCGCTTTCCGGTAAGGTCGAGCCGCCCGGCTCCAAATCCATCACCAACCGCGCGCTTCTCCTGGCTGGTCTTGCCAAGGGCAAAAGCCACCTGACCGGCGCGCTGAAAAGCGACGATACGCTTTATATGGCCGAAGCCCTGCGCGAGATGGGTGTCAAGGTAACCGAACCTGACGCCACCACCTTCGTTGTGGAAAGCTCAGGCGTGCTGCAGCAGCCCGAAAAGCCGCTTTTCCTTGGAAATGCCGGCACCGCAACGCGCTTCCTAACCGCCGCTGCCGCGCTTGTGGACGGCGCCGTCATCATCGATGGCGACGAGCACATGCGCAAACGCCCGATCATGCCGCTGGTGGAAGCCCTGCGCTCCCTCGGTGTCGAGGCGGAAGCGCCGACCGGTTGCCCGCCCGTCACCGTCTGCGGCAAGGGTACTGGGTTCCCGAAGGGCAGCGTCACCATCGACGCCAATCTTTCCAGCCAATATGTGTCGGCGCTTCTGATGGCGGCCGCCTGCGGCGACAAGCCTGTCGATATCATCCTCAAGGGCGAGGAAATCGGCGCGAAGGGCTATATCGATCTCACCACATCGGCCATGGAAGCCTTCGGCGCGAAGGTGGAGCGGGTGAGCAACGCCATCTGGCGTGTGCATCCGACCGGTTACACGGCGACCGATTTCCACATTGAGCCGGATGCCTCCGCCGCCACCTATCTCTGGGGTGCGGAACTTCTGACTGGCGGCGCAATCGATATCGGCACGCCCGCCGATAAATTCACCCAGCCGGACGCCAAGGCCTATGATGTCATGGCGCAGTTTCCGCATCTGCCCGCCGAAATCGACGGGTCGCAGATGCAGGATGCCATTCCGACCATCGCGGTTCTCGCCGCCTTCAACGAAACGCCGGTGCGTTTCGTCGGCATCGCCAATCTGCGCGTCAAGGAATGTGACCGTATCCGCGCCGTTTCGCTCGGCCTCAACGAAATCCGTGATGGTCTGGCGCATGAGGAAGGCGACGACCTGATCGTGCATTCCGATCCGGCACTCGCCGGGCAGACGGTCGATGCCTCCATCGATACCTTTGCCGATCACCGCATCGCCATGAGCTTTGCGCTGGCGGCCCTGAAGATCGGCGGCATTGCCATCCAGAATCCGGCCTGCGTCGGCAAGACCTATCCCGGTTACTGGAAAGCGCTCGCTTCGCTCGGCGTTGACTATAGCGAAAAGGAAAGCGCTGCCGAGCCGCAGCACTGAAGCCATCAAGGAGGGATCGCTCGTGAAGACCACCGCCGCAAGACTTCTCGCGCTGTTCGTCTTCCTGGGCGCGGCCTTCCCGGCCTTTGCGGAGGAATTCATCCGCTCCTATCATTCCGTCGTCGAGGTTGCGAAGAGTGGCGAACTGACGGTGACGGAAACCATCACCGCCCGTGCCGAAGGACGAAACATCAAGCGCGGCATCTTCCGCGATTTCCCGCTTTACGCGATGGATGCGAATAACCGCCGGACCAAGGTGGATTTCAACGTCGTTTCGGTGGAGCGCGATGGTGCCCCGGAGAACTGGCGCACCGAAAATATCGATGGCGGCATCCGCATCTATACCGGCAGCGCCGAGCGTTTTCTACCGACCGGCGAACATATCTTCCAGATCACCTACACCACCGCCCGGCAGATCCGCTATTTCAGCGATTATGACGAGCTGACCTGGAACGTCACCGGCAATGGCTGGCAATTCCCGATGGGCGAAATTTCCGCCACCATCACGCTGCCGCAGGGTGTGAAGGCCACCGGCACTGCCGTTTTCACCGGTCCACTCGGTGCCAAAGGCAAGGATGCGCGCATCCTCAGCGAAGGCAACGAGGTGTTTTTCGCCACCACCCGCCCGTTTTCGGTTGGCGAGGGCATGACGGTTGCCGTGAAGCTGCCCAAGGGTGCGATTGCCGCGCCGGACGCCTCACAGGAGGCAGGCTGGTGGCTACGTGACAATCTTGCCATCCTGCTTTCGGGCGGCGGGCTTTTCGCAGTGCTGCTCTATTATCTGCGGGCGTGGTTCGCCGTCGGCCGCGATCCGGCGAAGGGCGTGGTCGTGCCGCGCTGGGATGCGCCGGAGG
The DNA here is from genome assembly GCF_002008225.1 of Agrobacterium salinitolerans. GTDB lineage: Bacteria > Pseudomonadota > Alphaproteobacteria > Rhizobiales > Rhizobiaceae > Agrobacterium > Agrobacterium salinitolerans. Next base: position 44,517 of record NZ_MRDH01000013.1, on the reverse strand, counting down.
GGCTTTCGCCGGCTCTGGTCAATTACGTCGATAACAGGGGTTTCTCAGGTGCCGGCTGGACGGCGCTCTCTGCCTCGGCCCTTGATCTTGCGGTCAAGGGTTATGTCGTTCTGGAGGATCTGAAGAACTCCATCGTCATCCGCCGCACGGAAAAGGCAACCGCTGCCGATCTGCCGAGCGGGCAGAAAACGCTGCTTGCCTCCATCGGCGGTTCGGGGAAGGCGCTCACCATCGACAAGGCGCATGGAACGGAAGTCGAAAAGGTCGGCAAGCAGTTTCGCGCGGCGATAGAGAAAGAGCATCGCGGCAAATATTACCGCAGCAATGCCGGTTACACCGTCTTCGGCATATTCCTCAGCATCGCCCTCATCGTCGCGACGTTGATCTTCGGCGATCTGGATGAAAGCGCCATTGCTGCCGTGCTGGTCTTCGGCTTTTTCGCCTTCTTCTTCAGCATCCTGTCGATCGGCATCGGCCGTCAGTTCTCGCGCGGCGCGCCGCTGCGCAAGCGGATCGGTGGCATCGTCATGCTGGCCTTTGCCGGTTTCGTGGCCTTTTCAGCCATTGGCGGCATCGCCACGCAAATCCTGCTGGATGTCACCCATGACACCAAGTCGCTGGCGCTGGCCGCCATCGGCGGCATCGTGCTCACCAATGCGCTGTTCCTGTTCCTGATGGGCGCGCCGACGCCGCTCGGCCGCAAGCTGATGGACGGTATCGAAGGTCTCAGAACCTATCTGACGCTGGCGGAAAAAGACCGGATGAACATGGCCGGCGCGCCCGCCATGTCGCCGCAGCATTTCGAGACATTGCTGCCCTATGCGGTGGCGCTCGGCGTCGAAAAACCGTGGAGCCGCACCTTCGAGGCCTGGCTTGCGACCGCCGCTGCCGGGGCCGCGGCTGCAAGTTATGCGCCCGGCTGGTATGCGGGCAGCAATTACGGCAGTTTTGGCGACAGGATCGGCGGCTTTTCGACCTCCATGGCCAATACCATCGCCTCTACCATTCCCCAGCCCGTCAGCTCTTCCGGCTCCAGCTTTTCGGGCGGTGGCGGCGGCGGTGGTTCTTCCGGTTCGGGCGGCGGCGGCGGTGGTGGCGGCGGCTGGTGACGTCCACCGACGGTAATTTAACCGATAGCTGATGACTTTTGCCGCTGGTCTTGCTAAGTCCGCGACACTCTTTTGCAACAGGTTAAAGTCCTTATCCCATGCCCGATCTTCTGCTTGAACTTCGCTCCGAGGAAATCCCCGCCCGCATGCAGCGCAAGGCGGCGGGCGATCTGAAGAAACTCGTCACCGATGCGCTTGTGGAGAGAGGGCTGACCTATGAGGGTGCGCGCGAATATTGGACGCCGCGCCGCCTGACGCTGGATATTCGCGGCCTCAATGCCCGTTCTGCCGATGTGCGTGAAGAAAAGAAGGGTCCGCGCACCGACGCCAATGAAAAGGCCATCGAGGGCTTTCTGCGCGGCGCCGGCCTCAATGATATTTCGCAGGCTCAGGTCGTTTCCGATCCGAAGAAGGGCGATTTCTATGTCGCCATCATCAACAAGCCCGGCCGGCCGGCGGAAGAGATCATCGCCGAGGTTATGCCCGGTATCATCCGCTCCTTCCCCTGGCCGAAATCCATGCGCTCCGGCCCGGCCTCGATGCCCAAGGGTTCTAGCTACGGCGGCATCGAAGGCAAGGGCTCGGAAAGCCTGCGCTGGGTGCGCCCGCTGCAATCCATCGTCTGCCTGTTCGGCCCCGAACATGACGAAACGCAGGTCATTCCCTTCGTCATCGACGGCATCGTCGCCGGCAACGTCACCTATGGCCATCGGTTCCACGCACCGGGTCCCATCACCGTGCGCCGTTTCGAGGACTATGTCTCGAGCCTCGAAAAGGCGAAGGTCGTGCTGGATGCCGAGCGCCGCAAGGACATCATCCTGCACGACGCCAAGGATCTGGCGTTCGCCAACGGTCTTGAGCTGGTGGAAGACGAGGGCCTGCTCGAAGAAGTCTCCGGCCTCGTCGAATGGCCACAGGTGCTGATGGGCACCTTCGAAGAGGATTACCTGCAAATCCCGGCGGAAATCATCCGGCTGACCATCAAGACCAACCAGAAGTGCTTCGTCACCCGTAATCAGGGTGCGGAAGAGGGGCTTTCCAATCGCTTCATCCTGATCTCGAACATCGAGGCAAGCGACGGCGGCAAGGAAATCATCCATGGCAACGGCAAGGTCGTCCGCGCCCGCCTGTCGGATGCCCGCCATTTCTGGAACCGCGACCAGGGCGATCTGCCCGATCTGGAAACGCTGAAGGATTCGGCTGCAAAATTCGACCTCGATCTCAAAAAGCCGCTCGACCAGCGCATGGCAAAGCTCGATGCGCTCAACGTCACTTTCCACGCTAAACTCGGCACGCAGGGCGAGCGTGTGGCTCGCATTCGCGAACTGGCCAAGGCGCTGGCCCCCGTCGTGGGTGCCGATGCCGATCTGGTGGACCGCGCCGTGGTGCTGGCCAAGGCCGACCTGCGCACGGAAGCAGTGGGCGAATTCCCCGAGCTTCAGGGTCTGATGGGCCGCAAATACGCGACCTTGCAGGGCGAAAACGAAAGTGTGGCCGCCGCCATCGAAGACCACTACAAGCCGCAAGGCCCATCGGATCGCCTGCCGGCCGACAAGGTGGCGATCACGATTGCTCTCGCCGACAAGCTCGACACGCTTGTCGGTTTCTGGGCCATCGATGAAAAGCCAACCGGCTCCAAGGATCCCTTTGCCCTGCGTCGTGCGGCGCTGGGCGTGGTTCGTATTCTGCTTGAGAAGAACGTGCGGCTTCCGCTGCTGAGCGTTGCGAAGGACCCGGATCTCCTCTCCTTCTTCCACGACCGTCTCAAGGTCTATCTGCGCGACCTCGGCGCCCGTTACGATCTGATCGACGCCGTCCTGACGCCCGAATCCGATGATCTCCTGATGATCGCCCGCCGTGTCGAGGCGCTGACCGCCTTCATCGCCGGCGAAGATGGCCGGAACCTACTGGCCGGTGCAAAGCGCGCCACGCAGCTTCTTGCCGCCGAGGAAAAGAAGGGCACCGTGGTAGCCGATGGGGTCTCGGAAGAGCTCCTGAAGCTCGACGCCGAAAAGGCGCTTTACGCGGCGATCAAGACCGCTTCTGCGGATGCCGCAAAGGCCGTCGAAGGCGAGGATTTCCGCTCCGCCATGCAGGCGCTTTCGACGCTTCGCGCGCCCGTCGACAAGTTTTTCGAGGATGTGCTCGTCAACGACGAAGATGCGGCCATCCGCGCTAACCGTCTGGCGTTGCTGAAGGCTATCCGCGAGGCCACTGGTACGGTTGCGGATTTCTCGAAGATTACCGGGTGAGAACATGGGGGTAAACGGGCATTGCAGAATGCTGGGTTTCACCCCCCTCTGTCCTGCCGGACATCTCCCCCTCAAGGGGGGAGATCGACCAGTCGCGACCTCTTAGCCACATTGAACGTTTCGGGAAGAGCGGGGAGCATGCCTCTCGCCGATCTCCCCCCTTGAGGGGGAGATGCCCGGCAGGGCAGAGGGGGGTAATCCACGGTCTCGACTTCTGCAGGATGAGTTCCCATTGACCCACACGCCTCCCAAAATCCTCATCAGCGCCTGCCTCCTCGGCCAGCCCGTCCGCTATGACGGCAAGGGCAAACCTCTATCCCACCCGGCAATCGAGCGCTGGCGAAAGGAGGGCAGGCTGGTGACCATCTGTCCGGAAATGGCGGGTGGCATGCCCGTGCCGCGCCCGCCGGCGGAAATCGAGAAGGGGGCCTCCGGCCTCGATGTGCTGGAGGGTCGCGCCCGCGTGCTGGAGGTGACCGGCGGCGATGTCACGGCGCAATTTATCGCCGGTGCGGAAAGGGCGCTGGCCTTCGCCAGGGCCAATGGCTGTACTTACGCGCTGCTGATCGACGGCAGTCCGTCCTGCGGATCGGTTGCGATCTACGACGGTTCGTTTTCGGGCGTCAAACACGCGGGCAATGGCGTGACGGCGGCGCTGCTCGAAAAAGCCGGTATTGCGGTCTTTTCCCCGGCCGATATCGACCGGCTGGATGCGCTGACCCATTGAAATAAAGAGCGCCGGAGTTCCCCCCGGCGCCGTTTTTATCGATAGCTCTCGGGCCAATCACCCCGCCATGCGCATCCGCTCTGCCATCCCATGCAACTGGTGGCCGGAAGAGACGCGGAAGCCGCGGATGAGGTTCAACAGTTCCTCGGTGTCGACGGCCAGCGCTTCCGCCGAAGCCGTGGTTTCTTCCGCCATCGCTGCATTGTGCTGGGTGGCGACATCGAGCTGGTTGAGCGACGAGGAGATCGAGCGCAGCGTCGTATCCTGTTCGGCGGCCGAATGGGCGATCTTGCTGACGATCTCGTTTGCGGATTTGATCTGGTCGGAGATACGTTTCAGCGCGTCGCCGGCCTCGCCAACAAGGCGCACGCCGTTTTCCACCTGGGCGGAAGAGCGGGCGATCTGGTCCTTGATCTCCTTGGCGGCGGCGGCGGATTTTTGCGCCAGTTCGCGCACTTCCTGCGCCACCACGGCAAAACCCTTGCCGGCCTCACCGGCGCGTGCCGCTTCCACACCGGCATTCAGCGCCAGAAGATTGGTCTGGAAAGCGATGTCGTCGATCACGCCGATGATGTTTGAGATCTGATCGGATGACTGTTCGATACCGCTCATCGCGGTGATGGCCTCTTCCACGACCCGGTCGCTGCGGATCGCTTCGGAGCTGACGGTGGTGACGCGTTTTGCGGCGTCGGCCGCCCCTTCCGCCGTCTGGCGCACCGCAACCGTCAGTTCGTCGAGCGCCGCGGACGTTTCTTCCAGATTGGCTGCCTGCCGTTCGGTACGCTGCGAAAGCTCGTTAGAGGCCTTGCGGATTTCCTCCTTGGAGCCGCCGATGTCGATGCTCTTGGAGTTCACTTTGGCCATGGCGGCATCGAGATGGATCAGGGCCTCGTTGAAATTGTCGCGCAACGCCGCGTAACGGTTGCCGAGATCGCCGCAACGTACGGTCAGATCGCCGCCGGCGAGCTTCTCCAGCGCCTCGCCAATGGTGGTGACGACGCGCGCCTGCAGTTCCGCCTCGTCGCGCTGCATGTCGAGATTGTTTTGGCGCTCGGCATTGAGCTGCCGCTGCTGTTCTTCCTCACGGCGCTGCATGGCATGGCGCTCGCGCACCTTGTCCTGAAGCGAGGCGGTGGCCTTGGCCATCATGCCCACTTCGTTTGTCAGGCCGGTATGGGGAATGGCGAGCGAAACGTTCTCATTGGCCACTTCCCCGAGCGCCCGGTGAATATCGCCAAGCGGCTTCGAAATGCCACGGATGACATAGAAGGCGGCGGCAAGCGCCAGCACGAATATGGCGACGCCCATGGACAGCGCCTTCATCACATCGCCGCGCACTTGTGCGTTCAGGTCGTCGATGTAAACGCCTGTCACGACCACCACCTGCCAGGGGTCGAAGGCAAGCGCATAGGCGCTCTTGGCGTAGTCATTGCCTTCCATGCCGGGCTTCGGACCGTAAAAATCCGTCTGGCCGCCGCCATTGCGGCCAAGCCGCACCAGTTCGTCGCGATAGGCGAAACCCTTGCTGTCAGGCTTGCCCTTGAAGTTTTCGCCGACGCGCTTGGCATCGGGGTGGAACTTCATCGTCACGTCATAGTCGTAACCGAACAGATAGCCGTCCGGCGTGAAGCGCATGGCGCTGACGGTGGCGTAAGCCTGTTTCATGGCTTCGTCGCGCGAAAGTGTTCCGGCCGTTTCCTTGTCGTGGAAGGATTGCAGGATGGAAATGGCCGATTGCACCTGCGTCCGCAGCATGCCGTAGCGTTCCTCATAGATAGCATCGGTGGCGGATTTCAGCTGGTAAAACGTCGCCACGGCGAAGGCGGCCATCAGGGCCAACACGAGAACGATCAGTTGACGGGAAATGGAAAGGTTCTTCATGGGCGCTCACAAGCGTTTGGAATCGCGCGCCTGAAAATGCCGCGCGGTACCGATGTTTCGGAGAGGGGAGAGGCGCATGATGCGCGATAAAAAGGGCCGAAAGCGCGTATCCGCGCCGTGGCCTCATCCTGTGCTGCATCGCACTATAAAATCACTTAGCGGCTAAAAATTTGAATAAATATTTAATTAGCGAAGGCTTTATGAGGCTTCGTGCGCAGAATAAGCGGCGGAGAAAGCAACATTCTCCGCATGGTTGCGGCGTCGTTTTGGGAATGCAGCGATGACGCGATTACTTGACATTCGTCATGATCAAGCGTCATCGGCCGGTCAGTTGCCGCGCAATTTGAAATCCGGGAACTGGGGCGCGCCGATTACCGAGGCGCTGGCCGGCTCGGCTGCATTTGCGGTGGAAAGTTCCTTGACGGCTGCCGTGGTCGTCGTCACGTCGATACCGGCCGGTGTCGAAACCGTCTCAACCGGATGTGCCGCGGGCTCGGCCTCGTCATAGGTCGCAATCGCCGTGCTGGAGGTTTCCGCCATCCATGCCGGATTGGTGCTGACGAAGGTGACGGGCGCGCCGCCAAGCCAGGCTTCGGTGCGCACCAGGGTGCGCTTGCCGTCGACTTCGCGCATTTCCGTGTGCTGCGTGCCCGGCTCAATGGAGGGAACGGCATAACCTTGCGCCACGGCTTTTGCCTTCATGGGTTTGCAGCCCGCGCAATCGCGACGAATGAAGCTGCCATTGGCCACATGCACGCCGTTTATATATTCGATGGAAGACGCCATCGCCGACCCGCCGGTCAGCGCGATAACAGCTGTCAGAAAAAGACGACGCATCGAAAAACCCCCGAAATGACGGCGCGGCCTCGTGGTCGAGACACAGTGCGCCATTCAATGTTCCGGCAAGTATTACCGATGTTTCGTTTCCATCGGGTCAGCAAACTTGGTAAAAATTGAACGAAATATTCGCGTCCAATCCCGTTTGCCTTCAGGATCAGGCCTTTTCGCGGGCGACGGCCTGCCAGCCGATATCGCGGCGGCAGAAGCCGTTTTCCCACTCCACCTTGTCGGCCAACGCATAAGCGCGTGCCTGCGCTTCCGTCACGGTCTTTCCAAGGGCGGTGACGTTCAGTACGCGTCCACCCGTGGCCACCAGCCCGCCATCCTTCAGCGCGGTTCCGGCATGGAACACCTTCGCCTCTTCGCTGGCCTCGGGAATATGGGCGATCGGCGTGTTCTTGTCGTAAGCGCCGGGATAGCCCTTCGAGGCGAGGACGACGGTCAGCGCCGCATCGTCGTGCCATTCGGCCTCAACCTTGTCCAGCGTGCCGGTGGCGGTGGCATAGAGGATCGGCAGCAGATCGCTTTTCAGGCGCATCATCAGCACCTGGCATTCGGGGTCGCCGAAACGGACGTTATATTCGATCAGTTCCGGACCCTTGGCGGTAATCATCAACCCGGCGAAGAACACGCCGGAGAAGGGATTGCCATCCTTGGCCATGCCCGAGATCGTCGGCTCGATGATCTCCTTCATGGTGCGCTCCACCATATCAGGTGTCATGACAGGGGCGGGGGAATAAGCGCCCATGCCGCCGGTATTCGGACCGGTATCGCCATCGCCGACGCGCTTGTGATCCTGCGCGGTGGCGAGCGCCAACGCGGTCTTGCCGTCGGACAGGCAGAAGAAGCTCGCTTCCTCACCGTCGAGGAAAGCTTCCACCACAACCTCGGCGCCAGCCGCGCCGAAAGCGCCGTCGAAACAGTCGTCAATCGCGGCAAGCGCTTCCGCTTCCGTCATGGCCACGGTCACGCCCTTGCCGGCGGCAAGCCCGTCGGCCTTTATGACGATGGGCGCGCCCTGTTGACGAACATAGTCCTTGGCCGGTTCAGCGGTCTTGAAACGCTGGTAAGCGCCGGTCGGAATATTGTAGCGCGCGCAGAGATCCTTGGTGAAGCCCTTGGATCCCTCCAGCTGGGCGGCGGCTTTCGAGGGGCCGAAAGTAGCGATGCCGGCGGCGCGCAGATCATCCGCAAGACCCGCCACCAGCGGTGCTTCCGGGCCGACGACGACGAAGTCGATTGCCTTTTCTTTCGCAAAGGCGATGACGGCCGCGTGGTCTTCCACGTTCAGCGTTACCAGCGTTGCGTGGTCGGCGATGCCGGGATTACCGGGGGCGGCATAAAGCGCATCGAGCAGGGGAGATTGGGCGATTTTCCACGCCAGCGCATGTTCGCGTCCGCCGGAACCGATCAACAGAACTTTCATGGTCAATACCCCTGCAAATTCGCCAGTAACCTTGTGGCACGGGCGTTAAGGGCAGGGGGGCGAAAGGTCAAGGAGAAAGCGCCGTCAATGCCTGTCTTTCCCTTGAACTCAGCCTTTCCTGTGGAATCGTTGCCGCCTCTTGTTGTCACGCCACAATCAGACATTATGTTCGCCGCTCCAGATGTGACATCAGAGAACCTCATGACCGCAGATAATGCCCGCCTCGCCACGCTCATCGCCTCCGAAATCAACGCCCGCCCCGATCAGGTGAAGGCTGCGGTGGCCTTGCTGGACGAGGGCGCGACCGTTCCCTTCATCGCCCGTTACCGCAAGGAAGTGACCGGAGGCCTCGATGACACCCAACTGCGTACACTCGCGGAACGCCTAGTCTATCTGCGCGAATTGAATGCACGCCGCGGCTCCATCGTGGAGTCCATCACCGGTCAGGGCAAGATGACCGATGAGCTGTTGGTAAAGATCATGCAGGCCGGCACCAAGGCGGAGCTGGAAGACCTCTACCTGCCCTATAAGCCGAAGCGCCGCACCCGTGCCGAAATCGCCCGCGAACGTGGCCTCGGTCCACTCGCCGAAGCCATCTGGGAAAACCGTGCGGCCGATCCGGCGAAGCTGGCGGAAGCCTATGTGCAGGGCGAGGTGGCCGATGTGAAGGCCGCACTTGAGGGCGCGCGCGATATATTTGCCGAAACCATGACGGAAAACGCCGATCTTCTCGGCCGCCTGCGTGATTACATGCGCCAGAACGCCACCTTCCGCGCCAAGGTCGTGGATGGCAAGCAGGCGGCGGGCGAGAAGTTCTCCGATTATTTCGACCATTCCGAACGCTGGGCAACGGTGCCGGGCCACCGGGCGCTGGCCATGCTGCGCGGCTGGAACGAGGAAATTCTCACACTGACGATCGATGTCGATGCGGATGATCCCTCGCCTGTGAAGCCGTCGCAGCGCACCATTGCTGCCGCTTTCGATATCCGCAATGCCGGACCTGCCGATCAATGGCTGATGGACGTGGCGGGCTGGACCTGGCGCGTGAAGCTTTCCATGTCGCTGTCGCTCGATCTGATGCGCGAGTTGCGCGAGAGGGCGGAAGAAGAGGCGATCAATGTCTTCGCCCGTAACCTGAAAGATCTGCTGTTGGCCGCTCCCGCCGGCTCCCGCGCCACCATGGGCCTCGATCCCGGCATCCGCACCGGCGTCAAGGTGGCCGTGGTCGATGGCACCGGCAAGCTGCTGGATACCAGCACGGTTTACCCCTTCCAGCCAAAGAACGACGTGCGCGGCGCGCAGGCCGAACTTGCCTTGCTCATCCGCAAACACAATGTCGAGCTGATCGCCATCGGCAACGGCACGGGTAGCCGCGAGACGGAAAAGCTGGTTGCTGACCTTCTGGCACAGCTGCCCGCTTCCGCGTCCGGTGCAAAGCCCACCAAGGTCATCGTCTCGGAGGCGGGCGCGTCTGTCTATTCCGCTTCGGAACGGGCGGCCGCCGAATTCCCCAATCTCGATGTGTCCTTGCGCGGTGCGGTTTCCATTGCCCGGCGTCTTCAGGATCCGCTGGCGGAACTGGTGAAGATCGAGCCGAAATCCATCGGCGTCGGTCAGTACCAGCACGATGTCGATCAGGGCCGCCTCAGCCGCTCGCTCGATGCTGTGGTGGAAGATGCCGTGAATGCCGTGGGTGTCGATCTCAACACGGCCTCGTCGCCGCTTCTGGCACGGGTATCGGGCCTTGGCAGCTCGATTGCCGACGCCATCGTTGCCCATCGCGATCAGACCGGTCCTTTCGCCAGCCGTAAGGATTTGCTGAAAGTGCCGCGCCTTGGCCAGCGCACCTTCGAACAATGCGCCGGCTTCCTGCGCATCCCAAACGGCAAGGAACCACTGGATGCGTCTTCGGTGCACCCGGAAGCCTATGGCGTGGCAAAGAAGATCGTCGCTGCCTGCGGCCGTGATCTGCGTTCGCTGATGGGTGACAGTGCCGCGCTGAAGGCGCTTGACCCCAAGCGCTTCATCGACGAGCAATTCGGCCTGCCGACCGTCAAAGACATCATCGCCGAACTGGAAAAGCCCGGCCGTGATCCGCGCCCGAGCTTCAAGACTGCGACCTTTGCCGAGGGTGTGGACGAGATCACCGATCTGAAACCCGGTATGTTGCTGGAAGGCACTGTCACCAATGTCGCCGCCTTCGGCGCTTTCGTGGATATCGGCGTGCATCAGGATGGCCTGGTGCATGTGTCGCAGCTCGCCGACCGTTTCGTGAAGGACCCGCATGAGGTCGTCAAGGCGGGCGATGTCGTTAAGGTCCGAGTCGTGGAAGTGGATGTGAAGCGCAAGCGCATCGGGCTGACCATGCGGAAGGACGGCGGCGAGGCCGCGCCGCAGCCGATGCGTGAAAAGAACAATGCGGGCGCCATGCGCCATGCCACAGCAAAGCCGAAAGAGCGCAACGAGGGGTCGCAATCCGGTGGTGCGCTTGCCGCAGCTCTGGCTGAAGCCATGAAGCGACGCTGACCTGCGGTTGAAATGATTTTTTACCAAAAAGCCTCGCCGCACACCCCGGCGGGGCTTTTTGCTTGATGAAATCGTTCAATTTTTTTGAAATAAGACTATCTTGCAACTTGTGCCGAAAGGAATACGGTCAGCGAAATTGATAAGCGAGACTTAGCAATTGGGGGTGCCATGGCGTCGTCTCTGCATGTTCTTCTCGAAAAGATAATCAAGAACGGTGATCTCACCGTGAATAGTCCGGGCGGCAGCCGCACATTTGGCGACGGCACGGGAAAAAAAGTGGTTCTGAATTTCACTGACGAAGCCGCCATGCAGGAGATTGCCGCCGATCCGGCGCTCAAGCTCGCTGAAATGTATATGGAAGGCCGGGCGAAGGTCGCGGAAGGCGACATTTACGATTTTCTGGCGCTGGTCAAAGGCAATACGCTGAGCGAGGCGCTCTCCTTCGGCATGATCTGGCGTGGTATGGCGCGCATCATCGCCGCCCGCATCAAGATGCATCTGCCGGTCAACCACAACAAGAGCAACGTCGCCCATCATTACGATCTGAGCGCCAAGCTGTTCGATCTCTTCCTCGACGAGGACTGGCAATATTCCTGCGCCTATTTCAATCCGCCCGGCATCAGTCTCTATGAAGCGCAGGTCGCGAAAAAACGGCACATAGCCGCCAAGCTGATGACCGAGCCGGGCCAGAGCGTGTTGGAAATCGGCTCCGGCTGGGGCGGCATGGCGATGTATATTGCCGAAAGCGCCAGTGCGGATGTAACCGGCATTACGCTCAGCGAAGAACAGCTGCGCGTTTCCCGCGACCGCGCCGCCAAACGCGGCCTTGAGGCAAATGTCCGTTTCGAATTGCAGGACTATCGCTACCTGCCGGCTTCGAAAAAATACGATCGCATCGTCTCCGTCGGCATGTTCGAACATGTCGGCCCGACCCATTATCGCGATTATTTCGACAAGGTGGCGGAGGTGCTGGACGACAAGGGCGTGATGGTGCTGCATTCCATCGGCCAGCCCTATCCGGCGCTGGCGACCAATCCCTTCATCGAAAAATATATTTTCCCCGGCGGTTATATTCCCTCGCTTGCCGAGGTGCTGCCGGCCATCGAAAAATCGCGGCTGCTGGTGAAGGATATCGAAATCCTGCCCATGCATTACGCCCATACGCTTCGCCACTGGCGCGAGCGTTTCGTGGCGCGCAGGGCCGAAGCGGTGGCGCTTTATGACGAACGCTTCTTCCGCATGTGGGAGTTTTATCTGGCGGGGTCGGAAATGGCCTTTACCCATGAAAATTTTCACATTTTCCAGATCCAGATCGCCAAGGATCGCGATGCCGTGCCGCATAGTCGCGACTACATTGCGCAGAACGAAGCGAAGCTGCTGGAATTCGAGAAGACGCGCACGCCGCTGGAGAAGGTGACATTCTGACCACGGCCGAGTGACGAACGTTTCCGCACACGCGGCGTCATCCTCGGGCTTGTCCCGAGGATCTATCCACGTTGCGTAAAGTCCTTCGGTTACAGATGCTCGGGACAGGCCCGAGCATGACGGCGGTGGTGTTTGAGGCCGTGTCGCCATCCTCCGCAGGAGTCGAATTTCCACCCGCGCTGGTTAATGGAATGGAAAGACAATCCCTCTAATTCTACGGACACCTGTCTGTATTGCGTTTCTGGGGTTGTTTCATGTTAAAGCCGTCAGCGGCCATTGCCGCCTGTGTCGTGTCGCTTTTTGCCGTGGGTAACGCCCATGCCGATGGCTGGTTTTCCGGTGACTGGTATCTGAAACTCGGCGGAGCCGGTTTCACCGCGCCGAAATATCAGGGCGATAACAAGAATGAATTCGGCTTTTCGCCGATCATTTCGCTCGGCCGTCAGGGCCAGGGCGCGCGTTTCACCTCGCGCAACGACAGCGCCTCGATTTCGCTTCTGGATAATGGCCCGATCAGCATGGGTCTTGCTGGAAAGCTGGTGTCCCCGCGCGACGAGGGCGACTCGTCCGATCTTAAGGGCATGACCCGCATCAAGCGCGGCGGCGAGCTTGGCGGTTTCGCCGAGGCCTATCCGACCGACTGGCTGCGCGTTCGCGGCGAAGTCCGTCAGGGTATTCGCAGCCATAGCGGCGTTGTCGGAGACGTTGCCGTCGATGCCTTCACCGACATCGCCCCCGGCATCCAGATTTCCGCCGGTCCGCGTGCGACATGGGTGAGCAGCAAATATAATGAGCGTTATTACGGCGTAAGCGCAGCCCAGACGGCTGCCGGCGCGCCATCGCCCTACAGCCCCGGGGGCGGCCTGCATTCGGTCGGCGTTGGCGCAGCCATCACCTGGAAGGTCACCGAAAACGCCGAAGTCGGTTCGTTTGCGGAATATCGCCGCCTGACCGGTGACGCCGCCGACAGTTCGCTGGTGCGCGAACGCGGTTCGAAGAACCAGTTCATCGTCGGTGTTCAGGCCAGCTACAAATTCAATTTCTCGCTGCCCTGAGGGGCGGACAATAAGGTCTTGCAAAGCCCCGTTGCCAAGCCGCAGCGGGGCTTTTTCGCATGCGGGGCCGATGCTGAAATCCATTCCGATTTTTTTGCCAATGCTGTAGAACCATCCCATGGTTCACCACAGCGATTTGTCAGACCGCGTTTCCGACGCGCCATCCAACAACTGGGTCTATCGGATTTTGCCGAGGGCTCTCTGGCCCTATGCGCAATTGGCCCGGTGGGATCGTCCCATTGGCTGGCAATTGCTGATGTGGCCGTGTTTCTGGTCCGCAGCCCTTGCGGCCAATGCAGCATTGGCGACGGGCGGCTTTTCCTGGGAAACGCTGATCTGGCACTTGGTGCTGTTTTTCATTGGATCGGTGGCGATGCGCGGCGCGGGCTGCACCTATAATGATCTTGCCGACCACAAGATCGACATGGCCGTGGCCCGGACCCGGTCGCGGCCGCTGCCATCGGGCAGGGTGAGCCGCGGGCAGGCCAAGCTCTTCATCGTACTGCAGGCGCTCGCCGGCCTTGTCGTGCTTTTGCAGTTCAACGGCTTCGCGATCGTCACCGGCATAGCTTCGCTGGTCTTCGTGGCAATCTATCCTTTCGCCAAGCGCTTCACCCACTGGCCGCAATTTTTCCTCGGGCTGGCCTTTTCCTGGGGCGCGCTCATGGGTTGGGCCGGGCAGTTCGCTTCACTCGCCTGGCCGCCTGTCCTGCTTTATGTCGGCGCGATCGCCTGGACGATCGGTTATGATACAATCTACGCCCATCAGGACAAGGAAGACGACACGGCCGTGGGCATCGGTTCGACTGCCCTGCTGTTTGGAGAAAACACACATCGCTGGCTGGTTTTCCTTTATGGCACAACCCTTGTCATGATTTTCCTGTCGTTCTGGACGGCAGGCGTTAACATCATTGCCTATAGCGGTCTCGCCGCCGCTGCCCTTATGCTGTTCCGGCAGGTGTGGGTGCTCGATATCGATGACGTCGACCAATGCCTCGTGCTGTTCAAATCCAACAACCGTGTCGGCGTGCTGATTTTCGCTGGCCTCATCCTGCCGCTGCTGCTGGCTTAAGCTGCGGGAGTAGCGAATACGAAAAAGCCCGGTCGCGTCATCCGCGCCGGGCTTTTGATTGTCTTGCTGAAGAAGATCAGCTGCGGGCGATGATTTCCTTGCCCTCGATCTTCATGCTCATGCCCAGCGAACCGGTGGAGCGGCGAACGAGGAAGCGCGGACGGCGATCCGCGAAATAGGAATGGCGGCGGCGCGGGCGGGTGTTCTGGGTGCGCACCTTGCCGAGATGTTCTTCCAGCGGACGGGCAACGCCATCGGCTTCCACCATCAGCATGGGAATGCGGTAGGCCTCGGACCAGCTGCGCCAGTCGGCGGCGATATCGCAGAGATCGTGGGCGACGAGAAGCGGAACGCAGAGGTCCGGATCGTCATGGTGCAGTTCCAGCGTCACGGTGACCTGTCCATCGCCATGGTCGATGGCGCGGGCGGCAACACCCTTGAAGGCGCGGGCTGGCAAAGCGAAGGACAAAGGCAGGCCGGAAGAGGTGAGAACCTTTCTCAGAACGGCGCCCCGTTCATCGAGAGTGACGGCGACATCGGTCGCGCCATTGCCTTTTCCATAGGTGACCTGTTGCGGAAAACGTGCCGGGTCTAACCTGAGTGTGGCGACGGCCCAGTCGGGCTTCAGAACGGTCTTGGTCATGTTTAATCTACCCTTGTTTTACCTGAGAGCCGGTTTCCGGTCTTCTCATCGGGACTTTTCATCCTCTGATGTCAGGAGATTATCCGCCGCCTGTTCGAGACTGCTTAAAAATCGCGGTTAAGAAAACTTTGCATTCCCAGATGGTTAGCAAAACCCACTGTGGCATGGTTTCGCGTAGGTAAAAGAGATCGAGACAATGCGATTTTTATGCCCGCCGAAAATGTGCTCTTTCAAGCTACGGGCAAGGCGCGTCACGCATAGTCGCGCCAAGGCTTGCCGTGCGCCCGGATGGGACGTGCGAGGGGTGGATTTAAAACCGGAGCTTTTGGTGCCCTAAGGGATGCACTGCGCTCCAGGGGGCATTCGGATGGTATCGACTTTTCTCAGCTACGACCTCATCAACCGCGATATGAAGACGAGCATTTCGCGCGTGTCGCAGCAGGGACTCGTGGAGCGGCAGACGAAATATTACAAGGAAAACATCGGCAATGTGAAAAGCGTCGATGAGTTCCTCGATAATTACCAGCTCTATTCCTATGCCATGGACGCCTTTGGTCTCGGCGAGATGACCTATGCCAAGGCGTTCATGAAAAAGGTGCTCGATAGTGACCTGAATGATCAGAACAGCTTCGCGAACAAGCTGACCGACGAGCGTTATCGGGAATTTGCCGCCGCCTTCAATTTCAGCTCTTCGACGAAGACCGTGCAGACGGACGCGCAGCTCGACAAGATGATCGGGCTTTATGATACGTCGATCACCAATCTGAACGACAGCCTTGCGGAAGAGACGCGTTATTACAAGGCAATCATCGGCACGGTCACCAATGCCGATCAGCTGCTTCGCAACGACCGCACCCGCGCCTATATCTTCCAGGTCTTCGGCATTGATGAGAAGACCTATTCCTATGCCCACATCAAGGGCTTGATGACGAGCGACGTTTCCGATCCGGACAGCTACATCAACCAGAAATTCGGCGCGGCCTATAATGACGCGGTCGAAAAGCTGGCGATGAAGGGCAATATCGAACTGCACGGGCAGGTCACCGCGCGTATCACGGCAATCGATACCGAACTTGCCGGCACCGGCCTGACGGCTGATGAGCGCTCCAAACTCGAGGCGGAGAAGGTGACGCGTCAGGACCAGCTGACCCAGCTGGAGGCCGTTCTGCCGCCGCAGGATCAGTGGGAGGCAAAGCTCGCGGCAATCAAGGCGGAACAGACGACGCTGTCGAACACCGTCAACCAATATAACAAGATGGCGCAACTGGCCAATGCCTTCGAATTCGGGAATGACGGTACGGTCGTCGCCGGCGGGGCAATGACAGCCGAAAATCTGAAAGCCGTCACGGACTCCTATATCGGCAGCGCGCCGCGTGTGACGCCGACCGTCGCGACGCTGAATCGGGATTATTTCGAATCCAAGATTGGGTCCATCACGACGGTAGAGGAACTGGTGTCGGATGCGCGGCTTCTCAATTACATCAGAACGGCCTTCGACCTGAACGACCTGACCATCGTGCCAGCGACGATCAAGAACATCCTCACCAGCGATCTCAGCGATCCGAACAATTACATCGCGACCCTGGGCAGGAACGACAAACGTTACCTCGCCCTGAAAAACGCATTCAATTTTCTCCCCGATGGGACGCTCGCGGCCGGCGCGACGCCGCAGACAACAACACAGACCGCGACGACCACCGGCGGTTACATGACACATTACAATGATGCGGACGAGGCAGCTGACGCAAAGGCGCTCACGCTGTTCAAGAGCAGTATTGGCAATGTTAGAAGCGTCAATGATTTTCTTGGAACCAATGCCGTCTATACCTATGCGCTGAAAGCCGTCGGTCTCGATCCTGCCAAGGTGAACATCTCCGATATCAAGAAGGTGCTGACCAGCGACCTTCAGGACAAGAAGAGCTACGTTTATACGCTGAAGGACGACCGGTATGTGAAGCTTGCCGAACTCTTCAACTTCGCCAAGGACGGTTCGGTCGGCACACCCATTCTGGCGCAGTCCGAAATCGAGCTGCAGACCATGTCAGCCGACTACATCAAGAAGAAATCGGCTTTCGGCACCGACAAGGACAAGGAAGCGGCAACGACCGAGGCAAAATATTTCTCGGGCGAGATGCAGAAGATCAAGACGCTGAGTGAATTCCTCGCCAATGATCGCCTGACCAAATTCGCGATGGAATCGCTCGGTATCGACCCCAAAAGCGTGACCAAGGAACAGCTGCAGAAAATCTTCACGTCCGACCTCGATGACAAGAACAGCTACGTCAACAAGGAGATGGACCCGGTCTTCCGCCGCCTCGTCACCGCATTCAATTTCGACAAGGAGGGCAAACTCCTTCATGAAGACCGCAGCCTGATCCAGACACGGCGCGGACTTTATGAAACGCTCGACAATTATCTGACCCAGACGCTGGAAACGCAGGCGGGTGAAGAAAACGCCGGTGTGCGACTGGCGCTCTATTTCAAGCGCATGGCGGCGGGGACGACGTCCTATTATTCGATCCTTGCCGATACTGCGATCCAGAACTTCATCAAGACCACCTTCGGCATTCCCGATGAACTCGGCAATGCGGGCGTCGATACCCAGGTGGCGATGATGAAGAAATATTTCGACATCAAGGATTTTCAGGATCCGGATAAGGTCAAGAAGCTGATCGCCCGCTTCACCATCATGTACGACAACCAGCAGAACGTCGCCGATCCCATCATGACGCTGTTCAACGGCAGCGGCTCGGCGGGTATCAGCGGCGACACGCTGCTGGCGGTCGCAACGTTGCGAGCACGGTAGGTGAGAAAGGCCGGGTTTGCCCGGCCTTCAAGAGAGTCACCATCCCGGCAGCATATGCCCGGCGCGCAGGCGCGGCATCTTGGGGAACGTCTTCACGTCGCTATCCATCTCATCAACCACGGCCATCGGTGAGATGTTGTCGAGGCAGGCTGTGATGTGGTCTGTAATGGCATTCACCAGTGACGGTGAGAGGCCCGGCCTTTTCATCAGGCCGATCTGCACCGGCGGCAGGGGCGGGAAACCGTCGGCGGCGGTCAGAACCTTCATGCCGGTGCGTAGCGCCGATTCAGGCAGGACCGAGACGGCCATGCCGGCCAGCACGGCGGCGGCGACGACGGTCGAGGACCAGCTCGTGAACAGCACCTGATAGTCCCGCCCATCGGCGTCGAGCGCCGAACAGGCAAGCTGACGCCAGTGGCAGTCGCGCCGCCCGACGGCGAGCGGCACGGGTGCATCGTCCTTCAGCGGGTGGTTGGCGGAGGCGACCCAGCAGAGCGGTTCGGTGCGCACCACATCGGAGGAACGGGCGCGCGGATTATGGGTAACAAGCGCGATATCGAGATCGCCGCGGTTCATTTTTTCGGCAAGGCTGGCTGAGGGTTCGCAGACGATATAAAGCTCGACATTCGGATGGGTCTTTGCGAAACGCCCGATAATTTCAGGCATGTAGCGGTCGGCGTAATCGTCAGGGGTGCCGATGCGTAGCGTGCCTTCCAGCCGGTTGTCGTCGAAGGCGGCGATCGCCTCATTATTCAGACGGATGATACGCCGGGCGTAATTCATCAGTTTTTCACCCTCCGCCGTCAGACGGTTACCACGCCCGTCCTTGGCGAAAAGCTGCTTGCCGATGCGCTCTTCCAGCCGCCGCATCTGCATGGAGACAGCGGATTGCGTCTTGAAAACGCGGTCAGCGGCTTTGGTAAAGCTGCCCGTATCGACGATGGCGATGAAGGTATGCAGCTGGTCTATGTCGAGAGGTGCGGACATGGATAGTCATCCATCAGAATGATTGATGTCTCACATTAGAAACATTCGTTGGACTGATCAATAGTCTTGCGACATTTTGACACCAAGCAAATCAGGATCAACCCGGGCCGACGGGATGTCGGGCCCTAACCCAAGGCAGCTTCTCGCGCGTGGTGCGTCGGGGGCGGTGCCGCCTCGTGCCGTTACGAAAGGATAAGTATCATGCGCACGGCAGAACGGAGAATGGAACTGGAACTTGTAACCGCACGGCCGGGGGACGCCTGGCGTCGCGCCGCTGTGCTGGGTGTTTCCGGCGTTAAAACCTTCGTGCAGCGCATCTACAATCGTATCGTGGCCAATGGTCTCACGGAACTTGATGACCGTCTTCTTGCCGATATCGGTCTGGCGCGGTCGGATGTCAGCGATGCTCTCAATACCGGCCTGTTGGAAGATCCGACGGCACATCTCACCCGGGCCGCGCGCAAACGTGCGGTCACGCGCTTCAAGACGCTTTGAAATTCCGCCTCCGGCAGACCTCCAGCTGCCGGACGTGGCTTCCAGCCGCAAGGTTTTCCCCGCAGGGTGATTTGCCAATAGCCCTGCCTTTGCCCGGTGTCAGGCCCCCTCGGCCGCGCCGGGCTTTTTTAATTGGGGTGCAGCTTCAGCACCAATACCTCAATATTGATATTCTTCGAAGACGGGTAGCACCGAGCCGCCCCAGCGGCCGTGATAAAGCGCAAGCAGGTCTTCCGCGAGCGTGGTCTTCTTGGCCAGCACCTCGTCCAGCGACGAGAGGAACACGGTCTCGTCCTGACCTTCGCCATTCAGCCGCTTTCGGTTTTTGAGGCCGGTGCGGGAAATGTCGAGAACCTCGCGGGCAATGCCGAGAAGCGGCTTGCCGGCAATCTCGGCATTGAGCCCCTTGGCCGGCACAGCGTTGCGAAGCGCGATCACCTCATCGAAGCTCCAGCCGGCGGTCAGCGCATCGGCAGCGGTCAACGCCTCGTCATCGTAAAGAAGACCGACCCAGAAAGCGGGAAGGGCGCAGATACGTCTCCACGGGCCGCCATCCGCACCGCGCATTTCGAGGAAACGCTTCAGGCGGACATCGGGGAAAAGCGTGGAGAGGTGGTTCGTCCAGTCGCCCATGGTCGGCTCCCATGCGGCGATTTCGCCCTTCAGAGCCCCATTCATGAACTGACGGAAGGTGACATGGGTGCAATCGTGATATTTGCCGTCGCGCACGATGAAATACATCGGCACATCAAGCGCCCATTCGACATAATCCTTGAAGCCGAAATCGTCGTTGAAGGTGAAGGGCAGCACACCGGAGCGGCGATTGTCGGTATCGCGCCAGATATCGCCGCGCCAGGAAAGAAGACCGTTCGGCTTGCCCTCGGTAAAGGGCGACGAGGCAAAAAGCGCGGTTGCCAGCGATTGCAGCTTCATGGAAACGCGCATCTTCCGGCGCATGTCCGCTTCGGAGGAGAAGTCGAGATTAACCTGAATGGTGCAGGTGCGGTACATCATGTCGAGACCCTTGGTCCCGACCTTCGGCATATAGCGCGTCATGATCGTGTAGCGCGATTTCGGCATGCGCGGCGTTTCGTCGTAGCTCCACAGCGGGCTGCCGCCGATGCCGAGGAAACGGATGCCCATGGGCTCGGCTACTTCGCGCAGCATCGCCAGATGCTGGTTGGATTCCTTGCACGTCTGGTGCAGGTTTTCGAGCGGCGCGCCCGATAGTTCGAACTGGCCGCCCGGCTCGATGGAGATGGCGCCCATGCCGTGCTGCTCGCCAAGGCCGATGATGTTCCCGCCGTCCATGATCGGCTCCCAGCCGAGCTTTTCCTGCATGCCCTTCAAGAGCGCGGAAATGCTGGCCTCGCCAAAATAGGGGACGGGACTGTTATCCTCTCGGAAAAACGCGAATTTTTCGTGCTCGGTGCCGATGCGGAAGTCGGCTTCAGCTTTGCAACCGCCCGCCAGATAGTCTGTAAGCTCCTTGACGGAGGAGAGGGGGGTCTGGTCGGTCGTGTCGCGTGCCATGGCTTACCTTGTTATGACGTCTCTGTTGCGGCGAGGCATATGATTGGCAGATAGGGCCGGATCGTATCCGCTGGCAAATGAATTTCTTTTAAAGATGCATGAAGCGCAACGGGGCCGTTCAATTCCAGTCGCCGATCGCCGCCTGAATGACCGCGAGCGCGGCGACGGCGGCCGTATCGGCCCTCAGGATGCGCGGCCCGAGCGGAATGGGGGTAACGAAGGCAAGGCCGCGCAGAAGCTCCCTTTCTTCCTCGGAAAATCCGCCTTCCGGACCGACCAGCAGGGCAAGTTTGCGCTCAGTCACGGCTTGCAGGATCGGCAGCGGATTTTGCCCCGCATCGCCTTCGTCGCAATAGACGATGCGCCGGTCGTGGGGCCAGGTCTCGAGCATGTCCTTCAGTTTCACCGGCTCGGCTACCTCGGGCAGGGACAGTATGCCGCACTGCTCGGCGGCTTCGATAGCGTTGGCGCGCAGTTTTTCGGTATTGTGGATCTTGCCCTGAACATGCTGCGTCATCACCGGCTGCAACAGCCCGGCGCCCATCTCCACCGCCTTCTGCACCAGATAATCCATGCGCCCGGTTTTCAGCGGCGCGAAAAGATAATGCAGGTCCGGGGCGTTCGGCTGGGGCCGTGTCTGCTCGATGGGGACGAGAACGATCTTCTTGCGGCTCGGAAACGCGAGTTTCGCTTTCCATTCGCCGTCGCGACCGTTGAACAAAAGGATTTCCGCACCGTCGGCCATGCGCAGCACATTGGCGAGATAGTTGAATTGTTCGGCTGTTGCCTCCTGCGCGACGCCTTCGGCAAGGCTGGCTTCGATATAAAGGCGTTGCATCCGGAAATTTGCGCGCATGGGGTTCTGTTTCAGGTTCAGAGAAAGAGAGAGGACATGAGCCAGTAGAGCAGCGCCGCAAGCGTTGCACTGGAAGGAACGGTGACCAGCCAGGCGGCGATGATCGTCATGAAGTGGGAGCGGCGGACGAGATAACGGCGGCGTATCTCGGAAGGATTGTCGACATATCTTTCGGATCGGCGGGGCCTACCGTCACCAGCCTGAACAAGTTCCTGTCGCCGCCGCGACGATTGCGTGTACCATTCGCGGAAGAAACCAACGCCGAACACCGCGCCGATTGCCGTGTGGGTGGTGCTGACCGGCAGACCGAAGCGCGAGGCAATGAGCACGGTGAGCGCCGTGGCCACGGAAACGCAGAAGGCGCGCATCGGATTGAGCTTGGTGATCTGCTCGCCGACGAGGCGGATGAGGCGCGGGCCATAAAGAAGAATGCCGCAGGAAAGCCCGAAGGCGCCAACCAGCATTACCCATAGCGGCGCACGGGCGGATGTCTGCACCGCCTCGTCATGCAGGGCCCGCACGATGGCCACGACCGGACCGATGGCGTTCGATACGTCATTCGCCCCATGAGCGAAGGACATCAGGCCGGCGGCGAGAACCAGCGGCCACTGGAACAGCGTCCGAAGCGACTGGTTGCGGTTTTCCAATCCCTCCGATTGTTTTCGGATGATCGGCACGCAGAGCCGCCAGACCACGAGCCCGGTCACAAGCCCCATGAGGCTGGCATGGCCAAGCGACACATGCATCAGCTGCCGCAATCCGACCCAGATGAGGTAGGCCATGAAGACGCCCGCCATCAAACCGATGAGAACCGGCACCCACAGCCGGGCGGCGGCGAGCTTGTCCTCGCGGTAAATGATGAATTCCTTGATGAAAGCAAGGATGGCGACGGCGATGATGGCGCTGATGAAGGGTGCCAGCACCCATGCGAAGGCGATGCTGCCGAGCGAAAGCCAGTCGACCGCCTTCGCTCCATAGGCCGCCATTCCAGCGCCCGCAACCCCGCCCACCACCGTATGGGTGGTGGAAATCGGCGCCCTTGTCCATGTCGAGACATTGACGAGAAGGCCGGCGGCGAGAAGCGCCGAGAGCATGGCCCATGAAAAGGCGGTCCTGTCGGGAATGGTGCCGATGTTGATGATGCCGCTGGAAATGGTCTCGACGACGTTGCCGCCGGTTATCAGCGCCCCGGCAATCTCGCAGATGGCGGCGATGATGAGGGCGGCGGCAAGCGGCATGGCCTTGGCGCCCACCGCCGGGCCGACATTGTTCGTAACGTCGTTCGCACCGATGTTGATCGCCATATACGCGCCGATGGCGACGGCGGCGATAATTATGACCGAACCCGCGGTGCCGGTGACGAAGACGCCGGCGAAGATGGCCGCCAGAACAACGAACATGAACCCTGCGCCAAGGCCGGCGAGCTGCTGCGTGACGTGCAGCGTCGCTTCCTCGACACGGGTAATCTTGTCGAGATCCTTATCGAGCGTTTGTTTCATGTTCAATGGCGGCTTGATTGCCATTCACACCTCGTTTGCCAGCATTCCCTTTCGTCCGGCAGCGTCGCAGGTTGAAGGCAATTTTACAGAAAGACTGTTACATCTCGCACATCTTTCCAAAAGGAAAGACGATAAAGGCCAGGTTGGAAAAACAAACTGCTCATTGCCATGTCAAGGGCGGTCGCACTATTTCGAATGCGCCATCCGCTTGTCGAAAGCGAGCATCAGTGCTTTCAGTTCCGGCTCGTTGACACGTTTTCCCGCCTCCTGGGGGCTGACCCATTCCAGCCGCCTCGATTCCTTCTCGGGAAAGCTTTCCTGCATCTCCGAGACTTCGAGCAGATGCACCTGAACCCTGCACGGCACATTGACGCCGCTGTTCAGCTTTTTCTCGTATTCGTAATAACCGAAAGGCGCCTTTTCCACCGTGCCTTTGACGCCGGCTTCCTCATAGGCTTCCTGCTCGGCCACGGCATGGGCCTTCTTGTTGGCCATAGGCCAGCCCTTGGGAATGACCCAACGTCCCGTATCCCGGCTGGTCAGCAGCAACACTTCCGGTCCCGGATTCTTCTTGGGCAATCGATAGCACAGCGCCGCATATTGCTGTCGCGGCGGTCTGCGCAACATCAAGCCAACATCTGTCGCCAATCGATTCAAAATCTTCAATCCGAATAGGTCCTTCTTTGCCCGCTAATGATAATTGCTAATATAGATACTCCGTAAATTCCGCCAATCCCTCATCACCCATAACCCACTACTGTCTTCATGCTGATGAAGCCTGCAGGCCCGGAAAAAATACGGAAGATGTGCGAACAGGGCTTCGACCGGGCAGCTTCCCGGGCAAACAGCCGATTGCGGCAATCGCGGTTTTGTCTGCTTTCAGGTCCTGAAACGCAAAACCGCTATGAATAATTGCCGATATTGCGCCTGTCGGGATTTAATCCCCAATGTCGGAGACCTTCGATCACGCCATCGGCTTCCGTCGCACGCGCCTGGAAGAAGCGATTGCCGCGGCCCGCCAGTGAGACAAGCTCCGGCAATGCATTGCCCACGATCACGCCGCGAATATCATTCAGTTCGAACATCGCCCGATCATTGCCAGTATCGCCCGCGACCGCTGATTCGTCGAGGCCGATGCGCAATTGTCCACATAACCATGCAAGCGCCGCACCCTTGTCAGCGGCCTTTGGCAATATGTCGAGATCGCGGTCGCTGGAATAGACGATGCGGGCATCGATATCGGCCGCCACAAGCGCTGCTTCGATCTCGCCAAGCGCCGCATCATCAGCGCCATGCAGGAACCAGCTGGATTTCAGGCCGTGCTGATAGCGCTCCTCCTGCATCGTCACGCCAGGCACTCCGGCCATCACGTCGATGATCCTCTGCGGATCGAAACCGGTGCCGAGAGAGGTTTTATAGGCGCTTTCGAGTTCGCCATGCTCTTTCGCGTGCAGCATGGTGCCGACGCCGCCGATGATATAGTCGGGCTGCGGCAGTGGCACCTCTTCGAGCAGCGCAAGCTGGTCGTCGATCAGCCTGCCGCTGTTGAAAACCAGAAGGGGACGTTGACCGTCCGGCAACGAATACCAGAAATCGCGGAACCGGCGCGTGGCGTCGTTATCGCCGACGACGGTTCCGTCGAGATCTGTGGAAAAAAGGCGAAGCGGTCTCAATCGCCATCATTCCATGGTTCGGCCCAATCGGCTTCTTCCAGAACCGGCATCATGGTCCTGCCTTCCACAAGGGCGAGAAGCTGCTGGGCGATGCCGGTCCATGTGAACAGGCTGCGCGCCTTATGCGCCCCCATGCGGGAGAGCCGCCCGTAAAGCCGCTCATGTTTGAACGGCTTCATCATGGTGATGCCAAGGTCTTCCTTGTCGAAAGGATCGGCAAACAGCGCATGGCGGCCATAGCTGATGGCCCGGAACAATCCGCCATGGGTGGTGACGACGGTGGGCGTACCGCTCGCCATCGCCTCGATCGCCGTCATGCCAAAGGGTTCATAACGGCTTGAGAGCACGAAGAGATCGGCGGCGCGATAAATGTCCGGCAGGTCCTCATCCGTGACGTAGCCGGAAAAGGCCACCTTGTCTTCGAGACCGAGCGCTCTCACCCGCTCCTTCAGTTGGTTGAGGATCGTGGTTTCCTGCTCGTCCATATTCTCGCCGCCGACCGCCAGATGCAGCCGGGCTTCCGGTTCTCGTTCGGCAAGAACGGAGAAACCGTCGATCAGCAGGTCGTAACCCTTGTTGGTGGCGAGGCGTCCAAGCGCCAGCACCGTCTTGCCCTCGAAACCGAAGCGCTGGCGGATCATCTGCCGCGTCGCATCGGAAACCGGGAAGAAACGGTTGTCATCATAACCCGGCGGGATCATGTGGATGTGCTTGCGCTTCAGGCCATAATCCTCGATCAGAACATCGAGCTGCACCGGCGTCGTGGCGATTACCATGTCGCAGCTGCGATAGATGATCAGCTCGTGCTGGATACGTTCCCTGAAGTTGAATTCCAGTTCGAACGTATCGGCCTTTTCCGGATAATCGGTCTCCATCTGGCGCTTTTTCCAGATGCCGAGCGAATGCGGCGTGTGCAGATGGGGGATTTTCAGCGCTTCGGAGAGCCGCTGCCCCGCCACGCCAGCATCCCAGTAATGGCTGTTGATGAAAGAATAATTCAGGTCGTTCTTCTTGATGAAACGCAACGCATTTTCGCACCACTCCATCAGGTGGCGGTGCAGGTATTCCTTGGGAATGAAATCGCGGCCGCCGCAGGGAATGCGCACCACGCGGACGCGCTCGTCAACCTCATCAAATTCCGGCTGGTCTTCAAAACGGCGGGTGTAAAGATCGACAGTATAACCGAGCTGTCCGAGTTTGCGTGCAAGCTCAAGCACATAAACCACCTGCCCCCCGGTGTCCGCCGCGCCGAGTGGCGGGTGCGCGGCGACATAGCCATGCGTCGATATGAGAGCTATCCGCGGATAGCGTTCAGTTTCGCTCGTGGTCGTCATGGGTCCCATCTTGGTAAATTTTTCCAATTAACCCGATAAAAAGACCGAAGGGCACAAAAGGTTCCATCAAAAACTGAAAAAAGATGCCGTATTTTGCCGGATAGTTTTTTCAACCGCTGCGCTGCTGCTGCCTCAGACGCGAAATTCGGTCCCATTCCCGCGCCTGGTGGGCCTTGGATGTCGTCTCCACGATGAAGTCGATATGGACCTCCGCCGCCGCCCTTGCCGCTGCCGGGTCGCCGGCGGCGATCGCATCGTGAATTGCGATATGCTGTCTCAGCACCTCATCATGGGCGCTGGACACGGTGAAGATGAGATGGCGATTATAAAAGATGTCGTCGCTCAGAAGCCGGTAGCAGGACCGCAACGTGTGCATCAGCACGATATTATGCGCCGCCTCGCCGATGGCGTTGTGAAACTCCACATCGCCCGCAAGCTCCTCTTCGAAACGGCCCGCCTCATGCGCTTCCCGCATTCTGTCTACGATGGCGGCAAGGTTGCGCCTGTCCGGTTCCGTCGCCCGCTGTGCGGCAAGTTCGGCGGTCATGCCTTCGATATAGCGGCGATATTCGAGGAAATCCCGCGTCGCCCGGCTGTGGCGGGTGATCAGCGCGCTCAAGGGATCGGAAAAGACCGGGCCGACAATATCGGCGACATAGGTGCCGCCGCCATGCCGGCTGGTAAGGAGGCCACGGGTCTCAAGCTCCTTCAGCGCTTCCCGCAGGATCGGCCGCGAGACATCGAGGCGTTGCGCCAGTTCGCGCTCGCCGGGCAGCCTGTCGCCGTCCCGCAATATGCCATCGAGGATCAGTTCCTCGAAACGCAAGATCACCTCCTGCGATGTGCGGCTGTGCTCGATGCGCGCAAAAAGCGTTTCGTCCATCGCAGAAGTCTCCGGCGAAATCCCGCCCCGTATTTCGATGGGGCAAATTATCAGCGAAGCAGCGCACTGGTCAAATATTCTATCCAGTTCCGCGCCTCATCCGCGCCATGCCTGCGGCAACACGGCATCTGCCTTTTCGAATTGGCTTTTGTTAAAGCAGCAGTAGGACAGGGCGACGAGGGCGGATTTTTCCGCCAGGTGGATCAAAACAATGACAGCGGCGTCGATTGCGGTGTTTTCATCGTGATCGATGTTTTAGAGTTTTTTCGCTTTTCTTCGAATCGCGAAAACACTCTAACTCTTTATTTTTGCGCATTTCCGGACGGAAAACCGGGGTCCACTTTTCCTGGAAATGCTCCAATGAAACCAGCGCAACAGGCGGGGACGATATTGCAATGGCCAAAGGTAGATTTGCTTTCGCAAGCGCGCCGGAAAGATCGCTGGCGCTCGGGGAGGTTCATGCGCGGCCAACGGTGCTTCTCGCACCCTCGCGCATCATCGTTCAGCTCGCCTTCATGATGGATGGCGGTTCCGCCGTGCATCACTCGGTCATCGCGGAAATGTCGCGCAGCCGCGGTGTTGCGCCGCCGGAGCGCGATGCCCGTCACCATGCCATGCCCTGGGGGCAGGGCACCTTGCGCTGGGAGCGGCATACCGAATTTTCGACCTGGTTCTGGGATGGCCCCGCGCCGGAAAAATTCGGCGGCGAGATTGCCGGCGATCCCTTCGGTGATGGCTTTTCGCCGCCCGGCTCGCTGATCTCGGGCGTGCGGCTTGAAATCCGCCCGGAAAATGGCGTGGCGTCTCAGGCGGAGACAATCTTCGAGCCGACCAGCCTCTGTCACAGTGACGTGCGTGACGGTCAGGCGGCGATCCTCACCGATTTCCGGCAGGATCGCGACGGGCTGACGCAGATATTGGTGATCGACCGGGGCCTCAGCGATTACAGCCGCGGTGCGCTGGTGCAGCGGCTGCTGGATATCGAGACCTATCGCACCCTTGCCATGCTCGGCCTGCCGATGGCGCAGACGCTGTCGCCGGAAATCCGCCGCATCGAGGACGGTTTGACGGGTATCACCCAGCGCATGAAAAACGGTGCGCGCGACGAGGCCGATGCGCTCTTGGCGGAAATGACCCGGCTTGCCGCGGAGCTGGAGGCCAATGCCGCGCTCAGCCTCTATCGCTTTGGCGCCAGCCGCGCCTATGACGGCATCGTGCGCGAACGCATCCGGGCGCTCGCCGAAACCCCGGTACAGGGCCATGAGACCATGGGTAGCTTTCTGGAACGGCGCATGGCGCCGGCCATACGCACCTGCCAGTCGGTGGAGGAGCGGCAGGCCAACCTGTCGCGCAAGCTCTATCGCGCCACGGCGTTGGTTCGAAGCTGGATCGATGTGGAACTGGAACGGCAGAATACGGTGTTGCTGAACACCATGAACAAACGCGCCGCCATGCAGCTTCGCCTGCAGCAGACCGTGGAAGGCCTCTCGGTCGCCGCCATCTCCTATTATGTTGTCGGCCTTATCGGTTATCTCACCAAGGCAGTCAGCCATGACGTGCTGCCGGTCGACCCGACCGTCGTCACCGGCATTTCCGTTCCCTTCGCAGTGCTTGGCGTCTGGTGGGTGGTGCGCCGCATCCGCCGCTCCCATGCCGAGGGCGGGCATTGAAATCAGGATGTCAGCCCTGCTCCCAATAGGGTGAAGGCCCATAGAGCCCGGCCAGATAATCGATGAACAGCCGCACTTTCGCAGGCAGGAATTGCCGGCTCGGATAAACCGCCGAAAGCGTGACGTTTCGCGATCCCTCATAACCCGGCAGAACCTGCACCAGCTTGCCGCTGCGCAATTCATGGCCGATATCCCAGGTGGAGCGCAGCGCAATGCCGAGCCCTGATATCACCGCCTCGCGGATCACCTCGCTGGAATTGGTGATGAGCATCCCCTCCGGGCGAATGCTCATCGCGCCGCTCGGTCCCTCCAGCCGCCAGACATCGTTATTATGGGCAGGCAGGCAGCGGTGCTTCTTCAAGTCCTCGATTGTTGTCGGCATACCGTGGGCAGCCACATAGTCCGCTGACGCGCAAAGCATGCGACGCACCGGCGCCAGCCTGCGAGCCACGAGGCTGGAGGAATTGAGATCGGCGATACGGATCGCCAGATCGTAACCACCCTCGATGATGTCGATGAATTCGTCGCTCAGCACCAGATTGACCGAAAGATCCGGATGCCGCTCCATGAAACCCTTCAGATGCGGCGCGATATGCATGCGCCCGAAGGAGGTCGGCGCGGAAACCTTCAGTGTGCCGTTGACCGTATTGGCGCGGCCGGACACGAAATCCTCGGCCTCCTCCAGCCCTTCCAGCACGGCAAGCACCCGCTCGTAAAAGCCCTGTCCCGCTTCGGTTAAAGAGATTTGCCGCGTGGTGCGCTGGAAAAGCCGTGCGCCCAGCTTTTCTTCCAGCCGCTTGATGCGCTTGGAAATGACGGCGGGCGAATAACCGAGCTCCCTTGCGGCCAACGACATGCTGCCGGAGGCGGCAACGCTTGCGAAGACTTCCAGATCGCCCAGATTCGTCATAGTTGCCCTCGATTGTTTCCAGAATGGAAAAAATCTATAACATTTGATTGCGTCGTTTCAAAGTGGTAAAGAAAGAATACCAGTTGGTAAGATGGCATGGAGGAGGGGCGGTGACGCAGCCGATCAAGTTTCTGGAGCCGCGCGCGAAAGTCGTCGCGGGGCGTGACCGCATCATAGCGGACCTCAAGGATATTCTGCCGGCGGATTGTCTTGTGCACGAACCGCGCGAACTCGTGCCTTTCGAAACCGACGCCTTCGTCTCCTATCGCCGCCTGCCGCTGGCCGTGGCGTTACCGAAAACGACGGAGGAGGTGGCGGCGGTGATGACATATTGTCACCGTTACGGCATACCGGTTGTGCCGCGCGGGGCTGGCACCTCGCTCTCCGGCGGGGCGATCCCGCAAGAGGATGCGGTGGTGGTCTGCCTTTCCAAGATGGCCTCGATCCTCGAACTGGATTTTTATAACCGTACAGCGCGGGTGCAGGCGGGCGTCACCAATCTTTCCATTTCCGATGCGGCAGGTGCTGAAGGTTTCTTTTACGCGCCGGACCCCAGCTCGCAGCTTGCCTGCACCATCGGCGGCAATATCGGCATGAATTCCGGCGGCGCGCATTGCCTGAAATACGGCGTCACCACCAATAATCTGCTCGGCGTGAAAATGGTGCTTGTCGATGGCACAGTGCTGGAACTGGGCGGCAAGCACCTCGATGCGGCCGGCTACGATCTGCTCGCCCTCGTCTGCGGCTCGGAAGGTCAGCTCGGTATCGTCACGGAAGCGACAGTGCGGCTGATCGCCAGGCCGGAAGGCGCGCGACCGGTGCTGTTCGGCTTCGAGACGTCCGAGGAGGCCGGTTCCTGCGTGGCCGATATCATCGGGGCGGGCATCATCCCGGTCGCCATCGAATTCATGGACAAGCCAGCCATCGAAATTTGCGAGGCCTTCGCCAAAGCGGGCTATCCGCTGGATGTCGGCGCGCTGCTGATCGTCGAGGTCGAAGGCTCCGAGGCGGAAATGGATGCCATGCTGGCTGACATCGTGGCGATTGCCCGAAAACATGGGGTGAAGACGGTGAAGGAATGCCAGTCGGCCATGGAAGCGGCGGCAATCTGGAAAGGCCGCAAATCCGCCTTCGGCGCGACCGGCCGCATCGCGGATTATATCTGCATGGATGGAACGGTGCCGCTTTCGCAACTTTCTTATGTATTGAAAAAGACAAGCGAAATCACCGACCGGCTCGGCCTGCGCGTCGCCAATGTCTTCCATGCCGGCGATGGCAACATGCACCCGCTCATCCTGTTCAACGCCAACGATCCGGAGGACGCAGCCCGTGCGGAAGAGGCAGGCAATGAAATATTGAGGCTCTGCGTCGATGCCGGCGGTTGTCTCACCGGCGAACATGGTGTCGGTATCGAGAAACGGGATTTGATGCGCCACCAGTATGGCGAGGCCGATCTTGCCCAGCAGATGGCGGTGCGGGCGGCTTTCGACGAGGGCTGGCTGATGAACCCTTCCAAGGTGTTTCCGCTGGAGGGGAGAGGGTGATGGGTGTGAGATTTGTGACGCTTGCGGGTGTGGCTTACCCCCCTCTGCCCTGCCGGGCATCTCCCCCTCAAGGGGGGAGATCGGCAAGCGGAGAACACACCGCCCATGGAACGAGCGAGTGCGGCATATCTATCTCTCCCCTTGAGGGGGAGATGCCCGGCAGGGCAGAGGGGGGTGCCCCTCGCGCAAACGTCGCTGTCCCATGCCCGGAGCCCGCCGCCCCATGCTGACCCCCTATGCAGAAACCCAGGTCGCCGACATCATCCGCGACCACGCCGCGCGAAAATCCGCACTGAAAATCATCGGCGGCAACACCCGCTCCGGTTTCGGCAATGCTGTCACGGCAGAT
The DNA here is from genome assembly GCF_002008225.1 of Agrobacterium salinitolerans. Taxonomy (GTDB): domain Bacteria; phylum Pseudomonadota; class Alphaproteobacteria; order Rhizobiales; family Rhizobiaceae; genus Agrobacterium; species Agrobacterium salinitolerans. The sequence continues at coordinate 13,022 of NZ_MRDH01000013.1, read as the reverse complement.
GAAGCACTCTCTTCCCGCGCGATGAACGGCATCGTTTCCTATCTGCCCGCCGAAATGGTCATGACCGTCAGGGCCGGCACCCCGCTCGCCACCGTCGAGGCGGCTCTCACTGAAAACCGCCAGATGATGGCCTTCGAGCCGATGGATCACCGCCCGATCATGGGCACCGAAGGTGAGCCGACCATTGGTGGCGTCTTCGCCGCCAATGTTTCCGGCCCGCGCCGTTATGTGGCCGGTGCGGCCCGCGACAGCCTGCTGGGTATCCGTTTCGTCAATGGCAGCGGTGAGGTCATCAAGGCCGGCGGCCGGGTGATGAAGAATGTCACCGGGCTTGATCTTTCGAAATTCCTGGCTGGGTCTTTCGGCACGCTCGGTTTCCTCACCGAAGTCACATTCCGCGTGCTGCCGAAACCGCCGGTGGAAAAAACCGTCGTCGTTTCCGGTCTCGACGATGAAGCGGCGACGCGCATCATGGCGGCGGCGATGGCGATGAGCGTCGAGGTTTCCGGCGCGGCGCATCTGCCGGAAAGCGTTCGTTCCCGTTTCATCGATGGCGGATTGCCGGACGGCCCGGCGACCATTCTGCGTCTGGAAGGCCTTGCGGCTTCGGTGGAGGCGCGCACGGCCAAACTCCTTTCCGTCATGGACCGGGTCGGGCCGTGGGCGCTGCTGGAGGCCGAGGAGAGCAGGCTTTTGTGGCGTCAGGTGCGCGATGTCGCACCCTATGCCGGGCGGGCGGCGAAGCCCTTGTGGAAAGTATCGGTCGCGCCTTCGGTGGGGCATCAGCTTGTTGCGGCGCTGCGCATGGAGGCGGGCATAGACGCCTTTTACGACTGGCAGGGCGGCCTTGTCTGGATGCAGATGGAGGCGGACCCCGAGGCGGATTTGCTGCGGGGCGCGATCCGGGCGCTTGGCGGCGGCCACGCGACTTTGGTGAGGGCAAGTGATGCGGCGCGCGCCACGGTCGCGGCCTTCGAACCGCGCCCGGCGGCGGAAGCGCTGCTTTCTGCGCGTATCAGGGAGAAGCTCGATCCGGCGGGCATCTTCAATCCCGGCAAGATGGCCGTAACGATGGAAGGGGCCGTCTGAACCATGCAAACATCATTCACATCAGAACAACTGGCCGATCCGCATGTGGCGGAATCCGAAAAAATCCTGCGCAAATGTGTGCATTGCGGCTTCTGCACCGCCACCTGTCCCACCTATGTCACGCTCGGCAACGAGCTGGACAGTCCGCGCGGCCGCATCTACCTCATCAAGGACATGCTGGAAAACAGTCGCCCGGCCGACCGCGAGGTCGTCACCCATATCGACCGCTGTCTTTCCTGCCTTGCCTGCACCACCACCTGTCCCTCCGGCGTGGATTACATGCATCTGGTCGATCATGCTCGCGCCCATATCGAACAGACATACAAGCGCCCCTTCAGGGATCGGCTGATCCGTAATCTTCTGGTTGCCGTCCTGCCCCATCCAGCCCGTTTCCGGCTGGCCCTGCATCTGGCCCGGCTGGCGCGGCCTTTCTCCGGTCTGCTTGCCAAGGTTCCGGCGCTGAAGCCGCTGCAATCCATGCTCGCTCTCGCCCCCGTCGCCGTGCCTGCGGCCTCCGCATCGACCCGTCCGGGAGAGCGGCCGGCCGAAGGCGAGAAACGTGGACGCGTGGCAATCCTCACCGGCTGCGCCCAGCCGGTGCTCGATCCCGGCATCAACGAGGCGACGTTGCGCCTGCTGGCGCGGCTCGGCATTGAGGTCGTGGTGCCGAAGGGGGAGGGCTGCTGCGGTTCTCTCGTGCATCATATGGGGCGCGAGGAAGAGGCGCTCACCTCCGCAAGGCGCAACGTTGACGTCTGGACGCGCGAGATGGAACGCGGCGGTCTCGACGCCATCATCATCACCGCTTCCGGCTGCGGCACCACCATCAAGGATTACGGCCATATGCTGCGGCTCGATCCGGCCTATGCCGAAAAAGCCGCGCGGGTCTCGGCTTTGGCGAAGGACATCACCGAATATCTCGCCACCCTCGATCTGCCGCAAAAGCAGAACCAGGGTCTGACGGTGGCCTATCATTCCGCCTGCTCCATGCAGCACGGCCAGAAAATAACGCTCGCCCCAAAACAATTGCTGAAGGCGGCGGGTTTCACCGTGCGCGATCCGGCGGAAGGGCATCTCTGCTGCGGCTCGGCCGGAACCTACAACATTCTGCAGCCGGAGATTTCCGCCACGCTGAAGGCGCGCAAGGTGAAGAACATCGAGGCCACACGGGCGGATGTCATCGCGACAGGCAATATCGGCTGCATCACGCAGATCGGAACCGGCACGGATATGCCGATCCTGCACACGGTGGAGCTGCTGGACTGGGCCTATGGCGGGCCGAAACCGGCGAGGCTTTCGGTTTAGAACGCCGTGTGCCGATAAGGCAGTGATCCAGCGCGCCATGACGTGTGCCGCAAAGATTGGGTCGTGAGGGTTTTCTTTGTTCTCTCCTCATCCCTGTGCTTGTCACAGGGATCCAGCCAGCCCAAGTCTTGGGCTTGAAGGACTCTCCCCGCCGCGCAGACGCGCGTCGGCTGGATTCCTGTGACAAGCACATGAATGACGGAAGAGAGCTAGAACTTATACGCCACGCCGAAATTCACCGCATTGGTGATGATATCGGTCTTCAACGAGCCGCCATTGTCGATATCGACGTCGACGAAGGAATAGGTGCCCTTATATTCCACGAAGGTCGACCAGTTGTCGGTGATGCGGTAGCTGAGGCCGGCCTGCGCCTGCAGGGTTGCGCCGCCGAACTGGTATTCGAAGGTCCTGCCTGACGGGCGATACACTTCCACATGCGGCACGTTGATGCCGACGCCGGCACCCACATAAGGGGTGATCGGCAGGGATTCCAGCGGGAAGCGATAGAGCGCATTCAGCGTCAAAAGGTTCAGGCCGTCGGTGAATTCGAAATGCGACCAGCCGGAACGGGCAAGCGTCTCGTCGTCGGCATAGACCTTGTCATGGGTGAAATCGAGCGAGATGCCGAAATTCCGGAGCTGGCCCTCATCGAACCAGTAGGTGCCGCGCAAGCCCCAATAGGGTGGATTGGAAAACGACTTGCCTTCCCACCCGGCCCGGAAATCAGGCCCGTCGGAAACCGTCACATCGCTGTGCGGCGCGCTTTGCCAGCCGCCATAACCGGAAATTTCAAATTCGCCCGCGATTGCGGCAGAGAAGGAAACGCCGCTGAAGAGCAGGGCGCAAACAAATGAAGTATGGCGCGGCATGAAGTGAATCCAGATTGATATCAGTAATTCACCAAACCGTTTTTTGATAACATTTGAATGACAGAAACGAAAAACGGGCGGTCAGTTGACCACCCGTTTCAAGGCCGTTCCGTCATCTTTGTGAGAGAGGTCCGGCGCCTGGCGTCCCCCGCCAAGTCTCCTTCAATCAATCTAGCGCCGATTGTACCGCTGCGGGACGTCAATTCAAGCGCGATGCGCCGCCACGCCGAATATAAGCCTACGTATTAGCGGTGCCGTTGCCATCATATCACTATGACCTTGGTGCCCACATTCACGCGTTCATAGAGATCGGTGACATCCTCGTTGCGCATGCGGATGCAGCCGGAGGAATTGTTGCTGCCGATTGTCCAGGGTTGGTTGGTGCCGTGGATGCGGTAAAGCGTCGAGCCGAGATACATGGCGCGCGCCCCCATCGGGTTCGCCGGGCCGCCTTCCATGAAGGCCGGCAGGTAATGTCCCTTCCTCGCCTCGCGGGTGATCATTTCCTTCGGCGGGGTCCAGCTCGGCCATTCCGCCTTGCGGGTCACCTTGTGGGTGCCTGCCCATTCGAAACCGGGCTTGCCGACACCGACGCCGTACCGCCGGGCCTTGCCATCGGCGAGAACGAGATAAAGGAAACGGTTCGGCGTATCGATGACGATGGTCCCGGGTTTTTCACTGGTCGTATAGGTGACGATCTGCGGCAGGAATTGCGGTGCGATCTGGGTGCGCACCGGCGCGTTGGGGCGTACTGCGGCATTCTGCACCCTTGCCGGGCGCTGCGATGTGACGCCGGAGCTGGGGCGCTGCGGTATGGCGGCCTGACGCCGCTGGAAGAACGGCTGGCGTGCGGCAGGGGCGCGCGGATAAACCACGGGGCGAACATTGCCGCGACCGCCGAGCTGGGTGACCCAGGGGGCGGAAAGATCGGGGCTGACGACAATGGGCGGACGCTCGCGATAACGCTCATTGGCCATGGCGGCCGGAACGGCAAAGGTGGAAACGAGGCTCAGCGCCAGAAAAACGGACTTTATCGTCATCGGGTGGACTCTCTCTGCGGGATGTCGCAACTATGGATTTGCGGGGCTGTTCGCCCGCTTTGCCGGACAGGTTCGCACCTCGACGCCAGCGAATCGTAAATGGCGGCTCATTAAAAAGCGCTTGATTAGGGAAAGCTGTATTTAAGGTTAGCACCCGGTTTTGAAACGTGGTGAATGAGTGGTAAGTGCGCGGTCTGAACCGGTCGCGGGCTGGAGTGAGAAGGGTGATTGCGGAATGAATGAAGCGGGACTTGAAACGGGCGCGGATGGCCTGGTGCGGTGTTTCTGGCAGCAGGGGCTTGCGGATTACAGCCGTTACCACGACGAGGAATGGGGTTATCCCGTCACCGACGATCGCCGCCTTTTCGAGAAGATTTGCCTGGAAGGTTTCCAGTCCGGCCTTTCCTGGCTGACCGTTCTGCGCAAGCGCGAGGCTTTCCGTCTCGCTTTCGCCAATTTCGAATTCGAAAAGGTGGCGGAATTCGGTGACGCCGATATCGAGCGCTGCCTTGCCGACAAGGGCATCATCCGCCATCGCGGCAAGATCGTTTCGACCATCAACAATGCCCGCCGCGCCATGGCGCTGCGCGATGAATTCGGTTCGCTCGCCCGTTATTTCTGGGGTTTCGAACCGGCCGCCGCAGAAAGGCCGCAAAGGCTGGACTATGCGACTTTAAGGGCCAACCCCACCAGCGCCGCCTCCATCCGCCTTTCCAAGGATTTAAAGAAACGGGGCTGGACCTTTGTCGGCCCGACGACCGTCTATGCATTCATGCAGGCCATGGGTATGGTCAACGACCATATCGAAGGCTGTCATTGCCGCCAGCCGATTGAGGCCATGCGGCGGGAGTTTGTACGTCCATGAAGGTAACCTCCCTTCTTCTGGCTCTCACCCTGGCCGTCGCCGCCCTGCCGCATGCCTCCTTCGCGGAAGGCCGCAATGTCGACGGTATCTGGCTCGATGACGGTGAAAGGTTGAAGGAAGTGGCCCTGCCGCCGGAGGGACCGCTGAAGCTGGATGGCTGGACGCGGCGCGGGCGCGGCGATGTCTATCGCATGAAGGTGAAGGCTGGGCAGACGGTGAAGATCGAGCTTGCAGCTTCCAGCGAATTCGTGCTGATGGCGGTCTTCGATTTTTCGACGCCGGATGAGGACGCGATCTTCTTCAGCGATTCCCAAGGGAAAACTGCAACCCTGACGCCCACGGCGGATACGGAATGGCTGATCCGCCCGACGCTGATCCTGGGTTCGCCGCGCCGTGGGCTCGGCGCGCACTACACCTTGACGATCAGCACCGGAAAATAACGCCCCGCCTTTTGCTCAGGCGGCCTGGGTCAGCATGATCAGACCGAAACTCAGAACGCCCAGCAGCACGAGCGACAGGCTGGCGGCAATGATGACCTTGCCACCGGCATGTCGAAGGCTGCGAATATCGACGGATAGTCCCAGAGCCGCCATCGACATGATCGTGAGGATGTTGGAGAGCGAGGCGACGGGGGAAAGCAGGACCTCGGGGATGAGGCCGAAGGAGCGTGCCATGATCATCAGCACGAAGCCGATGATGAACCACGGAACCATCTGCTGCAGCTTCAGGCGTCCCTTGCCGGACTGGCCGTGAATGACGGAGAGAGTGGCGATGACAGGCCCCAGCATCAGCACGCGGATGAGCTTGACGATGGTGCCCGTCTGCACGGCCACGGCTCCAAGCGGTGCGGTGGCGGCCAGAACCTGCGGCACGGCATAGACCGTAAGCCCGGCGAAGATGCCGTATTGGGTGGCGTCGAGACCGAGGAGCTGCGGCAGGAACGGCATCAAAAGCACGGCAGCGACACCGAGAACGGCAGTAAAAGCAATCGAGGCGGCGACATCTTCAGGCTTGGCGCCGATGGCGGGTGCTGCGGCTGCGATGGCGGAATTGCCGCAGATGGAATTGCCGCAGGCGATAAGGGTTGCGAGTTTGGGCGGTAGACCCAGCATTCGTCCGGCTGCGTAGCTCACAGCCAACGACAGCGCCACGATCAGCGCGATGCCGCCGATCAGCAAGCCGCCAGCGCCTTTGAGAATGGAAAGGCTCAAGGATGCGCCGAGAAGCGCCACGGCGATTTCAAGCAGCGTCTTGGCACTGAACTTTATCCCCGCCGAAGCGACTGAAGGCAGCGACACCAGCGAACGCAAAAGCGTGCCGATCAGGATGGCAAGCACCAGATCGCCAAGCCAGGCGTGACCAGCAATCCGCACCTGAAAACGCTCCGCCAGAATGGCGGCACAGCTGACCGCCGCGCAGATGAGAATGCCCGGCAGAAGCGGGCTGAGCCAGCGGAGAGAAAACTGAAAGGGGTGAGCGAGGGTGCGATGGTGTGCCATGGGCAGACAATGACGTAGCCGCCTGTTTTATTCTATCAAATAATATGGCATATATCGTTCGATAAAATCGAATGAAACGCCATGACCTTCGAACAACTCCGCATCTTCATCGCCGTCGCCGAACGCGAACATCTGACCCGCGCCGCCGAAGCCATCGGCCTCACGGCGTCCGCCGTCAGTTCCGCCATCAAGAATCTCGAGGCCTTTTATAATGTCGAGCTGTTCCATCGCGTCGGCCGCAACATTGAATTGACCGAAAGCGGCCGGGCCTTTCTGGGTGAGGCCAAGGCGACGCTGGCGCGTGTACGCAATGCCGAATTGATTCTCTCAGAAATGGGCGGCTTGACGCGCGGCGAAATTACCGTCTGCGCCAGCCAGACGATTGCCAGCTACTGGCTGCCGCCAATCCTGATGCAGTTCAAGAAACTCTATCCCGGCGTGACCGTGCGGCTTGATATCGGTAATACCAAGACGGTGACGGAGGCGGTGCTGGAAGGTCTGGCGGAGGTCGGGTTCATCGAAGGCAAGATCGATGAGCCGGCACTGATGGTGCAGCCGGTCGTGTCGGACAAGCTGCTGGTCGTCACCGGTTCGGCCCACCCCTTTGCCGATGGCCGTTATCTCACAGCACTTGATATGCTTTACGGCACATCTTGGGTGCTGCGTGAGCAGGGCTCCGGTACCCGTTCCGCCTTTGAAGCGGCGGTACGGCAGATGGGGGTGGATCCGGGTGAGCTCTCCGTCATGCTGGAATTGCCATCCAACGAGGCCGTGGTGATGGCTGCCCGCTCCGGCGGCGCGGCCACCGCCGTCTCCGCTTCCGTCGCGTCGCTTTTCCTGCGGCAGGGCCTGCTAGTTCGTGCCGGCATCGATCTGCCGGCACGCAATTTTGCCCTGCTGCGCCACAAGGAGCGCCATACCAGCCGCGCTGCGATGGAGCTGGAGCGTCTCAGCCGGGCGGCGTCGGAGGATTATAAGGCGGGACTTGCGGGGTTGTAGGCCGCAGGCGCAAGGCGCGTGATGATCACGTCATTTCCCGCGCAATGACATGATGCACGATGCGATAATCCCTGCTTTCCTCCCCGAAGGGGGCTAGTGGCCAGTCCCATGCGGCAGCAGGCGCGGCAATCTCGATGCCATGCAGCAGGTCTTCATGCTGCTGCACGCTTCCATCCTTGCCGATGACATCGAAGGCTGTATCCGTCACAAGGCAGACCTTGCAGGGCAGGCCGGCCAGTGCATCGACATGCGTATGGATGAGCTTTGGCAAGAGATCATCCGGCGCAGCAGCGATTTTCTCCCGTTCCAACCGATGCTGCGCGCCCGTGCCGATCTGCGACAGGAGGTTGGCCGAGACGACGAAATCGAGATAGGGCACCCGCCGCAGGAAATCGAGCGGTTCCGCCGTCCGGCCCGCCAGGAGATCATCGAAGCCGGAGAGATCGCGATTGGCGATGCGGACATTCTTTTTGGCGTTCAGCCGCAGCTTCGCCTGGACGCTGGCAAGATGCACCAGATCGACCAGAACGACGGTATCGAACATCGCTACCAGCGCATCATGGGGTACATCCCGCAACAGGCCGGAACCCAGAACGACTGCCGTCCGTCGCTGCTTCAGCTTTCTCGCCGCTTGCAGCACGAATTGCCGGCTGTTGTTCTCATGCTCCGCCCAGGCTTTCGCGCACCGATTGGCGCGCGCCCAGAGGTTGACGGAATAGCGGACATGCGGCCGGAATTCTTTCGGCGTGACCGCGCGGGTGGCGGCATATTGCAGGGCTTCGAGGATCATGAATGCCTAACGGTAAATTTCACGGCGATGGCCGATTTCGACCACCAGAACGACCAGCTTGTGGTCCTGTATATCGCAGATGATGCGGTAATCGCCCACCCGGTAACGCCAGTAGTTTCCGAGTTCGGAACCCTGTAGGGCCACGCCGGTTTGGCGCGGGTCGTCCAGCGCCGCCAGCCTTTCATGGAGAAAGCTGCGGATACGCCGGCGCACTTCCGGGTTTATTTTGCGCATCTCTTTCTGGACAAGCGTGTGATATTCAATTGTCCAGATCACGCCAGAACTCCTCGGCGCTTATTACCTTCGATTCACCGTTCTGAATGCGGCGCGTCGCCTCCTCAGCAAGATAGAGGTCTTCCATATCCTCGATATGTTTCTCGATCGCCTCGCGGATATAGTAAGCGGATGTGCGGCCCGTGCGCTCAGACAGGGCCTTCAGCCGCTCATAGGTCTCATCAGGCAGGCGGATAGCCGTCTGTTTGCTCATGGGGGCAGGTCCTTTACGATCCGAAGTGGGATACACGTATCCCATATATCATCACTTGCCTTGCGGGGCCAGCAGAACCGCAGCCTTTGCGGCTTGCCGCACCGGGCTTCATCCTCTAAAGCATGTCTCCCAAAAGTGCGCAGCGATTTTGGGATAAAGACATGCGCAAAAACAGAAATTAAAGCGCGGCGCGCTTTAACACCGGCATAATTTCAGGAAAATATCGGATCGGCATCATGAGCGAAAAAGCAAAAAAGCCTCAGAAACTGAAAGCCCGCCTGCCGCGCGGCTTCGTGGATCGTTCTGCTGCCGATATCCATGCCACCAATGAGATGATCGAGAAAATCCGCAAGGTCTACGAGCTTTACGGTTTCGATCCGATCGAGACCCCTCTGTTCGAATATACCGATGCGCTCGGAAAATTCCTGCCCGATAGCGACCGTCCGAACGAAGGCGTGTTTTCGCTACAGGATGACGACGACCAATGGATGAGCCTGCGCTACGACCTGACCGCACCGCTCGCCCGTCATGTCGCTGAGAATTTCAACGAAATCCAGCTGCCTTACCGCACCTATCGCGCCGGTTATGTCTTCCGCAATGAAAAGCCAGGCCCCGGCCGCTTCCGGCAGTTCATGCAGTTCGATGCCGATACGGTGGGCGCCTCCGGCGTGCAGGCCGATGCCGAAATGTGCATGATGATGGCCGATACGATGGAAGCGCTCGGCATCAGCCGCGGCGACTATGTCATCCGCGTCAACAACCGCAAGGTGCTCGACGGCGTCATGGAAGCGATCGGCCTCGGGGGTGAGGACAATGCCGGTCGTCGTCTCAACGTGCTGCGCGCCATCGACAAACTCGACAAGTTCGGCCCGGAGGGCGTGAAGCTGCTGCTCGGTCCCGGCCGCAAGGATGAGTCGGGTGATTTCACCAAGGGTGCGGGCCTCGGTGACGAGCAGATCGAAAAGGTTCTGTTTTTCGTCGGTATCACGAATTATGCCGATAGTGCCGATGATCTTGCAAAACTGGTTGCGGGTACGGCGAAGGGCGAGGAAGGCGTTGATGAACTCAACACCATCGGCGCCCTGGTCTCCAGTGCCGGTTATGATGCGACACGCATCAAGATCGACCCTTCCGTCGTTCGAGGCCTCGAATATTATACGGGTTCGGTCTTTGAGGCTGAGCTGACTTTCGACGTCAACAATGAAAAGGGCGAAAAGGTCGTGTTCGGCTCGGTCGGCGGTGGCGGTCGTTACGATGGTCTCGTTTCGCGTTTCATGGGCCAGCCGGTTCCGGCTACTGGCATCTCCATCGGCGTTTCACGCCTGATGACGGCGCTGAAGAACCTCGGCAAGCTCGGACAGGTCAAGCCGCTCGCCCCGGTGCTCGTCACGGTCATGGATGGCGATGTGGAGAGCATGGGCCGTTACCAGCGCTTTACCCAGGCGCTGCGCGCCGAGGGCATCCGCGCCGAAATGTATCAGGGCAACTGGAAGAAATTCGGCAACCAGCTGAAATATGCCGACCGTCTCGGCTCCCCCATCGCCATCATTCAGGGCGGTGACGAGCGCGCCGAGGGCGTGGTGCAGATCAAGGATCTGATCGAAGGCAAGCGCCTTTCCGGCGAGATCGAGGACAATGCCAGCTGGCGCGAGGCGCGGGTGGCGCAGGTCAGCGTGCCGGAAGCCGAGCTGGTCGCGAAGGTCCGCGAGATTCTGGAGCATCAGGCAGAGGACGTTCGCCGCGCCGCCGAAGGGCGCTGAAGCCATGGCGATCCTTGCGCTCGACCATGTTCAACTGGCAATGCCGGCGGGCCGCGAAGAAGAAGCGCGCCGGTTTTACGGCGGCCTGCTTGGTTTTGCGGAGCAGGCAAAGCCCGCCAATCTGGCCGCGCGCGGCGGGTGCTGGTTCACCTGCGGCCCGATAAAACTGCATCTCGGCGTCGAGCAGGATTTCCGCCCGGCGAAGAAAGCCCATCCGGCCCTTCTGGTCGATGATCTGGCAAGCTTGCGAAAAACACTTGAAACAGCAGGCTGCCATGTGGTTGAGGATGAGCCGCTGGAAGGGTATCACCGGTTTTATGTCCATGATCCCTTCGGAAACCGCATCGAAATGATGCAGCCGCTCGAACCGTGACGAAAAGTACCGTTCCATGCCCCTGATCGACATGCCGGAATTTGCCGGAGAGCTACTGGAAGAATTCTCCGCGCGCCGCACAAGCCGCGTGAACACGCCCGTCATCCAGCCCGCCGAACCGTTTCTGGATATGGCAGGCGAGGATTTGCGCCGCCGTATCTTCATGACGGAGAGCGAGACGGGGACAAGCCTCTGCCTGCGCCCCGAATTCACCATCCCCGTCTGCCTGCGCCATATCGAGACGGCGACCGGTACGCCGAAGCGTTATTCCTATGTGGGTGAGGTCTTCCGCCAGCGCCGTGAAGGTGCAAGCGAGTTCTATCAGGCCGGCATCGAAGATCTCGGCGATACCGATATTGCCACTGCCGATGCCCGTGCCGTGATCGACGCCACCGGCATTTTGAAGCGGCTGCTACCCGGCCGTTCGCTTACGGTGACGCTGGGTGACCAGCAGGTATTCGAGGCGGTGGTTGCAGCGCTTGGCCTGCCGCTCGGCTGGCAGAAGCGGCTGGTGCAGGCCTTCGGCGATATGGCGCAGCTGGACGCGCTGCTGGAAAGCCTTGTGCATCCGAAGCCAATGACCGGCCTCGACGCGCGGGTCGCCGGCCTTCTGGCGACGGGCGACGAGGCGGTGCTGGTCGATTATCTCGACACGGTGATGCAGGAAACCGGCTATTCCACCAATTCCAGCCGCTCACCGCTCGAAATTGCCCGCCGTCTGCGGGAGAAGCTCGCGCTTGCGGCGACGCGCCTGCCGGATGAGAGTTTCGAGTTGCTGAAACAGTTCCTCGCCTTGCAGGCGCCTTTGCCTCGGGCCTCGCAGGTCCTTGGCGATTTTGCCGCCAAGGCCAAACTGAAGCTGGACGGCGCGCTTTCCGCTTTCGATAAACGCGTTGCGGCCCTTGCCAATGCCGGTGTCGATCTTGAAACCGTGACCTATGGCGCTGCCTTTGGCCGCCCGCTCGATTATTATACCGGCCTTGTTTTCGAGGTGGTGGAGGCTGGCAGCGACAGCGTGCTGGCGGGCGGCGGCCGTTACGACCGGCTGCTCACGCTTCTCGGCGCACAGGAAAAAATACCGGCCGTGGGCTTCTCGCTCTGGCTGGATCGCATCGAGACGGTGCGCGGGAGCGACAAGCCATGATCACCATCGCATTGCCCTCCAAGGGCCGGATGAAGGAAGACGCGTCCGCCGTTCTGGAACGCGCCGGGTTGAAGGTTGCGTCGGTCGGTAACGACCGCTCCTATCGCGGCCGCATTGAAGGGCGCGACGATATCGAGATCGCCTATCTGTCGGCCTCCGAGATCGCCCGCGAGATTGGTGCCGGCACGGTGGATTTCGGCGTGACGGGTGAGGACCTTGTACGCGAGGGGCTGACCAATGCCGACGCGCAGGTGGAATTCTGCGCCCGTCTCGGTTTCGGTCATGCGGATGTCGTTGTCGCCGTGCCTGAAATCTGGCTCGATGTGGACAGCATGGCCGATCTTGGCGATGTGGCGTCCGAATTCCGCGCCCGTCATGGCCGAAGGCTCGCCATTGCCACCAAATATTGGCGGCTGACGCAGCAGTTCTTTTCGCGCCAGCACGGCATTCAGCTGTATCGTATCGTTGAAAGCCTCGGCGCGACCGAGGGTGCGCCGGCGGCGGGGCAGGCGGATATCATCGTCGATATTACTTCAACCGGTTCGACGCTGAAGGCCAACCACCTGAAAATCCTCTCGGACGGCATCATCGTCCGTTCGGAAGCCTGCTTCGTGCGTGCCCGCAAGCCCGACCATGAAGGCGATGCGGCGGTTCAGGAAATCGCCTCGCGCATCAGGGCTGCGGTCTGATGACGTAAAAAAAGCCGCCGGAGTGATCCGGCGGCTCAGACCGCTGACAAACCCGTCGATATTTTCGGCGGGTTTTTTCTTTTTCGGGATGATGACGTTTTGTTGTGGTCTTT
>NZ_MRDH01000018.1 GCF_002008225.1 Agrobacterium salinitolerans | reverse complement strand
GCACCCAAACCCGCCTGGGGATGAGGAAACGAGGCTCATCTTATCTCCCATCCAGCATCGTAAAAGACGACAACAAAACGTCATCATCCCGAAAAAGAAAAAACCCGCCGAAAATATCGACGGGTTTGTCAGCGGTCTGAAGCCGCCGTGGATATCCCCGGCGGCTTTTTTGTTTCTCAGGACTGCTGACGGTTTCAGGCTGCCTGTTTGGCCTTCAGTTCCAGGCGACGGCGGTGCAGAACAGGTTCGGTGTAACCATTAGGCTGTTCGCGACCCTTCAGCACCAGTTCGACAGCCGCCTGAAATGCCACCGATCCATCGAAGTCGGATGCCATCGGCAGATAGGCCGGATCACCCGCATTCTGCGTATCGACCACGGCAGCCATGCGCTTCATGGTCTCGACGATCTGCCCCTCTGTCACCACACCATGGCGCAGCCAGTTCGCCATGTGCTGCGCGGAAATTCGAAGCGTGGCGCGGTCCTCCATCAGCCCGATATCGTTGATATCGGGCACCTTGGAGCAGCCGACGCCCTGATCGACCCAGCGCACGACATAGCCGAGAATACCCTGCGCATTGTTGTCGAGTTCGCGCTGGATTTCTTCCGGTGTCCAGTTGGGACGCGGCGCGACCGGCACCGACAGAATATCGGAGAGCTTTGCACGGCCGCGGCTTTTCAACCCCTCCTGCACCGAAGCGACATCGACCTTGTGATAGTGCGTGGCGTGCAGAGTCGCCGCCGTCGGCGAAGGCACCCAGGCGGTATTGGCGCCAGCCTTGGGGTGCGTGATCTTCTGCTCCAGCATGGCCGCCATCAGATCCGGCATGGCCCACATGCCCTTGCCGATCTGCGCATGGCCGGAAAGGCCACATTCGAGGCCGATATCAACGTTCCAGTTCTCGTAAGCGGCGATCCACGCCGCCTGCTTCATATCGCCCTTGCGGATCATCGGACCCGCCTCCATCGAGGTGTGGATTTCGTCGCCCGTGCGGTCGAGAAAGCCCGTATTGATGAAGACGACGCGATCCTTTGCGGCGCGGATGCTTTCCTTGAGGTTGACCGTGGTGCGGCGCTCCTCATCCATGATGCCCATTTTCATGGTGTTCGGCGCCATGCCGACAAGCTGTTCGACCCGGCTGAAGATTTCGTTGGCGAAGGCCACTTCCTCCGGCCCGTGCATCTTCGGCTTGACGACATACATCGAGCCGGCGCGGGAATTCTGACGCCGCCCGGATGGACCGACATCATAAAGGGCGATCAGCGCCGTGACGACAGCATCCATGATGCCTTCCGGCACCTCGCGGCCCTCCCTGTCGAGGATCGCCGGATTGGTCATGAGATGACCGACATTGCGCACCAGCATCAGGGACCGACCCGGCAGTGTAAGCGCAGAGCCATTGGGAGCGGCGTAATAGCGATCCGGGTTTAGGCTGCGGGTGAAGGTCTTGCCGCCCTTTGATACTTCTTCAGTCAGGTCGCCGCGCATCAGGCCAAGCCAGTTGCCATAAACCAGCACCTTGTCTTCGGCGTCGACGGCGGCAACCGAATCCTCACAATCCATGATGGTCGTGAGGGCGGATTCGAGAATGACATCTGAGATTCCCGCCTTGTCACCCTTGCCGATTTCGGTCGTGGGATCGATGACGATTTCGGTGTGCAAACCATTCTTGCCGAGCAGGATCGTTGCAGGCTTTGCCGCTTCGCCGCTGAAACCCTTGAACTGGGCTGCATCCTTGAGGCCAGTCCTGGCGTCGCCGATGGCAAGCTGCAACAGGCCATCCTCGGTCTTGAAACCGGTCACCTCGGACCAGCTTCCCGTCTCCAGCGGAGCGGATTCATCGAGGAAATTTCGCGCCCAGGCAATGACCTTTTCACCGCGCTTCGGATTGTACCCCCTGCCCTTCTCCGCACCGTCGGCGTCAGAAATGGCATCCGTTCCGTAAAGCGCATCATAAAGTGAACCCCAGCGGGCATTGGCCGCATTCAGCGCATAACGCGCATTCATGACCGGAACGACGAGCTGCGGGCCGGCAACGGCGGCTATTTCAGGGTCGACATTGCTGGTTTCCACCTGGAAGCCCGGGCCTTCCGGCAGCAGATAGCCGATGTCCTTCAGAAAGCCCTCATACGCGTCAAAATCCGCCGGCGCGCCATTCTGCCGATACCAGCCATCCAGCTTTTCCTGCAGGGCGTCGCGCTTTGCAAGCAACTCGCGGTTCTTCGGAGAAAGCTCGTGAACAATGGTCGAAAAACCTTCAAAGAACGCTTCGTTGTCCAGACCCGTGCCTGGCAGAACATCGTCTGTCAAAAAGGCATAAAGCCTGTCATCGATGGAAAGACCGAATTTATTCGTGCGGCTCACATGCGCCTCCTTTATTCTGAAGGCACAGATTGGACGCGGAGGCGGTCGCTCGTCAATTGCGGCGGACAGCCAAATATTATTTCCATTTTGGAAACAATGTGGGCGATCGTCGCCTTTTTCTACAAAAGCGCCTGCAGATCCTTGATGCGGTCATTCACCAGCCAGCCATAATAATTTTCTTCCGGCAACAGGGGCTGCTCCCCGCCTGACGCGCGCTGGCGATTTTTCTGGGCAAGGATGGTAGCGCGCTGCTGAGATCCGCCGACATTATAAAGCGTCGAGGTCACACCCGGATTCTTCGAAATATCCATGTCGGCAATCGATCTATAGTCGTCGATAGACTTGCGGATGGACGCCGCCATGAAAGCGAGCGACCGGTCAGGGTCCATGATGGCGGTATAGACGGCAGCGGCGTCGTTCTCATCCAGCTTCTCATAGCCGGACGTTCTCGACACCATATCGGACAACATCAGCGCCGTCAGCGGGTTGATCTGGCCGAGGCCGAAGGTCTGGCCGGCATAGAAGGGCTGGAAAAACACGGCGCTGAAGCGATTGTTCGGGTAGGCGACGCCATCAACCGTCCTGCCGCGGAAGTTGTCTTCCCAGACATCTTCCCGACAGTTCCAGAGGCTGTAGGAATCCCTTTTCGACTGGCATTTTGCAAATTGCGAATGCGTGAGGAACTGCGCGATGGTTTCGTCCTTGTAGCCGAAACGAAAGCTGTTGCCCGCATAAGAAGCAGCCTTGACGTAATAGGACTGCAGTCGGTCATAAGCGTCGACATTATAGGTATGTTCGCCAACGATCGCGCCGATCATATGGATCGGATCGATGCCGTAGCGCCCGGCCGTCGACTTGATCTTGGCGATTAGAGCTTTGTCGGAGGACAAGAGGTCGATGACCTTCTGGTATTTGCGCTCGAAAGAGGTGTTGGACGCTTTTGTTCTTTTTGCAGAAGCGCCGGGAACGCCGGGCTGTTCGGCATTGCGATTGCCTGGCGGAACGACCGTCGCAGCTTCGACGTAAGAAGACGCGGTGACGGTGAACGTCAAAGCAGCGGCAAATGCCAGAAGAGTTTTGCGCACGAGCGAATGCCTTTTCTCAAGCCTGCGGCTTCCGCCAGCGAAAGGTGCTGGGAAAACCGGACCATTCCACGAAAGCGGTTCCAACCGGAATGCAGCCCTTCCCATAAACAAAATGCGGGCTGAATGCGAGACAAGGCGGATAAAATAAAAGAGTGCGGCAAATATGGCCGCACTCTTCTTTCGTTGTCCCTGATGTCTTCAGAGAATGTAACGCGACAAATCCGTATCGGCGGCGAGATCGCCGACATGTTTTTTGACGTATTCCTGATCGATCTTGACGGCGGAGCCACCACGATCCGGTGCGTTGAAGGAAATCTCGTCGAGAACTCGCTCCATGACCGTCTGCAAACGGCGGGCGCCGATGTTCTCGACCGACGAATTGAGATGAACGGCCACATCGGCCAGCGCATCGATTGCATCATCGGTGAAATCGAGATCGAGTTCTTCCGTCGCCATCAGCGCCTTATACTGGCGGATGAGGCTTGCTTCCGTCTCGGTCAGGATACGGCGGAAATCCTCCTTCGTCAGCGGCTTCAGCTCGACGCGGATCGGCAGGCGGCCCTGAAGTTCGGGAAGGAGGTCCGAAGGCTTTGCCACATGGAAGGCGCCCGAGGCGATGAAGAGAACATGGTCGGTTTTGACAGGCCCGTATTTCGTCGAAACCGTCGTGCCTTCGACAAGCGGCAGCAAATCGCGCTGCACACCTTCGCGGGACACGCCGGCGCCCATGCCGCCATCGCGGGCGGCGATCTTGTCGATCTCGTCAAGGAAGACAATGCCGTCATTTTCGACCGATTTCACCGCCTCGCGCTGGATCATTTCATTGTCGAGCAGCTTGTCGGATTCGTCGCGGATAAGATCGGCATAGGATTTGGACACCGTCGTGCGCACCTTCTTGGTGCGTCCGCCCATGGCCTTGCCGAACATTTCCGACAGGTTGAGCACGCCGATATTGGCGCCCGGCATGCCGGGAATTTCGAAACCGGGCATGCCCGATCCGCTATCCGTCACCTCGATATCGATTTCCTTGTCGTCCAATTCGCCGTCGCGCAGCTTCTTGCGGAAGTTCTCACGGGTGCCCGGCGATGCCGTTGCGCCCACCAGTGCGTCAAGCACGCGCTCTTCGGCGCTCTGATGCGCCTTGGCCTGCACTTCGGCGCGCTTCTTTTCACGCACGAGGCCGATGCCGATCTCGACCAGATCGCGGATGATCTGTTCGACGTCGCGGCCGACATAACCGACTTCGGTGAACTTCGTGGCTTCGACCTTGATAAAGGGCGCGCCGGCGAGCTTCGCGAGACGGCGCGAAATCTCCGTCTTGCCGACACCGGTCGGCCCGATCATCAGAATATTTTTCGGCATGACTTCGTCGCGCAGGCTCTCATCGAGCTGCTGGCGACGCCAGCGGTTGCGCAGCGCAATTGCGACCGCACGTTTGGCATCATGCTGACCGATGATGTGGCGGTCGAGTTCCGAGACGATCTCCCGGGGAGAAAAAGTGGTCATTCTATCCTCTCGGCTTTCCTGTTCCGGCCGGCCATTTGGCCCGGCCCACAGGACCCTTGGTGAGTAATTGCTTATTCGGCGTCGAGCGTTTCGACGACGAGATTGTGGTTGGTATAAACGCAGATATCGGCGGCGATATCGAGCGCCTGACGCGCCACGTCCTCGGCCGACTTGTCCGTATCCATCATGGCGCGGGCGGCTGCGAAGGCATAGTTGCCGCCGGAGCCGATGGCGATTGTGCCATGTTCCGGTTCCAGCACATCACCATTGCCGGTGATGGCGAGCGTGGTCGATTTGTCAGCCACCAGCATCATGGCTTCGAGATTGCGCAGATATTTATCCGTGCGCCAGTCCTTCGCGAGCTCCACGGCGGCGCGCATCAGCTGGCCGGGATATTGCTCGAGTTTCTTTTCGAGACGGTCGAGCAACGTAAAAGCATCCGCCGTCGCGCCGGCAAAACCGGCAATCACTTCGCCCTTGCCGATGCGGCGAACCTTGCGGGCATTGCCCTTCATGACGGTCTGGCCAAGGCTTACCTGCCCGTCGCCAGCCATGACGACCTTGCCGCCCTTTCTGACTGTAATGATTGTTGTCATCAAACACCTGTCTGCCCTGCCGGGCCTGGGTTAACGGGCCGGGGTGCGGCCCTTCTCGGGTTCTATGTAAGTTTGCTTTTCACGATTGCAATCTTCGCGGCGTTGCTTGGTTTTGAGCCTGCAAGGCAAGACGATGGAACAACTGGATATTTGTGTCCCGTGCTGATAAGGAACGGCGACATTTTCACGGAGCGGCCAAAATGGCAGAACGTAAAGGCGAAATTATCCGCAAGACCAACGAAACCTCGGTTTCGGTCCGTGTGGATATCGACGGCACCGGCAAATCGAAAATTTCCACCGGCGTGGGATTTTTCGACCATATGCTGGAGCAGTTGAGCCGCCATTCGTTGATCGACATGGACATCGAAGTTCAGGGCGACCTGCATATCGATGACCACCACACCGTGGAAGATACCGGCATCGCCATCGGCCAGGCAATTGCCAAGGCCTTGGGCGACCGGCGCGGCATTACCCGTTACGCCTCGCTCGATCTTGCCATGGACGAGACGATGACCAAGGCCGCCGTCGATATTTCCGGCCGGCCCTTCCTGGTCTGGAACGTCAATTTTTCCGCGCCGAAGATCGGCACGTTCGATACCGAACTGGTGCGCGAGTTCTTCCAGGCGCTCGCGCAGAATGCCGGCATTACGCTGCATATCCTGAACCATTACGGCGCCAACAACCATCATATCGCCGAAACGTGCTTCAAGGCCGTTGCCCGCGTTCTTCGTACGGCAACCGAGATCGACCCCCGGCAGGCAGGCCGCGTTCCCTCGACGAAGGGCATGCTGGCCTGACGCCAAAGCGTCAGGAAGCCCATGACAAGCTATCTCGTTCTGGAAGCCCCCAACGGGCCGGACAGGAACCACAAGACGATCCGCTTCATTGCCGATCGTTTCGTCTGGCTGGCTCTCATTGCGCCATGGTTATGGCTTGCGATTAACCGGCTGTGGCTGGCGGCGGCTCTCGTTGTCTTCGCCCTCGTCGCGGCCGGGCAGGCCTCGATGTTAGCCGGATTCGAACCAATGGGCATTCTGTGCAATTTTGCCATCGGGATTATCACGGCGTTGGAGGGTCGCGATTTTCTCGTCCGGCACCTGATGCGCAAAGGCTGGACGCTGACGTCAGTCGTTTGCGCCCCTGATCTTTCGAGTGCCGAAGACATATATTTCTCCGGTCTATCCGAGAATCCTGGCGTGACAGAACAGCTGTCCCAGCCGGTCTGGACCCCTTCGCCGCAAAAGAGCGGCGGCAAAAACTTCGTCAACGATCCCGCCGGATCGTTTCTTTTCGACTTGAATGGAAGGCGCTGACATGCGTGTCGCGATTATCGACTACGGTTCGGGCAACCTGCGTTCGGCCACCAAAGCTTTCGAGCGTGCCGCCCGCGAAGCCGGCATCGATGCAACTATCGACCTGACCGACAGGCCGGATCATGTCGCCTCGGCGGACCGCATCGTGCTGCCGGGTGTCGGCGCCTATGCGGATTGCCGCGCCGGTCTTGACGCCGTTCCCGGAATGCATGACGCACTCATCGAAGCCGTCGAAAAAAGGGCCCATCCCTTCCTCGGCATCTGCGTCGGCATGCAGCTGATGTCCTCACGCGGGCTGGAAAAGACCGTCAGCACCGGGCTCGGCTGGATCGAAGGTGACGTCGTGGAAATGACGCCGTCCGATCCCACTCTTAAAATCCCGCAGATCGGCTGGAACACGCTGGAAATTCGCCACGCCCACCCGCTGTTCGACGGCATCAAGACAGGCGCTGACGGGTTGCACGCCTATTTCGTGCATTCCTATCATCTGGCGGCCAAGCATTCGACGGACGTCATCGCCACCACCAATTACGGTGGCGCGATGACGGCTTTTGTCGGCCGCGACAATATGGCGGGCGCGCAGTTCCACCCGGAAAAAAGCCAGACGCTCGGCCTTGCCCTGATTTCAAATTTCCTGCGCTGGAAGCCCTGACATGATTCTTTTCCCCGCAATCGATCTCAAAGACGGTGAGTGCGTTCGCCTGAAACTCGGCGATATGGACCAGGCAACCGTCTACAACACCGATCCCGGCGCGCAGGCGAAAGCCTTCGAGGATCAGGGTTTTGAATGGCTGCATGTGGTTGATCTCAACGGCGCCTTTGCTGGTGAAACAGTCAACGGTGCAGCGGTTGATGCCATTCTGAAAGCCACGAAAAACCCGGTGCAGCTGGGCGGCGGCATCCGCACGCTGGATCATATCGAGGCCTGGCTGAGCCGTGGTCTTGCGCGCGTCATTCTCGGCACGGTGGCAGTTCGCGATCCGGTTCTGGTCATTGAGGCTTGCAAACGTTTCCCCGGCCAGGTCGCCGTCGGCATCGACGCCAAAGGCGGCAAGGTGGCGGTGGAAGGCTGGGCGGAAGCCTCCGAACTCGGTGTCATCGAACTTGCCAAACGTTTTGAAGGCGCTGGCGTTGCCGCCATCATCTATACCGATATCGATCGTGACGGCATTCTAGCCGGCATCAACTGGGCCTCGACGCTGGAACTGGCGGATGCCGTATCGATCCCGGTCATCGCGTCCGGCGGACTTGCCTCCATCGATGATATCAAGCGCATGCTGCAGCCGGATGCCGCAAAGCTTGAGGGTGCGATTTCCGGTCGCGCGCTTTATGACGGTCGCATCGACCCCGCCGAGGCGCTTACCCTCATCAAGGCTGCAAAGGAGGTAAACGTATGACCCTCAAAGCCCGCGTTATTCCCTGCCTGGATGTGAAGGACGGTCGTGTCGTCAAGGGCGTGAACTTTGTCGACCTGATCGACGCTGGCGATCCCGTCGAGGCGGCGAAAGCCTATGATGCGGCCGGAGCGGACGAACTCTGCTTCCTCGACATTACCGCCTCTTCGGATAATCGTGACACGATCTTCGATGTCGTCTCGCGTACCGCCGACCATTGCTTCATGCCGCTGACCGTTGGCGGCGGGGTTCGCAGCGTCGCCGACATCCGCAAGCTGCTTCTGTGCGGGGCCGACAAGGTCTCGATCAATTCCGCAGCCGTCAAGGATCCGGATTTTGTGGCGCAGGCGGCCGATAAATTCGGCAACCAGTGCATCGTCGTTTCCATCGACGCCAAGCGCGTTTCGAAGGACGGAGAAGAAGGTCGCTGGGAAATCTTCACCCATGGCGGGCGCCAGCCGACCGGGATCGACGCCGTCGAATTCGCCATCAAGATGGTCGAACGCGGCGCCGGCGAATTGCTTGTAACCTCGATGGATCGCGACGGCACCAAGAGCGGATATGATATCGGCCTGACACGCACCATTGCCGATCAGGTTCGCGTGCCCGTCATCGCCTCGGGCGGCGTTGGAACTCTGGACGATCTGGTGGCGGGCGTGCGCGATGGCCATGCAACTGCGGTGCTTGCAGCCTCCATCTTCCACTTCGGCACCTATTCGATCGGGCAAGCCAAGACCTACATGGCCGAGCATGGTATCGCCATGCGTCTCGACTGATTGCAGGATTTCCCCATGAGCGCATTTTCCCTTTCCGATCTGGAGCGTATCGTCGCGACACGCGCCGCCGCCTCTCCTGATGAATCCTGGACGGCCAAGCTGGTTGCTGCCGGTCAGGAACGCGCCGCCAAAAAACTCGGCGAAGAGGCCGTGGAAGCCGTCATCGCCGCCATCGCGAAAGACCGTGATGGGCTGAAGAACGAGGCCGCCGACCTGCTTTACCATCTGCTGGTGGTGCTGAAGATCGCCGAGATTCCCCTGAGTGACGTCTTTGCCGAACTGGAGCGCCGGACCGGGCAGACCGGCCTTGCGGAAAAGGCGGCGAGGCCGACATCATGAATGTGGAGGCAGGCAGCGGGGAGAGAGGCATGCCAGGCACACTCGATCATTTCCGACCGGATGAATATTCGCCATACCACTTCTTCAGTTCGGAAGAATGGGCGAAGTTTCGCGCCGATACGCCACTGACCCTTTCCGCCGACGAGGTCAAACGGCTACGTTCGCTTGATGATCCGATCGATCTGGATGAAGTGCGGCGCATCTATCTCTCGCTATCGCGCCTATTGTCCTCCCATGTAGAAGCCTCGCAGCTGCTATTCGAACAGCGCAACCGCTTCCTCAACATGGGTGACGTCAACAAGACGCCCTTTGTCATCGGCATTGCCGGATCGGTGGCCGTTGGCAAGTCCACAACGGCGCGTATCCTGAAGGAGCTTCTGGCCCGCTGGCCCTCCAGCCCGAAGGTCGATCTCATCACGACTGATGGATTTCTCTATCCAAACGAGGTCCTGCGGCGGGAAAACCTGATGGAGCGCAAGGGCTTTCCCGAAAGTTACGATATCGGCGCGCTCCTGCGTTTCCTATCGGCGATAAAGGCGGGCCAGCCGAATGTGAAGGCGCCGCGTTATTCGCACCTGACCTACGACGTTCTGCCGAACGAATTCACTGTCATAGACCAGCCGGATATCCTGATCTTCGAAGGCATCAACGTACTGCAATCGCGCGACCTGCCGGCGGGTGGGCGGATCGTGCCGATCGTTTCCGACTTTTTCGATTTTTCGATTTATATCGATGCCGACGAGGACTTCATTCACAACTGGTATGTGAACCGGTTCATGAATCTGAGACAGACCGCCTTCCGCGACCCGAATTCATTCTTCAACCGTTATGCGTCGATCAGCGAAGAGGCAGCGCTCAGCATTGCCGAAGGGCTCTGGCAGAACATCAACCTGAAGAACCTGCGCCAGAACATCGTGCCGACGCGCCCGCGCGCCGATCTCATCCTTCGCAAGGGCAAGAACCACCTGATCGACACGGTAGCGCTTCGCAAGCTGTGAAGATGCCGCGCATGGCGGCACCCTTGGCGGTTAAAATCCGCTATTATGCAAGCTCAGGAATACGCAGGACCTGTCCGGGATAAATCTTGTCGGGATGCGTCAGCATCGGCTTGTTGGCTTCGAAGATGATGTTGTTCTTCGCGCCATTTGCCTTGCCATACTGGGCTTCCGCAATCTTCCAGAGATTGTCGCCCTTCTTGACCGTGTAGAAGACGGGTTCTTTCGCGGGCGCGTCAGTCACTTTCAGCTCGCCAGCCTCGACCTTGGAAATGCCGAGCGTATTGCCGACCGCGATGACCGCCTTTTCGAAAACCGACTGATCGGCTACTTCGCCCTTCAGAACGACCTTGTCGTCCACCACTGCGACCTGAACCTTGTCCGTGCCGAGATCGTGGGAAGCGAGTTCCTTCTTGACAGCTTCGACATCAGGGGCATCGTCACCGCCGATACCGAGCTTCTTTCCCGCTTCCTTGATGAAATTGAACAGACCCATAGCACCCTCCTTGGTTGTAGGGAGGCTTACCAGACGATATTTGAAGCTCTATGACAAGGGCGAAACATTTGGCCCTTATTCGCCCGAGGGCTTGCCGCGCATTTTCTTGATATCGGAGCGGCCAGACTTCGCCTTGAGGCGGCGCTCAACCGACCCCTTGGTGGGCTTGGTGGCCTTGCGCACCGGCGGCGGAGGGGCGGCAGCTTCGAGAAGCATTTCCTTCAGCCGCTCGCGGGCGTCTTCGCGATTGCGTTCCTGACTGCGAAACCGGCTTGCCTCGATCATCAGCACACCATCTTTGGACACACGCCTGCCACCGAGGCGCAGTGCATTGGTCTTTACCCGATCCGGAAGGGAGGGCGAATTGGCAATGTCGAAAAACAGCTGAACCGCCGTCGAGACCTTGTTGACGTTCTGGCCGCCCGGCCCGCCGGCCAGCACGAATTGCTCCGTCAGTTCCCAGCCGGCAATGGTGATGCGGTTATTGATGTAAAGCGGGTCGCTGGCCATGTTTTCTCTCCGCGCCGGTGATGCCACAGATCGCGAAAAATTAAAACAGAGGAGCAAACGAAAGAACCCGGCACAAGGCCGGGTCCGCTCCTCCTCACAAATGAGGCCTTATTATTCAGCCGCGAGCAAAAGGCCCGGCGCTGCGTCGCGCACCTTGCTGTCGACATG
The DNA here is from genome assembly GCF_002008225.1 of Agrobacterium salinitolerans. GTDB lineage: Bacteria > Pseudomonadota > Alphaproteobacteria > Rhizobiales > Rhizobiaceae > Agrobacterium > Agrobacterium salinitolerans. The sequence continues at coordinate 115,034 of NZ_MRDH01000018.1, read as the reverse complement.
GTCTTCGAACTTGGTGAAGTTCGTGACGAACATCGACACCAGCTTCTTCGCTTGCGCGTCGTAAGCTGCGCCATCGGCCCAGGTGGAACGCGGATCGAGGATTGCGCTGTCGACGCCATCAAGCGACAGCGGCACGGCGAAACCAAAATTCGCATCGGTGCGGAATTGCGCGTTCTTCAGGTCGCCGGTAAGTGCGGCCGTTAGAAGCGCGCGCGTTGCCTTGATGGGCATACGCTTGCCGATGCCATAGGCGCCGCCGGTCCAGCCTGTATTCACCAGCCAGCAATCGACGCCGTGCTTGCCGATCAGCTCACGCAGCAGGTTGCCGTATTCCGCCGGGTGGCGCGGCATGAAGGGTGCGCCGAAGCAGGTCGAGAATGTCGCTTCCGGCTCGGTCACGCCCTTTTCCGTGCCGGCAACCTTAGCGGTGTATCCGGAGAGGAAGTGGTACATGGCCTGTTCCGGCGTCAGACGCGCGATCGGCGGCAGCACACCGAAGGCATCCGCCGTCAGCATGATGATCGTCTTCGGATGGCCGGCAATGCCCGTTTCCGATGCATTCGGAATAAAGTGCAATGGATAGGCGCTGCGGGTGTTTTCCGTCAGCGAATTGTCATTGAAATCAGGAACCCGGCTTTCATCCAGCACGACGTTTTCGAGAACCGTGCCGAAACGATTGGTCGCGGCGTAGATTTCCGGCTCGGCTTCCGCCGAAAGCTTGATCGCCTTGGCATAGCAGCCGCCTTCGAAATTGAAGATGCCGTGCTCGCCCCAGCCATGTTCGTCATCGCCGATCAGCGTGCGCGACGGATCGGCGGACAGCGTGGTCTTGCCGGTACCGGAGAGGCCAAAGAAAACGGCGGAATCACCCTGCGGACCGACATTGGCCGAGCAATGCATGGGCATGACGCCCTTGGCCGGCAGCAGGTAGTTCAGCACCGTGAAGACCGACTTCTTGTTTTCACCGGCATAGGAGGTGCCGCCGATGAGGACGAGGCCGTTGGTCAGATCGCAGGCAATGACGGTTTCCGAACGAACACCGTGACGCGCCGGATCGGCCTTGAAGCTTGGCAGGTTGATGATGGTGAGCTTCTGGCTGAAGCCCGAAAGCGTCTCCCCCTTCGGCCGGATCAGCAGATTGCGGATGAACAGCGAATGCCAGGCAAGCTCGGTGACGACGCGTGTCGGCAGCGCATTTTCCTCATCGGCGCCGCCGATCAGGTCCTGCACGTAAAGCGTCTTGCCGGCGGCGTGGGCCAGCATGTCCTGACGCAGCAGCTCGAAATTTTCCGGCGACAGCGGCTTGTTGTTGTCCCACCAGATGGTGTTCTCGGTGGAAGCATCACGAACGACGAATTTATCCTTCGGCGAGCGGCCCGTATGCTGGCCGGTGACGGCGCGCAGCGCACCGTCGATGGTCAGTTCGGCTTCGCCGTTACGGATCGCGTGCTCGTATAATTCGCTCTCATTGAGGTTATAAAAGACGCGGGAGGCCTCGCCCAGTCCGAGTTCCGCAACTCCATTGGCAGGATTATGAACCCCAAGCTCGTTCATGACGCGTTCCTTGTTGATGACGATAAGGCCGTTGAAATTTTCACGGAAAATACGTGGCAGCTTTTAGAAACGCAAGAGCCAAACTTTAAAAAACTTAGTAATTTCAATATATTAATCGATTTAAAAGATTTTATTTCTTTTTAAATCGGTTGAAGACGCATTAAAATCCAGCTGCGGCCTTTTTGCAAAATCCGCTCCCGCCTCACTGGCGATTTCGGGGCGAGTTTTCCTTTGCCACAATTTGTTCCACCTTTATACTCAAGAGAGTGGCTCGCGGCGCACAACCTTGGCTGGGTGAATGTCGGGAGTTACGAGAAAATGACGATGGAGACCAACTACATGCAGACGATCGCGCTTGTCGACGACGACCGGAATATTCTGACTTCGGTATCGATCGCGCTCGAAGCCGAAGGCTACCGGGTCGAAACGTATACGGACGGCGCCTCCGCGCTTGACGGGCTGATCGCCCGCCCGCCGCAGCTCGCCATTTTCGATATTAAGATGCCACGCATGGACGGCATGGAGCTTCTGCGGCGTCTTCGCCAGAAGTCGGATCTGCCGGTTATCTTCCTCACCTCCAAGGATGAAGAGATCGACGAATTGTTCGGCCTGAAGATGGGCGCTGACGACTTCATCACGAAACCCTTCTCGCAGCGTCTTCTGGTGGAACGCGTCAAAGCCATCCTGCGCCGCGCCAGCAGCCGCGAAGCGTCTGCTGCAACCGGCAGCGTGCTGAAGCCGACCGCCGATCAGCAGGCGCGCACGCTGGAGCGCGGGCAGCTCGCCATGGACCAGGAACGCCACACCTGCACCTGGAAGGGTGAGCCGGTGACGCTCACGGTCACCGAATTCCTCATCCTGCATTCGCTGGCGCAGCGACCGGGCGTGGTGAAAAGCCGCGACGCGCTGATGGATGCCGCCTATGACGAACAGGTCTATGTGGACGACCGCACCATCGACAGCCATATCAAGCGCCTTCGCAAGAAGTTCAAACTGGTCGATGGCGACTTCGATATGATTGAAACGCTTTATGGCGTAGGATATCGCTTCCGCGAAGCGGCTTGAAGAGCCGACTCACGCAGAAGGGACCGCCCGATAAGGGGCGGTGAGGACTTGAATACGTGTTGAAGAAAACGCCGGAAACCGTCTCGGACAGTGACGATGCCGAAGAACGCGGCAGCGAACGCCGCCATCGTATCCATCCGTTGACGATCATCCGGCGCATCTTCGGCAATGCGGTGTTTTCCAGCCTCACGCGCCGCATCCTTTTTTTCAACGTCGCGGCGACGGTGGTTCTGGTCGGCGGCATTCTCTATCTCAACCAGTTCCGCGAGGGGCTGATCGACGCGCGCGTGGAAAGCCTGTTGACGCAGGGCGAGATCATCGCCGGCGCTGTCTCCGCTTCCGCCTCGGTCGATACCAACTCGATCACCATCAATCCGGAAAAGCTGCTCGAATTGCAGGCGGGACAGAGCATCACCCCTGCCCCCAATGACGAGGACTTGAGTTTCCCGATCAATCCGGAGCGGGTCGCACCTGTGCTGCGGCGGCTGATTTCGCCGACGCGCACCCGTGCGCGGCTGTTCGATGCCGACGCCAACCTCCTGCTCGATTCCCGTCATCTTTATTCGCGCGGTCAGGTGCTGCGTTTCGACCTGCCGCCGGTAACACCGGAGACGCAAAGCTGGGGCGACTGGTTCACCAGCATGTTCAACCGCATGCTGCAGCCGAGCAGCCTGCCGCAATATAAGGAAGCGCCCGGCGGCGACGGTTCGATCTATCCCGAAGTGATGAATGCGTTGACCGGCGTGCGCGGCGCGGTCGTGCGTGTCACGGAAAAGGGCGAGCTGATTGTTTCCGTGGCCGTACCGGTGCAGCGCTTCCGGGCCGTGCTCGGCGTTCTGCTGCTTTCTACGCAAGCGGGCGACATCGACAAGATCGTGCATGCGGAGCGCCTTGCCATCATGCGCGTCTTCGGCATCGCGACGCTGGTCAATATCGTCCTGTCGCTGCTCCTCTCCTCCACCATCGCCACGCCGCTTCGGCGGCTTTCGGCGGCTGCAATCCGCGTGCGCCGCGGGGCGAGAACCCGCGAGGAAATACCGGATTTCTCGGCGCGTCAGGATGAGATCGGCAATCTTTCGATTGCGTTGCGTGAAATGACGACGGCGCTTTACGACCGTATCGACGCCATCGAAAGCTTCGCCGCCGATGTCAGCCATGAGCTCAAGAACCCGCTGACCTCGCTGCGCAGCGCCGTGGAGACCCTGCCGCGCGCCAAGACCGAAGAGTCCAAACAGCGCCTGACCGAAATCATCTTCCACGATGTGCGCCGTCTCGACCGCCTGATCAGCGACATTTCGGATGCGTCGCGGCTCGATGCCGAACTGGCGCGCGCCGACGCCTCTCCGCTCGATCTCGATGTGCTGATGAAGGGTCTGGTGGATATATCCCGCCAGATAAGCACCAAGAAGAAAAGTGTGACGATCGACTATGTCATCGACCGGAAAGCAGGCGCAAAGACCTCCTTCGTGGTGAATGGTCACGATCTGCGTATCGGTCAGATCGTCACCAACCTCATCGAGAATGCGCGATCCTTCGTTGCCGAGGAAAGCGGCCGCATCACCGTGCGCCTCTCCCGTCACAAGGATCGTTGCATCGTGCAGGTGGAGGACAACGGGCCCGGCATTCAGGCAGAAGACATCGACCGGATTTTCGAGCGCTTCTACACAGACCGGCCGGCGAGCGAAGGGTTCGGACAGAATTCCGGCCTTGGCCTTTCCATCAGCCGCCAGATCGCGGAAGCCCATGGCGGCAGTCTGCGGGCGGAGAACGTAGTCGACAAATATGGCGTGATTTCCGGCGCGCGCTTCACCCTGTCGCTGCCGGCGGCCGAAACCCATGACCGCTGAACGCTTCAACCTGCACGCCACCGCCATCACCGTTCAAAACACCGGCATTCTTTTCGTCGGACCGTCGGGCAGCGGCAAAAGCGAACTTGCCTTCAGCTTTCTAACGGAGGCCGAACGCTGCGGATTGCCGGCGGCGCTGATCGCGGACGATCAGATTTTCGTGTATCGCGATGGCGACAACATCATTGCCGAGCGGCCGGACGCCATCGCCGGCCTGCTGGAATTGCGCGGCAGCGGCATCGTTTCCATCAGAAGCGTTGCGCGCGCTCCACTACATTTTGCCGTCACGACAGTTCTTTCAGGGACAAATCCAAGACTTCCTGAAGATGACGAGAGGTTTTCCCTGCCCTGCGGCGGGCATATCCGGCTTCTGCGCATTCCGCTTTCCAGCCTGACGCCCTATGGAAAATTTGCTGCACTTGCTCAGAATCTTTTTAAAACGAATGTGAAGTGACGATGATTCGGGCGATTTTAGGCTTGCGATTCGCATTTTCCTCATCAAGATGAAATCCCACCGATGGACAGGATTGCCGCGTTGCGATAGTCGGCAATGAGAGTGCGTGTGCAAGGGAGCATTTCATGATCGGACTAGTGCTTGTCACCCATGGCAAGCTGGCTGAGGAGTTTCGCCATGCGTTGGAGCATGTCGTCGGTCCCCAGAAATTGATCGAGACGGTCTGTATCGGTCCCGAAGACGACATGGATCAGCGCCGGCAGGATATCATCGACGCCGTTGCGCGCGCCAATGACGGCAATGGCGTGATCATCCTGACGGATATGTTCGGCGGCACACCCTCCAATCTTGCGATTTCCGTCATGAATAACGGCAATGTCGAAGTCATCGCAGGGGTCAATCTTCCCATGCTGATCAAGCTTGCAGGCGTTCGCAGCGAAGATAATATGGACAAGGCCCTTCAGGATGCATCCGATGCCGGCCGCAAATATATCAACGTCGCCAGCCGCGTTTTAAGCGGCAAGTGAGAAGTCAGCCCATGTCGCCATTCTCCCGGGAACTACCGATCATCAATAAACGCGGTCTCCACGCCCGGGCTTCTGCCAAATTCGTACAGATGGTTGAAGGTTTCGACGCGACGATCACGGTTTCCAAGGATGGCATGACCGTTGGCGGCACCTCCATCATGGGCCTGATGATGCTGGCGGCCAGCCCCGGCTGCAGCGTTTATGTCGAGGCAAGCGGCAATCAGGCGAAAGAAGCGCTGGAAGCACTGGAGGCGCTGGTCGCCGACCGCTTCGGCGAAGAAGCCTGAGCCGGCACATATAAAGACATAAAGACTTCTTTATATCATCATTGCCAGATCGTTCGTGGCCTGCTAAACCGCAGCTACGTTTAAAAGCCGGGCTGTGAGGCGCGGCGTTTCTGATCTGGAGAACCTTATGAGCCTTGAGAAGGACTACATCGTCGCCGATATCAACCTTGCCGCATTCGGCCGCAAGGAGCTGGACATCGCCGAAACCGAAATGCCGGGCCTGATGTCCTGCCGCAAGGAATTCGGTGAAAGCAAGCCCCTGAAGGGCGCACGTATTACCGGTTCTCTTCACATGACGATCCAGACCGGCGTTCTCATCGAGACGCTGAAGGAACTGGGCGCGGAGATTCGCTGGGCCTCTTGCAACATCTTCTCGACGCAGGACCATGCGGCGGCAGCCATTGCAGCAGCCGGCATTCCGGTATTCGCCGTCAAGGGTGAAAGCCTGACGGAATATTGGGAATATACCGACAAGATCTTCCAGTGGACCGACGGCGGTCTCTCTAACATGATCCTCGATGACGGCGGCGACGCCACCATGTACATCCTGCTCGGCGCACGCGCCGAAGCCGGTGAGGACGTTCTGTCCAATCCCGGTTCGGAAGAAGAGGAAATCCTCTTCGCGCAGATCAACAAGCGCCTCAAGGCCTCGCCCGGCTGGTTCACCAAGCAGCGCGACGCGCTGAAGGGTGTCACCGAAGAAACGACGACCGGCGTTCACCGTCTCTACGATCTCAGCAAGAAGGGCCTGCTGCCCTTCCCGGCGATCAACGTCAATGACAGCGTCACCAAGTCGAAGTTCGACAACAAGTATGGCTGCAAGGAATCTCTCGTCGACGGCATTCGCCGCGCAACCGATGTGATGATGGCCGGCAAGGTTGCCGTGGTCTGCGGTTATGGCGACGTTGGCAAGGGTTCCGCAGCCTCGTTGCAGGGCGCTGGCGCCCGCGTGAAGGTGACCGAAATCGACCCGATCTGCGCGCTTCAGGCCGCCATGGACGGTTTTGAGGTCGTTCGCCTGGAAGACGTCGTCTCTTCCGCTGACATCTTCATCACCACGACAGGCAATAAGGACGTGATCCGCATCGAGCATATGCGCGAGATGAAGGACATGGCGATCGTCGGCAATATCGGCCACTTCGACAATGAAATTCAGGTCGCCTCGCTGCGTAACCTGAAGTGGACGAACATCAAGCCGCAGGTCGACATGATCGAGTTCCCGAAGGGCAACCGCATCATTCTTCTGTCCGAAGGCCGCCTGCTGAACCTCGGCAACGCCACCGGTCACCCGTCCTTCGTCATGTCGGCCTCCTTCACCAACCAGGTGCTGGGCCAGATTGAGCTCTTCACCAAGCAGGGCGAATACAAGAATGAAGTTTACGTGCTTCCCAAGCACCTCGACGAGAAGGTCGCGCGCCTTCATCTCGAGAAGCTTGGCGTGCGCCTGACCGAACTTTCCGACCTTCAGGCAGATTATATCGGCATCTCGAAGGAAGGTCCGTTCAAGGCGGAACACTACAGATATTAATTTCATAGTTAATATCCACTGAAATTACACAATATCTAGATGCCGTGCGCTTGACAAAGCGCACGGCATCTTTTTTGCGCGCTCACTTCCCGCAGATTTATGAAGACGGTATTGTCATCAGACTTGATTCGGACACGCCAAAGGGCGGCGGGGACGAAATGGGATGTCTTGTCGAAGATGCGGCACATAGGACGGAGACAGACCGGGGATGACGGTTCAAAATTCGGATCTGCGCAAGCAGACAGTTCAACGCCTTGAAAACACGCATGCGGGCGTGGCATTGAGTGCGGCTCTTGCGCGTTGCCGGCAGGTCGTCAGTGCGGTTCAGACAGGCTTTGCGAGGCTGCCTGTCCTGCTTTCGGGCACGGTTCTCGCCGGCTCGACAACCGTTGCGATGGCGCAGGACGGCCTTGTGGCAAAGACCGGCGCGCGGCTGTTCTCATCCGGAGAAACCATCACCTATTCGCTTTTCGTCGGCATGCTTTCGGCAACGCTGTTTTCTGTCGTCTGGCTGGTGCGCCAGCGCGGTAATATCGAGGCGGAAAGCAGCGAATACCGACAGGCGCTTGCGCAGTCCCACCACAAGATCGCGAAATACGAGGCGCTGATTTCCGACAAGAGCCGCCGCATCGTCATCTGGGACGGCGCGGACAAACGTCCGGAATTTCTGGGCCAGCTACCAGCCGAGACCGGTGTGCCGCAAGCGGACCAGGATTTTCTGGCATTCGGCCGCTGGCTGAAGCCGGCATCCGCAAGCCAGCTTGAGAAATCCATCGAGAAACTGCGCAGCCACGCCCAGAGTTTCGACCTGACCATCGAGACACAGCGCGGCGAAGTCATTGAAGTTCAGGGCCGGGTTTCCGGCGGAAACGCCTTTGCGCGCTTCATCGCGCTCAACAATCTGCGCGCTGAACTCGCGGAATTGCAGGTCGAGCGCGAGCGTCTACTTGCCTCCGTATCGACATTTCAGGAACTTCTCGATTCCATCGAACAGCCCGTCTGGCGTCGCAATGGCGAAGGTGAACTCACCTGGGTCAACCACGCTTACGCCCATGCGGTGGATGCGCGTGATGCCGGGCAGGCCGTTCAGGAAAAGCGCGAACTTCTGAACACGGTTACACGACAGAAGATACGCGCGGCTGCGACACCGGAATCGCCCTATCATGATCGCATTTCGACCGTCGTTTCCGGTAACCGCAGCTTCTTCGACGTCGTCGACATAAAAACGGCGGGCGGGTCTGCCGGGATCGCCATCGATGCCACCGAAGCGGAAACCATCAGCGAGGAACTCAAGCGAGTTTTGAAAAGCCACGCCGAAACGCTCGATCATCTGGCGACGCCCGTCGCCATTTTCGACGGCCGGCAGCGGCTGCAATTCTACAATCAGGCTTTCGCGGCTCTGTGGGGTCTCGATCTCGTTTTCCTCGAATCCAGCCCTGATAATTCCGAACTTCTGGACAGGCTGCGTACCGCCGGCAAATTGCCGGAGCAGCTGAACTGGAAGAATTGGAAGGAGACGGCGCTTTCCGTCTACCGTTCGCTCGATACCAAGACGGATCTGTGGCACCTGCCCAATGGCCAGACCTTGCGGGTCATCGCCACCGCGCATCCGCAGGGTGGCGCGACCTGGGTTTTCGAGAACCTGACCGAGCAGGTCGATCTTCAGATGCGCTACAACACCTTGGTCAAGGTGCAGGGCGAAACCATCGACCATCTGGCAGAAGGTGTCGCCGTATTCGGTGCAGACGGGCGCATTCGCCTGTCCAACCCGGCATTCCGGGCGCTCTGGGGCGTGACGGCCGATGAAGCGGAAACGGGCACGCATATTCGCGCCATCGAAACCGCCTGCGCCCAATCCTATGACGGACCGGACGGCTGGCGCGCCTTCAGCCAGTTCATCACCAGCTTCGATGACGAACGGCCGTCGCGGCAGGGCACGCTGGAACTGCTTTCCGGCCTCGTGCTCGATTATGCGATCATTCCGCTGCCGGATGCGCAGACAATGCTGACCTTCGTCAACATGACGGACAGCGTGCGCGCCGAGCGGGCGCTCAAGGAAAAGAACGACGCGCTTCTGAAGGCGGACGAGCTGAAGAACGATTTCGTGCAGCATGTTTCCTACGAGTTGCGCTCGCCACTGACCAATATCATCGGCTTCACCGATCTCCTGAAGACCCCCGGCATCGGCCAATTGACGGAACGGCAGGCGGAATATCTCGATCATATTTCCACCTCGTCCTCGGTTCTCCTGACCATCGTCAACGATATTCTCGATCTCGCAACCGTCGATGCCGGCATCATGCAGCTCAATTATTCGGATAATGATCTGAACGAGCTGCTCGACGATGTTTCGGTGCAGATCGCCGACCGGCTGCAGGAAAGCGGTATTTCGCTCGAGATCGTCGCGCCTGCCCATCTCGGCAGTCTGGTGGCCGACCACCAGCGGCTGAAACAGATTCTCATCAAGCTCCTGACCAATGCGATCAACTTCGCACCCGAAGGTTCCTCCGTGCAGCTCTCCTGCCAGCGCAGCGAAGGCGACTTCGTATTCTCCGTTGCGGATAAGGGTCCGGGCATTCCCGAAGACATGCTGAAAACGGTGTTCGACCGCTTTTCGACGCGTGGCAATGGCGGACGGCGGACCGGTGCGGGGCTTGGCCTTTCCATCGTCGAAAGCTTCGTCAGCCTGCATCATGGCACCGTCAGCATCGACAGCCGACCCGGCAACGGCACCATCGTCACCTGCCGCATTCCCTCCGCCACACGGCCGCACTCCATCGCCGCAGAATGAGCCAAGACATCTTGCCGATCACCATTTCGCTGGCGGGAGAAAGAGACACCATAAGGCTCGGTGAAGACCTAGCCTTGGCCCTGAAACCCGGCGATTGCCTGGCGCTGATCGGCGATCTCGGCGCTGGCAAATCCACGCTCGCCCGCGCCTTCATCCGGGCGATGGCGGATGAACCCGATCTTGAGGTTCCGAGCCCCACCTTCACCATCATCCAGACTTATGACGCCCGCATCCCCGTCGCCCATCTCGATCTCTACCGGCTTTCGGATGTTTCGGAGCTGGATGAACTCGGCATCGATGAAATGCTGGAGGAGGGCGTCTGCCTGATCGAGTGGCCTGACATCGCCGCAGAGGTTCTGCCGCCGGAGCAGACGATCACCCTGCGGCTGACGCATTCGGGCGAAGGCCGCGTGGCCGTAATAGAGGCTCCCGCAAAACGAAAAGCACGGCTCGACCGTGTTTTCGCCATTCGTGAATTTCTGGCGAAAAATGACAGAGGTGGTGCGACCCGCCGTTTTCTGAGTGGCGATGCCTCCACACGCGCCTACGAGACGATTTCCACCGATGGTCCCGAGCTTATTCTGATGGACTGGCGCCGCCCCATGAGAGGCGCGATCGTTGCGGATGGCAAGACCTATGCGGAAATCGCCCATCTTGCCCAGGATGCCCGCTCCTTTGTGGCGATCGGCGACTATCTGCGAAACACTGGTTTCTGCGCGCCGGAGATTCTGGCTGCGGATATCGATCAGGGCATTCTCCTTCTGGAGGATCTCGGACGGGAGGGCGTGCTGGCTGCCGACGGCACACCGATAGAAGAGCGTTATCTTCAAAGTGTCGCCTGTCTCGCCACTCTTCACCAGACACCACCCCCGGCATTGCTGCCGATGCGCGATGGCAGCACCTACGACATTCCTCCCTTCGACCGGCAGGCGATGAAGATCGAAGTCTCTCTGCTGGTGGAATGGTATCTGCCCCATAAACGCGGTGGAGCGCTTACCGATGGCGAGAAACAGGACTATTACGCCATCTGGGACGGCCTGATCGATGCGCTGGCCGGCTGTGAAACGGGGCTTCTGCTGCGTGACTTCCATTCGCCGAACATTCTCTGGCAGGCGCAGAACAGCGGCATCCGTCAGGTCGGCCTGATCGATTTTCAGGATGCGATGATTGGCCCCACCGCCTATGATCTCGCTTCCATCGTACAGGATGCGCGGGTTACCATCTCTCCCGAATTGCAGACACGCCTGCTTTCGCATTATCTCGACAGCAGAAAAGCGACGCCCGCTTTCGATGAGGCCACATTCCTCAAGGCTTTCGCCATCATGTCGGCGCAGCGCAACTGCAAGCTTGCAGGCATCTGGGTAAGGCTGTTGGAACGGGACAAGAAACCCGGTTATATGAAACATATGCCGAGGACGTTCCGCTATCTGGCCGCTGCACTTTCCCATCCGCAGCTGGCACCGCTCAAAGAATGGTGTGTCCGCATGGGCATGGACTTTAACGACGAACACGGTTGACCACGATGACGATCAAAAACGCGATGGTGCTGGCCGCCGGGCTTGGCACACGGATGCGCCCGATCACCGATACGATCCCGAAGCCGCTTGTGAAAATTGCCGGCAAACCGATGATCGATTACGCGCTCGACGCCCTTGTCGAAGCCGGGGCTGAAACCATCGTCGTCAATGTGCATCACCATGCCGAACAGATGATCGCCCATCTCGAAAACCGCGCAGACGCCGAAATCCTGATTTCCGACGAACGGTCGGAGCTGATGAATTCCGGCGGCGGGCTGGCCAAGGGCCTGAAGCTTCTGAAGCCCGGCCCGGTTTTTGTCATGAACGCCGATCTCTTCTGGATCGGCGAGCAATTGAACGCCGTCAGCAATCTGCGAAAGCTTGCGCAATTCTTTGACACGGCCCGCATGGACATGGCCCTGCTCTGTGTCGACATGGATCGCACCACCGGCCACAACGGCAAGAGGGATTTCGACCTAGCCGACGACGGAAAGCTGGCTCGCTATCGCGACGGTGACGCTAACCCGGTGGTTTATGCCGGCGCCATCGCCATGGATTCGCGCCTTCTTGACGATGCGCCGGAGGACGCTTTCAACCTCAATATCTATTTCGACCGCGCCATTGAAAAAGATCGGCTTTTCGGGCTGTCGCTGGATGGCCACTGGATTACCGTGGGAACGCCTGACGCGATTGACGATGCGGAAAGCATCATCCGGCAATTCAGGGAAAAACGTTTCGCATGACGCTCACCCACCACGCAAAGCGCGTCCTGACGATCGCTGGGGGAACACCGTTCCTCAAAACGCTCGCGGAAACGCTGTGTGACGGGCGGCTGACATCAGGCTATAGATATGATCCGACCGATCCTCTTTCGCTTGCGAGCGTGACGATCTATGTGCCGACGCGGCGCTCTGCGCGCGTGCTGCGCTCCGAATTCGTCGATCTTCTGGGCGGCCGATCCGCCATTCTGCCGCTGATCCGGCCTCTTGGTGAAACGGATGACGATAGCGGTTTCTTCGATATCGAAAATCCTGAGATCATGGATCTGGCGCCGCCGATTTCCGGCACCGGCCGGCTGATCGAACTGGCGCGCCTCATCCTCGCCTGGCGCAACAGCCTGCCTGACGCCATCCGGGCGATCCATTCGGATTCGCCGCTCGTCGCTCCCGCAAGCCCCGCGGATGCCATCTGGCTCGCGCGGGCGCTCGGCGAGGTGATCGATGCGATGGATACCGAAGAAAAGGACTGGGAGACGCTTCAGCATCTCGATACCGGCGAACATGCGCAATGGTGGCAGCTGACGGCGGATTTCCTGAAGATCGCCAGCGTCTTCTGGCCGGCGCGGCTTGCAGAACTCAACCGTTCCTCCGCAGGCCGGCATCGCAACGCCATCCTGCGGGCGGAAGCGGACCGGCTTGCCAATTTGCCGGACACGGGGCCGATCATCGTGGCGGGCTCCACGGGCTCCATTCCGGCCGCCGCCGATCTCATCGCCGCCGTGGCCGCCCTGCCGCAAGGTACGGTCGTGCTGCCGGGACTTGATCTTGCCATGCCCGCAGAGCAATGGCAGGCGATTGCCGAGGACCCCGCCGATCCTTCGAGCCGCACGCACTCGCAATATGGGCTTTATATGCTGCTGCAGAAGCTCGGCATGCTCAGGGACGACGTGGTTCAGATCGGCGCTCTTGATCGTGATCTGGAAAAACGGGCGGCGGTGTTTTCGACCGCACTCGCGCCCGCGAAATCCACAAGCGACTGGAACCGCTGGCGCGAAGACAGGGAACCCGGCTTTTTCGACGAAGCCTTCGCGGCGGCCACATTGATCGAGGCCGCCAATGAACGTGAAGAGGCAACCGCCATCGCGGTGGCGCTCCGGCTGGCGCTGGAGGCTCCGGGGCGTGAACGCCCCTCTCAGGCGGCGCTGATAACGCCCGACCGCGGACTGGCGCGGCGGGTCGCGACAGAGTTGCAACGTTTTGGCATCGAGGCAGACGATTCGGCCGGTACGCCGCTTTCGGCCACGCCGCAGGCAGGACTGACGCAACTCGCGCTGGAAGCCATTCTCAGGCCCGGAGACCCGGTGCCGATCATTTCGCTTCTAAAGCATCCCCTCGCCCGCTTCGGGCTTTCCGGCGATGCTTTTATCAGAGCCTCCAAAGCGCTGGAGCTGATCGCGCTGCGCGGCGGCCGTGTCGAAACCGAGATAGGCAATCTCGAGGTGGTTCTCGATACGCAACTCCTTGCACAGCGTGATGACCGGCACCCGCCCGCATGGCGGGTGGCGCTGCCGGAGGGAAGTGTCGATGCGGCCCGTGATCTCGCGCGGCGGATCGCCATTGCCACGGAGCCACTCGGCTCCGCCTTCATTCGTCGTGACCGCTCCGGCCGCGCCTTCACCGATAAATTGCCGCTTTCCGATTGGGCCGGGCGGACAGGCCGGGTCATCGAGGCCATCTGTGCCGACGACAGCAATGATCTGGCCGCATTATGGTCCGGCGAGGCGGGAGACAAGCTCTCAAGCCTCTTTGCGGAACTGATGGAGAGCGGCGAGATCCTCGATGCGGACGGGCCACAATGGATCGATATTTTTGCAGCGCTGGTGGCAGGCGAATCGATCAAGCCGCGATCCATGCGCCATCCGCGCATTTTCATCTTCGGCGCGCTGGAGGCACGGCTGCAAAGCGTCGACACCGTCGTCATCGGCGGTCTCAACGAAGGGCTCTGGCCCGGCCAGACGGCGAACAATCCGTTCCTGTCCCGCAGCATGAAGACCGCCATCGGGCTGGAGCCGCCGGAACGGCGCATAGGACAGCTCGCGCATGACTTCGAGATGGCGAACGGTACCCGGCAGATCTTTTACACCCGGGCGCTGAGGCAGGGCTCCACCCCGGCCGTCGCCTCCCGCTGGCTGCAACGGCTGCTGGCGCTGGGCGGAGAAAATTTCGCCGAACAACTGCGGAAGCGCGGCGATACCTATCGCCATTGGGCGGGTCTGATGGATGAAAACATCAATCAGGAAACGGCAAAGCGCCCTGCCCCCAAACCGCCGGCCGATCTGCAGCCAAAGAGCTACTCCTTCAGCGAAGTGGGACGTCTGCGCCGCGATCCCTATTCAATCTATGCGCGGCGCATCCTGAAGCTGGACCCGCTCGCCCCCTTCAATCGCGATCCGAACGCCGCCGATCGCGGCACGCTCTATCACGCGATTATCGAGCGCTATTCCCGTGAGGGACATATTCCCGGCACACCGGCCTCGCTCGCAGCCATGCAGCGCATTCTCGACGAGTGTTTCGACGAGGAAAATCTGCCTGTGCATGTGGATGTCATCTGGCGTCCGCGTTTTGCGGCAGTGGCCCGCGCTTTCATCGATTGGGAAAAAGAACGTCATCCATCCATTCGCCACAGCTTCTACGAGGCTCGCGCCGGGCAGGAAATTGCCGAAGCGGGCATAAGGCTGACTGGGATCGCCGACCGCATCGACATCAAGACAAACGGTCAGGCGGACATTATCGACTACAAGACAGGACTTGCGCCTTCCGTCAATCAGGCGCGCGCGCTGCTCGACCCGCAGCTGGCGCTGGAAGCGGCGGCACTGATGCGCGGTGCCTTCCGCGAAACGGGTTCGCCCACGCCCGAAAACCTCATTTATGTACGCCTGCGACCGGGAGACCGATTTTTTGCCGATCAGGTGAATAACGAACATTCCAGCCGAAGCGGCAAAAGACCACCGAAATCCGCTATCGAACTGGCAACGGAATCGATCGACCAGCTCGCGAAATTCGTGCGCTCGCTGCGCGAAGGTGAAAACGGTTTCGCCTCACGGCTGGTGCCGGAAGAGCAGCAATCCTATGGCGGGGAATATGACCACCTCGCGCGGGTTTCGGAGTGGTCGACGGCGGAACCGGGAGACGGCGATGACGATTGATCCCTTCGACGCTGGCCCTTTCGCCGATACGCCTGAAAGCTGGATCGACTGGACCAGCGCCCGGCAGCGGCTTGCCTCCGATCCCGCAAGTTCCGCCTGGGTGTCGGCGAATGCCGGCTCCGGCAAGACCCATGTTTTGACCCAGCGCGTCATTCGCCTGCTTCTGGCCGGGTGCCGCCCCTCGGCGATTTTGTGCCTCACCTATACCAAGGCCGCAGCATCGGAAATGTCGAGCCGCGTGTTCGACCGGCTGGCGGAATGGGCAACTTTGCCGGATTCCGATCTCAAGGACCGCATCGCCGCCATCGAAGGCAAGGTACCGGATCGCATCAAGCTTGCCGAAGCGCGCAGGCTGTTCGCCAAGGCGCTGGAAACACCGGGCGGGCTGAAAATCCAGACCATCCACGCATTCTGCGAAGCCCTGCTGCACCAGTTCCCGCTGGAGGCCAATGTCGCCGGCCATTTCTCCGTTCTTGACGACCGCGCCGCAACAACGCTGCTCGCCGAAGCACGCCGTTCGCTTCTGACGGCGGTTTCGACGGAGCGGGACGAGGAGCTGGCGCAATCGCTCGCTTACGTGCTCGATCTGGCTGACGAAAGCGGGCTGGAATCGCTGCTTTCCGCCATCATCGCCAATCGCAGTGCCCTTCGTGGCTTTCTGCTCGATGCCAAACAGTCGGGCGGCATTGATGCGCGGTTGCGGCAGGCGATGCAGATCGCAGATGGGGAAACCGAAGAAACCGCTGCGGCCGCCTTCTGGCCTCTGCCCGGCCTCTCGGGCCTTGCGCTCGATACGTATCTAACCCTTGCTGACGAGGTGGGAGGATCACGCGTCATAGAGGTCGCTTATGCGCTCCGGGAGGCAAAACGGCAGTCGGACCCGGTGCGGCGGATGGAATTCATCGAAGCGGCGCTTCTGACAGCCAAAGGCGAAAAGAAATCGGATGCCTACGTCATCAACAAGGGCATGCAGAAATCCGCGCCTGATCTCGTCGATGCGCTGACGCTGGCGCGCGACCATGTCGTGGCCTGCCGCAATCGCTATCGTCTGGTGCGCATGCTAGCGGCGACAAAAAGCGCCCTTGTGCTGGCCGAACGGTTGATCGGCGATTTCGAAGACCTGAAAAAGCAGCGCAGCCAGCTGGATTTCGAAGACTTGATCGAGCGCGCCGCCAATCTGCTCAACCGCGATACGGCGGGTGCGTGGGTGCATTACAAGCTGGATCAGGGCATCGACCATATTCTGGTCGACGAGGCGCAGGATACCAGCCCGGTGCAATGGTCGATCATACAGTCGCTGGCGGCGGATTTCTTCACCGGAGAAAGCGCCCGCATGGGACGCCGGACGCTGTTTGCTGTGGGTGACGAAAAACAGTCGATCTATTCCTTTCAGGGCGCCCGGCCGGAACGGTTCTCGCAGGAGCGCGACGAGACCCAAAGGCGTGTCGATCAGGTGGAGCAGGCCTTTCATCGCATCCGCCTGCCGCTCTCGTTCCGTTCCACTGAAGATGTGCTGGCCGCCGTCGATCAGGTCTTCTCGATCCCGCAAAATGCGAGCGGCCTCAGTGCCGATAATGAGCCAGTCGAACATCGTTCCAACCGCGCCGGCCATCCCGGCACCGTTGAAGTGTGGGATATGGTGGCGCCGGAAACCACAGAGGATGAAGAAGACTGGACGGCCCCCTTCGATGCGCTGCGGGAAAGCGCGCCGGCCACGATCGTCGCCCGCCGTATCGCCGCGCGCATTGCCGACATGATCGGAAACGAAACTATCATCGAAAAAGGCGTGGAGCGCGCTATCGAGGCCGGCGACATTCTCGTGCTTGTCAGAAAACGCGCCGCCTTCGTCAACGCGCTGACCCGCGAGTTGAAGCGGCGCAAGAACATTCCCGTCGCCGGTGCCGACCGCCTCCGTCTGACCGACCATATCGCCGTACAGGACCTTCTGGCGCTTGGCCGGTTCGTGGTGCTGCCGGAAGATGATCTTTCGCTGGCGGCGCTGCTGAAAAGCCCGCTCTTCAACCTGACGGAAGACGATGTCTTCGAGATCGCCGCCACGCGATCCGAGACGGAGAGCGTGTGGCAGAGGCTGCAAGTCCTTTCGGGCCAAGAAACCAGCCGTTTATCCATCGTCACCGACAAACTTCGGCATTTTGTTTCACTGTCGAAAACCGCCACAGTGCATGATTTTTTTGCGGCTGTTCTGACCCTGCATGACGGACGCAAAAAATTCCTTGGACGGCTTGGCAACGAAGCGAGCGACGTTCTCGACGAGTTCCTGTCCTTTGCGCTGGATTACGAAAGAACTGGCCTGCCCGGCCTTCAGGCCTTTCTTTCCGTCCTGGAAACCGATTCACCGGAAGTGAAGCGCGAGCAGGACAAGGATCGCGGCGAAGTGCGTATCATGACCGTGCACGCCTCCAAGGGGCTGGAAGCACCGGTGGTTTTTGTGGTGGATGGCGGCTCGAAAGCCTTCAACCACAGCCATGTGCCAAAGCTGCGCTTCGTGGAAACGGGTGGTGATGCCTTTCCGGTCTGGCTGCCCGGCAGCGGTTTTTCCAATCATCTCATTCGCTCGGATGAGGAACGCCTGAAAACGGCCGCCGAAGATGAATATCGCCGGCTGCTTTATGTGGCGATGACCCGCGCTGCCGATCATCTTGTCGTCTGTGGTTATCGCGGCCAGAAAGAAAACCCTGAATGTTGGCACGCCATCGTCAAGGCGGCGCTTGCGGAGAATCAGGATCATTGCCAGCCGCAACTGTTCAGTGCCGATGGAGAGGAATGGCAGGGGCTTGTCTGGCACAAGTCTGAAGCACGCCCGGCACTTGCACCGCACAAGCCGGCGGAAACCCAGCAGGAAGAAGACCACAAGCTTCCGCCAGGCCTTCTTGCACCCCTGCCTGCCCTGCCCTCCCTGCCAAGGCCGCTCAGCCCATCGGGTGCGGGGACCATCATTGATGACGGTGCGGACGATCTGGCCGTGCGTTCACCGCTGTTCGGGGAAAAAACGGAGGCTTCCAGCCTTGCCCTGCAACGGGGCAAGCTGGTGCATCGCATGCTGCAAGCCCTGCCGGATTTTGCGGAAAGCGAGCGGGAAGAGGCGGCCCGGCGTTATGCCGAGCGTGCGGCGCGTTTCTGGCCTTCCGTTGAGCGCGAACATTTGATCCAGGCGGTTTTGCGCGTCCTCTCCGAACCGGCGGTGCAGCCGGCCTTTTCCGCCAACAGCCGTGCGGAAGTGTCGATCATGGGCACGATGACCCTCGGCCGGCAGCACTATGCCGTCTCCGGCCGCATCGACAGGCTGGCGGTAGACGGTGATCGGGTCATTCTGGTCGACTACAAGACAAACCGGGTTCCGCCGCGCACGTCACGCGAGATACCTTTCTCCCACACCGCGCAGCTTGCGATCTATCGCGAAATTCTTGCACCGCTTTATCCCGGCAAGGAATTTGTCTGCGCGCTGATCTATACGGAAAATGCCGCTTTCGTGCGGGTTGGTGACGATGCCATGGCAGAGGCACTTGCCGCAATAAAGACAAAGTGAGATACCGGGGCATTGAAATTTCGACGCGCCCGCATCACATCGATAGCGGAAAAGATTTACTGAAAGGAGAGCCAGATATGGCTACCGTAAAAGTCGATGCCGCCAACTTCCAGTCCGAAGTCCTCGAATCCGCCGAACCCGTCGTGGTGGATTTCTGGGCTGAATGGTGCGGCCCGTGCAAGATGATCGCGCCGAGCCTTGAGGAAATTTCGTCCGAGCTGGCCGGCAAGGTCAAGGTCGCGAAGCTCAACATCGACGAAAACCCGGAACTCGCGGCCCAGTTCGGCGTGCGTTCCATCCCGACGCTCGCCATGTTCAAGGGCGGCGAAGTGGCCGACATCAAGGTTGGCGCTGCCCCCAAGACAGCGCTCTCAGCCTGGATTTCCGGCGCCGCATAAGCAATATCAATGGAATGAGAAAGCCCGGCATCGCTGCCGGGCTTTCTTTATTGGGGAACCGTGCCGTTAAGGGCAAGCGCGTTGCCGGCAAGATAAAGCGAGCCCCCGATCAGGATGCGCGGCGCTGGTCCTTCGGCATTAAAACGGCGCGACAGCTCTTCCAGCGCATGCATCAACGACGACGTGGGCGCAGCCACCAGCCCGGCATCAAAAGCGGCATGGGCAAGCACGACGGGGTCGATCGCCGCATCCGTGCCGCCGATGGGCACGGTGAAGACATATTCGGCTATATCGGCGAAAGCCTTGAAATATCCCACCGGATCCTTGGTATTGATCATGCCCGCGATGATGAAGAGCGGGCGCGGCGTCTTTTCCTCAAAGCCGGCCATGGCCTCGGCAATCACTTCACCCGCACCGGGGTTGTGACCGCCATCGATCCAGATTTCCGAATCCTTCGGGGTTATTTCAGCGATTTTGCCGGTCAGGATGCGCTGAAGACGGCCGGGCCATTCCACGGAGGTCATGGCCTTTTCAATCATCCGTTCCGTCACCTCAAAACCGGCTGCTTTCACAGCGCGGATCGCTGCGGCGGCATTGGCGAGCTGATGGCGGCCGGGAAGCCTTGGCAACGGCGCATCCGTCAGGCCGAACTCATCCTGATAGACCATGCGGCCGAATTCTTCATGGGCGGAAAAATCCTGCCCATAAACGGAGACCGGGCAACCAATACGTTCGGCCGTCGCGACAAGCGTGTCTAGTGCGGCGTCATATTCCTGGTGGCCAATGACGACAGGCGAGCCTTTTTTCATGATACCGGCCTTTTCGGCAGCGATCAGTTCCACGCGGTCGCCGAGATAAGCTTCATGGTCGAGCGAAATCGGCATGATGATGGAAACTGCAGGGTTATTGATCACATTGGTCGCATCGAAGCGACCACCCAATCCCACCTCTACGATCGCGGCATCAGCGGGATGCTCCGAAAAAAGCAGGAACATGACTGCCGTCAAAATCTCGAAAACGGTGATCTTCTGCCCATCGTTAGCGATTGCGATGCGACGTAGGGCGTCCGCGAAGACAGCGTCCTCTACAAAGCGGCCCCTCTCACCGGCAACGCCAAGGCGATAGCGCTCATGCCAATTGACGAGATGCGGCTTGGTATGGACATGAACGGGAAGTCCTGCCGCTTCCAGCAAAGCCCGGCAAAAGGCGCTGACGGAGCCCTTGCCATTGGTGCCCGCCACGTGGATCACTGGCGGCATTCTGTTTTGCGGATTGCCGAGTTTTTCGAGAAGACGGGAAATTCTGTCGAGTGAAAGATCAAAGCCCTTGGGGTGGAGCTGCATCAGCTCTTCAATGATCTTTTCGGCCTCACCGATCGCGGGCTTCGTCATGTCTTCCGTTCGCCTTTCAGGCGTTTTGTTTGCCATTTGTCCGCCGCCCCAAAAATGAAATCAGGCAACGTATAGCATCATCCCGAAGGCAATTTATGCCTCCGGGCGACATATTTTTTTCCTCAGGCCGAAGCGGCCAGCGGGACGACGGCGTTTGCGTTGTCGGCAGGCGCCTTGGTCATGATTTTGAGCATATTGGCCAGCGTGTCCGGGATTTCGCGACGATCAATGACCATATCCACCATGCCGTGTTCCAGCAGGTATTCCGAGGTCTGGAAACCTTCCGGCAGCTTTTCGCGAATGGTCTGCTCGATGACGCGTTTGCCGGCAAAGCAGATTTCCGCGCCCGGCTCGGCGATATGCACATCGCCCAGCATGGCGTAGGAGGCCGTGACGCCGCCGGTCGTCGGGTTCGTCAGAACCACGATATAGGGCATGCCGGCTTCCTTCAGCATGTTCACGGCAACCGTGGTACGTGGCAGCTGCATCAGCGAAAGAATGCCTTCCTGCATGCGCGCGCCGCCCGAGGCCGGGAACATCACCAACGGGCAGCGCTCGGAAATGGCGCGCTCGAAGGCTTTGACGATGGCTTCGCCGGCGGCAATGCCGAGCGATCCGCCCATGAACTGGAATTCGTGCACGACGGCGACGATCTTCAGGCCTTTCAAGAGGCCCACACCGGCAAGGATCGTATCTTCCTGTTCGGTCTTCGTGCGGCTGTCGCGCAGACGGTCGGTGTATTTTTTGGAATCGCGGAACTTCAAGGGGTCCTGCGCGACCTTCGGCTGGACCAAGGCCTCATAGACGCCATCATCGAAAAGATCGGCAAGGCGTGCCTTGGCCGGCATCTTCATATGGTAACCGGAAGCCGGGATGACCCACTTATTGTCTTCCAGATCCTTGTGGAAGACCATCTCGCCCGTTTCCGGGCACTTGATCCATAGGTTCTCCGGAACCTCCGGGCGGCGGCCAAGCATGGAATTGATCCGCGGCCGAACGTAATTGGTGATCCAGTTCAACTGTCTACTCCTGACTGGGCCGCGCGCTTATTCCGCAGCGGCAAGGCGCGATGCACGCACGCCCGTTGAAAGTCCTTTTACCAGCGTCGTAACGGCCGGCACGGTGTCGGCGGTCGCCTGCCCGTCCTTGGTCAGGCTGCCCGCAATCTGGTTGACGATGGCGGAACCCACCACCACGCCATCTGCCACGGCGCCGATTGCTTTCGCATGATCGGCCGTCTTGACACCAAACCCGACACAAACCGGCAGTTCCGTATGCGCCTTGATACGACCGACAGCGCCCGAGATCAACGAGGGATCGGGAAGTGCTGAACCGGTGATACCGTTCATCGAGACATAATAGACGAAACCTGAGGTATTTTTAAGGACGGCAGGCAGGCGCTTGCCATCCGTGGTCGGCGTCGCCAGACGGATGAAATTGATGCCGCGCGCAAGTGCGGGAATGCAGAGTTCATCGTCCATTTCCGGCGGCAGGTCGACCACGATCAGGCCGTCGATACCGGCCGCCAGCGCGTCGTCCAGGAACTTTTCAACGCCGTAGATATAGATCGGATTATAGTATCCCATCATCACGATCGGCGTTGCATCGTCTTGCCTGCGGAATTCGCGGGCGAGATCGAGTGTGGTTTTCAGCGTCTGTCCGCCCTTCAGCGCGCGCTGGCCGGCCAGCTGAATGGCCGGGCCATCCGCCATCGGGTCGGAAAAGGGCATGCCGAGTTCGATGACGTCAGCGCCCGCTTCCGGCAGCGCCTTCATGATGCCGAGCGAGGTTTCGAAATCCGGGTCGCCGCCCATGAAATAGGTAATCAGAGCCGGGCGGTTTTCAGCGCGCAGATCGGCAAAGCGCTTGTCCATACGTGCAGTCATGATCTTATACATCCATTCCAAGGAACTTGCTGACGGTGTGGACATCCTTGTCGCCGCGACCGGAGAGGTTCATCAGGATGATCTCATCCTTCCCCATCTTCGGCGCGCGCTTGATGACCTCGGCCAAGGCATGGCTCGGCTCGAGAGCCGGGATGATACCTTCAAGGCGGGTCAGCATCTGGAAGGCGTCCAGCGCCTCATGGTCCATGATCGGCACATATTCCACGCGGCCGATATCACTCAACCAGGAGTGCTCGGGGCCGATGCCGGGATAATCGAGGCCGGCGGAAATGGAATGGCCTTCCTTGATCTGGCCATCCTCATCCTGCAGCAGATAGGTGCGGTTGCCATGCAGCACGCCGGGGGAGCCGGCCGTGATCGAGGCACAGTGTTCTTCGCCCGACAGGCCTTTGCCGCCAGCTTCGACGCCGACGATGCGCACGCTTTTGTCATCGAGGAAAGGATGGAAGATGCCGATGGCGTTCGAGCCGCCGCCGACAGCCGCGATAACCATATCCGGCAGGCGACCTTCCGCCTCCAGCATCTGTGCCTTGGCTTCCTCGCCGATAACCGCCTGGAAATCACGGACCATTTCCGGATAGGGATGCGGGCCGGCCGCGGTGCCGATCAGGTAATAGGTATCCTCGACATTGGTGACCCAGTCGCGCAGGGCCTCGTTCATGGCGTCCTTGAGCGTGCCATGACCGGCCGTGACCGGCTTCACCTCGGCACCCAGAAGCTTCATGCGGAACACATTCGGGGCCTGACGGGCGACATCGGTCGCGCCCATGTAAACGACGCAAGGCAGGCCGAAGCGCGCCGCAACGGTTGCCGAGGCAACGCCGTGCTGGCCGGCACCGGTTTCGGCAATGATGCGGGTCTTGCCCATGCGCTTGGCAAGCAGAATCTGGCCGAGGCAATTATTGATCTTGTGCGAACCCGTGTGGTTCAGCTCTTCGCGCTTGAAATAAATCTTCGCGCCGCCAAGTTCCGCCGTCAGGCGCTCCGCAAAATAAAGCGGGCTCGGGCGGCCGGTATAGTGCGCGCCAAGATGCTTGAGTTCCGCCTGAAACGCGGGATCGGTCTTGGCCTTATCCCATTCCGCCTGCAAATCCAGAATGAGCGGCATCAGCGTTTCGGCAACGAAGCGACCTCCGTAAATGCCAAAACGTCCGTCCTCATCAGGACCAGCGCGAAAAGAATTGGGTGTTGGCGCGTCGTTCACTTCAAGCTCCCTTTGGGCCTTTCGACCAATCATTCACCACATCAAAAAACGCATCTATCATGGACAAATCCTTGACGCCCGGCGCGCTTTCGACGCCGGACGACAAATCTAGTCCGCCTGCCTTGGTTTCCGCCAGAGCCTC
Organism: Agrobacterium salinitolerans; assembly: GCF_002008225.1. Taxonomy (GTDB): domain Bacteria; phylum Pseudomonadota; class Alphaproteobacteria; order Rhizobiales; family Rhizobiaceae; genus Agrobacterium; species Agrobacterium salinitolerans. The sequence goes on along the minus strand of NZ_MRDH01000018.1, from coordinate 90,950 downwards.
GGCGACATTGTCCTTATTCAGCCCACCGGAAAGCATGTAATCTACACTTTCGTCAAGTGAGCGCAGAATCGTCCAGTCAAACGAGATGCCGTTTCCACCCGGCAAGTCGGAACCGGCAGGCGCCTTGGCATCCAGCAGGAAACGGTCGGCAATGCCAATATAAGGCTCGATTTTGGCGAGATCACCGGCATCGCGAATGGAAATCGCCTTCATGACAGGCAGACCGTAAAGCGCCTTGATGTTCAGCAGCCGCTCCGGGCTTTCGCTGCCATGCAGTTGCAGAATGTCCGGCCTTACGAGATCAATAATTTCATCGAGATAATCATTGTCGGCATCGACGGTGACGGCAACCACCTTGGCGGCGCCACGGGCGGCTTCGGCCAGCCTGCCGGCAAGATCCGGCTCAATGTAGCGCGGGCTTTTTTCAAAGAAAATAAAACCGACATGGGACGCACCGCGCCTGATGGCGCGCTCCAGCGTTTCCGGTGTCTTCAATCCGCAAATCTTGATATCCGGTTTCATACCCGCGACCTGACATGAAATGCGACAAGAGTCGAGCCAAATCGCATCCCTTTTTGATGGAATGTTTCACGTGAATCCAGATGGCGATGCCCGCCGCCAGTTTCAATCGAAATCGATGGCGTGAAGTCGGGAGCCATGGCGTTTCAGCCAGTCCTTGGCTTCATTGGTGTGGGGGCAGAGCTTTTCGCACAGCGCCCAGAATTTCGGGCCATGGTTCATTTCGCTCAGATGCGCGACCTCATGGGCTGCGAGATAATCGATGACGCTTTCCGGGGCCATGACGATGCGCCAGGAGAAACTCAAGTTTCCATCATGGGAACAGGAGCCCCAGCGGCTGCGTGTATCCTTCATGCTGATGGATCGCACCGGCCTGCCGGCGGCGCGGGCGTGAATGGCAACCAACCGTTCCAAATCAGCCTTTGCTTCCTTTTTCAGGAAAGTCGCGATCCGCCGTCTCAGATGCTCGGGCGCGCCGCTGACTTTCAGAACAGCCGCACCATCAGCGTCTTTCGCGCCGTGGGTCAGGCCCCTCAGACTGCCGGTGTGTTCGATGCGATGGGAGATGCCTCTGATATCGATGGTCGCGCCGGGACGCAGACCGTCATCAGGGCTGAACTTCTGAAGCTTGCCCTCCAGCCAGCCCTGATGCCTTTCGAGAAAATCGTCGACCTGACGGTGATGCAGGCCCATCGGGATCGTCAGCTTCAGCGCCCGGCCGCCCGGCTCGATGCGCAAGGTGATGCGCGTGGCCCGCGGGTTTTCCCTGACCGTGATCGGCACCTGCCGGCCCGCAACCGCGACGGTGCGCTGGCTCGGCACGATCTTCTTTGGCGCCGGCGACTTCAGGGACTTTCTGAGGAGCGAAAACATGAAGCCTTCATAACCGATTCGTCCATCCCTTGGCCACGCAAATGCGCGGCGTCACCTGCCGTTTTGCCTTAGGCTGTCTGGTGTTTGCCAATGAAATCCAGCATGCGCGGCACTATTTCCTTGCGGAAGCGCGAACCGTTGAAGACGCCGTAATGCCCTACATCCGGTTGCATGTAGTGTGCGCGTTTATCTTCAGGGATGTTACGGCAGAGATCATGGGCCGCCTTCGTCTGGCCAGCGCCGGAAATATCGTCATTCTCCCCTTCGACGGTGAACAATGCGACTTTGCGAATAGCAGCGGGATCGACCGCCCTACCCCGATGCCGCATGTTCCCCTTCGGAAGCGCATGGTCGATGAAGACGGTTTCCACCGTCTGCAGATAGAATTCCGCCGTCAGGTCCATGACGGCCAGATATTCATCGTAAAATTCGCGGTGTTTTTCGGCGGAATCGCCGTCATTCTTGATCAGGTTGAGGTAAAAATCCTTATGCGCCGTCATGTGCTTGTCGAGGTTCATCGACATGAAACCGGAGAGTTGCAGAAAGCCGGGATAGACATTGCGGCCGAAGGCGGGCTGGGGCCACGGCACCTGCATGACGACATTATCGCGGAACCATTCGATTGGCTTCGCCGTGGCCAGACCATTGACGGCTGTGGGATTGATGCGCGTATCGATAGGACCGCCCATCAGCGTCATGGATGCCGGTGCAAATTTATCGCCATCGGCCTCCATAAGCGAAACGGCGGCCAGAACAGGCACGGACGGTTGACAGACGGCGACCACATGCGCGCCTGGACCAATCTCGCGCAGCATGTCGATGACATAACTGATGTAATCGTCAAGATCGAAGGTCCCATCACTCACCGGCACCATGCGGGCATCGATCCAATCGGTAATGTAAATATCTGCCGAAGGCAGCAAGGCCTCCACGGTGCCGCGCAGCAATGTGGCATAATGGCCGGACATCGGCGCAACCAGCAGCACCTTCGGCTCGGGCCGGCGGGCAGGATCGACCTCTTTTTTGAAATGAACGAGATTGCAGAACGGACGCGACCAGACGGTCTCTTCGGCAACGGCGACGGTCTCACCGTCGACAATAGTCGTGGCAAGTCCGAATTCCGGTTTGACATAACGGCGCGTCAGGCGTTCGAAAACCTCGAAGCCAGCATCGAGGCTTCTTCCGAAAGCCGTGCTGGAAAGCGGGTTCATAGGATTGTTGCAGGCCTGGCGCATCATATCGGCACCGGCGCGCAGCGGCGCCATGGCTGCATGGTTCATTTCATAGAGGTGGTAGAACACTGATGACGCCTCCCTCGCGATCACGCTCTTTTTTTCAACCATAGCAGCTTTTCGCAGGTGCACAAAATTTAAGGCGCCGGCGGTTTCCCGCCAGCGCCTCACTTTCCGTTGAACGCCGTAGCGATCAGATATCGGCGACGAAAGTCTGCTTCTGGGAACCGAGGCCCTCGATACCGAGTTCCACGACGTCACCAGCCTTCAGGTAACGCGGCGGCTTCAGGCCCATGCCGACGCCGGGGGGGGTGCCGGTGGAAATGACATCGCCGGGATGCAGCGACATGAACTGGCTGAGATAGGAGACAACGTGGGCAACGCCGTAAACCATGGTTTTGCTGGAGCCATCCTGCATGGTCTGGCCGTTCACTTTCAGCCACATGCCGAGGTTCTGCGGATCGGTGATTTCGTCCTTCGTCACCAGCCATGGGCCGATGGGGCCGAAAGTGTCGCAGGACTTACCCTTGGTCCACTGACCGGCACGCTCCGTCTGGAAGGCGCGCTCGGAAACATCGTGCGAAACGCAATAACCGGCGACATAGTCGAGAGCATCGGCTTCCGAGACATATTTCGCGGTCTTGCCGATGACGACGCCAAGCTCGACTTCCCAGTCGGTCTTCTCAGAACCGCGCGGAATGGTGACGTTATCGTTCGGACCGACAATGGCCGAGGTCGCCTTCATGAAAATGACCGGTTCCGGCGGTACGGTCGCACCTGTTTCGGCGGCGTGGTCGGAGAAATTGAGGCCGATGCAGATGAATTTTCCCGTTCCGGCAACGCAGGCGCCGATGCGCTCTTCGTTCAGCACCGGAAGTGTGCCGAGGTCGATCGCGGCGATCTTCTTGAGACCCTCTGGAGAAATGGCATCGCCGCCAATGTCTTTGACATGGGCGGACAGATCGCGGACTTTTCCTTCCGCGTCGAGAATGGCTGGTTTTTCCTGGCCGGGCTGGCCAACACGCATCAATTTCATGGAACTCTCTCCCGGTTGTCAGACAAGGTGATGCACATATGAACGATGCATTCATACTTGTCACCCCTTGACTGAGCCAAGTTTCGAAAAATACCTTTTCCTTCCCTTCAATCATAAGGACATGGCTCGTGACGAACAGTAATTCCCGGCAATCAGAATATCCCGTCGATCCCCTCTTCCTCGATCGCTGGTCTCCACGCGCCTTCGATGGCCACGCCATGCCGCAAGAGCATCTGATGACCATTCTGGATGCCGCGCACTGGGCGCCGTCTGCCTCCAACTATCAGCCATGGCGGTTTGTCTATGCGCACAAGGATAGCGAAGACTGGCTGCTCTTCGTGGAACTGCTGATGGAGGGAAACCAGCGCTGGGCAAAAAATGCCTCCGTGCTGCTCTTCGTCACTTCCCGCGACCACAACATCTCGCGTGAAGGCGAGAAAAAGCCATCCGCTACCCATTCCTTTGATGCGGGTGCCGCCTGGTTTTCGCTTGCCATGCAGGCACATCTGCTCGGTTACCACGCGCACGGCATGGGTGGCATATTGAAGGATAAAATCGTTGAAAAACTGAACATTCCGGAAGGCTACAAGGTTGAGGCCGCGGTCGCCATCGGCACGCTGACCGACAAGTCCGTTCTCCCTGATGATCTAGCGGAGCGGGAAGTGCCGAGCAAGCGTTTGCCCCTTTCGGATGTGGCCTTCGAAGGTCGCTTCACCGGCAAGGTTGATTGATGTTCTCAGAACGACAAAAGGCCCGGCGGAATTGACCGCCGGGCCTTTTGTTAAAGTTTCGTTTCACGTGAATCGTTCCGCGAAACGCTCCACAGGATTAGATATCGAGGTTCGCGACGCTAAGCGCGTTTTCCTGGATGAAGTCGCGACGCGGCTCCACTTCGTCGCCCATCAGGCGGGCAAACAGGCCGTCGGCATCGGTGGCGTCGTTGACCTTGACCTGGAGAAGCGAGCGAACATTGGCGTCAAGCGTCGTTTCCCACAGCTGCTCGGCATTCATTTCGCCGAGACCCTTATAACGCTGCATGGAAAGACCCTTGCGGCCAGCGGCAAAAATTGCATCCAGAAGCGCGCGCGGACCGGCCAGTTCCATCGTGCCGTCCTTGCGTTGCAGGACCGGCGGCGTGGCGTAGATATCGCGCATACGAGCTGCGAGCTGATCGATATGGCGGGCATCGGCCGAACCGAGCAGGCCCATATCCAGCGTCGAGACTTCCTTGACGCCGCGCACCATGCGCTCGAAGCGCAAGCCGCCATCCTGCAGCACCGTGCCGGACCAGCCACGTTCGGTTTCTTCCGCGATCATGTCGAGACGCCGCGCCACTTCAGCAACGGTCTCCTCGGCGCGGGCGGCATCGGCCGAAAGCTCGGGGTTCAGCGCGCCGGCTATCGCCGCCTGTTCCACGATCGAGCGGCTGTAACGGGAATGAAGCCCGTCGATCAGCGAACGCATGCGCAGCGCATCGAGAATGACTTCGCGAAGATCGGCGCCGACGCGAACCTCACCGGTGCCGAGGGTCAGCGATGCTTCCTCAAGACCCATCGAAATGAGGTATTCTTCCAGCGCCTTCTCATCCTTGAGGTACTGCACGGATTTGCCACGCGTGACCTTATAAAGCGGCGGCTGAGCGATATAGAGATGGCCGCGCTCGATCAGTTCCGGCATCTGGCGGAAGAAGAAGGTCAAGAGCAGGGTACGGATGTGAGCGCCGTCGACGTCAGCATCCGTCATGATGATGATCTTGTGGTAACGCAGCTTGTCGGCGTTGAACTCATCCTTGCCGATGGAGGTGCCGAGCGCTGTGATCAGCGTGCCGATTTCCTGGCTGGACAACATCTTGTCGAAACGGGCGCGTTCTACATTGAGGATCTTGCCGCGCAGCGGCAGGATGGCCTGAGTCTCGCGCGAGCGGCCCTGCTTGGCCGAACCGCCAGCGGAGTCACCCTCGACGAGGAAAAGTTCGGATTTCGCCGGATCGCGCTCTGAGCAATCGGCAAGCTTGCCGGGCAAAGAGGCGATATCGAGAGCGCCCTTGCGGCGCGTCAGTTCGCGCGCCTTGCGGGCAGCTTCGCGGGCAACCGCCGCTTCCACCACCTTGCCGACCAGAATTCGTGCGTCGGAAGGATGTTCTTCCAGCCAGGTGGAGAGCGCTTCGTTGACAAGGCTTTCCACGACCGGACGCACTTCGGACGAAACGAGCTTGTCTTTCGTCTGCGAGGAAAATTTGGGGTCGGGAACCTTGACGGAAAGAATGGCCGTCAGACCTTCACGGCAGTCCTCGCCCTGCAGGCTCACCTTTTCCTTTTTCAGGATGCCCGAGGTTTCCGCATAGGAGGTTACCTGACGGGTCAGCGCCGCGCGGAAACCGGCCATATGGGTGCCGCCGTCGCGCTGGGGAATGTTGTTGGTGAAGCAGAGCACATTCTCGTGGTAGCTGTCGTTCCACCACAGCGCGACCTCAACCGTAATGCCGTCCTTTTCACCCTTGATGGCGACTGGCTTGTCAACCAGCGGCTTCTTGGCGCGGTCGAGATAACGGACGAAGGCTTCGAGACCGCCATCATACAGCAGCTCTTCCTGCTTGACGTCGGAATGGCGCTTGTCTGTCAGCAGAATGCGCACGCCGGAATTCAGGAATGCGAGTTCGCGCAGGCGATGCTCCAGCGTTCCATAATCATAGTCCGTCATGGTGAAGGTCTGCGGGCTTGCCAGGAAGGTCACTTCCGTGCCCGAGCGGCCTTCATATTCGCCAATGACGGAAAGCGGCGCATCGGCGACACCATGGGTGAAGCCGATTTCATGCACCTTGCCATTGCGGCGGATTCTGAGCTTCAGCCAGACGGATAGCGCGTTCACCACCGAGACGCCGACGCCGTGCAGACCACCGGAAACCTTATAGGAGTTCTGGTCGAATTTGCCGCCCGCGTGCAGCTGGGTCATGATGACTTCGGCGGCGGAAACGCCTTCGGAAGAATGGATGTCGGTTGGAATGCCGCGCCCGTTATCCGTCACCGTCACCGATCCGTCAGCGTTCAGCGTCACCGTCACCAGATCGGCATGGCCGGCAAGCGCTTCATCGATGGCGTTGTCGACGACCTCATAGACCATGTGGTGCAAGCCGGAACCGTCATCGGTATCGCCGATATACATGCCGGGCCGTTTGCGCACGGCATCAAGGCCCTTGAGGACCTTGATCGAATCGGCTCCATATTCCGCGTTCGCGCCGACTTCGCTTGACGATGTTTCGGTCATAAATACTCTTTCCAAAGTTTTCTCGGGCCAGGTTTCCAGTGAGAAGGCCTGAAGCCAGCGAATCACTCAAATCCGACATGCGACTATAGAAATTCTACACCCAATCCCAAAGGCCGCATGCTTCAGGATGCTGCATAAAGCAGGGGATAGAGGGGTTTCAATCGCAAGAACGGCTTTTTTGCAGCACGGCTGACAGTTCCTCTACCACACTCGGCGGCAGCTTGCGAATATCCCGTGCCAGCCGGTTGGCGAAAGCCGTATATTGCGGCGGCAGGCCGATGGTGTCGATAACCACTTTCGGGTCGGACGAGCCGGCCAGAAAGAACAATTCCTCCGCCTCGTCCCAGATGATGTTGAAATATCCGGCAATGCGCTGCAACAGATCAAAGCTCGGCTTTCCACGCTTGCCGTGCTCCAGCGCCGAAAGATAGGCGGGCGACACGCCGATGGCGGCGGCCATTTCCTTCTGCGTCACGCCCTTGCGCTCGCGAAGCTGCCGCACGGCCTCCGCAAAAGGTGTCATGACTTTTCACCGCGCCGACGCGCCAGCCGCACATAAAGCGCGCCGTCGCCGCCGTGATTGGCGGATGCATCCTCATAGGATGAAATCAGGTGGCGATATTCCGGCTTGGAAAACCACATGGGCACCGCCCTTTTCAGCGCACCGTCGCTGCCGATGGAACGGCCCTTGCCCGTTATGACGAGCACATGCCTCAGACCGCGTTCATGCGCGCGCAACAGAAAATCAAGCAGCACCGCATGAGCTTCGCTCTGGAACATACCGTGCAGATCGATCCGCCCTTCCAGCGGTAGCCGGCCACGGGTGAGTTTGCGCTTGACCGGTTTTTCCATCGGCTGATGAATTTTCGGCTTTTTATCCGGAGCCGCTGATGGCGGCTCGGCCGGCTCCGCAAGCATGCGCGGAAAGCTGCTTTTTCCGGTCTGGGAAACCTCGGGTTCAACCAGAGGCTCCTCCATGTCCTCGAAAGCCAGCAAATCTTCCAGCCTGCCGGAGATCGGCCGCGTGGTTTTTGCAACCTTTCCCCACAGAATGCGCTCTTCCTTGCCGAGCTTGCGACTGGTCTTCATCACCGATACCTCTGCGCAGCCACCTGCGGTATCAGTATATAAAAGTCGGCCTCATTGCGCACCGTACCGGCAAGCTCTCCTGCTTCGAAACCGGAGCCAGTGAAGATATCGCCACGGGCCGGGCCGACAATGGCTGAACCCGTATCGAGCGCCAGCATCAGCCGCGCAAAAGGTTTTCCGTCATCGAGATGCGTAAGCGACGGTGAATGGATGAAGAAGGGAAGCCCGAACGTGTGGATGAGCCTGTCCACCGCAAGCGCGCGCCCCGCGACCAACGGAACCTTCGCAGCCGCAATCGGCCCCATATCCTGACCGGCGACATCCGCCTCCCGGAAAAAAATATAGGAGCGGTTATGCCATAGTACCCCATCCACCTTGTCGGGATGGTCAGCGAGCCATTTGCGGATCGCCTGCATCGACACGGTTTTCGGATCAAGTTCCCCGCGATCGATAAGCAGACGGCCAATCGGTGAAAAAGCATGCCCGGCCTTTGCCGCATAGGTGATGCGCTTTACCGCGCCATCGCGAAACACCAGACGCGCCGCACCCTGCACATGGACGAAAAACACGTCGACCTTCGATCTTGCCCAGGCAATCTCAAGGCCCCTGCCCTCCAGATACCCTTCATCGATCTCCCGCCGGTCGGGAAAATAGGAAATCCCGTTTTCATCCGCTCTGCCGAAAGCATAGGACGTATCGAAACCGGCGGGCCGATTGGCGTCGTCGATATCCACCAGCTCGGGCGGACGGCGGTAAATCGGATAACGCCAGATGTCGTCGGCTTCAGATGACACTTCTAGTTCGGGTTCGTAAAAAGCGGTCACGAAACCGCTTTTTCCCGGAGCCGAAGAAATCCTGAAAGGCACGCAATTGGTTTCGAAAAACCGGCGCGCCTGCTCCGGGCTGTCTATTGGGTTTTTCTCTGCGCTTTCCAGAAGCGAAACCAGTTCCGCCGCCGTGACCCCGAGCGCGCCTGTCCTGTAGGGTTTTGCGATCCGAAGGTGCGACAGGATTGTCGCCATCGCCGGAAAAAGCTTGCCCGGATCGTCTTGCCGCCATCCGGGCAGGTCGCTGAAAGAAACTTCTTCGATCGAAAAGGGCGCGGTCATTGCTCGGATTCGGTGGCGATCAGCTTCCAGTTCGGATCGCGCGAGCGGATATCGCGCGAGAAGGTCCAGATGTCGTCCACCTCCGCAACCGCATCCGGATCGCCATCCACCAGCTTGCCATCCTTGTCATAGGTCGCCGAAATCAGCTGGCTGACGATCCTCAGGGTGATCTGCACTTCGGAATCACGCACACTGGCCTGCGTGATATCTGCTTTCTCGATACCCACGAAGGTGGACTTCACCACCTCGCCACGACCTTCCCTCTCGGAAATGGCCGCCTCGAAACCGTCAAAAACCTCCTTCGACAGAAGGTTCTTGAGCGTCTTGCGGTCGCCATCGGCAAAGCCCATGACGATCATTTCATAGGCCATGCGGGCGCCGTTCAGGAATTCCTTCGGCCCGAAGGACGGGTCCCTGGTCATCACCTCACGCAGAGACGCATTGAGCGGCGTATCGACGGGCGCAAGCGCGTCCGCCTCGGCAAAACGGTTTTCGTCGTCCCCCTCGCTGCGCTTTGGCAAGGTCACGACCTTGTTATCATCTGCAACCGGGCCCTTCACCGCATCTCGCGGGCTATAGGGGTCGAATGGCGGCTTCTCATTGCCCGTGCGGCGGCCGAGGACACTGCGCAGCTGAAAAAAGATCAGCACCGCTGCAACGAGAAAAAACAATGTGATAAAGTCGCTAAAGCCCATCTTTTACCAAAACCGCCATTTAAATTCGAAAACTACACCATCATATAGTCTGCATCTTATCATCATTCAAATGCGCAGATTCAATCATCGGTGTCCCGGGAACCGGCAATCTGCCAGAGATGCACACGCAAGGCTAGAAGATGCGTTTTCCCTTTCTCCCCATCGCCATCCTGATGATGCCCATCCTCGAAATTGCCGGTTTCATCATTGTTGGCAAGGCAATCGGTTTGTGGCTGACATTGGCGCTTGTCCTGTTCACCTCGTTTCTGGGGTTGCTCATCCTGCGGCTCGGAGGCATCGGCATGGTGAGAAACCTCCAGGACGCGGGGCGTACCGGCGCGCAGCCGGCGGATGAGTTGGTGAATGGCGCCATGCGCGTCGTTGCCGGGATCCTGCTTTTCATTCCCGGTTTCATTACCGACATTCTCGGCCTTCTGCTTCTGTCGCCCACCGTACGGCGCTTTTTCTGGAAGGCCTTCGGGCCGCGCGTCGTCGTTGCTGGTTCCTTTCGGCACTCCGGCCAGCAATCTGGTTCTCAGCCCGGAGATTTTTCCGGCTTTCGGAACGACCCGGGACATACGGGCAATTCGAAGGTAGTGGATCTCGACGAGGAAGAGTTTCATCGCGACGAGCCAAAGGATGATTCCCCATGGTCGCGCAAACCGGACAATCGCGACCTGCCAAAACCCTGATCCCGGGCGGAACGGATCGCGGTGACCCGATCACGAAGGGTTGTAAGCCCCCGGTCGAAATGGTAGACCGCCTTCCACGAATTCATGCCGTGAGGAAATGTAATGACCGCTGAAAATGGTGCACAGGACGCAGTAAGTCCTTCCCTCAACATTCTTGCCCAGTACATCAAGGATCTTTCCTTCGAAAATCCGGGTGCTCCTCGCTCGCTTCAGGCACGTGACAATGCGCCGTCGATTAATATCAATGTCAACGTCAACGCAAACCCGATCTCCGGTTCGGATTTCGATGTTGTTCTGACGCTGAACGCGGAAGCCAAGGATGGCGACAAGGTGTTGTTCGCGGCCGAACTGGTTTACGGCGGCGTGTTCCGCATTGCCGGCTTCCCGCAGGAACATATGCTGCCGGTGCTGTTCATTGAATGCCCGCGCCTGTTGTTCCCTTTCGCGCGCCAGATCATTGCGGACGTTACCCGCAATGGCGGTTTCCCGCCGCTGATGATCGATCCAATCGATTTCGCGCAGATGTTCGCCCAGCGCGTTGCCGAGGAACAGGCCAAGGCCAAGGTTCAGGCGGTACCGAACTAAGTGACGCGGCTCTGCGCTGCAGAATTCAGACAAAACAAAACCCGGGTTCATGCCCGGGTTTTTCTTTGACGGCATTCACCGTTTACAGTGCCTGGACAGGTATCAATTCTGGTAACGGTTCCAGATCGCCTTGTCGCCCATGCCGAGAACAAGTTTACCGTGGGCCGCGACCGTTTCCGCATCCAGCCTGGAGGGCAAAGCCCGCGGCCTTTGCAGCGGCTCAAGCGGTACATCGTCCTCGACGATGATGGTTTCCTGCTTGGCGGCGGAACCGAAACCGAGCGCCGTCTGGCGCCCGCCAATCATTTCAATATAAACCTCGGCGAGCAGTTCGGAGTCGAGAAGCGCGCCGTGCTTGGTGCGATGGGAATTGTCGATGCCGTAACGACGGCAAAGCGCGTCCAGCGAGTTCGGTCCCATCGGGTGCTTGCGACGGGCAAGCGAAAGCGTATCCGTCACCAGCTCGGCAGAGACCGGCTCAATACCGAGACGGGCAAATTCGGCGTTGATGAAGCCCATGTCGAACGTGGCGTTGTGCGCCACCCAGCGCGCACCCTCGAAGAAGTCACGAATCTGGTCGACGACCTCAGCGAATTTGGGTTTATCCTTCAGAAACTCATCGGTAATCCCGTGAACGGCAAGTGCGTCGGGGTGAACCTTGCGATCTTCCGGGCTGATGTACAGATGCAGAGTTCGGCCGGTGGGAAAGTGGTTGATCAACTCGATGCCGCCGATTTCAATCACGCGGTCCAGCTTCGATTCGAGCCCCGTAGTTTCCGTATCGAAAATGATCTCACGCATTCATATCTCCGCGGCGCGACTGAGCGGCCAGTTTCTGCAGAATCTCTTTTACCTGATCCCTTGCTGCTTCGACACCATTTCCGGAATCGACGATAAAGTCGGCACGCCGGCGCTTTTCCACATCGGGCATCTGGCGGGCGAGGATCATTTCGAATTTCTCCTCCGTCATTCCCGGTCGGGACAAAACCCGCTCTCGCTGAATCTCCGGCGCGCAACTGACGACAACGACTTTATCGACGCGGCTTTCCGCCCCGGTTTCGAACAGCAGCGGAATATCGAGGAGGGCGAATTGCCGATCCTCTTTCCTTGCTTGAGCGAGAAAAGCCTCCTGCCTTTCACGCACCAGCGGATGTATGATCTCTTCCAGTCTTCTAAAATTAGCCGGATTCTGCCGCAAGATCTCACCGAGTTTCTGCCTGTCCACCGCACCGGAAACGGTCGTGCCCGGGAAGGCCGCTTCGATCAGCGGGGCGGCTTCCGCCCGGTAAAGCCCGTGCACGACCTCATCGGAATCGAGAACCGGAACGCCTTCTCCCGCGAACAACCTCGCCGTCGTCGTTTTTCCCATTCCAATCGAGCCGGTGAGACCGATGACGATCATCAATGTTTCTCCATATCCTCGATGATGAGAGAACGCAGGGCCTCATCGACCTCCGGCGTTTTGCCGAACCACCGCTCGAAGCCGGGTTTTGCCTGGTGAAGCAGCATGCCGAGCCCGTCGACGGTAGCCATGCCCTGCTCTTCCGCCATTTTGAGGATCGGGGTTTTCAGCGGCACATAGACGATATCGGTTACGACGGCCTGGGCGGCCAACAGCGAAAAATCAAGATGCGGCGCTTCCGTCCCGTCCATGCCGAGCGACGTCGTATTCACGAAAAGTCCGGCACCCTGCATGACCTCATAAAGCGCTACCTGGGGATGGGAAAAAACCCGCGGCCCAAAACGGTCGGCCAGTTCGCGGGCCCGTTCGACGGTACGGTTGAGGACGTGGATTTCGGCAATGCCGCGATCACGAAGCGATTGGATGACCGCCCGGCTTGCACCGCCTGCGCCTAGAACCACGGCCCGCTCGGCCCTGTCCCAACCCGGATGTCGCTCATCGAGATTGGAGACAAAACCATAACCATCCGTATTCGTAGCGTGGAGTTCGCCCTCCTCCATCCAGACCGTGTTGGCGGCGCCGAGTTCTTCCGCCAGCGCATCGGGCCTGTCTGCCAGCTGATAAGCCGCTTGCTTATGGGGAATAGTGACATTGCCACCGACGGCCGTGCCCGGTTTGCCTTGCTTCAGCGTTGCAATGAAATTCGCAAAATCATCCGGGGAGACTTCCACAGCCTTGTAGGAACCGGCAATGCCGAATTTCTTCAGCCAATAGGAATGGATGATGGGCGATCGGGAATGCTTGATCGGATAGCCGACAACGAATGCGTTTATGGTTAATGTTTCACGTGAATCAGCCATCGACAACGTCCATGTCGCGCAGTTTGGATAAAAGCGGCAGAAGCGGCAAGCCGAGAATCGTGAAGTAGTCGCCCTCGATTGAGGTGAATAGCTGGATTCCTTCTCCTTCGAGCTGGTACGCACCGACACTGCTCAAGGCCTTTTCTCCCACGCGTTGCAGGTGGCGGGAGACAAATTCGGCGCTCAAAGTCCGAACGGTCAACTCAGCGCTGGAAACAATCTGCCACACCACCTCACCATGTTGTACGAGAACGGCGGCGCTGTTCAGGCGGTGAACCTTGCCGGACAATGACAGGAGATGCGATTCGGCCTCCGCCATGGTTTTTGGCTTGTGATAGACGCGGGCGCCGAGCGCCATGGTCTGGTCGCAGCCGAGAACCAATGCTCCGGGATAGAGCCTACTGACGGCAAGAGCCTTGGCCCTGGCGAGTTCCAGTGCCACCTCTTCCGGGCTGGCTCCGTCTCGTTCCAGCTTTTCATCGAGCGCGCGCTCGTCAATATCCGCCGGGATGGCTAAAAATGTCAGCCCCGCATTGCGCATCAACATCTGGCGGGATGCGCTGGACGAGGCGAGGATCAGTTCCTGTTTCATCGACTGTCTGCTCCGAATGATGCGATTCGGATTATCGTGTCCTCGAACGAAGGGCAAGGATGGCCGCCGCCGTTTCCTCGATGGAGCGGCGCGTAACGTCGATCAGCGGCCAATTGTTGTGGGCGCAGAGCGCTCGCGCATATTTCAGCTCTTCCATGATGGTGGCGCGATCCGTGTAGCGACCGCTGTCAAATCCGCCCGTCGCGCCGAGTTCGCGGTTTTCCCGCACCTGCGATATGCGGTCCGATGTCGCGACCAGGCCCACAATCAGCGGCCGGGTGGCGGCATACAGGCTTTCGGGTAGCGGTACATTGGGAACAACAGGAATATTGGCGGTCTTTATTCCCCTGTTGGCGAGATAGATGCTGGTTGGTGTTTTCGATGTGCGGCTGATGCCGATAATGACGATATCGGCCTCGTCATAGGTTTCCGGCATTTGCCCGTCATCATGATCCATAGCGAAATTAAGCGCCTCGATCCGCGCGAAATAATCCGCATTCAAGGCATGTTGCGCACCCACCCGCCGTCTGGACGGCGCACCAAGGTAGGTCTGGAAGATGCCGATGATTGGTTCAAGAACATTCACGCAGGGTACGCCAATCGCGTGGCATCGCAAATCCAGAAACTCCGCCAGCTGCTGGTCGACGATCGTATAGAGAACAATGCCCGGTTCCTTGTCGATGAGATCCACGACCTGCGCGAGCTGCTTCTGGTTTCGAATCATCGGATAGACATGTTCCACAGGCATGGAAGCATGGAACTGGGCCGAGACGGCCCGACCAGCCGACATTAGAGTCTCCCCCGTTGAGTCCGAAATCAGGTGCAGATGGAAGAAGCTTTTTTTGTTCTCCACGCTGTTTTTCTCCCGCTGTTGATAAACCGGGACAAATCTCCGAATTGTCCTGCGGGTCGAACCGCGACGTGAATAAAGTGGTGTTTTTCCACAATCCGCAAGTGGCTTAAGTCGTCTCCGACGTGCTTGTGGATTGTTGGGAGAATGCGCAACTGTTCAAAATTTTCCACAAATTATCCACAATCGCTCTGTTATTCTGTTCTGACATAAACAACTGAAATCATTTATAAAATTCGGATTCTACGGATTATTCCAGAACAAACGGACCTATAATATCCGCAGGCACGCTTGAAACTTGGTGGCTGCGGCATTTCGACTGGAATGATTTTAATCCTTGCTACCCACAGACTCTAAGAATTAGAAAATCTTTTAAATCTCTTTGATTTTATTTTTTAGAAGCTGGGTGCCATGAGCGAACGCAAGGTTATGACGGTGTTGAACGGGCAGACGGTCACACCACCACCCATATGGCTGATGCGACAGGCTGGGCGTTATCTTCCCGAGTACAGGGAAACGCGAAAGAGCGCCGGTAGTTTCCTCGATCTCTGTTATAATCCCGAACTGGCGACGGAGGTTACTCTCCAACCCATTCGCCGGTTTGGGCTGGATGCCGCCATTCTTTTTTCCGATATTCTGGTGATTCCGGATGCGCTTCATCGCAACGTGTCTTTCAGCGAAGGAAAAGGTCCGGCCATGGACCCGATCAATGTCAGCGGTATCGAGAAGCTGGACGGCGCAAATGTCATGGCGCATCTTTCGCCCGTTTTCGAAACCGTTTCCCGTCTGCGCACCTCTTTGCCGGATGAAACGACGCTTCTCGGTTTTTGCGGTGCTCCATGGACGGTTGCGACCTACATGATCGCGGGACACGGAACGCCGGATCAGGCCCCGGCGCGGCTGTTCGGTTATCAGGAGCCGGCCGCCATGGAAAAGCTGTTGGCTTTTCTGGCCGAGGTTTCCGCCGATTATCTGGTGGCGCAGATCGATGCCGGTGCCGATGCGGTTCAAATCTTCGATTCCTGGGCCGGTGTGCTCGGTGAGAAGGAATTCGAGGACTATGCGATAAAGCCGGTCGCCCGCATTATCGCATCGGTGCACGCCCGCCGGCCCTCGGCAAAGATCATCGCCTTCGCGAAAGGAGCTGGTTATCTTCTCAAAGATTATCGCCGCAAGACGGGCGCCGACGCCATCGGGCTCGACTGGTCGGTGCCGCTCGGTTTTGCCAGAGACTTGCAGAAGGAAGGCCCGGTGCAGGGCAATCTCGATCCCATGCTGATGGTGGCGGGCGGCAAGGCCTTGCAGGATGGCATCGATGCCGTGCTGCAGGCGCTGGGACAAGGTCCGCTGATCTTCAATCTGGGCCATGGCATTACCCCCCAGGCTGACCCGGAAAACGTGACCCGGCTGGTGCAGCGCGTGCGCGGCGGAGCCGGGGCATGAGTGACGAAAAACAAACCTCCGCCCGTTCCGGTAACCGGGCGGCTTTGCGCGCGGGCATCGCAATTGGTGTCTTTGCCGCTTTCGTCGCCCTGTTATTTTATGCCGATCCGGCCGATCTTTATCTCTGGATCAAGGCGCTGCATATCATCGCCGTGATTTCCTGGATGGCGGCAATTTTTTACCTGCCGCGGCTCTTCATCTACCACACCGATGCACCCCCGGGTTCGCAGCAGTCCGAAACCTTCAAGGTCATGGAACAGCGGCTGATCAAGGTGATTATGAACCCGGCGATGATGATATCCTGGATATTGGGACTTTATCTCGCCTGGTCGATTTATGGTTTTTCCGGCGGCTGGCTGCATGCCAAGATCGCGCTGGTGGTGCTTCTGACCGCGACCCATGTTTATTTCACGCGCAGCGCAAAACGTTTCGCGCGGGATGAAAATACGCGGCCTGCCCGTCACTGGCGGTTGATGAACGAGGTTCCGACGGTGCTGATGATCGCCATCGTCATACTTGTGGTTGTGAAACCCTTCGGTTAGGGCGGTGCAACGATAAATTTCGCGGAATTCGTGCTTTCCTCTTGCAGCGGCCGTGCACAATCGCTATTTTCGGGCCACTCATCTTCGTGGCATGTGAATTATTCAGTCATCTGCGGCATTTCCCACAGCATCTGATTCGCGAACACGCCCTCCCCCGACATTACATTATCAAACGGTCTTCTCTTCATGGCTGAAATGAAGCTTCAGGAACTTAAGAGCAAATCGCCTACCGACTTGCTGACTTTTGCCGAATCCCTGGAAGTTGAAAATGCGAGCACCATGCGCAAGCAGGAACTCATGTTCGCAATCCTCAAGGTTCTCGCGAGCCAGGACATCGAAATTATCGGCGAGGGCGTCGTCGAAGTCCTGCAGGACGGTTTCGGGTTCCTGCGATCCGCAAATGCAAACTATCTGCCCGGTCCGGACGATATCTATATCTCGCCGTCGCAGATCCGCCGCTTCTCGCTGAAAACCGGCGATACCGTTGAAGGCCCGATCCGCGGCCCCAAGGAAGGCGAACGTTATTTCGCGCTTCTCAAGGTCAATACGATCAATTTCGACGATCCGGAAAAGATCCGCCATAAGGTTCACTTTGACAATCTAACGCCGCTTTACCCGAATGAGCGCTTCAAGATGGAACTGGACGTTCCGACTTCTAAGGACCTGTCGTCGCGTGTGATCGATCTCGTCGCACCGCTCGGCAAAGGTCAACGCGGATTGATCGTAGCGCCGCCGCGCACGGGTAAGACCGTTCTGCTGCAGAACATTGCTCATTCCATCACGGCAAACCATCCGGAATGCTATCTGATCGTTCTCCTTATCGATGAGCGTCCGGAAGAAGTGACCGACATGCAGCGTTCCGTGAAGGGCGAGGTTGTGTCGTCGACCTTTGACGAACCAGCCGTCCGTCACGTGCAGGTCGCCGAGATGGTCATCGAAAAGGCCAAGCGCCTGGTCGAACACGGTCGCGACGTCGTCATCCTGCTCGATTCCATCACCCGCCTCGGCCGTGCCTACAATACGGTTGTTCCCTCCTCTGGCAAGGTTCTCACGGGTGGTGTCGATGCCAACGCCCTGCAGCGTCCGAAGCGTTTTTTCGGGGCCGCGCGTAACATCGAAGAAGGTGGTTCACTGACCATTATCGCGACCGCGCTGATCGATACCGGCAGCCGCATGGATGAAGTCATCTTCGAAGAATTCAAGGGTACGGGTAACTCGGAAATCGTGCTTGACCGCAAGGTTGCCGACAAGCGCATCTTCCCGGCACTGGATATTCTGAAATCCGGTACGCGTAAGGAAGACCTGCTGGTGCCGCGTCAGGATCTGCAGAAGATTTTCGTTCTTCGCCGTATTCTCGCGCCGATGGGTACGATGGACGCCATCGAATTCCTGATCGACAAGCTGAAGCAGACCAAGAACAATTCGGATTTCTTCGAATCGATGAATACCTGATCCGGCCTTTAGCCGGATTCATCGTGAGAGCTTCAAAGCCGCATCCGTTTATTCGGATGCGGCTTGCCTGTTTTAGACTGAGGTGAATGATGCCAGCTTCCACCGATACGATCTACGCGCTTTCCAGCGGTGCCTTGCCGGCGGGTGTGGCTGTTTTCAGGATTAGCGGCTCCAGAGCTTTCGATGCGTTGAAGATGCTGACGGGACGGGAACTTCCGTCACCACGAAAGGCCATGTTGTGCTCGATTCGGAGTCGAAACGACGATGTCATCGACCAGGCGCTGGTAATCGCCTTTCCAGCTCCAAATTCCTTCACGGGTGAGCATTGCGTTGAAATTCATAGCCATGGCAGTCGTGCGGTCATGGCTTCGATTTTTGCCGAGCTCGAAAATCTTGAGGGTCTTCGGCCCGCTGATGCCGGTGAATTCTCTCGTAGAGCCTTCGAGAATGGGAAGATGGATCTCCTTGAGGTCGAAGGCCTCGCTGATCTGTTGCAGGCTGAAACGGAGATGCAGCGGCGCTTGGCGGTGGAGCAGAGCACTGGCAAATTGTCGGCGCTTTATGACGATTGGGCCAGCCGCCTGACGCGAGCCCGCGCTCTCATCGAAGCGGAACTGGATTTTGCCGACGAGGAGGACGTTCCAGATTCCGTGGCGGCTCAGGTTTGGGAGGCCATGGCGCTTCTCAAAACGGAAATCCGTCATCATCTCCAGGGTGGTAACGGCGGTGAAATCATTCGCGACGGGTTCAAGGTGGCGCTGGTCGGTGAACCAAATGCAGGCAAGTCCACTCTTTTGAACGCTCTTAGCGGTCGGGATGTTGCGATCGTTACTGATATTGCCGGTACAACACGAGACGTTCTAAGCGTCGATATCAATCTGGAAGGATATTTGGTTCGGATATTTGATACGGCAGGAATAAGAGAAACACAGGATATCGTTGAGCTTGAAGGCGTGCGGCGCGCGGTTTTGACAGCCGAGACGGCAGATCTCGTTCTATTGCTTCAGGATAATGATTCGTTCCCGAAACAACCCGTTGAATCGCTCGGGAGCCAGAGCTATTTGCGAGTGAGAACGAAAACAGCGCTCCATTCCCCTACTTTGAATGATGGATTTGATCTGTCTATCTCAGCCCAGGAAGGAATAGGCTTGAATGAACTGCGGTCGATGCTGAAGCAGGAAATAGAAAAACGCGTCGGTGCCGGCCAGACTTTGGTTCCCGCGCGCGCTCGGCATAAAAAACGACTTGAAGAGACGCTGAACTATGTTAGTGATGCGCTCGATTCCGAGACCCTGGACCTTGCGATAAGGTCGGAATATTTAAGACTCGCTGCAACATCGCTCGGACGGATTACCGGCCGCGTTGACGTGGAAGATTTGCTCGGCGTGATCTTCTCGGAATTCTGCATAGGAAAATGATTCACGTGAAACATCGGCGGCCGAAGCGGTGATGTCGATGTTGGTAGAACAGGGCGCAGGGATATGCACCAGTTATTTGATGTCATTGTTATTGGCGGTGGCCACGCGGGCAGTGAAGCCGCGGCTGCTGCCGCAAGGCATGGTGCAAAAACCGCCCTTGTTACCCATAAGCGTGAGACGATTGGTGTCATGTCCTGTAATCCCGCCATAGGCGGTCTGGGAAAGGGACACCTCGTTCGGGAAATCGATGCGCTGGATGGTTTGATGGGCCGGGTTGCCGATGCGGCAGGTATTCAGTTCCGCATGCTCAACCGTAAGAAGGGTCCGGCTGTCCGTGGTCCGCGAACCCAAGCCGACCGCCGGCTCTACCGCGATGCCATGCATCGGGAGATCGATGCGATTGAAAACCTGACCATTATTGAAGGCGATGCTTTCGATATTGAGATGGCGCATGATCGTGTCGCGGCAGTTATCATGAAGAATGGTAGCCGGATTCCGTGTGGCGCAGTGGTGCTGACGAGCGGTACCTTCCTACGTGGCATCATTCATATCGGTTCCGAAAAGATTCCTGCGGGACGTGTTGGAGAAATGCCGTCAGTTGGCCTCTCTGATACGCTCTCGCGATTGGGTCTCGTTATGGGGCGCCTTAAAACCGGCACCCCTGCCCGACTGGACGGACGCACGATCGACTGGAATGCGGTGGATCGGCAGGCTGCCGATGAGGATCCTGTCCCCTTTTCCTTCATGACGGATCGTATTCTCAATCCCCAAATTGAATGTGGTGTAACTCGCACCACGCCAGCTGGCCACAAGATCATTCAGGAGAATATTCATCTGTCGGCGATGTATTCGGGACAGATCGAAGGGGTCGGTCCGCGTTATTGCCCGTCGATTGAGGATAAAATCACCCGTTTCGGTGAACGGGACGGTCATCAGATATTCCTCGAGCCGGAAGGTCTCGACGATCACACTATTTATCCAAATGGTATATCAACGTCCCTTCCCGCTGCCGTACAGGAACAATTTATCCGAACGATACCGGGCCTTGAACAGGTGACGATTCTGCAGCCGGGTTATGCGATCGAATATGACTATGTCGATCCACGCGAGCTGAAACCCTCGCTGGAATGCCGTAAGATTGCGGGATTGTTTCTAGCCGGCCAGATCAATGGAACGACAGGTTATGAAGAGGCGGGTGCTCAAGGTCTTGTTGCGGGCTTGAATGCCTCGCTTTATGCAGGCAATGGCGATCCGGTCTATTTTAGCCGAACCGAGTCCTATATTGGGGTCATGATTGATGACCTGACATCGAAGGGCGTCAGTGAACCCTACCGCATGTTTACCTCCAGAGCGGAGTATCGCCTTTCGCTGCGCGTGGACAATGCGGATCTGCGGCTTACACCAGTTGGCCAGATTGCTGGCATTGTCGGCCGCGAGCGGCAGGAACGCTTCGCGAATTTCATTTCCGATTTGGATCGTACTCGAGAGCTGCTGAAGGCTATTTCCATCAGCCCATCCCAGGCGGCGAAGCAAGGGTTGAAACTTAATCAGGACGGTCAACGCAGGTCTGTTTATGAATTGCTCGCCTATCCGGATATGTCTCTCGAAGTCCTTGCCAAGCATTGGCCAGAACTGGGCGCCCTCCATGGGAAAGTGGCCGAGGCCTTGCAGATTGAGGCGAGTTATGCGGTCTACATGCAAAGGCAGAGTGCTGATATCATCGATATCAAACGGGACGAAGACAGGAAAATCCCTGATGACTTTGATTTTAAGAGCCTATCCGGCCTCTCCAACGAGCTTAAACAAAAGCTGGAAAAAGCCCGTCCTGAGAATATTGCCCAAGCCGCTCGTGTTGACGGCATGACACCGGCTGCGATATCGCTGCTGCTCGCACTTCTGCGGAAGGATTCCGCAACGCGAAGTGAAAAATTACGCATGCACCAATAGCGAGTCGGATTATGAAGATAAACGGCCAGAGTGTTTCACGTGAAACACAGGAAAGACTCGAATATTTTGTCGAGCTTTTTAAGAAGTGGAACAGAACCACAAATCTGGTAGCGCCTTCCACTCTCGCGGAGCTTTGGAACCGGCATGTGGCTGATAGCGCGCAAATATTCCAACTCTCTCCGCAGCCAAAAAAATGGATTGATCTTGGAAGCGGCGGCGGATTCCCCGGTGTTGTCACCGCGATTTTTCTTGCTGATCTTGGCGACGGCTGGGTTGATCTGGTCGAAAGTAACAATAAAAAGGCGGCATTCCTGCGAATTGCACTGAAGGAAACCGGTGCGAGAGGTGCAGTTCACCCTGTCAGGATCGAGACAGCACCGGATATCATCACAAATTGCGAGGCTGTTTCGGCTCGCGCGCTCGCCGAACTGGATTTGCTTTTCGATTATATTCATCCCTGGGCGCAGAATAACCCAAATCTCAAGGCCTTTTTTAATAAAGGCCGGGATTATGATTCTGAAGTGCAGAAAGCACATGGTCGCTGGAAGTTTGATCTGGTAAAACATCAGAGTGCCATTGAGGCAGATTCTGTTGTTCTTGAAATCAGCAACCTTGCTTTGAGGCGCTGACGAACTGGCCAGGTGCGGCATGACTTTTGAAAAAAACCGAATTATCGCAGTTGCTAACCAGAAAGGCGGCGTCGGTAAAACAACAACCGCCATCAATCTGGCTACCGCACTGGCGGCTATTGGTGAGCGTGTACTGATCGTGGATTTGGACCCGCAGGGTAATGCGAGTACCGGGCTTGGCATTGACCGCAAGGAGCGCAAGCTTTCTTCCTATGATCTTCTCGTGGGAGATCATGGGGTAGCGGACGTTGCTGTTCCCACGGCCGTTCCAAATCTCGATATCGTGCCTTCCACGATGGATTTGCTCGGTTTCGAAATGCAGGTCGCGAATGTTTCCAACCGCGTTTTCCTGCTGCGTGCGGCCATGGAGACGAAGGAAGCCAAGGGCTACTCCTACATTCTTGTTGATTGCCCGCCCTCTTTCAATCTTTTGACGATGAATGCGATGACGGCCGCCCATTCGGTGCTGGTGCCGCTGCAATGTGAGTTCTTTGCCCTGGAAGGTCTCAGCCAGCTGCTGGATACGGTCAGCCAGATACGCGGATCGGTCAATCCGCAGCTTGATATACAGGGTATCGTTTTGACGATGTTCGATGCGCGTAACAATCTTGCGCAACAGGTCGTTTCGGATGTGAGAAGCCATCTTGGCGAGAAGGTTTACCATACCCTCATTCCGCGCAACGTTCGTGTTTCGGAAGCACCGTCCTATGGTAAACCGGCCATTCTTTATGACCTGAAATGCGCCGGCAGTCAGGCCTATTTGCAGCTGGCATCCGAAGTGATCCAGAGAGAGCGCCTGCGCAAAGCTGCCTGACATTTGCGGACTGTATGGAGTAATATCTTATGAGTGATGATCTTTCCAAGCGTCGGTTGGGGCGCGGTCTTGCCGCATTGATCGGTGAAATGGATCAGCCCGTACCGGTCGGCGAGCCTCAACGCGCGGTTAACGCTGATCGCACCATTCCCATTGAATTCATCGCTCGCAGCCAGAGAAACCCGCGGCGTCATTTTGATGAAAGCGAGCTGCAGGACCTTGCTGCCTCTATCCGTCAGCATGGAATTGTTCAGCCAGTGGTGGTGAGAACGGTAGGAGTCAACCTCTACGAGATTATCGCCGGTGAGCGCCGCTGGCGCGCGGCGCAGCTGGCGGGCTTTACCGATGTTCCCGTCATTGTTCGCGACGTCGATGATCGCACGGCGCTGGAACTGGCGATTGTCGAAAACGTACAGCGTTCCGATCTCAATCCGCTCGAAGAAGCGATGGGGTATGAGCAGCTCATCGCCGAACATGGCTATACGCAGAATGATCTCGGTGAAATCATCGGCAAGAGCCGAAGCCACGTTGCCAACAGCCTGCGGCTTTTGAAGCTTCCCGATCCGGTAAGGGATATGCTGGCGGATGGTTCGCTCTCCGCAGGTCATGCGCGCGCGCTTGTTTCCACTTCCGATCCGGCGACGCTCGCGAAAACAATCGTATCCAAGGGACTTTCGGTTCGTGATGCCGAGCGCCTGGCGCAGAATGACATCAAATCGCAGGGCGATGTTGCGGAGAAGCGACCTGCTGCGGAAAAGGATTCCGATACGATTGCGCTCGAACGCAGCCTGTCCGATGCTCTTGGGCTGGATGTAAAGATCAGCCACAAGGGCGGATCTGGGCAAATCCGTATCGGTTACCGGACATTGGAACAGCTTGAAGCGGTATGCCGGCTTCTGGAGCAGAAATAAGTACCTATTTGTTTTAAAATATAAAATACCCGCCTTTGGCGGGTATTATTATTTATGGGCTCAAAAATCGATGGCCCGGCCTTTTATTTCGTAATCGCCGAAACGCACGGGTTCTGCACCGCCGCGGCCGCCGGTTTCCGGCGGCAACTTGAGATCGGCCTGTTGCCTGCGCCGTTCTTCCGCTTCTTTCAACGCTCGCTGCGCCGCCGGCGAAAGTCGCTTTACACCTTCCGCGCCGCTGTCTGTGGCGTTGTCATTATTCGCATTCTGCATGAAATCCTCCCTATGACGGGATATTGAAATACGTTTGCCGTTTACCAGATGATATATAATCCGAGGGGCTTTATAAACCCCGGAATATTCCCGGTGAGTGACAAGGAGAGTTAAACGGATGAACATGATGCGCACGGCAATGCTTCTGGCCTTCATGACCGCATTGTTCATGGGTGTCGGTTTTCTGATCGGCGGCAAGGGCGGCATGATGATTGCCCTGGTCATCGCAGCCGGTATGAATATTTTTTCCTACTGGAACTCTGACAAGATGGTTCTCTCCGCCTATCATGCGCGGGAGATCGACGAGGCGAATGCGCCCGAATTTTTTCACATGATCCGCGACCTGTCGCAAAATGCCGGTCTGCCGATGCCGAAGGTCTATATTTACGATAGCCCGCAACCCAACGCCTTCGCGACCGGACGTAATCCGCAGAACGCCGCCGTTGCCGCTTCGACAGGATTGCTGGAGCGTCTGACACCGGAGGAAGTGGCCGGTGTCATGGCGCATGAGCTTGCGCATGTGCAGAACCGGGATACGCTGACCATGACAATCACCGCTACGCTGGCGGGCGCCATATCCATGCTCGGCAATTTTGCCTTCTTCTTCGGCGGCAACCGGGAGAACAACAATAATCCGCTCGGCTTTATCGGCGTGCTGGTGGCGATGATCGTGGCGCCGCTGGCCGCGATGCTGGTGCAGATGGCGATCAGCCGCACACGGGAATATTCCGCCGACCGGCGCGGCGCGGAAATCTGCGGCAACCCGCTCTGGCTTGCTTCCGCATTGCAGAAGATTTCGGGCATGGCGCAGCGTATCCACAATGACGATGCCGAGCGTAACCCGGCAACGGCGCATATGTTCATCATCAATCCGCTTTCCGGCGAGCGCATGGACAATCTCTTCTCCACGCATCCGAATACGGAAAATCGCGTGGCCGCACTGCACGCCATGGCGCAGGAGTTTTCCCCGCGAGGATCGACGCCGCCGCCATCGGGTGATAGACCTCTGCGCAAATCAAGCTCCGTTCCCAAAACAGGCTGGGGACGAGGCAATGAAAACGAGCGCAAGGGGCCGTGGTCTTGACATCCGATATTCAGAATAAGCCGGCGCGGTCCAGAAAACCGAGACCGGCTAATGGGAAGGGCCGTGAAGACGGCCCTTCGTCTTTCCAGGATAAGCCGGGTCTCGCCGCGCGCATTGCCGCCACCCGCATTCTGGCCGCCGTTCTGGAAAAAAAGACCTCGCTAGATGGGATGCTCGATAGCGAGAACGGCAATCCCGTCTATCGAGCCCTGTCGCTTGCCGACCGGGCGCTGGTGAGGGCGATCGTCAACAGCGCGCTTCGCCACCTCCCCCGGATTGAAACGGCTTTGTCGATGCTGCTCGATGGTCCGCTGCCGCAGGGCGCGCGATCGCTGCATCATGTTCTTGTCGTCGGTGCGGCGCAGATGCTTTACCTCGATGTGCCGGATCATTCCGCTGTCGATCTCGCCGTGGAGCAGGCTCACCGCGATCCGCGCAACCGGCGTTTCGTCAAACTGGTGAACGCTGTTCTTCGACGGCTCGGTCGTGAAAAGATGGAGATCGAAAAGGCTGTCGCCGACGTTCCCGTGCTGCCGGACTGGTTCTACGAGCGGCTTGTTTCGGCTTACGGAATTGAGGCGGCTCAGAGGATCTCGCAGGCGCAGCTGACGCCTTCCTCTATCGATCTCACGATCAAGGTTGATCCCGCTCTGTGGGCGGAAAAACTGGGCGGTACGCTGATGCCGAACGGCAGTGTGCGTCTGGGTGAATTCGAGGGGCAGATCCCCTCGCTCGAAGGCTTCGCCGAGGGTGCATGGTGGGTGCAGGATCTTGCCGCCAGCATGCCGGTTCGGCTTATGGGTAACATTGCGGACAAACGTGTTGCCGATCTCTGTGCGGCCCCGGGCGGCAAGACCGCGCAGCTTGCGCTGGCGGGCGCCAAGGTGACGGCGCTGGATCAGTCCGGAAACCGTCTTCGTCGCCTCAGGGAAAACCTCGACCGGCTTGGTCTCCGTGCCGAAACGGTGGAGGCCAATATGCTGAAGTATCAGCCGGAACAGCTCTTTGACGCGGTCCTCCTCGATGCGCCCTGTTCTTCCACCGGGACACTTCGCAAACATCCCGATGTCTGCTGGACCAAGGATGAGAACGATATTGCCAAACTCGCTGCCCTTCAGGGCCAGATGCTGCGGCATGCGCTGACCCTTGTTGGACCGGGCGGTATCGTTGTCTTCTCCAATTGCTCGCTGGATCCTTCTGAAGGAGAAGCGATGATCGCCGAGGTTCTGGCGGAAAATCCCGACGTGGAGCGTGTTGCCGTCCGCCGCGAGGATTGGCCCGGAATGGAAGCGGCCATCAGTCCCGATGGCGATCTTCGCACAACGCCGGATATGTTCGGCGGCGTCGATGGGTTTTTTAGCAGTGTCTTGCGTAAGAAGTAGAAAAAAGCCAAGCTCTCGCGAATCATTAGATATTTATCGAAAACGTTCCGGTCGTCGCGGTTCACTGATAAAAACAAAACATGTGAAACGGGAAACACAGCTTGTTAGGGTCCTTTGCAGGCAGCATGAATGCCGCCGGTCTTCTGTCGCGGATGGCGTATCGTCATCTGTGTGTCGGACTCACTCCTTTGCGCCTGCATATGTCGCGATTTGCCACTCGTGCGCCAGACGGTCTGGTGGCGGCGCCGACCGATCTTAGAGCCATCGATCCCTATTTCGCCGAGGAACTGTTGCGGGGCCGCATCGCGCTGGCCGGGCGTGTCGTCGAAACCGGCGGAGCTTCGCCATTTCAGATGGAATATCCCTCGGTGGTCTTTGAAGAACGGCTGCATGCATTTAGTTGGCTACGGCATATTCGCTCCGATAAATCGAGCGAGGCCTGCAAACGAGCGCGCCGCATTGTTGCGGAGTGGATGGTGCTTCATGGCAAACGGCTTGCAGGTATTGCTTGGTCACCGGAAATCGCCGCACAAAGGCTCATTGCCTGGCTTTCGCACTCTCCCGTCGTTTTATACGAGGCCGATGCCGGCTTTTATCGCCGGTTTCTGAAAAGCCTCGCCTTTCATGTGCGGTATCTCGAAAGAATTGTCAGACACGCGCCCGATGGCGAAGCGCGGCTGAGGATCAGGATTGCATTGGCCATGGCTTCCATTGCCATGCCAACGCGCCTTTCACGGATCACGCGGAATGGAATGAAGCTGGCTCAGGAAATGGAACGCCAGATTCTGCCCGATGGCGGACATGTTTCCCGTAATCCACGCGTCATGCTAGATCTGTTGCTCGATCTCCTGCCGCTTCGGCAAAGTTATATCAATCTCGGCCATGATCTGCCGTCAGGTCTGGTGCCGGCGATAGACCGCATGTTCCCGGCGATCCGGTTCTTCCGGCATCAGGGCGGCGATCTCGCGCTGTTCAACGGCGCCACGGCCACGCTCGCCAATGAGCTTGTTTCCGTATTGCGCTATGATGAAACGGCCGGCCGGCCTTCAAAGGTCCTGCCGGATGTGAACTATCACCGGCTTGCGACGGACGATACGGTCATCATCGTCGATACAGGGTATCCCGGCTCGGCGGAGCTTTCACGGAGTGCTCATTCGGGTTGCCTGTCTTTCGAAATGTCCTGCGGCAAGAACCGCTTCATCGTCAATTCCGGCTTTCCACGTAACGCCGCGCCGGAATATCAGCGCGCCAGCCGTTCCACGGCGGCGCATTCCACCGTCACGCTTGCGGATACCTCATCCTGTAGACTGTCGCGCTCGCGGCTGCTTGGTCCGATTATGGTGTCAGGCGTTAGCCACGTCGACAGCAGGCGCGGGGCGGATGCTAACGGTAATGATGTTCTCTGGGCATCACATGACGGTTATTTGCAGAATTTCGGTTGTTACCATGAGCGGGAAATAGAACTGAATGCGGTCGGCACCAAGATAAAGGGTCGGGATCTGCTGCGGCGCGACGAAAATGCGGCGAAAGCGCAATCGCAGTCGGTCACAGCGGTTTCACGTTTCCATATTCATCCCCACATTCAGCTACATCAGCGGGACGAGGAGTCGGTCTATCTGGAGGCAGCGGATGGAATCGTCTGGCTGTTTTCCGCACCCGGGCTGGAGCTTTTTGTCACCGAAGATGTCTTCATGGCCGACGCATCCGGTATGCGCCCGTCGCAGCAGATTGAACTCCCCTTCAATCTTGCGAATACGCGGGAAATCCGCTGGCTGATCGAACGCCAAGCCTAGGCAAATTTCCGGCGATGCCGGTCAAAAACCACCATAGTTGTCATCGTTCGGCATCCCCGCTGTTTATTAATCCGGTAAGCTGTGTTAACGCGGCGGCAATTGCTGGATCAATTCCATTCCAGCCTGTCCTCCCCGTTAAACGGAGTATGCCTGATGGCCGTCGTGTCCAAGAAAATTCCCGCCCCCGATAAGGTAAAAATCCGCACGGCGCTTCTCTCCGTGTCTGACAAGACGGACATTATCGAATTGGCGACGGTGCTTTCCAAGCTTGGCGTCAAGCTGCTTTCGACCGGCGGTACGGCAAAGGCCATTGCTGAGGCAGGCCTGCCGGTTACGGATGTCTCAGACGTCACGAATTTTCCCGAGATCATGGATGGTCGCGTGAAGACGCTGCATCCCAGCGTTCATGGCGGCTTGCTGGCGATCCGGGATGATGCCGATCATGTCGAGGCGATGAAGGCGCACGGCATCGAGGCGATCGATCTATCGGTCATCAATCTCTATCCCTTCGAAGAAGTTCGCGCCAAGGGCGGCGATTATCCGACGACGGTGGAAAACATCGATATTGGCGGCCCGGCCATGATCCGCGCTTCCGCCAAGAACCACGCCTATGTCACTGTGGTTACCGATCCGTCTGACTATCCCGATCTGGTTGAGGCCCTGCAGGCCGATGACGGCCAGACGTCCTATACGCTGCGCCAGCGATTTGCCGCCAAGGCTTATGCCCGCACCGCTGCCTATGATGCGGTGATTTCCAACTGGTTCGCAGAGGCGCTTGCAATCGAAACGCCGGATTACCGCGCTATCGGCGGCGCGCTGAAGGAAAAGATGCGGTATGGCGAAAACCCGCACCAGAGCGCTGGTTTTTACCTCACCGGCGAAAAGCGTCCTGGCGTTGCGACCGCGACGCTTCTTCAGGGCAAGCAGCTTTCCTACAACAACATCAATGACACCGATGCAGCTTACGAGCTCGTGGCGGAATTCTTGCCGGAAAATGCGCCGGCAGTCGCTATCATCAAGCACGCCAATCCCTGCGGCGTGGCGACGGGGCCGACACTTGCCGAAGCTTACCGGCGGGCGCTGGCATGCGATTCCGTTTCCGCTTTTGGTGGCGTGATTGCCCTGAACCGCACGCTCGATGCGGAAACGGCGGAAGAGATCGTCAAGCTCTTCACCGAAGTCATCATCGCGCCTGATGTCACCGAAGAAGCCAAGTCCATCATCGCCCGCAAGCCGAACCTGCGCCTTCTTGCCGCTGGCGGTTTGCCTGATCCGCGCGCGGTTGGCCTCACTGCGAAGACCGTCTCGGGCGGCCTGCTGGTGCAGAGCCGCGACAATGGCATGGTCGAGGATCTGGACCTCAAGGTCGTCACCAAGCGTGCGCCGACACCGCAGGAACTTGAAGACATGAAGTTTGCCTTCAAGATCGCCAAGCATGTGAAGTCCAATGCCGTCATTTACGCCAAGGACGGGCAGACCGCGGGTATCGGCGCAGGCCAGATGAGCCGTGTGGATTCCGCGCGTATCGCTGCCCAGAAGGCGGAAGATGCCGCCAAGGCTCTTGGCCTTGCCGAACCGTTGACGCGCGGCTCCGCCGTCGCTTCGGAAGCATTTTATCCCTTTGCCGATGGTTTGCTCGCCGCGATTGCTGCTGGCGCTACCGCTGTCATCCAGCCGGGCGGCTCCATGCGCGATCAGGAAGTGATTGACGCTGCGAATGCGCATAATGTGGCAATGGTCTTTACCGGCATGCGCCACTTCCGCCATTAAGCGCGGAAATAATCAGGAATAAAGAAGGCCCGGAAATTGATTTCCGGGCCTTTTGTTTCACGTGGGACAGTCTTGGCGCCGCAGTGTTCAGGTCACGGCTCCAACCTGCCACGGCACAAATTCATTATCGCCGTAGTCGTATATTTCGCTGACGGTCTTGTCGCCGGACGCTACCGCCAGAATATGCTCGAAAATTCGTTTGCCGGATTCTTCGATGGTTTCAGCGCCGGTGACGATCTCACCGCAATTGATATCCATGTCTTCCTTCATGTGTTCATACATTTCGGAATTGGTGGCGATCTTGATGCACGGCGACGGCTTGAAACCGGAAACCGAGCCGCGACCGGTGGTGAAACAGATAACGTTGCAGCCGCCCGCGACCTGGCCGGTGACGGCAACGGGGTCATAGCCGGGTGTATCCATGAAGACGAAACCCTGTTCCGTCACGGTTTCAGCAAACTCATAAACCGCCTTCAGCGGCATGGAGCCGCCCTTGGCGACCGCGCCCAGCGATTTTTCCAGAATGGTGGTCAGGCCGCCAAGCTTGTTACCGTGGGAGGGGTTGTTATTGAGTTCGTCGCCATTGCGGGCGGTATAATCACGCCACCAGTCTATACGCTGTAGGAGCTTCTCGGCGACGGCAGGGGTGACGGCGCGCTTCGTCAGGAGATGCTCGGCGCCGTAAATCTCCGGCGTCTCCGAGAGGACTGTGGTGCCGCCGTTACGGACGATGAGGTCGGAGGCGAAACCCAGAGCCGGGTTGGCGGAAATGCCGGAATAACCATCCGAACCGCCGCATTCCAGCGCCACCTTCAGCTTGGAAAGCGGTTGTTCCGTGCGGCGGGCGGCATTGACCATAGGCAGCATGGCCTTGATCTCGGCGATCGCCGCATCGATTGTCTTGCGGGTGCCGCCATGCTGCTGGATCGTCATGGTGCGCAGCCGCTCACCCTCTTCCATCTTGTAATGTTCGAGAATGGGCGCGATCTGGTTGGTTTCACAGCCGAGGCCGATCAGCAGAATGCCGCCAAAATTCGGGTGGCGGGCATAACCCTGAATGGTGCGGATCAGCAGGCGGTAACCTTCCGATTTCGTATTCAGCGCACAGCCGCCGCCATGGGTCAGCGCCACGACGCCATCGACGTTGTCGAAACCATCAAGGCCGCCCTGCTTGTTGAAGTAATCCGCGATGTAACGCGACACCGTGGCGGAACAGTTCACCGAAGCGATGACGCCGATATAGTTTCTCGTTCCAACACCACCGAGACCGCGGTCATAACCCCTAAACGTCCGGCGTTCGGCTTCCGGCACCATGCCCTTTTCTTCGATATCAACACTGAACTGATGTGCGTGTTCGGAAGGCACCATGGCGAGATTGTGCAGGTGCACGTGCCGGCCGGGCTCAATATCCTGGGTGGCGATACCAATGACCTGTCCGTATTTCAGCACCTCATCGCCCGATTTGATGAACTTCAGGGCCACCTTGTGCCCGCGTCCGATCAGCTCGAGCGCCGCCAGATCGCCCCTGCCCGTCGCGCCGCCGGCCGGAATGGACCGACGTGCCACCGCGACATTGTCGTTGGCGTTCAGCAAAATGGTTGCCTCGGAATTCTCACTCACGGGTTATCCTCCTCCCGTTATATTGCCTGCTATGTTTCTAGATCAATTTTCGACCCAGCGTCTCTTCGAACCTTCCAGATGCGTATGCATGGCGGCCTGCGCCAGCAGCGGGTCTTTCAGTTCAAGCGCCGCCAGAATGGCCTCGTGCTCCTGAAGGGCTTGGGTCCAGGTATCGCGGTCTTCAAATTTCACGCGAAGCTGGGCCGAAATGGGGCTGTGGCGCTCGTCGAAGAGGTTCGCCACCATTCGGGCCAAAACGCTGTTACCGGATTGCTCGGCGATGGTGACGTGAAAAAGTCGATCCTGATCCAGAGGCTTGCGGCCGGCTTCGATTTCCCGCTGCATGGTATTGAGTATCTGGCGGAGGGTCTCGATTGTCTCATCGGTCATCCGGCTTGCTGCCAACACGATGGTGGCACCCTCCAGAGCGGCGCGCGCCTGCATCAGTTCGGACGGGCTGTCACCCAGCGACTTGGTGTGATGGGTCGTCTGCAGCGCTTCGGTAGATACGTAGACGCCGGAACCCATGCGAATTTCGACGGTGTTGTCGATCTCAAGCGCAATCAGCGCCTCGCGCAAGGAAGGCCTCGATACACCGAGTTTCTGTGCCAGTTCCCGCTCAGCAGGAAGCCGCGTGCCGGGCAGGAATTCACCCATGTCGATGAGTTCGCGTATCTGGTCCGCAATCTGCTGATAAAGCCTGCGCGGTTCTGCTATTTTGGCCTGACCACTCATGAGTTTTTTGACGAGTCCTGTCTGAAAACTTTATTTGGCCTTACCGTAACGCCAAGCGTATCAATACGCAAGGAATTACTTAAGTGCATGAAAATAAGTGATTATTATAGATTTCTTTCTAGCGCGCTGCCTTTGTTTTTAAATGTGGTTTCGTAGATTTTGGCATAATTGGCTTGACCATTTTGAAAAACCGGCCTAACCATTTGGCCTGTTCATGACCCGGTGGAGCGGGGATACGGGTGGGAGGTTTCCAGATGTCGCAAGGCGCATCGACAATTCGGGGCGATTTTTCGTCTGAACGGATGGCGCACGGACAGCGCGCGGTGCTCCTGCGCCTCGATAATATCAGCAAGGAATTTCCCGGCGTCAAAGCACTTTCGAACGTGCATTTCGATCTGCGCGCAGGCGAGGTGCATGCCGTCTGCGGCGAAAATGGCGCGGGAAAATCGACGCTGATGAAGATCGTCAGCGGCGTCTATCAGCCGAGCGACGGCACCATCCTTCATAAAGGTGCGAAGGTGCAATATGCATCGCCGCTGGAATCCGAAGCCGCCGGCATCGCCATCATCCACCAGGAACTCAACCTCGTTCCGCATCTTTCCGTCGCTGAAAACATCTATCTTGCGCGCGAACCACGTCGTGGTTTCCTCGTCGACCGCAAGAAGCTGCGTCTCGATGCCAAGCGTTGTCTCGACCGGCTGGGTGTGGATATCGATCCGGACCAGATTGTCCGCGGCCTTTCGGTCGCTCAGTGTCAGATGGTGGAAATCGCCAAGGCGCTTTCTCTTGACGCTGAAGTGCTCATCATGGATGAGCCGACCTCTTCGCTGACCGAGCAGGAGACCCGGCTCCTGTTCAAGGTCATCCGCGATCTCAAGGCATCCGGTGTCGGGATCGTTTATATTTCCCATCGTCTCGATGAAATGGCCGAAATCGTCGATCGTGTGACGGTTCTGCGCGACGGACGTTATATTTCAACCGACGATTTTGCCTCGATCACCGTTGATGACATTGTCACGCGCATGGTGGGGCGTTCGCTGGAAGACAAATTCCCCGAGCGGACATCGCGCCCCACGGAAGACGTTATTTTTTCCGTCGAGGGCCTGACGCGCAGCGACGTGTTCCACGACGTCGGTTTTTCGCTGCGCCGTGGTGAAATCCTCGGTTTTGCCGGGTTGATGGGTGCCGGCCGCACCGAAGTCGCCCGGGCTGTCTTCGGCGCTGATCCGCTCGATGCGGGCAGGATCGTTTTCAACGGGCGCGAGCTTTCGATCGGCTCACCGCAGGACGCCATCGAAGAAGGCATCGCCTATCTCTCGGAAGATCGCAAAAGCGATGGCCTCGCCATCAAGATGTCAGTGGCGGCCAATACGACGCTTGCCAATCTCGGCGAGGTTTCCAACCGTTTCGGGCTCATCGACTTCAAGAGGCATGACGATGTAGCAAAGCGCTACGTCGATCTCCTGAATATCCGTACTCCCTCCATCGGGCAGACGGTGCGACTGCTTTCCGGCGGCAATCAGCAGAAAATCATTATCGGCAAATGGTTGTTCCGGCAGTCGCGCGTGCTGTTCTTCGACGAGCCGACACGCGGCATCGATGTCGGCGCGAAATTCGCGATCTACAAGATCATGGACGAGCTCGCCGCGCAGGGTATCGGCGTCATTCTCATCAGTTCGGAACTGCCGGAAATTCTGGGGCTGACGGATCGTATCGCCGTTTTCCATCAGGGTCGAATTACGGGCGTGCTCGAAACCGCCAAGACCAATCAGGAAGAAATCATGCGGTATGCGTCCGGTTACGGCCGGGCCGCGCAGTGAGGAACGACATGGCCAATATTGCAGAACCCAAAAAGGGCTTCGCTGTCAGCGATCGCCAGAAGGACATCATCCAGAAGTTTGCCGCGCTCGGCAGCCTGTTCGCCCTCGTCGCGGTGTTCTCCGCCACCAGCAGCGCCTTCTTCACCGTCAATAACGGCATGACGATTGCCTTGCAGGTCACGTCCATCGCGCTGCTCGGCATCGGGGCTACCTGCGTCATCATCACCGGTGGTATCGATCTTTCGGTTGGTTCGGTGCTGGCGCTCGCCGGTGTCGTCGCCGCTCTTGCGGTGAAGGAACTCGGTATGCCGGTGCCGGTCGGCATGTTGCTCGGCATTCTGACGGGATCGCTCTGCGGCTTCATTAACGGTCTTCTGGTCACCCGTTTCAAGCTGCCGCCCTTCATCGCCACCCTAGGCATGATGTTGATCGCTCGTGGCGTAGCGCTGCAGATCACCGGTGCGCGCGCTGTCTCCGGCCTAGGCGAATCTTTCGGCGAACTTGGTAATGGCGCCCTCTTCCGCATCGTCACTATCGGTGACGACGGCTTTCCGAATGTGGTGTTTCCCGGCATCCCCTACCCCGTCATCCTGATGGTGGTGATTGCGCTTGCGGTTTCCTTCATGCTCAACCGCTCAATCCTCGGCCGTCACATTTACGCTGTCGGTTCCAACGCCGAAGCCGCGCGCCTTTCCGGCGTCAATGTCGCCCGCGTCACCAATTTCACCTACATCCTGTCCGGCACGCTCGCCGGGTTGACGGGCTGCGTGCTGATGTCTCGCCTCGTCACCGCCCAGCCGAACGAGGGTGTGATGTATGAGCTGGACGCCATTGCCAGCGCCGTCATCGGCGGCACATCGCTGATCGGCGGCGTGGGAACGATTTCCGGTACGGCCATCGGCGCTTTCGTCATCGGCATCCTGCGCAACGGTCTCAACATGAATGGCGTCTCTGCCTTCACACAACAGATCATCATCGGCCTCGTCATTCTGGTCACCGTCTGGATCGACCAGTTGCGCAACCGCCGCTGATCAAGGGCCTGCGGACCCTTTCCGCAAAAAAGATCGGCAAGGGGAGGCCCGGTATGCCGACATCACGGAGGAAGAAATGAAGAAAATTGCGACTGCCCTTCTGACATCCGCAATTGCGCTGTGGAGCGTTTCCACCGTGCAGGCCGGTGAAATCGCCGTCATCGTCAAAACCGTCAACTCCACCTTCTGGCAGAACGTCCAAAAGGGTGCTGACGCGGCGATGAAGAACTCTTCCGGCAACACCATGACCTTCCAGGGTCCGGCCGCCGAGTCCGCCATTGCCGACCAGGTCAACATGGTTGAAAACGCCATCAACCGTAAGGTCGCTGGCATTGTTCTGGCACCTTCCGATCCGGACGCGCTGGTGCCTGCCGTCAAGAAGGCCTGGGAAGCCCGTATTCCGGTGGTTCTGATCGACTCGCAGCTCGCAAAGGGCTCGGAGCAATATTACCAGTCGTTTCTGGCGACCGATAACAAGAAAGCCGGCGAACTGGCAGCGCAGGCGTTGATCGACAAGGTGGGCAAGGAAGGCAAGATCGCCGTCATGTCCTATGTCGCCGGTGCCGGTTCGGAAATCGGCCGTGTCGGCGGTTTCACCGATTACATCCAGATGAATTCCAACCTGAAGATTGTCGGCCCGTTCTATTCGCAGTCGCAGATGGCGACCGCGCTGAACCAGACGACCGACGTTCTGGCCGCCAATTCCGACCTCAAGGGCATTTTTGGCGCCAATGAGCCGACGGCAATCGGCGTCGGTCGCGCGCTCGCCCAGAGCGGCAAGGCCGGCAAGGTCGTCGCCATCGGCTTCGACGGCAACCAGGACCTTCAGGGCTTCGTCAAGGATGGCACACTGGCCGGTATCGTGGTTCAGGGTTCCTATCAGATGGGTGAAAAGGGCGTAGAGACCATTTCCAAGCTCATCGGCAAGGAAAAGGTCGAAAAGTTCGTCGATACCGGCGTCGTTGTTGTCACCAAGGATAATATCGAAAAGCCCGAAGCCAAGAACGTTCTTTATTGATTGCGTGATGACGCGCCGCTTTGCGGCGGCGCGTCTTTCTAAAGACAAGCTGGAAAGTCCCTGCGATGAAAGTCTCCGATACACGTAAATTGCCGCGCCGCGCCGTCGACGTCACCGTCATGGGCCTCGGTTGCGCCCAGATGGGTAATCTCTACCGCGTCACGCCCTATGAAGAGTCCAAGGGTGCGTTCGACAAGGCATGGGAAAGCGGCATGCGTTATTTCGATACCGCGCCGTTTTACGGCTATACGCGGTCGGAGCGCCGCCTCGGCACCATGGTGACGGAGCATGACCGGAACGAATACACGCTGAGCACCAAGGTTGGCCGTGTGATGGTGCCGGACGAGACCGTCGGTCCGGAGGAAGACGCCTATATTGCACCGCTGCCCTTCCGCCCGGTCTATGATTATTCCTATGACGGTATCCTGCGCTCCTTTGAGGCCAGCCAGCAGCGGCTCGGTGTTCTGAAGCCGGATATTCTTTATGTGCATGATATCGGCTCCTTCACCCACGGCGAAAAGCACCAGCATTACTGGGAGCAGCTGACCACCGGCGGTGGCTTCCGGGTGCTTGGCAAGCTGCGCGAGGAAGGATCGACGGGGGCCGTCGGCCTCGGCGTCAATGAGTGGGAAATCGTCAGCGACGCCATGGATGTCTTCGATATCGACGTCGCCATGCTCGCCGGCCGCTATACGCTGCTGGAGCAGCAGAGCCTTGCTTTCATGAACCGTTGCGCTGAAAGCGGTGTCGCCATCGTTGTTGCCGGTGCATTCAATTCCGGCATTTTGGCCGGCAACCGCAAATTCAATTATGCCGACGCGCCTGCCGATATTCTCACGCGTGTCGATGCGTTGCAGGGTGTTTGCGAGGAACTCGGCGTATCGTTGCAGGCGGCCGCGCTGCAGTTTCCGCTTGCCCATCCGGCGTCGGTCACGGTCGTTTCGGGTGCGCGCAATGCGCAGCAGCTCGCCTCCAATATCGAATGGTTCGAACAGTCTATCCCGGATGAATTCTGGTCGGAGTTGCACAAGCGCGGCCTGATTGCCGAAGGTGCGCCGGTGCCGGGCGGAAAGGCCTGAGGTAATGCTCATCGATGCCCACCAGCATTTCTGGCTGATGAAAGATCGCGCCGGGCAATGGCCGCCGCCGTCGCTCGCCGCCATCTACCGGGATTTCCTCCCTGCCGACCTCTCGCCTTTGCTGGCCGCTGCCGCCGTTTCCGGCACCGTGCTGGTCCAGACGATGGAGACGGCGGCCGACACGGATTTCATGCTGGACCTGGCGGAAAAGAACGATTTCATCAAGGGTGTGGTCGGCTGGGTGGACATGAAATCCGCCGATGCAGCGAGTGAAATCGCCCGTCGGGCAAAACATCCGGCGTTCAAGGGTGTCCGCCCGATGTTGCAGGGCATGGAGGATGTCGTCTGGATCGATGATCCGGCACTCGATCCCGCCGTGGCGGCGCTGTTAAAACATGGTCTGGCGTTCGATGCGCTGGTCCTGCCCCCCAATCTGCCGCATCTACTCGCCTTTGCCCGCCGCCACCCGCAATTGCCTGTCGTCATCGACCATGGCGCGAAGCCGCTGATTGCTACCGGTCACTACAGCGACTGGCGCAAGGATATGGCCGCTCTGGCGGCTCTCCCGAATGTCCATTGCAAACTCTCCGGTCTGCTGACCGAGCGCGGTGAGCAGCGGCCGGAAGCGGTACGGCCTTATGCCGAGACCATTCTGGAACTCTTTGGCGGCAACCGCGTGATTTTTGGCAGTGACTGGCCGGTGTTGCGGCTGGCGGGCGATTATCAGGCATGGCTGGATTTCTGCCGAGATATCGTGCCGACAGAAGACCATGCGGCAGTTTTCGGCGGTAACGCCATTCGTTTTTATTCCCTTTCCCACAGGTGATGCATGCTGGCGATTTTCTGCGAAACCCCAGGTCAACTCGTCTCCAAGGAACTGCCGAAACCAGTGCGTGGCGAAGGTGAAGTGCTGGTGCGTATTCGCCGCATCGGGGTTTGCGGCACGGACCTGCACATCTTCACCGGCAACCAGCCTTATCTTTCCTATCCACGCATTATGGGTCATGAGCTTTCCGGCACGGTGGAAGAAGCGCCGCAAGGCAGCCATCTGTCCGCCGGCGATGTGGTCACCGTCATTCCCTATATCTCGTGCGGCGAATGTAGCGCCTGCCTGAAGGGCAAGAGCAATTGCTGCCGCAATATCGGTGTGCTGGGCGTTCATCGCGATGGCGGCATGGTCGAATATCTGAGCGTGCCACAGCAATTCGTGCTGAAGGCGGAGGGGTTGAGTCTCGATCAGGCGGCGATGACCGAATTTCTGGCTATCGGTGCGCATGCGGTGCGCCGTGGCGCAGTCGAGAAGGGGCAGAAGGTTCTGATCGTCGGCGCCGGCCCGATTGGCATGGCGGTTGCGGTTTTCGCCGTTCTCGATGGCGGCGAAGTAACGATGATCGACGGCCGCACCGACCGGCTGGATTTCTGCAGAGAGCATCTCGGGGTCGCACACACGGTGGCGCTCGGCGAGGGCGACAGGGATTGCCTCTCCAACATCACCGGCGGCGATTTTTTCGATGCGGTCTTCGATGCGACCGGCAATCCGAAAGCCATGGAACGCGGCTTTTCCTTTGTCGGCCATGGCGGTTCCTATGTGCTGGTCTCCATCGTCGCCAGCGATATCAGCTTTAACGATCCGGAGTTCCACAAGCGGGAAACGACGCTGCTCGGCAGTCGCAATGCCACGCCTGAGGATTTCGAGCGCGTCCTGCAGGCGCTGCGGGAGGGCAAGGTACCGGAAGCACTGATCACCCATCGCATGACGCTTGCCGATGTGCCCTCACGATTCGCCGGCCTGACCGATCCGAAGGCCGGAGTTATCAAGGGCATGGTGGAGGTCGCATGACGCCCGATACGCCCATCCTGCAATTCGGCACCAGCCGCTTTCTTCTGGCGCATGCGGATCTCTTTGTTTCGCAGGCGCTGGACAAGGGCGAGGCTCTGGGGCGCATCGCGATTGTACAGACGACCGGCAACGCGGAGAGCCTGAAGCGTGTTACAGCGCTGAACGGCGGGGCGCCCTACCCCGTGCGTATTTGCGGCATCCGCGATGGGCAGGAAGTGGATGAGGAAATTCGGGGCGGGGCTGTCGCGCGGGCATTGACGGCTGCGACCGACTGGGCCGAAGTGCGCCGCCTTGCCTGCGAGACCGAGGTTATTCTGTCCAATACGGGCGATCGCGGTTATGAGCTGGATTCGGCGGATAATGCCGGGCTTGCTGGCGATTTCACGGTCGTACCGAAAAGCTTTCCGGCGAAACTCTGCATGTTGCTGCTGGAGCGTTTTCAGCGCAATCCGGAAGCACCTGTGTCCATCTTCCCCTGCGAACTCTTGCCGCGCAATGGCGAAAAGCTGAAACAGGTCATTCGCCGGCTTGCCGATGAGTGGCAATTGCCGGCGGGTTTTGCCTTTTATCTGAATGAGAAGTGCCGTTTCGCCAATAGTCTGGTGGATCGCATCGTCTCCGAGCCTATCGACCCGGTGGGTGCGGTGGCGGAACCCTATGCGCTATGGGCTATAGAGAAGCAGGACGGGCTTGTCCTTCCCTGCACGCACCCTGCCGTGGTGCTGACGGACGATCTCAACCACTATGAAAAGCTGAAGCTTTTCCTGCTCAATCTCGGCCACTCCTATCTGGCGGAACGCTGGTTGCAGGATGCGCGTGCGAAGGACGAGACGGTGCGTCAGGCAATGGCCGACGGTGCTCTTGTTGCGGATCTGGAGACGCTTTGGCGGGACGAGGTTCTGCCGGTCTTTGCCGCTGAAGGCATGGGGGATGATGCGCAGGCCTATATTGGCGTGCTGCGGGAGCGTTTGCGCAATCCCTTTCTCGCGCATCGGCTCTCCGATATCGCCGGCAACCACGATGAAAAGAAGCGCCGCCGCTTCGCTCCGGTCGTTGCCGCAGCGGAACGGCTGGGATTGAGACTGCCACAGTCGAAGTTGCGCGCGGCGCTCGCCACCATCAAGCAATAACGGAGTTTTTCATGCAGCGCATGGGCATGGTCATAGGCGTCAAACCGGAAATGATCGCGGAATATAAAAGGCTGCATGCCGCCGTCTGGCCTGAAATTCTGGCGCTCATCAGCGACTGCAATATCCGCAATTATACGATCTTCCTGCGCGAGCCGGAAAATCTGCTCTTCGGCTATTGGGAATATCACGGCAGCGATATCAGCGCCGACATGGCGAAGATGGCTGCAAGCCCGAAGAACCAGGAGTGGTGGTCTTTCACCATTCCCTGTCAGCAACCGCTCGAAAGCCGCAAGGAAGGCGAGTGGTGGGCGATGATGGAAGAAACCTTCCACCTCGACTGAACGATTTCCTTTGACACTGACCGCGAGTGAACGGCCATGACCAAAATTACTGATCTGCGTGTTTTCGACCTGCGTTTTCCGACGTCCCAAAGTCTCGACGGCTCGGACGCGATGAACCCCGACCCGGATTATTCGGCGGCTTATGTCATTCTCGATACCGATGAGCCGGGTCTTAAAGGCCACGGGCTGACCTTCACCATCGGCCGCGGCAATGACATCTGCTGCATGGCCATCGAAGCGATGCGTCATCTGGTGGTTGGCACCGATCTTGCCACCGTCACCGAGAACCCTGGCAAATATTGGCGGCATCTGACCAGCGATAGCCAGCTGCGCTGGATTGGGCCGGACAAGGGTGCGATGCATCTCGCCACCGGCGCCGTCGTCAATGCCGTGTGGGATCTGCTGGCCAAGAAGGCGGGCAAGCCGGTCTGGCAGCTCGTTGCCGATATGAGCCCGGAAGAAATCGCCGATATCGTCGACTATCGTTATCTGACCGATGTGCTGACCCGTGACGAGGCGCTTGCGATCCTCAAAAAAGCCGAAAGCGGCAAGAACGGACGTATCGAGACGCTGAAGAGCGAAGGTTACGCCTGCTACACGACCTCGGCCGGCTGGCTCGGTTATGACGACGCCAAGCTGCGCCGTCTTTGCCAGGAAGCCATCGATGCCGGATTCAACCATGTGAAGATGAAGGTCGGTCGCGATCTGGAAGACGACATCCGCCGTCTCACCATTGCCCGTGAGGTGATCGGTCCTGACCGCTATCTGATGATCGACGCCAACCAGGTATGGGAAGTGGATCAGGCAATCGACTGGGTGAAGAAGCTCGCTTTCGCCAAGCCATTCTTTATCGAGGAGCCGACGAGCCCGGACGATGTCGCCGGCCATCGCAAGATCCGCGCCGCCATCGGCCCGGTGAAGGTGGCGACGGGTGAAATGTGTCAGAACCGTATCATGTTCAAGCAGTTCATCGCCGAGGGCGCCATCGATGTGGTGCAGATCGACAGCTGCCGCATGGGCGGTCTGAACGAGGTGCTGGCGGTGCTGCTGATCGCCGCCAAATACAATCTGCCGGTCTGGCCGCATGCCGGTGGCGTCGGCCTCTGCGAATATGTGCAGCATCTGTCGATGATCGACTATCTCGTGGTATCTGGCACGAAGGAAGGCCGCGTGATCGAATATGTCGACCATCTGCACGAGCATTTCATCGAACCCTGCGATATCAGAAACGCCGCTTACATGCCGCCGAAATTGCCGGGCTTCTCCATCGAAATGAAGCCGGAGTCGATTGAGACCTACACCTTCGAGGAATAGTCAAAGGATGACAGCGCCTCCTCAAAGCGCTGCCACTCCGTTTCGCTACCGGGAAGGCCGAAACGCATGTCGTTCGGCCTCTCATCAAAAATGCGGACCAGAATGCCGTGTCGGCCAAGATGGCTGGACAGGTTTGTGGTGCGGGGATCCCGCACCAGAGTAAACAGCGACGTGCCGCCGGCAATTGCCAGCCCCGCTTTTTCCAGCATAGCGTTCATGCGCCGAGCGTCTTCGGCAAGGTGCAGACGCATGGACGATTGCCATTCCCCGTCCGCCAGAGCCTGCGTCGCGATATGCAGCGCCGGGCCGGAAACCGCCCAGGGGCCGAGCCTTGCCTCCAGTTCAGCAGCGATATCGGGCTGCGCAATAGCGAAACCCAGCCGAACGCCTGCCATGCCGTAAAATTTACCGAAAGAGCGCAGGATCACCAGTGCATCTTGACAGGCGGCATTTGCGAGGCTTTCGGCACCTCCTGTCTCGATGAAGGCTTCGTCCACGACGAGCAGCCCACCCTTGCGGCGCATGGCGGCGGCCAGCGACAACAAGGCGGTGCGATCCGTGATGCGGCCATCGGGATTATTGGGATTGACCACGACGCCA
This sequence comes from Agrobacterium salinitolerans, assembly GCF_002008225.1. GTDB lineage: Bacteria > Pseudomonadota > Alphaproteobacteria > Rhizobiales > Rhizobiaceae > Agrobacterium > Agrobacterium salinitolerans. The sequence continues at coordinate 48,166 of NZ_MRDH01000018.1, read as the reverse complement.
TAGTCATGAGCCGACATCGCGCTGATGTTTTCCGCCTCGGTCACAGCCAGTCCGGCCATGCGTGCGGTTCGGGCATGTTCCGCATAGGCGGGGGAAAGGACGGCGCCGCTTTTTGCCCCGCGGGCGATAGCGATCTGAGCCAGTAATGGCATCAGCATCTGCGTGCCGGGGGAAAGCGCTACATGCCGGGCGGAAGGCGCATTGAAATGCGTTGCCGCCAGACTTTTCAATTCTTCGGCGGCGTCCGGTTCCGGCAGGCGGGCGAATGCGCTGGCGGGGATCGGCGAATGCGGGTAGGAGTGCGGATTGATCCCAGTCGAAAGGTCGATCCACGGTTCAGGCGCTTCAGGAAACAGCAGACGCGCCCTGCCGAGATTGCCACCGTGACGGATCGCAGCTTTCGCCTTTTCTGGTACTGTTTCGCCCATGTTTTTTGCTCTCGCTTTCCTGTCGCTCGTGATCGAACGCCTGACCGGCTATCCGGAATGGCTGTTCAAACGCATCGGCCATCCCGTCACCTGGATCGGTTCGCTTATCGCGCTGCTGGACAAAAAATGGAACCGGGAGAGTGCGTCATTTTCACAGCGCAAGGGAGCCGGTGTCGCGGCTCTCCTCGTTTTCGTCGGGCTGACGCTGCTTGTTGCATGGCTTGCGCAATCCACCCTGCTTTTTCTGCCCTTCGGCATTTTACTGGTTGCTGTGCTGGGAGCTTCGCTTCCGGCGCAGAAAAGTCTTGAGCAGCATGTGGAGGCTGTCGCCATTGCTCTGGAGCGTGAGGGTGTGGAAGGCGGCCGCGAGGCGGTATCGATGATCGTCGGGCGCGATCCTCAAAAGCTGGACGAAGCGGCGATCTGCCGGGCGGCGGTTGAAAGTCTGGCCGAGAATTTTTCCGACGGCATCGTCGCTCCCGCCTTCTGGCTCGGCATCCTGGGCCTGCCGGGCGGCGCGGCTTACAAGGCGATCAATACGGCTGACAGCATGATCGGCCATCGCTCACCCCGCCATGAGGCCTTCGGCTGGGCCTCCGCCCGGCTGGACGATCTGGTCAATCTGCCGGCCTCACGGTTGAGCGGCGGTCTTTTCGTGGTTGCCGCGTTTTTTGTTAAGGGCGCATCACCCGGCAGGGCTATGGCTGCGATACGTCGCGATGCCCATCATCACCGTTCTCCCAACGCTGGCTGGCCGGAGGCGGCGTTGGCCGGTGCTCTCGGCTTTGCGCTCGCAGGGCCGCGCTCCTATGGCGGTCAGATGATCGAGGCGCGTTTCATGGGTGAAGGTGGCAGGGCGGCGCTGGTTGCCGGCGATATTCGCAGGGCGCTGCGGCTCGTGCGGATTGCCGACCTGCTATTGATCGGCCTGTTCGGACTTCTGGCGATCCTTATCGCGCTATAGCAAGCAGACGGTCGAGATCGAGGTGCTGTTCCATATGTGCAGCGAGACGGTCGAGAACCGTATGCACCTGCTCATCATAGTTCAGCTCCGTGCCCTGCCCGCCGAGACGTTCCAGCCACGCGCTCCGCTGGCTGTTATCCGCGAAGAGGCCGTGAATATAGGTGCCGAAGACGCGACCGTCGGGTGAAATGCTTCCATCGCTATGCCCGTCGATCGTCGAAAACGCCAGATTGCCCGCTGCTCCCGTGGTTTCCCCGACATGCATTTCGTAGCCGGATAAACCAATACCATCAAAGCTCACGCCTTGAACGGAAACGAGTCGCTTGTCGCCCGTCAAAACCGTGTCGACATCAAGCAGACCGAGCCCATCGACAGTTGCGGGCGATCCCTCGATGCCGTCAGGGTCGGCAACGGTTTTTCCGAGCATCTGGTATCCGCCGCACAGGCCGAGAACGTAGCCGCCGCGCCGCACATGCGCCTTTATATCGATGTCTAGGCCCGCATCTTTCAGTACGGCAAGATCGGCGATGGTGGCTTTCGATCCGCAAAGCAGCACCAGCCGGCAATCGGCCGGAATGGTTTCGCCCGGCCGCACGCGGATCAGTTCGACATCCGGTTCCATATCCAGCGGATCGAGATCGTCGAAATTGGAAATATGCGGCAGGATCGGCACGGCGATGCGGATCTTTGCGCCAAGCTTCTGTTGGGCCGGGCCGGAGAGCCCCAGCGCATCTTCCGCCGGCAGTTTGGCGGCATCTGAGAAATGTGGCAGAAGCCCGATAGAGGCCCAGCCGGTCTGTTCCGCAATTATCCGCATGCCGTCTGAAAACAGGGCCGGATCACCGCGAAAGCGATTGACGATGAAACCTTCGATCATCGCCGCGTCTTCAGCTTCGAGCACGGCTTTGGTGCCGACGAGGCTGGCGATGACGCCGCCCCGGTCGATATCGCCGATCAGGACCACAGGCGCATCCGCAGCTCTGGCAAAACCCATATTGGCGATGTCATTGGTACGCAGGTTGATTTCGGAGGCGCTGCCCGCGCCTTCCACCAGCACCAGATCGGCCTGTTGTTTCAGGCGGTTGAAGCTTTCGAGCACGCGCGGCATCAGCCCGGCTTTCATGTGCTGATAGTCGGCCGCCCTGGCATTGCCGGCGATCTTGCCCTGCACCACCACCTGTGCGCCGGTCTCGCTCTGCGGCTTCAGGAGCACCGGGTTCATGTGCACGGAAAGCGGCACGCCCGCCGCCCGTGCCTGCAGCGCCTGTGCGCGGCCGATCTCGCCGCCATCGGCGGTCACGGCCGCATTGTTTGACATGTTCTGCGGCTTGAACGGCATGACGGACAGGCCGCGCCGGGTGAAGGCACGGGCAAGGCCGGCCACCATCAGCGATTTACCGACATCCGAGCCGGTTCCCTGAAACATCAGCACGCGTGCAGCCATGTCAGAATTCTATCCCCGCCTGCGCTTTTACGCCGGCCTTGAAGTGATGTTTCACGAGGGTCATTTCCGTCACCATATCGGCCGCGTCGATGAGCGGTTGCTTGGCGTTGCGGCCGGTAACGATGACGTGCAGATCGGGCCTTCGGCTGGATAGCGTTTCGACCACCTCCTCCAGTGGCAGGTAATCGTAACGGAGCGCGATGTTCAGCTCATCGAGGATCAGCAGGCTGACGGTCTCGTCGGCCATCAGGACCTTGGCTTCTTCCCAGGCCTTTGCCGCCGCCGCAACGTCGCGCTTCAAATCCTGCGTGTCCCAGGTGAACCCTTCGCCCATGGTGCGCCACACCACCCTGTCGCCGAACAAATTCAGCGCCTGCTGTTCTCCCGTTGACCATGCACCCTTGATGAATTGCACCACGCCGACCCGCCGCCCAGTGCCCAGCATGCGCAGGGCAAGGCCGAAAGCGGCGGTGGATTTGCCCTTGCCCGGGCCGGTATTGATCATCAGCAGACCTTTTTCGATGGTCTTTTCCGCAACCTCGGCGTCCTGCACCGTTTTGCGGTTGACCATTTTCTGCCGGTGACGTTCGGCTTCGCTGTCGCTGATGTCGCGTGTCATCGCGTTTTCCTTTTCATCCAGCGGCGTGGGACCCGGTGCCCCGCCATTCGGAGCGGCGACTATACCCAATTTGCCGCACCCGGCAATGTGCGGGCCACAGGGTCGCGGCATTGACCCCCACGCCCGTTCAGCCTAAGGGTAACGGACTGACGGTCTTTTCCCGGCAACGGGAAAAGCTAAGAGGGAACACGGTTCCAACCCGATTACCGGGTCATTCCGTGGCTGCCCCCGCAACTGTAAGCGGTAAGCCCGCACCGTAAAGCCACTGGACGCCTTAACGGGTTCGGGAAGGCGGTGTCAGGATGTAAAGCCGCGAGCCAGGAGACCTGCCGTTTCAGGAAAAACGTCTGCCGGGCGGGGTGCTCCGGTCAGTCGGTTAGATCGAACACCCGGCTTGCGTCTGTCCGCATGCCGTATTCGGCATCCGCACCCCCGAGATTTTTTGTAAGGCGCGGGAAACGATACGGTTTGGATATTTCAGCGACATCTTCATGTGCAGGCGGAAACACGCAGAACGAAACAGCGTCCGGCGTGACCGTCTTCGTTTGCAGAAGCTGCCGCGATGAAACCGATCCCAATGCCGAACCGCGCCCCGGTTCACGTCTCGCCGATGCCGTCATCGCAAAGGCGCAGGAAACCGGTGTCACCGTTCGTTCCGTCAACTGCCTTGCCAATTGCAAGCGCGGGCTTAGCGCCGCGCTGCGCAGCGCCAATGGCTGGTCCTATGTCTTTGGCGGGCTGACGACCGGTGATGCGGAAGATTTGCTGACCGGTGCGCGGCTGCTGGCGGCCGCCCCCGATGGCCTGATGCCCTGGCGCGGCCGCCCCGAACCTTTAAAGCGCGGCATGGTGGCGCGCATTCCCCCATTCGATTTTACCGAGGAGAGATCATGAGCACCCTTCTGGACCGCGTTCCCTGCACCATCGTTACCGGCTTTCTGGGGGCCGGCAAAACCACGCTGCTGCGCGGTCTTCTCGAAAAGCTGGACGGCAAGCGGCTGGCGATCATCGTCAACGAATTCGGCGATATTGGCATCGATGGCGAGATTCTCAAAGGTTGCGGTATTGAAAGCTGCCCGGAAGAAAACATCGTCGAACTGGCTAATGGCTGCATCTGCTGCACGGTGGCGGATGATTTCCAGCCCGCCATCGAACAGATTCTGAGCCGCCAGCCGAAGGTGGAGCATATCCTCATCGAGACCTCGGGCCTTGCCCTGCCGAAGCCCTTGGTGCAGGCCTTCCAATGGCCGGCGATCAAGAGCCGTGTGACGGTGGACGCCGTCGTAGCCGTAGTGGATGGCGCCGCCCTTGCCGAAGGTCAGGTGGCGCACGACATGGAAGCGCTCGCCACCCAACGGGCAAATGACGAGGCGCTCGATCACGATGACCCGGTCGAAGAGGTTTTCGAGGATCAGGTCGCTTGTGCCGATCTTATCGTGCTGACCAAGGCCGATCTGCTGGATGATGCCGGTCTGGACAAGGCCAAGGCGCATGTTCTCGAACATCTGCCGAAGGCGGCAAAGATCGTTGTGGCCTCCAATGGCGCCATCGACCCCGCCGTGCTGATCGGTCTTGGCCTTGCGGTGGAAGAGGATATCGAAAACCGCCGCACCCACCATGATGGCGAACTCGACCACGAGCATGACGATTTCGACAGCTTCGTCATCGATCTGCCGACTGTTACCGATCCGGAAGCGCTGGCGGCCCGTATCGCCAAGACGGCCGCTGCCGAAAATGTCCTGCGCATCAAGGGCTTCATCGAAATTGCCGCAAAGCCGATGCGCCTGCAGGTGCAGGCTGTCGGCAGCCGAGTCAACCATTATTACGACCGGCCCTGGGCTGCGGGTGAGGAACGCCGCAGCCGCCTCGTCGTCATCGGCGAAAAGGGCATCAACCGCGAAAAGATCGAACAGATGCTGGCCGCCTGACGATGCACATCCTCGCTACCACATCCTCGTCTCTGGACGATCTGATCGAGCCGGTTGATCTCAACCAGCCCCGGTCTGATGTGGTGATACTGTCTTTTTCGGCAAGCGATCTTGCCGGGCTGGAACAGGCCTGGCGGCGAACAGGGGGGGCGCTCCCCTCCCTGTCAGCCGCCAACCTCTCCGAGCTTCGGCATCCCATGTCGGTCGATCTCTGGGTCGAAAAGACGGCGGAACATGCCAAGGTTATTCTTATCCGGATTCTCGGCGGCGCGGAACGCTGGCGTTACGGCGTCGATCAGCTTTCCATTCTTGCGCACGGGCGTGGCATCAAGCTTCTGCTTTTGCCGGGTGAGTGCAGCGAAAGGGACGAGAAACTGGAAGCGGCCTCGACCGTCGATCGGCGGATTTTGGCCTCGGTCCTCTCCTTCTTCCGTGAGGGTGGGCAAGAGAATATGGATCGGCTTGCCCTTGGTCTCGCCGCTCTTGCAAGGGCCGAGGCATGGCCGGATATCGAAGCCGAGCCGCTACCAAAAGCCGGTTTCTACCGGCCCGGCAGGGGCGTTGTGGATAGGGCGGAAGCCTGCGCGGGTTTTCCCGAAGGTGTGCCCGTTCTGCCCATTCTGTTTTACCGCTCCATGCTTCTGGCGGCAGATGCCGCACCGGTGGACGCGCTTTTTAAGGCGCTCTCGCAGCGCGGCTTTGCGCCATTGCCGATTTTTGTCAGTGGTCTGAAGGATGGCGAGGCGATCCGTTTCCTCGAAACGGCGCTGCCCGATCTGAAGCCCGCCGCCATCATTGCCGCCACCGCCTTCGCCAGTCAGACGGATGATGACGGGGCAACCTTGTTTGACCGGATGGGCGTTCCGGTGTTTCAGGTGGTGATGGCGACGACGCGGAGGGACGGATGGGCGGAAAATGCGCGCGGTCTCAATCCTTCCGATCTCGCCATGCATGTTGTCCTGCCGGAGCTGGATGGCCGGATTCTCGTCGGTGCGATCTCATTCAAACAGGCGCGTGTGGATGGCGGCGCGAGTTTGCTCAATGTACCCGAGGCTGATCGCATCGAGCAGACGGCAAATCGCATCGCCGCTTTCCTGCGGCTGCGGAATGCCGCTCCAAGGGATCGGCGAATCGTTATTCTGATGCCGGACTATCCCGGTGCGGCGCCCGGGCGAACCGGTTATGCCGTCGGTCTCGATGTGCCGCAAAGCGTTCTCGAAATGATGCAGGATCTCGCCGGGGCTGGCTATACGGTCGAGGATATTCCTGAGACTGCACGGGCGTTGCTCGACTGCGTCGAACAACAGGAAGCGGCAATTGATCTTTCCACCTACGAGGTTTTTTTTTCCGCCTTGCCGTCGGCATCTGCCGCATCCGTGAACGCGACATGGGGCGCGGCAATCGATGACGACGCATTCGTCGATGGCGCGTTCCGGTTCCGCGCCGCACGTTTCGGCGAAGTGTTCGTGGCGCTCGCGCCGGACCGGGGCCGCAATGAGGATCGTCGGGTGGACTACCACGACCCCGCCCTGCCGCCACGTCACGCGCTTGTTGCCTTCGGCGCATGGATGCAGCGGATTGCGGGTGCGCATGCCATCGTGCATGTGGGCGCGCATGGAACGCTGGAATGGCTGCCCGGAAAGACGGTAGCGCTTTCCTGCAATTGTTTTCCCGAAATTGTCACCGGCTCACTGCCGGTGGTCTATCCGTTCATCGTTTCCAATCCGGGCGAGGCGGCGGTCGCCAAGCGGCGCATCGCGGCCGTGACCATCGGCCATGTTCCGCCAGTACTCGTGAATGCCGGGCTTTCGCCGGAGCAGTCGGCGCTGGAGCAACTGGTCGATGAATATGCGCAGGCGGATGGGCTGGATCGCCGCCGGCGTGACCGACTGGCGAAACTGATAGTTGAAAAGGCGCTGGAGACCGGGCTTGCGGCGGAAGCGGGCGTGGTGGAGAAAGATGATCCAGATGCGGCGCTGTCGCGCATCGATGCTTTTCTCTGCGACCTCAAGGATTTTGCGATCAAGGACGGCCAGCATGTTTTTGGCCGCAGTGCCGAGGGTGAGACCGACCTTCTGAGGCTTGAAAGCGCCAAATCGGAAAAAGCCGCCCTGATTGCCGCGCTCAATGGCCTGCATATCGTTCCCGGCCCGTCCGGCGCACCTGCGCGCGGGCGGCTCGATGTGCTGCCCACTGGTCGCAACCTTTATGCCGCCGATCCCCGTACCATGCCGACGCCGACGGCATTTGAACTCGGCAAAATGGCAGCTGAAGAAGTATTGCGCCATCATCTACAGAGCCATGGCGACTGGCCGAAGCACCTGGTCTTCGATCTCTGGGGCAGCGCCAGCCTGCGCAATGGCGGTGAGGATGTGGCGCAGGCGCTGCATCTGATGGGGACAAGACCGATGCATGACCCCGCTACCGGTCGTGTCACCGGTATCGAGGTTTTGCCGCCCGCCAGCCTCGGGCGACCGCGTGTTGATGTGACGTTCCGCATCTCCGGGCTGTTCCGCGACATGTTTCCGGCGCTGATCGCGCTTCTCGACGCCGCCACCAAAGCCGTCGCGCGCAGGGATGAAGCGCCGGGCGACAATCCGCTTGCGGAGGAGGCCGCAGCGCTCGGGCATATCCCGGCGCGCATCTTCGGTTCTGCGCCCGGCACCTATGGCGCGGGTATCGAGGAAAAGCTGGCGGGCGGTACCTGGGAGGAACGCGAGGAGCTGGGGCGGGCATATCTCGAGGCTGCAAACCATGCTTTTGGCGGCGCCGATGGACTCGACATCGTTGAGGATGCCGGCTTTACCGAACTTGTGCGCCGGGCCGATCTTCTCGTTCATACCGGCGATGATCCCGGTCGGGATTTGCTCGACGGTTCGTCTGATGTCGCCTTCATTGGCGGTTTTTCCGCTGCGAAGGCTGCGCTCGGGGATATTGCCGATATCGTTGCCTTGGATACGACCGATCCGGCCCGCCCGCGTGCGCGGACGATCTCGCAGGCGCTGACGCGTGTGGTGCGGGCACGCGCCGTCAACCCGCGCTTCATCGCCGGCCAGATGCGGCATGGGCCGCGTGGTGCCGCGGAACTGCTTGAAACCGTTGACCGCCTGATCGGATTTGCGGAGACGACGCATGTCGTGTCCTCATCTCTGATCGAATGCCTCTACGACGCCTATTTGGGCGACGAGGCCGTGCGCGACTTTCTTCTGCGGGAAAACCCGACAGCGGCGCGGGTGATGGCCGAACGCTTTTTATCCGCGCGCCGTCGCGGGTTGTGGCATAGCCGCCGCAACGCGGTTGATGCCGAACTGGAAATGCTGATCCTGCCGTTTTCCGAAAGGAGAAAGGCGTGATGGTCGCTGCCGTTGATACCGTTCAGCCGTTTGGCCGCCGTGGCGTCTGCCCCGCCCTTTCCGCCCCCATGCGGACAGGCGACGGGTTTTTGTCGCGAATTGCTTTTGAGGCTGATATATCGCCGCGCGAGATGGTGGCGCTTTGCCATCTTGCTGAGCGGCATGGCAACGGATTGATAGACATCACCGCCCGCGGCGGGGTGCAGTTTCGCGGTCTGACGCCCGACAGTGCGATTGCGCTGGAGAAGGAGGTACTGGCGCTGGACCTGCCGCTTCGTCACGGACTTGCGATAGAGACCTCGCCTCTCGCCGGTCGGGATGATACGGAAATTGCCGATGCCCGCCCGCTTGCCGCAGCAATTCGGCGAGAAGCCGGCAGGCTTCGACTTCATGAAAAACTCGCCGCCAAGATGTCGGTCGTCATTGATGGTGGCGGTCGCCTGTCTCTGGATGGTTTGCTGGCCGATATTCGCCTGAAGGCGGCGTCTCTGGGTGGCAGAACCCTTTGGCAATTGATGCTTGGCGGGCCGCAGCCGAAGGCGCTGAGGGCAGGGTTGATCGAGACGCACGCGGCGCCGGATATAGTTGTCTCTCTGCTCGTCCATCTGGCTGCTCAAGGACCGCTTGCCCGCGGCCGCGATCTGGATGTTGCAGCGACGAGGTCGATCTGCGGAGATCGTCTGCTGGCTGGAGAGATTGCCGATGAACTTACGGACACGTCTCTGCCATTGGGGCTGATGACGACGGGAGAGGATCGCTTTGCTGTCGGCATCGCCCCTGCTTTCGGGCAACTCCCGGCTTCCGATCTGGCGAAGCTCTGCGAGCAGGCCGATGCGCTCGGTATCGAAACGTTGCGGCCATCGCCAAATCATAGCTTGCTATTTTTCGGTCCTTCTACGGTCTGCCGCGATTTGCTTGCGGTGGCGGGTGAGACGGGTGTTATCACTGCTTTCGGGGACGCGCGCTCTTCCGTTGCCGTGTGCTCGGGCGCGCCACGTTGTGGGTCGGCCTTCTTTGCCACCCATGAGTTGGCCGCCTTTGCGGCTGAAGAATGCCCTTCCCTGCTGGATGGATCTTTCACGCTTCATATTTCCGGCTGTGGCAAGGGATGTGCCCATCCAGGACCGGCGCTTCTGACGTTTTCCGGCACTGCTGAAGGCCTGGCATTTTCTATTTCGGGCCGCGCCGGCGACGCGCCCAATGGCATTTTACCTTTTCAGCATCGCAGGACGGCGCTTTCGCGGCTTGCCCGTCTTTACGAAAAAGAACATAAGCCCGGAGAAAACGCTGCCACCTTTCTTGTCCGTCTGGGCACGGGAGTAATCGGCGCGGCGCTTCGACAGGATGACTGATGACCGACTATGACTATATTCGCGATGGCAATGCGATCTATGAACGCTCCTTCGCCATCATCCGTGAAGAAGCGGATCTGTCCGCCTTCAGCGATGAACAGGCAGATATCGCCATTCGTATGATCCATGCCTGTGGCCAGGTGGAGGCGGCAAGCCACTTCCGCTTTTCGCCCGATTTCGTTGGCGCTGCGCGTTCCGCCCTCCTCGCTGGCAAGCCTGTCCTCTGCGATGCTGAGATGGTGGCGCATGGCGTGACGCGCGCGCGCCTTCCGGCCGGCAATGAGGTTATCTGCACCCTTCGCGATGCTCGCACGCCCGATATTGCGAAACGGATAGGCAACACGCGGTCCGCCGCCGCCCTTGATCTGTGGGCGGACAAGCTGGATGGCGCGCTTGTCGCGATCGGCAATGCACCAACCGCCTTGTTCTATCTCCTCGAAATACTGGAAAAAGGCGATGCCCGCCCGGCGGCCATCATTGGCATGCCCGTTGGCTTTGTGGGTGCGGCGGAATCGAAAGACGCCCTGGAGGCAAGTTCGCTCGCTATTCCCTACGCCATCGTCAAGGGGCGTCTCGGCGGCTCGGCCATGACCGCCGCTGCGATCAACGCGGTTGCGAGGGCGGGCCTTTGAGCGCGGCACTCCTTGAACATCCTAAGGGCAAGCTTGTTGGCGTCGGCACCGGTCCCGGCGATCCGGAGCTTTTGACGCTGAAAGCCGTGCGTGCCATCGAAAGTGCCGATGTTCTCGCCTTCTTCTGCAAGAAGGGAAGCAGCGGCAACGGTCGCGGTATTGTCGAAGCCTTCATTCGTCCGGGCACGCTGGAAATGCCGCTGGTTTACCCGGTAACCGTCGAAAGCGACAAAAACGGCGATGAATACAAAGATGCCATCGCGGTTTTTTTCGATCAGTCGGCGAAGGATATTGCCGTGCATCTCGAGGCTGGGCGAAATGTTGCCGTGCTCTCCGAAGGCGATCCGCTGTTTTATGGCTCCTATATGCACCTGCATCTGCGGTTGGCGCCGTCTTATCCCGCCGAGGTCGTGGCTGGCATCACCGCCATGTCGGGATGCTGGTCCATGGCTGGCCTGCCGCTGGTGCAAGGCGACGATATTTTAAGCGTGCTTCCCGGTACACTTGGAGAAGATGTTTTGACGGACCGCCTTTCCGGAACGGATGGGGCGGTCATCATGAAGGTCGGGCGCAACCTGCCGAAAATCCGCCGGGCGCTGCAAAAGGCTGGCAAGCTTGAAGACGCGCTTTATGTCGAGCGCGGCACCATGGCCAACAGCCATGCGGTGCGGCTTGTCGATCGCGATGCGTCGCCTGCTCCATATTTTTCGCTGGTTCTGGTTCCTGGCTGGAAAACAAGACCCTTGGCTGGTGAAAAGTCATGACGGGCAGGCTCGTCGTCGTCGGTCTTGGCCCGGGCAGTCAGGCCCAGATAACGCCGGAAGCGCTCGCTGCCGTTGAAGCTTCGGACGATTTTTTCGGTTATTTCCCTTACATTGACCGGCTGTCGCTTCGGCCGGACCAGCGTCGCCACGCTTCGGACAATCGCGAGGAGATTTCCCGCGCCGAGCAGGCTCTGCGGCTTGCAGCTTCCGGCGGCAAGGTGTGCGTGGTGTCCGGCGGCGATCCCGGCGTTTTCGCCATGGCGGCGGCAGTTTGCGAGGCGATCGAAAGCGGCCCCGCCGAATGGCGCGATATCGATTTCTCCCTCGTGCCGGGTGTGACAGCCATGCTGGCGGTCGCTGCGAGAGCCGGCGCGCCGCTTGGCCATGATTTCTGCGCCATTTCGCTATCGGATAATCTGAAACCCTGGGGCATCATTGAAAAACGGCTGATCGCGGCGGCCGAAGCAGGCTTTGTAATGGCGTTCTATAATCCCGTCAGCAGGGCACGGCCGCACCAGCTCGGGACCGCTTTTGATCTGTTGCGGGCGCATTTGCCCGGTTCGGTGCCGGTGATCTTCGGTCGCGCGGCAGGCCGGACGGATGAGCGTATCCGGGTTGTGCCTCTTTCGGAAGCTTCGAGCGATATGGCGGATATGGCTACCTGCATCATCGTCGGCTCGGTTGAAACCCGTCTGATTGAACGTTCCGGTAAGGAACCGCTGGTTTATTCGCCGCGTTTTTCGAGAAGAGAGAGCTGATGGCGAATGGCGGTGAGCGCAGCGGCAATGTCCGGCACCGTCACGTCATTCAGGGGCGCGTCGTTTTGCTGTCGCGGCCGGTCGATCATGATGACCGGAAGGCCGAGCCGTCCCGCCGCTTCGATCTTACCATAGCTCGCGCTGCCACCGGAGTTTTTCGAGACCACCGTCTCGATGCGGTTTTCGTCCAGCATGCGGATTTCGTCGTCCAGCGCAAAGGGGCCGCGCGCGGTAATATAGCGCGCATGCGGCAGTTTCAGTGGCGGCTCCACCGGGTCGACGCTGCGGATGAGATAGTTGTGCTGGGGCGCGGTTTCGAAAGGAAGAAGCTCCTGCCGTCCCAAAGCCAGAAACACGCGTCTGCCTTCGCTGCCGAGCGCGGCGACAGCCTGTTCGACAGTGTCGACATCATGCCACCTGTCAATCGGCTGGCGCTGCCAGGCAGGACGCGAAAGGACGACCAGCGGAACTCTGGCGAGCCGCGCCGCCTCAATGGCATTGGCGGAAATTTTCGCCGCATAGGGATGGGTGGCGTCTACGAGAATATCGAAATCCCCGGTGCGAATGAAATCCGCAAGACCGCTAGCTCCACCGAAGCCGCCACTGCGCATCGGCACTGGCTGTTCCACCGGCGAGAGCGTCCTGCCGGCCATGGAGAGGAGAATACGGTCGCAGGATTCCTGCGCCAGCCTGCCCGCCAGTATCCGGGCATCCGCCGTGCCGCCAAGGATGAGTATGGAGCGTGTCATGACGTCTGAATATTCCGGAACGGGCCAGGCTTCCACAAAAAATGAGGCTTCCACCGAAAAGAAAGAAAAGCCGTGGCTCTCCATCGTCGGCATAGGTGAGGACGGGCTGCAAGGGCTGGGCAGCAAGGCAATTGAGGCAATTGAAGCGGCCGAAGTGGTTTTTGGCGGCAAACGCCATCTGGAGTTGGCGGCCGCGGCCATTCGCGGTGACGCCCAGCGCTGGCCGGTGCCCTTTGACACCGAGATGAGCGATGTCGTGGCGCTGCGTGGCAGGCGCGTTTGTGTGCTGGCGTCAGGCGATCCGTTTTTTTACGGCGTCGGCGTCACGCTTTTGCGGCAAATCGAGGCGGACGAGACAGTTTGTCATCCCTCGCCCTCCGCCTTTTCGCTTGCCGCCTCGCGGCTTGGCTGGGCGCTGCAATCAACCGAGTGCGTTTCGTTGCATGGCCGTTCCGTCGATCTTCTGCGCCCGCATCTCCATGGGGGTGCGCGCATCATCGCCCTGACGTCTGACGCGCATGCGCCGGCTTTGATTGCAAATTTGCTGTCTGATCTCGGTTTAGGCCAGTCGGAATTCATTTTGCTCGAAGCCCTGGGCGGAGAGCGGGAGAGGCGGCGGCAGGTCAGGGCGGCCGATTTCTCGTTTGAAGACATCGACCCGCTGAATGTGGTGGGGATTGACGTCGTCGCGGCCGATGGCGCCCGCGTTCTGCCTTTCACATGTGGGCTTGATGACAGCCTGTTCGAACATGACGGGCAGATCACCAAACGTGAAATCCGCGCCGTGACACTTTCCTCTCTTGGCCCACGGCGGGGCGAGTTGCTGTGGGATGTCGGTGCCGGTTCGGGTTCGATCGGCATAGAGTGGATGCTGTCGCACCACTCGCTCCGCGCCATCGCCATAGAACAACACCCGGAAAGGGCGGAGCGTATAGCTCGCAATGCCGAAGCTTTCGGTGTTCCGGCGCTTGAGGTCATGATCGGCGCGGCCCCTGCGGCTTTCGAAGGCTTGGCCAAGCCGGATGCGATTTTCATTGGCGGCGGCGGCAGTGAAGACGGTGTGCTTGAGGGGGCTATGGAGGCCCTGAAACCCGGCGGGCGGCTGGTCGCCAATGCGGTGACGCTGGAAATGGAGGCCATTCTGCTTGCCGCCCATGCGCGGCACGGCGGATCGATGATCCGTCTGGATGTGTCGCGGGTGGCGGCTGTCGGTTCCATGTCGGGCTGGCGTCCGGCAATGCCGGTGACGCAATGGAGCTGGACCAAGCCATGGTGACCGTGGCTGGCATAGGTTGTCGCAGAGGCACGGGTCCCGCTGCTGTCATTGCCGCCGTGCGTGCCGCAGAACGTGCTTTTGACGTGACGGCGGAATGCCTGGCGACCGCGCCGCTCAAAGCCGGTGAAGCCGGTCTTTTGGAAGCGGCGAAAAGCCTGTCGCTGTCGCTTGAAATCGTATCGCAGGAACGGCTCGAGGCGGTTGCTTCGAAAACAATGACATTTTCACAGGCGAGCCTTGATCATGCCGGCTCGCCAAGTGTGAGCGAAGCGGCGGCGCTTGCCGCCGCCGGAGAGAATGCAAGGCTGGTTGCGCCGCGTCTTGTGGTTGACGATGTCACGGTGGCCATCGCAACGACTGACGACGCCCCGCAGAAAAGCAGCAGCGCCATCGAACATGGAGAACAATAATGACGGTTCATTTCATTGGCGCCGGTCCGGGCGCCGCCGATCTCATTACGGTGCGCGGGCGCGATCTTGTCGCCGCCTGCCCGGTGTGCCTTTATGCCGGCTCGCTGGTTCCGAAAGCGCTCATTGAATATTGTCCTCCGGGCGCCCGCATCGTCGATACGGCCGCGCTTTCATTGGATGAGATTGAGGCGGAATTTGTGGCCGCAGCGGAGGCCGGAAAGGATGTGGCGCGGCTGCATTCCGGCGACCTTTCCGTCTGGAGCGCCATGGGCGAGCAGATTCGCCGTCTGGAGCGGCTGGGTCTGGATTATACCGTCACCCCGGGCGTGCCGTCCTTTGCCGCCGCCGCCGCCACTTTGCAGCGGGAACTGACTGTGCCGGAAGTGGCGCAGAGCCTTGTGCTGACCCGCATTTCCGGGCGCGCATCGAAGATGCCGGAGGGTGAGACGCTGAAGGCTTTCGGTGCGACGGGCGCAACGCTCGCCGTCCATCTCGCCATTCATGCCATCGGCAAGGTGGTGGAAGAGCTGACGCCGCTTTACGGTTCGGATTGCCCGGTCGCCATCGTCGTTCGCGCGTCCTGGCCGGATGAGCGGGTTATCAGAGGAACGCTGTTCGACATTGAGGACAAGCTCGCAGCCGAACCGGTGGAGCGGACGGCCCTGATCTTCGTCGGACGTGGGCTTGCCTCGACTGATTTTCGTGAAAGCGCGCTTTATAGCACCGACTATGTTCGGCGGTTCCGGTCTCCGAAGGAAGATGCGAAAGGCTGATGCGACGGCGTGGAGGCGGTGCGCCCCTTGAGCGCGCCCTGACGATCGAACACCAGAATATCGAGCGCAATGGCCGGCATCTTCAGCGCTGCCGCTGCGGTTACCCAGGCTTTTTCAGCAACGACCGCACCGAGATCTATCTTGGCGCTTTCGGCCAGCTCAAAGGCGTGCGCGACCATGTTGGCCTGACGGATGGCAATGGCGAGATTTTCATTTCCTCCGGCTTCCCGCGCCAATGCCGCCAGCGCATCGAGATCGGCCAATCCCTTTTTGGAGTGCACGTCGAGCATTCCCTGGGCGAGCTTAGTCATCTTGGCGACGCCGCCCGCGATCGTCACCCGCTCGACCGGATGGCTGCGCAGGTATTTCAGCATGCCGCCGATGAAATCGCCCATGTCGATAAGCGCGGTTTCCGGAAGATCGTAAAGCGCCTGCCCGGCTTTTTCGGAGGTGTTGCCGGTAGCGCCCAGCACATGGGTGCAGCCGGTGGCGCGCGCCACATCGATGCCGCGCCAGATCGAATGAATCCACGCCGAGCAGGAAAACGGAATGACGATGCCGGTGGTGCCGAGGATAGAAATACCGCCGACGATGCCGAGCCTGCCGTTCAGGGTTTTTTCCGCCAGTTTCTCGCCATCGCGGACGGAAATTTCGACCTCGAAATCGGTACTTTCTCCGGCCACCTCGCGAATGGCCGTTTCGATCATCTTGCGCGGCACGGGATTGATGGCGGGTTCTCCCGGCGGCAGGGGCAGGCCCGGCCGGGTGATGGTGCCCACGCCCTTCCCAGCCTTGAAGATGATACCGCTTCCCGGTTGACCTCGTCTGACCGTGCTTTCGATCAGCGCGCCATGGGTGACGTCGGGATCGTCACCCGCATCCTTGACGACACCGGCGCGGGCGAAATTATCACCCTTTTCCTCGATGGCGAGGGAAAATGCGGGCCTCGCGCCGCTTGGAAGTTCGACCTCGACAGGGTAAGGAAATTCGCCGGTCAAAAGGGCAGCGCAGGCCGCCTTCGTGGCGGCCGCCGCGCAGGTGCCCGTGGTCCAGCCGCGGCGAAGGGTCTTTCCATCCGTATCCATATGAATTTCTATAGCCGGGACGGCTTTTTCCGTCATCGTTAAAAAGCAGCCAAAAAAATGTCGATACCGCAGATTTTAAACAGCATCGCCGCAAAAGGTCCGGTCTTTGAGGCCGGTCACGTCTGGCTCGCGGGGGCCGGGCCGGGCGACGTGCGTTATCTGACGCTGGAAGTGGCGCTCGCGCTGTCTCAGGCCGATATCATCGTGCGCGATGCGCTGGTGAGCGACGATGTCGTTGCGCTTGGTCCGCAGGCAGAGATTGTTTTTGCGGGCAAAAGGGGTGGCAAGCCCTCCGCAACGCAGGATGACATTACCGCTTCGCTGATCGATTTCGCCGGCCAAGGCAAAAAGGTGCTGCGGCTGAAGGGCGGTGATCCCTTTATCTTTGGGCGTGGCGGGGAAGAGGCAGAGGCGCTTGTCCATGCTGGTATTCCGTTTCGCATATTGCCGGGCATGACCTCGTCGTTCACCGCGCTTGCTTCCGCCCGCATCCCCGCTACCATGCGTGGCATCAGCCGCGCCGTAACGCTGGCCACGGGCCACGCGGCGGGCACCGAAGAGGATCTTGACTGGCTGGCGCTGGCGAAAACACGCGAACCCGTCGTCGTTTACATGGGGCTGAAGAACATCGGCACGATCGCTGGTCTTTTGATGCAGGGCGGCCGTTCCGGCGAAACGCCGGTCGCCGTCATCACGTCTGCGACGACGGCGCAGGAGCGGATTTTCATCGGCACTTTGGAAAGTATAGCTGACGATGCAATCAGGCAAAATTTCGAAGCGCCGGCTTTAATTGTTATCGGCGAGATTGTATCGATGCGGGCGCGACTTGGAGTTTCCGGCTCATGACAGCGCGGGCGATCATTATCGGCGCGCCGCGCTCGGGCTCCGGCAAGACCAGCGTGACTATCGGCCTGCTCCGGGCCTTTGCTCGACGGGGTATCAAGGTGCGCGGCATCAAGACGGGGCCGGATTATATCGATCCCGGTTTCCATGCCTTCGCCACCGGCACATCAGGCCTTAATCTGGATAGCTGGGCCATGCGGCCGGACTTGCTGCGGCATCTGTTTTCGCAGCAGGCCGATGGCGCGGAACTTGTTCTGATCGAAAGCGCCATGGGGCTGTTCGACGGTATTCCGGTTGCGGAAAATCGCACGGGTTCGGCGGCGGATCTGGCGCGGCTGTTCGGTATTCCCGTGTTGCTGGTGCTGGATGTCTCCGGCCAGTCGCAGACGGCCGCTGCCGTCGCTCATGGTTTTGCCCACTACGATCCGGCCGTTTCCATGGCGGCGGTGGTGCTGAATAGGGCGGGCAGTGAAAGACACCGGACGCTGTGCACGGAAGCCATCGAAAACATCGGCCTTCCTGTTGCCGGCTGCATACAGCGTGATCCTTCGCTCATCCTGCCTGAACGGCATCTGGGGCTGGTGCAGGCCAGCGAACATCCCGAAATCGATGCGCATATCGAACGGCTGGCGGATGTGATGGAAAAATCCATCGATCTAGACGCCCTGCTTTCTCTCGCCGCGCCGGTGAATGTGCCTTCTGGCTCTGTAGATACGGCGATTGCACCGCCCGGCCAGCGCATTGCGCTGGCGGAGGATGGGGCGTTCACTTTCCTTTATCCGCATCTCAGGAAGCATTGGCAGGCAGCCGGGGCCGAGATGGTGCCCTTCTCGCCGCTCGCGGATGAGGCGCCTGACGAAAGCTGCGATATCTGCTGGCTGCCGGGCGGATATCCCGAGCTTTTCGCCGGAAAACTTGCGGATGCGGCTGGTTTCAAGACAGGCCTTGCCCGCTTTGCTGCGACAAAGCCTGTTCATGGCGAGTGCGGCGGCTACATGGTGCTCGGCGAGGCGCTGGAAGATGCGGATGGTGTGACCCATGCCATGACCGGACTTCTGTCGCACGTCACCAGCTTTGCGACGCGCAAGATGAATCTCGGCTATCGGCAGGCGACAATCGCGGCAAGCGGACCGCTCGGCACGGCGCGGGATGTTCTGCGCGGCCATGAATTCCATTATGCGCGGGTTACCGATCCCGGCCGCGATGAGCCCTTCGCCCAGATTGCTGACGGGCAGGGTCGTCCGCTCGGGCCATCGGGCGGCCGGAGAGGTCTTGTCTCGGGGACTTTTTTCCACGCCATCGCCAAAGGCGGTTGATCGTTTCCGGGTGTTGTCCGTGGACCTGCGGCAAAGTGGACAAAGCTGCGAAAGTTTGTAGGCTTGGCCCACAGGAAAGTGCTATAGATTTCTTTATAGGGCATGGAAGAGCGGAGGTGTCTGCCGTGATCCATGTTCGGTGAAGCCAGCCGGATCGAAAGCCGCTTCATACGTCCCGGTCCGAACCTGCCCTCGCGCATTTATATCGAGCGTGCCTATCGATGATGAAACCCGGATTTTTTGTCTCCGCTGCTTGTGCCGCATCCATTCTGCTGGCCCTCTTGGGCCCCGGTGTCGATGGTATGGCTGCCCACGGCGGTGAAGATTACGCAACGCTGGAAAAGCTCGGTGCGGCGCTATTCGACGATCCCAACCTTTCGATGAACCGCACCATGGCCTGTTCCACTTGCCATATGCAGGCTGCCGGTTTTTCCGATGCGCGGGAGAGCGACAAGGTCGGGCGGGACGTATCTGTCGGCGATGACGGCATTTCGCTGGGCGACCGCAACGCGCCGACTGCAGCTTATGCTAGGTTTACGCCGCCCTTCGGCAGGAATGCGGCGGGAGAGTATGTCGGCGGGCAGTTCTGGGATGGCCGCGCCTCCCTGCTGGAAGATCAGGCGGGCGGTCCGCCGCTCAATCCCCTCGAAATGGGCATGCCGGACAAGGCCTCGGTCGTCAAACGGCTCAGGGAAAACCCGGATTATGTCGCGGCTTTCGGCACGCAGTTCGGCAAGGATGTTTTTGAGAGCGACGAGATCGCCTATGCCGCAATGACCAAGGCGCTTGCGAGCTTCGAGCGCTCGTACGAGTTCTCCACCTTCGATTCCAAATATGACCGCTTCCTTCGCGGCGAGGAGAAGCTGACCGATCAGGAAGAGCTGGGCCGGGTCCTGATCTCCTCGACGCAATTCACCAATTGCAATACATGCCATGAAATCCGTGGCGCCAAGGGTCTGGAAGACGGCCTCTTCACCAACCACAAATATTTCAACATCGGGGTTCCCGCCAATACGTCGGTCCGGGCTGCAAACGGCTCCAAACCGGGCGCGGTTGATCTGGGACTGGCGCAAAATCCCGAAGTTGCCGGCGATGCCTCCCAGCGTGGCAAGTTCAAGGTGCCAACGCTGCGCAATGTCGCCGTCACCGGTCCTTACATGCATAATGGCGTGTTCAAGGATTTGCGCACGGTGGTGCTGTTTTACGTGAAATATAAAAGCAAGAAGCCGAGCCGCCAGATCAATCCGGAAACGGGCAAGACGTGGGATGCGCCGGAAGTGCCTGAAAATATCGCCATGGCGGAACTGACATCCGCGCCGGCGCTGGACGACAAGCGTGTGGACGCCATCGTCGCCTTTCTGAAGACTCTGACTGACAAAAGATATGAGCATCTTTTGCCGAAGGAAGATGGGCAGACGAACGCGCCGACTGCCCAGCCGGATTCGTCAGGCGTTACGCCGAAAGCGCCTTGAATTCGGCAAGAACCGCGTCGCCCATTTCGGAGGTACCGACCTGGCGGCTGCCCTCCGCCATGATGTCGGCGGTGCGGATGCCCTTGTCGAGCACGTTTGCGATCGCTGTTTCGAGCTTCGTTGCCTCATCCACCATGTTGAACGAATAACGCAGGCACATGGCGAAGGACGCGATCATGGCGATGGGGTTCGCGATGCCCTTGCCGGCAATGTCAGGGGCCGAGCCGTGGACCGGCTCATACATGGCCTTGCGCTTGCCGGTCTTGGCGTCAGGCGCGCCGAGCGAAGCGGACGGCAGCATGCCGAGCGAGCCGGTGAGCATGGCGGCGACGTCAGAGAGCATGTCGCCGAAGAGGTTGTCGGTGACGATCACGTCGAACTGCTTGGGCTTGCGCACCAGCTGCATGCCGCCGGCATCCGCCAGCATATGCTCCAGCTGAACGTCCTTGTACTTGGCGGCGTGGGTTTCGGTGACCACCTGGTTCCACAACACGCCGGATTTCATGACGTTGCGCTTTTCCATCGAGCAGACGCGGTTATCGCGGGTGCGGGCCAGTTCGAAGGCGACGCTGGCGATACGCTCGATCTCGAAAGTGTCGTAGATCTGCGTGTCGATGCCGCGCTTCTGGCCATTGCCGAGATCGATGATCTGCTTCGGCTCACCGAAATAGACGCCGCCGGTCAGTTCGCGGACGATGAGGATATCGAGACCCTCGACCAGTTCCGGCTTCAGCGAGGAGGCGGCGGCGAGCGCCGGATAGCAGATGGCAGGGCGCAGGTTGGCGAATAGTTCGAGGTCCTTGCGCAGGCGCAGCAGACCCGCTTCCGGGCGATGCTCATAGGGAACGCCGTCCCACTTCGGGCCGCCAACGGCACCGAACAGGATTGCATCGGCGGCAAGCGCCTTTTCCATGTCCGCATCGGAAATCGCCACGCCATGCGCGTCGTAAGCGGAACCGCCGACGAGGCCTTCCGAAACGGTGAAACCGGCATTGTGCGCGCTGTTCATATATTCGATCAGCTTGCGGACCTCAGCCATGGCTTCGGGGCCGATACCGTCACCGGGCAGCAGGAAAAGCGAACGGACTGTCATGAGAACCCTCCTTGGGCGGCGCGCCGGAAAACATCACGAAGGGTTTTCGATTGCGGCGAACGCGGCGTCAAACTCTTTTCCGCCCTGCACATGAGAAGTCGTATCGCGGCCGGACGGGATCGAGGGCTTCTTATCTCCGCCTCAGGGGCTTTTCAAGCAAAGCAAAAGCCGATCCGGTACGGTTTGGTACGGGATCGGCTTTTTTGAAGAGCGGAAATGTGGTCAGGCCCAGGGGCGGACCGAGGCGTTTGCCTTTTCGAACGTGTCGATGGCGCCGGCATGTTCCAGAGTCAGGCCTATATCGTCGAGACCGTTCAGCATGCAGTGCCGCTTGAATTCGTCGATCTCGAAGGAAATCGTGCCGCCATCGGGGCCGCTGATTTCCTGGCGCTCCAGATCGATGGAGAGAACGGCGTTCGAGCCGCGCGAGGCGTCGTCCAGCAGCTTTTCGAGGTTCTCGGGGCTGACGACGACAGGCAGGATGCCGTTCTTGAAACAGTTATTGTAGAAGATATCGGCGAAGCTGGTGGAGATCACGCAGCGGATGCCGAAATCGAGAAGCGCCCATGGCGCATGTTCGCGTGACGAGCCGCAGCCGAAATTGTCACCCGCGACAAGAATTTGGGCGTTCTGATAAGCGGGCTTGTTCAGTACGAAATCCGGATTGGGCGAACCATCTTCGAGATAACGCGACTCGGCAAAAAGGCCCTTGCCAAGGCCGGTGCGCTTGATGGTTTTCAGATAGTCTTTCGGAATGATCATATCGGTGTCGATATTGACCACTGGCATGGGCGCGGCGACGCCCGTCAGCTTGGTGAATTTTTCCATCTGTCGCTTTCCGTATTTCCGATGACGGGTTCAGAGCCAGCAGCGGCTTCCCGGCGTTCAGGCCTCAAAATACTCTAAAACGCGGAACTTTAGAAGCGCAAACACCCGTTCTTCGGTACGCCATATGTGGCGCACCGGCGTTTTTCTCGGCTAACCGATCTTAGAGATCGATAATGGTGCCCTTACCGTCGTTCCAGACGCGCATGTCGCGCTGGTTGCGGGTCTTGACCGGAATGGGAGCTGGCTTCAGGCGCGCCGACAAAATTCGGGCTGCACTGAGAACGGCGAGTATGCCGATGAAAGCCACCGTGAGCGACGCCGTGAAAAGAGCCGCCATGGCCAAAATTGCGATACCGGAGGCGGCGATGAAAAATGAACGGATGCCTTGCATGATTCAACCTTTCTTTCCAGACGAATGTGGGCCTTCTTCTTCCGGCTTGCAAGAGGATTCAGTGGATTGTCAGCTTGCAGATGTCACAAAAGCTTGACACAAGTGCGGCATGGTCAGTTTTTCAGAAAATATTCTTGTGAGACCACGTCGTTCGTTGCTCTCCGTGCCGGCCATCAATGTCCGGGCAGTGGAAAAAATCCGCGATCTCGATTGTGACGGAGTGATCTTCGATCTGGAGGATTCGGTCGCGCCCGGGATGAAGGACGAGGCGCGGGACAATCTGCAAAAGCTGTTTTCGCAAGCGCCCTTTGCAGCGGGCGAGATCATTATCCGCATCAACCCGCTTTCCACGCCCGACGGTAAGGCGGATTTGCAGCTTGTGCTTTCCTGCCGGCCGGATGCAATTCTTTTGCCGAAGGTGGAGCAGCCGGCCGATATTCACGATGTGGCCGATCTTCTGGCCGAGGCGGATGTGCCGGAGCACCTGAAAATCTGGGCGATGATCGAAACGCCGCTTGGTGTCCTGAATGCCGCCTCGATTGCTGACGCGGCCCATACGCCGGATGCGAGGCTTTCGGCTTTTGTCATCGGGCTCAACGACCTGCGCAAGGAAACGCGGGTGCCGGCCCTTCCCGGACGCACTTATCTCGTACCCTGGATGATGCAGGTGGTGCTTGCCGCCCGTGCCTATGGTCTGGATGTCATCGACAGCGTCTCGAACGATTTCCGCGATATCGCCGCTTTCGAAGCCGAATGTGAGCAGGGTCGCGCCATGGGGTTCGATGGCAAGATGCTGATCCACCCGGCACAGATCGAGCCGGCCAACCGGCGCTTCGCCCCGGACGAGGCAGCGGTTGCGGAAGCCCGCGAGATCATTGCCGCTTTCGCAAAACCCGAATCTGTGGAATTGAACGTCATCAACATGAATGGACGCATGATCGAGCGGCTGCATGTGGCGGAAGCCGAGAGGCTGGTCGCCATGGCCGATATCATCGCACAAAGAGAGGCAAATAAGACGTGAAGGTCTATCGTTTCATAACCGGTCCCGACGACGCCAAATTTTGTCATCGCGTTACCGAAGCTCTGAACAAGGGCTGGGAACTGGCGGGTTCGCCAAGCTACGCCTTTAACGCTGCAGCCGGCGTCATGCATTGCGGACAGGCCGTGACCAAGGTCGTCGAGGGCAAGGAATACCATCCAGACATGAAGCTCGGCGAGCAATAGCTGCGGCAGCCGCCCCGATCAGCGTTCGGCGGCGGCCTCGTCGGCGCTTTCTTCAATCCGCTCCATGTCGTCGTCCGACAGGCCGAAATGGTGGCCGATTTCGTGAATGAGGACATGGGTGATGATATCGCCCAGCGTTTCCTCGTTCTCGGCCCAATAATCGAGAATGGGGCGGCGATAAAGCGTGATGCGGTTCACCATCTCGCCCGTTTCCATCGTGAAACGTTCGGAGATGCCGCGACCCTCGAACAATCCGAGAAGATCGAAGGGCGTTTCGAGCGCCATGTCCTCGAACACATCGTCGGTCGGAAAATCCGCGATCTCGATGATGAGATCCTTGGTCAGTGCGCGAAATTCTTCCGGCAGGTGGCCATATGCCTCGATCGCCAGCGACTCAAAGGCGGAAAGTGTCGGCGCGTGGCGGTCCCGCCAATCGTCGGTCTGGTCTATGCGGGCCATTTCTGCTCCTTGTTGGAAGGCCCATATAAACACTTGCTGAACAAATTTCGAGACCTGACTGCCGCACCTGCCGAAAAAGCATGAAATTCTTGGCGTTACAGTTACTTTTCAGGCCGTCTTCATCTTGACATAAACCGGCGTCTCGCGTAATCGGCACCCAAATTGATGGCGTAGTGCGCCTTCTGTTTATGCCGCCTTTCAAATGGCGGTTTCACCGGCAGACATTCAAAGGGGCATCAGCCCTGACGGATCTCCGCTACTCCGACTGATAAAAAGACGGCCAGCTTGCATTTGCGGGCAGAGCCGGAACGAACATGAAAGGATAAAAAATGTTCGCAGTCATCAAGACCGGCGGTAAGCAGTACCGCGTAGCGGCCGACGCCGTGCTGACCATCGAAAAGCTGGAAGCAGAGGCAGGCGCAACTGTAGAATTCACCGAAGTTCTCGTTGTTGGCGAAGGCGCCGACGCCAAGTTCGGTGCACCCTTTGTCAAGGGTGCCATCGTCAAGGCTGAAGTTGTCGAACACAACCGCGGCAAGAAGGTCATCGCCTTCAAGAAGCGTCGTCGTCAGAACTCCAAGCGTTCGCGCGGCCATCGTCAGCATCACACTGTCGTCCGCATCACGGACATCGTTGCTGCCTGATCGGCGCGACACGGGAAACAAGGTTTAAAGGAGAACTCCAATGGCACACAAAAAAGCTGGCGGTTCCTCGCGTAACGGTCGCGATTCCGAATCCAAGCGCCTTGGCGTAAAGAAGTTCGGCGGCGAAGCTGTCATTCCAGGCAACATTATTCTGCGCCAGCGCGGCACGCAGTGGCATCCGGGCGCCAATGTTGGCATCGGCAAGGACCACACGATTTTCGCACTGACCGCAGGTAACGTGAACTTCCGTACGAAGGCCAATGGCCGCGTATTCGTATCCGTGGCCCCGAAAGCGGAAGCCGCAGAATAAGCCGGTAAGCGTCATATGCAGCCGGTGTCCCATCGACCCGGCTGAGACGTATCAGGTTCAGTCAAGAAAACAGGGGAGATGGGGCACCACCCAACTCCCCTTTTTCTTTAACCTCATGGAGGGACTGAACCATGCAAGCTGAATTGTTGAGGGTTGACCAATCACGGTCACCCGAAGAGCGGCCGAGGCCCGATCGGTCGAGGAGCGATTGCCCCGTTTTACTGTCGCAGAGGCTGGTCTTACGCAAGCCTCACGAAGAAGACATCGACGCCCTTGCCCATCTTGCCAACAATGCCAATATCGCGACCATGGTGTCGCGTATGCCGCACCCGTACACGGCGAAAGACGCCGCGGATTTTGTGCGACGCTCCAAAGCTGGCGAGATTGGCAAGTGCGTCTATGCGATTACCCGCATGGACAATGGCGAGTTTCTGGGCTGCTGCGCGCTCGAACCCCAGGAAGACGAAAAGACGCTGGAAATCGGTTACTGGCTGGGGGAACCCTACTGGAACCACGGTTACATGACCGAAGCGGCGCATGCGCTGATCGACATGGCCTTCCGCACCCGTGAAATCGACCAGATCGACGCCCGTTGCCGGGTCACCAACATTGGCTCGCGCCGCGTCATCCAGAAATGCGGTTTCCAGTTCCAGGGTTCCGGCATGGTCGGTTCGCTGGCGCTTGGCGGCATGGTGCCGGTGGAATGGTACAGGCTGGACCGCAAGACCTGGGTTTCGCTGAAGAGCTGGGGGGACATGGGATGAGTGCGCTCGAACTGACCCGACGACGGACTGCCGTGACGGTAGCTCCGCCCGGCCCCTGCCCCGTCATCGAGACGCGGCGTCTGGTGCTGCGACCGCAACGGCTTTCCGATGCCGGCAGCATTGCGGAATCGCTTGGCGATTTCGCCGTAACGAAGATGCTGGCCCGCGTTCCCGCGCCGTACCACAAGCAGGATGCGCTGGAATGGTTGGTGTTGCGGACGTCCGGCACGCTGCCCGACTGGGATTTCGCCATTACCTGCGGCGACGATACTCTGATCGGTGTCGTCTCGGTGGAATTGCGGCATGGAGAATGGCACCTCGGTTACTGGATGAATCGCTTCTATTGGGGCAAGGGTTACATGACCGAGGCGGTGGCCGGTGTGGTGGAGCGGTTCTTCCGCCGCATGCCGGGGGTGACCCTTCATTCCGGTGTGTTTGCGGATAACCCCGCTTCGCTGCGTGTGCAGGAGAAACTCGGCTTCCGGGTGACCGGCTGCCACCAGATTTACGCCACGGCGCGTGCTGCGATGGTGGCGCATATCGATACGGCGATCACGGCTGAGGATTTCGTTCCGCAGCACCGCTGACAATCAAAACAAGGCCGGTTGCCGCAAACCGGCCTTGTCTCACGCGGGCGCTTCCCGCACGATAGTCTTTGACCTCGTGAAGAAGCGCTTGTATTCGAAACGACGATATTTTTGTTCGACGCAACGGCAAGATTGTTGCGTCCGCAAACCGATAGAACGGCAGTCCGATGAAATTTCTCGATGAAGCAAAAGTCTATATCAAGTCCGGTGACGGCGGCGCGGGCGCCGTTTCCTTCCGGCGCGAAAAATTCATCGAGTTCGGCGGCCCTGACGGCGGCGATGGCGGACGCGGCGGCGATGTCTGGGTTGAGGTGGTCAACGGCCTCAACACGCTGATCGACTTCCGCTTTCAGCAGCATTTCAAGGCCTCTATCGGACAGCACGGCATGGGTAAGACCCGCACCGGTGCCAAGGGCGCAGATGTGGTGCTGAGGGTGCCGGTCGGTACGCAGATCTTCGAGGAAGACAATGAGACGCTGATCGTCGATCTGACGAAAGAAGGCCAACGCTTTCGTCTTGCCGCCGGCGGCAATGGCGGTTTCGGCAATGCCTATTTCAAGTCGTCCACCAATCAGGCTCCCACCCATGCCAATCCCGGCCTCGCAGGCGAGGAAAAGACAGTTTGGCTTCGCCTGAAACTGATCGCCGATGCCGGTCTCGTCGGTCTGCCCAATGCGGGTAAATCCACGTTCCTTGCGACGGTCACCCGTGCGCGGCCGAAGATCGCCAACTATCCCTTCACCACTCTTCACCCAAACCTGGGCGTCGCGACCATCGATGGCCGTGAATTCGTGCTGGCCGATATTCCGGGCCTCATCGAAGGCGCGCATGAGGGTGTGGGCATCGGTGACCGTTTCCTCGGCCACGTGGAGCGTACCCGCGTGCTTCTGCACCTCGTCTCTGCACAGGAAGAAAAGGTCGGCAAGGCCTATAAGACGGTCAAGGCTGAGCTGGACGCCTATGGCGGCGGGCTGACTGACAAGCCGGAAATCGTGGCGCTGTCGCAGATCGACGTGCTGGATGAAAAAGAGCTGAAAAAGAAGGCCAAGGAACTGGAGAAGGCCTGCGGCCGTCCCCCGCTCCTTCTCTCCGCTGCCGCCCATATCGGCATGACGGAAGCGCTGCGCGCCCTTCGCGATATTATTGTGTCGGCGAGCAATGGCGGCGAAACCGCTCTGCCGGACCGGTCGATGCCGCATGAGGACAGCGAGGCCGAGGAAGAGGACGACCGCCTATGAGCCTGACGCGCAAGCCGCTGGCGAGCCATCACCGGATCGTCATCAAGATCGGGTCGGCGCTTCTGGTGGATCGGAAGACCGGTCTCAAAAAAGATTGGCTCGACGCCATTTGCGAGGATATCGCCGCGCTGAAGAAAAATGGCGCAGATGTGCAGGTTGTGTCGTCGG
Organism: Agrobacterium salinitolerans; assembly: GCF_002008225.1. Taxonomy (GTDB): domain Bacteria; phylum Pseudomonadota; class Alphaproteobacteria; order Rhizobiales; family Rhizobiaceae; genus Agrobacterium; species Agrobacterium salinitolerans. The sequence continues at coordinate 20,294 of NZ_MRDH01000018.1, read as the reverse complement.
GCGCCATCGCGCTTGGCCGCACCGTGCTTGGCCTGCCCTCCGGAGCACTGAAGCTGGAAGAAAGCCAGGCGGCGGCGGCTGTCGGCCAGATTGCGTTGGCGCGGGCATGGTCGGAAAGCCTGTCGCGGCATGAGATCGTTGCCGGTCAGATTCTTTTGACGCTTTCCGATACTGAAGAGCGTCGCCGTTATCTCAATGCGCGTGCCACCATCAACCAGTTGCTGAAGATCGGCGCCATCCCGATCATCAATGAAAACGACACGGTGGCCACCACCGAAATTCGTTATGGCGACAATGACCGTCTGGCGGCGCGTGTGGCGACCATGACGGGTGCCGATCTTCTGGTGCTATTGTCGGATATTGACGGCCTCTATACGGCACCCCCGCATCTCGATCCCGATGCGAAATTTCTCGAGACAATTGCCGATATCACGCCCGAAATCGAAGCCATGGCGGGTGGTGCGGCATCCGAGCTTTCACGCGGCGGCATGCGCACCAAGATCGACGCGGGCAAGATCGCGACAGCTGCCGGGTGCGGCATGATCATCGCTTCGGGCAAGACGCTCAATCCGCTGAAGGCCATTGAAAATGGCGCGCGCTCCTCATGGTTTGCGCCTTCGGGCACGCCGGTGACGGCGCGCAAGACCTGGATTGCCGGGCAACTGCAGCCGGCCGGTGAAATCCATGTGGATGCGGGGGCCGAGAAAGCGCTTTATACTGGTAAAAGCCTGCTTCCCGCTGGCGTGCGGCAGGTGAAGGGTAATTTCGGACGCGGCGATGCCATTGCCATTATCGGTGCTGAAGGCCGTGAAGTCGCTCGTGGTCTTGCGGGTTATGATGCAGAGGAAGCGCGCCTCATCATCGGCCACAAGTCCAACGAAATCGAGGCGATCCTCGGTTATGTCGGGCGAGCGGCCATGATTCATCGTGACGATCTGGTCATGACGGGCGCTGCCGTCAAAGTTAAAAATGCAGAGAAGGATGAGGTCCATGCCTGAACAGGCCGTGAAGCAAAGCCATGATATTGACGCGCTGATGATCACCATCGGCGCTCAGGCGAAAGCTGCTTCGCGACCGTTGTCCATTGCCGGCGCAGACCAGAAGAACCGCGCGCTGCTTGCCATGGCCTCCGCCATCGAGGCATCCAGAGATGCGATCCTTGCCGCCAACAGGAAAGATCTGGCTGCGGCGGAAAGCGCAGGCCTTGCCGCTTCCTTCGTGGACAGGTTGACCCTCAACGATGCAAGGATCGCCGGTATTGCCGAAGGCATCCGTTCGGTTGCGGCGCTGCCCGATCCAGTCGGTGAAGTCATCGCCGCCTGGGATCGTCCCAATGGGCTGAAGATCGAGCGCGTGCGCACGCCGCTCGGCGTCATCGGCGTGATCTACGAAAGCCGTCCGAATGTGACGGCGGATGCCGGCGCATTGTGCCTTAAGGCGGGTAATGCCGTCATCCTGCGCGGCGGCTCGGATTCGCAACATTCATCGCGTGCTATCCATGCCTGCCTCTTGGAAGGGCTGAAGATCGCCGGTCTCCCCGAGCATGCCATTCAGCTGGTGCCGGTGACTGACCGCGCCGCTGTCGGAGCGCTTCTGAGCGGATTGAACGGCACGGTTGACGTTATCGTGCCGCGCGGCGGCAAAAGTCTCGTGACGCGGGTACAGTCGGAAGCCCGTGTGCCGGTCTTTGCCCATCTGGAAGGTATTTGTCATGTCTACATCGACAAATCCGCCGATCTCGACATGGCAAAACGTATCGTCGTCAATGCCAAGATGCGCCGCACCGGCATTTGCGGCGCGGCAGAGACATTGCTGGTGGACGCCGCTGCCATTTCCACGCATCTTACGCCGCTCGTCAAAGCCCTCATCGAAGCTGGCTGCGAAGTGCGCGGTTCGCAGGCCGTTCGCGATGTGGTGGCGGGTCTCACACCGGCAACGGAAGAGGACTGGCGCACCGAATATCTCGATGCGATCATTTCGGTCGCCGTGGTGGAGGGTATTTCGGGCGCGATCGAGCATATAGGCACCTATTCGTCCAACCACACCGAGGCTGTGATCGCTGAGGACCCTGAGGTGGTCGCGCGGTTCTTCAACGAACTCGATTCGGCCATTCTGCTGCATAATGCCTCCACGCAGTTTGCCGATGGCGGCGAATTCGGCATGGGTGCGGAAATTGGTATCGCCACCGGCAAGATGCATGCACGCGGTCCTGTCGGCGTCGAGCAGCTCACATCGTTCAAATACCGTGTGCATGGCACCGGCCAGACACGGACGTGATATTTGCCGGCCGATAAGCGCCTCGACAGACGTTATCTCACTATGCCGCATGTGGAGCGCGGCATGGTCGTCGGGCTTTTCGGCGGTTCCTTCAATCCGCCGCATGCCGGTCATGCGCTGGTGGCGGAAATTGCTTTGCGCAGGCTGGGTCTTGATCAGCTCTGGTGGATCGTCACTCCGGGCAATCCTCTGAAAAGCCGCTCCGAACTGGCATCCCTCCAAGACCGCATTGCCGCCTGTGAAAAGCTTGTTCATGATCCCCGTATCAAGGTCACGGCCTTCGAAAAATCGCTGGGCATGAGCTATACGGCCAATACGCTCGCCAAGGTGAAGGCGAAAAATCCGCATGTCCGTTTTGTCTGGATCATGGGAGCGGACAATCTGAAAAGCTTCCATCGCTGGCAGAAATGGCGACGGATCGCCGAGACATTCCCGATTGCCGTGATCGATCGGCCAGGTTCCACGCTCTCTTATCTCTCCTCCACCATGGCGCAGGCCTTCAGCCATGCACGGGTGGATGAGGACGATGCCGGCGTTTTGTGGAAAAAAGCAGCACCTGCCTGGGTTTTCATTCATGGGCCGCGTTCGACGCTCAGCTCCACGGCGTTGCGTAACGGTCGTAAATGACGACTTCGATCACAAATGATGTATGTGCCGGGTGTGGATGGCTCCATATCTTGAAAAGTTAATGCTTTGATGCCACCTTTATTGTGTGACGCAGAGAATCGCGTCGCCAGTACCTGTTTTGTCATTCTTGGAAAGGAAAACCTCTGACAACAGTACACGCCAAGGGAAGAGCATTTGTTGCTATCCCGAAGGGCCAGGACAGTGGCGCCGATGCCGCCGGCCATGCCCTCGAAACCGTCCTCGCGAGCCTCGAGGACTCCAAGGCTGAAGATATCGTCTCTCTCAACATTGCCGGAAAATCGGCGCTTGCGGACTACATGGTCGTGGTCTCCGGGCGGTCGAACAGGCATGTTTCGGCGATTTGCGAGCATCTTCTCAAGGACATGAAGGATGAAGGGTTCGGAAACGCCCGCGTCGAAGGTCTCGAGACCGGAGACTGGGTGCTGATCGATACCGGCGACATCATCGTTCACGTGTTCCGCCCGGAAATCCGCGCTTTCTACAACATTGAAAAAATGTGGGCGACGCCGGACATGCCGGAAGAGACGCTGCATTGATGCGGTGAGCCTTTGAGCGAGTGCATCGCTTTTGCCGAAGATCATATCTGACTTCGGAAACGGCGCCTCTGGCCGGAAATCAGACCGGCCGCATAGGAATCCGCAGGCTATGCTGTTAAGAGCGTGACCCTGTTGGGTCACGACGAATGCAGGTTTGCGATGCGGATTTCAATTTTTGCGGTGGGACGGCTGAAATCCGGCCCCGAAAAGGATCTTGCTGCCCGTTATATCGAGCGCCTGGCAAAGACCGGCCCGGCGATCGGGCTGGAGTTTTCGCGGGTGATCGAGGTTGCTGAAAGCCGGGCATCGAATGCGGAGACCCGCAAGCGCGAAGAAGCCGCGATGCTGGAAAAACATCTGGCAGACGGTGCCGCCCTCGTCTTGCTGGACGAGCGCGGAAAGGCGCTGGACAGTCCCGCCTTTGCTTCGTTTTTTGGCGATTTGCGCGATAGCGGCAAGCGTGACCTCGTTATCGCCATCGGCGGGGCAGACGGGCTCGATCCTGCGCTTTACGACAAGGCGACGGTCGTTCTCAATCTCGGCAAGCTGACATGGCCGCATCAGATCGTTCGTATCCTGATTGCCGAACAGCTTTACCGCGCCGTCACGATTCTCTCCGGTCATCCTTATCATCGCGTTTGATCGGATTTCGATTCGGATAAATGTCTCAATTTCAACATGAAGCTCCCGGACACCGCTGATAGCGCACGGCTTTGCCGGCGGCCTTTCCAGGGCCTCTTGGAAGATCGCGGCAAAATCCCTAATATTGGCGCTTCTGCTTCGGCATCAAAGAAAGTTCACATGGACAACAGGCCTCAACGAAAACGGCACGCTGCCCTTGCGGGCGCGGTTATTGCTGCTTTCGTGATGGGGATCGGTCCGACCTATTCGCGGGACGATGCGGGCGCGGTTCCGGCCGCAGGCGACGATACGTCGCCGGATGCGCTACAGACGTTGGAGAAGCGCCGCGACCAGAACCGGCAGGATCTGGAGGAACTGGTCGACAGCATCGGTCTTTCGGAAGACAAGACAAGGAAGCTTGAGGAAAGTATCGCTTCCCTCAATCAGGACAGCGCACGCATCCGGGAAGAGTTGATCGCATCGGCCGCCCGGCGCAAGGCGCTGGAAGCCAAGATCAGCGACGGCGAAGATCGTCTGGCCAAGCTTTCGGTGCGCGAGGACGGCGTCAAGGCGTCGCTTCGGGAAAGACGCGGCGTGCTGGCGGAGGTTCTGGCGGCCCTGCAGCGCATGGGCAGAAACCCGCCGCCCGCCCTTCTCGTCTCGCCGGAGGATGCGCTTGCGTCCGTGCGAAGCGCCATTCTTCTCGGCGCCGTCGTGCCCGGCATTCGCGGTGAAACCGACAAGCTGGTTGCCGCTCTCAAAGAATTGACCGATGTCCGGCAGGCAATCGCTCGCGAAAAGGACGATCTTACGGGTATGATGACGGCAAGTCTGGAAGAGGAAAAACGCCTCGACCTGCTGATTGCCGAAAACGATCGCAAGAACACCCAGACGGCGGCGGAGCTGGAGGCGGAACGCAAGCGATCTGAGGAGCTTGCAAGCAAGGCGACGAGTCTTGAGGGGCTGGTCAGTTCGCTTGAAGGCGAGATTACCTCGGTGCGTGAGGCGATGGAAAAGGCGCGGGCGGAAGAGCAGCGCCTGGCCCGTCTTTCGGAGGCGGAACGCGAAAAGGAACGGGCCGCGGCCGAGGCTGGAATGCCCGATAAAAACCGTATTGCGCCCGCATATCCCTTCGCGAGTTTGAAGGGAAAGCTGGAGCTGCCGGTTACCGGCGATGTGCTGCGGCGCTTCGGTGATGCGGATGGAACGGGCCACTTTTCCAAGGGAATTGTTGTCGCGAGCGGACCGGAAGCGATCGTGACGGCGCCTGCAGACGGCTTCGTGGTGTTTGCCGGAGATTTTCGCAGTTATGGCCGGATGATCATCCTCAATACGGGTGACGGATATCATGTGGTGATGACGGGCATGGACAATGTGAGGACGCGGCAGGGAATGTTCGTGTTCTCCGGAGAGCCCATCGCTTCCATGGGTGCAAAAAGAGTAGCAAGTGCAGCAGCATTGGCGCTGGAAACCGACAGGCCAACGCTCTACATTGAGTTCAGGAAAGATGGTGTGCCGGTTGATTCTCAGCCGTGGTGGACCTCAAAAAAGACCGGAAGGGCGCACAATGATTCGTAAGGTTTCGCTTCTCCTTATCGGTGGGCTTATGGGCGCCACGGCGATGAGCGTGATTTATTCGGCGAGCATGCCGGCACAGGCGGCCGGGCCTTCGACCTATAAGGAACTGTCGATTTTTGGCGACGTGTTCGAGCGCGTCCGCGCACAATATGTGACGCCGCCGGATGACGAGAAGCTGGTTGAAAACGCAATCAACGGCATGTTGAGCTCGCTCGATCCGCATTCTAGCTTCATGAATGCCAAGGATGCCAACGACATGCGCACCCAGACCAAGGGTGAATTCGGCGGCCTCGGCATCGAAGTGACCATGGAGAACGAGCTCGTCAAGGTCATCACGCCGATCGACGATACGCCGGCTTCCCGCGCAGGCATCCTGGCCGGCGACTTCATTTCGGAAATCGACGGTACGCCGGTTCGTGGCCTGAAGCTGGAACAGGCGGTCGAAAAGATGCGCGGCGCGGTCAAGACGCCAATCAAGCTGACGATCATCCGTCAAGGCGCCGACAAGCCGCTCGAATTCACCGTCATGCGCGATGTCATTGCCGTTCGGGCCGTCAAGTCCCGTGTAGAGGGCGACAATGTCGGTTATCTGCGCGTCATCTCCTTTACCGAGAAGACCTATGACGACCTCGAAAAGGCGATCAAGAAGATCAAGGCTGAAGTGCCGGCCGACAAGCTGAAGGGCTATGTTCTCGACCTGCGCCTCAACCCGGGCGGTCTGCTCGATCAGGCGATCAACGTCTCCGACGCCTTCCTCGAGCGCGGTGAGGTCGTTTCGACACGTGGCCGTAACCCCGACGAGACCCGCCGCTTCAACGCGACGGCTGGCGATCTGACCGACGGCAAGCCGGTGATCGTGCTCGTCAACGGCGGTTCGGCTTCGGCTTCGGAAATCGTCGCGGGTGCGCTGCAGGATTTGCGTCGCGCAACCGTGGTCGGTACGCGCTCCTTCGGTAAGGGCTCGGTTCAGACGATCATTCCGCTCGGCGAGGCAGGTGCGCTGCGCCTGACCACGGCGCTTTATTACACGCCGTCGGGTAAATCGATCCAGGGTACGGGCATTGAGCCTGACATCAAGGTGGAGCAGCCATTGCCGCCTGAGCTGCAGGGCAAGGTGACCACCGAAGGTGAATCCGGTCTTTCAGGCCACATCAAGGGACAGAGCGAAACCGATGAAGGTTCGGGTTCCTCCGCTTATGTTCCGCCGGAAGCCAAGGACGACATCCAGCTCAACTATGCTCTGGACCTGTTGCGCGGCACGAAGACGGATCCGTCTTTCCCGCCGAATCCGGAAAAGGCTGTGGTCAACAAGCAGTAAGATAGTTCGCCGGTCAGCCGGCGCGTTGTCTTGCCCAACCGTTTGGACGGATCGTTCATTGCCTTCGGACCTGCGAAAACCGCTTCTGGGCCGTCAGAAAAAAAGCGCCGGTATCAACCGGCGCTTTTCCGTCATTGTGGCTTTGTCGGTGCTTGCGGTTTCCTCAGTCGGCGGCTTGTCCGTCTATACGGCGCTTTCGCCCGGCAATTTGCAGAAGACGGCGAGCGGCCCGGAGGCACAGCGTCAGCTTGCCGAAAAAAAACCTGAAATCGCACCGGCCGATGTAATGGCTCCCGGCGATGCCGCCGGTCTCCAGCCGCAAGGCGGTCGCTCGGGCGCCAAGATCAGTCGCGAGACGATGCCTGATGGCAATGTCGTATCGGTTTACTCTCCCCGCTCGCGTGAGGGGGAAGGGCCGGTGCTGATGAGCGGCCAAACCTATGGCCAGGATCCGCGCATGGCGATGCGACCCAATGAGGAACTGCTGGAAGAAACCGCATTCGGAAAATTACCGGTCATCGGCGCGGACGGTTTGCGGCCGATGGAGCAATATGCACGGCCTTGGTCTGGCGCACGCGGCACCCGGGTGGCGATTGTGGTCGGCGGGCTCGGTCTCAGCCAGACGGGGTCGCAAAAAGCGCTCCGCGAGCTGCCGCCGGAGGTGACGCTCGGCTTTGCCGCCAGCGGCAACAGCTTGCAGCGTTGGATGCAGGAAGCGCGCCGACAGGGGCATGAAATCCTTCTGCAGATACCGCTTGAGCCTTTCGGTTATCCAGGCACCAATCCCGGCCCTGACACGCTGCTGGCGGGTGATCCCGCCAAGGTCAACATCGACCGGCTGCATCGCTCCATGGCGAAGATCACCAATTACACCGGCGTCATGAATTATCTCGGCGGGCGTTTCCTTGCCGAGCAGGCGGCGCTGGAGCCTGTCATGCGTGACATTGGCAAGCGTGGCCTGCTGTTTCTGGATGATGGCTCTTCAGCGCAATCGCTGAGTGGCGGTATTGCCAAGGCGATTTCCGCCCCACAGGGTTTTGCCGATATTCTGCTTGATGGCGAAGTCACCGAAGCTGCCATTCTACGCAAGCTGGATGAACTGGAGCGAATTGCACGGCGTAACGGCCAGGCGATCGGCGTAGCTTCGGCTTTTGATGAAAGCGTTGCGGCGATCTCCAAATGGTCGCGTGAGGCTGGCGGGCGCGGCATCGAGATTGTCGGTGTTTCTGCGCTTGTTTCCGGGCAGGCAGGGCAGTAAACCTTGCGTGCGGCCATTTCTGGCGCTCAGACAGTGCGGGTTTCCCATGACAATCAAAGCAGAAGATTTGCCTTACCGTCCCTGTGCGGGAATTATGGTTCTGAACGCCGAGGGCCTTGTCTGGGCCGGCAGGCGCATCAAGGAAGGCAATTCTGAATATGACGGCTCACCGCATCTGTGGCAAATGCCGCAGGGCGGCATCGATGATGGTGAGCGGCCGTTGACGGCCGCGATTCGTGAACTCTACGAAGAAACAGGCATGAAAACGGTGAGCCTGCTTGCGGAGGCGAGCGACTGGATTCACTATGACCTGCCACCCGAACTGATCGGTATCGGTCTCAGGGGCAAATATCGCGGGCAAGCGCAGCGCTGGTTTGCGTTCCGTTTCGAAGGCGACGAAAGCGAGATCCAGATCGATCCGCCGCCGACCGGACATACGGCTGAATTCGACGCATGGGCCTGGAAGCCGATGGAAAGCCTGCCGGAACTCATCGTACCGTTCAAGCGTGCGGTATACGAACAGGTTGTGGCGGAGTTCCAGCACCTTTCGGGCAAATAAAAAAGGCGGCCTTGGCCGCCTTTTCTGTTTTGTCGCCAGTGCTTATTCTGCTTCGTTGGCGGAATCGGCGTTGAGCTGGCCGTATTTTTCCTCGCCGATCTTGCCGAGCAGTTCGAGCTGGGTTTCGAGAAAGTCGATATGGCCTTCCTCGTCGATCAGCAGGGCCTCAAACAGCTTCATGGAGACATAGTCTCCGGCCTCGGAACAGATGTCACGCGATTTCTTGTAGGAGGTCCGGGCGTCGTATTCGCCAGCCAGATCGGCTTCAAGCACTTCCTTCACATTCTGGCCAATCCGCAGCGGCGCCAGCGTCTGAAGGTTGGGATGACCTTCGAGGAAGATGATACGATCAATGATCTTGTCAGCGTGCTGCATCTCTTCGATGGATTCGGCACGCTCCTTCTTTGCGAGCTTGGTGTAGCCCCAGTCGTTCAGCAGCCGGTAGTGCAGCCAATATTGGTTCACCGCACCGAGTTCGAGGAAAAGGGCCTCGTTAAGCCGCTCGATGACTTTTTTGTCGCCTTTCAATGTCCGCTCTCCTGTTGTCTTCATGGAATCTCTTCAGGCGGGACATAAAATCAAAAACATCGGCCTCAGTCGAGTGGCGGCGGGCGTGATATTCTTCAGTGGTCTTGATGATCAGGTCAACAACGGTTGGAAAACAGCCGCAGCAGCGACCGCGTTTTTCCATGGCGTGATACACTTTTGCAGGAACGATCAATTGCCAACAGTCCTCATCGAGGAGCTCGTTGATGACGTCCCGGATATCGTGATCGGTAATGTAATTGCAGCTGCAAACCAGCATGATGGACTGCCTGTATGACGCAACACGTTGTTTTCGTTCTTAAACCAAAACAGGACACCCACTGTCAAGAAAAACCTATTTTTGAATCGATGCTACATTTCTAGACTCATTCTAAACTAAACGAAAACTATCGTATTTTCATTAGTTTAGCGATTTATACTTTCCAGTATTTCCTGGTCAAGTTTTTGTGCGTGGCAGATCGAGCAGCATTATTATCACGAAAAGTTTACTGACTGAACTGCCATTAGAGGGAAGGGCAGCTGATCTCAGGCGAAATATTGCCCGCCATTGGCGGTCATGGTGGAGCCGGTGATGAAGCCCGCTTCGTCCGACACCAGAAACAGAACGCAGCGCGCGATTTCTTCCGGTTCACCCAACCGTCCAACGGGAATTTGCGGCACGATCCGCTCAGCCAGAACCTTTTCCGGTATCGCTCTTACCATCTCCGTGCCGATATAGCCGGGGCAGATGGCGTTGACGGTGATGTTACGGCTGGCGCCTTCCTGGGCGAGCGCCTTGGTGAAGCCGATGTCGCCCGCTTTGGAGGCGGAATAATTGGCCTGTCCCGCCTGACCTTTCTGGCCATTGATGGAGGAGATGTTGACGATGCGGCCGAAGCCGCGGTCGCGCATGCCCGGCCATACGGGGTGGGTCATGTTGAACACACCGGTGAGGTTGGTGTCGATCACCTCGCGCCATTGCTGCGGCGACATTTTATGGAACATCGCATCGCGGGTGATGCCGGCATTGTTGACGAGCACCTCGACGGGACCGAAGGTTTCCTCCACCTTCGTTATGCCATCGACGCAAGCGTCGTAATCGCGAACGTCCCACTGAAATGCAGGAATGCCGGTTTCTTTCTGGAATGCTTCGGCCCTGTCCGTTGTGAAGGCATAGTTGACCGCCACGCGGTAACCGGCTGCCTGCAGGGCGCGGGCGATTGCAGCACCTATGCCGCTCGTCCCGCCGGAAATCAAAGCAACCCGGCTCATATCGGCCTCCATGACCTGTCACTGAAGCGCCTGCATATGCGAGGATGCTTCCATATCTTGCAGAACTTGTCGTCGTGCTCACCGGCCACAGAAATGCGGCCAATGGGAGGCCGCTTCTACCCTATTGCGCGCTGAACCGGAATTGCTTTTTGGCAAGCCGTGCAAGGGTTTTCAGAGTGCCTCGATGCACATGGCGACACCCATGCCGCCGCCGATGCAGAGCGTTGCGAGACCCTTCGACACGTTGCGGCGGCGCATTTCGAAAATCAGGGTGTTCAGGACGCGCGCGCCCGAAGCGCCGATCGGATGGCCGATGGCAATCGCTCCGCCATTGACGTTGACGATGTCAGGGTTAAGGCCCAGTTCGCGCACGACCGCGCAGGATTGGGCGGCAAAGGCCTCGTTGGCTTCGACAAGGCCGATATCGTTGATCGACCAACCGGCCTTGGCCAGCGCTTTGCGCGACGCAGGGATGGGGCCGGTGCCCATGATCTGCGGATCGACACCGGCCGTCGCCCAGGAGGCAATACGCGCCAGCGGCTTGATGCCACGCTTTGCCGCTTCCTGTTCCGACATCAGAAGTGTAGCGGCTGCGCCATCGTTCAGACCGGAGGCGTTCCCGGCCGTGACCGTGCCTTCCTTGTCGAAGGCGGGGCGCAGCTTGGCCATGGTTTCGAGCGATGCGCCATGACGAATATGTTCATCCGCATCGATGATGATATCGGCTTTACGGCCCTTCACCGTGAAAGCCACGATCTCATCTGCAAAACGGCCGGCGCTTTGCGCGGCTTCGGCCTTGTTTTGCGATGCGACTGCGAACTGGTCCTGCTCATCACGGGAAAGCTGCCATTGGCGGGCGATGTTTTCGGCGGTGATGCCCATGTGATAACCGTAAAAGGCGTCGGTGAGGCCATCTTTCAGCATGGTGTCGATCATCTTGAAATCGCCCATCTTCACGCCGCCGCGCAAGTGCGCGCAATGGGGCGCCATGGACATGGATTCCTGGCCGCCGGCAATGACGATGTTCGCGTCGCCGGTGACGATCTGCTGCATGCCGAGGGCCACGGCGCGCAGACCGGAGCCGCAAAGCTGATTGAGGCCGAAGGCGGTCGCTTCCTGTGGTATGCCGGCCTTCATGGCAGCCTGCCGCGCCGGGTTCTGACCCTCGCCCGCCGTCAGGACTTGACCGAGAATGACTTCATCGATTTCGTTTGCCGCGACACCGGCGCGCTCCAGCACGGCGCTGATGACGGACGCCCCAAGCTCATGGGCTGGCGTATTGGCGAAGTGGCCATTGAAGGAGCCGACGGCTGTGCGCGCGGCGCTGGCAATCACGATTGAAGGCAGGGTCATCAGTTTTCTCCTCACTTGCGGGCGGAGACTGGCAAAGCTTTCAATACAAGTCAAATGGCGAAAGTTGCTTTAAAAGATGTTGCTAAATCACGCCGAAATCTTGCGGAAAATTGCTGCGCAAAAAACAAACTGTTGCGATGCACAAAACATTTGTCAGAGGGCTCGTTTTGCGCATACACTTTGCGCCGGGAAGAGCAATAACACCAAAAAACAAGAAAATACCATCATCGCGAGGAGGCGGGCATGGCGAAACACGACGGCGAAACAATCATTAAAAAATACGCCAACCGGCGGCTCTACAATACCGGCACCAGCACCTATGTGACGCTCGATGATCTGGCGCAGATGGTCAAGCGCGGCGAGGACTTCAAGGTTCAGGATGCCAAGTCGTCCGAAGACATCACGCATGCGGTGCTGACGCAGATCATCGTCGAACAGGAAGCCAAAACCGGCAATACCTTGCTGCCGACGGCGTTTCTGCGGCAATTGATCTCCTATTACGGCGACCAGATGCAGATGGTCGTGCCGACATTTCTCGAACATTCTATGAAGACCTTCTCCGATCAGCAGAGCCAGATGCAGGAGCATATGGCCAAGGCTTTCGGCGATGGTTCGCTTGCCCGCAATTTTCAGGCGCCGCTGCAAATGATGGAAGAGCAGATCCGCCGCAATACGGAACTGTTCCGGCAGGCGATGCAGGGTTTCACACCTTTCGCAATGCCGCAGGCGCCCAAGGAAACCCGCAAGCCGAATGCATCCGAAATCGATGAGTTGAAGGCGCAGTTGCGCGCATTGCAGCAAAAGCTCGATCAGCTTTGATCCTGTCGGGCCGATGACCGGTTTCAGCAAACCGCATCGGCTTTTGCTTCTGGCTCTTAGCCTGCCGTTCTTTCCGGTACGCGCAACAGGAGCAGGAAACCTGCCCCCAGAAATACGATGAGCGTGGCCATGCCGATATGGGCGGAGCCGCTTATGTAGGTTGCTATGGAAAATGACAGTGTCGCCATGAAACTGGTGGCGCGTCCGGAAAGCGCGTAGATGCCGAAATAACGGCCGGCTTCTGCCACGGTGATATTTCGGGCGAGATAAGAGCGGGACGATGCCTGGACGGGGCCGAAGGCGAGGCCGATCAAAACGCCATAGAGCAGATAGGCCTTTTCCGCGCCTGTCGCGAAGATGCCGCCATTGTCCGCCGTGGATAATTGTATCCAGCCAAACAGCGTCGAGCCCTTTTCCGTCGAGACGATTCCGAGCGTGGCCAGCAACAGGAGCACGAGGCTGATGAGGATGGTGATGCGCGACCCGAGTTTCTGGTCGACACGTCCGGCGGCAAAGCAGCCGGCGATGGCGACGACATTGAGCAGGATGCCGAAGAGGCCGATTTCCATCGTCGCCCAGCCGAACATGCCGGCGGCGAAGGCCCCGCCCAGAATAAGAACGCCATTTACGCCATCCTGATAGAGCATGCGCGCAATCAAAAACCGCAACAGCATCGGGCGGTATCGCAGTTCGCGCAGCGTGATCTTCAGTTCCCCCAATCCCGAGCGGATTGCGGCGGCAAAGGGCAGACCTTTTTCAGCATCGGGAGTGAGAAGAAACATCGGTAGAATGAAAATGAGATACCAGAGTGCGGCGAGCGGGCCGGTTATTCTGGCGTCCTCGCCGGTTGCAGGATCGAGGCCGAAAAGGGGCTTGATACCGGCGATTGTCACGCCGGTCTGTGGATTGGCGGCGAGAAGCGTCACCACGGCAATCAGCACCACCATACCGCCGAGATAACCGAGTCCCCAGGCGAGATTGGAAATGCGCCCGACATTTTGCGGGTTGGTCAGGCGCGGCATCATGGAATCGTTGAAGACGATGGAAAATTCCGCTGCGATGGAAGCGAGGATCATACAGACGATTGGAAGGATGAGCGGCGAACCGGGCGCGGCAAACCAGAGGAAAAAGAGACTGACAATCTTGATGACGGCAAAAAAGGCGATCCAGGGCTTGCGTGCGCCGGACTGGTCGGCGATGGAGCCGAGAATGGGGGAGAAGAGGGCGATGATGATCGACGACACCGTCGCCATGTTGCTCCATGTCGCCTGCGCCGAAATCGGATCGTCGGTGAGCCGCGCGACGAAATAAGGCCCGAAAACGAAGGTCGTGACAACCGTGAAAAACGGCTGCGCCGCCCAGTCAAACATCACCCAGCCCCAGATGCCGCGTTTGGCAACTGCTGTTTCCGCATTTGGGGGAGGGACAGTCATTCATCGTCCTATCGGAAAATCAGGAATAAAATGTGTGATGCAGGCGCATCCGCCTTGTCTGGGGCCATCCGGGGGGACCCGGATGGCGTTTTTGAGGCTGCCGATCAGCGTACCTGAACGATATCGCCAAGCAGCCCGGCCGCGACCGTCAGACGGGCAAGGTTGGTATCACCGCTGTCGCTGAGTGCGCCGAGTTCGGAGACGATGCGGTTGACCCGCACGCGGTCCGCCGCATACCAGGCCTGGACCGGATCCTTCTCCTTGGCATATTCTGTTAGTGCGGAGATAACAATCCGGCGTCGCGACGAGGAAATCTGGTCCTGGCTGCGCAGGAGAGCCAGGCTCTCATAATGATCCGCCGGGGTGATGCGCTGACTTGCATCCAAGAGGCGCGCGACACGGAAGGTCGAGGAGACGGTGGCATAGCTTTCGGCAGCGCGGGCGAGCGTTGTGCCAGCGCTTTCGGCGATGCGCATGATCTCTGGCACATAGACGAGCAGGGAAAGCGTATCGAGTTCCTCCAGAAGACCGGAAGGAACGCCATCGATTTCCGTCACGCCGAGTTCGCGGCGATACTTCGCCGCTGCCGGCGACAGCGTCTTGATTGCGGTTTTCAGTCGCTCGATTTCGGTCGCCATGTCACCCGCGGCCGCACCTGCGCTCCCGGTTTGCAGGTAAAGCCTGCTCGCGTCGGAGAAAATGCGCGTGATCATGGCATAAAGCCCGTTCTGGACTTCCCCTCCGACCTTGCCGTCCAGCGCGTCGACTTCGCTCCACAGGCGTTTGAGACCGAAACCATCCTCGACGATCACCGCCGCCTTGACGACGTCGGCCGCCAGAAGGCCGCTCGCATCGGCAAGTTTCTGCACAAAGCCCGGGCCGCCGCGATTGACGACGGCATTGGCGAGCGCGGTCGCGACGATTTCGCGATGCAGACGATGCGCCTTGATGTCGTCCGCATAATTCTTCTGCATCTTGGCCGGGAAATAATCGACCAGCAGATGCTGGAGATAGGGTTCGTCCGGAAGCGGGCTTGCCACCAATGCATCGAACAAAGTGAGCTTGGCATAGGAGAGGAGCACGCCAATTTCCGGCCGGGTCAGCGGTTTGCCGGTGGCGTATCTTTCGCTGAATTCGGCATTGTCCGGCAGGGTCTCGACCTTGCGGTTCAGTTGTCCGGTCGCCTCCAGCGCGCTCATCAGGCGGCCGAGTTCTTCGCGGTTGGCGAGCCCCAGACGCTCCGTCAGCGAAATCGCCAGCGATTGCAGGTAGTTGTTGCGCAGCACCAGCTGCGCCACCTCCGGCGTCATGGAGGCGAGAAGCTGGTTGCGTTTCGGCATCGTCAGGCGACCGCTGTTAACGGCGGAGGCAAGCGCGATCTTGATGTTGACCTCGACGTCTGAGGAGTTCACGCCGGCCGAATTGTCGATCGCGTCGGAATTGCATCGCCCGCCCGAAAGCGCATAGGCGATGCGCCCCTTCTGGGTGATGCCGAGATTGGCGCCTTCTCCTATGACCTTGGCGCGCAGCTCAGTTGCGTTGACGCGGACGGGGTCGTTCGCCCTGTCACCCACCTCGGCATTGGTTTCCACCGCCGCCTTGATGTAGGTGCCGATGCCGCCAAACCACAGAAGATCGGTTGGCGCTTTCAGGATGGCGGTCATGATCTCGAAGGGTGTGGCGACTGATTTGTCGAGGCCGATGGCGGCCACGGCTTCCGGCGTCAGTGTCACCGATTTTTCGGCTCGCGAGATGATCATCGCGCCGGCCGAGAGGGCCGAACGGTCATAATCCTGCCAGCTGGAACGCGGCAGTTCGAAAAGCCGCTTGCGCTCAGTAAAGGATCTGTCGGTATCCGGGTCGGGATCGATGAAGATATCGCGGTGATCGAAGGCCGCGATCAGCCTGATCTTTTCCGACAGCAGCATGCCGTTGCCGAAAACGTCGCCGGACATGTCGCCAACGCCGGCCACGGTGAATGGCGTGGTTTGGATGTCGGTATCCATTTCGCGGAAATGGCGTTTTACCGTTTCCCAGGCGCCCCGGGCGGTAATACCCATCTTCTTGTGGTCGTAACCGGCCGAACCGCCCGATGCGAAGGCGTCGTCCAGCCAGAAACCGGCTTCATGGGCAAGACCGTTCGCCGTATCGGAGAAGGTCGCCGTTCCCTTGTCGGCGGCAACGACGAAATAGGGGTCGTCACCGTCGAGCCGCAACGTGTCGGCTGGCGGCACGATGGCGTCGTCGACGATATTGTCGGTGATGGACAGCAGGGTGCGGATATAGGTCTTGTAGGCCTCGCGGCCGGCATTGAAGACTTCGTCGCGGGAGCCGCCGGCCGGCAGGTTCTTCGGGAAGAAGCCGCCCTTGGCGCCGACCGGAACGATCACCGCATTCTTGACCTGTTGCGCCTTGACGAGGCCGAGCACTTCCGTGCGGTAATCCTGACCGCGATCCGACCAGCGCAGACCGCCGCGCGCGACCTTGCCGAAACGCAGATGCACGCCTTCGACTTCTGTTCCGTAGACGAAGATTTCGCGGAAAGGCCGTGGGTCGGGCAGGCCGTCCAGATGCTTGGGATCGAACTTGAATGCCAACAGGTCACGCGGCGTGCCATCGGCATTTTTCTGGAAGTAATTGGTGCGCAGCGTAGCATCGATGGCGTTGACGTAACGCCTGAGCGTGCGGTCCTCATCGAGATTGGGAACGCCGCTCAACGCCGCTTCGATTGCCTTGTGTATTTCGGCGAGTTTCTTCAGCCGTTTCTTTTCGTCGACGGACGGATCGAAGCCGGCCTTGAACAGCGCGAAAATATTGCGGGAAATCGCCGGATACTTATAGAGCGTTTCGGAAATATGCTCCTGTGAATAGACGATGCCGGTCTGGCGGAGATAACGCGCATAGGCGCGCAGCACGGAGACTTCGCGCACGGTCAGGCCGCAGGCGAGGATCAGGCGGTTGAAGTTGTCATTGTCGACCTTGCCGGAGAAGGCGGCTAGGAACGCTTCTTCGAGTTTCTCTCCATAATGCACCAGATCGAGCGTCGTCCCCTTGGCGACGGACAGTTCCATGTCGTGCAGCACGATGTCACGCTTGTTGCCGTCCGAAACAACGCCGATATCGAAGGTGCGCTCACTGATGACGTTGAAACCGAGATTTTCGAGCAAAGGCACGCGGCGCGAAAGCGGCAGATGGCCGTCGCGGTGGAAAATCTTCAGCGACAGCGTTTCCGCCGATTGACCTTCTTGCTGGTAAAATTCGATGCGGACCGGTTCGCCCTTTGCGGCGCCCAGAATATCCGGCATGTCACCGATCGCTTCTTCCGGCGTGTAGGCTTCCTGATAGGCCTGATCGACCTCCAGCACCGGTGCGCCCGGCTCGGAGAGGGCGACGAAATGGTCTATCCAGCGCGCCGCAATGTCGCTGACGGCGTCTTCGAGCTTGTCCTGGGCGATGCGCGGCGTCTTGCCTTCCGTGCGGCCGACGATGAAGTGGACGCGGGCGACGGCGCCTTCAGGGAAGGCGGGGTAATAGGCGGAAATATGCCCGTCATAGACCCTGCTCAGATAGTCCCCGATCTTCTCGCGTACATAGGAATTATACTCCTCGCGCGGAACGAAGATGATGGCGGAAACGAAACGGTCGAAACGGTCGATACGCGCAAGCACGCGCACGCGCGGCCGGTCGCTCAGTTCCATGATCTGCTCGACGAAGCGGATCAGAAGATCGGTCTCGATCTGGAAGAGATCGTCACGCGGATAGGCCTCGAGCGTATTCTGCAGGATGCGGCCGGAGTGGCTGTTCGGGTCGAAGCCGAAATGCCGCTCGACTTCCGCGACCTTGGCGCGCAGCAGCGGTATCTGCTTGACCGAGCGCGTATAGGCGGTGGCGGTGAAGAGGCCGACGATGCGCAGTTCGCCGATGACATTGCCGTCCTCGTCGAAGCGCTTGATGCCGATATAGTCCATATAGGCGCGACGATGCACGATGGACTTCACGTTGGCCTTGGTGACGATGAGGAAATCGGCGCCGTCGAGGAAGGCGAGGATTTCTGGCGTCGTCGTCACGGCGTTCTTGCCGAGGCGCAGCACGCGTACATCCGGATCGCTGAGGCTGCCGAGACCGATGCCGTCACCGCGCTCGATCTTCGCGTTCTTTCCCTTGCCGGAATAAGTGTAGTCGCGCATGCCGAGAAAGGTGAAATTGTCGTTGCGAAGCCAGTTGAGGAACTCGACGGCTTCCGCACGCTCGGTCTTGCGCCGTGACGAACCGCGCTTGGACAATTCATCCAGCGCCTCATCGAGTTTCGCCAGCATCGGCCGCCAGTCGCGATAGGCAAACTGGACTTGCGTCAGCACGAAACGCAGCCTTTCTTCCAGCGCCGCTACAGCCTGCGGTGTGAGTGGGGCGATATGCAGCTGGATGAGGCTGACGTTTTCAGCGGGATCATCCTCGGGTTCCGCAAGACGATAGCCCGCCTGCGCGCTTTCGTCGCGCACCAGGATCGGGTGCACCGCGAGGTAAAGACCGCGATAGGTGCTGGTGACCTCGCCCATGACAGAATCGTACAGGAAAGGCATATTGCGGCCGATAATGGTCAGGACCGTTACCGGAATATCCCGCGGTGAAACGCCCTCCACCTGGGAAATGCTGATATGAGGAGCGTCTCCGGTCCAGTGTGAAAGCGCCTCGAAACTGTGAGCGGCGCTCGCAGCCAGCATCTCTGCGGAATAATATTCTATATCGTCGGTACTTGCCCTTCCATAAAGAAGACCCGGATCAAGAAATTGGACATTTTCGGCAATTGCCTGCTGGCGCGCTTTTTCGATCTGTTTTTCGCGTTTTGGATTGTTTCTGTAGCCCATTTGACGTGGATTCCTCCAAAAATCACACTTTAATATAAAAAAGCATCGCCAATTTGCGGATTTTGCCTTTTCAGTCGAATCGGATATTGGCGTGGAATTACGAAGAGTTTAAGAGGCTATCGTGTTTCTTCACCCGGTAAGTGAAATTTTTTTGCTTCTTTTGTCGTAAGGCTCGGTTTAGAAGCAGACGACAGTATTTTTGCGGCTAATTTTTAGGCGGTTCTCGGGCCGCCATGTGATGTTGCGGCCACGGTTGAAGCAAATTATTGATTTGCACCTATTTTTGTGGTACACCAACGACACTGATCCACAGCGTGGCATTTGTGTGCCCAAAAACACCACGAAAGCAACACCTCTTTTGCACGCGGTTTCCGTGACATATCGAGCGTTTACGTTATCGAACCCCGCAAGACGGGAAGGTGTGTTTTTGCGTGCACGGCTGGACCAGTGCGGAGTCACCTGACGGTTCCCCCGTCTCATCAGGGCCTGACCGACCCAACCCCGGCATCCCCGGGTATGTAACAGGGAGTTTTTAGAACGAATGACGACCCAGCAGAAGAAATCTCCAGCACATCACGGTTTCAAGACCGGTGAAGCGATTGTGTATCCCGCTCATGGTGTCGGTACCATTTCTGCCATCGAGGAACAAGAAGTCGCCGGCATGAAGCTTGAGCTTTTTGTCATTGATTTCGAAAAAGACAAGATGCGTCTTAAAGTTCCTGTCGCCAAAGCCGTCAGCATCGGCATGCGCAAGCTTTCCGAAGGCGATTTTGTCGAGCGGGCGCTGAAAGTGGTGCAGGGCAAGGCGCGCGTGAAGCGTACCATGTGGTCGCGCCGCGCGCAGGAATATGATGCAAAGATCAATTCCGGCGATCTCATCGCGATTGCGGAAGTCGTGCGCGATCTCTACCGTGCGGAAAACCAGCCGGAGCAGTCTTATTCCGAGCGTCAGCTTTATGAAGCTGCTCTCGACCGCATGGCGCGCGAAATCGCCGCCGTCAACAAGATGTCTGAAACCGAGGCTGTTCGCCTGGTGGAAGTCAACCTTGCCAAGGGCCCCAAGCGCGGCAAGACCGTCGAAGAGGACGATTCTCAGGACGAAGCCGCTTAATAACCGGCTTTTTCCCTCTAAAAAAACCCGCCTTGATGGCGGGTTCAGACTGCTGACAAACCCCTGGCGTGAGCTGGGGGTTTATGATTCATTGGGACATGTTGAAGAAACCTGCTCCTGA
>NZ_MRDH01000025.1 GCF_002008225.1 Agrobacterium salinitolerans | reverse complement strand
CAATGGTTGGCCCAGCAGCGACCTCGATGCACTCATGCCGTGGAATTACACGCGCTGAACGGTCTCAGCTTGCCGCTTACGGCAATGCTGCCGCCCGCTTTGAAGCTATCAGCTACGCCTTGGTACAGGGTTTCAGTATTGGCGTCAGTAGCGAAACCTAGCGTCTGATACCAGAGTTGGCGGGCTTGTTGTTCGTGGCATTCCCGTACTGCCCGCGTGCTTGCTGCTTCTCCACCGATGACAGGTCGGCCCATTATGTTCGTCGCGCTTTCCAACGGGTCATATGGGCGGTACTGTTCGGGTATCCCCTCAAACCCGCAGGCTGCATAGAGGCCGGTAGGTGTGACCAGTAAGCCAGCGGCGAGAATGCACGCTCGCAATGTTGTCCGCATAAACGAAACTGAGCAAGTTCGCTGATGCAGTTGCCTGCGCGAAGTTGCCCTCACAGGTGATGTGTTTGATCGCATGTGAAATGGTCCCCCGTATGGAAGGACGTTAGGCGCGGTGCGTCCCCGCGAATGCCCTTCGATCTCTGGTGATCGGGGAGTTAGTAACCGCATGACACGGCCCTACGGCCTTTAGTTCAGAGAACCTGTTGCATACGCCGCAGGCTCCCCGACCATAGGTCGAAGAGTGGTGCCAATTCAGTGGCACGTTCCTAGTCATGAGGGGTTACTACGCCCCTGAGCCGCACGTACGGCCCAAGGGATATCTCTCGTATTCAGGAATTGGTGTCAATAATGAATGGCATTGCTCATTCCCGCTGCTCGTGAACTGAAGTGGTGTTTCCGTCCAGTGCGGAGAAAAATACGAGGCGCTTACAAACTACAGTAGTATCAATAGCTTGCATGAATTTTAGCCAGTGCCGAAATTCTCATAGTCGACCGTTGGCGAGCCTCGCGATGCTTTGGCAGCCAATGCCCATCTGCCGCCTGCTTTGCGCCCCTGCAACCTTCTGTGCCCGAATGAGGCCTAATGCGGAAGGCAGGCTGCGTCTCGGGAGTGTCGACGGACAATTTTCCGGTTGATCCCGCTGAGCTAGCGCAATGGAAGTGAGTTCTCCAGATTGACATACTGGTAATTCAAGCCCGTAGCTCTAACTGCCATCCAGCGAGTGAATAAGCGCTCTCATTTGCGCCTGCTACGTCAAAGCATTCCGTTCTTCTGGCACTCCTGCGTGCTGACCAGAGTACCGAAAATCGATAGATATAACTGTGTTAAAATCCGGCATACACACTGCTTCGTGACCCAGTCATCCGAAACTGTATTACTCACGTTCGTCCATTCTGATTTATCGAAAGTACAGCACATGGATACATCACCGCTGTAAGCCACGGCGATTATTTAGCGTCCATACTTTCTATTAATGTAATATTATTGTGTGATATATTTCTCGTTATCTATTGTATCATATATGTATCAATACTAGTATTTTATTTGTTATTATTTCTCGTATATAGCTGTACATTCGTCTGCTTATTTATCAGCCATCATTCCTTTCTGCTTCCTGCTACATTCTCGGTACATTAACTGTTCATATATCTATCCAGATATCTGCTTAAACTGATACACCGGCTCTATATTCCTAAAAGGGTCCACATAGATTAAGCCATTGATTTAAAAAATAAAATAATCAACCAGTCATCAATTTAGGCCTATTATCCGCCTGCGGCTCATCTTACAGACTGCAAGCCGCCTATCCGGTTCCGACGTTCCGGTCCGCGATAACCTTACAGGCCCCACCTAGCCAATGCGGCTTCGGATGCGGCTGGCGTCTTCTTGATCCTTAGTACCGCCTGTCGGGACAATCCTGTGACCTTGGCAATCTCGGAAGCCCCGTTGCCGATTGCCAGCATCTCCACCACCTGCCTGTATGTTTTTCGGTCATAGCTGGGCTTCTTCCCCCGGTACTTATCGGCATCGTCTTTCTTTGCCTCAATTCCGGCCCGCTGAGCGGCTTTCGTCGCTTCGGCCTGTGCCTGTGCTGTTGCGGCCATGAACGCAATCAGCGCGTCCCTGACGGCTTGCTGTATCGGGTCCGTCGTCGCCCCATCGAACGTCATCCCGTTGATGACGGTTTTGATGACAACACCTTCACGCATGAAGTGGTGGATGGCGTCTGTTACATCCTCGTAGTTACGCCCCAGCCTATCGACCCAGCGGACAACTAGCACATCGCCACGACGGAGCCTGTCATACAGACGCTTGCCTTCCGCCCTGTCTCTAAGTCTGGTGCTGATGCCTGATACGGCATGGTCTGCAAACACCTCGTCAATGACGAAGCCTGCTTGCTCCGCTTGCGTTCGCTGGTGGTCAAGCGTCTGGTCGATAGTCGATACGCGCGCATACAGTACTGTCTTGGACACGGACTAATCCTCGTTCGTTGGGGTGGTGTCCGTTATGATGCATGTCCGTTGAATTAAATCAACCCTTGCGGTCAATTTTTGTGCGGGGTTTTGGGTGTACGTTACGGTATACGCCTGCGGACACCACCCCCCCATACCGCCTCTTATGCCCTTTCGGTGATGTCCACTGCTTGCGAAGGTAAGCCGTACGCATTGCCCGGGAGCGATTTGAACGCCACCCACTCATCGGTGCCCATGGGGGGAAACGGCTGTACGAGCCAGTGTAAATACCCTCTCGTAAAAATTTCTGGTTTTTACGATCCAGCATCGATGGCTATCTGCCGCCGATTATTGCCACCAATATTATGAAGCCTATTACAAACAACCACCAAGGAAACCCTGCTTGCTTACCTTGGTTCTGGGACGGTGGAGCGGACGAGTTTGGCGTCTGCCGTACAGGAGTCCCTGCGGAAGTGTTTGTTCTCTGAGCAGGTCTGTTGGCGGTAGTTGGCGCTGGGACGGATTTGGGTGTTATCGATGCGAGAATTGCTTGATTGCGAGAGCCACTTGATACCGGGGCACTTGCAGCAGCGGATGTCGCTCGTGGGCTTGCGGGTGCTTTGCCCGTCGTAATTGAATCCAAGATCGCCTGATTTCCGACTTGCCGGTACGGAACAGCAGTGCTCCCCTTTGGGCTGGCTAGACGATGGGTTGCCTCGGTAGCAGTGATTTTACGGAGCTGGCTATTGGACGTAATGGTGATCGATAGGGAAGTACCGTATCGTCCGCTAGTATAGGGAGGGTCTACTAGGCCCTGCACACTCAACCATGTGCCAACCCAAGATTCCGTTGGGGCCGCTGTCAGCTTCTTAAGGCCGTCGCTCCAGATATTGACACGCACACCCTGCTTGGATTCATTAAAAAAGACAAAGCAGTACGGCCTACCGTACTTTGTTTTCGCAGCATGGATTTTTGTAATTCGACCGACAAGCTCAACTTTGTTGCCGACCTGTGCCAGCATGGCAGCATACGATGCGCCATCCACTACATCGAATGCTCCGACGTAGGATGCGGCGGCTGCGGCTCTGGTCTGCGACACTGGTTGTGTCGCCAATATGACGTTCGGTATGTTCCTGCCGCTCCTGAAGTCATCAAGTGATGGAACTTTGGAGATGTCAGAGAGGCAGATTTTCGCTAGGTTTTCGGCCTGGGTCGCTAAGCTGGGTATAGCTTTCAGGTCTGCGAAGGCGTTAGACTTGACTGGGTCAAGAAAGTCATTCGCAGTGAGGATAATATTCTCGCCATTTGAATGTTTCGCAAACAGCTTTGGATCGTGCATCAAAGCCCGCAAGCTCAGGTCGATCACAATGAACGAGAAGCGGTCCATATCCGGGCCGAAATCGGCGCTGGTACGCTTGGGATGCTGAAAATGCTTATGCCCTAGCTCTGTGCCTTGCCCTTTCGGCATCGCTGGGACGTAGAGGCCGTCATAGTCGATGAGCTTGACGCCGGTGCCAACGAGAACGTTACCGTTCTGTAGATCACCGTGGGCGATGTTCTTTGAGCGAAGAAACTGTTCGAGTTTATCAAACTCGCTCGCCAACCAAGTCAGCTTGCCCTTGTCCTTGTAGTTGTCCTCAAGATAAGAGCCTAGCGTGTCACCTTCGACCCAATCCATTTTGACGATCGGGTATTTTGCCCCGTTCACCATTACGCCGGTTGGCTGGTACTCAAACCCAATGAAGTAGGATGTACTCAGTCCATTGAGGGCCTTGGCGACATCGCCGTATCGCGCCTCCAGCCCTTTAGCTTCTTTATGGAAACAACGGATCGCATACTTTTTCCCGCTGGCAGTGGCAGTGTAGGTAAGCGCAAAGCCACCGCCCAATGCAACAGGTAGCCCCATGCCGTTGACCGAAATTTTCGCTGACTTCAACGAAGTGTCTGAGAAGGCCGTATTGGGGTGTTGGACCGCATCATTGTACTGGTCCATTGTTGGATATGCAGACAAGTCTCACCCCCACCCAAGGACTAGTAACGTGCTGTCGTCGCGACGCATATCACCTGCCGCTCGTGCGCTTTCGACCATCTCTACGAACTCGTCTCGCGACCCAAGAGCCCGTAGTATCGGCAATCGCTCTTCTGCGTTGGCGAGTAACCACGCGCCTAACGCATCGGTCATGCAGTAGATTCTAGCCTTCGGATTTCCGTCGAGACGCCAGTATGCTGTAGGCAAATCCTCTAGTAGGCTCGAATTTCTGTCGGGTATAGTGGAAAGCAAAAGTGGATTTGCCTTAAACTGTTCGGCTTTCGTGTAGGGAAAGCTCGCGCAAAGCTCCTCGCCATCGTCCAATACAACAAGCGTGTCGCCCACGCCGACGATATTCAGTCCTTGATGGTCGTCATCGAAAACTAGAGCCAGTAGCGTGGCGAAGCTCCCACGGTCGTACGATGCCTGCGCACTCCAAGACATTTGCTCTCTGTCGAATGCCTTCTCGTAGGATGCAATTGCTTGGCGCAACCATTCCATATCAATCGCAGGTTTGCGCAGATATTTCGCAACCAGCACCTTTGCCCATCGCTTTGACGAAAAGGACTCGGATGCTCCGTCACTTAAGACGTAGGTCCGTCGTTGCCTTGAGACTGCCGAAGCGTCCTCGTTTAGGTCTGGTTCCGATTGCTGTTTCGCAACCGTCCAACGCTGGAGTGGTAACATCAGCTTAGCGCAGGTTGCTTGCGCGTGTGCCAATGTCGAAGAAGTCCACAATTGCCTCATAGCCAGCCTTGTAGCCAAAAAAGCGCGATTCGCTGCTAACGCTCTCGTACCCCTTATCTTTCGCCGGGCTGATTAGGTGTCCCGGAAACGGGCTAGACATATTCAGCAGAAGCCGCCCGTAGTCGTCCAGCCCTGCATCCGATGCAGGGAATACGACCGGTTGTCCGCCTCCAGTTGAAATATGAAGGTTGAATAACAAGCACTGACCGTCGTTAGTAGAAAGCTGCCGCAACGCATCGGCGATGCCAGTTGGATCGCCGTCTGTAGATTGCCCGTCCGTAACGTGGATAATTGTCGGTGGGTAGCTATCGGGATGTGCGTCACACCATTCTACAAGTGCTTCTGCGGCTTTACGCATCGCTGCACTCATTGGCGTGCCACCTGCGCTGGTAGCCTCGAACCATACGGGAAACTTGGTCTTCTGATCGACAAGTCCGCCTGCCCCATCCGGCACGCGCTTTGTACGTTCTTCAATTCGCAGAGGGTTCGCCTCAATATCAGAAAGGGGGTGTAGAATGTTGCCGGACAAAGCACCGGCAAAGCCCGACTTCACCGTATCACCACCATATCCGATAACGCCGACATCGAAATAGTTGCGGACACCTTCAGAGCGGGTGCATCGTATGACCAACTGATACAGCGTCTTGTTCAAGACGTCTGCCACGAACTGCGCTTTTGTCTGCTCCGTTTCCATTCGCTCGTCCATCGAGCCTGACTGGTCAATGACAAACAGGAATGCGGACGGGCTAGTACGGCTAATTTCGGCAGAATACATATTACCCCCTCGGTACAATCGAAGCTTTTCTACACGGTGCATGCGCATGCTAATGTTCGGAGCCTTATTCTCACATGCCATAGGTTGAATCCTGTTGCAACTTTGCCTCTGATCGAATTACCTAGCAGGCAACCGCTAACCGAGTGAGATCGCATGTCTTTTCCCGCAACCGTATTCCATGTTTTGATTGCTTCCCCGTCCGACGTGCCTCAGGAGCGGCAAGCTATTGCCGAGTGCCTACACGCTTGGAATGCATTGCACTCCAAGGATACCGGCAAAGTCCTATTGCCGGTAATGTGGGAATCCCATAGCGCCCCTTCGATGAATGACAGGGCGCAGGAAGTAATCAATGATCAACTCGTACGTTCGTGTGACATGATCATAGGTGTGTTCTGGAAAAGGCTTGGCTCGCCCACAGGCAAAGCAAAGAGTGGAACCGTAGAAGAAATCAATTGGTTTCTTAAGAACAAAAAACCCGCCATGCTTTATTTTTCAAAAGCTCGCGTCGATCCTGACGAATTGGACATTAAGCAATGGGAAGAACTCAAGGAATTCAAAAAGACACTTCTGTCAAAAGGACTGCTGGAACAATATGAATCTGTCGGAGAGTTGAGCCAGAAACTCACCCGCCAGATAACCATCACTATGAGAGATATAAACGTAACGTCCTTTGTAGACAACAAGGCCGTGAAGAGAGCTATGGAAGCAGAACAGTCTCCAGACATAGAAGATAATACTGAGGTTTATCTTGAGGACTACACAGACAAATCTTTTATTATCGTCGGCAATACGTTGACACATAAGGACGTGCTCAAAGAGATCGGCGGCACTTGGATAAAATCCAAGCGAGGATTCTCTACATGGTGCTTTTCGAAGAGGAAAGCAGACAAAGTCGCCGATCTGCTTGGTGTGTCCGCTGATCTACGAACACCGCCAACAGCCTGACGGCTCTGCGCACCTAAAGACGGGACGGAAAACCAAGCTTTTTGAGGGGATTGCCCGCCCGTGCAGCTCAGAGGCACACAATGGGACAAGATGCTTGTCTAGCACCACGGAGCCCGGGTTCCAAGGGATTTTGAGCAATAATGAGCGTAGGCGCCCAGCCTACTCGGAGTGGAACACTATAAATACCTACACGAAAATTCTGTAGGCTCGAAGGTTTCAGAACGCCGCCTTTTAACGCTAGCTCAGTGGGCAGCATCTTTAAATTGTCGCAGCACATGTTAAAGATATGCCAATGAAAATTATAGTGGATTCGCCCGTGCAGCAGCTTGAAAAACCAGATGCGATCTCGACCGGCACCGATCTGGCGATTGCGTTAGGCTGGGCAGCTGAAGGCCTTGAGAAGCGCAAGATTTCAGTTGGCCACCGTGAAATAATCGTGGAAACGGCTAATCTTCAAGGAGAGGGTGCCGTTATGTTCACCCGGCTTGACGATCATGCGACGCGTCAAGAGCTGGATACGGTTGCCTTGTATGGGTACCATTCATCTTGTCCATGGGGAATTGTCGCAGACGAAGAGGGCATCCATGTACTGAGTACGCGTTGGCTACGCGACAATGACTGGTACCGGCTACCACCCATACAATGGAAAGAAGTTACCAACTCCGCGTCTCTGTTGAGCGCTTTTGCGCCTTCCGGGGTCAGAAGTAGTGCGCCGCAACGCAATCTTCTCGCACTTGAAGAACCAACAACTTTTCTACAAGCGGTAGACGACGCGCTTGTAGAGAGGCTGGACAACTGGAGAGAGAGGGCCGTTCGGTATTCTAAGGGGGCGGTAACGAAAGTCGATGCACAATTGCAGACACTTTACGCGCAATTATTTGTATTACGAACGGTTGAAGACAGGGGATTAGACGATACGATTCCTTCGCCACTGGAGGCTTGCAAAGGAGCGGATCAGTTCGATTTTGATCGTTGGGGAACAATCTACAAACGCGCAAAGGCACGCATCGGTAGCGACCTCTTTACTGACGATATTGCGCGCGAAATTGAGCCTTTCATTCTAACGGGGATTATTAGAGACCTCTACTTTCCGAAGAGAATACCGGGACGCGACGTACGTTACGACTTCTCTTGGATTAGCGCCGATGTTCTCGGCTTAGCTTACGAAAAATATCTATCTACCGTTCTTCAGCCTGCTCCCTTACCTGCACAAACAGAATTGTTTGCCCAGCCTCAGAGGGGTGTGGAACGTTTGAGTGTTAGAAAGTCTGCGGGCGCATATTACACTCCGAGATTCCTCACGGGTTATCTTGCTGGTAGCTGCATTAAGCGATTTTACGAGAACGCTTCACCAGATGCACTGCCCTATGTGATTGACTTTGCATGTGGCTCCGGCTCCTTCTTAGTAGCCGCCGTAGATCATCTTCTCGGGCATCTTAAGAGACACGATCCGTCAAAGGCATGGGCTCGCAAACTTATTGAGGGCGGACACATAGCAGGCATTGACATCGACCCAAAGGCAGTTACCGCTGCTCGATTGCATGTATGGCAAAGGGTAATCGAAGAGCCTGATGCGTTGCCACTACCTAACCTGTCGGACATTATCCGTGTAGGCGACGGCCTCAACTCGGCAACTTGGAACAATCTCGACAAACAGTACGATATTGTGCTGGGCAATCCCCCGTTTTTGGCAACATCACTTGTAGCCAACAGAGAAAAACTAGAGGCCGAATTTGAAACCGCCAGAGGCCGTTACGATTTTTCATCTCTGTTCGTTGAGCAGGCATTAAAGGTATTGCGTGAGGGGGGCAGATTAGGGCTCGTCATTCCCAACAGGCTATTCCTAAATAAAAGCGCTGAACCACTTAGGGCGCTGCTGTCGATCAAATCGGCTGTGGATGTAATAGTTGATTTCGGCTCTACAAAAGTCTTCGATGCTGATGCATACGTGGGATGCATAATTGCGGAGAAAACTGATGGCCATGGCATCATAAACCGCCCAGTGCGTGTCATCAGGGTACAATCGCTTGAGCCAGACTATATGACCGCTGAACTTTTCTCAGCAGAAGATCGTGACGTCGTATTAGAAGGCGGAACTCTTAAGTCATACAAGGCCCGCCAACCGGGAAAATCGCCTTGGTCTCTCCTGTCCGTCGCTGAACAACGCAACCGGATTGCGATGGATGAAATTTCGGTTCGCTTGGATTCCATCGCCACTGTCGCCCAAGGAATACGAACAGGTGCCAACGACCTGTTTATTCTTGACGTAGAGGACGACGACGGAGCCGCGCTCGCAAGAGTAAGAAATGGACTTGGTGAAAGCTGGTTTGTTGAGCGCGATCTTCTTGAACCGGTTGTTTTTGGCCCCGAGTTACAACGATATTCGCTAACCTCGCCTTCTCGACGGCTTCTCTACCCATATCGGAACAATGTCGCCCTGACAGAAACTGAGCTTAGAGAACGGTACCCCAGAGCCTATGAATACTTCTTTGCCTATAGAGACCTACTATCCGCCCGTTCCAGCTTAAAGGGCACGGGCTCCAATTACTATGAGTTGATACGGCCACGAGACGAAAGATGGATTCGTTGCCCTAAGCTGTTAATACGAGACCTTGCACCGTCTACAGCATTCGCGCTCGACGAGCGTGGCACAGCTTTTATAGTAAGCGGGACGGCTGTTGTTCCCGCCGACGCGGAACTATGCCTGCCGCTTTGTGCTTACCTCAACAGTCAGGTAGTAAACTCGCTTATTAAGCAGCAAACTCCCTCGTTTCGCGGGGATTTTCAGAAATTTGAACCTGGAGTTCTCTCTTCGATACCGGTTCTTATCCCAATAGCGGAAGATGAGATAGTTGCCGGACAACTTCGCGACTTCGCGATCAAACGGATGAGATGCACGGAAGGAAGCACAGATGCAAAATTAATTGAGCAACAAATAGACAGCTATATTATACAAATTGCATCATCACTCGGAGCCGATCTGGTTTTATAGTATGCCGCTGTATCCAATTGAAGGTATTGAGCTGAACCTGCCGAGGAACCTCGCAATCCTCGATACGAATATTTTGATAGCACTTGCCTTACCAGATGACGCTCTACATGCTGAGGTCGAGCAATTTATAGACGATCAAGATCAGTTTATATTTGGCGTCCCCCCGCCGGTGGTGGCGGAGGCTTGCAGTTTCATCATTGGAAAAAAGAAACGACACGATCTTGCGTTAAATCTTCTGCGCTGGCTACTTACACCGGGCAATGGCGTAGTGTTATTACCTGCGGCCCACGGTCCGAAAGAGAGCGATATACAGGCGTATTTAAATGCCGATGTCGCTTGGATGCTCAAACATAAGCTCGACTACGTAGATGCCTACGTTATGCAGATGGCAGACATGTTGACTCGATACTGTCAGCTCAGGCCGGGTCTCGTCATAATCACCAAAGACATGAAGGATTACCTACGCTGCTGGCAGCAGGGTTATATATTCAGCGTCTTCGACATTACTCAAAAGGAAATATTAGACTTTTCCTGAAGGTCTTCCGACCTTAGCAACGTGTACAAAACCCGGCCAACACCATTTTATCATCTACCATCTTACCGGTTCAGCAGGTGTGCCGTTTTCTAGAACATTGCCGCCTGCATTCATTCCCTATATACTCTTGCACATGAAAGTGAGACATACGCCTCACTGACCGCCTGTAAAAACCATTAGTATTCAAAATCTTAGGTTTCAGGAAATGCCTCACGTAAGCGGCACCATTTCTTCCTCCCCAGTTGTGATCATTACTCGATCAACGCGTCCATGCGATTGATCTTCGCATTGCAACGACCTTGCCGGTCAGAGCGAGATTTGAAACCAAATTGCGGTTATACACGTTGACTGGCCAGTGATCACAAACTGGAAAGCCAATCCTCGTGGACGTCATTCGTATTCTCATCGCCATCCTCCTCCCGCCCGTCGGCGTATTTCTTCAGGTCGGGCTCGGCCTGCATTTCTGGCTGAATATTCTTCTGACGCTTTGCGGTTATGTTCCCGGCATCATCCACGCGATCTGGGTGATCCTGCGGAGATGACACCCGCGCTCATCGGCGATCGGACGTCCGCAACATTTTAGTACGTGATTAAATTCTTATTGGATGTTGGAACTTCGTCTTCTCCTTCACGTTATGGTGATGACACCAGCCAAGGAGAAAATCATGAACCAGATCATCTACATCGTCGGCCTCGTCGTCATCGTTCTGGCGATCCTTTCGTTTTTCGGCTTCCGCTGATCCCCATTGTCAATTCGCTTGCTTGCGCATATCCTAAGTGACAGTGACACACGGCTGCGTTCATGGGTTGCTTTGCTGTCGGGTGTATTTCGGGATCGCGTTGCTCTGGGAGGTGCACGATGAAGAACGAGAGATGGACAGAACCTGTCGAGGTCAATCTTGAGACGAAGGGCAAGAGTGTCATCGCCGGCCCCTTCGAAGCGCTGACATTGTTGACGGAAGGCTGGCCCAGGATTGGCGGATTGAGCTTCGTGAAAGCCAGAAGCGCCTGCCGTGCCGCCCTTGACGGGCGAAAATCGCCCGAAGAAGCGCGCAAATGCTTCACCGATGCGGTTTCCGAGATGCAGAAAAACCCGCATTGATGCACCCAAAAGAAAACGGCTCCTGAAAAGGAGCCGTTCTTTTGTTTGCGACGCTTTCGATGATTAAGCAGTCGGAAGCGCATTCTCCTTGGACCTTACATCCAATATGGTGCGACGCCATAATAGTCATAGACCTTAAGGTCCCTGGCGTTTAGCAGGTCGTTATCATCGAGATTGGCGAAGTGAGGCGCATTTTCGATCTTTTCCTTGGTGAGGTCGATACGATAGCCGTCGAGTTCTTCGTCGTAATGCAGCTTTTCCCACGGCAGCGGATAATAATCGTCGCCGATGCCGAGGAAGCCGCCGAAGCTCAACACCGCATAGGCGACGCGCCCGCCGCGCTTTTCGAGAATGATGCGCTGTATCGAGCCGATATGCTTGCTGTCGGCTCCATAGACACGGGTGCCTTCCACCTTGTCGCTGGCGATCAGGCTCGGCGTATCCTTGACATAGGGGTCCTGTCCGACGCGGGGTTCCTGATGCAACATGATAGTTTCCTCCATCGATTTCTTCGTTGGTGTCACGCCTGGTAAACCCCGGCACCCGGCAAATCGTTCCGAAGAGTTTCCGGCTTCGTGACCGGATTTTTTTGAAGGAGGAGGGAACGAAACGGCGCCTATTGGCGGATTTTCTGCCAGACGGAAGGGGAAACGCCGACCATCTTGCGGAAGACGCGGGAAAAATGCGCCTGATCCGAAAAACCGGCGGCAATCGCGATATCAGTCAGCGCCATGTCCGGCCGCATCATCAGTTCCTTGACGCGATCGATGCGTGCCTGCATCTGCCATTGGTGCGGCGGCACACCGGTTGACGCCTTGAAGGCGTGGCTGAAATGGGATTGCGACAGGTTGGTGAGTTCCGCCAGTTCCTCCAGCCGGATCGACCGCAGGCAATGTTCACGGATATAATCGGTCGCCGCCCGCAATTGCCAGGCGGCAAGCTTGCTGCGTTTCCTGACCGGCTCCCTTTTCACCTTGAGGAAATCCGTCAAGAGCGCCAGCACGAGGCTTTCGCCGTAGAGGTCATGCAGCGGATCGGGATTATCGCATTCCGCAGCAATCAGCCGCGCGAGCGCCAGCAGCCGTTCGTCCTCGAACATCAGATGCGGATCGAGAAGCGCGTGGGGATCGAAGCCCTGCACCAGCCTCGCACCCAGCAATCCCGCATCGAAGTGCAGATCGAGATGGCGCACGAAGGAGACATTGCTGAGTTCGGCATGTACATCGATATCGGCGGGCACGAAGGAAATCCGGTTCGCCCTGGACGAGCCGTAAGTGTCGCGGCGGCAGCGGTTCATCATGAAACGGCCGTCATCCGCCCCATCCATGTCCAGCAGGAAAACGAACCGTGGATCCTTGCCGACATAACGGCCACCCGCCTTGGGAGCGCAGCGCACATCCCAGAGATCGGCGACGATGCCGTTCCACACCCGTGAACGCGGCCCGCCGATGACGGCAAAGCCCTCGATCTCATTTTCCATCCGCACGCGGAAAGCCATGGCCTCTCGATCCCGCAGGGCGCCATGGCGCCACTATAAACATGATAAATCTATTCATGTTTATAGTGGCAAACTGGTTACCCCGCAACTGCCGGCCTTCGGCCAAGCATTACCACTTCTTGGAAAGCTTGAAGGTGACGGTGCGGCTATCGCCCCAGCCGCAAACGGAGACGCCGGCGCAGCTTTTCACATATTCCTTGTCGAAGACATTGGCGACGTTGATCGATGCGGTCCAGTCGTTCTTCTCGTAGCGGATGGCGGCGTCGAAGACGGCGGCATCCGGAACGCGCAGCGTATTTGCCTCATCCGCCCAGGATTTACCCTGATACCGTACGCCGCCGCCTAGGCTCAGCCCATCGAGTGCATCATTGGTGAAGGTATAGTCCAGCCACAGCGAGGCGGTTTGGGTGGGCACGATCCAGGGCGATTTGCCGATAAGGTTCGGGTTGGCATCGCGGGTAATCTCGAGATCCGTATAGGAATAGGAGGCGAGCGCCTTCCAGTTCTCGCTGAGATTGGCTTTGGCCTCCAGCTCGAAGCCGGTGGATTCCACCTGCCCGAACTGGCCGCTCGTGGTCACGCCGCCGGCGGTATAGGAAACGATGGCATTGTCCTTGACCAGCTTGAAGACGGAGGCCGTGATGCTGCCGTCGAAGAAGCTCGGCTCGTATTTGATGCCGGCTTCGAACTGATGCCCTTCCTCCGGGGACGCCGGGGTGCCGTCGGCAAGCGTATCGATCAGCGGATTGAAGAAGGTGGCGGCCGAGATATAAGGGGTCAGACCATTATCGAATTCATAGGCCAGACCGGCACGTCCGCTCAGCGCGTCGTCATTGGAGCGGCGGGAAACACCCGCCGGCAGCCTGTTGTTCAGTTCCGTATCGACATAATCATAACGGCCATTCAGCGTGACCAGCCAACCATCGCCAAACCGCAACTGATCCTGGGCATAGATGCCGATCTGCTGCTGGGTGACGATATTGTCGGCATAAACGAAGTTCGTTCCCTGTGTCGAGCCATAGACCGGCTTCAGCGCGCCGATCGCATTCGATCCGCAGCAGGCCTGCACCTGATCCAGCCGGTAATATTTATAATCAAGGCCGAACAGCAGCGAATGGCTGACCGCGCCGGTATCGAACTGGCCTTCGACACGGTTGTCGATGCCGAAGCTGTCGACCTTCGACAAACCGTCATAACCGAAGCGGGTCAGCATATAGTCGTTGGTGGTGGGATCGAGGATCGGCTGACCGTTGGCATCGGCATTGGCCCAGCCGCCCGGATAGGGCCCTTTCTCATGCTTGTAGAGGTGGCCATAGCGGGCGTTCTGGCTGATCTTCCAGCCGTTGTCGAATTCATGGCTGACCTCGTAACCCACCATGGACTGGTAGACGCGGCCATTATCGATATCCGGCTCGCCATAAAAGGCCTTGCGGTCAAGCTTGCCGAAGGGTGCGTCGACCACGGTGCCGACATAGGGCAGGAAACCGTTGCCGATATGAACCTGATCAAGCGCCGAGAAATAGCCGTAGAGCGTGGCGCTTGTCTGTGCGTCCGGCTCGAAGGTGATCTGCGGCATGATGAAACCGCGCAGATCCTCGGAATAGTCAGTGTAATTGTCGCCGCCCGAGACCTTGCCGGTGACGCGGTATTTCCACACGCCTTCACCATCGACCTTGTCGCCGAGATCGAAACCGAAGAAGGCATTGCCGAAATTATTGATGCCGATTTCCGTTTCGCGCACCGGCTCATCCTGCGGGCGCTTACGGACCATCTGCACGATACCACCGGGATTGGCGCCACCGTAAAGCACAGAGGCGGGGCCCTTTAGAACTTCCACGCGCTCCAGACCGTAGGCATCCATCTGGAAACCGCCGAAACCGTAGCTGAACAGGTTCAGACCATCCAGAAACACGCCCGTCTGGGTGGCCTGGAAGCCACGAATGTAAAACCAGTCCGTGTCGGGGTCGGCGCCGAAAGGCTCCGCCGTCACACCGGGGGTATAACGCAGCACCTCGTCGATTTTCGTCACCGCGCCGCGGTCATCCATTTCCTGGCGGCCGACGACAGATACGGATTGCGGAATATCCTTGGTTTCCGTCTCGGTTTTCGAACCGCTGGCGCTTTTCGTCGCGACATAACCCCGGACCGGGCCAGTCGCGTTTTCCGCGCCCTGCCCGTCAACGGTAATCTGCTGCAGAACGGTCGTTTCCTGCGCGTGGCCCATCACGGGCCCCATCAGAACAACGGCAGCCGTTCCCAACAGCAGACGGCTCAAAAACATCCCATGCAAATTTTTCAAAGATATGCCCCGAAACAGATCGCAGCCGGTGTCATATCCGACAGGCCGCAGCGCCTCAATGAAGATGAGTGTTTACATCAGGATTAAGGCGGGATGCTTGTCGTTTTCGGGGCTGATTTGAAGCTTATTGGCTTCTCACACAGTTTCAGACCCGCCATTTGTGAGGGCGGACATGGAATCAGCCCTTGCGTCGGCCGATCCTCGCTAGCAGCACCACAGGGAGCATGCCGATGACGACAATCGCCAGAGCTGCGATAGACGCCTCCTCATAGGTGCCGCGTGCCGCTTCACCATAAAGATGGGTGGCGAAGGTTTCGAAATTAAGCGGGCGAAGGAGAAGCGTGGCGGGAAGTTCCTTGACGCAATCGACGAAGATCAGCAGTGCCGCCGCCGCCAGCGAAGCCTTGGAAAGCGGCAGATGAATCTGGCGGAAGGTCTGGGTCGCGGAACGCCCAAGCGTGCGCGAGGCGTGATCGAAGGATTGCGGGATGCGGCTGAGCCCCGCATCGACACCACCAGCGGCAATGGTAAGGAAACGGGCGCAATAGGCATAGATGAGGGCCGCACCACTGCCGATGAAGATAAGGCCGGTAGAAATGCCGAACCAGTCACGCATGGTCTGATCTACAAAACGGTCGAAACCGCCAAGCGCGATCAGCACGCCGATGGCGATGACCGTGCCCGGGGCCGCATATCCAACCGTCGAAAGGCGATAGGACCAGCGCGCGAGACGTCCCGGTGCAAGCCGCATTGCGTAAGCAACCGCGAGCCCGAGGATAAGGGTGATCGCCGTCGCCAGCCCGGCAAAGAGGATGGTGTTCGCGGCCTCGTCGGCAAAGCGCGCCGACAGGCCGCTGAAGCGGAACCGCTTCCATGCCTCGATGACGAGATAGCTCGCCGGCGCCACGAAGCCGATCAGGACCGGCAGGCTGCCAAGCGCAAAGGCCGCCCAGCCCTTCAGGCCGGTCAACCGCAGCGGCTCCAGTTCCCTGTTTTTCTGCGCCGAAACCGCATAACGCTGCCTGCGCCGCGCCCAGCGCTCCAGCGCCACGAGGGCAACAACGATGAACAACATGGATAGCGCGATCTGCGCCGCACCCGGCAGGTCCGATTTCGTGACCCAGGTGGTGTAGACGGAAACGGTGAGAGTGCGGACGCCAAGGAACTCCGAAGCGCCTATATCATTCAGCGCTTCCATCAGCGCAAGACTGATGCCGACCGCAATCGCTGGTCGCGCCAGCGGCACTGCCACCTTGAAGAAGGCCGCGCGTCTGGAAACGCCGAGCGTTCGCGCCGCTTCCAGCAGGTTTCCCGCCTGCGTCAGGAACATGGCGCGCACGGGAATATAGACATAGGGAAACAGCACGAAACCGAGAAGGACGATGCAGCCCGTCATGGACCTTATGTCCGGCAGACGGAACTCACGCGGGCTGGAATAACCGAGCAGCCAGCGGATCGCACCCTGCACCGGTCCTATCGGATGCAGAATATCCAGATAGGCGTAAGCGACGATATAGGTGGGCATGGCCAGCGGCAGCAGCAGCGCCCATTCCAATATTTTGCGGCCGGGAAAATCATAAGCGGTGACCAGCCAGGCGGCATAGGTTCCGACGACACCGGCCAGCAGCCCGACCCCGGCGAGAAGGATCGCCGTATCCGGAAGCGCCGTCCAGAGCACGGTCGAGCCGAGATGCGCCCACAGACCGTCTGAGCCCTGCACCGCCTGCGAAACAAGCGCCAGAACCGGCACCATGGCGCCACAAACCGCGAGCAAAGAAAGGCCCAGCCACCAGAAGGTGGAGGAAAACCTGGCTCTCGCCGGGGGGGGCAATGGCTGGATGGCGTCTGGATTCATGTGCTTCTGGAAAATACGCGGAAAGGCGTCCGCGGGTGCGAACGCCTTCCACATTGTTATCGTCGACTGGCCTTACTTGTCGAAACCGACCTTGTCGACCAGCTCGCTCGCCTGCTTGCGATGCGAGACGATTTCCGTGAGCGGCTTGTTGTCGATCTTCAGCGTGCCGAACGAAGCGATGATCTCGTTGAGAGCCGCGCCCTGCTTGACCGGATATTCGTAGTTGGCTTCAGCATAAATCTTCTGGGCTTCGTCGGAGACGAGATATTCCAGAAGCTTGACGGCTTCCGCCTTGTTCGGAGCGTTCTTGGCCACGGCTGCGCCGCTGATATTGACCTGCGTGCCGCCATTTTTGAAGGTCGGCAGAACCACCTTGATGGCATCGCCCCACTTCACCTGCTCCTCGCCGCCCTTGCCCGAGCGCATCAGGCCGACATAATAGGAGTTGGCAATGCCGATATCGCAAATGCCGCCGAGAATGTCCTTGGCAACGTCACGGTCGCCGCCGCCGGCCTTGCGGGCCAGGTTTTCCTTGACGCCGGCGAGCCACTTCTCGGTGTCCGCAGCGCCGTAATGGGCAATGTAATCGGCAAACAGCGCCGTGTTATAGGGATGCTGGCCGGCGCGAATGCAGACCTTGCCCTTCCACTTCGCATCCGCCAGATCTTCATAGTTGAAGGCGGCGAGATCGAGATCCTTCGCTGCGTAGAGAACACGGGCGCGCATGGACAGCGCGAACCAGTGACCCTTGGCATCGCGAAGCTCAGCGGGAACAGCCTTGGTCAGGGTCTCGGATTCGACCGCCTGGGTGACACCCTTTTCGGCGAGATCAACGAGATTACCGGCATCCACCGTCATCAGAACGTCGGCAGGCGAGCTTGCGCCCTCGCTCAGAACGCGCTCGGCAAGACCATCCTTCAGGAACACGGTATTGACCTTGACGCCGCTCGAGGCAGTGAAAGAGTCGAGCAGCGGCTGGATCAGGCCCGGTTCGCGGGTGGTATAAATGTTGAGTTCAGCAGCGCTGGCCGTTCCGGCCGCAAAGGCAACCGTGCTGGCAAGCAGGGCAAATCTCGTAAATTTCGTCATGTTTTGTCTCCCTCTGCGATAGCGGCAATATGGAGGAGCAGACATCATACATGACGCACCAAATCAAGTTTTATTTCTCTGGTTTCAAGGCGGAGTCGATCACCAAGAGTTGAAAATGGAGCGAGAATAAGCATGCAAATCCGCTCACTCAACCTCCAGTAAATATCAACACTCCCTTGGGATCGATACCGAAGCGCACCGTCTTGGTCCGGGTGGGTGTGCGCTGCATCGTCCTCACACGCAGATCTGCCGAAAGTCCGGGCACGGCTATGCCAAGCTGCTCGATCTCCCCGAGGAAGACACGGCTCGATATTTCGCCGGCAATTCCTTCTTTCGCCGCACCGTCCTCGATGATCGAAATCGCATTTGGGCGAACATAGGCAACGGCGGCGAGACCGTCAGGCAGATCGGACGCATCGCCCAGAAGCCCGAGCGGCGTTTCGACGCGGCCCTGTCTCATCCGGCCCTCGATCTTGTTGAAGGCGCAGAAAAAATCGGCGGCATAACGGGTTTTGGGATGATCGTGGATTTCGTAACCCGTGCCGCTCTGCACGATGCGACCTTGCTGCATCAGAACCACACGGTCGCCTGCGGAAAGCGCTTCTTCCGGATCATGGGTGACCATGATCGCCGTGGTGCCCAGCTGCCGCAGGAGCCCGAGCGTTTCCTCACGCACACTGTCTCGCAGTCCCCTGTCCAGATTGGAAAAGGGTTCGTCCATCAGAAGTAGGCCCGGCTGCGGGGCAAGCGCGCGGGCAAGAGCCACACGCTGCTGCTCCCCGCCCGACAGCGTATGCGGATAACGTTTCGCCAGTTCCTGCAGGTGAACATGTTCGATCATTTCCGCAGCACGACGACGCGCCTCCGCCTTCGGCAGCGACCGTAGACCGAACATGACATTCTGTTCCACGGTCAGATGCGGGAACAACGCATAGTCCTGAAAGACGAAACCGATATTGCGCTTTTCTGGCTCCACGAAAACAGCGGGACCGGCAACGACAGCGCCGTTCAGGGAAACGCTGCCATGGTCTGATGTCTCCACACCCGCCACGATGCGCAGCAAGGTCGATTTTCCACAGCCGGAGCGCCCCACCAGGCAAATGATTTCGCCGCGTTCGACGGAAAGATCGATATCGGACAGCACATCCGTATCGCCGAATCTCTTCCCGACCGATTTCAGTTCCAGCGCTACTCTGCCTGCCATTTCCAATCCTGCCCTGCTTTGCGAATTATGTTGATCGCTCAAATCAGGATTAAAGTCAAAAAAGCCTGGCGAAATGCGTTTCTCCTCATGGATTGGCGCAATGTGCGGCAGCAATATTGACGTTTACGTTAGAGTTAAATAAGCTTTGCCAACAAGATGGACGTTAAGGGATTACGCGTCTATCATTCGTCACCGGGGAGCGAGAGGAGCGGTCGATCCGGTAACGCCACACGGGGTTCCCTCAATCAGGCTGATTGGGCCGCCTGAATGCGGGCGCTTCGTGAATGTCAGGCAGCACAAAGCGCCTCTTCGCGGTTCATCGAACGCGCGGCGCGACAGAGACTCTGGGAGGAGCAGCATGAGTGAATTGTCCCTGGGACATCCGGAAAATGTCGGTGTTACCAAACGCTGGCTGGCATCCTATCCGCCGGGCGTGCCTTCAGAGATCCCCGCCTCGACAAATGCCTCGCTCGTCGACCTTCTCGAAAAGAGTTGCAAGCAATTTGCCGATCGCAAGGCCTTTTCCAGCATGGGAAAGTCCCTGACCTATCGGGAACTGGACGCCGAGACCCGCGCGGTCGCTGCCTGGCTGCAGTCCAGAGGGTTGGAAAAAGGCGACCGGGTTGCCGTGATGATGCCGAATATCCTGCAAAATCCCGTCGCGGTTTATGGAATTCTACGGGCGGGCATGGTCGTGGTCAATGTCAACCCGCTCTATACCCCGCGCGAACTGGAACACCAGCTGAAAGATTCCGGCGCGAAAGCCCTGTTCGTGCTGGAAAACTTCGCCCATGTGGCGCAGCAGGCGGTACCAAAAACCGCGGTGCGGCATGTGGTCGTCGCCGCGATGGGCGATCTGCTCGGCTTCA
This sequence comes from Agrobacterium salinitolerans, assembly GCF_002008225.1. GTDB lineage: Bacteria > Pseudomonadota > Alphaproteobacteria > Rhizobiales > Rhizobiaceae > Agrobacterium > Agrobacterium salinitolerans. Next base: position 81,632 of record NZ_MRDH01000025.1, on the reverse strand, counting down.
AGGGACATATCGTCAACCTGGTGGTTCGCAAGGTCAAGAAGCTGGTGCCCGCCTACGCCATTCCCGGCTCGATCAGCTTCAAGGCCATGCTGAAGGAAGGCCAGGGATTTTCCTTGAAGCCGGTCAGCCTCACGGCACAGGACATCGCCTTCCTGCAATATACCGGTGGAACGACGGGCGTCTCAAAGGGTGCGGTTCTCACCCATGCCAACCTTCTGGCCAACAAGCTTCAGATCAGCCTGTGGCTGGACGCCGCCTTCAACGGCCGAAAGGACCGCCCTGATGTTCTGAACTTCATCTGCGCGCTGCCGCTCTGTCACATCTTCGCATTGACGGTGAATTCGCTGATGGGCATTGCGCTCGGCGGCCACAATCTGCTGATCGCCAATCCACGCGACATTCCCGGCTTCGTGAAGGAACTGACGCATTATCAGCCGCATATTTTCCCCGGCATCAACACGCTTTTCAACGCGCTGATGAACAATGAGGATTTCCGCAAACTCGATCTGTCATCGCTCATTCTGGTTCTCGGTGGCGGCATGGCCGTGCAGAGGCCTGTCGCGGAACGCTGGCTTTCCATCGTCGGCTGCCCGATTGCCGAGGGTTACGGCCTCTCCGAGACATCACCCGTTGCAACGGTCAATCGTCTCGACTCCACGGAATTCAGCGGCACCATCGGCCTGCCCATCTCCTCTACGGAAATCGATATTCGCGACGAGGACGGCAAGAGCCTGCCAACAGGTGAAGTCGGCGAGATCTGCATTCGCGGCCCGCAGGTCATGGCCGGCTATTGGCAGAGGCCGGATGAAACCGCGAAAGCCATGACGGCGGACGGCTTCTTCCGTTCCGGCGACATGGGCTTCATGGACGAGCGCGGTTACACCAAGATCGTCGACCGCAAGAAGGACATGATCCTCGTTTCCGGTTTCAACGTCTATCCGAACGAAGTAGAGGAAGTGGCCGCCAGCCATCCGGGCGTGCTGGAATGCGCCGCCATCGGTGTTCCGGATGAACATTCCGGCGAAACCGTCAAGCTTTTCGTCGTCAAGAAGGACCAGTCGCTCACGGAAGCGGAGCTCAAGGCCTTCTGCGCCAAGAGCCTGACGAATTACAAAAGGCCGAAAATCATCGAGTTCCGCACCGAGTTGCCGAAATCGAATGTCGGCAAAATCTTGCGGCGCGAATTGCGCAATCTGAACTGATTGTCACGCGCAATGGGGAGAGCCGGACGACCGGCTCTTTCTTTCGTCCCGGCCCTTTTCTTTTATCAAAGTCGCCTTGATTTGGCCGCCTGAAAAAGAATAGTTTCCTCATCCTTCCACGGAAGCCGAGGAGCACAAGATGCAGGCCACCATCGAAAAACTGAAAGCAACGGCGAGCAGCACAGCCGCAACCGATCTGCGCGCCGCCTTTGCGGCAGACGACAAGAGATTCAGCCGTTTCAGCGCCAAATTCGATGACCTGTTGATGGACTACTCCAAATGCGCCGTGAATGAGGAGATCATCACACTTCTCGAACAGCTCGCGCGCGAAGGCGGCGTCGAGGCCAAGCGCGAAGAAATGTTCTCCGGCAAGGCGATCAACTTCACCGAAGACCGCGCCGTGCTGCATACGGCGCTACGCAATCGCTCCAACACGCCGGTTCTCGTGGACGGCAAGGACGTGATGCCCGATGTGAACGCCGTTCTGGCGGCCATGGGCAAGTTTGCCGATGCGATCCGTTCCGGCTCCCTCAAGGGTGCGACCGGCAAAAAGATCACCGACGTCATCAATATCGGCATCGGCGGCTCCGATCTCGGCCCGGTCATGGCGACGCTGGCGCTCGCACCGTTCCATGATGGCCCGCGCGCGCATTTCGTTTCCAACATCGATGGCGCGCATATTGCCGATACGCTGAAGCTCATCGACCCCGAGACCTCGCTCTTCATCGTGGCGTCGAAGACCTTCACCACCATCGAGACGATGACGAACGCCGCCACCGCGCGCCGCTTCATCGCCGAGAAGCTCGGTGAGGCTGCCGTCAAGCATCACTTCGCCGCCGTTTCCACCGCGCTGGAAAAAGTTGCCGCCTTCGGCATCGAAAGCGACCGCATCTTCGGTTTCTGGGACTGGGTGGGCGGACGTTATTCGATCTGGTCGGCCATTGGCCTGCCGCTGATGATCGCCATCGGCCCGGATAATTTCGGCAAGTTCCTGGATGGTGCACATGCCATGGACAGGCACTTCCGCGAGGCACCGATCCGAGAAAACCTGCCGATGCTGCTCGGTCTCATCGGTTTTTATAACCGTAACGTGCTGAATTATCCGACACGCGCAATCCTGCCTTATGACCAGCGGCTGTCGCGTTTCCCCGCCTATCTGCAGCAGCTCGACATGGAGTCGAACGGCAAGGGTGTGACCATCGACGGCACGCCCGTCGAAGGCCAGTCCGGCCCGGTCGTCTGGGGTGAGCCCGGCACCAACGGTCAGCACGCCTTTTACCAGCTCATCCATCAGGGCACGAGCGTCATTCCGGCGGAATTCATGATTGCCGCCAATGGTTTTGAGCCAGAACTGCGCCACCAGCACCAGCTTCTCATCGCCAATTGCCTGGCGCAATCGGAAGCGCTGATGAAGGGCCGTACGCTTGCAGAAGCGAAAGCCCAGCTCACCTCCAAGGGCATGGAAGACAGCCAAGCCGATTTCATCGCGCCGCACCGCGTCTTCACCGGCAACCGCCCGTCCATCACCTTCGTCTACGACGAGCTGACGCCTTTTGCGCTTGGCCGCCTCATCGCGCTTTACGAACACCGCGTTTTCGTCGAAGGCGTGCTGTTCCGTATCAACTCCTTCGACCAATGGGGCGTGGAGCTTGGCAAGGAATTGGCAACCGGCCTGCTTCCCGTCGTCGAAGGCAAGGAAAGTGCGGCGGGCCATGACAGCTCGACGCAGGGACTGGTGAAGGCGCTGGCGGGTCTGGCGGGCTGAGGTTCGTTACGACCAAGATCCAAAAAAGCCGGAGACACCTCCGGCTTTTTTAATGGGGCGGCTCAAATATAAAGCGCGGCCATCTTGCGCCACGCACCCGCACGGTGGGCGCGGCCGTCCCAGACGTGCATCCGATGCCCCACCTGCTTATCCGACAGGACACGGCTCAGATGATGATTGTTGTCCAGAAACGGGTCGGCATCGCCGATGGTGAAGACCATGTCGATACGCCGCAGGTGATCAAGCCGCCATGGGCAGTCAAGGCCCGGAAGAAAGTGGCTGGGTGTATGGAAATAGACGTCGTCGTCGTAATAACCGTCTAACAGATCGCCGAAGGATTCCACCTTCATCGTCAGATCATAACGACCGGAAAAGGCGACGAGCTTGCGAAAAAGATGCGGGTGGCGAAAGACGAGGCTGGCGGCTTGAAATGCACCGAGACTGCAACCCTGCACAATGGTGCTGCCGTGAGGATTTTTCTCTGACATCAGCGGCAGCACTTCGTTCAGAATATACTCTTCGAAAGCGGCATGGCGGCGAATGCGATCGGCGGGATGATGCCATGCCGCATAGAAGGTCTCTCTGGCCAGCCCCTCTATGCAATAAAGCTGAAGGTGGCCCGCCTCCAGCTTGTCGGCGAGACTGCCGACAAGGCCCAGTTCCTCATATTCGAAAAATCGCCCGTCGCGTGTCGGAAACATCAGCACCTTCGCACCGGCATGACCGAATATCAGGAGCTCCATGTCACGATGGAGCCTGTGACTATACCAACGGAAATATTCGCGTTTCATGGCACCTTGAAAAACCGTCTGACCTTGTCCTTATGGACCGCATCTTGCGATGCGCTGTCAGGGTAATCGAAATGTCCGGCGTCGAGGATGAAGATTTCATTAAATTTCGATTCTGGCAAAGCATTGGCCACGGCGAACTGGCAAGGTGGCGCCACTGCCGGATCGAAAAGCGCAGGCGCGACCAGCATCGGGACTTTTATGCGGGCGGCAGCACAGGCGGCATCGAACAGGCGCAGCGTTTCGAGCACATGGGCGTGGGTCTTGGAATAGGCCTGGACGGCATCCGCGCTGCCAACGGTCGGTAACGTCAACCAGAACGGCCTGTGGCCGAATGTCGGCACGACAAGGTGGCCACGATCAATGCGCTTGTCGAAAGGAATGGCCAGGGCACCGATGCCGCCGCCGAAACTGATGCCGCTGTAACCCACCTGCCCGTCCAGCCAGGGATAAAGGCTTATGAGCGTGGAAACGGCAACCCACAGATCGTCAACGCAGCCGCCGATGACGTAATCGTCCTTCCTGTCGATATTATAGAGGACATGTAGGGCCGGATCGGACGAGATCGGCGGACAGGTGCTGAGCGAAAGCCCACGAAAACAGGGAAACAACACGGCCGTCTCTTCCACGGGCACGTCAAAATCAGGAGCCTCGCGACCGCCATAACCATGGCCAACAACGAGGCCGCGACGCACCTGTCCCTCGCGCGGCAAAAGCAGCCACCCGCCGATGCGAAAACCGTCGGTGGATGTGTAGGTCAAATCTAGGACATGCCAGCGGGGGTCGCTGAGCCTGCTCTTGCGCAGCACCGGCCGGGGATCCGTGGCGAGCGCGCGGCGATAGCGCTTTTTCCAGAAATCATCGAAGCCGGGTGGCGCCTCGGGCGGGGTGATGGCCAGCAGCTGTTCACGCTGCATGCCATAGGTCGGGTCGAAATCAAAAGGATGGGACTTGGGAACGCTCATGCGACGCTTGTTTCGTGAAAAAACAGCGGACACAAGCTTCATAATATCGAAATAACGGTTTTTTACGGCTTTAGCGCCGGGAAGAGTGTTGAACCACTCGTTCAAAATGGTTCAACCGCGCCCATCACAAACCGATTTCATGCGCAAAGGGCGGATTTGCCCCGGCCCGCGAAACGGTGACTGCCGCAGCCTTTGCCCCCAGCGCAAGCGCCTTTCTGATCTGCTCTTCCGTCAGTGAGGCAACCTGCGCCTTGGTGAGAAGACCCTGCATTTTCAGCGAAGCCAGAATGCCGGCATCGAAGGTGTCACCAGCACCAACGGTATCCACGACCTCGACGCGTTCAGAGGCGACTTCGACCTTCAAGCCGGAGGTGTAGCCCACGGCGCCCTTGGCGCCACGGGTGACGACGACCAGCTTTGCACCGTGATGCAGCCAATGGCGGGCAAGCGTGTCCTCATCCCCTTCAAGACCGAACCAGGCGAGGTCCTCATCCGAGAACTTGACGATATCAGACATGGCGGCCATGCGGCGGATGCGGGCCATATGCGACTGCTTGTCCTTGATGAAACCGGGGCGGATATTGGGATCGAGCGAAATGACACGGCTTTCATGCTCGCGTGTCATCAGCGCCTCATAGGTGCTGCCGCAGGGCTCCGGGATGAGGCTGATCGCGCCGAAATGCAGCGCCTCGCAATCCGCGCCCAGTGCCGGAAGCTCCTTCTCGGTAATCATCCGGCCAGCGGTGTTCTCGTCGTAGAACGCATAGGTCGCATGACCTTCCACCAGCTTCACGAAGGCGATGGTGGTCGGGCGCGAAAGGGTAGCGCAATAGCTGAAATCGACATTGCTGGCGCGCAGGGTTTCCCGCAGGATATCACCCATCATGTCATCGGAAAGACCCGTGAAGGAGGCGGAAGGAACGCCGAGACGCCCCAGCGCAATCGCCGTGTTGAAGACCGCTCCGCCTGCATAGGGGGCAAAACCCGCCTCGCCCAGCGTCGTCTGCCGGGGCAGCATGTCAATCAGGGCTTCACCACAACACAGGATCATTACGGTCCTCCTCAAAACAGCAAATCAAATGAACTTAAATCGATTTAGACGAAGATCGATCGGAAGGCCAGCCACAAGCTGGGCTGGCCACATCCGAAATCACGATTGCGGCAATTCGCTGACGCCGCCGTGCTTTGCCGACCATGGCAGTGGATTGTCGAGGAAGGCTTCAACCTCTGACAGGGTCTTTTCGTCGAACAGTTTTTCAGCGCGGGCGACCGCCAGAACATCGCGCCAGGTCGTCAGATAATGCAGTTTGACATTGCCGTTGGAAAAGCGCGCTTCAGCCTCTTCGAAGATGCCGTAATAGAACAGCGCGATGCCGTGATCGACAATGCCGCCAGCCGCCCGGATAGCATCGATGAAGGTGAACATCGACCCGCCGGCCGTCGTCAGATCCTCGATGACCAGAACGCGAGCGCCTTCCGGCATATGGCCTTCGATCTGGGCATTGCGGCCGTGGCCTTTCGGCTTCTTGCGGCAATAGATCATCGGCAGGCCGAGGCGCTCGGCAAGGAAAGCAGCAAAGGGAATGCCTGCCGTTTCACCGCCGGCGACACAGTCGAACTTCTCGAAACCCGCCTCGCGCATCACCGCCGCCGCCGCAAAATCCATGGCTGCGGAGCGAATGCGCGGGAAAGAGATCAGCTTGCGCATGTCGATATAGACAGGGCTCTTCATGCCCGAGGCAAAGGTATAAGGGCTTTCGGAATTGAAATGGACAGCCTTGATTTCCCACAACATTTTCGCAACCAGTTCCGCAACCACGGTGCGATCGGTGAATGTGAAGTGGTTCATAGGCGTTCTCCTTTTAGGCCTTGGTTTCTCGCTCCGAAAACCCGGATGGGTGTTCGGAAAGCACGCGTCTTTGTTCGGTATGCCGTCGCCCGCCGAGGTACTGGCAGACCATAACAAAACCGCCGGCAGTGCCGGCGGTTATAAAATCAGTCTACATCCCAATGGAGCGGGAACATCGGGTCAAATACGGTGACCGGCCCCGCGCCCGTCTCGATCTTGGCCGGGAATGATACCGGCTCGTCGCGCTTGACCAGCGTGATCGTCTCCTCGTTTGGCGCAAGACCATACCAGGCCGGGCCGTTGAGCGAGGCGAAGGCCTCCAGCTTGTCGAGGGCGTTTTCATCCTCGAAGACATGGGCAAGGCAGCTCATGGTGTTGATCGAGGTATAGATGCCGGCGCAGCCGCAGGCGCATTCCTTCAGCGGGTCCACATGCGGAGCGGAGTCCGTGCCGAGGAAGAAGCGCGCGTCGCCCGACGTCGCAGCAGCCCGCAGCGCAAGCCTGTGCTCCTCGCGCTTGGCGACGGGCAGGCAATAATAATGTGGCTTGATGCCGCCAACCAGAATGGCGTTGCGGTTGATGATGAGATGATGGGTGGTGATTGAGCCGGCGATATTGGCCTTGGAAGACTTGATGTAATCCACGCCGTCGCGGGTGGTGATGTGCTCCATCGTCACCTTGAGCTCCGGCAGGCGCTGGCGCAGCGGTTCCAGAACCGTATCGATGAAGGCCTTTTCGCGGTCGAAAATATCGACCTCCGGCGTCGTTACCTCACCGTGCAAGCAAAGCGGCAGGCCGATCTTCGCCATGCGTTCCAGAACCGGCATGGCCTTGTTGAAATCGCGCACCCCGCCGTGGGAATTGGTGGTCGCACCCGCCGGATAGAGCTTGACGGCAGTGATGAGGCCGCTTTTTTTGCCCTCTTCCACATCGTCGGCCTGCGTGTCCTCGGTCAGATAGAGGGTCATCAACGGCTCGAAACGGTCATCCGCCGGAATTGCCTTGACGATGCGTTCGCGATAGGCGCGGGCGTCGGCCGTGGTAACAACCGGCGGCACCAGGTTTGGCATAATGATGGCGCGGGCGAAATGACGGCTCGTATCCCCGATCACCCCTTCCAGCATGGCGCCATCACGAAGATGCAGGTGCCAGTCATCAGGGCGGCGCAGGGTGAGCGACTTCATCGGGATACCTCGGAGCATGATGGAATTGGCGCCCGCTTAGCATCTTTTGCCGCGGGAAAACAGCCGCCAAAGTTCATCGGGCGGCTGTAAATGTCATTTTTTTAAAGCATGCCTCAGATGTTGCCCGCTTCCGGACCCCAGACATCGGTCATGGCAAAACCATCGGCCAGGGGATCGAAGGGATCAAGGCCGACCTGATGCAGACCGAAGGTGAAGCCACGCCCGGCAATGGTGGGAATGACGGCCGGACGGCCCGCCACTTCGGTGACGGCGGAAAGGCCGACATCGAATTCCGACCCGATGATCGAGCGGGATTTATATTCGTCGCCCACCTTCACCTTGCCGCGCGCATAAAGCGTGGCGAGATTGGCGGAATTGCCGGTGCCACAGGGCGAGCGATCCGCGCGGCCCGGCCACATGGTGGTGCAGGTGCGGATGGAACCATCGGCATCCACATCACGGAACATGACGTAAGCGACGCCTGATATTGCCGGGATTTCCGGATGCACGACGGTCATTTCACGGTTGACCAGATCCTTCAGGATCATGCCGGCCGAGACCAGCTTGGCGGCATTGGCCTTTTCGATCGTGAGCCCGATCTGGCGGACATCCACCAGCGCATAAAAAATGCCGCCGTAGGAGATATCCATCGTCACCTTGCCCCATTCCGGCGTGTCGATGCTGATATCCAGCTCATGCACGAAGGATGGCACCATGGTCAGCTTGACCTTTTCGCAGCGTCCGTCACGGCAGGTGGCCGTCGCTTTGACGAGACCAGCGGCCGTTTCCAGAATGATGACGGTTTCCGGTTCCTGCATTTCCACCATGCCGCTTTCCAGAAGCGCCGTCGTCGCGCAGATGGAATTCGAACCCGAACTGGCATGCGCCTGATCCGGCTGGAGAATGACGAAGGCGGCGTGCGCATCGGGATGTTTCGGCGGCAGGAGCAGGTTGACCGACCCCATGGGCGTACCGCGCGGCTCCAGCGTCAGGAAGCGGCGCAAGGCTTCCCCTTGCGGATCGGTGTTCATCCAGTGCAGCTGTTCGGCCACGGTGTTGCCGGGAATTTTCGGCGCGCCGCCAGTGACGACACGGCCGATTTCGCCTTCGCAATGAACATCGAGAAGCTGGAGGGTGCGTTTCCAACGCATGGGGTCTACTCCGGAAGTTGGGTTGTTGGCCCGACCATACAGATAAAAATACAAGCTGTATACAAATCTGCGGGAGTGTGGTGACAAAAACGCCTGACGTTTCCGCCACCCCCGGTCGTATCGTGGCTTAGCGACTACGGCATTCCGCCCGGTTTCGATTTGCGGCGGCATCGCAGTTGACCCTTGACGACTGAAGCGCCTGATCGTCCACCACGGAACCGGCTGTATCGCCCACCGACCCGACGGTGTTTTCCACAGAGCGGCCAAGCCGCTCCACCTGCCTGCCATAATTTTCCCGCGTGCGTGGATCGAAGACCGCGATCGGCGCACTGACCACCACGCTGGCCGCCGTTCCGACGGTTTGCGCAGCACCGATACTGACGGCACCCAACGCTTCGCCCAGGCCGACATCGGAATCCGTCACCGTCTGGCCGGCAATGAGACGGTCGCCGATCAGGCGGACGACCTCGGGACTCTCGGCAAATTTTCCGTGATTCAGACGATCACCGGATTGCAGCTTGGTGAGATCGAGAACGGTGATGCCAGCTTTTTCCAGCTGGCTGCGATAGGGCTCAACGGAAGGATCGATCTGGCCGAGGCGATCGACATTGCCGGAAATGCGACGCGACAGGCTGAGCGCGCGGTCATCCTGCGACACGAAGAGGGTGAATTTCGGCGGCGTTTTACCGAGGCTGCTGAATTGCCGGCTGAACACGTCGACATCGAGATCCGGAGCAGCCAGAATGACATTGCTTATCTTGGGATCAACGCGGCCGTTGCGGATGGCCATCTGGCGCAGCGCCTCCACCGCAAGCCAAGTGCCCATGGAATGGGCCATGACGGTGACTTCGCGTATGGATTTATCTTTCGCCAGCCGCGTCAGCATCTCCTCCAGCGAATCGCGGGAATAGTTGGTACTTTCCTTATCGTAATTATAGTCGAAAATGCTCGCGCGCGACGGCCAGGTGAAGACCACTGGAACGACATCCGTGCCGGAATCATGGACGATCTGGGCGAAGCGATAGACGGATTCCTCGTAACGATTGTTGAAACCATGCACGAAAACCAGCACACGGCGGTCCTTTGCGATATGCTTACTGATCCAACTTCTGGTTTCTGCTTCGGAGAGAATGGGCTCAACCGCAACCGTGGTGAAATCCTTCAGCGGATTGGGTGGCAGTTTTTTCGGCCATTGCACCTGACCAACCTTGCGGTTGGCAGCAGGCGGAATGGAGACCGTGACCGCATCGACCTTCAGCCCCGTTCCCCGCTCGCCGCCGAAAAGAACCGCGGGATTTTCGGACGGGGCGCGCGTTGTCGCAACGAGGAGATTGACCGGCGTCGTACCGACCACAGTTTGTCCCGTCGGTGTCATGACCCCGATGGGCCGCCCGCCGCAGCTTGCAAGCAGGGCGACAATCGCGATCATGGCGACGAAGCGAAGGGGCATCACATCACTCTCCTACAACCCTGAGGCAGCTCGATAGCGGCCGGGTGGAGAAGATTTTCTACCGGAGGCGGAACAGTCGCGCCAGCAACCTAAGCGGAGTGGCGGGCACTTTCCCCAGCGGTGTGTCCAAACGGACCCAATTGCCGGTCGAAAAACCGGCAAGAGGACCACCTGTTTCAACGCCTATTGCTGGGGTCGCATCGTGCCCTTTTCCCGCAACGCCTGATGCCAGGACAACGCCTCTTCGATGAGATGCGGCGTATGCCCGCCCCGCGCTGTCGCCCGGTGATAATAGTCAGCCAGCGCATCGCGATAATCGGGATGGACGCAATTGGCGATGATGACAGCCGCACGCTCGCGAGGTGCCAGCCCGCGCAGATCGGCAAGCCCGATTTCGGTGACGAGGATATCGACATCGTGTTCGGTATGGTCGACATGGCTGACCATGGGCACGACGCTTGAGATCGCGCCACCCTTGGCGATCGACTTGGTAACGAAGATCGACATATAGGCGTTGCGGGCGAAATCGCCCGAGCCGCCGATGCCGTTCATCATATGCGTCCCGCCGACATGGGTGGAATTGACGTTTCCGTAGATATCGAATTCCAACGCGGTGTTGATGCCGATGATACCGAGGCGGCGGATGACTTCCGGATGGTTGCTCACCTCCTGCGGACGCAGGATCAGCCTGCTTTTGTAATCGGCCAGTCGCGGCATGACCTGCTCGTTCATGGCGGAGGAGAGCGTGATTGACGAACCGGAGGCGAAGGTCAGCTTGTCAGCGTCGAACAGTTCGAAGGTCGAATCCTGCAGGACTTCCGAATACATTTTCAGATCATGAAACGGCGTATCGATGAAACCATGCATGACAGCATTGGCAATGGTGCCGATACCGGCCTGAAGCGGCTGGAGTTCGTGGGTCATGCGGCCATGACGCACCTCGTTCAACAGAAAGTCGGTGAGATGGCCGGCAATCGCCTTGGTCTCGTCATCCGGCGGCAGCACCGTGGAGAAACTGTCGCTTTTGTCGCTCAGCACGATGGCGGCGATCTTTTCCGGCGGCACCGGAATGAAAGGCAGGCCGACACGGCTATCCGTCGCGACGACGGGGATGGGCATACGGGTCGGGCGCTTGGCGGGAATGAAGATATCATGAAGCCCTTCCAACACCTCGGGCTGTGACAGGTTGATCTCGACGATGACCTTGTCGGCAAGGATGGCGAAACTCGCGGAATTACCGACGGAGGTGGTGGGAATGATGCCACCTTCCGCAGTGATTGCTACGGCCTCGATAATGGCGACATCGACGCCGTGGATCTGGCCGCCGCGCAATTGCTCCACCGTTTCGGAAAGGTGTTGATCGATGAACATCACCTTGCCGTCATTGATCGCTTTTCGCAAAGCCGGATCGGACTGGAACGGCATGCGGCGCGCTAGCATGCCGGCCTCGACCATTGTCCTGTCGAGATCGTTGCCGAGGGACGCGCCGGTCATCAGGGTGATTTTCATGGGGTTGGTCCTGGCGCGCTCGGCCAGCGCCAGCGGCACGGCTTTGGCCTCACCGGCGCGCGTAAAGCCGCTCATGCCCACCGTCATGCCATCCTGAATGAGACTGGCGGCCTCTTCGGCGCTGACGATCCTGTTCAAGAGGGACGCGTTGCGGATACGCTTTTCAAGCATGCAATTCTCCATGATCTGTCATCACGATGGCACGGCATTGGTCGGCCACCTTTCGGCGACTATGGCGTGCCGTTTCATTGATGAAACTGACATAGATCAAGGGTGCGCACGGAACCATGGTTCCGATGCATCACATCCCGTTCAACAAACCAGACGTGGCGCATCCCCGCGACAAGCAACGGGGGTCTTCTCACCACCGCAACCCTGTAATCGGCAAAGAACCTCGCACCCTACACCGGGAACAGGCACGAGGCGAAGGTCATCCCCGTATAACACGGAAACGTCCGGTGTCAGGGACCTTCGCAGACAGGCGCCTGACCGAGCACGAGCTGCCCAACTTCCGCGTCATAGGCACGCAGGCCGAATGCACCAAGGCTTATGATCCGGTAACAGGGATTGCCGCCCGTCCACAGCGGATCGACAACATCGATATCGGTGATGAAACGATGCGCGCAGGCCTGACCGGAACTATAGGCGATGCCTTCGGCGGTCGTCCCTGCCATCGGCACATGTATATGGCCGAAAATGATGTGACGTATTCCGGCCGGATGAGCGGCGAGCCGGCGCATGACAGCACCGTCATCATGCATACCGATATGTTCGAAATGGCGGATGCCGCAATCCATCGGCGGGTGATGAATGAACACCGTCACCGGCAGGTCGTCCGCGCTTTCCAGCGCATTCTCCAGCCATGCCAGACGATCCGCGCCATACATGCCGCCGATGACATCGGCCTCGTGGCTGTCGAGAAACAGCAGCCGACCGAATTCCGTGTCGATGAAGGACTGGATATAGCCGTTGTCGTCACGCGGCTGCTCGGGAAAGGCAGCCACGAATTCCGGGCGACGGTCGTGATTGCCGAGCATCAGCCGCACAGGCACGGAGACCGGCGCGAGGATGTCTCGCAGCAGTTCATAGGCTTCCGGCTCGCCGTAATTGCAAAGATCACCCGTCATCACAAGAAGATCGGCGTCGGCGTGTTTTTCGACAATATCGGCCACCGCCGCGCGCAGCTGCTTTTCCGGATCGACGCCGTTTACAGCAATGCCGGGGGGTACGAGATGAGTGTCGGTGATCTGGATGATCTTCATAACAGGGCTTTCTGCGCAAAATAGCTGCGGGAACGGATTTCCCCGCAGCCTTTTCAATGGTTTTGCTTATTTCAGCAGGGCGTTGGTCTGCTCGACGATCTGCTTGAGACCGTCTTCCGGCGTCACCTCACCGCGCATGACGGTGCCGATGATGTCGCGCTGAGTGCGCCAGATGCGGACGGAGTCGCCACCCGGATAACCGGCCCAAGGCAGAGAACGATCAGCCTGAAGCGAAGCGGTCTTCACATTCGGGTTCTCGACATAATAAGGAGCAAGGAAGTCCGGGCCGGTGGCCAGCTTGTTGGTCGGCAGGTAACCGGTGATGCGAACGATGGTGTTCTGTGCTTCTGGACCGGTGATCCACTTCAGGTACTTCCACGCCGCGTCCTGCTTGGCCTTTTCCTGGGTCAGAATAACAGCCGAGTTACCGCCGGTCGGAACACCACCCTTTTCCTTGTTGTCGAGCGGGAAGGTTGCGGTCTTCAGCTTGAAGCGGTCGCCGACCAGACCCTGGATCGTCTGAACGTGGGCGGGCGTCGAGAAGATAAAGCCGGTGAGGCCTGCACCGAACTGCTGGCGGGACTGGTCCCAGTCGAGCAGGTTCTGGCCACCTTCGGTGACGAACTGACGGGTCATCTTCAGGGCGTTGAGGCCGATCTCGTTGTCGAAGCCAACGGTCTTGGCCTTCTCGTCAACGAGCTTTCCACCCTGTTCGACGATGAGCGCCTGCCACAACCAGTCGTCCGGCCAGCCGTTGATGTCGTAGCTCATGCCGGCGAACTTCGGGTCGAGCGCCTTGATCTTCTTGGCGAGAGCGATGAGCTCAGCAAAGGTCGTCGGCATCTTGTCCGGGTCGCCGCCAGCCTTGGTCACGAGGTCGGAGTTGATGTAGATGATCGGCGAGGACGCATTGACCGGCAGGCCGTACTGCTTGCCGTCGATCTGGCCGAGGGCGGCCATCTTGGGGCTGTAGTTCTTGTCGAGGAAAGCCTGACCGCCTTCAGCCTCAATGAACGGGCCGAGATCGGTGATCTGGTTGCGCGGTGCGAGCGTGTGAACGAGTTCAGCCGTCAGGTTGTAACCCGAGAAATAAACATCCGGCAGATTGCCTGTGACGGCGGAGCGCAGAACCTGCTGCTGGCCTTCGTTATAACCGGCGGCCGGAGCGAGGAAGTTGATCTTCACATCAGGGTTCTTCTTCATGAATTCATCGGCCAGCGGCTGATGGAATTTGGTGAATCCCGGCAGATTGTAAAGAACATTGAGCGTGATTTCGTTGGCCAGAACCGGCTGTGCGAGGCCAGCAAAAGCCATGCCAAGAGCCAGACCGCCCATCACAGCGCGTCGGTTGAGTTTCATATCAGTCTCCAGAAAGGTTGTGAGGAGGAAATCTGAACGGCGTCACTTGACGCCGGTCATGGTAATACCGGCGATGAAATGCCGCCGTGCGAGGAGGAAGCACAGCACCATCGGCGCGGTAATCAGTGTTGCGCCCGCCATCAGCGCACCGTAATTGGCGCCGGATTCGACATCCGCGAAAAGCATCATGCCAAGCGGCGGCGGGGCGAGATTGGTGTCGGAGACCACGATCATCGGCCAATAAAGGTCGTTCCAGTGGGCAACGAGCGAAAAGATCGAAAAAGCGGCAAGCGAAGGCAGAGAACCGCGAAGGACCAGCCCCCAGCAAATCTCCATTTCCGAGAACCCGTCCATGCGGGCGGCCTCGATGATTTCATTCGGATAGCTGCGGAAGGACTGGTTGAACAGGAAGATGGCGAAGACCGACAGGAAGAACGGCATCATCATCGCGAAATAGGTATTCAGCAACTCTGTCTTGGCCAGACCGACAAAGAGCGGCAATGCCAGGGCCTGAATGGGAACGCAGAGCGCGGCAATAACAAGGCCCAGCAGCAGCTTGCGGCCCGGAAACCTGAGCTTCGCCAACGCATAGGCGGCCGGAACCGATGTCAGGACCTGTACGACGAGAATACCGACGCAGACGATGACGCCGTTCAGCATGAAACGCGCCATCGGCACCTGACCTGCCGCCCGTGCATAATTGTCGGCCGCATCGAATTTCTGCGGGATGGGCCAGAGCGACACATCGAAAATCTCTGCCGGCGAGCGGATAGAGGTCAGCACCATCCAGTAGAATGGCAGGAGCATCACGAAAGCGCCGAGAGCCAGTACGAGATGCGGGAAATATTTGCGGAGTGCGGCCATCAGTAATGCACCTTCCGGTCCATATGCAGCGTCTGGCCGATCGACAGGATCAGCACGATCACGAGGAAGATAATCGTCAGCGCGGCGGCATAACCGGTATTGGAATATTCGAAACCTTCGAGATAGAGGTCGTAAAGCAGGGTCTCGGAACCGGAGCGGCCCTTGGTCAGCACGGCCACCGTCTCGAATACCTTGAACGCGGAGATGGAGGTGGTGACGACAACGAACATGGTGGTCGGCCCCAGCATTGGCCACGTGACGGTCAGAAAGCGATCAACCGGGTTCTTCGCGCCATCCAGCCGCGCCGCCTCATGCAGATCCTTCGAAATGGCCGTGAGGCCGGCAAGGAACAGCACCATGTTGAAACCCAGAATCTGCCAGACGCCCATCAGCGCCATGGTGGGAATGAGGAGCACGGGATTGGAGAGAAAAGCGACGGGCTCGAAACCCAGCCATTTGATCGCCGCGTTCACTGGCCCAAGCGAAGGGTGCAGCAGGAACTGCCACACGGTCGCCATGGCGACGAGGGTTGCGGTGACGGGAAGGAAATAGGCCACCTCCCAGAAAGCGCGGCTGCGCTTGCGATTATACACGAGCAAAGCGACGCCGAGCGCCAGAAACACACCGAAGGGAATGACGATGAGCGCATAGATGGCGGTATTGGCCAGAGAGCGCAGGAAAACCGGGTCCTGAAACGCCTTGACGAAGTTTCCAAGGCCGACAAAGCGGGTGGAAAGCGAACCGAGCTGATAATCGGTGACGGCAAAACCGGCCAGAACGAACATCGGAACGATATAGATCGCCAGCAGCAGCAGGCTTGCGGGAGCAGCGAACATCAGGCCGCGCCAGATCATCCGCCGGTCCGCCTTTGACAGCCGCGGGCGAGCCTTCGCGCGCGCGGCCGTGGAAAAATCGACCGCCGTCATGCCGGCACCCGCTCGCGCACCGTCACCTTGCGGCGCAGACCGTCGGCCGCAAAAAGATGCGCGCGTTCCGGCGCAAAGCCGAGATTCATCACGCCATTCATATCCGCGCCCACAGCATCGCCGGCGCCCTGACGCAGGGTGATGGCGACCGTCTCGTCGCTCAGCAGGCGGCAGCTCACAAAGCGGTCGGCGCCATGGGTTTCGCTGCGCACCACGCGCACGGCAAAACCTTCTTCGCCCGGACGCAAATCCTCGGCGCGAAGGCCGAGCGTCGCCGGGCCGGCATCACGGCCAGCACCTTCAATGCCGAGATCGCGTCCAAAAGCGGCGATCTTGCCTTGCGCATCGATTTCGACCGGCAGCAGGTTGATCGAGGGCGTGCCGATAAAACGCGCGACCGTCAGCGTCGCGGGCTTGCGGTAAAGCTCGTCCGGCGTACCAAGCTGCTCGATACGGCCTTCCGACATCAGCGCGATGCGGTCGGACATGGTCATGGCTTCGATCTGGTCATGGGTGACATAGATGAATGTTGCGCCGAGCCGGCGGTGCAGGCCCGCCAGTTCCTCACGCATATGGGCGCGAAGCTTCGCATCGAGGTTGGAAAGCGGCTCGTCCATGAGGAAGGCTGCAGGTGAACGCACCAGCGCCCTTGCAAGCGCCACACGCTGACGCTGGCCGCCGGAAAGCTGCGCCGGCTTTCGATCCAGCAGATGCGCGATCTGTAGCGTCTCGGCCGCCTGCTCGACGGCGGCATCGATCTGCTTCAATGTTTCCGCAGGGGCCGCAAAACGTCCGATCAGCGGCAGGCGCGCGGCAAAAGGCAGGCGCCGCATCCTGAGCGGTGTGGCAATGTTCTGGCGCACGCTCATATGTGGATAAAGGGCGTAGGACTGGAAAACCATCGCCAGATTGCGATCGCTCGGATCAACCTCCGTCACATCCTGTTCGCCGATGGACACCGAACCGCGATCCGGCGTTTCCAGCCCCGCAATGATACGCAGAAGCGTGGACTTGCCGCAGCCCGACATGCCGACGAGAGACAAAAACTCTCCAGGGCGGATGGAAAGATCGATCTCTTTCAGAACATCGTCGGCCCCGAAGCCCTTGCCGATTCCTGAAAGTTCAAGTGATTGTGGCGTCATTCTGCGCTCCTTTTCTGGAGCGCATATGCTTTTATTGTATGACAATATGACGAAGGTTTGAGGAAGGTTCGATGACACTCGAAAGCCCGACAATCTCGGACTATCGGAAAACCCTTTGGTACAGGCCTTTACCCAAAACCACTAATATTTAGGGGTATTTCTCAAATATTCCCCACTGGCATTTATAGACTGAGAACCGGGTCGGCAGTACCGGTTTAAACGGCGGCGAGAATCACATGCGGTCGTAATTTTCCGGAATCGAATCCGCAAACACCTTGTCCGTTTCCAACGCGGCTTTCACCCCGGGCGCAGCTGATGAAGGGGTGATTTTAGCACATATTCGGAACGTTCGGAATTCGCGCGGCCCTACGGAGCCTCGAAGCATCCGTCTGAAGGAGTTGCCAATACCAGCGATATCGCGCGTGAGAGCGATTGTTTCAGGACTTCATTTTATCGGAAGAGAAATGGCGCACCCGAAGAGATTCGAACTCCTGACCCCCAGATTCGTAGTCTGGTGCTCTATCCAGCTGAGCTACGGGTGCGTGCCGTTCCGGTCGTTTCCGGTGGCGTGGCGATCCTCTAAAACGTCCTCATTCCGAATGCAAGCGATTTCGCTTCGAAATTGTCATTTTTCCGCAGCAATTCATGTATCTAATTGATTTTATTTGAAATTCCATGAGGATCATTTTCCACGGGCCAGATACCATGTCCGTTTGGGTGTGGAGAACGATTGTGCGAACCCGCTGCGGAGCAGGTTTTTCAGGCGGTTCTAGCCGCCTGTACGGAAGCGGCGCGGTCGGCGATCTCAATGCGGAACTGCGTGCCGGGACCGGGCTTTTCGACGAGCGCGATCGTGCCGCCATGGGCAAGCACGAGTTCGCGGGCAATGACCAGCCCGAGGCCCGTGCCGCCGGAGCGGGCCGAACCCCTGAAAGCGGAAAACAGGTTCTCCTTGGCCTTGCGCGGCATTCCCGGTCCATTGTCATCGATGACGATGCTGACGACGCTGCCAGCCCTCTGGGCCGAGATGGAGAGGTGTCGAAGCCCGGCATTCGCGGTATCGGATTGCAAGGCCTGAACGGCATTGCGACAGAGATTGTGGATGACCCGGAAGAGCTGCTCGGAATCCGCATCCACCGTGAGATCGGAGGGAACGCTGTCCTGAAACTCGATGCCACTATCCGGATCGAGCGCCAGAATATCGCGCACATCCCGCACCAGAAGGCTCAACTGCACCATCTTGCGTTTCGGCGCGCCTTCGGTCGCCTGGCCATAGGCCAGAACCTCGCCGGTATAGGCCACGGCGCGGTCGATGGTGCGCAAGAGTTTCGGCGCGAAGCTCCTGACCATCGGGTCCTTGGCATCCACCAGACGGTCTGACATGAGCTGGGCGGAGGAGAGGATATTGCGCATGTCGTGGTTGATCTTCGAGACCGCGAGGCCGAGATCCACGAGGTTCTTCTGCTGCCGCAGGGTCTTCTGCAGTTCGGTCTGCATATCGGCGAGGTGGCGGCCGGCAACCGATAGTTCATCCGTTCCCTCATCAGGTACGAAAATCCGCTCGGGATTGCCCGGGTCCTCGGAGAAGTTCTGCATGCCGAGCGTCAGCCGGCGTATGGGCCGGATCATGATGCGGTTGATGGAGATGAAGATCAGGCCTGCGGTGATCAGCGACAGGACGATGGAAATCAGGAAAACGTTGCGGGCATAAGCAAGCATTGCCGCCCTAAGCTTGTTTTCGCCAAGCACCAGTTCGATGATCGTGTCGCTGTCGCCGACGACGTCGAAAACGCGGATGATGCGGTTGCCGCCGAACAGCAGGGTGGAAAAGGCGTCCCGCACCGCCGCCACCTGCGAAACGTCGGAAAGATCATATTGCTCATCGACGCCCGGCGGCGTTTCCGCCACGGCGAGCAAGCGCGACGTGCCGTCCTTGCGCAGGGCGATAAGCTTCGCTCCGGTTGCCATCAGCGTGTCGTTCTGCACGCTTCTCGGCAGTTCAGCCTGCAGGCCGTCGATGACAGCCCCGGCGGCCGCAGCCGTATTCAGACGGTCGCGCAACCATGAAAGACGCATATTGGCGACGGAAGGTACGAAGATCAGCACTTCGGCGATCATCACGAAGATGACTGTGAGCAACAGCAACCGCCCCGAAAGACCGGCGGTCAATCCCGGCATGCAATGCACCCGATCGTCTTGCGTGCGGTCCAAGCTGTCTACGCCTTTAGAAAACACCGGGCCCATGATCCTGTATGCGCGCCGCTGCTTGCGTGGAACGGCTCGGTTTATATGCAGTGATGATAATAGGACCTAATGGATATTTTTCCAATGCACTGCAAAATAAAGGTTTTCATTGCCGGAAAAACAAACGCCGCCCGGCAGGGGCGGCGTTCGAAAATGAGCCGGTGTGAAGCGGACCGCTTGTCGTCTAAAACTCCTGCCAGTCGCCATGCGCGGGTGCCGCCGCAGGCTGGGCATTGAGCGCGCGGCTGACGCTGTTCATCAATTTACGGGCCGGAGACGCCACTGCCGGTGTCCTGCCGGAGACCGCCACCGGTCCGGCGGAGACCGTCATCGGCCTCACGGGCTGCTCGATGCGGGGGCTGCGCTGCACATTTTCCGCGCCGACATTGAAGCGCGCCACGAGCGTCACGAGATGGTCGGCCTCGCTGCTCAGCTTATGGGTTGCAGCCGAGGTCTCCTCCACCATGGCGGCGTTGCGCTGCGTTACCTGATCCATCTGGTTGATGGCGGTATTCACCTCATGCAGGCCGGTGGACTGCTCCCTGGCGGCCGTGGCGATCGAATGGATGTGCTCGTTGATTGCCAGAACGCGGGTCTCGATCTCGCTCAGTGCGCCGCCAGTTCTTTGCACCAGCGATACGCCGCGCCCAACCTCCTCGCCCGATTTGGTGATCAGCGCCTTGATGTCCTTCGCAGCGGTTGCGGATCGTTGCGCAAGTTCTCGCACCTCCTGAGCGACGACGGCAAAGCCCTTGCCCGCCTCGCCTGCACGGGCGGCTTCCACACCGGCATTCAGCGCCAGCAGGTTCGTCTGGAAGGCGATTTCGTCGATGACGTTGATGATCTGGCTGATTTCGCGCGAGGCATGCTCGATACGATCCATGGCGGACACGGCGTCGCGCACGACATTGGCGGACTCCTCCGTCTTCTGCTTCGTTTCGGCAACCATGGCGCTGGCTTCCTGCGCACGATCGGTCGAATTGCGAACAACGGCGGTAATCTCATCCAGAGCGGCTGAGGTTTCCTCCAGCGCCGCCGCCTGCTGTTCCGTCCGCTTCGACAGGTCATCGGCCGCCGAGCGCAATTCGTTCGCGTTGCCGCTGATGCCTTCCGTGCTGCCGCGCACTTCGCGCATCGTCTCGCGCAGCTTGGTCAGCGTCTGGTTGACGTTCACCTGAAGTTCGGCGAAAACGCCGCGGAACTCGCCATCCATTCTCTCCGTCAGATCGCCCCGCGCAAGGCCTTCAATGACGCGGCTGGTCTCGGACACGCCATTATGGACCCCGATGAGGAGCGAATTGATCGTCGCGGCGAAACGATTGAGGTTGTCGTCGCCATAATCCTTGTTGATGCGGCGGCTGAAATCGCCCTGGGCCGCAGCGTCGACGACGATGGCCATGCCGGCCTGCAGATCGTCGCTTTTGGCGCGCATGGCGGCTTCCTGCGCATTCATGCGGCGCACTTCGCTGCCGTTTTTCTTGAAGACCTCGACGGCCGCGGCCATTTCGCCGATTTCATCGTTGCGGCCGAGATAGGGGACGGCGGCGTCGAGATTTCCGTCGGCCACAGCATTCATCACCTGCGAAACCCTGCGGATGGGTGCGCTGAGTTGCCGCGTTCCCATATACAGGCCGAAGGCCGCTCCCGCGCCGACACCTGCAACCGTCACCGCGACAATCACCCAGAATATGGCGGTGCTGAAAGAATCGACCCCCGCCTTCACGACTTCGAGTTCGGCAAGGTCGTTTTTCACGACACTGTCGATCTCCGCCTGATAAGCCTTGCGGTTGGTGCGGTTAGCCTCGTTATTACCCTGCTGGTTGGCCGCCTGGGGCCCGACTTCCTTACCGAGACGGACCGTCTCCAAGCGGAAGGACCGAAACTCCTTGGATCGGCTGACAAGCTTGTCGAAACTCGCTTTTTGCTCGGCCGGCACCAGCGGGGCCCAAGTAGCGATCAGCTTTTCCATGGCGTCGAGATTTTTCACCATGCCGTTAGCAAAGGGGGTGGCCGCAGCCACATCGGCGGCCGCATAGATACCGCGCGCGTCCATGACGACTGCCGTCACCAGTCGGTTGAGCGCCTCTCCCTTATAAGCCCTTTCGGCGGCTTTCTCGAAATGATGCGAACGAACCCAGAATTCGTTGATCGCATAGATGGACAGCCCGCCAATGGTACAGGCAACAAGGCTCATCAGCCCGACAAGTAGATTGATACGACCGCGAATTCTCAACTTCGTTCCCCCAACAAAAACCAGCTGCGCGATGAAAATGGGAAGCTGGCATAACTTTTCGCGTCACAAGATTTATCAATGCCGCGTTAAGAAAGAATTTCGGATTTTACCGATGACGCGCTGGAATTGGCCTCTATCGGCTGTCGGCGAAGAAGATGGCGATGCGTTTTCCGCAAAAGGTGAAGCGCGAAAACCCCTTCGGCAATTGACTTTGCTCGGCCTATGCCCTTATAAGCCGCGCACGCTCGGCCATTGAAAGCTCGCCCAGGCGGGGTTAGCCGTGCAAAAAACGAAACGCTCTTGCAAATTATTGCAAATTCAAGAAGGGCCGCACACCGCGGTATTAAATAAATGTCGAAGCGTACTTACCAACCGTCCAAGCTCGTCCGCAAGCGTCGTCATGGCTTCCGCGCCCGTATGGCTACCGCTGGCGGCCGCAAGGTTCTCGCAGCCCGCCGTGCGCGCGGCCGCGCTCGTCTTTCGGCTTAATTGCCGTCTCTGTGACCCGGTGAAAGTCGCGGGCACATGAGTAAGACAGGAAAACTGCCCGGCCGGCTTAAAAACCGGTCGGATTTCCTTGCCGTTCAGGCAGGAGAAAAACGGCGGGGAGGCAGCTTTCTTCTGGAAGTGCTTGACCGGAAAGCCCCGGAAACCGAGCCTCGCGTCGGTTTTACCGTAACGAAAAGACAAGGCAACGCGGTCGAGCGAAATCGCATGCGCCGCCGTCTCAAGGAAGCCGTCAGGCTTTCTGCCGGGGTCGCAATGAAGCCCGGTCATGACTATGTGATTGTCGCCCGCAGGGACGTGCTTGATACAGCCTTCCCGAAACTTCAGTCTCTCCTTAACGAGCGAATTGAAGGAACGGCGAAACCGAAACGGTCCCAGGAGACCCGCTCCAGGAAAGAATGATGGAAAAGAACCGCAATTACTTCATCGCGATAGCCCTTTCGGTTGTCATCGTCCTCGCCTGGCAATTCCTTTACATGAATCCGCGTATCGAGCAGCAGCGCCGCGCCGAAGAGGCCCGCCAGGCGCAGCAGCAAACGACGCAGCAACAGCAGCCTGCGCCGGGCGCCGCACCGGGGGCCGCCGTTGAAGGCGCACCGCCCGCATCCTCCCCGCAGGCCGCCGCCACCGCGACCCGCGAAGAGGCAATCGCAAAGACCCAGCGTGTCGCCATCGAGACCAACGCCATCGCCGGCTCGATCAACCTTACCGGCGCCCGCTTCGACGACATCCGGCTCAAGGACTACCATGAGACCGTCGATGACTCGAGCCCGATCATCACGCTGTTCTCGCCCTCCGACACCAAGGAGGGCTATTTCACCGAACTCGGTTACGTTGCGGCACAGGACGTCGGCGGCGTGCCCGGCCCGACCACCGTTTGGACGCTTGCCAACGGCGACAAGCTGACGGAAACCACTCCGGTCACGCTGACCTACACCAATTCCAAGGGCGTCATCTTCTCGCGTACGGTTTCGATCGACGAGCATTATATGATCTCGGTGGCCGACAAGGTAGAAAACCCGGGACAGGCTGCGATCTCCTTCGCCACCTATGGCCGTGTGACGCGCAACAACAAGCCCGCGGTTCCCCCGGTCTTCGTCATCCATGAAGGTTTCCTCGGCGTCTCCGGCAAGGATGGCAGCCTGACGGAAGAAAAATACAAGGACGTCGAAGAAGCGCCGGTAACAGTTGCAAAGGCGACCGGCGGTTGGCTCGGCATCACCGACAAATATTGGGCCGCGGCCATCGTTCCGCCGCAGACGACACCGTTCGAGACGCGCTACTCGCACATCACCGGCAATCAGCCGAGCTACCAGGCAGACTTCAAGAGCGATGCCCTGACGGTCGAGCCCGGCCAGTCGATCGAGCTGAAGAGCCTCGTCTTTGCCGGCGCCAAGGAAGTGCCGCTGGTCGACCGTTACGAAACGACCTACGCCATTCCGAAGTTCGACCTTCTGATCGACTGGGGCTGGTTCTACTTCATCACCAAGCCGATGTTCAAACTGATGGATTTCTTCTTCCGTTATTTTGGCAATTTCGGCGTGGCGATCCTGCTCACCACCATCGTCGTCAAGGCTCTCTTCTTCCCGCTCGCCAGCAAGCAATATGCCTCCATGGCGAACATGAAGCGCGTGCAGCCGAAGATGGAAGAGCTGAAAGCCAAGCATGGCGATGACCGCATGGCCATGCAGCAGGCGATGATGCAGCTCTACAAGGAAGAGAAGATCAATCCGGTCGCCGGCTGCTGGCCGATGCTTTTGCAGATCCCGGTCTTCTTCGCGCTCTACAAGGTCATCTACGTCACCATCGAAATGCGGCATGCGCCGTTCTTCGGCTGGATCCACGACCTTTCCGTGCCGGATCCGACGTCGCTGTTCAACCTGTTCGGCCTTCTGCCCTACGACGTGCCGCACTTCCTGATGATCGGTGTCTGGCCGCTTGTCATGGGCATCACCATGTTCCTGCAGATGCGCATGAACCCGACGCCCCCCGATCCGACGCAGGCGATGATCTTCAACTGGATGCCGCTGATCTTCACCTTCATGCTGGCCTCCTTCCCGGCCGGTCTGGTCATCTACTGGGCATGGAACAATACGCTCTCCATCACCCAGCAGGCCGTCATCATGAAGCGCCAGGGCGCCAAGATCGAGCTGTTCGATAACATTAAGGGGCTGTTCAAGCGAAAGCCGGTGCAATCGAAATGAGTGAGACCGGCACGGCAACCGAAAAGCCCCTGTTCGGGCGACCCTGGATTTTCATTCGCGGCGTTCCCGCAATGAAATTCCTGCCGCCCGAAGGGCCGCCGGAGATTGCCTTCGCCGGTCGTTCGAATGTCGGCAAGTCCTCGCTCATCAATGCGCTGGTGGGCCACAAGGGGCTTGCCCGCACGTCCAATACGCCCGGACGCACGCAGGAACTGAACTATTTCGTTCCGGATGGTTATTCCGGCGAAGCGGGCGATCTGCCGCCGATGGCGTTGGTCGACATGCCCGGTTACGGTTATGCGCAGGCCCCCAAGGATCAGGTCGACGCCTGGACGAAGCTTGTCTTCGATTATCTGCGCGGCCGTGCGACGCTGAAGCGCGTTTACGTGCTGATCGATTCCCGCCATGGCGTGAAAAAGAATGACGAGGAGGTTCTGACCCTGCTCGACAAGGCGGCCGTTTCCTACCAGATCGTGCTGACGAAGACGGACAAGATCAAGGATGCCGGCGTTCCGCGGCTCATCGGTGAAACGCTGGAGAAAATCCGCAAGCGTCCCGCCGCCTATCCGGAAGTTCTCGCCACATCCTCGGAAAAATCATTCGGGCTGGATAGCCTGCGGGCCGAGATCGTCAGAACGATCTCTCTTTGAGGGGCATGCCTCTCAGGCGATGGTGAAAAGCAGAACGGCGGTCCAGAGCATCGCCGTTAACGCCAGAAGGCGCCAGAAGCGCACGGAATGCCAGACCTCCGAAAATATGGCTGCGAACATGCTGCCGCCCCGTAGCGGCTGGCCCCTGAATGGCAGGCCGGAGCGGCTCGGGTCCCGTTCCAGCAGTGCGGCGACGGTTACGTTTTCGCGATATTCGGTTTCCGCCAGATTGTCCCGCCAGCGCCTGACCATGGCCGCGAACTGGCGGTCGCGTTTGACGCGCTTGGCAAGCTCCGCCATGCTTTCCGGCGGCAGCGCACCCAGCACATATTCGCCCGCAAGCACTTCATCCTGCAAGCCGCTTTGCTTGTCTCGATCGGGTGCCGTCATGTGGTTTCTCGCTCCTCGGTCGTTCAGGTCAGCATCGCTCCCGCGGCGCGCGACATCACCTGTCACCCTGAATTAACCCCTCCCCTTTTCGGTGTAAGGCTGGTCCCATTGGACCTTTATGTCAATCTCATTACGGGACCGGGACAGCCAAAAAAAAGAAATTTGACCGTTGCCGACACAATAAGGCCAGGAGGTTATTTCATCCGTCAAAGACTTGCTTTAGAGCGGTGGCAGGCTTTCAACGGCCGCAACCACAGACCGAGGTTTTTAGATGACGTCTTCCGAAAGCGAAACTCAGGCGCGGCTGCTCGCACAGGCTCTGCCTTTCATGCAGAAATACGAGAACAAGACCATCGTGGTGAAATATGGCGGTCACGCCATGGGGGATTCCACGCTCGGCAAGGCTTTCGCGGAAGACATCGCCCTTTTGAAGCAATCGGGCATTAACCCCATCGTTGTGCATGGCGGCGGCCCGCAGATCGGCGCGATGCTGACCAAGATGGGCATCGAATCGAAATTCGAGGGCGGTCTGCGCGTCACCGACGCTAAGACGGTCGAGATCGTCGAAATGGTCCTGGCCGGCTCGATCAACAAGGAAATCGTCGCCCTCATCAACCAGACGGGCGAATGGGCGATCGGCCTGTGCGGCAAGGACGGCAACATGGTCTTTGCCGAAAAGGCGAAAAAGACCGTCATCGATCCTGACAGCAATATCGAACGTGTGCTCGATCTCGGGTTCGTCGGCGAAGTCACCGAAGTCGACCGCACCCTGCTCGACCTGCTCGCCAAGTCGGAAATGATCCCGGTGATCGCCCCGGTCGCGCCCGGCCGCGATGGCGCCACCTACAATATCAATGCCGATACCTTTGCCGGCGCGATTGCGGGTGCGCTTCACGCCTCGCGTCTGCTGTTTCTCACCGACGTTCCCGGCGTTCTCGACAAGAACAAGGAACTCATCAAGGAACTCACCGTCTCGCAGGCGCGTGCGCTCATCAAGGACGGCACGATTTCCGGCGGTATGATCCCGAAGGTCGAGACCTGCATCGACGCCATCAAAGCCGGTGTTCAAGGCGTTGTGATCCTCAACGGCAAGACGCCCCACTCCGTCCTTCTGGAAATCTTCACGGAAGGCGCCGGCACGCTCATCGTGCCCTGATGTGCTTCAGGTGGCGGACGGCAAGCCTGTCCGCCACGACTGACATTCAGCCGAATGCCAAAAGCGACAGCACGCCCACGACAATCAGCAGGCAGCCGGACAGTTCGAGCCGGTTGATCTTCTCCTTGAAGAAAAGCACGGTCGAGGCGAAGGCGAAGAGCATCTCTACCTGCGCCAATGCCTTCACCACGGCGGCCTGCTGCAGGGTCATCGCCGTGAACCAGCCGAACGAGGCCGTTGCGCCCACGAAACCGACCGCAAGCGACGGTTTCCACACCTTGGCGATGCGCCGCAACTCTTCCCGCTCGCGCCAGACGATCCACAGGAACATCGACACCGTCTGCATTACGATGACGACAACCAGAGTAAAGCCCGCCTGCATCATCGCATCCGGAGTGGGAAGGCTCGGCGCAAGCGCGAGCGACGCCGACCGGTAAGCGACTGATGACAGGCCGAAGAAAGCGCCCGAGGCAAGACCGATACCCGCTGTCCGGCTGAAGATCGAGGTGAAGAAGGAAGCGGGCGTGACTTCCGTGCGCGCCACCGAAATCAGCATGACGCCGGCGACCGAGATGGCGATGGCCGCCAATGTGCCGCCATTGACGCTTTCCCCGATGAAAATAACCGCGAACAGTGCCGCCTGCGCCGGTTCTGTGCGGGAATAGGCCGTTCCAACCGCGAAATTACGGAAGGAGAACAGGTGCACGAGCAGGAAGGTGGCGGCAATCTGCGCCATGGCGCCGACCGTCGCCCACACGGCAAAGGACATGTTCGGCACCGGCAGAGGGCGACCGAGCCCGAAATGCAGGAAAGCAAGATAAGCGAGAGCGAAAGGCATGCCGAACACGAAGCGCACGAAGGTCGCGCCCGTGGTGCCCATCATGCCTTTGAGGTGCTTTTGCAGGGTCGAGCGCAGGTTCTGCAGGAACGCGCTTGCGAAAGTGATACCAATCCAGAGTTCCATGGCTTTGGCGGTATCATGCGCGGGAGCCCGCAGCCAAGCCCGATTTTCTGATCAATCGTCGTCTTTTCGATTTTCTTCGGCCTTCGAAACAGGCATAAAGCAGCCCATGGACACAAAGCCGAAAAACCTGCCCGAAGCCGCCGATTTCGCCCATGTGAGCGAATGGGTCTTCGATCTCGACAACACGCTCTATCCGCATCACATCAATCTGTTTTCGCAGATCGACCGTAACATGACGGCCTATGTGGCGGAGCTTCTGAAGCTCGATCCCGACGAGGCGCGGGCGCTGCAGAAGCGCTATTATCACGACCACGGCACGACGCTTCAGGGCCTGATGATCCATTACGGCATCAGCCCGGACGAGTTTCTGGAACGTGCCCATGCCATCGACTATTCGGCGCTGAAACCGCATCCGGAACTTGGCGAGGCGATCAAAGCTCTGCCGGGCCGCAAATTCATCCTTACCAACGGCAGCGTCAAACATGCGCAGGCCGCCGCCGGTGCGCTTGGCATTCTCGATCATTTCGAGGATATTTTCGATATCGTCGCCGCCGGCTATCTGCCGAAACCGGCCAGCGCGACCTATGAGAAGTTCGCGGCGCTTGCGAAGCTCGACACGCAAAAAGCCGCCATGTTCGAGGATTTACCCCGCAATCTCGCGGCGCCCAAGGCGCTTGGCATGAAGACCGTGCTGCTCGTCCCCGCCAATCTCGAGGGTGTCGTCATGGAACGCTGGGAAATCCCGGCCGTCACGGATGCGCATATCGACTACATCACCGACGATCTGACCGGCTTCCTGACGAAAACCATCGCAGGCTGAGCAGCAAACATTACCGAAGCTTCATACACCTTACCGATGTTTAAGTGGTGGGGCTTGCTGGACGTCACTATCTTCTCTTCAGGGACACCAAAGAAAGGTAATGACGATGACCACACGAAAAATCGCCCTGTCTGCTCTTGGCGCAGCCCTTGTGCTCAGCACGGCCGCAACGGCAAGTTTCGCCGCACCCGGCAAAGGCCATAAGGATCGCATGCCAATCCGCCAGGAAGCCGCCTTCGTTCACCTCTTAAAGGTTGCGGATGCCAACAAGGACGGCAAGATTTCCAAGGAAGAATTCGCCTCCCGTCAGGACGCGCTCTTCACCGAGATCGACAAGGACAAGGACGGCTCGATCACGCCGAAGGAAATGCGTGAGTATCGCCAGGCGAAAATGGAAGCTTTCCGCGCCGCCAATCCCCGTCCCGAGCGTGAGGAGGCCAAAGCCGAAGACGGCAAGGGCCCCGAGGGCAAGCGCGCCGAAAGACATGCCGAGCGCGAACATGGCGGCCGTTTTGGCCATCAGGGATGGGGCAAGCATGGCGGCAAGGGCGCAGGTTTCGCGCTGATCCGCTGGGCCGATACCGACGAGAACGGTCAGGTCAGCAA
Organism: Agrobacterium salinitolerans; assembly: GCF_002008225.1. Classification (GTDB taxonomy): domain Bacteria; phylum Pseudomonadota; class Alphaproteobacteria; order Rhizobiales; family Rhizobiaceae; genus Agrobacterium; species Agrobacterium salinitolerans. The sequence continues at coordinate 52,442 of NZ_MRDH01000025.1, read as the reverse complement.
GGCCGAATTCACCGCCGCCGGCGAAAAGATGTTTGAACGGCTGGACAAGAACAAGGACGGCGTCATCTCCATCGACGACATGCCGGACCGCCCGTTCCTTTAACCCGCGAAAGAAAAGCCCGCTCAAAAGCGGGCTTTTTTCTTCAATGCAGGCTGACGGTCTGGAGATCGTCTTCGGCAGCCTTGAAAAACGTACTGGACCGGTTGTCCGTCAGGAGGATCGGCGTACCATCTGCACCGAACAGCGCCCAAAGGTCCAACTGCGGATCGAGATCGGGCGCTTCCGGGAAACAGCGGCTGACGTCTTCCGCGCGAATCTTGCGGATATATCCCACTTCTCCTTCGCCGATATGGGCGAGCTGGGATTGGGTGAGACGCGCATGCGCTTCTTTCAACAGCATATTTCAGCCTCCTTCTTCACGCCGAGCGATTCGTGTCGGATTCCGGCGTTCATGGTCTACTCTGAGACAGAAATATTAATTTTCTTCACCACGTTTGAAATTTCCGGCCGGACCAGATCGATGGAAAGAAGGCCGTTGCGCAGGCGCGCCTCCCTGACCTGCATGCCGTCGGCGAGCACGAAGACCCGCTGGAACTGGCGCACCGCGATTCCGCGATAGAGAAAATCGCGCTTCTCCTGTTCCTGCTGGCGGCCGCGGATGACAAGCTGGTTATCGGCCGTCGTGACATCCAGATCGTCCTGCGAAAAACCGGCAACCGCGATGGTAATCCTCAGGCGCTCGGGCACGTCATCGTTGCCGGGCAGACGCTCTATGTTATAGGGAGGATAGCCGTCATTGGCCTTCGCCATGCGCTCCAGCGTTTTTTCCATGGCATCAAAACCCAGCAAAAGCGGGTGGGTGAATGGCGTCATGCGGCTCATGTCTCTTTTGTCCTTGCAACCAAGCGACGTTTCGCGGCCCCGCTTCCGGCAGCCTTGCCGGTCAATCGCACCGGCCCCTGCAATATGGGAAGCACAACCGCAATACGCAAGACGCGGCGACGAGCAAAGGGGATACCGGGGAATGAGGCTTGACAAGTGAGCACCCGCCGCTCGAAAAAAGCGCTCATCTCAACGGCGGGCAAGACATGGCAGAACGCAGAAAAATCATCATCGACACCGATCCGGGCCAGGACGACGCGGCGGCAATCATGCTCGCTTTTGGGAGCCCTGACGAAATCGACATTCTCGGGCTGTGCGCCGTTGCCGGCAACGTTCCGCTGAAACTGACCAGCCGCAACATCCGCATCATCTGCGAATTGTGCGGCCGCACCGATATTCCCGTCTATGAGGGCGCGGAGAAGCCGCTGGTGCGCAAGCCCATCACCGCCGAGCATGTTCACGGCAGCACCGGCCTCAACGGCCCGGTTCTCGATGAGCCGACCATGGAAGCGCAAAAGCAGCATGCGGTCGATTTCATCATTGAAACGCTGATGCGGGAACCCGCCGGCACCGTAACGCTCTGCACGCTCGGCGCGCTGACCAACGTGGCGCTGGCGCTCCTGAAGGCCCCGGAAATCGCCGATCGCGTCAAGGAGCTGGTGATGATGGGCGGTGGCTTCTTCGAGGGCGGCAACATCACACCGGCGGCGGAATTCAACATCTATGTCGACCCGCAGGCCGCCGATATCGTCTTCCGCTCCGGCATGCCGATCGTCATGATGCCGCTCGACGTCACCCATCAGTTGCTGACGACCAAGGCTCGGGTCAGCCGCATTCGCGACATTGGCACGCGGCCGGCCATCGCCATGGCTGAAATGCTGGAATTCTTCGAACGTTTCGATATTGAGAAGTACGGTTCGGATGGCGGTCCGCTGCATGACCCGAGCGTCATTGCCTATCTCATCAAGCCCGAGTTGTTCGAAGGTCGCGAATGCAATGTCGAAATCGAGGTCCATTCCGAGCTGACCATGGGCATGACAGTGGTGGACTGGTGGAATGTTACCGAACGGCCCGCCAATGCCCGTGTGATGCGCAAGGTGGACGCCGACGGCTTCTTCGAATTACTGACGGAACGTTTCGCCCGTCTGTGACGGAATACGAACACCAAAAAGGGCCGCTGGTATCCCCAGCGGCCCTTTTTATTTGAAGTCAGGAAGGCCTGTCAGAACTCCGTCCAGTCATCCTGCGCCAGCGCGTTTGCACCGCTGGTTCTCGGACGGGCGCGAGGAGCCGCAGCCTGCGCCCTTGCCGGAGCGGCGGGGGCGCGCATTGCCGCCGCCGTGGCGCGCAGTTGCTGGCTGGAGTGGCCGCCGGAAACGGAGAAACCGGCCACGAGCGACTTCAGCGTTTCGGCTTCGCTGTTCAGCGTCACGCTGGCCGCCGTGGTTTCTTCCACCATCGCCGCATTCTGCTGGGTAACCTGATCCATCTGCGTGACAGCGGAATTGATCTCTTTAAGGCCTACCGCCTGCTCGCTGGCGGAGGCGGAAATCTGCCGTATCAACTGGTTGATCTGCAGAACCTGATCGGCGATCTTTTTCATCGTCGCACCGGCCTTGCCGACCAGTTGGACGCCCTCGTCCACCTGGGTGGCCGAGGTGTTGATGAGGCCCTTGATCTCCTTGGCCGCGGTGGCAGACCGCTGCGCCAGTTCGCGCACCTCCTGTGCTACGACGGCAAAGCCCTTGCCGGCATCACCGGCGCGCGCGGCTTCCACACCCGCATTCAGCGCCAGAAGGTTGGTCTGGAAGGCGATCTCGTCGATAACGCCGATGATGCGGGAGATTTCGGCAGAGGATTGCGCGATGCCTTCCATGGAGTTCACGGCCTGCTGCACGACTTCACCCGATTTGCCCGCATCGTCGCAGGCATGGCTGACGGCTCCGGCCGCCTCTGCGGCGTTTTCCGCGCTGGAATTCACCTGCGCGGTCAGCTCATTGAGGGCGGCGGCGGTTTCTTCCAGGCTTGCGGCCTGCTGTTCCGTGCGGTGCGAAAGATCGCTGGCTGCGCGGGTGATCTCGCCGGTGCCGTTGCCGATGCTGACGACGGTTGCGTTGACCGTGGAAACGGTTTCCTCGAGGCTGGCGAGCGCCGAGTTGAAGTCCTCGCGCAGCTTCGCATATTCGCCGGGGAACTCGTCTTCGATACGGTAGGTGAGATTGCCCTGCGAAAGCGCATTGAGGCCAGCACCCAGCACGCCGACAATGTGCTGCTGCATGCGGCTGTTTTCAGTACGCTCGGATTCCGAGCGCTGGCGCGCCGTTTCCGCGTGACCACGCTGGGCCTCGGCTTCGGCCTCCATCTCGCGGATACCGGCAAGCTTCGCGCGGAAACCTTCAAGTGCAGTAGCTACCGCACCCGTCTCATCCCGGCGCTCCTGTCCGGAAACCGGTACATCGTAGCGACCGTCGCTCAGCGTCCTGACGTCGGAAACCAGCGAGGCAAGCGGATTGCGGACGAAATGGCGCACGGCGAAATAAAGCGCAGTGATGACGGCAGCGAGAATGACGATCGCACCGATGATCATCATGTAGGTCTGTTCCTGAACCGGTGCGTTCAGGGCCTGATGGGGAATATCCACCAGCACCACCCAGGTCGCGTTGAGGCCCGGAACGGCGAAGGGATAGACGAGACGGTTATAGGGCGCGTCCGTATCGAGGCCGAGATTTTCAATGAGGCCCTGTTTGCCGGAGGTAATCGCCGCCTGCACGGTGCTCGCACCGTCTCCGTCGTAAGCCTTCATGTTCTGCTCGGGCGTCGGCGGCACCAGCCACTGGCCGCCCTGCGAAACGAGCGTTACGCGGCCGGTTTCGAAAGGATGCAGCGCCTGCAGCTTCTGCGACAGCGAGGCCAGCGAGATATCGACACCCGCCACACCAATCATCTTGCCGTCCGACATGACCGGATAGGCAAGCGAGGTCATGGTTGTGGGTACTTCCGTGCCTTCGGCGAGATAAGGCTGGGTAATGGCGCCCTTGCCGGATTTGGCGGCGAGCGCATACCATTCCGCCGCATAATCGTTCTTGAAGGTCGAAAACTGGATGTCGCCCTTCTGGGTCTTCGACCAATAGGGGGCAAACGCGCCGTTTTCATTGGTGCCAAGATCGAGCCTGCCCGCAATCTCCGTGCTCTGTCCATCAAAAAGGCCGAGCTGCTCGCAAAACCAGCTTCCGAAAGCAAAAGTATTCTGCTCGACATTGGCCTTGAGGATGTTGACGATGCCGGGCCGGTCCATCGATTTCGCCTGATGCGCGCGGCCGATGACGCCGGCCATGGAGCGTGCGGCGCTGCCGAGTTCGCCCACATCGGCGGCGATCACATTGGCGATGGCGCGCGCTTCGGTATTGGCCTGATCCATGGTCAGCGCGTGCACGCGCTCACTCGTCTGGGAAATGAGAAAGGAATTCGATGCAACGAGAACCGTGGTGATGGCGCAGCCGGTTACGAGGATCAGCTTCGTCGCAAGCGACTTCACTTGGAAATTGAACATTTTGGCCTCGATCAAATCGCCCGCCCGAAGAAGGCTGACGTCAACGGATGATAAATCTCCGTCATGGAGGCCCGTCCGCAGGGGACAGTGCGCTGCAGCGCGACGAGGTGAAATTAGAAGAAGATTGCTAATTAAACCCTAAAATTACTTCGCCGCGCCAAGCATAATCAGTGTTCGTAGTGGGCCGAGATGACTTTCCATGCATCTTCAGCCGTTTCGGCGAAATGCAGCAAATTCATATCATCCGGTGCAATGGTGCCGAAATCCGCCAGGAACTTGAAATTGATTACCGATCGCCAGAACTTCTCACCGAACAGGACGAGCGGAATGGGCTCCATGCGCTTCGTCTGGATAAGCGTCAACGTTTCGAAGAGCTCATCAAGCGTGCCGAAACCGCCGGGAAAGATCACCACCGCTTTCGCCCGCATCAGGAAATGCATCTTGCGAATGGCGAAATAGTGGAAGTTGAAGCTCAGCTCCGGTGTTACATAGGGGTTCGGCGCCTGCTCGTGTGGCAGGACGATGTTGAGGCCGATAGACGGGCCGCCGGCATCGGCAGCGCCGCGATTGCCCGCTTCCATGACACCGGGACCGCCGCCGGTGACCACGACATATTCGAGGTGATCTGATTTCGCGGCATAATCGGTGCAGAGACGGGCAAATTTGCGCGCCTCGTCGTAATAAACTGAGGATTGCTCCAGATTGCGCTTCTGCGTCTCGTTGCGCGCCGCCCAGGCCTCGCCGCCGGGTTCAGGAATACGGGCGCCGCCGAACATGACGACGGTGGATTTGATGCCCCGCTCGGCCAGCACCATTTCTGTCTTCAGAAGTTCCAGCTGAAGCCTGACGGGACGCAGTTCCTCGCGGCAGAGAAAATCCATGTCCGCATAGGCAAGCCGGTAGGACGGGGAATCCGACTGTGGCGTCCTGGGAATGACCTCGGCCTGCTGCTTGTCCGCAGAGCTGCGCTTCAACGGGTCCCATACCCCGTCCTTGCGCCGCAATTTGCCGTTTTTCAGTCGTGTCATTTCCATGCCTTTCGTCTGACGCGCCAAATCATCCAAATCACATTGACGCCTTTCCAACACTCCCTTAGATCAAATGACCAAAGCCTTCCAGCGGCGCGGGACCATCCGTGACCATGAACACCACGCGACATTCAAGGAATTTTCCATGAGCCTTACGGATCTAACCTCCCTCGAAACCATCATCGAAACCGCATTCGACAACCGCGATGGTGTGAACGTATCGACGAAGGGCGAGGTTCGCGACGCCGTGGACACATCTCTTCAACTTCTCGACAGCGGCAAGGCGCGTGTGGCCGAAAAGCAGGCTGACGGAAACTGGAAGGTGAACCAGTGGCTGAAAAAGGCCGTGCTTCTGTCCTTCCGCCTGAACGACATGGAAATCGTGACCGGCGGACCGGGCGAATCCACCTGGTGGGACAAGGTGCCGTCGAAGTTCGAAAACTGGGGTGAAAACCAGTTCCGCGCCGCCGGTTTCCGCGCCGTGCCGAACGCCGTCGTGCGCCGCTCTGCCTATGTCGCCAAAAACGTCGTTCTGATGCCGTCCTTCGTCAATCTCGGCGCCTATGTCGATGAAGGTACGATGGTCGATACCTGGGCGACGGTCGGCTCCTGCGCGCAGATTGGCAAGAATGTGCATCTTTCGGGCGGCGTCGGCATCGGCGGCGTTCTGGAACCCTTGCAGGCGGGCCCGACGATCATCGAGGACAATTGCTTCATCGGCGCCCGTTCGGAAGTCGTCGAAGGCTGCATCGTGCGTGAAGGCGCGGTTCTCGGTATGGGCGTCTTCATCGGCAAATCCACCAAGATCGTGGACCGCGCTACCGGCGAGATCACCTATGGCGAAGTGCCACCCTATTCCGTCGTCGTTGCCGGCACCATGCCGGGCAAGCCTTTCCCGAACGGCGAACCGGGCCCAAGCCTCTATTGCGCCGTGATCGTCAAGCGCGTCGATGAAAAGACCCGTTCCAAGACCGGCATCAACGAGCTTCTGCGCGACTGATAAAAGCTGATACCATGACCACGACCGATCCCGTTGCCAATCTCGCCGCCCTCATCCGTTGCCCTTCGGTAACGCCTGCGGAAGGCGGCGCGCTTTCCCTGCTCGACACCCTGCTTTCGCCGCTCGGCTTTGCGGTGGAGCGTGTGATGGCGACGGAGGCCGGCACTCCTGACGTGGAAAACCTCTATGCACGGCTCGGCACCGAAGGTCCGCATCTGATGTTTGCGGGCCATACGGATGTCGTTCCCGTGGGTGATGAGTGCGCATGGAGCCATCCGCCCTTTTCGGCAGACATCGCCGGTGGGGAAATGTACGGTCGCGGTGCGGTGGACATGAAAGGCGGCATCGCCTGTTTCGTGGCGGCCATTGCCCGCCATATCGAAAAACACGGCAAGCCGCAGGGGTCCGTTTCTTTCCTGATTACAGGCGATGAGGAAGGCCCGTCGATCAACGGCACTTCCAAGCTGCTGGAATGGGCAGCCGCCAGAGGCGAGACATGGGACGCCTGTGTCGTGGGCGAGCCGACCAACCCCGACCAGCTGGGCGACATGATCAAGATCGGCCGCCGGGGTTCGCTCTCGGGCCGGATCACGGTCCATGGCGTTCAGGGCCACGCCGCCTATCCGCATCTCGCCGACAACCCCATTCGCGGTCTTTTGCAGCTTACCCATGCGTTGATGCATCCGGCCTTCGATCATGGCACGGATGATTTCCAACCTTCCAATCTGGAAGTGACGACCGTCGACACCGGTAATGCCGCCACCAATGTCATCCCGGCGCGGGCGACGGCGGCCTTCAACATTCGTTTCAACGATAGCTGGACAGCAGAGAGCCTGCGGGCGGAAATCATCCGCCGCCTCGATGCCGCCGCAGCCAAAGGCGAGCTTCGCCCCGACCGCGCACCGGTGAACTATGAGATCGTCTGGGCGGACCGTCCGAGCCACGTCTTCCTGACGCGCAACAATGCGCTCATCTCATCGCTGTCAGGTGCGGTGGAAGCCGTGACAGGCAAAGAACCGAAGCTTTCGACCACGGGCGGCACCTCGGATGCGCGCTTCATCAAGGATTATTGCCCTGTCGTGGAATTTGGCCTTGTCGGGCAGACCATGCATATGGTCGACGAGCGCGTGGCCGTTGCCGATCTCGAGATGCTGACACGCATTTACGAGACCTTTATCGAACGCTGGTTCGCCCATGCCGACGGCAAGTGAAGTAAGGCTCTATCTGACAGGCCTGTGGCTTCTGCTGCTCGGCGATCATAATGGCGCGCGGTATCTCGATCTCTCCGAGCGCGGCATGTGGCGATCCTTCTATTCGGCGCTGTGGTGCCTGCCGGCCATGCTGGTTTCCTGGCTGTGGCTGCGCGCCGCCTATCTCGCCAGCTATCCGCCCGGAACGGGAACGGGCTTCATCTTCTTTTTCCGTCTGGCGATGGTCGAGGCCATCTGCTGGATCGTGCCGCTGTTGCTGATCGGCATGTTGCTCTATGCCTTTGGCGCCCGGGAAAAATTCGCGCCGCTCGTCACCACCGTGAACTGGCTGTCGCTGCCGTTTTCTTATGCCTATGCGGTTCTCATCCTGATCGCATTCTTCCTGCCGCCGCTGCAGGGGTTGATCGCCATTCTCTGGCTGGCACTGCTTCTGTCGCTGGTCTTCGCTTTTTCGCGGATCGTCAGATTTTTCATCCGCGACCAGTCGCTGCTCGTCTCGGCCGTCGTCATGACGCTGCTGGTGCCCGCCATGTTGCTGTCGGAAGCATTGCAGCGTTTTCTCGGCGTCTATCCGGCCTGAGAGGCAGTGAGGCTTCAGGTCAGTCCGCGTCTTCCGTCACTTCGACTTCGGGGCGGCGGCGCGGCGGAATGACATCGGGATAATCGACCTGCATGAAATAAAGACCGTCCGGCGGCGCAACGGGACCGCAGGCCTTGCGATCTCGTGCCTCCAGCGCTGCACGCACATCATCAGGCGTCATAGTGCCTTCACCTGCCATCTTCAGCGTGCCGGCGAAGGAGCGTATCTGATTATGCAGGAAGCTTTGCGCGGTCGCGCGGATTTCGATGAGGTCGCCGTTGCGGGTCACGTCCAGCCGGTCGAGCGTGCGCACGGGGCTGTTCGCCTGACAATGCACGGAGCGGAAGGTCGTGAAATCATGCCGGCCGACCAGCATCTGTGCGGCTTCATGCATGCGCTCGTGGTCCATATCCTTCGATACCCACCATGCCCGCTTGTGCTCCAGCGCCAGCCGGGATTTGCGACAGATGATGCGATAGAGATAATGGCGGCGTAGCGCTGAAAAACGGGCGTCGAAATCCTCCGTCACGGCTGCAGCATCGAGCACGGCCACGGCCTCACCGGCCATGGCGAGATGCGCGTTCAAGGCATTGCGGAGCTTGTAGGGTTCCCAATCGCGGGAAAGATCGATGTGGGCGACCTGTCCAACGGCATGCACGCCGGAATCGGTGCGGCCGGCACCGCGAATGGAGACGCTCTCTCCCGTCAACGAGCGAACCGCAGCCTCCAGCGCGCCCTGAACCGAGGGGCCGTTATCCTGTCTCTGCCAGCCGTAATAAGGCGTGCCGTCATATTCGACGGTCATGCGGAAACGTGGCATCAGCCGAGCCTCGTTGCGGTCGGAACCGGTGTGCCACGCACGAAATCGGCCGCCGACATCGGCTTGCCACCCGCCTTCTGCAAACGGGTGAGCCGCACGGCGCCGCTACCGCAGGCAATGGTCAGAGCATCGTCGAGCGCTGCGCCCGCTTCTCCCATTCCGCTTGCCAGTTCGGAGGCCAGAACCTTCACGCGTTCGGGTTTGCCGCCGATATTCATCTCCAGCCATGCGCCGGGGAACGGCGACAGGCCGCGAATGTGGTTATGGACATCCTGTGCGGGCCTTGAAAAATCGATACGGGTCTCGCCCTTGTCGATCTTCGCGGCGTATAGAACACCCTCTTCCGCCTGCGTGACGAGGGGCAGGTCGCCTGCCTCCAGCTTGTCCATCGCCTGCCGCATCAGCCGCGCACCCGCCAGCATCAGGCTGTCATGCAGTTCGCCCGCCGTCATATTCTCGTCGATCGCGACCTTTGCGGTGAGCGCGACGGGGCCGGTATCAAGCCCCTTTTCCATTTTCATCACCATCATACCGGTTTCGGCATCGCCGGCCATGATCGCCCTCTGGATGGGGGCAGCCCCGCGCCAGCGCGGCAGCAGGGAGGCGTGACCATTATAACAGCCGAGACGCGTGCCGGAGAGGATCGCTTCAGGCAAAAGCAGACCGTAAGCGACGACGACGGCTACATCGGCGTTGAAATCCCGGAACTGCTTGCGGTCTTCCTCGGCCTTGAAATTTACGGGCGTCAGCACCGGCAGCCCCAGCAATTCGGCTGCCTGATGGACCGGCGACTTCTGCAAATCGAGACCACGGCGGCCGCCGGGACGCGGCGGCTGGGTGTAGACGGCAACGATCTCGTGGCCCGCATCCACCAGTGCACGCAACGTGGGAACGGAAAAATCCGGCGTGCCCATAAAAATGATGCGAAGAGCCATCGTCGCCCCCTTCCCTGTCATCCACTCCAGCCCAAAGAGGCCGGATCAGATCTTTGCGCGGGCCGCTTTCGTGAATTTCTTGATGACCATGTCGCGTTTGAGCCGCGAAATATGGTCGATGAAGAGAACGCCGTTCAGGTGGTCGATCTCATGCTGCAGGCAGGTCGCGAGCAGACCGTCCGCCTCGACCGTCTGCTGCTTGCCGTCACGGCCGACATATTGCACCGTGAGCGACGCTGGGCGCTCCACCTCGGCATAATAGTCGGGAATGGAGAGGCAGCCTTCCTCATAGGTCGAGACATCGTCCGACACTTTGAGGATTTCCGGATTGATGAAAACGACCGGAGCCTTTTCTTCACCTTCGCGTGCCACGTCGATCACCAGCATGCGGCGCGGCACGCCGATCTGAATGGCGGCGAGGCCGATACCCGGCGCATCATACATAGTTTCGAGCATATCGTCGGCAAGGCGCAGCACCTCAGCATCCACCTGTTCGATGGGCTTGGATTGCTGACGCAGCACGGGATCGGGCAAAATGATAAGCGGTTTGATGGTCATGGCTTCCCATAACGTATCTCTTGCGCGGAGGAAATAAAAAACACGAGGTTCAAACCGCCTCCGGCATGTGCCCCGCCTGACTCATTTCTGCCGCAGGAATGTTCTTGTTTTGATCTTACGAATCATTGGAAATCTGTTAGATTTGGCCATGAGCATAGACTTTTCAGTTCTCCTTCAACCCGCGCTGCGGGCCGGCTCCGTCGATATCAGCTTCGGCGCGCTTCTCGCTGCCGCGGTTTTCGGCCTCGCCGTGGCGTGGCTTGTGACGGCAAACCGGTCGAAAAAGGCTGGAGCTGACGGTGAAATCTCCGATCTCCTGAAAACACAGTCCGAATTGCACGGGCGGATCGCGGCCATGGCGGAAACGCTTGGCACGCGCCAGACCGAGATGAGCCAGACGCTGAACCAGCGCCTCGACGGCATGTCGCAACGCCTTGGCGAAACGCTCACCGAGCAGACCCGCTCGACCCATGAAAATCTGAGCCGCCTTCAGGAGCGCCTGGCTGTCATCGATGCCGCGCAGGGCAATATTCAGGATCTGGCAAAAGACGTTGTCGGGCTTCAAGCCATTCTTTCCAACAAGCAGACACGCGGGGCTTTCGGGCAGGCGCGCATGGAAACGCTGATCGCCGATGCGCTTCCCGCCGGGGCGTTCCAGCTCCAGCCGACGCTTTCCAACGGTTATCGGCCCGACTGCATCATCAAGATGCCGAACAATGCGCCAGCACTGGTCATCGACGCCAAGTTTCCGCTGGAGGCATGGAATGCAATCAAGGCGGACGAGACGCCCGAAACCAAACGCGCCGCCGTCCAACAGTTCCGCCGCGATATGGAAGTGCATATTCGCGATGTGGCCGAGAAATACCTCATCCGCGGCGAGACACAGGATACGGCCTTCATCTTCGTGCCCTCCGAATCGATCTTCGCCGATATTCACCAGCATTTCGAATATCTGGTGCAGCGCGCCCATCGCGCCCGGGTCGTCATCGTTTCGCCGTCGCTGCTGATGCTCTCGGTACAGGTCATTCAGTCCGTTCTGAAAGACCAGCGCATGCGCGAGCAGGCGCATCTCATTCAGGGTGAAGTCGCCCTTCTGATGGACGATGTGCGGCGGCTGGACGACAGGACGCGCAAGCTGCAAGCCCATTTCGGGCTGGCCCAGAAAGACGTCGACATGATGCTGATCTCCTCCGACAAGGTGCTGGCGCGGGGCCAGAAGATCGAAGGCCTCGATTTTTCGCCGACGGAAAAAGAGGCTTCGCATGGAGAAATCGAGCAGGCCCGGCGCTTTGCGGAAAACCGGGCCGGTGCGGCGAAATTGCGGGTAGTTGACGACGAGTGATCGTCTCGGGCAAAGTCGCCGCCTTGCTCAAATTTCATACGGACCCAGCGCCCCATGATTACTGTTTTCGGTTCCATCAACATGGACCTCGTCGCCACCGCCAAACGCCTGCCCAAGCCCGGTGAAACCGTGACGGGCGAGGCCTTTTCCACTGCCGCCGGTGGCAAGGGCGCCAATCAGGCGCTGGCCGCGCGACGTGCGGGCGCCACGGTGAAGATGGCGGGGGCTGCGGGCGATGACACCTTTGCCGCACCGGCGCTGACCTTGCTGCGCGACGCCGGCACTGATCTCTCACTGGTGAAGACCACGCCCGGCCCTACGGGGACGGCAGTGATCCTTATCGGCGAAGGCGGGGAAAACATGATCTCGGTCATTCCCGCCGCCAATGGTGAAGTCTCCGCATCCGACGCCGCGAAAGCCCTGGCTGAAATGTCGGCGGGTGATATCTTGATGTTGCAGTTTGAGATACCCGCGTCCGCTATCGAAGCGGCGCTGACGGCTGCGAAGGCAAAGCGCGTCACCACCGTCATCAATACTGCGCCACTGACCGCGGATGGACCGCGCCTTGCGGGCCTTGCCGATATTGTCATCGCCAACGAAACCGAGTTCGAATTGCTGGTCGGAAAGAACGGCCTTTCCGCTTCTGAGCGGGAAAATGAACTGAAAACCCTGCACGACAGGACCGGCCAGACATTGATCGTAACGCTTGGCGCAGACGGCGTGATCGCCATGCGCAACGGCAAGGTTTTCCGGGCTTCCGGCCTCAAGATCGAGCCGGTCGATACGGTCGGTGCGGGCGATACTTTCTGCGGTTATCTTGCCGCCAGCCTCGATCAGGGGATGGATTTCGAAAAGGCGCTGAAGCGCGCCGCTGTCGCAGGCTCGCTCGCCTGCACGCGCGCCGGCGCGCAGCCTTCCATTCCGCTTGCAGCGGAAGTGGATGCGGCTCTCTGAGGGATATTTTCGTTAGCGCATTTTCCGGACGTAAAACCGCTGCGCAATTTTACTGGAAATGCTTTAGCGACGGATGAAAGTGAGATAGGCCGAGCTGCGGCCTTCTCTTTTCGCCTTGTTCTCGTAGCGCGTGCCCGGCCAGTTGGCATAGGGCGTGCGCCAGTCGTCAGCACTTGTTGCCGTCCATTCGAAGCCGCCGTGGCGGGCGCAATGCTGCAGCGTCCAGTTGACGTAGGTATCGATATCGGAAGCAAAGCAGAACTTGCCGCCGGGCTTCAACACACGATGGAAACGGGCAAGATTGACGTCGGAGACAAAACGGCGCTTCCAGTGCTTCTTCTTCGGCCACGGATCGGGATAAAGCAGGTCGATGTGATCGATCGATCCCTCGGGCAACCAGTCGAGCAACTGCGTCGCATCATCGTCGTAAAGGCGGATATTCATCAGCTCGCGTTCGCGGACCGTGGCGAGCAGCTTGGCCATGGAATTAACGAAGGGCTCGACGCCGATGAAACCCGTCTCGGGGTTTTCAACCGCGCGGTGAGCAAGATGCTCGCCGCCGCCGAAACCAATCTCCAGACGGATCGACCGCACATCCGCGGGAAAAAGAGCGGCAAGATTTTGCGGCGGGGCGCTTTCCAGATCGATTTTCAGCAAAGGCAACAGGTTCTCGATTGTATCGACCTGCTGATTGCGCAGAGGCTTACCCTTGCGTCTGCCAAAAAACGCTTCCGTCGCGCGCGAACGCCGTTCTTCCGTCATCTCATACTCTCAACAACAAATAGATTTAACCCGCACAGCACCGCGTTGGGCACTGTGCGGGTTACAAAAGGTGCAGTCGGTATCTCTCAATCGCCGCCGAATGACAAGCTTAGAAAGAGCCGCGCCTTCTCCGGACGTAAAACCGCGACGCAGTTTTACCGGAAATGCTTCAAGCGCTCAGAGCTTCCTTAAGCGGCTTCACCAGATCCAGCTTCTCCCAGGAGAAGGAGCCGTCGCGGCCGGCTTTCCGGCCGAAATGGCCATAGGAGGAGGTCTTGGCGTAGATCGGCTTGTTAAGATCGAGATGACGGCGAATGCCCGACGGCGACAGGTCCATGACCTTGCGGATCGCGGCTTCGACCTGATCTTCGCTGACCTTGCCGGTGCCATGCAGATCGACATAGATCGACAGCGGCTGGGCGACGCCGATCGCATAGGAAATCTGGATCGTGCAGCGCTCCGCCAGACCAGCAGCCACGACGTTTTTGGCGAGATAGCGGGCGGCATAAGCGGCGGAACGGTCGACCTTGGTCGTGTCCTTGCCGGAGAATGCGCCGCCGCCATGGGGAGCAGCACCGCCATAGGTATCGACGATGATCTTGCGGCCAGTCAGGCCGGCATCGCCATCGGGACCGCCGATGACGAACTTACCCGTCGGGTTGATATACCACTGGCAATCGTCAGCGATCTTCAGGTCACCCAGAGCTTCGCGAATATAGGGTTCGACGACCTCACGCACCTTCTTCGAGTCCCAGCTGGCATCGAGGTGTTGGGTGGACAGAACGATGGACACGGCTTCCGAAGCCTTGCCGTCGACGTAACGAACGGTCACCTGGCTCTTGGCGTCGGGGCCGAGCTTTGCCGCTTCGCCCTCACCGCTCTTACGGGCGGTGGCCAGCAGCTGCAAAATGCGGTGGGAATAATAGATCGGCGCCGGCATCAGGTCCGGCGTTTCCTTGCAGGCGTAACCGAACATGATGCCCTGGTCACCGGCGCCCTCGTCGCCCTGCTTGTCGGAAGCGTTATCCACGCCCTGCGCGATATCGGCAGACTGCGGGTGCAGGAGAACGTCGATCTTGGCGGTCTTCCAGTGGAAACCATCCTGCTCGTAACCGATGTCGCGGATCGCCTTGCGGGCGGCGGACTTGAACTTCGAAGGGTTGATGACCGGGTGGCCAGCGGCGTCCTTGAGAACCTTGCCGTCCTTGTCCTTCTTCAGAAGCGTATCGGGAACCCGAACCTCACCGGCGATAACGACGCGGTTGGTGGTCGCAAGCGTTTCGCATGCGATGCGCACGGTCCACGGGTCAACGCCCGTCTTGGACGCTTCACGATAGATGAGATCCACGATTTCATCGGAGATACGATCACAAACCTTGTCCGGATGACCCTCAGCCACGGACTCGCTGGTGAACAGATAATTGGCACGCATGCGGGATTCCCCTCAAAGAACGGTCTTGGAGTTTGTTAGTCATTTCGGTCGTGAAAAACAAGGACACAACCACATAAATATATCTTTATGTGAGAATTCCTTTCTAATCGCGCACAAAAAAACGGTCCTTGCGGACCGTTGAGTGCCCGGCATCCCGTGCCGGAAATTTTCTGCGTCGCGCGGGCTGCGCTTACTCGGCGTCACCCTCAGCGGCGAGCGCCTTGACGAGATCGACGAGACGGCGGCGAACCTTCGGATCGGCGATCTTCACGAAGGCGCGGTTCAGCTGCAGACCTTCAGCCGAGGACAGAAAGTCGACCACGTAATTGGAGCTAGAGGCTTCTGCCATACCGGTCGTGCCACCAGCCTGATCGCCGGGTGCATCCTCGAAGAAAAAGGAAACGGGCACATTGAGAATACCGGAAATATTCTGGAGGCGGCTGGCGCCGACGCGGTTCGTGCCTTTTTCATATTTCTGGATTTGCTGAAAGGTAATTCCGAGGCTTTCGCCAAGCTTTTCCTGACTCATGCCCAGCATGGTTCTGCGAAGGCGAATTCGGCTTCCGACATGAATGTCGATCGGGTTAGGCTTTTTCTTATTCTCGGTCATCATGCGGTCCTGACACTCGGAAAGGGTTGATATCTCGCTTCATTACATTTCGAAGAAATGAGTCGGCAATTCGACAGCGTCTAAACTTGTTTTACGACTGACGTATTCACTATGCAATTACAGGGGTTCCCGGTCAATTCTAGCGCCGAGCGAAACTCAAGGCGGGAAATACCGCAACGATCATCAAGATAGAAAAAATCAACCAGAAATACGTCCGATGTGTGTCGTAAGTAAATGCGTCGTTTGACCCACCACTCAAAGTGGCGTCAACAATTCCCACCCGACCGTAATCGAGCCCCGCAATAATGCGGCCATAGGGGTCTATGACGGCTGAAATCCCGGTATTCGCGCCGCGAATCACCGGCACGCCCGTCTCAACGGCCCGGACTCTCGCCTGCAGAAAATGCTGATAGGGGCCAGGCGTATCACCGAACCAGCCATCATTGGTCACATTCAGGATGGCGGCCGAGCCAGCCAGCCCCGGCGTCATCTCACCCGGGAAAATGATCTCGTAACAGATGAGAGGATAGAAGGTCTTACCCGAAGGAAGAGTGAGCGGCGTGCGCGAGGAAGCGGCGGAAAAGCCACCCGGCAAAGCGATGACATTGTCGATGCCGAATTCCCGCAGGATACCTTCAAAGGGAACGTATTCGCCAAAGGGGGTCAGATGCACCTTGTCGGTCGCGCCGATGATCTCGCCCTGGCTGTCGATCGCATAGACCGAATTGTAATAACGCGGCGGACGGCCTGCACCCTGATCTTCCATTCTGACGGCGCCGGTGAACAGCACCTGCCCATCCTCCAGCGTTTTGGCGATTTCCGCCAAAGCATCCGGATTTTGCGTCAGAATGAACGGCACGGAGGTTTCCGGCCAGACGATGATATCAGGGCGCTTTTTCCCTTCGCCCGGCGGCAGAGCCGAGAGCCGCAGATGCTCGCCGAAAATCTCCGCCCTGTCCGCGTTCAGCATCTTGCGTGACTGATCGATGGAAGGCTGCACAATCCGAACGGTCAGTGCGTCTGCGGGCACCTCCGCCGGCGTCTGGAGACGGTAAAAGCCATACCCGAAATGGCCGGCCAGCAGCAGGCCCGCCACAGCGAGACCCGGCCACATGCCTTTTTTCGTGCCTATCAGTGCGGGCGAGGCGAAGATGAAAACCGCAAGCGTCGTTATGCTGAAAAGGCCAAGCAGATGCACCGATTGCATCATGATCGGGACGGGCATGATGCCGTAGCCAATCGCGTTCCAGGGAAAGCCGGTGGCCAGGAAGCTGCGCAGCCATTCTGAAAAACCGAACGCGGCAGCAAGTGCAGCGATACGGCCGAGGCCCTCCGACCAGAGGAGGTTGGCTGCCGCAACCGCAAAACCGTAAAACAATGCCAGAAAAGCGGGGAGGCCAAGAATGGCGAGCGGCAGCGCCCAGGCGAATTCATCGGCCTCCAGCAGAAGAGCATTGCCGAGCCACCATAGGCCCGCCACGAAGTAACCGAGCCCGAAACACCAGCCGATGCCGAAGGCCGGCATGACGCGGCTGAAGAGGCCGCCCCCAGGTTTGCCTGTGCAGCCGTCCACGAGCCAGACAAGTAGGGTGAAAGAGAAAAACAGCGCCGCGAAAAAGCCGAATGGAGGCAGAGCGAGCGCCCCGACCGCACCTGCAGCAATCGCCATAACTGCGCGGCTCATGCCGCCGGCCAGCATTACCCTGCCTGCAAGACGCTCCATGCCATCTCCGTTTATGCGCGTCGGGAAAAGCCCGCAGCCGACAAGGCCGCGCCGCGGAATTTTCCCTCAGACCCGACGTAAAGGAAAAAAGATTCGCAGTCCACAGGAGGCATGGCGACCGAAGCGCCATATGTTCTTTTCGACGCCGAACACGGGCATTCATAGCTGCCGGATTGAGAGATGTCGAAAAAGGGCGCGACGGGGAAAACCCCGTCGACCTTTCTTAATCGGCATTCTGCTGATGCGTGATGAGGCGAACATCGGGCGCAGGCAGCGCAATCACCTCATTGGCGTCCGCTTCGCCCGGAGCGCGATCATCCTCACCTTCGGAGCCGTGATCCCGGACGATACGAACGCCCTTGATGCGCCTGCTATCGGCATCGAGTATCTGGAACTCGAAACCTGGCACGGCCCGAACCACCTCGCCCTTGGCCGGAATACGGCCGAGCGCGAAGAAGATGAGACCGCCGAGCGTATCTATTTCCTCCAGGTGTTCACGAACATCGAATGCCGGACCGATCGCCTCGGCAAGTTCGGTGAGTTCCGCACGTGCATCCGCGACAAGCACATCGGCGGAAAGACGCGAAAACATCGCCTCGTCCTTGTCGTGCTCGTCATCGATGTCGCCTATGACCATTTCGACGATATCCTCGTGGCTGACGAGACCGTCGGTGCCGCCATATTCATCGATCACCAGCGCAAGCTGGGTTCTCTGGGCCTGCATCGTCTTCAAAAGGTCGGAGGCCAGCATGGAGGGCGGCGCAAAAAGAATTTTGCGAACCAGTCCGGCATCGGCGACCGTCTGCTCCAGATCGACACGTCCCAGGTCGAAATTCGGCCGCGGTGAACGCGGCGCCTTCACCTCACCGAAAGCAACGCTTCGCGAACCGGCCCGGCGTTTGTTGCGGGCCTGCTTGGCGACATAGGCCAGCAGATCGCGAATGTGGATCATGCCCTTCGGGTTATCCAGCGTCTCGTCATAGACAGGCATACGGGAACGCCCCGTTTCCTCGAAGAGGATCAGCGCCTCGCCGATCGTCATATTCTCATCGAGGCCATCAATATCCACGCGAGGGATCATGATGTCTTCGACCCGAACCTCGCGGAAACGCAGGATATTGTTGAGCATAGCCCGTTCTTCGGGCGAAAAGGCCGCACCGATTTCGGTGTCGTCCATCAGCGCGTCGGTCAAATCCTCGCGCAGGCGCTCGCCCTGAGATGGTTTCAGCAACCGTGCGATGCGTGACCAGATGGTCGATTTCGGTTTGGCATTGTAGTCCTGACGTAAGTGACTACTGCCCTCCTCCGAAGAGGACTGCTCGCCGTTTTCTCTGCCCTCATTGGCAGGTCGTGCAGAATGTTCGTTCATGGCTCCAGACAATATTTAAAGCGGTTCCTGACCCGCGTAAGGATCAGATAGGCCAAGCACCGCCAAAATGCGAGTCTCAAGCGACTCCATTTCTTCCGCTTCTTCCTCGTCCATATGGTCATAACCGAACAAATGCAGGAACCCATGAACGAGCAGATGGGTCAGATGATCCTCGAAACTCTTCTCAAGTTCAAGGGCTTCGCGCTCAACCGTCTCGCGCGCGATGACGATATCGCCCAGCATGGGGCCCGGCATTGCGCCCGGCTCCAGCGGAAAAGCCGGGAAAGACAGGACATTGGTCGCCTTGTCCTTGTCACGCCATTCGGCGTTGATTTCCCGGATATTTTCGTCGTCGGTGAAGACCAGCGACAGCTCCACTGGCATTTTCGGGAAGGGTTGGTCCTCTTCCCGCTTCAGGAAATCGACCGCCGCATCCAGCACCCTGGTGGCAAAGGCAGCCAAGTCCTCTTCCGAGGACCAGCCTTCGGCCTCGACGCTGATTTGAATATCCAGAACTGTCATCGTCTTTATGTCAGTCGCCCTTCAGGAGGCTCTCATCCGGCACCGCCGTATGGGACTCATAGGCCCGGACGATACGCGCCACCATCGGATGGCGAACAACATCGACGTCCTTGAAGCGCACGACGGACACGCCTTCCACATCGCCAAGGATTTGCAGGGCCTCGACAAGACCGGATTTCACGCCGCGCGGCAAATCCACCTGGCTCGGGTCGCCGGTCACGATCATGCGGCCGTTCTCGCCAAGGCGGGTAAGGAACATCTTCATCTGCATGGTCGTGGTATTCTGGGCTTCGTCCAGAATGACGGCGGCGTTGGCCAGCGTGCGGCCGCGCATGAAGGCGAGCGGCGCGATTTCGATGACGCCCGCCTGAATGGCGCGCTCCACCTTGTCGCCCGGCATCATGTCATAAAGCGCGTCGTAAAGCGGGCGCAGATACGGATCGACCTTTTCCTTCATGTCGCCCGGCAGGAAGCCAAGACGCTCACCCGCTTCGACGGCGGGGCGTGAGAGGATGATGCGGTCAACCGCACCGCGCTCCAGAAGCTGCGCCGCATGAGCGACGGCAAGATAGGTCTTGCCGGTGCCGGCGGGACCGACACCGAAAACCAGTTCGGATTGTTCCAGCGCCCGCATATAGACGTCCTGCGTCGGCGTGCGGGCAGCGATGGTCTTCTTGCGTGTGGAAATCTGCGCCATGGAAATCTTCGCCTTGCGTTCCATCGTCGGCAAGGTCAACTGGTCGTCCGCGGCCACAGCCATGCGGATCGCGCCTTCGACATCGGAAACCTCGGCGGTTCCGCCCTTGAGCAGCCGTTCATAAAGGAAATCCAACGCCCGACGAGCCTGATTGGTGGCAACGACATCGCCGGTGATGGCGACGGAATTGCCGCGCGGTCGAGCGTCGATATTGAGGCGCTGCTCCAGGAGCTTCAGGTTCTGATCGAACTGACCGAATAGCTCTCCCGCTATCCTGTTATTCTCGAACGTGAGGACGAAGTGATTGGCGTCGGTCGCGGCTTGGCGTGGCTGGCGCGATGAATTTGATACCAATTCGTGTGCGTTCAAGCGGTCAGGCTCCTGTCCCAATCAGTGTCGGCTCCTCACTCTAACTCCCTGCCACCTCGGCAAACAAGCTGTTTGGACCCGTTGCGGTGATTCGTACATTAACAATGTCACCGATTTTCAACGTCTTTGCATCAAGATTCACGGATTGCAGCCACGGAGAGCGACCTATCAACTGCTCAGGCATGCGACCGGGCTTTTCCAGCAACACATCCATGGTTTTTCCGACCAGCGATTCAGCAAATTCCTTCTGCTGCCGCAGCAACAGGGCCTGCAATCTTTCCAGTCGTTCGGCCTTCACCTCTTCCGCAACCTGATCGGTGAGATCGGCTCCCGGCGTGCCGGGGCGGGTGGAGTATTTGAACGAGAAGGCCTGCGCATATTTCACGGTCTCGACCATCGCCATCGTATCTTCGAAATCGCGATCCGTCTCGCCGGGGAAGCCGACAATAAAATCCCCCGACATGGCGATATCAGGGCGCGCGCTCCGGATTTTTTCAATGAGCTGGATATATTCCTCACCCGTATGGCGACGGTTCATCGCTTTGAGAATGCGATCCGAGCCGGACTGAACAGGCAGGTGCAGATAGGGCATCAGGATGCGCAGATCGCGATGCGCGCCGATCAGGCGCTCGTCCATGTCGCGCGGATGGCTTGTGGTGTAGCGAAGCCGTGCAAGGCCGGGAATTTCCGCCAGCCGGTAAAGCAGTTCGGCAAGGCCCCATTTCTCGCCCTTCGGGCCTTCGCCCTGCCAGGCATTGACGTTTTGGCCCAGCAGCGTGATCTCGCGCACGCCGGCATCGACGAGCTTCATCGCTTCATCGACGATCTGGCGCACGGGGCGGGAGACTTCCGAACCGCGCGTATAGGGCACGACACAGAAGGTACAGAACTTGTCGCAACCTTCCTGCACGGTCAGGAACGCCGTGACGCCGCGTGTCCGCAATGTCGCTTTCTCCGCGACCGGCAGGTGCTCGAACTTGTCCTCAACCGCATACTCGGTCTCGATGACGCGCTCACCGCCGCGCACCCGCTTTAAGGCGTCAGGCAGGCGGTGATAGGTCTGCGGGCCGATCACGACATCGACGGCGGGCGCGCGGCGCAGGATTTCCTCGCCTTCCGCCTGCGCGACACAGCCGGCAACGCCGATCATGAATTCGCGGCCCTGCTCTTCGCGCGATTTTTTCATGTCGCGCAGGCGGCCAAGCGCCGAATAGACCTTTTCAGCCGCCTTTTCACGGATATGACAGGTGTTCAGCAGAACCAGATCCGCCTCGCCCATATCCTCGGTCTGAACGTAACCGTCCTTCGCCAACGCATCGCTCATACGGACGGAATCGTAGACATTCATCTGACAGCCATAGGTCTTGATGAAGACCTTTCGGCTGTTCGAACCGTTGCGGGCGATCATGGGTGTGGCGTCAAGGCCAAGCGTTTCCTGGGTCATGGCGGCTATCTAGTGTTTTTCCCGGCCAGATTAAACAGAAAAATGCCGGAAAAGCTACGATCTCGCTAATTCCGCCAGCCGCCGCGCAGGCTGAAGGCCAGCATGGAGCGGATGGCGGCGGCAACATCGGTCGCCAAGCGCTTACGGTTATCCGTGCTGTGGAACGGAACGCTGTCACCGAATGTCACGTCGACATCGATGGCGCCGGCCCTGATGATGCCGAGCAGATGCGGCACGAGCGTGATGCTGCCCGGCCAGGCGGCGATGACGCGATGGTAACGCCCCATGGCCATGCCCTGCACCCTTGTATAGGCAATGGCGACCGGCTGGACATAAACCAGCTTTCCCGGCACCTGTTCAGCGGCGGTGGAGGCCGCGCCGAAGAGCGAGGATTTGACGGCGAGCATGCGGTTACCGTCCGAGGTGGTGCCTTCGGGGAACAGGACGACAATTTCGCCATCCGCCATGCGACTGGCGATCTCGCTCACCTGCGCGCCGGTGCTGCGCTTCTGCTCACGCTGAACGAAGATGCTTTTCTGCAAGCGGGCGAGCCAGCCGAACACCGGCCAGTCCCGCACCTCGGTCTTGGCAATGAATACCACATCGGCAATGCTGCCCAAAACGAGGATATCCTTCCACGAGGCATGATTGACCGCCAGCATCAGCGGTTTCGCCCGCTCCACATCGCCGTGCACATGAACGCGGATGCCGAGGACATGGCAGGCGATGCGATGCCAGAGGCGCGGAATGCGACGGCGAAGCCGCCAGTCGAAGGCAAGGCCCAGCAGTTGAAGCGGCAGCAAGACAAGCGTGACGATCAGGAGAATGACCGCAATATAGGCTGTCCGGAGCCACATCATGGGAAAAACGCCCGCTCGTTCACCGGGGTCTCAACGTTCGCCTGGCTTCAACGGCACGCCGTAAAGTTCTAGTCGGTGATCCACGAGCTTGAAGCCGTGTTCACGGGCGATCTTTTCCTGAAGGGCCTCGATCTCGGCTGAATGAAATTCGATGACCACGCCGTTCTTCAAATCGATCAGGTGATCATGATGTTCTTCGGGCACGGTCTCGTAGCGCGAGCGGCCGTCGCGAAAATCGTGACGCTCGATGATGCCGGCATCCTCGAACAGCTTCACCGTTCTGTAGACGGTGGAAATCGAGATGCGCGGGTCCACGGCGGAGGAACGGCGGTAAAGCTCTTCGACATCGGGATGGTCGGCTGACTCCTGAAGGACGCGGGCGATAACACGGCGTTGATCCGTCATCCGCATGCCGCGTTCGGCACAAAGCTCCTCCAGCGTTTTCGAAAGGTCTGTCACGTCTTCTGGCCTTTTGAGACTCGCGGTTTGCGGCTTTCGCCGAAAAAATGCCTGTCGCAGGGAACTAGCGAAGATCGCGGCGCATGACAAGCGCCGTCGACTTCGTTCCATCCTTGGCGGTGTAATAGGCCTTGCGTTCCGCGACAGTTTTGAAGCCGAGCTTCTTATAGAGCCCGACGGCGGAGGCGTTATTATTATCCACCTCGAGAAACATGGTTTCCGCGCCGCGCATCATCGCCTCGCGGATAGCCGATTGCATCAGACGCCAGCCGAGCCCCGCGCGTGCGAACTTGTCGGCCACGGCAACGGTCAGGATTTCCGCCTCGCCCGCCACTTCCCGCGCCAGCACGAAACCACCGAGCGGCTTGCTGAAAAAGGCGTTGGTCTGGCGTGCGACAGCACCGAAAACAGCCCCTTGCGTGAGCAGGCCGGAAAACTCCCCGTCGTTCCACGGGCGCGGAAAGCGCAGCGCATGCAACTCCGCCACCGCGGCGCAATCCTCATGCTGCATCGGCACAATCTCGAAATAGGGTTTCCAGGTCAGATAGTCGTCAAACATAACAGGAATCGGGCATCACGGGAATCATTCGCACAGGCTGACGAATGCCCTATCAGGCAACGCCCTGACGTGCCAGCGCAAAACCGGTCTGCGGCCGGGCGTCCGGCCCGCGCAGGTAAAGCGGCGAAGGTTTCGGCTGGCCAGCCGGCTTACGCGCAGCAGCAAACGCGACCGAAGCGACCGGGAAGTGATCCGGCCCCGAACCCGCCTCCGACCCTGCCAAAAGCGGCGCGGCTGAACCGATGACGACGCCGTCGAAACAACTAGTGGCCGTTCGGGCGTCGTCCAGAGACAGAAGCGCGGCATCGCGCAGCGGCGCCCCATCCGCGCCGAATGTTTGGAGATAAGCTTCGCCGCGTTTGGCATCCAGCCCGACTGCCACGGGCCGGCCGGGATTTTCGAGCAGATGATGAAGCGCCAGCGTTTCAAGCGTGGTGACGCCCACGGCCTCGACGCCGAGCGACAGGGCAAAGCCGCGTGCGGCAGCGACCCCGACGCGGATACCGGTGAAAGACCCCGGCCCGATCGTCACGGCAATGCGTTCGACATTCTGGAGCGACAGTTGCGCCTGCTCCAGAGCGCCGTCGATCACCGCCATCAACCTTTCGGCATGGCCCTTGCCGATCGTTTCGCAGACCTCGCCGAGCACCCTGTCAAACGTGCTGTCATAGACGCAGGCGGAACAATCCACGCCTGAAGTGTCGAGTGCGAGAACAATCATGATGGCCTGGCTTGCGCTTTTATACCGCTTCGACTTCGCGCACTTCCGGCACGAAATGGCGAAGCAGATTCTGAACGCCGTGTTTCAGCGTGGCGGTGGAGGACGGGCAACCCGAGCAGGCGCCCTTCATGTTCAGGAACACCGTACCGTCGCGGAAACCGCGGAAAGTGATATCGCCGCCATCCTGTGCCACAGCGGGGCGGACGCGGGTATCCAGCAGTTCCTTGATGGTGGCGACGATGGTTTCGTCACCCTCTTCGAAGAACTCGCCTTCCTCATCCGAGACTTCGGCCGCAATCGCCGTACCCATGATCGGCCGGCCGGACATGAAATGTTCCATGATCGAGCCGAGGATGGCAGGTTTCAGATGCTGCCATTCCGCATCGTCCTTGGTCACGGTGATGAAATCAAAACCGAAATAGACCCCGGTCACACCCGGAATGGTGAAAAGGCGTTCCGCCAGGGGCGAGGCCTGCGCCTGCGACGCATTGAGAAATTCCGCTGTGCCGCTTTCCAGCACCACCTTGCCCGGCAGGAACTTCAGCGTGGCGGGATTGGGCGTGGCTTCCGTCTGAATGAACATCGTCGTCTCCTTCGAGGCCGCGGTTCACGCCCCGTAATTTAGAATTCTTCCAAAAAATACGCCCGGCGAAGCTACACTTCAAGCCCTGACATGATAATTACATTCAAGAAATCGTCAGCCCCTAAATCTTGCCCCAACCCCGGCGTCAGCAGAGTGCGTCGATTTCCTCGTCCGACAGAGTATCCGGCAGTACGGTGACGGGGATCGGGAAGGCTGCCCCTCGCCCGGCGATGGAGGAAACGAGCGGTCCCGGCCCTTCTTTAGTCGAGCCTGCTGCCAGAACGAGAATCGCGATATCGCGGTCTTCCTCGATCAACCCGTGGATCTGCTCGGTTGCGCTGCCTTCACGGATCACCGCTTCCGGCTCGATGCCGATGGTCTCACGCACCTTCTGGGCAATCTTCGCAAGCGTGGCTTCCGCCTCCTCCCGCGCCTCGGCCCGCATGATCTGCTCGACACCCAGCCATTGCTGGAAATCGCCTTCCGGGATCATGTAGAGCAGTACCAGACCGCCATTGGAGTTCTTGGCGCGACGACCGGCATAGTGCACGGCCCTTTCGCATTCCGGTGTGTCATCGATAACAGCGAGAAACTTGCGACGATGCCCTTCCAGACGCGACAGCCGTTTTGAAACCATTCTGCACTCCCTAGGTCCGCCGTGATCCGCAAAACCGCCCGACGGTTCGGGCGGAGATTATATCAAATCACGGCAGGCGCAAACCGCCAGCCGCATTCGCGCAGCAGCGACCTGTCAGCGCAGGAAGCCGATGATGTCGCGCACTTCGTTCATCGTCTTTTCGGCAATGGTGCGCGCCCGCTCGCCGCCTTGGCTGAGGATGGCGTCGATATGGGTCGGGTCATCGAGAAGGCGGCGCATCTCGTTATTGACGGGGGCCAGAACATGGACGGCAAGCTCGACCAGGGCCGGCTTGAAGGCCGAGAACTGCTGTCCGCCGAATTCGGAAAGAACATCCGCCTTGGTCCTGTCGGAAAGCGCGGCATAGATGCCGACGAGGTTTTCGGCCTCGGGGCGACCCTTCAGGCCTTCCACTTCGCTCGGCAGCGCATCCGGATCGGTCTTTGCCTTCTTGATCTTCTTCGAGATCGCATCGACATCGTCCATCAGATTGATGCGCGACAGATCGGAGGGATCGGACTTCGACATCTTCTTGGTGCCGTCCTTCAGCGACATCACGCGCGGCGCCGGGCCACCGATCAGCGGCTCCACCATAGGGAAATAGGCGTGCACCGGCTCATCGCCCACGGTGATATCCAGCCCGAGGCCCGCCTTGCGGATATGGTCGCCGAAATCGATGTTGAATTTCTGGGCTATATCGCGAGCAAGTTCAAGATGCTGCTTCTGGTCGTCGCCGACAGGAACGTGGGTGGCGCGATAAACAAGGATGTCCGCGGCCATCAGGCTCGGATAGGCGAGCAGTCCAAGCGACACCTGCTCGGTATTCTTGCCGGACTTGTCCTTGAACTGCGTCATGCGCTCCATCCAGCCGATGCGCGCCACGCAGTTGAACACCCAGGCCAGTTCGGCATGCTGCGGCACCGCCGATTGGTTGAAGACGATGTGCTTCACGGGGTCGATGCCGGCGGCGATAAAGGCGGCCGCAATCGAGCGGGTCTGCGCCTTCAGGTCGGAGTGAACGAGTTGGGCGGTGATGGCATGCATATCGACGACGCAATAGATGCAGTCGTTATCTTCCTGCAGTGCCACAAATTTGCGGATGGCGCCGAGATAATTGCCGAGATGCAGATTGCCGGTCGGCTGGACGCCCGAGAAAACCAGCGGCTTGAATGCGTTCATTGTCGTCCTCGAAAAGGCTTGTGGAGGGCCCCGCCCCATGGTTGGAATTGCACGCGCGCTTATGCACCCGCAGCCCCCAGCAATCAAGCGGTTTCAGGGCATGTCAGCCGCGCGGTTCCAGAAGATCCCAGCGATTTCCATAAGGATCGGCAAAGACCGCAACGGAGCCGTAAATCTCATGGCGCGGCTCTTCCAGAAAGCGCACACCGCGCGCAATCATGGTTTCATAGTCACGTGCAAAATCGTCGGTATGCAGGAAAAATCCGACGCGCCCGCCGGTCTGGTTGCCGATAGCAAGCGTCTGCGGCTCACCATCCGCCTCGGCAAGCAGGAGGCCGCCGCCCTCGGTTCCTTGTGGCTTCACCACCAGCCATCTTTTGCCGTCGCCAAGCGGCTGATCGGAAAGGCACTCAAATCCGAGAACGTCGCAATAAAACGCCTTCGCCCGATCGTAATCGTCCACGACAAGCGTGACGAGCGCGA
The DNA here is from genome assembly GCF_002008225.1 of Agrobacterium salinitolerans. Classification (GTDB taxonomy): domain Bacteria; phylum Pseudomonadota; class Alphaproteobacteria; order Rhizobiales; family Rhizobiaceae; genus Agrobacterium; species Agrobacterium salinitolerans. The sequence goes on along the minus strand of NZ_MRDH01000025.1, from coordinate 25,172 downwards.
TGCGGCGGTTCGCGGCAAAGCACATCAGCCCGCCTCCGTCTCGATGTTCTTCTTGCCGCGCTTGCGGATGGCTCGTTTGACCATGCCGATATCGGCGCCGCCGGAAACGAAAGCGAGCACGAAATAAACCAGCATGGCCGCGAAGACGAGAGCCATGATGGTACCTGCCCGCACGAAAATGGACGAAGCGGAAGACAATTCGAAAGTCAAATAGGTCAGCGCATAGTGCACGAAACCGGCCATCAAGGCCGCAGCCAGCAGCAGGCGTGGAATACGGGTGAGCAGTGGAATATCCACCTGCCAGTGACCGCGCCACAAAAGCATGCCGAACAGCAGGGTGGCATTGACCCAGCCGGCGGTGATTTCGGCAATGGCTATGCCCGGGCCTCCAAGCCGCGGAAACAGTGTCAGCGCCAGGGAAACGTTCACGACGACGGAAATCGCCGCGAAGATCATCGGTGTGCGCGTATCCTCGCGGGCGAAGAAGCCCGGAATGAAGGCCTTGATCAGTACGAAAGCCGGCAGGCCCAGACCGTAAATGCCAAGGATTTGCGCGACGGTGACGGTGGCCGAAGGCGAGAAGTTGCCGCGCTCGTAAAGAAAACGAACGATAGGTTCCGCCATTACCAAAAGGGCGGCAGCAGCGGGCAATGTCAGAAACAGTACGAATTCGACCGAGCGGTTCTGCAGGCTTCCCGCCTCCACCATGTGCCTGCCGCGCAACGCCCGCGCCAGTTCCGGCAGAAGCACGGTGGCCACCGCGATGCCGACGACACCGAGCGGCAGCTGGTAAATCCGGTCGGCATAGGCAAGCGAGGAGATCACGCCTTCGCCGGCCGATGCGATATTGGTGTTGATCAAAAGATTGATCTGGGTGATGCCGCCGGTGATGGCTGCCGGCAGGGCCAGAACCAGAAGGCGCTGCACGTTCTTCGTCAGCCGCGGCCTGCGGAAACCGATGCGCATGCCGGCATTGCGCACGGCGATCCAGACGATGGCGAGTTGCACCAGACCCGCCGCCATCACGCCCCACGAGAGCGCATAACCCACCTGCAAAGGATCGTAATTCTTCCACCATGCCAAGGCGAGCACGCCGATGAGGATGATGTTGAGAAAGACAGGGGCGATCGCGGCCGCGAAATAACGGTGCAGCGAGTTCAACATGCCGCCCATCATCGCCGCCAAAGACATGCAGGCGAGATAAGGAAACATGATGGTGGCGAGATGAACGGTGTTTTCGAATTTCACCGGGTCTTCCAGAAAGCCCGGCGCAATAACGGTGCGCACGATGAACGGCATCGACAATTCCATCAGAATTGTCAGGGCCAGAAGCACGGTGAACAGAACGCCGAAGACCTCTTCGGAAAAACGTCTTGCGCCCTCCATGCCGTTCGCCTCGATCTCCTTGGCGAAAAGCGGCACGAAAGCCGAGTTGAACGCACCTTCGGCAAAAAGCCGCCGAAAGGTGTTGGGAAACCGGAACGCGGCGTTGAAGGCGTCGGCCACAGGCCCCGTGCCGACGGCGGCGGCCATCAGGGTTTCGCGCAGGAAGCCGAAAATGCGGCTGCCGAGCGTGGCGGTGCCAACGGTGGCGAACTTGCCGATCAGGCTCATGATATCAAGCCTTCGCCGTGCGCGCGGCCGGCAGAGCCGCCACGTCTGGATGGGCGATGATGCCGTTCGGCATGCGGTCGCGCAATTCGTCTTCCTGCTCGCTCATCACAGCCTTCAAGCGCTGCGCAATGCTGGCCTGCCGATTATCATTCGTCACCTTCTGGCCGAAGAGGTCAGTCACATAAAAGGTGTCGATGACCTTTTCGCCGAAGGTAGTGATGCGGGCAGAGTGAATATCGAGCGACAGATCGGCGATAACGGCCGTCATATCCGCCAGAAGCCCCGGTCGGTCGAGGCACTCGACCTCGATGACAGTGAATTTATTCGAAAGCCCGTTGGAAATGATGACCGACGGCGGAATGGTGAAAGCGCTCTTCTTCTTGCGGCTTTTGGTGCGCGTGGCGATCATTTCCGGGAGGCGCTGCTTGCCGGACAGGACCTCCTCGATGAGCTTACCGATATTATTGCCGCGCCGTGTCTCGTCCTCATCGATCGGAAATTCGCGATTGATGAGGATCGTATCCAGCGCCCGCCCGTCGGAAGTCGTGAAGATTTGCGCATCGGCGATGTTTGCGCCCGCCGCCGCGCAGGCGCCGGTGATGATGGATAGCAGGCGCGGATGGTCCGGCGCCAGCACGGTAATCTCCGTAATGGCATGGAAGGAGTGGGTGCGCACCATGGTCGACAGCGCTTTTTCCTGCTTGTCAGCCTCGCGGATGAAGCGAGTGTGGCGCACCTGGTCTTCCAGCGCCACTGTCAGCAGATAGGGCTCATAGTGCAGCTTGGTGTATTTGCGCCGCGCCTTCTGCCCCCAATCCTCAAGGGCGTCGTATAGCGCCTGCCGGGCGATCTGCGCGCGCTCCTTGCGGGAAACTTCCGAGAACCCGCCTGACAGCAGCAGTTCGGTTTCGTAATAGAGCGAACGCAGCAGCTGCCCCTTCCAGCCGTTCCAGACGCCCGGGCCGACGGCGCGAATATCGCAGACCGTCAGAATGAGCAACATCTTCAGCCGCTCCATGGATTGCACCTTGTCGGCGAAATCGGTGATGGTCTTGCGGTCGTGCAGGTCGCGCGTCTGGGCGACCATGGACATCAAAAGATGCTGCTCGATCAGCCAGACAACCGTTTCGGTCTGTTTGCCGGTGAGGCGGAAACGCTGGCAGAGCTTGCGGGCGACGCGGGCACCGGCAATCGAATGATCCTCCTGCCGGCCCTTCGCCACATCGTGCAGCAGCACGGCCACATAAAGCGCCTCGCGTTCCTCGACGCTTGGCATCAACTGGTTGGCGAGCGGATGGGCGTCAATGGCCGTTCCCTTGTCCACTTCCGACAGAACGCCGACAGAGCGGATCAGATGCTCATCCACCGTGTAATGATGATACATGTTGAACTGCATCATCGCGACGATCTTGCCGAATTCGGGGATGAACTTGCCGAGAACGCCGGCCTCGTTCATGCGGCGCAGGGTCAGCGCCGGATCGCGCCGGGACGTCAGGATCGACAGGAAAAGCCGGTTTGCCTCTTCGTTTTCCCTCAACTCGTCATTGATGAGCGACAGTGAGCGCGTGACGACACGAAGCGCGTCGGGATGCAGTTCGAGATTGTTGATATCGGCAATGTGGAACAGCCGGATCAGATTGACCCGGTCGTTCTTGAAGACATCCGGTTTGGCCAGCGCGATGCGGCCGCGATCCTCAACAAACTCCACCGACCCGGGAATCTTGCGCACACGGTGGGCAAAACGGCTGAGGACGCCGGAAAGACCGGGCACGTCCTTCGCCTGCCGGTCTTCAAGTGCGGCGCAGACGATACGAGTCAGGTCTCCGACGTCCTTCGCCACGAGGAAATAGTGCTTCATGAAGCGTTCGACAGCGGAAAGGCCGGGGCGCGACTGATAACCCAGCGCATCGGCAATCTCGCGTTGAATGTCGAACGACAATCGCTCCTCGGCCTTGTTGGTGATGAAATGCATCTGGCAGCGAACCGCCCAGAGAAAATCATCGGCCTTTTCGAACAGCTTCAGTTCTGATCTCGACAGGACGCCGAGCTTCACCAGATCGGCCGTATCGCGAACGTGGTAATAATATTTGGCGATCCAGAACAGCGTGTGCAGGTCGCGCAACCCGCCCTTGCCTTCCTTGACGTTCGGCTCCACCAGATAACGCGTATCGCCCGCCTTGCGGTGGCGCTGGTCGCGCTCGGCGAGCTTTGCGGCGATGAATTCCGGACCGGTGCCGGTAACGACTTCCGACTCGAAGCGTTTTTCCAGATCGTCGGTCAGGGATTTTTTGCCGCAGATCGCCCGCACTTCCAGAATGGCGGTGCGGATCGTCATATCTGATTTGGAGAGGCGGATGCATTCATCCACCGTGCGGGTGGCGTGTCCGACCTTGAAACCGAGATCCCACAGCAGATAGAGCACGAACTCCACGGCTTTGTGCATATCCGGCGTATTCTTGGCCGGCAGCAGGAACAGAAGGTCGATGTCCGATCCCGGCGCCAGCGTGCCGCGACCGTAACCGCCGACCGCAGCGACGGCAATGTGCGGCGCATCTTTCGGATAGACATATTGGCACGCGAGATCATAGAGGATTTCGATCAGCCGATCCTGAAGCCAGGAGAGGCGTCTGGCGCAATCGATGCCGCTGCCATCGGCTTTCAGCAGATTTCTGGCCTTTTCCCGACCTTCCGTACTGGCCCTGCGAAAGATCGGCAGCAGATCGGAGCGAATATCGGCAATACGTTTGCCATCTTCCCTGAAGATGATGTCGCATTCGCGCTTGAGCGCCGATACATCGAGAATGTCGGAAAAATCCAGGTCCTTGATGGCCATCTATGCCGGTATCCATGTCCTGTGGGAAATCCCACCACTTGCGATGGGAGTGTCCTATAGCGAGTTTTAAAGGCGATGGACAGGCAATCTATCCCTTCAAGCCTTGCCAAGTTCTTTCTTCAACGCATAGAGCGCGTCCAATGCCTCACGCGGCGTCATTTCGTCAGGGTTGAACCCCTTCAGAGCGTCCTCCACCTTTGATGCGCCAGTCTTGCGGCTTTCCTCGCGGCGAACCGCGATCTGGAACAGCGGCAGATCGTCGATCAGCTGGCTAGCCGGGTTCTTGCGGTCGGCATCTTCGAGCTTCGTCAGCACCTCGCGGGCGCGCTCCACAACCGATGCAGGCAGGCCCGCAAGCCGCGCCACCTGAATGCCATAGGAACGATCCGCAGCCCCCGGTCCAACCTCGTGCAGGAAGATGACGTCGCCTTCCCACTCCTTCACCCGCATCGTGGCATTGGAAAGGCGGCCAAGTTTTTCCGACAGCACCGTCAATTCGTGGAAATGGGTGGCGAAGAGACCACGGCAGCGATTGACCTCGTGCAGATGCTCCACCGCAGCCCAGGCGATGGAAAGACCGTCAAAGGTCGCCGTGCCGCGGCCGATCTCGTCCAGAATGACCAGCGAACGATCCGTCGCCTGATTGAGAATGGCGGCGGTTTCCACCATTTCCACCATGAAGGTCGATCGGCCGCGCGCCAGATCGTCCGATGCGCCGACACGCGAGAAAAGGCGATCCACGACGCCGATATGAGCAGCTTCCGCCGGCACGAAAGACCCGATCTGCGCGAGGATGGCTATCAGGGCATTCTGGCGCAGGAAGGTCGATTTACCGCCCATGTTGGGACCGGTGAGCAGCCAGATGGCACCGTTTTTGCCGTTATTGACGGCCGACAGATCGCAATTATTGGCAATAAACGGTCCGGCGGATTGGCGCCGCAAGGCCTGCTCCACCACGGGATGGCGCCCGCCCTTGATGGAAAAGGTCATGGAGGCATCGACGATCGGGCGGCAATAGGCCTGTTCGGTGGCGAGATAGGCAAGGCTCGAGGCGACATCGATCACCGCAAGCGCCAGCGCACCGGCCTTGATCGCTTCCGCCTGTTGCACAACAGCCTTGACCATGCGCTCGAAGGCTTCCAGTTCCATGGTCAAAGCCTGCGCAGCGGCGTTGGCAATGCGGCTTTCGAGATCCGCAAGCTCGGTGGTGGTGAAACGCATGGCGCCGGCCATGGTCTGGCGGTGGATAAAGCGCGCCTTGGCCTCATCCGTCGTCGTCATCACATCGGCATTGCCCGCCGTGACCTCAATGAAATAACCCAGCACATTGTTATGCTTGATTTTGAGCGACTTGATGCCGGTCTCATCGGCGTATCTCAGCTGCAGCCCGGCGATCACACGACGTGACTGGTCTCGCAGCGCCCGTACCTCATCGAGTTCGGAATTAGCGCCTTCGCGCAGAAATCCGCCATCACGCTTCAGAAGCGGAAGTTCATCGGCCAGCATCGAGCCGAGCATGGCTTCCAGACCACCCGGCAGGGCTTTCAAATCCGCGAGCGCCGCGGCAAGCTCATCCGGCAACAATCCCTGATCGAGAATGGCCGCGATCTTTTCTGCCGAAGCAAGGCCTTGCCTGATGGCGCCGAGGTCGCGCGGGCCGCCACGCTCCAGCGCAAGACGGGAAAGCGCACGCGGCATGTCCGCCACCTGTTTCAGCGCATCGCGCAGGCCGTCGCAAAGGGAGACGTCATCGATGAGATAGGCGACCGCATCGAGACGGGCATTGATCCTTTCCGGATCGGTCAAGGGAGACATCAGCCGTTCGGCCAGAAGCCGAGCACCGCCGCCCGTCACGGTGCGGTTGAGGGCATGCAGGAGCGATCCGTCCCTTTCGCCTGACAGCGTCTTCACAAGTTCCAGATTGGCGCGGGTGGCGGGATCGATGAAAAGCGTGGAGGCCGCGCTTTCGCGTTCCGGCGCGCCGAGTGGCGGGCGTTCGGCAATCTGGGTTTTTTCGACATAAGCGACGGCAGCGGCGGCGGCCGCCAGTTCCACGCGCGAAAAAGTGCCGAAACCATCAAGCGTCGAGACATTGAAATAGCGCGCAATGCGCCCTTCCGCCGTGGCGCTGTCAAAGAGGATCGCCGGCTGCGGCACCGCGACCCGGCCCAGCACATCGAAAACCGGCCGCAGCTCTTCATCATGGAACAGGCTATCGGCGACGATCAGCTCGCGCGGATCGATGCGCCAGATATCGGCCAGAAGCCGGGTCAGCGTGGTTTCCGCCAGACGGAAGACGCCGGTGGAAATGTCGATCCAGGCGAGCGCGAACTGCGCCTCCGCACTACCCCGAATACGGGCCAGCGCCATCAGATAGTTGGATTCCGTCGGCGATAACAGTTTTTCTTCGGTCAGCGTGCCGGGCGTGACAAGTCGCACCACATCACGTTTGACCACCGATTTCGAGCCGCGCTTCTTCGCTTCCGCCGGGTCTTCCACCTGTTCGCACACGGCGACACGATAACCGCGCAGGATGAGTTTCTGGAGATAGTCATCCGCCGCATGGACGGGGACACCGCACATCGGGATATCATGACCCATATGCTGGCCGCGTTTCGTCAGCGTGATGCCGAGAGCGCGGGAAGCCTCCACCGCATCGTCGAAGAACAATTCGTAAAAATCGCCCATGCGGTAGAACAGCAGCGAACCGGGATTGTTCGCCTTGATCTCGATATATTGCTCCATCATCGGAGTGGCCGTCGCGCGGCTCTCTTCCGAGATCAGGGAAGCGGTTGTCAGAACGTCCGTCAATGGCCTGCCGATGTCATATCGTGTTGCGGAAAAGAGCGCCGACACTAGCGGCTTTGCCCGCACCAACACAACACACACGGCACCGCTGCCCACAGGAACATCCTGAAGGTCTCGATCAAAACCCGGTCAGCCGTTGATGCGTTCGGCCTCACCGCCATAATAGCTGATGTAACGGCCGGCGATGGACGAAACCGGCAGGACCACGAGCACATCCGTGGTGTTGAAGGCATGATCCACGACCGCGCCGGAGCCGAACATGGCGCCGAGACGCATATAGCCCTTGATCAGCGGCGGCATGGCGTTCAGCGCCTTGCGGGCGTTTAGCGCCTCTGCCGGCACGAGGTCCATCTCACGATAAAGCTCGGGAAGGGCGAAAGCTTCCCACTCGCCTTTGGCCAGACAATTATGGTGCAGGAAAGACAAAGCAAGCGCGTGGGCTTCCGGCTGCACGCCGGGAAAGGAGGCGCAACCGATCATGGCATCCATGCGGTGTTTGACGGCATAGGCCCAGTTGCCCTGCCACAGAAGTTCCACGGTGCGCTTGGTGCGATATTCCGGCAGCACGCAGGAACGGCCAAGCTCCATGAAGCGCTTGCCGGGATGGCGCGCGACGAGACCGGCAATATCGAATTCGCTGGCGGAATAAAAACCGTTATTGGCAAGCGCGATTTCCTGCCGCAGCAGGCGATAGGTGCCGACGATCTGGTCCTCACTATCGCCTTCAATCGCCTTGTCGAGCACGAGAAGATGGTCGCAGACGCTGTCCCACGCATCGATGTCGCGCTCGCGGCGCATCGCTTCCGCGGGAAGCCGCGCCTTCATTTCCTCGACGAAAACCCGATAACGCACGGATTGCGCGGCATCGATTTCGCGTTCATTTCTGGCGAGCCGCGTTTCCAGCGTGCCTATGCGGCCGAAAAGACCCTCATTGTCCTGAGTTGTCTCGGGACGGGGGCTAATGACAACATTGTTTTCACAAATGTCGTGATTGAGGATTTCGGCAACCATGGGGAATCGCTCCGCCACCAAACAATTTTCCTGTCATAAATCACTAATTGACGACAGAATAGTGACAAAACGCCGCCAGTGCGAGTCTGTCAAGTTATGACAGCGACAGCCGTTTCACCCCCACCAGGCGGCGAATTTCCTCAATCAGCCGTCGCGGATCGGCAGGCTTGGCCAAAACCGCGCCGACACCAGCCTTCAGCAGGATTTCGGCGGTTGCGTCACTCGCATCTGCGCTGAGCACGATGACGGGAATATTTCTTTCGCCCTTCAGCGTATGGAGAAGTTCGGGAAGAACATTGAGCCCCTCGCCGCCCGGCATGTTGAGATCGGACACGATGAGATCGGGGAGGCGGGATGCCCCCGGCTCTACAGATTGCCGCAACGCTTCAAAGTCCTCGACAGCGCGGACGATGTAGCCGCCTTTTTCCAGAACGACGCGAATGATGCGCTGATTGACGGCATCATCTTCGGCAACGAGTATCTCGATACCGCTCCCCCCTTCCGTCACCCGCGAAGAAAAACCCACATCCGGGTGGTTGTCGTTTATGGCGTCGCGCCGCTCAATGCCGCGCAGACGACCGCACAGGACGTCGATCAGGGATTTTTCCCGCAACGGCCGAATCAACCAGGCATCGAAGGCCACATGCATGGTCGACGGCCGCTCTTCGGGGCTGACCAACAGCGTGCGGCGGACATTCTGCTGCGGCCAATCTTTCAGGGCATCCCTGAACAGCGGCGAACTGCGCTGGTCGACGATGATATCGGTAAGCTCGACCGGCCGCGTGGCAGAACCCTTCCTCAGTTCTTCCAAATCCTCAGGCTGATGAATGAGCGTGCATCGACCGCCGAAAGCCTCGATCGCCTCCATCGTCACCGCCGCCGCCACGCCTTTTGGTGCGATGAGCAGGACATTTGTATGCCGCAGACAATGACGCCGTCCTGGATCCGCCATTTCGGCAGGGGCGCCCGCCGGGCGAAACGCCAGTTTGAAAGTACTGCCCTTGCCCTTGCGGCTCGAGACCGTGAGACGGCCGCCGAATTCCCGCACGATACGGGCGGAGATCGCAAGTCCGAGGCCCGTACCGGCGCTTCGTTGCGACAAAGGGCCTGCCTGTTCGAATTCCCCGAAAATACGGGTCTGTTCCGCCCGGCTCATGCCTGGGCCGGTATCTTCGACGGTGATGTGCAACTCGTCGTCGGACATGCGCGCCCGGATGACGACGCCGCCTTCCTGCGTGAATTTGACGGCATTGCCGAGGAGATTGAAGAGGACCTGACGTAGCCTCGCCGGATCAAAATCGAGATGATCAGGCACATTCGGCGCGACGAAAGAGGTGATCTCTATGCCTTTTTCATGGGCGCGATGGGCCAGCATCTCGACGATGCTCTCGATCAGCCGGCGCAGGTTTTCCGCGCGCGGATTGAGCCTGAAGCGGCCGGCCTCCATGGTCGAATAATCCAGAAGATCCTCGACAAGCTGCACCAGCGACTGGCCGGATTGGCGCATGCCATCGAGATAATTTCGCTGCTCTTCGTTGAGCCTCGTCTTCGACAGAAGATGGTTCATGCCCAGCATACCGGAAAGCGGCAGGCGGATTTCATGGCTTACCGTTGCAAGCAGCCGCGCTTTTTCAGCATCGGCCTGTTCGGCGCGCAGCCTGGCGTCTTCCCTTTCGGCCAGCGCAAGCCGCTCCTCGGTCACATCCCGGGCAATGCTGCTGATGAGAAGACGGCTGCTTGCCAGATCGCGGGTCACGACATCATGCCAGGAAAAGATGCGCTGGCCGAACGGGGTCGCGATCTCCACATCATAGGCATGGATCTTGTCGCCCGGACGGAAAGCGATGCCGATTTCCTCGCAGCTGAGCCCTTCGGGCGCGGCGCAGCCGGTGATTTCCCGAAAGACCCCGTTCGCCTCGACAATGCGCCGGTTCATGTCGCGGACCACGACGATATCACCCATGAATTCCTGCATTTCGGCAATCAGCGAGCGGTTTTGCGCTTGTCTCAGCCGGAGATCGGATCCTTCATCCAGCGCAGGGGGATGCCGGGAAGGTTCGCCGAAGAGCGCGTAGAGCAGGACGCCGACGAGCACGGCGCCAAACAAGGTCGCCAGCGCGACGGTAACCGCGTAAGGCATGGCAAGCGCAATCAAGGCGGCGGAAAAAGCCCCGAGCGATAACGACACGGCGACATAGAATGCGATCGATCTGGCATCGGGCGCATGTTCTTCATCCGCATGGCGCGTTATTGCCTCGACACGATCCGCCGGCTGCGCCGCCGTCGCGGCCAGGCCCAGCTCATCTGAAACTTTTTGACGAAGTCTTGTCAGTTTGCTCATAGGCAACCGCTACCACGGCAGCGGTTTTGATATGTTTGGCTGAAACCCTAAAATTTTACTTTTTAGCCGTCCGGGCGTGCAAAAACTCGTCGAGAATGACGCAGGCTGCGCCGATGGTTATGAAACTGTCAGCCAGATTGAAGACTGCGAAAGACCATGTCTGCGTGTGGAACAGGATATAGTCGATGACATGGCCGTAAAAAAAACGGTCGAGCAGATTGCCGGCAGCACCTGCGATGATGAAGGCGAAACCGAGATGGGCAAAGGTACGGTCCTCCGCCGTCTTTCGCCACAGCCACAAGACGAAGACCACGATGACGAGCCGCATGCTGACGATGAACCAGCCGTGCATGTCCTCCAGCATCGAAAAGGCCACGCCGAGATTGTAGGTGCGATAAAGCGCCAGGAACGGGACAACGGGAACCATCTCCTGCAGCGGCAGATAGGCTTCGACCAGCTGCTTGACGATCTGGTCCAGCACCAGCGCGGCGGCGATCAACGCGAAAGCCGGGCCGATTTTCGAGAACAATGCCGCTTTGGCCATTACGTCACCGGTGCGAGTTGGAGGAGATGTCGCCGCGCCTCAAACAGCATGACGGCGGTTGCGATGGCGAGATTGAGGCTGTCGGCGCGGCCCTGCTGGGGAATGCGCGCCAACTGGTCGGCCTTGCCGGCGAGTTCCGGCGGCAGGCCGGATTGTTCGTTGCCCATCAAGAGCACGACCGGCTTTCCGGCGTAGTCGATCTTTCGATAGTCCACCGAACCGGCCAGATGGGTGGCTACGACGCTGACCTGCGCCGATTTTTTCCAGGACAGGAATTCCTCGGCCGAAGCGCGGGCGACGGGCGTGGCGAAGACCGACCCCATGGTGGCGCGCACCGTTTCCAGCGAAAACGGATCGGTGCAGTCGCCGACAAGAATGACGCCCGAAGCACCCGCCGCATCGGCAGTGCGGATGATGGTGCCCAGATTGCCGGGATCGCGAACCCGGTCGAGCGCGATGTAGGTCTCGCCCTTTTCCGGGCGGATCTCCTTCAGCGGTTTCCATTTCTGTTCAAAAATACCGACGACCATCTGCGGATTGTCGCGGCGGGTGATCGAGGCGATTACCTTTTCACTGACTTCGAGAACCAGTCCGCCCGACGCGACCGTTTTGACCGCCGCCTGCTCCACCAGCGGCTTGCCCTTGGCGGCCTTTGCGTAAACCAGCGTCTTGATCGTCCAGCCCAGTTCGAGCGCGTCAATGACCAGCTTCAGGCCTTCTGCCATGAAGGTGCCGGTCTCTTCCCTACCCTTTTTCTGTGTGAGCGCCTTGATGTCCTTGATGATGGGATTGGCAAGGCTGGTCACTTCCTTGACCTGGCCAACCCGGCGCGTGGTATTTTCGCGCATATCTTTCATCATTTCGGCTCCCAGCGGCTGAACAGCGATGTCGACAGCACACGGCCCGGCGTCTTGCCATCAAGCCCGGCCTCGCGAATGACGAGCTCGCCGGACGCGACGACACCGCCGGCGCCGCGCATGGTTTCACGCATCAGCTCATGCATCGAATAGAAGCTGGCCCTGATCGAATAGGCCGTCAGCACAAGGCCGAGCGCCTTGGGCGACAGGATTTCGCGGCAGATATCCAGCATCAGCGGCAGATGGTCGAATAATTGCCAGACCTCGCCATGGGTGCCGCGGCCGAATTTCGGCGGGTCGGTGAGGATGATGTCGTAGCTGCTGCCCCGGCGTTCCTCACGCTGGATGAACTTCATCGCGTCTTCACAAATCCAGCGGATCGGCGCCTGCTCGAGCCCGGCAAGCGCCTGATTTTCCTTGGCCCAGCCAATCGCCTTCTTGGAAGCATCGACATGGGTGACTTCAGCGCCTGCGGCCGCCGCGACCAGCGACGCGACGCCGGTATAACCGAAGAGGTTCAGCACTTTCAGCGGGCGATCGGCCGTTTCGACGGCATGTTTCAGCCATTCCCAATGCACGATCTGTTCCGGAAAGACGCCGACATGACGAAAGGCCGTGAAGCGGCCGAGAAATTCGATACCAAGCAGGGAAAGGGGCCAGGTTTCGCCGAGCGCCGCCTTCGGGAAGCGCCAGCGGCCCATGCCATCCTCATCCGTATCGCCGGTAAAGACAGCATCGGCATTCTGCCATACGCGGTCCGGGATCGAAGGCTTCCAGAGAGCCTGCGCCTCGGGGCGAACGATGCGGTAATCGCCATATTGTTCGAGCTTCAGGCCGTTACCGCTGTCGATCAGGTGAAAATCACCCGCGCCGCTCGATTCCAGAATGACAGGAACCTGTTCCGCTGGCAGTTCACCGGTGCGATGCTTGAGGGGCCGCGCGGGCACCTGTTCAACGGCCGCCACCGGAATGGCCTTTTCCCTTGGCGCAGGTTTCGGCACGCTACGGACTGCGTCCGGCTCGCGCTTCTTCGGCGCCGTATCCGTGCGCCGCGCCGGCTTTGCGGCATGGACCTGTTTTTTTTCGCTCCCGGCACGCGCACGATTGCCCGGCCGGCTATCTTTTTTCTTCAATGGAAATCTTTCCGCTTCTGCCCGCGTCTTATTGCGCCAGCAAATAGCATTCCGCACGCCGCTCGACTAGAGCCGCAGCGACTGTCGGCACCATCACTTTGCCGGGAGTTGTCCCGCATGCGGCAGTTGCCCTGTGGTGGCCGCCTTCTGGCGGTTCGCCTCATCGTGCCAGCGAACGGCCTCTTTTGCTTCGATACGGGCACGTTTGCGATGTTTGCCCTGCGCAAACCATGTGGCCGCCGAGCCCATGAGAACGCCAAAAATGACCGCCAGAAACAGGAAAACAAAAAACGGCGCGGTGAAGGACAGAACGCCGTCTTCCGGCCGGAACGGATTGAGCGCCAGGGTTACCGACTGACGATTGGCCACGCAAAGGATGACGAGGATGATCGCCAGTGGAAGCAGGATGATGAGGTTGATGATTTTTTTCGACATCCGACAATACTCCATCGCTGCGGGCGTTTCGCAGGCTCCTCTTCAGTCGCCCGGCGTCAAGAACGATCAATCGTCCTCTTCGTCGCCCATACCCGGGTTCAGGCGCTCGCGCAGTTCCTTGCCCGTTTTAAAGAAAGGCACCCATTTTTCCTCGACGAAAACCGACTCACCCGTACGCGGGTTCCGGCCCGAGCGGGACGGACGGTTCTTCACCGAAAATGCGCCGAAACCACGAAGTTCGACACGATTTCCTGCCGCCAGGGCATCGGTGATTTCATCCAGCACCGCATTGACGATGTTTTCCACGTCGCGGTGATAAAGGTGCGGGTTACGCGCAGCAACGATCTGCACCAGTTCAGACTTGATCACGGTTGCCCCCTGAAAGAATTGGATTTTTAACGCGGCTCAACCTGCCAAACGGAAACAAGACCGTCAAGAAACAACTTGTCCGCACCGAGCTGGCTGGGGCCTGCGAAGGGAATTAAATCATCATATCCCAGAAGTTTCGCTATTTGCGCAACACTAAAAAGCGCAAAAGGCGAACGGGACGATGGCGCGCGCCATTCGACGATCGGTAAATCCTTGGCAACACCGCGTGTCTCGAAATAGCTGCGAATTTCCTTTTCGCCGCCGAGCGTATCGACGAGCTTGTTGGCAAGCGCCTGCCGGCCGGTGTAAATTGAACCGTCCGCCAGTTTCAGCACGTCCTCGCGCGGCAATTTGCGACGGTCGGCAACGAGATCGACAAACCAGCCGTAGCTGTCCATCACCATGGCGCGGATCATGGTCTTTGCCTCTTCGGGCGCCTCATGGAAAGGCGAAGGCTCGGCCTTCATCGGTGACGACTTGATTTCCTGCAGCGAGACGCCGAGCTTGTCCATCAGCTGGCCGATCTGGGGGTATTGGAAAATCACCCCGATCGAGCCGGTGATCGAGGTTTCACCGGCAATGATGACATCGCCTGCCGATGCGATCATATAACCGGCGGAAGCGGCAAGCGTGCGGACATCGGACACAACCGGCTTCTTTTCGGCCACACCTCTGATAGCCTTGAAGATGCGCTCCCCGCCATAGGTGGTGCCGCCTGGCGAGGAAATCGACACGATCAGCCCTTTGACATTCTCGCTCCTTGCGATCTTGTCGAGCCGCTCGAGCAGTTCGCTATTGTCGGTGATCAGGCCGGAAACCTCGACGCGGGCAATATGAGGCTTCGCACTTTGCTGCGGTCCATCCCATGAAAACCGGTAAAGACCGAAAGCGCCGGCGACAAGCAGCAGAACGGCGGCAATCCGCCAGAAACTCAGCTTGCGGCGCAACCGCCTGCGATCCGCTATCGCCATGTTGTCCATAAAAACCCCTGTCATCCGCTTTTGCGCTTCAGGCCATATGGTTCTTCTAACGCGAAGCCGCAAGGAAACAATAAGGAAACCAGAATTAAGATAAAATTCGCATTTCCCTTGCACCTATCCAGACAAAAACCATATTGGCAGGACAAAGCACACATGCCAAAGACATTTAGATAGAGACACAAGCTTCGATGATGCGCCATTATGGCGCCCTAGAGGCATTCCGGACCCGCTCTTATGCTCGAAAGACTCCGCGAACCCGCGCCAGCATTTTCGCTGCGCAATGACCAGAACGGCGCCTATGACACCGCGCTGCGGCATTCCACGCGCGTGAAGCGGCTGAAGATCATTCTGCCGCTCGGCGCGGCAATCATTTCGCTCGCCTTCATCGCGGTTTCGGTTATCCGAACCTGGGCCCCCGACGAGGTCTCTCTTGAGAGCGCACGAATTGAAGACGGCAAGATCGTGATGGAAAAGCCTGCTGTCGCCGGTCGCAACGAGAAGGGGATCGATTATTCCATGAACGCCGACCGTGCGTTGCAGGACATCGCCAACCCCAATCTCATGACGCTTGAAAAGGTTCTGGCGGCAGTGCCGGTAAACGACAGTGTTGCGCAGGTGATCGCCCAGGAAGGCATTTTCGACCGGGCGACCAACACGCTGAAGATGACTGCGCCTTTTGACATCAATCTCAGCAATGGCATACAAGCGAAGTTCCAGTCTGCGGATGTCGATCTGAAGGCCGGAAAAATGAGCAGCAAAGAGCCGGTTTCGATCAAAACAAACGACGGCTCGATTGTTGCGCAATCGATTGACATCGCCGATAATGGCAAAACAATTACATTTTCGGGGCAGGTACGGGCACGTATCGCTGCATCCAATATCAAGAATGAAGGCAAGTGAGAGCCCGGTCCAGATGATGCAAATTTCCCGTCCCGTTTCCCTCGGCAAATCCGCCGGCCTTGCAGCCGCAGGTCTTGTTCTTTCGTGTCTTGCAACTGTGGCCTTCGCCCAGAACACCACCAGCAACATGCAGGGCGTCAAACTCTCCGGTGACCAGCCTATCGCGATTGAAAGCGATCAGCTCGAGATTCGCGATCAGGAGCGCAAGGCCTATTTCACCGGCAATGTGAAAGTGGTGCAGGGAACGACCACCCTTCAGGCTGGCAAGATGACGGTGAATTACAAGGGCGAGGGTTCTTCGCTCACCAGCGGCGACGCCAATATCGAAAAAATCTTCGTCGACAATAATGTCTATCTGACGTCCGAGACCCAGAAAGCCACGGCCGACCACGGTGAATTCGACATGGCGGCGCAGACCTTCATTCTGACGGGCAAGCAGGTCGTGCTGTCTGAAGGTACGAATGTCTTCACCGGCTGCAAGCTGACCGTGCTGATGAATACGGGGCAGGCCAAGCTGGAAAGCTGCGGCGGCCCTGTTCGGATCATGCTTGATCCGAAATCCCAGAAAAAACAGTAGTCTTTCCTCGTGAAGATACCCTCGATCTCAAAGATATTCGGCGGCGGGCGCGATCGATCCGCGGACGCAGCCTCGCCGGTGGACAAGACCCCCTATCAGGGCACGCTGATCGCGCATGGCCTGACGAAGACCTATAATACGCGCCGCGTCGTCAACGGGGTTTCGCTGGTCGTGCGCCGTGGCGAAGCCGTGGGTCTGCTCGGCCCGAACGGCGCCGGAAAAACCACCTGTTTTTATATGATAACGGGCCTGGTGCCCGTCGATACCGGCAAGATCGCCATCAACGGCAATGATGTCACCACCATGCCGATGTACAGGCGCGCCCGTCTCGGCGTCGGTTACCTGCCGCAGGAAGCTTCGATCTTCCGGGGATTGACGGTCGAGGAAAACATCCGCGCCGTACTGGAAGTGCATGAGCCGGACGCTGACAAGCGCAACCGCAAGCTCGATGAGCTGCTGGAAGAGTTTCATATCGCGCAACTGCGGAAATCGCCGGCCGTGGCGCTTTCGGGCGGCGAGCGGCGGCGTCTGGAGATTGCCCGCGCGCTCGCGACCGATCCGACCTTCATGCTGCTGGATGAACCCTTCGCGGGCGTCGATCCGATTTCGGTCAGCGATATCCAGAATCTGGTGCGGCACCTGACAGCGCGTGGCATCGGCGTTCTCGTGACTGACCACAATGTCCGTGAAACGCTCGGCCTCATCGACCGCGCATACATCATCCATGCCGGCGAAGTGCTGACGCATGGGCGTCCGGACGATATCGTCAACAATCCGGATGTGCGCCGGCTCTATCTCGGCAATAATTTCAGCCTTTGAGACCTGGAGCCGGACGGCGAAGCCTGTGTGCGGTTTTGCTTGAAATCCGGCTCTAATTATATGATCTATATCATGATTTAGGATTTCAGGTCGTTTCGGCTTTAAATCATCATGATCGGCACGCGAAAGATTCTTCATCGCGCCCGGCCCTGACGCTTGACCAAACAAAATAAAAAAGCAATTTTTGGGCCAAGTCCTGTCGTCTCAGTAAAATTTCTGGAAAATCAGACGATGGAGAAGCTGTAAGGGGAGTTTCGCGTCCGCCATGGCATTGTCTGCCAGCCTTTTGCTGCGTCAAAACCAGTCTCTCGTGATGACACCGCAACTGATGCAGTCCATCCAGCTGCTTCAGATGACGCATTTCGAGCTGACGCAGTTCATCGCGCAGGAGGTAGAGCGCAATCCGCTGCTGGAAATTGCGGCAAACGATGGCGATTTAAGCAGCGATACACCTGTAGACGCGGAAAGTTTTGGCGACGCCGATAGCGAAAGTTCGGAGAGATCCGCCACGGTGACGTCAGACAGTGACGACTGGTACGGCGACCGCGCCGCAAATCTCGGCGAGCAACTTGACACCAGCTTTGAAAACGTCTTTCCCGACGATGCCGAGCCCAGAAAGGCCGATGCGCCCGAACTGGCCGGCCAATGGAAATCCATGCCCGGCCAGGAGTCGGGAGAAAGTTACGATCTCGACGATTTCGTTGCGGCCAGACAGAGCCTCGGCGACCATCTCAATCAGCAACTGCCGCTCGCCATATCCGCCGCCGAGGACCGGATGATCGCCGATGCGCTGATCGGCCAGCTTGACGAGACCGGCTATATTGCGGCGGATGCCGTCGACGACGTCGCCGAACGGCTGGGGGCGGCTCCATCGGCGGTCGAATACGTTCTGAAGACGCTTCAGGGCTTCGACCCACCGGGTGTATTTTCCCGTTCCTTAAGCGAGTGTCTGTCGATCCAGCTTGCCCAGAAGGATCGGCTCGACCCGGCCATGCGGGCTTTCGTCGACAATCTGGAACTTCTGGCGAAACGCGACTTCGCCTCCTTGAAAAAAATCTGCGGCGTCGATGAGGAAGATCTCCTCGACATGCTGGCGGAAATCCGCACGCTCAATCCCCGCCCCGGCGCCGGTTACGATTCAATGGTTTCGGAGACCATCGTTCCCGATATTATCGTTCGCCCCTCCTCCACCGGCGGCTGGCTGGTGGAAATCAATCCAGAGACCCTGCCGCGCGTGCTCATCAACCAGAGTTACTTCGCCGAGGTGTCGAAACATAAGGCGCGCGCGGGCGAGGATCAGGATTTTCTGGCCGAATGCATGCAAACGGCCCATTGGCTGACCCGCAGCCTCGACCAGCGCGCCCGGACGATCATGAAGGTGGCGACGGAAATCGTTCGCCAGCAGGATGCCTTCCTCGTCAATGGTGTCGACCAGCTGCGCCCGCTGAACCTCAAGACGGTGGCCGACGCCATCAAGATGCATGAATCCACCGTCAGCCGGGTGACAACAAAAAAATACATGCTGACGCCGCGCGGGCTGTTCGAACTGAAATATTTCTTCAGCGTCTCGATCAGCGCCGTGGAAGGCGGAGACAGCCATTCGGCGGAAGCGGTGCGTCACCGCATCAAGGCCATGATCGCGCAGGAAGCCGCCGAGGCGGTTCTTTCAGACGATGATATCGTCGACAACCTGAAAAAGAGCGGCGTCGATATCGCCCGGCGCACCGTCGCCAAATATCGGGAGGCGATGAACATCCCCTCCTCCGTGCAGAGGCGTCGGGAAAAGAAGGCGTTGGCCAAGCTGGCTGTATTCTGAGCGGTAGCCACGAACAACGTTTATGGCGGTTTTTTGCCGCACCATTGACTCTTGCCACGGCAGCGGCTAGAAGCCCGCCGCACACGTCAGCAAGGTCATTTGTAACGGATTCATCTCCACCGTCCATGGGCGTAAAATTCGAATGAGGGCTTTTTAAGGTCTTCGAAACGCTTGGATGCGCGCGCGGCTTGACGTAAGCTGGTACTCGCAAATCACTACAAAAAGGAAAATTTCCATGAGTGTGCGTGTATCTGGTAAACATATGGAGATCGGTGAATCTTTCCGGCAGCGGATTGAGGACAATATAGGTCTGGCGGTTACCAAATACTTCGATGGGGGGTATTCAGGCCAGGTAACCGTGGAGAAATCCGGATCGCGTTTTGCCGCCGATTGCAAGCTGCATCTCGATACCGGCGTTGTATTGCACGCGGCGGGTCAGGCAAATGATCCGCAGGCGAGCTTCGATGCCGCCGCAGAGCGGATCGAGAAGCGCCTGCGCCGCTACAAGCGCAAGCTTAAGGATCACCATAATGGCGCCAATGGCATGTCGCAGGAGATCGCCTATACGGTGATGGATGCTGTTCCCGATGAGGACCATGAGGTTCCTGACGATTACGCACCCACCATCGTTGCGGAGAGTTCCAAACAGATTAAGACGATGTCCGTCGCCAGCGCCGTGATGGCGCTCGACATGACGGACGAACCGGTTCTGCTGTTCCGCAGCCCGGGCAAGGAATATCTCAACATCGTTTACCGGCGTCATGACGGCAATATTGGCTGGATCGACGCGGAAACGATCAAGAGCTGAACAGTCTGACAAGACGTGGGAGGCAGGGCGCGAAAGTGCAGTCTGCCTCCTGCATCGTCTCGATGGCATGAAGGAAAAAGAGAATGGCGTTGGCAGATTTGCTGCAACAAGATGCGATTATTCCCGCCCTCAAGGTGAATTCCAAAAAGCAGTTGCTTCAGGAGCTGGCCGCAAAGGCAGCCAGAATTACCGGAGTCTCGGAACGGGAAGTTTTCGACGTCATCCTCCAGCGTGAGAAACTCGGCTCCACCGGTGTGGGCCACGGTATCGCCATTCCGCATGGCAAGCTCAACAGCATCCATCAGATCACCGGCGTCTTCGCACGTCTTGAAACACCGGTCGATTTCGAAGCGCTGGACGACCAACCGGTCGACCTGGTTTTCCTGCTGCTCGCGCCCGAGGGCGCCGGCGCGGATCATCTGAAGGCCTTGTCCAGAATCGCACGCGCCCTGCGCGACCCTGAACTGGTCGCCAAACTGCGCGCTACCGATTCCGACACGGCAATCTACGCTTTCCTCAATCAGGAGCAAGCAACAGCGGCCTGATCGCGGGTTCCGCCTTAGTTTTAACGGCAATAAAAAACGCGCCCTGAAGGCGCGTTTTTTATGACGTAAGGACAGAAGCCTTACGCGTCCTTTTCATTGAGAGACGAAGTGCCCGGCTCAGAGGATGCTGCAACGTCCGCCTTCGGGCCGCCCTTGGCAACGCCGACCATCGCCGGACGCAGGACGCGATCGCCTATGGTGAAACCAGCCTGAACCACCTGCAACACGGTGTTGTTTGGAACCTTAGTGTTGGGAATCTCAAACATGGCCTGATGGAAATTCGGATCGAATTTCTGGCCCTCGGCATCGATCTTCTTCACACCGTGGCGTTCCAGCGTCGACAGCATCGAGCGTTCGGTCATCTCGACACCTTCGATCAGACCGTTGAGACCGGCTTCGCCGTTGGTCTTTAGCTCATCGGGAATGGCTTCGAGCGCGCGGCGAAGATTATCGGAAACGGCGAGCATGTCGCGTGCGAAACCGGCCAGGGAATAGGCCTTGGCATCCTTGACATCGCGCTCGGTGCGACGGCGAAGATTGTCCATCTCGGCCGCAAGGCGAAGGAATTTATCGCGCAGATCGGCGTTCTCAGCCTTGAGCAGCTCGACCGGATCGGGTTCTGCCGTTTCGGCCTGTTCTTCACCTACCAGGGCAGGATCGACAAACTCTTCCGCGACGTCCGCGTCAGGTCCGGGCTTTTTTGTATCGTCGGTCATGACGTTCTCCAGATTTGAATATTGTTGGTTGCGCCCGATATCGAGCTTTGACGGGCAAAAATCAAGGCTTGCGGCGAAAAGCTTGCCGCATTCTGTGACCTTTGCGGGCCTGTCCTATCTTTGCTTGCGGGAAAGGCGCGCCATGATCTGCGCGGTATAATCCACCATCGGCACGATACGGGCGTAATTCAGCCGGGTCGGGCCGATAACGCCGACCGCGCCCACGACACGATTGTCCTCGTCACGATAGGGCGCGACGATCAGCGACGAACCGGACAGCGAAAACAACTTGTTTTCCGAGCCGATGAAAATCCTGACGCCTGAGCCGCTTTCCGCAAGGTTGAGGATTTCGATGAGATTTTCCTTGCGCTCCAGATCGTCGAACAGCAGGCGCACCCGATCGATATCCTCTTCACCGGCGAGGCCTTCGAGCAGGTTGGAGCGACCGCGAACGATGAGACGGCCGAGCTTCCCCTCTTCATTGTCTCCCGCCCACACCGCAAGACCACGTTCCACGAGGTCCTGCGCCAATATGCCGAGTTCCGATTGCAGTTCCGCCTGCTGCGTCTGAAACTGACCGCGCAATTCATGCAGCGTCTGACCGGAGAGATGAGCATTGATGAAATTCGCAGCCTCGGTCAATTGCGACGAGGAAATACCGGCCGGCAATTCGATAATGCGGTTTTCGACCTGATTGTGGTCACCCACCAGCACTGCGAGCGCCTTGGTGGGCTCCAGCCTTATGAATTCCACATGTTTGAGGATGACATCGTTCTTGGCGGTCAGCACCAGGCCGGCGCCACGCGACATGCCGGAAAGCATGCGGCTTGCTTCCGTCAGCAACCCTTCCAGCGACTGTTCGTGACCGGCGACCGGCCCGATCTGGCGGTCGATACTAGCCCTCTCCTCGGCGGGCAGATCGCCCACCTGCATGAAGGCATCAACAAAGAAGCGCAATCCCGTCTGCGTGGGCAAACGCCCGGCGCTGATATGCGGCGAATAAATGAGGCCGAGCTCCTCGAGATCGCTCATGACATTGCGCACGGAGGCAGGCGAAAGCGACATCGGCAGAAGTCGCGACAGGCTGCGCGATCCGAGCGGTTCGCCCGTATCGAGGTAACCTTCGACGATGCGCCGGAAAATTTCCCGAGACCGCTCATCCAGCAGCGATGCGTGATCTTGTGATAGCGGTGCGGAAAAACCCATTTCGTCCGTTCTTTGTCGTTCAAACCAGCTTGCATCAATATAATGCGTTGCAACGCCGCGGCAAAATGGAAATTGGCTTTGCAAAAGCCCGGACCTCGCCTTAGAAGGCAGGGACCAACATGGAGAGTGGATCATATGCGGCCTTCAGGCAGAAAAACCGACCAGATGCGCAAGGTTTCCTTCGAACGCAATTTCTCGAAACATGCCGAAGGCTCCTGTCTCGTGAAATTCGGCGACACGCATGTGCTCGTCACCGCAAGCCTTGAAGAAAAGACGCCACCGTGGCTCCGCAACAGCGGCAAGGGCTGGGTCACCGCCGAATATGGCATGCTGCCGCGCTCCACCCATGAACGCATGAAGCGCGAGGCCGCTTCCGGCAAGCAGGGCGGACGCACACAGGAAATCCAACGCCTCATCGGCCGCTCGCTGCGCGCCGTCGTCGACCTGCAGGCGCTCGGCGAGCGCCAGATCAGCATCGACTGCGACGTCATCCAGGCCGATGGCGGCACCCGCACCGCCTCCATTACCGGCGCATGGATTGCCCTGCATGACTGCCTGAAATGGATGGAAACCCGCAACATGATCAAGGTCGAGAAAGTTCTGAAGGACCATATCGCCGCGATCTCCTGCGGCATCTTCGCCAACCAGCCGGTGATCGATCTCGACTATCTCGAAGATTCCTCGGCCGAAACCGATGCCAATTTCGTCATCACCGGCTCGGGCGGTATCGTCGAGGTTCAGGGAACGGCCGAAGGCGCGCCTTTCTCCGAGGAAGAATTCCTGACGCTGCTCGGTCTCGCCAAGGCCGGTTGCAGCGAACTGGTCGCCCTTCAGAAACAGGCGATCGCCTGAGCCGACGGGAAAGAACCATGCGCAAGCTCGATACCAGAACGATCATTGTCGCCAGCCATAACAAGGGCAAGATCGCCGAAATCGCCGATCTGATCGGCCCTTTCGGTTTCTCCGCCAAATCTGCGGCGGAGCTGAACTTCTCAGAACCGGACGAGACGGGCACCACCTTCGAGGAAAATGCCGCCATCAAGGCGCTTGCCTCCGCGAAGGCATCAGGCCTGCCCGCCTTGTCCGACGATTCCGGTCTTGTTATCGACGCGCTTGACGGTGCGCCGGGTGTCTATACCGCCAATTGGGCGGAGACGGCCGATGGGACGCGCGATTTCGCCATGGCGATGCAGAAGGTCGAGGATGCGCTGGCCGAGCGAGGAGCTTCGGAGCCGGAGGATCGCACCGGCCGCTTCGTCAGCGTGCTGTGTCTCGCCTGGCCGGACGGGCATGTCGAATATTTCCGTGGCGAGGTGGAAGGCACTGTTGTGTGGCCGCCGCGCGGAACGAGCGGTTTCGGTTATGATCCCATCTTTAAACCCGAGGGATATGAGACCACATTCGGCGAAATGAGCGCGGATGAGAAACATGGCTGGAAACATGGCGACGCCTTTGCATTGTCGCACCGCGCCCGCGCCTTCAAGAAATTCGTAGAAACCTGCCTGGAGGCATGAACCCGATGGTCGGGGAGCACCAACTTTCTGCCCCCGGCGCATCGCTTCTGCCGGATACGGGCGATCCCGGCTTCGGGATTTATCTGCATTGGCCCTTCTGCGCGGCCAAGTGCCCTTATTGCGACTTTAACAGCCATGTCCGCCACCGGCCGGTGGATCAGGAACGGTTTACGGCGGCTTTCCTGCGTGAAATGGAACATATGCGGACGCTGAGCGGCCCGCGCGTCGTCACCAGCATTTTCATGGGCGGTGGTACGCCCTCGCTGATGGACCCGCAGACTGTCGGCGCGCTGCTGGATGGCGTGGCGCGGTTCTGGCATGTGCCTGATGGTATCGAGATCACCATGGAAGCCAATCCTTCCAGCGTCGAGGCGGAGCGTTTTCGCGGTTACCGCGCGGCGGGCGTCAATCGCGTCTCGCTCGGCGTGCAGGCGCTGAACGACCGCGACCTGAAGTTCCTTGGCCGCCTGCATGATGTTGCCGATGCCTTGAAAGCCATCCGGCTGGCGCGGGAGATTTTTCCGCGCATGTCCTTCGATCTCATCTATGCCCGCCCGAACCAGACGGTGGCCGAATGGGATGCCGAGCTGAAGGAGGCCGTCTCCTACGCCGTCGATCATCTGTCGCTCTATCAGCTGACCATCGAAGAAGGCACTCCCTTTTATGGCCTGCACAAGGCCGGCAAGCTCATCGTGCCCGACGGCGAGCATTCCGCCGTGCTTTATGAGGCGACGCAGGAAATCACCGAGCGTTACGGCATGCCCGCCTATGAGGTTTCCAATCATGCCCGGCCCGGCGCCGAAAGCCGCCATAACCTGACCTACTGGCGCTATGGCGATTACGCCGGCATCGGCCCCGGTGCGCATGGACGCCTGACGCGTGGCGCTTCCAAGCTCGCCACCGCGACTGAACGCCACCCCGAAACCTGGCTCGAAACCGTCGAACGGGAAGGCCATGGCATGGTCGATCAGGAACTGCTTGGCGTCGACGAACAGGCCGACGAATTGCTACTGATGGGGCTTCGCCTGCGCGAGGGCATCGACCTCGCACGCTGGAGCGATCTTTCCGGCCGCGACCTTGACCCGGAAAAGGAAGAGTTTCTTCTCCAGCACGGTTTCGTGGAGAGGATCGGCAATTCCCGCCTGCGCTGCACACCATCAGGCATGCTCATTCTCGATGCCGTGGTGGCCGATCTCGCCTGCTGACGCTCGCAATGCCCTGCATAAACCATAGACAGGACGACAATAAAAAAGCGGCCCGAAGGCCGCTTCAGACCGCTGACAAACCCGTCGATATTTTCGGCGGGTTTTTTCTTTTTCGGGATGATGACGTTTTGTTGTGGTCTT
>NZ_MRDH01000038.1 GCF_002008225.1 Agrobacterium salinitolerans | reverse complement strand
TAAAAGACCACAACAAAACGTCATCATCCCGAAAAAGAAAAAACCCGCCGAAAATATCGACGGGTTTGTCAGCGGTCTGACCGCGCCGAAAGGCGCGGTTTTTGTTTGTCCAATGGCCCCGAAAAATTGAGAGATTTCTAGATTAAGAGTTCATTAACCAAATCACGGCTAAATCAGCGCATCGAAACGACTCGTTAACCAAGACGAAAAAGAGGTTAACAGGCATCACGCCGCTCAGTCGTTTCCGGCGATCCCGGAATGTCCCTTCCCATTTAGCCAGCTCAGAGGGGCAATTATGACAAGCATTATCACGAATGTCGCTGCCATGTCGGCGCTTCAAACCCTGCGCGCCATCAGCGGCCAGCTCGAAGAAACCCAATCCCGTGTCTCTTCGGGCCTGCGGGTAAAATCGGCCTCCGATAACGCCGCCTATTGGTCGATCGCGACGACCATGCGTTCCGATAACATGGCTCTGTCCGCCGTTCAGGATGCGCTGGGGCTTGGCGCCGCCAAGGTCGATGTCGCTTATTCCGCGATGGAAAGCACCGTCGAAGTCGTCAAGGAAATCAAGTCGAAAATCGTCGCGGCAACCGAAGAGGGTGTCGACAAGACCAAAATCCAGGAAGAAATCGACCAGCTGAAAAAACAGCTCGAATCGATTGCACAGGGCGCATCTTTCAGTGGCGAAAACTGGCTGCTGGGCACCGGCGCCAAGACCGTCGTTTCCGGTTTTGTGCGCGATGGCGCCGGCACCGTCAGCGTCACGAAAACGGACTATACGCTTGTCGACACCACCGCCGGCACAACAACCGCCAATGTGCTTTTCGGCCTGACCGGCTCTCCCGCAACGCTTGACACGACAAAGGGCATCATCGGCCAGCCCGGCACGGCGTCCGGCATTTCCGTATGGAATATCGATCTCAAGCTCTTCAATTCTGCAACGCCGCCGACCTACACTATCGGGAACCTTCTCACCGATGTCGAAACGGCATTTCAGTCGATCAGCAGCGCATCCGCCGCTCTCGGTTCCATCAAGATGCGCATCGGTCTGCAGGAAGACTTCGTCTCAAAACTCACCGACTCCATCGACAAGGGCATCGGCCGTCTCGTCGATGCGGACATGAACGAAGAATCCACCAAGCTCAAGGCTCTTCAGACACAGCAGCAGCTTGGCATCCAGTCGCTCTCCATCGCCAATACCAGTTCCGAAAATATCCTGTCGCTATTCCGCCAGTAAGCGGCGCCCGTTGGCTACGGGCGGTTTCGTCCCGCTCTGGCAGCAACAGAATATTCGGATGTGGAAACCGCGCTTCGCAAGGGGCGCGGTTTTCCATTTGCCGCAAACTGCGTGGCACACGCATGGATCATGCAGCCGCAGGCGACAGGTTCAACAACCATGTAAACATTTGAAACTTTGGAGAGAAATGGTGCTGCTAGAGAGATTTGAACTCTCGGCCTCTCCCTTACCAAGGGAGTGCTCTACCCCTGAGCTATAGCAGCATCCGGTGCCGAAGCATTTGCTTCAGCATCAAGCGTGGCGGCCTATTGCCATAGGTTTTTGACGAGCGCAAGTCGCAAAACGATATTCTTCATCAAGCGGGGCAAAAAAGCGTGCCCCCTGTTGAAAAATGCATTTTTCAGATATTGCTCATTCTATGAACGAACATCATGACAAACAGGCAAAGGCAGCGCTTTCCGCCGGTGCTTCCGCGGAGGCATCCGTCCCGGAGACCGATGGCAAGCTTCAGGCGGGGCCGGGCGAAAAGGCACGACAGCGCGAGGCGGAGCGCAAGGCGCGCGCGGCCAAGAAGCTTCGTGAAAATCTTTTGAAGCGCAAACAGCAGGTTCGTGCGCGCCGCGCAGGCGAAGAAGACCAGACGATTGGCCTGCCTGCCGCAAAAACGGACGAATCATCCTCATAGAGAATTCACCAGCATAAAATTGAAACGCCGCGGAAACTGGTCTAAGGACACGCCTTTCCGCAAGGCACGATAGAAAGGCGGGCACAGGCCCGTAGGGACGCATGGATCGCATCAGAATTACGGGTGGCAACAAGCTCAACGGCGTCATCCCCATCTCCGGCGCAAAAAACGCCGCCTTGCCGTTGATGATCGCATCGCTTCTGACCAGCGATACTCTGACGCTCGAAAACGTCCCGCATCTGGCTGACGTGGAGCAGCTCATCCGCATTCTCGGCAATCACGGCGTGGATATTTCAGTCAACGGTCGCCGCGAAAGCCAGGGCGAGGCCTATTCCCGCACTGTGCATTTCACCTGCCGCACCATTGTCGATACCACCGCACCTTACGAGCTGGTGTCCAAGATGCGCGCAAGCTTCTGGGTCATCGGCCCGCTTCTGGCACGTGAGGGCCGCGCCCGCGTTTCGCTGCCCGGCGGCTGCGCCATCGGCACGCGCCCGGTCGACCTGTTCATCGAGGGCCTGCAGGCGCTCGGCGCAACGATGGAGATCGATGGCGGCTACATCAACGCCACCGCTCCCAAGGGCGGCCTGATCGGCGCTGTCTATACCTTCCCGAAAGTTTCCGTCGGCGCGACACATGTGATGCTGATGGCGGCAAGCCTTGCCCGCGGCACCACCGTCATCCACAACGCCGCGCGCGAGCCGGAAGTGGTCGATCTGGCCCAGTGCCTGATCGCCATGGGTGCGAAGATCGAAGGCGCCGGCACCTCCACCATCACCATCGAAGGCGTTACCTCTCTCTCCGGCGCGCGCCATCGCGTTCTGCCGGATCGTATCGAAACCGGCACCTATGCCATGGCAGTGGCAATGACCGGCGGTGACGTGGTGCTGGAAGGCACGCGCGCAGCGCTGCTGGACAACGCGCTCGACACGCTCAGGCTTGCAGGCGCCACGATCAGCGAGACGGAGACCGGCCTTCGCGTCGTGCGCAACGGCAACGGTATCCAGCCGGTCGATATCGTCACCGAACCTTTCCCCGGCTTCCCCACCGACCTGCAGGCACAGTTCATGGCGCTGATGACCCGTTCGCAGGGCGTCTCCCACATCACCGAAACCATCTTTGAAAACCGCTTCATGCATGTGCAGGAACTCGCCCGTCTCGGTGCGAAGATTTCGCTTTCCGGCCAGATGGCCCGCATCGAAGGCGTCTCCCGCCTGAAGGGCGCGCCTGTCATGGCGACCGACCTGCGCGCTTCCGTATCGCTGGTCATTGCCGGCCTCGTGGCGGAAGGCGAAACCATGGTGTCGCGCGTCTACCACCTGGATCGCGGCTTCGAACGCCTTGAGGAAAAGCTCAACCGCTGCGGTGCGCTGGTCGAACGCGTCAGCGATTGATCCTGTCTTCGCCGCTCATCCGTTTTCTACCCGTTGCAGAGTGGGCCCGGACTGCCTATTTCCAATGTAAGTCATGGAAATAGCGGTCCGCACCGCAGAAGAAGGAAGAAAAAGATGAGCGGCCTGAAATTACTCGCGCTGGATACTGAAGATCTCTCCGTCATTTCGACGCATATGCAGGACAGTGTCTTCAAGCTGAAGGATGTCGCCTTCGAGCCGAAGCATGGCCAATTCACGCTTTCCGCCAACCGTTTCGTCTGGGAAAGCACTGACCAAAAGAACCTGCCGCCGGAACGCTGCCGCAGCGTCGTTTTCCTGAAACGCGTCTCTGCCGTTCGCTCGCAGTCAATCAATCTTGCCGACAGGGAGCAGGTGCTTTCGCTTCTTGCGATGCGCTTCAAACCAAACGGCGAAGGCCCTGATGGCCTTGTGGAACTGGCGCTTTCCGGCGGCGGCACCATCGCTCTTGATGTCGAATGCATCGAGGCGCAATTGACCGATGTGAGCGGCGCATGGGAAACGGCTGCCAAACCGCATCATCCAGACAGCGAATAAGCACACCGCGCCATTGCAACGGTTGCCTTTCGTCACCGTTTCGATTTATGCCACATACCAGAGCCGCAATTTTTCTGCGGTGAGTTCGTGCACCTCGCGGGTCCACCCGCGGGGACTATGAAAGGGTAATGGCGTGGCAATCTGGCTGGAGCGGGCATCGGCTGATTTCGAACAGAAATTCGCGACCTTCCTGACAACCAAGAGAGAAGTTTCCGAAGACGTCAACGCAACCGTTCGCGACATCATCGACGATGTCCGCCATCGCGGCGATGCGGCCCTTGCCCATTATTCCCAGAAATTCGACGGCATCGATTTCACTAAGGTTTCGATGCGTGTCACGGCGGATGAAATCGACGCGGCCTTTGCCGCCGTCGACAGCAGCGTGATCGAGGCGCTTGAACTTGCCGCCCGTCGTATCGAAAAACACCATGCACGGCAGATGCCGAAGGATGACATCTACGAGGACGAGATCGGCGTAGGCCTCGGCTCGCGCTGGACCGCCATCGAGGCCGTCGGCCTTTATGTGCCGGGTGGTACCGCCAGCTATCCAAGCTCCGTCCTGATGAACGCGGTGCCGGCAAAGGTTGCCGGTGTGGAGCGCATCGTCATGGTCGTGCCGGCCAATGGCGGCGCGGTCAATCCGGCGGTGCTGGCTGCGGCGCGTATTGCGGGCGTCGAGGAAATCTATCGCATCGGCGGCGCGCAGGCTGTGGCCGCACTTGCCTATGGCACGCAAACCATCGCGCCGGTCGCCAAGATCGTCGGCCCCGGCAATGCCTATGTGGCGGCCGCAAAACGCCAGGTCTTCGGCACCGTCGGCATCGACATGATCGCCGGGCCTTCCGAAGTGCTTGTCATCGCCGACAAGGATAACGACCCTGACTGGCTGGCCGCCGATCTTCTGGCGCAGGCGGAGCACGATCGCGGCGCGCAGTCCATCCTCATCACCGACAACGCCGAACTCGGCAAGGCCGTTGAAGCGGCTGTCGAGCGGCAGTTGAAGCGCCTGTCACGCTCCGAGACGGCGGCGGCAAGCTGGGCAGATTTCGGCGCGGTCATCCTGGTCGAAAATCTCGCCGACGCCATTCCGCTCGCCAACCGCATCGCCGCCGAGCATCTGGAACTTGCCGTCGATGACCCGGATGCGCTGATGGCCAACATCCGCAATGCGGGAGCAATCTTCGTCGGGCGTCATACACCCGAAGTAATCGGCGATTATGTCGGCGGTTCCAACCACGTGCTGCCGACGGCGCGGTCGGCGCGCTTCTCCTCCGGACTTTCGGTGCTGGATTTCGTCAAGCGCACGTCGATCCTGCGGCTCGGGCCGGAGCAGTTGCGACAGCTTGCGCCCGCGGCGATTACCCTTGCCCATTCGGAAGGACTGGATGCGCATGCGCGTTCGGTCTCCATTCGCCTCAATCCGGAAAGTTAAGCGATGGCTTCAGGCGATTTCCGGCTCTGCGACGTGGTACTGGACGACAGCATCGGCCGGTCCACGCCCGACGTTGAGCATGAACGCGCCGTCGCCATTTTCGATCTGATTGAAGAAAACAGCTTCGAACCCTTCGGCCATGATGGCGGCCCCTATCGGCTGCATATATCGCTGGTCGATGCCAAGCTGGTTTTCTCAATCCGCACCGAAGACGAGAAGGATGTCGCGACCCATATTCTGTCGCTGACGCCGTTCCGCCGCATCATCAAGGATTATTTCCTGATCTGCGAAAGCTATTACGAGGCGATCCGCTCCTCTACGCCGAGCCAGATCGAGGCTATCGACATGGGCCGGCGCGGCATTCACAATGACGGCTCGCAGACGCTGATGGACCGGCTTTCGGGCAAGATCAGGATAGATTTCGACACGGCGCGCCGCCTCTTCACCCTTGTCTGTGTGCTTTATTGGCGGGGTTAGAGATGATCGATCCTGCCGCAGCACCAAACGAGGGGCGACCGCCCAAATCGGTCCTCTTCATGTGCGGCATGAACTCCATCCGTTCTCCAATGGCGGAGGTCATCGCCAAACGGCTGGTGGCGCCCGGCATCTACATCCAGTCCGCAGGCGTGCGGGCGGGCGAGCGCGATCCATTCGTGGATGCCGTACTGGAAGAGCAGGGTTTTTCGCTCGGCAAGCACAAACCACGCACTCTTGATGAGATCGAGGATGATTTTTTCGATCTGATCATTACATTAACACCCGAAGCCCATCACGCCGCACTGGAGCTGACGCGCTCGAATTCTCTCGATGTGGTCTATTGGCCGACCATGGACCCGACGGTGATCACAGGCACGCGCGAGCAGATCCTCGACGCCTATCGCGAGGTACGGGACCATCTGGCTAAGCTGATCTCGGAACGACTGCCGAGGCGGCAGCAGCCGGTGGCGGATACGCTTTCAAAAGACTGAAAACTGCCTCGGCCTGTTAAAATCAATCGCGATTTCCAAGCCGATGCTTTAGAGGTTCACAAATGTGCCGGGATTGTGTAGTTTCCGCGCAATTTTCCCGGACTCGATATGTCCGGCACTATCAACAGGAAGAAAACCCTTACATGACAAAAGAAGAAGTCCTTGAATTCCCGGGCATCGTAACCGAATTGCTGCCGAACGCAACATTCCGCGTGAAGCTTGAGAACGACCACGAAATCATCGCCCACACGGCGGGCCGCATGCGCAAGAACCGTATCCGCGTTCTGGCGGGCGACAAGGTGCTGGTCGAAATGACGCCTTACGACCTCACCAAGGGCCGCATCACCTATCGCTTCAAGTAATCCACTTTCCGCATCGGACGCCCGGGCAGCGCAATGACCAATTCAAAACAAAAGCTCGTTCTGGCATCCGGCTCGCCGCGGCGTCTGGAGCTGCTGCATCAGATCGGCATCGAGCCTGCACGTCTGATGCCGATGGATATTGACGAGACGCCGGCCAAGCTCGAGCACCCGCGCACGCTCTGCCGCCGTCTGTCATTGCAGAAGGCGGAAGCCGCGCAGACGGCGCTGAAGAACGAGCAGGCATGGAAAGACGCCTATGTCCTGGGATCCGATACGGTGGTCGCCGTCGGTCGCCGCATCGTCGGCAAGGCTGAATATACGGAAGAGGCCTCCGCGGCGCTGCATCTTCTCTCGGGGCGCAGCCATTGGGTCTATACCGGCATCTGTCTTGTGACCCCCGGTGGCAAAATCCGGCAGAAGGTGGCGGAGACCAAGGTGCGCTTCAAGCGCCTCTCCACGCGCGAGATCGAGGCTTACATCTCCTCGGGCCAGTGGCGCGGCAAAGCGGGAGCTTATGGTATCCAGGGCATTGCCGGCGCATTCGTACAGAAACTAACCGGCTCCTATACCAATGTCGTCGGCCTGCCGCTTTACGAAACCATGTCGCTTCTTTCTGGAGAAGGATTTGAAGTGACTTCGGGCTGGCTTGAAGGATAGGCCATGGCAAAGTCCACCACTGAAGGCGCCGGAACCGTCACCCCGCTTCGCAAATCCCAGCCATGCCCTGAATGCGGGCGGCCCTCGACACGCGAAGACTATCCTTTCTGTTCGGATCGCTGCCGCTCGCTTGATCTCGCCCGCTGGCTGAACGGCTCCTACGCCATTCCGGTTGCGGACGATGAAAGCAGCGCCAGCGGACAGGACGGCGGCAAGAATAACGCCGAATAGGACCCGCATCGCCGGAAACTTCGGCAGTGAATTGCATAAAATTTTCAGAGCGACCGCTCGAACCAAATATTCACCGGGCTACCAACGGCCCGAAAAGCCATATCAGAACCGGCTGACGCCCTCCCCGCCAGCCTTGAGGTCTTGCGATGGACGCGGGCTTGCAGAAGAGAGTGAGCCATGGCGCGCTGCTGTTTGCGGTGCTGGCCGTTTGCCTTGCCATCGGCGCAACGGTGCTGCTGGCCAATGACAGGAAACATCTCAAAAGCCTGCTGATTTATCTCAATCTGGCATCCACAACAGGCTCCGTGGAGCCACCGCCGAAGATGAAGCCCGTCAAACGGCAGAAACCGGTTGCCCCAAAAGTCTCTCTGCCGCCCCACCTGCTGAAATTCGAGCAAGCGGGCGACAGGGCATCTTTTGCCCGCGATTTCGTTGTTTCCGGCAAGGAGCTTTGCGACCGCATTACTGCCGCAGGTTTTTCCAACCCCCAAGGCTGGCACGCGAGCCCGGTCAACATCCGCAATTTCGAATGCATGGCCGATCTTGCGGCAGGAAACGCATCAGACCCGGCCGAGCGGGCATCGCTCTTTCTCGAAATAAGGGGGCAAGCCTCGGGACAAAT
This sequence comes from Agrobacterium salinitolerans, assembly GCF_002008225.1. Lineage (GTDB taxonomy): Bacteria > Pseudomonadota > Alphaproteobacteria > Rhizobiales > Rhizobiaceae > Agrobacterium > Agrobacterium salinitolerans. The sequence goes on along the minus strand of NZ_MRDH01000038.1, from coordinate 84,160 downwards.
TCGCTCCATCAGGATGAAGGCCGTTGCGCCCAAGACACCGGACGGAGCGGCCGTTCTGACAAAGCTCGATGAAGCGGTCGCCATGATTATCGGACAGACACGCTGGGCCGATTTGGCGGACATGCTTGAGCCGGCACGCCGGATGCAGCCCTATCAGGCACAACATTTCGGTATTTCGGTTTCCATAAAACCGGAACCAACGGCGCCGCACCGCCTGAACGTGATTTTGCTCGCAAGCGAACAATCGCCGGGGTTGAAGCTGACACGCAGTTTCTTCGACCGGGATCGCTGGCTTAGCCCAGCCGCTCCACCGGATCGGCCGGCGATCTATGCTTCCGCCAAGAAAGACCGTGTACGGTAAGGCGAAGGCCGCTCAGCCTATTGCAGCCAGCTTGCGCCGCACCGGCGGAATCCTGTCGCTTTGCAGGGTCTGGCGTTTGGCCTCCCACTGAAGCGCCGTGCGAACGATTGTCGCCAGATCGTTGAAACGGGGACGCCAGCCCAGTTCCGACTGGATACGCGACGAATCCGCCACCATGGCCGCAATATCGCCCGGGCGGCGCGGACAATGGATGATCGGGAAATCGCGTCCCGATTCCCGCTGCACAGCCTGCAGGACCTCCAGAACCGAATAACCGACGCCATAACCGCAATTGAGTGTGCGGGTGCCGCCACCGGCACGCAGATGCGCCATGGCCAGCATATGTGCGTCGATCAGGTCGCTGACGTGAATATAGTCGCGAACACCGGTGCCATCGGCGGTCGGGTAATCCGTTCCGTAAACGTCCACCCGGTCGCGACGACCGTTTGCCGTTTCGCAGGCGACTTTGATGAGGTTCGCAACGCCCGTGGGCGAAGGCCCGGCGCGGCCCTGCGGGTCGGCTCCGGCGACATTGAAATAACGCAGCGCCACATAGTTGAAATCATGCGCCTGCACGACATCGCGCAGCATGATTTCGGACGCCAGCTTCGACAGGCCGTAAGGATTTTCCGGGCTGAGGATCGCGGTTTCAGGAACGGGACCATCAAAGGGCTGGTTTCCATAAACGGCGGCTGTCGAGGAGAAGATGAAATTGCGAATGCCATGGCTCACCGCCGCAGCGACGAGGGCGCGGGTCGTGCCCGTATTGTTTTCGTAATATTCGAGCGGCTGGCTGATGGATTCAGGAACGCTGACAGAGCCTGCGAAATGGAAAATGGTTTCGATCCGGTTTTCTTCGAAAATCTGGTCGAGCAGGGCGCGGTCCGCCGCATCGCCCAGGTAAAAACGCGCCGCAGGCGCAACAGCCCAGCGCGACCCCGTTGAAAGCCGGTCGACAACAACGACCTCTTCCCCGGCGTCGAGCAAAGCCCACACCATGTGGCTTCCTATATAACCGGCCCCACCCGTGACCAGAACAGCCATGACACTACTTCCCTGTTTGCTTTTCTTGAGCTCATCAAAGCCAATAATTCTTCATCATTGATTACTTGCACAGCGAATACGCGGCCAATCCACCGCCCCATTAAAAAGGTGGCTTACGATTGGTTAGCGCAATGAAGTGCTTTTTATTTATTAGTGAAAATGTTCTCATAAATGGAACAAGGAGCGCATATCACAGAAAACGCCCCACGTCGATGGTTGCGCCGTGGGGTTGCAGTTTTAGGCCTTCGCTGTGATTTTGTTGTCGATTTCCCTACCGCAGCGCGATCCCGGCACGGCAGGGAAAACCCTGGCACGGAAAGCCGACGCTTACCTGCCGAGGATATAGGATGCCAGCCGATCGGCCGCGTCTTCCATCTGCCTGGGGTTGCGCAGGAAGCAGGCGCGGAGAAACAGCTCCCCTCCCGGGCCAAAGGCCGTGCCGGGCGCAAGACCGACCCCGGTCTTGTCGACGATATCGAGCGCGGTGGCCCGACTGTCCGTCACGCCGTCTATCTTGAGAAAGGCATAGAGAGCGCCGTCGGGCTTCAGGGTTTCCACACAGTTCGTCGCGATGAGCGCATCGCAGAGAATGTTGCGGGAGGTCAAAGCGCGTTGGTAATTCTCGCGGACGAAACCATCGCCGTGATCGAGGGCGGCGACCGCGCCGCGCTGCATGAATTGCGCCACGCCTGAGGTGGAATATTGAATGAGATTCTCGATCACCTGGCCGATGGCAGGCGGGGCGACAAGCCAGCCGACGCGCCAGCCGGTCATGGACCAGTTCTTCGAGAAGGAATTGGCGAAGACGATCTTGTCGTCCGGCTCCATGACATCAAGGAAGGATGGCGCACGGCTGCCGGAATAGTGATAAAGCGCATAAATCTCGTCGGCGACGATCCACAGATCGTGTTTGCGGGCAAGCGCCAGAACATCACGAAGATTGTCGAGGGTCGCCGTCCAGCCGGTGGGATTGGAAGGAGTATTGATGAAAAGCGCCTTCGTCTTATCCGTGATCGCGCTTTCCAGCCTGTTGATATCGAGATCCCAGCGGCCGTCGCGGAAATCGATACCGACCGGAACGGCCTTCGCACCCGCCACGCCAATGGCGGCGACGATATTCGGCCATGTCGGAGACAGATAGACCATTTCGTCACCGGGCGAGGTCAGCGCCTGCACGGCAAGCACGATAGCCTGCATGCCGGAACCGGTCGCGTAAAAATGCTCCGGCGGCAGCGACGCTGCGAAATGCCGCTCGTAATAACGGCTCAGCGCCTGGCGCAACTCGGGAATGCCGCGCTGCCAGGTGTAGAAGGTTTCGCCATTTTTCAGCCCATCGATGGCGGCCTGATTGATGAAATCCGGGCTCGGCAGATCGCCCTCGCCGACCCACAACGGCAGAAGATTGTCCCGCCCCCGGGCATAATTCACGACTTCAACGATGCCGCTCTCGGGAGCCGCCAGAGAGCGCGCACTCAGACTGTTCAAAATGGACATTAAAGACACTCCGTTTGGTGCCTTCTTATCGCATCGAACCAGCCATGTGCATGATATTCCGTGAGGCGATCATGGATTTTCTTTATGGATCGGCGCTAACGGGAATCCGCCGGCCACTACAGGCCGGCGAATAAAGGCGGGCGTAACCGGATCAGCGCGTCTTCAAAAGATCGCGGATTTCGGTCAGGAGCCTGACGTCTTCCGGCGGCGGGGCAGCTGCCGGCTTTTCCTCTACCTTCTTGCGTTCAACGGAATCACGAAGCTTGTTGACGCCCTTGACCATCAGGAAAATGATCCAGGCAAGAATAAGAAAGTTGATGAGGACCGTCAGAAAGTTGCCGTAGGCGAAGACGGCGCCCTGATCGCGGGCGGCGGCGAGCGACGTGGCGTTGACATTGGAACTCAGCGGCAGAAAGTAGTTCGAAAAATCGAAACCGCCGAAGATCGCGCCAACAATAGGCATAATGAGATCGTTGACGACGGAGTCGACGATCTTGCTGAAAGCCGCTCCGATAATAACACCCACGGCCAGATCCATGACATTGCCGCGGGCAATGAAGGTTTTAAATTCGTTAAGCATTCAGATTGTCCCTCTCTCCTGCTTCGCGAGCTGAAGCTATGTGACTGTCCCTACGGATGGAACCATATAAGGTCCGGGCATCATTTGGAATCCGCGGGATTGCATTTATTAGCTTTTCTGCACGCTCACCTTGAACTTTATGCTCAGACCGCGCTCATTCTCAACGGCGAAGAATTCGCCTATGCTCATATCAAGGAATTCCTGCATGGGGAGGATGCGTGCTTCCTGGGTGGATCATATTCGGTTCGGCCTTCGCTTACGTCCTGCTGCTGTTTGCGGTTGCAAGCTATGGGGACAGGAAGAGCCGTAAGAGAAACGCTCCGAACAAGGGGCGCCCGTTCGTCTATGCGCTCAGCCTGGCGATCTATTGCACCTCCTGGACCTATTTCGGCGGAGTGGGGCTCGCGGCAGACAGGGGGCTGGAATTTCTTGGCATCTATACCGGTCCGATCCTTGCCTTTACCATCGGCATGCCGATCATCCGCCGCATCGTCGAACTGGCGAAAACGGAAAAGCTGACGTCCGTTGCGGATTTCATTGCCGCCCGTTACGGCAAGAACTCCACCGTGGCGATGATCGTCGCCATCATCGCTCTCGTCGGCGCCATTCCCTATATCGCGCTGCAGCTGAAAGCCGTTTCCAGCTCGGTCGCGACGATGGTCGATCCCGGCGATTACGGCATTGGCAGCGGCAATCTTTATTTCCTCGATCTGCCGCTGGTCGTCACCATTGTCATGGCGGGTTTTGCCGTGATGTTCGGGACCCGCCACACCGATGCCACCGAACATCAGGACGGGCTCATTCTGGCGATTTCGATGGAATCGCTGATCAAGCTTGTCGCCATGTGCACCGTCGGCTTTTATGTGCTCTTCGTGCTTTTCGACGGCCCCGTGCATCTGTGGCAGTTGGCCTCCGACAACGAACAGGCCATGCGGGCCATATCCCATCACACGCCCGTCAGCCGCTGGGTCGTGATGACGCTGCTTTCCTGCTTCGCCATCATCCTGCTGCCGCGCCAGTTCCACGTTACCGTGGTTGAAAACCGCACGCCGCAAGAGCTGCGCATGGCGGGGTTCCTGCTGCCGCTCTACCTTGTCGCGATCAATATCTTCGTGTTGCCGATTGCGCTGGCCGGCATTCTTACGCTCGGCGCCAATGGCGACGCCGACCTCTACGTGCTGCAATTGCCGCTCAATCATCAGATGCCGGTGGTGTCGCTGATCACCTTCATCGGTGGATTTTCGGCGGCGACTGCGATGGTGATCGTCGCTTCGGTGGCCCTATCGATCATGATTTCTAACGATATCGTCATGCCGATCTTCCTGCGGCAGAAGCTGCTGAACCGTTCGCCGCACCGGGACGACTTCGCCAAGACGCTGCTCAACATCCGCAGGACGGCAATCTTTGCGGTGCTGCTTCTGGGCTATGGCTATTATCGCGCCGCCGACAGCGCCACGGGCCTCGCCTCCATCGGCCTTCTCGCATTCGCCGCCATTGCCCAGATGGCCCCTGCTTTGTTCGGCGGGCTGTTCTGGCGGCGCGCCAATGCGCGCGGCGCAATCGCCGGGCTGACTTCCGGTTTTTTCGTCTGGGCCTATCTGCTGTTCCTGCCAAGCTTCGGCGGACCGGATAATTCCGAAGTCGCCGCAAATATTCTCGGCTTCCTGTTTTCCGGCAGCACGGTGTTCAACGGGCCTGAAGCCGATCCATTCGTGAATGCGGCCATTCTCAGCCTGCTCGTCAACAGCCTTGCCTTTGTGCTCGGCTCGCTTTCGCGCAATCCGAGGCCGGTGGAGCGCATCCAGTCCGGCATCTTCGTCAAGCGCCACTCCAAATCGCAATTCGCCACGCGCGGCTGGAAAACCCGTGTCAGCGTCGGCGATCTCAAAAGCGCGGTCGCCCGTTATCTCGGCGAGGAGCGCATGCTGCGGTCACTCGCCACCTATGAAAAGACGGCGGGCAGGAAACTGAATGACGACCAGCCGGCGGATATGGCGCTGATCCATTTCTCCGAACAGCTGCTGGGCAGCGCCATCGGCTCCTCTTCCGCCCGCCTTGTGCTCTCGATCATTCTTCAGAAGGCGGAAGACACCAGCGCCGACACGGCATGGCTGCTCGACCAGGCAAGCGAGGCCCTGCAATATAATCAGGACATGTTGCAGACGGCGCTGGCCCAGATGGATCAGGGCATTGCGGTTTTCGACAGTTCGCAGCAGCTGACCATCTGGAACCGGCGCTTCCGCACCCTTCTGGATTTGCCCGAGCAATTCGGGCAGGTGGGCGTACCGCTCACGGATATCGTTTCGATGCTGCAGGAACGCGGCGACATGCCTGACGGCGACACGAATGAGCTGATTACCAGCTTCCTGACCATGGACCTGCCCTTCTCGCTGGTGCTGGCGGGCGGCGAACGCATCATCGAAGTGCGCTCCAACACCATGCCGGACAAGGGCATCGTCGCCACCTTCACCGATATTACCCAGCGTGTGGCGAGCGATCAGGCGCTGAAACAGGCAAACGAGACGCTGGAGCAGCGCGTGGCGGAGCGAACCGTGGAGCTTACCCGGGTCAACCGCGAACTGGCGGAAGCGAGGGCATCCGCCGACGAGGCGAATATCGGCAAGACACGGTTTTTCGCCGCCGCCGGCCACGATATTCTCCAGCCGCTGAATGCCGCCCGCCTCTATTCTTCCTCTCTGGTCGAGCGGCTTGGCGCATCGGGAGAAAGCGATCTCGTCCACAATATCGATTCGGCGCTGGAATCGGTCGAAACCATTCTCGGTGCGGTTCTCGATATTTCCCGCCTCGACACCGGCTCGATGAAGGCCCGCATGACATCGGTGCCGCTGAATGAGTTGCTGAAACGCATCGAAACCGATTTCGCACCGATGGCGCAGGAGAAGAACCTCGACCTTGTCGTCATGCCGACCTCGCTCACGGTCCGCTCCGATCCCAATCTGCTGCGGCGTCTGATCCAAAATCTGGTTTCCAATGCCATCAAATATACGTTGAGGGGCAAGGTGATCGTCGGTGCGCGCCGCCGGGGCGGCGAAGTGGTCATTCAGGTGACGGACTCCGGTATCGGCATCCCCTCATCCAAATTTCGCACCGTCTTCAAGGAATTCGCCCGATTGGACGAAGGCGCCAAAACGGCATCCGGCCTCGGGCTCGGCCTCTCCATCGTCGACCGGCTGTCGCGCATGCTGCACCATCCGGTACAGCTGATTTCCACCCCCGGGAAAGGCACGACCTTCCGCATTCACCTGCCGCGCGAAGCGGACCGCCTCGAACCGGCCAAAACCGATGGCGGGACAATCGGTCCCGCAGCCAGCGATCGCCTTCAGGGCGTCCGCGTCCTTTGCATCGACAACGAGCCGAAAATCCTCGAGGGCATGACTCTGCTCTTGACGGGATGGGGTTGCGAGGTTTTACCCGCTGGTTCCGTGGCGACGCTGGAGGAACCCTTCCTCGCTTTGGCCGCAGCACCCGACGTCATCGTTGCCGATTACCATCTGGACGATGGCGACGGCATCAGCGCTATCCGTCTCATCCGGACATTTTACGGCAAGCCGATCCCCGCCCTGCTTGTGACGGCGGACCGCAGCCCGGAAGTGCGCAGCGATGCCGAGAAATACGGGATTTCGGTTCAGCACAAACCGGTCAAGCCGGCGGCGCTACGGGCCTATATCAACCAGATATCCATTACAGTCCGGGCGGCGGCCGAATAAAAACTCCCGGACCTTGCGATCCGGGAGCGGTATTGGCCTTCAAAAAAACAGAGGTATCAGGCCGCCTGATTGTAGCGATCCTTGCCGGCCACTGCCCCCTGCTCCATTTGGAACCGCTGCACCAGATCGAGCAGCGCTTCCACCTCACCGGACAGTACCCGGCTGGCCGCACTCGACTGTTCGGCAAGCGCCGCATTCTGCTGCGTCATCTGGTCCATCTGGTTGACGGAGCTGTTGACGTTGTGAAGCGCGGAAGACTGGTCCTGCGTTGCCGTTGCGATGGTTTCGACATGCTGGCTGACGGTCACGATCTGCTGGCTGATGGCGGAAAGAACCGTGCCCGCCTCCTGCACCAGCTTCGAACCGGAGCTGACCTCATGCGTCGACTGGTTGATGAGCTGCTTGATCTCGCGGGCCGCGTCGGCGGAGCGCTGGGCAAGCTCGCGCACTTCCTGGGCTACAACAGCAAAACCCTTGCCCGCCTCGCCCGCACGCGCGGCCTCGATGCCGGCATTGAGCGCGAGAAGATTGGTCTGGAAGGCGATGTCGTCGATAACCTCGATGATCTGCTCGATCTTGCGCGAGGCGTCTTCGATGCGGCCCATGGCGTCCACGGCGTTGCTGACGACCGAACCGGAACTGTCGGCGCTCCGCTTGGTGACGAGGACGGCCTCATTCGCCTCCCGCGCCCGCTCGGCCGATGATCTGACGGTAACCGTGATTTCATCTACGGCGGCGGCGGTCTCTTCCAGCGAAGCGGCCTGATTTTCGGTACGCTTCGACAGATCGACCGACGACTGCTCGATTTCAAAGCCGCTATGCTGGATGATAAGCGTGCGCTCGCGGATCTGCCCCAGCGCATCGCGCAGGTTCAGGAGGGATTCGTTGAAGTCCGTGCGCAGGCGGTCAAGGCGGCCCGCAAAAGGCGTCTCGATCGTGCGGCTCAGATCGCCACGCGAAAGCCTGCCGAGACCGGAAGCAATCTCGCTGACGGCAAATTCGATCTGGCTATCCATTTCCTGCTTCTCGGCATCGTTGCGAGAACGTTCGGACTCGGCTGCGGAGCGTTCCTCGGCGCTCTTGCCCTCAATCGCCAGTTTCTCGATCGCGTTCTCGCGGAAAATTACCAGCGCGCGGGCGATATTACCGAACTCATTGGTGTTGGCGGCGTAGGGGATCTGTGTGTCGAGATTACCGTCCGAAAGCGATTTCACCGCATCGGTCAACTTGCCAAGCGGCTGAAGTGTGCGCTTGATGACGAAATAGGCGAGCAATCCGACGCCAAGCATGGCGAGCGCGCCACAGATCAGCATCAGGTCACGCAGGCTGTATATCTGCGCATTGTAAACTTCCATGGGAACACCCACGAACAGGATGCCAACGGTTGCGCCTGTCTTGTTCAGAACAGGCATGTAACCCGTCATGTAGTTGGTGCCGAAAAGTGTGGCGGGACCGAAATAGGATTCGCCTTTCGAGACTTTCGCGAAAGCAGGGTGATCGGCGGCGAGTTTCGTGCCGGTTGCCCGTTCGCCCTTTTCATTTTTCAGATTGGTGGTTAGACGGACGTAATCCCCGGCCCTGGTTTCAAAGACGGTGGCGATGCCTCCGTTTGCTGCGGCCGTGCGATCGACGAGATCGTTGTCGCGCAATGTCCCGATACTGGCGCGGCCGACACTCTTCAACTCCGCTTCGACCAGTTCAAGAGCGACGCCGCCGACTTTCATCTCGTAGAGGATAGCCATGCTGCGCATCGCGCCGCGCGTGTCGCGCAAGGCGGTGGTGATAATGTTGTCCTTCAAGCGAATGTAGGTCGAAAACCCAACTGCCGCCACACTGAGCGCGATCATGCCGATCGTCAGTGCGACGACCTTTCCAGCAACGGACTTAAAGAGGCGGTTATGCATGAAACAGTTCCCCAAAGCCAAACCTGCGACAGTTTTAGCTGGCAACTGTTAAAAAACGCGAAATACAGGAAACCGCCGGTCCCCGGCCCATATACGGCAATGGAGCGGCCCGAAACGACTGGTTTACGGCACGGGAAACCCGTTCACCATCAGTGGATATAACCGAGCCGGATGGCTTTGGCGATCGCCTGGATGCGGTTGACGCTATCGAGCTTGATCGTCGCCGAGCCGAGATAGGCGTTGACGGTGTGCACGGAAAGCCCGAGCTTGACCGCGATCTCTTCGCTGATACGGCCGTCCCCCGCCAGTTGCAGGCAGGCGATTTCCCTCTCGCTCAGCGCCTCGGAAGGCGCCGCCTTGCGCTCGTCCAGCGCCAGCATGTCCACCATGATTTCACAGCATTTGATGTGCTGTTCGATGACGACCTCATTGTCGAGAACGAGGTTGGTGCCGCAGAAAACGATGTAACCATTGCCAATGGTGCCGAGTCGAACCGGAAGCGCGAGCCCCGCATAGGGCAATATGTCGTTCTCGATGCGGCGCAGAAGTGCAGGCACATCGGGAAGGTCGGCAAAACCGCCGGCGTTCTTGTTGCGCCAGATGACCGGCAGGAGCGATGTCTCGATGTGATCGAGCAGAATGTCGCCGACCGCGCGGATGAACTGCGCGCTCTGTTCTGCGGCATTCATGCCCCAGTTTTCCAGCTCGCAGGTCATCTTCTTCTTGTTCGGGAAACCGGAAGCGGCAGCCTTCGTGACCACGAAGTTGCGCGCGCCAACCAGCTTCTGCATGGCGACAAGCTTCGGAAAAAGATCCGACCGGCTCGTCACGACAGGGCTGCGGTAAAACATGCCCATTTGACCTGTACCCTCATTGTCTTTCGTCTGTACCATCCGTCCGACCATTATACGAGGTTGTTGCGCACTGCGTAGGCAATTGCCTCCGAGCGGGTTTTCGTCGCGGTTTTCCGCATCACGCTTGTAATGTAATTATTGATCGTATTGCGCGAAATGCCAAGGATCATCGCAATTTCATCGCTCGTCTTGCCTTCCGCGATCCAGAACAGGCATTCGAGCTCGCGCTCCGTGAGATCGATATCGCGAACGGTCTTTGCTTCGCTGGCAATGCCGAAACTGACGCAATAGCCCGTCAGCAGGGCGATTTCCCGCAGGCGCTCCGGTGACGGAACCGCTTCTTCCGGAAACAACAGCAGAAGGGAAAGGCGGATGCGGCCCACGCAGAAGGAGAGTGCCGAATATTGCCTGTCTATGCCATAGGGAACCAGAACGTCGTCAGGCAGGAGAAGCAATCGTGGCTGAAGCAGCGAAAGGCATTTCTCCATTTCGCTAGACCGGTTCTGGCTGTTGGTGAGTTCAATACCCAGCCTGCGGACCAGATCGAAAGGCCAGTCGGACGTGACGATGAATTTCAGTCCGGTTTCTTCGAGAAGATCATCCCGCGCCAGCAGATAGTGCGAGGCGCCAGCGTAGGTTACGAGCAGATCCAGTGCGCCTGCAACGTTACCGGCAGCAGCCGTGGCTGCGACGTTTTTAGCAAGCTGATCGCGCGGCAAGGGCTTACCCATGCCCTCCATAGGCTTGGCAGACAGCCTGCGGATATCAACATCGACTTTCAATCGCCTACGCCCTCTTGCTCCCAGTGGGAGATTATACCTCGGGATGGAATCATTCCATTCGAGAACTTACCAAAATGGGACGGCAAGCCCCCGGAGACCGAATCACTTCATTTTATGGAACGGACTGGGATTTGCCATTAGCTGACAACAGCCTTTCCACGTATTTCCCTGCTCGTCTATTACTAAAAAAACATACTGAAAAGCTGTTCAATCCATAAACGGCATTCTCAGCCAATTCCCAGCAAACTGTATCGTTGCTGAATTTTTTGTAAACACTGTCCCGAAACGAGATTGCCACGGCTCGCCCGCCAAGCATAGCAAAAAGCCCAAAAACGGAAAAAGGCCGGGTAAAACCGGCCTTTTCGATATTATGCTGCTTTTTCCACCGCCCATTTGCGCAGGATCTTGGCGGCTCTTTCCTCGCTGATTTCCACCATGCGGGAGAGCCTGCGTTCCGGCCCTTCGCGCACCCGGCGGTTGAATGTGCCCTCGCCATCGTTTCCTGCCAGAAGGTCGTCGGTGCTGTCGAAGCCGAAATCCGCCCCGAAACCTTCCATGAGACCGCCAGCGCCCGCATCCATGCCGGGAGAGAAATCCGGTAGTTCGAGACCGGCGGCCTCCTGGCTGAGCTGACCGGCGGCGGCGTTGCCGGTCACCGTGCGGACCAGGGGGCGCACACCGAGCCAGACGACAAGGAAGGCGACGGCGACAAAGGCGAGCGAGTTGATGATACCTGCGGAATTGCGGCTCAGCACTTCCATGACGCCGGGTCCGGTTGCGGCCTCGTCCAGCAATTGCGTTTCGAGGAAGTCCATTGCCGTCAGGGTGACCATGTCGCCACGATCGGAAGAAATGCCCGCTGCCGAGGTGACGATCTTCTGCATTTCGGCAAGATAGGCGTCGATCTTCGCCTGATCGGCTGGCTCGCCGACCATCTTGGCGATCCGGCCCTTGTTGACGACGACTGCGACCGAAATCTTTTCGACGGTGTAGCCGTTCTTGACCGTGGCTACCGTCTTGGAATTGATCTCGTAATTGGTCTGCTCTTCCTTCTTGGCCGATTGGTCGGAGGACTGCGGGCCGCCGCCGCCGCCCTGGGGTGCAGCCTGCGGTACGTTCTGTTCCACGGTCGCGGCCGTGTCCGGCTGCGTTTCCTGGGACTTCTGGTCTTCCTTTACCGTGCGCACGGAGCGCTCGACGCGCGATTCCGGATCGTAGACGGTTTCCTGGATCTGGCGGCTGTCGGTATTGAGCTGGGCCGTGACGCTGGAGCGGAAATTGTCCATGCCGAGGAACGGCGCCAGCGCCTTGTCGATATTGGTTTCGATTTCCTGCTGCACGTTCTGCGCCAGCGTCAGCGAACGGTTCATGGCGGCATTGGTGACATCGTCGCCGGAAGCCAGAAGCTGGCCTGTCGAATCAAGCAGGGTCACATCATCGACTTCAAGGCCGGGAACCGCCGAGGCGACAAGGTGACGGATGGATGCGGACGCCTTGCGGCCGGCCGAGGCACTGGCGCGAATCATCACCGATGCGGTGGGCTTCTGTTCGCCTCGGCGGAAATTGCCGACGTCAGGCATGACGATATGGACGCGTGCAGCCGCGATGCCGTCGATCTGCTGGATGGAGCGGCCGATCTCGCCCTCAAGGGCGCGAACGCGTGTCACTTCCTGCATGAAGGAGGTCAGACCGAGGGAGCCGACATTGTCGAAAAGCTCGTAGCCGGCATTGGCGCTGTCAGGCAGGCCGCGTTCTGCCAGAAGTAGCCGCGCCTTGGACGTGAGCCCGACGGGGACCTGAAGACTGGAGCCATCGGTTCCCACCTGAAAGTCGAGACCCGACTCGGCGAGCGCAATGCTAATCTTGTTGAGGTCGCTCTTTTCAAGCCCCACATAGAGGGTCTCGTAAGCGGGACGGTTTACATAAAGAGCCGCCGCGAGGATAATGGCCATGGATACAACGCCCACGCCGCCCAACATCAGCAGCCGCGTCTGCCCCAGCGCCGCGACATTCTTCAAGACCTGAGGGATTTGATTTAACAGATTCATTCTGTTCCGCACCGTCATTCATAGAGTCCGAGACCTTTTGGCCCCGTAATGACAATAGGGTGCGAAGCTTGCGCGAGCGTTGCCTTTCTCCGCATTCCGCGCGGGAAGGCAGGAAACGCAGATCTGCTCTAGAACAGGTCGAAGTCGCCCGAGGCCTTGTCCAGGGGCTGCGAGTGGCCGTGCCGGTAGGCAGCGCCAAGGGCTTTTTGCATCTCGGCCAGCTTCACCAGGCTGAGCGCGGTGCTGACATCCACGATCCATTCACTGGATATGGAGCCTGTGATGGTATCGATGAATTCGGCAAGGCCACGGGTCTTCTGCACGGCCAGGTCGATACCCTGCAGAAGCTTTACGCCATCGGCGGACAATTGACCGCTGGTCACATCAAGCAATTGCGGTTCGATGCGCTCGATGAGATAGGCGACATCGTGCAGTTCCGATACCACCCGCATCAGCACATCCGGCAGGGCTTCTTCGAACGGAGTTGCGGCGGTGGGTTCTGCAAGCTGCATTGGAAACTCCGTGACTAAAAAAATTCGATGTCGTTGGCGACTGGCTTGGGGGCCGGCGCCGGACGCGTTTCCAGAGCAACCGTCTTCTGGGTTTCCGCGCCGCTGAGCGGATGTTGACGGGCGCGACCGGAGACCGGCCAGAATTCGATCTTGCGACCATGATCGCCCCCCGTGGAGGAGCTTATGACCGGAATGCCTTCGTCCTTCAGAAACTGCATGGCGAAGATGGCGTTCTGCTCACCGACATTGGAGAAGCTGGCGATCGTCTTGGCGCCGCCGAAAACCTTGGCTTCCAGCCGGTCGCGCCGCGCACCCTTCTTCAGCAGCCCGTTGATGAGAAGCTCCATGAGATGCACGCCATAACGCGTCGCATCTCCGCCGGTCACGCTCCCCGTTCCCGGCAGCAGGAAGTGGTTCATGCCTCCCACGCCGGCAACGGGATCTCTCAGACAGGCGGCCACGCACGAGCCGAGTATCGTCGTCATCACCACATCGGGATCGCTGACGACCTTGTACTCGCCCTGAATGATATGTACGCGCTTGGCCGCAGCTTCAATCATTTCAGCGATCCGAAAACCGCCTCGATCGCGGCGCGCATCTTGTCGATCGTGAAGGGCTTGGCCAGCACGTTGTTGGCGCCGAGCTGGGCCGCCTTCTGCACCAGCGCGCGGTCGCCCTGCGCGGTGAGGATGATGAAGGCGGCTTTCTTGGTGGTCGGGTTGGCCCTGACGGCGTGCAGGAAACCGAGACCGTCCATCTTCGGCATGTTGAAATCGGAAATGACGAGATGATGGGGCTGCTGCTCCATGATCTTCATTCCCTGCTCGCCGTCACCGGCGGCGGTGATCTGCTTGAAGCCGAGCTGTGTCAGCGCATCGCTGAGGAGCAGCCGGCTGGTCACCTGATCGTCAACGATCAGAACTTTGATCTTTTCTGCGAGAGACATTAGTCAGCACCTTCTTTGCGGGCAGTGGTTAGTTTCAGGATTTCTTCGCCGATGGAGGCCAGCGGGAGTTGCTGTTCCACGGCGCCAAGTTCATAGGCCACGCGGGGCATGCCGTAGACGACACATGTTTTTTCGTTCTGGCCGACCGTGCGTGCGCCGGCATGACGCATCTTCAACAGTCCGGCAGCGCCATCGCGGCCCATGCCTGTGAGAATGACGCCGACGGCGTTGCGACCGGCAAGCTCGGCCACCGAATCGAACAACACGTCGACTGAAGGACGGTGGCCGTTGACAGGATCGCGCTCAACAAGCCGGCAGCAGGGTGCGGACCGGTTGGCGATCTGCAAATGGCGCTCGCCGCCTGGCGCAAGATAGATCTTACCGGTCTGCAGACGCGCACCGTCCGTTGCCTCTTCCACCACGGGCGCGCAGATGCGGTTCAACCGTTCGGCGAAACTCTTGGTGAAGGTCGGCGGCATGTGCTGGGTGATGACGGTCGGCGGGCAATTGGCCGGGAACTTCTGCAGCACGGCGATCAACGCTTCGACACCGCCCGTGGAGGAACCGATGGCCACGACCTTGCGCCCTGCGCGATATTCACTGACCGGGGTTGGCTGCGGCGCTGCGGCGGCGTCCGGGCGCGTCGCGCGGTAGGCGGCGTGTTGCGAGCGGGCGGCGGCCTTCACCTTGTCGGCCAGATCGCCGAAAGGGCGTACATCGCCCGGCGCCGGCTTGCCGACACAGTCGAAGGCGCCGATTTCAAGCGCGGCGAGCGACGCATCCGCGCCGCGATGGGTCAGCGACGAGACCATGATGACCGGCATGGGCCGCAGGCGCATGATCTTTTCGAGAAATTCCAGCCCGTTCATTTCGGGCATCTCGATATCGAGCGTCACGACATCGGGATTGAGCTGCTTGATGGCGGCGCGCGCTTCCATGGCATTGCCGGCCTGCCCAACCACCTCAACCTCCGGATCGGCCTTGAGGACAGCCGAAATCAGGCCGCGCATGGTGGGGGAATCATCGACGACGAGTACCCGTGCGAGTGCGCTCATGCCTTCCTCCCCGAAGCGTTGCCAGTGAAGCGGTAGGTGGTGATGCCGGTATTGTCGAACAGGTTCTTGGCGTCACCGGAGACGCGTTCGGAATGCCCGATATAAAGATGACCGCCTTCCGGAAGCAGCCCGGCGAAACGCGACCATATGCGCATCTGCGTCGGCTCGTCGAAATAGATTACGACGTTGCGGCAGAAGATCACGTCGAAATTGCCCTTGAAGGGCCATTGCGTCATCAGGTTCAATTCGTTGAAGGTGATGAGGCGCTCGACCTTGTCATCGATGCGGAACTTGCGGCGACCGCCGGCATCGACCTCCGTGAACCATTGCTTGCGCATGGCGGGAGACACGGTTTCGAGCGCATTGTCGTCATAGACCCCTGCCCGGGCCTGCGCCAAAATCTTCGGGTCGATATCCGTTGCGAGGATCTTGAAATCGTAATCCGCCGCATTCGGAAACATGGCGAGCACGGTAAGCGCGATGGAATAGGGCTCCTGCCCGTCCGAGCAGGCCGCCGACCAGATGCGGACACGTCCGCCGCTCTTCGCCCGCGCGATGAGACCCGGCAGGACCTCGTCACGCAGATGTTCGAAATGATGGTTCTCGCGGAAGAAGCGGGTGAAATTGGTCGTGAGATGCGACAGCATTTCGCGCCGCGCCTGCGCGCCATCCGGCGAGGACACCAGCGCGCAATATTCGCGGAAACCCGACAGGCCGAGATTGCGGATATGCTTCGACAGGCGGGAATAGACCAGCGACGCCTTGGTGTCGTTGAGATAAATGCCTGCATCGGCATAGATCATCGCCGCGATTTCCGACAAGTCGCGTCTCGTCAGCGGGTATTCGCCGCTGGCAAGAACCTCGTCGGGAGACTGGCGCTGATCGCTGAAATTAAGTGCTGCCATGAACGATCCGCTTTCAACCTGTCGCCGCAAGCGACATTTCCTGCTTCAGGGGCTGTCCGCGCGAGGCGCTGACGATGGCATCGACATCCAGGATGAGCGCAACGCGTCCGTCACCGAGAATGGTGGCGGCGGCAATGCCCGGAACATGGGTATAGTTGGCTTCCAACGACTTGATGACAACCTGGCGCTGACCCTGGATCGCGTCGACCATCAGGGCGCGCTGGCCGCCGCCTTCCGATTCAACCAGAAGGGCGACGCCCTCGACCGGATCGGCCTGGGTCGGGCGGAAGTTCAGAACGCGGCCGACATCGACCAGCGGGCAGAAGGAGTTGCGGATGGAAATCAGCCGCTGGTTGGAACCGAAGGAGTGAATGTTTTTCGCTTCCGGCTGCAGCGTTTCCACGATTGCCGTCAGCGGCACCACCAGCGTCTGGCCGGCGACGGTCACCACCATGCCGTCGAGAACCGCGAGCGTCAGCGGCAGGCTCATGGTGAAGGTCGAGCCTAAGCCGGGGCGCGATGAGATGTTGATGCGGCCGCCAAGCGCCTGAATGGAACGCTTGACGACATCCATGCCCACGCCGCGGCCGGAAATATCGGAAATCTTGTCCGCCGTGGAGAAGCCCGGCGCGAAGATCAGATTGTCGATCTCCTCATCGGTCAGGTTCGCATCGGCAGCAATGAGGTCGTTGTCGATCGCTTTCTGGCGAACGCGTTCGCGGTTGATGCCGGCGCCATCATCCTGAAGTTCGATGAGAATACGGCCAGAACGGTGCTTGGCCGAAAGCTTGATGGTGCCTTCCGGGTTCTTGCCCGCTGCTTCGCGTTTTTCCGGCGTTTCGATGCCGTGGTCAACGGCGTTGCGGATCATATGCGTCAGGGGTTCGGCCAGCTTGTCGATGACCGTCTTGTCGACTTCGGTGTTCTCACCTTCGGTGACGAGGCGGATCTGCTTGCCGATCATGTCGGCGACTTCGCGGACGATACGCGACATGCGCTGGAATACGGGCTTCACCGGTTGCGCGCGGATTGCCATGACGCTGTCCTGGATTTCGCGCGTGAGCTGCTGCAGCTCGTCGAGGCCCATATTGACGGCGGAGGTGCCGCTCGCATCGTTTTCGATGACGCTCTGCGACAGCATCGCCTGATTGATGACGAGCTCGCCGACGAGGTTGATCAGGCGGTCGACACGGTCGAGGTCGACGCGGATGGTCTGGCCGGCGCTGGCATTGGCCGCGGCACTGGCGTTCGCCTGGGCTGCGGCAGGCGCTGCCGCCGCTTCGCGCTTTTCGATGGCGGCATTGACGCTCTGGGCGATCTGCGTCGTCGCGACAGCCGTTTCAACGGCTGCGGCAACATAAGGCGCTTCCGCCTTGGCGATTTCAACAACGGGCTGCTCTTCCGGTCCGCTATCGAGGGCCGAAAGATCGAACGGCACCGGGATCATCGGAAGCTCTTCTGCATCGTCTGCGACGTCCGAAACAACCGGCACGATTTCCAGATCGCAATCCCATTCGGCGAATTCGAAGACGCTGCGGATGCCCTCTTCGCCCTTGTCGGTCGTGATCGAAACCGTCCAGGAGAGATAGGATGTTTCAGGATCGAGCTTGTCGAGAGAAGGCAGTTCCGACAGGTCGCAATTGATGCTCATCTCGCCGATGCGCGAAAGATCGCGCAGGAGAAGTGCTGCCTCGTTGCCCTTCGAATAAAGCGCTGCATGCGGCTTGAAGGTGATCTGGAAGGACGGCGCCTCCATCAGCGGCGTGGTTTCGTCGGCAAAGTCGGTGAAGGAAAACGGGATCGGCTCGAAGCCGCTCTCATCCGTCGGCTTGGCTGCGACGGGTTGCGGCGCCTTGACGGCAGCCGGCGCTGCCACAGGTGCGGAAACCTGCACGGTCTCGCCGTTCGCCAGCGCTTCCAGTTCCTTGACGAGGCCGCGTGTGCGGGTTTCATCGACGCTGCCGCCGTCTCTTGCCGCATTGGTCAGGTCCGCCAGCACGTCGGCGGAGCGCAGCATGACTTTGAGAACATCCTGTGTCGGTTCCAGCTTGTTGGAGCGAACACAGTCGAGGGTCGTTTCGAAAACGTGGGCGAAGGCCACGAGATCATCGAGACCGAAGGCACCCGCCCCGCCCTTGATGGAATGAACGGCACGGAAAACAGCGTTGACGGTTTCCGGATCGCGGTCGCCGTCATTCAATTTAAGAAGCCCCGATTCCAGTTCGGCGAGTTGCTCCTCGCATTCCTGGAAAAAGATTTCCTTGATTTCGTTCATATCCATCGTGAAATGTCCCGTATCAGGCGGTTACGCGTTCAATGGCATCGATGAGTTTCGCGGGATCGAACGGCTTGACGATCCAGCCCGTCGCACCGGCCTGACGGGCGCGGTTCTTCTTCTCAGCGTCGCTTTCGGTCGTCAGGACGAGGATCGGGATCGCACGATACTTTTCGTTGCGACGCACACCCTCGATGAAGCCGAAACCATCCAGACGGGGCATGTTGATGTCCGTCACGATAACATCGGGGTTGCTCTGCTCGAGCACTTCGAGACCCTCAATGCCGTCTTCGGCCTGAATGGTTTCGAAACCGGCATTGTTGAGCGTGACCAGGAGCATGTTCCTGATCGTCCGGGAATCATCCACGGTAAGAACTTTTTTCTTCACTTTTGCATCTCCTTGGGGAGCAAATGGTCAATATCGACGCCTATCAGTTTCATCGTCTTGTCGAATGCATCGGACACCCTGGCAAAACCGAAGGGCTTGCCGTCCTCTTCCCAGGACTTCGCGCCGGCCATGAGGACCTGGACGCAAAGCGCACCGATACGCTCCACCTCGGACGCGTCTACCGACAAAGGTGCTCCCCTCAGCGTCATCAGCTTGCCGTGCAGGGCCGATGCTTCGTTGAGATCCAGCACCGGTGACAGTTTCAGCGTCGCCTCAGCTGCTTTTCTGGCTGCCATTACATGACTCCCTGACGTCTGAATTGTTGGTAATCCTGGCCGTAATCCGGGCGGTTATCCGCACGGGCCATGAATGAAGCGTCCTGCCGGTCCGCGCCGGACGCCGCTCTCGCCTGCCCCTGACGGGCGATGCGGAATTCGCGGACGGTGCGGCCGAGTTCGAGAATGACGGTTTGAAGCGCGTCGGCCTCGGAGGCGCTCGCGCTGATATCCACGGCGTTCCGGCCTGCCTGCCTTTGCTGCTCGCCGATATCGGCGGCAACCGATTGCAGTTCGCCGGCCTGCTCGGCCGTATGCCGGGAGACTTCCGCGATCATGTCGTTAATGCCCGAGACCTGCCGAACGACGCCGCCGATTGCGTCCTGCGTGCGGTTGACCATGCGCACGCCGTCCTCGACTTGCGTCTTCGTAGTGCCGACGAGACTCTTGATCTCCCTTGCAGCGTCGGCGGAACGCTGGGCGAGCGCCCGGACCTCCTGCGCGACGACCGCGAAACCACGTCCGCTTTCACCCGCCCGCGCCGCCTCGATGCCGGCATTGAGGGCGAGAAGGTTGGTCTGAAAAGCAATCTCGTCAATCGTACCGATGATCCTGCCGATCTGTTCGGCGGATTGTTCGATGTCCGACATGGCGTCAATGGCCTCGCCGATCGCCCGGCCGCTTTCGACCGCCGCCTCACGGGCGCGGGAAACGGCCGTTTCCGTGGCCGATATGCGCGCGCCGTTTTCAGCGACGTTTTCGATCATCGTCTGAATGGCGCGGGAGGTTTCAACAAGGGCTTCGGCCTGTTGGCGGGAACGCTCGGCAATCGAGCGGCCCATATCGGCAAACCGCGCGCCCAGCGCCTCAGCCTCGCCGATGCTGCTCTGTGCCTCGATCAGCGATGCGCCAATCGTTTCCAGAGCCGCATTGAAGGACGCCGCAACATCGCGATAGGCTTCCGGCACATCGCGGCCGATACGGGCCTGCAAATCGCCCGCCGCAAAGGCCGTCAGCGCCGTGCCCAGCAACCTCGCCGCTTCCGAGCGGTCATTGTCGCGCTGTTGCGCCAGTTCGCGGCCGTGGCGCAGGCGCAATTCGTTAAAGCGCAGCGAGACGGCGATTTCGGTATCGACCATGACCAGACGGACGACATTCTTGACCGCTTCCGCCAGTTCGCGGCTCTTTTTTCGGTTTCCGGGCAGGATGGAGCGCGGTGCGTGTTCGGCCACCAGCCCGCCGACGAGATGTTCCAGAACCACCGCATGGCTGGCGATCTGCCAGCGCGGATCGAGCCCCATGCGGCTGGCATTGTCGGAAAGAACCTTCACGCGCTCTGCATAGAGCGCATCGAAACGCGCATCGGTCAGAACGCTCCAGTGCGAGGATTGCAGATCGTGCAAGCGCTCGAGCTGGTTTTCACTTTCGAAAGACGGGGAACAGTCCGGCATGGACTGGAAACGGGTCATCACGTCCCGCAGCCCGGCCTTAACGTAAGGCTCCAGCATGCTGCGATAGCTGCGCAGGAAATCGGACTGCGTCTCGTCGAGGCCGGCAAAACGCAACCGTCCCGCCAGGCTTCCGCCTGCCGATCTGCGCGCTTGATCTGATGGCAAGTCCTGCCCCAACCGACATCCCCAACAACATGACGGCCGGTGAAACCCGGCCAATTTTGCCAAGGTTCAGAATGCCAGCACCCTAAGGGGATTTTTGAACGAACATACCCATCGCGGACGATGCGGCATCGACGCTTGCCAGACCTTCTTGAACCAAGAAACGAAAATACCGGATCGGCACCGGTACGGCAGTGCGGCGTCATGCCTGGAAGGGGAGAGAACCCCATTCCGCCGTCGAAATACCATCAATCTTTATGGTTAATTCCTTGCTTGAAAGTTAAGAAACAAAGGCGACGGCGTCAAACGGTAAAATTTGTAAAAGCTTTTAGCCAATGGCGCCCTCACTTTGCCGCAAACGCACAAAAACAAAAATGAATCGAACACGGTCGGCGCTTTTTCCCGCACGCGCGCTGGACAAGCATGTCAGGCTTCCCCTAAAACAAATCAACACGATATTCGCTCAACGGTGACGCTTAAAGAGACCTTTACGATCAAGGAGATGCCAACTTGCCATGGATGGAGAAAGGCCGCAGTTCAAGGCGCCATCCGCAAGTGCTGATCGGTATCGTGGTCGCGAGCCTGCTCGTCATGATCGGCTTTCAAGCCCAGGCTGGCGTCAAGACCCTTTCCAAAACCAGCCGCCTTGAGCGATTGCAGAGCGTCGATCCGGGCCGTTCGGTTTCTCTTCGCGAAAAAGCTTGCGATAGCGGCAACGATTTCGGCTGCAGGACCGGCGACACCGGTTCGGACTTTCGTTATGGCGAATTCGCTTCATTCGCCCCGAACCTCAGGGATGACGCCGAAGTCTCGCTCGCTGCTGTTGCCATCGTGCCACAAACTTCCCGAGACTTTGCCAGTGTGGTTCCACGCGCGCCTCCGCATATTATGTACTAGTCATTCCGGCGGTCAGCATCATCAGGTTCATCGCGAACCTTGAGGGATCGGAGGCGTCGGAAACCCGCCGTAGGCTCCCATTCCAGAGAGAAAACCGCCGCCGCATATGACACTTGCAACCATTCTTCCATTCATTGTCGCATTGCCCTTCGTCGGCGCGCTCCTGACGGCTTTCATGCCGCGTGAGGGTGCGGCCGCCGGTCCCGCCGCCGTCGCGGGCGCAGTCGCCCTTTTCGGCCTTGTCAGCAGCATCTTTCTTTATACAAGCGTCAGCGGTGGCGCGGTCCTTAAATATGATGTGGAATGGCTGCCCCAGCTCGGCCTGAACTTTACCCTGCGGCTGGACGGATTTGCCTGGATTTTCACGATGCTGATTACCGGCATCGGCCTGCTGGTGGTGCTCTACGCCCGCTATTACATGTCGGCCGAAGACCCGATCCCGCGCTTCTTTGCCTTCCTGCTCGCCTTCATGGGTTCGATGATTGGCGTGGTGCTCTCCGGCAACGTCATCCTGCTGTCGATCTTCTGGGAAATGACCAGCATCTTTTCGTTCCTGCTCATCGGATACTGGCATCAGAACGCCGGCGCACGCGACGGCGCGCGCATGGCGCTGACCGTGACCGGGATCGGCGGCTTCAGCCTGCTGGCCGGTTTGCTGATCCTCGGGCACATGGCGGGAAGCTATGACCTCGACAAGATCATCGAGGCAGGGGCCACCATCCGCGCCCATTCTCTCTATCTACCGGCGCTTATCCTTATCCTCGGCGGTGCGCTGACCAAGAGCGCACAGTTTCCGTTCCATTTCTGGCTGCCCAACGCCATGGCGGCGCCCACACCCGTTTCCGCCTATCTGCATTCGGCCACCATGGTGAAGGCCGGAGTTTTCCTGCTGGCGCGGTTCTGGCCGGTGCTGGCGGGCACGCCGGAATGGTTCTGGCTGGTGGGTGCGGCCGGCATCATAACCCTGCTGCTCGGCGCCTATTTTGCCATGTTCCAGCAGGATCTGAAGGGGCTGCTGGCCTATTCCACCATCAGCCACCTCGGCCTCATCACCACGCTGCTCAGCCTCGGCAGCCCGCTTGCGGCGGTTGCCGCCATCTTCCACATGGTCAACCACGCCACCTTCAAGGCCTCGCTCTTCATGGCGGCCGGCATCATCGACCATGAAACCGGCACCCGCGACATGCGGCGCTTAAGCGGGCTTTACACCTATATGCCGGCGACCGCGACGCTCGCCATGGCGGCGAGCGCGGCCATGGCTGGCGTGCCGCTGTTCAACGGCTTCCTTTCCAAGGAAATGTTCTTTGCCGAAGCCGTCGAAACCCATGCCGACTCGCTCCTGGATCGGGCGCTGCCCTATGTCGCGACGCTGTCGGGCGCATTCGCCGTCGCCTATTCGCTGCGCTTCATCCACACGGTCTTCTTCGGCCCCAAGCCCGTCGATCTGCCGAACCCGCATCCGCACGAGCCGCCGCGCTGGATGCGCTTCCCCATTGAATTCCTCGTCTTTGCCTGCCTGATCGTCGGCATCGTTCCGAGCCTCTCCATCGGCCCGTTCCTGCATTCGGCCGTGCTTTCCGTTCTCGGCGCGCAAACGCCGGTCTACAGCCTGTCGATCTGGCACGGTTTCAACCTGCCGCTGATCATGAGTATCGCGGCGCTGATCGGCGGGGTTACGATCTATGCCCTGCTCGGCGGTTATTTCTCGCGCTGCGACGACGGCCCGCCGGTCTTCCGGCATTTGCGGGGACAGCGCATCTTCGAGCGCATTCTCGTCACCGTATCCTGGAAATGGGCGAGGTGGCTGGAAAGCACGCTCGGCACGCGGCGTCTGCAGCCGCAGCTGAGGCTTCTCATCCTCGTGGCGCTTCTTGCCGGTTTCTCGCCGCTCTTCCTTTCGGAATTCTCCCTCTCGCTGCCACGCGTCACGACATTCGATCCGATCTTCGCCATTCTCTGGCTGATCGGCATGATCGCGGCCATGGGTGCGGCCTGGCAGGCGAAATATCATCGCCTCGCCGCGCTTGTCATGCTGGGCGTCTCGGGACTTGTCACTTGCCTCACCTTCGTGTGGCTTTCCGCGCCGGATCTCGCCATCACCCAGCTGCTGGTGGAAATCGTCACCACGGTTCTCATCTTGCTCGGTCTCAGATGGCTGCCGAAACGCTTCGAGAAAGTCGACAGCAGCAACGAGTTCCCTGCGCAGCTTCGCCGCGCCCGTGACTTCCTGCTGGCGGCCGCAAGCGGCATCGGCATGTCCGTCATCGCCTATGCCGTGATGACGTTGCCCGTGCCGAACGCGATTGCGACCTATTTCCTCGAACGCGCCTATACCGAAGGCGGCGGCACCAATGTCGTCAACGTCATTCTGGTCGATTTCCGCGGCTTCGATACCTTCGGTGAAATCGCGGTTCTGGCCATCGTCGCGCTCACCGTCTTTGCGCTGCTTCGCCGTTTCCGCCCCGCCCATGAAAGTGTCGGAGTGCCGGAACAGCAGCAGATGCAGAACGCCTTCGATGCCGAACGGCCGGACCGCAGCAAGGGCGATACGGTCCGCGACTATCTCTATGTGCCGTCCATCGTGATGCAGTGGATGTTTCCGGTCATCATCACCTTCTCGATCTTCCTGTTCATGCGCGGGCACGACCTGCCGGGCGGCGGCTTTGCGGCCGGCATCACCATGGCCATCGGCTTCCTGCTGCAATATCTCGCCGGCGGCGCACGCTGGGCGGAGGACCGCATCCGCATCCTGCCGCTGCGCTGGATGGGTTTCGGCCTTTTGATGGCGGCGGCGACGGGTATCGGCTCATGGTATTTCGGCTACCCGTTCCTGACCTCCTATTTCCAGTACACGGAGATACCCTATATCGGCAAAATGCCGACCGCTTCCGCCCTGCTGTTCGATCTCGGCGTCTTCTCGCTGGTCGTCGGCTCCGTTGTTCTTATCCTGATAGCACTGGCACACCAATCGTTGCGCAACTACCGCGTTCGCACGCCTGAAGCCGCAAGAGCGGAGGACGTGTAATGGAACTCATTCTCGCCATCGGCATCGGCATCATGACCGGCTCCGGCGTTTGGCTGGTGCTGCGCCCGCGCACCTATCAGGTCATCGTCGGGCTTTCGCTGCTGTCTTACGCTGTCAATCTCTTCATCTTCGGCGTCGGCGGCATCAAGACCAACGCGCCGCCGGTGCTGGTCAACGGTGTCGACAGCTCCACGCTTGCCGACCCCGTGCCGCAGGCTCTGGTGCTGACGGCCATCGTCATCGGTTTCGCCACCACCGCATTGTTCCTCGTCGTGCTGCTTGCCGCCCGCGGCCTCACAGGCACCGACCATGTGGACGGGAGGGAGACGAAATGATGTCTTTCCCCTTCCACATCGTCATAGCGCCCATCCTGCTGCCGCTGATTACCGCGGCCCTTCTGCTGTTCTTCGACGAGCGCCAGCGCGTGGCGAAGGCCGCCATCAGCCTCACCTCTACCGTGCTGTTGCTGGTGGTCGCCATATTGCTGTTCCGCGAGGTGAACTCGACGGTCAATACAGAGATCGCCGCCGTGGTTTCGAGCGGCGTCTATCTGCTCGGCAACTGGCCGGCGCCCTTCGGCATCGTGCTCGTCGCCGACCGTCTTTCAGGCCTGATGGTGCTGCTGACGGCGCTGCTTGCCATTCCCTCCTTGATCTATTCGATGGCGAAGTGGCACAGGTCGGGCGCGCATTTCCATTCGCTGTTCCAGATGATGCTGATGGGTGTCAACGGCGCGTTCCTGACCGGGGACCTGTTCAATCTCTTCGTGTTCTTCGAAGTGATGCTGGCGGCTTCCTATGGCCTGCTGCTGCATGGTTCCGGCCAGCAGCGCGTGAAGGCAGGGCTGCATTACATCGCCATCAACCTTGTCGCCGCGCTGTTCTTCCTGATTGGCGTCAGCCTCATCTATGGCGTGACAGGCACACTGAACATGGGCGACCTCGCCCATCGTATCGAGGGCCTCAACCCCGATCAGCGTATGCTCTTGGAAACCGGCTCTGCCGTCCTCGGCATCGCCTTTCTGGTCAAGGCCGGCATGTGGCCGTTGAATTTCTGGCTGCCCTCCGCCTATGGTGCGGCGTCGGCCCCGGTGGGCGGGCTCTTCGCCATCATGAGCAAGGTCGGGATTTATGTCATCGCCCGCCTCTCCTTTCTGCTCTTCGGGCAGACGGCGGGAGAATCTGCCGGCTTCGGCCATGATGCCCTGCTCGTCGGCGGCATCGCCACCATCATTTTCGGGGCTATCGGCGTTCTGGCGTCGCAGGCGCTGGGGAGGCTTGCCGGTTTTTCGGTTCTCGTCTCGTCAGGAACGCTTCTCGCCGCCATGGGCACCGGCAATCCGACGGTTGCGGCCGGCGCGCTTTATTACATGGTCAGCTCCACCCTCACCATCAGTGCCTTCTTCATGCTGATCGAACTCGTGGAGCGCGGACAGGATGCGGGTGCGAACGTTCTGGCCGTGACCATGGAGGCCTATGGCGAGGGCGAGGAAGAAGAGGAGGAAGAAGAAGTCGGGGTGACCATGCCCGCCACCATAGCGGTGCTCGGCGCGTGTTTTGCCGCCTGCGGCATTCTTCTGGCCGGCCTGCCGCCGCTTTCGGGCTTCATCGCCAAATTCTCGATGCTGACCGCCATTCTCAACCCTTCGGGCCTTGGCGCCAATGACAGCGTCTCAACGCTGTCCTGGTGGCTGGTCTTCCTGATCGTCTTTGCCGGTTTCGCCTCGCTGATTTCGATGACCCGTGCCGGCATCCGCACCTTCTGGGCCTCCATCGAAGGCACCGTGCCACGCGTGCTCGTCATCGAAATCGCCCCCGTGATGCTGCTGCTCGGCCTGACACTCGCCATGACCGTGCAGGCGGGACCGGTGATGCGATACATGCAGGAAACGGCGCGTATTCTCGATCTGCCGGCGAGCTATATTCAGGGCGTCATTTCCGCACCGCGAGCGGGCAGCAACCCGGAGGCGGAACCATGATGAGCCGTCTCCTCCCCTACCCGCTGCTGACGATCTCGCTGATCTTCTTCTGGATGACGATCAACAGCTTTTCGCCGGGGCATTTGCTGCTTGGCACCGGTGTCGCGCTCATTGCCTCCTGGGCGATGGCGTCGCTCAGGCCCGCCAAGCCGCGCATCCGCAACTGGCACAAGCTCGCGATGCTGATCCTGATCGTGCTTTACGATATCATCAGGTCCAATATCTCAGTCGTGAAGATCATCCTGTTCAAGCGCGAAAGGGACCGCAAATCCGGCTTCCTGGCGGTGCCGCTCGATATTCGCGACCCGATGGCGCTGGCCGTTCTGGCGACGATCCTCACCTCGACGCCCGGAAGCGCATGGCTCGAATATAATTCCAGCCAAGGCATGCTTCTGCTTCACGTTCTCGACGATGTGGATGAGGCGGCCTGGATAAGCCTTATCAAGAACCGATATGAAAAACTGCTGATGGAGATATTCGAATGAGTTCGATTATTCTTTTCTGGTCCTTTTCGCTGGCGCAGCTGATGCTCGCCATCGCCATGGCGATCTCCGTCTATCGTATCGCCATCGGCCCGCGCGCGCAGGACCGCGTGCTGGGCATGGATACGCTCTATGTCAACGCCATGCTGCTTCTCCTGACCTTCGGCCTGCGCACCGGCAATGACATCTACTTCGAGGCATCGCTGCTGATCGCCATCCTCGGCTTCGTCTCAACCGTCGCCCTTTCCAAATTCCTGATGCGCGGCGAGGTGATCGAATGAGCGAAGCACACGAATTCCCGCTCTGGGCGGCCATTGCCGTGGCTTTCTTCGTGCTGCTCGGCGCCTCGCTGACGCTGATCGGCACCATCGGCTTTGCCAGACTGAACAGCTTCTATGAGCGTCTGCATGCGCCCACGCTCGGCACC
The DNA here is from genome assembly GCF_002008225.1 of Agrobacterium salinitolerans. GTDB lineage: Bacteria > Pseudomonadota > Alphaproteobacteria > Rhizobiales > Rhizobiaceae > Agrobacterium > Agrobacterium salinitolerans. Next base: position 56,587 of record NZ_MRDH01000038.1, on the reverse strand, counting down.
AGCTGGGGCACCGGCGGCATTGTCATGGCCTCGATCATCTATTTCTCCGTCTCCGGCGACCGCTTCGCCTTCCACGAAATCTTCATCGGCATTTTCATGACGGTGACGACCCCGGTTTCCCTGATGCTGCTGGGACGGGCTGCGCTTTATCGGGACCGGGCGGAGCAGAATACGGATAATCGGGAGCATCTTTAATTAAGGTGCTTTCCGCCGCCTAAGCTCTTGGCGTACCCGCCGCCATTTGCCCTGCTCGAAGTTCTGCGAACATCGCCAAGCGCGATCTTCCTCCATGCAGGCTATTTCTGCGGCGCGTTCTCCATGTTGCTGGACCAGTTCGTCGACTATTCGTTCTATTTCCACACGGGGAATAAACATCGGCGGGATAAAGCTTTCCCACTTCACCCACAGGAAGACTATCAGCACGAACGCGCCAAACGCGAGGAGCGGGAAATGGTTCGCGTGGATAGAGGACATCTGCAATCTCACGACAGAAATTTCATATACTGCATCATTATTGCATATTTCTGATTTTCAGCAATAGAAATGCCTTAAGTCGCAAAGTCACAAAGGCGACTGTCCCTCCAGTTCGGAGGGTAGCGATTGGAACTTAGAAAGATTTTCGGCAGCAATATTCGCCATCACCGGAAAGCGTTGGGCCTGACGCAAGAAGTCCTTGCCGAAAAGGCCGACCTTTCGATTGAGATGATGGGACGACTCGAACGTGGCGACGCTTCGCCGTCGTTTGAAACCATCGAAAGTATCGCAAAAGCCTTGGGCGTTCCCGCCATCGCGTTCTTCGGCTCCGGTACTGTTATTGCACCTGAAGGCGAACGCGGTCGTCTACTTCACCGCGTGAATGCGGCACTCGCGAATGTGAATGAGGATGACCTTGTACGAGTGACTCGTATGCTGGAAGCTTTTATCGGTCGGTGACCTACAGCTACTGACCGACAAAGGAGGCGGTTCGCTCCCCGCGGCAGAAGTCGACGGCTGCTTTGCCCGCAAGCCACACTCCAGCCTAGTTTTGTAGGTAAAATTTAATAACCCATTTACCTGCGCATGTTAACTAATTGACAAGGCTTGTAAAATGCTGATGCAAAAGTTACGTGCACGTAAGAAGTTGGAACAAACCCTCCTTTGGGCTAGTTGACTACACGTCTTCTTCCAACTAGTTTGTCCAAAACAAAAAGAAGAAGATTGTTTGGAATCATGGGCTTACTGTGAATGAAGCAATCTTAGGAGCGAAGCTATGACAGACCTGAAAACAAATGAATCCCTGTTAAAGAGTCTGCGTGCAGCTGCTGATCGAAAGCTTACTGCCGAGGAGCTTTACAAGCAGCGCGTGTCCTTTATTATGGGTTCGCTTTCCGACTCGAGCACCGTCACGCGCGCACAAGTTACGAAGGCGCTGGCGGACATCGAAGGTCGGAAGAGCGCATAATTGATATTATTTGAATTAACTGGAACAGAAGCAAATCCTAGTTATCAAAAATTGGCGATTGCCAACGGCAACCGCCAATACGACTTCCTGAAATCTATTGTGGAGACATCCTTGGAAATAGGACGTCCCTTTCTTTCTCAACACGTAATTAAAGCCTTAAATTTTCAAGCCATCACGTGCCTACATACGAATGCCGGTGAATACCGCCCCTGCCCAGTAACCGTAGGTACTTACGAACCGCCGCAACACTACCGTGTCAGCGCGCTCATGGACGACTTCGTCAACACAGTTAACAGAAACTGGGAATCACTTGACCCGGTCGTCTTGGCAAGTTTCGTACTTTGGCGACTTAATCACATCCATCCATTCATCAACGGCAACGGTAGAACAGCCCGCGCTTCTTGTTATTTTGTGTTGTGTTTAAAGCTGGGAGCCCTACTCCCTGGCGAAAAGATACTCCCCGAGTTACTGACAGAAAACCGCGCACGGTATGTCACCGCTCTTCAAGAGGTAGATGCTTCTCTGCCAAATCTCAATTTGGCGCCCCTCCACACCTTACTATCAGAGCTTCTGGACATTCAGGTAGCAGATGTAGTTGTTGATGATGAAGACGCTCCTCTTGGTGATGAAGATAATCTAGACCAGAGTTAATCAAAAACCGCCCCGCACCAACAATCCGAGAGATGCGCCGCCGATGCTTCTAGCTGTTGAAACGCGACCAGCAGTTTAGATGTAGCATTCGAAATACTCGACGTGATGATTGCACCAGCATCAACCAAACCAAGAAAAGAACGATTATTAAAACAATCACGTTTCTAAGGGCTTAGAATGGTGCCCGGAGGCGGATTTGAACCACCGACACGCGGATTTTCAATCCGCTGCTCTACCAACTGAGCTATCCGGGCACTTCAGGTCCTTGAAGAACCTCCGCTTTTGGCGGGCGGGGCTATTTGGTGCCCCGAAAGTGAGCGGGGTTATAACATCTTGTTCGGACATGGCAAGCGCCATCGCGAAGTTTTTTGACAGTTTTTTCACGGTGCCTGTGGATGGCTCGAAAGTCTGCCCGGCGAAGGCCGGATTGCGGCGGAAAACCCGCTCCTGGGCATCCGCCGGGCCAGCGGGTGCCGGCGCGGCAGGTAGCGGCTTACGCCCCCTCATTGCGTCGTGCGGCAAGGCCAAGCGCGAAAGGCACCACAGCCACCAGCGCCGCCATGACGGGCGAGGAAGCGAAGATGCGGCTGGCAAGCGAGGTGACGGCGACGGAGCGCACCACCGTCATCAGGCGGGAATTCTCGCCGTCGCGCTCTTGGTGGGGCCGTGCGGGCGCGTGGCGGGAATGCTGGGCAGCCTCCAACCGTTTGACATCGCGGCGGATCTTGTCGACCTGTTTGCGAAGCTCGTCCAATTCGGCGCGCAGCGACGGGTCGATGGTATTTGCGGTCCGCGTTCTCCTGGCTGCGGGTTTTTCCGCCTTTGCTTCGGCAGCTACAGCTTCGGCCTCTTCCTCCAGTTCGGCCAATTCGTCGTCCAGGTCGGATGGCTTGTCGAAACCGTGGGATCGCAGTGGTGCTTTCATCGTTGTCTCCTGACGCATGCTAAATTGCTGCGGCGGGCAGTTTTGCCCGGTCAGCCCCTTCAACGCCTCAACTGAGCAAAGGATGCACGGAAAGCGGGGAGGCAGACATAATAAAACAGGCCCCGAAGGGCCTGTACAATGTCTCGCGTGAAGCCTCAGGCCGCCTTGGCGGCGCTGGCATAAGGATCGAAGCGACCGTAGAAGGTCTCGCCCTTGGCGGCCATCTCCTTCAGCAGCGGCGTCGGCTTGAAGCTTGGGCCATAGGTCTCGCTGAGCTTTTCGGCGAGTGCCACGAAGGTCTTGACGCCCATGCCATCGATGTAGGACAGCGCGCCGCCGGTATAAGGTGCAAAGCCGAAACCGAGGATGGAGCCGACATCTGCCTCACGCGGATCGGTGACGATGCCTTCTTCCACCGTGCGGGCGGCTTCCAGCGCCACGGTGACGAGGAAGCGCTGTTTCAGTACCTCCATATCCACGTCCTCGGGCTTCTGCTGCGGATAGAGATCCTTCAGGCCGGGCCAGAGGGACTTCTTGGCGGGCTTTTGCGGGTAGTCGTAAAAGCCTTTGGCGTTCTTGCGGCCGAACCGGCCCTCGCCTTCCACCAGCTTCTTCACGAGTTCCATATGGCGCGGATCAACCGCCTTTTCGCCGAGATCGGCGACGGTGGCTTTCAGGATCTTGTAGGAAAGATCGATCGCCACCTCGTCGTTCAGCGCCAGCGGGCCGACCGGCATGCCGGCGAATTTAGCGGCATTTTCGATCATGGCGGGCGGAACGCCTTCGATCAGCATGTCGTAACTTTCCGCCATATAGCGCAGCACGCAGCGATTAACGAAGAAGCCGCGTGTATCGTTGACGACGATCGGGGTCTTTTTGATTTTCGCCACATAGTCCAGCGCGACGGCGAGCGCCTTGTCGCCGGTTTCCTTGCCGAGGATCACTTCCGTCAGCATCATCTTCTCGACCGGCGAGAAGAAGTGGATGCCGATGAAATCCACCGGGCGCTTGGAGTTCTTCGCAAGACCAGTGATTGGCAAGGTAGAGGTGTTGGAGGCGAAGATCGCTCCTTCAGGCAACACGGCTTCCACGGCCTCGATGACGGCCTTCTTCACGTCGCGGTCCTCGAACACGGCTTCGATGACGAGATCGGCGTCGGAGAGCGCGGCGTAATCCGCTGTCGGGGTAACGAGGTCGAGCAGGGCCTTGCCTTCATCCTGCGTCAGCCTGCCCTTGGTTATGGCGGCCTTGACGCTTTCCTCGCAATGGCCCTTGCCCTTGTCGGCGGCTTCCTGGTCCCGGTCCACCAGCGTGACGGGGATACCGGCTGCGGCGGTGACATAGGCCATGGCAGCACCCATGAAGCCCGCGCCGACGACGCCGACCTTCTTGAACTCCGTCTTCGGCTGGCCTGCCGGGCGACGCGCACCCTTGCCCAGTTCCTGCATGGAAATGAACAGCGAGCGGATCATGCCGAAGGCTTCCTTCGAGCGCAGGATTTCGGTGAAATAACGCTGCTCCACCTTCAGCGCGGTATCGAAGGGCAATTGCAGGCCTTCATACACGCATTTCAGGATGGCGAGGGCGGCCGGATAGTTACCGGCGCTTTCGCGGCGCAGGATGGCCGGTGCGGCCGGCCAGAGCTGAGCTGCGGCCGGCGTCCAGATGCCGCCGCCGGGGGCCTTGAAGCCCTTTTCATCCCAAGGTGCGACCGGCTTCAGGCCGTCCTTGATCATCTGCTTTGCGGTTGCGACCAGCTGATCCGGCTCCACCACCTGATGAACCAGCCCCATGGCCTTGGCGCGCGCGCCGGTCAGCGACTGGCCGGTCGTCATCATCTGCAAGGCGGATTGCGCGTCCGTCAGGCGCGAGACGCGCTGGGTGCCGCCGGCGCCGGGGAAGATGCCGACCTTAACTTCCGGCAGGGCGATCTTGAGGCTCTTGGCACTGGAGGCCACGCGGCCATGGCAGGCGAGCGACAATTCGAATGCGCCGCCCATGCAGGTGCCGTTGATGGCCGAGACCCAGGGCTTGCCGTTAGTCTCGACCTTGCGGAACAGGCCATTCATTCTGCCGACGAGATCAAACAGCTTTTGGGCCGCTTCGTCCGGATTCTTCGCCTTTTCCTCGTGGTAAAAGGAGAACATTGATTTGATCATCGAGAGATCGGCACCCCCGGAAAAGGTGCTCTTGCCTGACGTGAAGACCACGCCTTTCACGGCGGCATCGGCTACTGTGGCATCCACGATAGCGTTCAGTTCTTCGAGAACGTCTGACGTGAAGACATTCATGGATTTTTCCGGCATGTCCCAGGTGACGAGGGCAATGCCGTCTGCGTCCGTCTCGATGGTGAAATTGGTGTAAGTGCTCATTTGGGATTCCTCTTCCCTCAAATTTCCCGACGCGGCCAACTCTTCCTTTCCGTCATGGTCGGGCTTGACCCGACCATCCAGCGCCTCTGGCATGGATCCTCGGGTCAAGCCCGAGGATGACGGAAGCGGGGGTGTTGCCGCTGCCTCAAACCCGCTCGATAACCGTCGCCGTGCCCATGCCCGCGCCGATGCAGAGTGTGACGAGCGCAGTATTCAGATCGCGCCGCTCCAGCTCATCCAGGACAGTACCGAGGATCATCGCGCCCGTTGCACCCAGCGGATGGCCCATGGCGATGGCGCCGCCATTGACGTTCATCCGATCATGGCTGATGTCGAAAGCCTGCATGTAACGCAGGACGACGGCGGCGAAGGCTTCGTTGAGTTCGAAGAGATCGATATCGGCAAGCGACATTCCGGTCTTTTTCAGGAGCTTCTCGGTCACATCCACCGGGCCGGTCAGCATCAGCGCCGGATCGGAACCGATATTGGCGAAAGCCCTGATGCGGGCGCGGGGTTTCACGCCCATCGCCTCGCCGCCCGCCTTGGAGCCGACCAGCACGGCGGCGGCACCATCGACAATGCCGGAAGAGTTGCCGGCGTGGTGCACGTAGTTGATCCGCTCCACTTCCGGGTGGGCCATGATGCCGACGGCTTCAAAGCCACCCATTTCACCCGGCATCTGGAAGGAAGGATTGAGGGAGGCAAGCGCCTGCATATCCGTGCCGGGGCGCATGTGCTCGTCGCGATCAAGGATCGTCAGACCGTTCTGGTCCTTCACCGGAATGACCGACTTGTTGAAATAGCCCTTTTCCCAGGCATGCGCCGCGCGCTTCTGGCTCTCGACGGCATAAGCATCGACATCGTCACGGGAGAAGCCGTATTTGGTGGCGATGAGATCGGCCGAAACGCCCTGCGGCATGAAGAAGGCCGGGAAGTTGACCGAGGGGTCCATGTACCAGGCACCACCAGACATGCCCATGCCGACGCGCGACATGCTTTCGACGCCGCCGGCGATGACGATATCGTCCGAGCCGGCCTTGACCTTGCCGGCTGCGAAGTTGATGGCATCGAGACCCGAGGCGCAGAAGCGCGAGATCTGCATACCCGGCGCCTTGTTGGAGTAACCGGCTTCGAAGGCGGCGGCTTTCGGGATCACCGCGCCGGCATCCATGACAGGATCGACGCAGCCCATGATGATGTCATCGACAGCAGAGGTGTCGAGCCCGTTGCGATCGCGGATGGCTTCCAGCGTCTTGGCGGCCAGGCGAACGGAGGGCACCTCATGCAGGCTGCCATCCTTCTTGCCGCGTCCGCGTGGGGTGCGGACATGGTCGTAGATAAATACGTCGGTCATAAACTCTCTCCCTGCGGCGTGTTTACCGCCAACCTTCTCAGAATGCTTCCGCAGCCAGTTCCATCATGGTGTCCGCGCCGGTTTCGATGCGGGCCTTGCGCAGCGCCGTTTCCGGCATGATGCGCTCCATGTAAAACTTCGCCGTGACAAGCTTGGTCTTGAGGAAATCCTCGTCCGAAGTGCTGCCTGCCGCTAGCGCTTCACTGGCGGCTTTCGCCATGCGCGCCTGCATGTAACCCAGCACCACGATGCCGAAGAGATGCATATAATCGGTCGAACCGGCCCCGGCATTGTCGGGCTTGGCCATGGCGTTCTGCATGAACCACATGGTTGCGGCCTGCAGGTCGTTCAAGCCCTTCTTCAGGCCCTTGGTGTAAAGGCTGAGCTTTTCATCAGCGCGGTTTTCCTCACAGAAATCGCCGATTTCCTTGAACAGTGCCATGACGGCGCGGCCGCCATTCATGCCGAGCTTGCGACCGACCAGATCGAGCGCCTGAATGCCGTTGGCACCTTCGTAGATCATGGTGATACGCGCATCGCGGACATATTGGCTCATGCCATGTTCTTCGATGTAGCCATGGCCGCCGAAGACCTGCTGCGCCATCACGGCGTGGTCGAAGCCCTTGTCGGTCAAAACGCCTTTGAGGATTGGCGTGACGAGGCCGAGCAGGTCATCCGCTGTCTGGCGCTCCTTCTCATCGGTTGAGCGATGGGCGATGTCGGATTGCAGCGCCGTCCACAGCAGGAAGGCGCGGCCCGCCTCGTTATAGGCTTTGATGGTCATCAGCGTGCGGCGGATATCTGGATGCACGATGATCGGATCGGCCTTCTTGTCCGGGAATTTCGCGCCGGAAAGCGAGCGGCCCTGAATGCGCTCTCGGGCGTATTCGACAGCGTTCTGATAGGCGATCTCACCGACGGAAAGACCCTGCAGGCCGACGCCAAGACGGGCTTCGTTCATCATCACGAACATGGCGGAGAGGCCCTTGTTCTCCGCACCCAAGAGATACCCCGTCGCACCATCATAGTTCATGACGCAGGTGGCGTTGCCGTGAATGCCCATCTTGTGTTCGATGGCGCCGCAGGTGACGCCGTTGCGCTCGCCGAGCGTGCCGTCTTCCTTGACAAGGAACTTCGGCACGATAAACAGCGAAATGCCCTTGGTGCCTTCTGGCGCACCTTCGATGCGGGCGATCACCAGATGAACGATATTGTCAGTCATGGAATGTTCGCCGGCGGAGATGAAGATCTTCTGACCGGAAATCTTGTAGCTACCATCGCCTTGCGGCACTGCCTTGGTGCGCAGCAGGCCGAGATCGGTGCCGCAATGGGGTTCGGTGAGGTTCATGGTGCCGGACCATGTGCCACCCACCATATTCGGCAGATAGGTTTCCTTCTGTTCCTGCGTGCCGTGCACGAGGATCGCAGCGATCGCGCCCTGCGTCAGGCCGGGATACATCATCAGCGACAGGTTGGCGGACGACATATATTCGCCGATGGCGGCATGCAGCGTGTAGGGCAGTCCCTGTCCGCCGAATTCCGGCGGCACGGCAAGGCCGATCCAGCCGCCCTCGCAATAGGCGTCATAGGCATCCTTGAAACCATCCGGCACCGAAACCGAACCGTCATCGGCGCGCTTGCAGCCCTGTTGATCACCGGAAAGGTTGAGCGGGAAAAGCCGCTCTTCGGCAAGCTTTGCGGCTTCACCGGTAATGGCCTCGATCATGTCGGGGGTTGCGTCCTCGAAGCCGGGCAGGTTGTTATACCGCTCGAGGCCAAGAACGTCGTTCAGGATAAAAAGCGTGTCTTTGACTGGGGCCTTGTAAACAGGCATTACCGATGTTCCTCCGCATCGTGGGCGCCGGCGATAATCCGGCCGATATGGGATGACAATATTTGACGTGCGCGTAAACGTCAAATAAATTTCGGCGGAATATTCCTTCTCCTTTTTCGCGCAACGTATATCCGGCCCGGCGTCAGGCGGCCATGCGCCGTAAAAGTTAAAAAATTCCGACCATAGTTAACCACTTCTTTACCACGTTTCGTGAATTCTCCCGACAGAGGTAACTGCTTCGTACTCGGCGCATTTTCCTCAACGGGGGCAAATACCGGCTCTGGAATTGCTGCATGTTGCGGCGACGGCGTGTTCAGGCAGGCCACGTCGCGACATATAACCGGGCACAGCGGGCGGAAGCGAAGCGAGCGAAAAGATGAACGGATTGCGATCGAAAAACCAACAGCCAAGCGACAGGTCGTCTCTTGATGCTCTCAATCGCACCATTGAAGGCCTTGAAGCCCGCATTGAGGGGCTGATGAGCCAGAAATTCCCGCGCGATCCGCGATCCGCGAGCGCTCAGGCAGAGCCCAAGATCGAGGCCTATGCCGCGTCGCGTGAGCCCCGCGCTGCCGTTACGCCACCGCAGCTTGATCCCGTTAACGAAATCCGCCAGCGCCAGCGTCTTCTCGAGGCAAGCTTCCAGCGCCCGCAGGAACCCGCCGTCCGCCCGGAACGGACGATTACCCGGCCGCTCGCGCCGGCATATGGCTCGAGGGAAACCCAGCAGACGGCCGCTCCCGCGCCGCGCGCCCGTGCCATGCCGCCCCATCAGGAACCGCAGCGCGATGACGCAGCCCTGCAGGAGATCGCCCAGGCGCTGGTCAATCTGCGACACGAGCTGAAGCACGATATTGCCGAGGGCGTTGCCCGCGAAGCGCAGGGACTGCGTGCCGAAATCCGCAATATCCGCGCGGTGGCGGAAGACCAGCAATTCATCGGCGACCTGCGCGACGACATCGCGCGGTTGGCCGGCAGCATCGACCAGCTCGGCAATCTGGCGTCCCCTGACGCTTATGGCCTGCGCAACGAATTCGAGGACCTGCGCGCCACCATCGACCAGCTGGCACGCGAAGACAGCGTACACCGGATCGAAAGCCGCTGGAACAATGTGGAAGACACGCTGCGCGGTTTCGACGCCGGCGCGTTGCAGGATGAGATCGTTTCGCTCGCTTATCGTCTCGATGACATCAAGACGCAGCTTCGCGGCATGAGCAACAATCCGGCCGTGCGCGTGCTCGAAGACAAGCTGATTGCGATTGCCAGTGCCGTGGAGCAGCTCGGCAAGCACATTCAGCCGAACGAAGCGGCCTTTACCGAACAGTTTTCCGGTCTCGACCAGCGGCTGGATGAAATCAGCCGCGCCATTGCCGCATCCGGCACGCGCGCCAATGCGCAGGCAACGGACAATGCGCTGGCGCAGCGTCTGGAGAACCGGCTGAACGGCCTTGCCGAACAGCTTGGCGACATCAACCGCCTTGCCGCCGCAAAACCTGAACCGGCGCCGGACCTCACCGCCCGCCTTGAAGCGCTGGCCGGCAAGATCGACGAACTCAGCACCGCCCGCGACGCCGCGCAGTTGCATGAGCGGCTGGACCAGCTGTCGCTGCTTCTGGAACGGTCGCAGCGCCCCTCGCAACAGGCGGAACTGACCTCTTTCCTCAGCGATATTTCCCGCAAGATCGACGCGCTGGATCACGGCGCCGTCAATGACGGCTTGGCCGAGCGGCTCGACCTGCTCTCCCGGCGGATCGAGGACCTCGATTATCGTTACAGCCAGCCGCAGCCGGCATCGGACCTCAGCGAAAGCGCTTTCTCGCGTCTGGAAGAGCGGCTCGGCAACATTGCCGCCCGCCTCGACGAGACCGCCCATGCCGCGCCCGCCGACAGCCATGCGCTCGCAAGCCTCGAAAACCAGATCGCCCATCTCTCGACGCTGATCAGCCAGCCGGTGCAGATGCAGGCCGCGGCCATGCCGCCTGAACTCGACGCCCGCATGGCGGCCATCGAAGACTACATGGCGTCCAACGACGAATATATCATCGAGGCAGCCCGGCAGGCGGCCGAGGCCGTTCTGGACGCCTATACCCGCAACAATCTCTCGGCCGGCGCAAGCCTTGCCGACATGAGCATGCTAACCGATCTTGCGACCGATCTGCGCAGTCTCGAAGCCTTGAGCCGCAATACCGAAGAACGTACGCACCGCACATTCGAAGCGCTGCATGAGACGCTGGTGCAGATTGCCGGCCGGCTGGACAACCTCGACAATGCTCCCGTCTACCGCGAACAGGCCGCGCAGCACAGCGTTGCGCAACCTGGGGCGGTCCCCGCGCGCGAACATGTGTCCATGCCGGCCGCCGTTTTCCCGGAAGAGGGTTATATTGCCGAAGAACAGGCCATTCTCGACGCCGACGAGAAGGATGCGGACGCCATCGTGCCTCCTGCTGCAGCGAAACCCGCGAAGGTGGAAAAAAAGAGCCTGCTCGCCGGCCTGACGAAGCGTTTCAAAACGGGTACTGCAAAGACCGTCAAAGCCGAAAAAGAACCGATATCGGCCTCCTCCTCCTCCCGCACGCAGGTTGAGCCCGCCCCGTCGCTCGATCCGATCGACGTTCTGCCTGCCGGTCAGGAGAACGAACTTCTGGAGCCTGGTTCGGGCGCGCCCGATATCAAGAAAATCCTCGAGCGCGTTCGCGCCAGCCAGGTGGCCGCCAGCGGCAAGGCCGCAGACGCTGAAGGACGGACGGATTTCATTGCCGCCGCCCGTCGTGCAGCGCAGGCCGCCGCCATGGAAACATCGCCGGAGAAGCTGGACACAGGCAAGAAGAGCCGCAAGACCGACACCTCCACGCTTTCGCGCTATCGTCGCCCGTTGCTGCTCGGCATCGGCGCCATTCTTCTAGCAATGATGGCCATGCCGCTCGTCAAGACGCTGATCGGCGGCGCGGAAGCTCCGGCGCCGATCATCGAGCAGAAGACGGACCAGGGCCCGGTTTCCGCGCTTCCCGAAACGGGTGAGAAGGCCGTGACCATTCCGTCCGATCTCGCCATCGATCCGGAACAGGCCGCATCCGCCGACAGCATCGAAAACACCGCACCGGCGGAAAATATCATCGATCCACGCACCATCGGCGGCGCGCCGCTGCCTGACGAGCCGCCGGTTGCCGACGTTCCCGCCGTGGATGCGGCAAATTCCGGCACCGTCGCGCAGAACGAACCCTCGGCTCCGGCACAGGTTGCCGCCACGACTGTTCCCGTCCAGGACGCCATCACCGTTCCCGCCGGCATCGAACCCGCTTCGCTTGCCGAAGCGGCCGCCAAGGGGGACACGCAGGCGCTGTTCGAGATCGCAGCCCGTTACACCGATGGCCGCGGCGTTGCCGCCGACCGCACCGAGGCGGCAAAGTGGTACAAACTCGCCGCAGATCGCGGCCTCGCACCCGCGCAATATCGCCTCGCCAATCTTTACGAGAAGGCGAACGGCGTCGAACGTAACCTTCCCGAAGCCAAGCGCTATTACACGCTGGCCGCGGAACAGGGCAATGCGGGCGCCATGCATAATCTCGCCGTCCTGCTCGCTTCCGATGCGGCCGGTCAGCCGGATTTCGCCGCCGCCGCGCAATGGTTCATCAAAGCCTCCGACCTCGGCGTTCGTGACAGCCAGTTCAATCTCGCTATTCTTTATGCGCGCGGCAGCGGCGTGAAGCAGGACATCGAGGAATCCTACAAGTGGTTCGCCATCGCAGCCAAGGATGGTGACGCCGACGCCGCCCAGAAGCGCGACGAAGTTGCGGGGGCCTTGAACCCGCAGCAGCTTCAGAGCGCAAAGGCCAAGGTGGACGCCTGGAAGGTCAAGCCGCTTTCGGAAGACGCCAACAGCGTCAACCCGCCGGAGGAATGGGCTGGCAAGGAGGGCGTGAAGACCGCCTCCGTGGACATGGAAAAGGCGATCCGCAACATTCAGGCGATCCTGAACAAGAACGGTTTCGATGCCGGCCAACCTGACGGCAAGCTCGGCAAGAACACCGTGACGGCCATCAAGGACTTCCAGAAATCCGTGGGCCAGACCCCGGACGGGCGCATTACCAACGAACTGGTCACCGCGCTTCTCGCCCGCAACAAATAAACATTCAAGAACCGGCGAAGCGGCCCTTTGGCCGCTTTCGCTCAGCCCGGCGCAGGAATGTGGCCCGCTGCCGACACACGGCCGCTATCTTTCCAAATTATCAACGTATTTGCCGTTGAATGTTGACAGGTCAGGCCCTCGTGGGCATGACGGATGAAGATCGGGCATGCCCGGTCTTTTCAGACAGAAAGTGTAAATCGCGGCGCGGCCCCCTCACCCGGACAAGCCATGCCGCCCGGAACCATTTGCCCGAGGTCCGAGCCGTGACTGTCTATCTGCCGATCGCAGAACTGTCGGTGAATATTTTCATCATTCTCGGCATGGGCGCGGCCGTCGGTTTTCTGTCCGGCATGTTTGGCGTGGGCGGCGGCTTTTTGATTACCCCGCTTCTGATTTTCTACAATATTCCGCCTGTAGTGGCCGTGGCGACGGGCGCGAACCAGGTGGTGGCTTCCTCCGTTTCCGGCGCGATCACGCATTTCCGGCGCGGCACGCTCGATGTCAAGCTCGGCACCGTCCTGCTCGTCGGCGGTCTTGTGGGCGCGACGGTCGGCGTCTGGATATTCTCCTTCCTGCGCAGCATCGGCCAGCTCGATCTCATCGTTTCGCTCCTCTATGTCATCCTGCTCGGCGCCGTCGGCGGCCTGATGCTGAAGGAAAGCATTTCGGCGCTCCGCCGCGCTGCACGCAACGAAGCCGTGACGTTGCGCCGGCCGGGCCATCATAATTGGGTGCACCGCCTGCCGCTGAAAATGCGGTTCAAGAAATCGAAGATCTATCTTAGCATCATTCCCGTCGTCACACTGGGTTTCGCCATCGGAATCCTCACCTCCGTCATGGGTGTCGGCGGCGGCTTCATCATGGTGCCGGCACTGATCTATCTTCTGCGTATTCCGACCAATGTGGTCGTCGGCACCTCGCTGTTCCAGATCATTTTCGTGACCGCCTATACGACCGTCGTTCAGGCAGCGACCAACTATTCCGTCGATGTGGTGCTGGCCTTTATCCTGATGGTGGCGGGCGTCATTGGCGCGCAATATGGCGTGCGCGTCGGCCAAAAACTGCGCGGCGAACAGCTGCGCGCCCTGCTGGCGCTTCTCGTCCTCGCTGTTGCGCTTCGCCTTGCCGTGTCGCTGGTGGTGCGCCCGGAAGACCTGTTTTCAGTCGCCGTTGGGGGGTTAGGTTATTGATCCGCCATTTGCTGCTTGCCGCCCTTGCGCTGGCCTCATGTCTTTCCCTCGGACAACCGGCTTCGGCCCAGACGCCGCCGCTTGCCCTGCCGCCCGGTCCGCAGCAGCCGCCGCTGCAGGAAAACATCGAAATCGGCGCGTCGACCACCGAAATTCCGATCGCTTCGGATTTTCGCGGCGCGGATTTCACCCTCTTCGGCGCACTCAACAATACCGACCAGCTGCTGCTGGCCATCGGACAATATGACATTGTCGTAACGCTGGAAGGGCCGAGCGACTATATGACCGTGCGCAAGAAACAGCGCGTGGCGGGCATATGGATCAATACCAGCGCCATCACCTTCACGCCGCTGCCGGAGTCCTATTCCATGGCCAGCACGCGCAATACCGCCGACATCGCCTCGCCCGGAACGCTCCGCGCCATGGGGCTCGGCGTCGACCATCTGTCACTGAAAAGCGCGGTCTTCTCCGGCGTGCCGGACAATGTTTTCGACTTTCAGGAGGCTTATCGGCGTCTGAAGCTTTCCAGCGGCATCTATCGCAACGACACAACCGGGGTGCGGCTGGAACGCACCGGCCTGTTCTGGGCGACTTTGCGCCTGCCGGCCAACGTGCCGAATGGCGTGCATACCGCCCGCGCCTATCTCTTCAAGAGCGGCAAATTCATCGCCCAGCGCGAACTGAAACTGCGCGTCGTCAAGACGGGCATGGAACAGGCGATCACCGATGCCGCGCATCAGACGCCGCTTGCCTATGGCGCGCTCTGCGTTCTACTGGCAGTCGTGACCGGCTGGGGCGCCAGCATCATCTTCCGCAAGGACTGATCCTTTTTTCCCGAAAAAGAGAGTGTCTGCCGTCCCAGTCGGCGAAGATAGCATTCGCTTCCGCCAACGGTTTGCGGTAAAATTCAAGGCGTTACAACCCCGCACCCAGGTTATGGCGGTATGTGCGGTTGTGACGGGGATGAAAAGGAGAAATGTCATGTTCAAGCACATTCTCATTCCCACCGATGGCTCGCCGCTGGCGCAGATCGCAATCGACCAAGGGTTCGCTCTCGCCAGGGAGGCAGGCGCAAAGGTGACCGTGGTGACGGTATCGGAACCCTTTCATGTGATTGCCAGCGATGTCGAGGACATTGCCGCCATTGCCGAAGAGGAATTTCACCGCTGCGAGGAAGCGGAACATCTGCTGAGAGATACGCAGGCGCACGCCGCCGCCATGGGGCTCGATTGCGAGGCCCTGCTTGCGCGCGCGGGGCGGCCGGACGAAGCGATTATCGAAATCGCCGACAAGAGCGGCTGCGATCTCATCGCCATGGCCTCGCACCGACACAGGCGCTTCGTGGAGTTGCTGCTCGGCAGCGTCACGGCCAAGGTGCTCAAGAATTCGAAGATACCGGTGCTGGTCTACCGGCAATAGAGCATTTCCGGTAACTACGTAGCGGTCTTACGTTCGGAAAATACGCTCAGCCGATAAGATTTGAAAATCGCACA
Organism: Agrobacterium salinitolerans; assembly: GCF_002008225.1. GTDB lineage: Bacteria > Pseudomonadota > Alphaproteobacteria > Rhizobiales > Rhizobiaceae > Agrobacterium > Agrobacterium salinitolerans. Next base: position 41,201 of record NZ_MRDH01000038.1, on the reverse strand, counting down.
GAATAGATGCGGTCCCGCCCCATCAGATGCGCGACGAGCGCGGCGTGATCGAAGAGGCCGCGCATCGCCTTATGGCGCAAATCCAGCCCGCCGCTCATCACCCCGAAAGCCGGCATCAACAGACGCGAACCGTCTGTGGCGAAACAAGGCCGTCGCACCGTCTTTTCGCGGCGGCGGACCGTGGCGGAGGGATGCAGGTGCCCCGCGATTTCGCCGGCGGCATCTCCCGGTTTCGGCTCGTGGCGGAAGACGAGAGCGCCGTAAAACATCTCGTCCACCGAAGAGCCCGGCAGATCGACCGTACCATCGGGATCATGGTTGCCGTTTATCCATATCCATTCGCGGCCACGCGCCATCTCGCGAATGAGTTCGCGCAGCGGCAGCGGCAGATGCTGCGAGCCGACGCGATCATGGAAATTGTCACCGAGGCTGACGACGATCCTCGGATCGTAGCGGCTGATCAGCGAGGACAGGATTTTAAGCGTGGCGATGGTGTCGTAGGGCGGCAGCATGGAGCCGCGCCGGGCAAAGGCCGCGCCCTTTTCCAGATGCAGATCGGAGACGACCAGCAGCGAGAGGTCAGGCAGATACAGCCCGCCCAGCGGATCGCACCAGGCGGCAACGCCATTGATGACGGTCTCGCTGCCAAGGCATTCGAAGCCATTGGAAAATCTGTCGCTCAATGTCAGCCGGCTCAGCAATGTTGTCGTCGTTCCTTCAATGGGTCTTTCAGGACATCGCCTCGGCGATCAGCTCATCGGCGGCTTCCGCCAGCACATCGTCCATCGCTTCGCCCGCCACCGTCTCCCGGCCGATTTCCAGCATGACCGGAACGGCAAGAGGTGAGACATGCTCCAGCGCGCGATGCGTGGTGTGTCCCTTGATTCGCTTCAGCATATCTCCAAGACGGCCAATGTCCAAAAGTCCTGCCGCGGCATCGCGCCGCGTGGCTTCCAGCAGGATATGATCCGGCTCATGGCTGCGAAGAACGTCATAAATAAGATCGGCCGACACGGTCACCTGCCTGCCGGTCTTTTCCTTGCCGGGGTGGCGGCGTTCGATGAGACCCGAGATGATGGCGCAGTTGCGGAAGGTGCGCTTCAGCATGAAGGATTCGTCCAGCCATGCTTCCAGATCGTCGCCCAGCATGTCTTCGTCGAGCAGGTCTGCAAGCGACAGGCGGCGGGATTTCAGCCGCATGCCGATATCTTCCATGGCCCAGATGGCGAGTGAATAATCGGTGGCGACGAAACCCATCGGCTTGGCGCCAGCCCGCTCCAGCCGCCTCGTCACAAGCATGCCGAGCGTCTGGTGCGCCAAACGCCCCTCGAAGGGATACATGACCATGAAAAAGCGCTTGCGGAAGGGAAAGGTTTCCACCAGCAGCTCGTCGCGCTTTGGGATGATCGACTTTTCCTTCTGGATTTCAAGCCAGTCACGGACCTGATCCGGCAATGCCTGCCAGCGGGCCGGATCGGCAAGCATGGAGCGCACCTGATCCGCCAGGTAGGTCGAGAGCGGAAACTTGCCGCCTGCATAGGAGGGAATCTTCGGATCGAGGGAGAAAGCCTGCGAAACCAGACATTCGTTCTCGCGGATACCTTCAAAACGCAGCACCTTTCCGGCAAACAGGAATGTGTCCCCCTGCACCAGCTGTTCGAGAAAATATTCCTCGACCTTGCCGAGTGACATGCCGCCGCGCCCGACCGTGCCCTTGGCGTTGCGCTTGACCATGCGGACATTGAGTTCTGCTGCCTCGACGATGGTGCCAAGGTTAAGGCGATATTGCTGGGCAACGGCTGGATTGGAAACGCGCCAGCGCCCATCCTTCATCTGACGGATGCGAGCATAACGCTCATAGGTGCGCAGCGCATAACCACCGGTGGCGGTAAAATCCACCACCCGGTCGAAGGTGGGGCGCGGCAAATCGGCATAGGGCGAAGCGCTGGTCACTTCTCGATAGAGCTCATCCGCATCGAAGGGTTCGGCGCAGGCCATGCCGAGCACATGCTGGGCGAGAACATCGAGCGCGCCTTCGGCAATGGGCGGGGTATCCTGCGCGCCGATGTAATTGGCATCCAGCGCGGCCCGGCACTCCATCACCTCGAAGCGGTTGGCGGGAACGAGGATCGCCTTTGAAGGCTCGTCCATACGGTGATTGGCGCGCCCGATACGCTGGGCAAGACGGCTTGCGCCTTTTGGCGCGCCGACATGCACCACCAAGTCCACATCGCCCCAGTCTATGCCGAGATCGAGCGTAGAGGTCGCGACAACAGCGCGCAGCTTGTTTTCCGCCATCGCCGCCTCCACCCTGCGGCGCTGGCCGGCATCCAGCGAACCGTGATGCAGTGCAATCGGCAGGTTGTCGTCATTGACGGTCCAGAGTTCCTGGAAGACCCTTTCCGCCTGTGAGCGCGTATTCACAAAGACCAGCGTGGTCTGATGCCGCTTCAACGCCTCGTACAAGTCCTTGCCGGCATAACGCGCGGAATGGCCGGACCACGGAATGCGCTCTTCCGTTTGCAGAATGGAGATATCCGGCTTAGCGCCCCCTTCGACCGTGATGAGGCCGGCCGGCGGCTCACCCTGTCCCTGCGGCGCAAGGTAACGGCGCAAATCCATCGGATCGGCGACCGTGGCCGACAGGCCGATAAAACGCACATCCGGCGCGTGCCTGCGCACCCGCGCGAGCGCCAGCGACAGCAGATGGCCGCGTTTGGATGTGACGAGCGAGTGCAACTCATCAAGCACCACATATTTCAGGTCGCGGAAAAAGCGCTCCGCCTCCTTATTGGCAAGCAGCAGTGAGACCTGCTCCGGTGTCGTCAGCAGGATATCCGGCGGCCTCACCTTCTGGCGCTGGCGTTTCGCCTGGGGCGTATCGCCGGTGCGGGTTTCGATGACAATCGGCAGACCCATTTCGGAAACGGGTTTGGTGAGATTTCGCTCGATATCGACTGCAAGCGCCTTCAGCGGCGAGATGTAGAGGGTGTGCACGCCGACAAAGCCGGAGCCGGGCGGAACCTTGCCGCGCTCTGTGAGAGCGGTGAGCGAGGCCAGGAAGCCACCCAGCGTTTTGCCTGCGCCTGTTGGTGCGATCAGGAGCATGTTTTCCCCGCCCCTCGCCCGTGCCATCAGCTCCAGCTGATGGGCGCGCGCAGACCACCCTTTTTCGGCAAACCATTTCTGGAATGGAAGGGGCAAGGTGCCGACATGCGTGCCGGACGTGGGAGACTCGGTATGTTTCACCCCTTCAAGGTAGTGAAAAACCTGAGAAAAAGAAGAGCGCTCCAGCGACGCTTGACAGGAAATCAGAATCATGGATAAGTAATGTCCACGATACAGCAACAAGACGTGAGGAACCAATGAAACTCGGCGACGGCGTTGAACAGGCCATTCACAGCGTGGGCATGCTGGCGGGACTTTCCGAAGGCGGCGTGTTATCGGCAGCGGCGCTGGCGGAATTTCACGGCGTTTCCACGAGCTATCTTCTGAAGCACCTGCAATCATTGTCCAGCGCGGGCATTGTCGCCACGGTGCCGGGGCCTAAGGGCGGATATCGTCTGGCGCGACCGACCGACAAGATCACCCTGCTTGACATCGTTCTGGCGGTCGAAGGACCGCAGCCGGCGTTTCGTTGCGCGGAAATCCGCCAGCGCGGGCCGAACCCGCTGCCCGGCCGTTATTTCACCAAGCCCTGCGGAATCAATGCCGCGATGTTGAAAGCAGAGAAAGTCTACCGGGCCGAACTCGCCAAAACCACCATCGCCGATATTCTGGGTGATCTTGCTGCCAATGATGATGGCGGGATTGCCGCGCGTGGCTGCGCCTTTCTGGACATGAATGAGCGCAAGACGACGATGCGCTGAACCCGAAAACGAGACCCGGAATAACCACCAATCACGTTCCCGGATGGCATTGCCGCTTCCCGGACCGATGACACACGCCTTAAACCAACCCAACCAACGGAGAAACACATGAAAACTCGCGTCAACTATGCCAAAGCATCCCCCGAAGCTTTCAAGGCCATGATGGCTTTTGAAAATTATGTTCAGACCAGCGGTCTTGAGCGCCGCTTCATCCACCTCATCAAGCTGCGTGCCTCGATCATCAACGGCTGCGCCTTCTGCGTGGACATGCATGTGAAGGAAAGCCGCCATGACGGGCTTTCCGAACAATGGATCAACCTGATGAGCGTCTGGCGCGAATCCCCCGTTTATACCGAACAGGAACGGGCTCTGCTTGGCTGGGTGGATGCGGTGACGAAGATTGCCGAAACCGGCGCTCCGGATGATGCCTTCGAGACGTTGAAAGCGCATTTTTCCGATGAGGACATCGTGAAAATCACGGTTGCGATCGGCGCAATCAACACCTGGAACCGCATCGCGGTCGGCTTCCGCTCGCAGCATCCGATCGACGCGGCTGCGAAGGCGGCCTGAGCCACCACGACCGCATCGAACGACCGCTACATCGCGATGTAGCGGTCGTTTCTGTGGTTGACGGCGAGCGTGAGGTTCATGACCAGCGCGCCTAGAATGGAACAAAGGATAACGAAAGGCGTCGCAACGAAGAAGGAGCAGGCGAGAACCATGCCGTCAAAGGCGAGCTGCACGAGGCCGGCGCGCCAGCCGAAGCGATCCTGAAGATAGAGCGCCAGGATGCCGAAGCCGCCGAGGCTGGTGCGATGCCGGAACAGCGCCAGCATGCCGGCCGCCACCGTCAACCCGCCGAACAGTGCCGCGGCAATCGGGTTGATGCTCTCAAAGGCAAAGAAGCCCGGCATATATTCGGAAAGCAGCGCCGTCATGGCGATGGCGCAGAAGGTCTTGACCGTGAATGCAAGGCCGAGGCGACGGAAGGCGAGATAATAAAACGGCAGATTGACGAGGAAGAAGACCGTACCGAAGCTGAGATCTGCGCCGTAATGCACGAGAAACGCCAGACCGACCGTACCGCCCGTCAAAAGGCCGGCAGCGGAAAACAGCGTGACGCCGAGCGAAACCAGCATGCTGCCCGCGAGAACGCCCTGCGCGTCCTCCAGCAATGAATGACGATCCGGCGCGGAGGCCCAAAGGTTCAGTCGCCTGCGTGCGCTCGTATCATCCATGCACTTTTCCCCGAATTTTGGTCTCTACCGAGCTATTGCGCTGAAGTGCTCCGGATTTCAACCACCTTTGCTCAACGCACGACGATGTATCTATCCGAGCGGTGATTGATGGCCAGAAACATGTTGAGGACAAACGCGCCGACAATCGAATAAACGACGGTCGCCGGATCGATGACGAGGAAGGCGCAAAGCATCACGAAGGCATCGAAGGCGAGCTGGATGAGACCGGCGCGAATGCCGAAGCGATCCTGAATATAGATGGCGAGAATGCCGATACCGCCAAGGCTGGCGCGGTGGCGATAGAGCGCCAGCAATCCATAACCTAGCAGCAGGCCGCCGAGCAGCGCCGCCCAGAGCGGATTGATGCTATCGATCACCATCCAGCGGGCTTCCACTTCCGTCAGCACAGAAACAAGGCCGATGGCGATGAAGGTCTTGAAGGAAAAGGCAAGACCGAGGCGGCGGAACGACAGGTAATAAAACGGCAGATTGACGAGGAAGAACAGGAGGCCGAAGCTGATGCCGAAAGCATAATGCAGGAGAAAGGCGACGCCGGCGGTGCCGCCGGTCAGAAGGCCGACCTTGTTCAGAAGATAAAAGCCGAGCGCCGAGACGATGGCACCGGTGACGATGCCCTGCACGTCCTCCACCGGCGCATGTTTGGCCGGATCGGAACTCCACATGCCGTAAACGCTTCTCGTTCTGCTCACGCTTTTTTCCTCAGCTTCAGGCATATTTTGCACTGCAAAAAACATCTGAGCAAGATGGATACGTAAGGAAGCCTGACCTATCGCGAAAATGGCAAGAAACGGAATGTTCAGGCTTTGGCACGGGCAAGAAAAAGAATGCCGGAAAGGGGTTTTCCGGCATCCTTGCGAATGGTGGTTTTGCGGATTTCGATGAGGGAAAAGCCAGTCCGCTCAAGAAGCTCGGTCACGTAGCTTTTAGAATGGGCGTAACGAAGGGATTCCCGAAGCACGAAACCGTCTTCCTCCCCCGCATCCTCAACCGAAAAGGCGAAAAAGCCTGAAGGCGCAAGCAGGGCGGAAACGAGCGGCATGACAGCCTCGAGACTGCCCAGATACATCATCACATCGGCGGCGGCGACGAGGTCGGCACGGTGCTGCGCGAGCATGGATGTGAAGAGCCCCGAGGTCTCCGGCTCCAGCGAAAGATCGGCCTGGTCGAGATGATCGTAAAGCCCCTTTTCCTCCGCCTTGCCAAGCATGTTCTGGGAAATATCGAAACCTTCCAGCCGGTTTGCGAAAGTGCGGATTTCAACGCCAAGGAGACCGGTGCCGCAGCCAATATCGACAATGGTATCGAAGACGCCGCCTTTCGCCGCCTTGCCGATCAGTTTCGCCAGCTTTTGCGGCACGCTGTAATCCAGCTTTTCCACGAGCGAAGTTTCGAAACGGTCGGCGTAATCGTCGAACAGCCCTTCCACATAGCGGCTGGGCGGTTGCTCCGGCGTTTCGGCGGCGCCGAGAACCGCGAGTTTCAACTCGGCTGCAAACAGTCCTTCGGCGTCCAGTTCAGCGACTTTCCCGTAAGCCGCCACGGCTTTTTCAGTTTCGCCCGCTTTTTCGTGATATTCCCCGAAGCGAAACCAGCCCGCCGTCCACTGTGGCGCAAGTTCAAGCGCCTGCTCCATGAGTTCGGCGGCGGCGGGATAGTCACCGCTCTCCGCCAGCATGCGAGCATAGTCAGCCCGGCGGTCGGCAATGACGTCACCGGAAGAAAACTGGTTTGGGGCCATTCAAGATTCCTGAGAAGATGTCGGCTGTCATTTATCAAGCCACAAAAAAACTCAAGTCCTATTTCATGGGCCTGCGTGGAATTGACGAATATGACGCGATATAGTCGCCGAAACTTGCATCGAAGCGTCGTGCTTTATATGTCAGGATAAAATAGGAGACGTGCTGATGGCCGGTGAGGTCAACAAAATGCTGGGTGACACGGTGGCCCGTACCGTGGTGAAACTGCTGGTGGTTTCATTGCTCGTCGGCTTTCTGATGGCTATCTTCGGATTGACGCCATGGAACATCATTTACGGCGCGCGCGATTTCGTTGTCGACCTGTGGCGCAGCGGTTTCCATGCGCTGGGCGCAATCGGCGACTATCTGATCCTCGGGGCAACGATCGTCATTCCGGTTTTCATCATCCTGCGCCTCCTGAGCTATCGCCGCTGACATGACCGATACTTCGCTTCACACGCTTACCCGGCGCGGTTTCGTGCTGCTTTCCGCCGGCTCCGTTCTTTCCGCCTGCGTGTCCATGCCCACCAACAAGGGCATCCCCTCCGGCACCCGTGACGAGACGGCCGCGGCGCTTCCCATGGTCAACGATCTGCGCCGATCCAAGGGGCTTTCGCCGCTTGCCATCAATGGCGCGGCAAGCGGTGCCGCCGCCTATCAGGCCGGCCGCATGGTCAAGGCGCAGAAAATGGCGCATCTTATCGGCCTGACCGACAGTTTCCTGGTTCGCATGAAGGAAGGCAATGTGCCGCTTCCGGCAGCGGAGAACGTGGCCGCCGGGCAGGACAGCGTCGAGCGGGTGGTCAAGGCCTGGATCGGCTCACAACATCACCTTGAAAACATGCTTGGGCCTTATAACGGCCTCGGCGTCGCGGTCGCCTATGATACGGCCAGCCGCAACCGGCCCTATTGGGCGATGGTGCTCTGCGCCTGAGGCAAAGCGGCGGGAACCACCATCTTCCCTCATTCCTGTTCCCCGGAACAAGCCCGAGGATGTCACAGGGATGAGGAAGGAGAGCCCCCTGAGGAAGCGCTACCTCAACCGTCCAGATCCGCTCTCAACCGAGCTTGCGATCCGCCCAGCGGTCCACCGCGCTATCACGCAAGTCGCGAATGGACTGCACGCCCTCGCGGGCGACCAGCTTCGACAAGCCCTTGACGATGGCCGAGGGCAGGCCGGGGCCTTCATAGACCATGCAGGAATAGAGCTGCACGAGATCGGCCCCTGCCCTCACCTTTTCCAAAGCGGTCTCCGCCGATGACACACCGCCGACGCCGATGATCGGCAGGTTGCCGCCGACGCGGCGGCGCATCTTGGCGAGAACCGTGGTGGAAAGCTCGAAGAGCGGCTTGCCCGAGAGACCGCCTGCCTCGCCCTTGTGCGGGCCCGGCCTCAGGCCTTCTCGGGAAAGCGTGGTGTTCGAAACGATCAGGCCATCGAGATCATGAGCGAGCGCCTCTTCGGCGACATCGTCCAGCCCCTCTTCGGTGAGATCCGGCGCGATCTTGAGGAAGACCGGGATGCGTTTGCCGAAGCGTTCGGCTTCCACTTTTCGGCGTTCCAGCACGGCGGCGAGAAGCGCGGCAAGGCTTTCGCGGGCCTGAAGATCGCGCAGGCCGGGCGTGTTGGGCGAGGAAATATTGACGGTGAAATAGGATGCCACCGAATAAAACGCTTCGATGCCCTGCACATAATCGGCGATGCGGTCTTCGCTATCCTTGTTGGCGCCGATATTGACACCGACGATGCCGCGCAGCTTTGCCTGCTTCAGGCGCTCCAGCGCAGCGGCGTGGCCTTCATTGTTGAAGCCGAGGCGATTGATGACACCTTCGTCCTCGACCAGACGGAAGATGCGCGGCTTGGGATTGCCGGATTGCGCCTTGGGCGTGACGGTGCCGATTTCGGTAAAGCCGAAACCGAGTCTCAGAAGCGGCCCCGGCACTTCCGCATTCTTGTCGTAACCCGCCGCCATGCCGAGCGGATTGGGGAAGACGAGGCCAGCTACCGTCTGCTGCAGACGCGGGTCATGCGGCACCATGCAGGTGGGCAGGAAGCCGCTTTTCAGCGCCGCAACGGACAGGCCATGGGCCTTTTCCGGATCGACCAGAAACAGGCCCCTGCGGCCGACCGAGGAAAATAATCCGCTCATCACAAAATCTCCGGAAACTGGTGCTGGCCGTCGTGACCGAGCGAAAGCGGCGTTTCCCAAAGCACGGCGGTCAAGGGAAGAGGCGCATAAAGATGCGGGAAAAGATCGCCGCCTCTGGAGGGTTCATAGACCAGCTTGTCGCCGAGGGCCGCGCCGTCGACGGCGATCAGAAGCAGATCGATCTGGCCGGAAAAATGCCGCGCGGCGGTCTCTGCCGCCTGTTTCGCCGTTGAAAAATGAATGAAGCCGTCAGTCAGGTCGATGGCCGCACCTTCGAAGACGCCCTTCGCCTTGGCCGCGCTCCATAATGTCTCCGGCACGATTTTATAGATGATCGCGGGCGTTTCCTGCATAGGGCTCTCCAAGGCTTTCCACTCAGCGGGATTTGCCGCAAAGCTCGAAGATTGTCCACAGTTTCCACGGCATTTTATTGCGGAGAGCCTGAAAGACCGCCTGTCCACAAGCTTTTCCTTGTAATGCGGGACCGATTGGCGCAACCTTTGGCGGAGGAGCCGGATGTGTTTCGACCATCGGCAAACGGGAGTGAGCCAGTATCAGAAAAAGAACCGCATAACGCCCTTGGGAGGGGGCCAGAATGTCGGAACTTGTCATTATCATAGCAGATGACCACCCGCTTTTTCGCGGTGCCCTGAAACAGGCCGTATCCGGCCTCGACGGGCAACAGAGCATTATTGAAGCCGGGGATTTCGAGGCCGCCCGCAGTGCAGCCGCAGCGCGCAACGACGCCGACCTCATGCTTCTCGACCTCGCCATGCCGGGGGTCAGCGGATTTTCAGGCCTGATGGCGCTCCGGGCGGAATTCTCCAGCCTGCCGATCGTCATCGTTTCGGCAACGGACGATGCGACCACCGTGCGCCGCTCCATCGAACTCGGTGCTTCCGGCTTCATTTCCAAATCCTCGGGTATCGACGATATCAGGGACGGCATCCGCGCGGTTCTGGAAGGCGATGTCTGGATACCGTCGGGCCATCAGGGCGAGAAGGAACAGGATCCTGACGTGGCCGATCTGATCGGCCGGCTCAGAACGCTGACGCCACAGCAAAGCCGGGTTCTGGGCATGCTGGCCGAAGGTTTGCTGAACAAGCAGATCGCCTACGAGCTCAATGTTTCCGAAGCCACCATCAAGGCGCATGTCTCCGCCATCCTGCTGAAGCTCAAGGTCGACAGCCGCACCCAGGCGGTGATCCAGCTCGCCAAGATAAATACATCGGCCATGGTGGCGTAGAAAAGGATTTTATTCCTTTCCTTGCTTTACTCCTGACCGGATATGGTCTAGATTCCGGTCAGTAAAGGACAGGAGCTTTCCGCTATCGGCTCCACTTGCGGGCTTTCTATCATGCTGTCACACGAGACGATCTGGAGCGCCATCGATACGCTTGCCGAACGCCACCAGCTAACGCCTTCGGCATTGGCGAAGCGCGCCGGCCTCGATCCCACCTCGTTCAATAAATCGAAACGCTTCGGGCCGGATGGCCGCAAACGCTGGCCTTCGACGGAATCCGTCTCCAAGGTGCTGGAAGCGACCGGGGCAAGTGTCGACCAGTTTTTCGGTTATGCTTTCGGCAGGGCGCAGGCCATGCAGCCTTCCGGTGCCGACAATGCCATTCCCCTGCTCGGTTTTGCGCAGGCAGGCTCCGGCGGTTTTTTCGACGATGGCGGTTTTCCGGCGGGTCAGGGCTGGGATGTGGTGGAGTTCCCCTCGTCTCCCGAGCGCAAGCAGGGCGTCTATGCGCTGGAGGTGCAGGGCGAGAGCATGATGCCGCTCTACCGCGACGGCGACATCCTCATCGTGGAACCCGGCGCACAGGTGCGGCGCGGTGACCGCGTGGTGCTGAAAAGCCGCGACGGCGAAGTGATGGCCAAGGTGCTGGCGCGGCAAAGCCCCAAAAACATCGAGCTTCTTTCGCTCAACCCGGAACATCCCAACCGCAGCTTCGACATGGCGGACGTGGAATGGATCGCCCGCATCATCTGGGCCAGCCAATAGGCCGGCAATTGCCGGCGATATCGGTCTACAGGCCGAGCGTTCTGACCGCTGCTTCGACAGTCATGATCTTCGCACCACCGGAAGATGCCCTGCGGATGAGAGCCTGAAGCCTGTCTTCCGGGCAACCGTAAAAAGTCGGTTTCAGTGAAACATCATGGGTGAAGATGACGAGCCAGCCACCCTTTTCCAGAACATCTTCGAGCCATCTGTCGGCGGCATCCAGATAATGCGGGTCCGGCCGCAATTCAACGGCGGCGAGATTATGCGGATCGACGCTGCCGCGATTGATCCCCGGCATAATGCCGCGGGCGGTCTTGAACCGTCGACGCAACAGGGGCTGCATGAGCGGCGAGGCCATGCCGAAAGGAATTGAGAAATTCCGCCCGTGACGGCTTCCATCGAACGATCCGAGCACCCTTTCGTTGCGGTCGAAATCCTCTTCAAGCCCGCGCCGTGAAAAACTCGACAGTTTGCGATGGGAAAAGGTGTGACAGGCAAGCTCGTGACCGGCCGCCGCCAGTTCCAAACAGCCTTTTGTGGAAATCATCTCCTGCTGTTCGTCGTACCTGTCGATGAAAGTGCCCGCGATGTAAAACGTCCCGCGAGCACCCTCGTCTTCCAGAATACGGGCGCCCTTTGTCCAAGCGCTCGCCGGCACATCGTCGAATGTGAAGGACACGATCGGCTCGGACGTTTCGATCCGCACCGCCGGTCCGGGGAAATAGCGCACCAGCCGGTTATTGATCCGGTCTGCAAAAGTCCCGATTTTTTGCGTCATACAAAGCCCCCCGGCCTGTCTGCAAATTACTGTCCCTCTTCGAGTATGTCGTAAGCCTGATGCCTCAAACAATAGATTGCAATCAGAAGAGAAGACCAGATAGGCCCGGTTCCGGTAAAGAAATTACTCTCTAGACACGAAGAAAGTAGCGCATACACCCAAATTCTCGCAAAAAGTCGGGTCAGGCCCGCATCCGCGCCCTTGTCCACCGCCGTGCGGAAATCATTCGCCGGTATAATGACCAGCCAGATGACGGTGAGAATGAAGGCAGGCAAGCCGCCGTTCAGCAAGCTTTCGACATAACCATTATGGGCATGGAAGGCTGAGACCGCCCAGGTGCCGGCGATATCGGCCTGCGACAGGAGCCGGTCACTCATCCAGAAGGCCTGAAACCCCTGACCGAAGATCGGCGATTGCGCGAAAGTGTCGAAGGATAGCCGCCAGATGTCTGTCCGCCCGGTGAAGGTGGAATCGATGCCCAGACTTTCGACAAAATTTTGTATGCTCGGGAAATAGGTGGAGCCGACCGCGGATATGTTGATGAAGGCCAGAAGACCGCCAATCATCAGAAGAGTGCGGTGGGCATGTCTTTCCATGATCCAGATCAGCGCCACGGTGACGGGCAGCAGCATGGCCGCGGTTTTTCCGTTGGTCTTCCAGAGGAAGAACCCTGAAAGCAGCGTGATGGCCAGGCCGCCCAGCGTCGACCAGGCGTTGCGCAGGTAAAGCCCGATCATGAAGAGAATGATCATGGCCGGAGCGGCGGCATTCTTGTGATTGAAGATACCGCGCCAGTCACCCGCCAACGCTTTTTCATCGAGATCATAGGGCTGATGGATCGAGCGCGAGCTGAGGAAGATCACACCCAGATAACACAGCGCCAAGAGAATGATGGCGAAGATGGCCATCATCCGGTCGAACTGCCGCCGGTCGCGCGGCATGACGACAAGGACGCTGGTGATGAAGCATAGGAGCGCCGTGAAGATCAGGCGTTGCAGCGACGTGCCGGGCTGGGTTCCAACCACCGAGCATATGGCCAGCCAGAAGAACAACAGCAGAATGGGCAGCCGCGGCCGCAGCAGAAGCCCCGTCAGCCGGTGGCGCAGCGCAAAAACGCCGAGGATCAATGCAATCACGAGGCCGGTCAGCTGGTTTGCGGCGGCGTGCGGCACGGGCGGTACTGCTAGATTTTCGAAAGGCGCGACGGAAATCCAGATATAGAGCATGGTGGCGACGAAAAAAAACGCGTCGCGCCGGCTGCCGGTAAAGGATATGGCGCCGCCTTGCGCAGAGACGGGCTGCGGATCAGCCAAACGCGGCATGGTCGCCTGCATCGGAAATGGATCGTCGGATCATTGGCCTGCCTTGTGACGAAGAACGAAACCCTTCTGATACAGGGCCATGTCCAAATAACCATAAACAGTCATTATCGTCATTATTATGCAATTGCTTTAACCCTCTCTTACCTCAAGAGGGATAAGACAGGATAAACTGCCATTCATACGGATCGCGGACTTTCACATTATTGGCCAGTTGCGGCTTTTTCAGTTCGCTGAATTCTAAAAAAGCAGCACAGCCATTTTTGAATTCGTCCGGCAATGCCGGAAAACATGGAGAATGAGGTGTCGTTCAATACGCCGCGGCTCGGCCATCTAGTCAGACTGGGATTGACCTACATGGCGTCCGGCGGGGCGCTCCTCATGTCCAGCGCCGCCCAGCTTCTGACCTTCGCGCTGCTTGCCCGCCATCTCGGCGTCGAACAATTCGCGCTTTACGCCTCCATCACGGCCGTCACCAATCTCGGCGTCCAGATCTGCGGCATCGGCTCGCAGGAATCGCTGATCCGCCGCGTCGCGCAGGATCGCAGCATGTTTCCCGTCATGCTCGGCCACAGCTATCTCTTGAGCGCCGCGACAGGCGTCGTGCTGACGATCGTCGGCATGGTGACGATCCCGGTATTTTTCCCGACCTCGGAAACATTGCTGCACACGCTGATCACCACCTTCCTGATTCTGTTCACGAACCTCGTCCTCCTGAAAGTCATCTCGCTTTCCACGCAGAGCTTCATCGCCCATTCCGACTTCGCCTCCGCCAACAAGCTGGAAGTGATGTTTGCCGTCGCCCGAACCATTGCCGCGGTGGTCGCCTGCCTCATCTTCAAGGTAGAGACCGTAGAAGCCTGGGCGCTGTGGAACCTTGCGGCCCACACCATTGCGGCCATGATCTCGGTCAAGGCAATAGCGAGACTCGGCAGCCCGGTGTTCCGCATCGTGCGCGAGGAAATCCGCATCGGCATCCTGTTTTCCACCCAGTTCCTGTTCAAGGCCGTGCGCGGCAATGCCGATATTCTCGTTCTCGGCGCCATTGCCAGCGCCGAGGTGCTGGGCAGCTATTCCATCGCCCGGCGCATTCTCGACAGTTCCTATCTCTCCGTCGAGGCCCTCAACCGGCTGATCTATCCTGGCTCGGCTTCCGCCGCCCTGCAGGGCATCAGCAAGACCATAGAGCGCGCCTATAACGTGCTGAAGGCCGCGCTTTTCATCGCGACCGGCAGCGCGTTCGTCATTTTCATCATCGCGCCATTCCTGCCGCTTTTGTTCGGCGATGAATATGTTTCGCTGCCCATCATCACCCGCGTGCTTTGCTGGGCGGTTCTGCCCATGGCTGTTGCCGCCACCGCGCTCGAGGCGCTCGGCGCATCCGGACGGCAGGATATTCGCGCGAAGATCTGGAACAGCGGCAACCTCATCGGCTCCGTCGTCGTCGCCTTCTTCACATGGTCCTTCAGCATTTCGGGAACGATCGGCAGCTATTTCATGGTGGAAACCGCCATCGCCGCCGCCGTGTGGATCGCGCTTCTGCGCCTGCGCCGCAATGAAGAGGTTTTCGCGCCAGCCAAATAAGAGCTGGCATAGGAGCCGAGCTGGTGGCCGGCTCTCCCTAATAGAGTCCATAAGGGAAATAACGCCGGTAGATTTCTTCCAGCCTGCCGTTACGGGAAAGGGCCGCCAGCGCCTGATCGAAAGCCGGAACAAGCACGTTGTCGGGATCGACGGTCATGATGGACAGGCCTTCACCGAGAAACCTGTCGGACATATAGGGACCGCCGTAGAGCGCGCAGCAGCCTTCGGACGCGCTTCCGGAAACCCAGAAAGGCAGACGCAGACCGTCGGCGAAAATGGCGTCTACCTTGCCTTTCTTCACCGCGTCATACATCGGTTCGTAGCCGTCGAAGCCCTCAGCCGCGGCCTTTGGAAAGAAAGCCTTCAGCATCTGTTCGTGCCGCGAGCCGGCAACCACACCCACCTTCTTTCCCGACAGCGCATCGGCACCGGAGCCGGTGAATTTCGCCGCCTTGTTCACCGCAAGACGGGCGGGCATCAGGAGATAGGGCCGCGAGAAGGTAAAACTCTTGCGCAGGTCGGCGGTGGTGGCGAGGCCGGAAATCACAGCTTCGCCCTCGCCCAATTCCAAAGCCGCCTCCAGCTCGTCAAATGGCAGCGCCTGCACCTGGCATTTGCTTTCGACCTTCAACTGAGCGCAGATTTCACGCACCAGATCGACATGGAAACCCGCAAGCCGGCCTTCCTGATCGGTAAAATTGAAGGGCGGAAAATCGACCGACATCAGAAATCTGATGCGGGGAACGGAAGAAAGATCGCCGCCCGGAAACCGCTCCTGCGCATCGAAAAGCACCGGCATCCGGTTCCCGTCCGACAGGCCTTCTGCACGCACATCGCTAAAAAAACCAGTAAATTGTAAAGCGAAAGCTAAAGTAAATCCGACACTTATATTCCGCGTTACATTCGTCATTCTCATCTATACTATCCGTGGCAGGAAGTTGGGCGTTACCATGACGGCGGCGGCGATGCATGGATTATTTTAGGCAATATACACGAGATTCGTTTCGCATGACGCCGGCGACACGAAAAATTGCATTTTCCCACGCCAGTGAAAATCCACTCCCAACCGCTTCCGAACAGGACCAGACTGGACAGGACCGCTTTCTCTCTTCGCTGGGATTGGGCGGACCCTATATCGAGGCATTCGAACAGCGGGCTCGGGAAAATGGCTCAACTTTTGAGGACGAATTGCTGGCAAGCGGTCTCGTCACGGCGGATGCCTATTTCGGCGCTTTCGCCAGATTCCTGCGGTTGCCGTTTCTCCCGGAAATCGGCCCAGATCGCGTGACGGACTTGAACGGGCTGGACACTCAGCTCTCCGAACCAAGGTTCCTGCGGCTGACACCGCTGAACGGCACGCCAACGCTGCTGATTGTGCCGGAACTGGCGCGGATGGCGTCGCTGAAAAACATGCTGGATCAGCGCCCGCGTCTTCTCGACGATTTTGCCGTGACAACCCCGCAGGCCATGCGCGGCGCAATCTGGAAAGCGGGCGAGACCCGTCGCTTGGCGGAAACCCAACAGCTGCTTTTCAACACGGCGCCACACCATTCCGCCAGGATCACGCTTCACGGCGAGCAGGGTTTTTGCAGCGGCGTTCTCCTTACCCTGCTTATTCTGTCGCTGGTGTTTTATACGGAAGCGGCATTTACGTATCTGCATGCCACCCTGACGATGCTTTACCTCTTGACCCTGCTTTTCAGGCTGTTCGCGCTCTTCCATCTATCCATGGAAAAGGACGCCACCTTACCTCTTCGGCAGGAAAGCCAATTGCCTGTCTATACTGTTCTGGTGGCGCTTTACCGGGAGGAGGACGTCGTCGGGCAGCTCATCGGCGCATTGGAGCGTCTGGACTGGCCCAAATCCCGACTGGACATCAAGCTTGTCTGCGAGGCAGACGACGGTGCGACAATTGAGGCGATCCAGCGGATGAATCCCGGGCCGCATATAGAGGTTGTAAGGGTGCCGCCCTCCCTACCGCGCACCAAACCAAAGGCCCTGACTTACGCGCTTTCCGGCGCACGCGGCGCATTCGTTGTCATCTATGACGCCGAGGACCGGCCCCATCCGCAGCAATTGCGCGAAGCCTATAGCGCCTTCCGCAACCAACCCGACGAGCTAGCCTGCCTGCAGGCCCCGCTTATCATCAGTAATGCTTCTTTCTCCTGGCTCAGCGCGTGTTTCGCATTGGAATATTCCGCCCTCTTCCGCTGCATCTTACCTGCCCTTGCCGCACATGGCTTGCCGCTGCCGCTTGGCGGCACCTCCAATCATTTCCGGACCGCCGTGCTGCGGAAGGCTGGCGCCTGGGACCCCTATAATGTAACGGAAGACGCCGATCTCGGCCTCCGGCTGCATCGGCTGGGTTATCGTTGCGGCGTTATCCGGCGACAGACGCTGGAGGATGCGCCGACCTCACTATCCGTGTGGCTGAACCAGCGAACACGCTGGTACAAGGGCTGGCTGCAAAGCTGGCTGGTGATGACCCGTGCGCCCCTTGCGACCGCGCGCGGCATGGGATGGTTTGCCTATGTGGTCTTTCAACTGCTGATCGGAGGCATGCTTCTGTCGTCGTTGGCGCACCCCCTGCTCTTCGTTTCGCTGGCATTCATGACCATCGCTCTTCGGGAAAATGGCGCCGACCTGTTGCTCTCCTGGCAGGGTCTTCTGTTTTTTATCGATGTGCTGAATATCGTCGGAAGCTACACGATCTTCGTCCTGATGGGCCGCAGCAGAATGATCGCCTATGAAAGACGGCATGTCGGAAGGCGGTGGCTGGCAATGCCCGCATATTGGCTGATGCTGTCCATCGCGGCCTGGCGGGCCGTGGTGGAACTCAAAACCAAACCCTTTGCATGGAACAAGACGCCACACGCGCCAGCCGTCAAAAATACCTCATGATCCGGTATCTTCGAGAGAACCAAAACAATCGAGATACTTGTTTCGAGTAACGGCGGCTCACGGCTCCTATCACATTGCCGCTGCCAGCAAAGCCGCCTCAGGCCTTACGTTACCGCCGTCATCGATAACGCGAGCCGGTTCCTTGCCGAACAAAGCTCCTCCTTCGGCAAGGTCCTTCATTTCATCTTGAAGGCGACCGAACCGCTCTACTTGGCAACGAGCTTGTTCTTAATCAGGCCGACGATGATCTGCACGATCAGACCGCCGACACCGCCGCCAACCAGCTGGCCGGCGAGAGCGCCGATATCCACGCCACCGGCTGCCGCGTCTCCCGCCGCGCCGAGCAGCGAACCGAGCACAGTTCCGCCGCCGAGTCCGCCGATGGCGCCTGCAATCAGATTGCCGAGCGAACCAAGATCGGAGTCCTTCACTATCTTTCCGCCCGCCGTGCCACCTACCGCACCGCCGACGATCTGGGCCAATATCGAAGCAAGATCCATGTCATCCTCCTCAGTCGTTTCCCCGACCATTCGAGGAAACAAAGCCTCTTATTCATGTCTGGGCAGGTTGAACCGAACCGGCATGGCCGGCCTTCTCTTCCTCGCCGAAGATTTTCCAGATCGCGGCTCCGATGGCGCCGCCGAGGATCGGAGCAAGCCAGAACAGCCAGAGCTGCTGCAGCGCCCATCCGCCAACGAACAATGCCTGTCCCGTGGAGCGGGCCGGATTGACAGATGTGTTGGTGACCGGAATGGAAATCAGATGAATAAGGGTAAGGGCAAGACCGATGGCGATCGGCGCGAAGCCGACCGGAACCCTGCCATGTGTCGAACCCAAAATAACGATCACGAAAAACGCCGTCAGGATGACTTCGATCAGCAGCGCCGATACGAGAGAATATCCGCCCGGCGAGTGTTCGCCATAACCATTGGCGGCAAAACCGCCAATGTCAGCCCCCGCCTTGCCGGTGAAGATGACATAAAGCGCCGCAGCTGCGACGATCGCCCCCAGAACCTGCACCACGATGTAAGGCAAGAGGCTCGCCGCCGGGAATTTACCCGCAACGGTGAGGCCGACTGAAACGGCCGGATTGAAGTGACCGCCCGAAATGCCGCCTACCGCATAGGCCATGGTCAGAACCGTCAGACCGAAAGCGAAAGCGACGCCAAGGAAGCCGATACCGAGCTCTGGAAAGGCTGCGGCAAAAACCGCACTGCCGCATCCCCCGAACACGAGCCAAAAGGTTCCCAGAAATTCCGAAAGAAGTTTGCGACTCATAACACTTCCCCTATGTTACGACCACATCAACTATTACGTGCAATTTAATTGTAGTCAAGCTAAATCGCATATTCGCTTTGTCCGCGAATGTAACGGCGGCAAGAGGCCTATTATTTGTTGGGGCGGAATTGGAGCGGGTGAAGGGAATCGAACCCTCGTATTCAGCTTGGGAAGCTGCTGCTCTACCATTGAGCTACACCCGCGCCGCGCATAAGACATCGGATAGTTCGCAGCGGGTGTCAAGCACCCGCCGGGTTCGTTATTCGGCGCGGAAATGCTTGGAGAGCTTCAGTCCTTGGGCCTGATAGTTGGAGCCGAGGCCGGTTCCGTAGAGGCCTTCCGGTTTTTCCAGCATATGCTCGTAAACAAGCCGACCGACGATCTGCCCGTGTTCGAGGATGAAGGGCACTTCGTGGCTGCGCACTTCGAGCACGGCGCGGCTGCCGGTGCCGCCCGCCTGCGCATGGCCGAAGCCCGGATCGAAGAAGCCGGCGTAGTGCACACGGAATTCGCCTACCAGCGGGTCGAAGGGCGTCATTTCAGCCGCATAGAGCGGCGGAACGTGGACAGCTTCGCGCGAGACGAGGATATAGAATTCATCCGGGTCGAGGATCAGTTCGGCGCGGCCGCGCGCGTAGAGCGGCTCCCAGAAATCGAGAACGTCATGCTGGGCCTTCTTGTCGACATCCACCACCGCCGTGTGATGTTTGCCGCGATAACCGATCAGTCCGTTTTCGCCGAAACCCTTGAGGTCGATCGAAAGCGCGATGCCGCCGCCGGTCACGTTGGGCGTGTCGCTGGCGACCAGCATTTCCGTCTCGTGCAGCTTCAGCAGTTCACTTTCGTTGAGCAGCGAATGGCCGATGCGGAAGCGGATCTGCGACAGGCGCGAGCCGCGTCGCACGACGATCGGGAAGGTGCGCGGGCTGATTTCCAGATAGAGCGGGCCGGCATAACCCGCCGGTATCTTGTCGAATTCCTGCGCGCCGTCAGTCATGACGCGGGTGAAGATATCGAGGCGGCCGGTCGAGCTTTTCGGATTGGCCGACGCCGACATGTCCGCCGGCAGCGCGAGGCTTTCCATCAAGGGGACGATATAAACGCAGCCGGTTTCCAGCACCGCGCCCTGGGTGAGATCGATCTCGTGCAGGCTCAGACGATTGAGCTTGTCGATCACCTGGGTTCCCGGACCGGGCATGAAGCTGGCGCGCACGCGATAGGCCTTCGAGCCGAGCCTGAGATCGAGGCTGGCGGGCTGGACCTGATCAGCATCGAGATCGGCCTCGCTCTTCAGCTTGCCGCCCGCAAACAGCGCCCGGATTGCGCCATCCGCCAAAATGCCCGTGGTTCTGGTCATGGTTGTCATTCCTTTTTACGGCGACAAAACCAAAAGGAAAGCATTGACGCAAGCCGATAACGGCAGTATGGCAAGCTTATCCCGTGGTGATTTGGCCGGTCGGCTTGCAGCCACGTTAAACAAGTGGCTAAAAAGACCGGGTGCTAGGAACCGGTCTGCTTGTGCGGCCGGTTTTTTTGTTTTGAAGGGGATCACATGAGCAATAAATGGCGCCCGGCAACCCAGCTGGTTCACGGCGGTACGCTACGCTCACCGTATGGTGAAACGTCGGAAGCAATCTATCTGACCCAGGGTTTCGTCTACGAAAACTCCGAGGCCGCCGAAGCGCGCTTCAAGGGCGAAACAGACGGTTTCATCTACGCCCGCTATGCGAGCCCCACCAATGACATGTTCGAAAAGCGCATGTGCCTGCTGGAAGGCGCTGAAGACGCCCGCGCGCTTGCCTCGGGCATGGCCGCCGTCACCGCCGCCATCATGTGCCAGCTACGCGCCGGCGATCACATCGTTGCCGCACGCGCCCTCTTCGGCTCCTGCCGCTGGGTGGTCGAGACGCTTGCGCCGAAATACGGCATCGAATGCACACTGATCGACGGACGCGATCTCGGCAACTGGGAAAAGGCGATCCAGCCGAACACCAAGCTGTTCTTCCTCGAAAGCCCAACCAACCCGACGCTCGAAGTGGTTGATATTGCCGGTGTGGCGAAACTCGCCAACCAGATCGGCGCGAAAGTGGTGGTCGACAACGTCTTTGCGACGCCGCTTTTCCAGAAGCCGCTCGAACTCGGCGCGCATATCGTCGTGTATTCGGCAACCAAGCATATTGACGGTCAGGGTCGCTGCCTTGGCGGCGTGATCCTTTCCGACAAAAAGTGGATCGAGGAAGAACTGCAGGATTATTTCCGCCATACCGGCCCGGCCATGTCGCCTTTCAATGCTTGGACGCTTCTGAAAGGTATCGAGACGCTGCCGCTGCGCGTCAAACAGCAGACGGCCAATGCCGGCAAAATCGCCGATTTTCTCGCGGAGAACGACAAGGTCGCCAAGGTCATCTATCCCGGCCGCGCCGATCACCCGCAGGCGGACATTATCGCCCGGCAGATGTCAGGCGGTTCGACGCTTGTGGCTTTCGAACTGAAGGGCGGCAAGGAAGCGGCCTTCAAGCTGCAGAACGCGCTTGAGATCGTGAAGATTTCAAACAATCTCGGCGACGCCAAGAGCCTCATCACCCACCCCGGCACGACGACGCACAAGAACCTCACTGACGAGGCGCGCGCCGAGCTCGGCATTTCCGGCGGCACCCTGCGCCTTTCCTGCGGCATCGAGGATACCGACGATCTGCTGGAGGATCTGGCAAAGGGTCTTGCGGCCGTTTCGGCCTGAGAATTCAATCGGCAAATCGCCATGGCCTGACCGCGTGTCGGGCCATGGTTCGCCGGTCCAGCCCGAAAGACCGCATCAGGCAACCAATATTTACCTTTACCGTTATCCCTAACGGTGGAAAAAAGCGCATCAGGAGACGCCTCCTGCCCGTCAAGTCATTCATTTTCTTGACGATAGCCAGAGCCTATAGTGTAGGATACGGCGGCAGGCATAATATCGAGGTGTGGCGCGTATGTATCGTGCTCTGACAAGGGATATCGAGGTAACGGTCGATCCGTATTATCTCGAGGAACAATCCGACCCGGATGACGATCGTTACGTCTGGGGCTACAAAGTCGTGATCGCGAACAATTCCGATATTCCGGTCACCCTCGTCAATCGCTACTGGCACATCACCGATCAGAACGGTCAGGTGGATGAGGTCTATGGACCGGGCGTCGTGGGTGAGAAGCCGCATCTGAAACCGGGCGACAGCTACGAATATTCCTCCGGCTGCCCGCTGGATACACCTTCCGGCCTGATGTTCGGCCATTATGAAATGGAAACGGAAAATGGCGAGGTGTTCAACGTCACCATACCCGCCTTTTCGCTGGATTCACCGGGTCTGATGCGGGTTCTGAACTGACCACGCGCCCGGCAAATGAAAAAGCCGCACTCTTTATAGGGCGCGGCTTTCTATTCAGGCATTTTCAAATTCGCTGACATCGTAGCGATAGGTGGTGGAGCAGAACTCGCAGGTCACGGCGATAGCGCCGTCTTCCTCGCTCGCCTTGATCTCCTCGGCAGTGAAGCCTGACAGCACACCCTTGATCTTGTCCCGCGAGCAGCTGCAACGGTCGAAAACCGCCTGCGGATCATAGATGCGCACGCCACTCTCATGGAAAAGCCTGAAAAGCAGGCGTTCCACCGGCACCTGTGGATCGGTCAGTTCGTCGGTATCCACCGTGTTCAACAGCGTGACGGCTTCCGTCCAGGCATCGTCCTCCTGCACCTCGTGACCGCTTTCATCGCCGTCACCGCCATGCAGGTCACGCATACGCAGCCGTTCGGGCGCCTGCGGCAGGAACTGCGCGATAACGCCGCCCGCACGCCAGCCATGACGCGGCTTGCCTTCGCCATCACGGTCGAAGAACTCGGCAACGCCCAGCCGCACGCGGGTGGGAAGCTGTTCCGACTGGCGGAAATAGACGCCGGCAATGTCTTCCAGCGAGGAGCCATCGAGCGGCACAATGCCCTGATAGGGCTGCATGCCCGCACCCTGATCGATCGTGAAGGCCAGAATGCCGTTGCCGAGCAATTGCTCCGGCGAGGTTGCACCTTCCGCAACCGCCGCCGCCAGCCGTTCCTCATCGAAACGGGCATAAGCGCGCATGCTTTCCGGCGCGGTGAAATCCGCGACCAGAAGATCGACCGGACCATCGCCCTTGGTCTGAAGCGTGAGCTTGCCGGAAAATTTGAGCGAGGTGCCGATCAGCGCCGTCAGAACGGTCGCTTCCGCCAGCAGGCGGGCGACCGTCGGGGGATAGTCATGCCGCTCGAGAATGGCGTTCAACAGCGGACCCACCTGCACTGCGCGACCGCGCACATCCAGACCTTCGACCTGAAAGGGCACTACCTTATCGTCGCCAGCAAAATCGAGATCGTCCAGTTCAACCGTTACATCTGCCATGTCATACTCCTTGGCGCAGCCGTGGCGCCGCTACCGTCCAAAAGTCCGGCTTTCGAAATGTGCTTTTTTCGCTTGTCGCACAGAGACCCGGGAAGAGAAACCGCTTCCGGGGAAAAACGTGCAAATCGTGATGATGGCCCGCCAGCAAAACCGACGAGCCTCTTCGAAGTCCCACAGATGGTAATCTATACGGTCAAGTTCAAGCACCCGGCGTGACGCGTGTCAGGCCGGGCGACTGCTCATCAAATGACGCCCATGCACCATGCGATGATGGACTTCTGCGCGTGGAGGCGGTTTTCCGCCTCGTCGAAGACGACGGATTGCGGACCGTCGATCACGGCATCCGTTACTTCCTCTCCGCGATGGGCCGGCAGGCAATGCATGAACAGCGCATCTTTTTCCGCCTTGGCCATCAGAGCTTCATTGACTTGATAGGGCTGGAAAATGTTGTGGCCGCGCGCCTTGTGTTCCTGGTTCATGGACACCCAGGTATCGGTGACGACACAGTCCGCACCCGCAACGGCCTTGTCGGCGTCGTGGCACAGCATGATCTCGCCGCCATTATTGCGCGCCCAGTTCAGGAACTTGTCATGCGGTTCGGAGCCCATCGGTACGGCCATCGTCATGCGGTAACCGAAACGGGCCGAGCCTTCCACAAAGGAATGCAGGACGTTGTTGCCGTCACCTGTCCAGGCAATGGTCTTGCCTTTGACTGGGCCGCGATGTTCTTCGAAGGTCATGATATCCGCCATGATCTGACAGGGGTGCGTGTCATCCGTCAGGGCGTTGATGACCGGCACCGTCGCATGTTCGGCAAGCTCCAGCAGGCGCGAATGATCCGTCGTGCGGATCATGATGGCGTCGACGTAGCGCGACAGCACCTTGGCCGTGTCACCGATCGTTTCGGCGCGACCGAGCTGCATTTCCGTACCAGAGAGGAAAAGCGTCTCGCCGCCGAGCTGGCGCATACCGACATCGAAGGAGACGCGCGTGCGGGTGGAGGGCTTTTCGAAGATCATTGCCAGCATCTTGCCAGCAAGCGGCTTTTCCGCCGTTCCGGCCTTGGTGGCGGCCTTGCGTGCGCGGGCATCGTCAAGAATTGCCCGCAGATCCTGCGAGCTGACAGCCGACAGGTCGAGAAAATGTTTAGGTGAAGCCATTTCAAACTGTCCCATGCTCGCGAGCCTCGGGGAAGAGGCCCGCTATTTATTGTTTCCTCAGGCGATCTTTGCCTGTTTCACTGTCAGTGAAGCGGCGGCCGCTTCCACGCGCGCCAAGCCCTCGCGGGCCTCTTCCGCCGTGGTGACGAGCGGCGGCAAAAGACGGATGACGTTGTCGCCCGCCGGCACACCCAGCAGATGCTCGGCGCGCATGGCCTGCAACAGCTCACCCGAGGGAACCTTCGCCTTGATGCCGAGAAGCAGGCCTTCGCCGCGAATCTCCTCGATGACATCGGGATAACGATCTTTCAGCGAAGCAAGGCCCTGACGGAAAACCAGCGCGACATCACGAACCTTTTCCAGGAAGCCCTCGGAGAGGACGACATCAAGTACGGCGTTACCAACAGCCATGGCCAGCGGGTTGCCGCCATAGGTGGTGCCATGCACGCCTGCCGTCATGCCGGAAGCGGCATCCGCCGTCGCAAGGCAGGCGCCGAGCGGGAAGCCGCCGCCGATACCCTTGGCAACCGCCATAATATCCGGCGCAACACCTGTCTGCTCATAGGCAAAGAGCTTGCCCGTGCGGCCGACACCAGTCTGGACCTCGTCGAAAATCAGCAGCATGCCATGCTCATCGCAGAGCGACCGCAGCAGCTGCAGGAATTCCTTGGCTGGTGCGCGAATACCCCCCTCACCCTGAATTGGTTCGATCAGCAGCGCGGCCGTCTCGTCCGTGATAGCGGCTTTCAGCGCATCAACGTCACCGAAGGGCACCTGGTCGAAACCCTCGACCTTGGGACCGAAACCTTCGAGATATTTCTGCTGGCCGCCGGCGGCGATCGTCGCGAGCGTGCGGCCGTGGAAGGCGCCTTCGAAGGTGACGATGCGGAACTTTTCCGGATGCCCCTTGGAATAATGATAACGGCGCGCCGTCTTGATCGCGCATTCCAGCACTTCCGCGCCGGAATTGGTGAAGAAGACCTTGTCTGCGAATGTCGCTTCCGTCAGGCGCTTTGCAAGCTTTTCCTGGCCCGGCACTTCATAAAGGTTAGAGACGTGCCAGACCTTCTCGGCCTGGGTCTTGATCGCCTCCACGAGGTGCGGGTGGGCGTGACCCAGTGAATTGACCGCAACGCCGGCCGCAAAATCCAGATATCGTTCGCCGCTTTCCGTGAACAGCCAGACGCCCTCGCCTCGCTCGAAGCGCAGGGGGGCTCTTGCAAACGTATCGAACAATGGCGCGGCGGCTTCGGCCATGGCTGTATCACTCCTTGCGCGGTTGCGCTGTCAGACAGTTGTCAATAGGCTTTCGGGGTTATCCCTCGCCTGAAAATCAAAAATGCCGCCTCGCGGCGGCAGGGGCACTATTGTCACTTCGCCTGCCGATGTCAACAAAAGTCCGCGTTTCTCGGGCTTCTCAAGCCCTAGTAGGTGGCGGCGGATGAGGCCCAAGGTGTTGCCTTTCAGACTCAACTCGCCAGCAAGTTGGGGAAAACCGGAAAATCGATTCGAGATGATTCCCACGACTCTTGCCACGGAGTCTGCGTGGCACTAGGTTAATCGCTAATTACTAGACTGCATTGCGGCGGAACTAGTCACCGAAAATCAGGCAGAAACCACGCTCGCGGCACGCCCGCGAGGCGGAGATGGATTCTGCCGACATTATACGCGACGAGCGGAGAAGCGGCATGAACTGGACAGACGAACGGGTCGAAAAACTCAAGAAATTGTGGTCCGAGGGACTTAGCGCCAGCCAGATAGCAGCGCAGCTGGGCGGTGTCAGCCGTAATGCCGTCATCGGCAAGGTCCACCGCCTCAACCTGCCGGGTCGCGTCAAGGCCGGCGGCCCGGTCACTTCGGCGCGTTCCGCGCCCAAGCGCGCCGCCGCTCCTGCCCCGCGCGCGACGAATTTCGCGGGCCGTGTCGGCACAGCGCCTGCTCGGGTTCTGACCCGTTCCAACGCAGCAACGGCTCTTCAGGAAGAGATCGGCATCGAGACCGCGGAAGTCCTCGATTACGTTCCTTCCAGAAACGTCGTCACCCCGATTTCCCGTCGCCTGACGTTGACGGAACTGACGGAGCGCACCTGCAAATGGCCGGTCGGCGACCCCTTGAAAGACGATTTCCATTTCTGCGGTTGTGAAGCGCTGGAATCTTCACCCTATTGCAAGTTCCATGCGAAACTCGCCTACCAGCCGGTAAGCGAACGTCGCAAAGCTTGAGTGTTGCGGCACGCATTCGACACTCAAAAACTACGGGCCTTCGGGCCCGTTTTTTTATGGCAAAACTCAAGGCGGTCCCGGAATGGGCGCACGCTGTTTGAGAGGCGCTCCCAATTCCTCTTCTTCCGCCTTCTGCGGATGTAAAATCGCGACGCGCCCTTGCGGCAAATACTTTGAGTTCGTCGGCGACGTGCCGCGCCATCCCTCCTGTCTGGTTTCACCGCGCAATCCGACTCTAAGCAGACCGTCTGTTGCCTTCAAAAACAACAAGGACACGCGTTAGGGAAGGTTCGAATTCAGAAGGCCCGCCACCATCCCGGCTGCGGGCCTTCTGAATTTTGGGAATTTTTCCCGAGTGAAACCATCGGTTTCGGTTTCCTCAGGCTTCCATTGAATATCCGGCGCCGCGCACGGTGCGGATGACATCTTGCATATGCGAAAAATTGAGCGCCTTGCGCAGACGTCCGACATGCACGTCGACGGTGCGTTCGTCCACATAGATATCGTGACCCCAGACGCCATCCAGCAATTGTGAGCGGGAAAACACCCGGCCGGGAGAAGTCATCAGGAATTCCAGCAGGCGGAACTCCGTTGGGCCGAGGCGCACTTCGCGGCTCTTGCGGTGAACGCGATGGGTCTCGCGATCCAGTTCGATATCGCCGCATTTCAGCACCGAAGACAGAACCTCGGGGCGAGCCCGGCGCAGCATGGCCTTGACCCGGGCCATGAGTTCCGGTGTCGAGAACGGCTTGACGACATAATCGTCGGCGCCGGTGGCGAGGCCGCGAACCCTTTCGCTTTCCTCACCGCGCGCCGTCAGCATGATGATGGGCAGGCGTTCGGTTTCCGGCCGCATTCTGAGCCGACGGCACAGTTCGATACCGGAAACGCCGGGAAGCATCCAATCCAGGATAAGAAGGTCTGGAATACGTTCCTGCAGCCGAATTTCAGCCTCGTCTCCACGGGGTATCGTGTCGACGTCATATCCCTCAGCCTCGAGATTGTAACGAAGCAGCACGCTCAGCGCTTCCTCATCTTCCACAACTGCAATCTTGGGCACCATATACTAACTCCGCAAGCCGCTGCCTGTCTGTTACTCGGTCACCGAACCGAGCGTGTTGGAACTGTCATCCTTAGGACGCTCGCCTTCCGGCTGGCTGCCGGTGGTCATGTAATAGATCGTCTCGGCGATATTGGTGGCGTGGTCGCCGATACGCTCGATGTTCTTGGCGCAGAACAGAAGATGCGTGCAGGTAGTGATGTTGCGCGGATCTTCCATCATGTAGGTCAAAAGCTCACGGAAGAGCGACGTGTACATGGCGTCGATTTCTTCGTCGCGCTCGCGGATGGCATTTGCCTTCTCCGCCGAACGTGTCGAATAGACGTCGAGGACTTCCTTGAGCTGTACCAGCGCCAGTTCCGAGAGGTGTTCGATGCCACGGGCGAGCTTGCGCGGCACGCCGGTGCCGGCAACCGCGATGACACGCTTGGCAGTATTCTTACCGAGGTCGCCAACGCGTTCGAGGTCCGCTGCAATACGTAGCGTGCCGATGATCTCGCGAAGGTCTGCCGCCATCGGCTGGCGCCTGGCGATGGTGACGATGGCCTTGTCGCCGATCTCACGCTCGGAATGATCGAGGATCGCGTCGTCGGAAATGACCTTCTGGGCGAGTGCGGCGTCGGAGTTGACCAGCGCACGCACGGCATCGGCGCACATCTGTTCCGCCAGACCGCCCATTTCGGCGATACGGCGCGTCAGGAATTTCAGTTCGTCGTCATATGCCGACAGAATATGCGAATGGGTCGTTGTCTGTGTCATGGTCTAGTCCTCCGGCTTGGCCTGCATGCGCGTGCCCGGAAGCGGGCACGGCAGAGGCACCAGTCTTGTTCGGTTTCGATAAAGCGCCGGCCGGGATCAGCCGAAGCGGCCCATGATGTAATCCTGCGTGCGCTGGTCGTCCGGATTGGTGAACATCTTGTCGGTTTCGTTTTCCTCGACAAGGTGACCAAGGTGGAACATGGCCGTGCGCTGGGAAACACGCGCCGCCTGCTGCATGGAGTGCGTGACGATGACGATGGTGTAATTGGTGCGCAGCTCGTGGATCAGTTCCTCGACCTTTGCGGTCGCGATAGGGTCGAGCGCCGAGCAGGGTTCGTCCATCAGGATCACTTCCGGGCTGACGGCAACCGCGCGGGCGATGCACAGGCGCTGTTGCTGACCGCCGGAAAGACCCGTGCCGGATTCCTGCAGGCGATCCTTCACTTCGTTCCAGAGGCCGGCCTTCTGCAGGCTCTGCTCGACGATCTGGTCCATATCCGCCTTGTTGCGGGCGAGACCATGGATGCGCGGACCGTAGGAAATGTTTTCGTAGATCGACTTCGGGAAAGGGTTCGGCTTCTGGAACACCATGCCGACGCGGGCGCGCAATTCCACGACATCGATTGCCTGATCGTAGATATCGTCGGTGTCGAGCGTGATTTTTCCGGTCACCCGGCAACCGTCGATCGTGTCGTTCATGCGGTTCAGGGTGCGCAGGAAGGTGGATTTACCGCAGCCAGACGGGCCGATCAGCGCCGTCACCGTATTTTCGCGAACATTCAGGTTCACGTCGTAGAGCGCACGCTTTTCGCCGTAATAAACCGAAACGTCCTTGCCGATCATCTTGTATGAGACTTCATTCATTTTCTTGTCCAGCGCCTTTTCAACTGCTGCTTCCGACAACATGTTCATTGCTCAATCTCCCTCTACCAGCGCCGTTCGAAGCGGCGACGCAACAGGATTGCGCCAACATTCATGACAATGAGGAACAAAAGCAGGATGATGATAGCGCCGGATGTCCTTTCGACAAAGGCACGCTCGGCTTCGTTCGCCCACATGTAAATCTGCACCGGCAGGGCCGTGGACGGATCCATCGGCGTTGTCGGGTAATTCGCGACGAATGCCACCATGCCGATCAGGAGCAGCGGCGCCGTTTCCCCCAGCGCGTGGGCGAGACCGATGATGGTGCCGGTGAGGATGCCGGGCATGGCGAGCGGCAGCACATGGTGGAAGATCGTCTGCATCTTGGAAGCGCCGAGGCCGAGGGCGGCGGCGCGGATAGACGGCGGCACGGCCTTCAGGGCAGCGCGCGTCGCGATGATGATCGTCGGCAGGGTCATCAGCGTCAGGACGAGGCCGCCGACCAGCGAGGCCGAGCGCGGAAAGCCCATGAAGTTGATGAAGACCGAGAGGCCGAGCAGACCGTAAACAATCGAAGGAACGGCCGCGAGATTGTTGATATTCACCTCGATAAGATCCGTCAGACGGTTCTTCGGGGCGAATTCCTCGAGATAGATGGAGGCCGCGACGCCGATCGGCAATGACAGCACCAGCACGATCAGCATCATGTAGAAGGAGCCGATCAGCGCCACACCCACACCCGCCGCTTCCGGACGGCTCGACGCGCCGTTGAAGAAGATGCCGGTATTGAAATGTTTGCCGAGCTGGCCGCTTTCGGCGAGCTGGTTCATCCAGCCGAGCTGCTGGTTAGAGATGCGGCGATTGGCTTCATCCGCCGTCAGATCGACCTGGCCCTTGAAGGCGCTGTCGACATCCCCCGAAGCGAGAAGCGTGACGGTGCGCGTGGTGCCGATAACGGCGGGATCGGCAACGACGATGTCGCGAAGCTGCGTGCGCACGCTGTCGGAAATCAGCAGGCTGACGGCGCGTAGGCCGGCGCGGTCCGTCGGTGCAACACCAAGAACCTTGGCGACCGCATCGCGGGCGACGACGGGATAATTGGCCGTCATCAGCTTTGTCGGGTTTGTGGCGCGTTCATTCTTCGGATCGATGATCTGTTCGGAAAACTCAACCGGAACGGTGATCATCGTCTGCTGGAAAGCGGTGTAACCCTTGGAGAAAACCGACCAGAGCAGCAGGAAGAGGAAGATGAGGCCGAAGGAGATCGCCGCGATGCCGTAGGCGCGGAAGCGGCGTTCGGCGGCATAACGGCGCTTGATGCCGATATCACGGCGCGTGGCCCTGTTGACGGCGCTCGCGCCGGCTGCGGGAGAAACGATGTCGGTCATTCATATTGCTCCCGGTATTTGCGCACGATGTAAAGCGCGTAGATATTCAGGCAAAGCGTGATGGCGAAAAGCGTGATGCCGAGCGCGAAGGCGACCAGCGTCTGCGGCGAGGTGAATTCGAGGTCGCCGGTGAGCTGGCTGACAATCTTGACGGTGACGGTGGTCATCGGCTCGAAGGGGTTGAGCTGAAGACGGGCCGCCACGCCGGCGGCCAGAACCACGATCATGGTTTCGCCGATGGCGCGCGAAGCCGTCATCAGCACGGCGCCGACGATGCCGGGAAGAGCGGCCGGAATAATGACCCTCTTGATCGTTTCGGAACGCGTGGCGCCAAGACCGAGCGAACCGTCACGCAGCGAGCGCGGCACGGCGGTGATGATATCGTCCGACAGCGACGACACATACGGGATCAGCATGATACCCATGACGAAGCCGGCGGTGATGACGCTCTGCGCCTGGATGAAATTGGCGTAGTCGCCCGTCGCCAGACCATTGATCTGCGTGGAGATGTCTCTGAGGAAAGGACCGACCGTCGTCAGCGCGAAGAAACCGTAGACGATGGTGGGAATGCCGGCGAGCACTTCAAGCAGCGGCTTTGCCATGGAGCGGAAACGCGGCGAGGCATATTCCGCCATGTAGATCGCCGAGAAGAGACCGACCGGAACCGCAACCAGCATGGCGACGAAACCGATATAAAGCGTGCCGGCGAGCAGCGGGATTAGGCCGAACTGGCCGGCGGAGTCTGTGGCACCCGCCGCAGCAAAACGCGGATCCCAGACCGTTCCAAAAAAGAACTGGTGCGCCGGCACCATGGTAAAGAACTGGATCGCCTCGGTCAGCATCGAAAAGACGATGCCGATGGTCGTGAGAATGGCGATGGACGAAGCGACGAGCAGGGCCGCGAGAATGACTTTCTCGACCTTGTTGCGCGCCCGGAAACGCGGCGCGATCGAACGCAGCGCATAGGCGGCGCCACCGAATGCGGCCAGCAGGACGATGGCGATCATCGCGATGCGGCTGGTGGCGGTCATGCTGTTGAGCGTGTGGGCGGCATCGATCATGAAACGCTCGGGATCACCGGCGATTGCAACACCCTTGGAAGCCAGAAGCGGCCGGACCGCAGCCGTATCCGCCTCGACCTGCGCGGTTTCCTCCGGCGTCAGTCGCTGCAGGCCACGGGCGATGGAGGTCACCATGCCGTAGGTCAGGCTCTGCTGCGCTTCGGACTGCGCGCGCACATCCTCGGGAAAATCGCCGCGCACCGCCGAAGTGACGAGCAACGGGCTGACAATGAGCCAGGCGCAGAGAATGAACGCCGCGGGCAGCACCGCCCAGACGACCGCGTAAGAGCCGTGATAACCGGCACGGGAATGCATGTTGGACGGGCGACCGCCAGACAGGGCGACGGCGCGCCGGCTGCCGAGCAGATAGCTGGCGATGCCGATGAGCGCCAGTAGCAGCAAAAGGATCGATGTGTTCATTAGAGTTCCCTCGGCGTGCCTCAAGGGCACGGTGCGATATCGGGCAAATCAAAAAGTCATCAAAACGAGACCGCTGGACCATGCCGTGATGCCTGCCGCCTGACTGTATCATCGTCTGGCAAGCGTCAAGGTTGATACATCCTATCCATCTGAAATCCATCGACAATCATGTGGATGGCGATGAATGGGAACTGTCAACCGCGGACGACGGCCCCAGCGAGGCTGAATGAGGGGCACAGCAAAGCCGCGCCCCTCCTTCTTCATTACATCGTGGAGCCGGCCGAGAACTTCGAGCGGATTTCTTCACGCTCTGCGTCGGGGGCAGCAACCAGGCCGTAGTTGGCGAGCGGGGAATCCGGGCCGATCATCTCGTCGGACGTGAAGAACTCGACATATTCCTTAAGACCCGGGATAACGCCCAGGTGAGCCTTCTTCACGTAGAAGAACAGCGGGCGCGAAACCGGGTACTTGCCGCTGGCAACGGTTTCGGTGGACGGAACGACGCCCGAAACGGTCGCAACCTTCAGACGGTCAGCATTGTTTTCATAGAAAGCGAGGCCGAAAACGCCGAGGCCGGTCTTGTTGGCGTCGATACGAGCGAGCGTTTCGGTGTAGTCGCCGTCGATATCGACAGCTGCGCCGTCCTTGCGAACTGCAACGCACTTTGCAGCGGCCTGCTTGGCGTCGGTGATGAGCGTCTTGATGACGTCGGTGGCGCCGGCTTCCTTGCAGCCGTCAGCCATGATCTTCTCTTCGAAGACTTCGCGCGTGCCGTGCTTGGAGCCCGGGATGTAAGCGGCGATAGCGACGTCAGGCAGTTCCTTGTTGATTTCCGACCACTTCTTGTAGGGGTTGGCAACGAGCTTGCCGTCCTTGACGACTTCAGCGGCGAGAGCAAGGTAAAGATCCTTCGGCTCCAGCTTGATGTCCTTGTTGGAAGAGTCCATCGCAAAGACGATACCGTCGTAACCGATCTTCACTTCCTGAACGTCGGTAACACCAGCAGCCTTACAGGCGGCCAGTTCGTCGCTCTTGATCGCGCGCGAAGCGTTTGCAATGTCGATGGTGCCTTCGCCGACGCCGGAGCAGAACGCCTTCAGACCGCCGCCCGTGCCGCCGGACTCAACAACCGGAGCCTTGAAGTTCGGGAAGGTTTCGGCAAAGGTCTCGGCAACAATCTTGGCGTAGGGCAGAACCGTGGAGGAACCGGCAACCTGGATCTGGTCGCGAGCAGCAGCGGCGCCAGCGAAGGCGACAGAAGCCACCAGAGCTGCTGCGGAAAATTTAACGATGTTCATTTGTCTCTCCCGTCGTGGGCTTTGTTGTGGACGCAGCCGATAGCGACACTCGCTCTTAGCTTGCGCTCGGCGACCTTTTCTTAACCACCGTAGCCACTTCCTTTTATGTCACTTTGACGAAAGATTTGTGACAATTTAAACTATTGATTTTATTTATAAATATTCACCACATCAAAAACAGATGCATATTTTATGTCAAAATCTGACCGTGAAGTCCGTGCCGCTGCCCAATTCCGATTTAATGATGAGGCGGGCGCGATGGCGGGTGAGGATGTGCTTGACGATGGCAAGGCCGAGACCCGTGCCCTTTTTCGACCGGCTGTCGGCGACGCTGACACGATAAAAACGCTCTGTCAGGCGGGGCACGTGTTCGGCGGGAATGCCCGGCCCCTTGTCGATGACGCTCACCTCCACAGGTTTGCCGGGTTCGGCCCGCAACCAGACATCCACGACCTTGCCTTCCTGGCCGTATTTGCAAGCATTTTCAACGAGATTCTGGAACACCTGCACCAGTTCGTCGCGATCTCCCTGCACTTCCGCCGGCCGGTCCGGCAGGTGCAGCGTGATGGTCACCTCAAGCTCGTCGGCAAGCGGCAGCAACGTATCGCGCACATGGCCGATGACGGGAACGAGATCGACCCTCTGGTCCGGCGCGATATTTGCACGCAGTTCCAGCCGCGAAAGGGACATGAGATCGTCCACCAGCCGGCTCATGCGGGTTGCCTGATCCAGCATGATGGCGAGGAAACGTTCCTGCGCCTTGGGGTCGTTGCGCGCCGGCCCCTGCATGGTTTCAATGAAGCCACGGAGCGAGGCGAGTGGCGTTCGCAGCTCATGGCTTGCATTGGCGACAAAGTCGCTGCGCATGCGGTCGATGCGTCGGAGCTCTGAGACGTCGCGGAACGACAGGATGTAGAATGGCGGACCCGCCCCCTCTCCCACATCCGCACGGGCAATACGGACGATGAAGACCCGTTCGGAAGGGAAGCGCTCCGAATGTTCGACCTGATTGGGCTGGCCGGTGGTGATGGTTTCGCGAATGACATCCAAAAGGCCGGGAGAGCGCAACCGGGCGGAAATATGCGCGCCGGCAGGCAACTGGCCGAAGGCGCGCTCGGCCGCGCCGTTCTGGAACAGCACGCTGGCGTTCCTGTCGAGCATGAAAACGGGCGTGTCCAGAACCGCGAGCCCCGCCCTTACGCCGGAAATGACGTTTTCGCCGGGCACTTCTTGTTCATCCGTCTCGGCAGCCGGACTTCCGTCCTTTGCGGAATCTGGCACCGGGCCCTCCCGGCCGGTGAGGATGGCAATGACGGCGCAAAGCCACAGGGCGGCGGGCATATAGGGCGTGTTAAGCTCGGCAACGGCCACGATGGCGAGCATACTGACGATGAGAAGGGGCAACCAGTTCCGGCCGAGCTTCTTTCCCAAACGCCTTAATCCACCATCGCCTTCCATGACTGCCATTTAAGCCTGCTCTTTCCACTTTCATCTGACAGCGCATCGAAATCTCATAGGCCAGCTTCATGACAGAGATTCATCGCCGCGCATTTTCCACAACGTATATGCGCAAAATCGACGCCGCAATTGCCCTCGCCGCCGCGGGCCGGTCAAGCGGTTCTGTTTCACTTGAATTCTGGCAACGGATGTGAACTCATTGGCGTTGAGTTGCCTTTACACAACAACGGCCGGAGGAAACCATGGGCGAAGAAACGAAGAAGCGGACGGTCGATATCACCGTAGACGGCAAACTGCGCAGCTTCGACATCGACGATCCGGTTCTTCCTGAGTGGGTTGAGGAAAAGAAACTTTCCGCCGGCAACTTTCCCTACGACAAGAAGATGAAGCGGGAGGACTACGACACCACTCTCGAGGCACTGCAGGTGGAGCTTGTCAAGGTGCAGTTCTGGCTGCAGACCACCGGCAAAAGGGTGATGGCGGTTTTCGAGGGCCGTGATGCGGCGGGAAAGGGCGGCGCGATCTTCGCGGCGAGGGCCTATCTCAATCCCCGCTATGCGCGCGTGGTGGCGCTGACCAAGCCGACGGAAACCGAACGCGGCCAATGGTATTTCCAGCGCTATATCTCGCATTTTCCGACCGCCGGCGAATTCGTTCTCTTTGACCGCTCCTGGTATAACCGCGCCGGGGTCGAGCCGGTCATGGGGTTCTGCACGCCGGAGGAACACAAACGCTTCCTCAAGGAAACGCCGCGCCTGGAAAAGATGCTGGTCCACGACGATGTTCATCTGTTCAAATTCTGGCTCGATATCGGCCGCGAAACGCAGATCGAGCGTTTTCATGACCGCCGCCACAGCCCGCTGAAATGCTGGAAGCTTTCGGATATGGATATAGCGGCGCTGACGAAATGGGACGACTACACGCAAAAACGCGACGAGATGCTGGCAAATACCCACACCGACGACGCCCCCTGGACGGTGGTGCGCGCCAATGACAAGCGCCGCGCACGGGTGAACCTCATCCGCCACATCCTTCTGGCGCTCGATTATGAGGGGAAGGACAAAAAGGCGATCGGCGAAATCGACGACAAGATTGTGGGATCGGGGCCGGATTTTATCAAATAGGACCCAAAACGCTGACGGGCGCCTCCTTTCGAGACGCCTGTTTTTCTCTTACTGGCCCGGCAGAATGCGCACGGAATAAAGATTAACCGGGCGGCCGCTGCCATCGATATCGCTGTTGATGAAGATCTTGCCCGGCGCATTGGGGGCGAGAGATCGTTCGAATGTCGTATTTAGCAGCATGTCCGCGCGCTCGGCCGTGGCGGTGAAGCGGTGGCGGGAGCAATCGCCCAATGTCGCGAAATCACAGGCGACGGAAACCTGGGTCTGCCGGTCGCTGGAGGATTGCAGCGTGATCGAAATGGTCGAGGACTTGCCCGCCATATCCCGCATCACCTCCACCGGAACCTCGACGCTGACGGCGCCATCCTGCGAGACACTCCTCGAGGTCAGCTTTATCGCCTTGCCGGCGGGTGTGGCGATGTTTTCCACATTGGCGCGCGGGCCGGCCGAAACACCGGAACCGCCACGCTCCGCGTTAAAGATTTCCACCCAGTCATCGGAAAAACCACGGCCGGCGGAAAGGCGCGGCGCGGGCTCCGTCCCGTTGAAATCCTCCGCCTGCACCTGCGCCGGCGGATTGGGCACGCTGGTATCGCGCTGCTCCGGCGAGAGCAGGAGGCCAGAGGAATAAACCCACCAGGCGCCGAAACCGATGAAGGCCAGAAGCGTCACGTAGATGAAAAGCCGGGCGAAAAGCCCCCGGCGTTTGCGGCGGCCCACCGCGCCTTCCGGGCGGAAGGCAAGCGAAGAATCGCTGGCGCGGGAGCCTCTCTTCGGCGGCTTTCCATTGCGCTGTCCCGCATTCAACGGCGCCGGAGCGACGGCAGCACCCGGTCGAACATCTCGCGTTTCACCACGCAGTTCCGGCTCAACACCCAAATCGCCGTGGTGAGGCGTCTGCGAAACGGGATCGACCGCGTGATCATCCTGTGCCGGACTTTCCGCTACTGGCGGACGCAATTGCTGTTCCACCATATCCAGAAGCCGGTTGCGCTCTTCATTCTCGATCTGGTGGATCAGCCCTTCAAGCCGCTGGCGCTGCTGGGCGACAAGCTGCGGATCGTCTATGCCCTGCTTGCGCAGGCCCGCTTCCAGCGCCTGACGGGAAGATTGATAAATCCGCGCACGAACTTCGGCGTTCGATCTGTCCGATTTTTCCAGAGCATTTCTGATTGCCGTTTCCAGTCCGCTCACGACCGATCCTTGTTCTATTGCGCTTTGCAAAAATATGCGGCGCTGCGCCATGGGTTCACGATTCGGTAACGGCTATACCGCCCCTCCGCAAGCTTCGTTTATGATAAAGACCGGATTGATTTCAGGAAAATCGATCCATTGTGGCGCTACGAACGCAGATTCGAGAGGCGAATGCCGTGCTGTTTTCGCTTTCAATCTGCTGCTGAACGCGATATTGACTTACGTGCGCGTAAACGTAATTCATGGGAGGAGACATGCTACCGTCCGTGCTGAAAGACAATCTGCGTCTTCCGGTCATAGCATCACCGCTATTCATCATTTCACATCCGCAACTGACGCTGGCGCAATGCAAGGCCGGCGTCATCGGCGCTTTCCCGGCACTCAATGCGCGGCCTGAAAGCCAGCTTGACGAATGGTTGGCAATGATTACCGAGGAGCTTGAGGCTCATAACCGGGCCAATCCCGAGCGCCCGGCAGCACCCTTCGCGGTCAACCAGATCGTGCACATGTCCAATCGCCGGCTGGAACATGACCTCAGCCTTTGCGTGAAATACAAGGTGCCGGTGGTGATTTCCTCACTTGGCGCGGTGCCGGAGGTCAATGCGGCCGTGCATTCCTATGGCGGCATCGTGCTCCATGACGTCATCAACGACCGCCATGCCCGCTCCGCCATTCGCAAGGGTGCGGATGGGCTTATCGCGGTGGCGACGGGTGCCGGCGGACATGCGGGCACGCTTTCACCCTTCGCCCTCGTTCAGGAAATCCGCGAATGGTTCGACGGCCCGCTGCTGCTGGCCGGCGCCATCGCCAATGGCGGCTCCATTCTCGCGGCGCAGGCCATGGGCGCGGATATGGCCTATATCGGCTCCCCTTTCATCGCCACCGAGGAAGCGCGCGCATCCGAAGGCTACAAGCAGGCGATTGTGGAAGCGCAGGCCAAGGATATCGTCTATTCGAACTATTTCACGGGTGTGCATGGCAACTACCTGAAAAGCTCGATCGTCGCCTCGGGCATGGACCCCGACAATCTGCCCGGAGCCGATCCTTCAAAAATGGACTTCGAAACAGTCTCCGGCGGCGCCAAGGCCTGGAAGGATATCTGGGGCGCGGGGCAAGGAATCGGCGCCGTCAAGGCGGTGGAACCGGTGGCGGTGCTCGTTGATCGCTTGGCAAATGAATATGAAACGGCCAAAAAGCGCATCTGCGGGAAAGGCTGAAGTCTCGGGCAAACAATGGACAGGCAAAGCTTTTTGCGGAAATTTCAAAACCAGCACATTCAAGGCTTGAAATCCGTGAACATTGCCTGTATCAGCCCGCCATGAAGCTGATCCGCAACAAGCGGGTCAAAATCGGGCCGCTTTAGCTCAGTTGGTAGAGCACGTCATTCGTAATGACGGGGTCACGTGTTCGAGTCACGTAAGCGGCACCATTTCCTTAAAAATCAAAGACTTGAATACCGATTTCCACAGGTGGGACATTTCGGTGAGACATTTCTTTGTTTATCCCCTCCTACATTCTTAAGTCCCGGCACGGCGTATTCTACTTCCGTTGGCCGTTGCCGAAGCAGCTACACCCGAACGGTAAAGCCGAAACAATCAAGCTTTCTCTACAGACACGCGATCCACGAAAGGCATTGCGTTTGTCCCGGTCTATGATCCAGATAGGTGAACGACTTACAGATCATGGAATTGCATACGGGATGGAATACAAGGAACTGCGCGGTCTGCTGACACAGCATTTTCGCGATCTTCTGACCAAGGTTACGAACGAGATCGATAGCAAGGGACGTCTGACCGAACAGACGCGTCAGGATTACCAGCAACGACTTGCAGCGACGCAGCAGGAAATTGAAACAGATACCCCTCTCTCCTTTGCCACTGGCTATGAAAGCCTGCTTTCAGGCTTCATGACTCAATACAACGTACCGTTTTCCAAAACGGATGGTCAGTACGTTTGGCTAGAACAAGATTT
The DNA here is from genome assembly GCF_002008225.1 of Agrobacterium salinitolerans. GTDB lineage: Bacteria > Pseudomonadota > Alphaproteobacteria > Rhizobiales > Rhizobiaceae > Agrobacterium > Agrobacterium salinitolerans. The sequence continues at coordinate 1,937 of NZ_MRDH01000038.1, read as the reverse complement.
TAAAAAAGCTGTGCGCAGTTTTCTGAAAACGGTTCTGGAGCACGACGCGTCATACGACGACTTTGACCTGCGCGCGCCAACCCAGACTGCCGCACCAGTAGCGGCCCATTTCGCAACGCCCCCTCACTCGCCTCTGCAACACACATCGCTATCTGGCATCACCATTGAGGAGCTAGCCAAGCGGTTCATTCGGGAACGTAAACTCGGAGAGAACTGGGTACCGACTACGGTAATGGGCAAAGAGGAATATCTTAGCCTGCTTACAGAGCTTTTTGGTGAGAACCGCGACATTGCCACACTCACTGCTCAAGACGTTACGACTGTGAAAGACACCCTTGTAGCTCTGCCGACACACCGGCACAAAAAGCAGGCGACCAAAGGCAAGCCGTTGGACGAGGTTCTAAAACTAACGAACCTTCCGCGCCTGTCCGTTCCCTCCATCAACAAGTATCTACAGACTTACAATGATTTCTTTGGGTACGCACATCAGCACGGTTACATTGAACGCAACCTGTTTGCTGGGGTGACAATCAAACAGAACCGGCATCGCGTACAGAAGGGTCGTGAGGACTTCACGCCTGAGCAGGTGCGCGTCATTCTGGCGGCTGTTGTGGACAACAGCATGGTGTATGCCAGAAAGCAGCATCAGAAATGGGGGCCGCTTATAGGCGTGTACACCGGCGCACGACTGAACGAGATTGCACAGATCGATCTCGCCGACATTCAGCAGCAGGATGGCCTATGGTTTTTTGACTTCAATGATGAAGGCGACGACAAACAGCTTAAGACACAGGCATCAAAGCGCAGGGTGCCGATACATAACGAACTAATCCGGCTCGGACTACTGGAGCATGTGGAGGCTTTGCGCAAGCAGGGAAAACAAAAGCTTTTTCAGGAGCTGCCGAACTCGGTTGAGCATGGCCGTGGTCGCAATCTCGGACGCTGGTTCAATGAACAGCTTCTGCCTAAGCTCAACCTGAAAACCAAGGAGCTTGTTTTCCATAGTCTCCGGCACACAGTCGTTACGCAATTGGTAAATGCACAGGTGCCCGACCCTCTTGTTAAAGCTCTCGTTGGGCATAGCCAGCAAGGCGTGACCTACCAGAATTATTTCGGGGGCCACACCCTACAGGTGCTGAACGAGGCGATACAGAAGCTAGACTATAGCTTGCCGACGCAGAAACTTTGAAGAGCTATTGGTGGGCGAGGTACAGCCAACCGAAAACTAACATGCCCTAATGATAATCAGGTGTAACCATGCTTCTTCTTGAACCTCTCCAGTTCGTCGTCCAGCTCTTCTTCCCTTAGCTGCTCGGGCGTTTTGTAGACCATTGATGGTGGCGCATCCTGTGGCACGAGCCGAATGAACGCCCCATTGATAAGGATCTCAGCCACAAATCCTGCCTGCGCTGCGCCGAGGCACAATGCTTTGACCTGCCGCTGTGTTAGCGCCATCGCTTTGTTTGTCATTATTGGTTCTCCCGTTGCGGTTATGTGTTCGCCGTCGCTGACACTGATCTCCCCGTGCGCCGGAAAGCTGCCCTCAGCGGAATGCAGAGTGCGGCGACAATGACTAGTAGCAGTGCGATGTCTGGCAGGGCTGCGATTGCTCTAGCGGTTAACTGTGCCGCCGCACCCATTCGCTGAATACGCTTCTCTGCGGCCTTGCGTTCGGTTACGTCTACCAGAAGTGCGAGAGCTTCTGCGTTCGATCCTGTACCTGCAAACGAGGATAGGTGCCGTAGTTCGATCCGGTATTTTTCCCGGTTGTCATCAAGCCACCGAAGCGGGTCGAAATCTGGATCGACGGGATTATCGTACGCCCGCCTGTATGAGGCGAGAAGATTGAGGGCAATGCGTAAGCGGCAAGGAGATCCCATCTGGCGGGTCTGATGCTGAGTAAGGTATTTCGGGCATACGAGTTCTTTGGATGTGAG
>NZ_MRDH01000007.1 GCF_002008225.1 Agrobacterium salinitolerans | reverse complement strand
TCAGGAGCAGGTTTCTTCAACATGTCCCAATGAATCATAAACCCCCAGCTCACGCCAGGGGTTTGTCAGCAGTCTGAAGCGCGGGCAAGACCCGCGCTTTTTTATTGAATGGCAGCACACCGGAACATCAGGCCGCGCTGTCGATTTCCTCCGCGCCGTTCGTCGGCACGTAGTTGAGGACAGGACCGAGCCAGCGCTCCACCTCTTCCACCGGCATATCCTTGCGGCGCGCATAATCGAGAACCTGATCGCGCTCCACCTTGGCAACGCCGAAATAATAGCTCTCGGGATGGCCGATATATATACCCGAGACGGAGGAGCCGGGCCACATTGCGTAGCTTTCCGTCAGTTCCACACCCGCCGCATTGGTGGCGTCGAGCAGGGCAAACAGCGTCTTCTTTTCGGTATGGTCAGGCTGGGCCGGATAGCCGGGCGCCGGGCGAATACCGGCATAGGCCTCGCCAATCAACTCATCGCCGTTGAAGTTTTCCTGCGGGGCATAACCCCAGAACTCCTTGCGCACTCGCTCATGCATGCGCTCGGCGAAGGCTTCCGCGAAACGGTCGGCCAGCGCCTTGACGAGGATGGACGAATAATCGTCATTCGCCCGCTCGAAACGCTCGGCAATCGCCACTTCCTCGATACCCGCCGTCACCACGAAACCGCCGACATAATCGGCAACGCCGCTATCGACAGGCGCGACGAAATCGGACAGCGCCACATTGGGGCGGCCATCGCGCTTGGAAAGCTGCTGGCGCAGCGTGAAGAAGGTCGCCAACTCTTCGCCGCGGCTTTCATCCGTGAACAGGCGGATATCGTCGCCCACGGCGTTGGCCGGCCAGAAGCCGATCACCGCCCGCGGCCGGAACCAGTTCTCCTCAATGATCTTCTTCAGCATCGCCTGCGCATCGCTGTAAAGCTGCCGCGCCGCCTCGCCCTGTTTTTCGTCATCGAGAATGGCCGGGAAGCGGCCCTTCAGCTCCCAGGTCTGGAAGAACGGCGTCCAGTCGATGTAACGGGAAAGCTCTTGAAGGTCGTAAGTCTCGAACACCCTAGTGCCGAAAAATTGCGGCTTGACGGCGCTATAGGCCGACCAGTCAATCTTGTGCGCGTTCTCGCGGGCGCGGGAAAGCGGCAGACGCTGCTTTTCGCGCTCATTGCGGGCGTGCGCTTCCGCCACCTTGGCATATTCGCTGCGAATACCGTCGATATAAGTCGGCTTCTGCTCTGCGGAAAGAAGCGCCGACACGACGCCCACCGCACGCGAGGCGTCGGTGACATAGATCGCCTGCCCCTGCTCGTAACGCGGATGGATTTTTACCGCGGTATGCACGCGGCTGGTTGTTGCGCCGCCGATCAGGAGCGGGATGTCGAAACCCTGCCGCTCCATTTCGGCCGCCACATGCACCATCTCGTCTAGCGACGGGGTTATGAGGCCGGAAAGGCCGATCACATCCACCTTTTCGGCAATCGCCGTCTCGAGGATTTTCGTCGTCGGCACCATGACGCCGAGATCGATGATCTCGTAATTGTTGCAGGCGAGAACGACGCCGACAATGTTTTTGCCGATATCGTGCACGTCACCCTTCACGGTCGCCATCAAAACCTTGCCGGCGGCACTGCGCTCGGCCCCGCCATTCAGGCGCTTTTCCTCTTCCATGTAAGGCAGCAGCACGGCCACCGCCTGCTTCATCACGCGCGCGGATTTCACCACCTGCGGCAGGAACATCTTGCCGGACCCGAACAGGTCACCGACCACATTCATGCCGGCCATCAGCGGCCCCTCGATGACATGCAATGGACGCTCCGCCTTCTGGCGCGCCTCTTCCGTATCGGCCTCGATATAGTCGGTGATGCCGTTGACCAGCGCATGCTCCAGCCGCTTTTCGACGGGAAGCTCACGCCAGGAAAGGTCCTGCACCTTGGCTTGTTTTTCACCAGTACCTCGAAAACGCTCGGCTACTTCAAGCAGCCGCTCGGTCGCGTCGTCGCGGCGGTTCAGCACCACGTCTTCGCAGGCCTCGCGCAGTTCCGCATCGATATTGTCGTAAACCGCGAGCTGGCCGGCATTAACGATGCCCATATCCATGCCGACCTGAATGGCGTGGTAGAGGAACACCGCATGCATCGCCTCACGCACCGGCTCATTGCCGCGGAAGGAGAAGGACAGGTTGGAAACGCCGCCGGAAATATGCGTGAGCGGCATGGTTTCGCGGATAGTCTTGGTGGCCTCGATGAAGTCCACGCCGTAATTATTGTGCTCTTCGATACCGGTCGCAACCGCAAACACGTTCGGATCGAAGATGATGTCTTCTGGCGAGAGGCCCGCCTTTTCGGTCAGGAGCTTGTAGGCGCGCGCGCAGATTTCCACCTTGCGCTGATAGGTATCCGCCTGCCCGACCTCGTCAAAGGCCATGACCACGACCGCAGCGCCGTAATTATGGACGAGCCGTGCCTGCTGGAGAAACTTCTCCTCGCCTTCCTTCAGCGAAATCGAATTGACGATCGACTTGCCCTGCACGCATTTCAGACCGGCTTCGATAATCTCGAATTTCGAGGAGTCGATCATCACAGGCACGCGGGCGATATCCGGCTCGGCGGCGATGAGGTTCAGGAACTCCACCATCGCCTTTTCGGAATCGATCAGGCCTTCATCCATGTTGATGTCGATGATCTGCGCGCCGTTCTCCACCTGGTCGCGGGCGACGGCCAGCGCCGCCGTATAATCGCCGGCGGTGATGAGCTTGCGGAAGCGGGCCGAGCCGGTGACGTTGGTGCGTTCGCCGACATTGACGAAGGGAATGTCTTTGGTCAGCACGAAAGGCTCAAGGCCCGAAAGCGACATGAAGGGCTTGTGCTCGGGGATCGGGCGCGGCTTGTAATCCTTGACCGCATCAGCAATCGCCCGGATGTGCTCTGGCGTCGAGCCACAGCAACCGCCGACGATATTGACGAGGCCGTCGCGGGCAAAACCCTGCACCTGACGCGCCATCATCTCAGGCGTTTCGTCATATTGGCCGAATTCATTCGGCAGGCCTGCATTGGGATAGGCGCAGACGAAGGTATCGGCCACGTCAGACAATTCCTGCAGATGCGGACGCATGGCATCCGCACCCAGCGCGCAGTTCAGCCCGATGGTGAAGGGATTGGCATGGCGCACCGAATTCCAGAACGCAGACGGCGTCTGGCCGGACAGCGTGCGGCCGGAAAGGTCGGTAATCGTGCCTGAGATCATCACCGGCAGGCGGATGCCCTTGGCCTCGAAACGCTCCTCGCAGGCGAAGATCGCTGCCTTGGCGTTCAGCGTATCGAAGATCGTCTCGATGAGGATGATGTCGGCACCGCCATCGATCAGACCATCGATCTGCTCACCATAGGCGATACGCAGGTCGTCGAAGCTGACGGCGCGATAACCGGGATTGTTGACGTCAGGCGAAATCGAGGCCGTGCGGTTGGTCGGGCCGATGGCGCCCGCCACGAAACGGCGGCGGCCATCTTCCCGCTCGGCGCGCTGGGCGGCACGGCGGACAATCGCGGCACCTTCGCGGTTGAGGTCGTAGACGGCGTTTTCCATCTCGTAATCGGCCTGGGCGATGCGCGTTGACGAAAACGTGTTGGTTTCGAGAATATCCGCGCCCGCCATGGCGTAGCGATAGTGGATGTCTTCGATGGCATCCGGCTGGGTCAGGATCAGAAGGTCGTTATTGCCCTTCTGGTGACATGCACAGCCGATAAAACGATCGCCACGAAAATGATCCTCGTCAAAACCCAGCCCCTGGATCTGCGTGCCCATGGCACCATCGAGAATGAGGATGCGTTCGCTGGCGGCATCGCGCAACGCCTTGAAAATTTCCGCGCCGTCACGCTTTGCCCCTTCAGGGCCGAACAGATCGTCAAACACGGGCACACTCCTCATTTCGATTTGCAAGATCGCAAGTCGTCAAGTCACATAAAGATATGTTTATGTCAATATATCTTCAAGGGACAGGCATGGCTTTGCGCAGTAGCAGCACGTTACGAAATATCGCTGACAGATGACAGGTTTATACGGCAAGGATATAAGCCGAAGCAGGAAACCGCATGGAGGACGAGAATGCCCGAGGACGATCACAACAGCCGCAACTGGAACACCCTGCCCTGGCATCGCCAATGGCTGGCAAAACAGGCTGAGGGACTTTTCGATTTCTTCCAGTATCGTGCCCTCAATCCTGCCGGCGGCTTCTTCGATCTCGACGCCAAGGGTGCGCCGCTGCAGCCAAACGACCCCGTGCGCGGCATTCACGCATCCGCCCGCATGGTGCATTGTTTCTCCATCGGCCATCTGCTCGGGCGTCCAGGCTGCGGCGATATCGTCGATCACGGCATGACCTATCTCTGGAACAGGCATCGCGACGGCGAACATGGCGGTTATTTCTGGCAGGTGAACGATGCCGGCCCAGTGGACGCCACCAAGCAGGGTTATGGCCATGCCTTTGTGCTTCTGGCCGCCTCTTCCGCGAAAACCGTCGGCCACCCTCTCGCAGACAAGATGCTGGCCGACATTACCGAGGTGCTCGAAGCCCGGTTCTGGGAGGAAAAACACGGCGCCATCGCCGAGGAATTCCATCGCGACTGGTCGCCCATCGAGAATTACCGCGGCCAGAACTCTAACATGCACCTGACCGAAGCGCTGATGGCCGCCTATGAGGTGACCGGCGACAATAGCTACCTCAGCAAGGCGGAGCGCATCGCCGATCTCGTTATCCGCCGCCGCGCCGGCGAGCTGGATTTCCGCGTGCCGGAGCATTTCGATGAGAACTGGACGCTCGACAAGGAGTATCGCGGCAACGAAATGTTCCGCCCCTCCGGCTCCACCCCCGGCCACTGGCTGGAATGGGCGCGTCTCATCCTGCAATTATGGGTGCTGGGAGAACGCCGCCATGACTGGATGCCGGTGGCCGCAAAATCGCTGTTCGTGCAATCCATGGCGCTCGGCTGGGATCGGGAAAAGGGCGGCTTCTTTTATACGCTCGACTGGAACGACAATCCCGACAAGCGGGCAAAGCTCTGGTGGCCCATGTCCGAGGCGGCGGGCGCTGCCCACTTCCTCAACGAGAACCTGCCGGCGGACGACTTCTATGAAGACAGCTATCGCCGCATCTGGAGCACGATCGCCAACAACTTCATCGATCATGAGAATGGCGGCTGGCACGAGGAACTGACGGAAGATCTGGTTCCCGCCCACACGCTGTTCCCCGGCAAGGGCGATATCTACCACGCGCTGCAGGCCTGCCTCATCCCGCTTTTCCCGGCGACGGGAAGCCTGACGAAGGTGATCAGGGAAAGCGGCGGGGATTATTAAGGCGTTGCCCAACCGTCCGTCGTGCCGGCCTTAAGCCGGCATCCAGCGACAGCGCCTCTGCGCCGTAAAAGAGTTTTTCTCGATCTACCGCGGCATCTCAAAACCCGATGGTTTCCTCGAAATCATCCCAGGACTGGTACATTTCATAGCGACCGATACCGGGGATCGGCACATGCCCGTAATAGGGTGAAAGCTGAAACTCGGCGGTCGCCTCGCTCTTGCCAGCAACGGCCGCCACGTAAATGGCAGAGGCAAGCCCGGTACGGTTCGCGCCATGCTCACAATGGATGAGAACGGGCTTTTCCGCATTGCGCAGCACCGCCGCCAGCGTTTCTGAATCCTCCACCGACACCTTTTCGCTTGAACTCAGCGGATAATCGACAAGCCGGATACTGTTGTTTTTCGCCGCAAGGCTTTCGGCCTCGTACCATCCCTCACGCTTTTCATCGCGCAGGTTGATGATCGTCTTGATGCCATAAGCCTTGGCATAGGCCGCGATGTCCTTGCCGCTCGGCTGGGCCGAACGGTAAAGCTCTCCAGGAATGACTTCGTGAAAATTTCCGGTGAGCTGGCCGATGCCCATATGTGCGCCCGCCAGAACCGGCAGGGCGACAAGGCCAATGGCGGTTATTTTCAGAAACTTCAGAACAATACGCAAAACATCAACCCGCGACATTCATCGAATGGTGGGGAGATGGCATTGCAAATGGACGAAAACAAGTCGGCGGCTGTTCCAGCCGGTTTCGTTGCGGAGGAGGAGAATTCGCCTATCCGCCCGAATCTGCCGTGATGCCCGGACTTTCCGCCTTCGCTCCTCGGCGAGACAATTTTCAAAATGCCGTGATAACCGCAGCCGCGTGAGCCGCTCATTCGAATTCTGCGGAAATGACGGTAACGCGCCACTCCAGCCGTTGCGGCTCTACGCTTTCATTGTTGCGCATACGGAACGCCCGGCAGGCCGAAAATGTCTCCCCGGCCTCGATGCGCCTTTCGCTCACCTGATAGGGATCGAAGGAAACGGAGGCGCGGAAGGCCGGTTCAAACCCTTCAAGCGTATAGGTGAGCCGCTGCACCGCGACGTCATTGTCATTGCGGAAGCTGACGCGGATCGGCAATGCCGCATCCGGGCAGACCGAATCGAATGCCGCGCTCGCGACGATATGGTCGAGCCGCTGGTTGCCGCGCCGCCAGTCATAAATCACAAAAGCGGCTGTGGCCGTCCAGATCAGCAGCAGGCAGATGACAACGGATTTGAGATGCCGCGGAAACGCAATGAGGGTGAGAAGAAGAATGGCGCTGAGAACGGCTCCGACAATCACGTCGCCCCTCCTCCGCTAAAATAAAGCCTCATGCGATCTCATCCTCCCATGCCCTTCCCATCCGCATCAATCCCCCTCACCGGGAGGCCGCAATGATGCAGTATCAACCGCAGCTTATGCCGCCGGCAATCCAACGCAAAGCGCCAGCATCGTCTTCCACAACTCTATGGTCGCTCCCCCCGCTGTCAAGACAACCAAGCGTGACATCGACCGTCCACCGTACCGGACCTTTGCCCAAACGGCGAAGGGAACCAAACTCGGCTGAAGACGTTCGCCGCATCAGAACAGCATGGCGGGGCGATAAAAAGCCGCGATCCACGGCCGTACGGGCAGCAACGCCGGGGGACACGAGCGCCTCCTGGAACCACTGAACCGCGGCCCATATTAAACGCAGCTAATCTATGCTATGGATGTCTGTCAGCTCAGGGAGAAAAACGATGAAAACGCTGATCGTAACGTCACTCATGGCCCTGTCGGCCAGCACCGCAATGGCCGCGGATGCCGTCTACGAGACGCCTGCACCTCCGGTCGCGCAGGAAACCCTGCCGGTCTTCACCTGGTCTGGCCCCTATCTTGGTATTCAAGGCGGCGCGGGCTGGGCAAATGGTGATTTTTCGGCGGGCGGCCCGGTCGCCTCGGATGATTTCAACGGCGGCATTCTGGGCGCCTTCGTTGGTTACAATTACCAGTTCGACAATAATCTGGTGCTCGGCATCGAAGGTGATGTCGATTATAACTGGAACGACAATGACTATGCTGGCGTCAAGATCGGCACCGACTGGCAGGGTTCCGTTCGCGGCCGTGTCGGTTATGCCTTCGACCATGCCCTGCTTTATGCCACCGCCGGCTGGACCGCGACACGCGGCTTCATCGAAACGCCCGGAGCCGGCAAGGACAGCACCACCTTCAACGGCTACACCGTCGGCGCGGGCCTGGACTATGCCTTCACGGACAATGTGTTCGGCAGGCTGGAATATCGCTACAACGACTATAGCGACAAGGACATCTTCGGCATCAATACCGATGTCGACCAGCACACTGTCAAGGTCGGTCTCGGCGTGAAGTTCTAATCGCGACCGGTCGATTTCGCTAAAAAGCCCGGCCATCTGCCGGGCTTATTTGTTGCTGAAAGCCTGCATCGGCCGCGATCTTCGCCGCCTGGGTTCAGGGAAATATGAACCGTGCAGAAATGAAATGTTCACAGGCCGTTCACCCGTCCCGTGCCATCATCCGGGCATAATGAGCCTCTATCTCCGCAGGCAGGCTTATGGAGTAGCCCCGATGAAAAAGATAATTCTTTCCACTGTTGCCGCGCTGATCGCCACCGGCAGCATTTTTGCATCCTATGGCACTGCTGCCGCGCAGGACTATCCCTATCGCCCGCGCTACGACCGCGGCGGCCCACCCCCACCGCCCTACCGCGAACACCGCCGCCACAATGACGGCGCAGCGATTGCCGGCGGCCTCGCCGCAGGCGTCATTGGCGGCCTGATCGGCGGCGCCATCGCCAACAGCAATAACGGCCCGCGCTACTACGAACCGCCACCGCCGCCCCGCCCCCGCTGCTGGTTCGAAGACCGCCGCGTGCCCAATTCCTATGATGGCGGCTGGCATACGGAAAGTATGCGGGTTTGTAATTGACATTGAAGCTTTTCTCGATCCGGCTTGCCCCATCGGCACGCCGGATCGACGCAGATGCATTCATTCCACTTCCGGAATTTGCCACCAGCATAGCAGAGATCACGCCTCAGACGTGACAGACGCGCGCGCTCGAAGAGCAGCGAAACATCCCAAGCATTTGATCTTGAAAGAAAATGGTGGGCCCGGAGGGACTCGAACCCCCAACCAAGCGGTTATGAGCCGCCGGCTCTAACCATTGAGCTACAGGCCCCTTTCGGAAAATCAGTCCGAAGCACCGGTTCGCAATGGCTCGAATCCGGTGGGTCACGCTCTAACGTAATTTTTTGAGCCCGACAAGCCAATGATGCTTTCGCAAAGCAGCGCCGCCGTATTAGCTACACAATCTAAGGCAATACCCTTCAAAGGGACTCAATCAACGAGGAAACACCATGAAGACAAAAACGGCTCGCCTTTTCGCACTCACCGCAATGACCGCAGCAGCCATGATGCCGCTTGCCGCCCAGGTGTCTGCGCAGGAGACCACCCCACGCGAAGCCACCATCAGTGTTTCCGGCGAAGGCCAGGCGGCCATCGCGCCCGATATGGCCATCCTCTCCTTCAGTGTCGTCAAGCAGGCGGAAACCGCCGCGGCAGCGCTGACGGAAAACTCCAAGGCGCTTGCCGATGTCCTGAAGGCGCTGAAAGAGGCCGCCATCGAGGACCGCGACCTGCAGACCAGCAACTTTTCGGTGCAGCCGCTCTATAAGCACTATGAACCCAAGGACGGCGTCTATGTCGCGCCCGAGATCACCGGCTATCAGGTGTCCAACGGCCTGACCGTGCGGGTGCGCGACCTGAAAAAGCTCGGCGCGATCCTCGATACCTCCGTCAAGCTCGGCATCAACCAGGGCGGCGACATCACCTTCACCAATGACAAGCCGGAAGCGACGGTGACCGAGGCCCGCAAGCAGGCCGTCGCCGATGCTCTCGCCAAGGCGAAGACGCTGACGGAAGCGGCGGGCGTGAAGCTTGGCCGCGTCATTCAGATCAGCGAGAACTCGCAGCGCCCGATGCCGGTACCGGCGGGCATGATGCGTGCTTCGATGATGAAGGAAGCCGACAGCGTGCCGATCGCTTCGGGCGAGAACAGCTACAGCGTGGTGGTCAACGTCACCTTCGCTCTCGAGCAGTAAGATCGGCGGCGGGCGGCACTCCTGTGCCGCTCTTCCCCATCCGAAGTTTGGCCATTGGCATGATACAAAACGAAATGCCCCTCGCCTGCCTTTTTGGACAAGCGAGGGGCATTTTTTAATCGTTCCGCCGGACGGGGTATCAGCAGATCGATAAGGCTATACGCTGTTAGCGCCGGATCACCGGGCAACCGCGCTCATTGGCGAAAACGATGCGATCAAGGCCGCGACGGTCGAAGCCTGCCACCACGACACGGCGCGGCGACACATCAACCACGCGGGCGCGGCGAAGACCCATGCGGCCTGCCTTTTCTTCCGCAAGCCAGGGCGAGCAGCCACGGCGCGGGCGATCCGGACGACCCCAGCCGGGGCGATGGCCATAACCATCCTGAACCTGAACCCTGAACTGAACGTCCGAGCCTGCGGAAGCCGCTGGCGCAGTAACGGAAATTCCACCGAGGGCGATGAGGGCAGCCAGGCCGGCTTTTGCGAAGGTGCTGAACATGAACTCACTCCGTTTGTTTCTTTGCCGACAGGGGAACATCCCCCGGCGATTGACGAGACCCTAGACCCGCCCGCCTGAATATTAACAGAACCGAATGTTCAGCAGGCGTTCAGGGTGCTTAACGCGAAGCATGGCGCTCTGGATCCGTATCTCAGGACGAGATATGCAGCACGATTTCGCGGCGATGCGGCTGGTCACGATGTTCAAAAAGATAAAGGCCCTGCCAGGTGCCGAGCACGAGCCTGCCGTCGCTGATCGGTACGCCAATGGAAACCGTGGTGAGCGCTGATTTGATATGGGCGGGCATATCGTCGGGACCTTCGAGCGTATGGATGATCCAGTGCATGGAGGGATCGTCGGAAGGCGGGACGAGGCGGGAAAAAAACGCCGTGAGATCGCGCCGCGCATCGGGATCGGCATTTTCCTGAATGAGCAGCGAGCAGGATGTGTGCCGGACGAAGATCGTCAGCAAGCCTTCTTCCACGCCGGCGTGGCTGACGAACGCCTTGGCCTCGGATGTGAATTCATAAAGTCCCTGCCCCCGGGTTGCGACGATGATTTTTCTCTGCGGCACATTTTTTCCTTCACTGAGCTGGAACAAAATTGGCGATGCCAACGTTTCAGCATGTCAATTTGTATCCGATGACGTAAGGGATACGACAATAGCGTGACAACGGCCCATAAAGCAGAACGGAACACCGGTGTCACAGTTGCAAAAAACGGGGAAGGGTTGGCACTGTCAGAATGAATTATCCAGGCTTACCCTTTTCTTTACGAACACAATGGTCCTCGTCCAAGACAGACACAGGGTGCGAAAGACTGATTCATGGCACCCAGTGATTATCATGTCGATCTGACCAATTGCGACCGCGAACCCATCCACATCCCAGGCTATATTCAACCGCATGGCTGCCTCATCGCCTGCGATAACGCCATGCGCATGGTGCTGCGGCATTCTGAAAACTGCCGCGAAATGCTGGGCGTCGAAGGCGACATCAACGGCAAAACCGCCGAGGAGGTGCTTGGCAAAAAACTTGTCCACGATCTCCGCAATGCGCTCACCGTCACCGGCAGAACCACGCGTCCCGCCATGCTGCCCGCCGTGGAAATGAGCGACGGTCGCGGCTTCGACATTTCGCTCCACCGCTACAAATCCACCACGATCATCGAATTCGAACCATCCCGCAACGAGACGCAGCCGCTCGGCACCGCGCGCAAGATGGTGGACCGCATCCGCGAAGCGGACAGCGTCGAAAGCCTGATCTCCAGAACGACGCGGCTGATAAAGGCGACGCTCGGCTATGACCGGGTGATGATCTACCGCTTCGAGGAGGATGGCGCAGGCAAGGTCTTGTCGGAAGCGAAGCAGCCGGAGCTGGAAAGCTTTCTCGGGCAATATTTCCCCGCCAGCGACATTCCGCAGCAGGCCCGCGCGCTTTATCTCAAGAATACGCTGCGCATTATCTCGGATGCCAGCGGCGCCCGTGTTCCCGTCCTGCCGGTTGTCGATGCCTCCGGCGAGCCGCTCGATATGTCCTTCGCGCATCTGCGCAGCGTCTCGCCCATCCATTGCGAATATCTTCGCAACATGGGTGTTGCTGCTTCCATGTCGATTTCGGTGATTGTCGACGGTGCGCTGTGGGGCCTGATCGCCTGCCACCATTATTCCCCGCGCGTGCTGACGATGCCAGTCCGGATCGCCGCTGAAATGTTCGGAGAGTTTTTCTCCATGCATTTGCAGGTTCTAAAGCAGAAGCGCAGGCTCGATACCGTCAACCATGCCCATGCCGCTCTTGACCGCTTCCTTCAGCTTGCCGCCCATCACGCCAACATTGAAGAACTGCTGGTCGACAGCTTTCAGGATTTTGCCGATCTGATGCCCTGCGACGGCGTTGGGCTCTGGGTCGATAACAACTGGCACGGCCATGGCGCAACGCCGCCGCATAATGCCATTCCAAGGCTGGCGCGTTTTGTCGCTTCGGCTTCGGAAGGCAAGGTCTGGGCGACGCACGCCCTCTCGCAGGCCATACCGGAAGCGGAAATCTACGCCGGCACCGCGGCGGGAATGCTCGCTATCCCGCTGTCGCAGGTCAAGAACGACTATCTCCTGTTTTTCCGCAAGGAGATCGTGCAAAATCTGAACTGGGCCGGCAATCCTGAAAAATCCTATGAGACCGGCCCGATGGGCGAGCGCCTTACCCCGCGCAAGAGCTTTGCGATCTGGAAAGAGACGGTCCGCTTGCAGGCGCAGCCCTGGTCGGAAGCCGACCGGGAGATCGCGGAAGCGGCGAGAATTGCGCTGGTCGAGGTCGCATTCCATCACAGCGAGCTGATGGCGGGCGAGAGGGAACGCGCGGAAGTGCGTCAGCGCATGCTGAACGAGGAGCTCAACCACCGCGTCAAGAATGTTCTGGCCATCATCAAATCGCTGGTCGGCAATCCCTCGCAGGAGGGCAAGACCTTGCAGGAATATGTGACCGCCCTGAAGGGCCGCATTCAGGCATTGTCCTTTGCCCATGACCAGATCATTCGCGGCGAAGGCGGCGGCGCGCTGCGCGACCTGCTGGATGCCGAACTGTCGCCGCATCGCTCTCCGGAAACGACGGTGAAGCTTGAAGGCCCCCAGGTCACACTCGATTCCCGCGCTTTCTCGGTGATGGCGCTGGTTCTGCACGAACTGGCGACGAATGCCGCCAAATACGGCGCGCTTTCGCAAAATGGCGGGCAATTGCATGTGCGCTGGGACATCAACGAGAACCGCGATTGCGAGATCGAGTGGCGTGAAATCCTGCCGACCAAACTGCCGACGCCATCGCGCGCCGGTTTCGGTACGGCACTCATCAGCCGCAGCATTCCTTATGACCTCGGTGGGCGCAGCACCATGCGCTATCTGCCGGATGGGCTGGAGGCGGAAATTTTCCTGCCCTCCCGTCACGTCTCGTCGGCCACGGCAAGTACCGACACGCGAACCGAACTTGAAATTGCGCCGCAGCACAGACGCTATAACCGGGAGGAGCCATTGAAAGTCTTACTCGTCGAAGACCAGATGCTGATCGCCATGGATGTCGAGAACATGCTGGAAGACAACGGCATCAAGGCGATCGAAACCGCAACCTCGTCGGCGATGGCAATTGAAAAGCTGAAGAGCTATGTGCCTGATGTGGCTATTCTCGACATCAATCTCGGCTCGGACACCTCAATTCCCGTCGCCCGCGAACTTCACCGCCGTGGCATTCCGTTCATGTTCGCCACCGGTTATGCGGATGGCAGCATGGTGCCGGATGAATTCGGCGCCGTGCCTGTCATCAGGAAGCCTTATGATGAGGATGCGCTGATGGCGGGCATTGGGCTGCTGATGGGGGATGCGGAGCGGGTGTAGGAGATTGATGCGAACCAGCCCTACTGAAATCTTGTAAAGCCGCGCTTTTTCGCGTCTTCCGGGCTGACCTCATTCCCAATTTTAAACCGGAATTCCGTCACCGTGTAATTTTCCAGATCGACTTCACACTGGAACGAAACGTCATGCCAGCCATTGCCCGTGTTGAACGCGCCGCCGGAAGCATCGATCGAGTTACCGGAAATCCTGCCGCCCGTGTCCGAATAGGGGATCATGCCCCTGGCGGCAAATCCTGCGCTCTGAATCTGGGCCAGAGCTTCGGTGCTGCAAAGCTGAACGACGCGGCGACGTGGTGGCAGATCGCCAAACATCTGACGTCTCTGGGCCGGTGACAGCATGGACGAAGACAGGAGGTTTTTGGCCGCCGGAAGTTTTACGGGTTTCTTTTCCGTCACTGCCGCCGGCTTTTCTTCAGTTGGCTTGGCCTGCGGTACAGGCGGCTGATCGGGCTGCGTTTCTTCCTTCACGGGTGAAACCGCGATTTCCCCCTGTGCGGCGGAAGCCTGAAGATCGCTGTTGGCGGCAGGAGCTGCGGGCTTTTCCTCAGCCGTTTTTTCAGGCTGGCTTGCAGGCTCTTCGGAGGGCTCGGTCTTTTCCGCTTCCTCCGTCTTGCCCGGCTTGTCCTCGGGATCCGCCCGTGTTTCCTCAGGCCGCATGGCGATGGCCGGTAGCGTCGCCTGTGGCGGTGGCAAAGTTTTCGCGTCTTCTGCCGGAGGAGCTGGCGGCGGAGGTGGCAGAGGTTCTGGCTTTTCCTCTTTAGCCTTCTCTTCACCCGGCGGAGGGGCCTCTTCCGCCTTTTTTTCCTCGGGCGGCGGCACGAGTTCGACGCTGACGCTCTCCGGCTCCTGCGGTTCGGCTATCCGCTCCGGCAATTCAAAAAAGAACAGTGCGACAACGGCCAGATGCAGCAGCACGGAGATGGGCACTGCCCATCCCTTCCCTTTCCACCTGCTTGCCGAAACCTGTTGCATCAATCGAACCAAATCGAAACCGAGCATTTCCGGCAAAGCGGAAAGCGATATGTTTCACACATAGGGCTTGTCGCAGAGTTCGCCAGTGCGGGAAACAAAAAACCCGGCCAGAGGTGACTGACCGGGTTCAATTTTAAAAGAAATAAACAGCTTAGCTGTCGAGGAAGCTCCGGAGCTTTCGCGAACGGCTCGGATGCTTCAGCTTGCGCAGCGCCTTCGCCTCGATCTGGCGGATACGTTCGCGCGTCACCGAGAACTGCTGGCCGACTTCTTCCAACGTATGGTCGGTGTTCATGCCGATGCCGAAACGCATGCGCAGAACACGCTCTTCACGCGGCGTCAGCGAAGCGAGAACACGGGTGGTCGTCTCGCGCAGGTTCGCCTGAATGGCGGCGTCGATCGGCAGCAGCGCGTTCTTATCCTCGATGAAGTCACCGAGATGCGAATCCTCTTCGTCACCCACGGGGGTTTCGAGCGAAATCGGCTCCTTGGCGATCTTCAGAACCTTGCGCACCTTTTCAAGCGGCATGGCGAGCTTCTCGGCCAGCTCTTCCGGGGTCGGTTCACGGCCGATCTCGTGCAGCATCTGGCGCGACGTGCGAACGATCTTGTTGATCGTTTCGATCATATGCACCGGAATACGGATCGTGCGGGCCTGGTCGGCAATCGAACGGGTGATCGCCTGCCTGATCCACCAGGTCGCATAGGTCGAGAACTTGTAACCACGGCGATATTCGAACTTATCAACCGCCTTCATCAGGCCGATATTGCCTTCCTGAATGAGATCGAGGAACTGCAGACCACGGTTGGTGTATTTCTTCGCAATCGAGATCACCAGACGCAGGTTGGCCTCGACCATCTCCTTCTTGGCGATCCGCGCTTCGCGCTCGCCCTTCTGCACCATCGAAACGATGCGGCGGAATTCGGCGATGGAAATGCCGGTTTCCGTGGAGAGGTTCTGGATTTCCTGACGGATTTCCCGGATCGTGTTGCTTTCCTCGCGAGCGAATTCCTTCCAGCCGCGGGCGGCCAGATTGGCAATCGACTTCATCCAGTTCGGATCGAGTTCCGCACCGTGATACTGCTCAAGGAAGCTGTCACGCTTGACGCCATAGGATTCGGCAAGGCGCAGCAGCCGGCCTTCATTCTGCATCAGGCGCTTGGAAATGTCGTAGAGCTGCTCGACAAGGCTGTCGATACGGTTCTGGTTCAGCGACAGCGACTTGACGGCCGTGATCAGCTGATCCTTCAGTTCCTTGTACCGACGCTCCTGGCCGGAAGACAGGGTGCCGGTGCAGGCGAGACGCGCTTCCACCTGCTGATCCTGAAGCTTGCGCAGCTTCTTGTAGGTGTCGGCGATGGTGTCGAGCGTTTCCATGACCTGCGGGCGCAGTTCGGCTTCCATCGCGGCAAGCGAAAGATTGGACTCGTCGTCGTCCTCTTCTTCCTCTTCCGGCGGAAGGCCGTCACCACCCACATCCGTCACGTCATCGTCACCGGAAGGTGCACGCAGCTTGCGGGTCTTTTCCTTCTCTTCGGCGGCCTTGCGGTCGGCCTCGATCTTTTCCGGACTCTGGAACTGGGGCGCCGCCTTGGCTTCCGGACCGGAATAGGTGGTTTCGAGATCGATGATCTCACGCAGCAGCGTCGTACCTTCGTTGAGTTCGTCGCGCCAGATAATCAGCGCCTGAAACGTCAGCGGGCTTTCGCACAGGCCGGAAATCATAGTTTCGCGGCCGGCCTCGATGCGCTTGGCAATGGCGATTTCGCCTTCGCGCGACAGAAGCTCGACGGAACCCATCTCACGCAGATACATGCGCACGGGGTCGTCAGTGCGGTCGGTCGGTTCTTTCTTCTTTGCGGTCGCAAGCGCGGTGCCGCCGGAAGGAGCGAGTTCGCCGCCCTCGGATTCCTCACCATCGGAATCGCCGTCGTCGTCACTGCCGGCAGCTTCCTCGGCGTCCTCGTCCTCGATGACGTTGATGCCCATGTCGGACAGCATCGCCATCGTGTCCTCGATCTGCTCGGAGGTCACCTCTTCGGACGGCAGGACGGAATTCAACTCGTCCATCGTTACATAGCCGCGCTTCTTGGCGGCCTTGATCATTTTCTTGACCGCGTCATCCGAAAGGTCGAGAAGCGGGCCGTCCGTCGCACCGTCGCGTTCGTTTTCTGCTTCTTCGTTTTCTTTGACTTTGGTTGCCATCTATCTCGTCGCTTTCCCTGACGCTAACACCTGTTCCGCAGCATCGCCGTCCGCCCCTTGAGCATCCAGCGTTTGCCGCGAATCACTGTCAGACACCTAACGGAGTGATCTTTAATTGCCGATTAACCACGGCAGCCTCAGGCAGAATGCAAAGACAGTGCACCCGGAAATGCTTGCTCATGCAATTTCTATCCGCCAAGGCTCATTCCACTTTACTATTCATGAAATGGTGATTCCCGCTATTTCCCGCCCCGTCAAGCCTTTAAGGGCGAGACAGCCAAGGAAATTCTTAAAAAGAGCCGCATTTTGCGGGTTATCACCAGACTAACCCCTATTTAGGACGCCTGCCGCAAAAGGCAACCCCACCCGCCTTTCAATTCTTGGCCAGGCCTCTCAGCCATGGCCGAAGGCCGGCCCCTTCACCCGGCCGGACATGACCCCGAAACCATCGATGATAGCCTCCTGATTTTCCATACGACCGATTTCAAGCTGAACTTCGGCCAGCGCCCGCACCAGAAGTGTGCCGCGCTCGTCGTCTGTCGCTTCGGCGATTTCGCGCTCCAGTTCCTTTTTTTGCCAGAGCAGGGATTTCGTCCTCTTATGCAGGGAAAGAGCCTGCACGTATCCCTCGCGCGCATCCTCCATCGCCGCCTGCTCCGTCGCCGTCCACAGGCGGGCATTGCGAACCTGCTGATCCATGGCCTTCAGAAGCACCTCGAAACCCTGTTGCGACAGGCGCTCGATCAACCCGGCCCGCGAAATATCCGCCGCACTTTCCGCCGCATATGTCAGCACCGTCGACCACAGGCGCTGCAGATCGCGGTTCTCGTAATCGATGGCGGCGATCTCATCATATTCCTCAAGCAGCAATTCGGGATGATTGACGATGGTGATGGCGAGAACGCTTTCCCGGAGCGAAGGCTTGGTCTGGTAACCCCTGACGAGACCCGATTGCGCCAGCCGGTCTGAAATGCTGCTGGCCGGTGCGGCCATCGCCCCGCCCCGCCCCGGCGCATTGCGCTGGAAACCGCGTCCCGCCGGCTGAGCGCCATTGCGACGGAAATTGCCGCCCTGCGCTCCGCCCTGCTGAAAACGCGGCTGGAAAAAGCCGTTCAGCCTCTCGCGCATATCCTGTTGGTAAAAGCGGCGCACCGTCTCGTCGCCGATCACGGCCACGATCTGCCGCAGCCGGCTTTCGAGCTGGGCGCGCTTTTCCGGCGTATCGAAAGTGACGCCGGAGGTCTCACGGCTCCAGATCATCGCGGCAAGCGGCTTGGCTTCCGAAAGCACCCGGTCGAAGGGCGCACGCCCCTCCAGCCGCACGAGATCGTCCGGGTCCTTGCCATCGGGCAGAAGCGCGAAGCTGACGGAACGATCCGGCTTGATATGCGGTAAGGCGAGATCGGCCGCACGGTTGGCGGCGCGAATGCCGGCGCCATCGCCATCGAAGCAGAGGATCGGCTGCGGCGACATTTTCCAGAGAAGGTCGAGCTGGCTTTCGGTCAGCGCCGTGCCGAGCGGCGCGACGGCATTTTCCACACCTGCCTGATAGAGCGCGATAACATCCATGTAACCTTCGACGGCAATGACCGAACCGCCTGCCGCCTGCGAGGCGCGCCGTGCGCGGGCGAAATTGTAGAGAACATTGCCCTTGTGAAAGAGCTCTGTCTCGTTGGAATTGAGATATTTCGCCACCGCATCCGCCGCCATGGCGCGGCCGCCGAAGGCAATCACCTTTTCCCGTGACGACAGGATCGGGAACATGATCCGGTCGCGGAAGCGGTCATAGGAGACCGGCACATTCTCATGCACCACCAGCCCGCAGGCTTCCATCTGCTCCTTCGTCACACCCTTGCTCGCCAAATGCTCCTTCAGCGCATTGCGGCTATCGGGCGCATAACCCAGCCGGAACGTCTCGATGGTGCGCCCGGTCAGCCCGCGATCGCGCAAGTAAGCCCGCGCCCGAGCGCCAAGCGCCGTTTGCAACTGATCCTGAAAGAACAGCGTCGCCATTTCCATGACGTCCTGCAGCGAGGTCCGCTCGCGTTCCCGCTTTTCCGCCTGCGGATCGGGCTGCGGCATGGAAATGCCGGCCATATCGGCGATCTGCTGCACGGCCTCCGGAAAATTTAAGCCCTCAAGCTCGGTCAGAAAGCGGAAGTGATCGCCGGAAACGCCGCAACCGAAGCAATGGTAGCGCCCCTTGCGATCCTCGCAATGGAAGCTCGGGCTTTTCTCGCCATGGAACGGGCAGCAGGCCCAATAATCCCCGCGCGACGTATTGGTCTTCTTCTTATCCCAGGACACACGTCGGCCGATCACATCGGAGATGTTCACGCGGTCGCGTATCTCATCGAGGAAAGAATTGGAAAAGCGCATGGGTTACCTGTTCGAGGCCAGTCTTTCATATAAGCGCAGAAAGGCTTGAGCACCAACCTAAAGAAAGACAATACCCGATATTCACAGGCTACAGAGATGAAAACGATGCCGCCATTGCGCCAGCTTCCGGCAAATTTATGGCGGTGCAACATCACCCAAAATTATGTTTTTGTAATTTGAGCGACGTGTTGCGACGATGTAAAAACAAAACATAGTCAAAGGCAGTGTTTGAAATTTCCATACATCTGCCGACACCCGCAGGCACGTCCCCCCGAAAAAGCCTGCGTGGAAGAGCATTTTGATCCGCCGGAATGCATCTTCGTCGGCAGAAAAAAGGCAGGGTAGCCATGGCTGCCCTGCCTTTACTTTCTCAGAAATGGCGAAAACTACTTCAGCAAATCCTTGACCACGCCGGAGGCCTTCGCAAAGTCGATCTGGCCGGGATAACGCTCTTTCAGCGCGTTCATGCACTTGCCCATGTCGCGCAGGCCGGCGGCGCCGGTCTCGGCGATGACGGCTTGGCAGAGTTCGCGCACCTTCTCGGCCGGGATTTCCTCCGGCATGAATTCCTTGATGATGACGATTTCCTCGCGCTCCTGAGCGGCAAGCTCGGGACGGCCGGCGCCTTCATAGATATTTGCGGATTCTTCCCGCTGCTTCACCATCTTGGTCAGAATCTGCATGATATCTTCGTCGCTGACGGGGTCCTTGCCCACGCCGCGATTGGCGATATCGCGATCCTTGATGGCAGTCTGGATGAGACGCACGGTCGAGGTGCGGCGTGCATCACGACCCTTCAATGCGTCCTTCAAAGCGGTTGCGAACGTGTCGCGCATCATTTTTCTTCTCCTTGGGAAAGCGCTTTCCGCAGCGTCTTGATACGGAAACTTTCCACCTCATTTTGCGAAACGACATAAACGAGCAGACACGCTCAAGCAAATCAAATGCATAAGACCTTGAAAATACGGTGGTTTAATTCCGCGTAAATCTTGGCCCTGCGGTTGACCGCTTGGGCTGCTTTCGTTATTTTCCGGCACCTGCACGAGATTTTAACGAAGGGTCGGAACGCGAGCTTTATCGCGCGCCCCTTTATGTCACGAAGCCTGCGACAAAAATGGCCCCTTACCCCCTGCCTTTCAAGAGGCGGGGTGCGAAGCGGCAGAAACGGAACGAGATGACCGAGACAGCGCCCTGGACTACCCGCAAACCGACCGCAATGCTTGTTCTTGCCGATGGCACGGTGATTGAAGGAACGGGCATCGGCGCAACCGGCAAGGTTCAGGCCGAGGTCTGCTTCAATACGGCGCTGACGGGTTACGAGGAAATCCTCACCGACCCTTCCTATCTTGGCCAGATCGTTACCTTCACCTTCCCGCATATCGGCAATGTCGGCGCCAATGACGAAGACATTGAAGACCTCACACCCGCCGCCCGCCGCGGCGCCGTCGGCGTCATCTTCAAGGCCGACATCACCGACCCTTCGAACTTCCGCGCCGTCAAGCATCTGGATGCCTGGCTGAAGGCCCGCGGCGTCATCGGCCTCTGCGGCATCGACACCCGCGCGCTGACGGCCTGGATCCGCGAAAACGGTGCGCCGAACGCGGTCATCGCCCATGATCCGAACGGCGTTTTCGACATCGAGGCGCTGAAGGCGGAAGCCAAGGCATGGAGCGGTCTCGTCGGCCTCGATCTCGCGATCGAAGCGACATCCGGCCAGTCCTCCACCTGGACGGAAACGCCATGGGTATGGAACAAGGGTTACGGCACGCTCGGCGAAGCCGATGCGAAGTACCACGTCGTCTGTGTCGATTTCGGCGTCAAGCGCAACATCCTGCGCCTCTTTGCCGGTTTGGACTGCAAGGTTACGGTCGTTCCGGCGCAGACGTCTGCGGAAGACATCATGGCGCTGAAGCCGGATGGCGTGTTCCTCTCCAACGGTCCGGGAGACCCGGCTGCGACGGGCGAATATGCCGTTCCCGTCATCCAGAACCTCATCAAGACCGACCTG
The DNA here is from genome assembly GCF_002008225.1 of Agrobacterium salinitolerans. GTDB lineage: Bacteria > Pseudomonadota > Alphaproteobacteria > Rhizobiales > Rhizobiaceae > Agrobacterium > Agrobacterium salinitolerans. The sequence goes on along the minus strand of NZ_MRDH01000007.1, from coordinate 50,283 downwards.
CCGATCTTCGGCATTTGCCTCGGTCACCAGATGCTCGGTCTTGCCGTGGGCGCAAAGACCGAGAAGATGCATCAGGGCCATCACGGCGCGAACCACCCGGTGAAGGACTTCACGACCGGCAAGGTTGAAATCGTTTCGATGAACCACGGCTTTGCGGTCGATACCAAGTCGCTGCCCGAGGGCGTCGAGGAAACCCATATCTCGCTGTTCGATGGCACCAATTGCGGCCTGCGCATCACCGGCAAGCCGGTCTTCTCCGTCCAGCACCATCCGGAAGCATCGCCGGGCCCGCAGGACAGCCACTATCTCTTCCGCCGCTTCGTCAACCTGCTGCGTGAAAAGAAGGGTGAGGCAGCGCTCGCCGAGCGCTGATACTTTTCCAATCCGGAAGTTACATACGGCCCGCTTCTCAGCGGGCCGTTTTCATTTCACGCTTCACAAGCAACACGAAGCGGATGGTGAGAAGAACGGCAGCCGTCGAAAGACCGATGACGAAGCCGAACCAGACGCCGCGTCCGCCGAAACCGAGCGGAAAGGCCATGGTCCAGGCAAGCGCCAGGCCGATCGGCCAATAGGAAATCAGTGCCAGCATCGCCGGTATGCGTGCATCCTTCAACCCGCGCAGCAGGCCCGCCGTGACCGCCTGAATACCATCCACCAGCTGGAAGATGCCGGCAATCACCACCAGACTGCTGGCATAGGCAAGCACTTCCGCCGCCTCGGGCAATTTCGCATCCAGGAACCATTTCGCCAGGAATTCCGGCACGGCCGCAAACAGGATGCCGCCGCAAATGGCGATGCCGCAGGCAATGGCATAAATCATGATCGAGGCGCGGATGAGGTTCTTGAAATCCCCCTGCCCCCGCGCCACGCCCACGCGAACCGTCGCCGCCTGGGAAAGACCGAGCGGAATCATGAAGGCGATGGAGGCAAGCTGCAGGGCAATACCATGCGCCGCAAGCTGCACGGTGCCGATCTGCCCCATCAAAATGGAGGCTGCAGCAAACAGCGTCACTTCGGCAAGAATGGTGATGCTGATCGGCAGTCCAAGACGCAGCACTTCGAAAAGCGCATGCCAATCCGGTCGCCAGAAGCGCACGAAGAGCTCGTATTTCTTCGTTTCGTCACGCGTCTGCACATAAGCGACGATGAAGATGAAGCTGAAAGTGTTGACGATGACGGCAACGACGGCCGCGCCATTCATGCCCATGGCCGGCAGGCCGAAATGGCCGAACACGAGCGCGTAAGCCAATATACCATTCATGACGAGCATGATGATGGTTACATAAAGAATGACGCCAGCTCGGCCGATAGCGCTGACAAGCCCGCGCAGCACATAAAACAGCAATGCCGGTAGCAGGCCGAATTTGGCGATGGCAAGATAATGACCTGTCAATGCGGCCACGTCAGGGTTTTGCCCAAGCGCGAGCAAAATGCGCTCGGCATTCATGAAGATCGGGAGAGCCAGCAGCCAATAGGCGATCGCCACCCACATGCCCATGCGCAGCGATCGGCGCGCGGACGTTGCATCGCCCTGCCCATAGGCCTGCGCTACCATCGGCACGACGGCGACGGAAAAGCCGGAGCCGAAAATGAAGACGACGAAAAAGAACTGCCCGGCCAACACCATGGCCGCCAGCTTCTCGGCTCCAAGCTGGCCGACGATGACCATATCCGTTGTATGGATGCCAAGCTGTGCGAGCTGCGCACCGATGAGCGGAATTCCGAGCGCAAGCGTAGCCTTAAAATGCGAAAACCACGACCCCGATCCGGAAGGAACGGTTCCTGCAACAACCGACGAAGACATTGTAATTCACCTGAACTTTGGCCGTTGCCCGCGAATTGCGCAACGGCAGCACAGGGATGAATAAAATAATCGCTGTCTGCATGCAACCGGCAGCAGTGCATGGTTAAAAATTACGCAGATCGGCAGCCAGGCGAAATCCGACCGTATTGCGCCCTGACGAAAGACAAATTTAGTCCAATTTTACCATTCGCCTCTATTTATTAGAACATCGGATAGTTCTTTAAAATCATAAGCTGCATGACGCAGAATATTCCCGCCTTTGAGGCATGTTTCCCCCATCAATGTTGAAGATGACCTCGACGGTACATCCGGCTTCAAGGATCTGTAGCTTGCCGAAGAAAACAAATCTCATGACGCGCATTCTTGTTGCCGCGTCATCTCTCGTCGTCGCAGCCTTTGCAGGCTTTTCCTATTACATCGACAGCCTACAGCATCGGGTTACGACCGAAGCAGTCGCGGAAAACATCGATTCCTCCGGCAAGCAGGCTGCGCAAAGCATCGCCAACTGGCTGAATGGCCGCATCATGCTGACGGAAACGGTGGCAGCGACCTTGGCCAAGCTCCCGGAGGACGACGCGAAGCTGCGGTTTCTGGAAAACGACGTGCTGACGGCACAGTTCATGTCGACCTATTTCGGCAATGCCGAGACAGGTACCTTTACAACCTTCCCGAAGACACCGCTGCCGGAAGGCTACGATCCGCGAAAGCGTCCGTGGTATCTGGATGCCGTGAAAGCCGGCAAGACGGTTCTGACCGAACCCTACAACGACGCCTCCACCGGCGGCCTCATCATCACCGCCGCCATTCCCGTTTCCATCGACGGCAAGCTTGCTGGTGTGACAGGCAGTGACTTCTCGCTGGATTCGCTGGTGAAGATGATCAAGTCGGTGGATGCCGGCACGGATGGATACGCCTTCCTCGTTAGCAAGGACGGCAAGATCCTCATCCATCCCGACCCAAAATTCGTCGACAAGCCGCTGGCCGATCTCTTCAAGGTCGATACGCCGGCGATTTCCTCCGCGATTTCAAAGACCGAGATCGACGGCAAGGGCAAGATCACCAGCTTCATTCCCGTAGCCGGCCTGCCTTCGGTCGACTGGTATCTCGGTTTCGTCGTCGATTCCGACGTCGCCTACAGCGCAATCGGCCAGTTCCGGCTGGCGGCAACCATCGCCACGATCCTCGCAGCCACGATCATGATCGGACTTCTTGCAACCGTCCTTTCCCGCTTCATCGTCCGCCCCGTCACGCAGATGACGTCGGCCATGGAAGGGCTTGCCGCCGGCAATCTCGATGTCGCCATTCCCGGTCAGGAACGCACCGACCAGATCGGCTCGATGGCCGCAGCCGTTGCCGTGTTCCGCTCGAACGCCATGGAGCGCCTGCGCCTCGAAGGCGACGCCGAGCAGAACCGCACGCTCTCCGAACAGGAGCGCAACGAGCGGGAAAGAGCGGCAGCAAAAGACGCGGCGGACATCCAGTTCGCGGTCGACTCGCTTGCCAAAGGTCTGGCGCATCTTTCCGACGGTGATCTCAACTATCGCATCGATACGCCTTTCGTCTCCCGCATCGATCGCCTGCGCGACGATTTCAACAATTCCGTTGCCAAGCTGAATGCAGCGCTCAGCACCGTCGGCCAGAACGCCCGCGCCATCGACGCCGGCGCCGGCGAAATCCGCCAGTCCGCCGACGATCTCGCACGGCGCACCGAACAGCAGGCGGCGTCCGTGGAAGAGACTGCGGCGGCGCTTGAGGAAATCACCACCACCGTCAAGGATTCCGCCCGCCGCGCGGAAGAAGTGGGACGTCTGGTCGACCGCGCCCGCAGCAATGCCGAACAGTCCGGCGTCATTGTCGAAGATGCGGTTCGCGCGATGGAAGGCATCGAAAAATCGTCGTCCGAGATCAGCAACATCATCGGCGTGATCGACGAAATTGCCTTCCAGACGAACCTGCTCGCGCTCAACGCCGGTGTAGAGGCCGCCCGTGCCGGTGAGGCCGGCAAGGGTTTTGCCGTCGTCGCCCAGGAAGTGCGCGAGCTTGCCCAGCGCTCGGCCAATGCGGCAAAGGAGATCAAGACGCTGATCAACGCCTCGACATCGCAGGTGCAGTCCGGCGTCGATCTCGTCGGCAATGCCGGCAAGGCGCTGGAAACCATCGTCCGCGAAGTGCAGGAGATCAATCGCCACATCGACGCTATCGTGACCTCATCGCGCGAACAGTCGACCGGCCTTCAGGAAATCAACACAGCCATCAACACCATCGATCAGGGTACGCAGCAGAATGCCGCCATGGTCGAGGAACAGACGGCCGCAAGCCATGGGCTCGCCTCTGAAGCGGCAGCGCTCAACGAGCTGCTCGCACAATTCCAGCTTGCTACGGCAACCCAGCGGCGAGCGGAATATGGGCGGGCTGCGTGATGGCAAAAGCGGAAATGGCCGGAGCGATCCGGCCATTTTCTTGTCCGCCCCGGCAATAGCCGGTTTCCGCCACCGGCGCGATCCGCTAGAGCTTGATCGATCATGATCATGCGGAGGGATTCATGCTGGAACTGATTTGGCGCGGCATTGCCATGGGCATTGGCGGCACCGTGTTTATGGATATATGGGCAATCGTGCTGCACCGGTTTTTCGGCCAGTCCGCGCCCAACTGGGCGCCGGTCGGCCGCTGGTTCTGGCATGTGCCGAAGGGCCGGTTATTCCACGACAGCATCGCCACGGCGGCACCCTATGAGCACGAACTGGCGCTCGGCTGGATTTCGCATTACGCCGTCGGCATTCTTTATGGCATCGTTCTTGCTCTGGTGGTCCCGGCCGCGTGGTTTGCCAATCCTTCCTTCATTGAGCCGTGGGTCGTCGGCATCATAACGGTCGGCGCGGGCTGGTTCCTGTTGCAGCCGGGACTCGGTATTGGCTGGGCGGCGTCGAAGACCCCCAACCCGAACAAGGTCCGCTTCCTCAACCTTGTGGCCCATACGGTTTTCGCCCTCGGCATGTATGCCGTGGCGCTTTTGATGCGCTGAATAAAAATGGGGGCTGGAAAGCCCCCTCGCCTGGTGGTTTTCAGATATCTGCCGAGAACGTATCGCAGTCCTCGACACGGCCGCTCTGGAAACCGCGCTTGAACCACTCCATGCGCTGCGCGGAGGTACCGTGGTTGAAGCTGTCAGGCACCACATAGCCCTGTGTCTGCTTTTGCAGCGTATCGTCACCGATCTGGTGAGCCGCGTTCAACGCTTCCTCAAGATCGCCGGCCTCGAGAATGCCCTTCTGCTCGGTGAACTTGCCCCAGATGCCGGCATAACAATCCGCCTGAAGCTCGACACGCACCGACATCTTGTTGGCATCCACCTGGCTCATCGACTGGCGGCGGCGATTGAACTCCGGCAGGACGCCGGTCAGGTTCTGGATGTGGTGGCCCACCTCATGTGCAATCACATAAGCCTGCGCGAAATCGCCGGCCGCGCCGAAACGCTGGTCCAGTTCCTTGAAGAAGCTGGTATCGAGATAGACCTTGCGGTCACCAGGGCAATAGAACGGGCCGCTGGCAGCGGAAGCATAACCGCAGGCGGAAGACACCTGACCGGAGAACAGAACCAGCGTCGGCTTCTGATAGGTTTCGCCGGCAGACTGGAAGATGCCGCTCCAGGTATCCTCGGTCTCCGCCAGCACGGTGCGTACGAAGGCGGTCGTCTCGTCGGACGACTGGCCCTGCGGACGCGTGCCGGACTGCTGTTGCGTCGTGCCGCCGCCATCCATCGACAAATCGCCGCCCGTCAGCAGCGTCAGCGGGTTGATCCCAAGCACCCAGCTGATGAGCAGAATGACGAGAAGACCGCCAATCCCTATACCGCCGCCGCGACGCCCGATTGGCACGCGCATCCCGCCACGGGAAAAAGGATCGCCCGATCCCGCCGACATGCCGCGCCGGTCCTCGATATTGTCCGACTGGCGGCGCCCTCTCCATTCCATGCTCTTCTCCCGGCGGTTCCGCCTCAACAAGCTGCCATATAACGGCACTATAATACATCTTGTTCCGGAAGAAAGCAGAGGCGGCAAACGGAGTCTCTCACGCAGTCCTGCGTCTTTGTTTCAGCACGATCACAAACAGGAAGGTAAACAGGACAGCGCCAGCCAAAAACGCCACAAATCCGGCTCTGCCATCACCAAAAGCAACCTCGTGCATGATGCGTCCCGGAACGAAGGTGAAACCTCCGGCAATCACGATGCCGCCGAGATAAACGCTCTGCATGATCCGCATGTGACGGGCGATATCGCCGCGGCGCGCAAAATGGACCGATTGCAGACATCCATAAATGGTGAAGACGGAGAGCAGGTGGATGGGGCTGAAACCGTAAAACATCTTCAGCTCATGGATGAAGAAGGTTGAAATGGAAGTCGTCACCATCAGCATCACCCAGATCTTGCCGAGCAGCCGGTGAATGGCGTCGCCCTTGGGACGCAGGAAAATGAAGGCGCCGAGAATGGCCGCAGGAACGACAGTGGCGACATGGAATTGCACGGCAAGCGGTGCGTCTAACAATGGCTGAAGTGACATGGGTGCTGTTTCGGCTCGGTTGAAATCACCGGCAATTTCGGCAAAACATGCGCTCAGGAAAAACGGATTGACGCCAACCGCAGGAAAACTTCGTGGATCACCCGTATCTGCAGTCCACGCTTCGTGAAATGCACGCCATCCTGCAATCGTCCAGGCTATGGCTGACATTTCTCGCGGTGCTGGCGATCTTCATCGTGACCGGGCCTTTCGGCACGAGCGAAACCATGAGCTTCGCCGAGCGGCTGCTTTACTGGACAATCGTACAGGCCGGCGCCTGGATACTTGCCATATCCTTTTCCATCGTCGCCAACCGCGTCTTCGCCGATAATATCAGGAATATGCTGGCGCGCATGATGATCGGCTCGTTGACGGCCGCCCTGCCGATAGGGCTCCTGCTTACCATTACCAACCGGATCTTTTCGGGCACGGAAATGGGTTTCGGCCCATTTCTACAAAGCAGCCTGTCATCCCTGCCTCTTTGCGCCATCTTCTGCCTGCTAAGCTATCTCACCGCCAGCCAGCCGCTTGCAACAGCGCCAATCGCCATAATGGGCACAGGCAAAAACACCGGATGCGAGGTGAAAAGCACCGCGCCGCTGCTGGAGCGCCTGCCGCCGCAAAAGCGCGGAGAATTGCTGCGACTGTCAGTGCAGGACCACTATACTGAAATCGTCACCACGCGCGGGCGTCATCTCGTTCTGCTGCGTTTCTCCGACGCGCTGAAGGAAATAGGCCATACGGAAGGCTTGCAGGTGCACCGGTCGCACTGGATTGCCGATGCCGACGTCACCTTGCTGCGCAAACGAGCCGGTCGCCTGCACGTGATCACGAAAGACGGTACGGAAATCCCCGTCAGCCGCTCCTATAGTGCAGCGGTCCAGGCCCGTTTCACCGCACATGCCCCTGCCCGTTAAGAGTTTCTGTCGATTCCGGAATTTATGGGGTTCCGTTCTCAAAAACATTTGCCTATAAGCCGCTTCTAGCCTGAAAACATTTGAATTGCGCTCCCCGGCCGGTGATCTTCCACCCTGGCCGGTGTTTTGCGCAACCAAAAAGCGGAACGAGAGAGCCATGCCGAAGCGCCAAGATATCAAGTCCATCCTCATCATTGGCGCAGGCCCGATCGTCATCGGTCAGGCATGTGAATTCGACTATTCCGGCACGCAGGCCTGCAAGGCGCTTAAGGAAGAAGGTTACCGGGTCATTCTGGTCAACTCCAACCCGGCCACGATCATGACCGATCCGGGCCTTGCCGACGCAACCTATGTCGAGCCGATCACCCCTGAAGTCGTCGCCAAGATCATCGCCAAGGAGCGTCCGGACGCGCTTCTGCCGACGATGGGCGGCCAGACGGCGCTCAACACCGCGCTTTCTCTCAAGCGCATGGGCGTTCTCGATCGCTACAACGTCGAAATGATCGGCGCGAAGCCCGAAGCCATCGACATGGCGGAAGATCGCGCGCTCTTCCGCGAGGCCATGGCCCGCATCGGCCTTGAAACCCCGCGCTCGATGCTGGCCAACGCCACCGAAATCAAGGATGCCGACCGCAAAAAGCACGAGGCCGCCCGCACCGAGCTGAAGAGCAAGCTTTCAGGCCCCGATCTCGACAAGGCCCTGGACGATCTCGAAAACCAGTGGAACCTCGGCGAAACCGACCGCAAGCAGCGTTACATGGCCCACGCCATGGCGATTGCCGCTCAGGCCATCGATCATGTCGGCCTGCCCGCCATCATCCGCCCGTCCTTCACGCTCGGCGGCACCGGCGGCGGCATTGCTTATAACCGCTCGGAATTCTTCGATATCGTCTCGGGCGGTCTCGACGCCTCGCCGACGACGGAAGTTCTGGTCGAAGAATCGGTGCTCGGCTGGAAGGAATATGAGATGGAAGTGGTCCGCGACAAGGCGGACAATTGCATCATCATCTGCTCCATCGAAAACATCGATCCGATGGGTGTCCACACGGGTGACTCGATCACCGTTGCACCGGCGCTGACCTTGACCGACAAGGAATACCAGATCATGCGCAACGCCTCGATTGCGGTGCTGCGCGAGATCGGCGTGGAAACCGGCGGCTCGAACGTGCAGTTCGCCGTCAATCCGAAGGATGGCCGCCTCGTCGTCATCGAAATGAACCCGCGCGTCTCGCGCTCGTCTGCTCTCGCGTCGAAGGCAACCGGCTTCCCGATTGCCAAGATCGCCGCCAAACTCGCCATCGGCTATACGCTGGACGAACTCGAAAACGACATTACCGGCGGCGCGACCCCGGCATCGTTCGAACCGTCGATCGATTACGTCGTCACCAAGATCCCGCGTTTCGCCTTCGAAAAGTTCCCGGGCGCATCGCCGATCCTCACCACCGCCATGAAGTCGGTCGGTGAAGTCATGGCCATCGGCCGCACCTTTGCGGAATCGCTGCAGAAAGCGCTGCGTGGCCTCGAAACCGGCCTCACCGGTCTCGATGAAATCGAAATCCCCGGTTACGAAGAGGGCGAAGGCTCCAAGAACGCGATCCGCGCCGCCATCGGCACACCGACGCCGGATCGGCTGCGCATGGTCGCTCAGGCGCTGCGCATGGGCATGACCGAAGAGGAAGTCCACGAAAACTCCAAGATCGACCCGTGGTTTATCGCCCAGTTCAAGGCCATCGTGGATACGGAAGCCCGCATCCGCGAGCACGGCCTGCCGCAGGATGCCGAAAACCTGCGCATGCTGAAAGCCATGGGCTTCTCCGATGCCCGCCTCGCCAGCCTGACCTCCAAGCGCCCGAAGGAAGTGGCCGAGCTGCGCAACAGCCTGAACGTCCGCCCGGTCTTCAAGCGTATCGACACCTGTGCGGCCGAATTCGCGTCGCCGACCGCTTACATGTATTCGACCTATGAAATTCCCTTCGTCGGCGCAGCCCGCTCGGAAGCGCAGGTCTCCGACCGTAAGAAGGTCGTCATCCTCGGCGGTGGGCCGAACCGTATCGGCCAGGGCATCGAGTTCGACTACTGCTGCTGCCATGCCGCCTTCGCGCTGAAGGATGCCGGCTTTGAAGCGATCATGATCAACTGCAACCCGGAAACCGTTTCCACCGACTACGACACCTCCGACCGTCTCTATTTCGAGCCGCTGACGGCCGAAGACGTGATCGAGATCATGCGCGCGGAACAGGAGAAGGGCGAACTCGTCGGCGTCATTGTGCAGTTCGGCGGCCAGACCCCGCTGAAGCTCGCCGAAGCGCTGGAGAAGAACGGTATCCCGATCCTCGGCACCGCGCCTGACATGATCGACCTTGCCGAAGACCGCGACCGTTTCCAGAAGCTCTTGATGAAGCTCGATCTTGCCCAGCCGAACAACGGCATTGCCTATTCGGTCGAGCAGGCCCGCCTCGTTGCCTCGGAAATCGGCTTCCCGCTGGTCGTTCGCCCGTCTTACGTTCTGGGTGGCCGCGCCATGCAGATCATCCATTCGGAAGGCCAGCTCCAGACCTATCTGCTCGACACAGTTCCGGGCCTCGTACCCGAGGACATCAAGCAGCGTTACCCGAACGATAAGACCGGCCAGATCAACACCCTGCTCGGCAAGAACCCGCTGCTGTTCGACAGCTACCTGACCAACGCCGTGGAAGTGGACGTCGATGCGCTGTGCGACGGCGAAAGCGTCTTCGTCTCCGGCATCATGGAGCACATCGAAGAAGCCGGCATCCATTCGGGCGACTCGGCCTGCTCGCTGCCGGTCCGTTCGCTGTCGAAGGAGATCGTCGACGAGCTGGAACGCCAGACGACGGCGCTTGCCAAGGCGCTCAATGTCGGCGGCCTGATGAACGTGCAATATGCCATCAAGGACGGCACGATCTACGTTCTCGAAGTCAATCCGCGCGCCTCGCGCACCGTGCCTTTCGTGGCCAAGACCATCGGCGCGCCGATCGCCAAGATCGCCGCCCGCGTCATGGCCGGCGAGAAGCTCGATCCGGCGATTGCCGCCTATGGCCAGAAGCCCGATCCGCGCAACCTCAAGCACATTGCCGTCAAGGAAGCCGTCTTCCCCTTCGCGCGCTTCCCCGGCGTCGACATTCTGCTCGGACCGGAAATGCGCTCGACCGGCGAAGTCATCGGCCTCGACACGGATTTCGCGCTCGCCTTCGCCAAGAGCCAGCTCGGCGCCGGCGTCGACCTGCCCCGCTCCGGTGCGGTCTTCGTCTCGGTGCGTGACGAGGACAAGGAAGGCGTTCTGCCGGCCATCCGCATTCTCGTGGAAAGCGGCTTCAAGGTGCTGGCCACCGGCGGCACCCAGCGTTTCCTTGCCGAAAAGGGCATCAACGCCGAAAAGATCAACAAGGTGCAGGAAGGTCGTCCGCATATCGAAGACGCCATCCGCAACCGTCAGGTCCAGCTCGTCATCAACACCACCGACAGCAACAAGGCGATTTCGGACTCGAAGTCCTTGCGCCGCGCGACGCTGATGCAGAAGGTGCCTTACTACACGACGATGGCGGGTGCGGAAGCAGCAGCGCTTGCCATCCAGGCGCTGAAGGCCGGCAATCTGGAAGTGAAGCCGCTGCAGAGCTACTTCCAGTAAGCTGCGGGAACCGCAGGTTCCAACGCTGAATGAAAACAAAGCGCCGCAGGTCACCATGCCCGCGGCGTTTTGCATTGCGTAATCCTGCTGCAATTCATTGCCGGTATCAAAACATCAGTTCGAACGAGGTCCATGATGTCCCTATTGCGCAATGACGGATCGCCCGCAGCCATTCGCCGCGCCGTTGCCGAAGCTGAGGTCAAACGCTCCATGAAGATGCTGAAGCGCCCCGCCACAGGGACCCAGCGATGGGAACACCTGGCCCTGATGGGCCAAAACACCGCCTTGAGGACCTGATCATGGCTGGACGTCCACCGGGACCGGAGCGGGTGGCTTTTCCGTTGCGGATCGAACCCGCAATATTGAACATGATCCGGCACACCGCGAGCGGCGAACTGCGCAGCGTCAATGCCCAGATCGAGGTTCTTCTGAAAGAGGCCCTGTCCCGCCGCGCCACGGCGGATGAAGCAGACAAGCCGCCCTTTTAGACCGCAGGGTGACAACGACGCTACAAGACACAAAGATGCGAGGCGGTCCTGCGGAAAGATCGCCGGCCCGCAGCCCCGCCTACGCCGCCAGCGCCTCGCGAACGCAATTGCGCCCTTCGGTCTTTGCCCGGTAAAGCGCACGATCTGCCTTTTCTGCGAGCGTCTGGAGATCGCAGCGCATGTCGCCGGTGGCGGCAACGCCGATGCTGATGGTCACCCCGACACGCAGACCGCCGCAATCGACCTCATTTATCGCAACCGCGTTACGAATGCGTTCGCCGATCATGCAGGCCTTGTCCACACCGGCGCCCGGCAGGAAGATGATGAATTCCTCGCCGCCATAACGCGCCAGCACGTCTCCGCCACGGATGCTGCCGCCGATGCGCCTTGCCACTTCCTGTAGCACACTGTCGCCGACGGCATGGCCGAAGCGGTCGTTGATCGACTTGAAGTGATCAATATCAAGCAGCATGGCCGCGTCGTTGGGATCGGGGGCGGCAGGCATCGTCTGAAAGAAGAAACGCCGGTTCTTGACGCCCGTCAGCGGATCGGTATTCGCCAGAACCAGCAATTTCCGCTCGGATCGCTCCGCCACCAGCATCATCACGAAGAGCGAGATGGCGAAGTTCAGCATGATAATGAAGAAGAACGCATTGACTAGGTTGATGCTGGCATAAGCGGGGAAAAGCACGCTTTTCATCACCGCAAGCGATATCAGGCCGGAGACGCCGGTAATCGCACCAAGCGCCAGCCGCGAAAGAAGCGGCTCTTTCCGCCACCGGGCAAAAAGCACGCCCGCCCCGCCAAGATAGGCCAGAGCCGCGCAGCCATTAAAAAGCGCCGCGCGAAACGCGTTGTTGCCGGCCACCTGCAACGCAACGCCAATCGCCAGCACTGCAATAAGACAGGTGAACAGGATGGTTTTGCGATTGACGAAACGTCCATCGCTCAATGTCTTCAGACCCAGCCAGATCAGCGCATATCCGGCAATACCGAACAAAACACTGCCAAGCTCCCAAACGATCGGCGACAATATTTTCCATTCGCCATAACCGGCAAGCGTCGAACCGACCGTCATCGCCGCAAAACCCGCAGCAAGAGGAATGGGCCCCGGTAGACCGCGGCTACTCATTTTGAGATAGATAAAGCTTAACAGACCAACGATGTAAGAACATTTTTGCATCAGTATTACTGTCGCGAGGTCGAGCTCACCCAACATTATTTGCCCATACGGTGAATAAATTTAAAAATACCAAATACAATATCAATTATAAAATTTCAATAAAAATAACGGAAAACCAATCGTTAAACGATATTACGGGAGTTATGGCTTAAGTTTTCAATAAATCTCCGATATACAAATCGAAATCTATTCGAATATTCTAATAAACTTCATATCCTCAACGAACCGCGTCATTTCCGCCTCTTTCGCCCGCCCACCAGCAAGGCGCAGGAGATAGGAGGGGTGCACGGTGACAAAAAGCGTTCGGCCCTCCTCCATCGGTATAGGACGACCCCTGATCTCCGAGAGCCTTTCTTTGCCGCCGGTCAGCGCATAAAGCGCAGTTGCGCCCATGGCAACGATCAGTTTCGGCCGGACGAGCGCGATTTCCTGATTGAGCCACCAGCGGCATTGCTCCACCTCACCTGCATTCGGCCGTTGATGGATGCGTCGTTTGCCGCGCGTTTCATATTTGAAGTGTTTGACGGCATTGGTGACGTAAAGCTTTTTGCGCTCAATACCGACATCGGCAAGAGTCCGGTCGAAAAGCTGGCCAGCCGGGCCGACAAAAGGCTTTCCGGCGAGATCTTCATGATCGCCCGGCTGTTCGCCAACGATCATGATTTCCGCATCCTCCGGCCCGGAACCGAAAACCGTTTGCGTGGCGCTGCAATGCAGGGGACAGCGGGTACAGTGGCCAGCCTGCCGCGCCAGCGACGCAAGCGTTCCGTCTGGCGCCAGTTGCGGCATCTCCCGTGCAGCGGCCGCAGCCTGCAGGCGATGATGAAAGGGCTGCGGCTGGCTCGCCGTTCTGGCGGCCATTTCCAGCACCCGCGCCTCCGCACCGAGAATGAGGTCGGGAATGAGATCGGCTTCCGGCAGGTTCTTCCAGTATTTCTTTGGCATCTCCGCCGTCATGGCCTTAATCTTCAAGCGGGCCGGATTGAATATATTGGCATAATAAGTTCGCCAGAGTTCATCCGTCTCGTCCGTCAGATCAGGCTTCGCCGCCGCTTCCCGAGAGGTTTGCAGCTCGCTTCCATCCCATCGGGCGGACCCTTTCGGCGTGGCGATCAGCCAGTCCATATCGGTAAACCGTCGCTGGAAAAACGCTGCCGTTCGCTCGACGATGAAATGATCCGGCTCGAACCAGGCCACGAACCGCCGTCGCCCGCCCTGCCCCTGCGGCAAGCACAACTCCTTGAAACGGACGAAGGCCGTCATCTTGTGACAATCCCGACGCACAGATTTCTCGAGCAAACGGGCCTCTGCAACATCCGGATCGGACTTGAACTGCAACAGGGCGCGATCCCGCTTCAGCCGCCACAACAAACGGTAAAGCAGCGCAAACCGGCCGGGATCGCCATGGCAGATGACGGCCTGCGCCAGCGCCAAAAACGAGGCCGGAACGGAAACCTGCCCATTGCCGGCATCGACTGTCGGCAATGGCTCACCGGCGAAATCCAGCAGTCCTGCCCCGTAATCCTGCAACCGCCAGTCAATCGTCTCCGGTCGAATATCGGCGGCAAGGGCCGCACGCGCGGCATCGCGCCACTCGCCGAAATCGCCCCGCCCTTCCAGCACCGGGCAGTACATCACAACAGCGACAATTGTTCGGGCTGCGGTGCAAACATCGCCCGCAAATCCGGCCGCTCGGTCAGCTTGCCCGGCGTCCAGCCCTCTGCGACGATAAAAGCCTTCACCTTTTTCAGGGAAACACCGAAACGCGCAATATCCTCCAGCCGCAGCCGCCGGAACCGCCGTGACGAGAGAACGGAGGCCACCGTCTTGGTGCCGAAACCGGGCACCCGCAGCAGCATTTCCCGATCCGCCGCATTGACGTCCACCGGGAAACGGTCGCGATGTTTCAGCGCCCAGGCCAGTTTCGGGTCGATATCGAGATCGAGCATGCCGTCACCCCCGGTCGCCGTTATCTCGCCAATGTCGAAGCCGTAAAAGCGGTAAAGCCAATCCGCCTGATAAAGCCGGTGCTCCCGCATCAGCGGCGGTTTGATGAGCGGCAGGTTTTTCGATGAATCCGGAATGGGGCTAAAGGCCGAATAATAGACGCGCCGTAAACCGTAGCTGCCATAAAGCCGGGCACTGGTGGAGAGAATGGTGTTATCGTCAGCGCCATCCGCCCCAACGATCATCTGCGTGCTCTGCCCGGCCGGCGCAAAGCGCTTGGTCTTTTTCGTCCTGACGGTCGGCTCCCCCGCCTCCTCAATCTTCAGGCGGATATCGGCCATGGAGCGGCGAATATTGGCGGGCTGCTTTTCCGGCGCGAAACGACCAATGCCGCTATCGGTCGGCAATTCGATATTGATCGAGAGACGATCCGCGTAAAGCCCCGCCTCCTCGATGAGCCTGGGCGACGCCTCCGGAATCGACTTCAGATGGATATAGCCTCGAAAACCATGCGTAACGCGCAGCTCGCGTGCAACCCGCACCATCTCTTCCATCGTATGATCCGACGACCGGATGATGCCCGACGATAGGAAGAGCCCTTCAATATAGTTGCGCCGATAAAACTCGAGCGTCAGCCACACCACCTCTTCCGGCGTGAAACGCGCCCGCTCCACATTGCTTGACGACCGGTTGATGCAATAGGCACAATCATAGATGCAGAAGTTGGTGAGCAGAATCTTCAAGAGCGAAATGCAGCGTCCATCGGGAGCATAAGCGTGGCAAATGCCCGACCCCTCCGTGGAGCCCAGACCGCCTGATGCTGCAGAGTTTCGCTTGGTCGTGCCGCTCGATGCGCAGGATGCATCGTATTTTGCCGCGTCGGAGAGAATGGCCAGCCGTTGCTTGATCGACTTCTTCATAGGTATGTTCACTATATGTTCTGGCGACGAATGTCAATGAAACAGGTTAAGGCATTAATTATGAAAGGAAATATGCGCACCTCAAATTTGCTGGCATTTCGCTGCCGTCTTCTGATATAGTCGGCTCAGTTTTGATTTTGGCATGGTTCCGGAGTTCCTCTCCGGAACCTGTTTCTTTTTGTGTCTGCAAGTATAGCGACCGGAATGCGAAGGATAAAAAAATGGTAGAAAAAGTACCGATGACTCAGGGTGGATTCGTCAAGCTTCAGGAGGAGCTGCGCTGGCGCCAGCAGGAGGAACGCCCCCGTATCATCGAGGCGATTGCGGAAGCGCGCGCCCATGGCGACCTTTCGGAAAACGCCGAGTACCATGCTGCCAAGGAAGCACAGAGCCACAATGAAGGCCGCATCACCGAACTCGAAGACCTGACCGCGCGCGCGGAAGTCATCGATCTCTCCAAGATGTCGGGTTCGAAGATCAAGTTCGGCGCCACCGTCAAGCTGGTCGACGAGGATAGCGATGAGGAAAAGACCTATCAGATCGTCGGCGACCAGGAAGCCGATGTGAAGGCCGGCCGCATCTCCATCTCCTCGCCCATCGCCCGCGCGCTCATCGGCAAGGAAGTCGGCGACAGCATTGAAGTTAACGCTCCGGGCGGCGCCAAGGGCTACGAGATTCTCGCGGTTCAGTGGGGCTGACGCCCCCACATGCAATGCGCCCCATGCGGGCGCATTGCTTTTCTTGAAGTCTTCAATCCCCAAAATTAGCCGCAAAGACGGAAGCCCATCTTGTCCCACGTCAGTCTGAAAGATGTGCAGGTGCTTGCGCCGAACTTCAAACGCAGGCTCTCCGGCGTCACCTCAACCATCGTTCAGCTGATACCGGTGCAGAACCGCCTGGGACAGCAGGTCGCCGTCATCGGCCCCGGCCTGCCGCCGCATCTGCCGCATGTGCGCTTTCGTGATCTGTGGCGGCTCTGGCAGGATGGTCCGCAGGGCGGCCCGCGCATCTGGCATGCCCGGCGAAATCTTGAAATGTTGCCGGGTCTTCTCATGCGTGACGTGCTGCGCATGAAGGTGAAGCTTCTGTTCACCTCGGCAGCGCAGAGACGGCATTCCGCCTATACACGCTTTCTGATTTCGAAGATGGACGCCGTGGTTGCGACCAACGCGCGCTCCGGCTCGTTCCTGGAAGTGCCCCACCGCGTCGTCATGCATGGCGTCGATACCGAGCTGTTCCACCCCGCCACCGGCCCGGAAGACACGATCGCGGCAACCGGCCTGCCGGGGGAATATCTGATCGGCTGTTTCGGGCGGGTGCGCCACCAGAAGGGCACCGATCTCTTCGTGCGCGCCATGATCGAGCTTCTGCCCCATTACCCGCAATGGACCGCTGTAGTTTCCGGCCGCATCACAACAGAACACAAGGCCTTTGGTGATGCGCTCAAGGCCGATGTGACCGCGGCCGGCCTCGCCGACCGTATCGTATTTCAGGGCGAAGTTGGCGACATCAAGCCCTGGTACCGGCGGCTGACGCTCTATGTCGCCCCATCCCGCAACGAAGGCTTCGGCTTGACGCCGCTCGAAGCTATGGCTTCCGACACGGCCGTTGTCGCCAGCAATGCCGGCGCCTATGAGGAAATGATCGTCACCGGCGAAACCGGGTCGGTTGTCGACGCGGGTGACTACGCCTCGCTCAGAGATGCGATAAAGACCTATCTCGCCGATCCTGCTCTGGCCAAAGCCCACGCAAGTGCCGGACTTGCGCACGTGCGCAGCACTTTTCCGCTGGAAAAAGAAGCGACAAGTCTCGGCGAAGTCTACGAGGCGTTGCGGCGGGGGTAATCCCCCCTCCGAAGTCGACGAAAAGCCGGCCGATCAGATTTCCACCAGACCGACGCGCTTCACCTGACGGATGGTGAGCATGGTGCGCACCGTATCGACATTTTCGTCCGCCGTCAGAACCTCGATGACGAAATCCTGAAATTCCGTCAGGTTTTTGGCCACGCAATGCAGCAGAAAGTCGCTTTCGCCAGACACCATCCACGCCTGCCGCACCAGCGACCAGCCAGCGGTTGCCGCCGCAAAAGCCTTCAGATTGCTGTCCGACTGGCGTTTGAGACCGATCATGCAGAAGGCGACGAGATCGAAACCGAGCTTCGGCGCGTTCAACATGGCGTGATAGCCCTCGATCACACCCGCCTCTTCCAGCTTGCGGACGCGCCTGAGGCATGGCGGCGCGGATATACCGACCCTTTCGGCCAGCTCCACATTGGTCATGCGCCCGTCGCGCTGCAATTCGCGCAGGATTTTCAGATCGATGGCATCGAGTTCGACGCTGGTCACGGAGGAGTACCTCGTTAAGCTGTAGAACTTCCTTGTACTATTCGGCGCGGGATTCGCAACATTATGCCACCGCCCGGTCACAAAATTGCGCGCGCATCCACAACTGCCTTGTTGGTAACGCAAGGCTGCCCTTGAATAAAGACACTAGACAACCTTAAATACCGGGCAACGAAGGGGTTGCGGCCCGTCCGCCGTCCTGCGGCTGGAAGGCCCTCGAGCGAAGACCCCGTTATTGAGAAGGAATATTTCCATGTCTGCCCGCCATACGAAGGTATTGATCATAGGCTCTGGTCCCGCCGGCTATACGGCAGCGATCTACGCGGCCCGCGCCATGCTGAAACCCGTGCTGATTGCCGGCATGGAACAGGGCGGGCAATTGATGATCACCACGGACGTGGAAAACTATCCGGGTTTCGCCGATCCGATCCAAGGCCCATGGCTGATGGACCAGATGCTGAAGCAGGCGACGCATGTGGGGGCGGAAATCGTCAGCGACCTCGTCACCGAAGTTGACACCACCGTACGGCCTTTCGTGGTCAAGACCGATTCCGGTCAGGTCTGGACGGCCGATACGCTGATCATCGCCACCGGCGCCAAGGCCAAGTGGCTCGGCATCGAAAGCGAACAGCAATTTCAGGGCTTCGGTGTTTCCGCCTGCGCTACCTGCGACGGTTTCTTCTATCGCAACAAGGACGTGATCGTGGTCGGCGGCGGTAATTCCGCCGTGGAAGAAGCGCTCTATCTCGCCCATATCGCCAAATCCGTGACAGTGGTGCACCGCCGCGACAGCTTCCGCTCGGAAAAAATTCTGCAGGAGCGCCTGTTCGCCAAGGAAAACGTCAAGATCCTCTGGAACACGGAAATCGCCGAAATCACCGGCGCACCGGCCAAGCCGCCCATGCCGCCTTCTGTCTCCGGCGTGAAGCTGCGTGATACCAAGACCGGCGCGATCAGCGAATTCCCCATCGACGGTGTCTTCGTCGCCATCGGCCATGCGCCGGCAGTCGAGCTGTTCAAGGGCAAGGTGAAGCTGAAAGACAACGGCTACATGTGGACCGCCCCCGATTCCACCGCTACCGACGTGGAAGGCATTTTTGCAGCCGGTGACGTCACTGACGACATTTACCGCCAGGCGATCACCGCCGCCGGCATGGGCTGCATGGCGGCGCTGGAAGCGGAACGTTATCTCACCGCGCAACAACCGCTCGCGGTCGCAGCGGAATAACCGAAAGGCAGGATAGGCATGGCAATGCCATTGGACTGGGATAAACTGCGCATTTTCCATGCCGCAGCCGAAGCTGGGTCTTTCACCCACGCTGCCGACAAGCTGCATTTGTCCCAGTCGGCCATCAGCCGTCAGGTCAGCGCGCTGGAGCAGGATGTCGGCGTCAAGCTGTTCCATCGCCACGCTCGCGGCCTCATCCTCACCGAACAGGGCGAGCTGCTGTATCGCACCGCTCATGACGTGCTGCTGAAGCTCGAAACGGTGAAGATGCAACTCACCGAAACGACGGAAAAGCCGAGCGGCAAGCTGCGCGTGACGACAACCGTCGGTCTCGGCCAGGGGTGGCTGACGGACAAGGTACAGGAGTTCCTGCAGCTCTACCCGGAAATGTCGATCCAGCTCATCCTCGACAATGAGGAGCTGGATGTGAACATGCGCCACGCCGATTGTGCCATCCGCCTGCGCCAGCCGCAGCAGTCGGACCTCATTCAGCGCAAGCTGTTCACGGTGCATATGCACGTCTATGCCGCACCGTCGTATATCAACCGTCACGGAGAGCCACAGTCGATCGAGGATCTCGACAATCACCGCATCATTTCCTTCGGTGAACCGGCGCCAAACTACCTGCTCGACGTCAACTGGCTAGAGAATGCCGGGCGCTCCTCTGACAACACGCGCATTCCACATCTGCAGATCAACAGCCAGACCTCGATCAAGCGGGCCTGTCTGCTGGGGATAGGTATCGCCTGTTTGCCGGATTATATCGTCGGTCGCGATCCTGGCCTCATCCAGCTGTCGCTCGCGGCAGATATTCCGTCATTCGATACCTATTTCTGCTATCCCGACGAGATGAAAAACGCTGCAAAGCTGAAGGCTTTCCGCGACTTCATCGTCGCCAAGGCGCGGAACTGGAACTTCTGACGTTAAAATAATCGACGTCAAAGAATAATCTTTCAAATTCAAAGCCTTACAAAGGCAGAAGCAAGAGGGGCGTACAGGCGCCCCTTTTCAGCTTTGCACATAAAATATACCGGAAATATCGAGGGCTGCGCGGCGCGCATGTCTGACCTGCACAAAAAAGAGTTGTTTCGTGCACAAAAAAGCACCATATCGCTCTCAGCTGATGCACACGGTGGCTTTTCCTCCCAGTTCCACCGCATCAGCTGTTCCCCTCTGGAGGTTTTTGACCTTCACACTTAAAGGGCCCTGGATCCATCCGGCGGCCCTCTTTTTTTACCCGCAAGAATTTTCTCCGAATTGGCGAAATATCGCACGATGCAACCTTGTTTTGCATTGTTCCCACACCCATATCTTAGTCGGCTGTCACGTTCGCCCAAGGCACGCGACAGCTGTTCCCCTCTGGAGGTTTTGGCCTTCAAACTTGTCAGGCCGCGGAGAGATCCAGCGGCCTTCTTTTTTGGAACAGCCTTTTCGTCCCCGCAACGTTCACAGAGACGTGACTTGTATATCGATAATTATCGATATATATATCGGTCATGTCAGATATTAAAGAAGCACCGATGAACCCGGAGGAAGTCCTCAAGGCCCTTTCACACCCGGCACGGCTGAAATTCCTGGAATGGCTGAAAAACCCTGAAAGTCATTTCTGCCAGGAGCATCCGCTCAGCATGGGGGTGTGCGCCAACCAGTTTCAGATCAGCGGCCTGTCGCAATCCACCGTCTCGTCGCATCTGGCGGTGTTGCAGGCAGCCGGCCTCATCCGGTCGAAAAAAGTTGGGCAATGGGTGTTTTTCGAACGGAACGAAGAAACCATCGATGCCTTCCGCCATTATCTGCAAGCCAATCTCTGAGCCTCCCAAGCTTTGAGCCTCGAGGCGCCGGGCTTTAAACCGAAGCGTGGTTTTCACTCCGGCGCCAGACAGAAAGACAGCGCGTCCACCGCGCAATTTCGCCAACCGACCAGAAAGTGAAGTCGCATGACCAGTCTTTTCGAACCGGCACAGGCCGGCGATATCGTGCTCGCCAACCGTATCGTCATGGCTCCCCTCACCCGCAACCGTTCGCCGGGCGCCATTCCCAACAATCTCAACGCTACCTATTACGAGCAGCGCGCCACGGCCGGGCTGATCGTCACCGAAGGCACGCCGATTTCCCAGCAGGGCCAGGGCTACGCAGACGTTCCCGGCCTTTACAAGCGGGAAGCGATCGACGGCTGGAAGAAGATCACCGACGGCGTGCATTCTGCCGGCGGCAAGATCGTTGCGCAGATCTGGCATGTGGGCCGCATTTCCCACGTCTCACTACAGCCGCATGGCGGCCAGCCGGTTGCTCCTTCCGCCATTCCGGCGAAGTCGAAGACCTATATCATCAATGATGACGGCACCGGCGCCTTTGCCGAAACCTCCGAGCCGCGCGCGCTCACCATCGACGATATCGGTCTCATTCTCGAGGATTACCGCAGCGGCGCACGCGCAGCACTGGAAGCCGGTTTCGATGGTGTCGAAATCCATGCCGCCAACGGTTACCTGATCGAGCAGTTCCTGAAATCCAGCACCAACCAGCGCACGGATGATTATGGCGGCTCTATTGAAAACCGCGCCCGCTTCCTGCTGGAAGTCGTTGATGCGGTTGCGGAGGAGATCGGCGCCGGCCGCACTGGCATCCGTCTTTCCCCCGTTACCCCGGCCAACGATATTTTCGAGGCCGACCCGCAGCCGCTCTACAATTACGTGGTGGAACAGCTCGGCAAGCGCAATCTCGCCTTCATCCATGTCGTTGAAGGCGCAACCGGCGGCCCGCGCGATTTCAAGCAGGGCGACAAGCCTTTCGATTACGCAGCCTTCAAGGCGGCTTATCGCAATGCCGGCGGCAAGGGCTTGTGGATTGCCAATAATGGTTATGACCGCGAGAGCGCCATCCAAGCCGTAGAAAGCGGCAAGGTCGATGCCGTCGCCTTCGGCAAGGCCTTCATCGCCAATCCGGATCTGGTCCGCCGCTTCAAGGACAACGCGCCCTTGAATGAACCGAACCAGCCTACCTTCTATGGCGGCGGGGCCGAGGGTTACACTGACTACCCGGCGCTCGCCTGATAAAGGATAAAACAAAGACGCCGCATTGCCTGAAAGCGATGCGGCGTTTTTCTCTCAGCACGGACTTCGCGCCTGCCGCGCGGCGAAGTCGGAAAACGCGCCCATGACAAAAGCGTTGGGCACATGCAGCGCCTGCAGAAAACCATTGCCCGTTTCCCTGCCGATGCTCATCAGCGCCACCTGAAAACAATAGAGACCGAGCAGGACCAGCGCACGGCCAAGATTGGGGCGCAACTCGTCGTATCGCAGAGCGAGGATTACCAGTGACAGGATCGGAACCGAAATCAGGAGACCGAGCCCCTTGTGCAGCGAAATCAGCGATCCGTCATAATAGATGGATAGCCCGGCCAGCAGCACCTGCGCGAAAATGAGTAACGGCACACTTGCCGAGATCACGACAAACAGGCGACGCCAAACCGACACCCCAATCCCGACCGTCGCCATCACACTCTGCCCCCGGCATCGACCGGTTGAGCAAGGCTCGCCGCACCGTGCCTTTGCTCGAGGCAGCCGAGGCTCGCCAATGTCGTCGATATCGCGACATCGATCGGTGTTCTGGGCTCCGTTCCGAGGAAATCCGTAAGCTTGCGATTGCTCATCCGGATCGGCATATGCCAGAGATATTGCATTTCCAGTACTTCACGGAACAGGGGAACGAAGGGCGCGGCCAATTTGATGCCCGCCCAAGACAGCCTCCGCCTCTTGACCGGATGACCGACAACCCGCTCGATGGCTTCAACCAGTTGCAGCCCGTCGAAATCCCAGAAACCCTCCATGTGATAGACGGCAAAAGCCGGTAGCTCATCTGCCCGGTCCAGCAGCCGACCGATCGTCTCCGCCACGTCAGGCAGATAGGCCCATTGGTGTCCTGCATGAGGGGCGGCCGGATTCTGGACGCTGCGAACCGGCTTTCCGGGCTTCACCAGCATCTGCGAAAACCAGTTGTTTCTGGCATCCGGCCCAAAAAAATCCCCTGCCCGAACAATCAGCACCGGCACGCCACGCATCGACGCCATTTTCAGCCGCCGTTCCATCTCCGCACGCAACGCGCCCTTGCGCGTAAACGGCGTTTGCGGGCTCTCTTCGGTCAGTAGCGGAAAGGCGTCCGAACCGAAATTATAGACCGTACCGGGAAAGACTATCCTGGCGCCGCAGCTTTCGGCGGCGGCGATCGTGTTGTCCAGCATCGGCACGACCTGCTTCTCCCAATCGCTATAGCCGGGAGGATTAACCGCATGGACGATGAGCTGAGCGCCCTGCGCCGCCTTGAGAACATCCTGCCGGTCCATCGCATCGCCTGTCACGAATTCGATGTCGCCAGCGACTTCAGACGCTGGCTTTCGGCGAGTCATCGCCCTTAACCGCCAGCCCCTTTGCAGCAGCATTCGCGAAACCTGGCCACCGACGCCGCCGTTCACTCCCAAGACGAGAGCCAGAGACCGCCGATCCTGCACTGCACTTGCATCGTTCTCGATTGACATTGTCATACTCCTTTGTGTGTCTGGAGTATCGACCCGATGTGCGATATACGAAATTGTCGAAATCATTGGAGCGGCTATACAAAATATTATGACGAAGAACCGCGATATCAGCTGGGATTTCTACCGCACCTTCCTCAGCGTGCTGAGCGACGGTTCACTGTCTGCCGCCGCCCGCGAGCTTGGCATCACCCAGCCGACGGCGGGACGCCATATCGGCGCGCTGGAGGAGGCCGTTGGTTTTCCGCTGTTCATCCGCTCGCCCCACGGGTTGATGCCGACGGAAGCAGCACTTGCGCTCCGTCCCTATGCGGAAAATCTGGCAGCGACGACCGCCGCCCTTATGCGCGCCGCCTCCGGCGAAGTCGGCAAGATCGAAGGCACGGTGCGCATCAGCGCATCCGATATCATCGGTGTGGAAATGCTGCCGCCGATCATTACCGCCATGCAGGAGGTTCACCCGCGGCTTGAAATCGAGCTTTCGCTATCCGATACGCTGGAAGACCTTTTAAGGCGCGAGGCGGATATCGCCATTCGCATGACCGAACCGCTGCAGGATGCAATCGTCATGCGTTACATCGGCAATTTCCGCCTGGGATTTCACGCGACGCGCGACTATCTGGCAAGAGCCGGCGCCCCGGCGAGCATGGAAGATCTGAACCGCCACCGGATGGTCGGTTTCGACCGCAAGACGCCCTTTATCCGAGCGGCCATCCAGCGAATGCGCTCGCTTGACCCCGAAATACCCGATATTGAAGAAATTTCCTTCGAAATCCGCGCCGACAGCAATCTCGCCCAGCTTGCCATGATCCGCGCCAGCGCGGGCATCGGCGTCTGCCAGATCGGCCTTGCACGCAAGGACCCACGGCTGGTTCAGGTTCTCCCAAACATAGATATCCCGCTCCACACCTGGGTCGCGATGCACGAAAACCTCAAGACCTCGCCGCGATGCCGTGCCGTCTTCAGCGCCCTCGTCGAAGGCCTCAAGGGTCATCTTAAGGAAACCGACCCAAGTGCTCCGCCCAAACGGCGCTAGTGCCGAACAACTCTCGGCGAAGTGATCCCGGCTTTGCTGGAAATCCACGGATCGCGCATCAAAACGGTCTGGCCTGCTGCGTCGTCTTGTCGACCACCTCGGCTTCCGGCCGGTCGCCGCCCTGGCTGTATTCTTCATGCCAATGGCCGCTCTCATCCTGATAGCTGATTTCCTCGTCATCGCCGCCCACCTGCTGTTCGGCAGCGACAATACGCGCAGCCTCACGGGCATCGGCATAGGTGGGAAACGTCTCGGAATAAGCGCCGTTCATGCGGTAGGCGAAGCCTCCGTCATGTTCGACGATCTCGTACACCACTTTGGTCATGCATGGTCCTCCTGTATCGGTAGGCGACATGGCAACCACAACCGCGTTTCAAGCATTGCACCCGATGGGACAGCGCGGCATGAGCAGCATGTCCTGCGACACCACTATCCTACCAAAAGCATTCAAGCGCAAATCCTGCTTGATCTGAAGGACGATACGTCACAGCCTGAGCCGATCAGGGGGAAAGGAAATCAATGGCGGGTTCTATTCTGAAACAGGAGCGGATGCTCTTGCTGGCTATACCGGCGGCAATCCTCGCCTATCTGGCCGAACATGCGATATTCGAAGCTGGAAAGACGGCGGCGCTGATTGCCGCGATAGCGCTGATCGGGCTCATCGTCCTCGTCTCGATGCGGGTTGCCCATCACGCCGAAATCCTTGCCACCAAGGTCGGCGATCCTTACGGTACCATGATACTGACGTTGTCGGCCGTCGCGGTAGAAGTGCTGATCCTCGCCATCATCATGAGCGAGTCCGATTCGCCCACTCTGGTGCGGGATACGATTTACTCCGCCGTGATGATCGACATCAACGGCATTCTGGGTCTTGCAGCACTTCTCGGCGGTCTTCGCCACGGCGAGCAGCCCTATAATGACGATTCCGGCAAGACCTATGGCGTAATGATCCTCACCGCCATGGGTATTTCGATGATCGTGCCGGAATTCATTCCCAAGGAAAGCTGGCATGTCTACTCCGCCTTCACCATCGTCGCGATGATCGCGCTTTATGCGCTGTTCCTCAAAATGCAGGTTGGCCCGCACAGCTATTTCTTCAGCTATGCCTATCCCCGGAAGGCACATCCGGCCGGCCAGACATCCGACGGCCACGCGGAAGAGGAGGACGAAGGCAGCGTGCCCCTTTCCATCGGTCTCATCGTCGCTGGCGTGGTGTTGATCGGCGTATTGGCGGAATTCATGTCGACCTTCCTGAGCGAAAGCCTTGAGGGCACAAGCGCGCCGCCAGCGCTGATGGCGGTGGTGGTGGCCACGATCTCGGCATCGCCGGAAATCCTCACCGCGCTCCGCTCCGCCTTGCGCAACCGCATGCAGGCCGTGGTCAATATCGCCATGGGCGCATCCCTGTCGACGGTCATCCTCACCGTGCCCGTCATGGAGGGCATCGCGCTCTATACCGGTCAGCCCTTCATCATGGCGATGACACCGGTTCAGACCGTCATGGTCTTCATCACCCTCATCGCCGCCGCCATCAATCTCAATGACGGCGAAACCAACGCGATTGAAGGAATGACGCACTTCATTCTCTTCGCCACCTTCATCATGCTGCTGTTTCTGGGGCTTTGACCAAAGCGAAAAAAGCCCGGCGTCGCTGCCGGGCTTCTTCATTTGAGATCACAACCGATCAGCGGCAATCGGCACAGAAGCGCTGAATGCGCTTGCAGGCCTCTTCCAGCAGCGCTTCGGACGTGGCGTAGGAGATGCGGAAGTTCGGGCCGAGGCCGAAAGCCGATCCCTGCACGACGGCGACGCCTTCGGCTTCCAGAAGCTCGGACACGAAATCCGTATCGGTCTCGATGACCTTGCCCGACGGCGCGGTCTTGCCGATCAGGCCGGCGCAGGACGGGTAAACGTAGAATGCGCCTTCAGGCGCCGGGCAGCTGATGCCCTTGGCCTGGTTGAGCATGGAGACAACGAGGTCGCGGCGGCCTTCGAAGATCTTCTTGTTTTCCGGAATGAAATCCTGCGTACCGTTCAGCGCTTCGACAGCGGCCCATTGGGCAATCGAGCTTGCGCCCGAGGTCTGCTGGCCCTGGATCATGTCCATGGCCTTGATCAGCGGCAGCGGGCCGGCGGCGTAACCGATACGCCAGCCGGTCATGGCATAGGCCTTGGAAACGCCGTTCATCGTCAGCGTGCGGTCATAGAGCGAAGGCTCGACTTCCACCGGGGTGACGAATTTGAAATCGCCATAGGTCAGATGCTCGTACATGTCGTCCGTCAGCACCCAGACATGCGGATGCTTGACCAGCACGTCCGTCAGCGCCTTCAGCTCGTCATGCGAATAGGCCGCGCCCGAGGGGTTGGAAGGCGAGTTGAACACGAACCACTTGGTCTTCGGCGTGATCGCCTTTTCCAGCGCTTCCGGCTTCAGCTTGAAATTGTCTTCCAGCGTGGCGTTAACGAAAACCGGTGTACCGCCGCAGATCGCCACCATTTCCGGATAGCTGACCCAGTAGGGCGCGGGAATGACGACTTCATCGCCCGGGTTCAGCGTGGCCATGAAGGCGTTGAAGAGAATCTGCTTGCCGCCGGTGCCGACAATCGTCTGCTCCGGCTTGTAGTCCAGGCCGTTTTCACGCTTGAACTTGTCGGCAATGGCCTTGCGCAGTTCCGGAATACCCGAAACCGGCGTGTATTTCGTTTCGCCGCGCTTGATGGCGTCGATGGCCGCTTCCTTGATGTTTTCGGGCGTATCGAAATCCGGCTCGCCGGCGCCAAGGCTGATCACATCGCGGCCCTTCGCTTTCAGCTCACGGGCTTTCTGGGTAACGGCGATGGTGGCGGATGGCTTTACGCGGGAGAGAATGTCGGCAAGGAAGGCCATTTTTAATCGGTCCTATTGGGGTTGACATCAGCAGAGGTTGGAAAACTTGTCATCTGCGGCATTTTCTATGTCGAAAGACAGGCCTTCTTTCAAGGTCAAAAGCCGGCTTATGTGCCGCAGCGGAGAATTTAAACCTTCCTTAACCCGGAAGTAACGCTTGATACGCTACATTGGCGAGCCTAGGGGTCGTGTCTCTATAGCTGGTTGAAAAATGGCGCCCAAAAGCATCTTTTCCAGTCTTGTCCGCGAGGTCGATGGCACATGGTCCACGGCCTATCGCACCTTCAACCTGAAATCGGCCCTGCAGCCGATTTTCCGCCGCACGGCAAGTGGCAGGCTCGACATCGATTCCTTCGAAGGTCTGGTGCGGCCGCACCGCAACGGCGAGCCGGTGACGCCAGGTGAATTCTTCTCGCTTGTGGCGTCTGAAGACATCGAAAATATCGATAGCATCCTGCGCACGATCCACATTCTCAACACCGGCAGGCTCAACCGGTCCCGCGCCCGCATCTTCGTCAATTTCCATCCGGGCCTGTTCCAGACGCCGGCCAAGATGCGCCAGGAAGTGGAGCGCATGCGTCTTGCCGCTCACGAGGCGGGCATGACGGCGGACCGCATCGTCTGCGAAATCTCCGAGAAAAAAGCCTCCGACACGCAGATGGTCGCTGACTTCGCCTATCACATGCACGATATCGGCTTTCGCGTTGCGCTTGATGATTATGGCGCCGGCGATTCCGACATTGACCGGGTAAAGCTCATCAAGCCGGACTATGTGAAATTCGAAGCCGGCTGGGTGCGCGATTTCATGCAGAATTCAGCGGGCGCCGCCCTTCTACGCGTCATCGTCAGCCAGTTTCGCGCCGATGGCATAGAGCCGGTCTTCGAGGGATTGGAAGCAGCATGGCAGGTCGATCTGTGCGAGGAACTCGGCGTCCTGCTGATGCAGGGCTACGTGCTGGCAAAGCCCGAACTTGCCCCCACCAGTTTCGACGCGCGTTTCCCGGAACTCGGCAGTGAATATCTCACCCCGCCCCGGGCGGAGAGGGGTCCTGCGCCACCGGCATTTTTCGGGGAAGAACGCCCGGCCGAGCCGCATCCACTGCGCCAGACCCGAACCTTCGGAAAACGTCGCCTCTGACGCCATGGGCGACCAAACGGCTTCCATATCAGGCTTAGCCACAATATTGCCGCAATAAATACCGCAGAACGCCAGAATTCCGTCTCCAAGCCGTCCATTTCGAAGCCTCTCTTATCCTTTAAGAACAGGGACAAGAGGCGATAGCCATGTTTACCAACGATCGGACTTCCGTTGAAAGGTTAAGGGCGCAGAGAACGCTGTTTTCCCTCTGGATGGCCGTTGCGGCTTTTCTCGTCATCGTCACCATGGCCGCCGGCATAGCAACCTCGGCGAACGCCGCCACGCAGGCGGTCGATACCCTGCATACGTCCGCGATCCCGCAGGTAGCCGCGACCACGCAGGCCGGGCCTCATATCCTGCTCATTGTCCTTTCGGCCGCAGCCTTCATCGGCCTTGGCGTCGGCGGCCTGATGCTCACCCGGCGCAGCCTGAAGGATGAGGCCCGCCGCT
The DNA here is from genome assembly GCF_002008225.1 of Agrobacterium salinitolerans. Classification (GTDB taxonomy): domain Bacteria; phylum Pseudomonadota; class Alphaproteobacteria; order Rhizobiales; family Rhizobiaceae; genus Agrobacterium; species Agrobacterium salinitolerans. Next base: position 21,212 of record NZ_MRDH01000007.1, on the reverse strand, counting down.
ATAAATAAGCGGCCCTCCCCTCGACTTGCGGCCTCGGCATGTTGCTGCTAAAGCAGCCGGAAACAATCGTCCGCTTCGCGGATCGATATTTCAAAATTCCCCTGTTTGCCACGGCCGCGACTGAATGATCTTCCGGCCCTGCTGTGCTGGTGCCAAATAATGACGCGTATTCAGGCCAATATGCTGCTTCTGCTCGCCGCAGCAATCTGGGGCGGCGGCTTTGTCGCGCAATCCTCCGCCATGGCCTCGATCGGCCCTTTCTGGTTCGTCGGCCTGCGTTTCGCCATCGCCGCCATCGCCGTGCTGCCCTTCGCGCTCATGGAAACACGATCGCTGAAATCGCCGCCGCGCCGGCGCGAAATCGGCAGTTTCATCCTCGTGGGACTTGCCCTGTTCGGCGGGGCCACTACCCAGCAGGTCGGGCTTCTGACCACGACCGTCACCAATTCTAGCTTCCTGACCGGGCTTTACGTGATCTTCGTACCCGTGATCGCGGTCGTGCTTTACCGCCGCCATCCCCACTGGATCGTCTGGCCGGGCGCGCTGATGATGTTGGGCGGCATATTCCTGCTCTCCGGCGGCGCTTTCGAGGCGCTGACCACGGGCGATATTCTCAGCATCATCTGCGCCTTCTTCTGGGCGATCCAGATCACGCTGGCCGGGCGCTTCGTCTCCGAAAGCGGAAGGCCGCTCGTGCTTTCCTGCACCCAGTTCGCCGTTTGCTCCCTTCTTAGTTGCATGATCGGTGTCGTGTTCGAACCGATCAGCATGGCCTCCATCGAAGCATCGCTGGCGGAAATTCTCTATGTCGGCCTCGTCTCCTCCGGCCTCGCCTTCGTGCTGCAGGTCATCGGCCAACGTTACACTACTGCCCCGCAGGCCGCGATATTCCTGTCATCGGAGGCGCTTTTCGGCGCTTTGCTGGCCTCGATTTTCCTGAATGAAACCATTTCCGGCGCCGGCTATGTCGGCTGTCTGATCATATTCGTCGCGATCCTGATCGTCGAACTGGTGCCGGAACTGACGCGAAAACGGCAAAAATCCATGGCCGGAGCGGCCTGACGTAAAAAGAACTCATTTTTCTCATCCCGCCCCTAAATCCGGGCGTTGCACTCAAATTTTGTCGCAAAATCCTGCGGAGAACGGCTTTTATTTCATCGATTATCACTTCTGCGGAAAAATTATGCGATTACGCGCCGTTATTCTACCGCAGGTTTTTTATCTGACAAAAAGCCCGTGAAAACTTTTGCTTGCCAATTTTCGATAAACGCATCACTCTACCGCAGTTCGGGCAATTTGCGAGCATGGGAAGGCCTATAAATTTGCGCACTGGGGACGCTATAAACCTCGGGCGGTGGGACGAAAAACGTTGGATGAGAACGCCATTACTTCCCGCTGCGAAGGTCCTTTTTCTCAATAGTCAAAAACTGCCTGCCAACGCCCACGCGGGGCAAAACTGTAATGCTGCCTGTAGCTGAACGCGGGCAGAGCGAAAAGGACCTGATGCATGGCCGAAACTGGCACCGTAAAATTCTTCAATACAGACAAAGGCTTTGGCTTCATCAAGCCAGATAATGGTGGCGCTGATATCTTTGTTCACATCTCTGCCGTACAGGCTTCCGGCCTGTCCGGACTTTCAGAAAATCAGAAAGTGAGCTTCGACACGGAACCGGATCGTCGCGGCAAGGGGCCGAAGGCAGTCAATCTGCAGATTGCTGGCTGACCCTAAAACGGCTTTCTTTTCTAGTTGAAGCCCGGCAGGAATGCCGGGTTTTTTTGTGCGGTCCCGCAGGCCTTTGAGCATTTCCAGGAAAAGTGGAATTCGGTTTTCCGTCCGGAAAGGCGCCAAAACAAAGAGTTCTAATAGGCCGGCGCTCAGAGCCCTTTGAGATAGGGGTTGGTGAGCCGTTCCTCACCCAGCCGTCCTCCCGGGCCGTGGCCGCAGATGAAACCGACATCGTCGCCCAGCGGCAGGAGCTTGTCGCGAATGGACGCCATCAATTGCTCGTGGTTTCCGCCCGGCAGGTCCGTGCGCCCCACCGATCCCGAAAACAGCACATCGCCGACATGGGCAAAGTTCTGGTCGCGGTTGTAATAGATGACGTGGCCGGGCGCGTGGCCCGGACAATGATAGACTTCGAAGACGTGGTCCCCGAAAGATACCCTGTCGCCGTCCTTGAGCCATTTGTCGGGCGCGACATTCCGAAGGCCGCTAACGCCGTATTTTTCGGCCTGCGCCTCAATCCTTTCGAGCAATGGACGGTCGTCCTCATGCGGCCCGATGACCGGTAGCGACAGCTTCTCACGCAGTTCGTCAGCACCGCCGGCATGGTCAAGATGCCCATGCGTCAGCCAGATTTCCTTCAGCGTGATGCCGTTTTCAGAAACGACCTGAAGAATGACGTCCACATCCCCACCGGGATCGACAACGACGCCCTCCTTGGTGTCCTGATCGAACAGGATGGTGCAATTCTGCTCGAATGGCGTGACCGGAACAATGCCCGCCTGCAACTTTCCCATATCCTGCGTCTCCTGTCTGAAAGCTCCCGCCTCCTATAGCCCGCGACCGGTTGCGGCACAATGGCGACAGGTGACGCCCATTTTCAGCCCACCAATTCGTTAAGAAAATCCCTATGCCATACAGGCAGATAGCACGAACACGCCCTGTCTGTAGGCATCATCTCGTCGAAAAATGTGGAACGCCCGGATGGTTGCGACGTTGTAGCACCAGTCTTGAAAGGAGTGAGACACATGGACAAGACGCTTAAAATGCTGATCGCTGGTGGCGCCTTTGCCTTGATGGCAGGCTATGCAAATGCCGCCATGGTCGCAACAACCGCTTCGGATATTTCTGTTCGTTCCGGCCCCGGTGAGGATTATCCCGAAATCGGCCTTGCCACGCGTGGCAGCAACGCCGTGCTTGATGGCTGCATGGATGGCAGCAGTTGGTGCCGCATCGAGGTGAACGGCCTGCGCGGCTGGGCTCATGCGGATTACCTGAACGTGATGTATGAAGGTTCGCCCGTCATTCTGAAGGAACGCCGCGCGGAACTGAGTGTGCCGGTCGTAACCTATGAAAAGACCTCAAGCGTTCAGGCGGAGCCTAACCCCGGCGACCCGAACCTTGGCCGTGTCGGTGAAGTCGATCCGCCGCAGTCGGTCATTACCTATATTGATGAACACCCTGCCGATACCTTCACCTATGACGGCGATATTGCCATAGGTAGCGTCCTGCCGGCCGATACTCGCCTTGTGGAGGTCCCTGACTATCAGTACCGCTATGTCCGGGTGAATGACGTGCCTGTTCTCGTAGAACCTTCGACCCGTCGTATTGTCTACGTTTACCAGTAACATCGTCATTACGACAAAAAATGAAGGAGAGCGCGGAGTTTCCGCGCTCTTTTCTATTTCAGGTAAGTGTCACTCAGGATTCCAGTTGCACCCGCACCCGCGCCATATTATCCACCGCAACAGAAAATGATCGGCGGCATTCTCCCGAGCGGACGCATTTTCGGCTATGTTTACAGAATATTGGCGCATCGACGCCTGTCAGCCTATGATCAGACAGCCGCAGGATATGAAGGAACCGCAGTGCCACCGCAATCGCTCAAAACCGCCGCCTCCAGGCAAACACCGGCACTCCCGAAGGTTGACGACGGCAAGATCGACTTCGACACGATCGAGGCGCTGTTTTTCGCCTATCGCGATTTCGTCTCCGATCCCGATGTCATTTTATCGAAACTGGAATATGGGCGGGCCCATCACCGGGTGGTCTATTTCGTCAGCCGGCAGCCGGGCATGACGGTGGCGGATTTGCTCGATACGCTGCAGATCACCAAGCAGAGCCTTGCCCGTGTGCTGAAGCAATTGATCGACGACGGTTACATTCGCCAGATGGCAGGTCCGGAAGATCGCCGTCAGCGCAGGCTTTACCCCACGCTGACGGGCCGCGAACTGGCGCTGGCGCTGAGCGAGCCGCAATCGCGCCGCATCGACCGCGCGCTGGAAGGTCTCGGGCCGGACGCCCGCGCCTGCGTGCGCAAATTCCTGGCGCAGATGCGCAGCCCGACGACGACCGTGGAGGACGAGTGACGATGGCGCAAGCACCGACAAAACGTCCACCGGCGGATGACGATGCGGCCCATCTCCTGATCGTTGACGACGACGCCCGCATTCGCGATCTCCTGCAGCGTTTTCTGGGCGACAAGGGCTATCGCATTTCCGTGGCGGCCGACGCGGCCGAAGCCCGGCGCAAAATGATGGGCATCCGTTTCGACCTGCTCATCCTCGACGTGATGATGCCCGGCGAGAACGGGCTTTCGCTCACCCGCTCGCTGAACGAGAACAAATCCGTGCCGGTCATCCTTCTGACTGCCCGTTCGGAGGCGGATTCGCGCATCGCCGGGCTTGAAGCGGGAGCGGACGATTATCTCGCCAAACCCTTCGACCCGCGCGAACTCGTCCTGCGCATCAACAATATCCTGCGGCGCAATACCTCGCCCGATACCCCCAAGATCGAACAGATCATGTTTGGCCCCTACAGCTTCTCCATCCCCAAGAAGGAATTGCGGCGCGGCCCCGAAACAATCCGCCTGACGGATCGCGAGCAGGAGATCATGCTGCTTTTTGCGCTGCGCGCCGGCGATACCATTCCCCGCCATGAGCTGGTGGAAGCGGAATCGGAAGTGGGCGAAAGAACCATCGACGTGCAGATCAACCGTCTTCGCCGCAAGATCGAGGACGACCCTGCCAATCCTGTCTATCTGCAAACGGTGCGCGGCATCGGTTACCGCCTGAGCGTGGACTGACGAGCAACCAACGAAGGGCGAACGCACGGTCATGGCGAGCCTCGATTTTCTGAGCACGGTCAAAAAAAGCGGCGTGGCCAGGGCCTGGCGTCTTTCCGGCAGGTGGTTGCGCCATTGGCTGCCCACCGGCCTTTACACACGCTCTCTGCTCATCATCATCCTGCCGATGATCTTGCTTCAGGGCGTGGTCGCTGCGGTCTTCATGGAGCGGCATTGGCAGCTGGTAACGGAACGCCTCTCCTCCGCCGTGACGCGCGATATCGCCGCGATCATTGAGCTTTTGCAAACGGACCCGGAGGAAGACGACTATCAGCGCGTCATCCGCATTGCCCGCGACAAGCTGGGGCTGAGCGTCTATATCGAACCCAAGGCGGATCTGCCTGCTCCAAGACCGGAACCGCTGTTTTCCATTCTCGACAGAATCCTGGCGGATCAACTCACCCAGCAGATCGGCAGGCCTTTCTGGATCGACACTTATGGCAACGGTTCGCTCGTGGAAATCCGCGTGCAGCTGGAAGACAAGACACTGCGCGTCTTTACCAGCCGCAGCGCGGCCTATGCCTCGAACACACATATCTTCCTTGTCTGGATGGTCGGCGCATCGCTGGTGCTGATCGCCATTTCGATCCTGTTCCTGCGTGGCCAGATCAAGCCGATCGAAGCCCTTGCCAAGGCGGCCGAAAACTTTGGCAGGGGCCAGAAGATCAGCGGTTATTCCCCACGCGGCGCGGACGAGGTGCGGCGCGCCGGCCTCGCCTTCATCCTGATGCGCGAGCGTATCGAGCGGCAGATGGAGCAGCGCACCGCCATGCTGAACGGCGTCAGCCACGATCTGCGCACCATTCTCACCCGTTTCAAGCTGCAACTGGCGCTCGCAGGCGAAAATCCCGATCTCGAGGGGCTCGACAAGGATGTCGAAGACATGCAGTCGATGCTGGAGGCCTATCTGACCTTCGCCCGTACCGATGTCGAAGAGGATGTCGGCACGCTGGAGCTCCCAGCCCTTCTTGAAAAAATCGGTCATGATTTCGAGCTGCACGGCAAGAAATTCAGCTACGAACTCTATAATATCGAGAGGATCATCGCGCGGCCCAATGCGCTGTCCCGGCTTGTCGCCAATCTGGCGGAAAATGCAAGGCGCTACGCCAGTAATCTCCACATCGATATCCGCAAGGCGCCGCGTTCCATCATCATGACATTTGACGATGACGGGCCGGGCATACCGGAGAACTCACGCGAGGATGTGTTCAAGCCGTTCTTCCGGCTGGACGAAGCGCGCAACCTCAATGCTTCGGGCACCGGCCTTGGCCTCTCCATCGTTCGCGACATCGCTCGCAGCCATGGCGGCGACGTGTCGCTGGATGAAAGTCCGATGGGCGGATTGCGGGTAATCGTCAAAATTCCGGCTTAGCGACAAACGCACCGGTCAGCACATTTTCTCGCCGTTCGGTACCGGTCGCTCAACGGCGGCAAGCACGATATCGCCATTCGCATCGGCAAAACCGAGCGTCAGGACCTCGGACCGGAAAGGACCGATCTGGCGCGGTGGAAAATTCACCACGCCCAGAACCTGCCGGCCGACAAGGCTTTCCAGCGTATAATGCACCGTGATCTGCGCCGACGACTTCTTGACGCCGATCTCCGGCCCGAAATCGATCTTCACCTTGAAAGCAGGCTTGCGCGCTTCGGGAAAAGGTTCTGCCTCGATGATGGTGCCGACGCGGATATCGACCTTCTCGAAATCGGCATAGGAAATTTCACCGCTCATGACCTTACCCCTTCAGCCCGCCAGCTCTTCTGCGCGGGCTTTTGCGGCAGCAACCGCCCGGTCGAAAAGGGGCTGCATGCCGTCATCGGCCATCAACACGGAGAGCGCCGCAGCCGTGGTGCCGCCCGGCGAGGTCACATTCTGGCGCAGGCGCGCCGCCTCGTCGGAGGACTGATGCAGCAGCTCGCCAGCGCCGGCCACGGTCTCGCGCGCCAGACGCATGGCCACATCCGCTGGCAGACCGGCCTTGCGGCCGGCTTCGGCCATGCATTCCACTAGATAAAAGACATAGGCGGGGCCGCTACCCGAAACCGCAGTCACCGCGTCGATATCGCTTTCGGCATCCACCCATTCGACCGGGCCGCTGACTTTCAGCAGCCCGTCCACCACCGTTTTAAGCTCCGGCGTCACCAGTTCGTTGGCATAGGCACCCGTGACGCCACGGCCGACCATGGCCGGTGTGTTGGGCATGGCCCGCACGGCGGCAACCTTGCCGAAATGCGAAACGAACGTCCCGATGGTCGTGCCCGCCGCGATCGAAACAACGACAGTATCCGCGCCGAGCAGGGGTTTCAGCGAGGGCAGCACGGCTTCCATCATCTGCGGCTTCACCGCCACGAAAAGAATACCGGCTTTCACGCCCTCGGGCACGCTTTCGCTGTGGGCAGCTCCGGCTTCCGCAACCGTCGTCCGCATGGCATCGGAAGGGCGCGGATCGATGACCATGACCTGCGATCCCGGCACACCTTTTTTCAGCCAGCCTGAAAGCAGAGCGCCGCCCATATTGCCGGCGCCCACCAGGACGAGCGGCCCGGAAGCCTTATACGCCATCTTACGCTTCTCCGACGGTCTCGAACATGACCGCTTCGATTGCACTTTTTGCATCCAGCCCAGACCAGACAACGAACTGGAATGCCTGATAATATTGTTCGCAGGCCTCCAGCGCGCTGGAAAGCAGTACTTCCACCTGCTGGTTGTTCGGCTCGGCGCCGCCCGCCAGAAGCAGGGATTGGCGGAAGATCACCACATCTTCCTGGCGCCACAGATCGAAATGCCCCATCAGCACCTGACCGTTGACCTGAGAAAGCAGACGAATGACTTCGTTGACCCGCTGGTCCGGCACCTTGATGTCGAAGGCGCAGGCAAGATGCAGAGCTTCGAAATCCTCCATCCACGCAAAGGAAACGTGGTAGTCGGCCCAGTGGCCCGCCACAGTCATGGCAATCTCGTCTTCGCCCGACCGCTCGAAAGACCAGTCATTCGAGGCAGCGACAATCTCGATCATGTCGACTGGATTGGACTGACGCTCAATTTCAAATTCTATCAGACTCATGCGGCACCTTCTCAGCCGGTAGGGATGTCCTGTTTTGAACGCCGGGCACAAAACGCACATACAAACCGGGATAAACATTTGAGACGATTGCCCGACACCACCAGAATTACGCATTCACCCTGTCTGGAGCTTACCGGTCTTTTCGAATCATCATTTAAAATCAGTGTATAATGGCCGAGTCCTGCTGCCACCCCTTCCCCGCCATTTTTGCCTTTTGAACAGTGGATATCTCCTCCCCCATCACCTCAGGCGAGAGTCTTAAGCGACTCTGCCGATTGTGTTTTTTGGAAGTGTCCACAGGCCCAAAAAATTCGCGTCCGAGCACGACTTTCGGCAACCGGAGGTCAAGTCCGCCAAAGGGAGCCGAAAAACAAAAAGCCCCGGAATCGCCTGCGATCCGGGGCTTCTGAGAAAAGTGATGGAAAATCAGTCCTTGGCGGCCGAAAGCTTTGTTTCGAGAGCCTCGATGCGGGCGCGCAGCGCGTCGTTTTCATCCCGCGCCTGGATGGCCATCTCGCGGACCGCGTCGAATTCCTCACGGCGGACGACATCCAGGCTGTTCAGCCAGCGATCCGCCTGCGCGTGAAACGCCGCTTCGGCTTCCTTGCGCACACCCTGCGCGGCACCTGCCGCATCGGTCATCAGCTTGGCGAATTCATCCAGAAAACGGTTGGTGCCTGTCGTGCTCATGGCGCTCATCCTTCGTCGGTTCAGGGGCATCGTCTTGCCCGCTGTTGCTAGCCTTCAGGTAGGCACTCCATCGCCGCCTTGCAAGCGAAATCGAAAAATCACAAGAGCTTGCGTGACCCACGGTATCTTGAGCCGGAGCTTGAAGAATCACCTTGACCGCCGCCATCGCAATCGCCATTTTCCTTGGCGTCAGGGAGACCGGTGAGCATCATCGCCCGGCCCCTTGAGACAATGGCTCGTTCCGTTGTCCTCCCAACAACGATGACGGAATATATACGGATTGATAGCCGCTCCCACCCAACTCGCCATCATGCCCTTCCCCAATATCGATCCGGTGGCACTGTCCCTCGGCCCGCTCTCGATCCACTGGTACGGCATCGCCTATGTCGCCGGCATCATGCTCGGCTGGTTCTACGCCCGCCGCCTCGCCCGTACGGATCGGCTGTGGCCGAATGAAACGTCGCCGATCTCGGCGCAGCATCTTGACGATTTCATCCTCTGGGCAGCCGGCGGCATCGTGCTTGGCGGCCGCATCGGCTACATCCTGTTTTACGATCTTGCCGCCGTCGCTGCCAATCCCGTCAGGGCGTTCGAGATATGGAACGGCGGCATGTCGTTCCATGGCGGGCTGATCGGCACCACCATCGCCATGATCCTCTTCGCCCGCAAGAACGGCATTCCGGTCTGGAGCATGTTCGACGTCGTCGCGGCCGTAGCACCCATCGGCCTGCTGTTTGGGCGCATCGCCAATTTCATCAATGGCGAATTGTGGGGGCGCATTGCCGATGTGCCATGGGCGGTCGTCTTCCCGACCGGCGGCCCCTTCGCGCGGCATCCAAGCCAGCTTTATGAAGCGGGCCTCGAAGGCCTCGTGCTCGTCATCGTTCTGGCAATTGCCATCTATGCCTTCAGGGCGCTGAAGACGCCCGGCACCGTCACCGGTATTTTCGTCTGCGGTTACGCGCTGTCACGCATCTTCGTGGAATTTTTCCGCGAACCGGACGCGCAGATCGGTTATCTTGCCGGCAACTGGCTGACCATGGGCATGGTGCTCTCCACCCCGATGTTCGCCCTCGGCCTCTGGGCGGTCCTGCGGGCTCGCAGCGCGACAAAAAGCGCCTAAACGGTATGATTGCCCATGACGACACCGCTTGCGCAACGTATTAAATCACTTATCCGGCTCAACGGTCCGCTCAGCGTTACCGACTATTTTTCGCTCTGCCTCGCCGATCCTGAACACGGTTATTACAAAAGCCGCGAACCCTTCGGTCGTTCGGGTGATTTCATCACCGCGCCAGAAGTCAGCCAGCTTTTCGGCGAAATGCTCGGGGTCTTCGTGGTGCATGCCTGGCAACGGCATGGCGCTCCCGCACAAACGCAGCTGGTGGAAATCGGCGCCGGCCGCGGCACCATGATGTCGGATATGCTGCGCGTCATCCGCCGCATCGCACCGCCGCTCTATGCGACGATGCGGGTACATCTGGTCGAAACCAGTCCCCGCCTTTCCGCCATCCAGAAGGAAACGCTGGCCGAACATTCAGGTCGGCTGACATGGCATGACAGTTTCGACAATGTGCCGGATGGCTTCCTGCTGCTTGTCGCCAACGAACTCTTTGACGCCATTCCCATCCGTCAATTCGTCAGGACACCGCAGGGTTTTCGCGAGCGCGTGGTCAACCTTGATGCCAATGACGAACTCGTCTTCTCAACGGGCCTTGCCAGCATAGACCCGTCCCTGCTGCCGCCGGAGCCCGAACGGCAGCCGCTCGGCACCATATTCGAGATTTCGCCGGCCCGCGAGGCAGTGATGACCGCGATCTGCCAGCGCCTCTCCGCCCATGGCGGCACGGCGCTCGCCATTGATTACGGCCATCTGGTTGCCGGTTATGGCGATACGCTGCAGGCCATGCGCAACCATGCCTTCGACCCGGCGCTTGCGCATCCCGGCGAAGCCGATCTGACCAGCCATGTCGATTTCGAAAGCCTCGTGAAAACAGCGGAAGCGACCGGCGTTCACGTCAACGGCGCGCTGCGACAGGGCGATTTCCTATATGGCCTCGGCCTCAAGGAACGGGCAGGCGCGCTTGCCGCCAAGGCGACGCCCGACCAGACGCTTGAAATTGCCGAAGCGGTCAATCGCCTCGCCGGCGAAGGCGCCGGCAAGATGGGGGAACTTTTCAAGGTCATCGCCGTTTCAAGTCCCGCGCTTCACCTTTTGCCGTTTCGAGCGGTGGATTGACAGCGCAATGGCCTCTGGGCCAACATCGCCGCGACACACGAAGCAGGCACACTGCATCACATCGCCGCGCAATGCCGCGGCAACAGGAAACATCTCGCTTAACCCTATTCCACTGGCCAACAGCGACATTCTCCAAGGAATTCCCACACCATGCAGAACGCAACGCTGCCGCTCCCGCTCCAGTCCCCCTTGCTCGCCGCGTCAGGCGAAAACCGTGTCCGCCACGGTTTCTTCACCCGGCAGGGCGGCGTCTCGGAAGGGCTTTATCAGGGCCTCAATGTCGGCCTCGGCTCCCATGACGAACCCGAAAAAGTGCAGGAAAACCGCCGGCGCGTAACGCAATGGTTCGGCCTGCCGCCGGGGCGCCTCGCCACCGTGCATCAGGTCCACTCCCCCGACGTCGTCGTTGTCGATGACAATTACGACGGCAGCCGTCCGCAGGCCGACGCGATGGTCACGGCTACCCCCGGTTTCGTGCTGGGCGTGCTGAGCGCCGATTGCGGACCGATCCTGTTTGCGGATGCGGAAGCAGGCGTCGTGGGTGCGGCCCATGCCGGCTGGAAGGGCGCGCTCTTCGGCGTGCTCGAAAACACCATTGAGGCCATGACGAAGCTCGGCGCCAGCCGGGAGCGCATCGCCGCCTCACTTGGCCCGTCTATCAGCCAGGACAATTATGAGGTCGGGCCGGAATATGTGGCGCGCTTCACCGATATCGATCCGGCCTACGCGGATTATTTCGCTGGGACGGAAAGGCAAGGCCACGCATTGTTCGACCTCAAGCAATTCACCGTCGACCGGCTGGCGAAAGCCGGCGTGAAGACGGAAAACCTCGGCCTCTGCACCTATCCCGACGAACATCGCTTCTATTCCTACCGCCGCACCACCCACCGCGCCGAACCCGATTACGGCCGGCAGATTTCCGCAATCGCAATTCTGGAGGACTGACATGGCCCTGCATTTCGAGCTTTCGGAATTCGATGCCCGCCGCGAGCGTCTGCTCGCGAAAATGGCCGAGGAGAAGCTGGACGCCCTGCTGCTTTTTGCGCAGGAGAGCATGTATTGGCTGACCGGCTACGATACCTTCGGTTACTGCTTCTTCCAGACGCTGGTGGTGAAATCGGACGGCTCCATGACGCTTCTGACCCGCTCGGCGGATCTGCGCCAGGCGCGTAATACCTCCGTCATCGACAATATCCTCATCTGGGTCGATCGCCCCAATGCCGACCCCACACTCGACCTGAAAAACCTGCTAAGCGATCTCGATCTGCTCGGCGCCAAGATCGGGGTTGAATACGACACCCACGGCATGACCGGCCGTGTCGCCCGCCTGCTCGACAACCAGCTTGCCAGCTTCTGCCAGATGAGTGACGCCTCCTATCTCGTCAGCACGCTCAGGCTCGTGAAAAGCCCGGCCGAGATCGCTTATGCCCGCAAGGCCGGTCAACTGGCCGATGAGGCTCTGGATGCGGCATTGCCGCTCATCAAGCCCGGCGCGGACGAGGCCGCGATCCTGGCAGCGATGCAGGGAGCGGTTCTGGCCGGCGGCGGCGATTACCCCGCCAATGAATTCATCGTCGGTTCCGGCGCGGATGCGCTGCTGTGCCGCTACAAGGCCGGCCGCCGCAGGCTCGACGCCAAAGACCAGCTGACGCTGGAATGGGCCGGCGTCAGCGCCCATTACCATGCCGCCATGATGCGCACGGTGGTGATCGGCGAACAGGATTTCCGCCAGAAGGAGCTTTACAGCGCCTGCCTGCAAAACCTCACCGCCATCGAAGAGGTGCTGCGACCGGGCAAGACCTTCGGCGATGTCTTCGACGTTCATGCCCGCGTGATGGATGAACGTGGATTGACGCGTCATCGGCTAAACTCCTGCGGTTATTCGCTGGGCGCGCGCTTCTCGCCATCCTGGATGGAGCATCAGATGTTCCATACCGGCAATCCGCAGGAGATCACCGCCGACATGACGCTCTTCGTGCATATGATCGTGATGGATTCCGATTCCGGTACGGCCATGACGCTCGGCCAGACCTATCTCACCACCGACGGCGCGCCGGAGCCGCTCTCGCGCCACAACCTCGATCTTCTCACAGCTTAAATCGCCGCCGGGTTTGACAGAGCGGGAAGACCGCCCTTACATTGCGCCACCTTGGGCAAGAAGGAGCGGAACATGAGAGGGAAAATCGCATGAGCCGGATGGGGTTTACCCCCCTTTTTCCAGCCATCATTGTTCCAGCGATGATGCTGGCCCTGTCAGGCTGCAACACGACGGAAGCGCTGACACCGCAGGTGGATGTCGGCCAAAACACCTCGCAATCGACACCCGTAACGCAGGGCGACCTCGACCAGATGGCCGCCGCCGCCGACCGCGCCCCCGCTGGCGCTCCGGCAACCGCGACATCCGTTCCTGCCTACGCACCGCAGAACTCGTTGCAGGCGCAGGCGCAAGCCCTGTCCAATGGCAGCCAATATGGCGAACCGCTTCGCCAGAGCCAGACCGCCGCCGCTCAACCCGCACCCGCACAGCAGACGGCGTCACTTGCGCCTGCGACCTCCGGTAATTCCATCCGCTTCCTGCCGATCATCGGTGCACCGGTTCAGGCGGTCACGCCGCTGTCGCGCCAGCTCGGGGCCGAAGCGCGGGCGAAGGGGCTGACCATCCGGGCCTCCAACGACAATTCGGCTGAAAACATCCTGAAGGGATATTTCTCCGCCTTTGCCGATGGCGGCAAGGTCAACATCGTTTACGTCTGGGACATTCTGGACGCCAATGGTGTGCGGCTGCACCGCCTGCAGGGACAGGAAAGCGTCGTAGCAAAAGGCAGCGATCCATGGGCCGCCGTGACCGACAGGGTCATGCAGGATATCGCTGCAAAAACGCTGGGTGAGTATACGTCATGGAAGCAGTCTCAACGCGGATGAGGTGAAACGGCGGGAGAAGTCACAGAGATTTCACGAAAATCATTGCGAAAGCGCGGAGTCCTCTTGCAATCGGAAGCAACAGCGCTATTAAGGCGCGCATGGCAACAAGGCGTATCCGGCAAAGGCTTTTCAGCCGGATGTTCCTCCCCTTGAACGACGCTTGGTTACGGTGGATTGAGCCCCGTAATGCAAGGCGATGGCATGGAAACAGGCGGCCGCAATGAAGGTTTTCGCAGGCAATTCGAACCGGCACCTTGCCGAAGCGATCTGCAAGTATCTGAACGTTCCTCTCGGAAATGCCACTGTAAAGCGGTTTGCTGACCAGGAAATATTCGTAGAAATCAGCGAGAACGTGCGCGGCGAGGACGTTTTCATCGTCCAGTCCACCTCCTTCCCGGCAAATGATCATCTGATGGAACTGCTCATCATGATCGATGCCATGCGCCGCTCCTCGGCAAAACGTATCACCGCGGTGCTGCCCTATTTCGGTTATGCCCGCCAGGATCGCAAGGCAGGCCCCCGCACCCCGATTTCCGCCAAGCTCGTCGCCAATCTGATCACCGAAGCCGGCGCCGACCGCGTTCTCACCCTCGATCTCCATGCCGGCCAGATCCAGGGCTTTTTCGATATCCCTACCGACAATCTCTTCGCAGCACCCATTCTCGCCCGCGACGTGAAGGACCATTACGACACCAACAATGTCATGGTGGTTTCACCTGACGTCGGCGGCGTGGTGCGCGCCCGTGCCCTTTCGAAGCGTCTCGACTGTCTTCTGGCCATCGTCGACAAGCGCCGTGACCGTCCCGGCGAATCCGAGGTCATGAACGTCATCGGCGACGTCTCCGGCAAGGATTGTATCCTCATCGACGACATCATCGATTCCGGCGGCACGCTCTGCAATGCCGCAGAAGCCCTGTTGAAAAAAGGCGCGACCAGCGTTACCGCCTATATCACCCACGGTGTACTTTCCGGCGGCGCGGTTGCCCGCGTTGCCTCCTCGAAGCTGCGCGAACTCGTCATCACCGACAGCATCCAGCCGACCACCGGTGTCCAGTCCGCGCACAATATCCGCGTGGTCAGCACCGCAGGTCTGCTTGGTGAAGCGATCAACCGCACCGCGCAGGAACAGTCGGTCTCCGGCCTGTTCGACTGACAAGCTGCGGCAAACCTCGGCAATCATTCTGCGGCCTGGCGAATTGCCGCCCGGTTCAGATTGTCGGGCAGGCTGCGGTCCATCTCGAAATCGCTGGTTGCCTCGACGTCATCCTCGGCCCTGTGCCGAGGATCTAATCGCGGTGAATAAAATCAATAGGCCGCGGATCCCCGGGACAAGTACGAGGGTGACGCAGGAGTATCTGGCGCGCTCGCCATTCACCTCATTGAAGCGAACTCCGAAGTTCCTCTTAAGACGATGCCGCACCCGCGTCCGGCGGCCGCTGCAGACGTGAGGCTGCAGCCTTGATTTTCGGCCACCAGCGCCGAAGCCGCGTGAGGACAGCATGGCGACCATTGCGCCAGATGCTGACCGTATCGGCTCTGACCGCATTGACGGTGAACAGGTGACGGTGACGGTTTACCGCCAGCAGCCGATAGAGGAACAGGGTCGTCAAGGCGGAAAACAGGATCGACATCACCACATCGCTGAGGAAATGTCCGCCGGCCGCAATGCGCAAGCCGGACATAAGGACGATCATGCCGGCGGCGATGCTTCCCATCGCCAAGCGTCCGCGCCGTTGCAGCCGGGGCCAGACGAGCACGCAGAGCGGCAGGAAGAAACTGGCGATCAGCGCGGTTTCGCCGGAAGAAAACGAGCAGTTCGAATAACATTGCGCACTGTACTGGAAAGGCGGCGTGAAAAGCTGCTGACCGCCGAATTCGGTGACGCTGAATGGGCGGGCGCGACCGATAGTCGCCTTCAGCACACCATTGACGAGAAGCCCGGCACAAAGGATCACCGGCCCGCACAGGAAGGCCCACACTCGCCAGCCGGTTCTTTGCAGCGTACCCAGCCGAAGATTGCCGACAAGGATCACGAAAGCCAGAAGAGTGGCAAGCTCCGTACCTTCGCGCAGCGTATCCCGCAACCATTCGGGAAACGGTTCACGGCCGGACCATGGCTGCTCGACGGGCGAGAAAAACAGGGCGGAGAAGCTGAGATCGATGGAGGGAAAGGTCGCGAATAGGATGACGAGCGCCAATGTCGCGAATGTCACCCAGATCGTGATCCGCATATGCGAAAGATCATTGTCCATTGCTGCCCTCCGGCATGCATCGCGGCAGCAGGCGCCAGAGGCCGATTTCCCTGCCCTCGAGGAAGCCCGGCCCGGCGGTCCAGCGGGCGACCGGCGCCTCACCGGCAAGGCACGCCGGCAGGCCATCCGCACTTGCCAGGAACAAGGGATATTTCGCCTCGCCGGGTTTCAGCGGGTAAAGAAGGGCATAATGGCTGGAAGGCACGCCGGTTTCGGGCAGTGCGCGCGTCTTCACCTGTTTTTCGTCCCGTAATTGATAAAAGAGCTCGGCGAGTATCGAACGGTCCGTAGCGACAATGGCGTCCGCCCCCGCCTCGCGCGCCCGTAACAGACCGGTCGACACCAGGTCGGCGCGCCCCAGATACCGCTTCATCGCCAGTTCACCACTCGGCAGGCGCAATTGCGTTCCGGCAATGGTCATCAGCGGCAGCGCCACGGCCACGATGCCGCCGAGCACGAGAGTGGACACGATGAGCCAGCGCCGCGACGCCAGGACCGGCACCGCCAGAAGCACGCCGGCCGCATAGGCCCCGACCGCCCAGTTGGCGAGCGCCCGCGACATCAAACCCTGCGCGGTGATCAGCAGAACAATCGGCACCGAAAGAGCGACCAGCGCCCGGGTTTCGGCATTCTTCGCACGAATTGTTGCGACGATCATGCCGACAAAAACGAATGGGCCGACCACGCCCGCCTGGGAGAAGAAGAATTCCAGCGCGGAACCGATCTTCAGCCGGACGCCATGCCAGTTCGCATTGTCCGCCGTATGGCGTGCGGTCATGAAATCATGCGCCGCGTTCCACCACAGATTGGGCGCGATGACGACAACGCAGACGAGCGCGGCAAATGCCGCGTCACGCAGCCGGATGCGCCACGCCTCGCAGAGCCAGCCGGCGGCGATGAAGCAGGGCAGAAAATAGATCATCGCATATTTCGACATCAGCCCGAGGCCGAAGCACAGCCCGAGGGCGATGCTCCAGCCCGACGACGCCCTGCCATCGTAGCGGGCGAGCGCAAGCTTGCGCACGGAGATCATCGACAGCACGATGAACAGCATCATCGGTGTATCGGTGGAGATCAGCAGGCTGCCGAGCGTTACCGCCGGCAAGGTCAGATAGATAAGGGCGGCCAGGGATGCCAGCCTGACATCATAGATCATGCGGCCGAGGGCAAGGATGGCCGCCGTCGCCACGCCATGCACCACGGGTGCGGCCAGCCGCACCTGAAAAGTGCCCTCGCCGCCGCCCAGAACGGTTGCCGCGCGGATAAGCCAGCCGATCAAGGGCGGCTTGGAATAGGCGCCGAACGCCATCTCCCTGCCCCATAGCCAATATTGCGCCTCATCGACGAAAAGGTCGGTCCGGTTGAAGGCCAGTGCAAGGACGCGCAGCGCCGTCACGAGGACGATCGCCGCGAATGCAAATGTCAGCCACCGACGCTCATCGCCTGCCTGCGCATAAGGCAGGGTCGTCGCCTCATGCATGCTGGCGGCGTTCTGCATGAATCAACCAGAGATTTCGGGCATAGATAAAAAGGCCGGACGCCTGGCCCAGAATGAAGACCGGATCGCGCCGCCAGATGGCGTAGGAAAGCAGCACCAGACCGCCGAGAACGGAAAAATACCAGAACGCCACCGGAATGACCGAGCGGTTTGCCCGTTCCGAAGAAATCCATTGAACCAGAAAGCGCATGGTGAACAGCATCTGGCCCATGAAGCCGGTGCAGACCCACAGAAATTCCTTCCAGCTGTTCACATGCAGCATGGACCATAAAGCCGGTGCGTTCACGGCGATGTCTCCGTTTTGAAAGTTTCAGCCCAGCTTGACCGCTTTCGCCGGCGCAGCAGCCAGGCGACGCCGATCAGATCGTGGATGCCGACAAGCGCGCGGCCGATATTGGTGTAATGGGAATTCCCGTGCAGCCGTGCCCGGTGCGTGACGTCGACATGGGCGACCTGCCAGCCGTCGCGATTGAACAGCGCCGGGAAATAGCGATGGTGATGATCGAAATAGGGCAAGGCGAGATAGGCGTCGCGGCGGAAGGCCTTTAGCCCGCAGCCGGTGTCACGCGTGCCGTCCTTCAATATCCGCGCCCGAAGCCCGTTGGCAAAGCGGGAGGAAAGGCGTTTTCCGAGCGTATCGCGCCGGCCGACGCGCTGGCCGGCCACGAGACCGAGCCGGCTGGAAGCGCCTGCGGAGAGAAGCGGCGCAAGAAGTGCCGGCAGATTGTCCGGCGGGTTCTGCCCGTCTCCATCCAGCATGCAAATGACCGGCGCACGCGCCGCCTGCACGCCGCTGTGGATCGCCGCAGACTGGCCGCCCTGGCGATCGTGCCGGACGAGCCGCAGCATCGGATAACGGTCCCCGAGCGCAAGCACCGCGTCGACCGTGCCGTCGGAAGACGCATCGTCCACAACCACGATCTCGAAGGCGCCGACCGGCTGACAGGCGACGAAAATCTCCGCCACGAGCGTTTCCACACTCGCTTGCTCATTGTGCATGGGCACGACAACGGCGAAATCCGGCCTCGGTTTCACGCTGGCTCCGTCATATCCGTCTGCATTCAGTCCGCAGACATCATCGATAGTGGCGAGAGAAGGAGCGCGAAAAGCTTGCATGAACATGAACAGCCGTTGATCTTCGCTCGATATGCGCCTGTTCTATTGCAGTTTTATAACGGCACGTTTCGGTGGAACCTCGATTGCTGTCGAAGTTTTTCTCACGGCATGCGGGAAATAATCCTACAATTCGCAACCCTTTAACGCGACCGTAAGCAATTTTTGCCACCGTGCGGCTACGTTTTTTTGGGGGAGGGAACAGGATGCCGGGTGCAAATCCGACTGCTGTCAAAGCTAAATCATTGTCGATCAAGGCCAAATTCGCAGCGCTCGTCACGGGCGCGACGCTGGTCTCCTGCCTGTCCGTGGGGCTGTTATCCTACGAGATGGGCAAGTCGGGTCTTATAGACGCCAGCGAAATCAGGCTCGAAACGGTTGCAAGCAACCAGTCCAAGCAGCTTGATGCCTATACTCTGCGTGTCGAACAGAGCATCTCCGAACTGTCGCAGAATGCTGCAATCGCACAGGCGCTGGAAACGATGACCACCGTTGTGCCGACGGAAAAGGACGCCATCATCCAGGCTTTCCGCCGCGAGGGCGTTTCCGAGGAGGAGCGCGCCTCCTTCAACGGCGAAGGCCTGCGACTGCTTTACGCCATTCGCCACGCCACCATCAACGCCGCCATCGCCAGCGTCTGGCGCAACACCCGTGTCAGCGACATCTACGTGATCGACAAGACCGGCCTCATTATTTACACCGTGACCAAGGGGAAGAACTTCCTCACCAGCGTGACGGAACCGCAGAACGCTGCGATCAAGGAGCTGTTCGACCGCATCGAGGCCGGCAAGGACGGTGTCGTCAGCACCACCGGCTTCAGCGGTGGGGAAAATGATTCGGCCATGATCGGCATGCCGCTCGCCGTTTCCAACTGGGGCCAGATTCAGCGCAAGGGCGCCGTCATCATGCGCATCGCCGCCGACCGTATCGGCGCCGTTGTCACACCCGAAGAAACCGGCAAGACAATCGATGACGCCGTTCTTCTGAGCGCGGATGGCAAACGCCGCGCCGGGGTCCTCTCGGGCGGTGCGGATGCCAGCATTTCCGAGAATCTCGCGGCCCTGTCGGGCGCAAGCGATGCCGGAATGGTGATGGCGCAGACGCCTGCCGGTAACATCTTCTATGCCTATCGCCCGGTCTCCGTTTTCGGACAGAAACATCTTCTGGCCATCGGCCAGCAGGAGAGCAAGGTGCTGGCCGCCGCCAACGATCTCGCCTTCTGGGCAACCATCGCAACACTGGCGGTACTCGCGATCATGACGCTGATCGGTATTTTTGTGTCCGCCAGCCTCACCAAGCCATTGACCGGCCTTGCCGCATTGATGGAACGCCTGAACGGCGGTGATAGCAATATCGAGATCAAGGCCGTTTCCCGCGGCGACGAGATCGGCACCATGGCGCGCGCGCTGGAATCCTTCCGCCAGGGCATTCTGGACAAGCAGCGCATGGAAGAAGAAGCCCATCGCAAGGGCGAGGAACTGGACGAGGAACGCGCCCAGCGCGAGATGGAAAAGGCAAGAAGCGCCAAGGAACTGGAAGAGGCTGTCGACGCACTCGCCACCGGTCTTGCCAATCTTGCGGCCGGCAGGCTCGATCTCCGCATCGACAAATCCTTCGTGCCGTCGCTCGATCACCTGCGCGTCGACTTCAACAACTCCATGGCGGGCCTGGAAGCGACCATCTCCAACATCGGCGAAAGCGCCAATGCCATCCGCTCCGGCTCCGGCGAATTGAAAAGCGCATCGGAAGACCTGTCGCGTCGCACCGAACGCCAGGCCGCAGCCCTTGAGGAAGCGGCAGCAGCGCTCGGAGACATGACGCAGGCCGTCAATCTCTCGCTGTCGCGCTGCAATGTCGCCGTCGAGGCAACGGCCGGCACGATGCAGGACGCCCATAAATCCACCGCTGTCGTGAAAGAAGCGATTGTCGCGATGGAACGTATCGAGACCTCGTCGGCCAAGATCCGCCAGATCATCGACGTCATCGACCAGATCGCCTTCCAGACTAATCTTTTGGCGCTGAATGCCGGTGTGGAAGCCGCGCGCGCCGGGGAGGCCGGAAAGGGCTTCGCGGTCGTGGCGCAGGAGGTTCGTGAATTGGCCCAGAAATCGGCAGCCGCCGCGCGTGACATCACGACGCTGATCGCAACCTCTGCAGGCGATGTGGAAAGCGGCGTGGCGCTGGTGCTGAAGACCGGTGAAAGCCTCGAGCAGATCCAGAAACGCATCCAGTCGGTCAACGACCAGATCGGCGAGATCGCCACCGCATCGCGCGATCAGTCCGGCCGTCTCAGCGAAATCAACGCCTCCGTCAACGAACTCGACCATGTGACGCAGCAGAATGCGGCCATGGTGGAGGAAACGACGGCCGCCGCCTTCTCGCTGTCCAGCGAGGCCGACGGCCTGACCGAACAGGTGGGGCAGTTCTCGGTCGGCAGCCTCCGCCAACAAGACCAGCGTTACGCGGCATAAACCGCAACGAAAAAAGGCCGGAGGCAGAACCTCCGGCCTCAGACCGCTGACAAACCCGTCGATATTTTCGGCGGGTTTTTTCTTTTTCGGGATGATGACGTTTTGTTGTGGTCTTTTA
>NZ_MRDH01000015.1 GCF_002008225.1 Agrobacterium salinitolerans | reverse complement strand
GCGGCTTTCCGCAAAATGGATGCCGCCGTGCTCGCGGTAGGCGGTGAGGCCCTCGGCCGTCTTGTGGGTCGCAAAGGCAACCGATGCTTCTCTCTGCCAATCATGGCGCTGGCGGCGAATGTCGGAAAGTTCGACATGACCAATCTGTTCGGCAATCGCCCTGAAGGGTGCACCGGCCCCGATTGCCTGCAACTGCTCGTGGTCGCCGACAAGAACAATCTTTGCACCGCGCTCTTCAGCCTCGCCGATAAAGCGGGCAAGCTGGCGGCTGCCGACCATGCCGGCCTCGTCAATGACGAACACGTCCCGGCCGCCGATCAAATCCCGGCCATGGTCCCAACTGTAAGACCATGACGCAAGCGTGCCCTTGTCTGTTTACCGGTGGCGACGCTAGCAACAACGAACGGGCATTTCGACTACTAAAAGTAGTAGTCGCCAAATGGCAATTGCTCGTGTTTGAATAGGGAAACAAACGCATCAATCAGTGAGATCGATATGCGCAGGCTGATCGCACGGCGGACAAGGGGCAACATGCAGTGGATAGCCCGGCAAGACAGGTATTCGATTGGCGGCTGCCAAAAATCGGAGTTTTAAAGAAGTCTACAATGGACCATACAGGGTACCGTCCAGAAACGGAGCAGACATGAAGACCAGCCTTGAACACCTGCCGGAACGAAAGCAACGCGAGCTCGCGCGTCTCGTCGGAATTATCCAGGAAGAGTTTGCTGATCTCGTCGAGCGCTCCAAGTCTGATGCCAAGAAGGATGGCCGGATTTTCAAAATCATCCTGTTCGGTTCTTACGCGCGTGGCACCTGGGTGGATGAACCGCATACGTCGAAAGGCTATCGCTCGGATTTCGACATCCTAGTCATTGTCAGCAACAAGGAACTGGCCGATCCCAAATACTGGGACAAGGCGACAGACCGGCTGATGTGGGACAAGGAGATCGAGACGCCCGTGGGTCTTATCGTGCATGGCGCTCGCGAGATCAGCAATTTTTTACATGATGGCCAATACTTCTTCGTTGACCTCGCCCGCGAAGGTGTTGTCCTTTACGAACTCGATGACCGGCCGCTGGCTGAAGCGAAACCGCTCAGCCCTTCCGATGCACTTAGGGTTGCCGAGGAGCATTTCCGCAGGCATTTTCCCGATGCGCAAACTTTCATTAAGTTGGCTGGCTATGCCCTGAAGGATAACAATGCCAACATTGCCGCCTTCCAACTGCATCAGGCAGTCGAGACGGCTTACAACTGCTACCTGCTGACACTGACAAACTATTCGCCTGCGTCTCACAATCTCAAATTCCTGCGAGGGCTTTCCGAAGGTCGCGATCACCGTTTGATCGACATCTGGCCGCGCGAACGTCAGCGATTTACCACATGGTACAACATCCTGAACGAGGCCTACGTCAAGGCACGCTATTCGAAGCGTTTCGAGGTTTCCGAAGAGGCGCTCACCTGGCTTCAGGAGCGGACGGCGGAACTTCACAGGCTGGTTGAGACGCTCTGCCGCGAGCACATCGAAAAACTCAAACAGGTCGCGGGACAAGCCGCAAATTCCAGCGACTGAGCTTCACCGGTGGCAGAACAATTCTGATCTCAGGGAGCAGCCGCCGCAGCGTCATGAACCACAGGGTCCAACCTCCTCTTACAATCGCTATGCCGATCTCCTCATAGAAACTGGTCTGTCTTCCAGGAGCAAAGCCGTGGTCAACAGCGGCAGTTCCGGTGCGACCGCAATCGAAAGGAATAATCGTGGCAAGGAAAACCATCGAACAGCGCCTGGCTGAACTGGAGGCGAAGCGGTCCGCGCTGAAGGCCCGTCTCTCGAAAACCGAGCGCAACAACGATATGCGCCGTAAGGTCCTGATCGGCTCGCTCGTTCTGCATCACCTCGAAACCTCGGATGATCAGGATTTTAAGCAGCAACTCGGTGACTGGCTGCGCCGCGAACTGCCGGGCTTTCTGACACGCGACAATGACAAGGCGCTCTTTGACGATCTGATCGAACAAGGACTGCCGGGCACAGGAGAGAAGGATGGAAGCGGGCAGGGCGCTCCATGAACCGATTACGACTTGCCCGGGACGCATTCAAAAACATGATGCGCGCCGCAGCACGTGATCCGCTTTGGGCAATTTGGGCTTTGATTGCCATGCCCTTCCGGATCTGGAAACGGCTACTTGGATTTATGTTCATCCTGTTCAACGTCACATTTGTGATCGGCATGGGTGGCGGTCATTTTCTCGAGCAAATGGGTTTCGAGCGGGGCTCGGTAATCTACATCATCCCAGGTTTCTTAACCCTGCTGGCGCTTGCCGCTATCACCTTCTGGTTTATCACCACTCCACTCATTTTGCATTTCGGGGATAGTGACAATGAGACCCATGGCTCCGCCCGCTTTGCGACAGGCAAGGAGATAGCCGCTCTCACCTCATCGGGTTCCGGCCTGCTGATCGGTCGTGATACGAAAACGTCCAGGCCTCTGCGCTATGATGGCCCGGCCCATCTCCTCACCATGGCACCGACGCGTACCGGCAAGGGTGTTGGTACGATCATTCCAAACCTGCTGACTGCCGACCGTTCGGTGATCTGCGTCGATCCAAAAGGCGAGAATGCAAGGATCACCGGCCGTGCCCGCCAGAAGTTTGGACCGGTTCACGTGCTCGATCCTTTCGGGGTTACCGGCAGACCCTCGGCAGCCTTCAATCCCCTGGCCATGCTCGATCCCGACAGCCTTGATGTTGCGGACGATGCCAGTGCCCTTGCCGACGCTCTCGTGTTCGACGAACCGGGAATGGCGGGAGAGGCGCATTGGAACGAGGAGGCAAAAGCGCTGATTGCCGGATTGCTTCTCGAGATCGTTGCAGTGGAGCCTTTGCGACGCAGGCACCTCGCAACACTTCGCGACTATCTCACCCTTGCTCCGGAACAGTTCGCAGCACTGCTGAAACGTATGCAGGAGAGCGATGCGGCAAGCGGTCTTGTCGCGCGCGCCGCAAACCGCCACCTTGGAAAATCCGATCGCGAAGCCGCAGGCGTTCTGTCGGCCGCCCAGCGCCATACGCATTTTCTTGATTCACCGCGCATGACGGCCGTGCTCGGTCGCTCGGATTTCCGGTTTACCGATTTGAAGCGCAGCAACGTGACGGTGTTCCTCGTTCTTCCCCCTGATCGCCTCTCGACCTATTCGCGCTGGCTGCGCCTGCTTGTCTCGCAAAGCCTAACCGAAATGGCCCGCGATCCAATAAAGCCGACGACACCGGTTCTCTATCTGCTCGATGAGTTCGCATCCCTTGGGCATCTGGCGCCAGTCGAACGCGCGATGGGGCTGATGGCGGGTTATGGTGTCCAGCTTTGGCCCATCCTCCAGGACATCCATCAGCTGCGTGCCACATACGGTCACCGCGCCGGAACATTCCTGTCAAACGCCGGCGTGCTGCAGGTTTTTGGCGTCAACGATCATGACAGCGCCCGCCTCATCTCTGATTTGCTTGGACAGGAGACAGTCGTGTTCCAGACGATTGCGAGAGCGCTCGATTCCGATAAGACCGGGATCTCCTACAGCCAACAGCATACCGGCCGGCCGCTACTCACCCCTGATGAGGTGCGCAACCTGCCGGCGAAAGGACAATTGCTATTCCTGGCCAGACAACGACCAATTTTTGCAGAGAAACTTGCCTATTTTGCTGATCGAGAGTTCAGGGAGATGTTTGATCCAGTCTAACGGGATCCACAACGAAAAGGCAGTCCGGTATCTACATCGGACTTTGCATGTGAGGTCCTTCGGGCTTTGTTCGCCGCAACCGGACGCGGACAGATGAGCTTTTGTCCAATTGCAGTCCTGCGGCTACGGCGGCATCGCGGCCGAGGGATCGTTTTTCGACCGCGAAGTCTAGCAACGGAGTAATGACCTTGACAGGGCACCGTAGGAGTCTAGACGGGGTCCCATGATTATATTGGGAGTATAGACATGAAAACGCTGGCAGCCGTTTCGGCTTTCGTGGGCAAGACCTTTGCCGTCTGGGTCATCCTGTTTGCCGTGCTCGGCTTCTTTTTTCCAGATACCTTCAAGCAGATAGCGCCGTGGATCGTCACGCTTCTGTCGATCATCATGTTCGGCATGGGGCTCACACTGTCGGTCGATGACTTCAGGGAGGTCGTCAAAAGGCCGTTCGATGTGACGATCGGTGTCCTTGGCCAGTTTCTGG
The DNA here is from genome assembly GCF_002008225.1 of Agrobacterium salinitolerans. GTDB lineage: Bacteria > Pseudomonadota > Alphaproteobacteria > Rhizobiales > Rhizobiaceae > Agrobacterium > Agrobacterium salinitolerans. The sequence goes on along the minus strand of NZ_MRDH01000015.1, from coordinate 63,183 downwards.
TCATGCCGCTTCTGGCGGTGCTGCTCACCCGGATCATTCCCATGCCGCCGGAAGTCGCCGCTGGCGTCATTCTGGTCGGCTGCTGCCCGGGCGGCACATCTTCCAACGTCATGACGTATCTCTCCAAGGGCGATGTCGCGCTGTCGGTCGCCTGCACCTCGGTCACCACGCTTGCTGCGCCGCTGGTGACCCCGTTCCTCGTCTGGTTGTTTGCGAGCCAGTACCTGCCGGTTGACGGCTGGGCCATGTTCCTCAGCATCGTCAAGGTCGTTCTGGTTCCGCTCGCTCTCGGCGCCGCTCTGCAGAAGCTGCTGCCCGGTCTCGTCAAGGCCGCCGTTCCGGCATTGCCGCTCGTGAGCGTCATCGGCATCGTCTTGATCGTCTCGGCGGTGGTGGGAGGATCCAAGGCGGCTATCGCCCAGTCCGGGCTGATGATTCTTGCGGTCGTAATCCTGCATAACGGTCTTGGTTATTTCATCGGTTATCTCGCGGCAAAGGCAACGGGCCTGTCGCTTGCCAAGCGCAAGGCCATCGCGATCGAGGTGGGCATGCAGAATTCAGGCCTTGGCGCGGCGCTTGCCACGGCTTACTTCTCGCCTGTCGCTGCGGTGCCGAGCGCGATCTTCAGCGTCTGGCACAATATTTCCGGTGCAATCCTCGCGAACTGGTTCTCGGGTCGTGTGGAAGCTGGCTCCGACAACAAAGCCGCCTGAAGCTCCACATCTGCTGGGCCGCCTGCCGGTCAGGCGGCCCGACCAGCCCTGTTACGGCATAGTGACGGCCGGTGGATTTAGCCGGGCGAAGCCCGCTTGCCGCTGATAAGGGAAATGCGGATAGGGAGCGGCCCTCTCGCTGGCCTCGTCCAGCCGCGCCACCTGCGCGGGCGTCAGTTCCCATCCCACGGCATCGAGGTTCTGGCGAAGCTGTTCCTCATTGCGCGCACCGATGATCACTGTGGAAACTGTGGGGCGTCTGAGCAGCCAGTTGAGGGCGACCTGCGGTACCGTCCTGCCGGTCTCTTCTGCAACAGCGTCAAGCGCATCGATCACGCGGTAGAGATCTTCATCATCCACCGGCGGGCCAAAGCTGGCGGTCTCGTGGAGGCGGCTACCTTCGGGCAGCGGCGTGCCGCGGCGGATTTTTCCTGTCAATCGCCCCCAGCCAAGCGGGCTCCAGACCATTGCCCCCAGACCCTGATCCGCGCCGAGCGGCATCAGATCCCACTCGTAATCCCGGCCGATCAGGGAGTAATAGACTTGGTTGACCACATAACGCGGCCAGCCGTATCGATCCGCGACGGCGAGCGATTTCATGATCTGCCAGCCGGAAAAATTCGAGACACCGGTATATCGCACCTTGCCCGACCGGACGAGCGCATCGAGCGTCGAGAGCACTTCCTCAACCGGCGTGAAGGCGTCGGAGGCGTGGAGTTGAAGGATGTCGATATAGTCGGTCTGGAGACGGTGCAGGGCGTCATCCACGGCCCGCAGCAATCGGAAGCGGGACGAGCCCGCCTCGTTCGGCCCGTCGCCCATCGGCAGGCTGGTCTTGGTCGAGATCAAAACGCTGTCGCGCCTGCCTTTGATGGCCTCGCCGAGCACTTCCTCCGATGCGCCATTGGAATAGACGTCGGCGGTATCGAAGAGGTTGACGCCGGCTTCCAGACAAGTATCGATCAGACGCCGGGCTTCCGTGGCGTCTGAATTGCCCCAGTTGCTGAAGAGCGGGCCGGAGCCGCCGAAGGTTCCGGTTCCGAAACTTAAGACCGGTACTTTCAGGCCGGATTTGCCGAGATAGCGATATTCCATGGGGCGTTCCTTTTTTGCTTCGAAATGGTTGCGGGCGGGGTTCTGGCATCACCGCGCTTTGTCCATCCCGTCATGATCTGGGAGATGAAGATTGCGATGCGTTTCAATCGCCGCCTGAAGATAGACGCTCGCTCTTCAATGAAATAGAATGCCGAAAATACTATCACTTGTGAGATGAAGTCATCATGGCGCGACTGGAAATCAACCGGGCAGGGGAGATGGAAATCTTCGTGCGGGTCGTCGAGCTCGGCGGTTTTTCCCGCGCGGCCGCGGCGGCAAACATGACGCCTTCAGCGGTGAGCAAGCTGATCGCACGGCTGGAAGGTCGCTTGGGCGCCCGTCTGCTCAACCGTTCCACCCGCCAGCTTCAGATAACGCCGGAAGGCTGCGCCTTCTATGAAAGGGCCACCCGCATTCTCGCCGATCTCGAAGAGGCCGAACGCGCCGCCGGTGAGGGCGAACAGCCTGTCGGCCGCGTTCGGATCAATACCAGCGCTTCTTATGCAACGCATATTCTTGCGCCGATATTGCCGCGGTTTCTGTCGCTTCATCCAGGCATCACGCTTGATATCGTCCAGACGGATCTGGTGGTCGACCTTCTCGCAGAGCGCATGGATGTCGCGGTCCGCGCCGGGCCGCTCAAAAGCTCAAGCCTCGTTGCCCGGAAGCTCGGTGAGACGAGGATGATGATCGCGGCCGCTCCGGATTATCTGGAGCGTTATGGCGTGCCACAAACAATCGCCGATCTCGAAGATCACAATCGGCTCGGATTTGGTTATGCCCGATCAGTCGACGGGTGGCCGTTGCGGGATGCCGGAAAGACTGTTGTCATTCCGGCGACGGGGCGCGTGCAGGTCAGCGACGGCGAGGGCCTTCGCCGTCTTGCCCTTGCCGGTGTCGGTCTGGTCCGCCTTGCTGCCTTCACCGTGCGAGAGGATATCGCCGCCGGCCGTCTCATGCCGGTCCTCGATCATCTTGATACGGGTGAGACGGAGATGTTTCATGCCGTTTATGTCGGCCAGCGCGGGCCGCTTCCCGCCCGCATCCGAGCCTTGCTCGATTTTCTCGGCGAATATGGGCGAGTGAAATGACATTTCGATAGCATCGGAAGTCGCGGTGAGGATGGGGACGGCAGGAGGCTGAAAAAAGAGTGTCCGGCTGACCGGCCGCCTATGATCTCGGACCGGACAGCGTGAAGGCGCCAGCTGATTTCAGTATGATCTGCGTCTCACTGGAAATCGTGCTTGGTATCGCACCGCAGAGACTGCCTGTGGTTACGACGTTACCGGCCTTGAGCATATTGCCCCTGTTGAACGCCGAGTTGGCAAAGGCGACCAGCGGCGCAAGCGGATCGCCATTGGGATGTTTTGCCGTAGCATCGAACAGCGATATCGACCCTTCGGTAACGGTGAGCTGCGGCAGATTTTCGCCATTTCCAGCAAAGACGTCCAGTATACCTCTATCGATTTCAGGGCCTATGACGAAGCCGTGGTTGGCGAGACGGTCCGCGAGAAAAAGCGGAAACGGCACCTGGTTCTCCTCCGCCAGCCTGTAGCGGAGAAGTTCAGCGCCAAGATGGATCTTGTCGATAAATCCCATCAGGTCGGCTCTTGTCAGCGGCCCTGCCGCCGCAGCAGGAATATCCGCCGAAAGCGTAAAGCAGATCTCGACCTCGATGCCTTCGGTGCCGCCATGGGGAAAAGAAACGGCATTGGCTTTATCGACCCGCACGCAATCGAACATCGGCGCCCCGACGGCCTCGCCATCCGGGCGTATCGCCAGTTTCCAGCCGGCAACCGGTTCTGCCCAGCTCTCAGCAAAAGCCCGCTGGACCGCCATAGCCTCTGCAAGCGTACCCGGGATGAGACCCTCCGCTTGCACCGCCGCCAGGGAAATTTTCGCCCCGCCTCGGCTCACGGTGGTGAAGCGTTCAACCAGTTTCTCGATTGCCGTCATTCACTCATGTCTCCCGATGATCTCACGTGCCGAATGCTTTCACGATTTGACGTTGTGCGCCGAGGCCATCAATGCCGAGTTCGACCACATCGCCGGCTTTTAGGAACACGGGCGGGTTCATTCCAAGGCCGACCCCTGGCGGCGTGCCCGTGGTGATAACGTCGCCCGGCATGAGGCGCATGAAGCGGCTGATGTAAGACACCAGCAGTGCGATCGGGAAAATCATCTTGGATGTCGAACCGCTCTGCCTGCGTTGGCCGTTGACGTCTAGCCACAGGCCCAGATTTTGGACGTCACCGATTTCGTCCGGCGTGACCAGCCATGGTCCGAGAGGACCGAACGTCGGTCCGCTTTTGCCTTTAGTCCATTGGCCGCCGCGTTCGATCTGGAAAGCGCGCTCGGAGACATCATGGCAGATGCAGAAGCCCGCAATGACGGAGAGCGCATCTTCTTCCCGCACATTATAGGCGGGTTCACCGATAACGAAGGCGATCTCCACCTCCCAGTCAGTCTTCTCCGAATCCTTTAGCAGGCAGATTGGATCATTCGCGCCGGAAATGCAGGACGTGTGTTTGTTGAAAAGCACAGGCTCTTCAGGGATAGGCGTGTTCGTTTCCAGCGCGTGGTCGATGTAATTGAGGCCGACCGCCACAAAATTGCCGACAGCACCAACGCAGGGGCCGATCCGTACATCGGATGATATGGCCGGGAGCGCCGAAAGATCAATTTTCGCCAGCTTTTTAAGGGAACTGCGCGACAGGGTCTGCCCGGCAATGTCGGTGACGACGGAAGAAAGATCGCGGATGTTACCCTCTGCATCGAGTGCTGCGGGCTTTTCCTGGCCGATCGGACCATAACGAAGAAGTCTCATTGTGTTTTCCTATGCAGCTGATTGCTGAACGGCAATGTCGCTGAGCGCGAATTCAAGGCGATAAAGTCCGAGCTCCGTAGGGCCGACGGGCTCTGTTCGGGAGAGGAGTTGTGCCAAGCTGTCTGAGGCAGCCGAGACGGAAGAGGCCGAGCCGCCTTCGATCATGATGATCCAGTTGGGCACGCCAACCTCGCGTCCTTTGCGTTCGGCGGTTTCCAGACTGCTTGCGCGGTTGTCTGCAATGCATAGATGGGCGCCGCTGATACCGTTCAGCTTGCCGGTTTCGCAGAGAGCTTCTACCAGCATCGACCGTATTGTCGCCCTGTCGGTCTCGGCCGCATCGAAACGAAACGTGGCGATGAATCCGCCGTCACCGCACCCATAAGAATAGTCGGTATTGCAGACACCGCGTGTCGTGTTGCGGAAGTCGGCAGTTGAACGCTTCGTCCAGGGCGTGGGATTGTTCAGTCGCTCAAGATAAGGCTGGCCGACGAGCACTTGCGCATCCGCCGCCTCATAGAGCGTGAAATATTCAGGCGTTGCCTGCTCGGCGATGTAACGGCGCCCGCGCAGGAAACCGGGTATCGATACCCGCTCGGGAATATGTTCGCGATTGTGCCACTCGATGAAATTATCGCGACCTTCCGGCAGGATGTCGTTCCAGATGGCGACGACGGCTTTTCCCAGGAGAGACATTGGTTACCTCAATATGTTGCACGACCGCCGGAGAGGTCGAAAACCGCGCCGGTCGAAAAGCTGCATTCGGAAGAAGATAGCCAGGCCACCATGTTGGCGACCTCGGCAGGTTCGAGAAAACGACGCATGGGGATGCGGGACAGAATATCGTCCAGCCGTTCCTTCGGTGCATTGATGCTCATCGCCGTCATGGAAGCGGCGGGAGTGATGGCGTTGACGAGAATGCCCGCCGTCGCCAGTTCCTTGCCGAGACTTTTGGTCATGGCCACAAGTCCTGCCTTGGAGGCGCTATAGGCGGCTGCCTGATGCATCCCTTCCTTGGCCTGAATGGAAGCGACATTAACGATGCGGCCGTAACGGCTCGTTCTAGCCGTTTCGATCATTAATGGCACCAGCGCGCGGCAAACCAGAAAAGAGCCGATGAGATTGATGTCGATGATCCTGCGAAACTCCTCGATGGGAATTTCCCACAAAGGAGCGACATTGCCGACAATACCTGCATTGTTGACGAGAATATCCAGCCTGCCGAACCGCTGCTTCAGATCGATGGCAGCCGTTTCGATGCTTTTTGCATTGCTGATATCAACACCGGCATTTGGGAAATCGCCAAGGGCACCATCTTTCACGGCAGCCGGCAAGTCCCAGTGAATTACCGTTGCCCCGCAGTCGCGTAGTCGTTGACTGATGGCGACACCGAAGCCGCCGGTAGCGCCAGTGACGACCGCCACCCGGCCGTCGAGATCATAATGTGTGGACATGTTTGAAACCATTGTTCCGCAGTGAGCCCGGCAGAGCTGGCCGGGCTCCTGGCGTTGCGACTATTTCGCGATCAGGCTGTTGGTAAAGAAGGCGTCCGCCGGCATATCGGTCTTGATGTCCTGATATTCTTTCATCAGATCAAGCGTTTGCTGCCAGTCTGCCGCGGCCATTTCGCCGAGTGGTGCGGATGGGGCAGAAGGTGATGGAAGAAGCTTGAGTGAGATTTCGAGCTGCTCCTTCAGAAGCTTTGGATCGCCTGTCGGCTTTTCCTTCACCGCTGCCGCAACGGCGGCGTCCGGATCCGCTTTGGCTGCCTCAATCGATTTTAGCGATGCGGTAACGAAGCGCTTCACCAGATCCTGGTTGCTGTCGACCAGCTTGGTGTTGGTGATGATCGTCAGGCCCTGCGTGTTGACGCCGAGCTCTGCAAAAGAAAACACCGTCTGCTCCAGGCCTTTGGACTTTAGAACGACGACCTGGTTTTCAAGTCCGCCGAGAATACCTGCCGCACGATCCTGCATGATGGCGATGATCTTTCCAGGGCCATCCACATTCAGAATGTTGACCTTGGATGCATCGACGCCGTTTTTCTTCCAGATGGCGGGCAGAAGAGCGAGAGAAGCTTCGCCGGCGCTGGCTGCTACCGTTTTGCCCTCCACATCCTTGATGGACTTCACACCGGAATCAGCGCGAAACGTCATCGCGTATGGTGAAGTGTTGAGCAGACCGAGCACGGATTTGACCGGCGCGCCTTTCGAAGCGCCGGCAATGACGCTGCCGCCATCCGCGATGCCGAACATGTCGCCGCCGGTCGCGACTGACTGGACCGTGCGCGCCGAGCCCTGGCCTTCGCCAATCTGCAGATCGATGCCAGCCTCCTTGTAGAAACCCTTTTCTGCACCGTAATAAAAGATTGTGTGGACACCACTCAAAAGGAAATTGAGACGGAGTGTGACCTTGTCTTCAGCCGCAGCTGACTGAATTCCTGCCAGACCAACGGCGAACGCGATCGCACCGCCCGCAAGCGTTTTCTTCATTGTGTTGAACATTTTATCCTCCCGTTTTTAATTGAAGTTCGAATTCAGGTCGCGCTTTTCCCGACAGCGAAGTCGTCACGGCGCTGTGAAACGTGCCAGGGGATCGCGAAGCGTTCGATCATTTCCACGATGCCGTAGAGAAGAAGGCCGAGAAGGCTGAGCACGATGATGACGGCGAAGGTCATGCTGGTATTCATGTTGCCGTTATAGTTCAGCAGCAGGTATCCAAGTCCGTTGTCGGAGGCGACGAATTCCGCCACCACGGCGGCCGTCGCGGACAGTGCCGCGGCCACCTTGAAGCCGGCAAAAAGCGAGGGCAGGGCGCCTGGCAGTTCCACCTTCCAGAAAATCTTCAGTCGTCCGGCGCGATAGCTCTTCGCGAGATCGTAGACGTCAGGTTCGATGGACTTGAACGCTACGATAGAATTGACCACGATCGGAAAAAAAGAAAGCAGGAAGACCAGCAGGATTTTCGACGGCAGGCCGAAGCCGACCCAAATAATGAAAAGAGGTGCGATGGCGATCTTGGGGATGATCTGCAGGATCACCAGCAGCGGATAGAAGATCGCCTCGAATGCGCGCGAATAGACGACCAGCAGGGCGAGCAACGTTCCCATGACGACGGCCACGAGGAAGCCGAGCACCATGGGCTGTAGCGTGTAGAGTGATGCGGTGAAGACAATAGGTACATTGTAATAAAGGTCCGCAAAGACCTTGCTCGGCGCCGGCAGGATATATTCCGGAACATTGAGGAGACGCACCGCGATCTCCCAGACAATGCCTGCGCCCACGAGGCTGCCTACGGTGTGGGCCTGTCCTTTGATGGCACCGATTACTTTCGAAAACATGCTTCCTCCCGAATTGCCCGCTCATTACCGGACAATTGTATAATGTTGGAACAATGTTCCATATGGACTAATGTTTCGTCAAGTGCTATTTCGGAGGCAGCAGAAGAATGAAACGCAGCGGGAGGAACGCATGTTGCAGAAGAAGAACGACAGGACCGGTTATGAGCCCGGCGTCCTACTGAAGGGCGTCAGCAAATATTTCGGGCATGCGGACGCGCCTGTTGTCGCCTTGGAAAAACTCGACCTGACGATTGGTGACGGGGAGTTCGTTGCAATTGTCGGTCCGTCGGGGTGCGGCAAGTCAACGATGATGCGGCTGATCTCGCGACTTTCTCACACCAGCACAGGCGAGATTTCCGTTTTCGGCGACGTATCCAACGAGCCGCCGCCTGGAATGAGTATCGTTTTTCAGAATCATGTGCTCCTCGCCTGGCGGACGATTATCGATAACGTGCTGTTCCCTGCCGAAATGACCGGGCGAAACCGCGAGGAGTTGCGGCCGCACGCGCTTGTGCTTCTCGAATCCGTCGGTTTGAAGGATTTCGCCGACAGGTATCCGCACGAACTTTCAGGCGGCATGAAGCAGCGCGCATCAATTGCCCGCGCTCTGTTGCTTCAGCCGCGATTGCTGTTGATGGATGAGCCTTTCGGTGCGCTGGACGCGCTGACGCGCGAACAGATGCGTATCGATTTGGAGGCGCTGTGGCTGAAGAACCGGATGACGGTTGTCTTCATCACCCATTCCATCGACGAAGCAGTTCTTCTTGCGGACCGCGTCATTGTCATGACCCCAAGGCCCGGACGGATCGAAAGGATATTGGAGATTGACATGCCTCGGCCGCGTGGTCTGGCGGCACGTCGAGAACCGGAATTCATCGAAAAATCCGAGGAAATTACCGAAATTTTTCTGTCTCGCGGAATTTTGCAACGGCATGCCTGAAAAGATGGGGCCATTTGTCCAGCTGTTAAGCGGTGCCAGAAGGGCCCTATATCCTCTTAATGATGCGTTGCCCTTTGCTGAAAATTGGTGACGCAGATGCGACCGGAGAATGAAATGGACAGGACGACCAATGTGCCAAGCGGCGGCGTCGAGCGGACGATCGCCATGCTGGAGCTCCTCGCCTTGGCCGAGGAGCCGCTCAAGCTATCCGATGTCGCTCATCAGCTCGACATACCGAAAAGTGCATGTCACCGCATCCTGACCTCGCTTATTGACAATGGCTGGGCTTGGCAGAGCCCTGAGAGCGATTGTTACGCGCTGACCATGCGTATGGCGCTGGTGGGACAGAAGCAGTTGGCGCGGCTACAGGTCTCGGATTTGCGCCAGCCGATCCTCAATGCGCTCGCCGAACGCACCCGCGAACTCGTTCGTTTGACGGCTGTGCAGAATAATAGACTTGTCTGGGTCGGCTCCGCCCGCGGTCGCCGCTCAGGCCTGGTGTTTGAACCCGATATGAGCGCCAGCATCGTACCCTATGCGACGGCGAACGGTAAAATATGGCTGGCGAGCCTGGAGCGGGAGAGGGCGCTCAGGATCGCCCTCGAAGCTGGATTGGGCCAGCCTGGCCATCAGGCCGCCAACGCCATCACCACAATCGAGGCGCTCAACAGGGAACTCGACGCCGTTGCAGGTCTCGGTTACGGCCGTGCAGTTGGCGAGGCCGAGGAGGGAGTGGGAGCAATTGCTGTCGCCATCCGCCAAGGGAATGAGGTTGTCGGCACCATGAGCGTGGCGGCGCCGTTAACTCGTCTTACGGATGAGCGTGTGGCGGAGATATTGCCGCTTCTGGCAAGGGCTGCGAGTGACATGGAAATCGCCTGGTAGCTAATCTGGCTATTTTGGGGCTCAAGCTTAAGATAGCCGAAAAGCAAATTCGGGCGGCAGAGCCGCCCGATTTCATTTTGGTGTCAAGCGACGTCGGCGTCGAACTGGATGCTGTGGAGCCGCTTGTAAAGACCGTCATTCGCCAACAATTCACGCCGGCTGCCCTGTTCGACCACTTCACCATTGTCCATGACGACAATCTTGTCGGCGCGGTTGATGGTGGAAAGGCGGTGGGCGATGACGATGGATGTTTTGTTGAGCGTCAGACGCTCCAGCGCATCGCGCACGAGGGATTCGGATTCGGAATCCAGCGCACTCGTCGCTTCATCGAGGATCAGAATATCCGCGTCTCGAAGCATTGCGCGAGCAATGGCCACGCGCTGGCGCTGACCGCCCGACAGACCCGAGCCGTTCTCACCGAGCCTGGTATCGTATCCGTCCTGCATCTTCATGATGAAATCATGCGCATTTGCGGCCTTGGCTGCAGCGATGATCTCTTCCTCTGTCGCATTGTCGCGACCGACGGAGATGTTGTGCTTGACCGTTCCGGAGAACAGGAAGGTTTCCTGGCCTACATAAGAAACGTGTTCACGCAGGCTGGCAAAGGAAACATCGCGCAGATCCGTGCCGTTGATTTCAACAGAGCCGTTCTGTGGGTCGTAAAGACGCATCATGAGGTTGATGATAGTCGACTTGCCACTGCCAGAGGGGCCGACCAGCGCCGTCATTTTGCCGCCTTCGAAAAGGACGCTGACGTCCCTGAGAACCGGCTGACCGGACACGTACTCGAAGCTGACGTTCTTGAGTTCGACATCGCCGCTTGCCTTCGGGAGCGCTACTGCGTCTTTCTTTTCCGTTAGTGTTAGCGGCGCATCCAGCACCTCGAACATCATACGCACGCCGATCATCCCGCCTTCGATCTGTACGCGCATTCTAGCAAGTCGCTTAGCCGGTTCGTAGGCTAGGAGAAGAGCGGTAATGAATGCCATCAGATCGCCGGGGGAGCCGCCTTTTTCGAGCACGGTGTATCCAGAGACAGCAATTACCACTGCGATGGCAAGGCCAGACAGGGTTTCCATGATCGGGCTCGTAGCTGCCTCGAGCTTGGCAATCCCATTGGCACGGTGCTCAACATCTGACACCGCCTTGTTCATGCGCTGGCGCATCAGTTTCTCGAGCGAAAATGCCTTGATGACGCGAACGCCAATACTCGTTTCCTGAACGACATTGACAATTTCACCCAGCGAGGCGAGTTCGGCCTCCATGATCTTGCGAACACGACGCAGGACGAGACGAACGCTGAAGATCGCCAACGGACCAATAATCATGGAAATCGCACTCAGAAGGAAATTCTGGGCGAACATCACGATGATCAGTCCCAGGAGCGAAAAAAGGTCCCGGACAAAAGAGGTGACGATCGTGTCTATGACGCTGCGGGCAGCTTGCGCGTTGTAGGTTACACGCACTAGCAGTTCGGAAGACGGCAGGTTCTGAAAAAAGGACACTCCTTGTTTCAACAGCCGATCATAAATCTTACGTTGCTGCTCGGCAACGATGCTGTTGCCAGCCTTGCTTAGATAATAGCTCTGCACAAAGGTGGCCAGGCCCTTCACTATGAAAATGGCTGCCACTGCAAACGCAATCTCGAGAACTACATCGAAACCCTGCTTTAAATAAACGCTGTTGACGATATCACGCATTATCCATGCGCTGAGAGAAGTCATGCCAGCGACAACGAGCATCGCAGCAATTGCCGCAGAATACCAGCCAACGTGTTTTTTGAAATTTTCCTTAAACAGCCGCGTTAGCAGCTTTTTGTCGTCTGGCGACAAAAATGATCCGATCACTGCAATATCCTTGCGAGTTCAAGATAAATAGCGTTGCATAGCAAGATTTGCTCACCGTCCTATGGCAAAGTTAATCATTTTGTCACATAGTCAGTGTGTCACTCGAATTCACCTCGTTAGGCCATCAATCCGCGCCGCGCGGCGATGTGCAGATCGCGAGTGCGAAAAGTAATCCGGAAAACTGCCTCTGCTAGGATTAATAGCTCCAACTCGATGACGTACATTGGTCGCTAGCAGATAGTCTCCCTCATTCTGTCTGTCAATATGTCAGGGGTCGACTGGCAGGCAGTGAATGGGTGAAGCTGATCTTCCCCTGTTTCGTCCTCAAGTCTTCCTCCATAGTGATATAGAAATTCCGGTTGAGCCAATTCACTACTTCACAACGAAAGCCCAAGTTGCGCGTCCTAGATGCCGTAGTGGACCGGCACCTCATGAGTAGCCAGTTGGGTGGCTGTGGCTAAGAATGATGATGTTTTGAACGAGGTCCGAGCGATCGTCCTCAGGCATCACGAGAGGAGCAGCCATGGAATAGTGTGCAGGAATCGACGTCTCGCTGAAAGAGAGCAACGTCTGGGTGGTGGACACGACAGGCAAGCTGGTTCGCGAGGTTAAGGTGGGCAGGGAGCCAGAATGGCTGGTTGGGTATTTTGCTCAACTGGATATTCGGGTAGAGCGCATCGGCCTTGAAGCGGGCCCGTTGTCCCGATGGCTGCATACAGCTCTTGTTGCTGCGGGTCATGATATGGTTTTGTTGGAGAACCGGCAGGTGAAGGCGGCGTTCTCAGTGATGACGGTGAAGACCGACGGCAGAGGCGCATGAGGGATAGCGCAACTCCTTCGAACGGGGTGGTATTGTCCGGTCCTCGCAGAATCGGCAGTGGCCCAAGAAACTCGAGCCCTTCTTGTTGGTCGCAAGCTTCTGCAATCCAAGCTACTCGACGTCGAGCTCAGCATCTGAGGTATCCCGCGTGGCTATGAAGGCGAGGTGAGCTGTCGCGTTTCGGGGCGCGCAATTCGCAAAAACTTTCTCGGGTAAAAGAAGTGCCAGAATAGTCTTGAAATCGGATGCCAGAGGCGGAAAAGACGCTGGCGTGAAATTCAACTAGTTCCCCATTGCTACGGCCGGGCCATAAGACTAGAAAGCCACACTCATTGACGCTGCGGAATGTACAAAACACACAAAGGAAATGCTGTGGAGCGGGAAATAATAAAGACGCTGTCATGTGGAGTGCAGCGCGTTGAGGCCATAATTTTCCTCATTATTTTGTCCCCATTGGCAAATTCTTGGCAACGCATTAGTCCCAGTTGGGACGACACGTTTTTTCTGCATAACGGGATATGTCTGGCGAGATCTTTTTGGAATGCCAATCTTCAAGGGATGGAAGGCTGCATGGGGCAGATTGCCAAATCTCCTATCATGGCGATGCTGTTGATACCTGCCGGACCAAGTGAATTGCGGTTAGAAAGTTTGAGCGTTGCGCCATTCATGTTATCGTTGGCCATAGCCACTATGATATTGGTTCTGCATTATTTTCTTCGACTTGCAAAGGTCCCTTACATAGCCATTCTCTTGGCTGCTTGTTTCGCGATTACCACTCCGTCTATGTGGTCAAGCGGAGCTCCTTTTATGGTTGATGGGCTCCTGGCTATCGTTGTAGCCTGTAGTATCGCGTTTGTTTTCGTTGAGTATGAGAATTCGACATTGTCGCCTACTGAATCGGTGAAGCGCGGCATGATTTGGGCTCTTCTGATTACGATAGGCATGCTTTCCAAAACGACCTATGCCGTCATTGCAATACTAATAGCGCCGATAGCAATATGGATGTCGATTTTGCGCAGCGGTATTAATATGACGCTTATGAAATTGCTTTCCCTTCTCGTTTTCTTAATTCCGTTAGCGATCATTCTCATTCGTTACGGTGACATTTACCTGGCTCATGCTAAAAATTCGTCGTTCGGCCCGCTTTCGTCTTTTTATAACGATGGACTATCCCCGTTCAGATTTATACTGGACAGCTGCGCTCAAAATTGGAGTTTATGGGTCGGGATTTTGCTTCTCGTGGTATTTGCCGTAGCGCGCGGATTAGAGCGCGAACGAGCTATCGCAGGTCTCTTAGTTGCGTTGGTGATTTTGGTCTACTTTGTCATCTCATCGACAAGCCCGAACAAGGATCCCCGTTTCTTTTGGCTCGTTTGGCTAACCTTGCCCTTTTGTGCTGCTTGTTCGATCGCACCGCAGCGGAACGGTTCGTTGTCTATTGGTCCTTCGCCGACGATGAAATTCTTATGCGCTTTGCTCATTGCTGTCCCCGCAGTGGGGCGTCTCGATCTTGAAAAATTCCGGACAAGTGTGGCTGCCATTGCAACCTTGCCTGCACATGCAAATGCGACACTATACGTTGCAACTGACAGTGCCCACTTCAACATCGAGACGTTGTTGCTAGCTCAGCAGTTGGAATGGAGGCAATATTCCCAGTTGCAAATCAGAACAGTTGTTTATGACGTTGTTTCCGAAAAATCGCCGCAGAAGTCCCTCGAGAGGTTGGCAAGTGCCGATTATGTACTAGGTCAGTTTCCAGTCCCCGGTGATGCGCCAGATTGGGCCAACAGGTATGCGTCCGTTTTCGAGCAGAGCTTGAGGATTTCCGACAAAGTGACTAAGGAACTCCCGGCTGATCCGTCTATCCACATTTTTTCCAAGCGAGGGCCTTGAGATACGTCGCAGTTTTGCGTTTAGGCGTTCCGAAGAGGAAGGATAGGCCAATCCGCTAATCTTGGTTGCATAACTCTAATAGCGTCCGTCCCCAGTTCGGGTTCAGCGGCAGCTTCTTGTTGCAGGGGAGGGCCTTTTTCGTTAGAGGGTGACGGACTTTTGGAAACAGATAACCTGCGGATTTGATTTACGATGAAGATTGGCACGCGTGATCCAGCGATACCGCTGAATGTGAATGTTATGGACAGCGAGGAGATTCTTGCGGCCAAAGCCGTTCTGGACTCCGGCTTTTTTACGATGGGGAAGAAATGCGCCGAATTTGAGTCTGAATTCGCGCGTTATGTTGGCTCCAAACATGCGCTTATGGTCAATTCCGGCTCTTCCGCAAATTTGATCGCGACGTTTGCCCTTGCAAACAAATTGCTTAATGATCCAAAGGGGCGTCGTCGCATTGAACCGGGCAGCGAGGTCATTGTTCCCGCGCTAACATGGTCCACCACGGTCTGGCCATTTGTCCAGGCGGGGGCCGTTCCTGTATTCGTTGACTGCGATCCCGCGACGCTTCAGGTTCATCCGGCAGCCATTGAGGCAGCAATTACGGATAAAACACGGGCAATCGCAATTGTTCACGTGCTTGGCGGTGCGGTTGATGCAAGTGCGGTGCGCGAGATCGCGGATCGCCGCAATATATGGCTCATTGAAGATACCTGTGAGTCGCTGGGCGTGCGCTGGGACGGTAAGCAGGTCGGCTCATTTGGCGATATCGGAACCTACAGCTTTTACTTTGCTCATCATATCACAACCATTGAAGGTGGTATGGTGGTAACCGATGACGATGATCTTGCGGATCTTTTGACGGCGGTCCGATCGCATGGCTGGACGCGGCATATGCGCAATCCGAATAAATATCTTGAAGCCAATCCCCATATTGATCCCCGTTTTCATTTTGTTACGACCGGATTTAATGTACGTCCGACCGAAATCAATGGCGCGATTGGCCTTGTTCAATTGGGCAAGCTTGACCGCTTTAATGAACGTCGGCGCGAGATCGGGGCGGCTCTCGACACTGCCCTGAAGCCATTGTGTGAGTCGGGCAAGCTTGTAACGATGAGTTTCAGCGAGCGTTGTGATGCCGCGCCTTTTGGTTACCCTGTTCTCTGCGAGAGCACGGAGACACGCAATGCGCTACTAGCACATCTCGAAGAGCAGGGTATTGAAACGCGACCGATCATCTGTGGCAATCTCGCCCGCCAACCGGCTATGAATGTTGTAGATCATGTGGTACCGGCACCACTTGATGGTGCAAATCGTGTGATGGATACGGGGCTTTATTGGGGCACGCATCCGCTGATGACCACCAACGACATAACATACATAACCAAAGCTGTGATGGATTATTTCAAATGAAGCGTGCGTTGATTAGCGGGATAACTGGGCAAGACGGGTCTTATCTGGCGGAATTTCTCCTGAATAAAGGCTACGAAGTGCATGGCATCATTCGACGCTCATCATCCTTCAATAGCGGCCGTATCATTCATCTTTTCAAAGACATTCATGAGAGTGACGCGCGTCTTAAACTCCATTATGGAGATTTAACCGATAGTAGCCGGCTAGAAAAGCTTATCGAAATCATTGAGCCGCATGAGGTCTACAATCTGGGGGCCCAGAGTCATGTGCGCGTATCCTTCGATGAGCCGGTTTACACCTCGGATGCAGTTGGGCTTGGCACGCTGAGGATGTTGGAAGCTATTCGGAATGTTGGCGCGGTTCAAACGGTGCGATTTTATCAGGCTTCATCATCGGAGATGTACGGCCTGGTTCAGGCGGTTCCGCAGAGCGAAACGACACCATTTCATCCGCGTTCGCCCTATGCTTGCGCGAAGGTCTATGCTCATTGGCAGGTGGTCAATTACCGTGAGGCTTACGATCTACACGCTTCGAACGGGATTCTTTTCAATCACGAAAGCCCGCGTCGTGGTGAAACATTTGTGACACGCAAGATCACGCGAGGCTTGGCAAGAATTTTGTCTGGCAAGGACAAAAAACTCTATATGGGCAATCTCGACGCAAAGCGTGATTGGGGCTTTGCTGGCGACTACGTTGAGGCAATGTGGCTAATGTTACAGCAGGATAATGCTGACGATTACGTAATAGCTACCGGCCAAACTTGGACTGTGAAAGATTTTCTGGACCGCGCTTTCAAGCTCGTTGATCTTGATTGGCGCGATTTCGTAGAATTTGACTCGCGCTATCTGCGCCCGTCCGAAGTCGATCTACTTATCGGTGACGCCTCCAAAGCAAAGGCGAAGCTTGGGTGGGAGCCAAGGACTTCCTTCGACGAACTTGTTCGCATGATGGTATTCGCTGACCTTGAGTTGGAAAATCAAGCTCATCGGATGGCCGCCTAATGTATCGTAGCCCGCTTACCGCCGAGGACTTTCATCCAGAGACACGGTCGTTTTTCAAGGGGCGACGCGTCGCGTTGTTTGGCGGTTCGGGCTTCATTGGTAGTCACGTCGTTGAACATCTGATTGCGCTGGGTGCGTCGCCAATTGTTCTAAGCCGACAGGCTCAGCCGACCTTTCTTCAGGCCGCCGGCGCCGACGTTGAGATCATTCAAGGCGATATCAGCGATTATTCCTGTACCGTTTTAGTTGCAAAAAAGGCGTCTGTCGTTCTAAATCTTGCGGCGGCTGTTGCGGGCATCGAATGGAACGCGGCGCACCCGGCGTCCATGTTCATGACCAATATGGAACTCTTCTTCAATGTCATACGCGCTTCTGCAGAAGCAGGTGTTGACCGTTTCCTAGCGACTAGCTCAGCGTGCGTTTATCCACGGCATTGCTCGGTACCAACGCCGGAAAGTGAAGGTTTTTTGGATCAACCCGAACCGACTAATTCAGGCTATGGCTGGGCGAAGCGTATGGAAGAATTTGTAGGGCAATCGGCAATAGTCGAATACGGTCTTTCCGTTGCTATCGCTCGTCCTTACAACGCCTATGGGCCTCGCGACGATTTTGACCTGAAAACATCCCACGTTCTTCCGGCACTCATTCGCAAGGCAATTGAGAGCCCTGATGGAAGGTTTAAGGTTTGGGGAGACGGTTCTCATTCTCGTAGTTTCCTCTATGTTGACGACTTCGCCCGTGGTCTGCTTGAGGTGGCCGCGCGTGCGCCTGATGGGGTTGCAATTAATATTGGGTCTTCGAAGGAAACCACAGTATTAGAAGCGGCGAGCCTTATAGCAAATGTTGTAAGTGAAATTCGGCAGACGGAAATTGTGCCAGTTTTCGATCCTCAGGGATTAACCGGTCAGCCACGTCGCGCCAGCGACACTCGTCTAGCAGAGGAATTGATAGGTTACAGATCGCGTGTGAGCTTTGAAGACGGCATTCGTAAAACGATAGAGTGGTATCTGGCATGAAGATTACGTTGTGCATTCTTACCCGAAATGAACGAGAATGTGTGGAGGTGATCTACCCGCGGCTGCCAGCGCCAGGGCCCGAGTCCGGTTTCGATGAGGTTGTCGTTATTGACGGTGGTTCCACGGATGGGACAGTCGAATATTTTATCGAGCGTGGGGTGAACGTTCTTGGCCAGAGTAAGCGAGGCAGGGGGGAAGCCTTTCTTATTGCGTTCGAACGGCTAGATACAGATGCTTTTTTGTTCTTTTCTCCGGATGGTAACGAAGATGTCGATGATTTGGCTAGATTTCGGCCGCTGCTTGAAAGTGGCGCTGATCTAGTAATTGCGTCACGAATGATGAAGGGCGCGGTAAATGAAGAGGACGTCAATTTCCTCAAGCCCAGAAAGTGGGCTAACAATGTATTTAACATCCTGGCCAATATTGCATTCCGCAGGCAAGGGAAGTTCGTAACTGATTCCATCAACGGCTATCGAGCGATTACTGCTTCTGCGGCAAGTCGCTTGGCGTTGGACGCATCCGACTATACAATCGAATATCAGATGACAATGAGGTCATTTAAAAGCCGTCTTAAGATCGCTGAGTTTCCAACCATTGAGCATCAGCGAGTGGCTGGCGGCACACAGGCGCATAGTATCCCTACTGGGCTCCGCTTTATCAAGGCGTTTTGGCGAGAACTGTTTATAAGAGCGACTGCGTCATGACTGGTTCTAGGAGTGGGATCATAGGAGAAAATCGCTCGCGCGTTTTACTGCCACTGCCGGCTGCGCTCAAAACCGTGGTGTCCGTCTCGATTTTGGTGGTGCTCTATTTGAAGTTCAGTTCACAGCTGCCAGCTATCACATCCGTGGATGTCGCCGCGATCGTTTGCGCCTCGGCGGTCTTGCTTCTTCAACCGGTGTTGATCGGCATCCGCTGGCGTCATGTGCTGATTGCATACAACATGCGCCCGCCAACTGGTGGGTTGATTAATATCACTTGGGTATCCGTATTCGCGAACCAGTTTCTGCCCGCCGGTGTAGGTGGCGATGCCATTCGAATATTTTATGCACAGCGTAGTGGCGTACCCATCAATGTCTCGATCGCCAGCGTTGTTGTGGATCGTTTGGTCGCGCTCGTTGCGCTCACCATCCTTTTGGTTGGCTCCGTCTTTTATATAAATGGCCTAGTTGACAGATATATAACTATCTCGCTTGCCTTGGCGCTTTCGTCGGGTCTTGTCATCGTCTACCTGCTTGCTCGCCGGCTTGAGCAGCCGCTTCCGCAAAAATTTAGCGAGCGGCCGCTCATGGTGAAAATCGCGACTGGCCTGCGTTTCATGCTTACTATACTCAACAGCCGGACTAATTGCCTTATTGTGCTTGTTAATGCTGTAGGTGTTCATCTCCTTTCGGTTTTGGCCTTCGTCATCGTAGCGCGCGCGATTGTTATAGATCAATCGACCTTCACCATAGTCACTGTGGCGCTTGCTCTTACCTTCGTTCAAATGATACCAGTCTCAATTGGTGGATGGGGCCTGCGTGAGATGGCGTCAGTTGGACTTTTTTCGGCTTATGGCGTCGATGGCGGGCATGCAGCGCTTGCTTCGATTTTGCTAGGGGTAGCGTATCTCATAGCGAGTCTTCCAGGTGCGGTTCTATGGCTTTTTACATCTAAGAATGAAGATACAGCCAAAGCATCAAATGGCTGAGAGCCATCTCGTTCTCAAAAACGGCGGGAATCTGTTCTATAGAGACGATGCAAAGATGTTACGATTATAGTCGTGGGAAAACTTGAGTTGGACGGTGTGACTTCTATTCTGGAGAGCTTTGTAAGTGCGACGTACTTTTTAGTTGCTGCATAAGTTCGCCGTCGGAACTGCGTAGGACTAAAATCGTATGGACTAGATATTAGGTTTCCTGAGGGCTAAAATTTGGAAATGAACGATATGGAATTCGGGGAAGGCTTATACATAGACCGGCTCGTCGTTGAAGTTAATCAAGTGCAGCGCAGCTTGTTTATCCGGCGAGGGACAACGGACTCTCAGATCGTTGGCCAGATTTTTGTGGACAACGCATTTAGTCTTTCCGGCCTGCCCTGTGAAGGTAAATTACTGTCGAAGTTAAGCGATATACGCCAATCAGGGAAGAGGCCGCTAATAGTAGACGCGGGTGCAAATATTGGACTTTCCGCAATTAGCTTCGTGGCACAGGTGCCTGATTCATTGGTTGTTGCGATTGAACCAGAACTGGGCAATTTTCGAATTCTGGTCGCCAACACGGAAGGTTTACCGATTCTGCCCCTCCCTTTCGCGCTCGGCGGCCGTTTTGGCTTAGTGGAGGTTACGAATCCATCTGAAGGTGAATGGGGCTATCGCACACACGCATTGGATAAAGAGCAGGCCGGCGTCGACGCAATCCCTTCAATAACAGTGGGGGATATCTTGAACGAATTTTCCGGCGCTTTTACACCCTTCATTGTCAAGCTTGATATTGAGGGTGCGGAGAAAGATGTCTTCAGCTATGACACTGGCTGGATTGACAAGGTGCCGCTTATAATCGTCGAGCCGCACGATTGGATGTTGCCTGGGGAGCTTTCATTTGCCCCTTTTCTTCGAGCGATTGCATTTTCCAACAGAGATTTCGTGATCCGCGGTGAGAATATTTTCTCCACTTGTTTGATGACTTAGTTCTTCGCGGTGGAGATGGAGAGAGATTTATGGAAAATTCGAGAGAAAACAGAGTTACTGATAAATATAAAGATCTATTACTTGTTGCCGCCGAAAGAATAAATGCCCATTCTGGTCAACTTGGCAACAAAGACTTTGATATTCAGTATCGGTTGTTAGAGTATACTGAGGCTGAAAATAGTCGTAAAATTCAAGATCTTAAGAAGAAAATCGACGATCAGAACTCAGAAATAAATAGTCTAACCATCAAAATTGCGTCGCTGAGGGCAGATAACCATATTCTGAGTGAGCTGCACCGTCTGAGTCAAATATTGGCTCGCCGGGCCGGTAGATTTCCCTTCTCAATTTATTTCCGTGTTAAAAAAAAATATAGACGTATACTCAGGTCTATTCGAAACTCCTCGGTTTCAGGTTCCAGTCTTAATGGGTACAGCGGCGCGTCGGCTTACGACCTCGCGACGCAGGACATATGTCAGCGATTTGGATCTTCGGAGCTGGATTTTTCCATAAAGCCCCTTCATATACTTGCTGGCAGCGAAGCTGTCGTGCGCAATGTTCTCGAACGGGCACCCGTACGGGCGAGTATTCCGACCAATGTTGCGCCAACCTTCAGCATAGTCACTCCCTTTTTCAAGCATGATGTTTTCTTTCGTAAATGCGTAGAAAGCGTCTCCGCGCTCTTTCGTTTTGAGGCGGCCAAAAACGTTGCTGACCTTCCTGAATGGGTAGTCGTGAACGATGATCCGAGTTTTTCGAAAGAAGATCTGTTAAGTTTTATTCCCGATGACCTGCGCCGGCATGTGCAGATAATTTCGGATGGCGAAAATATAGGCATTGCAGCTGCTTTGAATAAAGGGATTCGTTCGGCACGAAACGCCTGGGTGATGTTGCTCGATTGCGACGATATGATTGAAGCGAACGCGGTCGATGTGGTAACTCAAGCCATAAAGGCAAATCCCGGAGTTCGATATTTCAGTTCGGCTATGATCGACATCGACGATGCCGGGACAGAACTGCGTCGTAGAAAACAGGATAACGCGCCTACGGAAATTTTCAGTGCGGGAATGGTGATGGGTCACCTTGTCGCTTTCTCAGTCGACATGTTTGAAGAATATGGCGGATTCGATGAGAGTTTCTCCGGAGTTCAGGATTACGATCTTGCTTTAAGGGTTTCAGCTAAAGAAAAATTGGGGCGCATTTCAGATCACCTTTATAGATATCGATGGCATGGCGGATCTGTTTCCGTTAGCCGTCGACAGCGTCAGGCACGTCTGACAGATAAAGTGCGCATGGAATTTTTCCGCAATGAATTTAAAATCGAGCGCCCGTGTGCGTTCTC
Source organism: Agrobacterium salinitolerans (assembly GCF_002008225.1). GTDB lineage: Bacteria > Pseudomonadota > Alphaproteobacteria > Rhizobiales > Rhizobiaceae > Agrobacterium > Agrobacterium salinitolerans. The sequence goes on along the minus strand of NZ_MRDH01000015.1, from coordinate 41,392 downwards.
AAAAACAAAACTGAGAGAAACGCCGACCGCCCTGTGCATTATTCGCACACAGGGGAAACGCATGGAACTTTTGGCCTCGGCGGTCGAGTCGGTACGAGATCAATCTATCGCAATGACGCCTTGCATCGTTGTTCACGGGAGCGTTGCTGCCCGCGATTTTGTAGCGAGAAATCTGCCCGCTAATTTTTTCCAGGGTGCGGACAATTCACCCGTAGTTCTTTCGGCGCCTGACCTAGGCAGGCGTCGGGGTTATCCCTGTAATGTTGGTCTGCAATATCTTAAAGACCACGCCGACGCATATGATTTTCTTTGCTTTCTCGACGACGACGATCATTTACTTCCGCGGTTTGGTGAACAACTGTCGGACGCAGTGAGAATGAACGATGCTGATTTCGCCTATGGTATGACAAACGCTTTGCCACAGCTCGGTGCGCCATTTATCCAGCACAATCTCTTGCCAGCAACTGCACTTCTTGTTGGCAACTTTATACCCATACATAGCTATCTCCTGCGGACTGAATTGGTGTTGGGATCGAACCTCAGTTTTGACGAAGATCTCGATTACCTTGAGGATTGGGACTTCTTGGTGCAGATTGTTGGGGCTGGAGGGAAAGGTGTCCCTCTGTTTGAGGTCGTTTCGGAGTACAGGCTGTTAGGAGATGGCAATACCACCCAAAGGAATGATCCCGCTCATTTTGAAGAATGTACGAACAAAGTGGTTTTACGTGGAAAGTCCCAAGCAAAAAAAATTGGAGCTTCGCAGTTTTGGGCGGAAGTCTTAGACTTCCCCACAGACAGACGCAAAGCGCTGAATGTTCACGAGATTGCCCATCTTGACGCGACACGAAATCTCTTCCGGCCCTTGGAGATAAAATGAACGATCGCTTTCCCGGCATTAGCGTCCTGCTGCCAGTGTTTATGAGGGATGTATCAGTAGAAAGTATCGGTTTGCTGAAGGTCGCAATTCAATCAATTGCTGATCAGGAGTATGCTGGTCCGCTGGAGATACTGCTGATTGATGATGGTAGCCCTGTAGCCGTTGAAAATTTCAAGGATGAAGTCGGTTCTGCCGCAAACTTGGTGCGTTGGATCCGATTGCCGCACAATCGTGGTATTGTTTTCGCTCTTAATCACGGGATAAAGCATGCTCGATATGAGTTCATTGGTCGAATGGACGCAGACGATTGCTGGCTACCCGGCAAGCTGCGAGACCAAATGAAGCTATTTGCCGAAGATAGCGATCTCTCGATAGTCGCTACAGGTATGAGTCGCGTTGATGCCACGGGCGGCTTCATCGACAATCACATTCGTCCAGGCGACTGGAAGGGCATATTGAGTTTTTTTGTGGAAGGCGGCTGCCCGTTTCCCCACGGCAGCGTCGTAGCGCGACGAGAGATTTATCAGTTGCTGGGAGGATATTCTCACGCGGCAGATGTACAGCATTGTGAAGATTACGCTCTATGGGGTACATGGCTACGTTTTTTCAAGCCTGCAATGGTTGAGAAGCCTCTTTACCAGTATCGCGTGAGTGGAAGTTCAGTGTCATCACAGCACGAGTCCGCACAACTGACGGCATCCCGTTTGGTCCGGCAGAGATTTGCGTCACTTCAACTGACAAACGATTTACCTCAGGCGCTGCAGATGTTTGCGAATGCACTAGACTCCTCTCTGATAGAGGCAGGCAAAATCGCATATGCAATGTGGCAGTATGGCGCGTGCGTTGCGCTGCCAGATTCAGCGCGCGAACCTCTTAGTGTCATTCTACCTGACCGGTTGATTAGTAGTTGTGAAGCAGCTTTGAGTTGGCGATCTATCATAGGCTTATCTCCCACTGGAAATGAAGGGAAATTGGTTGGCTTGGCAGCGCGGCCCTATTAGGGGTTGGTATGGCGATACGTTTTCTGCGACTTGGGGCGGCATCTGCTTAGCGTATAGCGAATTCGAGTGTTGACTAGCAAATAGTTCATATTTGAATATTGGATCAATCTCTCGACTTAACTCGGGGAATAGGATATCCGCCTTCAGGCTAGGGCAGCGTATCCGCCGAGGAAAACAATGACTAAAGACCTTGACTATGACGGCGAACGTTATTTACAGGCTAACGATGGAGATTTCCGCATTGAGCGTCTACATCGATATCATCTGGCGAAACATGCTGTCAGAGGCAAAGATATTTTGGATTTGGGAAGCGGTGATGGGGCTGGAACCGCACTTTTAGCGGAAATTTGCCGGTCGGCGGTTGGTGTGGAAGCTTCAAACGAAGCAGTGCTTCATGCTCGCACAAAGTATAACGCTGAAAACATTTCCTTCAGAGTCGGATCGTGGATTGATATTCCCGCGTCTCCCACGTCTGTGGATGTTATTGTCTGTTTTAGAACGTTAGAAAATGTCAAGGATCATGAACGTTTTATACAGGAGGTAAAGCGTGTTTTGCGTTCTGACGGGGTATTGCTTGTCTTCAAGCCCGAGGAGAAAGGTGGCGCAACGGCTGGACCGGTTAGTTCTCTCCTATCGAATGAACTATTCAATCGACATTTCCGCGAAGTGTTGGAAGGCGATTTCGATCACATGTCAATTTACCGCCAAAGAGTCAGTTTTGACTCGATCCTGACGTCGGAAAGCCACGTTCCACCTTCATTTGATTCGATAGCCCAGAATGCCGCAACTAACAATGGAGTCATGGCGCCTATTGATTTGCCAACCACAACTTGGGATCTTCCAGATGAGAACACCAGCGCGAGCGAGGTTGTCTCGCAAGGTGTCAAATCGACTGAAACGGTTCTGAGGCATTTAGAGTTGGAAAAGGCCCAGTGGTCTGATGCTCTGATGAGGGACATCGATCATATTTCGGGACAGGTGGACGCACTTCAGCGAAGTAATTGGATGAGCAACGCTTCGTTGGGAAAACTATTGAAGCGACTTATTTATGCTAGAATTCTTTATGCGTTATCAAATTTTAAAGTCTTTGATGCGCGTCGGCGAAAAAGATTTTTGAAGTCTGCCGAGAAACGTGATCCCATGTTGTTATCCCGCAAGGTAGATCAATTTTGCGTCGAATATTATCGGAAGATAACGGCGAATAAAATAATCGCTGACAGCCGATCGAATATCAAAGCGCGTAGTGGAGTAACGGTAACTGCGATTGTGCCGAATTTCAACCATGCACGATATCTCCCGCAGCGTCTAGATAGTATCTTGGCTCAGACATATCCGCTAATCGATATTCTTGTGCTCGATGACTGTTCCAGCGACGATAGCAGGCTGATCATCGACTCCTACGTCAAGCGATTTCCAGAGCGAATTAAAGCCATCTATAATACTGTAAACTCCGCAAATGTTTTTCACCAATGGCAAAAAGGGCATTCTCAGGCAAAGGGTGACCTCATTTGGATCTGCGAAAGTGACGATTTCTGCGAGCCGACATTTATCGAGCGGACGATAAATACATTTAGAGATCCCAGCGTAATGTTGGCCTTCGGTCGGACTCAGTTTGTAAATGAGGAGGGCGACTACTTTGCGGGGCTGGACCAATACCGAGAAGAAAGCGAGCCTGGCATTTGGGATGGTCGTACGGTCCGTCCGGCCGCGCAATGGTTTCGCGGCGGCTTCGGTGTGAAGAATGTGATTGCAAACGTTGGCGGTAGTTTATGGCGTCGTTCCGATATTCCGAATGAAGTTTGGGAAAAAGCGCGAAGTTTTAAAATCATGGGAGATTGGTATCTTTATTCCGTTATAGCCGCCGGTGGTCAAATAGCTTACGAGCCGAGCGCAGTGAGCTATTTCCGTATTCATCGGAGCAATACCTCAGGTAAGAGCGCGCAATCTAAACCGGAATATTATAGAGAATATAGCCGCCTGATGACGAGCTTAAAGGAACGTTGGGATATTGCCGACGACACCCTCGATCGCTTTATCGAAGTTTGCCGTAGGGTTGCGAGGGGGGCGGGAATTGTCGGGGTGCACTTCGATGCGATGCTAAATGAACCTGCTCTACGCGCCGTGCAGCGAAAGAACATTCATGTTCTTATTGGGATTTTAGGTTTTTCTTTCGGGGGTGGGGAGATATTCCCGATACACCTCGCAAATGCGCTTCGCCGTAAAGGCGCTATGGTTTCGATACTCCAGATACATGATGCCGACGACCATCCGGAAGTCCGGGGAATGCTGAATGCAGGCATTCCAGTGTATACTGTAAACGCGGTACGTGATGTGGGAGTCGATAACTTCATCGAAAATGCAGGCATATCGATCGTGCATTCACATGTTGCGAATGTTGAAGGATTTTTGTTGAGGCGCGATGATATTTCCGTTCCATATATAACGACTTTGCACGGCTCGTACGAAGCGATGGATGTTGGAACAAAGAGGATCGCGCGATGGAGCAAAAAGATCGACAGATTTGCGTATACTGCCGATCGGAATCTGGAGCCATTTAATAATATACAGGTCCCAAAAAACAAATTTCTGAAAATAAAAAATGCTATGCCTATCGATATGGCGGCATTTCCAAGTACTCGTGCACAATTAGGTGTAGGCGAAGATGCAGTTGTCTTTTCGCTAGTTGCAAGAGGACGTGAAGGGAAGGGCTGGTCTGAAGCGGTGAAAGCCTATCTGCTTCTACGGCAAAAACGGCCTGATATACCTATGGCCCTGCTTATGGTTGGAGACGGTCCCGAAACGGAGGCAGCAAAGCAATTGGCGCTTTCGGATCCAACGATCCATTTTCTTGGCTTTGTGAAGGAGATTCACGGACTGTACCGGATGAGCGATGTTGCTCTAATCCCAACGCGCTTTCCAGGAGAATCTTATCCTCTTTGCCTAATACAGGCGCTGCAGGTTGGTGTGCCATGCGTCGCTACCGACATCGGCGAGATTAAAGCCATGTCCCGGGTGGGTGACAAACAGGCTGGGATCATCATCGCTAATGAAAGTGATGATGATCGGTTCATAGCCCACCTAACGGTTGCAATGGAGAATATTCTCGATGGCGCGGTCCGTGAAGTACTTCGGGAAAATGCCGGGATATTGGGAAAGTCGTATGATATAGATGTGTTGGCGAGTGAGTATCTAGATGAGTATAACTCGATTATAAGTCGCCGCCGTTCCGCAGCCGAAATGAGGTGATAGGCTTTTTATGAAGATATTGGTTCTCGGCGGCGGTGGGTTCATCGGCTACCATCTTGTCGAAGATTTGGTGGTCGCGGGACACGAGGTGAAGGTGCTGGGAAGAAGCCGTCTTCCTGTTCGTCCGCTGCCGGCAGGTGTGCAGTATGTTTCGGGAGAGTTGGCTGATAGCCAGCTGATGCGCGAGCTTCTGGTGGATGTCGGCGCCGTGGCGCATCTTGTCAGCGGGACGGTGCCGTCCACGGGAGATAAGGACCCCGGCAAGGATGTTGAGCTTAATCTTCTCGGAACCCTGAGCCTCCTCGAGGATATGGCAGCATGCAATGTAACCCGCATTCTCTACCTATCGTCGGGTGGAACTGTCTACGGCAAGCCGCAGGAGGTCCCAATTCCGGAGGGGCATATACTCGATCCGATATGTTCGTATGGCGTAGTGAAGGTTGCGATAGAGTCCTATCTTAAACTCTATGAGATCAAGGCCGGTATACGGCCTGTTGTGATCCGAGCCTCCAATCCTTACGGTCTCTATCAGGGTAACCTGGGCGTCCAAGGCATAATAGGCACATATCTCAACCTTGCCCTGAAGCACCAGCCCATCGAAATATGGGGAGATGGCTCCACGATTCGCGACTATATTCACGTCAAAGACCTTAGCAGCCTATGCGTCACCGCGCTTCTCAGTGACAGGGTCGGCGTCTACAACGGGGGTAGCGGAACTGGGACTTCCGTCCTCCACATCGCGGAAATCGTACAGGAGATTACGGGTAATCCCATTCCAATAGTCTATAAGCCTCATCGAAGCCTCGACGTTCCAGTATCCGTTCTCGACATAGAGCGGGCAAAGATGGATTTTGACTGGGAGCCAAAGATAGGTTTGAGAGAGGGGATTGCCGGCGTCTGGTCATGGCTGAAGGAACATGAATAGCGATTGCTATTACGCACTCGTTCGCTTCATGGTTGACGTTTGATAGATTCGACTGCGCCCTTGAGAAAGCCGGCGGCCTTGGCCCGCCGGCGCGCTGAGAATAAAGCGCTGGGCGACATGATCAGCGCGAAGGCTTGAACGAAAGTCGAAAGTCTTGGAAGCGGCCGCCGGTGCTTGATACCGGTATAAATTCTCGATTGCGCCATATGAAACGCCTTGAGCCGAGCGATTTCGGGAGAACGGCCTGACGAATGCCCAGCCGCATGGGAAACAAGGGCATCGCGTGCAAATACGAGTTGCCCTAATTTTGCAAGGCGCAACGATAGGTCATCATCTTCGTGATAAAGAAAGATAGCTGGGTCAAAGCCATCAACCGCGTCGAATTTTTGTCTTGAAACAAAAAAAGCGGCCCCGCTCAAAACGGGAACGACGGTATCGACTGCGGGCCAGCCCTTTTTCATGTAGCGGCGGCGTGGCAATAACCAGGACCGCCGCTTGAAATATTCACTTCCGTCCGAGTTGGAAATTCTTGGATTAAATGCAACGCCCGACGGGTGACGATCAATGGCCTCCAGCAAGGCTTCAATCGCGCCTGCGGTCAATCGGGCGTCAGGGTTTAAAAACAGGATCCAAGGTGTCTGCGCCACCGCCGCGCCTGCATTGCAGCCGCGACCGAAGCCCTGATTGTCCTCCAACTGAACAATCCTGATTTTTCTGCCGGCAGGGAGGTTCGCAAAACTATTCGTTTTTCCGTTGTCGACGAGTACTATTGGTGTTTCCTCAGGCACCGTCGCGATCATCTCCGCTATGAGCGCATCACTCTTGTAGCAAACAGAGATCACCGTTACGTCCGAGAGTGACAAACTAGGCATTTTGACTCCAGAGACCAGGCGCACGATCCTGCCTCAACTTGGCAACCTTTGATGAGTTGCTGTAGCGGAAGGTGTTAATGCGGTTTTGTTCAACTCGAAGCGGAGGCATATGACAGCGCACTTACGAGGAAGCGAGTCTCCTTAGATATACGCCATAATCACCTTTACCGGCATTTTCTGCGAGTGCTGAGAATTCGGATCTCGTGATGAAGCCTTTGCTCAGAGCAATCTCTTCCGGGCATGCAATCTTGAAGCCCTGCCGCTTTTCAAGCGTCCGCACAAACTCGCCCGCCTCGAGAAGACTGTCCGGTGTGCCGGTATCAAGCCAGGCGTAACCGCGTCCCATGATGGATACTTTCAGCTTGCCGCGCTCGAGATAGGTCCGATTGACGTCCGTAATCTCGTATTCGCCGCGTGGCGATGGTTTGAGATTGGCGGCGATGTCGACAACATCGGCATCGTAAAAATAAAGACCCGTGACCGCCCAGTTGGATTTGGGTTTTGCCGGCTTTTCCTCGATGGAGAGCGCGCGCATTTCGCTATCGAAATCGACCACGCCATAACGTTCGGGATCGTTCACATGATAGGCGAAGACGGTAGCACCGTCGCTAACGCTCGTACCGGCCTGCAAAAGTTCCGGTAATCCGTGGCCGTAATAGATGTTGTCACCCAGGATGAGGCAGGATGGTGAACCCGCCACGAAATCGGCGCCGATCATATACGCCTGCGCCAGCCCATCCGGGCTTGGCTGGACCGCATATTCAATGGAAAGACCCCATTTTGAACCATCACCCAAAAGGGACTGGAAAAGCGGCATGTCATGGGGGGTCGAGATAATCAAAATCTCGCGAATGCCGGCCAACATCAGCGTGGTCAGTGGATAATAGATCATCGGCTTGTCGTAGACCGGCAGGATCTGCTTCGAGACCGCCAATGTCATCGGATGCAGGCGTGTGCCGCTGCCACCGGCCAGAATGATGCCCTTCATGGCTTTTCCTTTTTGCTCTGCGCAAGAGCGGTGACCACCGCGCGCGTTGATGTTTGCCAGCTCGGCAGCTTTATACCGTAAACCTCTTCAAGCTTGCTGCAATCAAGCCGCGAGTTTGCCGGACGCCGGGCCGGGGTAGGGTATTGTGCAGTCGTGATGTCGTTGACGATCATCGACTTTCCACCGTGTTCTTCCGCGAATGCGAATATTTGTTTCGCGAAATTCGCCCAGTTCGTTTCACCTGATCCAGACAGATGAAACACCCCACGAAGAGGGGCCGAGGCATCTTCCACGAGCTTTCTTGCGATTGTTACCACCGCGGCAGCGATATCGTTGGCCGAAGTAGGGCATCCGAACTGGTCCGCAACCACATTGATCTCGTCGCGGTTCTCGCTCAGCCTCAGCATGGTCTTCACGAAGTTGTTGCCATATTCCGAATAGACCCATGCGGTCCGCAGAACCACGTAATTGTCGGTAGCCTCCGAAACGGCTCGTTCGCCTTCGAGCTTCGAGCGGCCGTAGACGGAAGTAGGGCCTGTCGGATCGCTTTCGACATAAGCGGTGTCCTTGGCGCCGTCGAAAACATAATCCGTAGAAAGATGAATGACGGGAATGCCGAGGTCACTTGCCGCTTGCGCGACAGCCCTTGCTCCATCCCGGTTAACGGCAAAAGCGATGTCAGGCTCGCTTTCTGCCTTGTCGACGGCAGTATAGGCCGCAGCCGATACCACGGCATCGGGTTTTACCTCGCGTAGCGCCTTCAGAACAGTTTCAGGCTGCGCAAGGTCGAGTTCCGGCCGACCGAGAGCCACGATCTCCAGCTCGGCGCTCGCCAGTGCTAGAAGGGCGCTGACGACCTGACCATTTTTGCCTGTAACTGCCAGCCGCATTAACTCAGCCCTTCGTCAGAACGCCAAGGCGTTCTCCGGCGTAAACTCCCTCGCGAAGCGGCTGCCACCACCACGCATTGTCGAGATACCATTCCACCGTCTTGCGGATACCGGTGGCGAAGTTTTCCTGGGCTTTCCAGCCGAGTTCGGTTTCGAGCTTCGTCGCGTCAATGGCGTAGCGCGCATCGTGACCAGGGCGATCCGTCACATATTTGATGAGCTCGGCATAGGGTTTGGATTGCGGGCGCAGCTCATCGAGAATGGAGCAGATGCAGTTCACCACATCGATATTCTTCTGTTCGTTTCTGCCGCCGACGTTGTACTTCTCGCCGGCAAGACCTTTCTGGACGATAAGCCACAGGGCGCGGGCATGATCCTCCACATAAAGCCAGTCGCGGATGTTCGCGCCGTTGCCATAGACCGGCAGCGGTTTGCCTTCCAGCGCGTTGAGAATGATCAGCGGAATGAGCTTTTCCGGAAAGTGGAAGGGGCCGTAATTGTTGGAGCAGTTGGAAATGACGACCGGAAGGCCGTAGGTGCGCTGCCAGGCCGTGGCCAGATGATCGCTTGCGGCTTTCGAAGCGGAGTAAGGCGATGAGGGATCGTAAGGGGTTGTTTCTTCAAACAAACCGTCATCGCCGAGAGAGCCGTAAACCTCATCGGTTGAAACATGCAGCATACGGAAATTCGCCTTGGCGTCTTCCGCAAGGTCGCTCCAATATTGGCGTGCCGCCTCCAGCATCGTGAAAGTGCCGTTGATATTGGTTTGAATAAAATCAGCAGCGCCGGTTATGGAGCGGTCGACATGGCTCTCGGCGGCCAGATGCATCACGTAATCCGGCTGGAATGTCGCGAATGCCTCATTCATCGCCACCCGGTCGCATATGTCGGCCTGGAGAAAGCGGTGGTTAGGCGCATTTTCAATGGGCTTGAGGGAAGCCAGGTTCCCTGCATATGTCAGCTTGTCTACGGTGAGAACATCCGCGCCAACCTCGCTCACGAGATAACGTACGAGGGCTGAGCCGATAAATCCGGCGCCGCCGGTAACTAGAACGCGCATCATCAGTTTCCAGTTTTTTGGTAGGTGAAATATTCAGGCAATTCGGACAGAAGAGGCTGCTTTGTATCCTTGTCGGAAAGGATGCAGCCTTCCTGCTTCGGCCAGTTGATGCCTATGGCAGGATCATCCCACTTAACACCGCGGTCACTGGCTGCGCTGTAAGGGGCCGTCACCTTGTATGCGATGACCGTATCGTCCGCGAGCGTCATGAAGCCGTGGGCAAACCCCGCCGGAACCCACAACTGTTCGCCATTTTCGGGTGACAGCTCGACAGCGGCCCATTGCCCGAAAGTGGGCGATCCTGTTCTGATGTCGACAGCGACATCCAGCAGCCGCCCACGAATGCAGCGAACGAGCTTGCCCTGTGCAAACGGCTCTGTCTGGAAATGAAGCCCACGTACAGTGCCGGCTTGAGCAGACAGGGATTCATTGTCCTGTACGAACTCCACATCCGATACATTTTCGCGAAACCAGTCCTTCTTGAAAACCTCGCTGAAGTAACCCCGGCTGTCCCCGAAACGAGCTGGAGTTATCTTTTTCAAGCCTGGTATCGAGAATGCTTCTACTTGCACTATGCGGATCCTGTCTGGTCTGCCTACTCTGAGGTGATATGACTTTATCGGCAGGGACAGTCAATAACGCTTTATTGACCGCCCACACAAGAGAGATCGAATTTCGGCCGAACAGCAGGCGAAAGGCGTGTGCCAATGCCAGTTTTCATACTTTAATGATCGACGGCAGGGAAACGCCCTGAAGCCGAGCCTGCCGAAATTGTCCGGCGGGCCGAAACGAGGGAGAGATCGAGTATGGATCAGGCCTTCGGTTTCGTTCGGTCGTGCGGTTTGAAAGTTGTGATTACCGGTAGCCTTACTTCCACATGGCCCGCATCCGCGCACCCACATCGATGCGGATCTGCTGCGCGCTGCGCTCGGAAGCGGCAGCCGACACCAATGGCCAGGTCGCCGTTTCGAAAAATTGCAGCAAGGTCGCCGGGATGAAGCGGGTTCTTGCAGCGTAAACATGCCTGTCTCCCTGCTGGCTCTGGCCGCCGGTGAAGAAGCGTTGCGGCGTGATCAGCGCGAGGCTGTCCTTGGCGCGCGTCATGGCGACATAAAGCAGCCGGCGTTCTTCCTCCAGTTCCTGCGTGGTGCCGACCCCGAGATCGGAGGGGATGCAGCCGTCAACCACATTCAGGATGAAGACGGAGCGCCACTCCTGGCCTTTGGCCGAATGGATGGTCGAGAGGCTGAGATAATCCTCGTCAAGCAGCGGCACGCCGGCCTGATCGCTGGTGGCGTCCGGTGGATCGAGCGTCAGCTCGGTCAGAAAGCGCTCGCGTGAGGGGTAGCCGCCGGCGATCTGCTCGAGCTGGAGCAAATCGGTCTTGCGGGTGTCCGCATCCTCATGGATGCGTTCCAGATGCGGTTCGTACCACAGTCGCGCCTGCCCGATCTGGCCCGGCCAGTCGTTCGGCGCCTGTCGCAGGCCCGCCAGCATTTGCGTGAAGGCCACCCAGTCATCGCCGGTCTTCGGCGGCGGCGGAATTTCGGCAAGGGCAAGCAGCGGCTCGGGGTCTGTCGCAATCGTATCGAGAATATTGCCGGCCTTCTTCGGCCCGATGCCTGGCAGCATCTGCAGCAGCCGGAAACCGGCGACACGGTCGCGCGGGTTCTGCGCAAAGCGCAGCACGGCCAGCATGTCCTTCACATGGGCGCTGTCGAGAAATTTAAGGCCGCCGAATTTGACGAAGGGGATGTTGCGGCGGGTCAGTTCCACTTCAAGCGGCCCGCTATGGCTGGAGGTGCGGAACAGCACGGCCTGCTGTTTCAGCGTCATGCCGGTTTCGCGGTTGGCGAGAATCTGGTCGATGATGAAATTCGCCTGTTCGGTTTCGTCCTTCACTGTCACGAGTTTCGGACGCTCCAGCGACTGCCGCTCGGTCCAGAGGTTCTTGGTGAACCGCTCGCGCGCCAGATCGATGACGCCGTTGGCGGCCGCAAGGATCGGCTGCGTCGAGCGATAGTTGCGGTCAAGCGTGATGATGTCGGCCGCCGGGCTGAAGGAAGCCGGAAAATCGAGGATGTTTCGCACCGTCGCCGCCCGGAAGGAATAGATCGACTGCGCATCGTCACCCACCACGGTCAACCCGCGACCGCCGGGTTTGAGCGCCATCAGCACCGAGGCCTGCAGGCGGTTGGTATCCTGATATTCGTCGACCATCACATGGTCGAAGCGGTTGCCGATATCGTCCGCCAGAACGGGATCGCTCACCATCTGCGCCCAGTAAAGCAGGAGATCGTCGTAATCGAGCACGTTCTGGACCTGCTTTGCCTCCACATAGGCTGCAAACAGTTCCTTGAGTTCGCTCTCCCAGTTGGCGACCCAGGGATAGTGCTGGCGCAATATCTCCTTGAGCGGGGTCTGGGAATTCACCACACGCGAATAGATCGCGAGACACGTACCCTTTGTCGGAAAACGGCTTTCCGTTTTGGAAAAACCCAACTCGTGCCGGGAAAGGTTCATCAGGTCGGCGCTATCTTCGCGGTCGTGGATGGTGAAATCGATGTTGAGCCCGATCTGTTCGGCATAGATGCGCAACAGGCGCGCGCCAATGCCGTGAAACGTGCCGGACCAGGCGAGCGCGTCGGTCATGATTGCAGAATTCGCCCCGATAACGTGTTTGCAGATACGCTCGACCCGCCGCGACATTTCCGTGGCGGCGCGTCTGGAAAACGTCATCAGCAGGATGCGGCGGGGATCGGCGCCGTTCACGATCAGATGGGCGACACGGTGGGCGAGCGTGTTTGTCTTGCCCGAACCCGCGCCGGCGATGATCAGCAAAGGCCCGGCCGTATGCCCGTCAGCGAGCCCAACGCCATGCTCGACCGCCCTGCGTTGCTGTTCGTTGAGCTTTTCCAGATAGGCAACCGCCATGCCAGCAATCCTTTAGATAACCTGCCTGTCCCCACGGATGAGAACCCTGTTCAGAGATGGCAGTCGTCGCGAAGCTCCGGCCACTGTCTGCTCGTTGTTGGAATGATTAGCAAAGACTCAAACAGCAATCCAGAACAAATGCTGAACGCGCCGTTGCGTGGTGTGAGGGGGCTGTCAGATACAGATTATCGCTTGACTCGGCGTCCCAAAATAATGCTAATGCGCATTAGCAGCTAATACGTATTAGCAAATATCGAATGTCGGGGAGGGCATCGGTTGACTACTCACAGACGTCTCACCCAAAACGATATCGCCAAGCTCGCCGGCGTCAGTCAGGCAACCGTGTCGCTTGTTTTGAACGGTGCGCCGGCAGCGATCGCCCGCATCCCGGAGGAGACCCGGGAAAGGGTGCAGGCCGTCATTCGCCAGACAGGTTATGTCGCCGATCCGATTGCGCGGCGAATGGCTAAAGGGCTGAACCGCATCCTTGGCGTGTTCACCTATGAGCCGGCATTCCCAAGTGCGCAGGCTGACTTCTTCACGCCGTTTCTGCTCGGTATCGAAGAAGAGGCACAGCAGCAGGCTTACGATCTTCTGCTGCTGACCAGCGCCGGTGTCGGCGATAACCGCAAGATATTTTCGGAAGGCAACAGGCTTCGGATTGCGGACGGCTGTCTGGTTCTCGGTCGCGAGTTCGATCGCAAGGAACTCGCGAGACTGGTTTCGGAAGACTATCCCTTCGTCGCGATCGGCCGGCGTGAAGATGCCGGTGGGCCGGTTCCCTATGTCGGCGGTGACTATGCCGCGGGCACGCGTCAGCTCGTCGAAGATGCCATCGCGCTGGGACACACCAAGCTTGCCTATATCGGCCCGCATGGTCCGGCAGAATCGATTGCCGATCGCTGGCAAGGTTTCAGCGCGGCGCTGGGAGACGCGGCCACGCTCGCCCTGCATATCAAGGCGGTCAACCGCTCGGCTGAGAAAATACTCGATGCGATCCTCGAGAGCGGGGCCACAGTGGCCTTCTTCATAGAATTGGCCGATGCCGTGCGCGTCGAGGCGCTGGCGCGGGCGAGGGGGCTTGTGGTGCCTGACGCTTTTTCAATGATCGTACTCGGCAGCCATATCAGGGCCGCCCGCAGCCCGGTGCGCTTCACCTCCTATGAAATTCCCCGCGAGGAGATGGGGCGGCAGGCGACCGCGATGCTGGTCAACCGCATCGAGACCGGCAGCGCCGGTGGGCAGATCCTTCTCAAATGTGAACCCGTCAAGGGAGAAACGCTGGGGCCGGTCCCAACCGGTTCGGCAAACAAGTCCTCAGTCAAGAAAACGGATGTGACGTCGTGAAAGACATGAAAGCAGATATTCTCGTGGTCGGTGGCGGCCTTGGCGGCGTGGCGGCGGCAATGGCGGCTGCAAAGGCGGGCAAGCGCGTGATCATGACCGAAGAATATGACTGGATCGGCGGGCAATTGACCAGTCAGGCCGTTCCGTCGGACGAGCATACTTGGGTCGAACAGTTCGGCATCACCCGGTCCTACCGCGCGCTGCGCAACGGTGTGCGGCAATTTTATCGCGACCACTATCCGCTGACGGAAGGTGCGCGGGCATGGGGCGATCTCAATCCGGGTGGCGGATGGGTGAGCCGCATCTGCGCCGAGCCGCGCGTCAGCCTCGCGGTCATGGAAAGCATGCTGATGCCCTATATCGGTGCTGGCCGCCTGACGGTGCTCAAACCCTGGCGTCCCGTCGCGGCTGACGTCGACGGCGACAGGGTTCGCTCGGTGACTGTTCGCCATCGCGACAGCGGCGCGGAAATCGTCATTTCCGCCGATTACGTTCTCGACGCCACCGAGCTTGGCGATCTGTTGCCCATGACCGGCACGGAATATGCCAAGGGATTTGAGGCGCAGTCAGATACAGGCGAACCCAGCGCGCCGGCTGAAGCCCAAGCCGACAATGTGCAGGCTGTCTCGATCTGCTTTGCCATTGACCATGTCGATGGCGACCAGACAATCGACAAGCCTGAGAATTACGATTACTGGCGCTCTTACCAGCCGCATTTCTGGGGCGGGCCGCTCCTTGGTTTTACCGCGCCAAACCCACGCACGCTCGAGCACACCACCCGCTCCTTCACGCCCAATCCCGATGACGATCCGCTTCTGGTCGACGCCGACCAGCGCAAAGGCGGCGGCGATGAGAACCTGTGGATTTTCCGGCGTATCGCGGCGCGGAAAAACTTTACGCCCGGCTTCTACCAGTCCGATATCTGCCTCGTGAACTGGCCGATGATCGATTACATGGACGGCACGATCATCGACGTGACCGAGGAGGAAAAAGCGCGCCATCTGAAGGCGGCGGCAGACCTTTCCTATTCGGTCTTCTACTGGCTGCAGACGGAAGCGCCGCGTTTCGATGGTGGGCAGGGGTTCCGCGGGCTGCGGCTGCGCGGCGATATCACCGGCACCGACCATGGGCTCGCCATGGCGCCCTATATTCGCGAAAGCCGCCGCATCAAGCCGGTAACGCGCATTGTCGAGCAGGACCTGTCCTACACGGTTCGCGGTGAAAGAGGCGCTGTCCACTATCGCGACAGCATCGGCATCGGCATGTATCGCATCGATCTGCATCCATCCACCGGCGGCGACAATTATATCGACGTGCCGTCATGCCCCTTTGAGATCCCGCTCGGCGCGCTGATCCCTGAGCGGGTAAGAAACCTCATCCCGGCCGGCAAGAACATCGGCACGACGCATATCACCAACGGTTGCTACCGCCTGCATCCGGTCGAATGGAACATTGGCGAAGTGGCGGGAATGCTCGCGGCGCATTGCCTGGAGAATGGCCTCACGCCGCACCAGGTGCAGGAAGACGACAAGCACCTGCACGCCTTCCAGGCGCAACTGACCCGCGAGGGCATCGAGATTCGCTGGCCGGATATCGCAGCATACTAGGACGGCGGTTTGCCGTCTGATCGAACCCATCTTTGGAGGAGGACCGGGAATGAACAATCATTTTAAACTGAAATCCACGGCCTGTGCGCTTGCGCTTATCGGCTCGTTTACGCTTGGCGGTGCTGCCAAGGCGCAGGATGCAGTCAATCTGCGCATGACGATCTGGAGCGCCAATGAGGCGCATCTGAAGCTCTTCAACGATATCGCAGCGGGTTTTAAAAAGGATCATCCAAATGTCAGCGTTACCTATGAGTCCCTGCCATTTGATACCTACACGACGGCGCTCACCACCCAGATCGCGGGCGGCAACCCGCCTGACATGGCCTGGATTTTCGAGACGTCGGCCTATGACTTCGTCAAGTCCGGCGCGCTCTACCCGCTCACCGACACGCTGAAGGCCGCGCCAGGCTATAATCTTGAGGAAGTCAGCGCCGGGGCCACGGAACGCTGGTCGCAGGACGGTACGCTTTACGCCTATCCGTTCTCGACGTCACCCTTTGCCGTCTTCGTCAACAATGATCTCATCAAATCCGCCGGCGCCAAAACCCCTGCCGACATGATCGCTGCCGGCGAATGGACCTGGGAAAACGCCATCGCCACGGCCTCGGCTGTCGCCAAGACCGGCAAGGGCGGCCTTGTCGTCCGCGATTTCAATTACCAGAGCTGGCAATATCTCACCTCGGTCTGGAATGGTTGGGGTGCTTCCCCCTGGAGCGCTGACGGCGCAACCTGCACCATGGCGGAAAAGCCGATGGCGGATGCCATTTCGTTCATCCACGACGCCATCTTCGACAAGAAGGCCATTCCTGGTCCCGGCGAGACGGTCGATTTCTTTGCAGGCAATGCGGCAATGACGATTACACAGATCAGCCGCGCCTCGCTTCTGCCGAAGGACAAGCCGTTCGGTTGGGACCTCGTGCCTCTTCCGAAGGGCCCTGCCGGCGAGTATGCGCTGATCGGCCAGGCGGGCATCGGCGTCATGCAGTCCGGCAAGAATGCGCAGACCGCGGCGGAGTTCGTCGCTTACATGACCAATCCGGAAAATTCCGCCAAGCTCAGCCAGTTCTTCCCTTCAGCGCGCAAGTCTTTGCTGAATGCGCAGGTGCTGAAAAAGACCAATCCGCTGCTCAGCGAGGAGCAGATTGAAAAGGTCGTCATATCGGGCATCGCGACCGGCAAGGTCATGCCCGGCCACACCGGTTTTGCCCAGATCCAGCAGATTGTGCGCTCAAACCTCGACGCGGTCTGGCGGCCGCAGGCCGATGTCGCCGGTGCGCTTCAAAAAATCTGCGGCCAGATCGGGCCGCTCTTGAAGCGCTGAGGAGAAAACGATGGCTGTCGCGCAGGAAGTTACCCGTCGTCCAGATCGCCCGGTGTCGGCGTTCTGGACCATCGCGCGGCGCGACAGCCTTGCAGGCTTCCTGTTCATTGCCCCGCAACTGATCGGGATTATCATTTTCGTGCTGATCCCGCTCGGGCTGGTGTTCTGGTATTCGCTGCATGAATGGAATGTGCTGGCCAACACCTTCACCTATACGGGCGCCCAGAACTACCGGATGTTGATGGAGGACGGCAATCTTCGTGAGGTGCTGGGCGCGACCGCGATCTTCTCCGCCGGGCTAGTCGTGTTCAACCTGTCGCTGGCGCTGCTTCTGGCCGTGTTGCTGAACCAAAAACTGGCCGGCATTGCCATCTTCAGGACCCTGTTCTTCTCGCCGGTCGTCGTGTCGCTGGTTGCCTGGACGATCGTCTGGGGTTTCCTGCTGCAGAAGAACGGCGGCATCAACGGCATGTTGCTGATGATCGGCATCGAAGGCCCAAATTGGCTGCGTGAGGAAACGACCGCGATGATTTCCGTCATCGTCGTGCAGGTCTTCAAGAATGTCGGGCTTAACATGATCCTGTTTCTGGCGGCACTTCAGGGCGTGCCGAAGGAACTCTATGAGGCGGCCCGCATCGATGGTGCGCCCGTCTTCAAGCAGTTTCGTCGCATTACCCTGCCGCTGATCAGCCCGACGATCCTGTTGACCTCGATCATCACCATCGTCGGCTCGCTGCAGGTCTTTGCGCAGATCGCTGTCCTGACCCAAGGCGGTCCGGGTCTGTCGACAACGGTGCTGGTCTATTACCTCTACCAGCAGGCCTTCCAGTTCCATTTCTTCGGTTATGGCTCCACGCTTTCCATCCTGCTGTTCCTGATCGTCGCGGTATTGACCTTCGCCCAATGGCAGATGCGCAAAAGGATCGTCTTTTATGAAAGCTGACCTTTCCCCCCGTATGCAGGTGGCTCTCTACGGGCTGTTGTGCGTGCTGCTGATCCCCTTCGTCTTTCCGACCTGGTGGATGGTGACTTCGTCCATCAAGCCCATCAGCGACATCTTCGCCTTCCCGCCGCAGCTCATCCCGCAGAGCTATGACTGGACGACCTATTCGAAGGTCTTCGAGCTGCAGCCTTTCGTGCGGCAATATTGGAATTCCGCCTATATTGCCGCTGTGGTGACAGTGGGAACCATGATCATTTCCTCGATGGCGGGATATGCTTTTGCGCGGATCCGGTTTCCGGGTTCCAACGCCATCTTCATGATCGTGCTGCTTGGCCTGCTCATTCCGTCGGAGGTGACGATCGTGCCGCTTTTTCAGATGTTTCTGAAGGCGGGCATGGTCAACACGCATTGGCCGCTCATCCTCGTGCCGATCTTCGGCGCGCCCAGTGTCTTTGCCACCTTCGTCATGCGGCAGTTTTTCGTGACGCTTCCAGGCGAGTTGGAAGAGGCGGCGCGCGTCGATGGTCTCGGGCGCTTCAAGATTTTTCGCAAGATCGCACTGCCGCTCGCCAAACCGGCGCTGGCCTCGGTCGCAATCTTCACCTTCCTGCACTCCTGGAACCTGTTCCTCGAGCCTATCGTCTTTCTCTCCAGCGCCGAGATGTTCACGCTGCCGCAGGCGCTGACCCAATATACCGACGCCTATGGCGGACCGATGTGGAATATCCAGCTTGCCGCAGCGACGCTGACGGCGCTGCCCGTGCTCATCGTCTTCGTGATTGCCCAGAAGCAGTTCGTCGAAGGCCTCGCCCATACCGGCCTCAAGGGCTGAAGAACCGGATTTAATCGATGGCTAATGTTTCCCTGTCCGACATCCGCAAAAGCTATGGCGCGGTAAAAACCATTCACGGCGTCGATCTCGACATCAACGATGGCGAATTCGTCGTTCTTGTCGGCCCCTCCGGCTGCGGCAAGTCGACCCTGCTGCGGATGGTCGCCGGTCTCGAAACGATTACCGGTGGCGAACTCAGGATCGGCGAGCGGATAGTCAACGATCTCGACCCGAAGGACCGCGATATCGCCATGGTGTTCCAGTCATACGCTCTTTATCCGCATATGACGGTCGCCAGCAATATGGGTTTTTCGCTGGAGCATCGGGGTTCGAGCAAGCAGGACATCGCCGAGAAAGTGAACTGGGCTGCCGAAATCCTTGGCCTTACCGCCTTACTCGACCGTTATCCACGCCAGCTTTCCGGCGGCCAGCGTCAGCGTGTCGCCATGGGCCGGGCTATCGTTCGCAATCCGCAGGTGTTCCTGTTCGACGAACCCCTGTCCAATCTCGACGCGAAACTGCGCGTCGTCATGCGCGGCGAGATCAAGGCGCTGCACCAGAAGCTCAAAACCACCACGATCTATGTGACGCATGACCAGGTGGAGGCGATGACGATGGCGGACAGGGTCGTCGTTCTGAATGGCGGCAGGGTCGAGCAGGTCGGCACACCGCTTGAACTTTACGACCGTCCGGCAAACCAGTTCGTTGCCGGCTTCATCGGTTCCCCCTCCATGAATTTCCTGCCTGGCGTGATATCGCAAGCCGGTTTTGAAACCGGCGGTGTGGTCCTGCCGCTGCCGGCCGCTGCCGCAGCTCTTGCGGGAAGAGGGGCCACTTATGGCATCCGCCCGGAGCACTTCGCGCTTGACCCTTCCGGCGTGCCGGCCGAAATCCTGCTCGTCGAACCGCTGGGATCGGAAACGCAGGTCACCATGACACTCGGTGGTTCACGGGTGCTCGGCGTCTTTCGCGAACGTATAGGACAGGCGGTCGGCGAGGAGATAAGAATTTCACCGGCTCTGGACGGAATTCATCTGTTCTCGGATGAGAACGGCAATCGTCTGAACTGACTTTGGCATCTACGGCGGTTACGAGCCGCAGACGCCGGGCATGTCCGGGAAAGCCCGACCGCGCTTCGGGCGTCGCCGTCATCGCGACCGGTCATTTCAAAGAAAGCTGCTTTCGAACAGCTCGCCTGAATAGGCGGCATGGGTAATACCCGCTTCAAGGTCGGCCTTGGTCAACTCATCGACAAACACGCCGTTCTGCATCACCAGAACGCGGTCGCACATATGGGCGATCACCGCGAGGTCGTGGCTGACGAGGACAAAGGTCAGGTCGCGTTCTTCGCGCTGGTCGGCAAGCAGGTTCAGGATTTCCGCCTGAATGGAGACGTCGAGTGCAGATGTCGGCTCGTCGAGCAGCAGGATCGGCGGTTCTAGGATCAGCGCGCGGGCGATCGCCACGCGCTGGCGCTGGCCGCCGGAAAGTTCATGCGGGAAACGCTCGGCGAAATGTGCGGGCAGGCCCACCTGTTGCAGCGCGGCCGGAACCTTCGACCAGCCGTCGCCAAGCCCCAAGGCGCGGATCGGTTCGGCGAGAGCCCGGCCGATGCGGTGGCGCGGGTGCAGCGAACCGTAGGGGTCCTGAAACACCATCTGGGCCAGTTTCAGTTCGTCGCGACTGCGGGTCTTCCCGACCGGTTTGCCATTAAAGCTTATGGAGCCGGTCCAGCCGGCCTCCAGCCCAGCCAGCGAGCGCAACAAGGTGGACTTGCCGCAGCCGCTTTCGCCGACGATGCCAAGGGTTTCCCCCTTGTTGACCGTGAGGCTGACGCCGCGCACGACGTGATTGCTCTTTTCCTTTACGCCGTAGACGACGTCGAGTTTGTCTACTGTGATCATCGCAGCACCTCCGCGTCGATTGCCTGACGATCCAGCACCTTGAGACGCCTAACCGGATTGCGGGGATCGGGCATGGCCGCGATCAGGCCCCGCGTATAGGGATGTTGCGCATCCTCCAGCTTCGTCAGCGTTTCCACGACGCGCCCGCCATACATGACCAGCACACGCTCGCAGAAGGCCGCGACCATGCGGATGTCATGGCTGATAAGGATAAGTCCGGAATTATTCTCGCGCACCATCTCGTCCAGGAGCAAGAGCACATCCTTGCGCACACTGACATCGAGGGCCGAGGTCGGCTCATCGGCGATGACGAGTTTCGGCTTGGCGAGCAGCATCATGGCGATCATCACACGCTGGCCCATGCCGCCCGATATCTGGTGCGGATAAAGTGCCATGACACGATCAGGATCGTTGATGCGCACACGCAGCAACATGTCACGGGCTGCATCTCTCGCCGCCTTTCCGGTCAGCGCCAGATGCAGTTCGGCGGCTTCCGCCACCTGTTTGCCGATGGGCAGCACCGGGTTGAGCGAATAACGCGGGTCCTGCATGATCAGCGCCATCTCGCTGCCGCGGATCGCGCCCATTTGCCGCTCGGATTTTGAAAGAAGCGGTTCGCCGAGAAAATCCATTCTCTCTGCCGTCACCGTTGCACTTTTCGGCAAAAGCCGCATGGCGGCCCGGCCGGTGGTGGATTTGCCGGAGCCGGACTCACCGACGATACCGACCCTTTCTCGCCCGACATCGAAATTGACGTTGGACACGGCAGGAATGGTGTTGCGGCCAAAACGGACATTGAGGTCGCGGACCGAAAGGATGGGGGAGCTATCAGGAACGGGCATGACGCGGATCCAGAAGGTCGCGCAGCGTATCGCCGGCGATGTTGAAGGCAAGGCTCGTCAGCAGGATGGCGATGCCGGGCATGACGGCGACCCACCAGTAATCGAGCATGAATTTGCGGCCGCTGGAGATCATCGCGCCCCATTCCGGAAGCGGCGGCTGGGCTCCCAGGCCAAGGAAGCCCAGTGAAGCGGCGGTCAGGATGATGCCGGCCATATTCAACGTCAGGCGAACGATGACCGAGGGAATGCACATCGGCGCAATGTACAAAAACAGGATGCGCATCGGCGAGGCGCCATAGAGACGGGCGGCGGCGACATAGTCGGTATTGCGCACCACAAGCGCTTCCGCGCGGGCAAGACGCGCAATCGGCGGCCATGCGGTGAGCGAGATCGCAATGATTGCCGTGCCGAGACCGGCGCCCATGGCGGCCGCAAAAGCAAGCGCCAGCACGAGTGACGGGAAGGACAGGACGATATCGGTCGCGCGCATCAAGATCGCGTCGGTGCGCCCGCCAAAGAAGCCGGCCATGACGCCGATGGCAAGGCCGATCGGACCGACGATAACCGAGACCGACAGCACCGTCTGGATGGTGATGCGGGTGCCGTAGACGAGCCGGCTGAAAATGTCGCGACCGAATTCGTCGGTTCCGGCCAGATGCACCCAGCTGGGAGGCTGGAGCGCGTTTTCGAGCGCCTGGCGCGCAGGATCGTAGGGTGCAATGAGTGGCGCGAAAATCGCAACCACGACCAGAATGGCCAGAATGGCGAAGCCGAACATGCCAAGCGGTTCGTCTGCGAGCTTACGAAGCGTCCGCATGGTTGTGGTCGAGAGGCGCGACAGGGCGCCGGGGCGATCAACGGTATTGTTATGCGCGATATCAGTCATCGTGCAGCCTCCCGTGTACGGGGATCAAGCGTGGTGTAGGCCAGATCGGCGAGGAAGTTGAGCAACATGAATATGAAGCCGATGACGATTGTGGCGGCGAGGATCGCATTCATATCGCCGATGAGCAGCGCATTCGTCATGTACTGGCCGATGCCGGGCCAGGAAAAAACGATCTCGGTCACCACGGCGCCTTCCAGCAGGTTGCCGTAGGAGATAGCCAGAACGGTGATGAGCTGCACGGCGATGTTGGGCAGTACATGACGGGTTATGGTGCGTGCCGGGCTGACGCCCTTCGCTCGTGCTGCGATGACATAGTCCTGGCTGAGCTGTTCAAGGGTGAATGCCCTCGTCATGCGGGTGATGTAGGCCATGGCCATATAGGCGAGGATGATGGCCGGCAGGATGATATGCCCAAGCGCGTTCCAGAAGATTTCCGTCTCGCCCGCAAGCAGGCTGTCGACGAGCATCAACCCCGTCTTCGGCTCGACAATGCCTTCGTAGAAGACGTCGACCCGGCCGGGTCCGGCGACAAGGTTGAGGTTCGCATAAAAGATCACCAGCCCGACGATGCCGAACCAGAAGACCGGTATCGAATGCCCCACAAGCGCAAAGACCCGCGCGAACTTGTCGATGAAGGTGTCGCGGAAGAGCGCGGCGGCAAGACCGAGTGGGACGCCGATGACCGTCGAGATGATGATCGCTAGCGTGGCAAGTTCGAAGGTTGCGGGAAAGGCCTGCGCCAGATCGCGGGTAACCGGGTTGCCGGTGAGGATAGCAATGCCGAAATCGCCATGCAGCAGTCCGCGCAGGTAGATGAAAAATTGCTGGTAAAGCGGCAGGTCGAGCCCCAGCCGCGCCCGCATGGCCTCGTAGGCCTTGGGGTCGGCAAGTTCGCCGACGATGGCACCGACCGGATCGGTCGGCATGACCCGGCCGATGATGAAGGTGATGCACAGAAGAATGAAGAGGCTGACGATCAGTTGCAGGAAACGATGTCCAAGCCCGCGCAGTGAGATCTCCGTCATTGCTGGCCGCACTTCTCTGTAAGAAAGCCGTCAGCGGCCAGGGTATTGCACGCTGCTCGCCGCAGACGCGCAATTCTCCTTTGCAAAAACTCTCGATGGTACTTCATCCCAACTCCTCCCTGAGTTAACATGAAAACATATGATGTGCGGTCATGTCATCATATGAGTAACGAAGGGATTCGTATTCTGCAAGAGGGAAGAGTGGCATGATGGGCGACAAGGCGAGGCCGCGGGAGAGGCGGGCGCAACAGATCATCGATAATCTCAGCGCAGAAATTCGCAGTGGAAAACTGAAGAATGGGGATCAGCTTCCCACCGAGCCGGAGCTTGAGCGCAGCTATGGCGTGAGCCGCACCGTGGTTCGCGAGGCGATCGCGGATTTGCGTTCCGCCGGCTATGTCGTTCCCATCCAGGGCAAGGGGGTTTTTGTCAGCAACGCCAGTGAGTGGGCCGGCGTGAAGCTGACGCAAACCGAAGTCGGCACCATCGCGGAAACGCTGGAAATGCTGGAGTTCAGGCTTGCGACCGAAGGGGAGGCGGCCGCAATCGCCGCCTATCGCCGCACCGCCCAGCAGGAGGCCGCAATCTCTGCGGCGCACCGGAAAATGGCCCGCGCCATCGATGCGGGTGAAACCACCGTCGATGCCGATTATGAGTTCCATACGGCCATCGCGATCGCCACCAACAACCGCTTTTATCTGGAGGCTCTGCGTCAGTTCGGCTCGCGCTCGATACCGCGTGGGCAATTCCCGACGCTGCCGGAAACTGGTGATGCGAATTATCTTCGCAAAGTGCAGGCCGAGCACGAGGCGATCCTGCGCGCCATCGTCGAACAGGACCCGGATGCGGCGCGAAAAGCCATGCGCGAACATATGCTTGCCAGCCAGCGTCGATACAGGTTGCTGTCGGAAGCGCAATAGCATCTCGACACTCATCTTATTTCATGCGATGTCATATGATGACTTGCATGGAGAGAGGAGAGAATCGATGTATGTCGGCACCCAGGTTGCTGCGCGCGATGACGAGGATTTCAAGGTTTGGGCGCAGCTTGGCGTCAAAAATATCAACGCGGATCCGCCCGGAAAGCCCGCGAGCTGGACTTTCGAGGACTTCGAGCGCCACCGTGACAAGGTCGAAAGCTTTGGCCTCGTTCTCGACATGGTGCAATTGCCCCTGCCATCGCGGCCCATCGAAGAGGCGTCCTATCCCGATATCCTGCTTGCCGGGCCGGATCGCGACCGGCAGATCGATGCCGTCTGCGCGATGATCGAAAATATCGCCAGGGCAGGAATCCCTGCCGCGAAATACAATCTCAACCTTATCGGCATTCCACGCACGGAAATGGAGCGCGGACGTGGCGGTTCGCTCAATGAAGCCTGGCGTTGGGACAAGGCGGACCATGATGCCGCGCCGGGCCTCGCTGGCGTCCTTTCCGAAGATGAGAACTGGGAACGCATCGACTATTTCCTCGAGCGCGTGGTGCCGGTGGCTGAAAGCAACAAGGTGCGTCTCGCCTGCCATCCGCACGATCCTTATACCCCGCCGGGTTACAAGGGGGTGACACGCGTTCTCGGCACGGTCGAGGGGCTGAAGAAATTCGTGCAGATGCGCGAGAGCCCCTATCACGGCCTGAATTTCTGCCAGGGGTCGATCGGCGAGATGCTTGATAATCCGCGCGAGGAGATCGACGACATCATTCGCTGGTTCGGTAGTCGCGACAAGATTTTCAACGTCCATTTTCGCAACATCAGCGGCGGAAAGCTCTCCTTCATGGAGACATTCCCCGATGAGGGCGACATGGACATGGTGCGGTCGCTGAAACTCTATCATGAGCTCGGTTATCGCTACATGATCATGCCGGACCATGTACCGACGATTGCCGGGCGCGATCCCGTCGGCGTGGCTTTCGCCTTCTGTTACGGCTACATCGCTGCCCTGATCGAAGCGCTTGATAACAAACATCTTTGACCGTTCTGGCTCGCGGCGCATCCGGCGTCGCGGCTTTTTCCTGAACATGAATTACCGATCTGTAGGAGGAGCAGGTATGAAAAGAACACTAATCCGTCTCGCATTCACCACCGTTCTGGGCGCAATGCTCGTGCAGGGATCGCCCGTCGCGGCCAAAACCCCCAACGACCAGCTGGTCATTGGAACGTCGCTGGCGCAGGTCCTGTCTCTTGATCCGCACCAGGCGACGGAGGCAAAGGCCAATGAAATCATGGCCAATCTCTATGACCGTCTGATTTCCGTCGATGGTTCGGGCAAGGTTTCCCCGCAGCTTGCCGAGCGTTGGGAGACAGATGACAAGGGCATCACCTTTCATCTGCGCGAGGCCAATTTCGCTTCGGGCAATCCCGTAACCTCGGCCGACGTCGTCTATTCGCTCACTCGCCTGCTGAAGATGAACCAGGCCGCGGCCGCCAATCTGAAGCGCGTGGGTTATAACGCCGATAATATCGACAAGCTGGTCAGCGCACCCGATGAAAAGACGGTTCGCCTCGATCTTTCCGGCGAGACGACCTCCGAACTGCTCCTCTATCGTCTGGCCATGGTCATCGCCAGCGTCGTCGACAGCAAGGAACTCAAGTCGCATGAAAGCAATGGCGACTGGGGCAATGGCTGGCTGAGAACCAATTCCGCCGGTTCCGGTCCCTTTACGCTCAATCGCTGGTCGCCCAATGAGATCATCATTCTCGAGGCCAACAAGAACTACGTGGCCGGTAGCCCGAAAATGCGCCGCGTCATCGTGCGGCATGTGCCGGAAAGCCAGGTTGAGCGCCTGATGCTGGAGCGCGGCGATATCGACATCGCCAGTGCGCTGACGGCTGCCGACCTTGCAACCTTCAACAACAAGCAGGGTTTCCAGATCCAGCGCGTGCCGACGGGCGGCTTTTACGTCCTGTCCATGAATGCCGGCAAGGAGCCTTTGTCCAACCCCAAGGTCCGCGAAGCGATTGCCTATGGCATTGACTACAAGGGCATGGAAAAGACCATCATGGGTCCTTATGGCAAGGCGCGCACGGTGCCGGTGCCGCAAAACTTCGAATACGCCATTGCGAGCCCTGACTGGAAGCTCGATGTGGAGAAGGCGAAGGCTCTCCTCAAGGAGGCCGGTTATGAGAACGGCTTCACGCTCACTCTGAAAACGATTGCGCAGACGCCGCGCATCGATCTCGCCACCGCCATCCAGGCCTCGCTCAGCCAGATCGGCATCAAGGTCAACATCCAGCAGGGGAATGGTTCGGAGGTTATTGCCGCCCACCGCGCGCGGGATTTCGATCTGCTCATTCCGCAGACCGGAGCCTACATGCCGAATGTGCTGGGCTCGATGGAGCAGTTTTCGTCCAACCCCGATAATTCGCTGGCCGCCAACAATGCCGGTAATTTTGTCTGGCGCTCGGCCTGGGACATTCCGGAACTGACGGCGCTCACGGCAAAGGCGTCGCTGGAACCCGATGCCAAGAAGCGCGGCGAAATCTACACGCAGATGCAGGAAATGTTCGTCGCCCAGAAACCGGCGGTGCTGCCGATGTTTGAGAGGTTCGAGCCGATCGTGCTGAATGCGCGCGTCAAGGATTATGTGGGGCATCCCAGCCAGACGACGCGGCTTGAAAACGTAACGAAGGACTGAGGACAAACGACAGCCTTTGCAACAAGTGACGGGCGGTTTTACCGCCCGTTTTTATGAGGTTTTGGGCCCATGCCCCGGAAGGCTTCCGCCGCAAGGTTCATCCGGCGCTTTGCGCTCACGAAGCAACGCGGCAACAGGCGATTGCCGCCGGCATCCCACAATTTCAGGGGGTTTTCTCAAGGACTTCATCGGTTTAGACCGTCCCGCAACTGTTCCTTCCGTCGGGCGAGAGTCGCGAACTCCGCTCACCCACCTCCCGAAGAATGCGTTGACGACAATGAACCTTGCACAGATAAAACTTCCGTCGCGGCCGCTGAGCCTCAAACGCGGCGTCATTTCGGCGCCTGCAGCCTATTATTTTTCCATTCCGGTGCTTCTGGCCATAACGGTCGTCATGCTTGTCGCCGAAGGCCCGGGCATATTGCGCGACTATCAGATCAGCAAAGATCCGCTGGAGATTGAAAACGGCGATATCAGCGGCAGCTGCAAGACGCGCAAGGCGATCTTCACGACCTGCAAGGCCGATCTTTCCTATGACCATGCGGGCGTAAGCTACAAGAAAGACGTCGAGGTCATGTTCGTCGATTTCCATTCCGGCGATTATGAAACCGGACTGGTCATCTCCGCGAAGAACCCGGAACTCGCAACGATTTCGCTGGGTCTTGACATGCTCTGGAACCGCATCATCACGCTTGGCGTGTTTGTTGTTCTTCTCGGTTTCGGCAGTCTGGCGATGCTGTTCACGCTTCTGCGGATCCTGCGGGTTCGTCTGCAACTGCGCAAGCCTGCGCCTTTGTCCGTTATTCCGGTGGCGCTGACGGCGGTTGCCGAAAAACGCAGCCGGCTCTTCGTCACCTATGCCGATACGGTGAGGGACGATAAAACCAAGCGGCAATCTTTTGCGCATCTGGAGCGGGGCCGCATTCCCGTTGTCATTGGTCACACTGGAAAACAGGATGTGGCGCTGGCGGTCCTGCATGGCGACAGCGCCTTGCCGGTTCTGCTTGACGATCAGCTGGAGCGGATCGACCTGACCGAGCAGGAAAGGGCGGAAGCCCTTGCATCAATTGCCCCGATGCTCGCCAGTGAGGCGCAGGAGGCTGCAACGGCCCAGGCCGCGGCGATGAAGAAGGGACCGGGCCTGCTGCGCAGACTGGGCATTTTCGCTGCGATCGTCGCCGTCATCGTCGTCGCGGTGTTCGGTTACTGGCTGTGGTATGTCACAAGCGCTCCCTCGCAGTTCAACTCGCCCGGAATGGACATCAACAACATGCTGCCGGCGGCGCTTAACGAATGGGGTTGCGCCCGGTTGCAGGAGCGTTTCGCCGATGGCGCGGCGCCTTTCGGATGTGCCGCGGCAGATTACCGAAGCTGGAAATAAAGTTTCGGTCAATGATTTTCCCGGGTCGGTTTGCCATAAGCGTGACAGCCTGGCGCGCCGGCCCGCTTTCTTTTTCGTGCGCGAAAAAATATTGAAACAATTATCATTGGTTGCATTAGAGATTTATAAATAAACCATTCCCATAGTGCCATCCTGAGCGGTTCTTCAGAGGCTGGGAGAGTGCGTCATGTTCACGGTTCTGGAATGCGTTGCCATACAGCACGACCACGCGGTCGTGCTTCTCGCGGCTGTTATCTGCCTTCTTGGCATGTTTGCTTTTTTTCATCTTTTATTGCGCGCGGAAGAAAGTCCGGCTGGCCGTAAACCCTACTGGGTGCTGATTGCGGCCTTTGCCGGGGGACTGAGCGTCTGGGCGACGCATTTCGTCGCCATGCTGGCCTACAAGGGTGCGGTCCCGATCGGTTATGATTTCGCCTTCACGGCTCTTTCTGCGGTTCTGGCCGTTTTCGGTTTCTGGTTTGCGCTCATTACACGCTCGCGGGCCGCTCACAGCCCGGTGATCGTCGGCACGCTCATCACCTTGTCGGTTGCCGTCATGCATTTCGTCGGAATGGCCGGAATGGATGTCGCCGCCACGATCAGCTACCGGTGGAGCGCGGTGGTGGGTGGTTTTGCGGTCGCCTGGGTGTCGTTTCTTCTGGCGTTTTTCCTTTTCCGTCGCCTCGGCTCCTGGCAGCGCATCGCCGCGCCGGCCGGATCGGCGATCTTCGCGATCTGCGCACTGCATTTCACGGCCATGTCGGCCACGGTGCTTTCGCCGGATCCATCCGTATCCGGGCCTGATCCCGACAATGTCGCCCGGCTGATCATGATCTGCGCCATTTCCGGCGTCACCTTCCTGATCCTGTCCACCACTGCCGCTGCTGCTCTTGTGGATCGTTACCTTGTCGATCTCAAGGGGCTTGTGGATGCGACGCTCGATGGTCTCGCCGTCGTGCGCGATGGGCGGATTGTGGAGCTTAACACCCGCTTTGCCGGCCTTCTGGGTCGGGAGGAAGCGTCGCTGCTCGGACAAAATCCCGACGATCTTTTCAAGGCCATCGACGGACAGCCCGCCTATCTGCCGCGCCACGCACCTGTGGAGGCGGTTCGCGAGCGCGCCGGCCAGGCGCAAATATTCGAGCTTAGTGTGCGCACGATCGAATTCCGCGGCCATCCTTGCGAGGTGATGGCCATTCGCGACCTGACGGAAAAGCGCGAAGCGCAGCGGGAAATCGAATATCTCGCCCGCCACGACGTCCTGACAGGCCTTTCCAACCGCACCATGTTCCAGACCCGTCTTCACCAGCAGATCGAACTCTGCGACGAGGAGGACCAATTCGCGCTTCTGGCGCTCGATCTCGACCGCTTCAAGGCGGTCAACGACATATTCGGCCATGCCGAAGGGGACCGTGTTTTGAAAAAGGTCGCCGCTATTCTCGATGAATGTGCAAGGGCAGGCGATGTGGTCGCCCGCCTCGGCGGCGATGAATTCGTCATTCTGACCGCACGGCAAACCAGGGCGGAAGAGGCCCGTTTGCTGGCAGAGACGATCCTTGGCATGTTCGCGCTGAAGATGAATGTCGCCAACGATCCGACTTCCGTTGGCGTCAGCATCGGCATCGCCGTCTTTCCGCGGGACGGGAAGGACCACGAAAGCATCATGCATGCCGCCGATCTGGCGCTTTACCGCGCCAAGATGGGCGGGCGCGGCATATTGGCCTTCTATGACCCCCTGATGGACCAGGAAGCGCGCGAACGCCGCCAGCTCGAGACGGATTTGCGGCTCGCTATTAATCGCAACGAACTGCTGCTGAATTATCAGCCGGTCCTTTCGGTCGAATGCGGCCAGGTGGTCGGTTACGAGGCGCTGGTGCGCTGGCAGCACCCAACGCGCGGCGTCGTGCCGCCGGATGTCTTCATTCCGATTGCCGAGGAGAGCGGCATCATCATCTCGCTCGGCGAATGGGTGCTGCGCGAGGCCTGCCGCCAGGCAAGCACTTGGGCGCCACATCTGAAGATCGCGGTGAATGTCTCGCCGTTGCAATTCTCGTTGGCCAATCTCGGCCATGTCGTCTGCACCGCACTGATGCAGACCGGGCTTTCGCCGAACCGGCTGGAGCTGGAAATCACCGAAGCCGCGCTTTTGAAAGACCGCAAGGCGACGCTGATCATCCTCAACCAGTTGAAGGCGCTCGGCGTTGCCATCGTCATGGACGATTTCGGTACCGGTTACTCCTCGCTTAGCAACCTGCAGAGCTTCCCCTTCGACAAGATCAAGATCGACCGAAGCTTCATCGCCGCCATGAGCGACGATGACAATGCCCGCGCCATCGTGCGCGCGGTAATCGGGCTTGGCCGCAGCCTCGATCTGCCGGTGACGGCAGAGGGGATTGAAACGGATGCGCAATACCGCATGGTGGTCGATGAGGGTTGCGCGCAAGCGCAGGGCTATCTTTTCGGAAAACCGGATGTCGCGCCCGCGCCGGCGGCAAACCCTGCCAGACGGAAGAGACACCCCGTTTGATAAAACATGCGACGGCACAATGGTGCCGCCGCCCTCCTTTCCCGTGCCCGATGGAACGAGAACCAAGGCAGATCGTTAGGTTAGCGTGTGGCGCGTCCATGCCGCTGTCAGCCCGACCGGGCGGTATGCCTGCCTGTCAGCGAACGCGCCACGGATGGATAAACCTATCTATGGGAGAGACCGCGATGACAGACCGCCTCGAGCCGCAAGACCCGCGCAGCCAGTATCCGCGCCCGCCGTTTTCCACCCCGACCCAGGAAATGCCTGGTCTGGTGACGAATATGACGCCTTTCCCGGACCATGGTGAGAAGACCTATCGCGGCGCCGGCAAGCTTGCTGGGCGCAAGGCGCTGATCACCGGAGGCGATTCAGGCATCGGCCGCGCGGTCGCTATCGCCTTTGCGCGGGAGGGCGCGGATGTGGCGATCTCCTACCTGCCGGAAGAAGAAGCCGACGCCGAGGAAGTTGTGGCGCTGATTGAGGCGGAAGGTCGAACAGCCGTGGCGCTGCCCGGCGATATTACCGATGAGGCGTGGTGCCGTGAACTGGTTGAGAAAGCAGCAGGCGATCTCGACGGACTGGATATTCTGGTCATCAATGCCGCAAGACAGCAGTATCGTGACGACATAGAGGAATTGTCGACAGCCGACTTCGACCAAACCATGAAGACCAATCTTTATGCGCTTCACTGGATTGCCCAGGCGGCTGTTCCCTATCTCAAGCCGGGGTCGTCGGTGATCACGACCGCCTCGATCCAGGCATATGAGCCCTCCGCAATCCTGCTGGATTACGCAACCACCAAAGCCGGTATCGTCGCCTACACAAAAGCGCTGGCCAAACAGCTCATCGAAAAAGGTGTGCGCGCCAATTCCGTTGCTCCCGGTCCGTTCTGGACGGTGCTTCAGCCAAGCGGCGGCCAGCCGGACGAGAAGGTGAAGAATTTCGGCAAGGACAGCGATTTCGGCCGTCCGGGACAACCGGTGGAACTGGCGCCCGTTTATGTGCTGCTGGCGTCGCAGGATGCGAGCTTCATCAATGGCGAGGTTTATGGTGTGACTGGCGGCAGGGGCATTGCCTGAGGCGATGCCCGCCATGCCGGACGAGCCCATCAGAAAGGAATTTGAAGAGCTTGGATGTCCGCGACCGGCTGATACTGGCGCTTTATGCACAGTTGAAAGCCGAGCGGCAAACCCGCGAGGCGATGGAATGGGTCATCCGCAATGGCGGGCTGTCGCCGGAGGTGCTTGAAGCCATGGCGTCCGACCCGGTGCCGGTTCTGGCAGAGGCGGACGTGCCCGCCATCGAGCGCATTCTGGCCAACGAGGGACGACGAGCATGAACCGGAGAGCGAGCTGGAGAGGCAAGCTGACCTTCGCCGATTTCAACTGCGAAGTTGGTCTTTATTCCGCACTGACCTCGGCGGAGAAAATCTCCTTCAATATCGTCAACCGCAAGACCGGCCACCGCGTCGAGCGGCAATATGTCGATAGCGATACCGGCGAGGCGGTTCTTCGCGAAGATCAGGTCAAGGGATACGAACTCGACAATGGCGACCATATCGTCATCGAGGGAGACGAGATCGCAAAGCTGATGCCGGAAAGCGACAAGGTTATCCGCATCAGTCACTTTCTGCCCTGTGACGAGATCGACAAGCTTTATTTCGACAAGTCTTATTATCTCGCGCCAAGCGATGAGGGTGGTGAAGAGGCGTTGACGCTTCTGGCGAAAGCCATGAACGACGAGAATGTCGCAGCTCTCGGCGAAGCGGTGCTTTTCCGCCGCAACCGTGTCCTGCTGATCCGTCCGAGCGGTAAGGCTCTCGTCGCGACGACGCTGAATTTCAGCTACGAGGTCCGTTCGCAGACATCCGTCTTCAAGTCGATCCCTGACATCGAGTTCGATGAAGAAATGCTCGAGCTCGCCGGGCACATCATCGAAAAGCGCGCAGGCACCTTCGATCCCGCCGACTATAGCGACCGTTACAACGATGCGCTGGCAGAACTTGTGAAAGCCAAGATCGAGGGCCGGGAAATCGAGAAACAGCCGCCACGCAAGGAAGACAATATCATCGATCTCAAGGAGGCCCTGCGTCGCAGCGCCGGGGCCGAAAAGGACAGCAAGAAAAGAGCGACGGCAAAAGGCCGCAAGGCGCCGCGGAAAGCGAGCTGATCTATGGGATTGCAGACCTACAACGCCAAGCGCAGTTTCGACAAGACACCGGAGCCCAAAGGCACGAAGGCCGAAAAGCAAGGGTCGAGCTTCGTTATCCAGAAGCACGATGCCCGCCGACTGCACTATGATTTTCGGCTGGAAATGGACGGCGTGCTGAAAAGCTGGGCGGTGACGCGCGGCCCTAGCCTCGATCCCGAGGACAAGCGTCTTGCCGTGCATGTGGAAGACCATCCGCTCAGCTATGGCGATTTCGAAGGCGTCATCCCGAAAGGACAATATGGCGGTGGCGCGGTGATCGTCTGGGATCGCGGTACCTGGCAGCCGGCCGGGGACGCTCGGAAGGGTTATCGCAAAGGCCATCTGGAGTTCGAACTGGACGGCGAAAAGCTGAGAGGCCGCTGGCATCTGGTGCGAATGCACGGAAAGCCCGGCGAAAAGCGGGAGAACTGGCTGCTGATCAAGGGCGATGACGAGGAGGCGAGGCATGAGGGTGGCGGGGATATTCTCGAAGAACGGCCGGAATCCGTAAAAACCGGGCGCAGTGTCGAGGAAGTCGCAGCCAAACCGAAGGATACCTGGAACTCCAAGCCCGTATCGAAAAAGACCGTCGCTTCTGCCGCCGGCAGGAAACAGGCGCATGCTCTGCCCAAAGGCGCGCGCAAACTGGCTATGCCATCTTTCGTGCCTCCGGCGCTCGCCACCCTCAAGCCTAAACCGCCGAGCGGAGATCGCTGGCTGCATGAAATCAAATTCGACGGTTACCGTCTGCAGGCGCGTGTCGATCAGGGCAAGCTTCAGCTGCTGACCCGCAGCGGGCTCGACTGGACGGAAAAATTCGGTGATGCCGTAGCATCCGCGCTGACGGCGCTACCGGCAGAAACGGCGTTGATCGATGGCGAAATCGTCGTTGAAGGCGATAACGGCGCATCAGATTTCTCCGCCTTGCAGAAGGATCTGAGCGAAGGGCGCAGTGACCGCTTCGTATTCTATGCCTTCGACCTTCTTTATCTCGATGGCAGCGATCTGCGCGCTGCGGCATTGAGCGAGCGAAAGGCACTGCTGGAAAAGCTGTTGCCGGCAGGCGATCCCCATCTCCGCTACAGTCAGCATTTCGAAGAAAGTGGCGCGCTTGTCCTAGACCATGCCTGCCGGCTGAGCCTCGAAGGCGTCATTTCCAAGGTCAGGAACAGCAAATATGTTTCCGGCCGCATGGGCGAATGGGTAAAATCTAAATGCTCGATGCGACAGGAATTCGTCATCGGCGGTTATACCGTCTCCTCGACATCGGACCAAGCCATCGGTTCGCTTGCAATCGGCGTTTATGAAAAAGGCAAGCTGCGCCATGTCGGCCGTGTCGGGACGGGTTACACGGGCGACGTGGCGGAAATGCTGCTTGGCCGGCTGAAGCCGCTGGAACGCAAGGACAGCCCCTTCGGTGACAAGCTCACCGCGCTTGCCCGCCGCAATCTCCATTTCGTGGAGCCGGAACTGGTGGCGGAAGTGGAGTTCCGCGCATGGTCGGGAGATGGCAATCTTCGTCACGCCTCCTTCCGGGGTCTACGGGAAGACAAGCCGGCTGGGGAGATCGAACGCGAGGAGAAGGCCGTGTCGAATAGCAAGGCGCCGCAGTCGAAGATCAAGTTCACTCACCCCGACCGGCTCTACTGGCCGGACGATGGTGTGACGAAGGAGGGACTGGCCGACTATTATGCGCAGGTCTGGCGGCACATGGCGCCCTTCGTGGTCAACCGGCCGCTCGCGCTGCTGCGTTGCCCGGAGGGCATAGAGGGCCAGCGTTTTTTCCAGAAACACGCCTGGCGCGGCATCAACAAGGCAATCGAGCAAATCAAGGATCCGAAGGACCGGGGCGGCGAACCGCTGATCCGCATCACCGATTTCGATGGCCTGATAGCGCTTGTGCAGTCCGCCGCGCTTGAAATCCACCCCTGGGGGGCAAACACCGCCAACTGGGAAAAGCCTGATATGATCACCATGGATATCGACCCTGGCGAGGATGTGGCCTGGGACGCGGTGATCGAGGCGGCGCACGAACTGAAGCGACGTTTCGAAGAGGCGGGGCTTGCTGCTTTCGTTAAGACGTCCGGCGGCAAGGGGTTGCATGTCGTCGCACCGTTAAAGCCGCAGGCGGGCTGGGCGCCGGTCAAGGCCTTCGCGAAAGCCATGGCGGCGGATATGTCGAAGGCCGAACCGGAGAAATATCTTTCCGTCGCCACCAAGGCGAAACGGCAGGGCCGTATCTTCATCGATTATCTGCGCAATGGCCGGGGCAATACGGCGGTTGCGGCCTATTCGACGCGCGCCCGGCCAGGGGCGGCCATTTCAGCGCCGCTCGAATGGTCGGAGCTGACGGCCGAGATCGGTCCTGCCCATTTCACCGTCAACAATATCGCCGCGCGCCTTTCCGCGCTGAAAAGAGACCCTTGGGACGGCTTTTTTGCTGCTGCCGAGCCGCTTCCGAAAAAGGCCGGCTGAAGGCATGGAGCCTCAGCTTCTCTTTTCGGAAGCAAGGCTTTTCTTAAGGGCATCCATGATGTTGATGACATTGCCGCCGCTGCGTGCCTTCGTGCCGGTTTTCTTTTTCGAGGAGGAGGCCTCCTCGCCCTTGGACTTCAGCAGGGACTTGATCTTTTTCTGAATGGGGTCCTGCACCAAAGCCGGCTTCCAACCCGTTACCTGTTTGCCGATGCGTTTTTCCATGGCGTCCAGCAGCGGCCGGTCGATTTTCATCTTCGGCTCCAAGGCGTCGATGCTTTCGCGCACTTCCTCACCGTAATGCAGTGTCCAGAGAATGATGCCCTTGCCTGAAGGTTCGAGGAGCACAGCCCTTTCGCGGCGATAGATCACCAGACGCGCAATGCCGAAAACATCGTTCACCTTCATGGCTTCGCGGATGACGCTGAAGGCTTCGGTGCCGATCTTGTCTTCCGGGCGCAGGAAATGCGGACGGTCGTACCAGATCCAGTCGATCGATCCTTTCGGCACGAAAGTCTTGATATCGATGGTGCGGGTGCTTTCCAGCGCCACCGCATCGATTTCGTCATCCTCCAGCAGAACGTAATCGTCCTCGGAGCGTGGAAAACCTTTCACCTGGTTTTTGGCGGCGACCGGTCGGTGGGTGATGCTGTCGACATACCGGCTTTCGACCCGGTTGCCGGTTTTGCGATTGAGTATGTGGAAACTGTATTTGTTGCCTTCCGTCGTCGCGGGCGTCAGCGAGACGGAGGCCGTCACCAGCGACAGCTTCAAATAACCCTTCCAAAAAACCTGCCGTGCCATGTCCGCGATCCACGTTGATCTCCCGGAACAACAGCCAAGGGCGGCGTTTGTTCCGGGAGAAGCGGCCCGTAGCGGCAGTAATGCAGCTATCAGAACAGCGAGGTCAGCCCGTAAACCGCAGCGGAGATCAGCGCAGCCGCCGGCATGGTCACGATCCACGCGATGACGATATTGCCGGCAAGGCCCCAGCGCACCGCCGAGACACGGCGGGCCGCGCCGACGCCGACGATGGCGCCGGTGATCGTGTGGGTGGTGGAGACCGGAATGCCGAGCCATGTCGCACCGAACAGCGTCAGCGCGCCGCCGGTTTCGGCGCAGAAACCCTGCATTGGGTTCAGCCGGGTGATTTTCGATCCCATCGTATGAACGATGCGCCAGCCGCCGAACAGCGTGCCAAGCGCCATGGCTGACTGGCAGGAAATCACCACCCAGAAGGGCACGTAGAAGCTTTCGCCGAGATGGCCCTGGCTGAAGAGCAGCACGGCAATGATGCCCATGGTCTTCTGCGCGTCGTTGCCGCCGTGTCCCAGCGAATAAAGCGATGCGGAGATGAACTGCATGACGCGGAAGGTGCGATCCACGGCAAAGGGCGTCTGCCGCACGAACAGCCAGGAGACAGTCAGCACCAGAAGCAAGGCGAGGAAGAATCCGATGGCCGGCGACATGAAAATGGCCCCCACGGTCTTCAGCAGGCCCGACCAGACGATGGAATTGAAACCCACCTTGGCAAATCCCGCACCGACGAGCCCGCCGATCAGCGCATGCGACGAGCTGGAGGGAATGCCGAAAATCCAGGTGACGATGTTCCAGACAATGGCGCCGATCAGCGCCGCGAAGATCACCTGCGGCGACACGATGGCTGGATCGATGATGCCGGTGCCGAGCGTTTCGGCCACATGCAGGCCAAAAAACAGGAAGGCGATAAAGTTGAAGAAGGCCGCCCAGGCGACCGCATATTGCGGGCGCAGTACGCGGGTGGAAACGATGGTGGCGATGGAATTGGCGGCGTCGTGCAGGCCGTTCAGGAAATCGAAGAACAGCGCAATGGCGATGAGGCCGACAAGCAGCGGCAGGGCAAGTGCGACATCCATCAGACGTTCTCGATCACGATGCCGCTGATCTCGTTGGCCACATCCTCGAAGCGGTCGACGACCTTTTCGAGTTCGCCGTAGATCTCGCTGCCGATCATATAGGCCATGGCGTCGCCGCTGGCGCCATGGCGGCGGAAGAGGTCCTTGAGACCTAGATCGTGAAGTTCGTCGGAGCGGCCTTCAACGCGGGTCACCTCTTCGGCGATGGATGACAGGCGATGCGCATTCGTGCCGACCTTGTTGAGAAGCGGAATGGCTTCTGCGATGAGGCCGGCTGCGCGCACGATCTCATGACCCATTTCCTTCATCAGCGGATCGAATTCCGTTTGCTCGAAAAGACGGATGGTCTTGACGGTCTTGTGCATCATGTCGATGGCGTCATCCATCGACTGAATGAGATCCTTGATGTCGCCACGATCGAATGGCGTGATGAAGCTGCGTCTGACCGCAAGCAGCACATCGCGGGTGATGTCATCCGCCTGGTGTTCCAGCGCGACGATGAGGTCGCAGTTTTTCTCGACGTCGACGCCGCTCAAAAGTTGGTCAAGGGCCTCGGCCGCTTTGATAACGGTTTCGGAATGTTTGCTGAACATCTCGAAGAAACGGTCCTCGCGCGGCATCAGCTTGCGAAAAATACTCATCATGCGAATTGGCCCTCAATGGCGCTATATTAGTTGTGGGGGGTGATTGTCATAAAACTGTCATAAATGTACGCGGGGCATTGATGCAACCCGGAAAATCAGCACTATCAACGGATATGAAACCCACCAAGAAAAGCCGGAAAACCCGCCCGGCTCGTGCACTGACATTGCTACAGCAGCTTGCTGCGGTTCCGGAAAAGCTCTTCACCGGCGCTTTCCGGCAGCAATATGCCGCGCTCTGCTTCCGTTATGCCGGCAATGGCGAGGAGGTCGAAATCCTCCTTGTCACGTCCCGTACCAGCGGGCGCTGGATCATTCCGCGCGGCTGGCCGATGAAACGAAAGAAGCCGCACGAGGCGGCGGCAATCGAGGCGTGGGAGGAGGCGGGCGTGCGCGGCCGGGTGAAAAAGAATGCGGTCGGCCGCTATACCTATCTCAAGATGCTCGATAATGGCGATGTCGTTCCCTGCATGGTCGATGTGTTCCAGATAGAGGTGACGGAAGCGGAAACCAGTTTCAAGGAACGCGGTGAACGCCTGCTGGAATGGGTGCGCCCGGACGAGGCGGCAAGGCGCGTTCGCGATATCGAGCTGAAATCACTGCTGGTCGATTTTCGCCCGAAGGGCAAAAAGAAACGTCAGAGCGGCGTAAAGCTCTAGGTGCCGGCCCATTACGGCATGTAGGAGGAATCGACATTCATCGCATCCAGATCATGATGGCGGCGAGACACCCGAGGCCAACATGGAAGCCTATCGGGAGGCGGCGAAATTGGTTCTGCGAGAGACCAGCATTTTGATCCGCTACGCAGTTACGACAGTTAAATTGGGCAGGCGGGGGGAGACATATCACGAGGACGCTGGGGAAGTCTTGGGGCAAAAATCGGCCGTTGTCGTCCTGATCGAGAAAGGAGCCAGGCTTGTGCCTGAGATCGCAATCAGCTTGGATCGCGTTATTGACGTCGGACCCATCAAGCCGAGCCACCTGATTTCGGCCGCAAAAAATGTATGGCAGATCGATATCGCGAGCGAGGCGGCCAGCCGACTCTGCCAACATACTTCGAGCCTGTTGTTCCGCGCGTTGCGAAAAGGACGTCTGATCGAAGTTGTCTTGGAAAAGCTTGTTGATGCATCGAAGGCTCCTGCGACCTTGGCTTGGGAGCCTTTGGTGGAGGAGCTCGAAGGGTACGGCGAGGCGCGTGACTGGGCAGAGAATCTAATCGTTGATCTCGCTGACTGGAAGACTGGCAAGATTGCTTGGCGTGACGTGGACGCAGGGCTTCTTCTCAGCGGTCCTCCCGGTACCGGCAAGACGCTCTTCGCATCAGCGCTCGCGCGTTCCTGCGGGGCGACGTTTATCGGCACATCGAGCGCGCAATGGCAATCAAAGGGACATCTCGGCGACATGCTGGGCGCAATGCGGAAGAGTTTACGCGATGCAGCCGCCGCAGCTCCGTCGGTGCTCCTCATTGATGAATTCGACAGCATCGGCGACAGGCGGACATTCAGAGGAGACAACGCAAATTATAGTCTTCAGGTGGTGAACGCCTTGCTTGAACTGCTCGATGGATCCGCAGGCGGGGAAGGGGTGATCGTCATCGCTGCATCGAATTTCCCGAACAATATCGATCCGGCATTGCGTCGACCTGGCCGCCTTGACCGCCACATCGCGATCGAGCTGCCCGATCAAGCGGCTCGCGAGCAGATGCTTGCGATGCATCTGGGCACCGCCAGCGCTCCGGAGGACCTCACCAAAGCTGCTCTGGCAACAGGTGGGTATTCCGGCGCAGACATTGCGCAGGTCGCCAAGGATGCTCGTCGGTTGGCCCGTCGTCAGGGCAGGGAAGTCCGAATGTCGGATGTGCTCGCAATCGTGCCAGCAATCGCAAGCATTGGCGACGATGAACTTTGGTCAGTATCTGTCCATGAAGCCGGTCACGCGATCGTCGGTGCCGTTCTATCGGTTGCGGAGATCGAGATGATTGTCGTAGCGAGGGAGGCTAGCCATCGAGATGCCAGTATCGGGCACGTGCAATGGCGGCGGAGTTACACACCAAATCGAAGCCGCCAGTCCTATCTGGACGAGATTGCGATGCTGCTGGGCGGAATGGCGGCCGAAGAGGTCATCCTCGGCGATATTTTCGATGGCTCCGGCGGCGTCGCTGGATCCGATCTTCAGCGAGCTTCGGATATCGCTACGGTTATGCTCGCAAGTCTGGGGCTGGAATCACTCCAATACTGTGATGTCTCGAGTTCCAGGGAACTGGAAGAACTGCGGCGTGATGATCCTGTTCTGCGACGGCGGGTCGAGCGGCTGCTGGAGGCGGAGCTGTTGAGAGCGACGACAATCATCCAAGCCCGGAGGCCGGAAGTGGAAGAGATTGCACGAGCTATCGCAAATCGCGGCGTAGTCTGGGGATGCGAAGTGATTGATATCGTTTCCAAGCCAAGGGGCGATGGGGTAGAGTGATGTTCGTTGGCATGTAAAATTGCCAGGCAACATAGAGCAGTGCCGCTTCATTCCGGGGCATATCCTTTTACCCCGAAATAGGTCGGCATTCTGTATGCGTGAATCGAGATACTAGAGTATCCGTTTTGATCAAGCGGATTTTGGCGTCCATTTTCGATTTTTCCGCAGCAGCGCGTTTGCCAGCACGATGAGCTTTCGCATGATTGCGGTGATGGCGACCTTGGGTGGTTTGCCGGCTTTGATGAGGACGTCATACTTCGTCTTGAGATCGTGGTTGAAGCGGCTTGCGACGAGGGCCGGCATGTAGAGTGCCTGCCGGACGATGGCCCTTCCTCCGGCGATGAAGGCGCGTCCGGTCCATCGTCCGGACTGGCGGCTCATCGGTGCAAGACCGGAGAGTGCGGCTGCGGCCTTTTCATTGAGGTCACCAAGCTCGGGCATCTCGATGAGAAATGTAAAGGCTGTGATCTGCGACACACCGGGGATCGAAACGAGGATGTCGAACCTGGCCTTCAGGGATGCATCCTCTCCAATCAAGGCCATGATGGCTTCGTCTACTGCCTTGATCTGGCGCTCGATCTGCCTGAGCCTGTCTGCGTTCTGTTGTAAGCGGCAAGGAGATCCCATCTGGCGGGTCTGATGCTGAGTAAGGTATTTCGGGCATACGAGTTCTTTGGATGTGAGGA
>NZ_MRDH01000020.1 GCF_002008225.1 Agrobacterium salinitolerans | reverse complement strand
GATCGCGATGGAAGAAAAGCTGCGCTTCGCTATCCGCGAAGGCGGCCGTACCGTCGGCGCCGGCATCGTTGCCTCGATCGTCGAGTAATTTCGACCTTTGAAATTCTGACTGGCGGCGGTGTGAACAACACCGCCGCCGGACTTTTGGTAAAAAGCCTGGCGGCGTTGCATTTTTAGTGCTTGAAAAATTCGGTGAAAGCGCGTAAACGCGCACTCACAATCACCGCTGGATTCGTAAGCGATTGCGAAACGCGGTTTTTTTAGCAATACAGACTACCGAAATGATTGGGGTGTGACGCGCATCCCTCTCGATTTTTGAAAATCTGCGGCGCCACGATCAATAGAAGTTCATGTGTTTCCGCGTGCGGAAACGAATAACAAAGAACAAGGACAAGACGAATGAACGGCCAGAATATCCGTATCCGCCTCAAGGCGTTCGATCACCGGATCCTCGATGCCTCTACCCGTGAAATCGTGTCGACCGCAAAGCGCACCGGCGCCAGCGTTCGCGGCCCGGTTCCGCTCCCCACCCGCATCGAAAAGTTTACCGTCAACCGCTCTCCTCACGTTGACAAGAAGAGCCGTGAACAGTTCGAAATGCGGACGCACAAGCGTCTTCTGGATATCGTTGATCCCACCCCGCAGACTGTCGATGCTCTGATGAAGCTCGACCTCGCTGCTGGCGTTGACGTGGAAATCAAGCTCTAAGACCCGGCCCGAACCGTCCAAGGTGAGGGCTGAAATAACAAGGCCGGACCTCACTCTTGGGTGAGGGCCAATAACAAGGAAGGTACGTGGAGCAATCCAACGACTTCCAAACCGGAGACCGGAAACATCGTGAGATGTCGAAGGGCACTCCTTAACAAAGGCCAGAGAGGGTTTTCCCTTCAAGGCTCGCAAGAGGATGAACCAATGCGTTCAGGTGTGATTGCACAGAAAGTGGGTATGACACGCGTCTACAACGACGCAGGTGAACATATCCCTGTAACAGTATTGCGACTGGATAACGTACAAGTCGTTGCCCAGCGCACGGAAGACAAGAATGGCTACACCGCAGTTCAGCTCGGTGCCGGCCAGTCCAAGGTCAAGAACACGACGAAGGCTCTTCGCGGTCACTTTGCCGCTGCCAATGTCGAACCGAAAGCAAAGCTCGTCGAGTTCCGGGTTTCCCCCGAGAACCTGATCGACATCGGTGCAACACTGACCGCAAATCATTTTCAGTCCGGCCAGTTGGTCGATGTCACCGGAACCACGATCGGTAAGGGTTTCGCCGGTGCTATGAAGCGTCACAACTTCGGTGGTGGTCGCGCTTCGCACGGTAACTCGATCTCGCACCGTGCACACGGTTCGACCGGTTCCAACCAGGATCCGGGCCGCGTCTGGAAGGGCAAGCGCATGGCTGGTCATATGGGCCAGACCCGCGTTACGACCCAGAACCTTGAAGTCGTTTCGACTGATGAAGACCGTGGCCTCATCCTCGTGAAGGGTGCAGTTCCCGGCTCGAAGGGTTCCTGGATCATCGTCCGCGACGCCGTCAAGTCGGCTGCGAAGTAAGGGAGCCTTATCATGGAATTGAACGTCAAGACCCTCGAGGGAAAAGACGCCGGCAAGGTTTCTCTGTCGGATGAGATCTTCGGCCTCGACCCCCGCCAGGACATCCTGGCCCGCATGGTTCGCTGGCAGCTTGCAAAGAAGCAGCAGGGAACGCACAAATCCAAGAACCGGTCGGAAGTTTCCCGCACCGGCGCGAAGATGTACAAGCAGAAGGGTACGGGCCGCGCTCGTCACCATTCGGCTCGCGCACCGCAGTTCCGCGGCGGCGGCAAGGCCCACGGCCCGGTCGTTCGCAGCCACGCCCATGACCTTCCCAAGAAGGTTCGTGCGCTCGCCCTGCGTCACGCCCTGTCTGCAAAGCTGAAGGCTGAAGAACTGATCATCGTCGATCAGCTCGTCGCGTCCGAAGCAAAGACCAAGGCTCTGCTGGGCAGCTTCGCTTCGCTTGGCCTGACCAACGCTCTCGTAATCGGCGGCGCCGAACTTGATGGCAACTTCAAGCTCGCTGCTCAGAACATCCCGAATGTGGACGTTCTGCCGGTGCAGGGCATCAATGTTTACGACATCCTGCGCCGTGGCAAGCTGGTGCTTTCCAAGGCTGCTGTAGAGGCTCTGGAGGAGCGGTTCAAATGACGGATCTTCGCCACTACGATGTGATCGTATCTCCTTCGATCACGGAAAAGTCGACGCTGGTATCCGAACAGAACCAGGTCGTATTCAACGTCGCCAAGGATGCTTCCAAGCCTGAAATCAAGGCTGCCGTGGAAGCTCTCTTCGGCGTCAAAGTCACGGCTGTGAACACGCTTATCCGCAAGGGTAAGACCCGTCGTTTCCGTGGGTTCGCCGGTAAGCTGAAGGACGTCAAGAAAGCCGTCGTTACGCTCGCCGAAGGTCAATCCATCGACGTGTCCACCGGACTCTAAAGGTTAGGCCCAAGCGGGCAAAGACCCAAAAGGGAACAAGAATATGGCATTGAAAAGTTTCAATCCGACCACGCCGAGCCAGCGTCAGCTGGTTAT
Organism: Agrobacterium salinitolerans; assembly: GCF_002008225.1. Taxonomy (GTDB): domain Bacteria; phylum Pseudomonadota; class Alphaproteobacteria; order Rhizobiales; family Rhizobiaceae; genus Agrobacterium; species Agrobacterium salinitolerans. The sequence goes on along the minus strand of NZ_MRDH01000020.1, from coordinate 61,387 downwards.
CGTGGACCGCGCTTCGCTCTACAAGGGCAAGCCGGTAAAGGCTCTCACCCAGGGCCTCAGCTCCAAGGGTGGCCGTAACAACCAGGGCCGGATCACCGTCCGTTTCCAGGGTGGCGGTCACAAGCGGACCTACCGTCTGGTTGACTTCAAGCGTCGCAAGTTTGACGTTGAAGGCACCGTTGAACGTTTGGAATACGACCCCAACCGCACCGCATTCATCGCGCTGGTTACGTATACCGACGGCGAACAGGCTTACATTCTCGCGCCACAGCGTCTTGCTGCTGGTGACAAGGTGATCGCCTCCGACAAGGCAGTGGACGTGAAGCCCGGCAACACCATGCCGCTTCAGTACATTCCGGTCGGTTCGATCATCCACAACGTCGAGATGAAGCCGGGCAAGGGCGGTCAGATCGCTCGCTCCGCCGGTACGTATGTCCAGCTCGTCGGCCGCGATGCCGGTATGGCCATCCTGCGTCTCAACTCGGGCGAACAGCGTCTGGTGCACGGCTCCTGCCTCGCATCGATCGGTGCTGTTTCGAACGCGGACCACGGCAACATCAACGACGGTAAGGCCGGTCGTTCGCGTTGGCGCGGCAAGCGTCCGCACGTTCGCGGCGTCGTCATGAACCCGGTCGACCACCCGCACGGTGGTGGTGAAGGTCGCACGTCGGGTGGTCGCCACCCGGTTACTCCGTGGGGCAAGCCCACGAAGGGCAAGCGCACCCGTTCGAACAAGTCGACCGACAAGTTCATCATGCGCTCGCGCCATCAGCGTAAGAAGTAAGAGAGGTAGTCACTCATGGCTCGTTCAGTATGGAAAGGTCCGTTTGTTGACGGCTATCTTCTCACCAAGGCTGAGAAGGTGCGCGAGAGCGGACGTAATGAAGTAATCAAGATCTGGAGCCGCCGCTCCACGATCCTGCCGCAGTTCGTCGGTCTGACGTTTGGCGTCTACAACGGCAGCAAGCATGTGCCCGTCTCGGTCAACGAAGACATGGTCGGACACAAGTTCGGTGAATTCTCTCCGACCCGTACCTATTACGGTCACGGCGCGGACAAGAAGGCAAAGAGGAAGTAATCATGGCGAAGGCTAAGACCGAACGCCGGCTGAAGGACAACGAGGCTCAGGCCGTTGCCCGTACGCTCCGCGTCAGCCCCCAGAAACTGAACCTGGTTGCCGCTCTTATCCGTGGCAAGAAGGTTGATCGCGCTCTCGCCGAGCTCGAATTCTCCCGCAAGCGCATTGCAGGCACCGTCAAGAAGACGCTGGAATCTGCAATTGCCAATGCGGAAAACAACCACGACCTCGACGTCGACGCTCTCGTCGTCGCCGAGGCCTATGTTGGCAAGTCCATCACCATGAAGCGTTTCCACGCTCGTGGCCGTGGTCGTGCTTCCCGCATCGAAAAGCCGTTCTCTCACCTCACGATCGTTGTTCGTGAAGTCGAGGAAAAAGGGGAGGCCGCATAATGGGTCAGAAAATCAATCCGATCGGCTTCCGCCTCGGCATCAACCGTACCTGGGATAGCCGCTGGTACGCTGACACCGCAGAGTACGGCAAGCTGCTGCATGAAGACCTCAAGATCCGGGCTTACCTGATCAAGGAACTCAAGCAGGCCGGTATCGCAAAGGTCGTCATCGAGCGTCCGCACAAGAAGTGCCGCGTCACGATCCACTCGGCTCGTCCGGGTCTGATCATCGGCAAGAAGGGTGCAGACATCGAGAAGCTTCGCAAGAAGCTTTCCGAGATGACCAACTCCGAAACGCACCTCAACATCGTTGAAGTGCGCAAGCCGGAAATCGACGCGACGCTGGTTGCCCAGTCGATCGCTCAGCAGCTCGAGCGCCGCGTGGCTTTCCGCCGTGCGATGAAGCGTGCTGTTCAGTCCGCAATGCGTCTTGGCGCCGAAGGCATCAAGATCACCTGCGGCGGCCGTCTCGGCGGTGCTGAAATCGCTCGTACCGAATGGTACCGCGAAGGTCGCGTTCCGCTGCACACGCTGCGTGCGGACATCGACTACGGCACAGCTGAAGCTGAAACCGCATTCGGCATCTGCGGCATCAAGGTCTGGATCTTCAAGGGCGAAATCCTTGAGCACGATCCGATGGCTTCTGAGCGTCGCGGTCTCGAAGGCGACGCACAGGGCCCTGCAAGCCGTGAGCGTGGCGATCGTGGCGATCGTCGTCGCGAAAACGCTTGATTGACGCTGGCGAAAGATAAGCTCGGAGAAGTAAGAAAATGTTGCAGCCAAAGCGTACTAAGTACCGTAAGCAGTTCAAGGGACGCATCAAGGGCGTCGCCAAGGGCGGCTTTGACCTGGCATTCGGTGAATTCGGCTTGAAGTCGCAGGAACCGAACCGCGTGAATGCACGCGAGATCGAAGCGGCCCGCCGCGCGATCACGCGTTACATGAAGCGCGCAGGTCGCGTGTGGATCCGCGTATTCCCCGACGTTCCGGTTACGGCAAAGCCGACCGAAGTTCGTATGGGTAAGGGCAAGGGTTCGGTCGATTACTGGGCATGCAAGGTCAAGCCCGGTCGTATGATGTTCGAGATCGACGGTGTTACCGAGGAGATCGCCCGCGAGGCGCTTCGTCTCGGCGCTGCCAAGCTCTCGGTCAAGACGCGCTTCGTACAGCGCATCGCAGAGTAAGGAGCAAGGCACATGAAAGCCGATGAAGTTCGCGGCCTCAGCGCCGACCAGCTCAAGGACAAGCTCGCCGATCTGAAGAAGGAGCAGTTCAACCTGCGCTTCCAGAAGGCGACTGGCCAGCTGGAGAAGTCCTCGCGCATCAACGAAGTCCGCAAGGACATCGCCCGCGTCAAAACCATTGCCCGCCAGAAGGCGGCAGAAGCCAAGGCCTAAGGAAGAATAATATGCCGAAACGCATTCTGCAGGGCGTCGTTGTGTCCGACAAGAACGAGAAGACTGTCGTGGTGCGGGTTGAGCGTCGATTCGCTCACCCGCTCATGCAAAAGACCGTTCGTCGTTCGAAGAAGTACAAGGCACACGACGAAAACAATCAGTATAAGGTCGGCGATGTCGTTTCCATCGAGGAATGCGCACCGATCTCCAAGGACAAGCGCTGGACGGTCGTTTCCGCCCAGGCTTAATTTCATCAGAATCGCGCCTTGTGTCTTGCACTCGGCGCGAATTCCTGTATGAAGCAGCGCAAGGACGCTCGTGACCCGGGCGTCTTTTGCTTTGATGCGCACGGAAGGTCCTTCGGGAAACCACCCTGTCACGATTTTTCCGCGCAAAAAAAGAGACATTCATAAGCTGGGGCAGGGGGCTCGCTCGGGAGAGTTTGCCCAACCGTTCCGGTAACAACAAGAAGGCGACCTGACATGATTCAGATGCAAACAAACCTCGACGTGGCGGATAATTCCGGCGCACGTCGTGTCATGTGCATCAAGGTGCTGGGCGGCTCGAAGCGCAAATATGCTTCTGTTGGCGACATTATTGTCGTTTCCATCAAGGAAGCTATTCCGCGCGGCCGCGTCAAGAAGGGCGACGTGATGAAGGCGGTTGTCGTGCGCACCGCCAAGGACATCCGCCGCGCTGACGGCAGCGTCATCCGTTTCGATAACAACGCAGCCGTTCTTATCGACAACAAGAAAGAGCCCATCGGCACCCGTATCTTCGGACCGGTTCCGCGCGAACTTCGCGCCAAGAACCACATGAAGATCATCTCGCTGGCTCCGGAAGTACTGTAAGGAGCGTATGCGATGCAGAAAATTCGTAAAGGCGACAAGGTTGTCGTATTGACCGGTAAGGACAAGGGCCGTACCGGCGAAGTAATCCAGGTAATGCCGAAAGAAGACCGTGCCGTTGTGCGTGGCGTGAACATGGTGAAGCGTCACCAGCGCCAGACCCAGGCTCAGGAAGCCGGCATCATCAACAAGGAAGCATCCTTGCACATCTCCAACATCGCCATCGTCGACAAGGATGGCAAGCCGACCCGCGTTGGCTTCTCTGTTGTGGATGGCAAGAAGGTCCGCGTGGCCAAGCGTTCGGGAGAAGTGATCGATGGATGATAAGTACGAGCCGCGTCTCAAGACGGAATACGTTTCCCGTATCCGTGGCGCCATGCAGGAGAAGTTCTCCTACGCAAACGTCATGATGATCCCGAAGCTTGAAAAGATCGTGATCAACATGGGCGTTGGCGAAGCGACTGCCGATTCCAAGAAGCCCACGATCGCTGCCGGTGATCTGGCTGCGATTGCCGGCCAGAAGCCGGTCGTTACCCGCGCTCGCAACTCGATCGCTGGTTTCAAGGTTCGCGAAGGCATGCCGATCGGTGCGAAGGTTACCCTTCGTGGCGCCCGCATGTACGAATTCCTTGATCGTCTGGTCAACATCGCGCTGCCGCGCGTTCGCGACTTCCGGGGTCTGAACCCGAAGAGCTTTGACGGCCGTGGCAACTTCGCCATGGGCATCAAGGAACACATTGTGTTCCCTGAGATCAACTACGATAAAGTTGATCAGATGTGGGGCATGGACATCATCGTTTGCACGACGGCGACGTCGGACGACGAAGCTCGGGCTCTGCTGACAGAGTTCAACTTCCCGTTCCGTCACTAACCGTAACGACGAGCGTAGAAAAGGAACTCCGATATGGCGAAAACAAGCGCAGTTGAAAAGAACAAGCGCCGCCGCAAGTCGGTCGCCCAGCAGGCTGCCAAGCGCGCTGCTCTCAAGGCGATCGTGATGAACCAGTCCCTTCCGATCGAAGACCGGTTCAAGGCCACTCTGAAGCTCGCTTCGCTGCCGCGTGACGGCTCGAAGACGCGTATCCGCAACCGCTGCGAAGTAACGGGCCGTCCGCGCGCGTTCTATCGCAAGCTCAAGATGTCGCGTATCGCGCTTCGTGAGCTGGGCAATTCCGGCAAGGTGCCGGGCATTGTCAAGTCGAGCTGGTAAGGAGACGGGCACATGACCATGACTGATCCTTTGGGTGATATGCTCACCCGCATCCGCAATGGTGCTGCTCGCCGTAAGTCTTCGGTAAGCACGCCTGCTTCCAGCCTGCGCGCACGCGTTCTCGACGTGCTGCAGTCTGAAGGCTACATTCGCGGTTATTCCAAGGTCGATTTTGAAAACGGCAAGTCCGAGTTCACCATCGAGCTGAAGTACTACGAAGGTGCGTCGGTGATCCGTGAGATCGGCCGCGTTTCCAAGCCGGGCCGCCGGGTTTATGTCTCGGTAAAGTCCATTCCGCAGGTCGCGAACGGCCTCGGCATCACCATCCTTTCGACCCCGAAGGGCGTGATGGCCGATCACCAGGCTCGCGAACAGAACGTTGGTGGCGAGGTTCTTTGCTCGGTCTTCTAAGACCCGAGCAAGGATCTCCATAACGAACAGACAGGATTGAATAATGTCTCGTATCGGTAAAAAGCCCGTTCCGGTTCCAGCAGGTGTGACGGCCAATGTCGACGGCCAGAAGGTTACTGCTAAGGGCCCGAAGGGTGAACTGTTTTTCGTCGCTAACGACGACATTCAGCTGAAGCTCGAAGATAACGGCGTTTCCGTAACGCCGGCTAACGGCACCAAGGAAGCTCGTTCGAAGTGGGGCATGTCCCGCACGATGATCGAGAACATCTTCAAGGGTGTTAAGGACGGCTATGAGCGCAAGCTCGAAATCAACGGCGTTGGTTACCGTGCCGCCATGCAGGGCAAGAACCTGCAGCTGGCTCTCGGCTTTTCCCATGACGTTGTTTACGAGCCTCCGGTCGGCATCACCATTGCCGTTCCGAAGCCGACGGAAATCATCGTTTCCGGCATCAACAAGCAGCAGGTTGGCCAGGTAGCCGCGGAAATCCGTGAATACCGCGGTCCCGAGCCCTACAAGGGCAAGGGCGTGAAGTACGCTGAAGAGCGTATTGTCCGCAAAGAAGGCAAGAAGAAGTAAGGATCACGCGAAATGGCTAGCAGGAAAGAAGCACTTGCACGTCGCGCGAGCCGTGTGCGCCGCCAGATCAAGGCGGTTGCCAACGGCCGTCCGCGCCTGTCGGTTCATCGCTCGTCGAAGAACATCTATGCCCAGATCATCGATGACGTTGCTGGCAAGACGCTTGCGTCTGCCTCCACGCTCGAAGCCGATCTGCGCGGTTCGCTCAAGACCGGCGCCGACGTTGCAGCAGCGGCTGTTGTCGGCAAGCTGGTTGCCGAGCGTGGCGTCAAGGCCGGCGTCAAGGATGTCGTATTCGACCGTGGCGCGTTCATCTATCATGGCCGCATCAAGGCCGTGGCTGAAGCTGCCCGCGAAGGCGGTCTGAACTTCTAAGTTTTTTCCGCCCGGGCATCGATCCGGGCGGAATTTCACCGGACCATGCGGATCTCGTTCTCGAGGGCGCTGGTCTTTTCGTTTGCCGTTCCACCCGTAAAAGAAAAAGGACAAGGACAATGGCACAGGAAAAAAGAGGTTCTCGCGACGACCGCCAGAACCGTGAAGAGCGCGATAGCGAATTCGTCGACAAGCTGGTCGCGATCAACCGCGTTGCAAAGGTTGTTAAGGGTGGCCGTCGCTTCGGCTTCGCCGCTCTCGTCGTCGTTGGCGACCAGAAGGGCCGCGTTGGCTTTGGTCACGGCAAGGCTCGTGAAGTTCCGGAAGCGATCCGCAAGGCAACGGAAAGCGCAAAGCGCGATCTGATCTTCGTTCCGCTGCGCGATGGCCGCACGCTGCATCACGACGTCAATGGCCGTCACGGCGCAGGCAAGGTTCTGCTGCGTTCGGCCAAGGCCGGTACCGGTATCATCGCCGGTGGTCCGATGCGCGCCGTTTTCGAAACGCTCGGCGTTCATGACGTTGTTGCAAAGTCGACCGGTTCGTCGAACCCGTACAACATGGTTCGCGCTACGTTCGACGCTCTGAAGCATCAGGTTCATCCGAAGGACATCGCTGCACAGCGCGGTCTGAAGTATGCGACCCTTCAGGCTCGCCGTGCCGCTTCCGGCAACGCTTCTGAAGAATAAGGAGCTGGATCATGGCCAAGAAGACTACTGAAGCCAAGAAGACTGTTACGGTCGAACAGATCGGCAGCCCTATTCGCCGCCCGGCAATCCAGCGTCAGACGCTGGTCGGTCTGGGTCTCAACAAGATGCATCGTCAGCGCACCCTGGAAGACACTCCTGCGGTTCGCGGCATGATCCGTGCGGTCCAGCATCTCGTTCGCGTCGTTGACGAGAAGTGAGACGGAGTAACCTATCATGAAACTCAATGAAATCAGAGACAACGAAGGCGCCTCCAAGGATCGTATCCGCGTAGGTCGCGGTATCGGTTCCGGCAAGGGCAAGACCGGTGGTCGCGGTGTGAAGGGTCAGAAGGCTCGTTCGGGCGTCGCGATCAACGGCTTCGAAGGCGGTCAGATGCCCATCTACCGTCGTCTGCCGAAGCGCGGCTTTAACAACATTTTCGGTTCCGAATATGCTGTTGTGTCGCTCGGCCGCATTCAGACCGCCATCGACGCCAAGAAGCTTGACGCTTCCGCAACGATCGATGCCGCTGCTCTCAAGGCTGCTGGCGTTATCCGCCGCGCCAAGGACGGCGTACGCATTCTCGCCGACGGCGAGCTGAAGGCAAAGGTCGCTTTCGAAGTTGCCGGCGCTTCCAAGCCTGCGATCGAAAAGATCGAAAAGGCTGGCGGCTCGATCAAGCTTCTCGCTGTTGCAGCGGAAGCCGCCGAGTAATATATAAACTTCAGACGCCCGGTGCGCATGTCGCTCCGGGCGTTTGCGCTCCCTGGCCACTGTTGCTTTCGATCTAAATCGATTTATAGAGCATCAGGGCAATCTCTTCGCGGTGTGCTTTCTTGGCCCCGCTTGCGGCAGAAAGTGCCGCAGGGAGAGCCTCACAGTTCTTGAACTTCCGTAGGGGAGGGGATAGGACATAAAAAACAGGGTGAGGCATGATGGCGGCCAAGAGCTGCATTCGTCCGAAGCCCGGTTTTGACCAGTATCTTTTAGACCTTTCCGCATTGGCCGGTGTTGCTGGCTGGCAAGGGTCATTCGGAGAAATTTATGGCTTCAGCAGCGGAACAACTGGCTTCGAACCTGAATTTTTCGACCTTCGCTAAGGCGGAGGATCTGAAAAAGCGTCTCTGGTTTACTCTTGCCGCACTTCTCGTCTACCGTCTCGGCACCCATATTCCGCTTCCGGGCCTGAACCCCGAAGCCTATGCGCAGGCCTTCCGCGGTCAGGCCAACGGTATTCTTGGTCTTTTCAACATGTTTGCGGGTGGCGCTGTCGAGCGCATGGCGATTTTCGCCCTCGGCATCATGCCTTACATCTCCGCTTCGATCATCGTGCAGCTCATGACCTCGGTCGTGCCCTCGCTCGAAGCGTTGAAGAAGGAAGGCGAAGCCGGCCGCAAGATCATCAACCAGTACACGCGCTACGGTACGGTGCTGCTCGGCACGCTGCAGGCCTATGGTATTGCGGTCGGGCTTGAAAGCGGCAACGGTCTCGTGGTGGATCCGGGCATGTTCTTCCGCATCTCCACCGTCATCACGCTGCTCGGTGGTACGATGTTCCTCATGTGGCTCGGCGAACAGATCACCTCGCGCGGTATCGGTAACGGTATTTCGCTGATCATCTTCGCGGGCATTGCCGCGGGCCTGCCCAAGGCGCTGGCCGGCACGCTGGAACTTGGCCGCACCGGCGCGCTGTCGACCCCTCTCATTCTGATGGTCGTCATCATCGCTATCGGCGTCATCGCGCTTATCGTCTTCGTGGAGCGCGCGCAGCGCCGCCTGTTGATCCAATATCCGAAGCGCCAGGTCGGCAACCGTATGTTCCAGGGCGATACCTCGCATTTGCCGCTGAAGCTCAACACCGCCGGCGTCATTCCCGCGATCTTCGCATCGTCGCTGCTGCTTTTGCCGGCAACGGCTGCGGGTTTTGCCGGAAACACCAACCTGCCGGGCTGGGCGACGTCGATCATTGCGTCGCTGCAGCACGGACAGCCGTTGTTCATGGCGCTCTACGGCCTGCTGATCGCGTTCTTCGCGTTTTTCTATACGGCGATCGTCTTCAATCCGAAGGACACCGCAGATAACCTCAAGAAGCATGGCGGCTTCATTCCGGGCATCCGTCCGGGCGAGCGCACCGCGGAGTACATTGATTACGTCCTGACCCGCATCACGGTGGTCGGCGCGATTTATCTGGTCTTCGTGTGTATCCTTCCTGAGACACTTATCGCACGGACGGGCATTCCATTAGCCCTTGGTGGTACTTCGCTTTTGATCGTTGTCAGTGTAACTCTGGATACGGTTGCGCAGATTCAGGGTCACCTGATCGCCCAGCAGTATGAAGGCCTGATCAAGAAGTCGAAGTTGCGTGGAGGAAAGAGGGGACGATGAGACTGATATTTTTGGGTCCGCCGGGTGCGGGCAAGGGAACCCAGGCCAAGCGGCTGACGGACAAGTACGGGATCCCGCAGCTTTCCACCGGTGACATGCTGCGCGCTGCGGTCAGCGCGGGCACCGAAATCGGCAAGCGCGCCAAGGCCGTCATGGATGCCGGCGGGCTGGTATCCGACGATATCGTCAATCAGATCGTTTCCGAGCGCATCGAAGCACCGGACTGTGCCAAGGGTTTCATTCTCGACGGTTATCCGCGCACCGTTCCGCAGGCCAAGGCTCTTGCCGACAACATGCGCAAGAAGAACCTGGTTCTCGACGCCGTCATCGAACTCAAGGTGGACGAAGAGGCGTTGATTCGCCGAATCGAAAACCGCGTCGCTGAGACCATCGCGGCTGGCGGCACTGTCCGTTCGGATGACAATCCGGAAGCTTTCCGCAAGCGTCTTACGGAATATCGCGAGAAGACCGCGCCGCTGTCTGCCTATTACAGCGAGCAGGGCGAGCTTGTGGCGCTGGATGGCATGGCTGATGTCGATGCCGTCACTGAGGCCATCGAGCGCGTTCTCGAGAAAGCCTCTGCCTGATCGAGAGAATGAATGGGTAAGGGCCGTTACGTTCTTGCCCATCTTCCATTTCCGAAAGGCGGCTGATCCTCTGGATCGTAAAAGAATCTTGGCGGAGCCGGTTGCTTTTTTGCGCTGATTCCGTTAAACACCGCGCCAACTCGCGACATCCCAAGCGACTGGCGCGGATTTCCCTTAGGGAAGGGAGATCCGGGTTCAGTCGTTTTGACTTGTCACGGACACCAATTTGAACTGGCGGTCTTTCGGCCGCTCAAATGGAATCACCACTTGCCGGATGGCAACTGGAACCAAGGAGAAGAGACGTGGCACGTATCGCTGGCGTCAACATCCCGACTGCGAAGCGCGTTGTTATTGCGCTGACCTACATTCACGGGATCGGTCCGAAATTCGCGCAGGAAATCATGGACAAGGTCGGTCTTCCGGCTGAGAAGCGCGTTCATCAGCTGACGGATGCTGAAGTTCTTCAGATCCGTGAAGCCATCGACCGCGACTACCAGGTCGAAGGCGACCTGCGTCGTGAGACCTCGATGAACATCAAGCGTCTGATGGACCTCGGTTGCTACCGCGGCCTGCGTCACCGTCGTGGCCTTCCGGTCCGCGGTCAGCGCACGCACACCAACGCCCGCACCCGCAAGGGTCCGGCGAAGGCTATCGCTGGTAAGAAGAAGTAATTTTCCGGTTCTCCGGAAAGGGGAGGCTGGTGCAGTCCGCGCCAGCCTTTCTGAGTTTGGCGTAAGGCTCCAGAAGGGCTGATCGCCGGTGTAGCCGCTGGTGTTACGGCGGTGAAGAGATCAATGAAAGGTATAAAATGGCCAAGGAAGCCGCACGCGTCCGTCGTCGCGAACGCAAAAATATCACGTCTGGCGTCGCGCACGTCAACTCGACCTTCAACAACACGATGATCACCATCACCGACGCACAGGGCAATGCTATTGCCTGGTCGTCCGCTGGTGCCAAGGGTTTCAAGGGTTCGCGCAAGTCGACCCCGTTCGCTGCCCAGATCGCTGCTGAAGATTGCGCGAAGAAGGCTCAGGAACACGGCATGAAGTCGCTTGAAGTTGAAGTTTGCGGTCCGGGTTCCGGCCGTGAATCGGCACTTCGCGCTCTGCAGGCTGCCGGTTTCATGATCACCTCCATTCGCGACGTGACGCCGATCCCGCACAACGGTTGCCGTCCGCGCAAGAAGCGCCGCGTCTGACGCGACCGTGGTTCGGAAATTCCGCCTTTCCTTCGGTCTGGCGGAATTTTCGTGTATCTGGCGTGTGCGCGTCGATTTCGATCGACGGACTTGCGCTCAAGAACCCACCGATGAACCCCTGAATTTGGTTCCTCTCGGTGTTTTCATGCTCGGTCCGTCACGATTGGATGGTGGCGGCGAACGGAAGGTTTAAAGATGATTCAGAAGAACTGGCAGGAACTTATCAAGCCGAACAAGGTCGAGTTCACCTCGTCCAGCCGCACCAAGGCAACGCTGGTTGCCGAGCCGCTGGAGCGTGGTTTCGGTCTTACCCTCGGCAACGCGCTGCGTCGCGTTCTGTTGTCTTCTCTGCGTGGCGCCGCTGTAACGGCCGTGCAGATCGACGGTGTCCTGCACGAATTCTCCTCCATCCCCGGCGTTCGGGAAGATGTGACGGATATCGTGCTCAACATCAAGGAAATCGCCATCAAGATGGACGGCGATGATTCCAAGCGCATGGTCGTGCGCAAGCAGGGTCCGGGTGCCGTAACCGCTGGTGACATCCAGACGGTTGGCGACATCGAAATCCTGAACCCCGACCACGTGATCTGCACGCTGGACGATGGCGCTGAAATCCGCATGGAATTCACCGTCAACAACGGCAAGGGTTACGTACCGGCTGAGCGCAACCGTGCGGAAGATGCCCCTATCGGCCTCATTCCGGTGGACAGCCTCTATTCTCCGGTCAAGAAAGTGTCCTACAAGGTGGAAAACACCCGTGAAGGCCAGGTTCTCGACTACGACAAGCTGATCATGACGATCGAGACCAACGGTTCGGTTTCCGGCGAAGACGCCGTTGCCTTCGCCGCTCGCATTCTTCAGGACCAGCTGGGCGTCTTCGTCAACTTTGACGAGCCGCAGAAGGAAGCAGAAGAAGAATCGGTTACCGAACTTGCGTTCAACCCGGCGCTTCTCAAGAAGGTCGACGAGCTCGAGCTGTCGGTTCGTTCGGCAAACTGCCTGAAGAACGACAACATCGTTTATATCGGCGACCTGATCCAGAAGACCGAAGCCGAAATGCTTCGCACGCCGAACTTTGGTCGCAAGTCGCTGAACGAAATCAAGGAAGTTCTCGCTTCCATGGGTCTGCACCTCGGTATGGAAGTGCCGGCATGGCCGCCTGAGAACATCGAAGATCTCGCAAAGCGTTACGAAGACCAGTACTAACAAACAAGAAGGCAGACCTCAAAGACTGCCTTTCCCCGTCAAACAGCAGATAAGTCATCTGCATGTGCCAGGAAACGGCAGGCCTTAGAGAAGGAACCTGCGTAGAAGGAGAATAGCAATGCGCCACGGTAATTCAGGCCGCAAGCTCAATAGAACCGCCAGCCACCGCAAGGCAATGTTTGCCAACATGGCTGCTTCGCTCATCACCCATGAGCAGATCGTCACCACGCTTCCGAAGGCGAAGGAAATTCGCCCGATCGTTGAGAAGCTCGTCACCCTCGGCAAGCGGGGCGACCTGCACGCTCGTCGTCAGGCGATCTCGCAGATCAAGGATCAGGACGCTGTTCGCAAGCTGTTCGACGCGATCGCAGCTCGCTACGCAAACCGCAATGGCGGCTACCTGCGTATCATGAAAGCCGGCTTCCGCCAGGGCGACAATGCCGCTCTCGCCGTCATCGAATTCGTCGAGCGCGACGTTGACGCCAAGGGCGCAGCCGACAAGGCTCGCGTTGCTGCAGAAGCTGCTGCTGCCGAAGCTGCATAATATCTGACGCCTTTCCGGCGTCGCGAGTTAAAAAGCCGGGCGAGAGATCGCCCGGCTTTTTTTGTTTTGCGGTTTTTTGCATTGAGGGCGGTGCGTGCGGCTGACCCCCCTCTGCCCTGCCGGGCATCTCCCCCTCAAGGGGGGAGATCGAGACACCGCAAAGTCTCTAGTATCTCAACCGTCACGGATGAAGTGGCGGTAGAGCGTCTTGCGGATCTCCCCCCTTGAGGGGGAGATGCCCGGCAGGGCAGAGGGGGGCAGGCCCCACGCAACTCCATTCGCCATGAGCCCCCTTAAATTTTGGACTATTGATGCACGGGCCTGCCAGCGGCCTTCCTGCTGCGTTTCCGAGCCATGATCGTCGGCCGTACCAGCCGATACCCGAGCAGCAGCACCATCGTCGTGATATAAAACACCGGTTCCAGCGTGATCGACTTCCGCGCCAGCACGAAATGCAGCACGCCGACGATGAGGACGAGGTAGACAAGCTTGTGCAGCGTGTTCCAGCGGCTGCCGAGTTTGCGGATCGACCAGCGGTTGGAGGTGAGCGCCAGAGGAATGAGCATGAGTAAGCCGGCCATGCCGAGCATGATATAGGGGCGTTTCAGGATATCGCCTGCGATGGAGCTGAGGATCAAGCCGCGATCCAGCACCAGATAGACGGTGAAATGGGCGAGCACATAATAAAAGGCGATCAGCCCCAGAGCGCGACGATAGGCGATGAGGTTGATGTTGAAGAGATCGCGCATCGGCGTCACCAGTAGGCCGATACACAGGAAGCGCAGCGCCCAGATGCCGAGCAGGTGCTCGAACTCCTTGACCGGATTAAAGCCGAGGCCGCCGGTTGCGGCGAGATAGAAATACCAGACACCGGGAGAAAGGCCGGCGATATACAGCGCCCAGATGGCTGCCGGTTGGTAACGCTTCGGCAGCGAGGGAAGAGGCAGCGCTAAGGCCATGGTCAGTAATTCGCTTTCAGGTCCATGCCGGCATAGAGGCTTGCCACCTCGTCGTAACCGTTGAACATCAGGGTCGGGCGGTTCTGCGTGCCAAAAAAGCCGCCTTCGCCGATGCGTTGTTCCGTCGCCTGGCTCCAGCGGGGATGGTCTACATGCGGATTGACGTTGGAATAGAAGCCATATTCGCGGGCATTGGAGTTTTTCCACGTCGTTTCCGGCTGTTTCTCGACAAGCGAAATACGGACGATGGATTTGATGCCCTTGAAACCATATTTCCACGGGACCACGAGGCGGATCGGCGCGCCGTTCTGGTTCGGCAGGGTTTCGCCATAAAGCCCAACGGCGAGGATGGTGAGCGGATGGCGCGCTTCATCGAGACGCAGGCCCTCGACATAGGGCCATGAAAGAGGCTGGAACAAGCCGCTCTGGCCGGGCATTTCCTCCGGCCGCACAACCGTCTCGAAGGACACGTATTTCGCGCTGCCAAGCGGCTCCACCTTGTCGAGAAGGGCGGCGAGCGGGAAGCCGATCCACGGAATGACCATCGACCAGCCCTCGACACAGCGCATGCGATAGGTGCGCTCTTCCAGCGGATATTTCATCAGCTCTTCTATGCCGAATTCCTGCGGTTTGGAAACGAGGCCATCCACCTTCACAGTCCAGGGGGTCGGCTTGAACTTGCCGGAATTTTCCTTCGGGTCGGATTTTCCGACGCCGAATTCGTAGAAATTATTATAGCTGGTGACGGCGTCGAGCGGGGTGAGCTTCTCATCGAGCTTGTAGGCGCCGGGTTTTGCGGAAAGCGGCGCGGCAACAGCCTCACGCCCGGCCAGCCCGATTGCCGCCAGCCCCGCCGCCGTGCCGAGGAAGCCACGTCTGGACAGGTAGATATTCTTCGGCGTGATTTCATTTGCCGAGATGATGGGCGGACGATAGGCGGGCATTGGAACCTCCACAAAAGCCGGGTGCATCGGCGATAAATCGACTATGATAGCCAATACGGCCGCTGCACAGTTATGTTTCAGCGATCTGCGGAAAAACAACGGTGGAGCGGCGGAAATCGCGCATTTGTGATGAAAGGCGCGGCCCGATAGCACGCTGAAGAGAAAGCGTACCGTACCGAACCGTACTGTTTTGCCTCAAGGTGACAGTGACAGGGCTCACGGTTTGCGCTAGAAAAACCGCAAATTAGGGCAGAGGCCGTTTTGACCGCGCTGCGGAAGACGCGTCTTTGCCCAAGAGATCGAGGAAAACACCATGCCAGCCTATCGCTCCAGAACGACAACCCACGGCCGCAACATGGCGGGCGCGCGCGGCCTTTGGCGCGCCACCGGCATGAAGGACAGCGATTTCGGCAAGCCGATCATTGCTGTCGTCAATTCCTTCACGCAGTTCGTGCCCGGCCATGTGCATCTGAAAGATCTCGGCCAGCTGGTTGCCCGCGAAATCGAGGCGGCCGGCGGTGTTGCCAAGGAATTCAACACCATCGCGGTCGATGACGGTATCGCCATGGGCCATGACGGCATGCTCTACTCGCTGCCGTCGCGCGAGATCATCGCTGACTCGGTTGAATATATGGTCAATGCCCATTGCGCCGATGCGATGGTGTGCATTTCCAACTGCGACAAGATCACCCCCGGCATGCTGAATGCGGCGATGCGGCTCAACATCCCCGCCGTTTTCGTGTCCGGTGGTCCGATGGAAGCGGGCAAGGTGGTTCTGCATGGCAAGACAGTGGCGCTCGATCTGGTCGATGCGATGGTGGCTGCTGCCGACGACAAGATTTCCGATGAGGACGTCAAGGTCATCGAGCGCTCTGCCTGCCCGACCTGCGGTTCCTGCTCCGGCATGTTCACCGCCAATTCCATGAACTGTCTGACCGAGGCGCTGGGCTTGTCCCTGCCAGGCAACGGTTCGACGCTCGCCACCCATTCGGATCGCAAGCGCCTGTTCGTCGAGGCCGGTCACCTGATCGTCGATCTGGCGCGCCGTTACTACGAGCAGGAGGACGAAACCGTCCTGCCGCGCACCATTGCCAACAAGGCGGCGTTTGAGAACGCCATGTCGCTTGATATCGCCATGGGCGGCTCCACCAACACGGTTCTGCATATTCTGGCGGCCGCCCATGAAGGCGGCGTCGATTTCGGCATGGAAGACATCGACCGTCTTTCCCGCAAGGTTCCCTGCCTTTCCAAGGTCGCGCCCGCCAAGCAGGACGTGCACATGGAAGACGTACACCGCGCCGGCGGCATCATGCGTATTCTCGGTGAGCTGGAGCGCGGCGGTCTCATCAATCGCGATACCTATACGGTGCACGAAGCGACGCTGGGCGACGCCATCGACCGCTGGGACATTACCCGCACCAACAGCGAGACGGTGCGTGAATTCTTCAAGGCTGCCCCCGGCGGCGTACCGACGCAGGTTGCCTTCAGCCAGTCCTCGCGCTGGGACGATCTGGATACCGACAGCGATAATGGCGTCATCCGCTCGGTCGAAAAGCCTTTCTCCAAGGATGGCGGTCTCGCCGTGCTTTATGGCAACATCGCGCTCGACGGCTGCATCGTAAAGACGGCGGGTGTGGACGAATCCATTCTGAAATTCACCGGTCCGGCGGTCGTTTACGAGAGCCAGGACGCGGCCGTGAAGGGCATTCTCGGCAACGAGGTCAAGGCGGGCGACGTCGTTGTCATCCGTTACGAAGGGCCGAAGGGCGGGCCTGGCATGCAGGAAATGCTCTATCCGACCAGCTACCTGAAATCCAAAGGCCTCGGCAAAGCCTGCGCGCTCATCACCGACGGTCGTTTCTCCGGTGGCACGTCAGGCCTGTCCATCGGCCATGCCTCGCCGGAAGCGGCACAGGGCGGCGCCATCGGCCTCGTGCGTCAGGGTGACCTGATCGAGATCGACATTCCGAACCGCACGATCAACCTTAGCGTACCGGATGCCGAACTAGCATCGCGCCGTGCCGAGCAGGAAGAAAAGGGCTGGAAGCCGGAAGCACCACGCAAGCGCAATGTCACGACGGCACTGAAGGCCTATGCGGCCTTTGCGTCGAGCGCGGACAAAGGTGCTGTGCGGATTCTGCCGGAGTGATTTCCGGATTTGCGGGATAATAAAAAGCCGCCGCTGATAAACGGCGGCTTTTTTATGCCTGTCATTATTTATCGAGCCGATAACGTCGAATTGGCACGATTTTCCCACGTTGTGTGCAAAAGGCATTTCCGCGGCCGGTTGCGGCAAAGCCCAGCTTTTCCAGCAGGCGATGCGACGCCCTGTTGTCAAACAGGGGATTGGCTAGCAGGGTTTCGATACTCATGTGCTGAAAAGCATAATCGATGACGAGGCGTCCGGCTTCTTCTCCGTAGCCTTTTCCCCAAACACGACGATCAAGCCAAAGGCCGAATTCGCCTGAAAGGCCGATGAGACCGAGCAGCCTGCCATCATCCACCGCCCATACCGGTAGCCGACGCTCAGCAATGCGCCTGATGAGGCGCCGGGCATCATCAGGTTCGAAAGGGTAGGCCGTGCGCAGCAGATTGCGCAAAATGAGTGGGTCGTTCGTCAACCGGGCAAGCGGTGGCGAGTCCGTCATTTTGAAAAATCGCAGGATAAGGCGTGACGATTTCAGTTGCTGCATCTTTCTCCAGTCTTTTGTATTTATGGCAGGGCGATAGTCCTCAAGATCAGAAACTGATTCAAGCGCTTCGCATCTCGATTCCGGAATGCGTGGCAACACATTGTTTTCATGGGGATTCTGCGATATTTACGAGTGACAGTCTGCAAATCCGGCGCTTGAAGTAAGGTCACATTGGAGTGATTGGCGGCGTTTCCTCTTTTCATCGCCGTATTGCTTCCTAGCTCAGCATCATGAAAAGACGAACCGCACTCACCCTTATCGCGTCGCTGCCTTTTGCTCGGCTTGCCCAGGCGCAGGACGCCGGAAACAATATCCGTTTCGATCCTTTGCTGAGGCAGGCGGAGGCGCTTTCCAGCCTCAAGGCGGTGATCGTCAGCATCGATGGCGCAGAGGTCGCGAGCCGCGCCTATCACGGTGCCAGCCTCAACGGCTCCACCAATATCAAGTCGGCCTCGAAATCGGTCATCTCGGCGCTGGTCGGCATGGCGATCGACCGCAAGATTCTGTCGGGCGCCGATCAGCCGGTCGCAACCATACTGCGCGGAGATTTTCCTCCTAACCCCGATCCACGGCTGCAGCGGATCACCATTGGTCATCTCCTGTCCATGCAATCCGGTCTGGAGCGCATGTCCGGTCCGAATTACGGCCGCTGGGTCGCCAGCCGCAACTGGGTGAGGATGGCGCTGGGTTCCGGTTTTGCCGGGGAGCCCGGCGGCGGCATGCTCTATTCCACGGCATCAACACATCTGCTCTCGGCGATATTGACCAAGGCTTCCGGCCGCTCGACGCTTTCTCTCGCCCGAGACTGGTTTCGGCCACTTGAGGGGTTCGCGATCGGCGGGTGGGAGCGCGATCCGCAGGGCATCTATCTCGGTGGCAACCAGATGGCGATGACGGCGCGTTCCCTGCTGGCCTTTGGCGAGCTTTATCGTCTTGGCGGCGTAACGCCTGATGGCGAGCGGCTCATCTCACAGGAATGGATCAGCCAGTCCTGGCAGCAGCGCACCAATTCCGTCTTCAATGGCGATGGTTATGGGTATTGCTGGTTCATCAAGGAGATGGCGGGGGAGATTGTCTATTACGCCTGGGGTTATGGCGGGCAGATGCTCTATATCGTGCCCGCCAGACGACTTTCCGTGGTCATGACCTCGCGGGAAGATGCTCCTTCCGCCAGAACCGGCTATCGCGACCAGCTGCATGGCCTCCTGGAAAACATCATTCGTGCGGTCTGAGGGCAGGCTTAACGGTCAGAGCGGTCGATTGATGCTCTGGAAGGCTTCCCCGAGGCGCTTCATACGTTCCTCGTAAGAACGCGTCAGGCAAGCCACATCGGCTGCGCATTCCTGGCGTTGCTTCAGCCATTGGCTCTGTTCGTCGCGCAAAGTGTCACGCGCGCCCATCGCCATCAACTGGGTCAGAATGTCGAAGGTGGTGGCCATCTTCACATCCTGGTCGTTCAGCGCGCGGTTGTCACAGATCGCTTTTTCATCCGCCGCCAGATCGGGCTTGGCGCAATCGAAGCTTGCCGCGCTGGCCGGTGAGACGAGGGAGGATGTGAAAAGGATGCCGCAGGCAAGGAGGATCGGTTTCAGATGCATGGGTCGTCTCTTTTAAAGGGCAGTCAGGTGCCGGTGAAACCGAAAAGGGGCGCTGTTGGTTCCAATGTCGCCCGCCGATACCATGCCTGGAAAAGGACGGCCATCATCTTGCCGCTCTTTGCTTTACAGGCTTTGACGTTATAACTCCATCATACTGATGACGATGAGGAATCACATGCGAAGCGTGTTGAAGTATCTGTCCACCGGCTTTCTCGCCGCGCTCATTCTCCTGCCCGTGGGTGCTGCGGCGCAGGATAACAGGACCGTGCCGTCGAGCCACACGGAAATGCAGCTTTCTTTCGCGCCGCTGGTCAAGCGCACCGCAGGCGCGGTGGTGAATGTTTATGCCGAACGCGTCGTGCAACGGCGTCTGTCGCCGTTTGCTGGTGATCCTTTCTTCGAACAGTTCTTCGGCCAGCAGATGCCGAACCGTACGGAGAAGCAGTCATCGCTCGGCTCCGGCGTCATCGTGACCGCCGGCGGCCTCGTGGTGACCAACAATCACGTCATCGACGGCGCCGATGACATCAAGGTGGCGCTGGCGGATGGGCGTGAATTTTCGTCAAAGGTGCTGCTAAAGGATGATCGCGTCGATCTCGCCGTTCTGCAGATCGATGCGAAGGAACAGTTCCCGGTACTGTCGCTCGGAAATTCTGACAAGATCGAGGTCGGTGATCTGGTGCTCGCCATCGGCAATCCCTTCGGTGTCGGCCAGACGGTGACGAGCGGCATCGTTTCCGGCCTTGCGCGTAACCAGGTGACGCAGGGCGATTTCGGTTTCTTCATCCAGACCGACGCCTCCATCAACCCCGGCAACTCCGGCGGTGCGTTGATGAACATGGCGGGTGAGCTGATTGGCATCAACACGGCCATCTTCTCCAAGGGCGGCGGCTCGAACGGCATCGGTTTCGCCATTCCCGCCAATCTTGTCCGAGTTTTCGTCGCTGCCGCCGAGCGTGGCGATGCAAGCTTCCAGCGGCCCTATATCGGCGCAACTTTCGATCCGGTGACATCGGATGTCGCCGAGGCGCTTGGTCTGCATCGCGCCCGTGGCGCGCTGGTCGTCAGCGTCATCAAGGGTGGGCCGGCGGAGAAGGCGGGCATTGAGCCGGGGCAGGTGGTTACCGCCGTCAACGGCTTCGAGGTGGAGCATCCGGATGCGCTGGGTTATCGCCTGACGACCGCCGGCATCGGCAAATCCGCCGAACTGACCGTCATGGACAAGGGGAAAGAGAAGAAGGTGACCATCGCGCTCGATACCGCGCCGGAAACCGCACCGCGCGATGAACGGCTGATTGAGGGGCGCAATCCCTTCGCCGGCGCGACTGTCGCCAATCTTTCGCCAAAGCTTGCCGATGAATTGCGTATGCCGTCGCAGGTGACCGGCGTTGTCATTACCGATGTGAAGCGCGGTTCCCCGGCTTATCGTGTCGGTTTCCAGCCGAAAGACGTGATCCTGTCGCTGAACGGCGCGGATATCGGCACCACCGCCGCTGTCGAGAAGGCGCTGGACGACAATCCCGGCTTCTGGCGGGTGGAAATCCTGCGTGATGGGCAGCGCATCCGGCAGTTCCTGCGATGAGCGACGATCTCTTCGCCCCGCAAGTGCCCGTCGAGGTCGCCAACCGGCGGCCTCTTGCCGATCGTCTGCGTCCCAAGACGCTGGCGGAGGTGAGCGGGCAGCCGCATCTGACGGGCGAGGAGGGCGTGCTGCGCCGCATGATCGATAGCGGCTCACTGGGGTCGATGATCTTCTGGGGGCCGCCCGGCACCGGCAAGACCACGGTTGCCCGGTTGCTTTCCGGCGAAGCGGGGCTGGCTTTCGAGCAAATCTCGGCGATCTTTTCCGGTGTCGCCGATCTCAAGAAGGTTTTCGAGGCGGCGCGAACACGGCGGATGAATGGCCGGCAGACGCTGCTTTTCGTAGACGAGATTCATCGCTTCAACCGCGCCCAGCAGGACAGTTTTCTGCCTGTCATGGAGGACGGTACCATTATTCTGGTGGGCGCCACCACCGAAAACCCGTCTTTCGAACTCAATGCCGCTCTGTTGTCGCGGGCGCGTGTGTTGACATTCCGCTCGCATGACGAGGATAGCCTGAGCGAGCTTCTCAAGCGCGCCGAGGAGGCGGAGGGCAAGTCCCTGCCGTTGACGGAAGAGGCACGGGCCAGCCTGATCCGCATGGCCGACGGCGATGGCCGCGCCGTGCTGACGCTTGCCGAGGAGGTCTGGCGCGCGGCGCGCAAGGACGAGACCTTCGATACCGAAGGGCTGACGCGCATCGTGCAGCGCCGTGCGCCCGTTTACGACAAGAGCCAGGACGGCCATTACAATCTCATCTCCGCGCTGCATAAGTCGGTGCGCGGTTCGGACCCGGATGCGGCACTTTATTATCTCGCGCGCATGTTCGATGCCGGCGAGGACCCGCTTTATCTTGGGCGGCGGCTGGTCCGTATGGCCGTTGAGGATATCGGCCTTGCCGATCCGCAGGCTTTGACCGTCTGCAACGCCGCCAAGGACGCCTATGACTATCTCGGCTCACCCGAGGGTGAGTTGGCGCTGGCGCAGGCTTGCGTCTATCTCGCGACCGCGCCGAAATCGAACGCCGTTTATACCGCCTTCAAGTCGGCCATGCGGGCGGCCAAGGAAAACGGCTCGCTGGTGCCGCCGAAACATATTCTGAACGCGCCAACCAAGCTCATGAAGGGCGAGGGTTATGGCGATGGTTACCGTTACGACCATGATGAGCCGGATGCTTTTTCGGGGCAGGATTACTTCCCGGAGAAGATGGGGCGCACGACCTTTTACGATCCGCCGGATCGAGGCTTCGAAAGGGAAATCCGCAAGCGCCTCGACTGGTGGGCGAAGCTGCGTCGCGAGCGCGCGACGCGCTAGGGTTTGCGGCGTCCCGGCCGGAAAGTGCGCCGCGGGCGATCTTGAGAAAGAGATTCAAGTCGCTGGTAGATTGAGTCGGAAAATGGGCGTAACTGATTGTTTGTAAATGCGATCAGGACGCCTTGCGATGTGGCGCCGCCTGGGGCTGCGCGGGCAGCATCTTGACCGAGGATTCCGCCAGGCCGCTATGGCCTTCGGCATCGATCACCAGATGCCAGTGCAATGTCTCGGGAACGGCGATGCGGATCGGCGATTTTTTCGCGACGCCGCCGAGATATTTGAAATCGAGCAATTCGGTGAAACGCTGAAAATTGGCGCCCGTCATCAGCCGGACATTGTTGACGGCGGACAGGGATATTTCAAGGGTGGTGCCTGCCCGCAATTCCTTCAGGTCATAATGCGTATAGCGAAAATTCGGCCGGGCCATCGCGCGCCTCCCTGTAAAGTAATTTCGGTCAAAGAAGATAGGAGTCACACGGTTAACGGTGTCTTTAAATGCCGCCAGCTGGTTTGAAAATTCACGCGTGCTGTGCCTGTCCGGCATAAAAACGCCAAGGAATGTGAGGATAGAAGAATAATACCGACGTATAATAGGTGTATTTAATAATAATAAAGTTTTTCCCTTTAACATCAGCTGGTCGAAGTGCATCAGCGACGTCGAGGGGGAACATGAAAAACGTAACGATATCTATGCGCCTTTATGCGCTGGTCGCATTGTTTCTGGCAATATTGGTCGCGGCGCTGACATTCAGCCTGTTTGAGGGCTACAGTGAAATGGAGCGCGAGCGGAAATCCGGGCTCGCGGCCATGAACGAAACCGCTGTTGCCATTCTCGATCAATATTATCGGCTGGAGCAGGGCGGAAGCCTGACGCGGGAGGCGGCGCAACAGCAGGCCAAGACGACCATTGCAGCCATGCGCTATGGCAATGGCAGCGGCTATTTCTGGATCAACGACATGCATCCCAAAATGGTGATGCATCCGATCAAGCCCGAGATGAACGGCACGGACCTTACCGCCAACAAGGACCCGAACGGCAAGGCGCTGTTTGTCGAGTTCGTGAACACGGTCAAGGCGGGCGGCAAGGGCTTTGTCGATTATTACTGGCCGAAGCCCGGTGCGCCGGAGCCGGTCGAGAAATTTTCCCATGTCGCCGGTTTTGCTCCCTGGGGCTGGATTGTCGGCACCGGTGTTTATGTTGACGATCTTGAAGCGGTGTTCTGGCGCGAGGTCTATTTTAACGGCGGTCTGTGCATCGCCGCGGGTCTTCTGGTTATTGGCGTGGCAGCAGCCGTCGTGCGGAGCGTAACGCGGCCGATCGACCTCATCCGCCAAAGCATGCGGCGGATCGCCGATGGTGACGGCGCGGCAGATATCCAGTTCGCCGACCGTCGCAATGAAATCGGCGCGATTGCCAAGACGCTGCTGGTACTGCGCGACAGCGTCAATGAGCGCAGCGCGCTGCAGGCGCGGGAGGCGGATCAGCAGCGGGCGCTGGAGGAGGAGCGGCATGGTAACGAGATGGTTCTGCGCTCCGCATCCGAACGGCAGGCGCATGCCATGGAGCAATTGGGCAATGCGCTCGAAGCGCTTGCCAATGGCGATCTGACCGTCTCACTCAGAGATATTGGCGAGGATTACGAAAAGCTGCGCATGGACTTCAATCGTGCCGTCGGTGCGTTGCACGGTGCGATCGAGGCGATCGCCAGAACCGGGCATGTGGTCAATGACAGCGCCTCCGACATCAGCGGTGCGACCGGCAATCTTTCCCGCCGGACCGAACAGCAGGCGGCGGCGCTGGAGGAGACAGCGGCTGCTCTGGACGAGATCACCGCCACGGTGCGCACCGCTTCCGAGCGTGCCAACGAGGCCCGGCAGATGGTGCAGGACACGAAAACCAGCGCCGGCCGCTCGGGCGAGATCGTGCGCAATGCCGTCGACGCCATGGGCCGTATCGAGGAATCTTCGAAACGCATCGGCCAGATCATCTCGGTCATCGATGAAATAGCCTTTCAGACCAATCTTCTGGCGCTGAACGCCGGTGTGGAGGCGGCGCGTGCCGGCGAGGCCGGGCGTGGTTTTGCCGTGGTGGCGCAGGAGGTTCGCGAACTGGCGCAACGCTCCGCCAATGCGGCGAAGGAAATCAAGACCCTTATCAACCGTTCGGCCGAAGAAGTCGGCGGCGGTGTCGCACTCGTGCGCTCGACGGGCGATGCGCTGGAGGAGATCGTGGCGCTGGTCAATCGTGTCGACGGCCATGTGAACTCCATCGCCACGGCCGCGCGCGAGCAGGCAACGGGCCTGCAGGAGATCAACACCTCCGTCAACCACATGGACCAGATGACACAGCAGAATGCCGCCATGGTGGAAGAAACGACGGCGGCCAGCCAGACGCTCGCCGAGGAAAGCCGCCAGCTGCGCTCGCTGCTTTCGCGTTTCGAACTTGGACATGGTGCGGGGCGGGAGGTTTCGCGGGCCGCGTAATGTCAGGCATCTAGATCTGATTGAAAGGCGCGGTCCTGGCCGCGCCTTTTTGTTTTGAGCCTTCAGAACCAGCCATTCGTTATTTCCGGCAACCAATAAGGTTTCGTTTACCTCATTTCTTTAAAATTTATCCTGTATTGCCGCGAATTGCGGCCGCTGAAGGTACAGGTTCTCGTATGGCGTATGTTTCCCTTCCGCGTCGTCTTGTGACGTTGCTGATGATTTCCACGGTCATGGTGTCGTGTTCGGCGGAGGGCCTCGTGCCGCCGGCGGAGGTGGATGGCACCACGCGCGTCAGCGCCATCCGTTCCTCGCGGCAGCAAGGTTACAGCGCGCCGGCTGGTGCGGTGTATCAGGCCGAGCGGGCCGGGCAGGGTACCGATTATCCTGCCGCCGTCTCACAGCCGATGCCGGAGCCTTACGCTTCGCAGGACCCCCTGTTGCAATCGCCGCAGGGCGGGCAGGGTTATTCGACACTCGATTCCCAGCATCAGGCGCGCATGGCGGCCAGCGGCCATACAATTGGGCCGGCGCAGACCATGCAGGACCAGGCGATGCCGGCGCAGCAGATGGCCAGCAACCAGATCGCCGAAGGTGAAGGCGGCGTGAATATGGATTCCATGCTGGGCGTGGAGCCGGTTCGCGGACTTGCCGAAGAACAGGATGCGGATATCGCCGAAGGCGCTTCAGCGCAGCCGGTGGTGGATGGTATCGGTACGGATAATCCCGTGGCCGTCTCTCCGGCCCGCCAGACGCAACGGGCCAGCCAATCGCGGCTCGTCCCGCCGCCGCCGCTCGGCTCCTCTTCCCGTCGCCAGCCGGTGGAAGAAGTGGCCATGCTGATGCCTGATAATCCGATGGCGGGCGGCGGGCTGCAAAGCAACCGGTCCATGCCGCCCGGCGTCATGCCGCCTTCCGAAGTTGCCTGCCGCTCCGAACTTCGCCGTCTCGGCGTCGCTTTCCGTGATGTCGCGCGTATTGCTGACGGTCCGACCTGCGGTATCGACTATCCGATCGAACTCAGTGGCCTCGCCAGTGGTGTCGCCGTCCGGCCGGCAGTGAAGCTCAATTGCCAGGTCACGCTTGCCTTTGCGAAATGGGTGAAGTTCGAGCTCGTGCCATCCTCCCGCTTCCGTTACCTCTCCGGTGTCGGCCGCATCACGCCGATGGGCGGTTATTCCTGCCGCAAGATGAATTCGCGCTCCAGCAACCCGTGGTCAGAACATGCACGCGGTAATGCCATCGATATCGGCACCATCACGCTGAAGAACGGCAAGGAAATCGATGTTCGCAAGAAAAGCTTCTTCGCCTTCCGCGAAAAAGCGCTGCTGAAGGCGGTGAGGTCTGACAGCTGCAAATATTTCTCGACCGTTCTCGGACCGGGCAGCGATCCCAATCACTGGAACCATTTTCATTTCGACTTGCGCACGCGCAAGTCAGGTTACAGGCATTGCGATTAGGCCGCGCTGGTGGACGTTAACGGCTGAGTTTGAAAGCGTCTCCGCCGTCATGCTCGGGCCTGTACCGAGTAACTGCAACGTCGTTATTGGCGATATGTTGGCAGATCCTTGGCACAAGGCCGAGGATGACGTCGAATACGGAGTGCGGCTTGTTATCGGGCTGCCGCCGATGACATAGGCGGCGGATTTTTGGATCAGGCCGTAATGACGACGGTTGAGGATGCTTCTCTACCCGCTAACTCGATAATCGCCCGTCACACCCCCAAAAAAAAGACCGGCCCGAAGGCCGGTTGAAAAAGACAGCCTTATCGGGGGGATATCGGCGTCTTTGCAAGGGCATGCAATGGGAAAACGATCCCATAGAGTGGTCCATCCGGCGCGGATAGCGGCAAAAGACATCGCACCGTACTGACCTGCGGCCAACATGGCTTGCCGCACCTTTCAGATACGCTATGAGGGTCACATGTTTGTGACAACGGCCTTCGGGAGCCTGCCTTTATGCCCCCTGTTTCAGAGCTGATGGTCTTTGTTGCGGCGCTTGCGGCAGCGGGTGTGGTCGCCGGTCTTCTGGCGGGGCTATTCGGCATTGGTGGCGGCGCGGTGCTGGTGCCCGTCTTCTACCAGGTCTTTGGGCTGCTGGATGTGCCGGAGGCGGTGCGCATGCATCTGTCGCTTGGCACGTCGCTTGCCATCATCGTGCCCACTTCCATTCGTTCGTTCCTGGCGCATCGTCAGAAGGGCGCGGTCGATGTCGATCTGCTGAAGGGCTGGATTGTCGCCGTGCCGCTCGGCGCCATCCTCGCATCCGTGGTTGCTGCCCATGCCTCGAGCGTCGCGCTGCGGCTGATCTTCGCCTTCATCGCGCTGGTGCTCGCCTTCCGGATGATCTTCAACCGGGCGAGCTGGCATCTCGGCTCCGACCTGCCGAAAAATCCGGGCCGTTTTCTTGTTGGCACCGGCATCGGGCTCTTTTCCGGCCTGATGGGCGTGGGCGGCGGGGTGATGAACAATACCTTCATGACGCTTTACGGACGCACGATCCATCAGGCGGTCGCAACCTCTTCCGGTGTCGGCGTGCTGATTTCGCTGCCGGGGCTTCTGGGTTACATCTGGGCTGGCTGGGGTGATGCGGGCCTGCCGCCGTTTTCCACCGGTTTCATCAACTGGATCGCCGTGGTGTTGCTGATCCCCATCACGCTTGTCGTTGCGCCCTATGGCGCTAGGCTCGCCCATGCGCTCAGCAAAAAGCAGCTGGAGCGGGCCTTCGGGGTATTTCTGGTCTTCGTCGCAGCGCAGTTTTTCTACAGCATCTACAGCTGATTTTCCGTCTCTGCCGAACGCAGTGTTCGGTCCGCTGGGGTGGCATTTGCAACCTCTGCGGTCTATATGGCGATCATCTTACTCGGTTTTTCGAAAGAATTCGCCATGAATGCCATTGTTTCGATACGGAATCTGACAAAATCCTACGCAAACGGCTTTCAGGCGCTCAAAGGTGTCAGCCTCGATATCAAACAGGGGGAAATCCTCGCTCTTCTCGGTCCGAACGGTGCTGGCAAGACGACATTGATCTCGATTGTCTGCGGTCTCGTCAATCCGGGTGAAGGTTCGGTGCTTGTCGGCGGGCACGATGTGGTGAAGGATTTTCGCCAGACCCGCGCCCTGATCGGCCTCGTGCCGCAGGAGCTGACCACAGACCAGTTCGAGACGGTGTGGAACACCGTCAGCTTCTCGCGCGGCCTGCACGGGCAGAAGAAGAACCCGGAGCTGATCGAGCGTATCCTGAAATCCTTGTCGCTCTGGAACAAGAAGGACAATATGCTGCGGGAGCTTTCCGGCGGTATGAAACGGCGCGTGCTGATCGCCAAGGCGCTGGCGCATGAGCCGAAGGTTCTGTTCCTTGACGAGCCGACGGCCGGTGTGGATGTGGCGCTGCGCCGCGACATGTGGAATGTGGTTTCCGAGCTGCGCGCCAAAGGCGTCACCATCATCCTCACCACACATTACATCGAAGAGGCGGAAGAAATCGCCGACCGGGTGGGCGTCATCAATGGCGGCGAATTGCTGCTGGTGGAAGAAAAGACGGCGCTGATGAAAAAACTCGGCCGCAAGCAGCTTTTCCTGGAGCTTGCCCAGCCCGTGGAGCAATTGCCTGACAGTCTTGCGCCCTTCGGTCTGACGCTTTCCGATGACCGCTCCACCATCACTTATGAAATCGAGGATAATGGCGAGCAGGTCCGCATCGCGGATGTTCTGAATGCCCTTTTCGCCGCCAACATCCATTTCAGGGATATTTCCACGCGGCAGAGTTCGCTTGAGGATATTTTCGTTTCGCTGGTGGGAGGCCAGAAATGAACTTCGAAGCCATCAAGGCCATCTATCTGTTCGAAATGGCGCGCACGCGTCGCACCCTGCTGCAAAGCGTGGTCTCGCCCGTCATTTCCACCTCCCTTTATTTCATCGTCTTCGGAACCGCGATCGGTTCGCGGATTCAGGAAGTTGGCGGAGTTTCCTATGGCGCCTTCATAACGCCCGGTCTCATCATGCTGACGTTGCTGACGCAATGTATCGGCAACGGGTCCTTCGGCATTTATTTCCCGAAATTCACCGGCACGGTCTATGAGATATTGTCCGCGCCCGTATCGATGACGGAAATTGTCGCCGGCTATGTCGGGGCGGCGGCGACCAAGGGCCTGATGATCGGGACGATCATTCTGATAACGGCGACCTTCTTCGTGGATATCACGATTGCTCATCCGTTCATGATGGTGCTGTTTTTCGTGCTGACGGCTGTCAGTTTCAGCCTGTTCGGCTTCATCATCGGCATCTGGGCGACGAATTTCGAGCAGCTGAACCTTATTCCCATGCTGGTGGTGCCGCCTTTGACTTTCCTTGGCGGCAGCTTCTATTCCATCGACATGCTGCCGCCCTTCTGGCAGACGGTCAGCCATTTCAATCCGGTGCTTTATCTCATCAGCGGTTTCCGCTGGAGTTTTTATGAGATCGCCGACGTCAATCCCGCCATCAGCCTTGCGATGATCACGCTGTTTCTGGCGCTGTGCCTCGGTGTTGTTAGCTGGATCTTCAAGACGGGGTATAGGCTGCGCAACTGACGGCTCAATCGTTAGAGATAGCGGAAAGCTTCCCCTCACACGCTACGTCATCCTCGGGCTTGTCCCGAGGATCTGCAACCGATTGATTTTATTGGACGTGATTAGATCCTCGGGACAAGCCCGAGGATGACGGAGGAGAGGCTTTAGCAAGCCCCTTTACGACATGATCAAGCCACCATCGACATTGATGGTCTGGCCGGTGATATAAGCCGCATCGTCCGACGCCAGAAATGCCACCAGTGCGGCCACTTCGGCGGGGGTTCCGGCGCGGCGCATGGGGATGTTGCGCACCCATTCGGCCATCAGTTCGCCGGGCTTGTACTCACCCAGCATCTGGCCCCAGACGCGGTCGTTATAGTCCCACATTTCGGTGTGGATGATGCCGGGGCAGATGGCGTTGACGGTAATGCCCTCAGGCGCGAGCTCCTTGGCAAGACTTTGCGTCAGGCCCACAACGCCGAATTTTGAGGCGGCATAATGCGGTGTATAGATGAATCCCTGACGCGCCTGACCCGAGGCGGTGTTGACGAGGCGGCCTTTGGTGCCGCTTGCGCGGAAGCGGCGGATCGCTTCCTGGCAGCAGAGGAACGCGCCCTTGGTGTTGACGTCAAGATTGAAGTCCCACTGTTCCTGCGTCAGCTCTTCGATTTTCGAAATGGTGATGACGCCGGCATTCTGGACGGAAATGGAAAGCGGGCCGATCGCCTCTTCGGCGGCGCCATAGGCCTCGCGCACCGCTGCCGCGTCGCGCACATCGAGGATGACGCCATGGGTAACGGTGCCGGTTTCGTCCGCCAGTTTTCTGGCGGCGTCATGCGTGTCCTTGTCGACTGAGGCGATGGCGACTTTTGCGCCTTCATCGGCAAAACGGCGGGCTATGCCGTAACCGATGCCCTTGTTGCCTCCGGTCACGAATACGGATTGACCTTCAAAGCGCCTCATGTCTCCTCCTTTATGGGAACTTGGCTATGTTTCCTGACCGACGAGTCGTTCGGCAGTGAATTTGTCGGTGACGAGCACATCGATCACACCGGTTCTGAGCGCCCCGGCAATGGCCTCTGTCTTCTTCGAGCCGCCGGCGAGCGCAATGACACGGTCGACATTCGAGAGGTTTTCCAGCGGCAGGCCGATGACCCGGTCATCGAGCGGCGTCTTTACCGGTTTGCCTTGCCTGTCGAAGAATCGTAGAGATATGTCGCCCACGGCGCCTGCCTGGGCGAGATCGGCCAGTTCCTTGGCGGAAAAGATGTTGCCGGAGCGGGCGAGAAGTTCCGATGGCTCCACCGCGCCGACGCCGACGATGGCGAGAGTGATGGACCCGAAGAGATCGATGGTTTCGCGCACGAAGGGGTCTGCGAGCATCAGAAGCTTGGCTTCCCGCGAAGTGGCGACGCCGGGTACTGGCAGCAGCTTTGGTTCGGCCTCCGTCAGCCGCGCCAGCCGGGTGGTGATCTGGGTCGCATGAGTCTGGACCGAGGGATCGCCCATGCCGCCCAGCGTCTGGACGATATAACGTGCCTTGGCGCCTTTAAGCGGGTGGATGTTTTCCACCATCTTGAAGATCGTCTGGCTCCAGCTGGAAACGCCGATGATCTCGTTCTGCGACAGCGTCACTTCGAGAAAGTGCGCGGCCGCTTCACCGATGCGAGCCATGATGGCGCCGTCACGGTCCTCGCTGCAATCGACAACGATGGCCTCCGGCAGGTCGAAACGTTCGCGCAGCTGCGCCTCCAGATCGCTATAGGTGCCGGGTGGGGGAATGATGCTGGTGCGGACGATGCCTTCCGCCTCCGCACGCTTCAGCATGCGCGAGACGGTGGCTTGGGAAAGGTTGAGATGCTGGGCGATTTCCGCCTGACGTTTATGCTCGCTGAAATACATCTGCGCCACGCGGGAAATCATTCGAAGTTCGTTTAGCCTGCCCATAAGCCCTCCAGGGTGAATTTTTATTCACCATTACCCGAGGTTACAGGCAAGGTCGAGCGGGCAATCGCATCGCGCCAGATGCCAAGCCGCTGCCGGCTTTCGCCGTTTGCCGGCGCGATCGTGTTGCCTTGGCTGGCAAGGGCGGCGATGGCCGTAAGATCGCTCCAGAAACCGAGGGCGAGGCCGGCGAGATAGGCCGCACCCAGCGCGGAGGCTTCCGGCGCATCGCGCTGGATGACCGGGTGTTCCAGCATATTGGCGACGCACTGCATCAGGAAACGGTTCTGGCTCGGCCCGCCATCCACGAACAGCCGTCCAAAGCCCGAAGGCGATTGCGCGCGCATGGCGGCGAATACGTCGTGGACCTGAAAGGCGATGGAATCGGTGACGGCGCGGGCCATCTGGGCGCGGGTGGTGCTGAAATTGATCTGAGAGAAAAGCCCACGTGCATTCGTATCCCAATAGGGCGCACCGAGACCCACGAAGGCCGGCACGAAACCGGGGCCGTTTGGCTCGGCAGTGGCGGCAAGCTCGACAAGGGCCGCGACATCGGGCAGGCCGAGGATATCCGTCATCCAGGGCAGGGAGGCGGCCGAGACGAGAATATTGCCTTCGAAGGCGAAGGTTGGTTTGCCGCCCAGCCGCCATGCGACGGTCGTCGTGATGCCGCGTTCGGGCGCGATGAAATGCGGAAGCGTCGTCATGACGGAGGAACCGGTGCCGAAGGTCACCTTGCCGTCGCCGGGGTTAAATGCGCCATGGCCGAAAAGGGCGGCGTGGCTGTCACCGATGGCGGCGAGGATCGGCGTACCATCCTTGATGCCGGGAACGCCTGATGTGACGCCAAAATCGCCGCTGCTGTCGCGCAGGTCTGGCAGTGTGTTGATGTCGATGCCAAAGAGCTCGCAAAGCTCCTCGCTCCAGACTTGGCGGTTGAGATCGAGCACCTGGCTGCGGGCGGCGTTGGAGGCATCGCAGGCATGGACCTTGCCGCCTGTGAAGCGATGGATGAGCCAGCTATCGATGGTGCCGAGGCGGAGCTGGCGCCCTTGCGGCGCGCGCTCCAGCAGCCAGCGCATTTTTGCGCCCGGAAACATCGGGTCAATCGGCAGGCCGGTCAGCGCCATCACACGCTTGGAATGGCCCTTTTCGATCAGTTCGGCGCAGTCCTGCGCCGTGCGGCGGCATTGCCAGCTGAGCACTGGTCCGAGCGGCTCGCCGGTTTCGCCGTCCCAGATGGTCACGGATTCGCGCTGGTTGGAAATGGCGATGGCTACGACATCGACGTCAGAGGGTGCGGCGGCAAGGCAGGCGGAGATCGCTTCACAGACCGAGGCCCAGATGCGCTGCGGTTCCTGTTCCACCCAGCCGGGCTGCGGATAGGCGATGCCGACGGGCGATGAGCCGCGCGCCAGCAATTCGCCGGTTTCTGAAACAAGAATGGCCTTGGAATTGGTGGTGCCCTGATCGATGGACAAAATAGCGCGCATGATGGGTCTTTCGTCGGCAGTTTTTCGTTTCTGCCTTGCGGCGATTCAACGACGATATTGCAGAAAGGGTG
This sequence comes from Agrobacterium salinitolerans, assembly GCF_002008225.1. Classification (GTDB taxonomy): domain Bacteria; phylum Pseudomonadota; class Alphaproteobacteria; order Rhizobiales; family Rhizobiaceae; genus Agrobacterium; species Agrobacterium salinitolerans. Next base: position 28,861 of record NZ_MRDH01000020.1, on the reverse strand, counting down.
TCACCGCGCATCCGAAGACACGCGACGACTCTGGGAGGAGACCTTATTTTCTCTTGATCAGCGCTTCAGCGGCATCGGCAATGGCGGACGGTGCCATGCCGAATTCATCGAGCAGCCATTCGGCTGAACCGGTATGGGCGAAGACGCCGGGAACGCCGAGACGCTTCATCGGCACAGGTGCATGATCGACCACGACTTCGGCGACGGCTGAACCGAGGCCGCCGAAGATCGAATGTTCCTCGGCCGTCAGGATCGCGCCGGTTTCCTTTGCTGCTGCTACGATGGCCGCCTCATCAATGGGACGCACCGTTGCCATGTTCAGTACGCGCACCTTGACACCGCGGCTGGCCAGAATATCGGCGGCCTTGACGATACGGTGCGTCAGCGTGCCGTTGGCAATCAGCGTCAGGTCGGAACCCTCGCGCAACAGGTTGGCGCGGCCGAGTTCGAAGACGTGACCTTCCGGCAGCAGGTCCGGCACGCCGACACGCGACAGGCGCAGGAAGCAGGGGCCGGCATAGTCCGCCGCCCATTTGACGGCGGCTGCCGTTTCGATACGGTCGCAGGGGGCGATTACCGGCAGGTTCGGCAGAACGCGGGTCCAGGCGAAGTCCTCGATGGAATGATGCGTCGGGCCGAGTTCGCCATAGGCCATGCCGGAGGAGATGCCGACCAGCTTCACATTGGCGTTCGAATAGGCAAGGTCCGCCTTGATTTGCTCCAGCGCGCGGCCGGTGAGGAAGCAGGATGCGCCGCAGACGAAGGGCAGCTGGCCGCCATTGGCGAGGCCGGCGCCAACGCCGACCATGTTCTGTTCAGCAATGCCGACATTGACGAGGCGCTCGGGGAATTTCGACTTGAAGCCGCCGAGCTTCGAAGAGCCGACCGAATCGTTGCAAACGGCGACGACCTTGTCATTGTTGGTAGCCAGCGCTTCCAGTGTCTCGGCGAAAGCGTCGCGGCAGTCATACAGCTTGGCGGCGGTTACGGGCGCGTTCATCACAATGTCTCCGAAAGTTCTTTGACGGCGATTTCATATTGTTCCCTGCTCGGAACCTTATGGTGCCAGTCGACACGGTCCTGCATGAAGGAAATGCCGTGACCCTTGTTGGTGTGGGCGACGATGCAATGCGGGCGGTCGCCGCGATGCTCCAGCGCCGGCACGACGTCCGCCATGGCGTTGCCGTTGATTTCGCTCACTTCCCAGCCGAAAGCCTCGAGCTTCGGGCGGAGCGGCGCGATATCATTGGTTTCCGAGAGCGCCGCACCCTGCTGGAAGCGGTTGTGGTCGACGATCAGCGTCAGATTGTTCAGGCCGAACTGCGCTGCGGACATGATGGCTTCCCAGTTGGAGCCTTCCTGCATCTCGCCGTCGCCGGTCATGACATAGGTGTGATAGTCCGCACCGGAAAGCTTGGCCGCCTTGGCCATGCCGACGGCAACAGGCAATCCATGGCCGAGCGGGCCGGTATTGGTTTCCACACCCGGCACCTTGTTGCAGTTCGGATGGCCGTTGAGACGCGAATTCGGCTGCAGGAAGGTCGAGATTTCCTCTTCCGGAATGAAGCCGCGCTTGGCCAGTGTCACATAAAGCGCACAGGCCGTATGGCCCTTGGAAAGCACGAAACGGTCGCGGGTAGGGTTCTTCGGATCATCCGGCCAGATGCGCAGGACGCGGAAATAAAGGGCTGTCATGATGTCGATAGCCGACATTTCGCCGCCGACATGGCCCGCACCCGCTTCAAAAACAGCCTGTACGTCGCGAAGGCGAATCTGGCGCGCAATGCGCTCTAGCTCCTGGGGCTGCATGGAATCCTCTTCAAAACATGCGTGTGAATATTTATACAGATGTTTATATAATTGCAGAGATGGCGTTTCTGTCAAGCCGGAATTGTGGATTGTCTTGTTTCGGTCGAGCCGTTCTGTTCCGGTGTCGCAGAATTTTTCTTACGGAAGGATATTCGCGGCGTCCTCATCCCCGAATTTGTAACAGGGATTCCGCCAGCCAAAGTCCTGGGGTCGAAAGGACTCCTTCCGCCTCTTAGACGCGCGTCGGCTGGTTTCCTGTGACAGGCACAGGAATGAGGACAGGAACGTAAGTCGACCGCCTTGCCATCCTCCGCAGGGTCCCTTCTGCCATTAACGCCCTATTGACAAGCTTCGCGGAACTGGCTTATGCATGTTTCACCGGTCATGAATAATTATTCTAATCGGTTTAAAAAGTGCAAGGCAGTCACCGGGAGGAGCCATGTCCGCGATTGAACGCAACGAGGGGGTCACGCATACCAGGAGCCCGCTTGCCTGGCTGAGCGGCGCGACCGGACCTCTTTTGGGCCTGCTGCTGCTCTGCGTGTTTCTGACCTTCGCCAGCGAGAATTTCCTCTCGCTCAGAAATGGTCTCAACATTCTCGACCAGATCACCGTTCTCGGCATCATGGCCGTTGGCATGACCTTCGTGATCCTGCTCGGCGGCATCGATCTGTCCGTCGGCTCGGTGCTGGCGCTGTCGATGATGATCATGGGCTGGACGGCCAATGTCGCGGGCATGCCGATGGGCATGGCCATCGTGCTGGCGCTGATTGCCTCTGCCGCCTGCGGCCTTGTTGTCGGTATTCTGGTTACGGCCTTTCGGGTGCCGGCGTTCATTGCTACGCTGGCCATGATGTCTGTGGCGCGTGGTCTCGCCAACATGATCACGGACGGACAGCAGATCGTCGGGTTTCCCGACTGGTTCATGATGCTGGCGATTGAGCGCCATTTCGGCGTGCTGACCGCGACCGTGCTACTGATGCTGATCGTGGTGCTGGTTTCCTGGGCTTTCCTGCGTTTCCGCTCCGAGGGCCGTACCGTCTATGCGGTGGGCGGTAATCCGGAAGTGGCGCGTCTTGCCGGCATCAACGTGCCGCTAGTGACGATTTGCGTTTATGTCGCCTGCGCGGTTCTTGCCGGTCTTGCCGGCATCGTTCTTGCCGCACGTCTCGACTCGGTTCAGCCCTCCAGCGGCTTCGGTTACGAGCTGGATACGATTGCGGCCGTTGTCATCGGTGGAACCTCGCTTTCGGGCGGTGCGGGCGGCATCGGCGGAACGCTGATCGGCGTGCTGATCATCGGCGTGCTGCGCAACGGCCTCAACCTGCTCAACGTCTCTCCCTTTCTCCAGCAGGTCATCATCGGTGTGGTCATCGTGCTGGCCGTGGGTGCTGAAACATTGCGTCGCCGCAGAAGCTGAATTTGCCTGCGGACGGTGCTGAGCCGTCCGCGCAATAAACGACCCTCCCGGCATGGGAGGCGTGAAAAAACGGCCGGAGGGGAGGAGGTTTGATCTGCCCGAAGGTCAAAAATCAACAAATGGAGGAATAATCATGAAATTTTCACGCATTCTGCTGACATCCGCCGCACTTCTCGCCCTGTCGCTTGGCTCTGCCAATGCCGCAGAAGTCAAGAAGATCGGCCTTGCCGTCGCCAATCTGCAGGCGAACTTCTTCAACCAGATCAAGCAGGCCGTCGAAGCCGAAGCCAAGACGCGCGGCATTGCCGTCGTTACCGTCGACGCCAAGGGCGACGGCCCGACGCAGGTCAACCAGATCCAGGATCTGCTGACCCAGAATATCGATGCGCTGATCTATATCCCGGCCGGTGCCGCCGCCGCGACCGTTCCGGTGAAGCTTGCCAAAGCCGCCGGCGTTCCGGTCATCAATATCGACCGCAATGCCGATGGCGCGCCGGGCGATACCTTCCTCGCCACCGATTCCGTCGCTTCCGCCAAGGCGGTTTGCGATTACATCATCAAGCAGGCTGGCGGTTCGGGCAAGATGGTCATCATTCACGGCCAGAAGGGCACGACACCGGAAGTCGACCGCACCAAGGGCTGCATGGAATCGGTAAAGGCCAATTCCGGCGTGAAGATCGTTGCCGAACAGTGGTCCAACATGTGGAGCCAGGACGAAGGCTTCCAGATCATGCAGAACATGCTGCAGGCCAATCCTGATGTCTCGATCGTCTTTGCGCAGGCGGACGGTCTGGCGCTCGGCGCGGCACAGGCGATCAAGGTCGCCAACCCTTCGCAGAAGATCGTCGTCGGTGGCTTCGATGGTGACACGGCCGCGCTTGAGGCGCTGAAGAACGGTGTGTTCGACGTGACCGCGACACAGCAGACCCAGAAGATGGGCCGCATGGCTGTTGACATGGCGGTCAAGATCGTCGGCGGCGAGAAGGTTCCGGCGGTGCAGCTCTCCGATGCGACGCTGACCACCAAGGAAAATGTCGAAGGCTTCATCGCCAACCATCCTTGATCCCTATGCCCCGCGCGTCCGACTGGATGCGCGGGGCATTCATTGGTTTGTCTTTACGCAATTTCGGACACGGAGCCGTGGTGTATCGCCACTGCGATTATGTCCTGGGAGGTCCCGTCATGCGCGAGCCGGTTCTTTCGCTCCGTGGCATCAGCAAACGTTACGGTCCGCTCGAGGTTCTGAAAGCCGTCGATCTCGACGTCTATCCGGGCGAGGTGGTCGCGTTGCTGGGTGAAAACGGTGCGGGCAAGTCCACGCTGTCCGGCATCATCGCCGGTTCGCGCGAGCCGTCCGAGGGCAAGATGACGTGGCTCGGTGAGCCCTTTGCGCCGTCGTCGCCACGCGAGGCGATCGACAAGGGTGTCGTCCTCATTCATCAGGAATTGAAGCTTCTGCCGGAGCTTTCCATCGCCGAAAACGTCTTCATTGGCCGCTGGCCGATGAAAAACGGGGTTGTCGACCGCGCCGAGATGGTGCGCAGAGCCCAGCAGCAGCTGGCGCGCCTCAACCTCCACATTCCCGCAACCCGCAAGGTGGCGGGTCTCTCGACCGCGAACCAGCAACTGATCGAAATCGCCAAGGCGCTGGCGCTGGATGCTAAACTCCTGATCCTCGACGAGCCGACGGCCGCACTTGGCGGTGCGGAAACGCAGGCGCTGTTCGAGCAGGTGCGCAAGCTGCGCGCCGAGGGCGTGGGCATCATCTATATTTCCCACCGCATGGAAGAGATCAAACAGATTACCGACCGTATCGTCGTGTTGCGCGACGGCGAGCGGGTGCATGAATTTGCCGACAGCGCGACGCCGGTGCGCACCATTGTTGAAAGCATGGTCGGCCGCTCGCTGGAACGCCTGTTCCCGGCGCTGCCGGAGCCGCAGGACAAGACGGTGCTGGAAGTGAAACGGTTGACTGGCGCGGACAATGCTTTCCGCGACATCAGCTTCAGCGTCCGCGCCGGTGAAATCCTTGGTATTGCCGGTTTGATCGGCGCGGGACGCACCGAGTTGGTGCGGGCCATTTCCGGTGCCGATCCGACTTGTGCGGGTGAGGTCCTGCTTGACGGAAAGGTGCTGACGCTGAAAAGCCCGGCAGACGCTATCGCCAAGGGCATCGTCATGGTGCCGGAAGACCGCAAGTTGCAGGGGCTGGTGGTGGAGCACGAGATCGGTGAAAACCTGATCTATGCCAATCTCGACCGTGTCGGCACCGGCTGGATCACGCCGCGCATCAAGCGCGCCTTTACAAAAGAGGCCATCGCCAGATTTGGGGTCAAGGGCCGTAGCGAACAGCCTGCCTCCGATCTTTCCGGTGGCAACCAGCAGAAGGTGGTCATCGCCAAATGGCTTGCCCGAAATCCGCGCGTGGTGGTGCTGGACGAGCCGACGCGCGGCATCGATGTCGGCGCGCGCGCGGGAATCTACGATATCATTGTCGGTCTGGCGAAAGACGGCGTGGCCGTCATCGTCGTCAGCTCCGATCTGGAAGAGGTGCTGGGCGTTTCGAACCGCATTCTCGTGCTCGCGCAGGGAAAACAGGCCGGCATCCTCAACCGCGACGAAGCAAACGATGTCTCGGTCATGGAACTGGCGACGATCTGAAGAAGGAAATAAAAATGTCCACCATCACCCTCAACGCGCCGAAATTGTTCGATCTTTCCGGTCAGGTGGCGCTTGTCACCGGCGCCGGCTCGGGCATCGGCCAGCGTATTGCCATGGGGCTTGCCCAGTCGGGCGCCAATGTCGCGCTGCTTGATCGCTGTACCGATGACGGTCTGGCGCAGACGGCTGATTTCATCGCCAAGGCCGGGCGCAAGTCGATCCAGATTGCTGCCGATGTCACCAGCAAGCAGGCGCTGACTGAAGCGGTTGCCCGCACGGAGGCAGAACTCGGCGCACTTTCGCTCGCCGTCAATGCGGCCGGCATCGCCAATGCCAATCCGGCCGAGGAGATGGAAGAAAGCCAGTTCCAGACGATGATGGATATCAACCTGAAAGGCATTTTCCTCTCCTGCCAGGCGGAAGCCAATGCCATGCTGAAAAACGGCCGCGGCGCAATCGTCAACATTGCCTCCATGTCGGGCGTCATCGTCAATCGCGGGCTGATGCAGTGCCATTACAATGCCTCGAAGGCAGGCGTCATCCACATGTCGAAATCCATGGCGATGGAGTGGGTGGGGCGCGGCATCCGCGTCAACACCATCTCGCCGGGCTACACGGCGACGCCGATGAATACGCGGCCGGAAATGGTGCACCAGACCAAGCTGTTCGAAGAGCAAACGCCAATGCAGCGCATGGCGGGCGTGGATGAGATGGTCGGTCCGGCGATCTTCCTGCTGTCAGATGCGGCTAGTTTCGTGACGGGCGTGGATCTGCTGGTGGATGGCGGTTTCTGCTGCTGGTAGGGTTTTCGACGCGGAAGTATTGAGCTTCCTGGTCTGATAAACATGGACGTCCGTGCCAACCGACGGTTCACCACACTCCACGTCATCCTCGGGTCAAGCCCGAGGATGACGGAGCTGGGAGGTTTCAGCACTTCAGTTACCGATTTCACGCCCGGCTTGCGCCGGGCGTTTTCGTACTCACAACACGAGCAGCAGCTCACGCAACCTGCTTCTGCGCCACTTCCTCGACAACCTCGCCCTTGAGGTAAGCGACAAGGTCCTTGATGGTCACGACGAGCAGGCCGTGGCGTTCGGCGAAAACCTTGAGCTGGGGCAGGCGGGCCATCGTTCCGTCGTCATTGGCGACTTCGCAGATGGTGCCGGAGGGGTATTTTCCGGCGAGGCGGCAGAGGTCCACGGCGGCTTCGGTATGACCGGTGCGGCCAAGGACGCCCTGAGGGTTGGCACGCAGCGGGAAGATGTGGCCGGGACGGGCGAAATCTTCCGGGCGCGATTCCTCGGAGACCAGCGCGCGAACAGTCTTTGCCCGGTCGGCGGCGGAAATGCCGGTCGTGGTGCCTGGAATATAGTCCACCGAGACGGTGAAGGCCGTTTTGAGGGATTCGGTATTGCGCGACACCATCAGCGGAATGTCGAGCGCATCAAGACGCTCGCCCGGCATGGCGACGCAGATCAACCCGCGCGCATGGTTCATCATGAAGGCGATCTGTTGTGGGGTGATGCTGTCGGAGGCGGCGATGATATCGCCTTCATTTTCGCGGTCTTCGTCGTCAACGACAATCACCATCTCGCCACGGGAAATGGCTTCGATGGCGTCTTCAATTCTAGCAATGGTCATTTTCTTTCAAGCCTTTCAAGGGTTATGCCGTTTTGCGGCATTTTCGCGCTTAGAGAAGCGCCAAATATCCCTTGGGCGAACAATGCAATGCGGAGCCCGCTCACGCGCGTGCGTCCTATGCCTTGTCCTCTTCCATCCGGACTATACCGTCGGCTCCGGCCTCTCACCGGATCTGCTGACCTTCCGGCTTTGGAGACCGGAAGCGCTCGCGGGCTCCGGGAAAAATCCCGATACCGCCGGTGGGGAATTGCACCCCGCCCTGAGAACGGAACCAACATAATTTATCCAATGGGGAGGAATCAAGGGGCGATGGTTCGTCGAACAAGAATCGCACAGAAAGAAATCTCTCGGAAAATGGTTCCTGCGAGCATTTTATTTCAGCGTGGTTCAGGTCGAGTTCCTGCTCAATATTTCCGTCGAAACAGGCCCGATATTGGTGTAAAAAATCGTTGCCCGCCATTTGAATTGTTATATTTATATTGTTAATTTTGTTTGTGATTTTTATATTTCATTTATTAAAAGTAAATATAATTTATATTTAAAAGGATTTTTGCATGTCAGCGACGCAGCAAATATCTGAAAGTCCGCAATTGCTCGCCGCGATGGTCGCGGCGTCCACTGATTTTACACTGTGGATACTTGGACAGTTTGTAGCGGTTGGGGTAGGATTCTGGAAAAAGTCCCGAGAAAAAGAGAAATTTATTAGGTCTCTCTATGCTGAGATCGACTTTAATACAGCCGATATGGCGATCTTTCTTGTCGCGCCTATTTCCTATGTGACTTTCAGGGAGCGTATCATGGAAAACAAAGATTTCGTTCCGCACATTACAGATGCACGACACACCCATTTCTATCTGAAGAATATCGATTCAATATCGGCCACTGGAAGAGAGTATATTGGCGATGTCGTCTATTTCTATGGTGTTCTGGATAAAATTCGCGCCAAGATAGATGGAATATACCGGAAGAGTTTCACCAATATTTCACTCGAGGGTCGAGAAAGTGCCATTCGCAGCCTCTACGAACACGCGGAAGAGGCAAAGAAAACCGGCGAGAATCTTTTGCAGACGATGGAACGAAAATACAGGGGATACAAACTAAAGCGAAAAATCCGTTCGCCGGGCATCTCAAAAAAACAAAAAGCGCCGAAACCATAGTTCGACGCTTCGCTTCTTACAGTGGAAGCACGCTTAGATCAAAGTAGGATAGGATCTGGACCGATCATGTTGAGAACTCCCGCGTTGAATATGTAATCTTGTCTCATGATCAGTGTGGCATGTCAATGATTTGCCGAAGTGACAAAATTTGCGAGTAAGCCGCCGGTTTCAGCGGTCAGTGTCGGCCAACCTTTCCCTCGTTACTTCACATATATTGTGATGAAAGCGTTTGATCGCAAGATAGGGGCCTTCTCCGAGAGAAGCTTACCGATCCCGCAACCGCAATTCATCGGTCTGCATCTGCAGTGAGCCGAGCGTCGACAGGAAGCTCATGCCGAGCAGGCTCTGGCCCAATTGGCCATCCTGCGCGACGAGGGCGGGGATGTTGCGTCTGGCTATGGGGCCGATGCCGATTTCGGAGAGCGTAACGGGGGCAGCCGCCGTGCGGCCATTCGCGGTCATGACAGGTACGGTATAGCGGAGGTTTGTGGTGTCGATGCCGATTGCTGCCGCATCCGCATTGGCGAGGACCACCGAGCTTGCGCCGGTATCGACCAGCATATGGATCGTCTTGCCCTCGACGGTGACATTCGCCTCGAAATGGCCGCTCATCGATTTATGCAGCACGATCTCCTGTTCACCGCCTGATGTCGTCACCACCACGGCACGACCGGGCATCAGGCCGCCGAGCAGCCGGTCGCCGAAGGATTGCAGATCGTAGCGATAGAGATAGAGCGAGACGAGGCCGAGAATGATGACGAGCCAGACAGCGAGCTGGCGGATGACGGTACTGAGGCTGCCGCGTCTTCCCGCCAGAATGCCGGCGGATAACAGGCCGGCAATCGGCAGAAGATAAAGCACGTGGGCGAATTGATCATTGTCGATGCCGAGCGTTCGGCCGCCGTCGTGATTGATGAGAAGCAGGCCAAGGCCGACGGCCAGCAGAAGGAGAACGATGGTCAGCCTGTTCATGCGGTATGTGTCTCCTTGGCGGTCTTGGGCAGGTTTGCCAGTCTTTGCGGCAGCAACATCATGATATCGCGCCTCTTCTCGTCGCTATATCCCGCCCAGCCGCCGATTTCATCCAGCGTACGGCCGCAGCCGATGCAGAGGCTCACGGTTTCATCGAGGCGGCAGATATGAATGCAGGGTGTTTCCATGATGATTTATATCAGGCCGTCACGCTGCAAGGGCAAGGGCGACGAGAATCACGATCTCCGTGATCTGCTGGCAGGCGCCGATGGTGTCGCCGGTATGGCCGCCGATCTTGCTGTCGCAGAGCCTGCCGAAAAACGCCGCCGCCAGAAAGGCTGCCGCCAGCACAAGGGCAATCGACAGAAGAGGCAGGGCGTGCAGCGTGAAGAGTGTGAAAAGCAGCAGCCCGATCACCAGCGCAATGTTGCGCTCGTTTTTTCCCGGCTGGCCGGCGCCGGCAGCGATGCCGGAGGTTTTGGCAGCGGGCAGGGACTGCCAGTGCCACACCATCGGGGCGCGGCTGAGGACGAGTGCGGCAATCAGGCAGGCGGCGGCGGTTTTTCCCGGCAGGGTCTCGACCAGCGATGCGAGTGCCGTGGCGCGCAGCGCGAAGGACAGGACGATGGCGATGGTGCCATAGCTGCCAATGCGGCTGTCTTTCATGATCTCAAGGGTGCGGGCCTTGTCCTTGCCGCTGCCGAAACCGTCAGCCGTGTCGGCCAGCCCGTCCTCATGCAATGCGCCTGTGATGAGCGCTGTCAGGCCGATGGCAAGCCAGCCCGTGAGCTGCGGTGACGCGTCGAAACCGGCGAAAACCACCACCAGGAAAGCGGCGGGCAGGGCGATCAGCAGGCCGGCGGCTGGAAAGGCGCGGGCAGTGCGACGCATCGACACGCCGTCGGTATTGTCGAAAAACCGTGAGGGAACCGGCAGGCGGCTGAGAAAGGCAACGGAATGCATGACATCTGTTATAAAATCCCCGGCCCTCATGCTCTCTCCGTTGCAGTCGCTGCATTTCCGGTTGTTCCGCGGCGCATCCGCGATTATGAGAGGCGCAACAAAGACCGATTTGCCGGAAAACACAAGTTCCGGACGCATGAGCCGATGCGAAAGCCAACCCGGCGATGAGAGAGACAGATATCATGAGCATGAGCGGATTGCCCTTCGACGATTTTCGCGCGCTGCTGCGCGAGCTTCCCGGCCCGGATACCCATGCGCTTGTGGCGGCCAAGGAGCGCAATGCGCAGCTGACCAAGCCTGCCGGTTCGCTCGGACGTCTGGAAGAAATCGCCATGTGGCTCGCCGCATGGTCCGGCCGTTCGCCCGCCGTCACCCGTCCGCTGGTGGCGATCTTCGCCGGCAACCACGGCGTCACCCGGCATGGGGTTACGCCCTATCCGACATCGGTTACCCAGCAGATGGTGGAAAATTTCGCCGCAGGTGGCGCGGCGATCAACCAGATCTGTGTTGCCAATGATCTCGGCTTGAGAATCTTCGACCTGGCACTCGATTATCCGACCGGCGACATTACCTGCGAGCCGGCACTTTCGGAGCGCGACTGTGCCGCCACCATGGCCTTTGGCATGGAGGCGATTGCCGGCGGCACCGATCTTCTCTGCGTCGGCGAAATGGGTATCGGCAACACGACGATTGCCGCCGCCATCAATCTGGCGCTCTACGGCGGCACGGCGGAAGAATGGACCGGTCCCGGCACCGGCTCGGAAGGCGAGGTCATGGCCCGCAAGATCGCCGCCGTGAAGGCAGCGGTGGAGTTCCACAAGGACCATCTGTCCGATCCGCTCGAAATCATGCGCCGCCTCGGCGGGCGTGAGATTGCGGCGATTGCCGGTGCGATCCTTGCGGCGCGCGTGCAGCGCATCCCCGTCCTGATCGACGGTTATGTGGCGACGGCTGCTGCCGCTCTCCTCAAGGCTGCCAATCCTTCGGCGCTCGACCATTGCCTGATCGGCCATGTCTCGGGTGAGCCGGGCCATCTGGCCGCCGTTGAAAAACTTGGCAAGACGCCGCTCCTGGCGCTTGGTATGCGTCTCGGTGAAGGCACGGGGGCAGCGCTTGCCGCCGGTATCGTCAAGGCCGCCGCCGCCTGCCATTCCGGCATGGCGACGTTCGAAGCGGCGGGTGTGGACACCCGTATCAGCTCCCGCACCGACCACTGAGGCCGAAGATGGACGCGACGCCGCAAAGCCCGAAACCGGAACCCGTCTTTCGCAAGGAAAAAGGCTGGCGGCATCTTCTTGCCGCCGCGCGTTATTCCGTGCAGGGGCTTGGCCGTCTGTGGCAGGAGGCAGCGTTTCGTCATGAGGTTCTCGCCTTCGGCGTCGGGCTTGCCCTGCTTCTTGCGGTCGGCTCACCCTTTGCGCATCTTCTTGTTTTCACGGTGCTGATGCTGCTGCTGTTTTCGGTGGAGGCGTTGAATACGGCTATTGAGGAGCTGGTGGACCGCATTTCGCCGGAAATCTCCTCCGTTGGACGGCATGCAAAGGACCTTGGCTCCTTTGCCGTCTTCTGCCTGTTGATGGCGAACGGATTTTTCGTGCTGTATTCGCTGGTGACGACGCTGTTCTTCTAAGGTCTCTTCAGCCTTATGCGAAGGACCGGCGGCGCGGCTGGATGGCGTGGGTTTCTTCCACGGCCGGCAGGCTCTGCAACACACGTTTTGCCGGCAGGATGGCGATCCCTTCGGTGCCTTCGCGCAACTTCGATTTCAGGATGAACTGGCCATCATGCTTGGCGAGGATGGCCTGGACGATGGGCAGGCCAAGGCCGGTTCCCTGTTCCGCGCTCTTGATCGCAATCGATCCTTGACCGAAGGCGGACAGCACCACCGGAATTTCATCTTCGGGAATGCCGGGGCCGTTATCCCTGATCGAAACATATTGCCCGCCGCCCGCCGTCCAGCCGGCCTTCACCAGAATCTCGCCGCCCTGCGGGGTAAATTTCACCGCATTGGAGAGCAGGTTGAGAATGACCTGACGGATGGATTTCTCGTCGGCCCAGACCTGCGGCAGGCTGCTTTCGAACTGCTGGGAAATCCGGATATTCTTGGCGCGGGCGCGCAGCTGGATCATGCCGATGCAGTCCTCGGCGATTTCCAGCATGGAGATGGATTCCTCGTTGAGATCGTAACGGCCGGCCTCAATGCGCGACAGGTCGAGGATTTCGTTGATGAGGTCGAGCAGATGCTGGCCGGAGCGGTGGATATCGCCGGAATATTCCTTGTAGAGCGGATTGTTGAGCGGACCGAGCACCTCTGAAGACATGACCTCGGAGAAGCCGAGAATGGCGTTGAGCGGGGTTCTGAGTTCATGCGACATGGAGGCGAGAAAGCGCGATTTCGCCAGATTGGCTTCTTCCGCACGTCGCCGCGCCTCGTCGGACATCGAATTGGCGACTTCGAGTTCGGCGATCAGGTCGTCTTTCTCCGTCTGAGATGACAGGAGCTTGATGCTGGTCTGGTAAAGCCGGCTGGTGATGCGATGACAGAAGAGGATGGCCATGCCGAACATCAGCGCGAGACCGACATCGAAAGGATTGCGCGAGATTGCCGAAGTCATGCAGAGAGCCGCAAGCACCGGCAAAAAGGTCATGAAGGTCGCCCGCCGCAGCATGAAATTGGCCATGGCGGTGAGCGAAAGCGCGATCAGCAGCGTCGAGCCCTTGAAGAAAAGGACGAGCGTCGGGTCGTTGCGAACCGGTTCGGTCAGCGCAAACATCGCCCAGGCGCAGCCGATGAGGATCTGCATGCCGAGGAAGAGGCTTTTCCAGCGCTTAAGATTGTCGGCCGTGATTTCCTGTTTTGCCGCACGCTTGGCCAAGAGCAGAGAGAAAGCGTGGAAGCTCAGCGCCATCAACGACCAGATGATCAGACTGATGTCGCGGGTGATGTAAAGGCCGATGATGGAGGCGAGCACGATGAAAAGCGGCATGATCATCGCGCCCTGCAGGGTTTCGGCGATGTGCATGGTCAGCATTTCGCGTTCATAGGCGTCGCTTGCGCCGGCCCCTTGTTGCAGGCGTTCACGCGTCGTCTTCACCGTGTCGAAAACCGCCTTGTTGCGGTGTTTTTTCGACCGGTCGACGATGATCTTGTCGGTGGACGTGCTGACGCTTTTACTCATTGTTACAACGCAGGGTGACATGAACCCTTGCAGACTACGCGCAAAATCTTAAGAAGATGCTGCCGTGAAAGGATTTGTTTGCCATTTCTGACAAGGGTTTGTTGTTACATGAGACGAAATGGAGGCAAGAGCAGGCGTTTTTCTGCATTTCGCGATGGCGGACTTTTTGTCGCCACGGTTTTTCTCGGCATTCTAATTGCCGCCAAGCTCGACCAGATCAACAGCGAAACCTATAAGGGCCGCTTCTTTGTGATCGACGGCGATACGCTCTCGATGGGTGAGGAACGTTTCCGGCTGCTTGGCATCGATGCGCCCGAGCTTGCGCAGACATGCCTGCGTGGCAGCGAAAGTTGGCCGTGCGGCGAGGAGGCGCGTCGTGTTCTGCAAAGGCTGGCCGGGGTGGCCGACTTTTCCTGTTCCGGCAGTTCCAGGGACAGTTACGGGCGGCGGCTGGTTTATTGTTCCGCCGGCGGCAGGGATGTCTCGTCGGAAATGGTGTCGGCGGGTTTTGCCGTCGCATCCGGTTATTTCCAGTTCTCCAGCGAGCAGGCGGCGGCGCGCAGGCGGGAACGCGGAATCTGGGCGGGAGAATTCGAAAAACCGTCGCAATGGCGACGGGAGCATCGCGGCGCGGATCTGGAAACGCCGCCGTGGGGTTTTCTCACAATTGTCCGTCATCTTCTGGGGTGGGATCATGGTTGAGCTGGCGCCGGTGCGTGATGACGGGCTGGACGGATTACGCGGCGAAATCGCGCGCTGTCGGCTCTGTCGCGACAAGCCGCTTAAGGGAATGGCCGATCGCCTGCCGCACGGACCCAGGCCGGTGGTCGTCATGTCGACCAAGGCGCGCATCCTGATTGCAGGGCAGGCGCCGGGGCTTCGCGTACATGAAACAGGGCTGCCGTTCAACGACGCCTCGGGCGACAGGCTGCGCCTGTGGCTGAACGTCGATCGGCAGACGTTCTACGATCCGGATCGTTTCGCCATCGTGCCCATGGGCTTTTGTTTTCCCGGTTATGACGAGAAGGGCAGCGACCTGCCGCCCCGGCGCGAATGTGCGCCGCAATGGCGTGAGCGGGTAATGGCGGCGATGCCGCAGGTGGAGCTGATCCTCGCTGTCGGCCAATATGCGCAGGCGTTTCACCTGGGGGAAAGGCGGCGCAAGACCATGACGGAAACGGTGCAGGACTGGCGCAGCTATCTCCACGCGAATTCCGGTCCCGGAATTCTTCCCTTGCCGCATCCAAGCTGGCGCAATACCGGCTGGCTGAAGAAGAACCCGTGGTTCACGTCGGAACTGCTGCCAGTTCTGCGGCAATATGTGGAAATGCGGCTTTAGTGAAACAATTTTCTGTTTTTTTGCGAAAATTAGTGTATTGAAAGGAAATTAATTCAGGAGGATAGACGCATTGGATCGCCTTGACCGTAAGATTTTGCGCATTCTGCAAGAGGATTCCACGCTGGCCGTTGCCGATCTGGCGAAAAAGGTCGGTCTTTCCACGACGCCCTGTTGGCGGCGTATCCAGAAGATGGAGGAAGACGGCGTCATCCGCCGGCGCGTGGCCTTGCTCGATCCGGTCAAGGTCAATACCAAGGTCACGGTATTTGTTTCCATCCGCACAGCCTCCCATTCCATTGAGTGGCTGAAGCGTTTCTCCGAGGTGGTTTCCGAGTTTCCGGAAGTCGTCGAATTTTACCGCATGAGCGGCGATGTCGATTATCTGCTGCGCGTGGTAGTGCCCGATATTGCGGCCTATGACGCCTTCTATAAGCGCATGATCGCCAAGATCGAAATTCGCGATGTCTCCTCCGCCTTCGCGATGGAGCAGATCAAATATACGACCGAGCTGCCGCTCGATTACATGCTGCTGGACAATCCAAAATCCGGCGAGGAGTGATCCGCCGCAAATCCGGTTTTGGAGCAATGCCCTTTCCGGTAGTCGGGGAGGGCATTTTTCGTTTTGCGGGTTTAGGTGACGGAAAATCGAATCTCTTCAAGCCGCTGGGTGGTCTTGATGAGATATTGATTCAGAAAAGAAGCAGACGTGGCGTTGAAACGAGCGTCCGCCGCTTGTTTCTTCTCCCCGGCGGAGAGAAGAAAGATGCCGCGACGCTGCCTCAGCCTTTGAGCTTGGCGATAATCAGATGGCCGGGCGTCGGATTGCCGTCCTGCATGCGCACGTTGATGTCGGTCACTTCAACGACCTCGAAACCGGTCGCGGCCAGTCTTTCCCGAACATAGGTTTCCGCATGGGCGAAACGCTGGTGCGGGCCGACCATATAGGGACGTCCGGCCAGGGTATCTTCGGGCAGGGTTTCCGACGAGAAGATCAGCAGGCCACCGGCGTTGAGGTTTTCGGCGGCGCCGAAAAACAGTGGCTCCAGCGCGCCGAGATAGGGCAGCACATCGGTGGCAGTGATGATGTCGAAAGGTTCGTCGTCATTGTCTTCAAGAAAATCCTCGGCTTCGGCGACGTAGAGCGTCTCGTAGAGGTCTTTCTCGTGGGCGATTTCGACCATGTTTTCGGAAATGTCGATGCCGGTGATGTCGTCTGCCATATCGCGCAACGCTTCGCCGGTGAGGCCGGTGCCGCAGCCGAGATCGAGCAGGCGCTTGAAGGGACCGAGGTTCAGCGTCTGCAGCCGCTGGCGCACCATCATCGGCACGGCGTAACCGAGCTGCTCGACAAGAATGTCCTCGAAAGCTTCGGCGTGCTGGTCGAACAGGGTTTCGACATAGGCGTCAGGCGCTTTCGGCGGGGTTTCGCCGCGGCCCATGGCGGCGATGCGCACGGCCGCGCCGCCGTGATCGTCCGGATCGATGGCCAGAACCTCTTCATAGGCCTTGACCGCCGCGTCCACATCGCCGGCTTTTTCAAGCGCGAGCGCACGGTTATAGGCCTCGGCAAGCGCCTCTTCGTCGATTTTCTGGTTCTTCGTCATCGTGCCTTATCCGTCAGCATCTTCAGTTGAGGTTTGCTGTAAGCCGCATCGGGGACGGGCGCAATGTTTATGTGGTGCGACGGCTCAGTGGATGATGAACTCCCCTTTGAGCGCGCGCCATTCCTGCGCCGAGATTACCTGCCGGTGCACGTAGCGGACGGAGTGCAGCGGTCCGTCGAGCTTTTCCTTCCAGAATTGGAGGAAGCCATGCATTTCGGGGAAGTCTGGGGCAAGATCATAGTCCTGCCAGACATAGGTCTGGAGAACCAGCGGATGATCCGGCAGGCGATAAAATATCTGGGCGGTGGTGAGGCCGTAGCCCCTCAGCATCATTTCCATGTCCTTGTTCATGACGACGGTTCCCGTTTCCATGATTGCCGATCACAGCGTTGCCGCTGTATCGAATATGGGAACACGTCATGGTTAACCCAAGCTTGCCAAAGACATGGATACGTCACAAATTTGTTATATTTTTCAGAGTGTTGGCAGCCTCTCCTGATGAGTGCTGCCAACTTTGCGGCTAGCGCTTGAGGTGACGGGTCAGGCGTGCTTCCAGCCATGCCCAGACATGCCGCAGCGTTTCGACGATCGCCAGGTAGAAGATCGCGGCCCAGAGGTAGGCCTGATAGTCGAAGGTGCGGGAGAAGGCGTAACGGGTCTGGCCCATCAGGTCGAAGACCGTGACGATCGAGACCACGGCCGAACCCTTGATCATCAGGATGATCTCGTTGCCATAGGGACGCAGCGCCACGATGAGCGCCTGCGGCAGGATGATCTTGCGGAAAGTGACGAGTTTCGACAGGCCGAGCGAGGCGGCGCCCTCATGCTGGCCGCGCGGTACGCTGCGGATCGCGCCGCGCAGGATTTCGGCCTGATAGGCGGCGGTGTTGAGTGTGAGCGACAACAGGCCGCAATACCAGGCCTCCCGGAAGAACCACCACAGGCCGACGGTTTCCAGCCCCTGGCGGAAACTGCCGAGGCCGTAATAGATCAGGAAAAGCTGCGCCAGTAGCGGCGTGCTGCGGAAGACATAGACATAGGCATAGGCCAGCGCGCCGACGATGCGGTTTTCCGACATGCGGCCGAAGGCGATCGGCACGGAAAGAATGGCGCCGAGAATGATCGAGCTGCCGACGAGGGTGATGGTGGTGATGAGACCGTCGATATAGCGCGGTCCGTAGCGCTGGAATTTGTCCCAGTCCCAGCCCTCGATCATGGCGAAGATCAGCGCGGCGGCGAGCAACAGCCAGAGCGTGATGACGGCGACGCCGACGATGCGCGAAATATTGAGCGGCTTGTCCGCGACGGCCGGTGCGGGGCGGGGCGGGATGAGTTCCTGAATATGGCTCATCTGCTCGCCTCCGACTTGCGCGACCAGCGATCGATGAAGCCTATGCCAATGGAGGATAGCAGCGCGAGGATGAGGTAGAGCAGGCAGGCGATGCTGTAGAAGAAGAAGGCTTCCTTGCTGACGCGGGCGGCGATGCCCGTCTGGCGAACGATATCGGCAAGGCCGATGATCGACACGTAGGACGTGTCTTTGAGCAGGATGACCCAGAGATTGGTCATGCCGGGCAGGGCGATGCGGACAAGTTGCGGAATGATGATGAGCACCATTGTGCGGCCCCGCGAAAGCCCCAGCGCCGCACCTGCCTCATATTGTCCCTTCGGTATGGCCTTGAAGGCGGAGAGCAGCACTTCAGACGCATAGGACGAAAACACCACCGAAAGCGCCACCATGCCGGCCACGAAGGCGTTGATCTCGATCGGACCGGTGAAGCCGACATAACCGGCCGCCGATTGCAGCAGCATCTGGATGCCGTAATAGACGATGAAGAGCGTCAGCAGTTCCGGCAGGCCTCGGAAGATGGTGGTGTAGATGCCGGTCGCCAACCGCAGCGATTTTTCTTCCGATTGTGCGGCGAGCGCGATGAGAAAACCGATCAGCAGCCCCACGGGCAGGGTGGCAAGCGCCAACGAGATGGTGACCTTGACGCCGAAGGCGATTTCATCGCCCCAGCCCGCATCGCCGCAGGCGACGAGAGTGCCGTTTCCGAAAAGCGAGAAGAGACCGACCGGCCCGCAAAAGGGATCGAGAAGTGTCGAGACATAGGTCCAGAACGCACCTATGGCGGAAAATGCTCCGCTCATGCCAATTTTCCCCTGCGGTCTTAAGCCGCCGTGATTGTTATTGTGACGTTTTCAAACAAAAATGGCGGAAGGGCAACCCTTCCGCCACGAGATTTCAACAGGCCGAACGGGCTTACTCGCCGTAAACGTCGAAATCGAAGTACTTTTTGTTGATCTCCTGATACTTGCCGCTGGCACGAATGGCGGCGATGGCGGCGGTGAACTTGTCGGCGAGCGCCGTGTCACCCTTGCGCACGGCGACGCCCGCACCATTGCCGTTGATCTCGACATCGACCGGAAGCGGCGTCAGGATCTTGCAGCAGGCGCCTGCATCCGTCTTCAGCCATTCCGACAGCACGACGATATCGTCGATGACGGCGTCGATACGGCCATTGGCGATGTCGAGCTTATATTCGTCGGCGGTCGGATACATCTTCACGTCGGCATCCGGGAAATGCTTTTCTGCATAGTTGGAGTGGGTGGTGGAACCCTGCGCGCCGAGCGCCTTGCCCTTCAGATCGTCGACGGACTTGATCGGAGAATCCTTCGGCACGGCGATGGCCGGCGGGGTGTTGTAATATTTCTTGGAGAAGTCGACCTTCTCGAGACGCTCGGGCGTGATCGACATGGACGCGATGATGGCGTCGAACTTCTTGGCCTGAAGGGCGGGAATGATGCCGTCCCAGTCATTGGTGACGAAGGTGCACTCGGCCTTCATTTGCTCACACAGAGCCTTGGCGATGTCGATGTCGAAGCCGGTCAGTGTGCCGTCGGCTTCGAGATTGTTGAAGGGCGGGTAGGCGCCTTCCGTGCCGATGACGATCTTGTCCTGCGCAAGCGCAGCGCCCGAAAACAGCGAGATGGCGGCAATCGATACGGCTGCGAGCAGACGGGTGGAAATAGGCATTTCGATCCTCTCTTTTGGTCGTTCATCCGCGGTCTGTTGTTGTTTTCAGTGCGGACGCCATGGGCGCCGGGCGCAGCGGTGTACCGCCTGCCGCCTGAGCGCGATTGGGATTATTCATCCGGTTGGTCAAAAAATGCAACTGCAATATTAGTGATCGCGTTTGTGCCGCAGAGCTTCCACGAAAAGGCCTTGATCTGTTCATTTCCGGTACAGAAGCATCTGGTCATCATGGGAACCGGAGCGTGTGTTAGGCGTTGAACAGCGCCTGAGTGCCAAGCCGGGCCCACGACGTCGCATAATTTGCGACCCATAAATGACGGCAGATGAGGAAGCACTGATGCTGAAGAAGAAAAACACATTGCTGACCGGGGTGGTTTTTCCGCTCATGTCTCTCGCGATCGCGGTCGAGCCAGCAGCGGCGGGCTTTGCCGGTGCGTCCCGCGCGCAGGCGCCGATCTCGCAGGTAGCGCCCGGACAGATCATTCTGGCGCAGGCTGAGCCGGCACAGGAAAACCCGGAAGAGGAACTCAAGAAGAAGCGTCAGCAGGCGGAGGAGGCGCAGCCCCAGGCCGAGCCCAAGCGTGAGGAACGCGCCCCGGAGCCCCAGCGCGAGCCGGAGCCAAAGCGCGAGGCGGCCCCGGCCGAACCTCGCCCCGAGCCCAAGCGCGAGGCGCCTCCAGAACCGCAGCAGCGTGAGGCGCGTCCCGAACCGGCACCTGCCGAGCAGCCGCAGGAGCGTCCCCGCACGCCTGAGCGCGCGAAGGAACCGCAGGGCGAGGGCGAACAGCGCCCGGCCCGCCAGCGCGAAGCAGCCCCGGAAGCAGCGCCTGCCGAACAGCAGCCGCAGGAACGCCCGCGCAAGCCCGCCCGCGCTGAACAGCCGGCCGCAGAGGGCGAGCAGCGACCCGAGCGCCCGCGCAGGGAGCCAGCGAAGGAACCGGCCGCCGAGCAGCAGCCTGCCGCGCGGCCTGAAAATTCCGAGCAGCCTGCCAAGCCCGCGCCCGAGAAGAAGCCGGTAGAAGAAAAAGCACCGGAGCAGAAAGCGGCACCGGCCGAAAAACCCGTGCCCGAGAAGAAACCCGCAGCGCCCGAGCCGGCTGCGAAAGAAGCACCGGTTCCGACAGAGGCGCCCACGCCCGCACGCCCGCCTGCGCCCGAAGCACAGCCCAACCCCGCTCCCGGCCAGCAGCCTTCAGAGCAGCCACCGGTTAAGGGTGAACCCGCAGCCCCACTGCCGGGCACACCGACGCCGCCGCCAAGCGGTGCGACAACCGGACAGGCGCCGGCCGGAGAAGCCGTTCCCAATCAGGTCGCTATTCCACAAACGGAAGCGCCGCCGATGACGAAGGAAGAGCTGGACAAGGCCAAGGCAATCGCCAAGGACCCGTCCAAGACCGCCGATACCGTCATTCTGCCGGTCGACAAGGGCGCCGCCGTTCTCGACAGCGACAAGGAAGTGGAACGTTCCGGCAATCGCCAGACCCGCGAGGAGCGCCGCCGTGAACGCGAACAGGCGGGTGACGTGAAGGTTCCGACCTCCGACGCGGAGGCGCAGCGCGCCGGCGCGGCCGAAGGCAAGGCTCCGCCGCCGCCTGTCAAGATGGAGGCCATCACCTCGCAGCAGGGCGAGCGTGTCGACCGTCGCCCGCAATATGAGCGGCCGGAAGGCGTGCGCGAATGGCAGCCACGCGAAGGCCGCCCGCGTGATCGCGACCGCAATGCGCCGATCATCCTGCAATTCGGCGACCGCGTCGTGGTGCGCGGCGACGACAACCAGCGCTTCATCCGCGATGGTGGCGAGCCCTATTACGAGCGTCTGCCTGGCGGCCGTGTCCGCGAAACCGTGGAGCGCCGTGACGGAACGCAGGTGGTGACGATCCGCAACCGTTATGGTGACGTGATCCAGCGCTCGCGCATCGACGATCGCGGCCGCGAATATGTGCTGTTCTATGCGCCGGAACTGATGGAAGATCCCGACCGCGACTACGTCTATCGCGATCCGGGCCTCGACCTGCCGCCGATGCGCCTGCGCATTCCCGTGACGGACTACATCATCGACACCTCGAGCGATCCGGACCGCGATTATTATCGCTTCCTGGAACAGCCGCCGGTCGAGCCGGTGGAGCGGGTCTATTCGCTGGATGAAGTGCGGTATTCGGCCCGTATCCGCGACAAGGTGCGCCGTATCGACCTCGATACCATAACCTTCGCCACCGGCAGCGCCGAAATTCCGATGGCGCAAGCCCGTTCGCTGCGCAAGGTGGCGGATGCAATCAACAAGGCGCTGGATAAAAATCCGGGTGAAACCTTCCTGATCGAAGGTCATACCGATGCCGTCGGTTCGGATGAAAGCAACCTCGTTCTGTCCGACGAGCGCGCCGCCTCCGTCGCCAATGTGCTGACCGATGTCTACGGCATTCCGCCGGAAAACCTCGCGACGCAGGGCTATGGCGAGCGCTACCTGAAGGTCCAGACGCTCGGCCCGGAACAGCAGAATCGCCGCGTCACCATCCGCCGCGTGACGCCGCTGGTGAAGCCGGTCGCTCAGAACTGATTGGGTTCTGATGAAAAAAAGGGCCCGGAAGGCGTAAGCTCTCCGGGCCTTTTTGTTGTCGTGACGGGTCTTTCCTGCAACTCGACGTCATCCTCGGGCTCGTCCCGAGGATCCAATCACGTCTCACCGGGCGAGGCGTCGCAGATGCCCGGGACAGGCCCGAGCATGACGGAGGAGAAGTTTGCGACCTGCGACTTCCGGGAAGTCAAAAGCTCGCGACTCTTCTTTATTTTGACGAAGCCTCTCTGCTGTCAAACGGAACGAAGAGGGCAGAAATAGCCTCAGCTCAACGCCACGGCGATTTCCGCAGCAAGCTGCGCATTGTTGCGCACCAGCGCGATATTGGTTTCCAGGCTGCGGCCATCCGTCAGGCGGAAGATGTCGCCAAGCAGGTAGGGGGTAACTTCCTTGCCGGTCACTTCGTCGCGTTCGGCGTGGGATATGGCACGGTTGATGTAGATTTCCATCTCCTCGCGCGGAATTTCATCCTCTTCCGGCACGGGATTGGCCACCAGCATTCCGCCATCGATACCCAGCTGTTCGCGGGTCGCCTGGAAATTGGCAATGGCTGCGGGGCTGTTGAGCGAGAGCGGGCTCGGCAGGCCAGAGGAGCGCGACCAGAAAGCCGGGAATTCTTCCGAGCCGAAGGTTACGACCGGCACGCCGTTGGTTTCGAGGACTTCAAGCGTCTTCGGGATGTCGAGGATAGCCTTGGCACCAGCGCACACGACGATCACGCCGGTCTTGGCAAGCTCGGTCAGGTCGGCGGAGATGTCGAAGGTCTCTTCAGCACCCTTGTGCACGCCGCCGATGCCGCCGGTGGCAAAAACGCGAATGCCGGCGCGGGCGGCGGCGATCATGGTCGCTGCAACCGTGGTCGCGCCTGTCCGGCGCTCGGCGATCGCAAAGGCGATATCGGCGCGCGAGACCTTCATGGCGTCGGTGGTCTTCGCCAGCGCCTCGAGCTGGTCTTTCTCAAGGCCGATATGGAGGGTGCCGTGAATGACGGCGATGGTGGCCGGAACCGCACCCTGATCGCGGATGATCTGTTCGACGCTTTCCGCCATTTCGATATTGCCGGGGTAAGGCATGCCGTGGGTGATGATGGTCGATTCGAGCGCGACGATCGGCGCGCCGCGCTGCTTGGCGGCGGCGACTTCCTGAGAATAGACGATGGGCAGGAGCGGGGAGATGGGGCGGGTCATTTCATCTGTTCCAGTTTTTAAAAGCGGGTTCATGCCAGCATTTCAGCCTGGGGAACAAGCCCCAACATGGCATCGACACTGTCTTTTGATAGGTCGTGGGATGTCGCAAAGGGCGATTGCACGGTGATGGCGGCCGCCGCGGCCCCCCGTCTCAATGCCTCCGAGATTGTTTTTCCCTCGGCAATGGCGGCGAGATAACCGGAGGCCATGGCATCACCGGCGCCGGTGACATCCTTCACCTCGCGGATAAGGGGTGGGTGGAGGATTGCCTTTCCCGTCCCGTTGAAGGCCACGACTTCGCTTGCGCCGCGGGTGACGACACCGCCGGAAAGCCCGGCCTTGCGCAATATATCCGGCCAGTCACGGACATTCTGTGCCGTCTCGCCGGTCAGCGCGCGGGCTTCCGCTTCGTTCATGAAGAGGATGTCGATATCGCCGAGCGCCGCCTTCAGCTTCACAGCCTTGGCCGGCGAAATGGCTATGGCCGCCAGCGGCTTCTCACAGGTGCGGGCGATGAGGCCAAGCGCCGTCAGCGTATCCTCGGGCAGGTTGGCGTCGCAGAGCAGGATATCGCTCGTCCTTATCGCCTCGCGCACGGCGCGTATCTTGAGGCGGCGCGGGGTGAAGAGTTTGTAGAGATCCATATCGGCAAGCGCGATGACGAGGTTGCCATCGCGCTCCAGAATGGCCGTGTAGCTTGGCGTGCGCCGGTCGAGGAAGGTGAACGGCGTGTCTTCCACGCCCGCCTGACGTGCGGCCTCCGCCACCGCTTCGCCCGTCACGTCGCCGCCCCGCGGCGCGATGATGCGGACCTGAAAGCCGAGCCGGGAAAGATTGCGCGCGGCGTTGAAACCGCCGCCGCCGGCCTCTTCCATCCACGAGCCGGGGTTGCTGGCGCCCGGCGCCGTTTCAGTCTCGATCATGCCGCGTCTGTCGATATGCGCGCCGCCCAGAACGAGTATTTTCTTCACGCTTGCGTTTCCCTCTCTGGCGGATGGAAAGACCGGACGATTCGGCCTAAACTGACGTCTTCCTGACCTCGCCTCCGGTTTGCGGCTATGGGCCACGCACAGAAAAACGAAAGCAGAACAAACGACTTATCACTATTTGTTTTCAATATGCTGGCTCAGCCTTGTGAAATGAGAACAAATAGAGTACATACCGTTTCCATACTGCTTCATTGCCTGTGCGGCTTCAATAACCTAAAGGTGGTTCGGATGGCACAAAATTCTTTGCGTCTCGTAGAGGATAAATCGGTGGATAAAAGCAAGGCACTGGAAGCGGCGCTCTCCCAGATCGAACGGTCGTTCGGCAAGGGATCGATCATGAAGCTCGGTTCCAATGAAAATGTGGTTGAGGTGGAGACCGTTTCGACGGGTTCGCTCAGCCTGGATATCGCGCTCGGCATCGGCGGTCTGCCGAAGGGGCGCATCATTGAAATTTACGGTCCGGAAAGCTCGGGTAAAACGACGCTGGCGCTGCAGACAATCGCGGAAGCCCAGAAGAAGGGCGGCATCTGCGCCTTCGTCGATGCCGAACATGCGCTCGATCCGGTCTATGCCCGCAAGCTTGGCGTGGATTTGCAGAGCCTGTTGATCTCGCAGCCGGATACGGGCGAGCAGGCGCTTGAGATCACCGATACGCTGGTGCGCTCCGGCGCGGTGGACGTTCTTGTGGTCGACTCCGTTGCGGCGCTGACGCCGCGGGCGGAAATCGAAGGCGAGATGGGCGACAGCCTGCCGGGCCTTCAGGCGCGTCTGATGAGCCAGGCGCTGCGCAAGCTGACGGCTTCGATCTCCAAGTCGAAGTGCATGGTCATCTTCATCAACCAGATCCGCATGAAGATCGGCGTCATGTTCGGTTCGCCGGAAACGACGACCGGCGGTAACGCTCTCAAGTTCTACGCCTCGGTGCGTCTCGACATCCGCCGTATCGGCGCGGTCAAGGAACGTGAAGAGGTTGTCGGCAACCAGACGCGCGTCAAGGTCGTCAAGAACAAGATGGCGCCGCCCTTCAAGCAGGTGGAATTCGACATCATGTATGGCGAAGGCGTTTCCAAGACCGGTGAGTTGGTCGATCTCGGCGTGAAGGCCGGCATCGTTGAGAAATCCGGCGCATGGTTCTCCTATAATAGCCAGCGTCTGGGGCAGGGGCGTGAAAACGCCAAGACTTTCCTGCGTGACAATCCGGATACGGCAAACGAGATCGAACTGGCGCTGCGCCAGAATGCCGGCCTGATTGCGGATCGTTTCCTGCAGAATGGCGGTCCTGATGCCGGCGATGACGGCGACGGTGACGAGGGTTGATCCTGTCGTTGAGTTTCAGGAATCCGATGCAGGTTCGCCTGTCTTGATGTGAATTGATTGAACAAAATGGGCCGTGCGATTTCTGTCGTGTGGCCCTTTTTGTTTGTCGCTACGCCTTCACCGGTCTCCATGGCTGGACAGGGCTGGATACGGACGATAAAAGCCATTGATTTTGCAATATAGCCATCGTTGCCGATGGCGGTGATGGACTCCAGTTGTGAGCGGTGTGTGGGCATGAGCGGTGTAAATGAAATTCGGTCGACCTTCCTCGACTACTTCAAGAAGAACGGACACGAGATTGTGCCCTCCAGCCCGCTGGTGCCGCGCAACGATCCGACGCTGATGTTCACCAATGCCGGCATGGTGCAGTTCAAGAACGTCTTTACCGGTCTTGAAAGCCGTCCCTATTCCACCGCGGCATCCGCGCAGAAATGCGTGCGCGCTGGCGGCAAGCATAATGACCTCGACAATGTCGGTTATACTGCCCGCCACCACACTTTCTTCGAAATGCTCGGCAATTTCTCCTTCGGCGATTATTTCAAGGAAGAGGCGATCACGCATGCCTGGAACCTGATCACCAAGGAATACGGCATCGACCGCAACCGTCTGCTGGTCACGGTCTATCACACCGACGACGAGGCCTTTAACCTCTGGAAGAAGATTGCCGGTTTCTCCGACGACCGCATCATCCGCATCCCGACCAGCGACAATTTCTGGGCGATGGGCGATACCGGTCCGTGCGGCCCCTGTTCGGAAATCTTCTATGATCACGGCGATCATATCTGGGGCGGCCCGCCCGGCTCGCCGGATGAGGATGGTGATCGCTTCATCGAAATCTGGAACCTCGTCTTCATGCAATATGAGCAGGTGACGAAGGAAGAGCGCATCGACCTGCCGCGCCCGTCGATCGACACCGGCATGGGGCTGGAGCGTATTTCCGCGCTGCTGCAGGGCAAGCATGACAATTACGATACGGACCTGTTCCGGGCGCTGATCGCCGCTTCCGTCGAAGCGACCGGCGTTGCCGCCGAAGGCGAAAAGCGCGCCAGCCACCGCGTCATCGCCGACCATCTGCGCTCGTCCGCCTTCCTCATTGCCGATGGCGTGCTGCCGTCCAATGAAGGGCGCGGTT
This sequence comes from Agrobacterium salinitolerans, assembly GCF_002008225.1. Taxonomy (GTDB): domain Bacteria; phylum Pseudomonadota; class Alphaproteobacteria; order Rhizobiales; family Rhizobiaceae; genus Agrobacterium; species Agrobacterium salinitolerans. Next base: position 1,882 of record NZ_MRDH01000020.1, on the reverse strand, counting down.
ATGTTCTGCGCCGTATCATGCGCCGCGCCATGCGCCATGCCGAACTTCTCGGCGCGCGCGAGCCGCTGATCTACAGGTTGCTGCCGTCGCTGGTGCAGCAGATGGGCCGCGCTTACCCGGAACTGGTTCGCGCCGAGGCGCTGATCTCCGAAACGCTGAAGCTTGAGGAAACCCGTTTCCGCAAGACGCTGGAGCGCGGCCTGTCGCTGCTGTCCGATGCCACTTCGACGTTGCACAAGGGCGACATGCTGGATGGCGAAACCGCCTTCAAGCTCTATGACACCTACGGCTTCCCGCTCGATCTGACGCAGGACGCGTTGCGCGCCCGCGAAATCGGCGTCGATATTTCCGGCTTCACCGATGCGATGGAGCGTCAGAAGGCGGAAGCCCGCTCGCATTGGGCCGGCTCCGGCGACAAGGCGACTGAGACAATCTGGTTCGAGCTCAAGGAAAAGCTCGGCGCCACCGAGTTTCTCGGTTACGACACGGAAACGGCAGAGGGCGTTGTGCAGGCGATCGTCAAGGACGGCAAGGCTGTCGAAAGCGCTGCGGATGGTGAGGCCGTTCAGGTCGTCGTCAACCAGACGCCGTTTTATGGCGAGTCCGGCGGCCAGATGGGCGATACCGGCGTTATCACCGGCGATAATGGCGCCTTTGCCGTTTCCGATACCCAGAAGCGGGGCGAAGGCCTCTTCGTCCACATGGGCACCGTTTCCAAGGGTGGCCTGAAAGTGGGCGATGCCGTTCAGCTGACGGTCGATCATGACCGCCGCTCGCGCTTGCGTGCCAACCATTCCGCCACTCACCTGCTGCATGAGGCGCTGCGCGAAGTGCTCGGCACCCATGTCGCGCAGAAGGGGTCGCTGGTCGCGCCCGAGCGCCTGCGCTTTGACGTCTCGCATCCGAAGCCGATGTCGGCCGAGGAGTTGAAGGTCGTTGAAGAAATGGCCAACGAAATCGTGTTGCAGAACTCGCCAGTCGTCACCCGTCTGATGAGCGTCGATGACGCCATTGCCGAGGGCGCTATGGCGTTGTTCGGCGAAAAATACGGTGATGAAGTTCGTGTCGTTTCGATGGGCACTGGCCTGCATGGCGCAAAAGCCAACCGTCCTTATTCGGTCGAACTCTGCGGCGGTACGCATGTGGGCGCGACCGGCCAGATCGGTCTCATCCGCATCCTCGGTGAAAGCGCCGTCGGTGCTGGCGTTCGTCGTCTCGAGGCTGTCACGGGGCAGGGCGCGCTTGCCTATCTTTCTGAACAGGATGAGCGAGTGAAGGCGCTGGCCTCGTCGCTGAAAGTTCAGCCGGGCGATGTTCTGTCGCGCGTTGAAGGCCTGCTGGACGAGCGCAAGAAGCTTGAGCGTGAGCTTGCCGATGCCCGCCGCAAACTCGCCATGGGCGGCGGCTCGGCGGATGCCGGCGCAAGCGACGTCAAGCAGGTCGCGGGCGTCAACTTCCTGGCAAAATCCATGTCCGGCATCGATGCCAAGGATTTGAAGGGTCTTGCCGATGAGGCCAAGGCTAATCTCGGCTCCGGCGTCGTGCTGCTGATTGCCGTTTCCGAAGACGGCAAGGCAAGTGCTGTTGCGGCCGTGACCGAAGATCTGACGGGCCGTTTCAGCGCCGTCGATATCGTCCGCACCGCTTCGGCAGCGCTTGGCGGCAAGGGTGGCGGCGGACGCCCTGATATGGCGCAGGCCGGCGGCCCTGACGGCGCCAAGGCGCAGGAGGCCATCGAAGCGGTGGCAGCAGCACTGGCTGCCTGATGCGAAAAAATTAAAAAAGGCGGGGCTTTTACCCCGCCTTCAGACTGCTGACAAACCCCTGGCGTGAGCTGGGGGTTTATGATTCATTGGGACATGTTGAAGAAACCTGCTCCTGA
>NZ_MRDH01000034.1 GCF_002008225.1 Agrobacterium salinitolerans | reverse complement strand
GTAAAAGACCACAACAAAACGTCATCATCCCGAAAAAGAAAAAACCCGCCGAAAATATCGACGGGTTTGTCAGCGGTCTGGCGGCGCATAAAATGCGCCGCCCTCATTTCCAAGCGTGCCGTTAGCGCCAGCCGAGGGCCGGTGCTACCTGCTTGAGGATCGTTTCGATCACATGGGCGTTGTAATCGACGCCCAACTGGTTCGGCACCGTCAGGAGCAGCGTGTCGGCCTCGGCGATGGCTTCATCTGCCTTCAGCTGTTCGATCAGCTTTTCCGGCTCGGCGGCATAGCTGCGCCCGAAGATCGCGCGCGTCTTGTCGTCGATATAACCGATCTTGTCGTCGCCTTCGTCGCCGTAACCGAAATAGGACCGGTCGCGGTCGTTGACGAGCGCGAAGATGCTGCGGCTGACCGATACACGCGGCTCGCGGTTATGGCCTGCTTCCTTCCAGGCTTCCCGGAAGGTGCGGATCTGCTGCGCCTGCTGGACATGGAAAGGTTCGCCCGTTTCATCCGTCTTCAGGGTGGAGCTTTGCAGGTTCATGCCAAGCTTTGCCGCCCAGACCGCCGTCGCATTGGAGCTTGAGCCCCACCAGATGCGCTCGCGCAGCCCTTCGGAATGCGGCTCTAGCCGCAGAAGGCCGGGCGGGTTGGGGAACATCGGGCGCGGGTTCGGCTCAGCGAAACCTTCGCCCTTCAGAAGCTCGAGGAAGACTTCGGTGTGCTGGCGCGCCATGTCTTCTTCGCTTTGGCCCTCGGCCGGGCGGTAACCGAAATAACGCCAACCATCAATCACCTGCTCGGGCGAGCCGCGGCTGATGCCGAGCTGCAGGCGCCCGCCGGCGATGAGATCGGCCGAACCGGCGTCCTCCGCCATGTAGAATGGGTTTTCATAGCGCATGTCGATGACGCCGGTGCCGATCTCGATCTTCTTCGTGCGCGCGCCGACGGCGGCCAGCAGCGGAAAGGGTGAGGCAAGCTGGCGGGCGAAATGGTGCACGCGGAAATAGGCGCCGTCAGCGCCCAGTTCTTCCGCAGCCACGGCAAGGTCTATCGATTGCAGCAGCGTGTCCGCAGCCGAGCGGGTTTGCGACTGGGGCGAGGGCGTCCAGTGGCCGAAGGACAGGAATCCGATCTTTTTCATGATGACCTTCCAGATGTCGGAGGATGCCGGCTTTGCCAGCCAGCTTCGTTGTTGTCAGTCATATAAGCAGTTGGGCGCGTTCTCCAATTCGCCACCGGTAGACACGGTGTCGCCGAAATGTGAACGATGCCGCTCAAGCGGTCGTCTTTCGATCGAGCACGAAGAGATTTTGGTGGGCGCGGGCCGTGGTGAGAATGAAATCCATAAGCGAGCGCACCCGCGGCACGTTGGCAAGGTCCTGGTGGCTCGTCAGCCAATAGCCTCGACGCAGCTCCACTTCACCGGAAAGCACCATTTGCAGATCCGGAAAGCGGGCGGCGATGAAATTCGGCAAAATGCACAGCCCTCTGCCGCTTAGCGTTGCGGTCAGCTGCGCAAAAATGCTCGAGGACTGGAAACTCGGCCGCAGACCGGGCAGCACGTCACGCATATAATCGAGGCCCGGTGAGAAGATCAGGTCCTGCACGTAGCCGATGAAGAAGTGGTCGAGCAGATCCTCGCGCTTTACGATTTTCGGCCGCCCGGCGAGATAGGAACGCGAGGCATAGATATGCAGCGTGTAATCGATGATCTGTTCATTGATGTAAGGACCGGCCTTTGGCGGATCGAGCGTTACCGCCACATCCGCCTCTTTTTTGGACAGCGCCATGATCTGCTGGATCGTCACCATCTCCACCATGATGTGGGGATGGGTGACGGCGAAGTCTTTCAGCCTCTCCACGAAGAAAAAATTGGAAAAACCTTCAGGCGCGCTAAGGCGCACCACTCCGCGCAGCAAGCTGCCGCTTTCGGAAATGTCCGATTGCAGCCTTTCCGCTTCAGCCTCTATGCGCTCGACGGTATCGACCAGCCGCCGCCCGACGGTCGTAAGTTCATAACCGCGCGGATTGCGCTCGAACAGCTTGGTTTTCAGGGAAAATTCCAGCCGGTCGATATGGCGGGAGACGGTGGCGTGGCTGGTGCGCAGGCTTCGGGCGGCCGATGAGAGCTGTCCGGTGCGGGCCACGGCCAGAAAATATTGTAGGTCGTCCCAGGTGAAAGGGGTGGCCATATTTGTCTCCCATCAAAAATTCTGTTCAAAAATGAACAGTTCCTGTTCGCAATTTGATGATGCCCCGCTCTTGTGTCAACGGCCGAATTCGAGAAGTCTAGGCTCAGGATGCATCGCTTTGAGGAGGGCGGTGTGACCGTTCAGGTGCAATGGTTTCGTTCACCGTTGCACAGACAATCTGAGGCTCGCAATCATCTCTGGGAGGAGAAGTCATGCGCAAGAGTATCGTTTTATCCACGGCCATGGTGCTGGCCGCTGGCACCGCCGCTTATGCCGCCGAGATTTCGGACGGCAAGGTCAAGATCGGCATTTTGAACGACCAGTCGGGCGTCTACGCCAATTTCGGCGGCAAATACTCTTATGAGGCCGCGAAGATGGCGGTTGAGGATTTTGGCGGCAAGGTGCTCGATGCGCCGGTGGAAGTGGTGACCGCCGATCATCAGAACAAGGCGGATGTCGCCTCCAATATCGCCCGCCAATGGTATGATACCGAACAGGTCGATTCGATCATGGAACTGACCTCGTCGTCGGTGGGTCTGGCTGTGCAGGCGCTGTCGAAGGACAAGAAGAAGATCACCATCAATACGGGTGCGGCAACCACCGAGCTGACCGGCAAGCAGTGCAGCCCCTATGGTTTCCACTGGGCCTATGACACCTATTCGCTGGCGGTCGGCACCGGCGGTGCGCTCGTCAAGCAGGGCGGCGACAGCTGGTTCTTCCTGACCGCCGATTATGCCTTCGGTTATTCGCTGGAAGAAAACACCGGCAATTTCGTCAAGGCCAATGGCGGTAAGGTGCTGGGTTCCGTGCGCCATCCGCTCGCCACGACGGATTACTCTTCCTTCCTTTTGCAGGCGCAGTCCTCGGGCGCGAAGGTCATTGGTCTTGCCAATGCCGGTCTCGATACCTCCAACGCCATCAAGCAGGCGGCCGAGTTCGGCATCGTCGCCGGTGGCCAGCGGCTCGCGGCGCTTCTCTTCACACTCGCCGAAGTTCACGGCCTCGGTCTCGAAGCGGCTCAAGGGTTGACGCTGACGGAAGGTTTTTACTGGGATCGCGACGATGAATCGCGCAAATTCGGCGAACGCTTCAAGGAGCGCACCGGCGCCATGCCGAACATGGTCCATGCGGGCACCTATTCCGCCGTGCTGCACTACCTGAAGGCCATAGAAAAGGCCGGCACCGACGATGCCGATGCCGTTGCAAAGGCCATGAAGGAAATGCCGGTCAATGACGTCTTCGCCAAGGATGGCCAGGTCGCCGCCAATGGCCGCATGATTCACGACATGTATCTCATGGAAGTGAAGAAGCCGGACGAAAGCAAGCAGCCCTTTGATTATTACAAGGTGCTCGCCACCATCCCCGGCAAGGAAGCCTTCATGGACCCCGCAAAAAGCGGTTGCCCGCTGGTAACGCAGTAAAGAAGAATAAAAAGGGGAAAGCTTGATGATGATCGCTCCCGCCCCCGCCGGGCAGGCCGAACCTCGCGTCGTTCTTTCGGCGCGTGGTCTCTCCAAGACCTTCGGCGCATTCGCGGCCGTGAAAAACGTCGATCTCGACGTCCACCATGCCCGCGTGCATGCGCTTATCGGTCCGAACGGCGCCGGCAAAACAACGGTCTTTAATCTATTGACCAAGTTTCTCCAGCCGACGGGCGGGGCGATCACCTTCATGGGAACGGACATAACAAGGACGCCGCCGGACAAGGTGGCGCGTCTCGGCCTCGTCAGGTCTTTCCAGATATCGGCGGTGTTTCCGCATCTGACGGTTCTGGAAAATGTGCGGGTGGCGTTGCAGCGGCCGAATGGCCTTGCAACGCAGTTCTGGCTGCCGCTCTCCTCACTCGACAGGCTGAACGCCCGCGCCGAGGAGCTGATCGCCACGGTCGGCCTCACACGGGAAAAACATGCGCTTGCGGCCGATCTTTCTTACGGCCGCAAGCGGGTTCTCGAAATCGCCACCACGCTGGCGCTCGATCCGAAGGTTCTGCTGCTCGATGAGCCGATGGCCGGCATGGGCGGGGAAGATGTCTCCCATGTGGCCGAACTCATCCGGGAGGTGGCCAAGACTCGCGCGGTGCTGATGGTGGAACATAATCTGAAAGTCGTGGCGGATATCTGCCATCAGGTCACGGTGTTGCAGCGCGGCGAAATTCTGGCGGAGGGTGATTATGCCACCGTTTCAGCCGATCCGCGGGTGCGCACGGCCTATATGGGCACGGAGGAGGCGTGATATGGCGGCAATGCTCGAAGTCTCCAACCTCAAATCCTGGTATGGCGAAAGCCAGGCGCTGCACGGTGTCGATCTGACGGTCGGCGAGGGCGAAACCATCACCATTCTCGGCCGCAACGGTGTGGGCAAGACCACGACGCTGCGCACCATCATGGGTATCATCCGCAACCGCAAGGGTTCCATCAAGCTGGGCGGCAAGGATATGATGCCGGTGCCGCTGCATCGCACGGCAAAATACGGCCTCGGTTTCGTGCCGGAGGAACGCGGCATCTTCGCGACGCTGAGTGTCGAGGAAAATCTGATGCTGCCGCCCGTCGTCGCCTCCGGTGGCATGACGCTCGATGAAATCTACGAGCTGTTTCCCAATCTATACGAACGTCGCACCAGCCCCGGCACCAAGCTTTCTGGCGGCGAACAGCAGATGCTGGCCATGGCGCGCATTTTGCGCACCGGCGTCAAGGTGCTGCTGCTCGACGAGCCGACAGAGGGACTTGCGCCCGTTATCGTGCAGCGCATTGGCGAGGTGCTGCAAAAGCTGAAGAGCCGCGGCATGACCGTCGTTCTGGTCGAACAGAATTTCCGTTTCGCCAGCCGTATCGCCGACCGTTTCTACCTGATGGATCACGGCCAGATGGTCAGCAACTTTCCGGTGGCTGAGCTTTCCGGCCGTATGGGCGAACTCAACAAAGTGCTGGGGGTTTAACGATGACGATGCTCTTCGGTATTCCAATTCAGGCGCTGCTCGGGCAATTGCTGGTGGGCCTTATCAACGGCTCGTTTTATGCGCTGCTGTCTTTGGGCCTTGCCGTCATTTTCGGCCTGCTGCGCGTCATCAATTTTGCGCATGGGGCGCAATATATGCTCGGCGCTTTTGTCGCCTTTCTCGGCCTGCAATATTTCGGCATCAATTTCTGGGCGGCGCTGGTGGTGACACCGCTCGTTGTTGCGCTTTTCGGCGCGATCGTCGAACGCTTCCTGCTGTCGCGGCTTTATGATCTCGATCCGCTTTACGGGCTGCTCTTCACCTTCGGTCTGGCGCTTGTGGTGGAAGGCACGTTCCGCTGGCTTTACGGCGCTGCCGGCCAGCCTTATTCGGTGCCGCGTGAGCTTGCCGGCGGCACCAATCTCGGCTTCATGTTCCTGCCGAACTACCGCGCCTTTGTCGTCGTGATTTCGCTCATCGTCTGCATCGCCACCTGGGCCTTGATCGAAAAGACGCGTCTCGGCTCTTATCTGCGTGCTGCGACGGAAAACCCGACACTGGTGCAGGCCTTCGGCATCAACGTGCCGGTGCTGCTGACGCTGACCTATGCCCTGGGCGCTGGCCTTGCCGGTTTCACCGGAGTTCTCGCAGCGCCCATCTATCAGGTCTCGCCGCTGATGGGCACCAACCTCATCATCGTCGTCTTCGCCGTGGTCGTCGTCGGCGGCATGGGGTCGATCATGGGCGCCATCGTCACCGGCTACATGCTGGGCGTCGCCGAAGGCCTGACCAAGGTGTTTTATCCGGAAGCCTCCAACATCGTCATCTTCGTCATCATGGCCTTTGTGCTGCTCATCCGCCCCGCCGGACTTTTCGGAAAGGACGCCTGATATGTCCAAAGCCATCCACAACCCCACCGCCGGTGCGATGCCGCAAACCGAAGTCTCTGCGACCGCCGGCACCATCAAGACCGTGCTTATTCTGGCTGGCCTTGCTGTCCTCGTCGCCGCGCCGATGTTCGTTTATCCGATCTTTCTGATGAAGCTGCTGTGCTTTGCGCTTTTTGCCTGCGCCTTCAATCTGCTGATCGGTTACACGGGACTGCTGTCCTTCGGCCATGCGGCATTCTTTGGCGGTGCGGCCTATTTCACGGCCTATTCGGTGAAGGAATGGGGCGTCACGCCGGAAATCGGCCTTGTCATCGGCATGGCAGGGGCGGCCCTTCTCGGCTTGGTCATCGGCTTTTTCGCCATCCGCCGCCAGGGCATCTATTTCGCCATGATCACGCTGGCACTGTCGCAGATGTTTTATTTCTTCTGCCTTCAGGCGCCGTTTACCCATGGCGAGGATGGGTTGCAGGGCGTGCCGCGCGGCCATCTCTTCGGCCTTCTCGACCTTAATGCGCCGCTCAATATCTATTACACGGTGCTTGCAGCCTTTGTGCTGGCACTGCTGGTCATCTGGCGTTTCGTCAATTCGCCCTTCGGCATGATCCTGAAATCGATCCGCGAAAACGAGCAGCGCGCCATTTCGCTGGGCTACAGCGTGCAGCGCTACAAGCTCGGTGCTTTCGTCATGTCGGCGACGCTGGCCGGTCTTGCGGGAGGCCTCAAAGCGCTGGTGTTCCAGTTCGCAACGCTCACCGACGTCACCTGGCAGATGTCCGGCGAAGTGATCCTGATGACGTTGCTCGGCGGTATCGGCACCATGATCGGCCCGATTTTTGGCGCAGGCCTTGTCGTTACCTTGCAGAACTATCTCGCGACATCGGATTTCCCGGTCACCATCATTACCGGCCTTGTCTTCATGGCCTGCGTCCTGGTGTTCCGGCGTGGTCTTATCGGCGAATTTTACGCGTCGCGGCTCGGGAGAAAACTCGGCTTTCAGCACCGCAGCTAGACATTTTTAAAACACTTGGAAGGCGGCCTCCGCGTCCGGAACGGTGCGGCAAGGGTGACGCGTGGAGAAGAGCATGGGCGAATATGACTATATCGTCATCGGAGCGGGGAGTGCCGGATGCGTTCTCGCCAACCGCCTTTCGAAAGATCCGAACAACCGCGTTTTGCTTCTGGAAGCGGGCGGCAACGATAATTACCACTGGATCCACATTCCGGTCGGTTATCTCTATTGCATCAACAATCCGCGCACCGACTGGTGTTTCAAAACGGTGGAAGAGCCGGGGCTTAACGGCCGCTCGCTGATCTATCCGCGCGGCAAGGTGCTTGGCGGCTGCTCCTCCATCAATGGCATGATCTATATGCGCGGCCAGGCGCGCGACTACGATATGTGGCGGCAGCTCGGCTGCGAGGGCTGGGGGTGGAACGATATACTTCCCTATTTCCTGAAGTCGGAAGACTTCTATCGCGGCAAGAGCGATCTGCATGCCGCCGGCGGCGAATGGCGCGTGGAAAAGGCGCGGGTGCGCTGGGATGTGCTGGACGCCTTCCAGAAGGCAGCGGGCGAAGCGGGCATTCCAGCGACCGATGATTTCAACCGGGGCGACAATGAAGGCGCCGGTTATTTCGATGTCAACCAGCGGGCCGGCTGGCGCTGGAACACGGCGAAAGCCTTTCTGAAGCCGGTGCTTGGTCGCAAGAACCTGACGGTGCTGACCAAGGCGCATGTTAAGCGTCTCATCATCGAAGAGGGCCGGGTGACCGGCGTCGAGTTTCACCATGACGGCGTCTTGAAAACGATGCGGGCGCGGCGCGAGACGGTGCTGTCCGCCGGCGCGATCGGTTCGCCGCATGTTCTGGAGCTTTCCGGCGTCGGCCGCGGCGATGTGCTGCAGGCGGCCGGTATCGACACCGTGGCCGAGGTTCAGGGTGTGGGCGAGAACCTGCAGGACCATCTGCAATTGCGCATGGTCTACAAGGTCTCCGGCGTCCTGACGCTGAATGAAAGGGCCTCCACCCTGTTCGGCAAGGCGAGGATCGGGCTGGAATATGCGCTGACGCGCTCCGGGCCGATGTCGATGGCACCCAGCCAGCTCGGCGTCTTCACCCGCTCCTCGGCGGAAAAGGAAACCGCCGATCTGGAATATCATGTCCAGCCGGTTTCACTCGACAAGTTCGGCGATCCGGTTCACAATTTTCCGGCCATTACCGCAAGTGTCTGCAATCTGCGGCCGGAAAGCCGGGGTTCAGTGCATGTGAAAGGACCGGATTTCGCCATGCAGCCGGAAATCCGCCCGAACTATCTTTCCACCGAAGGCGACCGCCAGGTGGCCATCGACGCCATGCGGCTGACGCGCCGCATCGTGGCCCAGCCGTCCTTCGCGCGCTTCAAGCCGGAGGAATACAAGCCGGGTCCCTCCTTTGAAAACGACAATGATCTTGCCAAAGCGGCGGGCGATATCGGCACCACCATCTTCCACCCTGTCGGCACGCTGCGCATGGGGTCGGATATGGAAAGCGTTGTCGATGCGCGGCTGAAATTCCGCCGGCTCGCCGGGCTGCGCGTCGCCGACGCATCGGTGATGCCGCGCATCACATCCGGAAACACCAATTCGCCGACGATCATGATTGCCGAAAAGGCTGCCGACATGATCCTTGCGGATAATCGCTGAAAGGAGCGCACCTATGAAGACCGTCGCTTTTCTCGGGCTGGGACATATGGGCCTGCCGATGGCCGCCAATCTCGTCAAGGCAGGTTATGCCGTCAGGGGATATGATCTTGCCGACGCCTGCCGTGCGGCGGCGAAAGAGGCGGGCGTTCCCGTCGCCTCGGATTCGGCCGAGGCCATCGAAGCCGCTGAAGTAATCATCACCATGCTGCCGAAGGGCGAACACGTCGTGTCGGTCTATGGCGATCTGGTTCGGAAAATCCCTGCTGGAACGCTTCTCATCGATTGCTCGACGGTGGATATGGAAAGCGCCCTGAAGGCGCATGAACTCGCCGCTTCCGCCGCTTGCTCCTCGGTTGACGCGCCCGTATCGGGCGGAACGGGCGGAGCTGCCGCCGGCACGCTCACCTTCATGTGCGGCGGTGAGGCTGCGGCCTTCTCTGCGGCAAAGCCGGTGCTTGAGGCGATGGGCAAGAAGATCGTGCACTGCGGCAAGGGCGGTAACGGCCAGGCGGCGAAGATTTGCAACAACATGATCCTCGGCATCTCCATGATCGCAGTCTCGGAAGCCTTCGTGCTGGGCGAAAAACTCGGGCTTTCCCATCAGGCGCTGTTCGATGTCGCCGCCACTTCTTCCGGGCAATGCTGGTCGCTCACCACCTATTGCCCGGTACCGGGACCAGTGCCGACATCGCCCGCCAACAAGGATTACCAGCCCGGTTTTGCGGCGGCCCTGATGTTGAAGGATCTGAAGCTTTCGCAGGAGGCGGCGAATGGAGCCGGGGCTTCCACCCCGCTCGGCGCGGCGGCGGCGGCGCTTTATGAAAACTTCGTCGATGCGGGAAGCGGCGGGCGCGATTTTTCCGCCATCGTTGAGATGCTGCGTGGGGGCGATGCATGATGGACGCCACGCCTTCCGATATTCTGTGGGTGCCGCCGCGTGAAAGGCTGGAGCATTCGTCGCTTTTTTCCTTCGCGACGAAAACGGCAAAGCTGCACGGGCAGGCCGCCGATGACTATGCCGGCCTGCTGCGCTGGTCCATCGACGCGCCGGATGAATTTTACGATGCTCTGTGGGACGAACTCGGCATTATCGGCACGCGAGGCGACGTGGCGTTCAAACCGGGCGCGACGATCCGGGAGGCCGAGTTCTATCCGGGCACGAGGCTCAATTATGCCGAAAACCTGCTGCGCGATGCGGATGAGCGGCTGGCCATCATCGCCTATCGCGACGCTGGAACAAGGCGCGAGATTACTCGCAAAGAGCTTTACGCCGAAGTGTCCCGCATGGTGCAGGCGCTTGCCCAAGCCGGTGTGAGGGAAGGCGACCGTGTCGGCGCCATCGTCACCCACGATATCGAGACGATCGTCAGCTATCTGGCTGTCAGCGCCATCGGGGCGATCTGGTCGTCCTGCTCCCCCGATTTCGGCCCCGCCGGGGCCTCGGACCGCCTTTCCCAGATCGACCCGAAAGTCCTCATCGCCGTGCCGGAATATGGTTATGCTGGTAAGCGCATCGATGTAGCCCCGACCATCCGTGCGGTGGCGGAAAGTGCAAGTCCCGAAAAGATCGTGCTGATCGGCGATGCCGTTCCCAAAAGCCTTGCCGATCTCGGCTGCGTGACGCTTACGGATTTCGTCGCGCCTTATGCGGGGGGTGAGATTGCCTTCAACCGTCTGCCCGTCAAGGCGCCGCTGGCGATCCTTTATTCTTCGGGCACGACCGGCAAACCGAAATGCATCACCCATTCCGGCGGCGGTTTGCTTCTTCAGCACATGAAGGAGCAGAAGCTGCAATGCGACATTCAGGAAGGCGAGCGTTTCTTCTATTTCACCACCTGCGGCTGGATGATGTGGAATTGGCAAGTATCCGGTTTGGCGCTCGGCGCAACGCTCGTCACCTATGACGGCAATCCCGGTTATCCAACCTCCGCGCGGCTGATCGATCTCATCGACGCCGAACGGATCGCCACTTTCGGCACATCGGCGAAGTTCATCGACGCCTGCCTGAAGGCTGGGCTGAAGCCGCGTGAAAGCCATGACCTTTCATCGCTCAGGACGATCCTTTCGACAGGCTCGCCGCTCATACCGCAATCCTTCGATTATATCTATTGCGACTGGAAGGCCGACGTGCACCTCGCCTCCATTTCCGGCGGCACGGATATCTGCGCCTGTTTCCTCGGCGGCAACCCTTTGCAGCCGGTGCATCGCGGCGAATTGCAGGGCGCGATGCTCGGCATGGATATCGATACGCTTGACGACGAGGGCCGTTCCGTTCGCGGCGTCGCCGGTGAACTTGTCTGCCGCAACGCTCATCTGTCCATGCCGGTGAAATTTTGGGGCGATGTGGACGGTTCACGGTATCAGGCCGCCTATTTCGACCGGTTTCCGGGCATCTGGGCGCATGGCGATTTTGCCGAGCTGCGCCCCTCCGGCGGATACGTCATTCATGGGCGTTCGGACACGACCCTCAATCCCGGCGGGGTCCGCATCGGGACGGCGGAAATCTACCGGCAGGTGGAAACCGTCCCCGAAGTGGAGGAGGCCATTGCCGTCGGGCAGGATATAGAGGGTGACCAGCGGGTTATTCTCTTCCTGCGCATGAAGGGCGGCACTGCCCTGACGGAGGAGTTGGAAAAGACCATCCGCAGCCGCATCCGTTCAGGCGCGACGCCGCGGCACGTGCCGGCAAGGATCATTGCCGTTGCCGCCATTCCCCGCACCCGTTCCGGCAAGATTTCCGAAATCGCGGTACGCGACGCCATCCATGGCCGGCCGGTGAAGAATGTCGATGCGCTGGCCAATCCCGAAGCGCTTGAACTTTTCCGCAACCTGCCGCAGCTGAAGGACTAGGCCTATGGAGGATCAACCGAAAACCGTGCTCGTCACGGGCTCCACCAGCGGCATTGGACTTGCCATCGCCAAGCGTTTCGCCGAAGCGGGATTTCGGGTCGCGTTGCATGGCATAGAGACGGCTGAGGAGGCGACGCCGGCGCTGGAGGCGGTCGCGAAGGTGGCGCGGCACAGGCCGGTCTATTTTGCCGCCAACCTCGCCCATTATGACGAGAGCGCGCATCTGCCGGAAACCGTCATCGCCGAGTTCGGCCATATCGACGTCCTGGTCAACAATGCCGGCATTCAGAAGGTCGCGCCGATCGACGAGTTCGATTTCGCCGATTTCTCCCGCATCGTCGCCATCTCGCTCGACAGCGCGTTTCACACCATCCATGCGGCCTTGCCCGGCATGAAGGAAAGGGGCTGGGGTCGCATCGTCAATATCGCCTCCGCCCATGGTTTGCGTGCCTCGCCCTTCAAGGGGCCTTATGTGGCGACCAAACACGCGGTGGTTGGCCTGACGAAAAGCGTGGCGCTGGAGGTGGCCGAACTTGGCATTACCTGCAACGCCATCTGCCCCGGTTATGTCTGGACACCGCTTGTCGCCGCCCAGGTCGCCGATCAGGCGCGCGTGCATGGCATGAGCGAGGAGGACGTGGTGAAAAAGGTAATGCTTGCGCCGCAGCCGACCAGACGGTTTGTACAACCGGAAGAAGTGGCGGAAATGGCGCTCTATCTCGCGGGCGATATGGCCCGCTCCATCACCGGTGCCACCATCTCCATCGATGGCGGCTGGACCGCGAAATAATTTTCGCATACCCGCTTTAAGCGAACCGTCTCGTCGACTTCCGTCATTGTTGAACGGTTTCAATCCTGTATAATTTTCGTGGACGGCGGGGTTCAGCGCCGTATTCACGGAAAAGCGGGATGACGAACACAGGGTCTTTTGAGGCGCCGCTGGCGCGCTCACGCTTTGATACGCGCCAAGTACTGAAACGCGACGCCATGGCGCTGTGGCGGGATTCGATCAATGTGTTGTTCGATGCCCGCCTGCGGCGATCGCAGGATGACGGTTTCTTCGCCAGCGTCGATGCCGCTTTCATCGGCAATGTCGCGCTTGGCCGCACCCAGTCGTTCGCGCAGGATTTCGACCGTTCGCGCCATAAGATCGCCCGCGACGGCATGGATGGTTTTCTCCTGCAGTTCTACGTCAGCGGACAAAGCATGTCGCGGCGCGGATCGGGCGAGACAGCAGGCCCCGGCGACCTCTATCTCATCGATATGGCGCAGCCGCTGGCCACTACCACGTCGGATCACGATCATCTCAGCCTCGTCGTGCCGCGCCGGCTGCTGGAAGGCAGGCTTTGCGGTTCCGGCAATCATCATGAACGCGTGCTGCCGGCCGGTCTGCCGCTGGTATCGCTGCTGCGCGAAACGATGACGAGCATCTATCGCCATTTCGACGTCATGAACGCCAGTGAAGGCGCAGCCACGGTCTCTCCGCTTCTGGAACTTGCTGCGGCCGCCATCAACAATCATGTCGGGCACGGCAATGCGCAGGGCGTGCAGCGGGCGCTCAGGGCATCCATCCGGCGTTATATCGACAATCATCTGCTCGATCCGGCGCTGTCAGTGGAAAAGGTCGTGGGCGAATTCGGCGTGTCGCGACGCACCGTCTACCGGCTCTTCGAGCCGCTGGGTGGGTTTTCGGCCTTCATCACCCACCGGCGTCTCGAGCGCGCGATGGATTTCCTGCGGGCGCCGCAATCGGCGCATATGACGATTGCCGAGGTGGCTGCGTCCTATGGTTTCACCAATCCGGAAAATTTCAGCCGCGTCTTCAAGAAGACCTTCGGCCTTTCGCCGCGCCAGATGCGGCATTTCGCGTTGGAAAGCCATGATATTGCACCGGATATTCTGAAGCCGGATAGCGCCGAGTGGACACGCTGGATCGTACGGCTCGGCCGCTGATCACGCCTGGTCGGGCGTTAATCTGGCACTCAATGGCGGCTTGTTGGCACAATTCGACCATTCGCCGCAGTTGCGGCGCAACGGGGATGCGCATGGCCGCCAGACGTGCCAAAAAGGCGAGGTTATTTTTTTAGATATATTGCCTGACAATCATGATGCTGAAAATTCTTGCTTTTCTGGACCTGTGGCGCGGATGGCGCCCTGCGGTGAAAAAATACTTTTCTTTTTCGGACGCCGAATTTCTCAAGGCGCCATCGCCCTCGCTATTGGCGGATTTGGACGGCCTGCCAGACGAGTTATGGGAAATGGATGATGACGGAGCGCACTTGCCGGTCTCCTGGCTTGGGCTCGGGCAAAGCTTCAGCGCGGTGGATGTGACAGGCTGCGACGGCTCAGAGAGGTCTCGTATACCGGTCGAGTGCGGTTAGGCGCTCCGGTGATCTGGAACAAAACCCTGACCCCGGGGATTAGATCAGCAGGGTTACAGGGAGTGAAAGACATGGCCAGAGATAATGCCAGCTATCTTCGCGGTCGGGATGCGCCGAAAAGCGAAACGGCAACACGTGCGCGGCAGGGATCGCGCGGGCGTCCCGTCCTTGTCATTCTGATCGTCAGCGTGTTTCTTGCACTGGTGGTGTGGGCCGTTGTCGAATATTCGGTTTTCGAACCAGACGAAAACCGGCCGCAGAATTCGCAGACAGAAACAGCGCCCGTGCCGCAGCAGCCGTCCGGGTCCGGAACCTTCGACAACAATCCGGCAAATGGCCGTGCCCAGCCGCCATCGTCGACAGAGACAAATCCCGTACCGCAGGATTCGACCGGAGCCCCACAAAACCCGTGACCACCATGGCGTGAAGTTTTTTCGCGACGACGATGATTTTCATGGAACCATATCGCGCCCGATTTCATTTCACGCAAAGTGACAGGAATCGGGGGTTTCATTCATGGCAGTCACCGTCACTGCAGTTTTTCTCACGCTGATCGGCCTCGCGCTGTTCGGTTTCGGCTCTCAGCTCGTCATGCTGGGCGGGAGCTTTTATTACGTTCTTTCCGGGCTTGCCTTTCTGCTGACGGCCTTTCTGCTGTTCAAGCGCAATCGCGCAGCCCTCCATGTCTACGCCGTCTTCATTGTCGCGACGCTTGCCTGGGCCATCTGGGAAGTCGGCTTCGACTGGTGGCAACTTGGCCCGCGCGGCGGCGTCATCATTCTCATCGGTCTCTGGCTTCTGGTTCCATGGGTCAGAAAGCCGCTCGGTTTTGCAAGCCCGACCGGACATAGCTATGGGCCGAATGCCTGGCCGCTTGCCCTTTCCGTCCTCGCCTCCATCGTCGTGGCCGGATATTCCATGGCGCAGGATCCGCACGATACGGCAGGTTCCCTGCCGCAGGAAACGGCCTCGGCCACGCCCGTTTATGGTGGCGATGTCCCTGACGGTGACTGGCATCAATATGGCCGCACGCCCTATGGCCAGCGTTATTCACCGCTCACCCAGGTCAATGTCGACAACGTCTCGCAGCTCAAGGAAGCCTGGCGTTACCAGACGGGCGATGTGAAGCTGCCAGATGACGTGGGTGAAACCACCTATCAGGTGACGCCGCTCAAGATAGGCAATATGCTTTATATCTGCACGCCGCATAATTGGGCGATCGCCATCGACGCCGCCACCGGTAAGGAAAAGTGGAAATACGACCCCAATGTCGGTCTCAATCCGGACCGCCAGCACCAGACCTGCCGCGGCGTTTCCTATTATGCCGAGCCGAATGCCGCTGAAAGCACGGCCTGCGCACAACGCGTCTACCTGCCGACCTCGGACGCGCGGCTGATTGCTCTTGACGCTGCCACCGGTCAGGTCTGCACGTCCTTTGCCGATCAGGGTGTGCTGCATCTTGAGCAGGGCATGAAATACAATCCTGCCGGTTATTATTATTCAACCTCGCCACCCGTCATCGCCGCGGGCAAGATCATTATTGGCGGTGCGGTGAACGACAACTATTCCACACAGGAACAGTCCGGCGTCATCCGCGCTTTCGATGTGAACAGCGGCGCGCTCGTCTGGAACTGGGATTCCGGCAATCCGGCGAAAACCGAACCGATTGCGGCGGGTGAGACCTACACCACCAATTCGCCCAACAGCTGGTCGGTCTTCAGTTACGATGAAGGCCTCGGTCTCGTTTATATCCCGCTCGGCAATCAGGTGCCGGATCAGCTCGGCATGGGTCGCAGCGAGAATGTGGAGAAATACTCCTCCTCCATCGTCGCGCTGGATATCAATACCGGTAAGGATCGCTGGGTGCGCCAAACGGTTCATCACGATCTCTGGGACATGGACGTGCCGGCTCAGCCGGTGCTGCTCGACATCACCAAGGACGGCCAGACCGTGCCGGCCCTCGTCGGCCCGACCAAGCAGGGGGATATCTACGTTCTCGACCGGCGCACCGGCGAGCCGCTGCTGCCGATCACCGAAGAGCCTGCACCGGGCGGGGCAATCCCCGAGGATTTCACCTCTCCGACTCAGCCGACGACGGCGCTGTCCTTCAAGCCGGAGCCGTTGCAGGAAAAGGACATGTGGGGCGTTTCCATGTTCGACCAGCTCGCCTGCCGCATCCGCTTCCATCAGTTGAACTACAAGGGCCGCTATACGCCGCCCTCGCTGAACGGCTCGATCATCTATCCCGGCAATTTCGGCACCTTCAATTGGGGCAGCGTGGCGGTCGATCCCGAACGCCAGGTGATGTTCGGCATGCCGACCTATCTGGCCTTCACCTCGCAGCTCGTGCCGCGCGCCGACATTCCGCCGAAGGGTCAGGACGAAAAAGGCAGCGAACAGGGCCTGAACCGCAACGACGGTGCGCCCTATGGCGTGTTCATGGGCCCGTTCCTCGGTCCGCTGCAGATTCCCTGCCAGGCCCCGCCATGGGGTTATGTCGCGGGCGCTGACCTGCGCACCGGCGATATCGCCTACAAGCACAAGAACGGCACGGTCCATGACATGACGCCGCTGCCGCTGCCCTTCAAATTGGGCGTGCCGGGCATTGGCGGGCCGATGATCACCAAGGGCGGCGTCGCCTTCCTCGGTGCTGCCGTCGACAACTATCTGCGCGCCTATGACCTGACGACCGGCAAGCAGCTCTGGGAAGCGCGTCTGCCGGCCGGCGGTCAGGCAACGCCCATGACCTATTCGCTGGAAAACGGAAAGCAATATGTTGTGATGGTAGCGGGCGGCCACGGTTCGGTTGGAACCAAGCCCGGCGATTACGTCATCGCCTATACGCTGCCATAGGGTCTACGGGTCTTCAGGCACAAAAAACCGGAATGGGTGACCATTCCGGTTTTTGTTTTGGATGAGAGCGCCTTACGCCGCCTTTTTCTCTGCGGCGGCATTAACGGAGGTCTTGGCGAGCGCTGTCAGGGCCTCGTCGGTCTTGGACTCTTCCTTGAGCGTGGCATCCAGCAGTGCGACGGCCTTTGTGTGGCCAAGCTTTTCCGCCCATGCCTTCAGAGTGCCATAGCGGGCGATCTCGTAGTGCTCGACCGCCTGTGCCGAGGAGACAAGGCCGGCATCGAGAGCGGGCGTTCCCTTGAAATCCTCAATGATCTCTTCGCCTTCGGCGATGATGCCCTGAATGGCTTCGCAGGTCTTGCCCTGACCCCGCTTGCCAATGATTTCGAACACTTCCTGCAGGCGTTCGATTTGGCCCTGGGTTTCTTCTTTGTGCTTTTCAAAAGCCTGTTTCAGCTTCGGGTCGGTGGCCGCCCGGGCCATTTTCGGCAGGGCTTTCAGGATCTGCCTCTCGGCGTAATAAATATCCTTCAGCGTGTCATAAAACAGGTCGTCGAGTTTCTTCTCGGCCATTGGTCCTTCTCCCATGTGTGAAAATATGTGACGTGCGCCCATGCGCACGGGAGGCAAACCCTTTGCCTCGGCCATAGTTCCGGCTCTGTTGCGCGCAACGTTTATATTGCCGAGTGGAACCAACACGTCTCCTTAAACTTAGTGTGAAGAAATTGCCGGAGGAGATGCGACCTTGCCCCAAAGCCTAGCAGAAGAATTTTCGATGAATATTTCCATCCCCTTCGAGGTGCTGCTGGTGCGTGTGTTCGGCGCGGTCATCCTGTGCGGCCTGATCGGTCTGGAACGGGAGTTTCACAAGAACACCGCTGGACTGCGCACCAACATGCTGATCGGCCTCGCCGCCGTCA
The DNA here is from genome assembly GCF_002008225.1 of Agrobacterium salinitolerans. Classification (GTDB taxonomy): domain Bacteria; phylum Pseudomonadota; class Alphaproteobacteria; order Rhizobiales; family Rhizobiaceae; genus Agrobacterium; species Agrobacterium salinitolerans. Next base: position 45,381 of record NZ_MRDH01000034.1, on the reverse strand, counting down.
CCTTTTGCGTCATCACCGTTCATATGATGGAGACAATGGCGGAAGGTCATGAAGCCGCACGGCTCGATCCCATCCGGTTGGTGGAGGCGGTGACGGCCGGCATCGCCTTTCTCGCGGCGGGTGTGGTCGTTTATACCAGAGGCGATGTCAAAGGCTTGACGACGGGTGCCAGCATGTGGCTTTCGGTGGCAATCGGCCTTTCGGCCGGCCTTGGCATGTGGCCGCTTGCCCTTCTTGCTTCGGGGATGGGTATTGTCGTCCTGTGGACGCTGCGCCGCATGCAGGTGGCGGCGGGCATCAAGGAGGACTAAACGACATCAGTCGAAGCGGAAAAGATCGGCGTCGGGGTCCTTGCCGCCATTGACGGCGGCGGCCACGATTTCAGCGGCGATCTGGCTGAAGGTAATGCCGTTGCCGCCAAAACCCATCACTGCATAAACGTTGTTCATTCCGGGCACCGGGCCAATCAGCGGCAGACCGGTGGTGGTCGTGCCGAAGGCCGCCGCCCAGCGATATTCCGGTTCTCCCACATCGATGTCGAGAAGCTTTTCGATCTTGCGACGGATCGTTTCCGCCTTGGCGGCGAGCTTGCGCTCCGACTGGTAGGCGGTGGGGTTTTCCTCGTCCTCGCCTCCGGCGATCATCCGCCCCTCCCGGTCGGTGCGCAGGTAGAGATAGGGATCGGAGGCCTCCCAGACGATATGGTTCTCCAGCCAGTCGGGCAGGTCAAGCCCCTTTCTGCTCGCCAGCGCCCAGGTGGAAATGATCTGGTGCTTCGGGCTTTCGAGCATTTTCAGAAATTCATAGCCGGTGCAGAAAACGACATTGCGTGCGGAAAGGATTTTGCCACCGGCGGTGGCAAGGACAACCGCGTCGCCGAAGTTTCTAAGATCGGTGATCTCAAGCTGCGAGACGATTTCGGCGCCCGCGCCCGCCGTGTGGCGCAAAAGGCCGGCCGTCAGCTGTGCGGGATTGGCGGAGGCCGAGATGTCGCTGAGGATGGCCCCGGTCCGGTGCATGCCGTATTGCTCTCTCAGTTCCGCAGCGGTGAGGAAACGGGCCTCGATGCCCGCTTCTTTGCGGGCATCCGCTTCGGCTTTCAACGCGCGCGATCCCATGTCGTCTCCGGCGAGATAAAGCGCCTGTTTGCGCTTCATGCTGCAGGAAATGCCGAGCGAGGAGACGATTTCCTCCAGCCGCAGGACGGCGCGGGCGGAACGCTGCCATGCCCTGTCAGCCGCGTGCCTGCCGATCATCTTTCGAAGCTGCGTCAGCGGCGTATCGATCTCGTGCTGGATCATCGCGGTGCTGGCGACGCTGCTGCCCATGACCGGCTCACGCCGGTCAACGATCAACATGGATTGACCTGGCCGTTGCAGGGCGTGGGATACGAGTGCGCCGCTGATGCCGGCGCCGACGACAATCGTATCGTAATGGTCGGCCTCCGGCATGCGCCTGCTGCGGACTCCGATACGCGGGCTATCCGCCCACACGGGTTTTGAGTCCCTGAGGTCACGTTCTTTTGTCAGTTCCGATGTCGGCATGAAATCATCCTGAAAGGTGTCACGGCTCGGTATAGCCGGCGACATTGATGGTGAGCGTTGCGCTACGGGGATCGTTGCGGAAGAAAAGCGTGCCGGTGTCGCGAGACTCCGAGGCGACGTAATCGAATGTCACATCGGCGCTCTCCAGCGTTGCGTCGTTTTGCTGCAGGTCGCCGCGCACCTGCACCTGCGCCGCCGTCGTCATGGAAAGGTTGCGGATGTCGAATTTCACCCGGTATTGCCCGGGTTGACCCTCTACGCCGGTAACGGCGATGTCGAAGCGGGCATCCTCCGGCCTGTAGCGATAAATGTCATAACCGATCGAGCCTAGCATGGCGGCGACCAGAAGCGTGCAGATGGTTCCCGTCACCCATTCGATCCAATGCGGATCGGCGCTTTCCATCTGTTTTCCGTTTTTGGATATCGTCATCTTGTCCTCACAGGATCAGCCGGGCCGACGCCGCGCCGATCGAGGCGGGCACGCCGAGAATGACGGCGGCATTCATGATCTGCGATAGCGAGGTGTGGTCGAGGCGCTCGAAGGTCCAAAGCGTATAGATGCTGATGGCGATGGCGACGACATAGCCGGGCAGGGTGAAGCGGATGAAGGATTGCCACCACTTCTGCCCTTCGTGCAGCTGGTGCGAGCCCTTGAAGTGAAGCGCGTAGACAAAGCCATGCATGATGGCGATCGACAGTAGGCAAAGCGCCAGAATGTGATAGGGCGTCACCTTATAGGCGATCAGGATCATTTCTTCCGTCGGGGCGACATTGAGGCCGAGGAAAAGCGCGCCGACCATCATCATGAACAGTTCGTGCAGATAACCCGTCTCGCCCGAATATTCGCCCTCCTCCTCATCCTTCGTATCAGAATGCTGACCGAGCTGGCTGCGCCCAAGAAGCGCGCCGATGCTGGCTGGAACGGATTGCAACGCAATCTTGGCGATGAAGTTGGAGGCGGTGATCTGGTCGTTCAGAATGCCGAACAGCAGGAGTACGGCGGCGCTTACGGCGATGCCCAGCCCATAGGCCGTTATCGCGTCGCGCAGCGCCTGGCTCCAGGAGTTAACATTCTCGAAACCGATGCGGCGGGCGAGAAGCAGCAGCAGCGGCAGGTTGAGGATGCAAAGCAGAAAAAGCCGCCATGAATTGATGTAAAGGCCGAGAAACCACATTTCCATGGTCATCAGCATGGGCAGGGCAAACAGCAATGCACCCGCCGTGCCGCGTGCGAGACCGATCAGAAATTGCCCGACCTCGTCATCATCCGCATCTCTTCGATTGATCGCCGCCACCATGCGACCCCCTGTCCAGAGCGATAACGCAATGGTGTTTTTCCGGTTCCGTGGATTTATTTCGCGGGATCGATGAGAGCGATGCCGAATTCCCGGCGATAACTGCGCCGCAACTCCGCAGGTGTTTCGCGGATGACGACTTCCAGCGTTGGCCGCACCACTCCTTTGAGAAAATGGCCGCCCTTCGTGGAGCCGTCGGCAAAGCCCAGAACCACATGCAGGTGCGGATTGGGTGTGTCGTTCTCGTCAAGGGTGATATCGCCGAGCAGGCTCAGAACCTCGCTCTGGTCGGTGACCGGTATTTCATTGTAGTCCCGCGTCGAAAGGTCGAAAAAGGCGAGGGTCGCCGTGGCGAAAGCCCCGATCGCGCTCACCGAGGCGGCGTTGATGTTCTCGGCCTTGGCAAAGCGCCTGATAGCCTCGAATGCTTCTTCTTCGGGATCAATGACGAGGATGAAGGTACGCTCCGCGCCGCTTGCCAGCAATCTGCTTTTCATGTCTTCCTCCCAAATAGAAGTGCCGCCGGAAAACCGGCGGCACGGGAATAAAGGTGCGTGTCTTAAGCGGCGCGGCGTTCGTGGCGGCCTTCCTCGACCTCTTCCACGATCTTGGCGACAAAGGCGTCGAGATCGTCAGGGCTGCGGGAGGTAACGATCCCCTTGTCCGTTACCACCTTTTCATCCTTCCAGTTGGCGCCGGCATTCTTGAGGTCGGTCTTGATCGACCAATAGGAGGTGGCGTCGCGGCCACGCAGGGCGTCGGCTTCGACAAGCAGCCACGGTGCATGGCAGATGGCGGCCACCACCTTGCCGGATTTGACGAAATCGCGGACCACCCGCATCGCATCCTCGTCGTGACGCAGAATATCTGGGTTGATCTGGCCGCCGGGAAGAACCAGCGCGTCAAAATCTTCCGCTTCGACGGCTTTCGCCAAGAGATCGACGGCGATGCTGTCGCCCCAGTTCTTCTTGTCCCAGCTCTTGATCTCGCCCTCCTCGATGGAGGCGATCTTCACGTCTGCACCTTTGGCCTTCAGCTGGTCATAGGGCACGCGCAATTCGGAACGCTCATAGCCGTCCGTTGCGAGAATGAGGATTTTTGCGGCGTTGATGGCAGTCATGTCTTTCTCCTTGTAGGTTTAGTCGTCCTTGTCGGAATTGATAGATGGCAGGAAAAACTCCACGTCCTTGCGGCGCTCCGCATCGAGATTTTCGATATGCGTTTGCCAGAACCGTTCGGCCTCCGCCGGTTCGTGCTCCCATTGGCGCACGAAGGTCTTGTTATCGTCGATCATCACCTGACGCGTGCCGCCGAGACGCAGATATTCTTCCGCAAGTTTGCGTGTTTCGGTCTTTTCCATGTCGCGGCTCCTTGTGCGTCGAAAGCGGGAACGGAGGGGCGCCGGATGGGTAAGAAGCTCGGCTGCCGTTTCGTTGGCCATCGGGAGAAAACGGAAAAATCCCGATGTTCTTCAGCACCATCGCGTCCGTTTGACACGGCGGCCCCTCCAGTTGGAACAACGTGATCTTTCCGGTAAGGTTCCGTAGTTTTCCGGCGGCGTCATTGCCGAGCGGAATGTATCGCGCGCAATTTTTCACCGGAACAAACGGGCATGTCCGGCTGTTTTATCCCCGATGCAGGGGAGGCGGCATGGCAGCCAGACAGAGCGACGGTGAATACCGGAATAACCACGAAAACAAAGGCTTCTGGTCGATCGATTTCGGCGGTTCGCCCGTTATCGGCACGGCCATCCATGACGGCCATCGCATTAGACCTGACGTGTCGCGGCTCATGGCCCTTTCCCCGGAACAGAGGCTGAGGGAGGAAGACCCTTTCACCGGTGAGATGATCGCCGGGCTGACGAACCGTATCGTCGTTCACCATTCACGTTTCGAAATCGATCTCAACCGAGCGGCCGATCAGGCGATCTATCTGAAGCCGGAACAATCCTGGGGGCTTGAGGTCTGGAAAGAAGAGCCGGCGCAGGAAGCCGTCCGGCAGTCGCTCGACTTTCACGCCGACTATTACACGATGCTGGAGACTATGCTCTCCGCAATCGAAAGGCGGCATGGGGCTTTCGTGGTGCTCGATATACACAGCTATAATCATCGCCGGCAGGGTGCGGCCGCGCCACCGACGGCGCAGGCGGAAGCGCCCGATATCAATATAGGCACCTTCTCCTTGGATCGCAGCCGCTGGGGCGATATCGTGAGCGCGGTCGGGCGCCATTTCGCGTCAGCGACCATCGGCGAACGCCACCTCGATGTTCGCGAGAACGTGGCGTTTCAGGGCAAGGGAGAGCAGACCCGTTTCATCCACGAAAGGTTCGCAGAAAATGGCTGCGCCATCGCAATCGAGTTCAAGAAATTTTTCATGGACGAGTGGACGGGAAAGCCGGATGAGCGTGTGGTGGCGGATATTCGCCAAGCGATCGCGGCACTCCAGCCAGTAATCGAAGAATGTCTGAGGTCGCGGCGATGAACCCTTCATCCGCCCCCAGCCCGCCCTCTCCCATCGCCGATCTGGTCGATGACGTCGTGTCCTGCCTTGAGGCCGGCAAGGCCATCCGCCGCGATGTCGGCAAAGACGGTCGTCTGCATATCGACCGGCCGCTGCCGTTCCTGTGCCTGCATCTGACCGGCGGCACGAAAAATCTCGCCGCCCGCGATATCGCCGCCGCCCATGCCTCCTATCTGATCGTGCCGACCATTCAGGAGGCGGCGCCGCTGATCGAGGCTATTGGCACGGTCGTGCGGCAGCGTTTCGGCGCCTTCATCGTGCTCGATATCGGCGAACTGGAGCATGACATCCTGCTGGCCGACGATTCACCTTTCCTGCCGCATTTTGAGGTTTCGGTCTCCGCCACGTCAGAACCGGAAACCCAGAAAGCGCGTCGGGTCTTCATAAAGGCAGTCTGCGATGCCGAGGTACGCTTTCGTACGCCGCGCATCACCCGGCCGGAACCGGAAGCCGATCCGATCCTCCGGTTTCAGAATGCCGGGCTGGATTTTCCCTGCATCAGCGTGCGTTTTGCGCCGATCTATCGCCAGCCGGAATCCGGTGCCGATTATCCCGGTTTGCGGGAGACGATGATCGCCGATCTTTTCGATGCGGGTTTGCAGGCCTTTTCGTCTTTTTCCTCCGATATGGATGCGTTAAACGTCGCCAGTCACAGGGCGCTGGGTCGCAAGGCCTTTGTAGATGCGGTGAAACGCGCCGACCGATCTATCGACGACATCGTCTCGTCGTTCGATTTTCTACTCTCCGTCACGCCCATCAATGCGCGACGGGCCTTCGAGGAGTTTCGCGACGGCGGCTTCCAATACGCGCCGCGCCTGCTTTACCGACCGCTGGGCGTGGATGTGGAAGAGCAGAAGCGCAAGCTTTATTCCGTCGCCTTCGATCACCTCGAAGACCCTGTGCTCTATCATCTTTATCGGGAGAAACAGCGGGAGATCGATCTGCAGCTGACGATGCTGGCCAGCCTGCATCATCGTACCTTCACCGATTTCTCCCGCGCGCTCTACGGTGCCGTCGAACCCGCGCTTCTGACGCTGGCGCTTCATGTGCTCAAGGATTGCCCGCGCGGGCAGGAAAATGGCGAAATCGCCATGGTCGATTGTTATGCTGTCGCGAAGAAGTCGCGCGAGATGGTCGAGACCTATCTGGCGGAAGAACCGGAGTTCAAGGCGCGCGTCGAAATCCGCGACGACCTGCCGCCGGGCATGATGGTGACGGGCGAGAAGCTCTTGATCTCCCGCCATACCGTCATGGAACAGCGCCGTGTCGAGGCGCTGCTGTCGCATGAGATCGGGGTGCATCTTCTCACCTATTTCAATGGCTCGTTTCAGGGGTTGCGGCTCTTCCGCACCGGCCTTTCCGGTTACGAAGGCGTGCAGGAGGGGCTGGCAGTGCTGGCGGAATATCTGGCTGGCGGCATGACGCGTGAGCGCCTGCGGCTGATCGCTGGCCGCGTTGTCGGATGCGCCGCCATGCTGGATGGTGCAAGCTTCGTGGAGACCTTCCGCATCATGACCCGCGATCACGGGTTCGATGAGGCCGGCGCCTTCAACATGGTGCTGCGCATCTATCGCGGCGGCGGTCTCTCCAAGGATGCGATTTATCTGCGCGGGCTGGCCGAGGTGATGGACCATCTAAGAAAGGGCGGGGCGCTCGATCCGTTCTGGATGGGTAAGATCGCCGCTCAGCATTTTCCTGTCATGCAGGAGCTGGCGTTGCGCGGTCTGTTACGTCCCCCTGGGGTCAGGCCTGCATTTTTATTGCCCGCCAAGGCCAATGAGCGCCTGGAGAAAATCCGGGCGGGATTATCCATCGCCGAACTGGCGACTTTATAGGAGGGGCTTCATGCGTATCGCATTTTTCGTCAATTCCATCGAAACCGAGGGGCCGACCTTCGCCACGGGCCTGCTGGCCATGGCCGCGCTCAATCGCGGCCATGATGTGGTCTATCTGACACCGGGGGATTTTACCCTGCGCTCCGATGACACGCTGGCGGTTCATGCCACTGTTGTCCGCAAGGGCAAATACAAAAAGCCCGAGGCTTTCCATGCGGCACTCCAGGACAAGGCGCTTGAGCGCATGACCATGGACGTGGAGGAAATCGACGCGCTGATGCTGCGCAACGATCCGTCGCTCGACCAGACCACCCGGCCATGGGCCGTTCATGCCGGTATTCTGTTCGGCAGGCTTGCCGAGCAGCGCGGTGTGGTGGTGCTGAACGACCCCGAAGGTCTGGCGCTTGCGCAGAACAAGCTCTATTTCCAGAGCTTTCCTGAAATCGTTCGCCCGACGACGCTGATTTCCCGCAACGTCGAGGAAATCCGCGCCTTTGCCGATGCGCACCCGAAGGGCGTCATCGTCAAGCCGCTGCAGGGCTCCGGTGGCAAGAATGTTTTCAAGATCGGGTCGAGCAAGGAGACCAATCTCAATCAGATTTTCGAGGCGGTGAGCCTTGAGGGTTATCTGATTGCGCAGGCCTATCTGCCTGCCGCGAAAGAGGGTGATGTTCGGTTCTTCATGATGAACGGCAGGCCCCTGATGCGCGATGGCCAATATGCCGCGCTTCGACGGGTGCCGGCCAAGGGAGACCTGCGCTCCAACATCCACGCCAACGGCACCGCCGAGGCGGTGAAGGTGACGGATGAGATTGTCGAACTGGCTGAAATGATGCGTCCGAAGCTCGTGGAGGATGGCATGTTCCTTGTCGGCCTCGATATCGTCGGCGACAAGATATTGGAGGTGAACGTGTTTTCGCCGGGCGGGCTGTCGAATATCCTTGAACTCACCAATGTGGACTTCAGCGATACAATCATCGAGGCGGTGGAAACCAAGGTGTCGATGCAGGCGGCATCCGGTGGTGCCCTGTCGAACAGGCTGCTGGCGACACTCTGATTATTATTATTCTTTCAGTTTGCCGTTCATGTCGCGATACCAGGCGACGAGGGCCTTGATGCCCTCCTCGACCGGGGTCTGCGGCACATAACCGGTCAATGCCCTCAGGAGATCGGGCGAGGCGAAGGTGCGGGGAACATCGCCCTGCTGCATCGGCAGCATGTTGCGGATCGCCGGCTTGCCAACGGCCTTTTCGATCGTTTCGACAAAATGCATCAGTTCCACCGGCTGGCCGCCACCGATATTGACGACGCGGAAAGGTGCGTGGTGCGAAAGCGTGTCGGTCACGCCTTCCTGCGTCACACGGTTTTCCTCGGAGGGGATGATCTGGCTCAACCGGACAATGCCCTCCACCAGATCGTCGATATAGGTGAAATCACGGCTCATATTGCCTTGCCCGTAAATATCGATGGGCCGGCCGTTGGAAACGGCATCGACGAATTTGATCGGTGCCATGTCCGGCCGTCCCCACGGGCCGTAGACCGTGAAGAAGCGGAAGGCGGTGGTGGGCAGCTTGTGCAGATGCGCATAGCTGTGCGCCATCAACTCCATGGATTTTTTGGTGGCGGCGTAAAGCGTCATCGGCTCGTCGGCCTTGTCGCTTTCCGCAAACGGGATTTTCTCGTTGGCGCCGTAGATGGAGGAGGTAGACGCCAGCATCAGGTGCTTGACCTCCAGGCTTCTGGCGAGCTCCAGCATGTTGAACGAGCCGATGAGATTGGAATCGATATAGGCGCGCGGATTTTCAAGGCTGTAACGAACACCGGCCTGTGCGGCGAGGTGGATGATGATTTCCGGTTCTGCTGCTTCTGCCGCCCGCTTCAGCGCATCGGTATCTTCCAACATGCCGATCTCGGCCCGGAAGCCGTTGGAGCGGGCAAGTATTGCGTGGCGTTTTTCCTTGAGGCTGACATCGTAATATTTCGTCATGCCATCGAAGCCGGTGACAAAATGGCCGGCGTCCAGCAGCCGTTTCGCAACGTAAAAGCCGATGAATCCTGCCGTGCCGGTAACCAGATAACGCATGATGACTAAGTCCCGAATCCGTTGGTGCGTTTGCGGTTAGACCGAAGCGCGGAAAATCTTTTGATGAAATTGCGAAAGCGCAGTCTTCAGGTGCCGTTGCCCGGGCTGCCTTCATGCGGGCGGCCGACGGCGGCATAGATGAAGCCATGGCCGGCAACTTCATCCGTTCGGTAAATATTGCGCAGGTCCACGAGCACAGGGCTTTTCATGATGGCTTTGAGGCGCGGCAGGTCGAGCGCGCGGAACTGGTTCCATTCCGTCACGATCACGACGGCGTCGGCGTTTTCCGCGGCTTCGTAAGGGCCGGCCGCATAGTCGATGTCTTCCATCAGGTGCCGGGCATTCGCCATGCCTTCCGGATCGTAGCCCACCACCTTCGCGCCGCCATCCTGCAGGGTCTGGATGATGGCGATTGCCGGGCTGTCGCGCATGTCGTCGGTATTCGGCTTGAAGGTGAGGCCAAGCACGGCGATCTTCTTGCCGCGCACATCGCCGCCCACAGCGTTGATGACCTTGCGGCCCATGGCGCGCTTGCGGTTGTCGTTGATGGCGATGGTGGTTTCGATCAGCCGCACCGGCGCATCATAATCCTGCGCGGTCTTGGCGAGCGCCAGCGTGTCCTTCGGGAAACAGGAGCCGCCATAACCGGGCCCGGCATGCAGGAATTTCGGGCCTATGCGGCCATCGAGACCGATGCCGCGCGAGACGTCCTGCACATTGGCGCCGACCTTTTCGCAGAGATCAGCCATTTCGTTGATAAAGGTGATCTTCATCGCCAGAAAGGCGTTGGCGGCATATTTGATGAGTTCGGAAGCGCGCCTTGTGGTGAAGAGCAGCGGTGACTGGTTGAGGTAAAGCGGGCGGTAAACCTCGGTCATGACGGGGCGGGCGCGCTCGTCCGAGAGGCCTACGACGATACGGTCCGGCCGCTTGAAATCCTCGATGGCGGCCCCTTCGCGCAGGAATTCCGGGTTGGAGACCACGGCGAAATCGGCCGAGGGGTTTTCTTCGCGAATGATGCGCTCCACCTCGTCGCCGGTGCCGACGGGAACAGTAGATTTGGTGACGATGACGGTGAACCCGTCAAGCGCATGGGCGATCTCCTTCGCCGCCGCATAGACATAACCGAGATCGGCATGGCCATCACCGCGCCGCGAGGGGGTGCCCACCGCGATGAAGACGACATCGGCATTGGCCACAGCTGCGGAAAGATCGGTCGTGAAGCTCAACCGACCGGCTTTGGCGTTGTTGGCGACGATTGTTTCGAGACCCGGCTCGAAGATGGGGATATGGCCGCTTTTCAGGGCTTCGATCTTCTCCGGCATCTTGTCGACGCAGACCACGTCATGGCCGAAATCGGCAAAACACGCGCCGGACACGAGGCCGACATAACCCGAACCGATCATCACAATCCGCATTCTTTTTCCTTTCGGTTAGCGAGGCCATGTTAACGCGGCTGCACCGGCCGGGGAAATCGGCGGGTGAAAAATCGCATGATGATGTTTAGCCGCCTTCATGTCCGTCGCCAAGCGCTGCGATCAACACCGGCTAACCTCTTTCCATGACGGGGATGTGATGGCCGTGGCGGGACAAATTTGCCGCACCTTGCAGCCGATTGCATCGATGCTGTGAGATCGCCCATTTTTACCTGTTTTGCGGCTTGCACTCATAGGTAGCCGGGTCTAGCCATAGGGTCGAGGATCAAATCTGCCAAACCGTCTGTCCCTTGGTTGGGGCGTCCAGGTCGTGTCACGCGGCCGGGGGATGCTTTGCATTGCGGTCGATGTTCGGGGAAGTCAAATGCAAAAGGGTTTTCTGCTCGGTCTGTTCGCTTATGCGACCTTTTCCATGGGCGATGCCACAATCAAGTCGCTGGGATCGCAGATCAGCGTCTTCGAAATAGGCTTCTTCAGCATCCTCTTTTCCGGCATCTTCATCTTCTTCAGCAAGCCGCGCGAAGAAAGGTGGCGTGAATTCTGGCGCATGAGCCGGCCCTTCGCCGTGCATGGGCGCGCCATCTCCGGTCTCTTCGCCGGTATTTTCGGAATCTATGCCTTCACCACCATTCCGCTGGCGGAAGCGTATGCGCTGATCTTCCTGTCGCCGCTCTTCGTGACCGTCCTTTCCGCCGCCGTGCTGAAGGAGAATATCGGCCCGTGGCGCTGGGCGGCGGTTCTGGCCGGCATCGTCGGTGTCATTCTCGTCGTGCGGCCTGGTTTCAAGACACTGGAGCTCGGGCATATTGCCGCCATCGGCGTGGCATTCCTTGCGGCCATGACCATCGTTCTTTTGCGCTCGCTGGCGGGCAAGGAAAAGCGCACCTCGATCATGGGCGTGCTGTTGATCTATGGTTTGACCTTTAATGGCATCGCGTCGATCCCCGATTTCGTCATGCCCAATCTGCACCAGTTGCTCGCCTTCGCTTTCATCGGGCTTTGCACGGCAACGGGCCAGATCACCCTTCTGGTCGCAACCCGCATCGCGCCGGCAAGCCAGATCGCGCCCTCGCATTATTCGCAAATCCTCTGGGCCGTGGCGATCGGCATTGCTTTCTTCCACGAATATCCTGACGCCACTGCTGTGCTTGGGCTCGCCGTCATCGCCGCATCGGGACTGCTGACGATGATCCGTGAGAAGGTAAGGCTCGGCACCGTGCGCTGGAACCCGTTTTTCCGCAATCGTCTTTGAGCTCACCCTTGATCGGAAACAGTGCGTCAACCGAAGCGCGGCTTGTGAAGCGGCGGCGACCCGGCCCATAAGGCTTTCATCTTTAGATGAACGGGGAGCCGCAAATGCTCGTGGATGGAAAATGGACCGCCGACTGGCATCCGGTGCAGGCGACGGACAAGAAGGGCGGCTTCGTTCGCCAGACCTCCGGCTTCCGCAACTGGGTGACGCCTGACGGTTCGGCGGGGCCGACGGGCGAGGGTGGTTTTGCGGCCGAAAGTGGCCGCTATCATCTTTATGTCGCGCTGATCTGCCCCTGGGCATCGCGCACGCTGATCGGCCGAAAGCTGAAGAAGCTGGAAGAGGTGATTTCCGTTTCCGTGGTCGAGCCGGCGCTTTCCGACGAGGGCTGGAAATTCGGCGACTATCCGGGTTCGGACCGCGATACGCTCAACGGCTTTACCTATATGCACGAGGCCTATACCAGGGCGGATCCGCATTATACCGGCCGCGCCACCGTGCCCGTGCTTTGGGACCAAAAGACAAAAACCATCGTCAACAACGAATCCGCCGATATTCTGCGCATGTTGAATTCCGGTTTCGGCGCTCTGGCCGATGATGGCGTGGACCTGTATCCGGAAGGTTTGCGCGATGAAATCGATGCTCTCAATGACCACATCTATCCGCGCCTCAACAACGGCGTTTACAGAACCGGTTTCGCCACCACGCAGGTGGCCTATGAAGAGGCCTTCGCCGACGTCTTCGCAACGCTTCAGGAGCTTGAAAACCGTCTTGTTTCAGGCGGGCCTTTCCTTTTCGGCGATCTTTTGACCGAAACGGATGTCCGGCTTTTTGTGACGCTGGTGCGTTTCGACGCCGCCTATTACGGCCTGTTTAAATGCGATCTTCGCCGCATCGCCGATTATTCCGCGCTGCACGCCTATATGATGCGCGTGCTGAACGTTCCGGGCGTGCGCGACACGGTCAATATCGATCACATCAAGCGTGGTTATTATTCCATCAAGGCGCTCAATCCGACCCGTATCGTGCCTGTCGGCCCCGATCTTCCGGGACTTGACGGTGTTTCCCTTCGCCCTTTTCTCTGAGCAGATGATGGATTACACCGGCTTGCCGACCTGATCGAGCAGCCAGGCCTGAAAGGCGCGGGCCAGCGCATTGTCCTGCCGTCCTTCCGGCAGGGCGACGTAATAACTCTTGTCGGTCCGCAGGGGAATGTCGAAGACGATTTCGAGACGGCCGGAGGCGATCTCCGCCTCGATGAGATATTTTGGCAGAAGGGCAAAGCCGATGCCGCTCGCGGCTGCCTCGATGATCATCGAAAACTGGTCGAAACGGCTACCCTGATAAGCGTTAGCCGCCGTCACACCGTTCATCTCCAGCCATTCCGTCCATAGTTTCGGCCGCGTCGTCACATGCAGGAGCGGTTGTCCGGTCAGGTCCTGCGGCACGCTCACGCTGGCGCGGCGCAGGAGGGTGGGGCTCGCAACCGGCACGATCACCTCGTTGCATAAAAATGTGCAGGTGCCATGCGCCCAGACCGGCTGGCCGTAATGAATGGCGAGATCGAAACCTTCCTCATCGAAATCGAAGGGGTGGGAGCGCGAGCCGATAGTGATTGCCACATCAGGATTGTTGTCGATGAAGCGGCGGAGGCGCGGCATCAGCCAACGGCTGCCGAATGTCGGCAATGTCGCGACGGAAAGCGATGCGTGCGATGTTCCGGCTGAAACCGCGCGCACCATCAGCTGTTCGGACTGCTGCAACAGGCGTCGCACGTCCGGCAGGAATTTGCGGCCCGCCTCCGAGAGCACGACCCGCCTGCGGATGCGCTCGAAAAGCTGCATTCCCGTCTGCGCTTCGAGTTCACCGATCTGCCGGCTCACCGCGCTCTGCGTGAGGTTGAGTTCTTCTGCCGCACGCGTAAAATTGCCGTGCCGCGCCGCGCATTCGAACGCTTGCAGGGTAACGATGTCAGGGACCAGTCTTCTGCGTGGATCCATTCCATTCTCGCATCAACTTACCCGCTTTCCTCATTAGAAAGCGTTATTGTAGCCATATATGATTACGGGAAAGAATGGAACGGTGCAAAACGCCAGTTCCAGAGAACGGATGACAAATTCGGGGAAAGAAAAGTGACGGGAGTTGAAAGCGCCGCGTCAAAACGGCCTTTCCTCCCTTTTTTAGCCAAAAGGACGACGGATATGGATGCGACCACGAAGCTCGATGTGAAACAGGAAGCGGCGGCCCTGCTCGACAGGATGGGCGTTGCCCGCGAACTTTATACCAGCGGCGATATGGCGTCCTTCAGCCCGGTGACGGGTGAGCAGGTCGCGAGCCTGAAGACCGTTTCGGTCGAAGGTGTCGCAGCCGTGATCGACCGGGCCGACGCCGCCTTCAAGGCATGGCGCAATGTGCCGGCTCCCCGTCGTGGTGAGTTGATCCGGCTGCTCGGTGAGGAACTGCGCGCCTTCAAAAGCGATCTCGGCCGTCTCGTGTCGCTGGAAGCAGGCAAGATTCCGTCCGAAGGTCTCGGCGAAGTGCAGGAAATGATCGACATCTGCGATTTCGCCGTCGGTCTTTCCCGCCAGCTTTATGGTCTCACGATCGCCACCGAACGTCCAGGCCACCGCATGATGGAAACCTGGCATCCGCTTGGCGTTGTCGGCGTCATCTCCGCCTTCAATTTCCCGGTCGCGGTATGGTCGTGGAATGCGGCGCTCGCCATTGTCTGCGGCAATTCGGTGGTCTGGAAGCCTTCGGAGAAGACCCCGCTGACGGCACTTGCCGTTCAGGGCATCTTTGAGCGCGCCGCCGCCCGCTTCGGCGATGCGCCGGAAGGTCTCTCGCAGCTTCTGATCGGCGACCGCGCCGTTGGCGAGGCATTGGTGGATAATCCCAAGGTGCCGCTCGTCTCGGCCACCGGTTCCACCCGCATGGGCCGTGATGTCGGCCCGCGTCTGGCGAAACGCTTCGCCCGCGCCATTCTGGAACTCGGCGGCAACAATGCCGGTATCGTCTGCCCTTCCGCCGATCTCGACATGGCGCTGCGCGCCATCGCCTTCGGCGCCATGGGCACGGCCGGTCAGCGCTGCACCACACTTCGCCGTCTCTTCGTGCATGACAGTGTCTATGACCAGCTCGTGCCGCGCCTGAAAAAGGCCTATGCATCCGTTTCCGTCGGCAACCCGCTGGAAACCTCCGCACTCGTCGGTCCGCTGGTCGACAAGGCGGCTTTTGACGGCATGCAGAAGGCCCTCGAAGCGGCGAAAGCGCATGATGGCGTGGTGAATGGCGGCGGCCGCGTGGATACGGGTGCGCCTGATGCCTATTACGTCCAGCCGGCGCTTGTCGAAATGCCGAAGCAGGCGGGGCCTGTGCTGGAAGAGACTTTCGCGCCGATCCTCTACGTCATGAAATACAGCGATCTCGATCAGGCGATCGACGACCACAACGCCGTTGCCGCCGGTCTTTCGTCATCGATCTTCACCCGCGACATGCAGGAATCGGAACGGTTCCTGTCGTCGGAAGGCTCCGATTGCGGCATTGCCAACGTCAATATCGGCACTTCGGGTGCGGAAATCGGCGGCGCCTTCGGTGGCGAGAAGGAAACCGGCGGCGGCCGTGAATCCGGCTCCGACGCCTGGAAGGCCTATATGCGCCGCGCCACCAACACCATCAACTACTCCAAGGCGCTGCCGCTGGCACAGGGTGTTTCGTTCGATATCGAATAATCGCCTCTTCCAGAGAGAAATTGATCCACCATGCCGGCGCGGCTTCATCCACGCCGGCATTTCTATTCGCCGTGGCGGCACCAACGGACAAAGCGTGAACCGGCAGGGCCGAGACCCGCCGGACAATATCGTCAGCCAATGCTCATCAGGCTGGCGTTGCCGCCGGCGGCCGTGGTGTTGACGCTGACGGAGACTTCCTCGACCAGCCAGTCGAGATTATAGGGCTGGCTTTCCCCGCAAAGCGCTTCCGTCGCCGCGGCCTGAACGAGAGTGAGCGGGCCGGGCAGGGCGGCGATCTTTTTGTTGACCGTCACGATACGATCCGCGTCTCCCTCAACCAGCGCGCCGGCGAAGGGACCGGATTTTTCCCAATCATCCGCCCAGACGATGCGCGAGGTTACAGTTGCCGGCAAGCCATAGATCGACTTCTCCAGTCCAGAAGCATTGTCGATGACAACCGCGTTTCCGGTCGCAAGCGCTGCCGCAAGCTGGCGGTAAAGCCCCTGTTCGGTTGCCGGAACCAGCAGAACCTTTCCACGTGGATGCAGTGCATAGACATTGCGCTCGCCGACAGGCCCCGCCAGCTCGGTTTCAAAGCCGAGGCCGGAAAGCGCTGCCGCTTGACGTGCGGCTTCGGCCGCGACGGTTTCGCCGTTTTCATCCAGCCAGCGGGCGAGATCGACGGCTGCCTGATCCTGCTGGCTGGCGATGCGGTCGATTTTCGGCGCCTTTTGCGTCATGCGGCCGAGATAAAGCGGGCCGCCCGCCTTGGGGCCGGTGCCGGAGAGGCCGCGTCCGCCAAAGGGCTGCACGCCGACAACCGCGCCGATGATGTTGCGGTTCACATAAAGATTACCGGCCGCGACGCGGGACAGAACGTGCTGGATCGTATCGTCGAGACGGGTGTGCAGGCCGAAGGTGAGGCCGTAACCGGTGGCGTTGATCTCGTCGATCAGCCGGTCGAGATTGTCGCGCTTGAAGCGGATGACGTGCAGCACCGGGCCAAAGACTTCGCGTTTCAGATCGGCAAGCGATTTCATCTCGATGATCGTCGGCGGCACGAAGGTGCCCCTGCCGGTCTCACCCGCAAGCGAAATCTGTTCGATGCGGTGGCCGAGCCCGCGCATGCCCTCGATATGCTTTTCGATGATGCCCTTCGCCTCCGCGGTGATGACGGGGCCGACATCGACGGAAAGCTTGTCGGTGCGGCCGATCCGCAATTCATGCAGTGCGCCTTTCAGCATGGTCAGCGTGCGGTCCGCCACATCTTCCTGCAGGCAGAGGATGCGCAATGCCGAGCAGCGCTGGCCGGCGCTATCGAAGGCGGACGCGATGACATCGGCGACGACCTGCTCGGCAAGCGCGGAGGAATCGACGATCATGGCATTCTGTCCGCCGGTTTCTGCAATCAGCGGCACCGGCTGGCCATTGGCCAGAACCCGATCGGCAAGCTGGCCCTGAATGAGCCGCGCCACTTCCGTTGAACCCGTAAACATTACACCTGCCGTCGATGGTGAACCGACGAGTGCTGCACCTGTTTTACCGTCGCCCGGCAGAAGCTGCACGGCGTCTTCCGGAACGCCTGCCTCATGCAGCAGGCGTATGCCCTGAGCCGCGATCAGCGGCGTTTCTTCGGCGGGCTTTGCCAGAACCGGATTGCCGGCGACCAGCGCCGCCGCTACCTGACCGATGAAGATCGCAAGCGGAAAGTTCCACGGGCTGATACAGACGACCGGGCCGAGCGGCGTTTCGCCGGCCTTGAAGTTTCTGCGGGCTTCCGCCGCATAATAACGCAGGAAGTCGATCGCCTCGCGAACCTCGGCAATGGCGTTCGGCATGGATTTTCCCGCTTCGCGCATGATGAGGCCGAGCAGGGCGGGCATCTCGGCCTGCATCGCGTCGGCGGCGCGCTCCAGGCAGGCGGCGCGTTCATCCACCGGGGTGGAAGGCCAGTTCGAGGCCGCCGCCCGCTGCATGGCCGCTTCGGCATCGGCTTCAGTCGGTTCGGTCACATGGCCGACGATATCATTGTGGTCGCCGGGATTGAGAACCGGGCGCGTGTTACCGCCTGCCTGCGGCGCGGCGGCTTTCCATTCCGTTGCTGTACCTGCCTTGAGGGTTCCGTCCAGTGCGGCGAGCGTCGTTTCGTTGGAAAGATCGAGGCCGGCGGAATTTTTGCGTTCAGGGCCGAACAGACCTTCAGGGGCGGCGATGCGGTCGTGACGCGCGCCGGGAACGGGGTAGGTTTTAACCACCGTGACCGGGTCTTCCAGCAGGGAATCCACCGGCACGGCGGGGTCGGCAATGCGGTTGACGAAGGAAGAGTTCGCACCGTTTTCCAGCAGGCGGCGCACGAGATAGGCCAGCAGCGTCTCATGCGTGCCGACGGGGGCGTAGAAACGGCAGGGACGGTCGAGCTTCTTTTTGCCGACGACTTCGCTGTAGAGCGGTTCGCCCATGCCATGCAGGCACTGGAACTCGTAGTCGCCGAGTTTGAAGTCTGGACCGGCAAGATGGTAGATCGTCGCCATGGATTGCGCATTGTGGGTGGCAAACTGCGGAAAGACCAGATCGCGCGCGGCGAGCAGCTTGCGGGCGCAGGCGATGTAGGAGACATCCGTGTGCACCTTGCGGGTGAAGACCGGGAAATCCTCCAGCCCCTCCACCTGTGCGCGCTTGATTTCCGCGTCCCAATAAGCGCCCTTGACGAGGCGCACCATGATGCGGCGGCCCGCACGGCGGGCGAGGTCGATGATGTAATCGAGAACGAAGGGGCAGCGGCGGCCATAGGCCTGCACCACGAAACCGAGGCCGTTCCAGCCGGCAAGATCCTTGTCGAGCGCCAGTTCTTCGAGAAGATCGAGCGACAGTTCCAGCCGGTCGGCTTCTTCCGCATCGATATTGAGGCCGATATCGTATGTCTTGCTGAGCAGCATCAGCGATTTGACGCGCGGAAGAAGCTCCGCCATCACCCGCTCGGCCTGGGCGCGGGCGTAACGCGGATGCAGCGCCGAAAGCTTGATGGAAATGCCGGGACCACCATAGATGCCACGGCCGGCCGACGCCTTGCCGATGGCGTGGATGGCGTTTTCATAGTCCTTGTAATAACGCTCCGCATCCTTAGCGGTGGTCGCGGCTTCGCCGAGCATATCGTAGGAATATTGGAAGCCCTGTTCCTCCAGCGGCTTCGAACGCTTGATCGCTTCGCCGATGGTTTCGCCGGTCACGAATTGCTCGCCCATCATGCGCATGGCCATATCAACGCCACGGCGGATGACGGGTTCGCCGGCGCGGGCGATGAGCTTGGTCAGCGCCGACGAAAGGCCGCTATCGTTTACTGTCGACGTCAGCTTGCCGGTGATGACGAGGCCCCAGGTGGCAGCATTGACGAAGAGCGAGCGCCCTCCGCCAATATGGGACTTCCAGTCGCCGCGTGCGATCTTGTCGCGGATCAGCGCGTCGCGGGTGGCGGTGTCGGGAATGCGCAGCAGCGCTTCGGCAAGGCACATCAGCGCCACGCCCTCGTGGCTGGAGAGCGAATATTCTTGCACCAGCCCCTCGACGCCGTTGCCCTTGGTCTTGGCGCGCAATGCCTCGATCAGTTTGCGGGCGGTGTCGCGAATGGCTTTCGCCTCTTCAGCCGTCACCGTTGCCGCCTCGATAAGCGGCGCCAGGCATTCTTCTTCCGGGCGACGATAGGCGGCGGTGATCGCCTTGCGCAACAAGCTTTGCTCGCGCACCGGCGGCGCAAAATTCTGGAAAATATCGTTCGCCACTACACCGGCGTTGCTTGCACCATCGGCCATTCTGAAAAACCCTGAAAACGCTGTTGGAGACAGACCTTCGGCGGCCGCGTGTCCTCCGCCCGCCGCTTTTCATCTCTGGCACAGACAATATCATCATCGCAAAAATTGCTATGGCCCTATTTTCGGGATAAAACAGGCTATATGAACTTTTATTTTCCAGATAAGGCGTAAAATCGCGTGGCAAATAGTCAAAAAACAGACGGTCTGGACCACTTCGATCTCAAGATTCTCGAGGCGCTCAGCGAGGACGGGCGGATGTCCGTTCTGCAATTGTCAAAACGGGTTGGTCTTTCCAAGACGCCCTGCCAGACGCGGCTGAAGCGGCTGGTGGATGAAGGCTATATTCTCGGCTTCCGCGCCATGCTCAATCCGCAGAAGCTCGGCGTCGATCACATCGCTTTCGCCGAGGTAAAACTCTCCGATACGCGTGAAAAGGCGCTGGAGGAGTTCAACGCGGCGGTGCGCAAGATCAAGGAAGTGGAGGAGTGCCACATGATCGCCGGCGCCTTCGATTATCTTCTGAAGGTGCGCACCAGCGATATTCGCAAGTATCGAAGGGTACTCGGCGAGAAAATCTCGAGCCTGCCATCCGTGGCCAACACTTCGACCTTCGTGGTCATGCAATCGGTCAAGGAAACCGGCATCTGAAAAGCGGCCATGGAAAAACGGGCAGACGTTTGCCTGCCCGTTTCTGTCGTTCAATTTCCTCAGCGCGCCGTGGCAGCGGCGGTCACCGCGCTCATCTGCGCATCCGGGCCGAACTCGTTTTCGTTCTCGATGCCGAGCAATTCCTGCAGGCGCAGTCTCGCACGGCTCACGCGGCTCTTGATTGTGCCGACAGGGCAACCGCAAATCTCGGCGGCTTCCTCGTAGGCAAAACCCGAAGCCCCGATCAGCAGGATGGCTTCACGCTGGTCGTCCGGCAGCTTTGCGAGTGCGGCGCGGAAATCCTGAAGGTCTACCGAACCATGCTGTTCCGGCGGCACCGACAGGCGCGAGGTATAGACGCCGTCCGTATCCTGCACCTCACGGCCGGATTTGCGAATCTGGCTGTAGAACTCGTTGCGCAGGATCGTCACCAGCCATGCCCGCATGTTGGTGCCAGGCTGGTAGCTGTCCTGTTTGGCCCAGGCCTTCATGATCGTGTCCTGCACGAGGTCGTCGGCACGGTCCCTCGAGCGGATGAGCGAAATCGCGAAGGCGCGCAGGTTCGGCAGCGCCGCCAGCATTTCCCGCTTGAAATTGTATTCTGTCTGTTCCGGCTCTTTCGCCATCATTCCTCCGAAGCCTTCGTCTTGGCTCTGCTTTCGGCTTCATCGAGTTTTTCGAGAAGGTCGAGGAATTTGTCAGGGATGCCTTCATCCTGAACGGCATCATAAAGCTCCCTGAGCTTGCGGGAAATCACCGCCCGTCCCGAGTGTGGAACCTGGGGGGCGGCCGGATTGTCCGGCTGGTCTTGGTCCGATTGAAATATTCTCATAACGTCCGGTATTCCTTCTGCGTCGTGGCAAAGAATGCGCGGTGAAAAAAATAGTTCCGGCGATCCGGAACTATTTTTGACATGCGCACGTTGCTATCGTGGGTTTGCGTTGCAGACCGCATGAAAGGGGAGAATTCCATGTCAGTTTCTACACGCATCGCACCGCACCTGCCATATCTGCGCAGGTTCGCGCGTGCCGTTTGCGGCTCACAATCGACGGGCGATGCCTATGTTGCGGCAACACTCGAAGCTCTGATCGCCGATATCAGCATTTTTCCGCAGACAAGCAGCGATCGCGTTTCGCTCTATCAATTGTTCGTATCGATCTTTAGTTCCGTCACGATCAATATTAAGGCCGACGAAAACCTGTCGGGATGGGAAAAACGCGCCTCGGCCAACCTCTCCGCCGTGCCGGCGCTGGCCCGTCAGGCTTTCCTCTTGACGACGGTCGAAGAATTCACGCCATCGGAAACCGCAGAGGTCCTGAAAGTCTCCGAGGATCAGGTCGGCAAGCTGATCGATGAGGCAGCCTCCGAGATCGCCCGGCAGGTGGCGACCGACATCATGATCATCGAGGACGAACCTCTGATCGCGATGGATATCGAGCAGATGGTCACCGATCTCGGTCACCGCGTCACTGGCATCGCCCGCACGCATACGGAAGCGCTCGATCTCTTCCATCGCACCCAACCGAAGATGATCCTTGCCGATATTCAGCTTGCCGACGGCAGTTCCGGTCTCGATGCGATGAAAGACATTCTTGAGATGACCACCCTCCCGGTTATCTTCATCACGGCTTTCCCCGAGCGTCTTCTGACGGGCGAACGGCCGGAGCCGACCTTCCTCGTGACGAAGCCGTTTAATCCGGACATGGTGAAGGCGCTTATCAGCCAGGCCCTGTTTTTCAACGAAAGCTCACGCGCCGCGGCGTGAATTTTGCCGAAGCCGCAGGCTGACCGGGAACCAGTCTGGCGCCCGGGCGTTGGCGGTTACAGTCGTGGGGCTAGCCTGCGGCGTTCTGCAAGGAGATGAATTTGCATCGGCTGGCATGGCACAACGCGGAGAGGAACGAAAGCGAACTTCACGATTCGCTCGTTCTCGCCTTGCTCGATTCGGGTGAAACAGTCATGCTGCAGGACTGGAACCGCGACTATATATTCGTGGCCAATCTGCCGGATGTCTGGAAACTTCCGGCCGATTCCCATCCGACCGATGAAAATCTGTTCGGCAAAGATCTCTCCGCGCGGCTTGCCGAACTTAAAAAGGACATGAAGACGGCGGGCAGCCGCGGTATGCTGGAAGTCAACGCCGGCAATGATCGTGTCTTTCAGTTTCAGGTCCACTCCACCTTCAACCAGTCGAACCAGGTGGTGATGAAAACCACCATTCGCGAGGTGACGGCGGAAAGGCGGCGCGAGCAGCTTCTGCGCTCGTTGCTGCGCGAGGTCAGCCACCGTTCCAAGAACCTCCTGGCGATCATCCAGAGCCTTGCAGGCCAGACGGCCCGCTTCAGCCTGACCAAGGACGATTTTCTGAGAAAGTTTCGAGGACGGCTACATGCTCTTGCGCAAAGTCAGGATCTCATCACGGATTCGGACTGGCGGGGCGCGCGAATATTCGAGCTGCTGCGCCAGCAATTCGATCTTTATGTGCCGGAATATCCGAACCTCATCCATATGGAAGGCGAAAACCTGCTGCTAAATCCGAACGGCGCGCTTTATATCGGGCTCGCCTTCCATGAGCTGGTCGTCAACACCGTCAGCCATAGCGGCAATCTTGCCTATCACCCCCCCATATCCCTGCAATGTCGTCAGGAGGGTGATTTTTATATGGTTGAATGGAATGAGCCGATGATGCCGTCGAAAGAGCCGGTCGAAACCCGGCGTGGCAGCTTCGGCAGCGTGGTGCTCGAAAAGGTGGTTCCCTCCGCGCTGGGTGGAAGCGCCGAATACGAGTTGACGGCTAAGCGAATCGTCTACCGGCTGAAATTTCCTTCCGGCGACAGCGTGGACGCCGCCTGAAATCGCGATATCGGGCGCGACGCCGGGTTTAACGCTCATGTCCTGGAAATCAAAAACAAATAGCACGGCTCATGAAAAGAGCCGTGCTATTTCATGACAGGTTTTCAGGGGTGAAACCTGTTTATTTTCAGCCAAGCTTCAGGCGGGGACGGGGGAATTGCTTGGCCTGCAGTAAGAATGCACCTGCCGGGAATAGGTTCCCGCAAAATGCATTTTTTAACAATCGACAAATGAGCTGCTTTTGAACCCGCTTGCCAGCATCAGTGCTGGCCTGTCTGTTCCGATCTTTTGGGCGTGAAATAACGCATCGGCGCCTCCAGCGTCCACTCGAAGCCGGCTTCACGATATTCCGTCAGCACCTGCCCACCGAAGGCGCCTTCCGCATGCCTTTTTATGACCGTGGTGCCGAAACCCTTGCGGCTCGGTTCGCTCGCCGGAGGGCCACCCGTTTCGGTCCAGACGAGGTGGATCATCTGGCGCCCGTCTTTTTCAAACGGCTGCCAGCGCACGGTGATTTTTCCTGTTGGAACCGACAATGCGCCATATTTGATGGAATTCGTCGTCAGCTCATGGATCACCAGGCCGAAATTCTGTGCTGCTTCCGGGGAGAGCATGAAATCATCTCCGATCAGCAGGACGCGATGCGCCACGGTGCCGAAAACTTCGAGATGGGTCTCGATCAGCTTGCGGATCGGCAGGCCTTGCCATTGAACCTCCGCCAAGGCCCGGATCGACATTCCAAGGCCGCGCAGGCGGTGATCCACCTCCTTTTGAAATTCCGGAATACTTTTATTTTCGCGTCCCAATTGCCGTATCATCGCCTGAACCAGCGTCAGAATGTTCTTGGAACGGTGTACAAGTTCGTGCAGCAGCAATTGCAGCCGCTCTTCTGACTGGCTTCTGTCGAAGGACGCGTTGGAGAGTGCTATGGCGACCTGGTTGGCTTCCTTTATCTTGGTATCGATGGGTGCGACGATCTCGCCCTCACCAATGCGCTCGGCCATCAGGGTCAGATCACGAATGGAGCTGCGCAATTGCCGGCCGACCAGATAGGCGCCGCCAATGGCGATAAGCACCAGCACCAGGCTGCCGATCATCATCTGTCGCCAGGTATCTATCAGCGCCGCCTGGCTTGCGGCGAGCGGACCCCACATCACCGTCTTCCATTGCCAGCCCGGTAATTGGGCATAGGCATAGAGATTGCCCTTGCCATCAAAAAAATTGCCGCTGAAGGCCTGCATCTCCGAAAGGACGTCCGGGGTGACAAACGGCTTGCCCATTTCCGCCTCATCGGGCGCGCTTGAGACGACGACGCGGTTGTTGCCGTCAATGATGGCGACCGCCCAGTTGCGTGGCAGGGTTTCCGTGGGAATGAGCCGGCTCAGGTCGCTGGTATTCTGCGTCAGGATCAGGGCGTCTCCGGCGGCGTCCAAATCCGGGCCGAGCGGCAAGGTGACGTTGAACACCCATTCCTTGCTGGTCTGGCCGAAAAACATGTTCGAGACGGTGATGCGGCCAGAGTCGATCGCTTTGGCCAGGTTGGCTTCCGCCGGCACCTTGCCGAGCGGCTGGCCATAGGGCATGCGTGTATTGAGACGCTGCTGGCCATCTTTGGTCGTGAGAATGGCGTAGAGGCCCTCCCGCTTCAGGCTGTCGGCGACGCGTCCCTGAAACGCGGCGA
Organism: Agrobacterium salinitolerans; assembly: GCF_002008225.1. Classification (GTDB taxonomy): domain Bacteria; phylum Pseudomonadota; class Alphaproteobacteria; order Rhizobiales; family Rhizobiaceae; genus Agrobacterium; species Agrobacterium salinitolerans. Next base: position 20,697 of record NZ_MRDH01000034.1, on the reverse strand, counting down.
GATTGCCGCTTTCAAGTTCCGGGAATTGCGACAGGAGATTGAGAGACGTGGCGATTTCCTGCAGGCGGCGGTCGATATTGCGCGAGGCCACCCGCACGTCCTCGATGGTTTCCCGTTGCAGGTCGTCGCGTTTTTCCGCTTCCAGGCGCAGCATCAGATAGCCGCCAAAGAGAATGAGCGGCAGGGTGATGACGGTAGCCATCACCACCAGATAGGTGCCGATGGAAGCCGTTGGGAAAAAATTCGCGCTGCGCCGACGCAAAGCCGAAATCATGTCTTTCAGTCTGTTGCCGGGTAGAGGCATACAAAACTCCGGCAGTTATGGCATTGTTACGGCACGGATAATACCGTGCCGTCCCTCATTAGCAATGCCTGATTTTTTACCTTCGGTCGTTGTGGCAGGCCACAATTGCATCGGTATGATTGAAAAAATCGGAACTATTTCAACGACCAACCCGTTTGCCTGACGAACCGGTCGAGCAGCGGGCATGAAATTCATCACCGCCGGCCAGTTGAGAACGATGAAAGGAAGGTACGAAATGGCAAAGAAAATTACTATCCTCGTCACAGCTGCTTTGATGGGCACCACGGCTTTCGCGCCGCTGGCCATCGCTCAGGGTACGACCCAGCCCGCACCGGCAAATCCGAGTGCGCAGACAGAGCCGGCAAACCCGCCTGCCACCCCGATGACGCCTGCCGCCCCTTCTGCCAATGACAGCGCGGCCACAACGATGGGTGGCGCCTATTTGACCGAGCAGGGCGAAACGCAGGTCAGCGCGAACGATTATATCGGCAAGTCGGTCTATACGGCGGCCGATGAAAGCATCGGTAACGTCACCAACCTGATTATGGAAGAAGATGGCGGTCTGGTTGCTGCGGTGATCGGCGTCGGCGGCTTCCTGGGCATCGGCGCAAAGGATGTTGCGGTTCCGATGGATAAGGTAACGATGACGCTCAACGCGCAAGACGGTACAATCCGCCTGACAACGACGGAAACGGCGGAAACGCTGAAGGCCGCTCCCGAATTCAAGACGCTGGAACAGCAGGCGAGCGAAAAGAACGCGGCAACGCCGGCGGCCCCTGACGGCACGACGACGTCCGCCACCAAGCCCTAATTCCCGTCCCTGGGAGGCAGGAGCGGGAACGGCTTCTATCAGCTGTCCCGCGAGAGGCACCGGCCAACAGGCCGGTGTCTTTTTTCTATCTGATCGCCGGCTGTTCAATCGCCCGCATTGCGGGAGGAGTGCCAGGCCCAGGCGGATTTGATGATGTCGGAGAGGGAATAACGCGGCTCCCAGCCGAGAACCTCCTTCGCCTTGTCGTTATTGGCGACGAGTGTCGTGGAATCGCCGTCGCGCCGCCCGGTATATTCGACGGGGAAGGGGCGGCCGGAAACCTCCGAAATCGCCGCCAACAGTTCCTTCACAGTCGTTCCGGTGCCGGTGCCGAGGTTGAGTTCGACGGTCTCCCCGCCGGCAAGCAGATAATCCACGGCCCGCACATGCGCATCGGCGAGATCGAGAATGTGGATATAGTCGCGCACGCAGGTGCCGTCGCGCGTGTCGTAATCCGTGCCGAACACCTTGAAGCCTTGACGCCGGCCGAGTGCGGCTTCGATGGCCAGCGGGATCGCGTGGGTCTCCGGCTTGTGCCATTCACCGATGCGGCCTTCGAAATCCGCGCCAGCGGCGTTGAAGTAGCGCAGCATGACCGAACGCAGCCCCTTATAGGTGCTGTAATCCTTCAGCGCCTGCTCCACCACCCATTTGGTGCGGCCATAGGGGTTGATCGGCGCCTGCCGGTGCGTCTCGTCGATCGGTACCTGTTCGGGCAATCCGTAAGTTGCGCAGGTGGACGAAAAAACGAAAGCCGTGACGCCGGCATCGATGGCGGCGGAAAGCAGGTTGAGCGAGCCGATGACGTTGTTGTCATAGAAAGCCACGGGCTGCTTGACCGATTCACCGACTTCGATCAGCGCAGCGAAGTGAAGAACGGCCTCTGGCTGGTGCTTGGCGAAGACCTCGTCCAGCCGCGCCCGGTCGCGAATATCACCCTGTTCGAAAGGCCCCCAGCGGACAAACTCCTCATGCCCGTTGGACAGATTGTCGAAAACGACCGGTTCATACCCTCGCCCAGACAGGAGAAGGCAGGTGTGCGAACCGATATAGCCGGCACCGCCGACGACAAGGACTTTCTTCTTCATCAATTGCCTTTCAGAAAATTACGGACGCGCAGAGACTGCCCGAGACTGTATGTCACTTTGTTCAAATAAGGGCGGCGTGGCGGGCAACGCCAACAACCAGTCTATCCTTCGCGGGTAACATAAAAAAAACCGCGCATCCATCGTCTGGATGCGCGGTTGGTCTTGTCAGGGTGCCAAGAAGTTACTTGGTCTTTTTTGTACCCGCCCTCGTCGCGAGAAATCCGGCCGCAACAGCGACGGCAAGTGTCGCGTAAGGGCGTGCCTGGATTGCAAGCGAAAGCAGCGATTGCAGCGCGAGCGGCGCAGCCGTTAAAGGTGCTGCGGCAGCAAGTGGTGTCATCGGTCTGGTCGCGTAGACCCTCGGGCGTTTGAGGATGGCGAGCGCCACCAGCATGATAACACCGAGCAGAAAGGCAGAGCCCGCAACGACGAGCGCTGCCGGTCCGGCCCCGACGTGACGGGCCAGATAGATTGATCCCGCCACGACCGCTGCGACGAAGGCTATCAGGAAAAATATCCCTGCCAGCACCGATAATATGATGACGGAGCGCAATCGTCTCGTGACGACACGCCCTTCACGCTGGGTCTCCCCCAGATAGACCAGCAATGCCTCAAGCATGAGCTTATCGACGCGTCAGGAGGGCAAGAACGAAGCCAACGCCAACGGCGATGCCGAGCGACTGCAGCGGGTTCTTCTGGACCTGATCGGTGAGGTTGTCGTTCAGCGTGGAAATCTCGCTGCGGACCGTATCCGCCATGTCGCTCGACGCGGAAATTGCATCGTCTGCGACCCGTGCGGCCTGTGCTTTCAGCTCGTAAGACGCGCCGACGCCAAGCGCTTTCACACTCTTGGCAAGATTTGCCAGATCTTCGCGAAGCTGGGCGAGCTGTGCGGCCACATCGGCTGCGTCACCGCTTTCGAGGGATTGCTGGATCTTGTCGTTAACGCTGCTGCGCACACTTGCCATGGGTCAGGTCCTTCTTGAACATCGTTGATGGAAATGGCGACATGTCAATGACTGACACCGCTTAACTATCGTTGCGGCGGCAGAAACAACCCGCCTGTCCGGGAGTAAAACGCGCCGACCCGGCCTTGGTTCCGTAACGTCATGTGATTATTTGCCCTTCTTGAATGGTCAGGCATTTTTCAGGAATTCGCCCCCGGACATTTGTTTTCCTGTCACAAGCATCCTATAAGGCCCATCATCGAGACGTACCTTGACTTCAATCAATATGTGAAACGACATGCTGCAGACGCCCTATTATCTCATCGACAAGACAAAACTTCTTCGCAACATGGAGAAGATTGCCTATGTGCGGGAAAAATCCGGCGCCAAGGCACTTCTGGCGCTGAAGTGCTTCGCCACATGGTCGGTGTTCGATTTTATGTCGCACTATATGGACGGCACCACCTCGTCTTCGCTCTATGAGGTGCGTCTGGGTCGCGAGAAATTCGGCGGCGAGACCCATGCCTATTCCGTTGCCTATGCGGATTATGAAATCGACGAAGTGATCTCGAATGCGGACAAGATCATCTTCAATTCCATCAGCCAGCTCGAGCGTTTTGCGGACAAGGCCTCCGGTATCACCCGTGGTCTGCGCCTCAACCCGCAGGTCAGCTCTTCGAGCTTCGACCTTGCCGATCCCGCGCGTCCCTTCAGCCGTCTCGGCGAATGGGATGTGGCCAAGGTCGACAAGGTCATGGACCGCATTTCCGGTTTCATGATCCACAATAATTGCGAAAACGGCGATTTCTCTCTGTTTGACCGCATGTTGACCCAGATTGAGGAAAAGTTCGGATCGCTGCTGTCGCGTGCCGAATGGGTGAGCCTTGGCGGCGGTATCCACTTTACCGGCGATAATTATCCGCTCGACCAGTTCTGCGACCGTCTGCGGGCCTTCTCCGAAAAATATGGCGTTCAGGTCTATCTGGAGCCGGGCGAAGCCTCGATCACGAAGAGCACGACGCTCGAAGTGACGGTTCTCGACACGCTGTTCAACGGCAAGAACCTTGCTATCGTCGACAGCTCCATCGAAGCGCACATGCTCGATCTGCTGATCTATCGTGAAACCGCCAAGGTTTTGCCGAACGAAGGCGAGCATCCCTATATGGTCTGCGGCAAGTCCTGCCTCGCCGGCGATATTTTCGGCGATTTTCGCTTCGACAAGGAGTTGAAGGTCGGCGACCGCATCTCCTTCCAGGATGCGGCCGGCTACACCATGGTCAAGAAGAACTGGTTCAACGGCGTGAGGATGCCGACCATCGCCATCAAGGAACTGGACGGCACCGTTCGCGCCGTTCGTGAATTCGACTTTGCCGATTTCGAGCAAAGTCTGTCTTAAACCCTGTTTTTAACATGAAACGAAGCTCATCCCTGCGGGGAAAAGGAGGCATCACCTGAAATGAAGAAGAACGTTCTGATCATCGGCGCCGGTGGCGTAGCACAGGTCGTGGCGCATAAGTGCGCCCAGAACAGCGATGTATTGGGAGACATTCATATTGCGTCACGGACCGTGGAAAAGTGCCGCAAGATTGTCGAGTCCGTACGCGAAAAGAAGAGCCTCAAGACAGATGTGAAACTTGAGGCCCATGCGCTTGACGCGATGGATATCGAGGCGACGAAAGCCTTGATCAAGAAAACCGGCGTGGAAATCGTCATCAATGTCGGTTCGGCTTTCGTCAATATGTCCGTTCTTCGTGCCTGCATGGACACGGGTGTTGCCTATATGGACACGGCGATCCACGAGGATCCGACCAAGATTTGCGAGACGCCGCCGTGGTATGGAAACTACGAGTGGAAGCGCGCGGAAGAGTGCAAGGAAAAGGGCGTTACTGCCATTCTCGGCGTCGGTTTCGACCCAGGCGTGGTCAACGCCTATGCGCGTCTCGCCAAGGATGAGTATTTCGACAAGGTCACCTCGGTCGATATCGTCGATATCAATGCCGGCAGCCACGGCCGCTGGTTTTCCACCAACTTCGATCCGGAAATCAACTTCCGCGAATTCACCGGCGTCGTTTACTCCTGGCAGAATGGCCAGTGGCAGACGAACCAGATGTTCGAAGTCGGACAGGAATTCGACCTGCCTGTCGTCGGCAAGCAGAAGGCCTATATGACCGGCCATGACGAAGTGCATTCGCTGTCCAAGAACATGGACGGCGCCGATGTGCGCTTCTGGATGGGCTTCGGCGATCACTATATCAACGTCTTCACCGTGCTGAAGAACCTTGGCCTCCTGTCCGAGAAGCCGGTCAAGACGGCCGAAGGCCTGGAAGTCGTGCCGCTCAAGGTGGTCAAGGCCGTGCTGCCCGATCCGTCTTCGCTGGCGCCTGATTATGTCGGCAAGACCTGCATTGGCGATATCGTCAAGGGTATCAAGGACGGCAAGGAGCGCGAAGTCTTCATCTACAACGTGGCTGACCATAAGGAAGCCTATGAAGAAGTCGGCTCGCAGGGGATTTCCTACACCGCCGGCGTTCCGCCGGTCGCAGCCGCCATGCTCATCGCTACTGGCGAATGGGACGTGAAGCAGATGGCGAATGTTGAAGAACTGCCGCCGAAGCCGTTCCTGAACCTTCTGAACAAGATCGGTCTTCCGAACCGCATCAAGGACGAAAACGGCGATCGCGCGCTGGAGTTCTAAGCGCAGCATTCTTAACGGATAGAGACAGAAAAGCCCCGCGAAAGCAGGGCTTTTTTCTTGGCTATGCAGCTCATCTATCACGCACTGGACACAAAACGAGGGTAGCGCCAGTCGATGGAAAGAGGAGTTTAACCCGTGACGCGACGTCATCCTCGGCCCTGTGCCGAGGATCCAATCACGTTGAATGACATCAATAGGTTCCAGATCCTCGGGACTAACCCGAGGATGATGTCGAGAGCAGGTATGCCCGTCGTCGTCGTCAGTTGCAGAGTGACTTCAGCCCTTTGTCGGCTTCGGCCCACGCTTTTCGAAAGGCTTGTCCTTCTTGCCTTCATATTTCGGCTTGTCGCCGAAGGGCTTTTTCTTCTTCCAGGGCTTGTCGTCGCCCTTGCGGTCATCGCGGGGAGCGGCAGCATTGTCCGATTTGCTGAACTTGCGCTGGGCCTTCGCCGGGCGGGTGTCTTCGCGGAAGCTGCCGGTTACTTCCGGCTTGCCTTCCAGCGCCTTCAGACGGATGCCCTTTTCGAGCGTCATATCCTTGCCGATGGCGGAGGTGAAACGGTCGACGGCATCAGCCGCCAGTTCCACGAAGGTCTCCGTCTGCTGCATGCGGATCGCGCCGATATCCTGGCGGGTGATCTTGCCGAAACGGCAGAGCATGGGGATGAGCCAGCGCGGTTCGGCGCTCTGTTTGCGGCCAACGGAGAGCGAAAACCAGGCGCTGTCGGAGAAATCGGACCTGTCGCGGCGCGGCGCATTGTTTTCGGGTGTTTCGAAACTGTCGCGGCGCGGCTTGCGGGTGTTGTCAAGCGCGACCTCGAAAATGTCCTCCGGCGCCGAACGTCCGGCATGATAAAGACGCACGAAGGCAGCGGCGACTTTTTCCGCGCCATGCTGTTCAAGCAGCTTGGTGACGAAATCGCGTTCGTCATCCGCCACTGCTTCGCTCAGCGTAGGATCGGCCAGAAGCCGGGCGCCGTCGCGCTCGACGATCTCTTCAACGGAGGGTGGGTGAACCCATGCGGCACTGACCTTGGCGCCTTCGAGCAGGCGTTCGGCCTTGCGGCGCTGGCTGACAGGCACCACGACGGCGCTGACGCCCTTCTGACCGGCGCGGCCGGTACGGCCGGAACGGTGCAGAAGCGTTTCGGAATTGGTCGGAAGATCGGCATGGATAACGAGTTCGAGGCCGGGCAAGTCGATGCCGCGGGCGGCAACGTCGGTCGCTACGCAAACGCGGGCGCGGCCGTCACGCATGGCCTGCAGGGCATGTGTGCGTTCGTTCTGCGTTAGTTCACCGGAGAGAGCCACGACCGAAAAGCCGCGATTGTTCAGACGTGCCGTCAGATGGTTCACCGCGGCCCGGGTGGAGCAGAAGACGATGGCGTTGCGGGCTTCATAAAAGCGCAGCGCATTGATGATGGCGTTCTCGCGATCGGAAGGCGACACCAGAAGCGCGCGATATTCGATGTCCACATGCTGCTTCTGTTCGGAAGCGGTGGCGATGCGCACGGCGTTCTTCTGGTAGCTTTCGGCCAGCTTGGCGATGCTGCGCGGCACGGTGGCCGAGAACATCAGCGTGCGGCGATCGTCCGGCGATTCTTCCAGAATGAATTCCAGATCTTCGCGGAAGCCGAGATCGAGCATCTCGTCGGCTTCGTCGAGCACGACGGCGCGGATCGACGAAAGATCGAGTGCGTTGCGCTTGATGTGGTCACAGAGACGGCCGGGCGTGCCGACGACGATATGCGCACCGCGCTCCAGCGCCCGGCGCTCATTGCGGATATCCATGCCGCCGACGCAGGAGGCAATGGAGACACCGGCAAACTCATAAAGCCATTCCAGTTCGCGCTTGACCTGCATGGCCAGTTCGCGCGTGGGGGCAATGGCAAGCGCCAGAGGGGCAGCGGCCTGGCCGAAACGGGTATTATCACGCAGCAGCGTGGTCGCGAGCGCGATGCCGAAGGCAACGGTCTTGCCGGAACCGGTCTGCGCGGAAACCAGCGCGTCCTTGTCGGCGAGTTCGGGCGCAAGCATGGCCTGCTGCACGGGGGTCAAGTCTTTGTAGCCGCGTTTTTCCAACGCCTGCGCGATCGCCGGGGCGATACCCTGGGTGTCTGTCATCTACCGTCTTTCGGATATGAAGCTGCCCGCATCCGCCCGAAACCAATAGATCCTAATGTCTCCGGGGCAGTCGATGCAGGCCATTTCGGCCATCTGGCCGGTTGCATTGCCGCGCTCATACTGCGAATGGGGCCATTTGTACAGTGCACTGCGGTACGCTCTTTTATGGGTGCTTTATCTCGTTAACGGTTCGATGCTGTCTTCGTCCGTTTTATCGGCCCAGAAAGAAGGCGTACCGCATGGTTCATAAACGGCATTGCGTGCCCCCCACCTTTTCGCTAAGAGACCCGCAACTTGAGGCTCTTTTCAGGAAGGGCCGACTGGGTTTGTTCTTGTCCGTCCGCTTCCTGAAGGAGCCGGCGGGAAAATGGGATGGTACTGGTCAAGGCTATGGCTCGCATTGTCATGAAATTCGGCGGCACGTCCGTCGCGAACCTCGAACGCATTCACAATGTCGCACGGCATGTGAAACGCGAAGTGGATGCCGGCCATGAAGTGGCCGTGGTCGTTTCTGCCATGTCCGGTAAAACCAACGAGCTGGTGGACTGGGTGCAGAACGCCGCGAAGGTGGCTGGCGCCAACGCCGCCTCCTTTTTTGACGCGCGCGAATATGATGCGGTTGTTGCATCCGGCGAACAGGTGACGTCAGGTCTTCTGGCGATCACGCTGCAATCCATGGGCATCAATGCTCGCTCCTGGCAGGGCTGGCAGATCCCGATCCGCACCGACAATGCGCACGGCGCCGCCCGGATTCTGGAAATCGACGGTTCCGATATCGTCAAACGCATGGGCGAAGGCCAGGTTGCCGTTGTTGCCGGTTTCCAGGGCATCGGTCCTGACAACCGCATCGCGACGCTCGGCCGCGGCGGTTCGGACACCTCGGCTGTCGCCATTGCCGCCGCCGTCAAGGCGGACCGGTGCGACATCTATACGGATGTCGACGGCGTCTACACGACCGACCCGCGCATCGAGCCGAAGGCTCGCCGCATGAAGAAGATCGCCTTCGAGGAAATGCTCGAAATGGCGTCTCTCGGCGCGAAGGTTCTGCAGGTTCGCTCGGTCGAGCTTGCCATGGTACACAAGGTGCGCACCTTCGTTCGCTCCAGTTTCGAGGATCCCGATGCGCCGGGCATGGGCGACCTCATCAACCCGCCCGGTACTTTGATTTGTGACGAGGATGAAATCGTGGAACAGGAAGTCGTAACCGGCATCGCCTATGCCAAGGATGAAGCACAAATCTCGCTGCGCCGCGTGGCCGACCGTCCGGGCGTCTCCGCCGCGATCTTCGGGCCGCTCGCCGAAGCGCATATCAATGTCGACATGATCGTGCAGAACATCTCCGAAGACGGTTCGCGCACCGACATGACCTTCACCGTTCCTTCGGGCGACGTCGCCAAGGCGATCAAGCTTCTGGAAGACAACAAGGCCCAGATCGGCTTCGACGTCGCGCAGAACGAGACGGGCCTCGCCAAGGTGTCGGTCATCGGTATCGGCATGCGCAGCCACGCCGGCGTGGCCGCCAGTGCCTTCAAGGCGCTTGCCGAGAAGAACATCAACATCAAGGCGATCACCACCTCCGAGATCAAGATTTCGATCCTGATCGACGGCGCCTATGCCGAACTTGCCGTTCGCACTTTGCATTCCGCTTACGGCCTCGATAAAGCTTGAACCCGAGACATCGGTTCCCGATGCTCCGATTCTTCGGAGTTGCGTTCTTCCGATGCGGCGTTTCATGAAAGCGTGTCCCTTGCGGGACGCGCTTCTCGCGCTATAAATTTTTAAATGACCTTTTGATTCCCGAATATTATGACATTCGGATCGGAAGCGTCGGGGAGCAAACGCGATGAGAGACCTTTCCGCAGGTCCGCGTGTCCTGCTCAAGCGGCTGCGCGAAATGATGGCGGAGCACCTTGAACCGCAGGAGCGTCTGGACCAGATCGTCCGTCAGATTGCCAGCAACATGGTGGCGGAGGTTTGCTCGGTCTACGTGCTGCGTTCCGACAGCGTGCTGGAACTTTATGCGACCGAAGGTCTCAATAAGGATGCCGTGCATCTTGCCCAGCTGAAAATGGGGCAAGGTCTTGTCGGCACCATCGCCGCGTCCGCCCAACCTCTCAATCTTTCCGATGCGCAGGCGCATCCCGCTTTCCGCTATCTTCCTGAAACCGGTGAGGAAATTTATCATTCCTTCCTCGGCGTGCCGATTTTGCGCTCCGGTCGCACTCTTGGCGTTCTTGTGGTCCAGAACAAGGCCAGCCGAACGTATCGGGAGGATGAAGTTGAAGCGCTCGAGACAACCGCGATGCTTATCGCTGAAATAGTGGCGAGCGGTGAATTGAAGAAGATCACCCGCCCCGGCGTGGAGCTGGACCTGACGCGCGCGGTTTCCATCGATGGCGATGGTTATGGCGAAGGAATCGGCCTTGGCCACGTCGTGCTGCACGATCCGCGCATCGTCGTCACCAACCTGCTCAATGAAGATGCCGATACGGAAATCCGCCGTCTTGCCGACGCCATCGGCTCGCTGCGCCTGTCGATCGACGACATGTTGCAGCGCCGTGACGTGCCGACCGAGGGCGAACACCGCGAGGTTCTCGAGACCTACCGCATGTTCGCCCACGATCAGGGCTGGGTGCGGCGCATGGAAGAGGCCATCCGCAACGGCCTGACGGCGGAAGCGGCGGTCGAGAAGGTGCAGAGCGACACCAAGGCGCGCATGATGCGGCTCACTGACCCCTATCTGCGTGAGCGCATGCATGATTTCGACGATCTCGCCAACCGGCTGCTGCGCCAGCTGATCGGTTTTGGCGGGCGTGGGCCGGAGCAGGATTTCCCGCTCGACGCCATCGTTCTGGCGCGCGCCATGGGCGCTGCCGAGCTGCTGGATTATCCGCGTGAAAAACTGCGTGGACTGGTGCTCGAAGACGGCGCGGTGACCAGCCATGTCGTCATCGTCGCGCGGGCCATGGGCATTCCGATCATCGGGCAGGCGACCGGGATCGTCGCGCTGGCGGAAAATAACGATCCCATCATTATCGATGGCGATGACGGCCAGGTGCATCTGCGCCCGATGTCGGATTTGCAGCGCGCTTATGAAGAAAAGGTGCGCCTGCGCGCCAAGCGACAGGAGCAGTTCCGCGCGCTTCGCAATGTCGAGCCGATCACCAAGGACGGCCAGAAGGTCAATCTGAAGATGAATGCCGGCCTTTTGGTGGACCTGCCGCAACTGGAGGAATCCGGCGCCGATGGCATCGGCCTGTTCCGCACCGAACTGCAATTCATGATCGCCTCCAACATGCCGAAGGGCGAGGAGCAGGAAGCTTTCTACCGCTCCGTTCTGCGGCAGGCAAAGGGCAAGAGCGTTACCTTCCGCACGCTGGATATCGGCGGCGACAAGGTCGTTTCCTATATGCGGGGCCAGGAAGAGGAAAATCCGGCGCTGGGCTGGCGGGCCATTCGCCTGTCGCTCGACCGTCCGGGCCTGATGCGCACGCAGATGCGTGCACTGTTGCGCGCCGCATCCGGTGCTGAATTGCGCATGATGTTGCCGATGGTGACGGAAGTGTCAGAAATTCGCGCCGCCCGCGACCTGTTACAGAAGGAAGTGCAGCATCTCTCCAAATTCAGCCATGCGCTGCCGAAAAAGCTGCAATTCGGCGCCATGCTGGAAGTGCCCTCCCTGATGTGGCAGCTCGATGAGCTGATGCAGGAGGTGGATTTCGTGTCCGTCGGTTCGAACGACCTGTTCCAGTTCTCGATGGCGGTCGACCGCGGCAATGCGCGTGTTTCGGATCGTTTCGACAATCTCGGCAAGCCGTTCCTGCGCATTCTGCGCGATATCGTCCGCGCTGGCGAAAGGCATCACACATCGGTCACGCTGTGCGGCGAAATGGCGGGCAAGCCGCTTTCGGCCATGGCGTTGATCGGCCTCGGCTTCCGTTCGGTCTCCATGTCACCGACGGCAATCGGTCCGGTCAAGGCAATGCTGCTCGGGCTCGATGCCGCGCGCCTTGCCGAAGAGCTGAACGCGGCGCTGGACGATCACAATTCGCTGGAAAGCGCGCGCGAGGTGTTGTTACGCTTCGCTGCGACGCATTCCATTCCCGTTTAGAGCATTTCCAGGAAGAGTGGACCCCGGTTTTCCGTCCGGAAATGCGTTAAAGCAAAAAGTTAGAGCGTTTTCGCGTTTCGATGAAAAGCGAAAGCGCTCTAAAAGACCTGTTTCATTATTGGAGTGACTGGTGGCGAAGCTTCCCGTCGAAAAAATGCGCGAGTTGGAACGACGTTTCGGCGAGATCGAAGCGCGTATGTCGGCCGGCCCGGCAGCGGATGTCTATGTGAAACTGGCTTCGGAATATTCCGAACTCGAGCCGGTGGTGAAGAAAATCCGCGACTACGAGAAGGCTGTTTCCGAGGCCAACGATCTAGAAGCGCTTTTGGCCGACAAGACGACCGACAAGGATATGCGCGAGCTCGCGGAAATGGAGCTGCCAGAGGTCGAGACCCGTATCGGCGAGCTTGAAAAGGATATGCAGGTCCTGCTGTTGCCAAAGGATGCGGCGGACGAAAAAAGCGCGATCCTCGAAATTCGAGCCGGAACCGGCGGTTCCGAGGCGGCACTGTTCGCCGGCGATCTTTTTCGCATGTATGAGCGCTTCGCATCGACCAAGGGCTGGAAGGTGGAAGTTCTTTCCGCAAGCGAAGGTGAAGCGGGCGGTTACAAGGAAATCATCGCCACGATCAGCGGGCGAGGGGTGTTCTCCAAGCTGAAATTCGAATCCGGCGTGCACCGTGTGCAACGTGTGCCGGAAACGGAAGCGAGTGGTCGCATTCACACATCTGCCGCCACTGTTGCCGTGCTGCCGGAGGCGGAAGACATCGACGTCGAAATCCGTCCGGAAGACATCCGTATCGACACGATGCGCGCGTCGGGAGCCGGCGGCCAGCACGTCAACACCACAGACTCCGCCGTTCGCATCACCCATCTTCCGACGGGCCTGATCGTTACCAGCTCGGAGAAATCGCAGCACCAGAACCGCGCCAAGGCCATGCAGGTTCTGCGCTCCCGGCTTTACGATATCGAACGCCAGAAGGTGGAGAGCGAACGCTCTGCCGACCGCAAGAGCCAGGTCGGTTCCGGCGACCGTTCCGAGCGCATCCGCACCTATAACTTCCCGCAGGGCCGCGTTACCGATCACCGCATCAATCTCACGCTCTACAAGCTGGATCGGATGATCGAAGGCGAGATCGATGAACTTGTGGATGCGCTGATCGCCGATTATCAGGCGGGACAACTCGCCCAGCTCGGCGAACAGCTTTGAGCACGGGGGGTAAAGCAAGTATCGCGAGCGCGCTTGCCGCCGCCCGCAAAAGGCTGCAGACAGCCGGGATCGATGATCCGCTTCTCGATGCGCGGCTTTTGATTGCGGAAGTCGTCGGTTTTTCATTGACCGATTTCGTGATGAAGCCAGACCGCCCGGTCACCGCGGAAGAAAACGCGCGTATCACCGCCATGATCGAGCGGCGGGCCTTGGGCGAACCGGTGCATCGCATTCTCGGCCACCGCGCGTTTCACGGCCTTGATCTTCTTCTATCGAAGGAAACACTCGAACCCCGCCCGGATACAGAGGTTCTCGTCGATACGCTGTTGCCGGCGTTAAAGGAGACGGTTTCCCGAACGGGTAGCGTCCGCATTCTGGATCTAGGCACCGGAACGGGTGCAATCTGTCTGGCACTGCTAAAGGAATGTACGCAGGCGTCCGGTATTGGCAGTGATATTTCGGCCGATGCGCTGGAAACGGCCGCCAGAAATGCCGCTCGAAATGGCCTCAGTTCACGCTTCGAAACCATTCGCAGTGACTGGTTTGAAAAAATCTCTGGCCGCTTTGACATAATTGTGTCGAATCCGCCCTATATAAGAACTGATATCGTCGCAACGCTCGACCGGGAGGTTCGTAACCACGACCCGATGGCGGCGCTGGATGGAGGTCAGGACGGCCTTGCACCGTACCGCCTCATCGCTGCCGATGCAGGCCGATTTCTTGTGGAAAACGGGATTGTCGGTGTGGAGATCGGTTTCGATCAAAGGCTTGATGTTTCCGCTATATTTGCTTCCCACGGCTTCTCTCTTCTGGACGCCGTCAAGGATTATGGCGGTAACGACAGAGTTTTGACCTTCCGGAGATAGTTGTTCGCGATATGTCTGCGGATTTTTTGCAAGGATATTTTGCACAGCAAAAGAAAAGGCTTGGATTTCCGCGGGAAGCGGGATAGTTTGCGGCCACATGCCGGGTGGCTGAGGACGAACTGAGATTCGTCAGGGTATGGGTCAGTCCCGAAGCGGGTTCTTTAAGGAGCCCTGAAAGGCTGGGCGTTTCCGGCATGTGAATCAGTAAACTTTGTTCGCAGGCGGCTCGGTGCAGCATTTGCGCAGCCGGTCGTCATACGCGAGGTCTTGCCCGGGAGTTATCTTCGGCAAGGCGCGTGATGGAGCAATTTCAGGAAAAAATTTCCAGCGGTTTTCCGCCCGGAATTGCATGAAAACAACCAGATTGTCAGCAAAACAGAATTCAGGTGAGCAATTGATGAGGCCAGGACAGCAAAACAAGCGCGGCCGGGGGCGTGGAAACAACAACAATAACAATGGTGGCGGTAACAACAACTTCAACCGCAAGGGCGGCAACCCGCTCACCAGGACTTATGACAGTTCCGGCCCCGATGTTAAAATCCGTGGCACAGCCCAGCATATAGCGGAAAAATACGCGGCGCTGGCGCGCGACGCGCAGAGTTCCGGCGACCGCGTGATCGCTGAGAATTATCTGCAGCACGCTGAACATTATAACCGCATCATTGCGTCGGCTCAGGCCCAGATGCAGGAACGCTTCCAGCGCGACGACCGCGGTGAGTACAATGCCGCCGACGGTGACGATATGGAAGTGAACGACGGCGATGAAGGTGCCGTTGCGCCGCAGCAGCAGGCCGAACAGGCCGAGCGGGCGCAGCAGCCCGAACGCCAGGAGCGTAACGAGCGGAACGAACCGCGCCAGGAGCGTCGTGAGCGTCCGGATCGCCGCGAACGGCAGGAGCGTCAGCCGCGCCAGCCGCAGGTGACCGCCGAACAGCAGCCTCCGGTTTACGACGCCAGCCAGGCGCCGCAGCCCGTCATTGAAGGCACGCCCATGGAAGTGGCTGTCGAGGAAGAGCAGCAGCAGGCGGAAGCGCCAGCGGCTGAACGCGCCCCGAAGACCCGCCGTGCAGCTGCCCCCCGTCAGCGTCGCCCGCGCCGTACCGCCGCGGCGGAAGGCGCCGAAGGCGAAGAAACGCCTGCGGGTGAAGAGGTCGCGCCTCTCGAGAATGCTGCCGAATAAGCAGCGTCTGCAAATCACATGGCGATTGAAAAACTCCGGCTTGCCGGAGTTTTTTGTTTTCGGCGATAGTTCACCTTCTCCAGCTTCATCCGGCGAGGCGAATTGACACCTGTCAGATCGAACGAAAATTTCCCGATATGGCGGATTTGCTCCCCTTTAAACCGATGAAAACGGCTCCCATATTCGTGCAGGAAGGACAAACACCGCATCGTCGGTGCCGACCAGCGAGAGGCGACGGACGTGAAATCTCTTAAGCACGGCTGTCGTAGCGGGGCTTGCCTTTTGAGGGAGCCTCAACCCTAACACCCGGTGCCGTGCCGAAAGCGGGCGGGCCGGTCTATGGAGGTTCGACTATGAATATTGAAAAATACTCCGAGCGCGTTCGCGGTTTCCTGCAGTCGGCGCAGACCTTCGCGCTTGCCGAAAACCATCAGCAATTTTCGCCCGAACACGTTCTGAAGGTACTGCTCGATGACGAGCAGGGCATGGCGGCATCGCTGATCGAGCGCGCCGGCGGCGACGCCAAGGAAGCGCGTCTTGCCAATGATGCGGCACTTGCGAAATTGCCCAAGGTTTCCGGCGGCAATGGCGGCCTTTCGCTCACCGCGCCGCTTGCCAAAGTGTTCTCGACTGCGGAAGATCTCGCCAAGAAGGCCGGCGACAGTTTCGTCACTGTCGAGCGTCTGCTGCAGGCACTTGCGATTGAAAGTTCCGCCACCACTTCGGCTTCCCTGAAGAAGGCCGGCGCAACGGCGCAGGCGCTTAATCAGGTCATCAACGATATCCGCAAGGGCCGCACGGCTGACAGCGCCAACGCCGAACAGGGCTTCGATGCGCTGAAGAAGTTCGCGCGCGACCTGACGGAAGAAGCCCGCGAAGGCAAGCTCGACCCTGTCATCGGTCGCGACGACGAGATTCGCCGCACCATCCAGGTCCTGTCGCGCCGTACCAAGAACAACCCCGTTCTGATCGGTGAACCCGGCGTCGGTAAAACGGCGATTGCGGAAGGCCTTGCGCTGCGCATCGTTAATGGCGACGTGCCCGAAAGCCTGAAGGACAAGAAGCTGATGGCGCTCGATATGGGCGCGCTGATCGCCGGTGCGAAATATCGCGGTGAGTTCGAGGAACGCCTGAAGGCGGTTCTGAACGAAGTGCAGGCCGAGAATGGCGGCACAATCCTGTTCATCGACGAGATGCACACGCTGGTCGGCGCCGGCAAGGCCGATGGCGCGATGGATGCGTCCAACCTCTTGAAGCCCGCGCTTGCCCGCGGTGAGCTGCACTGCGTCGGCGCCACCACGCTCGATGAATATCGCAAGCATGTGGAAAAGGATCCGGCCCTTGCACGCCGTTTCCAGCCCGTTCTGGTGGATGAGCCGACCGTTGAGGACACGATTTCGATCCTGCGCGGTCTGAAGGAAAAATACGAACAGCACCACAAGGTCCGCATCTCGGATTCGGCCCTGGTTGCGGCTGCGACGCTTTCCAACCGCTACATCACCGACCGCTTCCTGCCTGATAAGGCAATCGACCTGATGGACGAGGCCGCTTCGCGTCTTCGCATGCAGGTGGATTCCAAGCCGGAGGAACTGGACGAACTGGATCGCCGCATCATTCAGCTGAAGATCGAGCGCGAAGCCCTGAAGCAGGAAACGGATCAGTCGTCCGCCGACCGCCTCAAGAAGCTCGAGGACGAGTTGGCCGATACGGAAGAAAAGGCGGATGCGTTGACGGCCCGCTGGCAGGCGGAAAAGCAGAAGCTCGGCCATGCCGCCGACTTGAAGAAGCGGCTGGATGAAGCCCGCAACGAGCTGGCGATCGCCCAGCGCAACGGCCAGTTCCAACGAGCCGGCGAATTGACATATGGCATCATTCCGAGCCTTGAAAAGGAACTGGCTGCGGCGGAAGCCCGCGACAGCAGCGGCGCCGGCTCAATGGTTCAGGAAGTGGTGACGGCGGACAATATCGCCCATGTCGTTTCCCGCTGGACCGGCATTCCGGTCGACAAGATGCTGGAAGGCCAGCGCGAAAAGCTGCTGCGCATGGAAGACGAGCTTGCCAAGTCCGTTGTCGGGCAGGGCGAGGCCGTTCAGGCGGTTTCCAAGGCGGTTCGCCGTTCGCGCGCCGGCCTTCAGGATCCCAACCGGCCGATCGGTTCGTTCATCTTCCTCGGCCCAACGGGCGTGGGCAAGACCGAGCTGACCAAGTCGCTCGCTCGCTTCCTGTTCGACGACGAAACCGCGATGGTTCGCCTCGACATGTCGGAATATATGGAGAAACACTCCGTCGCGCGGCTGATCGGCGCGCCTCCCGGTTATGTCGGTTACGAAGAAGGCGGCGCGCTGACGGAAGCGGTTCGCCGTCGGCCCTATCAGGTCGTGCTGTTCGACGAGATCGAAAAAGCGCATCCGGATGTGTTCAACGTCCTCTTGCAGGTGCTGGATGATGGCCGCCTGACGGATGGCCAGGGCCGCACCGTCGATTTCAAGAACACCATCATCATCATGACCTCGAACCTCGGTTCGGAATTCATGACGCAGATGGGCGACAATGACGATGTGGATTCGGTTCGTGAACTGGTCATGGAGCGGGTCCGGTCGCATTTCCGGCCGGAATTCCTCAACCGTATCGACGATATCATCCTGTTCCACCGCCTGCGGCGTGACGAAATGGGTGCGATCGTGGAAATCCAGCTGAAGCGTCTCGTCTCGCTCCTGGCAGATCGCAAGATCACGCTCGAACTGGATGAGGATGCCCGCAACTGGCTTGCCAATAAGGGTTACGATCCGGCTTACGGCGCGCGTCCGCTGAAGCGGGTGATCCAGAAATCGGTTCAGGACAGGCTGGCGGAAATGATCCTCGGCGGTGAAATCCCCGATGGTTCGCGGGTCAAGGTAACCTCGGGCACCGACCGGTTGCTGTTCAAGGTCAAACCCGCCAAGGGTGAGGCTGAGACTGAAACGGCCGATGCGGCATAAAATGAAAGGGCTCCGGAAACGGAGCCCTTTTCATTTGACAACTTTTTAACCCGTAAAAGTCCGCCGAGTTACCGGCTCGCCACCTGATTAGGCTTGTCCGCGATGTTGAGCAGATTGTCGATGCGCTTTCTCTCATCGGAGAACCGCGCCAGCGCCTCGCCGGAAAGCGACTTGCCGCCCGGCAGGCGCACCTTCATGGCGTCCACTTTGGTGCCGTTGACGATCAGCTCGTAATGCAGATGCGCGCCGGTCGAAAGGCCGGTCGATCCCACATAACCGATCACCTGACCCTGCCGGACCTTGGAACCTTCGGTGACGCCCTTGGCGATGGCGCTCTGGTGGTTGTAGGAAGAGACATAGCCATTGGCGTGGCGGATCAGGGTCTGGTTGCCGTAACCAGATGCCCAGCCGGCCTTCTCCACAATGCCGTTACCGGTCGCGATGATCGGCGTTCCACGGGGCGCCGCCCAGTCGGTGCCGGTGTGCATGCGGCTGAATTTCAGAACCGGATGGCGGCGCATACCGAAACCGGATGTCATGCGGCCGTTCGGAACGGGGTTGCGCAGCAGGAACTGCCGGATGCTTTTGCCGTTCTCGTCGAAATAATCGATGCTGTTGTCGTCCGGGTTCTGGAAACGGTAAAAACGTGTCTCGTTGTCGCCGAATTTGGCGTTCACGTAGAGCAGTTCCGACTTGTCCGTCGCCTTGCCGTCCGCGTCCTCCACGGAGAAAAAGGCCTCCAGCGTATCGGCCGGCTTGAGCTGCGCCTGAAAATCGACGCTGCTGGCCAGAAGCTTGATGAGCTGCGAAACCATGCTCTGGTTCATGCCGTAAGCCAGAGCCGCACGGTAGACTCCGTCATAAACGCTCGGCAGATCGCGACCGGCGGCAGGCGCTGGCGTACTGTCGAAGGCGGTCGCCACGGCGTCGAGCTTCGGCGGTTCGCTAGCCTTGACGAAACGCTTGCGATCATCGATGGCCATGGTGACCATGTGGCGTCCCTTGCGATAAAGGCTCACGCGCACGATGTCGCTCTTTTCGTCTTCTTGGATGATGCCGACGCGCAGAACGTCGCCGCTTTCGACATTGTTCGACTGGATTTGCGGCGAAAGCAGCCCGGCAATTTCGGAGGATTGAGCCTTCGAATAACCGGCGCCGAAGAGGGCAGCTTCGATTGTCTCCGTCTGGCGGGCAGGGATGACGTCGTCGGCATATTCCTTGGCGGGAACCGAGGGTGATTGCGGGGTCGAAACAGACATGTTTTGCTCGACAACGCGGGCAGCAAGGCCGGCGGTAATGTCGACATCGCCATCATCATTATCGAAGCGGCGTGGGTCGATGTAGTAGAGTGCCGCAACTTGCTCGTTACCGTCCGTCAGGATCGAGCCGTTTGAACGTACTGCTTCCTCGACCTCATCGAAGCTCAGGGAGCCCGCAAAAGCATATTTGGAGTGCTGGATGGGAAAGGCGACAGTTTTCAGGCTGACTTCGGATTCGACTTCGGAGCCGTAGATCGTGCCGGTGCGGCTCGCCGCCGGAGCGGGCGCATCCTTGTCGTCGTTGCTGGCAAATATGTTCAGCGGATCAAAGGCGGGGTAGTCATCCTGCTTCGCGTAATTGGACGCCAGCGGAATTTTGACGTGAGAGAAGGGGACTTTGCGGACCACTTCCTTGTCGCCTTCATTGATAACCGTGGAAACTTCCATGATCGAGCGATCGGAGGGGCGGGCCGCGATGTTCGGAGCAACAAGGCGAGTGCCGCGACGAGCTGCCTCCGTCACATTGTCGCCCATATCCGTCTTGGCGAAAGCTTCGGCGGGAATGGCAAGCTGCTGGCGACCGTCAAGAGCGGCAAACAGCGCAACCCCCATCAAGATGGAAGAGGTAATCCCCGTGAGGAACGTGCCCGAAAGCCAGCGCAACGAAATCTCACGGCGATCGGGTGCAAGTCGTCCTTCCGCCAGAATTGGCGGTTCCGTGCCTAGCGACCGGATCACATTGCGATCCGCAGTCATACCAGCTGTGCCCTGTCGGTCATGCGCTCTCCAGAAACTTCACGCGAAGATGTGCAACTTTCAAAGCCGTGAGTCAAATCGGTCGACGCACCGGAAGACATGTCGCAACCGTCTGTATAGGGACACGCGCCGGCATGTCTCGTGTTAACGCTTCGTTGGCAAAGCAATTAGCGAGGAAGGGGGCTAAAAGAAGGCGCGCGCCCCGCCTTCATGCGCGTGGGCGTACTCTCCTGTGCAAAACCACAAGCTCGGTGGCGTCTTATTATGCCGATACGCTCATGAAAACGAAATTTCCTTTTAGAATCATTCAGATATCACATTTCTTTATTTTTTCGAATTTGGTGTGTTGACTTGTTTGGTGAGGTTCT
>NZ_MRDH01000010.1 GCF_002008225.1 Agrobacterium salinitolerans | reverse complement strand
TAAAAGACCACAACAAAACGTCATCATCCCGAAAAAGAAAAAACCCGCCGAAAATATCGACGGGTTTGTCAGCGGTCTGACGGCCCCTTCATGGGGCCGTTTTATTTGCGGAGAACCCTCGCGTCAGCGGCTGGAAGCAGCCGCGCCTTCCGTGGCAACCGGTTCCGGCATCGCCGCTTTTTCATGGGCCTTTCGCGCGTAACGCTGAGCCAGAACCGCGCAGACCATCAGCTGAATCTGATGAAAAAGCATGATTGGCAGGACGATCGCGCCGATGCTCTGGCCGGCGAAGATGGCGCCCGCCATGGGCACGCCGCTGGCGAGGCTCTTTTTCGAACCGCAGAAGGTGATGGTGATTTCATCGGCCTTGTCGAAACCCAGCAAACGGCTGCCGAACATCGTCACGCACAGAACAAGCGCCAGCAGCAGGATATTGATGACAATGACCACGCCAATATCCCTGAGCGAAAATGTGTGCCAGATGCCTTCGATAACCGCATCGGAAAAAGCGAGATAAACGACCATAAGGATGGAGCCGCGATCGACCGGCGCCAGCAATTTCTTGCGCGCCCTGATCCAGTCGCCGATCCACGGCTGCAAAACCTGACCGACGATAAAGGGCAGAAGCAGTTGCAGGAAGATTTGCAGAAACGCATCCAGCGAAAATCCACCGCCATGGCCGCCCACCGTAAACAGCAGGCCGACCAGCAGCGGGGTGAGGAACATGCCGAAAATATTCGAAGCGGAGGCAGAACAAATTGCCGCCGGCACGTTTCCGCCCGCCATGGAGGTGAAGGCAATGGAGGACTGCACGGTGGATGGCAGCACGCAGAGGAACAACATGCCCATATAAAGCGGGGCAGGCAGAATATTCTCGGGAATGAAACCGATCGCCACGCCGAGCAGCGGGAACAGGCCGAAGGTCACGAGAAGGATCGCCAGATGCAGGCGCCAGTGCAGGATACCGGCAATCACCACATCCCGGGAAAGCCGCGCGCCGTGGAGGAAAAACAGCAACGCTATCGCGAGTTTTGTCGCCAGCCCGAAATACTCCGCCGGCTCACCGCTGATCGGCAAAATGGAAGCCAAAAGTACGGTGGCCACCAGCATCATGGTGAAGCGATCAGGTAGGAAGCGGGTCATGGGAGGTCTTTCCGGCATCGGTTTTGCTTGAAACGCGCGTTACTATCGCTCATCATGAATTCCGATGCAAAGATTAACAGTTATCGCGATTCAGGATAATGCTGAACCTTCAACATCTTGCGAGCTTCGTGATGCTTCACCAGACAGGCAGCTTCACGCTGGCGGCCGAACGGCTGGGGATTGGCCAGTCCACTGTCAGCCAGCATATTCAAAGGCTTGAGACCGCACTTGGCCGCCGGCTGATCGCGCGCAGCACCCATCAGGTAAAACTGACGGGTGAAGGTGAGGCGCTGCTGGGTTATGCTCGCAATATGCTGGAAATCGACAGCAAGGTGTCGTCACTGTTCAGCGAGAACCGTCTACGCGGACGGTTGAGGCTTGGCGTTTCAGAAGATTTCGTCGCCAGCCGGCTAACCGCCATTCTGGAAGAGTTCATCCGCCTTTATCCCCTCGTAGATCTGGAACTGACGGTTTCGCTAAGCGGCGTGCTTTACCAGATGCAGGACAATGGTGAACTGGATGTGGTGCTCGCTAAACGCCGTCTTGGCGACAAGCTCGGGCACTTTCTCTACCGCGAACCGCTCGTGTGGCTGGCGCGCGACCCGGAGCGGATGCTGAACCAGCCGGATGCGCTGCCGCTGATTGCCTTTCCGCCGCCGAGCATCACCCGAAAGGCGGCGCAGGAGGCGCTCGACCGGGCCGGCCTCGCCTGGCGGATCGTCTGCACCTGCGGCAGTCTCAGCGGGCTGACCGCGGCAGCAAGGGCGGGCATGGGCATTCTGGTGCAGCCGCGCAGCATGGCACCGGCAGGCCTGAAGGAAATTACCTCAGGCGTGCTACCGCCGTTGGAGGACGTGGAATTCGTGCTTCAACCAAGCAAGGGCGCGGATGCGAAGCTGGTGCGCGCGCTTTCCGATCTCGTTTCCAGCAAGAGCATCGCACCCGGCAGTTTCGTGTAGCCTGTTCAATTCTCCCGTCGCGACAGGCAGCGGCCGACGCTATCGCGCCAGCCGGCAATGGCGTCTTTCCTTTCGGCCTCTTCCATTGCCGGGCTGAAACGGCGATCACGCCGCCAATGCTCGGCAAAGGCCTTGCGGTCCGGCCAGATGCCGGCGCGTGAGGCGGCAAGCCAGGCCGCTCCAAGAATGGTCGTTTCCAGAAAAACTGGCCGATCGACCGGTGCCGCAAGAATATCCGCCAGCCGCTGCATGGTCCAATCGGAAGCGACCATGCCGCCATCGACCCGGAGCACTGTCTTGCCGTTGTCACCCGCCCAGTCCTTGCGCATGGCGTCCAGCAGGTCGAAGGTCTGATAGGCGACGCTTTCCAGCGCCGCGCGGGCGAATTCCGCTGGACCGGTGCCACGCGTCAGCCCGAAAATCGCGCCACGGGCCTCCGCGTCCCAATAGGGCGCGCCAAGACCGGTGAAGGCCGGAACCAGATAGACACGCTGATGGGCGTCGGCCTTTTCCGCAAGTGCGCTAACCTCGGAAGCGACCGAGATGAAACCAAGCTCATCGCGCAGCCATTGCACGGCGGCACCGGCAATGAAAATGGAGCCTTCCAGTGCATAGGTGGTGACACCGTCGAGACGGTAAGCGATGGTCGTCAGCAGCCGGTTGGTCGAGGCGACGCGATCCGTGCCGGTATTAAGGAGCGCAAAGCAGCCCGTGCCGTAGGTGGATTTCATCATGCCCGGCTCGAAGCAGGCATTGCCGATGACGGCTGCCTGCTGGTCGCCGGCCACACCCAGGATCGGAATTTCCGCGCCCAGCAGCGACTTGTCGGTCACGCCGAAATCGGCGGCGCAATCCAGCACTTCCGGCAGCATGGCGCTGGGAATGTCGAGGATCGACAGAAGCTCATCGTCCCATGTATTTTCTTCGATATTGTAGATCAGAGTCCGCGAGGCATTGGTGGCGTCGGTGACATGGCGGCGGCCGCCAGTCAGGCGATAAATCAGGAAACTGTCGACAGTGCCGAAGCAGATTTCTCCCTTCACGGCTTTTTCGCGAAGACCGCTGACGCTGTCCAGAAGCCATTTCAGCTTCGTGCCGGAAAAATAGGGATCGAGCAACAGGCCGGTCTTTTTCGAAAACAGCGGCTCAAGTCCCCGGCGTTTTAGATCCTCGCAGATGGGCGCGGCGCGCCGATCCTGCCAGACCACGGCCCGATGCACGGCCTCGCCCGTGTTCCTGTCCCACAGTACCGTCGTTTCGCGCTGGTTGGTAATGCCGATCGCCTCGATATCGGAGGCGGCGATGCCGGCATCGGCAAGCGCCAGCCGAATGGTTTCGAGCACGCTTCTCCAAATATCCTCGGCATCGTGTTCAACCCAGCCCGAGGCCGGGAAATGTTGCGGAAATTCTCGCTGCCCGACACCGATGACCCGCATGTCGCGATCAAAGACCATCGACCGTGTCGATGTCGTTCCCTGATCGATCGCCAGAATATAACCGCCCATCATGCCACTCCCTTTCAGACGCAATGACCGGGGCGGCAAGCCGCCCCGGTTTCAGATTTTACGCAGAAATCACTTCTGCCAGCTTTTGACCAGTTCGTCATAGTTGACGGTGACCGGTTTTTCCTTTTCGTCGGCTATCTTCAGCTGCGGCGCCAGATTGCCCTTCGAAACGGCATCCTTGTTCCAGTATTCGATATCGTGCTCTTCCGCCAGCTTCGGGCCGATATCGCCCTGCACGCCAGCGCGTTCCAGACGGCTCATGACCTTTTCCTGCTCGGCGCAGAGAGAGTCCATCGCGGCCTGCGCGGTTTTCGCACCCGACGAAGCATCCCCGATCGCCTGCCACCACAGCTGTGCCAGCTTCGGATAATCAGGAACGTTGGTGCCGGTCGGCGACCATTGCACGCGGGCAGGCGAACGGTAGAACTCGATGAGACCACCTAGCTTGGAGGCCCGGTCCGTGAAGCTCTTGTGGTGGATGGTGGTGTCGCGAATGAAGGTCAGGCCCACATGGCTCTTCTTCACATCCACGGTCTTGGAGGTCACGAACTGCGCGTAGAGCCAGGCGGCCTTGGCGCGGTCGTCGGGGGTGGATTTCATCAGCGTCCACGAACCCACATCCTGATAACCGAGTTTCATGCCGTCCTTCCAGTAGACGCCATGTGGCGAAGGTGCGACACGCCATTTCGGCGAACCGTCCTCGTTCACGACGGGCAGGCCGGGTTTGGCCATATCGGCGGTAAACGCCGTATACCAGAAGATCTGCTGGGCGATATTGCCCTGCGCCGGCACCGGACCGGATTCGGAGAAGGTCATGCCCTGCGCCTCCGGCGGCGCATATTTCTTCAGCCATTCAAGATATTTCTCGATGGAGTAGACCGAAGCCGGACCGTTGGTATCGCCGCCGCGCGCCACGCAGGAGCCGACCGGCTGCGACTTGTCGTTGACCTTGATGCCCCATTCATCGACGGGCAGACCATTCGGCAGGCCCTTGTCGCCGTTGCCGGCCATGGAAAGCCAGGCATCTGTGAAGCGCCAGCCGAGCGACGGGTCCTTCTTGCCATAGTCCATATGGCCGAAGACCTTCTTGCCGTCGACATCTCGGCCGGTGAAGAATTCGGCAATATCCTCATAGGCCGACCAGTTGACCGGCACGCCGAGGTCATACCCGTATTTAGCCTTGAAATCGGCCTTGTTCTTTTCATCGTTGAACCAGTCGTAACGGAACCAGTAGAGGTTCGCGAACTGCTGATCCGGAAGCTGGTAGAGCTTCTTGTCCGGCGCCGTCGTAAAGGCGCTGCCGATGAAGTCCTTAAGGTCGAGACCGGGATTGGTGACGTCCTTGCCTTCATTGGCCATGAAGTCGGTCAGGTTGCGCACCTGCTGGTAGCGCCAATGGGTGCCGATGAGGTCGCTATCGTTGACCCAGCCGTCATAAAGGTTTTGGCCGGTCTGCATCTGGGTCTGGATTTTTTCGACAACGTCACCCTCCTGGATCAGGTCGTGCGTGACCTTGATGCCGGTAATGGCGGTGAAGGCCGGGGCCAGAACCTTGGATTCGTATTCATGGGTCGTCAGAGATTCCGAAACGACCTTGATTTCCATGCCCGCAAAAGGTTTCGCGGCATCGACAAACCATTGCAGCTCCTTTTCCTGATCCGCACGGGAAAGGGACGACATGTCGCCGATTTCCTTGTCCAGAAACTGCTTTGCTTCCTCCATTCCGGCGAAAGCGGAACCCGTCATTGCCAGCAGCATGGCCGCCGTCGTCGTCATCAAATGCCGTCGCATATCAGTCCTCCCAAGGGTTTGCGATTGCATGAAGTCTACGGGTGCGGTTTTCCTCCGCCGCACCGTTTCCTGCTCTAGACAAAACGGAAAACGCCGATGGCGTAGACCAAGGATAGAGCGAGAGCCCACCACAGGTTCGGGCCGACCAGCCCGAGCCATGCGAGATGAATGAAGGCGCTGCCGAGCAGCGAGATGAACAACCTGTCGCCCCGCGTGGTCTCGAAGCGCAACAGGCCGAAGCGGGGATTGCCGCCGGGCGAGAGTTGCTCCCACACCCACATGCCGACGAGCAGCACGGCGATAGCGCCGAAAAACGCACCCGTCTGCCAAGTCCACGCCATCCAGGTAAAATCGGGCATCTTCATCATGGTCAAACCCTCCCGAGCGCAAAGCCCTTGGCGATATAATTGCGCACGAACCAGATCACCAGCGCGCCGGGGATCAGCGTCAGCACGCCGGCGGCGGCAAGCAAGCCCCAGTCCATACCGGCGGCCGAAACGGTGCGCGTCATGGTCGCAGCGATCGGTTTTGCGTCCGTCGTCGTCAGCGTGCGGGCGATCAGAAGCTCGACCCACGAGAACATGAAGCTGAAGAAGCAGGCGACACCAATGCCGGAAGCGATGAGCGGCATGAAAATCTTCACGAAGAATTTCGGGAAGGAATAACCGTCAATATAGGCGGTCTCGTCGATTTCCTTCGGCACGCCGGACATGAAACCTTCGAGAATCCACACCGCCAGCGGCACGTTGAACAGGCAATGCGCCAGCGCCACGGCTATATGCGTATCGATCAGCCCGAAAGCGGAATAGAGCTGGAAGAACGGCAGGGCGAAGACGGCAGGCGGCGCCATGCGGTTGGTCAAAAGCCAGAAGAACAGGTGCTTGTCGCCCAGAAAACGGTAACGAGAGAAGGCATAGGCCGCCGGCAGCGCCGCCGCGACCGAGATCACCATGTTCATCACGACATAGATGATCGAGTTGATGTAACCCGAATACCAGGACGAATCGGTAAAGATCGTCCGGTAGTTCTGCAACGTCGGCTCATGCGGATAAAGCGTCATGGACGAGACGATTTCCGTGTTCGTCTTGAAGCTCATATTGACGAGCCAGTAGATCGGAACAAGCAGCAGCAGGATATAGATCGTCGGGACCAGCCAGGAAAAACGCGACGGCCCATGGCGGCGACGCCGCGCATTGACGGCAAGTCCGGATCGCCCCGTCGCATTCGCTCTCACCGGCGAACTGCCGATGCCGTTGCGCTCCACGCTTGTGGTGACATTCGAGGCGCTCATGTCTCAAGTCTCCGCGTCGTGGCTGGTCATGACGGTGTAGAACACCCAAGACAGCAGCAGGATGATGAGGAAGTAGATCAGCGACATGGCTGCCGCCGGCCCGAGGTCAAACTGGCCGAGCGCAACCTTAACGAGATCTATCGACAGGAAGGTCGTGGAATTGCCCGGGCCGCCGCCGGTGACGACGAAAGGCTCGGTATAGATCATGAAACTGTCCATGAAGCGAAGCAGGAAGGCGATCAGCAGTACCCGCTTCATCTTCGGCAGCTGGATGTACCGGAAGACCGCAAAACGCGACGCGCCATCGATCCTTGCCGCCTGATAATAGGCGTCCGGAATGGAGACGAGACTGGCGTAACACAGAAGCACGACAAGGCTCGTCCAGTGCCAGACATCCATGATGACCACGGTGATCCACGCATCGACCGGATCGTTGACATAGTTGTAATCGAGCCCGAGTTGATTGGCGTAATAGCCGAGCAGACCGATATCGCTGCGGCCGAAAACCTGCCAGATCGTGCCGACGACATTCCACGGCACCAGCAGCGGCAGCGCCATGGTGACAAGGCAGACGGGCACGCCGATGCCAGACTTCGGCATCTTGAGCGCGATGAAGATGCCGAGCGGAATTTCAATCGCCAGAATAATGCCGGAAAACAAAAGGTTGCGGCCCAGCGCATCCCAGAAACGGGCGGAACGGAGAATGTCCTCGAACCATTGCGTTCCCGCCCAGAAGAACTGGTTATTGCCGAACGTGTCCTGCACCGAATAATTCACGACGGTCATCAGCGGAATGACGGCGGAAAAGGCGACCAGCACCAGCACCGGCAGCACCATGAACCATGCCTTGTTGTTCCAGCTCTTTTCCATGGTCAGGCCCCCATCTTTACACGCCAGGAATCGGCGAAGACGCCAATGGCGGCCGGATCGAAGCGAACGCCCGCTTCAGCCGGGATTTCCTCGTCTTCGGCAACGACAATCGCAAGCTTTTGTCCGGCAAACCGGGCGCGCACGATCTTCTGCCGGCCGATATCCTCGACCTTGTCGACAATGATGGGCATGCCGCCCCGTTCCAGCCGGACAAATTCTGGACGGATGCCGATCTCGATGCGTTGCGCTCCCTCAACCTTTGGCGCACCGGCGAGCGGTACGTCGAGGCCGCCGACCATTGCGGTCGCGCCGGCGATACTGGCGGGCAGCACGTTCATGCCGGGCGAGCCGATGAAATAACCGACGAATGTATGGCCCGGCCGCTCGAAGAGCTCAGCCGGCGTGCCGATCTGGACGATCTGCCCGTCATACATGACCACAACCTTGTCGGCGAAGGTCAGCGCTTCGGTCTGGTCGTGGGTCACATAGACCATGGTGAAACCGGATTGCCGGTGCAACCGCTTCAGCTGCGAGCGCAACACCCATTTCATGTGCGGATCGATGACCGTCAACGGCTCATCGAAGAGGATCGCGTTGACATCGGACCGCACCAGCCCGCGCGCCAGCGAAATCTTCTGTTTCTGATCCGCCGTCAGACCACGCGCATGGCGTTTGGCCATGCCGGAAAGATCGGTCATTTCCAGGATTTCCCGCACCCGGCGGTCGACTTCGGCTTCCGGCACATGCCGGTTGCGCAGCGGAAAGGCCAGATTGTCGTAGACCGTCATCGTGTCGTAAACGACCGGGAACTGGAACACCTGCGCAATATTGCGGTCTTCCGTGGCGAAATCCGTCACGTCGGTTCCGTCAAAAGCGATGCGGCCTTCGGAGGGGCGCAGCAGCCCGGAAATGATGTTGAGCAGCGTGGTCTTGCCGCAGCCGGAAGGCCCCAGCAGCGCGTAGGCCCCGCCGTCCTCCCATTCGTGGTGGACTTCCTTCAGCGCATAGTCGCCGGCAGCCTGCGCCTTTGCGTTATAAGCGTGGCGGATGTGATCGAGCGTGATGCGTGCCATGATCGATCTCCCTCAAGCCGCTTTGCCGATGGCGCGGCCATTCGCGTCAAAGGCCATCAGGTGTTTTGTATCGAGAAACAGTTCTATGTCCCTGTCCGGCTCGATGTCGTGAATGCCATGCGCCAGCATGACCCAGCGCCGGCCCGAAAATTCTACATGCACGAAGCTTTCCGATCCGGCGATTTCCGAAATCAGCGTTCGCGCCCGGATCGACTGGCGGGCCTCGCCCTTCGCTTGCGGGAAAAGATGATGCGGCTGGAAAGCGATGGTCAAAGGTCCATCCGGCACGGCGGCAAGATGCGCGGGCACCGCAATTACCGCCTGGTCGGCACGGGTGAATGCGCCGCCCGCCTTGACGACCTCGATGGTATTGAGCGGCGGGTCCGCAAAAATTTCGGCGGTGACGATATCCACCGGGCGCCGGTAAACCTCGATGGTGTGGCTGAACTGCGTTACCCTGCCCTCGTTGAGCGTTGCGGTATTGCCGCCCAAAAGCAGCGCCTCGGAAGGTTCGGTGGTGGCATAAACGAAAATGGCGCCGGATTCGGCGAAGATGCGCGGCAGCTCCTCGCGCAGCTCTTCGCGCAGCTTGTAATCGAGATTGGCCAGCGGCTCATCAAGCAGCACCAGATTGGCGTTTTTGACGATGGCGCGGGCGAGTGCTGTGCGCTGCTGCTGGCCGCCGGAAAGATTGAGCGGCGTACGGTCTAGATAGGGCGTCAGCTTCAAAAGCTCGGCGGCTTTCCTCACTTCCCTGTCGATGGTCGCCTGGTCCTTGCCGGCAACGCGCATGGGCGAGGCGATGTTTTCATAAACGCTGAGCGCCGGATAGTTGATGAACTGCTGATAGACCATGGCGACGTTGCGCTTCTGCACCGGAAAACCCGTTACGTCTTCGCCATTGAAAAAGATCGAGCCGGCGCTCGGCTTGTCCAGCCCGGCCATCAGCCGCATCAGCGTCGTCTTGCCCGAAAGTGTCGGTCCAAGCAGGACGTTCAGGCTTCCGCGCTGCAACGTCAGATCGGTCGGGTGAATATGATATTCACCGCCAACCATCTTCGAGACGTTTCGCAATTCAAGCATGGTGATCCAAAGCCTCCTCCGCTTTTATCCGGATCGTCAGATTGCCCTTAAGCGCCCACCTGCAATGTCTTCGACATAATCCTCCAGCGCACGCACCTCTTCCGGGGTAAAAAAGAGGCCCTGCTTGGTGCGGCGCCACAGAATATCCTCGGCCGTCAGCGCCCATTCCCGCGCCATCAGCCAGCGAACCTCCACTTCGTAAAGTGTGCCGCCGAAATGCCGTCCCAACGCCGTCGTATCCGTAGCGGAGCCGATTATCGCCATCGCATCCGTTCCATAACAACGAACGAGCCGCCCGGCATGACGCTCATCGAGGAAGGGATAGCGCGACCGTAAGGCCTTGACCTCTTCTGCATAGGCTTCGGCACCGAAGTTTCCGCCCGGCAGATGCGAACCCGCCGTCCATGGCGCACCCTTTTCACCCAGCGCATCGCCAATTTTTTCAAGAGCATGTTCGGCAAGCCGCCTATAGGTGGTAAGCTTGCCGCCGAATATATTAAGGAGCGGCGCTTCGCCCTCCGCCCCTTCGGTTTTCAGCACATAATCGCGGGTCGCTTCCTGTGCCTTCGATGCGCCGTCATCGAAAAGCGGCCGCACGCCGGAATAGGTCCAGACGATATCCGCGGGCTTTACCGGTTCAGCGAAATATTCACTCGCGGCATTGCAGAGATAGCTGGTTTCCTCATCGCTGATCTTAACAGCCCGGGGATCGGCGGTATAGTCGCGATCCGTCGTCCCGATCAGGGTGAAATCCTGCTCATAGGGAATGGCGAAGATGATGCGGCCATCCGGATTCTGGAAAAAATACGCACGCGGATCGGAAAATTTCTTGCGCACGATGATGTGGCTGCCCTGCACCAGGCGGACATTATGGACATTGTTTTTGCCGAATGCCGAGGACAACACCTTGTCCACCCAGGGACCCGCGGCATTCACCAGCATGCGCGCCCGGTAGGTCTTGGCCTCTCCGGCCGCATTTTTCGTTTCGACTCGCCAGAAGGCGCCTTCGCGCCGGGCTGAAACCACCTGCGTGCGGTTGAGGATAAGCGCGCCGCGATTGGCAGCGTCGCGGGCATTCAGCACCACCAGGCGGGCATCGTCCACCCAGCCATCCGAATATTCGAAGGCGCGGGCAAAAATCGGTTTCAAAGGTTTCCCGGCGGGATCGCGGCGCAGATCGAGCGAGCGGGTCGCAGGCAGAAGCTTGCGGCCGCCGAGATGGTCGTACAGAAATAGCCCGAGACGCACGAGCCAGGCCGGGCGCACCCCGCCCTTCTGGAACGGCAGTACGAAGCGCATGGGCCAGATGATGTGCGGCGCCATAGCCCACAGCACCTCACGTTCCATCAGCGCTTCGCGCACGAGACGAAACTCGTAATGTTCGAGATAACGCAAACCGCCATGTATGAGCTTGGTAGCGGCGGAAGACGTGCCGGAGGCAAAATCATTCATTTCCGCAAGTGCGACGGAATAACCTCTGCCAACGGCATCACGCGCGATGCCGCAGCCATTGATACCGCCGCCGATCACGAAAATATCGTGAATTGCCTCGTCAGACATGAATCCTCCCGCGCTTTCATCGACGCTCTCCCCATCGACATATTGAAAGCACGAACATCTAATTCGAAGACAAAACGAATGTCAAACGAAATTGATAGATTGTCCCGATCAGGACTCGCGCATCTCGGTTTCGACCAACCGGACGTCATGATCGGCGCAGATGGACCGGATCGAATCCACCGGACAATGATCGGTGATGAAAGTATGCACCTGGGAAAGATGGCCGATACGAACCGGAGCCGTGCGCTCGAATTTGAGCGAATCCGACACGAGAATGACATGGCGCGCGTTGGAGATGATTGCCTGCGCGACCTTCACCTCACGAAAGTCAAAATCCAGCAAGGCGCCGTCCTCATCGATGGCCGAAACGCCGATGACGGCGAAATCCACCTTGAACTGGCGAATGAAATCCACCGCCGCCTCGCCGACGATACCGCCATCGGAACCGCGCACGACACCACCGGCAATCACCACCTCGATACCGGGGAAGACCCTCAACCTGTTGGCAACATTGATGTTGTTGGTAATGACCATCAACTCGTGATGATCCGCCAGCGCTTCGCCCACGGCTTCGGTCGTCGTGCCGATATTGATGAAAAGTGACGAGTTGTTGGGGATGAGGGCGGCAGCGGCGGCACCGATCGCCTGCTTTTCGGAAGAGGCTATCGCCCGACGCGCCTCGTATTTGACGTTTTCGTTGCCGCTTGGAAAAAGCGCGCCGCCATGGATGCGGGTCAGAACCCGCGTATCGCAGAGATCGTTCAAGTCCTTGCGGATCGTCTGGGGTGTCACCGAAAACCGCGCCGCCAGCTCATCGACCAGCACCCGCCCATTGGCCTTCGCCAGCGCAACGATTTCCTCCTGACGCGGTGTGAGCAGCATTTCACCCTCCCTCCTCTTTCAATTTTTTCGTTTTATTGAAGAGCGAAGGGAAAACCAATGTCAAGGGACCGTTCCACAGTAGCGATAGTGGCGGTATCAAAACAGCGAAATGCGGTTCCGCAGGCAGGGCTTGAAGCCACTTGACGATATTATTTAGCCGACTTTCTCAATCAACAGGTTGGAGCGGGACATCGCCGAGGAGGCGACAGCAAATACATCGCCGATACCGATCAGCACAGGTTCGTTCACGCCCAGTCTCTTGACGGCGGCACCGAGTTCCATCAGGGGGCCGCACCAGCGCTGCTCATTCGCCCGGCTGACGGAAATCATGACCGCAACGGGCGTTGAAGCGGGCATGCCGTGAGCGAGCAGGCAGGCCTCTATGCTGGCTGCGGTTCGCCCGCCCATGTAAAAAACCGTGGTCACGGAAGGGTTTGACAGGGATTGCCAGTCGATATTCTCCGGCAGCTTGCCCTGCCTGGAATGGCCGGTGATGAAGCGTACCGACTGGGCATGGTCGCGATGGGTCAGGGAAACACCCAGACGCGAGGCCATGGCACTTGCGGCAGTGATGCCGGGCACAATCTCGACCGGGATATTTTCGGCTTCCAGCGCGGCGATCTCCTCGCCGGCGCGCCCGAAAATCATCGGATCGCCGGATTTCAACCGCACCACCCGTTTGCCGGCCTTGGCGAGGCGGATCATCATGTCGTTGATGTCTTCCTGCCGGCAACTTTCCCGACCGCCGCGCTTGCCGACCAGCATGCGCTTCGCCTCCCGTCGCGCCAGTTCAAGCACCTCGGCTGAAACGAGATCGTCGAACAGGATGACATCGGCCGCCTGCAAAGCGCGCACCGCTTTCAGCGTCAGCAGTTCGGCATCGCCCGGTCCGGCGCCCACAAGCGTCACAAGGCCGCGCCCCATTCCTGCCCGCGCAGCCTGCATTCCGATATCCGCAAGCAGCCTTTCCTCGCTGCCCTCATCCAGCCTTTCGGTGAAGGCCCGATCGACGAATTTTTCCCAGAAAGAACGCCGCGACGCGCCGGGAGCGAGCCGCAGATTGACGCGCTCGCGGATTGTCTGGGCGAGCGCGCCCCAGTCCTTCAGCGAAAGCGGCAGCAATGTCTCGATGCGCCGGCGGATGGCCTGTGCCAGAATGGGCGCGGCACCATCGGTGGAGATCGACACCACCACCGGCGAGCGATTGACGATGGAGCCGAACTGGAACTGGCAGAATTCCGGCTTGTCGATGACATTGACGGGCACGCCGGCCGCGCGCGCGGCATGGTAAAATCTTTTGGCTTCCGCATCGGTTTCGCAATCGGCCAGCGCCAGTTCCGCGCCCTCGAAGATATCCGGACCCCACGGACGGTCATCCCACATCAGCATCTGGCTTTTCGCGACAAGCGCTGCAAAGCTTTCCGAAAGCTCGCTTGCCTCGCAATAAAGATGCAATTCCGCCCCGCAGGCAAGCAGCAGTTCTGCCTTCCAGGCGGCCGCGTCCGATCCGCCCGCCAGAACCACACGCTTGCCCTCAAGCCCCCAGAAGACCGGCAGCTTGGACAGTCTTTCCATGCGGGCCGGTTCATTCCGCTGCGGTCTTAAGGCATCCATCGATGATCCCCCTGATTTCGGCGCGGCAGGAGCCGCAGTTGGTTCCGGCATTCAGCGCTTTGCCGATGGCTTCGACACTGTGGCAACCATTACGAATGGCGGACGTGATCTGATTCACCCCGACATTAAAACACGAGCAGACAGTTGCGCCCGGATCGGCGCGGCCGGCGCCGGGGCGACCAGCGACCAGCGCAAAACGCATGCGCAAATCTTCATGGCGTTCGGTCAACTGCGAGATCGCCCAATTGCGGGCAACGGCCACCGGCTGCCTGGCGATGAACAGCGCCGCCAGCAGGATATCGCCGTCGAAGAAGGCAAGGCGCAGGTCGCCCGTGTGCCGGTCGCTGTAACCCAAGGGCTCGATTCTGGCCTCAATGCCGAAGACCTGCCGCGCCCAGAATGTCCAGTCCTGCGGCTCCTCCGCAAAAGCGAGTTCCATGCGATAGCCGCCATCCGCTTTGGCCATGGCCCAATAGGCACAATCTTGCGCATCCGGCCGGATGCGGGAGATGGCGAAACCATAGGCTTTTGCTTCGAAGCGCCTTGCCCTTACGCCCATGTTTTTCGAGGCGGGCTGACCGGAATGCGGGTCCGTCACCGGGGCAACCACGACATCGATGCGCGCCTGCGAGGCGAACTGGTCGTTCCAGTGCATCGGCGCAAACACCGAGCCGCGCGCCTGTCTCTCACTGATCAGCGCCCGCAGCAACACCTTGCCATGAGGACTTTCCAGCTCCACCAGATCGGCGCTTTTTATTCCCAGCGCCTGCGCATCGCGCGGGTGAAGTTCGGCGAAGGGTTCTGCGATATGGGCGGTGAGGCGGCCGCTTTTGCCGGTGCGGGTCATGGTGTGCCATTGATCGCGGATACGGCCGGTGTTCAGTGTCAGCGGATAATCCGCCGATGTCCTGCCGGTCTCCGGCAGGACGGTGGCGATGAACCGCGCCTTGCCATCGGCATGGTAAAACCGTCCATCCGCGAAAAAGCGGGTGACGACGGCATCGCCCGGTGCGGCCTTCGGCCATTGAAACGGCGTCATCGCGTCGTAGGAATTCGGTTCCACACCGCTGATGTCGAAATCGCGATTGCCCGCATTCTCAAAGCCGGAAAGAGCGGCATGTTCGGCAAAAATCTCCGATGGATTGCGATAGGCGAAGGCCGCGCCGAAGCCCATGCGCCGGCCCACTTCCGCCATCTGCCACCAGTCGGCCCTGGCTTGGCCAGGCACAGACAGAAAGCCGCGCTGGCGAGAAATGCGGCGCTCGGAGTTGGTGACGGTGCCGTCCTTTTCCCCCCAGCCAAGCGATGGCAGAAGCACATGCGCATGGCGAGCCGTGTCGGTACTCGCCATGACATCGGAGACGACGACAAAAGGACAGGCCTTTATCGCCGTCTCGACGGCACCGGCATTCGGCATGGAGACGACCGGGTTCGTGGCCATGGTCCACAGCGCCTTGATGCGACCGTCCGCCACCGCCCGGAACATGTCCACCGCCTTCAGGCCGGGCTTTTGCGCGATGACGGGCGATCCCCAGAAGCGCTGGACACGGCCGCGATCCTCGGCGCTTTCGATAGCCATATGGGCGGCCAGCATATTGGCAAGCCCGCCCACCTCTCGCCCGCCCATGGCGTTCGGCTGGCCGGTCAGCGAAAGTGGCCCCATGCCCGGCCGGCCGATGCGGCCGGTGGCGAGATGGCAATTGATGATGGCGTTGACCTTGTCGGTGCCGCTTTCAGACTGGTTGACGCCCTGGCTGTAGCAGGTGACGGTTTTTTCCGTGCGTTCGAACACTTCGTAAAAGGATATCAGTTCGGCGATGGTCAGCCCGGTGGCCTCGGCAATTTCCGGCAAGCTATGCTCACTTGCAGCCTGCATGGCGGCATCGAAGCCGACCGTATGGTTTTGCACGTAAGCGCGATCGATGGCCGAACTGTCGGAAAGACGCGCCAGCAGGCCGGTAAACAGCGCCACATCCCCATCGGGGCGGATGGCAAGGTGCATATCGGCAATATCGGCGCTCATCGTCCGGCGCGGATCGATGACGACGACCTTCATCCCCGGCCGCGCCGCCTTCGCCGCCGCCAGCCTTTGATAAAGAACGGGATGGCACCAGGCGAGGTTGGAACCGGTGAGGATCACCAGATCGGCAAGCTCCATATCCTCGTAGGTGCCCGGCACCGTATCCGCGCCGAAGGCGCGGCGGTGGCCGGCGACGGAGGACGACATGCAGAGCCTTGAATTGGTGTCGATATTGGCCGAGCCGATGAAACCCTTCATCAGCTTGTTCGCCAGGTAATAATCTTCCGTCAGCAATTGGCCGGAGACGTAAAAGGCGACCGAATCCGGGCCGTGCTCGGCAATGGCCTTGGAGAAACGGGACGCGACGAGATCGAGCGCCTCGCCCCATGCCGCCCGCCGGCCGGCGATTTCAGGGTAAAGCAGGCGGCCGTCGAGATCGATGGTTTCGGCCAGAGCAGAACCTTTAGAGCACAGGCGACCGAAATTGGCGGGGTGGTCCGGATCGCCTTTGACGGAAACGACGCCGTCATCGGCAACGGTGGCGATGACGCCGCAGCCGACACCGCAATAGGGACAGGTGGTTTTGGTTTCAACGGGCATGGTTTCGCCCTCTCAGTGCGTGGTGTTTACCCGCCTCTGTCCTGCCGGACATCTCCCTCACAAGGGGGGAGATGGACAAGCTGCGGGCTTTCCGCTTGATCTCTACGGTCGGTGACGCAAAATGTAGAGCGAAGTTTGTGCGGCTCTCCCCCCTTGAAGGGGAGATGTCCGGCAGGACAGAGGGGGGTATCTTCGCCGCCATCGCAAGTCACTCCGCCGCGATCATCAGGGTCTCAAGCGCAATAGAAAGCCGCCCATCCAGATTACGCACCGGAATCGTCCGTACCTCCCCTTCATCCGCCCCCAACGCCTTGCCGGTTTCCAGCGAAATCACCCAATTGTGCAGCGGACACGTCACCGAAGCCCCGTGCACGATGCCCTGGGAGAGCGGCCCGCCCTTGTGCGGGCAATGATCCTCGATCGCGAAGACCTGATTTTCCGCCGTGCGGAACACGGCGATCTTGCCCATCGGTGTCTTCACGCACCGCGCGCCGCGCAGCGGGATGTCGGAGATATCGCCAATATCGATCCAGTTGCTGTCCATCGTTCTCACTCCGCCGCCTCGCTGAAACCGATCGCCGCCATGGGCCTGAACTCATGCTTGTCGCGGCCGGAGACACGCTCCGACCAGGGATCGACCTGCGCGAATTGCTGACTGAAGACGAAGCGCTCGAAATAGGCCCGGCGCTTGTCAGCATCCTCCATGATTTGGCGGCGCACCTCGTCGTAACCGATGCGCTTGGCCCATTTGTAGATACGCTCGAGATAGCGCGCCTGTTCGCGATACATCTGCGTCAGTGCGACGATATGTTCCAGCGCCTCGTCCTCGGTATGGACGAGACCCAGAACTTCCGTGCCCTTGATATCGAGACCCGCAGCACCGGCGAAGTGGATTTCAAAACCGGAATCGACGCAGATGACGCCGATATCCTTGCAGGTGGCCTCCGCGCAGTTGCGCGGACAGCCGGAAACGGCAAGCTTCAGCTTGGCGGGCGTCCACGAGCCCCACATGAATTTTTCGATGCGGATGCCGAGCCCGGTCGAATCCTGCGTGCCGAAACGGCACCATTGCTGACCGACACAGGTTTTTACCGTGCGCAAGCCCTTGGCGTAGGCCTGACCGGAAATGAAGCCTGCCTTGCCGAGATCAGCCCAGACGGCGGGCAGATCCTCCTTCTCGATGCCGAGCAGGTCGATACGCTGGCCGCCCGTTACCTTCACCATAGGGATATCGAACTTGTCGACCACATCGGCAATCGCCCTAAGCTCGGAGGAGGAGGTGACGCCGCCCCACATGCGCGGCACGACGGAATAGGTGCCGTCCTTCTGGATATTGGCGTGAACGCGCTCATTGATGTAGCGCGACTGGTAATCATCGGCATATTCGTCCGGGAAGTCGCAGACGAGGTAATAATTAAGCGCCGGCCGGCACTTGGCGCAGCCGCAGGAGGTCTTCCATTCCAGTTCCTGCATCACTGCGGGAATGGTCTTCAGACCCTTGGCCTTAATGAGCCGGCGCACATCGTCATGGCCGAGATCCGTGCATTTGCACATGGGCTGCACGGCGGCGGGGTTGTAGCTGTCGCCGAGCGTCAGCGTCATCAGCTGCTCGACTAGGCCGGTGCAATTGCCGCAGGAGGCGGACGCCTTGGTGTGGGCGCGCACATCGTCGAGCGATGTCAGCCCCTTGGAGGTGATGGCCGTGGTGATCTTGCCCTTGCACACGCCGTTGCAGCCGCAGATTTCCGCATCATCCGGCAAGGCTGCAACGGCCGCCATAGGGTCCAGCGGCGACCCTCCCTGATAGGCCTGGCCGAAGATCAGGGTTTCGCGCATGGCGGAAATGTCGGTGGATTTCTTCATCAGGTCGAAGAACCATGATCCGTCCGCCGTCTCGCCGTAAAGAACCGCGCCGATGATGCGGTTGTCCTTGAGGATCAGGCGCTTGTAGACACCGGCCGTGGCATCGCGCAGCACGATTTCCTCGCGGTCGTCACCTTCGGCGAAATCGCCGGCGGAAAACAGGTTGATGCCGGTGACCTTCAGCTTCGTATTGGTGACGGAGCCGTGATATTCGGCCGAACCGCCGCGAAGCCGGTCGGCCAGCACCCGCGCCGATTCGTAAAGCGGCGCAACCAGCCCGTAGCAGATGCCGCGATGTTCGGCGCATTCGCCGAGCGCGTAGATCGAGGCATCCGACGTCATCATGCCGTCATCCACGACGATGCCGCGATTGACGGCGATGCCGGATTCCTTGGCAAGACCGGAGGCGGGGCGGATGCCGACCGCCATCACCACCATGTCGCCTTTAATCACACGGCCGTCTTCCAGCTCAATGCCTTCGACCTTTTCCTCACCAAGAATGCATTTGGTATTGGCCTTGGTGACGATCTCGATGCCGCGCTCATTGAGCGCCTTTTCCAGAAGATAGGCCGCTGCCGGATCGAGCTGGCGCTCCATGATCGTCGGCATCAGGTGGATGACGGTGACATCCATGCCCTGACGCTTGAGGCCATAGGCCGCTTCCAGCCCGAGAAGACCGGCGCCGATGACGATGGCGCGGCCTTTCCCCTCGGCGATTTCGAGCATCCTGGTCACATCGTCGAGATCGCGATAAGCGAGCACGCCCGGCAGCTGATGGCCGGGAACGGGAATGATGAAGGGCAGAGAGCCGGTGGCGATCACCAGCTTGTCGTAGGAAACCGTGATGCCGTTTTCGCTGGTCACGGTCTTTCTGTCGCGGTCGATGCCGGTGACCTTCGCGCCCTTGTGCAGCGTGACATTATTGGCGGCGTACCATTCGTCATTATGAATGACGATGTCTTCATAGCTCTTTTCGCCTGAGAGCACCGGCGAGAGCATAATGCGGTCGTAATTGACGCGCGGCTCGGCGTTGAAAATGGTGACGTCGTAGAGGCCGGGAGTGGTCTCGAACAGGTTCTCCAGCATGCGCCCCGGCGCCATGCCATTGCCGATGATGACGAGTTTTTGCGTCATGGTCGTTACTCCGCAGCTTCGATGAAGCGGTGACGTTCGTAAAGGAATTTCAGCACGGCCTCGCGGCATTTGAGATAGGTCTTGTCGGAGGCGAGCTCGATGCGGTTGCGCGGGCGTGCCAGCGGCACGTCCAGCACTTCGCCGATATGGGCGGCGGGACCGTTGGTCATCATCACGATACGGTCGGAGAGCAGCACCGCCTCGTCGACATCATGGGTGATCATGACCATGGTGTTGCCGAGCCGGGCGTGGATTTCCATCACCGCGTCTTGAAGATGGGCGCGGGTCAGCGCGTCGAGCGCTCCGAAAGGCTCGTCCAGCAGCAGGATTTTCGGCTCCATGGCGAGCGCCCGTGCGATGCCGACGCGCTGCTTCATGCCGCCGGAAATTTCAGACGGTTTCTTGTCTTTTGCGTGGGCCATCTGCACGAGATCGAGATTGCGCATGACCCAGTCGTGCCGCTCGGCCCGTGTCTTGGTGTTGCGGAACACTTTCTCCACGGCGAGATTGACGTTTTCATAGACCGAAAGCCACGGCAGCAGGCTGTGGTTCTGGAACACGACAGCGCGTTCCGGACCGGGCTCGTTGACCTCCCGGTTTTCGAGAAGCACCGCACCGGCGGAGACTTTTGTCAGCCCGGCGATGAGGTTCAGCATGGTGGACTTGCCACAGCCGGAATGGCCGATGACCGAGACGAATTCGCCTCTGCCGATGGTGAGGTTGATGCCTTTCAACACCTCGGCGCGTGCGCCGCCCTTGTCGAAATATTTGTCGATGTGATCGAGCTTCAGATAAACATTCATAATTTTGGCCCTCTCAATTAGCCGCAGCGCCGCGGGTGATGACCTTGCCGAGAGCAGCCACCAGCTTGTCGAGCATGAAGCCGACAACGCCGATGTAAGCCAGCGCCACGATGATGTCGGGCAGGCGCGAGGAGTTCCACGCATCCCAGATGAAGAAACCGATGCCGACGCCGCCGGTCAGCATTTCAGCCGCAACGATGGCGAGCCAGGAAAGGCCGATGCCGATACGCAGGCCGGTGAAGATATAGGGCGCCGCCGAAGGCAGCATGATCTTGAAGAAAAATTCCAGCTGGTTGAGCCGCAGCACCTGCGCCACGTTGCGGTAGTCCTGCGGAATGTTGCGCACGCCGACCGCCGTGTTGATGATGACAGGCCAGATGGAGGTGATGAAGATCACGAAAATGGCCGATGGGTTGCTGTCCTGAAAAGCGGCCAGCGACAGCGGCAGCCAGGCAAGCGGCGGCACGGTGCGCAGCACCTGAAAGATCGGGTCGAGACCACGCATGGCCCAGACCGACTGGCCGATAACGGCACCGAGAATGATGCCGGCGATCGCCGCAAGGCCGAAACCGTAAGCCACGCGCTCCAGCGATACCAGCACACGCCAGCCAAGGCCGATATCCTGCGATCCGTTCTCGAAGAACGGCGATACGATGAGATCGTAGCTTTCCTCGAAGACCTGGCTTGGCGGCGGCAGCGATGCGCCCGGCGCGGAACAGAGAAGCTGCCAGACACCGAGCAGAATGGCGAGTACGAGGAATGGCGGTATGGTGTTGCGGGCCGCCGCCGCACTCCATTTGCGCAGATCGATGCGCGGTGACTGTTTCGGCGCAAGCGACACGATATTTGCCTTCTGCGCTACCGGCTGATGCGGCTCTTCGTTGAATTTACGGGCCAATGCGGACATGGGCGTTCCCTCTTGATTTCGGTTGCGGTCTGGGCTCGCCCCTCATCCGGTCTTCAGCGGCGCCGGTTGGGTGGCACTGCTGGCGGATGAGGAGCGGCACCCGGCTCTCCTCCTCAGGAGGCCGCCTTGATGGACAGGCTTTCGAGATAGGCCGACGGGTTTTCAGGATCGAAGACCTTGCCGTCGAAGAAGGTTTCCTTGCCGCGCGAGGTGGAGGCGGGAAGATCGGCAACGCCGAGATCCTTGGCCGCCTCGCGCCAGATATCCTCGCGGTTGACCTTCGCGACCAGCGCCTTCACATCCGTATCGGGCGCGAATTTGCCCCAGCGGATGTTCTCCGCGATGAACCAGCTGTCATGGCTGCGGAAGGGATAGGAGGTGTGGTCCTGCCAGAACTTCATCTGCAGGCCGGTATTTTCGAGCACGCGGCCGTTGCCGTAATTGATATTGCCCTTGAGGCGACCGAGAACGTCCTTCGGTGGCACGTTAAACCATTGGCGTTTGCCGAGGATGGCGGACATTTCCTCCTTGTTCGCCATTT
Source organism: Agrobacterium salinitolerans (assembly GCF_002008225.1). Taxonomy (GTDB): domain Bacteria; phylum Pseudomonadota; class Alphaproteobacteria; order Rhizobiales; family Rhizobiaceae; genus Agrobacterium; species Agrobacterium salinitolerans. Next base: position 37,223 of record NZ_MRDH01000010.1, on the reverse strand, counting down.
CATCGCACCATTGCTGCGCCTCCATGACGGCCATCAGCAGCGCCTTGGTGGCGTTAGGGTTCTTTTCCACCCAGTCGGCGCGCATGCCGAGCGCCTTTTCCGGATGGCCCTTCCAGAGTTCGCCGGTGGTACAGGCGGTGAAACCGATGCCCTGATTGACGAGCTGCTCGTTCCAGGGTTCGCCCACACAGAAGACGTCCATATTGCCGACCTTCATATTGGCGACCATCTGCGGCGGCGGAACGACAATGGTGGAGACGTCCTTGTCCGGGTCGATGCCGCCGGCGGCAAGCCAATAGCGAAGCCACAGATCATGCGTGCCGCCGGGGAAGGTCATGGCGGCCTTGATTTCCTTGCCCTCGGCCTTCTTTTTCTCAAAAGCCGCCTTTAACTTGGAAGCATCCAGTTGAACGCCGGTTTCGGCATATTCCCTGGCGGCGGAAATGCCCTGGCTGTCGAGGTTGAGGCGGGCGAGGATGGCCATCGGCACCGGCACATTATTCTGGGTCACCCTGCCGGTATGCATGAGATAGGGCATGGGTGTCAGGATATGCGCGCCGTCAATGCCGTTCGATGCGCCGCCGAGCACGAGATTGTCGCGCGTCGCACCCCAGGAGGCCTGTTTCAGAACCTCGACATCCGGCATGCCGTGTTTGGCGAAGAGGCCCTTTTCTGCCGCAACGATGAGCGGGGCGGCATCGGTCAGCGCGATGAACCCTATTTTCGCGCCTTTCACCTCGGGCTCAGCGGTGGCTGCGAAAGCACCGGAAGGAAAGGCCGCGCGCACGGCGCTGACGAGGGCGACGGCGGCTGTCGTCTTCAATATCGTGCGGCGGCTGACAGCGCCGGAGACTATCTCTTTCATTCGCATGTTCCCCTTATTAGGCCACCTTTGCGGGTGACGTTTTCGCTTGCGAAAAAACCTGAAAATAAAAAAACGCCGCTCGGTGTTTGCGCCTGCGGAACGGGAGGTGTTCCGGGCAGCAAAACCTTGCGACGTCTATGTCTTTGAAAGCGCCTATGCCGCGCCCTGCTCGCCCCGATCGCCGTTGACCGGTGCAAACAAAGAGACGCAAGAGGCGTGCCAGTTTTCTATATGGAAGCTATATTATTGTAAATAAAACAGAATTTCGGAAGTCTCGTCAAACGATTAAATTTTAACCAGCCGCAATTTTGTCTATCGTTTGCGCAACTGGAGAAATTCCGCGCTTGAAATTTGCGCAGCTAGCCCGGCTGAACTGCTCTCAGGCTTCGCCTTGGGAGGTGGAAACAGGGGCAGAACTGCGCACGGCAAAACCATTCACATACCCTGTAATGTCAGCGGGATCAAAGACGAAGCCGTCCACAAAACGGTCGCCAGCCTCCTGCCCTTCGATGCGGATATCGGCATCATCAGGCGCATTGGCATCGCCCAGCGCCGCCCTATAAATATCCGGCCGATAGGCAGACAGGGCGGCCTCCACACCTGCCTGTGAAAACACGGCCTGCCCCCAGCGGATCATCTGGCTGTAAATCCACAATGCCTGGCTCTGGCGCGGATAATTGGCGTGACGGCCGTGGAAGATGAAATAATTGTCGATCACCCGGCGGTTGCCCTGGCTGTCGATGCTGAACTCACCGGCAAGCACACGGCGGATGATGCCTTCCGGTGCGCCGATATAGCGGGGATCAGCAAGCACCCGGCTCAGATCATCGTGATTTCCCGCAACATCACACCAGCGCGCGGCGGCATCGAGCGCCGACAGCAACCGCCCGACCGTTTCCTGCTGGTTTTCCGCCCATTCGGGTCGCATGCCAATGACCTTTTCCGGTGCGGAAGGCCACAGATCCTGCTTGGCGGCAACGATCCGGCCGACACCACGCTCGGCGGCGACGATGTTCCATGGCGCACCGACGCAGAAACCGTCAATGGCTCCGGCAGCGAGCGCATCCGAGGTCAATGGCGGCGGAACCACCACAAGCTTCACATCATGATCGGGATGAATACCGCCAGCGGCCAGCCAATAGCGAAATTCGTAATTATGCGATGAAAACGGATAGGTCATGCCGAGCGTCGGCGGCGGCTCGCCGCGGGCGCGCATATCATCGAGCACCCGCTTCAACGCCTCGGCGTTTTCCAGCGCTCCCGCCGTTTCGGAAAGCCCGGTCAAAGCCTTCATCCGCTCAAAAAGCCGGGTCGAGAGCGTGATCGCATTGCCGCCCCGTCCGAGTGAAAAGGGCGTGATCGTCGGCGACGGGTTGGAGCCGAGCCCGAGCATGGAGGCGACCGGCATCGGCGACAGCATGTGGGCGATATCGAATTGCCGAAACGCCAGCCGGTCGCGCACATTCGCCCAGGAAACATCCTTGACGAGATCGAGCGAAAGGCCTTCGCGTTCGGCGAAACCGAATTCGGCCGCAGCAATCAGGACGGATGCGTCGACAAGCGGAATAAAGCCGGCACGCAGGATTTTCTGCCGGTCGCTGCCGACGACTGCGGGTGCGCCCTGGGCTTGCGTTATTCCACTGTCTGATCCGGCCGTTTTTTCCGGTGCCGCCATATCATGCACTCCTTGACTGTCCGACCGGCGGTTCGTCACATCAACAGACCGGCCGCGGTGACCACGCTTTGCGCGATCTCGGAAATCTTCTTTTTCTCGTTCATTGCCGTCTGGCGCAAAAGCGCAAACGCCTCCTCTTCGGAAAGACCACGCATCTTCATCAGGATGCCCTTGGCGCGCTCGATGACCTTGCGTTCCTCAAGCGCCGACTTGGCGTCGGCAAGTTCCCGTTGCAGACGGCTGAAAGCATTAAAGCGGCTGACTGCCATATCGAGAATGGGCTTGACCCGCTCCTTCTTCAGCCCGTCCACCACATAGGCGGAAACGCCCGCCTCGACGGCCGCCTCGATGGACGCCGTGTCGGAACGATCGACAAACATGGCGATCGGCCGGCCAACCGTGCGGGTGAGCTGGAACAGATGCTCCATCATGTCACGATTGGGATTTTCCAGATCGATGAAAATGACGTCGGGCTGCAGCGTCTCGATGGTGCGCGCCACCCCATTCACCTCATGGATGACCGTGACGCGATAATAGCCCGCCTCGCGTAGCCCCTCCTCGATGATGGAGGCGCGGATCGCGTTTTCGTCGATAACGAGAATGGTCAGGTCGCGAAGCGTCATGTCGTCATTGATGACGCAGCGCAGCAAACTTGGCAATCGGCTGCGGATGCAAAAAATGGCGGGAGCGGCAAGGGTCGTTTCCTCCCCTGCCGCCCGTCATGTCAGGAAGCGTGTTCGACGGCGCGTTCAAGCGCCTTCAGAACCGTACGCTCGGACAGATTGAGATAGATTTCCATCTCCTCACCGGCTTGTTGCGCCTTGCCTTCTTCCATCAGCGACAGGATCTTGCTGTTCATGTCCACAAAGGGGGAATGAAGCTGTTCGGGATCTTTCAGCAAACCGAAGCAAAGCCTGAGCTCAGCGGCGATACGCTCGTAAAAATCGCTGAGACGGGCACTGTCGAGAAGATCGACGACCGCAGCGTGGAATTTCATGTTGGCGCTTCCCACACCCAGCCAGTCGGCATCTTCACGCTTGACCTTGGCGTCCTCGACCGCTGCCCGCATCGTCTTGATCGCGGGGTGCTTGTGCCAGGCCTGACGCAACGCGCCACATTCCACCATGCGCCGCACCCGGTAGATATCGATCACCGAAGACATGGTGGGCACGGCAACGAAGACACCGCGATTGGCTTCATGGCGCAATAGCCCGTCCTTGGTCAAAAGCCGGAAGGCTTCACGCAACGAATTGCGGGAGACGTCGAAACGTTCGCTGAAGGCTGCCTCGGAAAGGCGCTGCCCCGGCGCCAGCTCACCAGATATCAGCAGGGTGCGAATACCCTTTGCCAATCGATCCGCAAGCGGCAGACCCTCTATCGTTTCCGTCATAGCGCTCCTTTCTGAAGAGCAATGCAGCATCGGGAATTCCGTGACAGGCATGTTCAGACACGGCTATGTTCTGCCCATAGCACAAAGCATTAGCAAAGCACGAAAAAAACGTGGTGAATTCATGCGCATAACGTCAAACAAATAGACAAAATGAGAGAACGATTATTATTTATTGTTGAACAATATTGACAATTTCACGGAACACGACAAACTCTTGCCATAAAGCATCCGCGAGGGGCGGATAGCGATAGGAGCGGAGAAAATCCATGGAGCAGAAAAAGCTCACCCCGACTGCCGACCTAAAAATGTCAAAACGCGCATCTCTTCTGGGAGCGATCTTCCTGATGGCGACATCCGCCATCGGTCCGGGCTTCATCACGCAGACGGCGACATTCACCACGCAGCTGGGCGCGGCCTTCGCTTTCGGCATTCTTGCCTCCATCCTCATCGACTTCGTCGTCCAGCTCAACATCTGGCGCATTGTGACGCTGACGCGTATGCGCGCATCCGATATCGCCAATGCCGCCATTCCCGGCGCCGGTTATTTCCTGGCCATCCTCGTCATCATCGGTGGCCTGTTCTTCAACATCGGTAATATCGGCGGCACCGGCCTTGGTCTCAATGCCATTTTTGGGCTGGACCCGAAAATCGGCGGCGCCATCAGCGCGATATTCTCCATCGCCATCTTCGTTTCCAAGCGTGCAGGGCTGGCAGTCGACCGGTTCATTATCTTCGCCGGCCTCATGATGATCGTGCTGACGCTCTATGTGGCGTTCGTTTCGGCACCGCCGGTGGGTGACGCCTTCCGCCAGACCTTCTTGCCCGATACGATCAATTTCGCGACCATCACCACCATCGTCGGCGGCACCGTGGGCGGCTACATCACCTATTCCGGCGCACACCGGTTGCTGGACCGGGGAATGGTCGGCATTGAAAACCTGCCTGTCGTCAACCGCGCCGCGCTGACCGGCATCGCCGTCACCGGCATCATGCGCTATGTGCTGTTCCTCGCCATTCTCGGCGTCGTCGCCAGCGGCGTCATCATCGATACGTCCGGCCAGGCCGCCAACCCTGCCGCACAGGCTTTCCGGTCGGCTGCGGGCGATCTCGGCTTCCGGCTCTTCGGCATCATCTTCTGGGCAGCGGCCATCACCAGCGTCATCGGCGCAGCCTACACCTCCGTATCGTTCCTGCCCGTCTTCAAGCAGGACATGAGCGAACGTGCCCGTAACATAGCGACGATTATTTTCATCGCCGTTTCGCTCGTCTGCTACCTGCTGATCACCACGCCGCCTGCCGCCATGCTGGTCTTCGTCGGCGGCCTGAACGGCCTCATCCTGCCCATCGGCCTTAGCATCTTCCTGTTTGCCGCGTGGAAACGCGAAGACCTGATGGGCGGCCATCGCTACTCGCGCATCCTGCTCGGGCTTGGCGTTCTGACCTGTGCCTTGACGTGGTACATGGGCTACAAGTCTGCTGGCACCATCTTCGGCCTGCTCGGCCTGTAATAAACTGGAGCGTTTCCGCATTTCGGAGAAAAGCGGAAACGCTCTACATATCTGTTTTTACGCATTTTCCGGACGCAAAACCGCGACACACTTTTGCTGGAAATGCTCTAAAGGGAGGCAAACATGGCCGCTATCGATCTCAACAGCGATCTTGGCGAAAGTTACGGCGCGTGGCGCATGGGAGATGATGAGGCGATGCTCGCCATCGTTTCCAGCGCCAACATTGCCTGCGGATTTCATGCCGGCGACCCTGCCGGCATCTACCGCACCGTCAAGGCCGCTGCGGAAAAAGGCGTGGTCGTCGGCGCTCATGTCTCCTATCCGGACCGCGTCGGCTTCGGCCGCCGCGATCTGGACGCCACCTCGGAAGAACTGATTGCCGATGTCATCTACCAGATCGGCGCGCTGAAGGGTGTTGCCGCCGCTGCCGGCACCACGGTGCGTTACGTCAAGCCGCATGGCGCGCTCTATAACCGCATCGCCAATGACGCAAAACAGGGACAGGCCGTCATCGACGGCATCAAGGCCATCGATCCTTCACTGGTGCTGATGGGCCTTGCCAACGCGCCCATCCTCGATCTCGCCCGCAGATCCGGTCTTGCCGTCGTTGCCGAAGCCTTTGCCGACCGCGCCTATACGCCTCAAGGCCAGCTCGTCTCCCGCCGCGAAGCCGGGGCCGTGCTGCACGACGCGGCAAAAATCGCCGACCGCATGGTGCAGCTTGCCCGCGAAGGCACGTTGGAGGCAATCGATGGCAGCGTCATAAAAATCGAGGCGCAATCCATCTGCGTGCATGGCGACAGTCCCGGTGCGGTCGCGATCGCCCAGGAAATCCGCCGCCGTTTCGAGGCTGATGGCATCGACATCCGCTCTTTTGCATCCAGTCTCTGAAAGGATAGCCGATGACGATACCGACATCCTATCTCAACCACACGGACGCCGACGCCGCACGAAAGGCCCGTGCGACCTATCGTGACGGCCTCGTCGCCCCAACTTCCGGCATTGCACCCGGCTTCACGCAGGCGAACATGATCGTGCTGCCGCGCGACTGGGCCTTCGATTTTTTGCTTTATGCGCAGCGCAATCCCAAACCCTGCCCGGTGCTGGATGTCTCCGATCCCGGTTCGCCCACCACGCTTCTGGCGCCCGGCGCCGATCTGAGAACCGACCTGCCGCTCTACCGCATCTGGCGGGACGGCAAGCTTGTCGAGGAAACGGCCGACGCCACCGCCGCCTGGGCGGAGCGTGACGATCTCGTCGCCTTCCTCATCGGCTGCAGCTTCACCTTCGAAACGCCGATGGTGGAAGCGGGCATCGAAATCCGCCACATGACCGACAAGAGCAATGTGCCGATGTATCTCACCAACCGCCCCTGCCGTCCGGCCGGTCGGCTGAAGGGCAATATGGTCGTTTCCATGCGGCCGATCCCGGCGTCGCGCGTGGCCGATGCCGCAACAATTTCGGGACGTTTTCCCGCCGTACACGGGTCGCCCGTGCATGTCGGCGCACCCGAAGAGATCGGCATTACCGATCTTTCAAAGCCTGATTTCGGTGATGCGGTGCGGATCGAGCCGGGCGAAGTCCCGGTGTTCTGGGCCTGCGGCGTCACACCCCAGGCCGCCGTGATGGCATCAGGCGTGCCCTTTGCGATTACCCATGCGCCGGGACACATGTTCATCACCGACATTCCCGACACTGCCTATCACGCGTGAGGATATGATGCGTTTTCTCCCCGTCAGCCTCACCACTATTCTTGTCGAACTTGCCGATCTCGATGAAACGCTGGCGCTTTTCGCCTCGCTTCAGAACGATCCGGTCGAAGGTATCGAAGAAACGGTGCCGGCTGCCCGCTCATTGATGATCCGTTTCCGCCCTGAAACGATCGGCGTCGAAGCGTTAGCCGCGCGGCTGGCAAGCCGCGATCTCTCCGCAAAAATCGCGCCTTCGGACAATCTCGTGGAAATTCCCGTCCACTATAATGGTGAGGACCTCGCCGATGTTGCCGAATTGACCGGCATGAGCATCGAAGAAGTCATCCGCCGCCATACCGAAAGCGAATTCACCGTGGCCTTCTGCGGCTTCGCCCCCGGCTTCGGTTATCTGGTCGGTGGCGACCCGGCCCTGCATGTGCCGCGCCGGCAAAGCCCGCGCACCCGTATTCCGGCAGGCTCCGTGGCGCTGGCCGGCGCCTTCAGCGGCGTCTATCCGCAAAACAGCCCCGGCGGCTGGCAGATCATCGGCACGACGCCGGTGAAGATGTGGGATATAGACCGTGATCCCGGCGCATTGTTCCAGCCGGGGTACCGGGTGCGTTTCTTCGACATGGACAAGGCCGGCAGAACGGTCGATGTTCCGGCACCGGTACCTCAGAAAAAAGAACCGAAAAAGGACGGCCCGCATTTCGAAGTGCTTGCCGCGCCCATGCCCGCCATCTTCCAAGATCTAGGCCGTTTCGGCCAGACCGGGCAGGGCGTCTCGGCCTCCGGCGCGCTGGATCGTGGTGCATTCAACGCTGCAAACCGCATCGTCGGTAACCCCGCCAATACGTCGTGTCTCGAACTGACGCTCGGCGGCTTTTCCTTTAAAAGCACGAGCCGTACCGTCATTGGTATTGCCGGTGCGCCCTGCCCCGTCACGATTACCACGGCAGATCGCAGCTTCGCGGCCAAGGCCCATAGCCCGGTGTCACTCGAACCCGGTGATGTGGTGACCTTCGGGCAGCCGCCGAAGGGCATGCGCTGTTATCTTGCGGTGCGCGGCGGCTTCGATGTCGAGCCGGTGCTCGGCAGTTTTGCGACCGATACATTGGCTGTCGTCGGTCCGGAGCCGGTGGGGGCAGGCGCCATCCTTTCGCTTAAGGGCGAGAAGACCGGCCTTTCCAGCGTATCGATCGACGAGGTTCCGGCCTTCGAACCGCCGGCAACGGGTGAGGTCGTCACGCTGGACATTGTTCTCGGCCCCCGCACCGACTGGTTCACGCAGAAGGGTATCGACACGCTGACCGGCCAGCTCTGGCAGGTCACGCCACAATCGAACCGCGTCGGCATTCGCCTTGCCGGCGACGTGCCGGTGGAGCGCAAGGACAGCGCCGAATTGCCGAGCGAAGGCACCGCGACCGGGGCGATCCAGATTCCCCATAGCGGTCAGCCGGTTCTCTTCCTTGCCGACCACCCGCTGACCGGCGGTTATCCTGTCATCGGCGCGGTCGCCGAATATCATCTCGATCTTGCCGGGCAAATCCCCGTCAACGCCAAAATCAAATTCCGCCCGATCGGCCCCTTTGCCGAAATCGCGGCTACAAACGCATAATTCCGAGGAGAAAAGCGATGAAAAAAGTGCTGATTGCCAATCGCGGCGAGATCGCGGTGCGCATCATCCGCGCCTGTCGCGATTACGGCCTGCAATCGGTCGCCGTTTATGCCGATCCCGATCAGGACGCGCTTTTCGTCCGGCTGGCGGATGAAGCCTATGCGCTGGAGGGAATACGTCCTGCCGAAACCTATCTCGATATGGCCAAGCTGATCGCGATTGCCAAACGCGCCGGTGCGGATGCCGTGCATCCCGGTTACGGTTTCCTGTCCGAGCGCGCCGAATTTGCGCGTGCCGTTCTCGATGCCGGTCTCATCTGGATCGGCCCCGATCCGCACGTCATCGAGGCGCTGGGCGACAAGGTCGAGGCGCGGCGCATCGCCACCGGCGTCGGCGCGCCGCTGGTCGCCGGCAGCGACGGCCCGGTCGCATCCGCTGTCGAAGTCACGGCTTTTGCCGAAAAGCACGGCTTGCCCGTCGCGATCAAGGCGGCCCATGGCGGCGGTGGACGCGGCCTGAAGGTCGCGTGGAAGATGGAAGAGATTGCCGATCTCTACGAATCCGCCGTGCGCGAGGCGACCGCCGCCTTCGGCCGCGGTGAGTGCTTTCTAGAACGATTTCTCGACCGGCCGCGTCATATCGAAGCGCAGGTTATCGCTGACAAGCACGGCAATGTGCTGGTGCTCGGCACCCGCGACTGCTCGTTGCAGCGCCGGAACCAGAAGCTGATCGAGGAGGCTCCCGCCCCCTTCCTGTCCGACGAACAGCGGCAGAAAATCCATACGGCCGCCAAGGCTATCTGCGCCGCCGCCGGTTATTCCGGTGCCGGCACCGTCGAATTCCTGCTCGGCGTCGATGGCACGATTTCCTTCCTTGAGGTAAATACGCGCCTTCAAGTGGAACATCCCGTTACCGAAGAAACCACCGGCATCGATCTCGTCATCGAGCAGTTCCGTATTGCCGAGGGCCATAAGCTTCGGGTACTCGAAACGCCGGAACCGCGTGGACACTCGATGGAATTCCGCATCAATGCCGAAGATCCCGGCCGGGGTTTCCTGCCGACACCCGGTTCTATTTCGGTTTTCGACGCGCCATCCGGTCCCGGCATTCGCATGGATAGCGGCGTCGTCAGCGGCTCCAGCGTGCCTGGTGTGTTCGACTCGCTGATGGCAAAGCTGATCGTCACGGGTGCCGACCGCGATCAGGTCCTGCGCCGCGCCCGTCGCGCGCTTAGGGAATTCCGCATCGAGGGCATCGCCACGGTGCTGCCCTTCCATCGCGCCGCAATCGAGACCGAAGACTTCATCGGCACTGACGGTTTCAAGGTTCACACCCGCTGGATCGAGACTGATTTCGCCGCCATGCCGGATGCCATGGAGCGCCCGGCACCGGCCGACGATCCCTCCGTCACCCGCACTTTCCTGGAAATCGACGGCAAACGTGTATCGGTCGGTCTGCCCAGCCTGCTGCTTTCCAGCCTCGGTGCGGTTAGCGGCAACAGCGCAGCTGTTCCCGGCGGCACCGCCGCCGCCAAGGAAAGGGAAGGCGAAATCACCGCCCCGGTTTCCGGCACTTTGCAGTCCTTCAAGGTAAAAGACGGTGACACGGTTTCGCAAGGCGATCTTCTCGCCGTCATGGAAGCCATGAAGATGGAGACGCAGATTGTCGCCCCCATGGCCGGCAAAGTCCGTCTGATCGTTAAGGAAGGCGACTATCTGCCGGCGGGCGCTGCCCTTCTCGATATAGCCGGCTAATATACGGGCGGACCATCGGCCTCACAATCGCAGATCGCGCGGCACCGGCGGCGGAACCCTTTCGCCGCCGGGCCGTTTATGGCGCAACCTGCTAACCATCGTGAGGGAAATATGGCCGGACGCACCTTGCTTCAATTCTTCCATTGGTATTATCCGGACGGAGGGAAGTTATGGAGCGAGGTGACGGAAAAGGCCGAAAGCCTTGCCAAAATGGGTATCACCGACGTCTGGCTGCCGCCGGCCTACAAGGGCGCCGCCGGTGGTTATTCGGTGGGATACGACACTTACGACCTTTTTGATCTCGGCGAATTTGACCAGAAGGGCACCGTCGCGACCAAATATGGTGATCGCGCCGCGCTCGAACATGCGGGCAAGACGCTGAAAGACAATGGCATCCGCGTCATCCATGACGTGGTTCTCAATCACAAGATGGGTGCCGACGAGAAGGAAAAAGTGCGGGTTCGCCGCGTCAATCCAGATGATCGTACCGATATCGACGATGAGGATTTCCCGGCGCTCGCCTATACGCGCTTCACCTTTCCCGGCCGCAACGGCAAACATTCCAAATTCATCTGGGACCTCAAATGTTTCAGCGGCGTAGACCACATTGAGGAGCCGACCGAAGACGGCATATTCCGCCTCGTCAATGAATATGGCGATGGTGAATGGAATGAGGAAGTCGATCAGGAAAACGGCAATTTCGACTATCTGATGGGTGCCGATGTCGAGTTCAGAAACCGGGCGGTCTACGAAGAACTCAAATATTGGGGCCGCTGGCTTTCCGAGCAGGTGCAGGTGGATGGATTCCGACTGGATGCCGCAAAACATATCCCGGCCTGGTTCTTTCGCGACTGGGTCGGCCATATGCGCGAAACGGTCGATCCCGATCTTTTCGTCGTGGCGGAATATTGGCACCCCGATCTCGAGGCGCTGAAAAGCTATCTCGAACTCGTCGACAAGCAGCTGATGCTTTTCGATGTGGCCCTTCACCACAGCTTCCACGACGCCTCGAAACAGGGCGGCGATTTCGATATGCGCGGCATCTTCGATGGCTCGCTTGTCTCCGCCGTTCCCGACCATGCCGTTACGCTGGTCGACAATCACGACACACAGCCGTTGCAATCGCTGGAAGCGCCAGTGGAACCCTGGTTCAAACCTCTTGCCTATGCTATCATCCTGCTGCGCGGAGATGGGGTGCCCTGCGTCTTTTATCCCGATCTGTTCGGCACGAGCTACACCGACACCGGCAATGACGGCAACGAGTATAAGATCGATATGCCCGCCATTGAATGCCTGCCGAAGCTCATAGAGGCCCGCAGCCGTTTCGCCAACGGAGCCCAGACGGATATTTTCGATGATGCCAGCTGCGTCGCCTTTATCCGCCACGGCACCGCCGATGCGCCAGGCTGCGTGGTGATAATGTCGAATGGTGAGCCGGCGGAAAAGCAGATCGATCTCGGCCCCGATCACGCCAGGGCGGTCTGGCGCGACTTTCTCGGGCACCGTGAAGAACGGATTACCCTCGATGAGAGCGGCAAGGGCGTCTTTCCCACCAATGGCGGCAGCGTCAGTGTCTGGGTTGCAGCCGATTCCGAGTGAGGCTCAGCCGTTCCGGTCCGGAAATCCCGTTCATTCCGCAGAAACGAGGCGGCGCGGACCTGCGCCGTCATCGGCCAGAACATCGTTCGGATTGCGCAACGGACAATCATCCAGCGAAAGACACCCGCAACCGATACAGCCGGTAAGCTGATCGCGCAGCATGATCAGGCTATTGATGCGAAGCTGCAGCATTTCCCGCCACGATTGGGAGAACCTGCGCCAATCGGCCGTCGTCGCCACCCGATCCTGCGGCAGATCAGCCATCGCGTCCCTGATAATGCTGAGCTGTATCCCGGCGCGCTGCGCGATGCGGATGATCGCGATGCGTCTCAGAACAGCGCGATGATAACGGCGCTGGTTACCGGCGGTTCGCCAGCCCTCGATCAATCCTTTCGCCTCATAAAAATGGATGGTGGACACGGCGATGCCGCTGCGGCGGGCAACCTCCCCAACCGTCAGGCTGTGCTTGAATACGGTATTTTCCATTCTGGCTCCTGCTTCCGTAACGATTTCCGCTCGGAAAACGCGGAAACATAGTGAAGAGCAGCCGGTATAATTCCTCAACCATAGTTGAGGTCAATAGGCGATAGCCCAAAAAAAGAGGCGCCCAAAGGCGCCTGCAATTTTCGTGAATGTGGCGACGGATCAGAACTTAGCTGTCATGCTGATCCAGAAACGGCGGCCTTCCATGACGGTGTTGAAATCGTCGGTGCCGACATCCTTGTCGAAGAGATTATAAATGGCGGCCTTGAGATCGACATTTTCGGCGACCGCATATTTCGCCCCGATATCCAGCGTGGTGTAGGCGTCATATTTACGCCCGGCCTTGCCGTTGATCGTTACCGGCGTGCCGTTGGTGCCGATGCGCGGGCCGGCATTGATTTCCGATCCGTGGTAATTCAGCGAGGCCCAGGCTTCCAGACCATCGATTGGGGTTACCCAGTCGCCGCGCAGATTAGCCATATGTTCCGGCGTGCGCGCCAGCGGGAAGCCTTCATAATCGCCGGTTTTCTGTTCGGAATGCGTATAGGTATAGTTGCCGCGCAGCGTCAGGTCCGGCGTTGCATACCAGGTCGCCGTCAGTTCCACACCCTGAATGACCGCATCGTCGATGTTGTAATTGTACCAGAGACGATAGTTGCGGTCTTCGCTCCAGCGGGCCGGCGTTCCATCCGGATTGAGCACCAGCGCATTGGAAATCTTGTCCTTGAAATCGGTGTAGAAATAGGTGGCGCCGAGAGCGACGTCGCCATTGTCCCAAAGCGCGGCCACTTCATAGCTCGTGCTCTTTTCCGCTTCGAGGTTAGGGTCGCCAATGATGACGCCGCAGGTGCCGCTGGGGCCATAGCTGCAACCGCCACCACCCGTCGTATAGGCATAACCCGGCGCGATCTGGCGGATTTCCGGCGCCCGGAAACCGGTGGAAACGCCGCCCTTGATAGTCAGCTCTTCGGTCGCGCTCCAGACGCCATAAAGACGCGGGCTGAAATGATTGCCGTATTTTTCGTGATTATCGAGACGAAGACCGCCCGTCAGCGCGAAATTATCGACAATGCGCCATTCATCCTCGAGGAAGAGCGCCCATTGCGTCGCCGAAAATGTTTCGTCGCGGCCGGTGCGGCGTCCCGGGTTCTGGTCCGTCAGCCGCGCCTCGAAATATTGTCCGCCTGTCACCAGCGTGTGGTTGCCGAACAATTCGAACGGCGTCGTGAACTTGCCATCGAGAACGGTGTTGCGCACTTCCGGCGAGCGCGGGTTTTCGGTCACCCGGCCGGTGCGGATATTTCTGGTGAAGTTGGTACGCTCCGCCCATTCCTGCTGGAACGAGAATTCGGATGTGGTCGGCCCCCAGCGGCCGGTATGCGACAATGACCAATGGTCACGCGTATTGGTATTGTAGGTGCCGTTGGCGTCCGTCGCCGCCAGCGTATCGCCGGGCTCGGCGCTGCGGCGCAGCCGCGTCTTGCCGCCTTCGAGATAGATGTCGTGATCTTCATTCGGCGTGAATGTCAGGCGTCCGTTGAAATCATATTCCTTGGCGCCCGTGGTGCCGCTCAGAATACGGTCTTCGCCACGCGTGAAGCCCCTGCCCCAAAGCTGTAGACCGAGCCGGTCCTTCAGGATCGGTCCGTTGGCATACCAGGAGACCTGGCCGCTATTGCCGAATTTGGAATGCTGCTGAACCGTGCCTTCGGTGGTGACGGAACCTGACCAGACATCGCCCACCTTGCGGGTGATGATGTTGATGACACCGCCCATAGCGTCCGAACCATAGAGCGAGGACATCGGCCCGCGCACCACTTCGATACGTTCGATCGCCGAAACCGGCGGTACGAAACTCTGTTCGAAGCCGGAATTGCCGTTGGTGCGGGCGTCGCGCGTGCTCTGCCGCTTGCCGTCAACCAGAACCAGCGTGTAGGCGCCGGGCAATCCGCGAATGAAAATATCCTTTTCATTGGCAATGCCGGTGACGGACACGCCCTGAACTTCGCGCAGGGCATCGGTCAGATCGCGATAGGATCCCTTTTCAAGATCTTCACGCGTCACAACCGTGATGCTGGCCGGCGCATCTTTCACATTCTGCTCGAAACCGGATGCGGTGACGACGATCTGCTCGAGAACCGTGCTTCCTTCAGGCGCCTGCTGCGCAAAAGATGGCAGAGCGATGCAAAGCGCCGTTCCAGCCATTGCCGCCGAAAGACCGGCCTTTATTATCGTCGCGGACTTCTCGCGGCCGCGGTACTTCAATTCCATGTTATGCCCCCGCATTTAACTTGAGAATTTAACCCCACTTATTTAGGAGGGAGTTCAGGCGCAATGCGTTTGTTTTCGAACAATTCTAAATTCTAGAAATTGCAAAAAGGGCTCCACGAACGAGTGGGGGGAGTAAAAAATCGCAAGATGACAACCGGCAAGAGAAAAGATGAACGGGTCTCCACAACAAAACCCGACAGGCTTGGGCAGCTGAAACTACTTGTCGCTTTTGATGCTTTGTTAAGAGAAGGCAGCGTCAGCCGTGCCGCGGCGGGCATGGAACTGCCGACATCTTCCATGAGCCGGATATTGCAGCAGCTGCGCGACATATATGGCGACCAGCTCTTTCTGCGCACGGGTCAGGGCCTTCGCCCCACCCCCTTTGCCGAAAGCATGCGCCTGCGCATCCGGTCGCTGGCAGCGGAGGCCGAGAATCTTATGGACTATTCGCAGGAAAAACCCGCCGCCCCGGCCAGCGCCAGTGCAAGCGGTTGGGAGCGGCCCGTACTGATGAAGGCGCCGCCGCTTTCGCTTCGCCCCAGCGTTCTTCTGGAAGGTCAGCCGACACCGGAAAACATCGCCGACCGTCTCGCGCGCATTGGCCACAATGCCGATCCGCAGCAGAGGCTCGCCAAATATATCGCAACCTCGGCGATGGGCATCGGCAACAGCCGCCCGCTCAACCAGGTGGAAGCGATGGATGCGCTCTCGATCATTCTCGATGGCGATGCCGATCCGATACAGATAGGCGCGCTGCTCGCCACCATGCAGTATCGCGGCGTAACCGCGGCGGAGCTGGCCGGTTTTATCGACGCCATGTGGAGACATATAAAAAGGGATCAGCAAGGTCCTGCATCGGTGGACCTCGACTGGCCCGCTTATATGTCACCGAAACATCGTGATGCGCCATGGTTTCTCCACTCCGCCCGTCTTGTCGCCATGGCGGGATACAGCGTCCTGCTGCACGGGCATGTGGGGCAGGGGGAAAACGGCGGCAAGCTTGAACTTGCAGCGCAGGCCTGCGGCATTCCCCTCTGCCGGTCGCTTTCGCAGGCGGCGAAAGCCACAGCTTCAGAACGCATCGCCTACCTTCCAATTGGCGGACTGTCCCTGCAGTTTCAAAGCCTGCTCGGCCTCCACGGCATTCTGGAGATGCGCCTGCCGCTCAATACGGTCGTGCATCTTCTCAATCCGCTTCGCGCCAGAAGCACGATCATCGGTGTCGCTCGCCCCTCCTACCAGGAACTTCATCGGGACACGGCACGGCTGCTTTCAATGGAAAACCTCGCCATTCTCAGCAACACGCGGGATTTCGCGCAATTCACACCGTTTCGCAGCACTCGGATTTTCGGTCTTTCGAAGGGCAAGGATATGGAATTCATCGTTCCCGCACGCGAAACGCCACCCGCTGAAATGCCGACCATGTTCACAACCTTCGAATATTGGCGGGCGGTGTGGACGGGCGCCGCAAAGGACGAAAGGGCGGAAACCATCATCATCTCCACAACGGCCATCGCGCTGATGCTGGTCAACGATATGGCTCTGTCCTTCGAGGAAGCCTATGCCCGCAGCCTTCGACTCTGGAACGACAGGGCGCGCGATCTCGTCAACGCCTGATCAGCGATCAAGCATTGGCGACCGCCCTTTCCAGCGCCAGGTATTCCCAAAGCGCCACAAGCAGAAGAACGCCCATGCTCGCCAGTTGCAACGCGAAAAGCGGAATGCCCGGCACCGGCAAAAGCAGGCAGAGCGCCGCCACGCCGGCAAAATGCGAGACCGGTCGCTGATAGGCGGCGGCGATCTTGACGCCGATATTGCCGGCCAGAAACAGGACAGGACCGCCGAGAATGGCGATCGCCTCCCGCATTGTCGCGCCTTCTCGCGGGTGGGAGAGGCTGAAATCCTCACCCACCGCCGTCAGGATGATACCGGCAACGATTGGCAAATGCCCATAGTTAAAAAGATTATGGGCGATCTTCGTCTTTTCTTCAGCGTTCTCGGCTTTCCTTGAGGCCTCTTCCTGCCCATGATGGAAATAAATCCACCACATCGCCACGGTACTGATGAAAGCGGAGCAGAAGACGATGAATGTCAGGCCGGAATTCATATATTCGGTTGCCGTGCGCCCGGTGGTGAGGATCGTTTCCCCAAGACAGATGATGACGAAGAGCGCACATCGCTCCGCCAGATGCTCGCCGGAAAGATGCAGCCGGTCCTCGTCGCTCGAGGCTACACCCGGCACGACATAACGGCAGGCGGGGCCGGCATATTCAATTGCAAGTGCGATACCCCACAGGAGAATGCGGTCCGTCAGATCGGCGAGCCCTCCGGCCAGCCAGAACAGGCTGGAAACCGCAAGCCAGATCGTCACACGCACGAAGACCAGAAAAGACTGCCGGTCTTCGCCCCTGAACGCATAGACGGCGAACAGGCTTCGGCCGACCTGCATCGCGCTGTAGATCAGGGCGAAGACGAGGCCCTGTTCGGCAAATGCCTCCGGCAGCGCAATGGCCAGCAGAACGCCGCCGAACATCAGCACGAAAAGCAGGATCCTGACTGGCTCCTTTTCCGTGTTCAGCAAGTTTGTGATCCAGGTGGTGTGTATCCACAGCCACCAGAGCGACAATATCAGGATGCCGGCCTCAAGCGCCGCCGTTGGCCCAAAATCCTTGGCCAGCGCGTGGGAAAGCTGGATCAGCGCGAAAACAAAGACCAGATCGAAGAACAGTTCGGGGAAACTGGCCGTGCCGGCGTCCTGACCCTCTTGCCTTATCCAGCTTTTCGCATCTGATATGCCACCTTGAAGTTCACCCCTGGTTCTCATTCCACCTCCGCCGCCAGATGTCGATCGTCGCGACCGGTTCTGTCACCACGCATCCTCACTGTTGCGACAAAGCCTCTTCGCTGTCCGATACAGCCGGGTTAGACCTTCGGCCGGGAAATTCCAGCGCCCGCGCACTGTCAGGATAAAAGCGTGGCCCAACCAGACGGACTTTCTTCCCGGACACGTCGGTAATGTAGTGCGGGGCGGTAGGGTTCGGCGACACTGAAATCCGGTCGGCGCCGGAAACCGCAAGCGTGCTGACCTCGAGAGGCTGGGCAATCGCCGGCAGGCCTGTCATCGCGGCGAGTGCGGCTGAGAAAACAAATGATCTTGGAAACATGGGACATATATCCTGGCGTCAATTATCTGCGCCATAAACAGCCCTCGCCAGCTTTGGTTCCGCCGCTCTTCAGTTATTCCCATCGAGGTAGGAGCTGTATTGAACATACTCGGCACTCGGTTGCCCACCGACGATCTCCGGCGGCCGCGCTTCGTCGCCGGGCAGATGGCCGGTGTTTTCGAACTCCGCCCGTAGGAGCTTTTCGATAGCCCTTTCCCGCGGCAAGGCGTTGTCCGCCATATAAAGAGCGACAGCCAGTTCCATGTCGTCCGGAAAATTCATCAGATCAGCCATCCGTTCAAGCAATGAAGCGCAAACGCAGGACCTCGCAGAAAGTTCAACTTCACTGTCTCGGGGACGTGTCTTTGTCTGTTGACAGACCATCTACGTCAGATGGACCATGCCTTGCTATATGCAGTGCCACTCGCCTGTTCGCCATATGCTCCGCGCATACAGATTGCACTTTTCCGCTCTTCTCGTCGCAATTTCGACGAAAAACGCCCTCGACTCAAGGGATTGAAACCAATCACGGAAAAACGCAAACGAAAGCTAAATGGAACTTAGTTTTCATTACCTTGCATTAACCATAGAAATCCACCAGCTGCATTGATCGTTACAGCAGCCTCGTGCGAATCTCTTTCTACCTGCGGGAACGGCGTTAATGTATCTTCCGTCTGCTTTTTTCGCAAGCGATGACCATTTCCCGAGGCCCGTGTTAGCTCACAAAAGCATGTTCGCCTCCATGGTGTCCTTACGCCCTCGCAACTGCGCCAGAAGCATGGTCTTTACATCGAAGCCGCCTTCCTGCGCCTTGCGGGTGAGATTACGCAGATATCCGCCAAGCGAGCTTATCTGGTCCGCTTTCTGCAAAAGGCAGGCGAGAATGGCTGCCGTTCCCTGTCGACCGAACGTGGCAAGCGCATCCTTATACGCCGACTGGCTGATGTTGAACATGGTTTTGATGACCGAAGTCGCCACTTCGAGATCGCGCCATCCGGTAACTGCGCCGCCTGGGGCATAGAGCGAGATATCCGGGCAAGCCTTCAAAACCAAAACAATATCAGGAACAAAAAATTGCTTATGAAGAACAGGTTCTGCTGACTGCGGCAAGGCTTTGGCACTGACTGGTGCCGCATATGCCGGCTGGTTGCTTGCCGTGCGGGCAGGTGCAACGGTTGCCGGTTCGCGCAAATCTTGCCGTTCAGATATAGATTCGGATTCTGAATTCTTTATGAGGCGCTCATTTTGGCAGTCATTGCCGCCCATTTTTTCCGGTTTTTCAATATTTTCCAGATAGTTGGTCACTTCCGCGCGTAAAGAGGCCAAAAATCCGGCGATTTCCCGAAGTTCCGCGGGCTTGGAGTTGCGGCCGAGAGAGTGGGCAATGGCGTTGTAGCGGGTCTGAAATCCTTCGGAGGTTTCGAGTTTACCGCTTGCGGCAATCATTTCGCAGAGTTTCTGGATATCGCGGCGGCAAAGGCTGATGTTTTCACGAAGCCGCTGAAGATCGAGCCGCTCGCTGACGATGCGTTCGGCCAGTTCCTCGATTTCCGCTTTGCGGGCAAGAAGCGGCGCCAGCGAAAAACCGTAAGCCTCGCTGATTTCCCCTCCCCTGTGCTTGCGGGCGTATCGTTTTCCGTTCGGGCTGTCCTTGCGAATGATAAGCCCGGCCTCGACAAGAGCCGAGAGATGCCGGCGCAATGTCTGCTCGGCCATGCCATGGGCCCTGAGTGATAATTGCGTATTCGACGGGAAGACGACCAATCCGGCTTCGCTGGAAAGCTCGTTTTTCGGATAAAAGCTCAAAAGCGCGTTCAGGACCGCAAGCGATCGATCAGTCACGCCGAGCAATGGCCTGGCTTCACAGACCGAACGATAGAGTTTCCATTTATCGACTGCTTCGATTTTCTTGTTTTTCTGCGCGGCGAACTGGGTTGCGAGGACGCCAAACGACATCGCTCGCCGCCCAAAGGGCGTCGTTACACATGTGCTGTCCATGTCTTTCACCTTTCACAAGGCAAAAGAAAATCGCTCACCGAAAAATTCGATGCCAAGACTCTTGACTATGATTCGCGGAAATGAGATTCTTCGGGTGCTTAAATCAAAGAAAGGCTTCCGCGCGGCAACGTTCGGGGGCTTTTTTCTTTTGTGATGCGTCTCCTGTTAGTCGTTCGAGTTAAAAATCACTGCTTGGACCGGTATTCGGCAAACAGCGTCTGAAGATGTTCCAGAACGAACTCGGCAAATTCCGGGGCTTCGTTCTTGTCGATAGAGATATCCAGCTTGCGGTCGCTTTCGACCACCTTCGCCAGCCGGCCGCCGGTCTGCGATGACCAGACGCCGGTTCTTTTGGGCTGCGCCTTGGGTTTCAGAAAATCCAGAAGCGACTTGAAACGTTCTTCCGATGGCAGGGCGGCAACCAGTGGGTCCTTGACGTATGCGCGGGCTGCTTCCTTGACTTGCGAGGAGGAAAGCTGATCGGCAAGATCCATCCAGTTACGACGGCCGACAGTCGGGGCCGGGCCAATCAGGTCGACGAGATCCTCGGGAATGCGGCCGACAACGGACAGCATGTTGGAAAGATCGCCCTTGTGCAGCGACATGGCGGCCATGATCGTATCGCGGGGAAACCGCATCTGCAGTTTCTGGGCAAAACGCGCCTTTTCGATATAGGTGAGGTCACGGCGCTCGTTGTTTTCCTGTCCCTGGGCAACGACGAGCTGCTCGTCACTAAGATCGCGAACGACCGCCTTGACGGGGATACCGAGGCTGGAGACGGCGCGCAGGCGACGATGACCGAAGGCGACCTGATAACGGCCGGGGAATTCGGGATGAGGGCGCACCAGAATGGGAACCTGCTGGCCCTGTTCACGAATGGCCTCCACTAGGCCTGCATCCGCCTCTTCAGAGGCCGGCATGCGATCCGGTATGAAAGAAGGATCGATATCGGCAGGGCTGAGCGAAACGATCGTAAGACCTTCAGCGAGCTGCTTTTCGATCTCTTCTGCGCGCTTGGCGCGTTCGGATACTTCGTTGAGCGACTGGCCAATCATGCCGACCGGGGAATTCAGAACATCCGTCACGAGTTCCGGGGAACCGAGAATAGGCCGGATACGCGGACGCGACCGCTCGGCGGCAGTCTCGTTGCTTTCGGCTCCCGGCGTACCGAGATTGGCGAATATTTGTTTTCTGCTCATGCTGCCCTACCCCACGCTTTTTTAATCAGTCCTTCGATTTCAGCGTTTACGTTGTTCATGGCTTCCAGCGCACGGTCATAGGTGGACCGGGTGAACTGGGTTCTTTCCACTTCGAAAAGTGTCTGGTTGGTCAGTCCGGCATCCGAGACGGCCGTGCTCTTCAGCATCGGGTGGATGAGGACATTTTCACCGAAAATAGAACGCAGGAACGCGACCATCTGGTTCTGCGGTCCATCGCTCGGTTCAAAACGGGTGATGAGGTAACGCATCCAGTTATAGTCGGACCGCGCCCCTGCCCGGCCGATTTCCGCTAGGAGATCGCCGGTCATGGCAAGGAACTGGTTCATCGACATGACATCAAGCATTTGCGGATGAACAGTGACGAGAACCGAAGTGGCGGCCGTCAGCGCTGAAAGCGTGAGGTAACCAAGCTGCGGCGGGCAATCGATGACCACGACGTCATAGAAGTTCTGTGCCTGGGCTATCGCCTGGCCAATGCGGGCAAAGAACAACGTATCGCCAGGTGCGCGACGCATCAAAGCGCGGGGCGTGTCGTGTTCGAATTCCATAAGCTCCAGATTGCCGGGTACGATGTGGAGATTGGGAATATAGGTGCCACGAACGATCTCAGCGATCGGCCGACGTTCATCGTCGTAACGGATCGCACCATAAAGCGTTTCATTCGGACCGACATCGATCTCCGGCTGATGACCGAAGAGGGCGGAAAGGCTGGCCTGCGGATCAAGATCGATGGCAAGCACCCGGTAACCACGCAGCGCGAGATATTGCGCCAGATGCGCCGATGTCGTTGTTTTTCCGGAGCCGCCCTTGAAGTTCATGACAGCGATGACCTGCAATTCTTCGCCGTCACGGCGATGCGGCAGATAACGCCGCGAGCCACGCGCGCCCTGATCGAGAAATTTTCTGATCTCGTCCATGTCCTCGACGGAATAGGATCGACGACCGGAAGCCTGCGCCGCATCCAGCTCCGGACGCTCGGCGGCGATCTGGCGAAGATAGGCCTCGCCGATGCCAATCAACCGTGCGGTTTCTGCCGGCGAAAAATGGCGCATGCTCTTTTCGGTGTGCGGTGAAAATGTATTTGCATTATGAGCCTGCAATTGGGCTGACAACGCAGCCGAATGCTGTTGTATAAGACTCGTCAGGTCGGGTGCTCCTGCGGCACGTCTTAAATCGGCACTCTGTGTCATCGGTCTTCTTTCGCTCGAAATTGCAGTAGCGGTTTTTTTCGAAAAAGGCGGTTTTTTCCGCAACTGAGATATAAGCGCCGATTCTCTTTTCGGCGCAATAGGCTTTTTTCTCAGGTTGGAAAGTGCCGCTAAAGCATTGTGGAAGAATCACATTTGGTTTTTGTGACGGTTTGACGGTTAGCCGCGGCTAACTTCTTCCTGGAGGTTATAGTGACGGGCGTTGATCACGTCTTTGGCATGCGAAATCTACGCCCAGTTCGGAAGTTTGCCGCGGCTAACTTCTTACGTCTGACCTTCCACGTCCCTGATGATCGCGGCGCCAGAAAGTGAAGGGTAGACATTCGCATCTGTTAGTCTCTACTCGTTGACCAAAGTATCGTTGGGTTCGACACCGGTCGTCTGACTGTTCAAGCTGAAGCTGGTTGGAGGAGTAAATGTCCTATGATGCCGCTCTCGTCGCGTCGGGATTTTCGGCCATCTGTACCGTCGCCCATCTTTTATCATCCCTACCTGCGGAAGCCACTATTGCTATCGTCGGCGATGAGCCCGATTTCGAGCGCGGCACCGCCTATCGCGCCGAACTGCCCTTTCATCGTCGAACGTACCGGCCGGGCGAATGAGTGCCTTCCCTGACAGGGCTGATGACTTTGTCGACTGGTTGGCGGAAAACGGGATCGCTGACAATCCCCTGCTGTTCGCCTCACGCGGTGACTATGGTCTTTATCCTCGTGACAGGCTGGCTGGCTTGCTTAGAAATAGGGAGCAACGAGCCCGGGTGGACTTCGTTCTGGCCAAGGCTTCGGCCTGTCGGCCGGATGGCACGGGCGGATTCTCGTTTACACTTGACAATGGTGAGCAGCTGCGCGCGCAGAATGTCGTTCTGTGTCTCGGTGTCGGCGCTGCGAGTTTGCCGGTGCAAACTGTCGCAAGGGAAGAAGAGGCGCCCCAACGTATCATCGGCCACTGCTGGCAGCCGGGATGGTTGTCCAAAATCAAAGCCGGGGATCGTATCTGCATTCTGGGGTCGGGCCTGACGATGATCGATCAGGTTTTGACTCTGAGGGGAAAAGGACATCAAGGGTCAATCCATGTTCTGTCCCGTCGTGGCCTGGTGTCGCATCCGCATGTCAGCCCGCCGTCACCGTCAGCAGAGCCGAATTTACCTGAAGGCTCGATGGAGATCAGCGGGTTGCTGCACTCTCTGCGAAATCAGGTGCGCGATGGGGCGCCGTGGCGTACCGTCATGGATGGCTTGCGGCCGCAAACTCAATCACTTTGGCAACGTCTTACACCGACGCAACGCAGCCGGTTCCTTCGGCTTGCCTTGCCCTGGTGGGATATCCACCGGCACCGTATCGCGCCTGAGGTGTCTACCGCTTTCGGGACGTTGCTTTCAGATGGTGTTGTTGAACTTCATGCCGGTTACCTTCGCTCTATAGAAGAAACGGAGGAGGGGGTCGCCGTGCGTTACCGCCGCAGGCATACGCAGATATTGAGGGAACTGCAGGTCGATTGGGTCGTCAATTGTACCGGAATGGAGCGGGCCGGCATTGGCCATTCGCGGCTTCTTGAAGCGATGCGCGGCGACGGTGTTGTTTTGCTCGATCCCTTGGGACTTGGAGTGTTAGTTGATGGCCAGTCTCGTTTGCTGCGGCCGGACGGACGAAGCTGGCCCGGTCTTTTCGCCACCGGTGCGCTGACGGCGGGCCGCTTCGAGGAGATTACTGCCGTTCCGGATATTCGTGTTCAGGCGCAGAGGATCGCGCAAGAGATCACGGACAGAGTGACACAGAACGATCGGCTTTCCGCAGGGGGTGAGCTCGTTGAGGGGCCAGCCGAAGCGAGACGTGTCTAGTACCTCTCCTAAGAGGTTAGCCGCGGCAAACTTGCTTTCTGAATAATGTGCTGGAAATTCCATGGATGCCGAATTTTACGAGTGGAACGCAGTGCGAATGCCCACGAGGGCACATGATAAGCATGCAATTCCCCATGAATCACGCCATATATCGACCATCAGCGATACATTGCCCTATAACATATCGGCGATAAGCACGGCAGTGGATTTCGCACGCAATGTGCGCGATTGCTAAATTATTTACATTAATTATGGAAATGCATCATAAAATCGGCTACGTGTCGTAAAAATTTCTGGAATTGTGAAAATTATTTGCGAGGACTCATGCAAAAGACGAAACTGATACGATATGAGACGGCCGATAATCAAGCTGGCGGACAGCGGCGGCCATTTGCCAAGGCCGTCCGGGCCGGCGATTTCGTTTATGTTTCCGGGCAGGTGCCAACCGTCGATGGCGAAGTGGTGAATGGCGGGATCGTGGCACAGACCGAGCAGGTGGTTGCGAATATCAAGGATGTTCTGGCGCTTGCCGATTGTTCGCTGGCCGATGTGGTCAAGGTCAATGTCTGGCTGGACGATGCCCGGGATTTCTCGAGCTTCAACGCTGTCTTCCTGAAATATTTCATCGATCATCCGCCGGCACGCTCTACTGTGCAATCGCCGCTGATGGTCGATGCCAAGGTGGAAATGGACGTTATCGCCTATAAGCCGCTGGCATGAAGCCCAATTTGCCGATGTTTGAGAGTAGATGATGACCTATCCCTGGCCTGATGCGGGCACACCCCTCAATGCGATTTCGACGCCGATGCCTGTCATCGACGAGGACAGGCTCGCCGCCAATATCCTCAGGGCGCAATCTTATCTGGATGATCACGGCAAGGCCTTTCGGCCGCATATCAAGACGCACAAGATACCCGCTGTCGCCAAACAGCAGCTTCAGGCCGGCGCCATCGGCATTAATTGCCAGAAAGTCAGTGAGGCGGAGGTTTTTGCGGATGCCGGTTTTGATGACATTCTGATCACCTATAATATTCTCGGTGCAGCAAAGCTTTCGCGGCTGAAGGTGTTGAATGCGCGCATCGGTAGGCTGAGTGTCGTGGCCGACAGCGCCGTGACGATTGCCGGTCTTGCGGCTACATTTGATCCGGAAAGACCGCTCGCCGTTCTGGTCGAATGCGATACGGGCGGCAAGCGCTGCGGTGTGCAGACCCCGGAAGCGGCATTGGCGCTTGCGGAACAAATCGTCGCGGCACCGGGCCTCACATTCAGGGGCATTTTGACCTATCCCGCACCGGGCGGAGCCGCGACGGTGGAAAACTTTCTTCGCGAGACGATGGCATTGCTGGCGGCAAAGGGCATGGATTGTCCGGTGCGGTCCAGCGGTGGTTCTCCCGATTTTTACGCCGCCCATCTGGTTCCTTCCGCCACCGAACACCGGGCCGGCACCTATGTCTATAATGATCGCGCCATGCTGCGCGCCGGACATTGCACGGCGGGCGATCTCGCCATGCATATTCTCGCCACCGTCGTATCGCGACCGACAGCCGATCGTGCCGTGCTGGATTGCGGTTCCAAGGCCCTGACTTCGGATCTCCTGGGTTTTAGCGATTACGGGCTACTTGAAAGCTACGAAGGTGCGAAAATTACCTCGCTTTCGGAAGAACACGCGGTTGTCGATCTATCCGGCTGCGCCTCGGGCCGGCCTGAAGTCGGCGACATGGTCAAGGTTGTCCCGAACCACACCTGCGTCGTCAGCAATCTTTTCGACAGGATGGTCTTCCATCGAAACGGCGTCGTGACGCGGGTTGAGCAGGTCGCGGCGCGCGGTACGGTCTGGTAAATTACCCGGCTAATTAAATTCTGAGGTAAAGCTGCCAATGGGCAGATTGCGGTAACGAGAACCTAGAGACATGCGCATCTTCACGGCGTCACTCGCCACCGAAACCAACACGTTTTCACCTGTCCCGACGGATATGGATGCTTTTCGCGCGGCTTTTTATGCCGGGCCGGGCGAGCATCCAGAAACGCCGACGCTTTGCTCGTCGCCAGTGCCGATCTTGCGCCGTCGCGGCAGGGTGGAAGGGTTCACGGTAATAGAGGGAACCTCCTGTTGGGCCGAACCGGCCGGCCTTATCCAGCGCCAGACCTATGAAACGCTGCGGGATACAATTCTTACCGAACTCACCGCCGCCTTGCCGGTCGATGCGGTGGTGCTCGGTCTGCACGGCGCCATGGTGGCGCAGGGTTATGACGATCCGGAAGGGGACTTCCTGTCCCGGGTCCGCGCATTAGTCGGACCGGATGTACTTGTCGCGGCGGAATTCGATCCGCACAGCCATCTGACGGCGCTTCGGGTCAAAAATCTCGATATTATGGCGACGTTTCTGGAGTTTCCGCATACGGATTTCGAAGAGCGCGGCGAGCATGTGGTGGAAATGGCGCTGCGCACGCTTCGGGGGGAGATAGAGCCGGTCATCTCCACTTTCGATTGCCGTATGATCACCATTTATCCCACCAGCCGGGAACCGATGCGCTCTTACGTCGACCGGCTGAAGGCGTTGGAAGGCAAGGATGGCATCCTGTCGATTTCCGTTATTCACGGTTTCATGGCGGGTGACGTGCCGGATATGGGAACGCGCATCGTTGTCGTGACGGATAATGACAGGGCAAAGGGCGATGTGCTGGCCGAAAAGCTCGGCCATGAGCTTTATGCCATGCGCAAGTCGACCGCCATGCCGATGCTGGATACGGAATCCGGTCTCGACCAGGTTCTTGCCATTCGCAGCAATAATCCGGACAGGCCGGTCGTCGTATCGGATATCTGGGACAATCCGGGCGGCGGTGTCGCCGGCGACGCCACCCATATTCTGCGGCGCATGGTGGAGCGCGGCATGGACAATATCGCTGTCGCGACGATCTGGGACCCGATTGCGGTGTCTTTCTGTCACGCGGCGGGCGAGGGGGCCGAGATCGATCTGCGCATCGGCGGCAAATCCAGCCCTGAAGGCGGCGAGCCGCTCGATTTCCGCATCAAGGTGATGCGCACGGCCGAGGCTGGCTGGCAGAGTTTCCGCAACAGCCGCGTCACGCTCGGCCGTGCCGCTGTCGTCCGGCCGCTCGGTACGCAGATCGATATCATCCTCATTACCAGCCGCACACAAACTTATGAGCCGGATATCTTTTCCAATCTCGGCATCGATTTTGCAAAAAAAGACGTACTGCTGGTCAAGTCCACCAACCATTTCCATGCGGGGTTTGCGCCGGTCGCATCCGAGATCGTTTATATTGCTGCCCCGACATCCTATCCGACCGATCCGGCAAGAACGCCCTATCGGAAGGCGAGCCTTGAGCTTTGGCCGCGGGTCGCCGATCCGCTGGGGCTGGATTGAGGTGAGGCAGCTTCACACCTGATCAAACGACACAACGAAGAAACGAGCATCCTTTTCAACGCCCTCTATGGCGAATCCGGTGCCGGGCTCCAGAAGGAGGCTGTCGCGTCGCTGCAAATTCACGTTTCTGCCGCCTGATGAGACGCTGACGGGATCAGCGGCAAAAATTACCGTCGCCGTTGACACCGTTGAGTGAACGGTGAGCGCGCCGCGATGTCTCTCGACGCGGTGCGCATAGTGTCTGCGACGGGACATGACATTGAGATCGACAATGGGACCATTCCTCAGAACGGCGTATACGGAAACATCGGCAGCGAAGGGCAAGGGATCGCTTTCCATCGTCAACGAAACGGGCTCGCATGCGTCAATACTGAGGCTCATGCCGTTCCCCTCAAGGATGCAGAGGGTGCGGTCAATCCCGTCAAATATGGAAAAGGGCCCATCTTGCGCAACATCCGCCATGCTGATGCGCCAGTCGAAATCCGCCATCGAGGCGTTTGCGGGATGAGCGATGATCTCGGTCGTTACGCCGCCGCCGTTTTTCCAGGGCATGGATGTGTAGGTGCCCTTTGGTAGGTATCTCATCTTTTGCATTCCCTGTGTATTCGGCTGGATAGGGTGGCGCTACTTGCCGTCGCTGGCGATACGCCGTTCAAGATGTTTTTGCGCCGCGTGGAGATCAGCTTTTTTCCCGGCGAGTTTCTCTATCGCCTCGACGACAAGATCACGCGCGACATAGTCAGACTTGTGCCCGAGATTTTTCACAACGATCAATGTCGATCCGTCGATAGTGCGTGCAAGCTGGCGAGAATGAATTTCCGGTGAAACAACATTGTCCGTGTCGCCGGTTATGATGATGGTCGGCGCCTTGATTTTGGAGTAACTTGGCGAGGCGCTCCGCGCCCATGCATTCAGCGCGGCAACTTCCTGCGCGTTATGGCGAAAAGCCTGCGGTCTCAATGCGGCCCATGCGCGTGTCGCTTCCACGTATTCACGGGGACGATTATTGGGCGCAAAAACACCACGCGTCGCCTGATCGAGTGCGAGGAGACCCGCGGGCGGCGCGACGAAGGTCGAAAAAAGCGGGCCGGTTACCGGGGCGCTTGCCGCTGTGTAATACCAGGCAATGCCGCCAGGCCAAGGATAAACCGCGGGAGAAAGAAACACCAGGCCCGACACCATCTCGGGGTGACGAAGCGCGAATGCCGCGGTGATGGCGCCGCCAAAGGAGTGGCCGACGATGATGGCCTTGTGGATGCCGCGCTTTCTCATCAACTGAGCCACGGCATCCGCCTGCCCATCCGGCAGGATATTCTCCTTGCCGCCAATGTCGGAGCCGCCATGGCCCGGTCTGTCTATGAACAGCAGTCTTGCGCGGCCAGTGAGTTTATCCGCAAAGGAAAACAGCGGATCATAAAGACTTGCGCTTGCGCCGTGCAGGAAAACGATCGGCGGCAGGTCTGCCTGTTTCTGCGGTTCAATCAACAGGCTGTTGAGTTTGTATCCGCCGACATCGATTCTCACCGGAGCGGCCTTTTGGGCTTCGGAGGCTGGAGCGGCGGCGAAAGAAAAAGCGGGAAAAATTGCACCAATCAAAAGGGAAAGGCCGAATGAGATACGCCGTGGTGCCATGCTGTCGTCCGCACTCCATCAAAGCTCGCCGCGTTATCGTCGGCGCGAAAAATGAACCGTTATGCCTGAGCGACAGTAACAACGAGAAAATCGACTCGAAAGTTTCAGACGGATGAGCGGGTTGGATATTACCCGCCCGGCTTGGTTGGCGGAAGGGGAGGCCGCGCGGCGATGGACCGCGCGGCACAACAATCAATTGCCGAGAATGCCGGGCAGGCGCAGTCCCTGCTCCTTGGCGCATTCCACGGCGATGTCGTAACCGGCATCGGCATGACGCATGACGCCGGTTGCCGGATCGTTCCAGAGCACGCGCTCCAGCCGGCGCGCGGCATCGTCTGTGCCATCGGCGCAGATGACCATGCCGGAATGCTGCGAGAAGCCCATGCCGACGCCGCCGCCGTGATGCAGCGAAACCCATGTCGCGCCGGATGCGGTATTGAGGAGCGCGTTGAGGAGCGGCCAGTCAGAGACGGCATCCGAGCCATCCTTCATGGCTTCGGTCTCGCGGTTGGGCGAGGCGACGGAGCCGGAATCCAGGTGGTCGCGACCGATGACGATTGGCGCCTTCAACTCACCGTTCTTGACCATTTCGTTGAAGGCGAGGCCGAGACGGTGACGGTCACCAAGGCCGACCCAGCAGATGCGCGCCGGCAGGCCCTGGAAAGCGATGCGCTCACGCGCCATGTCCAGCCAGTTGTGCAGGTGCTTGTTATCAGGCAGCAGTTCCTTCACCTTGGCGTCGGTCTTGTAGATATCTTCCGGATCGCCGGAAAGCGCCGCCCAGCGGAACGGGCCGATTCCACGGCAAAAAAGCGGGCGGATGTAGGCCGGAACGAAACCGGGGAAAGCGAAGGCGTTTTCCAGCCCCTCATCCTTGGCGACCTGGCGGATATTGTTGCCGTAATCGAGCGTCGGAACGCCGGCGTTCCAGAAATCGACCATGGCCTGCACATGCACCTTCATGGAGGCGCGGGCGGCAGCGGCAACGGCCTTCGGGTCGCTTTCCTGCTTGGCGCGCCATTCGGCAACGGTCCAGCCGGCGGGAAGATAGCCATGGATGGGATCGTGCGCCGAGGTCTGGTCGGTGACGATATCGGGGCGAACGCCGCGACGAACAAGTTCCGGGAAGATTTCCGCGGCATTGCCGATCAGGCCGACGGATTTTGCCTCACCCGCCTTGGTCCATTGGTCGATCAGCGCCAGCGCCTCATCGAGCGTATGCGCCTTCGCATCGACGTAACGGGTACGCAGGCGGAAATCGACGCGGGTCTCGTCGCATTCGACCGCGAGGCAGCAGGCGCCGGCCATGACGGCGGCGAGCGGCTGCGCGCCACCCATGCCGCCGAGACCGCCGGTGAGAATCCACTTGCCCTTCAGGTTGCCGTCGTAATGCTGGCGGCCAGCCTCGACAAAGGTTTCATAGGTGCCCTGCACGATGCCCTGCGTGCCGATGTAGATCCACGAACCGGCCGTCATCTGGCCGTACATCGCAAGGCCCTTCTTATCCAGCTCGTTGAAATGATCCCAGTTCGCCCAATGCGGCACCAGGTTGGAATTGGCGATCAGGACGCGCGGCGCATCCTTGTGGGTGCGGAACACGCCGACTGGCTTGCCGGACTGCACGACGAGGGTTTCATCCTCGTTCAGATCCTTCAGCGTTGCGACGATGCGGTCGAAATCATCCCAGGTGCGGGCGGCGCGGCCGATGCCGCCATAAACCACCAGCTCATGCGGGCGCTCGGCCACGTCGGGATCGAGATTGTTCATCAGCATGCGTAGCGGCGCTTCCGTCATCCAGCTTTTGGCATTGAGGTCAGTGCCCTGCGGCGAGCGGACATCGCGGATATTGTGGCGTGGATTGTTCATGTGTTTTCCCCTTATCGTTTCGTATCGAGCGCAAATTTTTCCATGCGCGTGAGAATGGTCTTGAGATGGGCGCGAAGCCGTTCGGCTTTGCCCGTGTCGTAGGCAAAAGGCGGGTGCTCGGTTTGAAGATGGGTGGACTGCGCCAGTTCCATCTGAATGGCATGCACGTCGCTTTGCGGTTTTCCGTAATGGCGCGTCGTCCAGCCGCCCTTGAAACGGCCGTTCAGAATGCTGTCGTAACCCTGCGCCGCGGCGGTCACCTCGACGGCGATCTTTTCGATGGCCGGATCGCAGGTCTTGCCCATATCCGTGCCGATGTTGAAATCCGGCAGCTTGCCCTCGAACAGGAAGGGGATATGCGAACGGATCGAATGGCAATCATAGAGAATGGCGATGCCGTGGATGGATTTCACCCGCTCGATTTCCGTGGCGAGGGCCGCGTGATAGGGCGCGTGGAAATTTTCCAGACGGTAGGCAATATCGTCCTCGGTGGGTTCCTGTCCTTCATTCCAGATCGACTCGCCGTCGAAATCGGTCTGCGGCACAAGCGCGGTTGTGTTCTGGCCCGGATAAAGGCTCACCCCGGCCGGGTCGCGATTGGCGTCGATCACATAGCGGTGGAAGGTCGCCCTTACGGTTGTCGCATTCTCGAGAAGGCCGGCATAGAGCTCATGGATATGCCAGTCCGTATCGGCGAGAATCTTGCCGTTGTCGTTCAGACGTTGCCAGATATCCGCCGGCACATCCGTGCCGGTGTGGGGCAGGCCGAGAATGATCGGCGATGAACCTTCCTTGACGTCGAGGGCACGCATCTCAAACCTCCAGCTTCGGCAGAATGCCGTCCGAAATTGCCGCGACCAGCGCGCCGGAGGCAATCAATTCCGCCGCAGCCTTCAGGTCCGGCGCCATATAACGGTCTTCCTCCAGCGAAGGGACCGTCGCGCGCAATGCCGCAATCGCTTTTTGCAGTTCGGGGCTCGTCTTCAGCGGCCCGCGCAGCTCCACACCCTGCACGGATGAAAGCGCTTCGATACCGAGAATGGCAAAAAGATTGTCGGTCATCGGCAACAGACGACGCGCACCATGGCAGGCCATGGATACATGGTCTTCCTGATTGGCTGAAGTCGGTGTGGAGTCCACCGAGGCCGGATGCGCCATCTGCTTGTTCTCGCTCATCAGCGCGGCGGAGGTGACTTCGGCGATCATCAGGCCGGAATTCAGGCCCGGCTTTTTGGAAAGAAAGGCAGGCAAGCCATAAGAAAGCGCCGGATCGACCAGCAGCGCCACGCGGCGCTGGGCGATTGCACCGATCTCGCAGATGGCGAGCGCCGTCTGGTCGGCGGCAAAGGCCACCGGTTCGGCGTGGAAATTGCCGCCGGAGACGACGGAATTGTCTGATAGCACCAGCGGATTGTCGGTCACGGCGTTGGCTTCGATTTCCAGCGTGCGGGCCACCTGCCGCAGAAGATCGAGGCAGGCGCCATCCACCTGCGGCTGGCAGCGAATGCAGTAGGGATCCTGCACCCGCTCATCGCCCTCGATATGGCTGACGCGGATTTCCGAACCCTCCAGCAGATTACGAAGCGCCGCTCCTGCGTCGATCTGGCCCTTATGGCCGCGCAGGCTGTGAATATCGGGATGGAAAGGCGCGGAAGACCCCATGGCGGCATCCGTGGAAAGCGCACCGGTAATCAGCGCAGCCTGCGCGGCACGATGGGCGCGGAAAAGGCCGGCAAGCGCCAGCGCCGTTGAGGTCTGTGTGCCGTTGATCAGCGCCAGCCCTTCCTTGGCGGCAAGCACCACCGGGGTCAGTCCGGCTTTCGCAAGCGCTTCGCCAGCTGGCAGAAGCGCGCCCGCATAGAAGGCCTCGCCTTCGCCCATCATCACAGCCGCCATATGGGCGAGCGGCGCAAGATCGCCGGAAGCCCCAACCGAACCCTTTTCGGGAATGACGGGGATGACGCCCTTCTCCAGCATGGCTTCGATCAGCCGCACCAGTTCCAGCCGCACGCCGGACGCGCCGCGGCCAAGCGACACCAGCTTCAGCGCCATGATCAGCCGCACGATATTTTCAGGAAGCGGTGCGCCCACCCCGCAGCAATGCGACAGGATGAGATTGCGCTGCAGCGTCGCCACATCCGCCGCATCGATCTTTATGGAAGCGAGTTTGCCGAAACCGGTATTGATACCATAGACCGGCGCATTGCCGGCAGCGATCTCAGCGATGCGGGCTGCCGCCTTTTCAATGCCTTTATCGAAGCTGCGGTCGAGTTTGGCGCTGCCGTTCTCCCAGTATATCTCGGCGAGATCGGCTAAGGTCACATTGCCGGGGTGAAGCGTGATGGTCTTCATGGTCATGAGGAAACCTTCTGTCCCTTGAAAATACGGGCCTGGAGCGGGTTGAAGCCGATGCGGTAGACGAGCTCGGCGGGGCGCTCGATGTCCCAGATGGCAAAATCAGCGGATTTTCCAGCCTCCAGCGTGCCGGTTTCGGCAAGCAGGCCGAGCGCCTTTGCCGCGTTGCGTGTCGTCGCCGTCAGGCACTCTTCAACGGTCATGCGGAAAAGCGTTGCGCCCATATTCATGGTCAGCAGCAGGGAGGTGAGCGGCGAAGTGCCGGGGTTGCAGTCCGTTGCCAGCGCCATGTCGGCCCCGGCGTCGCGCAGGGCCTGCACTGGCGGCAATTGTTTTTCCCTGAGCGCGTAGAAAGCGCCGGGAAGAAGCACGGCCACGGTTCCTGCTTTCGCCAGCGCCTTCGCACCGGCCTCATCAAGATATTCGAGGTGATCGGCCGAAAGGGCGTTATGGGATGCCGCGAGCGCGGAGCCGCCAAGATTGGAAAGCTGCTCGGCATGCAGCTTGACCGGAAGGCCGCACTGTTTCGCAGTCTTGAAAACCCGGTCGATCTCCTCGACGGAAAAGGCGATGCCTTCGCAAAAACCGTCAACCGCATCCGCCAAGCCTTCCGCATGGGCTTTTTCCAGCCCCGGCAGGACGACATCGCCAATATAATCGGCGTTGCGCCCCTTATAGTCTGCAGGTGTGGCATGCGCGGCGAGATAGCTGGTGACGATACGCACCGGCCGCAATGTCTCGAGCCTGCGGGCGACGCGCAGCATCTTCAGCTCGGTTTCAATATCAAGACCGTAACCGGATTTGATTTCGACCGTGGAAACGCCTTCGGAAAGAAGCGTGTCGAGACGCGGCAGAGCCTGCGCCACCAAAACATCTTCCGAAAGCGCGCGCGTGTCGCGCACCGAAGAGACAATGCCGCCGCCCGCTTTGGCGATCTCTTCATAGGTGGCGCCATTCAGTCGCATCTCGAATTCCATGGCGCGGTTGCCGCCGAAGACAAGATGGGTGTGGCAGTCGATCAAGGCCGGGGTGATCCAGCGGCCGGCGCAATCGGTCGTCTCATCGGCCCTCGAGAGATCGGCAGGCAGATCGCTTTCCGGGCCGGCAAAGGCGATGCGGCCGTTACGCACGACAATGGCGGCATTTTCGATGGCGCCGATGCCTTCCATGGCGGGATTGAAGGTTGCCAGCCGGGCGTTGCGCCACAAAGCCGTGGCGTTCCCCGTCGCCGTTCCGTTTGCAGATTCGTTGCCTGGCATTTGCTTTTCGCCTTTCCTTTGTGAGTTAAATGTATATACATAATAATTGGCTTGGCAAGCTGCAATTTCGTGTTTGAAATGGCCTTGCCGGATAAAACCAAAGGAGAGGGTGGCATGATGGCAATTCACGCGGGCGCAGCGCTTCTGGCGGGCGGATGGGCGAAGGATGTCCGCATCGTCTGCGACGAGGGCAGTATTTCATCCGTCGAAACCGGTGTTTCCCCGCAATCGCAGGATGAGCGGCATGCCCTCATCGTTCCAGCCATGCCCAATCTCCACAGCCATGCCTTTCAGCGGGCCATGGCGGGGCTTGCCGAAATCCGCGGCCCGGGCAACGACAGTTTCTGGAGCTGGCGCACCGTCATGTATAAATTCGCGCTCTCCATGACGCCCGACCATGTCGAAGCGGTTGCCGCCCAGCTTTATATGGAAATGCTCGAGGCCGGTTTTGGACGGGTCGGCGAATTTCACTATCTGCATAATGACAGGGATGGCTCGCATTATGGCAATATCGCCGAAATGGCCGAGCGTATCGGCGCAGCCGCCTCGCAGACGGGTATCGGCCTCACATTACTGCCGGTCTTTTATGCTCATTCCGGTTTCGGCGGCCAGGCGCCGATCGACGGGCAGAAGCGCTTCATCCATTCGCTCGACAGTTACGGAAAGCTGATGCAGGGCGCGCAGGCCGTGGTGGACGGGCTGCCGGGCGCCACCCTCGGCATAGCGCCGCACAGTCTGCGTGCGGTCACCGCGGAAGAGCTGTCAGCCATCGAGCCGCTGGCAAAAGGCGGGCCGATCCATATTCATGTGGCGGAACAGACGAAAGAAGTGGAAGATTCGCTTGCCTTTTCCGGCGCGAGACCTGTGGAATGGCTGCTTGAAAACGCGCCGGTCGATGGCCGCTGGTGCCTCATCCATGCGACACATATGGCGGAAACCGAAACGCGCGGCATGGCAAAAAGCGGCGCCGTTGCCGGCCTTTGCCCGATCACCGAAGCCAATCTCGGCGACGGCATCTTCCCGGCTCCGGCGTTTCTTGCTGAAGGCGGCCATTATGGCGTCGGATCCGATTCCAACATTCTGATTTCCGTGTCGGAAGAATTGCGAACGCTCGAATATTCGCAACGTCTCTCGCATCGGGCACGCAATGTCATCGCCGATGCCGGCCGCTCCACGGGAGAAAAACTCTTCCGGCAGGCGCTCGAGGGCGGCGGCAGGGCTCTGGCGTCGCGAAACGGTCTGGAAAAAGGAAAAAGCGCCGATTTCGTCGCTCTCGATATTTCCGCCGTGTCCTATCTTCCGATATCGCAGATTCTCGATCAGTGGATATTCGCGGGCGGCGTTTCCGTCGATTCCGTTTGGATGCGCGGCAAAAAGCGCGTGCAGGCCGGCCGGCATATCCATCGCCGCGAAATATCCGACCGTTTCA
The DNA here is from genome assembly GCF_002008225.1 of Agrobacterium salinitolerans. Lineage (GTDB taxonomy): Bacteria > Pseudomonadota > Alphaproteobacteria > Rhizobiales > Rhizobiaceae > Agrobacterium > Agrobacterium salinitolerans. The sequence continues at coordinate 1,012 of NZ_MRDH01000010.1, read as the reverse complement.
ACAAGGTCATGGCTGAACTTCTCGATAGCTGATATGGGCGCGGCGGTAACAGGAAAAAGCCAGCGGGGAAAGGCATTGCGGACGTGACGAAAGCATCAGCCGGGCAGACCCTGCACCAGCGTATCCTCAGCGAGATCGAGGGGCGGATCGTTTCAGGAGAATGGCCGCCGGGACACCGGCTGCCTTTCGAGGTTGACCTCGCCGATCAATATCATTGTTCACGCATGACCGTGAACAAGGTCATGGGCCAGCTCGTCAAGGCCGGTTTGATCGAACGCCGCAAGAAATCCGGCAGTTTCGTGCGCCAGCCGCAGATTCAGTCCGCCGTTCTTCAAATTCACGATATCGGGGCTGAGGTCGAATCCCTTGGCCTCGATTATGGCTTCAAAATTCTGGCGTGCAAAATGCGCAGTGCAGAAAGCACGGATCGTGAGCGGCTCGACGTTTCCGTCGGCACGCCGTTGCTCGACGTTCTCTGCATCCATTTTGCCGGTGCGCGCGAATTCTGTGTCGAACAGCGCCTCATCAATTTGACGGCCGTGCCGGAAGCGGCTGAAACCGACTTTACCGAAATTGCGCCAGGCCCCTGGCTGCTCGGCCATGTTCCCTGGAGCACTGCCGAACACCGGATCAGCGCCGAAACACCGTCGAAGGAGATCGCGCGCCTGCTCGGTATTTCGGACAGGCAGGCGTGTCTTGTCGTGGAGCGCCGCACCTGGAGCAATTCGGGCGCAGTTACCCATGTGCGCTTCACCTATCCCGGAAATGCGCATGCGCTGGTCGCCCGCTTCAGCCCGTCTTCCGACTGATATCCGCAAGGCCTTCGTTCCTGTTATTGCGATATGGAGACCCTATATAGGGGAAGGCCCATCAAGCTTGACGGTCAAAGACGGAAAACCGTTAAAAGTCGTTAAATTATACTATAATTTTCAAATTTCCTTTTAGAATCATTCAGATATCACATTTCTTTATTTTTTCGAATTTGGTGTGTTGACTTGTTTGGTGAGGTTCT
>NZ_MRDH01000012.1 GCF_002008225.1 Agrobacterium salinitolerans | reverse complement strand
CCCGGTAGCTCGTCAGGCTCATAACCTGAAGGCCGCAGGTTCAAATCCTGCCCCCGCAACCAAAACTTATATGACTATCAAAGGGCTCTGAGGAAACGCGGAGCCTTTTTTGCTTTCGTTGTGTCTGGTAAAAAATCAATCACGCTATCTACTGCCACGGCCAAATCCATCTTCAGCATTGCCATGGGCTGCAAAACCGTGATGATGCACAATCTTTCCACTTCGGATAAAAACTGCCGTGACCGCTGATCCCTTGCATATCCTCAAGACCGTCTATGGATACGATGCGTTTCGTGGAAGGCAGGCCGACATCATTCGGCATGTAGTGGCGGGAAACAATGCCTTCGTTTTAATGCCGACGGGCGGTGGGAAGTCGCTTTGTTACCAGATCCCGGCGCTTGCTCGTAATGGCATGGGGTTGATCGTCTCGCCGCTCATCGCACTGATGGTCGATCAAGTCGCTGCCCTGCGTCAGGCCGGGGTGCGGGCCGAAGCCCTCAATTCCGATCTTTCCCCGGAAGAGCGGCGCGCGCTATGGCGAGACATGCGGGCCGGCAAGGTCGATATTCTTTATGCCGCGCCGGAAACCCTGCTCAAGCCGGATGTACTCGATGCATTGCAATCCATCGACCTGTCGTTGATCGCCATCGACGAGGCCCATTGCCTGTCGCAATGGGGGCATGATTTCCGGCCGCCCTACCGCCAGCTCGACACGCTGATCGAGCGTTTTCCCGATACGCCGCGCATGGCGCTGACGGCGACGGCCGACGAACCCACGCGCGCCGAAATTCTCGGTCACCTGGGGATTGAAGAACACGATGCCTTCATTGCTGGGTTCGACCGGCCTAATATCCGCTATGCGATCATGGAAAAGGACAATCCGCGCGCGCAGCTGAAGCGCTTTTTGAAGGATCGCGACGGTGAGAGCGGTATCGTCTATTGCCTTTCCAAACGCAAGGTGGACGAAACGGCGGCATGGCTGCGGGAGGAGGGGCGCGATGCGTTGCCCTATCACGCCGGCATGGACAAGGCCGCCCGTGAGGAAAACCAGACCCGTTTCCAGCACGGCGAGGCGGTCATCATCGTCGCGACCGTCGCTTTCGGCATGGGTATAGACAAGCCGGATGTGCGCTTCGTGGTGCATGTCGACCTGCCCGGCAGTATCGAGGCCTATTATCAGGAAACAGGCCGAGCCGGTCGTGATGGTTTGCCGTCGGACGTGCTCATGCTCTATGGCTATGAAGATATTGCCCTGCGCAATCGTTTCATCGAAGAATCTGATGCCGCGGACCAACGCAAATATATGGAGCGCCAGAAGCTCGATGCGCTGCTCGGCCTCGCAGAAACGGCGAGTTGCCGCCGGCAGGTTCTGCTCTCCTATTTCGGCGACCGGTGCGAGCCCTGCGGCAATTGCGATACATGCGCCGAGCCGCCGGACCTGTTTGACGGGGCCATCGCCGCGCAGAAACTTCTGTCCTGTATTTATCGCACGGGTGAACGTTTTGGCCAGGCCTATGTCATCCGCGTATTGCTGGGTGTCGAGGACGAGCGGATTTCCCGCTTCGGCCATGACCGCATTACCACCTACGGGATAGGGAAGGAGCACGACAACCGCACGTGGCGCGCCATCCTGCGTCAGCTGGTTGCGTTACGCATGATTGAAGTGGATCTGTCCGGACATGGCGGCCTGTCCATCTCCGAGGATGGACGGCGGTTCCTGCGTGAAAAACCGGCATTAATGCTGAGGATACCATCCGCTCCCCGTTCCGCACGGCAGCAGACGCCGCGCAACACGGTATCGACGGTCTTGCCGGAATCCGATCGCAGCCTTTTTGAGGCGCTGCGTGCCAAGCGTATGGAGATCGCCCGGGCACAGAACGTTCCGCCCTATGTGATTTTCCACGACAAGACCCTCATGGAACTCGCGGCGATAAAACCGGCCTCGGCGAAGGAAATGGCTGAGATTCCCGGCGTCGGGGACACCAAGCTGGAACGATACGGGCCTGCCTTTCTGGCGGCGATCATGCAGCACGCCGCTGGCGAGTGACCTGAAGATATCCAAATTGATAGCCTATTCATGAAATCACAGAGCGCGGCGAAGGCTCAGCCGGTCGTGTCCTTGAACAGAACGTTCTGATCGATAAGATAGCGCGAAAACAGGGGCAAGCTGGCGCCGCCGATTGCCCGCGCCTGGCTACCGACCGCGCCTTCGATGATGTCAGGCACCGTGACGCCCTGCAGATCGTGGTGTTTAAGGGCAAGGCGGGTGGCGGCGACAATCCTTGTTCTGACCCAGTCGGGAAAACCGCCATCGATGATGACGCTTGAAAAATCGATGATGGAGGCTGCGGCAATGACGGCCTGCGCCAGCGCCGCGGCGGTTTTCCTGATCCAGCTTTCCAGCGGTTCGCCGAAATCGATCCACTCGTCCGGGGAAAACCACAGGGGTCGCGGATCGATGCCCTTTTCGCGCAACATGTTTTCCAGAACGAAGATCGACGCGATTTTCAGAAGCTGGACAGTATTGCCATCCTGCCCCTGCACCGGCAGGGGGCCGATGGCGCCGGCCGTTCCCGTCTTTCCGGAAAACAGCGCCGAATTCAAAACGACGCCGCCGCCTATGAAAGAGCCGATGAAGACGTAAAGAAAATCCGGATAGTGCTGGCCTGCACCAAAAACCAGTTCGGCGCCGCAGGCGCTGGTGGCGTCATTCTGCAGAAAAACCGGATAGCTGACGTTTTCAGCAATTTCCGACCGGATATCGACGCCCCGCCACCGCTCCATTTCAATCTGCGGTGCACCCACTTCCTGCGCCCAGTTCCACAATTCAAATGGAGCGGCGACGCCGACGCCGGCAATTTTCTCCCGCTCCGCAGGGGAAAGCTTCGATTCGAGTTCCGTTATGCCGTCGATCACGAACGGCAATATCCATTCCGGCAGGGGGTAGGGGTAGGTTCTGCGCAGCTTGAGCCTGATCCGGCCGACAAAATCCATCAGCACGAGATCGACGCTGCGTCGGCCGATCTTCACACCGAAAGAAAAAACGGCGTCGGGATTAAGCCGCATCGGCGTCGATGGCTGGCCGACTTTGCCGCGCAGTCTTTCACCGCGAATGAGAAGCCCGTCCTTTTCAAGTGAGCGCATGATAACCGAGACGGTCTGTGCTGAAAGGCCGCAAAGTCTTGATATCTCAGCTTTTGACAGTCCGCCGTGGCGACGAACGAGAGACAGCACGAGCCGCTCATTATAAGCGCGCACGCCGACCTGGTTGGCGCCGCCGCTTATATCCATGGTGGTGGGCGCCGCCGGGGGCGCCGTCTCGACAGATTGTCTCATAATGTCATCCTCCCGCCCGCAATATCCGCCGCGACCGATACAGCAGGCTTTATGGCAATCGTGCTATCGCAACGTTAAACGACGTGGCGATATTCCTCCCTGCCGCATATTAGAATGCCATAGGGAATTAATAATTCAATCGGATTTATTTATTGACAGGCGTTTCCTTTGGTGGTTCCATCTGAGCCAACGGTCGTCGATCTCGGAGGAGACGGGATCGTCGGGTAACCGTCACGGTGCTCAAATATCCATTGGGAGGATCTCATGAAGACCACTGTTTCCGCTCTTCTGGGCGCGCTTGCGCTTGGCGTTTCTTTCGCGTCCGTTGCGTCTGCGGCCGATACCTCGGTTTGCCTCATCACCAAAACCGATACCAATCCCTTTTTCGTCAAGATGAAAGAAGGCGCGACCGCCAAGGCCAAGGAACTTGGCGTGACGCTGAAATCCTATGCCGGGAAGATCGATGGCGATTCCGAAAGCCAAGTGGCCGCCATCGAAACCTGCATTGCCGATGGTGCCAAGGGTATCCTGATTACCGCATCGGATACCAAGGGCATCGTTCCAGCAGTACAGAAGGCGCGTGATGCCGGTCTTCTGGTCATTGCCCTCGATACGCCGCTCGAACCCGTTGATGCTGCCGATTCCACCTTCGCCACCGACAATCTTCTTGCCGGTGAACTGATCGGCAAATGGGCTGCCGGTACGCTTGGCGACAAGGCCAAGGATGCGAAAATCGCCTTCCTCAACCTCACCCCCTCCCAGCCGACAGTGGACGTGCTGCGCAACCAGGGCTTCATGAAGGGCTTTGGCATCGACGTGAAGGACATCAACAAGATCGGCGACGAGGACGATCCGCGCATCGTTGGCCATGACGTCACCAATGGTAACGAAGAAGGCGGCCGCGCTGCGATGGAAAATCTGCTGCAGAAGGATCCGACTATCAATGTCGTCCACACCATCAACGAGCCCGCAGCAGCCGGTGCTTATGAGGCGCTGAAAGCGGTCGGCCGTGAAAAGGATGTTCTGATCGTTTCTGTCGACGGCGGTTGCCCGGGCGTCAAGAACGTGGCGGAAGGCGTGATCGGCGCGACCTCGCAGCAATACCCGCTGCTGATGGCGGCTCTCGGCGTCGAAGCCGTAAAGAAGTTTGCCGACACGGGTGAAAAGCCGAAGCCGACCGAAGGCAAGAACTTCGTCGATACCGGCGTGACGCTGGTGACCGACAAGCCGGTCAAGGGCCTCGATTCGATCGATACGAAGGAAGGTCTCAACAAGTGCTGGGGCTGATGCCTCGCCGTTGAAACCCGCGGGGGCATTCGTGCCCCCGCCCTTGGACCAGAATGAATATCAGGCACGATCCGGGGGATCGGACAAAGGAACAAACGAGCGCGTCACGCGTCCTGCGGGAATGATAAGGGCCGCTTCACAACACTTTGAAATCTACGCGTCATTCTCTTTGGAGATAGGACCCCGGCGTCAGGGCGGGTGCGATAGAGCGATCGGGAGGAAAATCCATGAGCGATCAACCGGTGCGGCCTCAGCCGCATAATGAATTTGAAAAGGTGCTTTCGGGAAGTTCGACGCAGGTCGCCGCTTTCGATACGCACGACAAGAGTGTGCTGGAAAAACTGCAGCACTTTCTCCATTCCAGCCCGGCGGCCGTTCCGCTTATCGTTTTGGTGCTGTCGCTGATAGTTTTCGGCCTGCTTCTCGGCGGCAAGTTTTTCTCGGCCTTCACGCTGACCCTTATTTTGCAGCAGGTCGCCATCGTCGGTATTGTCGGCGCGGCGCAGTCGCTGGTCATCCTGACGGCGGGCATCGATCTGTCGGTTGGCGCGATCATGGTCCTGTCCTCCGTCATCATGGGGCAGTTCACCTTCCGTTACGGCTTGCCGGCGGAATTCGCCATTCTCTGTGGCCTTGCCGTCGGCGCATTTTGCGGTTTCATCAACGGTATTCTGGTGTCGCGCATGCGGCTGCCTCCCTTCATCGTCACGCTCGGCATGTGGCAGATCGTGCTGGCCACCAATTTTCTCTACTCCGCCAACGAAACAATCCGCGCCCAGGACATTGCCCAGCAAGCGCCTATCCTGCAAGTTTTCGGTAGCAGCGTCCGCTTCGGCAGTGCGGTCTTCACCTATGGCGTCATCGCCATGGTCCTGCTCGTCGCCCTGCTTTGGTACGTGCTGAATCGCACCGCCTGGGGTCGCCATCTTTATGCGGTGGGTGACGATCCGGATGCCGCCGAACTTGCCGGTGTCAACGTAAAGCGCATGCTGACGACCGTTTACACCCTGTCCGGCCTCATATGCGCCTTTGCCGGCTGGGCCTTGATCGGGCGCATCGGCTCGGTTTCACCGACGGCCGGCCAATTCGCCAATATCGAATCCATCACTGCGGTGGTTATCGGCGGCCTTTCGCTGTTCGGCGGGCGCGGCTCGATTATGGGTATGATTTTCGGTGCGTTGATCGTCGGCGTCTTTTCGCTCGGCCTCCGGCTTATCGGAACAGATCCGCAATGGACCTATCTCTTGATCGGCGTCCTCATCATCATGGCTGTAGCAATCGACCAGTGGATCAGAAAGGTAGCAGGCTGATGGCAAAAGAACCCATTCTCACAGCACGCAGTCTCGTCAAGCGCTATGGTCGTGTGACCGCCCTCGACCATGCCGATTTCGATCTCTATCCCGGAGAAATCCTGGCCGTGATCGGCGACAACGGCGCCGGCAAATCCTCTCTCATCAAGGCGATTTCCGGTGCCGTGACACCCGATGAAGGGGAGATCAGACTGGAAGGCCAGCCCGTCCAGTTCCGCTCGCCAATCGAGGCGCGAAAGGCCGGCATCGAGACGGTCTATCAGAACCTCGCGCTTTCGCCGGCGCTTTCCATAGCCGACAATATGTTTCTCGGGCGGGAAATCCGTAAATCCGGCATTCAGGGCAGTTTGTTCCGGGCGCTGGACCGCCCGGCCATGGAAAAATTCGCCCGCGAGAAACTGTCGGAACTCGGCCTGATGACGATCCAAAACATCAATCAGGCGGTGGAAACCCTTTCCGGCGGTCAGCGTCAGGGTGTGGCGGTGGCGCGTGCGGCAGCCTTTGGCTCCAAGGTCGTCATCCTCGACGAACCGACGGCGGCGCTTGGTGTCAAGGAAAGCCGACGTGTTCTGGAGCTTATCCTCGACGTGCGCTCCCGCGGCCTGCCGATCGTCCTGATCTCGCATAACATGCCGCATGTCTTCGAGGTCGCGGATCGCATCCATATCCACCGGCTAGGCAAGCGCCTGTGCGTCATCAATCCGAAGGACTATTCGATGTCGGATGCCGTCGCCTTCATGACCGGTGCCAAGGAAGCGCCGAAGGAAACGCTTGCCGCATGACGCTGAAGCTTGAAACGATCGCCGAGGATGTTCTTCGGCGGGCAGAAGGTAAATCCCGTTTTATCGTCGCCATTGCCGGTCCCCCTGGGGCCGGCAAATCCACGCTGGCAGATGCGCTTTGTGATGCTTTGCTCGCACGAGGCGAAACGGCCGCCGTCCTGCCCATGGACGGCTTCCATATGGACAATGGCATTCTTGAAGAACGGGGGCTGCTGCCGCGAAAGGGCGCGCCCGAAACATTCGACGTGCGCGGTTTCCTTGATATCGTCTCCGCCGTTCGTAAGGGGGGCCAGGAAGTTCTTGTCCCGGTTTTCGACCGCTCCCGCGAAATCGCCATTGCCTCTGCCCGAGCGATTGCGCCGGACACGCGCCTGATCCTTGCCGAAGGCAATTATCTGCTGCTCAACGAGGCGCCCTGGACGACACTGGCCGGCAGCTTCGATCTCACTATTTTTGTGGGTCCATCCGTCGCGGTGCTTGAAGAGAGACTGCGCAACAGATGGCAGGGTTATGGCCTCGATGCCACTCAAATCCACGCCAAACTGTTTGAAAACGATCTTCCCAACGGAAAAAGGGTGATCGAAAACGCCCGTCCCGCCGATATTCGCATCGATATCTGGGAATAGATTAACGCTTTTCTCTCTTTGAGCGACGGCACGCATGTGCTGTTAAGTCACTGTTAACCATGTGTTGAATCTTTTTGATCCACAGGGTAGGGCTTTCCTGTGTCTATTCATTGACGCAAAAAAATCCTCATATACTATATGTGGTGTTCGAGGTTCTTCCGATTCGCAAGGATTGGGAGCTAAGACGGGAATTCGGTGCGTGACGCCATCAGGGCGAAGCAAGGCCGAAACTGCCCCCGCAACTGTAAGCGGCGAGCATCGTTCCGATTTGGGTCACTGGAGCTTAGCGCACCGGGAAGACTGGAATAGATGTTGTGACCCGCAAGTCAGGAGACCTGCCTTGAGCGCAAACGTCCACGGGCGGGGTGTCCGGAGGAAGGTGTCTGACGCAAATGATTTGCGTGCGCCCTTTTCTGCCCCCTCCAGAACAAGCTTCGGGGTGAAGTCATGCCAGTGCATTTGTTTGAGTTGCTGCGCTCGTCGGCGTAGAGAGTGATTTTACGCGGCTAAAAGCTGCGCACGCCCACCCTAATGAAAGATCCATCGCCGCCCGATTGCGATTGCAATCGGCAATGTTGAGCCGTGTCCGAAACCGGCTTCGAGAGAGGAAATTATGACCGTCACCGTTTACAGCAAGCCGGCCTGCGTCCAATGCACTGCCACTTACCGCGCCCTCGACCGCATCGGCGTTCCCTATGAGATCATCGATATTTCCGAAGATGCTGACGCGCTCGATCATGTTCGTGGCCTCGGTTACATGCAGGTTCCGGTGGTCGTTGCCGGCGAACGCCATTGGGCGGGCTTCCGGCCGGATATGATCGGCGCGATCAGCTGAGGCGGCAGGGCGATGGGCCTGATCGTCTATTATTCCAGCCGTTCTGAAAACACCCATCGTTTCCTTCTGAAACTGGGACGGCGATTGTTTCGCCTGCCGCTTGGCGTTGAGGAAGATGTTCCCCACGTGTCCGAGCCCTATGTGCTCGTCACCCCCACCTATGGGGGTGGCGGTACAAAAGGGGCCGTGCCGAAACCGGTCATCCGGTTTTTGAACGAGCCCTCCAACCGAAATCTCATTCGCGGCGTCATCGCGGCGGGCAACACGAATTTTGGCGCAGCTTTCGCATCCGCCGGAGATATCGTCTCGCGTAAATGCGCTGTGCCGTTTCTCTATCGTTTCGAGCTTCTCGGCACGGAAGAAGATGTCGCCAACGTCAAACATGGATTGGAACGATTTTGGACACGCTGACCTCAAGCGCGCTGCGCAAGGATGCCAAACAGCCCGTAGCCGCAAGCCAGAAACCGGTTGATGCGGCTCTGGACTACCACGCGCTGAACGCGATGTTGAACCTTTATGACGAGAACGGGAAAATCCAGCTCGACAAGGATCGCCTGGCTGCCCGGCAATATTTTCTCCAGCACGTCAACCAGAACACGGTGTTTTTCCATAATCTCAGGGAAAAGCTCGATTATCTGGTGGCGGAGGGATATTACGAGCAGGAGGTACTGGACCAGTACTCCTTCAATTTCGTTCGCGACCTCTATGACGAAGCCTATGCCCGGAAATTCCGCTTTCCGACATTTCTTGGGGCGTTCAAATATTATACCTCCTACACGCTTAAGACTTTCGACGGAAAACGTTACCTCGAGCGTTACGAGGATCGCGTCTGCATGGTGGCGCTGGCCCTTGCGCGCGGTGATGAGCAGCTTGCCCGCAATCTGGTCGATGAGATCATTTCCGGCCGCTTCCAGCCGGCAACCCCAACATTCCTCAACGCCGGCAAGAAGAGCCGCGGCGAGCTGGTCTCGTGTTTTCTGCTGCGTGTGGAAGACAATATGGAAAGCATCGGCCGCTCCATCAATTCGGCGTTGCAGCTTTCCAAGCGCGGCGGCGGCGTGGCCCTGTCCTTGACCAATATTCGCGAGGCCGGCGCGCCGATCAAGCAGATCGAAAACCAGTCATCCGGCGTCATTCCCGTGATGAAGCTGCTGGAAGACAGCTTTTCCTATGCCAACCAGCTTGGCGCGCGCCAGGGTGCCGGCGCGGTCTATCTGCACGCTCACCACCCGGATATCATGCGCTTCCTCGATACCAAGCGCGAAAATGCCGACGAGAAAATCCGCATCAAGACGCTGTCGCTCGGCGTGGTGATCCCCGATATCACCTTCGAACTCGCCCGCAATAATGAGGATATGTATCTGTTTTCGCCCTATGATGTGGAGCGGATCTATGGCGTGCCTTTCACCGAAATCTCGGTCACCGAAAAATACCATGAAATGGTAGCCGACAGCCGCATCCGTAAGAAGAAGATCAAGGCGCGCGAATTCTTTCAGGTGATCGCCGAAATCCAGTTCGAGAGCGGTTACCCCTACATCATGTTCGAAGATACGGTGAACCGCGCCAATCCGATTGCCGGCCGTATCAGCATGAGCAATCTCTGCTCGGAAATCCTGCAGGTCAGCGAAGCGAGCGAGTTCAACGCCGATCTCTCCTATAGCCGTATGGGCAAGGATATTTCCTGCAATCTCGGCTCGCTCAACATTGCTGCGGCAATGGATTCGGCCGATTTCGGCAAGACCATCGAGACCTCCATCCGGGCGCTGACGGCGGTATCGGATATGAGCCACATTTCCTCTGTTCCCTCGGTGGAAAAGGGCAATGATGCGAGCCACGCTATCGGCCTCGGCCAGATGAACCTGCACGGTTATCTGGCGCGCGAGCGCATTTTCTATGGTTCCGAAGAAGGCGTCGATTTCACCAATATCTACTTCTACACCGTCACCTATCACGCCATCCGTGCCAGCAATCGGCTGGCCGTAGAACGGGGCCAGAGCTTCAAGGGCTTTGAGAACTCCAAATATGCCTCGGGCGACTATTTCGACAAATATACCGACAGGGAATGGCTGCCCGCGACGGAAAAGGTCCGTGAGCTCTTCGAAAAGGCCGGCATTGCCATTCCGACACAGGACGACTGGAAGGCACTGAAGCAGGACGTGATGGCATCAGGTCTCTATAACCAGAACCTGCAGGCCGTACCGCCAACGGGTTCGATCTCCTATATCAACCACTCCACATCCTCCATTCATCCGATTGTCTCGAAGATCGAAATCCGCAAAGAGGGCAAGATCGGCCGCGTTTATTATCCGGCTTCCTATCTCTCGAACGACAATCTTGAATATTATCAGGATGCCTATGAGATCGGTCCGGAGAAAATCATCGACACCTATGCGGCGGCCACCCAGCATGTCGATCAGGGCCTGTCGCTGACGCTGTTCTTCCGCGATACGGCGACGACGCGCGATATCAACCGGGCGCAGATCTATGCCTGGAAAAAGGGCATCAAGACCATCTATTACATCCGTTTGCGCCAGATGGCGCTGGAAGGCACGCAGGTTCAGGGCTGCGTTTCCTGCACGCTCTGAATTGAGGGACAAGACAATGAACATCGCCGTAAAACCCGCGTCCCGCATCCGCGCGGTCAACTGGAACCGCATTGAGGACGACAAGGACCTTGAAGTCTGGAACCGCCTGACCTCGAATTTCTGGCTACCGGAAAAGGTGCCGCTCTCCAACGATATCCCCTCCTGGGGGACGTTGAAGCCGGAAGAGCAGAAACTGACGATCCGTGTCTTCACCGGGCTGACATTGCTCGACACCATCCAGAACGGCGTCGGTGCCGTGCGCCTGATGCCGGATTCGGCGACGCCGCATGAGGAGGCCGTGCTTTCGAATATCTCCTTCATGGAGGCGGTGCACGCCCGTTCCTATTCGTCGATTTTCTCGACTCTGTGCTCCACGCCTGACGTTGACGACGCCTATCGCTGGTCGGAGGAAAACGAGTTTCTGCAACGCAAGTCCGCGATCATCATGCGGGAATATGACAGCGGCGATCCGCTGAAGAAAAAGATCGCCAGCGTCTTTCTGGAAAGCTTCCTGTTCTATTCCGGCTTCTATCTGCCGATGTTCTGGTCAAGCCGCGCCAAGCTCACCAACACGGCGGACCTCATTCGCCTCATCATCCGCGATGAGGCCGTGCATGGCTATTATATCGGCTACAAGTTTCAGCGGGCGGTGGAGCGTCTCGGCGAAACGCAGAGCCAGGAGATCAAGGATTTTGCTTTTGATCTCCTGCTCGAGCTTTACGACAACGAGGCGAAATATACCGAGGATCTCTATGACGGTGTCGGCCTGACGGAAGACGTCAAGCAGTTCCTGCATTACAACGCCAACAAGGCCCTGATGAATCTGGGTTATGAAGCGCTGTTTCCGGCCGAGGCCTGCCGGGTCAATCCGGCGATCCTTTCGGCGCTCTCGCCCAATGCCGATGAGAACCACGACTTCTTCTCAGGTTCCGGCTCGTCCTATGTCATTGGCAAGGCGGTCGCCACCGAGGATGAAGACTGGGATTTCTGAAGCCGGAACTGTCAGCACGAGCCCGCACACTATTGCGGGTTCACCACCTGGCTCGCAAGCCGGAAGGGGCTGGAGACGGTTGCGCCGATTGCATCGAACACGAAGGCGCCGGCGCGACCGAGGCCGTTTTGTCCATTGCCGTTGCGGCTCGTCTCCAGTTGCGGCACGAGCGACGCCAGTGCGGCATAGCGGTCATGATTGAGCGGGTCCGAGGCTTTCAGGTTGGAAATATCCACGAACTGGACACCTTCCTTCAACGCCGCGTCCTGCACCTTGGGATCGGTGACATCAAGTGCGCCAATCCGTGTCACGTCTGCGCCCAATATAGAAGACGCTTTCAGGGCGCGGTCGTCCTTGGACACGAGGACTGTGAGTGGTGGGTTTAGGCGTCCAACCACGTCGATCTGCTTGCGGAAGACATCGGCATCGATATCTGGGGCGGCCAGAACCACCTGCAGCTTTGCGATGACGTCGTTTCTGCCCTCGAAGCGCAACTGTCGCAACGCTTCCATGACCAGCCAACCGCCCATACTATGGCCGAAGACGACAATGTTCCTGCGCGAAGAGTGGCGCGTGAGATCGGTCAGCAGATTGGCAAGGGCATCGCGCGAATAAGTCGCCGATTCCTTGTCCGCCACATAGCCTGTGACATTGGCCTGCGATGGCCAGGAAAAAACCAAAGGTACGCCATCGAGATTGGCATCGGCAGCCATCTGCGCTGCGCGGAAAAGCGCCTCCTGATAGCTGTAGTTATAACCGTGCACAAAAAGCGCGATCTGCTTGCGGGATCGCGTAATATCGCCGAGGTCGCTGTTGAAACTCGCCCTATCCAGCATCTGCGCCCGTGTGACGACGAAATCCTTCTTGGCATCCGGTTTTCCAGTCGACCATTCGATTTTTCCGCTCTTGTGGGTCGGCGGTATCGAAATATCGAAGCGGGCATAATTTGGGTCGGTCGCCCGCAGGGTGCTGAACCCCTTTTTCGCTTCTTCATTTTTCTCACGGGTGCTGGCAACATAGGCGGTCACGATTTTTGTATCTTTGACCTGGGTGTTGACGGCTTGCAGCACGTCCGCTCCCGGCCGTCCGGCGCAGGATGAAAGAAGGCTGACCGTCAGAAGCAGGGAAATAAAGAAGCGCATGGATGATTACCGGTGACAACGAACCGCCCATAAATAGCCGTCCGCTAAAAAAGTTGCCACTACTGAATAATTTGCCTGGTTTTGACGCTCGCTGATGGTCGCGGGACGTTCGCCGCCTTGCTATCCATCTACGTTCGTTTTAGGCCGTAAAAATGACGAACAAGGTGTCGCTTTTACGGCTGAAACTCACGGACTTCCGCAATTATGCGGCGGCTGCACTCACGCTTGATGAACGCCATGTCGTGCTGACGGGCGACAACGGTTCCGGCAAGACCAATCTTCTGGAGGCCGTCTCTTTCCTCTCTCCCGGAAGGGGCCTGCGCCGCGCCACCCTGTCTGATGTGACGCGGGTAGGGGCCGAAGCCGGCTTCTCGATCTTCGCCGATGTCGAGGGCATGGATGGTGAGGTCGCGATCGGCACCGGGATCGAAGGTGATGGCGAGGTGGTATCGCGTCGCCTGCGGCTGAACGGCACGCCGGTGAAGTCCGTCGATGAATTGACCGACCATTTGCGGGTTCTGTGGCTGACGCCTGCCATGGATGGCCTCTTTACCGGTTCGTCATCGGACCGCCGGCGTTTTCTCGACCGGCTGGTCCTGTCGCTCGATCCGGGTCACGGCCGGCGCGCAAGCGATTTCGAAAAGGCCATGCGTGGCCGCAACCGCCTGCTTTCGGAAGGTCGTTTCGATCCGGTCTGGCTGGACGGTATCGAAAAGCAGATGGCCGAACTCGGCATCTCAATGGCGATTGCGCGTTATGAGATGCTTGGCCTCTTGAAGAACCTGATCGAGGGGCGGGCGGGTGATGCCGTTTTCCCTTCTGCGGCGCTTTCTCTCTCCGGTTTCATGGACGATGGGCTCAATCGCCCCGCCGTCGATCTGGAGGATGAATACAGGCTTATGCTGCGTGATGGCCGGTATCGTGACGCCGCTGCCGGCCGCACACTGGATGGGCCGCACCGCGTCGATCTGTTCGTGCGCCATGCGGAAAAGGATATGGAGGCCGAGCGCTGTTCAACCGGGGAACAGAAGGCGTTGCTGGTGGGGCTGGTGCTTGCGCATGCGCAACTGACCGCCAACATGACCGGCCACGCGCCGGTCCTGCTGCTGGACGAGATCGCCGCCCATCTGGATGAAGGCAGGCGGGCGGCTCTGTTCGATCTCATTCATGCACTTGGCGGCCAGAGTTTTATGACCGGAACGGATACGGCGATGTTCTCCGCCCTCGGCGACAGGGCGCAATTCTTCAACGTTTCCCACGGGAGCATCACCGCATGACGGCTAAGAAATGGAGGGCGATATGGACCCGCTGAGCCCGGAAGAAATCGAACGCTACAAGCGCCATATCCTGTTGCCGGAAATCGGCGGCGTGGGCCAGCAGCGGCTGAAGGCGGCGCGCGTGCTGGTTATCGGGGCCGGCGGTCTCGGCACTCCTGTGCTGCATTATCTTGCCGCTGCCGGTGTCGGCACGCTCGGCATGATCGATGACGATGTGGTTTCCCTGTCCAATCTGCAGCGACAGGTCATCCACGATACCGGTACGATTGGGGAGTTGAAGACGGAGAGCGCGCGCAAGGCCGTCGCCCGGCTCAATCCGCATGTTCGAACGCTTGTTTATGAAGAGCGCTTTTCGCAGGTCTGGACGCATGACCATCTGCAATCCTTCGATCTCCTTATAGACGGCTCGGATAATTTCGATACGCGTTATACGGCCGCCGATGCCGCGGAGGCTGCGAAAAGACCATTGGTAACGGGAGCTGTCGGCCGTTTTGATGGTTCGGTGACGGTGCTGAAACCCTATGAGACAAATACCGAGGGCGCTCGGCTGCCCGGCTATCGTGACCTGTTTCCGGAACCGCCGCCGCAGGGCCTCATTCCCAGTTGCGCGGAAACAGGCATTGTCGGCGCGCTGACGGGGGTTATCGGTACGCTTATGGCCATGGAGGCGATCAAGGTTATCACCGGTGCCGGAGAGCCGTTGATCGGCCGCCTGCTCCTCTATGACGCCCTGTCGGCCCGTTTCGAAACCGTGCGATACAAGCGGCGTCCAGGAGGGAAAAAACCATGACGGAGATTGTCAGGATCGGGGAGGAGTTCGATCGCTGGCAGGAATTGCTGGCGCTTATCTTGTCCTCCTTCGCTTATATGGATGGCGTCATCGACCCGCCGTCTTCGGCTCATCGCCTGACGCTGGAAAATCTTGCCGAGAAGGCGAGGGCGGAGATCGCTTTCGTGGCGCTTGATGGCGATGAGATTGTCGGTTGCCTATTTTGCCGACCGGAGCCGCCGGCCTGTCTTTATGTCGGCAAACTCGGTGTTTCCCCGAAAGCGCAGGGAAAGGGTATAGGCGGGATGCTGCTGGAGCAGGCCGAAGCGCTCGCCCGCGAATTGGCGTTACCGGCGCTGCGGCTGGAAACTCGCATCGAGCTTATCGCCAATCATACCAAATTCGCCGCCTGGGGTTTCGTCAAGACCGCCGAAAACGCCCATGCCGGCTATAATCGCACGACCTCGATCGAAATGACCAAATTCCTCGGCTGAACCGGCTCAGTTCCGCCCCGGCAGCACCCGGTTCGGCGGACGGTGGCCGTCGAATAGCGTGCGGATGTTGATGATGACCTTGTCACCCATCTCGATACGGCCCTCGATTGTTGCAGAGCCCATATGCGGAAGCAGCACGACCTTGCCTTCCTTGGCCAGCTTGATGAGCTTGGGGTTTACGGCAGGCTCGTTCTCATAGACATCGAGACCGGCGCCTGCGATCTTGTCTTCGCGCAGGCACTGGATCATCGCCGCCTCGTCGATAATATCGCCGCGCGCGGTATTGACGATGTAGCTGGTGGGCTGCATCAGGGCCAACCGCCGGGCCGAGATCAGGTGATAGGTCGCGGGCGTCGAGGGGCAATTGACGGAGACGATATCCACCCGCGCCAGCATCTGGTCGAGACTGTCCCAATAGGTCGCTTCAAGCTCTGCTTCCGTTGCCGGATTGACGCGTTTGCGATTGTGATAATGAATGGAGAGGCCAAAGGCCTTGGCGCGCCGTGCCACCGCCGTTCCGATGCGGCCCATCCCGACAATGCCGATGCGCTTGCCGGAAATGCGCCGTCCCAGCATCCATGTCGGCGACCAGCCGAGCCACTCGTCCGCGCCATTGGCAAGCACCCGCGTGCCTTCGATCATGCGGCGCGGCACGGCGAGCACGAGAGCCATGGTGATGTCGGCGCTGTCCTCAGTCAGCACATTGGGCGTGTTGGTGACGGTAATGCCCTTTCGGGCCGCGGCATCCACATCCACATGGTCGATACCGTTGGAGAAGCTGGCGATGAGTTTCAGTTGCGGTCCTGCCTGCTCAATCATCGCTGCGGTGATGCGGTCGGTAACGGTGGGCACGAGCACGTCTACCCTTTGCATGGCGGCGACAAGCTCCGTCTCGCTGCGCGGCGTATCGTCTATATTCAGTTCGGCATCGAAGAGTTCGCGCATTCTGGTTTCGACGACGTCAGGCAATTTGCGGGTTATATAGACTGTCGGTCTCTTCTTGTGGGTCATCGTTTGCCGCTGCCTTGTTCAGAAGTCATTAACCAGAAAGAGCGATAATTTCTTTCAATCAGGGCGTTTCTACCAGACCCACCGGCGAAGACAAACAAAACTCGCTGAAGCTTGAGGCATGTGGAAACGAGCCTCCTTAAATATCATCCGGTTTGCAGAAGGCGGGAAACGGAAATGGGCATGCGCAGTGTGGTTTCTATCGTTTGCATCGCATTGTCTTTGGGCCTCTTCGGTGCGGCAACCGAAGTCATGGCGCAGGGCGCCGCCAAAGGCGCAAGCGGCCTGCCGCTGCCGCGTTTTGTCAGCCTGAAATCAAAGCGCGTCAATATGCGCATCGGCCCGAGTACGGATTATGCCGTGTCCTGGATGTATTTGAAATCGGGAATGCCGGTCGAAATCATCCAGGAATATGAAAACTGGCGGCGCATCCGCGATGCCGATGGTACGGAAGGCTGGGTCAATCAGGCCCTGCTCTCCGGTGAGCGAACGGCCGTTGCGGCCCCGTGGATGCGTGGCAAGGGCAAGGAAGTTTACGTGAACATGCGCCGCGAGGCGCAGTCGGGCGCTGCCGTTGTGGCGCGGCTTGAGCCGGGCGTCGTCTTCAGGATCGGCGAATGCAATGGCGACTGGTGCCGCGCCGAGGCCGGTCAGGCCTCGGGCTGGGTTTCGCAGGGCGAAATCTGGGGCGCTTACCCGGGCGAGGCCTTTAAATAAGGCCGTGCTTCTCACCGAGCGCCTTGAGCGATGACATGGGGCGCGGGCCGATCTGCTGAATGACGGCGGCAGCCGCAAGGCAGCCGAGCTTGCCGCAATCTTCGAGCGACCGGTTCTGCGTATAACCGAAGAGGAAACCGGCGGCGAAAAGATCGCCGGCGCCCGTCGTGTCGACAACGTCATGCACCGGATAGGCTTCAACCTTCACACGTTCCGTTCCGCGCAGGATGACGGCGCCTTCCTCGCTCATCGTCACCGCGGCGATCTTGCAGTCGGCGGCGATTCTGGTCAGTGCAAGCTCGAAGTCGTCGGTTTCGTAAAGCGAAAGCGCTTCCTGCTTGTTGGCGAAAACAATGTCCACAGTACCGGAACGCATCAGGTCGAGGAATTCGTCGCGATAGCGGCCGACACAAAAGCTGTCGGAAAGCGTCATGGAGACTTCACGGCCATTCTCATGCGCAATGCGGGCGCATTCGCGAATGGCGTCCTTGGCGCGCGGCGGGTCCCACAGGTAACCTTCGAAATAGGTTACCTTTGTCTCAGCCACCACATCTTCTTCCACGTCTTCCGGGCCGAGATCGACACAGGCGCCGAGATAGGTGTTCATCGAACGCTCGCCGTCTTCGGTCACGAAGATCATTGAGCGGGCGGTCGGCGGGAACGTGCCTTCCGGCTTGGTTTCGAAATAAACACCCTGCGCGCGGATATCGTGCTGGAAAATTTCCCCGAGTTGGTCTTCGGCCACCTTGCCGAAATAGGCGGCTCTGCCGCCGAAATTCGCCACACCCGCCGCCGTGTTGCCAGCACTGCCGCCGGAGGCTTCGAGAGCCGGCCCCATCAGCGAATAAAGCAGCTCCGCCCGTTCCGCATCGATGAGGTTCATTGCGCCTTTGGTAATGGCATTGTCGTTGAGAAAGCGATCGTCGCAGCGGGAAATGATGTCGACGATGGCATTGCCGACAGTCAGTACGTCGAATTTCGTCATAGGCCCTATCCGTTTCGCACGGGGTGTGCGTATTTTTCGAAAGGTCTTAAACATTTCTGGCGGCAAGAAAAGCCCAAACAGAAAATATGCGGTTCCGCGCGAGGAGCGAAAACGCGTCATCTGCTTGTAATGTAGGTAGGTTATTTCATTTGTCAGAGCAAAAGGTGTGTGAATGCATTCCGGAATGGAAGACATGATGGTCTTCTGGCTCAACCGTTATCTCCGCCACGGATGTACTGGCGGCACATAACGGACATAAAAGGCGGGGGAGACCCCGCTTTTTCTTTTTTAGTAACGTTAGGCCTTGCGGATTTTACGGGCCAAGATGAGCTTTCTACCCAAAGCGGCTCAAGAGTTTTGTCTTTCTTGGGCGCCATGTGGAGAAAACAAAGAGTGGGAGCGTTTTCGCGATTCCATTCCCGTGGAAAACGCTCTAAAGCGGATTATCTCCCGCAAAAGCCGCGAAAGCTTTCCCTCCATGTCTGCCGTTGCCGCGAATGTCGCCCCGATTTTCATTCTCATCCTTATCGGGTGGCTCACCGTCAAGGCGGGTCTGTTCAGGGCCGATGCCGGCGATATTCTCAGTGACTTCGTGTTCAAGATCGCGGTGCCGACATTGATCTTCCGCACGCTTGCGGAAGCGAATTTTCACGGCGCATCGCCGTTCCGGCTCTGGATCACCTATTTCGCCGGCGTGACCGTCACCTGGACGGTCGGGCATATCGTCACCCGTTATGTCTTCAGGCAGGATATGCGCATTGCCGTCATTGCCGGCATTTCATCAGCATTTGCGAACAATATCTTCATCGGCCTGCCGTTGGTCGGACGCTCCGTCGGCGATGAGGGGCTGGTGGCTCTCTCCATCCTGCTCGCCATTCACCTGCCGGTGATGATGATCGCCGGCACGATCCTCATGGAAAACGCCACACACAAGGCGGTCGGCGGCGAAAGGCGCAGCATGGCTGCGGTGTTCAGGCAGGTGGGCCGCAATCTCATCACCAATCCGCTGGTGATCGGCCTTGTCATCGGGCTTTCGACCAATGTCTCCGGCGTCGCATTAACGCCCATTCTGAAAACCGTGGTCGATCAGATCGCGTCTATGGCGGGGCCGGCGGCGCTTATTTCGCTTGGCATGGCGCTGACCAAATACACCATTCGCGGCAATATGGGTATTGCCGTCACCATGACGGTGTTCAAGCTCCTGCTGCTGCCCGCCTGTGTGTGGGCAATGGGTCATGCGCTCGGTCTCAGCCGGGAATGGACGGCGGCGCTCGTGCTCACCTCGTCGGTGCCGACGGGAGTGAATGCCTGGCTTATCGCCAACCGCTTCGGCATCGGCCACAGCGTTGCCGCCTCCACCATCAGCATTTCCACAGCGACCGGCGTTCTTTCCGTGTCGCTATGGGCATGGCTGTTGAGCTGATTATTCCGCGGCCTTGATTATTTCTGGGCGCTCAGAATCTTGAAGCGGGCGTTGCGGCACACTTCAGTGCTGGTGCGGAATTCAGCCGCGAGCACCGGCTCATAGGGCATGCCGCGATTGGCGACCATCAGCAGCTTGCCGCCGCTGCGCAGCGCGCCGGCGGCAGCCTTGATGAAGGCCTGACCGAGGGCAGGTTCTGCTGCCTGTCCCGCCGCATGGAAAGGCGGGTTCATGATGATGAGGTCGTATTTTTCCTTCGGCGGCTCGTTTGCCAGATCCTGCCAGAAGAAGCGCGCCGTCAGCCGCGGATTGTTTTCGAGAAGATTGGTCTTTGCAAATTCCAGCGCGTTCCAGTCTGCTTCGAACAGATCGATACGGGCCGTGCGCGGCGATTTCTCGGCCAGCATGACGGAGAGGTAACCCCAGCCCGCGCCGAAATCGGCGGCGTTGCCGTCAAAATCGGTCGGCAGGCGCGATGCGAGCAGTTCCGAGCCGTCATCGACGCGGTCATGGGAAAACATGCCGGGGAGGGCGGTGAAGCGGCCTTCAACCGTTACCGGCCTCTGGGCGAGCTTCGATACGACGGCCGCAACATCGTCCGGTCGTTTGAACCAGAGCGCGACGCCATGGTATTTTGGTGTCGATTCCGCTTCGATGCCAAGTTTCGCCAGCGTCTTGCGCAGCGTCACGATACCGTCTTCTTTCGATCCGGCTGCGACGATGAGGCCGCCGGCCTTTACGCGCGAAAGCGCTTCGGCGACGCGGTTTTCATTCTCGCCGCGATGTTTGCCGCAAAGCAGCAGAGCCACATCGTAATCTTCGCCCGAAATATCAGGAGTCACTTCTGCGCCTTGAGCCTGCAGAGCACGATAAAGCGGACGTAGATGTTGAACCGCGACGATCTCCGCGTCGAATCCATCCAGCCGCGGACCGGCTTCCGCTCCCAGAAACAGAACGCGTTCGCCCTCCTTCGGCATGGAAAGCATGTCCGAGGCAAAGGGGTGGAAAAGGGTTTTCACGGCGTCACGGCTCATGGGAGCATCCTCAAGGTCAAATAGAAAAAAGGCGCGGGCAAAACCCGCGCCTCGATAGGGTCTGGCGGGGCTGCCTTATTCGGCAGCGGCTTCGCCGTCTTCCTTCTTCTTGTCTGCAACGACTTCCTTGCCGGTCGCCTGGTCGACAACCTTCATGGACAGGCGAACCTTGCCGCGCTCGTCGAAGCCCATCAGCTTGACCCAGACCTTGTCGCCTTCCTTGACGACGTCGGAGGTCTTGGCAACACGCTCGGAAGCGAGCTGCGAGATGTGGACGAGGCCGTCACGCGCGCCGAAGAAGTTGACGAAAGCGCCGAAGTCAGCGGTCTTGACAACAGTGCCTTCATAGATGGCGCCGACTTCCGGTTCCGCAACGATCGAGTGGATCCACTTGCGGGCCGCTTCGATTTCCTTGCCGGAAGAAGAGGCGATCTTGACGGTGCCGTCGTCTTCGATGTTGATCTTCGCGCCGGTCTTTTCGACGATTTCGCGAATGACCTTGCCGCCGGAGCCGATGACTTCACGGATCTTGTCGACCGGAATGTTCATGACTTCGATGCGCGGTGCAAATTCGCCGAGCTGGCCGCGGCTCTCGGTGATGGCGTTGGCCATTTCGCCGAGAATGTGCTTGCGGCCACCCTGTGCCTGCTCGAGAGCGATCTTCATGATCTCTTCGGTGATACCGGCGATCTTGATGTCCATCTGCAGCGAGGTGATGCCGTCGGCCGTACCTGCGACCTTGAAGTCCATGTCGCCGAGGTGGTCTTCGTCACCGAGGATGTCGGAGAGAACCGCAAAGCGCTCGCCTTCGAGGATCAGGCCCATGGCGATACCGGCAACCGGCTTTGCCAGCGGAACGCCCGCGTCCATCAGTGCAAGCGAGGTGCCGCAAACGGTTGCCATCGACGAGGAGCCGTTGGACTCGGTGATTTCGGAAACAACGCGTAGCGTGTATGGGAACTGCTCTGCAGTCGGCAGCATCGGGCGGATAGCGCGCCATGCGAGCTTACCGTGACCGATTTCGCGACGGCCCGGGGAACCCATGCGGCCTGTTTCGCCGACCGAGTAGGGCGGGAAGTTATAGTGCAGCAGGAAGCGTTCCTTGTACATGCCGGTGAGGCTGTCGACATACTGCTCGTCTTCGCCGGTGCCGAGGGTCGCAACAACGATCGCCTGGGTCTCGCCGCGGGTGAACAGCGCCGAACCGTGGGTACGCGGCAGCAGGCCAACTTCCGAAACGATCGGACGAACGGTCGACAGGTCGCGGCCGTCGATGCGGCTCTTGGTGTCCAGAACGTTCCAGCGAACGATCTTGGCCTGAAGGTGCTTGAAGACAGCGCCGATTTCTTCCGGCGTGTACTTGGCTTCGCCTTCTTCCGGCAGGAAGTGTGCCTTCACCTTGGCCTTGACGGCGTCGACGGCGGCGTAACGGGCGGCCTTTTCGGTGATCTTGTAGGCGGCGCGCAGTTCGGTTTCAGCAAGACCGAGCATTTCGTTTTCGAGAGCGGAAAAATCTTCCGGTTCGAATTCGCGCGGTTCCTTGGCGGCAACTTCGGCGAGCTTGATGATCGCGTCGATAACCGGCTGGAAGCCGCGATGACCGAACATGACGGCGCCGAGCATGATTTCTTCGTTGAGTTCCTTGGCCTCGGACTCAACCATCAAAACGGCGTCCTGCGTACCGGCAACGACGAGATCGAGAACAGACTCGTCCATTTCGTCCAGATGCGGGTTAAGGACATATTCACCGTTGATGTAGCCAACGCGCGCGCCGCCAACCGGGCCCATGAAGGGAACGCCAGAGAGCGTCAGCGCTGCGGAAGCCGCAACCATCGATAGGACGTCCGGATTGTTTTCCAGATCGTGCTGGATAACGGTGACGACGACCTGCGTGTCGTTCTTGTAGCCTTCAGGGAAGAGCGGGCGGATCGGGCGGTCGATCAGGCGCGAAACGAGAGTCTCGTTTTCGCTCGGGCGGCCTTCGCGCTTGAAGTAGCCGCCGGGGATCTTGCCGGCTGCGTAGGTCTTTTCCTGGTAGTTGACGGTGAGCGGGAAGAAGTCCTGGCCTGGCTTCGGAGACTTTGCGGAAACCACAGTCGCGAGAACCATCGTCTCGCCGTAGGTTGCGATGACGGCGCCGTCAGCCTGACGGGCAACCTTGCCGGTCTCGAGCTTCAGCGGGCGGCCTGCCCATTCGATTTCCACGGAGTGTTGATTGAACATATCTTGTCCTTGGTTGTGGCTGCCGCACCGGTATCGTGCCGGCGGTGGCAGCGCGGTGACGCAATCACGGGCAAGACAGCGGGAGGCTTTCGACAAGCAAGCATCCGGCAATCCTGCCCCATGACAGGTCTGCGGTTGAAAAAGGCGGCACCGGCCCATCCGGGTCACCCTTATCGTCCGGGGGCCACATCAGCGGTAAGCGCCCGGAAATTCATGCGGCCTTAAAAGACCGGATATAAAAACCGGCGGGCATCGTTGCGAAACCCGCCGGAGAAGTTATTAGCGGCGAATGCCGAGAGCACCGATCAGCTTGGAGTAACGGGCTTCGTCCTTCTTCTTCAGATAGTCGAGAAGCGAACGACGGCTCGAAACCAGCGTCAGAAGGCCACGACGGGAGTGGTTGTCCTTCTTGTGGTCCTTGAAGTGACCGGTCAGGTTGTTGATCCGCTCGGTCAGGATAGCGACCTGAACTTCCGGAGAACCGGTGTCGCCTTCCTTCGTGGCATATTCCTTGATGAGGGCGGCTTTGCGCTCTGCAGTAATCGACATCGGACGATCCTTTCTATTTTAAGGAAAAATGGGACGCCAAAGAGCCGGGATGTCGTCCAGCTCTGGCCATTCAGTAGCGCAGGCAAAGCCTAAGCTGGCGCTGCCTATAAACTATTCCGGGTGCAATGGAAAGAGGCGATTGATTCCCGCCTGCGCCGCCCGGCTCAGCCGAAAACCCGCTTCGGCCGGAACTCGCCTTCGCCGATCTCGCCGATGGCGACGAGCTTGCCATGCGCAGTGGCATAGGCTTCCGGATGGTTGGCGGGCGCGTCGCGCCCGCGCAGCAAGATGGGGTTGCCCATCTTCAGCCGGTGCGCCTGGTCGTCGTTGATGATGAGGCGGGGAAGGGCGGAAAGCGCCTCCGCCGTATCGATCAGATAGGCATCCAGCGCTTCCAACCGCTCGTCGCGGTCTTCCATGGCTTCCAGTGCCGTCAGCGTTTCGAGCGGCACCATCATCTCTTCGCCGAAGGGTGCGACCATGGTGCGGCGCAGTTCCGAGATATGGCCGAAACAGCCGAGATCGCGGCCCATGTCGCGCGCCAGCGCCCGCACATAGGTGCCCTTGCCGCACTCCACTTCAAAATGCGCTGTATCGGCATCGGGGCAGGCCAGCAGCGTCAGGCGATGGATTTCCACCTCGCGTGCGGGAATTTCCACGGTCTCGCCGTCTCGCGCCAGATCATAGGCACGCTCGCCGGCGATCTTGATGGCGGAAAATTGCGGCGGAGTCTGCATGATCACGCCGGTATAATGGGGTAGAATATCGCGGATTGCCTGTTCGTCCGGGCGCCGATCAGAGGAATCGACCACCTCGCCTTCCAGATCGTCGGTCGCGCGTTGCTCGCCCCAGGTCACGGTGAATTCGTAGATCTTCCGGCCGTCCATGACGTAAGGCACCGTCTTGGTGGCGTCACCGAGCGCGATCGGCAGCATGCCGGACGCGAGCGGATCGAGCGTGCCGGCATGGCCGGCCTTCTGGGCGTTGAACAGCCACTTGATCTTGGAAACGGCCTCGGTGGAGCCGAAATCGAGCGGTTTGTCGAGGATCAGCCAGCCCGAAATCGGACGGCCCTTGGGTTTGCGGTTCTGCTGTTTGCGTGGTTTGGACATGCTTCAGTTCTGTTCGTCGTCTTTTTCGTTTGAAGGCCCAAGATCGCGCTGCACTTCGGGTGAGCGCAGGAGCGCGTCGATCTTCTGGTAATTGTCGAAACTCGTATCGTCGCGGAAACGCAGTTCCGGCATGTATTTCATCTGCCGAAGCTGCGGTCCGAGGCGACCACGCATGAACTTGGCGTGGCGGTTGAGTGCCGTGATGATGTCGGTGTGATCGGCAACGCCAAGCGGCGTCACGTAGGCGGTAGCGATCTTGAGATCGGGAGACATTCGCACTTCCGAAATGGAAATGACGGTGCTTTCGATCAGATCGTCGCGGACTTCGCCGCGCTGGAGAATTTGTGTCAGGGCGGCGCGCACCTGTTCGCCAACGCGCAGCATGCGTTGGGAAGGGGCCGATGATGTAGCTTTTGCCATGGGTTATGCCTCAAACGGAGCGAGCGCCGGTTAAGCCGGCGCCCGACAGTAAAGTCCTGTTTTGCGGCGAGAACGCTCTTTTTTCTATCGCATTTCCGGACGGAAAACCGGGGATCCACTTTTCCTGGAAATGCTTTAGAGCGTTCTCGTGATGTGTTCGACGCGGAAGCACTCGATGGTGTCGCCGGCGCGGATGTCTTCGTAGTTTTCGAAGGCCATACCGCATTCCTGACCGACCGGCACTTCTGCCACTTCGTCCTTGAAGCGCTTGAGGGTCTTGAGCTTGCCTTCGTGGATGACGACGTTGTCGCGAACCAGACGAACACCTGCACCACGCTCCACCTTGCCTTCGACGACGCGGCAACCCGCGACCTTGCCGACCTTCGTGATGTTGAACACCTCGAGGATTTCGGCATTGCCGAGGAAGGTCTCGCGACGTTCCGGCGAAAGCAGGCCCGACATCGCCGCCTTCACGTCATCCACCAGATCGTAGATGATGTTGTAGTAGCGGATTTCGATACCGGCGCGTTCGGAGGCCGTACGGGCCTGTGCGTTGGCGCGAACGTTGAAGCCGATGATCGCGGCGTTGGAGGCCTCGGCAAGCGAGATATCCGATTCCGTGATGGCACCAGCGCCCGAGTGAACGATACGAGCGCGGACCTCGTCGGTGCCGAGCTTGTCGAGCGAAGCGATAATGGCTTCGACCGAGCCCTGCACGTCGGCCTTGATGACCAGCGGGAATTCCTTCATTCCCGAAGTCTGCAACTGGCTCATCATCTGTTCCAGCGAACCGCGCTGGCCCGTCTGACGGGCGACAGCCTTGTCGCGTGCCAGACGCTGGCGGTACTCGGAAATCTCGCGAGCACGGCTTTCGTTTTCGACAACCGCGAAACGGTCACCGGCAGATGGCGTGCCGGAAAGACCGAGAATCTCGACAGGCATAGCCGGACCGGCTTCCTTGACGTGTTCGCCCTTGTCGTTGACGAGGGCGCGAACGCGGCCCCACTGGTCACCGGCCACGATGATCTGACCGGGCTTCAGCGTGCCCTTCTGCACGAGAACTGTAGCGACGGCGCCGCGGCCGCGGTCGAGTTCCGCTTCGATGACGGTGCCTTCCGCGGTACGGTTCGGATCTGCCTTGAGGTCGAGAATTTCAGCCTGCAGCAGGATCGCTTCGAGCAGTTTGTCGAGACCAAGCAGTTTCTTGGCCGACACTTCCACGTCAAGCACTTCACCGCCCATCGATTCCACGAAGACTTCGTGCTGCAGGAGCTGCTGACGAACCTTCTCAGGGTTTGCCTCGTGCTTGTCGATCTTGTTGATCGCAACGACGATCGGAACACCCGCCGCCTTGGCATGGTTGATGGATTCGATCGTCTGCGGCATGACGCTGTCGTCTGCGGCGACCACCAGAACGGCAATATCCGTCGCCTGTGCACCACGGGCACGCATGGCCGTGAAGGCGGCGTGGCCGGGGGTGTCGATGAAGGTGATCTTCTGGCCGTTCTTCTCGACCTGATAAGCACCGATATGCTGGGTGATGCCACCGGCTTCACCGGCAACCACATTCGCCTGACGGATGGCGTCGAGCAGCGAGGTCTTGCCGTGGTCGACGTGACCCATGATGGTGACGACGGGCGGGCGGGAAACCATTTCGCCTTCATCGTCCGTCTGGTTGAAGATGCCTTCTTCGACGTCGGATTCGGAAACGCGCTTGACGGTATGGCCGAATTCGACCGCGATCAGTTCGGCCAGATCGGCGTCGATTACGTCGCCCGGCTTCATCATCTGGCCTTCCTTCATCAGGAACTTGATGACGTCGACGGCGCGTTCGGACATGCGCTGTGACAGTTCCTGAATGGTAATGGTTTCCGGCAGGATCACTTCGCGCATAACCTTTTCACGGGTTTCCTGCATCTGGCTGCGGCGGAATTTCTCCTGACGGCGGCGCATGGATGCCATGGAGCGGCCGCGCGGTGTGCCGTCTTCATCCAGATTGGACGAGGTGACCGTAAGCTTGCCGCGACGGCGTTCTTCTTCGGTCTTCAGGCGGGCGGCGGGCTTCGCAGGTGCAGGTGCTGCAACCTTGCCACGGACCGGCAGGTTACCACGGCGTGCACCGCGATCGTCCTCATCGTCGCCATCGGTGCGACGCCCACGCGGAGCGACGGTTTCCGTGGTTGCGCGACCAGGTGCGGCAGCGGCGGACTGAGGGCGAGCATCCGAGCGCGGCGCCGGCTGAGTGGCGACTGCCGGCTTTTCAGCGGCCTGTTCGGATTTCGCTTCCACGGCCGGCTGGCTTGCCGCCACCTTGGCGGCTTCGGCTTCCTCGGCGGCACGGCGCGCAGCTTCTTCCTTTTCGGCGGCAATGCGGCGTTCTTCCTCGACCTTGCGGCGGGCTTCGTCTTCGGCCCGCTGCTTGGCTTCGATCACGTCACGAGCCTGCGCTTCCATCAGCGCGCGGCGGCGGGCTTCCATCTCGCCTGCGGACAGATCGTGCAGGACGTTCCCGCGCGGACGCTCAGGCTGGCGCTGCTGCGGTGCGGACGAGCCGGGACGCTGCTGCGACTGGGAGGAACCTGGACGTTGCTGCTGGCCGCTGGGCTGGTGGATGCGCGGCTGCGGAGCCTGCGGACGCGGTGCTGCCGCGGGGGCAGGGGCGGCCGGCTTCGGAGCGGGCGCTGCGGTCGAATGAACCTGCTTCTCGTCTTCCGGACGCAGGGGGCGGCGCTTGCGTGTTTCCACGACAACCGCGTTCGTGCGACCTCGACCCATATCCTGCCGCACGGTGCCCTGATTCATCCCGCCCGGCTTGAGGGTGAGAGTCTTCTTAGGCTGTGCGTTAAGTGTCTTGTCGTCGTTGTTGTCGGTCATTCCGTTCCCGTTCCTTCGGACGAGAACCGGATGACGTCCATCAGGCCTCGTCGTTCAATTGCTGCATCGGAACGCGGCGACCGTTGATGTCGGTTAACCGCGTCATTGTTCTGTCCGGGCAGCGTCGCGTTCCGCCTGAGATTGGCCGCCAAGGCGGTACTGCTCAAGCATCGTTGCGCGCTTCACTACACCCTCACCCGCCTGCCCTGCAAGCGCGCAGGCATGGATAAAAGCATTCTGGCCCATCAACTCGTCCATTTCGGCTTCGCTAAAGAGCCGGAAGGACGGAATTTCATTGCCGGCATCGCTGCCGAGCGCCCAGGCCTTGCGGGCCTGGTCCAGTTTTCTGACGCCATCGGCCGCAGCATCGGTCGCGTGAAACACGGCAATCGCGTTCCCGGACCGGACGGCAGCATCGACCTTCGTCGCGCCGCTGATGAACTGGCCCGCCTTGCGCGCCATATTCATCATACCAGCCACATGCTGCGCCATCAGCCGGTCGAGAAGAGTAAGAAGCTCGGCCCCGGCCTTGACGTCGCGTTTGAGAGCCCGCGCGAAGAGCTTCTTCGCGATGGCCTTCTCGATCAGGGCGCGCTCGGGTGTCACCCAGCAACCGCGCCCCGGCAATTGGCGTTTCAGGTCCGGCACGACGTTGCCGTCCGGTCCTGCGACGAAGCGGATCAGCTCATCCGGCGATCCGCTCTGCCTTGTCACAATGCACATACGTCCATTGACGTCGCCCTTGATCCGCCCGTCGTCATCCGTTTCGGGCAGATCGTCCGGCTCATGCGCCTGCGATGTCATTCCTGTTCGGCGGTATCCGCCTCCTCGGCAGCTTCCGCATCGGCTTCCTGTTCGGAAGCGAGCTCTTCGGCGGTGATCCAGCCTGCCAGAAGGCGAGCCTGCACCACCATGTTCTCGGCTTCGACGCGCGAAACATCGAGCTTGGAGAAGATGCCTTCGAACTTCTTCGTCTCGCCGTCCTTGCGCTCGCTCCAGCCAACCAGATCGTCCGCTGCACAGCCGGCAAAGTCCTCGATGGTCTTGATGCCGTCTTCACCGAGCGCAACCATCATCTGCGAAGTCAGGCCATCGATCTGGCGCAGCTCGTCGGAAACGCCGAGTTCCTTGCGCTTGGCATCCATTTCGGCTTCCAGGCGCTCCAGATATTCGCGGGCGCGGGTCTGGATCTCATCGGCGGTGTCTTCATCGAAGCCATCGATCGAGGTAATTTCGTCGAGATCGACATAAGCGAGTTCTTCGACCTGCGCGAAGCCTTCCGAAGCCAGAACCTGGCCGACCATTTCGTCGACGTCGAGGGCTTCCATGAAGAGGGCCGTGCGCTCGTTGAATTCCTTCTGGCGACGCTCGGATTCTTCCTGCTCGGTCATGATGTCGATATCCCAGCCGGTCAACTGCGATGCCAGACGCACGTTCTGACCGCGGCGGCCGATGGCGAGCGACAGCTGCTCGTCGGGAACAACCACTTCGATACGCTCGGATTCTTCATCCAGAACGACCTTGGCGACTTCCGCCGGCTGCAGGGCGTTGACGATGAAGGACGCCGGCTCCTGGCTCCACGGAATGATGTCGATCTTCTCACCCTGAAGTTCGCCGACAACGGCCTGGACGCGCGAACCGCGCATACCGACGCAGGCGCCGACCGGATCGATCGAGCTATCGTTCGAGATGACGGCGATCTTGGCGCGCGAACCCGGATCACGGGCAACCGACTTGATCTGGATGATGCCGTCGTAAATTTCCGGGACTTCCATGGTGAAGAGCTTCACCATGAATTGCGGATGCGTACGCGACAGGAAAATCTGCGGGCCGCGCTGTTCGCGGCGAACGTCGTAGACGTAAGCGCGCACGCGGTCGCCGTAGCGCATGTTTTCGCGCGGGATCATCTCGTCGCGACGGATGATGCCTTCGCCACGGCCGAGATCTACGATGACATTGCCGTATTCGACGCGCTTGACGGTGCCGTTGACGATTTCGCCGATACGGTCCTTGAACTCGTCATACTGACGGTCGCGCTCGGCTTCACGTACCTTCTGCACGATCACCTGCTTGGCGGACTGGGCGGCGATACGGCCGAAGTCCATCGGCGGCAGCGGATCGGCGATGAAGTCGCCGAGCTTGGCGTCGGGGTTGCGGTCGCGGGCAAGCTCCAGCGGGATCTGGGTCGAATAGTCCTCAGCCGCTTCGACAACTTCCAGAAGACGCTGCAGGCGGATTTCGCCGGTCTTGGAGTTGATGTCGGCGCGGATGTTGGTTTCCGAACCATAGCGCGAGCGGGCGGCTTTCTGGATAGCGTCGGCCATTGCGGCAAGCACGATTTCGCGGTCGATGACCTTTTCGCGCGCCACAGCATCGGCGATCTGCAGAAGCTCAAGCCGGTTAGCACTCACTGCCATTTTTTTATCTCCGTAAGTCGCATAATTGCGGGGATCGCCCGTTTCCCGGGCTTTACGTTGGAATTAGTCTTCGTCTGCTTCGTTTTCGTCGTTCTGGTTTGCGGCGGCGGCCTTTGCCGCCTTGTCTGCCCGCAGCGCATCACGAATAAGGTCGTCCGTCAGAATGAGCTTCGCATCCGAAAGCGCGGTGAACGGAACAATGACTGTCGGCTCTTCGCCATAAGCGATCTGGTCGCGTTCCAGCTTGAAACCGTCAGCATCAACCTCAACGATCTTGCCGCGAAACCGCTTGCGGTTCTCGACCAGAATGGAGGTTTCGACCTTCACCAGATGGCCCTGCCAGCGGGTGAAATCCGATTTGCGAACCATCGGCCGGTCGATACCGGGCGAGGAAACTTCGAGATGATACGCTTTATCGACCGGATCTTCCACATCAAGAACCGGTGAAATCGCCATCGAAATGGCTTCGCAGTCCTGAACGGTCATGGTTCCGTCTTCGCGCTCGGCCATCACCTGCAGCGTCATGCCGTTCTGGTTGGAGAGCCGCACGCGCACCAGAAGATAGCCCATGCCCGTCAGAACAGGCTCGATGATCTCGGCAATGCGCTGGTCGATGCCTGTTTCGGTTATCAGTCGCGGTTCTTGTGCGGTATCTGCCATCTGGCCTTCCGGTCTTTGATGTTCATCGGGCAGTCAGCCCGTGGTTTCCGGTTCGCCTAACGAAAAAGAGCGGAGCCTTGCGGCCCCACTCTTCATCAAGCGATCAAGAATTTCAAAGGTCATATAGACCTATTGGGGCAGGATTGCAAGGTTTTCGCAGGCGTCTGCGTTTCAGTAACGGTCCCGCCACATTTTCACCCTTACCATGCCGGAAAGGCTGGCATGATCGCCGGCGCTGTCTATAGTTGCCGTTTGACAAATCGCAGTTGCATCAAGTGGACAGAGCGTGCCTGACCGTAAATCGCCACTCGCGCCTTTAAGGCATTTGACTTACAGACGAATCTGGATCGCCAGCCTCGCCTCGAATTTCGGCGGACTGATCCAGGCGGTGGGTGCCGCATGGATGATGACCTCGCTTTCGAGTTCGGAAAACATGATCGCGCTGGTGCAGGCCTCCACCTCTTTGCCGATCATGCTGTTCTCGCTGATTTCAGGCGCGCTGGCCGACAGTTTCGACCGTCGCCGCATTATGATTTCGGCGCAGCTGCTGATGCTGACGGCCTCCGTGCTGCTCACCGTCTTTGCCTGGTCTGGCTGGCTCACGCCCTGGCTGTTGCTGTTCTTCACCTTCATGATCGGTTGCGGCACGGCGCTCAACAATCCCTCTTGGCAGGCGTCGGTCGGCGAAATGGTGCCGCGTGAGGATCTGCCCGCCGCCGTGACGCTGAACAGCGTCGGCTTTAACATCACCCGCAGTGTCGGCCCGGCCATAGGTGGTATCATCGTCGCCGCCGCCGGTGCCGCCGCCGCTTTTTTCGTGAATGCGCTGAGCTATTTCACCCTGATCTACGCACTATTTCGCTGGCAACCGCCCAAATATGCCTCAACCCTGCCGCGTGAGCAGCTTCTGGCCGCCATCTCCGCCGGCATGCGGTATGTGGCGATGTCGCCCAATATCGGCAAGGTGCTGGTGCGCGGTTTTCTCTTCGGTCTTTCCGCCAGCGCCATCCTTGCCCTGATGCCCATTGTCGCCCGTGATCTGGTCGAGGGCGGCCCGCTGACCTACGGTGTCATGCTTGGCGCTTTCGGCGTCGGCGCGATTGGTGGAGCCCTTATCAGCGCCAGATTGCGCGAAGTCCTGTCGAGCGAATGGATCGTGCGCGTCGCCTTTTTAGGCTTCGCTTTCAGCGCTGGCGTAACGGCGGTCAGCACGAGCGCCATCATCACGTCGATTGTACTGACCATTGCCGGTGCGTGCTGGGTGCTGGCCCTGTCGCTCTTCAACACCATCGTCCAGCTCTCCACCCCACGCTGGGTGGTGGGCCGGGCACTGTCGCTTTATCAGACGCTGACCTTCGGCGGCATTGCGGTAGGCAGCTGGCTGTGGGGTGAGCTGGCGGAAGATTATGGCATTTCCTATTCGCTTCTCTGTTCGTGCGTTTTGATGCTGCTCGGCGTTGTCGTCGGCCTCAAGCTCGCCATGCCGGCTTTCGCCTCGCTCAATCTCGATCCGCTCAATCGTTTCGTGGAGCCGCCGCTGAGGCTGGATATCAAGCCGCGCAGCGGCCCGATCGCCATTCTCATCGATTATGAAATCCATGATGAAGATCTCGGCGAATTCCTGCCGCTGATGGCGGAACGCCGCCGCATCCGTCTGCGCGATGGCGCACGGAACTGGAACCTGATGCGGGATCTGGAAAACCCCGACGTCTGGACGGAAAGTTACCATGTGCCGACATGGGTGGAATATGTCCGTCACAACCACCGCCGCACCCAGGCGGATGCGGAAGCCTGGGACCGGCTGCTGGAGCTTCACCGCGGCAAGACGCGGCCGCGGGTGCACCGGATGATCGAACGGCAGACCATTCCGCCGACCGACGATATCTTCCACAAGCCGCATACCGACCAGCATTGAGAGACGATGGGCCGGCGGCGGATTATTTCAGCTTCGCCTTCAGCGTCGCATCGGGAAAACATGTCGGTGTGAGGCCGTTTTTCGACTGCCAGTCGCCGAGTGAGCGGCGCGTCTTGAAACCCGCCAGCCCGTCCGCCTTGCCGACATCGTAACCCTTGGCGACCAGCGCCTTCTGCATGGCCAACACGTCGGAGCGCAGCATCGACCCGACATTGCCCCATTCCCCCTTGAACGGTCCTGCCCCATGGGCGATGCGGTCGGCGAGATTGCCGATGAAGAGCGCGTAGAGATCGGAATTATTATATTCCTTGATGACGTAGAAATTCGGCGTCACCACAAATTCCGGCCCATGCCGCCCGGCCGGCACCAGCATCATGCCATCGGCGGTCAGGTCATTGGCAGGAAAGGCTTTTCTGGAAATACGGGTAATGCCCATCTTCGCCCAGTCGGCCACCGGCCGGGCAAGGTCAGGGCCTTCCTGTGCGCAGGAGACATTGGCGGGGATGGAGACTTCGAAACCCCAGTCGCGATTGCGCTGCCAGCCACGCTGGGAAAGATAGTTCGCTATGGATGCCAGTGCATCCGGCACGGAATTCCAGATATCGCGGTGGCCATCACCATCGAAATCCACGGCATATTTCAGATAGCTTGATGGCATGAACTGCGGCTGGCCAAGCGCGCCGGCCCAGGAACCCATCATGCGTGATGCCGCGATATCGCCGCTTTCGACGATCTTCAGCGCGTCGATCAGCTCGGCGCGGAACATCTCCTTGCGGGTCGACATATAGGCTTTCGTGGCCAGCACATCGACCACCGAGTGCGGCAGTTTCGCCCGGCCAAAACCGGATTCGCGGCCCCAGATCGCAACGACGATCTCGCCAGGCACACCATATTTCGCCTCTATCCTGCGCAGCGTCGCCGCATGCGTTGCCGCAAGCGAACGGCCAGTACCGGCAAGTCCCTGCAGCCGCTTTTCGGAGAAATAGGCGCCCGGCGAGGAGAACTCCGCCTGGCTTTGGCTCTGTTCCTTTGGCGGTTTCTGGCCGGGAATGACAAGATCGGGCAGGCTCCAGCTGATGGAAAGACCGCTAAGCGTGGCCTCCAGCGTCTTTTGCGAAATGCCGGCCTTGCGGGCTTCCGGCCAGATTTCCTTTTTCAGCCAGGCATTAAATTCGGCGTCATATCGGGCTGCCGCTGCTCCTGTCGGCGCCGACTGCGCCAAGGCCGTCGTTGCTGAAAAAACGGAAAGAAGTGCAGCCAGTACCTTCGGGGCAAAATGGTTTCGCATTCGGTCTCCTCTTTGAATGACGGGAGGGAGGTAGGCCTCAGATCGTCGTTCGCGCCCGAAGCGCCGCGGTCAATGTGCCCTCGTCGAGATAGTCAAGCTCGCCGCCCACAGGCACGCCATGTGCGAGCCTCGTGATCTTGATGCCGAGGTCGGAGAGGCGGTCGGTGATGTAGTGAGCGGTTGCCTGCCCCTCCACCGTCGCATTAACGGCGATGATGAGCTCGCGAATGCCGCCGGCGCTCACACGGTCGATCAGGCCCTTGATATTCAGGTCCTCGGGCCCAACACCGTCGAGCGGCGACAGCGTGCCGCCCAGAACGTGGTAGGCGGTGTTCATCGCGCCCGCCCGCTCCAGCGCCCAGAGGTCAGACACGTCTTCCACCACGATGATGACGGACTGGTCGCGCCGGTCGTCGGCGCAGACGGTGCAGGGATCGATGGTATCGACATTGCCGCAGCAGGAGCAGATCTTCACCTTGTCATAGGCTTCGCCCATGGCATGGCCGAGCGGCCCGAGGAGCTGTTCCTTCTTTTTGATGAGATGCAACGCCGCCCGCCGTGCCGAGCGGGGCCCAAGCCCCGGCACTTTTGCCAGAAGCTGGATCAGTTTTTCAATTTCGGGACCGGTGACTCGTTTTGCCATGAGCGCTTTCTACTGCATAAATCGGGGAACGGGAATCATGAAGCTTGAAGGGCAGTCGATGAAAATCAGGGCGGTGTGTCGGGGCGAGGCAAAAAGCCTGCCGGGAAAGACGACGAAGACGGGCATCTTTAAACATGCCGTGAATGGCCCGGTCATGGTCGACGCGGAAGGCATTGTCAGCGACGCCGTGTGCAATCGCAAACACCATGGCGGGCCGGATCAGGCGATTTACGTCATGGGCTCCGTCGATCTCGAGTTTTGGTCGAGCACCCTGGGTTTTACGGTTGAACCCGGATTTTTCGGCGAGAACCTCGTGCTTGATGGTGTCGACAGCGCGAGATTGCATGTGGGCGACAGGTTTACGGCCAACGACATCGTGCTGGAGGTGACCGCTGCCCGCATCCCCTGCGCCACGCTGTCGGCCCGCATCGGCGATCCCGATTTTGCCCCGCGTTTCCGAGAGGCGGGCCAGCCGGGTTTTTATTGCCGGGTGCTGAAAGGTGGAATGCTTGCGGCCGGTGAGGAGGTGATGTTCGAACCCTATTCGGGAACGAAACTGCCGATACCGACTATCCTGCAGCGCTTCCGTCCCATGCAACTCAACGAAGCCGAACGCGCGGCCTATCTTGAAACACCGCTCGCAAGCCGGTTTCGTGCGATGCTGGAATCTTAAGGTCGCGTCGCGAGGATGGCGAAGGCTCAACGCCATCCTCTTCAGTTGGAATATCTTAAAAAGGCAGCTTCATGCCAGGCGGTAGCGGCAGACCTGCGGTCAGGTCAGCCATCTTTTCCTGGGCCTGCGCTTCGCCCTTTTCCTTGGCGTCCTTATGGGCGGCAACGATCAGATCCTCAAGGATTTCGACCTCTTCTTCCTTGAAGAGCGAAGGATCGATTTTCAGGCCGCGCATTTCGCCCTTGCCGTTCAAAATGACGGTCACCAGACCGCCACCGGCCCGGCCTTCGATTTCGAGGGCGGCAATTTCCTGCTGCACCTTCTCCATCTTGGACTGCATTTCCTTGACCTTGCCCATCATACCCATGATGTCGCGCATGTGCCAATCTCCTGTTCTTCTTGTTTAAAACTCGATGTCGTCGCCGGGAAGGATGTCTCCTTCGCTCGATTCGGCAACCGATGGCGGGGCGATCTCTTCGGCCTCATCCTGTGCGGCGACGCGGATGCGTACGTCGGTGATTTTTGCGCCGGGAAACTGCGCCAGAATGGCGGCAACGTCAGGATCCTGACGCGCATCGACCAGGCGCGCATCGCGGGCATTGCCCTCCGCCTCGACCAAGGTCGGCTCACCTTGCTCCTTGCTGAGGCTGACGATCCAGTGGATGCCGGTCCATTCCTTCAGCTTGACGCCCAGTTCGCCGGGCAGGGAGCCGGGCGCACCTTCGCCGAGGCGCATATCGAGCCGGCCGGGCTCCAGCCGCACCAGCCGCACGAAGTTGCGTACCTTCGCCCGCATAACGGGATCGCGGTTTTTCTGGCAGAGATCGGCAATATCCTGCACCGAATTGACGGGAACCTTCGGCTCCGGCCGCTCTTCGGTTTTTGGGGTCGCGACCTGCATCTCCTGCGGCCGGCTATCTGGAACAGCGCGTAGCATGGTGGAGGGCTGCGGGCCCGCCTGCCTCGGGGCGGCAAAGTCTGCAGGTCTTGCCGCTGCCACGGTCTGCGCCGACGAATAGGCACGCGCGCCGCCGCCATTGCCACCGCCGGAAGGTGCGCCATTGGCGTAACCGCCGTCACCGCTGGAAAGCTCAAGCAGGCGCCGCGCCGCATCTTCCGGTGCCGGCAGGTTGGCGGCATGCGAAAGCCGAATCAGCACCATTTCAGCGGCACCCGCCGGGCGTGAGGCGTTTTCCGTTTCAGGAATGCCCTTCAGCAGCATCTGCCAGATGCGCGACAGCGCCGTCACCGCGATGGTTTCGGCAAGCTCCGCGCCACGCACGCGCTCGATCTCGGAAAGCGACGGGTCTTCCGCCGCGTCAGGCACATATTTCATGCGGGTAACGAGATGGGTGAAATCGGCAAGATCGTTCAATACGACGACGGGGTTCGCGCCCGCCTCATATTGTCCGTTGAATTCCGAAAGGGCTGCCGCAACATCGCCTTTGACGACATGCTGGAAGAGATCGACAATGCGCGCCCGGTCGGCAAGGCCGAGCATGCCGCGCACCGCTTCGGCCTCCACACGGCCGCCGCCGTGGGCAATCGCCTGATCGAGCAGGGAAAGGCCGTCACGCGCGGAACCTTCGGCGGCGCGGGCGATCATCGACAGCGCCTGCGGATCGGCTTCGAAACCCTCCTTGCCCGCGATGGCGGTGAACAGTCCGACGAGATCGGCGGCGCTGATGCGACGCAGATCGAAGCGCTGGCAGCGCGATAGAACGGTGATCGGCACCTTGCGGATTTCGGTGGTCGCAAAGATGAATTTCACATGTTCCGGCGGCTCTTCCAAGGTCTTCAGAAGACCGTTGAAAGCCTGCGTCGACAGCATGTGCACTTCGTCGATGATATAGACCTTGTAGCGCGCCGAAACCGGGCGATAGCGAACCTGTTCGATGATCTCGCGAATATCGTCGATGCCGGTATGGGAGGCGGCGTCCATCTCGATCACGTCGACATGCCGGCCTTCCATGATCGCCTGACAATGTTCGCCGGGAATGCGAAGGTCGATGGTCGGCTTGTCGATGGTGTCGGTCTTGTAATTCAGCGCGCGGGCGAGAATGCGGGCCGTGGTCGTCTTGCCCACGCCGCGAACGCCGGTCAGCATATAGGCCTGCGCGATGCGCCCGGTCTCGAACGCATTGGTCAGCGTGCGGACCATCGGTTCCTGGCCGACCATCAGATCGGAAAAATCTTTGGGGCGATATTTGCGCGCCAGTACCCGGTAGCCGGTCCCGACCTGGGATTCGCTTGATGTGGGGGGTACGGTGTCGCTCATCGCCTCGCCAGTTTGTTTTGCCAGTTATCTTGGGGCGCTGAACTGGCCCGGCGAAAGCTGAGCACGTCTTTTAAAAAAGGTGGGAGGCTGGCACGGCGACCCGTGCCGGGCTCGTTAGGGCTGCTTCCTTCCGGACCTGACCCGGTTGGCGAGTGGCTCGTCCACCACCAACCTCCCGGGCCACATATCGGCAATATCGAAAGCAAATGCAAGCCAAGCCTTCAAAAAACTGCTATCACAATGAAAACAAACATGGAGGACGCCTTGGAGACATTCCGGCTGGACGAGAGACTGGCGCGCGACAGCGTGCTTGTGACGCGTTTGGGACTATGTGAGCTGCGTTTGCAAAACGACAAACGCTGGCCCTGGCTGGTGCTGGTGCCGCAGCGGGACGGCGTCAGCGAATTGTTCGATCTCACCCCGCTTGATCAGGCCGTGCTGACATTCGAGACCAATCTCGTCGCCTCCGCCTTGAAAGAAGTTACCGGAGCCACCAAGATCAATGTCGGGGCGTTGGGCAATATCGTCCGGCAGCTGCATGTCCATATTATCGCCCGCAACGAAGGCGACACCTGCTGGCCGGGTCCCATCTGGGGTCACGGAACGCCTGTGCCCTATGCCGCGGGCGAAAAGGAAACTTTGATGAAAAAAATCTCCGGCGCGCTCTGATGATGTCAATGAAAATTTTTGAATCCACTGCCCCGCATCCCGAAGCAAGCCTGCTGACGGCCTTTTCCAAAAACGCCCTCGACCGTTTCGCTGAAAAGCGGACGGAGGAGTGCGTGGCCGATGCGCTGAAAGTCGACGGCACCCATATTTTTGCCTTCTCGGGCAATCGGCTTGTTCTGAAACATGACGAGCAGGTCATCGATCCCCTGTTTTCCGCCTATGAACTCGCCGAGTTGCAGCCGGATTTCGACAATGCCGTGCTGCTCGGATATCGCGAAACCGGGGAGCCGAGAATTGCGGTGCCGGTCGCCGTGGCCGAGGATGAGCTCGCGAGCCACTATAAACTCGCCGACGCCCGTACCCTTTATCGCGATCATCTTCTCGATGAGGAATTGCTGAGCGAGGTTGCCCAGGCCGTCAGCCTCACCCACTGGAACGCCGACAATCGATTTTGCGGTAAGTGCGGCGGTGCCATGGAGCTGCGCATCGGTGGCTACAAGCGTATCTGCGCCGCCTGCAACCACACGATTTTCCCCCGCACCGATCCTGTCGTCATCATGATGACGATCGATATCGAGCGTGATCTCTGCCTGCTTGGCCGCGGTGCGCATTTTGCACCGGGCATGTATTCGTGCCTTGCCGGTTTTGTGGAGCCGGGCGAAACCATCGAGCAGGCCGTCCGCCGCGAAACACATGAGGAATCCGGTGTTGAAGTCGGTCGCGTGCGTTATCACGCGTCGCAGCCCTGGCCGATGCCGCATACGCTGATGATCGGCTGTTATGCAGAGGCGCTGTCTTTCGATATTGCCCGCGATGAGATCGAACTGGAGGATTGCCGCTGGTTCACACGGGCTGACGTCGCAAAGATGCTGGAGACTGCAACGGGTGAGGGCTTTTCCGCGCCTCCCGGCGGCGCCATCGCGCACCGGCTGATGCGCGACTGGGTGGAATGGACGAAATAATCGCGTTCGGCAGGCTCAACCCTGGTGGAGCTTGCCGCGCATCGCATGGCCCTTGTAGACACCGAGAATGCGGACTTTTTCCGAGAAAAAGCGCAGCTCGTCCAGCGCATGCCGCACCGGTTCGTCGTCGGGGTGGCCTTCAATATCGGCATAAAACTGCGTCGCCACGAATTTACCGCCGAGCTGGTAGCTTTCGAGCTTCGTCATGTTGATGCCGTTCGTCGCGAAACCGCCCATGGCCTTGTAGAGCGCGGCCGGAATATTGCGAACATTGAAAACGAAGGTGGTGACGACGATTTCGTCGCTCGATTGACGCTTGGCCCAGTTTTCATCACGGGAAAGCACAACGAAACGCGTGACGTTGTTTTCCGAATCCTCGACGTTTTCAGCGAGAATATCGAGGTCGTAGAGGCTGGCGGCAAGGCGCGGCGCAAGTGCCGCCATGCTGCGGTCGCCCTTTTCAGATACCAGTCTCGCGGAGCCCGCCGTATCGCCGGCGATGACGGGCTTCCAGCCGTTCGAGCGGATGATTTTCCGGCATTGGCCCAGCGCGTGAATGTGGCTGTGGACGGTGCGGATCTCTTCCTTTTTCACCCCCGGCATCACCATCAGCTGAAAGCGGATCGGCATGAAATATTCGCCGATGATGTGCAGGCGCGATTCCGGCAGCAGGTGATGAATATCCGCAACGCGGCCGGCCAGCGTGTTTTCAATCGGGATCATGCCGAGATCGGCTTCGCCGTTTTCAATGGCGTTGAAGGCGTCCTCGAATGTCGGGCAAGGCAAGGGTTCCATATCCGGGAACATGTCACGGCAGGCCATATCGGAATTCGCACCGAATTCGCCCTGGAAGGCAATGCGATTTGTGCTCAAGGTCATGGGACTTTCCGTTAGAGAGTTCTGCTTGCGAGGATTTTGCGGGCTTTTTCCAGATCGTGCGGCGTGTCGACACCGAGCGGCACGGAACTGACGATTTCCGCATCGATGCGCATGCCCGCTTCCAGCGCGCGCAGCTGTTCCAGCCTTTCGCGCTTTTCCAGCGGCGAAGGCGGCAGGCTGAC
This sequence comes from Agrobacterium salinitolerans, assembly GCF_002008225.1. Classification (GTDB taxonomy): domain Bacteria; phylum Pseudomonadota; class Alphaproteobacteria; order Rhizobiales; family Rhizobiaceae; genus Agrobacterium; species Agrobacterium salinitolerans. Next base: position 1,433 of record NZ_MRDH01000012.1, on the reverse strand, counting down.
GAATGTCTCAAGTGCTGCACGGCGATAGGTGTAAAGCCCGATATGATGATAAAGCGGGCCATCGCCGTAAGGGGCGGTGGTGCGGGTAAAATAAAGCGCCCGCAGCCGTGTGTCGGAAAGCGGGCTGCCAACGACTTTCACGACGTTCGGATTGGTTTTTTCTTCCTCGTCGGCGATTTCGACCGTCAGTGTCGCAATATCGACGGCGGCATTTTCCAGCGGACGCAGCGACGCGCGGATCGTCTCCGCCTCGATGGTCGGAAGATCGCCCTGGACATTGATGACATATTCCGCCTTGCCATAGGGGTCGGCCTTTTGCAGTGCCTCGAAAATGCGGTCCGAGCCGGACTGGTGGTCGTCGCGTGTCATCATCACGTCAAAACCGGCATTCTGAACGGCGGAAAATACCTGCTCGTCATCGACCGCAACGACGATTCGTTCGGCGCCGGCCTCGCGCGCCCGAAGGGCCACCTGCACGATCATTGGCTTGCCGCCAATGTCGGCGAGCGGCTTGCCCGGCAGGCGCGTGGATGCCATCCGCGCCGGTATGAGGACGACAGCTTTCTCGAAATCCCGATTCTTCATCCGACACCCTTCAAATCCCGCCCGAAAAGTGTCAAAACGTCACGGTGTGGGGACCATTATTCAAGTTGCGCAGGCTGTGCAAAAGCCATAGCTTTCGAGTAATTTCAAGATGCCCGGTTATATGGAGCGGATGCGAGGGAGCGCATATAGATGAATTCTTATGTTAATATGGGCGTTGGGGCGTTGCTGGGCACGGTTTTCGTTCTGATGTCGGTGTCGATTGCCTCTGAGGGCATTTTTCATGCGCCGGCGCCCGAGAAGGAAGGTTACGCCATTGCTGCGGCAGAGGGTGGCGGCGAAGCAGCCGGCGGAGAAGCCGCGGCAGCCGCGACGCCGATCGCGCAATTGCTTGCGAGCGCCGATGCCGCCAAGGGCGAGACGGTCTTCAAGAAATGTACGAGCTGTCATACCGGAGAGAGTGGTGGTGCAAACAAGGTCGGCCCCAATCTCTTCGATATCGTTAACCGGCCGATCGCCAGCCACGAAGGTTTCAGCTATTCCGCAGGGATGAAGGATTTCTCCAAAGGCGGTTCCGTTCACTGGGATTACGATCATCTCAACTACTTCCTCGAAGCTCCGAAGAAACACGTTCCCGGCACGGCCATGGGCTTTGCAGGCGTGAAGAAGGAAACCGAAAGAGCCGATCTCATCGCTTATCTGCGCTCGCTGTCGGCAAACCCGGCACCGCTTCCGGATCCGAATGCAGCGCCCGCACCGATGAACTGATCGCCATGATGTTCAATGATAAAAGCCCGGCATCGCTGCCGGGCTCAGACCGCTGACAAACCCGTCGATATTTTCGGCGGGTTTTTTCTTTTTCGGGATGATGACGTTTTGTTGTGGTCTTT
>NZ_MRDH01000028.1 GCF_002008225.1 Agrobacterium salinitolerans | reverse complement strand
ACATCAAGAAAATCGCAATGGCGCTCACGAAAGCACCCAAACCCGCCTGGGGATGAGGAAACGAGGCTCATCTTATCTCCCGTTCACCCGCAAAAGACGACAACAAAACGTCATCATCCCGAAACAGAAAAAACCCGCCGAAAATATCAACGGGTTTGTCAGCGGTCTGAACCCGCCGTTACCGGCGGGTTTTTTTATGCTGGATAGTTCAAGCTTTAGACGCCGCTCTGGCCGTCCGAGCCGATATAGGCGATGCGTACCATATTGGTCGCGCCGGGGGTGCCAAGCGGTACGCCTGCGGAGATGATGATACGATCGCCCGGCTTGCCGAAACCTTCGGAAACCACGATACGACAAGCGCGGTTCACCATGTCGTCCAGGTCGCTGGCATCGCCGGTGACGACGCAGTGCAGGCCCCAGACGACCGACAGGCGGCGGGCGGTTTGGATGATCGGCGACAGCGCGATGATCGGAACCTGCGGCCGTTCACGCGCGGCGCGCAGGCCGGTCGTGCCCGAGGACGTATAGGTGACGATCGCCGCAAGCTTCAACGTTTCGGCGATCTGGCGGGCGGCAAGCGAAATGGCGTCGGCGCCGGTCGGTTCCGGCTGGGCGCGCTGCGCATAGATGATATTGGAATAATAGGGGTCCTGCTCCACCGTGCTGGCAATGGAGGCCATGGTGGAAACCGCTTCGACCGGATAGTCGCCCGATGCGGACTCGGCAGAAAGCATGATGGCGTCTGCGCCTTCGAAGACGGCGGTGGCGACGTCTGACACTTCGGCGCGGGTCGGCACAGGCGCTGTTATCATCGATTCCAGCATCTGGGTGGCAACCACGACCGGCTTGCCGGCGCGGCGGCAGGCGCGGGTCAGCTGTTTCTGGATGCCCGGAACGGCTTCCAGCGGCATTTCGACGCCGAGATCGCCACGGGCGACCATCAGCGCGTCGGAAAGCTCGATGATTTCCTCGATGCGCTCGACAGCCTGCGGCTTTTCGATCTTGGACATCAGGCCGACGCGACCGCGTGCGATCTTGCGCACTTCGGCAAGGTCTTCCGGACGCTGGACGAAGGAAAGCGCCACCCAGTCGACTTCGCCGGTGGCGAGGACGGCATCGAGATCGACGCGGTCCTTGTCGGTCAGAACACCGACGCCGAGCAGAGTGTCGGGCAGGCTGATGCCCTTGCGGTCAGAAATGCCGGTGCCGGAAATGACGGTGGTGACGATGCTTTTGCCGTCGCTCTTTTCAGCGCGCAGATGCAGCTTGCCGTCGTCGATCAGCAGGCGATGGCCGGGCTTGACCGCTTCGAGAATTTCCGGATGGGGCAGGAAAACGCGGGTGTTGTCACCAGGCGTTTCGTTGTTGTCCAGCGTAAAAGTCTGGCCGGGAACGAGGTCGACCTTGCCTTCGGCGAATTTTCCGACGCGCAGCTTGGGTCCCTGCAGGTCGGCCAGAATGCCGATAGGGCGGCCGTTCCGGCTCTCGACGGAACGGATGCGCTGAATGAGCGTCCGCATCACGTCGTGGCTCGCATGGCTCATGTTGATCCGGAAAAGATCCGCGCCAGCAAGATGCAGCTTCTCGATCATCGCCTCTTCGGAGGAGGCCGGGCCGAGAGTTGCAAGAATTTTGACTTTGCGGTTACGCTTCATCAGTTTTGATTTCCCTGTGTGCCTGGCGTATCGGAGAGCTGGACCATCCAGCTGCCCTGTCTGCCCGTGTCATATTCCTTGAAACCCATTCTCTGGAAGCTGCGGGCATAACAATCGTCCACGCCGTTGATCTTGAACTCGTTTTCCGCCACGCACATGTTGACGTCACCGGTCCAGCGGCCGCCATGGGCGGCGTCTTCGGCATAGAGATAATAATAACGTGACTGCAGCTCACCCTCGATCAGCGTCGCGCAGGTCGAGGAGGGGACCTGCCACCAGCCTTCGCTGACCCAGCCTTCCTGAGCACGGTAGCCGATGGCTACCCCGACGAGGTTCTGCGTGCTGTTGCACACGCGAAAATCCGCGTGCGCGGGCGCCGCTATCATGAGCGGGGTCAGAAACAATGCCGCTACGGAAAAAAGACGGGCGAGATGCCTGAAGTGGCGAGGAAGAGCGAGAGATGACTGAGTCACGGCTTCCATCCGGATTCCATGGTTATAATGAACACACTTCTTGGCGTGGCCGCCAAAGAAAGTCAACGCGAGTTTAATCGATTATATTGTTCGTGGGATCGTGAGTGCGACAAGGTAGATGGCTGTTCTTCCGCCGTAACTTGCGCGCGGCCTCAAGCCATGCCATCAAGTTTCTCTCCTCAATCCTGCCCCAGAAAAATCATCGATGAACGACTTCATACCCTATGAAATCATAGAAGGCGATTATGACAAAGGCATGGTTCTTCTGGCGGACCATGCCATGAACCTCCTGCCGGCACACTACGGCAATCTTGGCCTTCCGCAAACCGCTTTTCATCGCCATATCGCATTTGATATCGGTATAGAGGGACTGACCCGCTCACTCGCCGCCCGCCTTGGCGTGCCGGCCGTGCTCGGACGGTTCTCTCGCCTGCTGATCGACCCGAATCGCGCCGAGGACGACCCTACTCTCATCATGAAGATTTCGGACGGAGCGATCATTCCCGGCAACCATCCGATTTCGGATGAGGAATGGCAAAGGCGGATCGAGGTCTTTCATCGGCCCTATCACAATGCCGTGGACCGTGTGCTGACCGGCGTGGCGAAAGCGTCCGAAGAGGCGCCGCTCGTGCTGTCGCTCCATTCTTACACGCCGTTCTGGAAGGAAACACCCCGACCATGGCATGCGGCGGTTCTGTGGGACACGGATCACCGTGCTGTCGATCCGCTTCTGGCGCATCTGCGCGCCACGGGCGATATCCTCGTTGGCGATAACGAACCCTACGACGGGGCGCTCAAAGGCGACACTATGTATCGCCATTGCATGATGAAGGGCGTACCGCATGCGCTTCTCGAGGTTCGGCAGGATCTGATCGCGAATGATGAGGGGATCGCCGAATGGTCGGACCGGCTCGCTCCCATTTTCGCCGCAATGAATGACGATCCCGTTTTGCATGAATATCAGCTGTTCGCCTCTCGCACCGGCCCCTATTGAGCCTGGAGTTTTGCCATGACGAATGAAAACGACAATCGGCAGGTTGAATTCGAGGCGGCGGCTTTCCGGCGCCTTGTCAATCATCTCCGTGAGCGCCACGACGTGCAGAACATCGACCTGATGAATCTCGCGGGCTTCTGCCGCAACTGCCTTTCCAACTGGTACAGGGAGGCGGCCGAAGAAGCCGGTGTTCCGCTCAGCAAGGATCAATCCCGGGAAATCGTCTACGGCATGCCTTATGAGGATTGGAAATTGCAATATCAAGGCGAAGCGAGTGACGACCAGAAAGTCGCTTTCGAGCAGAACCGACCCAAGGAATAGGTCTCAGCTAACGGAAACGACTTGACGGAACGCCTTTCTATGGGCAGTTCACAGGCCTGAATTTTGCTGTCCGCTGGCAACGACCGGCGAGGGCTTCGCCCGGATCAATGAATAAGGCTCGCATGCGAGCCGACAACGAAGGATAATATGATGGACGAAACGAGCACCACCGAAACCGTCGCCGCCGCAGAACTGCGCCAGTTCATCGAGCGCGTCGAGCGCCTCGAAGAGGAAAAGGCTGCCATTCAGGGTGATATCAAGGACGTTATGGGCGAGGCTAAAGGTCGTGGCTACGATACGAAGGCGATCCGCACCATCATCCGCCTGCGCAAGAAGGACGCCAATGAGCGCATCGAGGAAGAAACGATTCTTCAGACCTATATGGCCGCGCTCGGCATGGAATGATCGGCTGGAAACGCCTCAATGAAAAATCGCCGCTTTTGCGGCGATTTTTTTGCGCATCTTGCGAATTCAGCCGCGCGTGCCCGCCAGTTTTTCCGAGAGGTCGGCGGCTTCCTTGCGGGCGTCCTTGTCTGCGGGGTAGACCGCCAGATATCGTTCCCAGGCCTTCAGTGCCAGATCGTCGCGGCCAGAGGCTTCGAGGATGTTGGCAAGGCTTGCCAGCGCGGGAAAATAGCGCGGTTCCTTTTCCAGGGTCAGGTTGATGTCCGCCATCGCCTTGCGGGTGTCGCCATCGGCGAAATGCATCATGGCGCGGCGGTAGGGTGCCTGCACATAGTTCGGGTCGAGCAAAATCACCTGGTCGAGAAAATCATAGGCGGCGGCGTTACGCTTTTCGTCAGCAGCTTCGCCCGCCCATTGCATCAGGAGATTGATCGTCGCACTGCCGGAATCATTCCACTCGGACGCGATCTGGTTGGCGATGCTGCGCGCCTTGACCGCGTTGCGCTCTTTTTTCAGCGATGCGAAAAGAGTGTCGATGGTTTTGGCGGGGGAAGGCGCGGCGTCTGCCGCAGCAGGCTGCTGTCCATCCGCTGCATGACCAGGAGCAGCCATTCCCGGAATCAGGAGGCCGGCAAACAGGAAACCCTGAGCAAGAAGAATAGTCGTGCAAAAACGATTTGGGCGCATGGGTTAAGCTTAACCCGGCTGCGCCCAATATCAAATGCAAACTTCTGCACTGTCAACAAAGTGATCCGCGAAACATCGCGAACCGCAGCTGCTATCAATCAGCCCTGACGAGCCTTGAAGCGCGGGTTCTGCTTGTTGATTATGTAGACGCGGCCCTTGCGGCGAACCAGGCGGTTATCGCGATGACGGGCCTTAAGCGCTTTAAGCGAATTCTTGATCTTCATTTTACTGGTCCGCAGTTTTGCACGGATTTTGCCGTGCTATTCAAACAATCAAAAGCGCGCAACGGGGCGCGCTCTTTTCGGTTGGCAGGCAGATACCTGTTTGAGCCCTGCCTGTCAACACTTGCCCGTGTCTTTGCCTTAAAAGACTAGGCTTTTCCTGTGTGCAGAAGCTGCGTCACATGGCCCATCTTGCGGCCCGGCCGTGCTTCCGTCTTGCCGTAGAGATGCACGAGACAGTCTCTTTTCGCCAACCATGCTGGAACATCATCGATGTCATCGCCGATCAAATTGGTCATAACGCAATCCGAATGGCGATCCGTGCTGCCGGGCGCGAGGCCCGATACGGCCCGGATATGCTGCTCGAACTGCGAGATCACGCAGGCGGCCTCCGTCCAGTGGCCGGTATTGTGGACACGCGGCGCCATTTCATTGGCGACCAACGAACCATCCGGCAGGACGAAGAATTCGATGCCGATGACGCCGACATATTCGAGCGCTGCCAGAAGCTTTTCCGCCGATTGTACGGCAACTGCCCTGGCGGCATTGGAGAGCGCTGCCGGAACGGTTGAAGTGTGTAGGATGCCGTCCAGATGGACATTCTCGGCGGGATCGTAACAGGTGACGGTCCCATCCAGGAAACGGGCGGCAATGATCGAAATTTCCCGCTCGAAGGAAATGAAGCTCTCGAGGATCAGCGGCACGCCGCCGAGCGCCGCAAAGGCGCCTGCGAGGTCTTCGCCACCCTGGAAGAGACGCTGGCCCTTGCCGTCATAACCCATGCGGCGGGTTTTCAGCACGCCCTTGCCGCCGAAGGTGGCCAATGCGGCCTCCAGCTCTTCCTGGCTGTCCACCGCGCGGAAATCGGCGGTCGGGATGCCGCAGCCGTTGAGGAAGCGTTTTTCCGTCAACCGGTCTTGTGAGGCGCTGAGTGCTTTCGGAGGTGGATAGACGGGAACGGAGAGGCTGAGCTTTTCGGCCGCCGCGACAGGCACGTTCTCGAATTCGTAGGTCACGACATCACAGCGGCTTGCGAGTTCCGCAAGCGCCTTTTCGTCGTCATACTCCGCGACGATCTGGTCGTTGCAGGCTTGTGCTGCCGGACAATCCGCCTGCGGTTCAAGCACGATGGTGCGGTGGTTGAGGCGCGCAGCGGCCATAGCCAGCATACGCCCGAGCTGCCCGCCGCCGATAATGCCGATGGTCAGGTTACTTGTCTTTGCAATCGTTCCTGTCGTCACTGGGCGCTGTCCATGGGGTATTCCGCGACAGCCGCAGACTGGCGTGCGCGCCAGGCGTCCAGCCGATCGGCGAGGTCCTCATCGCCAAGCGCCAGAACCGCAGCGGCAAGAAGGGCGGCATTGATCGCGCCGGCCTTGCCGATTGCGAGCGTTCCGACGGGAATACCGGCCGGCATCTGCACGATGGAATAAAGGCTGTCCTGCCCGGACATGGTCTTGGACTGTACCGGAACACCGAAGACCGGCAGCGGCGTCATCGAGGCCGTCATGCCTGGAAGATGGGCGGCGCCGCCTGCACCCGCTATGATGACCTTGAAGCCTTCGTCCTTCGCACCATTGGCAAAGTCATAAAGCCGGTCCGGGGTGCGGTGGGCGGAAATGATGCGGGCTTCATATTCGATGTCGAGCGCATCCAGCGTATCGGCGGCGTTCTTCATGGTCTCCCAGTCAGACTGGCTGCCCATGATGATGGCGACGGGGGGCGTTTCTGCTGTCACGTAATGTCTCCGGGCTCAGGCGATGATATCGGGAATGACCTGATCTTCAAGCTGGGTCATCTTGTCCTTGACGGCCAGCTTCTTTTTTTTCATGCGTTGTATTCTCAGCGCATCGCAGCTGGTCTGGATCATCGCGTTGATCGCCGCGTCGTAATCCTCATGCTCCTGGCGCAGCCGCGCCAGCGTGAGCCTGATGTCCGCCTGGTCCTGATCGGGCATCTGTTCATCCCCATTTTATGCCGCCGGATCGGCTCCGGCGCGTATGTGATCGTTCACGAGGCTCTATCATCAAATCGCGGTAACGGGAAGTTATCCCTTGCGACCAAATTGCCCACTTATTGCCTTCATTTCGCCTTCGACAAGCGGCGCGATCCGTGTCACATTGCCGTCGTAAACCTGAAACTCCAGCGATGGAGAGCTGGAGGTAGGTTCAAAAAGGAAGGACGTGCCGCATGACCATTCAGGCTCATATTGCATCGCTCGAAAAGAAACACGGTGCTCTGGAGGAGGAGCTCGAAAGTATTCTTGCTTCCCCGTCGTCTGACGACAAAGAGATCGCGGACCTTAAACGTCGAAAACTGCGCCTGAAGGATGAACTGCAGAGGCTCAAGGCCTCGACGAGACATTAATTTATGCCAGACCGCGGCTCTCGACGAATGAAGGGCCACGGTCTGAGCGTTTCAAGCTCTGGCGGCGAAAACCTGCTGCCAGAGCTTTTTATTGCCGAATCTAGAGCGGCAGTCCGTCCCACAGCAGTTTAAGCGCCGCAATCAGCGCCATGGCGTACATGAGCGGGTAAAACACCGCGGGTTTCAGATATTTCACCACCTTGGCGCCGGCAAGCGTCGCCAGCATCGCCACCGGCAACAGGCTTGCCGATGTCTTGAGGTTGGTGGCGTCCAGTGCGCCGAGCGCGAAATAGGGAATGAGCTTGATCGCGTTCATGATGGCGAAGAACCGCACGCTCATGCCGGTATAGATCTTTGGATCGAGCTTCAGCGGCAGAACGTAGATCTGGAAGGGCGGGCCGCCCGCATGGGCCACGAAACTGGCATAACCGGACAGACCGGACCAGAGGGTCGCAGCCGCCGGTCTTTGTGGCTTGGCCGGGATTTCCCGGCCCTTGCGGCTTTTGAAGCTTTCATAGAAATAACGCAGCACGAACAGGATCGTGACCGAGGCGACAACAAGGCGCATGGCGTCTGCGGAAACGAGGCTTGAGGTCGCCCAGCCCAGCGCGATGCCGGCAATAGCCCCCGGCAGCATGATGAGGAGCGTTTCCCGGTGGTTGTAGTGCCGCCAGGCAAAAAGCGCCACGATATCCATGACGATCAGGATCGGCAGAAAGATGGCCGCCGCCTGCACCGGCGATACGGCAAGCGCCATCAAAGGAACGCCCATCAGCGCCAGCGCGCCGCCCAGCCCTCCCTTGGAAAGGCCGACGAGAACGACTGCGGGAATGGCGACGAGATAAAAATGAAAATCGGTGAGCATGGATGGACGGTTGATCCTTTCGCCGGTCCGGTTTATCGGATTTGTCATATGAAAACGAGTGCAGATTGCGCAGCAAGCGTCTTCTGTCTGAAATGGACGAATCGATGACCCTAGTTGAAGACCGTTGCCGCCTTGTCCTGATCGTTCCGCAATCGGACGATGCGCAAAAGCAGGCTAAAGAGGTGGAAAACGCATTGCGGGGCGGTGATGTCGCTTCCGTCATCATTCCGCAATATGGTCTGGATGACGCCGCTTTCCAGAAACGCGCCGAACTGATCGTGCCCGTCGTCCAGAAGGCGGGTGCGGCGGCGCTCATCGCCGGTGACAGCCGCATTGCCGGCCGCGTGAAGGCGGATGGCCTGCATGTGGTCGGTAATGGCGAGGCGCTTGCGGAGGCCGTGGAAAAATTCACGCCGAAGCTCATCGTCGGCGGCGGCAATGCGGACGACCGCCATAAGGCGCTGGAGCAGGGCGAGGCCAATCCGGATTACATGTTTTTTGGAAAGCTCGAAGGCGACATCAAGCCGGAAGCGCATCCCAAAAACCTGGCGCTCGGCGAATGGTGGGCCTCGATGATCGAAATCCCGGCCATCGTCATGGGTGGCGCCGATGTGTCCTCGGTTGTTGCCGTGGCCGAAACCGGGGTGGAGTTCGTGGCCATGCGCAGCGGCGTTTTTGAAAATGCCGGTGGCGCCGCCCAGGCCGTTTCTGAAATCAACGCCCTGCTTGACGAAAAAGCGCCACGGTTTGGCGGTTGATACAGGCGATGATCATGCGCTCGGTTCACCTCTGCCTTTCCGTTTCACTGCTGGCGCTCGCTTTCGGCGCGCCGGCGGGTGTTGCTTTTGCCCAGTCCGGGCCGCAGAGCGAAAGCAATGCGCTGTCCCGCCAGCTGGAAAACGAGGCTCAGCCGACCCGTCAGGGCAGGGTGCAATCCGAAGAGCAGAAGGACTTGCAGCCGTCTGCGGGGGTGAACGTCTATCAGCGCATGGGCGCGGAATTGCCGGCGCTGCCGCCTGAAAAAGAATTCAAGGGCCGGGTGGACGAAGCTTACGGGCATTTCCAGCGCGGCGAATATGTGCAGGCGCTCGACAAGGCGCTGAACCGCGCGCAGAACGGTGACGCACCTGCCCAGACGCTGGTGGCGGAAATGATGTCGCGTGGTCTGGGCATCGCCCGTGACGAGAAGACCGCTGCTTTCTGGTACCAGCAGGCGGCTGAGGGTGGCGATCCCGTCGCCATGTTCAAATTCGCGCTGATTCTGATGGAAGGCAAATTCGTCACCCGCGACAAGACGAAGGCCGACGATTTCATGCGCCGTGCGGCGGAAGCCGGCAACGCCTCCGCCCAGTTCAACTGGGGCCAGATACTGGTTTCGGAAAATCCCGGAGCCAAGGGCCTGCTCATGGCTTTGCCGTTCTATGAAAAATCCGCCGAACAGGGCATTGCCGATGCGCAATATGCTGTGTCGCAGATTTACTGGTCGCTCAAGGATGTGCCGGCCGAGAAAAAGGCAAAGGCGCGGGACTGGCTGACGCGGGCCGCGAAAGCTGGATACGATACCGCGCAGGTCGATCTCGGCATCTGGCTGGTCAATGGGTTCGGCGGCGAGCGCAATCTGGATGAGGGTTTCCGCTGGCTCTACGGCGCGGCGCAGCGCGGCAATGTCGTGGCGCAGAACAAGGTGGCGCATCTTTACATTCAGGCGCTCGGTACGAGGCCGGATCCCGTGGAGGCGGCCAAATGGTATGTGCTTTCCCGCCGCGCCGGCCTGAAGGATCCGTCTCTCGAGGACTTCTATCTCGGCATCACCGACGAGCAGCAGAAGAAGGCGATTGAGGCCGCAAATCGTTTCCGCCCGACGTGATGGAAGGGTAGCCTTCCTGCGCTGGCATTGACCCATGGGCTTTTTGCCTTGAATTTCCGCGCGTTTTGTGGTCTTGAACCGCAAACTTTCAATTCAAGAAAATAATGACGTGCCTGCCCGGTGAGCTTCCGGGCGGTTCGCAAGCTTTCCAGGAAACAACATCGATGGCCCGTTCAGCCCTTCTCAATGTCATGGTTCAGGCCGCCATCAAGGCGGGTAAGTCTTTGTCGCGTGACTTCGGTGAAGTGCAGAACCTTCAGGTCTCGGTCAAGGGACCGAGCGATTTCGTTTCGCAGGCGGATCTGAAAGCCGAGAAGATCGTGCGCGACGAATTGATGAAGGCCCGCCCGACCTACGACTTCCTGGGTGAAGAAGGCGGCGAGGAAAAGGGCACGGACGGCGCACATCGCTGGATCGTCGATCCGCTGGATGGCACCACCAACTTCCTGCACGGCATTCCGCATTTCGCGGTTTCCATCGCGCTCGAGCGTAATGGTGAAGTCGTCGCCGGCGTGATCTTCAATCCGGCCACCGACGAACTCTACACCGCCGAGCGCGGCGGCGGCGCGTTCCTCAACGATCGCCGCATCCGCGTCGCTGCGCGCAAGGCGCTGACCGATTGCGTCATCGGCTGCGGCGTTCCGCATCTCGGCCGTGGCAATCACGGCAAGTTCCTTGTCGAACTTCGCCACGTGATGGGTGAGGCAGCCGGCATCCGCCGCATGGGTGCGGCTTCGCTCGATCTCGCTTATGTCGCTGCTGGCCGTCTCGACGGTTACTGGGAAGCTGATCTTTCGCCATGGGACATGGCCGCAGGCCTGGTGCTGATTCGTGAAGCCGGCGGTTTCGCTTCCGATATCAAGGGCGGCGCGGATATCTTCGGCAGCAGCTCCGTCGCTGCCGGCAACGAATATATCCACAAGGCGCTCGTTGAGGTCGCCAACCGTCCGATCCCGGGCCGCTGACGGGTTTTCGACGGAAAACCTGCCGTTTCTGCAAGTTTTAGACGCCCGGCGGATGTTCGCCGGGTGTTTTTGTTTTCCATTGCCGGGTGCTCACACATTTTCCTAAAACGCCTGTGACGAAAGACCGGCTTTTCGCTTCAAATCGTCGCAATTTTCAAATAGCTTCCGCTGGATACCTGACCAGAGGGAATGCGAACGTTATGGCGGATTCGGAGCTGCTCGATCTTGGCGTCGAGAAACCGGTGACCACACGGCAATACAGTCACAAGCTGTCCAGTCCGACACCGTTTCTCTGGACGATGGTTCTGTTTCTGATCCTTGTGGGCTTTCTGGCGGCCATTCTTTACCGGCAGGCCCACACCGCCTTCATGTCCAATCCGGGGCTCAACGGCTTCATTCTAGGCGTGCTGGCCATCGGCATCATTCTGGTGTTTACGCAGACGATGAGCCTGCGCTCGGAAGTCAGCTGGTTCAATGCCTTCCGCGCTGCCGGCAGCGTCGACAAAGTTGGCCGTGCGCCCAAGCTGCTCGCGCCGATGAGCACGCTGATCGGCAAGCGCGGCGAAGTCCGGCTTTCCGCCGTTACGCAGCGGACGATCCTCGATTCCATTGCGACGCGCCTCGACGAGACCCGTGATACATCGCGTTATCTTGTCGGCCTGCTGGTGTTTCTCGGCTTGCTCGGCACCTTCTGGGGCCTCATCGGCACCATCGGCGCGATCAGCAATGTCATCCAGTCGCTCGATCCGAGCGCCGGCGACAGCAACGACATTCTTGGCTCCCTCAAGGCCGGCCTGACTGCTCCTCTTTCGGGCATGGGAACGGCGTTTTCCTCGTCGCTGCTCGGTCTTTCGGGTTCGCTTATTCTCGGTTTCCTCGATCTTCAGGCCGGTCGCGCCCAGAACCGTTTCTATACACAGCTTGAAAACTGGCTTTCCTCGGTGACGGATACGACGGAAGGGCCGAGGGAGTTCCAGGGCGAACCCGGCGCCGTTGTCAGCACCGAGCGCTCGCTTGCGGCCATGACCAGCCTTGCCGAAGGCATTCAAGGCCTGGTCAAGAATATGCGCAGCGAACAGCAGATGCTGCGTGACTGGATCGAGGCGCAGCAGGAAGAATCGAAATCGCTCCGCCGCACGCTCGACCGGCTGTCAGAGCGGATCGACAGCGATACGAAGTCTTCCGGACGCATTCGGCACGATAACGGGAGCGAGTAGCCATGGCGCTTGCGCGCAACCGCCGCCGCGACAGGGGTGTGGATTATTGGCCGGGGTTTGTCGATGCGCTGTCGACCTTGCTCATGGCCATCATGTTTCTGCTCACGGTTTTCGTGCTGGCGCAATTCGTTCTATCGCGGGAAATCACCGGCAAGGATGAGGTGCTGACGCGTCTCAACAGCCAGATTGCCGAACTGACCGAACTTCTGGCCATGGAAAAAGGCAATAAGCAGGATATTGAGGACGCGCTTGCCAGCCTGCAATCCACCCTTGCCGCATCCGAAAATGAGCGTTCCCGACTGCAGGCGCTTCTCGATGCGGGATCGGGAAGCAATGCGAACGCCAATGCGCGGATCGGCAGCCTGACCGGCGAACTGGACGAACAGCGGCAGGCCAATTCCCGCGCGTCCGCGCAGATCGAATTGCTCAACCAGCAGATTGCGGCGCTGAGAGTGCAGATCGCCTCGGTGGAAGCCGCGCTTCAGGCCTCGGAAGCCAAGGACGCCTCTTCTCAGGTCAAGATCGCCGATCTTGGCCGGCGGCTCAATGTTGCGCTGGCGCAGCGGGTGCAGGAACTGAACCGCTATCGCTCCGATTTCTTCGGGCGACTGCGCGAAATCCTTTCGGACCGCGAAAATATTCGCATCGTCGGTGACCGTTTCGTCTTCCAGTCCGAAGTGCTCTTCCCATCCGGTGGCAATGAACTCAATCCGGAAGGGCAGGCGGAGATGGAGAAGCTGGCGGTCGCGCTGCTCGATCTCGCCAAGGAAATTCCGGCGGAGATAAACTGGGTCCTGCGTGTGGATGGTCATACGGACAATGTCCAGCTTTCCGGTTCCGGCCGTTACCGGGACAATTGGGAGCTTTCCTCGGCCCGCGCCACCTCGGTGGTGAAATTCCTGATCTCCAAGGGCGTGCCGGCAAACCGGCTGGTCGCCGCCGGTTTCGGCGAATATCAGCCAATTGCCGAAGGCGATACGCCGGAAGCACGGCAGCAGAACCGCCGTATCGAACTCAAGCTCACAGAGCGTTGAAATCGCGGGCCGCGTCATCGCGGTTGCCTTCTGGTGAAAGAAAATTTACGTTCGCGTAAAAGTAATTCCGTCATATCTGGGAGGGGCTGATGGAAGTCTATGACGTGATCGTTGTCGGCGCGGGGCTTGCCGGCCTCGTTTCGGCAACCGAGGCGGCTGAGCGGGGTTTCAGCGTCTGCGTCTTGGATCAGGAGGGCGAGCAGAACCTTGGCGGGCAGGCCTTCTGGTCGCTGGGTGGTCTGTTTTTCGTCGACAGTCCCGAGCAGCGCCGGATGCGGGTGCGAGACAGTCTTGATCTTGCAAGACAGGACTGGCTCGGTTCGGCCGGTTTCGACCGTCCGGAGGACTATTGGCCGCGCCGCTGGGCGGAGGCCTATCTCGATTTTGCCGCCGGTGAGAAACGCGAATGGCTGCACCGCATGGGCATGCGCTGGTTTCCCGTTGTCGGCTGGGCCGAGCGCGGCGGGAGCCTCGCCCACGGCCACGGCAATTCCGTTCCGCGTTTCCATGTCACATGGGGCACGGGTCCGGGCGTACTTGCACCCTTCATCGAAAAGGCGAAGGCCATGGCAGAAACCGGCCGGCTGACTTTCCGCTTTCGCCACCGGGTTGATCGTCTGGAGATCGCAGACCGCCGGGTGACCGGCGTTTCGGGTGCGATTCTAGCGTCCGACCCGGTACAACGCGGACAGGAGAGCAGTCGGGAACAGCAGGGCGATTTTACCCTCTCCGCTGCGGCGGTCATCGTCAGTTCCGGCGGAATCGGCGGCAATCAGGAACTGGTGCGGCGCAACTGGCCGGTGGAACGGCTGGGCGAGCCTCCCGCGAGCATGGTCTGCGGTGTTCCCGCGCATGTGGATGGCCGCATGATAGCCATTACGGAAACGGCCGGCGGAGCCGTCATCAATCGTGACCGCATGTGGCATTATACCGAGGGCGTGAAGAACCACGATCCGATCTGGCCGGATCACGGTATCCGCATCCTGCCCGGTCCCTCGTCCTTCTGGTGCGATGCGGATGGAAACCGCCTCGCCGCCCCCGCCATGCCGGGTTTCGATACGCTCGGTACGCTAAAAATGCTGGGCGAACGCGGCAGCGGCCATAGCTGGTTCATTCTGACCAAGGCGATCATCAAGAAGGAATTTGCGCTTTCAGGCTCGGAGCAGAATCCGGATCTGACCGGCAAGGATATAAGGCTGCTGCTCAAAAGACTGGGCAAGGAACCGCCGGGGCCGGTGCGTGCCTTCATGGAGCGCGGCGAAGATTTCGTCGTTCGGGATACGCTCGAAGAACTCGTGACGGCGATGAATGCCGTCAGCGGCGACGACCGGCTGCATATAGAGCATATCCGCCGGCAGATAGAGGCACGCGACCGCGAAGTAGAAAACGGTTTCAGCAAGGATGCGCAGGTAACGGCCATCCACGGCGCGCGTCGTTATCTCGGCGACCGGCTGATGCGGACGGCAAAACCGCACCGGCTGCTCGATCCGGCAATGGGGCCGCTGATTGCGGTAAGGTTGCATGTGCTGACGCGCAAGACGCTCGGCGGTCTTCATACGGACCTTGAAGCGCGGGTACTGGACGCCGCGGGTGAGCCGGTGCCCGGCCTTTATGCCGCCGGTGAGGTTGCCGGTTTCGGCGGCGGTGGCATGCATGGTTATAATGCGCTGGAGGGCACATTCCTTGGTGGCTGCCTGTTTTCAGGCCGCGTTGCGGGACGCAAGGTACTGGGCTAGTTCACACTTTTGCGCGCAATTCGTCCGGCCCGGTCTGGAATTGCAGTCGGGCAAGCCGCGCATAGAGGCCATCCTGGCGAATGAGGCTCTGATGCGTGCCTTCTTCGATGATGCGGCCTTCATCCATCACCAGAATACGGTCGGCCTTCAGCACGGTGGCGAGACGATGAGCGATGACGATGGTGGTGCGGGTTTTCATCAGTTCATCGAGGGCCTTCTGCACCAGCGTTTCGCTTTCCGCATCCAGCGCTGAGGTGGCTTCGTCGAGAAGCAGGATCGGGGCGTTGCGCAGGATGGCGCGGGCAATGGCGATGCGCTGGCGCTGGCCGCCGGATAGCGTCACGCCGCGCTCGCCCACCTGCGTATCATACCCGTTGGCGAGACGTTCGATGAAGCTGTCGGCCTGCGCGGCGATGGCGGCGGCGCGCACCTCCTCGCGTGTCGCATCCGGCCGGCCGAAGGCAATGTTATCGTGGATGGAGGAGGCGAATATCGCTACATCCTGAGGAACGATGGATAGGCGTGCGCGTAGATCGGCAAGGCTGACGTCGCGAATATCCGCGCCATCGACGGTGATGCGGCCATGCTGCGGATCGTAAAAGCGCATCAGCAGCGAAAAGACCGTGCTCTTGCCGGCGCCGGAAGGCCCGACGATGGCGACGGTTTCGCCGGCGCTGACCTTGAAGGAGAGGCCGGAAACGATTGGTCGTCCTGCCGCGAGCGGGTAGACGAAATCGACATTTTTGAATTCGGCTTCGCCGCGCGGCGGTTGCGGCATGGCGACGGGCGAGGTGGGTTCCGCGACGGGTGAGCGCTCGTTCAGCAGTTCGGAAAGCCGTTCGGCAGCACCACCCGCCTGCGCCAGTTCACCCCAGACTTCCGAGAGCTGACCGAGTCCGCTTGCCGCGATGACCGAATAAAGCACGAACTGGCCGAGCGTACCGGCCGTCATAGTGCCCGACAGGACGCTTTGGGCGCCATACCAGAGAATGCCGACAACGCTGCCGAAGACGAGCGCGATGGCGACGGCGGTGAGGATGGAGCGTGCGCCGATGGCGGCGCGCGCGCCCTGATAGGCGGCTTCCACGGAAGCGCCATAACTGGCATTTGCCAGCACCTCGGCATTAAAGGACTGCACGGTGCGGCTCGCCGCGATCGTCTCGGAGGCATAGGCGGCGGAATTGGCCAATGTGTCCTGCGTGGTTCGGGAGCGGGCGCGAACCGAGCGCCCGAAGGCGATCAGCGGAAAAACAATGAAGGGAATGGCAAGCAGCGCAAGGCCGGAAAGGCCGGGGCTGGTATAGATCATCATCGCCACAGCACCGCAGCACATGATGATGTTGCGCAGCGCCACCGAGGCGGACGAGCCAAAAGCCGAGCGAATCTGCACGGTATCGGCGGTCAGCCGCGAGGTCAGTTCGCCGGATCGATTGCTGTCGAAAAACTGCTGTGACAGCGCGGTAAGGTGGGCAAAGACATCGCGGCGCAGATCGGCGACGACCCTTTCGCCGATGGTCATGACGTAATAATAACGCATGGCGCTGGCGAGAGCGAGGACAACGGCAATCGCCAGAAGCATGGCGAAATAGCTGTTGATCATGCCGCCATCCGGCGTCTGGAATCCGTGATCGATGATACGGCGAACGGCAAGCGGCAGGGCGAGTGTCGTGGCGGAAGAAAGCACGAGAGCGAAAAGGGCGGCCGCCATCAGGCCGCGGTAACGCCGGAGATAGGGAAACAGGCCAAGAAGCGGCTTCAGGCTTCTCTGTTTCGCCGCTTTCTGCTCGTCAATGTCTGCCACGTTCTCTATGCTCCTCGTTCCCTGCTGTTTTTGGGCCTTTTACGGGTGAATTTCCGGTGTACGGCAAAATTCTCGCCCCTTTGGCTATCTCCTTTCACAAGGGGATAGCAGGCTCTTGTTATCTGGGCGACCTTCATGTATAGGCTCCGCATCGAATTGGGAAGCCATAGCCCATCTGGTCTATGGCTTCATTTATTGAAATGGCTCAGTTGACGCAATTGCGGCAAATGGACCGCAAGTCACTTAACCAGGAAGATTGTCATGAAGGCTGATATCCATCCCGATTATCACACGATCAAGGTGGTCATGACCGATGGCACCGAATACGAAACCCGCTCCACCTGGGGTTCGGAAGGCGCTGTCATGAACCTTGAAATCGACCCCAAGTCCCATCCGGCATGGACGGGCGGCAACCAGCAGCTTATGGACCGCGGTGGTCGCGTTTCCAAGTTCAACAAGCGTTTCGGCGGCCTCGGCCTCTGATCCTCTTGCGGACGGATCGTTTAAAAAAAGCCCGGTTTTGCCGGGCTTTTTGTTGCCATTTTTCGGCGATGGCGCTCGCGTAGCACGCAAAAGAAAAAAGCAGGCCGGTGAGCCTGCTTTTCAAATTGTCCGGATAAGGGTCGTCTTTTCTCAGTTGATCGAGAAAGCCGTGCGCAGGAGGTTGAGCTGCGCCTGCACGCTGTTTTCATTGTCCGGCACCTTGGCAGCTTCGGACGGGCGATAGATTTCGCGGTCGAGCAGGGCGATGCGGTTCTGGAGACGCAGCGAGCGCTCGATGAGATCGCGGAAGGATTCCGGCAGGTCGTTCCAGCCTGGCGCGTTACGGTCGACGTTGAAGCTGTCGAGTCGCACCTTGTTCTTTTCGCTCAGAACCTGATCACGGGTCATTTCGCCATTGTTCACGGCCCGCTGCAGCAGCAGCCAGGATGCCATCTGCATCAGGCGGGTGGTGAGGCGCATCGACTCCGCCGCGTAAAGCACGGACGCCATGCGCGGCAGAACCTTGGAGGCTGTGCGGCCAGCTCCATCGAGATAGCTCGCCGTTTCCTCAACCAAGGTCATGCCTTCGGTATAGAGGGCCTTGAACTGGTTGGAAGCAGCCGCGCGACCCGCAAAGCTTATGGTATTTAAAACCTGTTCCGACATTTCTTTAAATCCCTGCTCACGCACCACACTGTCAGGCAACGACGATCCGGATATTTTGTTCCGGCCTTTAGTGTTTTCAGGATGGTATCTTTACCTGAAATGCGCAAGGCAATTATTAAAGAAGGGTTAATACCCACAGTTTTACGAATTGCGGCGACGGGCAAAAAAAGAGCCGCGAAAGCGGCTCTCAAGGTAAAACAGGGAGAAAAATCAGACCAATTCGCCGTATGGAGAAGATGCCTGAGGTCCAGAAGAACTGGACATGTATAGTAATCTCTCAGAAAGCTTAATTTTTGGTTAATGGTAAACGAAAGACTGCCCCGTAATATTCATGTTCGGATACTGGCGGAGCCTTATCTTACGGTGGCGGAAGTGCAGTCGCGTGTCTATTCTGAAGCGCGCATCAGGATCGGAAGAGATTTTCCGCCGCCTGTCTTCCGGCGGATTTCCGTGTCCTCTCCTCCTCGAGTCGGATGATTTCGGCTTGCAGAAGATCGATACGGCTGCTCAACTCGTCCACCGAAAGAAGGCTGAGATCGCCGCCAATCTCATGCGCTGCCGGTTTTTGAGGACGGTCATCGTCAAAGAGGCTCATATACCTGCTCCTTTTTCCACATAATCGCCATCGTCGTCTGGATATTGCGGCGCGCGCGGGTCAAGCGCAATACTTTCCGGCGTCACGAGCGGTGAGGGTGTTGTTGGCATCATCGTCGAGAAATTGTCTTTTTCCTCGGTTGAAAGCGCAGCGCGCCGGCGGCTTCTGATGATGGCGTAGGCGGTGATGAGCAGATGCGCCACAGCCGTCACCAGGAACAGCGCATAGGGGCCGGAATAGGTCATGATCGCGCCGCCGAACGTCGGGCCGATGATGGTGCCGATGCCGTAAAGCAGAAGCAGGCCACCGGAAACCTTGACGAAGTCTTCCGATGCGGCAAAGTCGTTGGCATGGGCCACGGCGATGGGATAAAGCGCGTTGGCGGCGGCACCGTAAATGGCGATCATGGGGATGAGCACATAGACATCATGCGGCTGCACGGCCGCGACGGCCAGGCCCGCGACAGCGCCAACCCCGGCCAGCCCGGCCAGCACGTAGCGGCGGTCTATCCGGTCTGAAAGCCGGCCTGCGGGAAATTGCGCCAGCGCACCCACGAATATCGTGACGGACACCATGATCGCGATCATGGTCGGATCCAGCCCTGCCCGCGCACCGAAGACGGCGCCGAGCGTACCGTAAGCGCCGTTGGCAATGCCGATCATCAGGATGCCGACGAAAGAGACCGGTGAGTTGCGGTAAAGGGCCGGCAGATCCAGCTTCACCTTCTGCAACGGCTGTGGGCTCGCAGCTTTCGAAAGCGTGGCCGGCAGAATGGCGATGCAATAAATGATGCCGCAGATCATGAACAGCGAGGTATTGCTGATATCGCCCATCGGCACGATCATCTGCCCCGCCACGACACCGAGCAGCGTGATGGCGATATAAAGCGAGAAGATCATGCCACGACTTTCATTGGTGGCGCGCTCGTTCAGCCAGCTTTCGATGATCATCGAGGTTCCGGCCGTGCAGAAACCGGTCAGCGCGCGCAGCGCGATCCATGAGGTGTCGTCGATGATAAGGCCGGTCATCAGCACCGTCAGGCACACCAGCGCCACGAAGGACCCGAATGCCCGCACATGGCCAGCGCGGCGCACGATGGCGGGCGCGACAAAGCAGCCAACGACGAACCCCGCCGCCCAGGAGGTG
Source organism: Agrobacterium salinitolerans (assembly GCF_002008225.1). Taxonomy (GTDB): domain Bacteria; phylum Pseudomonadota; class Alphaproteobacteria; order Rhizobiales; family Rhizobiaceae; genus Agrobacterium; species Agrobacterium salinitolerans. The sequence goes on along the minus strand of NZ_MRDH01000028.1, from coordinate 17,290 downwards.
CCTAGAAAGCCAAGAATTTCATTGGAATAACCTTCCGCTGAACCACGCACCGGCAGCACGAGGCCCTGAAGGCCATTGCCGAGAAAAAGAAACAGAGTGCTGGATAAAAGAGCGAATACGGGTAGAAGATTTCTGCTCATGAAAACACTCTCATGCGTTCGGACGGACGGTCGGACAGGTCATAGGACGGGCGTTACCCGAATGAGTTGCACTCTTCTGGTGAACGGTAAAAATGTCCAGCCTGTGACGATGCAGAAATAAAGAAAAGGCTCAATAAATGACGAAGGTGATCGGCCTTTTTTTACTGCTGGCCATGGTGGTCCAGATCATCCGGCCGCTCGGTCTGCCGGGCCTGAAAAAAAGAGGCGATTGCTGGAAGATCGCGGTTGCCGCCTTTGTCATCTGGTCGGTGACGCTGCTTCTGCGCCCGTAACGCAAAAGCCGCCTGTCGGAATGGTTTCAAAGGTTGGCAAGGTGCGAAAATCTCTCCACCGCGCCATTCCCGTATCTGTCCAGACCCGTTCAGGCAGACGGAGGCCCGGCATCGGGGACGACTGACAATGTGTGCTTGAGGCATTTAAGCGCGAAACAGGAGCGGGAGTGGCGCACACCCTCGATCTTGTAAAGCTTGCGGCGCAGAAACTGCTCGTAGCCCGCGGTTCCCGCCACCGCCACCTTGATGAGATAATCATATTCGCCGGTTGTCAGATAGGCTTCCAAGACTTCGGGAAGAGCGGCCATGGCTTCACCGAAACGTTCCAGAACCTCATCGTCGTGGCGGTCCAGCATGATCTCGATGATCACCGTTTCGGTCAGCCCCAGATGGGCCTGATCGAGAATGGCGGTATAACCGCGAATGACCCCTTCGTCTTCCAGCCGCTTGACGCGCTGCCAGCAAGGGCTGGGCGACAGCCCCACCTTTTCCGATAGCTCCGTATTGCTCAGCCTGCCGTTCTCCAGCAGGGCCCGCAATATTTTGCGGTCAATTCTGTCCAGCGGCTTCGTCATGCCGGTCTCCCTGAAATATATTGCAAAAAAATCTGCCGTCCGTGGGGTCGCTCGCGAAAGAAGTGTTTTCCGAAGGGCATTTTGGCGCCGCCATTCGAAAGCACCTTTGGCTGGTCTTTGAGTACCGTACTGCAAGGTACAGGCAGCAGGGAGGAGCAGGCATGGCACCCACACGGCAACAGCATTTTCCAAGGCCGAGAACGCTGATACATCCCGGTATTTCTTCGCCGGTGCGCATCAACAGCCTGCGCTCGCCGTCTGCGCGCCATATGCGGCTGTTCATCGCGCCGGGGTGCAGCCTTTACGATGGCATCGTGCGGTCTTTGGCCGCAAACGGCATCGAAAATGCCTCTTTGACCATTCTTGGCGGTTATTTCGACATCCTGTCCTATTGCGTGGCCCCACCCGATCCTTCCGGCAGGGCGGTCATCGCCTATACGAAACCCATCGACGCGGGGGCGGCCTGGCTGGTTTTCGGCAATGCCACGCTGGGGCGGAGCATGAAGGACGAGCCGATCGTGCATTGTCATGCCGCCATGCGGACTGCGGCGGGTGTGGTCAAAGGCGGCCATTTGCTGACAGAATCCTGTATCGTCGGAGAAGGCGGCATTTCCGCACTTGTGACTTCGCTCGACAGTTTCGTGCTGCAGCAGGCCTTCGATCCCGAAACCAATATTCCCCTTCTTCAACCCAGAAACCGCACGGAGCGCGCCGATGAACACGCATAACACTGTCGAATCCGGCTCCATGGGCCGTGTGGCCTATGCCCGCATCGCACCCAATGAAGATCTCGTGCTCGGCGTGGAGAAACTGTGTCTGGCCGAAGGTTTCCGCAACGCCTTCGTGCGCGGCGCGCTGGGCAGTCTGGTGGATGCGTGCCTCGGCACCCGCAGCGGCGCGTTTTTGCAGATAAACGGTCCTGCCGTTGAAATCGTTTCGATTGCCGGCGAGGTGCGCGCCCAGCCAGATGGTTCGCTGCGCGCCGCGCTGACCGGCGTTGTTGCCGATACCGATGGCGCGGTTTACGGCGGTCCCTTCATTGCCGGCGCCAATCCCGTATGCATGACCTTCGAGGTGACGCTGGAAGAATGGTTGCCTGTGGAGAAACCGCAGGCGGCGTGAGGTACGGTAAGGCGGGCGGTGGAGTTGCACGGCGCAACTCATGCGGCCGCCCCCTGTGTTTCGGTCAGAAGCAGTTCGAAAGTGACGCAGACCGGGTTCTTGCCGCGCACCAGCCGCCCGCCGCTGATCTGCGTGGTAAGATCGACCATCGCAATATCCAGCATTGCCCGTTCGCCACCCGTGGCGGAGGGGTGGATGCGGCCATTGCGGATGAGGATTTCGCTGGCATAGGCGGTGAGACTTGTTCCGTCTTCATAATCCGCACCAATCAGGCTGCCGATACCATTGATCTCGGCCTCCCGCAGGTCGAATTGTTTGCAGGCGGCTTCAAGCGCCGTGCAGATATCGGTATTGGGCCGCACGGTGCATAACAGCGCCCGGAGCCCTGCATCTTTCCGGTTGCGCGGCTGCGGGATGGGCGTGAAGAGGGGGAAGTTGGTTTCCTCGTCCTTCTGCACGTCCAGGATCGCGCCATCCAGCGCCAGCGCCTCAAGCGGTGTTTCCCCGGCAAATTCGGACTCCAAAGGCAGCAGGTGGCCCATGGAGAGAACGCCTTCGGCACTTTTCCACGAACCATGGCAGTGCAGAAACGGCTGACCGTCGCGTCGCCCCATATGCAGGCCGGCATCGATGATCGTGCCTCCCGGCATGGAGAATGTCTCGCTATACCAAGCGGCATGGGCCTCATCGGGGGCGGCCGCGGGCATGACATAGTGCAACCGCTTCATCGGCACATTTTTCAGTCTGACATAACCGCCATCGAAACCCTGTTCGACAAAGGCTTCTGCGATCGCCTCGTTGACGCAGACACCGGGTCTGGCATTCAGCCTGACCGGATGGGCGTGGCAACCGACGACGCGGAAACGTTCGGGTGTTGCCGGCCCCGGATGGACGATACTGCGCGGAAGCCCCTCCGGGGGCATTGTCGTCATACTGCAAGCCCTGCGGTAATGAAGCCACCATCCACGGCCAGCACCTGTCCGTTGATGTAGCTCGCGTCGTCCGACACAAGGAAAGCCACGGCAGAGGCGATCTCGTCCGTCCTGCCATAGCGGTGCATGGGAACGCGGCTGTGCCACTGGCTGCGAACATTCTCCGTATGAACCGCCTGGGTGAGGGGGGTATCGACGGGGCCCGGCGCAATCGCATTGACGCGAATGCCTGATTGCCCCAGCTCGTTCGCCATAACCATCGTCAGAAGATTGACGCCGCCTTTTGAAGCGCCATAAGCGCTGCGGCCGCGATTGCCGCACATGCCGGAAACCGAGCTGATATTGACGATCGAACCGGAAATTGCGCGATCCAGCCAGTAACGCGCGGCGGTGCGGGCCACGGCGAAGCTGCCGACGAGATTAACGTCAACGATACGACGGAATTCTTCCACGCTGGTATCGACCGAAAGCTTGTCGATGCCGATGCCGGCGCTGTTGACGACGGCCACCAGATCAACGGCATGATCCGCGCCGCCTGCCGTCAAGGCGGTGAAAGCTTCCTCTATAGACGTCTCATCCGCCACGTTGCAGACGATGCCGCGCGAGGCATCGATCCCGAGTTTTCCGCAAGCGGCATCCAGCGCCTCACGCTTGAGATCCAGTAGCCATGGCTGCCAGCCGCGCGCCATCAACAGCTGCGCCGTGGAAAAGCCGATACCCGATGCGCCGCCGGTGATGGCGACAGCGCCTTTCATCTCTCTCGTCTGCTGTGTCATACCGTCTCCTCCCGGTTATGCGTTGCGGCCTTCAGCCGGTCAGTTTTTCCTCGAAAACCGGCATCTGGCCGCGCTTTTCCAGCTCCTCGCGGATCATCTTCTTGGTGATCTTGCCATAGGCGGATTTTGGCATGGCATCCCAGAACACAATGGCTTTCGGCAGCTTGTAACGGGCCATCTTGCCGTCGAGATAGGCTTTCAGGTCGATGCCGGCGATATCCGCGCCCTCCCGCGCCACGCAGACGGCGACGCCGACCTCGCCCCACACCGCATCCGGCACGCCCAGAACCGCTGTTTCGCTGATATCCGGGTGCATGAGGATTTTCTCCTCGATCTCACGCGGATAGATGTTCGAGCCGCCGGAAATATACATGTCGGAGGCGCGGCCGGTGATGTATACGAACCCGTTCTCATCGCGGTGGCCAAGATCGCCGGTGCGGAACCAGCCGTTGCGGAACGCTTTGGCATTGGCGTCGGGATTATCGTAATAACCCGCGAAAACAGCGGGACCGATCACGCAGATTTCGCCGGTTTCACCGGCCTGAAGCTCCTCGCCCGCATCGTTCTGGATTTGCACTTCCATGCCGGTGCGATCAAAACCGCAGGTGCCGATCCGCGCCTCAGGGCCGTCTTCGGCGGTGTGGAAGGAAGGCGGCAGCACGGTGATGTTGCCGGTCACTTCGCCGAGGCCGAAATATTGCACCAGCACCGGGCCGAGCTTGGCGAGCGCCCGTTTCTGATCGGCGCGATACATGGGCGCGCCGGCATAGATAACGTAGCGCAGCGACGAATGATCGAAACGATCCACGGAAGGGTCTTCGATCAGCATTTTCAGAATGGTCGGCACGGTGAAGGCATTGGTGACGCGCCATTTCTCGATCAGCGCCCACACCGCGGGCACATCGAGCTTTTCCGCGGCCGGAAGCACCGTTTTTGCCCCATGCGCCACCTGCACCAGCTGGTGAATGCCCGCGCCGTGCGAAAGCGGCGCAACGACGATGGAAGCGTCGCCCGGTCCGGTGCCAGGCATCAGATCGCAGAGATGGTTGGTGATGACAAAGGCCATCTGGCCATGGGTCAGCACCGCAGCCTTGGGCCGGCCCGTCGTGCCGGAGGTGAAGAAGAACCAGCAGGGATCGTCCCGATCCACCGCCTCGCTTTTCACTTTCTGACCCAGATGACGGGCCACGATAGTATCGTAGTCCTCGCCGAATTCGGCCGTGCCAATGGCGATGGTGAAATTGATCGCGGTCGTCTCACGGCTGGCCCTTGCATGCTCGGGAAAAGCGCTGGCGCAGATCATGCCGCGTGCGCCGCTGGCTTTCGCCAGATAGGCGACCTCGTCGGGCGACTGGCGATAATTGGTCGGCACCCACACCGCGCCCACGCGAAAGCAGGCGAACATGGATTCGAACATCTGGTTGTTGTTGGAAGACTGCACCAGAATGCGGTCGCCTTTCCTGACGCCGAATTCGATCACCAGCGCCATCGCCATCGCATCGACGCGGGCGTCCATTTCAGCCCATGTCCAGCTCTTGTCACCCCATACGAAGCCGATGTCGGCAGGGTTGCGGCGCGCAGCCTGGGTCAGGAAATGCGAGAGGTTCATGACCCGCGTGGTCGAAGGCGCAACCCCGCCCGGAGGATGTATCGTCATTTCACGCGCTCCATGATCGATACATAGTTGGCAACCGCAGTTCCTCCCATGTTGAAAACACCGGCGAGCGAGGCGCCGGGGATCTGCATGTCGCCCGCTTCGCCCATCAATTGCATCGCCGCCATGACATGCATGGAAACGCCGGTCGCCCCGACCGGATGCCCCTTGGATTTCAGCCCGCCGGAGGGGTTGATCGGCAGACGCCCGGTTTTCAGGGCTGTGCCTTCGCGCACCACCCGATGGCCTTCGCCGGGCTTCGCCAGCCCCATCGCCTCATATTCGATGAGTTCGGCAATGGTGAAACAATCATGGGTTTCGACGAAGGAGAGGTCGTTGAGCGTCGCCCCGGCGAGTTCCAGCGAACCTGCCCAGGCGCGGCGTGCGCCCTCGAAGGCCAGCGGATCGCGGCGGCTCAGCGCCAGAATGTCATTGACATGCTTGCGGCCCCTGAAACCGATGGCGCGGTTGAGTGTCGCTGCGGTTTCCTCATCGGCCAGAATGATGGCGGCAGCGCCGTCGGAGATCAGCGAGCAGTCGGTGCGGCGCAGGGGGCCTGCGACATAGGGGTTCTTATCCGATACCGTGTTGCAGAAATCGAAGCCGAAATCCTTGCGCATATGGGCATAGGGATTGACCGCGCCATTGGCATGGTTCTTGGCGGCGATCATCGCCAGTTCTTCGGAACGATTACCATAGCGCTGGAAATAGGCCTCAGCGATACGTCCGAACTGGCCGGCAAAGCCGCCGGAAATATCGGCTTCCTCAGCACGGTAGCAGGCGGATAGAAGGATTTCACCCACCTCGGCGGTTGGCAGCGCCGTCATTTTTTCGGCGCCGACAACGAGCGCGATGCGCCCGCGTCCCGCCTCGATGAAATCCATGGCGCTGTAAAGGGCGGCCGATCCCGTCGAGCAGGCGTTCTCGAAACGCACGGCGGGCGTATAGGCGAGGCGCTCATCGCCCATGGCCACCAGCGCGCCCTGAAAATCCTGCTTCGAGAAACCGTTATTCATCACGCCGACGAAAATGCCGTCTATATCGCCGACATCGACGCCGGCATGGTCTATGGCCGGCGCCACGACCGAGGCCATCAGTTGCTCGGTATTTTCAAGGGCCGATTTGCCGAAAGGCGAGTGCGCCCAGCCGACGATCTGTGCTTTGCTCATTTGCTCGTTCTCCTTGTTTGCCGTTTCGCGTCGCCTTCGCCGCGTGTGCGGGCGCGGCTGGCCATCATTTCCGCAATGCGTGTCTCGATGCGGGTTACTTCCTCGCGCAGCACTGCCGCCAGTTCCGGCTGACGCTCCGGCCGCATGCGGCTGTCGACGGCGGCAATGCTCAACGCCCCCGCCACCGCGCCATCCGGGGTTCGGATGGCAACGCCGATACCCCAGGAATTCGAAAGGATCAGACCCGGATTGAGCGAATAACCATTGGTTCTCGTCAATTCGACATCGCGGTGCAGTCCGTCAAGCGTGATGCCGGGATAGTTCGCGGCGATCAGCCCGCTATTGGCGGCAATGACGCTTTCCACCTCGGCGTCGGGCAGCGCCGCCAGCATGGCGAGCGATCCCGCGCCTATGCCCAAGGGGTGCTCGAAACCGGCCTGAAGCGCGTGGGTGCGCACCGGCCAGGTGCCTTCTTCGCGATAAAGGCACAGTGCAAACGTGTCGCGGCGCACGGAAAGGAAACTCGAATCCTCAGTGCGGCGGGAAATGCGCGTCAGACTGTCCTGGGCCATCTGCAGCAAGCCGAAACGGCGCGATGACAGGCTGCCCAGCACATAGGCTTCCTCGCCCAGATAATAACGCCGCGTTTCCTCATCCTGCTCCACCAGGCCTGCGCGGATCAGCGCCAGCAGCAGGCGGCGGGCCGTGGGCTTGTTCAGCCCGCTTTCGGTAACGATGACCGAAAGCGCCACACCGCGTTCGGCATGACGCCCCACCATCGATAGAAGTCCCAGCGCCCGGTCTACCGCGCGCGCGCCCGTCAGGTCGCTTTCTGTGGGAAGCATCGTGGCCATATCAGGAGAACGCTCCCACCGCACAGCTTTGCCCACCATCGACCGGCAGGCAGACGCCGGTGATGAACTTGGCTTCATCGGATGCCAGAAAGACTGCCGCATGGGCGATATCGAAGGCATCGCCCATGCGCCCGACCGGGACCGCGGCATTGCGCGCCGCCACCATATCTTCGACGGAGGCATATTGATTGCTGATCTGCTTGTAGATCAGCGGCGTATCGATCATTCCGGGCAGAACGCAATTGGCGCGAATGCCTTGGCGGGCATATTGCATGGCCAGCGCCACGGTCGCCTGGTTTACGGCGGCTTTCATGGCGTAATAGGCAAAATAGGGATAGCCGGTCCAGCGAATGGAGGCGAGCGAGGAGATGTTGACGATGGCCCCGCCGCCTTGCGCCAGCATTACCGGCAGTACGGCCTTGGTGGTGCGATAAACGGAGCCGATATTGAGATCAACCGAGGCTCGAAAGCGTTCCTCATCCAGCTCGACCGGGCCGCCCATATGGGTCACGCCGACATTATTGTGCAGGATATCGATGCCGCCGAAGACCTCGCAGGTCCGAGCAACCGTGGCCGATACGGAATCGAGTTTCGTCACATCGGCAGCAATCGCAATCGCCTCGAAACCTTCGCCTCGAATGATCTGTGCGGTTTCCTCGGCCGCGTCAACGGAGAGGTCGACACAGGCCACACGCGCGCCTTCGCGGGCAAATTGCATGGCCGCAGCCTTGCCATTGCCGAAACCCGGACCAGATGATCCTGCGCCAAAAACAATGGCGCGTTTTCCCGTCAGGCGACCTGTCAAAACAGTCTCCATTACAATCGTCAGAAATAGTCGGGTCGGCCCCGCCTGACGCGGGGCCAGTTATTCAGCGGACCGATCAGGTCAGGCTGGCGCCAACGGCCTTTTCGAGAATGGCCCAGGCCTCATCGCCATATTTGCCCTTCCATTCGGAATAGAAACCGGCTTCCTTGAGGGTTGCGCGGAAGAGTGAGGCGTCCGTGTCGTTGAAGGTCATGCCCTTGGCAATCAGGTCTTCCTTCACCGAGGCGTTGAGTTTCGCCACATCGGCTCGCTCGTCCTTGCCGGCCTGATTGAGGTTTTTGGCAACGATGGCGCGCAGGTCATCGGGCAGGCGCTCCCAGGCGCGCTTGTTTGCCAGGAACCAGAAGCCGTCCCACATATGGTTCGTGACCGAGCAGAATTTCTGCACTTCGAACAGCTTGGCGGTGGAAATGATCGCCAGCGGGTTTTCCTGGCCATCGACAACGCCGGTCTGCAAGGCGGTGTAGACTTCAGCGAAATTGATCGAGGCAGGGGCAGATTTGAACGCCTTGAACATCGAGGTCCAGAGCGGGCTGACCGGCACGCGAATCTTGAAGCTTTCGAGATCGGCCGGCGTGGCGATGGGCTTCGAAGCGCTGGTGATCTGGCGGAAACCGTTATCCCAGATCGTGTCCATGGCAACGAGGTTCTGCTTGGCGATTTCGCCGCGCACATATTTGCCGAGATCGCCATCCATGGCCGCCCATACCGAATCGTAGTTCGGGAAGGCGAAGCCGATGCCGCTGATGGATGCATTCGGCACCAGCGTCGAGAGGATCAGTGGCGAAAGCGTAAAGAATTCAACACCGCCCGAACGTACCTGGCTCAACACATCGGTATCAGCGCCCAACTGGCTGCTGGGGAAGATGTTGATATTCACCTGGCCGTCGGTTTCCTTGGCGATACGGTCAGCCGCCTCCTTGGCGCGGATGTTCATGGGGTGCGCGGCAGGCAGGTTGTTGGCATATTTATAATTGAATTGCGCAGCGCGGGCGCGCGACACAAAAGCGGTGGCAAGAACGGCGGAACCGGCGCCGGCCAACACGGTACGTCTGTTGATATTCATTGCTTTCTCCTCCCAAAATAAAAGCATATGTCATTCATCGGCGTGGCGGATGGACCCGCCACGGTCTCAGAGCAGAATTGTCGAGAAGCCCGGAATTGCTGCAATCAGCAGCAGACCGATGACCATGGCTGCAAGATAGGGCCAGATGGCGCCCATGGCCTCATCAGGCGAGACGTTGCCAATCTTGCAGGCGATATAGAAACCGATGCCGATGGGCGGCGCCATCAGGCCGATATTCATGGCGACCACCACGACCATCGAATAATGGATGTCGTTGATGCCGAGTGTGCGGGCGATGGGGAACATGATCGGTGCAAGCAATACGATTGCCGGCAGGCCTTCCAGCACGCAACCGAGGATCATGAAAATCAGGATCGACACGACCATATAGGTCATCCAGCCGCCCGGCAAATCGGTGATCATCGCGGTCAGCTGGAAGGCAAAGCCGCTCTGCGTCAGCCCCCAGGCCATCGCCGAGGCGCAGCCGAGGATCAGCAGGATCGCGCCGGAGAGGGCTGCCGTCTCCACCAGCATCGAATAGAGCTTTTTGAAGCTGATGCCGCCGTAAAGCACCGCGCCGATGATCAAGGCATAGAGTACGGCAATGGTGGAAACCTCGGTTGCCGTCGCCACGCCGCCGCCGACCAGACTGCGGATGAGGAAGGGCAAAACCAGCGCCGGGGCGGCAATCAGGGCCGCCTTGCCCACCAGTGGCCATGGGGTGCGTTTTGCGCCTTCCATGTTTTCATGGCGCGCCTTCCAGCGGGCCAGAACGGCCAGCACCAGAAGCAGCACCATGGCGATCATGAAGCCGGAGGTGAAGAGGCCTGCAATCGACACGCCAGCGGCCGAACCGAGAACGATCAGCACGATGGAGGGCGGAACCGTATCGGCCATAGCGGCGCCGGTGGCCAGAAGCGCAATCATTTCCTTGGGCTTGTGACCGCGACGCTTCATTTCGGGAAACAACGCCGGTGCAACCGTCGCCATATCCGAAACCTTGGAGCCGGAAATTCCCGAGACCAGAAACAGCGAGCCGAGCAGCACATAGGACATGCCCGCGCGAATGTGGCCGAACATCGAGGATAGCAGCTCCACAATCGCCTTGCCCATGCCGGTGGCGTCGAGCACGCAGCCCAGCAGCACAAAAACAGGAACCGACAATAGGATGATGCCCGACATGCCTTCGTCGATGCGCCCGATCATCACGATGGTCGGAACCCAGGTGGTAAAGGTCAGGTAGGCGAGGGTTCCAAGGCCGAAACAGAAGGCGATCGGTACGCCCAGCACGAGAAACAACGCCACGAACAGGCCGAGGAAGATCGCCAGATTGAAATTGCCGAAAGTTTCGAGCGTCGGCGATGCCAGATAGAGCAGGCCGGAGGCGACCGCGACGGTGACAATGGCTGCGACGATGTCCCGCAGATTTTCCCTGCGGAAGAGGTTGTTGAGAACCAGCAGCAGCATAAGACAGCAGCCAACCGGCAATGCCGCGGCGCGGTAGGACATTGGAATATTCAGCGCCGCCGAGGTAACGACCCATTCCTCAATGGCATATTCTATCGCCGGCTTGATAATGGCCGCAAGAAATGTCGCCACCAGCACAAGGGCGAGCGAATTGACATAGCCCAGAATGCGCTGCGGAAACATGTTGAGAAACAGCGTCAGGCGCAGATGTTCGCTGCGGTCGATGGCAATTGCCGCACCCAGCATGGCAAACCACAGGAAGCTCAACGACGCCGTTTCATCGATCCAGACGATTGGCAAATGCAGGGCATAACGCGACGCCACGCCCAGCAGAAGCAGGCCGATCATCACCGCCAGCAGCACCGCCGCCACGGCCTCAATGGGTCGCATGAACCACGAGCCTGTTACCGGGCCGGTATGCAAAAGCTCTCCATCGAGTACAAATACGTCGTCATTAGCGTTTGCGGTCATGGTTATCGGGGCCTCCTCTCCCACAGAACAACCTTCGCAACGGACTGCGGCAGACAAAGAGAATTTTACCCACGCCGAGGCCGTAATCGTGGCCTGCGCATCAGGATATATCTGTCATTGCCAGACCGGCGAGACCCCTCCAAAAGCCTGAAACTAGCGGTATATTGCCTCCACAATATGGACCGTTAAATAACTGTGCATTCGGGATACACAGGAAGATTGCCAAAATCAACTGTATAAATGCAGTATTGCGTGGTTTTTGATTGCATGTTTAGAGGTCCACATAGTGGATCGTGTTGTAATTGATTGAAATTCATCTGTGAGGTAACGAGTACGCAGCAATTTCCGGGGCTTTTCGAGAGCCCGTCGAGACGAAAGCGCTTATGGTGCCGGGCGATCCGGATTGTCTGGCGCTATGCGCTGGAGAAGCCGGGGAGCGCATCCGCTGTCTATTGCGGCAATGACGGTCATAAAGTCGTCAGGTCGCACGGCTTCAGCGGATAAGGCTGCCCATGGTGGACATGCTTCCACGCAGGTAGCGATGCACAATCAAAACGGTTGAGAATTATCAGTCAGGTAAAATGAAAGACGATTGGGTCCGTGTGACGGAGTACGGATGATCTTGCTTTATCAAACGCAACAGCCGCCCGTTGGGGCGGCTGCTGTTTATCTGGTGTTCTCTGTCAGCCTCAGGCGGCCTTTTCGAGTTCCTGTTTCCAGTTGCCCTTGGCGGCGAGGCTGTTCATCGCGGCGCGGTGCGTGAAGGCGCGCTGGCCGGCGGCGACGTTTTCCTGCTTGCCGCCCCAGGTCTTGAGGGCCGTATCCTGAAGCGCGCGGCCGTAGGAATAGGTCAGCGACCAGGGCAGGTCGTAGCCGGCATTCATGGCGGAGAGATGCGCCGTCGCCTCTTCGGAGGACTGGCCGCCGGAGAGGAAGGCGATGCCCGGAACGGCCGAGGGCACGGTGGCCTTCAGAACCTTCACGGTCTTTTCCGCCACTTCCTCGACGGAAGCCTTGCGGGCCTTCTTGCCGTCGATGATCATGTTCGGCTTGAGGATCATGCCTTCAAGGTTCACGCGGGCGTCGAACAGATCCGCAAACACGGTCTGCAAAACCCATTGCGTAACTTCCGCACAGCGGTCGATGTCATGCGTGCCGGGCTCGCCGTCCATCAGCACTTCCGGCTCGACGATTGGCACGATGTCCGCCTGCTGGCAGAGCGCGGCGTAACGGGCGAGCGACTGGGAGTTTGCCTTGATAGAGCCCCAGCTCGGACGCTGTTCACCGATAGTGATCACGCCGCGCCACTTGGCGAAGCGGGCACCGGCTTCATGATATTTACGCAGGCGCTCGTAAAGACCGTCGAGACCTTCGGTGATGAATTCATGCGGGTGGAAAGCCATAGGCTTGGCGCCAATATCCACCTTGATGCCCGGCAGGCTGCCGGCCGCCTTGATGATATCCACGAAAGGCGTGCCGTCGGCGGCCTTTTGGAACAGGGTCTCTTCATAGAGGATGACGCCGGAGATGTATTTCTTCATGGCGTCGTCGGAACGGAACAGCATTTCGCGATAATCGCGGCGGGCGGTCTCGGTCGACTCCAGATTGATGCTGTCGAAACGCTTTTTGATCGTTCCCGTGGATTCGTCGGCGGCGAGCAGGCCCTTGCCGTCGGCGACCATTTTGATTGCGATGTCTTCGAGACGTTCGGTCATTTGCTATTCTCCCAAGGCACAATAAATTTCCGATAACAGAAGTTCCAGGGCAGGGAAATGGCACGCTAACTCATTGAAACGATTGAAATCATTTCAATCGTTTGAAACTTTTCCTCCCGCGTGCACTTACCAAAAAACAAGGCCGGACAAGCATCGCTTGTCCGGCCTTGTGTCAGGCAAGTTAGATAAGTTTACTTGGCGGCGGAGAGGATGGCAACGCCCGGCAGTTCCTTGCCTTCCATCCATTCGAGGAAGGCGCCGCCAGCCGTGGATACATAGGAGAAATCGTCCGAAACACCGGCATGGTTGAGCGCCGCGACGGTATCACCACCGCCTGCAACGGAGACGAGCTTGCCGGCCTTCGTGCATTCGGCGGCATGTTTTGCCGCAGCCACAGTCGCTGCATCAAAGGGCTCGATTTCAAAGGCGCCGAGCGGGCCGTTCCAGACCAGCGTTTCCGCACGGGAAATCCAGGCCTTGATGCTTTCCACCGATTTCGGGCCGACATCGAGAACCATAGCATCGGCGGGAATGGCGTTGATATCGACGGTTTCATTGGCCGCACCAGCCTTGAATTCGCGAGCCACCACGCCATCTTCCGGCAGCACGATGGCGCAGCCGGATGTCGCCGCCTCGATCATGATCTGCTTTGCGGTCTCGGCCAGATCATGCTCGCAGAGTGATTTGCCAACATTTGTGCCGCGTGCGGCGAGGAAGGTGTTGGCCATGCCACCGCCGATGACGAGGGCGTCGACCTTCTTGACGAGGTTCATCAAGAGATCGATCTTGCTCGAAACCTTGGCGCCGCCGACGATGGCGACCACCGGACGGACCGGCTGGCCAAGACCCTTTTCCAGCGCCTCTAGCTCGGCCTGCATGGTGCGTCCGGCATAAGCGGGCAGGTGGCGCGCAAGTCCTTCGGTGGAGGCGTGGGCGCGGTGGGCGGCGGAGAAAGCGTCGTTCACATAGACATCGCCGTTGGCCGCCAGCGCCTCGACGAAGGTGGGATCGTTCTTTTCTTCGCCCTTGTGGAAGCGGGTGTTTTCCAGAAGCAGGATATCGCCGTCGTTCAGTTTCGCGACGGCGTCCGCCGCCGGTACGCCGATGCAGTCGGTCGCGAAGGAAACGGCGTGATCCAGCACTTCCTCGACGGCGGGCACGATCTGGGAGAGCGACATGTCGGCGACCGGTTCGCCCTTCGGACGGCCGAAATGAGCGAGCAGGATGACTTTCGCACCCTTGGAGGACAGCTCCAGAATGGTCGGCGCAACACGTTCGATACGGGTTGCGTCCGTCACCTTGCCATCCGCGACCGGCACGTTGAGATCAACGCGGACGAGAACGCGCTTTCCGGCAATGTCGTTGAGGTCGTCGAGGGTCTTGAAAGCGGGCATAGGTCGATCCTGATTTGTTGCGAGTTCGGCACGGACCATACTATGCCTGAATGCCGACGCAAGCGGGTCAGGTCTCATTTTCTCTCACTGTATTGGCAGGTGCCGGGGTGCTTTCTTCCAAGCCGGCGGGGCGCGGCTGGCGCTTCTCTGCGAGATAATGGCGCACACGGTTGAGGATTTCCGAAAAGCTGATGAAGATCGGCAGGCTGGTGGCCGGTTCTACCGGTTCGAGGGAGATGCCCACCCCGGTTATCACCTCGTGTTCGTCCAATGTGCGAACGATCAGAACGATGGAGCCGAGGCGCACGCGGTCGGCGTAAGCAGCCTTGCCGGCAAGGCGTGCTTCGATCAATTCTGCAACGCTCATCGTCTGTTCGGCGGCCGATAGCAAACCGGGACCATAGGCCGCGTCCAGCTCCTTCGCCGGGCGGGCGGGTGAGATCGCGAAGGTGCCGAAGAACTCGGCGTCGTCATCGGCAACCGGCAGGGCGCTGGCGAACAGCCGATCGATCAGGCGGGAATAGCCCGGTGCGATGAAGAGGTAGACGAGATCGTTCTCCCGCAGCCGCCCGGCATATTGATAGCGGATCGACTTGCCGTCGCGCACCACCAGCGAAGGCATGGCCCAGCGTGGAATGCGCTCGCCCTGCATGATGGCGCTGCCGTTCGCGACCCGGTAGGAGATCAGTTCATGATTGGCCGTGCCGGGAAGATCGACCTCCAGCTTGTCCACCTCGCCCATGCGCGGCGGCACGATCAGTCCGAGCCGTGTCGCCACGGGCTTGATGGTCCAGCCTTGCACGAGAAGTGACACCAGCACGATGATGAAGGCGGCGTTGAAATAAATCTGCGCATCGTCCAGCCCGCCGAGAATGGGCATGATGGCGAGCAGGATGGAGACGGCGCCGCGCAGGCCCACCCATGCCACGAAGGAGGTTTCCTGCTGGGTATAATTGAAGGGCATGAGGCTCAGCCAGACCGCAAGCGGGCGGGCGACGAAGATGAGGAAAAGCGCGAGCAGCACGGCCGGAATGGCGATCGCCGGAAATTGCGACGGGGTGGCGAGCAGGCCGAGCATCAAGAACATGATGATCTGTGCAAGCCAGGTCAGCCCCTCATGGAAACGGCGGATGGTTTCCTTGGCGAAAATCCGGCGGTTGCCGGCAACAATGCCAGCCACATAGACCGCCAGAAAACCGCTGCCGCCAATTGTACCGGTGAAAGAGAAGACCAGCAGCGCCAGTGCGAGCACGAAAATTGGAGCCAGTCCGCGGTCGGCGGCGAACCGATTGACGACGGTGGCGATCATGACGCCGCCGAGCAGGCCGAAAATCACGCCAAGCCCCATCTGCTCGATGAAAAGCAGCAGAAAGCCGCTGTCGATGCCGGCCAATCCCTGACCCTTGGCGATGATTTCAACCAGGGCAATGGTGAGGAAGATCGCCATCGGATCGTTGGTGCCGGATTCGACTTCCAGCGTCGAACGAACCTGATCGCGTATGTGGATGCCGCCGATGCGCAGCAGGAAGAATACGGCCGCCGCATCGGTGGAGGCGACGATGGCGCCAAGCAGCAGTCCTTCTAGCCAGGAAAGCCCAAGCAAAAGCGCCGCTGCGCCCGCAAAAAAGACGGATGTGAGGATGACGCCGACTGTGGCGAGAGTGACGGCGGGTGCGGCCGAAAGCCGGAAGGACTGGATGGACGTGCCGAAACCGGAATCGAAGAGGATGACGGCAAGCACCAGCGAGCCAAGCATATAGGCCAACGGATTGTTGGCGAATTGGATGCCGAGGCCGTCCACGCCGGCTGCAAGGCCGATCATCAGGAAAAGCAGGAGGAGAGGCGCGCCGAAGCGGAAGGCGATGAGGCTCGAAAACGCGGCGACGAGAACGAGAACAGTTGCGACCAGCAACAGAAGATAAAATGATTCCACGTCCACCCGCCTTACTCAAACCGCCTTGGCCGCTGCGATAATGGCTCTGCGCGTTTGCAGTCAATGCGCCACGGGTTGCGGTCTGTCAGCGCCGTTTCGGGCGGCGTTGAAAGACGATGCAAGGCGGGGTGTATCGAATGATACGGCAGGGCCGCAGTGCATTGCGCACGACCATTATCCCTGTGTTTCTTGTCAGTCCCAAAATGGACCAGACAAAGGCAGGAAATCAGATTTTTTCCGGCGTGCAGGGAAAAATCCAAGGCGTGGAGACGCGGCGCATACCCCGCAAAAACAATTCACCTGCCCGTGTTTCAACGTAACATAGAGACAATGCAGCTGGGTTAGTTCTCGCCTCCGAATTGCTTTTTTCATTACCGGAGCGATCGGATGAAACGGATAACTACCTTTATAATACTACTGGCCGCCGGCCCGATAGTTTCGGGTTGCTCGAGTACGGAGCAGACGGCGGCAAACATGGCCGCGCAACGAGAGCGCTGCCGCGTCTTCGGCTACTACGAAGGCTCGCGGGATTTCGCCGACTGCATGATGAAACTCTCCATGCAGCAAAGCGAATTGAGGCAACAGACTTTCGATACGATCTGGAGCAGCGCCGGGAACTCGGGTCCGGTCGTTATCAACAATAGAAAATGACGAATGCGCGCGCCTCTTGCGGCTGGATGAGGGACGGCTTGCACCGTCAATCGGCCGGTGACGGTTTTCGATCCGAAGCGCTCCGCCTTGCTTCGGGATCGACGCCGGCGGGATCCCTCACTCCCGTCGGCATTTTTCTGGCAAACAAAAACCGGCAGGATTGCTCCTGCCGGTTCAGACCGCTGACAAACCCGTCGATATTTTCGGCGGGTTTTTTCTTTTTCGGGATGATGACGTTTTGTTGTGGTCTTT
>NZ_MRDH01000001.1 GCF_002008225.1 Agrobacterium salinitolerans | reverse complement strand
GTAAAAGACCACAACAAAACGTCATCATCCCGAAAAAGAAAAAACCCGCCGAAAATATCGACGGGTTTGTCAGCGGTCTGATCCCCGGGCATGGCCGGGGATTTTGTCCTATGCGATCAATGATTGTGCCGGGGCATCTTCTCGGCAATCCGGCGGAAATCTGCGGCACCTTCCAGAACCGCGCCATCCGAAAGCTGGGTTACGGATTTACGATAGATGCGCTGCCACGGTGTCGCATCCGCGGGAACAGCGGGAATGCCGTCAGCCTTGCGCGCTTCCAGCTCCGCCTCCGCCACCAGCGCATTGCACTCGCCTTCATTGAAATCGATGCGGATCACATCGCCGGTGCGCAGCCATGCTAGTCCGCCACCCGCCGCGCTTTCCGGCGAGGCGTTGAGGATGGACGGGCTGTCCGCCGTTCCCGACTGCCGGCCGTCGCCGATCGTCGGCAGGCTGGTGATACCCTTTTTCAACAACGCATCCGGCGGCTGCATGTTGACGACCTCAGCCGAACCCGGCCAGCCGAGCGGCCCCGCACCGCGAATGACGAGAATAGTGCGCTCATCGATATCAAGGGACGGATCGTTGATACGGGCGTGATAGTCTTCCGAACCGTCGAACACCACACATTTGCCCTCGAAAATTCCCTCGCGGCCCGGCTCGCTCAGATAGCGCTGGCGGAATTCCGCCGAGATAACGCTCGTCTTCATGATGGCGAAATCGAACAGATTGCCCTTGAGAACGAGGAAACCGGCCCTTTCCTTGAGCGGCTTATCGTAAGGCAGGATCACGTCACGGTCGGTGGATTCCCGGCCTTCAAGATTTTCCGCCATGGTTTTGCCGGTTACGGTCGGACAGCCTCCATCGAGCTTGCCCGCGTTGAGAAGCTCCCACATGATGGCGGGCGTGCCGCCGGCGCGGTGATATTTCTCTCCCAGCCATTTACCGGCCGGCTGGACATTGGCAAGGAGCGGAATGTCGTAGCCGTGAACCTGCCAGTCCTCCTCGCGAAGCTCCACGCCCGCATGTTTTGCCATGGCCGCCAGATGTGGCTGGGCATTGGTAGAGCCGCCAATCGCCGAATTGACGCGGATCGCGTTCAAAAACGCCTCGCGCGTCATGATGTCGGAGGGCTTGATGTTCTCGACAACCAGCTCGACGGCACGGCGGCCGGTGCGATAGGCCATCTGGCCGCGTTCACGGTAAGCTGCAGGGATCGCGCCGCAGCCGGTCAGCGACATGCCGAGCGCCTCCGCCATGGCATTCATGGTGGACGCGGTGCCCATGGTGTTGCAATGGCCGACCGAAGGCGCGGATTCGAGCGCCGCCTGCAAGAATTCCTCGCGGGTGATTTCGCCAGCACCGTATTTACGGCGCATGCGCCAGATGACGGTGCCAGAACCGACCAGATCGCCGTCATGATAACCGTCGAGCATCGGCCCGCCGGATAGAACGATGGCTGGAATATCCACCGTGCTTGCCGCCATCAGCGCCGAAGGCGTAGTCTTGTCGCAGCCCGTGGTCAAAACGACGCCGTCGAGCGGATAACCGTAAAGCACCTCCACGAGGCTCAGATAGGCAAGATTGCGGTCGAGCGCCGCTGTCGGGCGCTTGCAGTTTTCGAACATCGGATGGGTCGGAAACTCGATGGGAATGCCGCCCGCGTCACGAATACCGTCCCGCACCCGCTTGACCAGCTCCACGTGGACGCGGTTACAGGGCGTCAGGTCGCTGCCGCTCTGGGCGATGCCGATGACCGGCTTGCCGGAGCGCAGTTCTTCCGGCGTCACGCCGTAATTCATGAAACGCTCCAGATAGAGCGCCGTCATGTCGAGATGTTCGGGATTATCGAACCAGTCCTGCGACCGCAAACGGCGCATCGGTGTCTTGTCGTCGCTCATGAGATCGCTTCAGCCCTGTTCCCGGTTGTTCAGTTTTTCGAGGTAAAGCAGGATGCCGCTATGATCGATATCGGCCCCGCCGTCACCGACGAAATCATCAAATTCCCGCGTGACTTGCTGGGTGAGCGGCAGGGTGAGAGCGAGATCCTTGGCCGTCGCCAGCACGCCGTTCAGATCCTTGAGCTGGAACTTGGACGGACCGCCCGGGACGAAGTTGCGCTTCACCATGCGGTCGCCATGCAGCTCCAGAATCCGGCTTTCGGCAAAACCGCCGCGAATGGCGTTGCGGAACCCTTCACGCGATGCGCCGCCCGCTTCCACCAGCATCATCGCCTCGGCAACCGCGCCGATGGTGATGGCGACGATCTGCTGGTTGGCGAGCTTGCACAGTTGGCCGGCACCCGAGGGACCGACATAGGTGAGCCGGCCCATCGGCGCGAAAACATCGGCAAGACCCGAGATCAGCGTCTCGTCCCCACCGGCCATGATGGCGAGCGTACCGGCTGTCGCGCCCGGCACACCGCCGGAAACCGGCGCATCGACGTGATGGATGCCCAACGACTGAAGCCGGGAGGAATGTTCTCGCGCAATCGGCGGCGCAATCGAGCTGCTGTCGATCACGACAGCACCCTTTTTCAGCGCTTCGGCCATGCCGGCCTCGAAAAGCACCTCGCCCACGGCCTTGCCGTCGCTCAGCATGGTGATGACGATATCGGCGCCCCTGGCTGCCTCCGCCGGCGATGCAGCGACGACCGCGCCATCGGCAACAAGCGCCTCGGCCTTATCGGCGCTACGGTTCCAGACGGTGACCGAAAAGCCGGCGCCCAGCAGACGCCGGGCCATCGGCCCGCCCATCAGGCCCGTGCCGATAAAGGCGACAGACCGCTTCTTCTCCTCCCCGCCAGCACTCATTTCAGTGAACCTCCCAGTTCGTCCTCGATATGAACCTGAATGATTTCTTCGAACGAGCTTTCAGCCGTAAAGCCGAGTTCGCGGGCGCGCTTGGCTTCGAAACCGGGGGCCCAGCCTTCACACATGCGCATGATCATCTCATTCGGCTCGCGGCGGATGAGGGCAACGGCCTTTTCGCCGGCGACCTTGCGCAGCGCTTCGATCTGCTCGCCGACGGTGGCGCTGAGGCCTGGCATCGACAGGTTGCGACGCGGGCCGACCTTTTCCACGTCAATCGTTGCGCCATGGATGAGGAAGCCGACGGCGGAACGCGGCGAAGCGTGCCAGTGGCGAATGCTCTCAGGCACCGGC
Organism: Agrobacterium salinitolerans; assembly: GCF_002008225.1. Classification (GTDB taxonomy): domain Bacteria; phylum Pseudomonadota; class Alphaproteobacteria; order Rhizobiales; family Rhizobiaceae; genus Agrobacterium; species Agrobacterium salinitolerans. The sequence goes on along the minus strand of NZ_MRDH01000001.1, from coordinate 30,966 downwards.
AGCACCGCTTCCTGGCCGACCAGCGGCTCGCGCAGAATATTGGAGAAGAAGCCGGAGGCGGCCGCATTCGGCTTGCCGGGGCGGATGCAGATGGTCGGCAGGCGAATGCCGATACCATCGAAGAAACCGCGACGGCTGTAATCGGAAAGCAGCAGCTCGCAGATCGCTTTCTGCGTGCCGTAGCTGGTCAATGGCGTGGAGTGGAACTCGTCCGGGATCGGATAGGGCAGCGGCGCGCCGAAGACGGCGATAGACGAGGTGAAAACCACGCGCGGCTTGTAACCATCCTTGCCGTTGGCGATGCGGATGGCGTCGAAGAGATAACGCGTGCCGTCGAGGTTGATGCGGTAGCCCTTGTCAAAATCGAGTTCAGCTTCGCCGGAGACGATGGCGGCAAGGTGGAAGATGACGTCCGGCCGGACTTCGACCAGCTTTTCAGCCTCACCCGGTGCGGAGAGGTCGGCCGCGCGTGCATCGACAGCACCAGAAAAACCGGTAGGCGCTTCAGGCTGGAACACGTCGATAAGCGTGAATTTCTCGACCGGCTTGCCGCCCAGCGATCCATCCTTGACGAGACGCTGCGTCAGCTTGCGGCCAACCATGCCTGCGGCGCCGATGATTGCGATATGCATGTCTTCCTCCTCTTTGTCCCGACCATTCTCCCGAGACCGAAAAAACATCATCGGCCGACCGACCGATAAATTAGCTTGTAAGGTTGTCTGATAACCTTATATGATCGAGTTGAAAATAGTATTTTTTTACAAACTGGAAAAAGCAAGGGCGCCGGCAAAATCAATGCACGTCCCTTGCCCGGGCACTTTAGGGCGGATTGGACGGAGAGGGTGAAATGACGATCGTGAGCGAACACGATATCGAGGAACTGCGGTTCTCGCTGAAGAACAGGCTGGGCGAAGCTTTGCTGCTGACATCGCAAGAGGACATGCTGCGCTATTGCCGCGACTGGCATGGCGACGTCACCAGCTCGGCCGTGGCCGTTATCCGCCCCCGTTCGACGAAGGAAGTTTCCGACACGGTCAGCGCCTGCGCCGAACTCGGCCTCTCCATCATTCCCCAGGGCGGGAATACCGGTCTGGTGCTCGGCGGCATTCCCGATGCCCCCAAGCGTCAGGTCGTATTGAGCCTTGAGCGCATGAACGCCATCCGCACCATCGATAGCGACGATTTTTCCGCCGTCGTGGAAGCCGGCTGCATTCTCTCGGAATTCAAGGATGCGGTTGAGGACAAGGGTATGTTCTTCCCGCTGTCGCTCGGCGCACAGGGCAGCTGCCGCATCGGCGGCAACGTCTCCACCAATGCGGGCGGCATCAATGTCCTGCGCTACGGCATGACCCGCGAACTGGTGCTGGGTCTGGAAGTGGTCCTTCCAGATGGCACCATCTGGAACGGGCTTTCGACGCTGCGCAAGGATAATCGCGGCATCGATCTGAAGCAACTCTTCATCGGCGCGGAAGGAACGCTCGGCATCGTCACAGCCGTTGCCGTCAAGCTTTACCCTAATCCTGAACATGTCGAGACGGCGCTTCTCGGCCTCAATTCGCTTGATGATGCCATCAAGCTTTACCGCCGCGCGCGCCGCGAATGCTGCGACCTGATGTCCGCCTTCGAATTCATGCCGCCTGTCGCCTTCACGCTGGCGATCGAAGCTATACCCGACCTGAAAATGCCGATTGCCGGCGATTACCCCGCTTACGTGCTAATGGAAATTTCAGGCTCCGGTCTGGTGGACACGGCCGACCTGATGGGCCGCTTCCTTGAGGGTGTGATGGAAGACGGCTTGGTGCTGGACGGCGTGATCGCTTCTTCACGGGCACAGGCGCAATCGCTGTGGCTGTTCCGCGAAGGCATGAACGAAGGGCAGGCGCTGCGCGGCGCACATATGCGCACCGACATTTCCGTGCCCTTGTCGAAACTCGCCGCTTTCGTGGCAGAAGCCGAGGCGGAACTGGCGGAAAAACTGCCGGAGTGCCTGGCGGTTTCCTACGGCCATGTCGGAGACGGCAACGTCCACCTCAACGTGCTGCCGCCGAACGGTTCGACGCCGGAAGAGCGCGAAGCATTTATCTACAAGTCCAAGACACTCGTTAACGAGGTCCTCGACCGCTACATCGGCAGCATCAGCGCCGAACACGGCATCGGCCGCCTGAAACGCTCTGATTTCGAAAGCCGGCTATCTGATGTGCAGCGCCGGATGATCACGGGTCTGAAAAACGCCTTCGACCCTGATTTGCGGATGAATCCCGGTTGCCAGATAACCCTGCAACCGGATAGCTAATCGAGGACGGCGAAGGCGGCTGAAAGCGCCGCCTTTGAAAACCCCGCGGACGGCGAAGGAGGAAGTCGCCTACCGCGGGAAAACGAACCAATCGTTTCTGTGGAACGGGAGCAACCATGACGCTGGAGTTCAGTCAGATTCATCGCAACGACCATCTGCCCGGCCGGATCGCTGCGGAGATTGCGCGCGAAATCAATGATTCGAAGCTCGGACCGGGCGACAGGTTGCCAACCGAACATGTTTTGGCAAAAACCTTCGGGGTCAGCCGCTCGGTCATCCGCGAGGCGATCGCGCAATTGCGCAACGAAGGTTTTGTCGAAACCCGGCAGGGCGTTGGCGCATTCGTCACCGATCCCCGGCAAAGACTGTCCATCCGAATCGAGCGATCGCGGCTGAACGATCCGGAAAATTTCCGCGATCTTTTCCAGCTTCGCATGCCACTGGAAATAGAAGCAGCCGGGCTGGCCGCACTGCACCGCAGCCCGCAGCAGTTGACGCGGCTGGCGGCAGCTTTGGAAAAGATGAAAACCGCCGACGATTGGTCGACGGAAGGCGTCGCGGCCGATCTTGACTTCCACCGCATTCTGGCGGAAGCGACTGAGAACGAATATTTCCTGATGTTCCTCGGCTTCATCGCGGAACGCATCAGCTCCGCCATCAATATTGCTTTTTCGCGTGCAGTTTTTGGTGAAATTCTCGAGGTGACGATCGCCGAGCATGTGGCAATCTACGAGGCCGTCGAGAAGGCCGATGCCACAGCTGCCAAGAACGCCATGCGCAAGCACCTGATCGGTGCTGCAAGTCGGGTCAATCTCGAACTCGACATCTTCTGAGCCGCAAATGAGCAGGCCGAAAAAGCTATAGGACAGGTTTACGATTTTCCGGTAATTGAGGCACGGAACACGATAATTTTGTCGGCGTAGCCGCTAGACTCGCAGCAAAAGTCATACTAAGAAGAATAAGATTAGGTTGTCAGACATCCAGACAATAAGACCGCAGGAGGCGGCCTGTGGGGTGCTGAAGGGGAGAACTACATGACCGGAAAAAGGTCCATCGACGCTGCCGCAATTTTGCCTGAAGATTTCGAAAACGCGCTGCTCGTCGGCCGCGTCTGGTCGAAAAGCGAAGACGGCCCCTGCCCTGTCCTGCTGAAGGGTGGCGTGCTTTATGACCTCACTTCGATTTCCCCAACCATGTCCGAACTTCTGGAAAAGACGGATCTGGTGCAGAGGCTCGCCGACACCGGCTCTCTTGTCGCACTCGGCGCGCTGGAAGCGTTTCTGGACGGTTCCGCCGGCGAACTCCTTGCCCCCAACGATATTCAGGCCGTCAAGGCCGCCGGTGTCACTTTCTCCGACAGTATGCTGGAACGCGTGATCGAGGAGCAGGCCAAGGGCGATCCGCTGCGCGCGCAGGAAATTCGCGGACGACTGGCGCCGGTTCTCGGCGACAATCTCAAGGGACTTGAGGCCGGCTCCGAAAAAGCTGCCGAAGTGAAGAAACTGCTCCAGGAAATGGGCCTCTGGTCGCAATATCTGGAAGTGGGCATCGGCCCGGATGCGGAGATATTCTCCAAGGCGCAGGCCATGGCTTCTGTCGGCTGCGGAGCGCTGATCGGCGTTCACCCGAAGTCGCAGTGGAACAACCCGGAGCCGGAAGTGGTGCTCGCCATCACCTCAGACGGCCGCATCGTCGGCGCAACGCTCGGCAACGACGTCAACCTGCGCGACTTCGAAGGTCGTTCCGCCCTGCTGCTCAGCAAGGCGAAGGACAATAACGCATCCTGCGCGATCGGTCCCTTCATCCGCCTGTTCGACGGAAACTTCACCATTGAAGATGTGAAGAGGTCGCAAATCTCGCTTTTGGTCGAGGGCGAAGACGGTTTCACCATGACGGGCGTCAGCCCGATGGAGGCGATCAGCCGCACGCCGGAAAACCTTAGCTCCCAGCTCTTGAACCGTAACCACCAATATCCTGACGGCGCCGTCTTCTTCCTCGGCACGATGTTTGCGCCGGTCAAGGACCGCCATGGCCCAGGCCTCGGCTTCACCCATTCGAAGGGTGACCGTGTCGAAATCTCCACGCCCAAGCTCGGTAAGCTGATCAACTGGGTCACGACGACGGACGAATGCCCGGAATGGACGTTCGGCACCGCGGCCCTGATGCGCAACCTGGCGAAACGAGGGCTGCTCTAGATATTTCTTCGGGAGGGGAAAATGCAGAAGATCATCAATCTCTTTTACCGGATTCTCGAAATCATTCTCGTCCTGCTGCTTGCCGGCATGGCGATCATGGTCTTCGTCAACGTCGTCATGCGTTACACGATGAATTCGGGCATAAACGTCTCGGAAGAATTGTCACGCTTCTTTTTCGTGTGGCTCACCTTCACCGGCGCCGTCGTCGCCTTCAGGGAACATGGTCACATGGGTATCGAAACCATGGTGATGTTCCTGTCGCGCCGCGGCCGCATCCTCTGCATGATCTTATCAAACATTGTCATCCTCACCTGTTCCGCCATCTTCTTCTGGGGGACGTGGAAGCAGTCTGGCATCAATGCCAGCATGCATGCGCCAGTCACCAAGCTATCGATGATCTGGGTCTACGGCATCGGCATGTTCACCGGCGCCCTGATGTTCATCATTGCGCTGGAACGTCTGTACCGGCTCGTTACGGGCCGCGTGACGGAAGACGAAATCGCCCAGTTCGCGGGCGAAAACATGACGATCGAACAGCTTTCGGAGCGCTGATACCATGACACTCCTCGTTTTTGTCGGCTCTCTGCTCGGCGCTATGGCGATTGGCGTTCCCGTCGCTTTCTCGCTGATGTTTTGCGGCGTTGTGCTCATGTGGTATATGGGCATGTTCAATACCCAGATCATCGCTCAGAACATGATCGCCGGCGCGGATACATTCACGCTGCTCGCCATCCCTTTCTTCATTCTGGCCGGTGAACTGATGAACTCTGGCGGCCTCTCCCGCCGCATCATCGATTTTGCGATCGCCTGCGTCGGTCATATCAGGGGCGGTCTCGGGATCGTCGCCATCATGGCGGCCATCATCATGGCCAGCATCTCCGGCTCGGCCGCAGCCGATACCGCGGCGCTTGCCGCAATCCTCATCCCGATGATGGCGAAGGCCGGTTACAACGTGCCGCGCTCGGCAGGTCTCATTGCTTCCGGCGGTATCATCGCTCCGGTCATCCCCCCCTCCATGGCCTTCATTGTTTTCGGCGTTGCCGCCAACGTCTCGATCACCCAGCTCTTCATGGCGGGGATCGTACCGGGCCTGCTGATGGGCCTTTCATTGGTCGCAACCTGGTTGTTCGTCGTCCGTAAGGACAACATAACGCCGCTTCCGAAGACCACGGCCAAGCAACGCATGCGGGCAACAGCACGTGCCGGGTGGGCGCTCGGTATGCCGGTTATCATTCTCGGAGGGATCAAGGCCGGCATCATGACCCCGACAGAAGCCGCTGTCGTGGCCGCTGCCTACGCCCTGTTTGTCGGCATGGTGGTCTACCGCGAACTAAAGCCGAGTGAGCTTCCGCACGTGCTCCTGCGCGCAGCCAAGAGCACCTCGATCATCATGTTCCTGGTCTGCGCCGCACTCGTCTCCGCATGGCTTATCACGGCTGCAAACATTCCGAACGAGGTTGTCGGTTACATCGAACCGCTGATCGACCGTCCGATGTTCTTGATGTTTGCGATCATGGTCCTGATCCTGGTCGTCGGTACTGCGCTCGACCTGACACCCACCATCCTGATCCTGACGCCCGTTCTGATGCCGATCATCAAGCAGGCGGGCATCGACCCAGTCTATTTCGGCGTCCTCTTCATCATGAATACCTGTATCGGTCTCATCACGCCCCCTGTTGGCGTCGTGCTGAACGTCGTCAGCGGCGTCGGTAGGGTTCCGTTGGGCCGCGTCACGGCGGGCGTACTGCCTTTCCTGCTGACACAGGTCGCCGTGCTGTTCCTTCTGGTGATTTTCCCGGACATCGTCCTCGTACCACTGCAGTATCTCCGTTAACCCGCAACCCGCTTCTCGCAAACAATCCAAGGGAGGATATTATGAGAAAGCTTCTTCTGACCACCACGGCAATCGCTTTCGCAGTTGGCACTGCTGCCCCGGCAATGGCCGAATTCAACAGCCGCAACATCCGTGTTTCCAACGGCATCAACCAGGACCATCCGGTCGGCAACGGCATCAAGGCCATGCAGGCCTGCCTCGACGACAAGTCGGGCGGCAAGCTGAAGCTGACCGCATTCTGGGGCGGCGCGCTCGGCGGCGACCTCCAGGCGACCCAGGCCCTGCGCTCCGGCGTTCAGGAAGCGGTCGTAACGTCCTCGTCGCCGCTCGTCGGCCTGATCCCGTCGCTCGGCGTCTTCGACCTGCCGTTCCTGTTCTCCAACGCCAAGGAAGCCGATGCCGTCATGGACGGCGCCTTCGGCGACATGATGAACAAGAAGCTGGAAGAACAGGGCCTCGTAAACCTGGCCTACTGGGAAAACGGTTTCCGCAACCTGTCGAACTCCAAGCGTGCCGTGAACAAGTGGGAAGATTTCTCGGGCCTCAAGGTCCGCGTGATGCAGAACAACATCTTCCTCGACACCTTCCAGAACCTCGGCGCCAATGCAACGCCGATGGCCTTCGGCGAAGTCTTCTCGGCGCTGGAAACCAACGCGATCGACGCGCAGGAAAACCCCTATGTGACGATCGACACCTCCAAGTTCTACGAGGTGCAGAAATACGTCACCGAGACGAACCACGCCTATACGCCGTTCCTCTTCCTCTTCTCCAAGCCGATCTTCGACAGCTACACGCCCGAAGAACAGGCCGCCCTGCGTGAATGCGCGGTCGTCGGCCGCGACGAAGAGCGCAAGGTCATCCGCGAGCTGAACCAGAAGTCGCTGGAAAAGATCAAGGCGGCTGGCCTCGAAGTGAACATGCTGTCTCCTGAAGAACAGGCGCGCATTCGCGAAAAGTCGATGGTTGTCTACGAAAAGCACAAGGCTGAAATCGGCGCCGACATCGTCGACGCCGTTCTGGCGGACCTGAAGAAGATCCGCGGCCAGTAATCCTGACTGCATACAACTAAAAACACCCGGAGGTTCCGCCTCCGGGTGTTTTTGTTTGTGAAAATCGCCAATAGAAAAAAGGCTGCCGGAGCAGCCTTTCAACGGATCACGCCGTACGGTTCTGCCGGTTGGCGATGAGGTCGTCGACAACGGCCGGATCGGCGAGCGTCGACGTATCTCCCAGCGCACCAAAGTCATCCTCGGCGATCTTGCGCAGGATACGCCGCATGATCTTGCCGGAACGGGTTTTCGGCAGGCCCGGCGCGAACTGGATTTTATCCGGTGTCGCAACCGGTCCGATTTCGTTGCGGACGTGCTTCACCAGCTCCTCGCGCAATGAATAATCGCCGTTCTGGCCCGCCATCAGCGTGACATAACAATAAATGCCCTGCCCCTTGATGGGATGCGGATAACCGACAACGGCTGCCTCCGAAACAAGGTGATGCGACACCAGCGCCGATTCCACTTCAGCGGTGCCGAGACGGTGGCCCGACACGTTCAGAACGTCATCCACGCGGCCAGTGATCCAGTAATATCCATCCTCGTCACGACGGCAGCCGTCACCGGTGAAATATTTGCCCTTGTAGGTGGAGAAGTATGTATCGACAAAGCGCTGGTGATCGCCATAGACGGAGCGCGACTGGCCCGGCCAGCTGTCGATGATGCACAGATTGCCGTCCGCCGGTCCTTCCAGCACATTACCTTCGGCATCGACCAGCTGCGGCTGCACGCCGAAGAACGGCCTTGTGGCCGAGCCGGGTTTCAGATCGGTCGCGCCCGGCAGCGGCGAAATGAGAATGCCGCCGGTTTCCGTCTGCCACCAGGTATCGACGATCGGGCTCTTGTCCTCGCCGACCACATGGTAATACCACTCCCAGGCTTCCGGATTGATCGGCTCGCCGACCGTGCCGAGAAGCCGCAGGCTGCTGCGCGAGGAGCGCTTCACGAACTGGTCGCCCGCCCCCATCAGCGATCTGAGCGCTGTCGGCGCCGTATAGAAGATATTGACCTTGTGCTTGTCGATGACTTCCCAGAAGCGGCCCTGATCCGGGAAGTTCGGAACGCCTTCGAACATCAGCGTCGTCGCGCAATTCGCAAGCGGCCCGTAGACGATATAGGAATGGCCGGTGACCCAGCCGACATCGGCCGTGCACCAGTACACCTCGCCGTCCTTGTAGTCGAAGACATATTCATGCGTCATCGACGTATAGACGAGATAGCCGCCCGTGGTGTGCAGCACGCCCTTCGGCTTGCCGGTGGAGCCAGACGTATAGAGGATGAACAGCGGATCTTCCGCGCGCATCTTCACCGGCGGGCAATCCGGTTTCACGGTAGCGATTTCCTGATGGTACCAGATGTCACGGCCCGGCGCCCAGCCGGTCTTGCCGCCGGTGCGGCGTACCACCAGAACCTTGTTAACGATGACATATTGCTTGGCGGCAATATCGATCGCCTTGTCGGTGTTTTCCTTGAGCGGGATCGGCTTGCCGCCGCGCACGCCTTCATCGCAAGTGATGACGAAGGTCGATTCGCAGTCGACGATACGGCCGGCCAGCGCTTCTGGCGAGAAGCCGCCAAAGACGACGGAGTGCACCGCACCGATGCGCGCGCAGGCGAGCATCGCATAGGCCGCTTCCGGAATCATCGGCATATAGATCGTGACGCGGTCACCCTTCTTGACGCCGTGCTTCTTCAGCACGTTGGCCAGACGGCAGACATAGTCGTAGAGCTGATTATAGGTGATCTTCTTGTCGATATAGGGGTTGTCGCCTTCCCAGATGATCGCCGTGCGCTCGCCATGCGTCTTCAGATGCCGGTCGATACAGTTATAGGAAACGTTGGTCAGGCCATCCTCGAACCACTTGATCGGCACGCGCCCCTTGAACGACGTGTTCTTGACCTTGGTATAAGGCTTGAACCAGTCGATCCGACGGCCGTGCTTGTCCCAGAACTTTTCAGGATCCTCGACGCTCTCCTGGTACCATTTCTGGTAACGCTCATTATCGATGAGCGTGCGGGCTTTCGCCGACTTGAGCACCGGGTAGATTTTGGCAGACATGAACTCCTCCTGGAACCGGGTATGGCTTCTGACGCGGCCCGAGACTCCCACCTCAGGCATGTGTTGAATTCATAGCAGGTCAATTGCGCACGGCAATTAGACAAAGGTCATTTGTTTCGCAAAGAATTGCAATTATGATGCAATCCGGTTATAGAGCGGCAATATCCCGGAAATCAGTGGTTGATACCACGCCCGCGACACCGGCGCGGACGGACAGAAGGACTGTATCTATGGCTCAACAATTGCTCATGCCAAAGGCAACGGCTGTATGGCTGGTTGACAACACCGCGCTGTCGTTCGATCAGATCGCCACGTTCTGCAAACTGCATCCGCTCGAAGTCAAGGCCATTGCCGACGGTGAAGCCGCGCAGGGCATCAAGGGTCTCGATCCGATCGCGACCGGACAGCTCTCCCGTGACGAAATCGCCCGCGCGGAAGGCAATCCGAACCACAAGCTCAAGCTTTCCGAGCCTAAGGTTCGCGTGCCGGAATCCAAGCGCCGCGGCCCGCGCTACACCCCGGTTTCCAAGCGTCAGGATCGTCCGAACGCTATTCTCTGGCTCGTTCGCAACCACCCGGAACTGAAGGATGCGCAGATTTCGCGTCTCGTCGGCACCACAAAATCGACGATCGAACAGATTCGCGACCGCACCCACTGGAACTCGGCCAACCTGACGCCGATGGATCCTGTGACGCTCGGCCTCTGCAGCCAGATTGATCTCGACCTCGAGGTCGAACGCGCCTCGCGCGGCCGTCCGCTGCCGACTGCCGAAGAACTGGATAACACGCTGCAGCCGGCAACGGCGACGGAAGGTCTGGACTACAGCTTCCAGCGCGAGGAAGACGAGCAGATCGACGCCGATGCGGTCTTCAAGAAGCTCAGCTCGCTGAAATCCACGCAGAAGGACGAAGACGAGGACGATCACTACTGATCGGACGTCTTTTAGAGTGTAAAAACCCGGCCTCAGCGCCGGGTTTTTAATTTGCAGCCTTATCGCGCACCGAAGATCGCCGAACCCACACGAACACTCGTCGCGCCGAATTCCACGGCAGTTTCGAAATCGCCCGACATGCCCATGGAAAGCTTCTCAAGCCCACATTGTTTGGCAAGCTTCGCCAGAAGCGCAAAATGCGGGCCCGGATTTTCATCCGCCGGCGGAATGCACATCAGTCCTTCGACCTGCAATTTCAGCTCATCCCGACAAAAATCCACGAAAGCTACGGTCTCACGCGGGTCGATACCCGCCTTTTGCGGCTCAAGGCCAGTATTGACCTGCACATAAAAACGAAGGCTGCGACCCTGTTTACTGCATTCTTCGGCAAGCGCGCGGGCGATCTTCTCCCGATCAACACTTTGCACCACATCAAACAGCGCCACGGCGTCCGCCGCCTTGTTGGACTGTAGCGGGCCAATCAGATGCAACTCGATATCAGGCGTCTTCTGCTTAAGCGTCGGCCACTTGCCCTGCGCTTCCTGCACGCGGTTCTCGCCGAACACGCGCTCACCGGCATCGATGACCGGCTGGATCGCCTCCGCGTCGAAGGTCTTCGAGACCGCGACGAGGGCAACATCCGCCGCCTTGCGTCCGGATTTTTCCGCAACATCGGCAATGCGCTGCCTGACATCCTCGAGACGTGCTTCGATTTCCATCACAAGACCTTCATTTGAACCATTCGCAACGCTAACTAGCCACCGATTGCCTTGATGCCAAGCGCCTTTAGCACCATTTGAGGCACGCTGGCCAAGATTGAACGTCCGAACGTCCCGCCAAACTTGACGCCCCGGTCGTTTCATGGTGAAGGTCAGCGCACATTTTTCCCCTCGATACCCGGAATTTTAGACAATGGCCATCGAACGTTACAATCCTCGCGACGCCGAGCCGCGCTGGCAGCAAAAATGGAACGAGGACAAGGTTTTCGTCACCGACAACAGCGATCCGCGCGAGAAATATTACGTTCTAGAGATGTTTCCCTATCCTTCGGGACGCATCCATATGGGCCATGTCCGCAACTACGCGATGGGCGACGTCGTCGCCCGTTACAAGCGCGCCCGCGGTTTCAACGTCCTGCACCCGATGGGCTGGGACGCCTTCGGGATGCCTGCCGAAAATGCGGCCATGCAGAACAAGGTTCATCCCAAGGATTGGACCTACCAGAACATCGCCACCATGCGCGGCCAGCTGAAATCCATGGGCCTGTCCTTGGACTGGACCCGTGAGTTCGCCACCTGCGATGTGGAATATTACCATCGCCAGCAGGCGCTGTTCGTCGACTTCATGGAAAAGGGTCTGGTCTATCGCAAGCAGTCCAAGGTCAACTGGGACCCGGTCGACCACACCGTTCTGGCCAATGAGCAGGTGATCGACGGCCGCGGCTGGCGCTCCGGTGCGTTGGTGGAACAGCGCGAACTGACGCAATGGTTCTTCCGCATCACCGATTTTAGCCAGGACCTGCTGGACGAGCTGGATACGCTCGACCAATGGCCGGAAAAAGTGCGCCTGATGCAGAAGAACTGGATCGGCCGTTCCGAGGGCCTGTCGCTGCGCTGGCGGACGGTTGCCGACACGGCGCCGGAAGGTTTCTCCGACATTACCGTCTATACGACACGCCCCGACACACTGTTCGGCGCCTCCTTCCTGGCGATCGCCGCCGACCACCCGCTGGCCAGAGAACTGTCCGCGAACAATCCGGCGATTGCCGAGTTCTGCGACGAATGCCGCCGCCATGGCACCTCGCTCGCAGCGCTCGAGACGGCTGAAAAGAAGGGTATCGATACCGGCGTCAAGGTCGTGCACCCGCTGGACCCCAGCTGGGAACTGCCGGTCTATGTCGCCAACTTCGTACTGATGGACTATGGCACCGGTGCGATCTTCGGTTGCCCATCCGGTGACCAGCGCGATCTGGATTTCGCCCGCAAATACGGCCTGCCGGTCGTGGCCGTCGTAGCCCCTGAAGGCCCCGATGCCGCAAACTTCACCATCGATGATACCGCCTTCACCGATGACGGCGTGATGATCAATTCGGGCTTCCTGAACGGCATGAAGACGGCTGACGCCTTCGAGGCCGTCGTGCAGAAGCTTTCCACGCAGACGCTCGGCAATACGCCGCAGGCAGAGCGCAAGGTCAATTTCCGCCTGCGCGACTGGGGCATTTCCCGCCAGCGTTATTGGGGTTGCCCGATCCCGGTCATCCATTGCGAAGTCTGCGGTGTGGTCCCGGTTCCGAAAAAGGACCTGCCAGTCAAACTGCCCGATGACGTGACGTTCGACGTGCCCGGCAACCCGCTGGACCGGCACCCCACCTGGCGCCATGTCTCCTGCCCGCAATGCGGTCATGACGCGCGCCGCGAAACCGACACGATGGATACATTCGTCGATTCCAGCTGGTATTACACCCGCTTCACCGCGCCGTGGGAAGACGCGCCGACCGACCCGAAGGTCGCCAATCACTGGCTGCCGGTAGATCAATATATCGGCGGCATCGAGCATGCGATCCTCCATCTGCTCTATTCGCGCTTCTTCACCCGCGCCATGCGCGAAACCGGCCATGTCGGCGTCAAGGAACCCTTCAAGGGCCTGTTCACGCAGGGCATGGTGGTGCACGAGACCTATAGCCGCGGCGAGGGCACGGCGCGCGAATGGGTGCCGCCTGCGGAACTGCGGATCGAGGAAAGCGACGGGGCTCGCCGCGCATTCCTGCTCTCGTCCGGCGAAGAGGTGAAGATCGGCTCCATCGAGAAGATGTCGAAGTCGAAGAAGAACGTGGTTGACCCGGATGACATCATCGCATCCTACGGCGCCGATACCGCACGCTTCTTCGTCCTGTCGGACTCTCCGCCCGATCGTGACGTCATCTGGTCCGAAGCCGGTGTGGAAGGCGCAAACCGGTTCGTCCAGCGCGTCTGGCGCATCATCGGCGAAGCGGCGGAAGAGCTGAGAACCGTCCAGCCGAAGCCTGCGACCGAAGGCGAAGGGCTGGCGGCCTCCAAGGCGGCCCACAAAACGCTGAAAGCTGTGCAGGAGGATCTGGACAAGCTCGCCTTCAACAAGGCCATTGCCCGCATCTATGAACTGGTCAATGCACTCGCCGGTCCCCTTGCGGATGTCGCTGCGGGCGGCAAGTCTAATGACGTCAAGGCGGCAGCGCGTGACGCCGTCGAAATCCTCATCCGCATCATCGCCCCGATGACGCCACATCTGGCGGAAGAATGCTGGTCCGCACTGGGTAACACGGGCCTCGTGGCCCAGACGCCGTGGCCTGCCTTCGTCGCTTCGCTGGTCGAGGAAAACGAAGTCGTCATGCCCGTGCAGGTCAACGGCAAGAAGCGTGGCGAATTGACAATCGCGCGCGATGCGGATCAAGATGCGGTCCGCACGGCCGCCCTTGCGCTGGATGCCGTCAAATCCATTCTTGCCGGTGGCGAGCCCAAGAAAGTCATCGTGGTTCCGCAGAGGATTGTAAACATTGTTGTCTGACGTTTTTTCAAGATGGAGCCGCGCCGCGGCAGCGATTTCCGTCGTGACGATGGCTGGTCTTCTGGCGGGCTGCCAGGTGCGCCCGCTTTATGGGGAAGCTTCCGGCACCAAGGAAAGGCTGGCGGCCGTCAGCGTCTCCGATATCGGCGGCAGGGCCGGGCAGGAAGTCCGCAATCAACTGATCTTTCTAATGGCTGGCGGCGCAGGCCAACCGGCCACGGCTCAATATAACGTCAAGGTTTCCGTAAGCTCGAGCGCTACCTCGACGGAAGTGCAGAATTATGACCTGACGACCCGCTCGAACAATAATTACGATGGTCCTTACCCTGGTCGTGTCGTGATGAGTGGTCAATATGTGCTGACGCGGGTTTCCGACGGTCAGATCCTGCGCTCCGCACGCCGCAGCGTAACGGCGCAGGTGGATCTGCCGCAGCAGGAATTCGCCAAGATCCGGGCAACTCGCGACGCCGAAAACCGTGCGGCCCGGGAACTTGCCGAAATCATCCGCACCGATATCGCCGCCACCCTCGGCCGCTGAGAGCGGCGGCCGTGACGGAGATAAAGTCCCATGAATTTGAGCGCTTCGCCGAAAACCCGGCGGAGCGCTTTCGTGTTTTCGTGCTTTACGGCCCGGATCGCGGTCTCGTATCGGAACGCGCAGGCGTCATCGCCAAAAAGACCGGTATCGATCCCGATGACGCTTTCGCATCGCTGAAACTGACCGCATCCGATCTGCAGGGCGACCCCGGCCGTCTACTCGACGAGGTGAATGCCATCGGCCTTTTCGGCGGCGAAAAACTCGTCTGGGTTAAAGGTGCTTCGTCCGAAAAGGCGCTGGTGGACGCCCTCCAGATTCTGGCGGAAACGCCACCGGAAGCGAGCTTCCTCATCATCGAAGCAGGCGACATCAAGAAGGGTACGGGACTGCGCAAGATCGCCGAACCAGCGCGCTCCATCGCAGCCATCCCCTGCTATGCCGACGATGCGCGCTCGTTGAACACATTGATCGATCAGGAACTCTCAGCCGATAATCTGCGTATTGCGCCGGCCGCACGGCAGAGGCTGATCGAATCCCTTGGCGGCGACCGTATCGCCTCGCGCAACGAAATCCGCAAACTGGCGCTCTATTGCCGTGGAGCCGACGTGGTCGAGGAGGACGATGTACTGGCGATCATCGGAGACGCCAGCACGGTTTCCGCCGACGATGCTGTCGACGCCATTCTGAAAGGCGACAGAAACGCCTTCTTCCACGCGACGCAGAAGATCGTCTCTTCGAAGACCCCGATCTTCCTCGTCCTCCAGGGGTGCCTCAGGCAATTCCAGTTGCTCGACCAGATGAGGGCCGAAATGGATGAGAAAAAACTGCAGGCCGGTCAGGTCATGCAGACACTTGGGCGCCACATTCATTTCCGCAGAAAACCCATCATCGAAAGAGCGCTGCGAACATGGCAGCCAGCGGCGATCGCCCGCGAGATGAACCGTCTGCAGGCCGCTATCCTGCAAAGCCGTCAGCGGCAAAGCCTGGAGGAAAGCGTGGCCCTTCTGACATTGCTGTCGACCACGCTGCAATCCGGCCGCAGCGGATGACGCTCAGCAAAAAGCCCTCGCAGCAACAACTCGAGGGCTTTTTAAATCATGGTTTCGCTGTCAGGCCGTAAAAATCAGTCACCCTGGCCGGGTTCGGCGGAGAAATAGAGATCGAGCTTACCTTCGACGCCGTCCATCTCCTTGGCTTCCGGCATCGGGTCACGCTTGATGGTGATATTAGGCCAGATCGCCGCATATTCGGCATTGAGCTTCAGCCATTTGTCGAGGCCCGGCTCCGTATCGGGCTTGATGGCTTCGGCGGGACATTCCGGTTCGCACACACCGCAATCGATGCATTCATCGGGATTGATCGCGAGGAAATTTTCACCCTCGTAAAAGCAGTCGACGGGGCAGACCTCAACGCAATCGGTATATTTGCAGCGGATGCAATTGTCGGTCACGACATATGTCATGATGAACTCCAGAATATGCAGGCCGGGTCTTTGGGCTTCGGAACACAAGCCGTCGCCCGGAATTCAGACAGGGCAATTTCGCAAGTGACGTAATGCCTTTGCTTACAGATAGCAAGGATAAACAATTCTGAAAAAGGGGTGTGACCCGGAGGTTTATTCTAATCTTTGCTTCCGTCGCTGTCAGACAGAAACCTGTCGAGCGCCCTGCGCTCTTTTTTAGTGGGACGCCCGCTGCCCGGCTGGCGCAACGCCTGCTCAAGAGGCGTCATACTGTCGGAAGGTTCCCGTGGCGGCGTCTCGTCCTCATAGAGAAGTCTGGCTTCCTCATAGGGTCCACGCCGTGTTCCGCCGGACTTGACGACGAGTACCTTGTCCATCCGCTCAAAGCCAATCTCCAGCCTGTCCCCCACCTTCAGCATGTGGCTGGGCTGGCGGATGGCAGCACCGTTGACCTTGACGTGGCCCGACTGAATGTAGCTCTGGGCCAGCGAACGGGATTTGGCCATGCGGGCAAAGAACAGCCACTTGTCCAGACGCTGACGCGTGCTTTCGAGTGGCTGTTCGCTGCTTCCCATGGGCTTACTTCTTCAGCTGCTCCTTGAGAGCAGCGAGCTTTGCGAAAGGCGAATCCGGATCGAGCGGCTTTTCCTTGCGCGGCGGCTTGGCTTCGAAGCGCTGCTGACCCTGCGGCTTACCACCACGGTCATTGCGTTCCGGCCGGTCCTTGCGCTCCCCGCGATCGTGACGATCGTTGTTGCGGTTGTTGCCACGGTCCGGACGGCCACCATCGCGCTTGCGCTCGCCGTCGCCGCTGCGATTGGCACTTGCACCGTCACGATTGTCGCGACGGCCTTCACCGCGACGCTCGCCCTGTTCGCGCGCTCCATCACCACGGCCCTGACCGCGATTGCCGGGACGACGGTTTTCGCCACGCTGATTTTCGTTGCGACCACCCGGACGCCACAGAAGAACGGGCTTGGGCTCGGCGGCCTCAGCGCTTTCCGGCGCAGCCTCGGCTGCGACAACCTCTTCGCTGGCAGCCACCGGCGCCTCGACAGCTTCGCCTTCGACAGTAGCCGCCGTCTCGGACACCTGTTCTTCGGAAGCCGGCTCGTGTTCCTCGGTCTCGACGCTTTCCTCTTCAGCCGTCGCCGCTTCCGCGGCAGCCGGAGCAGAAGCACCGGCGTGGCTGGCGAGGAAGGCCTGTGCCTCTTCCGCCGTCACCTGATCGGCGCGGTAACCGAGGCCCTTGAGAATTTCTTCCATGTCATCAAGCGTCGCGCCGAGAATGGAAAGCATGGCGGTCGTCGTCGTGAAACGGCGACCGTCATAAGCGCCTTCCGGGCGCGGCTGCTGACCGGGTTTCCACTGCAGCAGCGGGCGGATGAGATCGGCCAGACGCTCGAGAATGTCGATACGCACGGCACGCTTTCCGAGGAAGCGGAAACCGGCGAGCTTGTAGAACATACGCTCGAAGCTGGCATCGGTGACGACCGAGGTACGGCCTGCGGCCAGCACCGGAATGAGATCGCCGTAACCCGGCTTTCCAAGGCCATCATTTTTCAAAGCCCAAAGCAGCGTCACAAGCTCCGCCGGAGCGGGCTTGAGAAGTGCGGGCAGGAAAACGTGATAGGCGCCGAAACGCACGCCATAACGGCGCATGGAGGCGCGCGCGTCCTGATCGAGGGACTTCACGTCCTCGGCGACGTCGCGGCGGAACAGCACGCCAAGATTTTCCACGAGCTGGAACGCCAGACCCTTTGCCAGGCCCTGAAGATCTTCTGCGCGGGAAATATCGTCCAGCGGCTTCAGCACGGTCGCAATCTGGTGATTGACGAAACGCTCGACGCGCGCCAGCGCGTGATCACGGGCATTGCCGTTCAGCTGTTCGTCGGCAAGCAGGATCACCCGCGGCTTCATGATGTTGTCGCCGGCCGAAAGCCGGGCAACCGGCTCGCCCAACCAGCGAACCAGACCATCGGAGCTCAAAGCGAGATCGCCGTTTCCACTGGCATGCAGACGCGCGGCGCGCGCCTCGTATTCGAGCGCGAGCGCTTTTTGCGCCGCAGCCTGCACGGCCTTCTGATCCGGCCCTTCCATTCCCGGCACCGGGGTGAACCGGAACCCGGCCAATTGGCCGACGTGATGTCCTTCTACGAAGACATCACCATTTACACTGATTTCAGCTTCAAGCATCGCATTCTCTCTCAGGCGCCTCATGAGCACAGATGTCCTGCGATCAACAAAGCGTTTCGTCAACCTTTCATGTAGCGCATCGGACAATCGATCCTCGATTTCCCGAGTCTTTTCTTGCCAGTGTGTCGGATCGGCAAGCCATCCTGGGCGGTTCGATACATAAGTCCATGTTCTGATCTGCGCAATCCTCGCAGACAAGGTATCGATCTCCCCATCCGTGCGATCGGCGCGACGCACCTGCTCGGCCATGAAATCCTCGTTCACCGCCCCGCGCTTGACGAGATCGAAATAGAGCGTGGAGATGAGGTCGGCATGCTGTGCGGGGGCGATGCGGCGATAATCGGGCAGCGCGCAGGCCTCCCAGAGTTTTTCCACCCGCACATCCGTCGTGGTCACGTCGATGATTTCAGGGTAACGCGACAGATATTCCAGCGCCTGCTGGTCGATGGCCGGCAGGGCGCGCGAAAGCCCCTGGATCGTCGGCGCGGCGTCAAGGCTCGCGCGCAGATTGGCGATGGAGGAAAAATCGAAATTTTTCGTCCGCCACTGCAGCACCTTCACCGCATCGAACTGATGGGTTTCGATCCGCTCGACCAATTCGTCATCGAACGGATCGACACGCCCCGTCACGCCAAACGTACCGTCGCGAAGATGGCGGCCAGCGCGGCCGGCGATCTGACCGATCTCGCCGGGATTGAGATTACGGAACTGATAACCGTCGAATTTGCGGTCCTGCGCAAAGGCGACATGGTCGACATCGAGGTTGAGTCCCATACCGATGGCGTCCGTAGCGACAAGATATTCGACGTCGCCCGACTGGTAGAGGCCTACCTGCGCATTGCGCGTGCGCGGCGAAAGCGCGCCCAGCACCACAGCCGCGCCGCCGCGCTGGCGGCGCACCAGTTCAGCGATGGCATAAACCTCATCGGCGGAAAAGGCGACGATCGCCGTGCGTTGCGGCAGGCGGGTGATCTTCTTCTGACCCGCATAAAAGAGTTGAGACAGGCGCGGCCGCTCGACCACGGTTATTCCCGGCAGCAGTTTTTCAAGGATAGGGCGCATCGTGCCCGCGCCGAGCAGCAGCGTTTCCTCCCGCCCGCGCAGATGCAGCACCCGGTCGGTGAAGATATGCCCGCGTTCGAGATCGCCCGCCAACTGCACCTCGTCTATCGCAACGAAGGCGGCCGTCGTCTCACGCGGCATGGCTTCCACCGTGCAGACGGAGTATTTGGCTTTGGGAGGCGCGATTTTTTCTTCGCCGGTAATCAGCGCCACATTCGGCGCACCCACTTTTTCAACTAGGCGGGTATAGACCTCCCGCGCCAGAAGACGCAGCGGCAGGCCAATGACACCGCTTCCATGCGCGACCATCCGCTCGATCGCGTAATGGGTCTTGCCGGTATTGGTGGGGCCGAGAACGGCCGTGACACCGCGGCCGCTCAGGATCATGGGGCGAAAATTCAACGTACTATCCGCGAATCGACTTCATCTGCTTGCTTTGCCGCCCGACATTGCTGATGGGCCGCAGGCCTCACACATGGCAACGCCCGCAGCCAAAGGCAATAGGCCTCACCCGCAAAGTGGCGCGGGGCGACCAGTCGACGGAATTTTCCTTTCAGATTCAGCCAGTTGAACGAACAAAAAGAATCCGGCAAAAATGAAATCGATTCGGCTGCGGAACAGTCTGCGAACGAATCGAATACGAATCGCTGACTCGATGGGATTCAGCTTTTGTTCTCCGCAATATCTGGTTGGTCAGGGCGCAGACCATACCAGATTGTGAATCCGGATAAGTCCTTGGCCGGATTCGGCTTTACGGCAAAGCCACCGGGCAGAAAATCCCGGAATCGGCTGTCAAGCGGCAATCCCGGAAAAACCGGTCCGAAACATGCATGAGGGACTGGATCAGAGCGCCTCGCCGGCAAGCAGACGCGGCGCATTCGCATCCGTCGTGCCGGCCGCCTGACCGATGAAATAGGATTTGAGACCCGGCAAACGATCCACGACCCCGAGACCGAAATCGCGCATGATACGGATAGGGCCAATATCGTTGGAGAAAAGCCGGTTCAGCACATCCGTCGTCACGCCCATCCGCAACGTGTCGAAGCGCCGCCAGGACTGATAGCGCTCCAAAACGTTGAGTGAGCCGATATCGAGGCCGAGCCGGTCGGCCTCGACCACGGTTTCGGCGAGAGCCGCCACGTCCTTGAAGCCGAGATTGAGGCCCTGCCCGGAAATCGGGTGAATGCCGTGCGCCGCATCGCCCGCAAGCGCGAAACGCGGCGCAACGAAAGAACGCGCCAGCGTCAGCCCCAATGGGAAACCGCGGCGGGGGCCGACCGGACGAAGAGGACCGAGCTTGTGACCGAACCGGCGTTCCAGCTCTTCCTCGAACACCAGGTCGTCGGAAGCCACCAGCCTGTCGGCATCGGCCGTGCGTTCGGTCCAGACGAGCGAAGAGCGGTTTCCCTTCAGCGGCAGGATGGCGAAGGGGCCCGATGGCAGGAAATGCTCCTCGGCGCAGCCCTCATGCGGCCGCTCATGCTCAACGGTCGTCACGATACCGGACTGATCGTAAGCCCAGTGCACGGTCTTGATTCCGGCCATGTCCCTGAGCGCGGAGCGAACGCCGTCACAGGCAATCAGCAATCGCGCTTCGAGCGTCGATCCGTCGGAGAGGCGAATGGCCGTCGATTGCGGACCCGCGGTAAAATCGGAAACACTGACACTGTGACGGATTTTTATGTCAAGACGCTCGCACAGGCCTCGCAATGCGCCCACAAGAGCAACGTTCGGAACCATATGGGCAAACGGCCTGCCTTCTTCCACGGCGCCGTCGAAAGTCAGGAACACGGGACGCACCGGATCGGCGGTCTTCGAATCGGTGACGATCATCTTGTGTATTGGCTGGGCTTCCGGCTCGATCTCGTTCCATATGCCGAAAACATCGAGCATCCGGGTGGCCGCTGCAATGATGGCGGATGCACGAACGTCCTTTGCCCAGACATCCTCGGGAGCGGCCTCAACCACCTGCACATCGAGATGTCGGGCCGCCTGCTTGATCGCGACAGCAACGGAAAGACCGACATATCCGCCGCCTGCCACCACTACGTCCAGCATCGCGCTTCTCCTCAAATCTTGTGCACGCATCATCCGGGCACTATAGACCATGTGACGTATTCCTACAGCCGGAGCAGGCCGAAAAAATGTCGCATCCCTCGCAAACGTCAGATCCGATGGCCAACCTCATCGCCACACTCGATCTTGAGAAGCTGGAAGAGAACCTGTTCCGGGGCGAAAGCCCGCAGATCGGCTGGCAGCGGGTTTTCGGCGGCCAGGTCATCGCGCAGGCATTGATTGCCGCGCAAAGGACCGTGGATGACGACCGTTTCGTGCATTCGCTGCATGCCTATTTCATGCGTCCCGGCGATCCGCTGGTGCCTATCGTCTACCAAGTGGAACGCATCCGCGACGGCGCGAGCTTCTGCACACGCCGCGTGGTCGCCATTCAGCATGGCAAAGCCATTTTTTCCATGTCGGCCTCGTTTCAGATTTTCGAGGATGGTTTCGACCATCAGATCAAAATGCCTGACGTGATGCCGCCCGAAAAACTGATGAGCGAAGAGCAGATGCAGGCGGCCTTTCTTGCCAAGGCACCCGCTTCTATCCGCAAATACTGGAGCAACAAGCGGCCGATAGAGATACGGCCGGTTTCCCTGACCCACTATATTTCCAAGGAAAAACTCGAGCCGCAACAGGATATCTGGGTTCGCGCCGTCGGTGATGTGCCCGACGATCCGCGTCTGCAGTCGGCCATTCTCGCCTATCTCTCAGATATGACCCTACTCGACACCTCGCTCTACGCCCATGGAACAACGATCTTCGACCCCTCCATTCAGGTGGCTAGCCTCGATCACGCCATGTGGTTCCATCGCCCCTGCCGTCTGGATGACTGGCTGCTCTACACACAGGATAGCCCCAGCGCTTCCGGCGCACGCGGTTTGACCCGTGGCAATATTTTCACCAGACAGGGTGAACTGGTCGCCTCGGTGGCGCAGGAGGGTTTGATCCGCAAAAGGGCAAATGATTAAATAATGTGCTTTTTTCTAAAATCGCACATTTAATAGACGCAAATTTTGGCGACAAATGCTCCTTTTTCAGACGTCTTTCATATAAGTTTTATATTTCAATAGGTTAGATACACACTCAAAACTGGCACGCCCTTTGAATGTATGTCCGCAGTCGCTGTTACTGATCTGCCAGCGGCAGGAGAGTCGGCTCCGTGCCGAGGACAAAACAAAGGATGGGAAACCAGATGAAAATTGTGATGGCCATTATCAAGCCGTTCAAGCTGGATGAAGTGCGCGAAGCGCTCACCGGCGTCGGCATCCAGGGCCTGACCGTGACCGAGGTAAAGGGTTACGGACGCCAGAAGGGGCATACCGAGATTTATCGCGGCACGGAATATGCGGTGAGCTTCCTTCCCAAGCTGAAGATCGAGATCGCAGTTCCATCCGACGTCGTCGACAAGGCCGTTGAGGCGATCGCATCTGCGGCAAAGACCGGGCAGATCGGTGACGGCAAGATCTTCGTTTACTCTATCGAACAGGCCGTGCGCATCCGTACCGGCGAAACCAACACAGAAGCGCTTTGAAGCACGGCTGACAGGGGAGTTTTCTAGCTATGCAACTCAACAAGTTTTCAACGCTCGGC
This sequence comes from Agrobacterium salinitolerans, assembly GCF_002008225.1. Taxonomy (GTDB): domain Bacteria; phylum Pseudomonadota; class Alphaproteobacteria; order Rhizobiales; family Rhizobiaceae; genus Agrobacterium; species Agrobacterium salinitolerans. Next base: position 8,152 of record NZ_MRDH01000001.1, on the reverse strand, counting down.
AAGCTGGGCGCCGCAGCGGCGGCCCTGATGGCTCCGGCCATCGCCTTCGCCCAGGACGCCGCGCCGGCAGCAGCCGCAGCGCCCGTTCCGGAAAAAGCCGACACCGCATTCATGTATGTCGCGACGATCCTCGTGCTTTTCATGATCATTCCGGGTCTGGCCCTGTTTTACGGCGGTCTCGTCCGCACCAAGAACATGCTCTCCGTTCTCATGCAGTGCACGGTTGTCGGCGCAGTCATGATGCTCGTCTGGGTCATCTACGGTTACTCCTTCGCCTTTGGCGGCGGCACCGGCCCCTATTTCGGCGGCTTCGGCAAGCTGTTCCTGTCGGGCGTTTCGCTTGACAGCACGTCTGCGACCTTCTCCGAAGGCGTCGTGATCTACGAATACACCTTCATCGCCTTCCAGATGACTTTTGCGGCCATCACCCCGGCGCTGATCGTCGGCGCCTTTGCAGAGCGCGTGAAGTTCTCCGCCGTGATTCTGTTCACCATCCTGTGGGCCACCTTCGTTTATTTCCCAATCGCTCACATGGTCTGGGATGCAAACGGCCTGATCTTCGGTATGGGGGCTCTCGACTTCGCCGGCGGCACCGTCGTTCACATCAATGCCGGTATCGCAGGCCTGATCGGCGCGATCATGGTCGGCAAGCGCACCGGCTTCGGCAAGGACATGATGGCCCCCCACTCCATGACGCTCACTCTCGTCGGTGCAGCCATGCTGTGGTTCGGCTGGTTCGGCTTCAACGCCGGTTCCAACCTCGAAGCATCGGGCGGTGCGGTTCTCGCAACCATGAACACCTTCCTCGCAACTGCGGCCGCCATCGTTTCCTGGTCGCTGGTTGAAAGCTTCACCCGCGGCAAGGCCTCCATGCTTGGCGCCGCCTCGGGCATGATCGCCGGCCTCGTCGCCGTCACCCCCGCCGCCGGCTCCGTCGGCCCGATGGGCGCCATCGTTCTCGGCCTCATCGTCTCGCCGATCTGCTACTTCTTCGTCTCCGTGGTGAAGAACAAGTTCGGTTATGACGACACCGCCGACGTCTTCGGCGTCCACGGCATTGGCGGCATCATCGGCGCTCTCGGCACCGGCATCTTCACCTCACCGCTGCTTGGCGGCACGGGCAAGGAAGATTTCTCCATTGCCTCGCAGGTCTGGACGCAGTTCGTCGCCGTCGCCATCACCATCGTCTGGTGCGCCATCGTCTCCGCGATCCTCTACAAAATCGTCGACGTGATCGTCGGTCTGCGGGTTCCGGTCGAAGCCGAACGCGAAGGTCTCGACCTCGCAACCCACGGCGAAGCCGCCTATCATTCCTGATATCCGGGAAAAGGGGTTCTCCATCCCCTCTCCCAAAGAAGGCCCGCTCCGGCGGGCCTTTTTCTTTGCCATAAATCCGAAGCGCTTCAAAAAACCGCATGGTTAACACGACATTAACCAGCAAGCGGTTAGTTTTCCCTGTCAATCCGGGATCAGGTCTCTTGCCGGATCTTGCCGAAACCACAAAACAACGGGTTCAGGGACATGGGCAGAATGCATTCTCCGACATTCGATGGTCGTCACACGCGCTTCGTGTTGACGGCGTTTTTCGTACGTCAGATCATGGCTCTCGCCGGTTTCGCTCTGCTGGCCACGATTGCACTGGGCATCGCAGCGCTCGCGACATGGAATGTCGCGGATCCGAGCCTTTCCTATGCGACAGGAAACCAGCCCACCAATCTTCTGGGCTATGGCGGTGCGATTTTCGCCGATATCGTGATGCAGTTCCTCGGGCTTTCTGCAATCATCTCCCTCCTGCCCGTCATCGCCTGGGCGATCGCGCTGATCGCCGGCCACAAATTCCACCGCATACCCGCTCGCCTCGTAGCCTGGGTCGCAGGCGCCATCGTCTGCGCCGCCTCGCTCGGCTGTTTTCCGGCCCCCGTGACATGGCCGCTGCCGAACGGCATCGGCGGCGTCATCGGAGACATGATCCTGCGTTTTCCCGCCCTTTTCATCGGTGCTTACCCCACCGGCACGATCGCCACGGTACTGGGTGTCATATTTGCGGCGCCTGCCGCATGGCTGATGCTTTTTGCCGCCGGTGTCGTTGGCGGTCTGGATGACGAGCTGGAACGCGAAGAAGCGGCTCCCGTCGCCACCAGCAAGGCCCGCGCAGCCCGTGAGGCCGAGGAGGAGGATGAAGACGACGGCGAGGGGTTCTTTGCCAATATGCTCGCCTTCGGCGCGCTGGCACATTACTGGTATATCACCCAGGCGCGCTTCCGCCGCCTGTTCGGTTTGAAGTCTAAATCCCTGCACGATGAATTCGAACATCCTTATGACTTCAACGAATATGAATTCGGCACGCTGAACGAACCCTCACGCCTCAAGACCGCGATCAACCGCCTCGACCAGCGCGCGGAACCGTCTTTCGAAGAACGCGCCGCATCGCGTCGCCAGATGTCACCTCCCTCCATCGCGCTCGATCATGACGAGGACATGGATGACGAATCACGCTTCGACGCGGATGGACGCCGGCTGCCGGACGGCATTCTCTCCGACGACGAAACCGACCAGAAATTCACCGCCAGACAGGCGCCTGGTCGCGGGCAGACCAGAATAACCGCCCCTTCCGCACGCCCGAAACCCAGCGAACGCGTGGCGCGCGAAGCCCAAGCCTCCTTCATCGCCGCCGACGGCTTCCAGCTCCCCACCGTCCATCTTCTGGCAGAGCCTAAGAACGTCGTTCGCGACAATATGTTGAGCGAGGAAGTGCTGGAACAGAACGCCCGCCTTCTGGAAGGCGTTCTCGAGGATTTCGGCGTCAAGGGAGAAATCATTCATGTCCGCCCCGGTCCGGTCGTCACGCTCTACGAACTGGAACCGGCACCCGGCATCAAGTCCTCGCGCGTCATCGGCCTTGCCGATGACATCGCCCGCTCCATGAGCGCGATTGCCGCCCGTGTCGCCGTCGTTCCCGGCCGCAACGCCATCGGCATCGAACTGCCGAACCAGACACGCGAAACCGTCTTCCTGCGGGAACTGATCGGCAGCCGCGATTTCGAAAACAGCAAGGCCAAACTCGCCATGGCGCTCGGCAAGACCATCGGCGGTGAACCCGTCATCGCCGATCTTGCCAAGATGCCGCATCTGCTCGTCGCCGGCACCACCGGCTCGGGCAAGTCGGTCGCCATCAACACCATGATCCTGTCGCTGCTTTACCGCATGTCGCCGGAACAGTGCCGCCTGATCATGATCGACCCGAAAATGCTCGAACTGTCGATCTATGACGGCATTCCGCATCTGCTCTCTCCCGTCGTTACCGATCCGAAAAAGGCCGTCGTGGCGCTGAAATGGACAGTGCGCGAGATGGAAGAGCGCTACAAGAAGATGTCGAAGATCGGCGTGCGCAATATCGACGGCTTCAACAGCCGCGTGCAGCAGGCGCTCGACAAGGGCGAAATCCTCACTCGCACGGTGCAGACCGGCTTCGACCGCCAGACCGGCGAGGCAATATACGAGACGGAAGAATTCGATCTGAAGCCCCTGCCTTACATCGTCGTCATCATCGACGAAATGGCCGACCTTATGATGGTCGCCGGCAAGGACATCGAAGGCGCGGTGCAGCGCCTGGCGCAAATGGCGCGCGCCGCCGGCATTCATGTCATTATGGCAACCCAGCGCCCCTCCGTCGACGTCATCACCGGCACGATCAAGGCCAACTTCCCGACCCGAATCTCCTTCCAGGTCACGTCGAAGATCGACAGCCGCACAATCCTCGGAGAACAGGGCGCCGAACAGCTGCTCGGCATGGGCGACATGCTCTATATGGCAGGCGGCGGGCGCATCCAGCGCGTACACGGTCCCTTCGTTTCCGACAACGAGGTGGAAGAGATCGTCGCCTATCTGAAGACGCAAGGCGCACCGGAATATCTGGAAGCGATTACCGAGGAGGATGACGAGGAAGGCAATGGCGGCGGCCCGGCCGGTGCCGGCAATTTCTCCGATTCCGAAGACCCATACGATCAGGCCGTGGCCGTCGTGCTTCGAGATGGCAAAGCCTCCACCTCCTACGTGCAGCGGCGCCTCGGCATCGGTTACAACCGCGCCGCCTCGCTGATTGAGCGCATGGAGCAGGAAGGCATCATCGGCCCCGCCAACCACGCCGGAAAACGCGAGATCCTCGTGCCGACGGAAGCAGACATCATCGAGCGGTAACGTCCGCAACCAAGCGGGGCGAAGAAGCGTTATTACACGCTTTCAACGTCATGAAGCCGCCGCCTTTTATGGGGACAATCGCTGCGATGAAGGAGAATAGAATGAACGACCTCACCACCGGCGAAACGGCCAACGCAAACACACCGCAAAACGGCGTGACGCGTCGTGGCGTGCTGACGGCATTTTCCATGGCCGCAATCATGGCCAGCCTTTCTCCGCTTGACGCTTTCGCCCAGGCGGCCGGCAATACCGCGACAGCGCAGAAAATCGCCAATCACTTCTCGTCGGTCAAAACCATGATGGGGGAATTCGTCCAGTTCGGCCCGCGCGGGGAACAGACCGGCGGAAAATTCTACATCGAACGCCCCGGCAAACTCCGCTTCAATTATGAAGACCCCTCGCCCATGCGTGTCATCTCCGACGGCAAGAATGTCGTCATCGGCAATATGAAGCTGAAGACGTGGGACCTTTATCCGCTTTCCAAAACGCCCCTCAGCCTGCTTCTTTCCGACAAGATCGATCTCAGTAACCAGAAGGTCCGGAACGTGAAGGAAGAATCCGACCTGACCACCATCGTACTGGGCGACAAAAGCGTCTTCGGCGATTCCACTATTACCCTGATGTTCGATCCGAAGACCTTCGATCTGAGGCAATGGACCACGACCGATGCCCAGAACAAGGACACGACCGTCATGATCTTCAACGTCCAGACCGGCGTGAACCTTGATGAGCGTGTCTTCAGCATCAATTACGAGGAAGTCCGCAGAGGCGGCTGACACATAAAAGCCGGTGGAAATTTTTCGAGAGGCGGCCCTGCGGTCGCCTTTTTCATTTTACCGCTAAAATACATTCCCGTTTTCGTCGCGATGTTATAAGCCTGCGCCCCGGAAACTTGTCCCGAACCGTACGGTTTGCGGCAATAAAAGCGGAGCACATGCATGTCGTTTTCGATAACCACCTGGAACATCAACTCGGTCAGGCTCAGAATGCCGATCGTTGAGCAGTTTCTGGCACGTTACAAACCCGACATTCTCTGCCTGCAGGAAACGAAATGCCCGAATGGCGAGTTTCCGATGAAGCCGCTGAAGGCGCTCGGTTATGAGCATGTCATCATCCATGGCCAGAAGGGCTATCACGGTGTCGCCATCGCCTCGAGGATCCCGCTGACCGAAGATCACCGACAGGACTATTGCGGTATCGGCGACGCACGCCACATTTCTGCAATTTTTGAGGTCGGATCGCGTCGCGTACGGCTGCATAATTTCTACGTTCCGGCAGGCGGCGACGAGCCGGATCGGTCGATCAACCCGAAATTCGGCCACAAGCTCGATTTCATCGAGGAAATGAAGGCACTGCGCGCCGATGGCGTGCCCGGCACCTCCTCCATTCTCGTCGGCGACCTCAACATCGCGCCGCTCGAAAATGACGTCTGGTCGCACAAGCAGCTTTTGAAGATCGTCAGCCATACACCCGTCGAAACCGAAGGCATGCTGGATATCATGAGGAAGGGCAACTGGCTCGATCTGATGCGCCTGAATGTGCCGGAGACGGAAAAGATCTATACGTGGTGGAGCTACCGCGCCAAGGACTGGGAAGCGGCTGATCGCGGCCGCCGCCTCGACCACATCTGGTCTTCGCAGGATCTCGGTTCCTCGCTCGAAAAAATCGACATATTGCGCGAGGCCCGCGGCTGGAACCGGCCATCCGACCATGTTCCCGTCACCGCCCATTTCCGGTTCTGAACAGGCTGAATTGTCTGGCGTCAGACGAAGCGGTTCTGCAAACGGGCCGCACCCGCCGCCAGCGACGCGATATTGTCGCGAATGCGCGCCGACACGATATCGGCAACCTCCGGAAACTCCTCCACCAACCGGTGGAAGAGGATGCGCGTTATGCGGATGACTTCGGAATCCTCCACTGCCACGGCAGTAAACTTCCGTTCGCAGAGCGTGAAAAGCGCGAGCTCCGAAAGTAGCGCCCCCTTGCCCGGCGTCGCCTGCAGCACGGGCTTGCCATCCCGCCCGGCCGTGAAAAGCTCGAAATGGCCAGCCGTCACCGCAAAAGCGCATTCGGCCGGTGAGTGTTCCCGAAACAATGTCTGTCCGGCCGATACACGGCGGCGCTCCGCACCGAAGGCGATAAGCCGCAACTGATCGTCACTGAACCCAGCAAATAACGGCACTTGCCCCAGCAGAATAATATCGTCCGTCAAGGCCATGTCGATCACTACTCCGGAAAGCCGCCTGCATCACTATAGCGGTTTTCCAATATCGGTCCTCAAAATACAAGACGTTGAAACGCCGCGCATCTTTTCAGGAGGCGCGGCGTGAGTTTTGCAGCGGTGACAGAGCCTCGTCTCAGGGAACGATCTTGTAACCACCGTTCTCGGTCACCAGGATTTCGGCGTTGGAGGGATCCCGTTCGATCTTCTGGCGCAGACGATAGACATGCGTTTCGAGTGTATGCGTCGTCACACCGGAATTGTAACCCCAGACTTCTTCCAGCAGCACATCGCGCGTTACCACCGTGCTGCCGGCGCGGTAGAGATAACGGATGATGGCCGCTTCCTTTTCCGTCAGGCGGATTTTCTTGCCGTCTTCAGTCGTCAGCAGCTTCTGGCTAGGCTTGAACTGATAGGGACCGACGGTGAAAACCGCGTCCTCGCTCTGTTCATACTGGCGCAGTTGGGCCCGGATGCGCGCAAGCAGCACGGCGAAGCGGAAGGGTTTCGTCACATAGTCATTCGCCCCGGCTTCCAATCCAAGAATAGTATCGGAATCTGTATCATGCCCGGTGAGCATGATGATCGGTGCCTTGAAGCCGCCCTTGCGCAACAGCTTTACCGCCTCGCGGCCGTCCATGTCCGGAAGGCCGACATCCATGATCAAAAGATCGACCTGGGCGGTCTTGGCGGTCTGAATGGCCTGTGCGGCATTGGCGCCGTTGAGCAGCGAGAATTCCTCATAGGGAGACAATTGCTCGGTCAGCGTCTCCCGAAGATCGTCGTCGTCGTCCACCAGAAGGATAGTGCGAGCCGTCATTCGGATTCTCAGCCTTTCTTACTTTAGCGCATCGGCCCAAAAATCAGGCTCGATTTTCGAGAAGCACGATACGTAGTTTAAAAGAGTTAGAGCGTCGCTTACGCATCCCAAAAGAGGCCCGGCACTCTAATTATCAGCCAATTCAGCGGTTTGCCGATGAAAGGTCAACCCATTGCCATGATATAACGAAGTGCTATGACTTCACGTTAAATAACCTGCAAAGCAAAATCTCGTGAAAAACATGAGCACACAGCCCGTAAGACAACGTAAACGCGCATCGACGCTCATGGTTCGGCCAGCTCCCTCGAAAATCAGTCGCGCCATAGTCCAACTCGGGCACCTCAACTTTCCCGCAGCGATCGGCCGCAACGGCCGCACCGCATTGAAACGCGAAGGAGATGGAAAGTCTCCCATCTCCACCATCGGCCTGATGCACGGGTTTTACCGCGGCGACCGCCTTACCGGCATCGTCACGGCATTGCCGATGCAGCGAACACGCAAGTCCATGCTGTGGTGCGACGAGCCCCGCAGCCCGAATTACAACCGGCTGGTTAACGCGCCCTTCGCCCCGAGCCATGAAGAGATGATGCGAAACGACAGCCTCTACGACGTCTGCCTGGTACTCGACTGGAACATCACCTCGAGAAGCCGCAACCGCGGCTCGGCGATCTTCATGCATCTTATCAGACCGGGATATGAGCCGACCGCGGGCTGTGTCGCCCTCCATCCCCGTGATATGCGGCGCATCCTGCCGCATCTGCGCAAAGGCACGAAAATCCGTATCCTGTGAATTTCAGACCGCAACCGGGCAACAAAAAACCCGCCATCAAGGCGGGTTCAGACCGCTGACAAACCCGTCGATATTTTCGGCGGGTTTTTTCTTTTTCGGGATGATGACGTTTTGTTGTGGTCTT
>NZ_MRDH01000030.1 GCF_002008225.1 Agrobacterium salinitolerans | reverse complement strand
CGGGCGGATGGTCATGGCATAGGAGCGAAGGCCCCGAGTGATAGGCGGACCCTCATGCAACTCGGTAACCAGGCCGTTGAACGGACGGCGAACACCGCCGCCATCGCCATCGCCCTGGCTGATCTCGACCGAAACATCGACCAGCCGTCCGATCAGTTCTTCGGGCTTGACCGCTTCTTTCTTGGCCCGCACGGTCAGGCGGATGTCGAAGAGTTGCGATACACCTTCCTCGACCGTCAGACGCTCCGGAAGAAGCTGATCCTCGCCCAAAGGCGACTTGACCTTGAGCACACGACTCGCCTGAATGAAGTCAGAGGATGAGGGCTGGTCATTCATTGCGAACCTCGATAGCAGAGCTCAAAAAAATCAATCAGCTGTCAAAATCTCGACAGAATGCAATCAAACATTGTGGCGAAACCAAGGATTCAACATGAATTCTACAACCTGGATACGCCAAATATCCATCGATGAAATCTGACAGGCCGGGGCACGGTGTGACGATCGAGAAAATTTCGAGGCAAACGAAACACGACGCCGATAGTTACGGTTTGCACCGCGAAGAAACCGCCGGGGTTCGCCACGGCGCCGGTTGGTGGGTGAGCCTAAGGCGGCGCGGCCACAGAATCGTCAGGCTGTTCAAGGACAGTGTCTACGGTTCGGGCGACGAAGCCTACCGTCAGGCGCGTGCCTATCGCGACGCCATCATTCTCGCCATTCCGCCCGCTACCAACCACGAGCAGGCCGTGCTTCTGCGCAAAAACAACCGAAGCGGCATCTCCGGCGTCAGGCGTGTTGAAACGGCCGAAGGCGATGTGTGGCAGGCAACCTTAATGACCAACGAGGGGCAGAAACGCGAGACCTTCTCCGTCGCCAAACTGGGCGAAGAGGCGGCAAAGTCGATGGCGATCACGCAACGGCGCAAATGGCTGAGGGCACTGCCGGTGACACATCTTGCCTATGCCCATCACGCCGCGGAAGTGGCGCGCGCGCAGTTCGCCGACGAGCTTGCGCCGGCGGATGATGTTTTGCCTCGGGAGCGCCGGGCGGACGCTGACATCAAGGCGCGTATCAAAGAAATTAACGACCGGTTTGATGCGTCTCGCCCGAAGCGACTGCGGGTTCGGGTAAAAAGCTATTCAACAGACAGGGTATCCATCGCAGTTTCCGATGCAGGAAGCCCCGCGCGGAAGAAACTCATGCATCTCAACACGCGCGGCAAGGCAGGGACCGAAATCGTGAACGCGATCAACAGCAGTATCCGGGAAACCGTAACGGCAATTCATGATGAGAAGACCGCGTGCTGGTTCAGTTCCACCTATGGCAATAAACTGCTCAATCCGCAGACATTCAACATTGATGAGGGTTTCAACCTGCTCGTTATTGTGCCTCAGAAATAGTCCATCTCACCGCCTTGAGCTTATGTTGATGACGGCGGACGAGCCTACCTGAACGAAGGAATAATCGACCGCACCCCGCTTCCACAGTGCGGTTACGGCTTTTATCGCCTCATTTTTATCGAGACTATCTGGTCCACCAAGCCGATCCGATAACGCATCCAGGAAGCCGCCAGGTCTTGGCGTGGCAAAGGCACACGCCTTGTGTCCATCAGGACCGGCAGCAATCCAGAACGACAGTAACTCCGCGCCGCCTTCCCTCTCATGTCGCCAACCCACGACATCAACAGAACCGCCATTATAACCTGCGAAGCTGCGACGCCACTCCTCAATGTCGGCACTGGACATACGCTGCCAGTCGAGTTTGTCACCATCGACCATCGCTTCTTGCATGGTGAGAGCTTCACAGATGGAGAGAAGGCGCTCCCCCGTCATTTCCGCTGGCGTGGCCGCGGCTTCCGCGCAGCTCAACAAGACGGCAAAGCAGCTGATTGTCGACATTTTGAGGCGCCGACGCCGGAATGTGCACGCTCCGTTTTTCATATCATCACTCCGTCTTGGTCTCACCGTCATTTTGTCGCTGTAACAAACCCAAGCCAATCGATCCCCCAAAAGTATCAGACTGACAGAGGTTTGCGTTCCGGCAATCTCCGCACCCATAATCTCATTGTGCACGAACGGAACGCAACCCCGGATTTCCGCGCCCTGCCACCGACCATCCGGAAAAAACAAGCCAGCATGATGCACGTCTCATTTTTTGCTTCCGTAAAATCCATCAAAGTTATTATAATAAATATAATGATGCAGATATAATTCAGTGAAAAAGATCGCCTTAGTGCCACGCGCCGTGATGCATCGACGTCACATCCTGGCGTCAACTTCACGGCCTGAAGCTCACCCCGAAGGTCTGGTATTGACGCCGGTCAACCGACCCGGCACCCTCGTCCCATGAGCCTGACCAACAGTTTCATTGCCGAGCTCATCCGAGACGCGAACAGGCTCGACCACCTCGACGACTATCAGAAGCGACGTATGCTTGAACGGGCCGTCGCAAGAATCCGCGACACGCGCGAAACAATCGGTATTCCATCCGGGTCAAGCCGTGACAGTCTCATTGATCTCCACACCATTGCACTCTCCATAGAGAGTGGATGGCGCAGCGATGAGGAGGTGCGAAACGCCCTGCTGCGGGCAGCCGGCATGATCCGGGACCTGCATATCGTCCTCGACAGCAAAACCGAAATCAGCCTCGTCAAGCCTGCCAGTTGAAAGCCCTTGTAGCTATCGTCTGCGTGGGTCCCAACAGAGCCAAACCGACCCTGAAACCGGTTCCGGGTCAGAAATGCCGAGACCGGCGCAGGCCTATGCTTCAGGTGAGATCAGAATGACGGTTGGAAAATACGACCGGTAACGAGCCACATCTCGCGTCAACAAGGGAAGGTTTTGTATTGCGGCGTGGGCGCCGATGAAAAAGTCAGGCAAAACACCGTTACGGGTACCGCCACCGCGGCGGTATCTGGTAAAGGCCTTACCTGCCAGGAATAACGCCGCGCGAGGGAAAGGGGTGAGCTTCAACCCCGCCCGATCAACAAAAGCATCAAGCGCTTCTATCCGCTCATATCGAACAGATAGTTCCGAGTAAACAACGTCGTTAATGAACAGCGGACCTGAAACGCTTGCGAGTTAGAGTTGCTCGATTGACCAGTCGACCCAAACCGGGTCATCTGTCGCAAGATCAAGCAGGACCTTTGTATCGACAAGCGTCACTCGTCACCACGGATTAGGGCCATGATGGCGTCGGTACCCAGACCTTCACCAGCATGTCCGCGCAGCTTTGCAAAACGCGTGAGTGGCTGTTTCTTGTCAGCCCTGACGAGAACTATCCTTCCATCGGCGGCTCGAAATCAACCGAGCTTCCTGGTGAAATCCCTAAAAGCTCGCGTACGGCTTTTGGAATGGTGACCTGCCCTTTGGCAGTTACCGTTGTTGTCATCTCAAACTCCCGTAATCCCGGGGGTCGTGGAATGCGGTTAACCGATCGTCCAAAGATGATGGCACCCTAACGCTAGGTCCGGGTGCCGCCCAAGCTAACGCCGCAGGCCGTCCATGACCAGTCTGACGATCCTGTGCGCGCGGTCACGCCACTCGGGGCTTTCCGGAATGGAATAAATGCCGAAAAGTGCATTCAGCACGTCCGCCCCCTCGATGTCTCCCTTGACCGCATCAGCCTTCGCAGCGTTGTCGAGCAGCTCGTCAAACGCCGTATGCAACAGCTTCGAGCCCTCGGCAAAAAGGGCCGAGTTGGACGTAAACAAGAGCTTCAGGCTGCTCGCCATACCCTTTTTTGCGGCCATATAGCTGACAAACCGGTTCATCCATTCTTCGATGGCTTTGGCGGGCTCTTCTTCCCGCATCAAGTCGCGCGCAGCCGTCGCCAAAATTTCCAGCTCGCGGCGATAAACGCTTTCGACAAGATGTTCGCGCGTCGGAAAATGCCGATACAGCGTGCCGATGCCGACCCCTGCACGCCTGGCAATATCCTCCAGCGAAGCCGCTGCGCCCTGCTCTGAAAATGCCAGCGCCGCAACTTCCATCAGCTTTTCCCGGTTTCGCCGGGCGTCTGCGCGCATATGAGGCGGTTGAACCGGAGGCGTTTGCTCCTTGGGCACGGAAAGGCCACTCCACGAAAAAACGCTTGACGAATGATCGCAAGCCACTAAGTTAAACGGAGGCGCCTCCGTTTGTAGGTGCGCCACACGCTTCTTTAAATCAGATAGGAGGCGGATGTCATGCCGAAATCAACCATTGGCGCTGGTGAGCCTCTGACGACCGAAAAGTTCTTGAGGAACTTAACTGTCACTCACTCATTCTGATGTCACAATGCGGGAGGCACTTATGACAGGATCGGCCGATAGCATCCGATTGAACGATAATGCTGCCGATTGGTTGCCTCGCAATGTCGATGCCTCAATTCTGGTGACACCGAAGAAAGCTTTTTCCACCGACAGTGCCTACGATGTCATGAGCTTTGCCATTGACAACATCAATGCAGGTTCACGGGTGGCGCTTTGCACGTTAGTGGAAATACGCGGTGGCTCGTCGCGTCCGCTTGGCGCGCATATGGCAGTCGCGCAGGACGGCAATTACTGTGGATATGTTTCTGGCGGATGTACGGAAGCGGCTGTCGCTGCAGAGGCCTTGCAGGCGATAGGAAGTGGACATGATCGTTTCGTCATGCTGGGCGAAGGATCGCCCTTCTTCGATATCGTTCTTCCCTGCGGAGGCGGCATCACGGTCGCCATTCATCTCGTTAAAAATGTTGAACCACTCTGTTCCATCACCAGGCTCTTGGATAACCGGCGCGGCGCTTCCTTGCGCTATACGCCGGGTTTCGAGCAGATTTCACCCGGCTTCGAGGGTGCGCCAACCGGCTGGCATGGCGGTGTCTTTGTCACAGGCTACCGCCCGAAAGTGCGAGTGGTTATTTCGGGACGCTCTCTCGAGGTCGAGACCGCCGCGAGCGTCGCGAGAGCCGCAGGATACGACGTTTTCATTCTTAAGGATGCCCCCCACACACCCGTCGATGCCACTGTGATCGATCCGGACACAGCTGTTGCACTTCTGGAGCACGACCTCGACCGCGAAGTGCCGATCCTTGCGGCCGCACTCCGCGCAAAACCTTTTTACATTGGCGCCCTCGGCAGTCCCCGAACCCATGAGAAACGCGTCGAGCGATTGCGCCGGAGTGGACACTCGGAGAAGGCAATCGCGCGGATCAAAGCGCCAATCGGCGTTTTCGGTCGCGCAAGGGATGCGCAGTCGCTGGCACTATCTGTCATCGCCGACATCGCCGCGTCGAGACAGGCCTACGTGACACAAAGCTAGAGCTACCGCCGGATCGACATATCCGACAGCAGCCACAGGCAGATAAACACTATGAGCTTCATAGGTGCGGCCAGAAACTTTCAGTGCGCACCTTCAGATGAGGGAGATGTCCAATGCGATTTAACATCAACGGAGCGCCAGTGGAGGTGGAGGCAGACATCCGCACTTCATTGCTTGATCTCATGCGCAACTATCTCGGATTTACCGGCACCAAAAAAGGATGCGATCAAGGCGCATGCGGCGCCTGCACGGTTTTGGTCGATGGCGAGCGCATCAATTCCTGTCTGGCGCTTGCCGTCCAGTATCAGGGCCGCAACATCACAACCGTGGAAGGCCTGGCGATGAACGGCAACCTCCACCCGTTGCAAAAAGCTTTCATCGAACATGAAGGCTTCCAGTGCGGCTATTGCACGCCCGGGCAGCTCTGTTCCGCCGTTGGCATGGCCGGCGAGATCGAGCGAAACATCCCGAGCGTCGTCACCGCCGATTTGTCGAGCGACAGCGTTGTCACCGATGACACCGAAATCCGCGAGCGCATGAGCGGCAATCTCTGTCGCTGCGGTGCCTATAACGGCATCGTTGAAGCCATTTCTGAAACGCTGGTCCAGCAGACCGCGATGCAGACCGACGGGAGGGCACGGGCATGAATATCTTTTCCTATCATCAGGCCTCTGATGCCGCGTCGGCGATAACCCTCAAGCAGGCCGGGTCGACAACAAAATATCTGGGTGGCGGCACCAATCTTGTCGATCTCATGCGCGAGACGGTCGAAAAACCAGAGACACTGATCGATGTCACGCACCTATCAAGCAGCATCGAACAGCGTGCCGATGGCAGTCTGCTGATCGGAGCAGGCGTGAAGAACACCGCGCTTGCGGCCCACAGTGCGGTCAGGACCCAATTTCCGGTTCTCTCCCGCGCTATCCTCGCAGGTGCAAGCGCGCAAATTCGAAATGTCGCCACCGTAGGAGGCAACATCCTGCAACGCACCCGGTGTCGGTATTTCTATGACAATGCCGCCCACTGTAACAAGCGAGAGCCCCACGCAGGATGCGACGCGCTCAATGGTTTCAACCGCTATCACGCCATCCTCGGCGCATCTGAAAGCTGCGTCACCACCCATCCGTCCGATATGTGCGTTGCGATGGTCGCTCTGGATGCCGTGGTTCACCTCCATGGCCCTGCAGGCAAGCGCAGCCTGCCGCTGCGTGATCTCCACCGTCTGCCCGGCGACACGCCGGAAATCGAAACTGCACTTCACCCGGACGAACTCATCACAAGCGTTGAAATTCCCGCGCTGCCTTTCACAAAAAAATCCGCCTACAGAAAAGTCAGAGACAGAGCGAGTTATGCCTTTGCTCTCGTCTCCGTTGCCGCTGCGCTGGACCTCGATGGCGAGGGCAACGTCAACGACGTGAGGCTTGCACTCGGTGGCGTTGCACACAAGCCGTGGCGGGCCTTAAAGGCCGAAGCGCATCTCAATGGCCGAAAGGCGAATGCGGAGAACTTTCGAGCAGCGGCCGAGGCCGAACTCGCCGAAGCCGTTGGTCTGCGGGACAATGCTTTCAAGATTGAGCTGGCGAAACGCACTATTGTCGCAGTTCTCGAAGATTTGAAGGGAGAAAACCCATGAGCGCCGATACCCAGACCCTGCCGGAGGCAGGCAGGCAAGGCCGGTGGCAGCCTGCCGTCACAACCGATCCGCTATTGCGCAAACATGGTTCCCTCGGGCAATCCGTATCGCGCATCGAAGGCCCCCTGAAGGTTCAGGGCAAGACGCGCTTTGCGGCAGAGTTTCCCTACGATAACATCAGCTACGCAGCACTCGCTTTCAGCACCGTTGCCCGTGGGCGCATCACCGAACTTAATGTCGGAGCCGCGGAGGCCGCACCCGGCGTCATCCTCGTCATGACCTACAAAAATGCACCGAGGATGAGGGCACCATCTCTCATGATGTCCTCTCCGACAGCGGCAGGGGCAAGCAATCTTCCAGTCATGCAAAATGACGAAATCCACTGGAACGGCCAACCGATCGCGCTGGTTCTCGCCGAAACACAGGAACAGGCGGATTACGCGGCTTCACTGGTTACGGCGACGTATCAATTGCTGCCGGCGGTCACGTCTTTCGATGAAGCAAAAAAAACGCCCCGCCAGCTTGAAAACCTGCTAGGCCAGCCGCCATTCGTTGAACTCGGCGATGCGGAAACCGCGCTTGCCAATTCAGAGGTCAAGGTCGATCTCGTTTACAGAACCCCGCGCCACAACCACAACGCCATTGAGCTACATGCCGCAACGGTGGTGTGGAACGATGACGAACTGCGCGTCCACGATGCCAGTCAGCTCCTCGACCTGACTACTGGCCAGCTTGCCGATATTTTTGGCATCGATGTCGGCAACGTTCATGTCACCTCGCCCTATGTCGGGGGCGGCTTTGGCGGCAAGTGCTTTTGGGATCATCAAATCCTCGCCTGCGCCGCGGCGAAACTCGCGGGCCGTCCGGTGCGCATCATGCTGTCTCGCGAAGGCGTCTTCAGGATCATCGGCGGCCGCACGGTCACTGAACAGCGCGTCGCCCTGGGCGCAAGAGCCGACGGGACGCTCGATGCACTGATCCACACCGGAACCGCGGCCATGACGTCGCACAATTCCTGTCCCGAACAATTCACCTTTCCAGCCCGCCACCTTTATGGCGCAAGAACCTACTATATCGGTCAGGATGTGGCCGACATGGATATGCTGGCCAACACCTTCATGCGCGCTCCGGGCGAATCCGTTGGCACCTTTGCCCTGGAATGCGCGCTCGATGAACTGGCCGAAAAATTGGGCCTGGACCCGATCGAACTGCGCCGGCGGATCGAGCCGGAGAAGGATCCGACGACCGGCAAGCCGTTCTCTTCGCGCTACCTCATTGAAGCCTACGACAGAGGCGCAGAAAAATTTGGCTGGGACAAAAGGAGCCGGACACCGCGCCAGAGACGTGAAGGCGAGTGGTTGATCGGCGTGGGATGCGCTACCGCAACCTACCCTTACCACCGGTTTCCCGGTGGCGCGGCCCGTATCAGGCTGACGGCTGAAGGTCACGTAACCGTTTCAACTGCCGTGCACGACATGGGAATGGGAACTGCAACAGCTCAGGTCCAGCATCTGGCAGCTCGACTGGGCTTGCCCCTTGATCACGTGACGTTCGAATATGGCGACAGCCGGTTGCCAAAAGGCGTGATCGCCGGAGGCTCGACCCAGACCGCCTCCATCGGCGGCGCGATCATTGCTGCAACCGAAGTCTTCGTGGAGGAACTCATCAAGCTTGCGGGCAACGACTCTCCGCTTGCCGGACTGTCGCTTCTCGAAGTCGAGCCGAGAGACGGCGGTTTGTCGCACATCAGCGACAACAGCCGGTTTGAGAGCTACCAATCGATCCTGCAAAGGGCGGGGCGAGAAGAGCTCATTTGCGAGGCGGAAGCACCTGGGCCAGCCGAAATGGAGGCCTTCTCCATGCATTCCTATGGCGCCCAGTTCTGCGAGGTTCGGGTCAGTGCGCTGACGGGTGAGACGCGTGTTTCGCGCTTCTTGGGTTCCTTTGATGCGGGTCAGATACTGAACCCCAAAATGGCTACCAGCCAGTTCAAGGGCGGTATCATCATGGGTATCGGCCTTGCTCTGACAGAAGAAACCAACTTCGATGAGCGGACGGGCCGCATCGTAAACGCCTCGCTGGCGGATTACCACGTGCCGGTGCAAATGGACGTTCCGTCAATCGAAATCCTCTACACTAACAAACCCGACCCACAGGCGCCGATGGGCGCACGCGGCATAGGAGAAATCGGGATAACCGGGGTTGGCGCGGCCGTTGCAAATGCGGTTTATAATGCAACAGGAATTCGTGTTCGCGATTTGCCAATTACACTGGACAAGCTGATGATGGGTGCCGACTGACGCCGGTGACAGAGACAACGGTCAAACTCAAATCCAAACCCAATCGCTCCTGGAACAGGATCGGAGATTTCGAGGTCCGGCTTGGGCCTCCATTTCTCAGTGGTACACAAACCGTGACCGTGGTCCTTACCTCTCGAGAACGCCCCCTGCTGCAAGAACATCCTCGGGCGTATCAACGTCGAGACGGGCCGCGTCGCCGATATCCAAATCGATGACCGTTACCCCGGGGGTCTCAATGAGCTGACGCGCGCCGACATCGCCTTCCAGGCGCATAATGGCACCATGAAGTGACCTTGGAAGGACGACCGGATTGCCCCGTTGGCCGCGCGACACCGCGCGAACGACCGCTTTTGCAAATGCGAGGCGAAAAGCAGCAATCAGGGCGTCCAGATCACCCGCCGTGACACCAGGCATGTCCGCCAGCATGACGATAACGCCGTCGATATCCCGCGCTGTGGCGGCTGAATATCCTGCGATCAGCGAGCTCGCCATCCCGGATGCATAATCCGGATTGTAGATGGCGGTAACCTCCAGGCCCAGGAGGGTGGCTTCTATTGCTTCCCGCCGGTGACCCGTCACAACGATAACGGATTCCACATCTGCGGCGAGCGCTGTTTTAGCCACACGGCGCACCAGCGGTTCACGGTCAAATTCCGCCAGCAGCTTATGTCCGCCACCGTTGCCCATGCGGCTCGCTTTTCCGGCAGCCAAGATCACCGCCGCGACGTTTGCCGGCGAGCGACCATCCTTTTCGCTATCTCGCTCCGGCGGCCCTGCCATACCTTCCATCGGTAATCCCACCGCTTAATCCAATACCGGACGCATAAACGATCTCTCGTAGCTCACGATGCTACGACTGCGCTTGTCCAACTCGTAGGCCGCAATGCACTCGGGAGCAGACACCATCCTGATACGATAATCTTCATAGGCAGCGAGACTTGGAAAGCTGAACAGAGCCAGTGCGATATTGTTGGCGCCCTCGCTCGGCAGAAAATATCCATGATGCGTCCCCCCCATACGATTGAAGATAGGGATCCAGAGCCGTGCATAATCCTCGAACTCCGAAAGCTTATGGGGGTCAATGATGTATCTGAGGTAACAGGTAATCAACAAAGAAACTCCTTCTATGATCTGTCCGCGTTAGGCATACGCTCCGTTTTTGGTGCCATCATCTGCGATGAGCAAGCTACCGCACCCACTGCCGTTTTCACGGACACGGTATCAATCTTTCCATACACTGGCATCCCGAACTCTCCCCGCTGGACGATGCGCTAAAGGCTGTGCGCGGCTGGTGGCGACAAGGAGCTTTTTCATGCACATGTCCCACCTCAACCGCACGGTCCGCGTCATCGAGCATGTGTGCACGATCGTCCGTCCCCGGATTTTCCTGGTGACAGTGCCGGTCGAAGTTGGGCCAGCGGTATGGATCAAGAACTGGGGTTCTGCCCAGATGTGCTATAACCGGCAGTCCGGCAACCTGAAAGAGACTTTTTGGGCAGGCTTATACCGGCTGGACCGGCTGCCCGCGCACCACACTTCACATCAGAGCTTCGACTGGCGGTGTCTGGCGTAGCTAATTCGCGTCAGCGCTCCCTTGCGCGAAATCCGCAGCCTGCCTTTCTCTCTTTCGTTCCGCGCCTGCTCAGCCCGAACGTGGCGCTGATCGCCGAGCCGGTAAAATCGACGATCGATCTGGCCAACGATGACCCCGAGGCATGGAAGATCAATCACTGTCAAACCGCCTTTCAGCGTGTGAAGATTGTCGATGAGACCGATGCTGCCCGCCACGCCAAATCCTCGGAAACATGGTCGATGCGTCTTAAAGGATTTTTGGGAATGACACTCGCCACCATGCCATTTGCCTGGCATCGCTGGTCTTACATTTCCATTTCGCCAGGCGAATGGCACTCATCGCATTTCCTGCTGACGATCGACAAACACTTACTGCCGCCTCATCATCCCGTTGAAGGCGACATTATCGTCCTTGCGGGGCAAGCCATTGCTCAAGGCATTTCCGAAGCCGGTTATCTGCTGACCTAGGGTGGGGATTTCCAAGCCGAAGCGAGGGTATGGAGAGGTCATCCAACCTACAGCGTCACGAGGCGATATTGTTTGAAGCGGCAAGAAACGGCCCCTACGGGCCGCTTTTCGATATTGGGAAAGCTGCACGCGTCTCTTAGATGCGTAATGGGCCGGCGTCAAGGTATGGGCGTCGCCGGCTCGTGCGGATGTCGCGATAAAATGTCCCTCAGCGCCAGGCAAGCGACACAACGAGACAGGCATGAGAACCGAAATATCCTCCCAGAGGCCGGTGATCAGATACTCAATAACCAGACATTTGCCGTGATCATCTATCGACAGGTCGATCCGCAACCGGACACCGGGTCGTTTGAAGCCATGTTTTCTCGGAAGGGCTGGACAGGAATCTGGCGAAACGGCGTGTTCGACTATCACCACTACCACAGCGGCGCGCGTGAGGTTCTCGGCATCGGGCGTGGTCTAGCAACATTGCAGATCGGCGGACCCCACGGTCAGCGGGCACCGGCCACAAAAGGCTCAAATCGTCCGCGGATTCTCAGGTCGTGAGCGCATATCCTGCCGGGCAGCAGGCTGACATTCAGAGCACAACGCCAACGCCAGAAATGCGCGCAAGAATAAGGTCGTTACCCAAGCCGAACACCGATCCAGTAACCGGTGCGTCAGGCGGTCTGGCCAAAATTTTGGTGGCCTCTTGTCTGGCGTTGAACGAACCCAGACGGGCAAAGTGCCCGCTCGAGGCAGATTCGTAGAATGCAAGACACCTAGAGCGCGTCCACTTTACTCGTGGTCATATCCGCACGATTTGGAGTAGTTGGCGCATTCTTGCGGCTCGACCAACGTGACGATCTAGCCACCCGAAAGGCTTTTGAACCTCAAGGACACTCAATCTGACATCACAGAACCTTAACTCTTGACGACGGCGGTAAATCCCCTGCAGGCAACAGGCAACTGCTGCGGGTCATACTCACGGTTGACAATGGATAGGCACTTTCTCATGCTGATTAAAACAGGAGAAAGGGAATATCTATGAGCATCCGCAAACGTTTTCTGTCGATCGGCGCGGTCGTCGGCGCAATTGCTCTCGGCGTCAGCTTGGCAGGGGCCCAGGCGCCAGTATTTTTCAGGATCGGTACCGGCGGCACAGCTGGGACGTATTATCCGATTGGCGGGCTGATCGCCAATGCCATTTCGGGTGCTGGCGATAAGGGTGTCCCTGGACTGGTGTCCACTGCAGTCGCCTCGAATGGATCGGTTGCCAATATCAACGCCATCCAGGGCGGCTCTATGGAGTCCGGCTTCACCCAGTCGGATGTCGCCTTTTGGGCACATAGCGGCACAGGGCTCTACGAAGGCAAAGGCAAGGTCGAGGATCTTCGACTGATTGCCACCCTCTATCCAGAAACAATTCATCTGGTCGCCCGGAAAGATGCCGGGATCAAATCGGTCGCGGACCTTAAGGGCAAGCGGGTTTCCGTTGATGAACCCGGTTCCGGTACGATCGTCGACGCCCGGATTGTTCTGGGGGCCTACGGTTTGAAGGAAAGCGACATCAAAGCCGAATATCTCAAGCCTGGCCCCGCTGGCGACCGCTTGCGGGACGGTGGATTGGACGCCTATTTCTTTGTCGGTGGCTATCCGACCGGTGCAATCTCGGAACTCGCGACGTCAAGCGGCATCTCACTGGTACCGATCAGCGGTCCGGAAGTCGACAAGCTGATAAGTGATTACACGTTCTTTTCGAAGGATACGGTTCCGGCCAACACCTACAAAGATGTTGCGGAGACACCGACGATTTCCGTGGCAGCTCAATGGGTAAC
Organism: Agrobacterium salinitolerans; assembly: GCF_002008225.1. Lineage (GTDB taxonomy): Bacteria > Pseudomonadota > Alphaproteobacteria > Rhizobiales > Rhizobiaceae > Agrobacterium > Agrobacterium salinitolerans. The sequence goes on along the minus strand of NZ_MRDH01000030.1, from coordinate 16,305 downwards.
GAGTGCCAAGCAGCCGGACGATCTGGTCTACAAGATCACTAAGGTCATGTGGGACGACGCCACCCGAACAGCACTCGATGCAGGGCATGCCAAGGGCAAGATGATTACACTCAAGAACGCGACAACCAGTCTTGGTATCCCGCTCCATCCCGGTGCGGAGAAATTCTATAAGGAAGCCGGCGTCCTCAAATAAACGTTGGAAACCCGATTTGCGATGCGGGGACAGGCTGAGGCCGGTCTCCGTATTGGCCATCTATACAAATGCAAGGATTTCCGCATGGGCGACGATACGGCCGGCAAGGCCTCTCCGATGGAGCTGGATGAAGCACGGGCGCGCGAGCTTGAGGAGCAGTTCGATGCGGAAATCCGATTCCGGCGGCTGGCGCCACTCGCTGCCCGCTTGGTCGGAGCGCTGCTGATCGCATTGTCGATCTTTCATTATTACACTGCGGGCTTTGGCCTTTTGTCGGAGGTCATGCATCGCGGCATCCACCTGTCCTTTGTCCTCGGTCTGATTTTCCTCGTTTTCCCCGTATCACGACGTGGTTACGGCGAAGTGGCGGCCTCCACTGTGCTGCGGCCTCTGGGCATATCGCTTTTCGACTGGGCGCTGGCAATCGGTGCCGTAGTCGCCGTGATGCACGTGCCGTTCATCCCGCTTGACGACCTTGCCTTCCGTGTTGGAAATCCCACGAACACAGACGTCGTCCTGGGCGGCCTGCTGGTACTGGTTCTTCTTGAGGCGACCCGCCGTTCGGTCGGCTGGCCCCTGCCGATCATCGCCGTCCTGTTCATGGCCTACTCCCTGTACGGGCCATCGATGCCTGGCATCCTGGTACATCCCGGCGCGACCTTTTCACAGCTGATCAATCACCTCTACCTTACCAGTCAAGGCATATATGGCATCGCACTCGGTGTCGTCGCCACCTATGTCTTCCATTTTGTACTGTTCGGGGTTTTTGCCACACGCATCGGGCTCGGTCAGTTGTTCCTGGATTGTGCCGCGTGGGTCGCGGGGCGGTATGCTGGTGGTCCGGCCAAAATATCGATTTTCGGATCAGCGTTGTTCGGCATGATCTCCGGCTCGTCCGTTGCCAATACGGTCACAGTTGGCTCGCTCACAATACCAGCGATGACCCGGCTCGGCTACAAGCGCACCTTCGCCGCGGCAGTCGAATCCGCCTCGTCCACCGGTGGCCAGATCACGCCGCCGATCATGGGTGCGGCAGCATTCCTGATGATCGAGTTCCTCAATCTCCCCTACACTACGATCATCCTGGCAGCGCTCGTTCCGGCTTTCATGCACTTCTTCGGAGTTTTGGTTCAGGTTCACTTCGAAGCAAAACGCGAAGGTCTTCGTGGCATGACCGACGACGAAATGCCGGATCTCAAGGAGGCCTTCAAGCGCGACTGGCCGACCGTCATCCCCCTCGTCGTGCTGATCGGTATCCTGCTCTCGGGTTTCACACCATACCTGGCGGCATTCTGGGGAATAACGCTCTGCATCGCGGTCGGCCTCATCAATCCGCGCCGACGCATGTCGTTGACGGAGGTCTTCGAGGGACTGCGGGACGGCGCCAAGTACGCGCTTGCCGTTGGCGCAGCGGCAGCCACCGTTGGCATCATCGTCGGGGTCGTCACGTTGACCGGCGTCGGCTTCAAGATTTCCTACATCGTCACCACGACTGCAGCAGAAATAGCCGGCTGGATCGGTACGATGGTTCCGGCTGCCTGGTTCGGACCGCAGACACTGACGCTGTTGTTCACGCTGATTATGACTGGCGTCGTCTGCATCCTGATGGGCTGCGGTATTCCGACGACCGCCAACTACATTATTATGGCGACCATCGCCGCCCCAACGCTCGGTATGCTTGGCGTGGAACCTATCGTCGCGCATTTCTTTGTCTTCTATTACGGTGTGCTTGCCGACATCACGCCTCCAGTCGCGCTCGCCGCATATGCGGCGGCAGGCATGGCAGGAGCCGACCCATTCAAGACCGGAAATACAGCGTTCCGCCTTGGCTTGGGAAAAGTCCTCGTCCCGTTTGTTTTCGTGTTCTCGCCGTCGCTGCTGCTGGTGACAACCAACTTCTCTTGGGGTGATTTTACAGTTGCCTTCGTTGGCTGCGTGCTGGGCATTACATTTCTCGGGTCCGCCCTCTCCGGTTTCCTGCTTGTCAGAACCTTTTGGTGGGAGAGAACAATGCTGATCTTGGCGGCGATCCTGTTAGTCGTTCCCGAATTCGTGTCGTCGCTTATAGGACTGCTTTTGGCCGCTCCTGTATTAGGGCGGCAATTCACCGCCGCCAGACAGGTAAAGGTGTGAGAATTGAGCGTCATCGCTTCTCTGCGATCCCCCGATCGAAGAATTTGCCTTTGACGATCCCAACAATGCCCTGTCGCCACCACGTTCTTTGGCGTCAAACTTTGAATGAGAATGGAAATCCCATCGTGCTGGAGGAGCAGCCAAAGATGCGGCACGCCTAATTCAAAGGCCAGCGCCGTCGTCTGCAGTATCATGCTGACATGCAGGGCTTGCGCCGGCGATCCATCCATTGGCCTTCGTGTCGACGGGCGGATGCATGGGTTTCGCACTGAGGGAATAGCCGCGGCTCACCCACCCATTCGGGCGCAATGATTGAAGCAGGAGCCAAAACTCTTGCAACGGGAGCCACTACCCGATCAAATATCAGGTCATATGATCTTTACTTGAAGATCATATGGCCTATATTGCGAATATCAGGAGGCCATTATGCAAATCGCCGTCAAGCCCCACAAACCCTCGGAACTCAATGCCGTCGCACTCAAGGCCTATGCCAAGATCGCCGATGCATGGTCGCTGAGCCTCAGGGACGCAGCGGGCCTTGCCGACATGTCGGAGAGCACATGGAAGCGTGCGCGTAAACCGGGATTTACCGGCGAATTGACGAAGGACCAGTTGCTACGCCTCAGTGCCGTGATCGGGATCTACAAGTCGCTCGAACTCTACTTCTCTGAGCAACTTTCCAGAAGCTGGTTCACGCGCCCGAACACGGGCCCTCTCTTCAGCGGCGCGCGCCCGGTCGACACCGCCATCGACGGCGGTCTCCCGCAAATTCTGGCAATCCGAACCTATCTGGACGCGCTTCGGGGCGGCGCATGAGGAAAACCGAGCTATCGGTCCGAGGACTGGTCCGCATGCTGCCCGCAACCTACCACAAGCCGCCGGCGCTTCGCGGTCTCGTCGACAGCGACGAGGAACTGGAGGTTCTGGCCGAGATCGAGGGGTTGACCAGCGCCCGTTTGCTCGCCGAGCGCGGCCGCAATCCGCATCTCGATCCGCGAGAGCTTGCCTGGCGGCGGCGCAACCGTGATCTCAGGATCTACGGCGACACGCATGTCAATGCGGCCTTCACCTATACGCGGGCAGGAGGCAATCGCTTCAACTCCGAAGATCGCGGAGCCTGGTATTGCGCCTGGGACGTGATGGTATCGGTCGCGGAGGTCGCATGGCACAGAACCCGCGAGCTTCGTTTCGCCGGCTCGTTCCATGACAGCGCCCGTTATGTCGAACTGATCTCCGACTTTATCGGAGAATTCGACGACCTGACCGATGAACCCGAACACGCCGCGCTCAATCCCGACCCGGAGGTTGGCTATCTCGAGGGACAGGAACTGGCCGCCCGGTTGCGGAGAGATGGAAGCCGCGGCCTCATCTATCCCTCCGTCCGTGCGCCCGTCGGAAACTGCCTGGTTTGTTTCGATCCGGGGGCTGTCCAGAACGTCCGGCCCGGCGCGTCCTGGGATCTAATCTGGCAAGGCGCGCCGGACTATTCGATCGTCGCAATCTCGTAGCAGCGACGAAGCACAGGTTTCCGCGAAATCATGCGGAATGTCGAGAAGCCGCGTCCGCGTCTCGACAGGGCGGACAATCATATCTGAAATCCATATGGGCCCCTCGGATAGCAGATTGGAATCGATGGGCAGGATCAGCTACACGTCGGGCATAGAACCATGCATGGCGTTCAATCTCAATTACCGGCTATATTTTTGCTCTTGGAGCTCGTGGTTTGACCTCCGTGGAATAGCTTTCGGCCAAAACAGCCGCCTTTCGTGACAACGCGCGGACCGGATGTCACCCTGGCAAATGCATCTGGCGCCCGACAGTCAGTTGGACCATGAACCACACCCTCACCGATCCCTGCTCCTGACCCGACTTTTAGCAACCTCGCGAGTTCCCGCTCGTGACCAAAACGGTGGAGATCAGCATCACGGCCCTTTGGCATCACGCATGGAAGGTGCCCCGCATGTCGATGGCAACGCGAAACCGTCGTCAGGCTGTGCCGCTCGTCTCTTGCAGCAGCACCAGATCGCAATGAACTCCGCGTCGCCGCGAAAGGCGAAACAAGGATCTCGTTGTGCTGCCAACAGACAAATGCAACCCAATCTATCTCGAATTATCTTTCAGGCCTTGCCCCTGTTGAGGAAGTTCCATGATGAGCTTGCTAACGATCATCGGCGAGCCTTGCTCACCGGATGGCAACGCTTTGCGTCTTTCCCTAATAGCAGCGCCGAAATCATGCGGGGATCTGAACACCGTCAACCTCCACCGTTTTACTTACCGTACAGGACGTTTTTCGAGGAATCGAGGCTCCGCTTCCCGATCGGTAAGCCCTTCACTTGGTCGCGCCAAATCATCCTGATCGAAAATCTGTGTGGGATTACACCCGTCAGGAGCGAGGGTCTTTTCCTCGTCTCAGGAGACTATTGTTTCATCAACATTGCCCTAAAAATTGCTATACCGGCACTTGCTGCAATCTTAATTTTCTACATCCGAAATGTTACATAAATATATGATGTTTCGATGTAATATTTCACTAAAATAGACAACGTAAACAATTTCACAGCGCGTTCCGCCCTGATGCACAGTCATCACAGCAACACCTCACAACGGCAAGCTGAAGCCCACGCTGCCGGTCTTCTGTTGACGGCCGTCAGCCGACTCGGCAACCTCATACAATGACCGCGACCAACCGTTTCATTGCCGAACTTGTCCGCGACGCCAACAGGCTCGATCAACTCGACGGCTATCAGAAGCGGCGAATGCTCGAACGGGCCGTCACAACTATCCGCGACATGCGCGAAACAATCGGAATTCCACCCGGCCCCGGCCGTGACCGTCTCCTCGAGATCCAAACCGTTGCCCTCTCCATTGAACTCGGGTGGCGCAGCGATGAAGAAATCCGAAACGCTCTGCTGCTCGCGGCCGGCATGATCCGCGACCTGCATATCGTCCTCGACAGCAAAACCGACATCAGCATCGTCACGCCAGCTCGCTAATCCTCGGCCCATATTCAGACGGCCAAATGGCAAATCATACCGACAACATTCAGCCTGCAACCATTAGGATTCCATTAACCATACCAGACCACCCTTCCCTTACAGCAACGATGGAGGTTGGCTATGGCTTACGACTGGGACCGCAATGACCGCGACGGTCGGTTCGATGAACTGGCGGCAGGATTTATGTTCTTCACAATTGTCACCCTGCTTTTTGCATCAGCATATTTCGTGATAGGCTTTGCCAAATAGGGGCGCTTCATTTGCCTCCCTGCGAGCCAAGATAGGAAACGCCGGGGTGGCACCGTCGATAGACGAATGATTTCATCAGCCGCTTTATGCCTACCAGAGGTCAGTGAAGGAACATGACGGGCGATCTTGGCGGCAATATCCTGCTTCTCTCCGGCCACCCCGGATCCGGCAAGTCCACAATCGCCGAAACGCTTGCGAACCTTCCCGGCGTTCCAAAGGTGCATTTTCACAGCGATGATCTGTGGGGATATATCAAGCACGGCCGCATCGATCCATGGCTACCGCAATCCCATCAACAAAACCGCATGATCATGCAGATCGCCGCCGATGTTGCCGGTCATTACGCCAAAGAGGGCTACTTCGTCATCCTAGACGGCGTCGTGCGACCGGACTGGCTGCCGGCCTTTTCGGCGCTTTCTCGGACACTACATTACATTGTGCTGCGCACGACAGCTGCTGAGGCGATCGAACGCTGTCTGGCCCGGGGTGGCGACAGCCTCAGCGATCCGCTGGTCGTCGCTGATCTTCACTCGCAGTTTACCGATCTTGGCGCCTTTGAGCACCATGTCCTACCAGTGTCAGGCAAGGACAAGGAACAGACTTTGCACTCGGTCATCAATGCGCTGCAATCGGGACGTTTCGGTATTGATGTTTCCAAGTGAAGCAAACGATAACGAACGTGCAGGATGAAACAAGCGTGGCTCGGCCGACCATTTACCTCCTTCGTCACGGCGAAACCGTCTGGAACTCTCTTGGCCGGTTTCAGGGGCAACTGGATTCACCCCTTACGCAACGCGGCATTGAACAGGCGGATCATGTAGCTCACTTGCTCCGCGACACGCTCTGCAACGATGACCGGTTGTTCCAGATGCAGGTCAGTCCGCTTGGGCGCGTGCGCCAGACCGCTGAACGCGTACAGGCAAAGGTGCCTCTCCAGTCTGTCGAAGATGACCGACTGGTTGAGGTCACGACCGGGTCTTGGGACGGGATGACGCGGTTTGAGATCGACAACGAGTTTCCCGGCACTCTTGACGGATCCAACGCGTTCGACTGGTATTTCAGGTCGCCAGATGGCGAAAGTTTCGATGAGGTCTGCAAGCGCGCGACGTCATGGATCTCGGATGTCCGGCATCCGACCATTGCCATTTCCCATGGTCTGTTCGGGCGGATCCTTCGGGGTGTGTTTGTCGGACTTTTAAAGCAGGAAATGCTCGAACTTCCCGTTCCGCAGGATGGGTTTTACCGGCTAAATGATGGCAGGTGCGAGCTCATCACAGTTTGACCTGCACCACCTTGCTCCGGTAACTCCAGAGCTTCGGGGGGCGCATCATGCCGGTAGAGGAGAACAACTTGCAAACACTCAACGACATCTATCTCGCCTACCTCGACTGCCTTAACCGCCAGGACTTCGATGACCTCGGCACCTTCGTCAACGACAATGTCGAACACAATGGCCGGCCCTTCGGGCTGTCGGGCTATCGCGATATGCTGGTCAAGGACTTTGCCGACATTCCCGACCTGCGATTTGAGGCAGAAATCCTTGTCAGCGACGTGACGCGGATTGCCGCTCGGATTCCGTTCAACTGCACCCCCAAAGCTACCTTCATGGGTCTTCCGGTCAATGGCAGGCGCGTTCAATTCTGCGAGCATGTGTTCTACGAATTCGAACACGCAAAAATCTGCAGGGTCTGGTCGGTCATCGACAAGGCTGCGATCGAACGCCAGATTGCCTGAATGCCGCCATCGGCGATTTCCGTCCTGCAGGTCACGATCGGCCCAAAAGCAACCAACTCTGTGCCTGGACACCACGATGCCGAATAGGCGCTTTGACCTGAGTGAAAACTCAAGCTGTCTTCGTCTCGTCGGTAATGTCGAGAGCGTCGCGGCTGCCAGACAGAGGCAGGGCGAGCGCACAGCGAGGATCGGCCTTGAGGCGCGCAAGCAGTGCCGCGCCAATACCGCCGGACGCACCGATGACGATGGCTCTATAGCCGCTTTCAAACTAGGCTATCATGAATGCGCTCCGTCAGCGGTTATCTCTGGGCGGGAAATTCGAGCTTTTTGACATCATAACCCAGCTCGCGCACTTTCATCATCATCCTCTCGAGCTTCGCCTTGGAGGGAACGTTGCGGGCGTAAACCCAGACATCGTCTGTGGATGGATTGGCGCTGATGAACCAGGACTTGTCAGGTGATTTATAGAGCACCCAGTAATTGAACGTGATCAGGAGTGGGTAACGGACCCTCATCTTCGCCTTGGTAGACGCGAAGTCCAAGATCTTTCCAACACCGTTGATGGTTTTCAACTTGCCCCGCGGCGTGCCTTCGCGGCAGCCATCTTCGACCAGCACTTCATCGGCCGACTTCCCCTGCCGGTAGGTGGTATAGCCGGCAACGCATCCGTCCGTCAGAAGCATCGGCATGCGACCGATTTCCAGCCATGTGCCCCGATAGTGACCGGCATCAACGGCAACAGGCTTGGGGGCAGCAGTAGCGAGCGAGCCCGAGAATAGAAGTAGCGAGACTGTCAGCGCACCCACGACGCGCTTGCGATTTTTCTGCATAAACTCCTCCTGTCGATCAATCGGGTTCAGGTTTCAGTTCGCCGTGACATGCCGGCATATCGAAGCGCGATAAAGGCCATGAGACCGGCGGCGGAGAACGCATTCAGATTGAGAAGCGTTGCAAGATCATCTGCCGACCAGGATTGCAGCCCCGCGCCCAGAAATGTGCGCGAGCAGAAGAAGGCGATAAAGACAAGAATTGCCATCGCATATTGCCAGAGTTTCTCATCCGCACGGAACGAGATGGCCGCCAGCATAATGCATGCCGCAAAGAAAAATTCCGTGCCGGATGCGTGGCCGAATATCGCTGTCTCAAACAGGGTATCAAGCGTTCCCACAAGAGGAAGCGCCAGGCGCGCAGCCAGATGGGATTTCTTTGCCAGAAACGGGATAGCAAGGAAAAACGGCAGCGATAGCAGCGTAACGAGCGATGCCTCAGCAGCGCCGGCATCGACCAGATACCAGACATAAAGCGGATAAAACGGCTTGTTGAGAATGATGACCCAGGCAACGGTCAGGGTTGCCTTCGTCAGGTCATCGGTTACGGCCAGGCCCGTCCGCCTATCGTCTCTTCCAAGCTCCATCAGGCCGTCTTCTCCGTTAGCGCCTAGTTGGCCGCTGGCATAGATACGAAGAAGAGGCCCGTTTGGTTTCAGTGGCGGGACAAAAGTGCGATGGCGATTCCGGAAATCGACACGCAAAACGGATGTAGCGCTCGTCTATCCCTCATTTTTCGTTTTCTGGCCAAGTGGCGTCCTGCAACACTTAACGTCGCTTGGCGTTAGAGACGACACAAACTACCAGAAGCCACAGGGCTAGAAGGATGACACCGTGAACCTGCCGAAGATCAACCGCCTCGTGTTACAGAACCTGATCGCAGGCCTCAGCGATGGGCTGATATTGCTGGAAACCGAAGGAACGATCGCATGGGCCAACAAGGCAGCACTGGAGATGCACCGCATAGAGACCGTGTCGGAGCTTGGCGCCGACGCCGAAAGCTACAGGCGCAATTTCACGCTTCGCTATCGCAACAATCATCTTCTCGACGAAGGTCAGTATCCGCTTGAGCGGCTACTTGCCGGAGAGACATTCGAAGATGTGACAGTGGAGATATCGCCAAGTGACAATGCGGCTGAATGCTGGGTCCATACCTTGCGTGGCCTTATTCTTGAAGATGACGGCGCAAAACCCGATGTGCTTGTATTGATCATTCGCGACGAGACACCGCGGTTTGAGGCTGAAGCGCGATTCGAGAGCGCCTTTAACGCCAATCCGGCGCCGGGTCTGATCTGCCGGCTGGAAGACGAACGTTTCATTCGCGTCAATCAGGGTTTTCTGGAAATGACCGGCTTCAACCGCGAGGAGATCATCGGTATCAGCGTCAAGGAACTCGGGTTGTTTTCCGAGTGCGAAACCGGTGAGGATGCGCTGAAGCGTCTGGATGAAGGCCGGGTCATTCGCCATCGCGAGGCGCTCATTCCCATTCCGGGCGGTGACAGGCTGGTGATCGTGGCAGGGGAAACAATCGCGGTTGCCGAAGAGCCCTGCATGCTGTTCACCTTCGCGGATCTCGACGGGCGCCGGAAGGCACAGAACGCGCTTCGCCAGAGCGAAGAAAGATTCTTCAAGTCCTTCCGTCTGTCGCCCGCGCCGGCGGCAATTTCCAGGCTGAGCGACTTCGTGCTGACGGAGGTCAATGATGCCTTTCTGACGCTTTGCGGTCACATGGAAGCCGAGGTGATCGGCAAAACCGCAAGCGAGTTGCGATTGTGGGACGATGTGGCAGCACGACGCGAAATCGAGAAACGGCTGAAGGACAATATCCCTATCCGGAATGAAAATTTGCGCATGAACCTCGCTGATGGCGGCGTAGCTGAGTGCATCGTTTCGGCAGAACGCGCAGAGATCAATGACCAGCTTTGCGTCATCTGGGCGATACAGGACGTTACGGAACGGCGAAGATCCGAAAACGAGCTGATCGAAGCCATCGAAAGTGTCATGGCCGACACCTCCTGGTTCAGCCGTACCGTTGTTGAGCGACTCGCGGGGCTGCGGCAAAATTCGCGCGGCGCCACATCGACCGCATCGCTGAAGGATCTCACGGATCGGGAGGAGCAGATACTATCGCTAATCTGTGACGGTTGCAGCGACAAGGAAATGAGCGATCGGCTGAACCTCTCCAAACACACGATCCGCAACCATATCGCGTCTCTTTACGGCAAGATCGGTGTCAACCGCCGAACCGCGGCGGTAATCTGGGCGCGGGAGCGTGGATTTGTCGGCAGTAAAAAAAATAGCGGCTGAACCCGCAAATTAGGTCAGTTTGTACCAGTCGAACTAGTAGCTATTGCTCTGCCAGCGGCGATTTTGCCGGCCTATCTTTCCATCATGCCGTTACCAACAGCGGCACCCTCAAAACGATGGAAGGAATTCGTCATGGACAACAACCGTATCGAAGGTATCGCCCGTCAGGCAAAGGGCAGCATCAAGGAAGCGGCTGGAAAGATCACCGGCAACGACAAGCTGCAGGCGGAAGGCAAAGCCGAAAAACTGGCGGGCCAGGCGCAGGAGAAGCTTGGCCAGACCAAGGACGCCGTCAAAAAGGCATTCAAGTGAACCGCTGATGTTCAAGGTAGGAGGTTTCACCATGATGCTTGCTTGTGAACTGACCCCGGCCACAAACTGCCTCCCCCAGGACGTCAGCCTGTGTGCCGCCTTGCAAGCCGTGCTCGCCTATGCCGATGGACAGGAAGACAGCTCGATCTCCGTCACATCCGTCGAGGGCAGGATCGTGCTCTCGGGCGAAGTGGAAACACTCTCTGCCTTCGAACGGGCGGTCATCATCGCAGAATGTTTCGCATCGCGGCCGATCATCGCCGATCTGGCGATCCGGCAGCGCCCCCATACCTATCTGGATGCCTCTGCCCCACGCATCCAACTTGTAAAGAATAACAGGAGTGACAAACAATGAAGAAACTCGTTCTTGCAACTGCAATCGCAACTCTGGCCATCGCCCCACTCGCTTCCGCCGAAACGAAGCACAGCGGCAAGCGTGCAACGGAAACCGCGCAGAAGGAACGCGTCGGCACCCTGTCCTGTGAAATCGCCGGTGGCGTCGGCCTCGTCGTCGGCTCAAGCAAGGCGGTGAGCTGCGAGTTCCGTCAGCGCTCCGGCAAGACGGAACGCTACACCGGCACAATCGGCAAGCTCGGCCTCGACATCGGTGTGACCGGCAAGACCTATATGAGCTGGATCGTGCTCAATACGGCGGCAAGCCGCGTTGGCGACGGCGCGCTGAGCGGTGATTATGTTGGCGCATCTGCCGGCGCCTCGGTCGGTGTGGGCGTGGGCGCCAACGCGCTGATCGGCGGTAACGCAAAGAACTTCGCGCTGCAGCCGATCAGTGCCGAAGTTGGTACCGGCGTGAACTTGGCTGCTGGCGTGTCCCACCTCCAGCTGAAGCGAGCGGGTTAATCCGTTCGTCTCCGCGGTCGCACGGGGTCGTCAACGGCAAGCGCGTCGCGTTCATCGCGGCGCGCTTTTTTAGAAGCGTGTGGCAGCCTGGAAAAATGCTTTTTGCCTCGGCCGTTCAAACCCTCCGTCGGGCTTTGAGGAATAACCCTCGGAGCGCGTGCCGCCTGCGAATAGATCGCCTCGCCCTCAACCACCACAAAAGTTTCTTCAAGTTCGCGGCCGGGGTAGTTGTAGGTGCCGGGCTCCGTCTTCCAGACGGCGACGAGCGTACTGTTTCGATGTCGTCCTGCCATATCGGACGGCGGCCGGAACCTCCAAAACCAATTTCCCGCCGCTCCAGAAGAATGACGTCAACGCTTGCCCTGGCCAGTTCGAGCGCGCTGGTCAGCCCGGTATAACAGGCACCGACAATGCAAATATCTGCCTGGATAAGACCGGAGAGTGGTTCCGTAACCGGTGCGGGAGCGCCCGTCGCACACCAGAGCGTGGCGCCAAAGGGCGAGAAAGAAGACATCAGCCCGCACTCTCAATTCAAATCGCTGAGGGCATCGAGCGCGTCGCGAAGTCCCTCGCCAATGAAGTTGGAACTCGTGACGTCGAGCGTGATGGCGACACCGGGTACTATGGCGAGCCAGAGCGCCCTGTCGAGATATTGCTCGGCACCGCTCAACATGTTGCCCCAACTTGGCAGCGGCGGCTGAATGCCGTAACCCAGAAAACTGATGTAGGCCTCAAGAAGAATGGCGCGCGCCACCGTCAACGTCGCCGCGACGATGGTGGGCCTGGCAGCATTTGGCAGTAATTCCCGAAACAAGATCCAACCATTGAGCAGACCAAGCATGTGGGCTGCCATCACGACGTCTCGCTCACGCACGGAACGGACCTCTGCCTCGACCAAGCGTGCAATCTCCATCCAGGACTTATGCCTGAAGCCGGCCCGTCCGATCGTAACTGTCCGCTGCCTGCGCGCTTATTTTGCTTTTTCCAGATGACCACCAAAGGCATTGCGCATTGCCGAGAGCACTTTGCCGGCAAATTCGGCCTCACCACGTGACGAGAAGCGCTCGAACAGCGCCGATGCCAGCACGGGAGCCGGTACGCCCGTTTCGACAGCCGCCTGCAGCGTCCAGCGCCCCTCGCCGGAGTCCGAAACCCGGCGACCATACTGGTCTAGATCAGGGTCCTGCTTCAGGGCCTCGGCCGTCAGATCGAGCAGCCATGAGCCGATGACAGACCCGTGCCGCCAGACCTCCGTCACGGCAGGAAGATCGATATCGAACTGGTAATATTCCGGATGGGCGAGAGGGGCCGTTTCCGCATCCGCCGCGCGGTTCTGCATACCGGCATTGGCAGCCTTCAATATGTTCAGACCTTCGGCGTAGGCCGCCATGACACCGTACTCGATGCCATTATGAACCATCTTGACAAAATGTCCCGCCCCTGACGGTCCGCAATGCAGATATCCCATCGGCGCCGTGCCGGTAACGGGATCGGCTACAATGCCCTGGCCAGCTCCGGGGGCGAGCGACGCAAAAATCGGATCGAGCCGTTGCACGGCAGCCACCGGGCCGCCAATCATCAACGAAAAGCCGCGCTCCAGCCCCCAGACGCCGCCGGATGTGCCAGTATCGATGAAATCGACACCGTTGATGGCAAACTCCGCCGCCAGGTCAATCGCATCACGATAAAACGAATTGCCGCCATCGATGACTGTATCGCCCGCAGAAAGTTTCACTGCAAAGTCACGGGCGATTTTCGGCGTAATCGCAGCGGGAAGCATCAGCCAGACTGCACGCGGCGGTGAAAGCTTCGCAACGAGATCGTCCGGCGAGGTGGCACCGGTCGCGCCTTGCCTCACCAGCGCAGCGACATTTTCGGGATTGACATCGAAAACCACGCAATCATGACCATGTTTCAAAAGGCGGCGCACCATATTTGCGCCCATCCGTCCAAGCCCAACCATTCCGATCTGCATGCTGAAACTCCTTCTTTCCTATGCGCTATGGGCGCTTCATTCACCGAGACGAACAGTAAAAGCCCCGTTTTACCAAACTCCCGCGTTCACCCAAAAGCAGGTGAAGACGATCTGGCTGCACGCTATGTCCTGCATGGGCCAGTCAAAAAAGTACGAGCGCAGAATGCAGTACCACTACGCATCATCATGCGGCGCATGTCCACATCGGATGCGGCCTTACCGGTAAGCTAGGTACTGGCGAAATGGCGCACAACTAAAGATTTGGTAATTTAATCCACACAGCACGTTGGACATTTTGGACTGCGGGACTAAGACGTAGCCATAGGGGATCAGACAGACCTGGCGAAATGATTGGTCAAACCCACAAATTGGACCCGCCGCACCCGGTCGTGATACCGTGCGGCAAGATTTGGCATCACCATGCGACTTGGCACCATCACAAACCTGGCTTATGCCGTAACGCTGATACTGACGACAGTATCAGCCACCACATTCATTTTGTCGGCAAGAAGCGCCTCCCAAGAGCGCGCGGCAATCGAGTCTCATCTCGAATTAAACGATCTTGCCGAGGAACTGGTGATCATCGCGGACGAGCGCGCCGAGGAGGCGCGTCTTTACGTTATGCGAGGCGACGAGCAACATCTGGCAAAGTTCTATGTCGACGAAGATCAGGAAAATCACCTCGAAGAAGCCTTGGATAAACTGTCTGCGCGCGGTGCCTTGCCGCAGGAAGAAGGATTGTTTCAGGATATACGCAAGAGCGCTGACACTCTGGACGCGATGGAACGAGAGGCCATCGCTTCTTATCGCGCCGGGCGCCAGAACGAAGCGCAACAGGTCCTGTTCGGTGACGAGTATTATCAACTGCATACAAGTCTGCTGAATACCGTTGCAAATGTGAGAGAGACGGTTGCGGCACGCACGCAGGCAACAGTTGGCCAGGCCAAAAGCCGAAGTGATTTCTACGGGTCTATCGCCAAGGTGATGCTTGCCCTGACCGCACTGATGTTTTTGGCCGTATTGTACTTTGTCCTCAGCAGACGGGTTGCCGCGCCCCTTATCAGAATGAGCAATATCGTCATGCGCCTTGCCCGGCAGGACTACAGTATAGAGGTACCAGACGAAGGGCGACGTGACGAAATCGGAGAAATGAACCAAGCCATTCGCATCTTCCGCAGCAACGGGCTGGAACGGGAACGGCTTGATGCAGAGCACCGCAGGAACCAACGCATCAAGGACCTAATCCTGCAAATGATGCATCGAATTCAGGCGTGCCAGAATCAGGATGAATTGTCCGACGTCGTTGCGAAATTCATGCCGCAGATTTTTCCCGCTATCGCGGGCCGGCTGCTTGTGCTCAAGGAAAACAGCGCACTTCTCCAATCGACCGGAAAATGGTCCGACCCTTCGTTTTCCGTGTCTGATTTTTTGATCGATGATTGCTGGGCTCTGCGTCGCGGACGTCCCCACACCAACAATCCCGACGGGGACGACGTCGTCTGCCATCACCTCCAGGGGATGTTCGGAACCGGTCTCTGTATACCGCTGACCGCCTTGGGGGACACCGTCGGCCTGTTGTACCTCGAAATTCCCGCAAGAAACGAAACGCTGGAGACAGAGCGACTTTATCTGGAACTCCTCGCCGAGAATATTGGTCTTGCCGTCGCAAACCTCCAACTGCGGCAGCGGCTGGTTGGCATGGCCAGACACGATGCCTTGACCGGTCTCCTGAACCGTCGGTCTCTTGATGAGGCGCTGAACAAGCATATTGAGAAGCCAGACGATTCACTGGCTTGTCTCATGCTGGATATCGACCATTTCAAGCGCTTCAACGACCGCTTTGGCCACGACGCCGGTGACGCGGTGATGCAATATGTTGCCCAGGTCCTTTCCGAAGCCGTCGGCGAACTGGGTGAACTATTCCGTTTCGGCGGCGAGGAATTCACTGTGTTGATGCCGGCTGCGGGTATTGAAGATGCCATCAAGGTTGCGGAGAGACTCCGGCATGCGGTTGAACGCGCGCCGTTCAACTATCGTGGTCGCCTGCTTGACCCGGTTACCGTATCTGTCGGTATTGCAACCGCACCGGCGGGAGGGACAGTGAGTAGCGTGCTGGAACGAGCAGACGCCGCACTCTTGAACGCCAAACAGAACGGTCGCAACAAATGGGTATCGTCCGACGCGATGTGAGCGAGGGGCTTGGCACCCCCAGTCCGTCAATAAACCGCCTCACGCCATGGGCATCGACGGCTCCTGCCAGCACCCGTTAGAAATCAAAATTGCACGCCTGTCCGACCGACGGCAGGCCATGATCTGGAAGGCTAAATGCCAAGGACAGCGAAAACGTGTCGTTCGCTCGTCTGGGCCGTGCCGTATGATGGCTTAACCACCATAACAGGCTCCGTGAACCGAAAGAATCGAGATCAACGGCAATTACCATGAGGCCCGTATCCACTCGCGGGCCGAACGCCTCCATAATCCCGGCAACATTATCTGGAATGTCGCTCTATCAATTTACCGGCGTGATGCACGGTAGTCGCCTCAACCACATGGCCCGCATTCGCTTGAGAGTCAGACTATGAACCGGAGACAAGCGGGCCACGCACATTCACATCCGAACATTGTGCAACGCACAAAGTTCGGAGGAATAGGCATGAAATTCGGATTTTTAGATACATATCATCCGGAAAAATTCGTCTAAAGCTCTCCCAACTCAAGGAG
>NZ_MRDH01000024.1 GCF_002008225.1 Agrobacterium salinitolerans | reverse complement strand
CTCCTTGAGTTGGGAGAGCTTTAGACGAATTTTTCCGGATGATATGTATCTAAAAATCCGAATTTCATGCCTATTCCTCCGTATTTTGTGCGTTGCACAACGTTGGCAGGCAGTGCGTACGAGATATTGGCGCCCGCGCACCTTCTAGAAACAAGGCGTCCGGTCTCGGCATACTTCGCACTTGCAACGGAGACAGGGCCAGCGGAGCTTTCTTGCCCGACTGCAAACCCTTCCGGGCCGGCAACTTTTCAAACAGTCATCCGTTTATCCATCCATGAACGATGCTGACGCAAATCCTGAACCAGTCGATGGCGCCGGCCAAAAGGGTGCAGAGAACGTTCATGCCAATGACGCACCGGATGATCCACTCCCGCCGGAGGAAATAGGGCCGGTCTTGGGCTTGACACCGCAGCAGACCGAAGAGCTTCGCAAGCGATATCTTCTGAAGCGGTTCCTGATCAGCGCGCGGGGTTTCTGGAGCCGCCGTGGGGATGGGCTTGCGTGGCCGTTCTCCATCGGGCTTCTGGCGATGATCGGCGTTAATGTCGGTTTCCAATATGGCATCAACGTGTGGAATCGGGGGATTTTCGACGCGATTGAAAAACGGGATGCGTCGACGGTCTACTTTCTCGCTTCCATATTCCCGCCGCTGGTTCTTGGAAGCGTTTTTATTGTGACCTCGCAGGTCTACGTCCGAATGCGCATTCAACGGCGCTGGCGGTCGTGGCTGACCAAGGTGCTGGTCTCCCGACGGATCGCAAATGGCCGCTATTACCAGCTCAACCTGATCGACGGCGACCATCAAAATCCGGAGGCGCGGCTGTCGGAAGATATGCGGATCGCCACCGAAGCGCCCGTGGATTTCGTGGCGGGCGTCATTGCCGCCTTCGTGTCGGCCTCCACCTTTATCGTCGTCCTGTGGACAATCGGCGGTGCGCTGACGCTGCCGGTCGGCGGGTTATCGGTCACGATACCCGGCTTTCTTGTGATTGCGGCGGTGATCTATGCGCTCATCACATCGAGTTCCATCGCGTTGATCGGCCGGAACTTCGTCCGGGTCTCCGAGGTCAAGAACCAGTTGGAGGCGGAATTCCGCTACACGCTGACCCGTGTCCGGGAAAACGGGGAGAGCATCGCCCTGCTTGGCGGCGAAGAGGAGGAGCGAAGCGACCTCGACAGGAGGTTCCGCAATGTCCGGCGACAGTGGAAGCAAATGGCGCAGCAACATATGCGCACCACCGTTGTTTCATATGGATCGATGTTGATTGCGCCCGTTGTTCCGCTTCTTTTGTGCGCGCCCAAATTTCTTGATGGAAGCATGTCGCTCGGCCAGGTCATGCAGGCCGCGTCCGCTTTCACCATCGTTCAATCCGCCTTCGGGTGGCTGGTCGACAACTATCCCCGACTGGCGGATTGGAACGCCTGCGCGCGCCGCGTTGCCTCCCTGATGATGTCGCTTGACGGGCTGGAGCGGGCCGAACGGAGCGATAAGCTCGGCCGGATCGTGCGCGGTGAAACGGAAGGCGAAACGATGCTCAGCCTCAAGGATGTGTCGGTGTCGCTCGGCGATGGTACCGCCGTCGTCAAGGAGACCGATGTGGAAATCGGGCGGGGAGAAAGAGTGCTTGTCGCAGGCGAATCCGGATCCGGCAAAAGCACGCTTGTTCGGGCAATTGCGGGTCTGTGGCCATGGGGTGGGGGCAGTGTCAAATTTCGCGCCGGCAGCCGGCTTTTCATGCTGCCGCAGCGGCCATATGTTCCCTCCGGCACCCTTCGCCGGGCTGTCTGCTATCCGCAGGCGGCCGAGAGCTGGACTTTCGAAGAGATAGGAGAAGCTCTCGACAAGGTTGGTCTCGGCCATCTCAAAGACAAGGTGGAAGAGGAGGCGCCGTGGGACCAGACGCTGTCGGGCGGTGAAAAACAGCGGCTGACCTTTGCTCGCCTGCTGCTTAACGACCCGGATATCATCGTCATGGACGAGGCGACCGCGGCTCTCGACGAAAAAAGCCAGGACAGGATGATGCAGACGGTGATCGATGAATTGCCCGACGCTACCATCATCAGCGTGGCGCATCGTGCCGAACTGGAGGCCTTCCATAGCCGGAAGATAACCTTGGAGCGCCGGGACGGCGGCGCAAAGCTGGTCAGCGATATCCACCTCATTCCCCGCAAGGCCAGATCCCGCTCCCTGCTTCGGCGCATGGTCAAACGCAGGTAAGTCGCTGCGGCTGTCGCGAGTGCTAACGCGAACGAATATCGCCCTTTCCGGCGTTCCCGCCTTGTGCGGCGTCACCCGTAAGAACGATGGACGGCAATTCGGCTAAGTCATAAAATGGCTGGCAGAGGAGGCAACGATATACTCTTGGGAGGAAACCAATGCCTATCTTCATGGACCGGCACGAGCTTGCCGGCGTTTCCGCTGCCGATATCGCCGCGGCACATCTTAAAGATATCAACATTCAGGATCGGTACGGCGTCAGGTTTTTGACCTACTGGTTCGATGAAAGGCGCGGCACGGCCTTTTGCCTTATGGATGCGCCGGACGCTGAAACCGCGCAGTGCGTGCATCGCGAAGCGCACGGCTTCGTCGCCAGCGAGGTGGTGGAGGTCGCGCTGTCGGCCGTGGAAGCGTTTCTCGGGCGAATACAGGATCCGGTAGCACCCGGGGCCGTCTCGAAAAATATGGACCCCGGCCACCGCGCGATCCTTTTCACGGACATTGTCGGCTCAACCGAAATGACGGCCCGCCTCGGCGATCGCATGGCGGCGGAACTCATCCGGGCCCACGATGCCCTCGTGCACGGTTGTCTGGGGCGGCGCGCGGGACGGGAGGTCAAGCACACCGGCGATGGCATAATGGCCGTGTTCTCCTCCACGCCATTCGCGGTGGATTGCGCCATCGATATCCAGCGCGAGTTCCATCGTTACAACAGCGACAGGGGCGAGCCCATCCACATCCGTATCGGTCTGGATTGCGGGGAGCCTATCGAAGACAGCAATGATTTCTTCGGCACGACCGTGCAATTGGCGGCAAGGCTTTGCGCCGCCGCCGAGAGCGACCAGATACTGATCTCGGACAAGACCTTCCAGGAATATGGCGGCGCTGATGTCCTCGTGCATAGCGATCGTTACAGGCTGAAAGGCTTTGCCGAGCCGGTGCTGGCCTATAGTTGCGAGTGGCTGCACTAGCTAAGGCCTGTGCAGCCACTGAAGGGGCGGAAATCGCCGGATTTATTCGGCCGTTGCCTGAATATCGACCTTGTCGAGAAGCCCCATCGGGTTGTCGGAGGCGGCAACCAGATCGAAAATGCCGAGACCGTTTGCGCCGGTGGATTTGACCGTTACCGTCAGGGTACCGGGTTTGCTGATGAACTGGACGAGCGCTTGCACGGCGTTTTGCAGCTTCGGCTGTTCAGCTGCCACCTGCGGCAGCATCATGCTCGCCACCAGTGTCAGGGTGGCGCGTACCTGGTCTTCCGTCATGTCGTTCTGCAGGGCATAAAGCTTGATCGCCTTGGCCATCAAACCTTCATCCTTGATCGTGAGCTTCACTTCACGGCCGGCAAGCCCGAAGAGCGCCGCCTGCGCGCGATTGACGTCAAAAGAGAAGAACTCTTCCGTAAAGCCGCTTACCAGACCGGCAAAATTGACGCTGCCGAAATCCTTGCTGCTGAGCGAGATATCGCGGATCACCAGATTGCTGTTCGGTTCGTCCCAGCCGGCGGCGAGACCATAAGAGAAGGCCAGCGTTTCGAGACCCAGTTTGCGGGCTTCGACGAAAACCTCCTCCGTCGAATCCGCCGGAATCGGAAGCGTGAGCTCGTCCTGCCTGATCTCGATATCGGTCGGAATGCCGTTGAAGGGCTTGGTCAGCCCCATCTCGAAATTCTTGAGCGAGAATTTGATGCGTTCCGGCGTGCCGGCGGTTTCTTCCTCCGTCTCCTCCTCCGTCTTTTCCGGCGCGGCGATATCGACGTTGATGCCGCCGACGCGCACCCTGCCGAGTTCCGGTATCAGGCGATTGAACTGGAAAGTCTCCATCTCCGTCTCGTCGAGCGCGATGATCTCGGAAATTCCCTTGATCGTCGAACTCCAGTCGAAGCCCTTGAGGCTCGCTTCCGCGACTTCGATCCTGCTGTCGCCATCGCCGATCGACATGCCATTCAAGCCGAAGTCGAGCGTGCGGCTGTCCATCTGCATGTCGATGCGGTCGATGGCGGCCTTGACCCTTTTGCCGGCCGCCCCTTCCTTTTCGTCCGGCGCGTCGGCCTTGAGGCCGATGAACTGCATGTTGCTCTTGCCGACCATGTCGAGAATGGACACGACCTTTGCGAAAAGCGCCTGGCGCGCCTCCGGTGAAAGCTCGTCAGGATCTTGGGTGGTCGTCAGCGTTTTGAGGGTATCCAGCAGCGGTTCGGACGGCATGCGGGCGGTAAAGCCATCGCTGCGGATTTCATCGTAGCTGAAATGACCGTCTCCTTCAGAGAAAGAAACCGCCTTGATGGAGAGCGGCCCGTAGAGCGGCTTCGCTTCCTTGTCTTCCGGGCCCGCCTTTTCCGTATAGAGCCGGGCGAGATAAGCGACGTCGATGTCCTGGCCGGCGATCGCGCCGGTCGACACGACCATATGCTTGTCCTTCATCGCGCCTTCGCTGTCGGGAAGCTGCATCTTGATGTCGTAGCTGCCATTGTCGATCGAATATCGGGCAATGCGGCCGCCGGCGATCTCAGAGAAAGCGAGGTTCCTGTAAACGGTCTTTTGCTCGGTGGTCGCGACGGACTGGGTAAACGTCACCTCCGGCGTGGAGATGTTTGTCGCCGCGAAGCGCTCGATGCGCTGGGGCAGGGAGTTGCCGTTTTCTTCAGCTTGTGCCGGCTTTTCGAATGCGGCATTCTCGACGCGGGCCTGCGCCATCGAAATCTTTCCGGTCGGCACATCGATATCGATGGTCTTCATATCAAGCGCGCCGTCCAGAAACGGAAGTTTCGGACGTCCGTCGATAGCCGCGATCTTGATATTCTTGCCATCTTCAAGCGGCAACGTCAGATCGCGAACATGAATTTTTCCGAGAAAATCGACCTCGATGGAAGTGGCCGTCGCACCGCTGCGGGCAACAAGTTCTTTCACCTTTGCTTCGTAGAAGGTCTTGCCGCCAATGACGCCTGCGGCAGCAACGGCAATAATTGCAACCGCCGCCCAAAGCGCCTTGCCTCGTCCCTTGCCGGTCTGGATGGTTTCCTGTTCCACGAAGTGAGTCCTCTCTAACGAACTGATATTCTGGGCCTTTTAAGCACGCAAAAGTTGTTTAGCAAGGGGCCGTGCAGTCAGAATCCTGGCGTGAAATGTCTCGACGCGGATGATGTGTTTCCGCACCCGTACCCCATCGGCTTGAAGCTATCTCCAGAACATGAGCGCCATACCGGCAACGACAAGGGCGGCGCCGGCCCATGCGCCGGGCGCCGGCATTTCCCGTGTTCTCAGCCAAAGAAGCGGCAGGATAATCACCGGCGTCGTCGCCGACAGTGTCGAGACGATGCCGACCTTGCCGCCGGAAAGGGCAAAGAGAAGCAGCGTCATGCCGAAAGCCAGGGCGATGATGCCCGTGAACGCTGTCTGCAGGAACAGGCTTCTGGTCATCGGGCCTCTGGGCCTGACAGCTTCGATGGGCAGCATGGTCAACGCGGTGAGGCAAAGGGCGGCCACCCCGACACGCAGCATGGAAGCGGCAAGAGGATCGATCCCGGTCGCCATCACGGGCCGTGCGATGAGTGAGCCGACCGCCTGGCTGAGCGCCGCCAGAAGGCCGAAGAGTACGCCAAGCCACAGAGGCCCCTTAACGCTCTCCCATTCATGCAGCTGGGCCTTACGTTTGCCGAAGAGGATTGCCAGCAGCACGCCGCTGAGTGTCAGGCCTATGCCGGCAATGGCTCTTGTGGGAAGCTGCTCGCCAAGCACCACCCATGCCAGCAGCGCGGCGATCGGGGCATTCAGCGCAAACAGGATTCCCGAACGGCGCGGCCCCAGCCGGTTGAGGCAGGTGAAGAGCAGCGTGTCGCCAACAAAAATGCCGATGAAGCCGGATAGGAGAAGCGACGACAGTGCTTCGGGCTGAAGCTCCCGCCAGGAGCCTGACGCGAGCACATAGACCCCGAGCAGAGCGGCGACAAAAAGCTGCCGCGTCCTGTTGAAGGCGAGCGCGCCAAGCCGCCCCGCCGGACCCGCGGCAAGAAGCCCGGTTATCGCCCAGCACGTCGCGGCGCCCACGGCAGCCAGTTCATAGATCGGCATATTTTCCCCGTCGATTCACAGCGTGCTTCCGGCTGCGGACACTATCCCTGTCTGCACCCATCGCAGATTCCGGGGGTGCCCGCCATACCATAAGCATCGCCATCAACGGCATGAACCCGCATATGCCCGCGCCGCGCCAGCCGGCACGGTCGCTACGCCACAGATGCGCCGCACTCGCTCAGGCGCCACTACTCGATGTCGGTGAGCACCGGCATCAAGACCGCGAAGCGGCAGTTCATCACCGTGCGTCACGCGCTATTGATGATATTGCAGATGCCCTCGCGGATGACGTTCTTGTCCGCGATCTGTCCTGCCTGAATGTTGAAGACAGCATCAATCCGCACCGCGGCGCCCTTCTGCCGGGCCACGACCCGCAGCGTCTGAATTCTGCCGCTGCCGCTGGTCTCCTGGTGCGCATCGATGGAAGACAGCGCCTTGTTGATCTGGATGCCTGAAAAACCTTCCGCCGCCACGGCCTGAGCCAGCTTTTGAAGCACGGCAGGCGCTTTCGCCTTCGGCAGTTCCTGCCAGGACTTGTAAGAGACGGCCGTCACCATCGGTACGCCTGAGACAGTCAAGTTCTTCTCGCAGGATGCGGCGAGGGCAGGGCTTGAGAAGGCGATCAGGCCAAGAGCTGCTATGACATATTTCATTTCGGATAATCCAATCGTGGGTAAGGGCTGAAAACTGCCGGCCGCATCAGAATGTCGACCGTTTTCCTCTGTAGGTGGACGGAGGCGGAAGAGCCTCATGGGCCTGAGCCAGCGTTTCAAGCCATGTCGCCAGGCCAGCGGGAACCTCCTCGTTGCCCGCTTCCAGCGCCTCAATCCATGAAAGTTCGCATTGCAGCGCGGACGCAATATTGATCGGCGTCCAGCGGATCACCCGCAGGCATTGATTAAAGCGTTCTGGTGACATGATGATTTGATGTTTTCCCCGTCTTTTACCGGCGAAGCTCACTCAGGCGGCAGCGAGAGTCAATCTTTTTCTGCAACTTTTGATGGCCCGTTTCCGGCGCTCCAGTTGCATCCGCTGCCCGTTGCCGAACGCAAGGCGCTTGAAGGGGGAAGGCCCGGTTACGCAAATGAAACGGCCGGGAGACGCATCGGCATTTCATCCCAAGAACCATTCCTCGCGATAAAGCTTAGTTAACTTGCTAAGTTTCCCCTTGCCCCATCGCGATGAAACATGATAGTTAGCAACATGACTAAGCATCATCAGGAACTTTCACTGATCTTCCAAGCTCTGGCCGATCCGACGCGACGGGCGATTCTGGCGCGCCTCGGCGGCGGGCCGGCGCCGGTCATGGAGTTGTCCGCTCCCACGGGGCTGCGTCTGCCCACGGTCATGCGGCATCTTTCCGTGCTGGAGGAGGCGGGGCTGATCGTCACGTCCAAGGATGGGCGGGTGCGCACCTGCGCCATCGTGCCGGAAGCGCTGGAGCCGGTAAGCACATGGCTCGATGAGCAGCGGGCCGTGTGGGAGAGCCGGCTTGACCGGCTGGAGGCATTTGCAATGCAGGCCATGAAGGAGGATTCAGAATGACAACGAAATCAGGTCAAAAAAGCGCACACGCTGAACCGCATCAGCCGCAAGACCGTTTTGCAACGCTCAGCTTCGAACGGGAAATTGCCGTTCCGTTATCGGCTCTCTGGCAGGTCTGGCTGTCACCCGCCGCTCGGGCGGTGTGGGCCTCTCCCTCGCCGTCGGTCACAGTGGAATTCCTGGAGGCGGACAGCAGGCTGGGCGGTCGCGAAGTGTCGCTCTGCAAGGTCGCCGGCCAGCCGGATATTCGCTGTGAGTGCGGCTGGCTGGAGCTGCAGCCAACCTGCCGCAGCGTGAATTACGAGGTGGTTTCATCCGGCGGCGTAACGCAATCGGCAGCGCTGGTGACCGCCGATTTTCAGGCTGCGGAAGAGCGTAGCCGCTTGACCGTAACGGTGCAGCTTTCCTCGCTGGCCGAGGATATGCGCGATGGCTATCAACAAGGTTTCAGCGCCGGTCTCAACAATCTGGCCAGCGTGGCCGGGCGAACCATGGTTCTGGAACGAGTGATAAAGGCGCCGCGCAACATCGTCTGGAAAACCTGGATGAACGAGAAGACGCTACCGCAATGGTGGGGCCCTGAAGGGTTTTCCTGCCGCACGAAGAGAATTGACCTGCGAACCGGCGGGGAATGGGTCTTTGACATGATCGGCCCTGACGGCACAGTCTTCCCGAACCATCATCGCTATGTCGAGATCCGGCCCGAAGAGCGGCTTGCCTATACGCTGCTGTGGGGCGAAAACGGGCCGAAACATGCAGACGCCTGGGCCTCCTTCGAAGATCAGGATGGCGGGACAAAAGTTGTGCTGGGCATGGTGTTCAGCACGGAAGCTGAGTTCCAGCAAGCGAAGGGTTTCGGCGCCGTGGAGCTGGGTCAGCAAACGCTGGGCAAACTGGAACGCCTTGCCTCTTCAGCAGCGATCCTCTCGCCTTGAGAATGTTGTTCCGCGTCGTACGCAGCAACCGGACCCGCACGAGCCGCGCGAGGGGAGCGCGATATTAATCGCCAGCACATGGGGTGACGGCGGTCGTAGGCAGACCGCGCCGGACCCCAGAACCACATACGGCTGCAATCAGAGGCAAGTTCCTTGATGAGGCAACGGCTATAGCCCATCCGATCAGCGGGGTAGGGGCAACTGTGTATAGGTGAGCAAGTTTGCTACGCCCCAAGCGAGGAGTGGGGCGGAAGCATCAAACGTGCCCATTGACCGGTTGGTATCGTAGCGCATGGCGGGATGTTGCTTCCTCAGCCTTTATCTGAAGTCCCATCGGAGAGAATACTATCGGTTATTACAAGAGGTCCGTGAGCATGGAAACTGGGAAGCTTGGCTGGACTTTCCTAGCCGGCGTCGCCGACACTGCCAATCAAGCGTTTAAGGCAGCTATTCAGATCGTCGATCTTTTCAAGGAAGATCGCGAGCGGACCACCATGGAGAGTGGTAGAGCAGGGTCGACCCTTCGTATTAACGTTTTTCCAGCAGGATCCTTTTCACACAGCGAACCAGATTGTTCAGGTGACGGGTTTGTCCGCGCCAACGGTCAACGCCGCACTCGCCGACCTAAAGCGATTGGGCATCGTTGATGAGGTTACCGGCCGCAAGCGTGGCCGGGTGTTCAGCTATCAACGATACCTTTCGCTTCTAGGAGAAGGCACCGATCCCTTGCCTCTCAATTCATGACAAATAGAGGGGCCGAAGGTGCGACTTTCATCAAGGCGGAGAAGACTGAATTTTTAGAAACTTTCTCTTCTAATTGCGGCTCGAAGAGCACCCTGGCGAAGCGCTTGAGCGCGATGTGGTTCGTCAGATCATGGAGCGATGCTATCCGGTTGGTACAATCCGCACAGATGCGGAGTTAGCCCCCATCTACCTTTCGATTTCTACTTTTGTGTCCGATGACGATGCAATTTCCGCAGAAATGTGCTGGTCGCACGGACAGTGTCTTCCTAGGTCTTCACCCCTTTCGGCACCAAAACCCCCGCCCACCGCGCGTGGTGCTCTCCGAGCGGCACATGCCTAAGGCGGCTGAGGTTTGCCGAAAATAAACCAGCGTGCGGCCGCACGCTCTGCCAGCTCTTGTCTGGCCAATTTAGACATCGGCGCCCTCGGTACGCGACAGGAAAAGCCCGTTGGGAAAAACTCGCTCCGCCTCAAAAAATCGTTGACACCCAAAATCGCCGCAGCTACTGTACCAATCAGTCAAGAGTTTACCAAACAGTACAAACCAACGATTTACAAAGGAAAACCAACATGTCACGTCCTCCGCTCCCTCCTTTCACACGCGAAACTGCTATCGAAAAAGTCCGTCTGGCCGAAGACGGCTGGAACAGCCGCGACGCCGCCAAGGTCGCTTTGGCTTACACATTGGACACCCGCTGGCGGAACCGCGTCGAATTCGCCACCAACCGCGAAGAAGCCCAGGCTTTTCTAGAGCGCAAGTGGAACAAGGAGCATGAATATCGCCTCATCAAGGAGCTCTGGGCGTTCACCGGCAACCGCATCGCTGTGCGTTACGCCTACGAATATCGCGATGACAGTGGTCAATGGTTCCGTGCATATGGTAACGAGAACTGGGAATTCGCAGAGGACGGCCTGATGGCGCACCGCCACGCATGCATCAACGAAATGCCGATTGCTGAAAGCGACCGCTTGTTCCATTGGCCGCTCGGCCGTCGTCCGGACGGCCACGCCAGCCTCAGCGATCTGGGTCTCTAATCATGGCCCGCATGGTCGCTGAAAGATCCGACGCCATCACCGCCCTGGCCGAAGTATTTCGCGAGCATGGATACGAAGGTGCGAGCCTTGCCCTGATCGGCAAGGCCACTGGTCTTGGCAAGGGCAGCCTCTACCACTTCTTCCCGAATGGGAAGGAGGAAATGCTCCAGGCTGTGCTCGTCGAAATCGAGCAATGGTTTGAAGATTCCGTCTATTCTCCACTGCGAGACGGAGACGGAGACGATGCCGATGCCGCGATCACGGCGATGCTCGATGAAACCGCGAAATACTTCAGGTCGGGCAGGCGCGTCTGTCTCGTCGGCGCTTTGGCTGTTACCAATACCCGAGACCTATTCGCCCAAGCCATCCGAGGTTACTTCGTCGCTTGGGTGGACGCTCTGCAAGCAGCGCTCGTCCGGCAAGGCCGTGACGCTGAGCAGGCGCGCCTCCTCTCGGAGGACGCCGTTCTCTCTATCCAGGGCGCGATCGTCCTCTCCCGGGCACTCGACGATCCCGCCGTCTTCCAACGCGCAATCGATCAACTTCATTCTCGATTGGCAGCCGATAGAAAGAAGCTCGACGATAATGCTTCGGGTAGCGGGTCGCTTTGATCTCTCGCTGCTCCCTGGCCTGAGGTATTGTATCCGCAGGCTCACCGCTATGGCGGGCATGCGGGCTGCTGACGTATTGCATTTCGGGAATTCATCGTAGTCGCGATAACCCAGGTGGTTCTTACGACGACGTAATTTGCCGCAACGGTGCCGCTCAGCGGTCGATTTCCAAAGAGATCCCACATGAAGACCTTATTACTGGCCACCGCCATAGGTGCGCTTGGCGCCATTCTGTACTTGGCCACGACACTGAGCATGAGACCGGCCTCAGAGCGAGGCTTGCGGTCAAAATCGCTGAGATGGCGGTCGCGGCTTGTGCGGTAGACGGTTACAACGTGTCGGCGGCGGTGACAGATCGATTTGGAGCCCTCCTCGCCCTGATACGCTATGAGAAAGCCGATCCACGCACGATCAACACGTCTGCGCAGAAGGCACTCATCTCGGTATCGTTGCACAGCCCCACAAGCGCGATGGTGGAGAACTTCATCGACAGCCCGCATGAGGCAGCATTCACAGATACTTCAGGTTACTTTGTTTCCGGGGGTGTTCCTATCAAAGCCGGCGACGAGACGATCGGCGCACTTGGCGTTGCGGGCGCGACGGACGGCGGCTTGGACGAAGATTGCGCCTACGTCGCAATCGAGGAAGTCAAAAGCCTCCTCAAGTGAGATCTCCACAAAATTGTGTGTCTTGAAACCGCGTCTAAGGCTCGGTGACTTTGGAGATTGGACATGACTGGCGCGGAACTGTTCGTTCGGGCCCTGGAGAATGAGGGCGTAGAAAAAAATCTTGGCATCCCCGGGGAGGAAAATCTCTTCGTGGTCGAAGCCCTGCAGAATCTCGCTGTCATGCTTGGCGTCAGGCGCTCCTCCGTTACCGATGTTCTTCACATATTTGAAGGCGACAAGCTTCTCAGGGCAAATAGGAGTTGCTCCAAGGTCAGGAATTGAAATCGATTGATCGAAGTCGATGGTAAATCCTACGCGGCGCCCGAGGCGGAACACAATCGACTGATGGCGCTTGGAGTTGCCGGTATCGAAGTTTTGGAAGCCGTTCAGCAGGCGGGCCAGGAACGAAATCACCGATAGGTCAACTGCATTGTTATAATTCTGTCAGTGGCCGTATCAACCGGTTTTCTCCTGCCTCGCCGTTCTGTGCTGTCATACGGGCGTATCTAGCAGGTGGGATGCCGGTGCGTCGGGCAAAAGCCACGCTGAACGTACTTGCTGATCCATATCCGACCCGTTCGGCTACGTCCTCGATTGCGAGATCACCGCTCCGCAAGAGCTGCCTTGCCAACGCCATACGCCATGTCAGCAGGTATTCCATCGGCGCAACTCCGACTATTCGGCTGAAGCGCGCAAAAAATGCCGAACGGGAGAGTGCCGCCTCTTTCGCCAGATCAACGACGGTCCAGGGATGGCCGGGACGGTCATGCATAGCCCGAAGTGCCGCCGAAAGGCGCTCATCACCAAGCCCTCTGCCAAGACCCTGTGCCGAATTGGTGTCGGTTGAGGACCGTAGTGCCTCGATCAACAGCACCTCAATAAGTCGTTCAAGAACGGGTTCGCGCGCTGCGCGCCGTTCCTGCGTCTCTTCGTCAATCAACTGCATCAACGTCGCAAGTCGGGGTTTGTCCCGAACCAGAATCACGTTCGGCAACAGGGAAACGAGCAGGGCCGCATCCGGTGTGCCGAAGCTGCAATGTCCGATACGCATTCGTAGTGCGGGTTGGCCGTCATGTGGTCCCACACGAAAATGTCCCTCATTGATCTTCGTAGGAACCGTCGCCGGCAAGTCGGCTGTGGCGTTGGAGCTTTCATTGATGAGATCGCGCATAGCAGGCGCGAGAATGAAGTCTCCGGCCTGCAGGATAAACGTTTGTCGGCCACCGAAAGTGACCCGGCATTGCCCTTCCATGATGGCACAATAAAACGGCTCGCCGGTGCCCTCACGACGTATACGCCATGCACCGGCGCACTCCACCAGTTTGGACGCCCGGGCGGCGGGTTGCAGGAGTGTGACGATCTCGGTGAGCGGGTCTCTTGTCATATCGGGACTATTACTAAAGAAATGAGGACGTGAGAATATATAAAGTCTTATTTCGGGTCGCTACCATAATGACACACCACTTATGGAGATAATAATGCCCGCAATTCTGATAACCGGTTGTTCCTCGGGTTTTGGCCTGGAAACTGCAAAACTGTTCCTCGAAAAAGGCTGGGACGTGATCGCGACGATGAGAACGCCCGACGAGAGCTTACTCCCTGCGTCCGGGCGTCTGCGTGTTCTAGCACTCGATGTCACCGTCCCGGACAGCATCTCACAGCTTGCGAAGGCAACGGGTCAAATCGATGTGCTCGTCAATAACGCCGGCTTCGGAGCACCATCTCCTGTCGAACTGACTGCATCCCAGACCGCACAGGCACTCTTTCATACGAACACGATAGGCACTCTGGCGATGATCCAGGCCATCGCCCCGCAAATGCGTGGTCGCCGGGCCGGCGTCATTATCAACGTTACGTCATCGGTGACACTGAAACCGCTGCCGGTCATCGGGGTTTATCGCGCCAGCAAAGCCGCGGTGAATGCGCTCAGCGAGTCTCTTGCGATTGAAATGGAGCCCTTCGGCGTTCGCGTCCACATCGTTTTGCCCGGACGTTCGCCGGAAACGAGTTTCGGCGCCAGTGCCCGCCCACACCTGCGCGGCATGGACGATGCGGACTATGCGCCTCTTCTGCAGCAGTTCGTCAGGAATGTTCAGGACGACAAGGGTCCCGTAACCCACGCGCGCGACGTCGCCGAAGCGATCTGGAAGGCTGCCACCGATCCGTCTGCGCCACTGCGTATACCGGCAGGTGCAGATGCAGCGCAATGGATGGCTGAGGCGGGTCGGTAATCAGCGAAATTGCGATCCGTGGATTTTTCTGTCGAGTGTTTGCTGTACCCGACCATTCAAGATCGGGCACAGCGTTTCGAATTCTGGCTCAGACCTGCCGCAGGCCACCATCGACGCACAGTTCGGCACCGGCGATGTAACTCGCCTCATCGCTCAACAGGAACAAGGCAGCTGCAGCCACTTCGGCGGGGCGCGCCATTCGTCCCATCGGGATCGGAGCGACAATCGCCGCGCGCATGTCTGGCTGCACCGCAGCCATCATTTCCGTATCGGTTGGACCGGGTGCGACGACGTTAACGCGTATACCTTTGGATGCCAGTTCTGCCGTCCAGGTTCGTGCATAGGAACGCACCGCTGCCTTGGTCGCAGCATATGTCCCATAGGAAGTGTAACCGCCGCTATCGGCAATTGATCCGACAAGGACGACCGAGCCGCCTTGCCTCATCGCCGGCAGAGCCGCCTGGAACCCGAAGACCATTCCTCGAACGTTGACGTCGAAGTGGCGGTCAAAGTGTTCAGGCGTTATCTCCGTGATCTGGGCGGGCTCAGAAAGACCGGCATTCAAGACCAGCGCGTCGATACGGCCGTGTTCCCGTCTCACTTTTTCGACCGCCTCCCGCATATCTTCGGGAAGCGCGGCATCGGCGACAATGCCGACCGCACCATGACCGATGGCAGTTGCCGCCTTTTCGGCATCCTTGCTTCGGCGACTGGTGATGAAGACCATCGCTCCTTCGGCCGAAAGCCGCTCTGCAATTGCCAAGCCGATACCCTTGGCGCCCCCGACAATCAGGGCAACCTTGTTACTCATCCGAGCCATCGTAAGTCCTTTCAATTGATGGTCTCTGCATGATATACATTAGATATCTGGTATCAATTACGCACCTTAAGTAGCCTAGATATGGACGAGTATACCGACCTTGAAGCGCTCTCTCAGTGCGCCCTTAGAGATATGGCGCAGGTTCGCCCCGTGCTCGACAAGATCGCGGACAAATGGACAATCCTGATTCTGACGGTGATTTGTCCCAGGCCCTCGCGCTTCAACGAGATCAAGCGCCGTCTCGACGGCATCACCCACAAGGCTTTGGCCGATGCTCTAAAGAGGCTTGAGCGGAACGGTCTTGTGACGAGGACTGTCCTGCCGACCCAGCCTGTGGGTGTGGAATATGCGATCACCCCGCTGGGCCATTCGCTGCGGCAACCGTTTGAGGCCCTGTGCTCATGGGCAGCAGCCAACGGCGATAAGGTCGAGGCTGCTGCGCTGCGTTATGACAACAAGGCAAATCATCGCTGATATCGCGATGGCCGCTTGAGCACATGCTGGCCGGAAGGCTCGTCGTTTTTAACCGGAGAGCCATGCTCGCTAAGCAGGGCGTTTCCGCTAATCGTAGGATGGTTTGAATCTACGGTCGCTGAACAGTTCACCTCGTTGAACGAAAAGAGATCGGCACTATCTAGGAGAGATGCGGAAACTCGAGAAGAGCGATATCGAACTGATTAGAACGTGGATGTTGTCGCCTGCGATGACGCTCGGGTCGTCCGTTCGAGCGAAAGGCATTCTGCAGGAAATGCAGGCCCGACTGACGGCGGCTTTGAAGAAAGCGATTAGCCTGGAGGGCAACGAGATCACGCTCGCGATGCCAGCCCGCGACAAAAACGCGTTCGACGCAGCTGCGAGGATCGTGGCCGGCGTGATGATTGAAGCCGAAACTCTTCCGGTGATCCCGCGAGAGATACAGGACATCCTCGCCATCAAGACGAGCGAGCGACATCGCTGGCTCGCGGATGGGCGTCTCAAGAGCGCCGGGACAAGAACCGTGCGGCTGAACGGCCGTGCCCGGCGGATCACCTTCCATGTCTTCGATCCGAAGGTGGTCGAGGACCTCCTCGATCGCGGGGTCGTGGAAGAGTGGCGGGTGGAGGACGCGGAGGCGAAGGCAGAGAAACGACAGAAAGCGGCCTATCAGAGGCGGCTGGCTCGATCGCTCAAAAAGAAGATGACACCGGGAGACAAGGCGGGTCATAAGGCCGACGAAGGCGCAGCCGACCTTCATGGATGGAGAGAGTTCGACCGGGATGGGTTCCTTCGGTAGGCAATCGGACCCAAGGTCGTCGACAACATGGTGCCTCCAGCGATTTCGCGAGGCTCTCCCTCCAGCGTTACGGAACGTTCTGTTGTTATCACGCAGCATCGATCGTGGCCGCGGGCCTGGGTCGACCCTTCGCGGAATGGAAGGTGGCATAGACTTCCGGCCGGGACGTCACGGAAGCCGCCCCCACCAGTATGTAGAGAAACTTCTGATTGAGGGAACAAACAGGACAAAATTCCCGTTGCTCGTCACAATAATTTCTTTGGAGGCACGTCATGAGACTCAAGCTGGCTTTAAGCGTGGTTCTAAGCGTTACCTTTACTGCGGCAGCGGCGGAAGCGCGGACCCAATTGCATCTTTACGGCACCGTTCCGGTGACGGGTAACCGTGTACTGGAGATGGCCTATCAGGCAGCCCTCGACAGATGCAGTATCGAACGTTACCCATCATATGGCGACCGTTACCCATCATATGGCGACGTGGGTTTCTATGTAGGTGCCTATGGCTCCGCCCAGGTGCGCAGCTGCATGTATAGCAAGGGTTTCGTCGTAGAGAACGGTGAGCCTTTCGCATACCCTGTAAAAAAAGCGACCTACCTTTCATGGTGACGAGATCACGAAACGTCGGACGGCGGACCGCCTGAGGGTTACAGCCTCGGAGTGAGGGCCGTCTTCGGAATTCACAAGTTGCTGGTCTCAGCGGCGAGTGATTTTTCAGCTGAGTGAACCGAATCCATATTGAAAATCGGCGACAGAGTATCGATTTCAGGTGATAAGCTGGAGGTCGAAATGATCTCCTTTATTTTCGCGTTGTGCGCGCTTGCGGCAACATTCTCTGCCTGTCGGTATTTCGCCGCCAAGGCTCTGCTTGTCGAAATCGAAATCGACAAGGCCATCGCAAGGCGGTTTGAATCGAGCGGAAAGGTTATCGAACTGGCGAAGCTGCGAGAGGCAAATGCGGTCATGCGTAATTTTCTGCTGGACCTTCTGGAAAACGAAGCAGCTTTTCCAGTCCAGTCAGCACCTCCATCG
Organism: Agrobacterium salinitolerans; assembly: GCF_002008225.1. Lineage (GTDB taxonomy): Bacteria > Pseudomonadota > Alphaproteobacteria > Rhizobiales > Rhizobiaceae > Agrobacterium > Agrobacterium salinitolerans. The sequence goes on along the minus strand of NZ_MRDH01000024.1, from coordinate 2,439 downwards.
AGGGTCGATTTGCGCAGGATGGGCGCCGCAAAGGTCCAGAGGTATCGGGAAATTCTTGCTGAAAGTCGGTACGTCTTGCAACAGCGTGGAGCCATTGGGGTCTTCGAAGACCACGGCTCATTTAAGGCCGACCAACGCAGGTCTTTAGTTTAGGAACAGCTCGCGCAGGGTCCTCAAGGGAGTGCTGTAGGAAGAAAGGCCTGAAGTTTTCCTTGTAGAGCGAACGAGGCATCTTCACGCTCATGGACCGCTTAACCCGATGCGACATTCTTGACAAACCGGTTCTGCGTGGACTCCATCTGGAATTGCCGACGTGTTTTGACTATCAGGGTAGCGCGTCGCAGCTGAAGCGAAGCAAAAAGTGTATTCGCATGAAAGCTGATAAAGGAATCGGGATGTCGATCAGTGTACAGAGAACAATTCCTGCCGAGCGGATGCGCCAGTTCCATCAGATGGTTGATCGGTGGCTGGACGAAGGTCCGATCAAGCTCGCGACCAACGCAACAATAACCGCCATGGAGAACGCCGGCATCCCAAAGGCCGAACAGGCAGCGATCATCGAGGACCGCGACATCATCATAAAATACAATATGCGCCTCGGTGTAATCAGCGAGGTATTCGGTCCCGCCATCGAGAAGGCGGTGGGGTCGTACCGCTCGGGACGTGAAGCACAGGACGAGATCGCGCGTTTGATTGTAACTGCAATGGGTCTCCGACAGGACGATGACAGCGAACAGGTCACGTTCACCTTCACGACCCAGAGTGAGGCAGATGTATTCGAAAAAGCCACTTGAAACATCACATTCCGCCCACTGCGTCGCGTGCGGGTCAGAGCTTGGGAACGTGACCGTCAATGCGGCTGAAGAGCAGGCAAGATTAGCTCGGGGCTACCATCGATCAATGTGATCTCGTCCTGGCGAACTCATCGATTGTGCGAAGGATGTCGCTCTCGTTAATCTGCACCGACAAGGTTTCACTGTCGTGTTTGCGCGCCGCAAGAACGTTGGCGAGGGACTGCGCTTAGTCATTTCGGCTCTTCATCCTGAAACGCAGTGAGGAACAGCGAGAATCCGGAGCCAATAAATGGACGGCGGTCACTTTAGAATGGGTGATCGCTAAGACGCGCGTCCTACAAGAATTTGCCCCTTCGACAGGCGTCGACGGCGCCGGTTCTGCGTAACTTCCCCGTAATTTTCGGCGGCCATACGTCTCTGCCTCAACGGTCGATGGACGGCCGCCGTGGCGGTGAATGAAAGGACAGGCATGAAAAAGATTATCTCGGGCGTACTCGTTTGCGTGGCACTGACCGCGTGCAGCCAGACGGAAAAGGGCGCCGGCATTGGTGCGGCGAGCGGTGCTATCATCGGTGGGCTGGCAAGCGGTACCTGGGAAGGCGCAGCAGTGGGAGCCGCCGCAGGCGGCGCGGGTGGCGCTGTGATAGGCAACATCAGCGAACGTAACGACAGGAACCGCCGCGACCGATGGGGACAACGGGATCGCCGCGACTACAGCTGCAAATACCGGGATTATTACGGTCGCTGCCGGTAGAGATTGCAGCCGGGCTGCCGCACGTCAAAGGTTAGAGTGATACCGACGAACTCCGGTTCTTCGGTTTCCGCGTCCGCAGCAGTTTTATCACATCCGGTAATCTGACGGTCATGACATCGCGAACGTCGAGTTTATCTCGACCAATGGCCGTCGTTTTGCTGTAAGGATGATCGGAAACGATAGTCCGACTTGACTGAGTAGGCGACTATGAAACTTCTACTTATCGAAGACGATCCAGAAATGACGGATGCCTTGAGGGTGGCCCTCTCGCAGCATGGCATCGTTCTTGATGCGGTTGGCGATCTGGCAACGGCGCGGGAAGCGATCGCCATGGCGGACTACGATATCGTCCTTATCGACCGGCAACTGCCTGATGGTGATGGCAGTACCTTCCTTGCGGATTTGCGTGGCGCAGGTTCAAACACGCGATCGATCATCATCTCAGCTCTGAGGTCTACCGACGAGCGCATATCCGGGCTCAATGACGGTGCTGATGATTATTTACCGAAGCCCTTCGAAATCCCCGAACTGGTCGCGAGAATGAGCGCTGTGCTGAGGCGGGTGCCTTCAGCAGGCCCGTCCGTCCTGTCGGCAGGAAACGTCACCTATGATCGGGTTTCATGCGATGTGCATGTCAACGGCGTCCGGCTTGGGCTCACCCGAAGGGAACTGCTCATCATCGAGACTCTTTTGAGAAACCGCGGTCGTACCGTGTTGCGCTCGTCTCTTGAGGGGCAGGTCTATTCCTTTGACGACGAAATCCAGTCGAACTCACTGGAATCCAATATGTCTCGCCTGCGCCGAAAGCTTGGCTGTTGATTTCCACTGAGAGCTGACCCGGCGTTTCCACCGAGAAGTGACCCGCCTTTAGGTATCGTTTGTGTTGGCCGT
>NZ_MRDH01000004.1 GCF_002008225.1 Agrobacterium salinitolerans | reverse complement strand
TCAGGAGCAGGTTTCTTCAACATGTCCCAATGAATCATAAACCCCCAGCTCACGCCAGGGGTTTGTCAGCAGTCTGAACCCCGCTGGAGACAGCGGGGTTTTTTGTTTTGTGCCGCACGGCTCAGAGGAGAGAATAGCTTTCGTTCTTCTCTCCGGGCTGCTACGTCATTGCCGGGGAGACAATGAGGAGTATCATGAAAAAGCGCATTCTATTTACCGGCGGTTCCGGCAAGGCGGGAAGGCATGTAATTCCTTGGCTTATCGACAAAGGGTATGAGGTTCACAACATCGATCTCGTGCCTCTCGACAGGCCGGGCGTGACCAATCTCATCGTCGATATCAGCGACAGCGGGCAGGTCTTTAACGCCTTGTCGATGCATAGCAACTTTGCCGAGCTTGAAGGCGGGAAGGGCGTTCTGCCCTATGACGCGGTGATCCATTTTGCCGCCGTTCCCCGCATTTTGATAAAGCCTGATAACGAGACGTTCCGCATCAATACGATGGGAACCTACAATGTTATCGAAGCCGCGGTGAAGCTTGGTATTCGCAAGATCGTCATCGCATCGAGCGAGACCACCTATGGCGTCTGCTTTGCCGAAGGCGATAAGGATTTCCATCATTTCCCGCTTGAGGAGGACTACGACGTCGATCCGATGGATTCATACGGACTGTCGAAAGTGGTGAATGAAAAGACCGCGCGGGCCTTTGCAGAGCGAAGCGGATACGACATTTACGCGCTGCGAATCGGTAATGTCATCGAACCTCATGAATATGAGAAATTTCCCGACTTCTTTGCCCGTCCTGAGACGCGTAAACGCAATGCCTGGGGTTACATCGACGCGCGTGATCTCGGTCAGATCTGTCATTTGTGCGTCGAGAAGGACGGTCTGGGCTATCAGGTCTTCAACGCCGTCAATGATAGTGCGACGGCGACGGTTCCCACGCGAGAGCTTGCGCGGACATATTTCCCTGGCGTGCAATTTCGTCGCGATATCGGGGATCATGAGGGATTGATCTCCAACCGCAAGATTCGCGAAGTTCTGGGTTTCAGGGAAGAACATGACTGGCGGAAATACGTCAAACCCTGACGGGTGCACGATTTTCGGGGGCGGAGTGGAAAAAACAAAAAACACACTTGCCATTCTTTCCCCTGCACCTTAAAGGAGCGCATACCGAATTGGCCAAGCGATTTCGCGGCCGGTTCAGGTGATGAAGGGGTATAGCTCAGTTGGTAGAGCGGCGGTCTCCAAAACCGCAGGTCGGGGGTTCGAGCCCCTCTGCCCCTGCCACTTTCCATTCGCAAGCGCGGTTTTCGCTGCATGGCAGATGGGGCCGGTTTACCGGCGAATTTCGCCGAATGTCGATTTCCTCTTGTTAAAAGTGGAATCGGTGTTTATGTAGGGTCAAAACAGACACGCGGTGCGTGGGGCTGATCAGTATCGGCTTTACGCGCCGTAATTGCGTGGGCAGTCAATGGCATCCAAAACCAATCCGTTTACGTTTCTGCAGCAGGTTCGCGCCGAAGCGTCAAAGATCACTTGGCCGTCGCGCCGCGAGACCATGATTTCGACGGCTATGGTGCTGGTGATGGTCATTTTTGCGGCTCTGTTCTTCTTTGCTGCGGACCAGCTCATCGGCTGGCTGCTCAGCCTGGTGCTGAGTGTGGGCCGGTAACGGCACGCTCAAGGGCCCGGTAGAAGGATCGAACGGAGAATAAAAATGGCAGCGCGCTGGTATATCGTTCACGCATATTCGAATTTTGAAAAGAAGGTCGCGGAGTCGATCGAGGAAAAAGCCCGTCAGAAGGGTCTGGATCATCTTTTCGAGAAAATCCTCGTGCCGACCGAAAAGGTGGTCGAGGTGCGTCGCGGCCGCAAAGTCGATAGCGAGCGCAAGTTTTTTCCAGGTTACGTGCTTGTGCGCGCCAACCTGACGGATGAGGCCTATCACCTCATCAAGAACACGCCGAAGGTTACCGGTTTCCTCGGTTCGGACAGCAAGCCTGTTCCGATTCCCGATTATGAAGCCGAGCGTATCCTCGGTCAGGTTCAGGAAGGTGTCGAGCGTCCGAAGTCTTCGGTTTCGTTCGAGATCGGCGAGCAGGTTCGCGTTTCCGACGGTCCTTTCGCGTCGTTCAACGGCGTGGTGCAGGATGTCGACGAAGAGCGTTCGCGCCTGAAGGTGGAAGTTTCGATTTTCGGCCGCGCGACACCGGTCGAGCTGGAATACAATCAGGTCGAAAAGGTCTGATTGGCGGGGTGAAGCCCCAAGCGCGTGGAAGGCTAACTGGCTCTTTAAGCCGGGGCAGGGCGCCGCACCACGCAACCGCAGCCGCCGGAGCAATCCGGCTTGAGAGAAGCCGGGTAACCGGTTTGAATTGAAAGGCAGAGAGATATGGCTAAGAAAGTTGCAGGCCAGCTCAAGTTGCAGGTAAAGGCCGGGGCGGCCAATCCGTCCCCGCCGATCGGTCCGGCACTTGGTCAGCGTGGCATTAACATCATGGAATTCTGCAAGGCGTTCAATGCCGCCACGCAGGAAATGGAAAAGGGTATGCCGATTCCGGTCGTCATCACCTATTACCAGGACAAGTCCTTCACCTTCGTCATGAAGCAGCCGCCGATGACGTATTGGCTGAAGAAGGAAGCTAAGATCACCTCCGGTTCCAAGACGCCCGGCAAGGGCGCCAAGGTCGGCTCCATCACCAAGGCTCAGGTCAAGACGATCGCTGAAGCCAAGATGAAGGATCTGAACGCAGCCGACATCGAAGGCGCAATGGCGATGGTTGAGGGCTCTGCCCGCGCCATGGGCCTGGAAGTGGTAGGTTGATCATGGCCAAGGTAGCAAAGCGCATTCAGAAGATCCGCGAAGGCGTGGATTCCAATAAGCTCTACGTTCTCACCGACGCCATTTCGATGGTCAAGGAACGTGCAGTCGCCAAGTTCGACGAAACCGTTGAAGTTTCGATGAACCTCGGCGTTGACCCGCGCCATGCGGACCAGATGGTTCGTGGCGTTGTCAACCTGCCGAACGGCACCGGCCGTGACGTTCGCGTCGCCGTCTTCGCACGTGGCGCCAAGGCCGATGAAGCCACGGCTGCTGGTGCTGACGTTGTTGGTGCAGAGGAACTGGTTGAAATCGTTCAGGGCGGCAAGATCGACTTCGATCGCTGCATCGCGACCCCGGACATGATGCCGCTCGTCGGCCGTCTCGGCAAGGTACTCGGCCCGCGTGGCATGATGCCGAACCCGAAGGTCGGAACCGTGACCATGGACGTTGCCGGTGCCGTCAAGGCATCCAAGGGCGGCGCTGTCGAATTCCGCGTCGAAAAGGCCGGTATCGTACACGCTGGCGTTGGCAAGGCTTCGTTCGACGCCAAGGCTCTTGAAGAAAACATCAAGGCTTTTGCCGATGCCGTCATCAAGGCAAAGCCGGCTGGCGCCAAGGGTAACTACGTCAAGCGCGTGGCGATCTCCTCGACCATGGGTCCGGGCGTCAAGATCGATCCTTCTTCGGTCACCGCTTAATAAATTCTCGCGCTCCCCAGGGGAGCGTGAATAAAAGAATTTCCGGCTCCCAGGGAGCCGGAGATTTCCGGGGAAACCCGGAACTCCTGTCCGAGATTGCGGGTGGCCTTGTCTTTCGGGATTTGGCCTTAATCATTTAGCCTGCATGAGACGGGTGAGGCTGGATTTGAGGCATCTTTCGATGCCTGACTGTCCGGTTCGAACCTGGTGTGCCTGTGCCTGAAGCCGTTTGCGGCGACAGAGCGGGGGACAGGATCCTCGAGCGTCGCTCGGGATCTTTGTAAAAAGGTCCCTTGGGGCAAAGGCAAACCCGACGGGTTCACAATCATGTGGTCCCGTCTACTGGAGACAGACAGTGGAAAGAGCGGAAAAACGCGAATTCGTCACGGAGCTGAACGAAGTCTTCAAGGCTTCCGGTTCGGTTGTCGTGGCCCACTATGCTGGTGTCACCGTTGCGCAGATGAACGACTTCCGTTCGAAGATGCGCGCTGCCGGAGGCACCGTCAAGGTCGCGAAGAACCGCCTGGCCAAGATCGCTCTTCAGGGTACGGAGTCGGAAGGGATGACCAATCTCTTCAAGGGACAGACGCTGATTGCATACAGCACTGACCCGATGATCGCTCCGAAAGTCGTCATGGATTTCGCCAAGACCAACGACAAGGTCGTTGTTTTGGGCGGCGCCATGGGCGCAACCACGCTCAACGCCGAAGCAGTCAAGTCGCTTGCGACCCTGCCTTCGCTCGACGAGCTGCGTGCAAAGCTGCTGGGCCTTCTCAATGCCCCGGCAACTCGCGTCGCAACGGTTGTTGCAGCACCGGCAAGCCAGCTTGCCCGCGTGTTCTCGGCTTACGCCAAGAAGGACGAAGCCGCTTAAGGCGGTTTTTCGCTGTAAATATTCAAACTGGTTCGAACTGAACAAAAGGAACTATCAAAATGGCTGATCTCGCAAAGATCGTAGAAGACCTCTCCTCGCTGACCGTTCTGGAAGCTGCAGAACTGTCGAAGCTTCTTGAAGAAAAGTGGGGCGTTTCCGCTGCTGCTCCGGTAGCTGTTGCTGCTGCTGGCGGTGCTGGCGTTGCTGCTGCTGTTGAAGAAGAAAAGACCGAGTTCGACGTTATCCTGGTTGACGCTGGCGCCAACAAGATCAACGTCATCAAGGAAGTTCGCGGCATCACCGGCCTCGGCCTCAAGGAAGCCAAGGACCTCGTCGAAGGCGCTCCGAAGCCGGTCAAGGAAGCTGTTTCCAAGGCTGAAGCTGCTGATCTCAAGAAGAAGCTTGAGGACGCAGGCGCCAAGGTTGACGTTAAGTAATCTTGCGATTGCTGGCGGGAAGGGGCTTTATGTCCCTTTCCGTCGTCATCGTTTTTAAAACTCATTACCCAAAAGCCGCGTGAAAATGGCTTTTGGGTAATGGGTTCTTCAAGAGAATGGTTCCGAACCGGCTCATCTAGGCAATCCGGCCTGATCGATCCGGGATGTGGAACGAGATTGATGATACCCATTGCTTGACGGGATCGACTGGCCATCGGTTCCCGTCCGTTGCAGGCCCGGATGCAATTTTAAAGGAGCGACGATGGCTCAGACCCTTTCGTTTAACGGTCGCAGGCGCGTACGCAAGTTTTTCGGCAAAATTCCAGAAGTAGCGGAAATGCCGAACCTCATCGAGGTTCAGAAGGCTTCGTATGACCAGTTTCTCATGGTTGACGAGCCCAAGGGTGGCCGTCCCGACGAGGGATTGAATGCCGTATTCAAATCCGTATTCCCGATCACCGATTTCTCGGGCGCGTCCATGCTTGAATTCGTGTCCTACGAATTCGAAGCGCCGAAGTTCGACGTCGAGGAATGCCGTCAGCGCGATCTGACCTATGCAGCGCCGCTCAAGGTGACTCTGCGTCTCATCGTGTTCGATATCGATGAAGATACGGGCGCGAAGTCCATCAAGGACATCAAGGAACAGTCCGTCTACATGGGCGATATGCCGCTCATGACCAATAACGGTACGTTCATCGTCAACGGCACCGAGCGCGTCATCGTTTCGCAGATGCACCGTTCGCCGGGCGTGTTCTTCGATCACGACAAGGGCAAGAGCCATTCTTCCGGCAAGCTGCTCTTTGCTGCCCGCGTCATCCCGTATCGCGGTTCCTGGCTCGACATCGAGTTCGACGCCAAGGACATCGTCTATGCGCGTATCGACCGCCGCCGCAAGATCCCCGTGACCTCGCTGCTGATGGCGCTTGGCATGGACGGCGAAGACATTCTGTCGACCTTCTACACCAAGGCTTCCTATGAGCGCGACGGCGACGGCTGGCGCATTCCCTTCCAGCCCGAGACGCTGAAGAACGCCAAGGTTATCACCGACATGATCGACGCCGATACCGGCGAAGTCGTGGTCGAAGGCGGCAAGAAGCTGACCCCGCGCCTGATCCGCCAGCTGACGGAGAAGGGCCTCAAGGCGCTGAAGGCGACCGACGAAGACCTTTACGGCAACTATCTGGCCGAAGACATCGTCAACTACGAGACGGGTGAAATCTATCTCGAAGCCGGCGACGAAATCGACGAGAAGACCCTCGGTCTCATCCTGCAGTCGGGCTTCGACGAGCTTCCAGTCCTCAACATCGACCACGTCAATGTTGGTGCCTATATCCGCAACACGCTGTCTGCCGACAAGAACGAGAACCGTCAGGAAGCCCTGTTCGACATCTACCGCGTCATGCGTCCGGGTGAGCCGCCGACCATGGAATCGGCGGAAGCGATGTTCAACTCGCTGTTCTTCGATGCAGAGCGTTACGATCTGTCGGCCGTCGGCCGCGTCAAGATGAACATGCGCCTCGACCTCGATGCGGAAGACACCGTGCGCACGCTGCGCAAGGAAGACATCCTCGCGGTTGTCAAGATGCTGGTCGAACTACGCGACGGCAAGGGCGAAATCGACGACATCGACAACCTCGGCAACCGCCGTGTTCGCTCTGTCGGCGAACTGATGGAAAACCAGTATCGTCTGGGCCTTCTGCGCATGGAACGTGCGATCAAGGAACGTATGTCCTCGATCGAAATCGACACCGTGATGCCGCAGGACCTGATCAACGCGAAGCCGGCTGCCGCCGCTGTTCGCGAATTCTTCGGTTCCTCGCAGCTTTCGCAGTTCATGGACCAGGTGAACCCGCTTTCGGAAATCACCCACAAGCGCCGTCTTTCGGCTCTTGGACCGGGTGGTCTGACCCGCGAGCGCGCAGGCTTCGAAGTCCGCGACGTTCACCCGACCCATTACGGCCGTATTTGCCCGATCGAAACGCCGGAAGGCCCGAACATCGGTCTGATCAACTCGCTTGCAACCTTCGCCCGCGTCAACAAGTACGGCTTCATCGAAAGCCCGTACCGCAAGATCGTCGAAGGTAAGGTGACCAATGACGTGATCTACCTCTCCGCGATGGAAGAGGCCAAGTATTACGTCGCGCAGGCCAACGCGCCGCTCAATGAAGACGGTTCGTTCTCGGAAGAGTTCGTCGTCTGCCGTCACTCGGGCGAAGTTATGCTCGCACCGCGTGACAACATCAACCTGATGGACGTTTCGCCGAAGCAGCTCGTTTCGGTCGCAGCGGCGCTCATTCCGTTCCTGGAAAACGACGACGCCAACCGCGCTCTCATGGGCTCGAACATGCAGCGTCAGGCTGTTCCGCTTCTGCGCGCCGAGGCGCCGTTCGTCGGTACCGGCATGGAGCCGATCGTCGCCCGTGACTCCGGCGCTGCCATTGCGTCCCGTCGCGGCGGTGTCGTCGATCAGGTGGATGCGACCCGTATCGTTATCCGCGCCACGGAAGACCTCGATGCCGGCAAGTCCGGTGTTGACATCTATCGTCTGCAGAAGTTCCAGCGTTCGAACCAGAACACCTGCGTCAACCAGCGTCCGCTGGTTTCCGTCGGCGACATCATCTCCAAGGGCGATATCATCGCGGACGGTCCGTCGACCGACCTCGGCGATCTGGCTCTCGGCCGCAATGCGCTCGTCGCGTTCATGCCCTGGAACGGCTACAACTACGAAGACTCGATCCTGATGTCGGAGCGTATCGTTTCCGACGACGTGTTCACCTCCATCCACATCGAAGAATTCGAAGTGATGGCGCGCGACACGAAGCTTGGTCCGGAAGAAATCACGCGCGACATTCCGAACGTTTCGGAAGAAGCGCTGAAGAACCTCGACGAAGCCGGTATCGTGTACATCGGTGCGGAAGTTCAGCCGGGCGACATCCTCGTCGGCAAGATCACGCCGAAGGGCGAAAGCCCGATGACGCCGGAAGAAAAGCTTCTGCGCGCCATCTTCGGTGAAAAGGCTTCCGACGTTCGCGACACCTCCATGCGCATGCCTCCGGGCACGTTCGGTACGGTCGTGGAAGTCCGCGTCTTCAACCGTCACGGTGTGGAGAAGGACGAGCGCGCGATGGCTATCGAGCGCGAAGAGATCGAGCGTCTGGCGAAGGACCGCGACGACGAGCAGGCGATCCTCGACCGTAACGTCTATGGCCGTCTGATCGACATGCTGCGTGGTCAGGTTTCGATTGCTGGTCCTAAGGGCTTCAAGAAGGGCGTCGAGCTCTCCAACGCCGTCGTCTCCGAATATCCCCGCTCGCAGTGGTGGATGTTCGCTGTCGAAGACGAGAAGGCTCAGTCCGAGCTGGAAGCGCTTCGCGGCCAGTACGACGAATCCAAGTCGCGCCTTGAACAGCGCTTCATGGACAAGGTCGAAAAGGTCCAGCGTGGCGATGAAATGCCTCCGGGCGTCATGAAGATGGTCAAGGTCTTCGTTGCCGTTAAGCGCAAGATCCAGCCGGGCGACAAGATGGCCGGCCGTCACGGCAACAAGGGCGTTGTCTCGCGCATCGTTCCGGTCGAGGACATGCCGTTCCTCGAAGACGGCACGCATGTCGACATCTGCTTGAACCCGCTCGGCGTGCCTTCGCGCATGAACGTCGGCCAGATCCTCGAAACCCATCTCGCATGGGCATGCGCAGGCATGGGCAGGAAGATCGGCGAGATGCTCGAAGAGTATCGCAAGACGATGGACATCAGCGAGCTTCGCAGCGAGCTGACGGAAATCTACGCGTCTGAAGCCAATGACGAGGTTCAGAGTTTCGATGATGACTCGCTTGTCAAGCTTGCCGAAGAAGCCAAGCGCGGTGTTTCCATCGCGACCCCGGTCTTCGATGGCGCGCATGAGCCTGACGTCGCCGCGATGCTGAAGAAGGCAGGTCTGCATGAATCCGGTCAGTCCGTTCTTTATGACGGTCGTACCGGTGAGCCGTTCGACCGTAAGGTCACCGTCGGCTACATGTACATGATCAAGCTGAACCACCTTGTTGACGACAAGATCCACGCTCGTTCGATCGGTCCTTACTCGCTCGTTACCCAGCAGCCGCTGGGCGGCAAGGCGCAGTTCGGCGGTCAGCGCTTCGGGGAAATGGAAGTCTGGGCTCTGGAAGCATACGGCGCGGCTTACACGCTGCAGGAAATGCTCACCGTCAAGTCGGACGACGTGGCGGGCCGCACCAAGGTCTACGAAGCGATCGTCCGTGGCGACGACACCTTCGAGGCCGGTATTCCGGAGAGCTTCAACGTTCTCGTCAAGGAAATGCGGTCGCTGGGTCTTTCGGTCGAACTGGAAAACTCGAAGATCGAGAACCAGCCCGAAGACCAGCTGCCCGACGCGGCGGAATAAGACGATAGAGGCGGGCGCCTGCAAGGGCGCCTGCCGGTTTCCCGGACGGTATTGGCCGGTTCGGGACACTTTCGCCGCATTATGCGGTTAATCCGTATTTAAAGCTCTGGACGGCGACCCGGGAAGAAGCCGGTCCGGATGCAAACAGGGGCAGCAGCTAGCCTCTCAAGGAGACAAGGCATGAACCAAGAGGTCATGAATCTTTTCAATCCTCAGGTGCCTGCGCAGCATTTCGATTCCATCCGGATTTCGATCGCTTCGCCGGAAAAAATCCTGTCGTGGTCCTACGGCGAGATCAAGAAGCCGGAAACCATCAACTACCGTACGTTCAAGCCTGAGCGTGACGGTCTTTTCTGCGCGCGTATCTTCGGACCGATCAAGGACTATGAGTGCCTGTGCGGCAAGTACAAGCGCATGAAGTACAAGGGCATCATCTGCGAAAAGTGCGGCGTCGAAGTGACGCTGTCGCGCGTTCGCCGTGAGCGCATGGGCCATATCGAGCTCGCAGCGCCGGTTGCCCACATCTGGTTCCTGAAGTCGCTTCCTTCGCGTATCTCGACCCTGCTCGACATGACGCTGAAGGATGTCGAACGCGTTCTCTATTTCGAGAACTACATCGTCACCGAACCCGGCCTTACCTCGCTCAAGCAGAACCAGCTTCTGTCTGAAGAAGAGTACATGATTGCCGTCGACGAGTTCGGCGAAGACCAGTTCACCGCCATGATCGGCGCTGAAGCCATCTACGAGATGCTGGCTTCGATGAACCTTGAAAAGATCGCCGGCGACCTGCGTGCCGAACTTGCTGAGACCACGTCCGATCTCAAGCAGAAGAAGCTGATGAAGCGCCTGAAGATCGTCGAGAACTTCATGGAATCCGGCAACCGTCCGGAATGGATGATCATGAAGGTCGTTCCCGTGATCCCGCCGGACCTGCGTCCGCTGGTTCCGCTGGATGGCGGCCGTTTTGCGACGTCCGACCTCAACGATCTCTATCGCCGCGTCATCAACCGTAACAACCGTCTGAAGCGCCTGATCGAGCTTCGTGCGCCTGGCATCATCATCCGCAACGAAAAGCGTATGTTGCAGGAATCCGTCGATGCGTTGTTCGATAACGGCCGTCGCGGTCGCGTCATCACGGGTGCCAACAAGCGTCCGCTGAAGTCGCTCTCCGACATGCTCAAGGGCAAGCAGGGCCGCTTCCGCCAGAACCTTCTCGGCAAGCGCGTCGACTATTCCGGCCGTTCGGTCATCGTGACCGGTCCGGAACTGAAGCTGCACCAGTGCGGCCTGCCGAAGAAGATGGCGCTCGAACTGTTCAAGCCGTTCATCTACGCCCGCCTCGACGCCAAGGGTTACTCCTCGACCGTCAAGCAGGCCAAGAAGCTGGTTGAAAAGGAAAAGCCCGAGGTCTGGGATATCCTCGACGAGGTCATCCGCGAACATCCGGTTCTCCTGAACCGCGCACCGACGCTGCACCGTCTGGGCATCCAGGCTTTCGAACCGATGCTGGTCGAAGGCAAGGCCATCCAGCTGCACCCGCTCGTCTGCACGGCCTTCAACGCCGACTTCGACGGTGACCAGATGGCTGTTCACGTTCCGCTTTCGCTGGAAGCCCAGCTGGAAGCGCGCGTGCTGATGATGTCGACCAACAACATCCTGCATCCGGCAAACGGCCACCCGATCATCGTTCCTTCGCAGGACATGGTTCTCGGCCTGTACTACCTGTCGATCATGAACCAGAACGAGCCGGGCGAAGGCATGGCCTTCTCCGACATCGGTGAGCTGCATCACGCGCTTGAAAACAAGGTCGTGACGTTGCATGCCAAGATTCGTGGACGCTTCAAGACCGTGGATGCCGATGGCAAGCCGGTTTCGAAGATCCATGAGACGACCCCTGGCCGTATGCTCATCGGCGAACTTCTGCCGAAGAACGTCAACGTGCCTTTCGACGTCTGCAACCAGGAAATGACCAAGAAGAACATCTCCAAGATGATCGACACGGTCTACCGTCATTGCGGCCAGAAAGACACGGTCATCTTCTGCGACCGCATCATGCAGCTCGGCTTCAGCCACGCCTGCCGCGCCGGCATTTCGTTCGGCAAGGACGACATGGTCATTCCGGACAGCAAGGTGAAGATCGTTGGCGACACCGAAGCTCTCGTGAAGGAATACGAACAGCAGTACAATGATGGTCTCATCACCCAGGGCGAAAAGTACAACAAGGTTGTTGACGCCTGGGGCAAGGCTACCGAAAAGGTCGCCGAAGAAATGATGGCGCGCATCAAGGCTGTCGAGTTCGATCCGGAAACGGGCCGCCAGAAGCCGATGAACTCCATCTACATGATGTCCCACTCGGGTGCTCGTGGTTCTCCGAACCAGATGCGTCAGCTGGGCGGCATGCGCGGCCTGATGGCGAAGCCGTCGGGTGAAATCATCGAGACGCCGATTATCTCGAACTTCAAGGAAGGCCTGACCGTTAACGAGTACTTCAACTCGACCCACGGTGCCCGTAAGGGTCTCGCAGACACCGCCCTGAAGACCGCGAACTCCGGTTACCTGACCCGTCGTCTCGTCGATGTCGCGCAGGATTGCATCGTCAACTCCAGGGATTGCGGCACCGACAAGGGCCTCACCATGACGGCCATCGTCGATGCCGGTCAGGTCGTTGCTTCGCTCGGCGCACGTATCCTCGGTCGTACGGCTCTGGACGATATCGACAACCCGGTCACCGGCGAAAACATCGTCAAGGCTGGGACTCTGATCGACGAAGCGGACGTTGCGACCATCGAAAAGGCCGGCATCCAGTCCGTCCGCATCCGCTCTGCGCTTACCTGCGAAGTGCAGATCGGCGTCTGCGGCGTCTGCTACGGTCGTGACCTTGCACGCGGTACGCCTGTCAACATGGGCGAAGCCGTTGGCGTCATCGCCGCGCAGTCGATCGGTGAACCGGGCACGCAGCTCACCATGCGTACCTTCCACCTTGGCGGTACGGCAAACGTGGTCGACCAGTCGTTCCTCGAAGCGTCGTATGAAGGCACGATCCAGATCAAGAACCGCAACATCCTGCGGAACTCCGAAGGCGTTCTCATCGCCATGGGCCGTAACATGTCCGTTACGATCCTTGACGAGCGCGGCGCGGAACGGTCCACGCAGCGTGTCGCTTACGGTTCGAAGATCTTCGTGGACGATGGCGACAAGGTAAAGCGTGGCCAGCGTCTTGCAGAGTGGGACCCCTACACCCGTCCGATGATGACGGAAGTGGAAGGTACCGTTCACTTCGAAGACCTCGTTGACGGCCTCTCCGTTCTGGAAGCGACCGACGAATCCACCGGCATCACCAAGCGTCAGGTCATTGACTGGCGTTCGACGCCGCGCGGTTCGGATCTCAAGCCTGCGATCGTCATCAAGGACGCGTCCGGTGCTGTTGCGAAGCTTGCCCGTGGTGGCGAAGCCCGCTTCCAGCTTTCGGTTGACGCCATCCTGTCGGTCGAGCCGGGTGCGAAGGTCTCCCAGGGCGACGTGCTTGCACGTTCGCCGCTGGAAAGCGCCAAGACGAAGGACATCACCGGTGGTCTGCCGCGCGTTGCCGAACTGTTCGAAGCCCGTCGTCCGAAGGACCACGCCATCATCGCAGAGATCGATGGTACGATCCGCCTCGGCCGCGACTACAAGAACAAGCGTCGCGTGATGATCGAACCTGCGGAAGACGGCGTCGAGCCAGTCGAATACCTGATCCCGAAGGGCAAGCCCTTCCACCTTCAGGAAGGCGACTATATCGAAAAGGGTGAATACATCCTCGACGGTAACCCGGCACCGCACGACATTCTGGCGATCAAGGGTGTGGAGGCTCTGGCTTCCTACCTCGTGAACGAAATCCAGGAAGTCTACCGACTGCAGGGCGTTGTGATCAACGACAAGCACATCGAGGTGATCGTTCGCCAGATGCTGCAGAAGGTTGAGATCACCGATGCCGGTGACAGCCAGTATATCGTTGGCGACAATGTCGACCGTATCGAGATGGAAGACATGAACGACCGTCTGATCGAAGAGGGCAAGAAGCCTGCGTATGGCGAGCCGGTTCTGCTCGGCATCACCAAGGCTTCGCTGCAGACGCCGTCCTTCATCTCGGCCGCATCCTTCCAGGAGACCACCAAGGTTCTCACGGAAGCTGCGATTGCCGGCAAGACGGACACGCTGCAGGGCCTCAAGGAAAACGTCATCGTCGGCCGTCTCATCCCGGCCGGTACCGGCGGCACCATGACGCAGATCCGCCGCATCGCCACCTCGCGCGACGACCTCATTCTCGAGGAACGCCGCAAGGGTACGGGCGCAGGCTCTGCGAACCAGATGCTGCAGGACATGACGGACCAGGCTCCGGCCGCCGAATAAGGCGGGAAGGGCAGGGGCTTTGCGAAGCCCCTCCGAAATTGAGAGCAAGACGCCCGGAGCAATCCGGGCGTTTTTTGTTTTGCGGAATTCGGGGTTGGTCATCCCTCGTCAGTGAACTCGGATATTCATCCAGGCGCGGTGGGTTAGCCCTGCCCGGGGATGTTATAGCGGGTGAGAACGGAAAGCCGGCGAACGAGATCGGTCTTGCCGGTGCTGCCGGTCTTTGCATAGATCGACTTGGCGTTGCTTCGAACGGTTTCGTGGGAGACTTTCAGTTGCTTCGCCACGGCTGGAAGCGAAAGCCCCTTCATGATTTCCAGCGCTACCCGCGCTTCGCCATTGGTGAGATCGTAGAGACCCTTCAACAATGTGTTAGCATCGGAAATGGCACCCGTCGGTTGCGATACGAGCACGATGGCGTTGCCGTTGGGTGAAAAATCCATTGCGCTCTTGCGCAGCGGTATGAGGTGAAGAATGCAGGCGCCGTCAGCGCTGGCGGGGAGAGGGAAGGAGCCGGCGTCTTGCCCGGAGAGTGCCTTGTAGAGCAGTCGGTTCACTCCCTCATCGGCAATGGAGATCCTGTCGCGCGTGCGGGCGGAAAAGCATTTCTGTAATGACAGGAACAGATCGTTGGCCGAGAGGATGCGGCCGCTCGTCTGCAGCACGGCGGCCGGCGCGCCAATGGCGTTGAGACCAAAGGTCATCGCATCAGCCTTCTGACGCTGCAACTGTGTTGCGAGGGTGAGGCTGCGGGCGATATGCGGCCTCAGTCCGCCGAGTGCAACCATGGTCTCAGGCGTGATGACGCCTGCGTCGAGCCTGCGTTCAAACAGCACTGTCATTTCCGGATGGCCGGGTGGAGCGACCTGCGTTGCTGCGCCGTAGCCCAGACCGCGGGGCATGAGAAAGTCACGAACGATCGGCAACTCGGCCCATTCCTCATGGTTGAAGACGTCCAAATCCTGCGCGAAAGAGAATTGGCCTTCCCGCGCGATGCGGCTGAGGCGATCATTGCGGTGGTTCCAGCCACCCGCCACGAAGTCCTTCATCAGTTCCTGAAAGCTGGGCGTGTAAAGCCAGACCTGGTCTTCTCCCTTGCCCCAGGTAATCGCGCCGCCCCAGAAATTGAGATGGCGGCAAACAGCTACCAGAACCTGCATCCAGCGGTCAGGAAAAAGCGCCGCTTCATAAATGTTATCGATAATGTCTGCCGACGATATAGTATCCAACCCGCCACCGAAAATTTGTGTCGGAACTATTCTAGGCTGATGCGGGCCAGATATTCAATGTATAAAGAATTAATACTATTGTATCCAAAGTATATAATCTATGAGTGACTTAATATATTGATGAGTTTGCCGAAGGGATCGCGCACGAACAGGCGCCGTACACCCCACGCCTCGACTGCGGGGCCGTATTCGATCGGCAACTCGGCCGTCAGGATTCGGGCGTGGACCTCGTCGAAATCGTCGACCTCGATGGAGAGGTCCGGCACATCCGTGCCGGAGCCACCTTCGCGTGCGAAACTCACCTGAGCCCGCGCTTCGAGCGGGCTCGTATGGGTGACGATCCAGCCATGATCCATGGCGACGGGCATGCCGAGAATGTCACCGTAGAACGCCTGAGCCCGCGCGGGCTCGGGCGTTGCGATATTGGCGACGACACGTCTGACCGCCATGGCTTGAACCTCAGGCGAAGCGGATGATGGCGACTTCGCCTTCGAGAGCTCCCTGATAGGCGGAGGCGTGCGGCTCTTCATCCGGGATATCGGTCAGCATGCCGATCTGGTCGAGATCGGCTTCGATGAAGCCTTCCTCGGAAAGCGCGTTCAGCGTTTCGCGCACGGCGGTATCGTCGTCCGGCGCCCTGAGGATGACGTGAATGTCGATACCCTCGGAGTTGTCGGTCTCATATGCCTTGCCGATGACGATGAAGACCATCGGCTCGTCGCGTCCGTTGTCGTTGTCGGGGAGGGTGCTCATGACGCGTTCCTTGATCTTTCGTTGCTGTCATGCGGGCCGATGGAATCGGTCCCGCGGGTGGCGAGACCGATCCGGCCCGCCCTGAGGGAATCAATAGACGGATTTTATGAAAAGCCAAAGCGCGGAGGTTAAAATCGCTGCCTTCTGCGCAGACTTATGTTAAAGGGCGTTGGAAATGCCCCGCGCGTGGGCTTTGCGGCCAGGGGTGGCGGCGCAAAATGTGGATTCACCCTTGACGAAAGCTGGCTAAAACAGTAGTACGCCCGCCATCGGAGCCTCTGTGGGTGCTGGCCGTTCGGTAAGCTTTTTCCCGAACATCATCTCAAACGGGTCTCCATTGCACGTAGAAGACACGAATGTTGCACGCAAGACGCCTCATCAGGTGTCCTCTGCTCTTGGTGGTCCATCCGTGAAAACGGATCGGGCCACGTTTTGCGCATGAGGATATATGCGTGCATCGTCGCCGGCAACGGCATAGCCGCCACCCGTGAGGGTGGCTAAAGTAGTTTTTGCAAGGGATGGTTATATGCCTACCGTAAACCAGCTGATCCGCAAGCCTCGCCAGGCACAGGTAAAGCGCAACAAGGTTCCTGCTCTTCAGGAAAACCCGCAGAAGCGTGGTGTTTGCACCCGCGTTTACACGACGACCCCGAAGAAGCCGAACTCGGCTCTGCGTAAGGTTGCCAAGATCCGTCTCACCAACGGCTTTGAAGTTATCGGCTACATTCCGGGCGAAGGTCACAACCTTCAGGAACACTCCGTGGTCATGATCCGCGGCGGCCGCGTAAAGGACTTGCCGGGTGTGCGTTACCACATCATCCGCGGTGTTCTCGATACCCAGGGCGTCAAGAACCGCAAGCAGCGCCGCTCCAAGTACGGTGCGAAGCGTCCGAAGTAATTCGGTTTAAACAAATTCCGGCGCTGCGCGAGGTTCTCCGCGTGGTTTAGCGTCAATAACATTGAGAGACAAAGAATATGTCCCGTCGCCATAGTGCAGAAAAGCGTGAGATCAACCCGGACCCGAAGTTCGGCGATCTGGTCGTCACCAAGTTCATGAACGCCATCATGCTTCACGGCAAGAAGTCGGTCGCAGAAAGCATCGTTTACGGCGCATTCGACGTCGTTCAGGGCAAGACGAAGCAGGAGCCGCTCGGCGTGTTCCACTCCGCCCTCGACAACGTTGCTCCGCACGTTGAAGTGCGTTCGCGCCGCGTTGGTGGTGCAACCTATCAGGTCCCGGTCGACGTTCGCCCCGAGCGCCGTCAGGCCCTCGCTATCCGCTGGCTGATCACGGCTGCCCGCAAGCGCAACGAAACGACCATGGTCGATCGCCTTTCCGGCGAACTCATGGACGCTGCGAACAACCGCGGTTCCGCTGTCAAGAAGCGCGAAGACACGCACAAGATGGCCGACGCCAACCGCGCATTCTCGCATTACCGCTGGTAATCTTAACCGGTCGCATATCGAAAGGCAGTCCATTATGGCTCGCGAATATAAAATCGAAGACTACCGCAATTTCGGTATCATGGCGCATATCGACGCCGGCAAGACGACGACCACCGAGCGTATTCTTTATTACACCGGTAAGTCGCACAAGATCGGCGAAGTTCACGATGGCGCAGCCACGATGGACTGGATGGAGCAGGAGCAGGAGCGTGGTATCACCATCACGTCTGCTGCGACCACGACCTTCTGGAAGGGCCGTGACGGCAAGACCCGCCGCTTCAACATCATCGACACCCCCGGCCACGTCGACTTCACCATCGAAGTCGAGCGTTCGCTGCGCGTTCTCGACGGCGCGATCGCTCTGCTCGACGCCAACGCCGGTGTTGAGCCGCAGACGGAAACCGTCTGGCGTCAGGCTGAGAAGTATCATGTTCCGCGCATGATCTTCTGCAACAAGATGGACAAGACCGGTGCTGACTTCTACCGCTCGGTAGAAATGATCAAGACCCGTCTCGGCGCTACCGCCGTCGTCATGCAGCTGCCGATCGGCGCTGAGACCGAGTTCAAGGGCGTCATCGACCTGGTCGAAATGAATGCTCTCGTATGGCGCGACGAATCGCTCGGCGCTCAGTGGGACGTCGTCGAAATCCCCGAGGACATGAAGGCCAAGGCTGAAGAATATCGCGAAAAGCTGATCGAAACTGTTGTTGAGATCGACGAAGAAGCGATGGAAGCCTACCTCGAAGGCAACTATCCGGATAACGACAAGATTCGTGAACTGGTTCGCCGCGGCACCATCGACGTGAAGTTCCACCCGATGTTCTGCGGTACCGCGTTCAAGAACAAGGGCGTTCAGCCGCTGCTCGACGCCGTCGTCGACTACCTGCCTTCGCCGCTGGATATTCCGGCGATCAAGGGCATCGACGCCAAGACGGAAGCCGAAATCGAGCGTCACGCTGACGATTCCGAGCCGCTGTCCATGCTGGCCTTCAAGATCATGAACGACCCCTTCGTCGGTTCGCTCACCTTCGCACGCATCTACTCCGGCAAGCTCGAAAAGGGCACGTCGGTCATGAACACGGTCAAGGACAAGCGCGAGCGCGTCGGCCGTATGCTGCAGATGCACTCCAACAGCCGTGAAGACATCGAAGAAGCCTATGCAGGCGACATCGTTGCTCTGGCCGGTCTGAAGGAAACCACCACGGGTGACACGCTCTGCGATCCGCTGAAGCCGGTTATCCTCGAGCGCATGGAATTCCCCGAGCCGGTCATCCAGATCGCGATCGAGCCGAAGACCAAGGGCGACCAGGAAAAGATGGGCCTCGCGCTCAACCGTCTGGCTGCAGAAGATCCGTCCTTCCGCGTCAAGACCGACGACGAATCCGGCCAGACCATCATTGCCGGCATGGGCGAACTTCACCTCGACATCATCGTCGACCGCATGCGTCGCGAGTTCAAGGTTGAAGCTACCGTCGGTGCGCCGCAGGTTGCCTACCGCGAAACGATCACCCGTCAGCACGAAGAAGACTACACGCACAAGAAGCAGTCCGGTGGTACCGGCCAGTTCGCCCGCGTGAAGATCATCTTCGAACCGAACCCCGAAGGCGAAGACTTCAAGTTCGAGTCGAAGATCGTCGGCGGTGCTGTTCCGAAGGAATACATCCCGGGCGTTCAGAAGGGTATCGAAAGCGTTCTGTCTTCCGGTCCGCTGGCTGGCTTCCCGATGCTCGGCGTCAAGGCGACGCTGGTTGACGGTGCATTCCACGATGTCGACTCGTCGGTTCTCGCCTTCGAAATCGCATCGCGCGCCTGCTTCCGTGAAGCAGCGAAGAAGGCTGGCGCACAGCTTCTCGAGCCGATGATGAAGGTCGAAGTCGTAACGCCGGAAGACTATGTCGGCGACGTTATCGGCGACCTAAACTCCCGTCGTGGTCAGATCCAGGGCCAGGAAAGCCGTGGTATCGCCGTCGTCATCAACGCGCATGTTCCGCTCGCGAACATGTTCAAGTACGTCGACAACCTGCGCTCCATGTCGCAGGGTCGCGCGCAGTACTCGATGACGTTCGACCACTATTCGCCGGTTCCGTCGAACGTGGCGCAGGAAATCCAGGCTAAGTACTCCGGTCAGAAGTGATCGGGGTACGCCCCACCGAATTTTGAAGATTATTCCCGTCAAGGGACAAGAATGGAGAGCCACTAATGGCAAAGAGCAAGTTTGAGCGGACGAAGCCGCACGTCAACATTGGCACGATCGGTCACGTTGACCATGGCAAGACGTCG
>NZ_MRDH01000040.1 GCF_002008225.1 Agrobacterium salinitolerans | reverse complement strand
GGTCGCCTCGGTCGGCGGCAACCGCGCGGTGGAAGTTTCCGGCAACCAGAAACACGAGATCGGCGGCTCGGTAAACACCGTTGTCGGCGGTACGGGGCCGATGGCGATGATGGCCATGGCGGGTGTGCAGGCGCTTTCAGGTCATACCGCTGGGCTGCTATCACAAGCTGCTCAAATAGCCGGGGCCAGCGGTCCCGGTGTTTCGGCCTTTGCCACTACGTTGGCCTCGTCTGCGTTGGGATTTCTCGGCTCCGGCGGTTTGACATCGCGCGAAGGCGTGGTGGCCGGTGCCAGTCCGCGTGCTGACGCCGGTACGGCGCTCGCCGGTTCCGGGTCTGGCGTCGGTTCCGATGCTTCGGGATTGTTTCCGTTGCCGGGCATCATGAACACGATTGTCAGTACATTCAAATCCGACAGCGTCGGCGTGGCGCGCGCTGAACAGATCGGTGTGAGCAAGGTCACCAATGTCGGCCAGACATCACTGGAAAGCGTCGGTAAATTCAAGAAGATCGCTGTCGGTGAAGAGTTCGTCATCGAGTGTGGCGATTCCAAATTCATCATGAAGGCGAATGGCGAGGTCATCATTCTTGGCAAGACCTTCAACTTCGTGGCAACGGATCATTTCCAGCTTCGTGGCAAGCCGATCGATCTGAACTGACGGAGGCAAGGTCTTGGAGCTTCAGAACCGCCTGCCGTTTCCCGCGATGGCTTTCCGTCAGTTTGATGTCGAGGGGGAACTTGATTGCATTGTTTCCGTGCGCGCTACCTTCACGCATGTGCAGGACGGAACAATGGAGATCGCTCGTGAGCAGGAGAGCTTTCAATGGGAAGACGCTTACGAGGACGATCCGCATCAAACAGTCCTCCTGCGGCAGAGCGATCTCATCCCTGACAAGCCCGGCACGGATATCAGCTTCCTGGGAGATGCATGGTCACCGTCGCAGGAGCCACAGAAATCCTGGCGCGCCTCCATTCGTGTCGGTGATGTTTCCAAGGAGATCGATGTATGCGGTCAACGATTCTGGAAACCCGTCATCAAGGAAAAGTGGGCGGGGTTCTACGCAAGGGAGCCGAAGCGGGTCATCAGCGATTGGGTGCTGAACGATCCCGAGCCGGCCCGTCAGGTCGCTGTCTGCTGGACGAATGCCTTTGGCGGCACCATTCCAGGCACAGGTGATACCGAAACCGACACCCCTGCGGATGTGGAACGTCGCAATCCTCTGGGGTGCGGTATCGTTAATCTCGACATGCCCGCAGACACGCCTCCCGTACGCGCGCCTCAGATCACGTCGCCCGGCGAACGACTGGACTGGAAGCACGCGCCGGAGCCACAGGGATTTGGCCTGGTATCGCCTTGGTGGCGTTCCCGTCAGCAATATACCGGAACCTATGACGATGCATGGGTTGCGGAACGGCATCCGCTTTTGCCTCGTGATTTCGATCCACGCTTCTGGCAGGCCGCCCATCCTGATCTCGTCGCGACGCCTCACCTCAAGGGTGACGAGAAATACGAGCTCGTTAACCTGAGTTCTGAGCATCCGGTCGCGAAAGGCTCGCTGCCCGGCCTCACCCTCGGTGTCCATTGCTCTCGCGAGGATTGCGACGAATGGCATGTGCTGAAACTCGATGGCGTGCAGTTCGACTGGCGCGATGACGGACGAGTGCTTCTGACCTGGCGCGTCAGCTTTCCGCTTCCCGATGCTGGTGAAACAAAACTTATCCTGACCCGGGTTCGCCTAAAGGCTCCTGAAACCGAAGCGGCTGCAAGGGAGACAGCATGAGTATCCCTCGCGACAACTATATCGGCGAGCCACAATATCCCGATACATGGACGACGAAGACGCCGCGCGAGGGGCTACGTGACATTGATGAGGCGCGTATCGTCTCTTTGGCACCTGATGTATGCCTAACCCCTGTCGGGTCATCTGTGGTGCCTATTCCCTACCCGGTCGTGGATTTTTGTGGCCACGATAAAAACTACACGCCTTCCGTACGCTTTACGGGCAAGAAGGCGATGGTCATGCGCTCCTGTACGACGCATGTGCATGGCGATGCGCCTGGTAGCCGCAAGGGGGTGAAATCCGGCACGGTGGAAAGCATCTGCGAACCGATCGGCCATGCCGATCAGGTGCGTGCCGAAGGTTCATACGTCGTCCGTCACCTTGACCGTTTCCATATGAACAACAGGAATACCGAGGGAGAGGCGATCTTTGTCCGCAGCACGCAGACCTATGATCCGCCCAGGGATGATGATCCTGTGCGAGGATCGCTCAGATGGCAGGGCGGGTCGGACGAGGGTCGGGTGATGAGCGACGCGTCGCCTGAGCCGTTAATCATGGGCGCACAATATGCGCAGGCGTTACATCAACCGGTGCCCCAACCAACCAATCCGGGAGGTTTCCAGAGCCCTCGACCAATTACGGTTAATCCAACTCCGCCCGCTGCTAACGACAATATATGGCGTCGTCCGCCCTTGCCTACGATCAAACCTACCATCGGTGAACGAGTATGGCCGTGGTTGGGGAAAATCGGAAAGTTTGGAGGAAGAATTGTAAGTACAGCCGTGGGTGTACTTTGGCCCGAAGAGATGGGCGCGCCTATCTCGGAACGCATGGGTGGGGATTTGTTCCCACGGGATGACGAAGAATGGGATATTGTCAGGGAAGCTGAAGAGGGCGTCCGACAAGGTGTCATCCCGTTGGATGACGCCGTAAAACACAGCGCTGACGCTATTACCAAATATCGGGAGCATCTTTTCGAGGAGAATGAGCGTGTTCGCCGCGAGGTTGAGGGACATCGCAGACTCGGTGAGGCCCTTAGACATAACGTTCGCGTAGACACCAAGGATAGGCGACAATGGCCATGTGTCGTCGGACCTTACAAATTTGTCGAGATGATTTGTCCAGGAGAAGCGCACCACATCATTCCAGACATGGTCTATCGAATTGGCAAAGCACCTTCAAACGAAGCAGAAAAGAACTCCACTGCCGGGCGCATCCCTAAATCCCCCACATACAACCAAGGTCAGGCAATCTGTTTGTCTCCGGGGATGCACCGTACGGATGATGAAGCAGTACATAAATCGCTAAACCCTGCGCTTGCGGCGTTGGGTCGGGCGCACGAACCACCAGGCACAGCCCCACTCGGGGAAATACGGGACGCGACGCATCAGTCCATCAACCAGATTGTCGGCTTGCCAGAGAAGTGTAAGAAAATGGCCCGGGATGCTGCTACCGTTCAAGTCGGAAGCAAGTTCCGACAACCAGGTCGTACAACAATCTTGCCACCAAAAGACAACAAGGTCATCGAGGTTCTACAAGGCGGCAGCTACCAGAGGTAAAGTATGCAATACTACGATCGACTGCGACTGACTTCGGCTTGCGTGTTAGGCAAGAATAAATTCTGCGCTGCTTTTAGTGAAGCGGAATACGATGACATGTATTCGTTCATTCTTGTCTTTGAGGGAGATTTCGAACAACCTTGGACACGGTTTGACGTTCCCCGTATTATCGACAGTACTTCGGGTTGGTCAGGGGCGAACGGCAAACCCGTTGTTTATGTCAAAAGCGATGAAGGAGATGTGTATTCTCTTTCTGCCGGCGAAGAGCCTCGACATGAGAAAATCGAAGGATCGGGTGTTTATAGTGAGGACGCGGAGGGGCTCGGCTACACCAACCGTATTGTCGCTATAAACGAAACCCTGTTCGTAACGGGATACCATTCACAATTGTACCGGCGAACTGGTTCCGCGTGGGAATGGTTCCATAGGGAAAAGCTGCCGAGGCCTGAGGCAGGGTACGAGTATCTTATATTTGGAGATTTGGCCGGGTCATCGCAAAATGACATCTATATGAACGTAACCTACAGCCCGGCAAGCACAACGAGAAAACTCACTGAGGAGGAGGAGGAGCGGGCTGCCGAACTCTTCGATCTTGGAAGAGTTGATGAGGCTCTTGCTATCCATCACGCAGCCGAGGGCGAAAGCAGGGTTCTGGAGGGTAGATTATATCACTGGAATGGAACGGATTGGCGTGTTGTTGCTACACCGCGTTCGGGAAAATTCTACGCCGAACCCGCAACGCTTTCGGACATTCTTGTAGAGGATAGCGAAAGAGTGTGGGCCGTTGGAAACAATGGTGTCATTCTTTTCGGCAACGCACGTGATGGTTTTCAGGACGTATCTTTCAAGGGGAACGATGAGGATTTGCGGTCCGTTACAAGATTTAAGGATCGGATGGTCATTGCATCGGACTATGCTCTTCATTGGTTTGACGGCCACGTTCTTTCGCCGCTGAAGCCCGTCCTCGATCCAAGGATCAACAAAAGTGTTCCAACTCCGGTCAAGGTTCAGGCGATTGACGACGTTCTCTACTACTTCGATTCAAAGCATGGCATTCACAGGTTCGATGGCACCGCATGGAACGAGATAGAGGTTCCTCCGGAGTTGTTGGAACGAAACTCCAAGAGCGTGACGAAATGAGCCGTGCTCATGCGATGAGACCAATTGTGATCCAGTAAGACTGGGCCGGTTCAATAACCCCTTCTCATCCAGAACGGCAACAACAGCGCTGCGAGGCGCGGACGCCGTTCGGCGTTACGGCGCTGCCCGACTGGCGTTTTCCAACAAGTTCCACCGATCGGCTACTTGGGTTGCGTCCGGCAGCGCCTTGGCTGCAGCAATGGCGTACGGTGTCAAGATTGCTCAACCTGCCGATGGCAACGGGTTTTTCAAGTTCAACGAGACGAAACCCTACCCGCCGGAACCAAGGTTGACGGAATTGCTTACAAGGACGGTTTTCCGGACTTCGACAAGTACGTCGTCGGCGGTGGCCTGCCCCCACGGGGTGATCCGTTTGGAATGTTAGTGCATGTTCGGCCTGCTAGCCACTGTTGGTGTTGACGCCGGTCCATTTTGGCGAGACCAGACCGTTGCTTCGGGTGCCGGTGGCTTATAGCCCAGCGATGAGTGTGGCCTCACGGTATTATAATGCTGTCTCCAGTTTTCGATGATGATCTTCGCCTCCTTGAGCGTGTAGAAGATTTCGCCGTTGAGCAGTTCATCACGGAGCTTCGAATTAAAGCTCTCACAATAGCCGTTTTCCCACGGGCTACCTGGCATGATGTAGGCGGTCTTGGCACCCACCGCCCCGATCCACTCCCGTAGCGCCTTGGCGATGAACTCCGGGCCGTTGTCGGAACGAATATGGGTGGGAACGCCGCGTAGGATGAAGAGGTCGGAAAGCACGTCGATGACATCGGTGGCCTTCAGCTTTCTCTCGACCCTGATGGCGATACATTCTCGCGTGAACTCGTCGATCACGTTGAGCATGCGGATTTTCCTGCCGTTGTGCGTGCGATCCTCGACGAAGTCGTAGGACCAGACATGGTTGGGATATTCCGGCCGAAGCCGGATGCACGAACTGTCGTTCAACCACAGTCGCCCGCGTTTCGGTTGCTTGTGAGGCACTTTTAGTCCCTCCCGTCGCCAGATGCGCTCAACCCGCTTGACGTTCACGATCCAGCCAGCCTGGTGCAGCATCGCCGTGATGCGGCGATAGCCATAGCGACCATACTGGAGGGCGAGCGCCGTGATGTCCGTAGTCAACGCCGCTTCATCATCCGGAGTCTTTGCGATCTTGCGCTGCGTGGAACGATGCTGACCCAAGACTCGGCACGCCCGTCTCTCGGACACCTTCAGTTCATCGATCACATGGTCCACGCAAGCGCGGCGACGGGCGGCGCTCAGAAGTTTCCCTTGGCGGCCTCCGCTAAAATCATCTTGTCCAAGGTGAGGTCGGAAACGGCGCGCCGGAGCCGGGCATTCTCCGCTTCCAGCTCCTTCAGGCGCTTTACCTGGTCGCCCTTCAAACCGCCGTATTCGGAACGCCACCGGTAATATGTAACTTCCGTCACGCCTATCGACCGGATCGCCTCCGCCATCGATTTTCCCTGCGCATTCAGCACGTCAACCTGACGAAGCTTCGTGACGATCTCTTCTGCCTTGTGTCTTTTCGCTGCCATTTCAATGTCCTTCTGAGGCTCATAAGCCATACTTCATGAAGGATCACTTTTCAGGGGGCAGACCAGCCACGCTTTCTCAAAGCTGTCGGTCCGTTTCGAAGGCGACCAAGCTGCCTGCGTGTGAGAGAGATTACCTAATGGAACATGTCGACGACGACCGCGCCGAGCCGACGCCCCACACGAGCTAAACTTCTTCGCCTTTTCAAACACTCATCTTGTACTCGCGGGACAACGGGTTCTTGCCAAAAATGGCACGGCGCGGCGTGGGTGAAATTGAAATTTGGGGTCGGGCACGTAGGCGCGCGGCCCTCCTGAATATCTACTTACGTGTTGATAATGCGAGTTACCGTCAAATTTTAGCTTCAACGAATATGACCCTTGCGGGTAAATTACGACACTCTCAACTAGTTTGGGAACCTGATGCCTGCTGTCTCGCCTGTGAAATGGGATATTGCTCTTTGAACCTCACGTGCTGAAAAGGTAGTAGGCTCAATCCTCTGTTTTCTAACGCTGCCAAGGATCCGCCAAACGATGTCCAAGAAACTTTCTATGTTTGTGATGTTGAGTATCGGCATTTCAGGTGGTGCAGTTAGCGCGGAGGATAAGACACGTGAGGAACGCCTCGCCTATAGTTTCGGTTATGTGAAGAGCGCTGAGTTTCTTTGCGACAACGTCGCCAGTTCAGAGTCCTATCAAAAACAGAAAATACAATTTCAACCAGTGATCTCTAACGACCCATGGCTTATGAATACTCTGCAATTGGGTGCTCACAGTTTTGAAGCAATTCGCGATCGTCTGGGCACGGCCGCATGTGGCGTAGCTATATTGACATATCCTGATTTGATCGAGTTTGGAGCATCACGTCCTGGCACAAGAAAGGCCCACATTCCCGAAGGGCTGGAGCGCCTTTCTCTCTATTTGGAAAAGACCACGGTTGAATGGTTGAATACACAGGCCAGAGATCAAGACGAAAGTGTAGTAAAGGCAGCAGAAAGAATTCTACGAGGCGCGGCGACAAAGCCTCCCAAATGATACGCGACCGCGTTTTTAGGATATGACTGATTTCTATAATGGTTCCGTCGGTGCCGGAAAACCCTACGGTGCCACTTGGGAGCGCTGGTTTCCTCCGCCGATCCCCGTCGCTGGCGCCCACTCCGGCCGTAGACGTGCCGCGGCGATTGTCACCGCTTCTCGTTCCACGACAGAAATTTTTGCCAGGTCGCCGGATCTAATACTCCTTCGATCACTATATTCGCGGCTTCAGCCAACACAGCGGCGCGGTTGAAATCAAACCTCACCTGATTTCTTGGCTTCTCCATAATGGCAATTAAAACTGCTTCAAATGGCAATTCCCATTGCCCGTAATCGAAAATGGCAGCATCTCGCACCGTGTGAGGATCAAGGAATGGAGAGACCTCGGTCAGAAACTCCGTGTAAGCTGCTTGTTCGGCGCATTTTGAATTTATGTACATACAGCTTCATTTTGCAGGTTTCGGGAGCATCGCGCAGATTTCCTGTCGTCGACCACTGTCCGCATATCTGGCAAGCAAAGACGCATATCGGTCGGCGCTCGTCCAATAGTCGTCCGCCCTGTCGCCGTATACTTTAAAATCATTCTCGTTCTTGAAAATTTTTCTGACATAGGCTGCCGATGTGTGGCCTTCTCCGCAGAAACGGTTCATGAACATCAAAATTCCAATATCTCGCATGTGAGCCGCCTCACCACCTGAAAAGCCTTTGGCCTGAAAGGCGTCGAGCAACGTAGCTTCCTCACGCTGTCCTTCCGTCAATTCCTGAGCAACTATTGTTCCAACCGGTAGAAACAGAAAAAGCATGACGAGACATGGACAGCGTTTTGCGGCTCTGTGTTTCATATTCCGTCGTCTCACTTCGTGGCAACTAAAGAACGTCTTCGATCTGAAAGACATCGGCGTTATCCTGCACATCGCAAGGGCCCTTGAAAGAGGCGTGTCGTAGTTTTCCCTCATGTGTTCAGCCGCGACAGTGGATTTCGGCGATGATGTTTGGCAGTGCCCAGACAATATCCTTACGGGAGCCGTTGCAGGTGAGAGGTGATCGCTTACGCTTCAGCCTGTCGAGGGTGACGCGGAGATTGGTGGCCTGCGCTTCCTGAAGCCTGTTCCGACTGAATCGGCATAGGCGATCTCATCAGCGTTATTTGCTGCCAGCAGAAGCGTTCCGATCCCTCCGACCGGGCTTGAGGATGAATCGTAGCCGACGATGAAGACGCTACCGCTCTGGGCGCATTTGTTCTTGAGCCAGTCGCCCCAAGCGGCCGGAGCGATCGTGACTGCCTCGATGCGTTGTGACGATGCCTTCGAGACCGAATTCGCGGATGGAAGCGAGTAGTGCTCGCCGTCCGCATCGATGGCCTCGGAAAACATGATGCCGAGCACCTTGATGTGCAAAAACTCTTCGAGCAAATGCCGGCGCGATGACAGTGGCATTGAGGTGAGATCGCGACCGTTGAAAAAGAGAAGATCATGGGCCGTGAATATAGGGGCGTTCGAGTTGGCTTTGCCGGATCGGCGGCCGAGCACTTCCTGCCGCAGACGGAAGTCTGATCGACCCTTAGTGGCCATGACGACGACGGCTTCGCCGTCATGTTGGTTGTGGCAACGGGCGATCTCGCTGCCGCCGTCTTGATGGTCGGAAAACGATGCGTCCAGTCGTGACCGCTGCGAGTGAGGATCTGGACTTTGCAGAGCCCATGATTACCTACCCGGGACGAAATCGTGAACGGCGGCAATCAGTCAAGAGTTTGGCAAGCTGCATTGTTTGAGAATGCGGGCGTATATTTCGCTTGGAACCTCATGCGTCGGAAAATTATAGATTTCGCCGTCGACATCGAAACGGATGTCGCTTGGAAATTTGGCCAGTGCTTGCAGTAACTTTAGAACGTCGGGAAAATCTAAACTACCGACCATTCCCGACGCGACTTGAGCCTCCCCTGTAATGGAGCTTGAAGCGGTAGAGATCGTGACCGCCCCCGGAAATGTTGGAGACAACCCACGTGTGCGACGATAGAGTGTGAAGTAAAATTTCTCGCCATGGTTTTCACATCCGAAAGAGAAGCGGTGAAGACCATCAGCGATGTACTCAATCCTGTCGGTGGGTATATCTATCTTGAAGGCAATCAACGCGCCGTTTTGCATAGGCGGTGCATCAGTATTCCCGCCGATTACGGTTCTGACAAACGCACTCCCAAAATGATCTTGTTGATCGTTAAGAGCATATGTGGGGGTGGCTGCGAGAATTGCGGCACACCAAGAAAAAACGACGGCAGGTTTCATGTGCATCTTGTAATATCTGTGTTGTTGCGTCTTCAAGTGGCTCTCTCGCGAAATCACAATGGTTGGAAATGTCCCGCATGACCGACACGCAGGGTTTCACAACAAGGCGCCAACTTGCCACCAACCGTCCTACCGGTTCGTAGCAACTGACGCAAAGGTCAATATTCTGAGTCGAGTGATACCCGGTATCGGGAGCCAGCCAAGATAGTGGATGGCCGGGTGGCAACGCGTTCGCCCCAAGCTCGCCGATAAGCTCTCGCATTGGGCTCGTGGCTATCGCTCCTGCATCGCTTCAGACGCTACCTGCGCGACTGGCGACCAGAAATAGTCAATGATCCGCCGGGTGCCAGTCTTGATTTCAACTGACACAGCCATGCCGGGTGAAAGCGGTCGCATGACCCCATCAACGTTTATCTCTGTCGTATCGAGAGCAATCGTTGCCGGGTAAACAAGGTTTTGCAGTCGCTGCACATTCCCGCCCGGCACAACGCTCCTGAACTGCGGGGCGGCCTGTTCCTCCATCGCCTGAGCATCGGGATTGGGTATGGCGTCCCGTGCCACCGTCTTCACCGTCCCGGTGAGAACGCCATAACGGGTGAACGGAAATGTTTCGACCTTGATGACCGCCGGCTGGTGGGGCTTTACGAAGCCCACATCCTGGTTTGCGAAAAACACCTCGATCTCAAGCGGCAGATTGGCAGGGATGATGCGCATGATTTCGGTCTCCGCCGACACGACCTGTCCGGTCGTGGTGATCGAAGAGGCCTGGATGACACCATCGGACGGAGCGTAGATCAAGGTGGCAGCGAGCCGTTTTTCGGCCTTCACCAGTTCCTGCTGTGCTTCATCCATCTGTCGGGCGAGATCACCCGTTTTCTGGATATTGTCGGCAACGAATGTCGACATGACCTTGTTTTTTTCGGTCTCCGCAACGGCGAGACTTGCTTGGGCTTCGAGCAACTGTCCTGCATAGGTCGACAGGGTCGCCTCTTCTTCCCGCAAAGCCTGTGTGGCGTCGAGGACATCGGACTTTCTACCGGCGGCGCGTTCGAGCAGGCCTGATCGCATTGAGACACGCTCTGTCAGCGTGGTGATCAGGTTGGTCGTGTGTGTCAACGCGTATGTGCGGAGATACTGAAGGACGACGTCGAACAGGCCAATGGCGGCAAGTCCGATGATCAGGACCGTCAATGTCGAGTAGCTTCGGTGGGCCAGCACCTTGTCCACGACAACCTGAAAAAACAGCGGCGACACAAGGGCGAAGAGCTGCAGGAAAAGGGAAGCGAGAAAGACGTGAGCGAGAGCACTCCGGTAGCGCCAGAGCGATGGGAGAAACCAGGCAAAACCGAACCGCCGCTGGAATGCGGAAACATCCGAAAATCCGCGCTGGAGCAGGATAAAGTTTCCTGACGTTAGCGACAGCAGTTCTTCGAGGGGCACCGTCCGGCTGATAAAGCTGACGGGATCAACAAGCCGATAGCTGTTCTCCTCCGTTTTGCCCGCAAAGACGGCAAACCCGCCTTCGGTCAAGACGGCAATGCATGGCGTCGGAATCACCTTTCCGCTGGAAAAGCGTTGTTCACGAACCGGCTTTGCTTTCAGGCCCACACGTTTGGCAGCCCGCAGGATATCCGGCGCATCAGGGCAAGATCGCCATCGGATACCGGACGCGGACAATAGTAGACGCTGCCACGGCTGAAGCCGAGGAGCCTAGCCTGCCTCACGACCGACAGCTTGTGCTCGCGGTCGATCATTTCTTTCCGCCCAGCAATCCCGCCTTGCCGAGCGCACCGGACAAAAAATCGTTCTCCAAGGTCAGTTCGCCGTAACCGGTGTTCCGCTCCCACGTTGTCCTCACCACGCTGATCTGTGATCGCCTATCCATGGATAAGCAACGGGAGTTTCTCCATGGAGAGTACATTGGAGTTTCTCACGACCAGGAAGTCTGGACGTGAGGCTCATCGGCATTGGCCGGACGAGGTCAAGGCGCAGATCGTTTCGGAGAGCCTCCGGCCCGGAGCGTTGGTGAATGAAGTTGCTGAGCGGCATGGCCTGAAGCCAAACCACCTCTCGACTTGGCGAACGATGGCGCGGCAGGGCAAGCGGGTTCTGCCAGCACCCGAGGATGCGGTGGAGTTCGCGGCGGTTGTCGTCGATCCACCCATTGCGGAGCCGCCCATCAAGAAAGCCAGCCGTCCCGAGATCATCGTCGGCGCTGTCACGATCCGGCTGGAAGAAGGCGCGTCCGCTTCCCGGATCGCCGCTGTTGCGCGTGCCTGCGCGGCTCCGGCATGATCTTTCCCTCGAACCGGGTTCGGATCATGGTGGCGACCAAGCCTGTCGATTTCCGCAAGGGTCACGACGGCTTGGCCGCACTGGTCAAGAACGAGCTGCATAAGGACCCATTTACGGGGACGGTCTTCGTATTCCGATCACGCAAGGCGGACCGATTGAAGCTGATCTACTGGGATGGCAGCGGTCTGGTGATGGCCTACAAACGGCTGGAGGAGCACACGTTCACTTGGCCAGACATCCGGGACGGTCTGATGACCTTAGGCCCTGCCCAGTTCGAGGCGCTATTTGCGGGGCTCGACTGGCGTCGGGTCCGGTCCGTTGAGACAAGAGCGCCGACAGCAATCGAGTAGGTGCGTCACGATGACTCGGTTCGTAAATTCCGGCAGCGAGACGCCACCCAATTTGATAGACTTCCAGCATGTTGGATGCGGTCGATCTTCCAGACGATATTGCTGCCCTGAAGGCGATGCTGGTTGCGTCGCAGGCGCGTGAAGCCCGCAAGGATGAGCGGATCGAGCGGCTGGAGAAACTGGTTGCCGCTTTTAAACAGGCAGCCTTTGGTCGTAAATCCGAGAAGGTTGATCCCGAGCAATTCGACCTCGCACTGGAAGACTTGGAAACCGCGATTGCGGCGATCCACGCTGAGGACGAGGCCGACAGAGCTCCGGGTAAGTCGCAACCCAAACCACGCGCCGCCAATCGGGGCTCTCTTCCTGCCCACCTTCCTCGTGTCGAAGAGGTCATCGAGCCGGACAGCTTGATATGCACCTGTGGCTGCGGCTTGCATTGCATCGGGGAGGACGCGTCCGAACGACTCGATATCATCCCGGCGCAGTTCCGCGTCATCGTCACTCGTCGTCCCAAATATGCCTGCCGTGCCTGCACCGATGGAGTTTCCCAGGCTCCAGCGCCTGCACGATTGATCCACGCTGGATTGCCGACCGAGGCGACTATCGCGCATGTGCTGGTCTCCAAATATGCCGATCACCTGCCGCTCTATCGGCAGGCTCAGATCATGAGCCGACAGGGCATCGATCTTGATCGATCCACTCTTGCCGACTGGGTCGGCCGGGCAGCATTCGAACTCCTCCCGGTCTTCGACGCTCTCATCGCCGACCTGAAGCGGTCGACTAAGCTGTTCATGGACGAGACTCGTGCGCCGGTCCTCGATCCTGGCTCCCGCAAGACCAAGACTGGATACTTTTGGGCCTTGGCCCGTGATGATCGACCGTGGAGTGGCGGTGCGCCTCCCGGTGTGGCCTTCACCTATGCGCCCGGTCGCGGGGGGCTACATGCCGAGCGGATACTGCAAGGATTTACGGGCGTGCTTCAGGTCGACGGCTACGCCGGATATAATCGGCTGATCGCACCGGATCGTGTCGGTCCCGACATCCAGCTTGCCTATTGTTGGGCCCACGCCCGTCGCAAGCTGGTCGAGATAACGCGCACCGGATCGGCACCAATTGCCGAGGATGGGGTCAAGCGGATCGGTGAACTCTATCGAATAGAGGCGGAGCTACGCGGCCTTCCCGCTGATGCTCGCCTCGCCGGACGGCAAGAACGGTCAGCGCCATTGATTGCGGACATGCGAACTTGGCTCACGCATCATCGCGTCCGCGTCGCTGGCAAATCGCCGCTTGGCGAAACGCTTTCGTACATCACCAAATACTGGGATGGCCTCTGTGTCTTCCTGACCGATGGTCGGATCGAGGTCGATAATAATACCGTTGAGCGGACCATCAGGCCGATAGCCCTCAATCGCAAGAATGCTCTTTTCGCCGGGCACGATGCCGGAGCCGAGAACTGGGCGACCATCGCGTCGCTAATCGAAACCTGCAAACTGAATGCCGTCGAGCCGTTCGGATATCTTACCACCACGCTCACCGCCATCGTCAACGGCCACAGGCAGAGCTATATCGAAGAGCTACTGCCATGGAATTATAACGCAAAATGACCGAACTGCGGACATCCGGTAATGCTCATCAGCATTGAGCATTAGTTCAAGTTGTTGCGCAGGGTAGCTTCAAAATTCCTGTTGCTCGGTTCCAGTTCTTCAAAGTCTTCAGCAAAGCAGCCGCGAGCGAGCATCAAATCGAGGGCAACTTTTGCCACAGGGGAGATGCGTTCAAGCCAACCCGAAGCAATCACTGCGTCATCGTCATAATCGACATCTGCAACCGCTGCATTAACGACGGAAAGAACCTGGGTCACGGCATCCACCTCGGCAGCGGTCATTGTCTCTGGCGATCCCTTCGGCCAAGGCCAATGAGGGTTCTGGTCATCCACCCAATCGTAGAACATCTCGAAAAATTCATTCGCGCTCATTCGTCGGACGGCGGGTACTCCTTCCGCCAACCAACTCAGAGCGTCCATGATTCTGTTTCGACGAGACTGCTCACCCAGCCGCTTGGAATAGTTTTCGCTCACTATTGACCGCCATTCATTAATTTAAGTCCAATATAGCAGCGATGACGTGTCTGTCGCGGTCGCGACTACGTCGAATAAAGAATTACAGTCAATGTGCCAACGGAACGCCGCTTACAGTTCGCCGATCTTGGCGTGAAGCGTTTTCACATCGACGGTCGGACCCGCCGGTTCCGGTTTCGCTTCATCGCCGAAAACGCCGGTCGCCCCCTCAAGCAGCTGGTCTTTCCACTGCTTGATCTGGTTGGCGTGCACGTCGAACTGCTGGGACAATTCCACCAGCGTCTGCTCACCTCGGATCGCGGCGAGCGCCACTTTTGCCTTGAAAACCGGGCTGTGGTTCCGGCGCGGTCATCTCGTCATGGTCTCTCCTGTTCCCGGCATCTAAGCCGAAGTCAGGCAGAAATTCCACTTATCACTGCTGTTCAAATTTCCCGAGCCAGCTCTCACCATGCGTGGCGGTCGTGACAGAATGAGATTGAAGTGCTCGTTAAGTTTCCAGACTGAAAATTCCTGGTCGCGAAAAACCGTTGAAGCGTGGTGCTGCTTTATGATTTCACGAACAGCAGGCCTATCGTCCTTCTCGAGAAGACGAACCTTGAGGCCTTTCCTTTCCGGATTCGCCCAAAGAGAGGTTTCAGCGAGATTCTGATCGTGAAGGGTCATGCGCAATGCCCTTGGTCTAATTGTGGCGAATTCGACGTCGCCATAACCTCACCGGACGCCTTCCATGCCTTGAGGAGCCGGCCGCGAATGCACGACGACTGCATAGCGGCACATACGCCGCCAGAAATATTGCGCTGATCCATTCCGCCCCCGAAAATCACCCGCAAACTCACCGTTATCATTGTACAGGATTTCGTCAGCTGCAAATTGAATTTCGTTGCGCGACATTTGTCCTGAACCGGGGTCCTAGTGGTAGGCCATAAGTGCGACATGACGAGTGAATTCGGATACCTGAAGCCGAAAATCATTACCTCAGGGACAACGGTTTTCTCGACCCGAACCAACGGGGTGGTGGAGAGCGTCTTCAACGTTGTGAAGCGGGAGCGGATACGCGGCGGGGTCCACCGTTCAAGCGACAGGGCGCGCCAGAACATGTTCGATTTCATCGAGATGTTCTGCACCTCGACACCCAAGCACGTCAAAACCGGAATGCTCTCTCCGGCTGCGTCGGGTCAAGTTCATCGCGACATTTGGGAAGTTTGAAAGATTGGCGCCCTTTCAAAGGGGGCGCTATCAAACACTGCTGTCGTTTTCAGCTCCTACTATCGGCTTAGTCCAAGCCCTTGCGACCGGTTAAGCTGCCGTTTCAGCGCATGGTCATGGCTGAGCTCGGCATGGCGTGTGCGATGCACGATGCGGGCGATCGTCTTGATCTGCTCGGCATGCGTTGCGAGCTCGGGACGTGTCTCCAGCTCTTCGGCGAACCTGCGAGGATCGGAACTACCAAAGCGCCGCGTGAGCGCTTCGGCCACCAGCGCGGCCTCATCGAGCGCGGCTCGGCCCTCAGGCGACGATCGCAGCTCCGCGATAAACTGGCCCCGCTTTTCGACCGGCATCTTTTCCACCTGGGCAAGGATTTTGGCGCTGCGCGGCGTGAGGCCTGGCACCTCGATCACGTCAGGCTGTTCCCGCTGCCATTGTTCGCTTTGACGTTCTTCACCAAGCCTGCGCTCCCACGCCTCGGAGACAAAGCCGATATGGGCAGAGAGAGACCTGGTATATTGCAACGCCTCTTTCCGCTCCTTGTTGTTACCGAACAGACCCGTCTTGCCACGTAGCTCCCCGAAGCGCTCTGGTTGCTCTGCCATGGCCTTCGCCATGATCTTGCCGTTGCCTTCCTTCTCGATCATCGCGGTGCGCAGTCTTGCGGCGACCTCGGCCGGATCACGGAACACGTGCCGCACGAGAGATTCTACCGTATCGAACCGCTGCTCGATAACGGACACCGCCCTTTGCTGCGCCACCTCTTCGATGCTGCGTTGGTATCGGGTGATGGCTGGTACCAGCGGAGCTTGCTTACCGGGTTGCAGCGGCGAGTGCTGCCCGGCCCCTTCTGTGAGGGCAGGGACGGCGCCGTCTTGAGACATGAGGTCGGACCACCGGATGCGGCGATATCCTTTATTGTCCTCCGTCCGCTCGTCCCGCCGACCGTCATCCATTGTTCGGGCGAACTGATTGCGAGGATCTTCGCGGTGAACAGGAACGACTAGATCGCCGGCACGTTCCTCGTTAACCTGCTGACGCTCTGACGGCCGGTCCTGCTGCTCACGTTGCAGATGGGCCGCACGGGACAAGACCTCTTGACGCTCATCTTTGGCGGAAGCAAGTTCAATCTCGCTTCTCACCCCAAACTCTTGCCCGATCCCTTGGTCGCTTGCGATCCCACGCCGCTCGGCAAAGTCGCTGATGTAATCCAGCGTGGTTTCCTTCACGCCGGACCGCGACAGGCGGCTTGTCAGCTGCTGGTAGGCGAGTTCATCACCCGTAACGACACGCCACGCATTGCGCTCGGCTTGCGTGCCGTCCGGAAGCGTCACAGGCGTCGCGCCTTCATACTGCAGTCCAATCCTGTCTCCAATCGCGGTTGATGCATGCTGCATGGCCCGCTTGAGATCAACGCCCCACACGGTATGCCGCTCGCCCCAGTCATTCTCCAGCGTCACAAAATAGCTCTCGCGGGACTGCGGATTATGCTCGTAGGGCGCAACGCCGTGATCA
>NZ_MRDH01000008.1 GCF_002008225.1 Agrobacterium salinitolerans | reverse complement strand
GCGGCTTTCCGCAAAATGGATGCCGCCGTGCTCGCGGTAGGCGGTGAGGCCCTCGGCCGTCTTGTGGGTCGCAAAGGCAACTGATGCCTGTCTCTGCCAATCATGGTGCTGGCGGCGAATGTCGGAAAGTTCGACATGGCCGATCTGTTCGGCAATCGCCCTGAAGGGTGCTCCGGCCCCGATCGCCTGCAACTGCTCATGGTCGCCCACAAGAACAATCTTTGCACCGCGCTCTTCTGCCTCGCCGATAAAGCGGGCGAGCTGCCGGCTCCCGACCATGCCGGCCTCGTCAATGACGAACACGTCCCGGCCACCGATCAGATCCCGGCCATGGTCCCAGCTGTAAGACCAGGACGCCAGCGTGCGGCTTTGAATGCCGGAACTTTCTTCAAGACCCTCGGCAGCCTTTCCGGCCAGAGCCGCACCGTGGACCTGATAACCTTGCGCCTCCCACGCCGCACGAGCCGCTGCCAGCATGGTGGACTTTCCCGCACCGGCAAATCCGACCACGGCCGCGATGCCTTCGGGGCCTGTAACATGTTTGATCGCATGACGCTGTTCGTCCGACAATCCCACTGAAGGGTCGCTCGCGGCCACCATTCCGCCGGTGCTGTTCCGAAGAGAGCGATCCTGCCTTTCCATCGCACGTTCGACATGGCGAGGATCGACGCCATGGGACTGCGCCTGATGCAACCGGTTCGCCGACTGCGCCATTGCGAGTTCCAGATCGATCATCTCCCGCGTCGAATAGCGCGCATTGGAAACCTCACCCGTCTCAGGATCGATGCGCTCAGCCTGAAGCTCGACAAGCGCTGGCGAGGCCATCACAGCCGCAAAGGCGTTCCGGAACATTTGGGCGTCATCGTTGATGTAGCGATGCAGGGTTTTGGCAATATCGTGCCGATCGAACACGCTCTTCTCATGGCTGATCAGCGTCAAAACCTGTTCCGGTTTCTGGCGGATCAGCGCGGCATTTTGCCGTGCTGCCTCGTCATCCAGCCGGCCGCGCTCGACTGCCATTCCCTGCTGGCGCATCTGCGAGGCATGCACGCCCATATGTTCGGTCGGCGACAATTCCAGACCGCGCTCAATGTGTGAGCGATGATCGATGCGGATATCCAGGCCTTCGCGTTGAAGCTGACGGTTGGCGATACCTTCCCATGCCTGCCTGATATCGCGAAGCTGTATATCGGTTGTCGCCATGCCATGTGCCAGCAGCCGTGCGTTCTTGTGCTCGAGATAAGTTTTCTCGCCAAGGCCGGTTCTGCCTACCTGTCGCGTCGTCATCAGCACATGCGCATGGTAGTTCCTGATGTCACCATTCTCACTGGGCGAATGGATGGCAAAATCCACGGCCGCGCCATAGCGGTTTGCCAGATCCCGGGCAAAGGCGCGTGCAGCCTTCAGTCGCCCTTCTGGCGACAGCTCATGCGGAAGCGCAATCTCGAATTCGCGGGCGACGCGGGCATCTTTTCGCTTTTCAGCAAACTCGGCAGCGTTCCACAATGCCGAACGATCCAAAGCCCAATCGGCAGAAAGACCGTCCGGCAGCACGATCTCTTTATGCTCCACGCCCTCTTTGCGGGTGAAGTCATGCACAAGCCCATCGCGGTGATTGGTGAGGAGAACCGCGCAACGGTAGGCGGCAGAAGCCACAGCACTTCGGCCGGATGAGCGCGAGACAGGTTTGGTGCTCAAATGATAAATCGCCAACCGAAATCTCCGATCCGCAAACGGGGAAACCGAACGCTGATTTCCGCTGCAAGTCGTAAGTGCGCCCTTGTCTGTTTACCGGTGGCGAGGCTAGCAACAACGAAAGGGCATTTCGACTACTAAAAGTAGTAGTCGCCAAGTGGCAATTGCTCGTGTTTGAATAGGGAAACAATCGCGTCAATCAGGGGATGGCGATAGGCGCAGGCTGATCGCACGGCGGAGGAGGGATAGGCGCCAAAGGGTGCCGAACGAGTGGAAAGAGATATTGCAGGCGAGGCGCGACAAACAGTAGCGGGCGCAGGCAATGCGCATGTGGATAGTTGGGGAGACAGGCATTCGATTGGCAGCTGCCAAAAATCTGAGTTTCAAAGAAGTTTACAATGGCCCATACAGGATACCGTCCAGAAACGGAGCAGACATGAAGACCAGCCTTGAACATTTGCCGGAACGAAAGCAACGCGAGCTTGCGCGTGTTGTCGGAATTATCCAGGAAGAGTTTGCTGATCTGGTGGAGCGCTCGAAGTCTGACGCCAAGAAGGACGGGCGGATTTTCAAAATCATTCTGTTCGGTTCTTACGCGCGTGGCACCTGGGTGGATGAGCCGCATACGTCGAAAGGCTACCGCTCGGATTTCGATATCCTCGTCATCGTCAGCAACAAGGAACTGGCCGATCCCAAATACTGGGACAAGGCGACAGACCGGCTGATGTGGGACAAGGAGATCGAGACGCCCGTGGGGCTTATCGTGCATGGCGCCCGCGAAATCAGCAATTTTTTACATGACGGCCAATACTTCTTCGTCGACCTCGCCCGCGAAGGTGTTGTCCTTTATGAATTTGATGACCGGCCGCTGGCTGAAGCGAAACCGCTCAGCCCTGCCGATGCACTCAGGGTTGCCGAGGAGCATTTCCGCAGGCATTTTCCTGATGCGCGAGATTTCGCTGATGTAGCAAAATATCTCGTTGCGAAAGGTAACCTGCACCTAGCGGCTTTCAATCTCCATCAGGCAGTGGAGAGCGCCTATAACTGCTACCTGCTGACACTGACAAACTATTCGCCCGCGTCTCACAATCTCAAATTCCTGCGAGGGCTTTCCGAAGGTCGCGATCACCGCTTGATCGACATCTGGCCGCGCGACCGTCAGCGATTTACCACATGGTACAACATCCTGAACGAGGCCTACGTCAAGGCACGTTATTCGAAGCGTTTCGAGGTTTCCGAAGAGGCGCTCACCTGGCTTCAGGAGCGGACGGCTGAACTTCACAGGCTGGTTCAGACGCTCTGCCTAGAGCACATCGAAAAGCTCAAACAGGCCGCGGGACAAGCCGCAGATTCCAGCGACTGAGCTTCACCGGTGGCAGAGCAATCCTGAGCTCAGGCAACGGCCACCCAGTGTTTTGAACCACAGGGTCCGACTTACTCTTTCAACCGCTATGTCGATCTCCTCATAGAAACGGGTCTGTCTTCCAGGAGCAAAGCCGTTGTCAACAGCGGCGGTTCCGGTGCGATCGCAATCGAAAGGAATAATCGTGGCAAGGAAAACCATTGCACAGCGTCTCGCTGAACTGGATGCGCAACGGTCTCCTCGGCGTGGACTTCCAATTGTCATGACTGATAATTCCAATCCCCAAGGAATTGGAAACGGGTCGGCATGAACGTCTATAGCAATCGACGCGGTGATCCAGCCTGTCCTGACGGGAACGCGCTCCTCCATAGCGCCGAAGTGAGCGGCAGGACAGGCGTGCGTCTTGCTGCAAAGGCATGAAAACGGAGGCGTGCTGCATGTCTTCAGCGACAAAGAGGGCTGCCGCCGCATCTTTGGCGAGGTCCGGGTCGCATGTGTTTTCTTCTGCTTCCATGTCCCTACGCCTTACCCAGTCGGTCTACCGTGACACCAAGGGCATTTGCCAACGCGAGCTTGCCGTTGTCTGGCATTAATACGAGGCCCGACAGGATCGCTTCCTGCCACGCCTCTCCGCGCGCCCACGCTTCGCGGTAGGCATCGGCAAGCAAATAGCTCTGTCGCGTCTCCACGAGCGCCTCGGACAGCAGCGAGGCCTGTACGAGATCTTTGTCTCTCTTGGCTCGCCCGAGGGCATCCGTGCGCCTCCTGGATGCAACGATCAGCTTGTGGACGGCATACCGCTCGGGAGCGGGAATATTCACGCTTACGCCTTCCCGGTGCAGCAGTACCGTTCTTACGGGTTCGTAGATCAGGAAGTCCAGGAACCGCAGGTTTTCAGCAGACGCGCCTCCAAGGGCAGGCATCGGGGACGGCTTGCCCGTATAGTCATCCGATCCACGGTTGGTCGTCAGGAATTCGACGCGGTAGTTTACCGAATTCGAAAAGGCCACCACCTTTGCGTTATCGGCCTGGTGCGGGACCGCCCTGAACGTGCTGTCTATCGATCTCAGGAGATCGAGGATTGGAGGCAGGCTGTCCTCGACTTCCGCCGAGATCGCAAAGTCCTGCGCGAAGTCCGCATCGCCCGTTTGCATAGAGGCACCAGGGAGACGAACGCCAAGGAGGCCTGAGTAACAGCTGAAAGCCACAGAACCGACGAGGAGTGCCCTCAGACGGAATAGGCCTGCGTCAGCGAGTACTTTGGTCACTTCACCCGCGAAGCGATCCGGTGCGGACATGCCACCGCTTCGCAGCAGCATGCCGACGAGCTTGCGCCGCTCCCGGATGTCGTCTTTGACTTGCCTGTGGGCTTTCACCCGGGCAGTGATGTCTGCGTCATCCTGTGGGCCAACATAGCGTCTCTTGTCCTTACCCTCGGGAGTAGGGAGATCAAAATACCAGTAATTGCGGCCCTTGACCGGAACGGTAACAAACCGACCTTCGAGGGGGAAATCTGCCTGAAACTGAGCATCGAACGTCCGCTGTGCCAGTTCAGCGAACGCCGTTCTGTAAACGAGGTCAATCTGTTTCATCGCCCGATCCCGTTATAATGAATTTGCAAAAACATTATAACTATGCTGTCAGATGTCAATGGAGCGAGGCAAGACCCGTTGGTTGTCGATTATCGGGTGAATTTGAGCCACGTTTTCGTTTCCGCGCGACGCACGCTAGGTCTGAAAACTTATGTTGGTCAAACCAATACGTCGAATTCGCCAGTTTAAGGTATGGCGGAAAAGAGGATGTAATCCTGCTGGAATTCAACAGGCCGCTTCAATTAGCAGATGCCGGACCGGCTCACGCCTTACAAATTCGGCCTCCACATGTCTCAGCACATGACGTTGTCCTGCAAATGGCACCATTCCCAGGGCGGTCTCGAAAGACACCCATCGAAACTCGCTGTGCTCGTGATTGATGACGATGGTCGCATCAGCGTCCACGAAACCGACAAAAACCGACAAGATGCTGATGGCATCACGATCGGCCTCGTAGAACTGCTCACAAATGTCGGCGGAATACAGACGCTCGCATGTGAGATTTGTTTCTTCGTTGACTTCGCGCAGCGCTGCTTCCCAGGCTTTTTCGCCCTCCTCGATCGCGCCGGCGATCTGGCACCATTCGCCAACCAGCGTATGATTTCGACGCAGAAGCAAAACCTCGCATCCGGCGGGCACCATCCGTAGAAGCACGACTGATATTGCGAAGCATCGGATCGGAATTTCAGTCATAGGCGTCCTTTCTGATCGGTATCCGTCAAATTATGTCTTCTGGAATAAAGCCGCCCGTCTGGCGCTGCCAAAGGCGTGCGAACAATCCGTCGCCTTCGATCAGCTCTTCCGGGCGGCCTTCCTCGATGATCCGGCCGTGGTCGAGGACGACGATCCGGTCCATGCTCGATATCGTTGACAGGCGATGGGCGATTGCGATCACCGTCTTTCCCTCCATGACGAGATCGAGCCGCTCCTGGATCGCAGCTTCGGACTCGCTGTCGAGCGCCGAGGTCGCCTCGTCGAGCACCAGAATCGGCGCATCCTTCAGCATGACGCGAGCGATGGCGACGCGTTGGCGTTGGCCGCCTGAGAGTTTGATGCCGCGGTCGCCGACGAAGGCGTCATAGCCGGTGCGGCCTTCGCTGTCGACAAGGTCGGCGATGAAGGTGTCGGCGGCGGCCATTTTTGCGACAGTCTCGATCTCTTCTCTTGTCGCTCCAGGTCGGCCGTAGCGGATGTTGTCACCGACCGACCGGTGCAGCAGCGCGACATCTTGGGCGATGACGCCGATGGCGCGGCGCAGGCTCGACTGGGTGACGGAGCGAATATCATGGCCATCGATCAGGATCGCGCCGTCCTTGATGTCGTAGAAGCGCAGCAGCAAGTTGGTGAGGGTGGTCTTACCCGCTCCGGAGAGCCCGACGAGACCCACCTTCTCGCCCGGTCGGATGGTCAGCGAGAGATCGTCTATGACCGGCTTCCCGGTCTTGTATGCAAAGCGCACTTTCTCGAAACGAATCTCACCACCTGTCGCCACAAGCTCCCTTGCATCCGGCTGGTCCATGATGGTGGGCGGGGTGGTCATCACGGGCATGGCGTCCTTGATCGTGCCGATTGCCTGGAAGAT
This sequence comes from Agrobacterium salinitolerans, assembly GCF_002008225.1. Lineage (GTDB taxonomy): Bacteria > Pseudomonadota > Alphaproteobacteria > Rhizobiales > Rhizobiaceae > Agrobacterium > Agrobacterium salinitolerans. The sequence continues at coordinate 6,998 of NZ_MRDH01000008.1, read as the reverse complement.
CTGCTGCCCCATCTGCAGGAACGTAAAGATCTGCGTCGACAGCCGGTGCAAGACATAGACGGCGCCAACGAATTCGCCGACCGTCAGGAAGCCCTTGACGAGGCCGGAAAACCCGATCGTCATCATGCTCAGCCAAAGGAGCGTATTCAGGACCACGACGGTTAGCTCGGAGCTGCGATAGAGGCGCTGCTCGGTCTGCTGCGTCTTGACCGACTTGCCGATGACATTGCGGATGGCGCCGGCCTCACTGTGTTCGGCGGCGAACTGCTTGATCATCTGCATGTTGGTGTAGAGATCTGTGATGGCGCCCGCAACCAGGCTGCGCTGCTTGGCGGTGCGGCGTGAGCGCTCGACGAAGGTCGGCACGATCCTGATGGTGAATGCGACATTCAACGCGATCCAGATGATGACAGGCAAGGCGAGCTGCCAGGAAAGCGCGCTGAGCAGGATCACAGAACCTACCAGTTGCACCGCGAAGCGCGGGATGGACTGGAAGGCCGCGATGATCTGTTGCTGAACGGCGGCCGCCACCTGCTGAAGGCGCGAGGAAACCTGGCCGGCGAAGAGGTCGTGAAAAAAGGCAAGATCCTGCCGCTCTACCGCCTTGTGACCTTGCCACTGGATGGCGGCCGGCATACCGATGCCAAGCGTATGCGAGGTCAGCGTATTCAGAACGAAGGACACGATCGGCATGATTGGGAAGATCAGCAGGCCGAGGATGGTGAGGAGTGGCCACTCGTTCTGCAGGAAGGTGGCAGCACCCTGTTGCGTCACGCCATCGACGATAACCGAGAGGCCCCAGACGATGAGCAGGTTGATCGCCTCGAACAGCATGGATGAGATCGCCAGTGCGATCAGCACGCCACGGAACATCGAGATGAAATGCAGGAGGACGGTGACCGGCCCCTTCGATGGTAGCGGACGGTACGGGATTTCAAGAGGCTGGATCAATCGTTCGAACGGGCGGTAAATCGTATCTGAAATCGACATGGGTGCTCGAACTCCAAATGAAAAGCGAGGAGATCCTCGTGATCGGTGCTTACGGCCATAGCCAAGATGCTAGGGATTCTCTTGGCTATGGATAATGCCTGCGGTTCCCGGAAATAAGTACCCCGATCCCATCATCGCTCAATCCTCCGCAATTCGACGTGTCAATTGAATCAGGATATCAATGCGCCAGCAATGTCGACCTTCAATCCAGCGACCGAATACACGCACCCATTTTGAGGGCGATGGATTTTTTTAACTTTATCCTGTGCAATGGTCTGCCTAAAACTTATCAATTTCTGACTTAGCCGAGTTTCAGTTTGATGGCCGAGAACGATAATCAAACCCGCCTCGAAAACTACCTTCAGGTACTCGTAGGGCTGCCCTTGAGCATTGCCCGCAACGCTGCGGACATGAAGGTTTTCCATTTCGGAACCGTTCGACCGCATCCGTCAGGCAGAGGAACTGTCGGTGCTTATGCACTGCATGTTCAATGTCCGTGGCGCTTCGTTGATGAGAAGACAGTAAGCACAGGGACATCAGATCGTTTTGTCGAGCCGGCTGAAGGAACGAGCACAAACGATGACGATTGCGCAGGACCGGCATGCCGAGTTCCCCGGCACCCAACACAAGAATGTTCCGTGACTTCACGTTGGAAACTGTTTTATTCATCGATTTCAATCCTTCAAAAATCCAATGTCGCCCCTACTTGGCAAGGCGCGACCACGAAAGAAAGAAGGTGCACGGATGATACTGCGGCAAAATCGAAGGACGCCATTCCCGTTCTATTAGTTTTCAGACATACTCGTTCGTCAGCTTAGGGCCAATGGCCGTCATTGCGCTGAAGCGCCATAAGCGGTCATGCTGGTGACAGGCCCTTTGGAATGGTACGTATTCAGCGCGAGAACCTGAACGCGAGAGATATCATGGGTACGAATCCTGTTAAGGGCCCCGCCTCCTATTTTCCCTCGATCGAAGCGAAGTATGGTCGCTCGATAGCGGAATGGAAGGACCTCATCCGTAGTCAGAGCGGGAAGAAGCACATGGAACTGGTCGCTTGGCTCAAGGAAGAGCACGGCTTGGGCCACGGTCACGCCAACGCCCTAGTCGCGGATACCCTCCGGGAGTAACGATTTGCAGCTTCGTCCGCTTGGGGCGGGGAACTGCCCTAATGCAAAGCACCAAGTGCGGTCGGGAATCTATCGGACGCGGGGAACTACCGGATTTTCAAGAAAGCCGCGCCGGAAGGCTCTTGCAACAACCACGCCCAGTCCAAATCCCGATATCAATCTTGCTAGCAAAAGATCAGGCAATGAATAGGACGCCAGCCAATAAAAGGTTCCAAATGCCAAGAACGATGTTGCGACAAGGCTAAGCTGGCCGTCTGTTGCTGGCCGACGAAAAGCCACAGAATGAAACCCAGCGACGCCCCCAACCAAGCATGGCAAAAACTGACCGAGAGTTATCGTTGGCTTCGCCGTAAGCGTGTCCAGATGGCAAAAGATGAACGCTAACAATCCGGTGCCAAGTAACTGCAACAATACGGCTCCAACCAGGCGTGTTCTGACGGAATATTTGGGTTTCGAGTAGCGAAAATATGTGACCAAGACGCCCTCCTTTGACGTGGTCGCGTTCGATGGGCCGCGACCGCCTTAAAATTCGTACAACCTCAACTAGAGTTGAGGTCAAGGGGCAATGACACGAGAGTCAACCGTTTGGCAGAGTGTCCGACGGGCGAGATGAGAGGTTTGCGTGTCAACTATTTTGCGGACCAACCGACTGCTTCTCAGGGAAGTCGAAAAACAGGACCTAGCCGCGTTGAGCAAGATTTACTCCGACGATGAATGCATGAGATTCTATCCAAGCACCAAGTCGTCATCTGAAATCCGGACTTGGTTTCAGGAGCTTTCATTCGATAGCTACCTCAAGCACGGCTTCGGCCTTTGGGCAGTAGTTGACCCCTCTTCCGGACAGGTCATCGGCGACTGTGGGATCACCCTCCAAGAGACCCCTGAAGGCACCGAACCGGAAATAGGGTATCATCTGTGGCGTGACTTCTGGGGGAAAGGGTTTGCGACTGAGGCTGCGACAGCTTGTCGGCGCCATGCGCTGAACACCCTTGGCTTGGGCAGGGTGGTGAGCATAACAAGCCCCGAGAATATACCGTCGCAGAAGGTCGCGGAAAAAGTCCATGACCGAATGGAGGTCTACCAAAAACGGCTCCAGAGCAGCGGGCGCATCGTAAATCGATACCTGTATATTAGCCAAGCTCAATGACCACTACGGGCCAACTGTGGTCTTCCGCTTCGCGCTTTATTCCGGACATTAGCTTAGCATTCTCAAGCTTTCCAAAGCGGTCGTTCCGCTTTTTCTTGCTGCTAACAACCATTATGGGGTGGAGAGGGGCATAAGCACCTCTAGCTGACAACCCGCACGAAGCCGGCAGCCTTGAGATCGAGGTCGTCAACGAAGTCCTCGATGAAGCGGACCAAGTTGTCCGGTCCCACATAATCGTCGACTGCTCCCGGCAGAAGCAGTAATTGCGAGCGATCTGTTGCAGAAAGATGTGACATAGTAAAGTATAACCATCAGCCGCTATCTTAAGGAATCCACATTGAGTTTTCAGACCGGGGAACCGCATGGGACATTTTAAGCTTGTTTATCAGAGCTATCCGCTCGACCTTCCAGTCGAGGAGCCACGCATCACCTTGCGGGCCTCAAGTGGATCTTGGCCTGGTCAGCAGTTGGATGACTACGTCGTCTTGGATTTAGAAGTGAAATCTCCGAAATTCTTCTTCGATCCCAACAATGACCCCGAGGATGACGTCTCCCAGTGGTTGAACCCGGGTCTGGATACACAGTGGCTCAAAATACCGTTGAAGCACTTCGAGAACCGTGACTATCGCAGCCTCCAGGAAATCCGGGCGGACTTCCAGGGCGAAGGAACTCAAAACGCTTTGACGAGTGAGGATTGGTGGGAAGCCCCAGGTCTTATCACCACCTACAGCGATGAGTTTTTCGCTCGTGCGGAAATTTCCATCCTTCACGACGGTGGTGACATGTTTTCAGTTCAGCTTTCAGGCACCACTCAGTTCGCCACTGCCTTTGACATAGCCTTTAGTGCTCCCCTGACCGTCAAGCTGATCGGCTACCGCAACTCGGCCACCACAGATGATCTTTTAAGTTGGTTCAACCGCTTTCTCAGAAAAGACGACTTCATTTTCACACCGCTGCAGCGAGGTGAAGACCTCTATCTCAATGGTGCGGTCAAGTAACAGCCGCGCTAATCGCGCTGAATGCTTCGAGAATGATTGAAGCAGATCCATAGATCACGTGAAGATCGAAACGGGATTGTCAGGCGCCCGGAGTTTTGAGAGGGTCTGCGGGAGTATTGCGATAAACGCTGTCAAAGATGTACGGTGCAATATAGTGGATACGCTGTTTGATGATGCGCTCGATGAAAAGCGCCTTCTGCGCCCTGCATTCCTTCTGGCACGCGGGCTCGAATCTCGGGTATTCCCTGATGTTTTCGATAGGGCCGCGTTCTTTGCCCTGGCAAGGATTGCTGGAATCCTCGGAGGATCCGTCTTTATTTATCATGCCGAGTTCGGCAAGCAGCCGGAGAAAACCACCAGCATCGATCCGGTTCGCGCATGGGACAGTCTTTTTCAAGTTTTCCATGAGGACGTCATTCTGGAATTCTCACCAAGCCCGCTTTTTGTTTGGCTGCCCGCTGGCGAGCGTTTCCACGTCGTGTTCGGGAGCAAGGAGATGATCGCCCAACTTGGCAATATGCGAGATGAGGCCGGCTCCTTTTCCGCATTCGTTGACGCGTCGCGCTTGACCGAGAAAGGCAAGCAGTTTTTGCTCGAAGCATATGAGCGATACACGATCTGATGGCGCCCGTTCCAGCGTGCATTGGGTCATTCACGTCGATAACCGCCTGGGTTCGAGCAGCGCCGGTGCCGCCAGATCAACGGAGCGGAAGATGACAGCAGCGTACCAATTGCGGGCAACTTTTCCGGCGGCGATGCTGTCGATAGGTTTGGCCATCAGTGTTGCATCGGCAGAATCTGACAACGATCAGGCCCGCGATTGGATCATCAGCGGGACTGAACTGATCAAGGCGCTCGAAGGAAAGTTCGATGATGGCGCTCTGCAGAGTGAGGCTGGTCGTATCACGTCGGGCGCTCGCGGTAGTGCTTATATCGCTGGGGTGGCTGATGCTACCAGCGGGACGGGCTGGTGTGGGGCCGGATCGGTTCTCCCCCATGAGCTTACAGATCGCGTATACACGCATCTTCGAAGCGTCACGCCGGAGCGCCTTACAAGGAGAGCATCGACATTGGTGATTGAGACGCTGCCTGCTATTTATCCCTGACCCGGGAATTAAAGAGGCGTTTTCGAGTTATGCTATTATTGGAATTCTTGATTTTTTCAGCCGCGTTTGTGGCGGTCGTTCTTCTGGCGGTTCACCAAATTGTCGCGCAGATCAAGGAGTACCGATTTTATAAGAGTAACGGCGGTGATTTTTCCGTCGATAGCGGCGCGGACAATCTGAAGCTTGATGAGCGCGTTTACATCAATGCTCTCGGCCTCACGAATTGGCAGCGTTTCTATCTATTTCGTTCGTTTTACATCGTGCTGCTTATAGCGTTCGCCGGCATGATGATCTTCTCTTTATTGTGACGGACATGATATTAGTCCGCTCCTGACAGCCGTCTTTCAGCATTCGCGAAAGTCCTGCAGACCTCCGAAAACGCGGCTCCAGAAAATTTGATTAGAGGATAATCCTAATGCACCGGCTATTCGCCTGCCACCCTCAGGGCGGACATGACTATGCAGATTTTCGGAATCAGATTCTACCTTGCCGAAATCGTCTCGAGTTTTGGGCCGTCTGCCTGAAACCAGTGGCAGAAATGATTCAAGATGACAGAGACCTACTTGGTCCGCTTTGGTTGTCTTCGCCCCCTGTTTTCGAACGACCGCAGTGGGCCAATTGCAGACATGGGTTCTTCGCCAGAAGCGGGCATCGCCAAGGCGATCGACAGATCTCGAAGCGCCACAGCAAAAATGTGAATTCCCACCTGTCTACGCTATTGTTAGGTATGACAAGCAACGGTGAGCTCGTATCTTCCTTACAATGTTAACAACGGAGCCATGGATGGCGGTACTAGGGAAAGACCTGCCCAATTTCGAGTATTTTCTCGATCCCATCGCAAACGGCTGCGTCGTGCCCATGCTTGCGAAATGCCCATGCTGCGGAAAAGATCGGGAATTCATGTACTGCGGCCCGATATACTGCAAGGATAACATTCTGCACGTATGCCCATGGTGTATCCACAGCGGCGAAGCCACGCGGAAGTGGGATGCCTCTTTCAACGACGCCCATTCGATACCGAAGAACGTCCCGAAACAAATTATCGACACGGTGTGCAACAGGACGCCCGGATTTGAAAGCTGGCAGACCAATCACTGGCTTTTTTCGGAGACGGACGCCATGATGTTTGTTGGCGAGATCGATGGGGTCACCTTGTTGGCCGAAGCGGACGATCTAAAAATAGCTGCCTGCCGGAGGGCGCTGGATGAATGGCACTTTTCCGAAGAATTCGACCTTGCGGAAATCACCCGAGGAGGTCAGCCTGCCGTTTATCTTTTCAGGGACAGACAATCCGGCGAGTACAGCGCTTATGCTGACATGACCTGACACACGCGAAGAGCGCCGTCGTTGTGAGTGGTACATTTCAAGCGGTAGCTCTGCGCCAAGAAGAGACATTCGAGCGGTGGATAGGCTAACGTGTCTGTTCCCATGATTACGGATGCGCTGATGCCGACCTTGGTTGAAATTCTTCCCTACGACCCGAAATGGCCAGATGACTTTTTGGTGACCGAAGCCCTTTTTGAGAGAAGTGCTCGGAGGATGCGTTGGGGCGTAAGCGGCAAGGAGATCCCATCTGGCGGGTCTGATGCTGAGTAAGGTATTTCGGGCATACGAGTTCTTTGGATGTGAG
>NZ_MRDH01000011.1:0-2500 GCF_002008225.1 Agrobacterium salinitolerans | reverse complement strand
TTGCGCCGAAAATGTAACGGGGCTAAAGCCATGCACCGAAGCTGAGGATTTGCACTTTGTGCAAGTGGTAGCGGAGCGTTCCGTAAGTCTGTGAAGGGGTACCTGTGAGGGGCCCTGGAGATATCGGAAGTGCGAATGTTGACATGAGTAACGATAAAGGGAGTGAGAGACTCCCTCGCCGAAAGACCAAGGGTTCCTGCTTAAAGTTAATCTGAGCAGGGTTAGCCGGCCCCTAAGACGAGGCGGACACGCGTAGTCGATGGGAACCACGTTAATATTCGTGGGCCTGGTGGTAGTGACGGATCTCGTGTGTTGTTCAACCTTATTGGATTGGTTGGGCGGCGAAGAGGTTCCAGGAAATAGCTCCACCGTATAGACCGTACCCGAAACCGACACAGGTGGTCAGGTAGAGTATACCAAGGCGCTTGAGAGAACTATGTTGAAGGAACTCGGCAAATTGCACGCGTAACTTCGGAAGAAGCGTGACCCTTTTGTACGCAAGTATGATGGGGTGGCACAGACCAGGGGGTAGCGACTGTTTATCAAAAACACAGGGCTCTGCGAAGTAGCAATACGACGTATAGGGTCTGACGCCTGCCCGGTGCTGGAAGGTTAAAGGGAGGGGTGCAAGCTCTGAACTGAAGCCCCAGTAAACGGCGGCCGTAACTATAACGGTCCTAAGGTAGCGAAATTCCTTGTCGGGTAAGTTCCGACCTGCACGAATGGCGTAACGACTTCCCCGCTGTCTCCAACATAGACTCAGTGAAATTGAATTCCCCGTGAAGATGCGGGGTTCCTGCGGTCAGACGGAAAGACCCCGTGCACCTTTACTATAGCTTTACACTGGCATTCGCCAAGGCATGTGTAGGATAGGTGGTAGGCTTTGAAGCAGGGACGCCAGTTCTTGTGGAGCCATCCTTGAAATACCACCCTTATCTTCGTGGATGTCTAACCGCGGTCCGTTATCCGGATCCGGGACAGTGTATGGTGGGTAGTTTGACTGGGGCGGTCGCCTCCGAAAGAGTAACGGAGGCGCGCGATGGTTAGCTCAGACCGGTCGGAAATCGGTCGTCGAGTGCAATGGCATAAGCTAGCCTGACTGCGAGACTGACAAGTCGAGCAGAGACGAAAGTCGGTCATAGTGATCCGGTGGTCCCGTGTGGAAGGGCCATCGCTCAACGGATAAAAGGTACGCCGGGGATAACAGGCTGATGACCCCCAAGAGTCCATATCGACGGGGTTGTTTGGCACCTCGATGTCGACTCATCGCATCCTGGGGCTGGAGCAGGTCCCAAGGGTATGGCTGTTCGCCATTTAAAGCGGTACGTGAGTTGGGTTCAGAACGTCGTGAGACAGTTCGGTCCCTATCTGCCGTGGGTGTAGGAATATTGACAGGATCTGTCCCTAGTACGAGAGGACCGGGATGGACGTATCTCTGGTGGATCTGTTGTCCTGCCAAGGGCATAGCAGAGTAGCTATATACGGAATGGATAACCGCTGAAGGCATCTAAGCGGGAAACCAACCTGAAAACGAGTGTTCCCTATCAGAGCCGTGGAAGACGACCACGTCGATAGGACGGGTGTGGAAGCACAGCAATGTGTGAAGCTTACCGTTACTAATAGCTCGATCGACTTCTTCGTTCCCATTGATTATGTTCATCGAACAAAGTTCGATGATATCATCTTCTGTCCTCACGGGCCAAAGGCCCTGCGGACGGCGCGCGCCATAAGGTATTTTGCTTGACAGCAAAAACCGGAAGGCGCGACGGACTAGCGTCCTGTATGGCTGCCACGCTCGACCTCGGGCAAAGGTGGAATACGGATGGGTCACAGAAAGACGTGTAATTAAGATAAAAAGTGGCAATGCCACCCAGCTTCTCGAAAACAACAGTCATGTGAAAACATGAACAAGGTTGCTTTGGCCACCTGGTCCCTCATATCAGAGGTGGCCGTATGGCCGATTGGCGTCCCCCCGTGAGCGACAAGCGAACGGGATAAGGCATGCCAATCCAAAAAAGCAATCATATGTTCATGCGTTCCGCATGAACATATGTTGCGTTTTGCCGACCTGGTGGTTATCGCGGGGCGGCCGCACCCGTTCCCATTCCGAACACGGCCGTGAAACGCCCCAGCGCCAATGGTACTTCGTCTCAAGACGCGGGAGAGTAGGTCGCTGCCAGGTCTGCAAAACGCAACGCAAAATCTTCTCAATCACACTCTTCGGCCCAGCCGACAAAAAGGGCCGCTACATGCGGCCTTTTGTCATTCAAGGCAAAGATTTAAAGGCAATAAAAATGGCGTACAAAATCAGGTGCGCCCCTTAAAGGAGATAAATTGCTCCGCAATTTACTCCGCCAGAGTTCCGTCGTCGCTAAAGCAACGACGCAGACGCGACATTCGGCTTCGCCGAATGCGCTGGTAACGCGGGGTGGAGCAGCCCGGTAGCTCGTCAGGCTCATAACCTGAAGGCCGCAGGTTCAAATCCTGCCCCCGCAACCAA
>NZ_MRDH01000035.1 GCF_002008225.1 Agrobacterium salinitolerans | reverse complement strand
TTCAGGAGCAGGTTTCTTCAACATGTCCCAATGAATCATAAACCCCCAGCTCACGCCAGGGGTTTGTCAGCAGTCTGAAGCCGCCGGGGATATCCACGGCGGCTTTTTCTTATCCGGTATCTGATCTTTACTGGATCACGACCACTTTCGTGCTGCGTCCGGGACGGACGCGGCTGTAGAGGTCGATCACATCCTGATTGATCATGCGGATGCAGCCGGAAGAGGCCGCGGTGCCGATAGAAGCCCACTCGGGCGAACCATGGATGCGGAACAGCGTGTCCTGTCCCTTTTCGTTGAAGAGATACATGGCGCGCGCGCCGAGCGGGTTGGAAAGGCCCGGGCCCATGCCGGCCTCGACATATTTCGCCACTTCCGGCTTGCGGTCGGCCATTTCCTTCGGCGGATGCCACATCGGCCATTCCTGCTTCCAAGCGACATAGGCTTCACCGGCCCAGGCAAAACCCGCCTTGCCGACGCCGATGCCGTAACGAACCGCACGGTTGCCGGACAGGATGTAATAGAGGTAGCGATCGCGCGTATTGACGATGATGGTGCCAGGGCGCTCCGAAGTCTGGAACTCGACGATCTGGCGACGGTACTTCTCATTCACGCGATTGATCGGAATGGCCGGCAGCGCATAGCCCGCATCGGTCACGGGACCGTACACATCGTTGAAGATCTGGACCGTTTCGACCTTCGCCGGAACGGGATCGGCAACCGGTACTGACGCTGCGATCTTGCCGGAGGTCGGAGTGGAGGATTGGGAGGTCGTTTCGGCGCAGCCGGCCAGAGCCAGTGCTGCCGTCAGACCGAGTGCCGTCAATGGGGTACGGATGCGCATGTTGTTCTCGCGGAAAATTCGCCAAATTGTGCGAAGGAGTAGGCTTAATTGGATAAATCGGTTATTTTCCATTCAGCCGCTCTTGGCAAGCCGTTGCGCCGCCGCGAGGTGGTTGCGCCTTTAAAATTGCCGGTTGATTGCCTTTTTGCAACAATGGGCCAAACGCTTCAGCAGCCTTTATCCATGACTATTCTTTCCGTTACCAACAATAATCCGTTAATCGACGGCCGCCAGTCGGACAAGGCGATGCTGGTGCGCCGCGGCGTTCAGGTGCTTCTGCACGAAATGCGCCATTCGGTGCTGCCGGAGTTGCCGCTTGCAAGCGGGCGACGGGCCGATCTCATCAGTCTGTCGGTCAAGGGTGAAATCTGGATCATCGAAATCAAATCCTCCATCGAGGATTTCCGTGTGGATCGCAAATGGCCGGACTATCGCCTGCATTGCGACCGACTGTTCTTCGCCACCCATCCAGAGGTTCCGACCGATATATTCCCGGAGGAATGCGGGCTGATCCTGTCGGATGGATATGGTGCCCACGTGCTGCGCGATGCGCCGGAACATAAATTGCCGCCGGCGACCCGCAAATCGGTGATGTTGGATTTTTCGAGAACCGCTGCGACCCGGCTGATGCTGGCGGAATGGACAACCGGGCGCAGCTTCGGCGAATAATACCGTTACTTTGGGGCGCGTTTCGCGAGAATGCGCTGCAAGGTGCGCCGGTGCATGTTGAGCCGGCGCGCTGTTTCCGAAACGTTTCGCTCGCACATTTCATAAACGCGCTGAATATGCTCCCACCGAACCCGGTCTGCCGACATGGGGTTTTCGGGAACTTCGGTCTTTTCACCCTTGCGCTGCGTCAGCGCATTGAACACATCGTCCGCATCGGCGGGCTTTGCCAGATAGTCCAGCGCTCCGAGTTTCACGGCGGTAACGGCGGTTGCAATATTGCCATAGCCGGTCAGAACCACGATCTGCGTATCGTCCCGGTTCTGCCTGATCGCCTCGATGACTTCCAGACCGTTGCCATCCGCAAGCCTCAGATCGACCACCGCATACTTCGGCGGCGCAGCCCTGGAGCGGGCAATGCCGTCGCTCACCGTCTCGGCCGTATCGACGGCAAAGCCGCGTGTTTCCATTGCCCGGGCAAGCCGGCGCAAAAACGGGCCGTCATCATCGACAATCAGCAGCGATCTGTCGGGTCCGATCGGATCGCCGTCGTCCGTTGGCGCGCTGGTGGAGTTGTTCTCGTCGTCTGTCTTCATGTTTGCGGCCTTCCGGCAACTTCGTCGGCTTTGTTTTCTTCTTCTTATCGCCGCTTCAACGTGGATGGTAAAGTCAACGGCTTCTTTTATCGTCCATAAGCGCTCGAGGCCAGACGATTGTCACCCTTGCTCCCTTTTCGCTTGTGCCACGATTTTCAAAAGTGACACTGGCGCCGGAGCGCTCCAGCAGGGTCTTGGCGATGAAAAGCCCAAGCCCGAGCCCGCCCGCCCGTGTGTCGTTGTGACGTTCGGTCACATAGGGTTCGCCGATACGCGCAAGCACGTCATGGGCGTAACCCGGCCCGTCGTCTTCAATGATGACGGCGACGTTCTGCTGATCGTAATCTACGGTTACGGTCACCTTTTCCCGCGCATAATCCACGCCGTTTTCAATGAGGTTGCCAAGACCGTAGATGATACCGGCATTGCGGATACCGACAGGTTCGTCGGCGCGATTGTTCTTTTCAACGAGTTCGAGGCGGATGCCGAATTCCCGGTGCGGCGCCATCACCTCCTCGATCAGCGAGGAGAGCGGCAGGCGGCGCATATGTTCTTCGTTGTCGGTGGAAAGAGAGGTGAGCCGGCGCAGAATATCGCGGCATCTTTCGCTCTGGCTGCGCAGCAGCGCTATATCTTCGCCAAATTTTTCGTCGTGTCCAAGTTCCCGCTCCATCTCCTTCGCGACAACGCTGATTGTTGCGAGCGGCGTGCCGAGCTCGTGCGCCGCCGCCGCCGCCAGCCCGTCCAGCTGCGAGAGATGTTTTTCCCGCTCCAGCACCAGCTCCGTTGCAGCCAGCGCATCCGCCAGCTGGTTTGCCTCATGCGAAACGCGATAGGCATAAAAGGCCGCAAAAGAGGTTGTGGCGATGATCGCGACCCAGGTGCCGACATGCAGCAGAAGCTGGATCGGCAAAACCTCGCCGGGATACCACGGAACCGGAAAGGGTGAAAAGGCGATTGCGGTCGAGCAGATGATGGCAAAGCCAAGAAGAATAAGCGAATGCCGTAACGGCTGGGAGGCAAACGCAATGATGACCTGCACGCAGATAAGCGGCGCGAAGGGATTGGAAAGTCCGCCGGTGATGTAAATGAGTGCCGTCAATTGCAGCAGGTCGAAGGCCAGAAGCAATGTCGCTTCCCAGGGCTCCAGACGATAGGTGGAGGGAAAACGAGCGGTGAGAAACAGATTTGCAAGAGCGAGCGCCGCAATCAATAGGCTGCAGGCCAAAAGCGGCAGGGGAAAATTGAATCCGAAGGCGACAAGCAGGATCGTCGCCGTCTGTCCCGCAACCGCCAGCCAGCGCAGCCAGACGATTGTCTGCAACCTTATCCTGCGGCTGGCGCGGCCGAGCCTCGTGGTTTCGATAGAATGGCCAGCCACCGTCATCTCCTTTACCCTGTCCCTCATCGTCACGTCCCGCGCGGTTTCGCGCGGCTAGTCGGCAGGGCCGATGCCGGGTCCTCCGGCCATGGATGGCGTGGATAACGCCCGCGCATATCCGCCCGCACATCCTTCCAGGACCCCGACCAGAAGCCCGGAAGATCGCGTGTCGTCTGTATCGGCCTGTGCGCCGGCGAGGTCAATTCCAAGAGCAGCGGCAACCGCCCCTGCGCAATGGTCGGGTGAGCTCTCAAGCCGAAAAGTTCCTGCACGCGAATGGAAAGCGTCGGTTCGCTGGCGTCGTAACGGATGGGATGCCGCTGGCCCGTCGGTGCTTCGAAATGCGTCGGCGCCAACTTGGCGAGATCGCGCGCTACCTCATGCGGCACCAGAGACAGGATCCCTTCGGAGAGGCTGCCGGGTCGAATGTCCTGCAGGCTACGCGCGCCGTTCTGAAAAGGGACGAACCACTCTTCCAGCCGCGAAAGCAACGCCTCTTCGCTGACATCTGGCCAGGGCTCCCCGATACTGGCGTTCAGAAAACCGATCCTGTCGCGCAACTGCAGCGTCTCTTTCGAAAAAGGAAGGATGCCGATGCCGAATTCCCGAACGCCATTGGCGAGCGCCTGTGCCGCCTGTTCACCCTCGGGACGGGGGAGGGGTGTCTCATCGAGGATGATGGCGCCAAGCCGTGTCACCTTTCGCGCGCGGGCCTGGCCGCTCGCCTTGTCGAAAAGCAGCTGGTCCTGCTGAACGATGAGGTGCGGCATTCGCTCCTCTATATCGGTCCTGTCTATGCCTGCCGCGGCAAGGATGCGCGGCTGCGCCGCTCGTCCGGTAATATCGGCAACCACCAGCATTTTGCTGGCCGCCAGCCGTTCTGTCTCTGCAAGCTCTGCGCCACGCCCGTTGGCCATCACATACCGTCCCCGCGCGCCGCGCTGAAGCGCGATCCTGTCCGGATAGGCGTGCAGCAGCAGCGGACCGGCCCCGCTCGGCAATTCGGCTGCCGCCGTTTTGTCGCCGATCGCGTCAAACAGCCTCGATGCCAGCTTGCGCGCCGCCTGCGCCCTTTCGCTCCTGTCGGAAAGAAAGCGCCGCAGCCTTTCATCTAGATCGATGTCGTTTCCGCCGAGCCCCTGTTCCGTCAGCATGACGGCGAGCATCGCCGCCTTCTTCCCCGCGCCTTCGCTTGCCGCCGCAATCACCATGGCCGCCAGCCGTGGCGGCAATGAAAGGCCACGCATCAGATGGCCGCGCTGCGTCAGCGCTCCGACTTTGTCGAGCGCGCCCAGATTTTTGAGAAGCGCCATCGATTCTTTAAGTGCGGCTTCGGGGGGCATATCCAGAAAGGCAAGAGAAGAGGGATCCTGAACACCCCAATGGGCGAGATCGAGCACAAGGCCGGCAAGATCGCTTGCCAGAATTTGCGGTGGCGTGAAGGCGTTGAGCGCCGCCGTCTGCCCCGGATGCCACAGGCGGATCGCAACACCGGGTTCCGTTCGCCCGGCGCGTCCCGCCCGCTGGTCGGCGGAAGCGCGCGACACCCGCAACGTCTCCAGCCTCGTGATTCCCGTTGCGGGCTCGAAGACAGGTAGTCGCTGCAATCCGCTGTCGATCACCACACGCACGCCATCGATGGTAATCGAGGTCTCCGCAATCGAGGTGGCAAGCACGATCTTGCGTCGTCCGGCCGGCGCCGGCTTTATCGCCGCATCCTGCTCCTTCTGCGAAAGGTTGCCGTAAAGCGGGATGATATCCGTATCTGCGGGAAAACGTCCCTCCAGCCGTACGGCCGTTCGGGTAATTTCCGACTGCCCCGGCAGAAAGGCGAGGATGGAGCCGGTTTCCGACCCATGGACCTCAGTGATCGCCTTGGTAACTTTCTCTTCAATCGGCACGCCCTGCCAACGATCCTCATAACGGAGGTCGATTGGAAACGTCCGCCCAAGGCTCTGAATGATCGGGGCGTCTGCCATGAGCGTGCTGATGCGTTCGACATCGAGCGTGGCGGACATGACGAGGATACGCAGATCGTCGCGCAACCCACCCTGCACATCAAGCGCTAGCGCCAGTCCGAAATCGCCGTCGAGCGAACGCTCGTGAAACTCGTCGAATATCACCGTCGAAACGCCGGCAAGTTCAGGATCGTCCAGGACCATGCGGGCAAACACGCCTTCGGTCACCACTTCGACGCGTGTTTTCGAGGAGATGCGATTGTCGAGCCGCATGCGGTAGCCGACGGTTTGCCCGACATCCTCGTGAAGCAGTTCGGCCATGCGCCCGGCTGCGGCACGCGCGGCGAGCCGGCGCGGTTCGAGAAGAATGATCTTGCCGTCACCCCGCCAGTCCTGCTGCAAGAGATGAAGCGGCACCAGCGTCGTTTTACCCGCGCCCGGTGGAGCCGAAAGAACTGCGCGCTTCGCCCCGGCCAGAGCCTCGGCGATATCGCCGAGAACGGCACTCACGGGAAGTTCGGGCAACTCGGTCTTTATAGGAACGGGCATTCTAGTCATGCAAACAGGCCTGCGGCTCTGGGGTGGTGTTTAAGCGTCTCATATGCCGTTTCTAATGCACCGTCCCGCACTTTGACAGCCGTATGTAAGGAGCAGGCAAATGCTCCGTCGTTAAAGTCACGGTTCCTTGCGCGCTATTTGCAGTCAGGACCGGAGAGCAGGCATTGGGCGTGTGGCGAAATGTCGGAAGATTCCGTCTCTTTCGCTTGTTTTTGCTTCGCTTCACGAAACTACCTAATAAAATCAATGGTTTGATAAAAATGTCAGTTTTTTGACGATAGGTGTGTTGACTTGTTTGGTGAGGTTCTCTTATAAGTCCGCTCACTGAACGAGGGCG
>NZ_MRDH01000032.1 GCF_002008225.1 Agrobacterium salinitolerans | reverse complement strand
GTAAGCGGCAAGGAGATCCCATCTGGCGGGTCTGATGCTGAGTAAGGTATTTCGGGCATACGAGTTCTTTGGATGTGAGGATCTATGTCTAGACCTGCGGCTAGCCTTGGGTTGATGCGAATGATCGAGGCGGTGCCCGATCGCCTGGACGGGTCCCCGCGACAGTTGCGACGGTTCTGGTCTGACGAATTCAAGGAGACAGCGGTTGAGCAGGCCTGTCAGCCCGGTGTGAACATGTCTGCCGTGGCGCGGCAGATCGGTATCTTGCCATCTCAACTCTACCGCTGGCGTAGAGAGCTGTTGGCCAGTGATAAGCCTGGAGAGGCACCAGCGGCAGTTGATCCGCAGAGCGTCGCACCTGACGCCAACCCCGTTGTCGAAATCGTCATTGACGGTATCGTCGTGCGGGTCGGCCGGCATATCGAAGAAGCGCATCTGCAGCGCGTGATCCGGGCGGTTCGCTCAGCATGATCCCGGCGGGTGTAAAGGTCTTCCTCGCCAGCCATCCCATCGACTTCCGCAAAGGGCCAGACAGTTTACTGTCGCTGGTGCGCGATGCCGGCAGTGATCCCTTCAACGGCTCGCTCTATGTCTTCCGGGCCAAACGGGCTGACCGGGTCAAGATCGTCTGGTGGGATGGATCAGGTGTCTGCCTTTACGCCAAGCGGCTGGAGAAGGCGCAGTTTTGCTGGCCGCGGATAGGCCACAACCGAGTCCAGCTCAACCATGCCCAGCTCATGGCGCTCGTTGACGGCATGGACTGGAAACGGGTGCGCTCGGTGGCGGTGAAGCCGCCGGAGATTGTTGGGTAAATGCCTGCGGCAAAGTGAATCAACCGCCTGAAAGGGCAGGAAAACCGGAGCAAAATATGCTCTAGTAGACGTCATGACGCCGCCCGATCTGCAGCTCCCGGATGATATAGAGACCCTGAAAGCCATGGTCCTTGCCATGGCCGAGAAGGCAGCGCGCACCGATGCTCTTGAGAGCGAGGTCGCAGACCTGAAAGCCAGAAACGCCGATGCTGATGAACGCATCGAACGACTGACCCAGATCCTGAAAGCCTTTGATCGTGCCCGCTTTGGCCGGCGATCAGAAAAGCTCGGCTCTGCAGGCATCGATGATGAGCAGCAGGCCTTTGTCTTCGAGGAAATCGAGACCGGCATCGCTGCGATCCGAGCCCAGGTCAACAAGGGCGCACCCCATCCCGACAGCAAACGTCCGCCGAGACCGCGCAAGGGCTTTGCTCCTCATCTTGAGCGGGTCGAAGTGGTGATCGAGCCGGATGAACTGCCCGAACACTTCGGTAAACAGAAGGTGCTGATCGGGGAAGACGTCTCGGAGCGACTTGACGTCGTGCCGGCGAAGTTCCGCGTCATCGTCACACGCCGACCGAAGTATGCCTTCAAAAATGAAGACGGCGTCATTCAGGCCGCCGCACCCGCGCACATTATCGAGGCGGGCATTCCGACGGAAGCGCTTCTCGCCCAGATCGCCGTCTCGAAGTATGCCGATGGCCTTCCGCTCTATCGGCAGGAGGCAATCTATGCCCGCGACAAGGTCGAGCTTGACCGGAAGCTGATGGCTCAATGGATGGGTAAGCTCGGCTTTGAACTTGATATCCTGGCCGACTACATCCTCGCCGAGATCAAGAAGGCTGAGCGTATCTTCGCTGACGAGACGACGTTGCCCACACTCGCGCCCGGATCTGGATCGGCCAAGACGGCCTGGCTTTGGGCTTATGCCCGCGATGACAGACCCTTCGGTGGCAGTAGCCCGCCGATGGTCGCCTATCGCTTCGAAGATAGCCGTGCTGGCGATCGGGTCGCCCGGCATCTGAATGGCTATCGCGGTATTCTGCAGGTTGACGGACATGGTGCCTATAACAAGCTTGCCAGATCTGACGGAGGCAATGACGGCGTGATGCTGGCCTACTGCTGGTCCCATAGCAGGCGCAAGTTCTACGAGCTCCACACTTCAGACAGCTCCAAGATCGCCACCGAGACGGTGGAACTGATGGCGAAGCTCTGGCAGGTGGAAGAAACAGCTCGCGGGCAAAGCCCTGACGCCCGTGTCGCCGCGCGCCAGGCGACATCTGCTGCGGTTGTCACGGAACTCTTCGCCCTCTGGCAGAAGACCCTACCGCGGATATCTGGCAAGTCGAAGCTGGCCGAGGCGATCCGCTATGCCACCTCGCGTCGCTCCATCTTCGAGCGCTTTCTCACCGACGGCCGCATCGAGCTCGACAATAACATAGTCGAGCGTGCAATCCGGCACCAGACAATTACCAGAAAGAATAGCCTCTTCGCCGGCAGCGATGGCGGTGGAAAGACTTGGGCAACAATCGCCACGCTCCTTCAAACAGCGAAAATGAACAATGTCGATCCGCAGGCCTGGCTCGCCCAGACACTCGAGCGCATAGCCAATGGTTGGCCCAGCAGCGACCTCGATGCACTCATGCCGTGGAATTACACGCGCTGAACGGTCTCAGCTTGCCGCTTAC
>NZ_MRDH01000036.1 GCF_002008225.1 Agrobacterium salinitolerans | reverse complement strand
GGCTGTTGATTTCCACTGAGAGCTGACCCGGCGTTTCCACCGAGAAGTGACCCGCCTTTAGGTATCGTTTGTGTTGGCCGTGGTGGTCAAGTTCCTGCGTTTCTCCTTCGTTGTTTTCGGCTCATGCGCCGAGCTGTTCTTGAAGCGGAAGCTGTCGTTTCCGGTTTCGAGGATGTGGCAGTGATGCGTTAGGCGGTCGAGCAGCGCCGTGGTCATCTTGGCATCGCCGAAGACACTGGCCCATTCGCTGAAGCTGAGGTTGGTGGTGATGATGACGCTGGTGCGCTCGTACAGCCTGCTCAGCAGATGGAAGAGTAACGCTCCTCCTGAGGCACTGAATGGCAGGTATCCCAGCTCGTCGAGAATGACGAGATCGGAGTGAACGAGCCGATTGGCGATCTGTCCCGACTTGCCTTGCGCTTTCTCTTGCTCAAGCGCGTTGACCAGTTCGACCGTCGAGAAGAACCTTACCCGCTTGTGGTGATGTTCAATGGCCTGAACGCCCAGCGCGGTGGCAATGTGCGTCTTGCCCGTGCCAGGTCCGCCGACCAGGACGATGTTGTTGGCATCATCGAGGAAGTCGCAGCGATGGAGTTGCTGCACGAGCGCCTCGTTGATCTCGCTGCTGGTAAAGTCGAAGCCATTCAGGTCACGGTAGGCTGGAAAGCGTGCTGTCTTGAGCTGATAGGCCGTTGATCGAACCTCGCGCTCTGCCGTCTCTGCCTTGAGAAGCTGCGACAGGATCGGAAGGGCAGCCTCGAACGCGGGTGATCCCTGCTCGGTAAGCTCTCCGACTGCCTGAGCCATGCCATGCATCTTCAACTGCCGCAGCATGATGACGATCGCGCCGCTTGCTGGATTATGACGCATGGCGAGCCTCCGTCTTTCTCAAGGTGTCGTATCGCTCAACATTGGCCTTGGGTTCATTGGTGAGCGTCAGTGCCTGAGGGGCATCGAGGGTCGGCGGCGTGAAGGATTTGCCGTCAACGAGCCGATGCAGCAGGTTCAGCACATGCGTCTTGGTCGGAACGCCAGACTTCAGCGCCATGTCGACGGCAGACAGCACTGCCCGTTCGTCGTGCTGAAGCACGAGGGCCAGGATATCGACCATCTCTCGATCACCACCGGGCTTCTTGAGCAGGTATTGCTGTAAGGTCCGGAATGCATCGGGAAGCTCGATGAACGGTGCGCCGTTACGAAGAGCACCGGGCTTACGCTGCACCACCGCCAGATAGTGACGCCAGTCGTAGATGGTCTGACCCGGCCGATCATGGGAACGATCGATGACACGGCGGTGCTCACAGACGATCTGACCTTCTGCGGCGACGACGACACGCTCTGGATAGACCCGAAGGCTCACCGGACGATTGGCAAAGGATGCTGGAACGCTGTAGCGGTTGCGCTCCAGATGCACGAGGCAGGTCGGCGTGACCCGCTTTGTATACTCGACGAACCCGTCGAACGGTCTGGAAACCGGCATGAGAGCCGGGGCTTCCTCGGCCCAGATGTCGGCGATGGTGCCGCGCATCTGACCGTGTGGCGTCTTTGCCCAGAACTCTTTGCATCGAAGTTCAAGCCAGTCGTTCAGGGCATCCAGTGATGGAAAGCGTGGAACCGGTTGAAAGAACCGATGACGCGCATCCTGAACGTTCTTCTCGACCTGTCCCTTCTCCCAGCCAGATGCCGGATTGCAGAACTCGGGCTCGAACACATAATGGCTCGCCATCGCCATGAAGCGGACATTGACGTCGCGCTCCTTGCCACGGCCAACCTTGTCGATCGCCGTGCGCATGTTGTCGTAGATGCCGCGACCGGGAATGCCACCGAAGACGCGGAAGGCATGGTTATGGGCGTCAAACAGCATCTCGTGCGTCTGCAGGAGATAGGCCCGAACGATGAAGGCCCTGGAGTAGCTCAGCTTCGTGTGAGCAACCTGGAGCTTTGTGCGCTCATTGCCGATGATCGCCCAATCTTCCGACCAGTCGAACTGGAAGGCTTCTCCGGGTTCAAATGCCAGTGGAACGAAGGTGCCACGGCCGGTCGTCTGCAATTCCCGCTGTCGATCATCGCGCCATTCCCGAGCAAATGCCGCCACACGATTGTAGGACCCCTCGTAGCCGAGGCTCACAAGATCAGCATGCAACTGCTTCATTGTCCGCTTCTGCTTGCGGCCCTTCTTGGATTCCGTCTTCAGCCAGGCCGATAACCGATCCGCAAACGGGTCAAGCTTGCTCGGCCTCTCCGGCACGTTGAACTTCGGCTCAACGCCGCCGGCGCGTAGATATTTGCGGATCGTATTCCGGGATAAGCCAGTTCTGCGGCATATCTCCCGGATCGATAGATGCTCTCGAAAATGCCAGCGTCGGATCACGCTCAGTAATGCCATGTCGATCACTCCAGAGCCCCCGCTGAAAACATGCGAGGGACGGTTGAAACATGGGTCACTTCTCAATGGAAATATCGGGCTGCGCCGGGTCAGCTCTCAGTGGAAATCAACA
>NZ_MRDH01000029.1 GCF_002008225.1 Agrobacterium salinitolerans | reverse complement strand
TTCAACGGCCTGGTTACCGAGTTGCATGAGGGTCCGCCTATCACTCGGGGCCTTCGCTCCTATGCCATGACCATCCGCCCGCAGATGTGGCTTCTGTCGCGTCGTTCCGATTGCCGTATCTGGATGGACAAGACGGCGGTCGAGATCGTTGAGACACTGTTTTCCGAACATGGCATTCCCGCCCCCGATACGTCAGGCATCATCTCGCCGCCGCCTGCACAGCACTACAGTGTTCAGTGGAATGAGACCGATCTCGATTATCTCACCCGCCGTTTCGAAGAGGACGGCCTGTTCTACTGGTTTAGCCACGAGGACGGTTCCCACAAGCTGCATGTGGCCGACAGCGCCAGCGGCTGGCTCGGGCCATCACCGGCCGCGCAGGGGGAGGGGACGGTGCGGCTGGCGCAGGGGTCGTCGGATCGCAACCACATCAACGATTGGGCGCGGCGTTTTTCCTATGTCTCGGGCCAGCGTGCGGGTGCGGACTGGAATTTCGAGACGCCGGGCATGGTGCCGGGCACGATGACGCCATCGCTGGTGCAAATGCCGGATGCGACGAAGCGCGAGCTCTACGAATATCCGGCCCGCATCAGGACGGTGGAAGAGGCCGAGCGCGCGCAAAAACTGCGCACCCAGGCCATTGAGGCCGATCATGACCGGGTGTTCGGTTCATCGACCTCGCGCATTCTCGAAGCCGGTCGCCGCTTCACGCCTTACGAGGTTGCCCATCCAGAGCATGCTTACGAAGAACATGTGATCATCAGGGCAAGCCACAGCATTGTCGATCTCTCCTATGAGACAAACAGCAACGAGCCGGAATATCGCAACCACTTCGAGGCAATTCCGGCGCGCGTTCCCTTGACGCCGCACCGGTCAACAAAACGGCCGCGCATCGAAGGCACGCAGGTGGCGATCGTCGCTGGCCCCGAAGGTGAGGAAATCCACCCGGATCAATATGGCCGCATCAAGCTGTGGTTCCCTTGGGATCGCAAGGCGAAGAAGGATGGCACGGATACGTGCTGGGTGCGTGTCAGCCAGGCATGGGGCGGTGGTACATGGGGTGCGCAGGTCATTCCGCGCATCGGCATGGAGGTGATGGTCGCCTTTGTCGATGGTGACCCGGATAAGCCGCTGGTCATCGGCGTGGTCAACAATCCGGCCAATTCCGTGCCTTACGACCTGCCCGCCAACAAGACACGTATGGTGCTGCGCTCCAACAGTCACAAGGGCGACGGTTTCAACGAAATCACCTTCGAGGATGAGGCCGGCAAGGAGAACCAGTTCTTCCACGCCCAGAAGGACCAGACGACGCGGGTTCTGAATGACCGGACCAAGCGCGTCGACCGGCATGAGGTCGCCTCGGTCGGCGGCAACCGCGCGGTGGAAGTTTCCGGCAACCAGAAACACGAGATCGGCGGCTCGGTAAACACCGT
>NZ_MRDH01000017.1 GCF_002008225.1 Agrobacterium salinitolerans | reverse complement strand
CGGAGGAATAGGCATGAAATTCGGATTTTTAGATACATATCATCCGGAAAAATTCGTCTAAAGCTCTCCCAACTCAAGGAGAGAGACCATGACGGACACGACATCAGATTTTGATGGGTCAACAATTGCCCTGGAGGCCGCAGAAGAACCCGCATGGACAGCTGCGACCTGGTTCGCGGTTCTTTCGATGGCGGCCACCAGTTTTGCGCTGGTTTCGGCCGAGTTCCTGCCAGCGGGATTGTTGACGCCCATGGCGCGCGATCTCGGCATTACCGAAGGTACAGCCGGACAGGTTGTGACGGCGACAGCTTCCGTGGGCGCCGTGACGGCTTTGCTGAGCAATGTTCTCATCGGCAAACTGAACCGCAAGACCGTGCTTGTCGGTCTTAGTGCGCTGGCGATCGGCTCCAACATTCTCGCATCGGTTGCTGCCGATTTCTGGCTATTGTTGCTGGGCCGGGCCGGGCTGGGCATTGCGCTCAGCGGTTTCTGGGCGCTTTCGGTTGCGGTCGTGGCACGGCTCGTCGGCGCAAATTCGACCGGGCGCGGCATGGCTATCGTCACCCTGGGCGTTTCACTCGCCACCATTGCGGCTCCCTCCATGGGCGCCTTGATCAGCGACTGGGTGGGATGGCGCGTAGCCATGTCGATGACGGCGGGACTTGCCATCATTGCCATGCTGCTGCAGATATTCAGCCTGCCATCGCTGCCGGCAAGTACGAGCAACAGTCTTTCCGATGTTTTCCGGCTGACGCGGCGGCGCAGCGTTCAACTGGGGATGCTGGCAATCCTGTTGCTGATGACAGGGCATTTTGCCGGCTCGGTCTATGTGCGTCCCTTCCTCGAACAGGTGACGCTGCTTGACACCACGCCGATTGCCCTCGCCCTGCTCGGCTTTGGCGTTGCTTCCGTGATCGGCAATGTGCTGGGGGGCCGGATGGCTGACACCAGTATCCGCCTCGCACTCATCGTTACCGCCGCCCTGATGGCATTTGCGACGATTGCCCTCGTTGTCTGGGGTGTTCACAGCGGCGCCGCATTCGCGCTCGTCGCGCTTTGGGGCCTTGCCTTCGGCATGGCGCCCGTGGTGCTGCCGACCAATCTTTCCCGCGGTGCACCCGATGCGCTGGAAGCAGCAGGCAGCCTGATGGTCGTTTCCTTTCAGGTGGCCATCAGTATCGGTGCGGTCTTCGGCGGCTATATCGTCGATTCCTACGG
>NZ_MRDH01000014.1 GCF_002008225.1 Agrobacterium salinitolerans | reverse complement strand
ATGGCAAAGAGCAAGTTTGAGCGGACGAAGCCGCACGTCAACATTGGCACGATCGGTCACGTTGACCATGGCAAGACGTCGCTGACGGCGGCAATCACGAAGTTCTTCGGCGAGTTCAAGGCGTATGACCAGATCGACGCCGCTCCTGAAGAAAAGGCGCGTGGTATCACGATTTCGACGGCGCACGTTGAGTATGAGACGCCGAACCGTCACTACGCTCACGTTGACTGCCCCGGCCACGCCGACTACGTGAAGAACATGATCACGGGTGCAGCGCAGATGGACGGCGCGATCCTGGTTTGCTCGGCTGCTGACGGCCCGATGCCGCAGACCCGCGAGCACATCCTGCTTGCCCGTCAGGTTGGCGTTCCTGCGATCGTCGTGTTCCTGAACAAGGTCGACCAGGTTGACGACGCCGAGCTTCTGGAGCTTGTCGAGCTTGAAGTTCGTGAACTTCTGTCGTCCTACGACTTCCCGGGCGACGATATTCCGATCATCAAGGGTTCGGCGCTTGCTGCTCTTGAAGACAGCGACAAGAAGATCGGTGAAGACGCGATCCGCGAGCTGATGGCAGCGGTTGACGCCTACATCCCGACGCCTGAGCGTCCGATCGACCAGCCGTTCCTGATGCCGATCGAAGACGTGTTCTCGATCTCGGGTCGTGGTACGGTTGTGACGGGTCGCGTTGAGCGCGGTATCGTCAAGGTTGGTGAAGAAGTCGAAATCGTCGGCATCCGTCCGACGTCGAAGACGACGGTTACCGGCGTTGAAATGTTCCGCAAGCTGCTCGACCAGGGTCAGGCCGGCGACAACATCGGCGCACTGGTTCGCGGTGTTAACCGTGACGGCGTCGAGCGTGGTCAGATCCTGTGCAAGCCGGGTTCGGTCAAGCCGCACAAGAAGTTCAAGGCCGAAGCCTACATCCTGACGAAGGAAGAAGGCGGCCGTCATACGCCGTTCTTCACGAACTACCGTCCGCAGTTCTACTTCCGCACGACGGACGTGACGGGCATCGTTACGCTTCCTGAAGGCACGGAAATGGTTATGCCTGGCGACAACGTCACCGTTGACGTCGAGCTGATCGTTCCGATCGCGATGGAAGAAAAGCTGCGCTTCGCTATCCGCGAAGGCGGCCGTACCGTCGGCGCCGGCATCGTTGCCTCGATCGT